>NZ_NOXU01000025.1 GCF_002251795.1 Niveispirillum lacus | reverse complement strand
CGTGCCAAGTGATGGCGAAGCGTGGAAGTTGAGGGTTTCTGGGCCTATCAGGTAGGATTACCCACACGCCGACATGTTGCATAATGCAAATTGGAAAAATGCATGTTGCATAATTCAACAATCATTGCTTTGTGCAAGGATCCCGCTGCTGCGCTACAACCTAATATTTTGCTGCGGCGGGGAAGTCAGCTTCAGGTCAGCGGTTCCGGCGTTCTCCGCCCTCCTCTGGCGGCCCGCCCTTACATTAGGCCGGCGCTCTTGAAGCTGACATAATTGCCACCTTTGCCGATGATGACATGGTCATGAATGACCACGCCCAGGGCCGTGGCGGCGGATACGATCTGTTTGGTCATCTCGACATCAGCGCGACTGGGGGTGGGGTCGCCGCTTGGATGGTTATGCACCAGGATCACGGCGCTGGCCCCCAACTCCAGCGCGCGCCGAACCACTTCGCGTGGGTAGACCGGCGTGTGGTCCACGGTGCCGCGCTGCTGTACCTCGTCGGCGATCAGAGTGTTCTTGCGGTCCAGGAACAGCAGCCTGAACTGTTCCACCGGTTCATGCGCCATGGCCCCGGCGCAGTAATCCAAAAGTCTCTGCCAGGAGGACAGGATCGGCTGGCCCATCACCTGCTGCCGCGCCATGCGCAGACTGATGGCCCCGACGACACGGATATGGGCAATGGTTGCATCGGAAAAGTTGAAACGGTTGCGCAGGCTGTCTGCCGGCGCTTGCGTCACTGCCCACAGTGATCCGAAGACGGCCATCAGTTCCTTGGCCAGCGGCTTGATATCCTTGCGGGGGATAGCCTGAAACAGCAGCAGTTCCAGTAATTCATAATCCGCCAGGGCATCGGGACCGGCGGTCAAAAAGCGTTGGCGCAGCCGGTCGCGATGGCCATGAAAGTGCGGCTTTTCTGTTTCTTCCGGCGCGGCCTCGGCGGCTGATTGCAGGCGGGTCGGGGGAGGTTTGCCGGCCAGCAGGGCGCCCAACAGATCATCATCGGGCACCAGTGCCCGTCCGCCTGTGTCGTCCAGTCGGGCCTTGCCTGCGCGTTTCACTGCCATCCCGCCACACTCATGATGTGTATGACCATCGCACCCCACCAGCCTACAAGTGTAGCAGTGGGTTGCGATGGATGCCAGACGGGAAGCGGAACGGGATTTACGCGTAAGGCGGCTTGGTGTGCCCGGCGGGGGAGAGGGTGAAAATCTCAAACCCATCCTTGGTGACGCCGATTGAATGTTCAAACTGTGCCGACAGGCTTTTGTCCCGCGTTACCGCAGTCCAGCCATCGGACAGGACCTTCACCGCATAGCCGCCGGCATTGATCATCGGTTCGATGGTGAAGAACATGCCTTCTTCCAGAACGGCCCCCCGGCCCTTCTGACCATAATGCAGCACCGAGGGTGCATCATGGAAGACGCGGCCAAGACCATGGCCACAGAAATCACGCACCACAGAATAGCGGAAACTCTCGGCATAGGATTGGATGGCATGGCCGATATCGCCCAGCGTTGCGCCCGGCTTCACCACTGAAATACCGCGCATCATCGCTTCATAGGTTACGTCGACCAACCGGCGGGCCTTCAGTGGCACATCGCCTACCATATACATGCGGCTGGTATCACCGAACCAGCCATCCACGATCACCGTCACGTCAATATTGGCGATATCGCCGTTCACCAGTCGTTTTGGTCCTGGAATGCCGTGGCAGACCACATGATTAATGGAGATGCAGGAGGCTTTGGTGTAGCCCTTGTAACCCACGGTTGCTGATTTACCGCCATTGGCCTCCACAAAGGCCAGGATCTTGTCGTCCAGTTCTTCTGTCACTGCGCCAGGAACCACGAAAGGTGCGATGTAATCCAGCGTGGCGGCAGCCAGACGGCCCGCCCGGCGCATGCCGTCAAAATCGTCGGGCTTGTGCAGCTTGATCGAGCGCGTGTCTTCGTATTCGTCGGCGGTTTCGGCCTGGGTCATCGTGAACGGTACTTTCGAGAACGGGAACCACTATCAGGCCGCCACCTTACACGATGCCCGGCCTGCGCGGCAAATCCGCCATCCCAATGTCTGGGGCCTGTGGCAAGCATGGATGGGGTCCGCGGTCGTACGCCTTGCCATGGCCGCATTGCGTGCCCACCCCCTGCCATGCGGGCGCGTGATGCGCTATGGTCCCTCTCACCATGCATGAAGACGATCTGATCCTTCCGCCGCCGCCCGCCCCGCCGCCGCCCTGCACCCGCTGTGGCAAGCCCCAGGAACTGTGCCTGTGCGCCGATCTGGTACCCGAACGCACGCGCCTGCAATTGCTGATCCTGATGCACCCGCAGGAACAGGATGTGGAACTGGGCACCGCCCGGCTGCTGGCTGGCCAGATTGAAAACAGTGTTGTGAAGATCGGCCTGTCCTGGCCATCCTTGTCAAAGGCGCTGGGTCGGCAGGTAGAGGCCAAGCGCTGGGGCGTACTGTTCATGGGCGCCAAAGAAGAAGTGGCCAAGGTGCCGCGCGGCGGCATCGCCGTGTTTGGGCGCAAGGATGTGGCCCCCGATAGCGATCTGATTCTGTCCGATCTGGAAGGCATTGTCCTGATCGACGGGACCTGGGCCCAAGCCAAGACCCTGTGGTGGCGCAATGCCTGGATGCTGAAGTTGCGCCGGATCGTCATTCATCCCGACTTCCGCTCCGCTTATGGCAATGTCCGCAAGGAACCGCGCAAGGAAAGCGTATCAACGCTGGAGGCGGGGGCCTTTGTCTTTGGCAAGCTGGAAGGCGATCCGGGGTTGCAGGATCGCCTGCTGAAGCCGTTCGACGAATTGCTGTCGCGGTGGCGCAAATATCGCCGCCGCCCGGCCAAGACGGGTGTTCCACCAGCCGTGTGAGGCTGGCGGGCCATCAGGTTGGCTGAAACACCTTATAGCTGAGGCCCAGCAACGCGAAGATCGCCAACCAGATGGCGATCTGTGGCAGCACCCCCCTGTTTGGCAGCCGCGACCCGCGTAACAGCAGGATCAGCACCAAGACGGAGGAAATGAGGGCCAGGATCTGGTTTTCTGTCATCTTCCGCATGTGGGGTGGGAGGGACAGGCCTGCAAGGCCCCCCCCCGTGCCCGTTCTGTGGCTTGCCATCTGCGTTCACGCCCCCGGAGTGGGGCGGTCGTCCAGGATCAGTTGCAGAAAGGCCAGATCCAACCAGCGCCCGAACTTCATGCCGACCTGCGGCATCAGGCCTGTGCGCTGGAAGCCCAACTTTTCATGCAAAGCAATGGAGCTCCTGTTCCCCGCTTCGATTGCAGCGACCATCACATGTTTGCCGATCCCACGTGCCCTGTCGACCAGGGCCAGCAGCAATGCCCGGCCGATGCCGCCACCGCGCCGGTCATGCCGGACATAGACGGAATGTTCAACCGTCTGGCGATAGCCATCAAAGGCGCGCCAGTCACCAAATGAGGCGTAACCGATCACGCTCTGCTCCCTGTCGTCGACGGCCACCAGCACTGGATACCCCATCCGCCGCCGATCCGCCATCCAGGCGGCACGGTTGTCCGCCGTCACCGTCACCTCATTCCAGATGGCAGTTGTGTTGACCACGGCGTCATTATAGATGGCGGCGATGGCGGCAGCGTCGCTGTCGACCGCGTCGCGGATCAGCATGGTGTATCACCTCTTGTTGCCCTAGCCTCCTGGCTGGGCCTTTCTGAACGGCATGTGATGGCAATGTGGCGGACAACCTCGGGCCTTGCAATCCTGGGCTGCCTTCGGCTAGCTTCCGGTTCATTGTCGCGGGCTCGCTTGGCGGAATGGTAGACGCCACAGACTTAAAATCTGTTGTCCTTCGGGGCGTACCGGTTCGAGTCCGGTAGCGAGCACCATTTCCTAGCGGTTCATTTCTTGTGACAGCCGCCACCCGCGAACTTCCTGCACACCGCCCAACAGTTCTATGTCATCCTTGCGCCCATCGTGAACAAGATGGAGCCCGTGTGTCGTGACCGGATCAGCGCACCCGTCCACCAACAATCTCGACGCTTTCTGGATGCCCTTCACCGCGAACAGGCAGTTCAAGCAGGCGCCGCGTATGCTGGTCTCTGCCAGCGGCATGTATTACCGCACCGATGATGGGCGCCGCGTGCTCGATGGCACGGCAGGCCTGTGGTGCGTGAATGCTGGCCATTGCCGGCCGGAGATTGTGAAAGCGATCCAGGCGCAGGCGGCGGAGATGGACTATGCCCCGGCTTTTCAGATGGGCCATCCAGGCGCGTTCGACTTTGCCTCGCAACTGACGGCGTTGCTGCCCGCTGGTCTGGACCATGTATTCTTCACCAATTCCGGGTCGGAATCGGTGGATACGGCCCTGAAGGTGGCGCTGGCCTATCACCGCGCGCGCGGTGAAGGACAACGCACCCGTTTTATCGGGCGCGAAAGGGGATATCATGGTGTCGGGTTCGGCGGCATTTCCGTTGGCGGTATCGTCACCAACCGCAAGGCGTTCGGCGCCATGTTGCCTGGCGTTGACCATCTGCCGCATACGCATGACCGGTCACGGCAGGCCTTTTCCATAGGCCAGCCGGAATGGGGCGCGCATCTGGCGGATGAGTTGGAGCGCATTGTGGCGCTGCATGATGCCAGCACCATCGCCGCCGTCATCGTGGAACCGGTGGCCTGTTCAACCGGTGTGCTGGTTCCGCCCAAAGGATATTTGGAACGTCTGCGCGCCATCTGTGACAAGCACGGGCTGCTGCTGATTTTTGATGAGGTGATCACGGGGTTCGGCCGCTTGGGCACGCCCTTTGCCACCGATTATTTCGGTGTCGTCCCTGATATCATCACGGCGGCCAAGGGCCTGACCAATGCCACGGTTCCCATGGGGGCGGTGTTTTTCCAAAAGAAGATCTATGACGCCTTCATGACCGGGGCGGAGCATATGATCGAGCTGTTTCACGGCTACACTTATTCCGGCCACCCGCTGGCAGCGGCGGCCGGTCTTGCCACCTTGAAACTCTATAAGGATGAAGGGCTGCTGACGCGGGCAGCCGATCTGAATGCCTATTGGGCGGCAGCGGTGCATTCACTGAAGGATGCGCGGCATGTGGTCGATATCCGCAATCTGGGCCTGATCGGCGCCATTGAACTGGACCCCCTGCCTGGGCAGCCAACAAAGCGTGCCTTCAGTACCTTCCTGAAATGTTTCGAAAAGGGTGTACTGATCCGCACCACGGGCGACATTATTGCCCTGTCACCGCCGCTGATCGTGGAAACGGCACAGATCGATCAGATCGTGGAAACAATCCGGGAGGCGCTGACCGGACTGGATTGAAGCCCATGGTGCGGGGGACCAAAGGCGTCGTTCACGCCATGTGGACGGCGCCATACAGGCTGGACGGGCGCGCGGCTTCAAAACGCACGCGGTTTCGGCCCAGCCCCTTGGCAACATAAAGGGCAGCATCGGCCCGCGACAGCAGGTCGGTCAGGCCCCGGTCGTCGCCCGACAGGCTGCTGACACCGATGCTGGTGGTAAAGGCCGGAAGCCCGTCGCTGCGGTCGGACTCCAGCAGGCTGCGCAGCTTCTCAGCGACCAGCAAAGCCCCGGCCTCTCCCGCGCCCGGCAGCAGGATGGTGAATTCTTCACCCCCCGTGCGACCGATCAGATCGCCCTGGCGCAGCGTTGTCTGTACGATGTCGGCGAAACGGATCAGGATGGCATCGCCGGTGGCACGCCCGTACCGGTCATTGATTGCCGTGAAATGGTCCAGATCCACCATCAGGCAGGACAGATCGGCGCCGTCGCGCCGGGCCTGGATGATCGCGGCCTCTCCGGCATCCACCAGGAAACGGCGATTGGGCAGACCGGTCAGGCTGTCGCTGCGGGCCAGATCGAACAAGCGCCCGACATAACGCCGCAACCGGGTCACCAGGGGGCGGAAAATCAATACCATCGTCGCCAGAACTGTGGTCAGCAGAATGGCCATCACCACCTGCTGTGCTTGTTGCAGCCAGTGCGTGCGGCCATTGGCCTTGGCTTCAAAAATACCGACCGCATGATCGAGGGTGGGCAGAAGGGTGCTGCGCGCCGCGCTGTGGACGCGCTGATAGGCCAGTTCATCGCGGTTGATGGCAAAGCGTTCCGCCTCACCCAGAAAGGTACGGACCGCAAGGTCCAGGCCGGTACGACCATCGAAATAATGTGATCGCGCCTCTGGCGGTAACGGGTTGGTGATGCCCAGACCCTTACCATGCACCAGCGCGTCTTGTGATTGGCGCATCAGGCCGATGGCATCCAGCAAGGGTTGGCGAGCGCTCTCATCGCCTTGGCGCAGATCAGTGCTCAGCAGCGCAATACGCTGCGACAACATGCGTTGACGACCCGCGACATTGATGATGGTGGCAGCGTCGTGCTGTTCGGCAATGACATGATCCAGCAGCAGGTGGGCCCCGCCAGATAGGAACGCGATCAGCGTCAAGGCAATTACATAACCGGCCGTCAGCCGACTTACCACAGGGCGGTCCGCGGTCACTTCGCCTTCTCCTGTCGCGCGCGCACTTTCCACAGCTAACCCAAGGATGCGGTTTTGCGAAACTGTTCAATCGCATAGGGTGATTGAAAAAGGTCCCCGCTTGAACAGCGCGCCGGCTAAATATATCCGATGACGGATGTATTGGGCCTGTGCTATATGCACCTCGCTTAAAAAAAAGGGTTAACCAAAAATAGGCAGTGATCCCATGGTTGGTGTGACGTTTTCCGCCCGGTCGCTGGCAATCTCGGCAGCGGCCCTGCTGATAGGGGCAGCAACGGCCTGGGCGCAGGATGGCAGCGATGACAATGTCGTCCGCAACGCGACCGATGCGTTCGGCTTGCGGGTGGGGACGGAGTCCATCGGCCTGTATGATGCCGGCAATGTGCGTGGGTTCAGCCCCGACAGTGCCGGTAATGTCCGTGTGGAAGGGCTGTACATTTCGCAACAGGGAATGTTGTCAGACCGGGTGGTGGAGGCAACGAGCATTCGTGTCGGCCTGAACACGGTCGGCCTGCTGTTTCCCGCACCATCGGGTATTGCCGACCTGTCCTTACGTCGCCCGAGTGAAACGGGAGCGGAACTGGTGCTGGGCATCGACCCGCACCTTTCGCCCTATCTGCACCTGGACACCGGTTATGTCAGCGCCGACGGCCGCTTCAGTCTGGCCGCTGGGCTGGCGGCCTATCCTGACCAGAATGGTGATTTTGGTGGGGATCAGCGGGCATGGTCGGCGGGTTTTGTACCGCGCTGGCAGATCAGCGACGATGTGAGCCTGACGGCCTTTGCCGATTGGGACCAGATGCGCGACAGCGAAGTTGTGCCCAGCTACCTTCCAGAAGGCCCCTACCTGCCACCGCGGATCGACCGCAACGTGGACCATAGCCTGGCCTGGGGTGACTGGGCCTATGCGGTTGAAAATCAGGGGGTCATTCTGGATGCCGGTCTGGCCGACGGTCTGGTGGCACGCGCCGGCTTGTTCCGGTCGGTGCAGCGCCTGCCTTATGACGCTTTTGCCTTGTTGTCGGTAAACCAGACGCGGGAGGGCGAAATGCTGCATGTCCTGTTGCCCGCAACCCGCTACGCTGCCCTGTCGGGCGAGGCATCGGTCGCCTATCAATGGCTGTCGGGGCAGGCGGGTCATACTCTAAGCCTCGCCGGGCGTGGCCTCACCAAAAAAAGCCGCAAGGGCGGTGATGTGGACATCGCCTATGGCCGCTGGCCGCTTGACCAGCCGCCCGTTGTCCGACGGCCTGCTGTTGCCTTTGACCGGCCGCAGGATCGTGACCGGGTCCAGCAATATACACTGGGGTTGGCCTATAACTTGTCCTGGGACGGGCGGTTGGATATTGGTGCCGGTGTGCAGAAGGCCGACTATACCAAAACCACGCGGCCGGGTGCCGGGGGACGTGCGCGGGGCACCTCGGCGCCATGGCTTTATAATGCGGTGGTGGCCTGGCGGTTCGATCAGGGGATTGTCACCTATGCCAGCTACTCACGCGGGCTGGAAGAAAGCGGATCTGCTCCGATCACCGCGATCAATCGGAACAGCGTATTGCCCGCCGTGCAGACGACACAACGCGAATTGGGGCTGCGCCTGAGGCTGGGGCCCTTGACCTTAACCAGTTCCGCCTTTGATGTGCGCCGTCCCTATGATGGGGTGGACGCGGACGGCCTTTATGGTTTCCTGGGCCAGGTCCGGCATCGCGGCGTGGAGGCCTCTCTGTCCGGGGAACCGGTGCCGGGCCTGTCGGTCGTGCTGGGCGCGGTGCTACTGGATCCGGTCGTGTCGGGGCCGGAGGTGCGCACTGGGCTGATTGGGCGGCGGCCCGTGGGGCAGACCGCGCTGCAATGGCAAGGCAGTGTCGATTACGCCCCCGACTTCCTGAACGGGCTGTCGGTCGACATGACAGTTGACCATCGGGCGCGGACAACGGCGCGCGGGGACAATCTGGCCGATGCCCCCGCCTTTACCCTGGTCGATCTGGGTGTACGGCGGGAGATCATGCTGGGGGAGCAGGCCATGGCCCTGCGCGCCCAGGTGCAGAACCTGTTCAACGCCGATGGGTGGGATGTCGAAGGGGATGGTGAGTATGAACCCCTGAGCGGCCGGACATGGCGGGTGGCAGCAACGCTGAGATTCTGACCCCTATACCCGGCCGCAAGGATCGGGACCGTTCCCTGGGCCTCCATCGCCAGCACCGCCACCCCGCGGTTCATTATCCCGTGATTGGGTATCATCGTCGCAGTCGGTCGCGGATCTCGGCCTGGATCACCGGCCAGGCCGCTGATTGCGGGTCGATCAGCTCAAAATGTCCGGCGTCATCAATCTCCAGCTCCCGCAGATCGGGGCCACCAGCCTTTGCTGCATAATGCTGCGCGAAGGTGGGGGGGACGATGATGTCGCGTGTGCCGGAAATAAGGGTCAGGGCCAAGTCGGTAACCGGGGCTTCGCCCGGTGAGGTATCGGCGTAGGCAGCATCCCCGCGACGGGCGGCGTCGATCAGCCGGTCCACCGTAGCGGGCCCGCCGCAGGCGGAAGGGCCCCGTTCCCGATAATCCCGCAGATCAACAATGCCGGCCAGGGAGACAACACCGCGCAGGGGCAGCGGGTTGGGCGTTTTCAACGGGCTGTCCGCCGGCAGCCGTGCGCGTCCTGCGGCCCAGACAGCCAGATGACCACCGGCGGAATGGCCGGCGACGGCCACCCGCGACAAATCCAGTCGATGCTGTCCTGCTAGTCTGCGTAGATGGTCGATGGCTGCGGCTGTATCCTGGAAGGTGCCGGGATAACCCCCGCCGTCTTGACCCAAGCGGCGATATTCGATGTTCCAGACGGCCACCCCTGCGGTGCTGAGTGCCTTGGCCATAGGGTTCATCAGATCGAAGGCGGGCACATCCCCAAGCCAGCAACCGCCATGGATCAGGATCAGGACCGGGTGCGGGCCGGGGCTGGACGGCAGCCAGAGATCGCCGAACTGTTGCGCATCGCTGCCATAGGTCAGTCGAAGTCCACCTGTCACTGCCGGCCTGGCCAACATGTCCTTGTACGTCAAGACGGGCGGTGGATCGGCGGCCCGTGTGGGAACCGACAGCAGCAGACAGGCGAGAAGATAAACAAATCGCAGCATGACCAGTTCCTGTTTGCAGAACAGGGCCATGGTGACCGGGTCAGAACAGGGACGTCAACCCGTCGAAGACGATCTCCAGGGCGACCAGGACCAGACGCCGCAGTTCCACGCCCATCGTGATAGTCTTTATCATATCCTATCGGATGTCGGCGGCACGTAGCGTCTGCCTGACCAACTGTGTAACATTGAACAGCATGGCGTTGTAATGTAATTGTCACAAAAAAATCATGTTAGGCCAGGATACTGGGTGATTATCCGTCGCAACCAAGAACGGATAGCTATTCAGGCGGTTCGTTCGGGGTGTAGAATTAGTCAATGGGTGATCGAAAACATACTGTCCAGCATGCGGCCCTGCCGTTCCGCATGACCGAAACCGGCCCGCAGATCCTCTTGGTCACATCACGCGAGACGCGGCGGTGGATCATCCCTAAAGGCTGGGCCAAAAAAAATATTGAGCCGCAGGACATGGCCGCCATTGAGGCGTTCGAGGAAGCGGGCGTGCGCGGCAAGATCAAGAAAAGGCCTGTCGGCGAATATACGTATGAAAAGCGCATGGATGATGGGTCGACCGTCACCTGCGACGTAACAGTCCATGCACTTGAGGTGATGACAGAGTTTACCGACTGGCCGGAACAGGGACAGCGGGAACGGCGATGGTTCACCCCTGATGAGGCCGTGGCGCTGGTCAGTGAACCCGGTTTGGTGGATATTTTCCAGAAGCTGGCGGTGAAGTGGGTGGATTGACGGTAGCCTGTTCCGCCGCGCATCCCATTACCCCCATCCCGCCATGCGCCCCGCGCATCCATCGCCCCCTCGCGCATTGACGCGTCAAGCCCTAGGTTATGCCCATGTTTACTGGAATCATCACCGATGTCGGCCGCGTCGTGGAGATCGAGCGCCGTGGCGACCTGAGACTGACCATCCAAACGCGGTTCGACCTGAACAGCGTGGCCATGGGCGCGTCCATTGCTTCCAACGGGGTCTGCCTGACCGTCGTGGAGAAGCTGGCCGATGCCTATCGGGTGGATGTGTCCGCTGAAACCATCGCCAAGACGACGGTTGGCGACTGGATTGTCGGCACGCCGCTGAACCTGGAACGCTCGCTGAAGCTGGGCGATGAGCTGGGCGGCCATCTGGTCTATGGCCATGTCGACGGGGTGGGCACGGTTGTGTCTGTCACGCCTGATGGTGACAGCCAGCGCTGGCGGTTCCGCGTGCCGCAGAGCCTGAAGCGGTTCATCGCGGCCAAGGGCTCTGTGGCCTTGAACGGTGTGTCGTTGACAGTGAACGAGGTTGATGATGATGTTTTTGGCGTCAACATCATCCCGCACACCGCAGAACAGACGACCTTCGGCCTGATCGGGCCGGGGGCACGCATCAATCTGGAAGTGGACATGCTGGCGCGTTATGTCGCGCGGCTGGTGGGGAAGGACGCTTAACGACATGTCGGCCATCGAAACCCGTCTGACCGAGGACGACCGTCCCGTGCTGTCCAGCACCGAGGAGCTGATCGAGGAGGCCCGCCAGGGCCGCATGTTCATCCTGGTCGATGATGAAGACCGGGAGAATGAGGGCGATCTGGTCATCCCCGCCTCTGCCGCCACGCCGGAAGCCATTAATTTCATGGCCCGTTTCGGCCGCGGCCTGATCTGTCTGGCCATTGACAGCCCGATGAATGAACGTCTGCGTCTGCCCCTGATGGCACAGCAGAACGGCACCCGCCATCAGACGGCCTTCACGGTGTCGATCGAGGCGCGGACGGGCGTCACAACCGGCATCAGTGCTGCCGATCGTGCCCGGACCATCCAGGTCGCCATCGACCCGAATGTCGATAGCCGCGATATCGTCACGCCCGGCCATGTTTTCCCGCTACTGGCGCGCGATGGCGGCACGCTGGTCCGTGCGGGCCATACTGAGGCGTCGGTGGACTTCTCCCGTCTGGCCGGCCTGCCGGCGGCGGGCGTGATCTGCGAGATCATGAATGATGACGGCACCATGGCCCGCATGCCGGACCTGGTGAAGTTCGCGCAGTTGCATGGGCTGAAAATCGGCACGATTGCCGACCTGATCGCCTATCGCCGCCGCACGGAAACCATCATCGAACGCTCCTACCGCACCGTGCTGGATAGCCATTTCGGCGGCCGCTTTGAAATGATCGTCTATCGCAACCGCATCAGCGGGGCGGAGCATATCGCGCTGGTCAAGGGCGATATCCATGACGCTGTGCCGGTGCCCGTGCGCATGCATTCCCTGAACATCGTCAAAGATCTCCTGGCCGACAGCCGGCATGGGCCGGTGGGAAGCCTGGAAGCAGCCATGAAGGCGATCGGCGAGGAAGGGCGCGGTGTCATCGTTCTGATGCGCGATGCTCAGCCCTTCTCCCTGGCCGACCGGCTGCGCGCCATTGATAATGGCAATGGCGAACTGAACGGGGAGCTGCGCGACTATGGCATCGGTGCCCAGATCCTGAATGATCTGGGCGTGAAGAATATGGTGCTGCTGAGCAATACCAAAAAGACGGTGGTGGGCCTCGAAGGCTATGGGTTGACCATTGTCGGCCAACGGGCCATACCCACCCCCTTCTGATCCTTCCACCATGACCAACTGGATGGCCCCCATGGCTGACGCGCCCCATATCATGATCGTTGAGGCTCGTTTTTATGAGGACCTCGCGGACGAGCTGGTGAAGGGCGCCGTCGGTGCTCTGGAGGCGGTCGGTGCCACCTACGAGATTTTTCAGGTGCCCGGCGCCTATGAGATCCCTGCCGCCATTCAGTTCTCCGTCCGCTCTATGGATTTCTATTCCGGTCGTCGCCGTTTCGACGGCTATGTGGCGCTTGGCTGCGTCATCCGGGGCGAGACGACGCATTATGACTATGTCTGTCAGGAAAGCGCCCGCGGCCTGTCCGATTTGGCCCTACGCCATACGCTGGCTATCGGCAACGGCATTCTCACCACTGAAAATTACGAGCAAGCCTGGGCCCGCGCCGCCGTCAACCAGAAGAACAAAGGCGGTTTTGCCGCCAATGCCTGCCTTCAGATGATCGAACTGAAAAAACAGTTCCGTCTTTATTCACGCTGAGTTTCCAGGTTCCAAGATGCCGCCGCGCAAGAAGATCACCCCCCCGGTCGCCCCTGAACCGGCGCCCAAGATCAAGCCCACCGGGTCTGCCAAGGCCCGCCGTTCGGCTGCCCGTCTGGCTGCCGTTCAGGGCCTTTACCAGATTGATCTGGCCGGTGCCTCCAGTGATACGGTGATCCATGAATTCGCCCGCCACCGCATCGGCCAGGAACAGGATGGCGAGGAGTTTGTGACCGCCGACCCAACCCTGTTCGCGGATATCGTGCGTGGGGTGCAGGGCCGTCTGGCCGAAGTGGATCAGCATCTGGGCGGTCTGCTGGACCGGCAATGGTCGCTGGACCGCATGGAACTGCTGCTGCGCGCCATTCTGCGGGCGGGCTCTTGGGAACTGCTGGCCAATACTGCCGTTGCTCCCCACATCATCATTAATGACTATATCGACGTCGCTCACGCGTTCTTCGCGGGGCGAGAGCCGGGTATGGTCAATGGCGTTCTGGACAAGCTGGCCCGCATCCTGCGTGCAAGCGAGATGAACACCAAGCCGGCGGGCAAGGGCGGCGAGCTGTGACCGACCAAGGCGCGCCTGTCAGTCTGGGTGAATTCGGCCGGATCGAACGGTTCTTCCGGCCCCTGGCCATGGGCGTACCCGGCGCCTTTGATCTGACGGATGATGCCGCTGTTCTGGACGTGCCCTATGATCAGCAATTGGTGGTGACCACCGATGCCATGGTCTCTGGCGTGCATTTCCTGCCCCATGACAATCCGGCCGACCTTGCCTGGAAGCTCCTGGCCGTTAACATGTCGGATCTGGCCGCCAAGGGCGCGGAGCCGTTGGCCTATTCCCTCGTCACGGCCTTACCAAAAACGATCGGTGATGAGTGGGTCGAGGCTTTTGCCAAGGGGCTGGGCGAGGCGCAGCGCCAATTCAGGATCAACCTGCTGGGCGGTGATTCGGTTTCGACATCCGGACCATTATCGCTGACCGTCACGGCTCTGGGTCTGGTGCCGTGCAATCGGATGATCCGCCGTAAGGGTGCAAGGGTGGGTGATGCCCTGTTCGTCACCGGTTCCATCGGCGATGCCGCCCTGGGGCTGCGGTTGGTGCAAGGGGCGTTAACCCAGCCGATACCGGAGGGTGACCGCGCCTATCTGCTGTCGCGCCTGCACCGTCCGTTGCCCCGCCTGGACCTTGTTGCCTCTTTGCGCGTGTTTGGGACGGCGGCGCTCGATATTTCAGACGGGCTGGTTGCAGACCTGCGGCATCTGGCCGTGACCAGCAAGGTGCGCTTACAGGTGGATACTCAAGCCGTCCCCCTGTCCGGCGCGGCCCTGCGTCTGCTGGTCGGGGTGCCGGCCCTGCGCCGGGTTGTTCTGACTGGCGGCGATGATTACGAAGTTGCCTTCACCGCCCCGGCTGACAAGGCCGAAGATATTGCTGCCGCTGGCATTAATGCTGGGATCAAGGTGACCCGCATCGGCAAGGTGGTGGAGGGCGAACCGGGTCTCGACCTTCTTGGCCTTGAAGGGGCGGAAACAGACCTGGGGGTCGGCGGCTGGCGTCATTGCTAAGGCGGCGTTCCCGTGATTGGACCGATCAGACGGTTTCAATCGGCCGCAGCGACTACCGGTGGTTCGGCAGCACAGTGTGGCGCGTGGGGCAACCATCGCCCTCAAACATCCTTGCGATAGGGCGCCCTCGCCGGGCCGCCCCCTAGGCCGGTGCCCGCTTACGGCGTTCCTTTCAATTCAAGGGTATTGCCTTCCGGATCAGTCAGGTAGATCGACGGACCTTCCCCTGTTGCCCCGTTGCGGATAGCCGTGCTGCCCATGGTCACGCCATGCCGGGCCAGATGTGCGCGAATAACACGATCGTCGAAAGGCGTGATTTCCAGGCAGAAATGCTCCAGGTTTCGGCCTTCCGGTCCCGGCCCGGCCCCACCTGTCCGGCCCAACTCGCCGTCCAAGGGGATCAGATCAATCAGTTGCCGCCCGGCCCGCAATTGATAAAGGCCAATTTTAGCCTGCACCCTTTCCAGGGTGCAGCCCAGGACGGTCTGGTAAAACCCCAGCATTCGGTCGATATCATAGACCCGCAGGACGATATGATCCAGACCCAGCAAGGTGAAGGGTGCCACCATTGTAATCCCTGATTGCAGAGTGGAGTGATCGTTGCCTGTGGCGGAGTGACGCATCGTTCGCCACACCGTCCGACTGCAACCCAATGCGCCTCCCACAATCTGATCATAAGATCCCGCCAGATCAAGACATTGGCGGTTGGGTTAACCACAGATGAACCCCGCTTTGGCGCCAATCAAAAAAATCAACCTTGCTTGAAAAAGTGACATCCATGATACAGGCGACCGCAGAGACATGAATAGCTATTCACAAATTCCAGGGCTTCGGCGGGTGGTAAAATGGTGTGGTTGGTGAATATTTCGCAGTGGTTTCATAATAGTGCTATCTCAACCCGGCTGGGTTTGATTGTCATGATCTTGCTAATTGGTCTGATGGCGTTTGCGGCCCTGACCAGTGAGCAGCAATATACACAGCTCCAGGAACGCTATAACAGCAGTGCTCAGGCGGCAGCGACGGCGGCCAGGGGTATCGTCACATCCTATGCCGCCCAGGAACAGGCTGGAACCCTGAGCCGGGCAGAAGCCCAGGCCCGTGCGCTGGCGGCTGTGAAGGCGATGCGTTTTGATGGCGAGTATGTCTGGGTCAATGACACTGCCCATCGAATGGTCATGCATCCGATCAAGGCCGACCTGGATGGCAAGGACATGTCAGACTTCAAGGACCCGGCGGGAACGCTGATGTTCCGCGATATGGTCCGGGTGGCAACCGGTCCTGACAAGGCGGGTTTTGTGCCTTATAAATGGCCCAAACCCGGTTTTGACGAGCCGGTGGACAAAATCTCCTTTGTCATGCTGGTCCCGGAATGGAACTGGGTCATCGGGTCCGGGGTCTATCTGGATGATGTAGGCCGTAAACATCGGCAGATGCTGTTGATCCAGATAATTGCAGTGATCGTGTTGGGGGGCCTATCGGCGGCCTGTGCCAGTGCCGTGGCTCGGACCCTGGCCCGCCCCTTGTCGGCCCTGACCAATGTTATGCGGGATCTGGCGGCGGGAAAACTGGAAGTCGAGGTGCCTGATGCCAAGGTCACCAATGAGATTGGCGCCATGGCCGGTGCGATCGCCATTTTCCGCGAGAATGCCCTGCGCGCCCGCGCGCTGGAGGAGGACAAGCAGCGGGAGGAGGAGGCCAAGGAACGCCGCCGCGCCGCGCTGGAGGTGCTGACCCGCGACTTCAAGTTAGCGGTGGCGGGTAAACTGCGCACGGTGGCGGCGGCAGCGACCGAGTTGGAGGCGACATCCGGCGGGTTGCAGCAGCAGGCGGAAATGACGGGACACCAGTCCACCACTGTTGCCGACAGCGCCCAGGTTGCCCGCGACAATGCACAGACCGTCGCGGCTGCGACCGAGGAACTGTCCGCGTCCAGCGCAGAGATCGGTCGGCAGGTGGGCATTACCGGCCGGATTACCGCTGAAGCTGTGGAAAAGGCCCACAATGCCCGACGGGTTGTCGGCGAATTGTCAGCGGTTGTGGCCAATGTGCAGGGTGTTGTAAGCCTGATCAGTGAGATTGCCAGCCAGACAAATCTTCTGGCCCTGAACGCTACGATTGAGGCCGCCCGTGCCGGCGAGGCCGGCAAGGGTTTTGCCGTCGTGGCCAGCGAGGTCAAGAACCTGTCCGGACAGACGGCGCGGGCCACGGAGGATATCAGCACCCAGGCCCGGGCGGTCAAAGAAGCGGCCGACGATGCCGCTGGTATGATTGCGACCATTGCCGACATTATTGATAATATCGGTCGGAATTCGAGCGCGATTGCCGGTGCGGTTAACCAACAGGAGGCCGCAACCGCCGAGATCAGCCGTAACGTTCATGAAGCGGCGCGGCGCACGGGCGAGGTATCGGAAAGCATTGGCGCGGTGCGTGAGGGTGCGCAGTTCACCCTTTCGGCTTCGTCACAGTTGCACGCCGCGGCCGGGGAACTGTCTGAACAGGCCGAACAGTTGCGCCAGGAGGTGGAGGATTTCCTGTCAGCCATGGACAGGGCCGGTGAACGCCGCGCCTATGAACGCCGGATTGTTGATCTGGCCGTCGAACTGTCGGGGCCAAGGGGCGGGCGTCAACCGGGGCGTATCACTGATCTGTCAGCGGCCGGGGCGGCCATCCGCACAACCCTTTCGGTGGACCCAGGGGATGAGGTGGTGTTGATGGGACTGAGTTGCGGCTCCCTGCGGGGGCGTACCGTCAGCACGGAGAATGGTGTCCTGCGGGTCCAGTTTCGCCTGGATGAGGCAACGGCACCGGTGCTGGCAGCCGCGTGATCCCGCGCACCGTCGGGCCTGATTGATCAAGGGGAACGCTTGCCGGTCAGGTCCCGGCGAGGCTGGCGCAGGTGGCATCGTCCAGCAACCGGGCGCTGAGCAGACCGTCACTGTCAGCACCGTCCAGTGCAGGGGCGCCCGGCGGTGGGTCAAAGACGCGGACCATGCCCATGATCTGTGTTGCCGCTGCGCCCGGCTTGACCGATACCGGCAGCAGCAGACGGTTGAACCCCCGCCAGCTCCGTCCAGCCGGCCCCAGGAAACCGCGATAGAACAAGGGCAGCCCGCTATCCAGGCATTGATGGAACAATGCGCTGCGTCCGGGCACAGCGGCCGGGATGATCAACTGGTCCAGACAAAGACCTGTGCCATCCTGACCGAACAGGTCACGCAGGCGGGTCCCTGACAGGCGGCAACGCAATCGTCCATCCCCAAGACGTTCATAGATGAACATGACCGGGAGGATGGACCGCGGCAGGGCACAGGGGTCCATCTGGGTGCGGGTGGGTAGTGCGGTGCCGGGATTGCCCCGCTTCAGGTGCCACCAGAACAGGAGAAGGGTCCGCATACCGCGATCGGCCGTCAGGATCGCGTGATCGATTTGCGCGGCGGATTCGTCCAGCAACATGCCCACCCCTGTCTCATTGCTCCCAGGATAGGTCAGCAGGAGCGCGTTGGACACTATGCTTTCGCGCGACCGGTGACGGATCACGTCATCGTGCTAGGATAAGACGAACCGCGTCTTTCCGATCTTGAGGATTGCATGATCCGCCGTCTGCCCGCCCTGTGCATGGCCCTGTCCGTTCTGGTCCTTCTGCCGGGATGCCTGTCACCACGCTGGGCGCAGCCGATAAACCCTTTCATGAATGATGACACGGACCGGGGGCGGGCGGCGCTGCAGGCGCGGGATTACGTCATGGCCCTGGAATTCTATGGCCGATTGGCCCAGGAGGACCCGGAAGATATGGGTGCCCGCTATCAACTGGCTTTGATCCATCAGGAAATTGGCCGGCATGAGGAGGCGTATGGCCTGTTCCGGGTGGTGTATGTGTCGGGCAGCGAGGAGGAGGCCCCGCGCCTGGATGGCTCAACCAGCGAGGAGCCGCTCTTTGTCGCGGCCGAGCGCCATCTGCGCCTGCTGGGGGGACGCCTGGATAAAAATGATGCCGGCCTGCGGGAGATCCAGGAAGAACGGGCCCGCCGTATCGAAGCAGAGAAGGCCGTGGTCGAGGAAGAAAAGCAGGAACGAGCCGAGCGCGGCAATCGTTATGGAGAGGGTAAGGTCCCGTGCTCCATGACCACACTGCGTGTCTGTTGAGGTCAATGACCCCGATTATTCCGCCGCGATGGCATGGGAATGGCCAGTGCAGCCATGGGCGGGGCGGGCATCGCCCACCATTTCCCGGATCGTGGTGAAACAGCGGCCGCATTGCGGGGTCTTGCCGCAAGCCTTGAACACACTGGCCACA
Organism: Niveispirillum lacus; assembly: GCF_002251795.1. Lineage (GTDB taxonomy): Bacteria > Pseudomonadota > Alphaproteobacteria > Azospirillales > Azospirillaceae > Niveispirillum > Niveispirillum lacus. Next base: position 172,489 of record NZ_NOXU01000025.1, on the reverse strand, counting down.
CTGGACGCGCCATTCTCCACGCTATGACGCACGGTCTTGCAGTTGATGGCGTTGCAGATGCAGACATACATGATCGGACAGCGGCCCCGGTCACCAGAACGATGGCGGTAAGCTACTGCAAATCACTCGCACATACCAGCCTGAAAATGCGAATTCATCGCAATTGCTCGCAGTGGGCGCTGCGCGATAAACTATCGGCACCTGTCTGATGTCATCCCTGGTACATTGCCCCCTGTAATCAGCCGGGGGACCTGATGTCGATCAAGGATGAAATCGTTGTGCGCGTGGCCCAGCGTCGGGACGTGCCGGAGATGGTGGCGCTGCTGACCGACGACCTGCTGGGCCAGGGGCGTGAGCAGTCGACCGACCTGGAACCCTATTATGAGGCGTGGGATGAGATCATCCTGGACCCCAATGCCGAAATCCTGATTCTGGATCTGGATGGGCGTGTGGTGGGCATGGCGCAACTGAACTATGCCCGCGGCCTGGGTCGTAAAGGGATGCGCCGCTGCACCATCGAGGCAGTGCGGGTGGCCGCCAACCTGCGGTCCAAGGGATTGGGCGCCATTTTGATGGAGAATTGCATCGACCTGGCCCGCGCGCGCGGCTGCGGACTGGTGCAGTTGACCACCGACAAGCGGCGGACCGATGCACACAGGTTCTACCAGCGCCTTGGCTTTGATGCTTCGCATGAGGGCATGAAGCTGTATTTGTAACGGACGGGTGCCAATCTGGGTGCCCATCCGTTCAGCAGGAGACCATCGTCAATGAGCACCGCTTCCGCCTCCACTCCCGTCCGCGTCGCCATTCTGGGCGCTTCCGGCTATACGGGTGCCGAGCTGATGCGATTGCTGTTGCGCCATCCGCGTGTGCGCATCACGGCCCTGACGGGCGAACGCGCGGCCGGAAAGCCGGTGGCCGAGGTGTTTCCCCATCTGGCCCCCTATGACCTGCCGGTCCTGACCAAGATCGCCGATGTGAACTGGGACGAGGTGGATTTTGTGTTCTGCGGCCTCCCGCATGGCACCACGCAGGAGGTGATCGCCGGCCTGCCGCCCCATGTCCGCGTCTGTGACCTGTCGGCGGATTTCCGGCTGTTCAATGTCGATACCTATGCCGAATGGTATGGCCACGCGCACAAGGCCGTCGATCTGCAAGAAAACGCCGTTTATGGCCTGTCGGAAGTGGCGCGTGAACAGGTGTCTAAGGCAAGGCTGGTCGCTAATCCGGGCTGCTATCCCACCGCTTCGCTGCTGCCGCTGCTGCCGCTGCTGAAGGACGGGCTGATCTCCGCCGATGACATCATCATCGACGCCAAGTCGGGCGTGTCAGGTGCGGGCCGCGATGCCAAGCAGGGCAGCCTTTATTGCGAAGTGGCGGAGGGTATGCATGCCTATGGCATTGCCTCGCACCGCCACGCGCCAGAGATTGAGCAGAGCCTGGGCTGGGCCGCCGGTCGCGGCGATATCCGCATCGCCTTCACCCCGCACCTGATCCCTATGAACCGGGGCATGATGGCCACCACCTATGTCCGCCTGAAGGACGGGGTGGATGTGGCGGCCTTGCGGGCGTCCCTGGAAAAGGCCTATGCCGGTGCGGCGTTCGTGAAGCTGCTGGCCCCCGGTGTCGGCCCGCAGACGCGCCATGTCGCCGGGTCCAACCTGTCGCTGATCAATGTCTTCGCCGACCGCATACCGGGCCGCGCCATCCTGGTCTCTGTCATCGACAATCTGATGAAGGGGGCCTCGGGTCAGGCCGTACAGAATTTCAACATCATGAACGGGTTTGACGAGACCTTGGGCCTGGATGTCGTGCCGGTGTTCCCGTGATCCATTCCCGTCCCATCCCCACCATCCTGCCCTTCAGGGGCAAGCTGCCCGTGATCGACCCGTCGGTCTTTCTGGCCAATGCGACCATCATCGGCGATGTCGAGATCGGGGCGGGGACCAACCTGTGGTTCGGCGTCACCGTTCGCGGTGACGTCAACGCCATCCGCATTGGCCGCAACAGCAATATCCAGGATGGCAGCGTCGTCCACTGCACCCGCAACCGGTTCAGCACCACCATCGGTGACAATGTCACCGTCGGTCATCTGGCCCTGCTGCATGGCTGTGTGGTGGAGGATGGGGCCTTCATCGGCATGAAGGCCTGTGTCATGGATGGCGCGGTGGTGGAAGCGGGGGCGATGGTGGCCGCCGGTGCCCTGGTCACGCCCGGTAAGCGGGTGAAGGCAGGTGAATTGTGGGGCGGCAGCCCCGCCAGATTCCTGCGCCTCCTGACCGAGGATGACATCCGGATGCAGATGTCCATCGCGCCGCATTATGCGGAAATGGCCAAGGTCTATCTGGAAGAGGTGGGCGGCGGGGTCGGTTAACGCGGCCGCATCCCCTCCATCAATATTCCGATGGATGTGTCGATCCAGCGGTCGATGGGGGTGAAGTTGCTGTCGCCCTTGGTGATGATCAGGGAGACGATGCCGTGGCCCATGGCCCAGACGCTGTCGGCGAAGCCTTCCGGGTCGTCGCCACGCAGCAGGCCGGCGGCCACCAACCGCTCAATCCCGGTCTGCAAGATGCCGAAGGATTGCATGGCCTTAACGGTTTTCTGCGCCACCTCTTCCGGCACCACGCCAGAGCAGGGCAGGCCGCGATGGCCCAAGGTGGGCACGAAGCGCGACAGGCTGGTCATGAAGACCAGGCGGTATTCGTTCGGGTGCGCCAGTCCATAGCGTACATAATTGATCATCAATTGCCGCAGCAGGCCCAACGGGTCGGTCGCCGCATCCGGCGGCATGGTCATGGCCGCCACCAGACCATCAAAGAAGTCTGCCGCGATGGCGGTCAGCAGCGCTTCCTTGTCTGCGAAATGATCGTAAATCGCCGTCGGTGTAATGCCAGCGGCATCGGCAATGCGGCGCATGCTGGCCTGTTCAAATCCCTGGGTCACGAACAGGTCGCGGGCCACAGCCAGGATCTGGGCGCGCCGTTCAGCGGCGGGAAGCCGCGTCCGCTTGCCCGGATTGACAGCGCGTGTGCCTTTTTTGTTAACCATGCCATCAACTCTCAAAATTCCTATTGACCTATAGCGCAGCCGGACTAAACCTAACACCGTAAACTTATCGATGTTAGGTTAGGTGTGCCATGCTGCGCGCGTCCCTTCTCCTGATCCTTGTTCTGGCCCTTTCCGCATGCGGCAAGGATGATCCCGACGCAGCACAAGCGGCCCCCGCGACCCCGCCTGTACCCGTTACAGTCAGTGCCGCGCGCCCTGCACCAGAGGCGGAATGGGTGAAAGCGACCGGCACCATCGCTTTCAAGCGGGAGATCCCGCTCTCCTTCAAGGTGGCGGGTAAGGTAGAGGGGTTCCAGGTTGATATCGCCGATCCGGTGACGCGCGGCCAACGTCTGGCCCGTATCCAGGTGACAGAGGTGGATGCGCAGTTGCGCGCCGCCGATGCGCGCGTCACGAAGGCGCGGCAGGATCTTGACCGGCTGCTGCCGCTGGTTGCCAAGGGCTTTGTGGAAAAGGCGCGGGTGGATGCCGCCAAGTCGGCACTGGACACGGCGCAGGCCGACCGTGACGCCATCGCCTTCAACCGCGGCCTGTCGGAGATTTCGGCCCCCGCCGATGGCGTGGTTCTGGCCCGACCGCTGGAACCAGGGCAGATCGTACCCGCCGGCACGACGGCCCTGGTCATTGGGGATCGAGAAAGCGGGGTCATCGTGCGCGCCGGCCTGTCCGACCGCGATGTGGCCCTTATCGGCACTGGCAATGCAGTGGAACTGGCCCTGCCCAACGGTAAGCTGACGGGCCAGGTGACCCGCATCGCCGCCAAAAGCGCGACGGGCACCGGGGTGTTCGATGTGGAAGTGACCCTGCCCGAAGCCCCGGCCGATCTGTCCAGTGGACGCATCGTCACCCTGTTCATCGCCCCGAAATCAGGCAATACCCCACCACCTCTGGCCGTACCGGCGTCGGCCATTATCGAAGGGTTCGGCGATCTGGCCACCCTTTATGTCGTAAAGGCCGATGGCAAGGGGGTGGAACGGCGGCAAGTGAAGGTGGCGGGTCTGCGTGGTGCCGATCTGCTGGTCGCGGCCGGTCTGGCGGAAGGCGAACAGGTGGTCTCCGCCGGTGGTGCCTACCTGCGGCCCGATAGTGCCATCAGCATCGCACCGGCGGGGAAATAAGCCATGGGCAATATCGCCGCTTTCTCCGTGCGCCAGTGGCAATTCACACTGGTCCTGTTCGCCATGCTGGCCGCCATGGGCGTCAGCTCGCTTCTGTCCATCCCGCGTGCCGAAGATCCCAGCTTTCCCATTCCCACGGTGCTGGTGGTCGCGGTTCTGCCGGGGGCCGATACGATTGATTTGGAAAAGCAGGTCACCGACCCGCTGGAAGATGCCATCGACAGTCTGGATGACATTACCAAACTCACCTCGCGGACAAGGGACGGCGTGGCGGTGATCACCGTCGAGTTCGACTGGTCCGCTGATGCAGAGCGCAAATACGATCAGGTGGTGCGGGAGGTGAATGCCATACGCCCCACCCTGCCAGCGGGTCTGGTCCGGCTGGAGGTGAAGAAGTTCAATACAGCGCTGACCAATTTCATGCAGGTGGCCCTGGTTGGCGACGGCGTGTCGGCCTTGGAGTTGCGCAAACGTGCCGATGATCTGCGCGATATCATCGACCGGGTTCCCGGCGTCTGGGAAAGCGAGATATGGGGAGAAGAGCGGACAGAGGTTCGTGTCGCCATTGATGCGGGGCGACTGGCCGAACTGCGCCTGCCCGTCACGGCGGTGGCCGATGCCTTGAAGGCAGAAGGGGCGGCGGTGCCGCTGGGCGCCCTGCATGCCGGGGAACGGCGCTTTACGGTGAAGACCGAGGGCGATTTCGACACGCTGGACGATATTGCCAACACGGTTGTACGAGCGGCCGACGGCCGCGTGGTACGGGTGCGCGATGTGGCCGAGGTCACCTGGGCGGCGGATGAAGCCAACCATATTGCGCGGTTCAGTGGCAAGCGGGCTGTTTTCATCACGGCCAACCAGAAGCCGGGCCAGAATATCTTCGATCTGAAGAAAGCCACCTATCAGGCACTGGATGCGTTTGAGCGAACCCTGCCGCCCAATATCCAGTTAGAGCGTGGATTCGATCAGTCAGAGAATGTGGCCAAACGCCTATCGACCCTGTTCCGTGATTTCGCCATCGCGCTGGGACTGGTGCTGGTCACCCTGATCCCGCTGGGTCTGCGTGCATCGCTGGTGGTGATGCTGGCCATTCCGCTGTCACTGGCCATCGGCGTGACCGTCTTGCACTTCACCGGCTTCACGTTGAACCAATTATCCATTGCCGGCTTTGTGCTGTCACTGGGTCTGCTGGTCGATGATAGTATTGTGGTGACCGAGAATATCGCCCGGCACCTGCGCATGGGCAAAAGCCGGGAGGAAGCGGCGATTGAGGGCACGCGGCAGATTGCCGTCGCTGTCCTGGGCTGCACCGCCACCCTGTTGCTGGCGTTCCTGCCGCTGATGTTTCTGCCCGAAGGGTCGGGCAAGTTCATCAAGTCGCTACCTGTGTCAGTGCTGGCCACCGTTGCCGCGTCCTTATTCGTGGCGCTGACCATGATCCCGTTCCTGGCCGCACGCATCCTGTCGCGTCACGAGGACCCGGAGGGCAACAAGGCCCTGCAATGGGTGATGGGGGCCATCCATGCCGTTTATCGCCCCGTTCTGCACAGAGCCTTGGAAAGGCCCGGCGTCACCGTGCTGATCGCATCATTGCTGTTTGTGGGGTCCATTGCCCTGGTGCCGCGTATCGGTTTCAGCCTGTTTCCACCGGCCGATATTCCGCAATTCCTGATCGAGATCGACCTGCCCGACGGTGCGCCGCTGGCGGAAACCGACAAGGCAGTGAGGTTCGTTGAGGAACAGGTCAAGCAAATGCCGGATGTGCGCTTTGTCATGGCCAATGCCGGGCATGGCAATCCCCGTATCTATTACAACATCAGCCCACGCGAAGATGACCCCACCCATGGCGCGATCTTTGTCGGCCTGACGCAGTGGAAGGGAAAGCAGAGCACGGCGGAACTGGACAAGCTGCGGACGCGGTTGGCGGCCTATCCCGGTGCGCAGATCATCGTGCGGGTGTTCGAGAATGGCCCGCCGATTGAGGCGCCCATCGCGGTCCGTATCCTTGGCCCGGAACTGCCGGTCCTGAAGGAACTGGCGGCCAAGGTGACCGCCATCATTGAGGGCACGGCCGGATCGCGCGACGTGGTCAACCCGCTGCGCCTGGACCGCACCGACCTGGATCTGGGTATCGACCTGGACAAGGCGGGCGTGCTGGGTGTGCCGGCGGGAGCGGTGGACCGCGCCGTGCGCTTGTCACTGTCCGGCGAAGCGGTGGCGACCTATCGGGAAAGCGACGGCGATGACTATCCCGTCACCCTGCGCCTGCCCATGGAGGGGCGGCATGAACTGGATGTGCTGGCCGATATCCGGGTGCCGGGGGCGGCGGGGGCCGTACCGCTGTCAGCGATCAGCGATCCGCACTTTATCACCGGTCCTGCCCGCATTGATCGGTTCAACCGTGAGCGTGCAGTGACGATCACGGCCTTCACAGCCACCGGCTTTAACACTGACCGCGTCACCCGTGCCATTGGCGAACAGCTCTCAGCCCTGGCCTTGCCGCCGGGTTACCGGTTGATGACGGGTGGAGAGGCAGAGAGCCGGTCACGAAGCTTCGCCGGCCTGTCAGGTGCCATCCTGGTGGCTATGTTCGGGATCATGGCCGTCCTGATCCTGGAATTCCGCAGTTTTGCCACCACCGCCGTGGTGGCCGGCGTCATCCCGCTGGGTATTATCGGCGGCATGGTGGCGCTGTTCGTGACTGGATACACCCTGTCCTTCACCGCCGTGATCGGCTTCATCGCGCTGATCGGGATCGAGATCAAGAACTCCATCCTGCTGGTCGATTTCACCACCCAGTTGCGCCGCGCCGGCACGCCGCTGAAGGCTGCGATTGAGGAAGCGGGCGAGGTACGGTTTTTGCCGGTACTGCTGACCTCCGTCACCGCCATCGGCGGTCTACTGCCCCTGGCGCTGGGCGGTTCGGGCCTCTATTCGCCGTTGGCTGCGGTCATCATCGGTGGATTGATCTCTTCCACGGTGCTGTCGCGTCTGGTGACACCGGCCATGTATCTGTTGCTGGCGCCGAAGGAGGTGGATTGACGACGGGTATGGCGGCGGGCCAGATAAGGCCCAGGCTGCTGTAGTGCGAGAGGTTTGCCCCATGTCCGTTGCGATTACTCTGACCGTGAATGGCGCACCGGTAAGCCTTGAGGTGGACCCGCGCCTGCTGCTGTCGCAGTTGTTGCGCGATGAGCTGGGCCTGACCGGCACCCATGTCGGGTGTGATACCAGCCAGTGCGGGGCCTGCACGGTACATCTGGACGGATTGTCCGTAAAAAGCTGTGCCGTACTGGCGGTCCAGGCCGATGGCGCCGACGTGCTGACCATTGAGGGGATTACGGGGCCGGACGGGGCCTTGCACCCGATGCAGGCGGCGTTTCGGGAGCATCATGGTCTGCAATGCGGGTTCTGTACGCCGGGCATGGTGATGGGGGCTATTGAGTTGGCCCGGACGGCCCGCGATCTGGAGGAGGCGACGATCCGCGAAGGGTTGGAGGGCAATCTCTGCCGCTGTACGGGATATCAGAATATCGTCAAGGCTGTGCGCGCTGGCGCCCAGGCCATGCGGGAAGGGTAAGCCCATGTACGGGTTCGATTATCACCGCCCGACTGCGCTGGCCGATGTGGTCGCGCTGTTGATCGCGGACGAGGATGCCAAGGTCCTGGCGGGCGGCCAGACCCTGATCCCCACCCTGAAACAGCGTCTGGCCATGCCCAGCGCCCTGGTGGATCTGTCCGCCGTTCCCGGATTGCGGGAGATTGTGGCGGAGGGCGACGGGGTGCGTATCGGCGCCATGGCGACGCATGCCGCCGTGGCCCGTAACGCGCTTGTGCGCGCGGTGCTGCCGGGGCTGGCCGATCTGGCGGCGCATATTGGCGATGCCCAGGTGCGCAACCGCGGCACCATTGGCGGGTCCATCGCCAATGCCGACCCGGCGGCGGATTATCCGGCGGCGGTGGTCGCGCTGGATGCCATTATCCGCACCGACCGCCGGGATATTGCGGGCGGTGCGTTCTTCACCGGCCTGTTTGAAACCGCCTTGCAGCCGGGCGAGGTGATGACCTCCCTCTTCTTCCCCGCCGCCTCCCATGCCCGCTATGCCAAGTTTTCCAATCCGGCCAGCCGCTATGCGATGGCCGGCGTATTTGTCGCCAAGCGGGGGGACGCGGTTCGCGCGGCGGTGACGGGTGCCGGGCCTTCCGTCTTCCGCTGGCACGCAGCGGAAGCGGCGCTGAGCGCACGGTTCAGTGCGGATGCGCTGGATGGCTTGGTGCTGGACGCCGAGGGGTTGAACAGCGATATGCATGCCGACGCGGCATATCGGGCGCATCTCGTCGGAGTGCTGGCGCGCCGCGCTATCGCCTGAACTTGTCCGACAGGACCAGGGACGACATGGTGCGTTCCACCCCCTGCACCTGCCCCAGCAGGTCCAGAACCCGGTCGATATCCTGCACCGACTGCGCCGCAATGACGGCCATCATGTCGTAGGTGCCCGAGATGGCGGACAGGCTTTCCACCTCGGTGATGCGCTTCACCTCTGCCACGATACGCGACAGCATCTTAGGATTGGTGGAGAGCAGCACATAGGCGCGGATCAGCCGGCTGCTGCCCGGATCCTGGCGCAGCGTATAGCCCTGGATAATGCCCAGCCGTTCCAGCCGGGCGATACGGGCCTGCACCGACGACCGCGCCAGTCCGAGTTTGCGGGCCAGCGACGCCGCCGGTTCGCGGGCATTGGCCTTCAGGAGGGCGAGCAGGGCCGTATCAACGGCATCCTGTTGGGCGTCGGTGGCGTCCATCGGGGGCCTTGGCAAAACGAAAAAACGGATCATCGGGGCGGATGGTTGCCCACCCGCCCCGGCATCCTATCACAGCTCCGGGAACTCAATCCCCTGGGCCAGCGGCAGCGAGGTGCCGTAATTGATAGCCGAGGTCTGGCGGCGCATATACTGCTTCCAACTGTCGGACCCGCTTTCGCGACCGCCGCCCGTTTCTTTCTCCCCCCCGAAGGCGCCACCGATTTCGGCACCGCTGGGCCCCATATTAACATTGGCGATACCACAGTCGGAGCCATCGGGCGCCAGGAAGCGCTCCGCCTCCAGCAGGTCACGGGTCATAATGCTGGACGACAGGCCCTGCGGCACATCGTTCTGCATCGCCACGGCCTCCTCGAAGTCGCTGTAACGCAGGACATAGAGGATGGGGCCGAAGGTCTCGTGCTTCACGATCTCCGTCTGAGACGGCATTTCCGCGATGGCGGGGTAGGCGTACCAAGCCTCGGGGAAGATGTCCGAAAGGGCGCGGCCACCGCCATGCACGGTGCCGCCCTGTGCCTTGGCGGCCTCCAGGGCCTTGGTCACGGCGTCAAAGGCGGCCTTGTCGATCAGCGGACCCATCAGGGTGCCCGCATGGCGCGGGTCGCCCGGCTGAATGGCGGCGAAGGCCGTCTTCACCGCCGACACCACCTTGTCATAGCAGTCATTATGCACGATCAGGCGGCGCAGGGTGGTGCAGCGCTGACCGGCGGTGCCGACGGCGGCGAACAGGATGGCGCGCACGGCCAGTTTCAGATCGGCCGAGGGCGTCACGATCATGGCGTTATTGCCGCCCAGTTCCAGGATGGACCGGCCAAAGCGCTTGGCGACCACCGGGGCCACTTCGCGGCCCATGCGGGTGGAACCGGTGGCGCTGACGAGCGGCACGCGGGGGTCGGCGGCGATTTGTTCACCCACCGCGCGCAGGCCGAACAGCAACTGCGACAATCCTTCCGGCGCGTCGCCGAAACGGGCCAGGGCCTTTTCGAACAAAGCCTGCGTGGCCAGTGCCGTCAGCGGCGTCTTTTCCGAGGGCTTCCAGATCACCGGGTCGCCGCAGACCAAGGCCAGGGCCGCATTCCAGGCCCAGACGGCCACGGGGAAGTTGAAGGCGGTGATGATGGCGACGGGGCCGAGCGGCTGCCACGTCTCCACCATACGGTGACGGGGACGTTCGGACGCGATGGTCAGGCCGTGCAACTGCCGCGACAGGCCGACGGCGAAGTCGCAAATGTCGATCATTTCCTGCACTTCGCCCAGGCCTTCCTGGACGATCTTGCCGGCTTCCAACGTGACGAGCGCGCCTAAGTCGGCCTTATGCTCGCGCAGCACCTCACCGAACAAGCGGATCAACTCGCCCCGGCGCGGGGCGGGGACGGTGCGCCAGGCCTTGAAGGCGGCGGCGGACTGGGCCAGGGCGGCATCAACCTCAGCGGCGTTGTGCGCTTTCACGGCCCCCAGACGGGCACCATCAATGGGGGAGCGGGACACGATATCCCCGTCGGCAACGAGATGGGCAATGCCCAGACGGTCCAGAAGGGCGGCGGTGGCGGACATGGGGCGGAACTCCGGTATGGATGGCTGTTTGTTTATGCTTTATGGGAAATGGGGACGGGTACGGCACCCATCCCCATTTTGGGTCACGCATAAACCTTTCCAAAACGGTTGGAAAGGAACAGGTCCAGCGGCATTTGTTCCTGACGGACAAAACCCTTGGACGGCAGGTGACCGGCGGCCTGCAGGTCCAGCATGGCGCAGATGCCGGCGGCTGTGCTCATCTGAATGGCCGACAGGAAATGGCCTTCGACCTCCTCGCCATGGATGTGGCGGACGATGCTTTCCTGTTCCAGGCGGCCATGGCGCTTGCCGCTGACGGTGCAGAAGACCAACACCACATCCTGCATGGTGATGGGCAGTGCCTCTTCCAGCACTTCCTTCAACAGGTCGCGGCGGCGGCCCAGGCGCAAGTCTTCCACCAGCAACTTGATGATGGCGCAATGGCCCGGATAGCGGACCGACTTGTAGGTCAGGTTTTCCACCTTGCCGGCCAGCGTCTCGGTCAGCGAACCCAGGCCGCCCGAGGTGTTGAACGCCTCGTATGTCACACCTTCCAGTGCAAATTCTTCCAGGTCTTCCAGGGGGGGCAGCTCAACATTCTTGCCGTCCTGCACCGCCTCGCACGGGTTCAGATATTCGTTGATCAGGCCGTCGGTGGACCAGGTCAGGTTATATTTCAGGGCGTTGGTCGGATAACGCGGCAAGGCGCCGACGCGCAACTGCACATCGCGCAGGCTGTCAAAGCCGGCGGCAAGGCCATGCGCGGCGATGGAGACGAAACCGGGAGCCAGACCGCATTGCGGGACAAAGGCGCTGCCGGCCTTGGCGGCCACCTCCTTTACAATGCGGGTGCTGGCCACATCCTCGGTCAGGTCGAAATAATGAATCCCGGCATCATAGGCGCCGTAGGCGACGGTGGCCGTGGTGTGGAAGGGCAGGGCGTTCAGCACCGCATATTTGCCGGCCATGGCCGCGCGCAGGGCTGCACCGTCATGAATGTCCAACTGGATCGTGTCCACACCCAGGTCGGCAAAACGCGTCAAGGCGTTGGCGCTGTGGTCGGCGACGGTGACCGTGTAATCGCCGGTCCGGCGCAGCAGCAGGGTGATGGCGATGCCGATCTTGCCGGCGCCCAGCAGCAGGATGTTCTTCATATTGCTCCCCGTTTCCCGAAAACTGTTAGGGGAGATGGTGCCGCCCGGCGCCGCCGATCGGAAGGCGGCGATCTGTCGATATGCAGGTTAAATGACGGCGTTTCGCCTGCATGGGCGGCGAAGCGCCAAGGCGCTACAACCGCCCGACATGGTGTTTCAGATAGTCGACCAGCAATGACACCTTGGGTGATAGGTGGCGGCGGTGGGGATAGACGGCCCAGATGCCTTCATCGGGTGGGCGGTGCTGGTCCAGCAGGCTGACCAGGGTTCCAGCGGCCAGGTCCGTTTCGACATAGAAATCGGGGAGTTGGCAAAGACCCAGCCCCTGGCGTGCGGCATCCAACACGGCAAAGCCGCTGTTGCAACGCCAATTGCCAGCGGGCCGGAAGGAGACCTGCTGGCCATGATCATCGAAATGCCAGAGTTCGGCGGTCCCCGTCAGGCATTCATGGCGGGCCAGATCATCGAGGCTGACGGGCGCGCCAACCTGTTCCAGATAGGCGGGAGCAGCACAGAGATAACGACGGCGGGACGTCAACTGCACGGCGATCAACCGGCTGTCATTCAGGCTGGCGCCGGTACGCACCGCCAGATCAAAGCCTTCGCCCACCAGATCCACCAGTCGGTTGGTCAGATCGATGCTGACGGACAATTGCGGATGGGACAGCAGGAAGCGGTTGACCAGGGGCACAATGAACCGCTCCCCATAGGCAATGGAACAGGTGAGACGCAGATGACCGCGCGGGGCGCCATCGCTTTCGCTGACGGCCGCGAATGCCTCCTCCCGTTCCTCCACCAGCCGGCGGCAGCGTTCCAGGAAGGTGCGGCCGGCATCGGTGACGCTGACCCGTCGGGTCGTTCGGTAGAGCAGGCGCACCTGCAGCCGATCCTCCAGCCGCGCCACCTCCCGGCTGACATGGGAGGTGGAAACACCCAGACGGGTCGCGGCGGCAGAAAAGCTTTCCGTTTCACAGACGGCGATGAAGCTGTCGATCCCGTCCCAGGAGCCCATGATTGTTCCCACATGGCAATAATCATTTGCTAAATTGCATGATCGTTGCCGGGATATTCAAGCTATTGTCGCCCCCATGCCGTCCGTGCCACGCTGCCCGGATAGAGTTTTCTCCGACCCAATGACCGGAACAGAACCGCTATGAAGACCCGCGCCGCCGTCGCTTTCGAGGCCAAGAAGCCGCTGGAGATCGTCGAACTGGACCTGGAAGGGCCCAAGCCGGGTGAGGTGCTGATCGAGATCATGGCGACGGGCATCTGCCACACCGATGCCTACACGCTGGACGGGTTCGACAGCGAAGGCATCTTCCCCTCCATCCTGGGCCATGAAGGGGCCGGCATCGTGCGGGAGGTGGGGGCAGGGGTCACCAGCCTGAAGCCGGGCGACCATGTCATTCCGCTGTACACCCCCGAATGCCGGCAGTGCAAAAGCTGCCTGTCGCGCAAGACCAACCTGTGTACTGCCATCCGCGCGACCCAGGGCAAGGGCCTGATGCCCGACGGCACCACGCGGTTCAGCTATAAGGGCCAGCCTATCTATCACTATATGGGCTGTTCCACTTTCTCCAACTTCACCGTCCTGCCGGAGATTGCGGTCGCCAAGATCCGCGAAGACGCGCCGTTCCAGTCCTCCTGCTATATTGGTTGCGGCGTCACTACGGGGGTGGGGGCCGTGACCAACACGGCCAAGGTGGAACCGGGTTCCAATGTCGTGGTGTTCGGCCTGGGCGGTATTGGCCTGAATGTCATCCAGGCGGCCCGCATGGTGGGCGCCGACAAGATCATCGGTGTCGACATCAATGACCGCAAGGCCGAATGGGGACAGCGCTTCGGCATGACCCATTTTGTGAACCCGCAGAAGATCCAGGGCGATATCGTCCAGCATCTGGTGGCATTGACGGAGGGGGGGGCCGATTACACGTTCGACTGCACCGGCAATACCCTGGTCATGCGACAGGCGCTGGAAGCGTGCCATCGCGGGTGGGGCGTGTCGGTGGTCATTGGCGTGGCAGAGGCCGGCAAGGAGATTTCGACGCGCCCGTTCCAACTGGTCACGGGCCGCGTGTGGAAAGGCTCGGCCTTTGGTGGTGCCCGCGGACGCACCGATGTGCCGAAGATCGTGGATTGGTACATGCAGGGCAAGATCGAGATCGACCCGATGATCACCCATGTCCTGACCCTGGAAGAGATCAACAAGGGCTTTGACCTGATGCATGCGGGTGAGAGCATCCGCAGCGTGGTGGTTTATTGACCATGACCCTGGAAACCGTCTCCACCACCCGGTCCCATGGCGGTGTGCAGGGCGTTTACCGCCATGCCTCGACATCCACCGGCACGCAAATGGTGTTCAGCGTCTTCACCCCGCCGCAGGCGGCCGACGGGGTGAAATGCCCCGTAATCTGGTACCTGTCGGGCCTGACCTGCACCCATGCCAATGCCACGGAGAAGGGAGAGTTTCGGCGCTGGGCGGCGGAACTGGGTCTGATCATCATCTGCCCCGATACCAGCCCGCGCGGCGAGGGCGTGGCCGATGATGCCGCCTGGGACCTAGGCCAGGGCGCAGGCTTTTATGTGGACGCCACCGAGGCGCCTTGGGCGCCGCATTTCCGTATGTGGTCTTATGTGACGGAAGAGTTGCCAGCCCTGGTGGCAGAGCATTTCCCCGTCGATCTGGAGCGCCAGGGCATCACCGGCCATTCCATGGGCGGGCATGGTGCGCTGACAGTGGCTTTGCGCCATCCCGACCGGTTCAAATCGATCTCAGCCTTCGCCCCCATTGTGGCGCCGTCGCAGGTACCCTGGGGTCAGAAGGCATTTCCGGCCTATCTGGGCAGCAATAAAGCCTTTTGGCGCCAGCATGACGCGGTGGCCTTGATCGAGGACGGGGCGTGGGTTGCTGAATTGCTGGTCGATCAGGGTACGGCGGATGGGTTCCTGGAGAACCAGTTGCGGCCGCATCTGCTGGCAGAGGCCTGTACCAAGGCTGGCATCCGCCTGACCCTGCGGATGCAGGAAGGGTACGACCATTCTTACTATTTCATTTCCAGCTTCATGGAAGATCACCTGCGCTGGCACGCGGCGCGTCTGTAAACCAGTTTCCGCATTGATCCGCCAGCCAGCCGGAAAAGGCGGTCAGGCCGCGGCCCGGCGGGCGTGATTTGGGCCAGACCAACCAGTAGCGGCCCAGGGTGATGGTGGTGGCAAAGGGCTGAACCAGCCTGCCCGCCGCCACCTCGCGGCTGAACATCATGACTGGGGCCAGGGCAACACCATGGCCCTGTAATGCCGCTTCCACCATGATCCAGGAACTGTCGAAGACAGGCCCGCGGAGGGGCGGGCAGGGTGTCTCGGCAGCGGCAAACCAGCGCGGCCATTCATCCGACCGGTAGGAGCGCAGAAGCCGTTCCCCTGCCAGATCGGACGGCGATTTCAGTCGCGCGGCCACCGATGGCAGGCAGAGCGGCGCCATTGGCGCCACCAGTAATGGCTGCACTTCCATCCCATGCCAGGCGCCGTCGCCAAACTTGATCGCGGCGTCCAGCCCCTCTGCCTGGATATCGACACGGTTATTGTTTGTGGACAGGCGCAGGTCCACGAAAGGGTTGGCTTCCTGAAACCCGTCGATGCGCGCCAGCAGCCACCCCGCTGCGAAGGTGCCCACCACGCCCACGGATAATGGTTCGGTCACCGGCCCGCCATCGAACCGGTGGAGGAGGCGGGCGATCTGATCGAAACTGTCGCGGACACCGGGCAACAGGGCCATGCCTTCATCTGTCAGCACCAGTCCGCGCGGCAGCCGTCGAAAAAGCTGTGCGCCCAGCCGTTCCTCCAGCCCCTTGACCTGGTGGCTGACCGCCGCCTGGGTCACGCAGAGCTCGATAGCGGCCCTGGTGAAAGACAGGTGCCGGGCAGAGGCCTCAAAGGCGCGCAGAGCATTCAGCGGAAGGTGGGGTCGGGTCATCTATGGCCTAGAATTTCTAATGCTTGGTGCGATTTATCACAGTTTGCCTGGAAGGGGCAGCCTGGATAGCCTGGGCATGCAATATGGGAGGAAACGATGCGTTCGCGGCGGCAATTTATTGGAAATATGGCATTTCTGGGTGCAATGGCCGGTACTGGTCTCGCGCTCCCCGGATGGGCGGGCCCTAATGTCCCGCCGCTGGAAGATATAAGCTCAGCTATCGGCAAATTGGAACGAGTGCGCGGCGGGCGGCTGGGTGTGGCGATGCTGGACATGCAGACCGGCGCCGCCGCCCAATGGCGGGGTAATGAGCGGTTTGCCCTGTGCAGCACGTTCAAGTTTCTCCTGGCGGCCTTCATTTTGTCACGGGTTGATGCGGGTGTTGAACAACTGGACCGAAAGGTGTTGTTTGACAAACATGAGTTGGTTTCCTGGTCCCCCCTGACTGAGCCGCATGTCGGCCAGGGCTTGCGCATCGACGCGCTGTGCGAGGCGATCATGATTCAGTCGGACAATACTGGTGCGAATGTCCTGATGCGGGAAAGCGGTGGGCCTGCGGCCTTGACCGCTTTCCTGCGCCAGATTGGTGATCGGGTGACGCGCATCGACCGGATCGAACCCGACATGAACCTCGTCCCGACGGGGGAAGAGCGGGACACGACCACACCGCTATCCATGCTCAGCCTGCTGCGCACGCTTTTGATGGGCTCTGTCTTGAACCCGGACTCTCGTCAGCGTCTGACCGACTGGATGATCGACAACCGGACGGGTGACACCCGCCTGCGGGCCGGACTGCCGCGCGGGTGGCGTATCGGTGACAAGACGGGGTCCTATGGTGCCATGAATAATGACATCGCCATCCTGTGGCCCCCCGCCGGTGGACCCCTGTTGCTGACCAGCTATTACCAGAATGATACTGCCAATGCGCAGGAACGCAGCGCCGCCCATGCCGATCTGGCGGCGCTGGTTGCCCGCCGTTACGCCACGGCGTAATCGCGGTGCCGGCGATGGGTCAGGCCCTGGACCGGGTTTTCCCCATCCAGGAAATCGGTTACCAAAGGGGGCAACGATCTGGCCAAAGGGAGGGCCTTTGCGATGATCATCGCCAGACGGCTTCTTCTGGCTGCCGGCCTGCTGTTGCCCGTGCCGCTCGCAGTGGCGCGGGCGCCGGTACATCTGCGCATGTCCTGGTGGGGTGGCAATGACGTCCACCGGGCGCATCTGCGCGCCTTGGAACTGTTCGAGGCACGATATCCCCATATCAAGGTGACGGCGGAATATACGGGCTGGGTCGGGCATCTGGAGCGGTTGACCACCCAGATCGCCGGAGGCACCGCACCCGATGTGATGACCGTCAACTGGAATTGGCTCAAACTGTTTTCCCGCGACGGGGAAGGGTTCCTGAACCTGCAACAGCAGGCAGACATCATTGACCTGACCCAGTTCGACCATGACGCCATTTCCATGTCGTCGGTACGCGGCAAACTGAACGGTCTGCCGCCCAACATGACGGCGCGGCTGTTCTGGTTTAACAAGACCACCTTCGCCAAGGCGGGTTTGGCCGTACCAGACAGTTGGGATACGCTGATGGCGGCAGGGCCGATTTTCCGGGATCGGTTAGGCCCGGACTATTACCCGCTGGACATGAACTTCCAGGACACGGTGGCCCTGCTATACAGTTGGATGAGCCAGAAGACCCAGCAGGAATTCATTGACGAGGACGCCAAGCGCCTTGTGCCGGATCGCAACCTGCTGATCGAAGCGGCGCGGCTGTACCAGCAGTGGGTTGACAATCATGTGGTGCCGTCAGCACGCGAGCGGGCCAGTTTCGGGCATGTACAGTTGCAGGAGACTCGGCCCTGGATCACCGGTCGTTATGCCGGCATCTATCAATGGACCAGTTCTGTCGGCAAATATGTGGAGACGTTGGAGCCAGGTCAGAAAATGGTGCTGGCGCCCTATCCGCTTCTGCCCGGTGCGACTGATCCGGGCCTGCTGTACAAGCCAGCCATGTTGTATTCCATCAACCGTCATACGGATCACCCGCGTGAGGCGGCGCTGCTCTTGCAGTTTCTGCTGAATGATCCTGATGGTGTGCGGACCCTGGGCGCCCGGCGTGGGGTGCCGGCCAGCGCGGCGGCCCGCCGTATCCTGGAAGAGGATGGGCAGTTGACAGGGTTGGCCCTTGAGGGCCAGCGACAGATCGAAAGCCTGCCGCGCGGCATTGTCCTGTCTGGATATTATGAACATGCAAGGGTGCGTGATGGGTTCAATGACATATTGGAGAAACTTGGATATGGCATGCTGACGCCGGAGGAGGCGGGGCTGGCCATGGAACGAGAGATCAATAGCATCTTGCAAAGGGTGATCCGCCGATGATCCCCCTCGTCCGATTGTTGATGATGACACCGGTTTCCGGTTGGCGTATCAATGAAGATTGCCGCCGGTTCACCTGTCCCTGGTGCCAAACCCATCATGCATGATTTTCGCCATTTCGGACCGCAGGTCCTGCCGTTCCTGCGCTATTACCTGTCGGAATGGGTTTTCTTCAAGCCGACCTGGAATTATGAAGATGGCTGTGTCTTCAAGGGCTGCCTTGACCTTGCCGACGCGACGGGCCGGTCAGAATTTTCCGACTTCGTGCATGATAAGGTGGGGGCACGGGTCGATGAGGATGGCAGCATCGAAGGGTTCGATCCGACCGAATATAACATCGACAACGTGAAGCCGGCCAAGGTCTTCTTCCCGCTTTATGACCGTACGGGCGAAGAACGGTTCCGACGGGCCATCGAAACCCAGATCGCACAGCTTCGGACCCATCCGCGGACCCGATCCGGCAATTACTGGCATAAGCAGATCTATCCCTGGCAGGTCTGGCTGGATGGGCTGTACATGGCGCAGCCGTTGATTACGGCACAGGCGGTAGCGACCGGCGACCGCGATGCCTGGGAGGATGTTGTCCATCAGTTTACCCAGGTGCGGGACATCATGCGCGACCCGCGCACGGGACTTTATTACCATGGCTGGGATGAAAGCCGTCAGGAACTCTGGGCCGACCCGGTGACGGGCTGTTCCGCTTGTTTCTGGGGCCGGGCCATGGGCTGGTTCATGATGGCCATGGTGGATTGCATCGAACTGGCCGCGCCGTTCGACGGGCCCGGTCGCGCTGCGCTGATCGCCATGTTCCAGGATGCGGCCATCGCCTTGATGGCGGTGCGCAGTGCCCGCGGCCTGTGGTGGCAGGTGCTTGACCGTGGCGGAGAGCGGGGGAATTACGAAGAAACCTCTGCCAGTCTGATGATCGCCTATGCCCTGATGGCCGGGTCACGGTTAGGCTTGCTGCCGGCTGACCATGGGCGCGCGGGCGAGGCGGCATTGCGTACCGTGATCCGGGATTTTCTGACCGAAACGGAACTGGGCGGTATCTGCGGTGTGGCGGGGCTGGGTAACGCCCCGTACCGCGACGGCAGCTATGATTATTATCTGTCCGAACCGATGGTGTCTAATGATCCCAAGGGGGTCGGCGCCCTGATGATGGCCTTGGCCGAAGGGCTTCGCCGCTAGACGGGGCGGCGGTTGTCCCAGTGGCGGCCAGGGTCAGTGACGCCTGACATCGGCGTTGTGAAGCCGAAACACCCGAGGGCTGATATCAAACGATCCGGCCCCGATTGCGACGGTAGGTGTTGAACAACATCACACAGACCACCAGGAACCCCAATATGCCGCCGACCACCATCGAACCGGCCAGGGTCAGCAGCCGTCGCGGGGACGCTGGGCGGTCGCCGGCATGCATGCTTTCGATGATCCGATAGGAAAAAGGCTCATCCGTCTGGCTGGTCATCAACTCATGTTCGACCTCCAGCAGGTTCTTCACCAACGCGTCACGCTGGTAAGAATTGCTGGTCTGTTCCAAGGAGCGTAGCAGCACCTCACGCTGGGCAGTTTTCGATTCCCGGACCTGCCGACGGATTATCGTGTCTGACAGGTCGAAAACCTGATTCAGCACCTTCTGCGCGAAGGCCGGGTCGGCGTGCAGCAAGGTGATTTCCGTGAAGGTCGTGTCTTCCAACGGCGCGTTGCGCAGCTTGTTTACCACCATCAGGGAGTCCAGCCGTTCGGAAATCTTGCTGGGCGTAACAGCCTCCCCCTCCTTGGGTTCGAGCAGGCGCTGCACCATCTCCTTGTCGGCTGCCAGTTTGGCGGCGACATCATAGGATTTGAGCGTCTGCAAAAACTGCTTGTGCAGGGTGGACCCACCGCCATCACCCAGTGCAGACCCGAGGCCAAAGGGCAGGGCGGCCAAGCCGCCAGCCTTCGATGAATTGTTGGAAGAGGTCGGCGGGCCTACGGTGGCGGACGCTTTGTAAAGTGGTGTTGTCAGGAACAGGTAAAGCAGTGCGGCGCCCACGGCCAGCAGGATGGCGGCCAGGAACACGGTCCAGCGGCGCAGGAAAAAGATAACGATGTCGCCAATATAGATCACTTCCGCATCGGTGGCCTGGGGGCTGGTCTGGGCCTGCATCGTCACTTGTTTCCCTCCGGTCCTCGAATGACGCCGGTTGACTGTTCGGCGCGACCCTACGATCAATGAAGCCGCCTGTCCATCATGCCAACAAGGCATAAAGCGCGGCCGTTTCCGCCGCACAGCGCTCCCAGCCGAACTGACCGATGCGCGCGCGGCCGTGTGCGGCCAGCGCCGCCCGCCCGCTCTCGTCCCCGACATGCGTATCCAGCAGATGCACCGTGGCATCTATGTCGCTGGCGTCATAGGTCAGAGCGGCATCGCCCGCCACCTCCACCAGCGCCTCAGCCTCCTTTGCGATGGCGACCGGGCATCCGACAGCCATTGCTTCCAGTACGGGGAGACCGAAGCCCTCACAGCGTGACGGATAGATGAACAGTTCTGCATCACGATAGGCCCGCATCATGGTGGCATCGTCGCCGCCCATCCAGGTGACATGATCCGTGATGCCCGCCGCGGCCAGCAGCGCATGGTCCGCCGGCGAGAAATCTCCCCCCCCAAAACAGAGCAGATGCACACCGCGCGCGGGCAACACGCTACGGGCATAGCCTTGTACGAAACGGGCGAAGTTCTTGTATCCCCCCCGCCGACCCACGAACAGGATATAGGGTTTGCCGTCCAGCAGATGCTGACCATCATCGGGCGGCAGCGCGGGGGCGGTGAAACCATGATTGACCACGTGCACCCGGTCGGGCGGTAAGGACCAGAGGCGGCAAAGGTCCCGTTTGGTTGCCTCGGTTGGGGCAATGATCAGGTCGGCACGGTCGACAGCCCGCCGCTTGAGCCGGCTGTTGATGGCAAAGGAGCGCGCCTCACCAGGGAACATCTCCCACACCATGTCATGGACAGTGGTGATCAGGGGGCGGCGGCCAGGAACCAGGTCGAGCAAAGGATAATATGTGCGGTGGAAGATGCCGTCGGTGCGGGTCCGCGCCGTTGCCCATGCTTCATTCCGTAGTCGTAACAACTGGGCAGGCAGTCGGATGGGCGGTTCGTACCGGCCCCGTACCAAACCCCGTTCCTTTGCGGCGCTGGTGCTCTCCAGGGTTTTCAGGTGATGATTGCGGTGCCGTCCGGCCACGATTTCCACCACCTCGCCGCCATCGGACAAGGCCAGGGCCAGTTCGCAGAAATAACGCGAGATGCCGCCCACCATCTGGGAGGTGAAGATGTCATGGCTGAAGGTGATAGGCGGGTGCAAAGGTCAGCCCGCCGCCAGCAGCGTATCAACCGCTCGGTTCAGCCCCACCCGCCAGTCGGGTAGGGTGGCACCGGGCAGAGCCAGATAGCGGTCGCAAGCCAGAACAGAATTGGCCGGACGCCGGGCCGGGGTTGGATAGTCCGCGGTGGTGATCGGATGTACGATAGGAACGGGCCGCCCATGCCGGGCGGCACTGGCGAAAACCGCCTGGGCAAAACCATGCCAGGTGGTCGGTTCAGCACCCCCGAAATGGTAGAGGCCCTGAGCCATGCCATTCGCCACCAAGGGCGCCAACAGCAAGATGGCATCGGCAATGTCATGTGCGGCGGTCGGCCGCCCATGCTGGTCGGCTACAACCCGCAATTCCGGGCGGTCGGCACCCAGACGCAGCATAGTCCGCACAAAATTGGCGCCATAGGGGCTGAACACCCAGGACGTGCGCAGGATGGCATTCCGCGCGGGGCCCAGTTCAGCCATGGCCTGCTCACCCGCCAGTTTGGAGGCACCATATACACCCAACGGGCCGGTAACATCATTCTCCCGCCACGGCCGGTCACCGTCGCCGGCGAAAACATAGTCCGTGGAGACATGGATGAAGGGAATATCGCCATCACGCGCCGCCGCCGCGATGTGGCGCGTGCCGTCACGGTTGACGGCAAAGGCTTCCGTCGCATCGCTCTCTGCCTTGTCCACCGCCGTATAGGCGGCAGCATTGACGATCAGGTCGGGTGTGGAGCGACGCACCGCGTTGGCAACCGCCGAACCATCGGCGATGGACAGGCTCTCCCGACCCAGGCAGGTGACGTCATGACCGGCGGCGCTGCCTTGATCGCGCAGGGCGAGTGCTAATTGGCCCCCACGGCCGAATACCAGGACCTTCATCGCATGTTCCCGTTGTTGCAGCCGATGATCAGGCTCGTGCTTCGGCCAGGATCTTGATCAGATACTGGCCGTATTCATTTTTCAGCAACGGCTTGGCCAGCTTTTCCACCTGGTCCGCGGTGATCAGGCCGCGACGGAACGCGATCTCTTCTGGGCAGGCGATCTTCAGACCCTGACGGCGCTCCACTGTCTGCACAAAATGCGTGGCCTCCACCAAGCTGTCATGCGTACCCGTGTCCAGCCAGGCATAGCCCCGGCCCATCCGTTCGACCCGCAGCTTGTTCCGTTGCAGGTAGACATTGTTGACGTCGGTGATTTCAAGCTCGCCACGCGGCGAAGGCTTAATGGTGGCGGCGATGTCCAGAACCGAATTGTCGTAGAAATAGAGGCCGGTAACGGCATAGTTCGATTTCGGCGCCTTGGGCTTTTCTTCGATGCTGAGGGCATTGCCGTCACCGTCGAAACTGACCACGCCGTATCGTTCCGGGTCGTTGACATGATAGGCGAAGACGGTGGCACCGCTGTCGCGGCCATGGGCGTTGGCCAGCAGTTTTTCGAACCCGTCGCCGTAGAAAATATTGTCACCCAACACCAGGGCGGCCGGGTCATTGCCGACAAACCCCCGCCCGATGATGAAAGCCTGGGCCAGCCCGTCGGGGCTGGGCTGCACCGCATAAGACAGGTTCAGGCCCCACTGGCTGCCATCGCCTAACAGATGGCTGAATTGCGGCAGGTCGTGGGGCGTGCTGATCACCAGGATATCGGTAATGCCCGCCATCATCAGGGCCGACAGCGGATAATAGATCATCGGCTTGTCGTAGACCGGCAGCAGTTGCTTCGACACACCCATGGTGATGGGATAAAGCCGGGTACCGGAGCCGCCAGCCAGGATGATGCCCTTGCGGTTAGCCATTCTTTTTACCCTCTCCGCGGCGCTTGTGGGCTTCTTCCCGCAAGGGAGCCCACCACCATTCATTGTCCAGATACCAGCGAACCGTCCTCTCCAGGCCGGTTTCAAAACTTTCCTGCGGTTCCCAGCCGAGCTGCTGCCGAATCTTGGTGGCATCGATGGCATATCGATGGTCGTGTCCGGGACGGTCCTTAACGAAGGTGATCAGCGTGCGGCGTGGTTCTCCATCGGGACGCAGGTCATCCAGGATGTCGCAGATACGCTCCACGACCTCCAGATTGGTCTTTTCATTATTGCCGCCGATATTGAACCGTTCACCCACCGGCCCGCGCGTCAGCACCTCCCACAAAGCGCGGGCGTGATCCTCGACATAAAGCCAGTCACGGACATTGTCGCCCTTGCCATAGACAGGCAGCGGCCGACGCTCCAGGGCGTTCAGGATGACCAGCGGGATCAGCTTTTCCGGGAAGTGGAACGGCCCGTAATTGTTGGAACAATTGGTCAGGACGACAGGCAGCCCATAGGTATGGTGCCAAGCATCGACCAGATGATCGCTGGATGCCTTGGACGCCGAGTAGGGTGAACGCGGAGCATAAGGTGTGGTCTCGGTAAAGAACCCTTCATCGCCCAGCGACCCGAACACCTCATCTGTTGAGACATGGTGGAAGCGGAAATCGCCCTTCTTCTGTCCGTCCAGGCCCTGCCAATAGTCGCGTGCTGCCGACAGCAGCACGCCTGTACCCACGACATTGGTCTGGATAAAGGCGTCTGGACCGTCGATGGAGCGGTCGACATGGCTTTCGGCGGCCAGATGCACGATGGCGTCGGGTTGATACTTATCGAAAATTGCGTCAATGGCGGGGCGG
Organism: Niveispirillum lacus; assembly: GCF_002251795.1. Classification (GTDB taxonomy): domain Bacteria; phylum Pseudomonadota; class Alphaproteobacteria; order Azospirillales; family Azospirillaceae; genus Niveispirillum; species Niveispirillum lacus. Next base: position 148,416 of record NZ_NOXU01000025.1, on the reverse strand, counting down.
TCGCAGATATCAGCCTGCTCGAAATGATAGAGCGGGCTGTTTTGCACTATCCGCACATTCTCCAGATTGGCCGCATAGGTCAGCTTGTCGATATTGACGACGGCGCAGCCCTTTTCGCCCACCGCATGGCGGATGAAGGCGGAACCGATGAAGCCGGCGCCCCCGGTGACAAGGATCATTTTGGGGGAAAGCATGGTCATTCCAGGACTCTTGTCAGCGGGTTCAGAAAATCGGCGGCAGATCGCGCAGGCGTGGCAGTTTGCTGTCCTTGTCGGACAGGATCAGCTTGTCCGCCGGGAAGGGCCAAGCGATCCCTAGATCGGGATCGTTCCAGATGATGCCGCCATCATCGGCGGGGCTGTAATAGTCAGTCACCTTGTAGACAAATTCCGTATCCGGAACCAGCGTGCAGAAGGCGTGTGCAAAGCCCGCTGGTATCCACAATTGTTCGCCCCCTTCGGCGGTTAGCTCCACAGCGACATGCCGGCCGAAGGTGGCGGAAGCGCGACGCATATCGACAGCGACATCCAGAACCGCCCCGCGCACCACCCGCACCAGCTTGCCCTGTGCGGTTGGCGGACGCTGAAAATGTAGGCCGCGCAGCGTGCCGACATCCCGCGAGAGGGAATGGTTGTCCTGCACAAAATCCACATCCACGCCGACCATCTCCTTAAAGCGGCGGCGGCTGTATGTTTCGGCGAAATAACCACGATGGTCACCGAACCGGGCCGGCTTCAGCAGGGCGAGGCCGTCGATATCGTATCTGGTCACTTGCATGGGATTCTATCCGGCGAAGGGGGCAAAGGAAGGGCATTGGCATCACACCGCCCGCCCCCTCGCCCCAGGGTACGGAAGTGAGACTGGCCGCTTTATGCACTGTCCGACCCGGACAGGCAACAGCAGGGCTCAACCCGGCCGCCGTACATCCTCGAACCGGATGGTCTGAAACCGCCAGAGAATACGCCAGAGCATGGGCAGTCGGTCTGCTTGACCCCGGCGTAGCCGGTTCAGCGCCGTCACACACAGGCCAGCAATAATGGTCGGCATGGCATACGGGAAATGCCGCCAAGTGATCCGCAGCCGATTGCGCAGATTATAGAAATCAGCCAGCCAGCTAATCTGGTCGCGATGCCCGCCCGTTGTGCCGCCTTCCTTGTGCAGCACCAGACTGTCCGGGGCATAGCCCAGATCGAACCGGTGGCGACCGCGCCGACAATAGTCAATTTCCTCGAAGTAAAGGAAAAAACTGTCATCCATCAGGCCGATCTGTTCCAGCCAGGCGCGCCGGATGAACATGGCGGCCCCGATGATGTAATCCAGGGGGGCGTTAGCAAAGGTTGCGGCTTCCGTGCGTGAGCGATTCCACCCCAAATGCTGCACAAGACCGGTCCAGCGATTATAGCGGGCGCCCCCCGCCCCCTGGATCAGGTCGGGCTGATGGGCGTAAAGCAGGGTGGAGCCGATCATGCCTTGCTGCGGATGGTCGGCTGCATGGCCCAGCAATGCCGCCAGGGCGCCCGGCTGCGGCAGCGTGTCATTATTCAAGATCCACGCGAACCCCATGTCCGGATCACGCATCGCCAGCCGCAGGCCAACATTATTGCCGCCGGCATAACCGTAATTACCGGCATTGCGGATCAGGTAGACGTCATGCTGTGGGGTCGTGGTGGCTACATCAGCTTCCGCCAGCTCGGCAAACCGGTCGCCAAAGCGCTCCCTCAATGCCGCCCGCAGGCGAGGTACCGAATCATCGCCAGAGGCATTGTCGCAGACGGCCAGTCGCCAGCGCCCACCTGTCAAGGTCCGCACCGCGTCGATGCAGCCGATCGTATCTTCCGCCCCGTTCCAGTTCAGAACGACGATCCAGGTCAAGGAGGGGTGCTCGGCAGCGCAGGGCATCAGGGACCGAAGATAGAATGGACAGGAGGTGCCCATTCTATCCGATGCGGGCATGGCCGGTGCCAAGTCTAAAAATGCCAGTCCAAACCGGGTCAGGCGTGACCGTGCCGCGCATTCCACGCAGCTTCAACCTCTGGTGGGCGTTGCAGGATCAATCCGTACCAGCCCAGCCCCTTGTAGGTCTCATAGCCAGGGGTCAGGGCAAAGGCTACCAGGGTACCGTCACCGGCCTGATAATAACCCATATCCTTGCCACCGGTCTGCAACGGGTAACGGCCAATCATCAGATACCGTTCGTCGCTGGCCGCGATTACACGGAAATTGCTGTCGACGATCAGGCATTTGGTCCGGTTTTCCAACCGTTCCTCTTCTGTCAGGCGGACCGATTTTACCACCGCCCCGGCCTGTGGTGCCCAATCAAAGAAGATGCCCAGCACCCCCAGGGGCGCCCCGTTTTCGGCCCCGCCCGCCCGGATGGCCGTGGCATAGATGGCCACCGGCTGACCGTTCAGCCCGTCATGCGGAGCGACATCAGCGACGCTGAATTCCGTGCCATCGCGTGTCGCCATGGCATCGCGGAACCAGCTTTCCTGGGCGACTGATCGACCTGCGACAGGGTACCGGTCGGCACGGCCATTGGCGATCACCTTCCCCTGTGCATCGGCGATCCAGATGTCGAGATAGACCGTGTAGGATTTCAGGATGGTGCCCATCCGTTGACCGGCATGGTCAGCCGTTACGGTACCGGGATGTTCTAACGCATCCACGACGGCGCTGTCGGTCGCCCACCACCGCACATCACAGGATCGTTCATAAAGGTTGCGGTCGATGATATCGATCATGTTCAGTGCAAGGTCTGCTAGACGCTGTCCACGCATGGACCCGACCAGCCCCTGCCCCAACTGGTGCAAACGGGTGGCGCTGCCGACGATTTCATCACGCATACGGTTCGCGGCAAGGTCAATCTCAGAAGAGATGTTTTGCACCTCCGCCGCGACCACACCGAAGCCAGCACCATGAATGCCGGCGCGCGCGGCCTCTATCTTGGCATTGAGCGCCAGGATCTTGGTCCGCCGGGTGATATCGCCAATGGCACTGGTGCGCACCGCCGACACTTCGGCGACTTCCTTTGCCAGTTCGATGATGGTTTCCGGTGACGCGTCGTGGTCGATTACGTTACCCGGATCGTTGGAGATGGGCAGTGTCAGTTGCTTTGGCATGCAGCTCACGGTTCATGACGTATGATTGCAGTTTATTGGATATAGCCGGCCTGTTATGCCCCTTGTTCGGTCGGCAACAAAAACAAACCCAAGCCATATCAATCAGTGACCTGAAACTATCACCGGAGACCCGGTGATGTGCAGTGAAATATGACAAAAAATTATACGATATACTTCTGGATAGTGACTGCTGCCGTGTGTTTCCCTTAATTGCCGCGATTTCATGCGGACGATGCACGTCTTGAGGGCAGTCATTGCCCAATAACAAGGCAGTGCTGGTGATCATGGCGATTGATCTTCTTTCAGCAATGTCTAATGCGACCGAAAGACGCGAACTACCCCGTGGTCTGCCGCGCCGGTCCGGTAGCCTGCGCAAACTTGGGGCCGGGCGCTGCCGTGCGTCGCTTTATCCTGCGACCAATCATCCTACCGTCATTTGATCTATCGCAAAGCGCCCCCTATCGCGCCGGCTTAGGGTGCAGCCAGGGTGGGTTGCCCACCGAACTGTTCATGATCGTTGCCAAGGGGTGCCCCGATGGCCGGGCCGGAGACATTGCTGGAGAAGGCCGCTGCGGCGGATGTGGCGCAGACGGCGTTTGAGGGTGCGCGTAAGTCGGCGGCAAAGCCGGCGACTGTCGCGGCCCCGCCGTCGCTTTATGCCGCGCGCGTCAAGGTGCAGCCTAAATCAGTGACGGGCAAGTACCGCACCATCAAATGGGCGGTGCTGATCTTCTGCCTCACGCTCTATTATCTAGCACCCTGGGTGCGGTGGGACCGGGGTCCGGACGCGCCAAGCCAGGCCCTGCTGATCGACATGGGCGCACCGCGCGCCTACCTGTTCGGAATCGAGATCTGGCCCCAGGAGGTTTACTTCATCACTGGCTTGCTCGTGTTGGGCGCGCTGGGTTTGTTTCTGGTCACGGCGTTGTTCGGGCGGCTCTGGTGTGGATATGCCTGCCCGCAGACTGTGTGGACCGACCTGTTCATGTTGGTTGAGCGCTGGATTGAAGGGGATCGTGGGGCCCGTATGCGCCTGGACAAGGCGCCAATCAGCGCAGAGAAGATCGTGAAACGGACGGCCAAACACACGGCCTGGCTGCTGATCGCCCTGGCGACAGGCGGGGCCTGGGCGCTGTATTTCAACGATGCGCCGACCTTTGTGGTGCAGTTCTTTACCGGTCAGGCGACGCTGGTCCAGTATTTCTTCGTGGGCCTGTTCACCACCACCACCTATGTCCTGGCCGGCTGGGCGCGTGAACAGGTCTGCACCTACATGTGTCCCTGGCCGCGTTTCCAGGCCGCCATGCTGGATGACCAGTCCATGGTCGTCACCTATGAGCGTTGGCGTGGAGAGACACGCGGACCGCACAAGGCAGGCACCAGTTGGGACGGGCGCGGCGACTGTATCGATTGCGGTCAATGCGTGACCGTCTGCCCCACCGGGATTGATATCCGCGATGGGCTGCAACTGGAATGCATCGGTTGTGGCCTTTGCATCGACAGTTGCAACCAGATCATGGACAAGGTCGGGCGTCCGCGTGAATTGATCACCTTTGATACCGAGGCACGCCAGCAGGCCCGTGCCAAGGGCGGCCGCGCCCCATGGAAGATCGTGCGCCCGCGCACCATCATTTACGCCGGCCTGTTGGCCCTGGTTGGCGCCGTGATGCTGGCGGCCCTGCTGCTCCGGACGACGGTGGAAGTGAATGTGCTGCGCGATCGCGCGCCGCTGTTTGTGACATTGTCGGATGGCGGCGTGCGCAACGGCTATACCCTGAAGGTGCTGAACAAGCGCCGCGAGGCGGTGGATTTTCTGTTAAGCCTGAAAGGGCTGAAGGATGCACATCTGCTGGTTCAGGATGTCGGCGAAGCTGGCGGTGGTCAGTCGGTGATTCTGCCCGTCAAGTCCGACAAGGTCGCCACCTTCCGCGTCTTTGTGACGGCCCCGCCCGACCGGGCGCGGGATGAACGGGTGAAGATTGAATTTGTGCTGACCAACCCGGTGCGCGGGGAGGGCGACGCCTATGACGCGGTGTTTGTCGGCCCCCATCTCCGTAACCCTCACAACAGGGATTGAGCCATGGCCATGACCATCGATCAGCCGCGCAAAAGCAACTGGATTCCCTGGGTGTTTGTCGGAGCCATGCTGGTTGTCATCGCCGTCAATGCGGTGATGGTGACCTATGCGCTCAGCTCCTATTCCGGCCTTGCCGTGGAGAAACCCTATGAGCGGGGGGTGCGTTACAATGATGTGTTGGCCGCCCAGAAGGGACAGGATGCACTGGGCTGGCGTGTGTCGGTGAATGTCGAGGCCGGGCAGCTTGTCCTGCGTCTTCAGGACCGGAATGGACAGCCCCTGAATGATGTCGGCATTACCGGTCGACTGGAGCGGCCGGTCAGCAATGCTGCCCCGCTGCCATTGGACTTTGAAGCCACTGGCGATGGGCGATTCGTGGCTCGGCTGGATGCGCCTTATCCCGGTCAATGGGATGTGAAGGCGGCACTGCGCCATGGCGACGATCAGTACCTATTGGTGCAGCGCATCATGGTGCCCAAATGACATCCACCCCATCCCCTGCCATCAATCCTGTGCCTGATCACGGTGTTTGCCCGGGATGCGCCCATTGTGGGCAGGCGGTCGTGGCGGGGGAGCGTTTTTGCAGCCCGGCCTGCGCCGATGCTTATGGCCTGATCCATGATCTGGGTCTCGATGCCTATTATGCCCGACGCGACACGGCCGCACCCATTCCGCCAGCGCAAGACCCGGTACCACTGGACCTGTCGGCGGCGGTGGAGTTGTTGCCGGATGGGTCGTATTGTTTGCGCTTGGTGGTGGATGGGGTGACCTGTGGGGCCTGTGTCTGGCTCATCGAATGCGCGTTGCGGCGGGCGCCGGGGGTCACCGCCGCGCGGATGAACCTGACAACGCGCCGGTTGTTGGTGAACTGGCGGAACACCGACACCAGCACGGGCGCCACCGGCGTGGACGATGGTGGGGCCGGCATCGCGGAAAGGCTGGCCGGTATTGTTCGTCGCCTGGGCTATCGCCCGGCCGTGGCCGGGACGGAAGGGGCCGATGATCCCCAGAAGCAGGCAGAAAAGGAACTGGTGCGCGCCATGGCGGTGGCCGGATTCGGCATGATGAATATCATGCTGCTGTCTGTGTCCGTCTGGTCCGGCCATGCGGGCAGCATGGGGGAGGCGACGCGCACACTGATGCATTGGTTGTCGGCCTTGATCGCCGTCCCGATCGTGGCCTATGCGGGCCGCCCCTTTTTCCGGTCAGCCGTGAATGCGTTGCGCGCCGGACGGACAAATATGGATGTCCCCATTTCCCTGGGCGTGACGCTGGCCACCAGTGTCAGCTTGTGGGAAACGGCGCGGCACGGGGCGCATGCCTATTTCGATGGCGCTGTCATGCTGCTGTTTTTCCTGCTGGTCGGGCGGTTCCTGGATGCGCGTGCACGCGGCCGGGCACGGGGGGCTGCGGAACATCTTCTGGCCCTGGGCCGCGCTCCGGTGATGGTGTTGAACGATGCCGGCATGGCCGTACCCACAGCCCCCGCACAGGTGCCGGTGGGGGCCACAGTCATGGTCGCGGTGGGAGAGCGGATCGGGGTCGACGGGACCGTAGCCGATGGTGTGTCGGATATCGACACCTCGGTGGTCACCGGGGAAAGCCATCCCCAACCGGCCCGGCCCGGCGATCGCCTGTTTGCCGGCATGGTCAACCTGTCAGCGCCGCTGCGTCTGACGGTGTCTGCGCGGGGTGAAGGCACTCTTCTGGCTGAGATCGTGCGACTGATGGAAGCCGCCGAACAGGGACGGGCCCGTTATGTGGCCCTGGCCGACCGTGTGGCCCGTTCCTACACGCCCGTGGTGCATAGCGCCGCCTTGGCCACCTTCTTGGTCTGGGTCCTCTGGGTTGGGATCGCTTGGCAGGAGGCCTTGTTTATCGCCGTCGCCGTCCTGATCATCACCTGCCCCTGCGCCCTGGCCCTTGCGGTACCAGCGGTACAGGTTGTGGCGACGGGGCGGTTGATGCGCGGCGGCATTCTGTTGAAATCCGCGACTGCCCTGGAACGGTTGGCTAAGGTCGATACTATTGTCTTTGACAAGACCGGTACATTGACCTTGGGGCGTCCGGACCTTCTGCCCGATCCGGCCCGTGATGGTGCCGATTTGGATCTGGCGGCCCGCCTCGCCCGGTCCAGCCGCCACCCCCTGTCGCGGGCCATCGTACGGGCCGCTGGGCCGGGGCCCGTTGCCGACGGGGTGCGGGAGGTGCCAGGCGCCGGGCTGGAATGGCCGGGGCCGGACGGCATGGTCCGTTTGGGCCGTCGTGGGTTCGTCGGACCGGTCAGCGTACCCGGTGGCTTGATCGAAGGGCCTGAACTGTGGCTGTCCCGCCCTGGCCGTCAACCGGTGCGGTTCACCTTTGCCGACAGCCCGCGGGCTGACGCCCTGGCGGTGGTGGCTGATCTGCGCCGCAAAGGTTACAGACTGGCGCTGATTTCCGGCGATCGGGAACCGGTGGTGACCGCCATGGCCGTGCGGTTGGGCATCAGTAACAGCCATGCCGGGGTCGACCCCGCTGGCAAGGCTGCTGCCCTGGCAACCATGAAGGCCGAGGGTCGCCATGTGCTGATGGTCGGTGATGGGTTGAACGATGCAGCCGCCCTCTCGGCAGCCGATGTTTCAGCCTCTCCGGGCAGCGCGGTGGATGTGGCGCAGAATGCCGCCGACGCCGTGTTTCAGGGCGACCGACTGGCCCCGGTGGCAGAGTTGTTGGACGTGGCCCGTCGGGCTGACCGGTTGGTTCTGCAGAATCTGGGCTTTTCGCTTTTCTATAATCTGTGCGCTGTGCCCATTGCCATGCTGGGGCATGCCACCCCGCTGATTGCGGCCCTCGCCATGTCCAGTTCGTCGTTGGTGGTTCTGGGCAATGCGCTGCGCCTGTCGCGGCGGTCCTTGCATTTGGCGCCGGCGCCTGCCCCGGTCTTACACGCGCACGCCGACGCGGCCGCAAAAGTTGCCAATAGGGTTTCCGATCACCCGCGAACATCTCCAATGGAGGGGCGTCGATGACCAGCCTTTTGTTCCTGATCCCGATTGCGCTGGGTATGGGCCTGCTGGGTTTGGCGGCCTTCCTGTGGTCCGTGCGCAGCGGACAGTTTGAAGACCTGGACGGGGCTGGCGCCCGTGTCCTTTTTGACGACGGGCACCCTCTGCCGGTGCCCGCCTCGCAACCTGCTAAGGAGAAACATTGTGACTAATGTTGTTTTGCGTCTGGTCGGAATCGCCTTGGGTTTCCTGGGTCTTTTTCTGGCGGCCGGTGCACAGGACACAGGAATGTTTTTGGGTGGCATGCTGTTTTGCCTGTTCGGTGTGGCGCTGAATTTCTGGTTGATTGCCCAGGATTACCTGCCTAAGTCGCAGAGTGTGTGAGAGACAAGGTGGGGTGGCGGCGGTCGCCGCCCCCTCTGCCGGTGAATATAGTGCAACAGCACATCGTATTTTAATTAGCTTTACGCTTTTCCTGCTGTGCAGGAAGTCTGAAGCTAGTATAAACTCTATTTGGCATTCTGTTTCTCATTCCGGACAGCATGAACACACAGATCGTGGACACTGGTGATGTTTGTTGGCCGGATCTGTTGCGCATGGTGCGCGGCACCCGGTTCTGGACGATCGCCCAGATGGCGGCCCAACTGAACGTGTCGGTCTGCTCTTTGCGTAGTTGGGAGAATGGGGACGACCTTCCCGATTGCACTGTGCAGCGTCTGGTGCGTGACCTCTTGGGGCAGCCCGTGGAAGAGGCGCGCCTTTCCAGCATGATCAGGCAAAGCAAGGCCGGGCGTTATCTTTTTCGTTGTGACCGATCGCCGAAGGTCGGCGCCCCCAGCCGTATTCTGGAGCTGAGTGACGCGCTTGCCGCCGAACAGCCTTTTGGGCGTGATATCTTTTTTGCCCCGCGCACGCGGCAGCATGTTGAACTGACCGCGGAGGCCGACAGCCTGCTGAACAGTCAGGGCCGGTTCTATGGCGGCGAAATGGTGATGGCTACGATGCGCCTGATCTGGCTGCAATATGTACCGGGCGGCATGACGCTGCGTCATGCTTTGACCCGGTGGGTGCCGATGCATCTGCCTGACGGGACACCGGTCTGTCTTTATGAACGTCGGACCGTCACGCCCTCTACGTTTGCGGCCCTGCCCGAACAGCCGATTTTCACTCCTTTGGACAAGCTGCTGTCGTGATACGGTCGACCAGCGATGCCGCTGCCGCCCAGTGCTTGATGGCGTCGCTCAGGTTGGTGCCTCACCGCCTTGATTGACGCCGGGGAACGATTGTTCTAATGCCAGGGTATGTCCACCTGACCGACCCACCACGCGTGCAGACAACGCCCCCCCTTCCGGTACAAACCCTTGCCGACAGCGACGATGACCGCCAGTCACCGCGCGTTCTGACGCTGGCCCTGCAACAGTTGCGGCCCCGGCCGGACCAGCCACGCCGGCATTTCGACCTTGCCGCGCTGGACGAACTGGCAGCCAGCATGGCGCGCGTCGGCCTTTTGCATCCCCTGTTGGTGCGCCCGGCACCGGACGATGCTGAGATGTATGAGATTGTGTCCGGGGAGCGGCGTTGGCGGGCGGCCAGACGGCTGGACTGGGATTGGCTGCCGGCCCTGATCACTAGCGGCGATGTCGATGAAATCGCCCTGATCGAGAATTTGCAGCGCCAGGATCTGAACGCCCTGGAAGAGGCGGCGGCGCTGCAAAGGCTGATGGACAAACATCACTATACACAGGATGCGCTGGGCCGGGCCATCGGCCGCACACAGGGTCAGATCAGTTCCACCCTGCGTCTGCTGACCCTGCACCCCGACATTGTCAAAAGCTATCCACAGCATGAACGGCAGGTGTCGCGGTCGATGCTGGTGGAACTGGCGACTATTGATGATCCCGATCGTCAGATGGCCTTATGGGACCGGGCCTGTCAGGGGGCGTTGACGGTGCGTGCCATTCGGTCCGAGAAGGCCAGCCAGGCGCCGGCCAATGCCGCCACGGCAGGCCTGTCCACGGACAGGGTCACAGTGGCCTTGCGGCAGGTGGATCGCACAGTGACGGCCCTGGAACAGCTTAAGGTGGGGCCGGCTGGCCTGACCGACGGGCAGCGGGCGCATCTGGCGGCCCTGTCACGGCGCATCGCCGCCTTGATGGGCTGAATGCGATTTTCAAGCAACGGTGTTGCGTGGGCCGCCCTCACCATGAATAATCGTGTCGCTGCTGTAGGGATTGCCCCTGGGCGGTCTTGTGGCGGAGGCGTGCATGCGACATGTACGGGCAGCCCTGGCAGTGTTTCAGGGCCGGGCGGAAGATCTTTCGCCTGTGTTTGAAGCGGCCTGCCGGGATATTGTGGAAGATCTGGGTGTCAGCAGCGGCAGCGTCTGGTTCTTCGACAGAGATGGAACCGGCATTGAGTGCGCTGCCCTTTATGATGCCCGCGATGCACGCCTCTTGCGTGGTACGTTCCTGCGGTCGGCCGACAGTCCCCAGTATTTCCTGGCCTTGCAGCAGGAAGGAAGGGTGGTGGCGGATGATGCCCTGACCCATCCTGCGACAAGCTGCCTTCGGCCCTATCTGGCACAGCGTGATGTGCGCTCGCTGCTGGACCATGTCGTGTTCACCCAGGGCAAGCCGTTTGCGGTGATGTGCTGTGAGCAAGGCGGGCGTGTTCGGGAATGGTCGGAGGATGACGCTCTTTACCTGCGGCAGATGTCGATTTTGCTCGGTGTTGCGTTCGACCTCCATCGCGAAACGCGGCCTCATCGTCAATAGCGGGAGGGGGGCTGAATAGCCAGTGCGGTCGATCTGTGACTTATGTTGCGCCGCACCAATTTCGCAATGGTTTCAATCCTCTGGACCAAGGTCGAAGCGACCAAGGTCGGGGCTGCGTTAACCTTCCGTCTGTCCCATCGTCACATCCTCAGGATCGACCCGGACGCCCAACAAAAGGTCGCCCGGTGGGGCGGCACACATAAAGGCCGGGGCCGGTCCGTTTGACGCTATCTGCGCAAAAGGGAGGGCACATGGCTAATGTGGCAGTGGGCGGGGCGGAACCAGCCCCGATGACCAAGGAAGAGAAGAAGGTGATTTTCGCCTCTTCACTTGGCACCGTGTTCGAATGGTACGATTTCTACCTTTACGGTTCGCTGGCGGCGGTTATCGCCAAGCAGTTCTTCTCCGGCGTGAATGAAACGGCGGCGATGATTTTTGCCCTGCTGGCCTTTGCCGCCGGCTTCTTTGTGCGTCCCTTCGGTGCGCTGGTCTTTGGGCGGCTGGGGGATCTGATTGGTCGCAAATATACCTTCCTCGTCACCATCCTGATCATGGGTGCCTCGACCTTTGTCGTCGGTATCCTGCCCAATTACGCCACCATCGGCATTGCCGCCCCCATCATCCTGATTATCCTGCGTATGCTGCAGGGTCTGGCGCTGGGCGGTGAATATGGTGGTGCTGCGACCTATGTGGCCGAACATGCGCCGCATGGCCGCCGCGGCAATTACACGTCCTGGATTCAGACGACAGCGACCTTGGGTCTGTTCCTGTCGCTGTTGATCATTCTGGCTTGCCGCTCCTCCATGTCCGTGGAAGATTTCGAGAATTGGGGCTGGCGTATCCCGTTCCTGATCTCCATCGTGCTGCTGGGCATTTCCGTCTGGATCCGCCTGATGCTGAACGAAAGCCCGGCCTTCAAGAAGATGAAGGAAGAGGGCAAGCACTCCAAGGCGCCCCTGACCGAAGCCTTTGGCAACTGGAAGAACCTCAAGATCGTGATCCTGGCCCTGGTTGGTCTGGTCGCGGGTCAGGCGGTGGTCTGGTACACGGGTCAGTTCTATGCCCTGTTCTTCCTGACCTCGACCCTGAAGGTCGATGCCTATACGGCCAACCTGCTGATCGCCGCCGCCCTGCTGATCGGCACGCCCTTCTTCGTGGTGTTCGGCACCCTGGCTGACAAGATTGGCCGCAAGCCGATCATCATGGCCGGTCTGGTCCTGGCCATTGTCACCTACTTCCCCATCTTCAAGGGCATCACCCATTTCGCCAATCCGGAGTTGGAACAGGCTGTCGCCACCTCGCCGGTCGTGGTCATTGCCGATCCGGAAAGCTGTTCTTTCCAGTTCAATCCCGTCGGTACCTCCAAATTCACCAGCTCCTGCGATATCGCCAAGTCGGCGCTGGTGAAGAAGGGCGTGCCCTACTCTAACGAGGCGGCCCCCGCTGGCAGTCTGGCCGTGATCAAGGTCGGTGAGACCGTCATCACCGCCTATGATGGCGCCAGTGTTGCCACCAAGACGGAAGTGTCACTGCATGGCCCCGCCCACAGCAGTGCCGCCCCGGCTGATCCGAAGACCGCTGCCGCCGAATTCGACAAGAGCCTGGGCGACGCGTTGAAGGCCGCTGGTTATCCGGCAAAGGCCAACCCGGAGAAGATCAACAAGCCGATGGTCGTCGTTCTTCTGACCATCCTGGTGATCTATGTGACGCTGGTTTATGGCCCCATCGCCGCCATGCTGGTGGAGATGTTCCCGACCCGCATTCGCTACACCTCGATGTCGCTGCCCTACCATATCGGTAATGGCTGGTTTGGTGGGTTCCTGCCGGCGACCAGCCTGGCCATCGTCGCGGCAACCGGCGACATTTATTCCGGTCTCTGGTACCCGATCATTGTTGCGGCCGGCACGCTGGTCATCGGCCTGCTGTTCGTGAAAGAAACCAAGGATATCGACATCTACGCAGACGATTAATGGCCGTCGCGTCCTTGATGATTTCCCCTTGAAAACCTGGCGGGTGGTGAAGACCACCCGCCATATTCTTTTTTGTGAAATGCGGGCTTGCGTCCAGCGGCGGATGGGCATTGAATCGCCCTGTCAAAAAAGCGGCGAAACAGCCGCAGGCATGAATAACTGGGAGGGGCAAAGGGAATGTCGATCAGGGTTCTGGTGGCCGATGATCATCCGTTGATGCGCGCTGCCTTATGCCAATCTGTGGCGGGGACTCTGCCGGATCTCACCACGGTGGAGGCCGCCTGTTTTGCCGATGTCGAAGCGGCGCTGAAACGTGAATCCTCTATCGACACTATTCTGCTCGACCTGCATATGCCGGGTATGAATGGGCTGATCGGCTTGGCCCTGCTGCGCCATGAACATCCGACCATTCCCATCATTGTGGTGTCGGCGTCCGAAGATGCGGCCACCATTCACCGCGCCATGGAATATGGTGCTGCCGGCTTTGTGCCGAAATCCGCCCCCATCACCCACATCAGTGACGCTATCCGCGCTGTTCTGGACGGGGCCGTCTGGTTGCCCAGTGCCGGTTACCCCGGCCCATGCCCAGGCCCCCGTGGCCGATGCCGACATGGCCGCCCGTGTGGCGGGCTTGACGCCGCAGCAATTGCGGGTGCTGGGCGGCATTGCCGAGGGCAAGCTGAACAAGCAGATCGCGTACGAGATGGGCGTGGTGGAAACCACCGTGAAGGCGCATGTTACGGTGATCCTGCGCCGCCTGGGCGTGGTCAGTCGCACGCAGGCGGCGATTGTGGCAAGCAAGCTGGCCCTGGCGCCGGTGGCGGAGACCCAGGCGGAGGCGTCGTAAGCTAGGGGGAGGCAGAGCCTCGCCCTGCCTACGGTTGGGTGCCGCCTCTACCGGTCCTTCACATAAGGCCGTCCACTGGCCTTGGGCGGGATCGCCTTACCGACGAAGCCAGCCAGGAGCAGGACGGTCAGCAGGTAGGGCAAAGCCTCGATCAACTGTACCGGCACCTCGCCGATGCCGGGCAGGGCCACACCCTGCAACCGCGTCTGCAACGCATCGGCGAAGGCAAAAAGCAGACAGGCGAACAGGGTCGGCACCGGCTTCCACTTGCCCAGGATGAGGGCCGCCAAGGCCAGGAAGCCCTTGCCCGCCGTCATGTTGGTCTGGAACCCGGCCCCTTGGGCCGTGGACAGATAGGCGCCGGCGATGCCGCACAGCAGGCCCGCAATCAGGACGGCCTGATAGCGCAGTTTGGTGACGGAGATGCCGGCCCCGTATCCACGGCGGCGGGGTTTTCGCCCACAGCGCGCAGGCGCAGGCCGAAGCGGGTGCGATAGGCGATCCACCAGGTCAGGGGCACGATGCCCAGCGCCAGATAAACCAGGATGTTATGGCCGCTGATCAGCTCAACATAGAGGGGACCCAACAGGGGAACGCCCTGCAGGGCGTTGGCCAGGGGCAGGGTGATTTCACCAAAGCGGGCATCGGCCGGCAGGTTGGGGGTGCGCCCCCCCATCTGGAACCACGCATTGCCCAGTACCGCCGTCAGACCCAACGCGACGATGTTCAGCGCCACGCCGGACACGACCTGGTTGCCCCTATGCGTGATGCAGGCAAAGCCATGCAGCAGGGCCAGAAGCAGCGATGCCAGAATGCCGGCCCCTAAACCCATCCAGGCGGAACCATAGAGGGCGGCAGCGGCGGCAGACGCGAAGGCGGCGACCAGCATCTTGCCCTCCAGCCCGATATCGACCACGCCGGCCCGTTCCGAATAGAAGCCGGCCAATGCGGCCAGCAGCAAGGGCGTGGCAAGGCGGACCGTGCTGTCCAGCAGCGACAGGAGCGTCAGGAAGATGTCCATGGGATCAGGCCCCCGCCGGCTTGGAAGCCGCCACCGGGCGGCGGGAGAAGAGGCGCACCAGGGCCGGACGGAACATATGTTCCAAGGCACCGGCGAACAGGATGACGACACCCTGGATCACCACCACCAGTTCGCGGCTGATGGTCGGGTAATCAAAGACCAGTTCGGTCCCCCCCTGATAGAGCGCGCCGAACAGCAGGGCGGCGGGGATGATGCCGGCAGGATGGTTGCGACCCATCAGGGCCACGGCAATGCCCGTAAAGCCCAGACCCGCCGGGAAATTCAGCATCAGCCGGTGCTGCACCCCATGCAGTTCATTCACGCCCAGCAGGCCGGCGAGCGCACCCGACAGGGCCATGGTCACGACGATGACCCGTTTTGGATCAATGCCAGCATAAAGGGCGGCGTTCTCATTGGCGCCCGTGGCACGCAAGGCAAAGCCCCAGCGCGTGTGCCAGATAAAGGCCCAGACAGCCACACAGGCCAGCAGCGCCAGGAACAGCGAGAAATTCAGCGGCGAGGCCGCCATCTCAATCCCGATACCGGCCATCATGTCGGCCATCATGGGCAGAAACAGAGAGGCGCTAAACGCCTCGCTTTCCGGCGACATCTGCCCCGGTTTGATCAGGACATTAACCATCAGGTAAACCATCAGCGAGGACGCGATGAAATTGAACATGATGGTCGTGATGACGATATGGCTGCCGCGATAGGCCTGCAGCCAGCCAGGGATCGCGGCCCAGAGCGCGCCGAAGGCCGCACCGCCCAGCACCGACAGGGGGAGTGCCGCCCACCAGGGCCAGCCGGGCAGGGACAGCAGCACAAGACCCACCCCCAGACCGCCAATATAGGCCTGCCCCTCGCCGCCGATATTGAACAGGCCGCCATGAAAGGCGATGGCCACGGCGAGTGCCGTGAAGATCAGGCTGGTGGCGTAATAAAGCGTGTAGCCAATGCCCTCACCAGTCCCCAGAGCGCCACGCAGCATGGACCCCAGCGCACCCAGCGGATCCTCGCCAATCGCCAGAATGACCAGGGCTGAGACGGCCAGTGCCAGGCCCACATTGATTGCGGGCAGCAGCAGACCTGTCACCCACCAGGGAAGATTATCGGAACCGCCCGCACTCATGCCGAAACCCCTTCAGCGGTCGGGCTGTCCTTAATGCCCGCCATCATCGTCCCGATCCGGCCCTCTGTCGCCTCTGCCGCCGACAGTTCGCCTACGATCTCACCATCGCACATCACCAGAATACGGTCGGATAGGGCCAGTATCTCATCCAACTCTGCCGAGACCAGCAGGATGGCCTTGCCCCGGTCGCGAAGCGACACAAGCTGACGGTGAATGAACGCGATCGCGCCGATATCGACACCGCGTGTCGGCTGTCCCACCAGCAGGATATCCGGCTCCCGTTCCATCTCGCGGGCCATGACCAGCTTCTGCTGATTGCCGCCCGAAAACAATGCAGTGCGCAAATTAGGGTTGGGTGGGCGTACGTCAAATTGTTCCATTAACGAAACAGTCTTGGCAATGGTGCGCTTCCAATCCAGCCGCCAGCCCTTGGACAAAGATTTATCCTGGTGGTACCCCAGGATAGCACTTTCATGGGCCGGAAAGTCCTTGATCACGGCCAGCTTCAGCCGGTCTTCCGGTACATGGGCAACGCCCCGGCGGCGGGCATCGGCCGCGTCATATTGAGTGGCTGGACCGATATCTTCACCCTTCAGCGTAACCGTTCCGCTAACGAAACGGCACATGCCGGACAGAACTTCCAGTAACTCTGACTGACCATTGCCGGCTACCCCGGCGATGCCCACAATCTCGCCGGCCCGTACGGTCAGGCAGGCATCCTTCAGCGTCGTGACCCCGCGCGCATCGACGACATTCAGGTTCTGTGCCGCCAACAAGACCGGGCCGGGTTTCGCGGGTGCCTTATCCACCGACAGCGAGGTCTTGCGCCCCACCATGGCATCGGCCAGGGCCTGACGGTCGGTTTCGGCAGTGACAAACTCCGCAACCACTTGACCCCGGCGTAGCACCGACACCCGGTCGGTGATGGCCATAATCTCTTTCAGTTTGTGGGTAATCAGCAGGACGGTACGCCCCTGCTGGCGCAGCCGTTCCAGAATGCGGAACAACTGCTCCACCTCTGGCGGGGACAGAACGGCCGTCGGTTCGTCCAGGATCAGCACGTCGGCCCCGCGATAGAGCGCCTTCAGAATCTCCACGCGCTGTTGCACGCCGACGGGCAGGTCGCAGACCAGCGCGTCCAGCGGCACCTCCAGTCCGAACTGCTGTTCCAGCGCCTGTACTTCGGTTCGCGCACGGGCCATGGCGGGACCCAGGACCGGTCCGCCCTCATGTCCCAGCAGGAGGTTTTCCAGAACGGTGAAGGTCTCTACCAGCATGAAATGCTGATGTACCATGCCAATGCCCAGGCGGATCGCATCCTGAGGTGTGCGGATATCAACCTGCTTGCCGCGAACCAGAATCTCTCCGGCATCCGCCTCATAGAAGCCGTACAGAATGCTCATCAAGGTGGACTTGCCGGCCCCGTTCTCCCCCACCAGCCCATGAATGCTGGAGGGGGCGAAACGCAGCGTCACGTCGCGGTTGGCATGGACCGGGCCGAATCGCTTGTCGATGCCGACAAGTTCGACCGCCCAGGCGGGGGAAGCGGAGGAGGGGGCGGCCGACATGGGTCCTGCTCAGGCGCAAAAATCAGTCAGGGGACGATCAGTACTTGCAGCCCTTGGCGTCGTCATAATTGGCGACGGTGCGGGCGCCGGACTTGATGTCGGCGGTGGCCTTGTCCACGGCGGCCTTCATGGCCGGCGTGATCAGCGCTTTGTTATTGTCGTCAAAGGCCCAGCCAACGCCATCCTCCTTCAGGCCCAGGCGGCGGTGACCCGCCTTCCAGGTGCCGTCCTGCGCGGTCTTGAATGCCTCATAAGCGGCGATATCCACGCGCTTGACCATGGAGGTCAGCACCTTGCCAGGGAACAGGTAGTTCTGGTTGCTGTCGACACCGATGGACAGCTTACCAGCATCGCTTGCCGCCTGCAGAACGCCCATGCCGGTCTGCCCTGCGGCGGCGAAGATCACATCGGCCCCGCGGTCAAACTGGCTTTTGGCCAGTTCGCTGCCGCGCGTGGGATCGGCCCAGGCGGCGGGTGTGGAGCCGGCCATGTTAGCGATGACGTTGGCTTTGGGATTGGTGGCCTTCACGCCCTGTTCATAGCCGCAAGCAAAACGGCGGATCAGCGGGATATCCATGCCGCCGATAAAGCCCACTGTCCCCGTCTTGGATGCCATGGCCGCCAGAACGCCGACGAGGTAGGAGCCTTCATGTTCAGCAAATTCAATCGACTGCACATTGGGAAGGTCGACCTTCCCATCGATCAGGGTGAAACGGACATTGGGAAACTCCTTGGCCACCTTTTCCACCGACGGAGCCATGGAGAAACCAACAGAGACGATGATATCGGCATTGCGGCTGGCCAGACGGCGCAGGAACTGTTCACGCTGCGCCTCATTGGTGACCTCGAACCAGCGGAAATTAGTGCCCGTATCCTTCTTGAAACGTTCGGCGCCGTTATTGGCCCCCTCATTGAACGACTTGTCAAAACGACCGCCCATGTCGAAGACGATGGCCGGTTCGAACCCGAAAGCGGGCGCGACCGTGGCGGCGGTGGACATGAAAAGGGCAAGGGCCGCGGCTGCGGCACGACGGGTAAACTTCATCGGCTCCGTTCCGAACAGGGGAACCCCGGGCAGCAGTCCCAAAACGGGCGCCACCGGGAAAGGGTCCCAGCAATCATACCAGCCTGTGAAGCTAGCCAGTTCGCAAGCGCACGGCAAGGTGACAAAGCCTGTCGGTCTCTTTGGCGATGCGGAATCTGCCGCCTGTGTCACATCGCCGCCCTTCAGGTCTGGCAGCAGGCTGTCAAATAACTGTAGCTTGCGGGGCGTATGTAATACCCACCTCTCGTGATCGTCATCGATCCGGAGAGGTGACTGACGTCCTTAAATGCTGGGTGAGGCCATCCAGCAGCGTGTGAACAACCTGAAGAACATCCTCTTACGTCGGAGTGAGCACCCATGTCCGAGAACCGTTTCCTGACCCATGCAGAGTTTGAGGCCATCCAGGATACGGGCGCGTCGCCGGACAGTGAGCCGACCTTTGGCGAGGTGATTCAGGCCAGGCTGGGTCGGCGCGACATCCTGCGCGGCCTGCTGGGCACGAGCGCGATCGCCGCTTTTGCCCCGGCTGTGCCCGTGGTCCTGATGGCGGACGAGGCGCAGGCGGCGGGGGCCGCCGGGAAGCAGGCTGGATTCGGCTTCAGCTTCGAGGAGCTGACACGCGGTATTGATGCCAAGCACCATGTGGCGCCCGGTTATGATGCGGATGTCCTGATCCGGTGGGGCGATCCTTTGTTCGCCGACAGCCCGGATTTTGACCCGTACAAGCAGAGCGCCGCCAGCCAGTTGCAGCAGTTCGGCTATAATTGCGATTACACGGCCTTTTTCCCGCTGCCCCAGGGTTCCAACAGTGCTGATCATGGGCTGCTGTGGGTGAACCATGAATATACCCAGGCCGAGATGATGTTCCCCGGTCTGGCCCCGGAAGGCCAGGATCGCTATCCGCCCGAGGCCGTTACCAAGGAAATCGTGGAGATCGAGATGGCGGCCCATAGTGGCAGCCTGGTTGAGGTCAAGCGGGGCAAGGATGGCAAGTGGGCCTATGTGAAGGGCGGCAAGTTCAACCGCCGTATCAACGCGCTCAACACTAAGATGGTATTTACAGGGCCGGCGGCGGGCCATGTCCGCATGAAGACCAAGGAGCATCCGGATGGGCGCAGCGTCATCGGCATGCTGAATAATTGCGCGGGCGGCGTCACCCCCTGGGGCACGGTCCTGTCGGGTGAGGAGAATATCGACGGCTATTTCATGGGGACCGTCGATCAGACCCACCCCGAACAGCGCAATTATGACCGCATGACGGTGCCATCGCCCTGGTACCAGTGGGGGCGGTTCCAGGACCGGTTCCATATCAACAAGGAACCTTATGGCGCGAATCACTATGGATGGATCGTGGAGATCGACCCCTATGACCCGACCAGCACGCCGCGCAAGCTGACAGCGCTGGGCCGGTTCAAACATGAAGGGGCCGGCGTCACCGTGAACAAGGATGGCCGGGTCGTCGTCTATATGGGCGATGATCAGCGGTTCGAGCATGTGTATCGGTTCGTGTCCAAGGGCAAGTTCAACCCGGCCGACCGCAAGGCCAACATGACACTGCTGGATGACGGTACCCTGTCGGTGGCGCGGTTCGATGCCGATGGCACCGTCACCTGGCTGCCGCTGGTACAGGGGCAGGGGCCGCTGACGCCCGCCAACGGTTTCAAGGATCAGGGCGATGTGGTCATCGCGGCTCGCATTGCCGCCACGCTGGTCGGCGCCACCCGCATGGACCGGCCAGAGGATGTGGAGGTCAATCCCAAGACCGGGCTGGTCTATGTCATGCTGACCAACAATGACGACCGTTTGCCTGATCTGCCCCATCATGTGGCTGCGTCCCGGCCCAATGCCGCCAACCCGCGCGCGGCCAACAGTTGGGGCCATATTATCGAGATGCACCCGCCGGGCGGTGACCATGCGGCGTCTAAGTTCAAATGGGAGATCCTGGTCAAGGCCGGCAATCCAGCGGACCCGAAGACCGGTGCCAGCTTCAACAAGGCCACCACGGAAAATGGCTGGTTCTCCTGCCCCGACAATTGCGCCTTCGACAGTATGGGACGCCTGTGGGTGGGCACAGACCAGGGGTCCAAGTGGCAATGGACATCCGGGTCGTCCGACGGCATCTGGGCCATGGAAACACAAGGCCCGCTGCGTGGTACCGCGCGCCTGTTCTTCCGCACACCCGTTGGCGCGGAATTGACGGGTCCCACCTTCACGCCCGATGACCAGACACTGTTCGTGTCCGTCCAGCATCCGGGATCAGACGCCGTGGATCGGGTCACCAAGTCCGGTAACCGTAACGGCACCTTCGCCGATCCAGGTACACGCTGGCCCGACTTCAAGGACAATATGCCCGCACGCCCGTCAGTGGTCGTGATCACCAAGAAGGGTGGGGGGGCAATCGGCGCGTGAGGGGTATATTCTGTTCCTGTCTCCCCGGCCTTTGCCGGGGAGGCGAATGATACCAGGGTCTTGAAATACCCGCTTATGGGTATTGCAGGTGTGGCGCCGGTCTGCTTTGTAACTTTATTATAATCCATCGGACACTTGCCAATGCGGCTCCACCGGTGTCACAAGCAAGGGTGACGAAACCGGAAGGCCGGTTTGTCTGTTTGCCGCCAAGTCCGCCCGCTGATCCGTCACCCTGGCGGCAGTGGTGGTCATCTTTCGTGGGTTGTCCTTGATGAAGTCCGTGCTGCCGTCGACCATCGCCCTGTCCCGCCGACAACTGCTGCGGGGGGCTGGGAGTCTGGCAGTGGCGGCGCTGGCCATTCCCGTCGACCCACGTCTGGCTTTCGCGGCTGTCAATTTCATTGATTACCCTTTCCAGTTAGGCGTCGCGTCGGGGGAGCCCTGGCCTGACGGTTTCGTCATCTGGACACGTCTGGCCCCCCGCCCACTGGAACCGGGCTACGGCATGTCCAGCGACATCATCCCCGTCGACTGGGAGGTCGCGGAGGACCGACTGTTCCGCAAGGTGGCGACCAAGGGCACGGCCATGGCCCATCCCGAGCTGGGCCATGCTGTGCATGTCGAGGTCGCGGGCCTGTTGCCGGGCCGTCCCTACTGGTACCGTTTCCGCTGCGGTGACCACCGGTCCATGCAAGGCAGGGCGGTCACCGCGCCCGCTGCGGGCGCGCCTGTGTCGAAACTGCGCTTCGGCATCGCCGGCTGTCAGAATTACGACCAGGGTCTGTTCACCGCTTTCGATCACTTGGCCCGTGAAGAGGTGGATTTCATCTATCACCACGGCGACTATATCTATGAGGGGCACTCAAGGCCCTTCTATTTCAGCCGATATCTGGAAGATACGGTGCCTAGCCCGCGCCGTGCCGACCTGCCCGACCCGGTCTCGCTGGATGAATATCGCCGACGCTATGCCAGGTATAAGCTGGATACCGATCTGCAGAAGGCCCATGCTGCCGCCCCGTGGATTGCGGTCTGGGACGATCATGAGATTGTGGATAATTGGGTCAGCGACTTCAATTGGGACAATACCCCGCCGGATATCTTCCACCTGCGTCGGGCAGCGGCGGCCCAGGCCTATTATGAACATCTGCCTTTCCGCCGGACATCGCTTCCGGACGGGGCGCGGATGCAGCTTTACCGGAAGTTCAGCTTTGGCGATCTGGCCGAGATGCATGTTTTGGATACCCGCCAGTATCGCAGCGACCAGCCCTGCCGCGACGGTTTCCGCGCTGCCTGCCCGGATGTCGACAATCCCAATCTGACCGTTTTGGGTGAGGCACAAGAGCAATGGCTGTTCGATGGGCTGGCGCAGGGCAAGGCACGCTTCAACTTTCTGGCGCAACAGGTGATGCTGATGCCGTGCGACCGGGAACCCGGTGACGCCAATATCCGCAACCTCGATAGTTGGGACCCTTATCGCGTGGCCCGCGCCCGCCTGCTGAAGCACATTCAGGGCAATAACATCCGTAACGCCGTTGTTCTGACGGGTGACGAGCATCAGAACATTGTCGGCAATGTGGTCTTCGACGACAAGGACCCCGCCAGCGCCGTTGTTGCTTCGGAGTTTGTGGTCACGTCCATCTCGTCCGGTGGCGATGGTGGAATGGAACGGCGCAATGCCAAAGGCATGCTGGCCGAGAATCCGCATATTAAACTGATCAATGATCAGCGCGGTTATGGCCTTTGTGAGGTCACCCAGAAGCATCTGACCATGGATCTGAAGGTGCTGGATCAGGTGACTTTACCGGGCGGCAAACTGTCCAGCCGGGCAAAGTTCGCCGTTGATCCAAACAAGCCGGGTGTGCAGAAGGGGTGAGCTTATTAGTCCCTCAGCCGCCGCACATCCATCAGGATAGCCAGCACGGTCAGGCCATAGAGGATCGCCACCGACAATGGCAGCAATGTCAGACGGGCGTCCGGAAGCCAGAACCAGATCAGGGTGGTTATCAGCGCCCGGATAAGAGCATGACCCGCATAAAGGCCCACACGGTCATAGGTCCAGCCAATAATCGGCCAATGGCCTGACATGCCAATGGCCAGGATCAGTGGGGCCAGTTCCGGGCTGATGCTCAGCGAGGCCGCCAGCACCGGCCAGAACAGCAGCATGGAAATGAAGGCAGGCAGCAACACATTTGTCACTGCCGTGCGGTCGCCAATGAAATGGCAGTTGAACAGCTTGGCCAGTAGCAAGGCCAGCGGGAAGATCAGGCCGCTGCCCCAGACAGCCACCATCAACCAGCCCTTGAAGTCCAATAACTGCCCGGCACCGGCCAGAATCAGCCAATAGATCATACCGGCCAGAGGCACAGGAAACCCACCGCTGAGCCGCAGATAGCTTGCCCGCCGATCTGCGGCCACCAGCGCCCGTAGCACCATGCTGTCCATCATAGGGTTCATTGCGCGGTCCATTGTCGCCTCCGTCAGTTCCACTTGTGTTGACCCTAGGGCTCCCCTGTGGGGATGGGCAGTGGCGCATGTCACCCGACCAAGGTGACAGATGTCACTTTTCAGCAGCGTACCCCTCCCTCTATCGTGGCCGATCATGGGGCTGGGGGGGTGGTCTTGGACGGGGTGGCTGCACCGAAACAATTCTGGACCGGGCCATATCCGTGGCTGGCCTATCTGCCCCTGCTGTTCTGGCCCTGGCTCTGGCGTGTGCCGGACGAGCCAAGGCTGCCCCTGATCCTGGTGGTGCTGGCCCTGTTCCTGCCGCTGTATCTGATGGGATACCGGTGGAAGGATGGGCCGAAAAGGGTGGCGGCCCTGTTTGTGCTGCTCTTGTCCTTTGTTCTGACTTGGACCGGGGCGGTATGGACCGTCCTCGCCATCTATGCCGCCGCCATGGTGGCGGATACGCGGCCAGCACGACAGGCTGTGGCGGTGATCGCCGCCTTTATGCTGACGACATTGGTCGTCGGCCTGTGGCGGGGTGGGGCGTGGGTGACATGGGTGCCCGGTTTGGGTCTGATGGCACTGGCGTCCGGCGCCGGCATGGCCAATGCCGCGATCCGGGAGCGAAACCGATTGTTGCTTGTCAGTCAGGATGCCGCGCGCCAACTGGCAGCGTTGGCGGAACGGGAGCGGATCGGTCGCGATCTGCATGACCTCCTGGGCCGTACACTCACCCTGGTATCGATCAAGGCAGAACTGGCGGCCCGGCTGGCCGGCCGCGATCCGGTAAAAGCGGAACAAGAGATGCGTGACGTCGCGCAAGCCGCGCGGGAGGCGTTGGTAGAAGTTCGGGCCGCCGTTACCGGCATGGTGGCCAGCCTTCCGCGGGAACTGGATGCTGCCCGATTGGCCTGTAGCGCCGCGGGCATTGAATTCCAAGTCGAAGGACGGCCGGACACGCTGGGGCAGGGCGCCGGCGCTGTCCTGGCCATGGTCATGCGAGAGGCGGTGACCAATGTCGTCCGCCATTCGGGGGCTGCTTCCTGTCGCATTCTGATTGCCACGCAGCCAGGGCGGGTCCAACTGTCAGTGACGGATGACGGGAACGGGGGTTCCATGATTGAAGGATCGGGGCTGCAAGGTCTGCGTGCGCGGGTCGCAGCGGCAGGCGGGACGCTGTTGATCAATTCCGGTTCCGCCGGAACCGAGGTGGTGGTGACCATGCCCGATACAGGTGCCCCATGATCCGCGTTGTGGTGGCAGAAGATCAGTCCCTTGTCCTGGCAGCCCTGTCGGCGCTGATCGCGTTGGATGGCGATATCGAGGTGGTGGCCCAGACGCGCGATGGCGCCGCTGCGCTGGATGCCGTGCGTCGGCTCTCTCCCGACCTGTTGCTGTCGGACATCGAAATGCCGGGCATGACAGGGTTGGAAGTCGCAGACATTATCCAGGCCGAACGGTTGAAGACCCGCGTGGTCATTGTCACTACCTTTGGCCGAGCGGGTTATCTGAAACGGGCCATGGCGGCCGGGGTGCGCGGTTACCTTTTGAAAGATGCGCCGCCGGAAATGCTGACACAGGCGTTACGGCAGGTGGCTGCGGGCGGCAAGGCCATTGCGCCGGAGCTGGCGGCCAGTATGTGGGACGCGGGCGACGACCCACTGACCGATCGGGAGCGCACCATCATCCGGCTGGCGGAGGAGGGGCGTACCAACAAGGAGATCGCCCTGTTGCTGGATCTGTCCCCTGGCACGGTTCGCAACTATCTGTCGGAAGCTGTGCTGAAGTTGGGGGCGACCAATCGGATTGATGCCGCACGCATTGCCCGCAGCCAAGGATGGCTGTAGCCCCCGACCAACGCCCGCAATGACGGCGCGCCCGCGATCGGCGTAAGATAAGCCCAACAAAGAGCGCCCAAGGGGGGGCATGCATGTCGAGCTGGCCGATTCTGGGGTTGGCGCTGGGCTATCTGGCGGCCTTGTTTGCCATCGCCTGGTGGGGTGACCGTTATGCGACCAAGCAGCCGGAGGTGCAGGAGCGCCGGGCCCCGCTGCTTTATGCCATGTCGCTGGCGGTCTATTGCACCTCCTGGACCTTTTATGGAGCCATCGGACGGGCAGCAGCCAGTGGTTGGGATTTTCTGTCTATCTATGTAGGGCCGATCCTGCTGTTCAGCCTGGGCTGGCCCATCCTGGCCAAAATGGTTCGGGTGGCAAAAGCCGAAAACACCGTCTCCATCTCTGATTTCATTTCCGCGCGTTATGGCAAAAGCAGGGTGCTGGCGGCCTTGATCACCGTCATGGCCGTCACGGTGGTGTTGCCCTATTTCGCGCTGCAATTGAAAGCCATCACCATCAGCCTGGAAGCGCTGGCTGGTGATCCGTTTGCCAACCGGGTGATGGATATCCCAGGCGAGACCACGTTCCTCATCACCTGTGCCATGGCCCTGTTCGCGATCCTGTTCGGGGTTCGGAATATCCATGCCAATGAGCATCATCGCGGCCTGATGATGGCGATATCCACTGAAAGTCTGGTGAAGCTGGGGGCTGCCCTGGTCGTGGGGGCGGGCATTGTGTTTGCGGTTGCGGGCGGGCCGTCCGGTATCTTTGAACGGGCTGCCGGTGATCCGAAACTGGCGCACCTGTTGACGCCGCATTTCGGGGCAAGCTGGTGGTCCATTACCTTGCTGGCGGCCCTGGCCATTCTTTGCCTGCCACGTCAGTTTCATGTGACGGTGGTGGAGAACACCCATGTTGGTGACATCCGCACCGCCAGTTGGTTGTTTCCGCTTTATTTGGTGGCCATCAATATCTTCGTGCTGCCTGTGGCGCTGGCCGGGTTGATGATGTTCCCTGATGGCAGCGTCAATGCCGACACATTTCTGGTCACCATCCCACAGAGGCTGGGCCATGATTGGATGGCGATACTGGCCTTTCTGGGCGGCCTCTCGGCGGCGACAAGCATGATCATTGTCGGTGCTGTCGCCCTGTCCACCATGGTCTGCAACGATCTGATCGTGCCGATCCTGATGGCCATTCCGTCGGCCATGCGCCGCTGGCAGAACGATCCCAAATCCATGCTGCTGACAGTACGGCGGGTGGCGGTGGTGGCCCTGCTGGGCATGGCCTACCTTTATTATCTGATGATTGGCACGACCTTCCCGCTGGCCACGATTGGAACGGTCAGTTTTGCCGGTGTCGCTCAGTTCGCGCCGGCATTGCTGATGGGCCTGTTCTTTCGGCGCGTGACCAAGGCTGGGGCGATCTGTGGTTTGGTCACGGGATTTGTCGCCTGGGTCTATACGGTGCTGATCCCGTCCTTCGCCGTGGCTGGCCTGGTGCCAGGCCATCTGATGGATCAAGGTCTGTTCGGCGTGGACTGGCTGACCCCCACCGGTCTTGGCGGCATCCATGATCTGGACACGCTGGCCCACGGCGCCTTGACCAGTCTGGGCCTCAACCTGTTCATGATCGCGCTTGTCTCTGGCATCACCGGTCAGTCCGACCTGGAGAAGCAGCAGGCCCGGCGCTTTGTTTCGATGCGCCATGACGCGCAGGACGGGGTGCGTCCGGCGCGGGGTGCTACCCTGGGTGACCTTTATGAGTTAGCGGCGCGCTATGTGGGCCGAACGCGATCGGAACCGGTGTTCCGCGATCTGGTCGCCCAACGTGTTGCCCATGGCGGGGATGAGGATTTTGAGGCCGGGCTGAAGGACCGGATTGATGAGGAGGCGGTGCAAGCCACCGAATGGCTGTTGGCCGGCGCCATCGGCTCTGCCTCAGCCCGTGTCGTGGTGGCGAGCTTGCTGTCCGACCGGCGTCTGTCGCGGTCTGACGCCCGCTCCATTATCGACGAGGCGTCGAGGGTCATCCTGGACCAGCATGTCCTGATGCGCTCCACCCTGGAAAATGTTGGCAAGGGCATCTGCGCGGTGGACAAGGATTTCCGGTTGCGCCTGTGGAACCGCCGCTTTCTGGAGATGCTGGAGGTGCCGGACGGGTTGATCAAGGTGGGAACACCCATGGGGGAACTGGTTGCTTATCTGCAAAGCCAGGGCGAATTCGGGGATGAGGGGGAGACGGAAACCCTGTTTGCCCGCCGTCTGGACCCAAAGCGCCGTGACCTGCCTGACAGTTTTCACCGCACCCGCCCCGACGGATCGGTGTTGGAAATCATCTCTAACCCGCTGCCTGATGGCGGTTTTGTCGCTGTCTATACCGATGTGACCGAACGGCACCGTGCGGCGGAGGCGTTGCGTGCTGCCAATGAAGGGCTGGAACGTGGCATTGCCGAACGCACTATCGATCTGGCCATTGCCAAGTCAGAGGCCGACCGTGCCAACCAATCCAAGACCCGGCTGTTGGCAGCGGTCAGTCATGATTTGCTCCAGCCGCTGCATGCCGCGCGTCTGTTCATCTCCGCCGCCCTGGACAGGGGGCCGGATGTGCTGGTGACCCAGGCCGACGCGGCCCTGCGTTCAGTGGAACAGTTGCTTGGGGATCTGCTCGACATCACCAAGCTGGATACTGGTGTGGTTAAGCCCAACCGTACCGCCGTGATCATTGATGATGTGTTGCGGCCGCTGACCGATGAGCTGGCCGTTGTGGCCCAGCGCCATGGGCTGGCACTTCGCTTTGTGCCCTGCAAGGCAACGGTCGATACAGATGCTGTCCTTCTGCGCCGCATTGTCCAAAATCTGTTGGCCAATGCTCTGCGCTATACCCCGCGCGGCCGAATTCTTGTTGGCTGCCGCCATGTGACGGGGGCTTTGCGCATTGAGGTCTGGGACACCGGGCCCGGCATCCCGGAAGAAAAGCGCCAGGAGATTTTCAAGGAGTTCCGGCAACTGGGTAACAGCCAGAATGACCGGGACAAAGGCTTAGGCTTGGGCCTGTCCATTGTTGAACGGTTCGCGGCCATCCTGGATCATAAAGTGTCGCTGCGGTCCGTAGTGGGAAAAGGGTCCTGTTTTGCGGTGGAGGTGCCGCTGGCCGCCCGCGCCGCCGATACGCAAAGGCCAGTCGCTGGCGCCAGTGTCACGGGCTTGGAAGGCACGTTGGTCTTATGTGTGGAAAATGAACCGGCCATTGCCCAGGCCACCATTGCCCTGCTGTCCGGCTGGTCATGTGAAGTTGTGTGGGGGGCGACAGGGGCCGACGCGGTGGCCGCGATTGCCGGTAGGGTACCTGATGTGGTGCTGACCGACTATCATCTCGATCATGGGATGAGCGGTCTGGAGGCACTGGCACTGATCCGTGCCACTTATGGTCCCGATCTTCCCGCCGCCGTCATCACCGCCGACCGCACCGATGCGGTGAAGGATAGTGTGGCCCAGGCTGGTTGCCGCATCCTTTACAAGCCGGTCCGCCCAGGTGCCCTGCGAGCATTGCTAAGTCATATGGTGGCGGAAAAACGCCGGGGCAGGGCAGCGTAACAGGCGCCCAAGAAAAAGCGTGTGCCTTCGGGTTGGCCACGTGTCAGGCGCGCGCCAGGGAATGATTGAACAGTTCCAGCAGCAGCGGGAAGGCTGACAGCCGGTCAACCAGCATCACGCCCAGAGCGCCGCCATCGTCATGATCGACATGGCGGATGGTGACGGGCAGGCGGGTCCAGCTATGCCCATCGGGGCGCAGCACGGTGACATCCACACGCTGCCCGACGACAAATCCGCCACCCTGATCTTCCGGACGCACCCGCATGCCCCCGAACGACCAGTCGAGCAAACGTGCAGGACGGCCGGCAACCATCAGATAGATGGGCTCCGTCGGTGTGCGCGGATGAATGCGGCGTTCGGCCGGTGTGTCTGACATAGCGATCATGGGCGCAATTTTATCAAAATGCCTGTCGATCCGATACTCCCCAGACGAAATAGAAAGATTGTTGCTAACGCAGATCAGCCATAACGAAAAAGGGCGGTCCGAAGACCGCCCTTTCCCCAAGTCATTGATCCTGCTTGCGAAGGATCAGAACTCGTACTTCACACCCAGCTGGATCTTCCAGACCGAGGCGCGGTTACGCACGGTCTCCGACGGTTCACGCAGCGTGTTTGTAAACACGTACTTGTTGTTCACGATATTGGCGTTGATGGCATTCACCGCGTTGAAGAACGGGATTTCCTGATTGCGGCCCCAGCTGCTGTTCAGCAGGTTCGTCAGGTTGGTGATGTCCATCGTCAGGATGGCCTTGTGGCCCTCGATCGGTGCCGGGATTTCCTGTGCCAGCTTTGCGTCCAGCGAGTAGATCCAGCTACTTTCGAGCGCACCGCGCGGCATGACCTGGCCACGATACTTGGACAGGCCGTTCCGCTCGATATAGCTGTCCATCTGCGCCGGGGTGATCGACGAGGCAGCCCAGTCGATCAGCGGATCGCTAGCGCCCGTCGGCACATACAGAGCCTGACGCGACCGGGTGCTGCGGCAGGCCGGATCGCCGAACGGATTCTGGGTGTTAGAGCAGCCGAACACATAGCTGTAGGGCTTGCCGGACCGCGCTTCACCGTAAAGGCTGAGCGAGGTCTTGTAGCCATCGAAATACTCGACGCTGTAGGTCGTGCTGGCGTTGAAGCGATGCTTCAGCTCATAGCTCGACGTGTCCAGCAAATCGGCATTCGGGTTCGTCGTCACGAACTGTTCGTAGTTCGAGCCGGCAACGGAGCTGGTGCCCTGGCTGGCATCCTTCACGTTCTGGTAGGCGTAGCCGCCGGCCAGATCGAAGGTGCCGTAATCGGTCTCCCAGTTCTTGGAGACATACAGCGACAGAACCAGACCATCACCCTTCTTAGTGTTGGTCAGCAGCAGGTCCGAACCGGCAGCGCGGGTGACGGTGGCACCGGTCGCGTTGACGGTGGTTTGCGGGCGCTGGCCATAGATCGGGCGGCCATCGGGAGCTGTACCGGTCTGCACCAGACGCAGGTCCCGGTAGAAGTTGGCGTTCTTCACCTCGGTGTAGATCGCCTCCGCCGTAAACAGCCAGTCGTCACCCAGATAGGGGATGTCAACCGATTGGTCGATGGCGATGGAGTACTTCCAGCTCGACGGCAGCTCGTAGTTCGGGTCGAGCGCATTGACAAAGCCTTCGCCGATGCTGGCCAGACGGGCCACTGCGGCGGCCGGCACCTGACCGGTGACACCGTTTAGCAGCAGCGCGTCGGCGGCCGACGGCGTGCCGGTGGCCGGACGGGAGACGTCGATAGAACGCTGGGTCACGCCGTCATTTGAGTAGTTGTTGGACAGCCAGACCACAGGCCCCACGCCCGTGAACAGACCAGCGCCACCGCGGACCGTCGTGTCTTCGAACGGCCTGTAAGTGATGCCCAGACGCGGCAGCCAGATATCCTTGCCGTCGATGGTCTCCGTGTTGGAGATGCCGTAACGGGACAGGAAGTTGGCGTTGGCCTTCGGCTCCTTGGCGTTCTCATACAGCTCGTAACGCACGCCGCCCTGGATCTGGAAATCCGGGGTCACATCCCACGTGTCCTGCAGGTAGAACGAATGCTGCGTGTACTGCCAATCGGCCGCCGCGTCGTCGGCATTGCCCGACGGCGCATTGGCATAACGGAAGCGCGAGGCATTGCGGGCTTCGAAATTCGCGATGGAGCTGAATTCCCAGTAGCCCAGGCTGCGCTGCAGGAACAGGTTGAAGTAGTCGTACTTGTCGTACTCATACCCGCCGGTGATCTTGTGATCGCCCAGCAGGTAGGTGCCCTTGATCTTGGCGCTGTCGGTCGTCGTCGTCAGGTAGTTGCTGTGCGACGAGATATCGGGACCGAACACGACCTGACCGCCACCCGGCGTCGTGACGCGCATTTCGCCGAAGCCCAGACCGTTCAGCGGCAGACGCAGGCTTTCGACTTCCTTGCGTGCCAGCTTCACTTCGGTCGAGAAGTCTGACGTCCAGTCGGAGAACAACTGGAGCGAGTAGCTGTCCATGATCTGGGTGCGATCATAGAAGTTCGACTGCAAGGACAGCGTGCGCGGGTTGGCGCTGGTGCTGGACGAAGCGTCGATGATGTTGTTGCCCTTGTTGCGCTGATAGGCGAACGAGGCACGATGATCGTCGGTGATGTTCCAGTCGATCTTGGCGAGGATCTTCTCATCTGCTTCCGGCAGGCTGCCATCGGCCAGACCCAGCGTGTCATAACCATAGACGCGCTGCGCGATCTCCCGGACCTGATTGACCTGGGCGGTGGTCACGCCCTGGATCGGGTTGCCGAGGCCGCTATCCTGGGTCCCGAACACCACCGGGGCCTGGTTCTTGTACTTTTCATAGTTGGTGTAGAAGAACAGCTTGTCTTCCACCAGCGCACCGGACAGCGAGCCGCCCCAGGTGGTTTCCTTGTACGGGCTGATCAGGTTGCGGCGGCTGCCGCTGCGGTCACCCGACAGGCTTTCGTCGCCGTAGAAATAATAGAAGGAGCCGTGCGGATCATTGCCGCCCGACTTGGTTACCACGTTGATGGTGCCGCCCTGGAAGCCCGAATATTCCACGTCATAGGGCGCGGTCAGGACCGATAGGCCCTCCACCGTCTCCAGCGACAGCGGCGACCGCTGAGTGGGGTAGCCGCCATTGTTCAGGCCGAAATCGTCGTTCTGCTTCACGCCGTCGATGGTCAGGCTGTTGAAGCGGTTATTGGCGCCGGCGATTTGGATAGCGTTGGAATTGCCGGTGTCGATGAACACCTTCGGATCGTTGCGGACGATGTCCTTCAGATCGCGGCTGATCGACGGGGCGTTATTGACTTGGCTCTCGCCGAAATTGGTGCCGATACCCACCGTCTTGGCGGCGATGCGCTGACCGGACACCACGATCTCTTCCATCTGGCTGCCCAGCGCCAGATCCAGGGCGAACGGCTCGCCGAGCGAGATGAAGATACCTTCCAGTACCTGCGGCTCAGAGCCGGGCGCTGTGATGGTCACAGTGTAGGGGCCGCCAACACGCAAACCACCGGCCTGGAAACGGCCCTGATCATTGACGCTGGTGACCGAACGTGTACCGGACGGCGTATGGACAATGGTGACTTCCGCCCCGGCGGCAGGGGCACCAGCAGCGGTGACAATCTGGCCCGTCATGGACGAAGTCGTTTGCTGCGCCACGGCCGGGATGGCCCAGGAAGACGCAATGGCAAGCGCCAGTGCGCCCGTACCGATATTCAAAGCGGATAGCTGACGGCGGAGAATGGTCGCCGCCTTCTTCTTTTCGATGGTCATACGAAGAGCCCCCAATAAGCCGGACCGGATCGCGCGGACAACACCAGATGCCCGTGACGCTTAGGTAACGAATAAATTACAGTTCCATGACAGGCACGTCTGCAGCTATGCCTGCAGGGGCCTGAGCGGCTATATCTCAGCAAGCGTATCATTACCGCCACAGTTTTGCGGCGCAACATGCTGGTTCCAGGACACGAGACCCGCGTATCCTGCATTTCTTAACCAGAATTGTTGCGCTGCACCTGCTGCCTGGCGGCAACAGAGCCCGATGGAGCGTGCCCCGTGATTCGTCTTTCCCGTTCTGGCGCCCTGATAGCCGGCGCCCTGTTCCTCGCGCTGTGCAGTCCAGCATCAGCACAGGAAAGAATCGATTTGCAGGTACTGGCTACGACCGACCTGCATATGTATTTGGAGGACTATGATTATTATGCTGACAAGCCGGATGCTGGCGTCGGCCTCGTCCGGGTTACGCCCCTGATCCGGGCCG
The DNA here is from genome assembly GCF_002251795.1 of Niveispirillum lacus. GTDB lineage: Bacteria > Pseudomonadota > Alphaproteobacteria > Azospirillales > Azospirillaceae > Niveispirillum > Niveispirillum lacus. The sequence continues at coordinate 115,329 of NZ_NOXU01000025.1, read as the reverse complement.
CCCGGGCAGCCAACCCGAACACGCTGCTGCTCGATAATGGTGACCTTATCCAGGGCACGCCGATGGGTGACTGGGTCGTCCGTGAGCGCGGCGTGGGTAAGGACAAACCGGCGCATCCGGCCATGGCCACCATGAACCTGTTGGGTTATGACGCGGCTGTCCTGGGCAATCACGAGTTCAATTTCGGCCTTGATGTCCTGCACAATATTTATGGCGGTGCCAAGTTCCCCGTTCTGGCCGGCAATGTCTTCAAGGTTGACGGCGACAAGGACCCGGCCAACGATCCCACCCTTTACCCCGCTTATGTCATTCAGGAACGCTCCCTGGTCGATGATAAGGGCGCCAAGCACAAGGTAAAGGTCGGCATTCTGGGTCTGCTGACCCCGCAGATCATGATCTGGGACAAGGACAAGTTGGAAGGCCGCGTCACCACCCGTGACATCATCGATATGGCCAACGCCTATGTCCCGCGTATGAAGAAGGAAGGGGCCGATGTCATTATCGTTCTGTCCCATTCCGGTCTGTCGTTCTTCCCCCGCGAAGGGGGCGAAGAAAACATCTCCAACGCCTTGACCGAAGTGGCGGGCGTGGACGCCGTTATCACCGGCCACAGCCATCGCGTTTTCCCCGGCAAGGACTATGAAGGCCTGCCCAAGGCCGATCTGGTCAAGGGTACTGTCAATGGCAAACCGTTGGTCATGGCCGGGTCCTATGGCAGCCATCTGGGCATGATCAACCTGAAACTGGAGAAGAAGGGTGCGGGTTGGCAGGTCGTGGATGGTACGGCTGTGGCCAAACCCATCCAGGAACGTCAGGATGGGCGCATGGTGGTGGCGGAACCCGATGCCGAGGTTGGTGCGGTGCTGGCCCCCAGTCATCAGGGTACCTTGGACTATGTCCGCCGCCCTGTGGGAACGGTGACAGCCCGCATCCATTCTTATTTCTCCTATCTGGGGGACAGCGCCGGTGTGGAACTGGTTGCGGAGGCCCAGCGCGCCTATGTCGCGCGCGCTCTGGCCGGTACCGAACATGCCGGTTTGCCTATTCTGTCGGCGGCGGCGCCGTTTAAATCCGGCGGCCGTCCTGGTGTCGCCTTCTATACCGATATTCCGTCCGGCAGTGTCGCCATCCGTAATGTGGCCGATCTGTACCTGTATCCTAACCAACTGGCAGTTGTGAAGCTGACGGGCGCACAGGTGCGCGACTGGCTGGAAATGTCGACACGTGCCCTGTCGGTCATCGATCCCACCAAGAAGGAACCGCAGCCGTTGGTGAATACCCGCGTGCCGGCCTATTCATTCGACATTATCGATGGTGTGACCTACAGCATCGATCTGACCCAACCCGAACGGTTTGACCGCGAGGGTAAGTTGGTCAATGACAAGGCGCGCCGCATCAAGGACCTGATGTTCGAGGGCAAGCCCATCGATGACCAGAAGTTTTTCCTTGTGGTGACCAATAACTATCGCGCCAGTGGCGGTGGGTCTGTGCCCGGCCTGGACGGAAGTACGCTGGTCTATCAGTCGCCCGACACGGTTCAATCCGCCATCATTGATTATATCCGCAGTAAGGGTGTGGTGGAGCCGTCGACCGACCGCAGCTTCCGTTTCGCCCCCTTGCCGGCTGATGTGCGCCTTTATTTCGACAGTTCGCCCCTGGCGCAGGAACTGCTGGCCGAACAACCGGCACTGACCTATGAGGGGCCGGCCCCGGATGGGTTTGCCCGGTACCGGGTCGATCCGGTCAAGATTGCCGGAGGTGCGTCATGATGGTGAAGCCGCCCCGTCTATATCTGGCGGGCCCTGATGTGTTCCTGCCTGATCCGTTGGCGGCAGCGGCGTCAATGAAAGCCATCTGTGAAGAAATGGGGCTGGAGGGCGTTTTCCCAATGGACAATGCCCTCTCCCCTGCCGAAGACGAGGGGGGAGCGGCGTTTGCCGCCCGCATCCGTCTGGCCAATCTCAACCTGATCCATGGCGCCGATGGGGTGATTGCCAACTGTATGCCGTTTCGCGGGCCGTCGGTCGATGATGGCACCGCTTATGAAATGGGTTTTGCGGCGGCGCTCGGTAAGCCGGTCTTTCCGTGGTCGGGCGATATCCGCCCTTTGCTGCAACGGACACAGTCGCGGCAGTATCTGGCCCATGATGGCCGGGTCTGGCGTGATGCCGACCAGATGGAAGTGGAAGAATTCGGCTTGCCGGTCAATCTGATGCTGGTTGACCCGGCCACGGGACCGGTGCAGCCCAGCTTTACCCAGGCCGCCCGCGCCGCAGCCAACTGGTTCGGCTTGTCGCCAGCCTGAATCAAAACGCCGCCTGGGCCCTGATATGGGGCCGGCGGCGTTCTTGTCGGTCGGTATCCCGGATCAGGCAGCGTGCTGACTGTGGCCCAGGCGACGGAAACGCGTGGCATCAAGCACCACCTCCAGCGCCAGCGACAAACGGTCGCTATTGCGGCCTTCTACCAGAAATTCCACATGCGTCGGGCGGGCCGCGTGCTGATGCACCGCATGCACCAGCAACCGGCGCCGCGGCATCTTCAATTCTTCTAACCATTCCCCGGCTTTGGGGGGCTCTGCCACACGCCTGGACAATACCATCGCCACTCTCCTGCACGACGCGCCGCCGTTTCCAACGGGAACGGCGCCGAAACCGGTTACCACAATACCCGGCCGCCCATGCCCCGGAGGAGCGGCGCCAGTGAACGCAGTAACGGGTGGATAGCCTTATCCACGCCCCTATGATAGCGGAAATTTCTCCCTAAGGAATAGACCATCCGGGTTAGGTCATCGGGCACAGTATGTCCAAACATGTGTCAAAAGGTTAGGGATGGCATTTCCACCTTTGTCATGGCGGCGACACGCATGATGCGCTACAGCCTTCCCCGCCCTTCCGGCGCAGGCGGGCGTTGACCGGATACGTGAAGCATGTTCGACAATCTTTTGAACCTGGTGGAGCAGTTCGGCTATTGGGGCCTGCTGTTCCTGATGTTTCTGGAGAATATCTTTCCGCCCATTCCGTCAGAACTGATCATGCCTTTGGGCGGGTTCCTGGCGGCGCAGGGCAAGATGGACCCAATCCTGGTGGTGCTGGTCGGTACCCTGGGGTCGGTGCTGGGTGGTTTGCCCTGGTATTATCTGGGCCGCTTTTTTGGCTATGATCGCGTCATGGCCCTGTCGGAACGATTCGGCTTCATCATGACGATGGACCCACCCGATGTCGACATGGCGTTTACCTGGTTCAGCCGGCATGGGCGGAAGGCCGTATTCCTGGGCCGTCTGATCCCGGCCATCCGCACACTGATTTCTGTTCCGGCCGGCATGGCGCGGATGGGTATGCCGCTTTTCCTGACCCTGACAACGCTGGGTTCGCTGGTTTGGACCACGGTTCTGACCGCGGCGGGTTATGTGCTGGAAAACCATTATGACAAGGTGGAAGCCTGGGTCGATCCGGTTTCCAAGATTGTGGTCTATGGTTGTATTGCGCTCTATGTCGGCCGGATGAGCTGGCGGTTGCTGCGGGGCAAGCGGGGCTGATCAGGCCCCAGCCCCACCTTTCTGCCAATAGCCGGCGGCCTTCATCTGCTCCGGGTTGACACCATGGCGGGTGATCAGCAGATCGCGGATCACCCGCACCTCTTCGGCTTCCGCTGCGACCCAGGCGAAGACATCGGTCTGCCGGAAACTCAGCCGTGCCACCGCGTCGGTCAGCGTGTGACCACCATGTGCGGGATCGCGGAACAACCAATGGATGGTGGCATCGGCCTGGGTGGGCAAGTCGAGCGTTGCTGTCGGGTTGTCCACTGCCACCAACACGATCACGCGCACCCCGGCGGGCAGTTCCTCCAGCCGGCGGCCGATGGCGGGCAGGGCGGTTTCATCACCGATCAGCAGATGCAGCGCGTAATCCTTGGGCCAGACAGTGGACCCGCGCGGCCCGCCCAGAACCAACGTATCGCCCGGTACGGCATGCAGAGCCCAGGTGGTTGCCGGGCCGGCGCCGTTCTCTGGGTCGTCCTTGGCCACCCCGTGCAAGGCAAAATCCAAGGTCAGGGTGCCGGCGACCAGATCAAACGCGCGGGGTGTATAATCGCGGGCAATCGGTTTGACATCACCGCCGGGCAGGGCGATCAGCCCTGTTGCCGGATCGGGGAAGAACAGCTTCACATGATCGTCAAAACCCGAAGACTGGAACCCCGACATGTCGCCGACCAGGGTGATGCGGCGCATAAAGGGTGACAGGTCACGGGTGCTGACCACTTTCAGGTTACGGCGGCGGGTGTCGTGCCGTAAACGCTGTGGCTGGCGCATCGGCGGCAGAGTGTCGGGCATGCTCAGAGCCTCTCGATCTTGCGGGCCAGTTCATCGATCCAATCGACGATGGTTTCAGTCTCTGTTTTTGACAAAGGACGCAGGCCACGGGTGCGCAGCGATGCTTTCAGATTATGCATGGCCCGGAATAAGGCGGCATATTCGTGCAATCCCCCGCGATCAGGTTCCGGTCCGGCGCCATCCATGATGGCGAGAAGCCGGGTCACTTCCGTCGCCTGCTGGGTCAGGAATTGTTGGCCCGCCGGTGTAATGCGCGCCAGTTTGCGGCCATCGTCTGCGGCAGCAATGATGATCAGCCCGCCATCCTCCAGCCAGCTCAATGCCGGGTAAACCACACCGGGCGACGGGATGTAGCGACCCTGTGAGCGATCCTCGATCTCCTTGATCAGCTCATAGCCATGGCGGGGTCTATCCTCCAGAAGCTTTAGCAACACCAGCCGAAGGCCGCCATGGCCGAACCCACGCCCATGGCGGCCGCCCCGTCCAGGATGGCCATGCCGGGCAGGGCCGCCAAAGCCACGGAAATCCTCATCATCCTCGTCGCCGAAGCCCTTGCCCCGGCCAAAGAAGCCACGCATATCGTATCTCCTCATCAGAGTGTAACTCGATATATCGAATATCGGCGTACCCGGAAAGAAAGTCGATAGCATACGATGCATATCAGATATATCGAGATATGTTTTTTATGCGGATCGCTTGCTGGTTGCCGGGCTGATAGGCATGCTGATGCCAAGAGGCGGCTGGCAGGTGTGGGAAAAGTGGACGAAATCGACCTTCTGACACGGCTGGCGGTGGCGCTGGCCATCGGGCTGCTGGTGGGGTTGGAACGTGGTTGGCGGCTGCGGGATGCCCCGGAGGGACAGCGGGCAGCAGGTCTGCGTACTTTTGCCATTACAGGGTTGCTGGGTGGCACCGCCGGCCTGTTGACCCATTCCTTGGACAATTTGCTGTTCCTGGGCGTGGCGTTCCTCGCTTTCACCGGCGCCTTCACGGCCTTCCACTGGCTGGAATCGCGGGAGGAGGGGCGTCATTCCGTGACCGGCGTCATATCCGGGCTGCTGGTTTTTCTGCTGGGGGCCTATGCCACGCTGGGGGAGTTGCGGGTGGCCGTGGCCGTGGCGGTGGCGGCCACCTTGCTGCTGGCACTGCGTGACCCTCTGCATGACTGGCTGCGTCGGTTGCAGTGGGTGGAAATCCGCGCGGTGCTGATCCTGGCGACCATGAGTTTTCTGGCTTTACCGGTGCTGCCCAACCACACCATCGATCCCTGGGGTGTGCTGAACCCGGCAGAAATCTGGTTCCTGGCCATCATGATCGCCGCCATTTCTTTTGGTGGCTATGTCGCCGTCAGGCTGCTTGGGCAGAAGCGGGGCCTGATGGTTGCTGCCATGGCCGGGGGGCTTGCCTCCTCCACCGCCACCACGCTGACCCTTTCCCGCTTGGCGCAGCGGCAGCCCGGCGCCGTGCCCCTACTGGCCGCCGGTGTACTGATTGCCGGCGCGGTGATGGGATTGCGGGTGGTGTTGGTCACAGGTCTGCTCAATCGGGCGATGGTGGTGCCTCTGGCTGTGCCGGCGGTCGCCGCCCTGCTGGTGCTGGTCCTTGCTGCGGGCTTGATGCTGCTCCGGGATGGGAAGGCAGTATCAGCGCAAACGGACAGCCCGTCTTTGTCCCTGTCCAACCCGCTGGAACTGGCGACCGCCTTAAAGCTCGCGCTGTTCATCGCGGTCGTTCTGGTCGGCGCTGAGTTGCTGCGACGGTTTGTGGGAGATGCTGGCCTGTTGCTTGGCGCTGCCGTATCGGGCATCGCCGATGTTGACGCCATCACCATCGCCATGGCTCGCATGGGCCAGCAGCAACCCGACCTTGCACAACTGGCTGCCGGATCCATCCTTCTGGCAGTGGGGGTGAATACCACCGCCAAGGCCGTGATGGCCGGTTCGGTCGGGGGTATTCGGCTGGGCCTTTATGTGGGCGGGCCCAGCCTTTTGGCCATTCTGGCTGGTGCAGCGGCCTACCTTGTCGTGTGAAGACCGTAAGGGTCAGCGGACGCGACGGAAACGCTGCAAATCGGCAAGGGCAAAAATCGACAGACTGAGGCGGTGGACTGGATTGCCATCAATGGCCAGTTCAACATTCGGCGCCCTGATCCCCGGTTTTGCATGTACGGCCATAATCTGAAACCGCCGCTTGGGCGGGGTCAGTTCCTCCACCCATTCCCCCGGAGAAAAATCAATCACTTCGCGCGCCATGATGGCTCCCATTGCACCGACAGGGGGACATCATACGCGATTTCCCAACCTTTTGGGAAGGGTCGCAAAAGGTCGGGCTAGTCCATTCGGAATAACCCGGCCTTCATGCGCATGTTTAAAGCGCCAAATGGCGTGTCTTTAACAAGTTAACCAGCGGAAATTTCCGGATTAGACCGTGCACGGACCATTCCGATGGAAATCGTCGACATGACGACTTCATCCTTCTGGTTGAGCACTTCCGTCGTTTGCCGAATGGTCCCCATTTCAGGACGTGAGCGCGAACGCTTCACTTCCTGAATGCGCACACGCACACGCAACCGGTCACCGGGCCGCACAGGTTTCAGCCAGCGAAGTTCATCCAGCCCCGGCGAGCCGAGCGAGGTTTTGGGCGACAGCATGTGATCCACCAGCATGCGCATCATAAAGCCCGCCGTCTGCCATCCGCTGGCCACCAGCCCGCCGAAATGAGTAGCCTTGCCCGCCTCCTCATCAAGATGAAAAGGCTGGGGATCATACTCACGCGCAAAAGCCACCACCTCCTCGGCAGTCACCAGCCGGTCGCCAAACTCCAACTCCATGCCGGGGGTGAAATCTTCCAGGTAACGTTCGGGCGGGACCATTCTATTCCTTTCAGGTGGGTGCTCGCGATTGGTTATCAATCGCTTTTCCCTTCAATTGCAATACGTTATCAGGAGACAGCGCGTGCAGATCATGCCAGTATGACACAAGTGGAACGATGGTTCCCTGCTGCTTCCTCCTGATCCACCGCGAAGGTTCCCATGCAAGGCGACACCACTGTCATCCGCCATCTCAACACCATCCTGGTCAACGAGTTGACGGCGATCAACCAGTATTTCCTGCACGCCCGGATCCTGAAGAACTGGGGTTTCTTGCGCCTTGGCAAGAAGGTGTACGAGGAAAGCATCGGTGAGATGAAGCATGCCGACCTGCTGATCGAGCGGGTGTTGTTCCTGGAAGGCCTGCCCAACCTTCAAGATCTGCACAAGCTGAAGATCGGCGAGAATGTGCCGGAATGTTTTGAGGGTGACCTGTCCATCGAAACCCGAAACCGCACCGAATTGCTGGACGCCATGCAATATTGCGAAGGTGTGCGTGACTACCAGTCCAAAGAAATTTTCCGCCGCATTCTGGAGGATACGGAGGAACATATCGATTGGTTGGAAACGCAGTTGGGGCTGATCAAGTCGGTCGGTCTGCAGAACTATCTTCAAGAACAGATGGGCCGCGACGCGTGAGCGTGTTCAGGTAACCGTTCCCCCATCCAAAGGCAGATGGGGGCAGACAGGCGGGGGATGGTTCCCCCGCCTTTTTTAATCCGCTGCGTTCCAGCCGCCAGGGGCCGTCGGCCCGGTCTCATCCTTGCGTACCCGGAACCAGGCCGCGTACATGGCGGGCAGGGAATAGAGGGTCAAAGCTGTGGCCACAATCAGCCCGCCCATGATCGAAATCGCCATCGGCCCCCAGAAGCTTGAGCGTGACAGCGGGATCATGGCCAACACTGCCGCCGCCGCTGTCAGGGCGATGGGTCGGGCCCGCCGCACGGTGGCATCGACCACCGCGTCGAAACGGCCATGGCCGGCGGCAATATCCTGCTCGATCTGGTCGACCAGGATTACGGAGTTGCGCATGATCATGCCGGCCAGTGCAATCACCCCTAACTGTGCCACAAAACCAAAGGGCTGGTTGAATAACAGCAGGGCCATGGTGACACCGATGAGACCCAGCGGTGCGGTCAGGAAGACCAATATCACCCGCTGAAAGCTCTGCAGTTGCACCATCAGCACGGTCAGCATGATGACAACCATCGCCGGCATCACTGCCATAATCGACGCTTGGCCCTTGGCACTTTCCTCTACAGCCCCGCCGACTTCGATCCGGTAGCCGGTGGGCAGTTTATCACGCAGCGGGCCCAGAACAGCTTCGATCTCTGCTACCACCGTTGGGGCCTGCACATTCCCGCGCAGATCGGCCCGGACTGTCAGGGCCAGGTCGCGCGACCGGGTCCAGAGGATACCCTCCTCCAACCCGAATTCCAGCCGTGCCACCTGCGACAACGGCACTGGGCCGTTCGGTCCCCTCAGGCGCAGTTCCGCCAACCGGTCAGCAGCCACCCGTTCATCCTGCCCTGCCCGCAGCACCACATCAATCAACTCGATCCCTTCACGGTACTGGGTGGCGGTGTAGCCGGTCATCACCGTCTGCAGCGCCAGGGCCAGATCCTGGCTGGTGACCCCCAGTGCGCGGGCCCGATCCTGGTCAACGACCAGCCGCACGGATTTCACCTTCTCCGTCCAGTCCAGGTTGACGTCGGTTGTGTGCGGGTTCTCCCTAATCAGATCGCGCAGTTCCCCGCCAATGGTGCGCAACAATTCCGGGTCGCGTCCCATGACCCGAAACTGCACCGGATAGCCGACGGGTGGTCCATTTTCCAGCCTGGCCACACGGGTACGCACGTCGGGAAAGCGGGTTTCCAGATCACGCGGCAGGGTCCGAGCCAATTCCACAGTCCGTTCCAGTGATGTGGTCACCACAATGAACTGCGCAAAATTTGGCCGTTTCAATTCCTGGTTCAGGGGAAGATAAAAGCGTGGTGCACCATTCCCGACAAAGGCACTGAAACTGTCAATGCTTTCATCCTTCGCAAAAACAGCTTCCAGTTCTTTCACACGGGCCTGGGTGACACCGATAGAGGTGCCTTCAGGCAGTTCCAGATCCACCACCAGTTCCAGGCGCGCCGAATTGGGGAAGAATTGCTGCTGCACAAACCCAAATCCGGCAATGGACAGCACGAACGCCCCAACCGTCGCTGCAATCACAATGTAGCGGTGGTTGACGGTCCAGACCAAACTGGCGCGCAGACGGCGATAGAGCGGTTTGTCATAAGCGGCGTTATGGTCGTCGCTATGGGTGCCTTCGAGATTCTGCGGCAGCATCTTGTAGCCCAGATAGGGCGTAAAGATAACTGCCACCAGCCAGGAGACCAGCAGAGCGGTGGCCACCACCCAGAAGATGGCGCCGGTATATTCACCCGCTGCGGAATGGGCAAAGCCCACAGGCACAAAACCCGCAGCCGTCACCAGTGTGCCCGACAGCATGGGAAAAGCAGTGGAGGTCCAGGCGAAGGCTGCGGCCTTGGCCCGGTCCCAGCCCTGTTCCAGCTTCACCATCATCATTTCCACGGCGATGATGGCATCATCGACCAGCAGGCCCAGAGCGATGATCAGGGCACCGATGGAAATCTTATGCAGGTCGATGCCTGCCGCCTTCATCACCCCAAAGGTAACGGCCAGAACCAGTGGTACCGACAGGGCCACCACGACACCGGTACGCAGGCCGAGCGACAGGAACGTGACGATCAGGACGATGACCAGCGCCTCGGCCAGGGCGGCAGCGAACTCATTGATGCTTTCACGCACCACTGTCGGCTGATCGGCGACCAACGAGATTTCGATCCCATGCGGCAGCGTGGCCTGAATGGTCTTCATCTCGGCCTTGACCGCATCGCCCAGCTTCAGGATGTCGCCACCGGCCGCCATAGCGATGGCCAAGCCTGTCACCGGCTCGCCATTATGACGCATCAGGGTTTCGGCCGGGTCCTGCGCTGCCCGGCGGACACTGGCGATATCCCCCAGCCGCAGCAGTCGACCACCGACCTGGATCGGTACCGCCGCTACCTGCTCCTCAGTCTTCAGGGCGCCAGTCACGCGCACCCGGATCAGGTCGGCACCAGTATCGATGGTGCCAGTGGGGCTGACGGCGTTCTGCGCGGCCAGCGCCTGTCCGATCTGTTGTACCGTCACACCCAGTGACGCGAGACGGCCTGTATCGAACTCCACATAGATCTTTTCGTCCTGCACACCCAGAAGGTCGACCTTGCCGATGGACGGCAACATCAGCAGGCGCTGGCGCGCCGCGAGTAGAACCTGCCGCATCTCCGTCTGGCTGAACCCGTCGCCGGAGAAGGCATAGATGATGCCAAACGTATCACCAAATTCGTCATTGAATTGCGGACCGATGACGCCTGTGGGCAGGGTGTGGGCCATGTCGCCCACCCGCTTACGCACCTGATACCAGATGTCGGGCAACGTGTCGGAACGGGTATAATCATGCAGGTTGATGAAGATGACCGTTTCGCCCGGCCGCGCATAGGACCGGGTGAAATGGAAATTGGGTACCTGCTGGAGGGTCTGTTCAATCCGGTCGGTGACCTGTTCTTGCATCTCGCGCGCCGTTGCACCCGGCCATTGTGCCGTCACCACCATGGTGCGGATGGCGAATTGCGGATCTTCGGCGCGCCCCAGCGTTACAAAGGAATAGACGCCGATGGCCAGCGACATCACGATCATGAACAGGACAAGCGCCTGATGCCTTATGGCCCAGGCGGAAAGGTTCAATCCGCTCACGGCAGGCCCCCATCCCAGACGCGCACGCGCAGATTGGCATCCAACCGGTGGGCACCAGCGGTCACCACCAATTCACCCTCCTTCAGCCCAGCCTTCACTGCCACCCCATCTGGGCGGTAGGCCGCCACTTCCACCGGACGCAACTGCACCCGGTCCTTGGACGGGGCCAGAACCCAGACAGCGGGCTTGTCACCCTGTTGGAACAGCGCAGCCGAAGGCAGCAGGGCTAAGGCTGGGCTGTTGGCGTCAGGGAAACTGACCCGGGCCGTAAGTCCCAAGCGCACCGTGTCCGGCGCATCGGCGGGCAGGGTGACGCGCAGGCGGAAGGTGCGGCTGGCCGGGTCGGCCACGGGGGTGATTTCGCGGAGCGTACCGGTCAGGGCGATATCACCATCGGCCCACAGGGCAATGGTGGCGGCTCCGCCCACCGTCAGCCGCGCCACATCGCCCTCTGCGACGTCAATGGCCACTTCGCGGCCCTGATCGGTGGCGATACGCAGTACCGTCTGCCCTTCGCTCACCGTCTGGCCGGCATCGGCCAGGACGGCGGTGATCACCCCGCCCTGTTCTAGGGTCAGTGCGCTATAAGATCGCTGGTTGCGGGCGATGGCCAAGCTGGATTCAGCCTCCCGCTTCTGCGCGGCGGCGGCATCGGACGCGGCCTTTACCTGATCGAACTGTGCCTGCGAAACCGTACCGCTAGCCAGCAGAGGGGTATAGCGTTTCAGATTGGCGGCGGTCTGTGTCGCTTGGGCCTCAGCCTGGGCCAACCGAGCTTCCGCCCCCTTCAGCGCCAGTTCCAGGTCCGTCGAATCCAGCCGGGCCAGAACCTGCCCCGGTTTCACCCGGTCTCCAACCTCCACCAGACGGGTGGCGATGCGGCCACCCACCCGGAACCCGGCCTGCACCTCTGTCCGGGGGACCACGATGCCGGTGAAGGACCGTTCGGCATGGGCATCGGTGAAACTGACCGCCGCGACGCGCACGGGCCGGGCCGGCACCGGCTCCTCCTCCTTGACGCCGCACCCGGCCAGAACAAAGGGAAAAAGCACGGCCAATGCCGTGCCTGCCCACCGCGCACTGCCGGCGCCCCGAACCGCCACCATCTGACACCCCCCGAAAGAACCACTGTATGGATGGTCAGGATAATGTAACGTACATTACAGTTTTCAAGTGACGGCCATCACGCCCCGTTGCGGGATGTGTGACGGGGATGCGATGATACGACCATGAACACGCAAACCGATACCGACTCTGCCGACCACACGCCGCGTATGGCGGCGCGGCGGCAAGCGATGATTGATGCCGCTGCTGCCATCTTTTTTGAACATGGTTTCGAGCGGGCCAGCCTGTCCGCCATCGTGCGGCGCTCAGGCGGCTCCTTGTCGACATTGTATCAACTTTTCGGCAGCAAGGAGGGCCTGTTTGAGGCCATGGTGACCCAGCGCTGCGCGCAAATCATGGAACCGCTCACCACCCCGCACCAGCCGGGCCAGGACCCCCGTGAAACCCTTGTCCGCATCGCGCGCGGCCTGATGGGGGTATTGATGGACCCGGAGGCCCAGGGTCTGTGGCGCATGGTTATGGGGGAGGGGATCAAATTCCCCCGTTTGCCGGAGATCTATTTTCGCTGCGGTCCCGATCCGTTGCAGACAGCAATGGTGCGGTATCTCAGCGATCTGCATGACCGGGGAATCGTGCATTGCCCTGACGTACCGTCCGTGGTTCAGGCCTTCTGCGGGATGATGCAAAGTGACCTGTTCTATCGCACCGTTACCGGCATGCGGCCCATCCCCGAGGCGGCTGAAACAGAACGCCATGTCCAGAAGGTGGTGGATCTGGTCATGGGCATGTTGACCCGCCGTTGATTGGGGGCCCACGCGGCCAACCGGCTTATCCCGACGCTGACAGCAAGGCCGAAAGAGCCTGCCGCTCCCGCCGGAATGCCTTCACCCGACCCCAGACCATCCATGCCCAGACCAACGCCAGGAAAATGGATGGCCCGTCCCCATCCATGACATCCAGCCCCTTGACCCAGGTCAGCACATAAAGCGGCCCCGCGAAGGACAGGATCAGGCATAGGCGCAGCAGGCGTGGCGGCCAGGGTTGTTCCGGGGCCAGCCATACCGCGCCGTCGAACGGCACGCTGCGCGCGCAGACCTCCGTCACGAAGAACAGCCGCAGCGCCGCACACCACAAGAACCCCGCGACCGACACGCCCAGCGCCAAAGGCCAGTCCCGCTGCGCCAGCAGCAGCGCGACTACGGTCAGGCCCAGCCCACCCGCCATGGCGGCGACACAGCCGCCCCGCAGCCAACCCCGCCGGTCGCTGCGTATCCGGGCAATGCGCGGCTTGATCCCCTGCGCCACCCGCTCCGCCGACAGAACCGGTGGTTCCAGTCGCGGCGTGACGCGCTCATGCCAGTAAAGCTGGCCGTGATTGTCGTGATAAAGTGGCATTGTGGGTCAGGTCGCCTGGACGCGTGTGCGCAGCAAAGACATCAAAAACAACCCCGCCTGCGCCAGAAAGACCAGCGTGCCACATCCCATCAGCACGGCCCCAGCCTGACGCCAGAAACCGACCTCATCGGCGCTCAGAAACTCCACGGTCATGGACGAGAACATGATAGCGAGGGACAGTTTGCCGGCCAGTTCAAGCAACAGCGCCCCCCAGGGCTGCGGTCGCAGCAGGCGCAGGGCGGTCGATGGCACTACCCGCGTGCCGGTGCGCCGCACGATGACCATCTGACCAATCAGCACGATCATGACGGACAGCGCCGGGAACAGGCCGGCCTCCTCCCGCCCGCCCTTGATCAGCAGCACCAGCGCCACCAACGCCGCCAGCAGGGAAATGCATCCGACCAACCGCCCCGACCAGAGCAGGCTGTCCAGCCGGTGCCCATGAATATGAAACGGCTTATCCCACGGTGGCACCCGTTCCGCGTCGGTTGGCGCCGGAATCACCGCCCCAACCGCGTCGGACCAATAGAGATTGCCCAGATCATCCTGATAGAGCGCCATGCCGGCCTCATGCGCAAGGTTGCAGGGTCGGGGGTTTATACTTCTAAAATAGGGCAACTCACCCCCGACGGTCCAGTAGAACCGATCCCCGCTACGCCCTCCGGTCTTACGTCTTCGGCACGAACGGCACAGCCGCCCCGTTCAGCTTATGCACCGTGCCCTGGCGCATCACGAACTGGACGCGGCTCAGTTCCGTCACATCCTCAATGGGGCTTTTGGCCACCGCGATGATGTCAGCATCCTTGCCAGCTTCCAGGGTCCCGATGCGGTTGCCACGGTCCAGAAGATCGGCGGCGTTGATCGTCGCGGCCTTGATGGCGTCGGCTGCGGTCATGCCGGCCTCGACCATCAGCTTGAATTCGTAAGCGTTGGTACCATGGGCTGACACGCCGCTATCGGTGCCGAAGGCGACCTTGACGCCGTTTTTCACGGCATTGCCGAAGGCCATCTTCATGCGCTCACCCACGGCCAGGGCCTTGGTCGCCTGGGCGGGGGTCAGGGTGGTGCTGTTCTTGGCCATATTGACCACCGTATGCCCGGCCAGCAGGGTTGGCACCAGATAGGCCCCCGTCTCCCTGAACAGCTTGACGCTCTCCGGGTCCAGGTATGACCCATGTTCGATGCTGTCCACCCCACTGCGCAGCGCCAGATTGATCCCACCCGCTGCGTGGGCGTGACTGGCCACCTTCTTGCCCATCATATGGGCGGTCTCAACGATGGCCTTGGCCTCGTCCTCGAACATCTGCTGGCCGGTGCCAGCGGCGATGTTGGACAGGACACCGCCCGTGGTGGCCAGCTTGATGACATCGGCCCCCTTTCGGATCTGCTCGCGCACGGCGCGGCGGCAATCATCGGCACCATTGCACACACTTTCAGGGCGCAGGGCGTGGGTCACTCCCTCGCTGAAGCCATTGACATCGCCATGGCCGGCGGTGATGGACACCATCATGCCGGCGGCCAGGATGGTCGGCCCCTCCACCTCACCCTTGTTGATGGCATCGCGCAGGGCAAAGGCGGTGCGGGCCGGCGAGCCCAGATCACGCACAGTGGTGAAGCCCGCCATCAGGGTCCGGTTGGCATAGACGACACCGTCCAGCACCGTCTCCTCCGGATCATCCTCGACCTCGGCCAGTTGCGAGCGTGGCCCCAACTCCCCCGTGATATGCACATGGCAATCAATCAGGCCAGGCAGAACAAAGGCATTCTTCAGGTCAATGGTGCGGGCATCGGCTGGTGCGCCAGCGGCGGCTGCATCCAGATACCCGCCCTTGACCGCGCTGACCTTACCGTCAGTGACGACCAGGGTCTGTTGGCTCAGCGGCTTCTGCCCCGGAACGGCCAGCAGGGTGCCGGCATGGATCAGGACCGTTTCGGCCCCGGCCGCCCCCGTCAACAGGGCAATTGACGCCACGGCCCCCGCCAGCCGGCGGCGCCAGATAGAATGCATGGACATGGATTTGCCTCACCCGGATTTATTCTGCGTTGCTGCATGGTTGACCGGCTTCGGCAATGAAGGCAAGGGGTTGCTTCAGCCCTCGTCCTGTACCGCCAGCATGGACAGGGCCGCCAGGATCATCGAGGCCCCGCCCAACACCAGCGCCCAGATGGCTTCCCCGCCGAACCCGGCACGCAGCACTGCCCCCAGGATGCTGGCGGCCAGGACCTGTGGCACCACGATGAAGATATTGAAGATACCCATATAGACGCCCATCTTCGCCGCCGGCACCGCCGCCGACAGGATGGAATAGGGCGAGGAGAGGATCGACGACCAGGCAAAGCCCACGCCGATCATGGGCAGCCAAAGAAGGGCCGGATCATTGATGAACATGAAGCTAATCAGGCCGGCCCCACCCAGGCACAAGCTGACCATGTGGGCCCCGCGCCGCCCGATCCCCCGCGCCATGAAAGGCAGCAGGAAGGCGGCAATGGCGGCCACGCCATTGTAGACGGCAAACAGCAGCCCGACCCAGTCGGCCCCGTCATTATAGGCCTGGGAGACCGTATCGCTGGTGCCATAGTGAAAGGCGGTGACTGCCGAGGTGGTGTAAATCCACATGGCGAACAGGGCGAACCAACTGAAAAACTGCACCACGGCCAGCCGGCGCATCACCGGTGGCATGGCGAACAGGTCCTCCATCACCTCACTGAACCCGTTCTCCGCCCTGCCCGATCCTTTCAGGCTGGCATGGACCATCAGGCACAGGCCAAAGGCGATCAGGCCCGCCCCCATGATGTAAACTTCCTTCTCCAGGTCCAGCGCGCCCACACCCGCCGTGATAAGGGCGCCGATCAGGACCGACATCAGGCCCCAGCGGCGGAAATCACCGGCTGGACGCTCGGCGCGCGTGGCAGCGTCCACCCCGCGCTGCGCCAACCGTGCGGCTTCGAACGCCGCCACCTGTTCAGGGGAGTATTCCCGCGTGGTCAGCACGGTCCACATCACGGCGACGAAGATAGCGGCAGCACCAACATAAAAGGCGATATGCACCGTCAGGGGCACCATGCCGGGGGCTGCCGTATTATCCATGCCGAACCAGTGGGTCAGCATCCATGGCAGGGCCGACGCACCGACGGCGCCCACCCCGATGAAAAAGCTTTGCGCCGCAAACCCGGTCATCCGCTGCTCATCGGGCAGCAGGTCGCCGACAAAGGCGCGGAACGGTTCCATGGTGATATTGATGCTGGCATCCAGGATCCACAGCATTGATGCGGCGAACCATAAGGTTGGCGATGACGGCATGATCAGCAGTGACAAGGTGACCAGCACCGCGCCAACCAGGAAATAGGGCCGACGGCGCCCCAGCCGCCCCCAGGTCTTGTCCGACATATGCCCGACAATGGGCTGCACCAGCAGGCCGGTCAGCGGGGCCGCGACCCACAGGATTGCCAACTCATTGATATCCGCGCCCAGCGTCTGGAAAATGCGGCTGGCATTGGCATTCTGCAGACCGAACGCCACCTGGATACCCAGAAAGCCGATGGACATGTTCCAGATCTGGATCAGGCTCAGCCTGGGCTTCTGCATGGTCCCGTTCCCCCACAAGATTTATGCTTTGTTGATGGCGACCATGCGGGGGGTGTCTTGCATCGTCAACGGGTGCCCGGAGTGAATACGTAGTCAGGGCAGGCATTAGGAAAACTAGCCACAAGCCCTTGGAAATATCCGGCCCGACAGCCGGCCTGCGGCTTGGTGATCAGCATATTCATGGCGTACTTTCCAAGCCAACATCCATGTGAAGACCAGCAGGCCACCCATGACCCGTCCCTCCCTTGCCCGTCGTTCTCTGCTGACCGGGGGTGGTGCGGCCCTATCCATGGCGTTGTTGTCGGGCTGCGCCGCCGGTCCGGGTAAGGTGGCAACGGTCGTTAAGAGGCCTATGCTGACCCTGGCACCGTTGCGGGCCTCGCTGGACCGGATCACCCAGATCACAGTCTGTACCCGCCCGTTCCGGCCGCAAGGGCCTCGTATTGAGCGAGTCTCGTTCGGTGACAAGGCACTCGTTCATCACTATGGCCATGGTGGCGCGGGCTGGTCGCTCTCCTGGGGATCGGCCAGTATGGCCACTGATCTGGCGATGGCAACCGGGGCGAAGGACATTGCCGTCATTGGTTGCGGCGCCATCGGCCTGACCACAGCCCTGCAATTGCAGCGCGCTGGTGCCCGCGTAACGATTTACGCTCGCGATCTGCCGCCGGCCACACGTTCATCATTGGCCACAGGCGTTTGGTCACCGGAAAGCCGGTTGGCCCTGCAGCAGCACGCCACCGCGGACATGAAGGCACAATGGGCCCGAATGGCACGGGTCAGTTATGACCGGTATCAGACCCTTCTGGGCCTGCCGGGCACACCCATCGAATGGATTGATACCCATAACCTCTTCTCCAACGCCCCACCGGTGCCCGATGAACGCCCGGCTTTCGCCCATGGGCTGACGCGGGAGATGACGCCCGACCTGCGCGCGCCGCGCATCACTTACCCGGCCGGCAACCACCCGTTCGGCGATCGGGAGGTGCTGACAACCTCGGGTCTGATGTTCAATATCGCGGCCTATTCCGACTATCTTCTCTCCAGTTATCTATCGCTGGGGGGCAAGATTGAGGTGAGGGAATTCTACAATGTCACCGATCTGTCGGTTCTGCCCCAGAAAACCATGGTCAATTGCACCGGTTACGGGGCCAAGGCCCTGTTCGGCGATGATAGTCTGGTGCCGGTGCGCGGACAGTTGGCCCGCATGATCCCCGACGGGGATGTCCATTACGGTCTCTATTTCAACCAGACCTCCTTTGTCCCACGCCGTGATGGCTGGGTTTTTCAGGTGACGGGCGCCAACGACTATTATGGCTATGGCATTGAAGACGCCGTGCCTGACCGGGCGGAGGCGGAGCGGGCGGTCACAACAATCGCGGGTTTGTTCGCCGGTGTGTGAGCGCCATCAGCGCCGGTCAACAAATCCCGGCGGGCGCAGCTTGATCAGATGATCAGGGTCGGCGGTGCTGCCGTCGGGGTTCAGGCCCAGATAGTAGCTTTTCTGCCATTTTTCTGATTGGGCAGCGGATCCGGATTGGGCCAGCTCGGCGTTGAAGCGCATGCGCCCTGCCGACCATTCCTGGAATCGTTGTTCCAGTTCCGGCTCATCCTGGATGGCGCGGATTTCTGGTTCCACGCTTTCCAGCAGGCGCCGTTGTACCGGGAAAAGTGTGCAGAAAGGTTCCCCCGCGATAAACCGGGTCACACGACCGGGGGCGGTGAATTTCCAGTTCATGGTGAAGCTGTAGGGTGCCCAATCGGTCTCGATAATGCCGGTTAACGCGGCGATGCCATCTTTGGGGGAGTTCACCGGGCCCTGGGCATAAAGGCTCCATCCCGGTTCGGTCCGGAACACCGCCTCGATATGGAAAGTCAGAACACCGGACCCGAAATGGCTGATGGCCGGGGCAACAGTGCCGGGGTCCGGGGTGATGGTGATGGCATCCTTGGAGGTGCCCCCATCCCAATGGGCGGTGAAACCCGATCGGCACAGCACCTCCCAGCCATGAGCGTTGGCGATGTTCAGCGGCAGGCAACGATAGGCATAGGCCTGAGGTGTTGCATCCATCCAGTCGCGCGTGGCCGGGGCGGGGCGCAACAAGGGTGGCTCACCATGCAGGGCAAAGCAGGTGAGTTTCATGGCTCAGGCCCGCATGGGGTTCAGGGCAGCGCCGATATCGATACCGGGCTGATCGGAGATCTGCATCAGCAACTCATCCACCTCCCGTTCCGCCGTATCAGCGAAGCGGTCGAACAGGGTCTCCAGCACCACCTGCTGGTAGCGCTCCCGCGTGCATTCCCCGCTGGCATAGTCCGT
Organism: Niveispirillum lacus; assembly: GCF_002251795.1. Taxonomy (GTDB): domain Bacteria; phylum Pseudomonadota; class Alphaproteobacteria; order Azospirillales; family Azospirillaceae; genus Niveispirillum; species Niveispirillum lacus. The sequence continues at coordinate 95,954 of NZ_NOXU01000025.1, read as the reverse complement.
TTCCAGAGCTACCTGCTGGGCGGTGCGGAAGGGTGCCGTCAAGGTGCCAGGAATATTGGCAGCTTCCATCAGGCAATGCAGCCCCAGGATACCATCATCCCAGGCCAGGATGCCGGCCGCCTGTGGAGTGATGTTGGCCCGCGCCGCCATGCCGGCGACAAAAAGTTCGAGATCACCCGCGCACAAGGCCCGGAACAGGACCTGCGGTGTCAGTCGTCCCTGGCGGTAAAGGTGCTTAGCCACCATTTCCGCATCGTCACGCGACAGAAGCAGCGGTTGTAACACGCGCAGGGTCGCTGCTTCACGCCCACCCTCCGCCAGTCGTTTAGCCAGAGTTGGCTCGATATTGTGGTCCCGGATCAGTTGCAGACGCACATCCTCCGATACCAGGGCAATCATACGTTCGACGATGGCAACCGTCACTTCCGGCCGGGCGGCGATGCTGTCGGCAACGATGCGAAACTGTCCGAACCGCTCGGCGGCACGGGTCAGGGTTGCCACCCGCACGGCCGCCCCCCGGTTGCGCAGCAGATGCACCACGGTGACGACATTGCCGGTTTCCACCAGGGCCGCTGACACTGCCGCCGACACTGTCCGGCGGCCGGCAATCGCCAATTGTTTCTGTGGATCGCGTTCCGCGACGATTTCCAGCAGCAACTCTTCTGGCAGACTATCCACGTATTTCAGGATGGGCACCGCCACCTGCGCCACGTCGCGGGCCAGTTTTTCCGCAACATCACCGGTCAGGATCGGGCTGTTATGGATCTGCCAGGCGACAGCCGCCCGTACCTCTGCTTCCGCATCGGAAGCGAAAGCGCGTAAGATTTCCAGCGCCAGACGCTTTTCAGCGTCAGTGAGGTCGCCTTCTTCCATCTCCAGGACCAGCTTGGACATGGTGTCAATCCGTGGCGCTGCACCGGGCTGGTGCAGCAGGCGATCAACGTCGCTGCTGTTCAGCCGGGAGCGCAGGATGGGGCGTAAGGGGGCTTCGGCATCCCCGCTGGTCGGGGGCATCATCATGGATCAGTCCTGACCACGGCTGTCATAACGCACAATATCGCCCCATATACGTTCAAGGCGACGCAGCATGCGATATGTGGTCTCCAGATCCTGGGCATCGGCAGGGCTGCGCAGCAGTTGGGCGGACTGCCGGCCTTCCAGCTTGCCGATCTCTGCGCACAGCCATTCCCCCTTTTCCGACAGGCGCAGTCGCGCGGCGCGGCGGTCGCGGGCGGAGGCGCCCCGGTCGACATAGCCCTGTTCGACCAGATGTTTCAGATTATAACTGGCGTTCGAGCCCAGATAATAACCGCGTTCCATTAGGTCGCGGACCGTGAGTTCATCGTGGCCAATATTCAGCAGCATCAGCACCTGCATCGGGCTGATATCATCGACACCGATGCGGCCCAGTTCCACCCGTACAACATCGTGCAAACGGCGTTGCATATGGTCAATGACACGGGCGATGTCTGCATAAAGCAAAACCTCAGTGACAGGCGCCTCTGCCCGCTCCGCCGAACCATGCTCGATGGGTGCGTCGCCCATACGGGCGAGCTTGATCATCGAACCAAAGCCCCGACCGTCATCACCCGCCATCATGCTTGCCTCTTGGCTTGCGGGGCCTGCACACCACTCCCCACCAACGCATAGATTATCCTCTATGGCGGCTATCGCAAGTGCGCAGGAAGGAAATCGGCTTTTGCCTGCGACATAGGCCTTAGGTCAGGGGCAGGGATCAGCGTGCGAAGATCATCGCTTCATCCCGGAAAGCTTTGAACTCCAAGGCATTACCCGATGGGTCCAACAGAAACATCGTCGCCTGCTCCCCCACCTGTCCCTGAAAGCGGATACAAGGTTCGATGATGAAACGCTGATCCGCGGCGCGGAAACGGTCGGCCAGCGCGTGCCAGGCTTCCCACTCCAGGATCAGACCGAAATGGCGCACCGGCACATCATGGCCGTCCACGGGATTGGTATCGTCATCCCCACATTGGCCGGGTGCCAGATGGGCCACGATCTGATGCCCGAACAGATCGAAATCCACCCATTCCGGGCTACTGCGCCCTTCCGGGCAGCCCAGCATTTCGCCGTAAAAGGCACGGGCAGCAGCGAGATCATGAACAGGGAATGCCAGATGGAAGCGGGGGCGCACTGTCACGGGCGGTACATCCTTCATTTGGCTGCGATGGCGATGGTCACTGTATCTTCATACTGACCGGCTTGTCGCTGTGTACTGGGTGGCACGGACACTGACAGCACCGTCTGGCGGCCCATGCCGGTCACGTCACGGGCAGCAGAGAGGGTACCGTTGCTGCTGCTACTGTCACCATACTGCAAAGTATAGGCGATGGTGGCTGTGCCGGAAGACAAAGACCCGCCATTTCTGGAGGTCAGGCTAACCGTGTAGCCATTGGCGGCGTTGCACCGTTCTTCCACTGTTGCCACGGGGATTGCGGTGGCGCCGGCATTCAAGTCCAGCGTTGCATTCGCTGTGGAAAGCGTAACAGCGCATGTCGTTGTAACAGTTGCGCGCAGGGTAAGGGTTCCTTGGGCCGATCCTTGCGCCGCGGTGGAGGAGGCCAGCAAAAGCAGGCCTGCGATACACCCTGCCGATGAACCGAGTAACCGCCCCATGGTCGGTCCTTTCCGCCCATTCTGGGCAACCACGGCGGTTTGTACCGCGCCGTGACGGGTTGTGCCTGACGGTCCCTGCCCGTGATGCCGGGAGATGGGTTGAGGCAAGGACCGTCTTGTCCGGGGGCAGAGTGTGATCAGTTAGCGGTGATGGTCAAGATCAAGTTGTCGTTATAGGTGCCGGCCAGGACCTGCCCCGCCGCTGCGGTTTCGACCCGCAACTCATAGCGCCCGGCGCCGCCCAAATCGACGGTGGCGCCACGTGCCATTGAGACGGCTCGCCCGGACACATAAAGCTGGTACCCAATGCTGCCACCGCCGGACGTCACCAATTGCCCACCATTTTGTGACGATAAGGACAGCGAATAGTCGCCATTGCCGCTGATATCCAGATCGAACCGGCCGATACCCCCGCGTGTCAGATCGCCCAGATCCACGGTACCCACCGTGCCATTCAGAGGCCGTTCAACACCATCGACGATCACGCTGGCGCTGACCACCGATCGGACCTTGGTGCGGACCTGTGCCGTGCGCGACGCGATGGGACCTACCGGGATGCCCTCCAGCAATTGATAAACATTGACCGTTACCCGATCGGAATAGGTGCCCTTGGCCACCAGTTGCCCACCGGGGATGTTGGAGAAGAACTGGACAGAGGCATTGTCGTTCTTGGAGTCCATGGCAAGAGCAAACATATTGCTTTCATTGCCGCGGATATCGTCCACACGTTGGCCCAGGCGGCTGTCTTTATAGAGGTCATAGACCAGTCGGTCCTTGGAGCTTTCCATGACACGACTGCCGTTATTGCCATCATCAATTCCGACCAACAGAGCACAGGCCGGCCCACCTTCATGTTCAAGTTCCACCGCGTGATAACCGGTGGCATTGCCGCCATAGGGGTCATATTCGGCAACAGGTTCGATACGGTCGATCTTGCTGATGTCAATGTCGCACCTGTCCTTGTCCTTTGCGGCAGCCGCCACCGACAAGGGCAGGCACAGCGTCAAGGCGGTGGTCATGCGGCAGAGCAGAACAAGGATCGACATGTTTGTTCCAGGCGTCAACGATACCACCACCGGTGGATGCAAACAGAATGCCAGCTTCCAGAGCAGCAATCCAAGCAATACGGGGAGCACCTCAGCAAAAGCATGCATCGGTTGGCCCCTATCGGTATGATGGGGTCATCCCGAGACAGAAGCCAGTCCTGTTCCCATGCCTGATTTTTCTCATATCGCTGAGACTGCCCTGGATCGGATCACCCGGTTCGATGGCTCGCTTCATGCCTTTGCGCTGGTGGAGCAGGAATGGGTGCGCGAAGAAGCCTGGCGGCTGAGAAAGGGTACTCACCAGGGACCGCTCGCCGGATTGACCCTGGCGGTTAAGGACCTGTTGGACCTTCGGGGGTTGCCCACCGCTGGCGGATGCCGGACCCCGGTGATTGCCGATGCACCGGCCACTGCGGCCGCCGTTGCTGCGCTGGCAGGGGTCGGCATGCTCACACTGGGCAAGACCCACACGGTCGAACTGGCTTTTGGGACCTGGGGCATTAACAGGTCCACGGCGACCCCGCGTAACCCGTGGGACACATCCACAATCCGGGTTCCCGGCGGATCATCTAGCGGATCTGCCGTTGCGGTCGCGGCGGGATTGGCCGACGCTGCTTTGGGCACCGACACCGGCGGTTCCATCCGTATCCCTTCGGCCTTGAATAATCTCGCCGGCCTCAAGCCGACACACGGGCGGGTACCCGTGGGGGGATGCCTGCCTCTCTGTCCGGAACTGGATACGATTGGCCCCATGGCCAGGACTGTAGAACGGGTGGCGCGGATGTTTGGGGCGATGCTGGACCCCGCATCCGGACCGGCACAGCCCGGACCAAAGCTGGCCCGACAGTCTCGGTTTGATCCTGATGCCGCGTTGATGGCCAGCCCACAGGGTCTGGTTGTCGCAATCCTGCCCGACCGGTTCCTGGCGGGGGTGGATAGCGCCGTCGGGGCCGCCTACTTGGCGGCACTGGCCCGGTTGGAACAGCTGGGCGCCAAACTGATGGAGGTAGCGCCGATTATCGACCCGCCCGCTTGCGTGGAGCCGTCGGGCCTGCTGATGGCAGCGCGTGCTTGGCGGCTATGGCAGCACCGGGTTCATCATCACGGATCAGAAATGGATGCGGGTGTTCTGCACAGGCTGCGCGGGGGCGAAGACGTCCCGGATGCAGAAATTTCCAGGCTGATCAGGATACAGGCCCAGGAGCAGGCTCGGTTCTATGCATGGGCTCAGGATTTCGATGTCGTTGCCACCCCGACAGTGCCAATCGCCGCGCCCGCCCTGGCCGATGCAGATGAGGGGCGGTTGCCGTTCAGCCGGTTTGTTCGCATCGCCAACTGGCTTAACCTTCCGGCTCTGGCAGTTCCTTGTGGCGCCAACGATGCCGGTTTGCCTTTGTCGCTGCAGCTATTGTCGACACCCTGGCGTGAAGCGGTGCTGGTGACGCTGGGTCATGCTTATCAATGTGCCACCGACTGGGCTGACCGGCGACCGGACCTTGAGAAACTCCTGTCATCGGGGCCGTGACGATTGCCGTTACCGTAAACCGGTTAGGGCAGTTGCATCGGGTCGAGTTTGACCACCCCTTCCGCTTCCTTGGGTACGGTGACGGGGAAGGGCTTTTTCTCCGCGCCGGTCACAATCAACTGCCAGTCGCCAGGCCGGACACTGTCGATACGGAACAGGCCTGATCGGTTGGTAAAGAATGGCAGGTCCTTGCCCTCCTTGACACCGACAGGCCGGAGAATGCCAGACATCAGGGCAGCAGGTTTGCCATCTTGGGTAACCAATGTGCCAGTCAGCGACGCCACAGCATCAGTGCCAATGGTGATGATGGTACCGGATTTGTAGCCCGGCTGCACCGCCGGCCGATCTTCACCCAGGTCATAATTGGCGGGCGCGTCTGGTACGTCCAGCAGAATGGGGCGAACGAGGTAGGCCGAGATGTTGGGAACCACGGGCACGCCCAGCCAGTCCGTCTGGGCCACATAACGGTCATCGACCGGGTCGACGCCGATATCCTTGCCCGCCAACCGTGGATGCGGCACCACGATCGCAAAACTATTGGTGATGGGTCGGGTAACGCCAAAATGCCCATCGGCAAAGGCCAACGCCGTTGCCGCCGTGAGCTGTGTCCGGCTTTCCACCCCTTTGGCATCGTTCAGGCTTCGCCTTACCGTGTCCTGGCGCAATTGTGCTTCAAACCGCTGATGAGTGTAGGACAAGTTGCCCTGCACCCGGTCACCCGACGTTCCTTTTTCATTGAGAAGTTCCAGGCCCCCCGATAGCGCATTGACAGGGTAGAGTGACTGGAAACGCCAATCCAGGCGCTGTTGCTGAGAGATTGTATCGATATTCAGTCCGGCACTTTGCCGGCCGCCGCTGAAGATGAAACGGGTGGTCAGGTACAGGCCGGTTTCTTTTACCCCGAACCCATCGCGCCCATGGCTGAAGGTCAGGTCAATATTGCCGGTGTCGAACAGGCGACGGCGCAGCGCCAGGTCAACCGAGTAGCTGTTATCCTCTGTGCTGCCGCGTGTCTGCCGGTATCGGCCGCCCAGCGAAGCAGTAATGTCGGCGAACAGCGGGTGGCTAACACGCAGGGCCGCATCCAGCTTGGTGTTAGACAAAAAGGTAGAGCCGAAAGAGCGATAACTGGGATCGAAGTAAGAGATTTGCGCTGTGATGGCCTGGCTGTCCAGCACCGACGCTCCATTGGAATAGGAACGGTACCTTAGGGTTCCGCCGAATCCATGTTTTTTGTCCGCCGGTGTTTCAGTCGGACCCCAGTCAGTCCGACGCAGATAGGCGGCAGGTTCCAGGCTAAAGGTTCCCAATGATGTGGCCACCAACGCCTCTGCCGTCACGCTGGTTTCGGTTTTGTCGATCTGTGTGCCCAGTGTCAGCGTGAAATTGTCGGTGACACCAACCCGGTGATAGGCTGAGAGAACCGGGTCCTTTTCGTCATAGACATAGCGGTCATCAACCACCTGTGACGTCACACCCAGACTGTACCCATATTCCTGCACCCCGCTGGCCAGCAACTGGCTGTCAAAGAAGAACGGAAAGTCGATGGTCTGTTCCCGCCCGAAGGCGTCGGTGATGCGGATCTGCACATCGTTGGTGCCGGAGGCACCTGGGAAATTGTTTAGATTATAGGGACCGGGTTCCAGCCGGAAGGTCCGGGTTGGTCGGCCATTGACAATCACCTCCACCACTGACGGATTTTCCAGGATAAAATCACGGTTACCGCCAGGTTGAACCTGATCGTAAGGTCGGATTGAAAAATTCTTGGAGACGGACACCCCTGCCATGGCCCGTCCGACCTGAGCGCCCGTGACCGGTACCGAGAGATCTCCCAATTGCGCGCGCATGCCCCGGTCAGTGAAGTCATGGACCAGACGCACTGGCCCGCGGGACAGGGTGCGGACCGCATCTTCCCGGTAATTGACCTCTCCTTCCACCACCCAGCCCTTCCAGTTGATGGCGGGTTCAAGGGCCACTGAGAGCGGACCCAGACCATCGTCCCCGAGGCCCGTGGGTACGGACAGGTAATCAATTGCGGCCCGCATGTTCATCTGTGCCGACAGGTCCGCCTGGGGAATGATGGTGTAGGCACGGGCCGCCGCCCCCCGTTCCAGCACCGAGAGGTCACGCGGTTTGCGCGAAGCTGCCGGCACGGTCACTTTTACCAACTGGTCTGAACCATCATAAGCCAGTTGGATGCCGGCCCGCATCATGCGCGAGGGTATACCCAAACCGTCAGGCCCTGCCTGTGCCAGCAGGGCTTGCAAAGGTTCATCCTGGGCGATAGGGCGTAGGATATCGGCCAGCTTACGCAGGTCCACCGCTGTTTCGGCCGGGTTCAACGATACCAGGGCAGGGACCTGCCCGATTTCAAATCCGTCAAAATAGACAGGAATGTCCGCCTTGTGACTGGCGGCCTGTTTCTTCTGCCCGAAAGCCTTTTTGAACAGTTCGTCCGCCGTTAGCTTGGGTGCCGGTGCCGGGGCGGCCGCAGGTTGCACCGCTTCCGATCCCGCCCCCACCGCCAGCCGCGCCGGGGCCAAGGCAAGCGCCAATGCCGAGGGCCAGGCGATCACCAACCTTCTCTGTTGTTTGTTGAGCAGGGGACGCGGTCGGCGCACGGGAGACCGGACCTCAGGGCAGGTTCAATGTGGCTTGTAACGGCCCCTTGGGCAGGTCCCCTGGCCAGGGGAGCAGGAAACCACGTGTCACGCCCGGCAGAACATTCTCGCCCGCCAGCCCCCCCAGCCGATCGGCCGGGATGGTGACCGACTTTCCGCCCGCCGACACTGTCAGGGACGGGTCCTTTAAGATTTTGTGGGCCGTGCCATCATTGCGCACCTGCAACTCCATCACCGTGCCGTCGACCAACTGGCGGGGGCCGGCGCTGACCACGTTGATCTGCGGCTTCACCCCCGGTGGGGTGACATAGATAGAGGCCTTGTACTGCACCAGCAGCTTCACCTTGCCGCCCTCCGTCGGCGTCTGGCCGATATCGACATCCAATTGTTCGGCGATCAGCCGGTACGCCAGTTCACGGTCGGGTGTGGCCGTCCCTGTCCATTGTACCCGGACCGACTGGCTTTGATTGGGCTCCAGCACGATCTGTTCAGGGAAGATGATCCACTCATCGGACCGTTCGGATGGCAAATCCTCCCCGTCCGGGCCCATCGTCCGGCTGGTAATGTGGACTTCGATGGCGATGGGAAGTTGTGTGTCATTTTCCACCCGGAATATCTGGGTGGCGCCCCGGCCTGCCGGCTCGAACTCCATCTCGATGGGAATGAGGCGGAAGGCGGCAGCCGGTGCCGTGCCGAGCAGCAGCAATCCAACCGTCAACACCAGCCCGCGAATGATCGATATCATCTTTGTCGCCCCGGATTTTGCAGTTCCCGACTGTACCAAGCCACAGCCCTCTGATCTGTCCCAATGGTTTATGCCCATTGAGCAGGCTTTTGAATCATATCAATCCATGTTTTGCCATAAAGAAGCGTGGGGTAAGAAGACCGGATACGCCAGAGGCTGGATTTCTCACTGGCCCCTGGCCCAAGCGCCTATCAGGCCCCCGGTTCTGATGCAAGTCGATCCTGAAAATCTGATGAAAATCCATGTTAATGTGTTCATGAAACTGCTGGGTATATTATGCACTCCCGACTATAGATGCTGTTGACGAAACCATTGAGTGGCGGTGATTGCTTAATTAGCGACCCTGTTGCAAGATGGCCCCCGCGCGCAATCTTCTGTTTACGATTGTCCTTGCCATTTTGCCGACCATGAACCTGGAATACGCCTTGCTGCTGGTCAACGCAGCACCGCTGATGGGCGGTGCTGCGCTACTAGCTGTTATTTGGTGGCATGGTCGGCGGGAAAGCTATGCGTTGTGGTGGGCGGCGGCCTTTATCCTGTGTCTGCTGAGTTCCCCGCTGATCCTTGCCGTGAAAGGGCCCTTCACGCTGGTCAGCGGGGCTTTGGGCCTTCTGGGTGATCTGCTCTATAACCTTGTATTTTACGTATTTGCCCATGGTGCCGCGCTTTATGCCGGCCAGAGGCTGCGCTGGCGTCGCTGGCTCATCGGTGGGGTGCTGGTGCTGTTGCTGGTGGCGGTGGCTCTGACCCGCAACGACGGGGTGTTGCGCCAGCTTTTGAATGCCGGGTTCATCCAGGTGACCCTGATCGTTGCTCTGGCGTCGCTGGCATCGGTGCAGCCGCGCCGCCTGCCGGAATGGGTATTGCTGTCCGCTGTCACGCTGGCTGTGCTGGCCAACTCTATCCATCTGGCCGACATGCTGATGACCCGGCCGGAGGATGTGTTCAGTCCGGCGACCATCGGCAATCAGGCCATTGCCTTCGCCCAGCCATTTGTGGTGGCCGCCATCACCATGGGGGCGTCGGCGTCCGCCTTGCTGCGGATCATCGACCGACTGGCCGCCGAACGCGCCGCTGCCGAGGTGGCGGCAGCACAGGCCCGGACCGCTGACCGCGCCAAATCTGAGTTTCTGGCCACCATCAGCCATGAGATCCGCACGCCGATCAACGCCATTCAGGGCTGTCTCCAGATTCTGGAGACCCATAACTTGAATGCCGGGCAGATCCGCCTGCTGGAAGTCATGGCGGGATCAAGTACGGCACTGTTGACCCTGATTGATGATGTACTGGATATGGCGCGATTGGAGGCCCGTCGACTGGAGATGAAGACGGGGCCGGTCGATCTGGGCCTGTTGCTGGGCGACCTGATGTCGACAGTCGGCCCCCGTGCGGAACGTAAGGGTCTGACCCTTTCCTTGCGTACCGGCGACGGGGTGCCGTCGGGGGTTGTGACCGATGCCAAGCGGTTACGCCAGATTTTACTGTGTTTACTGGATAATGCCGTCAAGTTCACTGAACAGGGCAGGGTCACCCTGTCGGTGGACCGGGTAGATGCCCCAGGGGCGGTGCCTGGCCTGTCCAACCCGTCGCCCATGCATTGGGTGCGGTTCCAGGTGGTCGATACCGGTGTTGGGATTGCCCCGGACAAGCTGGACCGGATTTTCGACGTATTCAGCCAGGCCGACAATTCCATTACGCGGCGGTTCGGCGGGGCTGGTCTGGGCCTGTCGATCGCCCGCTCCCTGACCGAGATGCTGGGCGGCAACCTGACTGTTGACAGCGATCCCGACCAGGGCAGCCAGTTCACCTTGTGCCTGCCACTGGTGCCGCTGCCCGTGGATCGGCCACGACTGGATGCACCAATTCTGGAAGTGTTGCCCCAGGGGGCTGATGGTCCGCCGGTCATCCTGATCGTCGAGGATGATGAGGTGAACCGATTTGTGGCCACCGAACTGCTGATGCAGCGCGGGGCCGAGGTGGTGCAGGCCGACAATGGCACCAACGCCATCGCCATCGTCCAGGACCGGCATATCGATGCCATCATCATGGATCTGTCAATGCCGGATATGGACGGTCTGGAAGCAGCGCGGCGGTTGCGGGCCATGGGCGGGCGCGGGCAACAGGTTCCGATAGTGGCGCTGACCGCAAACCTGTCGCCCGAGATCCGCCAGCAATGCCGCGATGCCGGCATGCAGGCCTTCCTGGCCAAACCGATCAAGCTGGAACATCTGATCGCGACCCTGTCGGCCGTGTTGCCACAGGAAAATGCACGGTCCGCCTGAATCTGTTCGGTGTCCTGTAAGGTTTCGCCACCGGCCCCTGTCTAATCCATCGGATCGAACGGGAGCGGATGATGAGCGGGGCCATGGAAGCGATGTTCAGGCAATGGATGCAGGATCACCTGCCTCTTCTGCACCACATTGCCCGCAGCTTTGCCGCGCCTGCAGACCAGCCCGACCCGTTGCAGGAACTGATGCTGGCCGTCTGGCGTGCCCTGCCCGCCTTTCGCGGTGACAGCCAGCCCGCCACCTTTCTTTACCGCGTGGCCCATAACCGCGCCCTGACCTGGCAGGCGGGGCAGCGGGGCCGGCGCTTGCGCGATGGGGAGGCGGCGGCAGAGGCGATGCGGCGCAGCACATTGTCCGCCGATCCGCAGGAAGTGCGGATGCTGGACCAGCTTTACGCCGCCATCCGGCAATTGCCGGCCCTGGACCGGTCCATCCTGATCCTGGCGCTGGACGGGGTGACCTATCGCGAGATCGGGCAGATGCATGACATGAGCGAAAATAATGTCGGTGTCCGCCTGACACGCGCCAAAGCCCGTTTGACAGGAATTATATCCCAGATTGAAGCCGAAGAGGAAGGGAAATGAGCATGGATATGGAAAGGCTGGAACGGGCCTGGACCGGTGCCGCCAACCGCGCGGATGCGGCGGCGGGTCTCTATCTTATCGACAGTGCCCTGGCGGCGGTGGCGCGGCGGCAGCGCGATTTCAGGCTGCGCATGGGATTGATCGGTGTGGTGCTGACGGGGTGGAGCCTGGTGGTGGTGTACGGCATCGTCTGGCGCGGCAATGTCGATCTGCTGCGGGAATGGGCCGCCCTGCTGATGCTGGCCATCACCTGGACCGTCTATGCCGCGATCCTGCGGCGCGGTGAGGGCGGGATGCCGGAAGGGCCCGCCCCATCACTGCCAGCAGGTCTGCGCGCCCTGCTGTCCCAGACGGAAGGGGCGATGCGGCGTATACGGGTGATGGCAGTGGCGGTGCCGATCTTCCTGCTGGCCCTGGGTCTTGCCGTGACGCAACTGGGCCAGGTGGGTAAGATGAGTAGCAGCCATATGCGGGATTTTGCCTTGCTGGCCGGCATCGGGTTCAGCCTGTCGGGCGGCATCTTCACCTTCCGCTATCATCGTATCCTGAAGCCGGAAGCAGAAAGGCTTCGTCGGCTGCTGGGACAGTATGAGGAGCAGACGTAATCTTCCCCCGGCGCCGTACATCAAGGGTCACGATGAATGACCCTTGATGTATTCACCCCCCTTACGAGCCCCGGATTTCCAGGGCCTGGATGAGGGGGGCGGGGGCGTCGGGGCGGCGGCTGGGCGGGGCCAGGCGCAGGTCCAGACGTCCCCCGGCCTTTGCCACCAGGGACGGCGGCAGCGGCACGATGAAGGTGGAGCGGTGGGTCATGCCCGGCATGGGCGCGCCGAAAAAGGCCACGGAGCCGGCATAATAGGGGCTGCCCGGCGGGGCGGTCTTTACATCATCCGGCGCGTTCAGCAGCACCACATATTCACGCGGGCTGTTGGCCGCGACGGGCCGGTCAAAGGTGATCAGCGCGTAAAGCTGTGAGACCCCCGCCCCCAGCGGCCAGGCGGCCAGCGCATCGACAGCCTGGGCATCCGGCGCCGAGGCCAGCAGGCGGGGGGCAGCACGGGTGCGGAGCGCCGGCGTTGCCAGGGCGGCAACCTGGGCCACCAGTTGCTGACCCACCGGTGCCTCGTAGCGGTAATCGAAGCGGGCAGGGTCGATATAGTCGCCGGCCTTGCCATCCAGCACGGGTGTGCCATCGGCCCGCCAGAAGAACAGGAACGGGTCTGACTTGAACTGTGCCAGTTCGGTCGGGTCGGTGGGCAGGGTCGGCAGGCCCGCCTGACGTTGCTTATCCTCCCACAGCCACCAGAGCCGATCCATGTTGGAATGGTGCAGGAAAAAGATCGGGTCCACGGGCGACAGGTTGTTGGTCATGTTGCCGAACGGACCGTCACCCCAACTGTCGGGACCATCGAAGGCGCCGCCGATGTAATTATGGATTTTGTTGTGGGGGTTGCCCTCCAACAGAGAGAAAAACATGCCCTGCTGGCCCGGCATGGCATTGTGGGACGCGGTCTTGGAACTGGTGAAACTGTCCAGCTTGTTGCCGGCATTAAAATATCGCGGGGCAAGGCCATCGGCGATGGCGGTCGGGCTGCACAGATCCGCCAGATAGGGCGGCAGCGCGGCGTTATCGGGGGTGGGGTAGCGGGCGCGTGGGGTGATGGCAAAGGCCTGATCCCCCGGATCGGTGCCGTTATTACCCGTCACCCCATTCCACAGATCATCGAAGCTCTTGTTACCGCGCAGCCCCTGCTGCACCTGCTGTGCCTTGTTCAGCTTGGACCAATAGGTCTTCAGCGCCGGCTGAATGAAGGCAGTGAAGGTGGGCAGATCCTTGGTAAAGGGGGCAAAGGCATCGGCAACGGGGGTCAGGGGACCCTTAAACATGGTCTGCGGCAAAGCCGGATTTTCCGTCCAGTCCCAATAGGGAAAGGCGAAATCATCCATGCCGCTATACCGGCGCACGGTCTGTTCGACAAAGCCGACATAGCCACGGTGCCAGACATAGAACCACCAATTACCATGCGGACAATCCATAAAATGCACAAAGGCATTGCGGAACCAGTTATGCGGATGGTCGGCCGGCAGCGACAGCATATGGGTGATGGCCTTGGCATAGGCTTCCAGCATGCGCTGCCCGTCGGGGCTGGCCACATCATAGCGCACATAGCGCGCCGGTCGGGCCCCCCGGTCCGCCGCCGCCGCCACACCGGGCAACGCCCCCAGACCGGCCAGGGCCGTACCACCCGCCAGCAATCCACCCAGCAATCCCCGCCGTGTCACGCGCATCTTGACCCCTCCCCCATGTTTTTTCCCGCCCTGTTGGGGAGGATAGGGTGATTTGGGGAGTAAGTCACCCAAAAATACACGGGATAGTAGATTTCGGATCTATGCATCAGTGGGGTTCGGCGGGGTCTGGTGCAACCCAATGCAACAGAAAAACACCCCCTGTTGCACGGGGCCGGCAGCGCGCACGGGTCAGGGCCAGCGGTAATGACGCAAGGGGCGATAGGGGCTTACCGGCCCGTCATTGTCACAGACCGGCGCCGCCAAGCCCTGAAACCGGCAATTTTCCAGCAGCGTGTCCGTGACGTGCCGATCCAGATCTTCGGCCAGGGGCGGACAGGGCGGGCGCAGGCCGGCCAGCAGCCGGCGCAGCGGTGGCCAAGGGTGGCGGGCGGCACCGGCAGGGCGTGGGGGCATCGGCATGCCAGCGGGCACGGCGCGTGCCGTCCGCTTGCGCGGGACCGAAGCCGGCGTTGTGGTGGGAACGGGCGCCGGTGTCGTGGCGGGCGGGGTCTTTGCCCTGGTCTTGGGCTTGGTCTTGGGCTTTGGTGGGGGCGTGGGTTCGGGTGCGGCCTTGCGCCCGGCTGAGCCCCTGGGCGTGGCGGGTGCCGCTGACGCCAGTGCCGGTTCTGGGGCGGGCGGGCAGGCGGCCACGGGGGGCGGTGCGGGGGTGGGGTTCACGCTGGCGTCGGCCTGGGTAGCGGCGGCCGCCAGGATCGCCCGGACGGCCGGCGGGGCGCGGCGGATGCGCGGCATCGGTGCCCCGGCACCATGATCGGCGGTGGCGCGGGGAGCCGGGGCCGGGGGCATGGGGTGGGGTGACGGGGCGGTGGCCGGCAGGATGGAGCCCCCCAGATCCAGCCGTTTGGCCGCCCAGAGCAGGACACGGACATTGCCGGCGCTGATCGCCTCTGCCAGACCGGTAACCACCGCATCGCGCAGGGCCACAAACCGGTGGTCGCTTTCCCGCTGCAACATCCGCCGTTCCGACAGGACCCGGCGGCGCAGGCCCGCAGAGCGCTGCATCCCCCGCCAGATGGTGGTGCGCGACACGCCGAAATGCCGCGCCACCTCTGTCACCGACACGCCCTTGGCAATGAAATAGGCGACCCGCGCCCAATCCTCGTCCTTCAGACGCGACCGGTGCAGGCCGGACGGGAAATGGTCATCCGTCGCCCATTCCACATCATCGCCGGCCTGCACCGCCTGTTCATCATCCGACCCGCGCCACCAGGCCTGGCGCTGTTCAGCACTGGTCAGCGCCTCAAAAGCCGGGTCCAGGGCGGGGGCGGTGGGGAGCGGTTCGGGATAGGCAGGGTTCGGCATAGGGGCCTCCGACGGTTGGGAGAAAAAGCACAGACTATATTCCTATCATCGGGGGCGGCAAGGGTGCAACAGTTTGCGCAGTTTCGCTGTATGCGGGAAATGGGATAGAGTGGTGGCGGATGGGGACGATCAGGGAACCGGAGGGATCGCGTGCCGCTGTACCGTGATGATCAGGGGAACATCTATCATTCGCACAATGTGCTGCTGACCGGGGAGGCGGTGCGGCCCGGCCCGATCCGCATGCTCGTGGATGCGTGGCCGCGGTTGGCGCAGGTGAAGCCGGAATGGGTGGAGCGGTTGCCGCGCGCGGCATTGGCCCTGGTGGCGCTGTCGGTCCTGCTGCTATTGGCGCTGGTTCCGCTCTGGCTGCTGGTCGGGCCGGTGGCGGGCGTGGCGGTGATGATCGGCGTCTGCCTGATTCTCAGTATCGGCTATCATCTGGTGTTGGCCATGGCCAGCAACCATGTGCCCATGGACCGGCCCCTGCACCTGATGACACCGCAGCCGGGCGGGCTGATCGCGCTGGAAATGATGCACCTCTGGGGTGCGCTGATCCCGCTGGCCGGGGTGATTGTGATGGGCGCGCAGGACGAGGACCGGGCGGATATGGTGCCCTGGATGCTGCTGGCGTTGGGCGGGCTGACGGTGGCGGTGCTGGTCCTGAATGTGCGCTTCGTGCTGCGCCTGCGGCGCGGGGCGGCGGCGATCAGGGTGGTGGGGTAGGGGTGGACGGGATGGGGTGATAGGCGTCCTCTTTGCTACCTGTTGCCACCAATGGACCCTGGCCCCATGCCGGACATCCAGAAGATCAGCGTCGCCGTGACGGGCGATCAGCTTTCCGCCATGCGCGACGCGGTCGCGACCGGCGATTACGCCACCACCAGCGAGATTGTGCGCGAGGCCGTGCGCGACTGGCAGCTTAAACGCGCCCAGCGCCAGGACGAACTGGCCTGCCTGCGCCAAGCCTGGAACGAGGGCAAGGAGAGCGGCGGGCGGGCACTGTTTGATGTGGAGGAGGTGTTGGTCAGGGCGCAGGCGCGGCGGGACCTGTCTGATTTCGGGTAGGGGTGGACGGGGCGGGTTTTTCGCGCCACATTATGGGGCGCGGGACCGGCGGAGGGCGATGCCATGGATGGCAGCCTGTATGACCTTTATGAAAAGGACTTCTACGCCTGGACGCAGAAACAGGCGGCGCTGCTGCGCGCCGGCAAACTGTCGGAAATCGACATTGCCCATCTTGCTGAGGAAATCGACAGCATAGGACGCAGTGAAAAGCGGGAGTTGATCAGCCGTCTGACCCTCCTGTTGCTGCACCTGTTGAAATGGGATTACCAGCCCGAACGGCGCGGTGCCTGTTGGGAGGGCACCATCGCCGTCCAACGCGACAACATCGCCGACCTTCTGACCGACAATCCCAGCCTGCGGGCGGGGCTGGATTTGGCGTTGGGAGTGGCCTATCGCAAGGCGGTGTTGATGGCGGTGGCGGAAACAGGGTTGGCGCGGGGGCGGTTTCCGGAGGTTTGCCCGTGGGGTTTGAGGGAGGTGTTGGGGTGAATGGGATAATGATTTTTGATTAAACATATTTAAATTCTAGTGCTGGAGGGGAAAATGGCCACAATATTAAATTGGAATCAAGTAGAACGCAGAATAAAATTAATCAAAGAATCGTTGGGTTTGTCAAAAGATCAAGACGCATTCTCGTACCTCTGCTTGGACTTGATTCTAGATATAGATATTGACGAGATACCGTCTCTTATAACTGATGGATCAAACGATCATGGCATTGACGCCATTCATTTTGAGGAAAACAGCGATGGAACTACTATACATTTATTTAGTTTCAAGTACACTTCAAAATTTGAAAAGGTGAAAAGTAATTTTCCGCTTAATGAAACCGACAAAATAAGATGCATTTTTGAGAATATATTATCAAAAGATGAGTCTATTAAAAAATCTTGTAATCCAATTCTGTTCGATAAGATAAGTAATATATGGGATATCATCGAGAAATCTGACGTATATTTTATTATACACTTGTGCTCGAATATGAGCCCTTTGGATTCTGGGGCTCGCAGTCTTTTCTTCAATTGGATCAAAAAATTCAAGGTAATTGAATTACGCGAACATCATCTGGAGAGTATTTCTGACGAAATAGTAGGGAAAAGCCGTGTGATAGTTGATGGTAATTTAAAGATGTTTGGCGACCAGTGCATTGAGCATTCCAACGGCTATCTGCGTGGCCTGACAATAACGGCGAGAGCGATTGACATAATCGAACTTATAACTGATAAAGATTATAAGCATCATATAAATAAAAATATATTCTACGAGAACATTAGAGAGCATCTTGGAGAAAATAACTCCGTAAATTCTAAAATACTGGAGAGTGCTACTGCGAGAAATAATTTTGAATTCTGGTATTTAAATAACGGAATAACAATAGTATCTGATAGCTTTACATATATTCCGAAGCTTTTAGATGCGCCAATTCGCATGAAGAATCTTCAAATTGTTAATGGCGGACAGACGTCTTATACGCTTTTTAAAGCGGCTACTGGAGATTCAGAAAAACTTAAGGATGTAAAAATTTTAGTTAAGATAATTCAAACTTCAGATAGAGAAATAACGTCGAAAATCGCGGAGGCAACAAATAGCCAGACTCCGATCAGAAGTAGGGATATTCGTTCAAATGATATTATTCAGTTAAAATTGGAATCCGCTCTCAACGAAATGGGGTATTTTTATGAGCGTAAGCGTTATCAGCACTTGGGTCGGCAGAAGTCAAAAATTATTGACAGTCTTAAAGTCGGAAAATCTATGTTGGCCTACTATCTTCGTATGCCAGATAAAGCAAAAACTGCATCGAATCAAATATTTGGCGAACTTTATGACCTGATATTCGATGATTCAATATCAGCCAATAGAGTCCTGACTGCGCACAAGCTGGTCGAAGAAATTGAGCGTCGACGCAATGATGCGCTGTTATCATTACGTGAATCGAATTTGGCTAAATTCTCAGAGCATTGGCTTACGGAAGGTCTATATCATGTGCTGTACCAAATGAGTTTGATATGTGAGAGGGATCGCCGAAATTTGGAGATCTATGATGAGGCTGTTCTCGGTATAGAGGAAGCTATAAAGACTGTTGATGAGTTTTTCTCAAAACAAGAAAGAGCTTCTGCATATAGAGTTTTTAGGAGTGCAACAACTAAGAGGGAGCTGTATATAGCGTCAGGTCAGCAGCTATCTTTATTATGAGATCCATAAGTTGATATTCTGTATGTCGCGTTATGCCACTATGTGGTAATGGCTGAAGCTCCGGCTGAACTCGAGTGCCGGTATCATGGTTGTAATGGGCTTGGCCTTTCCATATTCGCCTAACTTACGCGAAATCCAGGAAATGCGGCAATTTCTCAGGGGGCACCGAAGGGGCTACTAAACACCTGCCGACAGGTAGGGCCTTTGGCCCCTGGGTCCCGGCGTTCGCCGGGATGACGAGACGGAGTATCGTGAAGGTAGATGGTATGGCGGTCACCCCGCAACCATGATAGATTACCATCATGAAAGCACATCGCACCGACCTCCGCCGGGCGGCCAGGACCGGCCAGTTTGTCCTCACCAGCGCGCGGGGGGAGAAGATCAGTGCGGTTGAGGGCTTGGCGCTGTCGGGCCGGATGGCGGCAACGTTGCGGCAAGGGGCGGCGCAGGGACTATCCGGGGATGAACGCCGGGCGATGGTTCTGGAAACGCTGCGCCGGAAGTAGCGCCATTGCTGTATAGCGCGGCCGATGATCCGTTGTGGGTGCCGGGCACGACAGTCCTGCGCAACCTGTTGGACATTACGGA
The DNA here is from genome assembly GCF_002251795.1 of Niveispirillum lacus. Classification (GTDB taxonomy): domain Bacteria; phylum Pseudomonadota; class Alphaproteobacteria; order Azospirillales; family Azospirillaceae; genus Niveispirillum; species Niveispirillum lacus. The sequence goes on along the minus strand of NZ_NOXU01000025.1, from coordinate 77,050 downwards.
TCAGGAAACCCTGGACGAGGCGGAACTGGCCCTTTTCCTTATTCGGGCTGATGAGCCGCTTCCTGCCGGTAAACTCGACGTCGCGCACTATCTGAGCATCCACCGCCATCTGTTTCAGGACGTGTATGAATGGGCGGGGGAAATCCGCTCTATCCGCGTGGGCAAGGCGGGGAACTGGTTTTGTTACCCGGAATATATCCAGGGCAATTTGGCGCGTGCTTTCCGGGAATATGGCGATCCCGATGTGGTTGCGGAACTTCCTCCTGCAGAGTTTGCGCGCTGTACGGCGCATTTTCTGGCGGAAATCAATGCTGTGCATCCGTTTCGTGAAGGGAACGGGCGCACACAGCTAACCTTTTTGACGCTACTGGCTGCCAACGCGGGCTATGCGGTGAATGACGGCGTGCTGGACCCCGCCGAGGTTTTATCCGCCATGATCGAGAGTTTTGGTGGGAGCGAGGATAGGCTGGCGGCACTTATCCTCGCTTATATCAGTTGAGCGTCGGGAAGCGCCCCCTCACGCCCCCCGCTTCCCCCTAATCATCTCCATAATCTCCGCCGCCGCCTTGGGGATGTTGGTCCCCGGTCCGTAGATGGCCGATGCGCCGGCGTTCAGCAGGAACTCGTAATCCTGGGGCGGGATGACGCCGCCGCAGACGATGAGGATGTCGCCGGCACCCTGTTCCTTCAGGGCGGCGGCCAGTTGTGGGACCAGGGTCTTGTGGCCGGCGGCGAGGCTGGAGACGCCGACGACGTGGACGTCGTTTTCGATGGCCTGGCGGGCGGCTTCCTCCGGGGTTTGGAACAGGGCGCCGACATCGACGTCGAAGCCGATATCGGCGAAGGCGGTGGCGATGACCTTGGCACCGCGGTCATGGCCGTCCTGGCCCATCTTCACCACCAGCATGCGGGGCCGGCGGCCCTCCGCCTCGGCAAAGCTGGCCACGTCCTTCTGGATCTGCGCGAAGCCGGCATCGCCCTCGTAAGCGGCACCATAGACGCCGGAGACGGAGCGGATGGTGGCGCGATGCCTTGTGAAGACCTCTTCCATGGCGTCCGAAATCTCCCCAACGGTGGCGCGGGCACGGGCGGCGTTGACGGCCAGGGCCAGCAGGTTGCCGGATTTCTCGGCCGCCGCCTTGGTCAAGGCGGCCAGGGTTTCGCGGACCCGGGATTCGTCACGGGTAGCGCGGATCTGTTTCAGGCGGGCGACCTGGGCCTCCCGCACCGCCGTATTGTCGATGTCGAGGACGTCGACGGTCTCGGGGTTCTGGGGGCGGTATTTGTTGACGCCGACGATGACTTCCTCGCCCCGGTCGATGCGGGCCTGACGCCTTGCGGCGGCTTCCTCGATCATCAGCTTGGGCAGGCCGCTTTCCACGGCCTTGGTCATGCCGCCCATTTCCTCCACCTGATTGATCAGCTTTTCAGCGGCTTCGGCCAGCGACACTGTCAAATGTTCGACATAGTAGCTGCCGCCCAGGGGGTCGACCACATGGGGGATGCGGGTTTCCTCGGCAATGATCAACTGCGTATTGCGGGCGATGCGGGCAGAAAACGGCGTGGGCAGGCCCAGGGCCTCGTCAAAGCTATTGGTGTGCAGGCTTTGCGTGCCGCCCATGATGGCGGCCATGGCCTCAATCGTGGTCCGGATGACGTTGTTGTAGGGGTCCTGCTCGGTTAAGCTGACGCCCGAGGTCTGGCAATGGGTGCGCAGGGCGAGCGAGCGGGCGTCCTTAGGCGCGAAATGCCTTTGCATCAGCTTGGCCCAAAGCAGGCGGGCGGCGCGCAGCTTTGCCACCTCCATGAAGAAATCCATGCCGATGGCGAAGAAGAAGCTGAGGCGCGGGGCGAACTTGTCGACATTCAGGCCCTTGGCGAGGGCGGCGCGGACATATTCCAGACCGTCGGCCAGGGTGAAGGCCAATTCCTGCACCGCCGTGGCCCCGGCCTCCTGCATATGGTAGCCGGAAATGGAGATGGAGTTGAACTTGGGCATGTGGTGGGCCGTGTACTCGATGATATCGGCGATGATCCGCATGCTGGGTTCGGGCGGGTAGATATAGGTGTTGCGGACCATGAACTCCTTCAGAATGTCATTCTGAATGGTGCCGGAGAGCTTGGCCGTGTCGACACCCTGTTCCTCACCGGCCACGATATACATGGCCAGGATGGGCAGGACGGCGCCGTTCATGGTCATGGAGACGGACATCTTGTCGAGCGGGATACCGTCGAACAGGATTTTCATGTCCTCCACACTGTCGATGGCCACACCGGCCTTGCCGACATCGCCGACCACGCGGGGATGGTCGCTGTCATAACCGCGATGGGTGGCCAGATCGAAGGCCACCGACAGGCCCATCTGGCCGGCGGCCAGGTTGGCGCGGTAGAAGCGGTTGCTCTCTTCGGCCGTGGAGAAACCCGCATACTGACGGATGGTCCAGGGCTTCACCGCATACATGGTGGCGCGCGGGCCGCGCACGAAGGGCGCGAAGCCGGGCAGGGTGCCGGTGGTCTCTAGGTTGGCGAGGTCTTCGGCGGTGTAGAGCGGCTTGACGGCCAGGCCCTCGGCGGTGGTGCGGGTCAGGTCGGAGAGAGACGCGTCGGCACCGGCGTCCTTGGCGGCGAGCGCTTCCCAATCGGCGAGGGTCTTGGGCGGAAACTGGGTGGTCATGGGAAGGCTCCGGGGGAGGCAGTGGGAGGAGGCGGTGGGGCCTTGCGACGGGCACCAAACATAAGTGCAGATGTCGTCGAAAGGCAGTAAGTAATCGCGTTCAACGTGTGAATTTTAATATAATACTCATCGCCAATGTACAATTCCTGAGACCATCCTACTGTTTCCCACGAAGAAATTATGTACGATATCGCAGAAATAATTACGGCCGGAATCGCCAGTGAGGTTAGGCCTGCTAAGAGAATGGCATTGTTGGGAGCAGCGTAGCGGAAAAGCCAACCGGTCAAATAACCAAAAGGCAAACTTGCTACGACTGTACTTGCTACGGACAATGGCGCTGTGTCTCTGATAATTTCCGGACCCATAAAACTGTCGATCAGCAAAAATATCGAGACATAAGCGATAATGTTCGATAGCGCAGCTATCGCGACAAAAACAACCGGAAGCACTATGAGGATGATAGGGTGCCGGATTGTCATGTTTCGCCTCGCCGGGAACTGAAATTCAGAAGCAAGCTCCCAACTGCCACGCGTGCCAAATCTTCCAACCGCGTACCGGCGTCCTTGGTCGCAAGCGCTTCCCAGTCGGCGAGGGTCTTGGGGGGGAACTGGGTGGTCATGGGAAGGCTCCGGTCGTGGCGCGGATTAGAACTCTATTTGCTTCCCCCGCGAAAGCGGGGGTCCAAGGGCCGGTTGCACTGAAGCGTTGGGCTTGTGCCCCTGGATCCCCGCTTTCGCGGGGAAGGCACGTTGGGCGGGAGGGGATGTGGAAGCTATCCAACACCGCATTGCTCACTCAAACTCAATGATCTTCTCATCCACGGCCAGACTGGCGCCCTTGACGGCGTGGACCTTTTTGACCGTGCCGTCGGCCTCTGCCCGCAGGATGTTTTCCATCTTCATGGCTTCCACCACGGCCAGTTCCTGACCGGCCTTCACCGCCTCGCCTTCCTTGACCGACACCGAGACCAGCAGGCCCGGCATGGGCGACAGCAGGTATTTGGACATGTCGGGGGGCAGTTTCACCGGCATCAGGTCGGCCAGTTCGGCGGCGCGCGGGGTCAGGACATCGACCACGAAGGCAAAGCCGCCATGGGTGAGGACGAGCGACGTGCCCTTGATATCGACCTGCACCGTCATGGCGACACCGGCGACGGTGCCCTGCCACAGGCTTTGGCCGATTTCCCAATCGCCCAGGACCGTGTGCGGGCCGCTGTCGAGCGTGACGGTGGCGGCGCCGCCGGCGAAGGACAGGTGGGCCTTGTGGTTCTGGCGGTCGGCGCGCGCCACCCAATCCTGGGCCACGTGGAAGGCGTGGCCCGCCACCTGGCCGGAGATCATGGCGTCGCGGCTGGCGCGGCGGTGGTGCAGCACGGTGGCCAGCGCCAGCAGCCGGTCACGCACGGTGGGGTCCGGCGTCAGACCGTGGAAGCCGTCCGGGTACTCCTCCGCGATGAAGTTGGTGGTCAGGCGGCCGTCGCGGAACCGCTGCTTTTGCATCAGCGAGGTCAGGAAGGAGATATTGTGGCCCACACCGCGGATCTGGAACCCGTCCAGCGCATCGGCCATGGCGTCAGTCGCCTGATCGCGCGTGGGCGCCCAGGTGATCAGCTTGGCGATCATGGGATCGTAATACATGCTGATCTCGCCACCCTCATACACGCCGGTATCGACGCGGACGATGGAGCCATCCTCGCGCTTGCCTTCCACCGGCGGGCGGTAGCGGGTGACGCGGCCCGTGGAGGGCAGGAAGCCACGGGTCGGCTCCTCCGCGTACACGCGCGCTTCCAGCGACCAGCCATGGATGCCGACATCGGCCTGGGTAATGGGCAGGTGTTCGCCGGCGGCGACCCGGATCATCAGTTCGACAAGGTCGAGGCCGGTGATCATTTCGGTCACCGGATGTTCGACCTGTAGCCGCGTGTTCATTTCCAGGAAGTAGAAATTACGGTCCTTGTCGACGATGAATTCCACGGTCCCGGCGCTGCGGTATTAAACCGCCTTGGCCAGGGCGACCGACTGTTCGCCCATGGCCTTGCGGGTGGCGGCGTCCAGGAACGGGCTGGGCGCTTCCTCGATCACCTTCTGGTGGCGGCGCTGGATCGAGCATTCACGTTCGTTCAGGTAGACGGCGTTGCCGTGGCTGTCGGCCAGGAGCTGGATTTCGATATGGCGCGGTTCGGTGATGTATTTTTCGATAAAGACGCGGTCATCGGCAAAGCTGCTGCGCGCCTCATTGGTGGCCGACCGAAAGCCGTCGCGGGCTTCGGCATCGTTCCAGGCCACCCGCATGCCCTTGCCGCCGCCGCCGGCCGACGCCTTGATCATGACGGGGTAGCCGATGTCGCGGGCAATGGCGACCGCTTCCTCATCATCCTTGATCACGCCCAGATAGCCGGGCACGGTGGAGACACCGGCGGCCTTGGCCAGCTTCTTGCTCTCGATCTTGTCGCCCATGGCGCCGATGGCATGCACATCGGGGCCGATAAAGACGATGCCGTTCTGCTTCAGCGCTTCGCAGAAGGGCGCTTTCTCCGACAGGAAGCCATAGCCGGGATGCACGGCCTCCGCCCCTGTCTGCTTGCACGCGGCAATGATCTTGTCGGCGATCAGGTAGGATTGGGCGGACGGGGCGGGGCCGATATGCACCGCCTCATCCGCCATCTCAACGTGAAGCGCGCCAGCATCGGCGTCGGAATAGACGGCCACCGTCTTGATGCCCATGCGGCGGGCGGTCTTGATGACGCGGCAGGCGATTTCGCCACGGTTGGCGATGAGGATCTTCTTGAACATTGTACGGTGCCTCTTCGTGCGGGCGCGTCGGATCAGAGCGGCAAATTGTCGTGCTTCTTCCAGGGGTTCTGGAGCTGCTTGTTCTTCAGCATCGACAGCGCCTTGCACAGGCGGCGGCGGGTATTGTGGGGCATGATCACGTCGTCAATATAGCCGCGACCCGCCGCCACAAAGGGATTGGCGAATTTCTGGCGATATTCCTCGGTCCGCGCCTCGATCTTGGCCGGGTCACCGATATCACCACGGAAGATGATCTCCACGGCCCCCTTGGGTCCCATGACCGCGATTTCGGCGGTGGGCCAGGCATAGTTGACGTCGCCGCGCAGATGCTTGGACGCCATCACGTCATAGGCACCGCCATAGGCCTTGCGGGTGATCAGGGTCACCTTGGGCACGGTGGCCTCGGCATAGGCGAACAGCAGCTTGGCGCCATGCTTGATGATGCCGTTATATTCTTGGGATGTGCCGGGCAGGAAGCCGGGGACATCCACCAGGGTGACGATGGGGATGTTGAAAGCATCGCAGAAGCGCACGAAACGGGCGGCCTTGATCGAGCTGTCAATGTCGAGGCAGCCGGCCAGCACCATGGGCTGATTGGCCACGAAGCCCACCGTGGACCCCTGCATGCGGCCAAAGCCGGTGATGATGTTCCGGGCGTAGTCCGGCTGAATCTCGAAGAAATCGCCCTCGTCCACGATCTTCGAAATCAGTTCCTTCATATCGTAGGGCTTGTTGGGATTGGCCGGGACCAGGGTGTCGAGTGACATTTCCGGCCGGTCGGCGACATCCGGCGTGGGGCGCGAGGGCGGCTTTTCCCGGTTGGACAAGGGCAGGAAATCCACCAGACGGCGGGTTTCCAAGAGCGCCTGCACGTCATTGTCAAAGGCCAGATCGGCCACACCGGACTTGGCCGTATGGGTCACGGCCCCGCCCAGTTCCTCCGCCGTCACCACCTCATGCGTCACGGTCTTTACCACGTCGGGACCGGTGACAAACATGTAGGAGCTGTCCTTCACCATGAAGATGAAGTCGGTCATGGCGGGGCTGTACACGGCGCCACCGGCGCAGGGTCCCATGATCAGGGAAATCTGCGGGACGACACCAGAGGCCAGCACATTGCGCTGAAACACCTCGGCATAGCCGCCCAAGGATGCCACCCCTTCCTGGATGCGGGCACCGCCGCTGTCATTCAGGCCGATGACGGGGGCGCCCACCTTCATCGCCTGATCCATGATCTTGCAGATCTTTTCGGCATGCGCCTCCGACAGCGACCCGCCGAAGACGGTGAAATCCTGGGAAAAGACGAAAACCAGACGGCCATTGATGGTGCCATGGCCAGTGACGACACCGTCACCGGGGACCTTCTGGTCCTGCATGCCGAAATCGGCGCAGCGATGTTCGACGAACATGTCCCATTCTTCGAACGAGCCTTCGTCCAGCAGGATCTCAATGCGTTCCCGCGCCGTCAGCTTGCCCTTGGCATGTTGTCCGGCAATGCGCTTCTCACCACCACCCAGCCGGGCGCCGGCCCGCATATTTTCCAACCGTACCAGCACGTCCTGCATGGGAAATCCGCCCCGTCGAATGGTTCATGGGAGTTTGGACGGAGTTTGCAAATTATGCGGCAGCGGGAGAAGGCGTAGATGGGTGTGGATTTGCGAAGGTTCCCAGTGTGAATTGCAAATTTTGCAAATTCGCATTCTATCTTAAGGTACGCGATGACTCGTACGATTTGTGATCGTATGTGCTGTAGCAACCCATTCATACTTCCAATTTTTTGGAAATTGTGGTGCCTTTCTCTTGAAAAATAAACATACAAAAACTGTTAATACAAAAGTAGAAATAACACAAAGACAAACCCTTATCACATGGACTCGAACCGGCTTGAAACCATATTTTGTCATTCTTCTGTGAGTGGATAGCTGTGAGTGTACTCTTATTTTTAAATTTCTATCAATTTCTCCAGATGAAATGTGCAAAATAAGATCGTCTACAGTTCCGATTATCTGTTTTACTTGGGCGGTGGCAACTCCATGGCTGACCTCTTTACACGGAATCCCGTAGGCACCGAAGCGATAATGAATATCGACATAACCAAAAATACTTGATGAATATTCCAAAATATCGTTAATTTTAACGGTCGAATAATTCAAATGAATATAAATTCCCAAGATAAGACACAAAAAAGAAGCTCCATAAATAAAATACTTTATTTTGTGCCCTAAGCATAAGTTCAATGGACAGTCAATAATAAACAGTCCCGCAATTGCGCTCATTGAAATTACATATAAAGACAATCCCAAAAATTTTGAAATCGCTCTCTTTTTAGACCATGCGATCATTTTTGCCCTAATTTGCCTGATTTACTTGATTAAGACGGATAAATGATTAAAGAAAAAAGCAGACTAAATACATATGATCGTATATCATTGAATCTGATTTAAGTCAAACATCGATTGAGATGTAAATGTCCGCCAAAATCTATGCCGGGGAACGTATCCGTCGCCTGCGCGAGACGCGCGGGATCAGTCAGGCGCAACTGGCGACTGAGGTGGGGCTGTCCACCTCCTACCTGAACCAGATCGAGAATAACCAGCGGCCGCTGTCAGCGGCGGCGGTCATCCGCCTGTCGACCTTTTTCCAGGTGGAGCCCAGCCATTTCGCCGATGACAGTGACACAAGGCTGGCGTCGGAGCTGCGCGAGGTGCTGGGCGATCCGTTGTTTGGCGACGCGTCGGTGACGTTCGCGGGCATCCGCGATGCGGTGCGGGCCGCCCCCGCCATCATGGGATCGCTGCTGAAGCTTTATCGCGCCTATCAGGGGCTGGATGAGGAATATAAGGCCCTGGTCGACAAGGTGGGCGGTGGGGACGCGGTGGCGGGGCCGGCGGCCTTTCCCTATGACGAGGTGCGTGACTTTGTGCAGCAGCAGCGCAATCATTTTGAAACGCTGGACCATGCGGCCGAAGAGCTGTTCGAGGGGGGGCATTTTTCCAAGGACCGGCTGCTGGAGCATCTGGCCCAGCATCTGGCCGACCGGCATGGGGTGACCATTCGCGTGTCGCCCATGCTGGCCCGCCATGATGTGCTGTGGCGGTATGATCCGGACGACAAAGAATTGCTGGTCTCGGAAGGCACGCCGCGCGAAAGCCGGACATTCTTTGCCGCCCATCAGATCGCGCTGTTGGACTTTGGGGTGGAGATTGAACGGCTGGTAGCGGAGGCCGGCCTGTCCAGCATCGAGGCGCGGTCGATCCTGCGCGTCGGGCTGGCCAATTATTTCGCTGGCGCCCTGATCCTGCCCTATAAGCGTTTCCTGACCGAGGCGCAGCGCATGCGGTACGATATCGACCGGTTGTCAGCGCATTTTAATGTCAGTTTTGAACAAGTCTGTCACCGCCTGTCCACCATGCAGCGGCCGGGCATGCCAGGTGTGCCCTTCTATTTCGTGAAGGTGGATATGGCGGGCAACATCGCCAAACGGTCCAGCGCCACCCGGTTCCAGTTCGCGCGGTTTGGCGGGGCGTGCCCCTTGTGGAATGTGCATCAGGCCTTTGCCCAGCCGGGGCGCATTCTGGTGCAGCAGGCACGCATGCCAGACGGGGCCACATATCTGTGCATCGCGCGCACGGTTGTGGCCAAGGGCAATTCCTACCTGTCGCGTCCGCGTGAGGCGGCGGTGGGGTTAGGCTGCGAAATCGCCTATGCCGACCAGCTTGTCTATTCGGCCGGGCTGGATCTGCGCAATGTCGATGCGGCGGTGCCCATTGGGTCCAACTGTAAGGTCTGTGACCGCGAGGATTGCCGTCACCGCGCCTTTCCGCCCATCGGCAAGGCGCTGCGCGTCGATGCGCATGAAAGACGGGTGGTGCCCTACACGGTCAGTTAGGAGTGCCCGGCCTCAGCCCCATGCGCGCTGCGCAGGAAGTTGAGCGCCTCCACCACGAGCCGGCCCCACAATTCAAGGCTGGCCAGAATCTGGTCACCAGAAATACCCACGGCCAAGCAGTCCATTTCCAGGACCAGAAAGTCATCGCGCAAAGAGAACCGCGCAAAACGTTTGTGGCGGTTCCACTGGTTCAGGATGGCGGCGTCGAAACGGGCCTGAACCTGAAACATCAGATTGAAATTATAATCGCCGAAGCGGGCGGCTTCGGGATCAAGCTGTGCGCCGGGGCGGATATTGAAGGTCAGTCCACCAATGGCCGAGCGCAGAATGGGCGCGCCGCCGGGTGTCAGATCCTGGGTTGCGGGCAGGCCCAGCCGTTCCAATGCCGCTTCCAGGTCGGTCAATGTCACGCCGCGCAAAAGTGTATCCAACATTCGGCCCTCCGATCCTTGCCGGCCGGACCATGCAACAGGGGGGCGGTGCGGGGCAAGCCGGATCAGAAACTGGTGCGGACGCCAGCAAAGCCCGTCAGATAGAGGCCAGGGCGGCCTGGCTGCCCGGTAAAGCCCGCGATCTGGGTATAGAACCGCAGGACCCGATGCCAGCGCGGTCCGTTGTCGCGCCAGGGCTGCCATGTTGCCTCAACCCAGGGGTTCAATCCGGAGAAACTGTCGGCCGCGGGGCCGTCACCCTTGCGTGTCCAGTAGGCCATGGCCACCAGATCAAGGGTCAGACGCCCGTCATCCAGGCGGATTTTCTGTTCCGCCGCGACATGCAGGCTGTCATAGGCGCGGGCGAAGCGGGTGAAAAACCGCACCCCCTCATAGCCCGCGAAGAAGCGGAGATCGTCCGACATGTAATGGATAAAATCATGATAGAGGGCCGCCGCCGCATGCCCATCCTCGACCCGTAACCCATAATCGGTGAAGGTGGCCAAGTCGTCAGTCACGCGGGTGAATGTACCGGCCGTCAGATTAACCACCCGACCGGCCGCCGCATCTGGTTTCGACCGGTCAAGCGAATGGAAGGCGCCCAGATGCAGGCGGCCCAGGCCGGGCAGATGCTGGCTGTAGACCAAGCCGCAGACGGGCGACGCGGTCAGCAGGATGCCCGGGCGATAAAGATCGGGGCCGCAGCGCAGGTCGGTGGTCTGTGCAGCGGCGGGCAGGAGGGGGGCGAGGGCTGCCAGGAAGAGCAGGAGAAAGAGGACGCGCAACGTAAAGGTCCCGACGGGTGGTTATGCGCATCTTCGCATGGGTCAGGCCCAAGGTTACAGGGCCAAGGTTACAGGGCCAAGGCTACAGGGCCAAGGCTACAGGGCCAAGGCTACAAGGGGGGGGATTGCTGCGCACACCCTGTGCCCGCCCCAGCTTGGGCCTTGGGGGCATGGTTTGGTGCCCGGTCGGCAATGCCACCGGACCTACGCCCCGGTCAGACAAACCCTTCATCTGATTTCAGAATGGGCGCTGTGCGGTTTCGTTATTGCGAATAACTCTCAATCGTGCTTAGTTGCGATCCATTATCAATCGCGGGTGATCTGAGGTCATGGCGTCGGGGGTGGAGCAGCAGGGGCGGCGGTCTTTCTGGTTGAAGCAACTGCATCAATGGCATTGGGTCAGTTCGGCCCTGTGCCTGATCGGCATGCTGCTGTTCGCAGCGACCGGCATTACGCTCAACAATGCCCGGCATGTGGAGGCCAAGCCCCAGACCGTGACCATGGAGGGTGTTCTGCCCGAGGCGCTTCGTCCGGTCCTGTCGGTTGGCGCGGGACCGGTGCCGGCGGTGATTATCGACTGGTTCGCTGCCGAGATGGATGTCGATGTCTCTGCCGGGGTGCCGGAATGGTCGGAGGATGAGTTGTACATCGCTCTGCCGCGCCCCGGCGGCGATGGCTGGGCCACCATCACGCGCCAGGATGGCGCCGTCCTCTATGAAGTGACGGACCGGGGCTGGGTTTCCTATCTCAACGACCTGCACAAGGGCCGGGGGACCGGCACGGTGTGGTCCTGGTTCCTGGATCTGTTCGCGGTGGCCTGTCTGGTCTTCTGCATCACCGGATTGTTCCTGCTGCATCTGCATGCCGGCAACCGCCCGACGACCTGGCCCCTGGTCGGGCTGGGTCTGGTGGCGCCCGTGCTGTTGCTGATCCTCTTTATCCACTGATCTTTCAGGATTGAACCCATGCGCACACTTCTCTCGCTCTCAATGACCGGTCTGGCCGTTACCCCCGTCATGGCGGGGGAATTGGCGGTCACGGTAGAGATCCCCAAACTGGAGGTCGCGGAATATCACCGCCCCTATGTTGCGGCCTGGATTGAGACGCCGGACCAGCAGTTCGTCGCCAACCTGACCGTCCGCTACGATGTGAAGATGCGCGACAATGAGGGGACCAAATGGCTGAAGGACATGCGCCAATGGTGGCGCCGGTCTGGCCGCGACCTGACCATGCCGGTGGATGGCGTATCAGCCCCGACGCTGCCTGTGGGTGAGAACCGACTGACCTGGGACAGTGCCAAGGCCCCCCTGAACGGGTTGAAGCCCGGTTCCTATGCGCTTGTGGTGGAGGCCGCGCGCGAGGTGGGCGGGCGCGAATTGATCCGCGTGCCGTTCGATTGGAACGGCAAGCCCGTCAAGGCCGAGGCCAAGGGTGAGAGCGAGTTGGGCCGTATCGCGGTCGAGGTCAAAGGTTGAACGCCTTTCAGTTCTGCAAACGCCGCCACCCGATCTGCGGCTTGGCCTCAGGCCGCATCAGCGGCGCGGCGGCAGTTGCCGCTGGAGCGGTTTCCGCTTCGCCAGAAACTGCTCTGTCAATCAATGGATCAAGGAGTTTTCCCCCATGAAGTCACTGCTGACCCGCGCCACGCTGGCACTGACCCTGGCCGTATCCATCGCCGGCCCGGCCGCCGCGCATCGGCAATGGATGCTGCCATCGGCCACCATCCTGTCGGGCCAGGACCCGTGGATCACGGTCGATGCCGCCGTCTCCAACGACCTGTTTTATTTTGAACATGTGCCGCTGCGCCTGGACGGGCTGACGGTCACCAACCCCGATGGCAGTGCCGGCACGGCAGAGAACCAGGCCACGGGCAAGTATCGCAGCACCTTTGATGTTCATCTGAGCCAGCCCGGCACCTATAAGGTGGCGCTGGCCAGTGCCGGCATCATGGCCAGTTGGGAAGAAAACGGGCAGCGCAAGCGCTGGCGCGGTACAGTGGACAGTTTTGCCAAGGAAGTGCCCGCCAATGCCGAGAAGTTGCAGGTGACCGAAGGGGCGCGCCGCCTGGAATTCTTCGCCACGGCAGGCAAGCCGACCGAAACCGTGCTGAAACCCACGGGCAAGGGCCTGGAACTGGCCCCCGTCACCCATCCCAACGACCTGGTTGCCGGCGAACAGGCCAGTTTCACACTGCTGCTGGATGGTAAACCGGCATCCGATGTTGAAGTCACGGTCATTCCCGGCGGCATCCGCTACCGCAACGATCTGGGCGAAATGAAGCTGAAGACCGACAAGGATGGTGCCTTCACCGTCACCTGGCCGACGGCGGGCATGTATTGGATGACCGCCCAGACCGAAGACAAAAAGACCAGCGTGCCGCAGGCCAGCAAACGGTCGGCAACCTACACGGCCACGTTCGAGGTGATGGCGCCGTAAGGGGCGTCTGTCACCCTGTTGCCTCCCCGGTTCTTGTCGGGGAGGTGGGAGTTCTGGCTGCGAACGGTTGAGCCCTGCCCCTCACCATGCCCACCCCGCCTATCAAAGCCGGCGCCTTGCGCCTGATCCTGCCCGAAGCAGCGCCCGAGGCGGCACTGCCGCCGGCGAATGCCCCGGTTCTGCGCCTGTCAGGGACCAGCATGGGGACCTATTGGTCGGTGTCCCTGATCGCGCCACAGGGGCCGGCACCCTTGGCGCTGCGGCGGGGGATCGTCGCCATCCTGGACCGCGTGGTGGCAGTGATGAGCCATTGGGACCGGACGAGTGACCTGTGCCGGTACAATCACAGCCCACGCGGCTGGGTGCCGGTTGATCCGTCCTTGTGCGCAGTGGTGTCGGCGGCCCTGCGCCTGTCGGTGGACAGCGGCGGGGCCTATGATCCGGCGATTGGCGGGTTGGTTGACGCCTGGGGCTTCGGACCGCCGGGACCAGTGGCGACCCCGCCAACGGCGGGCCAGGTCCACGCCCTGCTGTCAGGTCCGCGCTGGATGGAGATCCAGGTGGAGGCGGAAAGGCTGTGGCAGCCGGGCGGCCTGCGCCTGGACCTGTCATCGATTGCCAAAGGCTATGCCGTGGATTGTGTGTCGCGGTATCTGGAGACCTGTGGTGTGGTGAGCCATCTTGTCGATATTGGTGGCGAGCTAAGGGGCTGGGGCATCAAGCAGGATGCCACACCCTGGTGGGTCGACCTGGCACCCGTGAAGGGACGTGATGGTCGGTCAGGCGGTCTGCCGACACGGATTGCCCTGCATGGCTGGGCCGTGGCCACCAGTGGGGATTGCCACCGCTTCATGCGGGGGCCGGATGGGCGGGCCCTGTCCCATTCGCTGGACCCGCGTACGGGTTATCCGGTGACCGATGATCTGGCTGCGGTCACGGTGCTGCATGCTGACTGCATGATGGCCGATGCGTTGGCCACCGCCTTGATGGTGCTGGGGCCAGAGAGGGGGCCGCAATGGGCGGCAGCGCGCGGGATCATGGCCCTGTTTGTCTGCCGACCGCCGATGGGGATCGCCGAGATCATGACCCCGGCCCTGGCGGCCCTCGCGGAGGAAGGGTGATGGAGCGTTACCTATGGGCCGGCCTGGTGCTGGCGCTTTACGCCCTGTTCTGTGCGGTGACGTTCCGCCGTCACGCGGCGCGCCATCGCCCGGCGGCCGGCGGTGCTGGTATCCTGGTGGCCTATGCCAGCCAGACGGGCTTTGCCGAAATGCTGGCCCGGCAGACGGTCGCCGGCTTGACGGCTGCGGGCAAAGCGGCCTGGGCGGACGCCATCGACCGGCTTGATGCTGCCCGTCTTGCCGCCGCGCAACAGGCCCTGTTCATCGTGTCGACAACCGGCGAAGGGGACGCCCCCGACCATGCTGCCGGGTTCGTGCGGCGGGTCATGGGAACAGGCGCCACCCTGTCGTCGCTGCGTTATGGTCTGTTGGCACTGGGCGACCGCGACTATGCCCGGTTCTGCGCCTTTGGCCATGCGCTTGATGGATGGTTGCGCCAGCAGGGGGCCATGCCGCTGTTCGACATGGTGGAGGTGGATAATGGCGACGCCGGCGCCTTGCGGCGCTGGCAGCAGCATCTGGGCCAGATGGCCGGCCCCGTCCATCTTCCCATCTGGACACCGGGCGATTACCAGGAATGGGTGCTGGCCGAACGTCATCATCTCAACCCTGGCAGCCCCGGCGCGGCCATCTTCCATCTGCGCCTGGCGCCACCAGCGGCGGGCACTGCCGATTGGCAGGCCGGCGATATTGCGGAGGTGGAACCGTGCAACCCCCCGGACAGTGTCGCGGCTGCCCTGCGCCTGCGGGGCGGGGATCGGCCCGAAATCCGCGACGGCCTGACCCGGCCCCTGTCCCAGTGGTTGGCCAGAACCACCCTGCCCGAGGGGCGCGAACCAATCCCCAGCCGCGATTATTCCATCGCCAGCCTGCCCGACGACGGTTTTCTGGACCTTGTGGTCCGACAGGTGACAGGGCCCGACGGGCGGTTGGGCCTGGGGTCGGGCTGGTTGACACGGCATGCCCCGGTGGGGGGGCCTGTCCGGCTGCGCCTGCGGTCCAATCCCGGTTTCCATCCCCCCCCGGATGACCGTCCCCTGATCCTGATCGGCAATGGCACGGGTATCGCCGGCCTGCGCGCCCATCTGAAACACCGCGCGCGCTGTGGTCACCAGCGGAACTGGCTGTTGTTCGGGGAACGGACGGCTCAGCATGACAGCCTGTTCGATGACGACCTGTCGGCCTGGATTGCCGATGGCACGTTGTCCCGTCTTGACCGTGCATTCTCCCGCCAGGGCGACCGGCCCGTCTATGTGCAGCATCTGCTGGCCGCGGCGGGGGATCGGGTGGCGGCATGGGTGGCCGACGGCGCGGCCCTCTATGTCTGCGGCAGCCTGGAGGGCATGGCGGGCGGGGTGCATGCCGTGCTGACCGACCTGCTGGGGGCCGACATGCTGGCGGACCTGGCTGCTGCACGGCGGTACTGCCGGGATGTGTATTAAGGCCGGCGGCCGATGACATCGGACAATCATCCCACCTGCGAGTACAAGTAAGTCTAATTCATAATCATCACTGTGCCCAAAGGAGACCCTCATGCACCGTCCTTTTGCCGCCACTGTTGTTGCCTTGTGGCTGTGTGCCGGTTCTGCCGCCGCCCATACCGGCTATCTGAAGCCCAACCTGTTCAACACCCCGCAGCGTGATCATGTGACGGTGGAGGCATCGTTCACCGAAGAGATGTTCACGCCCGATATCGTGATGAAGGCAGACGATTATCATGTCGTGACGCCGGCGGGGGCGAAGGTGAAGCTGCCGTCGGTGACCTATCTGCGGGATCTGGCGCTGTTTGAGGTGGATCTGCCGGAGAATGGCACCTATCGCATCTCCACGGGCCTGCGCACCGGGTCCACGCGCAAGATGGCGCTGGTGAATGGCAAGTGGGAACCCGTGCGGGAGCGTGACGGAGTGCCGGCCGGCAGCCGCGTGGCAGATGCCCAGAGCATGACGCGGTCGGATGTCTATGTCAGCAAGGGCCCGGCCAAC
The DNA here is from genome assembly GCF_002251795.1 of Niveispirillum lacus. Classification (GTDB taxonomy): domain Bacteria; phylum Pseudomonadota; class Alphaproteobacteria; order Azospirillales; family Azospirillaceae; genus Niveispirillum; species Niveispirillum lacus. Next base: position 60,939 of record NZ_NOXU01000025.1, on the reverse strand, counting down.
GACCAGGCCCTGAAGCCCGCCGGCGTGGGGCTGGAGATTGTGCCCTTGTCGCATCCGAACCGGTTGGACGCGGGAGGCCGCTTTTTGGTGCAATTGCTGCTGGACGGAAAGCCCGTACCGGGTGTGACGATCAGCCTGCAGGGACCGACACTGCCGGATGAAGAAGATGCCAAGGCCGTTGCAGTGACGACCGACAAGGATGGCAAAGCCAGTATCGCCCTGCCGCAGGACGGCACCTTCCTGTTGCTGTCCCGGCACCGGGTTGAGGCGGCGGACGGGCCGGTGGCGGTGAAAAGCTACAGTGCCACTCTGACCTTCGCCGTAGAAGCGTAAAAGGATAGTCAGACCATCGCCATATGCACCTTTCAGTGTCATCCTTGCTAAGCTCGCGTGATTATCAAAGCCGGGGGCGAAGCGATGCTGACGGGAACAGCCGGATTGTTGCGGCTGCTGAGCGACGGTAACAGCCGGGGAACGGCCGTGGTCGTTGATCTGGCAGAGGTCCCCCATGCCGAGAACCCCCTTTTCCGGCAGTCGGTGGTCAATCTGCTGGACAATTTCGCTGCGCAGTTCCAGCCGGAAGTGGTGGATGTCGGCCGGTACACCCAGGTCTTCCTGTTTGAGGAGACGAACGCCCACCCCTTCATCAGCAAGTTGAAGGCGGTTGCGGTCGATTTTTCCGAACAGCATATGGGGGCGCCGCGTTTCACGATCTATCACCTGCCCCATGATGCGGGGCGGCTGGCCGCCATGTTGAAACGTCTGGCGCCGGCGGTGACGGCCGATCCACCCCCGACCCTGACCGCCGCCGAACAGCAGCAATTGGCCGGTATCCACAAGCTGGCGGTCTATGAAAAGGTGCTGGTCGGGGCGGATGTTTCTGCCTTGGTGCGGGAAAGTCCGGTCTGGCGCTGGGGGCGTGACCGTTCCTGGACCCTGGAATTTGCCGAAGTCACCGTGGCGCTTGACCATCTCGAACGGGCGGTCGGCACCCCTTTGCGACGCGACCCCTGGCTGTTGCAGCAGATCACCCCTGTTCTGGACCGGCGGGTGATCCGGCATTTTCAGCAGGAGCCGTCGCGGCTGGCCACGGCCCACAGCCTGAACCTGCAATGGCGTTCCGTGCTGGGTCCGGTGTTTTTGGAATTCGTCCGCGACCTGACCTATGAGCAGCGGCGCAACATGATTGTCGAAATTTCGGCCCTTGATGCAGAGTTGACGGCGGATGGTTTGGCCGACGCGGTGGATACCCTGCGTCTATGGGACTGCCGGATCGCCATTGACCATCTGTCGCTCCGCCACACCGATCCGGGTTATCTGCCCCTGGCCGCCCTGGATTATCTGAAACTGGATTTGGGCGGTCTGCCCTTGGATGCAACAGGCGAGTTGCCGCCATTGCCGACCTGGATGCAGCAGTTTGGTGCTGACCGGATTGTGGCGATCCACCCCCGCAATCGTGAAGCGCTGCAGGCCTGCATGGCGCTGGGGTTGAGCCTGGTGGAACAGCGCGATCGACCGATGGTGTGAGCAGAGGGTGCGATGCGGCCTATATTATTGGGACTGCTGCTATTGATGGCCACCCTACCGGCATCGGCGGCACCGGCAAACTGCTTCGTACCGGAAGTCCACGGCACCACGCGGGTTCAGGTCTATATCGGCGACCGCCGATGCGTTGACCTGCGAGAGCCGGAAACAATAGGCGGCATCTGGATCAACCGGTTCGAAGGGTCCGTCTTTCACGAAGATGTGGACGCTGTGTCGACGGCGCTGGCGGTTCGGTCCACGGTCTGGTTGAGCATGGATGATCAGACGGTCAAGCCCAGGGATTTTGTGCCGGCACAGGGCCATGCCTACCAATTGACCCTTGTTGCAAGGAAGGCAAAGGACATGCGCCGCCCGCTCCTGGAAGGATATGGGCATTTCGGCGCCTTCGCCGGCCTTGTCCTGGTGGATGAGGTGGTAGCGTGGAAGGATCTGGGTAAGGTGGGCTTTTAGGCTCTGGTGAATATCGGGGGGCTACGCCTTTGACATTCAGGAACGGCCTGCCCGGTCTTCGCCGGGGAGGCAGGCTTTCCCCATCGCCGGCGATACCCACCAAGCCCCCAGAAAACAAACGCCCCGCACCGGTTGCCCGGTGCGGGGCTGTTCACTGTGAGCAGGTTAGATCCCGACAGCGTGGCCGTCGGCCTGGCTCAACGCCAGATGGCGGCGGATATGGGCGATCAGCAGCTCGGAGCTGGTGGGAATGTCCATTTCCGAGGTGTCCAGCACCAGATCAGGCTTTGCCGGCGCCTCAAACGGGGCCGAAACGCCGGTAAATTGCTGGATCTTGCCGGCCTGGGCGGCTGCGTACAGACCTTTGGGGTCACGGGCGGCGCAGGTGGTGACATCCGCCTTCACCCAAACCTCGTGGAACCCGTCACCGACGATGGAGCGCGCCAGATCGCGCAGTTCCACGGTGGGGGAGATCAGGCTGACCAGCACGACAGTGCCCGTCTCTGCCATCAACTTCGCCACTTCCGCCACGCGACGGACATTTTCCAACCGTTCGGCGGGAGCAAAACCCAGGTCCTTGTTGAGGCCCTTGCGCAGATTGTCGCCATCCAGCACGGCCACGCGCCAGCCATCGTCAAACAGACGACGCTGTGTGCCCATCGACAGGGTGGACTTGCCCGCACCCGACAAGCCGGTCAGCCAGATGACACCGCCGCGATGGCCGTTTCGTGCCTCAAACGCGGCGCGGTTGACGGAGTTGTTCACGGCAGTCACGGGGCCTGCGACGGTAACATTGCTGGCGGCCCCCAGCAGGATGCAGCCGCCGACGATACGGCCGCCGCGCGCCAGACCGGCGCGGCCCGTGATCGGCAGGTCGCTGGCATGGTCAAAGGCGATGGGGGCAGACGAGCGCAGCACGATCTCCGCGATGCCGCCCTGACCCAGTTCTGAGCCTTCGCCATCGGTCAGATGTTCGACATCGACCAGACGCTCGAACTTTTCCACCACCACCGGATGCTCGGACGTGGTCAGACGCAGGGTGATGCGGCTGCCGGCCGTCAGGCTTTCCGGGTCCAGCCAGAAGGCACGCACGCGGATGGTGGTGGCGATGTGCGGCATATGGCCGGCGGGGGCGATGATCTGCCCGCGATTCAGGGCTGCGTCTTCGATGAAGGAGACAGCGACGGACTGCCCGGCCCGCGCCTCCGGTACCGACCCTTTGCCGGCATCAATGCTGGCGACGGTGGCCGGTTGACCGGTGGGGGCGATTTCAACCTTGTCGCCAACCTTCAGGCGCCCCGTCTCGATCCGGCCCACGGCCAGACGGGTGTCGCCCTTACGGTACACATCCTGGATGGGCAAACGCAGGGCGGCTTCGGTGCGCGGGGCGGCCGGAACCAGCAGATCCAGCGCCTCCAGCAAGGTCGGGCCGCGATACCAGGCCATCTTCTCCGACCGGGCGGCGATATTGTCGCCATGACGGGCCGAGAGCGGGATGACGTAGAGCGGTTCGATCCCCAGCTTTTGCAGATAGTCGCTGACATCACCGGCCACACCTTTCCAGGCGTCTTCGGCATGGTCGACCAAGTCCATCTTGTTGACGGCCACGATCACCTTGCGCACACCCAGCAGCGACAGCAGGTAGGCATGGCGGCGCGTCTGTTCAGAAATGCCGCGTTCGGCATCGGTGACCAGCACGGCGGCATCCGCAGCCGCCGCCCCCGTCACCATGTTGCGCAGGAACTCGCGATGGCCCGGCGCGTCGATGATCACATAGGGGCGCTTGGGCGTGCGGAACCAGATGCGGGTCGTATCCAGGGTAATGCCCTGATCCCGTTCGATCTGCAGCGCATCCAGCAGGAACGACCATTCCATATGCAGGCCGCGCTGTTCGGAGACCTTCTTCAGTTCCGCCAGACGGCCTTCGGGCAGACTGTCGGTATCGTGCAGCAGGCGACCGATCAGGGTGGATTTACCATGATCCACATGGCCGACAATGACGATCGGATAGGGAGCCAGCGGGGCCTTCTTCACATTGGCACCTTGGGACTGTACCGGGGTCGACAGGCTATCGATCCGGAGTGCGGCGTTCGCCATGATCTTTACATCCACTTCTTACAGGTAACCCGTCGCACGCAGGCGTTCGAACGCATCTTCGGCCTCATGGTCCATGGACCGGCCGGCGCGTTCAGGCGTGCGCGTGGTTTCAAGCTCGTCGATGATTTCGTCGATGGTGGTGGCATGGCTGTCCACCGGGAAGGTGATGCCAATTTCGCCCAGGGAGCGGAAACGCTTGCCATCCTTGGCAAAGTACAGCGGCACCAGGGGGATTTCCTCCCGCTTGATGTAGCGCCAGACATCCACCTCGGTCCAGGCCAGCAGCGGATGCACGCGGGTATGGGTGCCCGGATGACGCTCAATCGTGTACTGGTCCCAGAATTCCGGCGGCTGATGGGCCGCCTGCCAGGCGCCGTCCAACCCGCGCGGGCTGAAGATACGTTCCTTGGCGCGGGTCGCCTGTTCATCGCGGCGGATGCCGGTGATCAGCCCGTCGAACTGATATTTCTCCAAGGCTGCGGCCAGACCCAGCGATTTGCGGGCCGCGATGCGGGTGCCGGGGGGCAGCGTCGGGTCCGTCATCTCGATCGGCGGGCACTCGTCCTTGATCAGGTTGAGGCCCCATTCCTGGGCATAGCGGTTGCGGAATTCGTAAGATTCGGGGAATTCCAACCCGGTGTCCAAGTGGGCCACGGGGAAGGGCAGTTCCCCCATGAACGCCTTGCGGCACAGCCAGATCAGGACATTGCTGTCCTTGCCCAGTGACCAGAGCAGGCCCAGACGCTTCAGGCGCACACGCGCTTCGCGCAGGATATAGATGCTCTGGGCTTCGAGCTGATCGAGATGGTCGAGATGTTGATCTGTGTTGCTCATCAGGAGGCTCCCACCAGATTTGTTGGCGACGTCAGCGGCAGGTGGATCCCGCATTCCGTCTTTTCCTGGCCGCGCCAGCGGCCGGCTCTGATATCTTCGCCCGGTGCGACACGGTCAGTACAGGGCATACAGCCCACGGAGAGGTAACCATCCTCTTCCAGCGGGTGACGCGGCAGGTCGTGCCGGTCGAGATAGGATTCTACGTCGGCGCGGGTGTAACCCGCCAAGGGATTGATCTTGATCTTGCCCTCTGCGGCCTCGAACAGGGGCAGTTCGAGGCGGGTGGTCGCCTGATAGCGCTTGCGCCCGGTGATCCAGGCGGCAAAGGGCGCCAAACCCGCATCCAGAACCCGCACCTTACGGAAATCACAGCAGGCAGTGTTATTGCTGCGCCAGAGCACACCATCCCGGTCATGGGCCTGCTCTGCCTCCACCGAGGGTGACAGTTCGCGCACACCGGACAGGCCCAGCGTTTCCACCAGCTTGCGCTTGTAGCGCAGGGTCTCGCCAAACAGTTTACGGGTGTTCACGAACAGCACGGGCAGGTCCCTGTCGATCTGTGCAACCTGATGCAGCAGCACAGCACTTTCCGTGCCGAAAGAGGAAACCAGCGCCAACTGTCCCTTAAACTCTGTCTGGATCAGGGGGCGGAGAAGTTCCACCCCCGTCAGATGGCCATAGCGGGCGTTCAGGTCGCGGGCGCGGGCCTGCAAATGGGTGATCATGCCGGGACCGTGCCTTTCAGATGCCGGCGCAGCACGGAAGTGCCGTCCTCCCGGCCCAGCGCGGGCTGAAACGCCACCGAGATTTCCTTCAGCGCATGCGCCCAGGCGGGGCCGACACGGTCGGCCGGCACCACCACCGTGTCCACACCCACGCGGGTCAGGAACAGATACTGGTCGGGGATGATATGGCCGAAGGCCCGGATTTCGCCCTTATAGTCAAACCGTTCGCGCAGTTCCCGGGCGGCGGAAAAGGCGCGTCCATCGCGGAATTTCGGGAATTCCAGGGCCACCAGCGACAAGGCCCCCAGGTCGGCGGCCAACTCGGTCGCCAACTGGTTCGACTTCAGCCGTACGCCGATAGCGTCACGCCGGGCCGTCAGCGCGTCGCGTTCGGCGCGCCAGCGTTCCAGCGACACGATGATGGCGCCTTCGGCGGGGATCTCCTGGTCATCGGCAAGGTCGGTCCAGCGGTCGTCGATGGGCAGACCACGGTCAAGCACGGGCATAGAGAGCCTCCTTGAACGGGGCGTGGCCGGTACGGGCCAGCGTCTGAATAAAAATCTCGCCGGGCTGGCGCAGCTTCACGAAGGTGTTCACCACCGTTTCGACCGCATCAATGATGCCGTCATAATCAAAGCCAGGGCCGACAATCTCCCCCAAGGCCGCATTGGTGCCGGCATCGCCGCCCAACAGGATCTGGAAGAATTCGTCGCCCTTCTTATCCACCCCCAGAATGCCGATATGGCCGACATGGTGATGGCCGCAGGCATTGATGCAGCCACTGATCTTGATCTTCAACTCACCCAGATCATGCTGCCGATCGAGGTCTGAAAACCGTTCGGCAATCCGCTGCGCCACGGGGATGGAGCGGGTATTGGCCAGGGCGCAGTAGTCAAGGCCCGGACAGGCGATGATGTCGGAGATCAGGCCGGCATTGGCCGTGCCCAGGCCGACGGCATCCAGCGCCTGCCACAGCGGGTAGAGATCATCTTGACGGACATGGGCCAGAACCAGGTTCTGTTCATGCGTCACCCGCACCTCACCAAAGCTGTACAGGTCAGCCAGATCGGCGACGGTCTCCATCTGATCCGCCTCGATATCGCCGGGGATGCCGCCGATGGGCTTCAGGCTGATGGTGGCAATGGCGTAACCGGGCGTCCGGTGGGCCGTCAGATTGGTGCGGGTCCAGCGGGCAAAGGCCGGGTCCGCTTGCTTGGCGGCCTCAAAACTGTCGGATACGGCCGGCAGATCGAGCCAGGGGGGCGGAGCGAAATGGGTCTGGATCGCATCGACGATGGCGGGATCGACATAGAATTTCTGCCGCGGCAGGCGGGCATATTCCTCCTCGATCAGGCCGATGAACTTGTCGGCCCCCATCTCATTGACGGTGATCTTGATGCGCGCCTTATAGATATTGTCGCGCCGGCCCAACTGGTTATAGACGCGCAGGATGGCTTCCAGATAGCCGATGATCTCTTCCACCGGAACAAAGTCGCGTGCCTTGACCGCCAGATAGGGGGTGCGGCCCTGGCCGCCACCGACATAGACGGTAAAGCCGACGCGGCCCGTCACCTCGTCCTTCTTGGCGATCAAGCCAATATCATGGACCTGGACGGCGGCGCGGTCGTTCGGGCTGCCGGTGATGGCGATCTTGAACTTGCGCGGCAGGTAGGTGAATTCCGGGTGCAGCGTTGACCATTGCCGCAGGATTTCGGCATAGACGCGGGGGTCCACCAGCTCATCCGCCGCCGCCCCGCAAAACTGGTCCGTCGTGACATTGCGGATGCAATTGCCGCTGGTCTGGATGGCATGCATGTCCACTTCGGCCAGTTCACGCAGGATGGTGGGCACATCCTCCAGCTTGGGCCAGTTGAACTGGATGTTCTGGCGCGTCGTGAAATGGCCATAGCCCTTATCATAGACCCGTGCGATGCGGGCCAGACGCCGGACCTGCGTGGAAGACAACATGCCGTAGGGCACAGCCACGCGCAGCATATAGGCATGAAGCTGCAGGTAGAGGCCGTTCATCAGCCGGATGGGCTTGAACTCCTCCTCCGTGATCTCACCCTTCAGGCGGCGTTCGACCTGGGCGCGGAATTGCTCCACACGCTCGAAGATGAAGGTCTTGTCAAACTCGTCATAGCGATAGACGGCGGCGTGGGCATCGGCGGGCTGATTGCTGCGGATGGCGGGGCTGTGCGTATCAGGCATGGGGGTCGGGCCGGTCATCTCTGTCATGTGCGGGGTCAGGCGGCGGGCTGGCGGGCCTGCTTGCCCAGGTCGCGGCGTACGGTGGGGCCAATGCCCTTCAGACGCTCGCGCAGATGGGTGGGGCGGGTGCCCTGGTCGGTGATCTCAACATCCAGCGGATAGACATCGACCACGATCTGGCGCTTTTCCTCGGCCTTGGCGAAGGCCAGCGCCTCGGCAATGGCGTCGGCCCCGTCGAACACGGCGGCCAGCGCCACATCCTCTACCCAGATATTGCCGGCACCCAGCCAGACGGCCTCCCCGTCCAGAAGACGGCTGGCGGCGACGGATTGCTGGGTTCCCTTGGCTTTGACCAACATCTCTAAGGTCTTCCCTGTCTCAGACGGCTTCGCGCAGATGCTCGGGCACCAGCGCAGTGATGAGGGCGGGGTCGGCCAGACGGACGACATCGCCAATGATGATGATCGCCGGCCCCACCAGCCCGTGCGCCACCGCCAGCGACGCCAGATTGGCCAGGGTGCCGGTAATCAGCTTCTGATCCGGCCTTGTGCCCTTTTCGATCAGGGCGGCCGGGGTGTCCGCCGGCAGCCCGGCCTCGGTCAGCCGGCGGGCAATGATGTCAGTCGCCGACAGACCCATATAGACAACCAGCGTATGGCGCAGGCGGGCCAGTGCCTGCCAGTCCAGGTCCGGTTCCCCGTCCTTGCCATGGCCGGTCACGAAGGTGACGCCGGGCGCATGGTCGCGGTGGGTGATGGGGATACCGGTCGAGGCCCCGCAGCCCAGGGCGGCTGTGATGCCGGGGACAATTTCGACGGGGATATCGGCGGCGCGCAGGGCCTGCATCTCTTCCCCGCCGCGACCGAACAGGAACGGATCACCGCCCTTCAACCGGACCACGCGGTGGCCGGCCCGTGCCTCGGCGACCAAAAGCTGGTTGATGGCATCCTGGCTCATGGTGTGATGCGACTTCGATTTGCCGACATAGTGGCGGCGGGCGTCGCGGCGGACATAATCCATGATCCGCTCATCCACCAGCTTGTCATGCACGACGACGTCGGCATCCTGCAGCACACGCAGGGCGCGCAAGGTCAGCAGATCCGGGTCGCCGGGGCCGGCGCCGACCAGGGCGACAGTGCCCGTCCGGGCCTGGCCATAATCCGGGTTGTTGACGGCGGCCATCAAGCCATCACGGGCCGCCTGTTCACGGCCAGCCAGGAAGTCGCGGGCTACCGGCCCGTCGATCACCGCCTCCCAGAAACGGCGGCGGGCCGTCTCGCTGTCGCGGGTGGCCTTCACGGCGGTCCGGAAACTGTCCAGCAGGGTGGTCAGCTTGCCCAGCCCCGGTTCCAATGCTGCTTCCAGCCGTTCCCGCAGCCGGCGCACCAGCACAGGGCTGGCGCCGCCGGACGAGATGGTGATGGTGATCGGTTCCCGGTCGATGATGGCCGGCATGATGAAGCTGCACAGAGAGGGCTTGTCCGGGACGTTGACCAGAATGCCGGCCTTGTTGGCGGCATCGGCCACGGCACGGTCGATCTCGTCAATGTCGGTGGTGGCGAAAATGATCCGGTGATCTTCCACATCACTGGGTGTGAAATCCCGTTCGATGATCTGGTCAGCCAATTTGACCAGATCGGGATGGATGTCCGTGGCGATGATGGTCAGGCGGCAGCCGGCCTTGGCCACCAGCCGCGCCTTGCGCAGGGCCAGTTCGCCGCCACCCACCACCAGAACCTTCTGCCCCTGCAAAGGCAGGGACACCGGAAATCCACGTAAAGCCATTGTTCAGCTCCACTCCTACCGCACCTGCGGAATGAGGGAGATTTGACCCCGTTTTTACGGCGTGTCGAGGTGAAATATTATTTCTCCAATATTCCTAGGTTAAATATAGGGATTAAATCTCGGACAAAATTTTGATGTTTATCAATGACATGGGGATAGAGGTAAAGTAGGTGTTAAAGGCACTTATCGGGGGTGTACACGGCAGCCATGCGCTGATAGGGCATGCTGGTGTGAAATACCCGGTTGAACGCCCGACCTATGTACATTAGCTGTCGTGGCAATGCGGAATCATGGCCGGGACTCTGCCCCGGCTGATCGTGACGAAGGAAGTTGGCTATGAGCGCGTTCATCGAAAGCAAGGTGCTGTCCGTCCATCACTGGACCGACACGCTGTTCAGCTTTACCTGCGAACGCGAACCCGCCTTCCGGTTTGAGAATGGCCATTTTGTGATGATCGGGTTGATGGTGGATGGCAAGCCGCTGGCCCGCGCCTATTCCATTGTCTCGCCCAACTATGCCGAACATCTGGAATTTCTGTCGATCAAGGTTCCCAACGGTCCCCTGACCAGCCGGTTGCAGCATATCCAGGTGGGCGACACGGTGATCCATGGCCGCAAGTCGGTGGGCACCCTGGTGACCAGCTCTCTCGTCCCGGCCAAGAACCTCTATATGTTCTCCACCGGCACGGGCCTGGCCCCGTTCATGAGCATCATCCGCGACCCGGAAGTCTATGCCAAGTATGACCGCCTGATCCTGACCCATACCTGCCGCACGGTGGGTGAGCTGGCCTATCATGATTACATCACCAACGAGTTGCCGAACGACGAGTTCCTGGGCGAGGAAGTGGCGGCCAAGCTGACCTATTATCCCACCGTGACGCGCGAACCCTTCCGCAACCAGGGCCGCATCACCGACCTGATCCGCAGCCACAAGCTGTTTGAGGATATCAAGGCCGCCCCGCTGGACCCGGCCAACGATGTTGCCATGATCTGCGGCGGGCCGGACGTGCTGGCCGAGACGGTGGAACTGCTGAAGGAACGCGGCTTCACGGAAGGCGCCGGGCATACGCCGGGCAATTACGTGATCGAAAAGGCGTTTGTGGAGAAGTGAGCAAGGCCGGGGCGCCCAAGGGTGCCCCGGTGGTGCCCCGGTTTGGTTTTGGGGCGAAACAAACGAAGTCGCTCTGGTCCACGTCGAGAGGGAATTGGGTTGTCCCAGTCCCAACCGTCATTCCCGCGCACGCGGGAACCCAGCAAGAGCGGCGACAGCCGCGACATGACTCATATCGGCGCTAACCGCGCCTTATGCTGGGTCCCCGCTTTCGCGGGGATGACGGATGAGGGGTTAAACCTGACATGCCCTACAATAACGGCCCCTCGGCGATCAGGATGGGGCGGCTGTGCAGGCCGAGGCTGGCGTAGAAGGCACGGGCTTCGGCATTGTCGGTTTCCAGGGGCACCCAGAGGGACTGACAGCCATATCTGTGCCCCCATTGCATCAGAGCCTTGACCAGGGCTGTGGCAATGCCGCGCCGACGTTGATCCGGGGTGACGCCCAGATTGTCGAGGAACAGGGCGGTGGCAGCGTCGGGCTGGCGGTTCAAGATGGCGCGGCCCTGGCCGATCACCACGCCATTCTCCACGGCCACCGCCATGGCATGGCCCGGATCGGCGAGATACGCCGTCAGCAGGCCCGTGTCGATCTCATCATCGAACACATCCTCGGCCACCTGCGTCAGCAGACCGGCATCACCGGGACCAAGCACGTGGATCGTATAGGTCATTTCAGATATCGGCGCCCTGGTCCCTGTAATCCGCGAACACATGGTCCATGACGCGGGCGGGGTTGGAGCAGCCGGCCTCGCCCACGATCTTCGCGGGTACCCCGGCCACCGTGGTAGCGCGGGGCACGTCGCGCAGGACAACGGAGCCGGCAGCGACACGGGCGCAATCGCCGACATGAATATTGCCCAGCACCTTGGCATTGGCGCCCAGCAGCACCCCCGACCCGATCTTGGGATGGCGATCGCCATCATCCTTACCATTGCCGCCCAGGTTGACGCCGTGCAGCATGGAGACATTGTCGCCAACCACGGCGGTCTCGCCCACCACCACGCCGGTGGCATGGTCGATCATCACGCCGCGCCCGAAGCGGGCATTGGGATGAATATCGACACCGAAAACGACGGAGGAGCGGCTTTGCAGATACAAAGCCATGTCACGCCGCCCCAGGTGCCAGAGCCGGTGGGCCATGCGATGGGTTTCCAGCGCCTGGAAGCCCTTAAAATACAAAACCGGCTCAATATGCCGATGGCAGGCCGGATCGCGGTCCAGGACGGCGGCCACGTCGGCGCGGAAATCCTGCCCCATCTCCGGTTCCGCGTTCAGCGCGTCGGTGAAGGCCTGTACCAGCAATTCGCCCTGCACATCCTGATGCGCCAGCCGCGTCGCAATCCGGTGGATGATGGCCATTTCCAGCGAGGGCTGATTCAGAATCGCGCCATAAAACAGGGCCGCCAGCAGCGGTTCATCCGCCACGGCCTGTGCGGCTTCATTACGCAGGGCGGCCCAGATCGGGTCCAGATTGGCCAGTGTCTGGGAAACGGGGGCGACACGCGCGGACATGGCAGCCAGCCTTTCACGGGGCAATTCTTAACGGCTATTTGACCATAGCCGGGGGGCGTGGCAAGGATGTTTATCGGGTGTTTGCGGCATGGGTGCCACGCTTGTCCGTCTTCCCCCGCGCGCCGCCACCAGCGCCGCGGTCGCGGCCAACATGATCGACAGGGGCGGGTCAGCGGTGCATCATCCTGTTTTCCAAAAGAAATACCGGGGGGCCCATGGGGGATGATGTGATGCGGGCCAGCGATGGCTGTCCCATCGAACCGGCGGTGCGGACCATCGCCATGCCCGCCGATACCAATCCGGCCGGGGATATTTTCGGGGGCTGGCTGATGGCCCAGATGGATCTGGCGGCGGGCAATGCGGCCGCCAGACGGGCGCGCGGTCGCTGTGCCACGGTGGCGGTGGACGGGATGGTGTTTCACCGCCCCGTGTCGGTGGGAGATGAGGTCAGCCTCTATGCCCTGATCGAGCATATTGGCCGCACCTCGATGAAAATCCAGGTCGAGGCCTGGCGCCGGTCACGCTTTGACGAGGCGCGGTTCAAGGTGACCGAGGCCCTGTTTACCTTTGTCGCCATTGACGAAAATGGCCGTCCCCGCGCCATCCCGCCGGCCGACACCCAAGAGGAAGCCCCATGACCCTGCCCACCAGCAGCCCTGTCGAACTGATCATCGTGCCGAAAAGCCATGATGTGGGTGGGTTCGAGGTGCGCCGTGCCTTGCCCAGTGTAAAGCGTCGCATGGTGGGGCCGTTTATCTTCTGGGACCAGATGGGGCCGGGCTATTTCCCCGCCGGCACCGGCCTGGATGTACGCCCGCATCCGCATATCGGCCTGTCCACCGTCACCTATCTGACGGAGGGGGAGATCATGCACCGTGACAGCGTGGGCAGCGTGCAGGCCATCCGGCCCGGTGCCATCAACTGGATGACCGCCGGCAAGGGCATCGTGCATTCCGAACGCACCGAGGCGGGCCTGCGGGCCCAGGGCAACCATCTGGCCGGCATCCAGAGCTGGATCGCCCTGCCGCAGCGGTTTGAGGAGATTGATCCCAGTTTCAGCCATTACCCCGCCGGTGATCTGCCGATCATCAGCGACCATGGCGTCTGGATGCGCCTGATTGCCGGGGACCTGTTCGGCGAGACCTCGCCTGTCCGCACCCTGTCAGAGACCATCTATATGGAGATGCTGCTGGATGGGGGGGCCAAGGTGGAAATCCCGGCCAGCCATCCTGAACGCGCCCTCTATCTGTTCGACGGGCGCATCACCATCGCTGGCGATGTGTTTACCGCAGAGGGCGGGCAGGGCCAGTTGCTGGTCCTGCGCGAGGGTGATGCCCTGACTGTCACAGCAGAGTGTAATACCCGCCTGCTGCTGCTGGGTGGTGAGCCGATGGATGGCCCGCGCTATATCTTTTGGAATTTCGTCTCTTCGTCCAGGGAACGCATTGAGGATGCGAAAGCCGACTGGCGTAATGGCCGGTTCCCCACAGTCCCCGGCGAGACAGAGTTTATTCCGTTACCGGAATAAAAATTGATACGGAACAGAAATGACCGAGCCATTGCGTATTCTTGGCAAGGAATCCTCCATCAATGTCCGCAAGGTTCTGTGGACCTGCCGGGAGGTGGGGCGCGATTTTGTACGCGAAGATTGGGGCAGCGGCTTCCAGCCTGTGGATACGCACGAATTCCGCGCCATGAACCCCAATGCCCAGGTCCCGGTGGTGCAGGTCGCTGACGGCTATCTGTGGGAGAGCAACAGCATCTGCCGCTTTCTCGCCGCCGAGGCGGGACGGGCGGACCTGCTGCCACGCGCCCCGCTGGCGCGGGCGCGGGTGGAAATGTGGATGGATTGGCAGGCCACGGAGCTGAACCCTGCCTGGCGCTATGCCTTTATGGCCCTGGTCCGTAAAAGTCCCGCCTTTGCTGATCTTGATGCCATTGCAGCCGGTGTGGCGGGGTGGAACAGGCAGATGGGCATTCTGGAGGGGCAACTGACGAAGACCGGGGCCTATGTGGCGGGGCCGGACTTTACCCTGGCCGATATTGTGCTGGGCCTGTCCACCAACCGCTGGAAGATGACGCCAATGGAGCGACCGTATCTGCCGGCGGTGGCGGATTGGTGGGCGCGATTAGGCGCCCGGCCTGGTTTTCGAGAATTCGGGGCGAACGGGGTGGCGTGAGCTTCCCGCCTCTCCAGCCCTTGCCGGGGAGGCGGGATGCCCGGCCTGTGATTATTCCCGGTGCCAGTCGCGCGTCAGGCGGCGGGATGCCAGGAAGAACAGGATGGCGGCCAGGATATAGAAGCCAAGGCAGTACAAGATCGAGTAGCGCAGGCTTTCCTGACCATATTCGGCGCGCAGCACATCTGACAACCAACCCAGAAACAGCGTACCGAAGCCGATACCGATCAGGTTGTTGATAAACAGGAAGATCGCCGAACTTGTCGCCCGCATGCTGGGGGCAACCAGATGCTGGACCGCCGACAAGGTGGGCCCCAGCCACATCAGGGCGAGGGCCTGCGGCACCACAAACAGCACAAACATGAAGATCGGGTCGCTGATATTCACCGCGCCGAAGAAGAAGGGCACGGAAATCAGGAAAGCCGTCGCCGGGACACGGGCGTAATTGGCCTTGTTCTGCCCGCCCAGCCGATCCCCCAGCGTTCCGCCCAGCCAGATGCCGATCAGGCCGCCAATAAACACGATGCCGGAGAAAAACAGGCTGCGGTCAACCAGCGACATGCCGTGGCTGCGCTCAAAGAAGGAGGGCAGCCAGAAGGCCAGACCATAGCCCATGATCGAGGAGAAAGAGGCACCAAAGGCCAGCAGCCAGAAGGACGGTTTGTTCGACAAGGTGGCCAGGACCACCTTCAGGCTGGGCGCGTTGGGCTTGGCCTGAACAGCATCAAGACCACCGCGCACCGGTTCACGCACGGTCATTTTCAGCAGCGGCGCCAGGGCCAGACCCGCCAGCCCGCAAATGATGAACGCCCAACGCCAGCCGATTTCATTGGCGATCAGACCCCCGAACAGGATGCCCAGGGCCATGCCGATCGGCACACCAAAACTGTAGGCGGCCAGGGCGCGCGAGCGTTCCTTGGGCGGGAAATAGTCAGCGATCAGGGAATAGGAGGGGGCGACACCCCCGGCTTCCCCGACACCAACACCCAGCCGGAACAAAAAGAGCTGCCAGAAATTCGTGGCGGTGCCGCAAAGCGCGGTAAACCCACTCCACACCGCCAAGGAGATGGTGATGATCCAGGTGCGGTTGAACCGGTCAGCCAGCATGGCGATGGGAACACCCATGGCTGTGTAGAACAGCGCAAAGGCGGGTCCACCCAACCAGCCCAAATCGGTATCGGTCAGATTCAACTCTGCCTTGATCGAGGGGGCGAGGATGCCCAAAATCTGTCGATCAATAAAATTAAAGATATAAACAAGGATGAGGATGATCAGCACGTAAGTGCGATAGGCGGTACCGGTCGTTTGGTTGTCGGTCGCGGCGCTGGTCATCACGATCCTTTCAAAGGGGACAGGAAAAGGGGTGCCGTGCCCCATCCGGGACACGGCGCCAGTGTGGGAGATGGTCACACGAAAACGCTGTTTCCAGATGCGGGGGTGAGCGAAATGTGTCACCCCCGCACCCAGGGCGGGCCGTTGCCAGCGTAGCAACGGTCAGCAGGTCCAACCGCCGGTATCAGAACCGGTATTCAACCGTCGCCGTCACCGTGCGCGGCGGGCCGTAGAAGCCGATGATGCTGTCACCAAACAGGGCACCGGGGAAGTTGTAGCCGCCGACGCGATACTTCTTGTTGCCCAGGTTCTTGCCATGCAGGCCGACCGACCAGTTGTTGCTTTCCGCCGTCCAGATCGCTGACAGGTCGTAGAGCGTGTAGGCACCCTGATCCAGCAGCGCATTGCGGAATTCAAACAGGGAGAAGGCGCTGCGGTGGGCGGCACTGCCTGTCAGGGTAACGGTTCCGGCCGTGCCCATGTCATGGACATAGGTCAGGCCGAAATTGGCGGTCCATTTCGGCGTGTTCTGGAACACGGCCGTGTTGGCGATGTTCTCGTAAGCCCGGCTGGTCAGGTTGTAGCGCAGGAACTTCTTGAACTCCGCATCGATATAGCCGATGGCGAAATTGGCCGTCAGCTCATCGGTCAGGGCCAGCAGACCTTCGGCTTCCAGCCCCTTGATGGTGGAAGAACCGACATTGTCCACGAAGCTGACCACGGTGGTGCCCGACGGGACCTGTGTCGTCACCTGCTGGCCCTTATAGTCAGAATAGAAGGCGGCCAGGTTCAACGTGGCACGACCGTCCCAGAAGCGGGACTTGGAGCCAACTTCATAGGTATCCACCAGTTCCGGTTCATAGCCGTTGCGGGTGTCGGGCGTGGAAATCACGTCACCGCGCATGTCGAAGCCGCCCGACTTGAAGCCGCGTCCATAGGAGGCGTAGAGCGTCAAGTCGCTGGTCGCCTCGTAGGTCAGGCTGAAGCGCGGGGTGAATTCGTCAAAGGTCCGCTCGTTGGTGTAGTTGGAACGGATCAGTGTCGGGTTGCGCGCCGCGCCGCCAAACAGCGGGCTGGTCAGGCCGGCATAGTTTACGCGGTAGACGGTGCCTTCCTTCTTGTCCGAGGTGTAGCGGGCACCAACCGAAGCCTTGACCTGATCGGTCAGTTCATAGGTGAAGTCGGCAAAGGCCGCGTAGGACTTGGTATCCACCGAACCCGAGGTCAGCGTGGTCAGATTGGCCAGCCCCAGGATCGTGTCGAAGGCACCCTCGGCATGGGCATCCATGTAATAGAGGCCGGCAACGCCCTTCAGACGGTCACCCTCATAGACCAACTGCAATTCCTGGCTCAACTGGTCATCCTCGTAATAGGCGGGGATGTCCAGGATCTTGGCGGGCAGGTTGTCGAAATCAATGACGGTGTCGGACCGGCCATCCCGATAGGCGGTGATGGATTTCACCATCAGCGCGTCATTGACGTTGAACTCCGCCGTCAGCGAGGCGCCCTGGTTCTTCACCTTCTGCTTGCCGGTCAGGCCGGCGCGCGTGTCATAGACGCTGTCCAGAACCGGGACAGTCGGGGTCGCGAACAGGCGGTAGCCGTGGCGGGGGTTGCTGTCATCCACCGTCTTGTCGGCAGCAACACGGATGAACACATCCTCATTTGGTGTGAACTCCACCGACAGGCGGCCGGCGGACACGTCCTTGTCGTAATGTTCCTGACCCGTGGTCAGGTTATCGCCGTAGCCGTCACGCCGGTAAAGGGCAACAGCGCCCGAGACACCCAGCGTTTCCGTGACCGGGGACGAGCCGGACAAGATCAGGTCTGTCTGCTTGTAGGAGCCGACCTGCACCTTGGCCTTCATATGGGGTTCATCGTCGATCTTCTTGGTCACATATTTGACGGCACCGCCAATCGTGTTGCGGCCATAAAGCGTGCCTTGCGGCCCGCGCAGCACTTCAATCCGTTCAATGTCGAAAATGTCCAGCACAGCACCCTGCGGGCGGGCCACATAGACATCATCGACATAAAGGCCTACGCCCGGCTCAAAACCCCAAAGCGGGTCCTGCTGACCCACGCCGCGGATAAAGGCGATCAGGGTGGAGTTGGAACCGCGTGCCACCTGCATGGTCAGGTTCGGGGTGGTCTTGGTCAGCGCGGTGATGTCCGGCGTGCCGGCATTTTCCAGCATTTCTGCCGTAAAGGCGGAAATGGAGACCGGCACATCCTGCAGGCTTTCCGCACGACGGCGGGCGGTGACAACAATTTCGCCCAGCATGCTTTCGCTGGCGGTTTCCTGCGCCGGCGCCTGCTGCGCCAGGGCGGGCAGGGCCGCCAGGCTGGTCAGCGCCGTGCCAGCACAAAGCAAAGCAGTGATGGAGGACTTACCGAACGACGTCTTCATGGTTCTCCCTTTCATTCTCATTGAGCGCCGGCGGGTTCATCCCGCCCGGCACCAGGTGCATCGGCACCACCCGCCGGAGGCAGGGTGGCGGCGAAACGGGTCAGCGTGCTGTTGAACAGATCGGGTTCTTCCAGATGCGGGGCATGGCCCGACCGGTCGAACCCGATGGTGACGGCCTGGGCCAGCAGGGAGGCCAGCGCCTGTGCCGTATCCTGGCAGTAAAGCCGCGACAGTTTTCCGTGTGTCACCAGGACAGGCACAGAAATGCCAGGCAGCAGGGGGCGGAAATCCTGAGCGGTCAGCGAGGCCCACAGCCGGGCCATGGCCACGGGGTCGCTGTCCGCCACCTCCGTCTCGGCCCAGCGGCGCAGGATGGCCTGTTCCACTTCCCGCCCTTCGGCGAAGATGCGGCCGGCGACGCGCGGGCCGACAGAAGGCCAGTTGGCGATCATCGCAGCCGGGCTCTGCCGTGCGGACTTTGCGGCCGAACTGCCGCGAAGCCCTAAGTCCCAGCCATCGCCATTAATGACGCGGGGCGCCATGTCGATGGAGATCATGCCGGCCACGCGCGATGACAGCCCATCCAACAGGGCCCGCCACAGCACCATGGCCCCCATCGACCAGCCCACGACCAGCAGATCGTTCAAGTCCAGATGGTCAGCCAGTTCGACAATGTCGCGGGCCAGCAGGTCGATCGAGAGATCCCCCTCTGCCGCCCGCGAGCGGCCATGGCCGCGCAGATCGACACTGATGATGCGGAAACTCTGTGACAGGCCTTCGACCTGGGGACGGAAAAAACCAGCATGCGTGGCCCAGCCATGCACCAGCAGCAGCGGGCGCCCGCGCCCCACATCATCATAGGCGATTTTCGCCTGATCGCTGGTGATCAGATACGGCATGCGCCGACACTTCCCCACGGGTAAACGTTCCATCCCACGCCGGTGTTGTGTATCCCGCCCTGGACCGGCCGTGCCGGTCGTGGAAGGCTGGTTGCTGGGGATCGTTTCATCGATCTCCCGTCCGGCTTGCACCCATGCTTGCGGCAAATCGAAACCTGAGTCAATATTCAAGTTACAGCCAGGGAGGAAAACATGGGCGGCGACGAGACGGCAACGTCCAAGGCCCCGCGAACCGAAAGAGGCAAACGGACGCTGCGCAAGCTGCTGGATGCAGCGGCGGCGGAATTCGGGGAGCGCGGATATCATGAAGCGTCGATCAGCGGGATCACGCAGCGGGCGGGTGCGGCCCTGGGCACCTTCTACACCTACTTTGACAGTAAAGAGCAGGTGTTCCGCGCCCTGGTCGATGATATGGGCCATCTGACCCGTCAGCACATTGCCGAGCGGGTGCCCGGCAATGTCGACCGTCTGACGGCGGAACGGTTGGGGCTGGAGGCCTTTATCGAGTTTGTGCGTGAGCACAAGGACCTGTACCGCATCGTCATGGAGGCGCAGTTTGTCGCCGAGGACGCCTATCTGAACTATTACAAGGTCTTTGCGGCCGCCTATACCCGTAACCTGGCCCAGGCCGCCGAGAAGGGCGAGATCCGGCCGGGCCATGAGGAAGAACGCGCCTGGGCCTTGATCGGGATGAGTGTGTTCCTGGGCATGCGCTATGCGGTGTGGAGCAGCGACAAACCGGCCAAGGAGGTGGCCGCTGCGGCCGCTGAACTGATCACCTTCGGTCTGTCGCCCCTGGCGCGCGGGGGAGGTGGGAATTGATCCCGTGCATCTTTGACATCACAGCCAAACGCGCGGAACTGGCCGGCAGCGACATTGCCCTGGAAGAGGTGGCCTCCGGCCGCACCGTGACCTATGCGGGCCTGGACGAGCGGGCGGCGCGGGCCGCCGGTCTGCTGCTGTCCCTGGGCATCGGCGCGGGCGACCGCGTCGCGATCCTCTGCCGCAATCGTATCGAATTTTTCGAGCTGTTATTTGCCTGCGCCAAGATGGGGGCGATCCTGGTGCCGCTGAACTGGCGCATGCCGGCGGCGGAAATCCGACCCCTGCTGGCCGACTGCACCCCCGGCCTGCTGATCTTTGGTGAGGATGATGCCGGTGTGGCGGCTGAGCTTGCAGCCGATGTTCCCGCCCTTCTGGGCCTGGATGTCGGGTATGTCGACCAGCGCGACCAAAGCCCCTGCCATCCTGGCCGTCGCCAATGGCCGGCCGACGGCATCTGGTATCTGCTCTATACGTCCGGGACCACCGGCAAACCAAAGGCGGTGATCTATACTTTCACCATGGCCATGGTGAATTATATCAACATCTCGCAGCCCATAGGCCTGACGGGCCGCGACACGACATTGAATTTCCTGCCGCTTTTCCACACGGCGGGTATCAACCTGCACACGCTGCCCACCTTGATCGTGGGAGGGCGGGTGCTGATCATGCCTGGCTTTGATGCCGATGTGATGCTGGACCTTGTCGCCGCGGGCCGGATTGATGCCATGTTCGGGGTGCCTGCGGTCTATCAGATGCTGGCCATGCATCCGCGTTTTGCCTCTGTCGACCTGACGCGCCTGCGGTCCTGGGGCTGCGGCGGGGCGCCGTTGCCGGACCTGCTGGTGCAGCGTTTCCTGGAACGCGGCGTGCGGGTGTGCAATGGCATGGGCATGACGGAAACCGGCCCCACCGCCTTTATCATGGACCCGAACCGGGTGGCCGAGAAGATCGGATCGGTGGGCAAACCGCAGGTCCTGGCCGGTATACGCATTGTCGGCCCGGACGGGCTGGATGTGGAACCAGGGCAGGCGGGGGAATTATGGTTCGGTGGCCCTGGCATCACGCCCGGTTACTGGAACCGACCGGACGCCACCGCCGCCGCCTTTTCCGCTGATGGCTGGCTGAAATCCGGGGATCTGGCCCGCTGCGATGCCGATGGGTTTTATTACATCGTCGGCCGCATCAAGGAGATGTTCATTTCCGGTGGGGAGAATGTCTATCCGGCGGAGGTGGAGAATGTGCTGGCCCAGCACCCCGCCATTCTGGAAGCCGCCGTCATTGGCATCCCGGATGAAAAATGGGGGGAGGTCGGGCAGGCCCATATCCTGCTTCGGCCCGGCCAGACCCTGCCGTCGACTGAAGATCTGACACGGTACTGCCGCGAAAGGCTGGCGCCGTTCAAGGTTCCCAAGCGTTTTGTCGCCGTGGCCGACTTTCCGCGGACGGCCGCGGGGAAGGTGCAGAAACATCGGCTGTGATCCCCCACATCCCCGTTCCCTGCGCTGCCTCCCCGGCGACCACCGGCAAGGCAGTGCATTCCACCACCATCTTGTGAGCGGAAAATGCCCCCGACCCATATCAGCATCGACCGCAGCCTGACGCAGGCCGAGTTCGACCTGTTCGCCCGCCTGTCGGGTGATGACAATCCTATCCATGTTGACCCTGATTTCTCATCCCGTACCCGGTTCGGGCGGACGGTGGCGCATGGGTTGTTCTTATGCTCCATCCTGCGCGGACTGGCGGGGCAGGTGCGGCCAGACGGGCGGCAGATCGCCAAGGATGTGCGCTTTCCGGCCCCGACCTACACGGGGGAAATGATGCGCTTCACCGCCGAATTGGTGGGGGAGGCCGATGGCATCGCGCAGGTGGCCGTGAAGGTGCAGCGGGTGGCGGATGGCATTATCACCTGTGAAGGAATGTTTGAGATGGGAGTGGCGGCATGATCCGGCTGGGCGATGAAGCCATCGTGAAACGGGCCTTTACCGCGCAGGATGTGGCTGATTACCAGACACTGGGCGGGGCGGCGATGCCCAACGGCGCGGTGCCTGAACCGCTGGTGGGCGCGCTTTTCTCCTACCTGCTGGGCGTCAAGGTGCCGGGGCCGGGTACCAATTATCTCAAGCAACAGACAAGGTTCCTGAAACCCGTGCCGCTGGGCGGCGAGCTGACAGCGCGGGTGGCCGTGACGCGCATCCGGGCGGACAAGCATCTGGTCGACCTGGAAACCACCTGCCATGGGCCGGACGGGGTGCTGCTGGCCGAGGGTCGGGCGCTGGTCTATGTCGAGGATGTGGCGGATAAGGGCTGGTGAGGGCTTGTTCACGCTCCCTCAAACGCCGGGCGCCGCCATCCGGCGGCTGGGCTTACGCCGCATGTGCGGCGCGGCGGCAGTCGCCGCCGTCACCATGGGTCAAGGTTTTGACCCATGGTGTTACTCTCTATACCCCGGCGACACACGGTCCAGCTTGCGCAGCAATGCCGGCCAGATCAACTGGTTGGCGGCGGGTGCCACGGCAATGCGGCCCAGCGCCATGTTCTTGTCGATGACGCCTTGTTCGGTGTCATGCAGCGTCCGGCCCGCCATGGACAGGGTGCGGACCTGCATCGTGCAGGCCCGTTCCAGGAAATACATGCGGGTGAATGCCTCGGCCACGGTCGCCCCCACCGTCAAGGTGCCGTGATTGCGCAGCAACATGGTGGATTTGGACCCCAGATCCCGCTGCAGGCGCGGGATTTCAGCAGGGTCCAGCGCCACCCCTTCATAATCATGATAGGCCAAGTCGGCCAGGACCAACTGGGCCGTCTGGTTCAGCGGCAGCAGCCCGTCGGAAAGGGTGGCCACGGCGGTCCCGTCGGGTGTGTGCAGGTGCATGACACAGCCCGCATCGTCACGCGCCGCATGCACCGCCGCATGGATGGTGAAGCCGGCGGGGTTCACCGGATAGGGGCTGTTGTCCCGTTTGTTCCCGTCCATGTCGATACGGACAAGGGAGGAGGCTGTGATCTCCTCAAACAACATCCCATAGGGATTGATCAGGAAATGATGGTCGGGGCCGGGCACGCGGGCGGAGATATGGGTGAAGACCAGATCGTCCCAGCCGAACAGGGCTGTCAGCCGATAGGCTGCCGCCAGATCGCGGCGGATCGCCGCCTCATCCTTCACGCTGCCCCCGGCGGCGGCACTGCCGGCGATAGCCAATCCCTCACCCATTGCACCCTCCCATTCAAACATTTGTTGGGTGTAACATAACGCGTCGGGTTGGATTGCCATACAACACTAGTGAAATGTGATTTCATTTATTTTACAAAACCCCATTGACGGCATGGGAATTAATCGACAATATTCATGTCGATGGTGTTGAAACCCATCCGCGGGCATTTGACCTGACAGCTTGCGCCGCGTCACCAAACGCTAAAGCGCCACGAAGCCTCGTGGTGTCCAAACCAGAAGGAGACACCCGATGACGACCTGTTGTCCCTGACCCCTCAGGACCCGCCAGCGGCGGCGACTGACCCGCCAGGCGATGATTATTGACAGAAACCGAGGCCGGAACCGGCGCCATTGGGTGGCCGGCACGGGGATAAACACGCCCGTGGAAGATTGCAAGGGATGCCGAATGTCCTCCAGCGCCCCCTTCCTCCGGCAGAAAAACCTTAAAAAGATGAAGGGAAATCACATGACGACGTTCCGTTCCACCACCGCTGCCCTGTTGACCGGTGCGGCCATCGCCGCCTTCGCCCTGCCAGCCTCTGCACAATCAGCATCCGAGGTTGACGCCCTGCGCGCCCAGGTGAAGGAGTTGCTGACCCGTATCGAGAAGCTGGAAAAGGCGCCCAGCACGCCGGCCGGCCCGCCGGCCAGCAAGGATGCCCCTCTGGTGGCCGCCGATGCCTTTAAGGCACCGCAGGTGACGCAGTCTGGCAATAGCAGGGTCAAGCTGACCCTGTCCGGTCAGATTGGTCGGGTGGTCAGTCTGGTCGATGACGGGTTCGACAGCGACCTGATCCATGCCGACAATGCCACCGCCTCCTCGCGTATCCGGCTGGCCGGTCAGGCCAAGCTGGATGACCAATGGACGGCCGGCACCGACATCGAACTGGAAACCTCGTCCGCGTCGACACGCAGCACGGGCATCGGCACCGATAGTGGGGCCTTCTCGGTGAACGAGCGCAAGGTCGAATTCTGGATCCAGCATAAGGGTCTGGGCCGCCTCTGGGTTGGTCAGGGCGACACGGCCAGCAACCAGACCGCAGAGGTTGATCTCTCCGGCACCGTTACCATGCTGGGCTACTCTGATATCGGTCAGGCCTTTGGTGGTGTGGCGTTCCGGAACACGCGGACCCGTGCCGCCAGCGCCACGGTTAATACCGCCTTCAACAATTTCGACGGTCTGCACCGTGAAGACCGCGTGCGCTATGACACGCCGACCTTCGGCGGTGGTTTGCAACTGTCGACCAGTGTGACGGAAGGCGGCGCTACCGACGGGGCCATCCGCTACAATGCCAAGATCGGCGATACGGAAGTGGCGGCTGCCGTCGCCTATGCCGATAATGACAGCCGCACCGGTTTCGACACCCAGTCCAACGGGTCAGTGTCGGTGAAGTTTGCCAGCGGCTTCAATGTCACCGCCGCCGCAGGTACCCGTGACCTGGGCCCGCGCAACAGCGATTTCTGGTATGGCAAGGTTGGCTATATCGCCAAGCTGACCCCGGTGGGTGCCAGCTCTTTCTCGGTCGATTACTATAAGCAGAAAGACCTGACGGCTGCCGGCGCTGACGCCGAGGCCATCGGGGCGGCCTATGTGCAGACGGTCGATGCCTGGGCGACCGACCTGTATGTCGGCGTACGCAACCACAGCTATGACACGCCAACAGCCGACTTCAAGGATGTGTTCGGCGTGGTGACGGGCGCGCGCGTGCGCTTCTGATCCTCTCCTGCGACGGGGCCGGTTTCTTAAACCGCTGGCCCCGTCGCCCCTGCTTCATCCACGCGGAGAAAAACCATGACCGGCACCATCCTGCCCATCGCCCCCGCTCCCCACCGTGCGGCGTCCTTGTGTCTGGTGCCGGAGAAGCCCGGGTTTCAGGTGGGACCGGAGCTGTCACCCGAGGTTGCGGATGTGGTTCGCATCATAGCGGGCAGTGCGGATGGGGGCGGCGATATCGCCGAGACCCGGCGCATTTTCACCCGCGTACGCCGCGCCTTGGGCCCGCAGGCCCCTGAGATCGCCTCTGTTCGGGATGAGACGATTGCCGGTCCGGGCGGCCCCCTGGCCCTACGGCTTTATCGTCCGTCGTTCGGTTTCCGTCCTCTGCCGGCCCTTCTGTTCTTTCATGGCGGCGGCTGGACCGTGGGCGACCTGGACAGCCATGACACGCTGTGCCGGCAATTGGCCGTGGCGACCGGCCATGCGATTGTCGCAGTCGATTACCGGTTGGCACCCGAACATCCCTGGCCAGCGGCGATTGAGGATGGTTGGGCGGCCCTGCGCTGGTTAGCCGCGCATGCCCCTTTGCTGGCCATTGATCCCTTGGCCATTGGCGTGGCGGGTGACAGCGCGGGCGGCAACATCGCCGCCATATTGGCACTGAAGGCACGGGATGCGGGCGGGCCAGTGTTGAAGACCCAGGTGCTGATCTATCCGGCGGTCGATCTGACGGCCAGCCTGCCCAGCCATTTCACCCGGTCTGATGGATATCTGCTCACCCGCCAGGCCTATGTCGGTTACATCCGGAATTACCTGGCCGGGCAGGAGGCCCAGGGTGATTGGCAAGTCTCTCCGCTGCGTGCCGAACGGCTTGACGGGCTGCCCCCCACGGTGATCATCACCGCCGGGTTCGACCCGTTGCTGGATGAAGGTCGGGCCTATGCTGGGCGCCTGGCCGCAGCGGGTGTTCCGGTTCTGCACCGGCTTTATCCCGATATGGTGCATGGCTTCATTACCATGGGCGGTCGCCTGCCGACAGCGAACCGGGCCATTGCCGATATCGGCCGGGCCTTGGCGTCATACGATATCTATGCATTCAGCGATGGGGGCGGGATCTGATCCTGCCCCCATCAGGAACGGTTTGATCAGGCGGACTTAACCCCGGTCAGGAAGCTGCTGACAACCTGGGTCAGGCGCGTGGACTGGTTCTGCACGCCGACCGCTGCGTTCAGCACCTGCCCGGCCGATTGTCCGGTTTGGCCGGCGGCAGCACGGACAGTGTCGATGGTGGCGGTCACATCCTGAGTGCCGGCGGCGGCCTGCTGCACATTGCGGGCAATCTCCTGCGTGGCCGCCCCCTGTTCCTCAACTGCCGCCGCGATGGCGGTCGCAATCTCGTTCACCCGGGCAATGGTGCCGGTGATCGACCGGATGGCATCAACCGCCTGTTGGGTGGCGGACTGAACCTGCTGCACCTGTTCGTTGATATCGCCTGTGGCGCGGGCCGTCTGTGTTGCCAGGCTTTTGACTTCCGATGCCACCACGGCAAATCCCTTGCCGGCCTCGCCGGCGCGGGCGGCCTCAATCGTGGCATTCAGCGCCAGAAGATTGGTCTGGCCCGCAATATCGGCGATCAGTTGCACCACTGTGCCAATGCGACCCGCCGCTTCCGACAAGGAATTGACCGTCTGGTTGGTGGCGTTGGCCTGATCATAGGCCACCCGCGTGATCTGCGCGCTTTCCGCCACCCGACGGGTGATTTCGCCCAAAGAACTGGACAATTCTTCGGTTGCGGTGGCCACGGCCTGTACATTGGCACTGGCCTGTTCCGCGGCACTGGCCACTGTCATCGATTGCTGTGCCGTCTGTTCGGATAGGGCCGACATGGACTGGGCCGACGCGCGCATCTGGGTACTGGCCGTACTCAGTTCACCCACCAGGGCCTGCACATCCTGATCGAACCGGCTCATCAGCGTTTCCAGCGTCTGGGCCCGCCGCTCCCGTGCCTCACGGGCGACGGCCTGCTCTTCCTCCAGACGGCGGCGTTCAATGCCGTTGGTCTTGAATACTTCCACGGCCCGCGACATGTCGCCGATCTCATCGCGGTTGTCGGTGAAACCGACATTCACGGACAGGTCACCCTCGGCCAGCCGGCCCATGGTGGTGGTCAGGCTGTTGATCGGCCGAGTGATGGAGCGGGCAACGATGAGGGAACCTCCGATCCCCAGCAGGACCGACAGGATGGACAGACCGATGGCACTGGATTCAATCGTGTTAATGGTGGCCACAACCTGCGGCCCAATCTGGTTCTGCTGTCCGGTTTGAGATTCGGAAATGTCATTCGCCACCTTGCTGAGCTTGCCGCCGTTCGGGTTCAGCCGGGTCTGGACAATGGTTTCTGCTTCCCGCAGCAGGCCCATCTTGGTGTTGGCACCTTCACGATAGGTGGTCAGAGGCCGCACGATGTCCAAGATCAGGGCGCGGCGGGCGCCGCGTGCCTGATTGGCCAGGGCTTGCGTGCTTTTTTCCAAGTCCGCCAATGCTTTGGTCAGCCCGTCCTGCGTGGCTTCGTCCCGCCGATTCTCAAAACGTTGCATAAAAAAACGGACCAGGAGGAAATCCCGCTCCGTATTGGCGATCAGCAAGGCGGCGCGGGCATCCCCATCACTGTCGGCAAGGCGCAGGGCCTGATCCAGCTTGGCCATGGCCACCGGGCCGTTCTTATCCAGGATGTCGGCCGTGGCCGTGTCGATTCTGGCATCCAGAGACACCAGATCGCCGATCGCCGACTTGTAGGCGGCGAAGGTTGCGGTCAGGTCGGCCAGCATGGCCCGACGACCCGGATTGATCAACGTCTTGTCCGCTTCCGACAGCAGCGTGTCGACTTTTTTGGTCGCTGCCTCGATCCGTGGCACAAAGGCTTCATCCCCGGTCAGGAGAAAATCCTTCATATAAATGCGCGTCTGCGACACGTGCTGATCAATCGCGGCGATCAGGTTGGCGTTGCGCGCGATGCGGCGATACTCAGAGAAACTGCCGTCAATAATCGCAAGCCCGGTAATGGCCCCACCGCCAATAAGCAGCAACAAGAACAGCAGCAATCCCTGCCCCGTGAAGATGCGATGTGCGATTTTCAGCCTGTCCATTCGCATGATTTGCCCCATCCGGCTTTATTGGGGGTGGACAAGAGTGATGCGCCGTGGGTCCGCACCACGGTGTCATCTGCCGCCCCATTGAACAGTAGAGGATCAATAGATAGGGGTTCATGGCTGACGACAACTGTGCGAAAGGTTAGGGAAATCTAATCCTAAACCGCTGGTTACAGATAAAAACAGTCCGTGTTCGTTCATTTCCTTCTGGCGAAATTAAACTTCAATCATCCGTTCGTATCCGTAACAATCATCCCAGCGCCGACAGGGCTTGCGCGACCAGAGCGGAGCGGGTCCAATGGTC
Source organism: Niveispirillum lacus (assembly GCF_002251795.1). Classification (GTDB taxonomy): domain Bacteria; phylum Pseudomonadota; class Alphaproteobacteria; order Azospirillales; family Azospirillaceae; genus Niveispirillum; species Niveispirillum lacus. The sequence continues at coordinate 32,644 of NZ_NOXU01000025.1, read as the reverse complement.
AGGCACCATGACAAACGGCGGGGGATTGATGATGGGGAACTGTGGCTGTGATCGGCGCGGTTTTTTCGGCCATGCCTTTGGATGCGGCGCCTGGGTGGCCATCGCCCTGACCGCAGGGACCGCCACGGCGCGACAATCCCAGGCCCGGACCCTGACCGACCCGGTGGTGACCAGCGCCTTTGCCCGGATTGAAAAACTGGCCGACGGGGTCTGGGCGGTGATCAGCACACCCTTTGCGCCCGATGGCGGACGCGGCGACCGCACCACCCTGTCCAATGGTGGCATCATTGCCGGACGCGACGGGGTCCTGGTCGTGGAAGGGTTCAATACACCCGCCGGTGGCGCCTGGCTGTCCGATCAGGCGCTGGCGCTGACCGGACGCCGACCCACCCATGTGGTGGCCACCCATTACCATCTGGACCATGTCGGCGGGCTGTCGGGGTTCAGACGGGGTGCGGACGGGCCGGAATTGTTGATGACGGCGCAGACCGGGGCGCTGTCGGCGCAACGCAACGGGCTGCCCCGGCCGGTTGAGGGCAGCCCCTTCGCCAAGGCCGCACCAGTGCTGCTGCCCACCCTGATCGTGCCGGAAGGCGAGGCTGTCCTGGATCTGGGGGGTCGGACGGTTCGGCTGGTGGCCCGCACCGGCCATACGGACAGCGATGTAACGGTGGAACTGGACGATCCACGGGTGATCTTTGGCGGCGATCTGCTGTGGAATGGCATTTTCCCCAATTATGTCGATGCCGACCCGGTGAAACTGTCCGCCGCCGTGCGGGCGGTCCTGGCTGATCCGGCCACCCTGGTGGTGCCGGGGCATGGTTCCTTGTCCAATGCAGCGGACCTCTCCCCCTATCTAGGGGTGCTGGACGCGGTGGAAGCGGCGGCGCGGCGCGCCCATGCGGCGGGCATGACCGTTGAAAAGGCAGCATCCGCCTTTACCCTGCCGCCCGGACTTGGGGCCTGGACATTGTTCAGCGCCGGTTTTTACACCAATGCCTTCAAGGCCTGGTACCGCGTGTTGGGATGACGTGTCGGGGGAGGGCGTGCTAGGCAGGATGGGCGTTGATCGAGATACCGGACCAGTTGCATGCCCACCCCGCCCGATATCCTGTTCCAGGCGACCACGTTGCTGGCTGCCGGCCGTTACCGGGCGGTGCGCCGTCTGCTGATGCAATCGGGCCCGCCCGATGATGCCGCCGGGTCCGGCCTGCTGGGCCGCGCCCTGGTCGGGCTGAATGATCATGCCGGCGGGCGGGCGTGGCTGACCCGCGCCCTTGCGGACCAGCCGGACGATGGGGACCTCCGGTTTGCCTTGGCCCGGTCCCTGGATGGGTTGGGTCAGATGCATGCGGCCGTGCCGATTCTGGCCGAGCTGCACCGCCTGGACCCCGCAGACCAGACGGTGACCGAGGCCCTGGCCAACGCCCTGCGCCGCGACGCCAGTTATGAGGCGGCCGTCGATCTGGTCATGGCCGAGGAACGGGCCGGCCGCCTGAATGATGCTATCCGCTATCAGCGCGGTTTGTCGCTGCATTATCTGGGCGATGCGACCGGTGCGCTGGCCGATTTTGATGCCATCGTTGCAGCCGCCCCCGGTCGTGCGGCGTCCTGGTTCGCCAGTCATGCCTGCGTGATCGGCACAGACGGGGTGCCGGCCGCGCTGGACCGGCTGCGCCGCGCCATCGCCTGTCCGGGGGCGAACCGCAAATATGCCGGTTACCTTGCTGCCTACCAGATACTGACCGGCGAGGAACCCAGCGGCTTTCGGCCCGGTGACAGCCCCATCCTGGATGGCGCACGGGCCCTGCGCCCGCATCTGGCCCCGGATCACCGGCTGTTCGGCCTGTCGGCGGATGTTTTACGCTTTGCCCTGAATGCGGCGGCGGTGCCGGGGCTGGTTCTGGAATTCGGTGTGCGGCGGGGGACATCGCTGCGGCACATTGCAGCGGCAACAGTCCAAGCCGTCCATGGCTTTGACAGTTTTGAGGGCCTGCCGGAAGGCTGGGGCAATGAGCTGGCTGGCACCTTCAGCCTGGGGGCCGAGGGGACGGACCTGCCCGCGATGCCTGCCCATGTCCGGCTGCACAAAGGCTGGTTTGAGGATGTGCTGCCGGGTTTCCTGGCCGAGCATGCCGGTCCCGTGCGCTTTGCCAATATTGACTGCGATATCTACAGTTCCACCGTGACGGTGCTGCGTGAATTGGCGCCCAGGCTGGTGCCGGGCAGTGTTCTGGTCTTTGATGAATTTATCGGCAACCGCACCTGGGCGGATCATGAGTTCAAGGCCTGGGGTGAGTTTGCCGCCCGAACCGGTATCCGATACCGCCATATCGCCGTCAGTCCCTTTACCGGTCAGGTGGCGTTAAGGGTGGAGTGACCGCCGGCAGGGTCAACGCAGGCTGAATTCCACCGGCAGGACCAGTTCCATCTGTTCCAGCCCCATTTCTGCCGGAATGGCGGGTAAAGGCTGGGCGCGGATGACCAGTTCTGTGGCCTCCCGATCCAGCGCCTCTACCCCGCATCCACGCTCCAGATGATGGGAGACCACCCGACCCTGCCGGTCCAGCGTCAGACGGACCCAGGCCGTGCCTTGCTGACGCCGCTGACGGGACGCCATCGGGTACCGTTTATGCTTGCCCAGATGGGCCATCAACCGTCCTTGAAAGGCGGCCATGGCATCCGGTGGCGGGCCGGACGGGAGGGGGTGGGGCGGGGCATCGACCGCAGGCTGCGGCGCCGATGGCGGCGCGGACGGGGCCGGCGTTGGCACCGGCGCCTCCATCATCGGTTGCACCTGCGGTGGGTCCTTCGGCGGTGGTGGCAGTTTTGCCACGGCACGGTCGATCACCGGCGGTGGCTTGGGGGCGGAGACCGGTGTAACCGGCCTTGGCAGGGGCGGCGGCGGCGGCGGTGGTAATGGCACCGGTGGGGTCAGATCCAGCAGGATCGCCGGCGGTGGGGGCGGGGCATCCGCCACTGCGGGGGAATGTGGTTTCAGGGCAATGAAACCGGCCACTGCCAGATGAGCGCCCAGCGCAAGCGTGAATGCCAGGGGCCAGCGCAGCGCACCGGCGGGCAGGGCCGCCGCCGTCACGGCGCAGCCCCCATGGCGGTGCCATCCAACCCGACCAGGGCCACTTTCAGATAGCCGGCATCCCGCAGGCTGTTCATCACCGCCATCAGGTCGCCATAGGCCACAGTTTTATCCGCGCGCAAAAACACCCGCTGGTCCTTATCCCCGCCTGTCCTGGCATCCAGGGCGGCCGCCAAGCCCGCCTTGTCCGCTACCGGTGCTTCATCAAGGGCCAGCGACAGATCGGCCTTCACCGACAGGAACAGGGGTTTGGGCGGCCGTTCGGCCCTCGGCGCGCTGGAGGCGGGCAGATCGACCGGGATATCGACTGTGGCCAAGGGAGCCGCCACCATAAAAATGATCAGCAGCACCAACATCACATCAATGAAGGGCGTGACATTGATTTCGTGATTTTCCGCCAGATCATCGTCCCCGCCGGTGCGCAGCTTTGCGGCCATCGCGTTTACTCCGCCGCGCGCAGGCGGGGCTTGACCCCGCGACGGTCCAGATCACGCGACAGCAACCGCAGCACCGCCGCCGCCGCGTCGCCCACCTGGGCGCGATAGCCACCGATGGTCCGGGTCAGGGCATTATAGACCAGAACCGCCGGGATGGCCGCCACCAGCCCGATGGCCGTGGCCAACAAGGCTTCGGCAATGCCGGGTGCCACAACGGCCAGATTGGTGGTCTGGCTTTCAGCGATTCCAATAAAGCTGTTCATGATGCCCCAGACGGTGCCGAACAGGCCGACGAACGGGGCCGTGGCCCCAATGCTGGCCAACACACCGGTGCCACGTGCCGATGCGCGCGCCATGGCCGCTTCAATCCGTTCCAGCCGGCTGGCCGCGCGTTCCTTGATGCCGTCAATGGGAAGGTCGACCGACTGTTCCATCTCCTCCATCACGGCGCGCAGAAGCGGGGCCGCCGGGTCACGTGCATCGGTCAGACCGGCGGTTGCCTCTGCCAGGCCGCGGACCGCGTCCAGCCGGTGCAGTGCTGCTGTCACCCGCCGCCGGGCCGCCGACAGTTCCAGCAGCTTGGCGATAAAGATCGTCCAGGTCGCCACCGACGCCGCCGCCAGCCCGACCATCACCGATTTCACCACCCAGTCGGCCGCCATGAACATGCCCCAGGGTGACAGGGAATGCCCATTGACCATCGGTGCCGCCAGGGCCGGCCCGACCACCATCGCCGACAGGGCCATACCCACCAGCGCCGACCCAATTTTCCGCTTCGTCATCATCCGCCCCCGGGGAGGAAACTCTCTGACCCGGTGGTATCGCAGTTGCGACTAAGTTGCAACTGCGTTGGTGATGGAGGTGCCGTGCGTGCCGGGGTCGCCAGAACGCCGGCCTGTCAGCATTGCCCGAAAAACGGTTTCCGCCGTTCGACAAAAGCCGTGATGCCTTCGGCGAATTCGCCGCTGTCAATCGCGGACAGGAAGGTTTCACGTTCGGCCGCCAACTGCTGCTGGAAATTATGTTCCAGCGACAGATACAGCAGTCGTTTCGTCCGGCCCGAAGCGTTGGCCGCACCGCACGCCAGTTTACGCGCCACACAGCGCGTTTCCTCCGCCAGCATCGGGGCTGGACAGATCCGGTTCACGATACCCAGTTCCAGCGCCTCCAGGGCCGTCAGCCGGCGGTCAAGCAGTGCCAGTTCGGCGGCGCGACGAGAGCCGACCAAACGGGGCAGGGCATGGGTGGCACCGGCCTCCGGTGTGGTGCCCAGCGGGCCATAGGCCATCTGGAACACCGCCCGATCAGAAGCAACCACCAGATCACAGGCCAGGGTAATGCCGATGCCGGGACCGGCCGCGGTACCATGAATCCCGGCGATCACCGGTTTTTCCATCCGGCGCAGGGCGGTCACCGCCTGATGGGTGAAATCAATCAGACGCGCAATATGGTCACGCCGTTCAGCGGCGGGGGCGGATAACAGCTTATGGAAGGCATGAATATCGCCGCCGGACATGAAACTGGTGCCCCGTCCGGTCAGGACCAGGACGCGCACCTTCGGGTCATTGGCCGCCGCCGTGGCCGCCTCGGCGAAGGCCGCCGCCATGTCCAGATTGAGGGCATTCATGCAGGTCGGGCGGTTAAAGGTGATCTCCGCCACGCCTTCGGTACTGTGACGGGTGTAAAGCAGGCAATCGGTTGTCACGGTGCTCATGGCGCCTCTCTCCCCTTTGCCGGCCCGCCCCTGCGGGGGACCCGATAGACCATCAGACTAACAGAGCTTTCACGCAGAAGGGGAGAGAAAGCGAGTGATCAAAAGTTCACAATCCGACCATCGGTCTTTGTCAGACCGCCTGGCCCCAGCGTCGTTCCAGCCAGCGCGACAGCCGCGACAAGATCAGCAGGATCACCAGATATTCCAGCGCCAGCAGGGTGTAGAGTTCCAGCGGCCGATAGGTCTGGGTCTGTAATTCCGTGGCGCGGCGGGTGAGTTCGGCCAGCCCGATCGCCGATGCCAGGGAACTGTCCTTTACAGTATGGATGAACTGTCCAACCGTGGGCGGCAGCATCCGGCGCAGGGCCTGGGGCAGGATAATGCGGCGCAGGGTCAGCCAGCGGCCCATGCCCAGGGACTGCGCCGCCTCCACCTGTCCTTTGGGCACGCCTTCGATCCCGGCGCGGAAGATTTCTGACAGAAAGGCTCCGGCATTCAGGGCCAGGGCAATTAACGCCGCCGCGAACGGTGTCAGGTCAGCGATCCAGCCCAGGGCGCGGAAACCGACACTGTCGGGCGCCAAACCCTGAACCAGAATAGGCAGAGCGTAGAACACCCAGAGCAGCAGGACAAACAGCGGTAATGTCCGCATCAGTTCGACATAGGCACCGCTGGTCATACGCAGCAAGCGCCACCGGCTGCTGCGGGCGATGGCGGTCAGCAACCCGATCCCTATGGCCAGCAACAGCGCGGTCGCCGACAGGCCCAGGGTCAGGCCAGCCCCGGCCATCAGGAATGACAGGTTCCCCCAACCCTCGGCTGTACGCGGATCAACAATGTGCCAACCATCACCGGCACAGCCCGACAAAAAAGGCACCAGCAGCAGCAGACATGCCGCCCGCCTGTTCAAGGCGTGTTCCCCGCGTCCGCGAACCAGCGCTGAAACAGCCCGTCGAAGAAACCATCGGCCGTACGGGCATCGACCCAGCCATTCAACCATTCCAGCCAGACCGGGTCACCCTGCGCGGTCATCATGGCATTTTCCGTGTCGGTGCCGGGGCGCGCGCCCTGGGTCAGCATGGTCAATTGCGGATATTCCCGCCCAATCTTGGTCAGGAAATAGAGATTGTCGGTAAAGGCGGCCTGCGCCCGACCGGCCAGCACCTCGGTGAAATCAATCACCGGATCGGCAACCGACAGCAGGCGGGCTTTGGTGAAGACCTTCCGGGCCATGGTTTCGGGTGCCGTTCCCTGCTGCACGGCGATGGTGATCCCTGGCTGGTCCAGATCGTCCCAGCTTTTGAACCGGTCCATATCCTTCTTCTGGATCAGAGGGATGAAACGGGGCCGCAGATAGGCCTTGGTGAAGGCAACCGCCTTGGCCCGTTCTGGCGTTACCGTCACACCGGTGGCAGCGATGTCATATTTGCGCGCCAGCAGGCCGGCCACCAATGTTGGCCATGTTGCCTGGACCAGAAGCAGTTTTACCCCTAGATCCGCCGCCAGCCGTTCGGCCACCTGGATCTCATACCCCTGGAACCCACCCGTCCTGACATCGCGGAATGAGTAGGGAAAGTAATCCCCCGTCGTACCAATGCGCACCGTTCCGGCCTTGCGCACACGATCCAGCAAGGAGCCGCCAGCCTGTGCCAGCGCCGTCGGCACCAGCGGCAGCGACAGGGCGGTGATCAGCAGGTGGCGGCGATCAAGATACATGGTGGCTCCGTCGGGCGAGGGCGCACCATGGTTGCTGCCCGATGATAGCGGGTCAATGGGGAAAGCAGCGATCAGGCGCGGCCGTAATGATCCTCAATCCGCTGGATGTCATCGGCACTGATCCGCTCGCCTGTCTGAACCTCGATCAGGCACAGGTCACACTGGCCGTCATTTTCCAGACGGTGCGGCACGCCGGCGGGAATGAAGACACTCTCATTCACGCGGACCACACGCTTTTCCTCGCCCAGGGTGACCTTGGCCTCCCCCTGCACCACGATCCAATGTTCAGCACGATGCGCATGCTTTTGCAGCGAGATCTTGTGGCCGGGGCGGATGGTCAACCGCAGAACTTCAAAGCCTGGCCCCTTATGCACCAGATGCGAATATCCCCAGGGGCGGTAGGTGCGGCGATGGTCCAGCCGTTCGGTGCGCCCATCGGCCTTCAAACGGTCAACCACGGTCTTCACATCCTGTACCCGCGCCCGGTCGGCCACCAGCACCGCATCATCGGTCGTGATGACCACCAGATCCTTCACACCGACCAGGGCCGTCAGCCCAACCTCACCGCGGACCAGATTATTCTGCGAATCCACCAGGATCGCATCGCCCAGCACAGCGTTGCCCGCCACGTCCTTGCCGGCAATGTCCCACAGCGCGCTCCACGCCCCGACATCGGTCCAGCCGATATCGCAGGGTACAATCGCGGCACTGTCCGTCTTTTCCATCACGGCAAAATCAATGGAGATGTTCGGGGCCTGGGCAAAGGTGTCGGGGTCCAGGCGCAGGAAATCCAGATCGGCACGGGCAGCGGCGATGGCAGCGTCAGCAGCCCGCAAGGCATCAGGGGCGTGGCGTTCCAGTTCAGCCACAAACCGGTCAGCGCGGAACAAGAACATGCCGCTGTTCCACAAATGACGGCCCCCCGCCAAATAGGCCCGCGCCACCTCCAGCTTCGGCTTTTCCGCGAACTGGCTTACGGTAAAGGCGCCGTCGGCACCGGCCACCGGCTCGCCTTTTTCAATGTAGCCATAGCCGGTTTCGGGGCTGGTCGGCTGAATCCCAAAGGTCACCAGTTTGCCGGCCTGCGCCGCGCGGGCGCCAATGGCAATTGCGGCGCGGAAGGCCTCCGGAGCCAGGATGACATGGTCGGCCGGCAACAGCAGAACCAGTGCCGCCGGATCACGGCGGGCCGCCAGACGGGCCGCCACCGCAGCGGCCGGGGCCGTGTTACGGCCGAACGGTTCCAGCACAAGGTCGGTGGGCCGGATGCCCACTTCCTGCAACTGTTCGGCGATGGCGAACCGGTGTTCCTGGTTGCAGATCACAATCGGATCGGCAAAGCCGAACCCGCTACCGACACGCAGGGCCGTTTCCTGGATCATCGTACGGTCGCCACAAAGGTTCAGCAACTGTTTGGGAAACCGTTCCCGGGAGACGGGCCAAAGCCGGGAACCGGACCCACCGGACAACAGGACAGGAATGATGGCGGAAGCGTTCTGGGTCATGGCGCACGCGTATCATGGAAAAAACAATGGCCGGGGCAGACTACATGGCATGCCCCGGCCAGCCGGAAAAGTCCGAAAACAGGATCAGGGCTTGGCCGCGACGGCCAGCACGCCCTCCACCGGTCCCCCGCCCTCATGCCGCAGCACCAGGGGCGACAGGTCCAGCACCGTCAGACCCGCTGCGGTCAGACCGGCCCGGACATAAGCCGGATCATGGGCATAACGCCCGCCCTCATGCAGGAGGTAGGGCTGTCCGGTGCCATTGGCTTCCACCGAAAGGATCAACAATCCCCCCGGACGCAGGCTGTTGGCGGCCGACCGGAAAATCTCTGTCAGTTCGCCAAAATAGCAGAGCACGTCACTGGCCGAGATCACATCGAAACTGCCCGGCCGGGCAATCAGATAGGCGCCCAGTTCCGCCTGATCCAGGGCGGAATAGAGGCCTCGACGCAAGGCCTGCTGCAGCATGGACAGCGAAAGGTCAACCCCGGTCAAGGTGCGGGCATAAGGCGCCAAGTGTGGGGCTGCCAGCCCGGTGCCGCAACCGGCATCCAGAATGTCCTTGTCCCCCTTGCCGTCGCCAAGATGTGTCAACAGGGCGGCCCCGACCGCAGCCGGCACGGCATAGCCCAGCGATCCGATCATTTCATCAAAACGCTTGGCTGACGCATCGAACGTCTGGGCCACATAGGCATCACCGGCACGCGCTGGCGTCGGGGCCTGTCCCAGGGCGGCCAGCGTGTGCTGATATTGGGCTGTCTCGCCGGCAATGCTGCGCCATGCTTCCAGCAGCTCACGCAGCCCGGCCTCATCACCCGTACGGCGCAGATTGGCCGCCACAGAACCCAGTTCGACCTGGGCAACCGTGCTGTCGGGTGCCAGACGCAGCGCCTTCAAGGCAGCATCCGCCGCCATTTCCAACCGCCCCACACCGCGCCATGCCAGGGAAATGTTGATATGCAGCGCCGAACTGTCGGGGTCATTGGCCAGGGCCTGGCCAAAACAGGCGATGGCTTCACCGTAACGCCCGACTTCGGCCAAGGTCAGGCCCAGATTGGAATGGGTGATGGTCAGGTCGGGGCGTAGCTTCAAGGCCAGTTGGAACTGTTCCACCGCGTCATTCAGCCGCCCCAGCCGCCGCAAGGTCAGCCCCAGATTGCTGGCCGCTTCCGCATAGTCCGGGCGGGCCTTCAGGGCATTGCCGTAATGTTCTGCGGCAATTTCCAGATGGCCGGCATCAAAAAACAGCGTGCCCAGATTGTAATAGGCCTCCGCAAACAATGGTTCCCGTTCCAGCGCATCCAGATAATGGGCGGCAGCATCATGGGGACGGCCCTGGGCCTGCGCCACGGCGCCCTGGTTGAAGTGATAGATCGGGTTGTCCGGTTCCAAGGCGGTGGCGGCCGCATAGGCCTGTGCGGCGCCATCATAATCTTCCAGGGTCTCCAGTGCGACGCCCAGATCAGCCCGAAGGGTGGCATCACCGGGATCATCCAGGATCGCCTCCCGCAGTAATGACACCGCTTCGGCATGGTTACCGGCATCCATCGCCATGCGTCCCATGTCAGCGGGACCGCCAACGCCAATGGAAATGTCGCTCATGCCCTTTTCCCTTCCGCCATGCCCGCACTGGGCACCCTGTGTGCCGCACAAGATAACGGCTTGGATTCACAAAGCATAGGGGAAGTGCGGGCAGATGCCCAAAAGCATATAAACCGGCCCAACAGAAAGGCCCGGCCGACAGGGTCGACCGGGCCTAGAGGTACGGAGAATCTTGAGATGGCCGGATCAGACTTGGATATCAACGATCTGGCCGCGTCCGCCCGTTGCGGCCGGTGTTGCCGATCCGCCACCCGCAAGCAGGTCAGTCACCTGCTGCGATTGATCGGAGGCGGCACGAACCTGATCAACCTGTATTTGACTGCGTGTGTTCAGCAAACCGATGGCCGATGCATAGCCGGCGGAAGAACTGACTTCCATGATCTCTGCCCTTGTCTGATCGTGGCCCCCTCAATATAGGACGCCGGGGAACGGATTCCAAGCCACCGCCATACGATTGGCAACGACTGTCCGGTCGGTCAGCCCAGCGTGCTCATGATCGAAAAACACAGCGCGTCCCCCTGGGCGTGGATGGTTTTCAACGCATCCTTGGGCAGCGGAATTTTTTTGTCCCGGCAGTAAGCGACCATCAGCCGGGCCAGTTGGTAACTCTCCACCTCCAGCTCGGTACGGGCGCCACCCATCGCCATTTCGCTCTGAATCCGGATCGACGGGGGCGGACCCTCGACCACCTGAATGCGGGTAATGCGGCGCGTCGCGTCAAACCCCTCCAGTGGAACGGACTGGAACACGAGTTTTAACTCGTCATTGGAGAAGATGATGTGCCGGATCTCTGTGATCATGGCTTTCTTTCCGTTTCAGGCTCAGCCTGGGCGCTTTTTCTGACGGCGACGATAAATGGTGCAGGGATTTATTTCCAGCAAAGCCGCTGCACGGGTGATGTTGCCGTGACAGAGGCGAATCGCCTCATCTATGGCTTCTTCCTCTACCTGCCAGAGGGGGCGGATACGCCGTTCATCCTCCTGCCACACGTCACCGGTCGATTGGGGCGGCGAGGGGACCGGTAAAGACCCACCACCGGCGCCAAGGCCCGCAATCGGCACCCCTGGAATGCCCAAACCGGCCATGGGGCCCGTCGGCGGTGCAGCCAGGGAGGGAAAGGATTGTCCGATCTGGCTGGCCAGGGGGCCCGCGACAGCCGCCCAACGCGGGTCCTGCAGGATCGGCGGAACGATCATGGTCGGCTTGTTCAGAGGGGGGGGCAGCATGAAGGGTTTGATTTCATCCCCATCATTCAACACCACCACATTACGCACGACGTTCAGCAACTGACGGACATTGCCCGGCCAGGCATAGGTCTGCAAAATCCGTTCGGCCTCAATGGAGAAACCCTTGAACGCCTTGCGCTCCTCCTTGCCATATTTTTCCAGGAAATACCGGGCGATCAGCAGGATATCGTCGCCGCGTTCGCGCAAGGGCGGCAATTCAATGGAAATCACCTGCAGGCGGTAAAACAGGTCTTCCCGGAAACGTCCGGCCTGTACCTCGGCATAGGGGTCGCGGTTGGTGGCGCAGACAATGCGCACATCCACCGGCTCCAGTTTTTCGCTGCCCACCTTCTTGACCATGCCGGTCTGCAAGAACCGCAACAGCTTGGCCTGCAACGACAGGTCCATCTCGCCAATTTCGTCCAAGAACAAGGTGCCGCCATCCGCCTGCAGCGTGGCGCCGGCATGGTCGGTGCTGGCCCCGGTGAAGGCCCCCTTCACATGGCCGAAAATCTCCGACTCCATCAGATCCTTGGGAATCGCGGCACAGTTGATCGCGATGAAAGGACCGTCGGAACGGGGGCTGCGGCGATGAATGGCCTCGGCGCAGACTTCCTTGCCGGTACCGCTTTCCCCCGTGATGAAAACGGTGGCCTTGGAAGGCGCCGCCGCCTCAATCAGGCGGTAGGCAGCCTTCATGGGTGGCGACGCACCAATAAAGCCATAGAAGGAATATTCGGTGATCGCCGGTTCGGCCATGGCCGGCGCTTTGGCCGCCCGCCCTTTCGCCCCCTTGCCGGGCGCGCCAGCGGCGGCCTCCCGCGATGCCACAGGCTGTGCCAGGACGGCGGTGACGGCCCCGCGCAGACGATCTGTCCCCACCGGCAGCAGCAGCACGTCGGCAGCCCCGGCGCGCATCGCCTCCACCGCCGCCTGCACCGACCCCTGCGCCGTCAGCGCAATGGCCCGCGGCGCCATCCCATTCATGGTCAATTCACGCAGAAGATCGATACCGCCACCATCCGACAGTTGCAGATTGATCAGCAGCAGGTCGATCGGGCCACCCGACGCCAAACCCCGCCGCGCCGCCGCGGCAGTGTCAACAATGGTCAGGTCATGGCCGTCGCGTTTGAGTGCTGTCACATAAGCCAGTGACAGAGACGGGGCAGGTTCGACAATCAGGATGCGGGCAGGGCTGGTCATGACGGGATGATTGCATGGGGCGTTGCGTTCAGCAACAACAACCGTCATGTTTTGAGGTGTGTTTGCAAAAGGCAAGGGCGGTCAGTTTCCGGAGAATGTGTTTCCGTTCCGATAGCCCAAGGAAACAGCGCGTTCCGGCCGATCAAGGCCCGAAGGCCGCAGATGGCCCGCGTCTTGCTAGTTTTCTACCAGATTTTGGGGGCTTTGGTGACAAAACCCCAGCCTATGTCATCGGACGACCAACAGGCCCGATGGCATACAGGACGCCCGCGGGGCGGAACATCCGTCGGATCGTTTCCGTTCCCGCCGTCACACCGGCTGCCCCGCCGCCGTGCCCATTTTCGGTTCAGGGCGAAGTTGCGGAACCTTGACGGCACGGCGGCCCGCCCCGGTCGCCGTGCCGCACTTTCCCGGCCGAACGGCGCCTGTCCTGCCAACCCCATCCTCTGACAGCCCGGTTCGGTCATGCGCCTGAAGCGGCGCGCGGCGGCTGTTGCGGTGGAACCCCATCATCACGCGCGTACCGGGCCGGCATACGGGCTTAATCCATTTCCTGGTCCTCATCCCCATAGGGAAAATCGGCGTCGCCGCGGCCATCAGCGCGGAACCGCCAGACCTTGGGTTCGGCCAGTTGTAATTGTCCCTGGGCAAGCTGGTCCAGAATGGTACTGGAGATATCCGCCTGTAACCGGGCGGCCCAGGGGGCCATGGCACGCACGCCATCACGCAGATAAGCGGCTGAATAAAGCGTCTGCGCAATCCCTTCCGCATGCGAGGTCAGAAAGCCGGTGACCAGGGTGGCACATTCCGCCGGCTCCAGCACCGGTTCGATACCCCGTGCCGCCGCAGCCAGAACCGGGTAGAGCAGATGTGACCGTTCATCAAGGACAGGATCACGCGACAGGTTGTCCGCTACCCGTGACAGGTAGGCCGCCTTCTCGGCCGGCAGGTCGCGCAAGGCCATGTCCAGGATTTGTCGATGATGCATGGTGCCATCCAACGCGGTTGCCTGGCCGCATCCTGGACGCATTGGCCCGACACGACAACCTGACTGATCGTATGGAGGTGTTCTGACCGGAAAAGAAAGGGCCGGCCCTCTCCCGGAGGAGGGGGCCGGCCCTGACACTCAATCAAGGATCACAGGAACAGAGAGTTAACCTGCGCGGTGGTCATCGAGCCGACCTGGGTGGAGGTGAAGCCCGCCACCTGTGCGTCCGACATCGCCGCAATATCGGTGGTTTCCAGACCGCCAATCTGCGTCGTCGACAGGCTGGAGATCTGTGTGGTTGACAGGCCCACGACATTGGTGGTTGTCAGCGCAGCGATCTGGGTGGTGTTGAACACACCGAGCTGCGTCGTCGTCAACGCCCGGATGAAGGTTGAGGTCAATCCGATTAACTGACCACCGGTTATACCGACCAGCGACGTCGTTGCCAGCGACGCAATCTGCGACGTCGACAAGGACAGAAGCTGGGTGGTCGACAACATTGCCAGTTCCGTGGTCGTCACGGCCAGGAACGGAATGTCCGTCGTTTCCAGTGCCCGCAGGAAGGTCGTGGTCAGATCCACGATCTGGGTGGTGGTGATCTCGGTGACCTGGGTTGTGGTCAGGGCAACGATTTGGGTGCTGGTCAGGGCGCCCAGACCCGTCGTTGTCATCCCGGCAAATACCGTGGTCGACAGGCCGGCGATCTGGGTCGTGGACAGGGACGCTACAAGGGTCGTGGTCAAGGAAGCGAACTGGGTCGTGGTGAACACAACCAGATCGGTGGTCTCAACCGCGCGGATCTGCGTGGTGGTCAGCGAGGACAGTTGGGTGGTCGTCAGAACACCCGTCTGCGTGGTCGTCAGACCGGCGATCTGGGTGGTGGTCAACGACCGGAACTGGGTGCTGGTCAGCACGGCGAGGTCGGTCGTTTCGATGCCACCAAACTGGGTGCTGTTCAGCGCCACAATCTGGGTCGTCGTCAGCGACGTGATCTGCGTCGTGTTGAAGGCGGCCAGATCGGTTGTCTCGATGCCGCCGATCTGGGTCGTCGTCAGCGAAGCGATCTGGGTCGTCGTCAGGCCGCCCACCTGCGTCGTGGTCAGCGACGCAATCTGGGTGGTGCTCAGCGCCCGGACCTGGGTGGTGCCAAGGCTGGCGATCTGGGTGGTGGTGAGAACCACAACCTGGGTGGTCGTCAGCGACGGAACCTGGGTTGCCGTCAGGGCCCCCAACTGGGTCGTTGTCAGTCCGCCGACCCCGGTGGTGGTCAGCGCGCTGACCTGCGTGGTGCTCAACGCGGCAACCAGGGTGGTGGTCAGCGAAGCCAACTGCGTGGTGGTCAGAACCACCAGGTCTGTCGTCTCGATGGCGCGAACCTGGGTCGTGGTCAGCGAGGACAGTTGCGTGGTGGTCAGGATACCGGTCTGGGTGGTTGACAGGCCCGCGATCTGCGCCGTGGTCAGGACCCGGAACTGGGTGCTGGTCAGGGCCGCCAGATCGGTCGTCTCAATCGCACCGAACTGCGTGCTGTTCAGCGACACAACCTGGGTCGTGGTCAGCGCCGTGATCTGGGTGGTGCTGAACGCTGCAATGTCGGTGGTCTCAATCCCGCCGATCTGCGTGGTCGTCAGGCTGGCGACCTGCGTGGTCGACAGGCCCCCCACCTGCGTCGTGGTCAAGGACGCAATCTGGGTGGTGTTCAGCGCCCGGACCTGGGTGGTGCCAAGGCTGGCGATCTGCGTGGTCGTCAGAACCACAACTTGGGTGGTCGTCAGCGACGGCACCTGGGTGACCGTCAGTGCCCCCAACTGGGTGGTGGTCAGGCCGCCGATCCCGGTGGTGGTCAGTGCGCTGACCTGTGTCGTGCTGAGCGATGCAACCTGGGTCGTGGTCAGCGAGGAGAGCTGCGTGGTGGTCAGGACCACTAGATCCGTGGTCTCGATGGCGCGGACCTGGGTCGTGGTCAGCGAGGAGAGCTGGGTGGTGGTCAGGATGCCGGCCTGGGTGGTCGACAGGCCCGCAATCTGTGCCGTGGTCAGGACCCGGAACTGGGTGCTGGTCAGAGCCGCCAGATCGGTCGTCTCAATCGCGCCAAACTGTGTGCTGTTCAGCGACACAATCTGGGTCGTGGTCAGCGCCGTGATCTGGGTGGTGCTGAGGGCCGCGATGTCGGTGGTCTCAATGCCACCGATCTGCGTGGTCGTCAGGCTGGCGACCTGCGTGGTCGACAGGCCACCCACCTGGGTCGTGGTCAGGGACGCAATCTGGGTCGTGTTGAACGCCCGGACCTGGGTGGTGCCCAGACCGCCGATCTGCGTGGTGGTCAGCACCACAACCTGGGTGGTCGTCAGCGAACCAACCTGCGCCGCCGTCAGTGCGGTCAGTTGTGTGGTCGTCAGGCCGCCGACCGCCGTGGTGGTCAGCGCGCTGACCTGCGTGGTGCTGAGTGCTGCAACCAGGGTGGTGGTCAGCGAGGCCAACTGCGTGGTGGTCAGGACCACCAGATCCGTGGTCTCGATGGCGCGGACCTGGGTCGTGGTCAGCGACGAGAGCTGCGTGGTGGTCAGCACGCCGGCCTGGGTGGTCGACAGGCTGGCAACCTGTGCGGTGGTCAGCGAACGGACCTGGGTGGTGGTCAGAGCCACCAGATCGGTCGTCTCAATGGCGCCAACCTGGGTGGTGTTCAGCGCTGCCACCTGTGCGGTGGTCAGGGCGGCGATCTGGGTCGTGTTCAGGGCCGCAACATCGGTCGTCTCAATGCCGCCGATCTGGGTCGTGGTCAGTGCGGCAACCTGCGTCGTGGTCAGACCGCCGACCTGGGTCGTGGTCAGCGAAGCCACCTGCGTGGTGTTCAGCGCACGAACCTGCGTCGTGCCGAGCCCGCCGATCTGCGTGGTGGTCAGCACCACAACCTGGGTGGTCGTCAGCGAACCGACCTGCGCAGGCGTCAGAGCCACCAATTGCGTCGTTGTCAGGCCGCCGACCGCCGTGGTGGTCAGCGCGCTGACCTGCGTGGTGCTGAGTGCTGCAACCAGGGTGGTGGTCAGCGAGGCCAACTGCGTGGTGGTCAGGACCACCAGGTCCGTGGTCTCGATGGCGCGGACCTGGGTCGTGGTCAGCGAAGAAAGCTGGGTGGTGGTCAGCACGCCGGCCTGGGTCGTCGACAGGCTGGCAACCTGCGCGGTGGTCAGCGAACGGACCTGGGTCGTGGTCAGGGCCACCAGATCGGTCGTCTCAATGGCGCCAACCTGGGTGGTGTTCAGCGCTGCCACCTGTCCGGTGGTCAGGGCGGCGATCTGCGTCGTGTTCAGGGCCGCAACATCGGTCGTCTCAATGCCGCCGATCTGGGTCGTGGTCAGTGCGGCAACCTGCGTCGTGGTCAGACCGCCGACCTGGGTCGTGGTCAGCGAAGCCACCTGCGTGGTGTTCAGCGCACGAACCTGCGTCGTGCCGAGCCCGCCGATCTGCGTGGTGGTCAGCACCACAACCTGGGTGGTCGTCAGCGAACCGACCTGCGCAGGCGTCAGAGCCACCAATTGCGTCGTTGTCAGGCCGCCGACCGCCGTGGTGGTCAGCGCGCTGACCTGCGTGGTGCTGAGTGCTGCAACCAGGGTGGTGGTCAGCGAGGCCAACTGCGTGGTGGTCAGGACCACCAGGTCCGTGGTCTCGATGGCGCGGACCTGGGTCGTGGTCAGCGAAGAAAGCTGGGTGGTGGTCAGCACGCCGGCCTGGGTCGTCGACAGGCTGGCAACCTGCGCGGTGGTCAGCGAACGGACCTGGGTCGTGGTCAGGGCCACCAGATCGGTCGTCTCAATGGCGCCAACCTGGGTGGTGTTCAGCGCTGCCACCTGTCCGGTGGTCAGGGCGGCGATCTGCGTCGTGTTCAGGGCCGCAACATCGGTCGTCTCAATGCCGCCGATCTGGGTCGTGGTCAGCGCGGCAACCTGCGTCGTGGTCAGACCGCCGACCTGGGTCGTGGTCAGCGAAGCCACCTGCGTGGTGTTCAGCGCACGAACCTGCGTCGTGCCAAGGCTGCCAATCTGTGTGGTCGTCAGCACCACAACCTGGGTGGTCGTCAGCGAACCAACCTGGGTAGCGCTCAGCGCCACCAACTGAGTCGTGGACAGCCCCCCGACCTGGGTCGTCGTCAACACACTGACCTGGGTCGTGCTGAGGACCGGCACCTGGGTTGTGGTCAGCGAGGCCAATTGTGTGGTGGTCAGAACCACGAGGTCCGTGGTCTCGATCGCGCGGACCTGGGTCGTGGTCAGCGAAGAAAGCTGCGTGGTGGTCAGGATGCCGGTCTGGGTGGTCGACAGGCCTGCGATCTGCGCCGTGGTCAGCACCCGGAACTGCGTGCTGGTCAGGGCGGCCAGATCGGTTGTCTCAATGGCGCCAAACTGTGTGCTGTTCAGGGCCACAATCTGGGTGGTGGTCAGCGCCGCAATCTGGGTCGTGTTCAGCGCCGCGATGTCGGTGGTTTCTACACCGGCAATCTGCGTCGTCGTGAGTGACGCGACCTGGGTTGTGGTGAGGGCGCCGATTTGTGTGGTGTTCAGGCCCGCGATCACCGTGGTGTTCAGGGCGCGAACCTGTGTCGTGAGAAGCCCACCGACCTGGGTGGTTGACAGCCCGGCGATCTGCGTTGTTGTCAGTGTGGCGAGATTGGTTGCCGAAACGGCGCCCAACTGGGTGGTTGCAAACCCAGCGATTACGGTGGTGGTTAACCCACTAAGCTGGGTGGTCGCCAGCGCAGAAACCTGGGTGGTCGACAACACCGCGATCTGGGTGGTCGTTAACGCACCGGTTTGTGTCGAGGAGAGCTGCCGCAGCTCTGTCGTCGTCCACGAAGCGATCGTCGTTGTGGTCAACGCCGTGATCTGCGTGGTCGTGAGGAACGAAATGATCGACATGGCTGACTCCAGAGTCATAGCGGGTAGTGGACAAAGAGGATGGTCAACCCTGCCTGGAAGAACACCCTTGCCCACATTTCAACTGGACTTACTTGCAACAAGTATGCCAGTTCAAAAGCGGGCACCCACAATCTGGAGCCGATTACCGTAAAAGCACGCACCGTATCGGCGCGCAAGAGCGCTGGCCGAATAGCCGGGTCCGTTCCCCTTTTGGTATAGGCGCCCAAATTTTTTGGGTCATTGCGGATAGAATACCCATCCATAAAAGGAGTCAAGATACATTAGGTGTACCTCCTGCATTTTTGAGGTCGAGACACCATGGAACCCTTGGGTCTACCCCGATTGCGACCGGTGGGGGACCGGTTGGGGGGCAATCTAAGAATGTGGCGGTACCGTAGCGGCGAATTTGCCGGGGTGTCGTCGTTTTTTGTCGTGCAATCGACAGAATCACATTAGTTTGCGCGACTTGGATGGCTTCCTTCTTGCCAATGGACGTGGCGATTGTCCCCTTACATCACGGTATTGCGCTGCCTGTTCCTGATTGCCCTGCATCATGGCGTGCAGTTGGCACCAGATGAGTTGCCGCAGGAATCGCAGGGCGATCACGTCACCAGTGTTTTGAAATCCATGCGTTCGGCCGGTCTGAAAGGGCGGCATGTGCGTATGAGTTGGAAGTCGGCCTGCGAACTGGGTAGCGCCTACCCGGCAATTGCGATCATGAAGGATGGGCACTGGGTAATCCTTGCCTATGCCCTGCTGTCCGAAGGCGTGATGCACGCCGCGGTTCTGGACCCGAGGCGTGAAGCCGAAGGGGTGCGGTTTGTACCGGAAAGCGAGTTCGTCGCCGATTGGTCAGGGGAGGTGATCCTTTCCAAGCGCGTGTGGGCCCTGCTCGACGAAGCCCAACCTTTCGGCTTTCGCTGGTTCTTCCCTGAAATCCTTCGCAACGCGAAGTTTTTCCGGGGCGTCGCCATCGCCACGCTCATGGCCAACCTTATCGGCCTGTTCATGCCGATGATGTTCCAGGTTCTGGTCGACAAGGTCGTACCGCATCACAGCTACCAGACATTGTTCGTGATTGTGATTGTCTATCTGGTGCTGACGGTTTTCGACGGGTTCTTCGGTTACGTACGCCAGAACTTGATGCTTCTGGCCTCCAATAAAATCGACGCAAGACTGACGTCGCGGACCTTCCAGCATCTTCTGTCGCTGCCATTGCACTTTTTTGAGCGCAACAGTGCCGGTGTCCTCACCCGGCACATGCAGCAGACCGAGAAGCTGCGCCATTTCCTGACCGGCCGCTTGTTCCAGGTGATCCTGGATTGCATCACCCTGCCGGTGCTGTTGGTGCTGCTGTTCTTGTATAGCGGGCTGCTCATGGCGGTCGTGCTCGGGTTTTCGCTGGCCATTGCCGGGATCATCGGCTGTATGGTGCCGATGTTCCGGCGGGAATTGGCCCGTCTTTATGAAACGGAGGCCAGTCGGCAGGCCCATCTGGTTGAAACCCTGCACTCCATGCGTGCCGTCAAGTCCCTGGTGCTGGAGAATAACCGGCAGATTGCCTGGGACCAGAAGGTAGCGCAGGCGGTGCGCCGACATGCCAATGTCGGCCGGATCAGTGCCCTTGGCAGTGTACTGACCACAGGCCTGGAAAAGGTGATGCAGATCGCCATCCTGTCGATCGGTGCGGTCCAGGTCTTTGACGGGCACCTGACCCTGGGTGCCCTGATCGCCTTTAACATGCTGTCAAGCCGGGTGACCGGACCGTTGCTGCAGATGGTGGCCCTGATCAACGAGTATCAGGAGGCCGAGCTGTCGGTGAACATGCTGGGCAATGTCATGAACAGCGAGCCGGAACGACATGGCCATACACGCCAGTCGCGACCCGTGATCACCGGCAAGATGGTCTTCGATGAGGTGACGTTCCGGTATAATCCCGGCGCCAGCCCGGCCTTGAACCGTGTGTCATTCGAGGTTGAGGAAGGCCAGGTGGTTGGGGTGGTGGGACGGTCCGGATCGGGCAAAACCACGATCACCCGCCTGATCCAGTCAATCCACCTGCCACAGGAGGGGTTGATCAAGCTGGATGGTGTTGATCTGCGCCATATCGACCTCAACCATCTGCGCCAATCCATCGGCGTGGTTCTGCAAGACAATCTGCTATTCCACGGCACGATCCGCGAAAACATCGCTGCCGCCCGGCCCGACGCGCCATTTCAGGAAATCCTGCAGGCGGCCCAGATGGCGGGTGCCGATGAATTCATCGACCGGCTGCCAATGTCCTATGATACAATGGTGGAGGAGAATGCGTCCAACTTCTCCGGTGGTCAGCGTCAGCGTATCGCCATCGCCCGCGCGCTGGTCACCAAGCCCCGTCTGCTGATCTTTGATGAAGCCACCAGCGCGCTTGATCCAGACAGCGAAGCCATCGTCCAGCGCAACCTGACCCGCATTGCCCAGGGCCGCACCATGGTCATCGTCTCGCACCGGCTCTCCTCGCTGGTGAAGGCGGACAAGATCATGGTGCTGGAACAGGGACGGTTGGTCGATTGCGCCCCGCACTCCACCTTGCTGCAACGTTGCGACATTTACCGGCACCTATGGGAAACCCAGACACAGCACATCCATTGACGCGGCCCTGGCGGGCATTGCGCGAGCGCTGGCGGCTGTTTGTCGGCACGCCGGCCCCCCGCATGCCCGTGGCGCCCGAGGCTCTGGAGTTCCAAACGGAACTTGAGATCATCGTGCGCGAACCGCCGCCGGCCATCCTGGGGGCGCCGCATCTGGCGGCCGCCGCGATGCTGGTCATCATCGCGGTCATCGCCTGCTTTGTGCAGGTGGACAGGATCGTGGTGGCACCGGGCCGCCTTGTCACCCAGGCCGCGCCCATCCTGCTGCAGCCGATCGAACGGTCGGTGGTGCGGGAGTTGCGGGTTCAGCCCGGTGACATCGTGCGCAAAGGTCAGGTGCTGGCCACGCTGGACCCCACATTCACCGAAGCTGATCGCGCGGCCCTTTCGTCCCGTCAGCGGTCATTGTTTGCACAGTTGCGGCGTCTGGAACTGGAGAGTGCGGGCAAGGATGTGCCGGAAAGCATGGCCGCTGATCCCGACCCGGATATGATGTTGCAGACCAGCCTGATGCGTCGGCGCCAGGCCCAGTATGCCTCCCGTCTTGCCAGTTTTGACGGCGATATCGCCAGCCTGGAAGCCAGCCTGCGGTCGACGATGGATGAACAGAAGGCCCTGACAGGGCAGCTTGCTGTTTATCGGGATGTCGAGAATGTCCGGGACCAGCTTTTCAAGGCGCAGACCGGTTCACGTCTGCAATTGCTGGAGTCACAGGCGGCGCGGATGGAGGCGGAACGCAGCCTGCAGACCATGACCAATCGGATTGAGGAGCTGCGGGCCACCTTGACCGCGCGCCGGGCTGAACGTCAGAATTTCATTGATGACTGGCAACGCCAGTTGCTGGAACAGTTGGTTGAGACCCGTCATCAGGCCAGCCAGGTTGATGAAGATCTGGCCAAAGCCGTGCGCCGCAATGATCTGGTGGAACTGGCCGCCCCCGCCGACGCCATTGTCCAGGAGGTTGCCCGCATGTCGCCGGGCGCTGTCGCCCGCGAGGCCGAGGCGCTGATTACCCTGGTCGCGCTGGATACGCCCCTGATCGCCGATGTCACCATCAGTTCCAGCGATATCGGCTATGTAAAGGCCGGCGATATGGTGGAGGTGAAGGTCGATCCGTTCCCCTTCCAACGCCATGGCATGCTGAAAGGGACCTTGCGTTCGGTCAGCCGGCAAAGTTTCGCGCCCGGAACGGTCGAACAGTCCGACGCCCTGCGTATGCCGGTGGTGTCAGCCAGCTATATCCATCGGGCGCAGGTCGATCTGGTTTCGATGCATCTGGACCGGATGCCACAGGGTACGACCCTGACCGCCGGCATGTCGGTGCAGGCAGAGATCAAGGTCGGCAGCCGCAGCCTGATGTCCTATTTCCTGTATCCGATCCTGCGTGGCCTGGATGAGTCGCTGAAAGAGCCTTGATCGGGGGGCGGTTAAACCGTCCCCCGAAGGGCGACCTGCGCCAAGGTATCGTCGAACCCGCGGGCGAACCGGGCGGTGTCACCAAGGGTGGCCCGCCATGCCGCCGGGGTGACACGTGCGGTGACGGACGCATGCCAAGCCGCATCCGTTGCATGGCGGACGGCCCGGTCCACATAATCAACCATGGTGGTGGTGATCAGGTCGGGCAACCCCATCGCCTGTAAAAGACTACCGGCCATCCGGCTGGCAAACGGTTCGCCAGACAGGGTCAGGATCGGCAATCCCATGCGCAAGGCATCACTGGCAATGGTTCCGGCATTATAAGGGGTCGTATCCAGGAACAGGTCGGCCAGCGCCATGCGGGCCCGGTAATGGGCGGGGTCGGTGCGGCCCGCGAAATGGAGACGGTCCGCCGCCACACCCTGTTCTGCTGCGCGCGCCCGCATATGGGCCACGGCCCATTCATTATCGGCCAACACCCAGAGGATCGAACCGGGTGCGCGGCGCAAAATCTCCATCCAGGCGTCAAACATCCTGTCGGAAATCTTGTAGGGATTGGAAAAGCAGCAGAAGATGAAGGCCTTCTCCGGCAGCCCTTCCGCCGCCCGGCTGACCGGTGGCAACTGGAACGCACGGCTGTCATTGGCCTGATAGACACCGGGCAGGTAGAGCGGACGCGGCCAATAGTCGGCGGCCAGCGACGGCGGAATGGCATATTCATCGGTCAGGATGTAATCGAGTTCCGGCACCGGCACCGGCCCAATAAAGCCAAGATATGTCGCCTGGACCGGCGCCGGTTTCCAGCGCAGCACCCCTAGACGGTCGCCCGCCGTCGCCCCGTTCAGATCAATCAGAATGTCGATCTCATCCGAACGGATCAGGCGGGCAAGGGTTTCATCATCCAAGGACCGCACCATCCGCCGATGGTCCAGCGCCGCCAGGATGCGGTCCCGGATGTCACTGCCATCTTCCGGGCTGGAACAGTAGCCATAAATCTCAACGCGGGTGCGGTCGTGCTGTTCCAGCAGTTCGGCCATCAGATAGCTGATCGGATGGCGGCAGAAATCCGATGAAAGATACCCGATACGCAGCCTGTCATGGGCGTAACCATGCGCCGGGGCCAGCCGATGGGTCGGCGCGAGCAGCCGGGCCCAGCGCCGGTCGAGCCAATTGGCCACCGCGAGCCGTTGCGCCGCCACCGTGTCAAACAGGGACAAGGTGGCCAACGCCCCGGACTGCGCCATCAGGTCTGCTGCCGTGCGGCCGGGAACCGGGGGAGCAAAGATCGGCCAGGCACAGATATTTTGCCGGACGAAGGCCCAGTGCTGAACCACGTCCGGCTGGTCCGGGTTGATCAATAAGCTGCGATAATAGCATCCTTCGGCGTCGGCCAACCGCCGTTGCGCCTCCAAAACCCGGCCCCGCTGGTTCAGCAGCGTGGTCCGGGCCCCATCATCCTGCAAAGCCTGTCCGAGAAGGGTGGCGGCCCCCTCCAGGTCCCCCGACGCCTCCCGCAGATTGGCCAGATTGACGGCAGCCTGCCACAGGTCAGGACGCAGGATCAGCGCGTTCTGGTAGGCGGTCGCGGCATCGACCGGCCGATTCAGATTGGACAGTTCAACACCCAGGTTGAACCAGACCAGCCCGATCGCCGGTGTGGTTTCACCCTGCAAAAGCAGCCAGCCGTGCAGCATCTGCACCAGCAAGGAGCGGCTTGCGGGCGGACAAGCAAATGAAAGGGACAGCATATCGGGGACCGTCAGCCCGTGCAGCCATTCCCGCCAGGGCGCCTGACCTTGCGGATCAGTTGCCAGATGCGACGCACTGTGCAACGCATTCCGCAGAAGCGCGAGCGGGCTGTCCATCTCCTCACTCCGGCCGCAGCCAGAAGCGGGTATCGTAGGGTTGCGGGGTCAGGGCGTGGCGATGCGCCATCCGGGCCCGATACCGTTCTTCATAATCGGCAACGAAGGCGAATTCTTCTAAATCATGGTCGAATGCGCTGCCGATTTCCAGATAGGTGTCCAGATTGGTCAGGTCAGGGACCGGCAATTGTCCGGCTTCCCATTCCGACCAGACCTGATCAAACAGATCCTCCATCGACCGGACAAACAGGTCGGTATCGAACAGTACCGACTGTCCACGCAGTGCCAGCAGCTTCTGTTTCAGGGCCAGCAGTGCCGGACGGTCATTGCCCAGGTGAACCGCCTTTTCCACATATTCCCGCGGGTCCAGGCACACAAGTTCCGGGATGCCGGCCGCCATCACCAGACTGGCGCAGACACGCGAATGGAAGCCACGGCCGGGCACCGTCAGCACGGGCACACCTGCCCACAGGGCATCCGACGCGGTGGTGTGCGCCCCATAGGGGCTGTTATCCAGGAAAAGATCGGCCAGCGGGTACCGGGCCATATGGTCGGCATTGGCGGCATAGGGCGCAAAAATGATCCGGGATGGATCAATGCCCCCTGCCGCCATCAATTCCAGGAAGCGCCCATCGGATTCCTTGCCCGCCGCCAGAATCCACAGCACGCTATTGTCCACACGGCGCAGAATTTCAACCCAGCGTTCCAGCGTGAAACGGGTCAGCTTCTGCATGCCGTTGAAGCAGCAGAATACTGTCCCTTCCTCCGGCAGCCCGCAATCGGCCCGTGTTGGCACCTTGGGCGACACCACACGCTTACGGTCATTGGGCTGATAACAAGGCAGGCGCATCACCTGTTCAGAGTAATATCTCTCCGACCCCGGCGGAATGATCACATCATCGGCAATGATGTAGTGATGATAGGGGCTACCGGCGGTACCGGGAAAGCCCAGCCAGTTGATGATGACCGGGGCGGGGCGCCGGGCCAGCATCCGGGTCCGGGCATCCTTGGTATGGCCGTTAATATCGACCAGAATATCAATGCCCAGTTCCTCGATCAGGGCGGCGGCCTTTTCATCATCCAGGCCATTGATATCGTACCAGTGGTCGACACTGCCACGGATGCGCAGCATGGTCGGGTCCTCCATCTGGAACCCGCAGAAGAAGGCAAACACCTCGACCCGCGAACGGTCGTGCAGGGAAAACATTTCCGACGTCAGATAACCGATGGCATGACCACGCAGATCGGAAGAGACATAGCCGATCCGCAGACGCCCATCCTCCCGCCGCCGCCGTCCTTCAAAATCCGCACTGGTCTTGAAGGTCTCCGGCCAGCCCACGTCACGGCGGCAATAGTTGGCGGCCACCGCCAGCGCCAGCATCGGATCGTCCGTGTAATAGGCCAGGGTCAGTGGCGCCATGCCGGCGACCATTTCGGCGGGCTTGATCGGCCCGACCGGTGACGGTACCGGCCATTTGCACAGCCGTTGCCGGGCATTCAACCAATGCTGCAGCTCCTCACGATTGTAAGGCGCCACATCCAGCGACAGGCGCAGCATTTCTTCCGCATCGGCCACTTGCTGTTGTTGTGTCAACACACGGGCCAGTTGCTTCAGAGCAGTCACCTTGTAGCTGACCGTATCTGAAGCGACCGTTGAAAGCTGGTTGACCGCCTGACGCCAGTACGAGATCGCCAGATCCATCTGGCCCAACCGCTCCAACGCGCTGCCCAAAGAAATCACCGATGGCATAAAGTCGGGCCGCAAACGCACAGATTCGTTGAAGGCCAAGAGGGCCGAATGGACCTCGCCCGCATTCAGCAGCAAGGTGCCCAGGTTGAAATGACAGGCGTGCAGCGATGGGTCTGTCGGGTTCTCCTCTGCCCATTGCTGGTAAAGGGCAATGGCACCAGCCCGGTCCCCGGACCGTTCCATGTTCTGTGCAGCGGCGAACAGCTCAAAGATATTCATGGCACCTGATACCGGGCATGTCGGAGAGAAGATAGGAGCGGCAGACGGTGGGTAGGCGGCGCGCCTCAGGCGACCTCCACCCCCAACTGGTCGGCAAAATAGGCAATCGTCCGCTTCAGCCCTTCCTCCAGATGGATGGTCGGCTGCCAATCAAGCAAGGTCCGTGCCTTGGTGATGTCGGGGCAGCGCTGCAAGGGATCATCCTGGGGCAGGGGCTTCACCACGAAGTCAGACTTTGCCCCTGTCAGCCGCACCACATTCTCTGCCAACTGCCGGATCGTATATTCACCCGGATTGCCGATATTGATGGGGCCAGTCACGTCATCGGGGGCCGCCATCAGCCGGATGAACCCGTCAATCAGATCGTCGACATAACAGAAGGACCGGGTCTGGCTGCCATCGCCATAGATGGTGATGGGTTGGCCCTGAAGGGCCTGAACGATGAAATTCGATACGACACGGCCGTCATTGGGGTGCATGCGCGGGCCATAGGTATTAAAGATGCGGGCCACCCGGATATTGACCCCGGCTTGCCGGTGGTAATCAAAAAACAGCGTTTCGGCGCAGCGCTTGCCCTCATCATAACAGGCACGCGGACCGATCGGGTTTACATTGCCGCGATAATCCTCGGTCTGGGGATGGACCGTCGGGTCGCCATAGACTTCCGAGGTGCTGGCCTGGAAGATCTTAGCCTTGGTGCGTTTGGCCAGGCCCAGAAGGTTGATCGCCCCATGCACGGAGGTCTTGGTGGTCTGGACCGGATTGAACTGGTAATGAATGGGCGATGCCGGGCAGGCCAGATTGTAGATCTCGTCAACTTCCACAAAAAGCGGGAAGGTGACGTCGTGGCGCATGACTTCAAAATAGGGATTGGCGAGCAGATGCCGGATATTCTCCCGCGAGCCGGTAAAGAAATTATCGACGCAGAGAACCTCGTGGCCATCCTTCAGGAGACGTTCACACAGGTGGGAGCCGAGAAAGCCAGCGCCACCGGCAACCAGAACCCGCTTACGTGCCCGCTTCATGTTTTTTCCTTTTGACCGGTGTCTGAAGCCCGTCCCCGTTCGGCAGGCCTTCCGCGATGGACATTGCTCATTTATAACCCGCCCGGGGGGGTACCTGCCAAGCGCTAGCGTCGGCCCCTCTCTGGTTTCGCCTATTTCGTGTCGGTTTTCTTTCGCGAACCTTGCCCCAGAACCAAGGATGTGCCGGTGACCCGTCTGTTTCGTCACTGCCTTGTTGCCGCCGGCCTGCTGTTGGTGACGGCTTGCGGCAGCCCACCGCCGGTGGCGCCACCGCCCGTCGCCCCGGCCCCCGCTGACCCCGAACTGGTTTTCTGGGAAAGTGTGCGCGACAGTAAGGATGTGGCTGAATACTACGCCTATTTGCAGGCCTATCCGGCGGGTCGTTTTTCCGCATTGGCGCGAATCCGGATTGACGCGCTGACACCCAAGCCGGCCCCAAAGGCCGCCACGCCGGCGCCGCCGCGCGCCAAACCCCCGACCCCCAAGGTGCAGGCGCTGCCCCCCAGCCACCAGCAGGGGGAACCGACCATCACGGAAGCGCCGGCACCGCCGGTGAACTGGGCCAAGATCGACGATCTGTCCGGGCGGGCCAACCCGTTGCTGCGCAGCCAAATCATGGATTGCTGGACACCGCCGCCATTGCCGACCGGTGCGGGCAGCTATCGGGCGGAAGTGGGCATCTATTTTGATCCCGCGACCGGGCAGGTGCGCGGGGCTGCTTTCCTGGGTGGCAACCGGGAAATGACCGATGCGACCTTTGCCCGTTTCGTCAACAGCGCCTTGGCCGCCCCGATGGACCCGGCCTGCCGATCCCTTGATCTGCGACAGGCGGGTATCGGGCAGGGGACGGCAACCACGGGCCTGGTCCTGCTGTTCGCGCTGGACAGCCCGCCCTGATCGCGTGGTCGTCCCCTCAGAGATTGACCAGTCCGCCAATGTCCTGCATGCGCGCCCGCAGCCAGGCCTGGTCTTTCCAGTGCCCCTGTGCCCGGCTGGAACGACAGGCCAGGATCGCCGCGGCGCGTCCATCCTGATCTTCGGTCACCCGCAGGCATGGCGGAAGGCGGGTACGGTAATGCGCCAGGAGGGCAGGTGGCGGTGCGGGCATCTCGGCGACCCAGCGTTCCGCCATATGGAAACGATCCCGCATCATCAGCGAGATCATGTAATCGCAGACAGAGACCAGCCGGGCCTCCTGTTCCCCGAAAATCGCCAGCATGGGCAGCAGGGGCGCAAGGGCCGGGGCCACATGATTGGCAACAATCTGTGCGTTCCAGTATTTGCCCGCAATCTCGGCAAAATGCGTCAGGTCCGCGATATTGACAATATCCGCCCTGGCCAGCGGCAAGATCTCTACCTTCGGCTTGGTCACTGTCACGGTATCATTGGCAACATCCACATAAAGGGCACCCATCTGCGTGGCATTTTGGAAAAACTGGCCGCGCAAGGCGCCCCAGATCGGCCGGATAATGCCACCAGACCGCACAAAGGCGGCCATCGCCCGTTCAGCCGGCGCCGTTGGCCGGGCCAGGCGCTGGACCAACACCGTCAGAACCGTTTCCGTTATTTCCGTGCATCGCCCCAACGGATAAACTTTGTCAGGCGTGATACAAGGATATTTCATCTGTAATTGCTGATCTAAACTCTCCCGAAGATGGTAAAGATAGGTAAATATTTCCTGCTGCAAAGGTATGATAAATCGGTTGGTTAACGCTAACTGCATTCGGTCTACGGGCGCAATCTGTTGAGGAAGAAGGGCTAAATTAGATTTTGGCATTGGTTCCGGAAGTGCGATTTAGACTTTGGAACAATCTATAGCTGCTATGGTATTCACGGGTGAACCCACGCAGCCATGCAGGCTAGCCGGTTAAGTCATGCGCCCATCGCATGGTGTTTCCCGCTTCATGGTTTGCGAATGCGAATGGCTCGCAATATAGTCCGCGCGACGGGATGGCGCGGCCGCTGATCCGGCCGCCGCGTTAATAAAGCGACTAAGAATTATTGGCATATGATGCCGGATGAAAGGTCTAAAGACATGGATGAGAACACACATTCCCAGGTCATGCGTGGGCGCATGGCCCTGATGGCCGCGCTGTCGGTCGGTGTTGCAGCGTCGACCGCCCCGGTTATGGCGCAGCAGGCGGCTGCGGGAAGTGATAAAAAGACGGTCATCCTCCCGACGCTGGGGGTGGAAGGGCAGGCGGTGGCCCCGGCGAACAAGCCGGAAACGGTGGCATCGCCGAAATATACAGCGCCGCTGCGGGAAACCCCGCAAACCATCACGGTCATCCCCAGCACGGTGATCAAGGAACAGAACCTGCTGAACCTGCGGGAGATCCTGTCCAACGTGCCCGGTATCACCTTTGCCGCCGGCGAAGGCGGGGTTGGCGCATCCGACAGCATCACGATGCGTGGTTACAGCGCGACCAGTGATATTGCCGTCGATGGCGTGCGTGACAGCGGTGCCTATGTTCGCTCCGACAGCTTTAACCTGGAGCAGGTGGAGGTCACCAACGGCGCCAACTCCGTCTATTCGGGTTCCGGCTCGGTCGGTGGCACCATCAATCTTGTCTCCAAGATTGCGAAGGATGACAGCTTTACCCAGGCCAGTGCCGGTATTGGCACGGATCATTACTATCGCGCCACCGTTGATGCGAACCAGAAGCTGGATGATAACACCGCGCTGCGTATCAATGGTATGTGGCACCGTAATGATGTGCCCGGCCGCGATGTCGAAGAATTCAAGCGCTGGGGCTTTGCGCCGTCACTGACCCTCGGCCTGCGCAGCGACACACAGGTGTCGTTCAGCTATTTCCATCAGGAGGACAATAACATCCCGCAATATGGCGTGCCCTACGCCCTGAACGCGGTGTCCAATGGCATTTTGCCAGGTGCGGACCGCGAAGCCTATTACGGCTATCGCAATGTCGACACCCAGGAAAGCACGGTTAACAGCGGGACCGTGAAGATCGACCACCGGTTCAACGACACACTGTCGGTCAGCAATCTGTCGCGTTGGCAGAAGGTGGATGCGTTCGTGACCACTTCTTACCTGCAAGGGACCTGGTGCCTGTCCAGCGGCATCAATGCCTATACGGGGGCGGCCTGCACCACGCCGGGCCTGTACACGCCCAATACCAATCGCGGGATCACCCGCGATGCCACCACCACGATGCTGTATAACCAGACCGACCTGAAGGCGAAGGTCGTGACGGGCGGCATCACCCATGATCTGGTGCTGGGGGCGTCGATCTCGTCGGAGAACTTTGACCAGGAGTCGGGCAACCGCCTGCGCAATGCCAATGGCACGGTGCCGACGGCCAGCTTTACCCCCATCACCATCGCCAACCCCGAGAATGTCTGGAACGGTCCGGTGAATTTCGCCGTGGGTACCGATGCCGACAGCGAGTTGGAGAACCAGGCGCTGTACCTGTTCGACCGCGTACAGCTCAACGATCAGTTTGAGCTGAATGGTGGCGTGCGTTGGGAGCATAATAAGGGCAGCTACCAGACCACCAGCTTCACCTATGCCACCAGCGGCGTGACCACCACGGCGGCCCCGGTGGCCCGCAATGAGGAGAACCTGTTCTCCTGGCGTGCCGGGGCTGTGTTCAAGCCGTTGCCCCATGGCAGTGTCTATATCGCCGTCGGCAATTCCAAAACCCCGTCGCAGAGTGCCGTCAACGGCGCCTGTACGGCGACCGGCGCAGGTGCCACCTGCAATGTCGATCCGGAAACCGCCAAGAATTACGAGATCGGCACCAAGTGGGATTTGCTGGATGCCCGCCTGGCCCTGACCGCCGCGCTGTTCCGTAACGAGCGCACCAATTACAAGGTTACCTCCAACGACCCGGCCGTGCCGGATCAGCAGTTGGATGGCAAGTCGCGGGTGGATGGTGTGGCGCTGGGTGTGGCCGGCATGGTGAGCGAGGGCTGGAACGTCTTCGCCAACTATACCTATCTCGATAGCGAGGTTCTGCAGGGTGTGTCCGACTTCTGTCTGGCCAACCCGACGGTTGCTGCCTGCGCCACGGCGCTGGCCGCCAATAATGGCCGCAAGGGTGCTCCGCTGACCAGCACCCCCAAACACGCCTTCAGCCTGTGGACCACCTATGACCTGCCCACCGGTGTGCAACTCGGCTATGGCGCCACCTATCAGGGCAAGATTTATCCCAGCAATTCCACCACGCTGATGAATGCGGTGCCCGGTTATTGGGTACACCGCGCCTCGGCCTCTTACTTCGTCACTGATCAGGTCGAATTGCGTCTGAACGTCAACAACCTGTTCGACAAGACCTACTATACCCGTGTCCGCAATGTTGCGGCCAGCGGCTGGGCCACACCGGGCGAGGCGCGCAACGCCATGCTGACGGTCAATTACAGCTTCTGATCCGCCCGTCCCACGGGATTGGAAGCTGGGGCAGGGCAGCGGCGGCTTCAGGCGGCCGCTGCCTTTCTCTCAGAGGCCATAGAGTGCAAATCAGAGTAGATCGCATTATGCTTGATCCAAGCGGTGTTTCGCTTTTCGGTTAGGGTGCCTTGTCATGATGATCAGTATTCCCGCGCTGCTTTCGCCCGAACAGGTTCGGCAATGCCGACAGGCCCTGGATCATGCCGATTGGGTCGATGGCAAGGGCACGGCGGGATTTCAATCCGCCAAGGTGAAGGAAAACAGCCAGTTGCCGGAAGGCCATCCGGTCGCCCAGCACCTGGGGCAGATCATTCTCGACGCCCTGTCGAAGAACCTGCTGTTCATGTCGGCGGCCCTGCCGGCCCGTGTCTTTCCCCCCTTGTTTAACCGCTATGCCGGGGGACAGCATTTCGGTGCCCATGTTGACAATGCCGTCCGCCAAGCCCCGTTCGGCGGCCCCCGCATCCGCACCGACCTGTCCTGCACCCTGTTTTTCAGTGATCCGGAAGAGTATGAGGGCGGGGAGCTGGTTGTGGAGGACCTGTATGGCCATCATGCGGTGAAATTGCCCGCTGGTCACATGGTGCTTTATCCGAGCTCCAGCCTGCACCATGTGCGGCCCGTGACAGCCGGCGCCCGTGTCTGTTCATTTTTCTGGCTGCAAAGCATGGTACGCGATGATGGCGACCGCCGTATCCTGTTTGATATGGACATGGCCATCTTGGCCTTGAACAAGGACATGCCCGATCATCCCGGCATCCTGACCCTGACAAACTGTTACCATAATCTGCTGCGGCGTTGGGTGGAGGTGTGAGCCCGACGCGCGAGGGGGCGGCGGCACCCATGCCCATGGCAGGAGAGGCCCAACGGCGTTGGAGTCACGCTGAAGTGCGACTTGATTGCAGTTCAGTGTAGTCAGTTCGCGTG
>NZ_NOXU01000022.1 GCF_002251795.1 Niveispirillum lacus | reverse complement strand
GCATCCACCTCCCATCAACCGGATCGTACGCGCGGTTGGACGTGTGGTACAGGCCCGTTTCCGCATCGAACCGCATCCCGGCATAGCGGAAAGACGGCCCTGCCGCCCCGGCCTGCGCGCTGTTGCCATAGGCATCGTAGGTATAGGCCCCGCCCAGCTTGCCGTCGGGGCGCAGCCAGCCGATGACACTGCCTTGCCGGTTGGGCAGCAGGCGGATCAGGCCGCCGCTGGGGCTGTGGATGGCCACGACGGCACCGCCATTGCCCGAGGCGCGGATGGTGCGTTCTTTAGGGGTGTCAGTTCAGGCATCCCCAAACAACCAAAGGAAACACCCAACCCGAAACTCAAAACAGCCGCCTGAAAACCACACCAGAGGAAGCCACTGTCAGGGGATTACCGTATCTGTACAGGCATTGTCATGGCGCCAGAAGTCCGAAAGCCCAGCTAACTTCTAGAAGCTCGTCATTTTGGAATATGACGGAAAGAGAACACGAGATAATCAAAAAATGATAAATATAATTTTCTATTAGATATGTTTCGTCAAAAAATCTTCTATCCGGAATCTTATCGGGATAATATATTAGAACATATCCACCCATTCTGACATCTTCTCTCTTGAATCCAATATTTTCTAGTCTCCGACTCACCGTTTCTCTATTCATTGTTCTATATAATCCAAATTCCTCTCCCTCAGAGTTGCCCGAGTCGTGAAAAAAATACTGATATATAATGGTATCGTTATACAGTTTAAATGAAAATGCTGAAATACCTGTGAGACATAATATTAAGATAATTTTCAGTCTATTTTTCAACTCACCCCCCTGTCAAGCATACTTAACATGATTCACGTGCTATTTTGCTCCCGGTACACATAATTTTCTCCTTGGATGGAACACGATAAGCTTGCTCAGCTCCAGGCGTCGGCGCGCCCGGCGGCAACACCAAAGGCGGCTTTCCTGGAAGCGATTTCGTTGACTTATCATTTCCAATAGAATCTGAAGCAACTTTTACTGCTTCTGAATTGCTATTCGCCGCGCCAGGGGTAAGTTCAGGAAGATAGGAATAGGGTATGTTTCCGGGCCTGTCAGGGCTCCCCAAAGCCTTGCTAACAGATAACCCTGCCTCAATTGTTGCCTCATCGGAAGCATTGATCCGACAAATAGTAATACCATTTTTAGCTGCATCAAGGGGATCATTTAGTGCTCGCCACGCCGTGGCGTCAGCGATATCAGTTTCATTTCTGGTTCCCGTGAGGTCTACAAGCATACCTGAGCCTTTCCCAGGTCCAAAAGAGAAACGAGCAATTGGTTCAGCCCCGACTTCTGGAGCTACAACCACGAACATGTGACGCGCGTAGTCGGTAAACCCTAGGGGCCGAGCGACTATATATGCCTCAAGCCCCGTCGGATCGACCCCCATCACCGGCGAGTTCTTCACATAGGCGTACCGGTTGAGCCCATCCTTGATCCCAATCGGATCAAGCTGCATCCACCTCCCATCAACCGGATCGTAAGCCCGATTGGGCGTGTGGTACAGACCCGTTTCCACATCGAACCGCATCCCGGCATAGCGGAAAGCCGGTCCCGCCGCCCCGGCCTGGGGGGAGTTGCCATAGGCGTCATAGGTATAGGCCCCGCCCAGCTTGCCATCGGGGCGCAGCCAGCCGATGACGCTGCCCTGGCGGTTGGGCAGCAGGCGGATCAGCCCGGCGGTGGGGCTGTGGATGGCCACGACGGCACCGCCATTGCCCGAGGCGCGGATGGTGCGTTCTTTCGGGGTGTCAGTTCAGGCATCCCCAAACAACCAAAGGAAACACCCAACCCCAAACTCAAAACAGCCGCCTGAAAACCACACCAGAGGAGGCCACTGTCAGGGGATTACCGTATCTGTACAATTTATTTACTTGAATCACCTTTGCATTTTATATTGTTTTTTAAATCATTTTTTCTTCGAATAATTTCAGAATCTACGTGATATTTTACTCTTTCTTCTGGTGTTATTTTAGAATAATAAACCTCCAACCAATATAATGACCTCAAGCAATGGAACCTACCACCTCTCCTAAAATACAATCCAGACAATGCTCCCATTGCACTTATATTTCCATTCTCAGCCGCTATCTGCATCCAGTGTAGACGGATATCTGCACTTTTCATTGTTACAAGGGCATCCTCTGCTAGTGCCAGAGCTGCGTCTCCGTCGCCCAATGCAGCCTTTTCCGCCAACCCAGCAGCCATTTCTTGTGACAACGCAATACTGGCTGCTGGGGTCGTATAAATTACCCGCTGTTCTTGATTGCTGTTCGATAAAGAAACAACTGAGAAAGAAGTCATTATTATAAACAATGCTATTATTGGCACCCACCTTCTCTTGTACATACCTTCTCCTTTCTCGGAAGTCTGCTTCCTGTTTTGAAGTGGTCAAATTTGACGTTACCTGTCTTTGGATCAAAAGTTACATTTTTAATCTGTGGATCATTGGAATTAATGTTTCCATCTGACCCAAACTTCAGAATTGGCTCACTACTGCCAGTCGCAGGCTCGTTGCTATTGGAATGAAAATTAATCTTGTTACCACCTTTGTAGGGCAATGCATTATCATTTGGATTGTCGTCTACTGAAGACGGCAATACACCGTATCCTTGCGGGGAAATGACACTGACTTGCAGAGCAATGGCCAGATTTTTGGCAAACTCCTCCCGACCAGAAAGGCACGACAATAATATTACGGGTGTGCCTTTCTTGTAATTATTTTCATTCATTAGCTGCGCTAGTTTAACAGCCTCTTGAATCCAGACTTTGTTTGGAAGATTTCTATTATCAGCGACACCACCCTCATATCCATGGCCTGCAATCACGTAATACCCTTTGGCATTTGAATTCTCGCCCGCGAGGAACAAGGGATCTTGGGGGCTTAACAGATTGAGATCGGCCAACCCCGTCGCGTCCACGCCCATAACGGGCGAGTTCTTCACATGGGCATACCGGTTGAGCCCATCCTTGATCCCAATCGGATCGAGCTGCATCCACCTCCCGTCCTGGGGATCGTACGCGCGGTTGGGCGTGTGGTACAGACCCGTTTCCACATCAAACCGCATCCCGGCATACCGGAAAGCCGGTCCCGCCACCCCCGCCTGGCGGGAGTTGCCATAGGCGTCGTAGGTATTGGCCCCGCCCAGCTTGCCATCGGGGCGCAACCAGCCGATGACGCTGCCCTGCCGGTTGGGCAGCAGGCGGATCAGGCCGGCGGTGGGGCTGTGGATGGCTACGACGGCACCGCCAGCGCCGCTGGCGCGGATGGTGCGTTCCTTGAGCGTACCGTTGGGCTCATACGTGCCCCACTCGATCCCGTCCAGTTCCAGATAAAGCGTCGTGACGCCGTTCACCTGTTTCCAGGCGCGCCCACCCTCCGGGTAGTAACCATAGGTGGCCGCCGTGCCCGGTGCGTTGGCGCCGACCAGCATGTTGCGGGTGTCATAGCGCCAGGTGCGGCCCGCCGCCCCGGTGCGATTGCCGCGCGCGTCGTGGGTCTGGGTGACCCCGTCCACCTTGGTCAGGGCGTTGATGGGCGAGGCGCGGTCGTAGGCAATGGTCTTGGCCAGGGTGGCGGGCGGTTGCCAGAGGAA
This sequence comes from Niveispirillum lacus, assembly GCF_002251795.1. Lineage (GTDB taxonomy): Bacteria > Pseudomonadota > Alphaproteobacteria > Azospirillales > Azospirillaceae > Niveispirillum > Niveispirillum lacus. The sequence continues at coordinate 196,815 of NZ_NOXU01000022.1, read as the reverse complement.
GGCGGCATTGTCCAACGCCTCATTGATCAGGCCGCCGGCATCGTCATAGGCGTAGCTGGCGGCCAGCGGCCCGCCGGACCAAGCGTGGTTCAGGCTCTTCGACTGCCCGGCAATGTCATAGCCATAGGCGCTGCTGGCGGCCCCGCGCGTGGTGGCCGTGCGGCGGCCCAGCAGGTCGTAGCTGTGGCGCGTCACGGCGTCGATGCCCAGATCCACCCCCGTCACCCGGTTCAACCCGTCATAGCGCCAGCCCACCGTGCCACCCGACCAGGTGGCCCCGGTGCGGTTGCCATCGGCGCCCCCGGATCAAGTCCGGGGCAGGCTCCCGTGAAACTCATCGCCACGGTCGGGGCGACGCCGGTCACGCCCGTGGTGGGACGCGGCAGGGTGATGCTGGCCGATTGCTTGCGACCGGCTGTGTCATAGACATGGGTGCGCACGGTGACGCTGCCCGCCCGCTCCGCCACCACCCGGCCCAGAATGTCCAGGCCATAGGCGGTGACCGGCAGACCGGGGCGGGTGATGCTGGTCGGGCGGTTCAGCGCGTCATAGGTTGTGGTGCTGACGGTGCCGTCACGCTGCGTAAAGCCCGTGCGGTTGTCGGACACGTCATAGCCATAGCTCTCAGACGCGCCATCGGCATAGGACAGGATCGACAGCCGCCCGACATCGTCATAGACCCAGTCGGTGCGGGACAGCAGCGTGTTAGCCGCTTATGGTGCTACATTGAACAGGGGTTGGGTGTATTTTGATGGAATCTGGACAAGGGTATACCAATAATGGTGAAAAATCTACTTTCCAGAAATCAACCTCATATATTTTTCCAGAGTTGTCAACATTAACGGATATATTTACTAATACGCCATCCGAATCAAAATAATCAGCATCTACAATACTCCCTCCTATTATTCTATTTTCGTCCCCTGAAAATAGAATACTTCCCATTCCTCCATCATTCATATCTCTCACCAATATATCATCTAGACCACCATCAATTAGATGAAGGCTTGAGCATTTTGAGAGCAACTCCTTCAGGAGTGCAATTTCAGAGCTGCGTAGACGTCTCAGCCCGTCATGGTCGTGGTGGGGTGATTCGACCGACATTGATTGTCCCATCCGGAAGTTTGAAGGCTCTGTAATCAAGCTTTGTTCCATCTAAATGGACGCTGCCTTTGTAAGGACCATCGGGTAATGACGCACCTGTCTTCGATAGCTGCTGGTTGATTGCTTCCTGCACCGTCTGCCGGTCGAAACCAGCCTTCTCAATATGTCGAAATGCATGAGAAGTTTGGTTCTCCACGGCGCCGAAGCGTACAGTGACACTTTCAGCAGCTTGAGTTATATCATCCGCAGCGCCTGCCAGCTTTCCAACCGTTGCCGTGCCAACTGCCCCCGCCGCAGCAAGCGTACCGGAGCCCGCGCCAGGGGCGACTCCTTCAGCAAGCTCAGCCAATGCCCGAGTAGTCGCAACAGGATTTGCCAGAGCTGCTGCGCCGACCTCGATCGCCACCGGAGCTGCAATAGCAGCAAAGGCACCAATCAGGATTGCATCATCGACCTTGGTCTCAGATTGCGCGACACCAACGCCAACCTGTCGCCCCGCCTCGGCAAGTTTGTCGTCCCGTGGTGTACCGCAGTAACAGGCCAACCCCGTCGGGTCTACCCCCATCACCGGCGAGTTCTACACATAGGCGTACCGGTTGAGCCCATCCTTGATGCCAATGGGATCAAGCTGCATCCACCTCCCATCAACCGGATCGTACGCGCGGTTGGGCGTGTGGTACAGACCCGTTTCCGCATCAAGCCGCATCCCGGCATAGCGGAAAGCAGGTCCCGCCGCCCCGGCCTGCGGGCTGTTTCCATAGGCATCAAAGGTATACGCCCCGCCCAGCTTGCCGTCGGGGCGCAGCCAGCCGATGACGCTGCCTTGCCGGTTGGGCAGCAGGCGGATCAGGCCGCCGGTGGGGCTGTGGATGGCCACCACCGCACCGCCCGTGCCCGAGGCGCGGATAGTGCGTTCCTTGAGCGTGCCGTTGGGCTCGTAGGTTCCCCACTCGATGCCGTCCAGTTCCAGATACAGCGTCGTGACGCCGTTCACCTGTTTCCAGGCGCGCCCACCCTCCGGGTAGTAGCCATAGGTCGCCGCCATGCCGGGGGCGTTGGCACCGACCAGCATATTGCGGCTGTCATAGCGCCAGGTGCGGCCCGCCGCCCCTGTGCGGTTGCCGCGCGCGTCGTGGGTCTGGGGGACCCCTTCCACCTTGGTCAGGGCGTTGATGGGGGAGGCGGGGTCGTAGGCAATGGTCTTGGCCAGGGTGGCGGGCGGTTGCCAGAGGAAGGCGGCATTGTCCAACGCCTCATTGATCAGGCCGCCGGCATCGTCCGCTGTCAGGTGATTGCCAGACGCGCCAGAACATCCACAAAGGCGCGCAAACCCACCAGCTAACTGCTGACTTTCCCCCCACCCTATGCTAATATGTTGGCCATCCCCTCCGCGTCCGCACGCCGCCTTTCGCAGCCGCGCGCTCCGAGATCAGGGGTGTTTTCTGTTGCGCCGTGTTTCACTTAACGGCCCGGGTTCAGCGGTCACCCCGCTGTCCATGAAACACCCCTGCGATTTCTGGTGCATGATGTTTCATCTCTGCCAGCCGTTCGGAGCCGCCGGGATCCGGGCTCCGAAATGCCCGGCCCCGAACAGGGTTGACGCCGGCTGAACCAATCCGTCCAATGGCCGCATCCCGCAGCCAGGATTGCCATCATGTTCACCCGCCCCACCGACCCGACCCAACATGCCCGCGCTGGTGCCGAGGCGTTGAAGCGGGGGGATTTTGCCGGGGCCAAGGCGGGGTTCGGGCAGGCGGTGGCCATGGGGGCGAACGACCTGGGCATTTGGCTGGGTCTGGCCTATGGCTGCCGCGGCGTGGGCGACGCGGCGGGCATGCTGGCGGCGTTGGACAAGGTGCTGGCGCTCGACCCGCGCAATCTGCGCGCCCTGATCCTGAAGGGGGACCATTTCGGCGGCCAGGGGGACCATAAGGCCGCCACCTCCTTCTATAACAATGCCCTGCGCGCGGCCCCGCCAGCGGCACAACTGCCGCCCGATCTGGTGGCGGACCTGCGGCGGGTGCAGGCAGCCACACAGGATTACGCCAAACGTTTTGAAGCCCATCTGCTGTCCAGCCTGGAACAGGCCGGGTTCGGGGCGGAAATGGGCGCGGGCCGGTTCGGTCGTTCCCTGGATATCCTGTTCGGCCGCCGCCAAGTCTATTACCAGCAACCGCAGGCCTATCTGTTTCCGGAGCTACCGCAGATACAGTTCTATGACCGCGCCGCCTTCCCCTGGCTGGAACGGTTGGAAGCACAGACCGACGCCATCCGCCAGGAACTGCTGGCCGTGATGCAAGGCCCGGACGCCTTTCAACCCTACCTGGAGGAAAGCCCCAACCGGGCGCAGGTCGACCGGTCGGGCCTGCGCGGCAACCGGAACTGGAGCGCCTTTTACCTGTGGAAAAACGGGGCGGCGCAGGAGGAGAATATCGCCCGCTGCCCCACCACGGTCGCCGCACTGGCCGGCATTCCCCTGACCGGTATCCGGGGCCGGGCACCGTCGGTCCTGTTCTCGTTGCTGAAACCGGGCACCCATATCCCGGCCCATACCGGCTTTGTGAATACCCGCCTGATCTGTCACCTGCCCCTGATTGTGCCTGGCCAATGCCGGTTCCGGGTGGGCAATGACAGGCGCGAATGGCGGGAGGGGCAGGCCTGGGTCTTCGATGATACGATCGAGCATGAAGCCTGGAATGACAGCGACCAGACCCGTGTGGTTCTGCTGTTCGATGTCTGGCGCCCCGAACTGACGCCGGCCGAGCGGGAGATGGTGGCGGCCATGCTGACCGCCATTGATGATTACGGGGCCGGGGCGGGGGATTGGGGCGCCTGAGGCCGGATGGCGGTGCTGGCGACACAAGCCGGTGATCTGTGCCGATCACCGGGATCAACCAAAGGAAGGTTCACCCATGTTGTTATATGATGACGCCATCGCCCCTACCCCGCGCCGGGTGCGGATGTTCCTGGCGGAAAAGGGGGTGGAGATCCCGCGGCAGATGGTGACCATCGGCAAGGGCGAACATCTGTTGCCGGACTACCGCGCCCGTGTACCCAGCGGCCGGGTACCGGCCCTGGCCTTGGAGGATGGTACGGTGATCTGCGAAAGTGTGGCCATCTGCCGCTATCTTGAGGAGCTTTACCCCGCCCCCAATCTGATGGGCAGTGATGCCAGGGAACGCGCGGTGATCGAGATGTGGCAGCGGCGCATCGAATTTGAGCTGCTGTTGCCATTTGCCGCCGTGTTCCGTCACACCCATCCCAAGATGGCAGCCCTGGAACAACAGGTCCCTGCCTATGCCGCGGTGCAGAAGCCGCAGGCGGAACAGCGTCTGGCCCTGCTGGACCGCGACCTGGGGATGACGCGGTTTGTCGCCGGTGACCGCTTTACCATCGCCGATATCACGGCCTTCACAACCCTGGCCTTTTTCCCCCGCCTGTGCGGTGTCGCCCTGGGCGATCATCTGCCCCATCTCAGCCGGTGGATGGCAGAAATTGCGTCTCGGCCCAGTGCCGGGGCCTGACCAACCCTATTCGGGTATGTCTATGGGACAGGTGCTTGAAATACGGCGATAATTCGCCATCACTAAAGGCATTTTCTTAACGACTTCCTGCTAGACATTGATAATCATCGCCTTTAGCTTGTCCCGATAGCAGGACATCGGGTGATCTTGAAGGGGGTTCGGGCATGGCATTCACGACGATCTGGCGGCGTTCGACGGCCCAATCGCGTATGCTGGTGACGGCCGTCGCCATGGCTGTCCTGGTCGCTGTCGCCACGCCGGCAACTGCCTTTGCCAAATATGCTTCCATCGTCATTGATGCCAAGACCGGGGAAGTCCTGCATGAGGCCAGCGCCGACACGCGCAATTTCCCGGCCAGCATGACCAAGATGATGACCCTGCATCTGGTTTTTGATGCACTGAATGCCGGCAAGATCCGCCTGAACCAGACATTGCCCGTGTCGCGCCATGCCTCCAACATGGAACCCAGCAAGCTGGGTTTGCGGCCCGGCGACAGCATCACCACTGAACAATGTATCCAGGCACTGGTGACCAAGTCGGCCAATGACTGCGCCGTGGTCCTAGCAGAGGCGCTGGGCGGGACGGAGCAGAATTTCGCCCGCATGATGACCGACCGTGCCCGCCAGTTGGGCATGAGCCGCACCACCTTCCGCAATGCATCCGGCTTGCCGAATGCCGGTCAATTATCGACCGCCCGCGATTTTGCGCGTCTGTCGCAAAGCCTGATTTATGATCACGCCAAGTATTACCACTATTTTGCCATTTCCTCCTTCACCTACAAAGGTGTGGTTCATCGCAGCCATAACCGCCTGATGGCCCGGTATGAGGGCATGGACGGGATGAAGACCGGGTATATCCGTGCCTCTGGTTTCAACCTCGCCTCCTCCGCTGTGCGGGATGGGCGCCGCCTGATCGGGATCGTCTTTGGCGGTCAAACGGGTACCTGGCGGGACAACCACATGGCCGATCTGTTGGACGACGCCTTCAACGGCCGGCGCGAGGCGCCGATGCTGGTGGCCAGTAACCAGTCGAAGCCCGCCAAGACTAAGCCGCGGGCCAAGCAGACGGCGCCGGAAACCATGGTTGCCGCCGTGTCGGACAGCATCATCGGCACCGCCAATGCCGCCCCCGCCGTGGCCAGTGTGCCGGCGTCGCGGGCCGGTGGCAAATGGGCCATTCAGGTCGGCGCCTTCAATGACAAGGCGCAAAGCCAGCGCGCCGTCAATCAGGCGACACAAAAGGCGGGCACCTTGTTGGACAGCGCCACGCCGCACCTGATGGAAGTTTCGACGGCTAAAGGCACGCTCTACCGCGCGCGTCTTACGGGGCTGGATGAGAAGACTGCCCGCCGTGCCTGCGCGCACCTGTCAAAATCGGGGCAGAATTGCCTCACCCTGCCTCCCGCCGGCCTCTGATCCGGCAGGCCCTTCCCGGACACATCACGGCCCGCCGCTGCCGGCGGGCCGCTTTCGTTTTCAAGGGGGCTGTGTCCACCTTGACGGCGGTGGGGGACTGTCATAGAGCAGGTTCATTAACCAATCTGCTAACCGGAACAGGCATGGGAACGCAGACAATTGCCATTGTCGAGGATGATCGTGACCTGCGGGAGATGCTGTCGGATTTCCTGGGCGGACAGGGGTTCATCATCCAGACGGCCCCGGATGGCGCCAGTTTCCGCACCCTGCTCACCGACGCCCGGCCTGATCTGGTGATCCTGGATATCGGCCTGCCGGATGATCATGGTTATCGTATCCTGGAATGGATGCGGCAGGGCGAAGGCGACATTCTCCCCACCATCATCATCACCGGCGCCAGCACCCCGCGTGACCGCAGCGCCGGCCTCGACCTGGGGGCCGACGATTATCTGTGCAAGCCGTTCGATCTGGGCGAATTGCTGTCGCGGGTGCGGGCTGTGCTGCGCCGGGCTGCCCCCCGCCCCCTGCCGCCATCATCTCCGGCTCCGGACGAGCTGCATATCCGTTTTGGCCCCTGGCTGCTGAAGCGGGATGACCGGGTTCTGCTGCATGAACCGGATGGCCGGCAGGTCGAGCTGACCGCGATGGAATTCGATCTTCTGTCGGTGATGGTGCAGCGGCCGCATCAGGTATTGAGCCGGGATGAGCTGCTGATGCTGGCCCATACCCGCAAGGCTGAACCATTTGATCGCGCCATTGATGTCCGGATCACACGCCTGCGCAAAAAGATCGAGATCAACCCCAATCATCCCGGCTATATCCGCACCATCCGGGGTACCGGTTACCTGTTCCACCCGGAAGGCGCGGTCTAGGGCCTGTCGCGGAAGGCTGTGCGTAATACTTGTTTTAACGGCTCCCACCCGACCAGTTGCTCGCACTCCGACAACGGAGCCCAACGGGCGTCCAGGGCATCGTCGCCGGGCACCGGATCGCCGGACACCCAGTCCGCCGTGACATCCACGATGGTGTAATGGAAACGCAGGGTGCCGTCGGCATCACGCACGATATTGTCTACGGCGGTCAATATGGACCGGGCGCGGGCGATGATGCCCGTCTCCTCCCGGACCTCCCGCTCTGCCGCCTCGAACAAGGTCTCCCCCAGTTCCTGCGACCCGCCAGGCAACGACCATTCGCCATATCCGGGCGGTTTGCCCCGGCGGATCAACAGCACCTGCCCGTCTTTCCAGACCAGACAACCGACACCGACACGGGGATGGGTGGGAGGATGATCGACCATGGTTAAATTTCTGTCTCTGAATTGACGAACGTCAAGGTCTCCGCTGGCGACATGATCCTATCCTGCGGTTCAGAACGGGCGAGAAGGCATGTGCGACATGGCAACCATCACCCTGATCCAGGGCCATCCTGATGCCGGTAACGGCCATCTGCTGGACCTGCTGGCCGATACATACCTCGATGGTGCCCTCTCCGGTGGGCATAGTGTGGAGATGCTGCGCCTCAACAGCCTGAACTTTCCCCTGATCCGTTCCAAGAAGGAATGGGAGGAAGGGCCGGTGCCACCCGATATCCAGGCAGCCCAGAGCGCCATGCTGACGGCCGACCATCTGGTCTTTCTGTTTCCGCTGTGGCTGGGTGACGTCCCGGCCCTGATGAAGGCCTTTCTGGAACAGGTGGCGCGGCCATCCTTTCTGCTGACCGACCCGGAAAAGGGCTTTGCCAGCGCCCGCCGTTTGGCGGGGTGCAGCACACGCAGCATTGTCACCATGGGCATGCCGGCCTTGATCTACCGGCTCTATTTCCTGTCGCACGGGGTGCGCAGCTTCAAACGCAATGTCCTGGGCTTTGCCGGCCTGGGGCCCAATGCCGACACGCTGATCGGTATGGTCGAGAACATGCCCACAAAGCGCCGCGACCGGCTGGTCAAGCGCATGGAATCGCTGGGAAAGGCCGGGGCGTAACGATAGAGCCAAAGACAGGGGCGGACGCCGTTGCCAGCGCCCGCCCGCACACGCCTTAATACATATGCTGGCCGCCATTGATGGACAGGGTCGAGCCAGTGATGAACCCGCCTTCGTCCGCCACCAGGAACAGCACGCCACGGGCGATTTCCGAGGCCTGGCCCAGGCGACCCACCGGCACCTTGGCGACGATCTTCTTCAGAACGTCGGCGGGCACGGCGCGGACCATGTCAGTGTCGATATAGCCGGGCGCGATGGCGTTGACCGTAATGCCCTTGGCGGCCCCTTCCTGCGCCAGGGCCTTGGTGAAGCCATGGATGCCCGACTTGGCGGCGGCATAGTTCACCTGACCATACTGACCAGCCTGCCCATTGATCGAACCGATATTGACGATACGACCAAAGTTGCGTTCACGCATGCCGTCGATCACGGCGCGGCAGGTGTTGAAGCAGCTTGTCAGATTGGTCTGAATGACGGCGTTCCACTGCTCAAAGCTCATGCGGTGCATGGTGCCGTCACGGGTGATACCGGCATTATTGACCAGCACATCGACGGGGCCAAGATCAGCCTCGATTTGTGCGACAGATGCCTTCACGGCCTCAAAGTCCGACACGTCGAACTTATAGGCCTTGATGCCGGTGCGTTCGGTGAATTCGGCGGCGGCCGCGTCATTGCCGGCGTAATTCGCGGCGACGATGTAGCCGGCATCCTTCAGCGCGACGGAAATCGCCTCACCAATGCCGCGCGTACCACCCGTCACCAATGCCACTCGTGCCATTTGTTTCCCCCGTTGTTGTGGCCTTCAGGCCTGCTGTAAATCACTGAACTTTAATACCAGCGGCGGGTTGCCGCCTTGATGTGCCTCAGAGGTCCGAACCCTGAAAGCCAACGGGGGTGCTTTTGGCACCCCCGCTTGAACCTCATCTCAGTCGCGTTCGACGCACAGTGCCACGCCCATGCCGCCGCCGATGCAGAGGGTCGCCAGACCCTTCTTGGCATCCCGTCGGACCATCTCATGCAGCAGCGTCACCAGCACGCGGGCACCCGACGCGCCGATCGGATGGCCCAGGGCGATGGCGCCGCCATTGACATTGACCTTGGCCGTGTCGAAGCCCAGGTCGCGGTTGACAGCAATGGCCTGTGCCGCGAAAGCCTCGTTCGCTTCGATCAGGTCCAACTGGTCGATGGACCAGCCAGCCTTGCGCAGCGCCTCACGGCTGGCCGGGATGGGGCCGGTGCCCATGATGGTGGGATCGACGCCGGCGGTCGCCCATGACGCGATGCGGGCCAGCGGGGCGACACCACGCTTGGCAGCATTGTCGGCGCGCATCAGCACCAGGGCGGCGGCCCCGTCATTAATGCCCGACGCATTACCGGCGGTCACGCTGCCGGTCTTGGAGAAAGCGGGACGCAGCTTGGCCAGCGTGTCGATGGTGGTGCCATGCTTGGGATATTCGTCAGTATCGACGATCACGTCACCCTTGCGGCCCGCCACCGTCACGGCAGCGATTTCATCCTTGAACCGGCCTTCCTTCTGGGCGGCCTCGGCCTTGTTCTGGGAGGCGGCAGCGAAAGCGTCCTGCTCCTCGCGCGTGATGCCGTACTTGGCGGCGACATTCTCTGCCGTCTGACCCATATGGTAATTGTTGAAGGCGTCCCAGAGGCCGTCCTTGATCATGGTATCGACCATGGACGTATCGCCCATCTTGGTGCCGCCACGCATATACAGGGCGTGGGGCGACAGGCTCATGCTTTCCTGACCGCCGGCCACCACGATGTCGGTGTCGCCCAGCAACAGCGACTGATAACCCAGCGCCACCGCGCGCAGGCCGGAACCGCAGATCTGGTTGATGGCATAGGCCGTACGACCTGCCGGGATGCCAGCGGCAATGGCGGCCTGACGGACCGGGTTCTGGCCCAGGCCAGCCGTCAGCACATGGCCCAGCACGACCTCGTTCACTTCCGCCGCGTCGGTCTTGGCGCGTTCCAGGGCGGCACGGATGGCCACTTCGCCCAGCTTGTGTGCGGGCACCGACCCGAGCGCGCCATTAAAGGCGCCGATCGGGGTGCGGGCTGCACCGGCAATTACCACTTCGACCATGGTTCCTCTCCTCACACGTGCGGGGTCCGGATCCGGCCCCAGCTTGTCGCCATCACCGGGCAAGATTAGGCGTAAGGCACCTGCCGGCGCAAGCGACGGGTCCGCGACAGCCCTGCCACAACCGCATTATTGCACTGCAACATGATCGGTGGACAGTCGGCTATCCCTGGGTTCGGGCAGCCGTCCGGGGCTGATACAGGGAAAGGTCAGGGTGAACATAGCCCCGCCCTGGGGTGCGGCCCCGACCCGCACGGTGCCGCCCATCCGCACCGTGACAATATTGTACAGAAGATGCAGCCCCAGGCCGGACCCGCCCAGCCCACGACGGGTGGTGAAGAAGGGTTCAAAAATACGGGACCACAGTTCTCGCGGGATACCGCGTCCATCGTCGCTGTAGGTGAGTTCGATGATCTCGTCGTCCAGCCGGCTGGCAACCAGCCGCAACCTGCCGCCGCGTTTCCCATCCGGGTAGGCATGGACCACGGAATTGATCACAAGATTGGTCACCACCTGCGCCATTGCCCCAGGATATCCGTCAATCCTGATCCCATCGGGGATGAAGATTTCCGTCATATGTCCGGCATGGCGGATGCGCGGTGCCAGACTGACCAGCACTTCGTTCACATAAGATCGAAGGTCAAAGGGGCGGCGCGCATCCGAAGACTGATCCACAGCCACTTCCTTGAAGGACTCGATCAAATCTGCGGCCCGGGTCGCATTTTTCTCGATCAGGTTCGCCAGTTCGTCGACCACCTTCAGATATTCATCAAAGGACGAACGCCGCATTTTTCCTTGTTCTGCCAAGGCCATGATGGTGGCGGTTTCGGCACGCAATTGAGAGGCCCCCGTCACCGCCAGGCCAACCGGTGTGTTCACCTCATGCGCGACCCCCGCAACCATGGAGCCCAGACTGGCCATTTTCTCCTGCAAGACCATCTGGGCCTGCGCTTGCTGGAGTTCGACCAGTGCTTTCTCTGCGGCGGCCTGTGCCTCTTCGGCACGCCGGCGGCCCTCGATCGCCGCATCATGGGCCTCGGCAAGCATGCGTCGCGTCCTGGTGCGCGCCGATTGCGCGGACAGGTTCGCCAGCACCAGCATCAGCAGCGCTGTCAGCAAAATGGCGAATCGGCTATGGATGTCATGCGGGGCCGTGCCGGCGTAAATCTGCCAACCATAGGTGCCGCAGATCACCGCAAGGAAGCCGGCAGAGAAATAAAGAATAGACCGGTTGCCCCCGAAATTCCCCGTGGTCGAAAGTGTTATGAGAAACAACGGCAACAGGGGGGAAGCAATCCCATCCGTCTGATGCAGCAGAAAGGCAACCAGACTGAGGCCGGCTAGATTGTTGGCAACGGTGGTCTGGTGGAAACAGCCGAACAGGCGCACCAGAACCAGGTTACCGCCCACCAGGACCCCATATGCGGCCCAGGCCAGACTGCCCGGCGCTAACGGGCCGTATTTAATGGCCCAGACACTGTAAAGGACCAGAATACCGGCCAGGATCAGCAGCGTGACACGGATGAAGGCGCGGCCACGCAGCAGGGCCTTTTCATCAAATCCACGCTGGCGCATGGGTGCGGGAAGGAACAGGTCCGTCACCTTCCGCAAGGCCCTTGCCGGCCATAACCGCCAGCTATCCGCGCCCATGCGCACACCCTCCAACCGTCGGTTCTCTCCAGGGAAGGCTGGCGGAATTCAAACAAAACCTCAATGGCTTAAGTGGTGTGCGACCAGAATTTCATGCAACCAAGATTATTGCGGTGCAAGATGACGTACCGGGTGGCTGTCGCGCAAATTGTCGACCCAACCGCCCACCCGCGGCGATACAAGATGGCGGCTGGTGGCGAAGGTGACCGGCATGAGCGCCGCATCAGCCAGCACAATATCCTCGGCCCGTTGCAGCGCCTGGGCGAAATCATCGCGGCTGACGGCCCTGTCCGCCGTCTCCATCGCGGCATCAAAGGCGGGGTTCTGGTAGCCGTTGCCATTGCGCTGTTCTCGACTACGCATGATTTCCAGATATTTCTCAGGAAAAACCCAGAACCATTCACGCAACAGCAGGTCCGGGTAGGAACCGTCGCGCATACGGCTCAACACAACTTTGGATTCCTGATTTTCCAGAACCGTCCGCACCCCCAGGACTGACTGCCACCGCGCCGCGATGGCCACAGCGATCTGCTTATTTGCCTCCCGCGTGGCATAGAGCAGGTTGACAGTCAGGGGTCGCTCCGGGCCATACCCAGCCTCTTTGAACAAGGTGCGGGCCAGGGCATCACGTGCTTCCTGGCTCCAGCCTGCTTGCGGCGGGATCGCCGGAACATAGTCGGGCAGGCCCAGCGGCACAAAGGTAAAGGCTGGTTCCCCATCACGCAGGACACGCCGGGCGATCCCCTCCCGGTCGATGGCCAGCGACAAGGCCAGCCGCAATGCCCTGTTGGATTTCCAGGGTTCGTTGCGCATGTTGGGCGCGATGAAGTTGATCCCGGCGCGGGGCGCCAGATGCAGGTCATCGGGCAGGTTCTCCCGTACCCACTCGATCTGACCGGAAGGCACGGTTTCCGTGATGTCCAGTTCGCCGGCCCGGAACCGGCGCAGTTCTGCCTGACTATCCTCCGTCGTATAAAACCGCACGGTCTCATAGGCAACGCTGGCGGCACTATGGAAATGCGGATTGCGGGCCACCGTCACATGGGACTGCGGCACCTGTTCGATCAGCATGTAGGCGCCGTTGGACACCAGATTGCCAGCGCGGGCAAAGCCAACGCCGTGCTTTTCCAGGCTGGGCCGGTGAACAGGGTATGTCGCGCGGTGATAAAGATAATCGGTAAAGTTGGGCTTTGGCGCCTTCAGGCGGACCTGGAAAACATGGTCATCAAGGGCCGTTACACCGAGCCGATCCGGCGGCAGCTTGCCCGCTGCGATTTCTTCGGCATTCAGGACAGGATAGAGAAAATCGGCAAATAGCGGCCGGGTGGCCGGGTCTACTGCCCGGCGCCAGGACCATACAAAATCCGCCGCTGTCACTGGCGTGCCATCCGACCAGCGCCCATCGGCGCGCAGGGTGAAGGTATAGGTCAGGCCATCATCGCTGACACTCCACCGCTCGGCCGCCCCTGGCACCATGCGGCCTGCGGCATCGGGGGTCAGCAACCCCTCGAACAGGGCGGTCAGGATACGGCTGTCGCCGGCCCCTACCGCCCGATGCGGGTCAAGGCTTTCACTGTCTGGTCCGTTGCCCACGCGCAGGACCGTCCCCGCCGCTGCCGGCAAGACACAGAACAGGCAGATCAGCAAAGTCAGAAGGCGGCGCAACATCGTCAGCCCCTGGTCCATACGGCAAATCCGGCGGGCAGAGTGGACGTTATGGGACACGATGTCGAGTGTGCGGCAGCAGGTGCCTGCGTTCCCTGACGTTGCCGGCAGTTCCACATGCTTTCATGGCATGGAATGGCCGGGGCCGCGCGTCCATGCCGGCCCTATCCTGTGATCTGATCGGGATGGACGCGGCGCCGCCTCACACCAGCGGCGGTATCTCCAACCGCCAGACATCGACCAGCGACACCCGGCCGCGCAGGGAAAAGGCACCAATCGGCGTCAATGGCATATCCACGGTGCACGTCCCGGCAGACCGGACCGTGTCATCACTGACCAGCACCACATAACACTCGTCACCCATCATCTCTCCGCCCAAGGCCTCCAGTCGGGCGGCGGTGTTCACGGTGTCACCGACGATGGTGTAATTGATACGGGTGGCAGCGCCGATATTGCCAACAATGACCGGACCGGAATGCACCCCGACCCGGAGGCAGACCGGTGGAAGGCCCCGGCCACGGGCCTCCTCCGCCTCTTCCGCCACCACCTGGGCGATGGCATGGGCGGCGCGCAGGGCGCGGGCAGCATGGTCAGGTTGGTCATCAGGAGCGCCCCAGAACGCCATCACCGCATCGCCGATAAACTTGTCCACCGTCCCGCCTTCGGCCTCAATACAGGCAGCGATACGGGTAAAGTGCCGGTTCAGCCAGTCCGCTGTATCCTGCGGCGACATTTTCTCAGCCATGGCGGAGAAGCCTTTGATGTCGGTGAACAGCACCGTCACCTCCCGCTCCTCTGACGGGATTTCAGCCTGAACCCCGTCGCGGCGGATCAGCCGCAGCACAAGGGATTTCGGCACATAGGTTTCAAACCAACGCAAGCCGCTGACCATGGCATTGAATGCGGCGGCGGCATCGGCCACTTCCCGGAACCGGCTGTCGGGCAGACGTGGCACATTCTGGAAATCCAGGTCCCGCAGGGCGACGGCAGCACCCGACAACAGCCGGATACGGCTACTGATCATCTTGCCCAACGCCATAGCAACCAGGACCGATACGACCAGAATGCAGAACCCCACCACCAGCAGATGCTGGAACCGCTCGATCTCGCGGTCCATATCCTCCTCGCGCATCACCGCGACCAGGGTGAACGGATGTTCGCCATAATCGGAGATGGAGCGCAGCAGATAGAAGTAGGAGACCCCCCCGACCTCTGCCTGGCGAAACTGCACATCACTGCGCCGTTCATGGACGCGGGTATCGACCTTTTTGCCCTCGTTCCATTTGGCCAGTTTTGTGCCAACCCCATCCGGCCCGACGACCGACCAGATGGCCGCCGCAACCGGGTCCCCCACCTCCGCCAGGGTCGGCAACGGGGGGCGGCCCGTGACCTTGGAAAAATCGAACTTGCGTTCAGCCAGGGCGGGATGGGCCAGGACGTAATGGTCATCAAACAGGATAAAGGCAGAAATATCGGCGCCATCACCCTTGCCAGCATCCCGCAGAAAGCGTGACAGGCCGTTGAAACCCACGACCGAGGCAACAGCGCCCAGAAACTTCCCATCCTTACGCAAGGGGCCCTGCACCGGCATCACGGTCGTATCGATCTCGTCCGCCCAGATGGGATCGAGCCAGTGCGGCGACCCGGTGCGCAACACATCGTCCAGGATTTTCCCGGTATCGGCCGGCTTATCCATGGAGAGGGCTGATTCCGAACTGCCGATACGGGCTGCTCCCAGCAGGCGGCCATCCTCGGCCCTGATAATGCCGACACCCGCGACCTGTGGCGTTGACGCCAGCGCCCCGCGCGTCAACGTCTCGATCCGGTCGACATCTTCAATGGATACCTCACCCATGGCCAGCAGGTTGGTCAGGTAATCGACCTGGTTGCGCGCTGGGTCCAGTTGTGCCCGTACCCGCGCCTCCACCATGTTCATGGCCAGTTCGGCCTTGTCCGCCAGCAGGTTGTAGGTATTCCGACCCGAGGTCTGAACACCCAGCCAGAAAACGCTGGCCACCGCCACCAGCATCAGGCCACCAAAACCCAGGGTCAGGACAAGCATGATGGGCAAACGCCAGCGGCCTTTGCTGGCCGTGGTTTGTTCGCAAGCGGGCAGTGTGAGAAGGGTCTTCATGGACGGCGACCCTACAGGACAGCGGGGGTGGCCGGCAAGAACCGGCCCCCCGCTACCCCTCGATAATGGTCTTCACCCAGATGCCGGGGCGCGGCTCCGTGCCGGGCGGGATGTTGTTCAGAACGCGGAACCGTTCCTCCGCGTAATCCTTCAGCGGGAAGGCAGCAACGAAGTCTGACACCGTCTGTCCTGGCTTCACCTGCACCACTTTGATGCGATAGGGCTTCAGCCCGGCTCTCTCCGCAGCGGTCAAGCGGCGGAACCCCTGCTGTGTCGATGACAGGAAGACGGCATCCAGCCGCCCTGCCTGTTCCAGTGGCGCCGTCAGCAGGAAGCGATAATAACGACCGGCATTGCCGGCAATGGCAACCAGCCGCGCATGGACGGGACCCTGGGGGCCTGCCAGACGGGTCACGGCCGTAGCCGCCGGTATGCCATCGATGCTCAGGCTGCGCAGATCGGCCAAGGCTGTACCCTTGGCCCAGACATTGCCGATATAGTCCGCCGCACTGAAGGCGCCCTGCGCTTGAGCGTCACTAAACACGATCTGCGACCCGGACGGCCCGAGACCGAGAACCGCTTCGTTGCTGTTCAACAGACGGAACCCGTCCGGCACCTCGAAGCGGATGCCCAGCCCGGTATGGGCAAAGACCCGGCCCCGCACAAACCCATGGTCCGGGCTGTCGCCATAGATCATGCCGTTGATGGCCTGCATATACTCGTCCTGCCGGATCAGATAGGGCGCACCCGGTGTCATGGATGCTGCTGCCGCCGCCCGTTCGGCCCGGTCGCCCGTCGGCGGATGGGTCTGGAGATAGCTGAACTGGTCCGCTTTGCCGGGCTGCCCGGCCAGCAGCGCTTCCAACTGCGCGTGCCGCCCCATGGAAGCCAGGAAGCCTGCCATCTCCCGTGGGTCATATCCGGCCGCCGTCATGTAGCGGATGCCCAGATTGTCAGCTTGCAGTTCCTGCCCGCGGGAGAAGCTGGCCAACGCCGCCTGCGCACCCTGCTGCGCCAATTGTCCTGCCCCCTGGCCCAGAAGAATGCCGGCAAGCACCGCCCCACCCTGCGCCAATACGCCACGCCCGTAACGATCAGCGGCATGCCGGGCGGTGACATGGCCGATTTCATGCCCCACCACACCGGCTAGTTCCGCCTCGCTGTTGGCCAACGCCATCAGGCCCCGGCTGACATAGACATAGCCCCCCGGCAAGGCGAAGGCGTTGACAATGGGACTGTCCAGAACCGTGAAGGTGTATCGTGTACCAGGGATTTCCGTCTTGGCGGCAAGCTGCTGGCCCAACCGGTCGACATAGGCCTGCAGGTTCACATTTTCATACCGCCCGCCAAATTCTTTCAGCATCGCCGGATGCTGCTGGGCGCCAATGGCCGCTTCCTGTTCCGGTGGCATCAGGGCCGTCATCTGACGGTCGCCGGTGACCGGGTTGGTCGAACAGGCCGCCAGAAACAGCGGCAGCACCAGAGGCAGCAGCATCTTGTGGGCGTGACGGGCCATGGGGGTCCCCCTCCCTTGCAACAATGGTAGCTGCTTTATGCCAAAGCCGGCCCAGGCAGCGGAAGTCATCCGGTCGGGATAGGCAGTGTGGACCGGGTTGTTTAGGCGCGGGCGCGGCTCAGCTCGACCGTCATGAACTCCAGACGTCGGGCCACATCGCGCAGCATGGGCAGCGCGATCCGGGGAAATTCCTCGATCAACCGGAAGAATGCATCCCGGCCAATGCGCAAGGTCGCGACATCCCCCACCGCAAAGGCCGTGGCCATGCGCGGTCGGTCACACAGGATGGACACTTCCCCGATGATACCACTGCCGGCGAACGTACCCAGGTCGATCAGTCCGGTCGGGGTGTCGATGATCATATCGACTCGGCCCTCCAGGATCACATAGGCGGCGTCGGACGGTTCATCCTGGCGGAACAGCGCCTCGCCATCCTTGAAGCAGGCCGTTTCGCTGGTGAAGGCCAGTAATTTTAATTGCGCCGTCTCAACATCCTTGAAAAGAGGCAGACGCCGCAGCGCCTCGACCTGCGCGGTCAGGTTGGCGACCATGATACCCTCCCTGCGGCGCCGATTTTGTGTCGGTGGCACCTTGTTGTCATAGTGGTGACGCAAGCGCCCCTCGCTGTCCAGCCCTCCACCGGTCCTGATGCCGCCTCCCCAATATCCGCACAGCATTCTATTCCGCGCACAACCCCTGCAGGCCGAACAGCAGGCGGCGCGCCTGCACGCGGCTGGTCGCTTGGCAGCAGAGGGGGAAAGGGTGTTGCTGGCCTGGGGCGGGCTGGCGCCGGCAACCATTCCGGACGGGGTGACCCTGTGGCTATTGCCTGTGGCGTGGGCGCGGGCGGAAAGCCCCGGCCTGATCTTGAACGCACAAGGGCAGCCGGTGGATCATGCCTGGAAGAAGCGGCGCGCCGCGGCCTTACTGGGCTTGTTTGCCAAGATGGCGCCGCACTTGATTGTGCTCGACATGGCGGCGCCCGGCTTTCGGTTTGAGCTGGAGCCCCTCACGGCAATCGCTCGGCGCCGGTCGCCGGCGCCGACCATAGAAACCATGACCTGACCAAAGGGCGTCCGCGCGGATCGGCAAACAGGGTTAGTGGCTCAAGACCTGACCCAGGAAGGCGCGGGTGCGGTCATTCTGCGGGGCGTCGAAAAACTGGTCCGGCGGGGCCACTTCCACGATCTCGCCCTTGTCCATGAAGACCACACGGTCGGCCATGCGGCGGGCAAAACCCATTTCGTGGGTGACAACCAGCATGGTCATGCCGGAGGCGGCCAGATCGCTCATCACATCCAGCACTTCCTTGACCATTTCCGGGTCGAGGGCGCTGGTCGGCTCATCGAACAGCATGATGGACGGGTCCATGCACAGCGCGCGGGCAATGGCCACACGCTGCTGCTGTCCGCCCGACAACTGGCCCGGATATTTCAGCGCCTGTTCTGGAATGCGCACCCGCTCCAGCAGCAGGCGGGCCTTCGCCTCCGCCTCGGCGCGCGGCTGCTTTTTTACCCACATGGGGGCCAGGATGCAGTTCTCCAGCACCGTCAGGTGCGGGAACAGGTTAAACTGCTGAAACACCATGCCGACATCGCGGCGGATGCTCTCCACATGGCGCACGTCATCATCCAGCGGCACGCCCTTCACGATAATGTCGCCGGCCTGATGTTCTTCCAGCCGGTTGATGCAGCGGATGGTGGTGGATTTGCCGGACCCGGACGGCCCGCAGATCACAATCCGCTCCCCCTTGGCAACCGACAGGTTGACGTCACGCAGCACATGGAAAGCGCCGTACCACTTATTGACGCCGCGCAGTTCGATGATGGCTTCGGTGGTCATTCAGAAAACTCCGTGTCGATATCGCGCGCGGCGTGGAGAATACGGTCGATGATGATCCCGGTAGGGACAGCGTGATAAATCAGTAGATAGGAATCGACAGGCAAGACACGGGCGTCATCGCTTAGTTCCAGCCGCCTGCGCCCCAATCCAGGAAAGGCGGCACAACGGGTTGCCGCCTGATGGATACGGGACAGCATCCGGTCGGCAGCAAGAGGACGGTCAGCCGCAATATGACACCAGATGTCCAGTGCATCCTCCTCTGCGAGGGCACTAAACTCATAACTCGCCATTAAGCCGCCTTCTTGCCTTGGCCAGCATCTCGTCAAGCGGAATGTGACCGACGGAGCCACTATCGCGCCCTGCCTGGATGTCACTGCGCAAGGCTTCCAGCTTTTCCTGCCTGCGACGGGCCGCCTCGTCACGCTCCATGTCTTTCAGCTTTTCAGCAGGCTGGGTCATTACGGCTCTCCCTGGCCAAAGGCAAACATCGGCATACAGCCTATCACCGCCGCCTCCCCTGCCCAAGGATGGTCTCCAGATACCGGCTGTAGCGGGACAGGGCGTAGCAGAACAGGACATAGATGACGCCCACGAACAGGTAGGCTTCCTTGTAGAAGCCGCGCCAGGCCGGATCGGTCAGGGCGGACTTGGCGGTGGACAGCAGGTCCAGAAGGCCGATGACAATCACCAGACTGGTATCCTTGAAGCTGGCGATGAAGGAATTAACCAGCGGCGGGATTACCAGGGACAGGGCCTGAGGCAGGATAATCAGACGCTGGCGCTGCCAATAGCCCAAGCCCAAGGCCTTGGCTGCCTCCACCTGTCCCTTGGGGATCGCCTGCAGGCCGGCGCGCACCACCTCCGCCACATAGGCGGCAGAGAACAGGCAGATCCCGATCAGGGCGCGCAGCACCTTGTCGATGGACACGCCCGCCGGCAGGAACAGCGGCAGCATGACCGACGCCATGAACAGGATGGAGATCAGCGGTACACCGCGCACCAGTTCAATATAGACCACCGACAGCCCACGCATGACGGGCAGGTCAGAGGTCCGGCCCAGCGCCAGCAGCACGCCCAGGGGGAAACTGGCCATCAACCCGACGATGGACAGGGCCAGTGTCAGCGGCAAACCGCCCCACAATTCTGTTGGCACATAATCCAGGCCCAGCACACCGCCGAACATCATCAGCGCCGAAAAGCCAATGCCCAAGGTCCAGATATAAAGCAGCGGCCTGCCCCAAAGGCGGCGATCCGCCGACAGGACCAGCGTACCGATCATCGACAGGATGGCCAGCGTCGGGCGCCAATGCTGATCATCGGGGAAGGTCCCGAACAGGATGAAACGCCACTTCTCCGCCAGGAACGCCCAGCAGGCGCCGCCGGCCTCCCGGCAGTCCGCCGCATCGCCGGTCCAACTGGCCTTGATCAGGGCCCACTCCACGATACCGGGAACGGCGCGGATCAGCAGCCAGACAATCAGCAGCGTCAGCAGCGTATTGTACCAGGTGGAAAACAGGTTGGCCCGCGCCCAGGCCAGTGGCCCCCGGTGGGGGCGGATGGGGGCGACGCGATCCTGGGTGGTTTCGGTCACGCTCATCTTACCGCTCCACCAGCGCCACACGGCTATTGTACCAGTTCATCAGGAAGGACAGGCTGAGGCTGATGACCAGATAGGCCGCCATGATCGCCAGCACCCCTTCCACCGCCTGCCCCGTCTGGTTGATGGTGGTGTTGGCGATGGACACAAAGTCGGGATAGCCGATCGCCACGGCCAGTGAACTGTTCTTGGTCAGATTCAGATATTGACTGGTGGTGGGCGGGATGATGACACGCAGCGCCTGCGGCAGGACCACCAGCCGCAGCAACTGCCCCCGTGTGAGCCCCAGCGCCGTCGCCGCCTCTGTCTGGCCCTTGGGTACAGCCAGGATACCCGACCGCACAATCTCGCCAATGAAGGCGGCAGTGTAGATGACCAAGCCGAACAGCAGGGCCGCGAATTCCGGCGACAGGGTCATGCCACCGCGGAAGTTGAAGCCCTGCAACACCGGCATGTCGATGGCCCCGCCCCCACTGGCCAGGAGGACCAGCAGCGGCAGGCCGATGATGAGACCCAACCCGATGGGCAGCATGGACAAGCGCTGGCCTGTCGCGGCCTGCCGCTTGGCGTTCCAGGCGGCGACGATCAGTGTCAAGATGACACCCAGCCCGAAAAAGGCCGCCACCCAGGCCCAGATCGGGTCATCGGCAGGGGCGGGCAGTTTCAGCCCGCGATTGGACAAGAACACGCCCGGCAACGGCGACAACGCCTGTCGCGGACCCGGCAGCCCTTCCGTCAGCAGCCCATACCACAGGAAAAGCTGCAAGAGCAGGGGGATGTTGCGGACCGTCTCCACGTAGAAGGCGGCGATCCGGGCGACCAGCCAGTTGGACGACAAGCGCGCCACGCCGAGGATCACCCCCAGAACGGTGGCCAGCAGGATACCCACCCCTGACACTTTCAACGTGTTCAGGATACCGACCAGAAAGGCCGTGGCATAATTGTCCTGAGGCCCGAACTCGACCAGGGTCTCTCCGATCTGGAACCCTGCCTCCCGGTCCAGAAAGCCGAAGCCCGACGCGATGGACAGCCGCGCTAGATTGTCCATCGTGTTGCCGACCAGATACCAGGCGACCAGCGCGACAACCAGGGCCACACCAAGCTGTGCCAGGACGGCCCGCACAACGGGATTATTGATGGACAGATGAAAGGCCGCTGCCCCCGGTGGGGGGGCGGCCTTGGTCACGGTTGCGTTGCTGTCGCGCATCGGAGTCAGGTTCCGGGCGTCAGGTCAGCGGATCGGCGGCGCATACATCAGCCCGCCATTGGTCCACAGCGCGTTCAGGCCGCGATCCAGTTTCAACGGGGTCTTCTTGCCGATATTTCGCTCGAAAATCTCGCCATAATTGCCCACGGCCTTGATGGCGCGATAGGCCCAGGCCTTGTCCAGACCCAGCCCCACACCGAGGTCGCCCTGCACACCCAGCAGGCGCTGCACCGATGGGTCTGTATCCTTCAGCTTGGCATCGACATTGGCCTGGGTGATCCCCTTCTCCTCCGCCTCAATCAGGGCGTAGATCGTCCAACTCACGATGTCGCGCCATTGATTGTCACCATGGCGGACCACGGGGGCCAGCGGCTCCTTCGACATCACTTCCGGCAGGATGATGAAATCATCGGGTTTGGTCGCAACCGAGGCGCGAACACCAGCCAAACCGGAAATGTCCGTGGTCAGCACATCGCAGCGACCAGCGAAGAAAGCGGCATTGACCTCGTCCAGCGCTTCGATCACCACCGGCTTGAAGGTCAGGTTGTGGGCGCGGAACCAGTCAGCGAGGTTCAGTTCCGTGGTGGTGCCCGGCTGTACGCAGATCGTGGCGCCATCCAGTTGTTTGGCGGACGTCACACCCAGGCTTTTCGGGACCATCAGCCCCTGGCCGTCATAGTAGACGACGGGTGCGAAATCCAACCCCTGCGCATCGCGGGTCAGCGACCAGGTGGTGTTGCGGACCAGCAGATCGATCTCACCCGATTGCAGTGCCGTCAGACGCTGCTGCGCCGACAGCGGGGTGTACCGGATCTTGCTAGTGTCGTTCAGGATGACGGCCGCAACAGCCTTGCAGATATCCACATCCAGGCCCGTCCATTTGCCCTGGCTGTCGGGGCTGGAAAAACCCGGAAGACCGGTATTCACGCCGCAGGTCAACTGTCCCTTGCTTTTGACCGCATCCAGGGTCGGGCCGGCCAGGGCCGGTGCGGCGGTGAAGGCAAGATACGCGGCGGCCAGGGCGACCGCACCCCCAAGGCGAAGGCTCATCGTCTTTCGTTCCCCTGTCTTACGGGAGCGGGATGTCCGTCCGCCGCCCCCTTTCATGTCAGGCAGTTAAGCATTCAATGCTGCACTGAAACAACCCCGTAGCGGGGACAATCGCGACAATTCTCGCTATTGCCGCAAGGATAGGCAGCTTGACTATAAAACGTCGCGCGCCAACTGCTCCAACTGGCCTTCCAGCTTTGCCGACAGGGCCTTGAACTGGGCCAGCTCGACCTCGTCCAGGCAGTTCAGCCAGCGCTCCTGCCACTCCAATGCGAGCGGGGCGATTCTCTCGTACAGCGCCCGGCCCTTGGGCGTGAAGGACAGGCGCAGCAGGCGCTGATCCGATGGGTGGGTATCACGCGACAGCAGCCCCGCTTCCACCAACGCGGTGACGGCCCGGCTGACCTTGGCCTTATCCATGGCCGAGCGGTCCACAATGTCGTTGGATGACAGCGGCTGCTCGCGACCCAGAATCGCCATCACGCGCCATTCCGGGATGGAAATGCCAAACTGCGCCTCATACCGGCGCGCCAGCTCGCGGCTCACGCGCTTGGCCAGGACGTTCAGGCGATAAGGCAGGAAATCATCAAGGTCGAGCATGTCGCAAGGGTGGCCTGCCGAAAGCGGACTTGCAAGCCCCTCATTGATCCCGCATATTCGTTTCATGTGAAACGATACGATTTGTAGCGGGAGATCAGCATGCGCCGATACATTTCCTTCCCCCGGATTGAGGGCACATCCTCGCGCCAGGCCCATGCCGACCTGCCGTCGGGCACCTATGAACGCGAACTGGGCCGTGAAGGTTTCTTCGGGCCCGCCACGCACATGTATCACCGCAACGCCCCTACCGGCTGGACCAGTTGGGAAGGTCCCTTGCGCCCGCGCGCCTTCGACCTGAACCAGTTGGTGGAAGGCATGTCGGCGGGTCCTTGGGGGGCGAAGGAGGTGCTGTTCAATGCCCATTGCCGCATGCGCATGTGGCGCTGTGACACGCCGATGGACCATCTGGCCCGCAATGGCGATGGCGACGATCTGATCTTCGTGCATGAGGGCGCGGGGGAGCTTTTCTGCGACTATGGTCACCTGACCATCACGGCGGGCGACTATGTCGTCCTGCCGCGCGGCACCATGTGGCGCCTGTCCCCCACCAAGCCGGTGACGGCCTTGCTGATCGAAGCGACGGGATCGATCTACCAGCTACCGGACCGCGGCCTGGTCGGTCCGCATGCCGTATTCGACCCCGCCATCCTGGACACACCCAGGATCAACGCGGCATTTCTGGACCAACAGGCGGATCACGGCCCCGGCGGGTTCTGGCGCGTGTTGGTGAAGCGGCGCGGCGCCATCAGCACCGTCACCTATCCGTTCAACCCGCTGGATGCCGTGGGCTGGAAGGGTGATCTGGCCCCGGTGCGCCTGAATGTGAAGGATGTGCGGCCGCTGATGAGCCACCGCTACCATCTGCCGCCCAGCGCCCACACCACCTTCGTCGCCAACCGCTTTGTGATCTGCACCTTTGCCCCCCGCCCGTTTGAAACGGATGAGGGTGCCATCAAAATCCCGTTCTTCCATAATAACGATGATTATGACGAGGTGCTGTTCTATCACGCTGGCGACTTCTTCA
Source organism: Niveispirillum lacus (assembly GCF_002251795.1). GTDB lineage: Bacteria > Pseudomonadota > Alphaproteobacteria > Azospirillales > Azospirillaceae > Niveispirillum > Niveispirillum lacus. The sequence goes on along the minus strand of NZ_NOXU01000022.1, from coordinate 172,410 downwards.
GCCGCGATAACATCAAGGCCGGCATGATGACCTTCCACCCGTCGGGCTTCACCCATGGGCCGCATCCCAAGGCGCTGGGCAAGATGCTGGTGCAGACCAAGCCGGCCACGGATGAATATGCCGTCATGGTCGATACCCGTGACGCGCTGGAGGTGGCGGACCTGCCCAACGGCGTGGAAAACCCCGTCTATGCCGATAGCTGGCGCGTGAAGCCGTAACCGCCTGCCAACACACGGATTTCCGTCCTGGAGTGTTCCCCCATGAAACTCGCTTCCCTGCAACAAGGCCGTGATGGCCGGTTGGTTGTCGTGTCGGATGACCTGTCGCGCTGTGTGCCTGTGCCGGATATCGCGCTGACCTTACAACAGGCGCTGGACCATTGGGACAGCGTGGCCCCCGCCCTGACCGCGGTTGCGGCCAAGCTGAACGCCAGTGAGATCGAGGGCCAGCCGTTTGACGAGGCCGACTGTGCCAGCCCCCTGCCACGCGCCTATCAATGGGCGGATGGGTCGGCCTATGTGAACCATGTCGAGCTGGTGCGGAAGGCCCGCAATGCCGAGATGCCGCCCAGCTTCTGGACCGATCCCCTGATGTACCAGGGCGGGTCCGACAGTTTTCTGTCGCCCCATGACCCGATCCTCATGGCGGACGAAGCCTATGGCATTGATCTGGAGGGCGAGGTTGCCGTCATCACCGGCGATGTGCCCATGGGGGTGACCCCGGACCAGGCCAGGGCCCATATCCGCTTGGTCATGCTGGTCAATGACGTATCGTTGCGCGGCCTGATCCCGAACGAGCTGGCCAAGGGTTTCGGCTTCTTCCAGTCCAAGCCCAGCAGCGCCTTCAGCCCCCTGGCCGTGACGCCCGACAGTCTGGGCGATGCCTGGGATGGCGGCAAGCTGCACTTGGCCCTGCTGTCCGCCATCAATGGGCAGCCTTTCGGCAAACCCAATGCCGGCATCGACATGACCTTCGACTTCCCCACCCTGATTGCGCATGCGGCCAAGACGCGGCCTCTCTCGGCGGGCACCATCATCGGCTCGGGCACCGTGTCCAACAAGGACCCTGATGGCGGTCCGGGCCGGCCTGTCGCGGAAGGTGGGTTGGGCTATAGCTGCATCGCCGAAATCCGCACCATCGAGACCATCCGCGACGGCAAGCCCAGCACCCCCTTCCTGCGCTTCGGCGACCGCGTACGGATCGAGATGAAGGACAAGGATGGGCGGTCCGTGTTCGGTGCCATCGATCAGCAGGTGGTAAAGTACGAGGCCTAAAGTCCCCGCAAGCCCCCGCTGGCCCGGATCACTTCACCGGTGATCCAGGCCGCGTCGGGACCGGCCAGCCAGGCGACAATTGCGGCAATGTCCTCGGGCTCGCCAATGCGGCCCAGCGCGGTGCGTTTGGTGATCTCCCCTTCCCGCGACCGGTCACCGGCCTTGAACCGGTCGGTGGCCGTCACGCCGGGGGCGACCGTGTTGATAGTGATGCCCAGCGGCCCCAACTCCTGCGCCAGGACACCGGTCATGGCATGCACGGCACCTTTGGAGGCGGCATAAACGGAACGGAGGCCCACGGGCATGTCGGTGATGACGCTGCCGATATTGATGATCCGCCCACCGGGCCGCATGGCCCGTGCCGCCTCGCGTGCCATCAGCAAGGGCGTGGCGGCGTTGACGGCCAGCACCTGGGCCAGTTCCAAGGCATTGATCTCCGCGATCGGCCCAAACCGGCCTGTGCCTGCATTGTTGACCAGGATGTGCGGCACGCCCAGCGATGCCGACACGGCAGCGAACAGGGCCACGGCCCCACCCCGGTCCGACAGGTCGGCCAGGTCCGCCTGGAAGGCCTGCGCCCGCACCCCATATTCGCGGCCACAGCGTTCGGCCAGATCTTCGGCCGATTGCCGGTGGGACCCGTAATGGACCGCCACATCTGCCCCGTGACGGGCCAGCCGTTCGGCAATGGCCGCACCGATGCCGCGGGAGGCGCCGGTGACCAATGCTATCCTGCCTTCCAACGGACGGGCCATCGCCCCCTCCATGCCTTCACAATCCCTGGCCGGTGATACCACGAAGATGCAGCTTCACACCTATTTCCGATCCTCCGCCGCTTATCGCGTCCGCATCGCCCTGGCGCTGAAAGGCATCGCCTGGGACCCGGCCTATGTTCATCTGCTGAAGGATGGCGGGCAGCAGAAGGCGGCCGCCTACCGCGCCGTCAACCCGCAGGGTTTGGTGCCAACATTGGTGGATGGCGACGCGGTGATCCCGCAATCGCTGGCCATCCTGGAATATCTGGAAGAACGGTACCCGATGCCTGCCCTGCTGCCCGCCGATCCGGCGGCGCGCGCCAGGGCGCGGTCCATGGCGCTGGCGATTGTCGCGGACCTGCATCCTCTGAACAATCTGCGTGTCCTGACTTATCTGCGCGGCCCTCTGGGTCAGGGGGAGGAGGCCGTGAAGGCCTGGATCGCGCATTGGACGACGGAGGGGTTCGCGGCCCTGGAACAGATGGTGGAAGGGCCGGATTTCTGCATCGGCGGTGCCGTCAGCGTCGCCGATCTGTGCCTGGTGCCGCAGATGTTTAACGCACGGCGATTCGGGGTTGACCTGACCCCCTATCCGAAGCTGGTGGCCATCGACGCCCATTGCCAGACGCTGGCCGCGTTTCAAAGCGCGGCACCGGGACAGCAGGGGGATGCGGAAGGATAAAGGCCCCCCACCGATGGATCGGAAGGGGGCTGTTGTTTCGGCCCAGCCGGTGCCTTACCGCACCGGCTCGTCCGACACTTTCACGGCCAACTTGCCGGTATTGCCACCTGTAAACAGCTTGTCGAAGCTGGTCAGGGTGTTCTCCAGACCCTGGTCCAGTTCCACCTTCCACTTGATCTGGCCGGCGGCCAGCCAGGGACCCATCTCAGCATACATTTCCGCCATGCGGGGGGCGTAGTCCAGCACGAGGAACCCCTCCATCCGCGCCCGGCGGCTGACCAGGACGGACAGGTTGCGGGGGCCCGGCCCCGGCTCGGTTGAGTTATACTGGCTAATGGCGCCGCAGAAGGGAATGCGGCCCCTGGTGTTCAGCAGGCTCAGCGCCACCTCGGTGATCTCGCCGCCGACATTCTCGAAATAGATGTCGATGCCGTCCGGTACGGCGTTCTTCAACGCCTTCTGCCAGCCCTTTTCCTTATAGTTGACGGCGGCGTCATAACCCAGTTCACCCGTCAGCCAATTGCACTTATCGGCGGACCCGGCAATACCGACAGCCCGGCAACCTTTCAGTTTGGCGATCTGCCCGACCAGCGAGCCGACGGCCCCGGCGGCAGCAGACACAACAACCGTCTCTCCGGCCTTGGGCTTGCCAATATCCAGCAGGCCGAAATAGGCGGTGGCCCCCGTCATGCCCAGCGGGCCCATATAGGCCAGCAACGGCAGGCCCGGAATGTTTGGTACGCGGCTGAAGGACGCGCCATCGGCCACAGTGTAGTCAGCCCAGCCGCCCATGCCCGTCACGATGTCACCAACCTTGAACTTGGCATGGTTGGACTGATCCACCACACCCAGTACCAGACCGCGCATCGTGGTGTTCAGCGGGACCGCCGGCAGGTAGCTGTCATATTGCATCCAGACGGCGTTGGTCGGGTCCAGCGACAGATAGACGGTCCGCACCCGGATCTGGCCCTCACCCGCATCGGGCGCCGGCGCCTCACGCAGGGACAGGACCTCGCTGAAATTCCCGCCCTTGGGACGGTCCAGCAGCAGCCAGTGACGGTTGATCGCGGTGGACATGAATGTTTCCCCTGAAATTTTATCGGATGGTTGGCCGACAGCATCGTTCAAACGCTTGTTCGACTCAAGTGCGTTTTCGTCCGACCGTTCGATAATTCTCCCCCGATGGTGGGTTGTTATCCCCCGCTCCTTGGCGCAACATTCTGCGACCCTGGAAACAATGATCAGCCCGCGCAGACGGGCCGGGCGGGCGGATGGCTTTTCTTTTACCGACCTTTGATGCCGCCGCAGAACAGCGTTTCGATGTCTGGCGCGCCGCCCGCCTTAATGACGCCTTGGCCGCGCCGGTGGCTACCGGCGCTGTGTCCCTCTTCAGCTTCCTGTTATGGGACTGGCTGCTCGATCCTTCACAGTTCCTGGCCTGTCTGATGATCCGCACCATCGGAACCTTCATCATGCTGGGCTGCGCCTGGACATTTCGGTACCGGCGTCTGACGCCCCGGGGTCTCCAGGCGGTGGGGATGATGGCCGTTTCGGCGGGAACCGTCACCATCGCCCTTACGCAGTTTCTTTTGCAGGATGGTTTCCTTTACGGTCCGGCCGGGCTGGCGCTGTTTCCCACTGTGTCAGCGGTGGTGGTGACACGCGCCCGGCAGGCACCGTTGGTCAACCTGCCGGGCCTCATCCTGGTTCTGGTCCTGTTGTGGGTGCAGGGTATTGATGGTTTCACCCGCTTTAATGTCATCATGTTTGTCGGAACCGGCATTTTTGCTTCCTTCATCCTGGCGTTGGCCCTGGAACATGCCGCCCGGTACAGTTTCCAGCTTGAACTGCAGCTGGAGGAACAAGCCCATATCGACCCGCTGACCGGCATTGCCAACCGACGCCGACTGGAACAGGAAGCCCTGGCCGAGGTGGAACGTGCCCGGCGTTTCAACCGGCCATTGTCGCTGGCAGTTCTCGATCTGGATCATTTCAAAAGCATCAATGACCGGCACGGCCACCCGTTCGGCGATAAGGTGCTGCGTGCGCTGGCCGATATCGGGCGGACCAGCCTGCGTCAGACAGACCTGTTCGCGCGGTTCGGCGGCGAAGAATTTGTTGTGCTGATGCCTGAAACAACAGCCGAGACGGCGGCACAGATTGCCGACAGGCTCCGCACCAAATTATCGTCCACGATGGTAACGGAGGGGGATGTATCGGTCGCCGTGACGGTCAGCGTGGGCGTCGCGACCTTCGGGTCAGGGACGGCAACCATGGAAGCCCTGATGGCCGAGGCCGACCGCGCGCTCTATGCCGCCAAGGATCAGGGGCGTGACCGTGTGGTGATCGGTCGCGGGGGCCTGGGTTAAGGACCTGTCTGGCTGTAGGCTGAATATTCACTGACCCAACCGGAGGATCGAACGATGGATTTCGCTACCGCCGATCTGGTCGATGCCCATGAAACCGTCATCGCCAGTTGCTCGACACAGTTCCGCAATCTGGGGGGGCAATCCCGCTTTGCCGGCCCCATCCGCACCGTCCGCTGTCACCGCGACAACGCGCTGTTGAAATCAATCCTGTCGACGCCGGGGGAAGGCGCCGTGCTGGTGGTGGATGGCGGCGGGTCGCTGGCATCGGCCCTGGTCGGCGATGTCATCGCCGGGCTGGCAGTCAAGAATGGCTGGGCCGGGATCATCGTGCATGGCGTGATCCGCGACAGCGTCGCCATATCCGCCCTGCCCCTTGGCCTGAAGGCTCTGGGCACCAATCCCCTGAAAAGTGCCAAGACCGGGGCGGGCGAGGCCGATATCACCGTTCATTTTGGTGACTGTACCTTCACCCCGGGCCAGTGGGTCTATAGTGACGAGGATGGCGTGGTGGTACTGCCCCACCGGATGTGATCGGGACAAGGATGGGCCACAGGGTGATGGCCAAATGATCAGACGGAGAGAATGATGAAGGCGGTGCTTCTGACGGGTTTTGGCGGTGTGGAGAAACTGGAACTGGCCACGGTGCCGACGCCTGTCGCCGGTCCCGGCCAGGTGCTGGTAAAAATCCACGCCGCCAGCGTCAACCCCGTGGATACCAAGATCCGCCGCAATGGCCCGGCAATCGCCCCTGACCTTCCAGCCATCCTGGGATGTGATATGGCCGGTACCGTGGAAGCCCTGGGGGATGGGGTAACAGGCTTCAGCCTGGGGCAGGCCGTTTATGGCTGCGTCGGCGGGGTCAAAGGCTTGCCCGGCACCTATGCCGACTATGTTGCGGCCGATGCGCGGCTGCTGGCGCCGGCGCCGGCGGGCTTGTCCCTGCACGATGCTGCTGCCCTGCCCCTGGTCACCCTTACCGCCTGGGAGGCACTGGTGGACCGGGCACGGGTACGGCCGGGGGAAAAGGTGCTGATCCATGGCGGCGCTGGCGGTGTCGGACATATCGCCATTCAGATCGCCAAGATGCAGGGCGCCCACGTCACCACCACCGTCTCTTCCGATGAAAAGGCCGATCTGGCCCGTTCCTTTGGCGCCGATGAGGTGGTGAACTACAAAACCGAGTCGGTTGAGGCTTATGTGGCACGTCTGACGGCGGGCCGCGGTTTCGATATTGTCCTGGACACGACCGGCGGCAGCGACATTGCCACCAGTTTTGCTGCCGCCCGTCTGAACGGGCAGGTGGTCACCATTGTAGCGGGCTATACCGCCGACCTGTCACCTATGCATGGCAAAGGGCTGAGCCTGCATGTGGTCTTCATGCTGCTTCCGATGCTCTACGATCATGGTTTTGCCATCGACCGTGCGCACCAGGGCCGGGTGCTGGCCGACCTGTCTGGCCGGCTCCGCCCCCTGGTCGATCCGACCCACTATACCCTGGCGGATGTTGCCGTCGCTCACACGCGGCTGGAAACCGGCAAGGCTGCGGGCAAGTTGGTGATTGATGTGGTGTGAGGCATTGTGTCCGACACAAACCCCTTACGGGTGCATTGAAACATTGCCTACGATCCGCCATTTTTGTGCGTGAACATTGTTTCGGCGGCGAAGGCTTCGGCTTTCGTTGGCGTGTAAGAATGCAGGGGCGGTGCGGCCGGCGGCACGCGATGGATGCCGGTGCAGAAAAGTGTCAAGGAGCGTCGGTCATGAAATTCACGTCCAAAACGACCATCCGGGGCCTGATCGCTGCCGGTGCGCTGTTGGGGCTTTCCGCCTGCGCCAATCCGCAGGCCGATCAGGCAGCCTATGCGCAGACGGCCTTTATCGGCATGCCAAAGCAGTTCCTGTTGACCTGCGCCGGTGTGCCGACGCGCAGCGCCACCGTCGATAATGTCGATTACTACACCTACACGTCTGAACGCTTGGTCACGACACCGGGAATCGGGCCGCGCTTTGGCGTCGGCTTTGGTCATTACCGTCCGTGGTCGCCCTGGTATGGATGGGGTGTTGGGTTCGATGATTTTCCTGAAACGGAAACCCGCGACTGTCAGGCCACTTTCACGCTGAAGGACGGTGTGGTCCAGCGCATTGTCTATAACAGCGCCACCGACGGACAGGCGGCCCGCCTGGGGCAGTGCTATCGCATCGTCGAAAACTGTCTGGCCATGGTGCCGCAGCAGCCGGGACAGCCGAAGTAAGCGTTCAACAAAAGGGCGGGGATCAACCCCGCCCTTTTTTGTGCATCACACCAGCTTCTTCTCCGGCGGCCCCCAATGGTGGCAGGCGACGCGGTGACCCGGTGCCTTCTCCTCCAGGACGGGCACATCGCTGGCGCAGATGTCCGTGGCCTTGGGGCAGCGGGTGCGGAAGACACAGCCCGATGGCGGCTTCATCGGGCTGGGCAGATCGCCGCCCAGAACGATGCGTTCCTTGTTCTTCTCGATATCCGGGTCCGGCACCGGCACGGCGGAGATCAGCGCCTGGGTATAGGGGTGCAGCGGCGCGGCATAGATGGCGTCGCGGGTTGCGATCTCCATCACTTTGCCCAGATACAGCACCATGACCCGGTGGCTGACATGGCGGACCACCGACAGGTCATGACTGATGAACAGCAGCGACAGGCCCATTTCCTGTTGCAGGTCCATCAGCAGATTGACGATCTGCGCCTGGATCGACACATCCAGCGCCGAAACAGGTTCGTCACAGACCACCATCTTGGGCTTCAAGATCATGGCGCGGGCGATGCCGATGCGCTGACACTGCCCACCGGAGAATTCGTGCGGGTAGCGATTGATCATCTGCGGCAGCAGCCCGACCTTGGCCATCATGTCGCGGACCAGCGCTTTGCGCTCGTCCTTCGACAATTTGGGACGGTAGACGGTCAGCGGCTCGGCAATAATGTCACCCACCGTCATGCGGGGGTTCAAGGATGCCAGCGGGTCCTGGAAGACGATCTGCATCTCCTCCCGCTTCTGGCGCACCACCTCGGCGCCGACACCCGTCAGTTCCGAACCCATGAACAGAACCTGGCCGTCCGTGGGCTTGATCAGTTGCAGGATGGCCCGGCCCAGGGTGGATTTGCCGCAGCCGCTTTCCCCGACGATCCCCAGCGTCTCGCCTTCGTTCAGGGTGAAGGAGACACCGTCCACGGCCTTCAGCGGCGTATACTTGCCGATCAGCAGACCACCGGTGCGGATGGGAAAATGGACCTTCAGGTCCGACACACGGAGCAGTTCCTTGGACATGGCATCAACTCCGCATGATCAGGCGACAACCAGCGACGGAGCCGCCGGGTCGGTAACAGGGTTCTGAAGGCTGACCAGATGGCAGGCCTTGGTGTGGCCGGGACCGACCTCGCGCAGCAGCGGCAGTTCCGTGGCGCAGCGGTCATGCACGAAGTCACAACGTTCCTGGAAAGGACAGGCTTTGGGCAGGCGCTGCAGGTTCGGCGGCTGGCCGGGAATGGCGTAGAGCTTTTCCGACCGCTCCTCCGTCAGGCGCGGCATGGAGGAAAGCAGGCCAGCGGCGTACGGGTGCGCCGGCTCATAGAAAATATCCCGAACCGTGCCGGTCTCCATGAACCGGCCGCCATACATGACCTGCACCTTGTCGCACAGCCCGGCCACGGTCCCCAGATCATGGGTGATCAGGACGATGGCGGCCTTGGTCACGCGCTTCAGATCGGCCATCAGGTCCAGGATCTGCGCCTGTACGGTCACGTCCAGCGCCGTTGTCGGCTCATCCGCGATCAGCAGTTCCGGCTCACACAGCAGCGCCATGGCGATCATGATGCGCTGGCGCATGCCGCCCGACAGTTCGTGCGGGTACTGGGCCAGACGGCGGGCCGCCTCCGGAATACGCACCAGGTTCAGCATGTCCAGCGCGCGCTTGACAGCTTGGGCCTCCGACATGCCCTTGTGCTGCACCAGCACCTCGGTCATCTGGCGACCGATGCGCAGATGCGGGGTCAGGCCGGTCATGCTGTCCTGAAAGATCATGGCGATCTTGTCGCCCCGGATCTTGTTCAGTTCCTTGACCGGCATGCCGACCAGTTCGGTGCCCCGGTACTTGGCCGATCCTAGGGTGCGGCCATTCCGGGCCAGCAGGCCCATAACCGACATGAAAAGCTGGCTCTTGCCCGATCCGCTTTCCCCGACGATGCCGACGCATTCGCCCTCATTCACGTCGAAACTGACGCCGTTGACGGCACTGACCTCGCCATCGGGTGTGGCGAAACGGACCGACAGGTCGCGGACTTCCAATACTGCGGTCATCTTGTCCGTTCCCTTAGCGGTCCTTCGGGTCCAGCGCGTCGCGCAGACCGTCACCGATGAAATTGAAGCAGAACAGGGTCACGGCCAGGAACACGGCCGGGAAAATCAGCATGTGCGGGGCATTTTCCATCTGGGCGGCCCCTTCGGAGATCAGCACGCCCCAGCTCGTCATCGGCTCCTGCACGCCCAATCCCAGGAAGGACAGGAAGCTTTCCACCAGGATCACCACCGGCACCAGCAAGGTCACGAACACGATGACGGGGCCGATAACGTTGGGGATGATATGGCGCAGGATGATGTTGGGCGTGGACACGCCCGCGGCGCGGGCCGCCTCGATATATTCCTTGCGCTTCACCGACAGGGTCTGGCCGCGCACGATACGCGCCATGGTCAGCCATTCGACACAGCCGATGGCGGCAAACACCAGAATGATGTGCCGGCCGAACACCACCACCAGGATGATGACGAAGAACATCAGCGGCATGGAGTACAGCACGTCGACAATGCGCATCATGATGCTGTCGATGCGCCCACCGAAATAGCCGGCGATGGCGCCATAGATCACCCCGATCACCAGGGCGACCAGCGTGGTGACAACACCGACAGCCAGCGACACCTTGGCGCCATAGAGTGTGCGGATGAACAGGTCACGGCCGTTGGCATCGGTGCCGAACCAGTGGCTGCCCTCCAGTTGCGGGCCAACGCCGATATAGTCCCAATAGACCTCGTCATAGGCATGGGGGCTGAGGAAATCCGCAAAGATCGCCATAAAGGTGATGATACCCAGCACGATCATGCTGGCTACCGCCATCTTGTTGGCAAACAGGCGACGGCGGGCATCCTGCCACAGGGACCGACCCTGCACATCCTCGCCCGCCTTTTCGATCAGCGCCGCACGCTTGGCGCTACCGGTGATGTCTTGAACCATGGGGGCTTCCAATCTCTCAGTCATACCGGACGCGCGGGTCCATGAGGCCATAGACCAGATCGACAACCAAGTTCATCAGCACGATCAGGCTGCCATAGGTGATGACGGTGCCCATCACCAGCGTGTAGTCGCGGTTGATCGCACCCTGCACAAAGTAACGCCCGATGCCGGGCAGGCCGAAAATCTGCTCAATCACCACCGACCCCGTCACCAGACCGGCGATGGCCGGTCCCAGATAGGAGACGACTGGCAGCAGGGCGGCCCGCAGCGTGTGGCGCGTGATGATCAGATGTTCGGGCAGGCCCTTGGCATGGGCAGTGCGCACAAAGTTGGAGCGCAGCACCTCCACCATGCCACCGCGCGTCAGCCGGCTGATAATGGCGATCTGCGGCAGGGCCAGCGCAATCACCGGCAGCACCAGATTGCGGAACGACCCATCCCCCAGACCCGCGACCGGCAATAAGCCCAGATAGATGCCGAACACCAGGGTCAGCAGCGGCGCCATCACGAAATTGGGGATGGTGATCCCCACCATGGCCACCCCCATGATCGAATAATCGGTCTTGGTGTTCTGGCGCATGGCGGCCAGGATGCCCAGCGTGCAGCCGATGATCACCGCCAGCGTGATGGCCGACAGGCCCAGCTTCAGCGACACGGGGAACCCCGTCCCGATCAGCTCGGAAACCGAGAAATCCTTATAGGTGAAAGAGGGGCCGAAATCGCCCTGCACCGCATTGGCAAGATAGATCAGGAACTGCTGCCACACGGGCTTGTCCAGATTATAGGCCGCCTTCAGGTTCGCCTCGATCTCCGGCGGCAGGACACGCTCGCTGTCGAACGGGCCTCCCGGTGCCGAATGCATCAGGAAGAATGACAAGGCGACGATCACCAGCAATGTCGGGATCGCTTCCAGCAGGCGCCGGACAGTGTAAGACAGCATCGACAGGGTCCCTCCATCGCGCCTCGGTTCCCGCATGGTATCTGCCATGCAACGAACGCATCCCGCGCGGACGGCATGACATCTCTGTGAAAAAAGCCTCCCTGTCAACCACGCCACATCAAAAGAGTGATTATTTCAAAACTGGCGGTACGGGCGGGAGATTTACCAATCTCCATGACCGGGTTGAGAAATTTTTGGGCGGTTTCGCCGCGTGCGATGCGGTGCGGTACATATCTCAGAGCATGCTGCATGTCAGGAACGCTGCGCTGTTTGACGACGGCGATGACCGCCATCACGGGGTTGCGCTTGAAGTCTGTCAGCCAGCCCGGCGGCGTCACCCGGCACGCGGTCATCGCACCTTTGAACCTGTCGATCACGGCGGCGGCCACCATCCTGGGCCTGACGCGCGCAGCCATATCAAAGGCTGCTGAACGAGCGCATGCCGAACAGTTACGACATCGCCCAGGCCCGATGTCGGGAAGCCGAGATCACAGTGGAACGCTATGCACCGATGGCCAGGGTTACGGGTGCGCCGGACGTCTAATTAAGATCGTTTCGCAACAAGCCGCAAATACAGCCTGATCTGTACAAAAATCGGGGGCTGATCCCTCCATCCTGCCCTTTCCCCGCACCGCAAAAAGCGCTAAACCACGCTCCGAAAAGCCATCCTGGCAGATCAACGGTCCCGGACGCTGGAGCCGGGGCGAGTAGGGTCTGCCATTTACCCCCGCGACCCCGTTGGAGGAGTCACCCCCCGATGTCCACGTTCACCGGCCAAGACAGCCTGAAGACCCGCCGCACGCTTTCCGTCGGCGGCAAGTCCGTTGATTATTTCAGCATTCCCGAAGCGGAGAAGGCCGGTCTGGGCGACGTATCGCGCCTGCCCTTCTCGATGAAGGTGCTGCTGGAAAACCTGCTGCGCTTTGAAGATGGGCGCACGGTGAGCGTGGACGACGTGAAGGCCGTCGCCCAGTGGCTGGTCGACAAACGTTCCGACCGCGAGATCGCCTATCGCCCGGCCCGCGTGCTGATGCAGGATTTCACCGGCGTTCCCGCCGTCTGCGATCTGGCCGCGATGCGCGAGGCGATGGTGGCGCTGGGTGGCGACCCGACCAAGATCAACCCGCTGACCCCCGTTGATCTGGTCATCGACCATTCGGTGATGGTGGACAGCTTTGGCACGCCCAAGGCCTTTGACGAGAATGTCGAGCTGGAATTCCAGCGCAACGGCGAGCGGTACGAGTTCCTGCGCTGGGGCCAGAAGGCGTTCAACAATTTCCGCGTGGTCCCGCCGGGCACCGGCATCTGCCATCAGGTGAACCTGGAATATCTGGCCCAGACCGTGTGGACGGATGTGGACCAGACCGGCGCCACCGTCGCCTATCCCGACACGCTGGTCGGCACCGACAGCCACACCACCATGGTCAACGGCATGGCCGTCCTGGGCTGGGGCGTGGGTGGGATCGAGGCGGAAGCCGCGATGCTGGGCCAGCCGATCTCGATGCTGATCCCGGAAGTGGTCGGCTTCAAGCTGACCGGCAAGCTGCGCGAGGGGGCGACCGCCACCGATCTGGTGCTGACCGTCACCCAGATGCTGCGCAAGAAGAAGGTGGTGGGCAAGTTTGTCGAGTTCTATGGCCCCGGCCTGGACGCGCTGACGCTCGCCGACCGTGCGACGATCGCCAACATGGCCCCGGAATATGGCGCCACCTGCGGCATTTTCCCGATCGACGCCGAGACCATCCGCTTCCTGCACTTCACGGGCCGCGACGCCGACCGCGTGGCGCTGGTGGAAGCATACGCCAAGGCCCAGGGCATGTGGCGCGATGCCTCCACGCCCGATCCGGTCTTCACCGATACGCTGGACCTGGATCTGGGTTCGGTGGAGCCGTCCCTGGCCGGGCCGAAGCGTCCGCAGGACCGGGTTTTGTTGTCCAACGTCACCAAGGAATTCGGCGAATTCCTGGCCACCGACGTGGGTGACCGCCCCGTCAGCCAGCCGACCGACGTGGCCGGTGCCGATTACAAGCTGGATCACGGCCATGTCGTGATCGCCGCCATCACGTCCTGCACCAACACCTCCAACCCGTCGGTGCTGTTTGCCGCCGGTCTGGTGGCCAAGAAGGCGGTGGAGCTGGGCCTGAAGACCAAGCCCTGGGTGAAGCCGTCGCTGGCCCCTGGGTCCCAGGTCGTGACCGACTATCTGAACGCCGCTGGCCTGACCCCGTATCTGGACCAGTTGGGCTTTAACCTGGTTGGCTATGGCTGCACCACCTGCATCGGCAATTCCGGCCCGCTGCCGGACCCGATTGCCGCCGCCGTGGATGCGGGCAAGCTGACGGTCGCGTCGGTCCTGTCCGGTAACCGCAATTTCGAAGGCCGCGTGTCGCCGCAGGTCCGCGCCAACTATCTGGCCTCCCCGCCGCTGGTCGTGGCCTATGCCCTGGCCGGTACGCTGCACCTGGATATCTCCAAGGACCCGATCGGCACCGGCAAGGATGGACAGCCCGTCTATCTGAAGGACATCTGGCCCACGAACAAGGAGATCGAGGACACGATCGCCCAGTTCCTGACCCGCGAAATGTTCGTCAGCCGCTATGCCAACGTGTTCTTAGGCCCGGAGCAGTGGCAGAAGATCAAGACCGTCGAAGGCATGACGTACAAGTGGGACGACAAGTCGACCTACGCCAAGCGTCCGCCGCTGTTTGACGGCATCACCATGACGCCGGGTTCTGTGTCCGATGTGAAGGGCGCCCGCGCGCTCGCCATCCTGGGTGACAGCATCACCACCGACCATATCTCGCCCGCTGGTAACATCAAGAAGACCAGCCCCGCCGGTGAATATCTGCTGGAAAACGGCGTGATCGTCGCTGACTTCAACAGCTACGGCGCCCGTCGTGGCAACCATGAAGTCATGATGCGCGGCACCTTCGCCAATATCCGCATCAAGAACGAGATGCTGGACGGTGTCGAAGGCGGCCTGACCAAGTATGTGCCGACCGGCGAAGTGATGCCGATCTATAACGCGTCGATGAAGTATCAGGCCGAGGGCACGCCGCTGGTGGTGTTCGCCGGTCAGGAATATGGCACCGGCTCCTCGCGTGACTGGGCCGCCAAGGGCACCCGCCTGCTGGGCGTCTCCGCCGTCATCGCCGAAAGCTTTGAGCGTATCCACCGCTCCAATCTGGTCGGCATGGGCATCCTGCCGCTTCAGTACCCGGCCGGTGTGAACCGCAAGACGCTGAAGCTGGACGGCACCGAGACCTTCGACATCGAAGGTGTGGAAGCCGGCCTGAAGCCGCGCATGGACCTGAAGCTGACCATCACCCGCGGCGACGGGTCGAAGGAAGTCGTCAACCTGCTCTGCCGTATCGATACGCTGGACGAGGTCGACTACTTCAAGAATGGCGGCATCCTGCAATACGTGCTGCGCAACCTCGCGGCCCCGGCGGCGGCGGAGTAAGGCTTGTTGCTACGCCCATCGCCGGGATGACCCGGCAGTGGGGTGGAATAAAGAAAAGGCCCGGTGGAGCGATCCGCCGGGCTTTTTTATTGGGCGATGGGGGCTGGTGTGCGCTCCGTTTCGGACATACGGCCGGAAATAGATATTCCCGATCACTGTCATTCAATAGCCGATCATGTGGTGCGACAGCCGCTCCGTGGAGCAAATTGCAATGAGCAGATCAATCATATTTTCAAAAAAGAGAACATACTTAATGTCTTACTAATTAAATGATTGTTGTAGGGGCGCATCGGGATGCTGATTATTTTGTACTTGTGTTGAAATTCATGGCACGGAAGAATTCAAAATCCTTCATCCATGCGGCGCCAACCGAGTTACAAACATCTGGGACCTTCCGGTTTGCACGCTGTTTACTAGGTTTCGACACTTCCTTGGTGACAACCACCCGGTCGGCTGTCACTAACGCATACGAGATAAGAAATGGATCCCGACCGACCATTTCCAATTCGCTATCGGTCAAATCCGGGGCATAGCCAATGGACAAGACTTTGTGGAGCAAGTCCTTGGATACTTGCTCATCCAATATCAATTTTTTCTTCGCCTCGGCTTCACATATCCAGTCTTTCAAAGGGCCGTTCGAAATCGCGATTTCATCGTGTATCTCAAACGGCATTTTTACATGTCCAGCATCGGCAACCTTTAAAAGCCAATCCCAGAACTGCGGCACGCGGTCGATGGGATAGTAATCTTCGTGGGCACGGATAAGCACGTTTGCGTCGAGAAGGTAGAGCAAGACTATCTCCTCGTCTCAATGAAGATAGCACCACGACCGGCCTCGAAGCGGCGCAGGAGAGGCTCGACCGCAGTGGGTTTGACACCGAGAACCTTTGCAGCCTTGGTGTGCGTGAGGAGGTTATCCCTTAGTGTCCTCTGGACGATACCTATCAGGGCATTACCAAGTTTGTGCTGTTTAATCACGTAGTAGGATGGGCCGCCTTCATTTTCCTTGGTCTTGGCCTTTTCTTGGGCCTTGTTTGCTCGCCATCTGGCCGCGTAATCCGCGCTTAGTTGGCGGTATGTTACGCTGCTGATCCATCCCATCCGATGAAAGCGGTACGCAACCATGGGTTCGCTGACGCTCCATGTGTCGGCGATTCGGCCGATCACACGGTGCGCACCTTCTTTCCCGCCGACGGCCAGTCCGCTCGGGCGTTCCGCCAACGCTGCGGATGGGAGAAGCACCTCGCTGGCGACATCATTGCAAAATTGCTCTATCCGCCCCTTAGGCGTTGGATCGGCATCATCTTCTGCGCTTCCACTGACGCCGCTCTGACCAATCCAGATGTGTGTCAGCTCGTGGATAAGTGTAAAGGCTCGTGCAGCCCTGGCGTCCTGGTCATTGATGACGATAAAGGGAGCGACTTCGTCGGCTAAGGCAAATCCACGGAAAACGGAATCAGTTAGAGCTGAATGGTGAGATCCCAGGTTACCGACAAGGAGGACGAAAACTCCGAGATGCTCACAGCGTGAGCGCAGGTCCTTGAACAGACTATCAGGTCCACCGGGGCGACCCTGTCCAGTCTCTGGCAGCCCCAGCGCATCATTGATTCTACGTGCGACCGAATGGACACCATCCGAGATACTCGCCGCCCCTACAAACTGTAGCCTGACCGCTTCATCCTCATCTTCTAGAAGGCTACGGACCATCTCCTGCCGGCCGCGAATATCACGCAGCAGAGCATCAAGGAGTGCATTCTCCCGATTGGAAATGCCAACCGAATGCGCGCGGAAATCCTCGCCACGCTCTCCTTTTGGGGGTGGAACGGCCATGTAAAACGTAATCAGCGGCCGACGGTACACAGCCGCGATTTTTACAAGCTGATTGCGAGTTGGACTTTTTACGCCAGTTTCGAATTCGATCAGCTTATCGCTGGCAGAGGCGGTCTCGGAAGGCAACAGACCGATCTTGTCGGCGGCATCGGCAATGCTTAGACCCGCGGACTCTCGTGCCCAGATGAGTATTTCAGGATTAATCCCTTCGCCGCGAGCCATTTTCCGTTCCCATTATCGCTATGCAGCACGACACTAATTTTCAACCGCCTTGTAAGACGCCTCCTGTCAGTCTACTTCCCATTATATCAAACGGGGAAGCATGCGGACAGAAGGCAATTGGATGGGGCGTGTCACAGATAAGATGGCTGGCGCGAGGCCCGTCATTTCAGATGGCTGTGTTTTCAGCCTTTACACCCCCGCGCCATAAACCCACCCGTCCGCTTCCGGCCCGAAATTGCCGTCGCCGGCGGCCGCGCGATTGCCCCTTAAAATCCGCTATTCCCACGCTTGTGACGGCTATGGCCCGCCTCTCTGCCCGCTTGTCGCCAGGTTAATCCGTGCGCCTTGCTCTACAAAGGCCGGAGGGCCCGACCAAACATGGCTGGCTTTGCCAGACCGGCGGATATATTCTTACCACGGTGCCATCGATATTCCGGAGGTATGAAATGGCGGCAACCGCCACCCTTTCGGCGAAGTTTCAGATATCCATCCCCAAGGCCGTTCGTGAGGAACAGCATTGGGAGGCCGGGCAGGAGTTCGTGTTCATTCCCAAGGGCAAGGGCGTTCTGGTGATGCCGGTGCCCGAGTTGGAGCAGCTTGCCGGCATCGCCAGAGGGGCCAGCAAGGAAGGCTATCGCGACCGGTCGGATCGTTATTGATGGCCGCGCCGATGCGGTTGGTCGATAGTTCGGCCTGGATCGAATGGCTGGTGGATAGTGACCTGGGCCGAAAGCTGGGGACGGCATTCCCGGACAAGGCCCACTGCATCGTCCCGACCATTGTGCAGCTTGAGCTGTCGAAGTGGCTGGTACGCGAACTGGGGGAAGATCAGGCCGATCAGGTGATTGCCTACACGCAGAAATGCGTGGTCGTGCCGCTGGATACCAGGATCGTGTTGCTGGCAGCGGAGATGCACCGACAGCACAGGCTGGCCACCGCCGACGCCGTGGTCTATGCCACTGCCCGCCAGCAAGGTGCGGAGTTGCTGACCTGTGATACGCATTTCAAAGGTCTGCCGGGCGTGGTCCTGTTTGCAAAGACAGCCTGAAGCCCGGCTGCGTCCGCCCCCTTCGGCAGACCGCCATCATTCCGCAGCCTTTACCTGCTATACTTCCCCCCTGCCCACCAAACTCCCCCTCTCCGTCTTCATCATCGCGCTGAACGCGGCCGACCGCATCGGCCCTGTGATCCTGGCCGTGCGCGACTGGGCGGACAAAGTGCTGGTGGTGGATAGCGGGCAGCAGCGACGGGACCCAGACGCGGGCCCGGTCGCTGGGTGCCACGATAATCCATAATGACTGGCCCGGCTATGGCCCACAGAAGCGCTTTGCCCCCCGGCACAATTACATCCGGCTTTATGATCGCCGCCATGGCCGTTTCGCCGACAGCGCCACGCATGACTGCGCCCGAACTGCTGACTTTACGGACGGGTTCTGCTACACTTTTCAGATCAATACCCGGCAGCCTTTTACCATTCGGAGTTGGCGGCTTTCGGAGTCCGAAAGGCGTGGGGGATGAAACACACCTCCATTATGTGTTGCATCCTGTTGCACGGATCGCGGGGCGATGCAGGCAGCCACGATCTGAACTCTCTGTCGGCGGGCGATACGCAGCCATATTTTTAAAAAAATGATGCTTTTTGTGTGCTGACTGCGCCCGATTATCGTCGCGCACCAAGGTCCCAGAGTTTTTTCAAAATAAATTTCGACGATTCCGTGTAACGGGCACTTCCACTTTCACGATGACGACTTACATAGCCTTATAACGGCTCCCCCACCCAACGGTTCATGATGTTAACGATTCTGCAAGCCTCGATTAAGGCCCGACTGGTCGGCGGGTTGATTGTCACCATCGTCCTGCTGGTTGGTATTGCCGGCATTGCCTTGTTGACCAAGCAACAATTGCGTCAACAGACATCCGACTATGTCGGCCTGGTCGCCGGCACCGACGATATCCAGGATATCGACTCCCGGATGTGGGCCATGCGCAACACGATCAATATCTGGCTGCGCACATTTGACCCGGCCATTCTGCCGCAGGTTGAACAACGTATCGCGGCGGTGGGGGCCGCAATTGATCAGATGGGGCGCAGCACCGACCCCGCCGTGGTGGCGGATCATGCCCGCATCGTTCAACTGTTCGCCGCGTACCGGCAGAACTGGACCAACGTGCAGGAATTTGTGGCCGAACGGACCAGCATTGTCGCCACATTGGACCGTACCGGTCCAGCGCTGCTGGCGGAAACCCAGGCCCTGGCGCGGGCCATGATGGCGGGCGGTAATGGCCGCGCGGCGACCGTGCTCAACCAGGCGGCCGACGATCTGCAACTGGGGCGGTTGACCGGGATGCGGTATCGCTCCACCAGTGCGGAAGCGGATATTCGCGCTGCGATGGAGGGGGTTGCGGCGGCGGTTGCCAAAATCACCGACATCCGGTCAGCCCTGCCTGAACCGTTCGGCCGTCGTTCTGCCGATCTGGTCGCGGGCATGAACACCTACCGCGATGGCTATCGCCGACTGGGGGAGATTCAGAGTTCGCGCAACACCGAGATGGTGGATTTTACCCGCAATGGTAACGCCATCACCGCGATCACAGAGGCCCAACGCGCCCGGTTCAGCACACAATCGGAAGAGGCTGAACGCTCCATTGCCAGCAGCATCAACCTGCTGTCCTGGATATTGATCGCGGTGGCGGCCGGCGGGGCCTTCCTGGTGACGCTGTTCAGTCTGCTGGTCGTGCGGTCGGTTTCGCGGACGGTGGGCGATGTCACCGGCAAGCTGGAAAGCCTGTCGGCCGGTGACACGGACATGACATTCCAGGAACTCCCGGGCAATGGCGATGTGGCCCGGCTCAACCGGTCCATGATCGGACTGCGCGCGTCCGTGGCCGAAGCCTACCGGCTGAAGCAGATGGCCGACGACATGCCGATCAATGTTATGCTTGCCGACCCGGCCACCGGCATCATCACCTATGCCAACAAAACCGCGCTGGAGACCTTGGACCGGATGCAAGCACACCTGCCGGTCAAGGCCGGTAGCGTGGTCGGTTCCGCGATTGACCTTTTCTACAAGGACCCGGCAACCCAGCGGTCGGTGATCGCGGATACGGCCCGCTTGCCGTGGACCACACGCCTGACGATCGGCCCGGACACCGTGTCCTTGCGGATCAACGCGGTCAATGATCGCAATGGCCGGTATGTGGCGGCGATGTTGAGCTGGTCGGTGATCACCCAGCAGGTCAGACTGGCCGATGATTTCGAGCGGAATGTGAAGCGTGTCGTGCAGGTTGTGGCCTCCTCTGCCACCAAGATGCAGACCGCGGCCGAAACAGTGTCGACGGCCGCCGATGACAGCGCACAGCAGACGGCGACCGTCGCGGCATCGGCGATGCAGGCATCGGCCAATGTGCAAACCGTGGCCAGCGCGGCGGAGGAGTTGGCGGCCTCCATCGCCGAAATCGGCCGCCAGGTGGAAACCAGTGCCCAGAAAGCATCGGCTGCCGTGGAACGGGCGCGGGCGACGGACGAGACGGTGAACGGTCTGGTCCTCGCCTCCCAGAAGATCGGCGCGGTGGTGGAGTTGATCACCAACATCGCCAACCAGACCAATCTGCTTGCCCTCAATGCCACGATCGAGGCGGCGCGGGCGGGTGAGGCCGGCAAGGGTTTTGCCGTTGTCGCCAACGAGGTCAAAAGCCTTGCCAACCAGACGGCCAAGGCAACCGGTGACATCGCGGCACAGGTCGACGCCATCCAGGCGATCAGCAACGATGCAGTCGAGGCCATCCGCGCCATCGGTCGCACCGTGGAAGATGTGAGTTCGATCTCTGCCCAGATTGCAGCGGCCGTTGAAGAGCAGAACGCCGCCACGGCAGAGATTGCCCGCAATGTTCAACAGGCGTCGGCTGGGACCAGTGACGTGACCATGGCCATTGACGGGGTGCAGAAAGCAACCTTCAGGACGGGGACAGCGTCCTCCCAGATGCTGGGGTCGGCGTCTGATCTCTCCGCCCAGGCTGAACGGCTGGGGAACGAGGTCGACCGGTTCCTGGCGACTGTTCGCGCGGCCTGACCCGCACGGGGCGGTCCGCCGGCGAAGGGGCGGGCCGCGTCACCCTGCGCATAATCCGGTTACCGACCACATCATTTACAGAACAACCCGTTGCCCGGCCAACAATTCCACACTTGATTCATGTCAATTACGATTGACGCTATGAGTGTCAGTCTCGATTGACAATCATTCGGGTGGGGGTTACGGCCATGCGTGTCCTGCTGTTGCATCCCAACTACCATTCGGGCGGGGCAGAAATTGCGGGCAACTGGCCGCCGGCCTGGGCGGCCTATCTGGCCGGTGCGTTGAAGCAGGCGGGCTTCACCGACGTCACCTTCATCGACGCCATGACCAACAATCTGAGCGATGATCAGGTGCGTGCCGTCCTGGCTGCCGAAAAGCCGGACCTGATCGGCGCCACCGCCATCACTCCGTCCATTTACAAGGCCGAACGGCTTCTGGAGATCGCCAAGGAGGTGCATCCCGGTGCGGTCACCGTTCTGGGCGGTATCCATGCCACCTTCATGTATCAGCAGGTCCTGACCGAGGCCCCCTGGATTGATGTGATCGTACGCGGTGAAGGAGAGGCCATCCTGGTCAATCTGTGCCGGACGATTGCGGAAGGCCGCTGGCCGACGGACCGCGCCACCATCAACGGTATCGCCTTCACCGATCGGGAAGCCGGCAAAATCGTCGCCACCCCATCAGAAGCGCCCATCGCTGATCTGGACACCATCAATCCGGACTGGGCGATTCTGGAATGGCCGAAATATCAGTACATTCCCATGGGTGTCCGGGTGGCCATTCCCAATATGGCACGCGGTTGCCCCTTCACGTGCAGCTTCTGCTCACAATGGAAATTCTGGCGCAATTACCGGGTCCGCGATCCGATCAAGGTGGTGGACGAAATCGAAACGCTGGTGCGTGACCATCAAGTCGGCTTCTTTATCCTGGCCGATGAGGAACCGACCATCCACCGCAAGAAATTCGTGGAATTCTGCGAAGAATTGGAACGACGCAAACTGCCGGTCCTGTGGGGCATCAATACCCGCGTCACCGACATTCTACGCGATGAGGCTCTGTTGCCGCTCTATCGCCGGGCCGGGCTGATCCATGTCTCCTTGGGCACGGAAGCCGCTGCGCAGTTGAAGCTGGAACGTTTCAACAAAGAAACCACCATCGCCCAGAACAAGAAAGCCATTGATCTGCTGCGCCGCAACGGCATCGTTGCCGAGGCACAGTTCATTGTCGGACTGGAGAACGAGACGGCAGAGACGCTGGAAGAAACCTATCGGATGGCGCTGGATTGGAATCCGGACATGGCCAACTGGGCCATGTATACGCCCTGGCCCTTTTCCGACCTGTTCAAGGAACTGGGCGACAAGGTCGAAATCTATGATTTCGAGAAATACAATTTCGTTACGCCGATCATCAAGCCGGAGGCGATGGAGCGGTCCGAACTGCTGGACCGGGTCATGAACAATTACCGGCGCTTCTATCTGCGCAAGACCTTCCTGCATTATCCGTGGATCAGGGACAAGACCAAGCGCCGCTACATGCTGGGATGCCTGAAGGCCTTCATGAAGAGCGGGTTTGAGCGGAAATTCTATGACCTTGGCCGTGTCGATTATTGGGGACCGCAATCAAAGGGCAAGGTCGATTTCAAGTTTGACCGTAACCGGGTGACGGTCGCCCTGCCGGAAGATGATGATTGGGAGGCGGCGGCCGACAAAGCGCGCAAGGCGCGCAAACGCAAAGCAGCGCGGGATGAGACCAGCGTTGCAATGGCCTGCGGCGGCGGCAAAGAACAACTGGCGGAGGACCATGTCGCACACGGCCATGATTGAGCGGAGGGTGCCGCTGTCAGCAACGGCGAAGATCGGCCCCAATGCCATCCTTCAACTTGTCGAAGCCGTCCGTACGGCGCATGGCGAGGGGGGGGTCACAGACCTGCTGAATGAGGCGGGGCTGGCGCCCTATCTGGACGCCTTGCGCGGTGTGATGGTGCCGGAACAGGAGGTCATCCGCCTGCACCATGCCGCCGTCCGGCGGTTTGGTCCGGCCGACGCGGCCCGACTGGCCCGTACTGCCGGCCGCCTGACGGGTGATTATCTTCTGGAGCGGCGTATCCCCGTTGCGGCGCAATGGCTGCTGAAGCGACTGCCGGCCAGGGTGGCCAGCCGGCTTCTGCTGTGGGCCGTGGCCAAACATGCCTGGACCTTTGCCGGGTCGGGGATTTTCGCCGTGGAGCAGGCTGCTCCCGCGATCATCACCATCCAGAACAGCCCTATGGGGCGTCACCGCTATGATGGGGTACCGGTTTGCGACTTCTATGTCGGTGCGTTTGAGCGATTGTACGAGGTGCTGATCCATCCGCAGGCACAAGCCCAAGAGACAGACTGCATTGCCGCCGGCGCACCCTTATGCCGGTTCCAGATCTACTGGTAATGGGTGCGCCTGTACAAACGCATCATCCGGACCTTGGCGGGGTGTCACATAGACGTGCTAACCTCTCTTCATGCCCGACAAACTTCCCCTTTCCGTCTTTATCATCGCCCTGAACGAGGCCGACCGGATCGGACCTGTCATCACGGCCGTCCGCGACTGGGTGGACGAGATAGTGGTGGTGGACAGCGGCAGCACCGATGGCACACAGGACGTGGCCCGTTCCCTGGGTGCCCACGTCATCCATCATGACTGGCCCGGCTATGGCCCGCAGAAGCGCTTTGCCGAGGAACAATGCCGACATGATTGGTTGCTGAATCTGGATGCGGATGAGGTACCGGCACCGGAACTGGAGGCAGCGATCCGTGCTCTGTTTGCAGACGGCCGAATGCCAGCCCATCAAGCCTATCGCATCCGCACGGTGATGGTTCTGCCGCATCAGCGGCGGCCCCACCGTTTTGCGCCGCGGCATAATTATATCCGCCTCTATGATCGCCGCCATGGCCGCTTCGCCAACAGCACCACCCATGACGCGGTGGAGATGCACAGTGGCTCTGTCAGGGCGCTGGCACCGATCATCATGCACTATTCCATCCGCAGCCATAGCGACCTGATCAACAAGCTGAACCGGTATTCCACCGCCCAGGCTGACGAGATTGTGTCGCGCGGCAAGGGGCGACGCTACGGCGCCCTGCGATCGGTGACCGAGTTCCCCATCAATCTGTTCCGTTACTTTTTCTTGAAAGGCTACTGGGTATTCGGTCTTTATGGCCTGGAACTGGCTGCCATCATTGCGTTTTTCCGATTTGCGCGCATCGCGAAGGTCAGAGAAATATTGCAGCGCACCTCTTGAAAGTCCGCACCAACGTGGTATATCAGCGCCATCCGGGCCCCTCTGGCAGCCAAGGCGTTGGCTGCGATGTCGGATAGAACCCTCGTCGCTGACGCAAGCACTCGGCTGATCTTTATGGAGGCACTCCGATGGAGTTTCTCGCTACGGTCATGCTTGAGCCGGTTCTGGGCAAGGCCCTCTGGCTCTGGCTGGTCTTTATCACAATTGTCATCGCCCTCCTGGTTTTTGACCTGGGCGTTCTGAACAAAGACGATCACGAAATCGGCGTGCGGGAGAGCCTTGTTCTCTCCGCCCTTTATATCGCCATTGCGGTGGCGTTTGGTGCCTGGGTCTGGTGGTATCTGGGCCCGACGCCGGGCATGCAGTATTTCACCGGCTTTGCGCTGGAAAAAGCGCTGGCCATGGATAACGTGTTCGTTATCTCGTTGATCTTCGGTTACTTCGCCATCCCCCGCTTGTACCAGCATCGGGTGCTGTTCTGGGGTATCCTGGGCGTGATTGTGCTGCGCGGCATCATGATCGGCCTCGGTGCCGCTTTGGTGACTGAGTTCGATTGGGTGCTGTACATCTTCGGCGGCTTCCTGATCCTGACTGGCGTGAAGATGCTGTTCATCGCGGACAAGGACGACAAGAAGCTGGACGACAATGCCATGGTCCGCTTCCTGCGCCGTCACATGCGCGTCACCAACGAACTGCATGGCAATGCGTTCTTTGTGAAGCAGCCCGATCCGAAGACCGGCAAGGTCGTGCGCTGGGCCACGCCACTGTTCCTGGCCTTGCTGATGGTTGAGTTTGCGGACGTCGTCTTCGCGGTAGACAGCGTGCCCGCCATCTTCGCCATCACGACGGACCCGTTCATTGTCTACACCAGCAACATCTTTGCTATCCTGGGTCTGCGCGCGCTGTACTTCGCGCTGGCCGCCATGGTCCACCGCTTCCACTATCTGAAATATGCGCTGGCTGTGGTGCTGGTGTTTATCGGCGGCAAGATCTTCTGGAACCAGATTTATGGCAAGCTGGACCCCGCCATCTCGCTGTCGGTGACCTTCGGTCTGCTGGCGGCAGGTGTGATCTACTCGCTGTACAAGACCCGCGGTCAATCGACCGAAAAGCAGGCCTGAACCTTTGGCTTGATCTGAAAGTAGATCGGGGCGGGTGTCAAAACCCGCCCCGTTTCTGTTTTACACCATCTCCGTCACCAGCTTCCCAAGCAGGACCGCAGCAAAGCTGCTCAGGTTGTCCGCAGTACGGACAAATGACCCCCGTCCAGCGATAACATTCTCGGCAAAGTATCCGTCCAACCAGTCATATTCGTTCAGAATGGCGAGGGCATTGACGGTCACATTGGCTCCGGCGGCATAGCCACGGGCCGAACGCGGATCAATGCCGGCATTGCTGAACCCGTTCGACACAATATCCAGGGTCCGTCTGTCGGTGCGGAAGGGCGCGGAGTCAAAAAGGGCAACGGCCTGAACGACCGCACTGCCCAGGGCCGTCGATCCGCCCATGAACACACCAGGGGCGGCATCAATGGTGGCCGCAAAATCCTCACAATCCTGGTCGGATTTCAGCACGCGCCACGGCACCAGTGTGGTCAACGTCTCCGGACCCGCAAATTGAACCAACATGACGGCGATGCCCTTGCTACCCGGACGGGAGACGGCTTGCGCGACGGCTCTGTGTCGGAAGGCGGCGGCATGGCCGCGGAGTTGAAAATCCAGCAGACCCCGGTCGATGCTGGCGGACGCATCAACGGCCATGACCAGGGCTGCCTCCACGGTCGGTTGGGCCGTGGAGGCCATGGCGGGGATGGCCGGCAGGGCTGCAAGACCCGCCATCAGGGAACGGCGTGTAACAGGTCTCATCTATGGGCTCAGGGCCTCCGCCCCCATCAACCATCTGCCCTTTGGTACAGGGCGTGACGCAATATCTTGATCATGACGGTGGGCAGTGCTTGCGCCTCCAACGCGTCCGGCGCCACCCACAGGAGATCTGCCCCGCCGCCAGCCCCGGCTGCCCGTCCGACCACCACCCTAATCTCGAACTCGAAATGGGTGAAAGTATGACGGACACTACCCGGCAGCAGTGTCCAATCGACGCCAGGCAACGGCGCATGTGAGCGTGCGGTGGCCAAGCTCGGCACCGGGCCCGCCTCCCACGGGGTCGTCGGAACCTCCATCATGCCACCCAGCAGCCCCTTTTCCGGCCGGCGGCGCAGGGCCACAAGCCCGCGAACATCGCTCAGGACAAAGGCCAGCGCCCGGCGCGTTGGCTTCGGGGCCTTGGCCGTCTTGGCGGGCAGATCTTCGGCGATCCCCTGCTTGCGGGCCTCACAGGCTGCTGTCCAAGGGCACAGAATGCAGCGCGGCTTGCGCGGAGCGCAAATGGTGGCCCCCAGGTCGAACAGAGCCTGGGTGTAATCGCCCGGCCGCCGGGCCGGCACCAACGCAGCGGCATGGGCGCGCAGAATGGGCTTTGATGCCGGCAACGGGTCAGTCACAGCACGCAGACGGGACATCACCCGCTCGACATTGCCATCCATGGCGGTGGCGGGCTTGTCAAAGGCGATGGCCAGGATGGCGGCTGCCGTATAGGCGCCAATGCCGGGCAGGGACAGCAGCCCTTCTTCGGTGTCCGGGAACCGCCCGCCATGCTGACTGGCCACGACGATGGCGCATTTATGTAGGTTGCGGGCCCGAGCATAGTAGCCAAGCCCCGCCCAGGCGCGCAGCACATCATCCAGATCGGCGGCGGCCAGATCCTTGACGGTTGGCCAGCGCCCCAGGAAGTTCTGGAAGTAAGGACCGACGGTGGCCACCGTCGTCTGCTGCAACATGATTTCCGACAACCAGACCCGGTAAGGGTCGGCCACTTCTCCCGGCGCAAAGCGCCACGGCAACACGCGCCGGTGTTGGTCGTACCAGCCCAGCAGCAGCCCGGGCAGGCCATCGGGCTGGTCAGCGGCTGCCTGATCTGCTTTGATACCGGCCTTCGGTGACAAACGGACAGCCATGAACAACCCCGGTGGTTTCGGCCCGCAACGCATTGGACGTACATTGAATGCCGTCGCCGGCAAGGCCCTTGGCAAGGACGGTATGGCCTTTGGCGCGCTTTTAACCGACTGGGCCGCCATCGTCGGCGGTCGTCTGGCTGAACAGACATCGCCCCAGAAACTGGCCTTCCCTGCCGGGCGGCGGGAGAATGCCGTGCTGCATGTGCGGGTGTCCAGCGCCGCGGCCCTGCTGGTCCAGCATGAAGAACCGCAGATCCTGGAACGGATCAATTCCTTCATGGGCTGGCGTGCCGTGGCGCGGCTGAAACTGGTGCATGCGGGGCCGGTTCTGCCGCAGAAGAACTACGCCATGAAACCCTTGAAGCGACTGGACCCTGTCAAGGAACGCGAACTGACAACTGCGGTCGCACCGATTGAAAATGACGAACTGCGCGCCGTTCTGGAACGGCTGGGCCGGGCGGTGGTGGGGTAACAAAATGCCCCGGCGACCTTGCGGCACCGGGGCATTTTCGCAGCCAAACCAACCTGTCGGACCGTTAAGCGGCCAGCGCGTCCTCTGCGTCCAGGACAGTGGCGACAGCGTGGATGACGGCAGCGATGCGAACCACATCCTGCACATTCTCCTTGGTGGCGCCCTTCTGGATCACTTCATGTTCGTGCGCGTCGATGCACATGCCGCAGCCATTCACGGCGCTGGCGGCCAGGGACCAAAGCTCAAAATCGACCTTGGAAGCGCCCGGATTGGCGATGATGTTCATGCGCAGGCGCGCCGGCATCTTGGAATATTCTTTATTATCGGCCAGATGCACGAAGCGGTAATAGATGTTGTTCATGCCCATGATGGCGCCGGCGGCCTTCGCGGCCGTCAGGTTCTGGGCATCCAGGTGGGCGCTGGCATCCGCCACGATGGCCTTTGTCACCTCGGCATTGCGGCTGGCATAGGCGGCGGCGATGGCAGTGCCCCAGGCCTGGAGCGGCGACAAGGAAGAGGTGGTCAGCACCGAGCCTAGGTTCAGCTTCAAATCCTTGGCATAATCGGGCAGGCGCGACTTCAGCGCGTCGATGGACATGGTTTCATCTCCGGTCGAGAGTGGACATGGCGTCGGGCGCGGCGCGGAAGGGCCGATGCGCGGGACGGTTGGTTATGTATTACTAACGATCAAAATTCTTGACCGTTAGTATCCGCGCCGACTGGCGCGGCGGCGGCCCATGCTGCCGAAACGTGAAATGCCGATGCGTCGGTATTTCAAGCCACTGGTGTAAGGTGCCGGCGCCCGTCAGCAGCGTGGGGGCCAGGACCAAGTCGGTCTTACGCCGAAATGGGGCCCCTTCGCCCGGGATTTGGGGGGAGGGCGAAGGGGAAAATGGGCGCCCCACAGGATCGGGGGGATCGGGACGCCCATCCGTCGGAGGTCAGCGATCGGGAGATCAGCCGACCTTCAGGACGTCCTCGCCCTTCTGCCAGTTGCAGGGGCACAGTTCGTCGGTCTGCAGAGCGTCCAGCGTACGCAGCACTTCCTGAACATTGCGACCGACCGACAGGTCATGAACGGAGGCGAAACGGATGATGCCTTCCGGATCGACAATGAAGGTGGCGCGCAGGGCCACGCCCTCGTTCTTGTCCAGAACACCAAGACCCGCGGACAGCTCACGCTTCACGTCGGCCAGCATCGGGAAGGGCAGATCCTTCAGATCGGCATGGTTCTGGCGCCAGGCCAGATGCACGAACTCGGTGTCGATCGACGCACCCAGAACCTGGGCGTCGCGGTCAGCGAAGTCACCGTTCAGCTTGCCGAAGGCAGCGATCTCGGTCGGGCACACAAAGGTGAAGTCCTTCGGCCAGAAGAAAACGACCAGCCACTTGCCCTTATAGGTGTCGTTATTGATCGTCGTGAAGGCGGACTTGATGTCCGTGGAGACGGTAGCCTTCAGGTCGAATGCGGGGAACTTATCGCCAACGGTCAGCATAGTGAGTAACTCCACTTTTTAGGTTGATTAATGGTGCGGTGCCATAAACAGACCCCTGCCGATACAGCTATCGGCCTGAGGCGTCACAGATATGTGGGTATCGCACCGCAAAATCCAATCGCATCTTCCGACTGCCGTCATAGGATGAACCAATGAACTCGGCGAACATCACTCTTCGGCAGTTGCGGTATCTGGTGGCCCTGGCTGACACGCTCCATTTCGGGCGTGCCGCGTCGGCATGCCATGTGTCGCAGCCTTCCTTGTCTGCGCAGATACAACAACTGGAAGAAATGCTAGGCGCAGCCCTGGTGGAGCGCACCAAACACCGCGTGCTGCTGACGCCTGCGGGCGAGGATGCGGTGGAACGGGCGCGGGTCATTCTGGGACAGGTGGACGATCTGTCGCAGGCCGTACGCGCCTCCGGCCTGCCCTTGTCGGGTACCCTGCGTCTGGGCGTCATCCCGACCAGCGGGCCTTATCTGCTGCCACGCGTGCTGCCGTCGCTGCGGGCCGCCTATCCAGAACTCAAGCTTTATCTGCGCGAAGACCTTACCGAACGGCTTTTGGAGCGACTGCGGGCCGGCGACCTGGATGCAGGGCTGCTGGCCTTGCCTGTCACAGAACCAGGGGTGGAGACGCTGCCGGTCTATAAAGAACCGTTCCTGGTCGCCATGCCACGCGGCCATCGACTGGATAACGCTGAGTCGGTGGAAGAGGGGGAGTTGAAGGAAGAAACCCTGCTTCTGCTTGAAGATGGGCATTGTTTCCGTGATCAGGCCCTGGATGTTTGTACGCTGTCTGGCGCAGCGGCAGGAGATGGCTTCGCAGCCACATCCTTGGCAACACTGGTAGAAATGGTGGCCGGCGGCTTGGGCCTGACCCTTCTGCCGGCGCTAGCAGCCCCATCACTGGCTGCCAATGATCAAATTGGGCTGCGACGTTTCGTAGAACCAGCACCGGCGCGCACCATGGCGCTGGTCTGGCGCCGGGGCAGCCCGCGCAGCGGCGATATCCGCCGACTGGCCGATATCATCACAAGGCACCTCCCCGATGGCGCGTCTCCTGTGCAGTAACCGCCTCTTGCCGTAGCGCCAGAGTACGCCCATTCTATGAACGAAACGTCCCCGGCGGTCGGGGCGGTCATCCGGGAAAAGACCTGTGACCTTTGATCGGTTGCTTGTCCTTTTGCTGAGCCTATCGTTCCTGCTGCTGGCACCGCCGGCGGCGGCGTTTGACCGTGTCCACGCACCGGTATCATCAGCCCTATCAGGACAGGCCGACCCCTGCCCATCACCGGCGCCCCTACCGCCTGCTGATGATACCGGGCTCTTCCTGCTGACAACCGTGCCGGAAGCACCGGCCCCCACCGGGACCGAAGACAGTAACGGCCAGGATGGCCTTTCCCTGCCGAAGTCCGCCACCCTGCCCGCCCTGCTGCTGGCTGGGATGGGCCCGTCATCGTTGGAAATGGTGGCCACCTGCCGGGGCCGCGCGTCCCCTTGGTCCACGGGCCCGCCCAGCGTCTGAGAGCACCGGAACCGGAACCGGGCTCAATCCAGTTGATTTTTGTTATCCGCCGAGAATCCATTCTATTCAAGAATGGAAACGATGAACTTTGCCTTCTCTCAAAGTAATCACTTTGCTCTTTATTTGACGAACTAAAAATAAAATTTGACATTTGCTTTTGCTTTACTCATGCTAATTGCGTCCTGTCATCATTCATGCAGGATCCAACTGCCAAGACTTCAAAACCCGCTCCTGCTCATCCAGGGGCGGGCTTTTTTCGTTATCCGTCGCCCGCAGTACATCTGCATGTTAAGAACGCCGCCGAATAAGGGGTGTGGGGGTAATCGCAAATGGAAATGTTTTTTGAAGTGTCGTTCTGGAACGCCTTATGGCAGGTGATCCTGATCGACATCGTACTGGCCGGCGACAATGCGATTGTTGTGGGGCTGGCAGCCGCGGGTGTCGCGGCGCACCACCGCGCAAAGGTTATCTTCTGGGGCATCGCTGCCGCGGTCGTGCTGCGCATCATTTTTGCGCTGCTGACAACACAACTCTTGGCTGTCGTCGGCCTGACGCTGGCAGGCGGTGTACTGCTGCTCTGGGTTTGCTGGAAAATGTGGCGGGAGATCCGCTCACACAATCAGGAAAATCTGGGCGCTGAAGTCGCGGACGAAGCAGTCAATCCCGGTGAAAGCAATCCCGGTGCTGAGGCTCTGCCGCCCGAAGGCACCAAAACTGTGCGCCAGGCAATTGTGCAGATCGTCATCGCCGACGTGTCGATGTCGCTGGACAATGTGCTGGCTGTGGCGGGCGCTGCGCACGAGCATCCGGAAGTGCTGATCCTGGGGCTGGCCCTGTCGGTAGCCTTCATGGGCGCCGCCGCGACGGCTATCGCCAAGCTGTTGGCGCGTTTCCACTGGATCGCTTATGTCGGCCTGGCCGTGATCTTCTATGTCGCGATCAAGATGATCATTGATGGCAGCGCGCAGGTGTTGCCCTACATGGCCCATCTGGCTGGTTGATCAAGCAGCACCGGCTTGGAAGAAGGCGCCACGGTCCAGCCGTCGGCGCCTTCTTTTTTTGACCAACCGCTGTTGGTCGTGGCCAATCCGGGGGAATTTTGTGTTCCAGCACCGGTCGGGCCACTGTCCGCCGGTCCTCCGCCGGCCAATGTCAGCGTGCAGTAGGTTGGTGTTATTCAGCCGCCAGCACACGCGGCAGTTTGAAGATCACATTTTCTGTGGCGGTGACGACTTCTTCCACTGTCACGGCGAACCGTTCGCGCAGCGCAATCAGCACCTCATCCACCAGCACCTCCGGTGCAGATGCCCCCGCCGTGATGCCAAGGGTACGGACTTTGGCCAAGCGATCCCAGTCGATCTGGGCGGCCCGCTGCACCAGCATGGCGCGGGTGCAGCCATGGGCACGTGCCACCTCCACCAATCGGACAGAGTTGGACGAATTTGGCGCCCCCAGCACCAGCAGCGCATCCGCGCGCGGGGCGATGGCCTTCACCGCCCCCTGGCGATTGGTGGTGGCATAGCAGATATCCTCCCGCTTCGGCCCCGCAATCGTGGGAAAACGGTCGCGTAGGGCATCGACGATGGTGCTGGTATCGTCCACCGACAAGGTGGTCTGGGTGGCGAAGGCCAGGTTGTCGGGATCATCGACCGTCAGGGTCGCTACATCCTCTACCGTCTCCACCAGTTTCACTGCGCCAGGCGGTAACTGGCCGATCGTGCCCACCACCTCTGGATGGCCGGCATGGCCGATCAGCAGGACCGTGCGCCCGGCCTCGTGATGATGCTCCGCCTCGCGATGCACCTTGGAGACGAGCGGACAGGTAGCATCCACATAGATCATGTTGCGGCGCTGCGCCTCGGCGGGGATCGCCTTGGGCACGCCATGGGCGGAGAAGACGACGGGCCGGTCATCCGGAACCTCGTCCAGTTCCTTGACGAACACCGCCCCCTTGGCCTCCAGGCTTTCCACCACAAAGCGGTTATGCACGATCTCATGCCGGACATAGACGGGGGCGCCGAATTTCTTCAGCGCCGTCTCTACGATCTGAATGGCACGGTCCACCCCGGCACAGAAGCCGCGGGGAGCGGCCAGCAGCACATGCAGCGGGGGAAGCGAGGAAACGGCATTATTCTCGGACATGATGATGGGAGTGTCCCTGTCGATACGTGTCAGCGTCGGGGCCCACGCTTGCGCGGCCGGATGCCCACCTATATTGTCGCAACCCGGCGTGTGGGAAGGTGCCATTCTTATGACATGGTCGCCGCCCATTCATGTCCCGGTAATGGAAGTGAACGGACATTTGATGACCAGCCCCATGATGACCACTCAGCCTGACCATAGCCCGGTTCCGGCCGCCAGGAAAGCCGCCCGCCGCATGACCCTGGCCGCGCTTGCCGGCATGGGTATGCTGACACTGGCCGGTTGCGCGGAAAATGACGCCATGGTGGCCGGTTGCCCCAACGTCGGCATTCTGCGCGATGCGGGCACCCTGCGCAGCGACCAGGGTGTCGCCATCCTGTCAGGTATCCTGGCCAATTGCGGCTATGATGACACGTCCGTCACCATCGCCGCTAATGTGGTGATTACGGGCCGCGCTAATGAGGGCGCCGCAGGTGGAACCATCCCCGTCACCTATTTCGTGGCCGTCACCGATCCGAACCGCAACATCATCTCCAAAAAGAGCTTCACCACCAGCGTGACGGTCGGTTCGCAAACGCAGGAGACCCTGACCCAGGTGATCCCTGTGCCAAAAACCATGGATGCCCGCTGGTTTGAGGTGCTGGTCGGGTTCCAGTTGACGCCCGAACAGGTGGCCGCCAACCGTAACGCCAACGAAGGCCGCTAGGCGCGGCGTTGGGTCACGTCGGCGCGGCATTGCCCTGCGTGACTTTGCATTGACAGCGACGCCGCAAAGCGTAGTTTGACGCCGATCAGCCGACGACCCCATGCGGGAGAGACTGGTTCCTGGTGACAGGGGCCAGCGCCGAAGGAGCAACCGCCCCCGGAAACTCTCAGGCAAAAGGACCGCGCAGGGTAGGCACATCTGGAAAGCAGGCGGGCTCAGGGACACCTGGGCCGACAGCCCACCGACGGAGTAAGTGGACGCCGAATGGCGCCGCGAATCTCTCAGGGGCCAGGACAGAGGGGGGCAACCGCCGCGGGGACGATCCCCGTGACGGGTGAAACCTGTCCTGATGGGAGTGCCCCGCCTTGGGTGACACCAGCCTGCTGCGTACGCCGCTTTATGATCTGCATGTGGCACGGGGCGCCAAGATGGTGCCGTTTGCCGGCTATGACATGCCGGTTCAGTATCCGCTGGGCGTGCTGAAGGAACATCTGCATACCCGTACCTGCGCCGGCCTGTTCGATGTGTCGCATATGGGGCAGGTCCGCCTGCGCGGTCCCAGCATTGATGCCACCATCCAGGCGCTGGAAGCGCTGGTGCCGGGCGATATCGCCGCCCTGGCGCCGGGCCGCATCCGCTACACCATGTTCACCAACGATACCGGCGGCATCCTGGATGATCTGATGGTCACGCGGTTTGAGGATCACCTCTATGTGGTGATCAATGCCGGCTGCAAGGCGGACGACCTGGCCCATCTGAAGGCCAAGCTGCCGGCCGATATCACCATCGACTATTTGGGCGATGATGCCGGCCTGCTGGCGCTGCAAGGCCCGGAAACGGCTGACATCCTGTCCCGCCTGCTGCCGGAAGCGGCGACGATGGGCTTCATGAGTGCGCGCACCGCAACCATCGACGGTATCCCGGTGCAGATCAGCCGGTCCGGCTATACTGGTGAGGATGGATACGAAATCAGCGTGGGTGCGGCGGATGCCGACAGGCTGGCCCGCCTGATCCTGGCCCAGGAGGGTGTGGAGGCGATTGGGCTGGGGGCGCGCGATTCGCTGCGTCTGGAAGCCGGCCTGTGCCTGTACGGCCACGATATCGACACCACCACCAACCCGGTAGAAGCGGCCCTGACCTGGACCATCTCCAAGCGCCGCAAGGCCGAGGGCGGGTTCCCCGGTGCGTCTGTGGTTCAGGCGCAACTGGCCAGCGGCCCTGCCCGCCGCCGCGTGGGCATCCTGCCCGAAGGCAAGGCCCCTGCCCGCGAACATACCGAAATCCAGGACCTATCCGGCAACCGCATCGGGGAGATCACCAGCGGCGGCTTTGGCCCCACCGCCGGCGGCCCCGTCGCCATGGGCTATGTCGATGCCGGTTCCGCCGCCGTCGGCACCCCGGTCCAACTGATTGTGCGCGGCAAGGCGCTGCCGGCCAAGGTGGCCGCGATGCCGTTTGCACCGCACCGTTATTTCAAGGGGTAAGGTTACACCCCCTTCGTCATCCCCGCGAAAGCGGGGACCCAGTGTAAGCGGCGTCTGCCGCGACATGACTCATATCGGCGCTAACCGCGCCTCTCGCTGGGTCCCCGCTTTCGCGGGGATGACAGTTGGAGGCGGTACAGAACACATCAAACCTTCAGGAACCCGACCCATGACCATCCGTTTCACCAAGGACCATGAGTGGATCAAGCTGGACGGCGGTGTCGCCACCGTCGGCATCACCGACTATGCCCAGAATGCCCTGGGTGACGTGGTGTTTGTCGAGGTGCCCGACGCTGGCAAGGTGCTGGAACAGGGCAAGGATGCCGCCGTGGTCGAATCGGTGAAGGCCGCTTCGGAGATTTATGCGCCCGTCGATGGCACTGTGCTGGAAGGCAATGCCGCCCTGGGTGATGACCCGTCGCTGGTCAACACCGCGCCGGAAGGCGACGGCTGGTTCTTCAAGATGTCGATCAAGGACATGGCGCAGTTCGAGGCGCTGATGGATGCCGACGCGTACAAGTCGTTTACCGAGGGGCTGTGATGCGTTACCTGCCGCTGACCGATGCCGACCGCTCGTCCATGCTGGCCACCATCGGGGTGGACAGCGTGGACGCCCTGTTCCGTGACGTGCCCGACCATGCCAAGCTGCCGGGCAAGATCGCCGGCCTGCCCGACCATATGGGCGAGCTGGCGGTAGAACGCCACCTGTCGCGTCTGGCCGCGAAGAATGTCACGGCCTCGTCCGTGCCGTTCTTTGTGGGGGCCGGCGCCTATAAGCACCATGTCCCCGCCTCGGTCGATCAGATGCTGTTGCGCGGTGAATTCCTGACCAGCTATACGCCGTATCAGCCGGAAGTGACGCAGGGCACGCTGCAGTACCTGTTTGAATTCCAGACACAGGTGGCGCTGCTGACCGGCATGGATGTGGCCAACGCCTCCATGTATGACGGCGCGACGGGCACGGCCGAGGCCGTGCTGATGGCGGCGCGCGTCAATAAGCGCAACAAGGTCATCCTGTCCGGCGGCCTGCACCCGCATTACCGCGAAGTGGTGGAAACCACCTGCGGCATCATGGGCATGGATATCCGCGCCCAGGCCCCGGATTGGAAGAACGCCGAGGATCTGTCGGCCCTGCTGGACGCTGAGACGTCCAGCGTCGTCGTTCAGACCCCGTCCCTGTTCGGCCATCTGCGTGACTTCACGGCCCTGTGCGATGCCGCCCACGCCAAGGGCGTGATGGTTATCGTGGTGGTAACGGAGGTTGTGTCGCTGGGCCTGCTCCCCTCCCCCGGCTCCATGGGTGCCGATATCGTCGTCTGCGAGGGACAGAGCATCGGCAACGGCCTGAATTTCGGCGGGCCCTATGTCGGCCTGTTCGCCACCCGCGACAAGTTTGTGCGCCAGATGCCGGGCCGCCTGTGCGGTCAGACCGTGGATGCCGATGGCAAGCGCGGTTTCGTGCTGACCCTGTCGACCCGCGAACAGCATATCCGCCGCGAAAAGGCGACGTCGAACATCTGCACCAATTCCGGCCTCTGCGCGCTGGCCTTCACCATCCACCTGTCGCTGCTGGGCGAACAGGGTCTGGTTGGCCTTGCCCGCATCAACCATGCCAATGCCGTGACCCTGGCTGACAAACTGTCGTCCATCAAGGGCGTCAGCGTCGTCAATGACGGGTTCTTCAACGAGTTCACGGTAAAGCTGCCCAAGAAGGCGGCCAAGGTTGTCTCCAAGCTGGCGGCCAACGACATCCTGGCCGGTGTGCCGGTCAGCCGCCTCTACCCGGATGTCGAAGGGCTGGAGGATCTGTTGCTGGTCGCCACGACGGAGATCAACAGCGTGGAAGATATGGACGCGCTGGTGCGCGGCCTGGAGGAGGTTCTCTGATGGCCATGAATAATCAGGGTCGCGACAGCACCCCCCATTCCGTTTCGGTCACCGGCGATCTCGTGACCTTTACTGGCAACAAGGCGTTGCAGCAGGAAGAGGCGCTGATCTTCGAACTGGATAATCCCGGTGCGGTCGGTGTGGACCTGCCCAAACCGGTGACCACTACGACCCGCCTGAGCGGCCTGTCACCGCGCGCTGGCGTCGGCCTGCCGCAACTGGCCGAGCCCGACGTGGTGCGCCACTACACGCGCCTGTCCCAGAAGAACTTTGCCATCGACACGACCATGTATCCGCTGGGCTCGTGCACGATGAAGCATAACCCGCGCCTGAACGAGAAGATGGCCCGTCTGCCGGGCTTTGGCGATATCCATCCAATGCAGCCGGTGGAAACCGTGCAGGGTGCGTTGGAACTGATTGATCAGTTGGCCTATTGGCTGAAGACGCTGACGGGCATGCCTGCCGTCGCCATGTCGCCCGGTGCTGGTGCCCATGGCGAACTATGCGGCCTGATGGCCATTCATGCCGCCTTGGACGCGCGGGGCGAAAGCAACCGCCGTCGTGTGCTGGTGCCCGAGTCGGCCCATGGAACCAACCCGGCCACCGCCGCCTTCTGTGGCTTCACCGTGGACACGATCCCGGCGGAAGAGAATGGCCGCGTCAGCGTGGAGGCCGTGAAGGCCAAGCTGGGTGATGATGTCGCCTGCATCATGCTGACCAATCCCAACACCTGTGGCCTGTTCGAACCGCAGATCAAGGAAATCGCCGACGCAGTCCATGCTGCCGGCGGCTATTTCTACTGTGACGGCGCCAACTACAACGCCATTGTTGGCCGGGTACGTCCTGCCGACCTGGGCGTGGACGCCATGCATATCAACCTGCACAAGACCTTCTCCACCCCGCATGGCGGTGGCGGTCCGGGTTCCGGCCCGGTGGTCCTGTCGGATGCCCTGGCCCCGTTCGCCCCCCTGCCCTTCGTGGTGCATGGCAAGGACGGGTTCGCCCTGGTCGAACATGCCAAGGATGCCGGCGACGCTCAGCCGTTCGGCCGCCTGAAGGGTTTCCATGGTCAGATGGGCATGTTCGTCCGCGCCCTGTCCTACATGCTCTCGCACGGGGCTGACGGGCTGCGCCAGGTGGCGTCTGACGCTGTCCTGAACGCGAACTACGTCCTGGCCAGCCTGAAGGATGTCATGTCAGCGTCGTTCGAGGGCCCGTGCATGCACGAAGCCCTGTTCGATGACCGCTTCTTGAAGGGGACGGGCGTTACGCCGCTGGACTTCGCCAAGGCGATGATCGACGAGGGTTACCACCCGATGACTATGTATTTCCCGCTGGTCGTCCATGGGGCCCTTCTGATTGAGCCGACAGAGACCGAGAGCAAGCGTACCCTGGATCAGTTCATTGGGACCATGCGTCATCTGGCGGAAAAGGCTAAAGCCGGTGATCTGGCCCATTTCCAGGCCGCGCCCCGCCTGACCCCGCGCAAACGCCTGGATGAGACCCAGGCCGCCCGCAAGCCGGTGCTGCGTTGGGTCAAGCCCGCTGGTTCAAACCCAGCGGAACTGGCGCAGGCAGCGGAGTAATCCTGTTACGCAAAGCGGCCGGCGGCGTTCCGCAAGGCAACCCGCCGGCCGCCTTTGCATCATCTTTATTTCACGCCGATGAAGTCATCGCGTGATTTGTGGCACTGGGCAGCGTATATTCCAACCCTATGCGCTTTACCTTGCCGCGCCTTATGCGCCCCTTGCCGGTTGTTATCGCGTGCCTGAGCCTTGTCGCTGGGACGTTTGAGACGCGCGCCCGTGAACTAACGGCAGCGGAACGGGAACGACCTATCATCATCGCCTCCGATCCCTGGTGCCCCTATGCCTGCGATCCCGACGCGGATGGGCGTGAGGGGTACATGGTCGACATGACTCGTGAGATATTTGAAGGGCTTGGGTTTAAGGTCGAGTATCGGGTTGTCAATTTCGCCACGATGAAACGCATGGCCAAGGATGGTAGCGCCACGGCCCTGCCTGGCGTTGCCTCGACCATGGATGGTGCGGCCCTGCTACCGGCCATTGCTCAAGGCAACTCTGCGAATGCGGTCGTCATGGCCCGTCCCCAGACCTTCACCTTTGCCAAGCCAGAGGATTTTGAGCGGTTCCGCGTAGGCGTAATCAAGGATTATGACTATGGCGGTACTCTACAGGAGTATGTTGACAAGAATATCAATAATCCGGACCGAATTGTTGTCCTGAGCGGGTTTGGTTATTCGCATCTGGTGCAGGGACTGCGTATGCTGTCGGCCGGCCGTATCGACATGCTGTTGGATGACCATAATGTCCTGCGCTGGCAGGTTCGACGAATGGGCATGCAACAGCAGATGGTGACCCACTCCTTGAAGGATGATGCCGACCTGTTTGTCGGCTTCTCCCAGAACGATCCACGTGCGCCAGAACTGGCCCGCATCATGGCGGAGGGAACCCGGCGCCTGCGGGAGAATGGCCGGCTTTCCGCCATCATGCGGCATTATGGGTTGGAGGAAC
Organism: Niveispirillum lacus; assembly: GCF_002251795.1. Taxonomy (GTDB): domain Bacteria; phylum Pseudomonadota; class Alphaproteobacteria; order Azospirillales; family Azospirillaceae; genus Niveispirillum; species Niveispirillum lacus. Next base: position 133,011 of record NZ_NOXU01000022.1, on the reverse strand, counting down.
AGGCGGCCCTGCTCAACAACTGAGCGGGACCGATTCTCATCGCCCGCAAGGCTGGTGAATGGCCTTCCCCTTGGGACACTGGCACACGCCATGGCTTTCGGGCAGAACAGCGTCTGGTCAGTATCCGGGATACTGACACGGTCGATACACCGGCCACTTTGACGGGAACCTGGCAGGTCAGGCACAAGGGCGATGCCCTCCTGATATGGACAAGATGATGAAAGCGGGCAACAGCACCTTTTCCGCCCTGGGCACCACGATCTTTGAGGTGATGTCGCGGCTGGCCGATCAGCATAAGGCCATCAATCTGGGCCAAGGCTTCCCCGATGGCAACGGCCCGCCCGACATTGTAGATGCCGCCGCCCGCTATCTGACTGACGGCTGGAACCAATATCCGCCCATGCCGGGCCTGCCCGCCCTGCGCCAGGCAGTGGCCGCCCACAATGCCCGTTTCTATGGGCTGGAGGTTGATTGGGCGACCGAGACGCTGGTGACCAGCGGGGCTACGGAGGCGCTGGCTGCCTGCCTGTTTGGCCTGCTGGAGCCCGGGGACGAGGTGGTTCTGTTCCAGCCGCTTTACGACAGTTACGCTCCCATTATCCGCCGGGCCGGGGCCATCCCCCGTTTCGTCAGCCTAAAGACCCCTGACTGGACCTTTACGGAGGCGGACCTGGAGACAGCGTTCAGTGACAGAACCAAGCTGGTCCTGATCAACAACCCCCAAAACCCGGCGGGGAAGGTGTGGACCCTGGACGAACTGACAATCTTGTCTCGCTTTGTCATCCGCCATGACATCACGGCCCTGTGCGATGAGGTCTATGAGCATCTGGTCTTTGACGGGCGCCGGCATATCCCGCTGATGACCTTGCCCGGCATGCGGGACCGCACATTGCGCATCGGGTCCGCAGGCAAGACCTTTTCGCTGACAGGCTGGAAGGTGGGCTACATTACCGGCTCCGCCCGCTTGCTATCCCCCATCATCAAGGCTCACCAGTTTCTGACCTTCACCACCCCGCCCAACCTGCAACAGGCGGTGGCCTTGGGCCTGGGCAAAGACGATGCTTATTTCAGGGATCTTTCCCGTGACATGGAGCGTCGACGTGATCTTCTGTCGGCGGGTTTACGCGCGGCCGGGCTGGTCGTCCTGCACTGTGCGGGGACGTACTTTCTGACCGTCGATCTGGCCGCCAGCGAGATCGCTACAGATGACCGCCGCTTCTGTCTGCAACTGACGGAACAGGTCGGCGTGGCCGCCATCCCGATCAGCGCTTTCTTTGAAACCGACGCCCCGACACACCTTGTCCGTTTCTGCTTCTGCAAGCGGGACGAAGTGCTGATGGAAGCGGTGCACCGTCTTAGTCGCGGGATGGCCGTCGGTTAAAGGCCCAGTACATCATCCATGGAATAGAGGCCCGGCGCCTTGCCCGCAGCCCAGACGGCCGCGCGAACAGCGCCGCGCGCGAAAATCGCGCGGCTGCCGGCCTTGTGCGAGAGTTCCAGGCGTTCCGCCTCTGTCGCGAAGATGACAGTATGGTCGCCTACCACATCGCCGCCGCGCAGGGTGGCGAAACCGATATCGCCAGGGGTTCGCGCGCCTGTATGCCCGTCGCGTACGGCATCCTTCACATCGGGGAGATGGACGCCACGGCCAGTGGCGGCGGCATGACCCAAGGCCAGCGCTGTGCCACTGGGCGCATCCACCTTATGCCGGTGATGCATCTCCACAATCTCGATATCCCAGTCCGGGCCCAGGGTCGCAGCCACCTTGCGCACCAACCCGGCCAGCAGGGTAACGCCCAGGCTAAAATTGGCAGCCACTACCAAGGGAGCCTTGGCCGCAGCCTCCGCCAGCCTGACATGGTCATCGGGGGACAGGCCGGTCGTGCCCACAATCAGGGCAGTCCCATGCTGAGCAGCCAGGGCGGCATGGGCAACCGTCGCTGCAGGGGCCGTGAAGTCGATCACTGCGTCGCTTCCCGCAAACAGGGCGACGGGATCATCGGTGACAACGACACCGATCGGATCGCCGCCGATCAGCGCGCCCAGGTCACGACCGATAGCTGCGGAACCGGGGCGTTCCGTCGCACCCGACAGCGTGGCTTCCTTGGTGCCCAGAACCTCACGGATCAGCATCTGACCCATGCGGCCGCTGCCGCCCACGATCCCGATACGCATCACTATCCCCTGCTGCTCAAATCGATTGGGCAGAACCGATAACATGCCGGGCGTCCGGGATCAGCCCCCGGAAAGACAATCCACCAGTGAGCGCAGGTTGAAGCGCATCAACTCACCATAAAGATCAGGCCCATCGGGGATGTTGGCCCCCTCGGGGTCCAGAATGCCGGTACGGGCCTTGGTCCCCTGGGCCAAGGTGCGGACCAGAGCCGGCTCAAACTGCGGCTCCGCGAAGATGCAGACGGCGCCAGCCTGATTAATGCGTGCGCGCAGGGCCTTCAGGCGGGCAGCACCCGGCGGCTGGTCAGGCGACACGGTGATCGCCCCGGCGGCGTTCAAGCCGTAATGGTCTTCGAGATAATGGTAAGCATCATGGAATACGATGAAGGGCCGATCCTTTACAGGTGCGAGAGCATCCCGCATTTCCGCATCCAGCCGGTCGATAGCCTGCTTCTGACGATCGGCGTTGGCCTGATAGAGGGCGGTTCGGGTAGGGTCCAGCGCCGACAACCGGGCGGCGATCAGATCAGTGATAGCCTTGGCGTTCAGCGGGTCCAGCCAGACATGGCCATCGGTGTCCAGTTCGGCGTCGGGCCTGCCTTCATGCGCATGGTCATGATCATGCGCCTCCCAAGCCCCACCCTTGCGCACCGGCAGCACCCGGACCGATGGTTCTCTCACCAAGGTCAGGACCTGGGCATCACGGCCAAGGGTCGACAGAGGCTTTCGCAGGAAATTCTCCACTCCCGGACCGGCCCAGACCACCAGTTCCGCCTCTGATAGAGCCTTGGCATCGGAGGGGCGCAGGGAAAACGCGTGCGGACTGGCAGCCCCACGCACCAACAGGTACGGTTCGCCCACGCCCAGCATCACGCCGGATGCCAGCGAATGCAGCGGCTTCACCGACACCACCACATCGGGGGGCGGTGCCGCAGCCAGGGCAGGCAGTACCAGAAAACCGGCCAGAAAGGTGGCAAGGGACAGAGAGCGGAACATGGACAGAAACCTGATACCGGGGAAGTGATCTGCAGATGTGTTATAATGTAACGTTTGTCAAGGCGACGGGCATGGCGTAAACCCTGCGGCAGGCGCAAGGCAGCCCAGCCAGCATGCGCCAGAGGAGCCGCCCTTTGACAGCCCCCCCTTTACTGGAAGCCCGGAATATCAGCCTGACGCGCGATGGTCGCACGATTCTTGACACCGTTTCCCTGTCGATCGGTCGTGGAGAGATCGTTACACTGATCGGGCCGAACGGGGCCGGAAAGACAAGCCTGGTCAAACTTTGTCTCGGGCTGGTGAAACCGACTGATGGCACAGTCACGCGCGCTCCCGGCTTGAAAATCGGCTACATGCCGCAGCGTCTTGCCGTGGATGTTACGCTGCCGATGCCGGTTTCACGTTTCCTGTCGTTGTGGTCGCGCGCCAGGCGGGCGGACATGCAGGTGGTCCTAGCGGAAGTGGGGGCAGCCCACGCCATCGACCGCGCCATCCAGACCCTGTCAGGCGGGGAACTACAACGGGTGCTTCTGGCGCGCGCCTTGTTGCGCCAACCGGATCTGCTGGTTCTGGATGAACCAGTCCAGGCGGTGGATGTGCATGGGCAGATCGAATTGTTTGAATTGATTGGTTCCATCCGCAATCGGCGCGGCTGTGGCGTTCTGCTGGTCAGCCATGATTTGCATCTGGTGATGGCGCGCACCGATACGGTGATCTGCCTCAACCGGCATGTCTGCTGCCATGGCAAGCCCGAAGATGTGTCACGCCATCCCGAATATGTCGCTCTGTTTGGCCGACATGCCGATGCTCTGGCCATTTATCACCATAGCCACGACCATTCCCATGCCGATGATGGCTGTGTGGTGCCGGCGGGCCACGAGCATACAGCCCATAGCGAGCATCAAGGCTGCGGCCATGATCACCACCATCTTCACGGCCATGACCAAGCGCATGGAGGGCACCGTCATGGATGATTTCCTGTTACGCGGCCTGCTGGCCGGGGTCGGGCTCGCGTTGGTCACGGGGCCGCTGGGATGCGTGATCGTCTGGCGGCGCATGGCCTATTTCGGCGATACATTGTCGCATTCGGCCTTGCTGGGCGTGGCTTTGGGTTTCCTGACGGGGATCGGTACCCAGACCGGCATCGTGCTGGTCTGCCTGACCATTGCCCTGGCCTTGACCCTGTTGCAGGAACAGCGGCGCCTGGGCAGCGATACGCTGCTGGGCATCATTTCGCATTCTACCCTCAGCCTGGGCATGATCGCTCTGGCGGTGCTGGGGTCGGTGCGGGTTGACCTGTTGTCCTATCTGTTCGGCGATATTCTGGCTGTGGGCGATGCCGATCTTTATGCCATCTGGGGCGGGGGGGCGCTGGTCCTGGCACTCCTGGGCTGGATCTGGCGACCGCTGCTGGCCCTGACAGTGGATGAGGATCTGGCGCGGGTCGAAGGGGTGCCGGTACGGCGCGTGCGGCTGGGCTTCACCTTGATGATCGCCATCATCATCGCACTGGCCATGAAGATCGTGGGCATCCTTCTGGTGACCGCTCTGCTGATCATTCCAGCCGCCGCCGCCCGCCGTTTTGCGAGGGCACCGGAGGCAATGGCGGTCATGGCCGCCTTGATCGGCGTAGGGGCGGTCGTGGCTGGACTTGGTGCGTCGTTACAAGTCGACATCCCAACCGGTCCGGCCATTGTCGCTGCCGCCGCCACCCTGTTCCTGATCAGCCAGACCGTGCCGGCGCGGGGTTAGGGGCCATCAGAAACCCCCGTCGCCCAGGCAGGGGCGACGGGGGCAGGCACTCTGGAGTGAGGAACTACACAAGGTTCGGGCTGCCGCCCCCGGTTCCGGGGCCGCCATTGAAGGGGCGGGCAGGCGGAACCGGACGACCGGGGGCGGACTTCCCTTGTATCGCTGGGCCGATGGTGGATGGGGCGTCCGGAGCCATCGGCGGTAACTGGTGCTTTGGGTGGGATGGGGCACCAGCCTGCGATATTGCTTTTACGCAACACGCAAACAATTCCTGTCGCGGAGTGCGGAAAAAATTTCTTCCTTATCAGCCACGGCGCATTCCAGCCCGCGACAGGCACTGGCCCCCCAGACCGTGGAAGGATCATGCTGGCGACGAAGCGGCTCCCGTCACCGCTGGACCTGCCAGGGCGTGATGCCCGAAGGTCTGGCACGGCCGGACGGGATCGACATAAGGATACGCAGGTGACCGTGACCGGTATGGTTCTTGCGGACCCCATGGTGGATGACGACACCCTATTGGCGCGGATTGCCAACGGGGACCGGGGTGCATTTACGCTGCTGGCAACCCGCCACAGCGCCCGTGCGCTATCCGTGGCCCAACGCGTTCTGAACAACGCAGCGGAAGCGGACGAAGTGGTGCAGGAGGCCTGGGTCAAGGTTTGGACCAAGGCCGGACAGTGGGAAGCGGGCGGTTCCGCGCGTTTTTCCACCTGGCTGCATCGTGTTGTCGTCAATCTGTGCATCGACCGTCGCCGCAAACAGGGGTTCGAGGCGTTAGAAGACGCCCCGGACGTGCCTGACCCGTCACCCGCTGCCGGCACACTGATTGCCCGGCGGCAGATGTCGGATACCATTGCGGCGGCTCTGGCCGAGTTGCCGGAGCGGCAAAGGGTGGCCATCGCCCTGTGCTATTATGAAGAAATGAGTGCCGCCGAGGCCGGGCGGTCACTGGACCTGTCAGTGCCGGCAGTGGAATCACTGTTGGCCCGTGCCCGCCGTGCCCTTCGGGGCCGGCTCACCGCCCTGGGGATTACGGGCGTTGGGGAGGATGAAGAATGAGGGAACCGACCAATGAGGCAGGCGGGAAGACGGCCATGGGGATGGCCGCCTTCCAGGCGCTGCTGGAACAATATGGGGCCGAACCCCGGCGATGGCCGGAGGATGTTCGGGCCGACGCCCAGTTGCTGCTCGCCAACTCGCCACAGGCACGGATGCAGCAGCAGCAGGCCGCGATGCTGGATGCCATGCTGGATCGGCTGGATCCGCCGCTGATCATGGATGAGCGCGTGGCCCGTGTCGTGGCCGGCGCCTTGCAGGACTTGCCGGTGCCGGGCTTGGCGCGGAGGCGTGACCCTTTCTTGCAGCGTGCGCTGGCAATGCTGCGAGGCTGGGGGCAGATCGTGCCGCGTGCAGCGGGATTGGCGGCCTGCACTGCCGCTGGCATTCTGGTCGGGGCCTTTACCCCCGTCACCGCCACAGGTGCCGGCAAGGGCGGCGAGGTTGCGGCAACCGCCGTGACTGCCGCCAGTGACCTGCCCAGCGCGCTGCTCACCCCGTCCGCCCTGGAAAGTCTGTTCCAATGAACCGCGACCGTTTGTTACAGACCGCGCTTCTGGCGTCGGTCGGCCTGAACCTGTTCCTTTTGGGCACCATGGTTCCGCGTTGGCTTGGCCCCAAATCGACGCATGGGGACAAGATGGTGATGATGGCACCGGACGGACCGGGCAGCCCCGGCGGACCGCTATTTGCCATGCATCGGATGATGGACGACCTGCCCGAGGCCGACGCAAAGATACTGAAGGAACATTTCGGCTCCGACATGGAAAAATTCATGGTCAAGGCCAGATCGTTCCGAGATCGAATTGATCGTCTGCGTGATCTGGTGCGTGCCGAGCCGTTTGATCCGGTCGCCTTGCGAGCCGAACTGGAAAGTGCTGCTGCCGAGCGCCAGTCGCTGGAGAAGGCACAGACCGACCGGATCATCGACGTGCTGGGCAAACTGTCGCCTGAGGCACGCCGCCGTCTGGCCGAGATGCGGCCACCGCGTCTGTTGATCAATGAGCGCCGGATGCATAGCGATCCGGACCTGCCGCCCCCACCACCGGGGGGCATTGCGCTCGACCCTGACCGAGCACCGATGGCAGCGCCGCCGCCGCCCTCGGGCGATGGCCGGTAAGCCGACGCCAGCGAAGGTTTGGCTGGATATCAGCCGACCTTCTTTTCGCTCAGATCATCGCCACTATTGGCGGCCTCTGGCGGCTCGTTGGTGACGACCGGTGCCACCACATCTTCTGCAAGGCTTTCGTCGGTTTGCGTGGCCAGCAGCAGTGGTTCAGGTTCGCCATCCGTTTCCAGCTCGACAGGGGGGGCAACGGGCGCGGCCAGCATGGCTGCGGGTACGTCTCCCTGCCGACGGCGAATGCCGCCTTCAAAACTGGCCCCGGGTGCAATTTCCAGCACGGTCTGCACGACATCGCCCTGAACGGTGGAGCCGTTAAGGATGAATACCTCTTCGGCGTTGATTTCGCCGCGAACCTGACCATGTACGCGAACGGTGGTGGCCAAGATATGGCCATTGACCGTGCCAGTAGCGCCGATGATCAGCTTCGTGCAGCGTATGTCGCCATCCACGATGCCTTCAACATGCACCTCCCCCGGCGTGTCAAGATTGCCCATCACCCGCATATCGCGGCTGACAATGGACGGCATCGGGCGATCGGCCCCGCCGTTGCCGGTGCCGCTGGCCGGGCGACCGGCGGGTTTGGTGCTGCTGTCGATCCGTTCCTTAACCTTCGCAAACATGCCGCCCCCTCTCCATGAAACGCAGCGGGTTCACCGGCTTGCCTTCCACCAACACCTCATAATGCAGGTGCGGGCCAGAACTGCGGCCACTATCGCCCAGCGTGCCAACCTGCCGGCCAGGGTCCAGCATTTCGCCTTCCTTAACCATGATTTTCTTCATGTGGGCGTATCGGGTGCGTACGCCGAGCCCGTGATCGATCTCCACCATATGACCGTATCCCTCGTCATAGGTGACTGCCGCCACACGACCGGCAGCGGGCAAAGTGACCGGTGACCCTTCCTTGGCCACCAGATCCAGGCCAGTATGGGCCGCCCATTGTTTGGTGAAAGGATCACGACGGCTGCCAAAGCCACTGGAGACATAGAAATTATCGACCGGCGGGGTCAGGGGCAGATAATTGGCCAGCGCGCGCAGCCTTGCCTGCCGATCCAGGCGCGACTCGAGCTGGTTCAAAGCGGCCTGCGCGGCGGCTGGCAAGCCGTGAGCCGGCAGTTCCGTCAGGCTGATCAGCGGACCGCCGACGCCCCGGGGGGGCTGGTCCATCGCACGCAACACCTTATCCAGATTAAGACCGGTATTCTTCAGTTCCCCTTCAATGGCTTCGATACGCAGTTCGGCATGTTCGGTTAGGCGTGTCAGCAGCGCGACCTGCCCCGCTGCAACCTCCTCCAGACGCCGATCGCTTTCTGCCTTGGCGGCAGCCATGTCATTGCGTTCGGCCCAAGCCATCTCCGCCTCCGCCCGCGCCCGCTGCGCCTGGGCCTGGGCTTCGGCCAGGGCCTTACCAAGCCCCTCCGTCGCGAGCGTCAGGGTGGGTTGCGGCGATGGGGCGGTTTCCGCCTCCTCCAGGGCCAGAGAAAGCGCAGTAATCGCGGATTGGGCGCGGCGGGAGGCCGCTTCCTGCCCGATATCGGTGATCAGTTGCAGCGATTCCTGGGCGGCACGCAGATGGCCTGCGCCCTCTTCCGGATTAACGCGCAGCGGTGCCAACTGGTTACGAATGGCCGCCAGAACCTGGCGTGGGGTTTTTGAGCCGTCTTTGTCAGCGTCGGACAAAACAGCCAGAGCCGCATCAATACGGGCGCGAGACTCCGCCTCCTCTGCGAGGGCGGAATCCAGGGCCTCACGGACCCGTTCCAGATCACCTGCTACGCGGGACAATTGTTCACGACTGTCGGCAAGCTGGGTGGCGAGATTGGCAGCCCCCTGATCCATGTGGGAAACACTGTCACGGCTGTCGCGCAGGGCGAAGGCGGTTACCATCCAGCCCGCCCCGGCGACAAGCATGCCGGACAAGGCCGCCACCGCTAAAAGCGCGGGGCGCAACCTTTGCCGCGGACCGATGGTCACCGACCGGATATTGTCATCATCATCAACGATGATGACCCGTTCGCTGCGCATGAAGAAGCCGAACACGCCGTTCCCCCGTCACAGTGCCCTTTTCGGCCGCCGGAACCGTGCCCCGGAGAACCGGGTATCGAGAGGCGGCTTGACTTGGCGGACATTACAGTCCGCAGGTCCGGCACTGGACGCCGGCCTTGAGAATTTAAGGGAAGCCCCCCTTTCGGGCAAGCCGGGAATCGCTAACGATGTACTTCCAACGGGTATGCAACCATTCAGGCGCAATGCGGCGCAGCCCTTGTGTTCCAGACGGTCTATTCCAGAGCTGCGCGCAGGGCGGCGGCGGCCCCCCAGGGCGAAAGCGGCAGGGCGGCCGCGAGAAGACCGGACAGTAACAGCAGATGTGGCCGGGCTGCCTGCCCCGTCAAAACCGAATCGACGGCGGCGGCGGCAAAGATCAACGCGGGAATATAGAGTGGCAGCACAAGTAAAGGCAGAAGAACACCGCCGCGCCTTGCGCCCAGTGTCAGGGCCGCACCGATCCCACCGATCAGGCTCAGCAGCGGCGTGGCCAGCAGCAATGTCGCCAGCAGGATCAGAAAGCCATCGGCCGGCAGGTTCAAAAACAGGGCCAACAGAGGGGCCGCAAGGATCAGCGGCACCCCTGTGACCAGCCAGTGGGCCAGAATTTTCGCCGCCGCAACCGCTTCCATCGGCAGGGCCGACAAGGACAGCAGTTCCAGCGACCCATCCTCATGATCGGCCTGAAAGAGCCGATCCAGCGAGAGCAGCGAAGCCAGCAGGGCCGCCACCAGAATGACACCGGGTGCGATCCGGGCCAGCACGCCCGGTTCCGGCCCGATGCCGAAGGGGAACATGATCACGCACAGGACAAAAAACAGCACCGCCATGGCAGCATCAGCGCCCTGACGCAGGGCCAGCCGCAAGTCACGGCGCAGCAGTCGCAGGAAACCGCTCATCCCTGGGCTCCCACCGCCTCATGCTCTCGTTCCTCCTGATCCGCGGTAGCCCCGAAATCGGCCAGGTTCAGGCTGACAGCCTCGGGAACGTTAAGGTCAGAATGGGTAGACAGGACGACCAGCCCACCGGCCCGGCGGTGAGCGGCGATCAGGACCGCCAGGCGATCAATCGAGTCGCGGTCCAGCGCCGTGGCCGGTTCATCCAGCAGCCAGAGCGGAGCCACAGCGGCTGGCGCCAGGGCCAATCGGGCCAGATTGACCCGTTTCTTCTGCCCCGCTGACAGGTACCGGCCGGGCATATCAGCCACATGGTCCATGGCCAAGGCGACCAGCGCCTGTTCGGCGCGCTCCTCGGGATCAGGCAGCCCATCCAGACCCGCCCAGACCGACAGATTCTCCAGCGCCGTCAGGGTAGGTTTCACTGCATCCTGATGGCCGGCATACCGCAGACGGGCACGGTGGGCATCCGGGTCCTGGGCAATGTCCTGCCCGTTCCATGTCAGCACCCCGGAAAAAGGCCGCGAAAGGCCAGCCAGCAGGCGCAGCAGACTGGACTTGCCGCTGCCATTGGGTCCGAGCAAGATCAAGGCACTACCGGGCGTTGCGCTAAAGTCCAGATCCGCAAACACCACCCGCTCTCCCCTCAGACAGGTCAGGCGGCGGGCGGCAAGGCCCTGTTCGGCTCGGCTGTTCTGGCCCTGGGTCACGGGAACGGCTCCTGGCTGGCTTGGGCGCGGGTGCCGGCCAAAATGCCAGAAAGCACAGGCGGAAAGATAGATATTCCAGACAAAGAAACGGCCACCGCGGGGGCTGGTGCGGTGGCCGTGAAATGGTGCCGATCCGGGGCAGGACCAGCATGTGCGGGCGGACAATCCATAATGGGGCCTGGAAATGTCCGCCGAGACGGGGTGTCTCAAGTCGTCTCGGCGTTCCCAGATGCACGATGGAAGTCCCGCATGACCAAAGTCCGACCTGAAAGTGGCGAAAATGTGATTTGTGCTGGGGGTATCGGACCTATGCGCATTTTCACGAACCGGAAACAAAAAACCACTTTCGCCGTCGAGGCTTCGGCCCTATACAGCCGCACATCGCAGCGCACGTGCCTATGGCCCCCACACCCGCCCGATGGTCCTTTTCAAGACTGGGCGGAGCCGTCGACCCGGTGGGGTTATGCAACGACGTAACGCGTATCCTCGTCCGTCCCTTAAACAAGGCGGCGAATTGGAGGCTACGATGGTTGTTGTTGTGTTCGGGGTGCCGGTTGCGCTCCCCGTGTCTTTTGATGGTTCCGGTCGGGTGTCGGATATCGGCGCGTCGATTCTTCCTGGCGTCATGACCAGTATCTGACCCGCCTGGGCCGGCTGCGTTTCGCGGCACGCTTGGGCGGAACCGGGTCTTTCTGAGACCCGGCACATGCCATTTCACCCCCTGATATCCCCCGCTTCATGCCGCCTCGGAGTCCATGATGACCGAGAAGATTGCCCGATTCTTCGCTGAACAGACCCCCGCCACGCCCTGCCTGGTCGTGGACCTGGATGTGGTTGCCGACAATTACAACAAACTGGCCACCGCCATGCCTGACAGCCGAATCTTCTATGCTGTAAAGGCAAACCCGGCCCCCGCCATCTTGCGCCTGTTGGTGGAAAACGGCTCCTGCTTTGATACGGCTTCTGTCCCGGAGATCCAGTATTGCCTGGATGCTGGCGCCACGCCTGACCGTATCTCCTTTGGCAATACAATCAAGAAGGCCGGCGACATCCGCACGGCTCACCAATTGGGTATCGATCTTTTCGCTTTCGACAGCATCGAAGAGTTGGAGAAGATCGCCGAGCATGCGCCAGGGGCCCGCGTCTTCTGCCGCATTCTGACATCGGGCGAAGGCGCTGACTGGCCGTTGTCGCGCAAGTTCGGGTGCGAGCCAGACATGGCCCGTGATCTGCTGATCCAGGCGTCGAAGATGGATGTCCGCCCCTATGGCGTGTCTTTTCACGTCGGCAGCCAACAGCGCGACCTGAAGCAGTGGGACATCGCACTGGCCACCGCTGCCGGCATCTTCAAGGCCTGTGAGGAACAGGGCGTCATGCTGTCCATGGTGAACATGGGCGGCGGGTTCCCGACCCGCTACCTGAAGGATGTGCCGACCAGCCAAGCCTATGGCGAAGCCATTAATGACAGTCTGCGCCGCCATTTCGGCAATCGCCTGCCGGAAACGATCATCGAACCGGGCCGCGGCATGGTCGGCAATGCCGGCATCATCCAATCCGAAGTGGTGCTGATCTCGCGCAAGTCGGCCAATGACGACAAGCGCTGGGTCTATCTGGATATCGGCAAGTTCGGTGGCCTGGCGGAAACCATGGACGAAGCCATCCAGTACCCGATCCAGACCGAGCGTGACGGGCCTGCGGAAGCAGTTATACTGGCCGGACCCACCTGTGACAGTGCCGATGTGCTGTATGAAAAGGCGGAATACCGCCTGCCAACCTCGCTGAAGATTGGTGATAAGGTCACGATCATGGCGACCGGCGCCTATACCACCACCTATTCCGCGGTGAATTTTAACGGCTTCTCGCCGTTGCAAGCCTATTACATCTGATCCTGACCTGGCGCTGACCGCTTGGGGAATGCACAAGCCGCCCTGCAAAGGCGCGGCTTGTGTCATTTTCAGGGCGAACTGGCCACTTTTTGTGCACCATTAAGGTCACTGCGTATTTTTTTTGCAACAGTGTCCGGGAATGTTGCACAGCAGCATGTGCGGCTTCTAGGCGATCCGGTTGGAAACTCCCATAATAGGCGGGAAAGCCCGAGTAACACACCTTTGGCACCAGAATTGCTGAAGGGTGCGGGGACCCAACCATAAATGCCTCATAAGGAGTGGTTCATGCGTTTCTCCAAGTTCGTCGCCTCCACCGCGATTGCTCTCGCCATGCTGGGTGGTGCTGCCGCCGCGCAGGCTGAAGACGCCTCGTTCAGCTTCTCTGGTACGGCTGCCATCACCAGCGACTATGTGTTCCGCGGCTATAGCCAGACCGACAGCGACCCTGCCTTCCAGGCCGGCCTGACCGCCAGCCATGAGAGCGGTTTCTTCGTGTCCGCCTGGGGCTCGAACGTCGATCTGGGCTCTGACGCCGATATCGAGGTCGACCTGATCGCCGGCTACACCAACAGCGTCGATAACCTGACCTACACGGTTGGCGCTTACTACTACACCTATCCGGGTGCCGATGGCTCCGCCGAGTTCGATTATTTCGAGGCTGGCCTGGATCTCGCCTATGCCATCGACAAGGTCACGCTGACCGGTAAGCTCTACTACTCGCCGGAATTCTTCGGCGCTGCTGGTGGTGACGCCTGGTACTTCGCGGGCGGCACCTCGGTTGCTGTCACCGAGACCGTGTCCGTCTATGGCGCCATCGGCTTCAACGAGCTGGATAACGGCACCGATTACCAGGACTACCAGGGCGGTATCGCCGTGAAGTTCGATCCGTTTGTCCTGGATCTGAAGTACACCGACACCGACGTGAAGGGCGCTGGCCCGCTGGGTGACAGCCGCTTCGTGGCGACCCTGACCTACGCGTTCTGATAAGGTGGGGTGGGTTCGTCCCGCCCCTTCCGATCCAAGTGGTCCAGGCACGACCGGCCCCCTCAGCAGGGCCGGTCGTTGCTTTTCTGAGCTTTTTTGTCCCCCCCTTGCCTGGAACGCCCGTTGGTACCAAAATAAGGGGTAGGGAGATCAGTCACCATGTCCATCGGCAGCATCAGTACGGCCCTGTCCGGCGCCTTGGCACAGACACAGCGTCTGGCCGGTAGCGCCAACAATGTGGCGAACCAGCGCAGCACCGGTGCAATCCCGGCAGCCGATGGAACGGTGCAGCCCGACCAGACCCAGGCCTATCAGCCACAGAGTTTTTCCCAGACGGCCGTGGGTGGCCCGAATGGTCAGGGACAGGGCACCCGCGTGGTGGCGCGGCCGGTCACCCCTGCCTACATTCCTGAATACCAGCCTGACAGCACTGATGCGAATACCGATGGGTTGATCGCAGCGCCGAACGTTGATCCGGCGGCAGAACGTCTGGATCAGATTTCGTCACTCCGGGCCTTCCAGGCCAACCTGGCCCTGATCCGCACCCAGGATGAAATCGAACGCAGCGCCATCAATAGTCTGGCCTGATCTCCCGGCGGCGCGGCACACTTGCCGACTGCCCATCGGGAAGGCAAGATGCGTGCCATGAAAGTGCCATGGCTCCGGCCGATGCTGGCGTTCTGTGCCCATGCAACAACAACAGGACCCTATCATGCTGCGCCGTTCGCTGCTGTCCCTTGCCCTGGCCATACCGCTGCTGGCCTCCCTGCCGAGCGCGGCACAGTCGATTGTGGATTTTTCCAGTCGGGAACCCATCATACTGGATGTGGCCAGTATTGAGGTCGAAAGCACCTATGCAGCCCCGATGGCTCCACCCAATATTGACCATGAACTGCCATTGACGCCGTCTGACGCCGTGCGTATCTGGGCCACCTCGCGCCTGAAGGCTGGCGGTCCCCAGGGTCGGGCCCGTGTGATCATTAAGGATGCCTCGGTCAAGGAGATCGAACTGGACCGCACGACAGGCATCAAAGGCTGGTTCACCAAAGACCAGTCACAGAAATATGAGGGGAAGTTCCAGGTCGAGATCGTGGTTGATGGCACCTCCCGCGGGTTTACCGGCAGTGTGTCGGCCGCTGTCGCTCGCTCCACCACCGTCGCAGAGGATGTCACTTTGGCGCAGCGGGAAAAGACCATGACCGACTTGGTCCGCGATCTGGCCACCGATCTGGACGTGGAACTGGACAAGTCAATCCGGACCAACATGTTCCCGGTGATCGTGATTCAGTGAGGGGGATCAGGGCGTGGCCGTTTCCCGCCACGCCTCCACGCGGTTGCGTCCGCCATGTTTGGCGGCATACAGCGCCTGATCGGCACGGTCGACCAGGGCGTCGACGCTGATCTCCCCCATCACCTCCGCCGCGCCAAAGCTGGCCGTGACATGTAGCACCTGCCCATCGGCCAGTTGCACTGGGGTCGCCGCCAGATCGGCGCGCAGCCGGTCCAGCACCACCAGTGCCTCGGCCAGGTGGGTTTCCTTCAGCAGGATCAGGATTTCCTCGCCCCCCATGCGGAAGGCCTCATCAATCGCCCGGATACCGCGCGTCAGACATCCGGCCGCTGCCACCAGGACCCGATCACCCGCCTCATGCCCATAGGTGTCGTTCACCGACTTGAACTTATCCAGGTCACAGAGCGCCACGCAGAAGGGCTGCCCCGTGCGGGCAAACCGCGCCAGTTCGCGTGACACCTCGTCCGCCAGACCGGTACGGTTGCGCAGGCCCGTTAACGGGTCAATGCCGCTGCCTGCCACCGACAGGGCGCGTTCGATGCGCCGACATTGCTGAATGAACTCATCAAACTTATCCAGCACAGCCTGGTAGGTGGCGTAATCCGGCGCATCGCCCTCTGCCGCGCGCATCAGGGTCAGACGGCCCATCCGGTGCAACTGATCGTGCAGTTGCACCAGCCGGTCAAAGGCCGGTTGGTGGGCCATGCTGCCATGTTTCACCCGCCCGGCCCACGCTGCGAAACCCTTCGGCTCCGGGGCGGCATCTGGCCCTGACAGGCCGCTGTCGCGCGTGAACAGGGCCGCCTTGTGCCATTGCGTCAACCAGCGCAGATGTTCATCCACCACGCCGGACAGGCCGGCCACGATGGCGGATACGCCGCTGCCACTGGCGGGCATGCTCATTCACTGTCCCCCGGCTGCCACACCCATTTGCGCCGCGCCTCGGCCAGGGTGCCGGTGATGATGGCCGCACGGATATCGCGCATCAGGCGGTTCATGGTGTGGACATTGTGCAGGGTCAGCAACTGCATGCCCAGCATCTCCTCCGCCTTCAGCAGATGGTGGATATAGCCACGGCTGGCGGTACGGCAAGCGTAACAGTCGCAGTCGGGATCGATGGGGGTGTCATCATCCTTGAACCGCGCATTGCGCATGTTCAACCGCTCGCCCTTGGCACCGGGGGCAAGAGCCCAGCCATGGCGGGCGATTCGCGTCGGGCTGACACAGTCGAACGTGTCGATGCCCAGCGCCACGCCCTCGAAAATATCGACAATGCCGCCAATGCCCAGAAGATGCACAGGCCGGGTGGGATGCACATGCGCCATGGCCATGCCCACAACCTCATGCATCTGCTCGCGCGTGGCCCCCAGGCAACCGCCGACGGCGGTGGCGAAGAAATCTTGGGACCCCACAATCTCCGCACTCTCCTTGCGCAGGTCTGGATAGACCCCGCCCTGGACAATGCCATACATGGCCTGGGGAAGGCCGTTGGCCGAGATGCCGCCAAATTCCTTGAACGCGGTCAGCGACCGGTCGCCCCAGCGGTGGGACATTTTCATCGACCGGGCGGTATATTTCCGGTCCACATGGAACGGCGTGCATTCATCCAACTGCACCACGAAATCCGGGCCCAGCTTGCGCTGAATATCGATGGACTTTTCCGGCGTCAGGAACAGCTTTTCCCCGTTGGTGTAGGACCGGAAGGTCGCCCCCTCTTCGGTGATCTTCAACAGGGTCTTTTCCCGCGTTGTCGTGCGCCGCCCCTTCACCTCATCGGCCACCGACCCATGGCCCATGGCAAAGATCTGATACCCGCCGCTATCGGTCAGCATCGGCCCGTGCCAGTTCATCATCTTATGCAGGCCCCCCAGCTTGGCCACCAGATCGGCCCCCGGCTGGATCATCAGATGATAGGTATTGGCCAGGATGATGTCGGTCTTCTCCTCCCGCATCTGCTCCGTCGTCAGCCCCTTAATGGCCGCCTTGGTGCCGCAGAAAATGAAGTTCGGCGTCTGGATGGAACCATGCGGCGTGGACAGCGTGCCAATGCGCGCCTTGCTGCCCGCCGGATCGCGATGCGTGATGTCGAAGGAAAAACCGGGGTAGGAGATGGCCATGGTGTGAAGACAGACTTTCAGGGAAGGGGGTGCTCAGGCGCACAGCGCCGCTCGCCTACCGGTATTGGCGAAAACGGCGCTTTTGTACAGAAGTGGTGAGGAATGGCAGGGCGGATTAGGGTGGGGTGGGGGTGCTGGGGGATGAGGTGGCGCGGAAGCGGGCGAGTTCGGCTTGCATCCAGGAAAGCCAACGCCCAGCCTTGCTGCTTGGGTAGGCCTTGGCCTGGGGGGTGGTCAAACTGATCGCCCGCTCGGTTAGGCCGATGGCCCCGGCCCCGTCACCATGTTCAAAGGTCTGCCGTGCAAGAAGCGTCAGACTAACGGCCAGGTTTGGATTGAAGAGACCGGGATTCTCGGCCGCCAACATCTCTCTGATCTCGACAGCTCTGCTGATGGCGTTCAGCGCCCCGTTCTCGTCGCCCATATCGGCTAGACGAAGGGACAGGTTGCTTAGGCTCATGGCCAAGGCGTCATTGAAACGGCTTGGATTCTCTGCGGTTAGCGCTTCATAAATAGCGACGGCCCGGCGGACTGCGTCCACTGCCCCCTTCGCGTCTTCCGCATCGGATAGGTCAATGGCTAAGTTATTCAAGCCCCTTGCCAAGTCTGGATTGAAGCGACTGGGGTTTTCGGCGGCAAGTGTCTCATAAATCGCGACGGCCCGGCGGCAGGCCTCCAACGCCCCCTTAGCGTTATCCGCACTGGTCAAGTGGACGGAAAGGTTGTTCAGGCACAGTGCCAAGTCTGGATTGAAACGACTGGGGTTATCGGCGACCAGCGTGTCATAAATCGCGATGGCCCGGTGGATGGCATCCAGCGCCCCCTCTGTCTCGCCCGCATCGGACAGGTGAACGGACAGGATGTTTAAGCTCTTTGCCAAGTCTGGATTGAAGCGACTGGGGTTCTCGGCGGCCAGCGTCTCATAAATCGCGACTGCTCGGCGGATGGCATCCAGCCCTGCATTGATGTCTCCGATGTCAGCGAACCGGTTCGATAATTGGTGCCAGCCATCCGCTACGGCTGCGTTGAAACGTGCCGGCGACTGTGCGGCAAGGTGGAGCCGACGTTTAACACCTTCTTTCGCTGTTTCGACGGCATGTGCTCGTATTTGCTCCGGGTAGCCCCCCAGGCTGCATGAAAGAAAAATGTCGTAAATTTCCTTTAGAGCGTCGTCGACGCCGCCCCAATCTGTTCCTTGCTTATCAATCCGCTGATGGATTTGATCAATGCACCAAAGCACTTTCTCCATCAGGTCATGATCGCCCGATGACTTGGCATTCTCCGCGGTGAAATGCAAAAGCTCAACCAGGACATCCTGATATGCATCTGGTGACCTTGCGGCCTCAGTCTCTTGCCAAGCCCCATTGATATTGCCGGCTGCAATATGTTGGCGGATTCTCTCAGCAGTCTCAGTGGGGGCATCTACCGCCTTATGAGTCTGGCAATCCTTTAGCTGTTGCAACCGCCGTGAGTAATCATCAATTAGCGATGTGATGGTGTTCTCATAGGTGCCGACGACGTTGGATGGTTTGACGATCTCTTGGGCGCGTTCCATCCAGAACTGGACCGGATCAAGCATCCAGTTGGGCAGACTGATGGTCAGTTGTTGCATAAGGGCACGGAAGAAATCATCCGCGTCCCACCCTCCCATGAAGTAACGGGGCTTTCGGGTCTTGTCATGGCCACTCAACAGGGTTTGGGTCGCCTTTGACTGGCTTTCCAGGCTGGTGCTTTTGGTCACCCAGAAAATGGGTTTGTCCGGATACCGTTTCACGGCCTCGCCCAGATGGCGCATCACCGCCTCTTCCCCACCGGCATAGCCCACAACGACAAGGGCGGTGGAATCGCGCAGTAACTCCGCGATCATCTGTTTCAGATCGTCGCGATCAGTGGTGCCGGTGAGGTCAGCAGCCTTGTTGAATTGTGAATAGGCATGGCGCGAACCGTGGAGATGCACCAGTTGCGGATGCGGTGACTTGCCGCGAATCCGATTGATGGTGTCCAGACTGTCGGAGACGGCTGGGATCGTACCGCAGCGGACAATGCCGTCCAGAATCAGCGTATCGAAATTCGTTGTCAGGACCGTATGAACGTACCGTTCATGCACCAACTGGCCCAGGCAGATATGCGCCCAATTGATCTGGTTTCGCCCGAACTCCAATGCCTTGCTGATAACTTCGTTCTGCTGGCTCTGGTCACTGAACAATTGCTCAAAGATATGGCTGTAACCGCTTGCCAGACTGGTGGCGCGGTCCAGGAGCGCTTTATTCTTCAGGAATTTAAGTGCTTCCTCGAAGATAGCCTCGTTCTTCGACAGGTCTGGCGACAGTTCAAATCGCGTCCGCATGTCTGCAGGGGCCAGTTTCTCGGCCATCATGGCGCAGGCGATGCCGGCAACTTCCCAACCAAGGGGAACGCCGGCGGACCGTGAACAGCCGGCACCGATCAGGAACAGGGCACCCCCGCGATGGGTCGGGTCGCGTGGCATGAAACCGCTGGCCATGGCCATGGCGACTCGACGCAGCATGTCACCACGGCTTGTATCTATACTGCCGCTCTCAATGCTGCTGCGGCTTTCACTGCCAGCACTGATCGACCGGAATTCGCCACCGCCGCCGACATCATCCACCGCTTATCCCCCCCAACCTGACAACAAATCCTATGTCAGGTCAGGGGGCTGCTTCAATCTTCTGGGTGAAATTCTGGTTCTTCCATCAACCTTTCACCACCGCCCCATCCACCCGCCGCACCATGCGCCGGGACAGGTACATGAAGGGCGTGTCCAGGATGGACAGCGCCACCCGCATGCCATAGGTGCCCAGGATATAGGTGTAGAGCAGCGCCTCCCAACCGACCGGATCGGGGGCGAAGACGACCCAGGCCAGGACGGAGAAGATGACGTTATCGACCAGGGACGACAGCATGGTGCTGCCATTATTACGCAGCCAGAGATGGCGGTCGCCGGTGGCACCGCGGATGCGCTGATAGACCCAGACATCGAACAACTGGCTGGTCAGGTAGGCCGTCATGCCGGCCGCGAACAGGGCGGGGGCGGGGGTAAAGATGGCGGCGATATGGTCCTGCATCGGCAGGGCCCACGCCATGTCGGCACCCGCCTGTTCTGCCGTCATCGGGCGATAGCCGAGCGTGATGATCATGAACAGGGTGAACAGAAGATAGGCCGCAAAGGACAGGAACACCGCCTTGCGGGCCGCATCGCGCCCGTAATGTTCGGTCAATATATCGGTGGCCAGATATGTTGATCCGAACAGGACCGTGCCCATGGCCACCGGATGGTCATAAAAACTGAACTGCACTGCCTTCAAGACTTCCACATTCGCCGCGATCACGGCGGTGGCGATGTAGAGATAAAGGCCCGGCGCCCCGAACAGCCGCACCAGGAGCAAGATCGTGCCAAAGCAGAACAGCGCCTGACACAGCAGCAGCGCCTCTGGCGGCACCGCATTCAGAAAGGCGATCAGGTCGGCGGGGGACAGCGACATGGGCGGAGCAGCCTGAACATGAGCGGGTTGGTGCCGTCAGCCAAACCGCCGGATGGCGGCGCCCGGCCCCTGAAAGAACCAGAAAACCCCTAAAACGGCAGCAGCCCCGCGAAACGACCCGACCGGGTGTCTCGCGGGGCCGACGATACCGTCAGCAGCGAACCTGGAACCGACAGACGCCGATCAGGCGGCGGTCTTAGCGGCCAGGACCTTCTGGATCTGCTTCTTCACCTTGCGGGCATCGGTGTCCAGCTTGGCATCAGCGATATCCAGCAGAGCGGCGTCCAGGCCACCCTTGTGTTCGATGGTGCGGATGCCGTTGGTCGACAGGCGCAGACGGACCATGCGGCCCAGCGCGTCGGACATCAGCGAGGTTTCCTGCAGGTTCGGCAGGAAGCGCCGGCGGGACTTGTTGTTGGCGTGGGAGACGTTGTTACCGGTCTGCACACCCTTGCCGGTCACGGCGCACTTGCGGGACATGGAAGCACCTATTCTCTTGCTGCTGGCGGCCACGGAACCAGAACCGGGGCGCACCTAAGACGAAAAAAACCTTGCCGGTCAGGGTCTCCCCCAACCAACGAAGCCGCGTTGATAAACGAGGGGGAAAGCAGAGTCAAGCCCATGGGCGGGGGCGGCGGCTGGCATTTCCGCCATGCAGCAGCAGGGGACACCCCTTTCACCGAGCCTGCTTTCCCTATAGAATAAATCAAACTCTTTCAGTCTGGATGGCATCGTCATGGTCGATACCCGCATGAACCCCTCTTCCGCCGGTCCCACCGGTCTGGGTGGCAGCGTGATTGAGGGTGGTGGCCGGCGTGGCGTGATGGCGGTAACCGGCCCCGGCGGTCGCCCCATCCCCATGGGACGACCCGGCAATCGCTGGCCCAATGCCAAGGAACTGGCGGCTTTGATTGTGGATGGCATGCTGCGCCTGCCGGCCCGTTACCGCCGCGGCATGTACCTGGACGTTTTGACGTAAAGTTAACACCTTGCCCCGTCTGGCCCTTTACCAGCCCGACATTCCCCAGAATGCCGGAACCCTGATGCGTCTTGGCGCCTGCACCGGCGTCGGGCTGGATATCATCGAACCCTGCGGCTTTATCCTTGATGACAAGCGCATGAAGCGCTCTGTCATGGATTATGCCGACCATGCCGATGTCACCCGGCATGTCAGTTGGGCGGCGTTCCAGGCACAACGGCGCGGACGTCTGGTCCTGCTGACCACGCGGGCCGCCGTGCCATATACACAGGTGACCTATCGGCCAGACGATGTCCTGCTGTTGGGCCGGGAAAGTGCGGGCGTGCCCGATGATGTGCATGACGCCGCCGACCTGCGCGTGCTGATCCCGATGCGGCCGGGCACGCGGTCGCTGAACGTCGCCATCGCGGCGGCGATGGTGCTGGGCGAGGTGTTAAGGCAGGTTGACACTGCGGACGCCCAAACAATCATTTCCAGCGCGGGCGGGAACGGTTAAACCGTTTAGACCCCTACTGCCTCTGTCACCTGGACCCGCCCATGCCGACACCCCTGCCGCCGCCCGACATCCTGGCCGACCGTCAAGCCCAAGCGAAAGCGTGGTTTGGAAGCCTGCGTGACCAGATCTGTGCCGCATTTGAACGGCTGGAAGATGAATTGGCCAGTGGCCCGCATGCCGGCCGGCCCGCCGGGCGATTCGAGCGTAAGGCGTGGGACCGCCCCAACCATGATGGCGGTGACGGCGGTGGCGGCGTCATGAGCGTCATGAAGGGCCGTGTGTTCGAGAAGGTGGGGGTGAATGTCTCCACCGTCCATGGCACTTTCTCTCCAGAATTCCGCGCCTCTATCCCCGGCGCCGGTGGCGACGGACATTTTTGGGCCAGCGGCATTTCCCTGGTCGCCCATATGCAAAGCCCGCTGGTGCCGGCTGTGCATATGAATACCCGGATGCTGGTAACCAGCCAGAGTTGGTTTGGCGGTGGGGCCGACCTGACACCCATGTTCCTGGACGGGGTGGAAACGGAAGAGGACAAGGCCGATTTCCATGCCGCCCTGAAGGGGGCCTGCGATGCGCATGGCGATGGTTACTATGCCAAGTATAAGGAATGGTGCGACCGCTACTTCTTCCTGCCGCACCGGAACGAGCCGCGTGGCGTGGGCGGCATTTTCTATGATCAACTGGACACCGGCAACTGGGCGGATGACTTTGCCTTCACCCGCGCGGTAGGGCAGGCGTTCCTGGATGTCTATCCGCGCATCGTGGCGCGACGCATGCACGCGGTCTGGAACGACGCCCAGCGCGACCACCAACTGGTCCGCCGGGGCCGCTATGTCGAATTCAACCTGCTGCATGACCGCGGCACCCTGTTCGGGCTGAAAACCGGCGGTAATATCGAGGCGATCCTGATGTCCATGCCACCGGAAGTGAAGTGGCCGTAAACCCATGGACATGATGCTGGAACAACGGGTGATCGCCGGTCACCCCATCTTTCTGGTCCGTCATGGCCAGACCGAATGGAATGTTGCTGCCCGCTGCCAGGGGCAGTTGGACAGTGACTTGACCGAACGGGGCCGTGCCCAGGCCGACCAGGTGGGCGTTATCCTGAAACGGCTCATGGCGGATATCCCTGAGTGGCGCGACAAGGTGCGACTGGTGTCCAGCCCATTGGGCCGCACGCAGGAGACGACGCGCATCATCAACCGCCATCTGGACCTGCCCGTCACGTTGGACGCGCGCCTTGCCGAGGTGTCGTTCGGCGATTGGGAGGGCATGACGCGGGCGGAGATCGAGGCGGCCAACCCCTGGCTGGCTGACCATGGCCCCCATGGCTGGCAGTTCCATGCCCCCAATGGGGAGCGGTACGCGGGCGTGCGCGACCGGTTGCTGGCTTTTGTGGCCGAGGTGGACCGCCCGACAATCGCCATCTCACACGGGATGAGCGGGCGTATCCTGCGCGCCCATTATGCCGGTCTGGACCAGGAAACCGCCTGCCGTCTGCCCGTGCCGCAGGACCGTGTGTTCCGCCTGTCGCGGGCGGGGGTCGAAGAGGTGGCCTAGGGGTTAAAACCCCGCTACCCGCCGACCTGCCCCGTTCAACCTTTGATGGACAGAAACCGGGTCGGGTTCTGATCAAGCGGTGCCTTGGTCCAGCCGATGACGCGTGGGTTGACCAAACGGCGGCGGGTATTGTGCATGATGGGGATCAAGGGGTTGTCGGCCTGATACAGCGCTTCTGCCCGACCCAACAGGGCAAGGCGCTCTGCCGGGTCCAGGCTGGCATTGGCCTTGTCCAGCAGCGCATCATACTCCTTGTTCTGATAGGCCGGATAATTCTGCTGGGCCACGTCGCTGCGCAGCAGCTTCAAAAAGTTGATCGGGTCCGGGAAATCCCCGATCCAGCCGTAATAAAGCGTGTCCTTGTAGGTCTTCTGATTGCCGATGGAGGAGACGACGCGGAACTCCTGATTATTCATCACGACGTCCACGCCCAGCTTCTGTTTCCACATGGCGGCAACCGCGATCATCACACGCTTGTTGTTCTCATTCTGGGTCAGCAGAATTTCAACAGGCGGCAGGGGTTTGCCTCCGGGTCCGTATCCCGCCTCCACCAGCAATTTTTTAGCCTGTTCATCGCGCTGTGTCTGGGTCAGGGCTGCCCAGGCAGGCAGCGGTGGCTCATACCCCGCCACCTTGCCGGGTGGGGTGAAACTATAGGCCGGGCGCAGATCACCATTCAGGACCTTGTTCACAATGATGTCGCGGTCGATGGCCATCGACAGGGCCTGACGCAGCTTTGGGGATGATTTCCACGGTTCGCGCGTCAGGTTGAAAGCCATGAAGAAGGTGGAATAGGTGGGCGTGGGCATGTAGTCCGCAGCCGCTTCCTGGCGCGCCCAGGCCACCGCCGTGACCGGCAGGGTATAGGTCGCATCCAGTTCTCCGGCGCGGTAGCGCTTCAACTCGGTATCCACATTCTCCGTCACAATATGCATGACGGTGTCGATCTTCACATTGGCTGCATCTCGGAAATGCGGGTTCTTCACCAGCTTCAGATGCGTCTGCGGCACCATCTCGGCCAGCATATAGGCCCCATTGCCTACCTGACCGGGTGTGGCCCCCTCCTTTACCGGTGACATGGACTGGTGTGCCACCTGACCCAGGAAATAGGCGGCAGGTTCGGCGAGCTTAACGCGGAACATCAACTCACCCACCGCCTCCACACCCAGTTCGGTCGGCGGCTTGGTGCCAGCGGTCACTTCCTTGCCATTGACAATGGGCCAGACATAATAGGCGTAGGGAGACGCCTGCTGTGGACTGGCCAGCCGGCGCCAGGCATAGACGAAATCCTTCGCTGTCACCTTCGACCCGTCCGACCAGCGGCCATCTGGGCGCAGGCTGAACGTGTAGGTCCTGCCATCGGGGCTGATCTCCCAACTGGCCGCCGCACCGGCAATGGGTTTGCCGTCCGGCCCCGGCGTCAGCAAACCTTCATACAAATCATAAATAACGATGGATTCCGGATGAAGGTCAGCCTTGCCGGGATCAATTGTGCCAGGAGCGGACCCGATTCCGCGCCGGAACACAGTTTCCCCCCACGCGGTGACCGGGGCGACCAGAGGCAGCAGAACCAGGGAGGACAGCAGCAGCGAACGGGCCAGACGGCGCATGGGCTTGTTTTTCCCTCATGTGCAAGGATTGGCCGCCACGCTATGCCCGATAGGCGTTGTCCGCAAGGTCCTGTGCGCCAGCATTGCATGTTCTCAAATCGCCCCTCTATGCTGTGATTGTTAACAATTCCTTTCCTGGGGGCAGGGGTAAGCAATGTTTGACTGGATCTATGACCCAAATGCCTGGGCCAGTCTGGCGACCTTGACGGCGCTGGAGATTGTGCTGGGCATTGATAACATCATCTTCATTTCCATCATGGCCAACCGTCTGCCGGAGGCGCAGCGGGCCAAGGCGCGGCAGATCGGTCTGGCACTGGCGCTGATCATGCGTCTGGGGCTGCTGGCTTCCATCGCCTGGATCGTGTCGTTGACAGAACCGTTATTCACGGTCTTCGATCTGGCGATTTCGGCCCGCGACCTGATCCTGTTGGGCGGTGGCCTGTTCTTGCTCTACAAGGGCACACAGGAAATTCACCATACAATGGAGGGCCAGCATGAGGAGACGGGAAGCTCCCGTGCGGTCGCCACGTTCGGTGGGGTCATCGCCCAGATCATGGTGCTGGACATCGTCTTCTCGCTGGACAGCGTCATCACCGCTGTCGGCATGGCCACCGACCTGTCGGTCATGGTCACCGCCGTCATCATCGCGGTCGCGGTGATGCTGTTCGCCGCCGGCCCGACATCGAAGTTCGTGCAGGACCACCCGACGGTAAAGATGCTGGCGCTGGCCTTCCTGATCCTGGTGGGCGTGGCCCTGATCGCCGACGGGCTGCATTTCCACATTCCCAAGGCCTATCTCTACTTTGCCATCGCCTTCTCGATCGGCGTGGAAAGCCTGAACCTGATCGCCGCCAAGCGCCGCAAGGCCAAGGCCGCCAGCAGTGGCGGGCATTGACGGAACAGGTTTTTGTGACCCAATTGAGGGGGGCGGCTGGCAACGGCCGCCCCCTTCTGATTTCCCTGCACCGGAAGCGCTCATGACCCGCCTGACTCTGCGCCTGGATTTCGCCAATGGCAGCCAGATCGGCCCCGGCAAAATCCGGCTTCTGGAAGCCATCGCGGCCACGGGGTCCATCGCGGCGGCCGGCCGATCCATGGGAATGTCCTACCGCCGTGCCTGGCTGCTGGTCGATCAGATCAACCGCGCCTTCACCCAACCCGCCGTCACGGGCCAGACCGGCGGCAGCGGTGGCGGCGGCACCGCGCTGACCGATTGGGGCCGCGAACTGGTGGCACTGTATCGTGAGGTGGAGACAGAAAGCCGCGCCACCAATGCAGCCGCCCTGGCGCGGCTGGAGGGGATGCTGGGGACCGGGCCGATCCAGATCGATGAGGTCTGAACACCCGGTGCCGTTGATCGCCTTGCCGCCGCCATCATCATCCCCTATCGTCGGCGCAAACATTCCCTTGGTGGAGATCACATCCGTGAGCGGTTCTGACTTTTCCCGTCGCCACCTCCTGGCCGCCGGTGCCGCCCTGTCCCTGGCCCCTGCCCTGCCCGCGCTGGGTCAGGCAGCCCCTGTTATTGATGTAAAGGCCGCCACGGCGGACATCGTCTATGGCAATCCAAACGCCAAAGTGACGGTGGTTGAATATGCCTCACTTGCTTGCTCGCATTGCGCGCATTTTGAGAAGGAGATGTTCCCCACCTTCAAGAAGGAATTCATTGATACAGGCGAAGTGAAGTTCATCTTCCGCGATTACCCGATGAACGGGCCGGGCCTGCGCGCCCATATGCTGATGCGCTGTGCCGGCGGGGCAAAGACCCAGGCGCTGAAGACCGCCATTTTCAACAGCCAGTCCACCTGGTTGAACCAGAACTTCCTGGCCAATCTGGCCAATATCGGGAAGCTGGCCGGCGTGTCGCAGGCGCAGTTTGACGCCTGCATGGCAACCAAGCCGCTGGAAGATTTCATCATCAAAAGCCAGTACACGGCCCAGCAGGAACATCAGGTCAATTCCACGCCGACCTTCATTGTGAATGGCGAATATGTCATCGCCGGCGCGTACCTGGATCAGTTGACCGACGCCGTGGTCAAGGCTGGCGCTAAGCGCAAGGCCTCGTAAAGTCTGTCATCGACAGATATGAAAGGGGTGGTGCATAAGCGCCACCCCTTTGTCATTTGCCCCGACCTATCCGGCTACAGAGCCCGCCCCGTGCAATTCACGAAACTCCGTCTTTCCGGTTTCAAATCCTTCGTCGATCAGACAGAGCTGCTGATCGAACCGGGGATGACGGGTGTTGTCGGCCCCAATGGTTGCGGCAAGTCCAACCTGCTGGAAGCCTTGCGCTGGGCCATGGGCGAAACCTCGGCCAAGCGTATGCGCGGCGAGGATATGGACGACGTCATCTTTGGTGGCACCGCGACCCGGCCCGCCCGCAACATCTGCGAGGTGACCATGGTGTTGGGCAACAAGGCCCGCACCGCCCCCCCGCCCTTTACAGACGCCGAGGAGCTGGAGATTACCCGCCGGCTGGAACGCGGGTCGGGGTCGGACTACCGTATCAATGGCAAACTGGTCCGCGCCCGCGATGTGCAGATTCTGTTCGCCGACCATTCATCGGGGGCGAACAGCCCCTCGATGGTCAGCCAAGGCCGCGTCGGCGCCCTGATCAATGCCAAGCCCGCAGACCGAAGGCAATTGCTGGAGGAAGCGGCAGGCATTTCCGGTCTGCATGCGCGCCGGCACGAGGCGGAACTGCGCCTGCGCGCGGCGGAAACCAACCTGACCCGGCTGGAGGATGTCCTGGCTGCGATGGATGGGCAGTTACAGGGCCTGCGTAAACAGGCCCGGCAAGCCCAGCGCTACCGGCAGGTGCAGGACCATATCCGCCGGGCCGAGGCGCAATTGCTGCATCAACGCTGGGCGGAGGCCAACCGCCTGCTGGACCGCGCCCGTGACGGCCACGCCACCGCCGATCAAGCCGTCCGTGATCAGATGCTGGCCGTCGGCAGCACCGTCACGGCCCGCGATCAGGCAGCAGAAGCCCTGCCCGCCCTACGGCAGGAGGATGCCGCCGCCGGTGCCGCGTTGCAGCGCCTGCTGGTCGCGCGCGAGCAACTGGATGCCGAGGAGGCCCGCGTCAAGGAGGCCCATGGCGCCATGCAGCGCCGGCTGGCGCAACTGGCCACCGACCTTGCTCGTGAACGCGCGCTGGCCGCTGATGCCGACAATGCCGCCGCCCGTCTGGCCGAGGAACGGGCCAGTCTGCTGGATGCGCAGGCCGAGGAGGCGATGGAGCTGGAGGCGGCAGAAGAAGCACTGCTGACCGCCCGCGACGCGATGGAGGCGGCGGAACGTGACCTGTCCCGCGTCTTGGAACAGGCCGCATCCGAAGAGGCGGCCCGTACCGCCACCGCCAACCGGCTGCGCGACGCACAGGCCCGCCTGTCCACCCTGGAAAAGCGTCTATCGGAACAGGCCGCCCAACTGACAGCATTAGACGCGACCATCGGCGACGACGACGCCCTGCAGGTGGCGGCCGAGGCGCTGATCCTGGCCGAGCAACGGCTGGATCTGGCGCGCGAGGCCGCCGAGCAGGCGGAGATGGCCAAGCAAGAGGCCGACAGCGCCCTGGAACAGGCGCGCAGCGATGGGCAGGCCACCATCGCCGAGGCGCGCAGCATCCTTTCGCAAGCGGAGGCACGCGAGACCCAGTTGCGCGCCGAACGCGACGGGTTGCGGGCGCTGCTGAACCTGGAAGAAGAGGACCTGTTCCCGCCGCTGATCGATGCGGTGGCGGTTGCTGCTGGGTATGAGCAGGCGCTGGCCGCTGCGCTGGGTGATGATCTGACAGCACCGCTGGACGAGGCGGCGGCCCGGCATTGGCGCGCCCTGCCGCCGCTGGATGCCACGACCCCTCTGCCAGCAGGGGTGGAACCGCTGTCGACGCAGGTGAAGGCCCCGGCGGAAATGGCCCGTTGCCTGTCGCATATAGGACTGGTACCCGACGCCGCCACCGCCCGGCGGCTGGCCCCCACATTGGCAGCGGGGCAAATCCTGGTCAGCCGCGATGGCGGGGCCTGGCGCTGGGACGGGCTGACCACCACGCCCGGTGCCCCCACGGCAGCAGCCATCCGCCTGACCCAGCGCAACCGTCTAGCAGAGATCGAGCTGGCACTGGACCGTGCCGATGCCGACCTGTCTGCCGCCCGCCGCGCCCATGCCGAGGCCAGCGAAGCCGCCGACGCTGCCGTCCTGTCGGCACGGCGCGCGCAGGAGGCAACCCAGGCGGGTGACCGACAGGCCCGCGACGCCGTACGCCACGCCTTCACCGCCGTTGATCAGGCGCGCCACGCCCAATCCCGGTTGATCAGCGAAGCCGCCGCCGCCCGGTCGAAACGCGACGCCCTGGCCCAGGCGCTGGAGGTCCTGACCAGCGACAAGGCAGAGGCCGCATATCTTGTTGCCGATGCCCAGGCAGCGCTGGATGCGCTTCCCGACCCGACCCTGTCGCGCATGGCGGTGGCCGATGCCCGTGGCCTGCTGGCCGAACAGCGGGGGCACCTGTCGGGCACGCAAGGGGCCGTAGACCGGGTGAAGCGCGATGCCGAACAACGCCGCCGCCGCCTGTCCAGCCTGGAAGCCGAACAACTGTCCTGGAAGGCCCGTGTCGAGGGGGCGGCCAGCCGCCTGTCCGAACTGACCGAACGGGCGGAGGAAGGGCAGGCGGAACTGGAAGCGTTGACCGAACGGCCCCTGGAGATTGCGGCGGAGCGGGAGACCCTGCGCGGTCATATCGCCACTGCTGAACGCCGCCGCCGCCAGACGGGCGACGCCCTGGCCGAAGCGGAGACGGCGCTGTCCCAGGCCGAGCAGGCTGTGCGCAAGGCCGAAAGTGCGCTGGCCGATGCGCGTGAGGCCCGCGCCCATGCTGAGGCTGCCGTCGCCCAATCCCTGAACGCCCTGGCGGGTCTGGTGGAACGGATACGGGAAAAGCTGGATTGCGAACCGGGCGAGGTGCTGGCCGCCGCCGGTATTGACCCGGACGATGAAATGCCCCCGCCTTCACAACTTGAACAGCGCCTGTCGCGCCTGCTGGAGGACCGGGAACGCATCGGCCCCGTTAACCTGCGGGCAGAGGTCGAACTGGCGGAGATGGAGGCAGAGACCGCCAAGCTGACAACCGAGCGTGATGATCTGACGGCTGCCATCGCGCGCCTGCGCCAGGGCATCGGCGCCATCAACCGCGAGGCGCGGGAAAAGCTGCTGGCCAGTTTCGATCTCGTCGACGGACATTTTCAACGCCTGTTCACCAAGCTGTTCGGCGGTGGAGTCGCGCATCTGAAACTGACTGAATCGGATGATCCGCTGGATGCGGGCCTGGAGATTTATGCCAGCCCGCCCGGCAAGAAGCTGCAGGTCCTGTCGCTGCTATCGGGTGGGGAACAAGCGCTGACGGCGCTGTCGCTATTGTTCGCGGTGTTCTTGTGCAATCCCGCCCCCATCTGTGTGCTGGACGAGGTCGACGCACCGCTGGACGAGGCCAATGTCGGTCGTTTCTGCGATATGGTGGAGGAAATGGCGGCCAGCGGGGCTACCCGTTTCCTGATCGTCACCCACCACCGCCTGACCATGGCCCGCATGCACAGGCTGTTCGGCGTGACCATGATGGAACGCGGCGTCAGTCAGTTGGTCAGCGTCGACCTGGAAAAGGCGGCGGAGATGGTGGACGCCTGATTCTGCCTGCCCCTTCTGACAGGGACGAACTACAATTCCTGATGGTAAGAAAGCTCTATGGATCAAGCCACCGATGCGGGGTATCGTCCGTCTCGGGGGCACACGGGTCCCCAAGACGGAGGGGATAGAACATGCGAGCCGCCCGTATGGTCTGGATCGTTTTGCTCCTGGCGACAACGCCGGCCCACGCAGCCGATCCACGTGCAGCAGAGATCATGGAAGCGTTCGAGAAGCTGTGTATCGAACCGAAGATGGGTCAGGCGGGTGACCTGGATGAAAGCCGCTATACAATCAGGGCCGCTCAGGCGCTGGTTCCCCACCTGATGCCAGAAAAGGCAAGTATCTTTAAAAATTTCCGAATAGTTATCGCCAACAATACGAATGCCAATATGTTTGTTTTCGAGGATGAACGTCGCAACTGTGTCATCCAGGTTCAGGAGGCAGACGAGGCGGATATTCAGGATGCCTTTGCCTCTATTCTAGCTGCGTTCCGAGCGCGCGACCAGGTACAGGAAATCGACAGCGTCCAGCAAACGATTCCGCGGGCGGGCCGGTTGCTCACAGCAAAAATGTGGATGTTCGGTACCCAGAAAGGCCAGATGACATTGGGGATCATCACGTCTCCGACGCAAGTGGGACATTTCCAGCATCACCTGAACTTTGGTCCTGCTGAATGATGGGTGCTGCTGGTTGATGCTGCCATTATTGTCAGGTCTTAAATTTCGATGCCGGACATGTTTGAATTGCCCCTGCGATCATGTCGCATGCGATGCAATATGATGGCCGACGATTTGTCATCAAGGTGCCGCCATGTCCGATGCTCCCGCCCTCAAACTGGGCGATTTCATCTGCTTCTCGCTCTATTCCGCCAGCCACGCCTTTACACGGGTCTATAAGCCGCTGCTGGAGCGACTGGGCCTCACCTATCCCCAATATCTGGTCATGGTGCTGCTGTGGGAGAAGGATGGCCAGACGGTGGGCCAGATCGGGGAGCAGCTTTTCCTGGAAAGCAGCACCTTAACCCCGCTGCTGAAGCGACTGGAGGCGGCAGGCCATCTGCGGCGCGAACGCAACCCCGCCGATGAACGCCAGGTCCTGATCGGTTTGACCGATAGCGGCCGCAGCCTGAAAGACCAGACCACCGACTTTTTCGATCACCTGATGGACGCCGTCGGCATGGGGGTGGAGGACCTGATAGAACTGCGCAACAATATCCAGACGTTGCGGGCCAATCTCAACAGGTTTGCGGGCTGAGCGGGCACCGCGTGGCCCGCTGTGCCTCCCCCGATCGGCGAACCAGATCGGCAATATCGAGCAGTTGTTTCGACAGCGGGCTGGATTTACGCCAGACCATGCCGATGGTACGTGACGGTTCCGGGTCCTTGAATCGGGCAATGGACACGTCGGCGGATTTGGTTTCCACCGCCACGGCCATTTCGGGGATCAGGGTGACGCCGATACCAGCCCCGACCATCTGAACCAGGGTCGACAGCGACGATCCATCCAGCAGTTCGCGCGGCAGGGCGGTATTCATGTTGCAGAAGGACAGGGCCTGATCGCGGAAACAATGCCCCTCCTCAAGCAGCAGCAGGCGCATTTCACGCAGCGCCTCTGGCCCCGGAACGGGTTTTCCGTGCTCTTCGGCTGGACGCACCAGGACAAAATTTTCTTCAAACAGAGCCACCTCGGTCAGGGATGGCTCCGACACCGGCAAGGCCACCACCGCCGTATCCAACCGCCCTTCCAGCAATTCATGCAGCAGCTTGGGTGTCACCGTTTCCCGCACATGGATATCCAGGTCGGCATTCATGCGGGTCAGGTCACCGATGATGGAAGGTAACAGATAGGGCGCCACCGTTGGGATTACCCCGATACGCAGGCGCCCCGCCAATTGATCCCGGGCCGCGCGGGCCAGATCACCCAACTCGTCGACCGACCGGAGAATATCGCGCACACGCGCAGCGAATTCCTCCCCGAACCCGGTCAGCCAAATCTGGCGCGGGCCGCGTTCAAACAGCGGTGCGCCCAGCCCTTCCTCCAACTCCTTGATCTGCATCGACAGGGCCGGCTGGGAGATGGCGCAATCATCTGCCGCGCGCCCGAAATGGCCCAGCCGCGCCAACGCATCAAAATAGCGAAGCTGCTTCAGCGTCAGGTTTGTCATAAGTCCGCCTTATTAGTGCAATCAGAAAATCCGACTTAATCTTATCACGCAAGTTTGCTAAATGTTATCCCGCGAGGATGAGGAGCCCCCATGTCCCTACCGCGACGCGTCACATCGCCCCGATGGATCGCGGGTTCCGGGTTACCGGAACGGAAGGGGGCCCTGTGTGCCGGTCCGGCGGCAGATGCCGTGGCCGGTGGTTTTGATCACCGATATCGAAGTCTGACGTCCTGACGGGCGCGACGTCGCCTGTCTGCGACGAACCATTTCGTGCCTGACCCCCTCAATCGATCCATGACAGGAGATAAGTATGGACGGGAATAATTCGGGGAGCGCCGGTAAGTGCCCTGTGCTGCATGGGATTCGTCCCAACGCCACCTTTGGCGGCCGGTCTAACCGTGACTGGTGGCCGAACCAGCTTAACCTGAAGATTCTGCACCAGAACACGGCCCTGTCTGATCCGTTCGGCGGCCGCTTTAGCTACGCTGAAGCCTTCAAGGGCCTGGACTATGCCGCGCTCAAGGCTGATCTGACAGCGTTGATGACCGACAGCCAGGATTGGTGGCCTGCCGATTATGGACATTATGGCCCGCTGTTCATCCGCATGGCCTGGCACAGCGCCGGTACCTACCGTACGTCGGACGGTCGCGGCGGTGCCGGTTCCGGTACACAGCGTTTCGCGCCGCTGAATTCCTGGCCCGACAATGGCAATCTGGATAAGGCGCGCCGCCTGCTGTGGCCGATCAAGCAAAAATACGGCAAGGCCATTTCCTGGGCGGATCTGATGATCCTCGCCGGTAATGTCGCGCTTGAATCCATGGGCTTCAAGACCTTCGGCTTCGGTGGCGGCCGCGCCGATGTGTGGGAGCCGGAAGAGGATATCTATTGGGGCAAGGAAGACACCTGGCTGGGTGACAAGCGTTACAGCGGGGACCGCGATCTGGAAAACCCGCTGGCCGCGGTGCAGATGGGCCTGATTTATGTGAATCCGGAAGGCCCGAACGGCAAGCCGGACCCCATGGCATCGGCCCGCGATATCCGCGAAACCTTTGCCCGCATGGCCATGAATGACGAGGAAACCGTCGCTCTGGTGGCCGGCGGCCATACATTTGGCAAGGCGCATGGTGCCGGCGACACCGCCCATGTCGGACCTGAACCGGAGGGCGCACCGATCGAAGCCATGGGTTTGGGCTGGCTGAACAGCCTGGGCACCGGCAAGGGCGTGCACACCATCACCAGCGGTATCGAGGGCGCCTGGACCCCCACCCCAACGCAGTGGGACAATTCCTATTTCGACACGCTGCTGGGCTATGACGAATGGGAACTGACCAAGAGCCCGGCTGGCGCGCACCAGTGGAAGCCCAAGGACCCGGCCGCCGCCACCACCGTGCCCGACGCCCATGACCCGACCCGCCGTCATGCCCCCATGATGACGACTGCCGACATGGCCCTGCGCACCGATCCGGCCTATCTGGAGGTTTCCAAGCGCTTCAGGGCCAATCCGGCGGAATTTGCCGATGCGTTCGCGCGGGCCTGGTTCAAGCTGACCCACCGCGACTCCGGCCCGAAGACCCTGTATCTGGGGCCGGAAGTGCCGGCGGAAGATCTGATCTGGCAGGACCCGATCCCCGCCATCGATCACCCTCTGGTCGATGCCGCCGACATCGCCACCCTGAAGTCCAGCATCCTGGCCTCCGGCCTGTCGGTGCCGGAATTGGTGGGGGCTGCGTGGGCCTCGGCCTCAACCTTCCGCGGGTCGGACAAGCGGGGCGGCGCCAATGGTGCCCGTGTCCGTCTGGCGCCGCAGAAGGACTGGGTGGTGAACCAGCCGGCGCAACTGGCCAAGGTTCTGGGCGTGCTGGAAGGTATCCAAAGCGGATTCAACGGCACGGCGTCCGGTGGCAAGAAAGTATCGCTTGCCGACCTGATCGTGTTGGGCGGCGTTGCGGCCATTGAAAAGGCGGCCAAGGATGCCGGGCACACAGTGACCGTGCCCTTCACGCCGGGTCGCATGGATGCCAGCCAGGATCAGACGGATGCCGAAAGCTTCGCGGTGCTGGAACCGGTGGCCGATGGTTTCCGCAACTACCTGAAGACCGAATATTCGGTGCCGGCGGAAGAGATGTTGGTCGACAAAGCCCAGCTTCTCACCCTGACGGCTCCGGAAATGACGGTGCTGGTCGGCGGCATGCGAGCGCTGAACGCCAATACCGGCGGGGCACAGCATGGGGTGTTCACCAAGCGTCCCGGCGTGCTGTCCAACGATTTCTTCGTCAACCTGCTGGATGCCAGCACAGTCTGGAACGCCACCGACGGCAGCCAGGGTGTGTATGAAGGCCGCGACCGCACCAATGGCTCCATCAAATGGACCGCCACCCGCGTCGATCTGGTCTTCGGCTCTAACTCGCAACTGCGGGCCCTGGCCGAAGTTTATGGCAGCAGCGATGGCGAGGCGAAGTTCGTCAACGACTTCGTCGCCGCCTGGGCCAAGGTGATGAACGCCGACCGCTTTGATGTGAAGTAACGACGGTCGGGGTTGAGGGATGATGGCGGCCTCGGGTGACCGGGGCCGCCATTTGTCTTTAAGGGCGGAACGAAGCGGTAATCGGACCGTCCCCGAAGTCCCGGTTGACCCGCATGGCAAGCCACGCTTTTGCCAACCTTCCCGGCTGAATGCCCCGTCCGGCAAGGCTTTTGATCGCGAGAACCGCGCCGGCCCCCTGCGCTTGGCCCCTCGAAACGCAACCTCTGTTGCGTGGCCGCAAGGTCATCCCGGCATAGGCCGGGATGGTAAGCAAACCCAACAAAGACCCCCCTTACGCTGCCAGCAGTCGCTCCACCGTGTCGCTGGTCTGGTCATTCAGGCGGAATTGCAGGCGCAGGCGGTCGCCATCCTGTTGGATCACGCGGCTGGGCAGCGTGTGGCCTGCCACGTGCAGATCAATCTCCGTCCCTGGCGCCAGGGCGACACCGGTGAGGGCGCAGCCGCCAAGGCCGATATCGGTCAGGGTAACCTCAAACCGGTCCAGCTTTCCACGTGCACCACGGGCTGTCAGTTCTCCGCGCAGCGAACAGGGACGGCGTTCAAATTGCCGGCGCTCTCCGGCCTTCTGCATGGCGGACAGGAACTCCTCCACATCAGCCCGCAGCCGTTCAGATTGCTGTGACAGATCACCGGCGGCAGCCAGCAATTGAGTGGAGGCGACTTTGGTGAATTCGGCACTCTCGCGCACCGTGCCAAGGCTTTCCGTGACTTCCCGTGTACGGTCGGCAGCTTCGGTTACGTTGCGAGCGATCTCATCGGTCGCGGCACCCTGTTCGGCGACGGCCGATGCGATGGCGCCGGAATTGCCGTCCACCTCTCCGATGATGCGGGCGATGGTGGAGATGATACCCACCGCGTGCCCCGCCGCCCCCTTCACGGCATTGACCTTGTCCTGGATTTCCTCGGTGGCCTTGGCTGTCTGACTGGCCAGATTCTTCACCTCTGACGCCACGACGGCGAAGCCCTTGCCCGCCTCGCCGGCCCGCGCCGCCTCAATCGTCGCATTCAGCGCCAGAAGGTTGGTCTGGGCCGCGATGGCATGGATGAAGTCGACCACCGCCCCCACACCATCCACCACATTGGCCAGTTCATCGACCACACCGCGCGCCTTGTCCGCCTCGGCCACTGCTTCTTTGGTGGTCAGAGAGGTGCGTTCGATCTGTGAGCCGATTTCCGCGCTGGAGGCCGCCAGTTCTTCCGTCGCGGCCGCCACTGTCTGGGCATTCTGCGTGGCACGATTGGCGCTCTGCCCGGCCACGTTGGTGCGGCTTGTGGTCTCATCCGCCTGGTGCGACAGGTTGCGGGCTGTTGCTTCCAACTCCGTCGAGGCGCTGGCTAAGGTCCGCAACTGACCACTGACGGCCATCTGAAAGTCACGCACCAGTTCTTCCAGTGCCGCCTGACGGCGGGCGCGGGCCTCCTGCTCCCGCTGCTGGGCTTCTTCCAGTTCACGATTGCGCAGGGCATTGGCCTTGAACACAGCCATGGCGCGGGCCAGGGCACCCACCTCATCCTTCTGATCGGCAAACGCGACAGCCACCGTCAGGTCACCATTGGCCAGTTTTCCCATCGACTGGGTCAACTGCGCCAAGGGCGCGATGATGAAACGCAGAACCACAAACAGGACGGACCCCGCAGCAATGGCAAACAGGAGGGCCGTGACAGCCAACGTCACGATCTGTTCCTGGTGGAACCGGCCGATACGGGCCTCCAGCAGGCGCGACAAATCGGCAGAGCCGGCGGCATAAAGCGCATCAATACGGCTGAGCGCCGTGTTCGTCGCGGCCATGTCCAAGGCCTGGCTCTCTGCCTGGGTCAGCAATGTCTTGAAGATAGCCTGCAGGTCGGCATCGGGTTTGGTCAACGCTTTGGCCACACTGCCATCGACGCTGGCATCAATGGCGGCCTTGACCGAATTACCCGACCCATCAGCCACCGCTTTCAGCCCCCCCAGGGAAACATAGAGCGCCACCCGCTCCTCGGCATCGACGGACCCGTCATCATAGAGTTTGTGGGTCAGGCTATACATGGCGCTGGCTTGATCCAGCAGGTCCGGCAATTTGATCAGCACAAGGTCCATGACATAGTAACTGTCCAGATCGGGGTCGAGAATCAGATTGGATTTATCTCCCACCCTCGTGATCAGGGACCGCAGGGCAGCCCTTGCTGCCCCCGTCGCCTGCCCGACTGACAAGGCTGCTAGCGTATCCTTGACCTGGGCCTCTGCTTCCATGCCCTCGCCAAACTGGCTGTCCAGGCTGCGCACCTTATCCGCCAGCGCCTTGCCATCCACCGCGGCCCCAGCAATCTCCGCCTTGGCCAGTGTCATCTGCACCTGGGCCAACCCGCGCAGGTAAAGTGTCCCTTGTTGTTCCTTCTCAGCAAAACTGACGGCCTCTCCCTGTTTGGCGATCAACGCCCAGAGCAGGAACACCACTGGTACCATGAACAACAGGGACGCAAGACCCAGCTTCGGGGTAATTCGCAGATCACGCAGCATCGTCGGGGCTCTCCGGATTGGCACGGATAAGGAATGCGGACGCGTCGGTGGCAACCCCTTGAAGCGGGGCTTATTTGCGCTGAGTCTAACTGGGAATGCGGTAGCCCGAAATAAGTGAATTGCCTGCTATACTTTGGATACTCCTTTCCGGACGGGGTTTGCGGTCCGGCTGTGGGCTGTCTCAAACTTTGAAGCAGTTCTCTCGGTGCCATTTTAAGAAAACAGGATGCGGACGGTCGCTGGGACGCAGCGGCGGAAGCGCCCGGCCAGAGCGGTTTATGAACGTCTCCACGCTCTCCCGGTCGTTCACATGGCGGGAGACCCTTATCGCCAGATCATCTTCCAGGGTGATCAGGCCGCGGTCGAACATCCAATGAGCCGTACCGGACAGGGCGAGGCCATTATTAACAATGTCGGGCCCGTCACGCTCCACAGGTCGGATATGCGCGGCCTCCACCTCGGCCCGGCCACCGCCATTGATCAGCTTCATGCCTGAGATGACACAGCGTTCATCATAGGCGCGCAGCACGATGCGCCGGAAAGCCTGTTTGCGAACTGCGCGGGATGTCAGGAACGACAACCGTTCGCGGGGCTGTTCAACGATAAACGGCGCTTGGCCGTCAGCAAAGCCGGGTAAAGAGGTGGCATCGTCCAGGCGCGGCATGATGGCTTCACCCTCTTCCAGGCCCCGCTCCAGAATGCGGTTGAAATCGCTGGCAGAGATGGGGCGGACAGCGGACTGGGCGCGGCCTGAAAGTTTACCTTCATCGTTCAGCAACCCTCTTTCGACCGGGGCCCTTCCATCCCGAAACGGCACGGGATTGATGAATTGCAGATAGGAGCCGGGTTCAATGATGGCCAGATACATGTCTGGCACCGTCGGATCGGCAATCACCTGCTGCACACGGGCAACAGCAAAATAACCGCGCGAGTGCCGGACTTTGCCGGGCTCGAGATAGACGATCCAATCGCCAATGCAGGGCTCAACCCGGCCCAAATACTGCCGAGGGAACTGATACCACTCTGCCGGGCTGTCATCGTAAATGGAATCGGATCGATGCAGGAAAACCCCAAAAGCCATTCCGCTCCCGCTATGAAAAGTCAGGACAGTCTCCGCCCCGAACACATCATAGTGGCATCATGTTGTCGCAAAAGCCAAGGGACCGATCAGGCCGGCGAAGCGCATTTTCCGTTGGGAAAATGGCGGAGGGGATGAGATTCGAACTCACGATACGCTTTTGACGTATACCCGCTTTCCAGGCGAGCGCCTTCAACCACTCGGCCACCCCTCCGCACTGGATGGGCGCGGAACATAATGACGTCGTTCCGATCCCGCAAGCCTTTTAATCGTCTTTATTTGGACATGGCGGACCAGCGTTGGGCCAACAGGTCGGCCAGTGCACTGTCACTCAGCGCTTCCAGGCCCAGCAGCGCCTGATAGGGGTCACCGGGCAGGGCCAGTAGCTGGGCAAAGGCTGGTTCAGTCTTGATGCCGGCCTGTTTCAGCCCACGGACGGCTGGGCGCAGCGCCGGGGCCAGGGCCAGCAAACGGGCTTCCACCATCATGTGACGCCAGCCCATCTGCCGGGCGACGGGTAACGCCTGGACAAAGATCTCCACCGGCACATCACCCAACCGGAACCGTGCAACCAGGGCCGGGCCGTCGGTCACCCGCACTGAACGGCACGCATAACCCGCCTCACCGCCGAAGGCAGCCTCCAGGACCGGCCCCACGGCCAGGGGGTCGTCTGCCTGGACAAGTATGTCGAGATCAGAACCGGAAACCGCCAGGTCGATGGGGAATGTACCGGCCAGACCGGTTTCATACATCGACAGCCGGTCAAACGGCCGGTGGTGGATCAGCAGATCAAAGGCGCGACGCTGATCGGCGCTACCGCGCGCCAGCAGGGACCAGTCGCGAAAATCCGACAGATTCTCAGCCATGGGTCGCCGGTTTGATCCGTGTCCCGAAAATGGCGGTACCAACCCGCACAAAGGTAGCCCCCTGGGCTACTGCCTGTTCGTAGTCCCCACTCATCCCCATCGACACTTCTGCCAGCCCATGCCGTTTGGCCAAGTCACAGAGCAGGGCAAAATGCGGCGTCGGGTCCTGGTCAGCGGGTGGGATACACATGAGACCATCAATGGACAGCCCATGCACAGCCCGGCATTCTTCCAGAAAGGCGGGCAGGTCGGAGGGGGGGATGCCGGCCTTTTGCGGTTCCGCCCCCACATTCACCTCCACGAACAGTCGGGGCAGACGCCCGCGTTTGCGCCCTTCCTCGGCAAGGGCGGCAGCCAGTCTCGGCCGATCCAGGGTCTGGATCACATCAAACAGGGCTACCGCTTCCTTCACCTTGTTGGTCTGCAACGGGCCGATCAGATGCAGTTCGATGTCGGGATAGCGTTCACGGGCCGCCGGGAACTTGGCCTTGGCCTCCTGGACCCGGTTTTCACCGAACAGGCGGTGGCCGGCGGCCAGGGCGGCATCCATCTTCTCGACCGGTTGGACCTTAGACACAGCGATCAGGCGGGCAGCACCGGGCGGGCGGCCCGCCGCCGCCGCGGCTTTATTGATACGGGCCTTGATCTCGGCCAGGTTGGCAGCCACATCGTTGACGGGGTCGGTCATGGTCTTTGCCCTGGATTGAGAATCGGCATTGGTCGGGGGCGCGGGCCATCGGCCTTGTTTTCGCCCTCAGCAGCACGTAAAGCCGTTCCTGTCCGCCCCGTCAATCCCGTGGTCCAGTACCACCCCGTCCGATGGATGTGATCTTGGTCCGCCTCCTGCCCTGCCTGTCAGCCGCTGCCGCCCTGCTGGTCGCCCTGCCCGCCACCGCTGACACGGTCGCATTCGACTGGCGCGGCGTCGGTCACGGGGCCATCGTGCGGTCGGGCGACGGGCATGACCTGTATGGTACCTACGCCATAACCGGTGAGGGCACCCTGACAACCGACAGCGGTCTAGGCCTGTCGCTGACCACCACGCTGGGGGCGGGTGATTACCAGAAAAGCCTGGACCGACCCGGCCGAAACGACCCGCTGACCGCCAACGAGATTTTCCTGACTGTCAACTCAGCCTGGGGCCGCCTGCGCATCGGGGATGAGGATGGGGCCGCCAAACGCGCCACCGACATGCTGCCATTGCTGGCCGGTGGACAAATGGACGGTCTGTGGACAGACATCGCGCCGACAGCCCCGCCCATCGACCATCTGGGCCGCGACAGCGATGACGCCACCAAGATTCTGTATGAAACACCGCGCGTGATGGGCCTGCGCCTGGGCATCTCCTACGCGCCCAAACGCGACAGCTTGGTGGAGAATATCGCGCAACAGACACCGGGTGCGCTCGACCGCGACCTATGGGAAGCCGGCCTGAACTATCAGGGCGACTGGCAGGCTTTGTCCTACGAACTGGCCGCCGGCTACGTGACAGCCGAGAGCCGCAACCCATTGCTGGGTGATACGGAAAGCCTGAAACTGGCCGGCCTGCTGTTCTATGGCGGATTTTCTGGCGGCGTGGTCTATGTCGAGGATGGCGACAGCGGGCGGCTGAAAGGGGATGAGGCCACCAGTACAACCATGATGGCCTCCTATGAAAACGGCCCCTATGGCGCCGCCCTGTGGTGGCAGGGCGTCGATCTGGATATGAGCCGTGATTACAACGCCTATGGCACCGGCCTGTCCTGGCGGGTTCTGGGTGAAACCAGCCTGAGCCTGGATGCCGTGCGATATGAGGGCGGGCGGCGCGGCTGGACTGGCATGCTGGGGGTTGAAGCGCGGTTCTAACCGCTGGTCAGCAGTCCCAGGGCCAGCACAGCCATGGTGACGGCGACCACCCCGTCAAGCACACGCCAGGTTAGCGGCCGGGCAAACAGGGGACGCAGCAGGCGGGCACCATGGCCGAGGGCTAGGAAAAAGCTGAATGAAGCCGCAATAGCCCCAGCCGCGAACAG
The DNA here is from genome assembly GCF_002251795.1 of Niveispirillum lacus. Taxonomy (GTDB): domain Bacteria; phylum Pseudomonadota; class Alphaproteobacteria; order Azospirillales; family Azospirillaceae; genus Niveispirillum; species Niveispirillum lacus. The sequence goes on along the minus strand of NZ_NOXU01000022.1, from coordinate 90,984 downwards.
CGGGCGCCCCTCCCCTTGGCTCGCCGCGACCGACCCGATTAACAGGACCGTGTCCAAATAGACATGCGGGTTCAGCCAGGTGAGCGCCAGACAGGTGGCGAGCGTGGCCGCCAGCCCTGGCGCCCCCCCGGCGGCCGGCGACAGGGTACCACCGGCGCGCAGGGCAGCACGCAGGGCGCGGGCGGCATAGAGCAGCAGGAAGGCAGCACCGGCATATCGCATCCAGGGCACAATGGCCGGCAGGGCAGTCTGTACCTGCGCCAGCCCCTCCACCCCCACGACAATCAGCACCGCATCGGAAACGGCGCAGGTCAGTGTGACAAGCCAGACATGGTCGCCCCGCAAGCCCTGACGCAGAACGAAGGCATTCTGGGCCCCGATGGCAACGATCAGACTAAGACCCAGCAGATATCCGGACAGAAAAGGAGCAAGCATGGCAGCGGACCCAGACGGCAGGAACAGGCATCCCCGCCTACCATCCCGGCCGGATTTAGCGTAGGTAATGTTCCTAACCCCGATTAAGAAATGCTGAATCCATGCTGGACTATGCCTTGTTGGAGGCGCTGGCCGCCGTCATCCGCTCCGGGGGGTTCGACCGCGCAGCACGCCAGTTGAACCTGACACCCTCTGCCATCTCTCAGCGGGTGAAGTTGCTGGAGGAACGCATAGGCACGGCCTTGGTGGTGCGGGGGCAGCCCTGTACCGCCACACCGGCAGGCCTGCGCTTGTGCCAGCATGTTGAACAGGTGGCCCTGCTGGAAAGCGAGCTGCCGGCTGGCATTCCCGGTCTGCTGCCGTCGGTGGGGCCGGTCCCGCTGCGTATCGCGGTCAATGCCGACAGTCTGGCGACCTGGTTCATCGCCGCCATGGCGGCCCTGCCTCACTGCCTGTTCGATCTTGTGCTGGATGACCAGGACCACAGCGCCGACTGGCTGCGCCGCGGAGAGGTGGTAGCAGCGGTGACGGCGGGGGGCCGCGGCGTGCCGGGATGCGACCTCCATCCACTGGGCGTGCTGCGCTATGTTGCCACGGCCAGCCCAGATTTCGTGCACCGGCATTTTGCTGATGGCGTGGATGTCGCCGCCCTGTCCCGCGCGCCCTGCCTGACCTTCAACGCCAAGGACGGGTTGCAGGCGGCATGGTTGCGCCGGGCCTTGGGCGATGCGGCACCGGTGCCTGCCCCGCCCACCCATTGGCTGCCCTCCTCCCAGGCCTTTGTCGATGCCGCACTGGCGGGTGTTGGCTGGGGTATGAATCCACTGCTGTTGGCTGCCCCACATCTGGCTGCGGGGCGACTGGTGGCGCTGCTGCCGGGCACGGAACTGGATGTGCCGCTGGTCTGGCAGTGCAGCCGGCTGGCCAGCGCCACCCTGGGCGACGTGACCCGGGCGGTGCGGCGGGCGGCGGCCGAACTTTTGCGGCCGGCCGGGCGGGAACCGGGTCTATAGACCCTTGCGCCATCCCCTGTTTCCAGCCACCCTGATCACACTGTCATGGGCGATGCATCTAGGTTGCGATGAGCGACGCTTTCACCCTGGACCCTGTGCAAAGGCGCGAAGATGTGCGCCACCCACGCTTGCGACTACTCTATGATGCCTGGGCCGCTGCCATTGTGCCGGGCCGTGACCTGCCGGATATCGACCGGCTGCTGCCCGCCGCGCAGGCGGTGGTAGGCGATGATCTCTGGTGCCTGGACATTGCCGTATGCGGCGGGCGGATGGACTTTATTGGCCGCCATTTCGGTCGCAGCACCATTGCCAATTACGGGATGGACCCCACCGGACGCCCCATCAGCGACTTTGCGCGCCAGCCGGTATTTGCCCGCGTCATGCGGGTGCTGGGCTCCGTGGCGTCAAGCGGCCAGCCACAGCGTTTCACGGCTGAACAGTCGGTAATGTCGGACGGGCGATTGCTGGAAGTGGAGGCTTTGGCCCTGCCCGTGGCTGGCATGGATGGCGGCTTGTCGGGTGTGCTGGGCGCCACCACCGCGCGTCCCGGCTGACCCCGGTCACTGCTGGCACGCCGGTTGCTTACCTCAAGGCAAAGCCACCGCCGAACCGGACGTGAACATCATGACGCGCGCCACCCCCCGCCATCCCACCGCTCCGCGCAAAACCCTGCTGCCCCTGTTGGCCACGGCACTGTGCCTGGGGCTGGCGGGCTGTTCGGGCCGCCCTGTGGCCGTCTCGGTGCCCATGAAGCCACAGCCCGTCCTGCAATCGGCGGGTCAATGGCAGGTGGTGGCGGACGATGTGGCCTCGGCAATTTCCGCCCATCTGGAATTCCAGATGGGCAGGAAGGTGCCGGTTCAGGTCTATATGATGCGCAAGGACCACACATTATTCGCCGATGCCTTCCTGTCGGCGGTCACCACCCGGCTGGTACAGCAGGGGCATCTTGTCTCGGTCGATAGCCGCCCGGATGTGGTGGCGGTGGGCATTGATGTGCTGACGGTGAAAAGCAGTGGCCCGCGTATGGCCGCCGATCCATTCCCCGGCCCGTTGACCCTGCTGGCGGCGGGTGTGGGGTTAGCCTCTAAGCTGTCGGGCGGTGATCTGCCCAAATTCCCTTGGGGCATCTCGGCCGGCGTGGCCGCCGTAGGCCTGGAGGCCCTGCGCTCCAAGCCCCTTGAGACCGATACGGAAATGGTGCTGACCGTGTCGGTGGCACGGGAAGGTTACTATACCTTCCGCACCAGCGCCGTGTACTACGTCAACAGCGACGATCTTTGGCATTATGATGGTGAACCGGGCCTGGGCACGCGGCGCAACATCAACCTGAATGCCGTGCCTCAAGGGGCAGTGATGTATGACCTGGCCGGCAAGCCTTACGTGGTGAAGTGATCCTCTTCTCTTACCGCCGCTCCTTCACGGTGAGCAACAAAGCGGTCCCCAGCAGGAACAGGACAATCACGGTGGCCATGCCCGCACGCTGCGTGCCAAGGGCCGTGACCGCAAGCCCATAGGCCAACGGACCCAGCACACCGACGGCCCGCCCGGCCAGGGCATAGATGCCAAAGAATTCGGTCTCCAGCCCCGGTGGGGATAGCCGAGCCATCATCGATCGGGCCGCCGCCTGGGCTGGGCCATAGAAAATACCCAGCCCCATGCCCAGCAGCAGAAGCCATTGCTGATCGGGTGTGAAATCCAATGGCAGCGACAGGGTCGGCGCCCAGGCCCAGGCTGGTGTCCCCACCAAGACCATCGAGGTGCCGGTGATGATCAGGCCGATCAGGCTGACGATCAGGGTCGGCTTAGCTCCGATCCGGTCATCAGCCCAGGCAAAGCCGATGGCTCCCAGGCCGGCGGCCACATTCAACACGATGGCAAAGATGATCAACTGCTCCTCCACCATGCCGAAGACGATGCCGGCATAAATGCCGCCAAAGGCCGTAATGGTGTTGATCCCGTCGCGCCAGAGCGCGCTGGCAATCAGAAAGCGCAGCGTGTTGGCATGACGGGGCATAGCGCGCAGAGTGGTGATCAGACTGGCCCAGCCGTCGCGCACGGCGCCTGACACCGTCACGCCCGCCTCCGCCACCCGGTCGGGTGTCAGCAGGAACAGCGGGACGGCAAACAGCCCATACCATAAGGCCACAAGCAATGCCGTGGCCCGAACCGGTTCCGATTCTTCCTTGCTCAACAAGCCGAAAAGCGGGGCATCGGCCTGCAGAAGCACGACCAGACACAAGATCAGGCTGACCAGCCCGCCCAGATAGCCAAGGCCCCAGCCCCAGCCAGAGACACGGCCCAGATGGCTGCGCGGCGTCGTGATCGGCAGCAGCGCATTATAGAATACATTCGAAAGCTCGAACGCTGCCGCCGCCACACCCACCAGGATCAGGGCGGGCAGGGCAAAGGCCGGGTCGGGCTTGATCAGCCAGAGCAGGGCCGATCCCGCCACGGCGATGAAGGTGCAACTGGCCAGCCAAGGCTTGATTCGCCCGCCCCGGTCGGCAATGGCACCCAGCACCGGCGACAGCAGGGCAATCACCAGTCCCGACAGGCCCAGCATGAAGGCCCAGTCCGCCGATCCCTGGTCAGCGTCGGCCGACACGCCCTTGGTGAAATAGACCGAGAAGACAAAGGTCAGGATGATCGTGTTGAAGGCCGACATGGCCCAGTCATACAGGCACCAGCCGGCGATGGCCGGGGGCTTCAGGCCGGGGGCCGTCATGATCTCAGGCAACCGTGTAACGAGCGCGAGCCCCGCGCTCCAGGGCCGCAGCGGTCAGTCGGTCCACCTCCAGCCCATGGCGCAGCATCTCCAGCAGGCGCAATTCCTCCTGCGTTGCCGTCCGGTCGGCGGCGACCACTTCACAGGCCAGGATGTAAGCGGTTTCGCGCAGCGACTTGGGCAAAGACCGCTTGATCATCTCGATGGCGGCATCAAGACCGTCGGGGTCGCCCAGCAGCTCGGTGCATTCCTGCGCCACCTGGGCCAGCTTCTGGGTGTCGAAATCGGCGAAGACCGGCAGAAACCGGATATTCTCCCCCATCGCATGCAGTTCCGCGTCGGTCATGTTGCCATCCGATGCCGAGGTCAGCACCATGGCATAGATCAAGGCGCGGTGATGGTCGATCATCCTGTTCTCCCGTTGGAAATCCACTGGTGATGCCAGTAGGGTGTAAGCCTGCGCTGGCGTCAAGCACGGGGCGTTTCTCCGCAGGTCAACCGCGCCATCCGATCGCGATCCGCGACAGGGGATGGCCACGATGTTTCCCTCAACGGATGAGCGCCAGGGAAATCGGGGCACAGGCAATGATGGATCATCGGTCAAGATCCCATGCACCTGGTAAGAACCAGACCGGCTAAAGTGTGATCGCTTCCTTCACCGCTCACCCTCAACCATCGGCAGCGGCAGACGGGGCACCTGTTCCAACGGGGGCAGTTCAGGAAGTTCGCCGCCCGACGTTGCCTTCAGTTCCTTGAACCGCCGGGCTGTGACCATGACACGCGTCTCCAGCGAGGCGACGGCGGCATTGTAGCTGTTGACAGCCCCGCCCAGCCCCTTGCCCACCTTGATCATATGGTCGGCCATACTCGACAGCCGTTCGTGCAGTTCGCGACCCAACTGACTGATGGCCTGGGCATTACGGGCAAGGGATTCCTGCCGCCAGCCATAAGACACCGCGCGCAACAGGGCGATCAGGGTGGTAGGCGTGGCCGGGATCACCGACTGGTCGATCCCCGCTTCGATCAGGCCGGGGTCCTGCTCCAGGGCGGCGGAGAAAAAATTCTCCCCCGGCAGGAACAGGACGACGAATTCAGGGGCTGGATCGAACTGCGCCCAGTACCGTTTTTCGCCCAGCGCCTTCATATGGTCTCGGATATGCCGCGCATGGCGGGTCAGATGCGCCAACCGCGCCTCGTCATCTGCCGCATGGGTGGCGTCCAGGAATGCCTCCAGCGGCGCTTTGGCATCGACCACAATGCTTTTACCCCCCGGCAGTCGGACAATCAGGTCAGGGCGCAGGCGGTTGCCGTCGGTACTGTTGACGCTGGCCTGTTCATGGAAATCGCAATGGTCCAGCATGCCGGCCATTTCCACCACCCGCTTCAACTGGATCTCGCCCCACCGGCCGCGCGTGGCCGGACTCCGCAGTGCTTTGACCAGATTGCCGGTTTCGGCGCGCAACTGCCCTTGGCTTTCCATCAGATGTGCCACCTGGGTTTTCAGTTCTGTATAGGCGCCGATGCGCGCCTGTTCGATGCCGGCAACCGCCTCCCCGAACTTGGCCAGATGGTCGCGGATGGGGGTAACCAAGGCGTCGATGGCGGCCCCACGTTTTTCCAAGTCGCCCTTCGCAACCTCCCCGAACTTCTCAAACTGCGCCTGCGCCAGGGTCAGAAATTCACGGTTATTGGCCGACAACGCATCCGCCGACAGAGCCTTAAACGCATCGGCCAGCCGCACCTGTGCCTGATCCAGCAGGGCCAGCTTGTCCGCATGGGTCCGGCGTTCATGGTCCAGGGCCGTGCGCGCTTCCGCCAATGCGGTCTGCAATTCCGCCTGTTCATCCCGGGCGACCGCCAGCGCCTCCTCCAATCGCGGCAGGCGCGCCGCCTCCGCCACTGCGGCCGCCCGCCACGCCGATTCGGCCGTCAATTGCCGGCGCAGGTCCGCCAGTAACGCGTCGCGCTGCGCCAGTTCGCCGCGTAACTCCCCGATATGAAGACGGTCTCGCTCCCGGTCGGCTAGCAGGGCCGTGCGCTCGGCGCGTAGGGTCGCCGTCCCCTGGCGCTGCCAGAGAAACGCGATCAAGGCACCCGCCAGGGCGCCGGCCAGCAACGAAATCAGGTCGAGCGGCACGGGCAGCAGCCTCCGTCAAAGGGTCCATGACGGAAGATAGCCTACCCGCAAAATGAGAACAAGTCAGGAACAATCGCCCTTACAGAGCCACGCCCAGTTCTTTGCCCACGGTGAAAATGTCTTTGTCCCCGCGTCCGCACAGATTCATCACCAGCAGCGTATCCTTGGACAGCGTCGGGGCAATACGTTGTACGGCGGCCAGGGCGTGGCTGGGTTCCAGGGCGGGCAGGATGCCCTCCGTCCGGGCCAGCAACTGGAACGCATCCAGCGCCTCCTTGTCGGTGGCGCTGACATAATCCACGCGCCCCACCTCATGCAGCCAGGAATGTTCCGGGCCGATGCCGGGATAATCCAGACCGGCGGAGATGGAATGGCCTTCCAGGATCTGGCCATCATCATCTTGAAGCAGATAGGTGCGGTTGCCATGCAGCACGCCGGGGCGTCCGCCCTTCAGGCTGGCTGCGTGGCCATTGGGCACGTCCAAACCATGGCCACCGGCTTCCACGGCCACCATGCGGACCGTCGGCTCGTCCAGGAAATCGTGGAAAAGGCCGATGGCGTTGGACCCGCCACCGATACAGGCAACCAGCATGTCGGGCAGGCGGCCTTCGGCCTCCATCATCTGTTCACGGGTTTCACGCCCGATAATGGACTGGAAATCACGGACCATGGCCGGATAGGGGTGCGGGCCGGCAGCAGTACCGATGATGTAGAAGGTATCTTCCACATTCGTCACCCAGTCGCGCAGCGCGTCATTCATCGCGTCCTTCAAGGTGCCGGCCCCGCTGGTCACGGCACGCACCTCGGCGCCCAGCAGCTTCATGCGGAACACGTTAGGCGCCTGGCGCGCAATGTCGGTCGCCCCCATATAGACAACGCAGGGCAGGCCCATCAGGGCACAGACGGTGGCCGTGGCCACACCATGCTGACCAGCGCCCGTCTCGGCGATGATGCGCTTCTTGCCCATGCGCTTGGCCAGCAGGATCTGGCCCATGCAATTATTGATCTTGTGCGCGCCAGTATGGTTCAACTCGTCGCGCTTAAAGTAAATCTTGGCCCCGCCCAGCTCCTCCGTCAGGCGCTTGGCGAAATAAAGCGGGCTGGGCCGGCCCACATAATGCTTGAGCTGATGGGCCAGTTCGGCGTGGAATTCCGGATCGGCCTTGGCCTCCTCATACGCCCTTTCCACTTCCAGGATCAGCGGCATCAGCGTTTCGGCGACGAAACGTCCCCCGAAAATGCCAAAATGGCCATGTTCGTCGGGACCGTTACGATAGCTGTTCAGGGGCTTGTTCATGACGCTGCCTGGATGACGAAAGATGTCGGGGGAAACTAGACCGCCCGGCCGGCTTTTCCAAGCCCGCGACGCGGCACGCCACGTCATGGCGCAACCGCGATTTCGCTGGCAACAAAGTTACGCCGTCAGCAATGGACCGGAGGTCACCAGCACCTCCCGCCCCGCAATGCAGAGCAGAATATCGTTCGGCCCGGCATAACGTGACTGGGTCCGTGACCAGACCAGACCATCGGCGGTGGCGTGGCAGGCATGGCGGTCTCCGCTGGCGGGGTCCAGGATGGTGGCGACATGGTCGCCGGCCCGCACACGGGTGCCAAGGTCGACATGGTAAAGCGCGACACCACCCACCGGCGCGCGGACACGGTCCACCCCAGCCAACGGCGTGGCCAGATCTGCCCGGTCGGGCATGACGGGGACCGGGGCGTCGATGATGCCACGCCAGCAGAGATGATCGACCAGGGCAGCAGCATCAGCAGCGGCCAGCCCATCCGCCACATCCGCCTCACCTCGCAATTCCACGGTCACGGCAGAACAGCCGACGGGGATGGGCATGTCTGGCCCGCCATGGCGCGCGCGCAGGCGGTCCCAGGGCGTTGAACAAACCTCGTCAAACGGCTCACCACCGGATTGGTCGGCCAGGAAGACAGCCTTCGCATCCAGTCGGGCGGCCAAGTCGGCAACACCCAAGGGCCAACAGGCCGGCGTTGTATACAGGTGCATGACTGCCTCGCTGTCGCAATGCAGATCCAGCACATGATCAGCATCGATGGCATGGGTCAGCAGCAGCTTTCGCAGTGCGTCCACCTCCGTCCTGGGCTGCAGGGAGGCGGCGGCACTGGCCAAAGCCCGCTGGATCACCCGACGATTGGTATCGGCATCGCACCCCAGATCACCGGGATGCAAACAATCCGCGACCCTGTCCCCCAGATCGGCGAAGGCCCGGTTGAAATTCACCCCGCTGGCCAGATCAAAGCGACCGACATGCCCGCCCAGCAACACCTGATCCAGCCCGATGGGATTGGCCATGGGCACCAGAACCACCTGCCCCTTGATCCGTCCCTCGCCGTCCAGACGGATGAGATGGTCAAGCAGATGCCAGGCTACCACCATGCCTGGTAATTCGCCGGCATGCAGTCCGGCCTGGATATAGGCCTTGGGGCCCTGACCTGTGCCAAAATGGTGGATGGCCAGGCGCCGTGCGGTACCAGGGCGGCCGTGGGGCAGGGTGATAATGTCGGTCTGGTGCGTCATGATGGGCATGTTTGACGCCGCCTCTACCCCCTTGTCCAGCGCCTTCACGATGGCACAATAGCAAAATTGCATAATTGATACAGAGGTCGCGCCATGCGGGTGGATCGGCTCACGGAGGGGCGGCTTTGGGCCTTGGCCCTGTCCGTGCTGGCCTATGGCGCGGCCTCTGCGCCCGCGCCGCCGGGCATCCGGCCGCAGGAATTGCTGGTCTTCGCCGGAATTGCTGTGTTCGTGGGGATCACCGGCCCCTGGCGTTTCTTTGCTGGGCTGGAAGTCGCACGCGCACCGGCTCCCCTGGCCGCGGGATCAGCCATCCTGGTCTGGCTGCTGTGGCAGGGTTTTGTCCGCGGCCTGTGGAATGGCTGGGGGCTGACTGACATGATGCGCGACATCGTACCCATGCTGTTCCTGGCCCTGCCCCTGCTGCTGGCGCCGATCCTGGGCCGGCTGACGACTGATCAGGCCGACCGGTTGGCCGACGCAGCGGCAGCAGCCGGTGTCCTGTTTACCGTGCGTTGGTGGTATGACACCGGCATGGCGCTGTCGGCGGTTGGCACATCCGCCCTGGGCGAAGGACGCTACTATCTGCTGAACAGCGCGCTGGTCCCATTTGCATCGGTCTGGTTGGGGTTGCGGTCGATGCGTTGGCTTCTGGCATCGCAACCGACCGCTGCCGAACGGGTTCAGGCACTGCTGGCGGCGGCGGGATGTCTCTGTTGCCTGCTGGCCCAGGCGGCGACCCTGCACCGGGCGGGACTGCTATTGTCGCTATTGGCCTTGGGGCTGGGCATGGGGCGTTGGCTTTGGCGACGGCCGGCCCTGTTTCTTACCCTGTTCCTGCTGGCTTCGGCTTCTCTGATCGGGGTGGGCGCGCGGGTGGCCGGGGTGGCTGCGCTGCTGGCAGACAAGACAGAAAGTGTAGGCCTGAACAACCGCGTTGATGAGTTACTGGCCGTGCTGGAGCAGGTGGGTCGCCACCCGGTATCTTTCCTGATCGGCGATGGCTGGGGCGCCCTGGTGCCCAATCCTGCCGTCGGCTGGTGGCGCGTTTCCTACACTCACAGTGCGGCCAGCTACTTCTTGCTGAAGTTGGGAGCGCTGGGTCTGGCACTGATCTTGTGTTTGGCCGGACTGCTGGCGGGAGTGCTGGCAAGGGCGGCGCGGGACATGCCCATGCTGCTGTTGGCGGCAAGCCCTTCCCTGCTGCTCGGTGCCTTCCTACATACAAGTTTCAAGTATCTCTGCTTCTCGCTTCTCCTCTCTTTAGTGACAGGGCGGGCCTATATGAGTCTTTACCGGCGATAACAACTGAGTCATTCTCCTTTTCGGAGAACACAAGTGCAGGCAGGCCTGGCCGATGCCCGACAGCTTCGCCCCCAGGCTGGATAGGCAGAGACCCGAAATGGGTGAACTGCTGCGCGCCTTGGCCGCTCAATGGCAACGATTGCTGCTTTGTACCCTGGCGGGACTGACGATGACCGTCCTGTCGCTGCATCTGGTGACGCCCCGATACACGGTCAGCATGGTTGTGGGACCACCAGGGCGAAGCGGCCCGGCGGCCATGGGTCCGCGTGCACCGGCACTGTCGCCGGCCGCTGGTCGCGGCATTGCGGAACAGGGATCAGCAGAAGAGGTGGTGTCTGATTTTGCCCGTTATCTGGCCCTGCTGACGTCTGTGCCGGTCGCTGAGCGGCTCAGTGCTGATACGGCGGTGATGCGCGGTCTGTTTGAAGATGCATGGGATCCGGAAGCTGGAGATTGGCGCCCCCCACTAGGAATCGGGTCCTGGACGGTCCGGTCACTGCGGTGGCTCGCTGGATATCCCGGCTGGGCTCCGCCTGATGCGGTGGATCTGTCGCGGCTACTGAAGAAGGAACTGGCAGTCGAGGCGGTTAATGAAGGACCGCTGCGCCGCCTGGTATTCCGGCATGAGAAGCGGAGCTTTGCGCTGCTGCTGCTTACCCGGCTGCATGCAGCCACAGAGGCGCATCTGCGGTCGGAGGCGGGTCGCCGCCTGAAAGCGGAGATGGTCCATGTCAATGACCGCCTGTCCGGCATATCCAATCTGGACCGGTCGCGGCAATTGACCGGCATGGTGGCAGAACAGGAGGAAACACTGATGATGCTGGAGGTCGGGCTCCCCTACGCCGCCGACCTGCTGGAGCCACCGGCAGCGCCAGCGCTGGCCGACTGGCCCAACCCCGTGCCGCTGATCCCGGCCGGTGCCCTGGCCGGATTCGGGCTGGGGCTGTTCGTGCTGGCGGCGCGGCATGGGTATCGGCGGGGGATATGATGGGCAGCGCCATCCCGGTCAGTGTGATTGTCATGACCCGTAACGAAGTCGCCAACATCGCCCGTTGTCTGGCGCCACTGTCGGCCTTTGCGCAGGTACTGGTGGTCGACAGCGACAGCCACGATGGAACCGCCACCATCGCTGCGGCACGCGGGGCCGAGGTGGTGAACTTTCACTGGAACGGGGCTTATCCAAAGAAGAAACAATGGTGCCTGTCACACCCGTCCCTGCGCCATGACTGGGTGCTTTTTGTTGACGCGGACGAATGTATCACTCCCCAACTGGTTGCAGAGATTGACGATTTGATGCGGTCGGGACCCAGTCACAATGCCTATTGGGTGAATAGTCGGCCGGTCTGGCTTGGCCGGCTGCTGCGTCACGGCACCCCGTACCGGAAGATCGCCCTGCTGCACCGACGTCGGTCGCGCTTTCCCATTTGCCCGGATCTGCATGTGTCGAGAATGTGGGAGGTGGAGGGGCATTACCAGCCGATGGTTGAGGGCCAGACCGGGCGTCTGTCCGCTACCCTGATACATGCCGACGCCAAACCGCTGGCTGACTGGTTTGACCGCCACAATCGCTACTCGGATTGGGAAGCGGCCTTGGCCAATGATGGCGGTGCTTCGGCCTTGCTGGCCGGTGAACGGGGCCTGCGCCGCGTGGCAAAACAGGTGCTGGCGCGGCTGCCGGGGCGGCCACTCCTGGCTTTCCTGCACGCTTATCTCTGGCATTTGGGCTTCTTGGATGGCAAGGCCGGTTTGCACCACGCCCTGTCACGGGCCTTCTACTACTGGTCGATCGACCTGAAACGCGACTGGCTGGCCGCAAGAATGACGGCCAGCCAGACCGAAACAACCGGCACTTTGCTGTCGGATACCCGTGATCACACGGCCTTCGTGCTGTCTTCCGGATCGCCGGCCAGCGTCTTCACCAACTCAAACGTACGACGGCGCACTGATTCTTCCGGGATCCGGTAATAGGCGCGCACCAGTTCCAGCGTCTCGCGCCGGGCCATGGATTCAAATTCCTGTGTCTCGCTGGGCTGGTCTTCAGGGACCAGTGTTGATTCCGGCGCCGGCAGATCGTCAAAGAAGAACGTCACCGGCACGCCCATGACCTGCGACAGGTTGAACAGGCGGCTGGCGCTGATGCGGTTGGCGCCACGTTCATATTTCTGCAGCTGCTGGAAGGTGATCCCCACCGCCTCACCCAACGTTTCCTGGCTAAGGCCCAGCAGGGTGCGGCGCAGTCGCAGGCGTTGACCGACATGAATGTCAATCGGGTTCGGACCCTCGCCCCGCTTGGACAGGGAATAGGCCTGGGCGAGCCCCACCTTCGGCGGATTTCTCTTTTCAAGCATTACTGGACTCCTTAAGCACCGGTTATTGCCACTACATATAGAGAAGCATGACAGCGCCTCCAATACGGATGGTTGTAGCGGGCTGCGACCATTTCCGTTCTGGAAAGGTTAATGCCCGTGTTCGTTATGGAAACGCTTAGTGCTTGATTTTGTTATGTAAATGGCATGTTAACAGAATTTGGGGGATTAATCCCGATGCAAATGCGGATTAAAATCGCCAAAAGGCATACCCACTTGGGCATAAGTTTCGAGCCACACCTGCGACAATTTGTAGCAACATGATCACCCCTGCCTTAGGGGCGGACATACGCAGAAGCCGGCGACGAACCTGATACTGCTCGCGGCGGCCCAACGCTGCCAGACGCCGCGACAGGCCGCCGGGAGCAAAGCGCGCCACGACGCGGTTAACTTGCACGATCCGGCTGGCACGGGACAGAACGTCCAGGGTGAAGGCATAGTCCCCGGCGATCCGGTACCCCTGATCCAAGCGCAACCCCGACAGCAGTCCCCGACGGTAGAACAAGGCACAGTGATGGGCTGGCATCCCATAAAAGGCCCAGCGCCAATGCCGCGCCCGCTTTCGCCGCATATGCCCGTCTCCAGGGTCTTCCAGACTGTCGCCATAAAGCAGGTCTGGCGCCTCGGACAGCACCGGCATCAAGTCGGAAAGGACGTCGCCATCCGCCAGACAATCGCCAGCATTCAAGAACAACACATACTGCCCGCTGGCCCTGACCAGAGCCCGGTCCATCCCGGCAAAGGGCCCGCCATCAGGCATGCTGCTCAGCCAGTCGGGCACAGGTCCCGGTGGCGACAGGGCGGACAGCGTGGATGCCTCAGACCCACCGTCGGCCACCAGCCATTCAAAATCCTGCCAGGACTGGACCGCCAGACTATCGCGGGTTGCAACCAGCCCGGCGGGATCATCACGCACCACGGTGATGATGGTCAGGGTTCGCGCCTGCACGGTTTACTCCGATATGGCCGCGATGGCGGCGGCGCTGAAGGCGATCTGGCTGAGGATCGTGGTGATGCTCTGGGTCAGGGGCAGCCATTCAAACGGTTCCGCATCGCGCGGCACCACAATCATGGAACCGGGCAGCACTGCGGCCACGTCATGGTCCAACCATCCGCTCTCCAGGGGTTGCGCCGCGCCATTGGGCTGGATGACAAAGATACGGTCATCATCGGCAAAGCGGGTCAGGCCACCTGCCTCGCGCAGGTAATCCATCGTCTCTTTCTCAGGATCGAACAGCAGCGATGCCGGGGCCAGCACCTCACCTGACACGGTAACGGTCAGGGGGCGCTTGGGGATATGTACCCGGTCCCCCGGCTGCAACGGGATATCCAGTTCTGGCCGCTCGCCCAGCACCTCGGGGTTGGCCTCCACTGTAATGCGGCCGAGCGCGGTCGCGCCGCGCAGGTCGGCGGCCAAAGCCCGGACCAGTTCCACCCGCGCCGGGTCTGGCGGGTTCTTGCCACCCAGCATCTGCGATAATTGCCGGTCCAGTTCGCGGGCATTGCGGCGCAACCCCTCCTCCTCGGCCAGACGAGCGCTTTCCCGGGTGAAGATCACCCCAGCCGGGTACGCTTCCCCCGTCAGTCCACCGGCCCGGCGCAGCAGCATGGACAGGGTTTCTCCCGGCGCAATGTCATAGATGCCGGGCTCTGCCACCTCGCCGGCCAGCAACACGCCACGGCGTTCCTGCGGCCGCTGGCGCAGGGCCACCCGCAAGGCAGCACCTGGCGGGATCATATCCACAGCCGCCACTCCGCCCGTAATCTCCCGCGGGACCACAGCACGAGAATCGCCGTCGCCCTCCCCGCGCGGTCCTGGCGGTGGGGGAAGCAGTTCCAGGCGCGAGGGGTCACCCTCGGGCTTCACCCCGCCCGCCGCGCGCAGCAGCAGCGGCAGGGGTAACGGCCCTGCCACCGGATATTCCCCCGGACGCACCACCCCGCCGCGCAGGGCCACCATCCGCTCCGACAGCAGAGCCCGCAGCGCGGGGTCCAACGGGTCCACCGGGTCCAGTTTATCCCCCTCAACGGCCATGACTTCGTCATGCCGGAACAGAGTGACCCGATCCCCATCGCGCAGGCGCAGGTCGAACCGACCCTCCACCACCTCTGCCGGGGCAAACAGACTGGGCCGGCGGCCAGACGCGGCGGAATCGGCCCGTTCCAGCAGTCCCGCCAACCCATAGGCATCGGGCAGCGGGGCCCCCGCACCCGACAGCAGGGCGCGCAGGCTCAACCCTTCTTCCCCCACGGAACGCAGACCGGGCTGCCGCACCGGACCCGACAGCAGAACCCCATCGCCCACGGCATCCGCGACCTGCCCGGGCGCGACATTGCCCTTGCCCGCAAAATTGCCGCCGGCCATTGGCGCCAAGGCCGACAGGGCCATGGGTCCAGCCAGCGGATAAGGACCGGGCCGCAGCACACCGCGCCGCATGAACACCGATTGGTGCAGCAAGAACGGCAGCAGATCGCCGTCCACCCCCTGGAACAGCGGTGGACAGGGCAGCGGCGGCCCTTCCACCCCACTGGATGCCCGCGCCAAGGGTCCGGCGGCCAGCACACCGTCAGGATCAGCCGACAGGGCTGCTGCCAGCGATGCCAACCCGGCACATTCCGCCAAATGCAGTGGATCGGGTGGTTGTTGCGAAAGCAGGGCCAGCACCGAACGGCTGCGCAGGAACCCGATATCGGCCGCCGACAGAACCACCAACCGGTCACCGTCGCGCGCCGGTTCCGCCTCTCGCCCTGCCAGCAGCGCCGACAGATCCAGCGCCCGCATCTGCGGCGCCCCGCCTGCCGCCGTCCGACGCAACAGCACAGCCATGGGAAGCCAGGCGTCCGGCAACAACATATCGCGATCCACCAGATCGGCCAGCCGCATCCCTTCGGCCAGGACCCGCCCTCCCGGTTCAGCCACGGCTCCCCACAGGCTGACACTGCCCACCCGCGCCCCACCATCAGGCGCATGGATCAGCAGGTCGCCATCGCGCAGGGTAACCGGCGATCCGGCACTGACCGGCAGCGGCTTTTCCAGCCCTTCGGGCGACAGGCGTAAAAGACTGGACCGGTCCCGCCCCGGCCGCAGCGCCCCACCGGCCAAGGTCAGAAGATCGGCTGTATCGTCTGGTCCCGTACCCGACACCGGGCCTGGCGGCAACTCATAGATGCCGGGCCGTTTCACCGATCCCGCCACTGCCACGGTCGGCCCCAGCGGCGGCACGATCAGCCGCACTCCATCCGACAAGAGGTCGGCCGCTGCCCCCTCGCCCCGGGTCAGCAGATCATACAGATCGAGCCCGGCCCCCTCACCCCCCGGCCTGACAAGCCGGATGCTGCGGAGCGAACCATCCGGCAGCACCCCACCCGCCGCAATCAGGGCATCCAGTGGCGTGGCAAACGCTGGCAGCGACACACGGCCCGGCCGTGCCACCTGGCCCAGAACCAGAACCCCGACCCGCCGCATGGACAGGAGCGAGAGAAAGGCTTGGGTCTGCACATGGCTGGCAGCTACCGCCGCCTCCAGTTCGGCCCGCACCTCGCCCAAAGGC
Organism: Niveispirillum lacus; assembly: GCF_002251795.1. Lineage (GTDB taxonomy): Bacteria > Pseudomonadota > Alphaproteobacteria > Azospirillales > Azospirillaceae > Niveispirillum > Niveispirillum lacus. Next base: position 74,901 of record NZ_NOXU01000022.1, on the reverse strand, counting down.
CGGCCGGCCGCCTGAATGGGGCGCAGATCATCGATCAGCAGCAACCCGTCGGCGCCGATCCGGTGCCGGCTTGTGCGCGCCGCCTGTCCGCGCAGCAGCAGCGACAGTTCATCCCCCGGCCCCAGCCGGTAATCATCGCCGACCGCGCCCAGCGCCGGCCCCTCCGCCACGCCCGCGCCATCGAAAAGATCGCGGCCGAACAGGCGCAGTTCCTGCCCGGCCCGGTCGCTGAACATTCTCTCGACACGCCCTAGGGGCGCCCCCGGCGGATCGGCTATCGCCGCACGCGGGAGGAAAAGGACCAACAGCAGCGCAAGGAGGCGGGCAATGTAAATCATGAGTCCTAAAAGCTGTAGGACTTGTAATTTACACTTGTATTAGGTTTTTGAAAACAGCTTCAACCGTGGCGCCGGCTGCCATCCAGTGTCAGGATCGGACCATACAGGCTCGGTCTCCGGTCGCGGAATACACCCCATCCGGCCCGGATACGGGCGATGGCCTCCAGATCGAATTCCTGGACCAGCACAGTCTCAGACACGCGATCGGCCTCGACCAGCTTCGCCCCCTTGGCATCAGTGATGAAACTGGATCCATAGAAGGTGATGCTGCCCGTCTCGAGCGTCTCCTTGCCGATGCGGTTGCTGGCAATCACGGGCATCAGGTTGGCGCCGCTATGCCCCTGCATGACACGCTGCCAGTGGTCGCGGCTGTCCAGCGTGTCGTCCTGCGGTTCCGACCCGATGGCCGTTGGATAGAACAGCAGTTCCGCCCCCTGCAGCGCCATGACACGCGCTGCTTCCGGAAACCACTGGTCCCAGCAGATGGCGGTGCCGATGCGGGCATAACGGGTCTGATAGGTCTGGAACCCGGTGTCGCCCGGACTGAAATAGAATTTCTCCTGATAACCCGGTCCGTCTGGAATATGGCTTTTCCGATAAAGGCCCAGGACCGATCCATCCGCATCAATGGTGACCAGGGAATTATAATGCGCCGTATTGGCTTTTTCGAAAAAAGACAGCGGCAGCACGACCGACAATTCACGGGCCAGCGCCTGGAAATGCTGGATCAGCCGGTTATTCTCCACCGGTGATGCCAGCTCAAAATATTCCGGCTTCTGGTCCTGGCAGAAATAGGGCGCTTCAAACAGTTCCTGGATCAGGATGATCTGCGCACCCTGACCATGAGCCCGGCGGATCAACGCCTCAGCCTTGGCAATATTGGCCTCACGGTCCCAACTGCACGCAAATTGCGTGGCGGCAACAGTCACCTTGCGCATCTTTTCCATCCTTCTGTGCGTTTGCGTGGCAGCATAGCCAAGTTTCAGCCGCCGGTCACATGACCCTTGTGCGCGTCCTCAGCACCAGGGCCAGGAAAAACGGCGCGCCCAGTAAGGCCGTCACCACCCCCAGCTTCAACTCCGGTCCCGGACCGCCCAGGCGCAGGGCCGTATCGGCCGCCAGTAACAAGGCCGCCCCGCCCAGCGCCGACAGGGGTAACAGGCGGGACGGCTGGGCCCCGGCCAGCGGGCGCAGCAGATGCGGGACGATAAGACCGATGAAACCAATGGCGCCCGCGACTGACACCGCCGCCCCCACCGACAGGGCGGTCCCCAGAATGACCAGGGTGCCGGTGCGGCGCGGGCTGAACCCCATGGACTGTGCCGTCCCCTCGCCCAGTGACAGCGCATCCAGACCGCGCCCCGACAGAAGCAGCAGCAAGGCCCCCACCGCCATGAAGGGAGCCGCCACGCCAACATGGTTCATCGACCGGTCGGCCAGCGACCCCAGCATCCAGAACACGATTTCCGTTAAGGCGAACGGATTGGGCGACAACGACAATGTCAAGGAAGTCAGAGCCCCGGCGAGGCTGCTGATCGCCACCCCGGCCAGGATCAGGGTCAGAACCGATGCCTGCCGCCCGGCCAGCAGGTAAAGCAGCGTGACGGCGATCAGCGCCCCCGCCATGCCGCCGATGGGCAGGGCCAGCGGGAACACGAGGCTGGCCCCGGAGTAAAATGCGATGACCGCCCCAAGGCCGGCACTGGCAGAAACACCGATGACGCCAGGCTCTGCCAACGGGTTGCGCAGCAATCCCTGCAAGGCCGCTCCCGAAAGGCCGAGCACGGCCCCGATACCGAGACCTAACAGGGCACGCGGCAGCCGGATCTGGGCAAAGATCACGCCGGCCGTCCCGTCGCCGCCGGTCCACCATTCCCTGACAGCCAATGGCAGCGACACCGCAGCGGGACCTACGGCCAGGGAGGTGACAAAGAACAGGATCAGGACCAGCCCCAGAAGCCAGGGTACCGTGCGCCGCATCAATTCCCCCTTGCTGCCAACAGCCGGTCACGGGCCTGCGCCAACAGGGCCACCGCTTCCGCCGTAAACGGTCCACCACAGGTCCACAGCTTGCCCGGCACGCTGGGCCGTGCCTGGCTCGGCACCGCCCGACTCAATGCCGGATGGGCCAGCATTTGCCCGTTCAGCGATGGATGCCCACCTTCACTGGTATTGGCAATCAGCAGATCCGGCGGATCGCCCGCGACCATCTCCACCGGCAGATAGCCGTAGCCGGAAAGACCCTTTTCGCCGGCATAATTGACCAGCCCTGCCGCTCGCATCACCGCATCCGTCAGGGTACCGGTCCCGGCGGTAAAGGCACCGGGCGCCAGCGACAGGACGCGCAGGCGGCCGGCCTTTCCCGCCGGGGCCAGTGCCGAAGCCAACGTGGCATCCATCTCGGCAATGATGTCCTCGCCCCGCCCCGGTACCTCCAGAGCGGCAGCGACCTGTCGGATCTGGGCGCGGATTCCCTCAAAATCCTGGACAAGCCCGACCTCCAGCACCGGCACGCCCCGCGCGCGCAGCAGCGCGATCGTAGGGCGGGTGGTGAAGGTTCCGGCCAGCACCAGATCAGGCGCCAGCGGCAGCACCTCCTCTGCCATACCCTGTACCAGCGGCACATCCCCCACCCGCGCTGCCAGTGCCGATAGACCGGGATCAGCAGCCAGGAAGGACAAGGCGGCGATGCGCTCCCGCGGCAACAGGGCCAGGGCCAGTTGGTCAGTACAGAGGTTCAACGACACGACCCGCACCGGCCCCGCTTTCGCCGCAATCGGCATCAGCATCGCCATGCTGGCGACACAGATCAGACCGAAGACGAAAAAGCTGGCGGCCCCCCACCTTTGGCGGGGATTGGCGGCGGGCTTGGTTGGCACGATGCTATCCTTGGACCCAGATCGCCGATCAACCGGCGCGCGCGACTTTATAGGGCATAGTGCAGTCGCGACGGAACGGGCAAGGGCGGGGAGAGACGTCGATGATGCAACGGCGGCCACGGATTGGGATCACAGGCAGTGCCGGCACGGGCAAGACCCGTCTGGCGACCGCACTCTCCACCATGCTGAACCTTCCAGTCCGCTCAGAACGGATGCGCGAAAGGCTGGCCGCTGGTTTCGACCCGCACAGCCTGTCGCGTGACGGACACCGCCTTATGCTGACCAACGATGCTGATGATCTGGCCCTTGATCTGGCCCGTGACAGGGATGGGTTGATCACTGACCGCACGCCGCTGGACATGGCTGCCTTCTGGCTGATCAACGGCTTTGGTGTGGATGATATTCCTGCAACGGAGGCACTGCTGGACCGCGCCGTCTGCGCCATGGCTGATTACGATCTGGTGGTGCTGATGCCCTGGGGCGAACACCCTATTCTCTCCGACGGCATCCGGTCCGCCAATCCCTGGATGCAGCTACACTTCCAGACCGTGGTGGAAGGCCTGTGCCGGCGTTTCGTAGCCCCGGAAAGGTTGATGACCCTGACTGGTCGGCAGCCGGTGATGATTGTCGCCGAACTGATACGCGAACGGGTGTCCTAACACGCGCGGCCGCGCCTTGCATCCTCACGCGAAATCATCATCCTCGTCCGGGGCTGGCAAGGTGGCGCCGATGGTAACCGCGTCGGTCAGATTGGCGCCCCTGATATTGGCTTCCAGCAGGTTGGCCCCTGTCAGGTCGGCCGCGCGCAAGTCGGCACCCGCCAGGTTGACACCGCGCATGGCGGCGCGGGTCAGGCTGGCCTGAACCATGATGGTGTTGGACAGGTTGGCAGGCCATTTACGGCCCGTGCCACGACCATTCGGTCCCTTGATCTCGACCGACCCAATCTTGGCATTGTCCAATTTAGCACCGGACAAGTTGCTGCCCCGCAGGTTGGCCCCATCCAGTGTTGCCCCGGTCAGGTCAGCGAAATTCAGCGCAGCGCCCGACAGGTCAGCCATCACGAACAGGCAATCGCGCAGCTTGGCACCAGAGAAATTGACACCCTTCAGATTGGCGCCGCCCAGATTGGCGCCAATCAGGTCGATATGCGACAGGTCCTGGCCTTCCAGGTCTGCGCGCTCGCCCTTGTCGCCATTGCTGGTGATCCAGGCCTGATGTTGCGACAGGATACGCTGGATGGAGGCGGAGAAGGTTTCCGCCGACCGGCTGAAATTGGCCCCCAGCATGTCAACATTGGACAGGTCCACCCCTTCCAGGTTGGCCCCTTGCAGGTCGGCATTGCGCAGATTGGCCCCGGCCAGCACGGCCCCCGCCAGGTTGGTATCGCGTAGCTTGGCGCCCATCAAATTGGCGCTGTGCAGATTGACGCCGCGCATATCACAGCCGGCGAAATTCGCACTTTTCATCACAGACCGGGCCATGTTGCATCCGGCCATCTGTGCGCCAGAACAATCCGCCCCGACCAGTGAGCATTCCGACAGATCGGCCCCGGCCAGATTGGCGTTGGACAGGGTGGCATCATCCATGTCGGCGCCACGCAGGTCGGATGGTTCCATCTTCACATTGCTGGGCGCCCGCCGGTCCAGCAGCGCCCCACCACGCAGATCCGCTCCCCGCAGGATGGCGCATTTCAACCTGGCCCCGCGCAGATGTGCCCCCCGCATGTCGGCGTTGGTCAGGTTGGCATTGACCAGAATGGCCCGCGTCAGCCGCGCCGCGAACAGGTCCGCTGCCGTCAGGTTTGCACCGGTAAAATCACAATCCGACAGGTTGGCACCCGACAGTTTGGAATTCTGCAGATTGGCGCCGGAGAAATTGTGACCTTGCAGGTCAGCCAGGGCCATCATGGCGCGGGCACCACCCGTCAGCCGCTTCAGCCAGCGTTCATGCTTGTCAATGACGGCGAGCAGCTCGTGCGGTGTCATGATGGAGGGTGACCGTTGGCAACAAGATGAACTTTTCTTGAACGTGCCACAGGCCGGGGCATTTGTGTTAGATGGTTTCTTGACATTCCTTCAGTAAACACCGCCGAGGTCAGTTCCGTGGACGAAAAATCCAGCGCCTTGCCCACCCGCCATATCGTCACCGCCTACGACGAGCAGCTCAATGTCATGCACAATCTGGTGCGGGAGATGGGACGGCTGGCGGCGGAACAGATCGGCAATGCCGTGGCTGCCATTGCTGATCGTGACACCGACCTTGCTGCCCAGGTGATGGAGCGCGATGGGCGGATCGACGCCCTGGAACAGCAGGTGGAGGGGCAGGTGGTGCGCCTGCTGGCGTTGCGCCATCCCAAGGCCAACGACCTGCGTGTGGTCATCGCCGGCCTGCGCATTGCCAACAATCTGGAGCGAATCGGCGATTTCGCCGCCAATGTTGCGAAACGTTCGATGACCTTGCACTCGCAGCCGGAAGTGGCCCTGGCCCGATCCATGCTCCCCATCGGACAGGCTGTAGCCGGTATGCTGGGTGATGTGATGCGCGCCTATGACACCAATGATGCCGACGCGGCCTTGGCTGTTCGCCGCAAGGATGCGGATGTGGACCGTGCCTACACCGCGCTGTTCCGGGAATTGCTGACCTATATGATGGAAAGCCCGGCCCGCATTACCGCCTGCACCCATCTGCTGTTTGCAGCCAAGAACCTGGAACGTATCGGCGACCATGCCACCAACATCGCGGAAACCCTGTGTTTCCGGGTAAGCGGTCAACCGCTGGATGAAGAACGGGCCAAGGGTGACGATACCGCGACCATGACGGTGATGCCGGACTGAACCAACGCTCTGGTTCTGCCGACGGCTTTCTGTTAACGTCACCATCAGGTCGGCAGATCACCCAGGCGTCGCCAGCCCGTTCGCGGGCCGCTAAACCTGCCATGATAATTTTTCGACGGTCACAGCCCAAGGGGGCGTGCCGCGTCGGCAAGATGGCGACCACCGGCGGTCCGTAAACGGATCAAGGCATGTCCCGCGGGATGTCGATCCATGTCGAGAGAACTCTTGTCCTTTCAGGCCGCAGATATCAGTGCGCTTGCCAAATCCTTGAAATCACAACTGGATACCCATACGGGACCGCCCGGCCATGTCAGCTTGCTGAACATGCTGGCCCGTGGCGCCGGTTACCGCAATTTCCAGCATTTCCGCGCCCAGGCGGCGGCCCTGGACCGGCTGGAAAATCCCGACCCAGCCCCGGCCCCTCGGCCAGAGGTTGATTTTGCCCGCATCCGCCGTCTGCTGCGCCATTTCGATGAGCAAGGGCGCCTGATCCGCTGGCCCAACAAGTATAACGAGCAGGCCACCTGCCTCTGGGTGCTGTGGTCACGCCTGCCGGCCCGCGAAATCCTGACCGAACAGGGGGTCAGCCGTTTGCTGGACAAGATGCACAGCTTCCGCGATTTCGCCCTGCTGCGGCGGGAAATGGTGGAGCAGGGGCTGGTCAGCCGCACCCAGGATTGCCGCGATTACCGCCGTATCGAACGACAGCCTCCACCCGACGCCCTTGCCCTGATCCGCTATCTGGGGCCACGGCTGTTGAAGGCAGCTTAAAACGAAAAGGGCGGCCCGGATGAGCCGCCCTTCCACCGTCAACCCAGCCCTTTCTCCACAAACGCCGCCATGCGGCGTGCAAAGGACAGCGGGTCGGGCAGCGTCTCGCCTTCCAGGATGCGGGCCTGATCAAGCAGCAGCCAGGCCGCATCCTCCAGCGAGGTCGCCGCCCCGTCCTGCGTGGCCTTTTCGGCCAGCCGGCGGATCAGCGGGTGGCCAGGATTGATCTCCAGCACGCGCTTGGACGCGGCATCCGCCCCCAACTGCCCGTGCTGCTTCAGCAAGCGTTGGAGGTGGATATCCATGTCGCCCTCATCGGCCACCAGACAGACAGCACTGTCGGTCAGGCGCTCGGAACGGCGGACATCCTTGACCTGCTCCCCCAGCGTCAGCTTCAACAGGGCGGTCAGCGATGACAGGTCGCCATCCGACGCCTTGTCCTTTGTCTCATCCTCTGGCTTTTCCTCGCCTTTGATCTTGGAAAGGTCGGCCCCGCCGCGCGTGACCGACTTGAATTGCTTGCCCTCGGTTTCGCGCACCGATCCGACCCAGAATTCATCCACCGGATCGGTCAGCAGCAGCACCTCCACGCCCTTGGCGCGGAAACCCTCGACCTGGGGACTCTTCTCCACGGCCGATTTCTCATCGCCCGTGATGTAATAGATGGCGTCCTGGCCTTCCTTCATGCGGGAGATATAGGTCGCCAGACTGACCAGCTCGCCCTTGCTTTCCGTCGTGCGGAAGCGCAGCAGCTTCAGCAGGTCGTCGCGGTGGGCGTAATCCTCATACAGCCCTTCCTTCAGGACAGCGCCGAACGCGTCCCAGAAGCGGGCATAATCGGCGGCCTGTTCCGGATCGGCGGCCTTCTTGTTCAGGTCACCCAGCACGCGCTTCACGATCCCGGCCTTCAGCTTGGTCAGGACCGGGTTGTTCTGCAGCATCTCGCGGCTGACATTCAGCGGCAGGTCTTCACTATCCACCACACCCTTCAGGAAGCGCAGATAGGGTGGCACAAGCCCTTCCGCCTCATCGGTGATGAAGACGCGGCGGACATACAGCTTCACATGATGGGCGCGGCGCGGATCGAACAGGTCGAAGGGCCGCTGCTGCGGCACGAACAGCAGGCCCGTATATTCGATCACCCCTTCCGCCCGCCAATGCAGGGTCAGCCACGGCTCGTCAAAGGCGTGGCCGACATGGTGATAGAATTCCTTATACTGCTCTTCGGTGATGTCCGACTTGGACCGGGTCCATAGCGCGTTGGCCGCGTTTACACTGTCTGTCGTATCGGCGCCCAGCAGGATGGGCACGGCGATGTGGTCGGAATAGGTCTTGATGACATGGCGCAGGCGGTGTTCCGCCAGGAACTCCGTCTCCGCCTCGCGGATATGCATGATGATGCGGGTGCCGCGGGCCGGGGCATTCTCATCCTCGGCCACGGTAAAGCTGCCCTGACCGTCGCTGACCCAGCGCCAGCCGGCGGCCTCGCCTGCCTTGCGGCTGAACACTTCGACCTTCTCCGCCACCATGAAGGCGGAATAGAAGCCAACGCCGAACTGCCCGATCAGGCTGACATCCTTTTTGCTGTCGCCCGACAGATTCTTGACAAAGGCCGACGTTCCCGACCGGGCAATCGTGCCCAGATTCTCCACCAGATCCTGGCGGTTCATGCCGATGCCATTATCGACCAGTGTCAGGGTCTTGGCATCCTTATCGGCGACGATTCGGATCTTGAAGTCGCGGTCATCCCCCAGCAGCGACCCGTCGGTCAGGGCGGCATAACGCAGCCGGTCGCACGCGTCCGACGCGTTGGAGATCAGTTCCCGCAGGAAGACTTCCTTCTCCGAGTAGAGGCTGTGCGCCACGATATCCAGCAGGCGGCTGACCTCGGCCTGGAAACTGAGCCGTTCCTCGCTCATCTCTCTCACCTTGTTCTGCGATGTACATCCAATGAGGGTGGCGTTAACGCCGATGCTGGATATGGGACAGGCGACCGCAGAGCGCAAGCGGGGTTTCAGGCCAGCAGATCCCGCACACTGGCCGCCAGGGCGCGCGCGGCTGCCGATGTCGTGAGATTAGGGGTCCGCGCCAACATGACAATCTGTGACGGCGGCAGCGGCGGCACGCCGGTGGATGCCGGCACCACGGCCAGGCCGCCGCCTATGATATTGCCCAGCGGCGCCACGCCAAGGCCGGCGCGCACCGCCGCCACCAGCGCCAGACAGCTTCCGCCTGTGAATGTCTCTCGCCAGGGAATGCCGGCCTGTTCAAGTAACCGGATCGCCACCGCCCGGACGGAACAGGGAGGGGGCAGCAGCACAAGAGGCAGAGGGCCGTCAGACCAGGACCAGCCGGGCGGCACCCGCCATTGCAACGCATCGGTGCCCAGTATCTCTCCCCCTTCCGCCCCATGCTCCCGCCGGACGATGGCAAGATCAATCAGGCCACCCTCAAACCGATCCCGGATGTCGGCCGACTGGCCCAGATGGACAGCCATCGTCGCATGCGGCGGCAACGCCATCCGCACCCGCTTCAGCGTCAGGTCAAAATGGGCACCCAGTGCATGGTCGCTGAAGCCGATTGTGATGTGGGAGGGCACGATATCGACTGCGGCAATCGCCGCGTCATGCGCCGCCAGCAAGGTCCGCGCATGATCCAGGAAGGCGGCGCCAGCCTCGGTCAGGCGCACAAGACGGGGGCTGCGATCCAGCAGCCGTTTTCCCAGCACACCCTCCAGTGATTTGATCCGCTGGCTGACGACGGGCTGAACGGTGCCGGCCGCCTGTGCCGCACGGGTGAGGTTGCCATACTCTGCGACCAGGGCAAACAAACGGACGGATTCAAGATCAAGCATTATATGAGATCGCTATCGTAGCTATAGATAATCATAGCGTTCACGAATGAATATCAAAAGGGCAGAAAGGGGCACCCCCCCCTCACAGGAGACGTGTGATGCCCATGATTAATGTGCGCTATGTAACGCCCGAACCACGCCCCGAACTGCGCGCCCAGATCGCGGGATTGGCTGCCCGACTTGGGGCTGAAAAGCTTGGTAAGGACCCTGGCGTGACGGCAGTGCTGGTGGAGGCGGCGGACCCGGAGGGCTGGTTCATCGCCGGCAAAAGGCCCACCAACGACGGGCTGTCGGCCTTTTGGTTGGATATCAAGGTGACGGCGGGCACCAACACCAAAGCGGAAACGACCGCGTTCGTGCAGGCAGCCTATCAGGGAATGGCTGCCCTCCTGGGGCCGCTTCACGCGGAATGCTATGTTTATGTCCACGAGACCAATGGCGATGCCTATGGATATGGTGGTCGAACACAAAATGGCCGGTGGGCAGCCGTACATCCGGGCTGATGACGGGCTAGACGGAACAGGCAATGGGAGAAAATGGCGCGCCCGAAAGGATTCGAACCTCTGACCCCCAGATTCGTAGTCTGGTGCTCTATCCAGCTGAGCTACGGGCGCATCGCCATGATCGACCGGACTGGATGGTTCGGAATGGCGCGCCCGAAAGGATTCGAACCTCTGACCCCCAGATTCGTAGTCTGGTGCTCTATCCAGCTGAGCTACGGGCGCATCGCCATGATCGACCGGACTGGATGGTTCGGAATGGCGCGCCCGAAAGGATTCGAACCTCTGACCCCCAGATTCGTAGTCTGGTGCTCTATCCAGCTGAGCTACGGGCGCATCGCCATGATCGACCGGACTGGATGGTTCGGAATGGCGCGCCCGAAAGGATTCGAACCTCTGACCCCCAGATTCGTAGTCTGGTGCTCTATCCAGCTGAGCTACGGGCGCGCATTTTCCGATCTTCGGTACCCGGTAAAGGGTGCCGTCCGGTGAGGTGGCGCTTGTATCCGATGCGGATGGGGATTGCAACGGGATTTTGCGGGGCTTGTGCGCAACGCCGATCCGACGTGATTGCCGTCGGCCCCGGCATGGGATATTCCTGCGCCAAACCCATGATAGCAGGCCCGCCTTGACCAACAAGATCCAGAACCCCGATAAGAACTTCCCCGTCACCTGGGAAGAGTTGCACCGCAATGCCAAGGCCCTGGCCTGGCGGCTGGCCGATCACACCCAGTGGAAGGGTATCATCGCCATCACGCGCGGCGGTCTCGTTCCGGCGGCCATCATCGCGCGCGAACTGGATATCCGGGTCGTCGAGACCATTTCGGTCAAAAGCTATGATCACCAGACGCAGGGTGAAATCAAGGTGCTGAAAGCCGCCGACGCCGTCACCGATGGCGGCAAGGACTGGCTGCTGATCGACGATCTGGTCGATACGGGTAAAACGGCCGCCTATGTGCGCAAGCTGCTGCCCAACGCCCATTTTGCCACGCTCTATGCCAAACCGGCGGGTCGCCCCCTGGTCGATACCTTCATCACTGAGGTCAGCCAGGATACCTGGATTTACTTCCCCTGGGACCTGCTGCCTGTGAGCTATCTCCAGATCGAGCGCTGACCGGTTCGATCATCCGGACACGGCTTTCAGATGATCAATGACGGGAACGGGACAAGCCCGCAGGGGCAGTTCCGTTCCCGCCAGCGACAGGGTCGCTGCCAGGCCCAACAAGGCGGCTGCCAGGTCTCGCTGCCGGGCGGATGCAATCAGATGGGACAACAGCCACGCGGCCGACACGCGGGCACGGGGCCCGCGTTGCAGTACCGCGACCAGCGTCAGCAGGGCACGTTCGTCGGTGGACAGGGCCGACCGGCAGCCATTTCCAATATCGGGCCGACCGGTCGGATATTGATGCAGTAGTTCCAGGGCCTCTTCCCAGGCGATCAGGGCATCCTGCCAACCGCCCGGCAGCATGCGGCGGAATTCCATCTCCACCTGGTCCCAGCGGAACCTTCCATGGCGCCAGCGCCGCGCTGACCAGAGCAGAAGCTGTTCCCCGCGCGTCAGGGTAAAGACCGTTCCCCCTTGCTGAAGATCGGTCAGATATCGCACCCGTTCCGCATGGTCGATGCCTCCCGTTCGGCTGTCTCTAACACCTGTTCCGGCCGCCAGATCGGGCCACCACAGCGCCATATCATTCATCGCCGCCTCCAGACTTGCTTGACCATCAATGTCTCAAACCTATTGCGAATCACTCGCAATTGCAAGCGGCGATCCTGTGCGGAAATGAAAAAGGGGCGCCCATTGGACGCCCCTTCATCGCTGTCAGATTTTTCGTGATCTTAGAGGCTGCGCACGTCGGTCAGGTGGCCCTTGATGGCAGCGGCAGCGGCCATGGCGGGGCTGACCAGATGGGTGCGGCCACCGGGGCCCTGGCGGCTTTCGAAATTGCGGTTCGACGTGCTGGCGCAGCGTTCGCCGGGCTTCAGCTTGTCGTCATTCATGGCCAGGCACATGGAACAACCGGGCTCACGCCAGTCAAAGCCGGCCTCGGTGAAGATCGTGTGCAGGCCTTCTTCCTCGGCCTGCTTCTTCACCAGTCCCGAACCGGGAACAACCATGGCATAGACACCGTCGGCCACCTTGCGGCCCTTGGCCACGCTGGCGGCGGCGCGCAAATCTTCGATACGGCTGTTGGTGCAAGAACCGATGAACACCTTCTGCACCGGCACTTCCGACAGCGGCGTGCCCGGCGTCAGGCCCATATAGGCCAGCGAGCGTTCCACGGCCTTGGCCTTGTGCGGGTCCTTGAAATCGGCCGGGCTGGGCACATTGGCGGTAATGGGCGCCACGTCTTCCGGGCTGGTGCCCCAGGTGACCAGCGGCACGATATCGGCGGCGTTCAGTTCCACGACCTTGTCATAGACCGCGCCCTCATCGCTGGGCAGCGACTTCCAGTATTCGACTGCCCGGTCGAAATCCGCACCCTGCGGGGCACGGTTGCGGCCCCGCAGATAATCGAAGGTCTTTTCATCGGGGGCGATCAGGCCGGCGCGGGCACCGGCCTCGATGGCCATGTTGCAGACCGTCATGCGGCCTTCCATGGACAGATCGCGGAAAGCCTTGCCCGCATATTCGATGACATAGCCGGTACCGCCAGCCGTGCCCAGCTTGCCGATCACGGCCAGCGTCAGGTCCTTCGCCGTGACACCCGGCGGCAGGTCGCCATCGACCTTCACCAGCATGTTCTTGGACTTCTTGATCAGCAGGGTTTGCGTGGCCAGCACATGCTCCACGTCGGACGTGCCGATGCCAAAGGCCAGCGCGCCAAAGGCGCCATGGGTCGCCGTGTGGCTGTCACCGCAGACGATGGTCATGCCCGGCTGGGTCACGCCCTGCTCCGGCCCGACCACATGCACAATGCCCTGGCGGATATCGCTCATGTCGAAATACTCGACACCGAATTCCTTGGCATTGATGGCCAGTTGCTCCACCTGGATGCGGCTTTCCTCATTCTTGATGCCGGCCAGGCGGTCCTTGCTGGTCGGCACATTATGGTCGGCCACGGCCAGGGTCTTCTTGGGCTGACGCAGCTTGCGCCCGGCGATACGCAGACCTTCAAAGGCCTGCGGGCTCGTCACCTCATGCACCAGATGCAGATCGATATACAGCACGGCGGTGCCGTCCTCCTGACGATGGACGGTATGGCTGTCGAAGATCTTGTCATAGAGGGTGCGGGCCATGGTCACTCACCTGGGGGTCAAGGATCGAACCGCAAAGACGGGGGTGGCTTTACGGTCACATTGTTACGTGGGGCGGAGCATAGCGGCACGACCCGACCACGGCAAGCGCGTGCCGCCCCCTGGCCGGGTGCCTGGATGCAACGCAGCGTTCAAGGCGGCGCATGATTGGTAGGATTAGTACCAGTTTGGCGTCGGTCACCCAAGCGGCAGCCGCGCCTCCGGCGTTGGCGGGTCCAGGTCTTCATACAGGGCCTGTGCCTCCGGGGCTGGCCCCCGCCGGGCCGCCAAGGCTTTGACCTTGATGACCCGCACATAGGCACCCAGCGGGAAGGTCAGCACATCGCCCACCTTCACCACCTGGCTGGCCTTGGTCACTGGCGCGCCGCCGATACGCAGGCTGCCCGACCCGGCCAGCTTGGCCGCCTGACTGCGGGTCTTCAAAAAGCGGGCATACCAGAGCCACTTATCTAACCGCAGACGGCCCTTGGCCATTTCGGCGGCATCGGCGGGATCAAGGGTGGTGATGTCCTGGTCGGCCATAAGTTTACCCGTTCAGGGCGCGGACCAGGAAGGGCAGGCTTTCATCCATCCGGTAATCGACCGACGAATGGTCATCGAGGAATTCCTCATAACGGTGCCGGACACCCAACTGATCCAGGCGACGGTGCAAGCGGCGGGCACCGTACACAAGATTATACTGGTCGCGGTCCCCGCAATCGATGAACAGACCCTTCAGACCGCGCAAGGCGTCAGCGTGCTGTTCCACCATGCGCGCGGGGTCCCATGCCAGCCAGTTGGCCCAGCGTTCCTCAATCACCTCGCACGTGTCGGGCGTGACAGGCAGGCGGATGCCCAGATACTGGCTGGGGTCGGGGTCATAGGTGGCGGCCATGCACAGGATCATCAGAACATGGGTATCCTTACCATCGACTTTGCGGGCCGTCTCAAACGCATTCATGAACCGCTCGATGGAACCGCCATGGCGGTCCAGTGAGCGCAGCACGCCCGGCATGTCGGGCAGATAGCACAGCTCAAACCCCATATCACCCGAATGGCAGGCCGCCGCCGCCCAGATGTCGGACCGCAGAAACGCGTGCGCCAGCGCACCATAGCCCCCGCTGCTTTTCCCGAAGATCGCCCGCCGACCGGTGCCACCACAACCGAACCGGCCTTCAACAAAGGGCACCATTTCGTCACACAGGAAATCCATCCAACGGCCCAGCGCGGCAGAATTGATATATTGATTACCACCCAGGCGCGTGAAGCAATCCGGGAAGGCCACAACCGCCGGCGCCATGGCGCCACTGTCGATCAGCCGGTCCAGCCGTTCGGGCAGATTCTCGCCAAAGTTCTTCCAGTTGGTATGGGCAGGACCGCCCGCCGTATAGCCGACAATATCGACCAGCAGCGGCAGGTCGTGCCCATCATGGCCCGCCGGCACATAGACATGCACCTCCCGCAACGGGCTGTCGCCCATCAGATTGCCGCGCAGCATCTGGCTGTCCAGCGTCAGGCGGTGGATTGTGCCCTGGGCGGCGGTTTGGGAACGGCGCATGTTTTCTGTCCGGCTGTTGGTCGCTTCTGAAGGCGACTGTGCCCGGACGAATGGATGGTTACAAGCCCTCGACGGGTGGCGGCGGGTTGGTGCCGGGGGCAAAGCCTGTCTGTCCCGCCCTGGTCCGCCATTCATGCAGGGCCCAGACGACACTGGGAAAGGCCAGCTCATCCCAGGGAATGTCCTTCCAGTCAAACAGCGCAACCTCCAGGCTTTCCGTCCCGGCCGCAAGGGTGGGACCGGCAAGCGTTGCGCGGTAGATCATCTGCACCTGGGAAATACGGGGGATGTTGTAAATGGCCAGCAGGGCGTCGATGGCGATGTGGGCGCCTGCCTCCTCCATCGCCTCGCGTGCCGCTCCCTGCTCCGTCGTCTCGTTCAGTTCCATGTAGCCGGCGGGCAAGGTCCAGAAACCCCTGCGCGGCGGAATGGCCCGGCGGCACAGCAGGAACCGGCCCAGATTGTCGGTCACGACAGCGCCGACCACAATTTTCGGGTTCTCATAGGCGATATAGGAACAGTCCGGACAGACCAGCCGTTCCCGATCTTCCCCCGGTGGCACGGTGCGCACCCGCGGGCCGATGCTGGGGGGTGGCGGTGACAGGGCGGCGGGATCGACGGGGGGCATGCTCATTGCGCAACCATGCCGTCAAAGCCCCCGCCAGGGCAAGCACAGGCAGCACAGCTCCCGGCCCGCCGAGAACTGCTCAGGCGCTGAAGACACGTTCCACCCGCCTGCGCTCTCTCATGGGCCTTCGACCAGCCAGGGCCAGCGCGCACGGTAGCTGTCGATCTTGATCCGATATTGGGCCGGATTGTTGGTGCGCAGATTGGGGGACAGGGTCCCGGCAGCCAACTCTTCCAGCCCATAGGGCGCCACCACCTCGCCGGCCGCCGACAGGCCGACACAGGTGCAGCGGACCAGAAAGCCGGCGATACTGTCCCGGCTGCTGTTAAGCGGGGCGATCACCTTGCCGAATCGCTGCGGATACCAGAGATGGACGCGCGCCTGATTGCGCACCTCCACCTCCACCCCCAGATCGGCAAAAAGACCGGTGGCCCGCCGGATGACCGCATCCTCGGCCTCCCAACGGGTGTCCGGGTCATAATAGAACAGGTCGTAATCCTTCACGCCCCAACCAGGCGCCCGCCCGTCCCGCGCATTCCACACGGCCTGATAAAGACACCCCGCCACCAGATAGGCCTGCTCCAGTCCCAGGGCGGGCAGGCGATCCAGGATGGCGGCGTTGATGGGGTTGGTAAGGGCGAGGGCACGGAAGGTGTCAGGGGTCATCGACCGCTCATTCAGCGGCGGCGGGGACAAGGATCAGGCGGGCGATCACGTCCGGCATGGTGGAGGCATGCTGGATATCATACACGACCGGTTGCCCATCAACGCCGTAATCGACCATGACATCTCCGGCTTGTCCATGATGCGGCGGATATCAATCGGGTGCAGATCGGGACGCCGGGTCAACACATCAAACGCGAAGTAGCACGTTCGCCAGAAAGGCGTCGGGGGAAACCAGCCGGGCTCTGTCTCAGCGGACAAGGCCGGCTGGCATCCCCCGTCTGACCCCTTACTCCAGCCCCTCAAACAGCGCCGTGGACAGGTAGCGCTCGGCGAAGCTGGGCAGGACCACAACGATCAGCTTGCCCTTATTCTCGGCCCGCGCTCCCACCTCGAACGCGGCAGCCAGGGCGGCACCCGACGAGATACCGACCGCCAGCCCCTCGGTCTTGGCGGCATCACGCGACAATTCGAAGGCCCGCACGTTGGAAATGCGCAGGACCTCGTCGATCAGGTCTTTGTTCAGGATGTCGGGCACAAAGCCGGCACCAATGCCCTGGATCTTGTGCGGGCCGGGCAGGCCGCCGGACAGGACGGGGCTGTCCTCCGGCTCCACGGCCACCACCTTGAAGCCGGGCTTGCGCTCCTTCAGGACCTGGGCCACGCCGGTCAGCGTGCCGCCCGTGCCCACGCCGGAAATCAGGATGTCGGCCTTGCCCGCCGTGTCATTCCAGATTTCTTCCGCTGTCGTGGCGCGGTGGATGGCCGGGTTGGCCGGGTTCTTGAACTGTTGCAGGACATAGGCACCGGGGGTGCTGGCCAGCAGCTCCTCGGCCTTGGCGATGGCGCCCTTCATGCCCTGCGGGGCCGGGGTCAGGACCAGTTCCGCTCCCAACAGCTTCAGCATCTTGCGCCGCTCGATCGACATGCTTTCCGGCATGGTCAGGATCAGACGATAGCCCTTGGCCGCCGCAACAAAGGCCAGCGCGATGCCGGTATTGCCCGAGGTGGGTTCGATCAGGACAGTACGGTCGGGGGAGATTTTGCCCTCGGCCTCTGCCGCCTCAATCAGGGCCTTGCCGATACGGTCCTTGACGCTGGACAGCGGGTTGAAGAATTCCAGCTTGGCGACGACATCGGCCACAACGCCATGCTTGGCCGCCAGCCGGTTCAGCCGTACCAGCGGCGTGGCGCCGATCGTGTCCAGGATGCTGTCATAGATCTTGCCACGGAATTCAGGGCTGGCGGACATTTCACATCTCCATTGTGGTATTTATCGGAAATACCGGGTCAATGTTGTGTATATAGGCAGGCAGGGGCGAAGTCAAAGAGGTGATACCAACACGCACGACGTTCATCCGGGTTGGTTGGCGCATTGAGCGCCCGCAAGCCCAGGATCGCGTAAGCCATGACGGTGGATGCCGCCGACCCGCGCCTGTGGGAGTCCTAAATGCTGAAATCAAGCTTTGAGGCCGCCTCGCTGGCCACGCCGGCCTGATGGGCGCGGACACACAGGTCTTCGATACTTGTCTGTTCCAGGCGTGCCATCACCTCGTCTTGCAGCTCCGCCCAGAGCGGGCGGACCACTTGGCGGCCCAGTTCAGCGCCCACTTCTTCCTCAATCGGATCTGTGGCCTGTTCCAGGGCACGGACCACCCGCACGATCTCCGCCACCGTGATGCGGCGGCGTTCCTTGGCAAGACGGTAGCCGCCCTTTGGCCCGCGCACACCGGCCAGGACGCCGGCCCGCACCAGGGCTTGCAGCACCTGTTCAAGGTAGCGTTTGGGGATGCCCTGGCGCTGCGTGATCTCCGCCGACTGCACCGGGGCGGAACCGGCATTATAGGCGATGTCCAGCACCGTCTCGATGGCGAACATCAGTTTTTTGGATATACGCAGCATGCCCGTCCCTCACCCTTTCGCGGCCGTGTTCTTTACGCCGGTGGAACCGAACCCCCCGGTTCCCCGCTCTGTTTCGTCCAGATTGTCGACCTCCGCCCACACGGCCCGTTCATGCCGGGCAATCACCATTTGGGCGATGCGCATACCGCGTTCGACGGTGAAGGGTTGGTCGCCATGATTGATCACAATCACCCCGATCTCGCCCCGATAATCAGCGTCGATGGTGCCAGGGCTATTGACCAGACTGATGCCATTCTTCAGCGCCAGCCCTGACCGCGGCCTGATCTGTGCTTCAAATCCTGCCGGCAGGGCGATGGCGATGCCGGTGGGGATCAGTTTGCGCTGCCCCGGCGCCAGTGTCACCGATTCCGCCAGGGCAGCCAGCAGGTCCATGCCGGCGGACAGAGCCGTGGCATAGGCTGGCAGGGCCAGATCAGCGCCATGCGGCAAACGGCGAATGGAAATGCTGATTTCCGACATTATTTATTTCTTTCCGGTTTCGAAATGATTGCTGATGGCGTCCGCCAGCCGGCGCGCCACCTCGGTCTTGGCCAGGTTTTCCCAGGCTTCCTCTGTGCCATCGGCGCGGATGACATACACTGAATTGCGATCACCCCCAAAGGTACCAGTGGCCGGGGACACATCATTGGCCACGATCCAATCGCACCCCTTACGCAGCCGCTTGGCCCGGGCATAAGCCACGATGTCATTCGTTTCGGCAGCAAAACCAATAACCAGGGCCGGGCGATCCGGGCTGGGGGCCGACAGGCTGGCCAGAATGTCGGGATTTTCGCTCAGGGCCAGGGTCGGCGGCCCGCCACCATCTTTTTTGAGCTTTTGGCCCGCCGCCTCCACGCGCCAATCGGCGACGGCAGCGGCGGCGACAAAGATGTCGGCTGGAAGGGCGGCGCGGCAGGCAGCCAGCATTTCGGCCGCTGTCTCCACCGCCACGACATCGACCCCCGGCGGGTCCGGCAGGCGCACAGGGCCGCTGACCAGCGTCACACGGGCACCCAGCGCCGCCAGGGAAGCTGCGACAGCGTGGCCCTGCTTGCCACTGGACCGGTTGGCGATGTAGCGGACAGGGTCAATCGGCTCATATGTGGGCCCGCTGGTCACCAAGGCGTGGCGGCTGGCCAGCGGCTTGGGGGCCTCACGCGCCGCGAACCAGCCGGCCAGATGGTCGGCGATGGCCAATGGTTCCGCCATGCGGCCCGGCCCGTATTCGCCACAGGCCATGGCCCCTTCATCCGGGCCAATGATGCCGACACCGCGCGAAGCCAGAAGGGCCAGATTGGCCTGCGTCGCCGGATGCTCGAACATCCGCACATTCATGGCCGGCGCCACCAGCACGGGCTTATCCGTGGCCAGCAATACGGTGGTGGCCAGATCATCGGCCAGACCATGGGCCATGCGCGCCAGGATATGGGCGGTCGCCGGCGCGACCAGCACCACATCGGCTGACCGGGACAATTGGATATGGCCCATGGCCGATTCGTCGGTCAACGACCAAAGGTCCCGATAGACTGTATCTTCTGACACGGCCTGCAAAGTTAGGGGCGTCACGAACTGCGCACCGCCATCGGTTAGAACCACGCGCACCGACGCCCCGCGTTCACGCAGCCGTCTGACCAGATCAGGGGTCTTGAAGGCAGCAATCCCCCCCGCAACGATCAATAGAACGCGGCGACCAATAAGCGATTGCACAGATGATGGCACGGTGGGCAAGGGCGATATCCCCTCGGCACGGGAATGCCGGACAGATTGTTTACCGGTAAATCAATCCAATCAGCAACCGGAATGAACGCGGGTCGTGCTGTGAAATCAGGGATATGCTCAATCCTGTTCGGATGCAAGCGGCCCGCCATGCACGGGCACGGGGGGCTGAATGCCCCAGACGCCGGGCAGCGCGACAGATTGTCCAGAAGCGCGCGCTTCCCAACCGTTAGCGGGACATGTATATCGAACATCCGCGACCGGGGATGCCTCCGGCCGCTCCGTTCGTGTTGGCCTTTCCAGCCCTCTGCACATCGCCCGCCGCACCGCTTCCTGCGATGCGCACTGTGACGCAGTAGATGGGGGTGGACAGTCTGACGGACAAGCCCAATTCAGCCCGGGTAACCGGGTCTATGTCGTTGTTTCAGTAAAAGGCGCTGGCCCGACGGGGGCCACGCCATTCGCCGAGGAGATGAGAGGTATGGCGGACACCATGCATGCGGGCGACGGCCAGACCCGCCGCGACTTCATCTATCTGGCTGGCGCCGCCATGGGCGGTGTTGGTGCCGCTGCTGCTTTGTGGCCCTTCATCCACAGCCTGAACCCGGCCGCTGACACGCTGGCGCTGGCGACCATCGAGGTCGATCTGGCCCCGATCCAGCCAGGTCAGGCCATCAAGGCCATGTGGCGCGGCAAGCCGGTGTTCATCCGCAACCGCACCCAGGAAGAGATCGACACCGCCCGCGCCGTACCCACGGCCGAGCTGATCGATCCGCAGCCGGACCAGGCCCGTGTCAAGGAAGGCAAGGATAACTGGCTCGTGCTGGTCGGCGTCTGCACCCATTTGGGATGCATTCCGCTGGGCACCTCCTCGGGCGAATCGAAGGGTGATTTCGGCGGGTGGTTCTGCCCCTGCCACGGGTCGCACTACGACACGTCGGGCCGCATCCGTAAGGGCCCCGCACCCTTGAACCTGCCGGTGCCGGAATATGCGTTCCTGACCGACACCCGCGTCAAGATCGGCTAAAGACAGATCCAGTCAGGGAGTGCCAGATGGCTCACGCCCCACAGTCCAATTTCGAGAACCCGGTGGTGAACTGGATCGACCAGCGCCTGCCGATCTTCACGATGATGAACAAGGAGTACGGGTCCTTCCCGACTCCGCGTAACTTCAATTATTTCTGGAACTTCGGCGCCCTCGCCATGTTCGTGCTGGTGACGATGATCGTTTCCGGCATCTTCCTGGCGATGCATTACACCAACAACACCGCCATGGCCTTTGACAGCGTCGAACGCATCATGCGTGACGTGAACTGGGGCTGGATGATCCGGTATATCCATGCCAATGGCGCGTCGATGTTCTTCATCGTCGTCTACATCCATATCTTCCGCGGCATCTATTACGGCTCTTACAAGGCCCCGCGTGAACTGATCTGGATCTTCGGCGTTATCATCCTGCTGCTGATGATGGGCACGGCCTTCATGGGTTATGTGCTGCCCTGGGGCCAGATGTCCTTCTGGGGCGCCACCGTGATCACGAACCTGTTTTCAGCCATCCCAGTGGTGGGTGAAAGCATTGTGACCCTGCTGTGGGGTGGCTTCTCGGTCGACAACCCGACCTTGAACCGCTTCTTTGCGCTGCATTATCTGCTGCCGTTCGTGCTGCTGGCCGTTGTGGTCCTGCATGTGGCCGCTTTGCATATTGCCGGGTCGAACAACCCGCTGGGGATTGAGCCCAAGGGGCCGCAGGACACGCTGCCGTTCCACCCCTACTACACCACGAAGGACATTTTCGGCCTGACGATCTTCCTGATCTTCTTTGCCTCCTTCGTGTTCTTTGCGCCCAACATGCTGGGTCATCCGGACAATTACATTCCGGCAGATCCGCTGGTGACCCCGGCCCATATCGTGCCGGAATGGTATTTCCTGCCCTTCTACGCGATCCTGCGTTCGATCACCTTCTCCATCGGCCTGCCGTTTACTGACGTCGTGCTGATCGATGCGAAGCTGGGCGGTGTTCTGGCCATGTTCGGTTCC
Source organism: Niveispirillum lacus (assembly GCF_002251795.1). GTDB lineage: Bacteria > Pseudomonadota > Alphaproteobacteria > Azospirillales > Azospirillaceae > Niveispirillum > Niveispirillum lacus. The sequence goes on along the minus strand of NZ_NOXU01000022.1, from coordinate 52,984 downwards.
ATCGCGATCCTGTTCGTCCTGCCCTGGCTGGACAACTCGCCGGTCCGTTCGGCCCGTTTCCGTCCGATCTTCCGCTGGTGGGTGCTGCTCTGCTTGGTACCGTCCTTCTTCATGCTGGGTTATGCCGGTGGGAAGCCTGCTGAGCAGCCTTATGTGCTGATCGGTCAGTTGGGCACGGTGATGTATTTCGCCTTCTTCCTGTTGCTGCCGATCATCGGCCGGATCGAAAAGCCGTTGCCGCTGCCAGCCAGCATCGCCAATCCGGTTCTCGGCGGCAACGCCGCCACCGCCAAGTGATGGAGAAGGCCTGATGCGTCGTCTTCGTACCCTCCTCGCCGCAGGCGCCATGACCATTGCTGGCCTGACCAGCACGGCCCTGGCCGCCGGCAATGCCCCGGTTCCGCCGGCCCAGACCTGGGCCCATGGTGGGGTGAACAGCTTCCTGTCCTTCTTCAAGGGCTATGATTACGCGTCCGTGCAGCGCGGCTTCCAGGTCTACAAGGAAGTCTGCTCCTCCTGCCACGCGATGCACCTGCTGTCCTACCGTAACCTTCTGGACGTCGGCTTCACCGAAGCCGAAGTGAAGGCCATTGCGGCGGCACAGGAAATCACGGCCGGCCCCAACGACCAGGGTGAAATGTTCACCCGGCCTGGTCTGCCGGCCGACCGGTTCAAGAGCCCGTTCCCCAACGCCCAGGCCGCAGCCGCTGCTAATGGTGGCAAGGCACCGCCGGACCTGTCCCTGATCGTGAAGGCACGCGCCCATCACGAAGATTACATCTACGCCCTGCTGACCGGTTACACCGACGCCCCCGAGGGTTTCGAACTGTCGCCGGGCAGCAACTACAACAAGTACTTCCCTGGCAATGCCATCGCTATGGCGCAGCCGATCTATGAAAACGGCGTCACCTACACCGATGGCACACCGGCGACCATCGAACAGCAGGCCAAGGACGTGACCAACTTCATGGCCTGGGCGGCTGAGCCCAAGCTGGAAGAGCGTCGCCGCGTTGGCATCATGGTTATCCTGTTCCTGGTGTTCTTCGCGGGTATCATGTATGCCGCGAAGCGTCGCCTGTGGTCGGAAGTCCACTGAGGCAAGACCGGGTCCCGGTAGAATGAAAGGGCCGCACCGGCAACGGTGCGGCCCTTTTCGTATCAGGAGCCATGGCTCCTGATATAAGCATTTCCCCTCAAGTGCCGGGCGCCGCCGCCGACAGCTTGGCACGCGCGGACACCTGCCGGCGGCCAAGTGGTCGCCGGCCTCCAAGGAGCATGTTCCCTACCCCTTGGTATCAGATCAAGACGAGTACCAATGCCATGAACGAAGCCGACCTGCTTTCCCGCCTGCTTTACCGTGACGGACTGATGCTTGTTCTGGACAAGCCGGCCGGCATTGCTGTGCATGCGGGACCGGATACGACCAGGGGAAAGGGTGACAATCTGGAGCGGCATTTCGATGGGTTGCGTTTCGGCTTCCCCAAGCCGCCATCGCTTGCCCACCGGTTGGACCGTGATACGTCAGGCTGTCTGATCCTGGGCCGGCACCCCAAGGCGCTGCGCCGCCTGGGTATCCTGTTTCAGGAAGGCAAGGTGGCCAAGACCTACTGGGCCATTGTTCTGGGACACCCGGCCGACAATAGCGGCAAGGTCGATGCTGGCCTGACCAAGGTCAGTGACGCACGGCGCGGCTGGCGCATGGTGATCGACAAGGAAAACGGACAGGCTTCCGTCACGCTCTGGCGCGTCCGCGGGCGCGGCGAACTGCCCGGTGTCGGGCCGGTCACCTTTATGGAACTGAACCCGAAAACCGGCCGCACGCATCAGATCCGGGTGCATATGCAGCATCTGGGACATCCGCTGCTGGGGGACCCGATCTATCTGCCGGCGGGCGCGGCGGGCAAGCTGGGGGAGATGCTGCACCTGCATTCCCGCGCCGTTACGGTGCCCATTCAGGCAACCAAACCCCCTGTGACCGTAACCGCCCCTGTCCCGCCCCACATGCGGGCCGCCCTGTCGGCCTGTGGCTGGAACGGGTTGGAAGGGGAAGCGGTGTCGATCGGCGGCTGACGTCCAGCCAAAAAAAGGGCACCCGGCCTGGCCAAGTGCCCCTTTTCACTCAACCGGCGGCGATGTTCAGGCGCTGGTATTCACATGGGCACCGACATCACCCTTGGCGACGCCGACAATGGCCTCACGCAGCAAGCGGCCATGGATCGTGTACCCGGCCTGCAGCACCTGGACGACGGTGCCGGCAGGCTTACCGGTATTCTCGATCTCCATCATGATCTGATGAAAATTAGGATCGGCCGGCGCGCCCAGCGCCTCGACTTTGGCGATACCGGCGCGCTCAAAGGCTGCGGCCAGTTGCCGTTCGGTCGCCTCGACACCGGTCAGCAAGTTGCCGACGGCCTGATTTTCCGCCCGTACATCCTCACCCACCGCCTCGACGGCGCGGCGCAGATTGTCAGCAACGGGGAGCAATTCCTTGGCAAACTTGGCCACGGCATATTTGGCGGTATCCTCGCGCTCACGCTCGGCCCGGCGGCGGACATTTTCGGTCTCGGCCAGGGTGCGCAGCAGTTGGTCCTTCAAGGACGCGACCTCCGCCTCCAACTGGGCGACTCGGGGCCCCTCGGCACCGGGCTCCGTCGTGCCGGTATGGGGGGCGGCCTCGGCGTTGGGGTCGCTTTCGTGGGTGTTGATCGTGTCGGTCATTGCGGAACTTGCCCTTGGGATCATACAGGGATGGAAATGGCCCTCTGGTTTAGGCGGGATTAAGCCGCCTGTCGAGATGCCGCGACCCAGAAATAGGGTGGCATCCCCCCTTACCGCAAGAGCAGCTCACCCCATCAACCTGCCGATCAGCTTTGCCGTATAGTCGACCATCGGGATGATACGGGCATAGTTGATGCGGGTCGGGCCAATCACGCCGATGGCACCGACAATCTGCTCCTTGGCGTTGGCATAGGGGCTGACAATCATCGAACAGCCGGCATGGGAGAAAAGATCATTCTCCGCCCCGATGAAGATCTGCACCCCTTCCGCCTTGCCCGTCGCGTCCAGCATGCGCAACATCTGTTCGCGGGTTTCCAGCGCCTCAAACAGGTTGCGGATACGCTCCAGATCGGAAATGGCGGTGACATCCTCCAGCAGCTTGGCCTGCCCGCGCACGATCAGGTAGCCTTGTGTACCCCGTGCCCCGGACCAGGTGGCCAGCCCCGTCTGCACCACCTTCTGGGTCAGCGTATCCAGTTGCGTGCGCTGATCCTCCAGCTCTTTTTGGATGAAGGCCCGCGCCTCCGCCAGGGTGCGTCCAACGACACGGGCGTTCAGATAATTACTGGCCATTTGCAGGGCGGATGGTGGCAGGCCGGTCGGTACCTCCACCACCCGGTTCTCCACCAACCCATCCTCGGTGACCAGCACAACCAGCGCCCGGCCCGGTGACAGGCTGACAAACTCAATATGTTTCAAAGGGCGGTCCGTCTTGGGCGCCAGCACCAGCCCGGCGCAGGATGACAGACCGGACAACAGGTTTGTGGCCTCCTCCAGCACCTCCGGCACCGACCGGCCGCGCGCCGAACAGGTGGCCTCGATATCCTCCCGCTCCCGCTCGGTCAGGTCGCCAACCTCCAGCAGGCCGTTGACAAACATGCGCAGCCCGGCATCGGTGGGGATGCGCCCGGCGGATGTGTGGGGGGCAACCAGCAGACCCAGCTCCTCCAGATCCGCCATGACATTACGAATGGTGGCTGGCGACAGGGTGGCCGTCAGTCGCCGCGACAGGGTACGCGACCCCACCGGCTCCCCCGTCTGCACATAGGCTTCCACAATATGGCGGAAAATCTCCCGCGACCGCTGGTTCAGCTCACAGATCATACTTTCGCACCGGTCCCTTGCCGTTGCATTCATTGAAAAGTTTAGTAGGCGACACCAGTCAAATCAATGGAGGGCGAACCATAGCATGGCTGGACGCAAGCGCGCCTGCATTGCTATGACGGGGGCAGGATATCCCAAGAACACGGAAGACATCATGACCCGCCCCTCCGGCCGCCTGGCCGATCAACTCCGCTCCGTCAGCCTGGAGACGAATTTCTCCCGCCATGCCGAGGGGTCGTGCCTGGTGAAGTTCGGTGACACCCATGTGCTCTGCACTGCCAGCGTGGACGAAAAGGTGCCCCCCTTCCTGCGCGGCAAGGGCCAGGGCTGGGTGACGGCTGAATATGGCATGCTGCCGCGTTCCACCCATTCCCGCACCGACCGCGAGGCCGCCAAGGGCAAACAATCGGGCCGCACCCAGGAAATCCAGCGCCTGATCGGCCGCTCTTTGCGCGCTGTTACCGATCTGAAGGCCATGGGCGAGGTGCAGATCAAGGTCGATTGCGACGTGATCCAGGCCGATGGCGGCACCCGCACCGCCAGCATCACCGGCGCCTATGTCGCCCTGCATCTGGCGTTTCAGCATCTGGTGCGCGCAGGCACCCTGTCCACCATCCCCCTGATCGATCAGGTCGCCGCCATTTCCTGCGGCATCTATAATGGCGTTCCCGTCCTGGACCTGGATTATCCGGAAGACAGCAATGCCGGTGCGGATGCCAATTTCGTACTGACCGGCCGCGGCGGTATCGTGGAAATCCAGGGCACGGCCGAGGACAAGCCGTTTGATGAGAGCGAATTCATGGCCCTGATGGCGCTGGCCCGCAAGGGCATCGGCGAACTGACGGCGCTGCAGCGTCAGGCGCTGGGGCTGTAAAGGGGCTGATGCCAGTCAACAGGTACTGCGGCAATGCCGCAGTAAGGTTCGCTTTGCCATGGGTGCCAACACGCCTGGGCCTGTCCCGCCCTAAATTCGCGGAACGCTTCGGCCTGGATGCCCGCACGGTCCAGGATTGGGAACAGGGCCGTCGCCGTTCGGATAAGGCTGCGCAACCCTATCTGAAGGTTATCGCCAGCCATCCCGACATGGTCGCGGGGGCGCTGGCGACGTAAAAGAGCACTCATTGTCTTGGCCCCGGTTGCAGGGCTATCACATGCCTATTGTTTCGTCCCCGGAGCCCCCATGACCCACCCCCGCCTCTTCACCGGTGACACGCTGGTGATCGCCACGCACAACAAGGGCAAGGTGCCGGAGATTGCGGCACTGCTGAAAGACCATGTCGCCAACTTCCCCAGCGCCGGCGAACTGGGGCTGGCGGAACCGGAGGAGACGGAGACGACCTATATCGGCAATGCCATGCTGAAGGCGCGGGCCGCTGCCATCGCCTCGGGCCTGCCGGCGCTGGCCGATGACAGTGGCCTGTCGGTGGACGGGCTGGGCGGCGATCCCGGCGTCTATTCCGCGCGCTGGGCAGGGCCAACCAAGGATTTCAGCATCGCCATGGAGAAGGTTCGGCTGGCGCTGGAAGCATCCCCAGACCGCAAGGGCGACCGTGCCGCCTTCATCTGCACCCTGGCGCTGGCCTGGCCCGATGGGCATGTAGAGGCGGTGGAGGGCCGGTTCGAAGGGCGCCTGACCTTCCCGGCACGCGGCATACGGGGCTTTGGCTATGATCCGATTTTCATCCCCGACGGTCATGACATCACCTGCGGAGAGATGGACCCGGACCTCAAACATGCCATCAGCCATCGTGCCGATGCGTTTGCAAAGTTGAAGGCGCTTTGCTTTCAAACGGGGTGAAAAAGACTCGGATTGATTAGAATGTTCTGGTATTGTTCCCATCATCCCGCTGGCTGTGGCGGGGCATGATCTGGGGGAAACAATGATCGGATATGTAACGCTGGGGACCAACGATCTGGCGCGGGCCGCTGCGTTCTATGATGCCCTTGCCAAGGAACTGGGCACAGGCCGGATGATGGAGTTCCCGACGGGCATTGCCTGGGGTACGCCCGGTGGTGGCGCTGGTATCGGGCTGATAAAGCCGTTTGACGGCAACCCGGCCAGTGTCGGCAATGGCGTGATGGTGGCCTTGGAAGCAAAGGACAAGGAACAGGTCCACCGCCTGTACGATATCGCCCTGTCATTGGGCGGCACCTGCGAAGGCCCGCCGGGCCCGCGCGGCGACAATTTCTATGCCGCCTATTTCCGGGATCCGGATGGCAACAAACTGAACGCTTTCTTGATGACCGGGCCGCTCTGAGGCGCCGGGAACACGGTGATTATGCATGATGATCGGGGGACATTGTCCCCCGATCATCCGCTGTATCATTGCCAATCCTTGACACCGTACCGCGCAAGCAAACTGGCCAATTGGCCGGTCTTGCGCAGTTCGACCAGTTTGGCATCGATCAGCTTTACATAGGTGGCGCTGTTCGGGTCCTTGGGCGAAAAACCGATGGACACCGACGCATGCTCGCCCAGAGCATGATAGTTGAACAGGTTACGGTATCCCTTTGATTCCAGAAGATAATCGACAACATTGCTGTCCTCGACAATGGCATCCAGTTTGCCGTCAATCAGCATATTGACAAGATCTTCGGTCACATTATCACCGGTGACCTGCACCATATTGGGCGAACCCTTATGGGCATCGATGAAGGCGTTCACTGCCGTGCTGTAGAAATAGTCCTGGATCGACCCGAAGCGCAGGGTCTTGAGCGACTCCAGGTTGGTGATCTTGAAATCCTTGGTCTCTTTGCCCTTGCGGATCACCAGGGTGGGGCGCGACATGCCTAACGGCAAGCTGGCATAGACAAGATCCGGCGCCTCATCGCGCGTGGCACCCACAGCAGCCGAAATCGTTCCGGCGGCTGCCCCAGCCAGGGCCTCTGTCCATGGCATCAACTGGTAATCAACCTTATGACCAGCGGGTTCCAGGGCGGCCTTCGCGATCTCGATCAGGTAGCCGGGACGGTCACCTGGCTCGCAGTTATAAGGACACCAGCTATCCGCCCGCAGCGTTACCTGCGCTGCGACAGACCCGACGGTCAACCCGACCATCGACAGGGCCAGCAGACCGACTGCCGCGCCATATCCCACCAACCGCCGCATCAGAATTCTCCCGTTTCCTGCCTGTAAACCAGGCACGGTTGGTAGGCGGCCGGGCGCAGACTGTCAATCAAACGCCACCTGACCGAAAGGATTGGCCATTCCTGGATAAAACTTCGCGTTCTCGACCCGCCATCCACTGGACAGGTCCCCCCCCGCGCCCCACCCTTACCTGCACCGGCCGGCGGGACCGGCAGCCCATGAAGGGCTTGCCATGTTAACGAACCATCGGGGAGGAAGGACGCGCCATATGCATTGGGTACATCTATCCGTCTGCATGTCCCTTGATGGGCATATCGACAGTGATTGCGGTAGACGGCTGATCTTGTCGAGCGAGGAGGATTGCCATGACATGCATGCAATTCGTGCCGATTGTGATGCCATTCTGGTCGGGGCGGCCACTGTCCGGCGGGACAAGCCACGCCTGACCGTGCGATATCCCGAACTGGTGGCGGCGCGGCGGACACGTGGCCTGCCCGAACAGCCCAGCAAGGTGGTGGTGACCTCTTCTGGCGATCTTGATCCCGATAGCGCTTTTTTCCAGCAGGGCGGGCCCGTGATTGTCCTGTGTGACGAAGCAGCCCTGGCCGTCACGCGGGCCCGGCTGGGCCCAGTTGCAACGGTGGTCGGGATGGTCGCGAGCGACGGTGTTGCAGGTATCCTCACCCAATTGTCGGGCTTGGGCATTCAGCGATTGATGGTTGAGGGGGGGTGTCAGATATTGACACAGTTCCTGTCCGCCGGTGCGTTCCACCGGTTACGCATCGCCGTGGCCCCCTTCCTGTTGGGGCGGGCAGCGGCACCGCGTCTGGCGGGACCGGCATTCTACCCCCACGGCCCCGATAACCGTCTGCGGATATTGTCAACTCGAACGCTGGGCAACATTGCGGTGATCGACATGGAAAATCCCGATCCCCAAGTCTAGCGCGATGGGACCGCACGTGGACCTTGATCAGTTGCCGCCGAACGTATCGCGCAAGCGGGGGGCACTCTCAATCTGCTCGCGGACGGGCGAACGGTCATTCGGGGCACTCATCGTCCCGCCGGACGCGAAAATCTGATCGCCGCGTGGCTGCGCCGCAGGCGGCTTGCCGAACATCGCGTGCAGGCGCTGATATTCTTTCTGGTGATACTCCTGGTCTTCCTGAAAGCCCGGTTCGCCATTGCGCGGGGCCGTCACGATCACCTCGTCCATGACCTCCGGCTGTGGTTTGGCTTGCTGGGCCACCACAGGACCGGCTAGCGCCAGGAAAAGCAGGGTCAGGGCAGGAAAGCGCATGTAGGCAGACATGGCGGGCCTCGTCATCGGACATCCGACTATAGCATATTTGGGAAACAGGCATCTCTGTTCCCACCTGACCTGAAGATGTGGCGATGGCGCTCGCCGGCCAGCGCCTTTCACTCCCATCCGCCCAGCAGGGGGCGCATGCGCAGGCTCTCCTTGTTCCGGACGCGGACCTTGCCATGCACATGATCGGGCATGGCGTCCCGCGGCCCCCCAACACGCACGGGCCGTTCGGCAAACCGGCCCAGGCTGATCATGCGGTCATAGGTGACAATGGCGGCGGCCACTGAAACATTGACGCAGAACTTGGTGGGGATCTTCACCACATGGTCGCAACGGGCCAGCATAGGCTCCGACAGGTTGCCGCGCTCCGGTCCGAACACATAGGCGGCGCGCAGCGGGTGACGGAAGCTGGGCAGTTCGGCGGCATCATCGGTCAGTTCGCACCCGACCAGTTGGCATCCCGCCGGCAGTGCCATCTCTGCAATCGACTTCCAGCCATAATAGGGAACATGGTCCACGCCACCCGACGTGTCGGTGACACGCAACTCATCCATGTCAACCACGGCGTTCACGGAAAACACAAAGCTGGCACCGAACGCATGGCCTGTCCGCATGATGGTGCCCAGATTGCCGGACTTGCTGATGCCTTCGGCGCCGAGGGCGAAATAACCGCGCATGATGACCTGATGATGGGAAGGGGATTGCCGCGACTCCTTGCATGGAAAGGGCCGTCGGGGCAAGGTGCCTGCCCCCATCCCTCGCCTGCGCACCGGTCATGCCCGATCCCAATCCGCCCCATATCCACGGTCCCGGCTGCGGCCATCACCATTCCGACACCACAGGCGGCGTGGCCGTGCGCCTGCCCGATGACAGCACCAACCCGATCTTGATCCAGGTGACGCGCGGCGGGCTGGTGGAAAGCATCCATCGCGGCCGGGCGGTGGTGGTGGGGGCCGACGGCCACGTGCTGGCCAGTTTCGGCGATGTAAAGGCCATCACCTTCCCCCGTTCCGCCAACAAGGCGTTGCAGGCCTTGCCCCTGGTCGAAACCGGGGCCGCCGATGCCTTCGGTCTGGGGTCGGAGGAACTGGCGCTCGCCTGTTCCAGCCATGATGGCGAACCGATGCATACCAGCCGGGTGGCGGCCTGGCTGTCGCGCATCGGGCTGACGCCGGACCATCTGGAATGCGGCAGCCACGCCCCCTATTCGGTGCCCACCTGGGAGGCGATGCTGCGCCGGGGGGAAGAGCCGACGACGCTGCACAATAACTGCTCGGGCAAACATGCCGGCATGGTCACCACCGCCCTGCACCGGAGAGAGGCCATCCGTGGCTATGTGAATTATCAGCACCGGGTGCAGCAGCGCATCCTGGGCGTCATGGAACAGGTGACGGCGCAAGATCTGACAGGCGCCCCTTGGGGTATTGATGGTTGTTCCATCCCCACCATCGGCCTGCCTTTGGAGGCGCTGGCCTTCGGCATGGCCCGTCTGGCCGATCCGCAGGACCTGCCCTCGGCGCGGGCCGACGCGGCCCAGCGCCTGCTGGCCGCCTGGGGCGCGCACCCGGAACTGGTCAGCGGGACCGAAGGCTTCGACACTTTGTTCATGCAGACCCTGAGCAGCCGCATCCTGTCCAAGGCAGGGGCAGAGGGTGTCAGCGTCGGCATCCTTCCCGATGAAGGCATCGCCATCGCGGTGAAGATCGATGACGGCGCCAAACGTGCCGCCGGCCCCGCCATGGCCGCCGTCCTGCGCCGGTTGGGGATGTTGAGCGATGCCGACTGGACAGCGCTACAGCCCCTGGTCAATCCCGCCCTGCGCAACCGCGCGGGCGTGAAGGTCGGGGCGGTGGAGGCGGGGTTCTGACCCCGCCCCCGTCACAACTCACTTCCACCCGGCCCGGTCCATGATCTTCAGCGCCTCGGCATTGTTCTGGCCATAGACGCTGGCATTCAGGCTGTCGCGCTTGAAGTCACCCCAGGCGGCCACAATCGGATGGGACGGGATACCGGCCACCACCGGGAATTCATAATTGGCCTCGGCGAAGATCTTCTGCGCTTCCGGCTTGGCCAGGAATTCCAGGAACTTCACGGCATTATCGCGGTTGGGGGCATATTTCACGACGCCGGCACCGGAAATATTCACATGTGCGCCCCGGTCCTTCTGGTTGGGGAAGAACAGTCCGACCTTCTGTGCCGTGGCCTGATCCGCCGGATTGCTGGAATTCAGCATACGGGCCAGATAGTAGGTGTTGGAGATCGCCACATCCCCCTCACCCGCCGCTACGGCCTTGATCTGGTCTGTGTCACCGCCCTGGGGCTTGCGCGCAAAATTGGCGGCAATCCCCTTGGCCCAGGCTTCGGTCTTTGCAGCGCCATGGGCGGCCAGGATGGAACCGGTCAGCGACTGGCTATAGACATTGGTGGAGGATCGGACCAGCAGGCGGCCCTTCCATTTCGGATCGGCCAGATCCTCATAGGTGGACAGGTCTGACGGCTTCACGCTGTCCTTGTTGTAGATGATGACGCGGGCACGCGCCGACAGGCCGAACCAATAGCCATCCTTCTGGCGATATTCCGCCGGCACCGCCTTTTCCAGCAGCGCACTCTTCACCGGCTGCAGCACGTCCGCATCCTGGGCGCGCCACAGGCGACCGGCATCAACAGCCAGCAGCACATCAGCCGGGCTGTTGCGCCCTTCGGCCTTCAGACGCTCGATCAACTCGTCATCCTTGCCCTCGATGACATTGACCTGGATGCCCGTCTCCTTCTCGAACGCGGCATAGATCAACTTGTCGGCGTCATAGTGCCGCGATGAATAAATGTTCACTTCCTTGGCCCCAGCCGCCAGGGCCGGTAGCGACAACAGTGCGACACCCAATCCTGCCGCCGCCACATGGCGTGTCATGGTGCGAAGAAGGGTGCGGCGGGCGAACATCTTCATTTCCTGCTCCTGCTGGCGGGGTCGCATGCCATGGCGGCCCAATGGTTGACCGATATGTCGGCCCGCCTCCCCTGCCTGTCAAGATGCCATTGAGACCTATTCGCAAAATGGCTCTTCGTGCGAATCATCCCTCGCCGCCACACCACCGTATGTCTTTGATAGCATTGCAAAAATCTCACCGCGACAGCTTGCCGCGCCTCCGTGGAAACTATACTCTGCAATTGCAATCAACCGGGGGGATGAATTGACGAGCCTGCCATTAAGCGATGATTCCACGATACCCAGCGTGGACGGTACGCCACCCGGCGACGGTGGCATCCAGATCGATATCAACCGCGGCTCCCTGATCGGGCTGCTGCTGCTGAACACTTTTCTGACCGTCATCACACTGGGCATCTACCGGTTCTGGGCCCGCACCAAGGTGCGTCAGCGCCTCTGGTCGGCGGTCACCCTGCGCGATGATCGGTTCGCCTATACGGGCACCGGCAAGGAACTGTTCATCGGTTTCCTAGTGGCGCTGGTGGCATTGCTGCCATTTGGCCTGATTGTGTCGGTTGTGAATGCCATGATCCCGCCCACGGCATTCGGCCAGCGTTTTGCCTTCCAGATGGCAGTGGCGCTGGGGGCCGGCCTCCTGGGCCTGATGGCCATGTATTTCGCCCGCCGCTATCTGCTGACCCGTACCCGCTGGCGCGGCATCCATGGCGGTCAGGATCGGGAACTGCGCCGGTTCATGGTGAAGCATCTCAATGGCTATCTGCTGGTGCTGGTATCATTCGGCCTGTTGCAGCCGAAGATCGATGCCCGCCTCTATAATTACCGGACGGGCATCAGCTGGTTCGGCACCGAACGTTTCCGGGCCAGCGCGACCAGCGCCGGCCTCTGGTCGGTCTATCTGCCCAGCTGGCTGTTGTTCCTTGTCGGCTATATCGCCTTGATCGTGGGGTTCCTGCCCTTCATGACCTGGTCGGCGGCGGCACAGGAGGCCCAGGTGACCGGTATTCATCCCGGCCCCATGCCGACATTCGAACCAACCATCTGGATCGTCGTCGCCATCCTGATCACCCTGGGTACGGCAGGTTTTTTCCTCTATGCGGTGCGCCGCTCCATCGCCTTCCTGGGGGCCACGCAGTTGGGCGACATGCTGTTCGACCTGCCACTGCGCACCCGTCAGCTATTGTATATTCCCCTCGTGGGCACCGTGATCTATGTGGTGACGCTGCTGCTGATGGTGGGGGCGGGTGCGTTGCTTATCTGGGCGATGGGGCCGAAAAGTACCGTCATCTTCTTGCTGCCGCTGGTCCTGATGGTGGTCTTCCTCTCGTTGAACAGCCTGATCTCCGTGGCCTGGACCCAGGTGGAGGTGTTGCGTCAGATCGGCCGCCACCTGCGGCTACGCAATATGGCCGTGCTGGATGACCTGTTGAACCGGGGTCAGCCGGCACCGACCCGGGGTGAAGGGCTGGCCGATGCCATCGGCGATATCGGCATCGGCGCGTGACCGGCATGCAGGCATCCTATGAAGACCGTCAGACGGGCCGCGCCATCCCGGTCCGTCTGACCTTTCTGGAACAATGGCTGGTGATCGACCGGGAGGATGGGCGGGAGCTTGACCGCTGGTCCTGGCGTGACGTGGCGCCCATCCCCGGCGATTTTCCCGACGGGCGCCTGCGGGTGGGGCTGGCCGCCGATGCGCATGCCGTCCTGGTACTAGACGATCCCGACGCCCTGCTGCGCTGCGCCCATGCCACCGGTATGCCGCAGCCGGCACAGCAGCAGCATCGGGTCCGGCGTGAACTGCCCCTGGCCGTCTGGCTGGTGGGGGCCGTGCTGTCGGTTCTCCTGCTGGTGGAATTCGTGATCCCGGCCATGGCCGGCATGCTGGCCCCGATGGTGCCGACCTCCTGGCAGGCGCGCATCGGGGACCAGGTACAGACTCTGGCCACCGCCCTGCTGACCCGAAAGGGCGGCAATGACCGGTGCGACGCGCCCGACGGGGTTGCCGCCCTGAAAAAGCTGGCGGACCGCCTTCCACCCGTGGCCGGCACCACACGGCTGCATATCATCGACAGCGACCTGCCCAACGCCTTCGCCCTGCCGGGCGGCCATGTCAGCGTTACGACCGCGCTGATGGACCGGGCCGATGGGCCGGAAGCCATCCTGGGCGTGCTGGCCCATGAAATGGGGCACCTGCATCATGGCCATTCCATGGAACGGGTGATGCGTTACGGCCTCAGCTCGGCGCTGATTTCCATGGTGGTGGGCGACATTGGCGGCGGCGCATTGGCCGTCGGGGTCAGCCAGATGGTCGAATCGGAATTCAGCCAGGATCAGGAACGTCAGGCCGACGCCTACGCCATTGACGCCCTGGCCCAGGCCCGTGTCTCGCCCCTGCCGCTCGCCCGCCTGTTTGAAACGATCCGGACAGAGCATCCGGAGGCGGATGGCACGCTGGCCGAATGGATGGGCAGCCACCCGACCCTGTCGGAACGCATCGCTACCCTGCAACGGGCCGGCGGCGGACAGACGGCGGGCGCCGTTCTGGAAGCAGCGGAATGGCAGGCTCTGAAAAACATCTGCCAGACGGCGGCGGCCGACTGACCGGTCACGGCACCGGGGCGGGGACGGGGACGGTCGTCTCTGGCTCCGCCGCGGGTGCCCGTTCAGCACAGGCATCGCCGATGGCCTGATAGGCGCCGGTACTGCCGGCCAGACTGAACGTGTCGGTGGTGCGGCTGCCGCGCAGGCTGGTGCCCCGCACCACCAGGGTGGAGGACAGCGGCAGCGCCTGGGCAATGGCGCGGTCCGTATTCTCATCGCGCGCCCAGGCCTGTTCATCTTTGCTGAACAGCTTGAAGCTCTGTTTGCCCACCTGCACTGTCACCTCTGCATGGTCGGCGAACGGATATCCAGCGATAAAATTCACCACGTCAAAACTGCGTTCGGCGGGGCGGTGGGTGATCATCAAAAACACATCGCCCCGCCGGGTGAAGTCGCCTTCCATTTTTTTGGGCCGCGACACCATCCAGCAGACAGGCCCCGACGCCTCATCCAGGCGAAAAGCATTCCAGTCACGGAACACGCCGATGAGGCGTGGTTCCGCTGCGGCCAGACTATCCGGGGCCGCCAGCAGCAACAGCGGCAACATCATTGCGCCCATCCGGGATTTCCGCCGTGACCGTTCGTTCATAGGCCGTTATTGCCGCCCGAAAATTGACTGTCGACCCCGTTTACCGGAAAGGATGGCACAAACGAAGGGCGAAAATGCGATGCGCCCACCGAAACCCCTTCCCTTCCATGTGAAATTCGCCCATCTCCCGCGCTTGACCGCCGGTGCCCGCCCGGTCAAAAGTCGCGGTCCAAACTTTTCCATCGCCTATCAGGGGAATAGCCATGTCTTCGGCCGAAGTGCCCGTTTCCAGCGCCCAGGTTGCCATTACGCTGCCCGACGGCAGTGTGCGGACCTATGCGCAGGGCACTACTGGGGCCGATGTGGCCGCCTCCATCGCCAAGTCGCTCGCCAAGGCCGCCCTGGCCGTGAAGATCGACGGCGTTGTCCGTGATTTGGCCCTGCCGCTGCAGGCCGATTGCAATCTGGCCATCATCACCGACAAGAACGAGGCCGACGCGCTGGAACTGATCCGGCATGACGCTGCCCACATTATGGCCGAGGCCGTGCAGGAACTGTATCCCGGCACGCAGGTGACCATCGGCCCGGCCATCGCGACCGGCTTTTACTATGATTTTGCCCGCGACACGCCGTTCACGCCCGACGATCTGGTCAAGATCGAAAAGCGCATGCACGAAATCGTGGACGAGAACCGGCCCTTCACGCGTGAAGAATGGGACCGGACTGAAGCGATTGAGCATTTCAAGTCAATCGGTGAGAAGTACAAGGCCCAGATCATTGAGGATCTGCCGGCATCCGAGACGATCACCATCTATCGTCAGGGTAAATGGTACGACCTGTGCCGGGGCCCGCATCTGCCCACCACAGGCCGGGTCGGTCACGCCTTCAAACTGATGAAGGTGGCTGGTGCCTATTGGCGTGGCGATGCCAAGAACGCGATGTTGCAGCGTATCTATGGCACGGCCTGGCGCACCGAAAAGGAACTGGCCGACCATCTGCATCAGATCGAAGAAGCCGAGAAGCGCGACCATCGCAAGCTGGGCCGCGAAATGGACCTGTTCCATGTGCAGGAAGAGGCGACAGGCTCGGTCTTCTGGCACCCCAAGGGCTGGGCTTTGTACCGGTCGCTGGAGAATTATATCCGCGCCAAACTGGTCACCGCTGGCTATGTCGAGGTGCGTACGCCGCAGCTCTATGATTCGAGCCTGTTTAAGGCTTCAGGTCACTGGGACCTGTATGGCGACAACATGTTTAAGGTCCGCGAGTCCGTGGCCGAGGACGGGACGGAGAAGTATCTGGGCGTGAAGCCCATGAACTGCCCCGCCCATGTGCAGATTTTCCGCCAGGGACTAAAGTCCTATCGTGACCTGCCACTGCGCATGGCCGAGTTCGGCAATTGCCACCGCAACGAACCGTCGGGTGCCCTGCATGGTATCCTGCGCGTGCGCAATTTCACCCAGGACGACGCCCATATCTTCTGCACCGAAGATCAGGTGGGCAGCGAGGCGAAGGAATATTTCGCTTTGCAGTTGGGCGTCTATAAGGACCTGGGCTTTGACAAGATCGCTGTCAAGCTGGCGCTGCGCCCCGATAACCGTCTGGGTGACGATGCCACCTGGGACAAGGCGGAAGAAAGCCTGCGCGTGGCGCTGCGTGCCAATGGACTGGCGTTCGAGGAGCTGCCTGGCGAAGGCGCCTTCTATGGCCCGAAGGTGGAGTTCCACCTCACGGACGCCATCGGCCGTTCCTGGCAGTGCGGCACCCTGCAGCTGGATTTCCAGCTACCGGAACGCCTCGATGCCTCCTATATCGGCCAGGATGGCGCCAAGCACCGCCCCGTTATGCTGCACCGGGCCATTCTGGGCAGCCTGGAGCGGTTCATCGGTATGATGATTGAACATTATGCCGGCAAGTTCCCGCTCTGGCTGGCGCCGACCCAGGTCACCGTGGCCACCATCGTGTCCGATGCCGACGCCTACGCCGAACAGGTGGCGGCCAAGTTGCGCCGGGCCGGTCTGCGGGTTGATCTGGACACCCGTAATGAGAAGATCAACCTGAAGGTCCGCGAACATTCGCTTCAAAAGGTACCGGTCATGCTGGTGGTCGGCGCGCGCGAAGCGGAGCAAGGCACCGTGGCCGTGCGTCGTCTTGGCTCCAATGCGCAGGAAATCCTTGCCCTTGACGCCGCCATTGCTAATCTATCGGCAGAGGCGCGTCCGCCCGCGGATGCGCCCTCAACCGATTCCGCCTTCTAAGTACCCCACAACAAGCGTAACGGACGCGCCGCCCGCCCTTCGGCACTGAAAGATGCCTGCCGGGCGGCCGTCCCAGGAAAACAGGAGAAGTTTCCATAGCCAGGCCTACAACCCAGGACCGTGAACCGCAACGCGACGGTCCCCGCATCAACCGCGAAATCAATGTGCGCTCCGTCCGTCTGGTCGATGCCAATGGCGAGATGGTCGGTGTCGTCAGCCTGCGCGACGCCCTGTACGCCGCGGAAGAGGCCGGGCTTGACCTTGTCGAGGTCAGCCCCAACGCCGATCCGCCCGTCTGCAAGATCCTCGACTATGGCAAGTACAAGTACGAGGCGCAGAAAAAGGCCAATGAGGCTCGCAAGAAGCAGAAGATCATCGAGGTCAAGGAAATCAAGCTCCGTCCGAACATCGACGAGCATGATTATGAGATCAAGATGAAGGCCATGCGCCGCTTCCTGGAAGAAGGCGACAAGGTCAAGGTCACCATGCGCTTCCGCGGCCGCGAAATGGCCCACCAGGATATTGGCATGGCCGTTCTGGTGAGGGTCCGCGAGGCGCTGGACGATCTGGGCAAGGTCGAACAGATGCCGAAGCTGGAAGGTAAGCAGATGATCATGGTGCTGGCGCCGCGCTGACCGGCTGCCGACACGCTGATCCCGGAAAAGGCCGCACGCCTCGATCAAGGGTGCGGCCTTTTTTGTTGGGTTCAGTTGCAGTCGTTTATGGCTTTCGGCATCGGTTACCCCGTTGCCGTCTTCTTTTCCGCCCAGCGCACGCCCTGGGTGATAACGAAGGTCATGGCCAGATAGAGAGCGCCGGCGATGACAAACATCTCCACCGGCTGAAAACTGCGTGAAGCAATGGTGCGGGCGGCGCCGGTCAGTTCGACCAGGGTGATGGCACTGGCCAGGGATGTTGCCTGCACCATCTGGATCATCTCGTTGCCATAGGCCGGCAGGATGGTGCGCAGGGCCTGCGGCAACACGATACGGCGGTAGAGCAGTGGGCGCGACATGCCCAGGGCGCGGGCCGCCTCGATCTGGCCGAAGGGGATGGCCTGGATGCCACCGCGCAGGATCTCCCCCGTATAGGCCGCCGTATTCAGGGTCAGCGCGATGATGGCGCACCAATAGGCTTCCCGCAGCACCGGCCACAGAAAACTTTCCCGGATGCTTTCGAACTGTCCCAGTCCGTAATAGATCAGGAAAATCTGCACCAGCAGCGGCGTGGACCGGAACAGGAAGACATAAGCGCCCGTTATCCCCGAAATGACGCGGTTGGATGACAACCGCCCAAAGGCCACCGCAAGGGCCAGCGCAAACCCCAGCAGCAGCGACAGCACCACCAGTTGTACCGTCACAAAGGCACCGGCGAACAGGGTGGGGAGCGCAGACAGGATCATCTCTACATTCATGTCCGCCCCCTCAATTGCTCACGGCGCGGCGCACGCCGCGATCGGCCCGCCGCGACAGGGCGCGGAACAGGGCCTCCGAACAGGTGGTCATGACCATGTAGAGAATGGCCGCTGTCACATAGAACAGGAAGGGCTGGCGCGTGGACTGCATACCCAGATAGGCCTGCCGCATCAGCTCCGCCAACGAAACGACAGAGACCAGGGTCGTGTCCTTCAAGGTCATCTGCCAGACATTGCCAAGGCCGGGCAGCGCGTAGCGCAGGGCCTGCGGCACCAGGATACGACGCAGGATCAGCAACCGCCCCATGCCAAGGGCTCGCGCCGCCTCCAATTGCCCTTTCGGCACGGCGCGTACGGCGCCCCGGATCACCTCCGTCGCATAAGCCCCGGATACAATACCGACAGCGGCCACACCGACGGCAAAGGCCGACAGTTCCACCCGCCCGCCATAACCGAACAGGGTCGCCACCCAGGTGACCAGTCCCGACCCGCCGAAAAACAGCAGCCAGATGACCAGCAGGGCCGGCACGCCACGTACCACGGTCGTGTAGAGGGCAGCCAGCCAGCGCAACGGGGCCGGTCCCGACAGCTTGGCCGCCGCCGCCCCCGATCCGAGGAACAGCCCGACCAGATAGGCGGAGACGGCAACCAGCAGGGTCATCACCGCCCCGCTGGCAATTTCGTCGCCCCAGCCTTCGCTGCCGAAACGGAGTAGATCAAGCATAGGCGCGTTCCGGTCGCGGTTCAGCGGTTGCAGGTATCGACAAAGTCGGCAGCGAACTGGTCCCAACGGCGATTATTCAGCACCCAATGTGACCCGGCCAGCCCACGGGACCGCGCCTCATCCCGGTTCTGGTAGGCGTGCTCCATGGCCTCGACCAGCTCATCAACATCACTTTCGCCCCAATAACGGGCATTGCCAGACGGGTCCGGGACCGGCTGCTGCCGGGACAGGACATAGGTCCGGTCATCCCCGATCAGGTCCAGATGGCCGGTATTGGCCGACAGGACCACCGGCAGGCCGCAGGCCATGGCCTCCATCGCCACCAGATTGGTGCCCGGCTCGCACCGGTTGGGGAAGACTGCCAGATCACAGTCACGCAGCAGTGGGGCCAGATTCTCACGGGAAATGAAACCGATATTCAGGCACGCCGTCTCTGGCAGGTCATTGGCGTGCATCCATCCGGCAACGTCGACATCCGACCCGTCCGGCAACAGCTGCAGTGGCGCCAGGCCCAACGGGCTGGAATGCATGCTGAGCGCCGTCGCCGGCCAGAAATTGCCCCAGGCCGTGACCAGCAAGGCGTCGGCGTGGCGCTGCTGAAAAGCGCGAAACGCCGCCAGTACGATGTCCTGACCCTTGCGGAATTCGATCTTGCCCCCGGAAAAGATCACAAACCGGTCGCCAAACCGGTCGGATCGGGGTCCGGGCGACACTTCTGTGGGGTCGACACCCTGGAAGACGCAGTCCGATGCGATGCCGAAATCGGCCAGCACCTGCTGGTTGAAGCGGGAATGGATGACGACCCGGTTGTAGGAACGGGCATCTGCCTGTGCCTGTGCCGACAGGTTGGTTTCAGTGAACGCGCCGACACCAACATTACGCGCGCCGAACATGGGCTGTGCCGCCAGACCCGGCTGCATCTGCCCGCCCAGCGCGTACAGCACCGTCGCCGCTTCAATATGCAAGCGCTGACCTTGCGCCCGGGCCTGCTCGATATAGGCGCCCAGACGTTGCGCCGGCAGTTCCAGAGGCTGGATCAACGCCTGTGTCTGTGGCCGCATGGTCCCAAGGTCGGGTGGAGTGATCAGCATGGGGGCCCCACCTGTCCGCAGCAGGTGCAGACAGGTATGGACACCGACCAGCCCCCACCCGTGCAGTTCGGTCAGGCGCCAGTTCAGGACAAAAGGACGGTAGGGCTGGTCGGTCACGAAACACACTCCCCGGCAACAGGGCCAGCATCAGGGCATGGAACTGTCGAAACCGAACCACTGCACCGACAGGTTCTTCATGGTGCCGTCGGCCTTCATGTCGGCGATGGCCTTGTCCAGCGCGGCCAGCAGTTCCGGGCGACCCTTGGCGATGGCAATACCCTGCCCCCGCCCGAAAAGACCACCGTCAAAACCGGGGCCGAAATAACTGAAATCCTTGCCTTCCGGTCGCTGCAGGAACGCGTTCCAGGTAATGGCATCTGCCAGCCCGACTTCCACCCGGCCTGTTTGCAGGTCCAGCGCCAGATTCTCCTGCGTCTCATAACGGCGGATATCGACAACATCGGCCAGATAGGTATCGGCGAAATTGGCATGGATAGTGCTCGTCTGCACCCCCAGGACCTTGCCCTTCAACAGACCCTTGATCTTGTCCAGGGCGGCCTGTTCGTCCGGGCTGATCTCGGTCAGGTCGATCCTTTCAATCCCATAATCCGCCTCTTGCAACGGGTTGGCATTGGTGGACACCAGATAAGCGGGCGTTGTGGTGTACCCTTTGGAGAAATCGACTGCGGCCAGCCGCTCCTCGGTGATGGACATGCCGGCGACGATGGCATCGAAGCGTCCGGCCTGCAGGGCCGGGATCATCCCGTCCCACGCCTGGGCGATGAACTGGCATTCGGTGCCCATGCGCTTGCAAACATCCTTCATCATGTCGATCTCAAACCCGATCAGGTTACCGGAGGCATCGACCATGTTGTAAGGGGGATAGGCACCTTCGGTGGCAACCCGCAGCGGGTTAGGGATACCGCCGGGCGCCGGGGCCGCCTGTTTGGCCTCCTCCTTGCCACAGCCGGAGAGCGCCATCACACTGGCCAGAGCCAGCGCCGCCATCAGCTTCTTCATCAACTCTACTCCCCCAGAAGGTCGGATCATGGCCGGGTTCCCGGCTCGTCGATTGTGTATGGATAAAAAACTCAGCGCTGCGCATCGCGGGACAGGAACTGGCGGCACCGTTCAGACTTTGGATTGCCAAACAGGTCCGCCGGCGTTCCCTGTTCCTCGATACGGCCCTGATGCAGGAACACCACCTTGTGCGAAACCTCCCGCGCAAATGCCATTTCGTGGGTGACAATCAGCATGGTCGCCCCTTCTGTGGCCAGATCGCGAATGACTTTCAGCACCTCCCCCACCAATTCCGGGTCCAGGGCGCTGGTCGGCTCATCGAACAGCATGACCTTGGGTTCCATGGCCAACATGCGGGCGATGGCCGCCCGCTGCTGCTGGCCGCCCGACATCTGCGCCGGATAGGCATCCCGCTTGGCTGACAGGCCAACCTTGGCCAATAAGGCCTCGGCTTTGGCGATGGCCTGATCCTTGGGCTGCTTCAGGACATGGACCGGCGCTTCGATGATGTTTTCCAGCACCGTCATATGGGTCCAGAGATTGAAACTCTGAAACACCATGCCGCAGCGCTGTCGGATGCGCTCCACCTGGCGTCCGTCGGCAGGCATCATGCCATGGCGGCCCCGCTTCATGGCGATCTGTTCGCCACCAATACGGACAATGCCGTCGTCGGGGATTTCCAGCAGATTGATACAGCGCAGCAGGGTGCTTTTACCGGATCCGGACGAACCGATCAGGGCTACCACCTCGCCTTCCGCCGCATTCAGCGATACGCCTTTCAGGACCTCATTGTCGCCGAAACGCTTATGCAGCGCCTCCACCTCGACGGCAGGCACGGAACCGGAAACGATGGGGACAGGCGACATCGGCATCCATTAAGGGCAGATCAAGGATTTCATGCCAAGCTACCCCGCCAAGGCATGGCGGCGAAAGGGGAAATCCTGGCTTTCGTCCCGTAATCGATTTGGGCGGGGCCGCTGGCGCGCAGCCATGCTATCTATTGCACTTCCCGTGCGCAGACTGACCAGAAACGACCCCCTGATGAGCCAAGGCATCCAGCCCAGCCCGAATCGCAGCACGCATTTTTTGTTCGAACACAAGGTGTTCACCGTTGATGGCTGCCGGTTTGTCTGGTCCAAATCCAGCGATGAACCGGTCATGCGCTTCATGCTGGGCAAGGTCCAGGCAGAGGTGGCGCTGGACAAGATTTGCAATGAATTCAAGATCGACCCGAAAAGTTTCGATGGGCAATTGATCGACATGGTGGCCAAGGGACTGAAATATGTCCGCGAAATCCGCCCCGGCGACACGATTCCCAATGAACTGATCGACGGTTCCGCCTCCTGGCGCGTCGATGAGCGCCACTTTATGATCGCCAAGGGCCGCCTGACAGTACAGATGGTTACCTGGCTGACCGGTGGGGAGACGGTGGTCTCCAGCCCCGAACAGTTGGAACAGGTGCTGGAAGACCCGGTCACCAAGGGCCGCGTGCGGGAGGCGTTCAAGATGATCGCCAACAAGCTCTCCCTGACCGGCAATGCCGAAGAACAAGTGGAGACGCGCATCGACGCGCTGGCCAAGGAACTCTCCTATATTGAGGCGTTGCGCGAACGCTCCTCCAAGCTGGGGAAGGTTCGCGTCGGGTTGGAAGAAGCCTCGCGCATCTACAAGAACGAACGCAATCTGAAGGAAGAGATTGTGCGCATGCAGACCCTGTCGCTGCCGCCGATCACAGACCTGGAACAGCGATTCGCTCAGGTGGATGCGCAGACCGGTGAGATCCTGTCTATGCTGGCCAAGTTCGACAAAAACATCTCCTATATTCGCGAGATGCGCGACGATCTGCACCAGACGCTGCTGCCCTGGGATGAGGTACTGGAGGATTGGGAAGGCAACGCCGCCGAGAAGAGTCAGGCTTTCGAGGCCGTGCTGAAAAAAACATATCAGTTTCTGGCGCGAAATTATTCACAGGCTAAACATTGGCGCTTGGCGGCACGCCGCGCACCATAGGCTGGCGGGCGCCTGTTCGGCGCCCCTTCCATTCCGGCGATAATCCTCTACACTCGTGTTAATAAGGGGTGAATGGTCATGCATCTGATGCATGACGGGGGATGGTTGATGGCGCAGGCCCAAAGGCTGATCTTGGCGAACCTGTTCGTGGCCTTGGCCTGTGCGGCAGCGGGCTGGCTGGGTTTGCAGGTGACGGTCGGGGAAGCGGCAGTACCCCTGGTCTGGCCCCCCGCCGGCATTGCCTTTGCCGCCCTGTGGCTTCGCGGCCCTTCGATGCTGCCGGGTATCTTTATCGGCGCCGCCGGTTTTAGCCTGATTTCCGCAGGAAACCCTGTCTTTTCCCTGCTCATCGGGCTCGGTACTTGCCTGCCGGCTTTCGTGGCTTGCACATGGCTGCACCACACACGGCCCGACCAGCCCCTGCTCGACGGTCCGGGAGGGTTGGTGGCTTTTCTCGCCATTCCCGTGCTGGCGGGCCCGATTTTAAGTGCGACGGTCGGTACGGTGGCGACCGTCGCAGGCGGTGACAATCTAGAGGCGGCAACAGCCAGTATCTGGATCAGTCGGTGGGTCGGGGATGCCATGGGTATCCTGCTCCTGGCGCCACCGCTGGTATTGGTCACGGCACCGGGGGCCACGTCACTGCTGCGCCGACGCTGGGTCACGGCCCTCGGGCTGGTGGTCGGGGGTGCGGCGCTCTTGACCATGATCGCCCTGCTGGAGCCGTTATGGATGCGCGAAGGTGGGCGCTTTGCCCTATTCTGTCTGATTCTGACTGCCGGGTTGCGCCTGGGTCTTCTGGGTACTTCGCTTTATACCCTGTTGGTGGCGGCGGGCCTGACGGTGATGACGGCACATGGGCAGGGGCCTTTCGCCGCCGCTGACTATCAAACCAGCTTTGCCAGTCTGCTGGCGGCGCTGTCGATCCTGTCGGTGGCGGGGCTGGCCATTGCCACGGTGATGGCTACGCTGCGTCGGGTGATGTTGGCCGAACGGGAGGCGCGGCACCAGGCAGAACAGGCCCTGGCCCGCCTTTGCCAAACCCAGAACAATCTGGTGCAAGCAGAAAAGATGGCGTCATTGGGCCGGCTTGTCGCCGGTATCGCGCATGAGGTCAACACACCTGTCGGTACCGCCCTGGCCGCCGCCACCCGGCTGGCCAATGACACGCGCAGCATCGAACAGGCACTGGCCACCGGCACTTTACGCCGCGAGCAGATGAATGAATATATCGACGCCACCTCCTTGGCGGCGCGCATCCTGCAATCCAACATGGAACGCGCGTCCCGCCTGATCGAAAGCTTCAAGCATGTGGCCGTCGACCGGACGCGTCAGGATCGCCGTCGTTTCGATCTGGCCGGCTATCTGGAAGAGGTGGTGATTTCCCTGCGGCCACAGACCCGCAAGACACCGCATGCGATCGCCCTGACCGGCGCCACCCGCCTGTCGGTGGACACCTATCCCGATGCCGTGGCGCAACTGGTAACCAATCTGCTGGTGAATGCCGTCACCCATGCCTTTCCCGAAGACCAGCCGGGGCGGGTGGAGTTGGATCTGCGCGCCGATCCGACGGGCTGGATCGAACTGCGAGTGCGTGACAATGGCAAAGGCATGACCCGCGAACAGCTCGAACATATGTTCGAGCCATTTTTTACCACAGGCCGGGAAAAGGGCGGCAGCGGCCTTGGTCTTTATCTGGCCTATAGCCAGGTCACCCAGAAGCTGGGCGGCACCTTGATCGTGGAAAGCAGCATGCCCAACCGGGGGACCTGCTTCCTGGCCCGCTTCCCCGCTGTGGCCCCGCCTCTGTCGGAAACTGGCGAAATCAGACCCGATCCGCCGGCTCCCATTGATCTGGCCGCCAAACGCCGCAGCGCCTGACGGCCAGACGGCACCTCACTGCATCAGGAATTCGCGGACTTTAACGATCGTCGTGGCCGGGTCTTCTTCCTGGGGCATGTGGCCCAGGCCGGGGAAACTGACCAGACGGGTGTTGGGCATGGCCGCCTGGAACTTCGCCGGTGTGGTGGTGAAGGGCACCAGCCAGTCCTTCTCACCCCAGACCAGCAGGGTCGGCGCCTGGATCGTGCGCAGGGTCTCTGTCGGGTCCTGGATCATATAGGCCGACGCGCGCAGCAACCGCGCCTTTCGCACCCCGGGTGACAGCCATGATTGATAATAGGTGTCCAGCATCTGGTCGCTGAACCGAGTCGGATCACCATAGAGCGGCCCGATCATGGCCCGCACTGCATCGCGCTTCAAAGAGTAGGGCATCAGCTTCAAGGCGGCGGGCAACTCAACCTTCTGGCCAAACCCGATCCCGGGCAGCGGGAACCCGCCCGGCGAGACGAGCACCAGCTTTTCCACTCTGTCCGGATTGGCCGCTGCGAAGTGCCAGGCGATCTGCCCGCCCAGGGAACTGCCGATCAGGGTGGCTTTCCCAATTTTCAGCGTGTCCAACAGATCCTTTAAGTGCAGGGCATCACGTTCCGGACCATAGCTGCCCGTCGGGTCCGGCCCTGTCAGACCATGGCCTGACAGATCATACCGGATGACGCGATGATCCTTGGACAGGTCGGCGGCCCAGCCATCCCAACTCTGCAACATGGCGGCATTGCCATGGATCATCACAACCACGGGCGCCGCCTCTGGACCTTCTTGCCGCACATGGAACCGCAGGCCCGAGGCTTCGACAAAATCACCGGGCCCTCGGGCAAATCTTGTCTGCGCCTCGGCCTGCGATAGATCGGGCGTCCACGCCCACCACACGGCACCGCCGACGCTGACCGCCACCAGCAACAGGACAGCCAGCAGGATTTTTCCCAACAGGCGCATCGTGATCCCCCCCAGAATTTGGTTATGTCGGAAAAAGGATGGGCAATGAAGCGGCTATCGGCAAGTCAAATGAAAACCGAATCAAGGTTCATTTTGATGCCTGCCCTTGACGGGGGCGACGGCTTGGCGCAAAGCCTGCCGCATTGCCCGCAGCCACCGGATGAAGCCCATGTCCCGCCCCGTCATCGCCATTGATGGACCCGCCGCGTCCGGCAAGGGCACCTTGGCCCGTAAGGTAGCAGAGGCCATGGGATATGCATTGCTGGATACCGGTGCGCTCTATCGCGGGGTGGCCCTGACCATGATCCGCGCGGGTGCCGATCTGGGCGACGCTGATGCGGCAACCGCAACGGCCCGGTCCCTGACGGCGACCGATATTGACCGGCTGACCCATGACCCTGACCTGCGGCTGGATACCACCGCGTCCGGTGCTTCCCGCGTCTCTGCCGTGCCCGGTGTGCGACAGGCCCTGCTGGATTTCCAGCGCGCTTTCGCCGCCAACCCGCCGGATGGCCGTCCGGGCGCTGTGCTGGACGGGCGTGACATCGGCACGGTGATTTGCCCTGATGCTGCCGTGAAACTGTTCGTGACGGCCAGCGTGGACGTACGGGCAAAGCGTCGTTTTGCGGAATTGCAAGGTCGCGGAGAAAAGCCTGACTTTGCCGATGTTCTGGCCGACATGCGGGCCCGCGACGACCGTGACACCAAACGCGCCGTCGCCCCCCTGGTCCCCGCCGTCGACGCCGTGATCATCGACAATTCGGACATGTCGCCACAACAGGTGCTGGACACTGCCCTGGCGGTGGTTCGGGAAAAGCTTCCCGCCTGACGCCGAATTGGGCGCGCAAGCCGGGGCGGTAAGTACCGACACCCCACGTCTGGGGGGCGATACCATATGACACCCATGCGCGGTGCGCTGCGGAAACGCAGGTCTTTGATTGACTCTAGCGGTTGCGGGGGCGGCCCATCGCGGCTATAAGACCCGCCTGTCCCGAAGGACATGAAGGATCGTGACGCGAGCGGACGACCGCCAGGAAAACCTGGGGGGCGTCGTTGCCCGCGTTTTTGCTTGTAAACGTCCTCGCCGGTGCGATGCATCCGGTGCCGCCATGGCCTTCGCCGGTACCTGTCAGGCATCCCGCCTGACTTTGCCGGTTTCTTCGGGATGGACCTGTCCGGGTGACTGGACAGGCAATCTGTACCAAGTCGTCGGGCGTGGTGTCCGGCGCGGCGGTGGCAAGGCTTTTCGACCGGCTCGGGCGTGCCGGACACGAAGGGTGGCGCCAGCGTTGGTTTCAACCCGAAACAGTCTGCCCATTGGAGTTTACATGGCACAGGTTTCCGCCGCGAAGGAAAGCTTCGCCGCTCTGCTTGAAGAGTCCTTCGGTTCCTCCGACAGCCTGGAAGGCACCGTCGTTAAGGGCCGCATCCTCAGCATCGACAATGACCAGGTCCTGATCGATGTCGGCCTGAAGTCCGAGGGCCGCGTTGCCCTGAAGGAATTCGCCGTTCCCGGTCAGCCGATCGAGCTGAAGGTCGGTGATACCGTCGAAGTTTACCTGGAGCGCATGGAAGACAAGAACGGCGAAGCCGTCCTGTCGCGTGAAAAGGCCAAGCGCGAGGAAGCCTGGACCCTGCTGGAAAAGTCCTTCACGGACCAGTCCCGCGTCACCGGCATCATCTTCGGCCGCGTCAAGGGTGGCTTCACTGTCGATCTCAATGGCGCCGTGGCCTTCCTGCCGGGCAGCCAGGTCGATATCCGTCCGGTGCGCGATATCACCCCGCTGATGGGCACGCCGCAGCCCTTCCAGATCCTGAAGATGGACCGCTCGCGCGGCAACATCGTTGTCTCCCGCCGCGCCGTGCTGGAAGAAAGCCGTGCGGAAGCCCGCTCCGAACTGGTCGCCTCCCTCAAGGAAGGCCAGATCCTGCAGGGTGTGGTCAAGAACATCACCGATTACGGTGCGTTCGTTGATCTGGGTGGCGTTGACGGTCTGCTGCACGTCACCGACATCGCCTGGCGCCGCATCAACCACCCGTCGGAAGCCCTGCAGATCGGCCAGACCGTCACGGTCCAGGTCATCCGCTTCAACTCCGAGACCCAGCGCATCAGCCTCGGCATGAAGCAGCTTGAGGCCGATCCGTGGGAAGGCGTGGAAGCCAAGTACCCGCCGCAGGCCAAGTTCAAGGGCCGCGTCACCAACATCACCGACTACGGCGCCTTTGTGGAGCTGGAGCCCGGTATCGAAGGTCTGGTGCACGTCTCCGAGATGAGCTGGACCAAGAAGAACGTCCATCCGGGCAAGATCGTTTCCACCTCGCAGGAAGTGGAAGTGATGGTGCTGGACGTGGATCCGGTGAAGCGCCGTATCTCCCTGGGTCTGAAGCAGACCATGCAGAACCCCTGGGAAGCCTTCGTCGAGAAGTTCCCGGGCGGCACCGAGCTGGAAGGCGAAGTCAAGAACATCACCGAATTCGGTCTGTTCGTGGGTCTGCCGGGCGATATCGACGGTATGGTGCACCTGTCCGATCTGGACTGGAACACCCCCGGCGAGCAGGCGATCCAGGAATACAAGAAGGGCGATCAGGTCAAGGTCAAGGTCCTGGACGTTGACGTTGAGAAGGAACGCATCTCTCTGGGCATCAAGCAGTTGGCTTCCGATCCGTTCGAAAGCGCCGCTGCTGGTATCAAGAAGGGCGAGGTCGTCACCTGCACCGTGACCCAGATCACCGAAGGTGGCATCGAGGTCGAAGTGGGCGAAGGCTTCACCGGCTTCATCCGCAAGTCCGACCTGTCGCGTGAACGTTCCGAGCAGCGCCCCGACCGCTTCGCTGTTGGCGAGAAGGTTGATGCCAAGGTCACGCAGGTTGATCGCGGTTCCCGCAAGATCGGCCTGTCGATCAAGGCCAAGGAAGTCGAGGAAGAGAAGTCCGCGATGGCCGAGTTCGGTTCGTCCGACTCGGGCGCTTCGCTGGGCGACATCCTGGGTGCGGCCCTGAAGCGCAAGCAGCAGAACGACTGATCTGGTTCAGGTCAGCGCCTGTGATGTGCGTTGATTAAGCGAAGGCCGTCGGGGCAACCCGGCGGCCTTTTGCTTTGGGGGCCGCCGTGCGGTCTTGTCATCGAAGCTGCACTTGACCCGGACGCCCTGCATCGGCTTGATGCGGCAGACCAATCCCCTGCCCCGGAGCATGCATTCATGGCGACCGCCGTCTCTCCGCTCGCCCCCGCCTCCTTCCCGTCACTGCCGCCCGTGGCGGGCGTGCGTCTGGCCGGCCACCGGGCCGGCATCCGCTACAAGACGCCGCGTAATGATGTGATGGTGGCGGTCCTGGACGCGGGGTCCAGTGTGGCCGCCGTGCTGACCCGCTCTCTGACCGCGTCGGCCCCCGTCCATCGCTGTCGCGCCCATCTTGCCGGTGGGGCCGTGCGGGCCTTGGTGGTGAATGCCGGGAATTCCAATGCCTTCACCGGCAAGGCGGGGGAAGCGTTCGTGGATGCGACCATCGACGCGACCGTCTCGCTGTTGGGCTGCAAACCGACCGAGATTTTTCCCGCGTCGACCGGCGTTATCGGGCAGCCGATGCCCGCCGACCTGATCGCCAAGTCGCTGCCGGAAGCCTTCGGCAAGCTGGCCCCGGCGGAAGGCGAGGCCTGGGAAGTGGCGGCCCGCGCCATCATGACCACCGACACATTCCCCAAGGGTGCCTCGGCTACGGCCACCATTGATGGCGTCACTGTGACCGTCGCCGGCTTCGCCAAGGGCAGCGGCATGATTGCACCCGACATGGCAACCATGCTGGCCTATGTCTTCACCGACGCCAATATCGCCCCGGCACCGCTGCAGACCGCCCTGTCCGCCGCCACGGACCGCAGCTTTAATGCCATCACGGTCGATGGCGACACCTCCACCTCCGACACGCTGGTCCTCTGCGCCACCCGCAAGGCGGACCATGCTGCCATTGAGGATGCTGGCGATCCGCGTCTGGTTGCCTTTGCCACGGCCTTGGACGCTGTCTGCCTGGACCTGGCCAAGCAGATCGTGCGTGACGGTGAAGGGGCGACCAAGTTTGTGGAAGTGCGCGTCACGGGCGCTGAAAGCGACGCCGCCGCCAAGCGCATCGCCCTGACTATTGCCAATTCCCCGCTGGTGAAGACCGCCGTGGCCGGTGAGGATGCCAATTGGGGCCGTATCGTGGCCGCTGTGGGCCGGGCCGGTGAACGCGCAGACCGTGACCTGCTGGTCATCTCCGCCGGTGGCGTGCAGATCTGCGCCAATGGGATGGAGGTGCCCGGTTACGACGAGGCGCCGGTGGCCGCCCATATGAAGGGCCAGGAAATCCTGTTCGAGGTCGATATCGGCCTGGGGTCTGGCAAGGCCACGGTCTGGACCTGTGACCTGACCCACGGCTATATCGACATTAATGGCAGTTACCGGTCGTGAGCGGCGGTGACACGCCCTGCTGGCAGGAACCGGTCCGTCAAGGGCCGGTCCGCACCGTCCTGGTCGCCGCGGTCGCCCTGGTCGATGCCGATGGCCGCGTCCTGCTGGCCCAGCGTCCGCCGGGTAAGTCCATGGCGGGCCTGTGGGAATTCCCCGGTGGCAAGGTCGATGCGGGCGAGACGCCGGAAGCGGCCCTCGTGCGGGAACTGAAGGAGGAGTTGGGGATCGATACGGCCGAAAGCTGCCTTGCTCCCCTGACCTTCGCCAGCCACCTCTATGATGATTTCCACCTGCTGATGCCGCTTTATGTCGTTCGTGTCTGGAAGGGCACGCCCACGCCGATGGAGGGGCAGCAATTGGCCTGGGTGAAACCCGTGCGCATGGTCGATTACCCCATGCCGCCCGCCGATATTCCGCTGATCCCGATCCTGCGCGATTTGCTTTAACAGCGGCGGCGCAGACTGTCAGTCAGGCCGGTATGGGCGCGCGCAGGGCCCGAATTTCGGCGATGATGAAGCCGATCACGACCAGTGCCTGACCCAGCAGGAAGCCTGTGCCCAGCATATTCGGTTGGATAATGCTGCTGAAGGCCAGGATCACACTGGCGAGTGTCCACCCGATATTGCCCACAATAATAAAGGCTACCATCCCGTAGGGCGACGGCCGTATGCGCCAGGTAATGAAAATCAACAGTGCCACCGGAAACAATAGGGCCCCAGCCCACCATAACAGAGGCTCCGGGATTGCTGTAATCGCGGCGATGGTTCCCGCCAGCGCGACCAGCAACAGGCCCATCGCCGCACAGGTCACGGCATCCAGCAGCAGCACACGTGACAATGGGGGATGTGGGTTGGTCTGGGCTTGCATGTGACGTCCTTTCGTTTCATTGGCGGTTTTGTGCAGTGTGATGCCGCAAAGTCCGCCGAAATGGGCGCCAGGTCGATTACGTCACAGGTAATGCGGTATCGGGGGTCAGCGCAGCAGCTCCGCGCGCGTTGGTTCATCCGCGGGGTAGAAACATTCTAGGGTCAGTTCGGACAGGGTGATGTCTGTCGCAGTGCCAAAAACCGTGGTGGTGGAGAGAAAGGACAAGGCGTTGCCGCTCTGTGGGCTGCGGATGCGCAAGGGAATGGCGATACCCAATGTGACTTCCGGCGGGCGTAGCAGGATCGGGCCGGCGATGGCCCGCAATTCGGCATAAAGCGTCTGAAGGTCCGCATCGCCGGAAATGTCAGCCTCCCGCCGCAATCGCCCCAACAGATGGTGTCGCCATTCCGGCAGGTTCAGGATCCAGGGGGCCAGACCGTCGGGCGACAGGCTCAGTCGCAGGACATTAACGGGCGGCGACAGTGGTTGGGAGAGCATCTGAGCCAGCATAAGGTGCAGGGACTGGTTGGCTGTGACCAGGTTCCAGTGCCGGTCCACTGCCAACGCCGGGAACGGTTCGTGCCCCGCCAGAATGGCATCGATGGTTGACCGGGCTTGCACCATCGCCGGGGCGTCAAGCCCCTGCGCTTGATATAGTGGCGCATAGCCTGCCGCCAGCAGCAGCCGATTCTGCTCCCGTGGCGGCAGGTTTAACGCTTCGGCCAGCTTCAACAGCAGGGCCCGGCTTGGGACCGATCGACCGCATTCAACGAAGCTGAGGTGCCGCGTCGATATCTCGGCCTCACCCGCCAGCGCCATCTGACTGACGTGCCGGCGGGCGCGCCAGTCGCGTAAAAGGGCACCGACGCTTGCATTCGCAGCCTTTACCATCGACCCCCGTCACCTACTCGAACCGGTGCGGCACAAAGCGGGAAGTGTCGCGGGTAACGGCAGACACATCCTCGCGGATGCCGATGCCGCGACAGACATCACCAATCATCCAGGACCCGATCACCGCATGATGGTCGCGCATCACACCGCGCGCATCCGGCGCGCGGGCCGTCACCACGGGCGACCAGGCCTGATAGACATACCCTTCTTCACCATAGGGGCCGGCAACGTCCAGATCGCGCGTCGTGGGGCGGCCATCGGCCCCCATGGTCACAACGCTGATATTCGCCCCCTCACGGCCCAGTAAGGGTTTGGCCACCACCTTGGACCCAGGGCCAAAGGCACGGCGGTCGAAATGCGCTTCCACCAGATAGGGGTGGTGGGGATACATCTCCCACAGGACAGCCAGCAACCCTTTGTTGGACAGCAGCATTTTCCAGGCGGGTTCAACCACCCGCACCGCATCACGCCGCGTCAGGTCCAGCAGGTTGGTGCCGAAATCATCGGCGACCAGCCATTCCCAGGGCGTCAACTTGAACAGGCACTTGATCTCTTGCTCTTCCAGATCGGTAAAATAACCGCGTGTCTGGCGGGCCAGATGGTCCTGCTCCACGGTCCAGCCAATATCCGACAGGGCGATGCTCTTGGTCGCCAGGCCGGCCTCGATGGCCGTATCCTGGAGATAACGCAGCGTGCCCTCATCCTCGGTATGCGGCATGGCGCAGGTCAGGTGCAGGGCACGGCCCGCCTCCCACACACCCCGCCGATCACGGTCATCGGCCAGTAACCGGTCGGCACGCAGCAGCGCCTGCCATTGCGCAACCAGCCCCTCATGGATGGAGTTGAACTGGTCCCCGTCGGGGAACACCTCCTCCAGCCACGCCCATTGCGCCACGGCGGCCTCGTACAGACCGGTTGGCGTATCAGCGTTAAATTCCAACAGCTTCGGCATGCCATCGCCATAATCGCCGCCGCCATAGGCGAGATCGAACCGGCCATAGAGGGAGAATTCGCGGCCCTGACGCTGACGCTCCCACGACGCTTCGATGGCCGGTACGGCATGGGCCGGAATGTTCAGCAGCGGGTAGAGTTTTTCATCAACGATCCGCTTGGCCGCCGCCAGGCACATCTTGTGCAGTTCGACCGATGCATCATCCAGCAGATCGATCTCCGCCTCACTGAACACCCAGCAGGCGCTTTCATCCCAATAAAGCCCCGTCGGATCGGAGTCGGTCGGGATTGTGTGGAAATCGAATCCCAATGCCTCCATGCGGGCTTTCCAATCGGGACGCGGGCGCAGTGACTGGCGATGCATGATTTTATCCGGTCTGCTGGTCGCAGGAAGGAGCAGGGAGAAGGGCCAAGCCCGGACGTGGGCAGGGCAGCATTAGCTGCCACCGCCCCCGAACTTGGCCGACGATTTGCCAAATCCGCCCCGGTTGGTGCTTTTGGTGACGGTGCCCACCTGGCCCGATTTGCCCCGCATCTCGGTTTTCATGCTGTAGCCGGTTTTGCCCGCGCTGAAACTGTCACGGCTGACCGGGGCGCGGCCCAATGTACCCCGGCCGCTATGCATGAAACCGTCGCGGTCAATAAAGATCGGGCGCGGATAGTAATATCCACCACGGCCGCCGATGTACCCGCCGCCATAACTTTGCGATGGCGGCTGGAGGGCCTTGGCCAGCATGAAACCCATCAGGGCCGGGACAAAGACACTGCTCATGCTGCCATCGGGTTGGGCCAGGACCAGGGGTTGGCAGGCGCCATTGCCCATGGTCGCCTCACAGGCGGCGGCACTGTCAAAACGCGGTGTGGTTTGCAGGTGCAGTTGTTTGGCCTGTTCAAAGGCACTGCTGCATTCCTGCGGGCCGAACTCCACCTGGCACGCCTCCACCGTCGGGAAGATACGGGCTTCTGTCTCCTGTACCTCCTCGCCGCCACAGCCTGACAGCATCAGGGCCGCCGCCCCCCCGACAAGCAGGGTGGAGACATGGGCGGAACGGCGGCGTTTGCGCTGTTGGTCGGTCATGGCGGCCCAGATGGCGATGGTGGCGGGGAACGGTTACGGTCAGAGGGCGTGGGCTCTATTTGCTCCACTTATCGGTGATGGCCAGCGGTGCTGCCTGTTGCGACGGGCTTTTCAGGCGGGCCAGACGTTCGTGCACCGACAGGGCCGGGCCACCGCCCTTGCCCACGGCGGCCAGGGCCGCCTGAATGTCGGCATCGCCCATATCGTCAGACGATTTGCGGCTCAGATCACCCAGGGCCTGGGCCTTCATGCGGGCGGCTTCGGCATTGGCGCGGGCCTCGTTGGCGCGGCGCGTCATGGCGTCAATCGCGGTGTTCAGCTTCGAGCCGCCATCATCGCGCAGGCCGGCCACCTGGGCGGCGCGGTTGGCGCGCTCGCGCTCGCGCTCTTCCTGGATACTGGCACGCTGCATGTCACGCTCGGCCTTGGCGAGAGCAGACTTGGCCTCGGTCAGGGCGCTGGCCTTCTCGCGATAGGCAACCTCTGCTTCGGCCACCAGCGCCTCGGCCTCGTCGGCCTCGCGCTGCTCGATGGCGACCTCGCTCTCCAATTCTTCCAATTGGGCCAGTAGCTTGGCAAGGCTGGCTTCCAGGCTGGCCTTACGCTCACCCTCGGCGGTCGCCAGCAGGCTGTTCAGATGTTCGGCGGCGGCCAGACGGCGGTCATAATTCTCCCGTGCCTCCACGGCCTCCTTGCGCTCGCGCTGCATTTCAGCGCGCAGATTGGTCAAGAGCTTTCCGGCCTTGTCGAGATCGGCCTCCATGACCCGCAACTGGGCGACGGACGCGCTCTTGGGATCCATGGCGACCAGGGCATCCACCACCTGGCGGCCAACCTTCTCACCCTTTACACCCAGCAGCGTGCGGAAAAACTGCATCATCTGGCAAGACTCCTGAAATCCAAACAGAACGGCCCCGCTGGACAGGACCGGGCGGGTTAACCATAGATAGGGAGGCGGCGATCAGACCGAAAGCGCCCCGGCATTCAAAATTCCCATGGCGATGGACAGCGTGCCCAGCGTGACGCCATAGCCCAGCTTGTCCGCCTCAATCCCCTGCCGGAAACCGGGCAGCAGGAAACAGACCGCCGCGAACACCAACAACTGACAGACTAGCGCCACCCCGCCCCACATCAGCAGTTCCACCACCGAGTAGGTGCCAGAGG
Source organism: Niveispirillum lacus (assembly GCF_002251795.1). Lineage (GTDB taxonomy): Bacteria > Pseudomonadota > Alphaproteobacteria > Azospirillales > Azospirillaceae > Niveispirillum > Niveispirillum lacus. Next base: position 17,889 of record NZ_NOXU01000022.1, on the reverse strand, counting down.
CCACCGATGACAGGGCGATGGCCATGCCGATGGCGGTGCCGCCCATGCTGGTCGCCGCGGCTGAATTGCCCTGCCGGATCAACGTCCATTCGCGATAGGGCGTGATCAGCGTATAGGCCAGCAGCGCCACAGCCAGCAGCGCCACACAGGCCCCAACAAAGGTCAGATAAAGTGGCAGGGTTTCGAACATCGATCCATTGCTCCTTGTCCGGGCTGGCGGGGAACCGGCCGCGCATTTCCCGGCACGCTACGGGAGCGTGCACGAAATTGCAAAAAATGTTTGGATGACAGGCGGTGCGTGCAAGGGGTCAGAGAACCAATTTTGCTTCCAACCGCCGCGCCAGTTCGTCGAAATCTTCACGGCATTTCTGGCGGATGGCTTGGATGGACCGGGCGGCTTCGATACCCAGGCGCTGGCGGCCACCGCCTGGACCGTCGGCTGCCTTTGCAAGGGCTGCTACGGGTGCGAAATGCCGTTCCTTTACCGATATTTCCGTTCGGATGTCCTGCCAAGTAACACCATCGGGTAGCATCTCCTTTGGCAAACCGGCCAGTAGCCACGTCTCCAATTCCTCATGGGCCAAGCCGCCCAGGAAGCTCACTCTATCTCCGAACTCCTCCCCCACCTGACGGCAGAGATGATCAATTTTTGCTGCCCGATTCAGATCGCCATCCCTGTCCATGCATAGGATGAAATGGTCTATGCCCCAGCTATACTCGCGGACAGCCTGTCTAATTGTTTCTATCCGCATGGCAATGGTCCGGCCACCTCGCACGGGGTAGATCTCTACCGTTCCCTGGCGTTTTGCGTTTTGTTTCAGCAGCGCCTGGAAAAGCGGCTTCAGAATATATTGGTCGTTAGTGTGGTCTTCCGGAATGATCAGGAGGTTCATTCGGCAGCCTGCTTTCCGTCCATCATGGACAGGGCGCGTTCAAACCAGCCTGTCGCATGCAGGTGCCCTAACCCAGGTTGCTGACGCAGTTCCTCAATATTGGGGAATTCCAGTACAGGCTTGATGATGGCGTCCGACCGGCCGGGCGGGCGATAGACGATGGAGGTGGATTTCAGCGTCTCATCGCTCAGCAGCGACAGCAGTTCGGGTGAATGGGTCGTGGTCACAACCTGAATGCCGCTTTTCGCTGTCTGCCGTTCCAGCATGTCGATCAGCAGATGCAGACGCGCCGGATGGATGCCGCTCTCAATCTCCTCAAAGAAATACAGCTTGGCCGGGTTCGGCCCCAACAGGGCTGCCAGCAACGCCAGGAACCGCAAGGTACCATCCGACGCACTGACCGCCGAAATCTCCGCCCCGTCGCTTTCGACGAGGTAGAGTTGCACGAAGCCGTTGAGGTCGGTGCGAAACTTGAAGTCCACCACATCCATGGGCGTCAACGCCCGGACCCACTCCATCAGGGTTTCTTTGCGCGCCGGATCGGCGCAGATGGCCTGCAGGACGGTGGGCAGGTTCTCACCGTGGTCGCCGAGGACCTTTTGGCCAGGGGGAGAGGCTAACTTGGCAGCGTTGGGGTCGATCTCGTGGAAGCGTATACGTTCTAAGTTATGCGTGACTTCAAAGTTTTTGAGATCTGAGTTTGGCAATGGAGAGAGAGTTGAAAAATCCCAATAATTATTTGAAGATAACTCAAATATAGATTTTCCATTCTCACTTAAAGACTCGTAAGCAAAGCGAAATCTTCCATCAATATTGTATATCTCAGACCTGTAGTCGTAATGATTGGCATTGTCGGTGAAATTTAAGTTTATTAAGAAATCGGCTCTGTTGGATTGGATGCGTGCAATTTCATACATTGCTCCGCGCATACGCTCCCATTCTAGCTGCCCGCCACTTCCAAACTTTCCCCCAATAATCTCTGACAGCGAATACCCGCGCCCAATCCCATGCAGAAACCGGAACGCATCGCGGATGTTGCTCTTGCCACTGGCATTCGTGCCCAGAATCACCGTGAATGCACCCAGCTTCAGCTCGGCATCTGCGAAGTTCTTGAAGTTCTGCAGGCGCAGGCGGGTGATCACGGGTGGGTTCCTTTGGTCACGGTCCGGCCTTAAGATACCAGAGCCAGCAACGCCGTACCAACCCACAAGAAAATGGAAGTAGCGCGGATTACGCTTCGCTAATCCGCGCTACGATCTCCTTCATCAGGCTCCAACAGGTCCCTTTCCACAAACCGCCCGGCATCTGCGTCGGCAATGGATGCCAGGATACGCAGCGCATTTGCGGGCGAACTCAGCAGGTACAGGGTCTCCTGGATGCTGCGCCATTCGCTTTCGGCGATCACCATCATGGGTTCCGCGTTGCGGCGCATAACGCGCAGCGGGATGCGATTAGCCGTCACCGTGTCAAGGCAACAGGCCATGTTCCGTCGAAAATGCGTTGCACTGACCTGGGACATCTTGACCTCCATCAGAGCATTATAGTGCATTCGTCCGTTCCCCCCACCCCACAACGAAAAAGGCCGCCGGGTTGCCCCGACGGCCTGTTCCTTCACTCAACCATCATCCCGAAAGCCGGGAAGCACCATCAGGCATCAGCCCTCGGCGGCTTCGGCCTTCTTGGACAGGTCTTCGCCGGTCACCTGATCGACGACCTTCATCGACAGCTTGACCTTGCCGCGATCGTCGAAGCCCAGGACCTTGACCTTGACCGCATCGCCCTGCTTCACCACGTCGGTGACCTTGGCCACGCGCTCGTTCTTCAGTTCGGAAATGTGGACCAGACCATCACGGCTGCCCAGGAAGTTCACGAAGGCGCCGAAATCCATGACCTTGACGACCTTGCCGTCATAGACTTCGCCCACTTCCGGCTCGGCCACGATGCCCTTGATCCACTTGATGGCGGCGTCGGAGCACTTGCTGTCGACCGCCGACACCTTGACGGTGCCATCATCCTCGATATCGATCTTGGCGCCGGTCTGTTCCACGATCTCGCGGATGACCTTGCCGCCCGACCCGATAACGTCGCGGATCTTTTCCTTGGGGATGTTGATGACGGTGATGCGCGGGGCATTGCCCGACACTTCGCCGCGCGCGGTGTTCAGCGCCTTGTTCATCTCACCCAGGATGTGGATGCGGCCCTTCTGAGCCTGGGCCAGGGCGACCTTCATGATCTCTTCCGTGATGGAAGTGATCTTGATGTCCATCTGCAGGGCAGTAACGCCCGCTTCGGTGCCGGCCACCTTGAAGTCCATGTCACCCAGATGATCTTCGTCACCCAGGATGTCGGACAGAACGGCGAACTTGTCGCCTTCCTTGATCAGGCCCATGGCAATGCCGGCGATGGGGCGGGCCAGGGGGGCACCGGCATCCATCAGCGACAGGGACGTGCCGCAGACCGTGGCCATGGAAGAGGAACCGTTGGATTCCGTGATCTCCGACACGACACGCAGCGTGTAGGGGAAATCTTCCTTGGACGGCAGCAGCGGGTGGATGGCGCGCCAGGCCAGCTTGCCATGGCCGATCTCACGACGGCCCGGGCTGCCCATGCGGCCGGCTTCACCCACGCTGTAGGGGGGGAAGTTGTAATGCAGCATGAAGCTTTCGCGGTATTCGCCTTCCAGCGCGTCGATGATCTGCTCATCCTGGTTGGTGCCCAGGGTGGCAACCACCAGCGCCTGCGTCTCACCGCGGGTGAACAGGGCCGACCCATGGGCGCGGGGCAGGATGCCCACTTCGGCCACGATCTGGCGGATATCCACGGTGGAGCGGCCGTCGATGCGCTTGCCGGTCTCCAGGACCGCGCCGCGCAGCACGTCGGCTTCCACTTCCTTGAACATTTCGGAAATGGCCTCAGGCGCGAATTCGTCCTTCAGCGCAGCCTTGGCCTTGTCCTTGGCGGCACCCACGGCGGCGTACCGGTCCTGCTTGACCAGGATCGAGTAAGCGGCCTTCACGTCATCGCCGGCCACTTCCAGGATACGGGCCTTCACAGCGGCTTTGTCAAAGGCCGGCGGGGCGATGTCGCGGGGTTCCTTGGCGCAATCCTCGGCCAGGCTGATGATCAGGTCGATCACCGGCTGGAACTGGGCATGGCCAAACATGACCGCCCCCAGCATCACCTCTTCCGAAAGCTCCTTGGCCTCGGACTCGACCATCAGCACGCCTTCCTGCGTACCGGCAACGACCAGATCCAGGGTGGCGTTTTCCATCTGGTCGGCGGTCGGGTTCAAGATGAACTGACCATTTTCATAACCGACACGGGCCGCACCGATGGGGCCCAGGAAGGGCAGGCCGGAAATGGTCAGGGCGGCGGACGCCCCGATCATGGCGACGATGTCGGGATCATTCTCAAGGTCATGGCTCAGCACCGTGCAGACGACCTGGGTCTCGCAGCGGTAACCATCGACGAACAGCGGACGGATCGGACGGTCGATCAGGCGGCTGACCAGCACTTCCTTTTCGGTCGGACGGCCTTCACGCTTGAAGAAGCCGCCGGGGATCTTGCCCGCGGCGAAGGCCTTTTCCTGGTAATTCACCGTCAGCGGGAAAAAATCCACGCCCGGCTTCGGCGACTTGGCGCCGACGGCGGTGGCCAGCACCACCGTGTCGCCATAGCTCACCATGACGGCGCCATCGGCCTGACGGGCGATCTTGCCGGTCTCAATGACCAGCTTGCGACCGCCCCATTCCATTTCCTTGCGGAACACCTTGAACATCGTATCGATCCTTCCATCCGAAACCCGCAACACCCCGGATTGGGCGGCCGGGCCGGGGCCCGTTCGGACGGCCCCGCCTGTTTCTTGCCCCTTCAGGATAGTCTTTTCGCGCGGCCGGCATGGCGCGCATGGGAAAACGGCCAGCCGGAAGGGGTCCCGGCTGGCCGTCCACACCTCAACTCTGACGCGGTCCCCGACAGTAGCGGCCGCCCTGGTACCCGCCGCCGACACACCATCCCCCACCGCCGGAGCGGGACTGGATTGGGGTGTGTGCGGTGGGCTGTCTGTTCACGTCGAACATCACCTTGGGGTTCAGGCTGACTGTCGGTTCCGCCCCACGCCTTAGCGACGCAGGCCCAGGCGCTGGATCAGGCTGTCGTAACGAGCCTTGTCCTTGGCCTTGGTGTAATCCAGCAGACGGCGGCGCTGACCGACCATCACCAGCAGACCACGACGCGAATGGAAATCCTTCGAGTGGGTCTTCAGGTGTTCGGTCAGGTTGTTGATGCGCTCGGTCAGGATGGCGACCTGCACTTCCGGCGAACCGGTATCGCCTTCCTTGGTCTTGTACTCTTCGATCAGCGCAGTCTTGCGCTCAGCCGTGATCGACATCGGATGTCTCCAGTTTTAGATGATTGCGGGTCAGCGCACCCGGCACCACAGACGGCACCCTATCGACCGGGTTCCGGCAAGCCGGAACGGGTACGCGCCCACACGTAGGGGGGCCGGGCCGGGATGTCGTCCAGCACGGTCCCGCACGGGCGGGCGTCGATATGGGTCGGTAGATGCGCCAAACCCTGGCCCCGGTCAAGCGGAATCCATGGATTTCCGCGCCTGTGCGGGCATGGCTGCATCCTCGTATAAGGGATCATCGGCCCGCAACCGTTGGCCGGCGATGGGCGCAACATCAAATTGCCCCGGATCGGTCACGATCACGGACAGAATGTCATCCGTTCTCCGCTGGTAGCCAGGGGATACTGGTCACGGGCACCCCTTCTTCGCGCAGGGCCTCGGCTTGCTGGGGCGAGGTTTCGCCATAGATGGCGCGGCTTTCTACCTCGCCATAATGGATTTTGCGGGCTTCTTCAGCAAAGCGGTCACCCACGTAATCAGCGTTCTTTTCCACCTGTCTGCGCAGGTCCCGCAATTGGCGCAGGATCTCGGCCTGCGCTTCCTTCACTGCATCGGGCACCGCCGTCGGTGCCGGTGCCGGCTCTGTCACGGAGGGGACGGCCGCAACCGCCTCCTTCTCCCGCGAACGCCCGCCCTTTGCGATAGCCGGAGCCATCGGCGCCTTCGTCACCTTGGCGTCCCCGCAGACCGGGCATGTGATGGCATGCGCCGCCACCTGCGCATCATAGGCGGCACCGTTGCGGAACCAGCCCTCGAACCGGTGGTCCAGGCTGCATTTCAGATCGAACAGGATCATGGCATGATAGATGGTCGGAGAGATGACAGATACATGGCCCGTCCTTGCCCGGCGGGCAAGCCTGTTACAGGTCCGGGGTGCCATGCCGCACCCTTGGGCGCACGAACAACAGCCTCCATACCAAAGCTGACCGAACGCCAATCACCGGGACAGGGATCGGGTGTGGGGTCGGCAATGAGGGGGCGGCGCTCGGGCGTTCCAATACCCCCGCTTTTCCCATAGCATGACCTTCATGATCCGCGATTTGCCCTTTGCCCCGCCCTCTCCCTGGATTACCCGTTTTGCCCCGCTGCTGCGTGCCGGGGCCCGGCTGCTCGACGTGGCCTGTGGCAGTGGCCGGCATCTGCGCCATTTCCATGGCCGGGGACTGGCCGTCACGGGTGTGGATATCGACCTGCGCGGCGTGGCCGATCTGGCGGGACTGTCTGGCGTCACCCTACTTCAGGCCGATCTGGAGGGACCGGACGGCTGGCCTGCCGCACTCACCGGTTTTGACGGCATCATTGTCACCAACTACCTGCACCGCCCGCTATTGCCGTCCCTGATCGCCGCGCTGAAACCGGGCGGGCTGCTGCTGTACGAGACCTTCGCCAATGGCAATCAGCGCCATGGCCGCCCCTCCAGCCCGGCCTTCCTGTTGCGGGAGGGTGAATTGCTGCGTCTGGCAGCACAACAGGGGCTGCAGGTGATTGCCTTTGAGCAAGGCGAGGTATCCAGTCCCAAGGCCGCCATCGTGCAGCGTCTGGCGGCCGTACGGCCGATAGGCCCCAGCCCCGACCTGGACGGCGATCCCGAACCGATGCCCTTGCCGCCGGCCTCATCGTCAGCCGTGACGGTCACGGAAAACTGCGGCCCCCAGCGACCGTGTCCTGACCATGCTCCGGCAGGTGCCGCTGTCGCCCTTGCCCGCCTCTTCGCCCGCTGCCGGGTCATAAATCATCAGCAGATACCGGGCCACAAAGGCACCGCCGGGGGGCTGGCGTTCCAGGGGCAGAACCAGGCGCCGCACCAGAATACGTGTCCCGTCTGCGTAAATTACCTCATCCAGACAGGAAAGCGGCCGAAAACTGCCGGCACAGAACGCATAGGCCGGGATCAGGTCGGCAACATAGCTGGCCGGCATCAATGCCGACAGGGTCATGCCCACAGGATCAACACCCAGCCCGGCCACAACGGCCGATCCGGCTTTGATGATCCGGGCGTCACGGATAGACCCGCTGGAGACATCCAACAGCACCCCACACTGACCCGACGCCGTGGCAATACTACTTGCCATCGCCCGCGACAGCGGCACGGCCTCATCCTGCTGCGCGATGCAAAGCCAGTTGGCCAAGGCCGAATGCTGGGTATCGTCGGTCAGATCGTCTAAGCGGAAAACATCATGCATGCGCGCCAGTCCCTCCTTCGGCCGCAACTTAGTACAGGCCGCAACGTCTGGCAGCAGCAGGACGGGGAACCGAAAGGATAGGGTTACGGTTGCAGCGCCCGCAAACGCTGACTTCTTTCCCAGATCATGGTATACTTGTTTTATAAACGCCCTCAATGCGCCTGCCATTCGGAGGCGTTGCCCAGTCCGCTCTGAAACATATCTGGTTTTTCTGTTTCATACTGTTGCGTGGGCGGACCATTTCGGGGGAAAGGGCCCCTACGCTCTGAAACAGAGCAGATTTTGTGTTTCACAAGGTTGCGTCGGCTGAGCGCATTCGGAGAGGCACGGCATGCCCCTCCGATCTGATCAGTCATAGCGGGTACCGGGGGCGTCTGCCCCCAACCAGCAAACACAATCCCCCATTCAGTCAGGGGCAAGAAAAGAGAAATCAGAACATCATTTCCAGAACACGGTCGCGGGGTTGATGGCCGTCAACAAAGGTCTTGATATTGACGATCACCTTTTCCCCCATGTCGATACGGCCTTCCAAGGTAGCCGATGCCATGTGCGGCAGCAGAACAACATTGTCCAGTTTCAACAATTTGGGATCAATATTGGGTTCGTCCTCATACACATCCAGGCCAGCAGCCCCGATCTCACGCCGTTGCAGCATTCTTGCCAGCGTCGCTTCGTCCACCACCTGGCCGCGGCTGATATTGACCAGGATCGCCGTGGATTTCAGCAGCGCCAGACGTCGGGCATTCAGCAGGTGATAGGTTGCCGGCGTGCGCGGGCAGGTGATGGCGACGATATCCATCCGCGCCAGCATCTGGTCCAGGCTCTCCCAATAGGCAGCATCCAGTTCCGCCTCCACCTCGGGGTGGACGGGTTTGCGGTTATGGTAATGGATCGACAAGCCGAAGGCCTTGGCTCGCCGGGCCAGAGCCTGACCGATGCGACCCATGCCGATAATGCCCAGGCGTTTGCCTGCCAGTCGGGAGCCGAGCATGACTGTGGGCGCCCAGCCGGTCCATTGCCCGGATCTGACCAGCCTCTCGCCTTCTGACAGGCGCCGCGCCGTGGCCAGGATCAGGGCCATGGTCATATCGGCCGTATCTTCGGTCAACACGCCCGGCGTGTTGGTGACCAGAATGGATTTTGCGCGCGCCACGCGCAGGTCGATATGGTCGACGCCATTGCCAAAATTGGCGATCAGTTTCAACTGAGGCCCGGCCTGGTTCAGCAGGGCCTCATCGATCACATCCGTGACGGTCGGCACCAGGATGTCGGCAGTCCTGACCGCCTCTTCCAGTTCGGCCCGGCTCATCGGATGATCGTCCAGATTAAGACGGGTGTTGAACAGTTCCATCATCCTGGTTTCAATGACATCCGGCAGCTTGCGCGTGACGATGACCAGGGGCTTCCGGCGTTCCACCATGTGCGTTGATCCTCCCAGGGGCTGGCTGCCATAGCAGTACAAGTGCTGGCGGTGCTTGTCCATGATGGCGGGTGGCCGGCGAATGGTCGCTCATGCTTGACCCGGATATCCGGGGTACGGCACAAAGGGTTGTTAACGATTGGGCGCCCCGATCATCGGGCTGCCATGTGCGAGGCTGTGTGTTGCTGCAAACCGGGACGAAGACGCGGGGCGGGGCGGTGGTGGCGGGCGGAACCCGTACGCTGTTGGCCTGTGTGCTGGGCTGTCTGCTGACCGCCGGCCCGGCCTTGGCTCCCGCCCGGGCGCAGGAAACCGATCCACGCTCCGACATGATTGTGCGCAGCGGCCTACCGGTGCCGCGTTTTGTGTCGTTGCGGTCCGGAGAGGTGAATGTCCGTACCGGTCCCGGCCGTTCCTATCCGATCGAATGGGTGTTTGTCCGGCCCGGCATGCCGGTAGAAATCACGGCCGAATTCGATACTTGGCGGCGCATTCGTGATGTGGAGGGTACGCAGGGCTGGGTGCATCAGTCCATGCTGTCCGGCCGCCGCGCCCTGGTCATCACCGGCGAGTTGCGAACCATCCGCGAACGGCCCAGCGCATCGGCGGCTGCCGTGGCGCAGGCCGAACCGGGGGTGATGGGTCGACTTGTCTCCTGCAAGGGGCCCTGGTGCGAGGTGGAAATCCAGGGCTACCATGGCTGGCTGGAGCGAGACGATTTCTGGGGCATCTACCCCAGCGAAGAGGTCGAAGACTGACCCCAACTAACCGGAACCCGGGCCAAAGGGCAGCGGCACGACCATAAGGCCACCGGTCATCGTTGATAACCGGTGGCATAAAGACACTTGCTTTGGATCAGAAGCTGGCGCGGGCAGTCAGCTTGACGATGTGGGTGCTCAGGTTGCGGGCGCCGCCGCCTTTTGAATTGACCCACAGATAACGGTATCCGGGAGCGACTGTCAGCCCATCATAGATGACCATGTTCAGCCCGGCCTCGGCAAAGGCGGCACCATGGGTGCCTTCATTGATGACCAGCAGGTCGCTGCTGTTATCCAGACCGGCCAGCCCACCGCCCACGCCCAGATAAGGCTGGTAGATTTCGGTAACCGGAACATCGTAGTAGGCACCGGCCAGGGCCGTCCACACAGTCAGATCACCCTTGGCCTGAAACCCAGCGCCCGGCGTGACGACCGACGTACCGCGATCCACATCGGCCAGACGGCCAAAGCCACCTTCGACTTCGACGCGGATATTATCGAACCGATAACCGGCCGCCAGGGAGCCGTTGAATTTCCGGTCGGCATCACCCTTCAGCAGCGTCCAAAGCAGGCCTTGGTCATAGTTGGTGCCCATATAGGCGCCAACGGAAGAGGCGACATAAGGGCCTTCTGCGGCGCGGGCCGCACCGGCAGCAGTCAAAAACATGGCGGCGACCGCCAGCAGATAGTTGGTCTTCACGAATTTCATTCCCTGCAGGTTTCACATGATCGCCCCTGCGGCACAGATAGGCCTTTCGCTGCAACTGCGAAAGGGGTCGTGATGACAGATGTGGGGCGCGATTTTGCGGGGTTCGATCCGACATGGCATGTCATTAAATGGTCACAGGATGCAAAAAGGGCGATTGATTAAAATCACCGATAATTTCCTGATAATCCCAATATGAATAGAATATAAAAATAATCGCATTGTTACATTTTTTCGCTCGCACCTTGTGTTGGTTGCGATGCACAAAAATAAAGGCTCCTTGGATTGATTTCAGTGATGGAAATGGCGTAGCTTTTTACTGAGAAAAGCAAAAGCATGTTGCCATGCGATATGGAAATCAGGAGACCGCTGATGACTTCCACGCCCCGTACCGCTGTGGCCGTTGCCACCTTGCTGCTGACCGCCCTGACGGTTTCGGCTATGCCTGCATTGGCCGGCTGCGCCATCAATGAAGCCCCGTCTGTGCCCGACGGGGCTTCTGCTGGCGCAGCAGAGATGAACCGGGCGCAGGAAGCCGTTAAGGCCTACATTGTGGAAACGCAGGAATTCCTGATCTGCCTGGAGGGGGAGGCAAAGGGCAATTTTACGCCGGAAATGACTGCGCGGTACAATGAGGCCACCAACCGCATGAGCAATCTGGCCATGCAGTTGAATGCCCAACTCCGCAGCTTCAAAAGCCGCGGCTGATAACCGGCATTTACAGTCCGGAATCTGTCTCCGGCACGGGGGCGGCCGCCGGGCTGGCAGCGCTGGGGTTGAGTGTGGCTTCCCCACCCACCGCAACGGCCAGACGGTTGCTGGCACTTTCCAGCCGCGCCTCCAGTTCGAACAGGGCAACATCTTTGGGCAGGCCCGGCGGGATCGGCGGCAGGAATTCGATGGTGATCAGGCCGGGACGCTTGATGAAGGTCTTGCGCCCCCAGAAGACGCCGGAATTGAGGGCCATTGGCACCAGCGGCACGCCCAGGTCTTCATAAAGGACGGCAATGCCGACCTTGTAGGGTCTGTATTCGCCAACGGCGACGCGGGTTCCTTGGGGGAAAATCACAATCTCCCGGCCCATCGCCTTCATGGCGCGGGCCCCCCGGACCAGCGAGGCGATAGCGGCCCCGCGCTTGCCCCGCTTGACCGGGATCATCTGGGCCTTCCAGGCAAACCATCCCCAGAGCGGGATATAGATCAGCTCATGCTTCAGCACGATCGCCGGATCGCGGAACATGAGATGCAGCTTCATGGTCTCCCACATCGACTGGTGTTTGGCCCCCACCAGATAAGCCCCCTCCTTCGGTAGGTTCTCGATGCCCTTCACCTCATAGCGCAGGCCGATGATCGTTCGCTCCAGCAGGGTCAGGGTGCGCATGTAGAAGCGGATCATGGCCAACATGACCGGCCGCGGCATGACCAGTGTCCAGGCAATCAAGAAGCAATAAACCGCCGTCCAGGAGAAAAAGACGAGATTAAACAGCAGCGAACGGAGGAAAGTCATGCGCGTCTGGTCCGGGATGGTCGGCCTGCGGGGGGCTGCACTTAACCGCAAGGGCGCCACCCTGTCCAGGGCGGCTGGTGCTTACGGGGCGGGATGCGGTACCGTCAGGGCGGCACGCGTCACCGCCAACAGATATTTGTTATACTCGCCGATAATCAATTCGGCAGTGCCGGGCCAGTTCCACCAGGAATCCAGCCGTACCTTGTGCGGCGTTACCGGATGCGGCACCAGGGTGATGCCCGGCAGGGCGCGGCGGAACTCGACCAGGCTGCGCGGCATGTGGTAATTGGCGGTGACCAGACGCAGACTGGTAAACCCCTCTTCCGCTATCCAGCGGGCGGTCTCCACTGCGTTGCCTTCGGTATCGTCAGCGTCATAACCCAGCCTTACACAGCATTCCAAATCGTTGCCCGACTTGGATGACATGGCCAGCAGTTCCCGCACCTCTACCCCGCGATAGACGCCACTGATGAAGAGTTTACGGCCCTTGCGGGCGCGCAGCAGGTCGAACCCGACGGACAAGCGTTCGCTGCCACCGGTCAACACAACAATACCGTCGGTGGTGATCCCGTCATCGGGAGCCTGTCGCGGCAACGACGCCGCAAAAAGGAACAGGCCCAGCGCCCAGACAGCCAGCAGCAACGATGCCAGCAGGATCAGGCGCCGCAACTGCCGGGAAGCGATATGCCAACTCACGGCAACCGGCCCAGCGCACGCATGACGGTCAGGCGGGCCGTAAGTGCCGCCAGCAAGGCCGCCACCGCAGGGACAACAGGCAACCAGGCCCAATCTCGCAGCGACAGGGCCATATCGGGCAGTAGCGAGGCCCCCAGACCGCGCCCCGCCTGCTCCAGCCCGAACAGGGTGGCTACTGCCAGCAGGAAACCGACACCCCCACCCAGCAGCGACTGGCGCAGCATATGGCGTTGGAACTGCCCGGCCACATACCCATCGGTTGCACCCATGACATGCAGCAGTTCTACCTCCTGCCGATGGACAGCGAATCCGGCAGAGGCCGCAAAAATGATCGAGACAACGCCCGCACCGCCGATCAAGGCAATGATTGCCACTGCCACCACCTGGACCGACCGGGCCAGCCGACGCAGATCTCCCAGCCAGCGGGCCGGGTCCTCCACCGTCACATGCGGGGCAGCCCGCGTCAGTTGTTCGGCCAGACCGGCAATGTCAGCCCCGTCAGCCAGCCGCACGTCAATCAGGACGGGCAGCGGCAGTTCCGTCAGCAGGGCACCATCGCCCAGCCAGGGTTCCACCAGCGCTCGCGCATCGCCATCCGACAGCCGCCGGGCATCAGCGACAAAGGCACTGGCTGACAATGTATCCATGACTTTGCGGACACGTTCGTCCAGTTCACGGGCATTGGCGGTGCCGGTGGGTGCCACCTGTACCGTCATGCCGGCCGACAGTTCGCTGTCCCAGCGCCGTGCCAGGTCAGAAAGGATCAAAGACACAGCCAGGGCCAGGGCGGCCAGATAGACCATCAAAGCGATGATCCAGGGCAGGAAACGGCCCGTGGCGTCCTGGCTCAGCGGTATGTCGAAATGGGCGCGGCGCCTCATCATCCCCGATCCGGTTCTGCGCGGCCGGCGAACCGGCGGCTTGACGGCAAACAGGAATGGCATGCGGCAGCGCGCACGTAAAGTCACCTGACCCATCCGACGGAGGTATCATCCCTAGCACCCCCATCCTTGCGCTGAACCCATGCGCCCGCCTATAAGATATTGCGGCAGCGTGGTCTTGGTCACCAATGCTGCCCAATCGGTCCACCCGCATCCCGGCGCCCCTTCACGATGATCCTGTCCTGCCCGTCCTGTACGAAACGCTTCATGCTCGACGGGCGTCTGCTGGGTGAGGGCCGTAAGGTGAAGTGCGGCCAATGCGGCCATGTCTGGTTCGCCGAACCCAGCATGGCCTTGGCACCGCCGCCGCCCCCCCGTGCCGCCGCTGTTCAACGCCAAGCCGCTCCGGCACGGGCACCCCTGGCCAGCGTCGAACGCCCTGGTGCCAGCGTCAGCGGTCGGCCTGCGGCCCGCAACGCAGTATCACCGCCGCCGCCGCCTCCCCCACCGCCGGCGCCGTTGAACGAACCGCGTGCCACGCTGTTCGACGATCCACCGGCTGACGATCTGGCCGGATTCGGTGATGTCGGCTCGGCCAGCGGGGATGATGTCTTCGACAGTAAGCGTTTCGACAATGATGCGGACGACATGGGCCTGTCGCGGCCCTTCCGTCCGCGCCCGGTGCCCAAGGGCAGCAACCTGCCTGCCATTCCTGGTCAATCCAAGGCCCGCCGCGCGGCCATGATGGCCTGGGCGGCATTGGCGTTGGTGGTCGGCGGGATTGGTACCGGCCTCTATTACGGCAAGGACCCGATCATCCAGACTTGGCCCGCCGCGTTCCCCCTGTATGAAATGGTGGGGTTGGCCGAATTGCCTGGTACCGGCCTGTCGGAACCGGGTGATGCCAAGACCACCAAGGTTGAAATCCGGGACATCGAAGGCATCAATATGCTGTTCGTGACCGGGGAAATTGCCAACATGTCCGACCGTCAGCGGGACGTGCCCGATATCCAGGCCGTGGCCCTGGGTGAGGATGGCAAGGAGCTTTACGCATGGCGGATTGTGCCGCCGGTGCGCCGCCTGTTCCCCAACCAGTCGACAAAATTCGAGTCGCGTGTACCGGAACGGGAAGGGACACAGGCCAAGAATATCAGCTTCCGCTACGTCGCACCGGAATTGCCATCCGCCCATTGACGTGGTTGGATTAAACCAGCGCCGCTAACCGTGCCCGTTGCGCCGCACCATGTTGCAGAAATGTGACGCGGACCGCAAATGACGGAAGACACTGGCATTCTCGGCTGGCGATGAACTGGCTTTCGCGTATTGTCCGCCGTGCCGTAAGGTGTCGCGGGTAACCGCCACCCCACCGGGATGGAACCCTGGACGTGTCTCGCCGATCCGGGGATGATCATCTACAGCCGGCGTGCCAGGCACAGCCGGCTTTTCTTTTGCCTTTTCTTACCATGCGTGCAGGGGATGGCCGTGTTATCCTGCCGTCCATGTACAGTGATGTCCTTGATCTTCGCGAATTCTATCGCAGCAGCACGGGCCAAGTCGTCCGGCGTCTGATCCGTCGCCGCATCCGGGAGCTATGGCCCGACCTGCGGGGTCAGCGGGTCTTGGGTATCGGCTATGCCACACCTTATCTGACGATGTTTCAGGAGGAGGCAGAGCGGGTGATGGCGGTTATGCCAGCCAGTCAGGGCGTGATTGCCTGGCCCTCGGATGGACCAGGCCAGGTGACCCTGGCGGATGAGGCGGACTTACCGTTTCCGGACATGTCAATCGACCGGATATTGCTGGTCCATGGGCTTGAATGTACTGAGGAATTGCGCCCGTTGATGCGGGAGATATGGCGGGTCATGGCCGGTGGCGGGCGGTTGATCACGGTGGTTCCCAACCGCCGCGGCATCTGGGCACGGTCGGACAGCACACCCTTCGGCCTGGGGAGTCCCTTTTCGCCAGGGCAGTTACGCAGCACCCTGAAGGCCAACATGTTTGTACCGGAACGGGAGGATTGTGCCCTGTTCCTGCCACCGACGCGGCTGCGTTTCCTTCTGGCCAGCGCGCCAGCGGTGGAGGAGGTGGGCCATCGCTGCTTCCGCGCATTCGCTGGCGTGCATATGGTGGAAGCGTCAAAGCAGATCTATGCCAATGCTGCGCGCGCCAAGGTCCGGGAACGGCAGCGGATGCTTGCCCCGCAAGCCCGTCCTGTCTTCGGCCGGCTGGCGGCGGAGCGGGAACAGGCCGCACCGACAGAAGCGGATGTGCCCGCGCAACTGAAATCGGCCTCCTCGTGACGTCGGCGATCCCGGCGGCCAGAGGGGGAAACCGGTGCTGGGCCAGCCTCCCCCAAAGCGTCACGGCATGTCGCGGTGATCATCACAGATCATGGCACGTCAGTCGCCGCCAAACTCAATCCCGATAAGCCAAGGCTACCGGGATCTGTCATCAGCCCTTCACCAGGGTCAGTTTTGGCCGTGTCGGGGGCGGGTGGTAACCCGGTAATGCAGCGATCTGTCCGGCGATGACATTGGCAAAGTCGCCAATTCCGGGCCAACTGGTGACCTTGCCCATCAGCTTTTTGCCACGGAACACGAAAAACACGGGAATGCCATGCAGGCTGAAACGATTGGCCATTTCCATGTCGTCATAGACATTATCGTGCAGCCAGCGCACCTCCGGCCACAGAAAGCGCGGGGGCGCCGATAGAATGGCGTGTTTGGCAATGTCGCAATTAGGGCAGTCGCGCCCCCACAGAAATAGGATCGTCAGCGGCGGGGCGTCGGCCTCCGCCAGGACGGCGTCCAGTTCGCCGCTCGTCACCTCCCGCATGGGGAAGCGGTTAAAGAAATCCGGGGGTGTGCCGGGATTGGCCGGATTGCCTGGGTTGGACATCGGGTTTCCTCCGCCATTCTTATCGTGGGGCCCGCCAACAGACAGTCAGTTTATGCGCCGACGCGGTGCATCCGCATCATTGCAATTCGGCCAATCTTTCCGCCTCTTCCTGGGCGATCAGCGCGTCGATGACTTCATCCATCTCGCCGGCCATGAACCTTTCGATCTTACCATAAAGCGTCAGATTGATGCGATGGTCGGTGATGCGCCCTTGGGGAAAATTATAGGTACGGATACGTTCAGACCGGTCGCCCGACCCCACCTGGCTCTTGCGATCCGCGGCACGGGCATCGGCCAGCCGTTGGCGCTCTGCTTCATAAAGCCGGGCACGCAGCACCTTTAGTGCCTTGGCCTTGTTCTTGTGTTGGCTCTTCTCGTCCTGCTGGCTAACCACGATGCCGGTGGGCAGGTGGGTGATGCGAACAGCGCTGTCGGTAGTGTTGACCGACTGTCCGCCTGGCCCCGATGAACGGAACACATCAATGCGCAGGTCTCGCTCATCAATGTGGATATCCACCTCTTCGGCTTCTGGCAAAACGGCGACGGTGGCAGCGGACGTATGGATGCGCCCCTGGGTTTCCGTGGCCGGCACCCGCTGTACCCGGTGAACACCCGATTCGAATTTCAGGCGGCGGAACACGCTGCGTCCGGTGATGGTGGCACTGGCTTCCTTATAGCCGCCGATGCCAGTCTCGCTGACATCCATGGTCTCAAACCGCCAGCCCTGGGAAGTGGCATAGCGCTTGTACATCTCGAACAGTTCCGCCGCGAACAGGGCCGCCTCATCCCCACCTGTTCCAGCGCGAACTTCCAGGATAGCGTTACGTTCGTCCGCCTCGTCCTTGGGCAGCAGAGCAAGGAGGATGCGGCGTTCGATCTCCGGTAGCCGGCGCCTGGCTTCCAGCAGCTCATCAGCTGCCAGGGCACCCATCTCCCCATCCTCGCCCGCGGCCATAACCTCCAGATCGGCCATGTCGGCATGGGCCCGACGCATTTCGGTGATGGCCGCGGCGACCGGCTCCAGTTCGGCATATTCCTGGCTGGCTTTGACAAAAGCGTCGCCAGCCAGCGCACCCGAGGCCAGCCCATCGCGCAACTCATCAAACCGCAGCATCACTTTAGCGAGCGGTTCGCCAAATCTCGTTTCAAAATCCGACAAAGCAAAGGCTCATATGATGAACGCCAGACGCGGTGGATATAGGCGATCCTGGCGCTGCGGTCACCCGCCAAATAAAAAAACCCCGCCCGGTTTCCCGGACGGGGTTAGCAGGCTGTACTGCCCGACGGAACTGTGAACCCCGCTATCCGGGGAATGGCGTTACTTGGCGGCGATGGTGACGGTGACGGTATCGGCATAGTCGCCAGCGATATACTGATCGGAAGCGGCAACAGAAACCTTCAGGTCGGACTTCTTGTTGAACTGCGCGGTAGCGCGGTCAACCACAGCCTGGCTTGTCAGCGCGCCAGAGAAGCCATCATAGGCAACCGTATAGTTGATGGTGAAGTTGCCGGACTTCAGCTTGCCGGCATTGGCCG
>NZ_NOXU01000029.1 GCF_002251795.1 Niveispirillum lacus | reverse complement strand
GGGAGAGTAGGTCGCCGCCAGGTCCGCTCGTAACAGGAAAAATATCTCACGAAATCCAAAAACATCAACGCCGGCCCTTAAGGCCGGCGTTACCGCTTTGTACCGGAAATCATAATCACCCTGACGCGGGGTGGAGCAGCCCGGTAGCTCGTCAGGCTCATAACCTGAAGGCCGCAGGTTCAAATCCTGCCCCCGCATCCAAAAAACACCCGCTAAGCCAAAAGCTTAGCGGGTGTTGCCGTTTCTGGGGCGCGGAAGCGCCAAACAGCGTGGAAGCATGGTGGACCCGGATTCGTCACGGGAAATTTTTTGCCTGAAAAATCGGTCGCATTTGGCCTCCGGCGCCGGGTTGGGGGTAGGATTTTTCGGATCAGGGCTTCGCGCAGAACCGGGACGAAATCCAGCCTCGACATAATCGCGCCGAATGGCAACCAAAGGATGTAAATTTTTTTGAGAATGGACGCGCCTCATCATTGCCTTCGATCAGGCGCTGCGATCAGGCGGCAGGTTTTCGTTCTTCGGCGGCAGGAGAGGAGGTCAGGGTGAAGCCAGGGCGCGCCAGGCGGTGAAGAAGATGTGCTGGACAGGGCAGGCGTCGGGCATGGAAATCCTGATCCGCCGTACCGAGCTGATCACCCGGGCGCCGATTTTCAGCAACTTCTGCCGGATGGTATGGGGGGCGGCCTTGGCCAGGTCGGTGGCTTGCAACGCCATGAGGCGCAGTTGCGTCATCAGCACATAGGCGAAGCCGGCCAGGATCAGCCGGGTCTGGTTGGTCTTGAACGCATGGGCCGACGCCCGGTATCCGAAAAGATCAAGCTGGCAGTCCTTGATCCGGTTCTCCATATCGCCGCGCGGGCAGTACACCGCCTCATAGATCGTCCGGGCCAGCAGGTCGCGCGGCGGCTTATCCCCTTGATTTTCCGCCCTGTCGCGTGCTTGGGCCATGGCCTCGATGACAGCAGGCGCGTTCCAGTCCAGAGAGGTGACCAGAAACCGGCAGCGTTGTTCCGTCTGCGACCGGTGCAGCACCTTGGCGATCACGTGGCGGGGCCTGGTCCAGCTGCCCGAGCGGGTCTGGTGATGGAAATCTCCGAACACTTCCGCCGTTTCGCCCGTGGCCAGGAATTCCATCGCCGCGCGTGAGCGGATCTTGCGGGCCTTATGCAGGAGGTAGTCGTTGCGCGGCAGGCCGAAAATATAATCGACGCCGTTGGCCTCACTCCAGTTCATCAGGTTCGTGCGCGCGAACCCGGAATCCCCGCGCACCAGGATGCTGACCTTGGGCCAGTGGCGGCGGATGTTGCCCACCACCCGCTTGATCGCAGCCTTGGCCCCTTCGGCACCGTCCACATTGCCGGGGCGCAGTTTGGAGAGCAGCAAATGCGGGCCACAGTAAATATAAAGCGGCAGAAAGCAGCGATGCTCATAATAACCGTGGAAGAAGCCGCCCCGCTGATGGCCATGCGTTTCAATATCCGTCGCGTCGATATCCAGGATGATCCGCTCCGGTGCTGTCGCATAACTGCCGGTGAACAGCTCGACATACAGATCCTGCAGACGCGACGGCTGAGCCGTGAATTTGTGATAACGCCGGTCGGCCTCCTCGAAACTCCGCTCCAGCCGACCCAGCGTCGAACTCCCGGCCAGCGCCGGCAGCGGCGCGCCACCCGGCACAAGCGGCCTGGCCGCCGCCGTCACCTTCAGCAGCGGATCGTTGCGCATCCGGTCGTGATCGTTGAGGTCTTCATATCCCAGCGCCATGGCGATGACCCGCTGTGCCAGCAGATCGGGCAGCGGATGCGTCACCTGCTTACGGTTGCGTCGATCATCGAAGCAGGCCGCCATCCGCTCAAACAAATTCAGCCGACCGGCCACCTCACGCAGCAGCAGCCCGCCCGCATCCGAGGTGATTTCTCCCCCGTCGAACGCCCCCATGACCACCCGCCGACCATGATCCGTAAACCGCATCCCGAAAAACACCCTGTAAATTCTTAACCGCTCCAAAATAATGGTAATTGATTGTTATCAAACATAAATCCGGAAAAATTCCAGAAACCGATGACAAATCCGGGGCAAAGGCCGACCACTCGTCTGGGTCAGGCGAACCGCCTCGGCCTTGAACTCATCCGTGAAATGCGCATGCCGGCCCGGGCCGCGTTTCTTCTCATTCGTCATGGGGCGATATCCTATCTGACATTAAGGACACCGCTCTCCACTTTTTCCGGGCAAGTCCAACCCGATCCGCGCCCCTTACCCGAGGCTGATCAGGCCAGGGCCGAGATCGGGGCCTGCCTGGAGACGCTGGCCGGGCTGCTGACCGGCACCCGGCTGAAGGATGACCTGGACGACCTGCTTTGGGCCTGCGTCAATGTCTTCCACCGCCGCATCGGCAGCCTGGAGCGCGACCTGGATACCAACGAACAGGCCCAGCAGCGCAGCCAGACTGAACAGGACGGCTCAGAAATCCGCTCCGTTGAGCTGGAACGCCTGACCGCCGAAGGGCTGGGCCTGATCGAACGCCGCAATGCCTTCGAGTTCTTCCGCGACGATGCCGCCGAGATGTACGAGGCCCTGACCGGCTCCACATGGCGCCCGCGCCAGGGCTCCCAGTTGAACCACCGCACTCTGACGGCCGCGATCATTGACAGCCGCGACCATATCGCCGCCCGTCGGCATGCCGACACCAACCTGCTGCTGCCCCCCGGCCCCAAGGTGGCCTTCACCGGCGGTGTCGAGTGTAACGATGTCGACCGTATCTGGGCGGCCCTGGACAAGGTCCATACCAAGCATCCCGACATAGTCCTGCTGCATGGCGGCAGCCCCAAGGGAGCCGAGCGCATTGCCGCCTGCTGGGCCGAGAACCGCCGCGTTGCCCAGATTGTCTACAAACCCGACTGGACCCGCCACAAGAAGGCCGCACCCTTCCGCCGCAACGACCAGATGCTGGAAACAGTACCCATCGGCCTCATTGCCTTTCCAGGCTCCGATATCACCCAGAACCTTGCCGACAAGGCTCGCATGATGGGCATTCCCGTCTGGCGATTTCCCCAATAGCTTTCGGTCGATCGTAAAAAACTGAGAGAAAGCAACAAAACCTGGACTATCGGTGAAAGTTCCGGGACCGTAACCTATTCACGATGAATCGGCAGACTGAAGCGCGGTTCTCTCTTTTCTAACCTTTATCGCCGGGCAAGGTTCGTGGTGCCGGCGGCTGCGGCGGGACCCAGCCGACCGGCACCGGCGCAGGCGTCTGCTGGCGTGCGTAGTTTTCCAGGCTGGACAATGAGGGACCATAATCCTCTGTCGGTGCAGCCAACCATTTGGGGTCCATGGCACGGGCAGCCTCGCGGATATCAGCCGGGATATCGTTAACGCTGTCATAGGCCCCAAATGAACAAAAATAGGAAATATGGCCCGGCGCCTGCCCCATCAACATCCACGGCAGCCAAGGGTTGATGCGGGACCATTGGCCGACAGACTTCACATGCGTCAGATCGGGGTTTTCCAGATCACGGCGTTTCATAATATAGGTGAACATCTCCGACACCCGGTTGAAGGCACCCGCGGACTCACGTGGCCATTTGTCCGGCTGCAATGCGTTCGGATAGAACAGGTGGATATCGGTGCTGACAATGACGGTGTCGTCGGGACCATATCGCCAGTCCAGCAGGAACGGAACCGGCTCTCGCTTTTCGGTATTCAATCCGCCATAGGAAGGGGGAGGTTGCCGGAAGGCGCTGATCGTGTAGTTGAATGGATCGTTGGCAATGGGGACAACGCGCACATCCTCGTCCGTATAGGGGTTGTGCCACGTCTTCAGGATTTCCCCGGTCTTCACATCACGATAGAAGCCGATTTCTCGCAGCATGCGGCGATAGGAACCATCTTCCAGCCGCTTGCAGCGCACGAAACTGAAGCCATCGAGTATAAACAATGGCCGCACCGGTTCATTGTCGCGCACACCATAGACCTTTCCCCGGAACCAGCCGATCTTCTCCTTGGTCGGGTCTAGATCCATGTCCAGCCGGGCATAGCTGTCCCGATTCCATTCCGGGTTCTTGAAATCAATCTTGGTGAGGAAGGAAGGCTTGTTGGCGGCGATCGCGGTTGTCGCCAGCCCACCCATTGCACTGGCAGAGGCGGCAAGGGCCGCAAGTCCCAAACCCTGACGCCGCGTCAATATCGGTCCGCTCATTTACGCTAAACTCCCTTTCCAGAATTTGACCAAGCGCTGAAAGCAGCGCCATGTGCTTAAGGTCGCGAATCCCCATCTGCATCACTGGGGACGGAATTCTTTGGTCTTGCGCCCAAGTCTGCTCAGGCATCAAAACCTGTAGCCTGCGGTCAGCGTCCATGTACGTGGTTCACCAACAGCGACGGAGGTTGTGACCGCCGATGTCAGGTAGTAGGCCTTGTTCAGGACGTTTTTGCCGGCAAGCGTCAGGCTCCATGTGTCATCATCCGACAGAAGGGCCAGGGAGCCATTGACCAATCCGACAGGCTTGCTTTTGATGAAGTTGTTGACGTTCGAATAATAATCGCCCTGGTGCTGATAGTTACCAGATAGACGTAACTTGGCCATTTCCTGCCAGAAGGACGGTGTTTCGTAACTGAAGCCTGTCTGCACGCTCCATGGGTAAACCAGAGGCAGATGGTTGGCACCCGCCGTGAAGCTGTCAGACTGTGGGTTCTTTGACTTGTACTTGTCATCCATCAGGCCAAGGTTGGCAAACAGGTCCAAACCTTCCGCCGCCTTCAGGGTCAGCTCCAGTTCGGCACCATGGACGCGGGCATTGCCCACATTACGGATGGCGAACGAACTGGCCGCGACCCGTTCCGTCTGCTGAAGGTCGTTGAGATCGTTGCGATAGACGGAGAGGTTGGCGCGCAGGCGGCCATCGAGCATTGTTGCCTTGACACCGGCCTCATAGGCCCAGACGGTTTGCGGGTCATACACAGTGCCGAATACGATCGGGTTGGCGACGGCCAGACCATTGAAACCCCCGGCCTTGAAGCCACGGGACACAGAGGCGTAGGTGAACAGGTCATCCGACAGCTTGAAATCGACGCCGACCTTGGGCGACCACGCGCTGAAGCTTGGTTCGCGGACCACAGGCACAAGCTGGGCCAGAGCCGTTGAACTCTGGATCGTGCCATCCAACTTCTTCTGGTCTTTGGTATAGCGCACCCCCCCAGTAACCGAGAGCCTATCGGTCAACATATACGTACCTTGGGAAAAGGCCGCATAGCTGTCGGTCCTGCTATCGATTGTCTGCGGCAGGATGGACAGGGCGCCGGCGGCGCTGACCAGTTGGTCGCGCAAGACCTGAACACTATCCTCCCGGAAGTAATAGAGCCCGGTAATCCAGTTCAGCTTGCCGTCCAGCCCGTCTCCTTGAAACTGGACCTCCTGGCTGTACTGGTCCGTCGACGCCACGCTGTTGCGGACCAGGCCGTTGGCCCGGTAGCTGCCATTGGCGTTGCGGATGCCACCTGAGAAGTCGAAGGTGAATCCGTCATCCGTACCGACATAGGCGGAGATCGACCGTACCGTCACGTCGCCCCACTCGGAGGTCATGTCCAGCGATACGGTTGTCTGCTTGGTATAGCCGTCCGGTTCCACTGGCGACTGGGTGACATAGCGGGAGCCCGCGCGCGGAACCGCATCCTCGGTCGTGATGCTGTTCGCGGCCACGGTTGGATAGGGTTTCGACCAGGTGACCGGGATCAGATTGGCCGCGCCATCATTGTTGTCGGTGGTGCGTGTCACGGACAGTGAGGCCTTCAGACCATCCCGGCCATAGAAATGCAGTTTGCTGCGCAGCGCCAGATTGCGCTGCCGGTTGACGTCCCGGTCCAGCGCTTCGTTATAGATATAGCCATCACGATTGCGGAACAGAACCGAGAGTGACGCACCAAGGCTGTCATCAATCAGGTCACCGCCCCAGGAGGCGGAGGCGTGGATGTCGTTCAAGGACCCGATGCCCGCCTGCGCTTCCGCCCACTCCTCCTCACCCGGTGTGCGGGTGACAATCTTGACCGCACCGGAGAATGCGTTACGACCATACAATGTGCCCTGGGGTCCACGCAGAACTTCGATCCGGGCAATATCCGACAGTTCCATGTTGGAGCCGGCCAGACGCCCGCGATAGACGTCATCCACATAGAAGGCAACGGCGGATTCGGACGTTACCATGCCACCGGTTTGTTCCGACCCGCCGCGCAGGCCGATCGACACTGTCGAACTGCTGGCGGATGTGGCGGCGATGGTCAGGTTGGGGACGATGGAAGAAAGATCGTCGGCACTTGTAATCTGTTGATCGGTCAGTGCGGCGGCACCAAGGGCGGTAACCGCCACAGGTGTCGCCTGGAGCGATTGTTCACGGCGCTGCGCTGTGACGATGATCTCTTCCAGCACGAGATTGTCACTCTGTGCCCCTGCCGGCAGGCTGGTGCATATAATGGCCGATGCAAGTAGCAACGACCGGCGTACATTGTAATGATTGGTCATCTCTTCTGTCTCCCAGATGTCATGCTCACAAGCCTCCCGATTTTTTTGTACGGCTTGGCGCATCGCTAAAACACGTTCGCAGGGACTTTTACTTAAAGTCCAAAGCTCGATATTTACCCCTGTAGTAGATCAGTGGATCGCGCCACGATTCGAACGAAGCGTTAAGAATTCGGCCGATAAGGATGTAGTGATCGCCAGCTTCAACTATATTAAACGTTTCACACTCAAAATGACCGAGCGAATCGCAAATAATTGGATTGCCATACTCCCCCCTTCGCCACGCAACATCTGTGAACTTATCGTCCTTCTTCATGGCAAAGTGACTTGAAACTAATTGTTGATCTGCCTGAAGGATGTTGACAGCGAAGTGGCCTGCACTCGTATAGCTTTGGGCTCGCTGTGCATCCTTCACGATGCAAACAAGAAGCAGCGGCGGGTCCAGTGACACGGAGGTGAAGCTGTTGGCGGTGAAACCAATTGGCTCACCATTCGGTGCCATGGCCGTCACCACGGTGACCCCCGTGGCAAAACATCCCATCATGTCGCGTAGCGTCCGGGTACTGCCGCCAAGCCTGTACACGCAAGCCAGATTGGCCTGGATGCCGTCAATCAGACTTGTCAGGTTTGGAACATGGCTTTCCAGGGCGATATTGTGGTCTGCGGGGCCATCTACGGTCGCTGTCGCCAGTCCGTCGTGAACCCGGTGGACATCACGCTCTATCTTGTCACCCGATATGATGCTGACCGGAATGCCAAACCCCGACGCGTTTCTGGACAGGATGCCGATGGCCGACGTCAGGTCCAGCGCACCGGCAATGCGGGGGTCGCAAATGCCATCAATGTCGGCACTAAATGATGAAGCTGGGTCGACAAGGACCAGGCCACCTGCCAATTTGTGAGCGTCCGCCGCCAGCGCGCGTAACACAAGCCAGCCGGTCACGCCATGGGCGATGATGACGGGACGGCGGCTCATCTGGGCCAACAAGGCCCGAAGATCATTGGAGAAAGCATCGATATTGTACTGGCCGTCCAGCGGCCATTCACTGTCGCCATGCCCACGCAGGTCCATGTTCAGGACGTAACGGCCAGTCCTGACCAGCGCGTCCGCTGCGTTGCGCCACGCCCTGCGTGTCTGCGCGATGTCATGCAGCAACAGAATTGCGGGATCGCTCGGCTGGCCAATCGCGTCGCCGATCAGTCTGATGCCCGCAAAACCGTCGAAGTCGACCTGCATCTGGGACAGTTCCTTCAGGATAAAAGAGTGGCGTCGCCGCCAGTCCCTCTTTCACGGACAGGCAGTGTGCAGCAGGAGGGATGGGGTGCTTCAGCCTTCGGCCCGTTCCACGCTTTCGCGGATCAGATCGCAGAAGACCTCTGTCTGCAGCTCTGGTGAGGCAATCCCGGCAGTGCCATAACGGCGGATGATGGACTGTGGTGCCAGCGCGGCGATCCTGTCGAGATGTGCTACGAAGACATCATCAATAGCGGCAGACGCCAGGATAGGACAATCCAACCCCGCGATGACACCCCCAAGATCATGGGCGCGCACCATGTCCATGGTAGCGGGACGGGTAAAGGTGCTGGCCATGGCACCCACGAACTCATTATGGATGCAACGCTCGTCAAAGACAGTGCAGTAGGGCACAAGGAATTTCCAGGCCGCCTGAATATAGCCGCCTTGCGGGTCGATGGTCGGCAGCGTCGCAGCGGGGGTGACCTTGGCCCGCTCTTCTGCCGAAGCGACCATGGCACCGTCCAGCATCAAGGACAGCGCCCGCCCCGGCAGACGCAATGCCAATTCGCAGGCAAAATGTGCACCGGAATGGTGCGCCACAAGGTGAAATCGGTTGATTCCCAGCCCCTCTACCGCTTGCACGAACGCATCCACAACGCGGCTTATCGGCGTTCCGGCATCCGGCGTGTAGGATTGGCCGAAGCCCGGCGTATCGAATGCCACCATCCGCCGCCATCCTGACAACCGCTTCAGCACCTGATCGAAGGAGCCGGAACAGACAGGGGCACGGTGGAAGAACAGGATCGGTGCTGCCGACGGATCACCGCCGGGGCAGGTGCGATAGTGGAGTTGCCCTTCTTGCGTGTCGGCGTAACCCTTGGTGATGGCAACTGTCGCGGTCATTGCTTCTGTCCTTCCATGATACGCGCCAGCGTCGCGGTCGGTGTCTGATTCTTTGCCGTTTGAGGCAGGCCGACAATGGGCAGCGCCGTGTAAGGAGCCTCCAAAGCTGCCACCTGCTCGTCGGTCAGATTGATTGACGTGGCCAAAAGCGTTTGTTCGATCTGCTCCGGTCGCGTTGCACCAAAGATCGGCGTCGTGCCCTTGCCGATCAGCCAAGCCAACGCCACAGCGGCGGGTGGCTGTTCCAACTCGTTCGCTACGCCCTGGAGGACGTTGATGATGGTCTCTCCGCTCTGGCCGTAAAGCGATGTCGCCACATCGTCGGCTTGTGACCGGGCCGATTGGGCGGCCCCTCTTGCCAGTCGTCCCCGCGCCAGCGGGCTCCATGGCAGGAGTGCAATGCCTTGTTCATGGCACAGGGGGATCAAGTCGCGTTCGTCTTCGCGGTAGAGCAGGTTGTAATGCGGCTGTACCGCACCAAAGCCCGGCAAGCCAAGGCGTGCCGCCGCTATCTCCGCCTTGGCCAGGTGCCATGCCGAGAGGTTGGAGGCGCCAAACGCGCCGATCTTTCCCTGTTCAATCAACAACGCAAAGGCTTCAAGCGTCTCTTCGATCGGCGTGTCGTCATCCCAACGGTGGATCTGCATCAGATCAATGCGGTCAACACCAAGCCGCCGCAGAGAAGCTTCCGTTGAGCCAATGATGTTGCTGCGGCCCAGTCCTTTTTGGCCAAGCCGGTCAGGGGTGTCATAATACAGCTTTGTTGCGATGAAAGCGTCGTCCCGCAGGCCGCGGCTGTGGATGAACCTTCCCAGGATGCGCTCGCTCTCACCCCCGGAATAGACGTTTGCCGTGTCAAATGCACGGATGCCAAG
The DNA here is from genome assembly GCF_002251795.1 of Niveispirillum lacus. Taxonomy (GTDB): domain Bacteria; phylum Pseudomonadota; class Alphaproteobacteria; order Azospirillales; family Azospirillaceae; genus Niveispirillum; species Niveispirillum lacus. The sequence continues at coordinate 311,926 of NZ_NOXU01000029.1, read as the reverse complement.
GTCCGCAGCCTTATCCAACAAGGGCATCGCCGCCGGTTCATCCAGCACCCAGGGACGCCACAGGCTGGTTCCGAACGACATGCATCCCAGACAAAGCTTGGCAGCGATCTTCATCAAATGCTCCCGATCCCGGCCGCTTTCGCCAGCCGGTCAGAGGTGGATAAACGGATTGCGAATATGGCAGCGAATGGCGCGCTACTACATGAGGCGTCAACGTGACGGCCAAAGAAGCGATCGAACGCCGACAGATACATCAGGCTTGTATCCCAGGCGTCGTTGTTCAAAGCTAACATCATGGTATTGATTATCGGTGTGGCGAGAGAAACAAATATTGCATTTTTCGTGACAACCAAATCGGTGAATGGACATGAGGCTGCGCGTTCTGCGCCATTTCGCGGTCGTTGCGGAAACCCTGAATTTCCACCGGGCGGCAGAGAAGGTAAATCTGTCACAGCAGGCCATCAGTAAAAGCATCATCCAGTTGGAGTCCCAATTAGGCCTGCGGCTGATGGACCGTGACCGTCAGTCCGTTGTGTTGACAGAGCAGGGGAAATACCTGCTGCCCTATGTACAGGAAGTGCTTGCCGCCGCGCGGCGGTTGGATGATGCGGTCGCATCCGCAGGCGATGTGCGCACCGGCTCACTCTCCATCGGGGCCACCCCGACCTTCCTGGAAAGCGTGATCCCGGAGGCGCTGAACGCCTTCCAGCAGCGCTACCCGACCACGCCGATCAAGGTCGAACGCGGTGATTTCGCGTACCTATGCACTTTGCTCATGCGGGGCGACATTGATCTGTTCTATTCCACCGCTCCGGCAGAGAACAGCGCCCATCTAGTCAGAAAGATAACGGTTGGGCAGGATCGGAATGTCATTGTGGTTCGGTCTGGGCATCCGCTTGTCGGCAAGGACCGCATCGCTTTTGACGATCTTGCCGGTTATCCGCAGATTGCGACGCTGAATTATCCGCGCGGTGCCGCCTATATTGAGCGGTTGGCCGCCGCCGCCACTATGCGGGTTCCGCGCCCTGCGTTAACCGTGGAATCCACACATCTGAGCCTTGAGCGTGTTGCCGGTTCGGATTCCTGGTGGGTGGCACCCCATATCATGGTGCGCAGCCGACTGCACAGCGGGGGCATCGTGGTGTTGCCCGTGGATCCGCCTGACACGCCATGGGATCTGGTCATGGTGACCAGGCGGGATTATAGCCCGGCGCGTAAAATGATGGATTTCCAGACCGTTATGCGTTCCTGCCTTATGAGCAGCAGCGATTGAAACGCAGACAGGCCAGACAGCGCGCGCTGTCTGGCCTGTCAACGGTCTGGCGATCAGAGCCGTTCCATGATCTCCATAGCTGCGGCTTCACCGGTTTCCATGGCGCTTTCCATACCATGTTCCAGACGGCGTAGATGTTCGCCCGCGAAATGGATGCGCCCGGCGGGCTTGCCCATGTCGGCGGCAAACCGCTTTACCTGGCCGGGAGCATAGAAATGCTTATTGCCACCGACATAGGGATTGCGGCCCCAGCTATAGCCAAACTGGTACTTCAAGGCGCCGGCCATAGAGGGGCGAATGCGGGCTAGCTCAGACAGCACCAGTTCCACCTGCTTGTCCGTATCGCGGTCATCCCACCGGGTCGCCCCATCGCCATTGACCCAGACGATCATGGTATCGATGGCGCCCGTATCGGGATCCTTGCGGGCAAAGGCCCGTTCGAACGACGCGTTGCTCCAGATCGATGGCGGCAGGCCGTCCTTTTCCCAATAGGGTTTGACGATCTTGAAATGGAACTGCGTTGTCGCGGAATAGCGTGCGCCTGCGACCGCATCCGCCTGGGCGTCGGGCAGGCCCGGGGTGAAGCGGATACGGGCAACGGCACTGAACGGGGCCGCGACCACCACGAACCGGCTGGTCAGCACCTCACCGCTGCCCAGCAGCACCTTCACCTTATCCCCCGACTGGTCGATGGCCAATACGGGACTGTGCAGGCGGACGGGCGATTTCAGACTGGCGGCCATGGCTTTGGGCAACATATCGGAACCACCAACAATGAAGCTGCGGGCGGCTTCGGAATTTGACCCGTATTGTGGCCGGTTGGGATCGACATAGCCTTCTACCTGGGCACGGGCCATATCGCGGAAGATCGACAGGGCAGACACACCCTCCAGGCTGGACCCATTCAGATCAACATCTGCCAGACGGATAGCCGCCTCTGACACACCCTTGGCGCGCATGAACTCCGCTGCGGATACGTCATACTGCATGTTCTCGGGCTGCAGCCAGGCATTGGTCTGCTTGAACGGCAGCCAATCATGCATCAGGCGGTTTTGCAGAATATTAGGCAGAAAGGCCCGTTCCCTGCCGCGTGTGTGATTAGCCGCAGAGCCCGACCAGTCGGATGCCAGAACCGTGGTGCCATCGATATGGAACATGGCTTCAGCGCTTTTGATCGCCTTGTTCGTCAGACCGACATTCAGACGCTGACAGGCATCACGAACACGTCCGTAAAGGTCGCCGACCTCACTGCCGCCCAACTCAGCCTGATAGCCCTCCGCGCGACCCGTGCGCAGGCGTCCCCCCACACGGTCGGATGCCTCAAGCACCTGTACGGAAAGCCCCTGTTCCTGTAGCAACATTGCCGCGTTCAAGCCGGCCAGACCGGCACCGACAACGATGATATCCACCTCTTTGGGGCCAGCGGCCCAACCGCGCGACGCGATGACCAGGGGGGCGGCGGCCAGCAGGCCACCGACGACTGTACGGCGAGACAGAGGAACCGTACTGTTTCTCATGGCATTCTCCGAAGAAAGATGTGGTCCCCCCGCCAAGATGGCAGGGGGACGCGGATACAATTGGCAATCAGAACTTGGCCGATGCCGTCACGCCAAAACGCCGTCCATCGCCACGGTAGGCCTCCAGGATGCGTTGGGTGCCGATCGAGTAGTTGCGCGGCTGTTGGATGACATTGGCGTTGTACTGCTCGTCGGTCAGGTTGGTCACCCAGGCCGCGATGGAATAAACATCATTATCAAGCGCGACCCGCAGGTTGGTCAGTGTCCGTTCGCCAAAGCTGGTCAAGTTGAGGCTGTTGGTATAGGTCGGCCCAACATAACTGACATCCACGCGACCGGAGAGGGTCCAGTCGGCAGAAACCGGCACGTCAGCCGTAGCATGCAGATTATACTGCAGCTTCACAGAGCGGGCAGGCCGATTGCCCTCGATAGAGGCCTGCAGTCCGCGGCCAGCAATGGTGACCAGGTCGCAAATGGTCGATGGGTTGCCACACTGGGTCGTATAGGCAGGATCATAGGCACCGTTGCCATATTGGGGATCGGAGTAGGTCACCGATCCGCCAACTGACAGAATATCCGTCGCCTTGAATTCGGTCTGAACCTCGACGCCGTTGGTCTTCATCCCCCCGGCATTCATGATGATGGCCTGTGCAACGGTGGTATTGGGGGAGAAGGTGGAAATCTGCAGATTTTTCCAGTTCACGCGGAACAGCGACGCGTTCAGCATCAGGCGGCGATCAAACAGCCAGGACTTCAGCCCTGCTTCGTATGTCCAATTCTCTTCTTCATCAAAGGTCCGCTCGCTGTCGGTCAGACCGGCCACTGTATTGAAGCCACCGGAACGCACGCCCTTCGCGGCAGATGCAAACAGAAAGATGTCTTCCGATGCCTTGTAGTCCACGGTAAAACGCGGGGTAAAGCTGGTGAACTCGCCCGACAACGGTTGTACGCCGGCGCAGGGTGCAAAGAAGCTCAAACGGCAATCATCGGTCTTACGGTCGATGTTGTACCGCCCCTCGGCCGAAACACGCAGACCGTCCAGCACCTCATAGCCCAGGGAGCCGAACAGGGAGCGGGTGATGTTTTGCTTATAGGCCAAACTGGACATCCGAACGAATGATCCGGGCTCAAAGACCAAGCCGGAATTCGCCGTGGCTGCCAGCGGACCGGTACCCGCCGCCAGGCCGGGCAGAATCTGGACCAGACGCTCAGTCGTGGTAAGTCCCGCAGCCGTGGTGCCCGACCATGTCTTGGCATCGACATTTGACTGGAAGAAGAAGGCACCGGCCAGCCACTGGAACCGATCCGTGTCGGGCGACTGGATGCGCAGTTCCTGGCTTTTCGTTACAACGTGATCATTGCTGACCGTGATGGAGTTCCCCCGGACAGTGCGGGTATAGGTGCCCGTGGTGGCGCCGCAGGTGCTGCCGACGGTACAGACGCCATAAAGGGCACCGTCGCCGATCGTGTCTGCATCATTCGATGCATAGACTTCCGATGCGGAGATGCCGGTGACGCTGACGATGGAAAAGGCGTCGAACTCATATTCCAGCTCCAGCGCCCCTTGACGTGATTTGGAGGTGCTGTCCGGGATATTGCGGCTGACATCAATCGGCAGATTGGTGGCCACTTCGCCGCAATAGATGAAGTAAGCCTGCGTCTGCGCGTTGAAGCCACCGCAATTATGAGTGGAGAGTGGGTTGCGCGAGAGGCCCGGCAATTCCATGGTGGATTTGGTCGCAAAACCCGTAAACGTCGCTGTGAAATTCTCCGTCGGTGTGAAGACAAGTGCGCCAGAGACGCCGCGCTTTTCATACCCCCCCAGCTTGTCTGACGGATTGTTGAGGTTATCGAACTCGCCACCATAACTGGACCAGTTGGCCGCGATAGATCCCGAGAGCTTGTCTTCGATGATCGGCTTGGACAGCGATACCTTGCCACGGTAATCACCATTGTTACCAATGGTAACCGTCGCCTTGCCTTCCGGATTATTGCCAGGCCGCACGGTGGTAATGCCCAATGCGCCGGCGAAGGTGGACCGCCCGTAAAGCGCGCTCTGCGGCCCCTTAACGACATCAACCTGGGCAATATCCACCGTTGACAGGACATCTGCGGCATTCCGGCTTGTCTGGTAAATGCCATCAATGAAAATGCCGACATTTGCCTCGATATTCAGGTCTGACGACGAGTTTGCCGGTGCCAGACCCCGGACCATCACGTTGGTGAACGTTCCGCCGGTGATGTTCGAAACGGTGATCCCAGGTGTCGAACTGCCGAGGTCAGTCAGGCTGTTGATATTCCGTTCGGCCAGATCACCCGCCGTCAAGGCTTGGATGGTGATGGGAACGGTCTGAATGTCCTCCTTACGCTTACGAGCCGTAACGATGATTTCTTCCAGCACCAGTTCGTCCTCTGCTGCCAGGGCGGCAGGAACGACAGCGGAAGCAGCGAAGGCGCTGACCAGGGCAGACGTGGTCAGGGCAACGATTTTAGAACGGTACATGAAGCCCCCTGCATTATTGAGTGTATTGGGAAACAGCGCGGACACGCCGCATTTCCAAAGTCGCGTCTCCGATCTGCGCGGCACCAGTCGCACATCATGTCGTGGGGGTGCTGCCCGGTTAGGCACCCCTCTGATCGTCGAATGTGCTTGAGCGAAATCAGAAAGCAGTACCGGAACCAACTTTGGTGGTTCAGATTATTCCGGCAATTTTTTTGCTCAACACCTTCTGCCTTGCGCTTACCACCAGGCGGATAGACCACATTTGAGCCCTAGGCGGTGTCGCAGGAGGGGGCGCGCAGGCAGACAACCAAATGGGGTCATGATTCCCGAACAGTTTTTGGCTCGAACATTGAGCCTGCAATAACATCGTCACATTCCGTCCAATCAGAATGTCGAGTGCCCCATGACCGTCAGCCGACCTGAGATTTCGGCGAAGTGCGCCGATCTCGTCACCGCCGCCCGTGATCTGGTCCCGGAAATCGCTGCCGCTGTTCCGTCTTATCGCGGTGCCCGCGATCTTCCGGTGTCCGTGATTGCGGCCATGAAGGAGGCAGGCCTGCACAAAGCCTACATGCCCAGCCGATACGGCGGCTATGAGCTAGATTGGGGCGCGCATTATTACATCTCGCGCGAAATTGCCCAGGCCTGTGGGTCGGCGGGTTGGATCGCCGGGTTGGTTTTCACCCATGTCATGTGCATCGGTCGCTTTCCGGAGAAGGCACAAGACGCCTTCTTCACCGCGTCTCCGGACGGAATCCTGGCGACAGCCTCAGCGGGTTCCGGCGTTCTGGAGCGGGTGCCGGGGGGAATGCAGCTCAGCGGCCGATGGGGCTGGGCCAGCGGGGTGCGCCATGCTGGGGGGCTGATGGTCATCGCCAAGGAAGGTGACGGGCCGCTGTTTACGCATTTCTGCCTGCTGTTGCCTGGTGAATACACGATTGAGGATACATGGGACTCGGCCGGCCTGCATGCGACGGGCAGCCATCACGTCAAGATCGTAAACCAGTTCATTCCCGACGAACGGCTGGTTGAGCGGGACGTATATCTGGCACCCAACCCGCCGGGATCGGAAATCCACAGCAGCTACGTCTATCGCCTGCGACCGGCCCCCTTGCAGAAAAGCTACTTCATGGGGCCTCTGCTGGGCACGGCAAAGGGTGCGTTGAACGCAACCATTGAACAAACGGCCAAGCGCCGTGGGCAGATCGTCGGCGAACGTGTTGCTGTTCAAACCCCTGTACAGGTCAATCTCGGCGTCGCTACGGCCGAGATTGATGCGGCAACGCTGGTCTTCGATGAGTATGTTCGCCGCCTGCACGCCTGGGGACTATCAGGCAATGACATTGCGCCTGATGATCTTTTGTGGGGTAAGCGCAATGTAACATTCGCGTCAAGGATGTGCCTGTCGGCGGCGGATCGGCTGTCGGCGGGCTTGGGTGCCGGTGGCCAGCTTCAATCCAATCCAGTGCCGCGCCTCTACACGGATTGTCGCAGCATCACCACCCATGTGGAACTGCACTGGGACCATAGCATGGCACCGACCGGGATGCTGGCCTTGGGCCTGCCCACCGGTGATCCGCTGATTGACCGTGAGACAACGGACCCCAAGGTTGAGCGCGTGATCATTGGCACCCAGATATGACCATCGTCAAAGGGGCGCGCAAAATGATTACGAAATTCTACGCCCAGACAGAAGCAGGCCAGATCCATGGGCGTCGCGTCCTGGGCAGTGGCGAGACAGTGGTGCTCCTTCACCGCACACCGGTCAGCTCCGCCGGCTTTGAGCGGGTGATGTGTATGCTGGCGGATGCTGGTTTTTCCGCGGTTGCCCTGGACACACCGGGGTTTGGTGAAAGCTTTCTGCCCGAGGGCGTCCCCCGTACGACCGATTACGCCAGATGGATATTGCAGGCTCTTGACGCGTTGGGCGTCGGCAACTTTCATTTGGTGGCCCACCATACCGGCTCCCATTTCGCAGCCGAAATTGCGGCCTCGGTGCCGGATCGTGTGCGCTCCTTGACACTCTCCGGTATTCTTCTGGCACCGGAGGATGAGCGGCGGAAGCTGAGGGCGGATATCGGCTACGCGCCCCCGGTCGACGCCGAGGGGACGTATTTTGCTGGCACCTACCGGCAAATGAAGGGTCTGTTCCTGGACCCCGTGCCGGACCTTGTCCATGCCGAGGCGCTTGGCGCCCTGATGGCGGGGCGGGGACGCGACCTGGCCTTTGACGCCATTTTTGATCAGGACTTCGCCAGCGTTATGCGCCGGATCATTGATGATGGCCGCGTGCCGGTGCAGGCCGTGCAAGCATCCGACGACCCGCTGACGCTGAATGGCATGCTGACCCGCTTTCGGGAGATGTTTCCAACGGTTCCGGTGGCGATCACAGGACCGGCATTCCTAGCGACGCCCGAGCGGCAGACCGGTGCCTTTACGCGCGCCATTATCAGCTTCATAACAGGGGACAAGGGCATGGACAGCCGTCGGTACACATTGGTACGGGGCGAAGCGGGATATGGCCTCGCCAGGGCCGATGGCACCATACCAGTTCCTGGACCAGGAGAAGTGCTGGTTCGGGTGCGGGCGGTATCATTGAACCGCCGCGATCTTGGGGTCCGCGACCTTTCCTACCCCGTGAATGGAGCCGACCACTTCACGCCCCTTTCGGATGCCGCCGGCGATGTCGTCGCCGTTGGTTCGGGGGTGACAGCGTTCAAACCCGGTGACCGGGTAATGTCTACCTTCTTTCAGAACTATCCAGGCGGTCGTCCGACATTGCCGGCTGTACTGTCTTCTCTTGGGGCGGGTGGCTCCGGCGTTTTCGCTGACCATGTCGTGCTGGCGGAAACGGGCGTGCTGTCCATCCCTGATGGTTGGACCTATCAGGAAGCGGCTTGCGTTCCCTGCGCCGGTGTTACGGCCTGGAGCGCGCTGAAGACTTTGGGTGGGTTGAAGTCGGGCGACCATGTTGCGATCCTGGGCACGGGTGGTGTCGCCTTGTTCGCGCTGCAGATCGTGGCGGCGTCCGGTGCGCGTCCCATCATCCTGTCATCCAGTGCTGACAAAATCGACCGCGCCAGAAAACTAGGGGCGGTGGACGGCGTCAATTATCGTGACCACCCGCAATGGGCGGAGCCTGTACGTAAGTTGACTGGCGGCATGGGGGTCGATCATGTCGTTGAACTGGGTGGCGTCGGCACGTTGGCGAATTCCATCGCCTGCCTGGGATTGGGTGGGCACCTCGCGCTGATTGGCGCACTCGACGGGTTCGGTGGCCAAATCGACGCGATGCCTCTTATCTTCTCTGCCCTGCGGGTCAGCGCAGTCCTGGTGGGTTCGCGCCAGGATCATCAGGACCTGTTGAATTTCATGGCTGAGCACCGGATCAAGCCGATCATTGACCGAGTATTCGCCTTCGACGCCGCCGACGCAGCGTACCGCCATGCTGCAACCGGTCCCTTCGGCAAGGTCGTGATTACGCTGACTGAATAGCATGTTACAAGCCAGCCTTCCTGGCAAACCCAGCCGAGGTGGGATGTGCATCAAGTAAAAGGGGCTTTGTTGGCATGAACACAGGATCCGCGCACCGGTTGCCGACATCGGTCGTTCTGCGCTACGGCGTCGGACAACTGGGTGCGCAGATTTTCCGGGACACGCCTGCCGTCTTACTGCCACTGTTCATGACAACCATGTTGGGAGTACCGGCTTGGTTGGCCGGGATCGTGGTACTCATCCCCAAACTATGGTTAATCGCTTGCGATCCCCTCGTTGGGCTCTGGTCAGACCGGGTAAAAGGAACGGTGGGTCGCACGCCCTTCCTGCTATTTGGAGCGCTGGGTACGGCGTTAGGCTTCCTTTCACTGTTTCTGGTGGTCGGCTATCCCAATCCCTGGCTGGCGGCGATATCGGTCTGTGTCATCTTCTTTTTGGCTTCGACAGCCTTCAGCATATACTCCGTTCCCTATCTCGCCGTCGCCGCAGAGCTCTCTCCCGATCCGTTTGAACGCAACCGCGTCATGGTTCTGCGTATGATCTTTGGCTCCTTCGGTGTGCTTGTTGGGGTTGGGGCACCTCAGTTGCTGATAGTTCATTTCGGCGGCGGTGCGGACGGCTGGCACGCGATGAGCTGGATACTAGGTTCCATATGTCTGGCGTCCATGCTGATTACGGCCGTCGGCCTTCGCGGGGTGCCATTGATCGGCGTTGCTTGGGTGCCAGGCAATCTTTTTCGGCAGATCAAGGTGGTATCGAAGAACCGGCCGTTTCTCATTTTGCTCTCGGCCAGCTTCCTATCGAACATTGGGCAGGCCGCCAGCTACACCGTAATCGGCTTTGTGTTCTTGTATGTAGCGCAGGCAGTCTGGCTTATCCCACTCTATATTCTGGTCATGGCGTCATCCAGCCTTGCGGCCAAGCCTATTTGGCTATGGTTGCCCCGGAAGATTGGTAAAGCCCGTTCTTACGTCCTTGCTTCAATTGTCTGGATCGCGGTGACCTTCAGTTGGCTATTCCTGGGTGCCGGTGGTGACGAAATGGTCCACCTGCCGTGGGGGCAGGCGCTGACCGGCGAACATCTCCTCATCCTGTTGCGGTCGGTGGTAATCGGTGTCGCCAATGGCGGCTTTGTCCTGCTGGCGCTTTCGTTGATGACCGACACTGTGGATTATCAGCGCCGGTCCACGGGGGCAGCAAATGAAGGGGTCTTCGCTGGCCTGTTCTCAGCAATGGAGAAGTTGGCATTTGCTGTCGGGCCGCTTCTTTCTGGAATTGTACTGAGCCTATTTGGCTTTCAATCTTCTACACAGGGCATGATCACGCAAAGTGATGGAGCGCTTTTCGGTATTCTACTATTATACAGCGTCATCCCGGCCTTGATGCAGATTCTTGCCTTGGTGGTATTCAGAAAATTTCGGCTTTAGACGAGTGTTCCAGGATTCTTAGTCCCGGAAAGCAGAGAAACAACAACCTATAATTTTCTTAGTTGAGAATGCATCACCCAGTACAATTAACGTGTTCTCCTCAAACTCTGCCGTTTTCACACTAAGGAAGCAATACCTTGGAAAAGGGAGTGCCAATCCGCGCGATATGTCGCGCCATATCGGTCCTACAGGCGGTAAACCGCATGGGGCCCCTGACGATGATGGAAATCTCTAGAGCGGCGGACGTGCCATATCCGACGGCGTTTCGGTTGGTACAGACGTTGATCTATGAAGGTATAATCGAGATGGACCCGGACCTAAAACGATACAAGCCTACTGCACTGGTTCAGTCACTCTCCTGTGGCTTTCAGGACGGCGAGCTGCTTGTTGAAGTCGCACGGCCACATATAATATCTCTCACACGGCGTATAGGCTGGCCCGTGTCCATCTCCTCCCGAGTTGGACATAATATGATTCTGAGGGACAGTACGCATGCGAACACGTCCTTGACGTTCGAGCGTTACTACCCTGGGTTCACTTTGCCTATTCTGGACAGCGCCTCTGGTCGTCTTTGTCTGGCCTTTACCCCCGTGGAAGAACGAGAGGCGCTTCTGCGTTGGCTACGGGTTTCAAAGTTGGTGGACTCAGAGTATCTGAAAGGTGCATCTGACGCTCTAAATCTCGATCAGATAAAAGAACAAGGGTATGCGGTTCAAGGCCGCAACCTTCACAATTTGACACCTGGAAAGACCGCATCAATTGCGGTGCCGATATTAAAGGATGGTGATTTTATAGCGGCTATGACTGTAGTGTTTTTTGTTTCATCAATGTCAGTTGATGTGGCGTTGTTAAGGTATTTAGATGAAATGCGACTTGTTTCTTCTTCTATATCCAATATTCTGCAAGATTATTCGGCCTTGAACGCGTCGTGACGACCATCAACCATAACCGTCATGGCCTGCAGTATGAAGCGATGGACCGGGCAACACCGCGCTGATCCTGCATCCAGGTTCGGAACGCGCCCAGCAACGGCCAGATTTGCGTCGGCGATGTCGGCGGCAACGGACGCGCCACCAGCCCCATTCCCTTGAGATAGCGGATGAATAATGAACCGGCTTTCAGCCGTTCCTGACCCTTCCGGCATTCCTGAAAGAGATCGTGTCCCATGGCGTGGTGTAGGAGCGGCGGCATCATCGCGCTCTCCGGCTTGTCTGGGCGGTTGTCTCACGCGGCCACGGCGGGCAGCATGATGATGGGATCATCGCTGAGTGGGGCGATTGTTTCCAGTGTCATGTAGCGTGCACGTTGCACGGTCCATTTGATGGCATGAACCGCCCCTCATCTCCATATCTCTGCAACGGGGCAATGACGGTTCCAACATCAGGAGGCATGCCATGTCTGTCCAGATGATCGGTCTTGATATCGCCAAGTCGGTTTTCCAGGTCCACGGCGTGGACAGTGCAGGTCAGCCGGTGTTGCGCAAGCGGCTGGCCAGAGGGCAACTGGCGGGGTTCTTTGCCAAGCTGCCCCCTTGTCTTGTCGGCATTGAGGCCTGTTCCAGCGCTCATCATTGGGCGCGGGAATTGACCCGCCTGGGCCATGAGGTTCGGCTGATTCCGCCGCAATATGTGAACCCTACGTCAAACGCAACAAGACGGATGCGGCCGACGCCGAGGCGATTTGCGAGGCAGTGGTCCGTCCGACCATGCGCTTCGTGCCAATCAAGAGCGTATCCCAGCAGACGGTTTTGGCCCTTCATCGCACCCGCGCCTTGCTGGTGCGTCAACGGACTGCCACCATCAACGCGCTTCGCGGTCTGCTGGGCGAGTTTGGGTTGATCGCCGGCAAGGGCACTGCCAGATCAGAGGATCTTCGCCGTCGGCTGTCCCAAGCTGATAAGGACACCGTACCCGATGAAGCAAGACAGGCAATCACAAGCCTGTTTGAACATGTTGACCAGTTGCGGGAGCGGGCTGAGACGGTCGAGGCAGAGATTTTAACCTGGCACAAGGCGAACGCTGCCAGTGAGCGTCTGGCGGCAGTACCCGGGATCGGTCCGCTGACGGCCTCGGTGTTGATTTATACGCGGAACTGACCCGGGGTTTCCGTCGAGAATTGACCCACCATTGAGTTATGCGGCTTGGTTCATGATTGGGTCAAGGCATGTGGATTTCCCTTTTTCTTGCCGGATGCTGCGGCAGTGCTGGCTTTGAAGCGAAAGCTGTCATTTCCGGTTTCGACGATGTGACAGCGATGTGTCAGGCGATCGAGCAAGGCGGTGGTCATTTTGGCATCGCCAAAGACGGTGGCCCATTCGCTGAAGCTGAGGTTGGTGGTTATGATGACGCTGGTCCGCTCATAGAGTTTGCTGAGCAGGTGGAAAAGCAGCGCACCGCCAGATGCGCTGAACGGCAGGTATCCGAGTTCGTCCAGGATCACGAGATACAGGCGTGTCATGGCCTCGGCCAACTGCCCGGCTTTTCCCTTGGCCTTCTCCTGCTCGAGCGCGTTGACGAGTTCGATGGTCGAGAGGAACCGGACTTTGCGGCGATGATGTTCGATCGCCTGGATGGCGATGGCTGTCGCGATGTGGGTCTTGCCGGTGCCGGGTCCACCGATCAGCACGATGTTCTGCGCACCATCGATGAACGCGCAGCGGTGGAGCTGGCGCACTGTGGCCTCGTTGATCTCACTGGCCTGGAAATCGAAACCTGCCATATCCTTGTAGGCTGGGAACCGTGCCGCTTTGGTGTGATAGGCGATGGAACGCACCTCACGTTCCGCCATCTCGGCTTTCAGCAGTTGGTTCAGAATGGGGATGGCGGCCTCAAAGGCGGGAGCGCCCTGCTCAATCAGATCGATGACGGCCTGCGCCAAGCCATACATCTTGAGACTTCGCAGCATGATGACGATGGCAGCGCTGGCGGGGTCATGACGCATGATGGCCTCCGGTGCTGTGGGCGCGCAGGTCATCATAGCGTTCGACATCGGCCTTGGGTTCATGGCGCAGGAGCAGGGTCTGCGGTGCACTGATGGTCGGCCCGTCGGTCGGCTTGCCATCGATCAGGCGATGCAGGATGTTCAGGACATGGGTTTTGGCCTGGACGCCGGCGGCACCACTGATCCCGATGGTGACAGCCTCAGTTATCTCTGGTTCACCTATCCAGAGGCGAGAACCTTTAAGGGTAAGATTGAAATCAGCACTGAAAACGCCATTGGCGTCTGGGTCAATGCCCCTATTGTCGACGCGCCGCAGACTATCCATTTCATCCTGCGGGTTTCGGATAAGGGTACACCGTCAATCACGCGTTACCGCCGCGTCATCGTCACAGTGATACCGAAATGAGATCTTCTATCCCGTCTCATTCACCGGTTCTGCTCCGTGTGACGGTGTCGTGTCTAAGGGCGCACGCCTTGATTGTGCGAATGGCGCGATGTTATCTTGATGTTGGGTCGACGTTTCTGGGTTGTGGGTTTGCCGGGACACGCCGTCCCGTTGCTCATGCCGGTGCTGGCCTGAGCGCGCATGCCAATCCGCGCTCGTCATAATGAACATTGAATAGCGGGAGTTGCTGATGGCCATGCACGACATCGACGGTGTCGTCGATATCCAAGGTCATCGAGGCGGGCGGCTTGGCATAGCTGGCGCACCACAGATCGACCAGCACGCCGCCAAGGCGGATGACGTCGCGCAAGCGGGGCGTGTTCTCCAGCCGTGACATCGTGGGCTGGGCGCAGAGATCGGCCCCGCCGTAGGGTAACAGCCCGCAGGCCGAAACGCCGAGTCAGCTCCGTGTGTAAATCAACAACCGACGGGCAATATTTCCCTTTTAGCCTGATTGAACTCCGCCGTCATGTTGATGCAGTCCACGGCGATCAATCGGTCCTGGCGGAAATAGCGCAGGGCGAAGGGGCCGCCGTCGGGGTTGCCCACGGGTTCCAACCGGTCCCAGTCCCGGTTGAGACCAGCGCTTTGCAGGCGCAGGTTATATTGGTTAGACCAGAACCAGGGGATGGCAGGGGCGGGAGCGGGCGTGCCTAGGATGCTGGCGGCGGCAATCCTGGCCTGTTCCACCGCGTTGGGTACGGATTCCAAGCGCACCGGGTCAACGGCATAAGGGTTGGGAAACAGCGCGCAATCGCCGACGGCCAGAATATCAGGGTCACTGCTGCGGCAGGCGGCATCGACGCGAACACCATTGGGACACTCAACCCCAGCATCGGCCAGCGGTTCGATGTTGGGCTGAATACCGATCCCGACAATGATCAGGTCCGCTGGTATCTCTTCCCCATCAGCAAGGCGCAGACCGGTAATGCGGTCATTCTGGGTGGTCATGGCTGACAGGGTCGTACCCAGCCGTATCAACACCCCTTTCGCATGATGGGCCTGTCGATAGATATCGGAGATGGGTGGAGCGGTGACCCGCGCCAGCAGCCGATCCTGCGCCTCGACAATGGTGACGGCATGGCCCTGTTCACGCAGCACGGCCGCCGCTTCCAGGCCGATATAGCCGCCGCCAATCACGATTACGCGGCGTCGTCCACCGGTCAAGTCATTGGAAAGGGCGGCCACATCGTCAATGGTGCGGATAACATGCACGCCAGCCGCATCCGCACCGGGACAGGTCAGCCGCCGTGCGCGACCGCCGGCTGCCCATACCAGCTGGTGAAAGGCTGCCACCTCGCCATCGGCAAGCAGCACCGTCTTTGCCGCCCGGTCCACCCCTGTCACCCGCGCGCCGGTACGAAGCGTGATCCCCTGTGCGGTATAGAAATCGGGCTTGCGCAGGGCCAACTGTTCAGTCTGACGCTTGCCAGCCAACAGCTCCTTTGACAGGGGCGGGCGTTCATAAGGCGGGTATGCCTCCGCTCCCAGCAGCAGGATGGGATCGCGATAGCCACCCTGGCGCAGGGAGATGGCAACCTGCGCACCGGCCTGACCCGCGCCAACGATGATGGTCCCCGCCATGCCTGCCCGCCCCTGCGCTGATCACGCCGTAAAGAAGTCTGCCCGCGCCTGGCCCTGTGGGTCGTAGACCGGTTCGATCAGATCGACACGGTATTTGCGCGCCTCTGCCGCTGTCATCCCGGCCTTTTGCAGCAGCCCGACCATGGTGCTGTAAGCAGGAGCGGCAAAATGGGCACGCAAGGCCGCCTCATCGCGCCATTCCTCAAACACGTTCACGCGGGCCGCGTTCTTGTGATCAGCCCCCCAGCTATATTCCACACACCCATCCTCCGCCAGCGCTTCCTGGATCAGCGGGTCGGCATCGGTCAGGAACTGCGCGCGCAGGGCGGGGTCCACGTCCAGCGTGGCCATGATGACGATGGGCATGATCGTGCGTCCTTGCTCGGGGATGTCAGAGGCTAGGGGGCGGGGCGGCCGGATCATCCTTCAGGTAATGATCAACCCAGCGGTGGAAATACTGATTGCCGCGTTCATTGCGGCCAAAGGTGACGTGGTCCAGTGCGCCCGCTTCCAGCCCTTTCTGGATGGACAGGCCCAGTACGTAATCTTCCTGATTGGTCACATCGCCAAAGAAGCTGGCCATCATTTCCATCTTCTCCCGTTCCGCCTCGTCGGCCGGGGGCTTAGGCGTGACATAGGTGAGGATGGTGCGGTTCTGTCCCGGCGTCGGTCCAGGCAGCAGCAGGGCAATCTGCGCAATCTCCGGTGCTACGAAGATTGACAGGTTGGGGAACAGGGTACGCACGAAATCGTAGCCGTCATTCTGGTGCCGGTACCATTCCTCACGCGGGACATCCCGCAGGCTGCCGATGCTGCGCTGGGGAAAGCCGATACGCAGGTGCGGCCCGAACCCGTCGAAATGCATGATGTTGGAGAAGGTGCGCGGATGCACCGTTTCCGGATGTGCCGCCGCGAAGTGATAGCCTTCCAGATAGCCATCATAGGCGATTTTCCAGTTAGCCCCGAAAATCTCCCGGTTGCCGCAGAAGTGCCAGTTGGCAAAGCCCAGGCTTTCCAGATCGTCCAGCATCCCGCCCAGGAAGGATGTAACATCCATTTCCAGGCCCGGTGTCAGGGTGACGAAAATCATCCCGGCCACTTCCTGACAGGGCAGCTGTTTCAGGCGGTGGCAGTCCTTGTCCACCTCGCCGAACTTGGCCCTGTCCGAGATGGCGAGCAGACGCCCATCATTGTGGAAGGTCCAGGCATGATAAGGACAGGAGAAGCGGTTGGCCGATCCCTGGCCCGGCTTCACCAAGGGCGCACCGCGATGGGTGCAGACATTCAGCATGGCATGCACCCGCCCCTCGCGGTCGCGGGTGATCAGGACGGGGACATTCATCACCTCCATCGCCTTGTAATCACCCGGATTGGGCAGTTCGATTGACAGGGCCAGCATCAGCGGTAGACGCTTGAAAATCAGGGCCATCTCCCGCTCGAACCGGACCGGGTCCAGATAGTCGCGGGCCGGCACCTTCAGGATGTCCGCCGCCTGATCGGTGGTCTGCGTCTCCACATAGGTGAGCATCGCTTCAACCGACCGGTTGATCTGTTCCGCGAGCGCCGTCATCTCACTCCCCATAATATCGTTCAAAGCGGCGATGCAGACGGACTTGAGCCGCCGGCAAGTCATCCACAGTGATTTATGATTCATACGTCATCGTCACCGTCCGTGATGAGCTTGTCAAGGCAGGTTCGATGGCGTTTCAGTGAATTTGAATAAACCGCCCAACCAGGGCCGGTTGCCGCTTGACAGGTCGCGGGCTTGCATCGATTAATGACTGGTGAATCATAAATCGCAATAAGGGTCGATATGGGCAAGGCGCGTTTCCCAGCGGTCCGCGCCCGCCGGCCCTGATAGAGATCGGGAGGATGTCAGAATGGGTCGTTTGCAAGGCAAGGTCGCCCTTGTCACGGGTGCGTCGTCCAATCCCGGCCTTGGATATGCCACGGCCTGCCGTCTGGCGGCCGAGGGGGCGCGGCTGGTGACCACCGACATGGATGAAGCCGGCGCCGGCCTTTGCGCCGCGGCTATCCGCGATGTGGGTGGAGAGGCCATCCATCTGCGCCATGACGTGGTGTCGGAGGAGGACTGGGCCCGCGTCATTGCGGAAACGGACAACAGGTTCGGCCGTCTGGACATTCTGGTGAATAATGCCGGCATCCACCTGACCAAGAGTGTGGATGATACCACGCCCAAGGAGTTCCAGCGGCAACTGGATGTCAATCTGGTCGGTACCTTCCTGGGCGTTAAAACGGCGCTGCCCTTGCTGCGCCGGTCGGGTGGCGGGTCCATCGTCAACCTGTCTTCCATCGCGGGCACGCTGGGCATCCATGGCCTGTCAGCCTATGCGGCTGCCAAGGGCGGGGTGCGCACCATGACCAAGACCATCGCCATCGAGGGCGCACCGGACAATATCCGCTGTAATTCCATCCATCCGGGCATGATTTGGACCAATATGATGAAGCAGGCGGCCGTCAGTGCCGAAGCGGTGAAGGACGCGCTGATGGCGGCCATCCCGTTGCGCCGGATGGGCGAGCCCGACGATATTGCCAATGCCGTGCTGTTCCTGGCCTCGGATGAAAGCCGGTACATTACGGGTATCGAGCTGTATGTCGATGGCGGCATGTGGGCGCAGTGAACGGTGGACGATATGCTTGATCGCGGTTTGAAGGGGGCGCGAGTCCTGGTGACCGGCGCCTTGCGCGGGATCGGTCTGGCCACGGCCGAACGGCTGGCGGCGGAAGGGGCGCAGGTGATCGTCACCGACCTGTCGCCACCCGACGACCCGCTTGTGGGGCAGGTCCTGGGCCGGCTGGGTCCGGCGGCCGTCTATCTGCGCCTGGATGTCACGTCGGAGACCGATTGGGATCTGGCGCGCGGCTGGGTGGAGAACCGCTGGGGTGGGCTGGACGTGCTGGTCAACAATGCCGGTACCGACATGGTCGGGCCTGTCGATCAGGCCAGCCTTGCCGCCTGGCACCGGCTGATGAGCATCAATGTCGACAGTGTGTTCCTGGGCGTGCGCACCTTTACGGCGGCCTTGGCGGCCGGCGGGGCAGGGCGGCGCGGTGGAGCAAGCGTCATCAATGTCGCCTCCATCATGGGGTTGGTCGGGTTTGCCGAGACATCGGCTTATAATACCAGCAAAGGGGCGGTGCGCCTGTTCACCAAGGCAGTGGCGATTGAATTCGCCCACGCGCAGAAGCCGATCCGGGTCAATTCCATCCATCCGGGCTTTGTCGAAACGCCTTTACTGCATGTCGGCATGCAGCGCTGGGTCGACCAGGGCAAGGCCGCCAAGGCCCAGGACCTGATGGATGCCATTGCCGGCATGACGCCGGTGAAGCGCCTGGCCCAGCCTGATGAGATCGCCGCCGCCATCGCCTTTCTGGCCAGCAGCGATGCCAGCTATATGACCGGGTCGGAACTGGTGGTCGATGGCGGCTGGACGGCACAATAGGGGGAAAGGGTCATGAGCCAGGATCTGAGCGGGGCTGTCGCCCTGGTGACCGGGGCGGGCGGCGGCATCGGCCGCGCGATCTGTACCGCGCTATCGAATGCAGGCGCCCATGTCGTGGCTGCCGACCGTCAATGGCCGGCGGATGCCGCCCCGGTGGCCGGGGAAAAGGCTGTTCTGGATGTGCGTGACGGTGACGCCTGGTCCACCTTGATGCGGGATATCCGCAAGCGGCATGGCAGGCTGGATGTGCTGGTCAACAATGCCGGCATCCCGCTGGTGGCCAGCATCGCGGAAACCACCCTGGATCAATGGCGCCTGTGTCAGGCGGTGAATGTCGAAGGCACGCTGCTGGGCATCCAGGCGGCACTTCCCCTGTTGCGCGAGGCCGGGGCTGACCGGCCCGGCGGCGCGTCGATCATCAATATCTCGTCGGTGGGGGGCCTGCGCGGGGCGCCGTTCAATGCCGCCTACTGCACCTCCAAGGCGGCGGTGCTGATGCTGACCAAATCGGCGGCGCTGGAATTCTGTGCCCTTGGCTATCCGATCCGCGTCAATTCCGTGCATCCGGGGGCGGTGGGAACGGCCATGATCGAGGATATCATCAACCGCTATGTGGAGCTGGGGTCGATGGCCTCGGTGGAGCAGGCGACGCAGGCCGTGAACGCCATGCACCCGATCGGGCGTCAAGCCAAGCCGGAAGAGATTGCCGCCGGCGTGCTGTTCCTGGCCTCACCGGCGTCAAGCTATATGGTCGGGTCGGAACTGGTGATTGATGGCGGCTATACCGCCCGGTGAGGGATCAGGGCGCGGCCGGAAAGTGCCGCGCCCATTCAGCCGCCTCCGGCCCGGTCAACCAGGTCACGGCATTTGCGATCAACCCGCGATAGGCGGGTTATCATAGGCTGATGGCCCGTCCCCGCACTGGATATAGACCACGGGCGCATCGCCCGCGCGCTTGGCCCAGGCGATCAGGTCGCTGCCGGGCGGATGCATCCAGTCCTCATTGCAGAACATCCGTCCCTGCACGGCCAGGTCCGCGGAATAGAAATTGTCGCGGGTGAAGCTGTGGCTGCTGCGCAGCAGGGGCAGCTTGTCGCCCTCTTCAATCTGAACCAGATACAGCTCGTCGGTGATGTCAAAGCCGGTGCCCAGTCCGGCTGTCACGGGATGATCCGCCACCACGCGGACATGGTGGCTGACATCATGGCGATAGCCACTGTCATGCAGGTCGCGGGCGGCATCCGGGCTGTAATGAAACCGCCCGCCCATGATCTGGGCCCAGCGGTCCCAGGCGGGCCAGCCGGCCAGTGCATGGTGCAGGAACAGCATTGGCTTTCCCTGTTCCAGCAGTCGCTCAATGCCGCGTTTCATCATCTCTGGTGGCTCGACCTGCCGGACCGGCTGACCAGGCTGGAACAGCAGGCCCGGCATGTCATAGAAAACCAGGCAGTCGAATTCCACCAGCCGCTCCGGCTCCATCAGATAGGGGGCGGCCGGGTGTTCGACATGGGCCCAGGCAAATCCCTCCAACGCATCGAACAGGGCGAAGAAAGCGGGTTGGTCGAAAGGGTGGCCCCGCGTGACCAACAGCATTTTCCTTGGCGCATCATACCGGATGACCATGGTTGCTCTTCCCGGTGCAATCGGGTCAGTCCACCGCCAGGACCGTTTTCCCGATTGTTTCCCCTGCCATCAGGCGGCAGAAACTGTCGGGCGCGTTGGCAATGCCATGGGTGACATTCTCCAGCGCCACCAGCTTTCCATCCGCCGCCCATTGGTGCAGGTCATGGCGTGCCTGGGGTAGGGTGTCCATGTGGGAAAACAGCAAAAAGCCGCGCATGGTCAATTGCTTGGCCACCACCTGCCACAGATTGTGGACGGGCGTGGGGCTAGCCTGATTGTTATAGTCGGAAATCATGCCGCAGCAGATGATGCGCCCGAAATCCCGCATGCGCGGCAGCAGGGCATCCAGGGTGCGACCGCCGACATTATCGAAATAGACATCCACCCCGTCGGGGCAGGCATCGGCGATAGCGGCCCCCAGGTCACCAACGGCGCGGTAATTGATGGCAGCGTGGAAGCCCAGCCTCTCGGTCAGGATTGCTGCCTTTTCCGCCGATCCGGCCAGCCCGACCACGCGGCAGCCACGCAACCGGGCGATCTGCCCGGCCACACTGCCAACCGCACCGGCGGCCGCAGAGATGACGACCGTGTCCCCCGCCTTGATCCGGCCCACATCATGCAGACCAACATAGGCCGTTAGTCCTGATGGTCCCAATGCGCCGACATAGTGAGACAGGGGCACATTCCAACTGACATCCAAGCGCTCCAGCAGGATGGTCTCTGCGGACAGGATGGAATAATCCTCCCAATGGGTCAGGCCCCAGACATGGTCGCCGGGTTTAAACCCCTCCAGGTTGGAGACCTCCACGATGCCCAGGGACGGCCCCCGGATGACGCCGCCCAAGGGGATCGCCTGGAAATAATTGTCCTTGCCATCCAGCCAGCCGCGAATGGCGGGTTCCATGGAGAAGTACAGGTTGCGGACCCGCATTTCCCCAGGACCGGGTTGGGGTACCGCCTCTTCGATCAGGGAAAAGTCGCTGGGAAGCGGGTTGCCGGAAGGATGCGCGCGCAGGGTGATGCGGCGATTGGATGCCATTGCTCAGGCTCCCTCAATAAAGAAAACCGCCGGCGGGACCGCAGGCCCTCGCCGGCGTTGGCATCAGAACTCGTACCCGAGCGAGATGCCATAGGTCCGGGGCTCACGCCCGGAGGAGAAAGACCAGAGCCCGGCGACGGTGAAGGCGGCATTGGGGCCGCGATCATCGAACAGGTTGCGGCCATAGAGCGTGACCTTGCCCTTGTTGTCGCCCACGTCGAAGTTAAAGGTGGCCGACGCATCAAAGAGGTTCTGCTTGTCGGAGCGTACGCGCGGATCGTTGGACAGAACCTTTACGTTTCCGGCGGCATCCACTTGTGTCGCGCCCAGCGAAATCTGCTGATCATAGTCGCCAATGTACCGGTAGCTGCCGCTGAACACCAGATCGCCGGCATCCAGCGGGACCGTATATTCCGCCGTTAGCGATCCAGTAAGGTCGGGTGAATAGATCATCTTCACGTCGGAATAGTCGAACCGCACCAGCCGGCCGGCGGCATTCGGGGCAGAGGTGATGAAACCGCTGAACTTGCTGTCCTGGATACCCAATGACGCCGTGACCTTAAAGGCGTAGCTGATCCGGGCCGTGACATCCAGTTCGATGCCTTTGATCTTGGCGCTGCCGACATTAGTGACGATGGTTTCGTTGCCTGTGCCAATGGTCGTGGGAATGGTCGTGTTTTGCTGCAGGTCGCTATAGTCCGACACATAACCGGCCAGGTTCACTTGCAGGCGGTTTTCCAGCAACGCGCTTTTGATGCCCGCCTCATAGCTGTCGACGGTTTCCGGGCCGAACGGCGTGGTGGAAGAGACCAGGGTCTGACCACGGCTGGAGAAGCCGCCCGAACGGTAGCCGCGCGACCAGGAAGCATAAAGCATGTTGTCGTCATCGGGTCGATAGTCGAGCACGACCTTCGGCGTGAACTTGCTTCCACTATACTTGGCATTGGGATATTGCGCGGGACCGACCCTGTTCACCTGCTGCTTTTCATCATGGGTCCAGCGGGCACCGCCCGACAGGCGCCATTGATCCGCCAGCTTCCAGTTGAAGTCACCGAACACAGCATAGGATTTGGCGCGGCCGGTATTATACTGATCGGCGGCCGCGTTGACGGCCCCGAACAGGCGGGTCGCCTGGAACAGGTCGAATTTGCTTTCATAGTAAAAGCCGCCGATCACATAGTCGAAACTATCGGTCAGATTACCGGCGCCGCGCAGCTCCTGACTAAACTGCCAGTAATCCTGAATACGGTTCGTGTAGTAAAGGTCGGCGGAGGAGGCGTCAAAATCCTGGGTCTGGGCTTCATCCGAGGTGCGATAGCCCGTGACGGAAGTGAAGTCGATGCCGTCTGTATCGAGGTTCATCTCCAACGTCGCTGCGGGTGACTTGTAGTTGGAATGGGCTGGGCTATTGAAGACAGTGTAAAGGTCGCTGCGAGTGTTGCGATTGCACTGGTTGGCGGGCACAAAGGCGCAGAACACCTCCCCCGTCTTGGAGATGTTTGAATTTACCGGCTCAAAGTCCTGAACCTGCTTCTCCAGCGTCAGCAAGGCTTCGAAATTCTCGGTTGGGGTCAGCAGGAAGCTTGCACCGAAATTCTCATTATTGTTGCCGCCCACCCGCTTGCCGGTGATGCCCTGCCGGTAGTAACCGTCACTTTCATTGTGAAAGTAAAAAAACTTTGCGGCCAGCTTGTCCTGGATCAGGCTGGTATTGAGGATCGCACGGGTAGCCCAGGTGTTGTACTTGCCATAGCTGAATTCGAGCTTGCCGCCATTCTCTCCGGTGGGGCGGGAGCGGCGGATATTGATCACGCCGCCGATGGTATTACGGCCGAACAATGTCCCCTGCGGGCCACGCAGCACTTCGATACTGTCAATGTCAAAGAAATCCAGGAAGGCACCGGTGCTGGTGCCAATGAAGACACCATCGACCACGATAGCCACGGTTGGGTCGAAAGACTTCTCCACGTCGGCAAAAGACAGCCCCCGGATGGAGACGTTGGCGGCGGCGGCACCAGAATTCTGCTGCGTAATGAGAACGTTGGGTGCAGAGCCCATCAGGTCGCCAATGTTCAGGGTCGCCTTGCTTTCCAACTGCGTTGGGGTAATGGCCGTGACGGCCAGCGGCGTCTCCTGCAAGGTTTCAGAACGGCGGCGAGCCGTGACAATGATCTCCTCCAGCGCTTCAAGTTGAGTGCCGGTTGCACTCCCAGGCGCCTGGGCCAGGGCTGGCGGTGCGCCAAGCGCGGCCAGGGCCGCAGCGGCCAGCAGGGTGGGGCGAAAGGCGGGTGCGCAAGCCATGGTGAAAATCCTCCCTGTGGATGTCTTCTTTTTGTGGGCTTGTGTGCAGCGACTCTTATGGGCGTTGCATCGGCTTCGGGGTGTCGAGCGTCGATACACTCCTGCCTAGATTTGATGATTCATGAGTCATTAATCACTCTATCGAAGCCATTCACCGACGTCAATCCACCTTTGCATTCCGATTGACGATTTATCGGTGAAAACAGACATGAAATCTTGGGGTGGGAAACCGCCCAGAGGGTTGATGGCCGGGCTTGACAGCGCCGTGTCGTACCATCCTAATGACTATCGAATCATAAATCACACAACCCATCTCGGCGGGCCCGCTTGCAGGCTTTTGGTGGGGCGATCATGGAGGAAGAAGTGGCACAGATTGATATCCCCGCCCGCAACCTGGCGACCGCTGAGGCCCTGTACGGTGCCACCGCGACCGGCAACTGGGCCTTGGCCGAAAGCATGCTATGTGATGACCTGATCATCACCGAGGCAGAGACATTGCCCTTCGCTGGCACCTACAGTGGCAAGGGGGCCCTGCGTGAGCTGTATGCAAAGGTGCTCAGCACCTCCCTGGGCGAAGCGCGGATTGAGGTGCTGAACAAGATGGCCGCTGGCAATCATGTCGTCTATCTGCTGCAACTGGTGCCACCTGTTGGCGAACCGCTTGAGCTGGTGGAGGTTTTCCACTTTGCCGAGGATGGGCGGGTGGCAGCTATAAAGCCCTATTACTACAACAGCGCTGCGGTCACCGCCGCCGTGGCGCGGGCAAACGGCTGACGATGTACCGGGGCCGCCGCGGTCAGCAGACGGCCCCGTTACCGGCTATCCCCAAGCCAAAGGCAGATGGTGCAGGGCCCACACACTTTCCGTGGCGGTCGTAATGCGTTCTGCGTCGCTGATGCGCCATTCCGGCACGCGGGCGATCCATTCTTCCAGGGCGATGCGGATCTCCGTTCGGGCCAGATGCATCCCGGCGCAGGTATGGGGGCCGGTTGAGAAGGAGAGGGAGCGTTTCGTGGTGCGGCCAAAGTCGATCCGATGTGGATCGGCATGCATCCGCGCATCGCGCGACGCCAACCCCAGGGGCAGTTGGATCAGGTCGCCCCTGGCGATGGCCACACCATGGAAATGCATGTCGCACGTGGCGTAGCGGAAGGTATTGACCACCCCGAAGGCACGGATGAATTCATCCGCCGCCTTGTTGGCATTGTCGGGGTGCGCACGCAGGCTTGCTTGCAGTATCGGGCGCATCGCCAGCTCGCGGAAGACAAAGCCAAGCACTGAGGTCACGGTGTCCAGCCCACCGGCAAACAGCATGAAGCAGAGACCCAACAGCCTGTCATCGGGAATGGGCGCGCCGTCCAGATCGTAGGCGATGAGGTAGGAGACGATGTCGTCGCCTGGGGAACGGCGCCGCTGTTCGATCAGATCCAGCAGAAATGTCTTGATCTGCGCCGCGGCCGCCGCCCGGACCTGCATATCAGCGCCCCGCAGCAGATCATCCTCCCAGGCGATGAAGGTTGCCATCCTGTCGGCCGGCAGTCCCATCATCAGCAGGAAGACGGTAACGGGAAAGGGTTGGGCAAAGCCCGTGATGAAGTCGACACCACCGCTCTCCCGGAACCCCTCGATCAAGGTGACGGCCAGCCGCCGGATGTCTCCGGCCATTTCCCTGGCCTTGCCTGGGCTGAACCAGGGCAGCAGAACCTTGCGGTAAAGCGCATGTTCCGGCGGGTCCAATTCCAGCGGCACCAGCGGCCAGTTGTCGCCGACCAGACGCGAAAAGCCGATGGACAGGTGACTGGAAAACCGCACGGGGTCCAGCAGGATTTCCTCCTGCAAGGCATGGCGTGTCACCACCCAGTTGCCGCCCAACCCGGCCGCGCGGACATGCGCCTCCCCCGGCACGAAGAAGATGTCCGGCCCCTCATGCAGCTTTGCCGCCGCCCTGAACGGGCAGATCGCAGCCTCCGGGTCGGCTGCAAGGGACCAGTCATGGGTCGGGCGCGCGTTTCCTTGCATGGGAGGCTCCGACAAGGGGGTGGACGGGGCGAGGGGCAACGCGCCCCGCCACGGCTCATTCAAGCCAAGTACTTGTCCAGGGTCGCATGCAGATGCCGCACCCGGATTTCCTGGTAATTGCCCAGTTGCACCTGACCGTTCTTGGAACATTTCAGGCCGTCCTGAACAAAGGGCAGGTTCTCCATATCCTGCTGGAACACATCACCCAGCACGCCCAGCTCTTTGGCGTCGGTCCAGGGCTGGTCCGGCCCCAGGAAGTTCATCTCCACGGGTGGCGGCTTTGGTGCATCCGCGGGCAGGCGGACCAGGATGCGCACCTCCATCAGGGTCTTGTCCTGATCAGGCCAGGGCCGCCAGCGATAGACGATGTTGGGCATGAACCCGCCCCAGGGAGCGAAGTTCGGGAACACGTTATAGACAAAGGCGTCCAGCAGCTCGGCATCGGTCACATGGCTGTGATCATAACCGCTGTCCGCCTGATATTTTTCGCGGTTGGCGGCGGCCATGGCCCGGCGTGCGGTCATCCCGTCTGGCACATCAACTGACATTTCAGTGCCACCGGCGCGCCCATTATACTTCAGGAACTCATCCACGATCCATTGCTGCGCCTTGCCGGCGGGGTCAATATGCGGGGACATGACGGCGAACGGCGTCAGGGCGGCGTTCACATGGTCGCCATAGGTGCTGTACTGGGTGTTGGCATCGCCGGTGAAGGGCAGGATCTGGGGGTGCGTCTCCACCGTGTGCCAAGCTTCCATAAAGGCTTCCGCCACTACCTTCCAATTGGCATTCACCACCTTGCCCACCCAGATCACGGTGGTGCACTCCTCGTGCCGCCAACGTTTGAAGAAGTCGGGCAGGGGGGCCAGGTAGTCCTCCAGGCTGGGGCCTTCGGCGGACTCGCGGATGAAGATATAGCCCGCCCAACGTCCCACCTGCGCTTCGGGCAGCGCCAGCTCTTCGTCCTGCAGGTGCGGAAAGTCCCAGCGGCAGGGGATGTTCTTCAGACTGCCATCGGTGCTCCAGGCAAATCCATGGAAGGGACATTTGAACTCCGCCGCTGATCCGCTTTCTAGGCGCAGCTTGCGCCCGCGATGCAGGCAGACATTATGGAAGGCGCGGATGGACCCATCCTGCTGCCTTGTCACCAGATAGGACCGGCCGGCATTTTCATACAGCACGAAGTCGCCCGGTTCCGGCATATCCTCTTCACGGGCCGCAAACTGCCAGACGCGCGGCCACATCTTTTCCAGCTCTTGGCGGAAAAAGGTGGGGCTGGTGTAGCGATCGGCCTGCAACGGCGCGCTGCCCATATACTGATAGCTTTCCTGACGCAGGAAATCGGGCACGGGGCGCGTGTCCGTATCCATCAGATCGTTCCACGACGTGCCGGGGCAGCGGGCCTCGCCGGGTTTGGGTTGTGACGAAAGATCATCTGGCACGGCAACCTCCCTGAACCTTTTGTTTTTACAAAGCCTGTTCCGACTTACACCCCGACCAGCCCTGCGGTGGTGCCGCCATCGGCCACCAGTTCCGCCCCGTTGATCAGGGAGGAGTCCTCGCTGGCCAGGAAGCTGACCAGGGCCGCCACTTCCTCCACCTGGCCTAGGCGGCCCAGGGGCGAGATGTTGCCCAGATAGGCCAGCGAGGCCTCGGGGTCCGTTGTGTCGGCCACGGCCCGGCGGATGATCGGCGTGTCAATGATGCCCGGATGGATGGAGTTGCAGCGGATATTGGTCTTCGTCCGCGCACAATGCACCGCCACCGACTTGGCCAGCAGGCGGACGGCCCCCTTGGAGGTCGTGTAGGCGATGTTCGCCGGCAGGCCCACCAGACCGTTAATGGAGGAATTGATGATGATCGACCCGCCGGAACCGCCGGGATTGGCCTTCATGGCGGCAATCGCATGCTGACAGGTCAGCATGGTGCCCGTCACATTGACGGCCATGATGCGGTTCCAGGCGGCAAGCCCGATGGTCTCGATACTGCCATCGCCGACTTCAATGCCGGCATTGGCAAAGGCGATGTCCAGCCGCCCGAACCGTTCAGCAATGGTCTGCATCAGGGCAGGCCAGGCGGCCTCATCCGTCACGTCATGGGCCTGGAAATGGGCACCCGTCTCCTGGCTCACCGCTTCGGCGGCGGCAGCATTGGAACCCGTGAACACCACCTTGGCCCCATCGGCCGACAGACGCCGCACCGCCGCAGCACCAATGCCCGCCGTGCCGCCGGTGACCAGTGCCACCTTGCCGTCAAGCCTTGCCATTCACGCCTCCCTGTTCTTCTGCGATCTGTGCCGCGATCCGTTGGCGCAGGATGTCCTTACGCACCTTGCCCGACGCAGTGCGGGGCAGGTCGGACACCAGTTCCACCCGTTCGGGGAATTTCTGCTTGGCCAGCCCCGCCGCTGCCACGTGCCGGGTGACGCTGTCCAGATCGGGTGTTGCCCCCGGCTGTGGCACCACATAGACGCAGACTGTCTCGCCCAGCCGCGGATGTGGCATGGATACAGCCGCCGCTTCCTGCACACCGGGATGACGGTGCAGCACATCCTCAATATCCTTGGCGGAGAGGTTTTCACCGCCCCGGATGATCAGGTCCTTCTTGCGGCCCGTGATGACAATCGCGCCAGCAGGCGTCAGGTGCCCGATATCGCCTGTGCGGAAATAGCCATCGCTGTCCAGGGCCTCGCGCGTCTGCTCTGCATCGGCATAGCCCATGAACAAGGACGGGCCCCGCACCAGGATTTCGCCATCCTGGCCGCAGTCCAGGGCGGTGCCGGCCTCGTCCACAATGCGGATGTCGTAGTCGATGACCTTGCCGTCTGTGGTGGCCGCCATCTCCAGTTCGTCCGCCCCCATGCAGCCCTGGGTAATCAGCGGGGCCTCGGTACTGCCATAGACCCGGAAGGCCCGGCCACACGCGAACAGCGCGTTGGCGCGGCGGATGAGGTCCGGCGGGACCGCAGCCCCCCCGCAGGCGAAAATCTTTAGCGAGGGTAGGCGCGACGCCGCCCGCTCCGCCGCCTCCAGCAGTTCCTGAAGGAACGGCGTCGCGCCGATGGTGATGTTCACCCCGTACCGGTCGATCAGCGCCACCGCCTCGTCCGCGTTCCAGCGTTCCATGAACAGGGTGCGGGTGCCGTCGGTGAAAGGAAGCTCGATGCCGTTGGAATAGCCGGTGATATGGGTAACGGGCGAGGGCATCAGCATCAGGTCGCCTGGCACCAGCCCCCAGTAGCCCATATAGATGTGGGACACGCGGGCAATGGAATGGTGATTATGCATCACGGCCTTGGGCCGGCCTGTTGTGCCCGACGTGTACATGACCAGCTTCAACGCATCGGCGGCGACGGTCGGCCAGTCGATGCGTCGCCCCCGACCGGATTGGATCAGCGCCGCCAGTGACAGCGGTGCCCCGGCCGCGCGCACGTGCACAACATGGCGCAGGTCAGGCAGGGATGGGCGCAGTCCCGTCAGCATGTCGGTGTAGCTGAAACCGCGATAGGTATCGGGGATGAAGATCAGCCGGCTTTTGCAGTCGGCCAGGATCAGGCCCACCTCGGCCCCCCGGTAGATGGGTACGATGGGGTTGCAGACTAGTCCCAGTAGGCTGGCCGCTATGTCTACCAGTACGGCCTCCATCCAGTTGGGCAATTGGAAGCTGATGACGTCGCCCGGCCGCAGACCCAGGTCCCAGAGCCCCACCGCCAGGGCTTCAGCGTCCGTCAGCAGGCTGGCATATGTGCAGGCATGTTGATCCTGGTTCAGGAAGGCCACCGTATCCGGCGACTGTTCGGCATGCTGACGGGCCAGCACGGCCAGCGGCTGTGCCGTCCAGGTTGGGCGTGCCTTTGCCGGGACCAATGCCGTGGGCAATGCCATCACACACTTCCTTCCGCCATGCCGGCGGCTGTCCAACCGCCCAATCGGTCCAGATGCCAGCCCGCACCTCCAAACAAGGTCTCCAGCAGCATCAGGCGTCGATAGTAATGCCCGATAACATACTCTTCTGTCATGCCGATGCCGCCATGCAATTGGATAGCCTGTTCGCCGATCAGGCGGGCGGCGGCGGCGCTGCGCGCCTTGGCAGCGGCGGTCAGAAGGTCGGCATCCGGGGCCTGGACGCTGGCTGCACCAATGGCGGCCCAGGTGATGGCAGCGGCTTCCTGCGCGGCCAAGGTCATATCGACCATCCGGTGCTGTGGCACCTGAAAGCTGCCGATGGTGGTGCCGAACTGTGTGCGGGTTTTCAGATAGTCCAAGGTCAGGCGGTTTGCAATTTCCATGGCACCCACGGCCTCCGCGCAGACAGCAAGCGCCGCCGTCTGGTTCAGGCTCTCCAGCAGGCGGGCATCGCCGCCTGGCAAACAGTCGCCCGCTGCAACGCGGACATTGTCCAGCACCAGATCGGCGACGGGGCGGTCATCGATGCTGCGCGCGTGGGCCAGACTGACACCGTGCGCGGTGGGGGGGACAAGGAACAGCGCCGTATTGCCCGCCAGATCGGCCTTCACGATGATGCGGTCAGCCGCAGCGCCATAAAGAACAAAGCCCCGCTGGCCAGACAGGATATAGTCGTCGCCAGCCTTGGTGGCGGTCACGGGTGCCGCGTCTTGGGCGGCATCATCCTGTGCCAGGGTAAGGATGGCCCGGCCTTCGGCGATGGCGGGCAGCCACAGGGCCTTCTGTTCCGCACTGCCGCCCTGCGAAATGGCGCCCGCCGCCAGGATCAGGGTCGGCAGCAGCGGTTCCATCAGCAGGCCACGCCCGGCGGCCCGCATGAGAACCGCCAGTTCAGCCAGCCCGCCGCCCGAACCGCCATGCCTCTCGTCAATGGCGATACCAAGCCAACCCAGTTCTGCATAGGTGGCCCATTCCTGACGGCCGAACCCATCGTCTGATTTCAGGATCGCGAACCGCCGTTCCCCGTCATAGGCCTCCTCCACGAAGCGGTTGAGGCTGTCGGCCAGCATGTTGCGGTCTTCTTGGGTGAATGCCGACATGATGCTCCCTAGAGGCCAAGGACGGCCTTTGCCAGGATGTTGCGTTGTATCTCGTTGGCGCCGCCATAGATGGTCGTGGCGCGATCATGCAGATGTTCGCGGATCATTCCGGGTGCCCCGGGCACACCGACCAGCGGTGCCTGCCAGCCCGGTTCCAGCCCCTCTGTCTGATAGACCAGTCCCTTGATGGCCAGGGCGTCAACCATGGCGCCGGTGATGCCCTGGATAAGTTCTGATCCCATGATCTTCAGCGCTGAGACTTCCAGTCCGGGCGTGGATCCCG
The DNA here is from genome assembly GCF_002251795.1 of Niveispirillum lacus. Taxonomy (GTDB): domain Bacteria; phylum Pseudomonadota; class Alphaproteobacteria; order Azospirillales; family Azospirillaceae; genus Niveispirillum; species Niveispirillum lacus. The sequence continues at coordinate 281,008 of NZ_NOXU01000029.1, read as the reverse complement.
CCTCAGCCGCGGCCAGATACTCATTACATACAGCCTCCAGCGCCAGAAGCCGGGCGCGCAGTTCGCCCAGACGTCGCCGCCAGTGCGGATCGTCTGTCAGGGGGCGGCCTCCCTCGCGGATATCGGCCATGGTCTGGCGCAGCTGATGCAGAAGGCGGGTAGATTTCCCCACCTCCGCGCCCAACAGGCGCTCATTGTTCAGCAGGAACTTGGCATAGGTCCAGCCGCGCCCTTCCACCCCCACCAGATTCTCGACCGGCACCCTAACATCGTCCAGAAACACTTCGTTCAGGTGATGGCATTTATCGATGCTGATGATAGGCCGGACCGTGACGCCGGGCGAATTCATATCGATCAGCAGGAAGGAAATGCCGTTTTGCGGCTTGCCGTCATTGCTGGTGCGGACCAGGGCGAACATCATGTCGGCCCATTGCGCCATGGTTGTCCAAGTCTTCTGCCCGCTGACGACGTATTGATCGCCGTCGCGGACGGCGCGGGTCTTGATGTTGGCTAGGTCCGACCCGGCACCCGGCTCTGAATAGCCCTGGCACCACCAGGTGTCAGTACTGCGGATACCGGGAAGATACCGTTCCTTCTGCTGCGCGCTGCCAAAGGTGTAGATGACGGGTCCGGCATAGCAAACGCCAAACGGTGTCAGCCAGGGTGCGCCCGCCTTGCTGGTTTCATCGTCAAAGATGGCGCGTTGCAGGGGCGTCCAGTCCTGCCCGCCATAGGCACGCGGCCAATGGCCGACAATCCAGCCCTTATCGAACAGGATCTTCTGCCAGCGGACATAGTCCGATTTGGCCAGATGCTGGCCCGCCAGCACCTTGTCGCGGATGTCGCGGGGCAGGTTCTTTTCACAGAACTGCTTCACATCTGCCCGGAACGCCTGGATGGCCGGGTCGCGCATGAGGTCGATCCCTAACATGGCCTTCCTCCAGATTTTTGTTATGATTGGTGAGTCACAAATCAGACTAGTGTGGCGCTGTCTGTTCGTCAACGGTCTGGAGTGGCGTCCTGATGATTTTTGCGTTGACTGATGATTCAATGATCAGCAATCATCATCCAGTGAACCCCTTGTTCCTTGCCGATTTTGTCCAGGGTGCACGTATGTCCGGTGAAAACTCCGCCGAAAAACTGACCTATCATGATCTGATTTCGATAGATGAGCTGCCCACCGGCGAGAAGCGGCTTCTCATGTTAGCGGGGGAGGAGGTTCTGCTGTGCCGGGTGCCGGCGGGGGTTTTTGCCCTGCGCAACCGGTGCCCGCATGCGGAATCGCCCCTGCATGAGGGGCGGCTGCGACAGAACAGCATCTCCTGTCCCCTGCACGGCGCCCGTTTTGACCTTGTCAGTGGCCGTGCCCTGGGTGGCACCGGCTACCGCCCCCTGACCTGCTTTCCGGTGAAGGTAGAGGGTGGGCGCGTGCTGCTGGGGATGAAGGGTTGAGGGATTAAAACCCCGCGCCATCATCGCTGCGCGCCATCCCCCAGCGGATACCCCGACGCAGCAGATCATAGAATACCGGGCTTTGCCACGAGCAACGCTCGTTATGGGGGTATTCCTCCATCAGGGGGCGCAGGTCATGCTTGCCCCGGCAATGGCCCAGCACCAAATACAGAACCTGACCCGCCCCATGGTCGCGCAGATACATCACGGGGTGGTCTGCCTCCGGCCAATCCTCATGCACAAACGGCGCGCAGGTGCCGCCCCAGCGTGTGTGCAGCAGGGTTTTATTGCCAGGGCTGACCGTGCCTAGATAAAGCTCATCCTCCACCCAGAAATTCTTTATCCCCCGCATCAGGGGGTGGGCGCTGTCCGTGACCTGGATCTCATACCTGCAGATGGGCGGATGGGCGCGGAACTGGCTGCCCAGCATGTCCGACAGGTCGGCATCCAGGTCTGGACAGTCGATGCGCCCGTCATCCAGGAATCGGATGACAGAGTTGGTGCCATGCAGGGCAAGCCACCGGCCGCCCTTAGCCAAGAAGCGGCGCAGACCTGCCTGCTGCTCGACCGTCGGCAGCACGTCACAGGTATAGGTGACCAGGATATCGGCTGCTTCGATTTCGTCGATGCGACTGTAGTCGGGGCCGACCTCGACGCGGATATCTTCATGTTCGGCCAGCAGCTTCAACAGCTCTAGCCGTGCGAAATTGATATCGTGGTATTTGCCACCGGCCACCAGATAGACGTCGATCCTGTTGGACATGCCTGTCGCTCCCGCCGGCTGTTACAACTGCACGCGCTTGGTGTAGCCGCCGTCAACCACGAGGTTGACCCCGGTCACCCAACTGGCGGCCGGGCTGGACAGGAAGGCGACACAGGCCGCCACTTCCTCTGGTGTGCCCAGGCGGCCTGACGGCTGTGACGCCAGGGTGGCGGCGTAAAGTTCTGGCATCCCGGCCTTGATCCCCTCCCAGGCACCGCCCGGAAACTCAATGGGACCGGGGGAGACGACGTTGACGCGGATACCCTTGGGCAACAGGGTCTGCGACAGTTGCTTGGCATGCACGATCAGCGCGCCCTTCATGGCGTTATAGGCCATGGGCGCCATGAAGGTCTCCACAGCCGCCGTGGTACCGGTGATGGTAATGGCCCCCTGGTCCGATGCTTCCAGGGCCGGCAATGCGGCCTCAATGGCACGCAATGTCCCCAGCACATCCACCTGATAGGCATCATTCCAACTCTGCTCGCCATTCAAGCTGCCGCCGGCTGAGACATTGGGAACCAGGATATCAATGCCGCCCAGGGCGTCGCCCATGCGGGTGACCCAATCCCGGATCGACCCCGCTTCGGCCGCATCCATGGCAGCACCGACCACGGTAACACCCAGGCCGGAGAGATCGGACACCGCACTCTCCACCTCCTCGATCTTGCGCGCACCGATGGCGATGGCGCAGCCCTCCCGCGCCAGAGCCTCGGCGATGCGCCGGCCGATGCCGCGTGTGGAACCGGTGATCAGCGCCTTGCGCCCTGTCAGCCGAAGGTCCATCGGATGTCCTCCCGTTCTGTCCTGTTCATTGGCTTTTGGTTCTGTGGCGCTTGATTGTTGCGGGTCAGGTTAGCGACCGCTGCGCAATTGACAAGCACCCGTGTCGGCGCCATTATCATGACTGATGAATCAAAAGTCAACGCATCGGCGCCGCCATGATGTTGATCACCCCCGAAAACGGCATAGTAACGGAGGAACCATCATGGGGATGGAGGGCAGGCCGCTTGCCGACCATGTCTTCACCTGGCCCAGCGACAATCCCGCCCTGATCGGTGGGGTGGATAGCAGGGGACGTCTGCGTTTTCCATTTATGGGTCGGCCGGGGGAAACACCGGTCGAACTGGCGCGTGAAGGCCTGTTGTGGAGCTGGACCGTGCAACGGTTCCTGCCCAAGCAGCCCCCCTATCTGGGTCGGGAAACCAAGGGGGAGTTCAGGCCGTTTGCGCTGGGCTATGTGGAACTGCCGGGGCAGGTGCGGGTGGAAACAAGGCTTGTCGATTGCGCGCCAGAACAGTTGCGGATCGGCATGCCCATGCGCCTCACCATCCGCCCGCTGTTTCGCGACGAACAGGGACAGGACCTGCTGATGTTTGCGTTCCAACCGGTGGCTTGAGAACACCGGTCATCCCGCTGGTTGAAAGAAGAAGGGGGAGGGTTGGGCCATGTCGGATGTGGCGATTGTAGGGATTGGCATCCATCCGTTCGGGCGGACGCCCGACCGCACCGGTTTGGAACAGGGTGCCTTTGCCGTGCGGCAGGCGCTGGGCGATGCCGGTGTCGGCTGGGATCAGGTGCAGTTCGCCTATGGCGGCAGCCAGGATGCCGGAAATGCCGACACACTGGTGTCGGACCTGGGATTGACCGGCCTGCAATTCATCAATGTCGCCAATGGCTGCGCCACAGGCGGCAGCGCGCTTATCTCCGCCTATGGGGCCATCCGGTCGGGCCAGTATGATCTGGGCCTTGTGGTCGGTTTCGACAAGCATGAACAGGGTTCGTTCCGGGTACGCCCTGCCGATTGGGGCCTGCCGGAATGGTATGGGGAGGTCGGTTTCGCGCTGACCACACAGTTCTTCGCCATGAAGATCCAGCGCTATATGGCCCTGCATGGCATTACTGATGATACCTTGATCCGGGTGGCGGAAAAGGCCTTTGCCAATGGGGCGTTGAACCCCAACGCCTGGCGTCGGCGGGCCTTGTCGTACGAAGAGATTGCGCAGTCGACCATGATCAGCGATCCGCTGCGCCAATACATGTTCTGCTCTCCGGGTGAGGGGGCGGTTGCCTTGATTCTGGCCAGCCCGAAGCGGGCAGCGCAACTAACGCGCAAACCTGTCTGGCTGAAGGCGGCGGCCATGCGTACGCGCGGGGCCGGGTCGTTTGAGGTGTTCAGCCCCAGCCTGTCGGTTGAGGATGGGGAGGGGGCGACCCCCATCGCCGCGCGCGGTGCCTTTGCCATGGCCGGCATCGGCCCGGATGAGATCGACATTGCCCAGTTGCAGGACACGGAAAGCGGGGCGGAGATCATGCATATGGCCGAAAACGGCTTCTGCCAGGACGGAGAGCAGGAGAAATGGCTGCGTGAGGGTATGACCCGGCTGGAAGGCAAGCTGCCTGTCAACACCGACGGTGGCTGTCTGGCCAATGGCGAGCCGATAGGCGCATCGGGTCTTCGGCAGGTCTATGAAACGGTGCTGCAGCTGCGCGGGGATGCGGGGGCGCGGCAGGTGCCGAAGACGCTGCGCACCGGCTATACCCATGTTTACGGGGCGCCGGGCGTATCGGCCGTGACCATCCTGGCGCGATAACACCAGGGCCCACGTTTTCATGCCAATGATGAAGGGCGAAAATCTTCTGTCTTCCCGGCGTTTGGCTGGGAAGACAGAATAGGGTGATCAGGGCGATCAACCTGGGTCGCCTGCCAAACGCCCTGATTTACGTGTCCCACAGCGCATAAACAGCATCGTTGGGCGCGTGGCCGCCCCGGTGCCGCATCAGCGCGAAGACGCCTTGATCCCAGGACACGCTGCGCGGCGGGCTGGCATTCCAGTCCATCAGATACTGGCGGTGGCTGAACTTCCAGACGCCGTCGCGCCGTTCATACCGGTCCAAATAGCGACCATATAGGATGCTGTCGGTGTCGGCCCCCGCGGCGGCCGCCAGCGTCAGGCTGTAAACCTCGCCCACCGCCTTGTCCCCCCGCACCTCAAACCATTCATTGCCGGCCATATGGAAGGATCGGGCCAGCCCGCCCGTCGCCCCCACCGCCAGACCGCAGAATTCCGTCGCCGATCCCGTGAAATACCCGAAATCGACCGTGGCACCCGGGTGCCAGACGCTGCGCAACAGCGCCTCATCGGCACGGTCCACGGCCCGATTATAAGCCATGTTCAGATCATGCAAGGCCTGCTTGGCCAGAAGGATATCAAGGTCGGTCATGGTGACGCGCTCCTTTCCGTTCAGCTCAACAGGCCCAATGGCTGTTCCAGATGCTGGCGTAGGGCGGCCAGGAACCGGGCGCCGATGGCACCATCAATGGCGCGGTGGTCGCAAGACAGGGTGACCGACATGACCGACCGGAACCGCATGGCACCGTTCGCTTCCTCCCGCGCCTCCCGCCGTGTGGCACCGACGGCCAGAATGGCAGCCTGGGGCGGGGCGATGATCGCCTGGAAATCCCGGACGCCGAACATGCCCAGGTTCGAAACGGTAAAGCTGCCGTCAGACAGGTCCGCCTGTGTCAGCCGGCGATCACGTGCCCGGCTGGCCAGGGCCGCTGTCTCTGCCGCAATGGTCCTCAAGGGTTTGCCACCGGCATCCCGCACGACCGGCGTGACCAGGCCGCCCTCAATCGCCACAGCAATGGCAATATTGGCCATATTGAACCGGCGCATGCCGGCATCGGTCCATTGCACATTCACGTCCGGCACATCGCCCAGCGCCAGGGCAGAGGCACGAACGATGAAATCATTGACAGATATCTTCGCCCCCGCCATGGCGTTCAACTGACCGCGCAGGCTCAGCACCTCGTCCATTAGGATGTCGGCCGTCAGATAGAAATGCGGCACATCCCGCTTTGCGGCCGTCAGGGCCGTGGCAATCGCGCGGCGCATGGCCGTATGGGGCACCAGATCGCGGCCCTTTGGGATCGGGTCCGGGTCCAAGCCGCCTGCCGGTGCCGCCAGGGCATTGCGCACATCCTCTTTCGTGGCGTGCCCCTTGGGTCCGGTGGGGTTGACACTAGAAAGCGACACACCCAGGTCGGCCGCCAGTTTGCGCGCGGCAGGACCTGCGGGCGGGGCGATGCTGGCCACCGGGGCGGGGGCGGTGAGGCCGCTGGCGGCCGCAAACCGTTCCACATCCGCCACATTCACCCGGCCATGGCGACCGGTACCGGCCAGGCGCTTCAGGTCGATACCCAGACGGTTGGCCATGCGGATGGCGTGAGAGGTGGCGTGCACCGACCGGTTGTCCAGGGCTGCTGTCACTGCGGGTGCCGGTGCTGGTGCGGATGTCATCGCCGGATTGGCCGCGATAAATGCCTCCACGTCTTCCTGATTGACGCGGCCGTTGCGACCGGTGCCGGTGATGCGCGACAGGTTCACCCCATGGCGGTTGGCGATGCGCCGCGCCAGGGGGGTGGCGGGAACCCCTTCGTTGCGACGCGCCAGATCGGGATCAGCCGCCCGCTCTGCCGCGGCCGGTTCCGTTCTGTCAATCACCGGTGCTGTGTCAAGCGTGGGTGCGCTGGTGGGCGCACTGTTGGCGGCCGTCTGTGCCGGGGTATCGCCGCGCAGGTAACGGTCGATATCGGCATCGGACACAGCGGCATCGGCGACAATGGCGATCAGGGCACCCACGGGCAGGGTCTGGCCGACAGGGGCGATCAGGCGTCGGACCACCCCTTCCAGATCGGATTCCAGTGTGTTGACGATCTTGGCGGTTTCGATATCGACGATTTCCATGCCACGCGACAGGGTCTGACCCTCTGCCACATGCCAGTTGGAAATCGTCCCTTCCGACATTTCCAGCCCCCATTTGGGCATGATGATCGGGGTGATGGCGTTCATCGCGGCGTTACCCCTTTATCAACGGCCGGAAAGCACTTTGCGGATGGCCGCTTCAATCTTCTCGGGCGAGGGCAGATAGGCGGCCTCCAATTCCCGCGCGAACGGCACCGGCGTGTGCGGGGCTGTCACCTGAATGATGGGGGCCTTCAGGTGGTGAAAGGCTTTCTCTGCGGCCATGGCCGCGATATCGGCGGCAACGGAACAGCGCGGGGGGCTTTCATCCACGACGACCAGCCGGCCCGTGGCCCGCACGCTTTCCAGGATGGATTCCTCATCCAACGGGCTGGTGGTGCGCGGGTCGATCAGGTCGCAGGTGATGCCTTCTGCCGCCAGCTTATCCACCACGCCGATGGCCAGCGGCACCATGCGGGCCAGCGCCACGACGGTCACATGCTCCCCTTCACGCACCATCGCGGCCTCACCAAAGGGAATAGTGTAATCTCCGTCCGGCACCTCGCATTCATCCATGTACAGGGATTTATGCTCAAAAAAGATGACCGGATCATCATCGCGGATGGCGGTCAGCAGCAAGCCCTTGGCATCATAGGCGTTGGAGGGGATCACCACCTTCAAGCCCGGAATGCTGGTCAGGATGGGATAGATGGTTTGCGAATGCTGGGCGGCCGCATTCATGCCGCCGCCACAGGTCATGCGGATGACGAGCGGCGTGCGCGCCTTGCCACCAAACATATAGCGGAACTTGGCCGCCTGGTTGAGCAGCTGGTCCATGCACACACCGACAAAATCGGCGAACATGATCTCCGCCACGGGGCGCAGGCCCGTCAGCGCCGCCCCATTGGCGGCACCAACGATGCAGCTTTCGCTGATCGGCGTGTCGATGACGCGGTCCTCACCGAACCGCGGCAGCAGCCCTTTGGTCAGACCGAAGACGCCGCCGGCGGCCTCACGTTCCCCGGATGTGCCGCCGGCTCCACCGGATACATCTTCCCCCAGCACGATCACGCGGGGGTCACGTTCCATTTCAAGATGCAGGGCGTCGTTGATCGCCTGGCGCATGGAAATCTTGGGCATGGGTACGGTTCCCACTCAGTAGCTGATATAGACGTCGGTCAGGACATCGGCGGCGGTCGGGGCGGGGGCAGCAACCGCCTCGCGCACGGCGCGATCAATCAGATCACGAACCTCCCCTTCGACCTGATCCAGGTCCCCGCCGGGCAGCAGGTTGGCTTCCGTCACCCGCTGGCGGAAGATTTTCAGGCTGTCATTTTCGGCCCGCAGCCGCGCCACCTCGTCCTTGGCACGGTAAAGCTGGGGGTCGCCTTCGAAATGCCCGAAAAAGCGGGTGCATTCGGCATAGATGGCGCAGGGGCCGCCACCCTGGCGCGACAATTCCGTGGCCTGACGCATCGCCTCATAGACGGAGAAGAAATCATACCCGTCGGCCTTGAACACCGGCATCCCGAACCCTTCGGTACGGCGCACGATATCCTTGCTGCCAACCGCATAACTGAAGCCGGTATGTTCGCTGTAGCCATTGTTTTCGAACACAAAAATCTTCGGGACCTTCAGGACCACCGCCATGTTCATGGCCTCAAACACGGTGCCCTGGTTGCTGGCCCCGTCGCCGCTGAACGAGACGGCGACGCCGCCTGTCTTCAGCACCTTGGCAGAGATGGCAGCCCCAACGGCGATGGGGGGGCCGCCGCCGACAATGCCGTTGGCCCCCAGCATGCCCCGGTCCAGATCGGCGATATGCATCGACCCGCCCTTGCCCTTGCACAGCCCATCCTGGCGGCCATAAATCTCTTTCATCATGCCGATGACGTCACAGCCCTTGGCGATGCAGTGACCATGACCACGATGGGTGCTGATGATGGTGTCCGTATCCGTCAGGTGTTCGCACACCCCGACGGCCACTGCTTCTTGGCCCGCGTAAAGATGGGTGAAGCCGGCGATTCCGCCGCGCTGGATATCGACATGAATCCGTTCCTCAAACTCCCGGATTGTCACCATCTGGCGGTAGGCCCGCAGCATCTGCTCGCGGCTGATCTGCATGGAAATCTCCCTGTGCTGTCAGGCGGTCATGGTGGGGCCGCCGCGGTTGGTCAGGGCATAGGGTGCCATGACGGTTCCCGGTCTTGAAGCGGCCTTGGGGCAGGGCCCCATCCTCCTGACAATGATTTTTGATTCATTAGTCATTATAACGTCGTGATCCCTGTCCGTCAACGGCTCTCGCTCGCTCAATACGGCGAATTGATGGGACCGAGACTGGGATTGCAGTCAGGAATGAACTGTGACAAAATGACTTTCGAGTCACTAATCATTTCATGTGCGCCCGTCCGCACAACCCGCATCAGTCAGGGTGATCCCGTGCCATCCAGGAAGCCGAAAGCCGCCCCCCCTGCCGAAGATCGGCCCGAGGGGGAGCCTGTTCCCCCCCGCCGCCGACGGTCAGAGGCACAGCAGCAGAAGAACGTAGAGACGCGGGTGCGTCTGTTGAATGCTGCGGCGCGCGTCATCGGCAAATATGGCTATGCTGGCTGTTCCATCGCACGGGTGGCGGCGCGGGCCAAGGTGGCGCACGGCACCTTCTATCTGCATTTCAAATCGCAGCAGGATCTGTTCGACCAGCTTCTGCCGGCCTTAGGCGCTGAGATGCTAGAGGTGATCGGCAAGGCGGTGCGCGACAGCAGAAGCCTCATCGAACTGGAACATCGTGGCCTAGTGGCCAATTTTGATTACCTGGTGCAGCACCCGTACCTGCACCGTGTGACGTCGGAGGCGGAACTCTACGCCCCCGTCGCCTATCGTCAATATTTTGAGGAACTGGCCAAACCCTACAAGAAATCGCTCCGCCGCTCCATGGCCGCCCAAAGCCAGCCTGCCTTCAGCGAGGAACAGCTGGACGCCGTCATCTCCATGCTGCTGGGCGCGCGCTATTACCTCCTGACCCGCTTCTGCGTGCAGGGCAACTGCCTCAAACCGCTGACCCGCGAGTTGACCGAAACCTACCTGCGCTTTGTCGCCGAGGGTTTGGGGGTCAAGCCGGAAGCACCAGCCAAAGCGACAGCAGCACCAGCGGCATCAGCGGCGGAGGTGGTACCCCTGACACCACGTCGCAAGCGCAAGGTCGCGGGGGCGTAGGGACGTCAGGCCCCCGCCGCCCGCGCAATGGACGCCGCCACCTCTTCGCGTGTGGGGTTGCGGCGCAGGGTCAGGCCGCCATTCACCTGCAAATTCTCGCCCGTCATGAAGCATTCATCAGACGCCAGCCAGACGGCGGCGGCGGCGATGTCGTCCGACGTGCCGATGCGCCCCAGCGGATATTCCGGCAGGAACGCCTCTGTCAGGCCGGGGATGGCCATATGGCCGGCCGTCATTGGTGTGGCGGTCAGGCCGGGGGAGATGGAATTGGCGCGGATGCCCCGCTGCCCGAATTCATGGGCGACGACGCGGATGATGTGATCGGTGCCGGCCTTGGCCCCCATATAGGCGGCGTGGTCGTTCAACATGATGGTAGCGGTGGCCGAACTGATCTGAATGATCGACCCGCCGCGATCCATGACCCCGATCACGGCCTGATAGAACATGAACGGGCCTTTGAACTGAAGCGCGCTCATCTGATCAAACTCTTCCTCGGTCGTCTCCAGGAAGGGTTTCAACAGGCCCCAGCCTGTGGCATTCAGGGCAATGTCGACATGGCCCAGCTTATCCTTCGCGAACGCCGCCAGGGCGAAGATATCGGCCCGACTGGTAATGTCGCACAGGGCGGCATGGCCACCGATCTCATCGGCCAACCGGTCCAGCTCATCCCGCTTGCGGCCGGCCACTACCACCGTCGCCCCCTCGGCGGCGAAGCGGCGGGCGATGACCTGGCCCATATTGTCGCGATTGGCAGCGCCGATGACGATGGCGCCCTTGCCGGCAAGACGTCCCATCACACCCCTCCTCAGACCCAATAGCGCACGGAGAATGTGCGGGATTTGAAGGCCCAGCGCCCATCAATCTTCACCAGGATATCGTCATACTGGCCATGGGTGCGCCGCGCCACACCCTCGGCATCGGTGTAGGATTCTGCGGTGTACATGCGCGCGGTTGCTTGATCGCCCGCAACCGTGATGGAGCCAGGCAGCACCAGGAACACAATGTCGGGATAATGTTTCATCGCCGCCACCCAGGCATCGACGATGGTCTGTTTGCCCGACAATTTCTCCATGCCCGGCACATGCGGCAGGCACCAGAAACTATCCTCGGCCCAGGTCGATGCCCAATCTTCGGCACTATGCTGGTTGACGGCATCTGCATAGGTTTCGTTCAATTCGCGGATGGCCAGACGGTCCTCCACCGGTCCCGTGAACGGCATCTTATCCTCCCGTTTTATGATGATGTGCGGGGCCGGTTGGTCCAGCCGCAAGGCGTCATTGCTGATTAGTGATCCGGCAGTCACATTGTGTGATGTGTCCGGCCTTGTCAAGCGCCGCAGCCCATGAAATCCGGGCGTCGTTTCGCCAGAAAGGCCCGCAACCCCTCGGCGAACTCAGCACTGTCGGCGCGGGCGGCGAACTGGTCTTTTTCGGCCAAAAGCTGGGCCATGAAGGCGGCGGTCAGCGGCCCGCGCAACAGCGCCTTGCCAGCCCCATGTGCGCCGGCGGGGCCCTTGGCCAGACGCTGAGCTAGGTCCTCCACCGTGGTGGGAAGGGCGTCCGCAGGCACGACCTGGTTGACGATACCCAATACCCTGGCGTCTGCTGCACTGATCCGGTCGCCCAGCATCACCAGTTCGCTGGCGCGTTTCAGGCCACACAGATGCGGCAGGATCATGGTGGCCCCCCCGTCGGGTGTGGCACCCAGATGGCAGTAAGCCAGCGACAGCATCGCTCCCTCTGCGGCGATGGAGGCATCACAGGCCGCGGCCAGCCCGATGCCAAAGCCTGCAACAGGCCCGTTGATTGCGGCGATCACCGGTTTGGGCATGCGCCAGATGCGCTGTACCGCGCCATGGGCATGGTCAATGAGCCGGTTGAAATACTGCCGACGCTCTGTGGCGGTCCCGTCCAGGGTCTGTGCGAATTCCCTTACATCCCCCCCGGCCATGAAGGCACGGCCGGCGCCGGTCAGGATGACGGACCGCACAGATCGGTCAGCCTCTACCGTCGCCAGCGCCTGATCCAGCGCGCGCCAGCCCCATGTTCAGGGCATTCAACGCTTCCGGACGGTTGACGGTGACCTGTGCCACAGCACCGCGCCGTTCAATCCCGACCAACTCCGCCGCTGTCATCGGTTTCTCTCCCCTGTCATTTTGCACGAACGGCGATAACCGGTGCTTGACCTGTCCCGCTTCAGCGTGATTATGATCGATGAATCAGAAGTCAGTCAAGGAAGTGTCATGCCCCCTATTCTGGCAAAAGATCGCGACGGAACCGCCCACACACTTGCAGCCGCTGATGGTGACAGCCTGATGGTCGCGCTCCGCAATGCCGGGCTGTCGGTGGAGGGTACCTGCGGCGGGAACATGTCCTGCGGTACCTGTCACATCTATGTGCAAAACGCGGCCCCCGGCCAATTGCCGCCGGTCAGCGCGGATGAGGCGGCCTTGCTCGCCGATCTGCCCGACGTGACGGCGGACTCGCGCCTGTCCTGTCAAATCCCGGTGACGCCAACGTTGGCCGGCCTCTCCATCGTGGTTGCCCCGGATTGAACCCTTGCCACAACCCTTGCTATCATTACCTTAATGATGAGGTAGGCCGATATCCGGCCGATGATGGTTCGAGGGGCAGGGAGTGTCGACGGTGGGGGCAAGCGCACAGGTTCGCAAACGAAAGCCTTCTGCCGAAAAGGTGGAGAAGAATGAGGCGACGCGGCTTGCCTTGATTGAGGCAGCGGCGAAGATTGTCGGTCGTTATGGCTATGCCGGCTGTTCCATCGCGCGGGTGACGGCCAAGGCCAAGGTGGCGCATGGCACCTTCTACCTGCATTTCAAATCGCAGCAGGAATTGTTTGACCTGCTGCTGCCCACGCTGGGCGCGCGCATGCTGGATAAGATCAGCGATGCTGTGCGCAACGCCACCTCCTTGCTGGAGGTGGAGCGGCGGGGCCTGGAGGCGAATTTTGCCTATCTGGTGGCGCACCCTTATATGTATCGGCTGATGATGGAGGCGGAGCTTTTTGCCCCCACTGCCTTCCGCGCCCATATCGGCATGCTGGTCGAACGCTATGTCCGCTCGCTGCGGCGCAGCCTGAAGGACCAGGACCCGCCGCTTTACAGCGATATTGAGCTGGAACAGGTGGCCAGCATGCTGATGGGCGCGCGCTCTTACCTGCTGATGCGGTTCTGCGCGGTCGATGGCAAGATCAAGCCGCTGTCGCCCGATATCCTTGATACCTATCTGCGGTTCGTGGCGACAGGCCTCAAAGCAGGGCCATTGGCCCCGCTTCTGGCTGCACAGGAGCTGACATCAGTGCCGGAACCCACCCCAAAACCCGCCCCACGCCGCCGCGCGAAGGCAACGGTGGAGGCATGAGCAGCGGCATCAGCGCCGCCCTTCGATATAATCATTGATCATTTCATGGAACCGGCGCACCCGCGACTCCTGCCCTGTCAGATAGGCATCCTTGAAGCCACGGGACCGCAGGCCGAGTTGCTGTCCGACGGCAATTGACAGGTCTTGATCGGCGACGAAGCCCAGTGTCTGCTCGCCATGCTTGAAGATTTCATGTTCGGCTTCAGCCAGGGGGCGGGGACCCACGGGGGTCATCGCTTCTGTCTGGCCCGGCACGACGGGCACCATGAACCAATGGTCGAAAATGCATTTTTCCGGATCGGTCGGGTGCGGCTGTGGCCGCAGCAGCTGGAACCCATCCGCACTCATGGTCAGGGATACGTTGGGAAACAGCGTATAGTGGTGATAATCGGTCAGTTGGTCATCATCCAGCAGATCATAATGGGCAAAGCCGCGTCCCGTGCCCAGGCGGCGTTTCTGCTGCTGAAGGGCCTGGCGGGCATCGCGGGCATGCCCTTGAAAGCTGGTCGGGTCCAGGTCCCAGGTGCGCAGGATATCGTCCAACGGCTGCGCTACATCGGTCACGCTGTGTGCGCGTAAGGAAGGCAGCCCGCCCTTCATCCGCATCCGGTTGTGGCCCGATGCGTACAGGTCGAACATCGTGTCCTGGTAGGCATCTTCGATGAAGGTCGATAATTCAGGATGCAGGGTCGGCAGATGGTAACTTTCGTTGAAATTGTCGTGGATGATCTTCCAGTTACAATTCACTTCCGCCGTCAGGTACAAGACGCGAACCTGACCATCCATGCTGTATTTGTCAAATTGCGGGGCGACAGGGTCGAGAAATTGGCGCAGCGGCGGAGCGTTGGGGTCCATGTTGAACCAAACAAACCCGCCCCAGACCTCGCACTTGATGGCCGACAGGCGGACTTTGCCACAGGGATTTCCCTGCGGGAAATCGTCGGGGTCCTGAACGCGGCAGGTGGTGCCTGCCCGGTCAAACTGCCAGGAATGGTACGAGCAGGTGAAAACCTTGGCATGGCCCAGATCGCCATGCACCAGCCGGTTTCCGCGGTGGGGGCAGACATTGTAGAAGGCGGCGACCGACCCATCCTCCTGCCGCACCATCAGAATGCTTTCCTGCCCGATGGCGTGCGTGATGTAATCACCCGGCTGCGGCAGGTCGGCCGCCCAGCCACCAATATGCCAGACACGTGTCCACATCCGCTCCCATTCCAGCGCCATGAAGTCCCGGCTGGTGTAGCGGTTGCCTGTAATCGGGTCGCCGCGCAGGATTGGCGGCGGCGGCGAGGGCTCGACGGCGGGTCGGGGCGGCTGGGTATTGATCACGGACATGGGTTGCATCCTCCGCTGTTCAATCGGCGGCCTGTCGCCGCATTATTATGAATGATGAGTCATTGGTCACTGTATGTGCATGGCCGGCCGCCGTCAACGGGCCTCAAAGGGCAGGGTCAGCCAAGGGCTTTCGGATTATTGATCGACAGCCGTGCCTTGGTGATCAACAGCAGGTTCAGGCGAAGGGCGCTGTCGTGGTCCGGTGCGTCAAATCTGCCGGCCTGGATGGCGCGACACAGGGTTGTCGCGTCATTGCGACCGATCAGACGGGTCATGGCGGCTTCCATCTCTGCCCGTGCCGGCTCCGCGCGCAGGTCACGCAGGGCGATACTCAAGGCATTGGCGACCATCAGGCCGGTGTAGCGGGCATGGTCGGGCAGGTAGGGCAAAAGGTCGGTCCGCAGGCTGTTCAAGGCCGTTTCCAGCAGGTTTCCGGCGTCGGGCAGTTCTGGGGTCATGCGCCACCTTCCATCCGGTCGATCTGCTGCAGCATGTCATAGCTGATCTCTGTCACCATCCGACCGGTCAGGGCTAGTTCCAGCGATGGCTCCGCGCCGGAGACATGGCGCATCGCCTGCTGTACCGCGATGGCGGCCCAGCGCAGATGCGCCATCACCTCCCACCAGCCAACTGCGGTATGATCGATGCTGCGGCCCGACGCCTGTTCATAACCGGCGTAGAAATCGGCCCGGTTGCCGATACCACCGGCCTCCCGCGCGCGCTGACCAAACCGCCAGCAAGCGGCGCAGAACCAGCCGATATCCTCCATCGCGTCAGACCAGCCGGCAAATTCCCAGTCGATGATGGCTGTCAGCCGCCCATCATCGACCATGTAATTGCCGGTTCGGTAATCACGGTGCGACAGAACCAGATCGCCCATGGCCGGGCGGCGTCGGTCCAGCCAGCGCAGGGCATAGGCCAAGACCGGGTCCTTCCCCGCCACATCACCCAGCCAGTCACGATAGGCGTTCAGGCACTCATCCACGATGCTGTTCGTGGGCATGGGCAGGAAATCCAGGCCCGGCGCACCGGGACGGATGGCGTGCAGGCGGCCCAACTGTCTGCCCAACTCATACGCCAGCGCCGGGACGGTAGGGGCCTTGACCAACCGGTGTCCGGCCGCCAGGCCCGTGGCCCGGCGCATGAGGTAGAAGGGGGCTCCCAGGACATTGCCTGTCGCTTCTACGAAGAGCGGTTCCGGGGCCATCACGCCAGCGTCGAAGGCGGCCTTCAGGACCGCGGCTTCCCGCACCTTGTCCAGGCTGGCGGAGACACCGCTGGGCGATCCAGATCGCAAGACCGCAGCACAGGGGCCCGCCACGTCACCGCCTTCGATCATCAGGTCGATGGCCAGATTGACGGAAATGGCACCACCGGACAGCCGCCGCACATTTCCCACCACCACCGACCGCGCGCCGGCCTGTCGGGTCAGCCACTCTGTGAGGCTGCGCACCTGATCTGGTGTCAATGGTTCCGCTGAAAGTGGTGTGGTCACGACCACCCCCAGAACCCGTCACCTTCCGTCAGATAGGACCGGCTCAGCACCATCTTGTGGACCTCTGACGCGCCATCGACCAGTCGCGATTGCCGTGCATATCGGTAAATCCATTCCAGAACCGTATCGCGGGAATAGCCGCGTGCCCCGCACAGCTGGATGGCGGTATCGGCGGCACGTGACAGGGTATCGGCCACCTGCACCTTGGCCATCGACACTTCCTTGCGCGCGAAATGGCCCCGATCCAGTTCCGCCGCCGCCCGCATGGTCAAGAGGCGGGCGATTTCGATCTGCATGGCCGTTTCGCCCAGCATCCACTGCACCCCCTCATGGTCGGCCAGTGGCATGCCGAAACTGCGGCGCTCCTTCACATAGGCACCGGCGATCTCCAGACAACGCTTGGCAAGGCCGGTCCAGCGCATGCAGTGGGTCAGGCGGGCAGGGCCCAGGCGGATCTGGGTAGCCTTCAGACCGTCGCCGACATTCATCAAGACATTTTCGTCCGCAATCTCTAGCCCGTCGAAGATCAGCTCGCAATGGCCGCCATGTTCCTCTGGCCCCATGATGGGGATGCGGCGTTCGATGCGCCAACCCGGCTGGTCCCGGTCGAACAGGAAGGCAGTCAGCCCTTTACGCGGATCATCAGAGGTACGTGCCAGCAGGATGAAATGCTGTGCCACGCCGGCACCCGTTATGAACCATTTATGGCCATGGATGACCCAGCGCCCATCGCGGCGTTCGGCGCGGGTGCGCATCATGGTCGGGTCCGACCCGCCGCCAGGATGCGGCTCCGTCATGGCGAAGGCAGACCGCACCTGGCCTGATACAATCGGGTCCAGCCAGCGCCGCTTCTGTGCCTCTGTCCCCACTTGGTTCAGCAGGCGCATATTGCCATCATCGGGTGCGGCGGCGTTGAAACAGACTGGGCCGAAAATGGATCGGTTCATCTCTTCATAACAGGCGGCAAGCCCGATGAAGGGCAATCCCTGACCGCCAGCTTCCTTTGGTAGTTGCAAGGTCCACAGGCCTGCCGCCTTGGCCTTGGTGCGCAGAGTGGCCAACGGCTCCTCTGCAATATTCTCATGCTCATCCCAATTGGCGCGGTCGGCCTCCACGGGCAGGATTTCGGCATCGACAAAATCCCGGACGCGGCGGCGATACTCCTCCAGTTCGGGCGGCAGCACGAAATCCATTTTCGATCCTTTCAAAAAACGAGCGAACGCTCGCTATATACTTTGTTTCGGCGTCGCGGGCAATGCGTGTTCATGCTATGCGATGAACAGGGAAGGGTGGGGATAGGGCATGGACAGTTACCGCATGTTTCAGCAGGAATTTGACCTGTCGATGGAGGCGCTGTGCCGGCGTATTCTTGACCGCCATCAGGCCACGATCCGGGTGCGCAAGGCTGATACGGCGGTGGCCAATCTGGTGCGCATCATCGACACCACCCTGACGCTGGCCAATCGCAAGGGTTTTCATTCCACGTCATTGCGTGACCTGTCCGAACAGTCAGGCCTGTCGATGGGGGCGCTCTACAGTTATTTCGATAGTAAGGATACGCTGCTGCTGATGATCCTCGGGCAGGTCGTGGACGCCATCCAGCAGGTCCTGATAGTCCCTGACGTTACCACGGGCAGCGTCTATAACCGCTTGCGGGCGCTGATCGCCCGGCATGTCTATCTCACCGAACGCATGGGCCCCTGGTTCGTCTTCGCCTTCATGGAGGCGAAGGCCTTCAGCAAACAAGGTCGTGAGATGGCCATTGAAAGCGAACTCTGGACCGAAGGCCAGTTGCGGGATGTCATCGCCGACGGCATCGCGGCCGGCCTCTTCCGCCCACAGGACCCGACCATGGCTGCCGCCCTCATCAAGCCGATGTTGCAGGACTGGTACGTCAAGCGCAGCAAGTACCGCCGCCGCGCCATCGACCCCGATGGGTTTGTCGTCGCCCTGGGGGACGCCGTCAGTGCGATGCTTGGCTGCGATTCCAAGCTGGCGCTGAAAATGTCCTGACCGTTGAAGTCAAATGGCGACACCTTGATGGCTTTATGGGCTTACGTCAGCGCGTAGCGGTCAGTTCGGCTGTCCTCCAGAGTGTTGGTATCAACATCGGGGCCCGCCTGAATCGGCGCCCAGCATCATTGTGGACTTGCCCTGGAAAAGTGGAGAGCCATCTTCTCGCCGTCAGGCGGCGGCCTCGAACAGGATCGGGCTTTTGTAGCCCAAAGCCGAGTGCCGCCGCGTTGGATTATAGAACCCGTCGATGAATGTGCCAATGGCACGTTCTGCCTGCAAACGTGACAGAAAAATCGTTCTCCAGATGAGTTCAGATTTCAGCGTCTTAAAAAACGTCTCCACCATGGCGTTGTCGTAGCAATTTCCTTTGCCGCTCATAGAAATCTCCATGCCGTGGGCTTTCAGGATTTTCTGATATTCATCTGAACAATATTGGTTTCCCCGGTCCGAATGATGGACAAAGCTGGGCTTTGGTCTTCGCGTGGCGATGGCACGCTGCAAATTTGTTATCGCCAGATCTTTCTTCATTCGGTCGCTGACCGCCCAGCCGACCACGCGGCGGGAGTAGAGGTCGATCGCCACGGCAAGGTGCAGCCAGCTTTCCGCCGTCCAAATGTACGAAATATCGACGCCCCATTTCTGGTTCGAGCCCTCGGTGCTGAAATCCTGATCCAGCAGGTTGGGAGCCACAGGTCCGCCATGGCCACTGTCGGTTGTCTTCTTATAGCGCCGTTTCATCAACGCTTTCAGTCCATTATCCCGCATCAGCCGGGCAATCCGGTGCCGCCCGCAGGACAGACCGGCAGCCTTCAACTCCGCGTGCATACGCGGGCTCCCGTAAGTTTCATGCGAAAGCGTAAAGTACTGATTGACATGCGCCAACAGTATCATGTCCACATATTTCTGAAGACTGAGCTTCCGTTGCTTCCAGGCATAATAGCCAGAACTGCTCACGCCCAATAAACGATAGCTACAGCGAACCGGTATTGTCGCCTTCTTCGCGTCGATGAGCCGGTAGATCATCGACTTGTCTCCCTGGCGAAGAAGGCCGCCGCGTTTTTTAATAAGTCCCGCTCTTGACGCAGAATCTTATTCTCAAGCCGAAGCCATGCCAGTTCCTTCTCCACGTCCGGATGGGGTCCAGACAAAAGTTCCGTCTCCGCCGCGTCCGACTTCCATCGCTGCAGTGTCGACTTCCCAATCCCAAGATCGGCGGCCACTTCGGCCACCGTCCGACCGCTTGTCGACAAAATACGAAGCGCATCCTGCTTAAAGGCCGCCATGATCTTGTCCTGTTTTACCCGAACCATCAAATCCTCCATCAATCCCGAATTTTAGGATGATGGCTCTCCACTTTTCCAATGCAAGTCCACCATCATCTCGTCGGTCATCGTGGTCACCCTTGGTTGGGCTTGTGTTGTGGTGACCAGACTTTACCGAAGAACCACGATGACTGCCCGCCGGTTCAGACCCTCCGGCCGGCTACGCCGACCTAAGGGTCTGAACCGGCGCCAGCGCTCCTACACCACGTCCCGGGACACGACCGAAAATTTCTCCCTGACCGCCAGCGAGGCTCACATCCCCACGCTTTTGGGAATTCCCCGTGAGTCTCCGCCAGCGCAAACTAGTATTACTCGCGCTGTACACATCATCAGTTCACACCACCGAGTCGCAGGATAACATCAGGGAGATTCTGGATAGGTCTAACCGATGATTGGAGGATTCATATTTTGTGTTAGCCACTATTAATTGAATGGCATGTTTACTTTATTAACAAAAAGCAACTGGTCGAACAGCGCTTAATCAAATCAAATTCGTAGGTGGGTGTTAATTTGAGAGAGGGTTCAATCGTATTCCCTGGGAATTCTCTGGCAAGATTTCGGTACTGCATCATCGTAATATGACAAATTCTATTTAGTGCTTGATACATAATCTATAATGGAAAAAAAATTCCCGTAAAATTCATCATAATATGAATCTACATGTTAATCATACAAATCATGGACTCTCTACCAATAGAAAAATTGTTCATGTAGCTTTTTATAGCCACCAAACATTGGTGGTTTTTCTATGGGCAGGGAGTAAACGAATATGCAGACACTTCAGTCTGAACTCGCGCAACATGGTTGGGTGCCGTCAATGTCAGGCAACAGCCTGCCGGCTACCCGGCTCACCTCGTCGATGCTCGACGACGTATATGGCGGCGATGATGCCAGCTTTGACCTGAGCTTCGATCTGAGCTTCGACCTGAGCTTTGATCTGAGCTTCGACCTGAGCTGGTCGCGCTAAGTCCTGTTCCTGCCGGTCGCCTGCTGACCGGGGGTTCGAGTGGCCGGGAGTGCAGGTGAAAGCCTGCACTCCTTCCGACGCGAGGCGATCATGAATGAAATTCGCAAGAGAAGCACACGACGGATTGAATGCATTATAAAGACGACAGAACGCTGTAACATCGATTGTACCTACTGCTATTTTTTCAACAAGCATAACAAGGATTATGAACTTCACCCCGCCATCATGAAGCCAAAAGTGGTGAAGGAGATCGCTCATTTTCTGGCACAGGGTGCTTTGGATCTAGGGGCTGAGCAGGTGGTGGTGGATTTCCATGGCGGCGAGCCCATGCTGCTGAGGAAAGAGTCATTCATCGACGCCTGTGAAACGTTCCGTGCGATCATCAGCCCAGTTGCTGATCTTGTTTTGAAGATTCAGACCAATGCCACCCTGGTCGACGATGAGTGGCTGGAAATATTCTCACGCTACGATTTTGTGGTCGGCGTCAGCCTGGATGGCCCCCCGGCGTTAAATGACCGGTATCGAGTGGATCATCAGGGCCGCGGCACCTATGCCGCCACTGTTGCCGGATGGCGGTTGCTGCGCGATGCCGCTGCCGCCGGACGTATCCGCACACCCGGCATGCTTTGTGTGATCAATCCGGAATTCAGTGGGCGCGAGGTTTATCGTCACTTTGTCGATGAACTGGGTGCGCGTGGGATCGATTTCCTGCTGCCGCTGGAAACCCACGACACGCTGCCGGCCGATCAGGTGGGGCAGTTTGGCCGTTTCCTGACAGAAGCGTTCGATGAATGGACGGCGGATGACAACCCAGCGATCCATGTCCGCTTTTTCCGGCAGAACATGATGCGTCTGGCCTTTGGACGGGCGGGCATGCAGCGGCTTGAAACCGACATCATGCAGAACTACTGCGCGTTGACCATTTCCAGCAATGGCGAGGTCAATCCCGACGATACGCTGCGCGCCGCCCATGGTGACTGGTTTTCATCGGGAAACTCTGTCAGTAATATCACTCTGAAGGACTTCATGGCACTTCCCTATATGCGGGAAATGTCCGACGCTTTTGTCAATCTGGCTCCAGCCTGCAACGATTGCCACTGGTCCAATGTGTGCCGTGGCGGGCGGCTGGTTAACCGGCATGCAAAGGAAACGGGCTTTGCGAATGAGAGCGTCATCTGTGCCGATTTGCGCTATTTCTACGGGCATGTTGCCGCCTATCTGCTGAATTCCGGCCTGCCGTTTGAGCGTTTGCAGGAAGCGCTGAAACCACGCGAGCCAAAGGAGCCAGTGCATGCGGTCGCTTCTTAAGCTTCTGGTTCTTTCACTGGGTATGGGTGTATCCAGCATGCAGGTTGCAATTGCGGATGATCTGACGTCGCCCCGGGCCATCCTATCCCTTCCGGGACCGGGCCTTCTGTCGCTCAGTCCCGATGGGCTTCGTGTCGCCCGCATCCCCGTTGCCGATGTGCCGGTGTTGCATATTCTGGACACCGGGAACATTCAGGCGGCACCGGTTGTCATCGAGCTGCCCACCAGGGTACAGGCGATGACCTGGGCACAGGATGGCAGCCGGCTTTTCCTACGCGCGGTGGAGGCATCCAGCGGCGGCGATAGAACCTATGCCGTTGATATGGCGGGGCGATCCGTGGCTGATCTGGCGCCCGATCTGCCGGGCCGGGTACGGCTGGTTTCCGGTACACCGGACAGCGACGGTGCTTATCTAGTGATGCACACCCCCCGGCAGGGGGCACCCGTCCGGCTGGTGCGGATCTCTGGCAAAGGCAGCGCCCCGGCGACTGATATCACCCCCAGCGGCAATTTTGGCTGGTTTGTTGCCGATGACCAGGGCCGGCCCGCCGTGGCGCTGCAGATCGCCAGCGGCGGCAAGATGCAGTGGATCGCCCTGACAGCAGAAGGGGAACCGGGTGCGGTTCTGGTGGATGCTGGCACCGCCGGCACCAACGAGCCGGTCTCCCTGATGCGTACTGCGACCGGCCGGCGGATCGCCATCTTCCGCACCGCCCAGCCAGACCAGGAGTTTCCGGGTTTGACAGGCTTCGACCTTGATGGTGCCGCACCGACAGTGATCCTGACACCCGATCATGAGGTGACAGCGCCGCTGTTCGCGCGCGATGAACCGACCCTGCTGACCTATGTTCAGGAAAGCCTGCTGCCGGAACGTAAGGTTGTTGATCCAACCATGGCCGATCTGCTGGCCGGCTTGAAGGTGGATGACGGCTTTGCTGAAATCGCCGCCCGTGCCCGCAACGGAGTTTGGCTGATCAAGCGTCGTTATGCGGACCGTCCCGCCACCTATTTCCTCTATCGGCCTGAAAGCCGGCAATGGTCGGTGCCGCTGGCGGAGATGCCGGGGCCGCCCATGCCGGCCCGTCAGGTTGCCACCTGGGTCAAGGCCCGTGACGGCCTGTCCCTGCCGGTTTACCTGACGCTGCCAGACCGTCCGGGCAAGGCGCCACTGGTGGTGCTGATCCATGGCGGCCCCTGGCGTCGCGACCGGTTTGATTATGACCGGACACTGCATTGGTTGGCGGCTCGGGGCTATGCGGTGTTGCGGGTCAATTTTCGCGGATCGACGGGCTTTGGCGTCGGCTTTACCCGGGCGGGGGATGGGCAATGGGCCGGCGCCATGCTGACCGATATCATCGATGGGACAAGGTGGGCCTTGGACCAGCCGGGTGTCGATCCGGCCCCGCCCGTCTTCGTCGGGGGAAGTTATGGCGGCTATGCCGCCTTGATGCTGGCCAGCCAGAATGAACTGCCGCCGCGCTGCACGATTGCCATCGCTGCCGCCGTGGACCTGGGCAGTTTCGCCCCGAAATATGCGGCGGCGGAACGTTCCTCCAAGGCGCAGTTGAAAAGGGCGCTGGGTGATTTCGACGACCCGTCCGTCCGCCAGCAGTTGACGGCCCTGTCGCCGATCGCACGCGTGGACAAGGTGAAGGCACCCGTGCTGCTGATCCATGGGGGGAGGGACCCGCGCGCGCCATTGGATGACGTGAACCTCTATGCCGACGCTCTGCGCCGCGTGAACCCGGCCCTGGTCACCCTCGCCGTGGCGCCGGATGAGGGGCATTCCTTCACAGACCCCAAGGCGACGATTGCTGCTGTCGACATGCAGGACAGGTTTCTTAGCCGCTGTCTGGGACGGGCGGTGTCCGCCGCCGCGGTTGATCCGGCGCCATTGCGCATGATCCATGCCGGGACCCGCCCATGAGCATGACAGACATCCGCAAACCGGCGCATTCCCCGCACCCCCCATCTGGCCACCCCGAGGCGACGGCATCGTCGGCCCTGCCCGAACAGCCGGTAGGCTTCCGCCGCGAGGTGGCCGAGGCGCGGCGCTTTCTCACCTGGGGGTCGGAGACCTTCTTCGATCCCCGTCCCAAGCGTATCTTTGGCAAGTGGATGTTGACCCTGGGGTTTGCCCTCATCCTCGGTCTGTCCGCAGCACCTTTTTCCGAAGTGGTCACAGCGCCGGGGGAAGTGGTGCCGGTCGGCGGTATTGGCCGCGTCCTTTCCAGCGTCCGTGGCACCATCACCGAACTGCGGGTGCATGAAGGGCAGGCCGTAAAGGCCGGCGAGGTCCTGGCGGTGGTGACCATCGATCTCCATGGCTCCAAGGGTGTCAGTGCCGCCAGTTCCCGTTTTCAGGAATTGCGGGCCCAGATATCCCAACTGGAACAGCGGGCCGCACGGCAGCGCGACATTGATCTGGCAACGGTCCTGCGGCTGGAGCAGGAGCGGCTGACGTTGCCCGACCGTATTGAAATCGCCCGCCAGGCGGTAGAACAGCAAGGGCAGGTGGTCGAAATCCTGCGGGTGCAGATGGAACGCGCGGGCGTGCTGCGCCAGGCGGGCAACTCAACCGCCTTGCAGACAGAGAAGGCGCAAACGGATCTGCTGAAGGCAGAAGTCGACCTGCGCGACCGGCGCAACAGCCTGCGGACGCTGGCCCTGCATCTCCAGCAGCTTGATCCCGAAATCAGCGAGGCGCGCGCCCGCGTCGACATGAACGCGGCACTGATCAACCAGGAAATTGCGGAACTGAAGGAAAAGCTGGTCGATATCGATACCGATCAGGCCATCAGCATCACCGCCCCCTATGATGGGATCGTGGCCTCCATCAGCGTCAATCGCGGCGCACCCGTGGCACCGGACAAGCCCGTGCTGACCATGGTGGTGCCCGATGATCCGCTGGAGGTCGATCTGTTCGTCCGCAGCGACAGCATCGGCGCCGTGGAAGCTGCCATGCCGGTATCACTTCGACTGGATGCGTTTCCGGCCCACCTGTTCGGGTCCATTTCCGGTGAAGTCCGCGTCGTATCCCAAGCCCTGGTGCCGCCCAGCTATCTGCCGGAATGGATGGATCGCACGAACCCCGCCTACCGTATTCGGGTCCGCCTGACGGAACCGTTCATGGTGCGGGGCCGTGTGATCGACCTGAAGCCTGGCATGACCCTGAACGGCGAGATCGTGATGAGCGTGCGGCCGCTGCTGCTGCGCCTCATCGACCCCATGGCCTTCATGCTGCGGGAGATGATGAAGCGTTATGGGCTGCGGCCCGAAACGCCGACACCACAAGCCTGACAAGCGGCATTCCAAACCATCAGGACCCATCATGCCGAGAACTCCGGTCATCTTGCAGTCTGAGCCGAGCGAGTGCGGATTAGCCTGCCTGTCGATGATCTTCGCCTCCTTCGGTCGCGCTGTATCGCTCGCCGATCTGCGGCGCGCCACCCCGACTTCGTTCCGGGGTACGACCCTGCGGCAGATGATGGCCATTGCCACGGATCACGGTCTGGAATGCGAACCGTACCGCCTGGAACTGGAGCATTTGAAAAGCATCCGGCTGCCGGCGGTGCTGCACTGGGACATGCGCCATTTTGTGGTGCTGGTGCGGGCATCGCGCCGCTATGCCTGGATACATGATCCCGCCATCGGCGAAAGGCGGGTGCCATGGGCGGTCATCTCCGACCATTTCACCGGCTTCGTCATGCTGGTGCGGCCATCACCGCATTTCGAACCCGCTGCTGCGAAGGCCGGTAGGACGGGATCGGAATTCAATGTCGCCACCCTGTTGACCCGCACCCTGACCATGCAGGGTGGCATTCCGTTGTTGATCGGCCTGTCGCTTGTGTTGCAGTTGCTGACCTTGGGGCTGCCGCTGTTCAGCCAAGTCCTGATTGATGATGTGATCTTGCGGGGGCGGCACGACCTGGTGGCATCCATGTTCGTCGTCTTTGCGATCGTCGCTGTGATGTCGCTGCTGACCATGGCCGCGCGGGGTCTTTTCTCGGTATCGCTCGGCACCACGGCGTCGCTGGACCTGATGAACTGGATTGTCTATCGCCTGCTGCGGCTGCCTACCACCTTCTTCGAGGAACGATCAACGGGCGACATTCTGACCCGGCTGTCGCCACTGCGGCAGATCCAGCGCACCCTGACGGACAATGTCGTTACCTCCCTTTCCGAAGGGCTGATGTCGGTGGTGCTCCTGGTGATCATGGCTCTCTATGACCTGTGGAGCACAGTGATCGTGGTGGCGGTGGTCGCGGCGAAACTCATTCTGGTGCGCATCATCGGTCGCCGCATGAAGATTCTGACCAATGAGGCGTCTGTTGCCGCCTCGGCGGAAAGTTCACTACTGCTAGAGGCCATCCGCAACATTGTGCCGCTGCGCATCTTCGGGCTGGAAAGCATGGTGCACGCTCGCTGGGGGCGCCGGGTGTTCGACTCCATGCATGCTGGTGAGCGTGCGGCGATGGGCAATCTCGCCTTGATGGTCTCAACCGAGGCGCTGACGCTGGTCCAAACGGCGGCCGTTTTGGCGCTTGGCGTGCAGTCTGTGGATGATAAAACCATGAGCGTCGGCATGCTGGTGGCTTATATGGCCTTCATGGGACAACTGACCGGCAAAGTTTCGAAGCTGGAATCTGCCATCGTCGATCTGACCACCACAGCCGCCCATGTCGGGCGCGTGGCAGAATTCGTGGCAGAGCCGCTCACGGCAGGCAATATGGCCGGAGCCGCCGGTGCGGCCCACCGGCCGGGTAAGACGGAAGGCCAGATCGGTCTCACTCTTGACCGCTGCTCTTTTCGTTACGCACCCCATCTGCCGTGGCTGTTCCAGGATATTTCCCTGGAAATTCAGCCGGGTGAGACCGTGGGCATCGTCGGATCCTCCGGTGCCGGCAAGACGACCTTGCTCAACCTCTTGCTGGGGCTGCGCGCCCCGACAGCGGGGGAAATACGTCTGGACCGTGACCGTATCACCCCCACCACCCGGCATCTGATGCCCCATCGCATGGCGGTGGTGATGCAAGGCGAAACACCCTTTGCCGGCACCATTTTGGACAATATCTCGCTGTTCGAGGACGAACCGGACCTGCCGCGCGTGCACTGGGCCGCCAGCATGGCGGCGCTGGATGATGATATCAGGAATATGCAGATGCGATACGACACGCTGGTGGGGGAGGCGGGCGTCGGATTGTCGGCGGGCCAGCGTCAGCGTTTGCTGATTGCCCGCTGCCTCTATCAGATGCCGCAGATTTTGATCCTGGATGAGGCGACGTCCAATCTGGATCCGCAGACCGAGGCAAAGATTGTCGACAATATCGCCTCTCTGCACATGACCACAGTGATCGTCGCCCATCGCGAAGCGGCACTGCGCCGCGCCGCGCAGGTTTACCAACTGACCGGGGGCAGGCTCAACCGTGTCCGCTAATACCGGTATTCCGCCGGGGTTTGACCGGCAGCGACACTTGGAAGCCCTGGCCCATATCGCCGAGTGGGGGGGTGACCACCCGCGTCTTCAGGCCGAACTGGTACAGGCTGTGCGGCAGACGGCACCCTTGCTGGCAGACCTGCCGCCCTGTCTGCCCGCGCCCTTATGGCCGGAACTGATCCTGCCGATCGACAGGGTTGCGCAGATTCCGGCCGGTCGCATCCAGCGGGCACCGATCAGCGTAGAAATCGCCGCGCGGATCGCGCGCCCCGATATGCCCGCCGTGACAGATGCCCTGCGGACCCTAGGTTTGCGCCTCAAGACCGGGCAGGCGATGTCCCGCGATCTGGTGGCTTTGCAGGCGGCACTTCTGCCGGGAACCCTGTCGGGCATCCGCAAGGATTCCATTGCGCTGCGGCGGGCGGATGAGAGCATTGATTTCCAGGCACCACCCGCGCCGTTGCTGGAAGAGGGGATGGCCTTGCTGATGGCGCAGGCCAATCGCGCGGTCGCTGCCGGCAATCTGGCATTGCTGGCGGCCTGCTATGCCTCGATCAATTTCCTGCACCCGTTCGCCGATGGCAACGGCCGCACCAGCCGCCGCCTGTTGCTGGCCGGGATCGGTGCCTGCCTGGACCGTGATCTGTCCCAACTGCCGATCGATCTCGTGGTCTGGTCCAACCGCACTTATCACGATTACCGCCTGCGGCAGATCACACAGGCCGGCCAATGGAGTGCCTGGGTCGCCTTCCTGTTGCAGATGCTGACACATGCCCTAACGCGCCTTCCGGCGCTTATCGGTTCCATTCCCCCCGGTGAAGGAAGAGTTTGATGACATACGCAAACCTGCTGGATGAACAGACCAGGACAGCCTTCCTCGACCAGTTGGGCAGCTTGCGGGCGGACAGCATTTCCGGCCGCCTTGGTTCATCGGAACTGCGGGACATTGCCCATAGTTATGTCCGGCGGGAATTTAAGGATGTTGCCATGGCCTTCCTGTTCGGTTCCGTAGCGCGTGGCACGGTGGGTGCGCTGTCCGACATCGATCTTTATGTCATTGTCGCCTCTGGCAGAGTGTCAGAAAAGCGCAGTTTGATTTTTGAAGGCGTGCCCCTGGAATGCAATCTGTTTGACACGAACAGTTTTTATGAATTGCTGGTGCGTCCCCGCCAGGATCGCCGGCAATATCCGTTCATCGCCAACGCACTGGACCATGCCTCGCTCCTGACAGGTGATGAGAACCTGTTCAACCGCCTACAGGCGGAGGCGCGGTCCATTCTGGAACTGGGACCGTTGCCACCAGATCCCCGCCTTATCGAGAATCTGCGCGGCACCGCCACCAACCGTTTCATGGATCTGCATGCCGGTAAGGGGCCGGTGCAGACCATGCTTGGGCTGATCAATCTTGTGGAAATGGTGCTGGTAATCAGTGCTGGACAGGCGCGTGACTGGTACTTGCCGGGGAACTGGTCGCTCGACCGGCTGGCCGAGCGCACGCCAGAGCGGATGGTGGCTCTTGAGGAGGCCTGTCGACAGGCGCTGAATGGGGATATGACCCGGTTGACCGCTCTGGCCTGGCAGGTGCTGGGCGAGATTGATGGCCCAATCCTTCAGCAGACGACCCGCTACAACAATGCACGTTGAAACGGCAATCAAGATCACGCTTTGATCAATCAGGTGGTCACGACGTAGAGGGGAGGATAAACAAGCTGGCCATTTTCAACCAAAGTCAGCCACGCTTGATCTGACATCAATGCTGTCAGCCTTTGTCCGCCGGATCTGATGCCCGACAGTCATGATGAACATGGTTGGCAACTGGCGTTTGGGTGGCAGTTAATTCCAGAACGATTGGAGGATGACCCTTCCGTTCCTGGCTTTGTGAACCACTCCGGGTTTGCCAGAGGCCTGAATTTATGACGCACGTTGCCTCGGCTGTAGTTTCCAGAGCAGCATAGAAGTTGGCCGCAGCTTCCGCGGGCGGAATGTTTCCGATGGGCGCGAGCAGGCGTCGGTTGTTGAACCCGTCGACCGATTCCAGGGTGGTTTATTCCACGCCCCCGGCGCTGCGCCAGGGGCAGCGACGCTGGATGACCTCGGCCTTGAACAGCCCGTTGATCGTTTCGGCCAGGGCATTGTCGTCGCTGTCTCCGACGCTGCCAACCGAGGGTTCAATGCCGGCTTCCGCGAGCCTCTCGGTGTAGCGGATGGACAGATATTGGGGCCCACGGTCGCCATGGTGAACCAAGCCCATCAGCCGGCGTACCCGCTTGTGATTGACGACATACCCCTGACGCCGCAGATGGTGGGTCTTCTGCCTGGTCAATGCAACCAACTCTCCCCAGGCTGGGCCCTCCGTCATACCGTCAGGAATTTGCGCACCTCCGTTTCAACCAGCCCGGCTTTGTCCCCTGCGATAACCACCTCACCCCGATCCAGGACGGCGTAAAGGTCGGCCAGATCGCGGGCAAACTCAAAATATTGTTCAACCAGCACAATTGCCATGTCGCCGCGGTCGCGCAGCCAGGAGATAGCACGGCCGATATCCTTGATGATGCTGGGCTGGATGCCCTCTGTTGGTTCGTCCAGCAGCAGCAGGCGCGGGCGGGTGACCAGGGCCCGACCGATGGCCAGTTGCTGCTGCTGCCCGCCCGACAGATCACCCCCCCGCCGCGACAGCATGGATTTCAACACCGGAAACAGCTCGAAGATTTCAGCAGGGATGGACCGCTGGCGGCGGGGCAGGGGGGCGAAGCCGGTTTCGAGATTTTCCTTCACGGTCAGCAGCGGGAAAATCTCCCGCCCCTGCGGCACATAGGCGATGCCGCGCCGGGCCCGGTCCTCCGTCGGCAGCCTGCTGATATCCGCCCCCTCCCAGATGATGGAGCCGCTGCTGATCGGGCGGTGGCCGATGATAGCGCGCAGCGTGGAGGATTTGCCCACCCCGTTGCGGCCCATCAGGCAGGTGACCTTGCCGGGTTGGGCCAGAACGCTGACGCTGCGCAACGCCTGGGCAGCACCGTAATGCAAGTTGATTTCATTGACACTCAGCATGGATCACCGCCCCAGATAGACTTCGATGACGCGCGGATCGGCGCTGACATGATCCAACGACCCGTCGGACAGCACGGAGCCTTCATGCAGCACCGTCACCTTCACATCCAGATCACGGACAAAGGTCATGTCATGTTCGACAACGACGACGGAGCGGGTCTGCGCAATCTCCCGCAGCAGCCGTGCTGTTTCCGCCGTTTCGGCATCGGTCATGCCCGCGACCGGCTCATCAACCAGCAGCAGTTTGGGTTCCTGTGCCAGCAGCATGCCGATCTCCAGCCATTGTTTCTGCCCATGGCTGAGGGCCCCGGCCAGGACATCGCGCCGCCCGGACAGGCGGATCGTCTCCAGGATCGCCAGGATACGGTCATCATCGGCCCCGTCACGATGGAACAGTGTGGCGAAGGGTCCACGCCTGCCTGCAAGCGCCAGATCGATATTGTCCCAGACGGTGTGGCTCTCAAAGACGGTCGGTTTCTGAAACTTCCGGCCAATGCCCAGCGTGGCGATCCCGGCCTCGTCCATCTCTGTCAGGTTGGTGTCGCCATCAAACAGGATCGTGCCCCTGTCCGGCTTGGTCTTGCCTGTGATCACATCCATCATCGTGGTCTTACCCGCGCCATTGGGGCCGATGATGGCACGCATTTCGCCCGGCATGATGATCAGCGACAGGTTGTTCAGTGCCCGGAACCCGTCAAAGCTGACAGAGACGCCATCCAGATAAAGCTGGGTGTGCTGCGGATCGGGTTTGGTCAACATCATGACCCCTCCGTCACGGGTTGAGTGGCGATGGATGCGGCCTGTTTCTCGCGCCGTTTTGCCCAGTAGCCGGTCCATAGGCCGACAATGCCGCGCGGCAGGAACAGGGTGACGGCAATGAACAGGCCGCCCAGCGCGAACAGCCAGATCTCCGGCAAGGCGTTGGTCAGCAGCGTCTTGCCGAAATTGACCAGAACCGCCCCAATTACCGACCCGATCAAGGTGCCGCGCCCGCCAACGGCGACCCAGATGACCGCTTCGATCGAATTGGCAGGGCTGAACTCACCGGGATTGATGATCCCGACCTGCGGCACATAGAGCGCGCCCGCCACACCGGCCATGCAGGCCGATGTAACAAAGACCAGTAGCTTGTACTGTTCCACCCGGTAGCCCAGAAACCGTGTGCGGCTTTCCGCATCGCGGATGGCGACCAGCACACGCCCCAACTTTGACCGCACAATCCATCGGCACAGGATGAACCCGAAGGCCAGGGCGATGGCAGAGGCGGCGAACAGGGCACTGCGCGTGCCATCAGCCTGCAATGGCGCCCCCAGGATGTCCTTGAAGTCGGTCAGGCCGTTATTGCCGCCGAAGCCCATATCATTGCGGAAGAAAGCCAGCAGCAGGGCAAAGGTCATGGCCTGGGTGATGATCGACAGGTAAACGCCCGTCACCCGGCTGCGAAAGGCCAACCAGCCCAGTAAGCCGGCCAACAGCCCCGGAGCCAGCAGCACCATGATGGCCGCAAACCAGAACTGGTCAAAGCCCAGCCAGTACCAAGGCAGTTCCTGCCAGTTCAGGAACACCATGAAGTCGGGCAGGGTGGGGTGGCCATACATGCCGCGCGGCCCGATCTGCCGCATCAGATACATGCCCATCGCATAGCCGCCCAAGGCAAAGAAAGCCCCATGGCCCAGCGACAGGATCCCGCAATAGCCCCAGACCAGATCGACCGACAAAGCCAGCAGGGCATAGCATAGATATTTGCCCATCAGCGCCACCACATGGGGGGGCACATGAAAGGCGCTGTCCGTCGGCACGATCAGGTTCAAGATGGGGATCAGAATGGCCAGACCCAGCGCTACCGCCCCAAAGATCAGGCCTGCCCGGTCCAGGCGTGGCAACAGAATTCCGCCTTGCATGGGCGTCCCCTTAATGTTCGATGGCACGGCCCTTCAGGGCGAAAAGGCCCCGCGGACGCGCCTGGATGAACAGGATGATGCCGACCAGCACCAGAATCTTGCCCAGCACGGCGCCGGCCAAGGGTTCCAACAGCTTATTGACGATGCCCAGTGACAGGGCCCCAACCAGGGTTCCCCACAGGTTACCGACGCCGCCAAAGATCACGATCATGAAACTGTCGATGATGTAGCCCTGGCCCAGATTGGGGCTGACATTGTCGATCTGCGACAGGGCGACCCCCGCCAGCCCGGCGATGCCGGAGCCAAGGCCAAAGGTCAGCGCATCGACGCGCGCCGTGCGAATTCCCATGGCCCGCGCCATGGAACGGTTCTGCGTCACCGCCCGCATCTGCAAACCCAGTGGCGTCCGGCGCAGCAACAGCATCAGGGCGGCAAAGACCATCAGCCCGAACAGAAATATCCACATGCGGCCATAGGTGATGGTCACTTCCCCCACCTGGAAGGCGCCGGCCATCCAGGCTGGATTTCCGACTTCCATGTTGGTGGGCCCAAAGATGGACCGCACAGCCTGTTGCAACACCAGTGACAGGCCCCAGGTAGCCAGCAGGGTTTCCAGCGGGCGGCCATACAGAAAGCGGATGACCCCGCGTTCGATCAGGATGCCAATCCCGCCCGCCACGACAAAAGCCAGCGGCAAGGCAATCAGCAGCGACCAGTCGAACAGGCCCGGCGCATGGGCACGGATGATCTCCTGCACAACAAAGGTCGTGTAGGCGCCCAACATCACCATTTCCCCATGCGCCATATTGATAACGCCCATCACGCCGAAGGTGACGGCCAGGCCAATGGCGGCCAGCAGCAGGACGGACCCGAGGGACAGGCCATAGATGACATTCTGTGCTGCTGCGGCCCAGGCCAGCTTATTCTCGATGAGGCGCACCGCCTCCGTCGCGGCCTTGGCCACCGCCGGTTCGGTGCTGCTGGTCAACGGGCTCAGCAGGGCCAGGGCTGCCTGCCCGCCCTTGTCGGCAATGATGGCGATGGCGGACAGTTTATCGTCCGTGCCCAGGGTCGCATCGGCCAGAAGGATCGCGGCCCGCGCCTGTTCCAGGCTGCGCTTGACCCTTGCGTCAGTCTCCGCCGCCAGTGCCGTTTCCAGCAGCGGCAAGGTGGCGGCATCCCTGCTGACAAAAACAGCATCAGCCGCCGACTGGCGGACGGCGGCATCGGGGCTGCGCAGCGTCAGTGCCCCCAGCGATGCGTCTATCGCCCGGCGCAGGCGGTTATTGACACGGATCCGCTCCAGATCGCCCGCCGCTTGTGTCCCCAGGGCCTCCCCGGTCAACGGGTCGGTCAGGGTGATACTCTCCCCCTGTTCCTGCCCGATCACGACCTTGTCATCGGACAGGCGTCGGTAAAGCTGACCGTTCTCCAGCGCCTTCAGGGCCGGAACAATGGCGGGGTCGTCCGTCTCGGTCAGGGCCGTCAGCGCCTGTTCCCGGGCCGCGAAATCATCGGCGCCCAGCGCATCGATCAAGGGACCCGTCGCCTGCGCCCAGACCAGCGGCGTGACCAGCAGAGACAGCAGCAGAAGCAGTATTCGCATGGGGAGGCCTTTCGGAAAGGATCAAGCCCCCTTCCCCCGCGTAAAGGGGAAGGGGGCGTCTTTGCCGGTTTACTTCGCCCCACCGCACTTGCCCGTGGCGGTGTTGAAGTTGCCGCAGGACAGCGGCTTGCGCCAATCGGCGATCAGGTCCTTGCTGTCCGGCAGGTAATCAGACCATTCGTCACCCACCACCAGGCCCGGTGTCTTCCACACGGTTTCAAACTGCCCATCAGCCTGCACCTCGCCGATCAGGACGGGCTTGGTGATGTGGTGGTTGGGCAGCATGGCGGAATAACCGCCCGACAGGTTGGGCACAGCCACGCCGATCATGGCATCAATGACCTTGTCGGTATCCGTGGTCCCGGCCTTTTCCACCGCCTGCACCCACATGTTGAAGCCGATATAATGGGCTTCCATCGGGTCGTTGGTGACACGCTTGGGGTTCTTGGTGAAGGCCTGCCATTTTTTGATAAACTCGGCGTTGACGGGGGTCTTGACGCTCTGGAAATAGTTCCAGGCGGCCAGATGGCCCTGTAACGGCTTGGTGTCGATCCCGGCCAGTTCTTCCTCGCCCACCGAAAACGCGATGACGGGAATGTCAGTGGCTTTGATGCCCTGGTTGGCCAGCTCCTTATAGAAGGGGACATTGGCGTCGCCGTTGATGGTCGAGACCACGGCGGTCTTCTTGCCGGCACTGCCAAACTTCTTGATATCCTTCACAATCGACTGCCAGTCGGCATGGCCGAAGGGGGTATAGTTGATCATGATGTCTTCCGCCTTTACCCCCTTGGCCTTCAGATAGGCTTCCAGGATCTTGTTGGTCGTGCGCGGATAGACATAGTCGGTGCCAGCCAGGACCCAGCGCTGTATCCCTTCGCCGATCAGGTAATCGACGGCGGGCACGGCCTGCTGGTTCGGCGCGGCACCGGTATAGAAGACGTTGCGGCTGCTCTCTTCCCCCTCATACTGCACGGGATAGAACAGGATGCCATTCAGCTCCTCAAACACCGGCAGCACGGATTTGCGCGACACCGAGGTCCAGCAGCCGAACGTGGCCGAGACCTTCTGCACGGCCAGCAGCTCGCGCGCCTTTTCGGCGAAAAGCGGCCAATTGCTGGCCGGGTCGACCACAACGGGTTCCAGCTTGCGGCCCAGCACGCCGCCCTTCTTGTTCTGCTCCTCGATCAGCATCAGCATGACGTCCTTCAGGGTCGTCTCGCTGATGGCCATCGTGCCCGACAGTGAATGCAGGATGCCGACCTTGATCGGCGGCTTGTCAGCGGCCAGCGCCACCCCGGCTGTCCCCAGCATCAGGGCGGCACCGGTGATGGAGAGGACGGCGGAACGCAGGAATTGACGACGCGACATGGGGTTATCTCCCGTCAGCAGAATGGATTATCAGGGAAAAGGGGCGATAAGTGTCGCCACCTCAGAACTGCAATTGCAGCCCGACGATGAAGCGGTCGCTGTCGGCACCGGGGCCGGTATCGATGGTGGAATATTCCGCGCTGATGCGGGCGGAATGGCCGCTGATCACATAATTCACGCCGAAATCATACTGTTCGACGTCAAAGCGCGAAGCATCCGGGTCGAAGGTCTGATAACGCACGAAGGGCTGGAACTTGCCCATCCCCACCTTGCCCGGCAGCAGATAGGCAGCGCCCAGCAACCAGGCTTCGCCCGCCACGATACCGCCGACATTCGACGTGCCCGACGACCCGCCGAAACCGGGGGCGACATCGGCTACACCATCGGTGTCATAGGAATACCACGCCCCTTCCAGGGTGACGGCGGCCCCGCCCTCCAGCTTCTTTTCAAACAGAGCGTCGATGCTGACGGCACCGTAATCACCGGGCCGGGCAGCGGTACCAACGCCATCTTCCTGATAGGCACCGGCAATGGCCAGCGTCAGGACATCGGCGGACCCATAATAGGTGCTGCTGGTGTAATAGGCGGGGTTGTCTTCCACATCGAGGAAGTTATAGGCCAGCCGCCCCGTGAACAGCATGTTGTCGCCCTGGTTGCTGGCACCGCGGATGCGGTTATGGCCCTTGAAGGCGCCAGCGGCATAGGTCAGGCGCTTGTCCAGCAGCTTGCCCCAGACGGTGGCCCCATCGTCGCGGCCGGCAAACTTGGCCGGATATTGCGACACCACACCGGGATAGGACCAGGCGTTCAGGTAATAGGGACCATCCAGATTGGCGCGGTCGCTGGGCGGCAGCATGCGACCAACCCAGATGTTGAACTCGTCTGAAAACTCGAACCGCGCGTACCCGTCCAGCAGCTTCAGGTTCCCGTCCGCGTCGCGTTCGGTGTTGAAGGTCGCTTTGATCGTGTCTGACAGCGAGCCGGAGATGAACACGCGCACAGAGTCCAGGTTGAACTCGCTGGACCGGTCGCGGCCATTGGGGGCGGCGTCTTCGGCACTGGTGTAGGAACCGCGCATGCCAAGCCCGATGGACAGCGACTTTCCCTCACCAAAGGTCTGTGTGAAGCCGGCCGAAGCCGGGGTCGTGGACAGGCCGGCCAGCATTAGCGCCAAGGCCGATACCGCCATGCGCGCAGCCGCCGGCCGCGACGCAAATTTGCGTCCCATCATGAAGCACCCCCTGTTTTGCGGAAAAATCCGTGGCTGGGCTGTTGCTGCCCATGGCCCTGTTTGTGAAGGGAAGGTTAATGTCTCGCATATGCGAAAACGAATACGTCAGACGACGTATGTCTGCGTATCCTGGACCGGGCTAGGGTCCTGGGCATGGGGTGGATCAGGTTCTTGGGGGGGCTTGGGCTTTGATGGACAAGTGCGCATGCTGAAATCGCTGCCCATTGTGCGTGTGCGGCGGCAGTATAACCGTTGGGTCTCCGACCAGACGGTGGAGGATTATGCCCTGCGCTTCACGGCTGACCGGGCGCGGCGCTGGTCGCCGTTCCGCGTTGGCAACACGGCCATGGGGGCTATCTCCTTCCTGGCATGCGAGGCCATCGGGGCGTCGATCACGCTTGCCTATGGCTTTACCAACGCCATGGCGGCCATCGTGCTGGTGGCGCTGCTGGTGCTGGCCACCGGTGTGCCCATTGCCTACTACGCGGCCAAGTTTGGCGTAGACATGGACCTGCTGACCCGCGGTGCGGGGTTCGGCTATATTGGTTCCACCTTCACGTCGCTGATCTATGCGGGCTTCACCTTCATCCTGCTGGCGCTTGAAGCGGCCATCATGTCAGAGGCGCTGACGCTTTGTCTGGGAATCCCGCTCTGGCTGTCCCACATGATCAGCGCTCTGATCGTGTTGCCCATCGCCATCCATGGCATCCGAAAAATCAGCCTGATGCAGGTCTGGACACAGCCCATCTGGCTGATTTTACAGCTCTCCCCCCTGGTCTTTGTTGTCCTGGCCGAACCGGGCGAACTGTCGGGCTGGACAAGCCTGGCGGGCCTGCATGCGCCGGAAGGTGGTTTTTCCCTGCTGGCCTTTGGTCTGGCGACGTCCGTCCTGTTGTCGCTGCTGCCGCAGATCGGTGAGCAGGTGGATTATCTGCGGTTCCTGCCTGATCGTCGGCGCGCAGGCCCGGTTGGGTGGTGGAGTGCCATGCTGATCGCGGGGCCAGGCTGGATTTTCATCGGCGGTGCCAAGTTGGTGGCAGGATCTCTGTTGGGTTATGCCGCCATGCAGGCAGGGATGAGTGCGTTGGAGGCCGCCACGCCAACCGCCATGTATCGCATGGTCTTTGAACGGATTGTGTCCTCTCCCGGTCTGGCTTTGGCTTTGACAGTGGTGTTCATCGTGGTCTGTCAGGCCAAGATCAATGTCACCAACGCCTATGCCGGCTCCATCGCCTGGTCCAATTTCTTCTCCCGCCTGACCCATTCGCATCCGGGCCGCGTCGTCTGGCTGGTGTTCAACGTCATGCTGGCGCTGATGTTGATGGAGATGGGCATCTTCAAGGTGATCGAAAGCATCCTCGGCATCTATGCCAATCTGGCGGTGGCCTGGGTCGGGGCGCTGACGGCGGACCTTCTGGTCAATAAGCGCTTAGGCTGGAGCCCGCCCAGCATCGAATTCCGTCGCGCCCATCTGTACGATATCAACCCGGTTGGCGTCGGCGCCATGGGCATATCGCTGTTGTTATCCCTGACCAGTTCCTTCGGGTTGCTGGGGGAGGTGGCGCGGGCCTTTGCCCCGCTGATTGGTCTGGTTGCAGCTTTCGTCTCGGCTCCTGTCATCGCCTGGGCCAGCAAGGGCCGTTATTACATTGCCCGGCAGCCGGATGTGCTGCCGACTGAGGGGGGGCTGATCCGCTGTTCAGTGTGCGAAAATATGTTCGAGCCGCCGGACATGTCCTACTGCCCAGCCTATGGCGCGCCCATCTGTTCGCTGTGCTGCTCACTGGAAACCCGCTGCCATGACCGGTGCAAGGTGCGTGCGACTTTGGGCGAGCAACTGGCGGATATGGTTGGCAAACACTTGCCGGCGGCGCTGCGCCGTTGGCTGGGCAGTCGCATCGGGCGCTTTGCCGCCATCATGGCGCTGCTGACGGCGGGAATGGCCATGCTGCTGGCCCTGATCGGCACGCAATATGGCGCGATACCCGGTGTGCCGAAGGAGACGGTACGCACAACCTTGCAGATTGTGTTTGCTGCCGCCCTGATCATCATGGGGCTGGCCGCCTGGGCCATCGTCCTGGCCCATGAAAGCCGGCGTCTGGCAGAGGAGGAGAGCGAGCGGCGGATGGCGCTGTTGCAGGATGAGATTGAGGCCCATGAACAGACCGATGCTGCCCTGCAAAAGGCAAAGGAAGCAGCGGAGTCCGCCAACATCGCCAAGACCCGATTCATCGCAGGCCTCAGCCACGAGGTGCGAACGCCGCTGAACTCCATCAATGGCTATGCGCAGCTTCTGGAACGCGGGGGTCTGCGGCAGCCGGAAGATGCCGTGCGGGTGATCCGGCGCAGTGCCGAACACATCACCCGTCTGGTCGATGGGCTGATGGATATCTCCAAGATCGAAACGGGCACGGTGCAGATCAGCCGCGATGTTGTGGACCTTCCGGCCTTTCTGGCGCAACTGGCCGATATGTTCGGGCCACAGGCAGCGGCCAAGGATGTCGCCTTTGAATATTGGCCCGACCCAACCATTCCGCGTTTTGTTGTGACCGATGAAAAGCGCCTGGGCCAGATCCTGATGAACCTCTTGTCCAATGCCGTGAAATACACCGAACGTGGGCAGGTACGGTTCAGTGTGCGTCGGCGTGGGGAAACGGCGGAGTTTGAGGTGGCTGACACGGGCATCGGTGTGGCGCCGGAGGACCGGGAGCGTATCTTCCTGCCGTTCGACCGGGGCAACCTGCCCAGTCGCATGGACGCCATCCCCGGCACGGGCCTGGGCCTGACCATCACGCGCCTGCTGACGCATGTGCTGGGCGGCGAACTGACCATGGACAGCCAGCCGGGCAAGGGCAGCAGCTTTAAGGTGCGGATGCTGCTGTCAGAGGTGCGGGCCCCCATTCAGGCCAGACCCAGCCACCGGGTGCTGGGTTATCATGGTGACCGCCGCACCATCCTGTTATGTGATGATGATGCGCAGCATCTTTCCATGATGCGGCAATTACTGGAACCGCTGGGTTTCGACCTGATCTTTGCCTGCAATGGGGCGGAATGTCTGGATCTGGCCCCCCGGCATAAGCCGGACCTGCTGATCCTGGATATCTCGATGCCCGGCTTGAATGGTTGGCAGGTGGCCCAGGCGCTGCGCGATGGTGGGATGGAGGATCTGTTGATCCTGCTGCTGTCGGCCGAAGCGCATGATCTGGCTGAACGTGGGCGTGGGGCCGATCAGCCGCATGATGATTTCCTGGTGAAGCCGGTCGACATCACGCAGCTTCTGGAACGGCTGGAGGTGCTGCTGGACCTGGAGTGGCGGCGGGAGGAACCTGCGACTGAGGGGGTGCCGTTGGCGCCTGCCCTCACACCAGCGGAGATCGCTGGCCTGCTCAACCTCGCCAAGATCGGCCATGCACGCGGGATCGAACTACTGCTGCGAGAGTTGCGGGCCGAATATCCCGGACATGACGGCTGGTTCGACCGGCTGTCGCTTCTGGCCCAAGGATTT
The DNA here is from genome assembly GCF_002251795.1 of Niveispirillum lacus. Classification (GTDB taxonomy): domain Bacteria; phylum Pseudomonadota; class Alphaproteobacteria; order Azospirillales; family Azospirillaceae; genus Niveispirillum; species Niveispirillum lacus. The sequence goes on along the minus strand of NZ_NOXU01000029.1, from coordinate 240,916 downwards.
GAATATGAACGCTTGGCAGAGGTACTGGGGACGGCTGGGATGACGGGGGCTGAGCATGCGTGACGGGGCACCCGCCGGCGATATGGTCCTGGTTGTCGATGATAATCGTGACGAGCTGAACATGCTGGTCGATGCTTTGGAACGCGGGGGCTTTACCGCCCTGGCAGCCACACGGGGCGAGGCGGCGCTGACCCTGTTGGAACGGGTGATGCCCTCGCTGGTGGTGATGGATGCCGTCATGCCGGGCATGGACGGCTTTACCACCTGCCAGCAGATCAAGCGCGACACGCGCACAGCCCATTTGCCTGTCATTTTCATGACCGGCCTGACGGAAACCACGCATGTTCTGCGCGGGCTGGAGGTGGGCGGGACCGACTACGTGACCAAGCCCGTCAATCTTGTTGAGCTTTTGGCCCGCATCCGTGTGCATATCGCAACGGCTCGCGCCGCCCATGGCGCGCGGTTGGCGCTGGACGCTTCGGGGCGGCACCTGTTTGCCATCAACCCGGCGGGCCATATCCTGTGGTCGACGCCACAGGCGGCCAGTCTTTTGTCAGCGGTCTTTGGTGAAGGTGCCGCACCGCCCGCCCCCGTCCAAGCCCTTCTGCTGCGCGCCGTGGCGGGCGGATCTGATACGGAGACGGCGGACGCCCTTGCCCCCGCGGCTGGTGTGGGGCCCGCCCGCTACCTGCTGCCCACGGGGCCCGGTGAATATCTGTTCCAACTGACGACCGCCGGGCCGTCGGGGGAAGATATTCTGCGCAGTCAGTTGGACCTGACCCTGCGCGAGGTGGAGGTTTTGCGCTGGCTGATCCATGGCAAGACCAACCGGGAAATCAGCGAAATCCTGGGCATCAGCCCGCGCACGGTGAACAAGCACCTGGAGCGCATCTTCTCCAAGATGGGCGTGGAAAACCGCGCGTCGGCCACCTCACTGGCCATGCGGATCATGGCGGGGAAGGGGTGAGAGGCTGAGCGCGTTTGCGCTGACCTGATACTAACCTCCCGAAGGCTTGACCTTCGGGAGGTTGGAGGCTGGCGACCGCCAGCCCGGCGCTCGTGCGCCGAAAGCCAAGCTGCCGGATGGCAGCGCCCGGCACCTGAGGGAACCCGAAATCTCCCTGGATCGGTCACGATCAAGGGAGATTGGTCTGACACCCTCAATACGTCATCCTGCGTATATGGCGGTGCAGCATGGGTCCGCATACTGGCCTGACCGGGGCAAGCGGTACGGGAACCAGATCGGATCATGAGCGCGATGATTGTCACTCAATTCTGGACGCTTCAGGACTGGGCCAGCGCCTACCGGGCGGGCGGCAGGCCGCAGGACCTGCTGCCCAAGCTGCTGGAGGCTCTGTCCACGGATGATCCCGCCTGGATCAGCCTGATCGGCCCGGATGCGTTGCTGGCGCGGCTGCGCGCGCTGGACCCTTCGGCCCCGCTCTATGGCATTCCCTTTGCCGTGAAGGACAATATTGACGTTGTGGGCCTGCCCACCACATGCGCCTGTCCGGATTTCGCCTATCAGCCTGATGCCAGTGCGGCAGCGGTGGCGAAGCTGGAGGCGGCGGGCGCGGTGGTGATCGGTAAGACCAACCTGGATCAGTTCGCCACGGGTCTGGTCGGCACCCGGTCTCCCTATGGCGCTGTCTCCAATGCCTTCAGTGCGGAACATGTTTCCGGCGGGTCCAGTTCTGGGTCGGCATCGGTGGTGGCGCGCGGGCTGGTGCCGTTCGCGCTGGGCACCGACACAGCCGGATCGGGCCGGGTACCGGCGGGGCACAATAATCTGGTGGGGCTGAAGCCCACACGGGGATTGGTCTCCACGCGCGGGTTGGTACCGGCCTGCCGCACCCTGGACTGTATCACCGTCATGGCCCTTTCGGTTGATGACGCCGCCAGCGTGCTGGAGCAGATGCAGGGCTATGATGCCGCCGATGCCTACTCCCGCAAGGCCGGGCCACCCGCAACCGCTTGGCCGGCGCGGCCCGTATTGGGCATCCCGAAGGTCCCGAACTGGTTTGGTGATGGGGTGGCGGAGGCGGCCTATCAGGCCTCGCTATCGCGCCTCACCTCCCTCGGCGTGGAACTGCGTGCGATTGATTTCCAACCGCTCTGGGATGTGGCAGCGCTGTTATATGACGGGCCCTGGGTGGCCGAGCGCTATGCCGCCATCGAAAGTATCATGCGCGATCGGCCAGATTCGGTCCATCCCGTCGTCCGTTCCATCATCGAAAAAGCCCGCAATTTCAACGCCGCCGACAGTTTCAAGGCTGAGTATCGGCGTATGGAACTGGCGCGGCGGGCAGAGGGTTTGATGGCGGGGCTGGATGGCCTGCTGGTGCCCACGGCCCCGACCCTGCCCACCATTGCCCAGGTGATGGCCGATCCGGTGGGCGTGAACAGCCGGATGGGGCTCTACACCAACTTCGTCAACTTGCTTGACTGGTCGGCCATCGCCCTGCCGGGCGGCATGCGGGGCGATGGTTTGCCCGCCGGCATCACCCTGATCGCGCCCGCCTGGAACGAGGCACGGCTGCTGGAATTCGGTCGGTTGTGGCAGGCGGCCAGTCCCTGGAAGCGCGGGGCCTCCCCCCTGTTATTGCCGCAGGCGGAACGGGCACAGCAGGGGCGGCACGGGCATATCACCCTGGCCGTGGTCGGCGCGCATCTGTCGGGCATGCCGTTGAACGGGCAGTTGACAGAACGCGGGGCCGTGCTGCTGGAAAGCACGCTGACCTCTGCCGCCTATCGCCTTTACGCCTTGCCGGGCACCACTCCGCCCAAGCCGGGGCTGGTCCGAACGGGGGAGGGGATGCCCATCGCGGTGGAATTGTGGGACATGCCGGTGGCCCATTACGGGTCCTTTGTAGCGCTGATTCCGTCGCCGCTGGGCATCGGCACCTTGGAACTGGTCGATGGCCGCCATGTGCAGGGTTTCCTGTGTGAAGCCTGGGCCACCCGTGATGCCGCCGACATTACCAGTCTGGGCGGATGGCGTGCCTACATGCGTCTGCGCGCGCAGAACGCTGCCTGAACACGAAGGGGATGAGAGAATGTTCAGCACGGTCCTGATCGCCAATCGTGGTGAGATCGCTGTCCGCATCGCCGCCACCATGAAGCGGATGGGCATTCGCTCGGTCGCCGTTTATTCCGAAGCCGATGCCGACAGTCTGCATGTGGCGGTCGCCGATATCGCTATTCCGCTGGGCGGACAGACGCCGGCGGAAAGCTATCTGCGCGGTGACCGGATCATTGAGATTGCCAAGGAGACGGGGGCCGAGGCCATTATCCCCGGTTACGGCTTTCTGTCGGAGAATACGGAATTCGCCGAACAATGTGCCGCCGCCGGTATTGCCTTTGTCGGCCCCACCCCGGACCAGATCCGTCGCTTTGGCCTGAAACACACCTCGCGCGAGATTGCCAAGGCAGCGGGCGTTCCCCTGACACCGGGCACCGACCTGCTGAAGGATGTGGAGGAGGCCAAGGCGGCGGCGGCGGAGATCGGCTATCCCGTCATGCTGAAAAGCACGGCGGGCGGTGGCGGTATCGGCCTGCAGCGCTGCGCCGATGAGGGCGAACTGGTCGCGGCCTTCGATAGTGTGAAGCGGCTGGGCCAGTCCTTCTTCAAGGATGGCGGTGTGTTCATCGAACGGTTCGTGTCCGATGCCCGCCATGTGGAAGTACAAATCTTCGGCGATGGCCGGGGCAATGTCGTGGCGTTGGGCGAGCGGGATTGCTCCGTCCAGCGCCGCAATCAGAAAGTAATCGAGGAAACGCCTGCCCCCGGCCTGCCACCAGAGACCCGCCGCCGCCTTCTGGATGCTGCTGTGCGTCTGGGGCAGGCGGTGGGCTATGTGTCGGCGGGCACCGTGGAATTCATTTACGACAGCGCCCGCGACGCCTTTTACTTCCTGGAGGTGAATACCCGCCTGCAGGTCGAACATCCGGTGACAGAGGCGGTGACCGGCTTGGATCTGGTGGAATGGATGATCCGCATCGCCGCCGGCGATCCACCCGACTTCAGTCACCTGCCGGAACCGCAGGGTGCGTCGATTGAGGTCCGGCTATACGCCGAAAACCCGGTGCGCAATTTCGCACCCTCCCCCGGCACCCTGACCGATGTGTTCTTTCCCGATAATGTGCGCGTCGATGGTTGGGTGCGCACCGGCACGGAGGTGTCGGCCAATTATGATCCGATGATCGCCAAGCTGATTGTGCATGGTCCGGATCGGGAGGCTGCGCGGCTGAAGATGCTGTCTGCCTTGGATGCAACCCGGCTGCATGGCATCGCCACCAATTTGGATTATCTGCGCGGTATCCTGTCTGGCGATACCTTCATCCAGGGGCGGATGTCCACCCGCTTCCTGGACAGCTATCACCATGTCTCGCCCGTGGTGGAGGTGGTGGAACCCGGCACCTACACGACGGTCCAGGATTATCCGGGCCGGCACGGATACTGGGATATCGGCGTGCCCCCATCGGGGCCGATGGATGATTATGCGTTCCGTCTGGCCAACCGCATCGTTGGCAATGATGGGGCCGCCGCTGGTTTGGAATGCACCCTGCAAGGCCCCACCCTGCGGTTTCACGGTGATGCCACCATCGCCCTGACCGGCGGCGCGATGCCGGCCAGCCTGGATGGTGGTGAGGCGCTGTCCTTCTGGACACCGATCAGTGTCAAGGCGGGTCAGGTGCTGCGCCTGGGTCGCGCCGAAACCGGTTGCCGAACCTATATTGCTATCCGCCATGGTTTCGATGTGCCGGATTATCTGGGCAGCAAATCCACCTTTGTCCTGGGGCAGTTTGGTGGCCATGCGGGCCGCACGCTGCGGGTGGGCGACGTACTGCCGGTCAGCCGGCCTGGCTCCTCCGCCTGTTCCACGCCGGCCCCTGCCTTTGAGCCCGCACCGGCGCCAGCATCGCTGATCCCCGCTTATGGTAAGCACTGGGATGTCGCGGTGCTGTATGGCCCGCATGGTGCGCCCGACTTTTTTAAGTCGGAAGCCATGGAAACCTTCTTTAACAGTGAGTACCGCGTCCACCATAATTCCAACCGGTTGGGTGTGCGACTGGTGGGGCCGAAGCCGGAATGGACGCGCAGCGATGGCGGGGAGGCGGGTCTGCACCCGTCCAATATCCACGATTGCGTCTATGCCATCGGCAGCATCAATTTCACGGGCGACACACCTGTCATCCTGACCTGCGACGGGCCCAGCCTGGGCGGCTTTGTCTGCCCCGCCACCATCATCAAGGCCGATCTGTGGAAGGTGGGGCAGGTGAAGCCGGGCGATACGATCCGCTTCCGCCCCGTCAGTTTTGCCGACGCGCTGGCCCTGGAGCAGGCGCAGGATGCGGCAATTGCCGACCTGTCCGACCAACCGCTGCCGGCACCGTCGCCGGTTACCCCCGAAACCTGCATTCTGACCCGTCTGCCGGCCACGGATGACCGACCCATGGTCACCTACCGCCAGGCCGGCGACAAATACATCCTGCTGGAATATGGGGAAAATGTGCTGGATCTGCGCCTGCGTCTGCGCATCCATCTGCTGATGGAGGCGGTGAAGGCTGCCAGTATTACGGGCGTTGCTGAACTTTCTCCCGGCGTGCGGTCGGTCCAGATCCATTATGACAGCAGAGTTATCAGCCAATCGGCCTTGATTGAGCGGTTGCTCGTGCTGGAAGGTCAGTTAGGCGGGGTTGAGGGGCTGAAAGTGCCCAGCCGTATCGTGCATCTTCCGCTGGCATTTGAGGACAGCGCCACGCTGGGCGCTGTCACCCGCTACCGGGAGACGGTGAAGCACGAGGCGCCCTGGCTGCCCAACAATGTCGATTTCATTCAGCGGATCAACGGCTTGGAAAGCCGCGATCAGGTGCGCGACACCATTTTTGATGCCAGCTATATGGTGTTGGGCCTGGGCGATGTCTATCTGGGGGCCCCTTGTGCGGTGCCACTGGACCCGCGTCACCGGTTGCTGACCAGCAAGTACAATCCCGCCCGCACCTATACGGCGGAAGGCACGGTGGGGATCGGCGGCATCTATATGTGCATCTATGGCATGGATAGTCCCGGTGGCTATCAGTTGGTTGGTCGGACGGTGCCGATCTGGAACAAGTTCCTGGCCAACCGCCAGTTTGGTGCCGAACCCTGGCTGCTGCGCTTTTTCGACCGGGTGCGCTTCTATCCCGTGACGGAGCCGGAACTGGACAGGTTCCGCGCCGATTTCCGGGCTGGTCGTGTGCAGGTGCGGGTAGAAGAGTCGGTCTTCGATCTGGAAGCGCATGAGGCGGCCTGGGCACTGGATGCCGATGACATCGCTGCTTTCCGTTCCCGCCAGCAGGCGGCGTTCACAGCGGAGGTAGCCCTTTGGCAGTCGGATGAGAAAGCGCCGACCGCAGAAGCCGATAATGCGCCGGTGGCGGCGGATGAACACGCTATCCAGGCCGATATTTCCGGAAATGTCTGGAAGGTGCTGGTGGAGGTGGGACAGCAGGTCGAGATTGGCCAGACATTGGTCGTCCTGGAAGCCATGAAGATGGAATTCGCCATCCAGGCCCGCACCGCCGGTCGGGTAGGGGTCGTTCATTGCCGGGCGGGAAGAGCTGTGACGGCGGGAGATCCACTATTGTCTTTCGAGCGGGCCTGACAGTGGGCGGTCTTGTCCAGTGCTTGCCAGCCAGCACTCCCGTTGACAGGGGGCGCGTCCGGGGTATGGATGCCCCCCGCCGAGCAGCAGGATCGGAGCACGATCACCGTCCTGCCGCAGGGGTACGGCCAATTGCGCAGCGAACCTGGCGCGTGCCAACGATGATGGGTCCCGCCATGCCCATTTACGCTTGGCCCCCCGGGTCTTCAGCCGGTCACGGCCGATCCGCCAGCCATTGCCTGAACATGGCGGCGGGCATCGGTTTGGCGATGCGGTAACCCTGGACCAGACCACAGCGGTTCCGCTTCAGCCAGTCCAGTTCGGCGTCCGTTTCCACCCCTTCGGCCACCACGGAGAGGCCCAGTTCTTCACATAGCAGGATGGTCGAGCGGATGATGGCCGCACTCTTGCCGCGGCAATCGACTTTGTCCACAAAGGCGCGGTCGATCTTCAATTCGTGTACCGGCAGTCGCTGGACATAACCAAGCGAGGCTTGGCCGGAACCATAATCGTCAATGGACAGTTTCACCCCCAGCGCTGCCAGTTCCCCCAGATGGCGCAACGCCACCTCCGGGTCATCCATCAGAGCGCTTTCGGTGATTTCCAGGCAGATCAGATCGGGTGGCAGGCCATGCTCCCGCAAAAGTCGGCCTGTCTCTATAACAAGCTGACGACCCGTCAGATCCAGTGTCGAGATGTTGATCGAGGTCACCAGCGACAGGCCGGCGCGGTGCCATTCAGCGCTTTGCTGGATGATGGTGGCCAGCAGCCAGGGCGTGATCTCCCGGATGAACCCGGTCTGTTCGGCAAACGGGATGAAGGTGCCGGGCGGGACAAGGCCCCGCGTGGGATGCTGCCAGCGCAGCAAGGCCTCCGCACCGACAATTTGACCGCTCACCAGTTCCAGCTTCGGCTGGAAAAAGGGCACAAACTCGTTCTCGGCCATGGCGGTACGCATATCGCCAATCAGGGTCAGGTGTTCGTGCCGAGGCTGATCGGCCACCTCACTCCCAAACGCGAAGCCATTGTGCCGACGGCTGGCCAAGGCCAGAGCCAGATCAGCACGGCGCAGGAGGTCGGCAGCCGATGTCCCGTCGCGGGGGAACATCACGATCCCCAGCCGGATATCGACATCCAGTCGCTGATCTTCCAGCGATAGCGGCATACGCATCAGCGACACAAGCCGCTGGGCCTGCGCTTGCGCCTCCTCTTCGCCGATGCCGGGTATCAAAAGGGCAAACTCATCGCCGCCCAGCCTTGCGACCATATAGCGGTCACTAACATGGACGCGCAATCGTTCCGCCACCTCCCGCAAAAGACGGTCGCCGACATGAAAGCCCAAGGCATTGTTGATGGGCGCAAACCGGTTGATGTTCAGCAGCAACAGCGCACCACTTGTTTCAGCGACGACCCGTGTGATGGTTTCCACAAGGTGGGTGCGGTTGGGCAGATCCGTCAGAACGTCAAGATAGGCCAAATCCAGGATGCGCTTCTCACGCGAGGCGATGCTGTCGCGCATCGTCGCCAGCGAGCGCATCAAGGCGCCGAGTTCAGGTCCGCGACCAGCCGGCACTTTGCAGGAGTAATGCCCGTCAGCGATGGAACCGGCGACCAGCGCCGCCTCCTGGATCGGCTGCGCGATCGACCGGGCGATGGCGGCAGCCAATCCGCCCCCGATCAGCAGCGCCGCCGGACCCAACACAAGGATGATCAGCCGCGCCCTGTCAGCGTCGGCCTTCAGCATCTCCGCCTCAATCTGCACCTGTATCTGGCGTTCCTCCGCCAGCGCAGAGGCCGTGCTGATCAGATCGGCCATCAGCGGATCTGTTTCACGAGCGAAATGCTGCCGTGCCGCCGTTAGCCCCTGCACCTCGATCAGATCCACTGTTTCCATAAACGTGTCGTCGAACGCCTGGCGCACCTTCAGAAGCCGGGTCAACGCCTCAGACCCGGTCGCTGCCTCACCAAACCCAGACCGGGTAAGTTCGGCCATGGCGGCACCGGACTGCGCCAAGGCTGCATCCATGCTGGAATAGAGCGGTGCGCGTTCTGACCGGTCTGGCGTCTGTAGAAGTCGAAGCAGATGATGGGCGGCACTTTGTGTGTGCTGGTTGGCCTGTTGTGCCAGAAGGGCGACACGCGCCTCCTGTCCTGACAAATGGTCAATCCCGACTGTCAACGCATTTAACCGCTGCAGCGACACAACCGATATGGCCACCATCAAGACCAGCAGGAATGCGAATGATGCCAGCAGGCGTTGTCGGAGCGAGAATTGATCGAGCATGCGTTGCATGCGAGTTCTCAGGATAGAGGCCATGCTTCTTTACGCTATCGGACAATGCCCGAAATCAATATCACACCTCGCCGCTTATGTGGTGGGTATGATGAGCGGAAGCCGCCCACTGGCTATCAGCCCGAATTATGCAAGAGGATCGTTTCGCAGCCGGCTTTCGCCTTGTGGTTGCTCTGTGCGTTTCCATGCGGAAGCGGGCCCTGGTTCCCGCGGCTTACCATGTTTCGGGGCGTCTTTTTTGGGGTTGGCGGCACGGCCGTGGCTGGGCAGGCTGCCCCCGCGCATCAGCGGACCGAGCGGGGTTATCCGGGACTGAAGCAGAGTGAGCGGCGATCAGGCGGTACCGGCCGTTGGCAGATGCACCGTCGGCTTGGGCTTCATCTCGAAGACGCGGGCGGCGTTTTTCAACAAATGCCTGCTCAACCTTTCCAATGGGGCGTCGCCAAATAGCAGCGCCGGTGTCGCAGGGATGCGCCGCCCGTGGCGCTGCCGGCGCCACAGACCCAGGGCATGAGCAAGCGTGGCCACCAGACGTTGATCAAGCGCCATCTGGTGGCGGGCATTCTCCTGCCCGGCGACCGGGACGCCAAACTCCAGTGCCGCACAGTCGGGGATAACCGAATGGGCCGCCCTTGCTTGGCCGCTTGGACCTATATCGCTTCCACCGCGATGGCCGAGACGATGGCCTTTCCCTTGACCGGGGTGAAGTGCAGAACGAGCTTTCCGCCCGTTACCTTGACCTCGAAATTCCGACTGACCATTGTCATCGGCGCTCCGGCAAGGGCAGCGACATCCAGGGAACGCAGCTTCTTTTCACCATTGGCCAGAACGTCGAATTGGCGTTCCCCCGGTGCTGCTGTGGGTTCCAGGAAGGACAGGGTGACCCGATAGGTGCCATCGGCCATTGGCAGGCGATAAGTGAAATCCCCCTCGCGATAGGTGGAGATCAGCATCGTGTCAGCGGTGCCATTGACCACCTTGCGCGGGCGGGGCGGACCATAGCCGCTGGCTGGCTGTACGCTACCTGCCGTCCCACCCGTGAAGAAGGCATCGGACCCAAAGCGCCCATGTTCGCTCGGCGCGGCCACCAACGCGCCGCTGTCGATACGGAAGGCGCGCGCTGAACCGGCGTCCAGGGTCCAGTTGACGCTGTCCCTGACCGGACCATCCGCGAACAGCCCGACAGCGGCCACCGCGTTGTCCCCCTGGTCCAGCAGCACATCCTCCCAAACGCAGATCTTCTGGGGACAATCCCGGCGCACCCCCAGTCCCCGCCCATTTAACTGAAGCTCCGTCGCTGGGGCGTTGCTGTAGACACGGATATGTGTCACCGGATACGCCCGGTTCACATAACGGCGGCCCGTAATATGGACGGTCGGGGCAGGGTTCCAGTTGGCCTTGTAAAAGAAGAACGCGTCCTTCTTGACCTTGCGGTCATAGGTGACAAGGCCCTTGGTATTGATGTCCTGGGCATCGCCCTCCTTGCGGACCAGTGTCGCGAAGTCGAACGCATTCCACAGCCAGGTCGCCCAAAGGTCCGTGCGTGCGCCCAGGATTGCCCAGCTTTCCTCATGGAAGTAGCTAAGATACTCTTCCGGCTGGTCACGGCCGCGCGCATCCACAGGGCCACCCAGCGGGTCGTCTGTGTGGATCGTTACCGCCCCGCCGGCCCCATATTCCGTTATGGCAAGCGGTTGGCTGGGGCGGGCAGCGCGAAGGGTCTCGATATTTGCCCCAAGCTGGGAAGGCTTGCCGTAATACCAGCCGAAATAGCGGTTGGCCCCACCTAAGTCCGCTTCCGTTGCAACAATGGGTATCTGTGCGTCGCCAAACATGCCGCCTTCGCAGCAGGTGGCCAGTACAGTGGGGCGACTGGGGTCGATCGCCGTACTCAACGCCCGCAATTCCCTTAACAAGGGTGCAGGGTCGGAACCGGACGTGATGCCGATAAAGGGTGCTACCGGTGTCGACCCGAAGTCCACTTCATTGGCGATGCCCCAGGTGACGACGGCAGCATGGTTCTGGTTCTGCTTGATCAGTTCCTGCAATTGCCGGCGCGCATTGGCAATCAAGCCCTCCGTGGCCACCATCTTGCCAGGTGGCGTCCAGGCGGATACCAGCGGGATTTCATCCCACAGGATCAGCCCATGTTTATCGGCCAGTTCATGGATCGTGGGGCCATGCTGATAATGGGTCAACCGGATGGTGTTGGCTCCCATTTCACGGATAATCTCGACATCCTTTGCAATGTCTGTCTCATCCATGGCCCAGCCCTTGCCTTCCAGGTCCTGATGCAGGCCCACGCCATGCAACCGGACTGGCTTACCATTCAGGATCAAGCCTTGGGTGGCATCAACCCGTACTTCGCGGATGCCGAACTTCTGGGTCACACGGTCCAGGACCTGACCCCGCCCATCCTGAAACTCCACCACCAGATCGTGCAGATACGGATCAGTGGTGCCCTGCCATAGCCGGGCATGGGTCACTGACAAGGGCTGCTCCATCTTAACCGTTTCACCGGGGGGCAAGTTGGCGCTCTGTGTGCCCTCCGCCACCGTCCGGCCGGTCGCATCAACCAGCCTGGTGACGATTGTCACCTTGTTCTTCCGGCTGCTGCTGTTGCGCGCATGAATGGCGACCTGCACCTGTGCGCTGTTCCCGTCCACGGTCTTGGTTGTGGCATAGATGCCGGGACCGCCATGGTCCAGCATGTCTGCGTGGATGTCGCTGGTCGCGATTAATGCCACGTTGCGATAGATACCGCCATGGACGAAGAAATCACCCGCCAGGGGCAAGATGTCGGCGGTGGTACTGCCTGGTGCCGGCTTGCTGTTATCCGCCTTTACGACCAGCAGGTTGGCGGCACCCGGCTTCAGGGCTGCCGTCGCATCCAGCCGGAAGCGCGAAAAGCCCCCTTCATGGCGGCCCAGATATTGTCCGTTTAGCCAGACCTCTGCCCGCCGGCTGACTGCGTCGAATTGCAGCCATGCCCGCTTACCCTTAAAATCACCCGACGGCGTGAAGGACAGCCGATACCAGCCGGTGCCCTGGGTCTTGTTGATTGTGTCGGGCGTGTTCACCCGGTCCGGTGATGGGGTGGTGTAATAACCAACCCGGTTCCAAGTATGGGGTACAGTGACCGGCGCCCAATTGCCGTCGGGGAAATCAACCTTTTCAGCCGATGGTGCTTCTCCCAGATGAAAGCGCCAGCCTCCTTTCAGTTGCATCGTGATCCGCGGTTCGGACCCGTTAGCGGGGGCCTGTGCATGGGCACCCAAGGCGAAGGACAGGGCGATGGCGGTGGCGAGAAGGTGGCGCTTCATAGGATCAGCTTTCGGCAGAATGGGTCCGGTCGCAGGCGATGGCGCGGGTCAGTATTTCACAGAGAACCGAGCCCCCATGTAGCGGCTGGCATCCCGCGCTCGGCGCCCGCGCAGGTCGATCACTGTCGACGGGTTGGGGAAGGGATTGGCGATCAACCCGTTGGTCAGGTCGTTCATGCTGGAGAAATAGTGCTTGTCGAACAGGTTACGGACGAAAAGCGTCAGACGGTAGCGACCTTGCTCCTTGTCCTCGAAAGCCACACTGAAGTTGGTTATGCCATAAGCCCCCTGGACCGTGTTGGGATTGCCCCGAAGGTCGAAATTGACCTTGCTCTGCCAGCTGTAATTGGCATTGACGAAGCCGGTGACAGGTAGATCGCCCAACGGCACCTCCAGGTCGGCGCCGACATTGAATTTCCACTGCGGTGCGTTGGCCAGACGTTGGCCCGACAGGTCCTGCGCACGCCCCCCCGTGGTGCGCGGCGTACATCCAAGCGCCGCTGTCTGGCCGAAATAGCATTCAGCATTTGGGAAAGCGCGGATCTTTGCATCTGTGTAAGCGACACTGCCATTCAGGGTCAGCATCTCGGTGGCCAGCAAGGAGCCTTCAGCCTCCACACCCTTGGTACGCAACTTGCCGACATTGGCCAGGAACAGGCTGCCGCCAAACTCTGCCACCTGTGACTGCGCCTGGAAATCATCATAGTCGGTCAGGAAGCCCGTCAGGCTCAAACTGGCACGGCGATCCAGGAACCGGCCTTTGAGCCCCAGCTCATAGCTGTTGGAGGTTTCCGGGCGGACCGGATTGCGGGCTGGATTGGTGGGTGTGGAGAAGGAAGATGTCAGGTCATAGGCCTGCCCCTTATAACCTCGGGAATAGGTGGCAAACCCCATGACATCCTCAGCCAGATCCTGCTGGATACCGGCCTTTCCGGTCACCACCGTATCACTGGCCGATCCGCTGGTATTGAAGGGCGGGTTGCCGCCGGCATTGTTATAGCGGTCATAGACGAAGCTGATATTCTCCAGGCCCCAGCGCAGGCCGGCGATGAGCTTGGTTCCTGGCGTGATGGTGTAATCGGCCTGACCGAACAGGGCATAGGCCTCCGATCCAGCCTCGCCCCGCCAGTTACCTGGCTGCACGGGACCCGTGCGGGTGAACCGCCGGGTGAAGGTATTATCCGCATAATAGAGACCGGCGACATATTGCAGGTCGCCTGATCCGGGAGAGGTCAGGCGCAGTTCGTTGCTGAATGTGTCGCCCCGGAAAAAGCCAAACTGTGTCAGGCCGTTCGGCTGACCCAGCAGCGGGCCGGTCGCGCCGTCGAAATCCGAACTGTCGGTGGCGAAATAATGGTTGCGGGCGATGATGTTGGTAAGCGTGTGCTCGCCCAGGTAAAGATTGACCTTCAGGTTGCCGCCATAATCCTTGGCATCCGACACAGGTTCCGGATCGATGCGGGCCGTAAAATTATCGCTGCCGGGCGTGATACCTGCCAACTGAGTGTTGGTGGGAACGCCGAACAGGGTACGGATACCGGCTGTTTTGCGGATAGATACATACTCGCAGCAATCAGCTTCAGTCTTCACGTAATGGCCCGACAGTGTCACATCAAAGGCCTCGGACGGTTCCCATAGGAATTTGGCCCGGAAATTCTCGCTGTCGCGACCATTGATCATGCCGCCGGTGGCGAGGTTGCGGATGTTACCGTCATACCGGCCGATGGCGGCACTGGCCCGAAAACTCAACCCTTCCGCCAATGGCCCGGAGAGGCCGGCGGAATACCGTTGCTCGTCATCATCGGTAACCATAACCTCCGCTGAACCTGTGAATGTGTCGGTCGGCGCTTTGGTGGTGATGTTGATGACGCCCGCCGATGCGGCCTTGCCGAACAAGGTGCTTTGGGGCCCGCGCAGGATCTCAATCCGCTCAATATCCTGTAAGTCGTTGAAACCTTGGCCGGAGAGGCCGGCAGCGACATCATCAATGACCACCAGGACGCTCGCCTCAACTCCGATGGAGAAGGCGGACGTGCCGATACCGCGCAGAATAACGGAATTATTGTTCTGGTCGCCCCCTTGAGTCACGGTCAGACTTGGGGAAAGCTGTGTCAGGTCTTGCAACCTGCTACCGCCAACAGCAGCCAGGGCATCGGCGCCGATGACACTCATCGCCACCGGCACATCCTGTGCGCTTTGTGCGCGCTTCTGTGCGGTAACGACAATCTCCTCCAACACAAGCGCCGAACCCACTGTTGCCTCTTGCGCCATTGCTGGTGCTGCGCACCCCAGAATGGCCAGGGCAGAGCACATCATCGAACGGGTCATTTCTTTACTCCCTAACATCTTTATCGTTGGAGGAGGGCAGTTGTATCCACTTTGGAGACAACACAGCGGGTACATGCCTGTGACAGGGCCTTATGCCGGTGGCGACACGCCCGGCAGCGATAGCAGCGGATCTGTGATGAGCGACGTTACGGCAGATCAGCCTGCAACATGCATCCTTGCTTGAACGTCGCGCCTTTAGGAAACATCAACTGGCATTACCAATAAGGCCCAAAGTCCCCAGCCGTCAAGGATGTGGGGTCGGCCGGAACCAGCGCAGGATAGCGGTGGCACCAGGATGTGGCCCCCTGCCCAACAACATCGCAACCATATGAATTATCTAAATTATTCAGGGCGGCAGGTCAAAAAATTCCGGGGTTATCAGTTATGCTGATAGAAGGTATCGGGAATTAGGCGATACCAAACGGCTTTACCTCTGCCGGAATCCACAGTAGGCCCAGGGGGTGAAACGGGCTTGGAAGAGTCAGATTTTCGGTTCGGTAGGTCAGCGCACAGTCTAAGTGGACTGACCTTTACAGAAGTGGCATGACCAATTCGATTGACTTTCAAATTGCGTTGGTGGTCAATCGATGGTGTCGACGCGACCAGGGGCGCGACCCCTTTCTTGGATCTGGCACGACATGCTCGGCGCATGATGGATGCCCCGGCAGAGGATTTCGAAATGCTCATGACGCAAACGATGCGCTGGTTCGGACCGAATGACCCGGTTCGTCTTCAAGATATTCGCCAGTCAGGTGCCACTGGCATCGTCACGGCCCTTCATGAAGTACCCAATGGCCATGTATGGACCGTGGACGACATCCTGACCCGCAAGCGGATGATTGAAGCGGCTGGTCTGTCGTGGGAGGTGGTTGAAAGCGTGCCTGTGCATGAAGGCATCAAGACATGCGCCAAGAATTGGGCGCCATTGATCGAAGCCTATTGCCAGACTTTGCGGAACCTTGGTTCGCAGGGAATTCGGGTTGTTACCTATAATTTTATGCCACTGTTGGATTGGACGCGAACGGACCTCACCTTTGCGTTACCCGACGGTGCGCGTGCGCTCCGGTTCGACTGGGATGCCGTCGCAGCCTATGATCAGTTCATTTTGAAGCGACCAGGGGCCGAAGCCGATTACACTGATGATGTGATCCGGCGGGCGACCGCCTTGTTTGCCGCTATGACAGACGCGCAGCGATCGGGGCTTGAACGCACCATCATTGCCGGGTTGCCGGGCAGCGAGGAGAGTTTCAGTTCAGCCCAGTTCCTGGCCGCTATCCGGACCTATGCGGATATCAGCGCTGACCAATTGCGCCGACACCATCAACTGTTCTTGGAAGCTGTCTGCCCGACGGCGGAACAATCGGGTGTGCAACTGGTGGTCCATCCTGATGACCCGCCTTTCCCGATCTTTGGCCTTCCAAGGGTGGTCAGCACCGAAGCTGATGTGACCCACTTATTTACGCAGGTTCCCAGCGCGGCGAACGGTTTATGCTTTTGTGCCGGTTCCTTCGGTGCCCGGGCGGACAATGACCTTCCTGGCATGGTGAGACGGTTGGGTGACCGGATCGGCTTTGCCCATCTCCGCTCGGTCCAACGAGAACCAGACGGTAAGTCGTTCCATGAGGCGGCTCATCTGGAAGGCGATGCAGGGATGGCTGCAATCGTTGCCGCTATCTGCGAAATCTCCGAAAGCCAGGGGCGCAGCATCCCGATAAGACCAGACCATGGGCATGAAATTCTGGACGATTTGAACCGAACCACCAATCCAGGCTATTCGCTTCTGGGCCGAATGCGTGGATTGGCCGAACTGCGTGGGCTAGAGCGCGGGATCAGGTTTGGGATGGGGGCACGAACCAAATGACCGTGCTCACATCCGCTGCTGGATGAACATTTTTCTGCGATCACGCCCTCAGATAGCCATGTCTATCGGGGCACCGATCTTGTCATTGATCAACTTCATCATGCTGTCGCCGTCCGGCGTCAGTCGCTGGGGGACAAAAGGCGCTGCGTGCATGAGGCGGATCCCTGGCTCATCGTCGTGAGGGAAGGGAAAGTCAGGCGGCCAAAAAACAGTCAGGGGGAGCCTTGCGGCTCCCCCTGGAGGTTCCCGTCGTGGAGGAAAACGACGGTCCTGGGTAAGGCGGCTGCGGCATGACCCGCAGGCCCCTTAGGGCTGGGTAACGGACGTGGCGGCGCCGCCCAGCACTTCGGTCTTGCCCGGTACATAGGTGCTGAAATCTGGGACGTCGGTTGATCCTTTGACGGCGACGGCGTCGACATAGTCCTTCAGCATCGATACACCATAGAGCGGCTTTTGAACGCCATTATGGCAGGTCGCACAGCCGATCTTCAGGACATCACCCTCCGGCCCCTTACGATTGGCAGGAAAGACCGGGGTCAGCCCTTCCATGTAAGTGACGTTCAGGTGCCGGGCCAGCTTGATGCCATGCCAAGCGGTAACCCGCTGCGGCGGGCTCTGGTCCCAATCATTAAAGGCACGGGTGTTATGGCAGGCCGTACAGTTGACCCCCAGTGACTCTGACATATGCATCATCAGCGACCAGGTCCCCTCTGTCTCCATGGTGCCAACAGTGTTGACGCCGGTGGGAAGGGCAGTATTGGCATGGACGCGGATCGGCTTATCGCCCAGCAGATAGTCCATCAGGGCATTCTGCGGGAGCGAACTGTTGCCAGCATTGACGGCGACGACATTCTGTCCGTTTCGATTGGAGGTCATGTTGCCCGCCGGCTTAGGCTCCAGGCTGGAACTCCAGACTTGGGCGGGAACTCCCTTGCCACGGTGGCAGGTGTAACAGGTGACCCCGGTTTCGGCGACATGGGACTTCCAGTCGACATTGATCGTCTGGGTCATCTGGATCATGCGTCGGGCGACAACCTTTTGATAGACCTCATCGGACGCCAGATTTTCTGGATTGTGGCAGTAGTTACAGCCGGCTTCCGGTGACACCCATTCCGTCATGGCGGCCATCAGTTGGTTGAACTGATCACCCGACAGATGCCCCAGCACCTGTACATTCTGATAAAGATCGGACGCCTTGTCACCCGATGGGTCAGCCTGCCAGGGGGCAGGAGGGACGACATTGGCGGCCTTCAAGGCGGCCTCCGTTTCGATATCCTTGTGCTGGAACATCCCGGTTCCGCGGAACCCAAGCTGTTCACTGGCAACAGGAGGGGCGTCCCAGCCGGCGCCGACGAAGCTGGCCACGGCCAGCAGGGCGCCGGCGGAGGCAGCGAATGGTAACCAGAGTTTCATGGTCCTCCCTCCCTTATTGCGCCGGATCGACGACGTTGGGCCACAGATCGGGCAGCGGCGATACCAGCCCGTGATTGACGCCCCACAGGTACCAGTTATCGACCACGGTGCCGGTGAGCAGGATACCGATGCCGCCCGTCAGCGGGGTGAGGATGGCAAACCACCAGGCCCACCGGTGAACGGACTCCATGGTTGCATTGAAACCCATCGTCCAGCGCCAGAACAGGGCGGCCCGTTCCGACGCGGTGCCACGGTCGGTGATCTGTTCCAGCTCACGCTCGCCGCCATACTTGCCGACCGCCAGGATCGTCGCGCCATGCATGGCGAACAACAGGACGGAACCGTACAGGAAGACGATGGAGAGGCAGTGGAAAGGGTTGTAGTACAGATTGCCGTAACGGATGGAGAAGGCGGCCGTCCAATCCAGATGCGGGAAGATACCGAAGGGCACTGCTTCTGAGAAATTGCCCATCAGCAGCGGCCGGATGAAGCCCAGCACCAGGAACAGCCAGATGGCTGCAGCAAATGCCCAAGCGACATGCGTACCCATTTCCAACTGACGGGCCCGCCGGTAGACGCGCACCCACCAAAGCAGGATCGACAGGGTCAGGAAAAACCCGGCAATCAGCCACCAGCCACCCTCGGCAAGGGGTGGCAGGACCGTCAGACCATATTTGGCGGCCGGCGGCTCCAGTCCAAGCCAGAACAGTTGACGGACAAACTCGATCGGATCCCAGCCGACCGAGGCCAGCATGTTGAGGCCGATGATTTCAAAGCCGATAAACCCGAAAACCAACGACAGCGTGCCCAGATATCCCAAATAGATCGGGCCGATCTGGGCGTTGCCGATCATGCCGAACAATCGGACAAAAAACGGCTCCCCAGTACGCGGGCTGTCTCCCCGGGGCAGCGGCATGCCTTCTTCGGCGGGGCCGCTGACTTGGATCGGGGTGATGATGTTCTGATATTGTGCCATCACTCAATCCTCCTCAGCGCCAGATCGGAAGTTCAAGCCACCAGCTCCACCACTGAGGCCAGCCCTTGTTCCAGAAGGGCCCACTGATGATGATGCAGACCGCACTCCAGAACCCGGCATTCAGCGCCAGGACCAGGCCGAGGCGATGGATGCCAAGGGTACCGATGGAGTAGCCAATAATGTCGCGGAAGAAGGTGTCTTCATATTCCGGCGTCTTCACTTCCGCCTGTTTGCCCGGTTCATCTATCGCGGCGCCAGGATTGGCGGCCGACAGGATCAAGCCACCATGCAGCGACAGCGCCAGGGTCGTCGTGAAGAAGAACGACACGGCAATCATATGGGCGGGATTGTAGTGGAAGTGCAAATATTGGTAACCGACGTTCGACACCCAATCGAGGTGGCTGAAAATGCCGTATGGGAAACCATTGCCCCAGGCGCCCAGCAGCAGCGGGCGGAAGACCACCAGCGTTGCATAAGCAAAAATTGCAAAGGAGAAGGCGAAGGGCACGTGATAGCCGATACCCAGCTTTCGGCAGATTTCAACTTCCCGCAACGCCCAGGAGACAAAAGCCCCCAGCGCACAGACAGTGATGATCTGCCAGAGCCCCCCCTCCTTCAGCGGCGCCAGCGCCAGCCCGTAGGAGAGGTCAGGCGGTGCGATGGAAATCTGCCAGATGTTCCAGGTCGGTCCAATGGCCGCCCCGTACAGGATCAGGGCCGTGCCTAAAGCGGCGAAGAAGGCGGTGGTTACGCCGAAGAACCCGACATAGAAGGGCCCGACCCAGAAGTCGAACAGGTCGCCGCCGATCAGCGTTCCACCGCGCACGCGATACTTGCGTTCAAAACTGAGCAGCGCCATGTACGTGTCCTCCGAGAGAGGCCAGCCAGTTGGTCATCCAGTTGGCGATGTCATTGGTGAGTATTGGCGGCGGGCGGGCCGTCTCCGACCACGCCTGCTGCCGTCTTGAGGTTTCAGCCGACGCCCAGTTGATCCGCATCCTGGAAGAGCGACTGTTCGATCGCGCTGGTCTTGAGGGGCTTGCCCTCCAGCCAGTTGAACCGCTCAGTGCTCAGCAGGACGAAATGGATCAGGATGGCGAGCGTGAACAGAAACACGGACAGTGCGACCAGCGCTTTGCGCGGGTCGAACATCAGCCAGATTCTCCACATATCGCGTTCTCCTTAGCCGATCATCGGCAGCAGTGATTGTGCCGTTTGGCCAATGCCTTCCAATGAGGCATAACCATTCGGCCCAGGGATCCACGGGCGCCACATCCAGACCAGAACATGCGCGGCGATTGCGATCACCGTGAAGATCAGGAAGCCTTGGATGAAGAACGAGTGAACCTCGCGAGCTTCGCTTTCGGTCAGACCCGAAAGTGAGACGTTTGATGAGTCAGCCATCAAATTCACCTCCTAGTCTCGAACGCCGCGGTACCCCCGCGGCAGGGTTCCGGCACCGCCACCACCGTGGCACTGCCGGGTTTTTGTCGGTGTCGAGCACACCGGCAAGGATGAAGTCACACGTTGAACGCGTAACCGATGGCAGCGTGGGCCGACGAGCGGGCCTCGGCAAAAATTGACTGCACGGGGCGCTTGGCCTGGCGGTCTGACAAATGGGTGATACGGCCGGCGATCGCAGCCGCCAGACAAAGCGGATAAGAGATCAGGAAGACGATGCGCATTTCTGCGCGTTCCAACTGGCGGTCCCTGGCCGCGCCGTGTCCAATACTGAACATCATCCTGTCCTCCCCGCTGCCGTCCATGGGCGGCATGTTGATTACGTCCTCAGGCGTGTACGTTGGCTGCCTCGTCGACATGACGCACCGTGACCTCTGATGCGCCTTCGTGGCGTGCCTCCCGCTCGGCCGCCTCGCGCAGGCGCTTGGCAGCCGAAATGCGAACCAACACTGGTTCTGCGCCGATACGCAGCTCCAGGGCGGCCTGGGCCTCATGTGACCAGGGCACCGTGCTGCCGCTGCGCGTGGTTGTCGGCTCGATCCTGTCCAACTCGCCTGCACGGGGCAGGATTTCGAACAGCATGTCAAAAAGAGCGTTGCAGACTTCCTGGATTAACCAAGCTGCGCCCGAGTAACCCATGACCGGTGTGCCGATATGGCGGCGGACGATGGCGCCGGGATAGGACAGTTGGATGAACTTGCCCCGTTGCGCGCGTTCGGCCATGTACATGCGTTCGTTGAACGACCCGAACATGATCATCGGTGGTTTGCCGGTCAGCAGATCCTGCACGGCATCATTGTCGGTCTTGATCCCCGGCTTGCGCTGTACCGCGAAGGCACAGGGCAGGCCAATTTCCTCTTCCAGGAAGTTGCGGACACCGCGTGTGTAGGTCTCGCCCGCCACAATGGCAAAGCTGGCCGTCCCGAAGAAATCCTGGGTGACCGAGCGCCAGAGATCCCAAAGCGGCTTCAGGGTCGTGTGCTTTTCCCGCTTGATGAACGGCTCCGGGTCCAGACCCAGTATCTCGCCCAACTCGCGCAGGAACGCGGTGGTGGAGTGAATGCCGATCGGCGCTTGCAGGTAGGGACGGTCAAGGCTTTCGCACAACAGACGCCCGAATTCCCGATAAAGGCAGATATTGGCGTCGGCATCGGCCAGTTTGCGCACATCATCAACGTGGCTGCCCAGGGGAAAGACCATATTGATCTCTGCCCCCAGCCCCTCGACCAGACGACGGATCTCAGCCAGATCCGAGGGCATATTGTAAGTGCCGTAGATCGGGCCGATGATATTGACGCGTGGTTTGGCGCCGTCCGGGCGCCGGCGCGGGGCAGGGACCTTGCCGCCCTTCGGTCCGAATTCCGTCCACAGCCATTTCAAGGCGCGGTCGGCACTTTGCCACTGATCCTCATCGATGGTCCGCGGCAGGAACCGGACAATGTTCGACCCTTCCGGCGTCACGCCGCCGCCGATCATCTCCGCAATGGAGCCGGTGACGACGACAGCCGGCAGGTTGGGATCGAGTGCCAGCCGCGCCCGCTTCATCGCCCCTTCGGTACCATGGCGGCCCAGCTCATCCTCAGACAGGCCGCTGACCACAATCGGCAGCTCATGTGGGGGCAGGGCGTCGGTATAGTGCAGCACGGAGGTGACGGGCAGATTTTCGCAGCCCACCGGGCCGTCGATGATCACTTGCAGCCCCTTGATCGCCGTAAAGGCGTAGACGCTGCCCCAGTAGCCACCGGCTCTATCATGGTCGAGGATCAGCATCCGACGCTATCTCCGTTCTCGACCGCATTACGCGATTGGTTGACCCGCGCGCCGTATTTGCGGCGGAACGCGCTGCGATCCTGCGGAACGTCTTCCCAGATGCCGGCGGCATCACCCGTTCCCACACCGTCAAAAAAGGCGTTCATGGCATCGAAGCGATGTTTGTTGGCAATCGCCCCGTTAATGACCGAGGGCAAGGACCCCGGCCCGGCTGGACCCATCAGGGGGCGGGCGGAGATCAGGTTGGTGAAGTAGAGGGCGGGTGTTCCCGCTTCCTTCGCCTTCTGCACCACGGGCGTGGTGCCAATGGCAAGGTCGGGCTTGAACTCCAGTAATGCAGCCAGATCCTGCTCCAAGGAGGCGCGGAAACGGACGATGACGCCCTTGGCGGCCAGCCATTCCGCATCTTCGGTATTGTAGGGTGTCTTGGGGCAGGCCGTGCCGACATAGCGCAGGTCAGCACCCAGTTCGACCAGCAAGCGTCCCACCAGCAGTTCGGAACCTTCATAGCCCGACAGCGTGATGCGGCCCTTGATCCGGTTGGCGGCCAGCCCGGCGCTGATGGCACCGCGCATCGCGTTGCGGGTCTGGTCGATCCGGGCTTGGCCCACACCGCAGCGCTGCCCGATGGCAGACAGCCAAGCATCGGTACCGTCCAGCCCGATGGGGGCCGACCCCACGATGGGCCGTCCGGCGGCTGCAAATTCACGGAAAGTGGCCGTATAGAAGGGGTGTATGGCAGCCACGACGGCACAATCCAACGCCCCATAGAGATCACGCCATTCGCGCACGGGGATGGTTGGCCCCACGGCCAGCCCCATCGGTTCCAGCATGCTACCGATGACCACGGGGTCGGCGGGGAACATTTCCCCGACCAGCGTTACGGTCGGCTTGTCCTTCAGCCCCGCCCGCGGCATCTGCACTGGTCCGGCTTCCGCTTCCTGGCGTGCATAGGCCAGCATGGCGCCCGACAGGACGTCCTTGGCTTCCGCATGCGTGGGCACACCAAAGCCCGGCACGTCAATACCGATGATCCGGACCCCGTCAATCTCTTTCGGCAGCATCTTCAGCGGCACACCAGAGGCCGTGGGGACGCAGAGATTGGTGACGATGACGGCATCAAACCGGCCGGGATCCGCCATCAGATGCACGGCCTCAACGATATCCTCATACAGCTTGCCGGTGACCAGCGTTTCAGAGCTGAACGGCACATAACCGACGGAGCGTTTGGCGCCGTAGAAATGCGACGTGAAGGTCAGGCCATAGACGCAGCAGGCCGATCCCGACAGGATGGTGCCCACCCGGCGCATCCGCAGCCCCACCCGCAGCGACCCGAAGGCGGGGCACATGGATTGCGGCTGGTCATGCGGCCCCTTGGGGTAATCCCGTTCCAGCCGGTCCATCACCTCATCATTACCGGCCGCACGGGCCGCGGCACGCGACAGTTCGACGCCACCATGGCACCCGGCTGCGGCCGGCTGCACACCGTCCGCCGTGAAGCCCGCGCCCACGTCCCCCGTCAGGGGCGTTTCGCTGTTAGCTTCCCGTATGAAGTCCAAAGGTTGGTCGTCCATGGTTGCGTGCCCCTCAGACCCGGTCGTAGATGACTTCGAGCGAGGCGCGTTTCAGCGCGCCCGCAGGGCACATGTCTTCCGGCGTCGCCGGCTCTAGCTGGAAAGTGCCGCCGGTCTGGCTGGCATCAAACAGACCCAGCAGGCCGTCCTGGTCCAGTGGGCGCGGCAGCACCGGCGGGGCTTCCGCCAGATTGATCGACAGCGCCTCAAACAGCGGCCCCCAGCGGTTATCCGGGGTGCCAATGATCTGATAATTGGCGCTCTTGCGGCGGATATCCTCATCCTGCGGGATGGAGGCCAGCACCGGGATGCCAACCGCATCAGCAAAGGCCTGGGCCTCACCGGTTCCGTCATCCTTGTTGATGACCAGCCCTGCCACCCCGACATTGCCGCCCAGATTGCGGAAATACTTCACTGCCGAGCAGACATTGTTGGCGACATACAGCGACTGGAGATCGTTGGAGCCGACCACCACGACCTTTTGGCACATGTCGCGGGCAATCGGCAGGCCGAAGCCGCCGCAGACCACGTCGCCTAGGAAATCCAGCAGGACAAAATCGAAGTCCCATTCATGGAAGCCCAGCTTCTCTAAGGTTTCAAACCCGTGGATGATGCCGCGACCGCCGCAGCCACGGCCCACTTCCGGGCCACCCAACTCCATGGCGAAGACGCCGTCCCGCTTGAAGCAAACATCGGAGATGGACACTTCCTGGCCCGCGTCTTTGCGGCGCGACGCCGTCTGAATGATCGTGGGGCAGGCGCGCCCGCCAAACAGCAACGAAGTCGTATCGCTTTTCGGATCGCACCCGATCAGCAACACTTTCTTGCCCAATTGCGCCAGCATGTAGGACAGATTGGCGAGCGTGAAACTCTTGCCAATCCCGCCTTTGCCATAAATGGCAATGATCTGGGTTTCCTTGGTGACCTTGCCGACATGCGGCGCGTCAGGTTCGATGGCCGCCTCCTCACGCAGGCGCCTGTTCATGGTCTTCGGGCTGCTGCGGACGTCGAGATCAAGGCTCATGCGGCTATCCTCCAGTCGATCACCATTTTCAGGCAGCCGAGGTCGTTGAACGCGGTGGGATAGGCGGATGACGCCTGGGCCGGTGTGGCCCGGTGCGTCAGCAACCCATCGAGGGACAGGCGCCCGGTCTCTGCCAGGCGAATAACGGCGGCAACATCCTCCGGGCGGAATTCCGCCGCGATGGACAAGGTCAGTTCCCGCATGAAGGCCGGTGCAAAGGCGTAACCGACACGCTCTCCATAGAACCCGGCGAGGATCAGTTCTGCCGGTTTGTTCAGCCGTGTGATGATCCCGTCAATCGCACTGGCATCACCACTGGCATCAATGGCCGTGCCATAACGAGTATCGCCATCCTCTGCCGGATCGGTTACGCGGTAACCCGACGCACCCGTTCGACGGGCCGCAGCGGTTTCCCAGACAACCGGCGCTGCAAAGCCAAGGGCCATCACCAATCGGGCAATCAGGCGCCCCAACACACCATGACCCACCACCAGACCAACCGGGCCCTGCGCCCGCTTGATTGCATGGTGGGCCGTGGCGGCCAGCGCCAGCAGGACCCCGTTTTCATTCAGTGCCGCACCAATCTCAAAGACCCGGGCGCCGGGTACGATCAGGTGTGATGCATTCGCCCCGAACAGACCGGCTGCGTTTTCGTAACAGCTCGCCCCAGGAACAAAGACCATCGCCCCGACCCGCTGGCCGGAATCCGGTCCAGCCTGGATCACACGGCCGACCGTTTCGTAACCAGGAACCAGCGGATAATTCATGCCGGGAAAACGGGGCATCGTGCCCTGAAACAGCATTTTCTCGGTGCCGGTGGAAACACCGCTGGCAACGGTTTCGACGACCACATCGGCGGGGCCGGGATCGTGGAGAGCCAGCCGCCGTACGGCGACTTCTCCCGGTCTCTCGAACACGATTGCCGCCGCGTACATCCTGTCGCCTCCCCAAGGCATCGCTGCTGATTACGCATGTGTCATATTAAGTTGACACCTCACACTGTCAATCAACATTTACACATTTTAGGCGCGCAGGCCGGCATCGTCAGCGTGTCGCGATCACCAGGGTGGCGATCAACGGGGTGGCTGTGGCCACAGTGCGCACCTTCTTGAACCCCGCTGCCGACAGCAAACTGGCTATTTCCTGTGCATTTCGGCAGCGTCCCGACCCCATCGCCAGGAAGTAAAGGCTGAAATAAGCAGCACTGAGCCGGGCGCCTTCTGTCTTGCCATCCATCGCCTCGGCAACGATCAGCGTGGTCCCGCTCCGAAGGGAACGGTGAAGGTTGGCAAGAATGGCTGCGACCCGCGAATCATCATGGTCGCAGAGAATGCGGACCAAGGTGACGCAGTCGGCATCATCGGGCAGGGGATCGCGCGTGAAATCCCCGCCATGGACCCAGGTCCGGTCGCTTAATCCCAACGACTCCAGATGGCGGTTCGCCCGCGGCGCGACCGCCGGCAGATCAAACAGCCGCAGCGCCAGGTCAGGATACCGGTTGGCGGCGGCAGCCAGAAAGGCGCCATCACCCCCGCCAACATCCAGAAGGACCCGCACTCCACTGAAATCATGGGCAGCAAGGATGCAATCGGCCATCATGGCCTGACTTTCCCGCATCAACAGGGAATATCCATCAACCTCCGCCGGTTTTGGGCCAGTGCCGCTCATGTCACGGACATAGGCCCAGTATTCCCGTAATTCGGTCGCGGTGACGGCACCACGCAGCAGTTGGTCTGGTTCGGCAAGGTCGCGGTAAAGCATGGCATGGTGCATGACCATCGCGCTCAGGCCGCGGTCACTTGCCAGAACGACACCTGCATCATCCAGGACCCAAAGATCGGGTGCCGCCTCCACCAGCAGCCCCAGCGCCGCATTGGCACGCAGGAAAATGCGCAATCGCGTGTCCGGAATGCCCGTGTGGCTGGCCAGGGACTCGGTCGTCGCGGGTGTATCCACCAGCGCCGCATAAAGCCCCAGCCGTACACCGGCCAGCATCACCTGGGAGAAGATAAACCCACCGGTGAGGCGGAACAGATCATTGGCTTTGCGATTGCCGATTGCGCGCAGCAGCGGCACCCGTGCGACCAGCCGGCGAAAGGCGGGTGACGCAATCATCCGGTTGCGCCACAGCCGCAGGCGTAAGGCCAGCGGCGGGCTTGCCCGCATGGGCAATCTGTTGATCGGGCTGTTGGCGGACGGCACGGTCATGCCGATGTCAAGCCGCGCTGACAGACAGCGTCGTCGGCATCAGCCGGGTCGCTTCGTTGCGGATCATCGCGCGGAATGCATCGCGTCCCACACAGTCTGGAACACTTTCGGCGGCGGTCTCCACCAGCGTGCGAAGACGCACGAGCGCGCCGGGAATACCCAATGACAGGGCGATGTTGGGTTTACCGTTGCGCCCATCCTGGCCAGCCGGCTTGCCCATGCTGCCGGCCAGGCCGACTGCATCATAAAGATCATCAGCGACCTGATAGGCCGAACCCAACGCATCGGCCAGGGTCAGCCACTCCTGTGGGTTGCCGCCCGACGCCAGTGCCCCGGCAGAGACTGCGCCGGCAAAGAGCGAGGCCGTCTTGGCACGGTGGTACTGGGTAATGTCGATTTCGGGTTCACTTTCCCAGGCCTGTCCTGCGACCAGCCCATAGGGCGAACCGACAGCCTTGGCAATCGTCGCCACCAGGGGGGCGGTCAGTCGTGGCGCGTGCATCGTTTCCCGCGCCACTGTTTCAAACGCCGCGACGATCAGGCCATCGCCGACAAGCAGGGCGATATCCTCTCCGAACTCGGCATGCACGGATGTCTGTCCGCGGCGCGTTGCGGCATCGTCGAAGCAGGGCATGTCGTCATGCACAAGCGAAGCACAATGCAGCAGTTCAATGGCCACTGCCACCGCGTTGGCAGCCTGTGGGTCCTGATCACCACAGGCGGTGGCCACGGCCAGACACAGGCGTGGCCTGATACGGGCACCGCCGGGAAAAACGGCATGGCGAAGCCCTTTTGACAGTTTTGGCGGGCAGCCATTGGCAGTGGACAGCCGCAGGGCGAGCTGCAGACCAGTTTCGATGCGCTCGGGCAAATCCATGGGGCCGTCTCCTCACACGCAAATGTCAATGCCATTTGACGGAAAAAAGTGTAAACATAGATTGACACACAGTCGGCAAATGTCAATCCGTGAGGGACGCGCGTGCGCAGCGGAACCGAAGATGACGTGGTGATCGTGGGGGCCGGGATGGGCGGCCTGTCGGCTGCTCTGGTGTTGGCCAGCGCCGGATACAAGGTTGTTGTGATTGAGGCGGCACCGGGGCCGGGTGGCAAGCTGCGGCAGGTAACAGCAGCGGGCCAGACCTTCGACGCTGGTCCTACTGTTCTGACCATGAAATGGGTGTTTGATGCGCTGCTGGATCGGTGCGGCACATCGCTGGCCGCCGAAGTCAGCCTGACCCGGTCTGACCTCCTGGCCCGGCATTACTGGCAGGGCGGGGCGCGGCTGGACCTGTTTGCTGATGTTGAAAGGAATATCGACGCTATCGGGGACTTTGCCGGGCCCCGCGAAGCCAGCGGCTTCCAGCGTTTCGCCGCAGATAGCGCCCGTATCTATCAGCTACTGGAGCGTAGCTTTATTGATGCATCCCGGCCTAACCCGCTGTCATTATCCGCTCGGATCGGGCTGCACCGGCCGGACGCCCTGCTGGCGTTAAAACCCTTTAGCAGCTTATGGTCCGCGCTTTCAGGCTATTTCCGAGACCCGCGCATCAGGCAGTTATTTGGGCGTTATGCCACCTATTGTGGTTCATCACCCTATTTGGCACCGGCGACGCTGATGCTGGTCGCCCATGTCGAACAATCGGGCGTGTGGATGGTGGACGGCGGCATGCATATGTTGGCCCGACGCCTGATGGCGGTTGCCGAACGGTTGGGGGTGGAGTTCAGATTCGGTGAACGCATCACCGCCATCGACAAGGATGGTTCAGGCCGTGCCGTGACCGGTGTCACCACAGATCAGCAGTACCAGGTGAAGGCAGGATCAATCATCTTTAACGGTGATGCTGCGGCACTTGCCGCGCTGCTGCGCGCAAACGGACCACCTCGCCGCCGGGGATCGGCGCAGCGGTCCTTATCGGCGCTTGTTGCCTGCGGACCGGCGTCCCCCGGCGGGGTACCGCTGGCGCATCACACCGTGTTTTTCTCCAATGATTATGCGGCGGAGTTTGACGCCATCCTGCGCCATCGACGTCCGCCTGAAGATCCAACCGTTTACCTATGCGCCCAGGACCGCACCGATACCGGCATTGTCCGACCGCCATCCGTCAGCGGTGCGGGGGAGCGGCTATACAGCCTGATCAACATGCCGGCGGATGGCGATATCCACGCCTATTCGGAAAGCGAGATCGACCGATGTCTGTCTTCGATGGAACACCGCCTTGCCAGCAACGGGCTGATCCTGCCACTAGACCGTCGCACATTATCCATAACGGGTCCGGACGGGTTCAACCGTTTGTTTCCGTCGACGGGCGGGGCCCTTTACGGCATGGCATCCCACGGCGCGATGGCGTCATTCTGGCGTCCATCAGCGCGGGGGCCGCTGCGGGGGCTTTATCTGGCGGGGGGCAGCGTGCATCCGGGGCCAGGCGTGCCGATGGCGGCCCTGTCGGGCAAAATCGCGGCGGAGCGGTTGATGGCGGACCGGGCTTCGATCGGCCGGTCCCGGCCGGTGGCTACCACTGGTGGTATGCCGATGCGGTCAGCGATTGCGGACAATTTGCGCTGACCATCATTGCCTTTGTCGGCTCTGTCTTCTCGCCCTATTACCATTGGTCGGGCCGTCAGCACCCGGAAAACCACGTTGCCTTCAATGTCGCCTTCTATGGTCCCGAAGGTGCCTTCTGGTGCATGACCGAACGGGGATGCCGCAGCCTGGAACGTGGCCCTTCCCATGTGCAGATAGGTGCCAGCAGCATGGCCATGCAGGCGGGTCGCTTGGTGATTACCTTTGATGAACTGGCGTTGCCCTGGCCCGGCCAGCGTCTGCTGCCCGGCCGCGTGGCGGGTCACGTCGAATTGACACCAGAAATAGTCAGCGATGGTTTTGTAGACCTGGATGCGGCCGGTCGGCACGTCTGGTCACCCCGGATGCCACGGGCAAGTGTGACGGTAAATTGCAGTGCTTTGCCCGGCGGTGGCTGGCGGGGGCGGGCCTATCACGACATGAATTACGGCGATCGGCCGATTGAGCAGGATTTTATTGGCTGGGACTGGGCGCGCGGCAGCGCCGGGGCTGAAGGCGATACTGTGATCCTGTATGATGCCATCCCGCGTACCGGTCTGCCCCGGCGGCTGGCTCTGCGCTACAGCGGCTCGCCAACGCCCGAGATCATGGATCTGCCTGCGCGGCAGGATCTGCCCGGCGGGTTCTGGGGTGTGCGCAGTGGGGTTGCCTGTGACCCGTCTATGGCACCAGCGCTGGTCAAACGTCTGGAAGACTCGCCCTTCTACACAAGGGCGTGCATAGAAACCACGCTGGCGGGTCAGCGGCTGGAAATGGTGCATGAAACATTGGATTGCCGCCGTCTGGCACAGCCCCTTGTCCGCCTGATGCTGCCGTTTCGCATGCCGCGTCGGCAATCCTGGGGCCGATCCCCCTGAATCGCCGTCGATGGGTTCTCGTGTCAGGAGAAGCGACCGGGACTAGTCGTGTCGCGGTTCGGCCTTGGCCCGTTTCGCCTCACGTTCAGCGCGGTCCTGTTCTTCATAGCGGCGCAGATCGCGGCGCTGCCAGATGTAAAAGGCGATGGCGAGGCCGAAGACCATCCCCGCTTCGATCAATCCGAAGTAATGTTCAGCCAAGGCCCGCCACCTTCTGCCAGCGTTGCAGGCGTTGTGTGCGCCTGTCCTCCTTCTGACGCCGTTGCATATCCAACAGGATTGCGGTCACCCTGTCCAGGCGCGATCCCGTGCGCACCAGGGCAGCGCGTTGGCTCTCCGCTGCTGCAAAGGCATCAGCAGCCACCGTAACCAGCCGGGCGACGGCGGGGTCGGGCGGCGCGGTCGCCGCCTTGGCTGCGATAGCAACCGGCAGCGCCAGGGGACGGGCGGCGCCCAGGACCAGCGCCAACTTGCGCGGTAATGTGGTCCGTGCCCGTTGGGTAATACTGTCAAACCCGTTGCGGGCGATGCTGCGGCCGATATCCTGATAGGTAAGGGCAGCCGTGCGAATAGCGTGGCGACAGCCCGCTGGCAAACGCGCAATTCCCGCATGGCCGAGCATATAGTGCCGATCGGCCTCCGCCAGCAACCGTTCCACGACCTGTCCCAGGGCAGGTGTGAAAATGGGTCTGGCCAGAAAGGCTTGTGCATCGACCCCCGCTTCGCGCAACCAGTCCAATGGCAGATACAGCCGACCATTGCGCGCATCCTCACCCACATCCCTGGCAATGTTGGTGAGTTGCATGGCCAACCCCAGATCGGCTGCCCGCGCCAGGGTCCAGGCGTCGCCCGATCGCATGACCAGCGACATCATCAGCCCGACGGTTGACGCTACGCGGGCCGCGTATTGTTTCACCTCGGCGATGGTGCGGTAGCGGCGATCCACCATGTCCATGGCGAACCCGTCCAGTAGGGCAAGGGGGATGTGTTTGGGGATCGCATGGTCCCGGATGATCCGCCCAAAAGCGCGGTCGCAGGCATGGTCGCAGGGCACGCCGTTGTAGATCCGGTCCAGCCGTTGCCGTAGCCGGTACAACGCATCGGGGCGGCGCCCTTGATCATCGATCAGGTCATCGGAATGGCGACAGAAAGCGTATAGCGCATGGGCAGCCTGTCGCGTGGCGCGTGGCAGCAGCAGCGAAGCCAAATGGAAGGATTTCGACCCGCGACGGATGGAGGCGGTACAGGCATCCAGGTCAATAATATCCCCGGTAAAACCATAATTTGCCTCGGCCGGCCGTCGGTGACCGGCCCGGTCTGACGGCAGGGGAGCGGACGCCATGTCTGCGTCGCCATGGTCATTGGCAGGTATCCGATCTTTCACGGTGACGATCTCCCCCCGCTTCTGGCGGTGAAGGTAGTGGCCGCTGGCACCAAGCCGTCAACAATCCGTGCCGATGATAACACGCCGGGCAATCCGGCCCCCGGATGTGTACCGGCACCGCACAGGAACAGGTTATCCAGTTCCTCGCTGCGGTTATGCGGGCGAAACCAAGCACTTTGCAGCAGTTTAGGTTCCAACGCGAAGGCGGCGCCCTGCCAGGAGAGTAACCGGTCACGAAAATCGAGCGGTGTAGAAACTTTTGATACCACCACATGCCGTTCAAGGTCGGGCAGCAGGGTGCTTGCCAGATGGGACGCGATCCGCTGCCGATAGGTTTCAGCCATGGCCTGCCAGTCGGTGCTACCCGCCAGATTGGGAACCGGGCTGAGAACATAGAAGGCGTCGCCACCGGCAGGGGCCACATTGGGGTCTACGGCGCTGGGCCGGTGCAGATACAGGCTGAAATCATCGGCCAGTTGCTGACGCCCGAAAATGTCGGACAAAAGGCCCTTGTAGCGGGGCCCGAACAGCATCGTGTGATGATACACATCGTCATACCGTCTGTTCGTGCCGAAATACCAGACAAACAGCCCCATTGAATAATCGCCCCGTGCGATCTTCGCGTCGGTCCAGCGTTTGCGGGGGTGATGGCGCAACAGCTTGCCATAGGTAGTCGCTGGATCCCCGTTGGAGATTACAATGTCGGCGGCAAGAACCTCTCCATTGGTCAAACGGACACCTGTGGCCCGGCGACCTTGTGTCTGGATGGTCTCCACCGTTTGGCCCAGGCGAATGACACCGCCATTGCGCCTGACAAGGTTGGCGATGCCCTGGACGAGGGCGTTGGTCCCGCCCATCGCATAATGCACGCCATACCGTCCCTCCAGATGCGCGATCAGGCAGTAAAACGAGGTGGCGGTGAAAGGGTTGCCACCGATCAGCAGTGGATGGAACGAAAAGATGGTCCGCAACCGTTCATTCTTGAAATGTTTGGCGACCACCGAATAGACGGAACGATAGCCACCCAGCCGCACCAGCCGGGCCAACACGCTGGCCGTCAGCGTCAGGCTGTGGAAGGGCTGGTCGGCAAGCTGCTCAAACGCCACCTCATAAATGCGGCGGCTTTCCTCCATGAAGCTGCGATAACCGCGCACATCGCCGCGGTCAAAGCGCGCGACCTCCGCTTCCATCGCGACCCTGTCGCCGGAATAGTTGAACCAGGCCCCGTCATCGAAGCGGATCTTGTAGAATGGGGTGCAGGGCAACAACTGCACATCATCGGCCAGCCGACCACCGCAGTCGCGCCACAGATCTTCAAACATCCAGGGAGCGGTGATGATTGTGGGGCCGGCATCAAAGACAAATCCATCTTGGCGGTGGGCATATGCCCGGCCGCCGGGCGCGTCCAGCGGGTCGATGATGGTGACGCCATAGCCACGCGCGGCCAGCAGCGCTCCTGCCGACAGCCCGCCGACGCCGGCCCCGATCACGATGGCCTGGGGCCGCGATGGATCGGGGGACTGCCGGTCATTGTGGGAAAGCGGGGTGATCATATTCATGCAGCGTCCACCCGTCCCTGTGGCCGCGACTTCACCGCGTCCCTGATGATGTCAGCGATCAGTTCTGCGCGGCATTCATGCAAAAGATGTCCCCCGCGATCGACCAGCGAAACCTGCGCGCCGCGTGCGACCCCTGCCGCATGACGGGTATCGGCACAGGGGACCATCGGGTCATCCTTTGCCGCAATCAGGACGGGAGGCACCGGAAGTGCCGCCAATGCCACATCAAACCGGCTTAAATTCCAGGCCGCCATCATGCCCAGGGCCCCGCGCACATGGCCTGACGCCGTGAACAGCCGCCGGTACAGAATGGCCCCAGCATTGTCGATGGGTGAACCGGTGGCGGTCAGCAAATTGTCCCCAAACCACCCGCCACGGGCGACCAGGGATAAAAGACTGGCCGACAGGGGGGCGGCGAACAGTGCCTTTGCCAGCGGAGAAAAGATCCGATCGCCCCGGATGGGCCGAAAGGCCCCGTTGATCGCCACAATCAACGGGGCCCTTACCGGGGAAGCGGCCCCCCCCAGGGACACGGCGATGGCGGCACCAGCCGAATGGCCAATGATGGCTGTTGGGTTGATCCCCAGCGCTGCCATCAGCGCCGCGATGGCGGCGGTCATACCGGTCAGCGACAGGTCCGACCTGCGTTGTGGTTGGCTGAAAGCGTGGCAGGGCAGATCAGGGGCCACCACCCGATAGGTGTTTGACAACAACGGCAGCAGATGGCGCCAGGAGTGGCTGGAGGCCCCGGTTCCATGCAGTAGCAGCAGGACAGGCGCTTCCGCTGGTCCCATTTCCTGCACATGCCAGCGCAGCCCCGCTGTTTCCACAAAGCGGCTGGAGGACCGGTGTGGCCAGTCTTGCCCATCCTTGTTCCAGTCCAGCCAGCTTGTCCCTGTCATGATGGCGGGCCTCCATGCATAGAGGCACGGACAATCTCTGACATGTGGGCGGCGTTGGCCTGACGCAGCAGGTGAAGGTCCGCCCCCAGCAGTCTGGCCAAACTGGTCACGCTGTCGCGCGGCCGCCGCGCAATGTCGATGCAGATGGATTTTAAGCCATGGACCCGATAAAGGCGGGCAATGGTTTCCGTCTGGCGGCCAGCCAGTGCCCGGTCGGCGGTGCCGTCCAGCGCAATGTTGCCGCTGCCATCGGTCATCACCACCACGACCGGCGTACTGCCCCGCCGCCGCGCCGCCAGGGCCATTTCCAGCCCGCGCTCCAGCCCCGAGGCCAGCGGTGTCGGCCCCCCGCCGGGCAGGGCAGACAGTTTTCGCTTGGCGGCTACCAGCGACCGGGTTGGCTGCATCAGGATTTCTGCCGCCTTTCCCCGGAACGCGATCAGCGACACCTCGTCCCGTCGGACATAACAACTGGCCAGTAACTGTTCTATCGCACCCTTTGTTTCCCCCAGACGTTCGAGGGCCGTAGAGCCGGAGGCATCGACCACAAAGATGGCGGTAGAGGGCTGCTGGTGCCGCAGTCGCCGATATCGGAAATCTTCCTTGCGGACCAGAAGGTGGCCAGCCCTTTCCCCGGTCTGACCCTGCAGCAATTGTGTACGCAACCGTTGCCAGGGAGCGGCGGCGCGCAAGGTTTCAACCAGATCGGGTCGTGCATCGGGAAAAGGTGGGCTATTGCTGCTGCCGTAGGGACGCCCGCGCCTGGCGTTGCGGGCATTTGCCCCCCCTTTGCCAGACCGGTTTCCCTGTCGTGCCGCCCGGTTGCCGACATTCAGTGTCAGCCCTTCGACATGTCCCATCTCAACCGCTGCCAGCAGTTCGGTCAGATTGTCGAAGCTGGGCGGCACGCCATCCTCATTCCCGTCACCGCCCGTTTCCGGTTCCGATGGCGGTGGGGTGGGGGGGGAAGGGGCGGCCTGCGCCTGTTCTTGTTCTTCGGTTCGCGGCTGGCTTTGCGTCAGATGGACGCCCAGGCACAGGCGCAACGCTGCCAGCGCATCGTTTTCATCCGCGGCCTCCCGGCCATGGATAAAGGCATGCAGTCGGATGACTTTGGTCAGGTGGTGGAGGATACGCAGCGATCCGTGACCAGTGGCGGTCGTGATGGCGCATACCTGTTCCAGCAGGTGATCATCCAGCCTGACCCGGCGCCACGCGTTGTCCGGCAGCAGCGCTGCTCCCGACGCGGGCACCGGCGGCATAATCGTATGCAGCAGAACACCGTCCAGACTGACATGCAGGCCCAGCCGGTCGGCAAGGCAGGTCGGGAGCTTTTCCTCCGGCTCCGCAGCTTCGTCCAGTGCAATGACTGCAAAATGGCTGGGTTGGGCTGGTGTGGCGGCCACCGGCCGCAAGCTGGGGCAGGTCCCCGAATCCATTGCCTCTGTGATCATTGCGGCGGCACCGCTGTCCAGGCGTTCTGCCATCGGAACAACCAGGAACCCCCCATCGGTGGCGGCAAGAATGCCATGGTCCCAATGGATACGCCCGGCAGCCGTGGAGCGGCCAATATCCAGATGTCCGCATAGGCTTGTGGCGGTAGCACCCGGAGGCAGGCGTGTGACCGGTATGCCGGGGGTAATCGACCAGAGATAATTCAGGAAATGGTCGCGGATGCCACAGGCCCGCGCCGTCAACCACAAACCGCCGATAGCTGGGCCGGCAATGGCCAGGATCTGGGCGGCCGTCACTGCGTCGCGCCAACGATCGTCGCTTTGCTGCCGCAGGGCCATGAATGGCCCATCATTGTCGCTCTCACGCATGGCCATGACCGGCATCCAGGGCCGCCAAGGCCCGTTCGATGCGCGGTGCCGTCCCGGCCTCGTCCATCGGATCACGGCGCAGACGGTGACAGAGAACCATGGGCGCGATGTCTTCGATATCGGTCCAGCTTACAGCGGTGCGGCCATCCAGTGCTGCCGATGCTCGCCCAGCCCGCATCAAGGTCAGTTCGCCGCGCATTCCATCAATGCCCAGACGCATGCATAATTGCGACAGACGGAACAGGATGGCATCCGGCACATCCACCTGTTTCAGTATCTTTCGGGCCGCAACCACCCGGCTGCGGATGGCGGCATCGCGTTTGGACCAAGTAGCGACAAACGCATCAGGATCGGTTTCATAGGCGTCGCGGCGGCGAATGACCTCGATCCGTTGTTTCAGGTCCATGATTGTCCGCACCTCCACCGCCAGGCCGAAACGGTCCAGCAACTGCGGCCGCAGATCGCCTTCTTCCGGATTGCCGCTGCCGACCAGCACGAACCGTGCAGCATGGCGGATGCTCAACCCCTCCCGCTCCACCACATTGACCCCTGAGGCAGCGGCATCAAGCAGCAGGTCGACAAGGTGATCCTCCAGAAGGTTCACCTCATCAATGTAAAGAAAACCGCGATTGGCGGCGGCCAGCAACCCCGGTTCGAAAGCCCGTTCGCCGGCAACCAGCGCCTTTTCAATATCCAGCGACCCACAGACCCGGTCTTCGGTTGCACCCAGCGGAAGATCGACCATGGGAGTGCGTATCTTGATCGCCGCCGGCCGCTCCGCCAGTGGTGCGCTGCAGCGTGTGCAGGAGGGTTGCGGGTCCCCAGGCAGACAATTGTAACGACAGCCGGTGCGTGTCTCGATCTTCGGCAGCAGTTCGGCCAAGGCCCGAACGGCGGTCGATTTTCCGGTGCCGCGATCGCCCATGATCAGCACACCGCCCAGCGTCGGTTCAACCGCCGCCAGCAGAAGCGCCTTTTTCATATCCTCCTGGCCGACGATGGCAGCGAATGGAAACGGCATGGGCATGGGTCGCGCTTCCCCCTCGGAGTGTCAACTTATATTGACACTGCTCCGGGGCTTTATGAAGCAGAAATTGACACCTTCGTCACGAAATCGCTGATGCCCCGATCCCACCTGCCAGTCAATTCAGGCGTTGACCGTCGGCGACATCGAACAGGCTAGCCGCCTTTCCATCCAGTTCCAGGGCTACTTTCTGGCCCGGCGAGGGAGCCTGTCCTGGAGACATCCGGGATGTCACTTCCTGACCAGCGAGGCGGATGCGTACATAAAGGTCAGGGCCGGTCGGCTCCGTCATCACAACATGACCCGGACAGGTGCCGACATCGTCCGCCGCTGCCAATCCAATATGCTCTGGCCGCAGGCCCAGTACGACCTTCTGTCCCACCTGTAACCCCCGACTGGCCCACAGGCCCGGCAGGGGCAGCAGATTTTCCTTCAGACGCAGGGCGGGGCCGTCACTAAGCAGGGCCAGTTCACCTTCCAGGAAGTTCATGGTGGGCGCACCCACGAAGCCGGCCACGAAGCGATTGGCGGGCTTCGCGTACACCACCTCTGGTCGGTCGCATTGCTGCACGCGGCCCTTGTCCATCACCACGATGCGGCTGGCAAAGGTCATGGCCTCCACCTGATCATGGGTGACATAGAGTGTGGTGCGGCGCCCGCGTTCATGCAGGCGCTTAAGCTCCACCCGCATGTCGGCCCGCAGCTTGGCATCCAGGTTCGACAGGGGTTCGTCCAGCAAGAACACCTGCGGTTCGCGCACCAGGGCGCGGCCGATGGCCACCCGCTGCTGCTGCCCGCCCGACAGTTGCGCGGGCTTGCGGTCCAGCAGATGTTCGATCTGCAGCAGCTTGGCCACGTCCGCCACCTTCGCCGCGATCTCTGCCGTTGACAGGCCCTGCATCTTCAGCGCGAAACCCATGTTCCGGCGCACGGACATGGTGGGGTAGAGCGCGTAGGATTGGAACACCATGGCGATGTCGCGCTGGTCGGGTTCCAGGTCCGTCACGTCGCGGTCGCCGAAATGGATGCGCCCGCCCGTCGGTTGCTCCAGCCCCGCCACGATGTTCAGCAGCGTGGACTTGCCACAGCCCGACGGGCCCAGCAGCACCAGGAACTCCCCCGGTTCGATAGTCAGGTCGATCTGTTCCAGGACCTTGGTGGCCCCAAAGCTTTTGGCGATGCCTTGTAAATGTACGCGCTGCATCCGCTTATCCCTTCACAGCCCCGGCCGCGATCCCGCGCACGAACAGGCGTCCGGACAGGAGATAGACCAGGATGGTGGGCAAGGCGGCGATCATGGTCGCCGCCATGTTGACATTGTATTCCTGCTGCCCGAACTGTGATCCGGCCAGCACGTTCAGCGCCACCGTCACCGGCTGCTGCCCTGGCCCCGCAAAGGTCAGGCCCAGGATGAAATCGTTCCAGATATAGGTGAATTGCAGCACCAGGGCGACGGCACAGACCGGCAGCGACAAGGGCAGCATCACATGCCAGAAGGTGGCCAGGAACCCCGCCCCGTCAATGCGCGCCGCCTTCAGCAGGTCGCGCGGCACCGACAGGAAGAAATTGCGGAACAGCAGCGTGACGAAGGCCAGACCCCAGACTGTATGGGCAAAGACCAGCCCGCCGAGCGTGCCAAACAGGCCCATTTCGCGCACCAGCACAATCATGGGATACAGCGTCACCTGCGGCGGGATGAACAGGCCGATCAGCAAGGCTGCGAACAGCATATCCACCCATCTGGCCGTGCGCAGGCTGAGTGCGTAACCAGTCAGTGCGCCCAGGGCCAGAGAGCAGAACAGGGCCGGCAGCACGATGGCAAAGGAATTGGCAAACCAGACCGACAGGCCCCGGCAGGTGCCGGAAATGCAGGCCCCACCCCAGGCCTTGGTCCAGGCGGCCAAGGTCGGGTCCTGCGGCAGGGCAAACAGGCTGCCATGATTGATCTCGTCCAGCGGCTTCAATGAGGTCGACAGCATGACCAGCAGCGGAAACAGCACCATCAGGGCCGCGATGGACAGCATCAGGTAAAGGGGCAAGCGGCGCATGGATCAGCCCCCCTTCTTCTGCCGGATTTCGGCATAGAGATAGGGGCCGACGACCGCCGCGATGGTGGCCAGCATCATGCAGGCACCCGCCGCCCCCAGCCCCAGTTCCTGCCGGTTCAGAATATGCTCCATCACGAACCGGGCTGGCAGGTCGGACGAGAAACCGGGGCCGCCGCCCGTCAGCGCCACAACCAGATCGAAGGATTTCACGACCAGGGAGAAGAGCAGGATGGCGGCGGTGAAGAAGACAGGCCGAAGCATCGGCGTGATAATGGACGCATAGACCCGCCAGATGGGGATGCCATCGACCTTTGCCGCCTTCCAGATATTGGGGTCCACCCCGCGCAATCCCGCCAGGAACAGGGCCATGCACAGGCCCGATTGCTGCCAGATGCCTGCCAGCACCACCGTGTAGATGGAGCGGTCGGCGCGAACCAGCCAGTTAAAGGCGAACTCCTCCCACCCCAGACCGCGCACCGCCTGCTGTATGCCAAGGCCGGGGTTCAGCATCCATTGCCAGATAATGCCCGTAACCACGAAGGACATGGAGAGCGGCAGCATGAAAATGGTGCGGTACACCCCCTCCGCCCGCACGCCCCGGTCGATCAGGATGGCCAGCAGATAGCCGACCGCCAGGCAACCGGTGATGAACAGGATGCCATAGAGTGCCATATTGCCCATCGCCGTCCACCAGCGGGCCGACGCGAACAACCGTTCATACTGAAGCAGCCCGACGAAATCCCAACTGGGCAGCAATTGCGAGCTGGTCAGGGAGATGGCGAAGGTCCAGGCGATGAACAAATAGAAGCAGACGAAGGTGATCAACCCCGCTGGCAGCAGGGCGAGCGTGGGTGCCCGGTGCGATGGTTTCATCCCTGCCTGCCTCCCTTGTTGTTGTCGGCCATCCGGTTCAGCGGAAGGCCAGGATGGATTTGCGCAGCAATTCCTGACCCTGTTCGGGCGTCAGGCGCGGATCGTTCCAGAAATGCGAAATGGCATCGTCAACCGCCCCCGCCATGCCCCCTGACAGCCCCATGCCCGTGGAGGCCAGGTTGGTTGCCGGGTCGCGGACCAGGGCCATTGCCTGTTTCGCGCAGATATCAAAGCCATCATCGGGCACGTCGGTACGCACGGGGATCGACCCCTTGGCCCGGTTCAGCCCGGCCTGAACCGCAGGGTCCATCATGACCGACACGAAGCGCTTCTGCGCCTCTGCCGTCGCCCGATCGCGCGGTCGGGTGAAGGCGAAGGCGTCCACCACCATGATGTAAGCCGGGTCGGGAGCGGGGGCCAGGGCGCAGCCGATCTGTACCCCCGGTTCCATCCCCGCCGCCTTGATATCGCCCTTGGCCCAATCGCCCATGAACTGAAACGCCGCATCGCCACGCATCAACATGGCCGTCGCCTGGTTCCAGCGCCGTCCAGGGCTGCCCTCATCGACAAAGGGGCGCAGGCCGGCGAAGGTGCGGAACACCGCCAGCATGGTAGGGGAGGACAGCGCGGCCTCATCCAGCGCCTCATAAACACGGCGGTAGAAATCCCGCCCGCCGACGCCCAATAAGACCGCGTTGAACAGCAGCCGCTCCTGCCAGGGCTGTCCGCCCAGCGCAATCGGGGTCTTGCCCATGGTCTTCAACTTGGCCGCCGCCGCGATGAAGGCATCCCAGGTGCGCGGCACTGCCAGCCCGGCTTGGTTCAGCAGGGCCCTATTGTAGAACATCCAGTTCTCGCCATGGATGTTCAGGGGTGCGGCCATGTACTGGCCCTGGTACCGGGCCGAGCGGGCCAGCAGCGGCGGCAGGACACGGTCCCATTCGTCGCCGGCACCAGGGGCGCCGATCACCAGCCCATGGCTGGACAGTTCCGTCAGTTGTGCCCCCAGCGAGAACAGAAAGACCGGCGGCGGCTTGCCGCCCAGGATGCGGTTGACGGCGGCGGCGCGCGCCGCCGACCCACCGGGCACCGGCGCGTCGCGCCAGACCCCACCCTGATCCCGATATGCCTGACGCACCACCGACAGCGAGGCCGATTCCCCGCCCGAGGTCAGCCAATGCATCACCTCCAGCTCCTGCGCCGCTGATGCGGTGCCCATAAAGGCGAGGCAGGCGATGGCCATGGCCTTTGCGGCGGTGCCGGATCTATTGAGCCTGCCCCTCATTGCACTGCACAATCCAAAACGTTTCGATTTATGCCGAGTATGGTCACGAAGCGGCTAATGTCAAACCCAGAAAATTTGGATTATTCTCTGTTTATCACTGGACCGTGATTTTTCGAAACGTTACGATTTTTGTCTCTCTCTTTCCAATGGCGAATGTTGGCAATGATGCGGTTTCCGGACGGGTTCAGGTGGGGTGTCTCCACCTCCAGCTATCAGATCGAAGGCGGGGCGCCCGATGACGGGCGCGGGCCCAGCATCTGGGACACCTATTGCGCCAGCCCCGGCCGGGTGGCCAATGGCGATACCGGTACTGTCGCCTGTGACCATTATCATCGCTGGGAGGAAGATCTGGACCTGATCCGGACTCTGGGCGCGCAACAATACCGCTTCTCCATCATGTGGGGGCGGGTGCTGCCGGACGGGACGGGGGTGACCAATCCCAAGGGTCTGGATTTCTATGACCGGCTGGTCGATGGCATGCTGGAACGCGGGCTGGAGCCCTGGCCCTGCCTTTATCATTGGGACTTGCCGCAGGCCTTGCAGGACCGGGGTGGCTGGGTCAACCGCGACAGTGCCGGCTGGTTTGCCGATTACACGGCACTGATGGTGCGCCGGCTGGGTGACCGGGCGCGGACCTGGGTCACCTTCAACGAACCATCTGTCTGTGCCTGGGTCGGGAATGAGGAAGGGCGGCATGCGCCCGGATTGACTGACCCACGCGCCGCCGTGCGCGTGGCCCATCACCTGAACCTCGCCCATGGACGGGCCGTGGGAGTGGTGCGCGATCTGGCGCCCGGCGTCCCGGTCGGTTTCGTCCTGCCGGTCCATACCGGCCGCCCCCTGCCGCAATTTGCCGAGCGTGACGCACATCTGGTGGGACTGTTTGAGGATAAGTGGAACGGGGTGTTCTTAGGCCCCGTCCATCTGGGCCGCTATCCCGACAGTGTCCTGGACCGGTTCGCCCCGCATATCCAGCCGGGCGACATGGCTGAGATTAGTCGGCCCGTGGATTACCAGGGTGTGAACCATTATTTCCCGACATATCTGTCACCGGCAGAGGGCACAGCCTGGCCGTTCAAGATTGTGGAGCCGCCGAAATATCTGCGCCGGACGGAGATGAATTGGGGCATTGACGGGCACGCCTTCTATCAGGCGCTCGACGGCTTGCGCCGCGATTATGGCAACCCGCCCGTCTATGTTACGGAAAACGGTGCTGCGTTCCTGGATATTCCCGGCCCCGATGGGCGGATTGATGATCAGGACCGCATCGCCTATTACCGCGACTATCTGGCCGGCATGCACCGGGCGATGACGGAAGGGGCGGACATCAGGGGCTATATGCCCTGGTCGCTGCTGGATAATTTTGAATGGGCGCACGGGTACAACAAGCGCTTCGGTCTGGTGCATGTCGATTATCAGTCCCTGAAGCGTACCCCCAAGGCATCCTTTGATTTCATGCGCCGCGTGATGCATGAGAATGCAGTGCCCATGACGGGTGATTGATCCTACTCTCAGCCGTCTTCACAGGTGACCTGACCGCCCGCCATGCCCGCCCGCCCGCGCATCAATCTGAAAACCCTGGCCGAATATCTGGGCCTCTCGATCACGACCGTGTCGCGGGCCTTGAAGGACGGGCCGGAGGTGAAGCCCGATACGGTGGCGCGGGTGAAAGAGGCCGCCGCCAGCCTGGGGTATCTTCCCGATGCCGGTGGTGTCTATCTGCGCACCGGGCGGACCATGAAGATCTGTTCGATCTTTTATGCCCCGGAAGTGGCCGATTATGGTGATGCCGGCTTTCTGGCGCAGGTGGAGGGCGTGTCGCGTACGCTGGAGACTGACAGTTACAACCTGATTGTCCTGGCCCAGACGGCCAACCAGTCACCCCTGGAAACCGTACGGCGGGTGTTACAGCAGCGGTTGGCCGATGGCGTCATCTTTTCCCGCACCACCCCCATGGATGAGCGGGCGCGGTTCTGCCTGGAATTCAAATTCCCTTTCGTCAGCTTCGGGCGCACCGAACTGCACAGCCCCCATGCCTTTGTCGACCATGATGACGAGGGTGGGGTTTATGACGCTGTGATGCGGCTGGCAGCCGACGGGCATAAACGCATCGCGCTGTTTAATCCTGCAGGTGGCATGACCTATGCGGGGTTCCGGCTGCGGGGCTATCAGCGCGCCTTGGCTGATCTGGGCCTGCCCTGGGACCGGTCAATGCTGGTGACTTCCCCGCTGTCGGTCTGGGCCAGCCAGGACGCGGTGCGCGACCTGTTGACCCGTGACACCAGCGTCACAGCCATTGTCTGCGCCAACCAGCTATCCATGTCCGGGGCGATGGAGGCGGCGTTGGAGCAGGGGATAGAGCCGGGGCGCGACGGGCTGCGCATTATCGGGTTCGGCGGCATGCCCTTCCGCATGCCGTTTGAACAGGGTGTCACCTATTATTACCAGCCGCAGCGTCGCGATGGCGAGGTGCTGGCCCGCCACATGCTGGCGCTGCTGGGCGGGGAGCCGGCGGAAAACCTGCAAACCGTTCTGCCTTACCAGCGCATTGATGATCTACGGCGCTTTCGCCTGGACTTGCGGGAACGGGCTGTGGGACGGTCTGCCGCCGACATCAACGGCCCGACCGCATCAGGTTAACTGGGAGGCGGCCTTCGTGGCGGTGGCCGCACTGATGGCCCGCGCTGTCCATGAGACGGTCATTCGTTCGTGCTACATGCGGCTCTAGGCAAGCTGTGAGGTTGACCATGCGGACCGGTTCGCGGGTTCTGACCAGACCGGTCACGCTTTGGCAAAGGGTGTCAGCATTTCAATCAGGGGCAGTTTCGCGCGCAATCGTACACTCAGCAGGACTGTGCCGCTGATCTTGCGCTGGATAAACAGGGTGTCGGCCGGTGGCAGCGTCCAGGTGGACCGGTCGGCCAGAATCGGCGCCCCGCGCTCCCGCAAGCCAGCGACAAAGCTGCGATCGGCAAAGTCGAACAGGCTGTCGCGGCTGCGTTCCAGATGGCGCAGCAGAATCCCGATCATTTCCTCGATGGCCAAGCCATGGCGATCCAATTGTGTCGGGGAGACAAAACCGATGCGCAAAAGGGCGTTGCGGATATCATCAGCACTGCCAGCCAGTCCGGCCTGAAGCAGCAGACGGTAGGCCTCTGCGGTGACTGGTGCCACGGCACGGGCGGCCCCGAAATCCAGCAAGAGGATGCGGCCCGTCTCTGGTTGCCAGCGATAATTGGCAAAGTTCGGATCGGTCTGCATATGGCCGAACACAAACAGTTCCCGCAGGACAAGATCCAGCAACGCTGTCACGGCCCTGTCGCGTTCGCTCTGTGTGGCATCAGCCAGTTTATCAATGGGCCGACCGGACAGGAAATCCATGGGCAGCACTGTCGGTCGCAGCAAATCATCGACCGGTTCGGGAACCAGGAACCGGTCGTCCTGGCCCAGCAGCGTCTTGAAATGCCGCATTTCCGCGGCCTCTCTCTGGTAATCCGCT
Source organism: Niveispirillum lacus (assembly GCF_002251795.1). Lineage (GTDB taxonomy): Bacteria > Pseudomonadota > Alphaproteobacteria > Azospirillales > Azospirillaceae > Niveispirillum > Niveispirillum lacus. Next base: position 196,203 of record NZ_NOXU01000029.1, on the reverse strand, counting down.
TCTTCGTGCAGTTGCTTTTTGGCCTCTGCGAGCAAAGGCGCGATGTTCAGCGTGGCGGGCAACAGGCCGGACAGGCGCAGCAGGGTGGCGACATTATCAATATCGGCATCAATGCTGGCGGCAACGCCGGGATACTGCACCTTGATCGCCAGTTCCCGTCCGCCCGGCAGCGTCGCCCGGTGGACCTGCCCGATGGAAGCGGCAGCGATGGGTGTCGGATCGAACCGCAGAAACCGCCGCCGCCAATTGCTGCCCCACGCCTCCACCAGCACACGATCAAGCTGCGGCGGCGGCATGATATGGGCGTTGTCACGGAGTTGGGCCAGAATGCTGGTCAATTCCGGCGGCAGCACGTCACCGGCATCCATGGAAAGCATCTGCCCGAGTTTCATGGCGGCTCCCCGCAGGCGTGACAATTGTTCTGTCACCTTGCGGGCATTGCCGGGCGTCAGAATCAGTTCTGACAGTTGCGGCCGTTCACCCTTTGCCAGCCGTCGCAGGCCTTCGCCGACCATACCCGTCGCCACACCCCCGGCGATCTGACCAAAGGCTGCGAGACGGGCAAAACGTGCCTGCGGTACCGGACGGGAACGGTCATTCATGGAAAAAGCCTTTGCAGACGTGGACGCAGCCGGAGGAACGCCCGGTATCCCGCTTCGAGAATGGGTGTGACCGGCGACCAGCCTGCCACCACGCCCAGTGGCCTTAGGATTGGGATGGCCCGCCACATGGCGGCAAAGGCCGCAGCGCCGGACAATAGCCGCGCTCCTTCGCGCGCATGGAAACGCGACAGAATTTCCGCCCGGTCCACCGGGCAATGTGCGCCGGGGTCGGACGCATCAATAAACAAAATCGCTTGGCGTCGATCTAGCCGCTGCATCAGGCTGATCTCCCGGCGGCAAAGAGGGCAGGCTCCGTCATACCAAACAGTGACCGCTATGCGCCGGGTTGCCATGCCATCCATTGTGTGCCTCATATGAGGCCAAGCGAAAGGGTCAGTGTCCCCAAGCCTGTGGCCATGATAACCCGAAGCCGGATCCAACCTTCAGGCAGGGTGATCCGCTTGGCGAGGTGCCGGTCCACCAGCGGCGTGGCCAGCAGCAGAAGACCGACAAGCACAAGGCTGGTCCCGATGCCATCAAAGCCGATGGCCAGCGGCCAGAGGGCAATCCAGCCCAACAGGCTGGGAACAACGGCCACCAGATAAGGCCAAGTTTGTGACAGGCCTTGCAACAGCGCTGCCATCCACCAAAGTCCCCCCAGAAAGGACAGGATCAGGGCCGCATAAACCAGGCCCAGTGCAGCGAAACCGGATGTGTCCGGTGGCACTGGGTCCAGCAAGGCCGTCCCCAGACACAGCAATTGCGGCAACAACCCGGATAGACCGAGGAGACGGGCGGGCGCTGGAATGGAGTTGGACGACTGCATAAGTACCGAGGTAGGTCGTTGGGCACTGGCGACAAGGGCCGATTGCGCTCCCACGGAAAAGGGCCGCAACCAAGTAGCTGCGGCCCCCGTCCAGCGGCGTAAAACGCTGTTCACGATCAACACGTATCAGCCAGAGCCGACCAAAGCGGGTCGTTCGGCCCGGCCGGAAACTATGGGGCGAGGCCGTGTCAGACCCGTCTTTACTTGGTCTTCAGGAACGCAACCACATCCTTGCGTTCCTGCTCGTTCGGCAGCTTGAAGGCCATCTTGGTGGCGCCAACGGCCAGATCGGCCTTGCCCTTTTCGGTCAGGAACTTCTTCAGGTAGCCCTGCGGATCGGCCAGATATTCCACAATGTTCGCTTCCGTCCAGACCAGACCGGCCTCACCGGCATTATGGTTGATCTGGGAATATTTATAGCCCTCCACCTTGCCGGCGGTACGCCCGACGACACCATTCAGGATGGGACCAACCAGGTTCTTGGCGTCGGGGCCGACACGATGACAGGCCATGCACTTTTTGAACACGGCTTCACCCTTGGCGGCATCCTGCGCCATGGCGGTGCCGGCAGACATCAGGGTGACACCAGTAAGGGCAACAGCGGCAAGCAGGGACTTCATTTCTTGATACTCCCTTGGGGGCTTCGGCGCCGGAAATCAAGGCGCGACCATTATGACATACGGTGTCACCACGGTTGGTCAAGTTGCCAAATGGTCCCAGTCGGCAGGCATGGGGTCAAGATGTGTGACATCTTTGGCCAAAAGTGCGGCCAATAGGCCGATCGGCTCGTTCTCGCCATTTATGGTTTGGACCGCAGCATGGAGAGGGCCTGGACAACAAGGGGGGTTAAACCCTCGCCCCCTTTATCGAGATGGTCGAGAATCCGTGCCTGCATGCGCGGGTCCCAAAAACTTCTGATATGGTCGGCGGCACCCTTGGCGCCGCCCGGCCCCTGGCTGGCGAAGAAGGCACCGATCTGGTTGGCCATCATGACCAGCTTGTCAGGCGACACGGGCGTGCTCCTGCTCAGGTTGGATACGGTGCGGATGACTGAAAACCTCGAACCCATCGGCGCGGGCGACGGCCACCAGGGTGATGCCGGCATCGTCCGCCAGCTTCACAGCCAGGGTGGAGGGGGCGGAGATCGCGGCCAGGATCGGGGCGCCGGCCATCGCCGCCTTCTGCACCAGTTCCACCGACACACGGCTGGTCATCAGGATGGCGCCCTGGGTGGCATCGATCTCTGCGCGGGCCAGGGCGCCGATCAGCTTATCCAGTGCATTGTGGCGGCCGACATCTTCGCGCACCATCACGCTGCCATCGGGGGCCAGAAAGGCGGCGGCGTGGGCGGCGCGGGTCAGGTCGCCCAGCGGTTGCCGTGCCGCCAGCGCGTCAAAACCCTGGGCCAGGGCCAAGGGTGCCAGCGGTCGGCCAGGACCCACAGGCTTGGCGGGTTTCACCGCCTCTGACAGGCTTTCCACCCCGCACAGGCCGCAACCGGCGGGACCGGTCAGATGGCGGCGGCGGGTGGTCAGTGCCGAACGGGGTCGCTCAGACAACCAGAGACGCACCACCCAGCCCAGGTCGGTTTCGACCAGTTCCAGATCGTCGACCTCCTTCGGCGTTTCAATAATGCCTTCGGTCAGGCTGAACCCGATGGCGAAATCCGCCAGATCGGCGGGGCTGGCCATCATCACGGCGTAGGTGGTGCCGTCATGGACGATGGCGACGGGCACTTCGTCGGCCACAACGCGGGTTCCGTCCCGCATCACGCCGTCGCGCCATGCCAGCCGATGGAGGGGTTTTGCAGGCTGGCTCATTCGGCGGCCTCAACCGCATGGCCCTCAATCCGGCGGGAGCGCTGGGCCTGGGCCTCATACTCCTGCTGCCACGGGGTGGGGCCGTTGGAAGGACTGACCTGGACGGCGGTCACCTTATATTCCGGGCAGTTGGTGGCCCAGTCGGAATAGTCGGTGGTGATGACGTTGGCCTGTGTGTCGGGGTGGTGGAAGGTGGTGTAGACCACGCCGGGTGCCACCCGGTCGGTGATCAGGGCGCGCAGGGCAGTCTCTCCCGACCGGCTTTGCAGCTTTATCCAGTCACCGTCGCAGATACCCCGGTTTTCCGCGTCGTGCGGGTGGATCTCCAGCCGGTCCTCCTCATGCCAGACCACATTGGCGGTGCGGCGGGTCTGGGCGCCGACATTATACTGCGACAGGATACGGCCCGTGGTCAGCAACAGAGGGAAGCGCGCACCGGTGCGTTCCTCCGTCGGGATATATTCGGTAATCACAAACTTGCCCTTGCCGCGCACGAACCCGTCAATATGCATCACGGGCGTGCCCAGGGGGGCCTTGTCGTTGCAGGGCCACTGGATGGAGCCCATCTCCTCCAGCCGCTGATAGGACACACCTTTGAAGCTGGGCGTGACCTTGGCGATTTCGTCCATGATCTGGCTGGGATGGGCGTAATCCATCTCAAAGCCCATGGCGCGGGCCAGCAGCAGCGTCACTTCCCAGTCGGCATAGCCATTCTTGGGCGCCATGACGCGGCGCACGCGCTGGATGCGGCGTTCGGCATTGGTGAAGGTGCCGTCCTTTTCCAGAAAGGTGCAGCCGGGCAAGAAGACATGGGCGTAATTCGCCGTCTCGTTCAAGAACAGGTCTTGCACGATGACGCATTCCATGGCGGCCAGGCCGGCGGCGACATGGTGGGTGTTGGGGTCGGATTGCAGAATATCCTCGCCCTGCACATACAGGCCCTTGAAACTGCCATCGACGGCGGCGTCCAGCATGTTGGGAATGCGCAGGCCGGGGTCGCCCGACAGGGGCACGCCCCACAATTCCTCAAACATCTGCCGTGTGGCATCGTCGGAGACGTGGCGATAGCCGGAAAACTCATGCGGGAAAGAACCCATGTCGCAGGCGCCCTGGACATTGTTCTGTCCGCGCAACGGGTTCACGCCCACACCGGGCCGGCCGATATTGCCGGTCGCCATGGCCAGATTGGCGATGGCCATCACGGTCGTCGTGCCCTGGGAATGTTCGGTCACGCCCAGCCCGTAATAGATGGCGCCATTGCCGCCGGTGGCGAACAGGCGGGCGGCATGGCGGATGGCGTCGGGTTCCACGCCGGCCATCGGCCCCACGATGTCCGGGCTGTTGCGCGGTTCGGACAAAAACGCCGCCCATTCCTGGAACTCCGCCCAGTCGCAGCGCTCGCGCACAAACACTTCATCCACCAGCCCCTCGGTCACGATGACATGGGCCAGTGCCGTGACGATGGCGACATTGGTGCCGGGCAGCAGGGGTAAATGCACCTCGGCCTTGATATGGGGCGATTTCACCAGATCGATGCGGCGCGGATCAATGACGATCAGCTTGGCCCCCTGGCGCAGCCGCTTTTTCAGGCGGGAGGCAAAGACCGGGTGCCCGTCGGTCGGGTTGGCGCCGATGACGACCACCACGTCGGTATGCTCGACGCTGTCGAAATCCTGGGTGCCGGCAGAGGTGCCGAAGGTGGTCTTCAGACCATAGCCGGTGGGGGAGTGGCAGACACGCGCGCAGGTATCGACATTGTTGGTGCCAAAGCCGGCGCGGATCAGTTTCTGCACCAGGAAGGTTTCTTCATTGGTGCAGCGCGATGAGGTGATGCCCCCGATGCTGTCCCTGCCATATCTGGCCTGGATGGCTTTCAGCCGGTTGGCGGCGAAACCAATGGCCTCTTGCCAGCCGACCTCCCGCCAGGGCTGGTCGATGCTGTCGCGGATCATCGGCGACAGGATACGTTCCTTGTGCGTGGCATAGCCCCAGGCGAAACGCCCCTTCACACAGGAATGGCCCCGGTTGGCCTTGCCATCCTTATAGGGGACCATGCGCACCAGCTCATCCCCGCGCATCTCCGCCTTGAAGGCGCAGCCCACGCCGCAATAGGCGCAGGTGGTGACAACGGAATGTTCGGGCTGCCCGATCTCGATGACCGACTTTTCCTGCAAGGTGGCGGTGGGGCAGGCCTGGACGCAGGCCCCACAGGATACGCAGTCGCTGTCCAGAAACGCCTCATGCTGGCCGGGCGACACCCGGCTGTCAAAGCCCCGGCCCTCAATGGTCAGCGCAAACGTCCCCTGCACCTCCTCGCACGCCCGCACACAGCGGGAACAGACGATGCATTTGGCGGGATCGTAGGTGAAATAGGGGTTGCTCTCATCCTTCGGCATCGCCAGCGGGCTGTCGGGTTTGAAATGGTTGGCCCCGTCCATGCCATAGCGCACCTCGCGCAGGCCCACGGCCCCCGCCATGTCCTGCAATTCGCAATCCCCGTTGGCCGCACAGGTCAGGCAGTCCAGCGGATGGTCGGAGATGTACAGCTCCATCACCCCCTTGCGTAGCTGCTTCAGGCGCGGCGTCTGCGTCTTTACATTCAGGCCGGGGGATACCGGCGTGGTGCAGGAGGCGGGTGTGCCGGGCCGCCCCTCAATCTCCACCAGGCACAGGCGGCAGGACCCGAAGGCGTCGACCATGTCGGTGGCGCAGAGCTTGGGGATCTTCGTCCCCATCTCCATCGCCGCCCGCATGATGGAGGTACCCTCTGGCACGCTGATCGACTGCCCGTCGATGGTAAGCGTCACCAGCTTTTCCGACTTTGACGCCGGCGTGCCGAAATCGGTTTCATGGATGAGGGTCATGGTGCCCGCTCCTGATGCAGGGGGGAGGCCGGATGGCTGTGGGGGACGCCCGACGTGGAATGATTGGGATGGCTCAGGCCAGGTGCAGCAACCGCAGCCGCGACCGCTTCGGGTCGATGGTCAGCAAGGCACCAGCGGCTAAATCGTCCGCCATCTGCGACAGGGCTGTGACCAGTGTGGTCACCATCGTTTCCGGGCTGATGTCGTCGCTGCGCAATTGTACGACGCTGGGGCGCGCGCCCTTCGTGGCGGCCAGGATGGCACTGAAATCCAGATCGTGGGTCAGTACGATCAGACCGTTTGCTACCGCCTACTCCATGATCTGCCAGTCGGGTGCATTCACCGGACCGACATTCATCCAGTGAACTGCGGATATCCCTGCCGTCGCCAGGGCATCTGCCCAACGCGGCGACAGGTTCATATCGATCAGCAGTCTCATGCCGATGCCAGGATGATCTCACGCTCCTCCGCGCGCCAAGCGGCGTATCGCAGGGCTTGCAGGATGTCCTCGCGTTCCAGATAGGGATAGTCTGCCAACAGTTGCTCAATGCCACGTCCAGCACCGACCTGGGCGACCAACATGCCCACCGTGACGCGCAGGCCACGGACGCAGGGCTTGCCCCCCATGACGGACGGGTCCTGCGTGATACGATCAAGTTGAGGCATGATGTTTCCTTTCGCACACTGGCGATAGGATCAACATAGGCCAAAATGGCACAATCTCCAAGCATCCCCGCCCCCTATTCCGCCGCCACGGGCAGGTGCCCGCGCCGGAAATCCTCGGGGAAATGGTGAAGGGCGCTCAGCACCGGGTAGGGGGTGAAGCCGCCGAGTGCGCAAAGAGAGCCGAATTTCATAGTCTGGCAGAGGTCTTCGACCAGGGCGATGTTGGCCTCCACCTCGATCCCGGCGCGGATACGGTCGATGACCTCCGCCCCACGGGTGGAGCCGATGCGGCAGGGGGTGCATTTGCCGCAAGATTCGATGGCGCAGAATTCCATGGCAAAACGCGCCTGGGCCGACAGGTCGACGCTGTCGTCGAACACCACGATGCCGCCATGGCCGATCAATCCGCCACGCGCCGTGAAGGCTTCATAATCATATTGCGTGTCGAACAGCGAGGGCGGGAAATAGGCACCCAGCGGTCCGCCGCACTGCACCGCCTTCACCGGCCGGCCCGTCAGGGTGCCGCCCCCGATCTCATTCACGATTTCGCCCAGGCTGAGGCCAAAAGCATCCTCGAACAGGCCACCGAACTTCACATTGCCAGCGATCTGGAGGGGCATCGTGCCGCGCGACCTTCCCATGCCGTAATCGGCATAGGCCTGGGCGCCATTGGCCAGGATGGTGGGCACGGTCGCCAGCGACAGCAGGTTGTTCACGACCGTCGGCCGACCGAACAGGCCCTTGATGGCGGGCAATGGCGGCTTGGCCCTGACCACGCCGCGCTTGCCTTCCAGGCTTTCCAGCAGGGCTGTTTCTTCCCCGCAGACATAAGCACCGGCGCCGATGCGCAGTTCGATATCGAAGCCGAAACCACTGCCCAGAATGTCGGCGCCCAGCAGCCCGGCCGTCCGCGCGACATCCAGGACGCGGGCAAAGGTGCGATTGGCGTGGGGATATTCCGACCGCGCATACACATAGCCCTTGGACGCGCCGACCGCGAAACCGGCGATCACCATGCCCTCGATCAGGGCCAGCGGATCGCCCTCCATCATCATACGGTCGGCAAAGGTGCCGCTGTCGCCCTCGTCCGCGTTGCAGACGATATAGCGGCGGTCGGCGGCGGCAGCCGCGACCGTGCGCCACTTGATGCCGGTGGGGAAGCCGGCGCCGCCGCGACCGCGCAGGCCGGATTTCACCACCTCCTCAATGGTGTCGGACGGCCCGATTGACAAGGCGCGGGCAAGGCCCTTGAACCCGCCATGGGCGCGGTAATCCTCCACTGACAGCGGATCGATGATGCCGCAGCGGGCAAAAGTCAGACGGTTCTGCCGGGCCAGCCAGGGGATTTGCGCCGTCGGCCCCCGACACAGCGGATGCGCCGCCCCCGTCAGGAACCCGGCCGCGAACAGGCCCGGCACATCGGCCGGCGTGACAGGGCCATAGGCGATGCGACCGCCAGGGGTTTCCACCTCCACCAGCGGTTCCAGCCAGAACAGCCCGCGTGAGCCGGTGCGGATGATGGTGACGGTGTCGCCGGCCTGTGCCGCGATGGCCTTTGCCACCTTTTCGGCGCCCACAGCGAGCGCGGCCGCATCCTGGGGGATGAAAATCCGGGTCATGACCAGCGTACCTCTTCCACTGCCGCCGCCAGCTTCGCCCCGTCCAGCCGGCCTACAGGATCCCCATCAATCAGGGCGGCGGGCGCGCAGGCGCACAGACCCAGGCAATAGACAGCCTCCACCGTCACCCTTGTGTCCGCCGTGGTCTCCCCCCAACCGATGCCCAGCCGCTCCAGCAACGCTGTTGCCGCCGCTTCTGACCCCAGCGACTGGCACGCTTCTGCCCGGCAGACCTTGATGGTATGGCGGCCCGCCGGTTCATGGCGGAAATCATGATAGAAGGTGACGACACCATGGATTTCGGCGCGCGACAGGTTCAGCGCATCGGCCAGCATCGGCACGGCATCGTCGGGGATATGACCGAACGCCGCCTGCAGCGCATGCAGGATCGGAAGGGCTGGACCCTCCAGATGTAGATGCCGACCAATGATCTCAGCGGCTTGGCGTGCATCCCAGGGCAGGGGTGGGGTCATCGGGCACTCCACGGCGCGAATAATAAGCCAGGGTTTCCCCTTTCCCTGCCGGAATCAATGGGATTGTTTTGTTGAGCGATTGCACATCCTGATCAAGCCTGGACAGAATGCATGGTAGGGCTGGCATTTCGCCATGGGCGGCGGGCGTTGGAAGTCCATATCCTTCGTTTCGTGAACCTTATCCGAAATGAGAACCAGGTTACTGGAATGAGCCGTTTCTGGAGTCCCATCGTCCACACCCTCAGCCCCTATGTGGCGGGGGAACAGCCCCAGATTTCCGGGCTGGTGAAGCTGAACACCAACGAAAGCCCCTATGGCCCGTCGCCCCACGCCATCGCCGCCATCCATGCTGCCAATGGCGACGCGCTGCGCCTTTATCCCGAACCGACGGGCATCCATCTGCGCCGCGCGGTGGCCGAAACCTATGGGCTGGATGCGGGCGAGGTTTTCGTCGGCAATGGGTCGGACGAGGTGCTGGCCCACGTGTTCCAGGGGCTGCTGAACCACGACTTGCCGCTGCTCTACCCGGATATCACCTACAGTTTCTATCCGACCTATTGCCGGCTGTATGGCATCACGTCGGTGCTGGTGCCGCTGGATGATGGGTTCGAGGTGAGGCTGGAGGATTACCGCCAGCCGTGCGGTGCCATCATCATCGCCAACCCCAACGCACCCACCGGCATTGCCAAGCCGCTGGATTGGATCGAGGCTTTGGTCGCCGAACACCCCGATCAGGTGGTGGTGATCGACGAGGCCTATGTGGATTTCGGGGCCGAGACGGCCATCCCGCTGGTCAAGAAGTATCCCAACCTGCTGGTCGTCCATACCTTGTCCAAATCGCGCGGGCTGGCCGGTCTGCGCGTCGGCTTTGCCGTGGGGCAGCGGCACCTGATCGACGCGCTGGAACGGGTGAAGGACAGTTTCAATTCCTACCCACTGGACCGGCTGGCCCAGGCCGGCGCGCTGGCCGCCTGGCAGGATCGGGAATGGTTCGAAACGCACCGTGACATGATCATCGCCACGCGCGAACGTCTGACAGGGGCGTTGCACGCGCTGGGCTTTGAAGTGCTGCCGTCCGCCGCCAATTTTGTCTTTGCCCGCCTTCCGGGGCGTCCGGGCGGGGAACTGGCGGCCGCATTGCGGGCCAAGGCCATCCTGGTCCGGAATTTCAACAAGCCCCGGATCAGCGATTTCCTGCGTATCAGCATCGGCACCGATGCGGAAACGGACAAGCTGCTGACCGCGCTGAAGGAAATTGTGAGCTAACCCTCACATCCCCTGCATCAGCGACAATTTCCGGGCCGCCGCGATCATGGCGGCGGCCATGGGGGATTGCGGGTCGCGGTTCATCATCACCAGCCCGATCGTATGTTCGATCACGGGATCGACCAGTGGGATGGCCTCCAGTTCCGCCGGCAGGCCCAAGGCCTCCATCAGCACCGTCGGCATGATGCTGGTCCAGCGCCCTGTGCGGACATGGGCAGCCAGCGCCGTCATGGAATTGCTTTCCACTGCTACCTCTGCCGTTACCCCCACCTGATGCAGGGCGCGGTCGATGATGCGGCGGTTCTGCATATCCGGCGACAGCAGGCACAGGGGCACATCCTGCAATTCTGACCAATGCACCTCGTAGCGACCGGAAAACTCGCTGGCCGGACCGGTAATCAGGTGATACCGCTCCCGATAAAGTGGTATCTGAATGAAGTTGCCGACAGGTTCATTGTCCAGATAGGTCAGGCCGGCATCAATCGCCAGGTTTTCGACCTGATCGATGATCTGCTGCGATGTGGATGCCAGAATCAGGAAATCCACGCCGGGATGTTTGTCGATTACGGCGATGGTCAGTTTTGGCACCATGGCCAGTGCGGTGGGCACGGCGGCCAACCGGAAATGGCCGCAAGCACTTTTGCGCAGCGCCTCGATATCCTGACGCATGGACCGCCAGTCACCCACCAGCCGGCGCGACCATTCCAGCAGCCGCTCCCCCTCTGCGGTGAAGCCCTGGAACCGCGATCCGCGTATCACCAGGGGCACGCCCAGCATTTCCTCAAGCTGTTTTACACCAGCAGAGAGCGTGGGCTGTGACACCCCGGCCTCCGCCGCTGCACGGCCAAAATGGCGGGCGCGGGCGAGAGCCAGAAACAGTTCCAGCTTGTCGATCACGGCACGGCCTCCCCCGCCTTGTTCGGCATCTCGTCACGGGTTGACGGTGTTTGCGGGGGCAAGGGGCCGAAACGGGCCAGCAATGTCGGGAAAATTTCCCACATCGGCATCGATTTGGCACCGATACCGGGCCGCATGCCGTGCTGCAGGTCCAACCCGTTCAGACGGTCCAGTAGGGATGGGTCACGTGACAGAATATGGACCGGCACACGGTTTTCCTGGCCGCTGGAGATCCAATCCAGCGCGGGATGATCGCCCAGGACCACGATCAGCGCGTCGTCCGGCACCTCCTGCATGACCCAATCGCCCAGCGCGCGCAGGCTGTAGTCCAGCGATCGGCCATAGGCGGCGCCCATGTCGGTATAATCCGCGTCGCTGTCTGCATCGGCATAGGCCGACCCGTCAATCAGCCCCTGGCTATAGGGCCTCCAGGGCGGCAGGGGCGTCCAGGGTGCGTGGCTGCTGGTCAGCACAATCTCAAGATAAAGGGGACGTGGCCCTGACCAGTCAGGTGAAAGGCTGGCCAACAGTGCCTGATCGGGGATGGGGGACCACCCATAGCTGGGGCCGGCATAGGTGAAGCTGGCGCGGTTCATGACCTTGTCAAAGCCCCAGGCTGGTCCCTCCAACCATGGCAGGCTCAGGCCCGGCATGGCGGCCCATGTCCGCCAGCCAGCCCGGTTCAGGGCGCAGACCATGCCGCACTGGCCGGAGGCCAGCACCATGCGCTGCGCCAGCGGCTGATCCTGACGGATGCCAGCGCGCAGCGTGCCATGGGCCAGCCAGGAACGCCCACCGATTACTGGGCTTTCCACCAGCCCGGATCGGATATGGAAACCTGCTTGTGTCAGCATACGCTGCAACTGATCCAGGCGGTTTCCCACGATGTCCGCTTGGCGTGGGTCGGTGAGCGCCGACTGGCCATAGGACTCCACCCAGGCCAGAATGATGGGCCGGCCGCGCAGGGCCGCAAAAAGGTGATCCTTTGTGGGACGGGCGACGGGGTCCTCAGCCAATGTGGTGACCATCTGTGCCGCCAGTGCTTCACCCTCCTGCCAGCGTCGGCCCTGATCCCACACGGCGCCAATCGGACCGCGGTCCAGCGGCTGCATGGTGACCAGTGTCAGCACGGCAAGGATGCTCAAGAACGGCCCGCGTGGCAGGGGGGGCGTGCGCAGCATCACGTCCAACAGCCAGCGGCAGATGAACAATAACAGGACCAGCGCGGCACCTATGGCGGCTACCATCGGCACGGCGCCAGAACCACGCATCACCACATCCCACAGGGCGGGTGCCAGGGCGGGATCAAAGGCTGGTTCGAACGGACGTCCTGCCGTCATGACCGTGACCAGATCGGCAAGACGTAACAGCAGGATCAGCCAGCACAGCACGGCCAGGACCCAGATCGCTTTCTTGCCTGGCCGACGGGGCAGCAGCAGCGCGATGGCCAGCAGTGCTGACAGTTCCAGCACCGGTCCCCGATGGTCTGGCCCCAGCATGTCGCCCGGCACGGCCGGCAGACCCAGCAGCAGCGACAGGGCCAGCAATGCGGCCAGCCCGATCAGAATGCTGGCGACCGCCTTAGGCGCCATAGCGGTGCAGCCGGGCGCCATTGGCGCGCAACCAGTCGCGATGTTCGGCCACACCGTCCGTCAGGCTGGCGCAGATCGCCCAGAAACGCGCGGAATGGTTCATCTCGCGCAGATGCGCCACCTCATGCGCCACCACATAGTCAAAGACCGGATCGGGGGCCATGACCAGCCGCCAGCAATAGGATAGCCGCCCGTCAGGTGAGCAACTGCCCCAGCGCGACCGGGTGTCGCGCACCGTGATACCGGCGATACGGGCGCCCAGGCGGGCGGCCTTGTCCTGGGACCGCGCGACCAGAAGGCGGCGAGCCTCCGCCTTCAGGAAATCGGCCACCCGGCGAGGCACGAATTCAACCTCCCCCCCCACGCGCAGCTCGTGCGTGCCGTCGGGCAAGGTCACGGGCTGTGGCGTGCGACGACCCGTGGGGAGATGACGGATAACATGGTCGACACCCAGGATGGGCACGATAGCACCGGGCACAAAAACCACCTTGTCAGGCACAGCCGACAGGCGCTGTTGCAGCCAATCACGGTGCCGGCCTACGAACAGGTGCAGATCCTTGTCCATCACCCGGGGGGGTGTGGAAATACGCACGATGTTGCGGGCGGCGTCCACCCGCATGGATAGACGCCGCGCCCGTGCCGATACCCGCACCTCCACCGGCACGGGCACGCCATCGACCGCCATAAGGCGGGGGGGGGGCAGGGCCGGGCGTACCCGTCGCTTCACGGTGGCCGCCTGGGGAGCCAGGAACTTAAGCAGAAAATTCAAGGCGGCCTCATCGCCAATGCGTTCCGGGGTGCCGGTGTCCCAACGGTGTTAAGGCTGGGTTGCCGGCATTCTTCGTCAAGCCTCCAGGCTACGTGCGATGATCTCATAAACATCGCGTGACAGGTCGGGCGTATGGGCGACACGTTCCAGCGCCACCTTGGCCGCTGCCTGCCGCTCGCCGTCATATTTACGCCAGCGGGCAAAGGATTTGGCCATGCGGCTGGCCACCTGCGGGTTCAGCCGGTTCAGCTCGATCACCCGGTCGGCCAGGAATTCGTAACCTGAACCATCGGCTGCGTGGAAGGCCGTGGGGTTGCTGGTGAAGCCGCCGACCAGGGCATAGACCTTGTTCGGATTACGGATGTTGAAGCTGGCATGGGACAGCAGCGCCGTGACATTGGCCAGCGTGTCGGGGCGGGAGGCGGTCGCCTGGATCATGAACCACTTGTCCATGACCAGCGCCTCATCCTTCCATTTGGCAGCGAAACTCGCCAGGGCATCACCGCGTTCCGGCATTGTGCTGTCGGCGATCAGGGCCAGAGCCGTGATCACGTCGGTCATCCCGGTGGCGGTACGATATTGTGTCAGGGTCAGCGCTGTGCCTGTCGCATCGTCGGCGGCCATCAGATAGGCAAGCGCAGCATTCTTCAGGGCGCGGCGACCTATGGCCTCCGGACTGACACTGAACACGCCCTGCTCGGCATTGGCGCGGTAGGCGGACAACAATGCATCACGGTGTGTGCGGCCGATGGCAGCGCGGACCAGGTTGCGCGCGGCATGGATGCCGTCCACATCAATCACCTCCATCAACTGACCCAGATAATTCTCCGACGGCAGGGTCAGGGCAAGGGCCGCGAAGGCCGGGTCCTCAGATGCCCGGGACAGTGTGGCGCCTATGGCATCGATGAAGCCCGTCGCCACCAGCATGTCGCGCCCCGCCGCCCGATCTGCCACCAGCCCCAACAGCAGGCGTGACGCCAGCGTCTGTCCGGCTTCCCAGCGATTGAATGGGTCGCTGTCATGGGCCATCAGGAAGGTCAGGTCGGCATCCGTATAATCGAAGGACAGTTTAATGGGGGCGGAGAAGCCGCGGAACAGCGACGCTACCGGCACCGCCGGCACATCGGTGAAGGTGAAGCTCTGTTCCGCATCCGTCAGGGCCAGGACGCGGGTGCCCGTGGTGGTGACGGTGTCACCGGACAATTTCAGCGGCTGATCCGCCCCGTCCGGCCCGACCAGGCCCAGGGCGACGGGGATCAGCATGGGCAGCTTTGTGGGTTGGCCCGGTGTGGGGGCCAAGGATTGGCGCAGGGTCAGGCGATAGGTGCGGGTGGCGGGATCGTACGCACCCTCGCCACTGACGCCGGGGGTGCCGGCCTGCTGGTACCAGCGGCGGAACTGTTCCCAATCCACGTCCGCATCCGGATTGGCGTCGCGCATGGCGGCCAGGAAATCGTCGGTCGTAACAGCCTGCCCGTCATGGCGGGCGAAATAGAGATCAATGCCGCGCCGATACCCCGCCGCACCCAGCAGCGTGTGGTACATGCGCAGAACCTCCGCCCCCTTTTCATAAACAGTCGGCGTGTAGAAGTTATTGATTTCGATATAGCTGTCGGGACGCACCGGATGGGCGGTGGGGCCGGCATCTTCGGCGAACTGAACCTGACGCAGGCGGGTGACGTCCTGGATGCGCTTCACAGGCGCAGAGTTCATATCGGCACTGAATTGCTGATCGCGGAAGACCGTCAGCCCTTCCTTCAGGCTTAACTGGAACCAGTCGCGGCAGGTGACGCGGTTGCCGGTCCAATTATGGAAATATTCATGCGCCACCACCGCCTCGATGCCGAGGAAATCGGTATCGGTGGCGGTGTCGGGGCGGGCCAGGATGTATTTGGTGTTGAAGATATTGAGGGACTTATTCTCCATTGCCCCCATATTGAAATCGCCGACGGCGACGATGTTGAAAATGTCCAGGTCATATTCCAGACCGTAGACATCTTCGTCCCATTTCATGGATTTGATAAGGCTCTCCATGGCGTGGCTGCACTTATCCTCGTTCCCCGGCTCCACATAGATGCGCAGGGTGACGTCGCGGCCGGACCGGGTGCGGAACCGGTCCTCAATATGCACCAGATTGCCAGCGACCAGCGCGAACAGGTAGCAGGGCTTGGGCCACGGATCTTCCCACAGCGCCCAGTGACGGCCATCCGCCGTGTCACCCTGATCCACCAGATTGCCATTCGACAGCAGCACGGGGTAGGCGGCCTTGTCGCCTTCGACCCGTACCCTGTACTTGGCCATCACATCGGGCCGGTCCTGGAAATAGGTGATCTTGCGAAAGCCTTCAGCTTCGCATTGGGTGCAGTAATTGCCCGACGATTTGTACAGGCCTTCCAGAGCTGTGTTCTTTTCCGGGTGGATGCGGGTGACGATCTCGATCTCCACCTGATCGCCCGGCAGGTCGGGTATGGTCAGATGGTCGGGTGTGAAAGCGTAATCATCGGGACCCAGCGGGCGGTTGCCGACCGTAACCGAGAGCAGCTCCAGGTCCTGGCCGTCCAAAACCAGGGGAGAACGGATCACATCCGGGTTGCGGCGAAGGCCCAGGCGGGAGGTGACCAGGGTTCCCCCGTCCCGCAGGTCGAACGACAGATCGACACTGTCGATCCACCAGGCCGGTGCTGTGTAATCCTTCAACAGGATGGCCCTCGGCGAACCCTTGTCCATAACCAGATTCCTCAACGACAGACAATGTTGGCGCATCTGCGCCGGTTGGGGGCAGGATAGCCAAGGGCAGGGGCAACGGGTGAAAAATTTCGCTGTTGTCGGGCGCGTGTCTTCGTATCATCACCCCCCTCACCAAACGTTGGGCCATCGCGGGCGGTGGGTCGGGAGGGGCGATGCAACTGGAATTGTCAACCTCTGACATTGTTATCCTGTCAGGGGCTGCCGCCTGCCTTGTTGCGATCGTCCTGCTGGAGATGCTGCGTGTCGTGATCCCTGACATTTATGAATGGGTGGCCGACCATGAAAAGGTTAAGCGGGAAACACGGGAGGCGCAGGCAGCGCTGGAGAAGCTGCTGGCCCGCAACAGGGAAAATGCTGCTCAGCGTGATCGGCGTAATGCCGAGCGTTTCCGCATGAAATCGCACGTGTCGCGTCTTGAAATGACCCTGAGTGCGGTGGAGCGTGATCGGGTTGAGGTCTGGCATGAGTTGGGCCGCCAGGGTGTGGCTGACAGCCTGTTCAGCGCCGGTGTCGCTAACCGCCTGTTGGCCGAACAGGCACAGCGCGATTTCGACAGCGCCCCGGTAATCTGGCGCTATACGAACACCGTGCGGATCTGGGCACCGGGGGAGCGTTCGGCACGCCAGATGCTGGCGACAGAATTTCCTGCCGATTCGGGTTATGCAGTCCAGGATCTAACGTACATTTCGTCGTCCAGCGCCGGTGACGGCTGATGATCACCAGTTGGATGAACCTTGTCAGTCTGTTGGCGCTGGCACTGGCTGGGGCCGCTCTGGTCATGGCCGGGCGCCGTCTGCTGGCGGTGATCCGGATCGTCGAACGGAAGTTGTCGCGCGCGGTAGACGAGAAAAACATCGCGGCTGCCGCCCTGCGACACGCGAAAAAGGAAGAGGCCGCGATCCGACAGGCACTGGAGGAAGCAGAGCGTCACATCACGCAAATGCAGGGAATAATTTCCACATCGGAAACACGAATTGAGAGGTTACGTAGTTCACCAAGACGGGTCGTTTCCATGGTGGATCGGCAATGGACGCGGGTCGACCGGCTCTGGGCGGTCAAAGTCACCAATCCGTCTCTGAGCGACTGGAATGATGGAAAGACACTGTACGGATTCGCCCGATCGGGTGATGATCTGGCACGACGGGTCGCAGCGGCCTATCTGCCGGGTGATGGATTTTCAGTTGGCACGCCCATGGTTGTCGATCTGTCGGATGACGGGGGCGGGTCAGTCGCGGTAGACCAGTCGAAGGGCACTTCCGGATGAAGGGCGGGGGGACGATGGATTTCAAGGTGGCCGGTGAAACGCTGGACGGGGCCGAACGGGCTCGCATCGCCGCGGAGCTGGGCTTGCCTTTGGCGGATGCGGGACCGCATGCGGAAGGTGTTCTGGTCCGCCTGATCCCGGAAGGGGCGGCGGCCGACTTGGTCACCGCGCTGCGTTCCGGTTGTGCGGCGATCGTGGAACAGGGGCCGCCCGGCACACTCCCGGCGGCGGCGTTGCGGACAGCCCTTGAACAGGGGCATCTGCTGGTATCGCTCACCACGCGGCTGGCCTGGACAATGGATACAGCGGCACAGTTCTGTGAGGGTTTGCTGCTGCGGGGCCTGCTGCCCGCAACCGTGCGGCATGACGCGGAATTATCGCTGCATGAAGCGATCATCAACGCTGTTCTGCATGGCAATCTGGCCATGGGCGGTTCGCTGGTGGATGATCCCAGCCAGTTCGATGCCTTCTGTCAGCGGCTGACCGCCACCCTGGCCGATCCAAACAAGGCGACACGGCGTATTGACCTGTCCGCCTGGGTGGCTGATGGGCGGCTGAATATCCGCATCAGCGACCAGGGTGATGGATATGATCCAGGCAGCATACGCCCGGCGGCGAATGCGGAGGCGAAGTCGGGCCGTGGGCTGGAGATCATGCGGGTCATGTCTTCGGGCCTGACTGTCACCGATGGTGGCCGTACGGCAACGCTGGCCTTTATGGTCTGATCAATACAAGGAACGGGAAGTGACCGATCTGCGGGTTCTCCAGGGCGATATCGCGACTCTGGATGTTGATGTCATTGTCAATGCGGCAGCGCCCGGCCTGGGTGGGGGCACCGGCGTGTCCCGCGCCATCCATGGGGCGGCGGGACCGGACCTGTTCGCTGCCGCCACCGCGCTGGACCCGGTCGGGCGTGGTGATGCCGGGATCACACCCGGTTTCGCCCTGAAGGCACGTTGGGTCGTGCATGCTGTCGGCCCCGTTTATGTTACCGGCAAGTTGGGGGAGGACAAGGTTCTCGCCCGCTGTTACCGCCGCGCACTGGAGCTGTGTGTGGAAAAGCAGGGGCGGTCCATTGCATTCCCCGCCATTTCCACCGGCGCCTATCGATTTCCCAAGGATCAGGCGGCCCGGATCGCCGTCGAAACGGTCCGGGCTTTTGTCGGGGAATGTCCCGATGCCTTGGATCAGGTCTTGTTTGTCGCTACGGGTGGGGACAACATCAGGGAACTAACGGCGGCCCTGTCCGCCCAACCCTGAAACAGGTCCGGAGGAAACCTTATGCCCACCGTCGTGATCACTGGTGCTAATCGCGGCATCGGACTTGAGTTTGCCCGGCAATACAGCGCCGATGGCTGGTCCGTGATTGCCACCATCCGGGATCTCGCACAGCCGGGTGGGCTGTCTGAACTGCCGGGTGTGGAATTACAGGCCCTGTCCGTTGATGATCCGGCATCGATTGCAGCATTCGGCACGGCGCTCGCCGGCCGTTCCATCGACCTGCTGATCAACAATGCTGGCATCATGGGCCCGGACCTGCCGGCGCAATCCAGGAACGGTATCGACGCAGAGGGCTGGCTTCTGGCGATGAAGGTCAACGCCCTGGCCCCCTTACTGATCGCACAAGCGCTGAAGCCGCTGATGGCGGCAGGCGCCAAGGTGGCGACCGTGTCCAGCCAACTTGGATCGATCACTGAGAATGAAACCGGCGGAATGTACGCCTATCGTGCATCGAAGGCTGCCATCAACATGGGCAACCGCTCTCTCGCCGCTGATTGGCGCGATGATGGCGTGACCTGTATCGTGCTGCATCCGGGATGGGTGCAAACTGATATGGGCGGGCCTAAGGCGCCGGTGGTGCCCGCCGACAGCGTTGCCGGCATGCGCCGCATCATTGCTGCCGCCACGGCGTCGGACAGCGGCGCTTTCTTCGCCTTTGACGGGCGGCGCATCCCCTGGTGACCGGAGGACCGCATGGGCGGTGATGTCATCGACTTCTATTTTGACTTCGCCTCGCCCTATGCCTATCTGGCCGCCGGGCGTGTAGATGGCCTGTCGCAAAGGGTGGGGCGACCGGTACGCTGGCGCCCGATCCTGTTGGGGGCTGTCTTCAAGATCAGTGGCGGTCAGCCCAATCTGAACAAACCATTGCAGGGCGACTATCTGCGTCTTGACGTGCCACGCTGCGCCCGGCTTTGGGAAATCCCGCTGCACCAGCCGCTCCCAAGCCCCTTTCCATCATTGGCGGCCTCCCGCGCCTTCTACTGGCTGGACCAGGTAGGTGGCGAGCACAGTCCCGCGGCCTTGGCCCGGGCCGTCTTCCAGGCACATTGGGCAGAGGGGCGCGACATGGCCCTACCGGAAAATGTGCTGGATGTCGCTGCCAGTCTTGGTCTGGAACGGGACGCAGTGGAGGCCGGTATCGCCCAGTCACAGGTAAAAGACAGGCTGCGGGCAGAGACGGAGGCCGCGATCGCCCGCGGTGTGTTTGGTGCCCCCTTCTTCTTTATAGGCCATGAACCCTTCTGGGGGGCGGATCGTATGGATCAGATGGAAGATTGGCTTCAACGCGGCGGGTGGTAGGGCGTTACCCCACATCCTGCCCGTCCAGATCATAGAACAGGCCGAAGCGATGGCGCGTCGCGACCCAGTCTGCGGCGCGCATCTCGAACAAATGGACATCACGCGGCTGACCATCCTTCAGGGCCTGTTCCTTCAGCACCCCGACATGGCGATATCCCAGCAGTGTTTGGCCTTTCAAAACCTTCTGATTCTCTGCGAAAATCTGGTTCACCAGCTTGCGCAGGCCCAGGCGAAAGAAACAATGGTTTAGCATCGGGGCAAAGTTCAGCGCGCCGATGCCTGTACGCCCGCGCCGGTCACCCATATAGACCCCGATGGTGCCAACCCCCCATTCTGCGTGGGTTACCGTGATGCTGCCATATCCCACATCCACCCCGTCAACCTGGATGATGCGGTGGACATAGTCGCTGCGGGCGTTGGACTTTTCGATCCAGGCGCGCTGACGCTCCACATCATCGGGCACGTCGGAAAAGGATTGTGAGGCAATGTCTGGCAGACGGCGCCAGGCTAGCAGCAAGGCGGCATCATCGGGTGTTGGCAGTCGGAAACTCAGGGGCCGGCTGGTCATGGCCTCTCCAGAAGCTGGGTAAGCATGGCATGCACATCACCGATACGCTGTTCCCGCCAACCGAGGATGCCGGGTCCGATGGCGGCGGCACGGGCGATCTGCACCTGTTCGCAAAGCGGTTTGTCTTCTTCAATCACCTGGCGGGCAGCGGCGGACAGCATGGCCACCAGCCCGCGCCGGAAACTGGCGGATTTCGCATCCACCAAACCGTTGCTGGGCAGGAACGTCCGCCATTCCAGCCGTGACCGGTCCACCGCCTCTGGCACCACCCGATGAACAATCACCATTGTTCCATAGAAGCTGGCAACATAAAGGTCGGGGAAAATGAAGACATGGTCGTAACGGTCCTGGTCTGCGAACCGGCGCAGCCCGCCCCGCGCGACCAGCTTCTGCCACCATGCGGCCGTGGCATCGGCCAGTTTCCAACTGGATCGGCTATGTGGTCCGGCCCGTTTGGTTGACAGATGCTGGCGCCAGTCGGCATGGACAGCAGGGTGGATGGTATGCGGGTGCACGGTAGGACCATGGAAATCATCCAGCGTGTTCTCCACCAGGATCTTCCAGTTGGCGGCGAATACCGCCGCATCCTGCGCCACCGGGCTGTCCAGTGCCGTCGCGCGTGCCAACAGGTCTGCCGCAAAAGGGCCTAACCACTCGGCCAACGGCGGTGCATCCGGCACCTGTTGTCGGAACAGGAATCCCCCCAGTGAGACAAGATCGGCACCATCGACATCATCCCCGGCCAGCCCGGCATATCGCCAGGGCAGGTGGCGCGCCAAGGCACCTTTTTCCAAAACATAGGCTGATGCGTCCGTGAACCAGCGGTGCGGCAGAAGGCAATGGCGCGGTGGTGCCTGATCAAAATTCAGCATGGACCCGTCCTGGCCTTTGTGGACCGGTGCTGGATCGTACCATCCGCTTTAATGACGGATCCGTCGGGCAATGTGCCGTCACCGTTGGTCAGCCACTGCGCGGGCAGGGCCGGATCGGCATCGGCTTGCAGGTTCACGAAGATCAGTCCGCCGGTCAGGCACACCGCCACCGCGGGCAGGGCCAGTGCCTGTCGCGCCGTGTCATCCAGATGGAAATCGCTGTCGTTAAAGGGAATGGTCTTGGGTATACCCTCGGCATCATAGACCCATGCGTGATAGGGGCACCGCAAAGGTCCCCGACCGGCTGGTTCGGTCAGCATCAGGGCAAAACGGTGGGAACAGACATTGCGGAAGCCGCGCAGGCTTCCGCTGAAGTTGCGCACCACTACCGGTACAGTGCCGACCCAACCCGTGATCCATTGCCCGTGCTCGGCCAGATCGCCCGCTTGCCCCAGCAGTGCCCAGCCTGTCATGCCGTCCGCCCCCCATCCACCACCATGGCGGTGCCGGTGATCCAGCGCGCAGCATCGGACAGCAGGAAACAGATGGCATTGGCCACATCATCGGGATGGCCAAAGCCCAGCGGTTGCAGCTTTTCCAGATGATCGATCTGGTCGGCGTTGAGTTTCTCAAAGCCGCGTTCGATCAGTTCGGTCATCACGATACTGGGCACCACACAATTGACGCGGATGGCGTCCGGCAGCAATTCGGCTGACAGCCCCTTGGTCGCGGCAATAATGCCGCCCTTGGCCGCCGCATAGACCACATTGGCGGGTGAGGCGGCGGTGGCGGCGGTGGAGGAGATATAGACCAGACTGGCTTTGCCCGCCTTCACACCCTTCTGCCGCAGGCCCTTGGCCAGGGCCAGCGACGCCCCGAGATTGGTGCGCATCACCTCCTCAAAGAAATCCGCCTGGAAGATGCGGATGGGGCGCAGGGTCTGAATGCCCGCACAATGGGCCAGGCCGTCAATGGGCCCATTGGCCTGTGCCACCGTCTTTATCCAGCCGGGGATGGCGTCGATGGCAGACAGGTCGAAAGTATCGGCCCGATGACCGTCTCCGGGGAGTGCCGCCAGAGTTGCTGCCAGCCGTGCTGCATCGCGACCGGTGATCGTGATACGGGCGCCCAGCCCTGCGGCTAACATGGCCGTGGCTCTGCCGATCCCGGCCGATGCCCCGGTGACCAGTATATGGCGGCCCGACAGGTCCATGGGATTGACAAGGGCAGGCATGCTTTACCCTTTGATGAGACGGGTCAACGTGGCCACCACCCGGTCATGGTCGGTCATTGACATGGCGGGATAGAGCGGCAAGGAAAGGCAGTGATGATACCATGACTGCGCGCCCGGCAGAGTCAGGTCACCATATAGGCGACGATAATAGGGCTGGGTGTGGACGGGGATGTAATGGACCTGGCTGCCCACGCCATCCTGCCGCAACCGGCCCATGACGGCAGCCCGGTCCAGTCCCAGTGCCGCGAAATCAATCAGGGCGACATAAAGATGCCAGCCAGCGGACACGCCCGGTACCTTCGCCGCAGGACGCAGCACAGGCGCCAGGGGTGCAAGTGCCATGTCATAGGCATCGACCAGTGTCTGACGGGCGCGGACAAAAGCGTCAAGTTTCGACAGTTGTGACAAGCCCAATGCGGCCTGCAGATCCGTCATCCGGTAATTGAGCCCGATCTCCCCCATCTCATAGTACCAGGGGTTGGGCTGTCCGCTGGCGGCGGTGGCTGCGAGGGTATCGCTGAATTCTGCCGGGTCGCGTGTCATGCCATGGCTGACTGCTACGCGGATGCGCCGGGCCAGGGCGTCGTCATTGGTGGTGACCATGCCACCCTCACCCGTGGCCATGGTCTTTACCGGATGAAAAGAGAAACAGGCGAGATCAGACCGATCACACGCACCGACGGCGACCTTCTGCCCATCGGGCCCGGTCAGGTGCGTGCCCACCGCATGCGCCGCATCCTCGACGATGGAGAGGGCCCGCTCACGGGCCAGGGCCGACAGGCCCGCCATATCGGCTGTCTGCCCGGCCAGATGGACTGGTATCACGGCCCGGACCCGCCATCCCCGCGCTTCGGCCCGACGGATGGCGTCTTCCGCATCCTGACGGCGCATCAGGCCGGACTGCGGATCGACATCGGCAAAGGCAACCTGGGCACCGACATATCGTACGGCATTGGCCGTGGCCAGGAAGGTGACGCTGGGCACGACGACCGCGTCGTCAGGTTCCAGGTTCAGCGCCAGCATGCACAGGTGCAGCGCCGCCGTGGCATTGGCACAGGCGATGGCATGGCGCGCACCGACCTTTTCGGCAAAGGCCCGCTCAAACCAGCCGACTGACGGGCCTTGGGTCAGCCAGTCGCCCCGCAGCACCTGCTCAACAGCGGCGATATCGGCTTCGTCGATCCATTGCCGTCCATAGGGCAAGAAACGAGCTGTCACGAAGAACGCTCCAGCAGACCGCGCATGGCGTCGTCCGACAACCATTCCGGGTTGGTGTCGCTGCGATAGCTGAACCCATCGGGGACCGGATGCGCCCCCTGCTTGGCATAGGGGCCGCGATCCCACCAGTTAAAGGCGGGCTCAATGATGTAACGGTCGGGCAACTCCATCGTTTGACGGGCGTCATCCTCGGTGATCATGATTTCATGCAGTTTTTCACCCGGCCGAATGCCCACGATCCGGTGGGGAAGGTGGGGGGCCATGGTACGGGCCAAGTCCACAATCCGCATGGAAGGTATCTTGGGCACAAAAATCTCCCCGCCCTGCATCATGGCGAAGGAGGACGCAACAAAATCTACACCCTTGTTCAAGGTGATCCAGAAACGCGTCATTCGTTCGTCGGTTATCGGAAGCTCGCTGGCGCCTTCGGCAATCAGACGGCGGAAGAATGGCACCACGGACCCGCGGGAGCCCACCACATTGCCGTAACGCACGGCGGCAAACCGTGTTCCCACGGACCCGGACAGATTGTTGGAGGCCACGAAAATCTTATCCGACGCCAATTTGGAAGCGCCATAAAGGTTCACCGGGCTTGCCGCCTTGTCGGTCGACAGGGCGACGACCTTCTTGACCTTGTTGGCCAAGGCCGCCTGCACCACGTTTTCCGCGCCATTGATATTGGTGCGGATACATTCGATGGGATTGTATTCGGCCGTGGGCACATGCTTCAGGGCGGCGGCGTGGATGCAATAATCAATCTCGCGCATCGCCATGGACAGGCGTTGCTGATCGCGGATATCGCCGATGAAAAAGCGCAAGGCATCGCGGTTATCCATGTCCGCGAATTGCTGCTGCATCTCATATTGTTTGAATTCATCGCGGGAGAAGATCACCACGCGGCGCGGCTTGCCATGTTTGAGCAGGAACCGCGTGAACTGCCGGCCAAATGATCCGGTGCCGCCGGTGATCAGGATGGACGCGCCCTTGAACAGGGCGGGGGCTCGGGTAGGCTCGGTGCTCATCGGATTCCGGTTCGCTGGCGGGCTGGCAATCGCCCATGCTAGCCAGTTTGCCGGTCAGGGTTAAGTCTTTCCGCAGATTGATGCTTTGTGCCGATGCCATCCGGGTTGGTTCCGGCAGGTCGCTTGGGCTAAGGTGTTGGCAGCCCGCCCCAGACAGGCCCGAAATGGACCGGAAAACCCCGCCGAAACCCGACTCGCCGTCCAGTTTGTTGGATGCCGCCATAGCCAGTCATCAACGCGGTGATCTGCGCGGGGCCATCAGCCTGTATCGGAAAGTACGGGAAATCCTGCCCGGCAATGCGGAGATATCGCATTTGCTGGGTCTGGCGCTTTGTCAGAATGGGCAGGACGAGGAAGGGTTGCGGCTGGTGATGGATGCAGCCGCCGCTGCGCCGGGATCGGCGGCGATCCAGAACAATCTGGGTGGTCTGCTGATGCAGTACCGCCAGTTCGCCGCCGCCGAACAGGCCTTTCGCGCTGCCCTGGCCGCCAACCCGAAGCTGATCGATGCCTGGTCAAATCTCGCGGCCGTGCTTTTGGAACAGAACCGGCCGGATGCGGCGGAAAAGGCCGCCCGCCGGGCCTTGGCCGCCGACCCTGCCCGCGCCGATGCCTGGTCCAATCTGGGGGTCGCACTCCTGGAACTCGGCCGGTTTGCAGAAGCAGAGGAATGTCAGCGCACAGCCCTGCGCCACCGCCCCGATCTTGCCGTCGCCTATGCCAATCTCGGCACTCTGTTGCGGCGGCGCAGTGATCCGGGCGCGGTTGACCAGTTCCGCCGGGCGGTTGACCTGGACCCGGCACAGCCGGTGGCCCGGTTTAACCTGTCGCTTGACCATCTGGCGCAGGGCCGGTTGACCCAAGGCTGGACGGACTATGAAGAACGGTTTCGCGCCCGGCAGCGGCAACGGACGCGCGAGCTCGACCTGCCATTCTGGCAGGGTCAGATGCTGGAAGGGCGCCATCTCCTGATTTGGCCCGAACAGGGGCTTGGCGATGAAATCTTGTTTTCCAGCATCTTCCCCGACCTGAAGGGTCTCGACGGACCCGTCACAGTGGAATGTGAACCGCGTCTGCTGCGCTTGTTTGCTCGGTCTTTTCCGCACCTGACGGTGGCACCGGCCGGCAGCACCGCCATGGCCGACCTGCAGATTGCGGCCGGCACACTCCCGCGGCTGGCCCGGCCCGGTCTTTCCCGTTTTACGGGCAATGCCTGGTTGCGGGCCGCTCCGGACAAATTGGAAACCTGGCGTGGGTTGCTGACCGCTGACGGGCCTGCGCTGACAGTCGGTTTCTGCTGGCGCAGTGGCCGGTTGACGGGCGACCGGACGGGTTTTTACCCAGACTTGGCCGATTTTGCGCCCTTGTTTGCCCTGCCTGGTATCCGCTGGGTGCCGCTGCAATATGATCTGGACCGGCCCGAAACGGCCGCTGAACTGGCGTCGGGTCTGCCGGCGGGCCTCAGCCTTTATCGCCCGGCCATTGACCTGCGTGATGATATTGACGGTGTCGCGGCCCTGATCGGTGCGCTGGATCTGGTGATCAGTGCAGCAACATCGGTCTCGGAACTGGCCGGGGCCCTGGGTACGCCGGTCTGGCGGATCGGCAATGATGACGACTGGACCCGGCTTGGGGTCGCATTGCGACCCTGGTATGCCACCATGCGTTGTTACACCGATGTGGGTCCGCGGCCTTGGGCAGCGGTGCTGGCGGAGATGGCCCGCGACCTTGACCGCCTGCGGCCAGTGCCGGTGGCTGCTGCGGACCGCTTGCAATTCGACCAACTCCACGCCGAGGGGTTACAGCTTGCCCGTGCCGGACGGTCGGCCGAGGCGGTGGGTTTTCTGGAACAGGCGGCCCAGTTACGCCCCGATGACGCGACCCTTCTGTCACGGCTTGCCGGGATCCTGCGTACCTTGGGCCGGTTTGATGACGCCTGTGCGCGCTATGATCAGGCCTTGGCAATCCGCCCGCACCATGCAGTCACCAGCGTCAATCTTGCCCTTTGCCTGATCGAACAAGGCAATCTTGATCGTGCGGAAATGATCCTGAACGGCGTGCTGGCCCGCCAACCCGGCATGGCCCATGCTCATGATGCCCTGGGGCTGGTCTGGCAGGCGAAGAACAAGGACGAAGCGGCGATTCTGTCACACCAGGCAGCGGTTACAGCCGATCCGACACTGCTCTCCGGCTGGGTGAACATGGCCACGGCCCTGCGCAGCCGTCATCGGTTCGCAGAGGCCGTGGCGGCCCTGCGCAAGGCGCAGGCGATTGACCCGAACCGGGTCGAGGTCTGGGCCGGTCTGGGCTATGCATTGTTCCGGTCACACGATGTTGCAGGTGCGGAGGCGGCCCTGGCCCGCGCACTGACGCTTGAACCCGGTTATGCCCCGGTCCTGATTGACATGTCGCGCATCCGCGTCATCCAGGGCCGGTCGCAAGAGGCGCTGGCGCTGTTGGATCAGGTGCTGGACACCGACCCTGACAACGTGTTGGCGCGCGCTAACCGGGCGCATCTGCGTTTGGGTTTCGGTGATCTGGTTGGCGGGTGGGCTGACTATCGTGCCCGTTTCGCGTCAGGTCAGGTGACACCGGACCGGCACTTCACCCTCCCGCAATGGCAGGGGGAGAACCTGGCCGGCCGACGATTGCTGGTCTGGCGCGAACAGGGGATCGGCGACGAAATCTTGTTTCTCAGCCTGATTGGTGACGTCAAGGCTGCGGGTGCCGAGATCGTGGTGGAATGTGATCGGCGTCTGACGGGATTGATCACCCGATCCTTTCCCGGTGTCATCGCGCGCCCGGAAAGTGATGATCCCTGTGATGCGGATTTCCACTGCCCCATGGGCAACCTGCCGGCGGTGCTGCGCCCCCATATTGCCACGTTCCGCGACCAGACCCCTTGGATGGTGCCCGACCCGGTGCGGGTGACGGCCCTGTCTCAGCGTCTGTCCAGTCTGCCACCAGGCTTGCGCGTGGGTTTCTGCTGGCGCTCGCGTGATACCAGCGGGGATCGCGCCTTTGTCTATCTGCGCTTGACCGAGTTATTGCCGCTTCTGACCCTGCCCGGCATCGTGCCGATCAGCCTGCAATATGACGGTGCCGCGGCGGAGATTGCGGAACTGGCGGCCCGGCATGGCCTGCATCTGCATGATTTTTCTGACCTGGATTTGACCGATGATCTGGAAACCGTGGCTGCCTTGGTTGCCGGACTTGATCTGGTGATTACGGCGCCAACAGCCATCGGAGAAATTGCCGGGGCATTGGGTGTCCCTGTCTGGCGTTTTCAGATCGCGCCAGACTGGAGCGGGGTGGGGACGGCGGTCAAACCCTGGTTTCCGACCATGCGGTTGTTCCAGTCGCCGTCAGTCCGCGATACCCTGCCGATCATGCGGCGTACCCTGGCGGAGATCGTAAGTGCAACGGTGGCCGCATTGACCCCACCTACAACCGCACCCCCGCCTCTGGAACTTGTTCTTCAGCAGCATCAGGCGGGTGACCTGATTGGGGCGGAGGCCGGTTATCGTGCCATCCTGGTCGCCACCCCGGACGCCGTGGATGCCCAGCATCTTTTGGCGCAGGTGTTGTTACAGACAGGGCGACCGGCTGAGGCGCTGCCGCTGGTGGACCGGGCCTTGGCCCTCGACCCCGACTTTGCCGTCTTTCACAATACCCGTGGCAGTATCCTGAAAACCTTGGGCCTGTTCGGGGACGCGGAACGGGCCTTCCGTGAGGCGCTGGCCCGGCGTGCCGATTACGCAGAGGCCTGGACCAATCTGGGCGCCACCCAGGTGGAATTGCGTCGATATGCGGCGGCGGAGAAATCCCACCGTCGGGCCCTGGGCCTGCGGCCGGCCTATCCACGCGCCCTGGTCAATCTGGGCGTGGTGCTGCGCCATCTGGGACGCTATCGCGAAGCGGCGGAGAGCCATCGCCACGCTTTGAACCTGTCTGCCACTATGCCCGAGGCATGGAGCGATCTGGGTCTGTGTCTGTCAGCGATGGGAGAGGTGGCAGAGGCCGTGGCCTGTCAGGAGCGGGCCCTGGCCATCGACCCGCACTATGCCGAAGCGGCGGTTAACCTGGCTATGGTCAGGGCGGCAACCGGTGACCGGCAGGCCGCACGCCAGGGGTTGGCGCAGGCCCTTTCCATTCGACCGGGATATGCACGCGCGCTTTATAATGACGGGTTGCTGGCCCTGTCGCAGGGGGATTTCGCTGCCGGCTGGTCTGGGCATGAGGCGCGTTTCGACAGTGGGGAGGTTGTCCGCGGCCACCTTCCTGGCATTCCCGCCTGGGACGGACAGAATTTGGCCGGACGTCATCTGCTGGTCTGGCGGGAACAAGGGTTGGGCGATGAGATTATGTTCGCCACACATTACGCCCGGCTGGCTGGCCTGAACGGCCGCATCACCCTATGGGCGGAACCGCGTCTGGTTCCGATTTTTGCCCGCGCGTTGCCCTTCGCTACGGTTGTTGCCGAGGGCACGGCGGTGGCAGCGGATTGTCAGGTCGCGGCCGGCAGCCTGCCGCAGTTCCTGGCCCCCGATCTTGCCGAATGGACGGGGTCTGCCATCCTCCACGCGCTGCCAGACCGATCGGCGCTTTGGCGCGATCGGTTGGCGGCGCTGCCACCCGGACTGCGGGTTGGCCTGTGCTGGCGCAGCCACTTGCGGACGGCCGACCGCGATGCGTTTTACACAGAGCTGAAGGACTGGCTGCCGCTTTTGCAGTTACCGGGCGTCCAAGTCGTCTCCCTGCAATATGATGGTGGCCAGGCAGAAATCACGGCGCTGGAAACAGCGCATGACGTCCGCGTGCATCGGTGGGATGGTGTTGACCTGCGGGATGATCTGGAGACGGCACTGGCACTGACGGCCGGGCTTGATCTGGTGATTTCTGTCGCGACGGCCGTGGGGGAGATGGCCGGTGCCCTGGGTGTTCCCGTCTGGCGGGTGTCGGGCGAGGCGGATTGGACCCGCCTGGGGACGGCCATTCGGCCCTGGTTCGCCGCGATGCGGGTTTTCTCCGTTCCCGTGGGCACACGCCCGGCCCAGCAGGTGCCGATGGTCGTCAGGGCCCTGTCGGCCCTGAGGGCACAGGAACCGGATGGTGACCCGTCTGGCTGGCTGCAGCGTGGAATTGAGCGTCAGCGGGAGGGAGACCCATCCAGCGCCATCCCGTTTTACCGCGCCCTGATCCGCCGCGGCGGTGAGCCACCGGAGGCGTTGCATCTGTTGGGACTGGCCTTGCAGCAGACAGGCCATGCCGATCAGGCGGAATCCTTCATGGAGCGAGCCGTTGCCGCAGCTCCGGATTACACCCCCGCCTGGGTCAATCTGGGGAACCTGCGCCAGGAATTGGACCGGCCTGTCCAGGCGGAAACCGCTTATCGCCGCGCCCTCGCGCAACGGCCGGTCGATCCGGTGACCTGGACCAATCTGGGCAACGCGCTGCGGATGCAAGGCCGGCTGGCTGAAGCCATCAAGGCCCATCAACGGGCGATCGCCTTTGATGGCCGTTTTGCGATCGCGCATGCCAATCTGGCTGTGGCCTTGAAGGACAACGACAAACCGGATCAAGCTGTCGTGGCCTTTCGCCAAGCCCTTGTTCTGGGCGGAGCGCAGGCGACAACCCAGGCCGGCCTGGGGGATGCCTTGCGGCAGATGGGCGACATGCAAGCAGCGGAAGCTGAACTGCGCGCCGCCCTTGCCCTGGACCCGCAGCAGGCGGAAGCGTGGAACAGCCTGGGCCGGGTGGCCGAGGCGGCCGGTCGGCGCGCAGAAGCACGGCGCCATTTTGTCCACGCCCTTGATCTGGCGCCGGGTCTGGCCAGCGCCTGCTACAACCTTGGCCGATTTGATCTTGCGGCGGGGCGTCTGAACAGCGGCTGGTTGGGTTATGGTGCCCGTTTCCGGGCAACACCTTCCATCCGCGGCCGCCAATTGTCACTGCCGGTCTGGCAGGGGCAGGAGTTACCGGGTAAACGCTTGCTGGTCTGGGGCGAACAGGGGCTGGGCGATCAGTTGATGTTCGCAGCCCTCTATCCGGCCCTGATCGACCGTGGGGCCCATCTGATAATGGAGGTGGATCCGCGTCTGGTTACGCTGTTCGCGCGGGCGTTTCCGGCCGCCACAGTGCGGCCTCCAACCAAAAACCCGACGGACGCTGATTATGGCATTGCCGCAGGTGATGTGGCTTCCAATCTTTGGCGCTGTTTGGGCGATCAGATGCCGGCCCCTTATTTGCTCCCCCGCGAAGACCTGCTGGTGGACTGGCGGGATCGGCTGGCGGCGCTGGGCTCTGGGTTGAAAATTGGCGTCTGCTGGCGTTCCGCGCTGATGAATGCCGACCGCCAGGAGAACTACTTCCCCCTGGCCGATCTGACGTCACTGGCTCATCTACCGGACGTGCAACTGATCAGTTTGCAACGGGGCGACCGGCTGGAGGCCTGGGATAAGGCCACATTCGACCTTCATCACTTTGCTGATTTGGACCTGGATGATGACCTGGAAGGGCAGGCGGCCCTGATCGCGGCCTTGGATCTGGTGATTACCGCCCCCACCGCTGTTGGTGAAATGGCCGGGGCCTTAGGGGTGCCGGTCTGGCGTTTGGGCCCGCCCGATTGGACACGGTTGGGCACTCCCGTGCGGCCCTGGTTCCCCACCATGTATCTGCCGGACCAGGGACAGGGCATGTCGGCTGCCCTGGGCGGTCTGGCGCTGTTGCTGGCCGGCCTCCGTGCGCCATGAAATAGAAAACGTCGCCGGCCTTGCGGGACCGGCGACGCCTCATTGTTTAACGGAATGATCAGAACCGGACGTTCACACCGGCCGTAACGGTACGACCGATACGGGTTTCAAACAGCGTGTCCTGGCGCTTACTGTCCGTGTACAGACGGTTCTGTTCATCGGTCAGGTTCTGGGCTTCCAGGATCAGCTTGATTTCCGGCGTGAGATTGTAGGAAGCAGCGGCATCAACATAGAGTGTGGGCGAATTGCCCTGCAGGTCGCTGCCCGGAGAGGCCGGGATGCCCCGGATGAAACGGTCACGATAGTTGGCCGTGGTGCGGATCGAGAACTCGTCATCTTCATAATACAGCGTGCCCGACATCGTGTTCTTCGACAGGCCGATCAGATCCGCGGTTGTCGTCACCGTCGGGACACCCCCGGCGGATGCCAGGATGTAATTGATCTTGGAGGTGACGCGGGTGTAGTTGGCCAACACACCGAAATTGGCCCACACGCCATCCAGGAAAGTGAAGGGAACCTGGGCGTTGATTTCAAAACCCTTCAACGGGCCGCCCGGCGTGTTGAAGGGACGCGAGACGGTGAAGATTTCGCTGGCGACTGTGTTGGACCCTGCCAGCAGCGCGTCAGGCAGTCCCAGATCGCTGAACGGCACCTGAGAGCTGACCGACTGAATGAAGCTCTTGATGTCCTTGTAGAAATAGGCGACCGAGAGCAGGGAGCCGGGGCGGAAATACCATTCGGCGGCCACGTCGAACGTATTGGCGCGGATCGGGTCCAGGAACGGGTTGTTGACATTGCCGATGCGGGTGACAGGGTTGACACCGCTGGTCGGGGTCAGAACCCCCAGCTCCGGACGTGCCAGAACCTTGGCACCGGACAGGCGCAGCAGCAGATTTTCGCTGGCCTCGTACACGACATTGGCCGACGGCAGCCAGTCATCGTAGCTGTTCTCGGCTTCGGAGAAGCGGCCGATCAGATTGGTGGGAGAGGTGGTGCCCGCCGGCGGTGCCACAGCGATATAACCCGACGCCAGCATGTCCGTCTTGACATAGCGCACACCAGCATCACCGCGCACCGGCAGATCGACCGCCTCGTAAAGGTCGAAGGTGCCCATCAGATAGGCGCTCTTCACCCGCTCGCGCACCCGGCTGTTGACGCCACCACAGGTGTAGTCGCAGGTGCGGATGGCACCGGTATTAAACAGATCGGCAAACTTGGCAGCGTCAATCGCGGCCCAGCTCTTCGGCGCGTTGTCACCCCACAGCCCATCCAGCCCATTGATCGTGCGGGTCAGTGAGGACAGGCTGGTGCCAGCGGGCAGGGCGCGGACGGCCATGTCGGCGGGGTATTCACGTACAGAAGTGACGTTATAATCGCTTTCGCGGAACTGGCCGCCGGTCTTCAGCGTGAAACCGTCGGCGACCGTCCAGGCGAAATTCAGCTCTGTGGTCAGGTTGTCGGTGCGCTGCAAAAGCGGACGGCCCTGCGGACTGAACCCGCCCGTCACCGTGCCGTCTGCCTGGGGCGGGGCATAGGTAAAGTTGGCGGGGTTGGAGACATCAAAGCCGAAGCCCAGCTTGGGCGTGGTGCCGCCATCGCGGAAATCGATGGAGAAATTGTCGGTATCAATCGCGTCCATGAAAGTCTGGAAACGGCGCTTGCCGTCCAGTTCCGACCGGTTGAAACCGACCAGACCGGAAACCTCGAACGCATCACTGAAGCGATGTTCGAAATCCAGGTTGGCCTGCTTGAAGCTGGAGACAAAGTGGTCAACCAGCCCTTCGGACCGGACATCGACACCGTCAAACAGACCATAGACCAGCGATCCGTTCTGATCGAACTGAATATCGCGAACCGATACCATCGGCTGGCCGTTATTGGTGATGGAGCGCGCGAAGGAGATATTGGCGATATAGTTGTCGCGGCGTGTCACATCAAAACGGGAATAAAGTGTATCGATGGAGATGTCGGTATTTTCATCGGGCTGATACTGAAGCGTCAGGCTGGCGCCAATACGTTCCTGGTCCTGGGTGGAGTTCAGGTAACGCGGCAGGCGCGGGATAAAGGCCCCGGAACCCGGTGTGTTGGGCAGGTCGGCGCGGCGCAGGGCCTGGATCGTATTCCAGGCTGTCAGCGTGCCGGTGCGAGGGTTGTTGGTGGAACACATTGTGTCTGTCGTACCCTTCGCCGCCGAGACGGCAGGATAGACAGGGGTCACACCGATCGGCGCGCAGAACAGGCCGTTGGCATTGGCCGACAGAAGGTCCACGGCGGAATAGCCAACTTCGCGGATGTTGCGCTGCTGATATGAGAGCGAGCCGAGGACGCCAAACTGCCCTTCGTCACCGAATTTCTGCGAGACCAGCACCGATCCGCGCGGGTCCACCTTCTTTGAAACACCGTTATAGACGCCCTTGGCCGTGGCGGTGATGACGCTGTCCTGACGAAAATCGAACGGCTTGGGCGCATCCAGATCCACCGTCGCGCCCAGCGATCCTTCTTCAACATCGGCCGACGGGGTCTTGCGAACGGAAAGGGCAGAGAAAATTTCGGTCGAGAAGACGTTGAAATCGAAAGAGCGGCCCGCATTGCCGGCACCATAGATGTCGGACGAACCGGTCTGCGAGGTGCCTTCCATGCCATTGATGCGCACGCGGGTGAAGCCTGCGCCCAAGCCGCGGACGGAGATGTTGCGGCCCTCGCCGCCATCACCGCGCGCCAGGGCAACGCCGGGCACGCGCTGCATGCTTTCGGCCAGGTTGCTGTCCGGGAACTTACCGATATCTTCGGCCACGATAGCGTCAACTGCCGCCGCTTCGTTGCGCTTCAGGTTCAGTGCGCTGTTCAGCGAGGCCCGGAAACCGGTGACGATGATCTCTTCCAGCGCGTCACCGCCCGATGTCGGTGCGGGCGTGGACTGTGCGGCAACAGGCAGAGCCGCCGAAAGGGCGATACCCAGAGCCAGCAATGACGCTTCCAGGCGCCGGGTCGTAAAGGTCGCGTTCTTGATCATTTCCATTTTCCCTATGAAAGTTCCTTCACGCGGTTCCTTGTGCTGGAACCTTGTCTGGATTGTTCTTTTGGCTTCCGCTCCACATGCGCGTCGGATGGACGGCATCTTTCAAACCCAGCCTGGGCCGGGGCACCGGGATCAGGAATGCTGGCGCCAGGTGTGGCGGCCTGCCTGATCCTGTCCGTAAATGCCCGGTCTCTCATGGCTGGCGGGCTTGTCCTGACTGGTCATTTTCCCGTCTCCCTCGATTTTTGACACCGGTGTCCGTCCAGACGGGACGCTTAGTGACCGGCTTTGTTTGTTTCTGATCTCATTAGTATGATTAATAATCGCGATGTAAAGAAAAAATTAATAGATCATGCACCAAATATGATCCCAGTATTTTACACATCAATGGCTGGATAATTTCAATATATGGGAACTTAAATCTAAATATTATTTATAATGCCGTAGAATAATATTTACTGATATCACCGCTACCGGCTGGTCACCGCACGGATTACCAGCATTCTCTGCAAGCCCACACCCGATCGACCGACCTCGATAAAATATGATTAATCCTAATGTCTCATATTGTGCGATGTAATGTCATATATTATGAGATGTCAAGGGGCAGTTGATGGCTGCGTGACGCGGGCCTGCTCCCGCCGGTACTGCCGGGCCCGCTCTCGCGGGGCGATCCTGCTGAAAAACAAGGCCGACAAGGAATGGGCGGCCGATATAAGGGGACAGGAATATGCACAAGGGTTTGCGTGGGTCGGTGATGGCCCTGATTCTGGCCATGGTGTTGGGCTCGGCCAGCGCTGGTGCTGGTGAATGGCGGAACTTCAATGCCGGATGGACCTTTGCCAAGGGCGATATCGCCGGGGCCGAAAGCCGCGAGGGTGCGGCGGCGGACTGGGTACAGGTGGACCTGCCGCACGATTGGGCCATCGCTGGTCCCTTTGATCGTCATGCCCCGGCGACGGGGTCGGGTGGGTTCCTGCCAACCGGTGTCGCCTGGTATCGCAAAAGTTTCACTCTTCCTGCGGAAGACCGTGGCAAGCGGGTCTTCATCGAACTTGACGGCGTCATGGAACGCGGCGGCGTCTGGATCAATGGCAGGCATGTCGGGCACCGACCCAACGGCTATTCCAGCGTCCGGTATGAGATCACCGACCATCTGAATTTTGATCGTGAGAACGTCATAGCCGTTCGGGCTGACACGTCGCATCAGCCGGCATCACGCTGGTATGCCGGTGGCGGCATTTATCGCCATGTTCGGCTGCTTTTGACCGGTGATGTGCATGTCGATGGCTGGGGCACGCGCGTATCAACATCGGCGATTACAGAGACATCCGCCGATGTGGGGGTGGAAAGCGCCATCATCAATCGCGGTAAGACCGACCGGCAGGCGCATCTGCGTGTCACCATAACCGGACCGGATGGCAAGCATGTTTCGACGAGCCAGGGCGACACGGTGACCCTGCCGGCCGGGCGGGCCATGAAACTGTCGGCGCAAGCCCGCATTACCGACCCCGTCCGCTGGGACATCGGTCAGGGCAACCTCTACAAGGCGCAACTTCAGATCATCGGCGATGATGGGAGTATCTTGGAAACCGACAGCGCGCATTTTGGTGTGCGGGAGATGGTGTTTAAGGCCGATAGCGGCTTTTGGATTAATGGCCGCAATGTGAAGCTGAAGGGTGTGGCCATCCATGCCGATGGCGGCGCCTTTGGCATGGCGGTGCCGCTGTCCTTCTATGAACGCAGGCTGCGCGGGATGATGGCATTGGGCGTCAATGCGATACGCACGGCCCATCACCCGTTTGGTCCGGAATTCCTGGACCTGTGCGACCGCTTGGGCCTCGTGGTCATGAATGAAGCGTTCGATATGTGGACGGTGGCGAAGAACCCGCAAGATTACCATCTGTTCTTCACCGACTGGTCATCATTGGACGCACGCGACTTTGTGAAGCGGGATCGAAACCATCCTTCCGTGGCCATCTGGTCCATCGGCAATGAAATTCACGATACGCCCTATCCCGTGGTCGCGAAGTCGATCATCGAACGGCTGAAGGCCATTTTCCATGCGGAGGACCCGACGCGCCCCGTGACCATGGCCTTGTTCCGGCCCAACACCACGGGCGACTACAAGAACGGTCTGGCCGATCTTCTCGATGTCGTGGGGCAGAACTACCGCGAAAGGGAACTGATCCAGGCGCATCAGGACAAGCCATCGCGCCTGATCATCGGTACGGAGAATTCCAAGAACCGGGCATCTTGGCTGGCCGTGCGTGATTATGCGCCCTATGCCGGCATGTTCTTGTGGACGGGTGCCGATTACCTCGGGGAGGCGGACCGCGCCGGGTGGCCCTTCATTTCCAATCCGTCCGGTTTGGTGGACCGCACCGACATGGTGAAGCCGATCGGGTGGGAACGGGCCTCCTGGTGGTCTGAAACACCGGTGGTCCGGTTGGGCCGGCGGGTGACGGAACAGGTCGACACATCCGAACTGCCCACCATGGTGGGCGTTGCCATGCCGCAGCCCAAGGGACCCGGTGTGCTGGAAGACTGGACCCCAGCGCAGCAGACGGGACAGTTGGAGAAGGTGGAGGTGGTGGCCAATACGCCGACGGTCGAACTGTTCTTGAATGGCAGCTCGCTGGGCCGCAAGCCGCGTAATGCCGATGACAGTGCTATCCGTTTTGACGTGCCGTTTGCGCCGGGCAGCCTGCGCGCCGTTGGTTATGACACAGGCGGGCGCAAGGTGGCGGAACATGAATTGCGCACTGCGGGTCCCGCCATGTCGGTCAAGCTGGTGGCCGAGCAGTCCCGTTTGACGCCCGGCTTCGACCATGTTGGGTTCATTCGGGTTGAAGTGGTGGATGCCAAGGGTATCCGCGTCCCCGACGCTGCCCATGCATTGTCGGTAACCGTGGACGGGCCGGGCGTGCTGGCGGCCTTCGATAATGGCTCGCCCACCGACCACACCCCCTTCAGTGCCGCTCGGCGTCAGGCCTGGAACGGGCGGGCGCTGGTGATGGTGCGGGCATCGGAAACCCAGGGTAAGATCAAGGTGACCGTGACTGGAGACGGATTGAAACCCGCCACAGCCACGATCACGGCGGGTCCATCATCCCTCTAGGCTGCACTGACCTGCACCATTTTGTCCATGGCCCAGCCCGGTGCAAGCGCCACCGCATCCCCCACGAGGATCAGCGATGGCGCTGCCGGGTTGGTCAAGGCCGGGGCGCCGGGTAGGGCGGCGATGGGGGCGAACCTCACCTCTGCATCCGGGCGACAGGCATTGGCGATCAGGGCGGCGGGCGTGTCCGGCGGCAGGCCTGCCTTGATCAGACTATCGGCGATATCACCCAGCCGGTCGCGGCCCATGTACAACGCCAGTGTCGTGCCGGGATCGGCCAGTTTGGTCCAGTCGATGGCGTCGGTTTCTCCTGATGTGCGGCAATGGGCCGTCACGACGCGCATCGACCGCGCCACACCACGATGGGTCAGCGGCAGGCCTAGCTGTGCCGCTGCCCCCATGGCTGCCGTGATGCCGGGGATCACCGTTACGGCCACGCCATGACCGCGCAGGAACTCCGCTTCTTCGCCTGCGCGGCCAAAGATGAACGGGTCTCCACCCTTCAGCCGCACCACGCGCAGGCCCTTCCTGGCGCAGGTGGCCATCAGGCGGTTGGTGAATTCCTGCGGGACAGAGCGACAGCCCGCGCGCTTGCCCACCGATACCAGTCGCGTTTCCCGCCGTGCCAGGGCCAGGATGCTGTCGGGCACCAGCGCATCATGCAGGATGATATCGGCGGACCCGATGGCGCGGGCTGCGCTGACCGTCAGCAGGCCTGGATCACCGGGGCCAGCCCCGACGAGCGTGACCGACCCGCCCTCATCCCGTCCGCCGGCGATGAAGCGCGATAGGCTGGCCACGATCTCTTCGACCGCCCTGTCCTCGTCCATCGCCATCAGTCGGTCGGCCAGATCGCCGGACAGGACGCGATCCCAGAAACGTTGCCGGTCGCGGGGGATGGACAGGGACTGGCGCACACTGGCTCGTGCCCGCTGTGCGGCCCGCGCCAAGCTGGCGTAACCAGCAGGGATCGCCGCTTCCAATCGCTGCCGGATGTTGCGAGACAGAGCCGGGGCACCGCCACTCGTCGACACGGCCACCACCACCGGCGACCGGTCCAGAATGGCCGGCACCGTGAAATCGCACTGTTCTGGCACATCCACGACATTGACCAGCACATTGCGGGTAAAGGCAGCACAGCGGATACGGTCGGTCAGGTCGGGATCACCCGATCCGTCTATGGCGATGACCACCCCGTCCAGAAGTTCCGGCCGGAATTCCGTCTCCCGTCGCTGGATCACCCCGCTTTCCAGCAAGTCAAGCATCTCTTCGCCCACTGTGGCGGCCAGCAGCAGGATATCAGCCCCAGCGCGGGCCAGCAGGCGGGCCTTGGACGCTGCCGCATCGCCGCCACCGGCCACCAATACGGGCCGCCCCCGCAGATCCAGGAAGATGGGGAACGAGGGCATGGGG
Source organism: Niveispirillum lacus (assembly GCF_002251795.1). GTDB lineage: Bacteria > Pseudomonadota > Alphaproteobacteria > Azospirillales > Azospirillaceae > Niveispirillum > Niveispirillum lacus. The sequence continues at coordinate 156,995 of NZ_NOXU01000029.1, read as the reverse complement.
CTTGCCGGATCAGGCCGCGACGACAGGTGCAGCATGGCGCAGAATCTCCTTGATCTCGGGAAGGCAGGAACCGCAGCCAGTCCCAGCCCCCGTCAGGTTGCCGATATCCGCAACCGAACAGGCTGGGCGTGAACGCACAGCGACGGTAATCTTGGTGCGACCCACCCCATGGCAGGAGCAGACGAGGGGGCCATCATCCATTGCCTCTGTTTCCGGCGCACGACCCGCCAGAAGGCGGGCGCGGTCCAGTGGTGTCAGGGTGGACTTGGCGAACAGGCTGGACAGCCAGTCGCGTGAAATATCCGGCCGTTCTGGGGCCAGGAACAGGGCTGCGATCAGCTTGCCTTCCTTCACCCAGGCGCGGCGCGTGATGTCCCTTGCGGGGTCGGTGAAGTCCAGAATCTCGCAATCCGTCAGGCCGGACAGGACGGGGGGCGCATCGCCAGCCAGTTCATAAATCCGGCAGGTGCCCACCTCCTGACGCACCCAATAGGGAATGGCGGACAGGTCGTGAGGGCGTGTGGTGAAGAACAGGCCGGCCCAGGCGGTGACGAACCGTTCCACCCGCACGGGGATATGCTTGCTTTCCGGCTGTCCTGACACCGGGTCGGTGTGGGGCGCGATCAAGCGACCGATGGCCCCCTTGGCCGACAGCGTGTCGGACCAGTGCATGGGGATGAAAACCTGACCGGGGCGCTGCGCCTCGGTGATCGCCACACGCAAGACCGCCTCGCCCTGCAAACTGATCACCCGGCCCAGGTCGCCATCCAGAAGGTCGGCGGCCTGCGCGTCGGTCGGGTGGATTTCCAGCAGCGGTTCAGGCCGGTGGGCCGACAGCCGCGCCGACAGGCCCGTGCGCGTCATCGTGTGCCATTGGTCGCGATACCGTCCGGTATTGGCGATCAGAGGGAAGCGCAGGGAGGCGCGTTCGACCGGCGGGATGTGGCGCACAGGGCACATACGGGCACGGCCATTGCCATGGGTGAAACGGCCATCGTCATACATCCGCTCTGTCCCACGCTTGGCCCCCGCGGGCATGGGCCATTGGAAGGGTTGCATGGCGGCATAATCGGCCTCGCGCTTGCGGCCCCAGGCGGCGATGTCGAAGGCGCGCAGCCCATCATTCTCAAAGCCGGAAAGGACCGCATGTTCCCGGAAAACCTCGCCTGGCGTGCGCCAGGCGAAGGCCGGGCCGTGACCCATGGCGGCGGCAACCTTGGCCATGATCCACCAATCGGCCTTGGCCTCTCCCGGCGCCTCGCGGAAGGGGCGCTGACGGGAAATGCGGCGTTCGGAATTGGTGACAGTGCCGTCCTTTTCGCCCCAGCCCAATGCGGGCAGGCGGATATGGGCGTAATCCAGGCTGTCGGTAGTGCCGACAATGTCGGAAACGATGACCGTGGGGCAGAGGCGCAGGGCCTCCCGTACCAGGTCCGCCTCGGGCAGGCTGACCGCCGGGTTGGTGGCCATGATCCACAGGGCCTTGATGCGGCCTTCGCGGATGGCGCGGAACATGTCCACAGCCTTCAGACCCTGGCCGCCCTTCAGCGCCGGGGCGTTCCAGAACCGGCGCAACCGATCCACATCCGCCGGGTCATCGGGGTTCATGTGGGCCGCCAACTGGTTGGCCAGCCCGCCCACCTCCCGCCCGCCCATGGCATTGGGTTGTCCTGTCACGGAGAAGGGGCTGGAACCCGGCTTGCCCACCCGGCCTGTGGCCAGATGGCAATTGATGATGGCGTTCACCTTGTCGGTTCCGCGCGAAGACTGGTTCACCCCCTGGCTGAAGACGGTGACGGTGCGCGGGGTGTTGGTGAACCAGTCATAGAAGGTGGCAACATCGGCCGGGTCCAGGCCACAGGTGGCCGCCACATCGCCCGCATCCTCCCGCGCGGCCTCGAGCGCCGGCTCAAGCCCCGTGACATGATGCCGGACATAATCGCGGTCGATGGCCCCAGCCTGATCCAGATGCGCCAGCAAGCCATTGAACAGGGCCACGTCGCTGCCAGGATTCAGGGCCAGATGCAGGTCGGCCAGGTCGGAACTCGCGGTGCCACGCGGGTCGATCAGGACAACGCGGGTACCCCGGTCGCGCTTGGCGCTGCGCAACCGCTGGGCCAGTACGGGGTGACACCAGGCGAGGTTGGAACCGACCAGGATCACCAGATCGGCAATCTCCAGATCCTCATAACAGCCCGGCACCACATCCGCCCCGAAGGCGCGTTTATGCCCGGCCACGGTGGAGGCCATGCAGAGCCGGGAATTGGTGTCGATATGGGGGCTGCCGATGAAACCCTTCAGCAGCTTGTTGGCCACATAATAATCCTCCGTTAGCAACTGGCCGGAGACATAAAAGGCGATGGCGTCAGGGCCATGTTCGGCCAGGGTCTCCGACAGCCGCCCCGCCACCTCGGCAATGGCCTTGTCCCAACTGACCCGCTGCCCCGCCACTTCCGGATACAGCAGACGGACATCGCCTGATGCTTCCGCCGTAACGGTGTCGATCAGGGCGGCACCTTTCGAACAGAGGCGGCCCTGATTGGCCGGGTGATCGGGATCGCCGCCCACCACCCAGCCATCCCGCGCCCGGCTGACAATCAGCCCGCAGCCAACGCCGCAATAGGGGCAGGTGGTACGGATGTCGGTGGTGGACATGGGGTACTCCGGTTATCCCCTCTCACTGCGCTTTTCGCCTCCCCGGCGAAGGCCGGGGCCCAGGGGCCACCAGCACTACGGCCGGGTTTGCGTCGTCGAAGAGGAGGAGCGGTCGGGCTTTTGGCCCCTGGGCCCCGGCCTTCGCCGGGGAGGCGATAAAAAGGAAATGAAGGGGAACTAAGCCACCAACCCCAGCTCCACCCGCCCATCGACCAGCCGTGCGGGGATACGCCCCGTGCAGCCTTCGTCTGGGCCCTTGGCAAAGCCTGTGGCCAGATCAATGACCCAGTTATGCAGCGGGCAGGTCACGGCATGGCCATGCACGATGCCTTCCGACAGCGGTCCCTTTTTGTGCGGGCATTCATCACGCAGGGCGAAGACCTGATCATCGATGGTGCGGAAGACCGCGATGCGGCCTTCCCGATGGTCCACGCGGCGCGCGCCCTGGACGGGAATGTCCGTCAGCGGGCCGATATCCTTCCATTCAAGCGGGCGGTGCATGGCCTTACTCCACGGTGGCAAGCGTTTGGAAATCACGGGCAGCGGGGGCGCCAGGTGCCCGTTCGGCCCAGGGATCGACCTGCGCATGGCGCTGGCTGGCCAGGAAGCGGGCATGCAGGGCACGGCGGTTTTCGGCATCATCCACCACGCGGGCCTTGACGAAATCCAGGCCCACCCGTTCGATCCAGGGGGCTGTGCGCTCCAGGTAATGCGCCTCTTCGCGGTAAAGCTGCATGAAGGCGCCGCAATATTCCTGCACCTCTTCTTCGGTCGTGACCTTGGTCAGAAGGTCGGTGCCGCGCAGCTTGATGCCACCATTGCCGCCGACCAGCAGGTCGAAGCCGCCATCGGTGGCGATGACGCCGAAATCCTTGATGGTGGCCTCCGCACAGTTCCGCGGACAGCCGGACACGGCCATCTTGAACTTGTGCGGCGTCCAGGAGCCCCAGGTCATCCTTTCCAGATTGACCCCGACCTCCATGGATTTCTGTGTACCGAAGCGGCACCATTCCGATCCGACACAGGTCTTTACCGTGCGCAGCGCCTTGCCATAGGCATGGCCCGACACCATGCCGGCGGCATTCAGGTCGGACCAGACGGCAGGCAGATCCTCTTTCTTCACACCCAGAAGGTCGATGCGCTGTCCGCCCGTGACCTTAACGGTGGGGATGTCAAACTTGTCGACCACATCGGCGATGGCGCGCAGTTCCTTGGCGTTGGTCAGCCCGCCCCACATGCGTGGGACCACCGAATAGGTGCCGTCCTTCTGAATGTTGGCGTGAACCCGCTCGTTCACGAACCGGCTGGCGCCGTGATCGACATACTCACCGGGCCAGGTGGCCAACAGGTAATAATTCAGCGCCGGGCGGCAAGTGTGGCAGCCGTCGGGCGTCTTCCACTCCAGGGCCTGCATGACGGCAGGGATCGACTTCAGGTTCTGAACCCGGATCAGGCGGCGGATCGTGTCATGGTCATGGTCGCTGCATTTGCAGATCGGCTTGACGCCGGCCGCCTCATACTCCCCACCCAGGGCATGCGCCAACAGCCCTTCGACCAGACCGGTGCAGGACCCGCAGGATGCCGATGCCTTGGTGGTCGCCTTGACCTGATCCAGGCTGGTCAGGCCCTTCTCGGTGATGGCCTTGACGATGGTGCCCTTGCAGACGCCGTTGCAGCCGCAGATTTCCGCCGTATCAGGCAGCGCCGCAACGGCGGCGGTAGGGTTTGCAGCACCGCCTTCCTTGGCCGCAAATCCCTGCCCAAAGATCAAGGTGTCGCGCAGACCCGACACATCTTCGCCTGCCTTCAAAAGCTGGAAATACCAGGCCCCATCGGCGGTATCGCCATACAGGACGGCCCCCTTGATGCGGCCATCCTGCAACACGATGCGCTTATAGACGCCGCGACCGGCATCGCGGAACACGATGTCTTCCGTGCCCGGCCCGCCGCTGAAATCACCGGCGGAGAACACGTCGACGCCGGTCACTTTCAGCTTGGTCGATGTGACGGAGCCGGGATAGCCCGCCGCCTGTTTGCCGGCCAGATGGTCAGCCAGGACCTTGGCCATCTCGAACAGGGGCTGCACCAGCCCGTAGCAGGCTCCGCGATGCTGCACGCATTCACCGACGGCACTGATGGCGGGATCGTTGGTCACCATATGATCATCGACCAGGATGCCGCGCCCGACCTCCAAACCTGCCGCCGCCGCCAGCCGCGTGTCGGGCCGGATACCGACGGCCATCACCACAAGATCGGCCTTCAATTCCCGCCCATCCTTCAGCGCCACGCCCGTGACATGGGTGTCACCCTGGATAGCGGCAGTATCGGCACTGGTCAGGACCGTCAGGCCCCGACGCTCCAGCTCCTTAGCCAGCAGATGCCCGGCGGATGCATCCAACTGCCGTTCCATCAGGTGGCCTGCCAGATGCAGGACAGTGACCTCCATCCCGCGCGCCTTCAGGCCCACGGCGGCTTCCAGACCCAGCAGACCGCCGCCAATCACGACGGCATGTCCGCCCTTGGCACTGGCACTGAGCATGGTGTCGACATCATCCACATCGCGAAAAGTTACAACGCCCGGCAGCCGGGCGCCCGGAATGGGGATGACGATGGGCATGGAACCGGTGGCGATCAGCAGCCGGTCATAGGGGACGGACAGGCCAGATTTGGTGATGACGACCTGGTCGTCGCGGTCAATCTGCTCCACCGGGTCGCCGGCATGCAGCTTGATCTGGTTGATCAGATACCAGTCCAGATCGTTGATCACGATCTGATCGAAACTCTTTTCCCCCGACAACAGGGGCGACAGCATGATGCGGTTATAGTTCACGCGCGGTTCGGCGCCGAACACGGTAATGTCGTAAAGATCGGGGGCGCGTTCCAGCAGCTCTTCTACGGCGCGGATGCCGGCCATGCCATTGCCGATCACGACCAGCCGGGGGCGTGAGGCGGTGGTGGCCGGGGAGGCGGAGAGGGGGGTCATGTCTGGCTCCATCCATCGCTTGCGCAAAAAATGCGCAATAAAAAAGGCGCCCGACCGTGCTTCGTCCCCCATCAGGGGACAATTACACGTTCGGACGCCATTATCCGGTGGGGCCCGGCCTTGGACCCCTCTATCTGCCCCCCCGTTGGGAAGGGCCGTCGCAACGCCACATCGCCTTGCGCCGCTGTTTCTTTTGCGAATGGCGTGCCAAGGCAGCAACTTGTTGAAATCGCTGGATTCTGGGACCGTACGGTCGATCTGCCGGGCCGTCGCCTTGCTGCAAATTCAGGCAGCATGCAAGCGATGATGCTTTTTTGTGCAGTTGTGAAACCGCTGGATTGTGCAAAGGCCCGGAATCCCGCGCCTGCCTGCGCTGGCACAACCATTGCTGAACGATACCTGTCCCGCGGTTGGGACATTCGATCGTCCAACGGCGGACGACCAGGCCGGGCTGGGGTGCGTCCCCGCCGCGACTATGGGCCGCCGACCGATCCCCGGCAGGCGGCCCGCATATGACAGGGCAGCACAGCGATGGTTTCGTCCCCAATGGTCCAATACACACACCCGACGCTGGCTGTCTGCGCCATGGCGGGGTGACGGTATGGCCAATCCAGAGCCCAACATCCTGATCATTGACGGCAATCCCGACCGCGCTGCCGTGGTGGAACGGGGGTTGGTGGAATCCGGCTGGGTAAGGGTCAGTACGATCGGCCCCTCCGTCAATCTCCTGGCCCGCATCCAGGCGTTGGCGCCGGATGTGATCATCATCGATCTGGAAAATCCCGACCGCGATACGTTGGAACAGATGTTCCAGGTCAGCCGTGTGGTGCAGCGGCCCATCGCCATGTTCGTGGATCAAAGCGACAGCCAGATGATCCATGCCGCGATTGAGGCCGGGGTCAGCGCCTATGTCGTCGATGGGCTGCGCCAGGACCGGATCAAGCCCATCGTGGAAACGGCCATCACCCGCTTCAACGCCTTTGACCGGCTGCGTCGCGAACGGGACGAGGCGCAATCCAAATTGCAGGATCGCAAACAGGTGGAGAAGGCCAAGGGGCTTTTGATGAAGCATCGCGGCCTGCCGGAGGAGGATGCTTACAACCTCATGCGGCGCACTGCCATGAAACAGAACCGCAAACTATCCGACATCGCGCAGAGCGTGATCACCGCCTTCGAGATGGAGATTTGAGAATGGTCGAGATCGTCAAGCTGGGCTTCGCGCCCCTGGTGGATTGCGCCATTCCGGTCGTTGCGGCGGAAAAGGGCTTTGCTGCGGCGGAAGGCATTGATCTGGTGGTTGAACGCGCACCTTCCTGGGCGGCGCTGCGTGACAGGTTGGCCTTCGGGCGGGTGGATGGCGCCCATATCCTGGCGCCACTGGCCCTGGCCATCCATCAGGGGATTGCCGGCGTTCCGGCCACGGCTTTGCGGGTGCCTGTATCGTTGGGCTTGGGCAACAATGCTGTGACCGTGTCGCTTGACCTGTATGAACGCATGGTTCTGGTGGCGCCGGAAGTTATGGCGGGGCCGCCGGCTCTTCGGGCGCGTGCTCTGCGCCCGATCATTGATGCCGACCGTGCCGCAGGCAAGCCACTTCTCTCCTTCGTGACCGTCTTCCATTTCTCCTGCCACCATTACGAGCTGCTGAAATGGCTCGCTGATGGCGGTGTCGATGGCCGGTCGGAAGTGAATATTGGCGTGATCGCCCCGCCGCGTATGGTGGAAAGTCTGGCGGCGGGCTGGATCGACGGCTATTGCGCGGGTGAACCGTGGAACCAGCGGGCCGTGCAACGCGGCATTGGCAAGGTTGTGGTGACTAAGGCCGATATCCGTCCTGATGGGTTGGAGAAGGTGCTTGGCCTGCGTGCCGATTGGGCAGAGGAGCATCCGGCCCAGGTCGCAGCGCTGATCCGTGCGGTCGTGAAGGCTGCTGACTGGAGCTGCGATCCCGCAAACCGCGCGGAACTGGCTCGGCTGCTGGCAGAGGCTCAGTATGTCGGCCTTGCTGCCGACCTGATCGAACTGACCTTGCAAGGCGCCATTCCTGCGCCGGACCGCAACCGTCCTGACCGGGCGGATGCGCTGCGGCTGTTATCGGAAATGGCCGCTGCCGGACAGTTGGACCTGTCAGACGCCGATCGTATCCGGCTGGCAAATGCCGTGTGGCGTCCCGACCTTTATCAGGAGGCCATGGGCTGATCGCCGGCTGATCGCCGTTTGTGGCCCCGGCGCAGATGACAAAAAAGGGGGGGAAGGGAACCGTGATCCCTTCCCCCCCTTTCATCGGCTGGTGTTGATTTATGCGGCTTCGGGCTTGGCGTGCCTTTCGTACAGGAACCGCAGCACGCTGGCCCGGTAGCCGACATACCGTGCATCGTCGGACAGGTCCAGCCGGCGGCGCGGACGGGGCAGGTCGACGGTCAGGACCTCACCAATGGTGGCCGACGGCCCGTTGGTCATCATCACGATCCGGTCGGAGAGCAGCACAGCCTCGTCCACATCATGGGTGATCATGATCACCGTGCTGTTCAGCCGGGCCTGAATCTCCATCACCGTGTCCTGAAGATGGGCGCGGGTCAGAGCATCCAGCGCCCCGAACGGCTCATCCATCAGCAGGACCTTCGGTTCCATGGAAAGGGCACGGGCAATGCCAACGCGTTGTTTCATGCCACCTGACAACTCGTCCGGGCGCTTGTCCACGGCATGGTCCATATGGACCAGCCGCAGATTATGCAAGGTCCAGTCATGGCGCTCACTGGCGCTTTTGCTGGCGCCGAACACCTTGTCCACGGCCAGCCGCACATTCTGGTACGCGGTCAGCCACGGCAGCAGTGAATGGTTCTGGAACACCACAGCCCGGTCGGGGCCGGGGCTGTTGACCTCCTGCCCATCCAGAATGACCCCGCCGGTTGTGCAGCGCGTCAGCCCCGCCACAATGTTCAGCAAGGTGGATTTTCCGCAACCAGAATGGCCGATGATGGAGACGAACTGTCCCCGGTCGATACCGAGATTGACATCGGTGACGGCATGGAAGGTGCGCCCGGCTACCGTGAAATCCATGCCGACATTTTCCAGCGAGAGATAGGGATGGGTCATGGCATGCTCTCCTTATCCGACCTTGCGACCCGCGACGCGGTTGCCGATGACCGTGATGACACGGTCGAGGATGAAGCCGACCAACCCGACATAGACCAGCGCCAGGATGATCTCGCTCATCAGCGAACTGTTCCAGGCATCCCAGATGAAAAAGCCGATACCCACCCCACCGATCAGCATTTCAGCCGCCACAATGGCCAGCCAGGACAGGCCGATGCCGATCTTCAGGCCGGTGAAAATAAACGGCACGGAGGAAGGCAGCATGATGCGGAAGAAAAACTCCAGCGGCGACAGGCGCAGGACACGGGCCACGTTACGGTAATCTTGCGGGATTTGCCGTACGCCAACGGCGGTGTTCAGGATGATGGGCCAGATCGACGTGATGAAGATCACAAAGATCGCCGACGGGTCCGCCTGTCGGAAGGCAGCCAGGGAAATGGGCAGCCAGGCCAGCGGCGGTACCGTGCGCAGCACCTGGAAAATCGGGTCCAGCCCACGATAGGCCAGGCTGGATTGGCCGATCAGCACGCCCAGCGCGATGCCGGTGATGGCCGACAGCGTAAAGCCGATGGCGACCCGCTCCAGGCTGGCCGCCAAGTGCCAGAACAGACCCTTGTCCACACCCCCATTATCGAAGAACGGATTGATGATCAGTTCCCAGGTCTCACTGACCACGCGGGAGGGCGGCGGCAGGGAAGAGCCTGCTCCCCGGCAGGCCAGTTCCCAGATCCCCAGCAGCGTGACCAGCGCCACAATCAGGGGCAAAAGATCAAACAGTTTGGAACGCGCCCGGTCCAGGGTCGTGTGCAGGGTGGCGGCCAGGGCAGAAAGCCCGCCACCCCCCTGCACACGACCGACGGCACTATTCTCGCTGATCGTCGACATGTTGTTTTCCTCCCTCAACTCAGGCAATACGCTTGATGTCGTGCGACGCGAGATAGGCCGCCGGGTTGGCGGGATCGAATGCGCGGCCATCGAAGAATTTTTCGATACCGCGTGAGGTGTCGGTGGGCAGGTCCGTAGCACCGGCTACTTTGGCCGCTTCCCGCCACAGATCCTGGCGGTTGACCTTACCGATCAGACCCTTGGTGTCCAGATCAGCCGGCAGGTAGCCCCAGCGCTGATCCTCTGTCAGGAACCAGAGATCGTGGCTCTGGAACGGGTAGGAGGCATGATCGGACCAGAATTTCATGATCTCCGGGCTGTTCTTCACAATACGCCCGTCACCGTAATCAATGGTGCCCGTGGCGCGGCCCAGAATATCCTCGACCGGCACCTTGAACCATTCACGGCCGGAAACGATCTGGCACATCTCCGCCTTGTTCTCGGGCTTGTCGCACCAGATCTGGGCCTCGATCACGGCGGCGAGCAGGGCCTTGGCGGCATTGGGATTTTTCTCCACCCAGTCGGCGCGCATGCCGAGGCTCTTTTCCGGATGGTCATGCCACAGTTCCCCGGTCGTCAGCGCCGTAAAGCCGATGCCCTGGTTCACCAACTGGGCATTCCAGGGTTCGCCCACACAGAAGGCTTCCATCGTGTCGACCTTCATATTGGCCACCATTTGCGGCGGTGGCACCACAATGGTGGAGACGTCCTTGTCTGGGTCGATGCCGTTGGATGCCAGCCAGTAACGCATCCACAGATCATGCGTGCCACCGGGGAAGGTGACGGCGCATTTGACATCCTTGCCCTCGGCCTTCTGCTTGGCGAAGGCTTCCTTCAGGCCTTTGGCCTTGGTTGTGATGCCCAGGTCCTTGTAACGGGCACCCACGGAAATGGCCTGCCCGTTGGTGTTGAGCCGCGCCAGAATGGCCATCGGCAGCGGCTGGTTGTTCTTGGTCACCTTGCCAGTGGTCATCAGGTAAGGCATGGGCGTCAGGATATGGGCACCGTCAATGCCGCCAGCCGCCGATCCCAGTTCCAGATTGTCGCGGGTGGTGCCCCAACTGGCCTGTTTCACGACATTGACGTCGGGCATGCCATATTTGGCAAACAGCCCCTTCACCTTGGCCACGATCAACGGCGCGCTGTCGGTCAGGGCGATGAAGCCAAGCGTGGCGCCCGTCACTTCGGGTGCTGCCGCGGCCCAGGCGCCGCCGGCTGGTAGGGCGCTGCGGGCTGCCGTCAGGATAGCGGCTGCCCCAGCGGCCTTCGCGGTCTGGGTCAGAAGCGAACGGCGGGTCAGGCCGGCGGAAGATTTGTCGGTCTGGCTCATGATACGCGGGCTCCCTGTTTCCGGCCATGCGGCCAGGCTGAAAATAAAAAAGGCGCTCCGACGACATCCAGGGGCAGGAAAGGCCCGTGCGTGTCATCGGAGCGCCATTGCTCCAGGCGATCCCAGCGTCGGAACCGCAATTTCGGCACCGCGGCCCCTGACCGTTACCGGTCGGGAGAAAAGGCATCGTCACCTTCATGCCGCGAGTGCGAGGACGTATTAGCGAGAATTGTGCCAAGTGCCGCCGGCACGAAAATCAATCGGATAATTGTTGTTTATCAATCCTTTGGTGGATTGATTTGCATCGGGTGTGATGTGCTGCCTCCCCGCGATGCCCTGAAAACGCCCAAGTTGCAGGCGGCCATGGCGCGGATTTGTGCATATGCGAGGTTTGATGAAATTTTGGGCGGACTAAAAAAAAGGGGCGGCCCTCACCTGCCGCCCCGGTTCACCGCCGATCCTTGCGTCTTTACGCGGCCCGTACCCGTGTCACGAAGCCGTTCAGCCCTTCGCGCAGGCTTTCCACCAGACGCGACAGTTCGCCCGTGGCTGATAGGGCATTGCCGGTCATGCGACCAATATGGTCGGCCCCTTGCGCCACACCTTCCACGACATTGTCGATGTCAGTGGCGCTCTCGGCAACACTGCGCATATTTTCTTCAATGCGTTCAGTATCCTGACGCTGTCGCATGAGAGCGGCCTCAATCCCCGCGACAAGGGCGGCGATGGCTTCTATTTTAGCCGCTGTTGCACCGATAGCGGTGACAGCCGCACCGGTGGCGGCCTGCATCTCTTCAATCCTGTGCCCGATCTCGTCGGTGGCGCGACCGGTCTGGCTGGCCAGGCTTTTCACCTCGCCTGCCACCACCGCAAATCCCTTGCCCGCCTCGCCGGCACGCGCTGCCTCAATGGTGGCATTCAATGCCAGAAGGTTGGTCTGTCCAGAGATTTCCCCGATGATTTCCACGATGCGCCCGATATTGCGGGCGGCATCGGTCAGCCCTTCTACGGCGCGGTGAGTTTGCCGTGCTTCTGCCACGGCATCGGCAGAGACGGTCAATGCCTGGGCTGCTTGGCTGTTGATATCGCGGATGGAAAGGGACAGGGAGCCGGCAGCCTGCGCCACCGCTTCGACCCCGCCGCGTGTCTGCGAACTGGCGCTGGCCATGGTCAGGGAATGACGGGCGTTGAGGCCGGCCAGATCGGCCATGGACCTCGCATCGCCCTGGATGCCGCCGGCATGGGCCGCCATGATCGCCAGTGCCTGTTCATGCTGATGGCTGAACCGGTCAATCACAGCCTCCAGCGCCTCACGACTGGCCTCTGCCCATTGCCGTTCACGCTGCTGCTGGGCAGCGGGGGACAGGTCCGGGTCGATACCGTCCGTCACCTTTGCCAGGGCCTGCGACAGCCAGGGTGGCAGATGGTCAGTGTCCAGCGTAACCATGGCGTCAGCGACCTGTTCCGACCAGTCACCCGCCCGGCGCAGACGGCGGCGCAGGACCCAGGCGAACAGGCGCAGATGCAGGGAGGCCTCCCGCAATGGTGCCGACAATTCCATTTGTGCCCCTGCGATCCGATCGGCACACAGGGCCTCCAGATCGGCAATCAAGCGGTCTTCCACCTGTTTCAGACGGTTGATGCGGCCCGTGGCGGCTGCGAACCAGGCTGGGGCGGTGATACCGGTCAGGGGGTGATTGGGGCCGGTTTCCCGCAACTGCATCCGCAGGCACAGCACCTGCTCACATTCCGGCCCTTGAAGCTGCGCCGACAGAAATGCCCGTTGGGCATCGTTGGCATGGGTGGCAAACAGGTCCAGTGCCTGTGTCTGCGCCGCCTCAAGCTGCGCCATGCGTCGGAAACGGGTCGCATCGAACTGGCCGGCCGTCAGGGCGGCAGCGGCGACCGCCCGTTCCTGTCCGGAAAATTCCTTGGCCCGCATGAAGTTCAGCAAGGCCGTCAGCGCCCGCGCCAGGGCGTTATCGGCGCTGAGACCGGCCACGGCGGTCACCACTGCCATCAGTGCCTCAATCAACGCCGAATAGGCCAGCGTGGCAGCCCGCAGATCGATCCCGCCGGTGTCAACCTGTGACCGCAGATCGGGCAGGCCCGCCAGGGCGCGGCGACTGAAGGCAATGCAACTGGTTAGCGATCCTTCCCAGCCCAGAGGATCGATGGCCCCCAGTTCCGCCCGTACCCGGTCCAGCGCCTGATCGGTCTCCGTCCGGCGCGCCGACAGATCGGGCATCATGCCGCCATCGGCCCCCAGATGCAGCGACGTGGTCCCCCGTTCCCGCTGCAACGCATGCACCAACCCGCTGAGGCCGGTGACCAGGGCACAGAGCCGGGCTAAACGCTTCAGCCGGTCCAGGCGCTGTGCGCGTGCTGACAGCAGGAACCGCACTGCCTTCAGGCGGGGAAAGGTCGGGATCGTCATGGCATGATCCTTCGAAACGGTCGGATATCGGACGGAGGGCGGCAAAAGACCGCCCTCCGGGGTCGGCAGGCTCAGTAGGAATAGTCAAAGGCCAGCCAGAATTTCTGGCGGTCGGGGAAAGCGCCATCGCCGTTATAGTCGGCATATTTGGCGCTGACCGTCACCTTGGGCCCCAGCTTCACGGCCGCCTCCACATCGATCTCGCTGCCAAAGGATCGATCGATCCTTTCGGCTTCGAAATCATGGTACCACAGGGCGGCGGAGAGGCCTGTAATGGGGCCGGCTGCCAGTTTCGTTTCGTAACCGACACGTCCATAGGCATCATTGATGCCGTTGGCTGGCGTGGTCAGGAAGACGTCGGCGTAGCCCTGGAACCGGTGCAAGGTCGCCAGCGGTGTCGCAAAGCCGCGCACCCCGTCGCCCTCCAGGCTTTCATAGCCGCCACCAAATGACAGGCCGCCATAGGTGGCGGTCAGTTCCAGACCGAGATAATCCAGGGACAGGTTGCGGGGATTGGTCTGATAATCGGACTGCCGGGCATAGTCGGCGGCGTAGGTCAGGGTGACCTTGTCCAGCGTGTATTTGCCAGCCACCCGACCGCCATAGGTGGCGGTGGACAGAAGCGGCTGTTCCTCCAGGTCCAGAAGATAGGCATAGCCGGTGATCTTCGCGGCGGGTGACAGGGTCAGGCCGGCATTGAGCAGGTGGCTGTCGCCCTCAAATTCACCCTGCGGGCTTTTATGGCCGAACACGCGGTTGACTTGCGCCACATAGGCATAGGTCAGGTCGAGCTTATTGATGGCTTGGGTGCTGATTTTGAGGGCATCCAGTGTCTGCTCATTCTGACGAAAGCCGACAGCACCGATGAAGCGCTGATTGTCCAGGTTCAGGCGCTGGCGGCCCAGTGTGATGGCCGTCTTGGCGATGCCGGTATAGTCTACCTGCAGGCGGTTCAGTTCCATGCCCTCCGGGTCTGCCACCAGGGGGCGACGGGTCTTCCCGTTCAGCCCGTCATTAAAGGCGCTGCTGACATGGGCGATGGTTTCCGCCTCGGCCAGTAAGGAAAAACCATTGATCTTGCCCGTCTGAAAGCCGGTACGGGCGCGGGCAGTCTGGGCGTGGGCGTCCTGCGCTAAGCCCGCCTGGTCGACATCTTCCAGCCGGTAGCGGAAATCCAGAATGAACTTGCCATCCTTCAACAGGCTGGCGGCGTCGCTGGCCAGTGCCGGCTGTGCCAGAACGGGAAGGGCCAGGATCAAGGACAGAGCGCGCGCATTTTTCGGCAGCGTCATTTGAGGCTCCACAATAAAAAAAGGCGCCTAAACAGCCCAGGATTTTCCCAGGTGTTCAGACGCCATTGTCCGGGGGACCGGAGATGCCGGCCCTATGAAGGGGAGACCGCCGTTGGCCTCATGCCCGCTTGATAAACAGCAAGTATCATGCCGCAATTGCGAAGCGCTGTTTCCCTCAATGACAGATAAAAAGGGAGGAGACGCCGCCCAATTTTATGGCAGTGCAGCATTGAAGGTGCGCGATTGGGCGTCACACAGGCTGCGGACGTCCGTCCCCCATCAGGGAAAACGGCAGATTTCGCCCGTCACCTCGACAAAGGATCGCGCGCCGGCACCAACTGTCAGCCGCACTTCCTTGTCGGCGGTGATCAGCTTGTGGGTCAGCGGCAGCACACCTTCGGTTTCCTGGACCTTACCGGCGGCATCGGTGAAGCGAATCTTCACGGGCTTGGTCGGGTCGTACCAAGCCTCGGGGTTGCCCCCTTCATTTCGCGCGGGCACGCCTTCGCCCGTCACGATGATGGTGCCATCGGCAAAGGCAACCTGGGTGTTAGCCCCCTTGTAAATGGGCGTGGGTAGTACAAACCGCTTGGTTTCCGGCCGTACGCAGGAACGCGGGTTGCTGGTCTGCTCGATCACAAAAGCCATGCGTTCGGGATTGACACCCTCGGCCAGCTTACGGGCCATCAGTTCGGTGAGTTTGGCCAGTTCCCCTCCCGGCACTTCGCGCTGCAGCCGGATTTCCAGCTCGTTGGCGCGCACTTCCTGGGTCTGGGCAATCTGTTGCAATTGCTGGGCGCGGCGTTCCGCCTTGTCCTTGGCCGCGATCATCGCTGCCAGTTCCTCCTGCATGGAACCTTCGCGTGATTTGAGCTGTTCGACACCCACCAGATAGGAGAAGCCGGCCACACCACCCAGCAGGATCAACCAGAGCGCAGCCTTGCCCACACGGGCCCAGACGCGACGGCGGTAGCGGCGGTGATGATCGTAAAGGCCGTAGCTCATGTCTTCACAAGGCGAATCAAAGGGATGGGGAGGACCGACCCGGCGGCGGCCACCGGGTGCGACCCTACCCAGCCTGTAAGCGAATTACAAGCCCAAGCCCCTGGTTTCAGCCCTTTGGAAGCGCCTTCTCAATGGCTGCCGCCAGTTCGGCGGAGTCCGGCGTGACTTTCGATCCAAAGGCCCCGATCAGTTTGCCGTCGGGCCCGATCAGGTACTTGTGGAAATTCCACTTCGGCTCCCCCTTCTGTTCGGCCATCCACTTGTAAAGCGGGTGGGCATTGGCGCCTTTCACCGGCTCCTTCGTGGTCATGGGGAAGTCGATGGCGAAGTTGACCTCACAGAATTCTTTGATCTCCTGGGCCGATCCGGGTTCCTGCCCGCCGAAATCGTTCGACGGCACGCCCAGAATCACCAGGCCCTTGTCCTTGTACTTTTCCCACAGCGCCTGCAGGCCCTTATATTGCGGGGTATAGCCACACATGGAGGCGGTATTGACGACCATTACGGCCTTGCCGCGATATTGGTCCAGCTTCAACGGGCCGCCTTCGATGGCAGTGAAACTGTAATCATAGGCGCTGGCCGCCTGCGCTGTACCGGTCATGCCCATCACTCCCGCCATCATTACCAGCCCGCCGGCCAGTGCCAGGAAGGCCCGCCGGCCCGTGAACAACGCCCTGTTACCCATGATGCACCTTCAAAAGGAAACCTACGGCTAGAATGTAGTACGGGCAGGGGGCGCGTCCAGTGATCAAAGTCGCGTTGCCACCTGACGCCCACCCCGATTATTCTCCAGACACTTTTCCAGGGCCCCCGCGCGCCGGGCCTCGGTGCCTGCACCGGGCATGGCAGCCTGGATATAGCTGGCGCAATTGGCGAAATGCGGGTGTTCCTCGCTGATCTGCAGGGGGGGGCTGGAGATTTCCGGCCCGCTACAGGCTGTGGTCAGCAATAATGGGAACAGGAACAGACTGAAGCCTCTGCGGCGCATCGCCGCCTCCATCATCGTGTCATGACTGTGCTGACACCGACTATTCACCACCGTTCCCTTGCCCCGAAGTGATCCGCCGCACAGAGTGGGCAGCATGGCAGCCGACAGGAGAAATGTGATGACCGATACTGCCCCGCCCGAGTGGCTGCTGACCGCAGACAGCCGTCTGGTCATCATCGATGTGCAGGATCGTCTGCTGGCGGCCATTGCGGGGGCCGAACAAGTGGTGACGATGTGCGAAAAGCTGGTGCATGCGGCCCAGCGCCTGGCCATCCCTGTTGCGGCGACAGAACAGAACCCGGCTGGGATTGGCCCGACCACCGCGTCGCTGGCGGCCCTGATCCCGCTGCGCTTCGGCAAAGTACATTTTTCTGCGGCGCGCGAGGCGGATTTTCTGGCCTGGGCGGCCGGTGGTGGCACCCTGGTTCTGGCCGGGACGGAGGCGCATGTCTGTGTGCTGCAGACAGCCCTGGGCCTGCGGGCTCTGGGGCTGCGGGTCGCCGTGGTCATGGACGCCACCGGTTCGCGGCAGGCCGCAAGCCGTGAGGCAGCCTTCGACCGTCTGCGGGCCCATGGGGTTGAACTGGTAACCGTAGAGATGGTTCTGTTTGAGTGGCTGGAACGCTATGACCGGCCTGAATTCAGGGAAGTGCTGCGCCTGATCAAATAAAACCCCACTGGCAGGCGACGGGGCAATACCTGACCGCCAGGGGCAGTTCTGACAAACGGGTACCGCCACCGAACAGTATCTCCGGTGGCGGTTGCCTGTCAGATCGCGCCGACCATGGCCTCAGAACGGGCTGATGGCTTCCAGCACCTGCTGGCCCCAACGCGGGGTCTGCACATCGGTCAGGTTGCCACGCCCGCCATAGGAGATCCGGGCTTCGGCAATCTTTTCATAAGAGATGGTGTTGGCTGACGTGATGTCTTCCGGCCGGATGATGCCGGTCAGGGTCAATTCGCGCACCTCGTTATTGACGCGGACTTCCTGCTTGCCGTTCACCACCATATTGCCATTGGGCAATACCTGCACGATCAGAGCCGCCACCTGCAGGTTGATCTGTTCCTGACGCTGGATCTGGCCGGTACCGGCGCTGCTGGTGGTGCCGTTGGTGCTGACTAGGTTGGTCGGGTCCACACTGTTGGGCAGGATGTTGGTGGTGCTGGCTTCCAGGCCGAACAGGTTCGGGATGCCGATGCTGTCACTGCCATCGCGTGTGCGGCTGGTATTGTTCTGCATCTGGGCGCGGTCATTGATCTGAATGGTGACCGTCATGATGTCACCGACCCGGGCTGCGCGTTGATCCTTGAAGAAGGCGCGCGCACCTGACCGCCAGAGGGAATTGGCCTGCCGTTCTTGAACCGGCGCATCCGGCATCGGCAGCCGCACGGGACGATAGTTGGGATCGCGGGAGGGGTCGTCGATGCCGGATAGGGCCGGGGTCTTGCCGACGGCCGCCAGCTTGTCCGTGACACAGCCGGTCAGCGGCAGTACGGCCAGCGACAGGATCAGGGTGGTGCGGGCAGAACGGCGCAGGGTGGGGGCGGACAGGAAACGCGTGGACATCTCGGTTCTCCTTACCGGGCCGCCTTCTTGGACGCGCCCGACACGTGGCTGACAGGGGTGGGGATCTGGCCTGAGGGACGGACAGCCACCAGATTGGGGCCGGCCACCACAGCTTCGATCACTCTGTTGGAGGACGTATTCACAATCCGTACCAACTCACCCTGGGCGCCGTCGGTCAGGGCTTTTCCCGACGCGGTCAGGGTCATCACCTCGGTCTGGAGCAGGATGGTGACGGCTTGCCCCTTACCCACCACCACCGGGTCCCGCACGTCGCGGGCATTCACCGCCTGGTTGGGTGCAATAGCCCGACGCAAGGATTTTCCAATCATTTCAGAGGCTTCGACAACAGCACCCGCCTGCAGCCGGTCACGAGGCAACTTGATCCAGGTGATGTCCGCCTCGCCAACCACCTCGCCTTGGCCCATGCGGCGTGCCAGGACCGGAAGTTCCACCATATCCACCACGCGCGCACCCACCGTATGGCGAACCGCCTCCGGACCGGTTGCGGGGGCAATGATTTCCGCTGTCACGCGGCCACGCTGGGCATCATAGGCAAGATTTTCCACGCGCACGGTGGCGTCATTGCCGGCCGGCAGGAAGAAGGTCAGGGTGCGGTTATCCATCAGTACATCGGCGCCATCGCCGATCCCCGCCTCTTGCAATGCCTGACGCAGACCGTCAGCGATCACATCATTGCCCACCTGGACGGCGGCGCGTTCCACCACAATCCGGTCTCCCCCGCCCGTCGCGCGCCACTCGACGCCATTGCTGGCGGCGATGCGTGACAGGGTAGGGGCATCCAGGTTGGCGCGGCGACCGGGTGCGGGGGCTGGCATTACCGGCCGCATGGCCTGATCGCCCGGCAGACCGTCGAACAGGTCACCCAGCAGAATCTGCCCATCGGTGACCGTGGCGGCCGGCTTCAGCGTGGCGGCATCGGCATGGGCGGTGCTCAGCAACGTGGCGGCGATCAGCAGGGCGGCGAAGCGGTTCATGGCGGGCACTCCGGGGACGGGCTAGGCAAATTTGTCCTGTCACCGGCACAGAACTGCCGGTGCTGGTTTCAACCATTCTCAAAAGCGGCGGTTAGCGGAGCTGGCTGACCGACTGCATCATCTGGTCCGTGGTGGAGATGACGCGGGAATTCATTTCATAGGCACGCTGGGCGGTGATCAACTGGGTGATCTCGGCCACAATGTTGACGTTGGAGGTTTCAACCGCCCCCTGCATCACGCGGCCAAAGCCGGGAGCGCCAGGGTTGCCGGCAATGGCCTGGCCCGAAGCCGGGGTTTCCAGCAGCAAATTATCACCGATGGCTTCCAGGCCGGCATTGTTGGGGAAGGCAGCCAACTGGATCTGCCCGACATTCTGCGGCACGGTCTGGCCATCGATCTTGGCCAGGACTTCGCCGTTCGGGTTCACCGTGATATCGACCGTATTCTGCGGCACCACGATGCCGGGCAGCACCTGATACCCATCGGCGGTAACCAGCGTGCCTTCGGCGTTCAATTGAAGTGAGCCGGCGCGGGTATAGGCGGTTTCACCATTGGGAAGCTGGATCTGGAAGTAACCCTGACCGTTGATGGCCAGGTCCAGGGTGTTGCCGGTCGGGTTGATATTGCCCTGCTCGTTGATCCGGTAGATCGCGGCGGCCTTAACACCCAGGCCAACCTGGATACCCGACGGGACGATGGTGCCGGCGTCAGAGGAGGTGGAGCCGACGCGACGCTGGTTCTGGTACAGCAGGTCCTGGAATTCGGCCCGCTGACGCTTGTAACCGGTCGTCGTCATGTTGGCGATATTGTTGGAGATGGTTTCGACGTTGAGCTGCTGGGCCAGCATGCCGGTGGCGCCGATGGAGAGGCTACGCATGGTTCCGATCCTTCTTGCTGGCGGGATTACTGAACGCGACCGAGCTTGGTGATGGCGCCGCGGATGCGCTCATGCTCGCTGTCAATCATTCGCTGAACACTCTGGTAGGTGCGCAGCACGTCGATCATCTGGGTCATTTCCACCACGCTCTGGACATTGCTGCCTTCGATGGCACCCTGGGTGATCTGCGGCTGCTCGACGGCAATTTCTTCCTGGTTGGCTTCGTACAGGCCACCGCCAAGTTCCATCATCCGCTGTTGGTCCGCGAAGGTCACAACCTTCAACTGCCCCAGGGGACCTGCCTCGGTGGCCACCGTGCCGTCGCCGGCAATGTGGATCTGGGTGGCATCAGCCGGGACGGTGATGCGCTGGTTGTTGGTGTCCAGAACCGGCAGGCCGGAATGGTCGACGATCTCGCGGTTGCTGTTCAACTGGAAGGCGCCGCCACGGGTGTAACGGGTGCCAGTCAACGTTTCGACAGCGAAATAGCCATCACCACGCAAAGCGACATCCAGCTCGTTATTGGTGACGGTCAGCGGACCGGCATCGACATTGCGCTGCAGGCCGAAATCCTGAACGAAGCTCATCCGGTCGCCTTGACGATCGGGACGCTCCAGATATTCCAGGAACAGCATGCGCTGCGACTTGAAACCGGTGGTGTTCATGTTTGCGATGTTGTTCGACACCACTTCCAACTGCCGGCGCAGAACTTCCTGGCGGGACAGGGTGATGTAGAGTGAATTTTCCATCGCTCGAATTCCTCATGCTGGCCGGTGGCCGTTGCTTGCCAGAATAGAAAGCAAAGGGTGTGCCAACTGTGCGGAAATGGCGGATTTCTGCCATTCTCTCTTGCGCTGCGGCGGGGGGCGGCAAATAATGCCGACTATCATGATCCTGCCTGACATTCTGGCCCCCGGCCTCCAGCTCGTTTTCTGCGGCACGGCACCATCCCGCGTTTCCGCAGCCAAGGGTGCCTATTATGCCAACCCCGGTAATGCCTTCTGGCCGACCTTGGTCAAGGTTGGTCTCGTGCCACCGGGCTGGCGCGCGGCAGACTTTCGTCGTGTGAATGAACTGGGCCTGGGTCTGACCGATCTTAACAAGGTGGAAATTGGCAATGATGTTGATCTGACACCAGCAGGCTTCGACATTCCCGGCTTTCAGGCCAAAATGCGCGCCCATCGGCCGGCGGCCATCGCCTTTACCAGCAAGAATGGTGCCCGCCTGTTTCTCGGCCCGCGGGCGCATCTGCCCTGGGGACGGCATCCCCTGGACTGGGAGGGCATCGCCCTGTTTGTACTGCCCTCACCGTCCGGTCAGGCACGTGGCAGCTTTTCCTTGGCCCCTTGGCAGGAAGCAGCCGCCTTTGTCGCTGCACGAAGACCGGCACCCGTGATAGGGTTGGGGCGTGATTGATCTTTCCAGGGTGGGGGACATGCCCGATCAGGACGATATCGATGCCATGTTTGGCGAAATGGCCGGCGCTGGTTCCGTTCGTGCCCTACCCGAACAGCAGGAGATTTCCGCCGTCTATGATACGGAGGTGGAAATGAGTGTGGTGTTGGGCACCTCCACGATCCGTGTGCGTGACCTGCTGAAACTGGGCCGTGGCGCTATCGTGGAACTGGACCGTAAGATCGACGACCTGTCCGACATCGTGGTGTCCGGCCGTATGGTGGCGCGGGGAGAAGTGACGATTGTCGAAGACAAGATCGCTGTCACCTTCCGCGAATTTGCCCGCATCAATAACTGAAATCAGCAGTCAGTATTGAGGGTTGGGGCCACGGTAGGGGCGCCACGCTGCCAACCTCATCGATCCACATGCAAAATCCTTTGCACGCCTCTGCTTGTCTGTTATGTTCACGATATGTTCCATTCAGGCGGGCGAATTTCATGGACCCTTTGTCGTGCCAGCCGACGCGGGGGCGCGCCGCGATCAGCAATCTGACCTCCCGCTATGAACGGGAAAGCCGGGTCCGGGATGACGATGGCTGGGGCGCCGATGGTGGGCTGCCGGCGAAACTGCGGACCATTGTCATGGCCGACGCGGCGCGCAGCATCATCAGCCGCAATGACAGTCCGGATGTGCCCTTTGAAATCTCGGTCAATCCGTACCGGGGCTGTGAACATGGATGTGTTTATTGTTTCGCACGGCCCAGCCACGCCTATCTGGGCCTGTCTCCCGGTCTGGATTTTGAGACCCAGCTTTTTGCCAAGCGCGATGCTGCCGCCCTGCTGGCGAAGGAACTGCGCTCCCGTTCGTACATCTGCAAACCATTGGCTCTGGGTGCAAACACCGATCCCTATCAACCGATCGAGCGGGAGGAGGGGATCACACGCGCGGTGCTGGAAGTCTGCCGTACCTTCAACCAGCCGGTCAGCATCATCACTAAATCGGCCAGCGTCTTGCGTGACCTGGACCTTCTCGCAACGATGGCGGCTGACGGGCTGGCGCAGGTGGCGATCTCCATCACCAGTTTGGATCGGGACTTGGCGCGTGCGATGGAACCACGCGCCTGCACCCCGGCCAAACGGCTGGCTGCGGTGCGGGCGCTGTCCGATGCGGGCGTGCCGGTGGCTGTGCTGACCAGTCCGATGATCCCGGCGCTCAACGACCATGAAATGGAAGCCATCCTGGAGGCGGCGGCAGGGGCGGGGGCAGTTTCCGCCAGCTATATCCTGCTGCGTCTGCCGCTAGAGATCGCCGCGCTGTTTGAGGAATGGTTGCGCACCCATTATCCCGACCGGGCCGACCGGGTGCTCTCCTTGATCCGGCAGTCGCGCGATGGGGCGCTGTATCGGTCAGATTTCGGTACCCGGATGAAGGGCACGGGCGCTTATGCCGATCTGCTGCGCAGCCGCTTTCACCTGGCAACCAAACGGCTCGGCCTGGACCGCCGTCGTTGGGACATGGACTGCTCGAAATTCCGGGTGCCCGACGCACCGGTCCGGCAGTTAAGCCTGTTCTGAAGCGGGTCCTCGTGCAACATGACCCGTTTTTCTGTTTCACTCTGTTGCACAAATTCGGAGCCGGTGTTCAGCCGGCTCCGAATGATAGGCAGATCAGACGTTCAGCAACAGGTTTTCCCGCTCCCAACTGCTGATCACGCGCTGATACGCGTCATACTCCGCCTGCTTCACGGCGCTGACGGCCGAGATGAACCGTTCGCCCAGCACTTCCTTCAACGGCTTGCAGGCGTTGAACTTGTTCAGCGCGTCGCCCTGGTGGCGGGGCAGGGAGAAGGCCAGACGGTGGGCGGAACCTTTGACCGGATCGGACGGTTCCAGTTCCTGGATCATGCCGATATAGCCGCAGGCCAGCGACGCTGCCAGCGCCAGATAAGGATTGGCATCCGCCCCGGCCACGCGGTTTTCGACACGCCGTGCTTCCGGCGGGCTGACGGGCACCCGAAAGCCGGTGGTGCGGTTGTCGCGGCCCCAGTGCACATTGATCGGCGCGTCCGATCCCTGTACCAGCCGTCGGTACGAATTCACATTGGGCGCCAGCAGCGGCATCGCATAGGGCAGGAACTTCTGCAGCCCTGCGATGAAGCTCAAGAACAGCGCTGTGTCAGTGCCATCAGGATTGGCGAACAGGTTCACGCCCGTCTTGGCATCGACCAACGACTGGTGAACATGCATGGCGCTGCCCGGCTCATTCTGCATGGGCTTGGCCATGAAGGTGGCATAGACCTGATGCCGGATCGCCGCTTCACGAACGGTGCGCTTGAACAAAAAGACCTGATCGGCCAGTTCCAGCGCTTCGCCATGATTAAAGTTGATCTCAATCTGGGCAGCACCGGCCTCATGGCTCATCGTGTCGACATCGATCTCCTGCTTTTCGCAGAAATCGTAGACATCTTCGAAGATTGGATCAAATTCATTAACGGCGTCGATGCCATAGGCCTGCCGGCCGCTTTCCTGCCGGCCCGACCGGCCGACGGGCGGAACCAGCGGATAGTCTGGGTCCTTGTTGACAGCGACCAGGAAAAACTCCAGTTCCGGCGCCACGATGGGCTTCCAGCCCCTTTCGTCATACAAGGACAGAACACGCTTCAGAACCGACCGCGGGGAGATGTCTACCGTCGACCCGTCGGCATAAAAACAATCGCAGATAACCTGGGCCGTAGGTTCATTGTACCAGGGCACAACGCGGATGGTGCCGGGATCGGGTGTCATATAGACGTCCCAATTCTCCACACTGGTCACATCCTCATCTTCCGGATATTCGCCCGTAACAGTCTGGATAAAGATCGATTCCGGCAGCCGCAGACCGCGATCCCGCAGAATCCGCAGGAATTTCTCGGCGGGCACGATCTTGCCGCGTGCGATGCCGGCCATGTCGGGCACCAGACATTCAACTTCGGTGATGTTCCGCGAACGGATAAAATCTTCCAATGGACTCATGATGACGCCGCGGGTTGGCGGCCCAGATGCACCCGTCGCAGCCGGAACCGGCCCGGCATTCGGGGCTGGGAAATGGTGCTACGCCCGCAGCCCTCCACGTTGTTTCGGATACGTCAGTATAGGCAGAGAAAAGGGGGGGCAGGCAAGGCTTGATACCGCATCTTTGGGCGTGCGACGGTCTGTTTTGTGGCGGTGGTTGAAAGGAACAATGTGTGTTGACCTCTGTGGACCGGGTGGAGGCATTTGTGCGCTGTCGACTGTCGGCAACGGCAAAGCGCCCCCTCATCATGGGCCTGTGCGGGGCCCAGGGCAGCGGCAAATCGACCTTGTCCGACAGTCTGGCGGCACGGTTACGGGTGACGGGGGTGCGCGCGGCGGTGCTGTCGCTCGATGATCTTTATCTGACCAAGGCGGCGCGCCAAAGGTTGGCGCGCGATATCCATCCGCTGCTGGCCATCCGTGGGGTGCCCGGTACCCATGACGTGGCCTTGGGCCTGTCCGTCCTGGACAATGTGGCCCGACCGGGTCCAACCGTGCTTCCCCGGTTCGACAAGTCTGTCGATGATCGCGACGCTGTCGGCGTTATTGTCGACGGCCCCGTTGATCTGCTGCTGCTGGAAGGCTGGTGCGTTGGGGCGGTGCCGCAGGATAACGCCGCCCTCCACCATCCCGTTAATGAGTTGGAGCGGGTGCAGGACCCGGATGGGCGCTGGCGGCGATATGTCAATGGCCGGCTGGCTGGGGACTACCAGCGCCTGTTCGCCCGCCTGGATGGCTTGATCCTGTTGGCAGCCCCGGATTTTGCCGTCGTTCGTGACTGGCGTTGCCAGCAAGAAGAAACGCTGCGGGCCCGGTTGCGCGCGACAGGCAATCCTGCCGATCAGACGATGACAGACAGACAGGTGGCAGCTTTCGTCCAGTTTTATGAAAGGCTGACCCGGCACATCCTGGCGGAAATGCCGGGCCGCGCCGACCTTGTCCTGCGCTTGGATGCGGGCCGGCAGGTTGTAGAGGACTGATATACTTCAGATCTGCCAATGAAAGCGGCAATCCTCCACCTGCCCCGTGTGCTTGGGGCGTCCCATCCAGCTATCCAGACCCAGGCGGCGCGGGGTCGGCGGGTCGGTCACTTCCGGGATTGCCTCGGTCCGCACACGGATACGGAGATCAACCGAAAAGCCCGATCCAAGATAGAGGCGGGTCAAGCGGCGCAGCCATTCAAGTGGGGTGCTCTCATCCCCGGCCAGCATGGTCCGGCTGATCCATTCCGGCGCCACGGGGCCAATGATAATGGCCAATCGGGACTGGACTTCCCAGCGTCTTTGCCCAAGGGCGGGACCCTGTGACAAGGGCCGGCTTCCCCCCAGCCGCGCGAGGCTTTCCGATGGCAGGGTCAGCCACCCCCCATGAAACTGCACCAGTTCCACCGGCAGGCAGAGCACACCCGACAGCAGCCGGGCCAAACCATCGGCTGATCGTGGCTGCGCGCCCAGGATGGCGGCAAAATAGGCGATGCCATCAGCATCAATCCCGGCTGCACCCTGTGTCACCAAGGCCGGGAACCCCTCTGTACCCATCCCGGCCAGCGCCAGAAGCGGGGCCAATGCCGCCCCCTCATCCTGCTCGCGCAGGGCGGCGGGGTCACTGCGGCGCCAGCCCAGATGGGCCAGTGTCGTAAAGCGCGATGACATCATGTCCAGAAAATCGGCGAGTGCCGTATCGCCTGCACGGGCTTCCAGTGCCAAACGCGCCGTCAGATGACGGGGTAGAAGACCGGCTGGGCCGGTGATAGCAAAAGCCACCATGGCCGGCATGCCTGATCCTTCCCCCTCGATGCTGGTGCCCATGGCATCACCTAAGGCGAAGCCAAGTCCCCGCATGGCGGGCAAGGTCAGATCACCCTCTCCGCTGAGATGCCAGAGGCGGAAAAGCTGGTCCAGTTCGAATGATTGCGGCGTGTCTCGCAGCAAGCGTGTCAAATCAGTGCGCGTATGCCCGCCCTGGGTTGCCATCGTGCGATCCTGTTTTTACGTTGCTGGGAAAGGGCTGTCACGGTGGTGAAGCTATTGGCCGCCGCCTGCAGGGCCAAAAACCGCTCCAGAACGGCGGCGAACAGGTACCGGCTGCCAGTGGCATCGCTTTCGTCGAAGGTCAGGGTCACGTCGCTGCCCATACACCAGGCGCAGCGGTCGGCGGTACCTACCCGGTACAGGCTCGGGCTAACGGTTAGGGTTTGCAGGCTGTCGATCTGCTGCTGCACCTCTTTGAACAGGACGGCATCCTTTTCCGGACTGGCGAGATTATGCACAGAGAGCAGGCCACGCAGGCCGGCCTCTCCCCCCTGGGTAAGACTGAGGCGGTTGAAGGAAAGCTGGGAGATCAGTTGCCAATGGCTGCGGCCGGCGGTCGCCGGGCGTAACGCCCGCGCTGGGCGACGCAGAGCATGCACCTCGCCGACGCGGCTCGGATCGCGGGCGAGTGTAAAGGAGAGCGAGGTGAGGCGAGAGGCCAGATCGCGGTTGCCGCAGAGGGCCTGGATGTTCACAACCCCGTCACCGAAATCCAGGAGCGTCCCCGCCGGATCGGATAAGGACAAAAGGCTTTCCTGCGCACCGTCAGGGGCGGCTTCCACGCTATGATGCCAGTATAGTGCATGGCAGCCGGCGCCGGTGTGCTGATGCTGCGCATAAAGCGGGGCAACCTGCTGGCGCAGGACTTGGTTCTGTCGCATAACCAGCGTGACATCACCAACCGCGTGTACCTCATAGGCCAGGGGACGCCGTGTATCGGGGATAAGCGGATAACGGGTTACGCGCTGCGTCAGGCGTAGCGGCTCAAGATCCATTTTGAACTGGTTGATGGCTGGCACGCAGCCCAAACGCAACAGGTCGCCCGCGGCTTCCCGTAATGTCTCAACCGTTCCGCCAGGGATTTCATCGGCATCCAGGACAAAGCACAACTCCGTGTCAGTGCCGGAGAACGCGCCCCGCAGACCGTTGATCTGCGCAAACATGAATTTGTCAGGAAAGCTTAGATATTCCAGCAGCAGCTGAAATACTGCGTCATCAGGATTTCCAGTCCCTGGAGTCCGCCTGGCGCAGCCTGAAATTCCTGGTCGATCGAACAGATTTTCGTCAGAATATCAGCGTTGAAATCCTGAACGCCACGAAGCAGGAATTGGCGGATGATTTCGACGATGCGCCGGAATTCACCAAATCGACATTGTATCGCCGCGTCTACAGTGCCGATCTGGGCACCCTGGGTGGCAAGCCCTATGGTGCAATCATTGGCAACTTTGATTTCACGCACAAGGCCAATGATATCAAGCTGTTGCAGGATGTAGCCCGGATTGCCGCCGTGTCCCACGCTCCATTCATCGCGGCTACTGCGCCACAGATGTTCGGTTTGAAGTCCTATACCGAGCTGGAGCACAAGCAGGACGTGAAGGACATTATGTCCGGCCCCCAGTATGATAAATGGAACGCGTTCCGCGACAGCGAGGATGCCCGCTATGTCGCGCTGACGGCGCCTCGTTTTATGCTGCGCCTGCCGTATGGCCCGGACACAACACCAGTCAAGGCTTTTAACTGTGTTGAAGCGGCGGCTGGCACCAGTGAAGACTACCTGTGGGGCAACACGGCTTTCGCCTTTGCCGCCCGTATGACCGACAGTTTTGCCAAGTCCGGCTGGTGCTCCAATGTTATCGGTCCCAGGGCAGGGGGCACCGTTGATAATCTGCCGTTGCACACCTACGAGCAGGGGGGGCGGCACCGCAACATGGTGCCTACAGAAATCCTGTTGTCGGAACGGCGTGAGGTGGAGTTAGCCGAGGCAGGGTTCATTTCGCTGGTCATGCGCAAGGACAGCGACAATGCGGTTTTCTTTTCGGCCCAGTCGGTACAGAAGCCCAAATTCTTCGGTATTTCCGAAGAGGGAAAGCAGGCGGAATTTAATTACAGGCTATCCACCCAACTGCCCTACATGCTGATCATCAACCGCCTGGCCCACTACATCAAGGTCATACAACGGGAATCCATCGGCAAGGTCACTGACCGCACTGTTCTGGAGACGGAACTGAAAAAGTGGTTAATGCAGTATGTCGCTGATCAGGATAACCCGAAGCCCGACATTGTTGCCAAGCGACCACTGCGTAAGTCCATGATCCAGGTGACCGACGTCGAAGGGGAACCCGGTTGGTTTCGGGTCCAGATGAGCGTGACACCGCATTACAAATATCAAGGGGCATACTTCACGCTGTCGCTGTCCGGCACCCTGGACACCCGCAAATGATCGCGCCGGTCTGGGGGCAAGCCCCGCCCCCAGACCGTTCACTGCTGGGCAGTCAACAGCGTCAAGGCCAGTCCAACAAAAACCAGGGCAGCGACCCGGTTCAGCAGTATTTGTCCCCGATTGGAAGTGCGTAGCCAGGGACGGATGCTGCCGGCGGCGAAGGCGATACTGGAGAACGCTAGCAGCGCGCAAAGCATGAAGACCGTCCCCAAAATGAATAACTGCATCGCCAGGTTTCCGCGTTCTGGCGCGGTGAATTGCGGCAGAAAGGCGAGGAAAAAGATCGCCACCTTGGGATTGGTGACATTCATGATGATGCCGCGCAGGTAAAGTCGGCCCCATTCTCCCCGGTCATCCATCGTCGGGTCGGTGAGGGTTTCCGGCGCTGCCCGCCAAGCGCCCCAGGCCAGATACAGCAGGTACAGCGCACCGACAACCGCCAGCAGCGTGAACGCCGTTGGGGAGGTCTGAAACACAACAGCAACTCCAAGCGCAACGCCCGTCGTGTGCACGATCAGTCCCGTGCATAGGCCCAAGGTGACCATCACACCTTTCCAGGGGCCCTTCAGTGCGGCTTGGGTCAGTACAAAGATATTGTCCGGACCTGGTGCATAGGCTAACAGCAAGGCTGTCAGACTGAAGGCTGCAAGAAGATCGACGTCAAACAGCATGGCCGCAACCCGTAAACAGTCGGGAACGGGGTGATCCAAAGACCACCCCAAACCGTTTAGCGGGGCGCCAAGCGGATGGCACCATCCAATCGGAAGCTTTCACCGTTCAGATAGGCATTGCGGCATATTTCGAGGGCCAGGCTGGCATATTCTGACGGCCGGCCCAGGCGCTTGGGGAAGGGGACCGATGCCGACAGGCCGGCTCGGACATTCTCGGCCATACCGGCCATCATCGGCGTCTCCATGATGCCCGGCAGGATGGCGTTGATACGGATACCCTCAGCGGCCAGGTCCCGCGCGACGGGCAGGCTGATGCCAAGGATACCGGCTTTTGATGCCGTATAGGCCGCCTGCCCCATCTGGCCATCGGTGGCGGCCACAGAGGCAGTGTTGATGATCACGCCGCGTTCGCCATCGTCAAGCGGTGTGGCGCTGGCCATTCCGGTGGCCGCCATGACAATGCAGCGGAACGTGCCGATCAGGTTTACCTGTATGATTTTCTCAAACAGCGATAGCGAATGGCCGGTGATTGCCCCGGTCTCCCGATTACGCCCAACGGTTTTAGCCCCGGCTACAATGCCGGCACAATTCACCAGGATTCTTTCCTGGCCATGGGCGGCGCGTGCGGTGGCAAACGCTTGTTCGACGCTCTCGTCGCTGGTTACATCGACCGCCACGAAACGGCCACCGATCTCATTGGCTATTTGCAGACCCCGTTCCGCATTCAGGTCGAACAGAGCGACCCGGACACCCGTAGCCGCCAGCGCGCGCGCTGTGGCTTCCCCCAGGCCCGAGGCAGCACCTGTGACAATTGCGGCGATGTCGTTGTTCAATTGCATATTCTGTTTCCGTCCGGTCTGGCTCTCATTGTTGGCTTTTTCGGCCGTTGGCCGTTGGCCGTTGCCACAGTCTGAATAGCCATATTAGAGGTCCAGCCAAAGCCCGATGTTCGCGGCGGCGGCGGCTGGACAAAAGAAAACCCCCGTGGCTGGATGCGCCCACGGGGGTCTCTTCACGACCGAAACCACAAGGACCTATGTCAAAACATGGTTCCGGGATGGTTGCTGCGATATTTCAAGTGATCGCAAAATTTTGCTGCGGTGGGATCATGTTTCTACACACCCTCCCATGCTACGGAACGCAGTTGATCGCCTGAATTATTTGGCCGCCCACTGCGTACGGGGCGATTTGACCTTCAAGACCAGCCTCCGTATCTTTGTTACGATTTGATGGTGCGCCCTTCACGCATGGGCGTCAAGCATTTTTGTGGGGGGTGCGGTCCCCCTATCCAGAAGGTCACTGCATCATGAAATGTTGCTGCGCAGCGGCGATTGTTCCCGTGACAAATCCATTGTGCCTCCACGCGACCGCTGGGTTACCCTTTGTCTATCACGGGGGAAAATGTCCCGGCGTTTGTTGAAGGAGCTGTCGCCTTGAAGCCTTTCGGTTTGTTGCTGGCTGCCGGTCTGGCGTCGCTGGCCTTCAGCAGCGCGGCAATCGCCGCTGATAGCGGTCCTTTGCCCGCCGAAGCGGTGAAGGCCGCCAAGGAGATCCAGGCCAAGGCACTGGCGGGGTCTGGTGCATTCGACTTTGTTGAATCGCTCACCGTTCGGGTTGGCCCTCGCCTTGCTGGATCGCCTGCGGCCAGGGCCAGCCATGACTGGGCGCTGGCCCGGTTCAAAGAATTGGGTCTGTCCAACATTCGGGCAGAGGCTTTCTCGGTGGATGGTTGGGAACGTGGCGTGGAGTCGGCCACGATCATCAGCCCCGTGGCCCATCATCTGCATGTTTCCGCCCTTGGACATAGTGTGACGACACCGCCAGAGGGTATTACAGCCCCGGTGGTTCGTTTCGATACGCTGGAGGACCTGGAGGCAGCACCCGAGGGAAGCCTGAAGGGCAAGATTGCCTTCGTCGACAAGAAGATGACCCGGCTTCAGGATGGCGGCGGTTACGGCGAGGCCGTCGGCGTGCGGGGTAAGGGGCCGGAGGCTGCTGCGCGCAAGGGTGCGGTGGCCCTGCTCATCCGCTCAATAGGCACCGACAGCCACCGGTTTCCGCACACGGGCATCACCCGCTACGCTGACGGGGTGGCGGCTATACCGGCTGGCGCCTTATCGAACCCCGATGCTGACCAGTTGAGCCGCGTGCTGGCCTTGGGCCAACCGGTCAGTGTCAAACTGGTCCTGTCCAGCCAGTCGATGGGGCCCCTTTCAGATGCCAACATCATTGCGGAGATCAAGGGAAGGGAACTTCCAGATGAGATCGTGGTGGTCGGCGCCCATCTTGACAGTTGGGATCTGGGTACTGGGGCGCTGGATGATGGCGCGGGTGTTGGTATCGTCCTGGCCAGTGCAAAAATCATGAAGTCTATGCCTCAAGCACCACGGCGCACCATTCGGTTCGTCCTTTTTGGTGCTGAAGAGGTTGGATTGGTCGGGGCGATTGCCTATGCCAAGCAGCACGCTGCCTTCTTGCCCAAACACCAGGTCGGGACGGAAGCGGACTTTGGTGCCGGTCCTGTCATCACTTTCAATGCAGCGGTTCGGCCAGAAGCCAAACCGGTGATCGACGCCATCGGCCGGGTTCTCTCTCCCCTGGGTATTGTTCCAGGGCGTGGCCCCAGCGGGGGCGGGCCTGATATCGGCCCGATGGCGGCCGAAGGGGTGCCAACAGCCGGCCTGGGTCTGGATGGTACCGACTATTTTGACTACCACCACACCGCCGATGACACGCTGGATAAGGTCGATCCGAAGAAGCTGGACCAAGCCGTCGCCGCTTATGCCAGCTTCGCTTGGTTGGCCGCAGAGTCGCCTGTCGCCTTCGGCCCGCTTGAAAAAAAGGCGAAATGATCTCCGCTGAGGGTGGCGGTCCGTTTCCGCTGCCCTCAGTCCCGGTTTAGCCACTCACGCATCCGCGCCGTTACCATCACTGGTTGTTCCAGTGGCGCCAGATGGCCACAATGTGGCAGAATATGAAGCTGTGCTCCCCGGATGGCCGCCGCGATCTCCTGTGACCGGTCCGGCGGTGTCTGGGCGTCATCGGCACCCACGACAACCAGGGTGGGCACGACGATGCCGCCTAAATCGGGTCGGCTGTCGGGGCGCGACAGGATGGCCGCCTGTTGGCGACAGAAGGCATCGCGCCCCACACGCTCGGTCATGGCCAGCACCACACCGCCAATTTCCGGCACCGCCACATGGTTGGGATGAACCTGCGTGGACAAAAGCCGTGGCGACATGCCTCGGAATTTGCCGATCCGGGCCAGTTTCAGCATGGCTTCCCGCCGCTGTCGCTGCTCGGCCGTGTCAGGCCTGGCGGATGTATCGACCAGGCACAATCTTGTCACACGCTCCGGTGCCCGCCGCATGATCTCGAACGCCACATAGCCGCCCATGGACAGGCCGGCCAAGGCGAAACGCGCCGGAGCGCTATCCAGCACGGAGTCGGCTAGGTCCCCAATACGTTCATGGCCGGTCAGGTCCGGTACCTGGATATCCGCGATATCCGACAATTGTGCGATCTGGTGCGCCCACAGCGCTCGGTCGCACAAAAGGCCCGGCAGCAGAAGGAGGGGCTGCCTTGCGTGCGGCGTGGGGGGTGTCATCGCCCGAAATCCTTGCTCTCAAAGGCCGAAATTGTTATCGAAGGCGCGACCGTAATCTATCGTGTCCCTGATCGCCAAATGCCGGGGATGCAGGGTTGCCAGCGGTCGATCGATTATCGCCGCCGACGTCACGGTGTTTGTGTTCGACGTCGCCTCCAGAATGATGAAGGCCTAATGCTGTTCTCGGAACTTGGACTCGGGTCCGAAGTCCTTCGCGCTGTTGAAGAAGTCGGCTACACGACGCCGACGCCGATCCAGGAAAAAGCCATCCCGTGGGTCCTGCAGGGCCGGGATGTGCTGGGCTGCGCCCAGACCGGTACGGGTAAAACTGCGTCATTTACCCTTCCCATGATCGAGATCCTCGGGCGTGGCCGCGCCAAGGCCCGCATGCCCCGGTCCCTGATTCTGGAGCCGACGCGTGAATTGGCCGCCCAGGTGGCTGAAAATTTCGAGCTGTATGGCAAGTACCACAAGCTGAACATGGCGCTGCTGATCGGCGGTGAAAGCTTTGGTGATCAAATCAAAAAGCTGGAACGGGGCGTTGATGTCCTGATCGCCACGCCGGGCCGGATGATGGACCTGTTTGATCGTGGCAACATCCTGCTGACCGACATCAAGGTTTTGGTCATTGATGAAGCGGATCGTATGCTCGACATGGGCTTCATCCCTGACATTGAACGTATCGTCAGCTTGCTGCCGCGCAAGCGCCAGACCTTGTTCTTCAGCGCGACCATGCCGCCGGAGATTAAGCGTCTGGCAGACAAGTTCCTCACCACGCCAGAGGAAGTGACCGTCAGTGCACCGGCCAGCACGGCCACCACTGTCGCCCAGCACCTGCTTGTCGTAAATGAACAGGACAAGCGCGAGGCTTTGCGCCGCCTGATCGCGACCGACGACGTAAAGAATGCGTTCATCTTCTGCAATCGCAAGAAGGACATCGCCGTCGTCCATGGATCGCTGGTCAAGCATGGCTTCAACGCCGGCGCCCTGCATGGCGACATGGTGCAGTCTAAGCGCACAGAGACGCTGGAAGCATTCAAGGCCGGCAGTATCGATCTGCTGGTCTGTTCGGACGTGGCCGCACGCGGCATCGACATTTCCGATGTCAGCCACGTGTTCAATTTCGACACGCCGCACCATTCCGAAGATTATGTTCATCGCATCGGCCGGACAGGGCGGGCGGGTAAATTGGGTCGCGCCTTTACCATTGCCACGCCGGAAGACGGCAAGTTGGTGCAGGCGATCGAGAAACTGATCGGTAAAGAAATCGCGCGCTTCACGATCGAGGGAATCGAGACGGCTGAACTGTCGTTCGATGCCGATCCGCGTCGCCGTGGCCGTGGTGCACCCAAGAAGGACGAACCGCGCCGGTCTGGCCGCGACCGGGGTGAGCGCACTGAGCGCGCCCCCCGTGTTGAACGCCCCGCGCACGTGCATGTGGAGCCGGAAGCGGCGGAAGCCGCGATTGAGGCTCATCAACACAAGCGGGAACGGCATGAGCCGCGCCATGATCGTAACCGCGACCGGTCCGAGCCTCGTCAGGATACCCGTCCTGAAGGGCGGGGCGAGTTCCGCCGTGACGAACATCGCCGTGATGAGTATCGCCGGGACCGCGACGACCGTCGTGACCGTCGCCCCCGTCGGGACGAGGATGACGATCGTGGCCCGCCCGTGGTCGGTTTTGGTGATGATGTGCCGGCCTTCATCCTGCGCGCTGCCCGTCCGCCCAAAGTGAGCGCCGTTGAGATCGAGACGGTCGACGGTGTGGAGGCCTGACCTCATGCAGACCATTTTTGTTCAGGTCAAATGTGAGCTCGGTCGCGCCTATGATGTGGCCGATCTTGCTGTACAGAGCGTGCCGGAAGTCTCGGAAGTCCATTCTGTGTCCGGACAGTACGACCTGATGATGAAATGTTTCCTCGCTGATGGCGAAGATATCGGTCATTTTGTGACTGGTCAGATCCAGACCCTGGAAGGGGTGAAGGACACGTTCACCATCATCACCTTCAAGGCGTTTACCTGAGGCTTTTCAAGGTTGGTCTTTTGAAAGGGTGGTCCGGCAACGGTCCGCCCTTTTTTATTCAGGAGCCCAGCTTATCCAACAGCGCCGCCGCAACCCGCGCCGCACCTTGGCCATCAATGCCGCCGGCGGCGATGCGGCGTGAGAGTTCTATTCGGGCCGGAAGGTCGGACCACAGGTCCAGGGCCTTTGTACTGATCATCTCGGCGGCAGCGGCCCGGTCACCGCGCGCCTCTACCACGGCAGCCCATTGGCGGGCGCGGGCGTCCAGCGCGGCCGGTGCTTGGTTATCTGCCACGATAGCCAGCAGCGACGGCACAGCCAAGGCTGCCAGTTCCGCAACCGTCCCGCCACCGGCGGTCAGGCACAGGCCGCATTCCGACATGAGAAGGCCCATCTCCCGGCTGTCTACATGCAACCGGACCTGGTCGGGGAACCGGGCACAGGCAGCACGGATGCACCCCAAGGCGTTGTTGCTGCCCCCCGCCACCACATCCAACCCGATGCCAGGCGGCAGGGCCGGTGCCAACCGTTTCACGACCGGCACCGTCAGGCCAGTCGGATCGGACCCGCCGAAGGTGAGCAGGATGCTTTGCCGTTCGGCCAGGGGTCTATTGGGTGCTTGGGCCGCCTGCCTGATCTCCCGCCGCAGCAGGAGATAGGGCTCGCCGGCCAGCAGTGACGCGTCCGGCGCCAGTCGGGCATAGGCCAGGGCGTCGGCGCCCGGTGCCGGGTTCCAGACCAGGTCGGCATGCAGCGCTCGATCGCCGAGATCATCCAGGGCCAGCACGGCGCGAAAACCTGGGCGCACCGCCGCCCGCCATGCAGCGGTTAACCAGTAACTGTCCACAACCAGCCCCACCGCCTGCACTGATGTTGCCAGACCCAGCAGTGCAGCGGGGCTGTCGTCGGCGAGGGTGTGGTGGCCATACCCCGCCTCGATCAACCGTTCCAGCAGCGACCCGGTGATTTCCCGGGTGGCGAAGTGGGGTACAACGCCCCGGTCGCTGAGCGCCTCCGCCAGGGCCAGACAGCGCATGATATGGCCGGTCCCTTTGGCGGGGCTGGCATCGGCGCGGATCAGGACCCGGATCGCTTCCGACATCAAGACGGCTTCCGCAGCGGGTGGCAGGGGCTTTAAGCCCTATCACCCACTCCCTGCTTCCGTCCAGCTTGGATCAGGCCCCCGCTTTATGCTCTAGTGGCGACAGGACGGGATGGTCAGGACAGGGACGCTATGAAGGCCACCATCGAAGGGGTGCGGATCGTCGGCGTGCGGGCCGTGGTGCCGCAGCAGCGCCATTCCTTTGTCGAGGACCCCGGCATTTTTACCGAAGAGGAAGCGCGCAAACTGCATGCCGGCATCGGTGTCTATGAACGCCGAATCCTGCCACGTCCTTACTGTGCGTCCGATTTGTGCCGGGCGGCGGCCGAAGGTCTGCTGCAACAATTGGGGTGGGACCCTTCAACGGTCGATGTCCTGATTTTTGTCAGTCAGGATGCCGATTATGTTCTGCCGGTCACGGCGGCGGTGCTGCAACGCCATTTGGGGCTTCCGACATCTGCCGCCTGTTTCGACGTCACCTTGGGCTGTTCAGGTTTTGTCTATGGCACCTGGATGGCGGCCCGGTTGCTGAGTGGCAGTGCGCAACGCGCCCTCGTCCTGTGCGGCGATAATTCCAGCCGCTGGCTGCACCCGGAGGACAAGGCGACCCTGCCGTTGTTCGGGGATGCAGGGTCGGCCACGGCGTTGGAGATTGACCCTAATGCTGCCCCTATCCATGTCAGCCTGGGCACCGACGGTGCCGGGGCCAAGCATATTTTTGTGAAGGCCGGCGGCAAGCGGGACTGCCTGATCCCCACTGATCCGCCCCGGTCGGAGGCGGAGATGACGCGGCTTTACCGTGACGCCCGCCTGCACCTGAACGGGGCGGAGGTGTTCACTTTTACCCTGCGGGCGGTGCCGGGCCTGCTGAAGGCGGCGATGGTTGATGCGGGCGTCAGCGTGGACGACCTGGATTATGTGGTTCCACACCAGGCCAACAAGATGATGCTGGACCATATCCGCAAGAAGATCGGCTGCGATCCGGCGAAATACGTTATCGACATGGAAAAATATGGCAATACCAGCAGCGCCTCGGTGCCGCTGGCGCTATGTTCCCGCCTGGGCGGGGAACTGGAAAGTGGGCGCCGGAAACTGCTGTTGGCCGGGTTTGGCGTGGGATGGTCATGGGGCACCATCCTGGCCG
The DNA here is from genome assembly GCF_002251795.1 of Niveispirillum lacus. Taxonomy (GTDB): domain Bacteria; phylum Pseudomonadota; class Alphaproteobacteria; order Azospirillales; family Azospirillaceae; genus Niveispirillum; species Niveispirillum lacus. Next base: position 119,641 of record NZ_NOXU01000029.1, on the reverse strand, counting down.
ATATCGGCCCGATTCCGGCCCCGACAGTGGCTGAATTACCCGATGATTATCCCATTATGGATGTGTGATGTGTCCCCTTGGCCGCTTGCGCGTCGGCTGTCCCGCCGTTAGGGTGCGCGCGGCATTCAGTCTGGAGTATGTGACATGAGCTTCGTCGGTATCGGCCTGTTCCTGGCCGCCAGTGTTCTGGCAGCCCTGTGCATTTCCGCTATCAAGGCGCCGGAAGGCGATGGCGGGCACGGTCATGGCCATCATGGCGGCCACGGTCATCATTGATTAAAGCGGCCCCCCACCGGGGCCGCCGACAGGGGCATTCGGAGTTGTGGGGACCGCAACTCCGGTCCCGTGCAACATCATGCAACCAAAAAACAGTGTTCCACGCGTTCGCCCCTGGTAAACGCTGGGTTTTTTGCGCGCGCCCGCGCAACAGTGTGAAACAGAATTTTGCATTCGGAGGCGCATACAGATTTACGCCGACCGGCGGTGCTGTTCTGTGCGGACGCATTTCAGGCGACAATGACGCATTGTACCATGCAAGGTCCGCTTTGTCGCCCCTTCCGCTGGCCCGAGCGCGCAGCAAACCGCTGGACCCGGTGCGCCCGGTGCCGTAAACCTGTCTGCGCCCACACGATCTGGTGGCCTGACCCGGCCGTAACCCCCAAGCCGTAGCGACATGCCCGACGCCCTTGCCGATACTCTTGCCCTTTCGCCGCGCGACGCGGCGCAGGCTATGTTGCGCAGGGTCTGGGGGTATCCGGCATTCCGCGGCATGCAGGCCGACATTGTTGAACATGTTGTGGCCGGGGGCGATGCCCTGGTGCTGATGCCGACGGGCGGGGGCAAATCACTTTGTTATCAGATCCCAGCCTTGGTCCGGCCAGGCGTGGGTATCGTTGTTTCCCCGCTGATTGCTCTGATGCGCGATCAGGTGGATGCGCTACGGCAATTGGGCGTGCGGGCTGCCTATCTCAACTCCACCCTCGACTGGCGGGAGGCGATGGAGGTGGAACGGGCCTGTGAGCGGGGCGATCTGGACCTGCTCTACGTGGCGCCCGAACGGTTGGTGACACAGCGTTTCCTGGACCTGCTGGAACGGTCACGCATTGCGCTGTTCGCGCTGGACGAAGCACATTGCGTCAGCCAGTGGGGTCATGATTTCCGTCCCGAATATCTCCAGCTCTCCATTCTGCATGAGAAGTTCCCGGATGTGCCGCGGGTCGCCCTGACGGCAACCGCCGACGCACAGACCCGCACCGATATCGCGGCCCGCCTGGGTTTAAGTGACGCACGCCTGTTTCTGGCCAGTTTTGATCGGCCCAACATCACCTATCGTATCCTGCCCAAGGATCAGGAACGCCGGCAACTCCTGGATTTCCTGCGCCGCCGACCCGAGGATGCGGGTGTCGTCTATTGCCTGTCGCGCGGCAAGGTAGACGCCATTGCGCAATACTTGGCCGAACAGGGCGTCGACGCACTGCCTTACCATGCAGGGCTGGACCCGGCAACGCGGCAGGCCAATCAGGACCGGTTCATCAAGGGCGAAGGCGTTGTGATGGTGGCTACCGTCGCCTTCGGTATGGGCATTGATAAACCCAATGTGCGGTTCGTGGTCCATATGGACCCACCGCGTTCACTGGAAGCCTATTATCAGGAAACCGGCCGGGCAGGGCGCGACGGTTTGCCAGCGGAAGCCCTGATGCTCTACGGCTTTGCCGATGTGGTCCAGATGCGGATGATGGTGGAGGGTTCTGACAGTCCCCCCGCCTTCAAACGCACCGAACGGCAGAAGCTGGAAGCGTTGTTGGGATTCTGTGAGACGGCACGCTGCCGGCGGCAGACGCTCCTGACCTATTTTGATGAGGACTATCCCAAACCTTGCGGCAAATGTGACACCTGCTTCCAGCCAGTGGAAACCTATGATGGGACGGTGGTGGCGCAGAAGGCCCTGTCCGCCGTATACCGCACCGGCCAGCGATTTGGCGTGGGTCATCTGGTTGATGTGCTGCGTGGGGTGGCCACCGACAAGGTGACCGAAAAGGGCCATGATAAGCTGAAGACCTTTGGCTGTGGCACCGAACTGGGCAAACAGGAATGGCACAGCGTTTTCCGGCAACTGGTCGCCAACGGCCTGCTCTGTGCTGATCCGGAAGGCCATGGCGGCCTGATCCTGACGGAGACGGCCACGGCCGTCCTGAAAGGCCAGGAGATGGTGCGCCTGCGCCGTGATCCGGCGGCAGAGGCCAAAGGCAAGGGCAAGGTATCCTGGTCGGGCAGTGGCGGCGTGTCCAAGCCACGCACCTCGGCCGCCGACCTGTCACCTGCCGATGACACGCTGTGGCACGCGCTGAAGGCGCTGCGCCTGGAACTGGCGCGCGAACAGGGGGTTCCGCCCTATGTCATCTTCCATGATGCGACATTGATGGAGATGGTGAAGGAGAAGCCGACCGATCTGGACGAGCTGGGCACGTTGCAGGGCGTGGGCGCCCGCAAGCTGGAACGCTACGGGGACTATTTCCTGGATGTGATTTTGACCCATTCGTAGGTCAGGTCGAGGGTGCCAGCCCGCGCCCTGACCTGTGGTCCCACTTCCGGCGAGCGTAACCCGTTCAAGATCGGGTGGTCAGAGCCTTCCTGCGCGCACCCCGCAAGAAAAGAGGGCCGCCCCGTGGCGGGCGGCCCTGATTATCGCAGCGTCGGCGCAGGGGTGTCACCCTGCCTTTTTCTGTGCTTCCAGCTCGTCCAGCAACGCCTTGCGCGACAGTTTGCCGATCATGGTCTTGGGCAGTTCGTCCCGGAATTCATAGAGTTTGGGCTGTTCGATGGTCGACAGCTTATCTTCCAGGAAGGCCTTCATGTCTTCTTTGGTCAACTCACATCCATCGCGTTTTTTGATGTAGGCCTTAACCGTCTGACCCCGGTAGGGGTCGGGCACGCCCAGCACAATGCATTCGGCGACGCTGGGATGCTGGTAAATCGCCTCTTCGACATTGCGCGGATAGACATTGTAGCCGCCAGCCAGGATCATGTCCTTGATGCGGTCGACGATAAAGATGTACCCGTCCTCGTCGAAATAGCCGACATCCCCGGTATGCAGCATGCCGCCATCCAGGGTCTCCCGTGTCGCCTCTTCCTTATTCCAGTATCCCTTCATCACCTGCGGGCCGATAATACAGATCTCGCCCCGCTCGCCCTGCGGTACTTCCGTTTTGCGGTCTTCCAGGCTGATGATTTTGATGATGGTACCGGGAACCGGAAGTCCGATGGACCCGGCGCGGCTGGCATGCGGCGGGTTGATGGTGGCAATGGGGGAGCTTTCTGACAGACCATACCCCTCCACCAGCTTGCAACCGGACAGTTTTTCAAACTGCGATTTGACCTCTACCGGCAGCGGCGCGCCGCCAGAATTGCACAGCTTGATCGAGGACAGGTCGTACTTTGCCACATCCTTGTGGTTATTGATCGCGGTGTAGATGGTGGGAACAGCGGGGAACTGCGTCGGCTTCTTCTTGTCGATGGTCTCCATCACCTGGTCCAACTCGAACCGGGGCAGCAGAATCATTTCCCCGCCCTTCATCAGGGTCAGGTTCATCACGCAGGTCATGGCAAAGACGTGGAAGAAGGGCAGCACACCCAGCATGCGCTCTTCCCCGTCCACGGCTTCATAGAACCAGGCTGTGGCCTGACGGGTATTGGCCGTGATGTTGAAATGGGTGAGCATCGCGCCCTTGGGCACGCCTGTTGTTCCGCCGGTGTATTGCAGAACGGCGATGTCATTCATCGCATCCACCGTCACCGGGGTGGGACGCCCATCATTGGCGGTCAGCGACTTGAACCAGACATGGCGGTCATCATTCGGGATGGTCGCCACTTCCTTCCGCTTGGCCAACGGGAACAGCCAGTTCTTGGGGAAGGGCAGGATATCGGCCATCGGCACAACAATGATCTTTTGCAGCCGTGTCTGGCCGAACATCTTGGCCAGCTTGTCATAGGTGACCTTCAGGTCCAGACTGACCATGAAGTCGGTTTCACTGTCATTGATCATGTGGGCGATTTCCCGCTCTGCATAGAGCGGGTTGTAATTCACCACGGTACCGCCAGCCTTCAGGATACCGAAAAAGCAGATCACTGAATAAGGCGTGTTGGGTAGGAACAGCCCGACCTTCTGTCCCTTTTTCAGGCCCATCTTCTGCAGGCCCGCGGCAAACCGGTCCACCAGTGACCCGATTTGGGCATAGGTGTATTTCTTGCCCAGGAAATCGACACAGGGGTTATTGGCAAAGCGCGCAATGGACCCGTCCAGCATGGCGGGCAGCGATTGGGCCGGCAGGTCGATTTCCCACGAAACGCCGACAGGATAACTTTTCTCCCACAGAAAGGGGTCCCGTGCTGACGTCTGAATGGCGGCCTGGGCCATGTCTTCCTCCCGATTGATGCGCTGTTCGGTGCCTGTCCTCTGGCACCGTTACAAACCTAATATCGGGAGCAAAATCGCAACCTCAAGCGATTATTCCGGGTGACGTAACGGAAGGCATGCGGATTTTTTGCTGGGTGGAAGAAACGGGCGCTGCGGCCGCTATTGCCCCAGCCGCCGCGCCGGGTCGTCCTGCGTTCCCTTGAGCTCATCAACGCCGGTTCCCTTCCATAAAGGGGCGCCCGTGGCATAGATGGCGCGGCCGATCATGTGGGCAGAGACCGGGGTGGTCAGCAGCAGGAACAGGATCGCCGCCGCCGCACGCGCCACCACATCAATGCCCGGAAAGAACAGGGCAACCGACAGCAAGATCAAGCCGCAGCCTAAGGTGCCGGCTTTGCTGCTGGCATGCATCCGGGTGAGGGCATCCGGCAGGCGCACCACGCCGATGGCGGCAATAAGGCAGAAAACCGCCCCGCCAACGGCCAGGATACCGATCAGGGCTTGTATCAGATCAGCCATCGGACGGCTCCTTGGCTTTCAAAGCGGCTTTGTGTTCAACGAACCGCGCGTAGGCAATGGTGCCAAAGAAGGCAACAAGCGCCAAGGCGATTGCGGCATCCAGGAAGACCTGTTCGCCCAACCAGATGGCAAAGATTGCGATCATGGCTACGGCCAGCACGCCGAACAGGTCAATCGCAACGATCCTGTCCCCTTCTGTCGGGCCACGAAGCACCCGGATTGCGGTCAGGACAAGCGCGATTGCCACCAAGCCGACGGAAACCGCAAGGCATGTTTCTAGAAAGACGGTCATCGCAGCATCTCCAGGATACGGCGTTCCATACCCGCCTTGGTTTCCGCCCGCACAGTGTCAGGATCAGCAGCGAACATGGCGTGGATGTACAGTGTCCGCCGATCTGGCGACACATCCATGGACAATGTCCCCGGTGTGAGGGTGATCGAGCAGGCAAGCAGGGTGATTTCAAAATCAGTTTTCGCATCCAACGGGATGGCGATCACTGCTGGCTTTACGGCATCCCCGACACCGATAACACTTTTGGCAACGGCCCATGCTGACACGAAAATTTCCTTAACCAGCCAGAGCATGTAGGCGCAACCGCCCCATGTCCGGCGGAAATAGCGTTCACCAGGGAACAAGGGGCGGGCGAGCCACAAGATCAGGTGGCCAAGAATGAACCCGGCAATAAAGCCCATCAGATTGAAAGAGGCATTGACCGCCATCCAGGCGAGCGCCAACAGAAGATTGACGACCAGCAGGTTCATGGCATGGCCTCCGTTTCCAGCGCCCCTAGCAGTGTGGGCTGGGGTGAGGGGGTGGTGCCCAACACGGCCTGCACATAGGCGCTGGTATCCGTCAGGCTGTGCCCTACCTGACCGGCGAGGTTCAATAGCCGTTCCGGTTGCAGACCAATCGACACTGTGATCAGCGACAGCAGCAGCAAGGGCAGGATCAGCAGATAGGTGCGGCCGAAGGACAGGGTGGAGATTGCCATTGCCGGTGGTTCGGCCGGCGCCTTCCACACCATTTCCGCCCAGACACGACCGACCAGCCAGATGGTCAATAGTCCGGTCACCAGCAGCAGGCCAACCATGACATAATGCTCTGTCTCCAGCCCCGCCCGAACCAGCAGCAGCTTGCCCCAGAACCCTGAAAGCGGCGGGAAACCGGCCAGGGATCCCAACGGAACAAACAGCAGCAGGCAGAGCCAGGGTGCTGTCTTGAACAGGCCGCCCAGACGTGCGTAGTCGGTGCTGCCCCCCGCCAGACGCCGAACCAGGCCGGCGCCGAGGAACAGGTTTGTCTTCACGATGATGTCATGCACCATGTAGAAGGCCGCTGCTGCCAGGGCCAGCGGTGTTGCAATGGCCAAGCCCATCACCATGCTGCCGATATGGGCGACAACCTGCCAGGACCAAGCCCGGTTCAAATCGCGCGCCGCCAGTGATCCCAGCACACCGACAATCATGGTTATACCGGCCATGACCATCAGGATGCCGTGGGTCCAGCCACTGTCGCCAGTAAAGATCAAGGTGAAGACACGCATCAGGGCGTAGACGCCGACCTTGGTCAGCAAACCAGCAAAGATCGCCTGCACCGCGACGGAAGGCGTGTGATAGGTGGCAGGCAACCAGAAGAAAAAGGGAAACAATGCCGCCTTCATGCCAAAGGCGATGATGAACAGCACGGCAATCGCGCTGATCACCGGCTGGTTCGGCACCTCGGGTACCCGAATCGACAGGTCGGCCATGTTCAGGGTGCCCGTCACGCCGTAGAGCAACGCCACCGCCAACAGCAGGCACGCCGTCGCCACCATATTGATGGCAACATATTTAATGGCCGCGTCGATCTGTTCCCGCAGGCCCCCCAGCGACAGCAGGACAAAGCTGCTGATCAGCATCACTTCGAACCAGACATACAGATTAAACAGGTCGCCGGTGACAAAGGCGCCGCAGACACCGGTCATCAGGATCTGAAAAACCGCGTGATGTCCGCCTTTTTCGCGCACCGGGTCAATATCGCCCAGCGCGTGCAGGGCCACGCAGAACCCCATCACGGCAGCGATCAGGACCATCAGGGCAGACAGTGGATCGGCCACCAGGGTGATGCCGAACGGGGCCGCCCAGGCCCCCATCTGCACCACCTGGATGCCCTGGTTCAGCACGATCGACAGCAATGCGCCGCCGGCAGCCACCAGGGCTATGCTGCCCAGCAGCGATAAACCACGCTGCACCACCGGATGTTTCCAGGCCACCATGCACAGGGCGGCCGTCAGCATCGGGATCAGAATCGGGGCCGCGGTCAGCCAGGCATTCATGGCTTTTCCTCCGGTTCCGCCACCCGCATGGCGCTGGTGTCCAGTGTTCCCATTTCCTGATAGGCGCGATATCCCAGAACCAGGGCAAAGGCCAGAAGGCTGAAACCGATGACGATTGCGGTCAGGACCAAGGCCTGGGGCAAGGGGTTGGCTGCCGCGTGATCCATCACTTCCGTGCCCTGCGCGATCAGAGGCGGATTGCCAGTCGTCAGGCGCCCCACGGTGAGGATGGCGACATTTACGGCGTTCGACAGCAGGATGACGCCGAACATCACCCGCAGATATTGCCGCGACAAGATCAGATAGACTGCGCCGGCAACCATGCCGCCCACAGCCAGGGCCATGATCACTTCCATCAGTCCTCTCCCTCTTCCATGAGGGTCTCGACCATGGTCAAAATGGCGCCGACCACCACCAGATAGACCCCGATATCAAAGAGCAGCGGTGTTCCCACCGCCCCCAGCCATTGCGAGGTCATGTAAGGCGCACCCGATAACAGGCCGCCGACAAAGCCGGGAAGAATACCGACCAGCAAACCCGCGCCCAGAACGGTGCGCGGATCAACCTTCAACAGGAGGCGCATCGCCCTTACCCCGAAGGCCAGCGCGTGCAAGGCAAAGCCGACGGCACAGATCAGGCCGCCGACAAAGCCGCCGCCGGGTTCATTATGGCCGCGCCACAGGATAAAAATGCTGAACAGCAGCATCAGGGGCAACAGCAGACGCACGCCCGTGCGCAGGATCAGGCTGTCCATCATGGTTGACCCCCCTTGCCCATGCGGGCCCGCAGCAGGGCGAACACACCCAGGCCGGCGCAGGCCACCACAGTGATTTCCCCCAATGTGTCGAAACCGCGGAAATCCACCAGGATCACGTTGACGACGTTGCGGCCATATGCCTCCACCAGGGAAGTGTCGCCAAAGAAGCGCGACAGGTCCATCGCCAGCGGCTGATCCAGCACGGCCAGCAGGATGACAGTGACCACACCCCCGATCCCCAGTGCCAGGACAGAATGGAAGAGTTTCGCCGGGCGTGAGCGATCCGGCCCCGGTGGCAGCATCGGCAGTTTTGCCATGACCAGTACCAGGATGATCGTCGACAGGGTTTCGACCATCAACTGGGTGATGCCCACATCGGGCGCGCCGGACAGCAGGAAAAACAGGGCAACCGACATGCCGGTGATCGCCAGCGACAGGACGGCTTCCATACGGGACCTGGCACGGATGGCACCAGCCGTGCCGCCCAGCATCAGCAGAGCCAGTACGATGCCCAGCCCATCATCCCCATCAAGGCGGATGCCGGGCCAGGTGAAGCCGCCGCGCATCACAAGGGTGGCCCCCAGCAGCAGCAGGATGCCCGCGAAGATCCAGGCCAGATATCGCTGCAACACCCCATCCTGCAACGCCGACGTGATCCGGTTGGCCGTGCCTTGCAGAAGCGACAAAAGGCAATCCCAGGCCCGGTCATGATCGATCCGGGTGAGGCGCTGAATGGCAGCCAGACTGTTTTTCACCGGCGATAAGCCAAAATAGAGTGCCATACCCAGGGCCAGGGTCAGGCCGGACAGACCCAGCGCCGGTGTCAACCCATGCCAGAGATGCAAGTTCAGGCTTTGTGGCGCCCCGCCGCGAACCGCATCGGCCGTTGCCCCCAGCAGCCCTTGCGGCAGGGCAATCCACAGGCCGAACAGCAGCGATAGACCCGCCAGCACCGCAGGACCGGCCAGCAGCGCCGGCCCGCTTTCATGGGCATGACCGGCCGCCTTGGTGGGAGCGCCCAGGAATGGTTTCAAGAACAAGGTTGCAGCCGTGGCAACCATGGCAGCATTGGCCAGCAGCAGCACGGCGAGTGCCACCATGTGACCATTGCGGAAAACATCCTCGTAGATCAGTTCCTTGGCGACAAATCCCAACAGGGGCGGCAGACCCGCCATGGACAGGGCGGCAATGGCAATGAACAGGCCCGTGGCGGGCATCTTGGACCAGAGGCCGCCCAGTTCCCCCAGTTCGCGGGTGCCGCTGCCATGATCAACCGATCCGGCGGCCATGAACAGGGCGCCCTTGTACAGCGAATGGGCCAGAAGGAAGCCTGCAAAGGCCACCAACGCCCCGTCGCTGCCAATGCCGATCAGCAGCACCAGCACCCCCAGCGCCATCAGGGTTGTGTAAGCCAGGATCTTTTTCAGATCGGTCGACCGCAGGGCCATGGCCGACCCCCACAGGGCCGTGACACCACCGGCAAGCGTCAGGGCCCAGAACCAGGGTTCCGTACCCCCGAGTGTGGGGTTGAGCCGGGCCAGCAAATAGACGCCAGCCTTTACCATGGTGGCAGAATGCAGATACGCGCTGACGGGTGTCGGCGCGTCCATCGCGTTGGGTAACCAGAAATGGAACGGGACCTGCGCCGACTTGGTGAAAGCAGCCAACAGCAGGAGAACCAGCATGGCCGGATACAGCACATGGGCGCGCAGGTCTGCACCCGAAGCGGCGATGGCCGACAGCGTCCAGTGGCCAGACGCCATGCCCATCAGCACCAGGCCCGCCAGCAGTGCCATGCCACCACCACCCGTGACCAGCAATGCCTGGATGGCAGAGCGGCGCGACCGCGCATCTTCATGGTTGAACCCGATCAGCATGAAGCTGGTGATACTGGTCAGTTCCCAGAACACAAACAGGCTGATCAGATCATCCGCCGTGACCAGTCCCAGCATCGCGGCCATGAAGGACAGGATGAACAGGTGAAACCGTCCCTCCCGTGGATGGCCGCGCAGATAACCGCCCGAATAGATCACCACAAAAGCGCCGATCCCGCAGATCAGCAAGGCGAAGAGCAGCGACAACCCGTCCAGCCGGAAGGAAAGGGCAACCCCCAGCGAGGGCGCCCAGCTTGCGGTTTCCAGAACCGGAACACCCGCCACGACGCCCGGCACCTGTAAGGCGAACCACAGCGCGGCGGATAGTGGCACCAGGGCCAACACCCAATGCGACAGGGCCGGCAGCAACCGGTTAAGGGTAGGGGCGACCGCCGCCGCCAGAATGATGGCAAGGATGGCTGTCAATATCACGCGCTGTCCGCCCTTCCGCCTTGATGATGCTGGGCAATATAAGGATTAGCGGGGGCTGTTCAACCAGAACCGGTCCGAAATCCGGCACCAATGGCACGAAAGATCAAAGGTGCCGGGAACAGCAGAATTTACAGTTCAAGAAGCTGTTCACGGGTGATCCAGAACACCTCGCCGAAGGAATGTTCGGTTTCCAGCCACAGGAATTCAGCATCCGGATAGGTCTGTTCCAGTGCTGCCCGTCCCGTCCCCACCTCAACCAGCAGGCCGCCGCCGGCATTCAGATATTTCGGCGCTTCCTTCAGGATACGGTGGACAATGGCCATTCCATCCTCGTCGCCGCCAACCAGGGCTATGCGCGGTTCCGCCTGATATTCCGGCGGCAGATTGTCCATAGCCTCGGCATCGACATAGGGGGGGTTGGAGATGATCAGGTCGTATTTTTTGCCCTTCAGCGGCTTGAACAGGTCACCCTGGAACAGCTTCACCCGCTCTTCCAGCCCATGGTCAGCGACGTTGATCTTTGCCACTTCCAGCGCGTCAGGCGACAGGTCCACAGCATCGACATCGGCCAGCGGAAAGATGCTGGCGGCCAAAATGGCCAGGCAGCCGGAACCGGTACACAGATCCAGCACCTTTTCCACCTCTGTCACATCATCGACCAGGGTGAAATCCTGTTCACCCCCGAACAGCTCGCCGAACAGCAGTTCACCAATAAAAGAGCGCGGGACGATGACGCGGTCATCGACATAGAAGGGAACGCCCTGGATATAGGTGCGCTTGGTCAGATAGGCGGCGGGTTTGCGGGTGGTGACCCGTTGATGGATGATCTCTGCCAGGGCCAGCCGTTCGCTGGCGATCAATTTGGCATCGAAATAGGGCTCCAGTTGATCCACCGGCAGCTTGAGCGTTTCCAGCACGATAAAGGCCGCCTCGTCATAGGCGGTAACGGCACCGTGCCCATGCACCAGCCCGGCGCGGTTGAAGCGGCTGACGGCATAGCGAATAAAATCGCGCACCGTGGACAGTTCCGCCGCCACAATATTGGTGGCGGGCAGGGACAGGTCGGACATTTGGGGGAACACTCCGGCTGGAACGGGTTCGGGTGGGCAGAATGGCAGCGCAGAGATCAACGGGCAAGGTTCGCCCGTTTATCCGCGAAGCCACGCATCTATCAACTGTCTGGAAATACTGTCAAAGGGCGGTAGGCGGAAATTCTCGCCATTTTGGTTCTGCAAGACAAAGTCGCGGCTGAACCATCGGACATCCTCCAACTCATCCTCGTCGGCTTTCACGTCCAGGGTCGTGGCGCGGGCGTGAAAGCCCAACATCAGGGAAGACGGGAACGGCCAGGGCTGGCTGGAATGATATTTCACGTCGGTGACGCGCACGCCGGCCTCTTCAAAACATTCGCGGGCCACGGTTTCTTCCAGGCTCTCGCCCGGTTCGACGAATCCGGCCAGTGTGGAGTACATGCCGGGCGGGAAGCGCGATTGCCGACCCAGCAGGCAGCGATCACCGCCATCATGGACCAACATGATCACCGCCGGGTCGTGGCGGGGGAAATGCTGCGCAGCGCAATCGGGATTGGTGCAGCGCCGGCTGTGCCCGCCCTCTGCTGCCACCGTTGGCGCGCCGCAGGACCCGCAGAATTTATGCTTGCCATGCCATAGCATGAGGGCTCGCACATAGGCATAAAGGCCACCGGCCTGTTGGCCGATGCGGGTGCCCAGCGAGCGCAGTTCGACAAACCGGCCCAGTTGTGCCAGCTCCGGATGGCTGTCGACATCTTCCAGGGAGGAGAGATCGACGGCAAAATAGGAAAACTCATCCTCATCGCCTAGATAAACCGGCGGCATGGACAGGTGCCAGCCCCACCAGTCAGCCGTGACGGGCAGATAGGCTGGCCGTGGCGCATCCTCTGTTCCCGTCACCAGATGACGGCCCCGCCACCAGGGGATGATGCGGGTAGCCTGGGGGTGGCGCAGACGGGCGGCAAGCCAGTCCGCATCCTTGCGCCGGTGGGCGGCCCGATCCAGGCCGGAACCAGCATAGAAATTCAGTCTCATCATGGTTTGTCGACGGTGACATGGCGGGCGTCATGTCGCCAATGCGCAAGCATCAGAGCGGCCCTTGTAGATTTCTCCCTTGTCTTTCCCACAACACTCGCCGATATAGGCGTCGGGAGGTTGGCAACGGGCGGGTCCCTCGCCAACCCGGTCAGGTCCGGAAGGAAGCAGCCGTAACGAGTTTCGGCTCGGGTCGTTCGTCCAGCCTCCCACCTCTCTGCTTAAAATTCCGATCAGGGCTCCGACCCCGGCTTTTCGCCTTGGGTGGATTGCGTCGGCATGTTGACCGTGACCGTCCCGGAATTGTTGTATAGCGGCGGGCTCCCGTCACCCGTTGATGATTGATTGACCACTTGCGGTGCCGCCCCCGGTAATGCCGGCGTGTAAACATAACTCAACACGAACAGCGCCAGCGCCCCGCCCGCCCGTATGGCAAAACCCTTGCCCTTCCAGTCCAGCCGCAGAAACCCCGGCAGCGTCGCCCCCAGAATTGCAGCGCACAGACTCAACAACAGGCGCAGGGCGAGAAACAGGGCCGGATCGGTGATCGGCTGGTTGCGGACCAGCAGGAACAGCACCGTCGCCAGTATCAGGAAACCGGCAGCAAGTGCCGCCAGACGCTCCGATGCAGAACCCGCCACAGTAGCATCATTCGTGGTCACGGATCACCCATTCAGATGTAATTATCTATCCATAATGATTGCGAATAGGCGCAATAGCAATCTATCATACCCCGAATACGATGTTACCCGCTCTGCTTGCTCGTGGGTGTGTTGGGGGTGCGTATGCGGTTCCTGCTGGGGTGCTTACTGCTGCTATGTGTGGGGGCGGCCCAGTCGGCAGAGCCATCACGGGTTGATCAGCGCTCAACGGCTGCGTGCAGCCCCCCCATGGTCAATAACAGCGGGACGGTGACCATCAATTGCCCCGGCATCTCGAAAGAGGCCCTGAATTTTCTACAATCCCGGTTAGCTGAGCAAATCAGCGCCATACGCCGGGAAATGGCAGAGGCCAAGGCCGATGCGCGGCTCCTGCGCAATCAGAATGACCTGATTGACCGGCTGCGGGCCGAGGCGGAGGGATGGGCACAACGATATCATGATCTGTTGGCGCAATTGTCGACGGATGATCAGACTGCCCAGGCCCGCACCTTGATTGAAAAGGGTGACCTGGACGGCGCTGCCCGAATCCTGGGCACGCTGGCGGAACGGCAAGATGCGGATATCCGCCGCGCCGCCGCCACAAAATATAGCCAGGGTCAGGTGGAGATGCTGCGCTTCGCCATATCCAAGGCCCTGCCGCATTACCGACGGGCCCATCAATTGGACCCGACCAACACCAACTATGCAGAGGCTTATGCCGCGACGGCCTACCGCGCCCGCGACTATGGCGCGGCTGAGGCGGTATGGACCGATCTGCTGGCGATCTATCGTGACCGGGCCGCCCGCGACCCCGCTGCCTATCGACCTGTTCTGGCAATGACTTTGAACAATTTAGGCGTTCTGTACGGTGACACGAACCGCCTTCCCCAGGCGGAGGGGGCGTATGAGGAGGCGCTGGCGATCCGTCGGGAACTGGCCGCCCGCGACCCCGCTGCCTATCGCCCTGATCTGCCATCGACTTTGAACAATTTAGGCGTTCTGTACCGTGACACGAACCGCCTTCCCCAGGCGGAGGGGGCGTATGAGGAGGCGCTGGCGATCTATCGGGAACTGGCCGCCCGCGACCCCGCTGCCTATCGCCCCAGTCTGGCAATGGCTTTGAACAATTTGGGTGTTCTGTACAGTGACACGAACCGCCTTCCCCAGGCGGAGGGAGCGTATGAGGAGGCGTTGGCGATCCGTCGGGAACTGGCCGCCCGCGACCCCGCTGCCTATCGCCCTAATCTGGCATCGACTTTGAACAATTTGGGTATTCTGTACCGTGACACGAACCGCCTTCCCCAGGCGGAGGGGGCGTATGAGGAGGCGCTGGCGATCTATCGGGAACTGGCCGCCCGCGACCCCGCTGCCTATCGCCCCAGTCTGGCAATGGCTTTGAACAATTTGGGTGTTCTGTACAGTGACACGAACCGCCTTCCCCAGGCGGAGGGGGCGTATGAGGAGGCGCTGGCGATCCGTCGGGAACTGGCCGCCCGCGACCCCGCTGCCTATCGCCCCGATCTGGCAATGACTTTGAACAATTTGGGTATTCTGTACCGTGACACGAACCGCCTTCCCCAGGCGGAGGGGGCGTATGAGGAGGCGCTGGCGATCCGTCGGGAACTGGCCGCCCGCGACCCCGCTGCCTATCGCCCCGATCTGGCAATGACTTTGAACAATTTGGGTATTCTGTACCGTGACACGAACCGCCTTCCCCAGGCGGAGGGGGCGTATGAGGAGGCGCTGGCGATCCGTCGGGAACTGGCCGCCCGCGACCCCGCTGCCTATCGCCCCGATCTGGCAATGACTTTGAACAATTTGGGTATTCTGTACCGTGACACGAACCGCCTTCCCCAGGCGGAGGGGGCGTATGAGGAGGCGCTGGCGATCTATCGGGAACTGGCCGCCCGCGACTCCGCTGCCTATCGCCCCGATCTGGCGCGCACGTTGAACAACTTGGGTAATCTGTATACTGTCACGAGCCGCCGTCCCCAAGCGGAGGGGGCGTATCGAGAGGCGCTGGCGATCTGTCGTGAATTGGCCGCCCGCGACCCCGATGCCTATCGGCCTGATCTGGCAATGATTTTGAACAATATTGGCATTCTGTACACTGCTCCGAACCGCCTTCCACAGGCGGAGGGGGCGTATAAGGAGGCGCTGGCGATCTTTCGTGAGCTGGCGGCGCAATATCCAGCCGTGCATCAAGCGCGGGTGGATTTCCTGGAGGCGGAACTGGCCCGGTTGCGCAAGGCCACACCGTGAGCGGCTGCGACGGCATGCCCTGTGGTCGCTGACGGGGGCGGCGGGTGGATAAATACTAACTTCTGGCATCCCGCCCCCCATCCCTCTAAACTGCCGTGTCGTTGCCGTAGACCCGAGACGCCCTGTGACCGACGAGACGAACAGCCATTCCGCCGCCGGGGCCGCCTATCGTGTGCTGGCGCGCAAATACCGGCCGCAGAATTTTGACGAGCTGGTGGGGCAGGATGCGCTGGTGCGGACCTTGCGCAACGCCATCCAGTCGGGGCGCATTCATCAGGCCTATATGCTGACCGGTGTGCGCGGGGTGGGCAAGACCACGACGGCGCGTATTATCGCGCGCGCCCTGAACTGCATTGGCCCAGACGGGCAGGGCGGGCCGACCATCAGCCCCTGTGGCGTCTGCGAAATGTGCGTTTCCATCGCCGCCGACCGCAATGTCGATGTCATTGAGATGGACGCGGCGAGCAATACCGGCGTCGATAATGTGCGCGAGATCATTGAGGGTGTGCGCTATGCGCCGTCGGCCGCGCGCTACAAGCTCTACATCATCGACGAAGTGCACATGCTGTCGAAAAGCGCCTTCAACGCCCTGCTGAAGACGCTGGAAGAGCCGCCACCGCATGTGAAATTCGTGTTCGCCACCACCGAGATCAGGAAGGTGCCGGTGACGGTGCTGTCGCGGTGCCAGCGATTCGACCTGCGCCGTGTCGATCACCCGACCCTGGTGGGCCATTTCACGCGGGTAGCGGGCAAGGAAGGTGTGGCCGTAGAGGCCGACGCCATCGCCCAGATCGCGCGGGCCGCCGATGGATCTGTGCGTGATGGGCTGTCGCTGCTGGATCAGGCCATGGCGTTGGGCGGCGGCAGCGTCACCCTGGCGCAGGTGCGCGACATGCTGGGTCTGGCCGACCGGACCCGGGTCATCGACCTGTTTGAAGCGACCATGACGGCCAAGCCGGCAGACGCGCTGGACATCCTGACTGACCTGCATCGTTGCGGTGCCGATCCGATTGTCATCACCCAGGACCTTCTGGATTTCACACATTTCCTGACCCGTGCGCGCGTCATTCCCGGCACGGCCGACGATGTGTCCATCCAGGAGGATGAGCGTACGCGTGGCGTGGCGCTGGCTCAGAAGTTGGGCATGGCGGCCCTGTCGCGGGCCTGGCAAATCCTGTTGAAGGGGCTGGGCGAGATTCAGCATGCACCGGTGCCGATGCAGGCCCTGGAAATGGTGCTGATCCGCCTGTCCTATGCGTCTGACCTGCCCAGCCCTGCCGACCTGATCCGGAAGATCAACGAGGCCGGGGGCGTGGAGGCGGCGGCGCGCGCCCTGCACAGCGGCAATGCTGGCGGGGGTGGCGGGTTCGCCGGTGGCGGTGGCACCGGCCCGATGGTGCATGCAGCACCCACCCAGGGCGCACCCATGGCCATGGTGGCGGGCGGCAGGGCCATTGCCGGTGCCCTGGCACCGGCGCCGTTGGTGGCGCCACAGCCCGTCAGCAAGATCGAACCGGTTGCGGAGCCAACCAGTTTCCGTGCCGTCGCGGACCTTTTCCTGGATAAGCGGGAAGGGGTGCTGGCCGGTATGCTGCGCGCCTCGGTCCATATGGTGCGTTTTGAGCCCGGAATGATTGAGTTGCGGTTGCTCCCCGCCTGCCCGCAGAACCTGCCCGGCAAGGTTGGGCAGTTGCTGACCGAGTGGACAGGCAAGCGGTGGGTTGTGTCTGTCTCCGGTGCCGCAGGGGAACCGACAATTGCCGAACAGGACCGCGCGGCTGAACAGCGGCAGCGGGCTGAAGCCGCCGACCATCCGCTGGTTAAGGCCGTGCTGGAAGCTTTTCCAGGCGCCAGGATTGACAAGATCATCGACCAGAGCCACGTGACCCTGGCACCGCCGCCCATGGCCGAAACCGAAATTCCCGAGGCAATGGACATTTTTGGGGGTGACGAGATGGCCGACAGCCCCTATTTCGATGCACCACCGCCCCTTGATGAGGGCGATTATGAAGGAGACTTCTGAGCCATGAAAAATATCGGCCAGATGATGAAGCAGGCCCAGCAGATGCAGTCCAAGATGGCTGAGATGCAGGCCAAGATGCAGGAACATGAGGCCACCGGTGTCTCGGGCGGCGGCATGGTCAAGCTGACCTTGAACGGCAAGGGCGACCTTCGTGGCCTGAAGATCGACAAGTCCATCGTCGATCCCGAGGATGTCGAGGTCCTGGAGGACCTGATCACCGCCGCCTACAACGACGCCAAGTCCAAGATCGAAGCCTTCACGGCGGAACAGACCAACGCCATGATGGGTGGTCTGAAGCTGCCGCCGGGTTTCAAAATGCCGTTCTGAAGTTTTTCTGATACCCTCAGGCGCCGGGCGGGCGCATCCGCGTCCTTGGCCTGCGCTGCATGTGCGGTGGGCCGGCAATCGCCGGCCTCCGACGGGTATAAAAAGACCGTCGGTTGCTATCCCTGGAACAGCCGTGCGTTGCGCTTGACCTCTTCCGCGATGAATTCTGCGGCAACGCGGATGCGGGAGAGATGGCGGACGTCGGAATGGATCACCAGCCAGAAGCTGCGGATCAGTTTTACCTCGCCCGGCAGCAGCCGGACCAGATCCTTTTCCCCCGCCGCCATGAAGCAAGGCAGAATGGCGATACCGCTTCCGGCCTGTACCGCCCGGAACTGCGCCACCAGACTGGCGCTTTTCAGATAGGGGCGGATATCGCGGGACACCTGGGGCACATAATCCAGCTCCGGCGTGTAGAGCAGATCATCAATGTAAGAGATGAAGCGGTGGGCCGCGAGGTCACCCGGCCCGCCAATCGGCGGGGCCGTCTCCAGATAGGAGCGCGCGGCATAAAGGCCCAGTTCGTAATCGGTGAGTTTGCGCGCATGCAGGCGGCCCGCCTCTGGCTGGGCCAGGGTGACCGCGATGTCTGCCTCGCGCTTCGACAGGCTGAACAGGCGCGGCATGGCCACCAACTGCACCTCCAGGTCGGGATGCAGGGCGCCTAAGCGGCCAATGCGCGGCGCCAGGAAAAAGCTGCCGAAGCCGTCCGGCGTGCCAATCCGGACTGCCCCCGACAGCTTGGCCCCGGCACCCGACAGTTCCTCCTGGATGGTGAGCGCCATGCCCTCCATCACCTCAGCACTTTGCAGCAGGGTCTCCCCCGCCTGGGTCAGGCTGTATCCCGTGGCGTGGCGTTCAAACAGGGTGGTGCCCAGCGCCTGTTCCAGGCCCGTCAGGCGCCGTCCCAGGGTGGTATGGTCCACCCCCATGCGCTTGGCCGCCAGGGTCAGCCGCCCTGACCGCGCCACCGCCAGGAAGGATTGCAGATCGTCCCAGTCGAACCGGTTGGCCATGTGACCCCGCATGCGAATTTACGCACATCAACAGCGAACAACTTCGCATGGATGTGCGTCTGGCCGCAATGTTACTGGTTGAATTGCGGAATTCGTCGCTGTGGCACTGTATAAGGGGCGGTCTAAAGGCCCCGGCCAGGGCGATTGAAAGGGAGGATGGGTTTTGAGCGAGGACGTGATCTGCACCGTGAAAGGTGCCATCGGCCATATCCTGTTGAACCGGCCCAAGGCCTTGAACGCCCTGACACTGGGCATGGTGGAGGTGATCGCGCCGGCGCTGGATGCTTGGGGCTTGGATCCCGCCATTAAGGCCGTGGTGATTCGGGGGGCCGGTGACCGGGCCTTTTGTGCCGGGGGTGATGTCCGCGCCGTCTGGGACGCCGGGTGGGAACGTAAGCGCGGAGAGGGCACCGGTGCCCTGACCGCCGCCTTCTTCGGCGGGGAATACCGCCTGAACCGGCAGATCAAGCGCTTTCCAAAACCCTATGTCGCGCTGATGGATGGCATCACCATGGGCGGCGGCGTCGGCCTGTCGGTGCATGGCAGCCACCGGGTGGTGACGGAAAAGACCCTTCTGGCCATGCCGGAAACGGGCATCGGCCTGTTCCCGGATGTGGGCGGGACCTGGTTTCTGCCGCGTGTGCCGGGCAAGCTGGGCCTTTATCTGGGATTGACGGGGGCCAGGGTGCAGGCAGCAGACCTGATCTATACCGGGATCGGTACGCATCATGTGACCTCATCGTCGCTGGATGCCATCGAGGCGGCGCTGGCCGAGGGGCAGAATGTGGACGCGGTGCTGACAGCATATGCCGCGCCGGTGGGTGCCCCGCCGCTGGCGGCGGTGCGTGAGGCGATTGATGCCGCGTTTGCGGCCGAGGATGTCGAAGGGATCGTGGCGCACCTGATCTCTCAGGGAACCGCCTGGGCCGACAAGGTGGCGGAGACGATCCTGTCCCTGTCGCCCACCAGCCTGAAAGTCACGTTTGAGCAGTTGCGGCGCGGGGCGGAGCTGGAATTTGACGATTGCATGCGCCTGGAATTCCGCATGACCCAGGCGGTGATGGACGGCAACGACTTCTTCGAAGGTATCCGCGCTGTGCTGGTGGACAAGGATAAGAGCCCGAAATGGAACCCGGCCAAGCTGTCCGATGTGTCGGCAGCGGAAGTCGCACGGTACTTCGCGGTGCCGGCGGGTGGGGAACTGGTGTTTTAGGGTCCGGGCTTAGTGTATCCAGTACTGATGGTTAAAATTGGGCGTCGCCATTCCTGTTTGGAATGAACGGCATCCGAGCGGGGCGACATGGGACGTCAATCCAAGGTCAGCTGGTACGCCAGCTTTTTCATGGTTTTGTTGCTCGCCTCCCCTACGCTGGCGGCGGAAGCCATTGTCGCCGAGCGCCTTCAAGGGTTGCTCTATTCCACCTCGGGCCCAGCGGAGTACCGGGTTGCTCGACCAGCGCCGGAGGGAATGGACGTAACGGTCGCGGGATGCCTGCGGCACGCCAGCCGCCTGCACGCAGCGCGGGTTGGGCCGGGGGTAGATCTTGAGCAACTCGATGCTCCTGTCGCTACTCAAGCCTGTCAGGCGGCGTTGAAGGTGGCTCCTGACGATCCCGATATTGAGAATGTCTTGGCGCGTGTTCAGTTGGCAGCTGGAGAGTACCAACAAGCCGAAGCTCTTCTTAATAAAGTTGCCGCAACAGGTAACAGCTTTGCACTATACGGCTTAGCAAAATTGAATCTTGAACCGAAATACCAAGGCGGTTCCTCTACCAAATACATCGAGTTACTCGAAAAGGCAGTATCGTTGGGAGATGCAGTTGCGAAAACCGATCTTGCGCAGAGTTATGCGCGGGGTTTCGGCGTTACAAAGGACGTCTTCAAAGCGGAGATGTTGTTCAAAGACGCGGCTAACCTCGGTGATGCAAGGGCAATGCACCACCTGATTGGTTTGTACCTCAGAGAGCCGGCTCTAACGCTGAATGACAATTCGTTCGAGGTTCTGAGCGAATATGCGCGGCAAGGAAATCTTCAGGCGCAAATCGGCATCGCCCTTCATTATCTCGCAGCGATTGCTAAGCCGCGTGATGATGCGAAGGCGTTCCAGCTTGTAGAAGGTGCTGCCAAGCTCGGGAATACTGACGCCATGATATTGCTTGGGTCGATGTATGCGATCGGACGCGGTGTCGAACGCAATGAACAGGAAGCGTTGGCGCAATATCGGGCTGCTGCCGATTTGGGTGATCCGATGGGCAGCTACACCGCCGGGCTTCTGTATTTAACGGGCCTGGGAAACGGACCGACCCGCGTTGATCAAGATCAAGGGATTGCCCATACCTACTTCGTCAAGGCGGCGGAGCTTGGGCATGTAAGGGCATTCTCCGCCCTTGGCTGGCAGTACGCAGAGGGCAAGGGTGTTGAAAGAGACCTGCAGCAATCCTGGCACTGGTACCGCAAGTCCATCAAGGCGAATGACCCGGAGGGCCTGAACGGTGCCGGTGTCTTGTTGGGTAACAGCCCGAACGCGGAGCAGCAGGCATACGGGATGCAGTTACTGAAGAGGGCAACGGTCCTGGGCAGCTTAAGGGCTGCGGAGAATTTGAAATTGTTCTGCGCGAAACGTAGGACACCGGCCTGTGACTGAGGGGCATGATTTTTCAGCGCAGGGACACAACAATAACTTGCGGAGGAAATGACCATGGCGACCATTGCGTTCATCGGGCTGGGCAATATGGGGCTGCCCATGGCCAAGAACCTTCTGAAGGGCGGGCATACTGTGCTGGGTGTCGATCTGGCGCCCGCCAATATAGCGGCGGCCAATGAGGCCGGGATCGATACGTCGAAGGCGGCGGGGGATGCGGCGGCGGTGGCCGATATTGTCGTCTCCATGCTGCCTGCCGGCGGCCATGTGCGCGCTGTCTATGGCAATGACGGCGGGGTGATTGAGCGGGCGCGGCCCGGCACCTTGTTCATCGACAGTTCCACCATCGATGTGGACAGTGCGCGTGCCGTCATCGCGCAGGCGGAAAAGGCCGGACATCTGATGGTGGATGCGCCCGTGTCGGGCGGCACCGGTGGGGCGGCGGCGGGGACCTTGACCTTCATGGTGGGCGGAGCCGAGGCAGCGTTCGCTGCGGCCAAGCCGTACCTTTCCCTGATGGGCAAGAACATCGTGCATGCCGGCGGGCCGGGTACGGGGCAGGCGGCCAAGATCTGCAACAATATGGTGCTGGGCATTTCCATGATCGCCGTGTCGGAGGCGTTCGCGCTGGCCGACAAGCTGGGTCTGGAGCGGCAGAAGCTGTTTGATATTGCCAGCACGTCGTCGGGCCAGTGCTGGTCACTCACCAGTTACTGCCCGGTGCCAGGGCCGGTGCCGACATCGCCCGCCAACCGCGACTATGCGCCGGGTTTTGCGGTGGACATGATGCTGAAGGACCTGAAGCTGGCGCAGCAGGCAGCCGCCAGCAGCGGGGCCAGCACCCCCCTTGGCGCGCAGGCCGCGGCGCTGTATCAGCTATTCTCCGCAGCGGGGAATGGCGGTCTCGATTTCTCCGCCATCGTGAAGATGTTGCAGGGGAAATGACATGAGCGCTGGGAAGAGCGGCAATCTTTACCATCTGTTTGAAAGCCGCTTTCCCGCCGACCCTGCGGCCCGTTTCCTCACCCTGATGGATGGGCCGCGCCAGGGCGTCTGGTATAACTACGCCGACATGGCCTCCATTTCCGCCCGCTTTGCCCATGCCATGATGGCCCTGGGCGTCAAACGCGGTGACCGCGTGGCGGTACAGGTGGAGAAGAGTGCGGAGAACCTGTTCCTCTACCTTGCCACCCTGCGGATGGGCGCTGTCTATCTGCCGCTGAATACCGCCTATCAGAAGGGGGAGGTCAGTTACTTCCTGGAAGATGCCGCCCCCACCCTGTTTGTCTGCCGGCCGGAGGATGAGGCAGGCATGAAGGCGTTGGCGGTACAGTGCGGGGTGCCGGCGGTGGCGACCTTGGGCATTGCGGCGGATGGCAGCTTGGCCGATATGACCATCGACCTTCCCCATGATTTCGAAACGGTGGCACTGGGCGAGGATGAGCTGGCGGCCATCCTCTACACCTCCGGCACCACGGGCCGGTCGAAAGGGGCGATGACCAGCCATGGCAATCTGGCCAGCAACGCCCTGACGCTGCATCAGCTCTGGGGTTTTGTGCCGGGGGATGTGCTGCTGCACGCCTTGCCGATTTTCCATGTGCATGGGTTGTTTGTTGCCACCAACACCACCCTGCTGAATGGCGGGCATATGCTGTTCCTGTCGAAATTCGATGCGGATCGGGTGGTGGAACTGCTGCCACAGGCCAGTGTCCTGATGGGCGTGCCCACCTTTTATACCCGACTGCTGTCCCATCCCGGCTTCACCCGCGATCTGGTGGCCCATATGCGGTTGTTCATCAGCGGGTCCGCCCCGTTGCTGGCCGACACGCATACGGAATTCTTCGCCCGGACCGGTCACGCCATTCTGGAGCGGTATGGGATGACAGAGGCAGGGATGATCACGTCGAACCCGCTGAACGGTGATCGCGTGCCCGGGACGGTGGGTTTCCCCCTGCCGGGCGTGTCACTGCGCATTGCGGACGAGAAGGGGGCATTGCTGGGCACGGACACGATCGGGCAGATCGAGATCAAAGGTCCCAACCTGTTCAAAGGCTATTGGAACAAGCCGGAAAAGACGGCGGAGGATATGCGCGCCGATGGCTTTTTCATCACGGGCGATGTGGGGAAGGTGGACGCGCGCGGATATGTCCATATTGTGGGCCGGGCCAAGGATCTGGTGATCTGCGGCGGGTTCAATGTCTATCCGAAGGAGATAGAGACGGTGCTGGATGCCATTGACGGCGTTGTGGAAAGTGCTGTCATCGGCCTGCCGCACCCAGATTTTGGTGAGGCGGTGGCTGCCGTGATTCAGAAGAAGCCGGGCCGCGACGACGTGACGGAGGCGTCGATCATCGCCCATGTGAAAGGCGAACTGGCGAACTTCAAGGTGCCCAAGCGGGTCTGGTTTGTGGATGAGTTGCCGCGCAACCAGATGGGCAAGGTGCAGAAGGCGGCCCTGCGCGAACAGCACAAGGGCGCCTTTGCCGGCTGATCACCCCACAAAGGTCAGCAGCGGTTCCCAGTCGGCCCGCAGATCCGCCGCGCGCTTGGCCTTCTGGTCGAACAGGGTCAGCCCGTCAGATGCCAGGTCAGTATACATCTGACTGTCGCGCAGACGGGCCACCACCTGATGCCCGACCCCCGCCAGAAAAACATCCAGCCGGTCGGCGGCCTTGGTTCGGGCGCGCAGGCGGTTACCGACAATGGCCACGGGAACCTTCGCCTTGGCGATGGCCTTGACCTCTTCCAGCTTGTCCAGGAACCGCGCCGTCGCCGCTTCGTCAAAGGCGCCAGGCAGGACGGGCAGCACGACAATATCGGACAGGCGGATCAGTTCCTCCACATCCTTGGGCCGCATGGCGGCGGGCGCATCAATCACCAGACGGCCGGTACCAGCGGGCGGCTTGCCGATTTCCTTCACCCAATCCAGCCCCTGGATCGGTGCCGCTGTCTCCGGTCGGGTTTTCAGCCAGCCCAGCGATGATTTCTGTCGGTCCAGATCGGCCAACGCAGTCTTGTGGCCGTGGCTGGCGAAAAATGCAGCCAGATGCGTGGCGATGGTGGTCTTGCCGACGCCGCCTTTGATGTTGGAGACCAGGATGGTGCGCATGGGGGATCCTTTGCGTTGGGCGGCGGATCAGCGATCCTCCGCCACCTCGTCCGCTTCCTGCCAGAAGGGTTTGGCATCGGCAAACCGGTGCCAGTCGGTGACGATCTGATCTTCCAGATCAAACAGGCCGCGCGCATGCCAACCGGCCACGAGGCCAGCCCCCAACCGCCACTCCGACGGCAGGCTGGCCCCGGCGGACCGTTCCAGATCTGCCACGAGCTTGTCCACCGTGGCCACATCCTGCAAATGCCCCAGATGGTCTTGTAATGTGGCCAACTCCTCCAGGAACCGGCGCAGGGCTTTGCTCTCATACAGCGAGCGGAAAAAATCAGCGGCGTAACGTAGTTTTTTCAAAGAGATACGGAGTTCGTGGCGTGGCGCGGCAGCCAGCTTGGCAAAGCCACGGCCGCGTTTACGCGCCTGTCTGTGGCGTTTGCCCAGCAGGGCGCCCGCCATCTCGGTCACGGGGGAGAGCAGCAGGGTCGATTGTTCGCTGACCGGCTGGTTGCGCCATTGCCGCCCATCGACCCACGCCGCCAGGTCCAGCAGCAGGGCGGTATGGGCCGGATCGGCCAGGGTGGCGTGAACGAGGGCGTAACCGCCATCACGGGCCGCCCGTGCTGCCCTTTCCAAGGCGACCAGACCGTCATGGCCCGGCAGCGCCTTCACCAGGGGCGGCAGCAGTTCGCCCAGGAACACATCCCATTCCCGCGCCGGTCCCAGCGCATCGGCCAGCGCCTTGACCCGAGGCCCCAGACTGTCCATCTGGTCGGAAGGGATGAACGGGCGAAAAATCTGCAAGGCGGAGCGCAGGCGGCGCAGCGCCACGCGCATCTGATGCACGCCTTCCGGGTCCTGGCCCAGCCGTGTGACCGGCTCGTTCGCCATCATGTGGCCCAGGCAGTGCCGCACAATGGTCGAAAGCGCCTCCTCCACCGTCGCCTCGGGGTCCAAGGAGAGTTTGGCGGCCTTTACACTGACGGGGCTCGCGCCCGATGACAGGGCGTACCCGCGTGCCGATTTGGTCAGCATCTCCAAGCGCACCGGTACTTCGGCATGGATGGCGCGGGCCAGATCGTACAAGGCGGCGGTGTCGGTGCCTTCGGTGAGTTCCAGTTCTGCTTCATGCACGGCCAGGGACACGCCGCCGGGAGCGACGATTTCCCCTTGGTCCAAGGCCACCTCGATGGTGATGCCGGGGCGCGGCGATAGATGGCGGACCTGCCGGCGGATGCGGGTTTCAAATACGGGCACAAGATCATCGTTGGTGATCGTCCCCACCGCTTGCAGCACCGTTGCCTCCGGCAGCAGTGACAGATCAGGCCTTGGATGACTGATCTCCACCTCCCATTCCCCCCGCACCAGGGCACCCGCCCCCGGTTGTGGTGCGGATTTCAGGGTCTGGACCAGTTTGCGCCCCATACGACGCACCCGCAGCGATAGGCCATTGGCCAGGAAGCGGCGGTCGTCGGTGTCAAAATAGATGCTGTCGAGCGATTTGACCTTCGGCTTCGCGATTGTGTCGGCCAAGCAGGCAAGCCCACGCAGCCGGTCCATTTCGGACGGCGCCACCGCCAGTTTAAGCTCAATCTCCAACGCGGACATAGGGCACCATAAACGTGACAAATCGCGGCTGGCGGGCTGATTCGCCCCGGATTTCAGCCGTTTCGGGTCAACGATGACAATTTCATGAAACCCTGTCTATCGCAGGCGGCGATTTTTTTGCACAGGTCCCCGCCTTGGCTGGCGGTTGAAAGCCGGCAGACAATGGTGTTTGCTCGCCCTCGGCTTGCCATGCCCAACCATTCTGACGGGGACTTCTTCCATGCGTTTCCAGACCCTCGACACTATCGACGTCGCCGGTAAGACGGTACTTGTCCGCGCCGACTTGAACGTGCCCGTTGCCGATGGGCAGGTCACCGATACGACCCGCATTGACCGTCTGGTCCCCACATTGACGGAGATCGCGGCCAAAGGGGCCAAGGTCGTTGTCATGTCACATTTTGGCCGTCCCAAGAATGGTCCCGACACGAAGAACAGTCTGCGCCAGGTCGTTCCGGCGGTGGAAAAGGCCCTGGGTGCCCCCGTGGCCTTTGCAGAGGATTGTGTGGGGGAAAAGGCTGCGGCCGCCATTGCCGCCCTGCCGGCTGGTGGTGTGCTGATCCTGGAAAATACCCGTTTTCATGCGGGTGAGGAAAAGAACGACCCCGATCTGGCCAAGGGTCTGGCGGCTCTGGGCGACATCTATGTGAATGATGCCTTTTCCTCCGCCCACCGTGCGCACGCCTCCACGGAAGGTATCGCGCATCTGCTGCCCTCGGCCGCCGGGCGCCTAATGCAGGCAGAACTGGAAGCCCTGGGTAAGGCGCTGGCCGCCCCGGAACGGCCGGTGGCCGCGGTGGTTGGCGGTGCCAAGATTTCCACCAAACTAGACCTTCTGCTGAACATGGTATCGAAGGTCGATATCCTGATCCTGGGCGGCGGCATGGCCAACACATTCCTGTTTGCCAAGGGCGTGCGGGTCGGTTCGTCCCTGTGTGAACGCGACATGGCCGATCAGGCCCGTGCCATCATGGAAAAGGCGGCGGCCGGCGGGTGCGAGATCGTCCTGCCCGTCGATGGTCTGATGTCGCGGGAGTTCAAGGCCAATGCCGAGCACCGGGTGGCTGCCGTCACTGATATCCAGGATGGCGAAATGATGCTGGATGCCGGTCCGGCGACCGTGGAGCTGGTAGGCCGCAAGCTCGAAGGGGCCAAGACCCTGGTCTGGAACGGCCCGTTCGGCGCCTTTGAACTGGTGCCTTTCGACAGCGCCACCAACGCCGTTGCCGCCATTGCCGCCAACCTGACGGCGCAGAGCAAACTCCTGTCGGTGGCCGGCGGGGGGGACACGGTGGCTGCCTTGGAACATGCTGGCGTGGCGGCCCGCTTCTCCTATGTCTCGACCGCTGGTGGCGCCTTCCTGGAATGGCTGGAAGGTAAGGAGCTACCCGGCGTGGCGGCGCTGGAAAAGCATGCCTGACGCAGCCCAGTTTGTATGACCTTTCCTGTGCCCCGCCAAGTCCGCACCGGGTTTGGTGGGGTAGGGGTCGTGTGACAAGCGTCGTGCTCGCACCCTATCCTTCTGCTTCCATGTGTCCGATTGGCCTTTGGCCGGGTTGGTGACAATGTGCTGTCACCTCACCCCTGGAGGGCTGATCATGCCGCCCCTGGTTCGTTTTATGCTGCGCCACGCCGCCCTTGGTTTTGTCCTGGGAGTTGTTGGTGCGGCGATCATCGTTGCTACCGATGCACTCAATCTGCGCAGTCTGGCAGTGGCCACGCCGATGGGCTGGCTTGGCTTGAGTATCTTCTGCTTTCTGATGGGGTTGACCATCGGGTCCTTGCAGATCGGCTTCGCCGTGATGCTGCAAGGCCGTGATGACGAACATGATGACCCCAAGGGCGGGCACGGGGCCCGTCTGGTACCGATCCCCGTGCCGGTGCATCGCCGCCGCCGGTGAGCGCTTCTGGGCGAGAGGCGGAAAATGCTGACCGCGGACCAGCCTTCCCCGCCTCTCAATCACCAACACCGTGATGCACGTCACCCGTGATGGAGGACGGCATCAAGCCTTCTGCACGATGCCATCCACACGCCGGTTCAGCCCCAGCGGGTTGTCGCGCTTCAGCGCCGCTGGCAGCAGGGCATCGGGGATGTCTTGATAGCAGACCGGACGCAGGAAACGGTCAATAGCCAGCGAACCGACGGAGGTGCTGCGCGGATCGCTGGTGGCGGGGAAGGGGCCACCATGCACCATGGCGTGGCACACTTCCACACCTGTGGGCCAGCCATTCGCCAGAATGCGGCCGGCGCGGCGTTCCAGGGTCGGAAGCAGCGCAGCCGCTGCGGCGTGATCGGCCTCTTCCAGATGCACCGTGGCGGTCAACTGACCTTCCAGATGTTCCAGCACATCCTTCAGCACGTCCAGGTCCGGGCAGCGAATGATGACGGACGAGGAACCGAATACCTCTGCCCCCAGTGCATGATCGGCCAGGAAGTCGGCGGCTGTGACAGCGAACAAGGCGCCGGCCCCCTTGTTGCCACCCACCTCCGCCACGCGCGCAACCGTCGTGACTTTTTCATGCCCGGCCAGGGCCGCAACACCGGTTCGATAGGCCTGGCAGATGCCGGGGGTCAGCATGGTGATCGGGGCAACGTTCAGCAGGGCAGCCGATGCAGAAGCGATGAACCGATCCAGGTCTGGCCCATCCACGGCCAGGATCAGGCCAGGATTGGTACAAAACTGCCCCGCCCCCATGGTGAGCGAGCCGACAAAGCCGGCCCCCAGGGCTTCGGCGCGGGCCGACAAGGCACCCGGTAGCAGGACCACGGGGTTGATGCTGCTCATCTCTGCATAGACAGGGATGGGTTCGGGGCGCGCCTGGGCGATGCGCATCAGCGCCTGACCACCGGCGCGCGATCCGGTGAAACCCACCGCCTTGATGCGCCAATCAGCGACCAGGGCCTGACCAAACTCCCGCTGAGTGCCTGACAGCATTGAGAACACGCCCTCATGGAAGCCCAGGTCAGCAACAGCAGCGGCAATTGCTTCGCCTACCAGTTCCGATGTGCCGGGGTGGGCGGAATGAACCTTCACCACCACAGGGCAGCCGGCGGCCAGTGCGGACGCCGTGTCGCCACCGGCCACGGAAAACGCTAACGGGAAGTTCGATGCACCAAAAACAGCGACGGGACCAACCGGGATATTGCGCAGGCGCAGATCTGCGCGGGGCAGGGGCTTGCGGTCCGGTTGGGCTGGATCGATGCGAGCCCCCAGCCAGTCGCCATTGCGCAGCACGGCAGCGAACAGGCGCAACTGATTACATGTCCGGCCGCGTTCACCTTCCAGGCGGGCGCGCGGCAGGCCGGTTTCAGCCCCGGCCCGGTCCAGCAGCGCATCGCCGATGGCCATGATGTTTTCGGCAATCGTCTCCAGCAACCGAGCGCGATCCTCGGCTGTTGCTTCCCGGAACCCGTCAAATGCGGACCAAGCCAGGGCGCAGGCCTGATCGACATGCGCGGGTGTCGCCTGGGCAAAGGCGGGTTCAATCTGCGTATCGGCTGCGGGATCGACGGCCCTGAACCCGGCTTCGGTGGCGATACGGCTGCGGCCGATCAACAGTTTCCCATGGAGAGACATCTCAACACTCCCGCTTTGCTGCTTCCTCCTGCCGCCGGTTCGTCCGGGGCTGTCGGGGGCTATTGTTACCGCTAACCATTGACCGATGACAAGCACCGATACGGGGATAACAGAGAAGGGGCTCGCGAGGGGTGTCCGGGCGCGGCTTGTCGATGGGATTTAAAAAAAGCCCACTCAGTGTCACGACCACAGGCAGCAGCCAATACAAGTCGCCGGACAGAAAATCTGGAAGTCGTCACCAGCGCCACTGAAAAATCCCCCAGTAAACAATGGGAGAGGATGGTGCCCCGAGTCGGATTTGAACCAACGGCCTACCGCTTACGAAGCGGTTGCTCTACCGCTGAGCTATCGGGGCGCCGTCGCGGTGAAGTGGGCGGGGTTATAGCCAAGGCCTCTGGGCTTGGCAACAGCGATTTTCGCCTTCTCTGCTGATTATCATCGTCAAGGCCCCGCATGGCACCAATGCGCCTATTGTTCAGGGAATGAACCGGTTGGGACGGTGTGATGGATGGCTGGGTGGTACCGCTGGTTTTACTGGCGGCAGTGATGCATGCGGGCTGGAACAGTCTGCTGAAGGGCGGTGGTGACCGGTTGGTCGGCATCACCATGCTGAATGTCTGGTGCGGCGTGGCGGGGCTGGTGGTTCTGCCCTTTGCGGGTCCCCTGCCGCCGGCGGCATGGCCCTATCTGGCCGCTTCGCTGCTGTTCCATCTGGCTTACCAGTTGTTTCTGGTCCGTACCTACCGGCTGGGGGATCTGTCACAGGTCTACCCGGTGGCGCGGGGGGCGGCCCCACCTCTGGTGGCGCTGGTCGGACTGGCGCTGGGTACCGACGCGCTGCGGCTGCCGGAACTGCTGTCCATTCTGCTGATTGCTGGTGGTATTGCGGCCCTGGCGCTGCGCGGGGGGGGGGCGATACGACACGACCCGCGACCGGTGATGATGGCGCTGGTCACGGCGGCCTTCATTGCGGGTTACACCACGGTGGATGGTCTGGGGGCCCGTGCCAGCGGGGACTCGGTAGCCTACACTGTCTGGCTTTTTATTCTGAACGCACCGCCCATGGTGGTGCTGGCCTGGTGGCGGCGTGGTGGCAAGGGTTTGTGGCAGGCCATGCGGACCGGCTGGCGGCGTGATCTTGTGGGCGGGTTCATGGCGCTGTCAGGCTATGGCATTGCCATATGGGCCATGACCCACGCGCCCATCGCGCTGGTTGCCGCTCTGCGTGAAACCAGCGTGATTTTCGCTCTGTTGATTGCCAAACTGTGGTTGAAGGAGCCGGTTGGACGCTGGCGCACAGCTTCGGCCCTGCTGGTGCTGGCGGGCATTGCGGCCCTGCGGCTCGCCTAAGGACCGGCGGCGGAATAGTGGCCTTTGGTTGCCTGTTGCGCGGTATCGACCGTCGGCTGTCTCACACCAGACAGGTCCCCTGGTCAGGACCGGTCAATCAGCCTATGTAAATACTGGTACGACCTGGACAGAGGAAACGCCCCATGCTGCTGCGCCATGCCCCGGATCTGAGCGAGCGTGAGGTGACGCCGCGTGATCTCTATGTCAATCGCCGCCAGATATTGGCGGGGTTTGGTGGCTTGATGATAGCAGGGGCCGGCAATGTCCAGGCGGCGGTCAAAAGCCCGTTCAGTACGCAAGAGACGCCCACCAGCCTGAAGGACATCACCAGCTACAACAACTTCTATGAGTTCGGTACCGACAAGTCCGACCCGGCCCGCAATGCCGGCCGCCTCACGGTGAAGCCGTGGAAGGTGAAGATTGACGGCATGGTGGGCAAGCCGGGTGACTATGACCTGGATGATATTCTGAAGGGCATGACCATCGAAGAGCGTATCTATCGGATGCGCTGTGTCGAAGGGTGGTCCATGGTCATCCCCTGGAACGGATTCCCGCTGGCCAGCCTGTTGACGCGGGTGGAGCCATTGTCGGGTGCTAAATATGTGGCGTTTGAAACTCTTGTGCGCCCGTCGGAAATGCCGGGCCAAGCCGGCTTGTTCAAGATCTTGGACTGGCCGTATGTCGAGGGTTTGCGCCTCGATGAAGCGATGCATCCGCTGACCCTGCTGGCCACGGGTCTGTATGGCGAGAACCTGCCGAACCAGAATGGCGCGCCGCTGCGATTGGTTGTGCCCTGGAAATATGGGTTCAAGGGCATCAAGTCCATCGTCCGTATCAGCCTGACCGACAAGGAACCGCGGACAAGCTGGAACATCCAGGCGCCACAGGAATATGGCTTTTATTCCAATGTGAACCCGGCCGTCGATCACCCACGCTGGAGTCAGGCGACAGAACGGCGCATCGGCGATACGGGCGGCCTGTTCGCCAAGCGTCGCCCGACTTTGCCGTTCAACGGTTATGCCGATCAGGTTGCCGGTCTTTACACCGGCATGGATTTGCGGAAATTTTATTAATGGCCATCGCCAACCTGCGTTTCCAGCCGCGGCTTGCCACCTGGCCAGTCTATCTGGCGGGGCTGCTTCCGGCCTTGTGGTATGTCTACCAGATCTTCCATGGCGATCTGGGGGCGGACCCGGTCAAGACCCTGGAACATGCCATGGGTGAGTGGGCTCTGCGCTTCCTGATCCTGGGGCTGGCCATTACGCCGCTGCGCCGGGAGTTTGGTATCAGTCTGTTGAAATACCGGCGCGCGGTGGGGCTGACCGCGTTTCTGTATGTTGTGCTGCACCTGCTGGTGTATCTGCTGCTGGATCAGGGACTGGATTGGGCGGCCATCTGGGCCGACATTATCAAGCGGCCCTATATCACCATCGGTATGGCCGGTTTCCTGCTGCTGCTGCCTTTGGCTGGCACCAGCTTCAACGCCGCCATCCGCTGGATTGGTGGCCGCAACTGGAACCGGCTGCATAAGTTGGTCTATCCGGCTGTGCTGGCCGGGGCCGTGCATTATGTGCTGCTGGTAAAAAGCTGGCCGCTGGAGCCGCTGGTCTATCTGGGGATCGTATTGATGCTGCTGGGCTGGCGGGTGTGGCGCCGGGCTTAATGCCAGTTCCCGGTATCGCCGACCGTCGCCCCGTGACCGGTGACGATCACCGAGACACGGTACCGCCCATCAATCCAGCAACCGGCGCAGTGCTGTCAGATCCATCAGGATTTCGGACAGGGCTTCCCGGACGTCCGGCGTTAATGACTGTTTGCGGCGGCGGGCCGGGGGCTTCCTGGCCGGGGCTGGTTCATCGACCTCGTCCCCTTCAGCGGCCAGCAGAGCCAGCTCCTCGGCGGAATTATCGTCACCCGCCTCATCCTCATCAAACAGGCTGGGCATGCGGGTGCCGGGCGGCGGCAGACCAGCCAGGCCCCGCGACTCGCGCAGGAGTTTTTGAACGCCCTTGATCGTGTAGCCGTCCTGGTAGAGCAAGGACTGGATACGCCGCAACAGTTCCACATCATCGGGCCGATAGTAACGCCGGCCCCCGCCCCGCTTCAGCGGTTTGATCTGCGGAAATTTTGTCTCCCAGAAGCGCAGCACATGCTGCGGCACCTCCAGATCGACGGAAACCTCGCTGATGGTGCGGAAGGCGGAGGCAGATTTGGACGCCCCTGCCTTGGCCCGCGCCCCATCGCTGGTTTCTTCGATCATTGACGGGTTCAGCCTTTCGCGCCGTTTTCAAACCGCTCGTTGATGCGGCTTTTCAGGACATGGGAGGCGCGGAAGACCAGGACCTTGCGGGGCAGAATCGGCACTTCCTCACCGGTCTTGGGGTTGCGGCCAATGCGTTCTCCCTTGGACCGCACGGCAAAGCTGCCGAAGGAAGAGATTTTGACCATATCGCCGCTGGCCAGCGCGTCGGCGATCTCATCCAGCACACTTTCCACCAGATCGGCAGATTCGTTACGGGAGAGGCCAACCTCCTGGTACACGGCTTCGCTCAACTGCGCGCGGGTGACAGTCTCGGTCATTGTTCGTCCTCCCCGGTTATCTTGGGAAGACGGTACTTTGACCGGAGAAATCCGTCAATTCAGATGGTTGGCGGGATTTGCTGATCTCATGCGGCAGAAATGCCGGTCGCGCCTGGACTCAGAACCGTACCAGCGCCCCGCCCCAGGTGAAGCCACCGCCCATCGCCTCCAGCAGCAGCAGATCGCCCCGCTTAATGCGGCCATCATTCACCGCCTCGGCCAGCGCCAGCGGGATGCTGGCGGCAGAGGTATTGCCATGATGGTCGACCGTGACAACGACACGTTCGGCCGGCAGTTTCAGCTTACGCCCGGTGCCTTCGATGATACGACGGTTGGCCTGATGCGGGACCAGCCAGTCAATGGCATCGGCGCTGAGATGGTGGGTGGCCAGCGCTTCCTTGACCACTTCGGCCAGGTTGACAACCGCGTGTTTGAACACTTCCTGCCCGCGCATGCGGACATGGCCCACGGTCTGCGTGCTGGACGGGCCACCATCGACATAAAGCAGGTCATGATGGTTGCCGTCGGAATGCAGATGGGTCGAGAGGATACCCTGATCATCCGCGGTGCCGGCCCCCTCTGTCGCGCGCAGGACAACGGCCCCGGCGCCGTCGCCGAACAGCACGCAGGTGGTGCGGTCGTTCCAGTCAAGGATGCGCGAAAAGGTTTCCGCACCGATCACCAGCACTGTCTTCGCCTGACCGGCCTTGATAAAGTTATCGGCCACCGACAGGGCATAGACAAAACCGGAGCAGACGGCCTGCAGGTCAAACGCTGCGCCGCGGGTCATGCCCAGGCGGGCCTGCACCTTCACAGCGGTCGCGGGGAATGTATTGTCAGGCGTGGCAGTCGCCAGGACAATCAGGTCCAGATCGTTCGCCGTGATACCGGCATGTTCCATGGCGGCGACGGCAGCATGGTAAGCGAGATCGGATGTCAGTTCACCGTCGGCCGCAATGTGACGCGACTTGATGCCAGTCCGTTCCGTGATCCATTCGTCCGATGTGTCGACGATTTGCGCCAGATCGGCGTTCGTCACCACCTTTGCGGGCAGGTATGACCCGCACCCCAGGATCACAGACCGGATGGCCATTACTGCACCGCCGTTTCGCTGCCTGTTGCGCTTTCGTCCCGGGCCTTATCGGCGGCGGCGGCAAGGGCTGCCTGCAACACCGCCAACTGGTCACGGATCTTATCATTGAAGCCATGACTGGCCATGTTGAAGGCCACGGCGATGGCGTTGGAAAAGCCCACAGCATCGGTGCCGCCATGGCTTTTTACGCAGATACCACGCAGGCCCAGGAACATCGCCCCGTTATAGCGGCGCGGGTCCATGCGTTGGCGCAGTTTATTGAACGCCCCTTTGGCCAGCAGATATCCCAGCTTGGCCAGGAGCGAGGACCTGAAGGTCCGACGCAGAAATTCCGCATAGAGTTTGGCGGTGCCTTCCGCCGTCTTCAAGGCGACATTGCCCGTGAAGCCGTCGGTAACCACCACATCCACGGTGCCCAGCGCCAGATCATTGCCTTCGATAAAGCCGTGGAAATACGGCGCCAAAGGGGTCTGCCGCAAGGCCGCGGCGGCCTCACGGATCTGCTCGTGCCCCTTCTGCTCCTCCGACCCGACATTGAGCAGGCCAACGGTCGGGTTCAACAGGCCCAGCACGGTCCGGCTGAACACGGTGCCCATCACGGCAAACTGCACCAAATTATCGGCATCGCATTCCAGATTGGCCCCAAGGTCCAGCATTACGGTTTCACCGCGCTGGGTGGGCAGGATGGAAGCAATCGCCGGCCGGTCGATCCCAGGCAGGGTCTTCAGCACAAATTTGGCAATGGCCATCAGAGCGCCGGTGTTGCCGGCGGAAACCACGCAGGCGGCATCACCAGACGCGACAGCGTCAATCGCCAGCCGCATACTGGAATTCCGGCCAGCACGAAGCGCCACCGACGGCTTGGCATCCATGGCCACAAAGTCAGGCGTATGCCTGACCGTGGAAATGGGCTTCAAGGCCGGATGGCGCTCTAGCAGGGCGTTAATGCGTGCTTCGTCGCCGACGAACAGGAAATCGGCATTCGGGCAGCGTTCCCTGGCAAGGTCGGCGCCAGCGACGACCATGTCAGGTGCATGGTCGCCACCCATGGCGTCCAAGGCGATGCGCAGGCGCGTTGTCGTCACTTGCGTTCGACGTCCCTAAACCGCGAAAACCTGGACCGGAACCGGCACAATCAGGCGGCGGCCGGGGCGGACGCGGTCACTTCACGGCTGTCATAATGGCCGCAGGAGCCGCAGACGTGATGGGGACGCTTCAGCTCACCGCAATTGCCGCACTCGTTATAGGCGGCGGCGGTCAAGCCATCGTGCGCACGGCGCATGTTGCGCTTCGACTTGGAGGTCTTCTTCTTAGGAACGGCCATGATCGTAACTCACAATGTTTTAAGGCGACCGCTAGGGCCGCCCGGACAGAGGCGCTTGAATACTGGATATGGTTTGCGAGGGCAAGTGCGAAACCCAGTCAAGAGGGCTTCTTTAAGCGGGACAGGGCCGCAAAAGGGTTCTGGCGGGGCGGTTCCGGGGGGGAATCCTCCGTCAGGGACAAAGTATCCGGCCCAACATCCTCTAGAATCGGGGTGAATTCCACCCCATCCTTGCGCGGATAGGGGTCCAGGGCCAGTGACAGATTTTGGGCAACGAGTTCGCCGATGTCGATACGCCCACCCGGCATAGGCTCGGGAAAATCCTCATCATTGCCGAGGAACTGAAAATGGTCGCTTTCGTCATCCGCTTCCTCCTTGGGAATCAGATGGTCGGGGGCGAAAAGGGCGGAGAAATCCTCCTTCACATGGGCCGGCACCGGTTCAAGGGTGACCACGCAGCGCTGCACCACGTCGGCCTCCAGCTCGCCCGTCACCTTGATGAAGTCCGAGCGTACCCGGCGCAGCCGCAGTTTTGCGGCCAGCCCACTTATGGAGATCAGGTCGAATCGTTCCGCCAGCGCGGCGCATTCAGTCTCGGTCGCCTTCACGACCTCGTACCCGCCGCCCGTCGTCACCTTCTCGGCGATGACAATACGAGACAGTTCGGGGGTGGCGGCGGTCATAACGGGTAATCCTTCAGGTTGGGACACTATAATAAGGTGCGGACACCGACACAGGGGCGATCAGGCCGCCGCGAATGCCACTTCGCCGGCGAGCAGCCGGTCAATGGGGAAGGTTTCCAGGTGGGCCAACTGCCGACGCACATAGTGCGCCATGGCCGTCACATGGGCCGGGTCCGGCAGGGTGGAGCCGTACAGATTCCGGTCCAGCGCCGATTCCAGCACGGATGGGTCTTCCTTGGCGGCAATGCCGGCATCATAGGCGCCGACGCGGCCATAATAATGGCTGGCAAGATCCTTGACCTTGTCACCCACCTTCATGTCGCCGGCTCCCATTTCCCGCAGGTTAAAATCCAGATCGGCGAACATGAAATCAAACAGGCCCTGATTGAACTCTGCGGTGGGTTTGCCGCCCATGGCCAGACGCCGCATCACCAGCCAGGCATGCAGCGACACCATTTCAAACCGGCCTTCCAGCGTGTCGGGCACGCCCAGTTCGGCGAAAAAGTGTGGCAGGCGCGCTTGGGCCACAATGGCGCCATAGAGGGCGGCGATAGTGCGTTCACGCCGGGGACGCTGAAACAGGCGGCTGAACAAGGCCTTCTCCCTCTGCTGCTGGCTGCGGACATTGACATTGCGCCAAAGCCGGTGCCAATGTCACCGGCCAGATAGGGGGCGGCGGCCCCGCCGTCAAGGCATGGCGCATGCCCATCCGGGCTTGTGCCGGTCTGGACGACAAATCGCCGCTGGTGTCGGAGTGTTTGCCCCGTGCATTGTCAGGCACCCTGTCATTGGTCACATCCCAAGGTTCGAGAGACGTCACGTTGATGCGCAAGACCCATGCAACCGCCCTGCTGACCTTCGGCCTTCTCGGGCTTGGTCTGACCGGATGCAGCCCCATCGTCGCCCAACGTGGCAATCTGGTGGAAGATAACCGGCTGGCCCAGATTCAGACTGGTCAGACCACACGGGAACAGGTCCAGTATGTGCTGGGCACCCCCACCTCCACCGGCGTGATCGATGGGTCCACCTGGTATTACATCGGTCGGCGTACTGAACAGACGGCCTTTCTGGACCCCGAAGTGACGGCCGAGCGCATCATCCGCGTCCGGTTTGACGAAGGCGGCACGGTGCAGGAGATCATGGAGCTGAACGGCGCCGCCGAGGCGGCCTATGTCGAGCCGGTCGCCCGTGTCACGCCGACCGTCGGCCATGACCTGAACTTCTTCGAGCAGTTGTTGGGCAACCTGTCAAAGCCGTCACGCAAGAAGAAAGATGATAAGAAGAAGAAGCGATAAGGTCAGGGCAGCCCTTACGTCGCCCGCAACCGGTCTCGCAAGGCGATAACACGTGCGCCATAGGCCCGGGCGCGGGGCACATCCATCCATGTATGGTAACGGCCGACGGCCAGGGCCGGGTCATCCGGCAGGCTGTCCAGGGCTTCCCGCAGAATGCCTGCGCCGACCCGCAAATTGATCTCTGCGTGCAGCAGGTGGCTGATATCGGGCACCCGGTGCCCGTGCCAGCGGACATTGACCTGCATCCAGCCTAGATCGGCGTCCTTCACGGCCTCCGTCGGCAGTCGATGGATCAATTCCATGGCTGCCCCGAAATCAGCCGGGTAGTAGGAGTCGGTCACGGTGCGCACCGCATAGGGCCACGGACCTGTACGGCCGCGGCGGTCCATCCGGCTTTCGACATAAGACACGGCATAGAGCAGATAGGGATCAAGGCGGGCCAGCCGCCCGGTTTCTTCCCAAATTGTGCCCGCCAAGGATAAGGCGTCGGCCGGGCCAGCAGACATGGCAAGTCCCGCTGCCGCCAGGGTCAAAAACCGGCGGCGGGGAAACGCGTTTGTTGCCGTGCCCGTGTCCATGGCCTGTCTTACCGCCGCCGCTACCGCCCGTCCAGACCGTCATTGGCTTTCTTGCGCGTTTGGGTCGAAGGGCGTAGCGTTCGCACTGCAACATGGGATGGGGGATGCTCTTGGCACAGTCCGCCAATGTGGCGCATGGTGCGCCGCGTTCGTCTTTTGGCCTGCTGCTCCTGTCGGCGATCGGGGTGGTGTTCGGCGATATCGGCACCAGCCCGCTTTACGCGATGAAAGAAGCCTTTGCCGGGCCGCACCCGCTGCCGGTGGACCGTATGCATGTCCTGGGCGTGCTGTCGCTGATCTTCTGGACCGTATTGCTGGTGGTATCCGTCAAATATGTGGCCATCATCATGCGCGCCGATAATGAGGGGGAGGGCAGTTCCTTTGCCCTTCTGGCCCTGTTGCAAAAGGCTCTGGCCGGCAACCCTGCCATGACCGTTCTGGCCGGCACCTTGGGCGTCTTTGCCGCCGCCCTGTTCTATGGCGACAGCGCTATCACGCCGGCCATTTCCGTGCTGTCGGCAGTGGAAGGGTTGCAGGTGGCCGCCCCGCATCTGGCGCCCTGGACTGTTCCCATCGCCATTGTGATCCTGGTGGCGCTGTTTGCCCTACAATCCAAGGGATCAGCCACTCTGGGCAGTGTGTTCGGGATCATCATGGTGATCTGGTTCGTGGTCCTGGCTGTTCTGGGGATCAGCAATATTGGTAGGGCAACAGGCGTGCTGGCCGCCCTTTCCCCCCATTACGCCCTGGCCTTCCTGGCCCATGACGGCTGGATCGGCTTTCTGGCACTGGGATCGGTGGTTCTGTCGGTAACGGGGGCGGAGGCGCTTTACGCTGATATGGGGCATTTCGGTCGGACCCCGATCCGGCTGGCCTGGTACATGCTGGTCTGGCCGGCCCTGATGCTGAATTACTTCGGACAGGGAGCCCTGTTGCTGTCCAACCCGGAAGCAGCGGTCAATCCGTTCTTTTTCCTGGGGCCGTCCTGGTCGGCCATGCCCATGGTGGTCTTGGCGACCTTGGCAACCATTATCGCCAGTCAGGCCGTAATCTCTGGTGCTTTTTCGGTCACCCGGCAGGCAATTCAGCTTGGTTACCTGCCGCGAATGAGCATTATCCATACCTCCGAGAAGGAGAGGGGTCAGATTTATATGCCCTTCGTGAACTGGGCCCTGATGCTGGCCGTGGTTGCGCTGGTCCTTGGCTTCGGCA
Source organism: Niveispirillum lacus (assembly GCF_002251795.1). Lineage (GTDB taxonomy): Bacteria > Pseudomonadota > Alphaproteobacteria > Azospirillales > Azospirillaceae > Niveispirillum > Niveispirillum lacus. Next base: position 79,950 of record NZ_NOXU01000029.1, on the reverse strand, counting down.
GTTCGACGAACCTTGCCTCAGCCTATGGTGTGGCTGTCACCGGGACCATGCTGATCACCACGACGCTCGTGGCGCTGTTGGCGTTTAACCATTGGGGCTGGAACGGCAAGTTTGCCATCGGCTTCTTTGTGGTGCTGCTGGCGGTGGATGCCGCCTATTTCCTGGCGACGGCGACCAAGATCACCCATGGCGGCTGGTTCCCGCTGGCCGCTGGTGTCCTGGCTTTTACGCTGATGACCACCTGGAAGATGGGTCGCAATCTGTTGCAGGCAAAGCTGCGGGCCAGCGCCCTGCCGCTGCAACAGTTCCTGGAGACCTTGTCAGCGCGCATTACACGGGTGCCGGGTACCGCCATTTTCCTGACCACCGACCCGGACGGCGTGCCCCTGGCCATGCTGCACAACCTGAAGCACAATCATGTCCTGCATGAGCGGGTCGTTCTCATGACTGTCAAGGTGACGGAACGGCCGCGCGTGCCCATCGGTGAGCGGATCGTGTCGGAGAAACTGCGCGACGACGTGTTTCGTGTCACCATGTCCTGTGGGTTCATGGATGATCCGGACGTGCCCAAGGCGCTGGCCAATGCCAAGCGAACGGATCTGGGGTTCGATTACGAACCGCTGCGCATTTCCTATTTCCTGACGCGGGAGACAGTTGTGCCATCGGCGGAACCGGGCATGGCGCCGTGGCGGGAGGAATTGTTCGCCTTTCTGATGCGCAGCGCCACAACCACGGCCGACTTTTTCCATCTGCCGCTGAACCGGGTGGTCGAACTGGGCGGCCATGTCGAAATCTGACCGCCGCCGGTTTCTGGCCCCCCGGCACGCCTGTTCAAGCCAGAATCGAGCGATTGATCTCTTTGATTTCCCGCACGCCGGTCAAAGCCATGGCCACACGCATCTCCTTGGCCATCAGGTCCAGGAGTTGCGCCACGCCGGCCTCACCACGGGCAGCCAGCGCATAGAGCCAGGCGCGGCCGAGCAGCACACCCTGCGCGCCCAGCGCCAGCATGCGCACCACGTCCAGTCCCGACCGCACGCCGCCATCGGCCAGCACGGTCAGCCGGTCGCCCACAGCGTCTGCAATAGCCGGCAAGGCGCGGGCGGATGACAGTACCCCGTCCAACTGCCGCCCGCCATGGTTGGAGACGACGATGCCGTCGGCGCCGATCCTGGCGGCCTCGCGCGCATCATCGGGGTCCAGGATACCCTTGATGATCAGTGGCCCATCCCACCCCTGGCGAATCCAGTCCAGATCGGCCCAGCCGATGGATGGATCAAAATTGGCACCCAGCCAGCCCATATAATCGTTCAAGCCACTTTTGTCGCCCAGCACCGGCTTGAGATTGCCGAGCGTATGCGGGCGGCCATTGACCCCGACATCCCAGGCCCAGCCGGGTTTTCCCATGGCCTGCAGCACACGGCGCAGCGGGGCGTGGGGCCCGGACATGCCCGAGCGCGCGTCGCGATAACGCGCGCCCGGTACGGGCATGTCGACGGTGAAGACCAGGGCCTTGGCCCCTTGCTGCTTGGCGGTGGCCAGCAGGTCGCGCATGAAGGCACGGTCACGGATCACGTAAAGCTGGAACCATAGTGGCCCGTCGGTTCCGGCCGCGACCTCGGCCAGCGGACACAGAGATACGGTGGACAGGCAGAAGGGCAGGCCCGCCCTGTTGGCGGCGCGCGCCGCCTGCACCTCGCCGCGGCGATGATACATGCCGGCAATGCCGACGGGCCCAAGCGCGACGGGCATACCCATCTCCTGGCCGAACAGGGTGCTTTTCAGCGATATCCCCTCGACATTACGCAGTACCCGCTGGCGCAAGGCGATACCCGACAGATCATCGACATTGCGGCGCAGCGTCTCCTCGGCATAGGCCCCACCATCAGCATAATCGAACAGAAAGCGCGGCAGGCGGCGGCGGGCAGCCTCCCGGAAATCAGTGGTGGAGGAGATGATCATGAGGGTTCAGGGCTCCAGCACTACCGGCGTTCGCGCCGGTCGAACTTCAGAATGTGAAACGACATTCTATATTTTAGTACCAGATGGCGCCCGTATCAATAGAAGCTGATATCCTTTTCCAGTCCGGCGAAGCGGAGCCCGGCATCGACATACAGGGTCTGACCGGTGGTCACGGTGCTTTGCAGAAGATAAAGGCAGGCCTTGGCGATATCATCGGCGCCGGGTCCGATCCGCAGCGGGTTCTGTGCATGCAGCCGTTCGAACTCCGCCTGGGCCTGTCCGGGGGCGGGCAGGACATAGCCAGGGGCGATGGCGTTGACCCGCACACGGGGGGCGCCTGACCGGGCCAGCACTTCGCCCAACCCCATCAGGGCATATTTGGACAAGGTATAACTGAGATGGTCACCATGCGGGCTGGCCAGTTTCTGATCCAGAATATTGACGATGGCACCGGTCACGCCTTCGGGCAGTTGCGCCAGAAGGGCCTGTGACAGCAGGGCCGGGGCCACGCTGTTGGGCAGAAAATGTGCCAGAAGCCGATCTGCGGACAAGGTGGCAATGTCATCCCATTCAAAGATGGAGGCGCTGTTGATCAGAGCGGTCAGCGGTCGGCCCAACGCGGCGGCGGCTGCCGGCACCACACCTGGCACCTGGGTCGGATCGGCCAGGTCGGCGGCAATGGCGACAGCTTGAACGCCCAGGTCACGCAGGCTGGCCAGCATGCTGGTCACGTCTGGACCTTCGGTGCGGTAATGGATGGCCACATCCATGCCAACCGAGGCGCAGGCCAATGCCATGGCAGCCCCAAGTCTGCGGGCGCCGCCGGTGACCAGAACGGCATGCGTTTGCGACATCAATCGCGCTCCAGTTCAATCTGACAGGTAAAGCCGGGGTCGGCGGGGCTGTGGATACCGATCCTCTGGGTCAGGATACGGCCGTCAAAGGCGAAGATGAACCGGCCCAGCGTTCGGGCAAGGGTGTCGGCATCGACAAACGGCCCCTCATCACGGAATGGCCCCAGGATGTGGCGAACAATGCACGAATAATCGACCGTCAGGTTGATATCGTCGGGGTCGCCCGTGAAAGGTCCGGTGACGCTGGTGCCCAGCCGCAGATTGACGCGGACATCCAGGTCTGTTGTCCGTCCGCCGACCGGCAGTGCCACCGCCACCTCACGCACCAGGATCTGGAAATGGGGGGAGGGGATCATGGGTTTCTCGTCCATCGGCTCGACAAAAGCGCGTGCCGGGCTAATATCAGGCTCGAACTGGAAGGGGAACAGCGGATGCGTCAGGGTGGCAAAACAGCGGGATGCCGGCGTGAGCGGTGACCTTCTGCGCCTGCGCGGCCTGGGCTTGACCTATGCCAACGGCACCAGGGCGCTTGACAATGTCGATCTTGCGGTGGGCGAGGGGGAGTTTCTGTCCCTGCTGGGGCCCAGCGGTTGCGGCAAAAGTACCATCCTGCGGCTGGTTGCCGGGCTGCTGGCGCCGACGACCGGGGGGGTGGAGCGGGTGCGGCCGATCACACGCGGTGATACGGGGTTTGTGTTTCAGGAACCAACACTGATGCCCTGGGCCCGGATCATCGACAATGTCCGGCTGCCGCTGGATCTGGCCGGTGTGCCACGGGCCGAAGCCCAGGAGCGCGCCGAGGACGGGCTGGCGCGGGTCGGGCTGGGTGATTTCCTGCGGGCATTTCCAGCCGAGCTGTCGGGCGGCATGAAAATGCGGGCGGCCCTGGCCCGCGCCCTGGTGACGGCGCCGCGACTGCTGTTGCTGGACGAACCCTTCGCGGCGCTGGATGAGATCACGCGCTTGAAGCTGAATGACGACCTTCTGGCCCTGTGGGAGCGGGAGCGGTTCACAGCGATCTTTGTCACCCATTCCGTGTTTGAAAGTGTGTATCTGTCAGGGCGCATCGCCATCATGGGCCCGCGCCCCGGACGCGTGGTGGAGCAGGTTACGGTCGAGCTGCCTTGGCCGCGCGACCTGTCAGTGCGTACTGGTACGGCCTATGGTGCGCTGTGCCGCGATGTCTCCGACCGGCTGCACCGGGCCATGGGGGCGCTGATATGAACAGGCTCTGGATGCGTCGTCTTCTGCCGCCGCTGGTCGGGCTGCTGTTTCTTCTGACTTGGGAGCTGGTGGTCAGGCTGCGGGATGTTCCTGTGTTTGTGCTGCCGCCGCCGAGCGCCGTTGCCACGGCGCTGTGGAATGATGCGCCCCTGTTGCTGCAATCCAGTTGGATCACCCTGATCATCACGGTCCAGGCCTTCCTGCTGGCCCTGATCACTGGTGTCGGGCTGGCAGTGCTGTTCAAACAGTCCCGTGCGTTGGAGGCTGCTCTCTATCCCTACGCTGTTATCCTGCAGGTGACCCCCATCGTGGCAATCGCGCCGCTGGTGGTGATCTGGGTTGGGTATGAACGGGTCAATCTGGCCTTGTTGATCCTGGCGTGGATTGTCGCGTTCTTTCCCGTCCTGTCGAACAGTACGGCGGGGCTGTCGGCTGTCGACCCCAACCTTCGGGACCTGTTTCGACTGTATGGGGCCAGCCGGTGGCAGGTGCTGTGGCGGCTGGCACTGCCGTCGGCCTTACCTTACATTCTGGCCGGCGCCCGTATTTCTGGCGGGTTGGCCTTGATCGGGGCGGTGGTGGCAGAGTTTGTGGCGGGATCGGGTACCGCCACCGGGCTGGCCTGGCGGGTCATTGAGGCGGGAAACCGCCTCAACATGCCACGGCTTTTCGCAGCGCTGACGTTGCTGTCAGTGCTGGGTATTCTGATCTTTGCCGTCCTGACCGGGATACAGCGACGCCTGCTGCGCCATTGGCATCCCGGTGGGGCTGGGTAACAAGGGGTATGATGCGGGTGCTCCCTACATTCGGGCCATGGCCGACCCATCCTTTCGCGGCAGGCCGCGTGCCGGCTGTTGACCGTCCATAACGGTTAATGTCAATTGGCGGGGTGCGTCGCCCTTTCGATGCAGCGCACCATGGACCAGGAACGTGCAGACCGGAACCATCACATCCGCATGGGAAGAAAACCAGTTTGTCCTGGCTGCGGCCGGTCGCTGGGATATCGCGTCCGCTGAACGGCTGGGGCCGCAGTTGCGCAATCGGGGGCCCGATCGTAAGGGAGTGCCGGTGTGTCTGGACCTCTCGGGCCTGACGGCGCTGGACACGGCCGGGGCCCTGCTGTTGGACCGGTTGATCCGCCGCCTGCGGGAACAGGGCCATGTCGTCGCCGTGGTCGGTGCGCGCGCCGATCTGTGCGCTTTGCTGAAGGATGTGCAGCGGGCGGCCGCCGGCGTGGCCTCGCGCCACCAGGTGACGGTCGAAAAGGGGCCGGCCTTCCCGCTGGCCGACCAGATCGGTCGCGCAACGATCGGCATCTGGCATGAGATGCTGTCGATGCTAAACTTTCTGGGTCTGGTCACGGTGACGGCCCTGCGTCTGTTACGGGAGCCGCAGCGTATCCGCCTGAAACCCCTGTTTTTTCATCTGGAGCAGGTTGGGTTGAACTCCCTGCCCATTGTCGGCCTGCTTTCTTTCCTGATCGGTATTGTTCTGGCCTACCAGGGGGCGGATCAGCTTCGTCGTTTCGGTGCCGAAATCTATGTGGTGAACCTGTTGGGTATCGGTGTCCTGCGCGAAATCGGTATCCTCATGACATCGATCATTGTGGCTGGCCGCTCCGGTTCCGCGTTTACGGCCCAGATCGGGACGATGAAGGTCAATCAGGAAGTCGATGCCATGCGGACCCTGGGCCTGGACCCGGTGGAGATGCTGGTGCTGCCACGTATGCTGGCGCTGATCATCGCCCTGCCGCTGGTCGGGTTTTTCGCCAATGTCGTGGCGTTGGCTGGTGGGGCCGTCATGGCCTATGCCTATCTCGACATCAATTTCGTGCAGTTTGCCCGGCAGCTGCAGGTTGCCGTGAGTACCACCACCCTGTTTGTTGGCCTGGTCAAGGCGCCGATCTTCGCCGCTGTCATCGCCCTGGTGGGCTGTTATCAAGGGCTGCGGGTCAGCGGCAGTGCCGAAAGCGTGGGCCTTCTGACCACACGGTCGGTGGTTGTTTCCATCTTCCTGGTGATTGTGCTGGATGCCGCCTTCTCCGTTCTTTTCTCCTATATCGGGATCTGACATGGCGGCGCCTGTTATTTCGGTCCGGGGTCTGAAGACACGCTTCGGTGCGCAGGTCGTACATGATGGTGTCGATCTGGATGTGCAGAAGGGCGAGGTGATCGGTCTGGTTGGTGGGTCGGGCACCGGCAAATCTGTGCTTCTGCGCGAGATTGTGGGCCTGATGGACCCGTCGGCCGGCACCATTCAGGTATTGGGCCAGGATACGGCCCGCCTGTCAGAGCGAGAGCGCCTTTCCCTGCAGGCCCGCTGGGGCATGTTGTTTCAGGATGGGGCACTGTTCAGTTCGCTGACGGTGCTGGAAAACATCAAGGTCCCGCTCAAGGAACACACCGCCCTGCCGCCTGACCTGGTCGATGAGATCGCGCAGGTCAAGGTGGCTATGGTCGGATTGGCCCCGGATGCGGGTAGCAAATACCCTTCGCAACTGTCCGGCGGCATGCGCAAGCGCGCCGGTCTGGCCCGCGCGCTGGCCCTGGACCCGGAAATATTATTCCTGGACGAACCGACGGCGGGGCTGGACCCGATCGGGGCGGCGGCCTTTGATGAGTTGATCGGGTCGTTGCAGAAAAGCCTGGGACTGACGGTTTTCATGGTCACCCATGACCTGGACAGTCTATATGCGATCTGTGATCGCATCGCTGTCCTGGTGGACAAGAAGCTGGTGATCGGTACGATTGACGAACTGTTGCGGCAGGATCACCCCTGGATCCGCGACTATTTCCATGGGCCCCGCGGTCGGGCGGCCAATGCGGCGAAAGGGAGTTAGGGCATGGAAACACGGGCCAATTACACGGCTGTCGGTGCCTTTGTCCTGGCACTGGCCGCGGCGGCGTTCATCTTCATCATCTGGCTGGCCAAGGTTCAGTTCGATAAGGCGATCCAGCCCTACCATATCATGGTCACCGGCACCGTGACCGGGTTGGTGGAGGGCGGGCCGGTGCGGTATCGCGGCGTCAATGTCGGCACCGTTACCGATATCCGTATCAATCCGGAAAATGTGGAAGAAGTTCGGTTGACCATTGAGGTGCCGGAAGAGACGCCGATCAAGACGGATGCCATTGCCTCTCTGGAACCGGTGGGCGTGACGGGCGGCGTGTATGTGGAAATTGCCGGCGGCAGCAAGGAGGCGCCGCTGCTGCGCGAAAAGGTGAGCGGGATTCCCGTCATTCCCTCGCGCCCCAGTTCCATTGCCGCCGTTCTGTCCAAGGCGCCGGAGGTGCTGGAGAATCTGATGAAGATCTCTGAGCGCCTGACCCTGTTGCTGAATGATGATAACCAGAAATCCATCGGTACCCTGCTGGCCAATCTGGCCCAGGCATCGGGCAATGCCAATGACACGATGCGTAATGCCAATCTGTTGATCGTTGATCTGCGCCAACACGCCGACACATTGAGCAAACAAGCGGAAGTGCTGATGGTCACGGCCAATGATACGGTGGGCAAGGTCGGGCGCGATACGACCGTAATCACAGCCGAACTGGCCAAGACCAGTAAGGAAATCAACAGATTGTCGGCCTCACTTGCCGGCATGATCGAAGAGAACCGCGAACCGATCCGCGATTTCACCGCGACGGGTCTTTATGACCTGTCGCAATTGCTGATCCATTTGCAGGACCTGACCAATAACCTCAGCCGTGTGTCGCGCCGGCTGGAGCGCGATCCAACCGATCTTCTGTTCGGCGGCAATAGCGGAGTGAAAGCGGAATGACCTTGCCAAAGTCTTTGACCCGCCGCCACCTGCTGGCCCTTGGCTCTGCCGTGCCGCTGGCGGCCTGTTCGCCGGCTACCCTGCTGACCGGGGGCAAGCCGCAGAAGATTTTCGTGCTGACCCCGGCTCGGGAATTCACCGCCGGTCTGGCACGGGCACCCTGGCAGTTGCTGGTTGAAACGCCGCTGGCCAATGCTGCGATCGACACGCCACGCATCATGCTGGGCGAAACTTCCAACCGCATGACCTATTATTCGGGCGCAACCTGGGCCGACACTGCCCCGGAGATGATGCAGAATCTGCTGGTCGAGAGTTTTGAGAACAGCCGCCGCATCGTGGCCGTCGGGGTGGAACGGTCGGGTCTGCGCGCCGACTTCATCCTGAAGGCCGACCTGCGTGACTTTCAGGCCAATTATAAAGGCCAGGATTCGCGCGAGACCGCACCGGAGGCCATGGTGCGGATCAATGCCAAGCTGGTGCGTCTGCCCCGCCGTAACATTGTGGCCGGCGATACATTTGAAGCGACGGTGCGCGCCGCCAGTCCGGCGCTGGAGGACATTATCCGTGCCTTTGATCTGGCGACAGGGGCCGTGCTGCGTCGGATCGTCGAATGGACCTTGCAGCAGGGTGTGACCAATGTGGATGCCTATCCGCTGGCATGGGCGGCCGAGCCGGCCTCCAGCCGTTGAGTGAGGACCAAACGTTTGACCTTTCACGCCTTTCCATCCCTGGCCGCAGCCCTGACCCTTTCGGTGCTGCTCGCCGTTCCCTCGATGGCCCAGCAGCCGCAGCCGGGGCCGAAAACGGTCCTTGTCGCCAGCGGGACGGTAACCGGGCTTTATTATCCTGTGGCCGGCGCCCTCTGCCGTCAGATGAACCAGGAACGCCCCCGCCATGGTCTGCGGTGTCTGGTGGAAGCGACGGACGGACCGGTACAGAATCTGGCCGCGCTGCGGTCGGGTGATGTTGATCTGGCCCTGATTCAGTCTGACTGGCAGGCTGTGGCCGTTCGGGGCGAAGGCCGGTTCAGCGGCACTGGTCCGTTCAAGGAACTGCGGGCGGTTGCCACCCTGCATGCGGAAACCATCACCCTTCTGGTCCGTCCGGAGGCGGAGATCGACGATCTGTCGAAACTGAAGGGCAAACGTGTCAATCTGGGTCCACGCGGGTCCGCGCTGCGCAACCTGTCCGATCTGGTGATCGGTGCGGCGGGGGTACGCTTGCCCGATGATGCCGACATGGCGCCGGATGTTGCCTTGGCCGCCCTGTGCGCCGGGCAACTCGATGCCGCCTTTTTTGCTGTCGGCCACCCGAACGCCAGTGTCATGCAGGCCACGGTCCAGTGCGGTGCAGTCCCGCTGGCAGTTGCCGGCCCCGGCATCGACAAGCTGCTGTCACAGCGCCCTGACCTGACCCCTGCCGACATTCCCGCAAACCTCTATCCCGGTGTGCAGGAGGCGGTAAGCAGCATCGGGGTGGCGGCGACGTTGGTCACCCGCGCCGATGTGCCCGATGAGACAATCCGCGAAGTGGTTCGGGTGTTGCTGGAGGAACGGTCGGAACTGGTGGAGCAACATCCGGTCTTTAATGGGCTGACAAGGGACACCATGGCCGACCGTGCCCGGACGGCCCCGCCGCACCCCGCGGCCGCCGCTGCTTTTGCTGCTACGGGGCCGATCCAACGCTGACCGGGCGATTCGGCAAGGATCAGCGGTGGATCGCGTCGATGGATCGCCGCCATCCGCCACCGAGAGGAAAACACCTATCCTTCTGGATGATGGTGTCCGTCCGCTCTGCGTGCCACGGGTAGATTGTTTCGGCTTGTTCTTGTTTTTGGCGTTCGCAATTGGCAGCGCCTTGCACTAAATGTTAATGGAACAGGAGCGACGCTTGGCTGCTGTGCGTCATGCCGCCATGTTTTCGCCCCGTCGTCTCAGGGAGGGTTTGTCCACCCCATGTCCGACAAGTTGTCCCAACAGGATGTTCAGCGGCTGCTGACCGATCCTTCGCCCAATACCCGCGCCGAGATGGCCGGGAAGGTTGCCCAGCATTTTTCCGCGACGGACCTCACCGCGTCGGAAAGGGTGCTGGCAGAGGACATCGTGCGCATCATGGCGCGCGACGTGACAACCCGTGTGCGCGCTGCCCTGGCCGAAAGTCTGAAAACCAACGCCGGCATTCCGCGCGATATCGCCATGTCGATGGCGCGCGATGTCGAAGAAGTGTCGTTGCCTTTTATTGAGGTGTCGACAGTTCTGACGGATGACGATCTGGTGGAGATTATCCGCTCAGGCTCGTCGGAAAAGCAGACGGCGGTGGCCAAACGCCCCAACGTGACCGAATCCGTGGCCGATGCCCTGGTGGAACGCGGCAGCGAAAAGGCTGTCGCAACCTTGATGTCGAATGAGACGGCGGCGGTTGGCGAGCAGGCACTGGTCAAGGCGCTGGACCGGTTCCCGGACAGTGAAGCCGTGGCCGGTCCCATGATCAACCGGGCCAAGCTGCCGGTTACTGTGGCCGAGCGGTTGGTGGCGCTGGTTTCTGAACAGTTGCGCGAACGGTTGGTCGCCAAGCATGAACTGCCCAACGATGTCGCCGCCGACATCGTGATTCAGACGCGGGAAAAGGCGACCTATGGTCTGGTCGGCGGGGCCGGTGATGCGGATCTGGAAAAGCTGGTGGTGCAATTGCGCCGCAGCCACCGCCTGACCCCCTCTCTACTGCTGCGGGCCTTGTGTATGGGCGATGTGCCATTCTTTGAAATGGCCATGGCGCAGTTGGGGCAGGTGCCGATCAACAATGCCCGGCTGCTGATCCATGATGCGGGCCGTCTGGGCCTCAAATCCCTGTTCGACCGCACGGGTCTGCCCCCCAAACTGTACCCGCCGCTGCGTATCGCCCTGGATGTCGCCAACGAGACAGACTTCGACGGTCTTGATCATGACCTTGAACGTCACCGCCGTCGCATGCTGGAACGCATCTTGACCCAGTTTGAAGAACTGGCCAGCGACGATGTGGATTACCTGCTGACCAAGCTCAGCGACCTGACTGCGGCGGCCTGATCTGGGGGGTGGCTTGTCATCCGGACCGGATGTTTCCGTGACCCCTCCTTGGCCTTACGCGTCAGGAAGGGTCACGGACAGCCCCATCATCCCCGCAGGTACCACTCCCATTCCAACGGCGTGACCCGTTGGTTGAACTTGGCCCGTTCGGCGCGTTTGGTGATGGCATAGGTCTCCACAAAAGCGGCACCCAGCCAGCGGCGCAGCTCCGCTGATCCCTGGAACAGGTCCAGTGCCATTCCCCATTCATCGGGCAGACGAGGGGCCTTAGCCTCATAGGCGTTGCCCTCCAGGGCCGGGCCGGGATCTATCTTGCCGTCCAACCCGTGCAGCAGGCCTGCCAGCATGCCAGCCAGCACCAGGTAGGGGTTCGCGTCGGCGCCAGCGATCCTGTACTCCACCCGCCGACTGTCCGGCCCGCCCGCTGGGATGCGCAACGGCGCAGTGCGGTTATTCACCCCCCAGCCAATGACCGTGGGCGCATAGGACCCTGTCTGGAACCGCCGCCAGCTATTGGCGCCGGGGGCGGCCAACGCCATGCAGGCCGGCATGATGGCCGCCATACCACCAATGGCATGCCGCAGCGCAGTGGACCCTTCCGGCGACGCGTCCGCGAAAATGTTGCGTCCGTCCTGATCCAGCACGCTCATATGGATATGCATGCCACTGCTGGCCTGATCGGTATAGGGCTTGGCCATGAAGCTCGCCTCATACCCGTGTTTGTGCGCAACACCACGCACCGCCCGCTTAAACAGCACGGCATCGTCGGCCGCGCGCAAGGCGTCGGGCCGGTGGGACAGGGTGATTTCGTATTGACCAGGGCCGTATTCAGCAATGGCGGTGCCGGCCGGGATACCCTGCGCCTGCGCGGCGGCCGTGATCTCGTCCAGCACCTCCTCGAAATCCTCCAGTTCGGTTAGGCCATAGACCTGGGTGCGGTTCTGGGGCAGGCGGCTGCGTTTCGATACTGGGGGGGACGGCGGCGCATCGGCGGCCCGGTCACGGTTGAACAGGTAGAATTCCAGTTCGATGGCGACCATGGGCGTCAGTCCACGCCGCGACAGTTCCGCGACCAGGGTCTCCACCAGGGCGCGCGGCGCATAGGGGAAGGGGGAACCGTCGCCATCGCGCATCGACAGCATCACCTGTCCCAGCGGCTTGGCCGCCCAGGGAACCGGGGCAAGGGTGCCTGCCACCGGTCGACAGATCCGGTCGGGCACGCCCTTTTCCACCGACATGCCGGTCTCTTCCACCGTGTCGCCGGTGATGTCGACAGCGAAGGTACAGCCGGGAAAGGCCACACCCTCCTTCCATACTTTCGCCACCTCATCAATCGGCACCCGTTTACCCCGGAACACCCCGCACAGATCGGGCAGCAACACATCCACGGCCGTGACGGCGGGGTAGTGCTGCCGAAAAATCTCGATCTCGTGGAGTGGGTCGGGGTTGCTGGTCATTCCGGGGGGCGTTCCCATTGCGGTTGAAGAGAGGGGGCATGGCACCAGGGGGCGCCGATACTGTCAAGCCGTGTGGGCGCCGAGGTGGTTTGAAACAATTGTATCCACCCGGCGCGGTGACCTTGTCTTGCCCGGACACAGGGCTTGCGCGCATAAAGGCAAAAGGTTTTTGCAACGGGGCCGCAGGGCATGTTCAGGACCATCCGCTTCAAATTGGCGGCGGCGTTTGCGGTAGCCGTGCTGGCAGCCGTCACCATTGGTTTGGTGGCCGTCCTGGTCGTGCGTTCCACCGGTGACCTTGTCATCCGTATGTATGACCAGCCATTGCAGGCCATCAACTATGCCCGTCTGGCCCAGACCAATTTTGTCATGCTGGATCTGATGGTGGACCGGGCCTTAAAATCGCCAGATGGCCTGCCGGAAAATTTCCGCGAAGATCTTGAACTCAATGACGAGGATTTTCTGGCCAGTCTGGCGGTGGTGGATGATCGCGGCATCAACCCCGAAATCCGTACTTATACCGCCCGTATCCGGGACCAGAATGCTGCCTGGCTGTCGGCGGTTCGGCAACTGACCGACATGCAGGAAGACTCACCTGATCATGGGGCCGCCATGGCGGGTATGGAGAAACTGAGCGCCGGCATTATCACCAATCTGGAAATTGTCACCCAGATGGCGGCCGAGGATGGTTACCGGTTCCGACTGGCGGCGGAGAAGACGATCAAATCGGCCGCCGACCAGACAACCATCCTGATCACCGTCCTGTTCACGCTGTTGGTCGGCATTACCATCGCGCTGATCCGCAATATCGTGACGCCGCTGAACCGCCTGACCCGTGCCACCATCCAACTGGCCGGCGGTGATATGGATGTGGTGGTGCCACATACCGCCCGCCGCGATGAAATCGGCAGCGTAGCCGGCGCCCTGGGGGTGTTTAAGGGGGCGATGGCGGTGGTGCGGGAGGCGCAGGAAAAGGCCGAAGCCGCGACCCGCGCCAAATCCGAATTCCTGGCCATGATGAGCCATGAGATCCGCACCCCAATGAACGGGGTGTTGGGTCTGACCCGGCTGCTGCTGCGCTCCGGCCTGAACGAGGAACAGGCCAAGCTGGCAACCACGGTCCTGCAATCGGGCCAATCGCTGCTCCGCATCCTGAATGATATCCTGGACTTCTCCAAACTGGAGGCCGGGAAGGCCGATATCGAGATTCTGGATTTTGAACTGCTCTCGCTGATGGCCGGCACCACCATGCTGATGCGCAACAGAGCGGAGGAAAAGGATCTCTGGCTGCGCGAAGAGGTGGATGCGGCCCTGCCCCCTTATTTGAAGGGAGATCCCAATCGCCTGCGGCAGATCATGCTGAACCTGGTGGGCAATGCCATCAAGTTCACAGAAACCGGCGGTGTTACCCTGCGCGCCAAGCCCTATGCCAATGGCACCCGCCTGCGGGTGGAGGTGGCGGATACCGGCATCGGGATTTCCGAGGTGGCCCGTGCCAAGCTGTTTGGCAGCTTTGTGCAAGCCGACAGTTCCATCACCCGGCGTTTTGGGGGCACCGGTCTGGGCCTGGCGATCTGCAAGAAGCTGGTAGAAGCCATGGGCGGGAGCATCGGTGTCGACAGCGCACAGGGCCAGGGAAGCACCTTCTGGTTTGAAATCCCGCTGGTGGAGGGCAGTCCCGTCACGACAGAGATGGTCGTTGATTATGGTCAGCACGCGGTGCGCCCGCTGCGGGTCCTGGTTGCCGACGACAATGCGGTCAATCGCAAGGTGCTGGCCGGTGCCTTGGCTGAACATGGGCATGATGTGCTGTTCGCCGAGGATGGGGAAGCAGCAGTCGCCGTGGTGCGCGACGCGCAGCCCCCGTTGGATCTGGTCCTGATGGATGTGCATATGCCGCGCATGGACGGCATGACCGCGACCCGTGCCATCCGTGCGCTGCCAGGGCCGGCAGCCCAGGTGATGATCGTAGCGGCGACGGCCAGCGTCGGCGGCAATGGGGTGCAGCGCTGTCTGGATGCAGGCATGAACGCCTATGTCGCCAAGCCGATTGATCCGGCCAACCTGTTCAAGGTCATACACCGCCTGTTCCCCGACGGTAAGGCGTCGGCCCCCGACAGTGGCCTGGACGGCAAACTTGACCTGGACATGGCGGAGGCGGGGGCCACCGCTGGATCGCTGCTGAACGGTACCGGACCTTTTGTGGCCGAAATGCTGGTCGAGATGGCCGACAGTATGGGTCCGGACATGGCGCTGGACCTGATCGACACATTCCTCTCCATTCTGCCGGAGGTAGAGCCGGACCTGTTCCCGCCGGACACGCCACCCGTGCCGCAGCAGGTGGGGGAAGTGGCACATTCCCTGAAATCAGCGGCGGGCAGCCTGGGACTGGCCCAGGTTTACCGGACCGCTGCTACCGTGGAGGCGGCGGGCCATGCGGGCGATGAAGCCCAATTGGCGATACTGCTGCCCCAATTACGGGTGGAGCTTGATGAAGGTGTGCTGTGGCTGCGACAACAACGCGCCCTATATGATGCCGCGATGACGGGGGTGAGCCCATGATTGCGTTGCGCGATGGTGCCCGGTTGAGGGTGCTCCTGGCCGAAGATAATGCGTTTGAGGCCAAACTGGTGCAAGGCGTGTTGCGGCAACTGGGTATCGGGACCGTTACCGCCCACCGCGATGGCACCGACGCGATAGCGGCCGTGCAACCCGATGGCAAACCGTTTGATCTGGTCATTTCAGACTGGACCATGCCCGGTGCCACCGGTCTGGACCTGCTGCGCCATGTGCGTGCCGTGTGGCGCCACACGCCGTTTCTGATGCTGACGGCCCATGCCAGTGTTGACTTCGTGGCCAATGCGAAGGCGAATGCCGTCGATGCCTATCTGGTCAAACCCTACTCTCCGCGTGATCTGGCCAACCGGGTCACGTTGCTTGTCGCCCGTTGAAAAGCCCCGCCCATGCTGACACGTGACCATATCCCAGGTTTTGAGAAGCTGAATGTCCTGCTGGTGGAGGATAATGCCTTTGCGCAGCGTCTGGCGCGGCAGGTTCTTGTGCAACTGGGGGTGCAGAATATCCATATCGTGCCCGACGGCCAGGCCGCCATCAATGCGCTGGAAGAGAGCGAACTGCGGTATGATCTGATCATTTCCGACTGGAATATGCCCAACGTCACGGGTCTGGAACTGCTCCAGCATGTGCGCAAGACCTGGGAGAACATGCCGTTTCTGATGTTGACCGGCAATCAGACGGCGGATTTTGTGCAAACCGCGCGAGCCAACAAGGTCGATGCTTACATCATCAAACCCTTCTCACCCATGCAGTTGCGCCAGAAAATCTGTGCCATCTTCAATATCAAGATATAGTGGCCTGTCCGAAAGGACTAATGACAGGGTCGGGAATTGACCTAACCTGTTTAACCGCGACGGCAGCAAGGGCTGCCGCCGGTTGGGAGGGGGCGATGAAGAAAAAATCCGCACTGATGGCTGTGGCCTTGCTGGGTCTGGCGGGCCCGGCCCTGGCGCTTGACGTCGCCGGCTTGAGCCAGCGCAACGAATTGCTGCTATTCTCCGATACCGCGCCGGGCACGGTTACGGTACTGCCGGTGACCGGGGTGACGGGGAAGTTGCTGGGCCTGGATGTCCGCCCGGCCACTGGGAAACTCTATGGTCTGGCGACCGATAACCGCCTTTACACCATTGATCTGGCAACAGGCGCCGCCGCCGCCGGTCCGAAATTGTCGGTTGCCCTGACGGCCATTGACCATGTGGTGGTGGATTTTAACCCGCAGGCCGACCGGCTGCGCGTCATGGGCTCGGACGGTCAGAATCTGCGCGTCAATGTTGATACCGGTCAGGTCGCTGTGGACAAGCCGCTGGCCTATCATCCCAACGACAAGGTGAATGCCGGTAAAACGCCCGCCGTCTATGCTGGTGCCTATATCAACTCCTTTGCCGGCGCGACGCAGACACAATTATTCAATGTCGATAGCGGCACCGGGGCCTGGCTGTCACAGGACCCGCCAAATGACGGTGTGCTGCGGACCATTGGGCCGCTGGGTGTGCCCGCGGGGACCATTGTGGAAGGGGTCGACATCTTTACCGACGCCCAGGACGAATATCATGGCCGCGCCGTTGCCGGCGGAACCCTGTACAATCTGGATGTACAGCGGGGGACGATGAAGAAGATCGGCCGCATTGGCGATGGCAGTGCCGTTATCGATATCGCCATCCTGGATAAACGCTGAACAGCCAAAAGGGGGAAGGGATGTCGCGACACCCGGGGCGATGGTTGCGGGCAACCTTGCCGATGGCGGTGCTGGGTCTGTTGGCCGGCTCTGGTGGGGCGCAATCGCCCAAGATTGTCGCCCAGCGTGACATTTCCTTCGTTCCCCGCGCCGTGACGATCAAAGTGGGAGAACAGGTGATCTTTCGTAACGATGACCCGTTCGGTCACAATGTCTATTCGCCGGCCCAGGAAAATATCTTTGATATCGGATTGCAGGACCCCGGCACGGAGACGCCGGTTACATTTGCCGTGCCCGGCGAATTCACCATCCAGTGCCGAATCCATCCAAAGATGCGCGCCAAGGTGACGGTGGTCCCCTGATCAGGCTGTCACCGTCTGGCGCTTGCGCAGGGGCAGGATGGTGATCACGATGCCCGCGAACAGCAGTGCCATGCCCAGCAGGCGCAAAGGGCTGAAGGTCTCACCAAAAACCAGGTAGGCGGCAAGCGTACCGGTCACAGGCACCAGCAGGGAAAACGGCGCCACCACGCCGGCCTTATACTCCCGCAGCAGCATGCCCCAGATGCCAAACGCCACCAGGGTCGACAGGCAGACGATGTAGAGCAGCGACAGGCCGGCAGTCCAGCCAAAGCCCGTCAATGCCGTCCAGACCCTGTCCGGCCCCTCCACCAGCAGCGACAGGGCAAGAACGGGCAGGGGCGGCACCGTGGACAGCCAGACCATCAATGGCAGGGTCGGCGTGGGTGGAAGCCGGCGCATCAGCACATTACCCATGGCCCAACTGGCCGCCGCCAGCAGTGTCAGGATGAAGCCGATCCAGGTTACGTCCAGACCAACCGTGCTGCCTGTCACCACCAGCCCCAATGCCGCCACGCCGGCGCCCACCAATTGCTGTGCTTTGGGCCGCTCCCCCAGCATGCCAGCGGCAAACAGCATGGTCAAAAAAGCCTGACATTGCAGCACGATGGAAGCCAGCCCCGGCGCCATCCCCTGATCCATGCCCACGAACAGAAAGATGTAATGCCCGGTGAACAGGAAGGTGGAGACAAGCACCAGTTGCTTGAACCCGATCCCCGCCGGGCGTGGAATGAACAGGACCGGCAGACAGGCCAGTGTGAAGCGCAGCGCGGTGAGCAGAATGGGCGGAAAGCCGGTCAGCGCCAGCTTGATCACGACAAAATTGGCGCCCCAGATCACGGCAACCAGAAAGGCGAGGGCGATGTGGAGGGGGCGCATTGATTGGACATTCAGCCGGATGATATCGAGATCATCATCGGAACACGTCAGTATTGCTGACGCAATTGCCAAGATGTGCCCGTGACAATTGACCTGTCCGCGAGGGGGTCTGTCCGCTACATTGGTGCCGATCTGGAAACAAGGACAGAGCCATGCAGACCAAGGACCCGAAGACGGGAACCGTGCTGTTGTCCGGTGGCAATCCGCAGATCGCCAAGGCAGATTGCGATGCCCCCGTTCAGGCCTACATCGCCGCGATGCCGGGCTGGAAAAGCAGCCTGGGACGCCAGTTGGACACGTTGATCGTCGCTACCCTGCCTGACGTGCGCAAGGCTGTGCGCTGGAACTCTCCGTTCTATGGCATGGGAGGCAAAGGCTGGTTCCTGTCCTTCCACGTGCTCACCCGGTACGTGAAGGTCACTTTCTTTGATGGTCTGTCGTTGGATCCTGTGCCGCCGGGTGGCACCCCGCGCAGCGGGAAGGCACGTTGGATCGACATCTACGAAAATGATAGGCTGGACGAGGCCACCATGGTGCAATGGCTACGTCAGGCGGCTGCCCTTCCGGGATGGGTTCCTTAAGTCTTTGCCATGTCGGGGGTTGCCGCCGCGCGTGGGGGCGGGCACTCTCTCACCCGACAGGCGGGGCACGCCCGCCATAACGGGAGAGAGACCGAGAATGGACGCCATCGCCGCCACCAACTGGCATGACCGCGCCGCCCGGCTGCAATTCCGCACCCAGGCCTTTATTGACGGTACTTATGTGCCGGCTGCCAGCGGCAAAAGCTTTGCCAATATCAGCCCGCGCGACGGCAAGGTGCTAACCCAGGTCGCTGAATGCGACGCGGAGGATGTGAACAGGGCTGTCGCTGCGGCGCGCCGTACCTTCGAATCCGGTGTGTGGCGTGATCAGCATCCCCGCGCGCGCAAGGCCGTGCTGCTGAAGCTGGCGCGGTTGATGGAGGACCATGCCGACGAATTGGCGCTGCTGGAAACACTGGACATGGGTAAGCCCATCCGTGACAGCCGCTCCATCGACATCCCCCTGTCGGTGCGCTGCGTCCAATATTACGCGGAGGCCATCGACAAGCTGTATGATCAGGTCGGACCCAGTGGCCCCGATGCCATGTCGCTGATCCTGCGCGAACCGCTGGGTGTCATCGGGGTGGTCGTACCCTGGAACTTCCCGCTGATGATGGCGGTGTGGAAGGTGGCGCCGGCGCTCGCCACCGGTAATTCCGTGGTGCTGAAACCCGCAGAACAATCGCCCCTGACCGCAATCCGCCTGGGTGAACTGGCGGTGGAAGCCGGTGTGCCGCCGGGCGTGCTGAATGTTGTGCCTGGTTTCGGGGAAACGGCAGGCCAAGCCATTGGTCGGCATATGGATGTCGACATGCTGGCCTTCACCGGCTCCACGGAGGTTGGCAAATATTTCATGCGCTATTCAGGGGAAAGCAACCTGAAGCGCGTGTCGCTGGAATGTGGGGGCAAGACCCCGCACATCATTATGCCCGACGCCGCCGACCTGGATAAGGCCGCTGCCAATGCCGCCGGCGGCATCTTCTTCAATCAGGGGGAGGTCTGTAACGCCGGCTCCCGCCTGCTGGTGCATGAAAGCATCAAGGATGAGTTCCTGGAGCGGGTCATGCACCATGCAAAGGGCTGGGCGCCCGGCGATCCGCTGGATCCGGCATCGACCATGGGCGCCATGGTCGATGCCAAACAGCATGAACGTGTCCTGTCCTATATCGACAAGGGCAAGGAAGAAGGGGCGTCGTTGCGGCTTGGCGGATCGGCGGCGCGCACGGATACCGGTGGCTATTACATCGAACCGACCCTGTTCGATGGTGTCGACAGTTCCATGACCATCGCACGGGAGGAGATTTTTGGCCCCGTCCTGTCCACCCTGACCTTTAAGACCACGGAAGAGGCGTTCAAGATCGCCAATGACACGATTTATGGTCTGGCCTCGGCTATCTGGACCCGCGACATTTCCACCGCGATGAAGGCGGCGCGGACCATTAAAGCCGGGTCGGTCTGGATCAACTGCTTCGATGCCGGTGATATCACCACGCCGTTCGGCGGCTTCAAACAGTCTGGGTTCGGCCGCGACAAGAGCCTGCATGCGCTTGAAAAATACACGGACTTGAAAAGCGTCTGGATCGACCTCTCATAATAGCGGTGCCCTCAATCGCCGGGTGCTGCTTCCGGCGGCTTGGCTACGCCGCATGGGCGGCGCGTCGGCGGTCGCCGCCGTGCCGACGGTCAAATTTTTGGGCCGTCGGCATAAGTATGAAACTCCATCCAATGATGGGTTGAACCGCAGCCCATTTCCCGCTAGGTCAGTGAATGCAGAATACCAAATTCAGGAGTGCCGCCTTGCTCGTCAATCCGATCCGTCTTGAGGACGAAAAGCCGGAGTCCGATGCCCAGGAGGAAAAGGCCAAGGCGCCGCCCTCCATCGCGCAGAACCTGTTCAAGGCCCGCACCATCCTGCTGTTCGGCGAGATCAACCAGAAGGTCGCCCAGGCCGTGACGGCACAGTTGCTGGGTCTGGCCGCCGAGAATGATGAGCCGATCAAGCTGATCATCAACTCGCCGGGCGGGCATGTCGAATCCGGCGACACGATCCACGACATGATCCGTTTCGTAAAGCCGCGCGTGCTGGTGCTGGGGACCGGCTGGGTTGCCTCTGCCGGCGCCCATATCTTCCTGGGCGCTGCCAAGGAAGACCGGTTCTGCCTGCCCAACACCCGTTTCATGATCCATCAGCCGGCGGGCGGTGTGGGCGGCCCGGCCACTGACATCGCCATTGAGGCGAAGGAAATCATCAAGATGCGTAAACGCATCAATGAAGAGATCGCCCGCGAAACCGGCCAGCCCTATGACCGCGTCGCTGTGGATACCGACCGTAATTTCTGGATGTCGGCGGAAGAGGCCAAGGAATATGGCATCGTCAGCCACATCATCGAAACGGCCGACGCGTTCCAGTAACAGGCGCACGGTGTGATGTTCAGTAAGGGCCGGTCCATTGTGACCGGCCCTTTGCCTATCGGGTGGGCGATGCGGCTTCTGCAGGTGAATGTCGGACGTGTCCAAACCCGCACCAACGCCCGAGGGCGGGAGGAGACGACCGGCATCGGCAAGCATCCAGTGACCGGGCCGGTTGGTGTGGGCCCTGCCGGCCTGGACGGGGATGAAAGCGCTTACCGCAGCCGTGACATCGGCGACACAGCGTTGCACGGATTTGCCGTGGAATCCTATGCTGCGCTGGAATCTCGCTTCGGCCAGGCCCTGCCACGGCCGGCTTTTGGCGAGAACCTGCTGTTTGCCGGGTATGGGGATGCCGATGCCCGTATCGGTGATGTTCTGGCCATCGGGACCGCTTTGGTCATGGTCAATCAACCGGTACCCCGATGCGGTTGGCCCGGTGTTTTGACAGGGGTCAAGGCGCTGGGCCCGCAGGCAATGAAGGCGGGCACCCCTGGCTGGTATATGCAGGTGGTGCGGGCAGGCATTGTGGCGGCGGGGGATGCGGTGGACCTTGTTCAACGGGGTGATGCAGCCTGGACCGTGGCGCGGCTGAATGCCCTTTTACTCAACAAACATCCCGATCCGGCGGTGGTGGCCGCAGCCTTGGCCCACCCAATCCTGGCGGACCGCTTCAAAAAAGAACTGCGGGCGTCCTGAATGGCGGTGGCGCCAAGCCGATCAGGACAAATACCCCTTGACCTTCCCATTGTGGGAAGGTTCACACAGCGTGGACATGAACGAAAGCAACAGGTGGGTTTGCGGTGGGTCAATGCCCGGAACCCGAATTTTCCTGTTTGCTGACCGTGCCCTCCAGTAACCGGCCAGCAGCCGGAAGGGGTTTGAAATGTCGTCTGCAAGCCTGTCTTTGCCCGTGCAGGGCATGCGTTGTGCCTCCTGTGCGGGGCGGATTGAAAAGGCTGTGGCCGCGCTGCCGGGTGTGGCGTCGGTCTGTGTCAACTTGTCGTCGCAGCGCGTTCTGGTCACGCCTGGCGACGCTGCCGGCCCGAAACTTCCGGTGGCAGTGGTCACTGCAATCACCAATGCCGGGTTTGAACCAGTGGTGCAGGCCAAACGCCTGACGCTGACCGGCCTGCGTTGTGCAGCCTGTGTCGGCAAGGCGGAAAAGGCGCTGCGGGCTGTACCCGGCGTGATTGATGTCAAAATCTCACAGGCCACCAGTATCGCCCTGATTGATGTGGCGGAGGTCAGCGATGATGACCTGACCGCCGCTGTGCATAATGCCGGCTATGGCGTCGCGGCGGCGGCGGAGCCAACAGCCTCTGCGGATATCCCGACCGCCATTACCGCCAGGTCAGAACCGGGTCTGGGCGAAGGAACACGGGCGGCCCTTGCCCTGATCCTGTCCATGCCGCTGGTGCTGCCGATGCTGGGCGGTCCGCCCCTTCCAGCCTGGGCGCAGTTTATCTTGGGCAGTCTGGTACAGTTCGGGCTGGGCTGGCCCTTCTATGCCGGAGCGTGGAACGCCTTGAAACACCGTACGGCCAGCATGGATGTGCTCGTCGTGCTGGGCACCTTGGCGGCGTGGGGCCTGTCCGGCTGGATGTGGCTCGACGCCCATGCCGGGCATGCGCCCCACCTCTATTATGAGGCGGCATCGGTGATCATCGCGATGCTGCTGCTGGGCCGATGGTTAGAAGCACGGGCCAAGCGCAAAACCGGTGCGGCCATTGAAGCGCTGATGGCGCTGCGGCCCCTGTTGGCGCGGGTCCGTCGTGACGGGGCGGAGGTCACCATGCCGATCGCCCAGTTGCAGCGCGGCGATGTGGTCCTGGTGCGGCCGGGTGAACAGGTGCCCGTCGATGGTGAGATCCTGGATGGCACAACCCACCTGGATGAAAGCATGCTGACCGGGGAAAGCCTGCCGGTAGCCAAGGGGCCGGGGGCGGCTGTCACCGGCGGGTCATTGAACCTGGATGGCTTCATTGCCGTGACCGCGGGGGCGTTGGGCGCCGACAGTACGCTGTCGCGGATCATCCGGCTTGTCGAACAGGCGAGTGCGGGAAAGGCGCCAGTGCAGCGCATGGTCGACAAAGTGTCCGCCATTTTTGTGCCGGTGATCCTGGCGCTGGCGCTGCTGACCCTGGCCGGCTGGCTGCTGGCAGGGGCCGGGGTGGAAACGGCGTTGATTAACGCCGTCGCGGTGCTGGTCATCGCATGTCCTTGTGCCCTGGGCTTGGCCACACCCACCGCGCTCATGGTGGGGACCGGGGTCGCGGCGCGTGCCGGTATTCTGATCCGCGACGCGGAGGCGCTGGAGCGGGCGCGGGATATCGGTGTGGTGGCTTTTGACAAGACCGGGACCCTGACCGAAGGCAAACCGGCGGTGGTGGCGGTGCAGCCGGTGGCGGGGGGCGACCGCATCCAGGTTCTGCGCCTTGCCGCCGCGCTGCAGGTGGGCAGTCAACATCCGCTGGCGGCGGCAGTGTGTGACGCCATGCCGGCTGTGCCGGCGGCCCATGCGATCCGTGCGTTGCCGGGCCTGGGTGTGGAAGGACAGGTGGCGGAGCAGCATTTGCTGCTGGGCAATGCCCGGCTGATGGCAGAACGCGGCATCGATATCCGGGATCTGGCGCCCGTGGCACGCGGCCTGACGGCGCAGGGCCGCACCCTGTCCTATCTGGTGGCCGATGGGATGCTGTTGGGACTGATCGCCTTTGGTGACCGGATCAAACAGACTGGGCCGGCAGCCATCGTGCGGCTGAAGGCATTGGGCATCCGGACGGTGATGGTGACCGGGGACAATGCCGGAGCGGCAGCGGCGACCGCGGCATCCCTGGGGGTAGAGGAGGTGCTGGCCGAACTGCTGCCCCAGGATAAGGGCGATGCGCTGGCCGATCTGCGCAAAGGCGGCCGGGTGGTGGCCATGGTGGGTGATGGTATCAATGATGCTCCGGCCCTCGCTGCTGCTGATATTGGCTTCGCCATGGGCACCGGTACCGATGTGGCGATGCGGGCGGCGGGCATTACGCTGATGCGCGGCGACCCGGCGCTTGTGGCGGATGCCATCGCGATCTCAGGCCGAACCGTTGCCAAAATCCGCCAGAACCTGTTCTGGGCCTTCATCTACAACATTATTGGTGTACCGCTGGCCATGGCCGGGCTGCTGAACCCCATGCTGGCCGGGGCGGCCATGGCAGCATCCAGTGTCTGTGTCGTTGCCAATGCCCTGCTGCTGCGGCGCTGGCGGCCAGGGGTCTAGGGCATTGGGGTACCACGGGCCGCGACCAGGACGCCATACCAGTCGGCCCCCGTCATTTCCACCTTGAGGGCATCCGCAGCTTCCCGGATGCGGTCAGGCGTCTGGCTGCCGACCAGCGGGATAGGGCGGGCAGGATGGACCATGGCCCAGGCATAGGCAACGGCGGCGCGGGTGGTGCCCTGTCGATGGGCAATGATGTCCAGGGCGGCGGCGACACGGGCGGTGCGGGCATCTGCCGCACCACGCACCAGTCCGCCACCCCCCAGCGGCGACCATGTCAGCACCGTCAAGTTCCGTTCCAAGGCCTGATCCAGCACCCCGTCAAACAGGGGAGCGATATGCAGGGGGGAGAATTCCGGTTGGACTGACAGCAGCCGGAACGGCAGATGTGCCGCCAGGGCCGCCACCTGCGCCGGGGTGTAGTTGGAGACGCCGGCCGCCTTGATCTTCCCCTGTTGGCGCAGTTTGTCCAGGGCCGCCGCAACCTCCGCCGGGTGGGCCAGCAAATCCGGGCGGTGGACCTGATAAAGATCGATGCAGTCGACATTCAGCCGACGCAGCGAGGCCTCGCAACACGCAATCAACTGCTCGCCGCGTTGATGATAGGGGATCGGTGGTTGAATACCGCCCTTGCTGGCCAGCACAATCTGGCCACGCAAACCAGGATTGGCGGCCAGAACCCGGCCGAACAGCGTTTCCGCTGCACCAAACCCATGTTCATGGTCGAAACCGTAGATATCGGCTGTGTCGAACAGGGTGATCCCGGCCTCCAGGGCTGCCATGCAGCGGGCCGTCGCAGCGCCCAGATCATCGCCGTGATACCGCCACATGCCCCACCCCAGGGCGGAAAGAGCGGGCGCACCGTCAATCAGTTGACGGGGACTGGTATTGACGGTCAGGCGATCCATGGGGGTTCCAGCAGCAGCGGCGCAGTCGGGGACGGCATCCTTCTACAAGCAAATCACCCATGCCGCCACCATGCTTGCCAGCCAGCCGCCAGGGCTTGGATAGTGATACGCCTGTTTGAACAAGGATTGTCCGCAATGGAAGTGACCAACGCCGTCGCCGTCGGGGAAGAAGGTGAAGTGCCCAGCGCGGCGGAGAGGGTCGAAAGGCTTGTCCGCCTGCTGACAGTTACGCAGACCGGGCCCGACCTATACCAGGGGTCGCGGCAGATCGGCGGGCGTGGCCGTGTGTTTGGCGGTCAGGTCGTGGCCCAGGCACTGGCCGCTGCCATCCGCACCGTCGACGATGGCCGTGTCGCCCATTCGCTGCACGCCTATTTCATGCGCGGTGGCGATGAGGATTATCCGATCGACCTGCGTGTCCACCGCGATTTCGATGGGCGCAGCTTTGCCACCCGTCGCGTCGAAGCGATCCAGGGTGGTGAGCCGATCTTGACCCTGTCGGCATCCTTCCAGCGGCCTGAACCGGGCCTGGCGCATGCCGATTACCGGATGCCTGCGGTTCCCATGCCTGACGATCTGCCTGCCGAGGCCGAGGTGGTGAAAGGGTTCATTGATCGACTGCCGGCCCCGTCCCAGGCCTTTCTGAAACGCTTGCGGTCGGTTGAGCTAAGGCATGTTAACCGGGTGGACCCCACCGATGGGCTGCCGCATGACGCGGTCCAGCATGTCTGGTTTCGCGTCGTAGCCACCATGCCGGATCATCCCGACCTGCACCGGGTGGCGCTAGCCTACATGTCCGATATGGTGTTGTTGGGATCATCGCTGCTGCCGCATGGCATCAACTGGCTGGCCGGCACCGCCAAGGGGGCCAGTCTGGATCATGCTGTCTGGCTGCATGAGCCGGATTTCCGGGTCGATGATTGGCTGCTCTACACCACGCACAGCCCCTGGTCCGGGGGTGGGCGCGGCCTGAACCATGGCCGGATCTTCGACAGGCAGGGACGGTTGATTGCCAGCACGGCACAAGAAGGTGTTATTCGCCGTATGCGCTGACCCGGCGCCCAACATTACAGGAACCGCCCCGCCATGACCCGTCCCACGGCCCCCTCACGCGCCCATTACCGTCATTTCCGCCGGTTGGACACGCGCTGGATGGACAATGACGTCTATGGCCATGTCAATAACGTCACCTACTATTCGTACTTCGATACGGCGGTGAATGGCTATCTGATCGACCAGGGTGTGTTGGACATCCATAAAGGTGCGACCATCGGCCTGGTTGTGGAGACGGGTTGCCGGTATTTCGCGCCGGTTGCCTTTCCAGACAGTCTCGAAATCGGCATCCGTGTTGCGCATCTGGGCAACAGTTCCGTGCGCTATGAGGTGGGAGTGTTCAAGGTTGGGGACGAGTTGGCTGCGGCTGCGGGCCATTTCACCCATGTCTATGTGGACCGTGAGACTCGCCGCCCTGCTCCCCTTCCACCGGACTTCCGCGCCGTACTGCAAACGCTTATCTGACGTCATCCAGAGCGGCCAAGGCCATCGCCCCTGTCCGTTGCAGCCCCTTATAGGCCGCAACAGCATCGGGAAGGCTCCGCAGGATGGAAGCGAACTGATACCGTTGCGCCCCGTTTAGAGCGGATAGCGGCCGCATATGCGTACGGATGGTGAAGATCACGGCGCCGCTGACCGGCAGTTTGGTCAGCGTTTGCCGCTCCACCCGTAAATACAACCTGTCTGCGCCATTGCTGTCGTTGATGCTGGCATCAACCGGTTTATGCGCCACGGTGCCGGGCTGAAACAGTGCCGGGTCGTCCGCCAGGGTCCAGTTGACCCGCCAGACCGTGCGGCCGGCGGCCAGCATGTCGAAGAACCGGTCCACGGGTGTGGCCAGGGTGGTGGCATAGCTGGGAACCCGCCGGTGGATACCGGGCAACGGCTTGCCCAGCATATGCGGCAGGAACCAGTGGGAAGGGAAACAAACCGCCCCGCCCGTCAACCGCCAGCCCCCCGCCGATGGGGTCATCAGGCACAGATCGTCGGGCTGCAGATGGGCTGCCATGTGCAGCGGGTGATCAAAATCTGCCATTCGCAGCGTTGTACCGGTCACCGAACTGTGGATCCCGTCGGCTTGGCGCTGAAACCAGCCCGGAAAATGGTTGGTGAGATGGGTGCTGACCAGGGTCAGACACTCGCCGGCTGCGTCAAGCCCCTCTGGCATCAGGGCCAACACATCCCATTTCTGATTACGCAGCCGGTTCGACCGTTCGGTTAGCTGCGCCGTCCAGCCCGCATCGGGCGCAAGCCACGTGGCCGGGTCCTGACTGCGCAGGCCCATGGTCATACGGTAGGTGTCACCGTCAAAGGGCCAGGGAAATGGTTCGGGCGGTAGGGGGTCCTGCATGTCGGCAGTTTAGCAGAAAGCTAACAGAGCCTGCCACCGGTGCGGGTAGAGGCTGTGCCAAGGTCAGGTGTGATGAATGCCCGACCTCGCCACCGAGATGCTTTCCCCGACATGCAGCAGAGGAAAGGGAGGGTGGCCATTGCGTCGCACCAGGGGGCCATTGACGCGCCTGGTACTTGGGTTCATTACACCGGTATGAGCAGGGGGATTTTGTCCGTCTTCAAGGTCATGGCACGGCAAGTGGCGCCGTGGACCCTGCTGCTTGCCTTGCTGCTGCGGGGCATGATCCCCGGCGGCTACATGCCCAACCTCAATCCGGACAATGGCGAGGGTTGGCTGGTGATCTGTACCAGCGTCGGATCGGCCAGCATCCAGATGGATGGGGCGGATGGCGATGGTGCGGCCCCCGCTGATACCGCCCATCAGGGCCTTTGTCCCTTTATGGGTATGACCCTTCTAGGCCCGGTCCTTTTGCTGCTGGCGCTGTTGCTGCCGGCGGTGCTGGATGCGGTTATCCGTTCTTCCTTCACACCTTTACGGCGTCGCCGCCTGTGGTGCGGTCCGACGCTGGGCGCGCGGGCGCCGCCGCTTTCCTGGGCTTGCTGATCCTAACCATCCCAGGAAATCCATAGTTGGCACCACCCGCCTGAGACATTTACAGGCGTGGGTCCGGTCGCCGGAGGAATTTGCCGTGCCCCGCACGCCTTTTCGCGCCCGAAGCCTGGCGGCTTCGGTTGCCCTTGTCGCCTTTGCCACGCCTGCCTTTGGTCAGGAATCCCAGGTCGCCGAAGCCACCCCCATCCAGGAGGTGATTGTCATCGGCCAGCGTGATGTACCCATCACCATCGTGCCGCGCGGCCTGTCTGTTTCCTTAGGTGCCGAGCATTTTGCCGCCATCAATGCCGTGAATGTCGAAGACCTGATGAAATATGCGCCGAACTTCTTCGTGCGCAAACGCTTCATCGGTGATGCCAATGCCGTTCCCGGTTTCCGTGGCACCCATTCGACGCAATCAGCCCGTTCGCTGGTGCAGGTCGACGGGTTCACCGTTTCCAATTTGCTGGGCAACAGTTTCGGCTTTCCGCCCAAATGGGGTGTGGTCGGTCCTGGCGAAGTGGCGCAGTTCGATATCGTTTATGGCCCCTATTCGTCCCGCTATCCGGGCAATTCGATGGGTGGCATCATCTCCATCACCACCAAGCCCCCGCAGGACGGTGTGGAAGCTTTTGCCACGGCACAGTACTTCGTGCAGCCCTATAAACAGTACGGCACGGACCGGAATTTCGATGGCTATACCGGGGAGGCCGGTTTCGGTTGGAAACAGGACGATGGACCGTGGAGCGCCCGCCTTTCCTACCGTCGGTTGGAGAACCAGGGCCATCCGCAGCAATTCTATCAACTGACACCTGCCACGGGTTCGGCGGCATCAACCCTTGTGACCGGGGCTGTCACCGACCCGGACCTGATCACCAAAACGCCGGTCTCTGGTGCTTTCACGGTTGAGGACACCACACAGGACCAGTTGCGTGGCCGCATCGGGTATGATTTCGGCGATGGTTGGAATGCCGCTCTGTTGGCCGTGCTCTGGACCAGCGAATATGACGGTACCAGTCCCACCACCTACCTGCGGGATGCGGCTGGCAATCCGGTCTTTACCGGCCGGGTCACGGTGGATGGGCGGCAATTCACCTTGCCCGCTATCAACCTGTCGGTAACCGAACGGCGGGAAATCCTGGGGGGGCTGAAACTGGAGGGGCCAGTGGGCGACTGGCAGGCCAGCTTGAACCTGTCACGCTTCATCATCGACAAGCAGCGCGCCCGGACATCGACCGGCTATCTGAACGGGATCAACAGCACCCTTGGCACTGACACACGCCAGGGGGATACCGGCTGGTGGACTGGGGATGGGCAGGTGGAGCGCACGCTGGGCGACCATGAACTGGCTATCGGGTTCAACAGCAGCCTGTATGAAACCGATCAGACCATCTATGGCGTCAGTAATTGGCGTACTGGGGCCACACCGATTTTCACCACAGGCACCGGCGGCCGGTCCCGGCAACTGGGCGCCTTTGTCGATAATGCCTGGCAGGTAACGCCGGCAGTCAAACTGACCGGTGGTCTGCGTGTTGATCACTGGCGGGCGTTTGACGGGCGCATTGGCAGCCGCGTTTCCGGTACACCGCGCTATCAGTCCTACACGGATCGCAGTGATACCGCAGTCAATCCGTCCGCTGGTCTCCACATTGACCTGCCGGGTGATTGGGTCGGGCAGGTGAGCCTGGCGACCGCCACCCGCTTTCCCACGGTCGCGGAACTGTTTCAGGGGCGTCTGGACGGCAATGGCAATTTTGACATCAACAGCTTCGATCCCAATCTGAAACCGGAAAAGTCGCGCGATGCCAACCTGATGCTGCGCCGGGCCTTTGATGATATCCGCTTCACGGGCAGCATTTTCTATCAGCGGGTTGAGGATGCGATTTTCAACCAGCAGGGTTTCAACCAGTTCGGCATTGTCACCTCCTCTTTTAAAAACATCGACATCGTGCGTCAGTGGGGCGTGGAGGGGATCGTTGAGGCGGCGAATCTTGGCGGCATCCAGGGGCTGGACCTTGATTTTAACGCCGCGTGGATCGACGCACAGACGGTACGCAACCGGTCGGTGCCGGCCTCTGAGGGGGTGCAGTTCCCACGTATCCCCAAATGGCGGCTGAACGGCAACGCCCGCTACCGGTTTGCACCGGATTGGCAAATCTCTACCGGCTGGCGTTATGCGTCGCGCCCGAACACCAATCTGGAAGGTACGCAACGCGGCGATACCTATGGCTACATGTCAGAGCTGATGATCTTTGATGCAAAACTCTCCTGGGATGTGACAAGCCAGACGCAGATCAGTGTCGGTGTCGACAATATCGGCAATGACAAGGCCTGGGTCTTCCACCCCTATCCGCAACGCACCTTCACACTTGAACTGAAATGGAAGGGCTGACGCCATGACGGACCTGTCGACCAAGTCATCCGGCGATACAGGGCCGGGCAAAGCTCTTTCGGCCAAAGGATGGCTGGATTACCGGACCATTTGGCGTTGGCACTTTTATGCGGGCCTGTTCTGCGTGCCCTTTATCGTTGCCCTGGCCATTTCCGGTGCGCTTTACCTGTTCAAGCCGCAGGTGGAGGCGTTCATCGACCGGCCCTATGACCATTTGGTCCTGACTGGGCCGGCGGCGGATGCCAACGCGCAGGCACTGGCCGCCCTCGCGGCCGTGCCAGATGGCACCTTGCGCACCTACATCCTGCCGGAGGAGGCAGATGATGCGGTGCGCGTCCTGGTGCGGGATGGGCAGGGGGCGGTGTGGCGGGTCTATGTGCATCCCCAGTCGCTGGAGGTGCTGCACAAGATCCGGGAGGAAGACCGCCTGATGCAGCAGATCAAGAAGTTCCATGGTGAATTGCTGCTGGGCGATAATGGGTCGCTGTTTGTGGAGCTTGCCGCCTGCTGGGGTATCGTTATGGTGGTCAGCGGCCTGTACCTTTGGTGGCCACGCGGTCAGCAGGGATGGGCGGGCGTGCTTTATCCCCGGTTGACGGCGGGCGGGCGGACCTTTTGGCGCGACCTGCATGCCGTGGTGGGACTGTGGGTGTCGTTCCTGGCCCTGTTCCTGCTGCTGACTGGTCTGCCCTGGGCATCCGTATGGGGAGAAGCCTTTAAAACGGTGCGCAAGGCCACCGGCACGGCGGCAGTTCAGCAGGACTGGACCACCAGCCGCCGCGCCGAGCGGGCGGGCCATGACGCCCATGATCATGCAGAAGCCGATGGAATGCATCATGCCGG
The DNA here is from genome assembly GCF_002251795.1 of Niveispirillum lacus. Classification (GTDB taxonomy): domain Bacteria; phylum Pseudomonadota; class Alphaproteobacteria; order Azospirillales; family Azospirillaceae; genus Niveispirillum; species Niveispirillum lacus. The sequence goes on along the minus strand of NZ_NOXU01000029.1, from coordinate 48,727 downwards.
CCTGTCCATGGATGATATGATGGTTGGCGCTGTCAGCTTGACAGAGGTGGTGGCCAGGGTCACGCCACTGAATCTGGCCGCGCCGGTGCTGATCAACCTGCCGGCCAGCGTGGGCGGAAACTGGGCTGTGCGGTCGATGACAGCCAACCGGCCCAACCGCGTCGCCATCGACCTGGACGGGTCCACCGGTACCATGGTCCGGCGGGAAGATTTCGGTGACCGGCATGTTATCGACCGGGTGGTCGGCATCGGCATCGCGGCACATGAGGGGCAGTTGTTCGGCTGGGTCAACCAGGCACTGGGCGTTGTCGCTGCCCTGGGTCTTGTCCTTTTGTCGGTCAGCGGGGCGGTGATGTGGTGGAAACGTCGCCCGGCCGGCGCGCTGGGGGCGCCGCCGCCGCTGCGCCTGAAGGGCAGTCCGGCGGTGATGGGGATGATCCTGCTGGGTTTTGCCCTGTTCCTGCCCTTGCTGGGGGCCTCGGTCATCCTGGTGGCCCTGATCGACCTGGTCATCCTGCGACAGGTGCCGGTCGCCCGCCGCTGGCTGGGCCTGCGGCTGGCCTGACCAAAATCCCATGCCTGACCCGCGCGCAGCAGCTTTGACAAAGTTGCTGCGACGCGGGATAAGGGTGGGGCATGACAGAGACTGATTTCGACGCTTTGCATGAAAGCGTTCCCGCGCTCCCCCGTATCGGGGCCGGTGCGGATACCGACCGGGCGGATGCCACCGTCATCCCCTTCCACCGTTACACTGATTATGACCGCCGCTGGCCCGTTCCGGGCAAGGGCGAAGTTCTGGTAGTGCCTCTGGGCGGCCTGGGCCGCATTGGCATGAACTGGACACTCTATGGGCATGACGGGTCCTGGGTGCTGGTTGACGCCGGCATCGCCTTCCCCGACCAGGGTGTCGAGGGCGTTGACTGTGTGATCCCCGACCCTGCCTTTTTGGCCCCCATCCGTGACCGGTTGCTGGCCCTGGTGGTTACCCACGCCCATGAAGACCATATCGGCGCCATCGACCGGCTGTGGCCGCAAGCGATTGACTGCCCGATCTGGGCCACTCCTTTCGCCACCAAGCTGATTGCCCGCCGTCTCGATGAGGCTGGCGCCCTGGAAAAGGTGACGTTGAACAGCTACCCAGTTGGTGGTGCCTTCAATATCGGCCCCTTCGGTTTCCGCTCCATCCGCATGACCCATTCCATTCCCGAACCGGTGGCGCTGGCCATTGATACGGTGGCTGGAACAGTGCTGCATACCGGTGATTGGAAGTTCGATCCGGAACCGGGCATTGGTCAGCCAACCGATATCGCCGCTTTGCGCAAGCTGGGCGATGATGGGGTGCTGGCCATGCTGTGCGACAGCACCAACGCCCATAAGGATATGCCACCTACATCGGAAGCGCAGGTACGCCGAGCCTTTGATCAGTTGTTCGCCACCCGCAAGGGGCAGATCGCGATATGCTGTTTTGCCACCAATGTAGCGCGTGTGGCGTCTGCTATTGCCGCTGCCGCCGATGCCGGCCGTCAGGTGGCGCTGGCTGGTCGTTCCATGCGCAATTGCGAGGAAGTGGCCCGCGACCTCGGTCTGCTGGAGCATGTGCCGGAACCTTTGACCGAACCCGCCCATCTGAAGGGGTTGGACCGTGATAAGGTCGCCCTGATCTGTACCGGTGGGCAGGGTGAAGAAAGGGCGGCCCTGGCCAAGCTGGCCCGTGGCGAGCGTCGTTTCCCGCCCTTTGGCGCCGGCGACACGGTGGTTCTGTCGGCCCGTGTCATCCCCGGAAACGAGGAAGCAGTGGAAAAAGTGGTTTCCAAGCTGCGTGCCCGTGGCGTGGAAGTGCTGATGGGGTCCGAGCTGCTGGGTGGCGAGCCGCTGCATGTTTCCGGCCATCCCGGCGCGAACGAATTGCGGGAGCTTTATGCCCTGGTGCGCCCGCGCATTGCCCTGCCGGTGCATGGGACCGAGATGCATCTGGAGGCCCATGCACGGTTGGCCCGTGCCGCCGGCTGTCAGGCGGCGATCATGGCGGAAGAAGCGGAAGTGGTCCGTCTGTCCGACGGCGGGTCGCGGGTGCTGGGTCGGGTAAACGCCCCCCTGCTGGCCCTGCGCAGCCAGCCGAACGGGGATCGTGCAACCTATAATCCCGTGAAGGTCCTGGTGGCCGGACAGGTGTGACCATCAGCCCCGTCCCTTGGTGTTGACCAGCGCGACACCCCCCAGCGCCAGGGCACCGCCGGCCAATGTCGTCCATAAGGGCAACTCGCCCGTCAGGGGCACGGCGACGGTGGAAGCGACCACCGGCACCATGTAGAGAAAATTGGCCCCGCGCGCAGCACCGAAATGGCCCAGCGCGTAGGTCCAGGCAGCATAACCGATGGCTGCCGGGAACAAGGCCAGGAAGACTAACGCTGCTTGTACCGGCCATGGGGCGGCCAACGCCTGCTGTACCCCCTGGCCCAGCCAGGGCGTCAGCCACAGGGCGCCGGTCAGCAGCGTCAGCGCGGTGGAGGGCAGCGCGCCATAACGGCCCACCAATGGGCGTTGCACCACAAAATAGGTGGCAGTGGCGACCGCGGCACCGATCAGCAGGGTCGCCCCACTGCCAAAGCGCAGGCCACCTGGTTGTCCCGACGCGATCAACCCGACGCCTGCCATGCTTATCCCCATGCCGATCCAAGCCCAGCGTCGGAATTTCTCCTTCAGGAACAGGGTGGCAAGGATCACGGTCAGCACCGGCGCCACGTTGACGATGAAGCTGGCCGCTCCCGCTGCCACGGTCTGCTGTCCCGTATTCAGCAGCAGGTTATAGAGCGCGATCCCAATCCCCCCGCAGGCGGCAAAGCGCACCGCATCCAGCCCACGCGGCAGGAGAGGGCGGGTCAGCAATAAAAACAACAGGGCCAGCAGCCTTGCCATGGCAAAACGTGCTGCCGCCAGGGGCAGCGGGTCCATGGCCGTCAGCGCCACGCGGATGGAGGGAAAGGCTGATCCCCAACTGATGACAGTGACCAGAACGGCCAGCAGGGGAAGCAGACCCTTGCGGCCGGGACCCATGGTACGAACGGGCATGATTGTCTCCAGCGGCCAGGCTTAGGCCGACGCGCCCGCCATCAGGCTGTTGATCTGGCCATAGGGCATGGGATCGGCGCAAACCGGATCGGAAACACCATCGCGCAGGAACGCCGCACCCAAGACAGCAACCCGACCCCAGAGTTGTTCCGGCAGCGCCGATCCTGCCGACAGCCGGCGCACCCCCAGCGTCGCTAGTTCCGCCGCCGGGAGAAGCCCAGGGCGGGCCATAACATTCAGTGGTACATGAATATTATCTGCGATATATTTGATTTCATTCGGATCAGTCGCGCCTGCGGGAAAGAGACCAGAGGCGCCCGCCTGGGTGTAGATAGCGCCACGCCGTACCACCTCTGCCGCCCGCTCACCCGTTGGGGCCAACCCACGCAAATAGACATCGGTGCGGGCATTAATGAACAGGCCGGGGCCCACGGCCGTACGGATCGCCCTGATTTTGGCCGCCAGCAGATCGGGCATTCCCGCCCCATCCTCGATATTCACCCCCACCACCCCGGTGGCCATGATCTGTTTGGCCAGATGAGCCACACTGGTGGGGTCGTCGCTATATCCGGCTTCCATATCGATGCTGACCGGCAGGTCGGGCACCGCCCGCACGATCATGCCTGCGGTGTGCAGCAGCAGGTCGGGGGGCAACCGGTTGCCATCCGCGATGCCCAGGGCCCAGGCCAGACCGGCGCTGGTGGTTGCGATGGCCCTGGCCCCCAGGCTGCGCATCATGCGCGCGCTGCCGCCATCCCAGACGTTACACAGGATCAGTGGATTATCCCCCCGGTGAAGGGCGTGGAAATGGTCGAGTTTTGCGTCGGTCATGATGCCTGTTCCAGGGAAAGCGGAAGGTCGGAAAGGTTCAGGTGGCGGCGGGCATAAGCGCCCCAGGGGTGCCACCGTTGCTCACCATCATAAAGCGGGGCCGGTCCGTCCCAGGGCGCCGGTAAGCGCCGTCCCGGCCGGTCCGCCACCAGCGGGGCCAGGGTCGGGTCCTGAGACAGATGGTCATTGATGCTGGCCATGTCCGCCGACAAATCAAATCGCCGCCTTAATCGCGCGGCAAGGGCTGACAACGCCCGGATGTCGCCGGTATGGATCACAGCGCGCAGTGCATTGCCCGCCGGCAAGGCCGTTACGGTGATCTGCCCGTCGGGCAGGGTGCGTCGCCAGACCTCGCCTGTCACCTGTTCGGCCGGATCGTCCTGTGCGGCGATGGCGGAGAGAAGGTCGGGCCAGTCGAGCGGTGGGCGGTAGCGCAGACAGAGGATGACCCCATCGCGGGCGACATTGCCCTCTGCCCGGTCGGCGACCAGGGATTGACGGCGTAGTTCACGCGGGGGACGACCATATAACGCCTGAAAGGTCTCGTTGAACCGGCGGATGCTGCCAAAACCAGAAGCCAGAGCCACCTCTGCCATGGGCAGGGCGGTTTCATGCAGCAATTGTTTGGCGAACAGCACCCGGCGTGTCTGGGCTACCGTGACAGGGCTGGCCCCCAGATGTTGTTTGAACAGGCGGCGCAACTGCCGTTCCCCGACACCCAGTCGCCCGGCCAGCGTATCGACGCTGGCATCATCGCCATCCAGCGCGCCGTCGGCGATCAGCGCCAACCCGCGTGAAACGGTGTTGGAGGTGCCGCGCCACACGGCAAGGTCGGGGGCCGCCTCTGGCCGGCAGCGCAGGCAAGGACGGAAACCCGCCTCCTGTGCTGCCGCCGCTGTGTGGTAAAATCGACAGTTTTCTGCCTTGGGTGTGCGCGCCGGACAGATCGGACGACAATAGATCCCTGTGGTCAGCACCGCTGTAAAGAAACGCCCGTCAAAACGGGCATCTCTTGTCGCAACGGCGCGATAACAGGCGGTGGGGTCGAGCGTTTCCATGGCCTGATCCTGCCATGGGGCGTTGCCGCCGGCTCGCGGTTTTCGGACATGGACGCTCAGGCATTGTTCCGTTTCGGCCACAGCAACACAACCAGCGCACCGGCATTCAGCAACAACAGCAGCGGCACGGCCCAAAACGGCGCCAGAAACTTCAGGATAAACCATCCCAGCCCGAACAGCGCAAAGCCCAGCAGCATCTCGCCGAACAGCGCGATGAGATTACCCTGATAACGTTTCTGGAAGGCTTTGCGCCCGCCCAGCACCGGGCTCTGCCGCATATCCATGGCCAGATAGGTCGTGACCGACAGCAGCATGATCAGCCAGAGCAGAAGGCCGGACCATGGGGTTGACAGTGAAACGTAGAAGCATAGGGCGCTGGCTGGCACGATGGCCGGCAGGGCAGCGGCCAACAGCCGGTCCCGCAGCATGCGGCGGGCGGGAACGGGCGCTGTGCCCAGCAGATCGGGCGCATCCTCTCCGGCGAAGGCCAGCCAGACCAGGGCCCCAGCCAGAAGTCCGGCAACAGGCACCACACCCATCCAGCCGAAAGCCATCTGTTCGCCAGAGGCTGTGCTGATATGTTTGCCGACACTGGGCAGCACAACCGGTGCTGCCACCAGCAGGATGGAGAAGACCTGGGTCAACAGGCTCGGGTCGCGCAGGATCAGGCGCCATTCCTTCCAAAGCACGGTACCGGTGATGCCTCGGAGGCGCATGGCGAACGGCCGCTGATCCGCCTGTTGGCGGCGCGGAGAGGAATCGGTACCAGCAGCGGCATTAACGCTGCGTACAAAGGCCGGACCCAGCGCCATGGTGACCACGGTAAAGCCGCCCAATGACACCAGCAGAAGCACCAGGAACGGGAGTGGTTCACCTGTGAGGGCTGCCCCCAGCCACTGCACCGGTGCCATGGCAGGATGTTCGCCAAGGGCGGCCATAGCCTGGAAATTCTGCGCCTGCGTTGCTTTGTCGGCACTGTTGTTCATGTTGGGGATCTGCGCTGCCAAAGCGGCGCTGATGCCGATCACCCCGCCCAGTACCTGCGCTGCCGTTCGTGCCCGTCTTGCCCCCACCAGTTTCACCAGCCCCAGCACCAACAGGAATGAGACAGTCACGGCCAGCAGGCACAGGGCCGGCAGAGTGACATAGCCGACCAGCCAACGGGCCGACACCATGACCGCCCCTGGATTCATGAAGCAGGCCGCCATGGCCAAGCTGCTCAGCATAACGGCCAGACCGACCGCCAGCAGCCGCACCGGCACGATGGTCCCCGGCCGAATGGGTGACGAGAGCAGGAGGTCCAGATCACCGCGCGTATAAATCGCGTTCACCGTCATCTGTAATGACGCGGCCAGCATGATGGCCACAGAGAGCAGGCCCATACCCCCAAAGATCAGATGCAGATTTTCCGGCGCCAACCGCAACTTGGAGAAACCAAAGACGGAAAGTGCCCCGATACCGTGCATGAACAGGATGCCGACAATCAGGATTGCCCAGGCCCAGGGCCCGGTCTTTTTGGTCCGCAGCGTCATCCGCAGTTCATGGCGCAGCAGCCAGGCAAGCCCGCCGGGTTTCAGGGTGATCATGCGGCCACCGCCTTGCCGGAGACGAGGTCAAGGAACAGGTCCTCCAGTGATGCACCATCACGCCCGTGCCGCTGCCGGAGCTCGTCCAGGGTGCCTTCGGCCAGCAGCAGCCCGTGCTGGATGATGCCGATCCGGTCCACCAACCGTTCCGCGACCTCCATGATATGCGTGGTCAGGATGATGGTGCAGCCCGCCCGCGCCCGTTCTGCCAGGAGATCCTTCACCTGCCGGGCAATGGCGGCGTCCAGGCCGGTCAGCGGCTCATCCAGGATCAGCAGGCGCGGATCATGAATCAGCGCGCCGGCCAGGGCCGCTTTCTGCTTCATGCCGCGCGAAAACCCCTCGCAGCGTTCATGGCGGTGATCAAAAAGTTCTAGCCGGGTGAGCAGTTCTTCCGCCCGGTCCGTGGCGGTTCTGGCATCAATGCCCCACAGGCCCGCCACAAATTCCAGATACTCAACCGGGGTCAATTTGTCATACAGCATCGGTTCGTCTGGCAACCAAGCGATCTGCCGTTTGGCGGCCACCGGATCGGCGGCGGTATCGGTGCCGAACACATGGATGCTGCCGGCGCTGGGGTTCAGCAGACCAACCACCATCTTCAATGTCGTGGTCTTACCAGCGCCATTAGGGCCGAGCAGGCCATAGAATTCGCCAGGCTGGATCGTCAGATCGATCCCTTTCACCGCCTCCTTCTCACCATAGGATTTGCGCAGGCCGCAGATTTCCAGAGCGGGGGCAGGCTTATTCATGGGTTGCAACCGGGATAATGCCGAAGGGAATATATAGTTAACAATAATTTGATCCCAGCAGAAGTCTTTCGCAATTTCTATCTTGGCAAGACAAGCGCTTACGCAGAGCCGCTGCCGGTCGGCAAAAAGCGAAACGCCGCCGTGGTTTCCCAGCGGCGGCGTCCCTCACATCACCCGACCTGATACAACGATCAGGCGGCGTCCACGTCGGCGGCAACGGCCATCTTGATGATCTGGTCGGGGTCCTTGACCTCGCCGTTGCGACCCTGGCCGCGCTTGATGGCATCGACATGTTCCATGCCGTCAGTGACCTTACCCCAGACCGTGTACTGGCCATCCAGGAAACGGGCATCGGCAAAGCAGATGAAAAACTGACTGTCGGCGCTGTTGGGGTTTGCCGCCCGCGCCATGGAGCAGGTGCCGCGCACATGCGGTTCACGCGAGAATTCCTGCGGCAGGTTCTGGCCGGAGCCGCCCATGCCATTACCATCGGGGCAGCCGCCTTGGGCCATGAAGCCTTCGATCACGCGATGGAAGGTCAGCCCGTCATAAAAGCCTTCGCGGGCCAGTTCCTTGATACGGGCCACATGCTTGGGCGCCAAATCGGGGCGCAACTGGATGGTGACGCGGCCACCGGCCAGATCGAGATAAAGGGTATTTTCCAGGTCCATGTCAGTCGTCCTTGCCACCGGTTGCCCCGGTTCGCGGTTGCATGTCGATCCGCACCATAGCGGCATGCGGCACAGATGGGAACAGGGGCGGCGGGATGGCCCACCCGCTATTTCGGCGGGGCCTGCGGTTTGGCTTGTGCGGCCGGTTTTGGCGCGCGCGGCGGGTCGGACTGGACACGCATGGAAATGATCCGGTCGGGTTCCCTCACATAGCCATCCTTGTTTTTATCTCCGGCCTTCACCTTGTCGATCAGGTCCAGGCCCTTGATAACATGGCCCCATAATGTGTAGTTCCCATCCAGCGACGGGTCCTGCGCACGGGTGAGGATGAAGAATTGGCTGTCGCCGCTATTGCGGTTCATGCCGCGTGCCATGGATACGGTGCCGCGCACATGCGGCTCTTTACTGGCTTCCAGTTCCAGCCAGCGACCCGTGCCACCGCGACCCGTGCCGCTGCGGTCGCCCGTCTGGGCCATAAATCCCGCAATCACGCGGTGAAATGCCACCCCATCATAAAACCCACGCCGTACCAGTTGTTTGATACGGGCCACATGGATAGGAGCCAGGTCGGGCCGCATCTGGATCAGCACGGTGCCGGTCTTTAATTCCATGACCAGTGTATCGTCAGGATTGGCTGCGGGTCGTGTTGCCTCTGCCATGGGCGCGGCCAGGAACAGACAGATTAGAATCAGCAGGCGCGAAAGCATGGGCGGTATCATCTCTACCTCGTTGCGCGTGCCACGATAGCGGCCGCATCCTTGCATGGAAAGACGGGGATGCCATACCGGGCGGCGGAATTTGCCGGGAAGGGGTCGGGATTGCGGGCTTGGGGACAAAAACAAAGGCTGCTGGTCGCCGGTGCTGTCACGGCTCTGCTGATGCTGGCGCTCTGGCTGGCCCTGCCGGGCTTGCTGGCCGCCAGTTGGACGCAGCAATTGCGCGCCTTGGGCTATCCGCAGGCCGCGCTGGCCATTGATGATCTGGGATGGACCCATGCCGTCGGCGCGTTCTCCCTTGGCGGAGAGGCCGGGGCCGACGGTTTTGAGGCCGACTTCACGCCCATGGGTCTCTGGCAAGGACGCCTGTCCCGCCTGACCGTCCGGGGCCTGCGCCTGGAACACCCGCTTTCCCTGACCAGCCCTGGCCTGCCGGCGGACCTGCCGCTTGCTGGCCCCGTCTTTTTCAAGGATGCGCGCTTGTCCCTGGCTTTGCCAGGTGGGGTCGGCACCCTGCCTTTGACGCTAGATGCCAGCTTTACGCCCGTGCCCGATGGCTGGCATGGGGAGGCAAAGGGGATATTGGCGCTGGGCCGCACGGGTGTTCCCGCCCAGTTCACAGCCGATTGGCGGCAAGGGGCCCTGACCGCTGCCGGCTTCACCCTTGACCCGACCCAGGGTGGCCCCCGCCTCAGGGGCCAGGGACAGGCCCGGCGCCTGGCCGATGGTCATTGGACCGGTACGCTGGACGTGGCAGCCACGGGCCTGCCGGACGGTCTGCCCGATCTGATGGTGAAATGGGAAAACGGAACGGGCGTGGTTCTGCTGGATTGGAATCGGGTCGCACGGTTCACGGCCTTGCTGGATAGCAATGTTCACGGCAAAAGACGTCTCAATGCCCGGCTGAATGTCACCGAACCGGCCCAGTTCGCGGCGCGTCTGGGGCGACCCGATCCCGGCCTGATCGGCGGCCGCGTGGACCTGAACTTGTTGGCAGATGGTTTCACGCTGGAGGATTGGCCCCGCACCTGGCCCGATCTGGCGATCCGATTGGATGCAAGCGGCATCGGCCTGGGCAAGGGCCCGCGCGACAATGCCCTGTCGCTGGGCGCCGTTGCCCGGCGTATTGATGGTACTTGGTGGCTCTCCCCGCTGGCCGATCAGCCGGGCCGGCTGTCGCTGCCCACCCTGGGGCTGGAGGCACGGGGGCTGCAACTCACAGGGGTTGTCAGCCTGCCCCTGGACCTGGACCTGGATCTGCGTGCCGCCAGCCTGCGCCTGCCCTGGCTGGCGCCGTCCGCGCTGACGGCCAAGCTGCGCGGTGATCCGGGCAGCGACCTGCGTGTGGAATGGAAGGCCACCAATGTCGATAACAGCGTCAATCTCAGCGGCTTTGTCGATGTCGATGCCGGCGGCGGCCGGCTGCTGGCGAACCTGTCACCTGTATATCTCCAGCCCGGCGATGCCGCGCGACTGTTTCCCGGAGCGCCGCTGCCTACCGGCCTGTCCGGTACCGTTGCCGGTCGCCTGACCGCCGGCTGGACCCAAAATCATGCCGATGGCGCCGCTGACCTGATGTTGGAGAATGTGGGCTGGTCGATGCAAGGCTTGAACGTAGCGGGTGTCAATGGTGTGTTGCGCTTTGACCGGTTGTCACCCCTGTCCATGCCGTCCCAGACGGTGGCCATCGGCCTGTTCGATCCAGGCATCGCCCTGACCGGTGGTACCGTCGGGTTATCCATGGGAGGTGATGGGGTCATGCGGTTGGTCCCAACGCCCTTTACCTGGGCCGGACAATCCGTGTCGCTAACGCCTACATCATTTCGGATAGGCAACAGCTATGTTGATCTGCGTCTGGACGTGCCGGCGACACCCTTGCCGGATGTCCTGACGGCCCTCGGTGTGGACGGGGTTGTCAGCGATGGCACCGTTATTGGATCGATACCGATACGAATATCGGCGACGGGCGCCCGCGCCGGCGATGGTGCCCTGCGGACCGTAGGGCCTGGTCGTCTGGCCCTGCGGGAGGGGGCGGCCCTTTCCTGGCTTGCACCGGAGCGGAATGATAGTCTGGCCCTGGTTGCCCGGGCCTTGAGCGATTACCGGTTCCGCGCCCTGGCCCTGGATTTCAAGGACGGTGAGCGCCGTTTATCCCTTTCAGGGGCTAATCCATCACTTTATGGGGGCTATGACATGCCGATGAACCTGCGCCTGTCGCCGGCACCCGCGTCGACAACAGTCCCCGCCATACCGGCCGAGATTTCAGCCGCAATGGCGGCATTCAAGGCGCGGCGGGACTGACAGGGCCAGGAATGGAAGGGCAGGGGCGTGATTGAACGGGCGATTGATTTTGAAACCGCCAATGAGCGGCGCGACAGTGCCTGTGCCGTAGGTGTCGCCGAGGTGTTTCAGCCGGCAGCCCCGATTTTTCGCCGGTTGATCCGGCCGGTGCCGGCCCGATTTTCGCCCTTCTGCAGTGCCGTCCATGGAATTCAGCCCGCGCATGTGGCTGATGCCCCCGATTTTGCGGGCATATGGCCTGACCTGTCGATGCGGCTGACGGGGGCAACCTTGCTGGCGCATAATGCCAGCTTTGATGCAGGCGTCCTGACGGCCTGTTTGCTGGCAGCGGGATTGCCGGTGCCGCCACTGCGATTCATCTGCACCGTAGATCTGGCGCGTGCCGCCTTCCCGCAGTTGCGCAGCCATAAGCTGAACATTGTGGCCCACCATCTGGGCTTGTCCTTGGACCATCATGAAGCCGGCAGCGATGCCGCTGCCTGTGCCGCCATCGGCCGCCATGTTGCTGATATGCTGGGCGTGGCGACGGTCACGGAGGCGGCGGAACGGTTGGGTGTCGGCGCCCGCCGTCCCGGTATCCCGCAATCCCGGCCGGTGGGCCAGTCCGGTCGCGTCGAGAACGCCGTGCCCGCACCCACAAAGCGGGTTGAAGGTCAGGCCTTTGCCATCACCGGAACATTGGTTGCCTTTTCCCGTCCGCAGGCCGCCCGCGCCATCGGCCAAGCAGGCGGAACGTTCCAGTCCTATGTGCGGCAGGACACTGACTGGCTGGTGGTTGGCCTGTCGCCGGGCCGCACCAAATTGACGGCGGCGCAGGCACGTCAGCAACGCTATGGTCGTCCGACCCTGGTCGATGAGGCGGAATTCATGGCCATGCTGGGCATCGGTTAAGACCCAGCAAACACGAAAGCCGCCATCATTTCCGATGGCGGCTTTTCGGGTAACCCTTTGATCGGGTTATCGAGAGATGGTCGGAGCGACAGGATTCGAACCTGCGACCCCTAGACCCCCAGTCTAGTGCGCTACCAGGCTGCGCCACGCTCCGACCTCTCGAAGAACGCCGGCCGGTTTGGGCCGTCCGTCGTTCGGGCGCGGACTATAGACACGACATTTGGGCGATGCAACGTTTGTGTCAGGGAAAATGCGTTTTTCTGTCTGCCTTGTCCGCAACGCGGGTCTGCGCCCGTACCGCAGCGGGGGACGGGGGTGCCGGGCTCGGCTAGCATCTGGCTTCCACCATCATGGAAGCCCTGGCGATGTCGGCCGAAATCAGCCTTGTCTATGTCACCACCCCTGATTCAGATCTGGCCCGCACTATTGCGGCGGATGTGGTGACGGCCGGGCTTGCGGCCTGTGCCAATATCATTACGGGCATGGAATCAGTGTATCGCTGGCAAGGCAAAGTCGAGAGCGCGACGGAAACCGTGTTGATCTTGAAAACCCGGTCGGATGGGGTCGCCGCCCTGTCGGCACGGGTGCGCGCACTGCATCCTTATGAGGTGCCGTGCATCCTGGCCCTGCCGGTCACTTCGGGATTGCCCGACTACTTGGCTTGGTTGGCAGCGGAAAGTGCCGGCCAGACCATTTCTGCGCGCTGAAGAGACCTAGTGATGACCGATACATGTCGATCCGCCCGCCTTTCTCTGGCCTATTCCAATATCGGCCATGCCACCATGCATATTATGACGGTGCTCTACCTGACCGTCGTGCTGGAACTGGCCCGGGAGTGGCAGGCAGATTATCAGGATCTGATCCAGCTTTGGACGGTCGGCTCCCTGCTGGTGGGACTTGGGGCCCCGCTTGCGGGCTGGTTGGGGGACCGTTGGTCGGATGCGCGCATGATGGTGCTGATGTTCCTTTTCTCCGGCATTGGCGCTCTAGGGGCTGCGCTGTCGAAGGGTCCGGAACAGATGATGTTGGCGTTGGCTGTGATCGGCCTTGGCGGGTCCATCTATCACCCGGTGGGCATTTCCTGGACGATGAAGAATGCCGAAAACCGCGGGCGGTCCATGGGCATCCTGGGTATTTTCGGCAGCGTCGGCGTTGCAGGCGGCGGCGTGGTGGCCGGGGGGTTGACGGCGCTCTGGGGCTGGCATGCAGCGTTCCTGGTGCCGGGTCTCGTTTCCTTGCTGTTTGCAGCGGCTCTGGCCTGGCATATCGCCCAGGGTCAGATCATTGACCGTAAGGCGGACATGGTGAAAAGCCTGGCGCCGACACGGCGCGACATTGTGCGCGCCTTTATCATTATGTCGGTCACCATGATGTGCGGTGGCATGATTTTCCAGTCCCTGCTGACGGTCGCCCCAAAATGGTTCGAGCAGGCGGTGGGGGCTGATTTGTCCGGCAGTGTGGTCGGTGTCGGCGGTCTGGTTACCCTGGTCTTTCTGGCCGGTGCCATACCGCAGTTCCTCGGCGGTGTGTTGGCCGACCGGTTTCCGGTGAAGTGGCTTTACATCGGCTGTGCCTTCTTACAGGTGCCATTCTATCTGATTGCCATGCAGTTCATGGGCTGGTCGTCCCTGGCGCTGGCCATTGCGCTGGTGACCTTGATGAATGTGCAGATCCCGGCTGAAAATCTGCTTCTGGCCCGCTTTACACCTGCCCGATATCGGGGAATCGCTTATGGTTCCAAATTCGTGCTGAGTTTCGGCATGGCGCCCTTCGCGGTGCAGTTGGTGGCGTGGTCCTATGGCCATGATGCCGGGCCACAAATGGTGTTTGCCACATTGGCGGTGCTGTCGGCCTTGGTGCTGGTCGCGGCCATGCTGCTGCCCCGCGATGATAAGGGGCAGGAACCGCCGGTCACCGATCCGGCAAAAATGGCCCTGGCAGGGGGGGATGACTGACCCCAGCGCCAACAGGAAAGGGCGCCCTGCGGTGGCTGCGTGGTTCTGGCCGCTTGACGACGCCCATCGCGGGGACCTATACCGCCTGGGCAACTGGGGAGTAGTCCGCCGCCGCCTCTGCTGGTGGTGTTCTCGTCAACAGACTTGGGGTGAATGCTCCATGGCGCGGACGACAGGCCGAATGGCCCGTTCGACGAGACCGATGGCGCAACCATCCCGACGGGGACCGGGGGTGGATTGCGTTCATCGTTGCTCTCGGCCCTCGGAGTGCTTGTTTTGATTGCCACCACCACAGTCGCTTTGGCCTTCAGCCTGGCCATGGATGCCTTTGCCGCTGCCCTGGGCAAGGGGGCAGCCCTGCGGCGGCCCAATATGGGTCAGGCTCTGACGGTTGGTGTGGTTTTTGGTGGTTTTCAGTTTTTGATGCCGCTGGTCGGTTTTGCCTTGGGGCTGGCCTTTGCCGACATTGTAGCAGCCGTTGATCATTGGATCGCCTTTGTTCTGTTGGGGTTGGTCGGCGGCCGCATGGCATGGGAAGCCTGGCAGGGTGGCGACGGGGAGGAGCAGGGACCAGCGGGCATGACATTGATGCTGTCTGCCCTGTTCATGGCGGGTTTCGCCACCTCGGTCGATGCCTTGGCCATCGGCGTGCCCATGGCATTTTTTGACGAACCCATTCTGGTATCTGCTCTGGTGATCGGTCTGGTGACCTTCGGCCTGTCCACCATCGGGGTGCTGTTGGGGCGGGCTGTCGGACCGTTGTTGGGTCGCTGGGCCGTGGGGATCGGCGGGGTTGGATTGATGCTGCTGGGTACCAAGATCCTGATCCAGCATCTGGGCACCTGATTGTTCTCTGCCAGACGATCAAAAGACAGGCTTGTCAGGCCCCGGTCTGGTGGGGTGACGACCTATATGGGGGTGTTCATCACCGTCCTTTCCGCAGACCGTGCCCCGTCGACACGGGCGCCTGACCACGGGTCAACGACCATATGGCAGATAGAAACGCGGCGGCGTCACGAGCATTCCGATTTCGGAATGGCTCAAAAGTACAAATCCAGCGTGCTGCAACGAATACTATCGTATTCCGGCCTGGATAGATGCGGATAACGCCTAACCGGCATTGTGGATTAAGGTCGTAGCCACACTATCCCGATGCACTTCTGCCCTCTGACACTGTGCGGCGTATTCTCAACCCACAGCGCGGCCAGGGGCCGCATTCTGCTGGATCGTGAGCGTGATGCGGTTGCCGTTGCTGTCACTCAGGGGAAAGTTAGTTTTGCTGCTGGCGGCGGTTATTCTGCCGATGTCTGCGGTGCTGGTTATGGAAAACCAGTCACGGCGGGCAGAGGCAGAGGCACAAGCCCTGGCGCGCGCCACCGACATGGCCCGGTTTGCGGCGGATCAGAACGCCGATCTGGTTGGCAGCCTGCAACGGCTGGTATCGGTGGCTGCGGGTCGTGTGGCGCGTGCGGCGGATGCCGACTGTGCCCATGAGTTGCAAACATTAAAAGGTACCCAGCCCTGGGTCTCCAACATCTTCATCGTCCGCACCGATGGATCGGTTCGCTGTTCCACCGCACCGGATGATGACGAGATCAATCTGGCCGACCGTGAGTATTTTCAACGGGTCCTGACCACCGGGCGCCCGGTGGTCAGTGGTTACCTGAGGTCACGTGTCACGGGCCGGCCAGTGATGGTCTACGCGCAGCCGATCTATGCCGAGAATCGGCAGATTGTGGGTGTGGCGTTGGCGGGGATTCTCCTGGACTGGCTGGAAGGCATGGCGGCGCGGCTTCTGGAAGCGGCACCGGGTGCGACCCTTATGGCGATCCATAACAATGGGACGATCATCGCGCGGTATCCCATGATGGCCGGCCTGGATGGCCGTGACATGTCACATGTGCCTTTTATCAGGGCCGCGATGGAACAACGCAGTGGCACCTGGGTTGGTCCCGGTCTTGACCAGGTGGAACGTCTGATGGGCTTTGTCCCGTTGTCCAATGGTGATTTGCGTATCATTGTCTCCTACCCCCGGGCGCAGGCCCTGGCGGTCGCCACCTCGGAGTTCCACCGTAACCTTGCCATTCTGGTGGTGGTGTCGCTGCTGGCCATGATGCTGGTCTATTTCAGTCTGGCCCGCACCGTGCTGGACCCGTTGCAACAGTTGATCGGCACTGTCCGCCGCCTGGGACGGGGGGAACTGGGTTTGCGGGCCATGGCGGGGCCGGGCGAAATTGGCGTGCTGGCGGGGGCCATCAATGATATGGCGACCGACCTGCAGCGCCAGGCCGCCGAACTGGCCACCCGTGATGCCCAGTACCGGCTGTTATCCGAACAGGGCAGTGATGTCGTGGCCCTGCATGCGCTGGACGGAACCTATCTATATGTCTCGCCTACCTGCAGCTGGATGTTGGGTTATGACCCGGAACAGTTACTGGGCGGCACACCGCAGGACCGCGCCCATCCCGAAGATGTCCAGCTCATTGAACGGGTACTGCCGATTTTGCTGGCGGGCATGCCCTGTGCGCCGGTGACTTACCGGCTGCGGCATGGGGATGGGCGATGGATCTGGGTGGAAACCGCCTTTGCCCTGGCCGCCGATCAACTGGCTGGACAGCGTATCGTGTCGGCGACCCGCGATGTGGGTGATCGTGTGGCGCAGGAACAGGAATTGCGGGCAGCGCGTGACCGGCTGGGTGAACAGGCCGAAAGTCTGCAGGCGCTCGCCGCCGACCTGGATCGTGCCCGTCGGGTGGCGGAAGCCGCAGCCAGTGCCGCCGACATCGCGCGCAGCGAGGCGGAACGCGCAAACCAGGCCAAATCGGAATTCCTGGCCAATATGAGCCATGAGGTCCGGACACCGATGAACGGCATCATTGGCATGACCGGCCTTCTGTTGGATACGTCCTTGTCTTCCGAGCAGCGGGGATTTGCGGAAACCATCCGTGAAAGTGCTGACGCGCTGTTATCCGTCATCAATGATATTCTGGACGTGTCCAAACTCGAAGCCGGCAAGCTGGAACTGGATCAGATAGATTTCGGTCTGGAAGAAATTATCGACGGGGTGGTGGCGCTGCTGGCGCCGCGCGCCCGACAGAAAGGGGTGACCCTTGCGGCGGAGATTCATCCCACCGTTGCCCGTGCCTATCGCGGTGACCCGTCGCGACTGCGCCAGATCTTGCTGAACCTGGCCGGCAATGCGGTAAAATTCACCGAACAGGGACGAATATCCATCACTGTCCGGCCCGTTGATGGCGGGGCGATACAGTCCCTGGCCGCGACGCGACTGGTGTTTGCTGTGGCTGACACGGGCATCGGCATGACCCCGGATCAGATGCGGCGGCTGTTCCAGAAATTTACCCAGGCGGACAATTCCATCACCCGTCGGTTCGGCGGTACCGGTTTGGGTTTAACCATCTGCCGGCAACTGGTCGAACTGATGGGCGGTGATATCCAGGTGGAAAGCCATCTGGGCGAAGGCAGCCGGTTCAGCTTCACCATCACCCTGCCGCCGGCGTCGGCGCCGCTTCCCGATCGACATGATATTCAAGAACGGATCAAGGGCCTCTGTGCCCTGGTCGTGGATGATGTTGAAACCAACCGTCGTATCCTGTCGCGGCAATTGGAACGGTTGGGTCTGCGGGTCGGGATGGTGAATGGTGCCGCCGCTGCCCTGGCGGAACTGGAACGTTGTCTGCGGGAAGGCAATTGTCCGTCTGTTGTGTTGATCGACCACACCATGCCAGGCATGACGGGTGATGCCCTGGCCGGATGGCTGCGTGGGCATCCCAGTTTCTCGGGCATCAAGCTTGTCCTTGTGTCGTCATCCGGTGGTCTGGACGCCGGTGACCCGGCGGCGGAACTGTTTGACGCCATCATGGCCAAACCCGCGCGGCAGACCGATCTGCGGGATCTGCTGGCCCGGTTGTTCGCGCCCACGGAGGGGATGGTCGAACCTCCCGCCGAAACGCTGGCCTCCGGATTGGGACAGGGGCGTCGTGTGCTGGTCGTGGATGACAATCAGGTCAATCAGAACGTCGCCCGCCTGATCTTGGAGCGCGATGGCTATACCGTGCATCTTGTTGATGATGGCATGGAAGCCATCGCCGCGGCAGAAGCGGTGATTTTCGATCTGATCTTGATGGATGTGCAGATGCCGGGCATGGACGGGATTGAAGCCACTCGCCTGATCCGTACCCAGGAACGTCAGACCGGTCGTGATCGCACGCCCATCATCGCCATGACGGCCAATGCCATGGTGGGAATGCGGGAAAGCTATCTGGAGGCGGGTATGGATGACTACCTGTCCAAACCTTATGAACCCAAGGCGCTGTTGCGGGCGGCCGCGCATTGGGCTGGCAAGCGTGATAAGAATGCAACCGACGCCGCTCCCACCTCACCTGTGGAAACCGATATGGAAACCAAGAACCTGCCCATCCTGGACGGCACGGTGATTGCCGGGCTGCTATCCTTTACCGATGGCGATGAATTCGCTGAACTGATGAACCGTTTCCTCAATGCCGGGCGCGAGAGGGTGGTGCGTATGGGCGGCCTGCTCAACGAGGAGAACTGGGATCAGTTACGCCGCGAGGCGCATTCCATGATCTCCCTTGCCGGCAATCTGGGTCTGCGGCAGATCCAGCACCTGTCCGCACAACTTGAAACCAGCCTGATTAATGGTGACCTGGCGACGGCAACGACGCTGACCCGGCAGCTTATCGCGCTGTCCCCGGCGGGCTGGACAGCGGCGGAGCATTATGTGGCCTCCGTAACGCCGTTGCAGGCTGCCGCCAGTTGAGTCTGGCTCAGGGCCACGACGCCTGAAGCCGGTGGATGACCTTGTCCAGCAATCGGGGCCAGTCCCCGATTTCCGGCTGTCGTAGCAGAGCCATCGACCCATACCAGGGTGTTTCCTCGGCCATCGCGGTGCCCCAACGCCAATCCGCGTGCCGGCGCAGCAGCGTCCAGACAGGCACACCCAGGGCACCGGCCAGATGGCAGGGCGCGCTGTCGATGCTGATCACCAGATCCATTTCTTCCATCAGTGCTGCGGTTACCTCCAGACCCTCGCCTTCGGCCACTGGGAAAAACAGATTGGCGGGGGCGGGGTGGCCATGAAGCGGCAGCATGGAGGCGGGGGAAAGGGCGTAGAAGTCAATCTGTGGGCAGCGTTTGAGGAAATCACAGACCAGTGTGGCCGGCAAAGACCGGATATCGTCGTCCGGATGGCCGGGTGACCCCTGCCAGGCGACACCTACCGCCGGGCGTGATCGCGTTTGGCGACGACCGCTGCCCCCGGCCCATGAAGCGGCGGACAGGTAGCCAAGGCTGGACGGAATTGTGTTCGGCCGGATGTTCAGCGCATGCAGCAGCGACATGGACATGACGAACCGGCAATTGTCCGTCAGGGGGACATCGCCGCGGGGCACAAAATCCAGGTTCGCAGTGGCGGCGAAGCTGCGCCCAAACAATGCCAGCAGCGGAGCCTGAACCATGGCGGTGACCTTACGCACCCGTTTGGCCAGAATTGGCAGGAACCGCGCCATCATGATGGTGTCGCCGATCCCTTGTTCTGATCCGACCACCAGATCGATATCAGTCTCCGTTCCTGGCTGCCACGCTGGAAGGCTAGAAAGCTGCCGATGGATCGCGGCTGTGCCGGCATCGACATGTGGCCAACGTCGTTCATAGAGCGCCAACCCTTCCTCCCACTGGCCCACGGTCAGCAGGGAGGTGGAAAGGTTCAGCGTATTCTCGGCATGGTCAAGCCCCCGACGTGCGGCGCAGCGGCGCATCGCGTCAATGGCGTCCTCCCATTGGCCAGCCTGCATCAAGACCACCCCGCGCACGGCCCAGCTTTCCGCGTCATCGGTATTGCGGGCCAGCAGCCCGTCGACCAGGGACTGGGCCGTCCCGATATCCCGCAGCCGCAGGTACCCACGGGCGATGTTGCGCGTCAGCGGCGGCATGTCGCCAACCAGCGCTTGAACCTGTTCCCACAAGCTGATCGCAGAGCGCCAGTCGTTCAGTTTTGACAGGGCCATGGCCCTGTCCAGCATCGCCTGCTTGTCATGGGCATTGCGTGACAGGACGGTTTCGGTCCGGCTCAACTCGGCGTGCCAGTCAGGTGTTTCAGCCATGTCGCTACCGGACCTGTCGCGGGGGGATTGTTCGGCACGATCGCACGATACACCCATCGATATCGACAAAATGCCGCCAAGAAAAAGGGCGCCCCCGATCTCCGGGAACGCCCTTTCTCCGTACCAAACCCGGCGAACCGGTTCCAGGCGCGATTAGCGCTTGGAGAACTGGAAGCTGCGGCGGGCCTTGGCCTTACCGTACTTCTTACGCTCGACCACGCGGCTGTCGCGGGTCAGCAGGCCAGCGGCCTTCAGCGGCGGACGCAGGCCCGGCTCGAAGTAGGTCAGGGCCTTGGAGATGCCATGACGCAGTGCGCCGGCCTGACCCGACAGACCACCACCGGATACGGTGGCGACGATGTCGAACTGCTCAATGCGGTTGGTGATCTGGAACGGCTGATTGATCATCATGCGCAGCACGGGGCGGGCGAAATAAACCGCCAGCTCACGGCCATTCACAGTGATCTTGCCGGTCCCGGGCTTCACCCAGACGCGGGCGACGGCGTCCTTGCGCTTGCCGGTAGCATAGGCGCGACCGAAAGCGTCCAGCTTCGGCTCGGCCGGAGCGGCCGGGGCAGCGGCGACGGAGGCGGCGACAGCGCCGGCCTTCAGGTCAGCGAGGCTGTTGATCGTGGCCATTTATCAGGCGCTCCGCTTGTTCTTGGCGTTCTTGGCGGCGAGGTCCAGCACGACCGGCGACTGCGCGGCATGCGGATGCTCGGCACCGGCGTAAACGCGCAGGTTGCCCATCTGACGGCGGCCCAGCGGGCTGCGCTTGATCATGCGTTCAACGGCCTTGATGATGACGCGTTCCGGGAAACGGCCATCCAGGATCTGGCCAGCCGAACGGCCCTTGATGCCGCCCGGAAAGCCGGTGTGCCAGTAGAACATGGCATCGTTCCGCTTGTTGCCGGTCAGGACGACCTTCTCGGCATTGATAACGATGACATTGTCACCGCAATCCAGGAACGGGGTATAGGTGGGCTTGGTCTTGCCGCGCAGGATCAGGGCGATCTGGCTGGCGAGACGACCCAGGACAACGCCTTCCGCATCGATGAGAATCCAGTTCTTCTCGATCTCGGACGGCTTCAGGTTAAAGGTCTTCATCAGAGCACTCGGGCTTATACGGATGAAGGCGCCAACCACCGGGTTGGCACCGAAGCGGATGGTGGTGTACGGCCATTCGCCCGTGCCCGCAAGCAGAAAATGCAGCATCAACAAGGATATGCAAAAAGGTATTATAATACCGTATGCGGAAACCCATTGATTTTATTGGCAATTTTTTATCTGTAAATTCCAGGGATCAGGGGGTGGTCGGTCGGCATGTCCGCGGAACATAGGCCGGTTGCAGGGGCATAGGTCCGCCGGGTGCGTGGCCCGGCGACCGTTTGGTCGTCGTGACGACGGACGCCTGGTGAACGGTTCTGGGGGGCGGCATCGTACAGAAAGTCAGGGCCTTCACGGTGATCGGCCGGCCGCGCGGCAAACCGGTCGCCACGCCACGCCCTGCTGCGGTAATAATGCGAAAAAGCCAGGAGAGACGGGATGAACCACGACCAGTACAGCGACGACCTGCTCCGCCATGTTCTGGAAAGTGCCAGGAGGATTGCCGTGGTTGGTGCCACGGCTGACCCCGCCAAACCCAGCTTCTATGTGATGAAGTTTCTGGCTGACCGGGGACACCAGGTCATCCCAGTCAATCCGGCCTTGGCCGGACAGACGGTTCTGGGGCAGGCTGCCTATGCCAGTCTGGCCGATCTGCCTGAACGGCCCGACATGGTGGACATTTTCCGCCGTCCCGATGCGGCCGGTAAGGTCGCGGTGGAGGCGGCGGGGCGTGGCATTCCGTACATATGGATGCAATTGGGCATCCGTAACGAAGCAGCGGCTGCCGCAGCCGAGGCCCTGGGCAGCACGGTCATTATGGACCGGTGCCCGATGATTGAGGTGCCGCGGCTTTACCGTTGAGCCTGTTCGGCTGCAACGGCGGCCTGAATCAGGTCACGTACAGTCCGGTTGACTGGGGTGGGGATACCGTGGACCTCGCCCCGGCGGACAATCACTCCGTTGCGGGCATCCAGTTCCAGCGGCCGTCCGGCTAACCGGTCGGCCAGCAACGAATTGATCCCGTCCACGGCCGCGCCGCGGCAGGCGGCCATGACCTGTTCCACCGTGTCACCGTCCAGTTTGGCGCCTTCAGCTTGCGCAACGGCCACACATTCCGCCACCAAGGCACGCATGACCGGTTCGGCCCCGGCATGATGGATGATACCGGCGGGTTGCCGCAGCAAGGCGGACACGGCGCCGGCGGCGTTCAGACACAGCTTGCGCCAAATGACAGTGGTGAAATCCGTATCCGCCGTAACCGCGATGCCCGTTCCCGCGAACAAGGCGATGAAATCTGCACTGCCCGGCTGGTCCGGCACTACCATGAGACCTGATGCCCGTTGCAGAACCCGTCCCGGACCCAGCCGTTCCGCTGGGATGTCCAGCATCACCGGCAGAAGCAGGGCCGGATCGACAAGACCCGCAAAGGCTGCCCCATGTTCCACACCGTTTTGGAGCACAGCCAACCTTGTATCGCCCCGCATCAGATGCGGTAACCAAGTGGCGGCGGCAGCGGCGCTGTCATAGGCTTTTGTTGTTGTGATGACCCAGTTCACGGGCGCCGCCCTGGCTGGATCGGTCAGCAGCACCGGTGTCGCGCTTATGCTGCCATCGGGTCCTTGGACATGCAGCGTCTCGAATCCGCCGCTACGCCGGCAGAGACTGACATCCAGCCGGCCCGTGGCGGCAAGGCGCGCGGCAATGACGGTGCCGATTGCACCGGCACCGATAATGGCGATACGGGGAAGCGACATGGATCAGGTCCTGTAGAAAACGGCCCAGAGGCCCAGCGAAACGGCGCCGAACAGAAAGGCGATAACATAAGTCTTCACCGGTACCGGCACTTTTTCGTCCGGCGCGGGCCCGGCCTTGCCAGTGGCCGCCTTGGCCTTCGCCGAAGCCTTGGGTTTGGCCCTTTCGCTGCCGGCGACGACGGTGGGTTTGGGGCGGTCGCCTTTGCGCGGGTCGTGCAGTTCGATCAGGCGCCAGTCAAAATCCGCCAAGGCCTCGTCACTGACAAAATCCACTTGGATCAGGCGCACCGGCCCGGCCCCATGCAGGCCCACGGCATTGCGGAATTCCTGTTTGCCCTGGCCCAGGTCATCGACTAGGGACAAGGTTTCCCACTTGGCCCCTTTGGGCCGCTGAACCGCATATTTCCGTTCCGCCACGAGAAGCCGCCCTCACTCACCAGCCTGCAACAGCGCACCCCGCCGCCTGGCACCGCGGAACGCCCCCAGGAAATATAAGGAAGCCAGCGTCAGATAGAAAAGGTTCAGTGCAATGGCCCAGCCCAGCCGTGACCAATCCATGATGCCATTGAACAGAACCGCCCGCATCCCCTCGAACACATGGGTGGAGGGCAGGGAGACGCAGAGATACTGCAACCACGAGGGCAGAGACGAGAGCGGGTAATAAACCGCAGAAAAGGGGGCCAGCACAAACACCGCCATCCAGCACAACGACTCCGCCCCCAGCCCGTGGCGCAGAATCATGCCAGCCGTCAGCAATCCGACCGCGACACCCAGCATCATCAGATTGGCGAAAAACCCGGCCAGCGGCAGCCCCAGGTCAAACAGCGAGACATCAAAGAACGCAATGGCCAGCACCACCGGTGGCCCCAGGCCCAGGATCACCCGGATGAAGCCCATCACCACCAGTGACACCACCCACTCCCAGGGGCGCAGCGGGCTGACAAACAGGTTGCCCAGGTTACGGGACCAAAGCTCTTCCAGAAAGGTAATGCTCATCCCGATCTGGGTGCGGACCAGCACTTCCCACAGCAACACGGCCGAGATCAGCACCCCGGCGGCGCTGGCCAGCAACGAGGACTGTCCCCGCAGGAACTGGGACATAAAACCCCAGACCAGCAACTGCACCGTCGGCCAATAGCAAAGCTCCAGGATACGCGGCCAGCTTTTCCGGATCAGGAACCAGTTGCGCATTACCATGGCCATGATGCGGCGCGGCGACCCACCCAGAAATCCGGGAGGGGTAGGGTCAGGATAGAGGGGGGCAGGCTGTATCGTCATTGCCGGCGCAGAGTAGCGCACGCATCCCAAACGCGAAACCCCCGCCGATTGCCCGGCGGGGGTCTGCTGATCGTCACTGGCTGTCGGCCCGTTGCCGGGCCGCACGCATCAGACGCTGTAGTACATCTTGTACTCAATCGGGTGCGGCGAGGTTTCGAACGCCAGCACTTCTTCCATCTTCAGCTCGATGAAGCTGTCGATCATGTCGTCGGTGAAGACGTCGCCCTTCTTCAGGAAGTCGCGGTCGGCCGACAGGCTTTCCAGGGCTTCGCGCAGCGAACGGCAAACCGTCGGGATTTCCTTCAGTTCGTCCGGCGGCAGATCGTACAGATTCTTGTCCATGGCTTCGCCCGGATGGATCTTGTTCTGGATACCATCCAGACCAGCCATCAGCATGGCGGCGAAGGCCAGGTAGGGGTTCGCACCCGGATCGGGGAAGCGGACCTCGACGCGCTTGCCCTTCGGGCTCGACACGTGCGGGATCCGGCAGGAAGCCGAACGGTTGCGGCTGGAATAGGCCAGCAGCACCGGCGCTTCATAACCCGGAACCAGACGTTTGTAGCTGTTGGTCAGCGGGTTGGTGAAGGCGTTCAGAGCGCGGGCATGCTTGATGATGCCGCCGATATAGAACAGGGCGGTTTCCGACAAGTCGGCATACTGGTTGCCGGCGAACAGCGGCTTGCCGTCCTTCCAGATCGACTGGTGGCAGTGCATGCCCGAGCCATTGTCACCGAACACCGGCTTCGGCATGAAGGTCGCGGTCTTGCCGTACTGATGGGCCACATTGTGGACAACATACTTAAAGAGCTGCATGCCGTCGGCCATCTTGACCAGCGTGCCGAACTTGACGCCCAGCTCATGCTGCGAAGCGGCCACTTCATGGTGGTGCTTTTCGACCTCGACGCCCATTTCGGCCAGAACGGTCAGCATCTCGGCGCGCAGGTCCTGGGCGCTGTCGACCGGGGCCACCGGGAAATAACCGCCCTTCACGGCCGGACGGTGGGCCAGGTTGCCGCCTTCATAGGAACGGCCGGAATTGTACGGACCCTCTTCGCTGTCGAATTCGTACATC
Organism: Niveispirillum lacus; assembly: GCF_002251795.1. Classification (GTDB taxonomy): domain Bacteria; phylum Pseudomonadota; class Alphaproteobacteria; order Azospirillales; family Azospirillaceae; genus Niveispirillum; species Niveispirillum lacus. Next base: position 23,546 of record NZ_NOXU01000029.1, on the reverse strand, counting down.
ACCTTGTTCATCGAGACTTCGAACTTCACGTCGTCGAAGACGAAGAACTCAGCTTCCGGACCAAAATAGGCGGTGTCGCCGATCCCGGCCGAGGCCATGTACTTTTCAGCAGCCTTGGCGATCGAGCGCGGGTCACGGCTGTACGGCTGACGGGTCGAGGGCTCCAGCACGTCGCACAGCACGGTCAGCAGCGGCTGAGCCGAGAACGGGTCCATGACGGCGGTCGACAGGTCCGGCAACAGGGTCATGTCGGACTCGTTGATGGCCTTCCAGCCAGCGATCGAGGAGCCGTCGAACATCACGCCGTCGGTCAGCAGGTCCTCATCGACCGTGCAGATATGCTGGGAGACGTGGTGAACCTTCCCCTTGATATCGGTGAAGCGGAAATCAACGTACTTGACGTCGTTTTCCTTGATCAGCTCGAAGAATTTGGCCAGATCAGACATAGCCTCTGCTTCCGTGGTTTGAGGTTTGTCGCAAGTAACCGGTTCCGGGCTGGAGCCGCCGAAGGTGGCGTTACCCCATCCCTGAACCATTTGAAAGAAAATTCTGTGCGCTGTTTGCGGGCGGTCCGGATGTTGCGGAAATGCCCGGAAAAGCGTCAGATGGCGTCGGGGCCGCGTTCGCCGGTGCGGATGCGGATCACCTCTTCCACCGGGGTCACGAAGATTTTGCCGTCGCCGATACGGCCCGTATGGGCAGCCTGCTGGATGGCCTCAACGGCGCGTTCCACCAGGGCATCATCCATAACGACTTCGATCTTCACCTTGGGCAGGAAGTCGACGACATACTCGGCCCCCCGGTAGAGTTCGGTATGCCCTTTCTGGCGGCCGAAACCCTTGGCTTCGGTCACGGTGATGCCCTTGATCCCCACTTCGTGGAGGGCTTCCTTCACCTCATCCAGCTTAAAGGGCTTGATGATCGCTTCAATCTTCTTCATCGCGTCCCGCAGCTCCAAATTTCGGCACCTGTCCTGCCAGTGTCGGTCAAAACAGTTGCAGCCATTCTATAAGCATACCCCATGCCAGTCGGGCCGGCGGTGGGATCGTGGGTATTTGATCATGGTTTGCGAGGGTGATTGAACAAAAAATAATCAATATGCTGCCCAGAACATGGGCGGCCGGCCAAAAAACTGCGCATTAACCAAGCGAAGCGCCCGTCAATGGGGCATTGTTCTGCTCTATTATCGGGCGTGCCAACAGCAAGGCCGGGCTGCGATTTTTTATCAAAGGAATGCTTGACGGGCAGCGGAAGGCTGTAGCATAAGGCGCCCCACGGCGGCGGTGGTAGCTCAGTTGGTAGAGCTCTCGGTTGTGGTCCGAGTGGTCGCGGGTTCGAGTCCCGTCCATCGCCCCATCTTCCCGAAAAGGGTTTGAAAAAAGGCTGCCTTATGGCGGCCTTTTTCAATTCCAGCCTCTGGCTTCCCTGGCGCACAATGACCTCGCCAATGCGCGGGAGAGGGCCTGATGGGCGGCGAGATCCTGACCGTAAGTCAAATGTATGCGGCCGATCGGGCTGCCATGGACCAGGGTGTACCAGGCACCTTGTTGATGGAACGGGCCGGTATGGCGGTGGCGCGGGAAGCGATGCAATTATCGCGGGGGCGCCCTTGTCCGGTCACCGTGTTATGCGGACCGGGCAATAATGGTGGGGATGGGTTTGTTGCTGCCCGCCATCTGGCGGCGGCTGGGTGGCCGGTGCGGCTCGGGTTGCTGGGCGAACGTCTGGCTCTCACGGGCGATGCAGCCTGGGCCGCGTCACAATGGACCGGACCAGTGTTTCCCGCTTCCCCGGCTTTGTTGGACGGTGCCGACCTGGTCATTGATGCATTGTTCGGGGCAGGACTGAACCGGGCGTTGGACGGTGAGGCACTGGTGCTGGTCCAGGCCATGGCAGCGGCAGACTGTCTGCTGCTCGCGGTCGATGTGCCCAGTGGGGTTGCCGGTGATGACGGCTCCATCCTGGGGGCGGCCGCCCTTGCTGACGTGACCGTGACCTTCTTTCGGGGGAAACCCGCGCATTATCTGTATCCGGCCCGCAGACAGTGCGGCCGGCTGGTCATCGCCGATATTGGCATTCCAGAATCGGTCCTGTCGGCCATTGCGCCCGCCCACAGCCTGAACACACCCGGCCTCTGGCGGGGGGCATTTCCACATCCCCGGTGCGATGGTCATAAATACAACCGTGGGCATGCTCTGATTCTTGGCGGCCCTGTCATGACAGGGGCAGCCCGGCTTGCTGCGCGCGCGGCACTTCGGTTGGGTGCAGGGCTGGTTACACTGGCCTGCCCCCCAACGGCGCAGCTTGCTTTTAGCGTGTCGCTGTCCAGCCTGATCGTACACCCTGTCAGGGATGCCCAGGCGTTTGCCCGGTTACTCGACGATCCACGGCGCAATGCCATTCTGCTTGGGCCCGGTTCGGGCGCGGATGAGATGCTGCGTCAGGCGACACTGGCGGCTTTGTCGTCCCGACGCAGCGGTGTGTTGGATGCGGATGTCTTTACCGCCTTCGCCAACGATCTGCACAGCCTGTGTCAAGCGGGTCTGGACCAGCGCTGGGTATTGACGCCGCATGAGGGCGAGTTTGCGCGATTGTTCGGCGCGATGCCCGGTTCCCGCCTGCACAGGGCCCGGTCGGCAGCCGCGGAGTCGGGGGCGATAATTCTGTTGAAGGGCCCCGATACGGTTATTGCTCACCCCGATGGCAGGGTGCGCCTCAACACGAACGCCCCCCCCGATCTGGCAACCGCCGGCAGCGGTGACGTCCTGTCGGGCCTGATCCTGGCCCTGCTGGCACAGGGTATGGACCCGTTTGACGCGGCCAGCGCGGGCGCCTGGATCCATGGTGCCGCCGGTCAGTATTGCGGCCGCGGGCTGATTGCGGACGATCTGCCAGAGGCCATCATTCCTGTTCTGAAGCAGAATAATCTATAATAAACAATAGTTTGTGTAGTGTGACTGTGGCGTCTGTCCCTCAGAGCGGTAACCGGGTTGTTTCTCGGCGGAAATCCTCGGCTTTCCAATGACCGGTTTCTGAGGGTTGAATGATGTCCTAATTTACACGTCAGAGGTGACAGGGCGCCCGGCGATTTGCCTAAAATGCTGGCTAAATCCTGGGAAGATAATCGCAGAATTTCACGCCGGCTCATTGCGTAAGTGTGATGAATGCATTAACCTCTCCCTATCGGAAAGACAGTACCACTTTTGGGAAACGGACCATCAACGGGTGGCGGCCGACAAGCGCTGAAATGCGGGGGCGTTGCGATGGGCGTGTCGTTGTTCAAGCGTTCCAAACCGATCACGGCACCTGTTCCGGGTGCTGTTTATCAACGTGTGATTTTCAATACTGTGGAAACGGCACGTGTCCTGGCTGTGACACAGGACGGATTTCCGTTGCCGCATGTGCGGTATGTCGCGCGCAATGATGTGGTGGATGGTCCGGACCCCCATGGTTTGCGCCGTGACAAAGGAGCGGTACGCACCCTGACGGTTGACAGTTTCACACGGTTGTTCGGGAACCCGCGCGCCGGCTGATCGTTTTATCTGAGACGATTTGCTGATATAAGCCGGCGGATGGCTTTTGCCCCTCCGGATGCCGATCATGCCTGATATCAGCCCCTCTGCTCTGCCCCCTGTCTGTGATGACCGCCGGCTGGCCCATTTGCGGGCTTTGGAGAAAAAGGCCCTCTGGCTCTCCACCTGGATGATCCATAATGCCAACCATCTGCGCCCCTCCCGCGATGGGCTGAAGGTCGGCGGGCATCAGGCGTCAAGCGCCTCCATGGTCAGTCTGATGACGGCGCTGTTTTTCGATGTGCTGCGTCCGCAGGACCGTGTGGCGGTCAAGCCCCATGCCAGCCCCGTTTTCCACGCCATCCAGTATCTGATGGGTCGGCAGACGCGCGACAAGCTGGAACGGTTTCGGGCCCTGGGCGGCGCGCAGTCCTACCCATCCCGCACCAAGGACACGCCGGATGTGGATTTTTCCACCGGCTCCGTGGGCCTGGGTGTGGCCGTCACCGCCTTCGCCAGCATGGTCCAGGACTATGTCCGCCTGAAAGGCCTGTCCGATCAGCCCCAGGGCCGGATGGTTGCCCTGGTCGGCGATGCCGAGATGGACGAGGGCAATGTGTTCGAAGCCATGCTGGAGGGCTGGAAACACGACCTGCGTAATGCCTGGTGGATCATCGATTATAACCGGCAGAGTCTGGACAGTGTGGTTTCCGACAAATTGTGGGAGCCGATCACCGGCATGTTCCGGTCGCTCGACTGGAATGTGGTCATCATGAAATATGGCCGCCTGCTGGAGGCGGCGTTCCGGGAACCAGGTGGCGATGCCTTGCGCCGTTGGATCGACACCTGCCCCAACCAACTCTATGCCGCCCTTTGTTTTAAGGGTGGGGCCGCGTGGCGCGACGTGCTGATCCGTGATCTGGGCACGACCAGCGGTATCCGTGCCCTGTTGGACAGTCATGATGACGCGATGCTGGCCCGGCTGATGACCAATCTGGCGGGTCATGACCTGCCCACCATCCTGGATACATTCCATCGGGCGGCCAGCGGCCCGGATGCCGAACGGCCCGCCTGTTTTGTCGCCTATACGGTGAAGGGCATGGGCCTACCCTTCCAGGGCCACAAGGACAACCATGCCGGCCTGATGAACCCGGAACAGATCGCTGCGTTCAAGGCGCAGTGCGGTATCCGCGATGGCGAGGAATGGGAGCCATTTGCCGGCCTGGACGTGGATGTGGAGGATCTGAAGCGGTTTCTGGCCACAGAGGTCCCCTTTACCGCGACCCCCCGCCGCCGGCTGTCGGCTGCAACCGTGCCGGTGCCGGAACGTCTGGACGTTGCGATCACAGAACGGATGAGCACACAGGAGGGGTTTGGCAAGATCCTGGCCGAACTGGCCAAGGGTGACACCGACCTGGCGTCGCGGATCGTGACAACCAGCCCGGATGTCACCGTGTCCACCAATCTGGGGGCCTGGGTCAACCGCCGGGGCCTGTTTGATCGGCATGAACGCCACGACATCTTTAAGGAACAGAAAGTTGTGTCGGCCCAACGCTGGCAGGGTGATCCGCAGGGGCAGCATATCGAACTGGGGATTGCCGAACATAACCTGTTCCTGATGCTGGCGGCACTTGGCCTGTCCCATGATCTGTTTGGGGCCCGCTTGCTGCCGGTGGGCACATTGTATGATCCATTTGTGATGCGGGGTCTGGACGCCTTTAACTATGCGCTGTACCAGGATTCGCGCTTCATGTTGGTGGCAACACCCAGCGGCGTGACGCTCGCGCCCGAAGGAGGCGCGCACCAATCGATCGCCACCCCGCTGATTGGCATGGGGTTGCCAAAACTGTCCAGTTTTGAGCCGGCCTATGTCGATGAACTGGCTGCCATCATGCGCTGGGGATTCGAGCATATGCAGCGCCCCGATGGGGGCAGTCTGTATTTGCGCCTGTCGACCCGCGCCCTGACATCGCCTCGCCGGGTCCTGAATACGTCAGCGGTGATTGACGGCGGTTATTGGGTGTGCCCGCCGTCTGCGGACACTGATCTGGTCATCGTTTACATGGGGGCATTGGCGCCGGAGGCTCTGGCCGCCCATGCACAGATGCTGGAGGATGTACCAGGGGCGGGGTTGCTTGCGGTCACATCTGCTGATCGGCTTTATCAAGGCTGGATGGCGGCGCGGCGGGAGCGACAGGACGGCAAGCGGGCGGTAGCGCCTGTTGAACAGCTTCTGTCGGCGCTGCCCGCCACGGCCCGAATGGTGACCGTAACGGACGGGCATCCATCCGGCCTGTCATGGCTGGGCGGCGTCAAAGGGCACCGCGTGGCCGCCCTGGGCGTTGAAACCTTTGGCCAATCTGCTGATCTGCCGGACCTGTACCGCACACTTCATCTCGATACGGATGCCATCATTGATGCTGCCGCGCGGGTGCTGCTGGAATAGAGAGGCATTCCCCAAGATTCCGCGCTTGGCGAGCCTCGATCAGCTTGCTATACGGTGCGCTCCCACGGGCGGCCTCATGGTTTTCCCGACGGGCGGGCGTGGCGGAATGGTAGACGCGCTGGATTTAGGTTCCAGTGTCGAAAGACGTGGGGGTTCAAGTCCCTTCGCCCGCACCACGAGTTTTGAGTTTTGACCCGCAACCCACCGCGGCGGCCGAGTTTCGGCCCACCCGCGGGAGCTTCGGTCCCTGTAATGGCAGAGGGGGCTGGGGCGAACAGACAAAAGACAGGCATTTCGTCCCATGCAGATCATCGAGACCAGCGCTGAAGGCCTCCGCCGCGACTTCAAGGTCGTCATCACGGCCCAGGACATCGAATCGCGGGTGCAGACCCGGCTGACCGAGGTCGGCAAGACCGTCAAGATTCCGGGCTTCCGTCCCGGCAAGGTCCCGATGCCGATCCTGAAGCAGCGCTATGGCCAGTCGGTCATGGGCGAGGTGCTGGAAGCCGCTGTCAATGACGGTGCGCAGCAGGCGGTCTCCGACAATAATCTGCGTCCCGCTCTCCAGCCGAAGATCGAAGTGCTGAAGTTCGATCCGGGTCAGGATCTGGAATTTGCCGTCCAGGTTGAACTGCTGCCGGAGATTGAGCCGGCCGACCTGTCCGCCGTGGAGATTGAGAAGCCGGTGGCCACCGTTGCGGATGATACCGTGACCGAGGCCCTGGGCCGTCTGTCCAAGGGCCGTCGCACCACCGAAAAGGTGGAAGAAGATCGCCCTGCCGTGACCGGTGACATCCTGCTGATCGACTTTGACGGTTCCGTCGATGGTGAAAAGCGTCCCGGCATGAAGGGTGACGATTACGAGCTGGAGCTGGGTTCCGGTTCCTTCATCCCCGGATTCGAGGATCAGCTTGTCGGCGCCAAGGCCGGCAGCGATGTCACGGTCAATGTCAGCTTCCCGGAAGCCTATCACGCCGCCGAGCTGGCCGGTAAGGCGGCGGTGTTTGAGGTCAAGGTTAAGGAAATCCGTTCGGCCAAGGATGCCGAGCTGAATGACGACTTGGCCAAGAGCTTCGGATTCGATGATCTGGAAGCGCTGAAGGCTGCCATCAAGGAGCGGACCGAAGGCGAATATGGTCAGACCTCGCGTCTGCGCGCCAAGCGCTCACTGTTGGACAAGCTGGCGGAGCTGCACAGCTTCGAGGTTCCGGCCGGCATGGTTGAGATCGAGTTCGACCAGATCTGGAAGCGCCTGCAAGAAGAACTGGCCCGCGGTGGTGCCGATGCCGAAGATGAAGGCAAGGACGAGGAAGCCCTCAAGGCTGAATATCGCGACATTGCTGTCCGGCGCGTGCGTCTGGGCTTGCTCCTTTCCGAAATCGGTCGCCGTAACAATATCTCTGTGACGCGCGAGGAGCTGCAGAAGGCCATGTTCGACGAGGTCCGTCGTTATCCGGGCCAGGAGCAGCAGGTGTTCGAGTTCTTCCAGAAGAACCCGCAGGCCGTTGAAAGCCTCCGCGCACCGATTTACGAGGATAAGGTTGTCGACTTCATCCTTGGAACCGTTAAGGTGAACGAAGTGACCGTATCGGTTGAAGAGCTGATGCGTGATCCGGACGAGGACGAAGCAGCAGCCGCCTGAGGCTGTTGAAACGAATACCGCGGGGGCCAATCCAGGACCCCGCGGATGCCGGTTAGGAGCGAAGCAGGGATCATGATTGAACCGCAGATGAACGCGCTGGTTCCCATGGTGGTTGAGCAGACCAATCGTGGTGAACGGGCATACGACATCTACTCCCGCCTCCTGAAGGAACGGATCATTTTCCTGGTCGGTGGCGTCAATGATGCCGTGGCCAGCCTGGTCTGTGCCCAGCTTCTGTTCCTGGAAGCGGAGAATCCGACCAAGGAAATCTCCTTCTACATCAACTCGCCGGGCGGTTATGTGACGGCCGGGTTGGCGATCTATGACACGATGCAGTATATCCGCAGCCCCGTTGCGACCATCTGCATGGGTCAGGCCTCTTCCATGGGGGCCTTGTTGCTCGCCGGTGGCGCCAAGGGCAAGCGGTTCTCGCTGCCCAACAGCCGAATCATGATCCACCAGCCGTCGGGCGGTGCGCAGGGTCAGGCGGCGGATATCGAGATCCAGGCCCAGGAAATTCTGCGCCTGCGCGAAAATCTCAACGAGATTTTCGTGAAGCACACGGGCCAAAGCCTGGATGTCATTGAAAAGGCTGTGGAACGTGACAAGTTCATGAGCCCGGATGAGGCCAAGGCGTTCGGGATCATCGATGAGGTGATTGCCGGCCGCCCCGGTGGATTGACCCAGGCGGCGTAAGGCAGAAGCGGTGGCGAACAAGTATATATTGATCCCGCCGCTTCGGGTGTTGTTGAATAGGTGAGAGAGGGCGTCCATTGTCAGCCCTGGGGTTCCGTCCCCCGTGATGCACGGGATGGACAGGGAACCGGAGACGGCAAGGGCGCCCCCTGAAGCAGGCATCCCTCTAGGGATGTTGGGGCGTATCGGTCGGGGCCAGCCGGGCCACTTTCGATGCGCCATCCGGTGATGTACGGAGCGCAAATGACCAAGTCGACCGGCGGCGACAGCAAAAATACCCTCTACTGCTCTTTTTGCGGAAAGAGCCAGCACGAGGTGCGCAAGCTCATTGCCGGCCCCACCGTGTTCATCTGCGATGAATGCGTCGAGCTGTGCATGGACATCATCCGCGAGGAAAACAAGACCACGCTGGTGAAGTCCCGCGACGGTGTGCCGTCCCCGCGCGATATCAGCACGGTGCTGGATGATTATGTGATCGGTCAGGAGCATGCCAAGCGTGTGCTGTCCGTAGCCGTCCATAACCATTACAAGCGCTTGGCCCACGGTGCGAAGCACAATGACGTGGAACTGGCCAAGTCCAATATCCTGTTGGTTGGCCCAACGGGTTCGGGCAAGACACTGCTGGCCCAGACGTTGGCCCGTATCATCGACGTTCCCTTCACCATGGCCGACGCCACGACCCTGACCGAAGCCGGTTATGTGGGCGAGGACGTTGAAAACATCATCCTGAAACTGCTTCAGGCTGCTGATTACAATGTTGAGCGGGCCCAGCGCGGCATCGTCTATATCGATGAGGTCGATAAGATCAGCCGCAAGTCCGATAACCCGTCCATCACGCGGGATGTTTCGGGTGAAGGCGTGCAGCAGGCCTTGCTGAAAATCATGGAAGGCACGGTCGCGTCCGTCCCGCCGCAAGGCGGGCGCAAGCATCCGCAGCAGGAATTCCTGCAGGTGGACACGACCAACATCCTGTTCATCTGCGGTGGCGCCTTCGCCGGGCTCGAAAAGATCATCGCGGCCCGTGGTAAGGGCACCTCCATTGGCTTTGGCGCCGATGTGCGTGGCCCGGATGAACGCCGCATGGGCGATGTGTTGCGTGAAGTGGAGCCCGAGGACCTGTTGAAGTTCGGCCTGATCCCCGAGTTCGTTGGCCGTCTGCCGGTGCTCGCCACGTTGCATGATCTGGACGAAGCGGCGCTGATCGAGATTCTGTCCAAGCCGAAGAATGCGCTGGTTAAGCAGTACCAGCGCCTGTTCGAAATGGAAGATGTAAAGCTCACCGTGCATGAGGAGGCCCTGCGCTCGATCTCCCGCAAGGCGATTGAACGCAAGACGGGTGCCCGTGGCCTGCGGTCGATCATGGAGAGCATTCTGCTTGATCCCATGTACGACCTGCCAGGCTTGACCGGGGTCGAGGAAATTGTCGTGAACAAGGAAGTGGTAGAGGGCCGCGCCAAGCCGCTCTATATCTACTCAGACCGGATCAGCCAGGTGGCGCCAGGCGCCTAACCCGGGTCAGGCCATCCGTTTTTGGAGGGGCGGTTCCGCGAGGAGCCGCCCTTTTTCTTTTCTACGCCCAGCCTGTCAGCCCACGATTCGGAGGCGTGCGCCTCTATGGGCATGGTATGGCAAGTCGGTCCATCCTCCGAATTATTGTCTGAAGACGTATCCCACTACGCGACATCCCAGCTGGGTCGCGACAGGAGATAAATAATCACTTTTTAGATTGATAGATTCGAAGGTCCTTATTCGAATTTCATGAGTTTTCTTTCAACTAAAATTTTTAGTTTATTTTTGTAACAGATTGGTAAATATTTTGTTTAAATCATGTAAGAATTTGCTTATTTAAGTATTGATTTCACTAATTTCAAGATTTTATTAGTATTAATATTCGAGTCTTTGCAACTTTATTTAAGAATACAGGGTGAACTTTGAAGGATTGTTGCTGATCTGTCACAGATTCGGGATAAGTTTGTTGCAGGGTTGGAGGGCCGTTGCACTGTCGCACCGGTACGGCATGTTTCTCACACCATTAAGCCTAGACCGAAGGGCATAGAGTCGGCGGGCAACAGCAATCCGGAGAGGGGTTAACGATGAAGATGGTTCAGAAGCGTTCGTCACGCCGTTTCCAGCGGGGCCTATTGTTGGGCGCTGCCATGGGTCTGGTGGCGACCGGTGTGGCCACTGCGCAGGAATTGCAGCTTGAGGAAATCGTGGTGACCGGTTCGCGCATTGCGCGTCCGGAACTGACCAGCTCCAGCCCGGTCACGGTCGTGGATGCCGCCGCCTTTGAACAGGCTGGGGCTGCCACCGTCGATAGTGTGCTAAACGAACTGCCGCAGATCATCCCGGCGCTGGGTGCATTCTCCAATAATGGCGGCAACGGCACCGCCACGGTCGATCTGCGCGGTATTGGTGCTGCCCGCACGCTGGTTTTGGTCAATGGCCGCCGCTACATCCCGACCAACGGTACTGGTACGGTTGATCTGAACAACGTCCCGGCTTCACTGATTAAGCAGGTGCAGGTTCTAACGGGTGGCGCGTCGGCCGTGTATGGTTCCGATGCTATTGCCGGCGTTGTCAACTTTGTCCTGCAAGATGATTTCCGTGGGGCCAAGGCCAGTGCGCGCTATGGCATCACCAAGGAAGGCGATGGCAAGGAGCGCAACGTGAACCTGACCCTCGGAACCGGTTCTGAGGATGGGAAGTCCAACCTGACCCTGTTCGCTGAGTACAATAAGCGTGACGAGGTTATGGCTGGTGATCGCGACTATTCCAAGCAGGCAATCACCGAAGGTGTGGTGAATGGCGTCCCGACCATTCTGTTCAGCGGTTCCTCGACCTCGCCGGGTGCCCGTCTGGCCCGTGGCACCACGGTTCTGACGTGGGATGCTAATGGCGTGCCGCGCCCCTATAACAGCACCCGTACCACGACCTCGGCTGGTGACCTGTACAACTTCTCGCCTGTGAACTATCTGCGCGTGCCGCAGGAGCGTCTGTCGCTCTTTGCGATCGGCAATCACGAGTTCAATGAACATTTTGAGATTTATGAAGAGTTCAACTATGTGACAAACCGCGTGCCGCTGCAGTTGGCCGAAACCCCGGCCGTGATCCCGCAGCCCCGTCCCGGTGTGCCGCCGATCCGCATCAATCTGACCAACCCGCTGCTGACGGCTGCGACCGTCGCCCAGCTGCGTACCCTGTATCCGGCCTCAGCGGATCCCACTTTCGTGGCACCGCCGGGCTTCACAGCCAATGACTATGCCAGCATCACGACAGCCAATGCTCTCTCCCGCCGTATGATGGAGCTGGGCGCCCGGCAGCAGGACAACAACCAGAACGCTTTCAACAGCACGACCGGCATCAAGGGTGATCTCATTGATGGGTGGAGGTATGATACCTACTTCACTTTCGGCCGCGTTACCCGTGACGTGATTGTCCGCAACGACGTGTCATCGGCTCGCCTGCGTCAGGCACTCAATGCCACGCGCGATGCCGCCGGCAATGCCATCTGCGTTGACGCTACTGCCCGTGCCGCCGGCTGTGTGCCCATTGATATCTTCGGCCCTGGTCGCATCAGCGAAGCTGCTGCCAACTACGTCCGGACTGACACCAACCGCGTACAGGAATTTGAGCAGCAGGTATGGAACGGTTCCATCAATGGCGACCTGTTCGATCTGCCCGCTGGCGCTGTAAGCGTCGCCTTTGGTGGTGAATGGCGCAAGAACAAGTATTTCGATCGCGTGGATGACAGCATCCGCACGGGCGATATTCTGGGCTTCAACCCCGCCCTGTCGACCTCTGGCTCATTCGACGTGTGGGAAGGTTTTGCTGAAACCTATGTGCCGTTGGTTTCTGACCAGCCGTTCTTTGAGGACCTGTCGGCCACTGCCGCTTTCCGTTACTCCGACTATTCGTCGGTCGGCTCGGTTGAAAGCTGGAAGGCTGGTATGGGCTGGTCGCCGGTGGAGGACGTGAACTTCCGTGCGGAGTTCCAGGCAGCCACCCGTGCGCCCAACGTGCTTGAACTGTTCCAGGGCGGTGCCGTTGGCTTCCCAACCCTGAACTCCACTGTTGATCCCTGTCTGCTATCCACGGCCACCAACTTTGACCGCGCCTTCTGTATCAGCCAGGGCGTGCCGGCGGCCAGTGTCGGCACTACCGCCTTCAACAATGCGCGCCCGACCCAGTATCAGAGCCTGACGCAGGGTGCGGCGGTCGTGGGTTTTGACCTGAAGGAAGAGCAGTCCGAGACCTGGACCGTCGGTGCCGTGTTCACGCCGTCCTTCCTGCCCGAACTGTCCGCTACCTTGGACTGGTGGCAGATCAAGCTGGATGACCAGATTGGTGGCTTCGGCGGCGGTGCCGCCGGTGTGGTTCGTGACTGTTTTGTGAACAAGAACCTGCAAAGCGCTACCTGCCAGGCCATCTCGCGCACAGGTGATGGTTATCTGGCTGTTGTCCAGGTCCCGACTGTCAACAATGCCGGTCTCAAGACCTCAGGCGTCGACCTCGGTTTGGTGTGGCACCAGGATCTGCCGGAAAGCCTCGCGATTGCTGGTGAAGGTCAGTATCGCATCAAGACCGACGTGTCCTATCGCAACAAGCTGAATGTTCAGCCGTCTGTTGGTGGTACCATCTATAAGTGCGCCGGCTATGGTGGTCCGAATATCTGCGGTGAGCCAATCCCCAAGTGGAAGGCCACGACGACCTTCACCTATCAGAGCGGTCCACTGACGGCATCGGTACAGTGGAACTATATCGGGTCGTGGAAGAACGACGCCATCCTGTTTGGCACCAACCCCACGACGCTCGTCTATCCGAAGGTCGGTTCGTACAACCTGTTCGATCTGTCTGGTTCGTATGAGGTTGTCGAGGGTGTCGCCGTGTCGGCCGGTGTCACCAACCTGTTCGACAAGCAGCCGCCGATGCTGCCCGACACCATGATCGGCTCTCAGCAGAACAGCTTCACCAACACGTATGACGCGTTGGGTCAGCGGTTCTTTATTTCGACCTCGGTCAAATTCTGATCTGAGGCTTCATCTCTGCTTCATCACTTGGCGGCGGGTCCCTCGGGGCCCGCCGCTTTTCTTTAAATAGGTGCGCATCATCCCATCGCGTCGGCAATGGCTTTGCCGCAGGTTGCTGTATCAGCGTTGCCCTTCAGGTCGCGGGTGCGCAGGGCCGGTTCCGCCAATGTCCGCTCGATGGCGGTCACGATGGCTGCCGCCGCCTCGACCTCTCCCAGATGTTGCAGCATCATGGCCGCTGACCAGATTTGCCCCACCGGATTGGCGATGCCTTGTCCGGCGATATCCGGGGCCGAGCCATGGACAGGCTCAAACAGGGATGGGCCGGTGCGGTCCGGATTGATGTTACCGGACGGCGCGATGCCGATGGTCCCGGTGCAGGCGGGGCCAAGATCGGACAGGATGTCGCCAAACAGGTTGGAACCCACCACCACATCAAACCGGTCAGGGTTGAGCACAAATTGTGCGGTCAGAATGTCGATGTGATATTTGTCCCACCGTACATCAGGGTAATGTTTGGCCATCGCTTCGACGCGGGCATCCCAATAAGGCATGGTGACGGCGATGCCGTTGGATTTAGTGGCCGAGGTCAGATGCCGGTGCGGCCGGCTATTCGCCAGTTCGAAAGCATAGCGCAGGACACGGTCCACACCCACCCGCGTCATCACCGTTTCCTGGATCACCACCTCCCGGTCGGTGCCAGGGAACATCGTGCCGCCGACGGAGGAATATTCGCCCTCTGTATTTTCCCGCACGATCCAGAAATCAATATCACCCGGCTTGCGCCCTGCCAGGGGGCAGGGAACACCCGGCATCAGCCGGACAGGCCGCAGATTGACATACTGGTCATATTCACGCCGGAACAGCAGAAGCGATTGCCACAGCGAGATATGGTCCGGTACCTTCGCCGGCCAGCCGACAGCGCCGAAGAAGAGGGCATCAGGCTGGCCGATCTGGTCTTTCCAATCTTCCGGCATCATGCGGCCATGCTTCAGATAGTAATCGCAATGCGCGAAATCGTGCCATTTCTGTTCTACCGTAAAGCCGAACAGGCTGGCGGCCTGTTCCAGAGCGCGGATGCCTTCCGGCATGACTTCATTGCCGATACCATCACCGGGGATCACGGCGATTTTGTAAGAACGCGTCATGGCTTACAAAGCCTCGTGCAGTTTCAGCCCGCCAATATGGAAGGCTTTGGTTTCCAGATATTCTTCAATACCGGTCGGCCCGCCTTCGCGGCCTAGGCCTGACTGTTTGATGCCACCGAACGGAGCCATCTCCATGGCGATGGAACCGGTATTCAGCGCCACCATGCCGGCCTCCAGCCTTTCGGCCACCCGGAAGGCCCGGTGCAGGTTCTCGGTATAAAAATAGGCCGCCAGGCCGAACGGCGTGGCATTGGCAATTTCCAGGGCGTGGCGTTCATCCGTGAACCGGAACAGCGGGGCCAGGGGTCCGAACGTCTCCTCATTGGCCAGTCGCATGTCAGTCCCCGCCTCGGTCAGGATGGTGGGGGCGACAAAACGCCCGGTGGCTGCCTCGCTTCTGGTCAGGAGGTGCGCTCCCTTCGCAAGGGCATCCTCCATGTGGGCGGCAACCTTGGCGACCGCCGCATCATTGATCAGGGGGCCGATGGTGGTTCCAGCCTGGTTGCCGGGCCCAACCCGCAAGGCGCTGACGGCGGCGGCCAGTTTGCCGGCGAACTGGTCATAGACGCGTTCCTGCACCAAAATCCGGTTAGCGCAGACACAGGTCTGGCCGGCATTGCGGAACTTGCTGGCCATGGTGGCCGCAACGGCAAGATCGAGATCGGCATCGTCGAAGACGATCAGAGGCGCATTCCCCCCCAGTTCCAGTGACAGGCGCTTGATACTGTCGGCACATTGTCCCATTAGCAGCGCGCCCACGCGGGTGGAGCCGGTGAAAGACAGTTTCCGCACCAGAGGCGAACCGGTCAGCGCACCACCAATCGCGCTAGGCAGGCCGGTGACGACATTGAAGACGCCGGCGGGAATGCCCGCTCGTTCGGCGAGCACGGCCAGGGCCAGCGCAGTGAACGGCGTCATGTCCGACGGCTTGATCACCACGGGGCAGCCGGCGGCCAGTGCTGGCGCACATTTGCGGGTGATCATCGCTGCGGGAAAGTTCCACGGTGTGATGATCGCCGACACCCCGACCGGTTCTTTCCAAGTCAGGATTCGCCGATCGGCATCCGGGGCCGGAATCATGCCGCCATAAACCCGTCGCCCCTCGCCCGCGAACCATTTTACAAACGTGGCAGCGTAGCGGATCTCGCCAGCGGCTTCGGCCAGAGGCTTGCCCTGCTCGGCGGTCATAATCCGCGCCAGGTCGTCGATATGGGCCAGGATCAGGCCGTGCCAGCGTTCCAGAAGGTCCGCCCGCGTCCCAGCGGTCAGCTCCCGCCAAGCGGGCCACGCGGCATGGGCGGCGGCGATGGCGGCGGCCGTGTCGGTCGCATCGCAATCCGGCACGCTGCCAATGATGCTGCCATCGGCGGGATTGTCGACGGCTACCATGGAAAGTGACCCTGCCTGCCGCCACTCGCCGCCAATAAAGGTCGACTGACGGAATAGACCGGGATCGGAAAGGCAAAGGGACATGATCGGGTGCCTGTCGAAGGGGGGGGCGGGGCAGGGGGGGGCTGGTCAGCCCAAGGCCTGTGTCACCAGGGAGAAGGTCAGCAGGTCGGGATCGCGCGTCAGCGGCGTTCCCCGGATCATACGGGTGACCCGGCCCACACATTGCAGACCCAATGCGTCCAGCCAGGGGGAGAGGCCACTATCCTCGGTGATATCCACCCGACAGAACATGCCGGCATTGGCGCCCAGCCAATGGGAGATCAAGGCCTTAGCGCCGCCCAGATCGGGCGCGACCGTCGGGCCGACAACGTACCCACGCCCGAATTTCCGGAACAGCGCAAACCCTGCCACGTCGTGATCGCGCGTCAGCATTACACCCAGCGCACTCTTATCCATCGTGTCGATCAGTCGGCGGCGGTCCATGCCGGTGGCGCGGGCATCCAGTTCGGGGATGATTTCCATATCCCGCTGACCCATGGGGCGCACCCGTTCATTGGGCAAAAGGTCGGGCAGAGGCACGGAAAAGGCCGTGCCTTGATGCTGCAGCACATCGCCGACCGGCCGGAAACCCAGGCTTGTGTATAGGGGTATGCCTTCCTGGGTGGCGTGCAGCATGATTGTGCGGTCGCCCAGGATATCCATGACGCCGGCCATGAGACGGCGACCGATGCCAAGCCCCTGTGCCGACGGCGAAACGATCACCATGCCCAGCGTGCCCGCCTGCGCCCCGAACAGCCAGCACATGGCCGTACCGATAACCAGACCACCCTGCTCGGCCACCAGACCCTGTCCGAATTCCAGGAAGAATTGCCAGTCTTCCAACCTGTGCGGCCAGTTCATTTCGCGCGACAGGGCATGGGCCTGTTCCAGGTCCGCCTCGGTCATCGCCCGCAGATTGACGGCGGGCCGGGTCGGTTTTTCCATCACATTACCCCCTCGGATACCGATCTGCGGCGGCATGAACTGCTGTGGCCGCAAACCCAGCTAACATGTGGTGATGTTAAGCGGTGGTGCATGGCATTCGCTGCCGGGATGCAGGTGATTTCAGAAGATTGTGGCGCGCCTGTTCCGGGGGATCCCGACCAAATGCTGTGCCATCCGGATTATTCATGTCGCATATGGAATGCCAGCCGGAGTTGCCGCGCCGTGAGCCACTTTGATCCCAACAGCCTGTGCCTCCCCAGCGGTTCCAATTTCATCAATGGCGCCCGTGTGGCTGGAATTGGTCCGGAGATCCCGGTTCGCCGTCCCTCTGACGGGCAGATCTATGCCCATCTCGACAGCGCGGGCCCCGCGCAGGTGGATGCGGCGGTAGTAGGTGCCTACCATGCGTATCGACATAGCGGCTGGGCCCAGGCCGAGCCGCGTCAGCGTATGCGGGTCATGCGCCGCTGGGCGGACCTGCTGGAGGCACATCTGGACGAACTGGCGGTGTTGGAGGCTGTGGGCTCCACCCGCACAATCGCCGAGGCAAGAACCTGGGACATACCCTATTCAGCCGAATGTATCCGCTTTTATGCGGAATTCGCTGACAAGGTGGGGGGAGAGGTGGCGGCGACCACGCCGGACAAGCTGGGCCTGACCATCACGGAACCTTATGGTGTGGTCGCGGCGGTGGCACCATGGAACCTGCCCATTGTCATGGCTGTCTGGAAACTGGCGCCTGCCATCGCGGCCGGCAATGCTGTGGTGCTGAAACCGTCAGAAATGACGCCATTTTCCATCGTCAGGCTGGCTGAGTTGGCGATCCAGGCAGGGCTTCCGGCGGGCATCTTCAACATTGTGCAGGGCGACGGCCGGTCGGTGGGCGACGGCCTGTGCCGGCACCCGCAGGTGGCCAAGGTCACCTTCACCGGTTCCACCCGCACCGGCGCGGCAATCATGACCGCCTGTGCGGAGACCGGGCCGAAACCGGTGACGCTGGAATTGGGTGGCAAGAGCCCGCAACTGGTTTTTGACGATTGTCCCGATTTGGACAAGACAGCAGCGATTGTTGCCCGCGCGATCACATTGAATGCTGGTCAGGTCTGTGTGGCCGGGTCGCGTCTGATCGTGCAGGAAACTGTGGCGGAACAGGTGATGGCGCTGATCACGGCGCGGTTCCGCGCCCTTAACCCGGCTCCCACCTGGGATCCTTCTTCGACCTTGTCGCCGATCATCAATCATCCGCAGTTGGACCGGATTGACGGGATTGTCAGACGGACGGTCGCATCGGGGGCAACCTTGGTGACTGGTGGCGGCCGCGCTGCCGGGCCGCAGGACGGGTCTTATTTTCAGCCCACCATTCTGGCGGGCTTGGACACCGCCACAGAGGCGATACGGGAAGAGATTTTCGGCCCCGTCCTGACCGTGCAGAGTTTTCACGACGAAGAGGAGGCGCTGACCCTGGCCAATGACACCCAGTTCGGGCTGGCCGCCGGGGTGCATACCGGCGACGTGGCCCGTGCGCTTCGTGCAGTCCGCGGACTGGAGGCGGGCACCGTCTGGGTCAACCGTTATGGCCGCTCTAATGATTTTATGTTGCCGACCGGTGGGTTTAAGCGATCCGGTATCGGCAAGGACCTCGGGCGGGAGGCCTATCTGGCTAATTTGAAGGTTAAGACGGCACTTGTGGAGTTCTGACGATGGTGAGCGCCATGTCCGTCTTCGGGACGGACATGGCCTATTTGTGTCGCTTACCCCCGTGCCTTCAGTGCCCGGCGGTGCTTGTGCAGCAGCGGTTCGGTATAGCCGCTGGGCTGCTCGACACCCTTAAAAACCAGATCACAGGCGGCCTGAAACGCGATGGAAGCATCGAAATCCGGGGCCATGGGGCGATAGGCCGGATCGTTTTCGTTCTGCTTGTCGACCACTGCTGCCATCCGCTTCATCACGGCCATCACCTGTGCTTCGGTGCAGACGCCATGCAGCAGCCAGTTGGCGATATGCTGGCTGGAGATGCGCAGCGTCGCGCGGTCTTCCATCAGCCCGACATTGTGAATGTCGGGCACTTTGGAGCAGCCGATCCCCTGATCGACCCAGCGCACGACGTAGCCCAGAATACCCTGGGCATTATTCTCCAGTTCTTCATTGATCTCCGCCTCGGACCAGTTGACGCCGCGTGCCAGCGGGATGGTCAGGATATCGCGCAGCGAGGCGCGGGGGCGGGTGGACAGTTCAGCCTGACGGGCCGCCACATCAACCAAATGATAATGCAGCGCGTGCAGTGTTGCAGCGGTGGGTGAGGGGACCCAAGCGGTATTGGCCCCAGCCATCGGGTGGCCGACCTTGACCTTCAACATTTCCGCCATCCGGTCAGGCATCGCCCACATGCCCTTACCGATCTGTGCATGGGAACGGAAGCCGGTGGCAAGGCCGTTATCGACGTTCCAATTCTCATAGGCGCTGATCCAGGCAGCAGCCTTCATGTCGGCCTTACGGATCATCGGTCCCGCCTGCATGGAGGTGTGCATCTCGTCGCCGGTTCGGTCCAGGAAGCCGGTATTGATGAAGCATACCCGGTCCTTGGCGGCCCGGATGCATTCTTTCAGATTGACCGTGGTCCGCCGTTCTTCATCCATGATGCCGATCTTCAGGGTATGGCGGGACAGGCCCAGCACATCCTCGATCCGGTCGAACAGATGATTGGCAAAGGCTACTTCTTCCGGCCCATGCATCTTTGGCTTCACAATATAGACCGAGCCGGCCCGGCTGTTGGACAGGCCGTCGGTACGGCGCAGGTCATGCAGGGCAATCAGCGACGTGACGATGCCGTCGAGAATCCCCTCTGGTACCCAGGCCCCATCCTCGAATGTCACCGCATCAATGGTCATCAGATGCCCAACATTGCGGATGAACAGAAGCGACCGCCCATGCAGGGTGACCGTGTCGGTGCCATTGGGGTGGACATAAGTGCGGTCGGGATTCAGCGCACGGTCCAGGGTGCGACCACCCTTCTCAAACGTCGCCGTCAGGTCACCCTTCATCAGGCCCAGCCAGTTACGATAAACGGTGACCTTGTCGGCAGCATCGACCGCCGCGATGCTGTCTTCGCAATCCATGATGGCGGTCAGAGCTGACTCCATCACGATATCCGCAATACCGGCGGCATCGCCCTGACCGATGGCGTGGGTACTGTCGATGACAATGTCCAGATGCAGACCGTGATGAACCAGCAGAATATTGTCAGGCGCGGCGGCATCGCCCTTATACCCCTTCAACTGCTCCGGCGTGGCCAAGCCTGTTACCGATCCATCGGCAAGCGTCACAGACAGCGCGCCATCAATAACACGATAAGCGGTTGCATGCCGGTGACTGCCGGCCAGCAGCGGCGCTGCCCGGTCCAGCACCTCACGCCCCTTGGCGATGACGGCAGCACCACGCACCGGGTCGTACCCCTTGGCGCCCGGCGTACCAACCTCGCCCAACGCATCAGTTCCGTATAGAGCGTCATACAGGCTGCCCCAGCGGGCATTGGCGGCATTGAGCGCAAAACGCGTGTTCATCACCGGCACGACAAGCTGCGGTCCAGCAACCTGACTGACTTCCGGGTCCGTATTCGCCGTCGTGATGGTAAAGTCCGGACCCTCCGGCACCAGATAGCCGATATCGCGCAGGAACGCTTCATACATATCCGGATCGATATCCTGCCCGCGCCGGGCGATGTGCCAGCCATCAATCTTGGCCTGCAGCGCCTCGCGTCGGTCCAGCAGTCGCTTGTTGACCGGTGCCAGATCGTGGAACAGGGCGGCAAAACCCGACCAGAAACTGTCTGGCGCCACACCGGTGCCGGGCAGAGCTTCCGTCTCGATGAAACGATGCAGGTCGGCATCGACCTTCAGGCCATGAACAGTGACGGTAGCAGACATGGAGCGGACCCTCCCTGGGCTTTGCGATTGTTGATCAAGCCGTATCAGTCGGCTTGCTGCCACGCAACAGATTATGGAAGTCTTTCCACGATACGGAAATGCGTGTTAGGGTCACCGGCAAGACAGAGGTGTAAAATGCCGCCATCCTCCAAAGCCGATGCTGCCGAACGCAGCGGTAATGTTCAGGTTCTCAGTCGTGCCATTGCCATTCTGAACCATCTGGCGCAGGCCGATGGGGGGGGCAGTCTGACAGAGATCGGTACAGCGGTTGGCCTTGCCGCTTCGACCACACACCGGCTGCTCACTTCGTTGGAGTCCGAACGATATGTGCGCTTTGATGCCGAAACCAAGCTTTGGTCGGTGGGCGTGCAGGCCTTTATCATGGGCAACGGTTTCGTGCGCAGCCGTGATCTTGTTCGGCTGGCCAGGCCGCATATGCGGGCCTTGATGGAGGCCAGCGGCGAGACCGTGAACCTCGCCATTGAAGACCAGGGTGCCGCCGTCTACCTCTCGCAGGTGGAGTGCCGAGAGATGATGCGCACCTTTGCCCGCCTGGGCGCGCGGGTGCCGATGCATTGTTCAGGTGTGGGCAAGGCGCTGCTGTCCGCCCTGAGCCAGGCCCTACTGACCCGCCATATTGACCGGCATGGCCAAATAAGGATGACCGCCCGCACCATCACGGACCGTGGGGCATTGATGGCCGATCTGGCCGCCGGCCGCCGGCGCGGCTATGCCATCGACGACGAGGAACATGCTGTTGGCCTGCGCTGTGTGGCGGCCCCGATCTTCAACGAACATGGCGACGCTGTGGGTGCGGTGTCGCTGAGCGGTCCGATGGCCCGCATCACCGATGTCCGCATGGCGGCGCTAGGCAGCATGGTGGCGGGGGCCTCGTTCAAGATCATGGCGGAGATCGGTGGTAAAGCACCGCTGGATTGGGAGGAGATACCGTCTCATGCCCACCCCTATGCCGTTTGAATTAAGGCGCATCGCTTAGCGCCAAACGCCTTCAAACGGCGTTAAGCTCATCCAACCGATGAGATTACAAGGTCCATGCCCGATGGGGTGCCCAAAACAGATTCTGGTCGTCGAGGACGAGTTCCTGATCGCAATTTATGTTGCACATATCATGACGGATCTGGGCTTCGGCGTGATCGGCCCCGTGGGCGACATCCATCAGGCCTTGGGGCTGGCCGCAGAAAGGGCGCTGGATGGCGCCATTTTGGATGTGAACCTCTCCGGGCAGCTTGTTTTTCCCGTGGCCGCAACATTGGCCTCGCGGGGAGTGCCCTTCATCTTGACCAGTGGCTATGATGCCAATGGCCTGCCAGTTGAATGGCAGGGCCACCCGCTCCTGCGCAAGCCCGTGGTTGAACGCGACCTGTCGGGCCTTGCCCGGTCGGTGTTCCTGGCCGGGGACGGTAGCAGGGAACTGAAGGTGTCCGGTGTCCGCCAGGTCTGAGGCGCAGGGCGGGCGTATCCTGCTGGTCGAAGACAGCCCGACCCAGGCTTGGCGTCTCCGACTGTTGCTGGGAGATGAAGGCGATCAGGTGGAGCAGGTGGAGAGCGCCGAAGCGGCGTTGTCTGTGCTCAATCGGTGGCTGCCGCATCTGCTTATTGTTGATCATCACCTGCCCGGCATGCAGGGCGGTGCCCTGTGCCGGCTGATCCGGCTGCATCTGGCCACTCTGTTCATACCGATCCTGATGCTTACGGTGGATGAAACGCCGGCCCACCAGCGCGAAGGGCTGGATAGTGGCGCCGATGATTTCCTGGCAAAATCCACTGACCCGGCCGTATGGATCGGGCCGGCATGGCCACATATCTTTATCCACCGGCCATGGCTCTGCTTGGGGCTGATCTTCAGGGCACATCACTGTTTGGCCGTCTGGGCATGCCCTGGGCGGGCAATGTTGCCCCAGTTCCGACGGTGACCGAGCAAGCGGCAACTTTGGCGCGGTCCGATGGCCAGAAGGTGCCCGTGCTGTTTTCGATCACGCCGCTGGATGACGGGCCGGCTATTGACCTGCGGCCCAAGGCAGCCCTTGCCCTGGCCATGGTCTTCCAGGAATTGGCCACCAACGCCGCCAAATATGGCGCCTTCTGTCAGGGGGGGCCATCTGGCCGTACGCTGGAACCTGGAGGACGGGGCCGCCCCCGTGCATCCACCTGACCTGGAAAGAGACGGGTGGGCCAAGCACCAGCATGCCGGCGGTCAATGTTTTTGGCACCACACTGATCAAACGTTCGCTGGCCTATGAGATCCAGGGGCAGACCAGCCTGCTTTTTGAATCCGACGGTCTACGCTGCGATATGCATTTCCCCTTGGGGGAGGGCATTCGCCGCCGCCATGGTCATTGACGCGAACACACTGTCCAACCGGCAGCCTTTATCGCCAAGCTGATGCCGGTCGCGGGTATCGGGGTGATCACCATGGATCGGGTCTTTAGCCATCCTGCCGGAAAATGGAACCGGCCGGCGGGACCCTAAATTGACAGAACCGCTCAAATAATTTGATCGCAATGGGTATGGACGATCACATTGGTCCTGCACACTCTGCGCTACCCTAGCTTCAGATCTGAGAGCGCTGCCAGATGAAACTGTTGGTCGCCGTAAAGCGTGTTGTTGACTACAACGTCAAGATCCGCGTGAAGCCCGACGAGAGCGGTGTCGAGCTTGCGAATGTGAAGATGTCGATGAACCCGTTTGACGAGATCGCGGTTGAGGAAGCGGTTCGGTTGAAGGAAGCGGGCAAGGCGACGGAGATCGTGGT
>NZ_NOXU01000021.1 GCF_002251795.1 Niveispirillum lacus | reverse complement strand
GCAATCACCCGCTTCTGTCCCACAGGGGCTGATGCCGGACATGCTAATCGCGTATATTAAACGCGTTTATCAAACGATCCACCGCGTTTCGATCATGGCTGACCCACGCCTTTCTTCATTCCACGCATCCATTTCCAGGGCTACGGCCGGGGCATACGGCTATGGTGATGGCTTATCAAGTGACAGTCCAGACTGTGGACGACCGGTTCTGCGCCACCGTCGCCTTCTGAAGAACTTGTCGCGCTGTGCTGTTGGTCCGTATGGGACTGGCCCAGTGCATCCACTTTTCCACCGCCAGGCTGTCGGGCGGCCAGAAAACAGCGTGTGACCGTGGCTCGCGCCTTGATGAACCGCCCGAAACCGATGCTTGCGGATGAGCCGGCAGACCCGCGACCGCGGCGCGGCCCTGCCGGTGATGGATCTGATCGCAGAGATCGACCAAGAGCAAGGGACGACCTTCCTGAGCTCGCACGCATGACGAAAAGATCGCAGGCCTTTGCCGGCGGCAGATCGTGGTCTGCGACGGCTTGGTGACGGGATTGCGCCTCAGCAGGTTTGTGCGGCTATCACTGATCAGAAACGCTGACCAGTTGTGTCAGTAGACAGTGTATCCAATCCGCGCGACCGCGCCCCGGAAATAGGACTGCTCCCCACGTCGCGTCAGGTAGAGGACCTCGCCGGTCATCGGCACAAGCATGCCACCCACGGACCGGCGGCCCGATATACGGCATTCCCATGGCAGCATGACTGCCACCCGATCGACCGTGGCCGCACAGGCATCGGCGTGGAAGCTTCTGATAAGCCCGTCTGTGCCAAAGCGGCACAGCAGCGTCAGGGACAGCGGCCCGTCCACCATCGTGGCGCGAGCCGATGTGGCGTCGACCAGGGTCCGGACCACGCCTTGGCTGGGCAGAAGGGCGGTGGGATACCAGACGCTCTCAGCAAACCAGCGCATGAGTTCGGCGCGGGCAAAGTCACCGTCGCCTTCCTACGTGCCGACCGGGATCAGGCCGAGAAAGGCGGGATTCAATTGCCCCCGCCCGGCAAGGCAGGAATCGGTCACCCGGATCGGAAGGCCGGGAAACGTTGTGATCCGCGCATCCCACACAAATCCAGGGCGACAAGCCCGGCATAGGTGGCCAAGAGCACCAACGCCCCAACTGCCCATCTCAACGTGTCCAAGGCCCGCCCTCAGATGCGGCCAAGCAGCATGAGGACCAGGACAATGATAAGGATCGCCCCGATCACCCCAACGCCGCCGTGCCCATAGCCATAGCCATAGCCGCCGAACCGTCCGCTGAACCCGCCTAAGAGGAAGATGATCAGAATGATGATCAGGATAGTGCCGAGGGACATGTTGATTCTCCAGGGCTGAGGGATCTGCGATCAACCTCGCCAGCGGTCCGCCAGACGGCGACCAAGGACGAAGGCCGCGGTAAAGACGGCCAGTGTGGCAGGATCAGTCTGAGGTAACGGCGCATCCAGCGGCAGGTCGTCGCCTCTTGCACTCTCCGCTTCAAGGCCCCGCGCGTGGCGTGCCAACAGCCCGGCCAGCAACAGCAGGGCGATGCCGATACCGAGCGCCGAAATCTCCGTTCCGACCAGGAGCCGAAGCGCGGAGAAGGCCGCGAACACCACAAAGCCGCATCCGCTTGCCCCGATCACCCCGGCGGTGGTCATCAGCATCGCGCGCCGCACTACGGCGCGCGCGCCGCTGCCAAGCCCGCGCCCCAGAGCCTCCGCTGGGGGCGGATGCCGCAGTGTCACCGCTGTGTCATCGCGCCGATAAGCAGACCGACACCGGCAGCAAGCGCCAAGGCCAAAAACGGGTGGCTTGCCACAGTCTTTTCGACTTCGGCTTCCGCGCTCTTTCCCTTACGCTCGGCATAGTGAAACGCTTCGCTAATGCCGTCCGAGATGTCCGATCCCATCTGACGACCGCGGCGGTCGGTCATCGACGCAACGGAATGTGACAGCTTAGCCAAGTCCTCGCGCAGCTCCGAGAACTGCGCGGCCAGTCCCTCAATGTCGGTCGGGACGGCGGTCTTGAAGGTTTTGCCATCTTGCGGCATGATCATCACCTATATCATTCGTTCGTTGGGGCAGGGTTGCTTAACCCTAGTGGACATCGAATTGACTGCTGCGGCACTAACCTCGCTCAGTGTGCTGCACCTTTGTGGGGCATGGAGGGCCCACGCGGGACCGGGGGCGGGCGACGGCTGCACCACCTTCCATCGCAGCAAACAGTCCCCTGGCAGCACAAAGGCCGCCAATGTTCCGGTGCCCAGCGTCACCTCGTATCCGGTGACCGTCGCATAGCCGACGGCCATGGCGCCTTTCGTCACACTGTAGCCTGCTGCGAACAGTTTCCCGGCATCCGCCGCGTCGACCACCACCCGGCTTCCAGCCATGAAGAGGTCGGTCAGGGGAGGTCCGGCATAGCTGACCGAAGCTCCTGCCAGATTGCGGTCGCTTGCGATGGTCAGGGAATGGCGGCGCGATTCAAGTCCGGTACGGACAGACCCTGGCGAACCTGCGACAGAATGGGGGCATGCCGCGCCGCCCCAGGTCAGTAGAGCGCCGATTTTCCGGACGGCAGAGTCAAACCCGCCGCCTTGCCGCGCTGAACCGCCCGACCCCAGATGGGCTTGATCAACTCCAGCATGACAAGAACCGTCAGGCCCGCCAGCGGTGGCACAGCAAGATACATCGGATCGAGTGCGGCAAAGCCGAACAGCTTGCGGGCGCTCGGCCAGAACAGGGTGACGGTCAGAAAGGCGACCACGATGGGCAGCACCATCGCCAAGGCCCGGTTGGGGCGTGTGATAGCCGTGAGAATTGAGGTCGACTGCGACCGGTTCACCAGGATCAGCGCAACAATGGCGAAGACAAGGGCAGCAAAGGTCATGCCCCGCACCTGATCGGTCGTCAGCCCATAGCCCGGGGCGAGGGCAAGGATCGTCGCCGTCACGGCCAGGACCAGCAGACCTTGCACCAAGCTCCAGACGATGGTGGGGCCGGAAAACAGTGGTTCGGTCGGCGGCCGCGGGAGCCGAGCCATGATACCCTTTTCTTCCGTCTCAGCCTCGAAGACGAGGGAGCAGACGGGGTCGATCACCATCTCCAGAAAGGCGATGTGCATGGGACCGAAGAGGATCGGCAGGCCGAACATTAGCGGCATCAACGCCAACCCTGCGATAGGGACGTGAACGGCTAGAATGAAGCTCATCGCCTTGCGCAGGTTGTCGTAGATGCGGCGACCGAGGCGCACGGTGGTGACGATGGACCCGAAATCGTCGTCGAGAAGCACGATGGAGGCGGCTTCTCGCGCCACATCCGTCCCCCGCCCACCCATGGCGATGCCAATATGCGCAGCCTTGAGCGACGGTGCGTCGTTCACGCCGTCGCCGGTCATCGCCACCACGCAGCCGGCGGATTTAAGTGCCGTCACGATACGTAACTTCTGTTCCGGCAGGATGCGGGCGAAGATCATGGTGTCCTTGACCGCGATTGCCAGTTCAGCATCCGTCATGGCGGCAAGGTCCGGCCCGGTGATCACGCGGTCGCCTTGCAACCCAGCCTCGGCTGCGATGGCCTGAGCGGTGGCAGGGTAATCGCCGGTGATCATGATGACGCGTATGCCCGCGCTGCGGCACTGTGCGACAGCGTCGGGGACCGAGGCGCGCAGGGGGTCGGCCAGACCCACAAGTCCAAGAAACCGAAAGCGGAAATCGCGGTGATCGTCGGGCAGGGCGCCTTGATGCGTCGCCGAGGCGACGCCCAGCACGCGCAGGCCCGATCGCGCCATCTGATCAAGCTGCGCCGTCAATCTTGCGAGGGTCGCATCGTTCAACCGGCACAGCCCCGCCATCGCCTCCGGTGCGCCTTTGGCTGCGATCTGCCAGCCGTTATCTGCGGCCCATGCCTGCGACATGGCCAGCAGCCCGGGCGATAGGGGATAAATGCGCACGAGATGCCGCGCCGCGCTGGTCAGGGTTCCGCTGGGGCGAAGGTCATTCTTGGCCAAGGCGTGAAACGCTTTTTCCATTGGGTCATAGGGTTCGGGGGCCGAGGCCATCACTCCCGCCGCCACCAGTTCGCGGAACGCCTCTGGCAGCGTCGTGCCGACCTTGGCCACCGCGCCATCGGGCAAGCGCAATTCGGCAATCGTCATGCGGTTCTCGGTCAGGGTGCCGGTCTTGTCGGTACACAGAACCGACGCCGCACCCAGCGTCTCGATGGCTGATGCCCGCCGCGTCAGTACCCGCATCCGGGAAATCCGCCAAGCGCCCATCGCCATGAAGACGGCCAGCACCATCGGAAACTCTTCGGGCAGCATCGACATGCCGACGGCAATCCCGGCGAGTATCCCATCAAGCCAGCCACCGCGCAAAAGACCATAAAGCGCCACCACAGCCATGCTGACAGCTGCCCCCAAGGCGGCAAAGGCAATGACCAGCCTGCGCATCTGGAGTTGCAGGTGCGGCGTCTCCGTCTCCAGCAGGCTGAGTGAGGTGCCGATCCGGCCGATTGCGCTGGCAGTGCCAGTCGCGGTCACGCAAGCGATCCCGGTGCCCCGCACGATCAGGCTGCCGGAATAGACTATCGGCTGATCCTCGCCCCCTGGTGTAGCCGCTGTCGCTGTTCCCGCCAGTTTGCGCACCGGGACGGCCTCGCCCGTCAGCAGGGATTCGTCCGCCGACAGGTCCTGCGCCACGATCAGCGATGCATCGGCGGGCACTCGATCGCCCTCCGCCAGCACGATCACATCACCCCGTACCACATCGCGGCCCGCGATCCGCTGGCGTTGGCCGTCGCGGATGACCAATGCACGCGGACTGGTCAGGTCGCGCAAGGCTTCCAGCACACGCTCGGTCCGTGCTTCCTGCACCACGGTGATGCCGACCGACAGGCAGGCGAAGGCCAGCAGGATCAACGCTTCCTCCCTGCTGCCCAGCAACAGATAGACCACCCCTCCGGCCAGCAGCAGGGCCAACATCGGTTCGCGCAGCACATCGAAGACGATTCGCAAAGGTGACCGCCGTCTCGCTCTTGGCAGCTCGTTGGGCCCCTCGGCGGTAATCCGGGCGGTCGCCTCCGTTTGGGTCAGGCCGACGGGAAGGGACGTGGTAGAGTGTGTCATGCTTACCTTTCCCTGATCGGCGCGGTCGGTCGCGCCGATCATGCTCGCACGTCCCGGTTGTGTCCGCACTGACCTGAATCAGTGGCCCTTGGCAGGCCGCGCAGAGCCAATGCTCACCCTGCCAAGGGTGCGGTTCGTAACCTGCACCAACGCTGACTATCCTGGTCAGGCCGGACATCGTGCCGGCAAAGCCGACCAGAGGAACGCGGCGATGCCCCCCAGCCGAGGCATCGCTTCCCCTCCATCTTTTAAGGGCCGGGCAGGCCGGTGAGCATCTGGATGGAGGAGGGACCGCCACCGGGCCATGTCATCAACGGACCATCATGATCAAGGTAATGCCGATCAAACTTGGAGAATGCCACCATGCCGTCAAAATCCCCGAAGGTGACCTTGCTTTGCTGAAACGTGACCAGCCCATCCTCGCGCAATTCGCGCAGCACACGGTTAACGTGAACGGCGCTGAGGCCAAGGGCGTCGGCCAGCAGGTATTGTGTCAATGGACAAGTGTAGCCATCGTTCGACGCAAGCCCCACAAGTTTCAGGCGCGCGCCGAGTTCGAGCAGGAGATGCGCCATCCGCTGTTTTGCGTCGCGCCGCCCGATGCCGACCAGGTGTTCCACGACCATCGCCTCATCGCGGGAGGCAGCCCATAGCAACGCCGCACCCAGCCGGGGGGCCGTGTTGACGGCCTCCAGCAGATCACACACCTGAACCTCCGACGCCTGCACCCGGGTGATCGGCTCGATATTGTGGTCGGCTTTGCGGAAGAGAACCGAGCGCAGACCCAGAAAATCGCCCGGAATCTGGAAGTCGACGACTTGGCGCGTGCCACCCGGCAGGAGCTTGTAGGAGCACACCCAGCCAGAGGCGAGGATATAGGCTGACCGCTCAATCTGGCCCTCATAGATCATGTCCTGCCGTGCCGGGAAGAACCGGCGCCGGCTGTGCAGCTGGTCAAGCAACTGCAATTCCATGTCAGAGAGGGCGACAAAGGCTCCCAGCTTGCGCGCGAAGGGCGTGTGCGGGGCAATCACCCAATGCCAATCCTTTCTTGGCGCGATCGGCGCCGTTTGGGCGGATCATGCCGCCCCTAACCCTTAACCCTAGGGCCGGCAGGAGAGCGTTTACGCTGATCCAGGCCCGTTAAACCGAAATTTGGTTTGTAACCGGTCCCGCCATTGGTTCGTTCGTAGAGCGAACTAGACGGTTTACGATGCTTTTGCAGCCGCCGGCGATTGCGGGTCACATCAGTGCCTTCCGCCCGAGTTGCAGCAGCTCCGCTGTCGTCAGATGCGAAAGGTCTGCCACCAGAGTGGTGGCTATCCGCGCATAGGCGCCCTTGTTATGCGCCTGAAGGTAATTGCACAGATTGTGTGCCTCGTTGCTCTGGCCCTTGCCGTGGCCGATCAGCACAATACGCCCGTTTTGACCGATGGCATCGGCAATGCGCGAGAAGAATTGCGTGTCGCCGGGAAAGGTCTCTTCGCGGTCGCGATCTGGCCCGATCCGCTTGATATGGTGAACGAAATGGTGAAGCTCTTCCCCCTGGGCTGATGTATGCGGAAGATCATCCTCTGACCCGGCTAACGTCAGCACCTTGGCATCGGCATGATCAATGACGATGATCGTGGCGGGTGAGGGATGTGCCGGATGAAGGGGGGGCGCATCGGGTGCCCAGCCCGTTCGCGTAAACAGATTCCGCAACTTGATGAGATTGTCGGTGGTCACTTCCTTGTCATGTTGACGGTCGATAAGAATATGCTCTCCACCGGCATGCAGTGAATATTCGCCGCTGCGCCGGTGATCGATGTCACCGATCCCGGTCAATAATCCGACAACATCGCGCCAGGCCAGATTATGCGCCACCGGATGCCGGAAAATGGCGTCAAGGGTCCGCCGGTTCTGCCCCGTGGTGGCGGCATAGGCATTGGTGAGTAGCGGCGATGCGGGGGCGGGAGAATGATGGCTCATCATATCGGCTTTCAAAAGAGAACGGGCCGTTAAGGCTATGTCACCGCAGCAAAGTCCGGCAGGGGCGGAATCTACGCATGGCGGTCGGGCTTTCCCCGTCACAGGACCGTTTAACCGCATGACCGACGATATTGCCAGTAATGGCCGTGATCCCCATCGTTACCGCACCCCAGAACACCACTTCAGGCCGATCAAATCGCGGATCGCCCAGAGCATTGGCGTATCCGGCTGCGTGCTTACAATGGCCGTCCTTCCATTTAGGTGGAAAGACACCATGTCAGCGGCTCCTGTCGGCAGGCAATGTGGAAGACCGGTCTGGGTGCAGCGCAGATAGACGATCAGCCGTGAGATATCCGCGTCGTCAGGCGCGCCGGCGAACCTGGGCCCCATCAGCATGGTGCCGCCCAGCAGCATCATAGGATCGGAAACTAACCAGCTCTGGCCGTGTCAGGGGCGGCCCATGGTGCGGCCAGCGTTTCGAAGCGGACCCACGCCGCCTTCAGCCTGTCGGAACGCGTACGGTGTAGATGCGTCAATCCAACCGTCGGCATCGGCGATTTTAGCTTCCTTTCTAGCCTGACAACGACGGCGTTATCGTTGATGTCACCCAACAGGGTATGCAGGTCATCAAGTGCCGCGACATAGGCACCGCCGATCCTTGGGTTATGGAGCCGTAGGAACACTTCCGCATTGTCGCGCAGGGTCCGGAGATGCCGCCGCAGCCGGTGGCGAGTGTTGGTACCGCGACTGATGTTAAGGTTGCCGACCTTCCTCGCCCGCGCATCCGCCGACAACAGCCACTCGGTCATATGAGTGGACAGCGCATCGCCGGTCGCTGCGCAGGTTTGTGCCTGCAGCCAATCGCTCAACCCCTCGACCATGATAGTCACGCGTGCGGTCCGGGCGTGGCGCTGCGCAACAGCCGCCGCGACGGCACGCGCATACCAGACGGTTTCATCCAGGGTCGTCTTGTCGATGCGGGCAGGACCGGCCAAGACATCAGCCGAATGCCGTCCGATCAGCACGTCAAGGTCGCGAACCGGCCCCAATTGGCGGCTAAAGCGTCCCAGTTCGCGGCGAACCCAGCGGCAATCCTTCGCTGGCAGCAGCGTCCTGAACATAAGGATGCAGGCGCGCGTGCGGCGAAGCGCGCCGCGGAGGGCATGCACGCAAGGTGCGTCCGGTGTGTTGAGAAACGCTGCGGTGTGGCGCCGGACATCGTCGATCAGCGGGGCGATGGCGGTCTCGAACCCCACCGAAAGATCAGGAGTGCTTGCATGCGATACTTTGAACGCGACCAGGGCCGTGGATGGCCTGATGATGGGTTCGCCCACCAGATTCTCCGGCCGCCCCGCCGCAAAAGCGGAAATATTGGCCAGGGTAATGTCAAGAATTCGGCTGACGGCCTCATGCGTGTCATAAGCGATATGGGCCGAGGCGATAACGTTGGGTATGCAAAGCAGGGCTCTGTCGGCTGCCAGCATCCGAAGGCCCGATATCGTAGGGTCAGCATTAGGGCGAAAAATCTCCGCCTCGTCGCGCAGCCAGGATTCCTGGCTGAACACGTCCAGGGCGGCACCGGCGATCCGTTGCTCTGCCAGGGCGCGGATCAGCGCCTCGGTATCGACCACGTCGCCGCGTGCGGTATTGATCAATACCGCTTCAGGCTTCATCAGGGCCAGTTTCTGGGCAGAGATTAATTCATGCGTGCCAGCGCCGCCGGGCACATGCAGGCTCACCACGTCGCTGCGTTTCAGCACCTGGTTCAGTGTCACGAAGCGCATGCCCAGTTGTACCTCCAGCCCCTTGTCGGGCCGGGCGTCGAAGGCCAGAACGCTCATCCCGAATGCCCGTGCGATACGGATCACGCGCTGGCCGATGCGGCCGGCGCCGATAACGCCCATCGTTTTTCCCGCCAGATCGGAACCGCGAAGGCCGCTTTGAGAAAAATCGCCCCGTCGCGTGCGCTCTACTGCCGCCGGCACCTTGCGGAACAAGGCCAGCAGCAGGGCAAACGTATATTCCGCAACGGTCGGATCGCCATAATTGGGAACGTTGCACACGGTAACGCCTGCTGCGCGGCAGGCATCCAGGTCAATATGGTCATAGCCGGTCGACCGTGTCGCGATCAGCTGCAATTTGCGCAGTGACAAGAGTGTCGGCGCGTCCAGCTTGCTGTCGATAAAGGTCGAAATCACCTCGGCATCGGCGAACATATCGGCATTCGCCGCGCTCAACGGGGCGGTGACGCAGCGTATCTGCTGATGCGGTACCAAACGCTGGCAGAAGGCCTCTTGCCACGCTTCAGTTTCAAACATCACGATGTTCATGGGTGCCGCCTCTCTTCGAATGGCCGGAGAGCCCGGGACGCGCTGCCAAACGGCACTGGACCGGCAGGGCCCCTGTTCCCTTGACGCCCCCCTGGCCGTGACCTCGGTCGCTCTGGCTGCGGCAACCTTAATCCCTAACGGCGATAAGCAGCAGGGCCGGAAATTACGCACCCCCGCCGCCATGGACCTGGATTTCATCACCTGGCCAGTTCGTCCTCTACCCTTGCAAGGGCAAGTCCACGATGCTCCTCCATCCCACTCAAGAGTTGGAGCCACCGGCAGATCCGGATTGGTTCAAATTATTAAAAAATAGAATTCAATAACGATATTTCAAGCTTTAATATTTTAATGGGTATATTCCGAGTGTGTTCATTACATAGGTCTAATTATAAAATGAGCGGTAGAAAGGTGCTGGATCTTTAAGTCTCATTTCCGCTTGCGCAATGGCTCCTCTGTAGATTGGGCACCAATTGGGTGGGCATGCACCACCGTCTTTTGACGCCTGTCCGACCTTGGTCAGGCGTCGGCCCCGCGCACCAGCAACCTTTGCCGGGAAGATCATTGGGCGCTGCCGCGCCTGACATCCTTGATATAAGGCGACAGCATGAAAATCTTGCGCGCAGCGCCTTCGCCCGCCTTCTGGCAGGACGCCGAGGTCATTCGGGAAGAGCTTTTCGGCTTGGAGCGGCTGGAGGAACATGCCCGCACCTTGGCGGCGGCACAAACGGTGACCGACAGACCAATTCGGGTCGCATCACTGGCGAGCCGGCTGGACGACAATGCCGTTGCGCTGCTGGATGCCTACCGCAGGACCGTCTCCGCCCTGACCGAGGGCAAGACCATCACGCCGGCATCGGAATGGCTGGTGGACAATTATCACCTTGTCGAACGCCGGGTTCGCGAAATCGACCGGGATCTTCCGCCGGGTTTTCACCGCCAGCTTCCCAAATTGGCCACTGGGCCATTTGCAGGGTATCCGCGTGTCTTCGGCCTTGCCTGGGCCTTCGTGGCCCACACTGACAGCCGGTTTGATGCTGACATGCTGGTGAAGTATCTGCGTGCCTATCAGACTGTGGAGCCGCTGACCATCGGCGAGCTGTGGGCCGTGTCCATCGCGTTGCGGATGGTACTGATCGAGAATCTGCGCCGGTTGGCAGTGCAGACCCTGATCAATCGTGATGCAAGACAGCAGGCCGACATCATCGCCGACCAGCTTCTGGCTGGGGACGATGCGATTGAGGAAACTTCAGCCAGCGCCATGAAGACGCTGCACGACCACCCCCTGCCACCGGCCATGGTGGTGCAGCTTCTGCACCGCCTGCGTGACCAGGACCCCGACACGATCCCAATGCTGGCCTGGTTGGATCGGCGGCTGGTGTCGAGGGGCACCAATGCCGATGACATGGTCAATGACGTCCACCGACGGCAGGGCGCCACCAATGTCACGGTTCGCAACATCATCACCAGCCTGCGGCGCATTGGCGATGTGGACTGGAAGGAGCTGTTCGAAAGGGCCAGCCCCGTTGATGACCTGCTGGCATCGGTGGCTGCTTACCCAAGAATGGATTTTGCAACCCGTAACCTGTACCGCAGCGCGATTGAGGATATGTCGAGATGCAGCGGACGGTCTGAACTGGACGTCACGCGGCAGGTGCTGATGGTGGCGCAGACACAGGATGCCGCGGCTGACCCGCGTTGCCGCGATCCTGGCTACCACCTGTTGGCGCGTGGACGTCCGGCGTTCGAGAGTCACATCGGCTACCGTCCACGCTGGGCGCAGCGACCAGCCCGGTTTGCGCGGTCCATGGGCCTCGCCCTGTATGTCGGCTCGATCCTTGCTATCGCCGGTTTGATACTCCTGACGGTTGTTCATCTGCTGGCAGAGACAGGTGTGGGGGTGTCGGCCTTATTGATCTTGGGGCTGGCATCCTTCATCCCCGTCTTCGACGTTGCCATGGTGTTGTTCAATCGCGTCCTGTCGCTGGGGGTTGGGGCCACCGCCCTGCCGGGCATGGCGTTGACGGAGGGGGTACCGGCCGACCAGCGAACCCTCGTGGCGGTCCCCACCTTGCTGACCACCCCCGGTGCGGTGGCTGAACAAGTGGCACAGTTGGAGGTGCATCATCTGGCCAGTCCGGATGGCGACCTGCTGTTCGCCCTTCTGTCCGACTGGACCGACGCTGCCACCGAGCAGACAGAAGCCGATGACATCCTGCTTAAGGCTGCCCGCGACGGGATCGCCCAGCTGAACACGCGCTATGGACCAGCCCCCGGCGGTTCGCGTTTCCTGCTGCTGCACCGCAAGCGGGTCTGGTGTCCGGGCGAAGGCTGCTGGATGGGGTGGGAGCGCAAGCGCGGCAAGCTGCATGAGCTGAACCGTCTGCTGCGCGGCGCCACCGATACCGGGTTCCTGGAGATGGAGGAAGGCGTGCTGCCCCTTGGGGTGCGCTACGTCCTTACCCTGGATGCCGATACACGCCTGCCACGCGATGCCGCCCGGCGGCTGATCGGCAAGATGGCCCATCCCCTGAACCGGCCTCGCTTTGATCCGGGGGAGGGCCGGGTTGTCGAAGGTTATGGCCTGCTGCAGCCCCGGATCACACCATCGCTGCCTGTCGGGCGGCAAGGGTCGCTGTTTCAGCGCATCTTCTCCAGCCTGAACGGCATTGACCCCTATGCCGCTGCCATATCCGACCATTATCAGGACCTGTTTGGGGAAGGGTCCTATGCCGGCAAGGGCATTTATGACATCGATGCCTTCGAACTGGCACTGGCCGGGCGCGTTCCGGACGGCACCGTGTTGAGCCATGACCTGTTTGAAGGCAATTTCGCCCGGGCCGCCCTGGTGACCGATGTCGAACTGGTGGAGGATTTTCCCACCCGTTACGATCTGGATGCCCTGCGCCATCACCGCTGGGCCCGCGGCGACTGGCAATTGCTGCCGTGGCTGATGGGACGGGGCTATGCCGCAACCGACCCCAGCCGCGTCAACGGCGTGGTGCCCGCTGTCGGCCGGTGGAAGATGCTGGACAATCTGCGCCGTACCCTGGTCGCGCCGCTGATGATCCTGTCGCTGATGCTGGGTTGGACCCTGCCATTCGCGGCCAGTCTGGTGTGGACCCTGTTCAACATCGTCCTGTTGTCGGCGCCGCACCTGTTTCGCATTGTCACCGCGCTGTGGCCGACCCAGACAGGGATGCGGCATTCAAGCCATTTGCGTTGGCTGGCCGCCGAAGCTCGGCAGGCGTTGCTTCTTGCTGCCTTGACGGCTGGCTTCCTGGCCCACCAGGCCTGGATGTTGATGGATGCGGTCCTTCGCACGCTCTGGCGCCTCTGGGTCAGTCACCGCCATCTGCTGCAATGGGTTCCGGCGGCGCAGACCGCCATTGCCCCACGGCTGAGCCGGGTTGGAAGCTTCAAGCGCATGGCCGGTGCACCGGCCCTGGCCGTTACCGGCTTTGCGGTGGCGCTGACAGCGGGCAACGGGAACTGGCTGCTCTGCCTGCCTTTCACCCTGTCCTGGTTGTTGTCGCCCTTCATTGCCGAACGGATCAGCCGGCCAAGCCAGGATCAGGAAATGGAGGATCTGGGTCCAGAGGCGACCTCAACCCTGCGCCTGACCGCACGCCGCACTTGGCGATACTTCGAACAGTTCGTTACCGCCGACGACAATATGCTGCCGCCCGATAACTTCCAGGAGACCCCAGCGCCCGTTCTGGCCCGCCGGACCTCGCCAACCAATATCGGCCTTTACCTGCTGTCGGTGGTCGCCGCGCGGGATTTCGGCTGGATCGGAACACATGAAGCCCTAGACCGGTTGGAGGCAACCATGGCCAGCATGGACCGACTGGAGCGGTATCGGGGGCATTTTCTGAACTGGTATGCCACGGCGGATTTGCGCCCATTGGACCCGAAATATGTCTCCTCCGTGGACAGTGGCAATCTGGCCGGACATCTGATCGCGCTGGCCAACAGTTGTGACGCATGGCGCGCCGACCCCTGTCCCGATGCAATACGGGTGCAAGGCGTGGCTGATGCATTAGCCTTGGTGCGCGAAATTCGGCCTACGTCCGGTCAGAGTGAGGCTGGCGGTCGCCTGGATCAGGCCCTGGACACGCTGGCCCGCGTCATTCGCCAGCAGTCATGCGACGGCGATCCAGACACCATCATGTCCAATCTCACCAAGCGGGCAGAGCAGATTGCCAGCTTGATGACGGCCCCGGCGCTGGCGTCGATGGGGACCGATGCTGCCTACTGGGCAGGGGCCTGTCTTGACAGCATCCGTTCCCATGACCGGGACCAACAGGATGATGAGACCCTCGGCCCCCGTCTGGCGACGCTGGCCCGCAGGGCGCGGGCTTTGGTTGCTGCAATGGATTTTACCTTCCTGTTCGACAGTGAACGCCAGCTTCTGTCCATCGGGCATCTTCTGAACGAAAATGTCCCGGACCCAAGCTGCTACGACCTACTGGCATCCGAGGCGCGGCTGGCCAGCTTTATTGCCATCGCCAAGGGAGATGTTCCGGCCCGGCACTGGTTTCGGCTGGGCCGCACGGTTGTGCCGGCCAACCATGGTGCAGCCCTGGTTTCCTGGTCCGGGTCCATGTTCGAATATCTGATGCCTGCCCTGGTGATGCGTGCGCCGGGCGGCAGTCTGCTGGAACAGACCAGTCGGCTGATTGTTCATCGCCAGATCATCTATGCAGCCCGCCTGGGTGTGCCATGGGGCATGTCGGAATCCGCCTACAATGCCCGGGACCTTGACCTGACCTATCAGTATTCCAACTTCGGCGTCCCCAGTTTGGGACTCAAGCGTGGCTTGGCCGCGGAAACCGTCATTGCGCCTTATGCCACGATGCTGGCTGCCATGGTCGATCCGTCTGCGGCGGCTGGTAACCTGCATCGGCTGTTGCTAATGGGGGCTCGTGGGTATTACGGATATTTCGAGGCCTTGGATTTTACCCCTGCGCGCCTGCCCAAGGGGCAGGGGATGGCGTTGGTTCAAGCCTACATGGCCCATCATCAAGGGATGGGTATCGTTGCCATCGCCAACACCCTGCTGAACGGGATCATGCGGGCACGCTTCCATGCAGAACCGATGGTCCAGGCGACCGAACTGCTGTTGCAGGAACGAATGCCGGCAGAGGTGCCGGTCACCCATCACTGGGCCGCCGGGCCAGATGCCCGCATCGCCGGCCCTGCCAATGAACCGGTGGCCGGTCGCCACTTCACTCACCCGCATCAGGCCACACCAGCCACCTTGATGCTGTCCAATGGCCGGATGACGACGATGCTGACGGCGGCGGGAGCGGGCCAGGTACGACGGGGCGGCATCGCCCTTACCCGCTGGCGGGAAGACCCGACCTGTGACAGCCACGGCACCGGCATTTTTTTGCGCGATCTTGACGATGGCCGAGTCTGGTCGGCGTCCCATCACCCCTGCGGTGTCGATCCCGACAGCTATGACGTCACCTTTCATGAAGATCGGGCAGAATTCATCCGGCATGATGGGTGTTTGGTCACGGGGCTGGATATCCTGATCTCGGCTGAGGATGACGCCGAGGTGCGTCGCGTCACCCTAACCAATGAAGGCCCCCATGCCCGGCGCCTGGACGTGACATCCTATCTGGAGCTGGCTCTGTGCCCGCAGGCGGCCGATATCGCCCACCCCGCCTTTACCAAGCTGTTTGTACAGACTGAACACCTGCCTGGCTGCGCCGCGCTGATCGCCACACGCCGGCGGCGTGGTCCGGATGAAGTCGAGATCTGGCTGGGACACATGCTGGTGGTTGAAGGCAATGATGGCGGGGTCAGCAGTTTTGAAACCGACCGCGCCCGTTTCCTGGGCCGGGGCCGGTCCCTGCGGGATGCCGTCGCTATGGAGCCGGCACAGAACCTTTCGGGCACGACCGGCACCGTTCTGGACCCGGTCTTCGCCTTACGCCAGACCATCCGGCTGGCACCACAGGGCACGACCCGTCTGGCCTTCTGGACCCTGGTCGCCGACAGTCGGGCTGCGCTCCTGGACATGATCGATCGGCACCGGGATGTGACAGCCTATGCCCGTGCCGCTACCTTGGCCTGGACGCAGGCCCAGGTGCAGCAGCGCCATCTCGGCATCGGTGCCGGCACTGCTGCGCTGTTCCAGCAACTGGCGGGGCATCTTGTCTATGCCACCCCGGCCCTGCGACCGGCCTCGGCCACTATCCAGAACGGGTTGGCGCCGCAGTCGGATCTGTGGCCGCTGGGGATCTCCGGCGATCTGCCCATCCTGCTGCTGCGTATCACAGACAGTGATGATCTTTCCGTGGTGCGGGAGGGGCTGCTGGCCTTTGATTACTGGCGAATGAAGCGGTTCGCGGTAGACTTGGTCATTCTGAATGACCATCCGGCCTCGTACCTGCAGGAGCTGCAGACGGCGCTGGAAACGCTGGTGCGGGTGAACCGCTCGCGTCAGCCGATGGGCCACGACGCGACACCGGGCGGCGTGTTTCTGCTGCGCACCGACCTGATCACCCCGCAGGCGCAAGCTCTGCTGAATGCCGTGGCACGGGTGGTGCTGGTCGCGCGGCGCGGCAGCCTGTTTAACCAGTTGCAGCGCCTCGGTACCGATGCGCCCCCGCCGGTACTCATCCCCCGGCGGCGTGCTTCGGTGGCGGCGGCCCTTTCCGCGCCCGTGAAACCCGATCTGGAATTCTTCAATGGGCTTGGCGGCTTCGCCCGGAATGCCAGCGAATATGTCATTATCCAGGGTCCGGGTCAGGTAACGCCGGCCCCATGGATCAATGTCATCGCAAATCCGGATTTCGGCTTTCAGGTATCGGCTGACGGCAATGGCTTCTGCTGGGCCGGCAATAGCCGCGAGAACCAGTTGACACCTTGGTCGAATGATCCTGTCACCGACCCGACCGCTGACGCCTTCTATCTGCGGGACGAGGAAAGCGGTGCGCTCTGGTCACCGACCCCGAGCCCTATCCGCGACCCGGGCGGTCACTACATTGCCCGACATGGCTGGGGTTACAGCCGGTTCACGTACCGCGCCAACGGCATCGCCAGTGATCTGCTACTTTACGTCCCGGTCGATGCGCCCGTCCGTATTGCCCGCCTGACCCTGCATAACACCACACACCGCCCCCGTTCCCTGACAGGAACGGCCTATGTGGAATGGGTGCTGGGTCCATCGCGGGATGCCACACGCGCCTTTGTCACCACCTCCATTGATGCCGCAACCGGGGCGATGTTTGCGCGCAACCCCTGGAACCGCGATGTAGGCGGGCATGTCGCCTTTGCCGACCTGGGTGGGCGGCAGACGGATTGGACCGGTGACCGGCGAGAGTTCATCGGGCGGAACGGCACGTTGGCGCACCCGCTGGCGCTTGCCGGCATGGGACCTTTGTCCAAGCGGGTGGGGGCCGGTCTGGACCCGTGTGGGGTTCTGCGGACCCGGATCGACCTGCCGCCCGATGGCCGGGTGGAGATTGTGTTCCTGCTGGGCCAGGCGGAAAGCGCCGATGCCGCCCGCGCGCTGGTCACCCGCTACCGCGATGCCGATCTGGACGTCATCATGGCGGCGGTCAGTCAGCAATGGCGACAGATCCTCGGCAAGATACATGTGACCACACCCGACCGGTCACTGGACGTCATGCTGAACGGCTGGCTGCTGTATCAGACGCTGTCTTGCCGCATCTGGGCGCGGTCGGCCTTCTACCAGGCCAGCGGTGCCTATGGGTTTCGTGACCAGTTGCAGGATGGCATGGCGCTGGCCGTCACGCGTCCAGACCTGACGCGCACCCATCTGCTGCGGGCTGCGGGGCGGCAGTTTGTGGAAGGTGACGTGCAGCATTGGTGGCTGCCACCATCGGGGCGGGGTGTGCGCACCCGCATCTCCGACGACAGGGTCTGGCTGGCCTACGCCGCCGCCCATTATGTGGAAACAACGGGTGACTTGGCGGTGCTGGACGAAAAAGTGGGGTTTCTGGACGGGCCGCAGCTTTTTGAAGGCGAGCATGACAGCTTCTTTCATCCATTCCCCGCGGAGGAGAGCGCCACCCTGTTCGAGCATTGCGCCCGTGCGCTGGATGCCAGCCTGTCCATGGGGCCCCACGACCTGCCGCTGATGGGGACAGGCGACTGGAATGACGGGATGAACCGGGTCGGGGAAGGAGGGCAGGGGGAAAGTGTCTGGCTGGGTTGGTTGCTATACACCACCCTGATGCGTTTCGCCGAACTGGCGCAGGCACGCGACGACGTGCGCGCCAGCCATTGGCGCACAGCAGCCATCGCATTGCAGGCGGCCTTGAATCACGATGGCTGGGATGGTGATTGGTACCGGCGGGGCTATTTTGACGACGGGACACCGCTGGGCTCGGCCCTGCGGGACGAGTGCCGGATTGATGCGATTGCGCAAAGCTGGTCCGTCCTGTCGGGTGCCGGAGATCCCGACAAGGCGGCCAGGGCCATGCAGGCCGTGGAAACGCATCTGGTCACCAAGCGGGAGGGTCTGGCCCTGTTGTTTACCCCGCCCTTCGCACACAGCCAGCCCGATCCCGGCTACATCCAGGCCTATCCGGCCGGCATTCGCGAAAATGGCGGGCAATATACCCATGCCGCCCTCTGGTCTGTCATGGCGTTGGCGGCGCTGGGCCGTAACCGGCAGGCGGCCGATCTGCTGCATTTGCTGAACCCGATCAACCACGCGCTGGACGCTGATGCGGTGCGCCGCTACCGGCTGGAACCCTATGTGGTTGCTGCTGACATTTACTCCGTGGCCCCCCATGTCGGGCGTGGTGGCTGGGGATGGTACACGGGTGCGGCCGGCTGGATGCAGCGGGCGGGTATGGAGGCCATCCTTGGCCTGCGGCAACAGGACGACCGTCTGGTGATCGATCCGCGCCTGCCGCCCGACTGGCCGGAGGTGCGGATCATGTTCCGTCATGGCATGACACGGTACGATATCCATATCGAAAACAGGGACGGCGCCCGCTGGGGAGGGGCGTCTGTCCAGCTCGACGGATGGAGGGTGGACGGGGCGAACTCCTTGGATCTTGTCGATGACGGCACCACCCATCATGTGCTGGTGCGGCCACATAACCTTGCCAGCACGCGCGCTCAGCCGGAGGACGCGATATAGCGGAAGAAGAGCCGCTTCATCCCCTCCATCATCACCAGATAGGCTGAGACCGACAGCACCAGGAACAGGTAGAAGGCCGCCGGAGGGGCAACAAATCCGAACCACGGTGCGATAGGCGACAGCGGCAGCAGCGCCCCGAAAATGGCAATGCCTGCCGCCATCGCGGCCAGTATCGGGTTCGGTCGACTGCGCCAGGAAAGGTGCCGCGACCGGATGATGAAAATGACCAGCACCTGTGTGGCCAGGCTTTCCACGAACCAACCCGTCTGGAACAACGCCTCTCCCGCGTTAAACACATGCAGCAGGACGTAGAAGGTCAGGAAATCGAAGGCGGAACTGACCGGTCCCATCACCAGCATGAAATGCTGGATCAAGGTCAGGTCCCAGCGCACAGGCAGGGCCAAGGTGTCGGCATCGACAGTGTCCAGCGGGATTCCGGCCTCCGATGCGTCGTAGAGCAGATTGTTCAGCAGGACCTGGGTAGGCAACATCGGAGGGAAGGGCAGGAACAGGGCGGCGCCAGCCATGCTGAACATGTTGCCGAAATTGGAACTGCTACCCATGAGGATGTATTTGGTCACGTTGCACACGGTGCGCCG
Source organism: Niveispirillum lacus (assembly GCF_002251795.1). GTDB lineage: Bacteria > Pseudomonadota > Alphaproteobacteria > Azospirillales > Azospirillaceae > Niveispirillum > Niveispirillum lacus. The sequence continues at coordinate 61,595 of NZ_NOXU01000021.1, read as the reverse complement.
CCCTTCCATCACCGCACAGGCGACCACGGACAGGTCATGGTCGAGCAGAACAAGCCCGGCGGCTTCCTTAGCCACATCGGCACCGCTGTCGACGGTGATGCCGACATCGGCGGCATGGATGGCGGAGGCGTCATTGATCCCATCGCCCAGGAAACCCACAACCCGGCCGGCATGCTTATAGGCCAGCAGGACGCGTTCCTTCTGTGGTGGTGTCATCCGGCAGAAGACGTTCACGCCTGCCAGGCGCGCCCGCAACGCATCGCCGCTCATCGCCTGCAACTCGTCGCCGGTGATCAGGCCCGTAATGGGGAAGCCGAGGGTTTCGCAGATATGCCGGGTCACCTGTTCATTGTCGCCCGTCAGCACCTTGACTGCCACCCCGGCACTGGCCAAGGCCCGCAAGGCGCTGTCGGCGCTGGGTTTGGGCGGGTCGAGGAACAAGGCATATCCGGCGAAGACCAGTTTCGTCTCGTCACCCAAGCGGGCCGAGACATGGCTGAAATCCATGGGCCGGAAGGCAATGGCCAGCACCCGAAGACCCTGTTCCCCCAGATGCGCGAACATGTCCAATATCCGGGCGCGGGCTGCCGGGTCCAGTGGCTGGATGCTCTTGTCGTCTGCATCGTAATGAGTGGATTGGCGCAGTACATCCTCCGGCGCACCCTTGACGACCAGCAAGCGATCGGTACCGTCCGTGACCAGCACGGATACGCGGCGGCGTTCAAAATCGAACGGAACCTCGTCAATCTTCGTCCAGCCACTGACATCCAGCGGGCGGAAGCTCAGGATGGCTTCGTCCAGCGCGCTGGGTATACCGCTTTCAAAATGGCTGTTCAGATAGGCAAGGCGCAGGACCTTCTCGCTGTCCTGGCCATCGGCATCGATATGCCGGACCATACGGATCACGGCTTCGGTCAGGGTGCCTGTCTTGTCGGTGCACAGCACATCCATGGCGCCGATATTGTGCATGGCGGTCAGCCGTTTGACGATCACCCGCCTGGCGGCCAGCCGTGTGGCGCCCTTGGCCAGGGTGACTGTGACGATCATTGGCAGCAGTTCCGGCGTTAGCCCGACAGCCAGCGCCAGCGCGAACATCAGACTGTCCAGCCAGGGCCGGTGGAACAGGACATTCACGGTCAGTACGAACAGCACCAGAAACACCGTCAAACGCAGGATCAGGTAGCCGAAGCCCCGGATGCCCAGTTCAAACGATGTCGGGGGTGGTTCCATCATCAGGCTGCTGCGCAACTGCCCGAAGGTAGTGGCAGGTCCGGTGCGGCACAGGATGGCCGTTGCCGATCCGCTCAGGATAGAGGAACCCATGAACAGGGTGTCGGTGGCGGCGGCCATGTCCTCTGTCGGGGCGCTCGGTCCCTTGACCTGTTTTTGTATGGGAAACGGTTCGCCAGTCAGCAGGGCCTGATTGACGAACAGGTCTCGTGCTTCCAGCAGCCGACAGTCGCCCGGCACCAGATCGCCTGCGGCCAGCCGGACAATGTCGCCCGGTACCAGCGTTTCCACGGGCAAAGCCGGTTCACTACCATCGCGCAGAACGCGGACCGTCACGGCGACGCTGCGCCGCAAGGCATCGACGGCATCTTCGGCGCGCCTCTGCTGCACCATGTCCAGGGTAACGCTCAAGAACACCATGGTCAGGACGATGGCGAAGCTGGCCAGATTGCCTGTTGCTGCTGACAGGGTGCTGGCAAACAACAGGATCAGGACCAGAGGATTAAGAAAGCGCCCCAGAACCTGTCGCCAGAGAGGGGCGCGATACCGGGGCACCGCCTGATTGGGCCCGAAACGTCGCAAACGGCGCGCCGCATCGGCCGAGGTTAGCCCACGACCATCGCTCTCCAGTCTGGCGCACAGGACCGACAGGGCGACGCCAGAAACCGCACCATCAAGCATCGGTTCGTCGACCATGTTGCCCCCGGCATTGGCGATTCCCGGCAGGTGGTCTGCACAACAGCCCGGCATATGCTGTGCCGGGCATCACCAATGATATGCCGGTCCTGTCGCCGTCTCCTCATTCAGTCGGTTTGGTCCCGGCTCTTGTGTGCTTGGCAAGCCGGAACTCTCAGGGCGTGTGCTTATCCGCGCTCTTCTCTATGGCCTTGCCGGTTTTGGAAATGTCTTCCCCCGCACCGGCCATGGTGTGACAGGCAGACAGAACCGGTACGGCCGCGAACATCATGATGAACAGCAGCGTCAACCGCATGGGCTTTAGTGACATCTCTTCCTCCTTCAAAGGGATGGATGCTGTTGCCAATCACAGTCGTCCCAGCAGCAGCAGAATGACGATGATGATCAGGACAAGGCTGAGGCCGCTACTGGGGTAATAGCCCCAGTTCGCGCTGTGCGACCAACGAGGAAGCGAAGCAATCAGCAGCACAATGACGATGATCAGAAGAATGGCGCCCAAGTTCATGAAGGGCTCCCTCTATTGGAGGCCCATCGACAAGGGGCAGGAACCCGCCCGTTGTCGATGGGCCAGAATCAGTGAGTGTATTTGTATTCAGGTAGGTTTTTCAGGGTTTCCTTGTTGGCATCTTTGAGGACAATCTTCTTGTCCTCTACCCTCAGCGCTGCATAGGACACCACGACATATTTGGAACCGACACCCAGAAAGCCACCAACGGACAGGACCGCGAATGGGATCTTGTCATTAGGGGTTACAATCAGGTCGTCAATGGTGCCCACCGTTTCACCAGCAGCATTGTAAACCTTGCTGCCTACAACCTTGGAGGTGCGGTACCCGGTGGCCAAGGTGGAAAGATCCACCTGCGAGAGGGCCATCGTCTGCGGCGCTCCCTGTGCAAAGGCCGTCGTGTCGATCAACGGAATGAGGATGGCCAGCGTGGCCAAAGCAATATGCACGCGTCCCATGTTAATCTCCTTTTGTTCTTGCTGTGCAAAGAAAGAGGCGCCAGCGTCTGGGGGGGCGCCCGGACGCTGGCGCAGCCAAGCACCCACTATTTCTTCTGTGCGTGCTTGGCATTCGTATCGGCGTCATGCTTGTCCGAATGCGTAACCGGGGCATGTTTAGGCGCCGTCGCTGGGTTCGCCTTCGCGCCAGCCGGCGGGGAGGCTGCCGGCTTCTTGGCGACGAAGCTGTTGGGCTTCTGCATGATCTATTCCTTTCTCATACCACCCCGAAGCAGGGTGATGCATCGATCAATGAAGGCCATATGATGGGATGGGCCTTCATTGATCACTAATTGTAGTAAACTCTGCCGAGATATTGCAGTGTCGGAATTTACCTATAACCAATTTATGTGTTAACGTACCATGCAAATTTAATATTTACTTCAATTGTTGTGCTATTTTAGAGAAATGAGAATTGTTGTGGCAGATCATCGTTGCCGCAGATTCTTCCCCTTATCAAATGAGAGGTATGACGATGTCATCCAGAATGACGCGTGCGACTGTTCATTTTCATCATCCTTTTCTCTTGCCGGAATTGGCGGAACCCCTACCGGCGGGTCGCTACGAGGTAGAGTATGAGGAGGAGAGACTGGACGGCGTGTCCCTCACCGCTTGGCGGACCGTGCGGACGACTCTCCGCCGCATTGAGGTCACCAATGGATTATCCTTTGCCCTAAACGTCGGGGCAGAGGCGTTGAAGGTTGCCATCGCCTGTGACGCTGATCATCCGCAATACGCGTTGGCCGAACCTTCTGTTCATGCCATTCCTGCCGCCGCGCTCGTGGAGCCGCCGGTCGCACGGTTGGCTGGATGGCGCGATCTGATCATCCCACCCATCATTATTCCTGCCGCCATCGGCGTCGCGGCCATAGCCGCCTTCATTCTAGGCCCGTTTCAGTGAATATCTGCGGCGGCGATAACGTTTATTCCTTATCCACGCCGATCTCCATGACCCTGCGGATGAACTGCCATGCATGTTGATCGGTGCCGACAAAATCATGTTCAAAGGCGCCGAGATCGTAGCCTTTTGTGAACCGCTTTTGCAGCCGGTCCAGAAACTTCGGCTCCGTTTCGGCCATATGGGCGATCAGAACCTGCAATATCCGCTCATGTGCAAGGACACGGCGTTCAAGGTCGGTGTTCTCGATGGGCATGGGGTAGCCCTTTCCCGTTGTGACCAGCAAACGGTCGGGCCCGTGTTCACCGGCCCGACCGTCAGTGTTTGGGTTGCAGTCGCAGTCTATTTGACTGTGCCCTCTACCACCCGATTGAGTGGCTCCCGTTTACCGTCGCGCTGGGGCACTGCCAGTTCCCGCTCGCCCACCCAGAGCACCTCGATACGCGAACTGGGGACGCCGGCCGCGATCAGGGTGTTGCGAACGGTTTCGGCGCGTTGCCGGGAAAGGTCCATATTGTAATAGTCCCCCCCGATGCTGGAGGCCTTGCCGACCAGGGTGACATGTCTGTCGGGATTGCTTCGGATCTCCTTGGCCGCTTCGCGGAGAATGGCTTCGCCATCCCTGGTCAGCGTCGCTTTGTCGAATTCGAAATAGGTATTGTAGGATGTCTGCTGGTAAACAGCGGCCACCGGTCCTGGTGCGGCAACGACGGCGACCACCAGCGTTGTCTGACAAGGCGTCGCGGTGCCTTCAATGGTGGCTGGTGCCAAGCCCAGGGACAGGTTCCGGCAGGCCACTTCTTCCACCGTCATGCCCTTGGCCCAATCCTGGCTGGATTCTGCTGGCATCAGCCCATGCCCATGGGTGATCGCCCGGCGCAGTAACGGTTCTGCCAGATCCATCCGTCCTTGCGACTGATATGATGCGCCGAGATTCAGTTCGTCATAGGGGCTGTTCGGCCATTTGATATTGGCTGCTTCCAGGATCCGGGTCGATTTGTCGAAATTTCCGGCCTTCAATGCAACATATCCCGGCGAGGTCACGGAAACGTCATGCCCCGGTCCCCGATAGCCCGCTTCCTGATGTCGATTGGAACAACCGTTCAGCAGTAAAAGCCCGATGGGCAACGCCCATAATAAATTGGCATTGGGCATGGTATCAATCCTTGGATTTCAAGCTCCAGGAAGCCGGAGCTACTTCAAAGGAATGATATACAATAATGATCTATCAGAACATCGTCGGTATATACCTACAGAGGAAATATTATCTGCATTCAGAATGATTAACCTACTTTAATATTTATCTGTATGTTTATATTTCTGATTAATCCACTTCTATTTCTGCCGAAATGTCCCAGTCTGCCAGTAAGGCAATCCGCGCCAGGGCGGGAATGGATCGTGCTCCCGTCCGGCGCATGATGGCGGCCCGGTGATGCTCCACCGTGCGCTGACTGATCCCCAGGTCTGTGGCGATGTTCTTGCTGGGGTGTCCGGCCAGTACCATGGTCATGATCTGCCGTTGCCGAGCCGTCAGCCCGGCCAGGTGTTCGGCAGCGTCCTGATGCCATGTGGCCAGCTTACTCCCGTCCTCTGCCCTTTCCAAAGCAAGGCCGATGCTGGCCACCAACTCGGGTTGGCTGACCGGCTTTTCGATGAAATCAGCAGCTCCCGCCCGCATGGCGGCCACAGCCACGGGCACGTCGCTGCTGCCAGTCATGACAATGGCGGGGGTCATGACGCCGGTCTGCCGCAGATGGTGCAGCAGATCGATCCCGCCCATGCCGGGCAGGTAGGCGTCGATCAACAGACATCCCCGTCCTGTTTGTTGCCGTTCAGCTAGGAAATCCTCGGCACTGGCATGGTCAACCAGATGCCAGCCTTGCCCTTCCAGGGCTTGGTGGACGCTGTTGCGCAGCAGGGCGTCATCGTCGATGATGTGGATGGTGACGCCCTCCACCGCCTCGACTCTGGGTTCCGGCATCCGCGCTGACAGTGGCGGCATGGACAGCATCCGCTGAATCGTGCGCAGCAAATTGGCGGGATCAACTGGCTTGTGCAGTTGCAATTCGTTGCGCAGGGCGATAGCGCGCAACGTCTCCGTGGAGATATCTGCTGTCAGCAACAGGCCCGGAACTGCGCGATGCAAGTCGCGGCGCAGGGCCGTCAGCAGATCCAGCCCATTGGTCCCTCCCGGCAGATTAAAATCGACCAATAAGAGGTCCGGGCGGAAGACCTCTCTCGCTATCTGGCGTTGGGCCGACGGCGCATCGACCGCCAGCAACACCCGGTGGCCAGCATCGCGCAGAAGCGTACATAACAGATCACCCACCTCTGGGTCATCCTCCACTACCAGGATATTACCGGGGGTGGTGACTTCTTGTTCCAGACCATCCGGTGTGAGCAGGACGGGTACCTCCTGTGCCTGCGGATCGGCGAAAGTATCGATAGCGAACACCGACCCCTTGCCCGGTACCGACCGTACCCTCACCGGATGGTTCAGAAGCCCGCTCAGCCGGCGGACGATCGACAATCCCAGGCCTAGGCCGTTGCCCGGTTTACCGTCGGCCTGGATGATCTGATGATGTTCCTCGAAAATCGCCTGCTGTTCGGCTTCCGGAACGCCGATGCCCGTATCCCAGATTTCGATGCTGATCCCGCCTGCCCGGCGGCGGCAGCCCAGCAGCACCTTACCCTGCCGGGTATATTTCAGGGCATTGGACAGCAGGTTGCGCACCATCTGCTCCAGCAGGCGCCGATCACTGAAGACCTGAACACCGCAGGGAACCACGCGCAGGGCCAGGCCACGGGCATGGGCGTGGTAACTGAATTCGTCCCGCATCCGGGTCAGAAGGTCGTTGATGGGAAAGCGCGAGAGCTCGGTGGCGATGACGCCGGCTTCGATCTGGTTGATATCCAGCAGGGCGTTCAGCATGCCCGACATAGCGCCGATGGTTTCCCCGATCCGGTCCAGCAGTTCCCGGTCTTTGTCAGCCTGTATGCGGCCCGCCAGGATGCCCTGCAAAAGGATAAGGGTCTGAAGGGGTTGGCGCAGGTCATGGCTGGCGGCAGCCAGGAAATGTGATTTGCCCCGGTTTGCCATTTCCGCCTGACGCTTGGCGGTCCGCAGGGCTTCAGCCACGCGCCGGCGTTCGGTGATATCGACGAAGGTGATGACCACCCCCTCCACCTGATCGTCACGCGTCAGATAGGGTAGAACCCGGCGCAGGTACCAGGCGCCAGATCGTGCCTCGATCTCCCGCTCCATCGGCACGCGCAATTTCAAGACAGATTGTGCGTCAGCAAACAGGTCGCCGTCAGCGGCCAGCGAACTGAGGTCGGCCAAGGGCCGGCCAACATCGCTGGGAAGGATGCTGAACAGTGAACGGGTGGCAGGCGTAAAAAAGCGGATGGCCAATTCCAGGTCCAGGAAGATGGTCGCCACATCCGTGCTGTAGAGTACGTTCTGCAGATCGTTCGATGTGGTTCGCTGCTGGTCCAGGGTTTCCTGCAGCTGGCTGTTCAAGGCCGTCAGTTCCTCGTTCAGCGATTGTAACTCTTCCTTGGAGGTCAGCAATTCCTCGTTGGCGGACTGGTATTCTTCGTTGATCGACAGGGCTTCCTGGGTGACGGCCTTCTGTTCTTCCCCTGCCAGTTCCAGGTTGCGAATGGCTGCTTCCAGTTCGGCGCGTGTGTGGTCCAACTCACGGGCCAGATTGCCGGTCTGTCCATTGGCGGACAGCGGTGCCTTGTTCTGCGCACCGGCCGGGCGGGGCTCGTCGATGAAGCAGACCAGCATCAAATTCTCGCCCTCATGCGTGACGGGATGCACGGCGATGCTGAACTCCATAATGTCGCCATCCCGGCGCATCTGACCGCCCTGGATCGTGATCTTGGCCTTTTCCTGGTGCGCCTGCTGGATGGCGGCGCGAAGTTTGACCGACAGACCGGGGGGTGTCATGGCCAGCAGATCCTGGGTCGGGTGGCCGGATGGCACGCGCAAGAAATGGTCGGTCGGCCCCAGGGAATAAAGGCAATCATGAGAACGGTTGATCAGGATGGCTGCCGGGGCATAATCCCGCATCACCAGTTGCCGGCACAGCTCCGCCAAGGCGTTCTGTCGCGATGGGCCGGGGCCGGTGCCGATACGGGGCAGGGCGCGGACGCCATCCCCTGTGCTCATCAGGAAACTGAAATCGCCGGGCTTGCTGCGGCCCACGTGGCGGAACAGACGGGCGGGTTTCGACACGATCTCGAACCGGTCGGATGCTGTCGGCAGCACAGTTTCCGCACCGCCCAGCAGCAGGAAACCACCATCGCGCAAGGCGAAATGGAACAGGGCCAGCACCCGCGCCTGTGCCTCCGGCATCAGATAGATCAACAGATTACGACAAGAGATGAAATCGAGGCGGGAAAAGGGCGGATCCGCCAGCACGTCCTGGACTGTGAAGATGACATGGGCGCGCAGTTCCTGCGTGACCCGATATCCTCCTCCATCGGCGATGAAGAATCGGGCCAGTCGGTCTGCGGAAACATTCTCGGCAATGCTCGCCGGGTACCAACCTTCGCGCGCGGTGACGATGGCGTCGGGATCGACATCGGAGGCGAACAGCTGCAGTTTCATCGCTAAACCGGCCAGTGCGATCTGTTCCAGGAACAGGATGGCAAGGGAATAGGTTTCCTCCCCCGTACTGCATCCCGCCACCCACAGGCGAAGGTGATTATCCGTGGATCGTCCCCGGATCAGACCGGGAATGACGGCCGCAGCCAGGAGCTCGAACACTTTCGGATCGCGGAAAAATTCTGTGACATTGATCAGCATATCCTTGGCAAGATTGTCCCGTTCCGCCGGATCACGCCGCAGCAGCTCAAGATATTCCGGCAAACCATCGGCGGCGATACCGGCCATGGACATCCGCCTGTCGATGCGCCGCCGCAACGTCCCCTGCTTGTAAAGCGTGAAATCATAGGGCGTATGGGTGCGCAGCAGGTCGATGATAGCGGCTAACCCGTTGTCCGCGTCTTCCTCCATCCTTTTGGAAGCTGCTGTGTCCGTGCGGTGGCGGTTGCGGATGACCTCAGGCATAGCCGCAACCGGTAGCACATGATCCACCAGGCCAGTGGCCATGGCGCTGCGCGGCATGCCTTCATATCCAGCCTCCGCCGGATCCTGTGCGATTACCAGCCCACCCGCCGTCCTCACCGCGCGCAGCCCGTGGCTGCCGTCCGTTCCGGTCCCCGACAGCACGACACAAACCACACGACTCCCGAAGTCGCGGGCCAGAGATGCCAGCAGGAAATCGAAGGGCAGGCGTGTGCCCTGGCCACGCGGCGGGGCCGTCAGGTGCAGACGCCCGTCTATCACCGAGAGATAGGCGCCGGGCGGTATGACGATGACTTGTCCTGGCAACAGTTCCATGCCGTCGGTGGCCTGCCAGACACGCATTGCCGTGTGCACCGCCAGAAGATCAACCAGCAGGCTGTCATGGTTGGGGTCCAGATGCTGCACCAGGATGAAACAAGCCCCTCCGCCATCCCCAAGTGCTTCCACGAACCGGCTTGCCGCCTCCAGACCGCCCGCAGACGCGCCAATGGCAACAATATCCATTGCTGCCTTCGACGGAGAGGGGCCGTCTGTCTTCTTTGTGGAGCGAGTCATGGTGAAATTACCGGTCCAATTTTTGATTGGAATACATTGTATCACGATTGTTCATTCGATGGGTGACGAATGCGGATTTTGAAATACCGCTTTAGGATTTAGGTACTTCCCGAGCCTTATATTAATCAATTTCCAATCTTACGATCAGTACCGCACAACGGGAGGTCGACCATGCACTACACTCACAACACCCTGTCTGAAAACATCCGGGGACAGTCGGTTGAGTTGCTTAACAGGCATCTGGCTGCGGCCATTGATCTGCATGCACAGGTCAAACAGGCGCATTGGAACGTCCGCGGTAGCAGCTTTTCCGCTGTGCATGAACTGTTCGACAATGCCGCCATCGAGGTCGAAACCTATTCCGATCTGATTGCGGAGCGGGCTGCGGCTTTGGGTGGCACGGCCCATGGTACTGTGCATATCGCGGCTGAACGGTCATTTCTGTTGCCGTATCCCTTGGGTGTAGCAGAAGCGCGGGAGCACATCTTCGCCCTGTCGCAGGCGGTCAGCGCCTTTGGCCAGTCGGTCCGCGAAGCGATTGGTCTGTCCACCACCCATGGCGATCCCGTCACCGCTGACCTGTTTACCCAGGTCGCCCGTGGTATGGATCGGCAACTCTGGCTGATTGAATCCCACTCAGTGCGATCATGAACCCCGCCGCTCTGCCAGTGGTTCCATTCGTCGAGCGTGAGGCGCTTTCAAGATGGGATAGTGAGGGTGGTGCTGCATCCCGGCCCGCAATGAGCCGCAGCCTTCGTATATTTGTCGTTTCCGGAGATCCGCGGGTTTCCCTGTCTTTGGCCGCTTCACTCGATGGGACTGGGCATCAGGTCTGTGCCATCGCCACAATCAATCATCAAGCCGTCAAGTCCGCTGCGACCTGTCATCCGGATATGATCATCGCAGATGTGTATCTGGAAGATGGACACTTCCGGTAACCCTTTGTGATGGGGTCATCTGAGCACAATTCTGGCTTCGCGGCACCGCGTTGGCCGTTTTCTGGCGTGTTGCGGTCTGCCAAAGCCGCCCTATTTGGCAGCTTTGGCGTCATGCGGACGCCGTTCTCCCGTTGAGCCAGACCCAGCGCTTCATGTTGTAGGCCATGGCGGCGAATGTGATGGCCGCCTCGGCACGTTTGAGGCCGATGGTGCGGATGAAGAGCTTCATCGGTCCCTTCAGCATGGCAAATGGATGCTCGACCTTGGCGCGGATGGCGGAGTTCCGTGCATTGGCCCTGGCGGTGCGTGCGGACATCGGCTTACCCTTGGGCTTCTTGACATAGATATGGCTGACTTTGCCGACCGCGCGGAGGAAGTCCTCATTGGCCTGCGAACGATAGGCCGTGTCGACCCAGACGCCCGACGCCGTATTGTCCGGATCGATCAACCCCTCGCGCAGGCGCGCCCCGTCATGGGCAGCGGCATCGCTGACCAGCCGGCGCCGGATCACCCCATGCCGGCGGTCGATGGCGATATGTGCCTTGTAGTCAAAGACCGGGATGGCAATGTCGGGCGGCTGCGGCGCCCCCTCGGGAGCCGGCTTGGCCTTGCTGAATTTCACCGTCCAGCGCGCATCCACATCCTTCTGGGCCGCCTTGGCCGGCTGGTCGGGTCAGATCTCATGGGCGGACTTGCCTTGCTTGATCGCCGCTTTCTCCGCCTCCTTGTTACGCTGGCGGGGTGCTGCCACCAGGGTCGCATCCACGATCTGGCCCGACATCGGCAGATAACCCGCTGCAACGATCGCCTGATCCAGCCGCGTGAACAGCGCGTCCAGCGCACGGACACGGATCAATGTGCCGCGGAAATCCCACAGCGTGTTGGCATCGGGTACCCCGTCCCCTGGACCCAGGCCACAAAACCGCATCCAGCTCAGCCGGTCGCGCACCAGATACGAGGTCTGTTGCAGCGACAGCCCGTGCAGCGCCTGCAACACCTGCATCTTGAATTTCAAAACCGCGTCGAACGGCGGGCGACCGCCCCTGCGCAGGTCGCCGCGGCGCAGGGCCTTGGCCAGAACCGGCCGGAACTGCTCAAAATCAACCGTCGCCGACAACTGACGTAGACGATCCTCAAAATCCCAGAAACCGCCCTGTCCCGACATGACCAACCTCGCTACAGGCTGCATGCCGCATCATAGCAGAAATCGGCAGTTTCCGGAGGTGTCCCCGTTTCCCAATGCAGGTCACCGCCGATCATGGAAATGCCGGCTTCCATTGTGCTCCATCCGAAGCGGCATCCTTCAGAAAAGGGTGGTGCTGATCGTCAGTATCTTTTCGGGATGATTATATCCGTAAAAATACGGATTGAAGCCAAACGGGCAAACGCTTCAAATTGAGCGAAACAACGGCTGGCGCCAGTGAGCCATAAAGAGGAATAAATCATTATTCAGGCTAAATAACCTGGATATTGATTGACTAACTCCTGTTCAAATTACGGCGCTGTTCATGGCATCTTTCGAGAGGAATGCTGATAATGCGGGATTCATTGGTAAAATTTGGAGCCGTTATGATGGCTGCCAGCGCACTGTCGGGTTGCGTGTCGTCTGGTACCAAACTTGGTTCCGGTGGGTCGATGGTGTCAGGCGCCGGCGGAGCGGCAGGTAATTCACAGGCAGCGGCCCAACTGACAAAGTGCGACCGTCCGTTGGGTACCGCTGCCTTGGTGGAGGAGGATATTCCAGGCTTGGCGCAGGCTGGGCTGACCTCACCTGTGCCTTTGCTGCGCTTGATGATGACACAGTCCGGCTGCTTCCGGGTGGTTGACCGGGGCCAGGCCATGCAGCGCATGCAGCAGGAGCGCGCCTTGGCGGCGGGCGGCACCTTGCAGGGCGGGTCGAATATCGGCGGCGGGCAGATGGTGGCCGCCGACTTTATGATTACACCCAATGTCATCTTCCAGGACACCAATGCGGGGGGGAGCGGCGCTGGTCTGGGTGCATTTTTACCCGGCATTGCCGGGGTCGTGGCCGGCGCTATCAAGACCACCAACCTGCAGGCGCAGACAATGCTGACCCTGACCGATGTCCGCACGGGTGTGCAAGAGGCGGTCGCCGAGGGGTCGGCACAGCATAAAGATGTTGGTTTCGCCTTTGGCGCAGGCGGACTAGGCGCGCTGCCCATCGGCGGCGTCGGCGGTTCTTACGCTTCCACCGATATCGGTAAGGTGGTTGCCGCTGCCTTCATGGACGCCCATAACAAATTGGTGGATCAAGTCCGCGCCATGCCAGCCATCCAGGCTAAACTGGCAGCCCCTCTGGCCACCCAGACCGCAGCGCCGCCGACCAGTTCTGCTCCCCCCATTCCCGCGACGGCGCCGTCACTGGTGGCCGGCAGCAGCTACAAGACGGTGACAAACCTGAATCTGCGAGGCGGTCCGTCTACCAACGACCCAGTCATTGGTAAGCTGGCTGCTGGTGAGAGTGTAACGGCGGTGGGCGAACAGAATGCCGGTTGGTGGAAAGTGACCAATAGCGCTGGTCAACAGGGCTGGGTGTCTGCCCGTAATCTTCGGCAAGGCGGCTGAACTCGCACAGCGAAAAAATTGGAAGCAGCGGTGTGATGCCGCTGCTTCTACACATTTAACCTCTGCAATCTGTGCGACCCGGTTAGCCGCCACATCAATCGTTGGGTGAATGGACGTCTGACAGACTTACGGCATCCAAAGTGTTTTCCGACCCTTATCTCGGCATATGGTCGGTGTAAACTTGGTCGTTTTCTGTCCCAGAGGCGATGGCGCCCCACTGGCCAGCACGCTTCCACCTCATACTCTCTGGCGGGTAGCATGGCACGCAGCCTAAAAACCGCCTTGGAAGCCGCACTCCGTCCCGAAGCCCCACCGGCCCCCCCTGTATCACTTGCTGATCTGCCCGCTGATCCTGTCGACCCGCAGGAGGAGAACGCCGGGGCACCGCCGGTACCCGAAATGGAACTGTTGGTTGGTGATTACCGTATAACGGATTTCTCCGACCAGCCATCAATCGCGCCGGAACGGTTTCAAGATCCGGATTATGCAGCCGTTCTCCGCGATATGATCCTGCGTGTTGTCGAATGCGAGGCGCCCATCCGGGAAACGCTGCTGCTCGAACGGATGATCGCCCGGGCCCATGGCTTCAAACGGTCTGGGCGACAGGTTCGCGACCGCTTGCTGTCGGTGGCGCGTGGTGTGGCGCATCTGGAAACAGAGACCTCCGGCAGTGGCTTCATCTGGGCCAATGCTACCGCACCGGCGGCGTGGGAACGGGCCCGTTATCCTTGTTCAGATGAGGACATCCGCATGGTCGAGGATATCGCCTTGCCGGAACTGGCTGCTGCAATCCGGGCTGGGTCGATGCGGAGGATGCGCTGACGGATGCTGCCCGCCGCTTCGGGATCCGCCGTGTGAGCGCGGTGGCCAGGCAAAGGTAGGTATTGGCCAAACCTGTGACGGGACATATCCGCGATTGATGCGGTGGTACGTCCTCATGAGTAGAAGATTATCCAATGAACCACGACGCTCGGGACGACATAAGGCGGTGTCATGGGAAGATGCGCCGCTGTTTATATGGTTGTCGTCAGTTCAGCATACCATCGGTCAAGGCGCGCCCCCGCAGCCACCCTGACACAGCAAATGCCCTGTAACCTCAACAGGCGGACCCCTCCGGAAACTGCCGATTTCTGCTATGATAGGGCATGCAGCCTGTAGCGAGGTTGGTCATGTCGGGACAGGGCGGTTTCTGGGATTTTGAGGATCGTCTACGTCAGTTGTCGGCGACGGTTGACTTTGAGCAGTTCCGGCCGGTTCTGGCCAAGGCCCTGCGCCGCGGCGGCCTGCGCAGGGGGGGGCGGTCGCCCGCCGTTTGACGCGGTTTTTGAAATTCAAGATGCAGGTGTTGCAGGCGTTGCACCGGTTGTCGCTGTAACAGACATCGTATCTGGTGCGTGACCGGCTGAGCTGGATGCGGTTTTGTGGCCTGGGTCCAGGGGACGGGGTACCCGATGCCAACACGCTGTGGGATTTCCGCGGCACATTGATCCGTGTCCGTGCGCTGGACGCGCTGTTCACGCGGCTGGATCAGGCGATCGTTGCAGCGGGTTATCTGCCGATGTCGGGTCAGATCGTGGATGCGACCCTGGTGGCGGCGCCCCGCCAGCGTAACAAGGAGGCGGAGAAAGCGGCGATCAAGCAAGGCAAGTCCGCCCATGAGATCTGGCCCGACCAGCCGGCCAAGGCGGCCCAGAAGGATGTGGATGCGCGCTGGATGCGGCGTTCGGTGTGGACATCCACGGCCGACGTCGCCTCGTCCAGCACCAGCACGGCGGGATCGGCGATATAGGCACGAACCAGACAAACAAGCTGCCGTTGACCCAGGCTGAGATGGCTGCCCATGGGACCAACAGGGATGTGGTAGGCCAGCGGCAGCGCCTCTAGCACCTCATCGGCGCCTAGGTCACGGGCGGCGTCGATCAGGTCGGCATCGGTGGCGTCCGGCCGGGCCAGACGCAGATTGTCCAGGATGGCGCCGTCGAACGGGACATTGTCCTGTAAAACAACGCCCACATACCGGCGCAGGCTGCGCTGTGACAGACGCGGACATCGTGGCCGTCGATATTCACCGTGCCGCCATTGGCCTCGTAGAAGCGGGTCAGCAACTGCACCAGCGTGCTATGCAAACCACTGAGCAGGTTTCTTTCGGGGAATTGGTAGCTTGTCTGCCACTTTATCTGTTCTGCCCGGTTTCCATGCGCGCGCAGATGGGTTTGCATTCAGATCATTGTGCGCTGCACAACCACATATTGTCATGAAGTTACGGTTTGTGGTGCAAAGCCGCCAAAATGTTACCCTGATGGCTTGACAGCGCTTCTTTTGCTGCGCACTCTGGTATACGTTTTTGCAGAAGCACATGGGAGAGACCGGCCTTGCCGGCGCCGAAGGAGCAACCGCCCCGGAAACTCTCAGGCAAAAGGACCATGGGCTCACGACTAACATCTGGAGAGTGACGGCATGCCACAGCATGACCGTCCGCCGACGGGGTAATACTCTCAGGCACAAAGACAGATGGGGCACCGAAAAGCAGAGAATCCGCTTTTGGAGGTGCCGTCATGACTGACTCAAGCTGAAATCACGGGTCTTCTGCTCGATAGACCCTACATCCCCCAATTATCACTCAACATAAGCGGCTGGCGGCGTTCCAGCGGGCTAAGGCGTACCTATTTGGTGCGTTTTCAGCCTGTTTGAATGCGTCAAATGACCAGCGCTGTCTGTGAACAGGGAATGAAAATGAACAGATTTGTAAAGACGGCGCTGCTGGGCAGCGTTTCCGTTGCGGCACTCTTTTGGCCTGTCGCTGCGCAGGCGCAATCATCCGACACCAATCTTCTGGCCAAGCCCGCAGATCCGACTGCCGAGGCAGCCCCGCAAGCGTCATCTGATACCGGTGTGGAAGAGCTGGGTGATATTGTCGTGACAGGGTCACGATTGCGCTCAGAATACAATACTGCAACACCAGTCCAGATCATTAATGCAGAGACGGCGCGCAATGCCGGTGCGTTCGATACCGCAGGGATTATTATGCGCTCGGTCGCGGCCCTGGGTGTGCAGCAGGTGAACAACAAGCTGTCGGCGACGGGTGCGGGTGGCCGGGTCGTCGATGGCGGGAACAATGCCCAGACGGTTGGCCTACGTAACCTGGGGGCAGGGCGCACACTGGTCCTGTTGAACGGGCAGCGCCTGACCCCGGCAGGTACCGGCAGCCGTGTCGGTCAGGTGGATCTCAATACGCTGCCATCCTCGATGATCAGTCGGGTGGAAGTGCTGACCGGTGGTGCCTCTTCCATTTACGGCTCTGATGCCATCGCCGGTGTGGTCAACATCATTCCGCGCAAAACTTCCGACGGGGTGGAGTTGAATCTTGACGGTAATGTAAGCGAACATGGCGGCGGCAATTATGTTCAGGGCGCCTTGTTCTGGGGCGAGGATTTCGGCCAAGGCACCTTGACCGTCGCCGCCGAATATCGCCGCCAGGAAGCCTTGAAGAACCGCCAGCGCGAACGGACATCCTGCGCCCAGGATTATGTCTATGATCCCAGGACGGGACAGCGGACCGATCTTCTGGACACCAGCGGCAACATCAAATGCCGCAACCTGAACCCCACCGGGATATTCTTCGACTACACGTGGTATGGCGGCTGGTTCCAGTATGCACCCGGTGCAGCCGGTGCATCATATCCCGCCTCGGCCTTGGGTCTGCGCAACGTCCTGCCGGATTGGGTGCGAACAGCGCGCGGCGGGTTCCCGGAGACCTATACCTATGGCATCAGCGACAGCCCTGCCTATCAGAATGCCGACAGCATTTCGCCTTTGTCCACCGGCAGCCTGTATGTTGCGGGCTCCTATGAACTCGCCCCTGACATTGAAGCCTATGGCAATGTGCTGCTGAACCGGCGGGTTTCTTCCTCAGATACGTGGCAGTTCCTGTATCCGCTACTGTCGCCAACCAATCCGAACAATACGGTGGCGGCTGGGTTGATCCAGGCCAGCGGCGGTAATTCGACTGGTCTGGTCCAGCCGCAGATGAACATGGCCCAGGAGCAGCGCCAGAACGTCAATTATGGCCAGATCACCGCCGGTGTGCGCGGTGGGCTGGAGATGCCAATCATTGCCCGCCCCTGGTCGTGGGACGTTTCCGGCCATGCCGGACGATCCGATGGCGAATATAGCAGTTCATTCTTCTACGCCGATCGACTGGCGGCAGCGACGGCGCCGGGCGTTGCCTGCAACGCCGCGCTGATCAGCATTTCCGGCCCGACAAACTGTGTGTCCATCCCCTGGCTGTCGAAGCGGTTCTTGGTTGACCAGGATTGGACGGATGCTGAACGTTCGTTCCTGCAGGGACGCGAGACAGGGCGTACCAAGTATGACCAGCTTGGCATTGACGGCTCAATCTCCGGTGCGCTGTTCGACCTGCCCACAGGGTCGGTTGATCTCGCCACGGGCTTCACGATCCGGTATCAGGCCCTGAACGACACACCAGGTTACAACGCCCGCAACGGTAACTATTTCGCCTCCTCCACCGCTGGGATCACCAAGGGGTCCGATACGGTCCAGGAAGTATTCGGCGAAATCGGCGTGCCGCTCTTGGCTGATTTGCCGGTGGTAGAGAAGCTGACTTTTACCGGTTCCGGCCGCTACACCAACTACCGCAGCTTTGGGTCGGATGAAACCTATAAGGCGGGCCTGGGCTGGACCGTCAATAACTGGGTCTCTTTGCGTGCCAGCACGGGGACTTCGTTCCGCGCCCCCTCGCTCTATGAACTGTATCTGGCCAACCAACTCAGTTTCTATGCCTATAGCGATCCTTGTGTCCGCTATGGCGACACGGCTGGCCCCACAGTTGCTGCCAACTGTGCCAGCCAGGGTTTTGCGCCAGACTTCAATCCGGCCAACAATGGCATCACTGCCGTAACAGGGGGTGGCAAGGGACAGTTGAAGGCAGAAACATCACGGAACAAGAGTGTCGGCATTGTGCTGACCCCGGCCTTTGCCGACCTCAGCATTGCTGCGGACTATTACAGTATTGCGGTACGCAATGAAGTGGCTTCCTATGGAGTTGGCAGCATTATTTCCCGTTGCTACAATAGCCCAACGTTCCCTGGTAATAACTTCTGCGCCAGAGTTACACGTGACCCCATGACCCGCGCGATTACGGTCGTCGATGATCGTCTGGTCAATCTGGCACAGCAGAAGCAGCGGGGCATTGATCTGTCAGCCTCATTCCGGCAACCCCTTGGCTTTGGGGACTTCGGTCTGAATGTGCAGTGGAACTGGGTGTTTGAGAATTCCCTGCGCCGTGATGAGAATTCCTATGAAGACCGTAACGGGCTTTCGGGCAATCCCAAGACCGTCGGTTGGGTGGAAGCGAACCTGAAGGTAGAGGATTTATCATTCTTCTACGGCTTCAACTTCATCGGCCCAACGAACGATGCGAAGTACTATGATGGCGACAATCTGTTCAATTATTGCGGTGCCTATGCCGGCCGCACGGTGCCGGGGAACCGCAATGATTGCTTGCAGGTGGCGGAAAAACTGACGGTCGGTTCCTACATGACCCACTATGTCAGCGTCCGCTGGCAGATTGAAAAGGACCTGTCGGGCCAGATCGGCATTATCAACATGTTCGATAAAAAGCCGCCGGTGATGGGGTCTGACAGCTACACCTATCGGACCGGTTCGGTGCCCAGCAATCTGTATGATCTGCGGGGCCGTACGGTTTCGATCCGTCTTGGCAAGACGTTCTGATTGCAGCAGTGCCGGGGCGTATCATCCGGCGGGTGATTGCGCTGACCCGGTGGTGGAAGGTTGCCACCATCGGGGCAGCGGAGAGGCTGGAATGTATGGAATACCGTCGCGCGGTGGGAGGGGAGCTTGCGTCGTTTGGAAATGTGGGTGCGGGCATTGGGGATCGCGGCTTGTCTGACGCTGTGCGGCTCTGCTGCCATCGCGCAGGGGGAACCGCAAAGACTGCTGCGTTTTCCAGACATCCATGGAAAGCAGGTCGTCTTCTCCTATGCCGGTGATCTGTGGATTGCCAGCACGGATGGTGGTGCAGCACGGCAATTGACCAGTGGTCCGGGGCTGGAACTGTTCGCCAAATTCTCCCCCGATGGCAAATGGATTGCCTTCACAGGGCAATATGGCGGGGATGAACAGGTCTACCTCATTCCGGCGGCGGGCGGGGCTCCCCGGCAACTGACATTCTACCCCGCGCGTGGCCCCCTTGGCACCCGCTCTGGATATGACAATCAGGTCACGGGGTGGAAGCCGGATGGCTCTGCGGTGCTGTTCAGGTCGTTCCAGGATGTGTCCCTGAACACAGAATCCAAGCTCTATACTGTTACTGTCGACGACAGTCAGGTACAGCCCCTGCCCATGGCGCGGGCAGGCAATGGTGTCTATTCACCCGATGGCAAGCGGCTGCTGTTCTCGCCCCTGTTCCGCGATTTCCGGACATGGAAGCGCTATCAGGGGGGATGGGCACCGGACCTGTATATTGCCGACCCTTCGGCGCAAAAACTGACCCGTATCACCGGTACGCCGCGCACCGAACGCGACCCGATGTGGACAGAGGCGGGGATACAGTATCTGTCGGATCAGGACGGGCATATGAACCTGTACCTCACCGACGAGCAGGGCGGGGCACCCCGCAAACTGACGGATTTTAAACAGGACGGGGCGGAATTTGCCAGCGCCGATGCCAAGGGCAATGTGGTGTTGCAATATAATGCCGGTTTGATGCTCTATGACATCTCAACCGGCAAGGTGCGCCCGCTGGATATCACGGTTCCGACACAGGATTTGAACCGGTTGCCGCGGCTGGTCAAGGGTTCCAAGAATATCGAAGGCGGGGCACTGTCGCCGGACGGCCAGCATGTGTTGGTGGTGGCGCGCGGCGATGTGTTTGTGATGCAGGGCAATCGCTTGGGTGCGGTTGTCAACCTGACACATAGCCCCAGCGCGCATGACCGGGAAGCGGCCTGGTCCCCCGATGGTCGCACCATCGCCTATATCAGCGACGCCAGTGGTGATGAGGAATTGTGGGTGGTTCCCGCCAGCGGCGGTGCCGCCCGGCAGGTCACAAAGAGCGGCGGCAACCGCTATTACCGACCCAGTTGGTCCCCCGATGGCAAACGCCTTGCCGTGCTTGACCGGGAAGGCACGCTGTTCAGCGTTGATGTGGCCAGCGGGGAACGCCGGAAGGTCGGCAGCACCGGTGCCTGGTACATTCGCCAATATGAATGGTCGCCCGACAGCCGGTACATCGCCTATGCCGAGTTGCAGCCCAATGACATGCGCATGGTCCGCATCTGGGATTCCCGCGACGGTGCCAATCGTCCGGTGACGGACCCCAGTTATGACAGTGGTGAGCCCGTCTGGTCCCCTGACCGTCGCTATCTGGCCTTTCTGTCGGTTCGGGATGTCAATCTGCTGATCAGTGAGACGGAATGGAACTTTGCCGCTGCCCGCCAGACGCGGCCCTATCTTCTGGCCCTGCAAAAGGATGCTCCCAACCCATTTCCGGCGGGTGTGCCCGTCGGTAGGGGCGGTGAGGAACCGGTGTCTAAGGCGGATAAACCGCTATCGGTGGAGTTTGACGGGCTGGAAGAACGGGTGATCCCCGTGCCGGTCGACAAAGACAATTACCGGGATCTGAGTTTCGGACCGGGTTTCAGCCTGATGTTCAGGATATCGGACGCTCCCCGGTTCGAGGCGGACGGGCCGCAGACCAGCACCTTGTTCCTGCTACCCTTTGGTGCCACCAAGCCCAACCGCGTCACGGGTGATCTGGTCGGTTATGATGTTGACCGGAAGCGTCAGACCATCCTGTTGTTCCAGGGACGCGACGACCTGCGGGTGGCGGGTTTCGGGCCCGCTGGCCTGGCGGGAGACGCGCAGCGCCTGGATCTGGAGCGGATCGTAATGCGGGTCGATCCGCCACAGGAATGGGCAGCGATATTCAACGAAGCCTGGCGGCTGTATCGGGACTATTTCTACGATCCCGGCATGCACGGTCATGATTGGCAGGCGGCCCGTGAGCGATATCGTGCCCTGCTGCCCGCGCTGGGCAACCGGGCTGACCTTAACTATCTGATCAGCCACATGATCGGTGATCTCAATGTCAGTCACGCCTTTGTGGATGGCGGGGATGATGGTTTGCCCCCCCGCCCTGACATTGGGCTGTTGGGTGCCCGCTTCGCCTTGGACAAGGCCACCGGTCTCTGGCGGATCACCCGCATTTTTGCGGGGGACCGTGCCGATCCGCTTTACCGATCCCCGCTGAACAGCGTGGGCAATGAGGCGCGGGTGGGTGAATATCTGCTGTCCATCGACGGTGTGCCGCTGAACGCCACCACCAACCCCTATCAGGCATTGATGGGCAAGGCGAACCAGGTCGTTGAGGTAGGGTTGGGGCCGTCCGCGACAGTGGAGCGCCGCCTTCTGGTCAAGACCCTGCGCACCGAAACCCTGTTGATCCGGCATGAACAGCGTCTGGCCGCCCAGCGTCTGGTCGATGAAATGTCGGGGGGACGCATCGGTTATGTCCATATCACCGACATGACCGGTGCCGGTCTGTCTGAATTCGTCAAGGAGTGGTACGGACAGCTTCGCAAGGATGGGGTGATCATCGACATTCGCGGCAATACCGGGGGCAATGTCTCTCGCATGATCCTGGAACGCCTGCTGCGGCCGGCCTTCACCCGCGGCTTTGTGCGTGGTCTTCAGCACCCGCAGACCTATCCCTGGGGCGGCTACACACAGGTCTTCACTGGCGAAATGGCCATGCTGATCAACGAAAACACCATGTCGGACGGCGATACCATGGCCTGGACCTTCAAGCAGACACAGCGCGGCAGGCTGATCGGAAAGCGCACCTGGGGCGGGGTTGTCGGTACCGGCGATCTGGGGCCGTTGCTGGATGGCGGCCATATTGCCGTCCCGCAATATGCGCTGGCGGGACCCAAGGGGGAATGGATCATCGAAGGTGAAGGGGTAACCCCTGATATCGAGGTCGATTTCGACCAACCCGCCCTGCGCGGCGAACCCGATGCCCAACTGGTCGCCGCCATCCGTGATCTGCAATCACGGATCAAAGGCACACCCGGCAATCTGGGGACCCCGCAACCCTACCCGATCAAGCCCTAACCTCACTCCGCTGCGGCGGCCGCCAAATCCACGCCAAGCAATTTTATAAGTTTGCCACCTTGGGCGTGCGGAAGGTCTGGCGACAGTTGGGGGGGCGAGGGGTTCGATGTCACCCGCTGCACGGTCGACCGGTTGAGACCGCGCAGTTTCCGTTCATCTGCTACACCGAGCGGCTGGCGGTGCCCGGCATCGCCCCCGCGGTCGGCAGCGTCGCAGATAGCCAAGACAACGCTGTGGCGCAGACCGTCAACGGCCCCTTCAAAGCCGTGTTCGCCCATAGGCGCGGCCGTTGGAGATCCATTTAGGTCGCTGTATGTGCCCCCCAGGGGGATCGACTGGCCGAATGATCATTGCCGGCTGGCGCCTATGAGAGTATTTCCCGTGAAGATATAGAATAAATTGACAAAAAGAACGCAATATTTGAAAAATTGCCAAAACTAAATGGCAATAATTCGTGTGTTACCCAAAAAAGGCTCCATATATATTTCTGATAATCGGGCGTTATATTTGCCACTAGATGAAATTTTTTGCTTAACCCCGATCAGTTGTGACCCCTCAATCGCCATCGGTGTTAGTTATTATTCTCACGGCAAGCTTAAAGTCTGTGCTTGGCTGTTGGGAATATTTGTGATCTAGATAGAGGACAATTAAAAGCTGTTCGTTTAAATAGAATCAGCCTCTAAGCCCTCAAGGGGAGAGAATCTTATGCGGGACAATGGACCGGTAACCGGACGTGAAGTCGATCTGCCCGCTGATGAGGTCTTGGTATCGCGGACGGATGCCGGCGGGCGCATCACTTTCGTCAATCAGGCGTTTGTCAGCATTAGCGGGTTTACTGAGGATGAACTCCTCGGCTCCCCCCACAACATGGTGCGCCATCCGCACATGCCAAAAGAGGCCTTTGCTGATCTTTGGGCCACCGTCAAGGCGGGTCGGGCCTGGGAGGGGCTCGTTAAGAACCGATGCAAGAATGGCGACCATTATTGGGTCCGGGCCAACGTCACCCCACAGATCGAAGACGGAAAGCTGGCCGCCTGCATCTCCATCCGCTCAAGGCCGTCCCGTGAAGAGGTGGCCGCCGCAGAGGCTCTTTATGCGCGTATGCGGACGGGCGAAGCCAAGGATGTGAAGATCGAAGACGGGTTCATTGTTCATCAGGGGCTCGCGGCCCGGATCACCATGATCGCAAACAGCTTCAAGGGACGCCTTCTTGCTGCCTTTGCAATGACATTGATGCTTATGTGTATTGTCAACATATTGGGCATCTGGGGCATGGCTCAACAGAATGATCGCCTGGCTTTCATTCGCGACGACCCCTTTTCTCACGCCACCAGCCTCAAAATCATTTCTGATGCCTATGCCGTGGACATTGTCGATGCTGCACACAAGGTCCGCAATGGAAATACCAGTTGGGACGTCGGCGCGGCCTCAGTGAAGCAAGCGCGGGCCAAAATCGCAAAGGCCTGGGTCGCGATCAAGGGCACCGATGGGGAAGGGGATTCAGACCCTCATGAAGGCGCTATCCTCGCAAAAGTTGAACAGACGATGGCGGTCGCTGACAAGGATGTGCGGGACCTTGAGAATATCCTTTCGTCAAAGGATGCAGCCGCCCTGGATAGTTTTGTGAAGACACGGCTCTACCAGTCGATTGACCCGGTCAGTACACAGATCAGCGATCTCATCCAGTTCCAGAATGATGAAGTCGCGGCAACGATCGCGGAAGGTACTGCGGCGGGGCGGACACATCTCGTCACTGACCTTACAATCCTCGCCGCTGCGATCGGGCTGACGGTGGTCTTTGCGTGGCTGGTGATGGCCGCCATGCGCAACCCGATGCGCCGGCTTGAGCAGCATTTCGACGCCGTTTCGCGGGGCGATTTCGATGCCGTGATCGAAAATCCTGTCATCGCAGAATTCCGTCGACCCTTCGCGCAGTTACGGGCAATGCGGGCGAAACTCTCATACTCGACCCAGGAACGGCTAGAGCGGGAACGGGTGGCTGGGATTGCGCGATCCAAGGCCCTGAACGACATGGCCGGTTCGGTGGAAAACGGTTCGTCTGTTGTTGTCGAGCAAGTCTACAGTGAAACGCAGGACATGTCGGGCCAAGCCTCGGTCATGGCTGAAACAGCAACGCGGGTTAGCACCCACTCTCAAAGCGTGGCTGCTGCGGCTGATCAAGCGCTGGCCAATATTCAAGCCGTTGCTTCGGCCACAGAGGAACTGTCGGCTTCCATCAGTGAGATTGCCAACCAGATTACGCAGGTCGGCAGTGTGACAAAGTCCGCCGTTGCCGATAGTGGCAAGACCCAACGAGCCATCGAGAAACTGTCGGAGGAAGTGGGCAAAATCGGTGAGATCGCCCATCTGATCGGCGACATTGCCAGCCAGACCAACCTTCTGGCGTTGAATGCCACCATCGAGGCAGCCAGGGCCGGCGAGGCCGGAAAGGGCTTCGCGGTTGTCGCTGCGGAGGTCAAAGGACTGGCCACGCAGACCGCCAGATCCACCGAAGAGATCACCCGTCAGATCACATCCATCCAGGCTGCTACCAAGGAAGCGGTTGAAGCGGTTTCCGGCATCGGGACAAGCATCGGCTCTATCGATCAGGTCACAACCATGGTAGGTGCCGCGGTAGAAGAACAGAGTGCTGCGACACAGGAAATTGCACGCAACGTCACCGAGACCAGCAAAGCAGCACAGGAAGTCAGCCGTCTTATTGGCGAGGTAAGTCGGGATGCACAGCAGTCCGGCCAACAGGCGTCAGAGGTACAGAAGGGTGCCGTAGAGATTGCTGACCGCGTGGGTGCCCTCCAGCGGGAGATGGTGCGCATTGTTCGCACGTCGACCCGAGAGGCGGACCGTCGTATGTATCAGCGCTTTAAGTGTGCTGAAGCCTGCACGGTGACAGTCGGAAGCTCGCGCCACTCAGGACAGTTGATAGACATTTCCCAAGGTGGTGCTGGGATCCATGGCATCAGCGGCCTGCGGGAAGGGGCAAACGGGACCATCGAGATCCCCAAACTGTCCATCCGCACAAGCTTTGAGGTCCGCGCAAATGAAGAAGAGCGTACATACATCCGCTTCACCAATCCAGACCGTGAATTTGTCAAGCGTTTCACCTCCGCGTCGGCGGGCATGATCTCGCTAAATGTAAGTTGACACACGCGCTAGACTGTCAAATGAACGACGGCTCATCAACAAATCAAGTCCTGTCCTCTGGCGTGCAGCCCTTCTTGCGAGATGTTGCTCATGTCTGCCGGTCTTTGCCTGTTGGGGCACAAGTCCGGCAGAAGCTTGGCCAGGGTCGGTTTATGTTCACGCATGCCCAGGTTTGTTGCTGCTGTTGCCGACAGCGGTTTTGGCACTACCCGACTGAATACTTATCTGAATTGATTTGAATCATAGCCACGATGATCGAGTTGACGGCAAATAATGAACCAGCCGCGTCATCTTACGCGGCCAAGGGTTCGAAAGGAGCGGCAAGCATGCCGACCACCGACGCCAGCATTGGCAAGTTCCTGGACCTGACCTGCCCTGATTTTACGGGCGTGGTCGCCAGTGCGACCAACGATGCATTGATGGTCACGGGCACAGATAACCGCATCCTTTTCGTTAATCCTGCCTTTTCTAGAATTACGGGCTTCTCTCCTGCGGAACTTATTGGTCAGGAGCCGTTCATGTGGAGAACCGACCGTTCAACGCCCGAATTTTATAGGCAGATGTGGCAAATGTTACAGGATAGGGGTTTCTGGGAAGGCGACCTCTGGACCCAGAACAAAGCGGGTCAGGCCATCAGTGAGTGGACCCGCATCTACCGCCTCCCCTGTAACGTGCCCGGTGATGTCTTTCACGTAGCCCTGTTTACGGATGTGTCATCGCGTCGTCGCCTGCAGGCCCGTTCGGTCAAAAGCCGGCTTACGGACGGCCTCACTGGATTGCCGAACCGCCTTTGCTTTGTTAATGAACTGCGCGCTGCTCTTGGCCGGACCGGTGTGCCCTCGGTTACGGTCATTGTGATGAACATTGACCAGTTTCGCCGCGTCAATGAACAGGCCGGTCATGAAGGCGGTGACCGTTTGTTGAACCGGACAGCTTGCGCCCTCAGGCAGCAGCTACGCGCTACAGATCTGCTCGCCCGACTGGCCGGCGATGAGTTCGCTGTCCTGCTTGCAAACCCAATTGATAATGATGATGCGCTGTCCCTCGTCCGCGACATGCAGTTGGCCATTGCCAACGCTGGCAAGGACGCCGTTCTGAGCGACCCATTGACGGCATCGGCTGGCATCGTAATCCATACCGGGCCTTGCGCCGACCCTTGCGAAGAGTCGGAGTTGATGTTGCGCAATGCGATTGCTGCCGTTGATGACGCTCGCCGAGCCGGGCACCATCGGGTCGCCATCCATACCGAAGAAAGCGCTGCCCGTCGGTTGGCACGGCAGACACAAGAACGCGCTTTGCGTAAGGCGATTGAGACGAACACGCTCGCACTGCACTTTCAGCCCAAGGTCGATCTGCAAACGGGCGCGGTGATAGGGGCTGAGGCCCTGGTGCGCTGGCATCTGGAAGGCACAGGTGACATTCCGCCCGCACAGTTCATTCCCTTGGCTGAGGAATGCGGTCTGATCCATCGAATTGGTGAGATCACCCTTGAAAAGGCATTCGCAGCCCTGGCTGCTTGGATGGAGACGGATCTGCCGCCGGTGCCGGTGTCGGTCAATGTGTCTGCTGTACAGTTGGACGGTCGTCTTCTGGCAGCAAAGCTGCGTGACCTGCTGCGCGCCAGCACAGTGCCGCCGGAACTGGTTGAGATCGAGGTCACGGAGACGGCGTTTGCACATGACATGGAAGGCGCGATTGCCGAACTCCAGGCCGTACGGGCCATGGGGGTCCGAATTGCCCTGGATGATTTCGGCACAGGCTATGCGACCTTGTCGCTGCTCCAACGGCTTCCGATCGACACGCTTAAAATCGACAGATCCTTTGTCTCGGATATGATCGACAGCCGTTCATCGGAAGAAATTGTTCGGATGGTGGTCGCGTTGGCCCGCGCACTGGGTAAGGACTTAGTGGCCGAGGGCGTAGAGACAGTCGAACAGTCTCGACGCCTGGTCGAACTCGGCTGCGAAGCGGGACAGGGTTGGCTTTATGCCCGAGCTATGCCGGTGGATGCGCTGATGGCGTTCATTGAAAGAAACCGTGGCACCGTACTTGGTCGAGCACAGCCGAACACGCCCCAAGCCCTGCGGAGGATGGCCCTATGACACCCGTCGAACGGTTACGTGCACTGACATCCATCCTGGTTCTTGCCCTTCTCGCCTTACAGGTCCCCACGATTGCCGTGCTGACTGTGTTGGTGTCCGGTACGGTCTCCTTGGTGGAGCCAGCGGTTGCTCTGCTGAGCCTTGGGGCTGCGGTTGCCGCGTGGCGATTTTCCCCGGGCCCAACCGTAAGGCTGGTGATGGCTGTCAGTCTGCCTGTGGCTGCGTCCATGTCGGTCGTGGCCGTCGCCGGCCATCCCTGGCAGACGGCAATGGTGACCTATGTGCATGTGCTTACCGCATTGTTGGTTGGTTTCAGTGATTGGCGCTGCGTCGGCGTTGCCGTGGCAACAACGGTTCTGCTGACGCTGAGTGCATTCCTGGCGGACATGCCTGGGGTTGGCAGAGTGGACCTGGTCCAGATACTGGCGGAGGTCTGGCTGACGATCTTTGGCGGCGCCCTTCTTGGCTGGTTGGCCATGTCCATGGCGCGCGCCTTTGATAATGCCGCCACTGCCCTGGTGGAGGCGGAATCGGCGCATGCGTCATTGACCTTGATGGTAAATGAGCGAGAGGAAGCAGAAAGGCGCGCCAAGCAGGAGCGTGGACGGCTGTTAGTCGCGGTGGCGGAAGAGTTGGAAGCGAAGGTCGGTGGCCTTGCCGGGGAGGTCGCCAGTGAAGCCGCAGTGGCGGCCACCGATGCTGAAAGCCTGCATAACCTGGTTGCGAAAGGCTCCAAGGCGTCGGAACTCATGGCCGATGATGGCCGTGAAGCACTGATAGGTGCAGAGGCCGTGGCCGTCGCCAGTCAGCAACTATCTGGTGCAATTGCCGAGGTGAGCGGACAAACCGCCCATTGCTCTGCGCTCGCACGCGGGGCCGCCGATATTGCACGGACGACACAGACAGCGGTTCTGGAACTCCGCCATGCTGCCGACAGTATCCAGGATGTCGTCTCTGCCATTACGGAAATTGCAGAAACCATCAATCTGCTCGCTCTCAACGCTTCGATTGAAGCCGCAAGGGCAGGGGAGGCCGGCAAGGGCTTTGCTGTTGTCGCCTCAGAGGTCAAACACTTGGCCGGACAGACAGCGAAGGCGACCGCGCAGGTTGGTGACCGCATCGCGGCCATTCGGCATGGCGCCGGTTCCGCGGCCGAGGCGGTGACCAGTATCCTGGAGGCGGTGTTTAAGGTCGACGCGGCTAGTGCTGCTATTGTTGCGGCGGTGGAGGAACAGGATGCCGCAACGCGAAAGATCGCGCAGGGTGCCACAGAAGCGGCCCGGATCGCGCAGTCTACTGCGACTGGCGGATCTGGCATGGTGGCCAACTGGGTTGATGCTAGCCACCGTGCGGATAGCGTGTCGGAGCTTGCGGGCCGTGTTGCGGAACGGACCGACCGCTTGCGCAACGCCCTGACGCACCTTCTGGATCGTATCAGGGCTGAAGCGGGTTAATTCTAATCCAGCTAGAACAAACATCTTAAGATTGCGCAATCTTTCAGTATGGTCTTTTGCCTAGGATCTGGGGCCTCAGATGAATTTTGATGATACCTTGGATAATGCCAGGAAGTTCGGCGCCGCTGCTGCCGCCAGCCTGTCGCGTTATGGGATTGCTCCCACGCCGGCCGCCTATGCTGTGTGGTACACCTATCACGCCGGACACATCCCCGACTTGGTGAGTGCAATCGCCACCATAATTGCCGCCGGCAACGGCCCAACGGATGGGGACTGCGAGAGTTTATTTGGACGTTTTCTATCGGGCACAGCCGAGGCGAAGGTTGTTGAGGATACAAGCTTCGCCTTACAAGAGGCACTGGATATTGCCGTATCAGCCCTCCGTGATGCCAGTGAGGAGGCAAATGACTATGCCGATATCCTTAACAAAACATCTGCTGCACTGAAGTCGTCTTCGCTGTCGTCAGTTCCTTTACATGATATCATTTCCGCTCTGGCCCGGCGCACGGCAAAGACCGTCACCCATAATCTCCAACTTCAAGGTCGGCTCCAGGACTCGGCAACCGAGCTGCAGACCATGCGATCGACTCTGGCTTCCGTCCATCTTGAGGCCAATACCGATGGCCTGACTGGCGTCGCCAATCGCCGTCGGTTTGACACGGTACTGCGAAACGAGATCGCCCGCGCGGGCGCTGAAAACCATCCGTTTTCGCTCATCATCGCGGATGTCGACCATTTCAAGATGTTCAACGATACCCATGGACACACTGTTGGTGATCAGGTTCTACGGTCGGTCGCCGGTCTTTTAACGTCGCTGGTGCGCGAAGGCGACACGGTCGCCCGGTACGGGGGCGAGGAATTTGCCATCATCCTGCCCGGTATCAGTGTTGAGCAGGCTGCCGCGACAGCGGAACGGCTACGGGCGTCTGTTGCCAGCCGAAAGATCATACAACGGGGATCAGGCACGCCCGTTGGCTCTGTCACCATGTCATTTGGGATTGCGGAATATAGGGGCACTGAAACAGCGCATTCCCTTATTGAACGGGCAGATCGTGCGCTCTATGCCGCCAAGGCCGGTAATCGCAACATTGTGTGTGGGGTAAACAGATGAAAAAAAGCTGTTGATGCCATGTTCTGCGCGGGGTTTACTGCGGGATTGAATGCACCAGTTAAGCAGTCGCCGCTAGGGGTTCCAGGGCATTGTAGAATCCAGCCTCGGCCTCGCGACAGACCGCCCCGCCATCTGCCGCGCCCCGTAACAAGGCGTCTCCAGGACCTGCTCGTTAAGGGCATCAGGAACAGGTTCAGTGACCGCAGGGTGCATTGCCTGACAATGGACAGGATCGCCTGCCAACATGGGCCATGCTGGACCGAACCAACACCTGTCCACACACTATAGCCGGCACTTAACACCAAACCCGCCCTTAAAGGGCGGGTTTGGCAGGCGAGGTTATGCCACCCAACTGTCACAGCAGCGAGGGGAAGCCGCTAAACCGATCCGGTGGGGCATTCCAAATGCCCCCCGGAGGTGCCCAGGGTCCGGTTGTGGCTTAGAACTTGTAACTCACGGTCGCACCAATGCTTCGCAGGTCAGGTAGCAGGACCGTCGGTTGGCGCCCCAAGGTATTCAGCATCAGTGCCGATTGTGCCAACAACGGGGTCTTGTCGTTGAACAGATTGCGGACCCATAGCGATCCTTCGAGCTGATCACGGATCAGGCCGACTTTGGCGTTCACCACCGTACGGCCCTCGACGTAACCCAGATTTGGGGTCGTGAAGCCATTCTTGCGAGAGTTATACTGAATATCGGCGCGGACATAGCCATCCAGGCTATCGGTTACCGACGTCTCATATTGTGCGCTGGCATTAAACAAGTGCTTGGCCTGGCGGGGCAGCGCATTGCCGGAAACATCAAAATTCGTGCGATAGCTGGGATAGGAACGAAGTGACCCGTCAAGCGCGTTCACGAACTTTGAATCTGCCAGCGAATACGACCCCTGCAGCGTGAGGCCGTCTGCGGGCTTCGCGATAAGTTCCAGTTCAAAGCCTCTGCTGCGCCCAGTACCGGCGTTGCGGGTCAGGAAGATGGTGGGCGACACAGTGGAGGGATTTGTAATCTGGATGCCATCCATCTCGACATTGAACAATGCCAGATTGACCCGTAACTTGCGATTCAGCAGGTCACTTTTGACACCAACCTCGTAGGTCCAGTTGAACTCAGGACCAAAGGGCAGTTCGTCGGCTGTTGGTGCGGAGGCATTGAAGCCACCGGCCTTGGCGCCCCGCGCAGCCGAGGCATAGAGCAGCAGGTTGGTGTCCGCCTGGTAATCAAGCGTAAAGCGTGGGGTCAGATATTTGAAGGTTTCGTCGGTTACAGAGGTGCTTGTGGCCAGATACTGGAAAAGCGTCTTCTTCTCGGATGTGTGGCGCAGTTCGGCGCGGGCGGTGATATTGTTTTCGAACGTGTACTCAATGGCGCCGAAGGCAGCGTAGGTTGCTGTTTCCTTTCGGCTGCGTGAGAAGAAGGCCGTGAAGAAATCGTCTTGCAGCGTAGCGTTGGGAATGGGCCGTAACCCGGCAGCAAAAACCACACCGCCGACCGATGTCAGCCGGGCGCCAGTGGGAACGGGTGTGGTATCGATGGCGTAAGGCGCATCTGTATTCAAACGATAGCCGTAATAGCTGACGCCTGCCAGCCACTGCAACGGGCTGTCACTGATCGATTCAATGCGAAATTCCTGGCTGACATCAAAGCTGTCGCCACCGGTGCCTTGTAATGCGGTCAGGTTGACGGTTCCTGTCTGACCGTTGGGAAGGGCGTATGTGAACGGAAGCCCCTTATACTGGCGGTCCAGATCCAGAAATGTCCGCGTCTTCAACGTGTTGTACCCGGATAATGAGGTCAGGCGAACCGTATCGCCGACATCCTGGGTCATGTTCAGACTGGACCGTGTTGTGACACGGTGCGTGCCCTTGGCGCGCGTGTCGTACCCGGAGAGATCGGGATCATCATAGCTGGGATAGGCACCGCACCACGCCCCAAGGGCCCCGGAAATCAGCTCACAATTTCCAGCGAACATGATCTGTGGGGCGGGGCCAACATCGTCCTTTGCATAATAGCTGTTCAGATTGGCTTCGAAGCCACTGTCCAGGACCAGCCGCAGCCCACCGGATGCAAAGCGCGATTCATAACCCCCAATGCGAAGCGAGCTGTTACCGTAGGAACCGTTCCATTTGTCATAGGCGGCACCGACACGGGCGAACAAAACATCCTCTACCAAGGGGCCGGACAATGAAGCCTTGGCGCCCAGTCTCGCATCATCGCCAACGGTAAAGGATGCGCCGCCCGATGCCGTGTCTGTCGGTTTGCGGGTGATGTAATTGATCGAACCGGCATAGGAATTCCGGCCGTAAAGTGCGCTCTGTGGACCCTTCACCACCTCGATCCGTTCGACATCCAGAAGGCTGGCGTCAATACCATCGCGGCCAGAAACGTAAACACCGTCGATGAAGACCGGAACATTGTTTTCATCATCCGAACGCGAGACCTGTGAAAGGCCGCGCACCACTGGTGTGGTGGTTATCTTGCCGCCGGTGCTATCCAGTTGCAGACCAGCGGTATTGCCCGCAAGACTGGCGATATCCACGATACCGGCACGCTCAATCTCTTTCTCAGTCACGGCAGAGATCGACAATGGCACGCTCTGTATCGTTTCACTGCGCAGACGCGCGGTGACAACAATTTCTTCCAGCAGCAGGCTTTCAGTTGCTGGGGCTTGGCTCTCTGTCGCTGATTGAGCCTGGGCCATTGTACAGGTCAGCGCCGCTGTGCACACACCCGTCAGTAACTTCGCATAGTTCCACATGTGAACCCTCCACCTGTTCTTGTGTCGCGTAAAAAGCGTCGAAGCTGGTTTTCTTCGTTTTCTAAGTTTATTTTTAAATAACCCCAAATACATGAGACTGTTTACCGATATCCACCTGTCGGCTATTTTGAATACCACCCTTATTCATGCTTAAATTTATGGCGGCGGAAGTATTGTTATGCAGAGGACCATTTTAAGACAGTGGCTCTGCCGCCTAACTTGCAACACCCAGACGGCCGGTTGCCACTGGGAGGCCGCCGCCCGACCTTGTGCGGCACACGGTTGCTCCTGTCACCAGCCGCTGGCCAGGGACAGGAGCAACAGCAATGTCACGCTGCTCTGGCCATAATCTCCAGCGCTGCGCGTTCGCCGCTTTCCATCGCGGATTCCATGCCGAAATCGCTCCGTCGGGTGTGTTCGCCAGCGAAGTGCATGACTTCCCATGGCTCCAGCATGGTGCGGGCGAAACTATTGACCTGTCCGGGAGCCAGGCTGAACCCGCACCCCAATTGGAGCGGATCGGCGCCCCAGTCCATGTAGGTGTTGACCCGAACCTTGCCCGCAGAGGCAGGACGGAGGCGGGCAAGTTCGGACAGCAGGAACGGAACAGCCTGCTCTGTTCCTCGTTTGGTGATCTCCCGCGCGACGGCGCTGACCAGGACGATCATGGCCCGATGGGGGCCTGTGCCCTTGTGATTGTCAATGGCCCAGAACATGCCAAGCGGTCCGTCGGTGGAGAAGCTGGGTGGCAACCCGTCCTCCAGCCAGAACGGATCAACCGTCAGGTAAAGTCGGGCCGTGTTGGCGTAGGGCATGGTCGCAATCGCCTGGGCTACGCTGGGGCCCGGCGGACCGGAAATCTTGACCTTGCGCAGGACCGTAAAGGGGACGGCGGAAATGATGAACCGTCCCCGATACCGACTGCCATCGGCGCAGGTCACAGCGCCAGCGGAGGATGACAGCTCAATATGCACCACCTTCTTGTTAACGCGTACGGCATCGCCAAGCGGCCTTGCCATGGCCAGGGGCAACAAATGGCATCCACCCTCGATGTTGGAGGTGGAGGTCAAGCCATTGACAATGTCCCGGGTATGGGCTTCGCCAAAGGGGTGGTCCTTATGGGCGTCGGTCTTCACGTCGGTGCCGAACTTCCGGTCCAGGGCGCCGCGTGTCTCCTCCTGCCACATCCGCAGCACCGACGTTTCATCAATGCCTATGCCAGGAGCGGACAGGGCCGCCAATTCAATGGCCTGCGCGCTGTGTCCCTTCTGGCGCAAAAGGGTGCGCAGGCTCACATCATATTCAGAGAATTTCGGGTCGAGCCAATCATCTATGTTTTTCAGCGGATTGTATTTTCCAGCCAACCGCGATCCCATCATCAGCGGGGGGATGGAACGCTCTTCGCCCTCGCATCGATTAAGGGGGTGCGATGCCCAGGTTGCATTATCTATCCAATGATTTTGGTAATGAGCGCCGAATTTCAGCAGGTCGCGGTCTTCCGGGATCAGCTTGAGCCCATAACGCCAGCAGGCGTCGATGACCCGGGCATAGGAACGACCGATCTGACTGGCGCCGACATCAATGGGGCCATTGGCGGTATGGTGGGTGCGAACACGACCGCCAACAACATTATTGGCATCCAGCACGATGACCTTGAAACCCTGTTCAACCAGAAGATTGGCAGCGTTCAGGCCAGAAAGCCCGGCCCCGATAATCACGACATCGGACTTTTCCTCTGCCAATGCGACGCCGGGCAGCAGGGTCAGGGCCGCGGAAGTTGCCAAAAAGTGCCGTCTCGTGACCATCACGCTCCATCCTGTTCTGATGCAACAGCTCCTCTTAAACCCAAAACCGGTAACGCCGATACGCGGGGGGCTGAGGACCTGTTGTTTCTACGGGCTGTTTTGCTGCCGACACGATGGCAGAAGACTTTACGGACAGAATGATTGCCTTCCTAGACTGTCCACTGGATGGACGGCGGCAATGGTGTATGCCAGGAGCGTGCCCCCATGGCGTTACCGTCGCTTCATCAGCAAGCTGGAGACAAACATGAGATCGCGCCTCTGTCTGTTCGCCTTCACAGTTCTGGTGACGACAACCTCATCCATCGCCTTTGGCGCCGATCCAACGCCCGCCAGCTTTGCAATGCAAACGCCACCGCCTGCCCCTGATTATGCCAAAGCGGAAAGCTGGGCTGCGCGCGCCGATGCGCCGGGGATGAGCGTTATCGTGCCCGCTGGTGCGGCGCCCGGCCGCCTGGGGACCGATATCGACGTCTTTTATGTGCATCCGACAACCTTCCGCAGCACGGTGCGCTGGAACCAGGACATTGCCGACACCCAAACCAATGCCTGGACCGATGAAAGCGTCGTGATGCGCCAAGGTGGTGTGTTCAACGCTTGTTGCCATATCTATGCCCCGCGCTACCGACAGGCTTCCACCTTGGCGCTCACGGCCATGGACGGGGACGGCGCCCGCGCATTCGATCTGGCCTATTCAGACGTGGAACGGGCCTTCGATCACTACCTCAAGCATGACAATAACCGCCGTCCCTTCATTCTGGCTGGACATAGCCAGGGTGCCCGCCATTTGCAGGACCTGTTGGAACGCCGCATCGATGGAACGCCGCTGGTGAAACAGATGGTCGCCGCCTATATTGTTGGGGTGAATTTGTCGGAAGGTGATTTCGGCAAGACCTTCAAAACGATCACCATTTGCAACAAGCCTGACAGCATCAATTGTGTTGTTGCCTGGAATGCCAGCTTGCCGGAGTTCAACATTGCAATGGTCAACAGATTTGCGGAAAAGCGCTATGTTGATCGGTATGGCGACGACCCCGGCAAGCGCATTTTGTGCGTTAATCCCGTGACCTTCGATATTGATCAACCACAATCCAGCGCAGAACAAGCCAAGGGAAGCGTTACCGGGACACCCGGCAACGCCCCGATGAAGCCCCTGCTGGCGAAATCGGTATCAGCCCGGTGCAACAACGGTACCTTGACCGTTCAGCCTTCTGCGGATCTCGGTCTGTCGCCATTGCCCGGCGGATCAATGCACTATCATGACTATGGACTGTTCTACGCCGACATCCGCGCCAATGCCGCAGATCGCGTTCAGGCCTTCCTTCAACGTAATGCACCCCGTGAATTGCAATAGCCGTCTCGGCGTTGCGGTGCCGCTTTGTGCCCGTTTCAGCGGGGCGTCCCCGGCTTGTGTCCAAGCTGGACAGTGGAACGATACCCTGTATCGGTGACGGGTCATTGAAGCGGCCGGCCCCTGCACGCTGGTCCGCCGTAACAGCGCTGTCCTTTTTCAGGCAGCGGCTTGACACTTAGTAAACGGTGCCTGCCTTTGCCTGGGCATGTCCAGTTGCAGCGGGTTACCAGCCCACTGTCCAAGATGGAACGCAGCCCTGACGTCGCAAGGAGGCGTAGGGCGGCAGCGTCGCGGGCCGCCGGTCGGTTGATCCAATCTCATCCGGCGTGTCACAAGAAAGCACGGTCTGATCGCCAGATGGTTTCAGTTCTGGATGGCAAGGCCGTCTGTCAGTGCCGCTATCATCTGCGCCGCGGTATCGCGGGCGCTGCGGCCCACGCCGATCAGTGTCGCGGAACCGGGGCCGGTCCATGTGCCATACCCCACGAACCATAGTTTGGGGTTCAGACGGCAGCGGGTACCGTCCAACGCCACCGTGCCATCCGGTTCGATCAGGCCCAATTCGGCAACGGGGGTCAAGGCAGGGCGGAAACCCGTACACCAGATCACAGTGTCGATGTCGGTCTGTGTGCCGTCACCCCACATGACGCCTGTCCTGGTGAACCGGACGAAGGGCCGCACACTGCCAAGATCGCCGCGATCCCGTGCGGCCTTGACCGGGGCCACCATGACGATGTCGCCCAGCCCGCCAGGCGGTGCATCCGGCGTGCGCCCTTCCTGAAATGCCTTGATACGGGCGGTCGCCCGCTGGAAAAGAACCCTGCCATCGACATCATCGGGCAAAAAGACGGGCGGGCGCTCCGTCACCCAGGTCGCATCGGCGATCAGCGATAACTCAGCCTGTAATTGTGCCCCGGAATTGCCGCCACCCACCACCAGCACCCTTTGTCCGGCAAACCGTTCGGGTCCGCCGTAATGGGCAGAGTGGATCTGCTGTCCCTCGAACAGCTCTTGCCCCGGATAGGTTGGGATATAAGGGTGGCGCCAGGTGCCCGTGGCCATGACACCGCCCCTCGCCCGCCACGCCCCCTTGTCGGTCATGATCCGCAGCCGGTCGCCGTCATCTGCAATCGTCTGAACATGGACGGGCCGGTGAACGGGGAAGGCATAGCGCTGCTCATACCGGGTCAGATAGTCAATGACGGCGTCTCGGGACGGGTAATCATCGTCACCTGGCGGCATTGGCCAGCCCGGCAGGGAGCTGTAGGCGGCGGGGGAGAACAGGCGCAGGCTGTCCCAGCCATGCCGCCATGCCCCACCCGGTGCCGCCTCACCATCCAGGATAACAAAGTCGATATTGGCCCGGCGAAGGTGATAGGCGGTGGCCAGCCCGGCCTGCCCACCGCCGATGATCGCGATATCGACCTCGCGCCCCGTCATGATGCTTGGCCCGATCCACCACCGATGGCCAGAGTTGTAAGATCGGTCGCAGGATTGACGGGTTTGCTGGCCTCCCGCCGTTCTGAGTAGCGGTCTACCAACAGGTCGGCATGGGGGCGCAGCAGCACGGTGAAACGGACCAGTTCCTCCATGACATCCACGATACGGTCATAATAGGCCGATGGCTTCATACGCCCGGTTTCATCGAATTCCTGGAAAGCCTTGGCGACGCTGGACTGGTTAGGGATGGTCACCATCCGCATCCAGCGTCCCAGAATGCGCAGGGTGTTGACGGCGTTGAAGCTCTGGGAGCCGCCGGAGACCTGCATGACGGCCAGGGTGCGTCCCTGGGTGGGGCGAATGCCGCCTATGGCCAAGGGCAGGTGGTCGATCTGCGTCTTCATGATGCCGGTGATCTGGCCATGGCGTTCGGGGCTGCACCAGACCTGTCCCTCTGACCAGATGGAGTGCTCGCGCAGTTCGCGCACGGCCGGATGGTCGTCCCCCTTGACCTGGTCAGGCAACGGCAGGTCGGCGGGATCAAAGATCCGTGTCTCTGCGCCGAAATACTCCAACAGGCGCGCCGCCTCCTCCACCGCCAGGCGGGAGAAGGAACGTTCGCGCAGCGACCCGTACAGCAGAAGGATACGCGGTTTGGGGTCCAGCGGCCCCAGGCCCAGCGCTGGCCGCTGATGGACATAGGCGGGGTCAAGTGCCGGCAGATGGGTTGGATCGGGCAGGGGACGGAGACGGTTCATCTGGTTCACTCCTTGGCCGGTGCGGTGGCGGGATACCAGCGCCGGCCCAGCCACAGGGCCAGTTGCACCATCAAGATCAACACCGGCACCTCCACCAGCGGCCCGATAACGGCGGCAAACGCCACGGGGGACGCAAGGCCAAAGGCGGCGATGGCCACCGCAATCGCCAGCTCGAAATTGTTGCCTGCCGCCGTAAAGGCAACGGAAGTGGCGCGGGGATAATCGGCATCAATCAGCCGCCCCATGAAGAAACTGACCAAAAACATGATGAAGAAATAGAGCGTCAGCGGTACGGCGATGGTCAGCGCATCCAGGGGCAGGCGGACCACATCACCGCCTTTCAGGCTGAACATGGCGACGATGGTGAAAAGCAAGGCGGTCAGGGTGATAGGGGAAATGCGGGGCAAAAACCGCTGCTCGTACCAGCTTTCCCCCTTGGCGCGGATCAGGACCTTGCGGGTCAGGAACCCCGCCAGGAAGGGCACGCCCAGATAGATCAGCACCGCCTCTGCGATCGTCCAGAAGGACACATCGATGACGCTGCCCTCCAGCCCCAGCAGCGGCGGCAGGAACCCCAGGAAGAACCAGGCATAGACGCTGAAGAACAGGATTTGGAAAATGGAGTTGAATGCCACCAACCCCGCCACATACTGGTTCGATCCGCAGGCAAGCTGATTCCAGACCAGCACCATCGCGATGCAGCGGGCCAGTCCGATCAGGATGAGGCCCGTCATATAATCCGGCTGGTCGGCCAGGAAAATCACTGCCAGGGCGAACATCAATACCGGCCCGATGACCCAGTTCTGGACCAGTGACAGGGCCAGGATACGCTTGTCGGCGAAGACCTGATGCAGCTCTTCGTACCGGACCTTGGCCAGTGGTGGATACATCATCAAGATCAAGCCGATGGCGATCGGGATGTTTGTAGTGCCCACTGACAGCCGGTCCAGTGCCGCCGGTAACCCCTCGAACAGGCTGCCCAAGGTCACGCCCAGCGCCATGGCGGCGAAAATCCACAAGGTCAGGTATCGGTCGAGGAAGGAGAGACGGCGGGCGGGTGCAGTTTGGCTCACGATGGCGGACCTTGGGGCGTGAATTGGCAGGGGAAGCAGGATCAGCGCAGGCGGTTACCGGCCTCGTCCACGACGGCCTCGCCATCTTCCTTGGCAAAGGCGGATTTCTGCGCATCGGGGAGGATGTCCAGCACGCGTTCCGATGGCCGGCACAAGCGCACACCCAGCGGCGTGATAACGATCGGCCTGTTTATCAGGATCGGATGCTCAACCATGGCATCAAGCAGGGCATCATCCGGCAGGGTCGGATCGTCCAGCCCCAGTTCGGCATAGGGCGTACCCTTCTCCCGCAGCACATCACGCACCGGCACGCCCATGCGCGTCATCAGGTCTACCAGGGTTTCGCGGTCGGGTGGGGTCTTCAGATACTCAATGATTGTCGGCTCCACGCCGCTGTTGCGGATCATGGCCAGCGTGTTGCGCGAGGTGCCGCAGGCGGGGTTGTGATAGATGGTGATGCCGGTCATGCCATGGCCCCCTGCTGTCCCATTTCCGTCAGCTTGCGTTTCAATGCAAGCTTGTCCAGTGAGGCCAGTGGCAGGCTCATGAACAGCTGCAGCCGGCGCTGGATCTGGCGAAACACGTCGGCGGTGAAGGCCGCCTTCTCGGCATCGGTGCCAGTGGCCGAGGATGGGTCAGGAAAGCCCCAATGTGCCGTCATCGGATGGCCGGGCCAGACCGGGCACACCTCTCCCGCCGCGTTGTCGCAGACAGTGAAAATGAAATCCATCTGCGGCGCGTTCGGGGTCGCGAACTCATCCCAGGTCTTGGAACGCAGGCCCGCCGTATCATGGCCGAGATTCTCCAACAGGTCCTTCACGAAGGGGTTGATGCGGCCAGACGGCAAGCTGCCGGCGCTGAAGGCCTGAAACCGGCCTTTGCCCTCCTTGTTCAGGATGCATTCCGCCATGACGCTGCGGGCGCTGTTGTGGGTGCACAGGAACAGGACGTTGAAAACGCGCTCGGACATGATGTCTCCTTTGGCGAGCGTCAGTTAGGTCAATCCGGGCAATCGCCGGCACAGACCGGCACCTGGATGCCGCCGCAAATCTCCGGGCGGCCTTGGCAGCAATCTTCCATCAGGAACGCCACCAGCTTGCGCGTG
Source organism: Niveispirillum lacus (assembly GCF_002251795.1). Lineage (GTDB taxonomy): Bacteria > Pseudomonadota > Alphaproteobacteria > Azospirillales > Azospirillaceae > Niveispirillum > Niveispirillum lacus. The sequence goes on along the minus strand of NZ_NOXU01000021.1, from coordinate 21,320 downwards.
CCCTCATAGTCGGTCGCGTAGAAGATCTGCCGCTGCACCCGCCAGGACCGAAGCAGGCCCGCCCGCTCCAGGATGCCCAGATGGTGGGACAGCGTGGAGGCGGGAACGCCGACCTGGGCGGCGATCTCGCTGGCGTGCAGGCCGTTCGGCCCCCGCTGCACCAGCAGGCGGAAGATGGAGAGCCGCGTTTCCTGGGCAAGGGCGGCGAAAGCTTCTATGGCGTGTTTTGATTCCATAATTCAATAATTATAGAATTATTGATCTGTGTCAAGTGATCTGACAATTTGGGTGGCGAAGGTTGCGTTATGTCATTGCGCCGTGCAGCGCGAGCCTGTCAGATCAGGACAGTCCACGTTGTCTACCCAGGTGACGAAAACGGTCATTATACTGTATTAATGGTTGGGTATGGCGGTATGTCTAGCTGCGGGTATGAAGGGCGGATACGGATGCAAAACCTCTCCCGATTACTTGGCGTTGCAGAACATTACCGGCGGGACAAACCGCATCGGCATGCTGCCATTCTTGATCTGTCTGGATTACTGCACCTTGATGAGCTTGACTTCCGGCGTACGCTGCGGCGATTGCTGGTCGGGGATGTGAAGCCTACGGCCGATGGCGCGAATGTTGTTCTTTTTGATTCAGGCAAGGACAAGCTGGTTCTCTCCATTCCCGACAGTCTTCTCCCGGAACGCCGTCAGGCCTTGGGCCGAGTCGTGGAGGCTCTTGCCACCCATCAGAAGGGTGAGTTGCAAACAACGTGGTTCGATCTGTCGCGTGAAGCTGATGAGTTTGCCAACGCTGTGCGTGACATGGTCGAGCGGTTAGGGACCCAGCAATATCCCGACGCACCACCGGCGGCGGATGCACTGGACAAGTTCTTGGAGATGGAGCGCACGCTGCACGCGGTTGACCTCTCCTCGCTGCTGCGCGAGCAAATGATCTTCCGGCTCGAAGATGAGCAGGGACTGGTCCCGGTGATGGTGGAGCGGACAGTTTCCATCGAAGCCTTGGACCGTCTGTTCGCTACTCATATGCGGCGTGAACCGTGGCTGTTTGATCAGGCAACCGCCCTGCTGGATCGCCGGATGCTTTATAATCTGTTGCGTGATGATGCCGTCCACACCCTGCCCATCGCCGTCAAACTGCACGCCGATACAGTGGCAGCCGATGAGTTCAGTGAAATGACGGCGCAGTTCCCGGCGCGTTTGCATGGCAAACTGGTGGTGGAGATGCCCTTTCTGGAATGGGTCGCCGACCGGGAGCTGTTCCGCAAGGCCTTAGGACGGGCTAAAGCGGATGAAATCGCTGTCGCCATCGACCACATACCCGCAATAGCACCGTCAGACACCGAACTGCCGGTGGTGGACTGGTACCGTATTCCCTGGCTGGGTGATAACAGCGCCCCGCTGGATTTATCTGCGGGTATTGCCTGGTTGGGACCGGTTGCCCGCGCGCGCTGCATTTTGACCCGGTGCCGCGACGACCAGGCCCTGGAAGATGCCCGACGTCTGGGTTTTCGCTATGTGGAAGGGGCGGCCGCCAACCGTGCCTATCGTGACGGCCTGAAAATCGGCGAAGAACCGCGGCCGGACCGCGCGGCGTCCGCACGGGTGCAAAGTGTCCAGGTAGATATCGACGATACGGCCGAAACGGAGAAGCCTACCTCCTGGTGGTCGCGGCTGTTCGGTGGCGGTCAATCGGCAAGTTGATGGTCACCGCGTGGCGGCATGTGCTGTTGTCACATCAGTATCGACCACGATTTCAACCCGCCGGTTTTCGGCCCGCCTTGCTGGATCGCTGGTGAGAGGGCGGCTATCGGAGAGACCAAGAGCAGCGAGCCGTACCGGCGGAATCCCCATGCCAGCCAAGGCACGCACCACGGCGGCTGCCCGCGCGGCCGACAACTCCCAGTTGGAGGGGAAACGGATGGTGCTGATGGCCAGATCATCGCTGTGACCTTCCACGGTGATGCTGCCCGGCAATTCCGATAGGGATGGCGACAGCTTGCGCAGCAACTCCATCGCAGCCGGTTGCAACGTAGCGGAACCCGACGCGAACAGGATTCGTTCGCGCACCACAATGGTCACTTTGCGTTCCGTGGCACTGATATCGATATCGGGTGGCAGCCCCAATGCCGCCAACCGGTCAAGCCACTGTTTGTTGCCGGGTGTCAGAGAGACAGGGGCGGGAAGGGTCGGCATCACCCTATTGGCATCGGTGGTGGCGGCAGGCGCAGGCCCCTCCTGGGCAACTGGCGGCATCGGCGCGACGGGCTGCGTTGGCACATCCTGCTGCAATGCCTCGGTTACTGCGGCGGCGGCTGCACGTTCTGCTGCACTGGGAGCAGCCAGACGCCCGTCCATGCCCATGATGGCCAGCATGCCCAGGAAGACGGTCATCAATACGGTGACCATGTCCATATAACTGATTACCCACTCCTCGCTTTCTTCAGCCGGTTCGCCAGCACGGGTACCGGCATTGCTGCTCCACCGGGCGGCGTTCCGAACCTTGTCTGTGTCCCGGTAGTGTCCGACGGCGCCGTTGCGGCGTTCCTGCTCAACGGCCACGGCCCACCTCCTCGTGCACATCCATCAGATAGGAGGCCAGCGTTTCCTGAATGACCGAGGGTGAGCGGTTCAGATGGGCCAACACCACGCCTTCCAACAGGATATTCAACTGCGCTACATGCTCTGTCGTCCGCTGTTCCAACTTGATGGCCAGCGGCTTGAACACCAGGTTCGCCAGGATCAGGCCGTAAAGCGTGGCCAGCATGGCGATTGCCATGGACGACCCGATCAGGCCGATATCTCCCGCGCCCAGTTGCTTCAGCATGCCCACCATGCCGGCCAGCGTGCCGAGCAGACCAAAGGCCGGGGCGAAGGATGCCAGCACGCGGAAGAACCGCGTCTGAGCCTGCTCTGCCTCCGCCTGTTTCTGGATACGCCAGTTCATGACATGCATGATGTCGTCCAGCGATGCCCCATCCACCACCATTTGCAGGCCCAGCCTTAGAAATGGGCTGTTCACCTTGCGGACCCGTTCGTCGGCAGCGGCGATCTGCTTGGCATAGAGAAGTTTCGATACGTCCATCAGATCAGCCACTTCGCGGTCCAGGCCGCCGGTCCCACGAAAAACCGCGGCAATGGCGGACAGGGCCGCCCGGATCTCATCCCCCCGGAACGCCAGCAGCGTGACACAGACCACGCCGCCGCCGACGATCACCAACCCTTCCTCGTTATAGAAGAAACGGGCATCGCCGCTGGCATGGGTCACAAACCAGAGAAGCCCGATTGTGGCCAGGATACCCAGGACAGAAGTCAGGATAAAACGGGAAGAGCCTGCACGGGCCATTGTCGGAAAACCGCAAAAATTCACCTAGGAAATGAATATCACCGCATGCGACCGACAGCCTTGATTCATCTCAATGTTGAAGGACCCGCCGACCCGCCCAGAGGTCGGCAATTTCCTGGCTGATTCCGTCCTGGCGTGCCATGGACAGTTCGACGGATAGCGACGCACACCGGTCGCGGATGCGCTCCCTCGCCCCGGTCAGGGTTGTTAGCCGCGCCATCTGTTCCGCGACGTGATTGAGCACCAAAAGATGTAAAAGCCGGGCTTCACGATCCTGCTGCCCGGCGGCGGCCAGCAGAACTTCTCCCGGCAACGGCATCAATAGGTCATGACGCCCTGGCCGCGTTGCCAGTGGCGGCAGCTTGGTACACACAATTTCGTGCCCCTTTGCCGATATCACGGCGACCGCGGCGTCGGCGGGCAGGAGGTTGGTAAGCTTCGTGGCCAGCGCTGGCAGGGCTTCCACGCGGCTTGATGTCCCTTCCACGGTGATCACAGGCCAGGAACGGGCATGGAAAGCTGCCTGCAGGCGCGACCCGACAACCAACGGACTACAACCTACCGGAACCGCCGCAGCAAGACGGCCCGCCAGCCCCCCTGTGAAACCTGCATCGGGGCCCAGTACGATGGTAACCTTATCGCCTGCCGTCGCCCTTTCGGGGGCGAGCAGACGGATGCATTCCTGCGCTGCCACCGCGTAGCCATCGATGGCGGGAAGAACCGACAGGGCCTTCTGCTGTTTGGCGGCGGTCAGGGATCGTAACGCCTCCACGACGCCAAGAAGCGCGGTGAGGGTTGAAAGACGATAGTCGAGAGCGGCCACGCTCATGTTGCTCTTTCCCTGGCGTCGGCAATAATCTGGCGCAGTGAGTGCAGGTCGGTGGGGTCGGTACCATTGACGCCCGCTACGATGGCGTCCCGGACCCGTTCAACGACCGCCAGATCCAGTCCGTCCATCAGGTTTTCCTCATGGGCCAGAAGAAGGGCCACTTCCGCGCCCAGGGTACGCGGCCGGCCGTGGCGCTGTGCCAGCAAACGCCGTAGCCGTCGCCCGCGGTCGACGGTGTGGCGCGTGCGTTCATCCACCAATCCACCAAACCGGGTAAAGGCTTCCAGTTCCAAAAACTGCGCATATTCCAGTTTGAGCTGTTCAGCCAGTTGGCGGAGCATTTTATGTTGGGTGCGTGCCCCCACCCGGCTGACAGATCGGCCGACATCAATGGCGGGGCGTTGGCCGGATTGAAATTGCCGGGCATCCAGCACGATCTGCCCGTCGGTGATGGAAATCAGATTGGTCGGGATGTAGGCGGACAGATTCCCTGCCTGCGTCTCCACCACCGGCAGGCAGGTCAGTGACCCGCCCCCCGCTGCCGCTGACAATTTGGCCGATCGTTCCAGCAACCGGGCATGCAGATGGAAGATATCGCCGGGAAAGGCTTCACGTCCGGGGGGGCGTTGCAGAAGCAGGCTGATCTGTCGGTGCATTGCGGCATGCTTGGACAGATCATCGAGCACCAACAATACATGCTGACCCGCATCGCGGAAGAATTCCGCCATGGTCATGGCAGCAAAGGGTGCGATCCATTGCAGGCCGGGGGCCGCATCGGGGGCGGCAACAATGATGATCGCGCGCTCCATCATGCCCGCTGTTTTCAGGCTGGAGATGACGTCGGCGACGGCCGATGCGCGCTGACCAATGGCGCAGTAAACAGGAATGATGTCGGTGCGTGACTGCGCCAACATGGCGTCAACCGCAATACTGGTCTTGCCGGTGGCGCGGTCGCCTACAATCAATTCGCGCTGCCCCCGACCGATCGGGTACAGGGCATCAATGATGGTGGTACCGGTTGGCATTGTTTGCGACACCATGCCACGCTCGGTCAAGGATGGTGCCGCCCGCTCAACCGGGTCAAAACGGTCCGGAACCGGGGGGCTTCTGCCATCAAGCGCCCTTCCCAGGGGATCAATCACTCGCCCCAGCAGGCTATCGCCAACGGGCACCCGCAGGACGTCCTCGGCCACACTGACCGGATCACCGGCCTTGATCGCCGTGCCATCACCCAAAAGCAGGCAGCCCAACCGGTCTCTATCCAGGTCAAGCACCAAGCCGCGCACACCGCCGGGCAGCAGCAACATCGCATCGGCAGCGGCGCCGTCCAATCCGCTGACCTGTGCGATGCCGTCCCCGATATGGGTGACGCGCCCGCGCTGTTGCCAGACCGGGAGGAATAAAGGATCGGCCAACAATCGGTCCCGCTGCCGCCCGGTCCATGTCGCCAATGCCAGGGAAAGGGTGTCGGTCATTCCCTTAAGCCTTCTTGCGCAGATGTCAGAGCGGCCCGCCAACTGAGATCGATCAGATGATGGCGGCCGGACAGTTCCACCCCAGCGATCAGGTCCGGGTCGACCACCCATTCCACCGGGTCAGACGGCAGCACAGACTGCAAGGCCAGCCGACGCTGTTCTGGCCAAGGGCGCGCTATGGTCACGGTGATCCGTTCGTTGGTGCCCAGCAAAGTCGCTTTCTGGGCTGGTTCCATATCGGTCAATTCGGATATCAGCGCTGCGGCGAAGACAGCATCCGCCCGATCCGGCCATGTATCAACCAGCAGCCGCCGTGCCATGGTCAGCGCCAGGGTCCCTGCCTGCTCTGCCAACTCGGCTTCCGCCTGCCGGCGTTCGGCATTGATGCGATCGGTTGCAGCTTGACGCAACCCGTCCGCTGACTGTCTTGCCGCGTCTAGGATGCGCCGCCGCTCAGCCTCCGCGAGGTCCCGTGCCTGGGCCCGCAGAGCGGCAGCATCGGCTGCAAGGGCTGCGCGGTCGGCAGCGATTGCGTCGCGGGCCGATTGGGCCTCAGCCAGCATTCCCTCGGCATCCCGCTGCCTCGTCGTCTGGGCCGCCTCTCGCCGGTCGATGGCGGCCAGTACGGGCCTGAACAGGAACCGCCGCAACAGCAAGACCAGGACCAGAAAATTGACCAGTTGCAGAGCGAGCGTTGTCGGGTCCAGGTGCATGGTGTCAACCCACAAACGGATTGGCGAACAGCACCAGCAACGCGATGACCAGACAATAGATGGCCGTTGTCTCAATCATCGCCAGTCCCACGAACAGGGTCCGGGATATGGTGTTGGCGGCATCCGGCTGACGGGCAATGGCGTCCAGGGCTGCGGCAACCGCCCGGCCTTCCGCCAGGGCCGGGCCGATGGCGCCAAAGCTGACGGCCAGGGCGGCGGCTAGGATACTGATCATTTCAATGCTCATGGGTCAGCCCTTCTCAATGGTACCAATGGCCCCACCAATGAAGACGGCAGCCAGGATGGTGAAAATGTAGGCCTGGATCAGGCCCAGCAGCGCTTCCAGCGCCATTAACGGCACCGGAACAAGAAATCCTGCCAGTGACAGGACAATGGCGATCACAAACTCCCCGCTCATCACATTCCCGAACAGCCGCAGGATCAGCGACAGGGTGCGGGTCAGTTCCGACAGCAGGTTCAGGGGCAACATCCACCATCGCGGATGGCCGAAGCTGCGCAGATAGTCCCGCCAGCCGCGACGGCGCACACCCAGCACATGCACCGACCCGAACACGGTCAACCCAAGGGCAATGGCGGTTTCCAGATGCGCTGTCGGTGCCCCCAGCCCCGGCACCAGCCCCATCAGATTGGCCGTTGCGATGAACAGGAACAGCCCGCCAAGCAGCGGCAGAAACGGGCGGCTGTTCGTCTGCATCACCTGATCCAACTCTGCGCGGAGCAGGTCGACCACAGCTTCCACACTTGTTCCCAGCCGCCCCGCACGTTCCGTCGCCACGCGGGCGGACAGACCAATCCCCAGCCCTACCAGCAACAGGCTGCACAAAAGGGCATGAATCACCGGCCAAGTGATGGCGACTGGGCCTAACGCGAAAGCAACGGGTGCATCAAAGGGGGCTGTAAGCTGCATCACCCCCTCCTGTACTGGCGCAGAAGCAAAGGACGCATCAGCAGAAAGCCGCCAATGACCGCCAGCAAAGGGACCGCCCCACCCAACCGCGCTACAAAAATCAGCAAAGCGGCCGTGATGCTCAAGCGTCCGGCGTGCAAGATCACAGCGGCAACTGCCCGCCCGCTGGCATAAAAGCGGGTATTCAGTGCCAGCATGCGGAAGAACAGCCAGGCGCCGCCGGCCCCTGCCAGCAGAGCAAGGCCTGCCGTGATCCAGGTTTCAGTCATCATGATGCCCCTCATCAATCCGTCGCCATGCCGCCCAGCAACCAAGGAAGACGCCGGTAAACAGCAGCGACAGGGTCCAGAACCGTCCATCGTTGGCCCGGTCCAGCCACCGTCCCACAAACAGGCCGGCCACTGGGGGCAAGACAATCAGCCAGCCCAAGGTACCGATCAGGGTCAGCGTCGCCCCCAGCCCCCGACGTTTTTCAGTGGCCGCTCGTTCCTGGGCCTGTTGGGCCTGTCGGATAGGGTTGATCAGATCAGGGTCAGTCATGCCTCACCCATCCGTTCGCCGCTCACACTGTCCAGCAAGTGGTGCAGCAGCGCTGCGTGCAGCGTGCGTTCCTGTGCGTCGCCCTCTCGTTGCCGATGCTGTTTTTCCTGTTGTGCTGCGGCGACACGGGCGGCCAGGGGGGCCAGTTCTGAGCCCACGGCTGCATCGGCGCTGGTGATCAGCACACCCTCACGATCCACCCGCAACAGGCCACCCGCCATAGCTGCGTAGAGTACCAGCCCATGGTCAGTACGCAGGGTGAGGACGCTGGGCGGCAAGCGGGTCAGAAATGGGGCATGGCCGGACCGAATTCCGAAGGCGCCGCTTGCGTCATGGGCCTGCACTTCGGCGATGTCCGACCGGTCGATGATGGTGGCCAGGGGCGCAAGGAGCCGTAACCTCATGTTACCGCCTCCCGCATCTCTCGGGCACGGGCATCGGCCAATGTGCCGGTCATGTAGAGCGAGGATTCGGCCCATCCATCGGTATCGCCATTCAGGATTGCCTCGCATCCGGCCAAGGTATCCTGGATATCAACGGTGACACCCTGCCGGCCTGTAAAACCACCGGTGACGTGGAACGGCTGCGTCAGGAAACGCAGCAGGCGGCGGGCCCGTGCCACGACCTGCCGATCAGCCGCCGACAACTCGTCCACCCCCAAAAGTGCGATGATGTCTTCTAGCGCCCGGTATTGCGCGATCGCGGCCCGGACCGCGGCGGCAACTTTGTAATGGCGCTGGCCCAGCAGATCCGGGTCCATCAGCCGGGTCGAGGATGATAGTGGATCAACAGCAGGGTAGAGCCCTTCGGCCGCCACCGCGCGCGAGAGCACGATCGATCCGTCAAGATGGCTGAACAATTCGGCGACGGCAGGGTCGGTAAAATCATCTGCCGGGACATAGACGGCCTGGATGGAGGTGATGGCAGCCCCGGCGACCGACGCGATGCGTTCCTGCAACATCCCGATTTCGCCCGCCATTGTCGGCTGATAGCCCACACGTGCCGGCATATGACCCAACATACCGGCGATTTCCGCACCGGCCTGAACAAAGCGGAAAACATTGTCCATCAGCAGCAGCACATCACGGCCCATGACGTCGCGGAAATACTCTGCCTGCGTCAAAGCGGTCAGACCGGCGCGCCAGCGTGCTCCCGGTGGTTCCGCCATTTGCCCCAGCACCATGACGGTCCGTTCCAGGACCCCTGATCCACGCATATCGTCCAGCAGTTCTGCTGCTTCACGCGACCGTTCACCAATCCCGGCAAAGACCGACAGGCCGTCATCCTGTTCCACCACGGTGCGGATGAGTTCCATGATCAGCACGGTTTTGCCCACACCGGCACCGCCAAACAGCGCGGTCTTCCCCCCGCGTGCCAGCGGTGCCAGCAGGTCGATGATCTTGATGCCAGTCCATTGCGGGGTCAGCCGGGCGGATCGCCGGGACAAGGAGGGGGATGGCTGGTGGATGGACCGCAGCGGCGTTTCGACGGGGAGTGGACCACCGCCGTCAAGCGGTCGGCCCATCACATCCACAACGCGTCCCAATAGAAACGGGCCGACGGGTACTGTCAGGCCCTTACCGGTCCGGTGGGCCGGGTCACCGCGTTTCAGGCCCGCCGCGATATCCATGGCCACCCCACGGACCATATCGGCCGACAGATGTGCGCGCACCTCGACGGGCACGGCGTCCCCAACCAGGACAACCTCATCCAGGCCGGGCAGGCTGCCGGGAAACCACAGATCCAGGACGGATCCATGGATGGCTTCAATTCTGCCGAAAGGAGGGGCGTCAACGGTCATTATGGTTTGATCTCAGGAATATCTGAAACAACCATACGTTAGACCGGAAGCGCGCCGCCGAAACTGATTCAGGTCAATGGGGATACGATTTGATTCATGAATGTTTTGAAAATGAACAAAATCACACTTTAACCCCAGAGGGTTGTGTCAGTGTCCTCCCCCTGCTGGGCTTAAAGATGTCGATCCGGGCACCGGCACCGGCACCGGGCTTTCCCAGGTGACCGGTCCGGCAATGACGGTACGCTCTCTGATGGGCGGAGAAGACGGACACGCCGTCAATTCTCTTCCGGCCAATAGAGCCGCATCGGGTTCGCGACCAGCAGCTTATGCTGTAAGGCTGTGGAAGGTGCGATCCGGGGGATCATATCGGTGATCAGGCCATCATCAGGAATGGATTTCTCCATGTTTGGATGTGGCCAGTCAGTACCCCAGAGCACCCGATCTGGATAATCGGCGACCAAGGGTGCCACCGCTTTGGCGAAATCATTCCAGCCCGGTATTGTTGACAGCCGGTCGGGGCAGGTGACCTTGGTCCAGATATCCGGCCGGCTGTCCAACAGCCGGCGGAAGGCGCGCATGTCCGGCCCTTCCGGCCCCTGTGTGACATCGGGGCGGCCCATATGGTCGATGACGATCGGGGTTGGGATAGCGTCCAGGAACGCGCGCATCTCCTCCAGAAGGTCGGCTTCAAAATAGACAACAACATGCCAACCCAGATGCTGAATCCGGTGCGCCACGTCGAGAAACCTGTCCTTGGGCGCATCATCCACCAGCCGTTTCAAGAAATTGAAACGAACACCCCGGATGCCGCCATCATGCAAGCGTTCCAGTTCTGCATCATCGATGGCCGGATCAACCACCGCCACACCACGGCAGGTACCCTGAGATACCGCGATGGCATGCAGGGTGGCGGCATTGTCGGTGCCATGGCAACTGGCTTGAACAATCACGTTTCGGCTCAGGCCCAGGTGCCGTCGCAGCGCGAACAGCATCTCCGGCCCGGCATCCTGTGGCAGATATTTCGCCTTCGGGCTGAACGGGAACTGCGCCATGGGTCCAAAGACATGGCAATGGGCATCCACGGCCCCCGGCGGGGGTGTGAAGTGGGGACGGGAGGGTGTGTCGGTCCAGCTCCGGATACGGTCGGTCATGGGAAAACAACTCCATCCATCAACTTGCGGGCGGTGCGCAGCAAGGCGGCGGTCTGCACCTGACCTTGTTCATCCAGTTCCAGTACGCAACTCATCTCACCCGTCGGATGTTCGACCGACAGGGTCTTGCGGTCGCCAGGTGGCAACACGGCCACCTCCGCTGCGGGTGATCCGGGCACCAGACAGGCGGTGGCCACGCTCACGGCACCCAGTACCCCGATGGTCGCATGCGCGCGGTGGGGGATGAAGCTGCGAACGCAGATGGCGCCCCCCTCACGCGGTGGCGCCACCAGCATGATTTTGGGTACTGACTTGGCGGAGACATCGCCCAGGTTCATCAGCGGCCCGACCTGCAGGCGGATGCTCTCGATCCGGGCCTTCAGCGCGCTGTCTGCGTCCAACGTCTCCCGATCCTCGTACCCGGAGGCGCCGACATCGCTGGCCTTCATCACGATGCAGGGCATGCCATTATCGATCAGGGTCACCGGCACACCATTGATGATATCGACGGCATTCCCGGTGGGCAGCAGGGCGCCGCAACTTGAACCTGCGGTATCACGGAACTCCAACGGCACTGGAGCATGGCTGCCGGGCACACCGTCGATGCGGGCATCGCCGCGATAACTGACCCTGCCGCCAGGCGTGCTGACCGTTGCCACAGCAGCCTGTCCGGTGTTCTCCATGAAGATGGCAACCTTGGTCTCTTCACCGGTCACCGCGACCAGACCGCGTTCGATGGCGAACGGGCCAACGCCGGCCAGGATGTTTCCGCAGTTCTGGGCATCGGTGACGATGGCCTGATCGACAAAGACCTGCAGGAACAGGTAATCAACATCAATTCCCGGCCGTGACGACCGGCTGATGATCGCTATCTTGCTGGTCAGCGGGTCGGCCCCTCCCATGCCATCAATCTGCCGCGCATCGGGCGACCCCATGACCCGCAGCAGCAGCGCATCGCGCTCCGCCGTATCGGCGGGCAGGTCTTGCTTCAGGAAATAGCCGCCCTTGGAAGTGCCGCCGCGCATCCACATACAGCGCACACCATCTGATCCGGCCAACTCAGACATATTTCAGCCCCATGGCGGCCAGCTTGCCCCGCATGTCATAAATGTCCAGGCCCAGTTCACCGGCGGCTAGCCGTGCGCGCTTGGCGGTTTCCGCCGCCTCGCGGGCCTGTGCCTTTTCCAGAATCGTGGCGGCATTCGCGCGCGGGACCACACACACACCGTCATCATCGGCAATGATCACATCACCAGCCTGGATCGCAGCCCCTGCGCAAACCACTGGGACATTCACCGAGCCCAGCGTTGCCTTCACAGTGCCCTGCGCCGAAATGGCCTTGGACCAGACTGGGAAACCCATCTCTGTCAAATCGCGGACATCACGTACACCAGCATCAATGACCAGACCCCGGCAGCCGCGCGCCATGGCGGACGTGGCCAGCAGATCACCGAAATAGCCATCTTCGCAGGGGCTGGTCGGGGCCAGTACCAGAAGGTCACCTTGCGTCAGTTGTTCGATGGCCACATGCACCATCCAGTTGTCGCCCGGCGGGGCGGAGATGGTGACGGCCGATCCGGCGATCCGCGCGCCGGCATAAATGGGACGCATGTGGCTGGCCAGGAGGCCGGTACGGCCTTGTGCCTCATGCACCGTGGCCACGCCGCAGCGGGCCAGTCCGTCGATGACGGACGCCTCGGCGCGTTGAATGTTCTGAACGACGATGCCGGACATGGAAACTCTCCTGGGGAAGATCACTACAACTGTCTTGACCCCGGGGACGTGCTGGGGCAATTCAGAACCGCGCCCACGCCATAAGTTTTTGCTAATCGTGTTGCAATGCAGATATGGAATCTCAATCTCCGTCATGTGCGCGCCGCCCTGGAGGTGATGCGGCGCGGCAGCATCAGCGCCGCCGCCCAGGCCGTGGCGTTGACCCAGCCTGCGGTGACCCAGGGTTTGGCGCGGCTGGAGCGTGAACTGGGCCGGTCTTTGTTTGAACGGCGTGCCGACGGAATGGAGATGACGGGTGCCGCCCGGCTGGTGCAGCCCCGGTTTGAAGCTGCACTGGCCCATATCGGGTCGCCGCGCGTGACTATGGCCCAGGTCCGCGCCCTGATCCTGGTGGGCGGCGCCGGCAGTCTGGTAGAGGCGGGGCAGGCGGGGGGGCTCTCGCAGCCCACCCTGCACCGGGCCATAAAAGACCTTTCGCTGGCCTTGCGCCGCAACTTGATCGAAAGGCGGGGACGCGGCGTTGCCCTCACGGAGGCCGGGCATCGCACCCTGCGCGCCTTCCGTCTGGCCCGGGCCGAACTGGTCGCTGCACTCACCGAGTTGCATGCCTTGGACGGGGTTGAAGTCGGGCGGGTGGCCGTCGGCGCCATGCCCCTGTCACGGGCCCGGCTGTTACCGGGCGCTGTCGCTTCCTTTCACCGTGCCCATCCCGGCATCACCATCACCATTGCCGAGGGATCACATGCCGAACTGATCGAGCCGTTGCGCGACGGCGATCTGGACCTGCTGATTGGTGCGCTGCGTCTGGATCATCCGCCTGTCGATGTGGAACAGCGTGCTCTGTTCGATGACCAGCCCGTGATTTTTGCCCGGCCGGGGCATCCCATCCTGAGCCGGACCGATCCCTGGACGGCTCTTGCCGACTATCCCTGGGTTGTGCCGGCGATCGGGACGCCCTTGCGCAGCCAGTGGGAAGCAATGTTCAGGGCCGGGGGCCTCTCTGCGCCGGCCGTGCCTATCGAGTGCGGGTCGGTCATGACCGTGCGCCAATTGATCCGCGACAGCGATTTCCTGACACTGCTGTCCCCCGACCAATTGTCGGTGGAGCTGCAGGCGGGCGTGGTGGCGCAGGTAGGGGCGGCGCCCGGCGACCTGCGCCGTACCATCGGCATTACCACCCGTACCGGCTGGCGCCCCACCCCAATCCAAGCGGACTTCATCGCGGCGCTGGTTGCCGCTGCCCAGGGTATTAGCAAGACGATTAGCTAAAACTTATGGCCTGTTGCTCGAACTGATTTGCTCTCTGTGCCGGGGGCGGCCAGGGTTAGGCCATGAAGAACGAACCTCATCCCCTGTCGGGCCTTGCTCTGATCGGCTTCGGTGAGGCGGGGCGCACCTTTGCCACCGCCGGCGCCTGGCACGATGCCACGGTCTACGACCTGAAGACCGACCAGACGGGAACGGCTGCGGCCAAATATGCCGACTATGCCGCCGCTGGTGTCCAGGGCCGGGAGAGTGCGGCGGCGGCATTGGCTCACCGGCCGCTGGTCTTGTGTCTGGTGACCGCTGATCAGGCACTGGCCGCTGCGGAGGCTTGCGCCCCGCTGCTGGCGTCGGGCGCGCTGTGGTGCGACATGAATTCTGTGGCGCCAGACACAAAGCGCGCCGCCGCCACCTTCATCGAAGCGGCCGGGGGCCGTTATGTCGATGTGGCGGTGATGGCCCCGGTCGATCCGGCCCAACTGTCGGTGCCGTTACTGGTGAGCGGTCCTCATACTGATGTGGCCGTAACCAGCCTGCTTGCGCTGGGCTTCGCCAAGGTGCGCGCTGTCGGCGCCACGGTTGGGCAGGCATCGTCCATCAAGATGGTGCGGTCGGTTATGGTGAAGGGCGTTGAAGCGCTGACTGCGGAAATGCTGCTCGCCGCTGCACGCGCCGGCGTGGTGGGGGAGGTTCTCAGCTCGCTGGGCCCTGAATGGGAAGGCCGCGCGGATTACAATCTGGATCGAATGCTGGTCCATGGCCTGCGCCGCGCCGCCGAGATGGAAGAAGTGGTGAAGACCCTTCAATCATTGGGGGTGGAACCGGCCATGACCCTTGGCACTGTCACCCGCCAACGCCGCCTTGGCGCCCTGGTTGCTGGTTCTCCAAACGGTCTGAACAATAAGCTGAACCTTCTCACCCGCGACGGGACGGAGATGTCATGACACTTGTGATTGATTGCCACGGACATTACACGACGGCACCGGCGGCCCATACCGCCTGGCGGGAGGCCCAGATCGCCGCCTTCAAGAATGGTGAGCCCGCCCCTCCCTATCCGGAGATTTCGGACGCCGACATCATCGAGACCATCGAGAAGAACCAGTTGCGGTTGATCCGCGAACGGGGGGCGGACCTGACTATTTTTAGCCCGCGTGCGTCCACCATGGCCCATCATGTCGGTGACCAAGCCGTGAGCCTGGAATGGTCGCGGCGCTGCAATGACCTTATTGCGCGGGTAGTGAAGCTGTTTCCGGAAAGCTTTGTCGGTGTCTGCATGCTACCGCAATCGCCGGCGGCGGGACTGGAGGCGTCGATCGCCGAGCTGGAGCGCTGCGTCAAGGAGTTGGGCTTCATCGGCTGCAACCTGAACCCCGACCCCGGTGGTGGGCATTTCAAGCACCCGGCTTTGACCGACCGCTACTGGTATCCGCTTTATGAGAAGATGGTGGAACTGGACGTACCGGCCATGATCCATGTCTCCGGGTCGTGCAATGCCTGCATGCATGCGACCGGTGCCTTCTACATTGCGGCTGATACGATCGCCTTTATGCAGTTGATCGAGGGCGATTTGTTCAAGGACTTCCCGACCCTGCGTTTCATCATTCCTCATGGCGGCGGGGCTGTGCCCTTCCACTGGGGGCGCTATCGCGGGCTGGCCGATATGCTGAAGAAGCCGCCGCTGGGTACCCATGTCATGAAAAACGTGTTCTTCGACACTTGCGTCTATCATCAGCCCGGCATCGACCTGATGGTGAAAG
This sequence comes from Niveispirillum lacus, assembly GCF_002251795.1. GTDB lineage: Bacteria > Pseudomonadota > Alphaproteobacteria > Azospirillales > Azospirillaceae > Niveispirillum > Niveispirillum lacus. The sequence continues at coordinate 5,778 of NZ_NOXU01000021.1, read as the reverse complement.
TCATCGACAACGGCAACATCCTTTTCGGCTCCGAAATGGTAGGTGCTGTGCGCGGCATTGACCCGACCACTGGTCACTATTTCGACGATACTAAGCGCTATATTGAAGCGTTGGACATTTCGGATGCGGAACGTCACGCGATTTATGAGGGCAATGCGCGGCGCGTGTTCCCCCGCCTGGATGCGATCCTGAAGGAGAGGGGGCTATGAGCCATCTGGACATCCATTCCTATCTGGCGGCTTTCGACGATATTCCTGGCACACGCGTTTACACGGTGGCGCGGGCCCGGAAAGGATATTGGATCAACCAGTTCGCCATGAGCCTGATGAAGCCCGAGAACCGCGCCCGCTGGAAGGCGGACGAGACGGCCTATCTGGAAGGCTGGAACCTGGACGACGACCAGAAAGCGGCGATCCTGGCGCGTGACTATAATCGGCTGCTGGATCTGGGCGGCAATATCTATTTCCTGGCCAAGATTTTCTCCACCGACGGGTTGAGCTTCCTGCAGGCGGTCAGCACCATGACCGGCATGAGCGTGGAGGATTATCAGGCCATGATGCTGGCCGGTGGCCGTTCGCCGAACGGTGTCCGTTCAATCAAGGAGGGTAACTGATATGGCCCGCATTACCGCAGGGGTGGCAACCAGCCACGTGCCGGCCATCGGCGCCGCCATTGATCTGGGCAAGACAAAAGACGCGTATTGGCAACCCGTTTTCGCCGGTTATGACTGGTCGCGGCAGTGGATTGCGGGGGAGAAACCCGATGTGGTCATCCTGGTTTATAATGACCATGCCTCGGCCTTCGACATGAAGATTATCCCGACCTTCGCCATCGGCTGTGCGGAGAGTTTCAAGCCGGCGGATGAAGGTTGGGGGCCGCGTCCTGTTCCAACGGTGGAAGGTCACCCGGATCTGGCCTGGCACATTGCCCAGAGCTGTATTCTTGATGAATTCGATATGACCATCATCAATGAGATGGAGGTCGATCACGGCCTGACCGTGCCGTTGAGCCTGCTGTTCGGGCAACCCGACGCTTGGCCGGTGAAGGTAATCCCCTTGGCGGTCAATGTGGTCACCTATCCCCCTCCATCCGGCAATCGCTGCTGGCTGTTGGGCGAGGCCATTCGCCGGGCCGTCGAAAGTTTCCCTGGCGATCTGAAGGTCCAGGTCTGGGGTACGGGTGGCATGAGCCATCAGCTTCAGGGACCGCGCGCCGGCCTGATCAATGCCGAATGGGATAATCGTTTCCTGGATATGATGAGCCAGGACAGTCAGCGCCTCCGTTCTATCCCTCATATCGAATATCTGCGGGAGACCGGGTCGGAAGGCATCGAGATGGTGATGTGGCTGATCATGCGCGGTGCGCTTGGGTCCGAGGTGCGTCAACTTCACCGTCATTATCATGTGCCGGCCAGCAATACAGCGGTCGGCCATCTTGTTCTGGAGCCTGTCGCATGAGGATCGCCCTGGTCGGTGCTGGTGCTTTTGGTGAAAAGCATCTTGACGCACTTAAACTCATTCCCGGCGTCACCGTCACCTCCGTCATCAGTCGCCGCCTGGATCAGGCGCAGGCTGTGGCGGAGAAGTATGGCGCGGTGCATGCCGGTACAGAACTGGATGAAGCGCTGGCTCGGCCCGATGTCGATGCTGTCATCCTCTGCACCCCCACCCAGATGCATGCCGCGCAGGCGATCGCCTGCATGGAAGCCGGCAAGCATGTGCAGGTTGAAATCCCGTTGGCCGATAGCTGGGCCGACGCCCAGGCTGTGTTGAAGAAACAGCAGGAAACCGGTCTGGTTTGCATGGTTGGCCACACGCGGCGCTTCAACCCGTCGCACCAGTGGCTGCATCAGCGCATTGTGTCCGGGGAATTGTCGCTTCAGCAGATGGACGTGCAGACCTATTTCTTCCGCCGTAAGAACATGAATGCCAAGGGCGAACCGCGAAGCTGGACCGACCACCTGCTCTGGCACCATGCCGCCCATACTGTTGACCTGTTTGCTTATCAGTCGGGACGTATTGTGCAGGCTAATGTTCTTCAGGGGCCGATCCATCCGGACCTGGGCATTGCCATGGACATGTCGATCCAGTTAAAGGCGGACACAGGAGCGATCTGCACCCTGTCTCTGTCGTTCAATAACGATGGACCGCTGGGCACCTTCTTCCGTTACATCTGTGACAATGGCACGTACATCGCGCGTTATGACGATCTGGTCACGGGCCGGGAGGAAAAGATCGACGTGTCGCAGGTCGATGTATCGATGAACGGCATTGAGCTGCAGGACCGCGAATTCATCGCCGCTATCCGTGAGAGGCGTGAACCCAATGCCAGTGTGGCCAAGGTTCTTGCCTGCTATGAGGTCCTGCATACGCTTGAACAACAGTTGAACCGTTGAAGGGTTTGAGGCCATCCCCTGTGCGTCATGCCGGCGTCCAGGGGATGTCCCGTTTTATTTCGGGTTCTGTTGGCGAACTGGAAAGGGTTGTGTGATGAGCGGAGGCCACCGTGCGCTGGGGCCCTTCACCGTGTCCGCCATTGGGTTGGGTTGCATGAATGTCAGCCACGCTTACGGCGGCCGACCCGATCGCCGTGACGCCCTGCGTCTTTTGGCAGAGGCGGTGGAGTTGGGGATCACCCATTTCGATACCGCCGCGCTGTACGGTTTTGGCCAGAATGAGGAACTGGTGGGCGAGGCCCTTGCCCCTTTCCGGTCCCGGATCACCCTGGCCAGCAAGTGCGGGATGACGGGCATTAACGGGAAGCGGGTCATTGATGGGCGCCCCGAAACCTTGCGCCGGACCTGTGAGGAATCGTTACGCCGACTTCGCACCGATGTGATCGATCTCTACTATCTGCATCGGTGGGACAAGGTTGTTCCGATCGAGGAAAGTGTCGGTGCGCTCGCTGATCTGGTGACACAGGGGAAGATCCGCGCGGTCGGCCTGTCCGAGGTCTCTACATCTACTCTGGAAAAAGCGGTATCCGTCCACCCGATCGCTGCTGTGCAGTCTGAATATTCCCTCAGTAGCCGGGGTGTGGAGAAATCGCTCTTGGCAGCTTGCGCGCGATTGGGGACGGCGCTGGTGGCTTTTTCCCCGCTGTGCAGAGGGCTGTTGACCGGCGCGGTTACAGAGGCGACAGCGTTCGCACCGGGTGATATCCGGTTGGCCATGCCGCGTTTCCAGCAGCCCCATCTTGCCGCCAATGTTGCACTGGCAACCATGCTGAGGCAGGTGGCAGCGGCATTGGATCAAACGCCGGCTCAGGTCTGTCTCGGCTGGTTGCTGGCCAAAGGGCCCCATGTTCTGCCCATCCCCGGCACGGGAAGGCGTCAGCACCTTGTTGATAATGCGGGGGCGGGGAGTGCGCCACTTCCGTCCTGGGCGTTAGCACGCTTGGAAACTCTGTTCGCGGTCGGCGCTGTTTCCGGCGACCGCTATCCACCGGCGACCCTGGCGGAGGTGGATGAGGATTGAACCGTGGAACTGCCCCAGGCGTCGGCGTCGGGGCAATCCCATGACCGTCGCCTGTTAACAGGTATTCGACACGCATCGCCGGACGCGTCAAACCGGCCTGACCATCAACATCTCCTGTGCATGTCGGGATTGTGGGGATACAGGTTTCCGGTGGGTGCCAAATCCCAGATCATCACAGCGACAGCCTATTGAACCGCTCTCAGCCTGCGCAAAAGGGAGTTTCGGTGTGTAGGGCGGCCGGCAGCACCATATTGTTGTTTATAGAGACGTTATTGCAGCCTCAGAGGGTGGTGCGGCGCTTCCGGCAGGCCCCTGATGTCCAGGCCGTTCTGGCCACATTACGACGCCTGAACCACGATCGACAGAAATTCTCGCCGTCAAGGTGATGTCAGAGGTTTGCTCTGGCCCAGCCGCGCGCATCCATCGTTGCGCGAATCAACTCGGCGCCGGTGACGTGACCCAGGGCCTTGGCGCAAGCGGGTACGAACTGCTCAAGATTACCCTTTCTCCGCCGTTTGCCCCGTTAGTGACCCGCCATCGACATGTCTTGAGGACGAACCTCTGATCGCCAAACCCCTGTCGTCTCATCGCAGGATTTGGCGGTTTTCAGCGGGTCCTGATCATTCTTCATATCCAGAACATCGCCCGTGTTTTCCCCGCAAAGCTATATATCGACCATATGAACAAAAAAAGTCTCTGACGTTTCTTGCTTTACGAAACGGGGTCACCATGTATCCTAATGGTCGCAAAACCACACCTCTATAAACGCATATAATTGTATTCAGGAGAATGCCATGGCTGCCCCGCGTCTGGACCGTCCCATCGCTGACCAAACCGCGACCGAAGGTCGGAGCTTCACCCTGACCTTCCCGGCCAATACATTTTCGGATGCCGATCCGGGGCAAAGCCTCACCTACACCGCGGCGCTATCGAATGGCGGTGCCTTGCCAAGTTGGCTGTCATTCAATTCAACGACGCGAACATTTACAGGAACGCCGCCAACCAACTCGTCCGATGTCATCGTTCGCCTCACAGCTCGTGATCCAACAGGCCAAACGGTTTCGGACGAGTTTGTGATTACGACGCCTGGCCGCCCGCCGGCCACCCTGGCCATCGCGGCCGGGGCCAATGGGGGGGCTGACAAGGCCGAGGGCAACAGCGGTACCACGCCCTTTACCTTCACCGTCACAAGGGCGGGCGACACCAGCAGCGCGGTGACCGCCAACTTTGCTGTCACCGGCTCTGCCGTGACCGGTGCCGATTTCCAGGGCGGCACCCTGCCGCGTGGCACCGTCAGCTTTGCTGCCGGGGAGACGACAAAGACCATCACCGTGAATGTCGCCGGGGATGCCAGCGTGGAGCAGAACGAGGCCTTCACCGTCACCCTGTCTGGCGCCACCAATGGCGCCACCATCACCACCGCCTCGGCCACCGGCACCATCCGTAATGATGATACGGCGACGCCGGCCACCCTGGCCATCGCGGCCGGGGCCAATGGGGGTGCCGACAAGGCCGAAGGCAACAGCGGCACCACGCCCTTCACCTTCACCGTCACAAGGGCGGGCGATACCAGCAGCGCGGTGACCGCCAACTTTGCCGTCACCGGCTCTGCCGTGACCGGCGCCGATTTCCAGGGTGGCACCCTGCCGCGTGGCACGGTCAGCTTTGCTGCCGGGGAGACGACAAAGACCATCACCGTGAATGTCGCCGGGGATGCCGCCGTCGAACAGAACGAGGCCTTCACCGTCACCCTGTCCGGCGCCACCAACGGCGCCACCATCACCACCGCCTCGGCCACCGGCACCATCCGTAATGATGATACGGCGACACCGGCCACCCTGGCCATCGCGGCCGGGGACAATGGGGGTGCCGACAAGGCCGAAGGCAACAGCGGTACCACGCCCTTTACCTTCACCGTCACAAGGGCGGGTGACACCAGCAGCGCGGTGACCGCCAATTTCGCCGTCACCGGCTCTGCCGTGACCGGTGCCGATTTCCAGGGTGGCACCCTGCCGCGTGGCACGGTCAGCTTTGCTGCCGGGGAGACGACAAAGACCATCACCGTCAATGTCGCCGGGGATGCCGCCGTCGAACAGAACGAGGCCTTCACCGTCACCCTGTCTGGCGCCACGAACGGCGCCACCATCACCACCGCCGCGGCCACTGGCACCATCCGTAATGATGATACGGCGACACCGGCCACCCTGGCCATCGCCGCCGGGGCCAATGGGGGTGCCGACAAGGCCGAGGGCAACAGCGGCACCACGCCCTTCACCTTCACCGTCACAAGGGCGGGTGACAC
>NZ_NOXU01000013.1 GCF_002251795.1 Niveispirillum lacus | reverse complement strand
ATCACCACCGCCTCGGCCACCGGCACCATCCGTAATGATGACAATGCCACCCCCGCCACCCTGGCCATCGCGGCCGGGGCCAATGGGGGTGCCGACAAGGCCGAGGGCAACAGCGGTACCACGCCCTTCACCTTCACCGTCACAAGGGCGGGTGACACCAGCAGCGCGGTGACCGCCAATTTCGCTGTCACCGGCTCTGCCGTGACCGGCGCCGATTTCCAGGGTGGCACCCTGCCGCGTGGCACGGTCAGCTTTGCTGCCGGGGAGACGACAAAGACCATCACCGTCAATGTCGCCGGGGATGCCGCTGTCGAACAGAACGAGGCCTTCACCGTCACCCTGTCTGGCGCCACCAACGGCGCCACCATCACCACCGCCTCGGCGACCGGCACCATCCGTAATGATGACACGGCGACACCGGCCACCCTGGCCATCGCCGCCGGGGCCAATGGGGGGGCCGACAAGGCCGAGGGCAACAGCGGCACCACGCCCTTTACCTTCACCGTCACCCGTGGCGGTGATACCAGCAGCGCGGTGACCGCCAATTTCGCTGTCACCGGCTCTGCCGTGACCGGTGCCGATTTCCAGGGTGGCACCCTGCCGCGTGGCACGGTCAGCTTTGCTGCCGGGGAGACGACAAAGACCATCACCGTGAATGTCGCCGGGGATGCCGCCGTCGAACAGAACGAGGCCTTCACCGTCACCCTGTCTGGCGCCACGAACGGCGCCACCATCATCACCGCTTCGGCCACCGGCACTATTCGTAATGATGATGGTCAAGCGGCTGCATCTATGGTCGCCCAACTGAAGACAGAGTATAATTCAACATTCAAAGCAGCAACTTACGTAGAGAACGCCGACGTAAACAGAGCTGATTTGCCAGGCGTTGGGTCCACTGGAGGACAATGCGCCGTCTATGCTAGAAATGTTCGCGAGGACCTAAGAAATTTGGTAAATACCCTCGGTGGTACACTTGATCCAAATGATAAAAAATCAGGTGCATTTGGTGCATGGACAATGGATAATGGAGCAGTTGCTGCTGGATTCCATGTCGATTATAATATTCCAAAAATCGGCGCGGCACTTGTTTTTGAACCCGGCGCATCTGGTGTTGATGATGTTTATGGACACGTTGGAATTATTACTAATGTTCAGGTATTCAGACAGAATGATGTATACAAATATCTAGTTTCGTACAGAGATTCAAATTGGAGTGGGAACGAAAAAGTCTCTGATCGCACAATTGTATTCGACTTTCCTGGTGTGCAACCAAATCCCAATGGAACGAATCACAAATACTCATTTATTATGGAGAAAAAACCTAATTACAATAGTGATGTTGAGCTTATAAAGAAAGTAATAGATAAATTGTATTCAGAAAATTTACTGGACATGCAGACAGACCTAGATACCTCTATCGTACTCTCGACATATCAGGGTGATCAGCGTCTTATAAATCGAATGATGACGCTTAATACAGACGTAAAGTATAACTTATTTCTGGACGTATTGGTTGGTGTTCGGGAGGAGTATGGGCAAGCTATCGATTTAGAAACACTTATTAATATTGTCATGCCTATGGTCCTCGTGGGAGATGATATCAAAAAAATTATCACTGCTGTTGGCAACACGAGCAATATGGCCGTTGATATTGGTAATATAAATAAGACAAATACAATATTCAGAACGGATGTTGTTGGTGTCACTGACCAAATCGATTATTTCAAGATTAAAGTGACAGAGCCTGGGAACCTGCGCATCGAATTTTCTGACAGCACCCAAGGTGGCCTCTCAACAAAGCTTGAGAGCATAACCGGCGTTGAACTATCTCACAGCTCTTTATCTTCGACTGAGCTAAACGCAAGAGTAGAGCCAGGGATATATTACGTGAAGGTTTTCGCTTCGGACCCAATCTCTAACTACACGATGCTTTATGATCTGATCTAAAGGCCTAACCCTTCCGCCGCCCGCGATGCGCCCGCAGCAAGCGGCGCGCCTCGCGCAGGCGGGCGGGGTCGGACAGTTCCGCTGTCACGGTCTCCGACTTTGTCGGGATCGGCAGGTCGGCGGGCCAATCGTTGCGCCGCAGCCAGTTGGCCATGGCCATATAGGCTTGCGGGTCAAGACGCCGGAGATCAGGTCGGGTCAAAAGCCCGGACCGGATCCAGGGCATCCAGGCGTCGCGCATGAACTCAACAATGCTCTGGTCCCGGTTCACGCGGTCCATGTAGAGCATTGGCGCGTGATCAGGCAAGCGGTCAGGATCGGCCTGAGGCGACGCGCCGCCGCCGCTGGTCCCCTCCATTAAGGCCTGTTGCACCTGGGACAGGAGCTGATCGAGCCTGGAATAGTGTGGAAGGTGGTGACGGACGGACCCGGCCAGGTCGTCAACAATTCGTTGGATGACCGCCGCTGCCGACGGGGCTGGCGGGGCCGGAACTGCGACGACAACTGGGAGGGGGGGGGCGACCGTCCGACCCAAATAATAGACATTGGCAACCTTCGTCAGCTCTGTCCGACGGTTATCTCGCCGCTGCAAAGCCGCCAGCAGACCGCCGCGCTCCTGGACCGCAGCCGCGCGCTCTGCCCGATGCCGGTAATGCATGCCCGCAACATATCCCGGCAGCCCTAGCAGGAAATGGCAGAAATGCAGGGCAATTTCATAGATCAGCCACTCATTCTGCCGAAATGCCGGCTCCCATATCGCCCTGGATACACCGGGCGTCGCGCGCAGCCCCATGGTGATGCGCCAGGGCGATGGCTCCACCAGGTCAGGCAAGGAAAGGCTGGCGCCGATGAAATACTGGTGGTCGGCGAAAAAGTCCTCGAACGCCAACTCCTGCGGACAGAGATGTCGGCGCTCTTCCGGTTCTGGCGGCCCACCCCACAGAATGGCGTTTTCATGCCGGCGCACCATGGATTGCCGGAGGATCGGCGAACCATGAAAGGCAAAGGGCTTGCGGATATAAGGGCTGATAATGCCCAGGTTCCCGTCAATCGACCATGTAACGCCTTGTGGTGTTGCGGGGTTCAGGTGCCGCATCGTGATATTGTATTGGCAGATATCGAACGCTGCCAAAGCCTCCAGAAACAGGGCTTCCATAGGCTCACGGACGGCCGATGGCGGCCTGCCATCCAGCAAAGCATCAACCTTCAGCAGGTGGTCATGCAGAAGCGTCAAGTGCAGAGCACTTGGCAAAGACGCGGCGTTACGGAGGAGCAAACGATCAGGCATGCGTTGACGATAATATGAATAGGCTTGGAATTGCAGGACAACTTACACTGTCCGGCCCCTCCATTGGTCGAATGTGACCGACTGCTTTGACAGGGTCCCGCGACCCGCGGCGCCAGATGCGCACCCCAAAGGAACCAGTCGCCGATCTGACCCTGGAAAACCGCCAGCTCAAAAAGAGCCTGATCGCGGATGGGTGCCACAAGGCATGAGATGGCGCGCGTCGGACAAGCTTTCGATCATCCGGCTGGTGGAAGGGATCGCAACTGCCCTTGCGGTGAACGCGGCTTTGCTCACCGGGCCCGCGCACCGGGTCGCATGTGGTGGACCGCATCTCCGACGCGGCCCACACAGTTGGTCGAACTGGTCCTGAACATGCCGGACCCGTGATGGCCTGAGCAGGCAGTGAGGTTCCGTTTATTCGACGGCCCCCACGCTGCTGATATCTAACTGTCAGCAGCGGTGCTGGACTTTTTCCGCCGAGGGAGGGCCGGTGGTCCTGCGTCGGTGACGGGTGCTGAATGCTCTTCGCGCAGCGCGGTGATCACGCTGTTCCAGTCGCCCAAGGCCGTTTGCCGGTGTACACGGTGATTAGGGTACCAGGGAGAGCGCTCGCCCCCAATGCCCCAGCGCCAGTCAACCGAATGGGCCAGCAGCAATGACACAGGCGCCCCCATGGAACCGGCTAGGTGACCAACGCCTGTATCCACAGCCACGACATGATCCAGGTTGGCGATCACCGCGGCCGTGTCGATGAAATCCTTCAGGAGCGGGCTCATATCATGCAGCCGGCCTTTAAAGGCCAGACAGTCGGCCGCACGAGGACCAACCTGCAACGAGATCCATTGTGCATCCGGTACGGCATCCAGAATAGAGCCCAACAGGGATAGCGGCAAGGAACGGCGCGCATCTTCAGAATGCTGTGGCCGGCCGGCCCAGACCACCCCAATGCGGCGCTTGCCTTCCTGTCGTGGCGGCAGCAGCGTGGCACCGCGCGCCACCTCCGCCTCTGACAAGGTCAGCCAGCCAGGTAGCAATGGCAGATCCGGCACCCGCAGCGACAGCATATGCGGCAGGCTGAGCAGCGGCACATGATAGTCAGGCACGTCATCAATGCTGAACTGATGCGGGTTGTCCGGACGCGACACAACACGGAAGCCTGGCTCATCCAGCACCGAGGATAAGAGACGGGCCAACGGAGCCGATACTTCCAGGATCACCTCGGCCAAGCCATGACGTTCCTTCAGGATACGGGCCAGTGGTGTGAATTGCAGAATGTCGCCGAACCCCTGCTCACCCCACACATAGATCCGCTTGCCCTCCAGTGCCTCCCCCTGCCAGCGCGGGGCGGACAAAAGACGACGCGGCTCCGGGAACTGATCCCAGACCCAGCGCCATTCGTAATCCGCCCAGCCGGTCGCGAAATCGCCCCGGGCCAGGCAGGCCAGCGAGTGGTTCCAGCGGGCCAACGCATTGCCAGGCGCCAGTTTCAGGGCAACGTTGAGCGCCACGACGGTAGCATCGATGAACCCGGCTGTGCGCAGCGCCTTGTCGAGCGTCTGCAACACCTCTTCCAGTCGCTCCAGCCTTCCATCGGGCATGCCATCCGGCAACTGGGCAAGGGCTGCCGTGAGTTCGGGCAGCCTGTCCCCCAGTTCGTCCAGAAGCTGGTTCCCCAGTTCGCGTGCTTCCGGAAGGACACGGCCGAACAGGATGACCCCAATAATCAGGGGAACAATGGCCTCACGTGACTGACCTATCCAGGCAAGCCCGGTCCCCATATTGACCCAGGCCGAGTAATTCAGCGGCGACAGATGAAGGATGCGGTTATAGAGCGGGATCGCATCGGCATGTCGGCCCTTGGTCTGCAGCATGACCGCTAGATTGACCATGGCCGCCGCCGCGCGCTGCAGATCGCCCACCCGTTCGAACACCGTACCAAGCGAGCAGTAATAGAGCGGTTCTTCAGGTTCCAGTTTTAAGGCATGTTCGAAAAGACCGGCGGCGCGCATATTGTCGCCCTCAAACGCCGCAATCACGCCGAGCTGGTGAAGGCTGGGGGCTGTCAGTTCCGGCCGTTCCGTCAGTTGCAGAAAAATGCTGCGCGCCTCGGCCAGCTTGCCGGCGGATTGCAGGTGCAAACCCTGCGCGAATGCCGGTACCCGCCGTCCGATCTCCATCAACACCGCGCCGGCACGCTCCACCACAGGGATGGAGAAGTCCACATTATTACTTACGCTCATCTTGCTCGGTGCCTTTGATGGGGTCAGAGGTCATTTGCAGTTGTTCATAGACGCCACCGCCGTCCGATCCAGCCACGGCGACGGGCAGGTTTTGGCCGGTCGCCGTGGAACCGCCTGTCGTGCCCGTTGCCTCGACTGCGGTTCCGCCGGACGAAGACGTGGATGTCGAGGAGGAAGACGAAGAAGAAGAACTGGTCGTCGAAGCGGTGGAACTCGTCGATGCGGTGTTCGTTGTAACCGTGCTGGTCGGCGCGGCACTGGCAATCGGAGCCAGGGCGGTTGTCGGGGGTGCGGCCAGGCTGGCTGTCGGCACAATGGCCGCCACCACCTGACGCTGAACCGTGCTGGCCGTTAACACGGGGGCCGGTGCTGTTACGGTCAAAGTGCCTGGCTGATACTGGATCGTGTAGTTGCCAAGCCCCGTGCCGCTGGCGTTGGCCGCAGTGATGACGTAGCTGCCAGCCGCCGCCGCAGCGGGTGCGCCAGGGCTGTCAAGGGTCACCTGCTGCACGCTGTCACCGTTTACAAGACCGCTGGCCGTGAAGGCGGACAACACCAGGTCGGTACCGGCCACCTTGCTTGCATTTCCTGCGGTGATGGTCAGTGCGGCAGGTGTCACCGTCAAGATGCCATTGGCATAGTTGATCGTATAATTGGACAAGCCAGTGCCGCTGGCACCCGATGCGGTAACGGTATAGGTGCCGACAGACGCCGTGGTTGCCGTCCCGCTGGATGTCAGGACCACGGTGCCGACATTATCGCCATTGACCAGCCCATTGCTGGTGAAGCCCGTCAAGGACAGGCTGCCGCCATAGGTCTTGGTGGCGCCGCTGGCCGTGATGGTCAACGCCGCCGGCGTTACCGCCAGGGTACCGTTGGCATAAGTGATGGTGTAGTTCGACAGGCCGCTTCCGGTTGCTGCCGATGCGGTGACACCATAGGTGCCAACAGATGCCGTGGACGCACTGCCCGTGCTGGACAGACTGACACCTGTCACCCGGTCAGCATTCACCAGGCCGGTGGCCGTGAAGGCCGTGAGGGTGGCTGTCTGACCATAGATTTTGCTGCTGCTGCCGGCGGTGACGGTCAGGGGGGCGCGGTTTACGGTCAGGGTTCCGCTGACATAATTGACCGTATAGTTGCTCAGGCCAATACCGGTCGCCCCCCCGCCATTAATGGCGTAGGTTCCGGCTGCGGCCGTGGCGGCGGTACCGGCGCTGGAAAGGTTGACACCCGTGACATTGTCGCCGTTGACCAAGCCCGACACGCTGTAGCCCGTGAGCCCCACCGTCTGACCATAGGTCTTGGCAACATCTGCCATGGTGATGGTCAAGGCCGCCGGTGTGACGGTCAGCGTGCCACCGGCATAGACGATGGTGTAGTTGCCAAGACCTGTGCCCGTCGCATCTGACACGTTGATGTCATAGCGGCCGACGGGCGTCGTGACATCGATGGCCGGACCGGAGAGGCTGACGCCCGTTACTTGATCACCATTGACCAGACCGGACGTACTGAAACCGGCCAACCCGCTCCCGCCGGTACCGTAGGTGCGGCTTACATCGTTCGCCCGGACGGTCAACGTCGCCTTGTCGACCGTCAGATTGCCGTCCAAATAGGTGATGGTGTAATTGCCAAGACCGGCACCCGATGCCCCCGACGCGGAGACCCGGTAGGTCCCAACGCTGGCCTCAGCATCGGCACCGCTGCTCGACAGGACGACATTGTCGATCCTGTCACTATTCAGCAGACCGCTGCTGGTGAAATTGTTGAGAGCGGCACTGGTGCCGTAGATCTTGGAGCTATTGCCCGCCGTTATGGTCAGCGATGCGGGCGTTACCGACATCTGCCCATCGACATAGGTGATGGTGTAGTTGCCGACGCCGGCCCCGGTCGCGCCACTGGCGCGGACGGCATAGGTGCCAACAGCGGCGGCGGCGTCAAGACCTGCGCTGGACAGGTTAACAGCGGCGATGCTGTCATTGTTCAGCAGCCCGGCGACGCTGAACCCGGTCAAAGTCGTTGTGCTGCCATAGACCTTGCTGCCATTGCCGGCGGTCACGGTCAACGCGGCCGGCGTCACGGTCAGCGAACCGTTGACATAGGAAACAGCGTAATTGTCGAGGCCGGAACCGCGGACCCCGCTGGCGGTGACGGCATAGGTCCCGACAGCCGCAGTTGCGTCAAGACCTGCACTGGACAGGGTAACCGAACTGACACTGTCTCCGCCCACAAGGCCGGATACGGAGAAGCCGGATAGGTTGGTACTGCTGCCATAAACCTTACTGGCATTGGTCGCGGTGATGGTCAGCACCGCCTTTCCAACGGTCAGCGACCCGTCAGCGTAGCTGATATTGTAATTGTTCAGGCCAGTGCCCGTCGCCCCGCTCGCCCTTACCGAATAGGTACCAAGCGCGGCATTCGCGGCGGCACCATCACTGGACAGCACGACCGCGCCAATCGTGTCGCCATTGACAAGACCCGACGCTGTGAAGCCCGTCAGTGCCAATTCCTGACCATAGGCCTTGACCTGATTGGCCGCTGTAATGGTCAGTTCTGCCCGCTGAACAGTCAATGTGCCGCTGGCATAGGTAATGGCATAGTTTGACAGGCCTTCCCCACGGGCTGCCGAGGCGTTAATCACAAAGGTGCCGACCCCGGCACGTCCCATCTCCCCGTCGCTGCGCAGCGAAACGCCGGTGACCGTATCATCATTGACGAGACCATTGGCGGTGTAGCCGGTCAAGGCAACGCCGCTGCCATAGACCATGGTGGCATCCGCCGCTGTTACAGTCAGAGCCCTGGCAGTAACGGCCAACGTCCCATCGAGATAGGTGACAGAATAATTTGATATCGCGGAGCCAGTAGCCCCAGATGCGGCAATGGTGTAGCTGCCGACACCGGCGGTAACGGACGAACCGGTAGAAGACAAAGTCAATCCGTCGACATTGTCACCATTGAGCAGCCCATTGCTGGTAAAGCCCGTGAGGTTGATGGTGTCACCATAAGTCTTGGTGGCACCGCTGGCCGTGATGGTCAGGGCTGCTGGGGTTACTGTCAGCGTGCCGTCGGCATAGGTGATGGAGTAGTTTGACAGGCCGGTACCGGTCGCGCTGGCGGCGCTGATCGTATAGCTGCCGACATTGGCTGCTGTACCGCCGCCAGTAGAGGTCAGGCTAACGGCACTGATGCTATCACTGTTGAGTAGCCCATTGCTCGTAAAGCCGGTCAGGTTGGCACTGCTGCCGTAGGTCTTGGTTGCCCCCGATGCCGTAATGGTCAGCGCCGCCGGGTTTACTGTCAGCGTACCATTGGCATAGGTAATCGAGTAGTTCGCCAGACCAGTGCCGGTCGCGTTGGCCGCGACGATGGAGTAACTGCCGACAGTGGCCGCCGTGCCGGCGCCGCTGGAACTCAGGCTGACCCCACTGATCACGTCGCTATTCAGCAGACCGTTGCTGGTAAAGCCGGTCAGGCTGGCACTGGTGCCATAGGTCTTGCTGGCCCCTGACGCGGTGATGGTCAGGGCTGCCGGGTTCACCGTCAGCGTGCCGGTCGCATAGGTGATGGAGTAGTTTGACAGACCGCTGCCGGTCGCACTGGCGGCGCTGATCGTATAGCTGCCAACGCTTGCCGTTGTCCCGCTGCCCGAGGATGTCAGGCTGACGGCACTGATGCTGTCACTGTTCAGCAGCCCATTGCTGGTAAAGCCGGTCAGGCTGATACTGGTGCCATAGGTCTTGCTGGCCCCTGACGCGGTGATGGTCAGGGCTGCCGGGTTCACCGTCAGCGTGCCGTTGGCATAGGTGATGGAGTAGTTTGACAGGCCGGTACCGGTGGCACTGGCGGCGCTGATTGTATAGCTGCCGACGCTTGCCGTTGTCCCGCTGCCCGAAGATGTCAGGCTGACGGCACTGATCACGTCGCTGTTCACCAGACCGCTGCTGGTGAAGCCGGTCAGGCTGGCACTGGTGCCATAGGTCTTGGTGGCATTCGACGCTGTGATGGTCAGGGCTGCCGGGTTCACCGTCAGCGTGCCGTCGGCGTAGGTAATGGAGTAGTTCGACAGACCGGTACCGGTCGCGCTGGCGGCGCTGATCGTATAGCTGCCAACGCTTGCCGTTGTCCCGCTGCCCGAGGATGTCAGGCTGACGGCACTGATGCTGTCACTGTTCACCAGACCGCTGCTGGTAAAGCCGGTCAGGCTGGCACTGGTGCCATAGGTCTTGGTGGCATTCGACGCGGTGATGGTCAGGGCTGCCGGGTTCACCGTCAGCGTGCCGTTGGCATAGGTGATGGAGTAGTTTGACAGGCCGGTGCCGGTCGCGCTGGCGGCGCTGATTGTATAGCTGCCGACATTGGCGGCGGTACCGCCGCCAGTAGAGGTGAGGCTGACGGCACTGATCACGTCGCTGTTCACCAGACCGCTGCTGGTGAAGCCGGTCAGGCTGGCACTGGTGCCATAGGTCTTGGTGGCATTCGACGCGGTGATGGTCAGGGCTGCCGGGCTCACCGTCAGCGTGCCGTTGGCGTAGGTGATGGAGTAATTTGACAGGCCGGTGCCCGTCGCCCCGGATGCCACAATGGAATAACTGCCAGCATTGGCCGTCGTGCCGGTACCGGCAGAACTCAGGCTCACACCGCTGAGGACATCGCCATTAACCAAACCGGCGCTGGTGAAGCCGGTCAGGCTGATACTGGTGCCATAGGTCTTGCTGGCCCCTGACGCGGTGATGGTCAGCGCTGCCGGGTTCACCGTCAGCGTGCCGTCGGCATAGGTAATGGAGTAGTTTGACAGGCCGGTACCGGTCGCGCTGGCAGCGCTGATTGTATAGCTACCGACACTTGCCGTTGTCCCGCTGCCCGAGGATGTCAGGCTGACGGCACTGATGCTGTCGCTGTTCACCAGACCGCTGCTGGTGAAGCCGGTCAGGCTGGCACTGGTGCCATAGGTTTTGGTGGCATTCGATGCGGTGATGGTCAGGGCTGCCGGGTTCACCGTCAGCGTCCCCGTGGCATAGGTGATGGAGTAGTTCGACAGACCGGTACCGGTC
>NZ_NOXU01000031.1 GCF_002251795.1 Niveispirillum lacus | reverse complement strand
TTGAAGTGCGACTCTCCTTTATAATCAGATGGTTAGCAATGAAGGCTGCCATGGCCGCACGTTGGGCGCAGCGCGGTTCCGCTAGCGGTCAAGACCCCATCCGCCCCAACTTCCAGGCAAGCTGTAGCGTCTTTCCACCGCAGCACCCCGACCGTCAGCGGTGATGGTATCCAGCGCCTTCTGCATGCGGGCAACCATCGGCGCCGGCACTTTTTTGTTACATGCCAGGGCACCGATAGAGCGTGTCAGCCGCAAAACCATACGGACGGGCATGTTGATCTGTCGGGCCTGATACGGCGCAGCCCAGGCACCACCGGCATAAAGGTCGGCCCTTCCATTGAAGATATTGCCGATTTCTGCCGCCCCCTCGGCGGTGACCAGGGTGACGTCGGGTACATTCCGGGTGATGTCGCGAAGATGCCTTTCGACCGCACCGCCCGCCTGTACAGCAATCCGCAAGCCCGACAGATCAGCAGGGTCACTGATCCGCCGCTGAAAGCCAAGCGGGGCAAACAGGGCCCAGCCCCCTTCCATCAGCGGCACAACCCACTGATAATGTGGCCGCCGATCTTCAGTAAAATTCATCAAAAAGATGCAGGCATCGGCGCGACGGTCAACCGTTGCCAGCGCCTCTGGCCATGGCATGATGCTGAACTCATGGGCGATTTCGGCTTCCTGCATGATCAGCCGGACCTTGTCACTGGCCAGCCCCACCAATTGACCACTCGACGGGTCCAGGAAATTGACCGGTGGATTTGGCTCGGTCACCAGAAGCAGCGTCGGCTCCCCCTTCCGGGACTGAGCGTTGGCGATGGTCGGCGACAACAACCACAGACCCGCTGCCGCCAGACCGGCGGCCAGGAACCAAAAGTTGCAGCGCTGATCACGCACCGGGTCCAAATCCGTCGTACCCTTTGTTTCATGTCAGGCGATCTTGCGGCCTGCATGTAAACAGTACGCCTCAATCAACAAAGATGTGCAATGGCCAAGCCGCGTTCTATGTCCGCTGTCTTACGGCAAAAGATATATACAGTCCCCCCTATGCAAGTCGGGGGTGGTTAGGGTCGCTTCACTGAGGACAAAAGACGCCGATTACCACTCACACATCATCGTAAAGTGTTGAGGTGCCGGGGATATCGGCTTCCGGCACCTCCCGGATACCTGCGTTGCGCTGCCATTCACCACACCAGTCGGTAAAATTGGTGATCGGCATCGCGCCGGATGGAAAACGATCAGTGACCACCGGCGGGTAGCGACGGCACGTGCCTTTTGGCCCTCGTTCCCGCACCCCGTGACCGACCCAGAACCGGCAACTGTAGCAGTTATCCCCGCGCCGCAAGATGACATCCCCAAACTGTCACGTGTGGCGCTATTCTATAGTCACTCTCTTGTGAATTTCATAGTCATGCGACCGGCTGACCCCATCAAAGCCAATCAGGTGAGATGGCTGTCAATGTGGGCCCGGCTGCGCAAGGTGCGATGTACCGGGCAATTACCAGCAATCTCCAGCAGGCGCTGACGCTGTGCGGCATCCAGATTACCTTCCAGGCGGATGGCACGGGTAAAATGGTCAACCTTACCACCGGCATTGTCGGTCACGTCCCCTCCCACAGGCTCGCGCTTTTCATGGCTGACGGTGACCGAAACCCGTGTCAGAGGCAGGTTCTTGCGGTTGGCATACATGCGAATGGTCATGGAGGTGCAGGCGCCCAGGGCAGCCTGCAACAACTCATAAGGGTTCGGGCCTAACCCGGTACCGCCGACATCAGTGGGTTCATCCGCAATGAAACGGGTGCCGGCGGCGGTAACCAGATTATGGAAGGCCCCTTCCCCGGTTTCGCTGACGGTTACAGGCCCTTCATGCGCGGCCCCCGCCGGTTTAGGTGCGGTCGCTGTGTCCAGGCGCAGTGCCCGGCGGGCCCAGCCATCCACCAGACTGGCCACAAAGCCGGTATTGCGCTGATCGGCGACAAGATGGCCAGCCCCATCCAGGGCCACGAAACTTTTCGGATGTTTGGCCAACGACAGGATACGATCCGCCTCGGCCAGGGGCACAACCGGGTCTTTGGGGTCATGCAGCACCAATAACGGGCGACCAAGGCTGGCGATAACGTCCGCCATATCATGGCGGGCCACATCGGCCACAAAATCGGCTGTGATCGGCATTTCCCGGTCACCGACATTTAGTTGCACGCGCCCATCCCGCTGCATTTCGGCGTCGCGGCCAGCAATCTTGGCCAGCAATGTGTGGGGACCAGAGGGCGAGTTGACGGTGACAACCGCCCCGACCGACGGAAGATGGGCAGCCGCCCGCAGCATGGCGGTGCCTCCCAGACTGTGCCCGACCAGTAACCGGGGTGCCGCGATTTCCAGGGTCAGCGCGGCGGCGGCGGCCAGCAGGTCAGCCACATTGGTGGAAAAATTGGTCTCGTCAAAGGCCCCGGCACTGTTCCCCAGTCCGGTAAAATCAAAGCGTAGAACCGCCCAGCCGCGTTCTGCCAACCCGCGACTGATTCGGGCCGAAGCGTGGTAATCCTTGTTGCAGGTAAAGCAATGGGCAAAAATCGCCGTTGCAACGGGATTCCCGTCCGGCAGGTCGATACGCCCGGCGAGCGTAGCCCCTGTCGAACCGGCGAAGTTGAATTCCTGTGTTGCGCGCGCCATGGTGGCCCCCGTCTGCCCCGGCAAGATTGCTCCGTTCAGCCTTTAAGCTGAACCGGGCCCGAGGCAGGATGCAAGTGAATTGCCCTTGAACGGACCCATCATGCGCCTTCCCATTCATCCGCCGCTTCCCGGACAGAACAGCCCCAGCCAGGTGGAGGTCGTGCAGCATAATGTCCGGCACCAGGGGTTCATGAAGTTTTCGGTCATGACCCTGCGGCATGAGAGATTTGCCGGTGGCATGACCCCGGTGATCGAACGTGACATCTGCCACCGCGGTTATGCGGTGGCCATCGTACTGTATGACCCACAGGCCGATATGCTGGTCATGGTGGAACAGTTCCGCATTGGCGCCTTTGCGGCCGGCGTCAATCCCTGGATGCTGGAATTTGTGGCCGGCATGGTCAAGCCCGGCGAAGACCCCGCAGAGGTGGCCATCCGGGAAGCGGCCGAGGAAGCGGGCTGCATGCCCCGCGATGTACGCCGGGTCTATACGATGATGCCCAGCCCCGGCGGGTGCACCGAGGTGGTGGAGATCTTCTTCGGTGTGGTGGACAGCACCGGCGTTGGCGGTATCCACGGGCTTGAGGATGAAGTGGAGGATATCCGCGTTCATCTGGTGCCAGCGGAAACTGCCATTGCCCTGCTGGATGGCGATCGGGTACCCAGTGGCTTCACCCTTTTGGGCCTGTCATGGTTTGCCCGTCATCGGGATCGCATGCGCGCGGATTATGGTGTGGTTTAAGGAATTGTACACCTGTGTTGCGCCTTGCGAGCAGCAGCGGTGCGGAAGCGAGCACTGGTAATTGCACAGATGTGTGGCCATATTGGCGCCTGGGTTTCACACAACATCCAAGGGCAATTGCTGTGGACGTGCGCAACGGATTTCTGGACAGTATCGGCCGCACCCCCCTCATTCGCTTGAACGGTCCGTCGGCGCTAACGGGATGCGAGATCTATGGCAAGGCCGAATTCCTGAATCCCGGTGGATCGGTCAAGGACCGTGCCGCTCTGGCCATAGTGCAGGATGCGATTGACCGCGGCCAGTTGCGCCCGGGTGGCACTATCGTAGAGGGCACAGCGGGTAACACCGGCATCGGTTTGGCGCTGGTGGCCAATGCGCTGGGCTTCCGGACCGTTATCGTGATGCCGGAGACGCAGAGCCAGGAAAAGAAGGACATGCTGCGCCTGTGCGGGGCGGACTTGCGGCTGGTGCCCGCCGTACCGTTCAAGGACCCCGGCAATTATGTCCATGTGTCCCGTCGAATTGCCGAAGAACTGGCCGCGACAGAGCCGAATGGTGCCATCTGGGCCAACCAGTTCGATAATCTGGCCAACCGTGAAGGGCATCGCCGGACAACAGGACCGGAGATTTACGCCCAACTGGACGGCAAGGTCGACGCGTTCACCTGTGCAACCGGCACCGGCGGCACCTTGGCCGGCATCGCGCTGGCCCTGAAAGAACGCAAGCCGGATGTTAAAATCGTGCTGGCCGACCCGATGGGATCAGCCTTGTTCAGTTGGAAAAAGACCGGCGAGTTAAAAGCCGAAGGCACATCTATTACCGAAGGGATCGGTCAGGGCCGAGTCACGGCCAATCTGGTTGATGCTCCAATAGATGATGCGGTTCAGGTCACGGATGAGGAAGCACTGCCTATCGTTTTTGACCTGTTGAAAAATGAAGGGCTGGTACTGGGTGGGTCGAGCGGCATCAATGTCGGCGCGGCGATCAAGGTGGCACGGATGTTGGGACCCGGCCACAAGATCGTGACCATCCTGTGTGATGGCGGGTCGCGCTATCAATCGAAGCTGTTCAATCCAGCTTTCCTGCGCGAAAAAGGTCTGCCGGTGCCTGACTGGCTGGAATAATCGTAAGGTGGACGCCCATGACCCTGCTGTTCCGTGACGACCCGTACCAGGTTGAGGCCGAGGCGGTGGTGTTGGCGGCAGGGCCGGATGGCATCATCCTGGATCGTACCCTGTTTTATCCCAATGGCGGCGGCCAACCAGGTGACACCGGCAGCCTGCGTTGGGACGGTGGCAGCACCGCGATCATTGATGCCCGCAAGGCGCAGGCACTGGTGGAACAGGGCGCACAGGTCCTGCACATCCCGGCGCCCGACGCGTTGATCCCGCCTGTTGGCGCGACGGTAACGCAACAAATCGACTGGGACCGCCGCCACCGGCATATGCGGATGCACACGACCCTGCATCTTCTCTGTGCCGTGGTGCCAGGGGCCGTGACCGGCGGCCAGGTGGGTGCTGACCGCTCGCGTCTGGATTTTGATGTGCCCTCAGCCAGTCTGGACAAGGACGCAATCGAAACCGCGGTCAATGAACTGATTGCCGCCGACTATCCGGTGCGTGAACGCACCATCACGGATACCGAGCTGGACGCCACCCCCGATCTGGTCCGTACGATGTCAGTAAAGCCACCGACAGGGTCGGGGTCCGTCCGGCTGTTACAGATCGGCACAGATGATGCGATCATCGACCTACAGCCGTGCGGTGGTACCCATGTCGCCCGAACCGGTGAAATTGGCGGCATCACGATCGTGAAGATCGAGAATAAGGGTAAGCAGAACCGCCGGGTGCAGTTGGCGCTGCGGGATAAGGAATGAACCGGCGGTGCCGGCGTCGCACTGGTGCAGGATCGGAGAGCATGTGATGAGTGATCCCTTGGTATCCCCGCTATGGCTGGAAAGCCACCTGCGTGACGCTGACCTGCGGGTCCTGGACGCTTCCTGGCATCTGCCGACGGCCAAGCGCGATCCCCGGGCGGAGTTCACGGCCCAGCGTATTCCCGGGGCACAGTTCTTTGATATTGACGGGATTTCTGATCCAGATACCCCCCTTCCCCACATGCTGCCCAGTGCTGAGCGCTTCACAGCATCTGTGGAGGCATTGGGCATAGGGTCAGACAGCATCATCGTGATCTACGACGTTACCGGTCTTTCCAGCGCGGCCCGCGCCTGGTGGATGTTCCGGGTCTTTGGCCATGACAAGGTATTTGTCCTGGATGGCGGCCTGCCCGGTTGGCAGAAAATCGGCGGACCGTTGGACAGTGGGCCGGTACAGCCCCCGATCCCTGGTCAGTTCTGTGCGCGTTACCAAGCCCACCTCGTGCGATCGGTGGAGGAGATGCGGGCCAATTTGCAGAACCATGCTGAACAGGTGCTGGATGCCCGCGCCGCCGGTCGGTTCGACGGCACGGTGGCAGAACCACGTCCGGGCTTGCGGGGGGGCCATATCCCCGGAGCCCGCAATCTGCCCTACAGCGATATCCTGGACCCGGAAACCAAACAGATGCTCGCCGGGGACGCCCTTGGTGACCGGTTCAGACAGGCCGGCATCGACCTGTCCAAACCCATCACGACCTCATGCGGCAGCGGTGTGACCGCTGCCGTGCTGACCCTGGGGCTGCATCGGTTGGGCATTGACACTGTCGCGCTGTATGATGGGTCCTGGACCGAATGGGGAGGACGCGACGACCTGCCCGTGGCCACGGGACCTGTGGGGTAACCCTCTGTCCCCCCCTCAACCAACATGGCGAGACTTGGCGGACACCGGGTCGATCCAGACGATACTGCCGTTATGGTGGAGACATCACAGATGGATGGGTCCTTTGCACCCACCACAGGAAATGGACGATGACCGACAAGCTCTCCGCCCCGCCGCCCGGCCATATCAAGGTGACGGTCACTTATCTGGAAATGGCAGCCAAACCTGCGCGCCGGCAACGGCCGCATCCGCACGGTCTGTCGCTGTTAAGGGCGGAGAACTGCACCTTCTCTTTCTACCGCTATCTCTACGACACGGTGGGCGAGGAATGGTTGTGGTGGTTCCGCCGTGCCATGCCGGCCGATGATCTGCGCGCCATCCTGGCCGACAATCGCACGGAGATCTATGTGGCCTATGTGGCCGGGGTGCCGGCGGGTTATGTCGAACTCAGCCGAACCAACCCCGGCATGTGCGAATTGCAATATCTGGGACTAATCCCGGAGTTTATTGGTCGGGGTATCGGCGGCTGGCTGCTGGAATGGGCGATTGAGGCCGCGTGGAACGGTGCCGGTGTAGAGAAGATCACAGTTAATACCTGTGATCTGGACCATCCCCGCGCCCTGATGACCTATCAGAAAGCCGGGTTCCGGCCAGTCGGTCAGGAAGTGCGGTTCGATCCGGACCCGCGTCTGGCCGGATTGATCCCGATGACGGCCGGGTCACATGTCGCCCTGCCTGATCAGCCCCTGCCTGGACCTGAGGCCACACCCGCATGAGCAGCATCGACAAGCACGGCCCGTTTGCCGAGGAAACCCGCCTGATCCATGCCGGGCGCGCGCCGGCATTGTTTGGTGGTGCCGTGAATATCCCTCCCTTCCGGGCCTCAACCGTGCTGTTTCAGACGCTGGCTGACCTGGATGCCCATGACCCCGCCCTGCGTATGGTGCGGTATGGCCGAACCGGCAACCCTTCCAGCCATGCCTTTGAGGCGGCGATCACAGAACTGGAGGAAGGGCACGATGCGGTATCCTTTGCCTCTGGCCTGCAGGCCATCACCAGCAGCCTTCTGGCCTTCACCCGGCAGGGCGACCATGTGCTGATCGCGGATACGGCCTATGCCCCCACACGCGGTTTCGCCAATGGCATTTTAAGCCGGTCCGGGATCACCGTCGAATATTTCGATCCGGGCATCGGCGCCGGGATCACAGCCCTGCTGCGCCCGACCACACGCGTGGTTTTTCTGGAGTCACCAGGGTCGCTGACCTTTGAAGTGCAGGACGTGCCGGCGATCTGCGCCGCAGTGACTGCTGCCAATCCCGATATTGTGCTGATGATCGACAATACCTGGGCTGCGGGCCTGTTGTTCAAACCGCTGAAGCACGGGGTCCATGTCTCGATCCAGTCGGCAACCAAATATGTGGGCGGGCATTCCGATGCCAGCCTGGGTGTAGCGGTCTGTATGCGGCAGGATCATTGGCTTCGCCTGAAGAAAGCGGCCATTGAACTGGGCGCCTGCGCGTCGGCGGATGATCTGTTCCTGGGACTGCGCGGTCTGCGCAGTCTGCAGGTCCGTCTGCGTCGGCACCATGAATCCGGTATCAAGGTCGCTCGCTGGCTTGAGGCGCGTCCGGAGGTGACGCGGGTCCGCCACCCTGCCCTGCCCGACTGTCCCGGCCATGCGCTTTGGGTACGGGATTTCACCGGGGCCTGCGGCCTGTTTGCGTTTGAAATCGCACCGGTTCCGCGCCCTGCCCTGGCTGCCATGGTCGATGGCATGCACCATTTCGGGATGGGGTATAGTTGGGGCGGCTTTGAAAGCCTGATCCTGCCGTCAAACCCGGCAGCGATCCGCACAGCCACCCCGTGGGCTGGCGGCGAGTTGATCCGGCTGCATATCGGGCTGGAAGATGCCGATGACCTGATCGCTGATCTGGATGCCGGTTTTGCCCGACTGAATGCCGCGTTGGAGGCGAAATGACCCCGTTCCCCCTGCCCGATAGCGCTATTGCGATGGCGTTGGACGCCGTCACGTTCGATGCCGATGGACTGGTTCCGGCCATCGCCCAACAGCATGACAGTGGCGAGGTGCTGATGATGGCCTGGATGAACCGGGACAGCATCGCGGAGACCCTGCGGACAGGCCGTGTCTGTTATTGGTCGCGCTCCCGCCAGTCCTTTTGGCGCAAAGGTGAAAGCTCGGGGCAGACCCAGATGCTGATCGAATGGCGCGTCGATTGTGATGGCGACACATTATTGCTGCGCGTTGACCAACAGGGGCCGGCCTGTCACACGGGCCGTCGATCCTGCTTTTACCGGCGAGCGGAAACGACAGGTCTGCATGTTACCGACCCGATCCTGATGTCACCGGAGGCATTGTACGGTAAGCCGGATCCTTCTCCAGGTTTCTGAATGGCCCAAACAGAAAGCCCAGCCATAAGTTCATAACTTCAGGGCTGTGACACACTGGTGGATGCGTGTACGGTGGCCAGGTCGTGATGCTACCGGACATTGTCGGATGAAGGAACTGCGCTGCATTCTGTTCAAGGACCGGGAAGTGCTGTCCGCGATTCTGGATCGTAAACGGCGCTTAAAAGAAGAGCTGCCAGCAGGGCAGATCACCGGCCTGAGCCTGAACAGCGTGGATGAGAGCATCAATTGCACCATCACATATGACAATGGCCACCATTCTTTGACCATTCCGGAAACAGAGCTGCAGGCGGCCCTGTTGGCCCATTGCATGGCCCGAAAGGTGCCATTGCCGGTGGATGCCGACAAGAATGTCCATCTGATCAATGGGCGCGCGACCTTGATGATCACCATAAACTTTAATCGCGCTGCCCGTTTGGTGCATGTCGCCGCCGCAGAAAAACGCGCCCTGCCCGTCTGACCAGGTTGGCACTGACAGTTGCGACCCTGTCCGTCATCGTTGGGTCGTAACGGCCCCTCCATGAGGTCCGAAAACCAGAACCCCCGGTGCGAAAGCCGATCAGGTTCCACCGCACGGACCTCAGATTTTGGAGCGTTTTTGCGGTCACCGTAAATCCGCGCGCTCAATCGGGGCGGTTGCGGCTCCTTGGTGCGCGCATCACCCGCAGCAGCAGCAGGATTAGGGCGACAGGCACAACGATGATCGCCCCCTGGCGCATATAGGGCCATGCCCATCCGAAAAGGTCGGCAAGCGCGTCGGGGACCTGCCCCAGTACAGCCAGGGCATGGCGCAGTAGGTCGCCCGGTGTCCAGCCCAACCAGGCCAGCACCAACCCCACCGCCAGCGACCAGATCAGGATACGGATCAGAAAACGCATGTCATCGCCTGTACCCGAATGCACGCGAGCACGCAACAGCCCACCATCACCGGTCAGATAAATTGCTTTTTAGAATAATTCGTCTGTTTATTGCGATGTAAATATCAATTCAAAAAGAAAGGACGGCGACCTTGCGGTCGCCGCCCGTCCTGACCCTGCGTTTGTCTCTTAGAAGAGACGCAGGATGGCCTGCTGGGCCTGGTTGGCCAGGGAGAGGGAGATGGTGCCGAGCTGCTGGCGGGTCTGCAACAGCAGCAGGTTTGCACCTTCCTCGTTCTGATCAGCCTGGATCAGCTTATTGGAACCCTCGGTCAACACGTTCGAGAACTCGCTCGTGAAGGTTTCGCGGGTCTGGATCACATTCAGGTTCGTGGACAGCGCCTGAGATGTCGACCGCAGCCTTGAGGTCGCAAAGTCCAGGCTGGCCACGGCCTTGTCGATATCGGAGCGATCCAGGAAGCCGTTCTGAGCATAATCCAGACGCAAGCCCTGACCATCGGTCTGAATGTTCTGCGAGGCCACCGAGATTGTGGAGGTGTTGTTCTCGTTGAACTGCACCGTCAGATCGTTTTCGGTATTCGCATCCGTCCGCTGAACCGTGATCAGATTGTTCGACAGGTTTGCCGAAGCCGCCTGTTTCAGAACCGAACTGTCAACCTCGAACCGGACCGTACCGCTGTCAAAGGCCAGTGAGTTCTCACCATCCGACAGCTTGCCGGCACCGCGGGCATTGTTGCCCGACCGTTCGATGGTCACACCGTTCAGGTTGGTGGCCGACACGGTCAGATCGACGTTCTTTTCGATCGTGGACGTACCGTTAGCGGCCGTTCCCAGATCTTCCAGGGCTTTGCGATCCACTGTGAAGGTGACAACAGTGCCGGACGAGAAGGAGATGGACACCGCCTTTTCAGCCGCATTTGTGGTGGTGGCACCGACCGCGAAGCTGACGCCCGTACCAGTCGTTTCAGACGACGTGATGGTGAAGCCTTCGATGGTGCCATCGTTATCCTCATCCAGATCGGCGATGCTGAAGCGACCGGTGGCACCGGTGCCGCCGCCGACGGCGTTATCCACGATGTCACGCAGCTTCTCGGCAATGGCAGCGCGGCGTTCAGCCGGAACAGCGGACGTCACGTCCTCGTCAACCGCCGTGTAGGTGAAAGCCTGACCGTTCACGGTGGCCGTGAAGGTGTCACCCTTCTCGATCGCACCACCGATGGTTATCTTCGACACCTGCGCCACACCGGACTTGCCAGCGGTCACATTGGCCGCGGTCGCCGACTGGGTGTTGTCGAAGAACTTCACCGTCCGGCTTTCGCCATTTTCGGTGACAACCAGCGTACGCTCACGTCCGGCATTACCGCGCATCTGAATGCTGATGTCGGAGAAGTTGCCAGCGGTGGACGACAGCGTGCCCGAAACCTTCAGCGAAGTGATGCCGCGGGCATCTTCGGCCTTGGCGATATCTTCCAGATCAGCACTGATTGCGCCGGTACCGGAGACACGGATGGAGTAGGTGTCGGCGCTGACCACGTTGGTGACGCGGCTGTTGGACAAGCCGTTGATGGAGTTCACCTTGGCACGGCTTTCGGCCGTGCTGTCCAGCGTCAGGCCGTTACCGACCAGCAGGTTCTTGCCCTGATAACCGCTGTCCCGGGCGATCTTGTCGATCTGGTCCTTGATGCGGTTGAACTGTTCGGCCAGCGACTTACGGGTGGCGATCGATGCCGCGTCGGTACCCAGGTTACCGTAGGCAGTGGTCGTCAGACCCTTAGCCTGTTCCACCAGGCTTTCGATCGCGGTGATACCCTTGTCGCCAGCCTGGATCGTGCTGATCGACTGACCCATGCTTTCCTTGAGCTTGGACAGGTCACCGGCCCGAACGCTAAGGCCCTTAGCCGCGAAGAAATTGGTGGGACCGTCCAGGGCAGAATTCACCTTGTTGCCCGTTGCCAGACGGTTCTGAATGCTTTCTACCTGCTTGTTGGTCTTCTGGAGCAGCAGCAGGTTGTTTCGCATTCCTGCGGTCAACTGAACGTCACTGGTCGACATGGTATATCTCCTTTTGAGCCGTGAGAGGGGCCGTTTCGGCCCAAATCGATCTCGTGGACTGATCAGGAAGGACGTCGCCGTAACCGTGGAAGACGCCGGGTGCGGTGCAGGACCGGCAGTTTCTTTTCGGATCGGGCAATCCGTTTTGCTGATCGCGGTATCAGACTTGCTTGTTCGGCTTTCGCCGTGAGGCCGGTCGGCACCGCTACTCGCTCAACGCCTTGTCCAGAGCTTCGGTCTCTTCCTCCTGAGGGTGAACACGATGGGTTCGACAGGGGATAAGCAGGAAGCGTGCCAAGTCTTAGAATGACGACGGACCTGTACTTAAGAGGTATTTTTCGGGGCCGAGCAGGACAGGCACGGTGGTTTCTTCCCGGCATCGGGGCGGGATTGTCAGGACCGGGCGGCGATTTTTGCCTAGGCAGGCATTTCCTGCCGAGTGATGAAAATGGTCCCACAAAGCCGGAAAGCGGCGGCTTTTGCCGGCCTGAGCCATGCTTGGCATGCTTGCGGGCAAACAAAAGGGCCGCCAGTCACGATGGACAGGCGGCCCTTGCAGAACGGAAAGATGGCGACCCCAGCAGGATTCGAACCTGCGACCGCTCGCTTAGAAGGCGAGTGCTCTATCCAGCTGAGCTATGGGGCCGGATAGCGCTCGGATCAGAAACGGCCGATGCGCGGCCGATCGGTGCGGAAATTATCCGCGTAGTTCTTGGGGATCACCCGGCGCTCCTGCCATTCAGCGATATCGGCGTCCCAACCCTTCTTTGTGGCAAAGGCCAGGGCGGCCTCCTTGGTCGGGAACTTCATCCGCACCTGATTAAGGGTATCACCAGAGCTGGTCCAGCCCATCATGGGTTCGGGACGACGCGGGGTGGCCGGCTCATATTCCAACACCCAATCACCGACCTTGCCACGGCCGGACTGCATCGTGGTCTTGGAGGGCTGGTAGATCCGGACCTTCATGGCTGACCCTGTCACACAGATGGTTGAACAGAAAGGAATGGTCGGAGCGAGAGGATTCGAACCTCCGGCCTGCTGGACCCAAACCAGCCGCGCTACCAGGCTGCGCTACGCTCCGACATTCAGCCGGTGGGAATACACCACCGAAAGCATGGGGGCAAGCATCCCAACACACGCCACCCGCACATGGCCCCAATCCGTTTTCAGGTTCATGCGGCCTGACGCCGCAGAAGAGCCCCCAGCGAGGCCGGCGCCATGACAAGAAGATTGCCCAGGACTGCCAGCAACAGCCCGGCGATGCCAGCGGGCGTCCAGTGATAATCCTCGAAAAGGGTAGACACAACCAGCGCTACCACGGGCGTCATGATGGCGACATACCCTGAACGGCCGGGCCCGATACGCCCCAACAATGTGAAATAACACAGAAAAGCGGCGATAGAGCCAAACAGGGCCAGATAGAGCAGAGAAAGAAAATAGGGCATGGACGGGACAATCGCAAAGCTGGCCCCCTGGATCAACGCGACCAACACCATGAACAAGGCACCAACCAGCATCGACCAAGCCGTTGTCGTGATCAGCGGCATTTCGGCCTTGCGGGTCTTGGACACAACCATGTTGCCCAGCGAAGCAGAATAATTGGAAATCATCATCAGGCCGAATCCGATCAATGCCCCGCCCGTCAGAACACCCCCATCCAGCTCCGGCGTGAACAGCAGCAGCACGCCCGCTACCCCCATCATGCCCCCGACCAGCACGGCGGGCCGGATCGGCTGCCCTAGAAACAGTCGGGCATTGACGACATTCATCACTGACAGGACCGAACCGGCGACAGCCACCAGACCGGACGGCAGAAGTTCCGTGGCCTTGTAGACCATGAAATAGTTCAGCGAAAAGTTCAGCAGACCCGCACCGAGGATCAGGCCCCACCCGTCGCGTTTGGGGAGAATCGGCTGTCGACGCAGCGCCAGCCAGGCCAGCAACACACCGCCTGCCAACAAGAATCGATAAGCGACCGAAACAGCCGGATGCACGGCCCCCAACTGGAACGTGATGGCATACCAGGTTGAGCCCCAGATCAGGACCGAACAGAAAAACAAAGCAAGATTGACGGGCATGAAGGCACCGGTGGCGTGTATTCCGGCCTCAGCCTATAGACCCGCCGCGCGGTGCGTCCAATCCGATTGTTGTGGGGGTGACAAGTCGGCTGGCGCCAGCCACCCCCAGTGCAACCTTCAACGCAGCATCACCTTATTGTTGTCGGACCGCGCCTCCAAGACGCCCCCATCCAGCACAACCTCCACCGCTGCCGCCGCGGCCGGGGCCTTCAGCGATACCGTGGCCTGCCTGAGCTTCAGATCCAGCGGAGCGGCAATCATCGGCAGCGGCGTTTCGGCCAGGACGGCGCCATCTTGGGACAGCAACCGCACACGGCCGGTGGGTGCAGGCACAGAACCAATGTTGTAAACGGTCACGTCCACCTTGCCCTTGGCCCGCACCACATCGCGGGCTGCGACCGCCAGGTCAGGGCGCCCGGTCAGGTCTTGTTCCGGTCCTGAAAGTGTCAGTTCCAGAACATGGGTTTGACCCGGCGTCAATGTGACAGCGACCGACTTGCCCTCCCCGAATATGATCTTGCTGCTGTTAGGGGTGGAATCAGCCCGGTCATCACCATCGGTGTCGATGCCTTCAGCCAGGGTCCAGTCGCCTGCGGCGACGTCCGCCCCGATGATCCGGGCCGTGACAGGTGTGTCAGACAGGTTATGGGCCAAGATGCGCATACCGGTTCGGGTCGGTTCCTTTACCAGGATGGCCACCTTCTCCGCTCCATCGCGATCATCAAAATCCCATTCGATGCGATGGCCGCGCACAATAGCGTTGCGATACAGGGCGACACCACCCAAACGCTGGCGCTGCAATTCCTGGGTCGGCAGCTCGACACGGTCGGTCCACCAGTGATCAACTGTCATCATTTCCATGCGCAGTGTCGCAAGATGCCGCTGCCGATCATATTGTTTGACCAGCCAACCCTTGTCGTCCGTAGCCACCCAGGCGGTGTGATATATGTAGGGGCTGGCGTAACGATCGGCCTTGGCCTGTTCCAGAACAGCCGTGCGCAAGTCGGTACGCTTCAGGTCAATGGCGGCATCGCTGCTGATGATGCCCGACAGGGCCGCCAGCCCCCCTCTGCGCAACACCTGTTCGATAGGCCGAAGATATTTGGCATCCCCCGTCCAGCGGTAGGCGGCCCACATCAGCAGATTGGTCTGTTCAGGCCCGGCCGTACCGCGGGTAGCGCCATCCGGCCAGTTGATTTCCGACGGGAAGACCCAGGTGCCATCCCCCCCCTGCTTGCCATGCGCCAGATACCCATCGGCAACCTCCAGCAGTAACGTGCGGGTTGCCGGATCGCCATTGATCTCCACCAACCGGATACCGGGGTGGAAGACCAGATAGGAATAGGGTTTGGACCATTGCCAGGGTGCTTCCTTGACGATATGGCCGGCGCCGAAATAGTTGGAAACCAGCAGCCGGTTGCCCTTGGGGTTGACTGCCGTCAGGTCCGGATAAGTCGCGGCCGTTTCCATCAGCCGTTGCACCACCAAGGGATCGCCCGGCGTCAACAGCGAAATCTGCGCCTGGGCATTGATGCCTTCCTCATAAACATGCAACTCATCGGTGACGATCGTCCCCAGCCCGTTGGTCATCATGCCATTGGCATAAAGGGCCTCGACCATGTCTGACAGGGACTTCGTCAGTTTTTCCCGATCAACCCCCATGATGGCCAGACCCGGCCATTGGTTGGTCAGGTCGGTATCGTCCGACAGACCGCCGCCAAATTCCCCCTGTACCTGCCGATGGTCGATCCACCAGTTTACAAAGGAGCGAACCTGAGACAGATAGCGTGTTTGGCCCCAAGCCCAGGCTGGTACCCCCGCCGGGGCGGGTTGCAGATCAACCGGCGGCAGCGGTTGCTGCGGATTCCATTCAGACCAATAGGCATTGGCGACCTTGTTATCGGGGTCAATACGCAGCAGGTCGGCCAGATCTTCATAAAAACGCTGGAAGAGGCGCAGATTGCGGCTGCTCTGGCGCTCTTCCACCAGGAAGCCGTAATTATCCTGAATCTGTCGCTGGCGATCAACCACATGCTCAGGTCTGGCCTCAGCCTTGGTTTTGAATACCAACCGCAGGGCGGCACCATCCAGCTTCGCCATCGAAAAGTCAGGCGCAGAAGCCGCGATGGTCAGATAGAGCGGCTTATCTGACGGCAGGATGCGGTCGCGTGTGTCCAGCCACAAGGTCCGCGCCTCACCCGGTTTGACAGCGACATTCACATCCAGCAAATCCCGTTCGGGCGTCAGCGGGTCCTTCACTCTTATATTGAGGGCGACCAACCCGCCCTTATGGGTTGGTTTCACGTCAAGCGCAGGGATCTCCAACTCGATCCCATCCAGGCCACCGACATTCTCAAACCCTTCCGTGCTGGCACGATAAAGCGGCAGTCCGGGCTGCTGACGGCGGAAATCCATCGGGATAGCGATGTGGGCGACGGGCCGGCCAGCGCTGACCGGGGCTGTCACACGCTGGCGGGTGGGAACGCTGCCATCTGGTAAGGCGACGATCACATCGCGTTCCCCCTCTGGATAACGTCCGTTGATGAAACGACGCAGAGGTTGGATTGCGACAAAATCCGGCTCTACCGCCAAGCGCAGGTTGAAATGGAAATCACCCAGGCCAACCGGCGCTGTGCCGGGGCCGACATGATAGGCTGCAATCTCCTGGATCGGGGTCTCCTGAACCTCATTCACAAAACGCAGGGCGCCACCGGCCACGGTCTGTGGCAGGCGGGTTGTACTGCGTTCCGTCCCTACCCGGCGCCGGGCCAGAAGATCACCATCGCTGGTGATCTGGGCGTTTCCTTCTGGAACCGTCACCGCCTTCAGCCAGCCCAGCTTTCCATGTGCGGCACCCTGAATTTCCACCTGATTGAACGGTTCTTCCGGCAGGAACCACGTCCCGGACTTGCCCCCCATTGAATAGACGTTCCAGTCCGGCAAGGTGAAATAATCATGGCGGCCAGCCAGTCGGGAGCGGTTGTAAACGCCCGGCCAGGTAGTCTCCCGGATACCGTCATTGCCCTTCCACATCCGTTGCGCAATATCGCGCTGTTCAGTGAATTCCACCTTCCGAATGCGGGTGCTGGCATCGGCCAGATAGGGAGGCGGATCATCGGCCCGGTCAAAGCCGTGACGGTGCATCCAAACGGCTGCGCCATCGGGTACCGATGGTATCGATGCAGGTTTTCCCCCCTGGGCGAGCATTTTGACCGCGGCCGCATCCAGGGCGCGATCATGGATACGAATATCATCCAGGTCGCCACCACGCAGGAAGTTATACCGGCTTTGAACCTGGATCGGGCTGATGATCCGGCTATGAGGTCCAAACTGGTCGAGACTGGCATCCAGTGAGGCAGGCTGATCCTTGCGGGCCACCAGGGCCCCATTCACATAAAGCTGCACCCCCACCGCCTCATCCCAAGCAAAGGCGATATGAGTCCAGGCATCAGGTGCCAGGGCCGTGGGCATTTCCCAAGAAACGCGCACACGGGCAAGATTGGTATCGGTCACAAAGCCGTCGAAGCCCTTGCCATTCCAGTCCAGCCGCAAGAACACCATGTCCCAACTACTGTGGTTGGCGAAGGACACGCGGAACAGGGGAAACTGATTGCTGCCAACGGGATAGCGGGAGCGCCAGAAGAAGCTGAGGGTTCCGCGCTGCGCCCGGATATTGCCAGGCGCAGACCAGGCCAGGACCTGATCATCAGCCGCCTGAAGATAGGCACCATTGGCCCCACCCTTGGCCACCACAGCCACCTTGTCGGCGAAGGTCGGGTGGGTATCACCGACGGCCCTGTCAGCGGCCAGCCCCCGGTCACCCGTGACCTGGAACAGCAGCCCATCAGGCGTATCCGCGCCCATCGCCGGAAAGGCTCCAACACTCAAGGCAAGCAAGGCGACCCCTGCCAGCAACCGTTTCGCGTGCGCCATTCTGGTTTCCTTCCCTGGCCATGGCGGCGGTTTAACCGCCTGCCTTGCTTTTGCCGGTTGTCAAAACGCGTCTGCGCCACAGGGCCGAAGAAGTTTCGACTTGCTGTTTCCACCGCTTGCGTTCCAGCCTAAACCGTGCATAGTTTCATATGACACCGGTGACAATTGGCAAGTAAAATCGCCAGTCATCGGTGTAAAAATGGGACAAACGATGCGGTACAGCATCGACGTCCCGAACAGGAGGAGGAACCCCATGTCCCGCAGCCATCGCGGCTCTGGCCGCTTTTTTCCCGTTGGTGTCTCGGCCATCGCCATGTCCCTGGCCTTTGGAACCGGCGCTGTGCAGGCGCAGGAAGCACCAGCCCAGACCGACAGTGGTGCCGTGCTTGAGGAAATCATTGTCACCGGTTTCCGCGCCAGCCTGGCCAACTCCCTGAACATCAAGCGCAATGAGGCCGGCGTCGTTGATGCCATCAGCGCCGAGGATATCGCGGACTTCCCCGATACCAATCTGGCCGAGAGCATTCAGCGCATTCCCGGCGTTTCCATCGACCGCGACGCAGGCGAAGGCCGGTCACTGACAGTGCGCGGCCTGTCATCGGAATTCACCCGTACCCGCATCAACGGGATCGAGGCGCAGGCGACCACTGGCGCCACCGACAGTTCTGGTGGCACCAACCGCGGCCGTGGCTTTGACTTCAATGTTTTCGCCTCTGAACTGTTCAACAATATCACGGTGCGCAAGACCGCCTCGGCCGAGGTTGAGGAAGGGTCACTGGGCGCCACTGTCGACCTGAAAACCTCCCGCCCCTTTGATTTCAGCGGCTTTACCGCGGCTGCTTCCGGTCAGGCCGGGTACAATGATCTGTCGGAAAAGGTAAACCCGCGCGGTGCGGTGCTGCTGTCCAACACCTGGCTGGACGATCAGATCGGCGCGCTGCTGTCGGTCGCTTACTCCGAGCGTGACCTGCTGGAGGAAGGGTTCAGCTCTGTGCGCTGGGGCCCCGCCAATGGCGATAACGGCTTCCAGAACCCGGCCGCCCTCCCCGGCGGTGCGGCGGCCGCCGGCGGTATCTTCCATCCGCGCATCCCGCGCTATGGCCGTCTGGTCCATGACCAGGAACGTACAGGCGCCACCCTGTCCTTGCAGGCCCGCCCGGCAGAGGGCAACACCACCGTCAGCTTTGACGTGCTGTATTCAAAACTGGACAGCACACGTCAGGAAAACTTCCTGGAAGCCTGGTCGCTGAGCCGCAATGCCACACAAGGCGGCAAGCCGCAGGTCGATATCGTTCAGACGGAAATTGACTCGCAGACCGGCGAAATGCTGTTCGCCCGCCTTGATGACATGGATATCCGGTCCGAACAGCGTTTCGATGTGCTGCAAACCGAATTCACTCAGTATACGTTGAATGTCGACCATGATTTCAGCGAAACGGTGCGCGGCAGCGTCACCGGTGGCCGTGCCAAGTCGAAGTTCGACAATCCAGTACAGACCACGGTCCTGATGGATCGTCAGGATACCGACGGTTATAGCTGGGATTTCCGCCAGAACCGGAACCTGCCCCTGATCAGTTATGGGTTTGATGTCACCAGCCCGTCCAGTTGGGTGATTACCGGTCCCACCGGCGCCAACCCCCGGTCGGAAATCCGCATGAATCCGACCTTCCAGACCAATGTCTATGATACCGCCCAGGGTGACTTGGCCTGGGATATCAATGACACGTTCAGCGCCAAGGGTGGCGTCAACTGGAAACGGTTCAAGTCTGATGCCCAGGCCTTCGCCCGCCCGTCAGCGACCAGCAATGTTTCCCCGGCCCTGCCCGCTGGCACCACTCTGGCCAGCGTCACCCAGCTTCTGACCGGCTTTGGCAAGGGACTGAACCTGCCCAGCGGTTCGGTGACCAGTTGGCTGGTCCCGGATCTCGCGGCGTTCGAGCGCTTGTTCAATATCAATTGTAACTGCGACACGGGTGTACCCGGCGGCGATTTCCGCCGCCAGGGTCTGGAAAACAGCGCTACCGTGGCCAACTGGCGCAATGTCGAGGAAGAATCATTGGGCTTCTGGGCCCAGGTTGACTGGAACGCCGAACTGGGCGACATGCCGTTCCGCGGCAATGTCGGCGTCCGTCAGGTCGAGACGGATGTGACCGCCACGGGTTATTCTTTTGTGAATGGGGCCACCCGTCCCGTCACCGGCAAGAACAGCTACAAGGACACACTGCCGTCCATCAACCTGTCGCTGGAACCGGTAGATGATGTGATCCTGCGCGCCGCCGCCGCCAAGGTGATGTCGCGGCCGCCGGTCACCAATCTGACGCCGGTCTTCACCCTGACCGCCTTGAATGCGCCGAACCCCAGCGCGTCCTTGGGCAATGTCACGCTGGAACCCTATCGCGCTGATACAGTAGACCTGTCGCTGGAATGGTACTTTGCCAAGGAGTCGTTGATCTCTTTTGCCTGGTTCTACAAGGACATCTCAACCTTTGTGCAGACCACGCAGCAGACGATGACCTATGCCCAACTGACAGCCATGAATGCCGAAGCGTTCCCGGCCGGCGGCGGGCGTGACCCCAACCTGACCTACGTGTTCAGCACACCGACCAATACACCGGGTGGGCCGCTGAAGGGCTTTGAAATCAGCTTCCAGGCGCCGTTCAGCTTCCTGCCGGAAGGGTTCAACAACCTGGGTGTCCAGGCCAACTATACCCATGTGTCGTCGAAGATCGACTATTGTACGACGGCGGCCTGTTCAGTCTTTGTCACAGCGGATCTGGTCAACCTGTCGCCCGACGCCTGGAACGGCACGCTTTATTATGATGATGGGGAAAAGTTTAATGCCCGCGTCTCTGTTGCCTACCGTTCCGGCTATTATCAGCAGGTCCCGGCCGCCAATGCCGGCACCCGTGGTATTGTGGCTAATGGCAAATCCGCCACCACCACCTTTGACGCCTCAGCCTCTTACAATGTGACGGAGAATTTCACCATCTCGTTCGAGGCGCTGAACCTTACCAATGAAGCCAACCGCCAGTATCATGGCGAGCTTGATGGGGTGCGTAACTCCACTTACGTCTATCACAAGACCGGTCGTCAGTTCTTCCTGGGGGCCCGGTACAAGCTGTAAGTGACACCGAGAAACGGGGGCCGGGATGCATGCCGCGTCCCGGCCCTTTTTTGTTGATGCTGGGGAAATTGCCGCCCATGACCATGATCCTGTCCCGCCGCACGCTTCTTTCCGCATTATCGGCATTGCCACTGGCCGCCTGTTCCACGCGGATATCCGGGCGGCGGGGCGTGACAGAACAGGTCTTCGGGCGGATGCCGGACGGGTCGCCGGTGACGCTCTACACCCTGAGCAATGGTACCGGGGCCAGTCTGCGGGTCATGACCTATGGCGCCGCCGTCACCAATCTGATCATGCCGGACAAGAGCGGCGGTTTCGCCGATATCGTCCTGGGGCTGGATGATTTCGAGAGTTACCGAACCAGGTCGCGGAACTTCGGTACGCTGGTCGGTCGCTATGCCGGACGCATTGGCAATGGCCGCTTTCCCCTGGAGGGGCGCGAGGTGATGTTAGAGACGGGAGGATCAAAACATTCCTCCCATGGCGGGCCAGTGGGTTTTGCCAAGCGTAACTGGCATGGCATGATCCTGGACGGTGCCGCCGTTCGCATGACCTTGCTATCTGCCGATGGGGACCAGGGTTTTCCGGGGGAGTTGGCCATCAGTGTGACCTACAGTCTGACACCGGATAACCGCTTCTGTCTGGATATCGCAGCGCTGACCACCCGGCCCACCGTCCTGAACCCCACGCATCATGGGTACTTCAACCTGTCCGGCGTACCAGGGTCACTGATCCATGACCACCTGTTGACCTTGGAGGCCGATGGGTTCACGGCTTTTGCTCCTGATAAGATGGTGACGGGGGAGATCCGGCCTGTCGACGGCACGGCACTGGATTTCCGCACGCCCAAGCCGATTGGCCGCGATATTGCGTCACCTGAGGAACAGATGCGTATCGGCGGCGGCTACGATCATTGCTTCGTGATACGTGGCCCCTATGGTGGCAGACCCCGCAAGGCAGCCCGGCTGCATCATCCCGGCAGCGGCCGCACCATGGAACTCTGGACAACCGAACCCGGCGTGCAGCTTTTCACCGCCAACAGTATCGACATGATCGGTCGCGGCGGTGCCGCCTATAAACCGCATTGCGGCGTCTGCCTGGAGCCCCAGCACTTCCAGAACAGCCCCAATCAACCGGGTTTCCCGACGACTATCCTGCGTCCAGGGGAGCATTTCCGGTCACGCAGTGAATATCGCTTTGGGATTGCGTGACCGTGGCGCCACATCAGGTGCCAGATGACAGTGGCCGGTGAAAGATCAGCCCCCGACGCGCCACACAGCTCTTCCGGCATCAACTGAACACTCACAGCGCGCAGCCAGCTTACGCGGCCACTGCCGCCACATCCGCCGCCAGGAACGCCGTCCACAAAGCCGGCAGCGGCTTCAGGGCGGCCGCCGCGCGTTGACGCAGCGCGTCTGCGGCAACCGGTTGCTCGATCTTGTCCAGCAGGCCGGCAGCGGTCATATCGTCGGCCACCTGCTTTAACGGCACCCGCAGCGCATCAACGGCGCGCTGCAACGGATCTACCCGCTCGGCGGGCCACACAGCCCGGCAGAAATCCAGGTCATAGCGCAGCTTGCGCAGGCGCTTATGCGCCTTGATGGCAGTGGACACATCCGTCGGCAGACCAACGGCGCGCAGGGCATCCAGGCGCTGGCGCAGCATGTCGCCGGCAATTTCTGAAAGCGTGGTCCCGAAAGGACAGCCATGGGGCTGCTGCGCCCAGTCGCCGGCTTCCAGCCAAGCGGCAAACTCAAGCTGCCACCCGGTCCATGCCGGAGAGGCCAACAGGCGCATGGCTTTATTCAATGCCCTGGCCCGCGCCGACGAAACCGGCCCAACAGCCCCCTTGCGGGCATCCTGTGGCAGGTCGGTCAGGGCCACGGCCAGCTTCTGCCAATCGCGTGCCTTTTCCAGTTTACGCCCCAGCACCTTCAACTGGTCGCGCAACGCATCGCCCTGATCAGTGTGGATCAGGTCAGCGAACAGGCTGTACGCCGTGATCAGCCGCCGCACCGCCGACGCCATTTCACGCAGGGCCGCCGGATCGCCCATGGCTTCAGTGAAGGCGGGTTGATTGTCGAGAAGATGGGCCAAACCGTTACGACCGATATGCCGGAACGCCTCCATCACCGTGGTGATGGGGGTGATACCCAGGGGGCGTACAGCGTGGGCGCGCGGCTGCGCCCCTGTCAGCAAAGCCAGTCCCAGATCGGCTTTGCTGCGCGTCGACAGGCGCAGCGGCACACGCGCATGGATATCGGCGGCCAGGCGAAACAGATCCGCCACCTCACCCTGGCGCAATTCCAATTCCACTTCGCTGATGGTGTGCCGGGCAGAAGGCTGTCCGTCGGGCGACAGAACCAGCGCCTGCCCCAGGTCAAGCGCCAGTTCCACCCGCCCCTCATCCCCGGCGCGCAACATCAAGATCGTGCGCTGCACATCGGTGGTAAACAAGGGGGACAGGCAGTCGAGCGCATCAGGCGGGATCAGTTCTGACAGATCCCCCAGGCGCAGCAGGCTGGTATCCAGCCCATCACCCGCCACATCCCAACGCCATTCCCGGCGCACAGCAATACCGGCCCCATCGCCACCCTCGCCGGATGACATGGTCTTCACTGACTGTTCACGCTTCATCCCCTGGCGGCGTAGACGAAGCGCCAAGCCCCGCTTAGCCAATGCCAGACCAGGCGTGTCGTAGTAGCTTGTGTGCTGACGCACCGGCTCAGCCTGCGCGACAAGCCGTTCCCGGACCAGGGAAAGGGCTGCGATACGCGGCAGGTCCGCCGGGTCAGCCAGCAGTTTGATTTCCACTTCCCGCTGCGGGCGGGGAATGCGGGGGGCCTTGGGCTTGGCGTTCAAGGGGGCTCGCGCCTTGGTTCCGACATAGGATTTCCCTTCACATACCGCAGTGCGTCATAAGACGGAAGGGGCAATGACCCCCGGTTACCGTTCTTCCAGATCACGCGGCCGGATGAAGCCCGACAAGGTGCAACTGCCCCAGGTCAGGTCCCGCCAGGTCACGCCATCCGGCACCGTAATTTCTACAAAAGAACAGGTCGGCAGCTTGGCGACCAATGACTGGCGCAACCCCGCGTCGCCCCGGCCGCACAGGTCACGGGCCAGCAACTGGAAATCGGGGTTGTGGCCGACAAACAGCACCCCGGCCACTGCATCGGGCACGGCCTTCACCCGGTCCAGCAGCAATTCCTCTCCACACAGATAAAGACCGCGGTCGAAAGTGATGGGTGGCAGGTCAGGTCCCCAGGATGCCGCCACAATATCCAGCGTGGCACGGGCGCGCACCGCCGTGGAACAGACAACAAGCTCCGGTCGCGGCGGCCCACCCTTGCGCGCGGCCCAATAATTCGCCATCGTCGCGGCGGCGCGGTGGCCCCGCGCGCTTAATGGCCGATCATGATCGGCCAAACGGGGATCATCCCAGTCCGATTTGGCGTGCCGCAGCAGATAGAGTGTCTTCATGACGACCCATGGCAAGGAAAGCGGAACCGCAACAGCAGGGCAGCGTCGCCGCCCGCGCGGGACCCGCGTACCCGAAACCGTCACAGAAGCAACATATACTTCCCCGGCCCGTGAGGACCAGAAGGACGATACCACCGTGACCGCCGCCCCCGACATGCTGCCCGCCGACGCGCCTACACCGGATTTGCTGCCCGGTGCGGCGACAGGTCCCAAGGCCGGTATCGCCGCCGACAGCCCGGAGCGGTTTATCAACCGCGAACTGTCCTGGCTGGCCTTTAATCAGCGCGTCCTGGAAGAAGCCTATAACAACCAGCACCCGCTGCTTGAACGGCTGCGCTTCCTGTCCATTTCGGCCAGTAACCTGGATGAATTCTACACAGTGCGTGTCGCTGGCCTGAAGGCACAGGTGGCGGCCAAAGTGGCCACCCCGTCAGATGACAATCTGACCCCGGCCCAGCAATTGGCAGCGATCAACTACCGGGTGACGGAGGTGATGCGCGACCAGCAGGTCTGCTGGCTGATGCTGCGCAAACAGTTGCGGGCCCACGGTATTGCTGTCGTCGATCCCGATGAATTGACGGCGTCAGAGCATGATTGGCTGGAAGCGCGCTTCATTGACGAGATCTTCCCCGTCCTCACGCCCATCGCGGTCGATCCGGCTCACCCGTTCCCCTTTGTACCGTCCAGCGGCTTTGCGCTGGCCCTGCAATTGTTTGACCCGCAGAAAAGCGCCAACCTGGATGCGCTGGTGCTGCTGCCACAGCAGTTGGAACGTTTCATCCGGCTGCCGGGCGTGGAGACACGCTACATCCTGCTGGAACAGGTGGTCCTGACCTTCATTTCCCGCCTGTTCCCCCCCTTTGTTCTGAAAGGTCATGGGGTGTTCCGGGTGCTGCGCGACAGCGAAATGGAAATCGAGGAGGAGGCAGAGGATCTGGTCCGCACGTTTGAGTCCGCCCTGAAGCGGCGCAAGCGCGGCAGTGTGATCCGACTGGCCGTGAACGCCGGCATGTCAAAGGAATTGCGGGCCTTTCTGGTCGACGAACTCAGCGTCTCCAACGATGATGTCTTTGTTCTGGACGGTCTGATCGGGCTGGCGGATACCAAGCAGATCATCGGCGATGACCGCCCGGACCTGTTGTTCTCCCCCTATAATGCCCGCTTCCCCGAGCGTATCCGCGATTTTGGTGGGGATTGTTTTGCCGCGATCCGGCAGAAGGACATTGTTGTCCATCACCCGTTTGAAAGTTTTGATGTTGTGGTGCAGTTTCTGCGCCAGGCTGCGGCCGACCCCAATGTGCTGGCCATCAAGCAGACCCTGTACCGGACATCAAAGAACAGTCCCATCGTCGCCGCCCTGATCGACGCTGCCGAACAGGGCAAGTCGGTGACGGCGCTGGTCGAACTGAAGGCCCGCTTCGATGAGGAAGCCAATATCCGCTGGGCCCGCGACATGGAACGCGCCGGTGTGCAGGTGGTCTATGGCTTCGTGGACCTGAAGACCCATGCGAAGGTATCGCTGGTCGTCCGCCGAGAAAGTCACGGGCTGCGTACCTATGTGCATTTCGGTACCGGCAATTACCACCCGATCACGGCCAAGGTTTATACGGATCTCTCTTTCTTCACCTGCGATGTGGCGTTGGGTCATGACGCGGCCCATATGTTCAATTACATGACGGGATACGCCACGCCGAAGGCGTTGGAAAAGATTTCGATCGCCCCGATCACCCTGCGTCAGCGGCTGGTCGACCTGATTGATGCGGAGATCGCGCATGCCCATGCCGGGCGTCCGGCCCAGATCTGGGTGAAGCTGAACAGCCTTGTCGATGCAAAGTTGATCGACAAACTGTATGAAGCGTCGCAGAACGGGGTGAAGATCGAACTGGTCATTCGCGGTATCTGCTGTCTGCGGCCGGGTGTCCCCGGCCTGTCGGACAATATCCATGTGAAGTCGATTGTGGGGCGCTTCCTGGAACATGGCCGCGTGATCTGTTTCGGCAATGGTCATGGCCTGCCTGCGCGTCAGGCCAAGATCTTTGTCTCCTCCGCCGACTGGATGCCGCGCAACCTGGATCGCCGCATCGAAACCCTGGTGCCCATTGAGAACCCGACCGTACACCAACAGGTTCTGGACCAGATCATGGTCGCCAACCTGAAGGATAATACGCAAAGCTGGGTCTTGCAGCCTGACGCGACATACCGCCGCGTGGAGCCTTGCCTGGAGAGCTTTAATGCTCATACCTACTTCATGACAAACCCCAGCCTGTCCGGTCGGGGCAGTGCCACAACGGAGGCGCGGTTGCCACCGAAACTGGTATTGAGCAATTTCCCGTAACCCGGCATTCTCCCCGATGTTGTCACTAAAAGCGGATCACCCCAACGTGGATCACGCCCATGCCGACGACCGCTTGGCGGTCATCGATGTTGGTTCCAATTCGATGCGCTGCGTCGTTTATGAGAAACTGACACGGTCGCCCGTCGCCCTGTTCAATGAAAAGGTGCTGCCCAGTCTGGGCAAAACAGTCGAACGGACGGGTCGGCTGAACCCCGACGGGGTGATGGTGGCGCTGGATAATCTGGTCCGCTTCCGACGCCTGCTGGAAGGTATGCAGGTCCGCCGGATCGACGTCCTGGCCACGGCGGCAGTACGGGATGCCGCCGATGGGGCCGACTTCGTGGCAGAAATCACGCGCCGTACCGGCTTTCATGTCGATGTTCTGTCGGGAGAGGAAGAGGCGCGGCTGGCGGCACTGGGTGTGCTGTCCGGGTCGCCCAATGCCGAAGGCTTGGCGGGCGATCTCGGCGGTGGCAGCCTCGAACTGGTGCTGTTAGAGAAGGGTGAGATCGGGGCACAGGTCACAACGCCGCTGGGCCCGCTGCGCCTGTTGGAGGCAACGGAGGGCAAGCCAGGACCGGCTGCCAAACTGATCGACCAACATCTGGCCAAACTGGACTGGCTGTCGCGTGGCAGGGGCCGCACCTATTACCCGGTGGGCGGCGCTTGGCGTGCCTTGGCCAAGATGCATCTGGAACAGGTCAACCATCCACTGCATATCATCCATCAGTACAGTGTGGATGGCGCCGCCATGACAGAGTTTGCCGGCGCGGTGGCCCGCGCTGGCCGCAGCAATCTGGAAAAGATGCAGGGTGTATCAAAACGGCGCCTGGACACGCTGCCGCTGGCGGCCCTGGTCATGGAACGGGTGTTAAAGGCGGTACAGCCAGCCCGTGTCACTTTCTCTGCCTATGGGCTGCGTGAAGGGCACTTGTATGACCTGCTGGACGCGACGGAGAAACGGCAAGATCCGTTGATCACCGCCTGCGAGGATGTCGCTGAACGGATCGGCCGTTTCGGCCATGCCGAAATCCTGACCGGTTGGA
Organism: Niveispirillum lacus; assembly: GCF_002251795.1. Taxonomy (GTDB): domain Bacteria; phylum Pseudomonadota; class Alphaproteobacteria; order Azospirillales; family Azospirillaceae; genus Niveispirillum; species Niveispirillum lacus. The sequence continues at coordinate 734,198 of NZ_NOXU01000031.1, read as the reverse complement.
CCGCCCCCCTGTTCGTGGGCGAGGACCCGACGGCCAGAAGGCTGCGGCAGGCGGCCTGTCTTCTGTCGGATCTAGGGTGGGCCGAACACCCCGATTACCGCGCCGAACATGCCTTCCTTCGCATCCTGCGCATGCCGTTCGCCGGTGTCGACCATGCCGAACGCGCCTTTTTGGCAACATCCGTCCATGTGCGCTATGCCGGCACCATGGACAGCCCCATCCTGGCGCCTGCCCGTGGCCTGCTGAAGGAAGGGGCGCTGGCCCGCGCCTATATTGTCGGGCTGGCCCTGCGTCTGGCCCACACGCTGACCGGCGGTGCCGCGACCCTGCTGCAACGGACGCTGTTGCGCCTGGGCGATCAGAAGCTGACCCTGGTCCTGCCGGAAGATGCCGCCATGTTAACCGGCGACAGTGTTCAGCGCCGCCTGGACGCCCTGGCCAAGGCCTTGAACCGCACCGGCGAGATCAGCGTCCAGGCCGGGCCCCGCCTGGCACGCTGATTTTGCATAAGAAAGTCAGGTCGACGGCAAAGCCCAAGACCTGACACGAGGCGTTGCCTGTTACCCTCGCTTCCAGGTCGTGCCCTTCGGCCCATCCTCCAGAATGATGCCCTGGGCAGCCAGATCGTTGCGGATGCGATCCGCCTCAGCGAAGTTCTTGGCCTTCCGGGCCGCCAGACGGTCAGCAATGGCCTGTTCAACGGCCGCATCATCCAGACCGGATGCACCCGCCGGCTGCCATTTGAACCAGGCTTCCGGCTCCTGGGTCAGGAAACCCATCAGGTTGGCGGCGACCTTTACTTTCCGCATGGCTAATGCAAGGGCTGTTGTCGAACTGTTTTCCGCGTACGCTTCGTTAACCAGGCGGTCAATTTCCTTTATAGCCTCTGGCGTGTTCAAATCATCGCACAGTGCATTCAGAAAATCCGGATCTAAATCCTTACCATCATGCTTATCCAAAACAGCAGAGTTTGCAAAATTAAAGACGCCGGAATTCTCCTTGAACAAACGGTACCAGCGATCCAGCTTCTTCTTGGATAGCTCAACCTTGTCCTTGGTGAAATCCAGCGGCTGCCGGTAATGGGCCGACAGGATGGCCAGACGCAGCGCCTCGCCCGGAAATTCATCCAGCAGTTCGCGCACCGTATAGAAGTTGCCCAACGACTTGGACATCTTGTCGCCGGCGATGGTCAGGAAGCCGGAATGCATCCAGACATTGGCCATGACCTGCGTGCCATGGGCGCAGCGGCTTTGCGCAATCTCGTTTTCATGGTGCGGGAAGATCAGGTCCAGCCCGCCGCCATGGATATCGAACACCTGCCCCAAATGCGCCGCCGTCATGGCAGAGCATTCGATATGCCAGCCGGGGCGCCCCTTGCCCCACGGACTGTCCCAGCCGGGCTCCCCTTCCTTGGCCGGCTTCCACAGCACAAAGTCAGCGGGCGACTTCTTGTAGGGCGCCACCTCCACCCGCGCGCCAGCGATCAGTTCATCCTGGCTGCGGCGTGACAGCTTTCCATAATCGGACATGGATGGCACATTGAACAGGGCATGGCCCTCTGCCGCGTAGGCAAAACCCTTCGCGATCAACGCCTCGATCATGGCGATCATATCGCCGATATGCCGGGTGGCGCGCGGTTCAATATCGGGGCGCAGCAGCCCTAAATCATCCATATCGGCATGGAACTGTGCCGTGGTGCGCGCCGTCACGCTGTCGATGGGCTCGCCGGACTGGTTCGACCGCTCAATGATCTTGTCATCCACGTCCGTGATGTTCCGGGCGTAGGTGACCTTCGGATACAGATGCTTCAGCAGCCGGGCCAGAAGGTCAAAGGCGCTGAAGGTCCGGGCGTTGCCGATATGGGCATAGTCATAGACGGTAGGCCCGCAGACATAGAGCTTCACATGGGTCCGGTCGATGGGCGCGAACGCTTCCTTGGTGCGCAGCAGCGTGTTGTAAAGCGACAGGGTCATGGGAGCAGGCTTTCCGTTTGCAGAAAGATCGTCATCAGAAAGAACGGGCGTCGGTCAGGCCGTACAACCCGACAGCCGCGCCAGCGCCCGCTCCCGCCCGATCAGCGGCAGCAGGGTCTTCAACTCTGGCCCGTGATCATGGGCGGTCAATGCCCGGCGCAGCGGCAGGAACAGGGCCTTGCCCTTGGCCCCCGTGGCCGCCGACACTGCCTTTGTCCAGACACCCCAGGTCGTGTCATCCCACGGGGCGGCGGGAAGCAATCCCGCCGCTGTGGCCAGAAAGGCAGCGTCATCAACCATTGGCGTCACCGCCTGCTTGGTCACGGCCCACCATTCCTTCGCGTCCGACAGGCGCGTCAGGTTGGGGCGCACGGCCAGCCAGAAGGCCTCTTCCACCCCCACCATACCCATCGCGGTCAGGCGGTCAGCGACGTCGGCAAAAGCGGCATTGTGCAGCACCTGGGTGTTCAGGCGCATGAGTTCGTCAGAATCGAACTTAGGCGTACCGCGTCCAAACTTGCCAAAATCAAAACCTTCAGCCAGCTCGGCCATGCTGCCAGCCGCAGTGATGGCATCCGATGTGCCCAGCCGCGCCAGATAGGCGATCAGGGCCAGCGGCTCCACCCCCTCATCCTGGCGCAGGGAACGGACGGAGAGCGAACCCAACCGTTTGGACAGCCCCTCGCCTTCAGACCCGGCAATCAGCGGCAGGTGGGCGAAGGTGGGCACGATGCCCTGGCCCATAATGCCGATCAGCGCCTCAAACAACTGTACCTGCACCGCCGTATTGGTCACATGGTCCTCGCCGCGGACAATGTGGGTGATGGCAAAGTCCAGATCATCGACAACGGAGGTCAGAGTATAGAGCGGGCGCCCGTCTTCCCGGATCAGCACCGGGTCTGACAGGTCGGCACCCCGGAAATGTTTGTGCCCCTGAACCAGATCGTCCCAGACGATGTCGCTATGGTTCAGCTTGAAGCGCCAATGCGGCCGGCGGCCCTCCGCTTCCAGACGTGCACGGTCGGTATCGGTCAGGCGTAGGGCGGCGCGGTCATAGATAGGCGGGCGATGCTGGGCCAACATGGCCTTGCGCTTCAGCCCCAATTCATCCGGCGTCTCATAGCAGGGGTAAAGGCGACCGGCCGTCCTCAGCGCCTCTGCCGCGTCCGCATAGCGGGCATAGCGGTCGGATTCGCGCGCATACCGGTCCCAGGTCAGCCCCAGCCAGGTTAAATCCTCTGCAATGGCATCGGCAAAGGCCTGCGTTGACCGCTCCTCGTCCGTGTCATCCAGACGGAACATAAAACTGCCACCATGGCGCGCCGCGAACAGCCAGTTCACTATGGCGGTGCGGATATTGCCAATATGCAGGTGGCCAGTCGGGCTGGGCGCGAAGCGGACGGCGACGGTCATTTTCCGGGATCAGACAAAGAGGATGAAAACGGTGGCCAGCGATAGCATGGACCCCATCAACAGGGCACGAAAATCTCTTCCGGATGGTCCAATCCGCGCACGGGATGCACCCCCACCGATCGCATGGCCCGACCGGAGCAGCCGGCAAAGGCAGTGGAGACGACAAAATGGCTATCCAGCTCCTTGGCGACTTCCAGCAGGCGGCTCGCCAGATTGACGGCGGGACCGACCACCGTGAAATCCAGTCGGCGCTTACCGCCAATATTGCCGAATGCAACATGGCCCAGATGCAGCGACAGGCCATAATCGATAGGGGTCTGACCGTGGGGGCAGGCGTCGTTCCAGGTGATGACCGCCTGGTGGAGGGTGGCGGCGGCGGCCAATGCCTGTCCGCAGGCCTCCCGCGGGTTCAGCATGTCGGCCGGAAAGATAGCCAGCATGCCATCGCCCATAAATTTCAGTACCTCACCGCCATGCGCCTCCACCGCATCGACCGCCAGGTCGAACCAATGGTTCAACCGCTCCATGACGGTGGTCGACAGATTGTCCGCCGTGAAACGGGTGAAGCTGCGCAGGTCGGCGAACAGGATGGCAGCAAAGATGTTATCCGCGTCGCCGCGCGAAATCTGCCCGGCATAGACGCGGTCACCAGCGCCAGCCCCGAGATATGTGGCCAGTAGGTCGCGCGCGATGTTGCGCACCACGCGGGCCTCCAGAATGGGCGACACGGCGGCCACGATATGGGTCAGGTCGCGGATATCGTCATCATTGAAATGGCTGCGTTTGGATGCGAATGACATGGCCGCTGACCGGTGCTTATCCTGCACCTGAATAGGGGCAATAAAGTAATCGAGAAACCCTTCCCGCGTCAGGCGGCCCAACAGCGGCATATCCGTGACCTCGTCGGTCAGGCGCACACGAAAAGGCATACCTGTTTCATCCACACGATGAACAGGTGAACGCAGATATTCGGCCATGTCAGTATCGACACGGTTCAGCCGGTGCGTGCCGGTGGCCTGGCCACAGAGCCAGACCCGTCCTTCCCCCACCACTTCGGGATGTAATATTTCCAGGTTCAGCGACACCCGGCCAATCGGGATGCCCGATTGCGCCACACGATCGACCAACTGTGCGAACAGTTGGTCGATATCGACAAGCTGGTTGCCTTCCAGCAACAGCCAGTCGGTAATCGCACGAACGCGGTCGGACAGGAAGGCGGTCAAGAGGTGGGCTCTCCGGCATCGGGCGCCTTAAGAGTGGGGCGGCAATCCGGTCGGCGCAAGTACCGGTTAACGCAAGCGTGGCCTGAGCAAATCAGATGTAACCCGCGCGATGCACCCGGAAATTCCGAACCCGCAGGTGGCTTTGCGTTGTACGCAGCGCAAAATGGCCAGCAGTCAGGGGGGCCGGGTCCTCGAAATCGAACAACAGTCGGTTATCACGCCAATAGCGGATGCGCGACCCGACCGCCGCCAGGGTCACTGTCTGCCAGACATTACCGACCAGCATGTCCGCCGGCAGCCGCCGGTCATTCTCCGGCAGCAAGGGACGATCCCCCACCCGGCCTGTGTAACGACGGAACCGTGTGGTGCTGTTGGAATTGCCGCCCTGGCCCACGTAATAGAGCACCAGATCGTCATAATCCTCGAACCTGCCCGAACGATCCCGGGCCAGCGCATCGCCATCCGGTGCCGCCGGATCATTGGCCATCCAGAAGGCATTCATGTCCGACAACCGGTCGTTCGGTCCGCCTTCCGCCACCATCAACACCTCATACCGAATGGCGACCGGCCCCGACAACCGGGGCCGGAACCATAGGCTGGTCCCGGCGGGCACATCAATATCGAGCACACCACCGGCTGCCGTCACCCTGCCCGGCCGGTGGGCCTGCAACAGCCATTGGCCCAGCCCATCCCAGAAATGGTCGGCATGGAGCAACTCACCCAACGACAAACCCGAAGGTGCGGCACTGGCCGGACCGACGGCTAACAGGGCGGCGGCAGAGGCAAGGAAGGTACGACGGTGGATTTTCATGCGACTGGCAAACTCCTAAAAAACTCACTCCCCACCCTTCTCCACCCGAAGCCGCGCCCAGTAATCCTGGCGTTTCTTGATCTCGCGCTCAAAACCGCGTTCGACAGGGCGGTAGAATGCGCGCCGCCCCATCTCCTCGGGGAAATAGTTCTGGCCGCTGAAACCTTCCGCCATGTCATGGTCGTAATGATAGCCGTGACCATAGCCAAGCTGTTTCATCAGCTTGGTAGGCGCGTTCAGGATGTGCTTGGGCGGCGAAAGGCTGCCCGTCTCCTTGGCGGCCCGCACAGCCTCCTTATAGGCGGTATAGGCGGCATTCGATTTGGGCGCCGTGCCCAGATAGATGACCAGTTGTGCGATCGCCAGTTCCCCCTCCGGGCTGCCCAGCCGTTCGTAGGCTTCCCACGCCGCTGTCGCCTGGGTCAGGGCCGCCGGGTCGGCCATGCCGATATCCTCTACCGCGAACCTTGTCAGGCGCCGTGCGATGTAACGCGGATCCTCGCCCCCGGCCAGCATGCGGGCATACCAGTAGAGTGCCGCATCCGTGTCCGATCCGCGCAGGGATTTATGCAGCGCAGAAATCAGATTGTAATGGCCCTCCTGCGCCTTGTCATAGAGAGGCATCCGCCGCTGAACCGCACTGGCCAGGGCATTGGTGTCCAGCATCGTGTCTGCCGGCAGCGCAAACAGTTCCTCGCACAGGTTCAGGCAATAGCGCCCGTCACCATCGGCCAAGGCCTTGACCGAGGCGCGGGCATCCGCGTCCAGCGGCAAGGGCCGCTCCTCCTCAGCTTCCGCCCGTTGCAGCAGCTTCTCAAGGGCCGCATCATCCAACCTGTTCAACACAAACACCTGTGCCCGCGACAACAAGGCGGCGTTCAGTTCGAAGCTGGGATTTTCCGTCGTTGCCCCCACCAGCGTAACGGTCCCATCCTCCACATAGGGCAGGAACCCGTCCTGTTGTGAGCGGTTGAAACGATGAATTTCATCAATGAAAAGCAGCGTGCCCTGACCCGCCTGCCGGCGGGATTTCGCCGCTTCAAACACTTTGCGCAGATCGGCCACGCCACTGAAAATGGCGGAGAGGGGTTCAAAATGCAGGTCGGTTGTCTGCGCCAGCAGCCGGGCCAGGGTAGTCTTGCCACAGCCGGGCGGTCCCCAAAGGATCATGGAGACCAAGCGCCGCGATCCGATCATGCGGCCGATCGGACCATCAGGGCGCAGAAGGTGATCCTGGCCAACCATCTGATCCAGGCTTTGCGGCCGCAGCCGGTCGGCTAGCGGCCGTGGCGCCTGTGCTTCAAACAAACCCGACACCTGGTAAATCCCCGCACAGCCGATCCCGTTCCGTTCCCACTATTTCAGATGGGCACGGCGCGGCGCAATGTTCAAGGTCACGACGGCGGCTGTGCCGGTCCGGCGGGCGTTGCCGGCGGCGGAGTGGCTGCTTCCTGGCGGGCGGTGCGGTAATTGTCCAGGAAACTGCGGAACAGGTCGATCTCAGTGATACGCTGACGGATGGTATTGGCATCGGCCAGCCCCGCCGACTCCTCCGGCCGGGTCAGCAGGCGGAAGAAGGTCGCATCCTTGGTCTTTTCCATCGCCGGCCCGAAATCCCGGCGAAGCGTGTCCAGCCCGGCATTGTCCCCCGCCAGCGACAGTGCCGTCGCCCGGTTCACGACCAGACTTGAAACCTGCGGGTCCAGGGTGGTGCCAGGCGCCGGGGGCGGGCCAATGACATCAGCCAGAGCCTGGGCAGCGGCTTTCCATTGCTTGTCCCGCATGGCGATATCAATCCGCAGCAAATTGGCAAGGCGGGACTGATCTGCGGCCAGCAGTTGCACCGCCTCCGCCCCCTTGTCGATCTGCGAAAGAGCCCGGGCACGCAGTAACTTCCGCTCTTCTGCCAGTTCCGGGGTAATTTCCGGCACGGTGCTTTTATCCAGCGCGGCCACGGCCTCTTCTGGTTTGCCGTCCAGCAACCGAATACCGGCCAGCCGCGTCCCGACCTGCGCCTTTTCCGCGCCGGCCAGGCGATATTGAACCTGATGATCCAGCAATTGTGCCGCACGGTCCAGCAGGTCGATTTCCACCAGCCGTTCCGCCAGTCTGCGAATAATCAGGTCGCCTTCAGGGCCGGGCGGGGTCAGTTCGCGATATTGCTCATAAAGCCCCATTGCCTCCAGCGGCGTCATCTTCGCGGCCCCGTCCTTGGCGAACAGGTCCGTGAAGGTCCGCGTCATGTCGGCCGCGATCTCCTTGGCCTCGGCCGTGTCGGGAAAGGCGGAAATGGTCTGGCGCATGGTGTCAAACGCCTGCGGGTAATCTCCGGCCAGGGCATGGACCTCCCCGATCCGGCGCAGGTTGGACAGTTCAAGGGCATCACCGCGCCAGGCAAACCGCATTTCCTCCATCTGCTTGGCCGCGACCTTCGGGTCCATCTTACCGGCAGCCAGGGCCGTATCGATGTAATCCCGCTTGGCCCGCATCGCATACAGCCGATCACGGCCGTCCCGTGCCTGCTTAAAGTAAGACAGGGCCTTATCATGATCGCCTAGCGCGCGGAACACGGCGCCACGGAAATACTGCACTGCCGCTGCCTGGTTCCCGGTTTCGCCGCCGCGTTTGGCCACCCGATCCATAGTCAGGGCTGCGGCTTCCGGCTGGTTCACACGCAAGGCCGCATCGGCCGCCGCCAGGGCAAGACCGGTGTAAAACGGCTCCGGATAGCGATCCAAAAGGTCTTTTGACGCCTGGAAACCTGCATGCGCACCGGCATAATCACCTTGCCCTGCCAAGGAAGCGGCCCGCCAGAGTGCAGCATCCGGTTCATCGGCGAGTTGCCGGTTCGACAGATCAGCCAGACCGCCGGCAAAATCGCCGGTCAAGACCCGTCCGATGCCGCGGATCGCGAGGAACTCCGCCCGCCGATCGACATCAGGCTGCAGGGTCTGCACGCGGCTCAACATGCCGAGTGCCTCGTACCCCATGCCGTTGGCCAGATAGAAACGGGCAATATCAAGCCGGCCGCGGGTTTTCTCCGCTTCCGGAAGGTCGGCCAGACGGTCCCAGCGGGCCTGTCGGGTCTTGATATAATCCTTAACCGGCACCTGACCCCAACGCTTGAAATCGAACAATTTCTCCTGCTCGACCGGCGGCGGGGGCGGTGGGATTGCCGCCGCCACATCGGCCGGCGGCGACAGGCGCAGGCCGCCAGGCACCGTCACTTCCACCCCTTCACGCACCGGCTGCACCGAAAGCCGGTCGTCCAGGGCGCGGACCACCACGCCCTGCAATGTCGGCAGAAACTGTGCTTCGGTATAGCGCAGCGGCGCCTGTACATGCTGGCCCGGCAGGGGAAGCGGGATTACAAACAGGGTGTCGCCGACCACAGGATCCTTGAACGGGATCACCCGCTCCGCCTCGGCCGCCGGAATAACCAGCCGGGAACCAAGGGCAAAATCCGGATCGGGCTTTGGCTGGATGCTGCTGCTGGAAACGGCTGCATCGTCCATCTCGCTGGTGCGCGACAGAACCACCTGCCAGGCAGTGCCATCGCGTTTGACTGCGGCCTGCACCACAGCAGGCATTGGCAGGCGATAACCGCCGCCACCGTCCACTGCCACCGGTTCTACAGCGACCTGGAGTTCTGGCGGTATGGCCGGTGCCGTGTCTGCCGGAACCGGTTCCCCGAACAGCACATAAAGAAAACCAGCGCGTTCAAAAATTGCGGCTGTCCGCGCAACCTTTGGATCAAACGTTAGCATGACTGGTGCCGAGACCGGCTCGGACGGGGCCGCAGGGACCGAGGCTGCCGCAACAGTCGGTGCCGGTACGGGTGGCGCAGCGGCCGCAGGTGCCACTGCTGGTGGTGCAGTGACCGGCTGTTGCGGCACGGGTGTTGCCGCGACGGGCGGCGGAGGGGCAAGCGGTGTAGCAGCCGGTGGCGGCACCAACGGTGTGGGCGCTCCCGAGGCGGCGGCAACCGAAGGAGCGGGCGCCGCCGTTCCCCCCGCAGCAGCCGGGATGCCATTGCCGCGAAGCTGGTAAAGCGGCGCCCCTTCCCGTGCGGATCGGGGATCGACAGGTCGGGAGCCCGTCTGCTGGCCTTGTGCCGGTGCCGATGCCGGCGCAGCGGTGCTGCTGGCAGTCTGGGTCGTCGACGGCGGCGTAGCGGCCGGGGCGGCTTGGGTTCCGGTGGGCGGCCTGTCCAGGACATCCAGCACAATCCGGTTGCCTGCACGGCTATGTCGGATACCGGCACCGGCCGGAATGTCGAAGCGCACCGTCACCGCACCATCGGCCGATGCCTGTGTCAGACCGTTGATACGGCTGGGCCGGGCCCGCAACACGCCAGCAAGGTCGATCTGTGCGGCCACGGGGAACCGCACGCTGACCGATGCACCGGCCTGTTCTACAGTGTAGGCGACCTCCCGTGGCCAGTCGAACACAAGGCGGCTATAGTCGGGATGGACCCCACTGCGAACTGGAACGCGGGGGGCTGCCGGCGCAGCGTTGGCGGCCGTCGGTGCGGGTTGCTGCGCCCCTGCCGGAACGGACAGCAGCGCCACCGCGGCAACCGACAGGGCTAGTGTCGTGTTCAGAAGGCGGGAAGTCTTCATGACCCGTCCCCATGTTCACGAACAACCAGATCAACCCGCCGTGCCTCAGCCCGAACCATCCCACCCGACTGACCGTCACCATGGCCGCGAAGGGTGATATCCCGCAGATATCCTGCCTCCCGCAGCGCATCAGCGACCGATTGCGCACGGGCCAGCGATAACTCCCAATTGCTGGTCCACCGCGCACCGGCTGGTGATGCATCTGCATGGCCGACCACGTCTAACGCATTGCCAATATTGGCAGCAACACCTCCCATCAGGAACAGGATGCGTTTGCCCCCCGCCGACAGGGCAGCGTCACCCGGCGCAAACAGCAGGTCGGACGGCATGGACAGGACAAGGCTGCCATCAATACGGGCAATGCGCATATCGGCCAATTCCGGGTTTGCCGCCATCTGGCTTTCAAAGACACGGCCCAAATAACCCAAATCGATAGCCTTGCCACGATCCAGGCTGGCAGCAGAAAAGGCCGCCTCTGCCCGCTGCTCTCCGACCTGCATCGGGTCCGCCCCCGGCACGCCGGCCGCCAGGGCCTTGTACCGGGCGGGGTCAGGCTCCGACATGGCATAAAGCATCACAAAAAAGGTCAGTAGCAGACAGATCAGATCGGAAAAGGTAACCAGCCAGGCCTTGGCCGACGGGGTGGCTGGTGTGGCAAAGCTGAACGGGGAATGAGGGGACCGGGGTGGCGTCATCATGGCCCCTCCCCCGTCTGAAGGGTGAACAGCAGGCGCACCTGACCTGTTTGCGTACCAGGTTCCATTCCGACCGACAAGGAAGCGGGATCGGCCCCCAACGCCGTGACAGACCGGGCCAGCACACCGGCGCGGGTTACCAGGGCCGCCCGGTCGGCCGCCCCTGTGGTGGCAAACAAAAACTCCGCCCGCACCGATACGCCGTGCCGGCGCGGCTCCAACGCCCGCGCCATCCGTTCCATCAGTGCCTGATGACTGGGCCGGATGGCACTGCCATCGGCGAGGAACAGGTTATCAACCGGCAGCGACACCACCAATGTCCCCGTCTGATCCCCTGCCTCAACCTTGGCAAGCGGCAGATCCGCCCGGATCAGGTCACCCAGATCCTGGATGGCACGCGCCGCCTCACGCCGGGCCTGCTGCCGGTCGCCAGGAGAGCCTGTCAACAGAGCCTGGGTGGAAAAGGCCTCATCAACGCTGCGGATAACCGCGCCCACCTTCTCGTCATGGAAATGCGAGATGCTGTTCAACAGGATGAAGAAGGCCAGCAGCAGGATAAACACACCGAGATAGAGCATGGTCGCCCCATCCCCGCCCTCCTGTCGGTTTGCGGACGCGCCGAACCGCAGGGGAACCGCCGAGTCAGGATCGGTGCTGCCGGATGTGTGCGTCTCGGGCATTCAACCTCAATCAAACAGACTGTCGATGAAGGCCTGGTCGATACCCGCGCCGGGCATGGACGGACCATTCAACAGCTTGGCATCGGACGGCGTGTCGGGCGTGGCGGCGGTCTCCATGGTCGGGTGGCGGCGCTGCACTTCCTCACCAAGGGCCACCAGCAAGGCTTCGACCTTCTGTTCGATATGTTTCAGGGCGCGGACCACCTTGGTGATACGCTGGCCGGTAATGTCCTGAAAATTGCAGGCCTCATAGATGCCGGTGGTGATGTCCATCAGCTTGTTGGACACTTCTGCCGGCACATCGCCGGCCAATGCCATCATCTGGTCACAGGCATCCATGATACGGTTGGTCGCATCTTCCGTGGCGCCGACCACCGCGTCCAGTTCATCGGTCGCTAATGGGATATGCTCGGAATGGATATCGGCCGGCTGGATGCTGGCGATCTCCTTCTTCGCGTTGTTGATAAACCGCGCCAGTCCTTCCAGTTCGGCATAAAGATGGAGGTCATGCTGCCCCATGTCGCCGCCCATGGAGGACAGAACCGACGCGACAATGGTCGCCACCTCTTCACGTGACAGCGGCTGGCGCGCTTCGGAACGGGCATTGTCCAGCCGTTCCTGAAGAACGGGGTCGGTGGCAGTGGCGGTGCGGAACATCAGAACACCTTCGAAGCGCGATAATGCGGGGCTGGCGGGGCGCCGGATAACGGGGGGACAGGCTCCCCCCGCCCTTCATACAATCATTCTGGCACGGTGGGCAGTCTCTTCCGTGCAGCCAGAAGGATGGTAACCTCCTGCGCCCGCTTTTCGTCCATGGCGGCAAAGACAGGGGCGACCTTGGCTTCCTTCATGCGGCTGATCACGTTCAGCAACACATCATTTTCCAGGTTGTTGAAGATTTTTGCAGCATCCGCCGGTTTCATCGTCTCATAAATCTTCACAAGACTGTCCAACTGGGCCTGCTGTTCAGCATTTGCCTGTGTCAGAAGCCCCTGGATTTCCTTCTTCAGGTTCTGAAGTTCAGTGATTTTCTGGTCGAATCGTGTCTCGGCGGCGGTCAGCATGGCTTCGCGCTGGTCCAGCTCGCGTGCCCGGCTGTCCAGTTGCTCCCGCCGCTCCTGCAGGCGTTGGAGCAGTTCCACCTCCGTGGGGGTGAAACCCTGGCCCGGCGTGCCGGAAGGGGCGGGGCTCGGGGCATCGGCCGGTTGTGATGCCGGCTCCGTCGCGGGTGGTGCCTGCGCCGGGGCGGTGGACGGCTGTGTCTGTGGTGCCTGAGCCACCTGCGTCGGAACGGGTATGGCGGGCGCGGGGGCAGGCGGGACGGCGAGAGTGGTTGTGGGACCCGGCGCAACAGGGGGCGGCGTCGCGCTGGCCGACGCTGCTGTCGCCGCAGGCAGGCCCTGTGGGACCGTTTCCTCCGCCACCGATGACGGGATCAACGACAGGCCCTTGCCGGTGGAGATCGTCAGCCAGATATCACCAACCTTGAACCCCAAGACCAGAGTCGCCACGAAGATCGTAGCCGGCAGCAGCCCAGGACGCATCAGCGCACGACGCGGCTTTGCCGGCTTTGGCGGCACCTTGCGAGCTACAGGGCGTGCGGCGGGTTTTGCTGCCGGTTTTGCGCCGGTAACGGGCTTGACCACTGGTTTGGCGGCGGACGGGCTGGACGTGTCGGTCATTGCCGCAGATTCTCCAGCGCCTGCAACAACTCCTTCTCCGCGCGCGATCGGGGTTCAGCCCCGGCCGTCGTTGGAGCGGGCGGCGCCGACGGCGCCGATGCTGCCGCCGCCGGTCGCGGGGCCGACGGCGCAGGGGCTCCGGCTGGACGCGCCGCCAAAGGGGCGGGCGCCACCGGGGCGGCCGGGGCCGCATTCATCACGGCAGCCCGCGCCTTGCCCGACGCGGCCTCCAGTCGGTTAGCCAACCCATCAGCCGCCTGAACAATCAGCTCCATTTCCTCTTTTAAGGTCTGGGCACGATTGATCAGAGCGGACAGGTTTTCCCCCGACTCCTGCGCAGTTTTACGCATGCCTTTCACAGAGCTGTCGGCCTGGGCCGTAGCCTCGGCGAAGCCTTTAACCAGTTCTTCCAGCTCGGCCCGGCTTTCCTTGACCGCGGATAATTGCCGGTTCAAGCGCAGGGCATAAATGATGGTGGCCACCAGAAGGCCGACGATGGCCACATCCAGCAACAGGGACAGGATGGAGGCGATCATGGCTGCGTCTCCGGTTTCGGGGATTCCTTGTCGATACGGACAGCGATGTTACCACCCTTACGGCCCATTCGGCCCAGGAACATCGGCACATCACCGCAGCGCAGTTCGATCGTCTCGTCCGGGGCCACGTTCAGCAGCACCCGGCTGCCAACCCGCCAGGCCATCACCTCGCTCAGCGGCAGCACGATCTCGTCCAGGACGGCGGACAGATGCACATCCGTCATCCAGAGTTCGGATGCCAGGTGGGTTTCCCAAATGCTGTCGCGACCGAATTTTTCACCCATGAACATCTGCAACAGCAGTTCGCGCACAGGTTCCAGCGTTGCGTAGGGGATCAGCAGTTCCAGACGCCCGCCACGATCTTCCATGTCGATGCGCAGCTTGACCAGCACGGCGGCATTGGCTTGTCGTGCGATGGTGGCAAAGCGGGGGTTGGTTTCCAGCCGGTCAAAACGGAAGGTGACCGGCGATAGTGGGTCAAACGCCGCCGACAGGTCCGACAGGACCACATGCACCATACGTTCAACCAGGTTACGTTCGATGGTCGTATAGGGGCGGCCTTCAATACGCATCGCCGCGGTACCACGCCGACCGCCCAGCAGCACGTCCACGATAGAATAGATCAGGGCCGAGTCGATGACCATCAGCCCGTAATTATCCCATTCTTCCGCTTTGAATACGGCAAGCATGGCCGGCAGCGGAATAGAATTCAGGTAATCGCCGAAACGCACCGAACTGATCTGGTCCAGTGAGACTTCGACATTGTCGGAGGTGAAGTTACGCAGGCTTGTCGACATCATGCGAACGAGGCGGTCAAACACCACCTCCAGCATCGGCAGACGTTCGTAATTCACCAGCGCCGAGTTTACCAGCGCCATAACGCCAGTATTGTCGCCGTCGCCGGCTCCGTCCTTGTCGAAACCCAGCAGACTGTCGATTTCGTCCTGATTAAGAACGCGCGTGGCACCGCCACCACCGCCGCCGCCCATGTCGCCAAAGGCGTCGCCAGCCCCTTCATCGGCCATGGCAGCCCATTCGGCCGCCATGCGTTCTTCTTCGCTCAGTTCCTCGGGCCCGGCCATCACGCTTCCCCTTGCATCATTGCTGGACCAGGAATTCCTTGATCAACACGTCCTTGACCTTGATCGGGGCGACCGCCGTGTTCACCCGCAGCTGCAGCTCCTCCCGCAGCCGGTACATGCCCGCCGACCCGCGCAGATCATCCACCTTCAACTCGCGCAGATAGACCTGGAACGCATCGGTGATGCGCGGCATGGCAAGATCAACGGCAGCCTTCTCCTCCGGGCGGTTCAATTCAAGCGAGATCCCCAGCTTCAGCAGCGTGGCCCGGCGCTCGCCTGTGTTCAGATTGACCAGCATGTCGGGAATGTCGGCATAGACCGGCGGCCCATTATAGGGCGGCAACTCCGGTTCTTTTTGCTCTTCCTCCACATGCTCGCCTTCACCTGCCGGCTTCTTGCCCAGAAGCCCATCCAGCGCACCAGTAAAAAACGCTGCCGCAGCGCCCGCCACGATCAGCACAACGGGCAACACAATGAACAGGACGATCTTCTTGCCGCTCAACTTCTTGCGCGGCACTTCGGCATCGGTTGACCCGCCGCCATCGGTCTCCATTGACATCACCCCGACACGTCCCAGAACCGACACACGCCCACTGAAACTCCATCGGGGTTGACCCCAGGAGAATCCAGCATCGCTGTCGAACCGGAATGATACCAAGCCGATTCAGCGCTTTCCACGGATTTGCAGGGGCACAGGAAGGAATTCCGCATAATTCGTCGCAAAGCCCGGTCTTCTCCCGCCGTCAGGCGCGACCTGCACCCCAACACTGATGTCTTTTTTCGTCCGCTTCTGGTCCGGCCAATGCCTTTCGGATAGGGTGAAATCTGATTAGCCTCCGACGCGTCACGACAAGCACCGGAGCATAAAATGTCCGCACATGATACGGCCCTGCTGGTTATTGATGTCCAGGAGAGTTTCCGTCAGCGCCCCTACTGGCAGGAAGCCGTGGCGATACCGTTCTTTGAGCGCCTTCAGGCCCTGATAGATGGCGCCGCACAGGCAGGTCTGCCCATCGCCCAGATTTTCCATGTTGATCCGGATGGGCCATTTTCGAAAGCGTCCGGCCATGTCCGCCTGCTATCGCCCATCCGTATCGCGCCCGATGCATGTTTTGAAAAATCACGCCACAGCGCCCTGGTCGGCAGCGGCCTGGATGTCTGGCTGGTCGCCAAAGGAATCCAGCGCGTGATCATCTGCGGCATCCGCACCGAACAATGTTGCGAGACAACAACACGCCATGCCAGCGATCTGGGCTATGCGGTCGATTACGTCACCGAGGCCACCTTGACCTTCGACATGACGGACAGGGCGGGCCGCTGCTGGCCAGCCGCCGAGATCAAGGCGCGGACGGAACTGGTCCTGGCGGATCGCTTTGCTACGATCACTGGCGTGGAACAGGCCCTCTCCCGCGCCATTCAAGGCAGAACGGGGCGGGAGGCAGCCTGATGCGCGCCGGTAACCACCGGGGACAGGAGACAAGCGGGCAGCAGATGATCCCCGTTTATGTTGTCCTGCCACCAAGGGCCATGCTGCTGGACGTCGCCGGACCGACAGAAGTGCTGCGCCGCGCGGGGGTGGAGCAAGACAGGATCGCCTTCACCTTGACCTTTGTGGGGCCGATGTCGGAGATGTCGAGTTCTGTGGGTCTGCTCCTCTCCGGCATTGCCCCCCTGCCTGACCATTTGCCGCCCGATGCCGTGATCCTGCTGTCTGGCAATATTGACCCGCTGCCCGGCCAGGATGTGCGCGTTGATGATGAGTATGAACAAGTGATCGTGGACTGGTTGCGCCGGAGCGTGCGTCCTGACCATCTGCTTTTATGTATCTGCTCTGGCTCTGTTATTGCGGCCCGTGCCGGCCTGATGGCAGGAAAGGCCTGCACCACGCACCATAGTTCCTATGATGATCTGCGTCGGGCCGAAAATGGCTGCCGGGTGCTGGAGAATCGCCTGTTTGTGGAGGATGGCAATTGCTGGAGCAGTGCCGGGATTACCGCCGGCATTGATCTGGCCCTGCATTTCGTCTCCCGTCGCTGCGGCGCCGGTGTCGCGGCTGCCGTCGCGCGGTACCTGGTTGTCTACATGCGCCGGGCCGGGGCCGATCCGCAACTGTCCCCTTGGCTTGAGGGGCGTAACCACCTGCATCCCGCCATTCACCGGGTCCAAGACGCCATCGCCAATGATCCCGCGCACGATTGGTCCCTGACGGCCCTGGCAAACATCGCTCATGCCAGCCCGCGCCATTTGTCACGGCTGTTCCGGGAACATGCAGGCATGACAATACCCGATTATGTTAACCGGCTGCGGGTCGGTCTGGCCCGGCGCATGATCGAAAATTCGCGTCTGGACATGGAGGCGGTGGCTGAACGGGCTGGCTTTGGTTCAACCCGGCAGTTGCGCCGTGCCTGGGGCCGGCTGCACGATGCCCCACCCAGCACCGCTCGACGGGTGGGCTAGGGGGTTGCGTTCCGGCACCTGCCCGCTTCACCATGGCAGCAACCTGCAACAGGACGCCACCATCATGACGCATCTGGGAAACTCCGCCGGCAGCCGTGACATCGCCTATCACCTGCACCCCTATACCAACCTGAAGGCGCATGAGACGACCGGGCCACTGGTCATCGCCTCGGGCAAGGGTGTCACCGTCACAGATGAGACGGGCAAGGACTATATCGAGGGGGTGGCCGGTCTCTGGTGTACCAGCCTGGGCTTTGATGAGCCGCGTCTGATCGACGCCGCCATCCGGCAGATGCGGACCCTGCCCTTTTACCATGCCTTTGCCCATAAATCGCATGAACCAGCCATCAATCTGGCTGAACGATTGATTGCTCTGGCACCCGTGCCGATGAGCAAGGTGTTCTTCGCCTGCTCGGGGTCGGAGGCCAACGATACGGCGGTGAAACTGATCTGGTACTACAACAATGCCCTTGGCCGACCGCAGAAGAAAAAAATCATCGCTCGGCAAAAGGCCTATCACGGCGTCACGGTTGCGGCAGCCAGCCTGACGGGCCTGCCGAACTGTCATCGGGATTTCGATCTGCCCCTGCAAGGTATCCTGCATACCGACTGCCCGCATTATTACCGGTTCGGACAGCCAGGAGAGAGCGAGGCGGATTTCGCCACCCGGCTGGCCGGCAATCTGGAGGCCCTGATCCTGCAAGAAGGCCCGGACACCGTGGCCGCCTTCTTTGCTGAGCCGGTCATGGGGGCCGGCGGCGTCATCCTGCCGCCGGCCACCTATTTCGAGAAAATCCAGGCAGTGCTGAAAAAGTATGACGTGCTGCTGGTCGCTGACGAAGTGATCTGCGGTTATGGCCGCACCGGCAATATGTGGGGCAGCCAGACCTATGGCATGAAGCCGGATATCCTGACATCGGCCAAGGCCCTGACATCGGCCTATCTGCCCCTGTCTGCGGTACTGGTGTCGGAACCGATCTATCAGGCCTGCGTGGCGGAAAGCGCCAAGATCGGGACGTTCGGCCACGGCTACACCTATTCCGGCCACCCGGTGAGTTGCGCCGTCGCCCTGGAGACCCTCAAGATTTATGAGGAGCGTGATATTGTCGGCCATGTCCGCGCCATGGCGCAGCACCTGCAACCAGGGCTGCGCGCCTTCCGTGACCACCCGTTAGTCGGCGAAGTGCGTGGCATCGGCTTGATCGGCGGGGTCGAACTGGTGGCCGACAAGATGACGAAGCGACCCTTTGACCCGTCCCTGGGGGTGGGGGCGAAGCTGGTCTCCTTCAGCCACCAGCATGGCGCCATTCTGCGTCCCATCGGCGACAGTATTGGCTTCTCCCCGCCCCTGATCATCACCGAACAGGAAATCGAAACGCTGCTGTTCCGATTTGAGAAATCGCTGGCCGATACGGCGGACTGGCTGGTGCGGGAAGGAGTAAAGGTGGGCTAATGCGTACTTCGCCTCAGTCCCCCGTCAGCATCGACCGTGGGTCCTCCAGGCCGGGATCTGTTTTTTGATGCGACAGATGCGTCCACCAGGTTCGCTGCGATCATCCTGGCTAAATCCACTGTCTGCGTGCGTGAACGATCAGCCTGGCTGTTGGTGCACAGCGTTGTATCGATCGGCGTGTGGCGGCGGATGGGCGAGCATGCCCGGATCATCGCTACGCGCCGGATGCCTCGCATAGCCAATGATGAATTGACCGAAATCAACGCGGTCTTCATGGTTCTTCGGCAAGCTGGCTGACAGTCGCCCGTTTCGACCTATCTTGGAATGGCGCGACAAGCGGTCGCGTGGGGTTTTGCCGACGACACCTTTGCAGTAATAAACAAGGGTGGACAAACGGCACGACCGGCGTGACATTTCCATCAGTGGCGTGAACGGGACAACGGCCCATGGATTACGAGAATTTTTTCAAGAGCCAGATCGACGGCCTGAAGCGTGAGGGCCGTTACCGCGTTTTCGCTGATCTGGAACGCCGTGTGGGTGAATTTCCGACCGCCACATTTCACGGGGAGGATGCCCCCCCGAAGGATGTCACCGTCTGGTGCTCCAACGATTACCTGGGCATGGGTCAACACCCTGTGGTCATCGGCTCTATGGTCGACAGCCTGCATAAATGCGGGGCTGGCGCCGGCGGTACACGCAACATTTCCGGCACCAATCACTATCACGTGATGCTGGAGAAGGAGCTGGCCGATCTGCATGGCAAGGAAGCCGCGCTGCTGTTCACCTCGGGCTATATCAGTAACGAGGCCACGCTTTCGACCCTGCCGCGCATCCTGCCCAACTGTGTGGTCTTCTCCGATGCGCTGAACCACAACTCGATGATTGAGGGTATCCGTCATTCAGGGGCCGAAAAGCATATTTTCCGCCATAATGACGTGGCCCATTTGGATGCCCTGCTGTCGCGCTATCCGAAAAACCAGCCCAAGCTGGTGGCCTTTGAGAGTGTTTATTCGATGGATGGCGACATCGCCCCCATCAAGGAACTGTGCGATGTCGCCGACAAGCACGGTGCCATGACCTATCTGGACGAAGTGCATGCCGTAGGCATGTACGGCCCGCGCGGCGCTGGCGTGGCGGAGCGCGAAGGCGTGATGGATCGCCTGACGGTGATTGAGGGCACGCTGGGCAAGGCGTTTGGCGTCATGGGGGGGTATATTACCGGCTCCACGGCGCTGGTTGATTGCGTGCGCAGCTTCGCGCCGTCCTTCATCTTCACCACGTCACTGGCCCCGGTATTGGCGGCCGGCGCACTAGCGTCGGTCATGTTCCTGAAGGAACACAACGAAATCCGTATCCGGCATCAGGAACGCGCGGCGACGCTGAAGCGACGTCTGGCCCAGGCCGGTCTTCCGGTGATGCCATCAGTCAGCCATATCGTGCCACTGCTGGTCGGCGACGCGCATTTGTGCAAACAAGCCAGCGACGACCTGCTGCGCCACCACGACATTTATGTGCAGCCAATCAATTACCCGACCGTGCCACGCGGCACCGAACGGCTGCGCCTGACCCCCACCCCCTTCCATGATGACCGCAAGATGGACCATCTGGTCGATGCCTTGTTGTCGGTGTGGAAGACCCTGGAACTGAAGCGCGCGGCCTGATCACAGGGCCACTGACGCACAGGGGCAAGGCCTGGATGCGACCCTGCATCCAGGCCTTGTTCATTTCCGCATGCCCGCTGTAACCCATCGGTTACCCCGGCGCTCTTGATGGCGGACCCGTCGGCGGGGTACAGGGATAAGTCTTGCGGACAGGAGGAATATCAGGATGGCCGAAGTCGATATGGACGAGCTGCTTGAACAGCTCAAGTCGGAATTCAGCGACTATATCAGTGACCGTCTTTCCTCCATCTACGGCACGCTCGATCAGGTGAAGTCGGGTACCGCCAAGGGGGCGGATGGGCTGCGCGAGTTGCGCCGCGAAATCCATTCCCTGAAAGGGTCCGGGTCAACCTTCGGCTATCCGATCGTGTCCCTGATTGCCCAGCGCCTGGAGACCTATTGCTCCGACCTAAAAGACCTGGATGAGAAGCAGATCGCCGAAATTCAGATCTTTGCCGACCGTATCGCGGAAATGGCAGAGTTGGAGGAACAGCCCGACATCGCGGCGACCAACCAGATTATCCGCCGCCTGCCCGCCCGGTTTGAATTCGACATTACTGATGTCGAGGTGCGGGATGTTGAAATCATGCTGGTAACGCCAAACAAGCTGGTGGCACGCAAGGCTGCCGGTGAGTTGGCGGCCTGCGGCTTCCGCGTCAATATTGTGTCCGATCCGATCGAAGCAATTTCAATTGCCGTGCGGATGCCCCCGGACCTGCTGATCGCATCCGCCGTCATGGAAGGGTTGGGCGGCATCGACCTGATCCGTGGCCTGCGCGCCATGTCCGTAACCCAGCACGTGCCGGCCGCACTGATGACCAGTATGGGCGCTGACCAGTTGAAGGGGGTTCCCGCCGATGCGGGTGTCATTCGACTGGGTGCAACATTCGGTGACGACATTGCGGCGACCATTACCCGTTTCAATCTGGGATGAGCATCCCCATATCCCGCGTTGTTAGGGTGGGACGTTCGGCCGCGGACGTCCCTTCATGATCCGGTAACCCACGCGGGATATATGAGGGGCTGGCGGACATAGCGTTCCGTCGGGATGAAGGTTGATCCGTGGACACACAATTGCCGCCCGAACCCGATGATTTGCCCGGCCACGCCAGTAAAGTTCCCCCGGAACAGCCGGCGTCGATTGAAACCAAGCGCACAACCGATGTTCTGCTGGATACAATCGCCAGGGTCGAAGGTGAGCGGATCAGCATTGGCGAGATGATCGATGGCCTGGGCGAACGGGCTTACGGCATTTTGATGCTGCTTTTTGCGCTGCCAACCATCCTACCGGCCCCACCCGGTATGTCGGCTGTTACGGGAATGCCCATTGTGGTGTTTTCCTTGCAGTTGATGGTTGGCCATCCGCATCCCTGGTTACCCAGTTTCCTGCGCCGCCGCAGCATTCTGCGGGCGGACCTGATGGCGGTCCTGGTGAAGGCGGAACCCTGGCTGCGCAAGGTGGAGAACATTACCATACCGCGGTTCACACATCTGATGGATGGGCGTATGGAGCGGCTGGCCGGCTTCATCGTTTTTTTCCTATCCATTGTCCTGATTCTACCGATCTTCATGGGCAACATCTTTCCGTCCATCGCCATCGCCCTGATTGCGCTGGCATTGATGGAACGAGATGGAATCGCCCTGATTGCCGGCTATATCAGTGCGGTGGCCAGCACCGTCATCGCCTTCGGTTTCATCGCGTTGACGGTCAAAATCATGCTCTATGCGGTGCATGAGTTCCTGGGGCTTTAATGCTGTGGGCTTCCTGTTGCCGCCGGTGGTTGGGGAGGCGTAGCATCCATCTGCGTTCCCCTGAACAGGTCCCAAGATGCATAGCTTTCCCCGCACCCGCCCGCGCCGTAACCGTGTCGATGGCTGGACCCGCCGTATGGTGGCGGAAAACCATCTGACGGTGAACGACCTGATCTGGCCGATCTTCGCGGTGGAGGGCGTGAACCAACGTCAACCTATCGGCAGCATGCCGGGGGTAGAGCGTCTGTCGCTTGATCTGCTGGTGCCGGCAGTGGCGGAGGCCCGTGACTTGGGCATCCCCTGCGTCGCCCTGTTCCCGGTCCTGCCGTTCGACCGAAAAGACCCGGAGGGCCGCGAGTCGGGCAATCCGGACAATCTGATGTGCCAGGCTATCCGCGCCATCAAGCGGGAAGTGCCGGATATCGGTATTCTGGGCGATGTGGCGCTCGACCCTTATACCAGCCATGGTCATGATGGCGTCGTGAAGGATGGCTATGTCTTAAACGAGGAAACGGTGCAGGCCCTGGTCCTGCAAGCGCTCGTACAGGCTGATGCCGGCTGCGATATCGTGGCCCCGTCCGATATGATGGATGGGCGTATTGGGGCCATCCGCGACGCGCTGGAGGCCAAGGGGCATACGTTGACCCGGATCTGCGCCTATGCTGCCAAATATGCCTCAGCCTTTTATGGCCCCTTCCGTGATGCGGTCCAGACAGGCGGTCTGCTGAAGGGTGACAAGAAGACTTATCAGATGGACCCGGCCAACAGTGATGAGGCGCTGCGTGAGGTTGGCCTGGATATCGCTGAAGGGGCCGATATGGTGATGGTAAAACCGGGTCTGCCCTATCTGGACATCATCCGCCGGGTAAAGGAAGAATTCCGTGTCCCCACTTTCGCCTATCATGTCAGTGGTGAGTACGCGATGCTGAAGGCAGCGTCGGCCAATGGCTGGCTGAACTATGAAGCGGCGCTGCTGGAAACCCTACTGGGCTTCAAACGTGCGGGTACCGACGCCATCCTGACCTATGGCGCCGTTGATGCGGCAAGATTGCTGCGAGCGGCGGGTCAGTGACGAGCCGTCACCGCGCCCGAAATCCGCGCCACCGCCTGTCCCCACGCATCCCAGCTCAGGCATGCGTGGAACCGTTCCTCGCATGCCTGCTGCATCCGGCTATAGACCTGTTGGTCAGACCATAATGCGGCAATACGGTCCGCATAATGGGCACCATTGGCCGACAGTGGTAATAGTACACCGTTTACACTGTCTGACACGACGCTAGGGATGCCACCGGTCGCGGTGGAGATGTTGGGCAGCCCCACGGCGCTCGCTTCGGCAAAAACAAGCCCGAAGGCCTCCTGCCGTGACGGAACAAACAGGAATGACGCCGTGCTGAACAGCGACTTCAACCTGGCATATTGCTGTGGATCACCTTTTGACAGGAATCCATGCTGGTAAATGCCGGGCCCATCAACAGGGGCGGTGCAGCCTGCGATATGCAGTTCCACATCAAGACCGCGCGCACGAAGGCATTGGAATGCCTCGTGAACAATGTCACCGCCCTTGCGCTTCCAATCAACACCCAGAAAAAATAACCGGCATTTGTCGGTTTGACGGTCAGTCACAGCAACTGTGTCGGGATCAAGATTGGCCCCCAAGGGCAAGACATGAACGCGATCGGCCGGAATCTGATAATCCTCGCGGGCCGATTGCGCGGCCCAGTCGCTGCTTAGCACTGCCGCAGCCGAACGCGACAGCGACGCGGCATCCATGGCATTACCAAGGCGTTTCGACCTGGCCGAAACACCCGCGAATTCACCCGGATAATAGCCGCTCATCGCAGCATAGGTTGCATCCGAAATGTGAAGCATCGGCGCCGCAGTCCGCAATCTGGACAAGATGACGGATGCCGATAAACCGATCACAATGTCTGGGCTGCACGCATTTAGCCTGCCTTCAATCTCCCGGCAGAACAAGGTGGAGATTAAGGGTTCACGGGCAGTATCCACCCCAAACCGCGCCCCAACCTTCAGGGCAAGTCGCTGAAAAGTCCCGACAATCGGGCAGGGTATGTGACAGACCTCATTAAAAACCCGCTGTAGCGCCCGATACGCATAAAATGGTGTGCCGCTCCAATCCCGCAGTGAGTGAGGATTGTAAGGGGTCACGAACGCCACCTTGAGCGACTTTGACATTGCGGAAATCCAGCCTAACAAAGGGAACGCAAATAACCGCTCCAAAAATAAACATGATTTTTAAGATAAAACAAATTTTTTGCACATTCTTGATTGTATAATTCCAATAGATTTTCTTGGTGCTAAAGAATGAAAGAACAGCTTTGACCTTACCCTGGCGCGAATATTGTTCAACTCGAACAGAAAAGTCCACCCGGCGCCATGCTGGGTGGACTTTTCACAAACAAAACGGGCGTGTTGGGGTCCGGCACCCCTGCGGGGTTACCCGCGCTTCAGCGCCGACCGGCCAGGATAGACGGACGCGACACCCAGGCCTTCCTCGATGCGGATCAACTGATTGTATTTGGCGATCCGGTCGGAGCGGGACAGCGAGCCAGTCTTGATCTGACCACAGTTGGTGGCAACGGCCAGGTCAGCAATGGTGCTGTCCTCGGTCTCGCCCGAACGGTGTGACAGCACGGCGGTGTAGCCGGCATTCTGGGCGATGCGGACAGCTTCCAGCGTCTCGGTCAGGGTGCCGATCTGATTGACCTTCACCAGGATGGAATTGCCAACACCCTTCTTGATTCCGTCCGACAGGCGGGCCGGGTTGGTGACAAACAGGTCGTCGCCGACCAACTGCACCTTGCCGCCGATCGTGTCGGTCAGCAGCTTCCAGCCGTCCCAGTCGTCCTCGGCCATGCCGTCCTCGATGGAGACGATCGGGTATTTCGACACCAGATCGGCCCAGTAGGCGACCATCTCGGCCGGGGTCAGGCTCTTGCCCTCGCCTTCCAGCTCATACTTGCCGTTCTTGAAGAACTCCGTCGAGGCGGCATCAAGCGCCAGCAGAACATTCTCACCGGCCTTGTAACCAGCGTCGGCGATAGCGGCAACGATGAAGTCCAAAGCTTCGGTGGTGGAGGACAGGTTGGGCGCAAAACCACCCTCATCGCCGACGGCGGTGTTATGGCCGGCAGCCTTCAGCTTCTTCTTCAGGGCGTGGAAAATCTCCGCACCCACGCGGATGGCCTCGGCGCAGGTTTCCGCGCCAACCGGCATCACCATGAATTCCTGGATGTCGATCGGGTTGTCGGCGTGCGCGCCGCCATTGATGATGTTCATCATCGGCACCGGCAGGATGCGGGCATTGGCCCCACCGACATATCGGTAGAGCGGCAGGTCCAGCTCATCGGCCGACGCCTTGGCCACGGCCATGGACACGCCCAGAATCGCATTCGCACCCAAACGGCCCTTGTTGGGCGTGCCGTCCAGGTCGATCATCGCCTGATCAATGGCGACCTGATCGGTGCTTTCCAGACCAACAAGCGTGTCGGCGATCTCGCCATTCACGGCCTCGACAGCCTTCAGCACACCCTTACCCAGGTAACGGGCTTTGTCGCCATCGCGCAGTTCGACGGCTTCATGCGCGCCGGTGGAGGCGCCCGACGGAACGGCGGCCCGGCCAAAGGCGCCAGATTCCAGGCGAACCTCGACCTCAACGGTCGGGTTGCCGCGGCTGTCCAGGATTTCGCGCGCGTGAATGTCGATGATGGCGGACATGGGGCCTCTCTCTGACGTGGGCGTGGTGGATGCCGTGAACCCGGTGAAGGGTTAATACGGGATGAAGGGGATAACGCCAGAGACAAGCGCCGACAAGGGACGGTTTCGCTACCCCGCCGTGCCCACAGGGTCGGCAGGCCGCCCATTGCCCACCGGTATGATGTCGGGAAGCTGACGCTTCGCCCCCTGCACGCCTGCATAGAAGGCGGAAAGCAAGGCAAAATCCGCCTCGATACTCTCTGTTGTCGCCAGCGGCTCCCCAATGCGGATCGTGTGCGCCGCATAATCCAGCGCGACAGGTATGATCGGAACGCCGGCCTGTCGGGCAACATGCCAGAAGCCCGTCTTCCATCCGGCGCCCGGCTTCGGATTACGTGTGCCCTCTGGGGCGATACCGACCACCATCCGTTCGGCGGCGTTCAAGGCAGCCACGCAATCACCGACAACACCATGTGCCGAACGACGGTCCACGGGCAGGATATCACACCAGCGCATGATTGGACCCAGTGGTCCCCAGAACAAAGTGTGCTTACCCAGGATATGGATACGCAGGTCGGTGGCCAGGATGGTGGCCATGGCGACAAAGAAATCGTAGTTGGACGTATGCGGGGCGCCGATAACGACGAATTTTTCCAGGTTCGGGAAGGCACCCGTAATGCGCCACCCCAGGAGGCGAAGGCCCATCCGACCAATAAAACGGGAAATTGGGCCGCCCCGCCGGTCATTGCGGGGGCCCAGGGACGGAACGGACATGGATTGCGTCTTCCTCACACCACCAGCGGGATTGGTGACCCCACCTTTCGTTATACGCCGATGGTGAGGAAATGGGGAGAATTTGTCAAACTACTGAACGAATAGGATTTACGAGGAAACGAAATCGCCCCCGCTAAATAGCAGAACAAACGGATACATAAATTATAACTTTAGCACCCTCCTCAAGGGCAACAGACGCAGCTACAGTCGTAGGCCTCACATCCACACCTAAGTGTTCGACAGTGCTTACCAAATAATGCTCTAAATCCAATTTTCCAGCAATCGTAATCATCTCCCCGACTCTCGGGAGCGAAACAAATCTATATAAACCAATACCATTTTTAGAACCAGATGACGCGACCTCAACCACAATAGCATCAACCATCTTGATTAACTTTTTTATAATTATTTACCGGTTGAGCATACCGTGCGGCTGAAATGATTTTATCTAATGCGTTCGCGATAAAATCTTGGTCACCAATTTTACTTTTGGCGTCCAGAGCAATATTATATATCTCATCAAGAGCAGACTGCTTAACGTTACTCATTGCGACCTCCAATAGTAAAAATTATAGTAAAGATTAACTTTTCTTAGCCTGTACTCAAAAAGATAATATTACGTAGACTAAATCTCAAGAGCTGAATATAAAAAACTACAATCCTACATAACCACCGGGTTCGCCTTGGCGATGCGGTCCAGAGCCAGCAACGTGCCCAGCACGCCTTCCATCTGATCCAGCGGCACCATATTGGGGCCATCGCTGGGGGCACAGTCGGGGTTCTCATGCGTTTCCATGAACACAGCCGCCACGCCAATGGCGATGGCGGCACGGGCCAGAACGGGCACGAACTCCCGTTGCCCGCCGCTGCTGGTCCCCTGCCCGCCCGGTTGCTGTACCGAATGGGTGGCGTCATAGACGACGGGATATCCGGTCTGCGCCATGATTGGCAGGGACCGCATGTCGCTGACCAATGTGTTGTAGCCGAAACTGGCCCCACGTTCGCACAGAAGGATGTTGTGGTTGCCGGTGGATACGATCTTGGCGGCGACATTCTTCATGTCCCAGGGCGCCAGGAACTGCCCCTTCTTCAGATTGATGGGCTTGCCCGTTTCACCCGCTGCCAGCAGCAGGTCGGTCTGCCGGCACAGGAAGGCGGGGATCTGCAGCACATCCACCACTTCCGCCACGGGCGCGCATTGTTCGGCCGTGTGGATGTCGGTCAGCACGGGACAGCCGAAGGTCGCCCGGATATCGGCCAGGATGGGCAGCGACTGATCCATGCCCAGACCGCGCTGCGCACTGACCGAGGTGCGATTGGCCTTGTCGAAGCTGGTCTTGTAGATCAGGCCGATACCCAGCTTCTTCGTCAGTTCCGATAAGGCTCCCGCCATGGCAAAGGCATGATCACGGCTCTCCAACTGACAGGGGCCCGCGATCAGCACAAAGGGACGGTCATTGGCGATCGACAGCGGGCCGACAGTGACAGTGCGGGTCATGGCTTGCTCCTTCATGCCGCCATATGGGGCGGCGGGCGCAGAAAATAAAGAAGGCCGGGGAAGGTGAGCACCCACCCCGGCCTTTCATATCCTGTTCAATCACACCAACCGGCTCTGCGCGATGGCGGCACCGATGAAGCTGGTGAACAACGGATGCGGGTCGAACGGCTTGGACTTCAGTTCGGGGTGGAACTGCACG
The DNA here is from genome assembly GCF_002251795.1 of Niveispirillum lacus. GTDB lineage: Bacteria > Pseudomonadota > Alphaproteobacteria > Azospirillales > Azospirillaceae > Niveispirillum > Niveispirillum lacus. Next base: position 705,973 of record NZ_NOXU01000031.1, on the reverse strand, counting down.
CCCACGAACCAGGGATGGTCCGGCAATTCCACAATCTCCGGCAGGATGCCGTCGGGTGACAGGCCGGAGAATTTCAGGCCGACCTTTTCCAGTGCTTCCTTGAAGTTGATGTTCACTTCGTAGCGGTGACGGTGGCGCTCAACGATATCCTCGCTGCCATAGATATCTGCCACGCGGGTGCCGGGCAGCAAGTGGCAGCTATAGGAACCCAGGCGCATGGTACCGCCCAGATCACCGCCTTCCTGGCGCTGCACCAGTTGGTTACCCTGCACCCACTCCGTCATCAGACCGACAACAGCCGGATCGGGCTTACCGAATTCGGTGGAGCCGGCCTGTTCCAACCCTGCCAAGTGACGGGCACTCTCAATGACAGCCATCTGCATGCCAAAGCAGATGCCAAAATAGGGGATCTTGTGTTCACGCGCAAACTGCACAGCCCGGATCTTGCCCTCGGTCCCGCGCTCACCGAATCCACCCGGCACCAGGATGCCATGGACATGTTCTAGCTGTTCCAGCGCCTCGCCGCTTTCGAATATCTCAGCGTCGATCCAATCCAGCTTGACCTTCACATTGTTGGCGATGCCGCCATGGGTCAACGCCTCGCCCAGTGACTTATAGGCGTCCAGCAGGCTGGTATATTTGCCCACCACGGCAATGGTGACCGTCCCTTCGGGATTGCGCACGCGGCGCACAATCTCTTCCCAGCGCGACAGGTCAGGCGCCTTGTCGGCGGCCATGCCGAAATATTTCAGCACTTCGGTATCAAAGCCCTGCTCGTGATAGGAGATTGGTACCTGATAGATCGTGTCCACATCCAATGCTGCGATCACGCATTCCTTCTTGATGTTGCAGAACTGCGCGATCTTACGGCGCTCATTCTCCGGAATGTCGCGGTCGGCGCGGCACAGCAGCATCTGCGGCTGGATGCCGACCGACAGCAGTTCCTTCACCGAATGCTGGGTCGGCTTGGTCTTCAACTCGCCGGCGGCCGGGATATAGGGGACCAGGGTAACGTGGCAGAACAGCACGTTTTCCGAACCACGGTCATTGCCAAACTGGCGGATGGCCTCCAGGAAAGGCAGCGATTCGATATCACCAACGGTACCGCCCACCTCGCACAGCACAAAATCCTCGCCATCCAGATCGGCGGCGATGAAATCCTTGATGGCGTCCGTGATGTGGGGGATCACCTGCACCGTGGCGCCCAGGTAGTCACCCCGACGCTCCTTGGCCAGCACATTGGAATAGATGCGGCCGGTGGTAATGTTGTCCGACTTGGTTGCATGAACACCGGTAAAGCGTTCGTAATGGCCCAGGTCGAGGTCGGTTTCGGCGCCGTCATCGGTGACGAACACCTCGCCATGCTGATACGGGCTCATCGTGCCGGGATCGACATTCAGATAGGGGTCCAGCTTGCGCAGGCGGACCTTGAAGCCGCGAGCCTGCAGCAGCGCCCCCAGGGCTGCGGATGCCAGGCCCTTGCCCAGCGACGAAACCACACCACCGGTGATGAAGATGAAGCGCGTCATGGAACCCTAACCTTCGCCAAACATGCCAACAGGTTGGGCCCATACGGCCCAAGCACTTGAGATTAAACCGAGGCAAAAAGCCCACGTCACCCTATTCACGCCCTAACGGAAAGAGGCGGCATGTCTGCCGCCTCTCCCCTGTTCAACGGGCCGTTTCGCCACCGGACCTTACTGGCCGACGGGAACCGCCGGTTTGGCAGGCTCGGCAGGGGTTGCCGGCGCCTGGGTGCCGGGGGCCGGCACCTGATCAAAAATGCTCTTCTGGTTACCATCCGTGCCGGCCAAGATGGCCAGAATCAGACTGGTGCAGAAGAACAGGGCCGCCAGGATGGCCGTCGTGCGGGTCAGTAGATTGGCGCTGCCGCGAGCGGTCATGAAACCACCCATCGTGCCGCCCCCTACGCCCAGGCCGCCGCCTTCCGACTTCTGCACCAGAACCACGCCGATCAACGCCAACGTGATCAGCAGATGCACGACCAGGACTACCTCTTGCATCCCAACAATCCCTGCAACCAATTGAAACGGATCGTGGGACCCCACGATACCTGACCATAAGCAAATGGCGCATCACGCGCCCAAACGCAAGGCCGCCCGCTTCCCCATGCAGGGGAAACGGGATGCACCCGCGTCATGTAACCGTCACGCTTCTTATCCGGTCCCGCGTCGGCACGCCACAGCGAAGTCTCAAGGGCAGGCTTGCGCGATGGCCCAGAAATCATCCGCTTTCAGGCTGGCACCCCCTACGAGGGCGCCATCGACATCGAGCAGCCCGAGGATTTCGGCGGCATTGGACGGCTTCACCGATCCGCCATAAAGGATGCGGACGGCATCCGGGTCGGCGACCAAACCGGACAGGCGTGCGCGGATCATGCCATGCATGGCAGCAATGTCCGCCAGGGTCGGCGTCCGGCCGGTGCCGATCGCCCAGACCGGTTCATAGGCCACGACGGTGTTGGCGGCGGTCGCACCCTCGGGAATCGAGCCGGCAAGCTGCGCCGCTACGACAGCTTCGGCATGACCTGCATCCCGTTCAGCCTCTGTTTCCCCCACACAGATGATCGCGGTCAGTCCGGCACGGAGGGCAGCAGCAGCCTTAGCCTTAATCAGGGCGCTGGTTTCTGCGTGGTTGGTGCGGCGTTCCGAATGGCCCACAATCACCCAGCCAGCACCGACATCGGCCAGCATTTCAGCGGCAATGTCACCGGTATGGGCGCCTTGGGCCTGGGCATGGCAATCCTGTCCGCCGACTGCAACAGCCTGACCGGCGACGGTCTGGGCGATGGCGCCGATGATGGTAGCGGGCGGACAGACCAACAGGTCGAATCGTCTATCGGCAACGGGACCGACACGGGCAGCCAGATCGGCAGCCAGTGCGGCACCATCGCTGCGCCGACAATGCATCTTCCAATTGCCGGCAATCAGGTAACGGCGAACGGTCATTTTATCCTCTACTCTTCTTTTCGGCCATGTCCGCCAGGTTGATCCCGGTCTGCCGGCCTTATGTGACACAAACATTATGCGGACAGCCCAGTCCTGTCCAAAAGGTCAACGCTGTCATGGGCCCAAGTGCAACACATGGCCCCTGCCCGCCCCCCGGACTTGCCCCACGGTTGCAGCTTCCCTATGATGCCGCGCTTTCCGGGCTGTGGCCCGGCGGTGCCATCCGCAGTCCCGCGGATTGTGCCGCACCCATTTGATGGAACTTCAAGCGTCCCCATGCTTCAGATCATCCGCAGCACCGCTGGCTCCTGGGTCGTCAAGATCCTGTTCGTGGCCCTGATCATCAGCTTCGCTGTCTGGGGCATCGGCGATGTCACCAAGGGGGTGCAGACTGGCGTCGCCAAGGTCGGTGACCGCAGCATCACACCCCTAGAGCTGGATCAGGCCTACCGTACCGAATTCAACCGGATGCGGCAGATGATCGGTCCGGAATTCAGCGAAGAGCAGGCCAATCAGTTCGGTCTGCGCGACCGCGCCCTGGAACAGCTTGTGCAAAAGGAATTGCTGGCGTTGGCCGCAGAAGATCTGGGCCTCCGGGTCGCAGATGAGACGGTGCGCCAGGAAGTCCTGAAGGTTCCGGCGTTCAAGGACAGTTTCGGCAATTTTGACGCCAATCTGATGCGCGCACTTTTGCAGCAGAATGGCCTGACAGAGGCGGGCTTTGTCGAAGATGTGCGTAACGACATGGCGCGCAGTGACATGATTGGCGCCGTGACTGCCGGTGCCAATGCCTCCAAAACCCTGGCCGAAGCGCTTTACCGCTATCGGTTTGAAGGGCGGACATTCGAAATTGTCACCATTCCCTACAATGCCATGCCGGCCGCCCCCTCTCCGGACCAGGCCACCTTGGAGGCATTCCACAAGGAAAAGGCCATCCGTTACACCGCACCGGAATATCGCACGCTGAACGTGGCCCTGATCGAAGCGGCAAACCTGACCAAGGATATCGAGGTCACGGAAGAGTTGCTGAAGGAATATTACGACGCCCATGCCGGGGACTATATCACGCCGGAAAAGCGGTCGATCACCCAGGCCGTGTTCCCCAACAAGGAAGCCGCAGAGAAGGCGCTGGCTGACGTGACTGCCGGACAGGCGGTAGAAGCGGTGGCACGCGCCGTTGGCGTGGAAGCTGTAACGCTTGAGGACGTGCTGAAGGACGGGCTACCGACCGAACTGGCTGAACCCGCATTTGCCACACCGGAAGGCGCGTCAGGCGGGCCGGTCGAAAGTGCCTTTGGCTTCCATATCTTCACCGTCACCAAGGTGCAGCCGGGCGGTGAACGCAAGCTGGAAGAGGTGAAGGAAGAAGTCGCCACAAAGGTGCGGCAGGACAAGGCCATCGAAAAGCTGTTTGAACTGTCCACGAAGCTGGAGGATGAGCTGGCCGGTGGCACACCCCTGGCTGAGGCCGCTCAGACCGTTGGAGCACGCATCGTCAAACTGGACAGCATCGACAATCGTGGCGCTGACAAGACGGGCACTGTCCAGGGCACCGGCCTGCCGGCCTTCGACAAGATCGTGGCCTCGGGCTTCACTGTGGCTGACGGCCAGACTGGCAGCGTGGAAGAAGCCGGAAGTGATGCCTTCTTCGCTGTCCAGGTGGAATCGGTGATCCCGGCCACGCTGAAGCCGCTCGACGACGTTAAATCAATCGTACTTGGCGACTGGCAGGCGGAACAGAAGCAGATCGCAGCGCGCAAAAAAGCCGAAGAAGTGGCCGAAAAGATGAAGGCTGGTGCCGCCGCCAAGGATGCCGCTCTTGGGGTTCCTGGCGCACTCGCCCAGAATATTGATCCGCTGATGCGGGTTGGTGCGCCCAGTGCCCTGATCCCGCCCGCCGCCGTCCAGACCCTGTTCAGCGGTGCCATTGGCAATGTAACCACGGCAGACAAGCCGACCGGGGTTGTTGTGGCCAAACTGACCGGGATCATCCCGGCCGATCCTGCCAACCCCTTGGCGGCGGGTCAGTTGGCCCAACTGGCTGATGCGACCGGCCAAGCAATGCAGGATGAACTGATCCTGCAATATCTGGCGGCGCTGCGTGCCCATTCCGGGGTCACGATCAACCAGAATTTGATCAACCAGCTTTACCGCACTACCCAGGAGTAATTCCCGTGCGCACCTTCCCGGAAGACAGCACCTTTATCCGCACCTATGAGGCTGGGGCGGCACAGGTGCTCTGGACCCGGTTGGTCAGCGACCTGGATACGCCCGTTTCCGCCATGCTGAAGCTGGTACGCGGACGTCCCAACGCTTTCCTGCTGGAATCGGTCACCGGCGGATCGGTGCGCGGACGTTATTCCATGATCGGGTTGAAGCCAGACCTGATTTGGCGTTGCCGCGGTACGGCGTCGGAGATTAACCGCAACGCCGAGACCGACCCCGGTCGCTTTGTTCCCTGTACCGGCGCGCCGTTGACGGTATTGTCCGATCTGCTGGAAGAGAGCCGGATTGACCTGCCGGCGGAATTGCCGCCCATGTCAGCCGGGCTGTTCGGTTATCTGGGCTATGACATGGTCCGGTTGATGGAGAAGCTGCCCGACAGCAATCCCAATCAACTCGATGTCGACGACAGCATTATGATCCGCCCCACGGTCATGGCGATTTTCGATGGCATCGAGAATGTCGTGACAGTTGTGACCCCGGTACGTCCGGCCGCCGGCATGTCGGCAACGGCGGCATTGCAGGCGGCGCGCGACCGTCTGGCTGAGTCAGTCGCCGATCTGGAAGGACCGGTTCCGGGTACTCATGAGACCACAACGGAAATCCCTGCGCTGCCCGCCCCGGAATCCAACACGGCGATGCAGGAATATTTCGGCATCGTGGAAAAAGCGAAGGAGTATATTCGCGCTGGCGACATCTTTCAGGTGGTGCCCAGCCAGCGTTTCTCCGTGCCGTTCACCCTGCCACCGTTCGCACTGTATCGGGCATTGCGCCGTCTGAACCCGTCACCCTTCCTGTTTTTTCTGGACTTCGGTGGCCTGTCAGTTGTCGGGTCCAGTCCGGAAATTCTGGTGCGCCTGCGTGACGACACTGTCACCATCCGCCCGATCGCCGGAACCCGCAAACGGGGCAAGGATGCGGCGGAAGACAAGGCCCTCGCCGCCGACCTTCTGTCCGATCCCAAAGAACTGGCCGAACATCTGATGCTGCTGGATTTGGGCCGTAACGATGTGGGCCGGGTGTCGCAGACGGGAACCGTTACGGTAACGGAAAAGTTTACGATCGAATATTATTCCCATGTCATGCATATCGTTTCGAACGTGGAAGGAAAGCTGAACCCCAAATTCACCCCGATCGAGGCGCTGGTCGCGGGTTTTCCCGCCGGTACAGTCTCTGGCGCTCCCAAGGTGCGGGCGATGGAGATCATTGACGAGTTGGAAAAGACACGGCGCGGGATCTATGGTGGCTGCATTGGCTATTTCGCTGCCAATGGCACGATGGATACCTGTATTGCCCTGCGTACTGCCGTTCTGAAAGATGGGGTGATGCATGTACAGGCGGGCGGCGGTGTTGTAGCGGACAGCGATCCGGAGGCTGAGTATCAGGAGACGGTGAACAAAGCCAAGGCCTTGTTCAAGGCAGCCGAAGAGGCCGTCCGTTTCGCCCAGGAAAGCCGGGGGTAAACAGGCAATGGATCTGGCCCTGCCCCCACCAGACCAGGTGATCCTGGCAACGGGAGCAGGTCTGGTTTCAATCTTAAAGCCGCTCTTTCCGGACGCGACAGTCGTTACCGATCTTTCACAACTGGATACGGTTCTAAAGTCCAGTGGCCAACGGTCCATCCGGCTGATCAGTGTTGGGTTCGGGCATATCATCCCAGCCTGGATGCTGGATCTGTGCAGCGCGGGGGCCATAAACTTCCACCCCGCAACGCCCGACTATCCCGGTTCCGCCAGTAACCATCTAGCCCTGTATGAGGGTGCGCAGCGGTTTGGGGTGACGGCCCATATCACCACAGCGGCTGTCGATGCAGGGCCCATCCTCGCCGTCCGATATTTCGACATTCCGCCAGGGATCGGGCATCGCAGCCTGGATGAACTGACCTTCCCCTGTTTGCTGTCCCTGGTGGGTGAACTCGCACCATGTTTTTATGGACACCGGCCGTTCCCCCCCCGCCCCAGCCAATCCTGGCGCGGCCCCGCTAGGCGGCGATCAGACATTCTATTGCTGGCCCAGATCACACCGGACATGCCGCCCACCGAGCAGCGGCGGCGATGGCAGGCCTTTCATGAAGGTCCGGACAGCATTCTCACCTATACCCAGGCAGGTCATCGCCAACCTTACTCCGCTGGCGGTCGGACCCGCGGGTGGGTTGATGGCATTATCGGCAACAGTATCCATGGGTGGGCCTATGATCCGGGTCGGCCCCCCGTTACCGTCCGGATTGAAGTTGACGGCCGCCCCTTCCGAAATCTGCTGGCTGACGAATACCGCGGTGATGTCGCTGCTGCCGGACAGGGTGACGGGCTGTGCGGCTTCAGTATAAAAACCAGCGATCTGCCGACGGGCGCAGAGCGGATTGATTTCCTGATCCCCAGCGATGAATGGTGTCGTATCCCAGGGGCGCCCCTCACACTGCCCGCCTGAATTGGGCGCCAATCTCGGCCCTTCAACCCATACATATGTACATAGTGAGAGGGCGTGATTGTTGCCAATCGCTCCGCTATCGTCAGTTTTTAATCACGGCGTGTTCATGGAAGCCAATTTTGCTGCGCAAGGTTTTGCTGCTTCTTCTGATGATCTTGCTTAGCGCCCCACCAGCAGTGCTGGCGGAAACCACCACCTTGCGTGTGCTACAGACGCCGGAAGGCAACCATGTATTCTTTTATGAATTGCTAACGGAGGCCTTTGCTGCGGCGGGCAAACCAGTACAACTGCAAGGGGTATCCGGTCCCGGCATGGACCGGTTCAAAGTGATGCTGCGCACCAGCCAACTGGATGTGATGTGGATGGTCCGGGGGCCACGGCGTGATCAGGCCTATATTCTGGTAGATTTTCCGTTGACCGGTGGGTTGATTGGACAACGTATCCTGCTTATCCGCAAAGGCGATCAGGCTCGGTTTGATAACATCCGCTCGCTGGATGACTTTCGACAACAAGGACTATCTGCCGGCATGGGTCGAGAGTGGGTCGATAAAGACATCTGGGAGCTGAACGGTCTGGCCGTCAGCCCCGGCGTATCGGACTGGCGACGCCTGTTCAAAATGCTGGAGGTGGGTAACCGAGGCATCGATTACCTGCCACGGGGCGCTTTGGAAGTTCAAAATGATCAGCGCGCCAATCCCAACCTGCAGATAGAGCGACGCCTTGTGCTGCGCTACAACCGTGACAGTGTGTTTTACCTGTCACCCGCCGCCGCCAACCTGGCACCAATCCTGAAACAAGGTTTGGAGCGGCTGCGGGATAATGGTCGGTACGCCCAGTTGCTGGAAAAGCATTATGGAAAATTATCGCGGGAACTGGGGTTGGACAAACGGATCGTCCTGCCGCTGCGCGACATTGACGATACCACCAACTGAAAACCATCAGACCACAGGAAGGCTCTGCCCCAAACGGCCACCAACCCGAACGGATTCAGCCCGCCTTGCCAAGCCAGTGCGGTCATCGGTTTCCACAAACACACCACAGACGGTAACGGTTGCATCATTTTCGCCCGGTGAATACCGTTCGCCCGGGGTCTTACGCAGCATTTTATGGATGGCTGCTTCCTTTTTCATGCCAATGACAGTGTCATAGTCACCGCACATGCCGGCATCCGTCTGATAGGCAGTCCCGCCATTGAGGATCTGAAGATCGGCGGTAGGGACGTGGCAATGGGTGCCGACCACAAGGCTGACACGGCCATCCAGGACATGGCCCATGATCATCTTTTCGCTGCTGGCTTCGGCATGCATGTCCATGATGATGGCATCAACGCCCGCTGGCCCCATGCGGGGCCCGCCAAGGCGGTGGATATTCAAGACCTTCTCCACAGGCGGGAACGGGTCGTCCAGCGGGTCCATGAAGACGCGTCCCATGGCATTGATCACCATCACCTTATGCCGCCCATTCTTGGCAGGCAGGATCGTGAAACCACGCCCCGGTGTGCCCTCAGGATAGTTGATAGGGCGTACCAGTTGCGGCAGACGGCCAATCTGGCCCAGCAACTCCTTCTGATCCCAGGCATGGTTGCCGAGGGTCACGCAATCGACCCCGGCATCGAACAGTTCCTGCGCGATCTTTTCGGTAATGCCGAAACCGCCAGCAGCATTCTCCCCGTTTACGACGATGAAGTCGGGCTTCAGCCTGGCTTTCAGGTCGGGCAGATGCCGCAAGACACCTTCACGTCCGCTGCGCCCCACAATATCGCCCAGGAAAAGCAACCGCATCTTCTACCCCAAAAAACGCTCAGGACGGACGCCATGCGCCCTGTTCCGTTGCAATCCAATCCAGTTTTTGATCGTAGGCGTCGATGGGCAGCTTATCCACCCCCTGCCCCGCATAGCCGATGCCCACGGCCAGGACAGGCGCCTCAGCGCGCAAGACCTCCAAGGTGCGGTCATAGAAACCACCGCCATAGCCCAGACGGAAGCCGGACTGATCGAAGGCCAGTAGCGGCACCAGCACGATGTCGGGCTGCACCAGGGGTGCCTCATCCATCGGCTCCATAATGCGGAAAGCACCGGGTACCAGCGGATGGCCAGGCCGCCAGAGACGGAAGATCAGAGGCCAGGCACGGCCCGTCACCACCGGCAAGGCGGTGGCATGGCCGGCCGCCGCTATAGCCGAGAGGGCGGGCAGCACATTGACCTCATCCCCCTTGGGATGATAGCCCGCAATGGTCAGGGGACCGGGGCGCAGGTCCGGCAGCAGCGACAGAAGATGGGTGGCGATTAAAGCGGCCGCGGTGGCACCCCGTTCAGCATGGCACAGAGCACGGGCTTCGCGTGCCCGGACGCGGGCGGCCTGCTTGGCCTGTGCGATCAGATCGACATCGGGGTCGGTCATCGGTCGACCAAGTGCAGTGGCGGGAAAAAGCGGAAGATGGCCGCCTTGGCCGTTGGTGAATGCTATCCCTCGTGACCTGTGCAAACAGGTGGGAGCCATATGCCGACACCACGGCGCCGGTAGGGACAGCCCCCTCGAGGAATGATTATCGGCCCCGGGGATAAAGCGACCTGACGCGCCAGGCAGCCAACTTCCTGACTCTAACTTAGGCGCGTTCAAGCCGCGCTGCAATGTCTTCGATGCGTTTTGCCAGCGTATCGACAGCGGCAACCACCTTTGCCTCATCTGCCGACGACGCAGCCGGTGCCGGCGGCGACGGTTCATGGATGATCGGCGCGGGAGTTTGGCCGGACCGCAGGGCCTTGGCCTCGGCCCGCGCCTCCATCAACTCGTCTGCCAGCACAATACAGGTGGCGATCAGGTTCTGCACCTCATGCCCCGCCGATCCGCCCGTCAGTTCCTGCATGCGGGCATCGACATAAGCCGCCAGTTCCAACAAACGCTTTTCCTGCCCATCCTCGCAGTTCAGCGAGTGGTTACGGCCATTCAGAGTGAAATCGACACGACGCATGTTCAACCTTCCTCAAGCACGCCCTGCAGGCGTGAAATCGCCGCGTCCAGACGAACCTTCATGACGCGGGCCTGTTCTTGTGCCTGTCGTTCGGCATGCCGCGCGGCCGCCAGTTCCGCCTCCAGCCGCAATTTTTCCGCCAGCCAGCCAGCCGTTCCGGCATGGGCATCCAACCGTTCCAGCCGGCGCGTCAAGGCGCGATCCAGCAGACCGATGGACTTATCCAGGCGCTCCAGCGCGGCGGTCAGGCTGTCCAAGGCGGTGGCTCATTCAGGGGCAGGTGGACGGGTGCCGGCACCGCGCACGGCACAGACGAGAGACCTTAGGGGCCGCCCTCCCCCCACGTCAACAATGCCACCGAAAAAAACCGCTGATTCCGTCACGATAGCCCCCGCCATGGCCGGGCATCCGCCATGCTTGGCTGTCGCTTGACCCCCCCGGCGCTTTTGGCCAATTTGCCGCCACCATACGGGGGATATCGGCCGTCGGACCGGGACGGTCGCAGTTACCCGTCTGCCTTGTTCCGACACAGCATAACGGTACCGCGCTTCGTTAGAGCAATGTCCGGCCACACCAAAGGCCGGCGCCCCGCATGAAAGGCCCTTCGCGCAATGTCGTCCGATCTGACCGCTGGCGTCTCCCACGCCGAACTCGCCAACGCCATCCGCGCCCTGTCCATGGACGCGGTGGAAGCCGCCAAGTCCGGACATCCCGGCATGCCGATGGGCATGGCCGACGTCGCGACCGTCCTGTTCACGCAGTTCCTGAAGTTCGATCCCAAGCGCCCGGACTGGGCCGACCGCGACCGGTTCATCCTGTCGGCGGGTCACGGCTCCATGCTGCAATACAGCCTGATGTACCTGACCGGGTATGAAGACATCACGCTGGACGAGATCAAGCGCTTCCGCCAGATGGGTGCGAAGACTGCCGGCCACCCCGAATATGGCATGGCCCGCGGCATCGAAATGACGACCGGTCCGCTGGGCCAGGGCATCTCCACCGCTGTCGGCTTCGCCATGGCCGAGCGCATCCTGAATGCCCGCTTTGGTGACGATCTGGTCGATCACACGACCTATGTCATTGCCGGCGACGGCGACCTGCAGGAAGGCATCAGCCATGAAGCCTGCTCGCTGGCCGGCCATCTGGGCCTGTCCAAGCTGATCGTGCTGTGGGATGACAACCGCATCAGCATTGATGGCTCCACTGACCTGTCCTTTACCGAGGACGTGAAGGCCCGCTATGCCGCCTATAACTGGGACGTGTCCGCCGTGGACGGTCATGACCCGGTGGCGGTTGCCCAGGCCATTGCGGCAGCCAAACTAACGGACAAGCCGTCGCTGATCGCGTGTCGCACCACCATCGGCTATGGTGCACCCACCAAGGCTAACACCGCCGGCAGCCATGGCAGCCCGCTGGGTGCTGCCGAGATCGAGGGCGCACGCAAGGCCCTGAACTGGCCGCATGCGCCATTTGAGATTCCGGAATCCATCCTGCAGGCGTGGCGCCATTTCGGCGACCGCGGTCACCCGACCGTCGATGCCTGGGTCAAGCGTCTGGCGCGGTCGCCCAACCGTCTGGCCTTCAAGGCCGCCATTGCCGGCGACCTGCCGGCCGAGGCCCGCTCTGCCCTGCACGCCCATAAGAAGGCCGTGTCGGAGACCAAGCCCAAGATCGCCACCCGCCAGTCATCGGGCAACACGCTGGACGTGATCGTCCCGCTGGTGCCGGAGATGATGGGCGGCTCGGCCGACCTGACCGGGTCGAACAATACCCGCGTCAAGGCCCTGTCCAAGGCCGTGCAGAAGAATAGCTGGGATGGCCGTTACGTCCATTACGGCGTGCGTGAGCATGCCATGGCCGCCATCATGAACGGTATGGCCCTGCATGGCGGCGTGATCCCCTATTCCGGCACCTTCCTGGCCTTCTCTGACTATAGCCGCCCGGCCATCCGCCTTGGTGCGCTGATGAAGCAGCGGGTCATCCATGTGATGACCCATGACAGCATCGGCCTGGGCGAAGACGGCCCGACACACCAGCCCGTGGAACATATCCCGGCGCTCCGCTGCATCCCCAACCTGCTGGTCCTGCGCCCGGCCGACGCCGTGGAAGCGGCAGAAGCCTGGGAAATTGCCCTGGACGCCAAGACGCGGCCCAGCGTGCTGGCGCTGACCCGTCAGAATTTGGCTACCATGCGTGTGGAGCACACGGACGAGAACCTGTCCGCCAAGGGCGCCTATGTCCTGCGGGAAGCATCCGGTCCCCGCAAAGTGACCCTGCTGGCCACCGGGTCGGAGGTGGAGATCGCCTTCAACGCGCGCGAGAAGCTGGAAGCCGAGGGCATCCCCACGGCGCTGGTGTCCATGCCGTCCTGGGAACTGTTCGCTGAACAGTCCGAAGCCTATCAGAAGGCCGTGTTGGGCGATGGGCTGCGCATCGGTGTGGAAGCCATGGTCCGCTTTGGCTGGGACCGCTGGATCGGAGAGAAGGGCGTGTTTATCGGCATGCCCGGCTTCGGCGAGAGCGCGCCTTACCAGGAACTGTACCAGCATTTCGGCATCACTGCCGATGCCATTGTCAAGGCGGCGAAGGAACGGCTGTAAGCCTGTTTCATCCTGCTGCAGCATGTGATGACAACAGCCCCTGGGTGATATCCCGCCAGGGGCTGTTGTTATCTTCACTTCTTATGGATGTGGCCAGAATATTAAACGGTTAGTGCTGATCTCATCGCGCCAGTCCGGTGATTGGCTTGCTCCTGGGATCTTTCTGCAGAATTCAACGGGGTCATACAAAAACCCAGGATAAGAGTATTTGAAGAATTCCCGATTACACACCACAAAACCTCGTGCTGATTTTAATATAACCTTGTCAATATATTTATCTTGAACCGATTTCTCGACCTCGCTGATCGCGTAATTACTGATCACAAGATCATACGGTCCGAATTCCCCAGCATCAATATCGAAGAAATTAGCATTTTCCAAACCAAACATACCCAAATATCGCCGGGCAAGCAGCAGAGGTTCAGGTAGATCAAAGAGATCATATGATTTTATCTTGAATAGAGAACGCAGGATACGAGATTGTCCACCATATCCGATACCAATTTCCGCAATACGCATACCATCGAGGTCGCCAAACATTTCCCGCATGTCGACTGAAAATTTAATATAGCGTAGAGTCGTTGGCGAGAATGCCCCGATATCACTATATCGGAACATTTGTGGCCCACCGTGAAGGTCATTGCGCCTAAGCTCATCCAAATGTTTTGCTATTATAGGAAATCTATTAATTGCAACTGTAGCATACTGAGCACCAGCCTCGCCATTTACCGTCTCAACGATAGATGTGTAAACTGGATGATTACGGAAAGTGGCGAAAATACTATCCTTCTCAGCAGCCTCAGCACACAATTTACGGTAATCAGAAATGTCGCTGATGCTTGTTCTCCTGGACATGAGAATGCGGCCTTTAATTGCAGGTGCCAATTCTTAATGATAACTTAAGATATTATTTGCAGGCAACCCAGATATGTCACTGGTGTCGCCAACATGTCATCTGTCCGATTTTGAAGTCGCTCCAACGGGAGGGATGCAGCACACGCTGGGGCAGATATCCCGAGGCCACGCGCCATAGCGGCGGTGGTGATAAGGCCGGACAAGGCTTTGCCCTCTGCCGCGGGCGCAGACCCAACCTGGGCGCCGCGGCGATTGGCTGGCACACAGTTCCGCGCAAGGGTCGGCTTCCCTCTTTCACGACAAATGATCTGGCCCCATGCCCACCCGCACCGCCCTGATCGTTGCCGCCGGACGCGGCCTGCGTTTCGGGATTATCTGCCCAAGCAGTATCTGCATCTGGCGGGACAGCCCATCCTGCGCGGCACGATAGAGGCGTTTGTGCGTCACCCGGCGGTGACGGGCGTGCGCGCCATCATCGATCCGGCCTTCCGGGACCTGTATGACATGGCGGCGGGAGGGGCTGGACTTCGCCCCGCCCATCGCGGGTGGGCCAACGCGGCAGGATCCGGTGCTGAACGGGTTTGAGGCGCTGGCGGGCCACCCACCCGATCTGGTGTTGATCCATGATGCCGCCCGGCCGCTGGTTGATGCACTGGCCATCAGCGATGTGATCGCTGCGCTGGCGCATGGCCCCGCCGCCATTGCCGCCACGCCGCTGACCGACACGTTGAAGCGCGGGATGGTGGCGGGCGGTGCCATTGTCAGTGCCGGGACGGTGGACCGAACGGCCCTGTGGCGGGCGCTGACGCCGCAGGGCTTTCGCTTCGCCGACATCCTGCCCGCCCATCGCCGCGCCGCCTGCAATCACCAAAAACAAAACCACGCCAAATTTCGACGGGGTTTGTCAGCAGTCTGAAACGGCGCCGGGTCACCCCGGCGCCGTTTTGCTTTATGCCAAAGGTATCACCACCGCCGCTTTGGTGCGCCAAAAGGCGGCCGCTTGACCAGTGGCTTTGGCGGCGGCGGGGGTGGAGGCGGTGGCGGGGGCGGCGCTAAGTCGGCGGTAACCCGCTCCCCGGCGGCCATCTGGGCCAGTGCCTGCATCAGGGTGCGGGCGCCCGCCATGCGGGTTTCTTCCGAATCCCAGGGGCGCAGGAAGACCAGCTTATGGTCTGTGGGGCGCAGTTTGGCCGTACCCGCCTGTTTCTGAATGAATTCAACAAGTTTGGCTGGATTCTTGAAGCTGTTATTGCGGAAGCCGACGGTCGCTCCCTTTGGCCCCGCATCCAGGTTGGACACGCCAGCCTCCCGACACAGACGTTTGATCTCCATCAGACGCAGCAGATTGTCGACCTCCGGCGGCATCTTGCCGAACCGGTCGATCAGTTCCACACCAAACGCCTCGACCTCTTGCCTGCTGTCCAGGTCGGACAGGCGACGATAGAGGGTCAGGCGCACGCCCAGGTCGGGAACGTAGCTGTCAGGGATGAGAACGGGCATGCCCAGCGCGATCTGTGGTGACCAGGCATCCTCTGCCACCTGCAGGTCGGACAGGCCGCCTCTGGCGGCCTCCACCGCTTCCTCCAGCATCTGCTGGTACAGCTCCACGCCAACCTCGCGGATCTGGCCGGATTGTTCCTCGCCCAGCAGATTACCCGCACCACGGATGTCCATGTCGTGGCTGGCCAGTTGGAAACCCGCCCCCAGGCTGTCCAGCGTCTCCAGCACATGCAGACGCTGCTGCGCCGTGGCCGACAGCACCGTCTTGGGCTGATAGGTCAGGTAGGCATAACCCCGCACCTTGGAGCGGCCCACGCGGCCCCGGATCTGATAGAGCTGGGCCAGACCGAACAGGTCGGCGCGGTGAACGATCATGGTGTTGGCGCGCGGGATGTCCAGGCCGCTTTCGATGATGTTGGTGGCCAGCAGCACGTCATACTTGCCATCGTCGAAGGCCGTCATCACGTCCTCCAACTCTGTCGCCGCCATCTGGCCGTGGGCGGTGATCAGCTTCACCTCGGGCACCAGCTCTTCCAGCCGCACCCGCACCTTGTCCAGATCCTCCACGCGCGGACAGACATAGAAACTCTGCCCACCCCGGTGATGTTCGCGCAGGATGGCCTCGCGGATCACCACGGGATCAAAGGGCAGGACGAAGGTACGAACGGCCAGCCGGTCCACAGGCGGCGTGGCAATGACCGACAATTCGCGCACGCCCGACAAGGCCAGTTGCAGGGTACGCGGGATGGGCGTGGCCGACAGGGTCAGCACATGCACATCGGCCCGCAATTCCTTCAGCCGTTCCTTCTGCTTCACGCCGAAATGCTGTTCCTCGTCCACGATGACCAGGCCCAGGCGCTTGAAATCCAGGTTTTTGCCCAGCAGGGCATGGGTGCCGATGACGATATCGACGGTGCCGTCGGACACCCCCTGCTTGGTCAGGTTGGTATCCTTGGTCGTCACCATGCGCGACAATTGCCCGATCCGGACGGGCAGGCCCGCAAACCGCGCCTCAAACGTGCGGGCATGCTGGCGTGCCAGCAGGGTGGTGGGCACGACCACGGCCACCTGTTTGCCCGCCATCACGGCCAGAAAGGCGGCGCGCAGGGCCACTTCCGTCTTTCCGAAACCGACATCGCCACAGATCAGGCGATCCATCGGCTTGCCCGAGCCCATATCCTCGATCACATCATCGATGGCACGAAGCTGGTCGTCGGTTTCGGCATAGGGGAAACGGGCGCAGAATTCGTCCCAGGCGCCATCCGGGATCGGCACGGCATCGGCCTGGCGCAGCGCGCGTTCGGCGGCGATGCGCAGCAGGGCGTCGGCCATGTCCTTCAAGCGGCGCTTGACGCGGGCCTTGCGCGACTGCCAGCCGGCCCCGCCCAACTTGTCCAGCGTTGCACCCGCCTCCTCGCTGCCATAACGGGACAGGACCTCGATATTCTCTACCGGCACATACAGCTTGTCGCCGCCATCATAGAGGATACGCAGGCAATCATGCGGGGCACCGCCAACGGTCAGGGTTTCCAGCCCGTCATATTTGCCGATGCCATGGTCGATATGCACGACGAAATCGCCCGGGTTCAGGGACGCCGCCTCGGCAATGAAGTTGGCGTTGCGGCGCTTCTTTTTGGAGCCGGCGCGGACAAGGCGGTCGCCCAGAATATCCTGTTCGGTGATCACGGCCAGACCGGGGGCCGTGAACCCATGGTCCAGCGGCAGGACGGCCAGCGCCGTGGTGCCCTTGTCCAGGGTGCCCAGCTCGGCCCAGGTATCCACAGCCTTCAGCCGCGTCAGCCCATGTTCCTTCAGCACCGACAGCAGACGGTCGCGTGAACCGGTCGTGTAACCGGCAATCACCGCCATCCGACCGTCGCGGGTCAGCGCCTCAATATGCTCGCGCAGCACGTCATAGACATTGACGCCGGACTGGACACGCGCATCAGCGAAGTCGCGGCCCTTGCGACCGCCGCCATCGACCATATCCGTGTTGGACGTTTCCCCTTCGATGGCAGCGAAGGGCGAAAGCTGCGCCACGGCGCGCACGGCCAGATGCCGGTCGAACGTGTCGCTATCCAGGAACAGGAGCGAGGGCGGTATGGGCTTATAGGCCGGATTGCCGGATTTTTTCTCCGCCTCAACCATGGTCCGGCGGGCATTGTAGAAATCCTGGATCTGCTCCAACCGCTCGTCGCGGGCCTGTTCGACATTAGGGTCCAGCGTCACCGACGCATAAGGCAGATAATCGAACAGGGTTTCCATGGAACTGTGGAACAAGGGCAACCAATGTTCCATGCCCGCATGTTTGCGTGCTGCACTGACCGCCTCATACAGCGGATCATCATCCATGACCGCGCCGAAATGCTCCCGATAACCAGTACGGAAGCGCTGGATCGACATTTCGTCCAGGAACACTTCCGACATGGGTGTCAGCAGGAACCCGTCGCGTTTTTCCACGGTCAACTGGGTCATGGGATCAAAGCTGCGCACCCCGTCCAGGTCATCGCCAAACAGGTCCAGGCGCAGCGCCTCGCCACTGCCGGGCGGGAACAGGTCGATGATACCGCCCCGGATGGCGAATTCCCCCGGCTCGCGCACTGTCTGCGCCCGGACATAGCCATTCTGCGACAGGAAGCGCTGCAGCTCCGCCACATTGATGCGGGCGCCCACCTTGCCGGCAAAGCTGGCATTGCGGAAGGCAAGGCGTGGCGGCAGTTTCTGCACCACGGCGTTGACGGTGGTCAGCACCAGGAACGGCTTGCCCGCATTGGCGCGCAGCAGCCGGGTCATGGTGGTGATGCGCTGGGCCACGATTTCCCCATTGGGGGAGATGCGGTCATAGGGCAGCACGTCCCAGGCCGGGAAATGCAGCACCTCCACATCCGGCGCGAAGAACGATACGACATCGGCCAGCCGTGCGGCGCGCGCATCATCGCTGGCGATATGCAGCAACCCCGCCGATCCCCCGCGCTTGGCCAGGGCGGCCAGCAGGCGCGCATCCTGCCCGTCCGGCGCGCCGGACAGCAGCAGGCGGCGCGGATGGCCCAGGTTGAGCGCGATATCGGGCGTGGGAATCATGGTCATGGGGGCTGACTTCGGCTTGGGCGCGACAGGGCGGGTATAGCGCAGGATGTACCGGAACAAAAGGGGATCAGGCGACAGAGGGCACAATGCTTCCAATCGCCAAAACGTGCCTCCCCCGCGAAAGCGGGGGTCCAGGGGCCGATGGGACCAACGGTCGGGCCTGTGGCCCCCTGGCTCCCCGCATTCGCGGGGAAAGCATGTTAAAGACGACTTAAACCCTATCGCCCACTCGTTACCGTAACAGCCTCACCGATACCGATGCGCCTTCAGCATGTCCATCAGCGCGTCATCCCATTCGGGCGGGGTGGGTTCCTGGCCCGTGATCCAGTGATAGAGATCGGGGTCTGACATTTCCAACAGCACCTCGAACCGGTCGACCATCGCTTCGTCCATCGTCGCGATATGTTTGCGCGCAAAGCTGCCCAACAGCAGGTCCATCTCCTTGGTCCCGCGATGGTCGCTGCGGAAGATCAGGCGCTTGCGGCGGGGGGACAGGTCGGCGTCGGGAAGATCGATCATCATCTTGGTTCCGGTTTGAAGCTGGGCTTTGATATAGAACGTGGTGGACCGGCTGTCAGCCGTCCCCTGCCCCGTTCGTGTCAGATAGGGTCAAGCCCTTGCGCCCTGCCATCCTGTTTCCCCTGTTCGCCCCCGTGACCAGCCTGCCCGGCCTGGGCCCGCGCCTTGGCAAGCTGGCGGAAAAGCTGGCCGGCCCGCATGTGGTGGACCTGCTGTGGCACAAGCCCGTGGGCGTGGTGGACCGTATCCAGGTGCCCAGCATTGCCGAGGCGCCGGACGGGCGGCATGTGGTGCTGACGGTCCGGGTGGATGGGCATATGCCATCGCTAACCCCCAGCCGCCCCTACCGCATCCGCTGTACCGACCATACGGGGTCGATGGATCTGGTCTATTTCCATATCAAGGGCGACTGGCTGGAAAAGAAGCTGCCCGTGGGCAGCAAGATCACCGTCTCCGGCAAGGCGGAATATTACAATAACCATTTGCAGATCGCCCATCCCGACCATGCCGCCCCCGCCGATGAAGGGGCACCACCCTCAGCGACGGAGCCAACCTATCCCCTGACGGGCGGGTTGAACCCCAAGCCGCTGCGCACCGCCATCCAGGCGGCATTGACCCGTGCGCCGCAGTTGCCCGAATGGCAGGATGCGGCCTGGCTGCGGGCGCGGGACTGGCCGGATTGGCACAGCGCCTTGACCCGCCTGCACCATCCGGTGGATGAGGCGGATATCAACCCGCTGGGCCCCGTGCGCCAACGTCTGGCCTTTGATGAACTGCTCGCCAACCAATTGGCGCTGGTCCTGGTCCGGGCCCAGCAGCGCAAATTGTCGGGCCGGGTGACCCAGGGCGATGGACGCATGCGTGCCGCCGTCGCAGCCGCCCTGCCCTACCGCCTGACGGGCGCGCAGGAACGGTCGCTCGCGGAGATTTACGCCGACATGGCGGAGCCGTCGCGCATGCTGCGCCTGTTGCAGGGCGATGTGGGCAGCGGCAAGACCATCGTGGCCCTGATGTGCATGCTGAACGCCGTCGAAACCGGGGCACAGGCAGCGCTGATGGCCCCCACCGAAATCCTGGCCCGCCAACATGCCGAAACCCTGGCCCCGCTCTGCCAAGCGGCGGGCGTGCGCATGGCCGTCCTGACGGGGCGGGACAAGGGCAAGGCGCGGGCCGCCTTGCTGGAGCGGCTGGCGGCGGGGGAGATCGACATTCTGGTCGGGACCCACGCTCTGTTCCAGGAAGAGGTGATGTTCGCCGATCTGGCCATCGCCGTGATTGATGAACAGCATAAGTTCGGCGTGCACCAGCGCCTGCAACTGGCGGCCAAGGGACGCGGGGTCGACACGCTGGTGATGACCGCCACCCCCATCCCCCGCACCCTGACCCTGACCGTCTATGGCGACATGGATGTGTCGCGCCTGGATGAAAAACCACCGGGTCGGCAGCCGGTGAAAACGGTGGTCATGCATGCCGACCGGTTGGAGGAGGTGGCGGGCGGCCTTTCCCGCGCCATCGCGTCGGGCCAGCGCATCTATTGGGTGTGCCCGTTGGTGGAAGAAAGCGAACAGGTCGATCTGGCCGCCGCCACCCACCGCCACGCCACCCTGGTGGAACGGCTGGGCGACCGCGTGGGCCTGATCCATGGCAAGATGAAGGGGCCGGACAAGGACAAGGTCATGGCCGATTTCGCCGAAGGCCGCCTGGACGTCCTGGTCGCCACCACGGTGATCGAGGTGGGCGTAAACGTGCCCGAAGCCACCATCATGGTCATCGAACATGCCGAACGTTTCGGCCTCGCCCAACTCCACCAACTCCGTGGCCGCGTCGGGCGCGGCACCGGGGCCAGCACCTGCCTGCTGCTCTATTACCAACCATTGGGCGAGGTGGCGCGACAGCGGCTACAGGTGATGAAAGACACCGAAGACGGCTTCATCATCGCCGAAAAAGACCTGGAACTGCGCGGTGCCGGCGAAATGCTGGGCACGAAACAATCCGGCATCCCCGAATTCCGGCTGGCCGATATCGCGGTGCATGGCGAACTGCTGGCCGTGGCGCGCGATGATGCGAAGCTGATCATCACCCGCGATCCGGAGTTGGAGACGGAACGGGGCAAAGCGTTACGGACGCTGCTGTATTTGTTTGAGCGGGACGCGGCGGTGAAGTATCTGCGGTCGGGGTAAGGGTTGTGTGGCTCTTGACGGTTTGTGTATTCGATTGTATATACATAACCGAGGCACTGGCTAAACACTTAGATAGTTTTCTGTCCCTGATTTACCACCCATACGAATAGCGGCATTCTGGTCCGGTTGATCCGGAGCCAGCACCATGCCGCCAGCGTTCGAGTGGGACGAGAACAAACGCGCCGCGAACATCGCCAAGCACAAGGTTGATTTCGCATGGGCGCTGTATATCTGGGACCAGCCGACATTCGACCGCCCCGACCGGCGGCAGGATTATGGCGAGGAACGGTTCGTGACCTATGGCGTGGTGGCGGATTTGGTCCTGGCGGTCGTCTGGACCCCGCGCGGTGACGCCATTCGCCTGATTTCGGCAAGAAAGGCCAACGAGGATGAACGAAAAGCCTATTACGCGGCGGTTGCCGGACCCGAACCGGACCTTACCTGACCTGTCGGCGCTGCGCGACATGGATGACGCCGCCATCGCCCGCGCCGTCGCCGAAGACCCCGACGCCGCCCCCCTGGCCGACGCGACATGGTTCGACGCCGCCCGCCGCGTGGAGCCAAGGAACAAGGTTGCCGTGTCGCTGCGCGTGGATGCCGATGTGCTGGAGTTCTTCAAGTCGAAGGGCGGCGGCTATCTGACGCGGATGAACGGGGTGCTGCGGGCTTATATGGAGCATGAACGGGATAGGGCGTGAGGTGGGGGGAGGGGGAGGACGAAGTGACAATCAATGAGTTGTTGAACATATGAAGATTTTGGTTACCCAATGCTGAATTCCACGGCGAACTACTGGCTTCGCCGCTGTCTATTTTGAAGTACTTTAACACTGCGGCTACCACCTGATAAACAAAGTAGCGAGGCCGGTTAGCACCTATCAATTCCATTTTGACAAAATCCTTCTACTCATGCACATCTTAGCAAGAAATATCAACTCATGAATGACTTTATGTAGATTGACAGACGACACCGATTCATTCAAAACTCTCAGAATGATGATGGATAAAATCAGACTAGCGACGATAGGATATGAATCCGCTGACATAGCGGATTTCATTGCCACGCTCAAAACCGCCTCGGTGGAGCGCATTATAGACATTAGAGAACTTCCCATATCGCGAAGAAAGGGATTCGCAAAAAAGGCCCTTTCCGAGGCATTAGCTGACGCAGGCATAGAGTACATTCATCTTCGTGGATTAGGTGACCCAAAGGCAGGCCGTGAAGCTGCGCGAGCCGGTGACTATAAAAAATTTAAAGATATTTTTAATGAACATATGAAATCAGTGGCAGCCCAGAGAGATTTATCGCTTGCAGTTCAGCACGTTGAGAAAGGCGGTGCTTGTTTGCTGTGCTACGAGCGCAGTCACTCTGAATGCCATAGAAGCATTGTCGCTGAAGCTATTTCTGATAAGATTACCGTGCCGATTTTCCACTTAGGCGTCAGACACGGCCTTAGCAGGCAGGTAAGGAATGTCCATAGTACATGGATTTCAGAAAAGCGGGCGTGAAAGAGTTGTCATATTAGTAAAGGCTCTACCCCATGTTGGCCAGAAACATGGAGAGACGGTTTGTTGTGCAGGTGTGACGCTACAAGGAGAATGGCGTCGTCAGTACCCTATACACTTTCGCCGTCTCCAAGAGGGTTTCAGAAGATGGCAGTGGATCGAATATGATTGGATTGCACCCGGCCCTGACGATCGACGCAAGGAAAGTAGAAGGGTTCAGGAGGATACGATCAAATCATGTGAAATCATGCCTGAGCGGGATCGAGCTATTTTCCTAAACCGCATAATAATGAACTCCACGGACCAAGCTGCCAGCCACGGCATGACGTTAGCGTTAATTAGACCAGAAACTGTAAAGTTCTTTTATAAAAGAAAGAGTGTTACTCAAATTGAAAGAGAACGCATCGCATATCAGGAAGCGGCTAGGCAAAAATCCCTCCTGGATCCTGACTTAGAGGCATTGGAACCGTGCCCATTCGCTTTTCATTTTGACTGGAAAGATTCTGACGGAAAATCACACAAAGCCACTTGTGACGACTGGGAGACA
Source organism: Niveispirillum lacus (assembly GCF_002251795.1). Taxonomy (GTDB): domain Bacteria; phylum Pseudomonadota; class Alphaproteobacteria; order Azospirillales; family Azospirillaceae; genus Niveispirillum; species Niveispirillum lacus. The sequence continues at coordinate 682,592 of NZ_NOXU01000031.1, read as the reverse complement.
GCCGCTACTTTTTATCGCAGAAGACATGACAAAGGGGAACAGGAGGCACTAAGAAGTATGGAAGTCACATTCGGGGAAGAATACCCGAGAAATGGAATGGCTTTTGCGATGGGAACGCACTCACGTCGTCCAGAGCAATGGCTTTTGGTCGGTGTTATTAGATTGAATTTCACATAACAAATGAGCTTACTTTGACAATATTTAGTCAGAAACAGTATTTGTAAGTTTTATTAATAAAGATAACTTACTATAAGGTTTTTCATCGTCGCAGCCGAATATCCCCTAAACTCTTTGCTAGACATAATGAACCTGTTACCCTTTCAAGGGTCATTGCCTTCACATTGCGCGCGATTGACAATGCCCCACGCCCCCTCCTGGTACGCCGCCACGGCCCACCCTGCCCCCGCCCGCCCGCCGCTGGTGGGGGATGTCACGACCGATGTCTGCATCGTCGGTGGTGGCTATACGGGCCTTGTCACGGCCATTGAGCTGGCGGACAAGGGGATGTCGGTCACCATTCTGGAGGCCGAGTCTGTGGGCTGGGGGGCGTCTGGGCGCAATGGCGGGCAGTTGATCACCGGGTTCAACAAGGGCATTTCGGAGATCGAGGGCTGGGTCGGGAAGGCGGATGCACGGCGGCTGTGGGACCTGTCGGAAGAGGCCAAGGCCATGCTGACCGACATGATCGCGCGGCATGGTATCGATTGCGATCTGAAATGGGGATATCTGCTGGCTGCATTAAAACCCCGGCATCTGAAAAGCCTAACCGAGCATCAGGCGGAGTTGGAGGGGGTGGGCTATGGAAGGACGCGCATGGTGGGGCGGGATGAAATCCGGTCCATGGTGGCGACCGATGCCTATCTGGGCGGGCTGTTCGATGCGGGCAGCGGGCATCTGCACCCGTTGAACTATGCGCTGGGGCTGGCCGTGGCGGCAGAGACGCTGGGCGTGCGCATCCATGAGGGCAGCCGGGTGGTGCGCATCGATACGGGGGCAGCGCCCAAGGCGTTTACCGCAACGGGGTCGGTATCGGCGAAATTCCTGGTCCTGGCCGGCAATGCCTATCTGGGCGATGTATGTCCGCCCATTCGCAGTCGGGTGATGCCAGCGGGCACCTATATCATCGGCACGGAGCGGATGGAGGCAGCGCGGGCGCAGGCCCTGATCCCGTCCGACATTGCCGTGGCGGATGTGAATTTTGTGCTGAATTACTACCGGCGCAGCCCCGACAACCGGTTCCTGTTCGGCGGGGGCGTCAGCTATTCCGGGTTTGACCGGCCCGACCTGAAACAATCCCTGCGCCGGACCATGCTGAAATATTTCCCGCAGTTGGCCGATCTGGGCGTGGAGTATTGCTGGGGCGGCTATGTCGCCATCACCATGAACCGCATGCCGCATCTGGGCCGCGTCAGCCCCACCACCTATTTCGCGCAAGGCTATAGCGGCCATGGTCTGGCCTTGACCGCCATTGCCGGGCGGGTGATGGCCGAAGCGATTGCCGGTCAGGCGGGCCGCTTCGACCTTTTTGCCCGTGTGCCACACCGGGCCTTTCCGGGACCGCCGGGGCTGAAAATGCCGGCCCTGGTGCTGGGCATGCTGTGGTACCGGTTGCAGGACTGGTTGTAAGGCACGCTCCGTCAGACGCCGGGCGCCGCCTTCCGGCGGCTTGGCTTACGCAAACAGGGGCGCACGGAGCGACAGTCGCCGGCCTTGCGGGAGGCATTGCAATGCCCCTTGGCCCCTAGGCAGTGCGGCGCTGCCAGACCCAGCGCAGGGCAGCAATCACCAGGGTGATCAGCAACGCCTGTGTCAGAAGGGTTGAGAGCTGGAACAGCGGCTGCTGATCCAGGCGGTTGAAATATTGCCACCAGAATTGGGTAACCGGGTCACGCAGAGGCCGCAGCAGGCCATCCCAAGCGCCGAACAGCCCGTCAGGGATGCTATCCCGGAAAACCATGGGCAGGGTCAGGAACATAATCACGCCGATCAGCGTGGCGATAAAGCGTAGAAGGCCCCACATCCCCGTTCTTCCCCCGACCCCGGTTTTGACCAACCCTACCATAATGTGCGGCGCTGGCGTTCGGAAAGGGCCGCGTCATAGGCAGGGCCACCCTCTGCCCCCTGGCTGGCCTCTGCCGTCATCTGGCCGGCGGTCGGGATGCCCTGTGGTCGACCTTTGGCCCCCATGGCCCAGAGGTCGGAGCGGATCAGCGCGCGGGCGCACTGAAAATAAACCTCGTCAATCTCCACCCAGATCACGGACCGGGGCACCTGTCCTGCCACCGTAAACCGTGTGCACAGATCGGCAGCGGTGCTGATGGCGGCGCGGCCATTGATGCGCAGGCATTCATTAACGCCAGGGATCATGAACAGGCAGGCCACACGCGGATCACCGATGATGTTACGCAGGCTGTCGATACGGTTATTGCCCCGCCGGTCGGGGATCAGCAGCGTCCGGTCATCCAGGATGGCGACCGCCGCACCGGCATCGCCGCGTGGGGAGACGTCCAGACCATTGGGGCCTGCGGTAGCCAGGGCAAAGAAGGGGGCTGCTGATAACCAGCTCCGATAGGCGGGGGTCAGTTGCCCTGTCACCTTGGCCAAAGATGGGGCCCCTGGCGGACCATACAGCGCTTCCAGCATGGCAACATCGCTGATGGTTTCAGCAATAACGGGACGGGATAAGGGCATCAGATTAACCTTCAGCCGGGCAGTTCGGACTTTCCATTCCGTTGACGATGGAAGATGCTGATTTTTCAGGCAAGCGCCATGGGGGCATTGCCGATGGGAACGGGGAACCCATGCTCAACGAATTCAAGACCTTCATCAGCCGTGGTAATGTGGTGGATCTGGCGGTTGGTATCATTATCGGTGCCGCCTTTACCGCCATCGTGACCTCATTGGTCAATGATATCCTGATGCCGCCCATTGGTTACTTGATGGGTGGGATCGACTTCTCCGACTATTTCATCAGCCTGTCGGGCGGTGACTACCCGTCATTGAAGGCCGCCAAGGACGCCGGTGTCACCACCATCAATTATGGCCTGTTCATCAATGCGGTGATCAAGTTCTTCATCGTCGCCTGGGCGGTGTTCATCCTGGTCAAGCAGGTAAACCGCTTCAAAAAGAAAGAAGAAGCCAAGCCGGTGGAGCCGACCAAGAGCGAACTTCTGCTGACTGAAATCCGCGATCTGCTGAAGGCGAAGGGTTAAGGGTGGCGCACGCCACCCTCAGTGTAAACCTGGAAACAACAAACGGCGCAACTGGTCCCAGGTCTCCCGGTCGCCCGCCAGCAGGATACCGCCATCGGTTCGGCCGGGTTGATAAGTGTCGCCATCCCAACGGGCCACATGACCACCCGCCTCTGCATAGGCAAGGGCGCCGGCGGCGTGGTCCCAGGGCATGGTGCGGTTGTAAAGTGCGAACTGTCCCTTGCCGGTCAGCAGGTTCAGATATTCATGTGCCGCACAGAACAGGCGGTAGGTGGAGGCAAAGTGCGGGCGTAGCGCCTCGATCCGCTTCTTTTCCTCCGGTGGGAAGAATTTGGTGGAAAGCGACCCGCGCAGCGTTGCCAGGGCGCCGCCGGACAAAGCTGTCAACCGCTGTCCATCCATCCAGGCGCCCTGCCCCCGCTCCGCCACGGCCATCCGTTCGCCCATTGGATCAAAGATCCAGCCAGCCACGGTCTGCCCCTTGACCGCGAGGGCCAGCAGTACGGCGAAGACCGGGCGACCACTGGCAAAATTACTCGTCCCATCAACGGGATCAATGATCCAGACCGGATCGTTGCCGGTCGTGATGCGGGACAAGATGGTGGGATCAGCGGCGCACGCCTCCTCCCCCACCACCAACGAGCCGGGCAGCAGGTCGGACAGGCGTGCGGTCAGTGCCCGCTCTGCTGCTTCATCAGCGACGGTCACCAGATCGCCCGGCCCCTTCTCCTTAATGTCAGCCTTGGACAGGCTGCGGAAGCGGGGGATGATTTCGGTGGCCGCCACATCCCGGATAATGGCGGCCACCTTATCAGGGTCAGGAAGGGTCATGATGCCAGCGCCTGTTCACGCACGCGATAGGGGAAACGATCCTGAAACCGGGCCAGATCAGCCGGGTCCAGTCCGACGCGCAGGCGGGCGCAGGTTTCGTCATCCTGGCGGTCCAGCACCTCACCTTTGCCATAGAGCCAGGCGATGGCGGCACCGTCGCTGACATCGATGTCGAACTCCACCACTTCGCGTCCGGCCACCATGCGGCGGTCGATCGCGTCAAACAACGTATCCAGGCCAGAGCCGGTGAGGGCCGAAATGGCGATGCCACCATTACGCCGCGCCTGGCGCAGAAGGGTCTGCTGATCCTCCTCCCCCAGACGGTCCAGCTTGTTCAGGACCTCCATCACACGCGGATCGGTATCAACCTCAATGCCCAGGCCCTTCAGGACAGACTCGACGTCGGCCTTCTGCGCCTCGGTATCGGGGTGCGAAACATCGCGTACATGCAGGATGATGTCGGCGGCCATCACCTCCTCCAGGGTAGCGCGGAACGCTTCCACCAGACCGTGCGGCAAGTCGGAGATGAAGCCCACCGTGTCCGACAGGATGATTTTGCGGTTCGACGGCAGCATGATGGATCGCATGGTCGGATCAAGCGTGGCGAACAGCAGATCCTTGGCGAAGACATCCGCCCCGGCCATGCGGTTGAACAGGGTGGATTTGCCCGCGTTGGTGTAACCAACCAGCGCCACCACCGGGTAGGGCACCTTTTCGCGCGCCTTACGGTGCAGGCCACGGGTGCGGCGCACCTCCTCCAACTCGCCCTTCAGCTTCACGATCCGGTCGCTGATCAGGCGGCGGTCCATTTCGATCTGGCTTTCACCCGGACCGCCCAGGAAACCGAAACCACCTCGCTGGCGTTCCAGGTGGGTCCAGGAGCGGACAAGGCGGGAGCGCTGATAGGTCAGGGCCGCCAGTTCCACCTGAAGCTGGCCTTCACGCGTACGGGCCCGCTTTCCGAAAATCTCCAGAATCAGGCCAGTGCGATCAATGACCTTGGCCTTCCAGTCACGCTCCAGGTTGCGCTGCTGAATGGGGGTCAGGGATTGGTCAACAATGACCAGACCGATATCTGCGTCCTTCACCAGGGCAGCCACCTCCTCCACCGCACCGGTCCCCAGCAATGTCGCTGGGCGCGGGCGGGTCACGCGGATGGCGCGGGCATAGGCCACGTCAAGGTCGATGGCGGCGGCCAGACCCATCGCCTCTTCCAGGCGGGATTCGGGGCCACGTGCGTCGTTCCGGTCCTCAGGCAGGACCGGATGCAGGACGAGGGCGCGGGTGGATGACCCGCGCCCCTCGTGATTACTCAACTCAGTCGTGGTCGGTCTCCTTGGCCGGCGGATCGAACAGTTGGATCGGATGCGCCGGCATCACGGTCGAGATCGCGTGCTTATAGACAAGCTGCGAATGGGCGTCGCGGCGCAGCAGCACGGAGAAATTGTCAAACCAGGTGATGATGCCCTGCAGCTTGACACCGTTGACCAGGAATACGGTCACCGGTGTCTTGCTCTTGCGGACATGGTTCAGGAACACGTCCTGCACATTTTGGGATTTTTCTGACATTGGAGCAGCCTCGCTTATGCTCGGGTTATTGGGGCACCCATCCGACGGGGGCCCAAGTTTGATCAGGATATCCGACAATCACCCTTTCAGCCAACAGTGCGGATGTCCGTCGATATGGTAGCAGCAATCCGTTTCACCAAGGATGAAATCGCCGCACACCCGTCAAGACATAGTGCGGGGGGGAAGCGATCCAAACCATCGCCGACATGCGGTGTATCCCCCACCAGAATGGGGGTCAGGCCCGTGCGATGCGCGATCTCCATATCGACATCAGCGTCGCCGACGAACCAGATATCCGGGCCGGGCTCAAACCCCATGGGCTTCAGCGCCAGGTGAACGGGGGCCGGGTCCGGCTTATCCGCCGCCGCATCGGTCGCCCCGACCAGCGCGACGAACAAGGGCGCCCAGCCCAGCATCTCGGCCTCGGCCCGAAGAAACCGGCCTGTCTTGTTAGACACCACACCCAGCCGAATGCCCAGGCCATGCAGGATGCGTAGCATTTCCGTCGCCCCCTCCAGCACGTCGGTGTGGGTTAGGTGGTTGGCTTCAAAATGCGCGTAGAAAATGTCGCGGGCGCGCGGCCATTCCTCCCCGAAAATCTCCGGGAAACTGTCGCGCAGGGATTTGCGGATGCGCCCATAGCTCTCCTCCAGCGTCCATTCTGGTTTGTCGAAGGCGCGCAGGGCCGCGTTGACGGAGGCATGGACGCAGCGCCAATTGCTGATCAGCGTATTGTCCCAATCGAACAGAATGGCGCGCGGCAGGCGGTCAAAGGGGGGAGCCGGATGATCAAGGGTCACTTGGCACTCACAGGGTCAGTCGAACCAATATGGTCCATATAGGCTTGGCGCAGGCGCAGGCTGAGGGCGCCGGGCTTGCCGTCACCGATGGTGTGCCCGTCGATACGGGTGACCGGCAGAGCGAAGGTGCTGGCGCTGGAAATGAAGGCCTCACGCGCGGCATAGGCCTCATCCACGCGGAACGCCCTTTCCTCAAACGCTATGCCCAGATCGCGGGCGCAATCCAGAATGGACAGACGGGTGATGCCGTTCAAAATCTCATTGCTGGGCTGGCGGGTCACCAGGATGCCGTCAGTGGTAACGATCCAGGCGTTGGACGAACAGCCCTCGGTCACGAAACCTTGGTCGTCCACCATCCAGCCCTCAAACGCCCCCGCCTCTGCCGCCTTCTGCTTGCCTAGCACCTGCGGCAGCAGGCTGGTGGATTTGATGTCCCGGCGCAGCCAGCGGATATCGGGCATGGTGATGACCGACACGCCCTTCTCCAGGGTGGCTGCCGGCTGAAAGGCGGTGCGTCGGCAGGTCAGGACCAGGGTCGGAGCCGGGTTCTTCGGGAATTTGAAATCACGCGGCGCCACACCGCGCGTGATCTGAATATACAGAAGTGCATGGCGCGCGCGGTTGCGCCGGACCATTTCGCCCATAACAAAGCGCAGGGTCGCTGGCTTCACCGGCCACGGGATCGACAGTTCTTTGAGCGACCGCGCCAGCCGGGTCAGGTGCCCGTCCGCGTCGGCCAGCCGACCATCGACGATGGTGACCACCTCATAAACGCCATCGGCAAACTGAAACCCCCTGTCCTCAATATGCACGCTGGCATCAGCGTGCGGGACGTAGCGGCCATTGACATAGGCGATGCGGGGCATGGGAGCGGTCCATCGGTGATTTCTACGCCAGATGTCGCGCGTCCGGCCCCGCATGGTCAAGGGGCGGAATTGTCATTGTGGACCTTGCCCCAACGGCCGAAGAATGCGCTATGCCAGACTGAAATTTGCTCTGCCTAGGTCATAAGCCTCGCATGATCCAATCTGAAGAACACCAATCCGCTATTCCCATATATTTTATGTAAACAGAAGGGCTTCTTGGATTCATTGAAACCTCTGACAGCGAATGATTAAATAAGATATGCTCCCAAAGACACCACCGTCTTGGCAAATTAAGTGGATAAAATCTTTAACAAAGCAGAAAAATGAATAACATGGACAGCCATAAAAAATCTCGATCACTCTACAATCTTGGCCTACAGGCACACAAATCCGAAGATTTTTCCCAGGCACGGGAACTCTATGGGCAAGTGCTTTCCATGATGGAGCCCGACGAACTCGCTTTAAGAATGTCCCTGATCAATCTAGCTGCGATCAACCTTGAAGATGGTCAGTATCAAGAAGCAGGTAATTATTACCGCACCCTGTTGAAAATCAGCCCAAATGATGTAGCGGCCTTGAACGGATTGGGCCTAATTGCCCAATCTCAACATGATTGGGACGCGGCCGTAGCCTCTTATAGGCTCGGAATCACATTAGCACCGGATAATGTCGATTTACATACCAACCTGGGGATCTGCTTAACAACATTAAGGCGATTTGACGAAGCGAGAGTTTCACTTGAAAATGCGGTAAGATTGCAGCCCGATGCCACGGGCTTTTTCAACCTGGGACGTCTTCATGAAAATGCAGGGCGGCTGAACGACGCCGTTGCCTGCTATGACCATGCACTCGCTCTGAAGCCGAATATGGTTGGTGCCCTTATTCAGCGCGGCATCACGCTTCATGTTCTGGGCCGGGATGCCGACGCGATTACGGACCTTGAACAAGCGCTCAAGATTGAAACAGATTCCGCAAAGGCAGCCTGGAATCTCTCCCTCTGTCTTTTACGCGAAGGACGGTATGAGGAAGGGTGGCGGCAGTTTGAGGCGCGGTGGTGCGGCCATGGTGGCATGGCTGCGGGAAGCCGGAACTTCAACGCCCCGCAATGGAGAGGTGATCCAAACCCTGATGGCTGTTTGCTGATCCATACCGAACAAGGGATGGGTGATACACTGCAGATGGCGCGATATATTCCAATGGCTGCGGAAGCCTTTCAAGGAAAGGTGGTCGTGGAAGCGCAAAACAGTTTGGTCCGGTTACTTGAAAGCAGTTTCAGCCGGCAGTCCCTGCATATTGTGGAAAGGGCGGCGGATTTTCCCGGCAGTACTGGCCTGCCCCCTTTCACAACCCATGTGCCGATTGCCAGTTTGCCCGGAATATTCAAGACCACGCTTTCCACCGTTCCAAATCAGACCCCGTATCTAAGACCGCCAACGGCTGAACAGGAACAGTGGGCAGCGCGGATCATGGCACGACGCGGGACCTTACGCGTCGGTTTGGTTTGGCAGGGCAATCCGGATCACCATAATGACCAGAACAGGTCAATCCCTGTCTCGGCACTAGAGCCATTACTGTCGATACCAGGGATCGCTTGGTTCCTGCTGCAAAAATACATGAGGCCGCAACAGTCCTGTTCACTGGCTTCCCGCCCAGGCGTTACCGATCTCGGTCCTTTGTTAAACGACTTTGCGGATACGGCCGCTGCTTTAGGCCGGCTTGATCTGGTGATCAGCGTTGATACATCCGTCGCCCATCTGGCTGGGGCGTGCAAACGGCCAACATGGGTACTGCTGGGCTGGCCCAGTGATTGGCGCTGGCTACGCGATAGAACGTCAAGCCCATGGTACCCAACCGCAACCCTGTTTCGACAGCAGCAGTCAGGCGACTGGGGTCCCGTAATCGCCCTAATAGAACGCAGACTGCGGATTCTGACAGGCTTCTAACACCATGTCCCAGTGATCGGACCCGACCACCGGGCTTCAACCGCCAGCGGGCCCATCCGGAGGTCGATAGAAGGGTTCAAATAATATCAGCGGCAATGAATATTAACCGGATCAGAAAAACTCCAGCCGCACGGCGAACATCTTCTCCACCTTCTTCACCTGCCCCACCTCGGCCAGGATGATCACCCGGTCGTTGGGTTTGATGACGGTGCTGGGGCGCGGGATGATCACCTTGCCGGCGCGCACGATGGCCCCCACGATAATGCCCTCCGGCAGGCGGATATCTTTCAGCGGCGTGTTGATCAGGGTAGAGGTTTCCAGTGCCTCTGCCTCGATCACCTCGGCAAAATTCTCACGCAGGGAATGCACCGCCTTGATGCGGCCCCGGCGCACATGCTGCAGGATGGATGACACCGTGATGGACCGGGGGCTGACCACGGCATCAATGCCCAGCGGCAGGACCAGCGGCTGATAGGTGGTCTTGTTAATCAGGGTGATGGCGCGCTTGCAGCCATTGCGTTTGGCCAGGAGGCTGGCCAGGATATTGCCCTCGTCACTGTTGGAGACCGCAACCACGGTCTCTGAGGCGGCCACATTTGCCTCCTCCAGAATGGCAGGGTCCAGCCCATCGCCATGCAGGACCATGGTGCGCTTCAGTTTTTGCGCCACAAGGGTGGCGCGACGGCGGTCTACCTCAATGATGCGGGCCGACACGCCGGGCTGGTTCTGTTCAATCTCTTCCGCCAGACACAGGCCAATATTGCCACCGCCCACGATAATGACGCGCCGCGCCTGCCGTTCCTCATGGCCAAAGGCCGCCATGGCGCGGCTGACATGATTCGTATCGGCAACGAAATAAACCTCATCACCCGGCAACATCTGATCATTGCCACCGGGGATGAACTGCCGGTCACCGCGGATGATGGCCACAACCTCGATGGCCAGATCGGGGAACAGGCCGGTCAACTGCCGCAGTGGGGTGTTGATGATCGGGCAATTGTCGGTGCAAACCACACCGATCACTTTCACCAGGCCGTCCGCCAGGGGGATCATGTCGAATGCGCCTGGCACCTGCAACCGCCGCGACACTGCCCGCGCCACCTCGATCTCGGGTGAGATGATGAAGTCGATCGGCAGATGCTCGCGGGAGAACAGATCGGCCCAGATGGGCTGAAGGTAGGATTGATGGCGCACACGCGCAATCTTGGTCGGCACGTTGAACAGGCTGGCCGCCACCTGGCAGGCGACCATGTTGACCTCGTCCGCCAGGGTTACGGCGATCAGCATGTCGGCATCCGCAGCCCCGGCGGCCTCCAGCACATTGGGGTGCGAGGCAAAGCCCACCATGGCCTGGACGTCCAGCGTATCGCTGATCTTCTGGATCAGTTCGGGCGACTGGTCGATGACGGTGACATGGTTGCCCTCCGACGCCAGATATTTGGCAATGTTAGAGCCGACCTGCCCGGCGCCACAGACGATGACTTTCATGAAGAGTACCCTGTCAGGAATTGACGGGAAAAGAAGCGCAGCAACCGTTGCTGCTTACTCCACCAGCTTCAGCCCATTCTTGTCCGAGCCATGCACGCCCAGCGATTTCAGCTTGCGGTGCAAGGCAGAGCGTTCCATGCCGACAAAGCTGGCGGTGCGGGAGATATTGCCGCCAAAGCGGGTGACTTGGGCCAGCAGATATTCCCGCTCAAACACTTCGCGCGCCTCGCGCAGGGGCAGGCCCATGATCTCCCCGCCCTTGTCCCATTTCAGGACGGTGGGCGTGATGGCGCCAATCTCGGGCGGCAGCATGTCGGCGCGGATCGCCTCTGACGGGTCGCCAGCCACCATGATCAGCAGCCATTCCACCGTATTGCGCAACTGCCGGACATTGCCCGGCCAGTCATAGGCCTGCAACGCCGCCATCGCATCCTCCCCGAACACCCGGACCGGCAGGCCCGCCGTCTCCGCGGTCCGTTGCATGAAATGCCGGGCCAGCAAGGGGATATCCTCCCGGCGTTCCCGAAGCGGCGGCATCTTCAGGGGCACAACGGACAGGCGGTAGAACAGATCCTGGCGGAAGCGGCCGATCTCAATCTCCGCCGTCAGGTCGCGGTTGGTCGAGGCGATGACACGGACATCCACCTCCACCCGCGAGGTGCCGCCCACCCGCTCAAACGTCTGTTCCTGCAGCACACGGACGATTTTGCCCTGGGTTTCCAGCGGCATGTCCGCCACCTCATCCAGGAACAAGGTGCCGCCATGGGCCTGTTCAAAAGTGCCGACCTTGCGGCCGCCGCCCTCGAACCCGTGCTCTGTACCAAACAGTTCCACCTCCAGCCGGTCGGGCCGCATGGTGGCGCAGTTCAGCGCCACGAACGGCCCGTCATTGCGCCGCGACTTGGCATGCAGCATGCGGGCCACCACCTCCTTGCCGCTGCCTGGCGGGCCGGAGATCAGGACGCGGGAACCGGTCGGGGCCACCTTTTCCACCGAATGGCGCAACTGGTTCACGGGCAGCGAACGGCCGATCAGATCGAAATCGGCCCCGACCTTGACCCGCAACTCGCGGTTCTCTCGGCGCAGACGCGCTGCCTCAATCGCGCGTTCGACCAGCAGCAAAAGGCGGTCGGCCTTGAACGGCTTTTCGATGAAATCATAGGCCCCGTTCTTGATGGCCGCGACGGCCGTTTCGATATTGCCGTGGCCGGAAATCATGACAACGGGCACGTCGGGGTGGTCGCGCTTCAGCTCGGCCAGCACCTGCAACCCGTCCAGGCGGCTGCCCTGCAACCAGATATCCTGGATGACCAGACTGGGCCGGCGGGCGGCGACGGCGGCCAGGGCCTGGTCCGCATCCGCCGCCTCCCGCGTCTTCATGCCTTCATCCTCCAGGATGCCGGCAATCAGCATGCGGATATCAGCCTCGTCATCGACGATCAGAATGTCGTGTGCCATGTCTTCTCAACCCCTCCGCGCGTCGGCGGTGTTCATATCCGGCGTGACCGTGGCGGTGGGTGCGATGTTGCGCGGCAGGACCAGTGTGACACGGGCGCCCCCGCCCGGCCGGTCCTCCAGCAATATCGCACCGCCATGGTCTTCCATGATCTTCTTCACAATGGCGAGACCAAGGCCCGTGCCCTTGGCCCGCGTGGTCACATAAGGCTCGGTCAGCCTGTCCCGTTCCTCGGACTGCGGCAGACCCTTGCCATTATCCTCAACCGCCAGCAGGACCCGTTCATCCTCCACCCGGATGCGGGCCGTGATTTCACCCGGTAGCTTTTCCGCGCCAGCGGGTGTTTCCTCCAACCGGCCTTCGATGGCTTCGCCGGCATTTTTCAACAGATTGGTCAGCGCCTGACCCAATTGCCGGCTGTCACAGGTGACAACCAGCGGGGCGTCCGCCATGTCGCAGGTGAACTTGATCGCCGGATAGGCGGATGCCTGCAACAGCACCGACTGGCGCGTCAAATCCTGCATGGCCGTCGGCTTCATCACCGGCTGCGGCATGCGGGCAAAGGCCGAGAATTCATCTACCATGCGCCCGATATCATCGACATGCCGCACGATCGTGTCGGTCATGGCCTTGAACGTGTCGGGATCGCTGGTGATTTCCTTCAGATATTTACGCCGCAGCCGTTCCGCCGACAGTTGAATGGGCGTCAGCGGGTTCTTGATCTCATGCGCGATGCGCCGCGCCACATCGGCCCACGCCGCCTTGCGCTGCGCCGACATCAGTTCGGAGACATCGTCAAAGGTGACAACATAGCCCTTGACCTCGCCCCCCACCACCTCCGCCGCGACCCGCACCAGCAGGGTTTTCTGCTGCCCCAGGCGGCGGATCTGCACCTGCCCTTCCACCTGCTTGCCGCCGCGCCGGCGGATATTGCCCATCAGCTCTTCCAGCTCCGGCACCACCTCCAGCAGGTCGCGCCCGATCAGCGATGAGGGATCACCCACCGACAGCAGGTTGGCCGCCGACAGGTTGGGCAGGTTGATGCGGCCATTCTGGTCCAGGCCCAGCACACCTGCCGACACGCCGGCCAGCACGGCCTCTGTAAACCGGCGGCGCAAATCCAACTGCCGGTTGGCCTCCACCAGTTCCGACCGCTGACTTTCCAACTGGCTGGTCATGCGGTTAAACGCACGGGACAGGCTGACCAGTTCATCCTCCGGTTCCAGCCCGCTATCGGGCACACGCGCCGTCAGATCGCCGGCGCGGATACGTTCAGCCGCCGCAATCAGGGACGAGATGGGCGCCACCAGATATGTGGCAAAGTTCAGGCCCAGCCAGATGGCGGCCAGCAGCAACAGCACCGCCACGCCGACAAAGATCACCGCCATGCGGGTCTGCAGCGCGAACCGCTGTTCCTCCATATGGCGATATTCCTGAACCGCACTCTGCGTCACATCCATATGTTCCAGCACCCGGCTTTCCACCGGGCGGCCAATGAACAGGAAGCGGTCAAAATCCTGGTCCAGCAGGACTATGGCATTCACGCGGTTGCCACCCTCACTGACGATCAGCACCACCTCGCCCTTGCGCGCGCGCTCCAGATCCTCGGCATGCACGGTAGTGAAATCGAAGGCGAAGCCCAGGCCGAACACGGCCGTCACCTGCCCCGTACCGTCGAAGATCACCGCCTCCGTCACATTGCGCATCAGGGCTTGTGACTGGAAATACTGGCGGAAGCGCGGCGGGTCCCAATAGATATTGAGCGGCAGACGCGCCAGATCGTTGCGCATCACCTCGGCGTCGCGCGACAGGGTCTGCTGATGTTCCTTCAGATAGCCTTCGGCCACCGCCAGGCTTTCATCCACCACCAGCCGCACCCGGTCGGAAAACCAGCTTTGCAGGCCGACATAGAAGAACAGGGCAGAGAAGATGGCCATGATGATGGCCGGCGCCACCGCCAGGATGGAGAACACCGCCACCAGCCGCATATGCAGCCGTGACGCCGCCAAACCTTGGCGCCGCTCCACCCACAGCGCCACAATCCGCCGCGCCACCACCGCCCCCAGCAGCAACAGCAACACGCCATCCAGCGTCAGCAGCAGCATCAGGGTATTCTGATCAATGGCGACGGGCAGCGTCTCCGTCAGCGCGGCATAGGTCGCCGCCCCGGCGGCAATGGCCGCGACAATCAGCAGGATACCGGCAAGCGTGGACAGATGCCGCCCCCGCGACCAGCGCACAATGCGCCGCCAAAGCCCATCCGACCGGGGGGCGATGCCGGGTGCCGTTGCCGTCATGCGGGGACACCGGGGAAGTGGCTACGGGCGTGTGACGATCCGGAACGGGGCAAAGCGTCTGCCTTGGGCTGTCAGAACCAGGGGGACACTGTTACCAGAAAGCTACACCGGACGCCAGCCCGCAACGTGATAAAGCTGCAACAGGGTGTGGTGGGGGCTGGCGTTGGGCCTGGGGCGTGGCGGGCCGCATTTCCCCATGATAGGATGCCAAAAAGTTTGCTCAGGCCGATGGAGTTTCATCATGCAGGTGACGATGAAGAAATCGGGCGACAGCGCCGCTGTCCATATCCCCGCCGCAATCCTGCGCGCCGCAAAGCTGGATATGGATGCCACCGTCTATGTGCGGGAAGAGGCGGGTCGGATCGTGATTGAACCGGTGCCAACGGACGAACTTGACCTCGCCGCCATGATTGAGGTGATTACACCGGATAACCTTCATGGAGCCATTGAGGACCATCTTCAGGATATAGAAGATGCCCGTCTTGCAGGGGCTGAACTGGAGAACGTGCTGGCAGGGCGCAGTGAGACCGTACCTCTTGAGGCGGTGCTGAAACGCCATAACCTGAAAACTCCAAATGGTGACGCAAGCACGTAAGCACCAACATATAGATTAAATATGCCTCACAACTAAAATTATCCGTCCATTTTGACAAATAATTATGCATAGGTGAAGTATGATTTTCAAAGCGCTTAGAAAACTAATAAATCAGGAGAAACCCGTAGATTCTGACCGCCAACTTTTATTTGCATCTACCACAGCCCTTGAAAGGGCCCTAGATGGCTCTGAAGAAGCTTTTCAACTGTATTACTTCGCTATGTACCACTGCTTACCGGAAGAAAAAAATGAACTGAACACTCTGCGCACAGAAATTCAGAAAAAATACCCAGAGAAATCAGTCATGATCGGACGACGCTTCGTCCTATTTGGAGAAGCAGCATTTCAAATTGTGTCATCTTATTATCATGCACTCGCGCTACAAGGAGACCCCGATACTTTCCGCGAATACTCCATCCGTCGAACCAATGAAATTACACAAAAGCATAGGGCGAGCCAATCACTACCTGTTCCAATTGACCTCAGTGAAGGCCAACTCTCCAACGATCCAAACCTCGACTTTTATGCTTGTCTCGCTCTATCCAATCGGCAAATCTTTGTAAAATAAGGCAATTGATTAAATTTTCCGTGCGAAACAGCTAAATTTCCGATTATTAAATTACTCAATAAGCGACCGACCGGCCCTTGATCTCAAGTTCCTGCACGGAGGCTGCCGGGTTGGCTTCGGTTAGTTCGGTGTCGACAGCGCCGACGCCGGTAACTCGCCCGACATTCAAGGCTACAATTGGCCGATTGCCTTATCGTATCAGTACAACACCCTCCGACGCCGCTGCACTTATCAACGCATCGTCCAAAGTGGCGAGTGGGATGATCTCACGTTGGGCCAGTTCGAGGTAGGCGGCATCATAGATGGTCAGGCGATTCTTTCGGGCCAGCGCCATGATGTTGTCACTGTCTGGGATTGCGCTGACCTTGATCGGCAGACCCGACAGGAGCGTCAGCGCCCGCACGGTATGCTCGCTACTGATGCGGCGGCACCGTTCGTTGCTGATGAAGATATTGCGCATCTCGTACCACCAGATGGATGGAACCAAAGCTGTGTCGGTCAGCAACCGCTGATAAGCGACATCTGCAACCGGATTGCCTTCGTCAGGCAGCAACCATATCGCGGCGACGGAAGCATCCACCACGAACGGCATCAGTTGCAGTGCCCCTCGTGACGCGCCTGGCGGATTTCATCCAGTGACAGGCGCGGCATGGTCTGTCGAAATGCGGCGATTTCGTCCATGGTTTGACGGGTTTTCGCTGTGTGGCTTTCCGGCTCCGGCACAAGGCGGGCCACGGCGCGGCCATGACGGGTGATGACCACCGTCTCCCCCCGCTCCACCGCGTCAATCAACTGGGTCAGATGCGCCTTGGCATCGGTAATCTGGACTTCGCGCATGGCGGCCCGGTCCTTCGGCCAGACTGTTTATAGCGGAACGAGGGTATGGGGACGGGTGTGAAAGAGCAATGGCAAATGCCCCCGCCCTTTCGCTGTTCCAGCAGCCCATCGTCCCAATCCTTGTGTCCCCCGTTCGATGTGTAGGGGATGGGGTAAAGTACGCGCAAGACGCCCTGGAGAAGTCGCCATGCCCGTCAGTGTTCGCCTTGATGCGGATATCGAACAGCGGCTTGATGCGCTGGCCCGTGCCACGGGCCGGACCAAGGCTTCGTACATTCGGGAGGCACTTGAAGAACATCTTCAGGACATGGAAGACGCCTACCTGGCCCAGGCGGAACTGGAGGCTGTCCGCGCCGGGCGGAGCGAGACGGTGTCGTTGGAGATATTGCTGAAACGTCACGACGCCGCCTGAGGCTGGCAGCTGGTTTAGCTTGAAGCGGTTGGTGCCTGCCCCCCAGCGTCATCCCCGCGTAAGCGGGGACCCAGCGAGAGCAGCGGTAGCTGCAACATGACTCATATCGGCGCTAACCGCGCCTGACGCTGGGTCCCCGCTTACGCGGGGATGACGCTGGGGAGTGGAGGGGAGCGGATGCGATCTGAGCCGAACGGCTTTGGCGTGTCTTGGCAACGTTCCTCCCCATGGCCCCTGGACCCCCGCTTTCGCGGGGGAGGCAATTGGGAGCAGGCGAATGCGTTGTTACTTCAACCCCCGCACCACCTGAATATCCAAATCCCTGATCTTCTTGCGCAGCGTGTTCCGGTTCAGGCCCAGCATGTGTGCTGCCTTGATCTGGTTGCCCCGTGTCGCGGTCAGCGACAGGGACAGCAGCGGACGCTCCACCTCGCGCAGAATCCGGTCATAAAGGCCCGCCGCAGGAATACCGTCCTTATGCGCCGCGAAATATTCGCGCAGGTGGCGTTCGACCGCCGCTGACAGGCCTTCGTTCACCGGTTCCTGCACCGGGGCCGCCGCCGGGTTGGCTTCGGCCAGTTCGGTGTCGATGACGTCGAGGCTGATCACTTCCTGGGAGTACAGGGCCGCCAGACGCTGGACCATGTTTTCCAGCTCGCGCACGTTACCGGGCCAGCGGTAACGCTTCAGCCGGTCCATGGCGGCATTGTCCACAGACTTGGCGGGCAATCCCTGCTGGGCGGCCTGGTTCAGGAAATGGCGGACCAGGGCCGGCACATCCTCTGTGCGTTCGCGCAGCGGCGGCAGGCGGATGGGCACGACGTTGAGGCGGTAGAACAAATCCTCACGGAACAGGCCCTGACGGATCAAGGTACGCAGGTCGCGGTGGGTGGCCGCCACGATGCGGACATCGGTCTTGATCGGCGTGCGCCCGCCGACGGTTGTGTATTCGCCTTCCTGCAACACGCGCAGCAAGCGCGTCTGCGCCTCCAGCGGCATGTCGCCGATTTCGTCCAGGAACAGGGTGCCGCCCTGCGCCTGTTCAAACCGACCCGTGGAGCGCATGGTAGCGCCGGTAAAGGCCCCCTTCTCATGCCCGAACAGCTCGCTCTCGATCAGTTCGCGCGGGATGGCCGCCATGTTGATGGCGACAAACGGGCCGCCCCGGCGCTTGCCATAATCGTGCAGGGCGCGGGCCACCAGTTCCTTGCCGGTCCCGCTTTCGCCCGTGATCATCACCGTCAGGTCCGTGCCCATCAGGCGGGCCAGGACGCGGTAAATCTCCTGCATGGCCGGCGACCGCCCGATCAGGGGCAGCGCCTCCTCCTCGGGGTCTTCGACGGGGGCGGCAACGGGGGCCGGGGCCTGCGCCGGCGCGGACAGCGCCTTCTGCACGATCGCCATCAAATCCTTCAGATCGAAGGGTTTGGGCAGGTAATCGAACGCCCCGCGTTCCGCCGCCTTGACCGCCGTCAACAGCGTGTTCTGCGCGCTCATCACGATGATGCGCAGGTCGGGACGCAGTTTCTTGATGCGCGGCACAAGGTCGAGGCCGTTTTCGTCCGGCATCACCACATCGGTGATGACCAGATCGCCCTCCCCCTCCTGCACCCACCGCCACAGCGTGGCGGCGTTGCCGGTGGTCTTCACCTCATGTCCCAGGCGGGCCAAAGCCTGGGTCAGCACCGTCCGAATGGCCCGATCATCATCTGCGACGAGAATGGTTGCGCCCATTTTTTAGGCACCCTCTCCGTGACCGTTCTGGTCGGTGACCGGTAGGGAGACCTTGAAGATCGTACGCTTTGGTACGCTTTCAAAGTCGATGACCCCACCATGGTCACCGATTATCTTGGCGACCAATGCAAGACCCAGGCCGGTTCCATTCATCTTCGTCGTAACAAAGGGATCGAACAGATTGGCACGGATATCTTCGGGGATGCCGGGGCCGTTATCGCCCACGCAAACCAGCAGCGGCAACTGCATCCGGCTGTCCGATCCGGAAACGGCCAGACGCACGCCATGCTGATAGGCGGTGGTCAAAAGAATCTCACCGCCCTGTTCGGGGCAGGCTTCTGCCGCGTTCTTGACCAGATTGAGGAAGACCTGCACGAGTTGGTCGCGATTGCCCAACACGGGCGGCAGTGACGGGTCGTATTTCTCAATAAATCGGATATGGCGGGCAAAGCCCGTCTGGGCGATGCGGCGCACATGCTCCAGGACGGCATGGATGTTGACCGCCTGGCGCTCCAGCGGGCGGCCATCGGTGAACACCTCCATCCGGTCGAC
Organism: Niveispirillum lacus; assembly: GCF_002251795.1. Taxonomy (GTDB): domain Bacteria; phylum Pseudomonadota; class Alphaproteobacteria; order Azospirillales; family Azospirillaceae; genus Niveispirillum; species Niveispirillum lacus. The sequence continues at coordinate 663,432 of NZ_NOXU01000031.1, read as the reverse complement.
CAGGGCCACGATGCGGTCCGCCTCGTCACAGATCAGGCGGGTCAGGATCTGGTCATCCTCGCTGGCGTTTTCTTCCAGCAACTGCGCCGCACCCCGGATACCGGACAGCGGGTTCTTCACCTCATGCGCCAGCATGGCGGCCATGGCGACGACGGAGCGGGCGGCACCGCGATGGTTCAACTGCTTGTCGATGCGCCGCGCGATGGAGCGTTCATGGATGGTCAGCACCACCTGATCCGGCGGGTCGCCCAAGGGGGCCGCCTGCATGGTGACAGAATGCGGCCCGATGCGCGCCGTTTCCACCTGAACACCATATTCGCAGACGGTGGCATGGGTGATCCGCGCCTGTTCCAGCAGGCCCAGCACGGGGCTGTCCTCCGGGATCAACTCCGTCAGCTTCGTGCCGAGGACGCGGGTCGCGGACACATCGAAGAATTCCTGGGCTTCCAGATTGATGAAGCGGATCAGCCCATCGCCATCCACCACCATCACGGGGTCGGGCAATGCGGCCAGGATGGAGGTCGGGTCGATATCCCCGCCGATGCGGCGGGCCGGCGGCGTGCGCGCCATCAGGCAGCAATCCGTTCAGTGACACCGCGATCCAGGGCGGCGGAATAGAAGGCGATGATCTGCTGTTTCATCTGTTCCGGGTCCTCGCTGGTCATGATCTGATGGCGGTAATCGGCCGACCCGTTCATGCCCTTGGAATACCAGGCGACATGCTTGCGGGCGATCTTGATGCCGGCCTCCACCCCGTAATGGGCCAGGATGGCGTCGTAATGTTCCAGGACCGTCTGCATCTGGTCGGCCAGCGGCGGGTCGGGCAGCTTCACGCCCGTGCGCAGGTAATGCATGACCTGGGCAATGAACCAGGGGCGACCATAGGTGCCGCGCCCGATCATGATGCCATCGGCCCCGGACTCCTCCAGACAGCGGACGGCATCGTCAAAGCTGTTGATGTCGCCATTGGCGATGACGGGGATCTTCACCGCCTCCTTCACCTGCCGGATGAACTTCCAATCGGCGGTGCCGTTATACATCTGACAGCGGGTGCGGCCATGGACCGTCAGCATCTTGATCCCGCATTCTTCGGCAATGCGGGCCATGTTGGGGGCGTTCAGGTTGTTGGCGTCCCAACCTTTCCGCATCTTCATTGTTACCGGAACGGAAACGGCCTTCACCGTCGCCTCCATGATGCGCCCGGCCAGCAATTCGTCCTTCATCAGGGCCGAACCGGCAAAGCCATTCACCACCTTCTTCACGGGACAGCCGAAATTGATGTCGATGATATGGGCGCCGCGATCGACATTCAGCTTGGCCGCCTCCCCCATCACCTCGGGCTCACACCCCGCCAACTGCATGGAAATCGGCGCTTCGTCCAGGTGCCATTCGGTCTTCAGCAGGCTTTCGCGGGTGGCGCGGATCATGGCCTGACTGGCGATCATTTCTGACACGACCAGCCCCGCGCCCGTGCGCTTCACCAGCCGGCGATAAGGCATGTCGGTCACACCCGACAGGGGCGCCAGGATCACCGGGTCCTCAATACGCACAGGACCGATCTGAAGGGGGGCAAGCGGCTTGACCATGGGACGCGGAACCTTGACGTTCGTGTCGCAAAACTGCCTAATCCGTGGGCGATTTTCGCGAATGCATGAAATTTAGGCACAGAGCTTATCACAGGTCTGAAAAAACACAATATTCACCGCCGCATGGCGGTTTTCGCCCCGACACAGGGGCCACCCATGATGCGGGGGCATTGGCGAAGCTGCGGTATCCGCGCTAGGGTCGCGACCGGTTGTCCATGACAAGAGATGTGGCCCATGCCCACCTGCACCGCCCTGATCGTCGCCGCCGGACGCGGCCTGCGTTTCGGGGGTGATCTGCCCAAGCAGTATCTGCATCTGGCGGGACAGCCCATCCTGCGCCGCACGGTGGAGGCGTTCCTGCGCCATCCGGCGGTAACGGGCGTGCGCGTCGTCATCGATCCGGCCTTCCGGGACCTGTATGACAAGGCGGTGGAGGGGTTGGACCTGCCCCCGCCCATCGCGGGTGGGCCAACGCGACAGGATTCGGTGCTGAACGGGCTAGAGGCCATGGCCGGGCACCCGCCCGATCTGGTGCTGATCCATGATGCCGCCCGACCGCTGGTCGATCGACAGGCCATCAGTGATGTGATTGCGGCGCTTGAAACCAGCCCCGCCGCCATTGCCGCTACACCGCTGGCCGACACGTTGAAGCGCGGGACGGTGGCGGGCGGTGCCATTGTCAGTGCCGGAACCGTGGACCGTACGGCTCTGTGGCGGGCGCTGACGCCGCAGGGCTTCCGCTTTGCCGATATCCTGCCCGCCCATCGCCGCGCTGCGGGCCTGAACCTGACCGATGATGCCGCCGTGGCGGAAGAGGCGGGGCTGACCGTGACCCTTGTGCCCTGTGACCAGGACAATCTGAAAGTGACCAACCAAGACGATCTGGCCCGCGCCGAGAAACTGTTCCTGGCCCGCCTGGGCGATGTGCGCACGGGCACCGGCTTTGACGTGCATAAGTTCGCGCCCGGCGATCAGGTCTGGCTGTGCGGCGTGTCGGTGCCACATGATGCCACGCTGGATGGGCATTCCGATGCCGATGTCGCCCTGCACGCCCTCACCGACGCCATCCTGGGTGCCATATCGGCGGGCGATATCGGCCTGCATTTCCCCCCCAGCGACCCGAAATGGAAGGGGGCGGATAGTGCGCAGTTCCTGCGCCATGCCGCAGACCTGGTGGCGGACAAGGGCGGGGTCATCGCCCATGTCGACATCACCATCATTTGCGAACGGCCCAAGATCGGCCCGCACCGGGATGCCATGGTGGCGCGGGTCGCGGACATTCTGGGCCTGAGCCCGGCCCGTGTGTCGGTGAAGGCGACGACAACGGAGGGGCTGGGCTTCACGGGCCGGCGCGAAGGCATCGCCGCACAGGCCGCCGCCACCGTCCGCCTGCCCCTAATCCTGGAGTAGGCGCCATGTTCCCGCCCGATCTGGTGCAATTGGCCGAGGACATCCGCGACGGGTTCGCGGCCCGCGGCCTGTGGCTGGCCACGGCGGAAAGCTGCACCGGCGGGTTGATTGCTGGCTGCCTGACGCATGTATCGGGATCCAGTGCGGTGGTCGACCGGGGGTTCGTGACCTACACCAACGCGGCAAAGACCGACATGCTGGGCGTGCCGGCATCCCTGATCGCCGAGTTGGGTGCCGTCAATGACCGGGTGGCCGAGGCCATGGCGGCAGGCGCCATCGCCCATAGCCGCGCCAATGTGGCCGTCGCCGTCACCGGCATTGCCGGGCCGACGGGCGGGACGGCAACGAAGCCAGTGGGGCTGGTCTTCATCGCGCGGGCCAGGCGGGGTGGCGATAGTGTGGTGGAACGCCATATCTTCCCCGGTGACCGCACGACGGTGCGGCTGGCCACCGTGAGACGGGCCTTGCAATTGCTGCGGGAAAGCCTGGGATGAGTGCGATTACCCCGACCATCGACCTGGCCGACACGATCCTGCGTGAATGGACGGAGCAACCGGACATTATCGCCGCCTTCCTGGCAGGATCGGTCGCCAAGGGCAATGCCGGGCCGGGGTCCGACATCGACGCCGTTCTGATCCACCATCATTTGCCGGCCGCGGTGCGGGAAACGCATGAACGCCAGGGCGTGATGGTCGAACTGTTCCTGCACGACCCGGACACGCTGGCCTATTTCTGGGAGGCTGACCGCAAACAAGGCAAGCCGTCGCTGGCCCGCATGGTGGCCAATGGCCTGCCCATCGCGGGCGACCCCGCCTTAATCGAAGAGCTGAAGCGCCAAGCGCAGGCCGTACTGGATGGCGGCCCCCCGCCCCTGACGGAGCAGGAGCTACGCACACGGCGTTATTCCATCTCCGACCTGGCCGCCGATCTGGCACAGCCGCGCAGTGCGGCCGAACAATTGGCTATCGGTTCCAGGCTTTACATCGAACTAGCAGACTTCACGGTGCGGGCTGCCGGCGCCTGGACCGGCAGCGGCAAGGGTCTGGCCAAGGCTTTGATGCGCCTGGACCCCATGCTGGCCAGCGCTTTTGAACATGCCTTCGCGGAGTTATTTGGTGACCAGGACGCTGCCGAAGTGTTGGCCCTGGTCGATCTCTGCCTGGCCCCCTATGGCGGCCGCTTCATGGCCGGCGACCGCCGTCCTGCACCCGCCGATTGGCGGTTGGGGGATTAGGAGCCCGGCGCCGCGCAGTACTCGGCCAGGGTATAGGCGGCATGCACCTGATATTTCGCCCCAGGTTTCATCACGAATTCCGACCCGCCATAGCGCACGAAGCCCCCATCCTTGGCAGGCTTCCAGTCGAACGTGTAACCAAGCCGGGTCCAGGGTGCCCCGCCCTCCTTCAGGTTCAGGCGCATATTGGTGGCAAACCAGTCCCAATAGGACTGTTTTTCGGCGCAGGGTGCATCACCCGGCGCACAGATGGGGCGGGTGGTCGTTCCCTTCACGGCGGGCGGTCCCGATTGATCCGCCGTGTCCAGAGTGCAGGTGGCGGCGGTGATATCGGTAATGGGACAGGGGCGGACCAACTGTTCCGGTTCAATCCACAACTCCACCACTTGGGCGTAGGGGCTGGCGGGGTTGAGGCCCAGCCATTGCACCACCCGCAGGGTCTTGGCCGCAGCGTCGCCGGGCACCTCGGTGCAGAATTCCTTAAGCTGCGGAACGGCCGTCACCCAGATCTGGCCCCAGCCGGTCGGCCCACCGGTTGGCTGACCCCTGTAGTATCGATCGTAAGCGTAACTGGACATCACAGAGGCCACCAGCACCTGCTTGCCATCGGGGCCATTGCGCCAGGAGAGCTTTGGATTATCAGGTGCGATGCGCAACAGCCCCGGTCCGATGGTGGAGGGCTTGGGAATAGCGGCTTCATACAGCGCGGCGGCGTAGAGTTGCGCCGGCGTTTCGTCCGGTAGAGCGCTGGCGGTGGTGGGCCTGTCCACCATGCTGGCACAAGCCGTCAGGGTTAAAGGCAGAACCGCCGCAAAAACCAGCTTGCGCATATTACCCTGTCCCTCTTTGCGTGCAGGACGAAGGTAATATGATCCGCAGAAAGTAGCAATACCGCGCCTTTACTCGCTCGCAGGCTCCAGCCCCGGCAGGGTGGGGAGAGCGGCGGATTTATCCAACAGGCCGGCAGCGCGCAGATCATCAACGCCCGGCAGGTCGCGAAGGGTTTCAAGACCGAAATGATCAAGGAAATGTGGTGTTGTCACCCAGGTCAGGGGACGGCCTGGCGTTTCGCGCCGCCGGCCCGGCCGTATCCATCCGGCCTCCATCAGGATGTCCAGGGTGCCCTTAGAAGTCGCCACCGCTCTGATTGCCTCGATCTCCGCGCGCGTCACCGGCTGATGATAGGCAACAATGGCGAGGGTTTCGACGGCGGCACGCGACAGTTTCGCAGAGACCTCCACTGCCGTGCGCAACTGATCACCCAGGTCGGGAGCGGTACGGAATGCCCACCGCCCGCCCGACGCCACCAGATTGACGCCGCGATGGCGGTACAGATTTTCCAGTTGCAATAAAAGGGGGCGGACCGGTGTAGGGCCAATACGTGCCTGCAACGCCTCTTCCGTGACCGGGTCGGCAGACGCGAACAGGATCGCTTCCAGCAGGCGGACAAGTTGCGTGTCCGCATTGAAAAGATCGCTCAACCTAACCCCTCCCCGTCCCGACGGGCGCGCAGTTGGATGGGGGCAAAAGCACCATCCTGACGCATTTCCAGTTTACCGGCCCTGGCCAGTTCCAGCAGAGCTACAAAGTTACTCGCCATCACCGATCGGGCCTTAACCCCCTGCCCGCGCCATCCCGCGGGGAGCAAAGCTGAAAGATATGACCAGTCGGGAATGCGGCCCAGCAACGCCTCCAGCCGGGCGACTGCCTCTTCAACTGAATACAATTCCGTTACCGGAATGGTAAAGGGGGACTGCCGCGCCTGCCGACCGGATATGTCTCCATAGGCCTTCAGAAGATCATAAAGCGACACGTCATGGCGGTGCTTGGCAAAGATCGGCAGATCTTCCGGTGCCCCACGCGCAAAGCGGTCACGGCCCAGGCGCGGGCGGGCCATCAGTCGGGCCGCGACCCCCTGGATCGCCTCCAACCGCTGCAACTGCAAGGTCAGGGCGGCGGCCAGTATTTCAGCAGAGGGTTCATCGGGCTGCGGGTCGGGCAGCAGCAGCCGTGACTTCAGATAGGCCAGCCATGCGGCCATCACCAGATAATCGGCCGCCAATTCCAGACGAAGTCGCCGCGCCACATCGATAAAGGACAAGAACTGTTCGGCCAGCTGCAGGATGGAAATGCGGGTCAGGTCGACCTTCTGATCCCTTGCCAGGGTCAATAGCAGGTCAATCGGTCCCTCAAAACCGTCAATGTCCAGCAGCAGGGCCTCAGCGACTGGTGGATCATCGACCGGACGACCCCCATCGAAACGCTCGCTCACGATGGCAGGCCGGCCAGCCCGGCAATGGCATTGACGACCCAATCCGTGGCCGGGCCCAGCACCATGAAGAGCGGGTTGAAATCAAATCCGGCATGGCCCGCCGCAAATGGGATCAAGAAAACGAACAGTAATAGAATACCCATGCCATAGGGCTCCAGCCGGGACACAGCCATGGCTGCCCGTATAGGCAGGATACCCACCAGGACCCGGCCGCCATCCAGCGGTGGCAGCGGGATAAGATTGAATAAGGCCAGCAGGACATTGAACTGGATCGACACTGCCAGATTGTTCACCATCCACGGTGCGATGACATCCGGAGCCATGGGTGCCACATGCAGCAACAGGGCGGACACAAAGGCGAGAATAAAGTTCACACCGGGCCCAGCCGCCGCCACCCAGATCATGTCGCGCTTCGGGTTGCGCAGGTTGCGGAAATCCACAGGCACCGGCTTTGCCCAGCCAAACATAAAGCCGGTAAAGATGAACATAGTCATCGGCAGCAGGACCGTGCCAACCGGATCAATGTGTCGCAAGGGGTTCAGCGACAGACGGCCCAGCATCTGCGCCGTCCGATCACCAAATTTCAATGCTGCATAGCCATGGGCGGCTTCATGCAGGGTGATGGCGAACAGGGCCGGCAGGGCCATGATCGACAGTTTGAACAATATGTCCTGAAAGTCTGGCATTGCCTCACCCCGCCAGCAGCCGGTCGAACTCGGCCCGCAAGCTATGGATATCGGTGGGCGGAGCGGGAGCGACAAGGTCAGAGGCGGCCGACCAACGGCGGTGGCCGTCCGCGTCCAGCGGGCGGGCATGGCGGACCACGTCCTGCATCTCTGCCATCTGGCCATTGCAGTGCAGGGCAACATCACAGCCGGCGGCCAGCACCGCTGCCGTCCGTTGCCCAAGCGTACCGGACAGGGCCTGCATCGACAGGTCGTCACTGAACAACAGACCGTCAAAGCCGATATGGCCGCGCACGATGTCGCCGATCACGGTGGGCGAAATGCTTGAGGGACGGTCGGGATCGATATCGGAATAGACCACATGTGCGACCATGGCCGCCGGCAGTTGCGCCAGTGCCTTGAAGGGAGCAAAATCCCAAGTCTCCAGTTCCGCCCGTGCCGTCGTAACCACCGGCAGCTCCTTGTGGCTGTCGGCGAAGGCGCGGCCATGGCCGGGTATATGCTTGACGACGGGCAGAATGCCGCCGGCCAGCAGCCCCGCCGCCTGCGCCGCCGCCAAGCTGGTCACGGCGCCTGGGTCCATCGCGAAAGCACGGTCACCGATCACATCATGCGCCCCCGGCACCGGCACATCGGCCACCGGCGCGCAATCCACATCAATGCCCAGATCCGCCAGCATGGCGGCCAGCAGACGACCATGCAGCCAAGCGGCACGTGCCGCCTTTTCAGGGTCGGTCAGACCACCGACGGCGCGCGCTGCCGGCAGTTCCGGCCAGTGTGGCCCGCGCAACCGCGCCACACGTCCGCCCTCCTGATCGATCAAGACCGGTGCCTGGCGGCCAACACATTCCCGCAGGCTGGCCACCAGGGCCCGCACCTGCTCGGGGCTATCAACATTGCGGCGGAACAGGATAAAACCAAACGGGTTGGCATCACGGAAGAAATCCCGTTCCGCCGCCGTCAGAACAGTGGCTTCACACCCAAGAACAAGGGCCGCGATATCAGCGGACAATGCTGCACCCCGCACCCTGAGCGGTCATGGCGGCGCAAATCTGCTTGGCCCGCGCCTCATCCACCGGACCGCCCTGGATCCGGTAGAAAATACCCTTGGGCAGTTGCACCCGGACCGTCCGCATCGACAGGCCCCCCAGTTCACCGGCGAACTTGCGCTGCAACCGCTGCCATTCGGCAGTGGCCTTGCTTTCCGCATCCACCGCAGCGACCTGAATACGCACAGATGCCCCCCCGGCCGTGGGCTTTGCGGAACCGCCGGCAGCCGGCGGCGCCGTCACAGCCGGTTTAGGTGCCATGGTGGCGGCAGGTGGCGGGGCGATCGCAGGAGCCGGGACCGGTTGCGGCGGGGCAACGACGGGCGGGGCCTGGACGGAACGTTGCGGCGGGGGAAGCGGCACCGGTGCCGGATTTGGCACGGGGGCCGCGACCGGCGGGGCATAAGTGGGGATGGGCTGCGGCGCTGGCTGATAGCCAGATTCCTCGGGCACAGCGTCGCGCAGGGCAGCCACCGCGCCTTCACCTTCCTCAGCCAGGGGCAGCTCTTCCGACGGCTCCGCCATGTCACTGCGTGGCCGATCCATCGGGGCCTCCGGCGGTGGCAACAGGCGCTCAACCTCACCCGGCGGCGTACTGTTGGCGGGATTCAACCGGTCATAGACCAGTTTGTCCTGGTGTGGCACTTCCATACCGCCCGGCTGTTCCGGGCGGATCTTGGTCGGACTGGTGTCCGCACGCAGAATGGGGGCGACACTTTCCGTACCGGCGCGCATGCCTTGATTGTAGGCATAAAAGATAATGCCGCCGAAAACGATGACCGCCCCGGCGATGACACCAATATTCAGCAGATTACGGCGGCGGGGCAGCTCAGCCTGATAATAACCGGGATGCTGCTGTTCGTAATCCTGGTAATAGGCATCCTGGGCCTGCTGCGCTGCGGGACCCTGAGCATAACCCGACTGGTAGGCCGGGTCGGCATAGGGGTCCTGCGCCGGTGCGCGGTAACCAGCAGCGGCCGGGTCGATAAAGGTCTCAGCCGGCGACACTGGCGGCAGCGGATGGGCACTCAGCGGCGGCGGCGCGGCAGGGCGTTGTGGCTGCACATAATCATCCATCGGGCTAGGCGCGGCCTGGGGATGCGGGGGATGGGGCGGCGGCGAAACAGCACGCGGGCTGAAGGACGGATCTGCCCGGAAATCCCCACGCGAGGCCGGTCGGCCCGCGGCGGGCGGGGGATTCTGGCCCTTATCATCCTCATCATCGTAGTAGGTCATGCGAACGGCGCCTCAACGCATTTCCTTGACGGGCTCGACGCCCAGGATATCGAGGCCGCAGGCAATCACCTGGGCCACAGCGGTGACCAACGCCAGACGGGCGCGGGTCAAGTCAGCATCGCCATCGATCAGGAAACGCATGGAAGCGTCATCCTTGCCCTTGTTCCACAGGCCATGAAACGAGGATGCCAATTCATACAAATAGAAGGCGACGCGATGCGGCTCATGCGCTTCTGCCGCCGCTTCCACCATGCGGGGGAAGGACAGTATCTGCTTTACAATCGCCACCTCTTCCTCCGACGACAGGCGCGAAAGGTTGGCGGCAGCCAGCCCGGCGGCTGATAGATCGGCACCTGCTTCACCGGCATGGCGCAGGACGGAATGGCAGCGTGCATGTGCATATTGCACATAAAAAACCGGGTTTTCCTTGGATTGCTCCGTGACCTTTGCCACATCGAAATCCAGAGTTTGGTCATTGCGGCGGGTCAGCATGATGAACCGAACCACCCCGGCCCCCACCTCATCCACGATGTCGCGTAAGGTGACGAAACGGCCAGCGCGCTTGGACATCTTCACTGGCTGACCATCATCCATCAGGTTGACCAACTGACAGATCTTGACGTCCAGGGCGCCCTTTCCGCCGGTAATGGCGGTCACAGCGGCCTGCATGCGCTTCACATAACCACCATGGTCAGCGCCCAGGACATCGATCAGGTCGCCACCGCCCCGGCGGAACTTGTCAAAATGGTAGGCGATGTCATTGGCGAAATAGGTAAAGGACCCGTCCGACTTCTTGAGCGGGCGGTCCACATCGTCGCCAAACCGGCTGGCTGCGAACAAAGTCTGGGGCCGCGGCTCCCAATCGTCGGGTTTCTTGCCCTTGGGCGGCTCCAACACGCCGGTATAGATAAGACCCTGTTCTTCAAGGGTTTTCAGGGCCAGATCGACGGCACCTGCATCGACAAGGGCCCGTTCAGACGAAAAGACATCATGCCTCACGCCCATCTGCGCCAGATCTTCCTTGATGCGCACCATCATTTGCGCGACGGCAAATTCCCGGAACAGCGGCAGCCATTCAGCCTCATCGGCCACCAGGAACTTGTCGCCATACCGATCCTTCAATGCCTGACCGACAGGCACGAGATAGTCACCAGGATAGAGGCCGGCGGGGATTTCAATCGTCTCGCCAAACGCCTCCCGGTAACGCAGGTGGGCGGAGCGGGCCAGCACATCGACCTGCGCGCCGGCATCATTGATATAATATTCCTGTGTGACTTTGAAGCCAGTCTTGATCAGCAGACGGGCCAGGGCATCACCCACCACGGCGCCGCGTGTATGGCCGACATGCATAGGACCGGTGGGGTTGGCCGACACATATTCCACATTGACCGGCTTGCCCTGACCCAGATTGCTGGACCCGAAACCGGCGCCCAGAACCAGGATGTCTGCCATACGCGACAGCCAGAAACCGGTATCGATACGCAGGTTCACAAAGCCGGGGCCGGCAACCGAGGCCTCGGTCACCACCGCGGCGTCCTTAAGCCGGGCCACCAGCGCGTCGGCAATGGCACGCGGCGGCTTGCCAGCGGGCTTTGCCAGGATCATCGCCGCATTGGTGGACACATCGCCATGGCTGGGATCGCGCGGGGGCTCAACAGTGATTCGGGAGAAGTCCAGCCCGGACGGCAGGTCCCCTGCCTGAACCAGCTGGTTCAGGGCATCGTGAATCTTGGCTTCGAAGTCTTTGAAAACGTTCATTTTTCCAAACTTGGTCGTGTGTGTCCGGGCATGACGGAACCTTCACGCAATCATCTGATCCGCGAGGTCTTTTGGCACCCTACACCGAACCCCTGCCTGCGCACAGCATGCAGAAAGGAAGGGCGGGATTGTGGCAAGTGACCAACAGTTTCGGCGGGCGGACCATTAAATGCTGCAACGCACCTTAACCCCCCTTCCTTTTGGTGTTACCGTCATCGCGTCGTCATCTGACGGTCGCATATCGGTAGAGGGGCCACGGGCGAATGGGTATTCATGTCGCGTTGAACCACAAGACCGTCTATCGCTATGACCGACCGGTCAACCTCGGCCCTCAGATTGTACGGCTGCGGCCAGCGCCGCACGCGCGCACCCCGATTCTGTCCTATTCCTTGAAGGTTACGCCCAAAAAGCACTTCTTGAACTGGCAGCAGGACCCGCAATCCAACTGGCTGGCCCGCTTCGTGTTTCCGGAAAAGACGACCGAATTCATTTTGGAAGTCGATCTTGTCGCCGATCTTGCAGCGATCAACCCTTTTGACTTCTTCCTGGAACCGGCAGCGGAGAAGGTGCCCTTCACCTATGAACCGCTGCTGGCCAAGGATCTGAAGCCGTTCCTGGAAACTGAACCAGCAGGCCCGCTTTTGGCGGCGTTCCTGGCAGAGGTTGACCGCACCGAACAACCGACCGTCAATTTTCTGATGGGTCTGAATGCCAAACTGCAACAAGCGATCGGGTACGTGATCCGTCTGGAACCCGGTGTCCAGTCGCCCGAAGAAACGTTGGAGAAGCGCAGCGGGTCCTGTCGGGACAGCGCCTGGCTGATGGTGCAGGCTTTGCGCCATCTGGGGTTGGCGGCGCGGTTCGCTTCCGGATATCTGATCCAGCTTGTTGCCGACCAGAAACCGTTGGAAGGACCGGAGGGACCGACAGCGGATTTCACCGACCTGCATGCCTGGTGCGAGGTGTATCTGCCGGGGGCCGGCTGGATCGGGCTGGACCCGACATCCGGCCTGATGGCGGGTGAAGGGCATATTCCGGTGGCCTGTACACCTGATCCGTTCAGCGCCGCCCCCGTCACCGGTGGCCTTGAAATGTGCGAAGTGTCGTTCGACCATCAGATGTCGGTCACCCGCATCCGCGAACAGCCCCGCACAACAAAACCCTATTGGCCAGACCAATGGGCTGCCATTGATACACTGGGCAAGCAGGTCGATCGGGAGATTGTGGAGGGTGATATCCGCCTGACCATGGGCGGCGAACCGACCTTCATCTCAATCGACGATATGGACGGGGCGGAATGGAACACATCCGCCCTTGGTCCCACCAAACGTCTCTTGTCGGGCGACCTGATCCGCAGGCTGAAGCGACGGTTTGCCCAGGGCGGGCTGCTACATTTCGGCCAGGGCAAATGGTATCCCGGCGAAAGCCTGCCACGTTGGGCCTTGCAGCTTTATTGGCGCAAGGATGGTGATGCGCTGTGGACCCATGATGAGTATCAGGCGGATGAGCGACGGGACTACGGGTTAAAGGCCGAACAGGCCGAACAGTTCATCAAAACCCTGGCAGAAAAGCTGGGTATCCCTGGTGATTATGCCCGCGCCGCGTTTGAAGACCCCTGGTATTACATCAATAAGGAACGCAAGCTCCCCATCAATGTTGATCCGTTTGACAGCAAGCTGGAGAATGAGGAGGAGCGCGCGCGTCTGGCCAAGGTGTTCGAGCGCGGGCTCGACCAACCCATCGGTTTTGCCCTGCCACTGAACCGACGGCATGAGGCATCGGGACCGGTCTGGCTGTCATCATCCTGGGCCACGCGGACGGAGAAGCTGCTGCTGGCACCCGGCGACAGCCCTGTGGGGTACCGCCTGCCATTGGGGTCGCTGCCCTGGGTCGCGCCGTCACAATATCCCTATCATTACGAACAAGACCCGTTCGATCCCCGCACCCCTCTGCCAGCGTATGAAGAACTGACGCAGATGGTGGCAGATAACAAAGGCCGGACAGAACCCCGTGAGCCCCACCGCCGTATGGCCGATGTTCGAGAGGGCGCACCTGACAAAGGACAATCGGCCTGGTGGGTGGTGCGCACGGCCTTGTGCGTGGAACCGCGTGATGGACGGCTCTATATCTTCATGCCGCCCACCTCATATCTGGAGGACTGGCTGGAACTGGTGGCCGCCATTGAGGCAACCTGTGTTGAACTGGATATGCCAGTAGTGCTGGAAGGCTATGGCCCTCCCAAGGATCCACGTTTGGCGAATATTGCCGTAACACCCGACCCTGGTGTCATTGAGGTCAATATACATCCCGCCAGCAGTTGGGATGAACTGGTCGCCAACACCACCGATCTTTACGAGGATGCGCGGCAAAGTCGGCTGGCAACCGAAAAATTTGCGCTGGACGGACGTCATGTCGGTACCGGAGGCGGCAATCATGTCGTGGTCGGTGGCCCGACCCCGGCCGACAGCCCGTTCCTGCGGCGGCCCGATGTTCTGCGATCGCTGCTAACCTATTGGCAGAACCACCCCTCACTCTCCTTCCTGTTTTCCGGCACTTTCATCGGCCCGACCAGTCAGCATCCACGTGTCGACGAAGCGCGGCACGACAGTCTCTACGAGTTGGAGATTGCTTTCAAAATTCTGGATGAAGCCGGAAGTAACTGCCCGCCCTGGCTGGTTGACCGGGCACTGCGCCATCTGCTGGTCGATGTTCAAGGCAACACTCATCGCAGTGAATTCTGTATCGACAAGCTCTACAGTCCCGACAGTTCCACTGGCCGCCTGGGTCTGCTGGAACTGCGCAGCTTTGAAATGCCCCCGCATGCGCAGATGAGTCTGGTGCAGCAGTTGCTGCTGCGCTCCCTGATCGCGTGGTTCTGGAAAACACCCTACCGGGCCAAACTGGTCCGCTGGGGCACCAAACTGCATGAACGGTTCATGCTGCCGCATTTTGTGGCGCAGGATATCCAAGACGTTGTGTCCGATCTGCGTGCCGCCGGCTACGCATTCGAGGAGAGCTGGTTCAAGCCGCATCTGAACTTCCGTTTCCCCACCCTTGGCCATGTCGCCCAGCGCGGCCTGAACTTGGAGCTGCGATCGGCACTGGAGCCGTGGCATGTGCTGGGCGAGGAGCCGGGCGGCGGCGGCACTGTCCGCTTCGTGGATAGCAGCCTGGAACGGGTGCAGGTGAAACTCGCCGGTGCGACCGATGAACGGTTTGTCGTGACCTGTAACGGCCGCAAGGTCCCGCTTCATCCGACAGGAACAGAAGGAGAGTTTGTTGCTGGCGTTCGTTATCGCGCATGGCAGCCACCTACCTGTTTGCACCCCACGATACCCGTGCATACACCGTTGATCTTCGATATCGTGGACAGTTGGACGGGTCGCTCGATTGGCGGCTGCACCTATCATGTGGCACATCCAGGCGGGCGGAACTTCACCACCTTCCCGGTCAATGCCAATGAGGCAGAGGGGCGGCGGCTGGCCAGGTTCTTCCCGTTCGGCCACACACCGGGACCCATGGCGGCCCCGATCGAGATCAAAAACCCTGAGTTCCCGTTGACCCTTGACCTACGCCTTGGCTGATCTTTCCCGCGACAATGCGGGCGCATCTGCGGAACCCTGGGACGAGATGGTCACCGGCGATGGACATGTGCGCGCGCATTGGCAAGGTTTCATTTCCTCCGGCGCGGCGGACAGTGCGTCAATGGAGGAACGGTGGGATGCGGGCAGGCGGCTGCTGTTTCAAAATGGTGTGACCTACCACGCCTATGCTGATCCGCAAGGTGTGGAGCGCCCCTGGCCGCTCGACCCAATCCCCCTGCTGTTGCCGCATTCAGAATGGCTGATGATTGCGGAAGGGCTGCGGCAACGCGCCCGCCTGCTCAATCGGGTACTGGCTGATCTTTACGGCGATCAGTCCATCCTGCGTGACGGGGTGTTGCCATACGGACTGGTGCTGGGTGATCCTGGTTTTCTGCGCGCCTGCCACGGGATGGATCTGGCTGCCGGGGCGCGGCTGACCCTCGTCGCGACGGACATGGTCCGTGACCGCACCGGCATCTGGCGGGTGCTGGCCAGCCGAACACAGGCGCCAACGGGCACCGGTTACACGCTGGAAAACCGGGTGGTGATGAGCCAGACACTGGCCGAGTCGTTCCGTGGCTGCAATGTCGAGCGGCTGTCGCCCTTCTTTGAACAGTTGCGACAGACCCTGATCAGTCTGGCACCACGTGGATCGGGGCCTGACGGCTGTCCGCGTCTGGCCCTGCTGACGCCGGGTCCGCTGAACGAAGCCTATTTCGAACATGCCTTCCTGGCCCGTCATCTGGGCTTAACCTTGGTGGAAGGTGCTGACCTGACGGTGCGTGACCAAGCGGTCTACCTGAAGACGCTGGGTGGACTGGAGCGGATCGATGTGATCCTGCGTCGCGTCGATGATGATTTCTGTGACCCCCTGGAGTTGCGCCCCGACAGTGCGCTGGGTGTGGCCGGACTTGTCGAGGCTGTGCGGGCCGGCAATGTCGCCGTGTGCAACAGCCTGGGCAGCGGCTTGACGGACAGCGTGGCCCTGATGCCTTGGATGGGGGCATTGAGCCGACATCTGCTGGGTGAAGCGCCACTTCTGGCCGATGTCACCACCTATTGGGGGGGAGACCCACGCCAACGGGCAGAGATGGTCGCCGGCCTTGACCGGCTTGTGTTCCGCCCCGCCTATTCCAGTATGGGTCATCGGACCACCTTCGGACCGGAACTGGATGCGGCGGGGCGCGCGGCCCTGGCGGCCAGTCTGCGCCGCCGCCCGCAGGATTGGGTTGCGCAGGAACCGGTGGTGCCCTCTACCGCCCCGGTCTGGCGCGATGGACGCAAGGTGGCCCGACCGTTGGTTATGCGGGCCTTCGCCTGCGCCACACCCGATGGCGACTGGATGGTGATGCCAGGCGGCCTCGCCCGTATTTCTGCCGACGAACGTTTTGCCTCCGTCACCTTACAGACCGGTGCGGGGGCCAAGGATGTGTGGATCGTCGGCGGTGCCATCGGTCAGCCGCAACGCCGACGGGGACTTGCCTCCCTGATGCCTGACGGTGGCGGGGACAGTGGACCACGTGCGGGGGATCTACCGTCGCGGGCTGCTGATCATCTGTTCTGGGTGGGGCGTTATGCTGAACGCGCCGATGCTGCGGTCCGCACCCTGAGGGCGGCCGCCCGCCGCCTGTCCGATGATGCCCATCCGGGCGCCGAGGAGGAACTGGTCCCGCTGCTGCGACTGATGGGCTTTAACGGCATGATCCCGATGGAGATTGCCGGCTTGCCGCAGACCGATGCCGTACGCGGCATGCGCCAGGCGCTGGAGATCGTGGCCGATCCGGCCAATCCTGGAGGCTTGCGCGCAACCATGGACCGACTGCGCCGGGCTGCTGCCGGCGTGCGCGATCGGCTTCCCGGTGAATTCAGTCGGGTGCTGACCGTTCTGGGCGAGGTCGCATCGCAGCCGCTGAAGACCGACCCAGCCGCCATGCATCTTCGCCTGGACGAGGTGTCCCGCCTGCTGGCCTCGCTCATCGGGTTGGAACTGGATGGCATGTCGCGTGGTCCAGCCTGGCGTTTCCTGGTACTGGGCCGCCGTCTGGAACGGGCCATCGGCATTGTCGGGGCATTCAATGGCTGTGGCTTGGGGCCTGGTACGGCGGGAACGGTTGCATCACTGTCGGTCCTGCTGGAACTGGCTGCCGCCGGAGCCGCCTATCGCGACCGTCACCCGGTCGGAATCCGGCGTGAACCGGTGCTTTCCCTGCTACTGGCCGATGATGACCATCCGCGTTCGCTGGCTTTCCAGATCAAGACAGTGCAGCGTCAATTGGTGAAGCTGCCCCCCATTGACGGTGAAGGTTTGTCGGTCAGCCCAACCCTTCTGGCCAACCAGTTGCTGGAAACCGCCTCTCGTCTTGTGGCCGATCCCCAGCCGACGCGGGACCCCACGGCACTAGCCGACCTGACCGATCGGTTGGGGCGGTTATTGCCTGAAATCTCCAACTTGCTCAGTCAGGCTTACTTCAGCCATGCCTTTGCCCGCACGACGTGAAGAGGATGCCGTGGACGGCAACGAACGGGGCGCCGTGCGCTATCAGTGCCGACATGTGACGCGCTATGGTTATGGCGATCCGGTCACCAGCGCCCACATGCTGGCCCATCTGGCCCCGCGTGACCATCCGCGTCAGACCTGTCACAAGGCCACTTTGTCGATCGTGCCCTGGCCGGGTGTTGTGACGGAACGGCATGACTGGTTCGGCAATCCGGTCACCTACGCCGCCCTGCACACCCCCCACCGCGAACTGACGGTCACCGCAGAGATCGAGGTGACAGTAGCGCCGCCTCCGCCCTTGCTGGCCGAGACCACCCCATGCTGGGAAGAAGTGGCGGCCCTGGCGGCGACCCTGGCCGAAACGGCGGAATTTGTTCGGCCATCGGCGCGTGTTCCGCTGGCCGATACTGCTCTGACCCTGTTCGCCGCCGCTTTTTTTTCGCAAGGACGGGCAATCGGCGAAGGGGCACTGGATTTGACGCGGCGCATCCATGCCGATTTCAGCTTCGATCCCACAGCCACCACCATCAGCACACCGATCAGCGAGGTTCTGGCCCGTAAACGGGGCGTCTGCCAGGATTTCGCGCATCTGATGATCGGGGCCTTGCGAGCACTGGGCCTGCCTGCACGGTATGTCTCCGGATATCTACGTACCCTGCCGCCGCCCGGCAAACCAAAGCTGCAGGGGGCCGATGCCAGCCACGCCTGGGTTCAGGCTTGGTGTGGGCCTCACGATGGCTGGATCGACCTGGACCCCACCAATGGCCGCCAATGCGATACTGACCATGTCACGCTGGCCTGGGGCCGGGATTATGATGATGTCTGTCCGTTGCGTGGGGTGATCCTCGGTGGCGGCCATCATGGCGTGCTGGTGGCCGTGGATGTCGATCAGCTTGATGGCCGGTAGGCCCGGCCGTAAAGGTTCCCCCACACGGCCTTGATGCGCTATAGACCGCCTCAGACGGAAATCAGCGGGATTGGTCAGGATGCAGGTCGGCATCGACATGGGTTTGACGGCGGAGGGACGCGCCGCCACGATGGACCTGGAGGAATTGCTGGCAACCCGCCTGCTGGTGCAGGGCAATTCCGGGTCAGGCAAGTCGCATCTGTTGCGTCGACTGCTGGAACAGTCGGCGCCCTGGGTGCAGCAATGCGTCGTTGACCCCGAGGGTGATTTTGTAACCTTGGCCGAAAAGTACGGCCATGTGGTGGTGGATGCTGCCCAACACAGCGAGCAGAGCCTGCAGCGTGTGGCCGCCCGTGTGCGTCAGCATCGCGTGTCAGTGGTGCTATCGCTGGAGGGCGCTGATATCGAAGGTCAGATGCGTCTGGCTGCCGCCTTCCTGGGCGGACTGTTCGATGCGGAGCGCGACTACTGGTATCCGATGCTGGTTGTAGTCGATGAAGCCCAGTTATTTGCACCCGCTGCTGCCGGCGAAGTGTCGGATGAGGCGCGAAAGGCCAGCCTGGGCGCCATGACCAATCTGATGTGCCGGGGCCGCAAACGCGGACTGGCCGGCATCATCGCGACCCAACGTCTGGCCAAGCTGGCCAAGAATGTGGCGGCGGAGGCCAGCAACTTCCTGATGGGCCGTACTTTTCTGGATATCGACATGGCCCGCGCCGCCGACCTTCTGGGTATGGAGCGACGGCAGGCGGAGATGTTCCGTGACCTGCAACGTGGACATTTCGTCGCCTTGGGCCCGGCATTATCGCGCCGTCCGCTGCCGATCAAGGTCGGTCCGGTGGAGACAGCCGGGCGCGGCGGCAGCCCGAAGCTGATGCCCCTGCCGGACCAGCCGGCCATGGACGCCCGAGACCTGATTCTGACCCCATCGGCTGCGGAACTGGCGGCCCCGCCACCCGTGCGCCGGGCGCCGCCATCCCCGCCGCCCGACATCAACGCCGCCCTAAGGATCGCCGGACAAAGACAGGCGGAAATGGCGGCCACGGCTGCCCTCAACCCCGAACCATCGCTGTTCGACGCGGCGGAAAATGACGAGAAGCTTGACGAGGTGCTGCGTCAGGTCCTGTCCGACCCCGGTGCTGCCTTTCGTACTGATGCAGTGCTGTACCAGGACTTCCTCGTGCGCTGCCGTATCCATCGGCTGCGGGGGGAAACGCTGGATATGCCCAGCTTCCGCCGGCGGCTGTCCGTGATCCGGGCCGGTGTTGACGTTGAAGAGACGAATGATCCGGCTTGGGCAGAGGCCGAGAAGGCCGCCAAGAGCCTGCCAGAGGACATGCAGGGGGTTTTCCTGTTGCTGGCCCGCGCCGCCCTGGCCCATGCACCCTGCCCTTCGGATGCCGACGTTGCCCGTGCCTGCGGCAGCCGGTCTCCCGGTCGGGCCCGACGGCTGCTGTCTTACCTGGAACAGCGCGGCGTGATCGTACAACGCACCCTGATCGGTGGCCTGCGCTCAATCGGTCTACCGCATCTGGGCCGGGAAACCGCTGCGGGTGACCCTCATGCACCCGATCCACGGGACGGGGCAGAAAGTGATCTGCTGACAGGGATTAACTGACGGATCCGATATCCCGTCCGAAACACTGTTCAGACAGTGGGGAATCACTTACCCTGCATTAAAGGCAATTTTTCGGGAAAGTCGGGCCGTGTCCCACGGTAAACGTCTCTTGCCGCCACAGTCGCTTGCCGGCAACGTCCCGGTGATCCTTCTGCTTTTGTTGGCATGGGTATACTTGACGGGCGTGCCGGTCAGGGCTGGCGACGTTCCCCCCTTGTTGCGCATCGGGCTGGACGGGGTTGCCATGTCGGCGGACCCGCACCGTCAGAACTCCGCCGACAGCCGCAATCTTGCCTTCCATGTTTTCGAACCGCTGATCATGCCCGATCTGGCGTTGGGGACCGTTCCGTGGTTGGCAACGGAATGGCGTCCGGTCGGTGAGCGGGATTGGGTTTTCACTCTACGCCCCAATGTGCGCTTTCATGATGGCAAGCCCCTCGCTCCGGAGGATGTCGCCTTTACCTTCTGCCGCCTGGACAGCAATGGCGGTTCAATGTCCGGGCTAATCGCCGGTGTGGAACGGGTGGCAGCACGGGATGCCGGCAGCGTGCAGATCACAACACAGGGCCCTAACCCCTTGTTGCCCCAGCTTTTGACCATGATCAGCATCATCCCGGCGCCGAATGGCTGGAAAGAACCGTACGTCCCTGGCGGATGCGCCAACATGGCGGCCGCACTGACCAGCTTGGGTGAAGACCGTTTTGCAAATGGTCTGGTGCCGGGAACCGGCCCTTACCGCCTGACCGCCTTTACCAGCGGCGGCCCAGCCGAACTGGCGCGCACTGACGGTTACTGGGGAACGCAACCTTATTGGGAACAGGTACGTCTACTGCCCATTCCCGGTGGAGCGGCGCGGGCCCGCGCACTGGTGGCCGGCGATGTCGACATCATCAATCAGGTGGTGCCGGAGAGTTTGGAGTTCCTGGCCGGACGGCGCGATCTGCGGGTTGTCGATAGCCGTCCCCTGCGCACCCTGATCCTGACCCCCAACCCGATCGGGCCCTTGGCCGATCCGGCCGTGCGGCGCGCCCTCGCCATGGCCATTGACCGTGTTTCCCTGGCCCGACGGGTTGCCCAGGGGTCGGCAGAACCGGCCGCGCAACTGGCCCCAGTCGGCATTCTGGGGCATGAGCCCCGGGCGGCAATCGGCTTTGATCAGATCAACGCCCGCCACATTCTGGAGAAGTCTGGCGTATCGGGAGGCCGCACCCTACGGCTTATCACGGTTGAGCCCTTTGCCAGAGTGGCCGAAGGGATTGCCCGCTATCTTCTGGCGGTCGGGGTCACGCTCGACATCCGTTTTGTTGCAGTGGGCAACGTCCTGCCGGCCATGCAATCCCTGGATTATGACCTGTTCCTGTCCGGTTGGATCGCGTTTACCGGCGAACTGGGCTATACAGGCAGGGAATTGCTGCATAGCCGCGATCCGGCGCGCAAGACCGGCAACCAGAATTTCGTGGGCTATAGCAACCCGGAAATCGACCGGCTGCTGTCGCTGGCAGCGATGGAATCCGATCGCGGGAAGCGCGGGCTGCTGCTGGGTGAAATGGCCATGATCGCATCACGCGACATGCCCGTCATCCCCACCATCCATCTGGCACGGCGCTGGGCCATGAACGCCGAAATCCGGTTCGACGGGCGGGTGGATGGCAACACGCTGGCAACGCTGATCACCCCGGCATCGGCACGCACACAATAGACACATCGCGGGGAGCACTTGCATTGCGGGGCTCAAGGGACCATGTTCGCCGCCATCGAAACGACAGCGCCGGGGAGATCGGCCATGCCCACGGGCACCGTCAAATGGTTCAACAGTGCCAAAGGGTATGGCTTCATTACGCCGGAGGATGGCGGTGAGGACGTTTTTGTCCATATTTCCGCCGTCCAGTATATCGGCCTCTCCACCCTGAAAGAGGGGCAGTGGCTGGAATATGAGGTCGAGATCAACCGCAAGACGCGCAAGCCGCAGGCCATCAATCTGCGTAACTGAACATTGGCGCAAATGACGGCTGGCCGTCATGCTGGGCAGAAGTGCCAAGCAAATGCTTGCGCAGCCACCATTCGATGGTATGAAGCGGCCGGGTCTCAAGGCCCGGCCGCGTGACGATTGCTCATTTACAGGAACTCGGACCCATGTCCACACTTCACAAACAGGCGATGGAAGCCGTCCTGAAGGCTGCCGAGATGGATATCCTGGGCACCCTGGAAGAACAGGGCATCAAGGACCGGTACAGCGAGGAAGGCGACCAGACGGCGATGGATGTTGCCATCCTGCATGGCTATCGCGTGTTCATGCGGATTTGTGAGGCCAATGGCATCCAGGCCGATGCTGAACTGTTCGTCGAAATGGCGGGCGAACTGGCCGATGACATCGCCCAGGATGGTGGAGATGCCGGATAATCACTGCGCCGGTGGTCGCTGAGGCTGTCACAGCCCAGCCAGAAAGGCGAGCAGCGCGGAATTCACCTCTGCTGGTGCCTCTTGCTGCACCCAATGTCCGGCCCCCGGCACCAGTGTCGTGCCACGGAAATCCGTACACGTCACGCCGTCCATGGCGCGCAAGGCCTTGTCCATGCCGGGCATGCGCAGCACACCATCCAGTTGGCCCGCAATAAAACAGGCGGGCACGCTGATGGCCGCACCATGCCAGGGGGCTGTCAGCGCCCAATTGCGGTCGAGATTGCGATACCAGTTCAGCCCACCCCGATAGCCAGTGCGTGCATAGGTGGCGGCATAGACCTGCAAATCATCTTCGTTGAGCCAGCCGGGAAGAACATCAACCGAGGGGCAGCTTTCAACCAATCCCTTGCCCTCGGCGATCATCAACGGCCAGCCCTTCCCCATCGCTGCCGAGGCACCGGACGCCCCAACGAGCAGGCGACGGTGGGTCTCATAGGGGTCGCGGCCCAGATCCGCTTCCGCCACGCCCGGTTCCTGAAACCACAACATATAGAACCGGTCCAACCCCTGGGCGCGGGCCATGCCCACCAGACTGCCATGGGGGCCGCGCGGCGACCAGGGAACGGCAAGACCGGCCACGGCCCGGAACCGGTCGGGCCGCATCAGGGCGGCATGCCAGGCGACAGGCGCCCCCCAATCATGTCCGACGATGGTGCAACGATTGATTTTCAGGGAATCGAGCAGACAAACCATGTCGCCCACCAGATGCAGGATCGTATAATCTTCAACTGCACCGGGCGCGTCGGTACCGCCGAAACCACGCATGTCAGGCACAATCACCCGGTATCCGGCTGCCACCAGTGCGGGCACCTGATGACGCCAGCTATGGCCCAGTTCAGGCCACCCGTGGCAGAGCAATAAAGCCGGGCCTTGCCCTTCGTCCCGATAGGCAATGTTGATCCCATTGGCGGTCACGATTGGCATGGCACCTTCCCCGACATGATCGCCCGTCGGCGCTTCCAGTGGCGCCCGGACAGTTGCAGTTGAACCGGTCACATTCCGAAATCTTTCAAACAAGCGTTTTAGCGAAGATGGCGGCGCACCGCCAGTGCGTTGGCGAATGGCCGCCCCGCAAGCGATGCGCAATTGTCCCGGCGGCATTTGCGGCTATATATCGCTCATGAACTCGCTTGGCATTGATAAGGCCCCGGCCGATACCCGCGTCGTCGTCGCCATGTCTGGCGGCGTCGATAGTTCTGTGGCAGCCGCCATGCTGCGGCGTGAGGGCTATGACGTCGTCGGCATCACGCTGCAACTCTATGATTATGGCATGACCGTCGGCAAGAAGGGAGCCTGCTGCGCCGGCCAGGACATTTATGACGCGCGCCGTGTTGCCGACCAGATCGACATTCCCCATTACGTGCTGGACTATGAAAGCCGGTTCAAGCAGTCAGTGATGGACGATTTTGTCGATACCTATCTTAAGGGTGAAACGCCGATCCCGTGCGTGCGCTGTAACCAGACGGTCAAGTTCAAGGACCTTCTGGATCAGGCACGCGAGTTAGGCGCCGACTGTATGGCCACCGGCCATTATGCCCGCCGCACGATGGTGGAGGGGCAGGCCGCCATGCTGCGCGGGGCCGACCATAATCGCGACCAATCATATTTCCTGTTTGCGACCACCCAGGAACAGCTTGATTTCCTGCGCTTTCCCCTGGGCGATAAGCCCAAGACGGAAACGCGCGCCATCGCCGATGCGCTGGGCCTAGCCGTGGCAGACAAGCCTGATAGCCAGGATATCTGCTTCGTTCCCACCGGGGGCTACGCCAAGGTGGTCGAAAAACTGCGCCCCGGCGCCGTGCGACCAGGAGAGATTGTCCATGTCGATGGCACGGTCATGGGCCGCCATGACGGCGTCATCAACTACACGGTGGGGCAACGCAAGGGCCTGGGCATCGGTGGGCGGAAGACCGACGCCGGCGAGGATGTGGACCCGCTCTATGTTGTCCGTGTCGATCCCGTGGCGAACCAGGTCGTGGTGGGACCACGGGCAGCGCTGGCCCGTGACAAGGTCATGGTCCGTGAACTGAATTGGCTGGGCCCCCCGGCGCTGGGTGTACCGCTGCCGGTAACGGTCAAGCTACGGTCAGCCCAGCACCCCGCCCCCGCTATCCTTGTCCTGCATGGCGGCGGCAATGCCGTTGTGGAGCTTGAAAGCGCCCAATATGGCATCTCTCCCGGTCAGGCGGCCGTGTTCTACGATGGTGACCGCATGCTGGGCGGCGGCTGGATCAATGGTACCGGCACGCGCTGACGGTAGTACCTGTTCAAGGTTTGAGCGGATGAACTGTGCCGCGTCCCCCGGATTGGACCCGTCAAGAAGGCAGCAATTCTGGGCCAAGCCACCAC
Organism: Niveispirillum lacus; assembly: GCF_002251795.1. Taxonomy (GTDB): domain Bacteria; phylum Pseudomonadota; class Alphaproteobacteria; order Azospirillales; family Azospirillaceae; genus Niveispirillum; species Niveispirillum lacus. The sequence continues at coordinate 638,786 of NZ_NOXU01000031.1, read as the reverse complement.
CGTGTGTCGCTTGACAAGAGTCATGCCGGTAACGCTGTTACCTGAATTGCACCCTTCTCACAAAAAAACTAAGCTGCAACCCGTGCGCTTCACGCATGGCGGAAGGGACTGTTGCGCCCTTGTATGCGGGGGGTTCAAGGGTTAATTCGGCTTTGGAACTGGGGCTGTCCCACGGCCCCTCGGCCCCCCCGCCAGAGCCGGCGCGGGCGTCGTTCAATCGGAGGAAAGCATGGCTGTCAAAGTTGCGATCAACGGGTTCGGGCGTATCGGCCGACTGGTTCTGCGCGCGCTCATCGAAAGCGGCCGCAAGGATATCGAGGTTGTCGCCATCAACGATCTGGCCGACGCCCATTCCAACGCCCACCTGCTGAAATATGACAGCGTCCATGGCCGCTTCCCCGGCACGGTCGAGGTGGTGGATGGCAATCTGGTCGTCAATGGCCACACGATCCGTTCGGTACAGCAGCGTGACCCGGCCCAGTTGCCCTGGGGCGAGCTGGGGGTTGATATCGCCCTGGAATGCTCCGGCATCTTCACGAGCCGCGAGGCCGCGTCCAAGCATCTGACCGCCGGCGCCAAGAAGGTGCTGATCTCCGCCCCGGCCACGGATGAGGACCTGACGGTCGTCTATGGCGTCAACCATCAGAAGCTGACGGCCGAACACAAGATCGTGTCGAACGCCTCTTGCACCACCAACTGCCTGGCCCCCGTCGCCTATGTGCTGAACAACGGCATCGGTATCGCCCATGGCTTCATGACCACGATCCACAGCTATACCGGCGACCAGAACACCGTGGACACGTTCCACAAGGATCTGCACCGCGCCCGTGCCGCCGCCCTGAATATCATTCCGACCTCAACCGGTGCCGCCAAGGCCGTGGGCAAGGTTCTGCCGGAGCTGAAGGGCAAGCTGGACGGCACGTCGCTGCGCGTGCCGACCCCGAACGTGTCGGTCGTCGATTTCAAGTTCGTGGCCAAGCGCAACACGACGGTCGAAGAGGTCAACCAACTGATCAAGGACGCCGCTGCGTCCGGTCCGTTGAAGGGCATCCTGGGCGCTTATGCCGAGCCGCTGGTGTCCACCGATTTCAACCATGACAGCCACAGCTCGATCTTCGCGCTGAACGAGACGAAGGTCATGGAAGGCAATTTCGTGCGTATCCTGACCTGGTACGACAATGAATGGGGCTTCTCCAACCGCATGGGCGATACTGTCATCGCCATGGCCAACGCGGGCTGATTTCCCCACTGATCTTTGTCGGGGATCGGGTTATCCTGTCCCCGGCCGGATCAACAGAAGGGGCGCCGTTCCGGTCGGGGCGGCGCCCCTGATTTTTCATCGAACCCAACAACCTGACAGCCACAAGAAAGGGCAGATGGACATGACCCCCAATGAGATCGCGCGGCTTCAGACCTATCTGCGCAAGAATTTCGGCAACGACAAGATCACCGTGAACCCGCCGGCCAAAAAGGGCCAGCCGGTGGAAGTGACGATCGGGGAGGAGTTCATCGGCACCCTCTACCGCGACGAGGATGACGGGGATGTCTCCTATGCCTTCAACATGACGATCCTGTCCGAAGACCTGCCGAATATCGCGCCGGCGAAGAAGTAAGGTCGGGTGAGCGGGGGCGGATATGACCGCCCCCACCCTTCCCTACAGGACGCCCAGGTCCTTGGCCGTCAGGTCCAGTGCCAGTCTGGCCAGCCGCGCCGCCTCATCCGCTTCTTCTTTGGTCATGGACAGGGCCGGGGCGAAGACCAAGCTATCGCGGATGCCGCGCATGATCAGATTATTGTTAAAACAATGATCCCGCGCCATCAGGCCAACCTTGCCCCCACCTGCAAACCGCTCGCGCGTGCGCCGGTCCTTGACGATCTCAATGGCCCCGATCATGCCTTCAGCGCGGATTTCACCCACAATGGGGTGGCCGTCCAAAACCTCTTCCAACTTTTCCCGCAAATACGGTCCGATTTCCGTCCGCGCGCGGTCCACCAGCCCTTCCCGTTCAATCACCTCCAGATTGGCCAGGGCTACCGCACAGGCCACCGGGTGACCGGAATAGGTAAAGCCGTGGTAGAACTCGCCCCCCTCATGGATCAACGTCTCCGCAACCCGGTCACCGACCATGACCGCGGATAGAGGCACGTAACCTGATGTGATGCCCTTGGCCAGGGTCATGAAATCGGGACGGATGCCGTAACGTTGTGAACCGAACCAGTGACCGAGCCGGCCAAAGCCGCAGATCACCTCATCCGCAATCAAAAGGATGTCATGTTCCCGGCAGATGCGGTTGATCTCCGGCCAGTAGCTGTCGGGCGGGATGATGACACCGCCGGCCCCCTGCACCGGCTCCCCGATAAAGGCGGCGACATTTTCAGGACCGATGGCGAGGATTTTCTCCTCTACAGCCCTGGCAGCAAGGCGACCGAACGCCTCCGCACTCATCTGCCCCTGTGCTTCAAAGGGATAGGGTGCCATGACGTGAGCGAAGCCGGGCAGCGGCAGGCCGCCCTGTTCATGCATCACCTTCATGCCGTTCAGCGAGGTCGCGGCCATGGTGGTGCCGTGATAGCCATGTTCACGCCCGATAAAGACACGCTTTTCGGGCTTGCCCTTCAACGCCCAGTAATGGCGAGCCATGCGCACAATGGTGTCGTTGGCCTCTGACCCGGAATTGGCGAAGAAGGCGCGGGACAGGCCTGGGGGTGTCAGTTCGGCCAGCTTGGCCGCCAGCCGCACCGTCGGCTCCGTCGTCGTCTTGAAGAAACCGTGATAGAAGCTGAGATCGGTCAGTTGCTGATAGGCGGCATCGGCCAGTTCGCGCCGGCCATAGCCGACATTCACACACCAAAGCCCGGCCATGGCATCCAGGATGCGCGCCCCGGTACTGTCGGTCAACCACACGCCGTCGGCATGGGTGATGATGCGGGGACCACCCAGGGCGGCCAATTCCTGATGGTCAGTAAACGGATGCCAATGATGGGCACCGGACAGGCGTTTCAACGCGGCGGTATCAACAGCGGACACGGGTTGAACTCCCTAAGAAGCGAAAGGCGACGGACAGGCGGACGGACAGGCACCGTCAGGCCGGCGGGTTAAACCCGATCCGAGCGCACAGCAACAGCATCACTTCCTTGGGTGTCGGGCCAAGATAGGTCATGCGGTCAGCATAGCGCCGCCTGAATGCGCCGTCACGGGTGCGACGCTGTGAAACAGTGTGAACCAGGGTTGGGGGCCGTGTTGCAAACCAAGCAGATCGCCACGGTCAGCCGCCTATGAAACATTCTGCAACACAAAAACAGCAGGTGTTCCAAAACGCGGGGCCAGTGGAAGAGGCATCGCCATGGCTTGGGCGCTGGCGTCAAAGAATTTAGCAGAACAGCGAGCGAAAGTCAGCGGTTGGGCATGGTGTTTCCGCACTGAACAGCCCCTGCGGGTCAGCCGGCACGACGGCCCTTGCCTTCATTGCTGTTGGTCTCCGTCGCTCCACCGCCCTGACGCAGGGCGATGGACAAGCTGTCCCAGGCCGCGTCCATTGCCTGTTGGGGAGTGCCATCCTCCGCCGCCATTTCCCGGATCATCTTCACCAGTTCATCCGGCAGGCACGCAGTCTTGACATTACGTCCGCCGAAATCGGCCTGACGGGGGAATACACACAACACCCGCACCCGAACCAAGGGGAAGCGGGCCCGAATGGCGGTGATCAAGGGGTGTAGCTGGAGGACCGGGTTGATGAAGGTCCCGACCGTATGGTCGGCCTTCACATATTTCCATTGGCCGGCATTCTGGTTGCATCGCACCTGACCCACCACATCCGCCGGGGCCGAGATGATCAACAGGATACTGGCCGGCAAGCGAATGACATGGTCGATGCGGATCGTACCGGCCTTGCCACCGCCCATCTTGATGTCATTCAACATCGGGTAGGAGAGTTCCTCCAACTCCATCCGCCGTTTGAACAGTTCGGCATTATACTGCTTGATCGTGGGCGCCTTCAGCCGCTTGGGTTTCACCGACAGCGCAAACGTCACCACCAGCGTGATCACCACCAGGGTGATCGCTGTGAAGGTGATGAGGTCGACCACTGCGACCCCGAGCCATTGGGCAATTTCTGTTAGCATCAGCCGGAAATAACCCAGAATGCTGCCGATGTCACGGGGTGCAACGGTTACCAGTGTCTTTGCCCTGTTGCCGCCACCCCTGCCCAAAACGCGGTTGTCCTATAACAATCCTGTGCTTGGCGATAATGATCGGGCGCTTTAAGGTCCCTGCCCGGTCACAATCTGTCCCAATCGGGGGCAGTCCCAACCAGGGGAAGATAAATGTCGTTGCTTGCCGACCGCCTGTCCCGCATCAAGCCGTCACCCACCATCGCGGTGACCAGCAAGGCCCGCGCGCTGAAAGCCGCCGGTCGCGATGTGATCGGTCTGGGCGCTGGTGAACCCGATTTCGATACGCCGGAAAATATCCGCGCCGCCGGCATCCGCGCCATTGAGACGGGGCAGACCCGTTACACCGATGTGGATGGCACACCGGACCTGAAAAAGGCCATCTGTGCCAAGTTCGCGCGCGAGAATGGCCTGACCTACACCCCCGATCAGGTGACAGTGGGCGTGGGGGGCAAGCAGGTGCTGTACAATGCCCTGATGGCGACCCTTAACCCGGGCGACGAGGTGATTATTCCCGCCCCCTACTGGGTCTCCTACCCCGATATGGTGCTGTTGGCCGAAGGCATGCCCGTCACGGTGGCCTGCCCGGCGGAAAACGGCTTCAAGCTGCTGCCGGGCGATCTGGACGCGGCCATCACGCCCAAGACCAAGTGGCTGATCCTGAACAGCCCGTCCAATCCGACGGGTGCGGCCTATACGGCGGAAGAGCTGAAGGCCCTGGGTGAGGTGCTGCTGAAGCACCCCCATGTCTACATCATGACCGACGATATGTACGAACATCTCGTCTATGATGATTTCAAGTTCACCACCATCGCCCAGGTCGTGCCCGCCCTGTATGACCGCACCCTGACGGTCAATGGTGTGTCGAAATCCTATTCCATGACCGGCTGGCGCATTGGTTACGCGGCGGGTCCGAAGGCCCTGATCAAGGCCATGGGCATCATCCAGAGCCAGTCGACCAGCAACCCGACCAGCATTTCCCAGGCCGCCGCCGTCGAAGCGCTGAATGGTCCGCAGGATTTCATCAAGGAACGCGCCGCCGTGTTCCAGACGCGCCGCGATCTGGTTGTGTCCATGCTGAACCAGGCCGCCGGCCTCAACTGCCCCAACCCGGAAGGTGCGTTCTACGTCTATCCGTCCTGCGCCGGTACCATCGGCAAGACGGCACCGACGGGCAAGGTCATCGAGACGGATGAGGATTTTGCCTCTGAACTGCTGGAAGCCGAGGGCGTGGCGGTGGTGCATGGGGCGGCCTTCGGCCTGTCCCCCTTCTTCCGCATCTCCTACGCCACCAGCACAAACGTGCTGGAAGAAGCCTGCACGCGCATTCAGCGCTTCTGCGGCAGCTTGAAGTGATAGTGACCGGGGCCGGGAAACCGGCCCCGCATCACGCCAATATATCCAGCAGCCGCTGGAAATTCTGCTGATCGGTCTTGATGATGGCCGCACTAACGCCTGCCGTCACTTCAGCCTGTTTCACATCCAGGATCACGGCAGGGTCCAGGTTGCCTGCCGCCACCTGTTCGGTCGCCGCCTGCACCACTTGCTGCGCGTCCTGAAAGCCTTCAAGGCCGGCGCGGGTCAGGTCGGGCGGGGTGCTGGTGAGGCTGCTGATCGACATAATGCACAGGTTAGCATGGCCGGCATCGGCGCGGCAGGGGTGAAACAGACCGTGTGACGATGTAGGCTGCGTGCCGCACACCGCACCGGGATTTGACCGCCATGGACAGCATTGACCGCCAGGATATCGCCAGCATCATGGATGCCCTGGGCCGCCGCGCCCGCGCCGCATCCGCGATTGTCGCGACGGCGCCAGCCGAGGCGCGGGACAAGGCACTGCGGGTTGCAGCGGCCACCCTGCGCGCCCGCACCGCCGAGATCCTGGCCGCCAATGCCATGGATATGGATGCGGCCACCGAAAAGGGCCTGTCGGGTGCCATGCTGGACCGGCTGATGCTGAACCCGGCACGGGTGGAGGCGATGGCCAAGGGGCTGGAAGAGATCGCCGACCGTCCCGATCCGCTGGGCGCCGTGCTGGAGCGCTGGGAACGGCCCAACGGCTTGCGGTTTGAGAAGGTGCGGGTGCCGCTGGGCGTGATCGCCATCATCTTTGAAAGCCGGCCCAATGTGACCGCCGATGCCGGCGGCCTGTGCCTGAAATCGGGCAATGCCGCCATTCTGCGCGGCGGGTCGGAAAGTTTCCATTCCGGCCGCGCCATCCTGGCGGCCCTGCATGCGGGCCTGGATGCGGCGGGGCTGCCGCGCGACGCCATCCAGGCCCCGCCCACCACCGACCGCGCCGCCGTGGGCGAATTGCTGACCATGACGCGCTGGATCGACGTGGTCATCCCGCGCGGGGGCAAGTCGCTGACAGGCCGGGTGGCGGCGGAAAGCCGGGTGCCGGTGATCTATCATCTGGACGGCATCTGCCATGTCTATCTGGACAAGGATGCCGATGCCGACAAGGCGCGCCGCGTCACCCTGAACGCCAAGATGCGCCGCACGGGCATCTGCGGCGCGGCGGAGACCCTGCTGGTCCACAAGGATGTGGCCGCTACCCTGCTGCCCCCCATCCTGGATGACCTGATTCAGGCGGGGTGTGAGGTGCGCGGTGATGACGGGGTGCAGGCCCTGGATGCGCGGGTAAAGCCGGCGAACGACGAGGATTGGGATACCGAATATCTGGATGCCATCCTGTCAGTGAAGCTGGTGGATGGCGTGGACGCGGCGATCGACCATATTGGTCGCCATGGCAGCCACCATACCGACAGCATCGTCACAGAGAATGCCGCCACCGCCGAACGATTCCTGACGCGGGTGGATAGCGGCATCGTCCTGCACAATGCCTCGACCCAGTTTGCGGACGGCGGCGAGTTCGGATTCGGGGCCGAAATCGGCATTTCGACGGGCAAGCTGCATGCGCGCGGGCCGGTCGGGGCCGAACAGTTGACCAGCTATAAGTACGTGGTGCGTGGTGATGGGCATACCCGGCCCTGATCACGCCCGCCCTGCCCTGCCCTTGACGCATGGCCACCGCGTGCCCACCCCACCGAAACCGGGGGCGGGCGCGCTGTGGCGGGGTCTGCGGATCGGCCTGCTGGGCGGGTCGTTCAACCCGGCGCATGACGGCCACCGGCATATGTCGTTGATGGCGCTGCGGGCCTTGAATCTGGATCAGGTCTGGTGGCTGGTCAGCCCGCAGAATCCGCTCAAGCCCTTGGACGGCATGGGCAAACTGGCCGACCGTATCGCCCGCGCCCGTGCCATTGCCAACCATCCGCGCATCGTGGTCAGCGATATCGAAACGCGGTTGGGGACACGCTATACGGTGGACACGCTGACGGCATTAAAGGCCCGGTTCACGAGCACAAAGTTCGTCTGGCTGATGGGGGCTGACAATCTGTGCCAAGTGCCGCGCTGGCGCGACTGGACCCGGATTTTTGCGCAGGTGCCGGTTGCGATCTTCCCGCGACATCCCTATTCTACCCTTGCGCTGGGCGGCAAGGCTTCCCGGCGTTTTGCCGTTGCGCGTGTGGATGCGCGGCGGGCGGGTGGCCTGGCCGACCTGCCGCCGCCGGTCTGGGTGTTCCTGGACGTGCCCCTGCACCCCGCATCGGCAACGGCGATCCGGCAGGGGCTGGATGGCAAAGGCCTTTAAGGATTGACGTTGGTGAACCAAATCGTGAGCGCAGAGACTTCCCCCCACCCGGCCGCCGGCACCAATGCCGCAGCGGATATGCCGGAGCGCACCCTTGAACTGATCCTGGCCGTTCTGGACGAGGACAAGGCCGAGGACACGATCACCATCGATCTGCGCGGCAAGACCAGCATGGCCGATTATCTGGTCGTCACCACGGGCCGGTCCGCCCGGCAGGTGGGCGCCATGTCCGACCATCTGGCCCGCCGCCTGCGCGATCTGGGCATTCATGTCGGCAATCCCGAAGGCTATCCGCAGTGTGACTGGGTTCTGGTTGATAGCGGCGATGTCATCGTCCATCTGTTCCGCCCGGAAGTGCGCGCCTTCTATTGTATTGAAAAGATGTGGGGCGTGGAGCCGCCGGCGTCGCTGAAGTCGCTGACGGCTGATTTCGACGGCGGGCCCGCCCAGTAATGCGCATCTGGCTGGCCGCTGTCGGCAAGGCCAAGCCCGGTGCCGCCCGCGACCTGTTCGAGGAATATAAGGCCCGTATCACCTGGCCGTTTCAGTTGCGCGAGGTAGAAACCAAAAAGCGGCTGGACGGGGAGGAGTTGAAGCGGGCGGAGGCGGAACTGCTGCTGGCCGCCCTTCCCCCCGGTGCCACCATCGTGGCACTGGATGAACGCGGCCGCATGATGGGGTCGGAGGATTTCGCCGCCCGCATGGGCCAGTGGCGCGACGCCGCCGTGGGCGATCTGGCCTTTGTCATCGGCGGAGCCGACGGGTTGGATGCCAGCATCCGGCAGAAGGCGGCCCTGGTTCTGGCCTTCAGCCCAATGACATGGCCGCATATGATGGTGCGTGGCATGCTGGCCGAACAGGTCTACCGCGCGCAGCAGATTTTGGCCGGGCACCCCTATCACCGGGTATGAGGGGGCAGTTGCCCCCCCAGATGTTCTTCCTGAGCGTCCTACTTCGCAGCAGAATCACCCGAAATAGCCGGTATCCACATCAGCGATCAGGCCGATCAGGCCCAGGTCCTGCACCTGATCATGGAAATTCCGCAGGCTGTAGGTGGCCACATCGCCCTGCATGTCCGTGATGGTCACCATCCGCGTGTCGGTGTCGATGATCACCGTGCTATCCACCAATACGCCATCGGCCGTGGTGCCTTCGACGCTCAGCGTGCTGGTATCACCACTCTCCAGCAACGAATAATCCAGGGTCCCGCTGTCACCATCCGACTGGACAAGGGTGTATTCGCCCACCAGCCCGTCGGCAACGCGGGTCTGGACAAAAGTGATGTGGTCACCGTCGCTGGTGACCGTGTCGACCGTGCGGGTGCCGCTGTCCAGGGCGATGGTGGTGGTGGTCGTTCCTTTGTCACTGGTCACCAATGTCTGGATGGTGTTGTCATCCAGTTGGGTCACCAGTTTGGTCACCACCGACGCCGTACCATCGGCATCCGTGCGGGTGGAGGTGGTCATGACACTGTTATCGGTGCGGGTGCGATCGACCACCAGCGTCGACCCATCCTCAAAAACGATGCGAGTGGTGGTGGTGTTATCGGTGGTCACTGTCTCGCTGCTGGCCACCGACGGGCGGTCGCCGGCGCTGTCATCCTTGTTCCCGCCGCTGTCCTGGTCGGCGAAAAGGTCTAGCAGGTTCAGCCGGGCCAGCCCTTCGGCCAAAGGCTGATTCACACCAATATGGCCAAGCGCGATGGATTGTGGCTGGGTTGGCCCGTTCTGGGCGGATGCCTGACGGTTGGAAACAAGGGTGCCGACAGGGGCGGGACGAGACGCCATGGGAACCTCCGCGAAGGAATGAAAGAAGACGCGAATGGGGCCGCGTCTTTCCTTGCACGGATGTTAAGTGACTTACTGTCGCGTAAAATTTAGATTCCTGCACCCGCCTCGACAATGCCGGAAAGACGGCCGCGGATGGCGTTGGCAGTCTCACGGGCACCGGCATCATCGCGGTGACGGGGACGGGGGCCGTCAATCCGGTCAGCCGAGCGCACACCGGCCGGGCTGCCGGCCAACAGCACCACGCGGTCTGCCAGATACACCGCCTCATCAATATCATGAGTGACAAACAGGATGGTCTTACCCGTGCGCTGCCAGAGATCCACCAACTCATCCTGCAAACCCTGACGGGTGATCGCGTCCAGGGCGCCGAACGGTTCGTCCATCATCAACAGGTCAGGATCGACGGCCAGCGCGCGGGCGATGGCCACGCGTTGCCGCTGCCCGCCCGAAAGCTGGTGCGGCCAGCGGTCGGCCTTGTCGGCCAGCCCCACCAGTTCCAGCGCTGCCAGTGCGCGGCTTCGCTTGGTCGCCTTGTCCAGGCCCAACCCTTCCAGCCCGAATTCCACATTCTTGACCACCCGACGCCAGGGCAGCAGGCGTGCATCCTGGAACACCATCGCATAAGGCCGGCGGCCCGGTGTTTCAGGCGTGTCGCGGGTCACGGTACCCGATGTCGGTTTGACCAGACCGGCAATCACCCGCAGCAGCGTCGATTTGCCCACCCCCGACGCCCCCACCACGGCGACAAACTCCCCATCTGCGATATCAAGATGGAAATCCTTCAACACGATGGTGCGGCCACGGTCACTGTCAAAGGACAGGGTCAGATCCTTGATCGAAATCATGCTTTCCACGCCAGCAGACGGTCACGCAGGGCAACAAAGGCCATATCAACCACGCCATACAGCACGGCCATGGTGATCATGTAGACGACCACAACATCCGTGGCCAGCAGAGAGGAAGCCTGCATCATGCGCTGGCCCAACCCGGCGACGCCGAACAGTTCGGCGGCAACCACCGCCATCCAGGCCTGCCCCAGGCCGGTGCGCAGGCCCGCCATGATCGGTTGTACCGATGCCGGCAGAATGACCTTCACCAGCCGGGCCAAGGGTGAACGGTGGCCAAAGGCGTTGGCCAGTTCGATCAAGTCCCGGTCAACCGCCTGCACCGCCCCCAGCGCCGCGAAGTAATTGATCCAGAACACACCAACAATGATGATGAAATTCGCCGCCGTGGACGACACGCCGAACCAGATAATGGCGAACGGCACCCAGGCCAGGCCCGGAATGGGGCGCAACAGGCGCACGATCCAGTTGGTCATGTCCTCCAACGTCCGCGACATGCCCGTCGCCACGCCCAGCGCCACCCCCAGGGCCGAACCAAGGATCAACCCTGACAGATAATGTTGCAGACTTTGCAGCACGGCATCGACCCAGGCACCCGATGTGAGTTCCCGCCAGAACGTGGCGGGGATGTCACTGGGTGCCGGCAGCAGCATGGGCTTCACAAGGCCCAGGCGGGGCAGTGCCTCCCACAGGGCAAAGAACAGCAGGACACCAAGCAGCGACAGGGAAAGGCGGAGGGCGCGGGGGCGGGCCATGGGGTTTGACCAATGATTTGAACGGGTGCAGCGGTGAGGCGGCGGTGGAATTCCACACAAATGGGTAGCGGGCGGCAAGGTTGTTTTCCGCAACCGTGCCGCCCACCACTGGGCCGACCCTTACGAGCCGGTCATTACTTCTTGAGCTTCTGGTAGTAGGACAGATCGAAAATCTGCTCCACCGGGGTGGCTTCCTTCACGGTGCCCAGCTTCACCTGATAATCCTGCACCAGGGCGGTTTCCTTCAGGATCGAGGCGGGATCAGTGTTGAACTTCACCGCCGGCGAGGACAGGGCCTGTTCGATCACGGCGGCCGGCACCAGACCCTTGCCGATGGCGGATTCGATCGCGGCGACCGCCACTTTCTTGTCCTTCTTCAGTACCTCGGTCGCCTTGGCCGTCAGTTCAACCAGCTTCTGCGCGATATCCGGATGCTTGGACGTGAAGTCATCGGTCAGGGCAATGACATTGCCCGGCTGGTTCTTCAGGATGTCCTGACCATAGGCCAGCACCTTCACATCCGGGTTACGGCCTGTGATGATGGTCAGGGCCGGTTCACGGATAATCGCCCCGTCGACGGCACCGACCAGCAGGGCCTGCTGTGTGGCGTCAATGCCCTGCGGCACCAGTTCGACATATTGCTTGTCAACCTTGGCCACTTCCCACAGCCAATATTGCAGGAAGGTATTGGGCACGGACCCGGCTGGCTGTGTGGCCAGCTTCAGCGGGCGACCCAGCTTCTTGGACAAAGCCTCAATGGCCTGCGCAGGGCTGCCAGCCGTCTTGGCCAGATCGGGGCCGGCGGCGATCACCAGTTCCTCCACCGCCGTGGCGGCAACCACCTTGATGCCGACCCCCCGGCCGCGCGCCACCACCACCGGGGCGATCCCGGCGATGTAGGCATCGATCGTGCCACCGGCAACCGCTTGAATCATGTTCGGACCGCTATCGAACTGCTTCAATTGCAGATCAAAGCCGTTTTGCAGATCCCAGCCCTGATTGTCGATGACAAAGGCCTGCGCCGCGCCCAGCACGGGGATATAGCCGGCACGGACGACCACGGGATCGGCAGCATGGGCGGAACCAAAGGCAGCCAGACCCGTTAGCACGGTGGCGGCGGCAAGGCGGGTGGCAAAACGGGTAAGCGACATGAAGCGGCCTCCTTCGGGGCATCGGGTCGGCGGGTTACCCGCCGTCGCTGCCCAAGGTTTGTCATTCGCCGGATTTCGTCAACGAGAAATGTGGTTCCGGAAAAACAACATACCTCATGTGTGATATGCAATTCAATGTGAACAAAAATTCACTTGGATTTCCCCTTGACAGTGGCGTCCGGATCACCAAGTCTATCCACAGGTCGTAAGGTCTGGTCTGGTCCACCTCAGGACCCGCGGGAATTTGACGAACAGCAGCTTGCGCCGCGACACCAACCGCTAAAGCGCCACGAAGTCCCTTCGTGGTTTGGTTCAAACCATTGTGGAGGAAGGGCAAATGGGCATCCATACCCTCTTGTTGGCAACGATCATCTCTCCCACCGACGGCCCGATGCGGTGCTGTTGACGCGGGATCTGCCCGCCATCAGCCACCGCAAATGACCATTGTACAGCGCGACAACGTTGTTTTGTCGCGATGGGAGCATCATGACATGACCAATCAGGCATACAGCATTGAAACCAGCCGGCATGCCGCCGGGCTTGCCGTGGCCGATGGCCAGGGTTTCCGTTTTTATTCCGCCCACCCGCTGTTCACCAGCCTGGATGGAAAGCATTTTCACAGCGTAGCCGCTGTTGAAAAGGCCGCCCGGCGGCGCGAAAATGAATTTCGACCCGCCAGCCGCCGCCAGGATAGCCGGGGCGAGGTCTATCGGTCCTGGGGCCTGTAAGCGAGGCTGGCCAGGGGCTGGTCCATGGCGGCCTTACCCGCGTCCATACCATTCCATGAACAGGTCGGGCCAGCGGTACAGGGTATTGTCGGCGGCGATCCGGGCACCATGACCGAAGCCATGGCCACCCTTGGCATAAAGATGCATCTCTACCGCCACCCCTGCCTGTCGGCAGGCAGCGTGAAATAGCAGGCTGTTTTCCACCGGCACCGCCGTATCGTCACTGGCATGCAGCAGGAAGGTCGGGGGTGTTGCGGGCGTCACGTGTCGGTCGGCGGAATACCGTTCCACCTCCGCTTCCGAGGGGTTCGGCCCCAGCAACCGGTCGCGCGAACCGGCATGCGCGGACATTCCCATATCAATCACGGGATAGATGAGCGCCTGTTTGCTGGGCCGGGCGGGCAGTTTATCGGCGGCATCCACCGGATCATAGACCTGTTGGTCAAACTGCGTGCCCAACGTCGCCGCGACATGGCCCCCGGCGGAAAATCCCATGATCCCCAGATGGTCGCCATCAATTCTGAACGATTTTGCCCGATGGCGGATCAGGCGCATGGCACGCTGCGCATCCTGCAACGCGACAGTGGGTCCGTGTTGCGGCACCTCCGCCGGAAGACGATAAGTCAGGATAAAGACGGTAACCCCCCGTGCGGTCAGCAACGGGGCCAGTTCGCCGCCTTCCTTATCCACCACCACCCGCTGATAGCCCCCGCCAGGCGTGATCAGCAGGGCACGACCATCGGGCTTCAGGGGGCGGTGGATGGTCAGATACGGACGGGAGATGCCTTCCATGTAGCGGTCGGGCCGTGCCGGGTCCTGGCTACGGTCGACCATCTTTTGTGACAGGGCGGCGCCTTTAGATCCCGGCCCGACCCCACCGGGCCAGATTTCAAGCTTTTCTCCGGCCGGTATCGTCGCCATGGCGCCCGGAGCCGCCAGCATACCCGCCGCCAATGCCGACCCGCGCAACCAGTCACGCCGCGACAACGCCATTTCCGCCCCTCAACTGTTTTTTGGTAACCGGTGGACAATGATGCACCGGCCGCTTATTTGAGACAAGCCCTGCTGCACATTCCGGGATCATGTGCTGACCAAGATGGCCTTGCCGGGACCGATCTGTTAAACGGCAAACATGCTAATTCATTGTTTTACAGTGTCATTTGCGCTTCAATTGCGCCTGTTTGAAATGCGCCGAATTGAAACGAACACCCTCAAGACAGCGGAGCAAGGCCATGTCGGGCAATGTGACTCTTTATGGTATTAAGAACTGCGACACGATGAAAAAGGCCCGTGACTGGCTGGATGCCAAAGGCGTCGCCTATCGGTTCCATGATTACAAGGTGGCGGGCATTGATGGCGAGCGACTGGCCGCCTGGGTTGATGTGCTGGGGTGGGAACCGCTGTTGAACCGTGCCGGTACCACCTTCAAAAAGCTGCCGGACCCTGCCAAGCAGGACCTGGACCGGGAGAAGGCCATCGCCCTGATGCTGGCACAGCCCTCCATGATCAAGCGCCCCGTTCTGGACCGCGACGGCAGACTGACGGTGGGGTTCAAACCAGAGAGCTACGCGACCCTGTTCTGAGAAATGGCGGGGCGATCATCCCCGCCCTTCCATCAGGTCGCGGATGCGTGACAGGTGCTGGCAGGCCCGCCCTACACCCAAAAGCAACACCCCCAGCAGCAAACCAACAAGGGCTGGCCCATAACTGCCGGGGGTGGGGTCGATCAACATGAAGGCGGAGACCAGCACCGCCGCGCCCCCGACAAAATAAAGCACCAGAGCGGTGATACTGCGCCGCTTCTCCATGGCTCAGCCCTCCGTGAGATCACAGGCGGCGGGTCCGCGCGCGATGGGCCGCTCCCCGAACACCGCCTCAAAGGCGGCCCTCATCGCCATATCCACCTCATGCATGGTGACGATATGGCCCAGCGCCGCCAGCGAGGTGACACCATGTTCGCGGATACCGCAAGGCACGATGCCGCCGAAATGGCTCAGGTCTGGCTCCACATTCAACGAAACGCCGTGAAAGGACACACCGCGCCGGACACGAACACCAATCGCGGCAATCTTGTTTTCCACACCCGGCTGTCCGAACGGGCCCATATCGACCCAGACGCCGACGCGGCCACAGCGGCGCTCCCCTTTCACAGCAAACTGCGCCAGGGTTCGGATCAGCCATTCTTCAAGCCGCCAGACAAAATCATGCAGGTCACCACCGCGCGCCTGCACATCCAGCATGGTGTAGCCGATACGCTGTCCCGGCCCGTGATAGGTGTACTGGCCACCGCGCCCGGCCTGGAACACCGGAAACTGCATCGGGGTCAACAGGTCCGTGTCCTTTGCCGACGTGCCCGCCGTGTATAGCGGTGGGTGTTCCAACAACCAGACGGTTTCCGGCGCGGTACCCGCCCGGATGTCCGCCACCCTGGCCTCCATGAAGGCCAGGGCTTCGGGATATTCGACAGTCTGGTCGCTGATCCGCCACTCGATCATCATCAACCTGCAAGCTGGGGGTCGCCCTATTTAGGGCAGAATGCTGTCTAGACCAATGGGATGATTGCAGCGTGCCCCCATGCAGCAAGCGCCGTTGTCAGGGTGTCGATACCAGGGGACAGTTGCCCCATGCACGCATGACCATTGATCCGCAGGCGCCGATGCGCCACATTCGGCAACGTCGTTGCTGTATGGCCTGTGATTATGAACGAAACGAACCGCGTCTATCTCTATGACACCACGCTGCGCGACGGCGCGCAGACCTCCGGCGTTGATTTCACGGTGGCGGACAAGATCGCCATCGCGCAGGAGCTGGACGCGCTGGGCATTGATTATGTCGAGGGTGGCTGGCCTGGGGCCAACCCCACCGATAACGCTTTTTTCGCCGATCCGCCAAAGCTGCCAAGGGCCATCTTCACTGCGTTCGGCATGACCCGGCGGCCAGGGCGCAGCGCATCCAACGATCCGGGATTGTCGGCGCTGCTGGACAGCCAGTCACCGGCCATCTGTATTGTGGGCAAGACCTGGGATTTCCATGTCGATGTGGCGCTTGCCATCCCGCGGGCGGAAAACCTGGCCCTGATCGCCGACAGTATCCGGGAGATCAAGGCGCGGGGGCGCGAACCGCTGTTCGACGCCGAACATTTCTTCGACGGGTACAAGGCCAACCCCGGCTATGCCCTGTCCTGTGTGCAGGCGGCCTATGAGGCCGGCGCCCGTTGGGTGGTGCTGTGCGACACCAACGGCGGCACCCTGCCGCATGAGGTGGAGAGCATTGTCGGGCAAGTGGCCAAACATATTCCCGGCAGCCATTTGGGGATTCACACCCATAATGACACGGAAAATGCCGTGTCCAATTCCATCGCTGCCGTAAGGGCCGGTGTAAGACTGGTACAGGGTACGTTGAACGGGTTGGGCGAACGGTGCGGTAATGCCAACCTCCTCTCGCTGATCCCGACCCTGTCGGTGAAAATGGGCTATGATATCGGCATAACCAAGGAAGGCATGGCCCGGCTGGTCCATATCAGCCGCATGCTGGACGAGCGGCTGAACCGCACGTCGAACCGCCACGCAGCCTATGTCGGCGAAAGCGCCTTCGCCCACAAGGGTGGGCTGCATGTCTCGGCGGTGGAGAAGGACCCCACCTCTTATGAACATGTCGATCCATCCCTGGTCGGCAATCGTCGTCACGTTCTGGTTTCCGATCAGGCCGGTCGATCCAACATCCTGGCCCGCCTGCGTGAGGTGGGCGTGAATGTCGATCCCAAGGATGACCGCGTCGGCGTGCTGGTCGATCTGGTTAAACAGAAGGAATTTGAAGGTTTCGCCTTTGATGGCGCGGAGGCGAGCTTTGAGCTTCTGGCCCGCCGCGCCCTGGGCGAGGTGCCGGATTATTTCCGTCTCGCCGCCTTTCGGGTCCTGGATGAACGCCGGTGGAATGCCAAGGGCGAGTTGGTAACCCTGTCAGAAGCCACCACCAAGGTGGAAGTGCCCGGCCCCAACGGCCCGGACAATGTGATGACAGTGGCGGAAGGCAACGGCCCGGTCAACGCCCTGGATCAGGCGCTGCGCAAGGCCCTGATCCCCGTCTACCCAGCGCTCGACGGCATGCGGCTGGTCGATTACAAGGTGCGCATCTTGAATGCACAGGATGGCACCAAGGCTGTCACCCGCGTCATGATCGAAACGGCCGACCGGCATGGACAGCGCTGGGCCACCGTGGGTGTCTCCGCCAATGTCATTGATGCCAGCTTCAACGCGCTCTCCGACAGCATCACCTATTGCCTTTACCGGTCTGGTGCCGCTATCGACAGTGCCCAAGCAGCCTGATATCCAGGCCGTTTAGGGTTTTCAAGAAGTCGGACAACGATGTCGAGCGGGACGAACAAGCGCGAACTGGCCAAGATGCAGGCAGACGGGGACGGCCCGGCCATCATCCTGATCCAGCCCCAGATGGGGGAAAATATCGGCGCCTGCGCCCGGGCCATGCTGAATTGCGGCCTGACCGATCTGCGTCTTGTCAGTCCCCGCGACGGCTGGCCCAATGAAAAGGCTGTGTCGGCGTCTGCGGGCGCTACCCTGGTGTTGGACCGGGTGCGGGTGTTCGACAGCACCGAAGCAGCCATCGCCGACCTGCACAAGGTCTTCTCCACTGCCGCCCGCGTGCGCGATCTGGTGAAGCCGGTCGTCACCCCGCGTGAGGCGGCCAATGAAATGCGCGGCCATTGGTCAGCAGGGCGGAAGATCGGGTTGATGTTCGGACCGGAACGCACCGGCTTGGTCAATGACGATATTACCTTATCCGATACGTTGATTTCCGTACCGCTGAATCCCGGTTTCTCGTCGTTGAACCTGGGTCAGGCGGTCCTGCTGATCGCGTATGAATGGTGGATGACGGGGGTGGAGGTGGAAGACCGCTACCTTCATACCGGCCAGTCCGAACCGGCCACCAAAGCGGAATTGCAAAACCTGTTCGACCATCTGGAGGGCGAACTGGAACAGTCCGGCTTCTACACCCACCCGGACAAGCGGCCATCCATGATCCGTAATGTCCGCAATACGCTTCAACGCTGCGGAATGACCGAACAAGAAGTGCGCACCTTCCACGGCATCATTGCGGCGCTGACCGGACGCAAGAAGCAGCGCAAGGTTGTGGAACCGTAAGGCGATTTCAGCACCATGCAAACGATTGAGTGATCGAACACCGCAGGATGATTTGGCTCATGCCAATCTCCCATGATCACCTGTGATCATGGGAGATTCCCGGGGCTCTGCGCGGCGATAATCATGGCGGTACCGACGGTCAGGAATTCAGATCGTCGACATGCCTCCGCTCAAAGGGCTGTTGATGTTACGCACGTCTCAGGCGTTGGCCGCCTCATGCTGCGCGATCCCCAGACCGAACAGCCGCTTCAACAGGGCGATCAGCTTCTCAAAGTCATTCGGTGTCTTGGTGGTGGGCAAGGGTGGCGCATAGGCCTTGACCGCCAAGTTGAACGGTTGGAAATACTGACCGATGTGAACCTGCGCAATGATATCCAGCAAGCCCTCAACGCCGAAGATCTCCGCCGGTGGAGTGTATTCGGCCCAGCTTGTTGTTCTGCCGTCCCAATAGGTCACTGGGAAGTGGGCCGAGAAGGCGGTGTTGTTGGTGAGCTGCTGCAGGTTGCTGCTGGTGCCCCAGGACTGTGCTGTGGTCAACGCCACCTTCAGGCCGGCGCCGAACAGCAACTCGATGAGTTCATTGTTGGGGGCGATGTTGTAATGGCCAACAACCTTGCCCGGCGTGTAGGTCAGGTAGCTGCTCAGTTGTGTCCATGCGCGTGGAACCACGTCATCCTGGTTCCAATAAAGCTGGTTGAGTGTGGTGACGATGTTGCCGCTGGCCTGGGCGATGCTGGGCGCAACAACGGTCGCTGCTGTCGGTTTGAAGGTCGAGGTGAACTGGTCGACAAAAACGGCATTGCCAGGCGTGGCGCCGGCCGTCGGCAGTACATAGATGTTTTTCCAACCGGCGGCGGCCAGTGCCGGCTGCAAAAGCAAGGCTGTGGTCGGTGACAAGGCACCGGCCAAGCTATGGCCCGTAAAGATCAGGTTGCTCGCACTAGTTGCCACGTCGTTTGCAATCAGGTTGGTCAGGAAGGTGCCAAGGCTGTCACCCGTCTTGGGGTCGGGCATCTGCGACAGCAGGATGGAAACGCCCAGCGCAGTGCCCTGGGTAACCTGCGCCACACTGGCGTCTGGCGATACAACCTCCAGCGCCTTGGTCGGATCGAAGGGAAAGTTGACCATTTTTCGAACGGCAAAATCCTCGTCTTCCCAATCATAGGCCGAAGACATGTTGGTCGCCGCAATCGCCACCACCCACATGTCCAATGTGGCATTGTGGGCGACATACAGAGCGTTGTCGGCCTCAAGGTCATCTTTGTTGTTGGGATTGCTGAAAACCTGCGGCCCCCAGACCACATCCCATTGTCCACCGGCGAGTTGGCCGCTGACATTGTCAAAAAATCCGGAGACTTGAGCGTTCTTGATCTCCACACCCTTCACATAAATGTCGAGCGTCTGGCTCTGTGGATTGTTGAGCGCCAGGCTGAAAAATTGCTGAAGGTCGGACGGGTTTGCGGGCTTGGGGTTTTGTCCCGGCGCCGATTGCACGACGCTGCTGCGGTTTGAGGCCAAAGATAGGAGGAAGAGAGTCTGTGTGAGATCATAAGACATGGTATATTCCTATCATAGGTTGCTTTGGTAATATCCTGATACCGATATAATGATTTGTTGTCTTGATATTTATTTGTTAATATGCGCGCTTATACATTATTAATGCATTAAATTATTATACTCGCATACATAAACTTGTTTACACCCCAATGGACATGGCGTGCAGTCAAAGGAAAAGCGCGCGATGCCTGTTTGCGACAGACCGGAAACAGATCCGACAGCGACGGCCGCCGCGCTGCCCCTGCGGGGCCATGCCACCCTGCAAATGCAGCACCGGCATTTGACGGCAGTAACGGGAAAGAGCGTCATTCCGGTCAACAAAAGGACGGTCCAGTCGGAGATTGCACACATTCCGACCCATTACCTCCCAGGTAATGGCAGGCGCCCGGTTTAACGGCCTATGCTTCGTTCCGCACAGTCTTGATGGGGAAGAACATGGAAAAACGCTGGGTTGTGGTGGCGTGGATGATCCTGGCCATCATCCATATGCCACCGGCCGCCGTGCTGATGGCACCGGAGCTCTCCACCCGCCTTTACGGCGTTGAACCACACGGCACGATCGCTACACTTATTACCCACCGAGGTGCGCTGTTCCTGACGGTCATGGCCAGTTGCCTGTTTGCAGCCTTCGATCCAGCGTCACGCCGTCTTGGCACCATCAGCGCCGGTATCAGCGTGGTGGGTTTTCTGTTGATCTACCTTCAAGCCGGCCTACCCGATGGTCCGTTGCGCACCGTTGCGCTGGTCGATAGTGCGGCGCTGGTGCCGCTGGCCTTTGTGGTCTGGGCGGCGTGGCGACCAGCCACTACCGCTCCATGACCTCCTTCACCTTGCTGGCAAGTTGTTTCAGGCTGAAGGGTTTGGGCAGAAACTCCACCACATCCCCGCCCCCCACCGAACTGCGGAACCGTTCCTCCGCATAGCCGGAAATGAAGATCACCTTCACGTCGGGCATGAATTCACGCACCACGCGGATCATCGCGGGGCCATCCAGTTGCGGCATCACCACGTCGGTCACGATCAGATCCATCTGCGGACAATCCGGCGCCCGGAGCAGGTCAAGTGCCGCCTCCCCGCTTTTCGCTTCTACCACCTCATAGCCCTTGTTGCGCAACGCACGGGCGGAAAAGACGCGCACGGCGTCCTCATCTTCAACCAGCAGGATGCGGCCGGTGCCGGTCAGGTCGGCGCTGGCCTTCTCCCCCTTCTCCAGGCTAACTGCCTGAGCACCATCTTCCTGATAACGGGGCAGATAGATGGAGAATTTGGCGCCATCGCCGGGTGCGCTGTCGACAAAAACGAAACCGCCTGTCTGGCGCACGATGCCATAAACTGTGGACAAACCCAGCCCGGTTCCAGACCCCAGTTCCTTGGTGGAAAAGAAGGGCTCGAAAATCCGCTGAAGGTTTTCGGCAGGGATGCCCACCCCGGTATCAATGACCTCCACCACCACATAATCGCCGGGGGGCATGGTTTCTGTGGCGCGTTGCACCGCCTCAGTCACATGCAGGTTGGAGGTGACGATGGTCAGCCGCCCGCCCGTTTCCGCCATGGCGTCGCGGGCATTGACGCAGAGATTGATGATCACCTGCTCCAACTGTCCCTGGTCAACCTTGACCAGACCCAGGTCGCGGCCATGCAGCATTTTCAGATCGATATTCTCACCGATCAGCCGACGCAGCAGGTTCGACAGTTCAGCCAAAACATCGGTAACCGACAGAACGCGCGGCTGTAAGGTCTGCTGCCGGGAAAAGGCCAGCAGTTGCCGCACCAGATTGGCAGCGCGGTTGGCGTTCTGCTTGATCTGCATGATATCAGTGAATGAATGGTCCCCAGGTTTGTGCCGCAGCAGCAACAGATCGCAGAAACCGATCATGGCGGTCAGCAGATTGTTGAAATCATGCGCGACGCCGCCGGCCAACTGTCCGATGGCCTGCATCTTCTGTGACTGGACGAACTGGGCTTCCAGGTTCTTCTGGTTGGTCATGTCGACCAGATGCAGAACAATGCCACCCCCCGGCGCCCCGTCATCCCGGCGGGCGTAGAGATGAACGATGGGGCCTTGGGTACCCCGCAACTGTGCCTCATGCGCCGGATGGCCATCGGCCCCGTCACGGATGGCCATTAATCGCTGCTGAATGGCAGCACGGCCGTCCCGCTTGAACAGGTTGGTCACGGGACGACCCTGCACGTCGTCACGAGACAGCCCCGTCAACGCCAGAACCGTGTCGTTGCATTCCGCGAGCCGCATGTCACTGTCCACCAGGACAATGCCGATCGGTGCGTAATCAAAGAAACGCCGGAAGCGCTCCTCCATCCGGGCCAGATCATGGCGCAGCCGCGCCACCTCCTCTGTGTCAGCGGGGGCCGGTGGAAGGGACGCCACCGATGTCGGCTCCGCCATGGCGGACTGAACCGCGCTTTCCTCTGCCTGCCAGATAGAGTAACCCGTTGCCCCATCCAGGGGACGGGCGGAGAGGCGAAACTCCCGCCCGTCGGCAAAGGCCAGCACCGTATCCGCGGCGATGCCGCGCTCCACTGCCGCCAGCATACGTTTGATCTCCAGCGCCGCCAGGCCGGCGCCAGCGGCACGACCCAGTGCCGACAGGGGCGGCTGGGCACCGGGTTGCGCCAGATCGCGAAAGGCGGGGTTGTAATGCACCGCCCGCCCCTCCGGCCCGACAATCACCATGGGAACGGATGCAGCCTCCAGCCCGCGCGCCAACAGATGCCGGCGTTCTTCGACCGCCCCCGCCCGATTAGCCACCGTGCGGACCAGCATGATGCCAGCGAACGCCAGCAGCCCGCCCGCCAGCCACACGACGACCCCACCCCGCAGCCCGGCCGGCCATTCGACCGGCGGCGGTCCGTCCAGGCGGGAAAGATAAATCATCGCCGACACAGCCACCACCACCAGGGCCAAAGCCCAAAGGCCGGCGGCGCGGGCGGTGGGATTCAGGCCTGGGCGGGCGACAGGGCTGCTTTTGCGCATGGGATACGGGTCCGGTCCGTCGGCAGGGCCGACAGTTTACAACAGATTGGTCGACGCCAGAAACGCTCAGCGGGGCAAGGGCTTGCGCTTCATCTTGAAGACGTAGGAGATGATCTCGGCCACAGCTTTGTAATGATCGGCGGGAATTTCCTCATTCACCTCGGCAGAGGCATAAAGCGCGCGCGCCAAAGCCGGATTGGTGATCAAGGGCACGTCATTCTCCTCCGCGATTTCGCGGATACGCAGGGCCAAATGGTCCACCCCCTTGGCCACCACGGTTGGGGCACCCATCACCGCCGGATCATATTTCAGGGCGACGGCATAGTGGGTAGGGTTGGTCACCACCACATCAGCGGTCGGGATGTTACCCATCATCCGGTTGCGCGCCCGTTCCATACGCAACTGACGGATCTTGCCCTTGATCAGCGGGTCACCTTCCGCCTGCTTGAATTCGTCCTTCACCTCCTGCTTTGTCATGCGCATTTCCTTCATGAAGGTATAGCGCTGATAAACATAGTCGGCTGCACCCAGGGCCAGCAGGACAAGTAGAACCGCAAAGATGATCTTTGCCGAAAGGATTTGTGTTTCCTTGACAATATCGATCATCGACATGGCAATGAAGTGATCAACCGAGTCCCAGAGTGGTCGTAACAATACATAGACCACGATGGAAACGATGATCAACTTGGCCAACGACTTCAGAAATTCCACCAGATTCTTGACGGAGAATTTCTGGGCCAGCGCTGGCAGCGGATTTAAGCGGCTGAGGTCGAGCTTGAATACCTTTTCGGTGGTCACCAGGAATCCGACCTGCACCACGGATGCGACAATTGTGGCCACCAACAGGATGAACAGCGGCACGGCCATGGCGATCAGCACACTGATGATCAGGTCGCCGAAGACATTGGACAGTGTCCCGACATCCATCACGATCGCATGGGGCTGTTCGATGAACGGCACCAGGCTGACAGATATCCGCCCGAACGACCAGGGCAGCACCATCATGACCAGGACCAGGGATGCACCCAGAACAAAGATATGGGAGAATTCCTGCGACTTAGGCACCTGACCTTTCTCGCGGGCATCCGCGAGGCGTTTACCGGTCGGTTCTTCTGTTTTGCTGTCTTCATCCTGGTCTTCAGCCATTCGGTCCCTCCCCCGTCAGAGCTGCAGGATATTGACGAGTTGCCCTTCGAACCGGGCGAGCCAGAAGGTCATCAACGCCGTGAGGCTTAACCCCAGCAGGATCAAGCCGAAAATGATCTGAATGGGCACACCCACAAAAAACACCTGGATCTGGGGCACGAGACGCGAAATCAGACCCAGACCCAGATAGAACAGCAGACCGATCACCGTGAACGGCGCCGATAGTTGCATGCCGATCAAAAAACTGTCAGCCATCACACGGGTCAGGTGCTGGGCCACATCGCCGATGGGCAGCCATTGCCCCGGCTGAAACAAACTGTAGCTGTCAACAATGGCCATCAGCAGCAGGTGATGCAGGTCGGTGGCAAAGATCAGCATCAGGGCCAAAACGCCCAGGATGGCCGAAATCGGGTTACCCGGTGACGACATGGCCGGATTGAACGCCTGCGCCGCAGCCAACCCCACCTGGTTGGCGATCAGCATGCCGGCCGTCTCCAACGCCGCCATCAACATACGGGTCACCGTTCCAAGGAAGATACCAATCAACGCCTCGGCAATAATCAGCAGCGTCAGGTCGGCCGGGCTGGGCGGTGGCGGCGGCATGGTGGGCAGAAGGATGGGCAACAACAGGAACGACACCGCCAACGCGAACAGCAACCGGATACGGGCCGACACAAATTGTTCGCCGAACCCCGGCATAATCAAGAATGCCGACCCCAGGCGCACAAAAATCATCAGGAACGCAAATACCGACCCGCCAAGCAGGGCATCCAGCGACATCAGCCACCACCACCCGGTTCCTGACTATCGTCGCCGGTTCCCACCGCCACGATGCGATCCATGATGCGTTCGGTGAAGCTTTTCAGATGGCCATTCATGAAGGGCAGCAGGAACACCATGGCCGTGAACATGATCAGGATCTTCGGCACGAAGGTGAGGGTCTGTTCCTGCAATTGGGTCAGTGCCTGAAAGAGGGAAATCACCAACCCCACCACCAACGCGATCAACATCAGCGGCATGCTGACAATGATCGTCACGAACAGCGCATCACGCACGATTTCAATGGCTTCGGCTTCGTTCATGATCTCTGTCCCGGACGCCGGCCTTACATCGGCATGCGCAGGATTTCCTGATAGGCCGCAATCACCTTGTCACGGACATTGACCACCGCCTGCAACGTCACCTCGGCATTGGTGACAGCGTTCACCACATCGGCCAGATCAGCCTTGCCCAGGACACCCTTGGCCGTCATCTCCTCGCCCTTGTGCATGGACTGGATTGACTGGCCCACCGCCGTTTCCAGCATATCGCCAAAGGACGGTCCCTCCGTCGGCGCCGGTTTGGACGCGGCGGTAAGACCGCGCGTGGCAGCACTGGCATAGGCGGCGGCGGCACCGCTGAAGGGAATGTCCATGGCTCTGTCTCTCCTGTCCGGAACGGTGCATCACTCAGTTGGAACGCAGCAGATCGACCGTGCGCATGATCATCTGTCGCGTGGCATCCAGCGTGTTCAGATTGGCTTCGTAGGACCGCTGGGCCTCACGCATATCCATGCTTTCGACCAACGAATTGACGTTGGGCAACAGCACGTACCCATCCGCATCAGCCGACGGATGGCCTGGATCCCAGCGGCGCTGGAAGTCGCTGCGATCCACATCGATCTTCTTCACCTTCACCAGATCGGTCTGCATCTCCTTGTCCAGCGCATTCTGGAACAGCACCACCTTGCGGCGGTAAGGCAGATCGCCGGGCGACGGCGCGGTGGAGTTGGCGTTGGCCAGGTTTTCGGCGATGACGCGCAGACGGGTGCCCTGCACCTTCATGCCTGCCGCGGATGCCGCCAACGAATTCATCAGATCCATAGTGCGATCCCCCTAAACCTTAGCGGCCACCTCAGCGCGGCGGCGTCATCGCGGTTTTCAGCATACTCACCTGCTTGCGGTACAGGTTGGTAACGGTCTGGTACTCCATGGAATTCTGGCCGACCTTCAACATCTGTTCTTCCAGCACCACCGCATTGCCCGCCGGGGCGGTTTCATAGGGGCTGCGTTCCTCCCCATCCTTGAAACCGGTCTTGGACACAATGGTGCCCTGCAGGTGGCCGGACGTCGACGCGGCCAACGGCATACGGGCCGTTTCACGCAGTTGTTTCTTAAAGTCGAATTCCACCAGATCATTGGGACGGAAATTGGGTGTATCGGCATTGGAGATGTTCTTCGACAGCACCTCTTGGCGCTGATTGTGCCAGGCCATCTTGTCCGACATCAGGCGGAATATGCCGCTATCCTTCAGATCCATGGCAAAAACCCTTCCATCCTTGACCAACCGCATGCCCGGCAAGACATGCCGTTCAGAGCAAAATTAATGCAATTTCTGCGCCATTCGGCCATCACTGCCGATGGACACCCATCCATCGGCCCTGCCTTTTGCAGGACAGCGCCGCCGAGATCGGGGGCGACCCAGCGGCTTTCATTCCCAACATAGCGCAAACCCGGCGCCAAGAAACGTGAAATCGCAAGCGTGCAAGTCGGCTCGCACCCGGCCAAGGCATCTGTTAGGATGCTTTTTGCCGCAAGGGTGGTTTCGTGCCCGTAACGGCACGCATGACAGAGGAAAGGCCGTTGCAACCACCCGCTGACAGCCCTCCGCCCCCACCCGCCCGCCGACAGGTGGCGGTTGCCCTGCGGCATGAACGCGGCGACCCCAATCTGCCGCGTGTGGTGGCCAGCGGACATGGTGCAGTGGCCGAACAGATCCTGGAGTTGGCCTTTGCCCATGGGGTGAAGGTACGTACTGACGCCGACCTGGCGGAAATTCTTGCCGCCGTCGATGTGGAAAGCGAAATTCCCATTGAAGCGATCGCCGCCGTGGCGGAAATCCTTGCCCATGTCTACCGTGCAAACGGCACCTGGAACGAGCGCGCCTCTGCCAGCGGCACGGAACCTGCAGGCGCACTTAATCTGAAACCAGTGGATCGACCGACGACACCATGACCGAACACGGCACCATCCCCACACTGGCTGCACCGGCCGATATCGACCAGACGCTGGAAAGCCTGCTGTCGCTCCTGACCAGTGGAGAGGAGACGCTGGCCACCGGGGAGATGGTGGACCTGTATGGGCTGGAACGGGAAATCAAACCCATCCTGGATGCGATCCTGGCCCTGCCCGCGCCACAGGCCCGCGCGTTGCTGCCCAAACTTGAACGGGTGCTTGCGGCGCTGGACAAGGTGGCGGGCACCTTGGAACGGGTGCATGGCGACAAACTTGGCGGACGGGAGACCCATGCCACGCGTATCCGTGCTGCGCAGGCTTACCGATCTGGCAAGGATATGTGAATGGATGCCGCCAACTATCTGCGCCTGATCCTGGCCTTGGGACTTGTTCTGGCGCTGATCGGGCTTTTCGCCCTGCTGCTGCGCCGCTATGGTCCGGTTGCCGGTCTGGCCGTACGCCGAAAAGGCGATAAGAGGCTGGGCGTGGTAGAGGTGATGGCCCTGGATGCGCGGCGGCGGCTGGTGCTTGTGCGCCGCGACGGCGTGGAACATCTGCTGCTGCTGGGGATCGGGGAGGACCGGGTGATCGAAACGGGCATCACCCCGCCAGGGGATTTCAAGATGGCGCTGGATCGCCAAGAAAAGGCCGGGACCACATCATGAGGGCACATCTGATGAACCGGGTTGGCCGCCTTGTCCCGGCTCTGTTCACCTGTCTGCTGCTGGCCGAACCGGCGGTCGCGCAAAGCCTGTCCCTGGATCTGGGCGATCAGGGGGCCAGCGGCACCGGGCGTATCATCCAGTTTGTGATGCTGCTGACGGTGCTGTCACTGGCGCCCAGCATTCTGATCATGATGACCTGCTTTGTCCGCATCACCATCGTGCTGAGTTTCCTGCGGTCTGCCCTGGGAACCATGCAGGTCCCCCCCAATCAGGTGCTGGTCAGCCTGGCCATGTTCCTGACCTTTTTCATCATGGCACCGACGCTGCAGGCCTCCTATGAACGCGGCATCCGGCCCTTGATCAATGAGGAGGTGGACGAAATCACCGCCTTCAAGCGTGCGGTGGAACCGTTTCATGCTTTTATGATGCGCCATGTTCGGGAACGTGACCTGCAACTGTTCATGGACATGTCGAAAACAGCACCGGTTGCGGAACCGAAAGACATCCCCATCCATGTCCTGATCCCGGCGTTTATGCTGTCGGAACTCAAGCGGTCATTCGAGATCGGGTTCCTGGTCTTTGTGCCATTCCTGGTGATCGACATGGTGGTGTCATCGGTGCTGATGGCGATGGGCATGATGATGCTGCCACCAGCGATGATCTCACTGCCGTTCAAACTGATTTTCTTCGTGCTGATTGATGGCTGGTATCTGATCGTCGGATCGCTGGTTCAGAGTTTCGGGGAGATATAGCGCTCCCCGCCCCCCCTTATCCGTTGTTCCGCCGCGCCAGGAAGGCCAGGCGTTCGAACAGATGGACATCCTGTTCGTTCTTCAGCAAGGCGCCATGCAGGGGCGGGATCAGCTTCTTCGGGTCGCGCTGGCGCAGCGTTTCCGGCGACACATCCTCCACCAGCAGCAGGCGGATCCAGTCCAGCAATTCGGACGTGCTGGGCTTCTTTTTCAGGCCGGGTACGTCGCGGACCTCATAGAACAGGGTCAGCGCATCGCGCAGCAGCTCGGCCTTCAGGTCGGGGAAATGCACCTCGACAATGCGGGCCATCGTGTCGGCATCGGGAAAGCGGATATAGTGGAAGAAACAGCGGCGCAGAAAGGCGTCGGGCAGTTCCTTCTCATTGTTGGACGTGATGATCACGACGGGCCGCTTGGCCGCCTTGATGGTCTCCCCCGTCTCGTAGACGAAGAATTCCATCCGGTCGAGCTCCTGCAACAGGTCGTTGGGGAACTCGATATCGGCCTTGTCGATTTCATCAATCAGCAGGACGGGCGGGTCGTCGGCCTCGAACGCGTTCCAGAGGGGTCCTTTACGGATATAATTCTTGATGTCCTTGACGCGCGGGTCACCCAACTGGCTGTCGCGCAGGCGCGAGACGGCGTCATATTCGTAGAGCCCTTGCTGCGCCTTGGTCGTGGATTTGACATGCCAGGACAGAAGCGGTCGGTCCAGCGCCTTCGCCACTTCCTGCGCCAGCACCGTCTTGCCGGTGCCAGGCTCGCCCTTTACCAAAAGTGGCCGCTGCAGGGTAATCGCCGCATTCACGGCAACGCGAAGGTCATCGGTGGCGACGTAATCCTGGGTGCCTTGGAAACGGGTCATGGTCTCTGCTGGTGGCTGTGGCAATGGTTCCGTGCAGCATCATTGCCGGATCGGTCCGGAATGGCTACCCTGAAAACATCGTCATGCGGAGGTCCTGAACATGCGGCAGGTACTGAACGACGTCACAACCGAACAATTGCCCGAGATTCTGCTGCGGCTTGGCATCCAGCCGGGCCAGCGCCTGCGCATTACGCTGGAGACGCTGGACGAGGATGTGACGCTGCCGGGGGACGAGGAAGAAGAGGTAGCGGCCTTTGACTGGGCGCTGGATGAGGTGGAGCGGGCGTGAGATCAGGGAGATTTCACAATGCCCGTGAAATCCGACCAATGGTCCACTTTAAACGCCCTGATATCGCGAACGCAGGTGGGTAACCAAGGCAGCGCCTTGAGCCCTTGTATCGCGGCGAAGAGATTGGCGAGATCATCACGCGAGGTAATGTAGAGGCTGCCTTGGACTCGGTCGAAACCATAGCGCGCCAGACAGGCACCGATATCGGAATAAGCCTGGGAAACGCCCTTCGGGTGACGTTGCGCTGTCTCTGCCACCACCAGATCAAAGGCATTCGCAAACATCAACGATCCCGCGGGTCTTCCAGAATTTCAGACAGGCGGTAATCCAACTCTTCGCCGCTTTCGACGACGCGAATACGCATGGCGCGGTCGCCACCGGTCAGCTTGCCACCTGCCGAGAGGATTTCATAGACAGGGCCAAGTGGCCCGAACCGACGCCATGTACCGATAAGCGCCTGGGGCGTAGGCATCTGACTGTCCATGGCCGCCTCTCAAACCGGTGCTCAATTGGGCCAAATTGTACGCCAAACTATCCAACGGAGATAGATGCGAAAGGGCCGGGTTTGTCGCCCGGCCCATTGTTATCTATCAAGCCCCCAGCGCCGCTTCCACCGCCGCGATGGCATCCGCCGCCTTGTCCCCATCGGGGCCGCCGGCCTGGGCCATGTCAGGACGGCCACCGCCGCCCTTGCCGCCCAGGGCCGCTGCCGCGACGCGGACCAGATCGACGGCGCTGGCCTTGGACACGGCATCCTCAGTCACGCCAACCACCACGGAGGCCTTGCCGTCGGCTACGGCAATGGCGACGACGACGCCGGTGCCCACCTGCTTCTTCAGTTCATCGGCAAAGGGCTTCAGGTCCTTAGCGGGCAGATCGGCGACGACGCGACCGATGAAACCCAAACCGTTGATCTGCTTCACTTCCGAGGCACCGCCGGAACCACCGCCGCCCAGCGCCACCTGACGGCGCAGGTCGGCCAGTTCCTTTTCCATCTTGCGGCGTTCATCCAGCAGGCTGGTGACCTTGGCCACCACCTCGCCCGCCGGCACCTTCAGCGCCTGGGCGGCGTCCAGCAGACGGCCTTCCTGTTGTTCCAGATAGGCCAGCGCGCCGGCCCCGGTCAGCGCCTCAATCCGGCGGATGCCGGCGGCGACGGCGCCCTCGGACACGATCTTGAACAGGCCGATATCGCCGGTGCGGCGGACATGGGTGCCACCGCACAGTTCGACGGAGAATTCCTGATTCCCTGCCTCGTCCACACCACCCATGGAGACGACGCGCACCTCCTCGCCATACTTCTCCCCGAACAGGGCCATGGCGCCGACGGCGATGGCGGCATCGGGTGTCATCAGGCGGGTGGTGACCTCGCTATTGCCGCGGATACGGGCATTCACCGCCGCCTCAACATCGGCCACATCATTGGCGGCCAGCGGGGTGGGCTGGGAAATGTCGAAACGCAGACGGTCGGCGGAAACCAGCGATCCCTTCTGCGTGACATGGTCACCCAGGCGGCGGCGCAGGGCCTCATGCAGCAGGTGGGTGGCGCTGTGGTTGGCGCGGATGGCCCCCCGGCGGCTGCCATCGACCTTCAGTTCGACCGCATCGCCAACAGCCAGCGTGCCCTTGGTAACCGTGCCGACATGGGCGAAAACCGCACCCAGCTTCTTCTGCACATCACGGACGGTGACTTCGGCCCCCTTGGCGGA
This sequence comes from Niveispirillum lacus, assembly GCF_002251795.1. Lineage (GTDB taxonomy): Bacteria > Pseudomonadota > Alphaproteobacteria > Azospirillales > Azospirillaceae > Niveispirillum > Niveispirillum lacus. The sequence continues at coordinate 607,561 of NZ_NOXU01000031.1, read as the reverse complement.
AATCATGGTGCCGGCGTCGCCGACCTGACCGCCGCTTTCACCATAGAACGGGGTCTGGTTGACGACAACCAGGACCTCGGCCCCTTCAGCAGCACTGGTCAGGCGGTTGCCTTCCTTGTCCAGGATGGCGGTCACCGCACCCTCGGCGGCTTCGGTATCGTAGCCCAGGAACTCGGTCGCCCCGACCTCATCCTTGAGTTCGAACCAGACACGTTCCGTCGCGGCCTCACCGGAGCCAGCCCAGGCGGCGCGCGCCTTCTTGCGCTGTTCATCCATGGCGGCGTTGAAGCCGTCGACATCGACCGGACGGTTGCGGGTACGCAGCACGTCCTGGGTCAGGTCCAGCGGGAAGCCATAGGTGTCATAAAGCGTGAAGGCGACATTGCCCGGCAGTGCCTGGCCTGCGGCCAGGGGGGCTTCCGCTTCGTCCAGCAGCTTCAAACCACGGTCCAGCGTTTGCTTGAACCGGGTTTCCTCCAGGCGCAGCGTTTCGGTGATCAGGGCCTGGGCGCGGACCAGTTCGGCATAATGGCCGCCCATCTCGCGCACCAGGGCCGGCACCAGACGGTGCATCACCGGGTCCTTGGCACCCAGCATGTGCGCGTGACGCATCGCGCGACGCATAATGCGACGCAGAACATAGCCGCGCCCCTCGTTCGAGGGCATGACGCCATCGGCGATCAGGAAGGAGCAGGAGCGCAGATGGTCGGCAATGACACGGTGTGAAGTGGCTTGCGGCCCCTTCAGGGATGCGCCCGTCGCCTCTGCCGAGGCCTCCAGCAAGCCCTGGAACAGGTCGATATCGTAGTTATCGTGAACGCCCTGCATGACCGCGGCCAGGCGTTCCATGCCCATGCCGGTGTCGATCGACGGCTTGGGCAGCGGCACACGCTCGAACCCGCCATCCTTCGACGGCAGTTGTTCATACTGCATGAACACGAGATTCCAGATCTCGATGAAGCGGTCACCATCCTGATCCGGGCTGCCCGGCGGGCCGCCGGCGATATGGTCGCCGTGATCGTAGAAGATTTCCGAGCAGGGACCACAGGGGCCCGTATCACCCATCATCCAGAAATTGTCCGATGTCGGGATGCGGATGATGCGATCGTCGGGCAGGCCGGCGATTTTCTTCCACAGGTCAAACGCCTCGTCATCATTATGGAAGACGGTGGTGGTCAGCTTGTGCGGGGAGATGCCGTATTCCTTGGTGATCAGGTTCCAGGCCAGCTCAATCGCGTCGGCCTTGAAATAATCACCGAAGGAGAAGTTCCCAAGCATCTCAAAAAACGTGTGGTGACGCGCCGTGAAGCCGACATTGTCCAGGTCATTATGCTTGCCGCCCGCGCGCACGCATTTCTGCGAGGTGGTGGCGCGGTTATAGGGGCGCAGTTCCTGGCCCGTGAAGACGTTCTTGAACTGCACCATGCCGGCGTTCGTGAACATCAGCGTTGGATCGTTACGCGGGACCAGCGGCGAACTGTCGACAATGGCGTGGCCGTTCTTGCCGAAATAGTCGAGGAAGGTGGAACGGATTTCGTTGACGGTCTTCTTGGACATGGGATGACGGCCTGACAGCGGGGTGGGTCGCGACAATATGGGGTGTGGGTTTTACCGTGGCCAGTGCCGCCCTGTCCATGCCCGGTACAGGGATACGGCCATGAACCCGGTGATTTCTTTACTCACGCACCACCAAAGCACGGCCGCCACCGGGTTTTTCCTGGTCCAGAGTCGGGCCGCGGGGTCCCGACGGCACCGCTTCCAAAAAGGCCATCAGCGCTGCGTCACCGCCATTGGACAGCAGGTCCGCCGCCGCCACGCCGGCCGGTCGGTAGTGCTGTGGCGGGCTGACAAAGTGCCGATCCAACGGCAGCCCCAACGCCACAGGCACCTCCCGATCAGAACCGGCATGAAGGATCAGCACCGGGGCCTGGATATGCGCCAGGGTGGGTATGATCTCAAACCGGTGGCGCAGCAGCGACCGCAGGGGCAGAAATGGCAGGCGCGGTCTCAACAGATCGGTCATGCTGGTGAATGGGGCTTCCAGCACCAAGCGCGCAACCGATCTTTCCGCCGCCAGCCCCGCCGCCAGGAAAGCGCCGCAGCCCCGACCATAAAGGATCAATCGACCGCCGGAGATGCCATGCTGAACCAGATAATCGGCCCAGGCACGGCTATCATCAATCCAGCCCGCCTGCCCGCCAGCCCCAGGATTGCCCGCCTGCCCCCGCAAACCCGCCAGCAGCACCCCGAACCCGGCATCAGCCAGCCGCCGCGCCAGCGGACCACATGCGCCAGGATGCCGGTCACGGCCGTTCAAGATCAGTAAGGTTGGTTTGGTAAATCCCTGGGCAGGCCGATACCATCCTTCCAGGGACAGACCATCGCGGCTTGATACCCAGACAGTCTGGAAATCGCCAAGTCCGGCATCGGCTAGAACCAGGGGTCGGCGGTCGGGCGGGAACAAGATACGTTCCTGCGCCCGCCGGAACCAGATTGCATACACCAACCAAAGCAACAGTGGGATCAGGATCAGCTTCAACATTATCCCCCCGCTCCGGCCGTGATCACACAGTCTTTAGAACGTATAGACCAGCGTGGCCCTGCTCAAGGTGTCGGTGGATTTGCGGTCATCGGGCGGTGCCGTTTCATGCCGGATGGTCACCGCAACGCGGGCGGAAAACAAGGCATTGATCCGGGCCGTCAGGGTACTTGTGGCCTCCAGAGTCGTATTTTTTGCACCCACAAGGCTTTTCACTGTCTGGGCAAATTTGGCGCTGTTGGACAGGTCCTGGGTGAAGTCGGCCGCAGCGCGGAGAACGACTTCATTCTCGGTGGCCGGCTCACCTGGAATGTCATAGAGGAACACATGCCGGGCACCCGGCCCGCCTTCCACCGACAGGCGCCGTCCATCAGCATCCAGGATGACATATCCCGCGCCGACGGTTTCCGTCAGACGATGGCGATATCCCGCGAAGATATCCCGCTCCCATGCCAGTTCAGCGGCGGTGTAAACACGAGGGTTTATGAAGAAATTCACTTCATAACCAGCCTCGAACCGTTCTTTGGAGTTTTCGCCGTCGGCGCGTTGGACATCGGCGCCAGCCGTGACCTGATGCCGCCATCTGACGGTCTCTTTCACCAGATCAACACGCACTGACAATGTCTTGTCATCGCTGTTGCCGGTAGACAGGGCTGCCCCTAATTCTGCATCGCCGGACCAGCCGGCAAACAGATGGGCAGCGGCAGCACGCTTCACCGCGTGCTCTGCGTCCTTGCGGTCTTTACGCAGACGAACCGCCAAGGCTGCGATGGCCTGGCCTTGGTCAGGAAAAGCCGCAAGTGCCAGGGATTCGGCCAGGTCCAGTGCGGAATCGTCCCGGCCCGCCGCCTCGCGCAACATGGCCGCGACACCGGCAGGAAGACCGGTTTCCTGTGCAAAGGCGGGGACGGCGGCACAACAGCATGACATCAGTGCCGCAGTGAGCGGCGCTGTCTTGAAAATCGCCATGGGTACGTCGGTCTCCGACTATTCCAGCAGGGAACGCAGCATCCACGCGGTCTTCTCATGGACTTGCATGCGTTGCGTCAGAAGGTCGGCCGAGGGTTCGTCCGCAGCCTCATCCACGATGGGGAACAGCGACCGCGCCGTGCGGGCCACCGTCTCGTGCCCCTCAACCAACTGGCGGATCATGTCCTGCGCCTTGGGCACACCGGTTTCTTCCGCCACGCTGGTCAACGCGGCGAACTGGCTGTAGCTGCCGGGGGCATGAAAACCCAGAGCGCGGATTCGTTCGGCAATGTCATCAACCGCAGTGTGCAGTTCTGTATACTGCGCCATGAACATGGTGTGCAGCGTATTGAACATCGGACCGGTGACGTTCCAATGGAAATTATGGGTCTTCAGATACAGGGTATAACTGTCGGCCAGAAGCCGGGACAGACCTTCCGCGATCCGGGCACGGTTATCATCGGAAATGCCGATGTTGATAGCGGGGGCGCTGGCCATATCCTCACCTCTTTGGTCACCGTTTACTGAGAACAGGTGGTCAGTCTGACGGCAAAGGCAAGGGGAAGCAAGGCGAGGATCGATCTATAACCCTCTGTAAAATATGGGGGAGGCCGAAAGGCCGCAGTGCAGCGCCCACGGCCATCCCCCAAAGTAGCGGCGGTGTTGCCACCCCCGACTGGCACGGCTGAAGGCATGCGAAGTTCCAGCCGGACCAATACGGTCAGTCTCCGGTCAGGCAGCCTGACTGGTGATGTTCGATCTGTTGCCGGTGTTTTTCTGAGAATAGAGGCCGATTGCGCTTTGCAACTGGCTGATCAGGGTGCTGACCGTGTCATCGTCGCCGGTGCTGCTGCCTGTCGACAGCAGGCTGGCAATGTCCGGGCTGGAACTGGCGGCTGAAGACGCGGTTTTTGTTTGCTCACCCTCCGGCGGCGGGCCGTCCGGCGGCGGGCCTGCCGGGCGACTGCCAGTGCGCGATGTGCCCGATGCCGCTTCCTGGGCGGCCAGCAAGGTGCCCTTCATCTCCGAGCGCATACTCTGGAACGCGGTTTCCATCTCCCCTTGGGTCAGGGCGCCGTCGCCGTCGCTGTCCATCCTGGCGAACATGTCTTCGGCGCTGGGCCGGGTGCCGGTACGACCGGTCTTGTCCGCATCCTTCGGACCGGCCGCCTGAAATTCCTCCAGCGACAAGCCGCCCGACTTGTCGGTGTCTGCGGCTTCAAACCGTTCCTGTGCCTGCGGCGGGCGGCCAATGCTGGTTAAGGCAGAGATACTGCCGCTGATGCTGCTGATACTCATGGGGTGCTCCTTGCAGGGTTTTGCCGGACCCATCCCTTCAACGGGTGGGTGTGGCATGGCCTGTCGGAGCGCCCGCGCTTTTTTCCCAACAGTTAGAACAGCGGGACAATGCGCGGGACAATGGCGGCCGCGTTGGCAGCAGCAATGCGGGCAAAGCTGGGGAAATCCAGATGGCTGTCGCTGCCCGCAAGGTCGGAGAGCGCCCGCACCACGACCAATGGCACCCCGAATGTCGCCGCCACCTGCGCCAGGGCAGCCCCCTCCATCTCCACCGCCTGGGCATTGAACCGGACATGCAACGCATGGCGCGTTTCAGCGCAGTTCAAAAAATGATCCCCGGTCAGCACCGTACCGAACCGCCAGACCGGCACCCGCGTGCCGCCCGGCATACCCGCCAGGGTCACACCCTCCAGGGCGGCCGCAATGCGCGGTGCCATGCCGTCAGCCAGCCCATAACCGTGGCCATTGTCAAATCCGGGCAGCGGCGGCACACCCGGCTGATAGGGCGTCAGCCTGCCATCAGAAAGGGCGCCGTAATCATGCTGAATCAGCCGGTCAGCGATAACGACATCGCCAACATCCAATGCCGGGTCCAACCCACCCGCCACACCGGAGAACAGCAGCCCCCGCACTTCGAACGCATGCAGCAGCAACGTGCCCACCAGGGCCGCGTTCACCTTGCCGATCCCTGCTTCGACCATCACCAGCGGGTGCCCGTCCAACCAGCCCGTCGTAAACACGAAACCAGCAATTTCCCGCTGCGTCTCCCGACGGAAATGGCCCGCCAGGGCGGCGGTTTCCTCTGGAATGGCACAGATCAGCCCCAGGGGCTTGCGGCTGTGGTTCATGGGGCACCCCCGATACGCGATCGGTTGTTCCTAGCCAGGATGTGCAGGGACCTGATCGTATCTTCGGGCATAGACAGGCGGGTCATGCGTTTCTCCGCTTGGCCAGGGCCTCTGCCACCGAGCGGCACAGGGTCTCTGGCTCCACTGGTTTGTAAAGCACAGGAAGATCGGGCGGCAAATCCTCAGCCTCTGCATGCTCGCGTCCGGGATAGCCTGTCATGAACAGGACTGCAACCGAAGGGTCCAGCGCCGTCACCAGATGGGCCAGCCGCACACCGCCCAGCGACGGCATTACCAGATCGGTCAACAGCAGATCGATGCCGCCCTGTTCAAACTGCGCCAGCGCCTCCACCCCATCAGCCGCCTGGCGTACTATATGGCCTTCGCGTTCCAGGAAGCCCGTCACCAAGGTCAGCAGTTCGGGTTCATCCTCTGCAACCAGGATGGTGGCGGAACAGGGGGCTGTTTGGGTGTTGGACGGCAAGTCGGTCCGCCGTTGTTCCGTTGGTGGGGTGGACAGGGGCAGCCAGATCGTGAAGCAGGTGCCCCGGCCCGGCTGGCTGTTGACCAGGATCATGCCACCAGCCTGTTTCACCGTCCCATAGACCATGGCCAGCCCCAGCCCTGTGCCCTGCCCCGGCGGTTTGGTGGTGAAGAAAGGGTCGAAGATGCGGTCCAACATGTCCACCGGCATGCCGGTTCCCTGGTCGGTGACCGACAGGAGAGCGTAATCCCCCGGTTCCAGGCCCGGCGGCGGCACCTCACCCTGCGCGACGCCCAGCCGCACCGTCAGCGGCCCGCCACCCGGCATCGCATCGCGGGCATTGATGGCCAAGTTCAGCAGCGCCTGGGCTATCATATCCGGATCGATGGCCACCCAGACCGCATGGTTCGGCACCCGCAGGGACAGGTCGATGGTCGCGCCCAGCAGCGGTTTCAGCAGGAATTCCTGCCCGCGCAGCACCGCGCCCAGGTCGATCACCTCTGTCCGCGCCACCTTCTGACGGGAGAAGGTGAGCAATTCACGGGTGAGGGCGGCAGCCCGATCCACCCCCTGCCTGATCTTGGCCAGATAGCCGGCCTGCGGTGCATCCCGCGGCACCCCCTGTTGTGCCATGCTGGCATACCCGCCGATGACCGACAGGATATTGTTGAAATCATGGGCGATTCCGCCAGCCAACTGCCCTAGCGCCTCCATCTTCTGCGCTTGCAGAAGCTGGCTCTCCAGCTTCTTCTGTTCCGTCACATCGGCGAACAGGACCACAAAACCGCCCCCCGGCAGGGGGAAATGGCGGACCTGCAGCCACGTGCCATTGGGTCGCTGACGCTCGTTGAAATAGATGCCGTCATGGCGGATACGGTCATAATCGGCGAGGCTTTCCTCGACCGTTTCGCCTGGATATTCACCCTGTTGGGCCAACAAGCGGACCAGATCGCGGTCCTTCAGCCCTGGTTTCATGAAGCCGGGCGGAATATCCAGCAGTTCCGACACCCTGCGGTTGGCGACCAGTAGATGACCGTCGGCGTCATAGACCTCAATGCCGATACCGACATTGTCCATCATGCTGTCCAGGATGCGTGTCTTTTCCCAGATCTCATGTTCGGCAAGGTGCCGTTCGGTAATGTCGCGCAGATAGGCCGTGTAACGTTGACCTGGACCAAGCGGCACCGTGGTCACCGCCAGTTCAACGGGGAACAGGCTGCCATCACGGCGCAGCGCCTCAATCTCGACGCGGCGGCCCAACATGGCGCCAGCGCCGCCTAACTTCATGCGGGTCAGGCCGCTGTCATGGCGGTGCCGGTGATGGGCCGGCACGATCAGGTCGCTCAACCGCTGGCCCACAGCTTCGGCCCGCGACCAGCCGAAGGTGCGTTCCGCTGCCGGGTTGAATTCCAGGATATGCCCATCCTCATCAATGGAGATGATACAGTCGAGGGCAGTATCCAGGATGGAGCGGGCACGCGCTTCACTCTCTCTCAACCGCAAGCTGGATGCCGCCTCATGCGTGACATCACGGAACAGGCACATGACCAGCCGCTCGCCCCCGCTCTGGAACGGTACGGCCGACAGTTCAGCGGTAATGCCGCGCCCGTCGAGACGGCGCAGGTTGATGCGCATCTGCCGCAACGGCTCTCCGGTCACCACCCGGCGTAACAGCAGATCAGCCAGCGGCCGCGTTTCCTCATCCGTGGCGTCCAGAAAATTGAACCGTGCCGCCGGCTCCTCGGCCCCGATGCCCAGGATGGCACGACCCGACCGGTTCACAAACCGGCCGCGCCCCTGGGCATCATGGACCGCAATGCCATCGGGCGACAGATCCACCAATTGTCGGTAACGCTGTTCGCTGTCACGCAGGTCCGACTGACGGCGCTTCAGTTCAGTGATGTCAGTGCGCAAGCAAAGGGTACCACCCTGGGGGAGGGCCCGGTCATGCACCCGTATCCAACGCCCGTCCGATAACAGAAATTCGCCCGGCTGGTCGGTCGGTTGACGAAAACGGTTCAGACGCTCGGCGACATAGCCCTCCACATCTTGGCCCTGGACATGCGGATTATCACCCGCATCAATGCCAAACCGCAGCAGCGTCTCAAATGTCACGCCCGGCTGCATCTGGGCGGCCGTGACCGGAAACAGCGCCTTGAAGGCGGGATTGGCCAGGACCAGCCGTTCCTGCCCGTCAAACAAGGCCACGCCGTCGGTCAGCATCTCGAAGGCCGTGGTCAGGCTGTCCAGGTCCACGATGCTCTCCTTGGTCGGGCGGCGCCGGCCCCGATGGTGCCCTGCCCCCGGTCGCCGATCAAGCCGGCAGCGCCGCGGCGACGCGGGTCACCAGGCCCGCCCAGTCACCACATTTACGCTGCCGGAACAGACGCATGCTGGGGTACCAGCCGGTCTTTGCCGATCCTTCGAGCCACCGCCAGTCCGTGTCGGTGGCGATCAGGGTCCAGACCGGCCGCCCCATGGCGCCGGCAAGATGGGCCAAAGCACTGTCCGGCGTGATCAGCAGATCCAGATGCGGCAGGATCGCGGCTGTGTCAGCCCAACCGCCGATCTCCGCCCCCAGATCGGTGACAGTGTCCGGCAGGGGGTGGTCGCCTAGCGCGTCCCGACCGCTGACCACCTGCATCGCGTACCAGTCGGCCCCCATATGCGTCAGCAGGGGCTGCAACGCCACCAGGCCGGGCGTCCGCCAGGCATCACCGGGATGGGCGGGATTGCCGGCCCAACTGAAACCGATGCGTGGCCGGTTGCCCCGTCGTGGCAGCCGGCGTCCCCAGTCCGTGGTGCGCCCAGGGTCCGCGATGATATAGGGACCGGACCAGGGAATGGCGCCCGGATCCACCTTCAGCAGGCCCGGCAGGTCCAGCAGCGGCACGGCATAGTCAACGGGCGGTAGGGCAGCCCCCCGTTCCACCACCTGCCCATGCCGCCCATCGGCGAACAGCGGCACCAGGGCGCCTGGCACTTCGAGGATTACCTGGGCGCCCGCGGCCAGAAGAGGCCGGACCAGCCGCGCGCACATGATAGTGTCACCGGCGCCCTGTTCATCCCACACCAGGATGGTTTTGCCCGCGGGGGCCTGACCCCGCCATGCCTCAATCATCTGGTGGCGGGGCGGGCGGGCGGAAACGGACCAGCGATGGTGATAAAGCTCAAAACCCTCTCGCCAGCGGCCCAGACGCAGCAGGGCCAGTGACCGGCCCAAGGAGGCGGCGCTGTCCCCTGGCGCCAGTTCCAGGCAACGATCAAAAGCCAGCAGGGCCCCGGCCGGGTCCCCGGCCACCCGACGCAGCAGCCCGATATCCCGCCAGACATAGGCAATGGCTGGTCCCCGTTCTGCCGCCACCGCCAGATGCGCCGATGCCGCCGCCAGTTCCCCCTGATGCAGCAGCAGATTGGCCAACGCGCAGCGGGCGGACACAAGGTCGGGGGCCGATGCCACCGCACGGGTCAGCAGGTCCCGCGCGGCCTGGATCTGCCCGGTTCGGCGCGCTGCGTCCCCCAGGGCCAGCAAGGCCACCGCATGGTCGGGATCAACCGAGAGTATCTGTTGCCACAGGCGGAGGGCTGTCCCCTCCTGCCCGCCCCGCATCGCCGCCTGTGCGGCACGGGCCATGTCACCGACGCTGTTCACCATTGTTTTTCCGTTAAGGTCGGTTTGCCCTGAACCGTGCTGCTGATGGCCTCCGGCATCCGGACCAGTCGGTCGCTGCGGATGACCGGCAACGGGTCGGGATCATAAATCTGTTTCAGACGCCGGTATTCCTGAAAATGATATTCCTGCTGCTCCTGAAAGTCCGGCTCGCCGTCGCGGCGGCCTGTGACGATGACCTCTTGTTCCATGGCGGGGCCGTTCCGGGCGACCGGCTTTTGGCCGGGGGGCACTGTCTGCGCCAAGATCGAGGGAGCAGCAATGAAGGCCAGCGCCATCAGCATCAGACGGCCGCTCACAGAACGGTGATTCCCACCAGAAATTGGCATTGGCGGACCTATCGGCCGGAGTGGAGCCATCATGATAGAGGATTTTACACCGGATCGCATCTGAACATTGTTCATTTTTTCGAGGGTGGGACGTATTCGCCTGGAAACGGCACTGAAAAAAGTGAACGTAATAAGAACATTTCCCCTTGGCGGATGAGAACGAAAAAGGTACAACAGGTTCAGTTGAACGCGCATGCTCATCCGTGCGAGAAGGAAGGGGACAATAATGTCGGCAGCTCCACTCCGTCTGGTTGAAACACCCATGGACAAACAAAAAGCTCTGGATGCCGCCCTCGGCCAGATCGAACGCGCGTTCGGCAAGGGCTCGATCATGAAGCTGGGCGCCAAGGAGGCGTCGCAGGAGACGGAGGTGGTTTCCACTGGCTCCCTCGGCCTCGATATCGCGCTGGGCATTGGCGGTTTCCCACGGGGCCGCATCATTGAAATCTACGGGCCGGAAAGCTCGGGCAAGACCACACTCGCCCTGCATGCCATCGCCCAGGCCCAGAAGAATGGCGGCGTCTGCGCCTTCGTCGATGCCGAACATGCCCTGGACCCATCCTATGCCCGCAAGCTGGGCGTGGATGTGGATGAATTGCTGATTTCACAGCCCGATGCCGGCGAGCAGGCGCTTGAAATCGCTGATACGCTGGTGCGCTCCGGTGCCATTGATGTCCTGGTGGTGGACTCGGTGGCGGCCCTGGTGCCACGCGCCGAACTGGAAGGCGAAATGGGCGACAGCCATGTCGGCCTGCATGCAAGGTTGATGAGCCAGGCACTGCGCAAGCTGACCAGTTCCATCTCCAAGTCACGCTGTCTGGTGATCTTCATCAACCAGATCCGCTTGAAGATCGGGGTGATGTTCGGCAACCCGGAGACGACGACAGGTGGCAATGCGTTGAAATTCTACGCGTCCGTCCGCCTGGACATCCGCCGTATCGGCGCCATCAAGGACAGGGAGACTGTCACGGGCAACCAGACCCGCGTGAAGGTGGTGAAGAACAAAATGGCGCCGCCGTTCCGCGTCGTCGAATTCGACATCATGTATGGCGAAGGCGTGTCCAAGGTGGGCGAACTGCTTGACCTTGGCATCCAGGCCGGCGTGGTGGACAAGTCCGGCTCCTGGTTCTCCTATGACGGGCAGCGCATCGGCCAGGGGCGTGAAAATGCCAAGACCTTCCTGCGCAACAACCCGGCCGTGGCCGACAGTATCGAGCAGAAGATCCGGGCCAATGCCGGCATCGTGGCCGGTGCCATGATGGGCACGCCAGAAACCGACGGCGACGCGTCCAGCCCGGAATAACCCCGACATCCGCCCCGGAAGGTGACTTTCCGGGGCGGATTCAGTTCAGGGGATGATCATCCTGTCGGGTTACCAGCGGCCGATGGTGGCCGCCCAGCCCACCGCCAGCGGCCGCCCAACGGTGGGGCGCAGCAGAACCGGCGACAGAAGATCATACCCCGCCTTTTCCATGCGGTTCAGATAATGGTCGGCCAGAATGGCCGGCAGCAGCGCTGGCAGCGCCTGCTTGGGCACCTGTGCGCGCAGGGTGCGAGCCTGTTGCAGCAGCGACCGGGCCATGTCGGCGACGGCCTCGGCCACCCTGGCCAGACCCGGCTCCGGCTTGCCGTCAAACAGGGCCGGCTCGGTCACCCGATGTTCCGTCATCAAGGTCAGGGGCAACCGGGAACGGTGGCCGCGCGCCAGGAAGGGGGTCGCACGCAGAATCCCTGTCAGGGCCCAAGCCGTACCAACCAGCCGTGCCGCCTCCATACTGGCCGGATCGCGCGCACCCAATATCTGACAGGCCAGCCGGACCGGGGGTGCGCCGGTTACCTGGGCGTAATTGATCAGACATTCCATATCGGCGGGCGCCTCATCATCCAGGTCGGCTTCACGCCCATCGATCAGAAGATCGAACTGTGTCCGGTCCAGCCCATGACGGGTAATGGCATTGGCCAGCGGTTCCACCACTTCATGCCGACGGGGCTGCCCTTCAAAGGCGCCTTCGATACTCTCCCGCCACCATTGCAGGCGAATCTGGCCCAGGGTGGGTTCGGTAACGACTTCCCGTGTCTTGGCCACTTCATGGTTGAAAGCATAAAGCGCAAACAGATCCTCCCGCACCGATGACGGGGCGAACAGGGCGGTCAGGAACCGGTCATTATCATGCTTGCGGACCGCCTCGGCGCAGGCGGACAGGGCGGGCGGCGCCATGAAATCATCCATTCCAGATTGATCCCGCCTTATAGGCGTTCCGTGTCGCAACGCAAAGCCCAAGCGATCCAGTTGGTTGAGACGGTGATTATTCATAGCAGGCAGCATGCCGGTGAGGCCACGGATCGGCCGCCTGCCCGGCCTGGCGCGTGCAGGCGCGCGGCCGGATGGCGCGCGCCCGGCCGTGAGGGAACATTTAATCAGACCGTCGGGTTGACCAGCCTGCCCGGCGGTCGTATCTCTCAACCCCGTGTCCGGTCGTCCCCGCGTCAGGGACGACACCCACCCCCGAATGAACAGGAGCCATCATCATGGCCTTCACCCTGCCGGCACTGACCTATGACACCGCGGCCCTGGAACCGCATATCGACGCGCTGACCATGGCCACTCACCATGGCAAGCATCATCAGACCTATATCACCAATCTGAACAATGCCCTGGCCGATCACAGCCAGTTGCATGACCTGTCGCTGGAAGATCTGCTGAAGCGCCTGGGCGAACTGCCGGAAAGCATTCGCACCGCTGTGCGCAACAATGGTGGCGGTCACGCCAACCATTCGATGTTCTGGTCCATCATGGGCCCGAATGGCGGTGGCGATCCGACCGGCGATGTCGGTGCAGCCATCACCCGTGATTTCGGCAGCTTTGAGGACTTCAAGAAGAAGTTCAACGAAGCCGGCACGAAGCAGTTCGGTTCCGGTTGGGTGTTTGTCACCGCCGATACGGCTGGCAAGCTGGCCATCGTGGCCCAGCCGAACCAGGATACGCCGCTGTTCAACGGCACGCCGGTCCTGTTCGGCAATGACGTGTGGGAACACGCCTATTACCTGAAGTATCAGAACCGCCGGGCCGATTATCTGGCCGCCTGGTGGAACACCGTGAGCTGGGATGCCGTGAATGATCGCCTGGCCAAGATCAAAGCCGGTGCGGTGATCTGATCGCCGGCAGCCCGGTCCCGGAGGCGGGGTGGTCTGACCACTCTTATCCGGGAAGATCGGCCTTCCTGCCCTGATATTGTCCAAACCCCGCCGGTCCCGCCGGCGGGGTTTGTTCGCCACGGGTGTCACTGCCGCATTATCGCCCCTTCAACAAGACAGGCGGTCGTGGCAAACTGCGCTTCCGACCGACGACAGAGCCCCCGCCCGACCCATGGCTGAATTCCGCCTGTCCACACAGAACCCCGCCCAACCGGGCGATCCCGCGGCCCGCAAGGGTGCGGCGGCGGAGAATTTTCCGGTCGCGTCACGGCTGATCCCGGCGCCCTACCGGCCGCATGTCCTGGCCTTTTATGCCTTTGCGCGGCTTGCGGATGATATTGCCGATGATCCCCATGTCGAACCTGACATGAAAATTGCCCAGTTGGATGCGCTGGAGCGGGCCCTGGTCAGTGGCATCGGTAACCAGCCCTGGCTGGCCCCCGCCCTGACTTTGAAGGCCACCCAGACCGCGACCGGCGTGTCGGGCATCCATGCGCGCCAGTTACTTCAGGCGTTCCGCCGGGATGCCATGGGAAGCCACTGCAAAACCTGGCAGGATCTGGTCCTTTATTGTCGTTATTCCGCCAATCCCGTGGGCCGCTTCCTGCTGGAACTGCATGGGGAAGGGATAAACGCGGCGCCGGCCTCCGATGCCCTGTGTACGGCCTTGCAGATTCTCAATCATATTCAGGATTGCCGGCATGACTGGGTGGAACTCGGTCGTTGTTACCTACCCACCGCCTGGTTCAAGGAAGCCGGCGGTTCGGTCGAACATCTGGTGGAAACGGAGGCAACACCGCCTGTCCGGACTGTGATCGACCGGACCCTGGACAATGTCGATTCGCTGCTGCGCCGGGCCAGCGCCCTGCCCCGCCTGATCGCCAACCCCGGCCTGCGCTTGGAATCGGCGGTCATCATCGAAATGGCGGTTGCCTTGTCAAAACAGTTGCGTCGGCGCGACCCGCTGGCCGGGAAGGTCCAATTGTCCGCCTTCAGCCGCGTGGGTGCCGTGCTGCTGGGTGTGCTGCGTGGCATGTCACGCCGGCCGCCGCGCCTGTCCCCGGAAAGCGGGCTGGCCAAGGCCGGAAGCTGCGGCACCTCCACCTTTTACTGGCCGCTGCGCCTGCTGGGTCAGCGTAAGCGTCGCGCCATGTTCGCCATCTATGGCTTCTGTCGGGCGGTGGATGATATCGCTGATGGGACCGAGAATAATGAGGTCAAGCGGGGCGCCCTGACCGATTGGCAGCGGCGAATTGATGCCATGTATGGCATGCCCAGTCCCGGGCGCCATCATGGGCGCCTGCGCGATCTGGCTGCTGCCGTCCGCCGCTACAATCTGCCCCAGGCAGAGTTCCAGGCCGTCATTGATGGCATGATGATGGATGTTGATGGCCCGATCCGCGCCCCGTCGCTGGGCATGCTGGCGCAATATTGCCGGCGGGTCGCCGGGGCCGTCGGGCTTTTGTCCGTCCGGATTTTCGGCAAGGGCGATGCAAGCGCCGACGCCTTTGCCCTGGCCTTGGGTGAGGCACTGCAGCTGACCAACATTCTACGGGATGTGGAGGAAGATGCGCGGGATGGCCGCTGCTACCTGCCGGAGGAGATGCTAGAAGAAGCCGGGATCGACATTTACGCAGTTCAATCTGACCCCGTCGCCTTATTGACCGACCCGGCCCTGCCCCAGGTCTGTGAAGCGCTGGCGGACCGTGCAGAGGCTGCTTACCATCAGGCCAACAACCTGCTGAAACAGCCGCACCGCAAGCTGTGGCCTGCTGCTGCAATGATGGTGCTGTATCATCGTATCCTGGTGCGGCTGCGCCAGCGCGGTTGGTCGCCCGATGCGCTGACCCGTCGCCCCCGCCTGGGCAAGTGGGAAAAGATCAGCGTTGCGCTGTCCTGCGCCCTGGGCCGTTCGCCCCGGCTGTGACGGGCACTACCCATGTCGTCGGTGCCGGTCTGGCGGGTCTGGCCTGCGCCACTGCCCTGGTCGCGGCCGGCCAGCAGGTGACCCTGTATGAGGCGACGGACCATGCGGGCGGTCGCTGCCGGTCCTGGTACGACGCAAAGCTGGACCGGACCATCGACAATGGTAACCATCTGATCCTGGGTGCCAACCGGGAATGTCTGACCTATCTGGACCGCGTCGGTGGCAGGGATGGCTTACAGACCGTTGATCCGGTATGTCTGCCCTTCAGGGATCTGCAAACCGGAGAGAACTGGGCGCTGCGGCCGGGCCTCGGCCCCCTGCCACTGTGGCTGGCCGATCCGCACCGCCGCGTGCCCGATAGCCGGTTGGTCGATTATCTGCGGGTCCTGACCTTGGCCTTTGCCGGTCCCGACCGGCGGGTGATCGATCTGCTGCCGGAGTCCCATCCGCTGACGGCAAGATTGTGGAAGCCGTTGGCCGTGTCGATCCTGAACACCCCTTATGAGGAGGGTTCAGCCCGGCTGCTCTGGGCCGTGTTCCGGCAGACCCTGCTGCGCGGCGCCGAAGCCTGCCGGCCGTACATTGCTGGTCCCGGCGGGCTGTCCGCAGCCCTGGTCGATCCAGCACTGAACTTTCTGGCCAAGGCGGGGGGGGATGTTCGTTTCGGCAAGCGGCTAAAGGCGCTTTACCGGTCGGCGAACGGCGCCGTCGACCTGCTTGATTTCGGGACAGAAATGATCCGGCTCACCCCGGACGACCGCGTCGTGATCGCCCTTCCCGCCGAAACGGTGGGCGCCCTTCTGCCCACATTATCCATACCCGATCGTTCCCATGGCATCCTCAACGCCCATTATCGCCTGGATCAGTCCGCGCAACTGCCCGGCGGATTGCCCCTGTTGGGGCTGACGGGTGGCATTGCGGAGTGGCTGTTCGTGCGCGAGGATGTGGTGTCGGTGACGGTCAGCGCCGCCGACACCCTGATCAACCGGCCTGTCGATGACCTGCTGGCGCTGCTCTGGCGGGATGTGGCGGCGGCGCTGGGGCGGGACCCTGACCGCCCCGCCATGGGACGCCTCATCAAGGAAAGGCGGGCGGGTTTTGCCGCCACTCCAGATCAGAATCGACGGCGGCCCGGCATCCGCCATGGCCCCAACCTGTTTCTGGTCGGTGATTGGACCGATACCGGCCTGCCCGCCACCATTGAAGGGGCAGTGCAGTCCGGGCACCGCGCCGCCGCCCTGGTCACAGCAGCGTGAAATCCGGACCACAATCCTTAATCATCAAAACGCAGGCCCTGGCTTTTGACCGCCTTGTCAAAAGCGTCAACCTTGACCGGCCCCCAACTGTCAGCGGCGAACGCCCAGGTGCCATTGGCCGTTTTCACCGGCATGGTGATGAAGGTCCCGGCCATTACCTGTGCCGGTTTGCCTTTTGGCGTCACCGTCAGCTTGAAATGCCCGATATCGGCCGCAGCGTCATCGCCCTGCATGGTCCGCTGCACAATGCGAAAGCGGATATCCAGCGCATCGCCATTGGTCCGGGCCGCATCGAACATCTGACGGAACCCGCCCAGTACGTCGGCACGTCCCGCCTGCCACTGCGCTTCGCCTGGTCCTACTTGCAGGTAGCTGACATCGGGCGTGTAAATTCGTTCCATGACGCTAAGATCCAGCGTCGTGTAGGCGGCACGCATATCACCATAGATCCGGTTAATGGCCGCATCGTCGGCATGGGCGGGGATGACAAGAACCAGGCTGGCAAGAAGGGTGGCGGTGGTCAGACGCATATCGACAGATCCTGTTATCGGGGGCGCGTGATCTCAGGCAACCAAGATGCCGCCGCTGCTTTGCCCCCGAATGTCGAAAGGGTGAATGGCCTGTAACGTCAGAGCGTGCCCTTCACCAGCTTCCCCCCCTTCACCACCACATCGACCCTTTCCAGAACCGAGATATCGGCCAGCGGATCGCCCTTCACGGCAATCAAGTCGCCATAGCGGCCAACAGCCAAGGCACCGATATCCGAAGATGCCCCCAAGGCGTCGGCAGCGTTCACCGTCGCGGCCTGGATGGCCTGCATCGGTGTCATGCCGAACTGCACCATGCGGGCGAACTGTTTGCCATTATCGCCATGGGGGTAGACGCCGGCGTCGGAGCCGAAGACCATCTTCACACCAGCCTTCACGGCGCGGCTGAAGCTCTCCCGCTGGGTCTTGCCCACCACCCGTTCCTTGGCCAGGCTTTCAGGCAGGAAGCCCGCCGCCTCTCCCGCCGAGAGGATATATTCGGTGTTGTAGATATCCATGGACAGGTAGGTGCCGCGTTCCTTGGCCAGTCTGATGCCTTCATCATCAATGAAGCTGGCATGTTCAACCGTATCCACCCCGGCACGGATGGCGGCCTTGATGCCGGCAGTGCCATGGGCATGGGCGGCGACCTTCAGGCCCAGGCGCTTGGCCTCCGCGACGATGGCGTCCATTTCTTCCTGGGCCAGTTGCTGGGCACCAACCTGTGTGCCTTTGGACAGCACCCCGCCGGTCGCGCAGATCTTGATGAGATCGGCGCCATATTTCTTTACCTCGCGCACTTTCTTGACCACACCCCAGGGACCGTCGGCAGCACCCTGGCTGTGCGCGTCATACTCGGGCGGCAGCAGATTGTTGTCGCAATGGCCACCCGTCGCGCCAATGGAGGGGCCGGAAACATAAAGACGGGGACCGTTCAGGCGGTTGGCCGCCAAGGCGCGACGCAGGGCAACGTCCGCATAACCAGCGGCACCCAGGTTACGCGCTGCTGTAAAACCGGCCATCAGGGTCTTTTCCGCGTGGATGACACCATTGATGGTTTCATCACCCGTCGATTCCGCCAGCCCTTCATAACCATGCATGTCGTGGCGGCCCGTCAGATGCACATGCATGTCGATCAGGCCCGGCAGAATGGTCATGCCCGCGAGATCGAGCCGCTCCGCCCCCGCCGGCACCGCCAGCGACCCTTGCGTCCCCACGCTCGTGATCCGGCCATCGGTGATGACCAGGGCAGGCTTCTCCACCGTTTTTCCCGACACGACATCGACCATGCGGTCGGCCTGGACATAGGTGGTTCCGGCCTGGGCGGACAGGGCCGTGGCGGACAGCAGGATGGCGGCGAGCGTCTTCTTAACGGTGGCAGGCAACGGCATGGAAACCTCTGGATTGCTGTTTTGCAAACAGGGTTACCATGCGGGTGCCGAAAAGATAAGCAACCAAGACAAGAGCCGACGGCGGTGGCAGCCCACCGCCGCCGGCTTCGAACCTTACTCCGCCGCCACGCGGGTACGCGGCTGCCCATCCCGCACAGCCTTCAGGCTTTCCGCGATCAAGAAGGCCAGTTCCAGCGACTGGCTGGCATTCAGGCGCGGGTCGCAGGCCGTGTGATAGCGCAGGGCCAGCGCATGATCGCTGATGGCCTGGGCGCCGCCCGTGCATTCGGTCACGTCCTGACCAGTCATCTCGAAATGCACACCACCGGGATGGGCACCTTCGGACCGGATGACCTCCATGAAGCCACGCACCTCGCCCAGGACCCGGTCGAAGGGTCGGGTCTTGAAGCCGGTGGAGGACTTGACGGTGTTGCCATGCATCGGGTCGCAAGACCAGACGACGGTACGGCCTTCCCGCTGCACCTTACGCACCAGCGGCGCCAGCTTGTCCGCCACCTTGTCAGAGCCCATGCGCACGATCAGGGTCAGGCGACCCGCCTCATCTGCCGGGTTCAGGATGTCGATCAGGCGGATCAGGTCATCGGGGTCCATCGTCGGGCCGCATTTCAGGCCGACCGGGTTCTTCACCCCGCGCAGGAACTCCACATGCGCACCATCATGCTGGCGCGTACGGTCGCCGATCCACAGCATGTGGGCCGACACGTCGTACCAATCGCCGGTCGTGCTGTCGATGCGGGTCAGCGCCTGTTCATAGGGCAGCAGCAGCGCCTCATGGCTGGTGAAGAGTTCTGTCTCTCGGATTTGCGGTGTGGTCTCTCCCGTAATCCCGCAGGCAGCCATGAAGGACAGTGTCTCGTCCAGGCGGTTGGCCAGGTCCTGGTACCGCTCGCCCTGCGGGCTTTTCTCCACAAAGCCCAGGTTCCACTGATGGACCTTATGCAGGTCGGCATAACCGCCCTGGGCGAAGGCGCGCAGCAGGTTCAGCGTGCTGGCCGACTGGTTATAGGCCTGAACCATCCGCTCCGGATCGGGAATACGGGCGTCAGGGGTAAAGTCGAAGCCGTTGATGATGTCGCCGCGATAGCTGGGCAGTTCGACGCCGTCGATGATTTCGGTATCAGCCGAACGCGGCTTGGCAAACTGCCCGGCCAGACGGCCGACCTTGACCACCGGGGTAGCGGCGCCGAAAGTCAGCACGACCGCCATCTGCAACAGCACGCGGAAGGTGTCACGAATATTGTTGGGGTGGAATTCGGCAAAGCTTTCGGCGCAATCGCCGCCTTGCAGCAGGAAAGCCTCGCCGCGCGCCACCTTGCCCAGATGATCCTTCAGCCGTCGCGCCTCGCCCGCAAAAACCAGCGGCGGATAGGCCGCCAGCTTGGCTTCGACGGCCTTTAACCGGGTTTCGTCGGGATAAGACGGGACCTGCCGGATCGGCTTGGCGCGCCAGCTGTCCGGCGTCCAGCGCCCAGCGGTCCCCACCTTCTGCGTATCCGTCGACATGATCCTGCTCTTCCTTCTACAGCCATCGCCGCACCGGCCTCGTCCCGGCGGCGGGATGTGCATATGGTTTACCCAACATCGGATTTCACCGGTGGGTCAAACTTTGTAAGCGGAGAGGGTTGGTATTTTCCAGTCCAAACGACCTGCATTCTGCGCAATGTTCGTGCGCAAATAGGCCGCGCGGGCCGGCCGGTGCTTGCCTATACTCCGGCGTCAACTCTTCGCCTACCGAACAGGACATGCCCATGACGGTCGACACCGCAACCCCGGAGCCGAAAAAGCCTATCGGCTGGCGCGAGGTGCTGCGCTCGCTGCGCCAGCGCAAGGTGCTGGTCATGCTGCTGTTGGGCTTTTCCTCGGGCCTGCCGTTCCTGCTGACCGGCAATACGCTGGGTTTCTGGCTGCGCGAGGGCGGGGCCGATCTGGCCACGATCGGCTTCCTGTCCTGGGTTGGCATCGTCTATTCGCTGAAAATATTCTGGGCACCGCTGGTGGACCGGCTGGATGCCCCGGTCCTGGGCCGGCTGGGTCGGCGGCGGGGATGGATGCTGCTGTCGCAATTGCTGATCGGCGGCGGGCTGTTCGGCATGGCTGCCGTGGGGCCGGAGGGGGCAAACCTGTGGAAGCTGGGTGCCTTTGCCCTGTTGGCGGCATTTGCCTCCGCGACCCAGGACATCGTGATCGACGCCTGGCGCATTGAAAGTGCAAAGGACGGCGCAGAACAGGGTTTGCTGTCCGCCGCCTACCAGACTGGCTATCGCGCTGCCATGCTGGCCACCGACAGCCTGATCCTGTTGCTGGCGGCGGGGATTGGCTGGCAGGCTTCTTATGGCGTAGCCGGGGCCGTGATGGCCGTGGGTCTGGTCGCCACCCTGCTGGGCAGCGAGCCGGCCCGCCATGCGCCGGCAGGGGAAACGGCGGCGACACCGCTCTGGCGTATCGAAGGACTGGTCGATGCCTTCATTGGCCCGTTCCTGGCCTTCCTGCGCACCTATGGCACGCTGTCGATCCTGATCCTGCTGGTTGTGGCCACCTTCCGTCTCGGGGATTTCATGATCGGCCCGATGATCAACCCCTTTTATGTTGATCTCGGGCTCACCAAAGAAGTGGTCGGCACCGTTCGGGCGTCCGTCGGGCTTTGGGCCTCCATTGCCGGGATCGCGCTGGGCGGGCTGGCATCGGTGAAGCTTGGCTTCCGCCGGACCTTGATTCTAGGCGCCATCCTCGGGCCCTTCTCCAACCTCGCCTTTTCGGTGATGGCACTTAGCGGGCCGGATATCGGCGTGTTCACAGCAGCCATCATTGTCGACAATATCTCAACCGGTTTTGCCGGCGTGGCGCTCACCGCCTATATGTCCAGCTTGACCAGTCTCGGCTACACGGCGACCCAATATGCGCTGTTATCCTCTTTCTATGCGTTGCTGGGCAAGATTCTGAAAGGATTCTCCGGCCAGATGGTGCAGGCAATGGAACCGGTCGCCGGTCAAATGGGGGCCTACGCCCTGTTTTTCGCCGGTACGGCCGCCATTGGTATCCCGGTCCTGGCGTTGTGCCTGTTCCTGGACCGCGCGGCACGGCGGCAGCAGGCGGCCTAAACCACCCGCTGCAACCGACAGGCGCCTGATACGGCTTGATCAGAAGCCGCAAGGACAGGTGCACATAGGTGGATTGGTCCCGCCACCACCGCCAGGGTTCGTGCCACCGCCACCGGGGTTGGTCCCGCCGCCGCCAGGGTTGGTCCCGCCGCCGCCAGGGTTGGTCCCGCCGCCGCCGGGGTTGGTGCCACCGCCGCCGGGATTGGTGCCACCGCCGCCAGGGTTGGTGCCACCGCCGCCAGGGTTGGTGCCACCACCGCCAGGGTTGGTGCCACCACCGCCGGGGTTGGTGCCACCACCGCCGGGGTTGGTGCCACCGCCGCCGGGGTTGGTGCCACCGCCACCGGGGTTGGTGCCACCGCCGCCGGGATTGGTGCCACCGCCGCCGGGATTGGTGCCACCGCCGCCGGGGTTGGTGCCACCGCCACCGGGATTGGTGCCGCCGCCACCGGGATTGGTGCCACCGCCGCCAGGGTTGGTGCCGCCGCCACCGGGGTCGCTGGTGCCGCCACCGCCAGGGTTGGTGCCGCCGCCACCGGGGTCGCTGGTGCCGCCGCCAGGGTTGGTGCTACCACCACCGGGGTTGGTGCCGCCGCCCCCTGGCGTCGTCCCACCGCCGCCCGGATTGGTCCCCCCACCGCCGGGGTTGGTACCGCCACCAGGGTTCGTCCCACCACCACCGGGGGTGGTGCCGCCACCGCCAGGTATTGTGCCGCCACCGCCGGGAATGATACCGCCACCGGGATCAAGGACACCGCCGCCGCCTGGCGTCGTCCCGCCACCACCGGGGTTGATCCCACCTCCCCCAGGTGTCGTCCCACCACCACCGGGGTTGGTCCCACCTCCCCCAGGTGTCGTCCCGCCACCGCCCGGATTGGTCCCCCCACCACCGGGGTTGGTGCCGCCGCCCCCTGGCGTCGTCCCACCACCGCCTGGATTGGTCCCCCCACCACCGGGGTTGGTCCCGCCACCGCCTGGATCAGTTCCACCACCGCCGGGGTTTGTGCCACCACCACCAGGGTTGGTGCCGCCGCCACCCGGATCCGTCCCGCCACCGCCAGGGCCGGTGCCGCCGCCCGGCCCCCTGCCGCCGCTGCCGCCGGCGCCGCCGGCGACAACGCCACCGACGCCAGCCGCGACCCCGGCAACAACGCCAGGCACAACGCCGGCACCGACCCCTGCTGCGGTTGCCGTTGCGCCGGTGGCACCGGCACCACCACCGCCACCGCCCCCCAGGGTTGACGCCCCGCGATCATCCTGGGCGACCACTTCAGCCACCTGCTGATCATCGCTGGATCGGGAATTGATATTGGTCAGGGTGTCATCACCCAAGGCCACAACGGTACGACTGCCGGGATTGATGACCTCGCCCCCGATTAACTGGATCTGGGTCTGCAACCCGGTGGCAAGGCCGATAGCGGTGGCGATCGCCCCCAGATTCAGAGGCTGGTTGGCGTAGATGACAGGGTTTTCCACCATGGCCACCAGGATGAAACGCCCCCGCAGCACACTTTCCATCACATTGACCCCAACCCGGACCTTGGCCGCCGTCATGGCGGTCGCTGGTCTGGGTCCGCCGGTCACCTGCACCCGCAGGTCACGGATTTCCAACTCCGGCGGAAAGCCGCTGACCGACTCCGGCAAAGCCTGCACCCGGATCCCGGCCAGGCCCCCGTCATTTATGGCGGCCAGGGCCGCCGCCGCCCGGCCCTGGATATCAAAGGCGAAGGGCGCCACCAGCACCAGCAATGTCAGGATGACACCCGCATATAGCAGGAAACGGAAAAACCAGCGAAGCGGCGTCAGCAAAAGGCGCAACATGGCAGACGAACCGGTAAGGCCAAGAGATCGGGCATCCTACCCCGGCGGCACCCCCAAAGTCTTGTGGCGCATGTGCCGCAACACCACCATCAATGGATGGGGTGGACAGCACCCCCAGACGCACCGCATGCTGCTCCGCCGGATCATATCGGAACGGATGCCCCGAGCCATGTCATCCCCGTCGCCCAAGCTGTTCATATTCCGCTGGCGCAACAATGCCGGGCGCGAGACGGAGCTGTCCTGCTGGGCCCTGAACGAACGGGAAGCAGAAATGTCTGCCCTGCGGGCCGGCTGGCCAGGCCATGACGGGACCCGTATCGGGTCCTACAGGGCCCAGCTCAAAAGGCACCTGCTCTACGACGAGGATTTTTAAAATCAGGTGTTGACAGGCCGGGCGCAGTTTCATAAATAGCGGCTCCCGTTCGGGGCGACCTGAACGGACCGAGTTTCGGCACCGTAGCTCAGCGGTAGAGCAGGGGACTCATAAGCCCTTGGTCGCGTGTTCAAATCACGCCGGTGCCACCATAAAAAACCCCGTCGGAGATCGCTCCGACGGGGTTTTTGCTGTAGCCGGCCGGTACGGTGTTACGCGGCGATCAGGCTCCCGGCCGACAGGTTGGGACCAACCTTCATGCCGTACCCGTTACTGGGCTTACCGCTGCTGGCATCGCCTTCGTCACTGTCGCGCGCGCCGGAACCAGTGGAGCGCTTCTTCTCCTCCTCATCCGTGGATGGCAGGGCCAGACTGTCCAGCATCATGATGGTGAATGTGGAGATGGGTTCCTTGCCGCTGGCGGCGGAGCGGTTACCGGTCAGCCAGGGTTGTGAGGAATTATCGACCGACTGGACCGTGCCCAGGCTTGTGGACCCGGCAAATTGTGCCGGCGCCCCATCGAACTTGGCGGCAAAATTATCAAAGATCTGGCCGACCGATTTCGGCCGCGTGCCGTCGTAGAAGACATTCAGATTGGCCTTGGCCGCATCAGGCAACAGGCTGGCCGCCGGCTGGTTGGGGTTCTTGTCCAAGGCCTTCAGGAACTTGGCAGCCCCCCCTGCCCCCAGGAAATGCGCCATATACAATTCCGTATTGCCCACCGGACGGCCCAGTTCATTCTCCAGATGGGTTTTGTTGTCATTGGCCAGTTCGGCGGCAAAAATCGCCGACAGGCGCGGGTCCTTGCGCAGATTGAGGATTTCGCGGCGGGTCTGAGGGTCGGAAACTGACCCATTATTGATCTTGTCGGCATAAACACCCAATCCATACTTGGCCCCGTGCTGTTCCACCATGTTCAGCCAGGTTCCCTCAGTGAACTGGAACAGGCCGGTGGCACTGCTGGTCGATGCCTTGACATCTGTGCGATAGCCGCTTTCAACCCCGGCCTTATCCATCAGATAGGCAAAATCGACCCCGGTGGCGTCACTGGCCTGCTGCACGGCACGAACGACATGGACCGGCGCGTTGCGCGCGCTTCCCTTGGTTTCAGCAGCGCTGCCCTGGTTCAGGAGGGTGAGGTCGGTGTTCACGGGTCGGCTCCACGGGTACGGATGGCGCAGGGTCTAAAGCAATAGACATGCCAAGTGGTGCGTCACGTAAAGGCTGATGACAGGCACCTGCCTTTTACGTTAACGTAAGATGTAAATCGTAGTTCCGATATGCGACCATCCGCCCGGTGGGGCTTGCCGGGTGATTGGCTTCGCGCAATCTTTCCACGATGGACAGGGTGTGCGCTGGAACCCGCCCTGACAATGAAGCCGGGAGGACATGGCTAAATGACCGCTTATAATGCACCCATCCAGGATATGCGTTTCACGCTGAACCATGTGGTCGGCCTGCCCCAGGTGGCAGGGCTGCCAGGATATGATGCCGTGACGCCCGATCTGGTGGATCAGGTCCTGGACGAAGCCGGCAAGCTGGCGCGCGATGTGCTGGCGCCACTGAACTGGGTGGGTGATCAGAACGGGGCCAAGCTGGAAAATGGCGTGGTCACCACCGCACCCGGCTTTCGCGACGCTTATTGGAAATATGCCGAGGGTGGCTGGAACGCGGTACCGTTCGATCCGGATTTTGGCGGTCAAGGCTTGCCCTGGACGCTGGCCCTGCCGATCCAGGAAATGTGGACCTCGGCCAACATGTCCTTTTCGTTGTGCCCGATGTTGAACCAGGGTGCCGTGGAACTGCTGCAGGCCCACGGGTCAGAACAGCAGAAGCGGCTGTATCTGGAAAAACTGATCAGCGGTGAATGGACCGGCACCATGAACCTGACAGAGCCGGGTGCGGGCTCCGATGTGGGGGCCGTCCGTACCAAGGCCGTACCGAACGAGGATGGCACCTGGCTGATTACCGGGCAGAAGATCTTAATCACCTATGGTGAACATGATTTTACCGACAATATCATCCACCTGGTACTGGCCCGCACGCCGACGGCCCCGGCTGGCGTGAAGGGCATCAGCCTGTTTGTCGTGCCGAAATTCATGGTGAATGATGATGGCAGCCTGGGGGCGCGCAATGATCTGCGCTGCGCCGGCCTGGAGCATAAGATGGGCATCCATGCCAGCCCGACCGCTGTCATGGCCTATGGCGATAATGGCGGTGCCGTCGGCTTTATGGTGGGCGAGGAAAATCGGGGCATCGAGTACATGTTCACCATGATGAACAATGCCCGTCTGGGCGTTGGGCTTCAGGGCATGGCAATTGCCGAACGCGCCTATCAGCAGGCGGTGGAATATGCCAAGGGCCGCGTGCAAAGCCGCGCCCTGACCGGCAAGGACCCGAACCCGGTGGCCATCATCAAGCATCCGGATGTGCGCCGCATGCTGATGACCATGAAGTCACAGATCGAAGCGGCCCGCGCCCTGGTTTATTTCACGGCCTCGGCCCTGGATGACGCCCATCGCAACCCAGATGCAGAAGCCGCGAAGGCCGCCAACGCCTTGAATGACCTGCTGACCCCGATCACCAAGGCCTGGTGTACCGATCTGGGCGTGGAACTGACCAGTCTGGGGGTGCAGATACACGGCGGTATGGGCTTCATTGAGGAGACCGGGGCCGCCCAGCATTACCGGGACGCCCGCATCGCCCCCATCTATGAAGGGACCAACGGCATCCAGGCCAATGACCTTGTGTTCCGCAAGGTCCTTCGGGACGGCGGACAGGCCGCCAGCGCCCTGATCGCCGAAATGCGGTCGGTGGCAGCCGCTATTGGCTCTCAACCGGGTGACGACATGGCCACCATGGGCGCCAACCTTGCCGACGCCATTGACGCGGTCGAAACGGCCACAAAATGGGTTCTGGACACGGGCAAGGCCGACCTGACGGCCGTTGCGTCGGGTGCCGTCAACTATCTGCGGATGTTCGGCGTGACCATCGGCGGTTATCTGACGGCCAAGGCGATGATGGCTGCCAATAGCCAATTGCGGGAACCCGGCGCGGATGCCCGTTTCCTGGATGGCAAGATTATCACCGGTCGGTTCTATGCGGATCAGATCCTGCCGCAGGCCCGCGGGCTGCTGCTGATCGTGACCAATGGCCATCGGGCGGTGATGGGGCTGTCGGACGACCAGTTCTGACCGGAACCGGCGGGTGGCGTCCTGCGCCATCCGCCACACCCGACCAAGGATATAGGTCGATCGTTAGTACATCTAGACATTGCGTCGGATAGACTTGGCAGTGCTTTGGATTCCACACTGCCCAAAATCAATTGGGCGGGGGGAACTGATGACAGATATTTCGACCGAGCACCTGCGTTTGCTGGCCGTGAAAATTGCAAAGTCTTACGCGCAGGGCAACCCGGTCGCGCCTGAACAACTGACGGTTCTGATCCAGCAAGCCTATCAGGGCCTCCATCGCTGCATCAACCAGCCACCCGCGGCGCCTGCCGCGGTGAAGAAGCGGCGGCGCGGACGCCCGCGTTTGTCCTGATCGGCATCAGGCGCGGGCTTCCATCTCTCCCTCCATCAGGCGGCGCAACGTGTCACGTGCCCTTGAGAGGCGGGATTTGACCGTGCCTACCGAAATTTTGGCGTTGCGCGCCGCCTGTTCATAACTGGCACCGCGCAACGCCACCATTACCACCATCTCCCGCTGGTCGGATGGCAACCGGGACAGGGCACGGCGCAGATCACGCATCTGCATTCGGCCGATCTGACGGGCCGGCACCGACCCGAGATCGGCGCCGTCACAATCATCCAGCCTCACATGATGGCGATGCCGGCGCAGGCCGTTGATATGCAGGTTTCGCAGCATGGTGGACAGCCAGGCCCGCAGGTTCGTGCCATTCTGCCATAGATGCAGCCGGGTCAGGGCGCGCTCCATGCATTCCTGGGCCAGATCATCCGCCAAACTGATGTCGTGACACAACCCCAGCGCATAGCGGCGCAGATAGGCGCGCTCATCAGCAACCAGCCGCGCAAGCTCTGCACTGACGGAAGATTGATTGGCGTTTTTCCGGTTGGTATCCATATCAACTCCTTTCATCAGCGGGGTATCTCGAGAGAATTTACCGATAAATGATCGCGTTTAGACCGATATTCGATTAAAAAATCATGCATTACAGGCCAATATTTACCGCTCAATGCGCCGTTTTGGGCATTGATTTAAACAGATTTTCCCATGACATTGTCATTATTGTGGCAGCACCAGGCTACCCCCCAGTCTCTTTCGGTGGAACCAACCGGCATAGACCTTCCGGTGCATCCCTGTGCGACCATTGGAAAAACAGGGCGGATACGCTATATCGACCGGGCAGGTGAACCATGGTGGGCACCCACATGACCGGTATGGGCCTAACCGTCCGGTTGGGTGGCGGCCCATAGGGCAAAGGCTTAGTGTCGGCGGTGAAGCGACAGAGCCGGCGGCCAGCGCCATCCACCCTGTCACGCGCCCGTCCAAGGACACGTCATGTCGTCGCCCACCCACGACCCTTCCCGGCACCCCACGCCTCTGCGCCCCTTGAATGAGGCCACGGTGCTGTCCGTGGTGCTGCCTATGCATAATGAGGCGGAGAATATCGACGCGCTGTTCGCTCGCCTGCAACCAGTATTGGAGCGTCTGGGCGTACCGTATGAGGTTGTGTGCGTCGATGATGGGTCGCGTGACGATACTTGGCCCCGGCTGGTCGCTGCCCATACCAACAATCCGCGTATTCGGTTGGTACGGTTCAGCCGAAACTTCGGCAAAGAGATGGCGATGACGGCGGGGTTACGCCATGCCAGCGGCCGCGCCGTGGTCCTGATGGACAGCGACCTGCAACATCCGCCGGAAGTCATCGAAGAATTCTATGCCCAATGGCAAGCCGGCGCGCAGGTGGTCTATGGCGTGCGCCGCTCGCGCGATACCGACCCACCGCTGCGTCGCTTTCTGACCCGTCGTTTCTACCGCATGCTGGACAGCATGTCGGAAGTGCCCCTGCCCCGCGATGCCGGCGATTTCCGCCTGATGGATCGTGCCGTGGTTGATGCGCTGAACCTGATGGCGGAACGCACACGTTTCATGAAAGGATTGTATAGCTGGGTCGGATTTCGACAGGTGGCATTGCCGTTCGAGACGGCACCACGCCATGCCGGCACCACAACCTTCAGCACCTGGAAACTGTTTCGGTTCGCCCTGGACGGCATTGTCTCCTTCTCTACCCTGCCGCTGCGGGTTTGGTCCTGGCTGGGTCTGGCAGTGGCGGCCATAGCCGTGATCTATGGTGCTGTGATCGTGCTGAAGACTGTGCTGTTCGGCGTGGATTTGCCGGGCTATGCTTCGCTGATGGTGGCGACCCTGTTCCTGGGCGGGGTGCAGTTGATCTGCCTGGGTGTGCTGGGGGATTATCTGGGCCGGGTCTTCACGGAGGTCAAAGGACGGCCGCTGTACCTGGTGGCCGACAGTGTCGGTTTTGCCACCGGCACCGCCGTCGAGGATGGCCGCACCGACCATCGTCATGCCGCCGCCGCCCCCCCAGCCGCCCTGCCCGACCGGCGCAGCAGCGGCCTTACCTGACCCACGCCATGGGCACGCAACCGGACGCGGCCTCCACATCGTCCTTCTGGGATGGTGTCGCGCAGATGGCCCTGGCTATCAGCGTGCTTTTTGTGGCCTTCACATTCAAGAATTACGGCATCACCTGGGACGAACCGCTGCACCTTGAAAATGGCTGGCGGGCGCTGGACTGGTACTTGTCCTTGGGCGCGGACCAGCGGGTGCTGGACTTTCAGAATCTGTATCTGTACGGCGCCCTGTACGACACGCTGACAGCGGCGGCCGGGGCCATACTGCCCTTTGATGTCTATGAGTCGCGCCGCCTGATCGGCGGTTTGGTCGGCGTCGTGGGGCTGGTGGCCGTGCGGGCACAGGCGCGGATGCTCGCCGGCCCCCGTGCCGGAGCCTTGGCCGTGCTGCTGCTGCTGTTGACACCGGAATGGCTGGGGCAGGCGTTCGCCAACCCCAAGGATGTGCCCTTTGCCACCGCCGCCGCCTGGATGGGCCTGCTGCAAATCAGGCTGATCCGTGCCCTTCCCCATCAGCGTTGGGGCAGTCTGGCGGCTTTCGGGCTGGCATTTGGCGCGGCCCTGGGCATCCGGGTCGGCGGGGTGGTCCTGATCGGCCCACTGGTCATTGCATGTCTGTACTGGCTGACCCTGCATCTGCGTACGGTGCCCACGGCGACGGCCCTGCGTGACGCGTGTATCGCGGCGGTGCGGTTGCTGGCTTCATTCATTCTGGCGTGGTTGATTATGCTGGCCTGCTGGCCTTGGGCGCAGTTGGACCCGCTGACACGCCCGCTGGAGGCGCTGGCCGGCTTTTCCCATTTCCCTTTATCCTTCAACTTCCCCTTCGCCGGCCAGATCCTGAGCACCACCGATCTGCCCTGGTGGTATGTGCCGGTGGCATTTGGGGTGAAACTGCCAGAGGTGACGCTGCTGGGGCTGGCTGTAGCGTTGGTCATGGCCATACGTGCCGCGACACGCGCGCCTTTATCCCTGCCCCCGGAACGGGTGGGGCTTACCGCTGCCATCCTGCTGCCGCCCCTGATCGTGATCGTCACGGGCGCCGTGCTGTATGACGGGATCCGCCACCTGCTGTTCCTGCTGCCGCCTTTATCTGTTGCCGCCGGGATCGGGCTGGATCGGCTTGCGACCCGGCTGGGCGCCCCGGCCTTTCGGGAGCGGTTCTCACACGGTGCAGGGGTGGCGGCAGCCTTGTTGTGCCTATGGATAGGCTGGCAGGGACTGACCATGGCCCGCCTGCACCCGTATGAGGCCATCTGGTACAATGCGCTGACCGGCGGCGTACGGGGTGCGCAAGGAAAGTTCGAGCTGGATTACTGGGGTAGCCCCTTGTCGGAGGCAGCCGAAAGGCTACGCAACCGCATCGTTGCACAGGAAGGCAGTGGTGCCATCGCCCGCCCCTATCGGGTCCGCATCTGCGGCCCCCATGACAGCGCCCTGCACTTTCTGCCCCCCACCTGGAAGGCCCCCGCCGATGGCCAAGGGGAGGCCGATTTCTACATCGCCTTTAAGCGCAGCACTTGCGGCCCTGTCCCGGCGGGTCCGGAAATCGTCAGGGTCGAACGGCTTGGCGTAACATTGGCCTATGTGCTGGATCTGCGGGGGGGCAGGTGACATTGCCCTGGTTCGGGGTCAAAAACCGGATGCCTGTGGCTGTGTTGCCTGGGCCGGTGCGTGCTGCAACCGATCCAATTGGGCCACAACCCGTTCCGATGCCTCTTCCACCTGGGCAATTTCTTCCATGGCCCCATCCAGGTTGCCGGCATTGAACAGTTCCACTGCGCGGATGCCATGTTCATGCACCGAACGGTGCGGGGCTTCCAGGGCGACAAAGGCCGGGTGGCTGCGGAAAGGCATCGAGCCGGCACCATAATACCATTTGCCCAGCCGGCAGCTATCATGACGGGCCAGTTCTTCGGCCTTCAGGGTCTGCAATCCCACAACCATATCGGCCAGTCGTTTCTTCCACATGATGTGGTCAACCTTGGCGATCTTCACGATCTTGTTGGGGATATCCTGCTTCATCAGGTCGGACAACTGCTTGCCGAGCAGCGATTCCACGCCCTTGGTGGCGTCCACATTGCGCATAATGGACACGCTGTTACGAGCAGCACGGCTGGCAATGTCGGTGACGCCCCGGGCCACTTCCTGTGCAGCCTCCGTCTGCTGGCGCAGGATCGCCGCAATCTCGGCCATCCGTTCTGTGGTAGTGTCGACACGGTCAGAGACGTCGTCGATACGGGCGGACACCTCGCGCATCTGCTGCTGCCCCACAGACACTGCACGGGTCCCCTGCTGCATCGCCCCGACAATGGTGCCCATTTCAGCACGCAGATGCGCCAGCCGGGCGCGGATATCTTCGGTGGCCTTAGCCGTTTGGTTGGCCAGGCTTTTCACCTCCGAGGCGACAACGGCAAAACCCTTTCCGGCTTCACCGGCCCGCGCCGCCTCAATGGTGGCATTCAAGGCCAGGAGGTTGGTCTGGGCGGCAATGGCCTCGATACTGGCCAGGATATCCTGGATACGGTCGGAGGCTTCTGACAGTTCGGACACTCGTGCGGCGCTCTGCGCCACGGCATTGGCGATGGCATCCATGCCACGAACCGCCTGGGCCACCGCTTCACGCCCGCCCTCGGCGACATCATGGGCTTCAGCGGCCAAACGGGCCACATCCTGGCTTCGGGCCGAAATCTCGTTGACGCCGGCCACAGTTTCCTCGGTTGCCGCCGCGATGGCCTGGGCCTGACTGTCGACAGCCCGTAACTGTCCAACCATCTCCGCATTGGCGATCGAGGCATCATTGATGGCGGTCGCCACATCAACAGTGCGATCCATAAGATTGGCAATGAAGGTGGTCGTGCCTTTGCTGTCAGCAGTCGGGCCAGCGCCGCCCACCGTACCCGGTTCCAGCAAGGCGGCCACCGCATCGGACAGCATGCCCCCCAACGCCCGAACGCCTTCCACCGCAGCAGCATGTCTCCAGCGGGAAGCCGCGACCAGCGCCGCCGACAATTCAGCCTGGGTGCTGGCAAAGGCGGCAGCGGCAACCGCCACCGGCCTGCCGGACGCGTGGAAGGCAGCGGCCAGTTGCTGGCGCTTGCCGGCGTCCAAACGACCTTCGATCAGCGCGCGCAGATCAACGGCAGTCAACCCGTCAACATCCAGCCGCCGCTGCAAAGCATTCACAGCAGCATCTGCAACATTGCCCAAACGCGCCAATGCCACACGGCCAATATCATTCACCATCCTAACCAATCCCCCCAGAAACCGAATGTATTTTGTTCAAAAGTGCTTGTAACAGGTTCTGGACAGACTGGAAATATTACCCATCCTTTTGCGCAGTGCAGCAATCTATGCTTCAGCGCAACAGATCCAGGAACCGGACGGTGTGTGCCAGATCGGCGCGCTGCACCGCCCGACGGTCGGCCGCTTCCCAATCCTCGCCCCATTTTTCGATCTGATAATTCTCGTCCAACTGCGCCAGTTCGAAGGCCTGCTCGGCCGAAACATGGCGGTCCACCAAGGCCAGGGACACCAGGAGGGATCCGGTGATGCCGATCGCATTCTGCAGGGCAGTCAAATGCCATTCATCCAACTGGTCCACCGCTGCGCGCAGCGCCTTCAAGGCGTCGGCCGGTTGCGGCTTGTGCATAATCCCGCTGGTGACCAGCAGATGCGCATCATAGCGACGGGCTGCCCAGTCCAGCAGCGGGTTCCACAAGGACGCCTGCCGCTGAATCAGTTCATCGGGCTCGACCGCACGATAGCAGACCAGTTCACTTTCGCCATAGACGGCAGAGGCTTCGGCCACGGCATCCAGCCGGTCACGCACGCCATCGATACTGGTACTGGCCAATTGCGTGAGCGGCATGGTGGCGGGCTTTACCTCGTCCCCTTGCGCGGCCCATTCGGCGGCCATCGCATCAGCCAGCGCCTGGGTGGGCACAATCAGTGGCAATTTGGCGGGCGTACAGACTGGTTTGCCATCCAGGGTCAGGGTAAAGCCCCCCTCTGCTGCCGCCGTTTCCACTGTTTTGTAAAAGCGCTTCATCATCTCAATCCCTGACCAGCAGGCCCCTCACCGCGTCGGGAAGGGCAGCATATTCCTGCACCAGAAGGTCGGCACCGGCCGCCAGCAATTCCGCACCGTCATGATAGCCCCAGGCAACCCCGATGGACCTGACACGGGCATTCCGGGCCATCAGGATATCGAAACTGGTATCACCGATCACCACTGTGCCTGCGGCATCCGCCCCGCTTTCGGCCAGGGCCGCAAAAACCATGTCGGGGCTGGGCTTACCGGCGACCCGGTCGCTGGTCTGCAGGGTGACGAAACGGTGGGCCAGCCCATGATGGGCCAAGGTGGCGTCCAATCCGCGACGGCTTTTGCCAGTGGCAATGCCAAGCAGGAAACCCGCCGCTTCCAGCGCATCCAGCGCGGCAACCACACCGTCAAACAATGGTTCCGAATGGGTACCGGCCAGACGGTTGCGATAAAAGGCTGCCTTGTAGGCTTCAGAGATCGCCTCGTGCGTCGTCACGGACAAGGTCGGCGCCAGCCGCGCCACCGCATCGACCAGGGGCAACCCAACCACGCGCCGCACATCACGGGCCGCAGGCGGCGGCAGACCCTGATCCGCGAAACCGGCTTCCATGGCAGCCACAATGGCGTGCTGACTATCCACCAGCGTGCCGTCACAATCAAACAGGGCGAGTTTCAACGACATCTATCCGTATGCACTGAGCGCTTCCGAAGCGTCTGTGCTACTCCCTGTTGATATCGGAGTCGATAGGCAGCAAGGCATGTGGCGCATGCCAGTCGGCAGAACCGGATCAATGACGGCCGCGACCAATGTCGAAATGTCAACTATTGCCCCATAGCCTTTGGCGCGATTACCCAGGAAACGCCCACCGGAGCATGCGGTCTGTCCTGTGCCTCTTCCTTCTGGCCTGCTGCCTTCTGGTGTCGCCCGCTCGGGCCGTCACCGATTTCGGCGTTATCTATAGTGGCCAGAAGGATGACCGGGTGTTCAATTCGATGGTGGTCAGCGCCATCGGCCGCTTTGAATATCAGGACAAGGTGAATTTCCGCCAACGGGTCATAGTTGAACAGCAGGACAGTGCGGATGCCATCCGCGCCTTTGTCGAACGGGGGATCACCACCCTGGTGCTGGTTGGGTTCATCCATGAACAGGCATTGCAGGAAATGGCGCCGCGTTACCCGCATGCCCGTTTCACCATCATTGATGGCAATGTGACAGCGAGCAATGTCCGGGCTATCCGCTTTCGCGAACAGGAAGCGGGGTTTCTGGCCGGGATGGCGGCTGCCTATGCCAGCCGTGCGGCACGGGTGGGTTTCATCGGTGCTGTTGCCACACCGCCGGTGCAACGGTTCGGCTGCGGCTTTATTCAAGGCGTCAAGCAGGCACGCCCTATGCCAGTGCTTGCCCGGTACATGACCACCAACATGGACGGATTCCGGGACCGGCGTCTGGCCCGCAATGTGGCCTCCGACATGCTGGCAGAGGGGGCTGACGTGATATTTCCCGCCGCCGGCCTTGCCAGCCGTGATGCCCTGCTGGCCGCTGCCCAGGCCGGCAAATACGGGATCGGTGTCGACAGTGACCAGGAAGACTTGGCCCCCGGCCATATCGTCACCACCGCCGTGAAACGGATCGACGTCGCCGTCACGGTCGCCCTGCGGGAGTTGATCGACGGCACCTGGAAACCGGGCAATATCGAGATGGGGATTGCCGAAGGTGGTGTGGACTGGGTCCGCACCGGTGCTGACCGTTTCCTGTCCGAACAGCAGATCAGCGCGATCGAGGCGGCAAAGGCCAAAATTACCGCCGGCCGTCTGAAGGTGGTTGCGCGGGAACCCGCCTGCGAGCAGCACGGGGTCATA
Source organism: Niveispirillum lacus (assembly GCF_002251795.1). Classification (GTDB taxonomy): domain Bacteria; phylum Pseudomonadota; class Alphaproteobacteria; order Azospirillales; family Azospirillaceae; genus Niveispirillum; species Niveispirillum lacus. The sequence goes on along the minus strand of NZ_NOXU01000031.1, from coordinate 572,291 downwards.
CCGGAACCCTCTGGCGGCAGGAGCGACGGGGGTCCTTCCATCCCGTCCCCGTGATCGGAACCGATCACCGGGCATATATCAGCGGCATTCCCCCGTTCCGATCGGTTCTACCCATCCGGATGCAGCGTCAATCCAGGGCCAGGAAAGGGTCTTCCTTCAAATTGGCGCTGAACCCGAAATAGTCCCAGGCGCCTTTCATATGCTCCGGCAAGGGCGCGGTTACGTCGATGGTGCCACCGCGTGGATGCGGAATGATGATGCGGCGGGCATGCAGATGCATCTGCCGCTTCATGTCCGCCCCATCAATGAAAGCCTTCTGCCCAGCATATTTACCATCGCCCAGAATGGGCGTGCCGATGGCATTCATATGGACGCGCAACTGATGCGTGCGGCCCGTGCGGGGCCACAGGGCCACAAAAGCCGCCTTGCGGTGAGCATGTTCCAGAACGGTGTAGTAGGATTGGGCGCGCTGGCCGTTGCGTTCATCGACCATCATCCGTTCGCCGCCCGCCGCCATCTCCTTGCCGATGGACAGGTCGATGCGGCCCTGGTGCGGTTCCGGTACGCCCACCGTGATGGCCCAGTAGATCTTGCGCGCATCCCGGCCCCGGAAACTCTCCGTCAGGCGTGTGGCGGCAAAGGCGTTACGGGCCAGAACCAGGCAACCGCTGGTATCCTTGTCCAGCCGATGAACCAGTTTGGGCCGGCCCGGCGCATCGAACTTTAAAAGGTCCAGCATGGCGTCCAGATGCTTGGCCTGCCCCGTCCCGCCCTGCACGGCCATGCCTGCCGGCTTGTCCAACACGATAACATCGGCATCGCGATAAAGGACGCACGCGCGCAACGCTGCCACTTCCTTGTCACTGAACAGCGGCTTCGCGGGCTTTGCGGCCGCCTCATGCCCCTCTGTCGGTGCCGGGGCGACGTCGGGCAATGGCGGGATACGGACGGTCTGGCCCGTTATCAGGCGGGTATTGGCGTCGGCGCGCTTGCCATCCACCCGCACCTGTCCCGTGCGCAACAGCTTTTGCAGCACGCCATGGCCCACCTGCGGGTAATGCCGCTTGAACCAGCGGTCCAGGCGGATATCGGCCTCATCCTCGGCCACCAGTTTGGTCTCTACGATCTTTGCAGGACCGCGCGCTTCACCGGCATCGTTCATGCCGTCACCATCCGTACCAGATAAAGCCCGGCGAACAGCCCGCCGATGCCGATAATCAAGGACGACAGCACATAGGCCGCCGCCCCACCCAATTCCCCCCGTTCGAGCATCATCGCCACGTCCAGGGAGAAGGTGGAAAAGGTCGTGAACCCGCCGAGGATGCCCACCGTCAGAAAGGCGCGAACCTCCGCCGGGGGCGACCAAGCCTGGGCCATCAGGGCGACCAGCAATCCCATGACGAAGGAACCAACGATATTCACCGTCAGCGTCGCCCAGGGAAAGCCAACACCAAACAGCCGACCGAACCACAGCCCTGTCAGATACCGCGCCACGGAGCCGAACGCACCACCGATTGCGACATAGAACACCATCTTCATGCGCCGACCCCGAAAATCCAGCCCTCGCGCCGGGCGATGTCGGGCGTCATCCCCACCGGCGTCCAGGCCGATGCCTGTCCCGCCAGCCGCGACAGCCCCGCCGCCGTGATGATGGCATCGCCGATATGATCGTCAAACTGTTCCGGCAGATCCGGCGACAAGGTACAGTCGAAATGCGCCACAGCGTTGGCCATGGCTGCCCGACCCGTGATTTTACGCACCCCGCCCAGCGCCTGTTTGCGAAACAGGGTGGGGTAGATTTCCACCACCGCACTTTGCCCCGGCGCTGGCTGTTCGGCCGGCCACACCGCCAGCCTGTCCCCGGTCAGGGTGCGCAGCCGCTTCAAGGTGCGCATGCCCGCCAGCGAGGCCTTGCCCACCTGCTTGGCCGCCGCGGCCAGCTTGAACAGCGACACAGGCGTGCCGGCCCCCGTCTCTGCCGCCACCACCTCCACCCGCCGCCGCTTGGTGGCGCCATCGCCCCAATGGGCGGGCGTCGGGCCATTAATCCAGAAACTGGGGAACAGGCGTGGGTCGTGTACGGCGGCACCGGCGAAATCATCGTCCCCGTCGCCGCTGGCCTGATCCACCAGATCCCACAGGGCGAACATGTCGGTGACATCCGGCACGCGGCCATCCAGATAGCCCACCCCCTCCACCCAGGGCATGGCGAATCCAAAATCGAACCCGGCCAGGATGCGGCGGCCCGACGCAATTTCGGCGGCGATCCAGTCGGCCACCTTCTGCCGGCGCCAATAACGATCACAGGGCCAGACCGGGCGGACAAGGCCAGCCTTGTCACAGGCGGCCACGGCCACGGCGCGGGCCGGCTGTGCCCCGGTCCAGTCGATGCCTAAGAAAAGATCGAATTCCATCCCCGCCCCACATTGCCAACCGACCCCGCCCCGTCGCATCATCGCGCACGGATCAACAGGAGTGTGTCGATGACCAGCCTCTATGACTTCAGCGCCAGAACGCTTGACGGCAAAAATGTGTCCCTGGGTGACTGGCGCGGCAAGGTCATGCTGATTGTGAATACCGCGTCGAAATGCGGTTTCACCTATCAATATCAGGGGCTGGAGGCGTTACACCGGGATTATGCAGCGCGCGGTTTGGTGGTCTTGGGCTTCCCCTGCAACCAGTTCGGCAAGCAGGAACCGGGTGACGCGGCGGAAATCGCCAATTTCTGCTCGCTCACCTATGACGTCACCTTCCCGATGTTCGCCAAGATCGACGTCAATGGCGACAATGCCCACCCGCTTTATCAGTGGATCACCAAGGAAAAGCGGGGTTTCCTGGGTAGCAGCCGGATCAAATGGAACTTCACGAAGTTCCTGGCGGACCGGTCGGGCAAGGTGGTTGGACGGTACGGCCCGACCACGAAGCCCGAGGCGCTGAAGGCAGCGATCGAAGGGCTATTGTAACCCCCTCACCCCGCGATCAACTGCGCCTGCCGGATGGCGAAACGGTCGGTCATGCCGGCGATGTAGTCCATCAAGGACCGCGTCCAGCCGGCGCGGTCATAGGGGATTTGCCGGATGCCGGGCACAGTTTCCAGCAGCGACGCAAAACGCCGGGGCAGCTCTCCGCCCGGACCCGCCTTCTCCCGCGTCAGCAAGGCCTCGCCATAGGCATCCAGCAGGGTGGTGACGGTGCGGGCAGCGACGATATCGGTCTCGCAGCGTTGCTGCCCGCGGTAAATCTGGGTGTAGGAGACGTCGGAGATTTCTTTCAGCGCATCGGTCCGCTCAATCATCTTCAGCAACGGCCCCACCGGCTTGCCGTCCATAATGTCGGGCAGCTTGTCCAGGAAGGCGGCAGCGGCATCGGTGACCAACCGGTCAATGGCGCGGGCGCGCAGATAGATCAGGCGGCGATCCTCATCCTCGATCCCCTCATACTCCGCCCGGTCCCAATCAATCAGCGGTTCCAACAGTTCCTCTGCATCGGCGAAGGATAGCATGCGCATCTTCACCGCATCCTCGATATCCACAACGGAGTAACAGGCATCGTCCGCCGCCTCCACCAGATAGGCCAGCGGATGGCGGCACCAGGCGTCGCGCCCCGTGGGGATCAGGCCTAGTTGACCCGCCACCTCTGCCATCAGATCCGTTTCGCTGCCCAGAAATCCATATTTGCGCTTATGGGGCCGTTCTTCGCCGGGGAAGGCCGGGGCGGCCCAGGGATATTTGCCATAGGTACCCAGTGTGGCCGCCGTCAGCTGCAGCCCGCCCTGGGCGCGCCAGCCCTGAAGCCGGGACAGGACGCGGAAGCCCTGGGCATTGCCCTCGAAATTCGACAATTCGGCCGCCTGTTGCCCATCGACACCCGACAGGATTTCGCGGCCCAGCGCGGTGCCCGCGAACCAGTCCGAAATCACATCCTCCCCGGTATGGGCAAAGCAGGGCGTTCCCAGATCATGGGCCAGGGCGCCCGCCGCCACGACATCGCCAATATCGGCGGCACTGGCCGGGACGGCATCCTGCCCATAGCGCTGGATGATCTCTGCACCGGCCCAACTGCCCAGCGACCGTCCAACACGGGCGGCCTCCATCGAATGGGTCAGACGGGAGCGCACATAATCCGACCCCCCGATGCCATGCACCTGCTGCTTGTCCGACAGGCGTCGGAAGCTGGTGGAGAAGGTGATACGGTCAATATCGATCTCAAAGGCGCTGCGATAGGGCAGTTCCGGTGCCAATCCGTCCTTGGCCAGACGTTTGCGGGACAACAGGGACTGCCAACGCATCATCGCGGTATCTCCAGCGCATGCCATGCCCGCCTTTGACGGACACGCCTTCGCCGCTTACATAGGGTGTAAGCGTTTGTCCAGTCGTTAGCAGGCAGGAACCATTCAATGACCATCCCATCGGCCACCACGGGCGAGACCAGCACCCCACCGCCCAGCACCCGCGCCATGACCCTGTCCGACAGTGCCGCCCGGCGCATCGCCAAGCTGGCGGTGTTGGAAGGCAATCCAGACCAGATGTTGCGTCTGACGGTCTCTGGCGGCGGCTGTTCGGGTTTCCAGTACGGTTTCACCTTCGACACGGTCACCAACGATGATGACCACGTCTTTGCCAAGGATACGGCCAAACTTGTTGTCGACGATGTCTCTCTCGACCTGCTGGCCGGGGCCGAGTTGGATTTCGTCGAGGATCTGATGGGCAGCTATTTCAAGGTCATCAATCCCAACGCCGCGTCCTCATGCGGCTGCGGCACCTCATTTTCGGTTTAGTCACCCTGACCGGTGGTCGCCCATCGGCTGCCACCGCCGGGCACGACCCCGTCCGGCAGCTCAACGGATAAGGCAGCAGCATCGTGAAGATCGCCACCTGGAACGTGAATTCCGCCAAGGCCCGCCTGCCTAACACCACGCAATGGCTGATTGAGGCCGCACCCGACGTGGTGCTGTTCCAGGAGATCAAGTGTGAAACGGCCGCCTTTCCGGCAGCAGCGTTTGAAGAACTGGGCTACCAGGTCCATGCCGTGGGCCAAAAGGCCTATAACGGTGTCGCCATCCTGTCGAAAATGCCGGTCAGTGACCTGATCACGCGCTTGCCGGGCGAGCCGGAGGATGAGCAGGCCCGTTATGTTGAAGGCACGGTGAATGGCGTGCGGATCGCCAGCCTTTATCTGCCCAATGGCAATCCGGTGGACACCGAGAAATACCCTTACAAGCTGCGCTGGATGGATCGGCTGCGTCAGCACGCGGCGGACTTGTTGGGGGGCGGCCAGCCGGTCGTCCTGGGCGGTGATTACAATGTCATTCCGGGGCCTGAGGATGTTTACGATCCCGTCGGCTGGCGCGACGACGCCTTGTTCCGGCAGGAAACACGACTGAAGTTCCAGGAGATCCTGGCGCTGGGTTACACGGAGGCATTTCGCACCCTGCATCCGGGCCTCATTCCCGCCTACAGCTTCTGGGACTATCAGGCCGGTGCCTGGCCCCGAAACAATGGCCTGCGCATCGACCATTTCCTGTTGTCCCCGCAAGCCGCCGACCGGCTTGTGGCGTGCGAGATCGACAAGGGGCCGCGGGGCAAGGAAAAAGCCTCCGACCATACACCGGTCATCCTGACGCTGGGCCAATGATCGCCCAACCCGACTGTTCCGCTTGAAGGAGAAGCCCGCCATGAAGCGACCGGCCCGCCCTGTCCATCTTGCCCTGCTGCTGGCCGCGCTGGGTCTTTCGGGCTGCGCTGGCCAACCGCGCGCACAAACGACAGAACCGGTCGCCCGCCCCGCCTGGGCACTGGCCATCCATGGCGGGGCCGGGGTAATGGATCGGGAAACCATGGGTCCGGAGACGGAGGCTGCCTATCGTGCCGCCCTCCAGGCCGCGCTGGACCGAGGCCGCGCTGTGCTGGACACGGGCGGAACCGCGCTTGATGCCGTGGTCGCCGTGGTTACCGGACTGGAGGATGATCCGCAGTTCAACGCTGGCAAGGGCGCGGTCTTCACCGCCGATGGCCGTAACGAACTGGACGCCGCGATCATGGAGGGCGCCACGTTGAAGGCCGGAGCCGTTGCCGGCATCACGGGAACCAAAAACCCCATCACCCTGGCCCGTGCAGTGATGGAGAAATCTCCCCATGTGATGCTGATCGGGGCCGGCGCGGAAAAGTTTGGGCAGCAGGCAGGGGTGGAGCAGGCCGATGCCGCGTGGTTCTTTACCGAACGGCGCTGGCAGTCCCTGAAGAAGACCTTGACCGAACGGGGGCTGCCCATCCCGGCACGACCGGCGGGTGTGGGGCCGGAACCCTCACCGGTCGCCGCCGCCGACATGCCGTTCGAGGATCGCAAATATGGCACTGTTGGGGTGGTGGCGCTGGACCGCGCCGGCCATGTCGCGGCTGGCACCTCGACCGGCGGCACCACAGCCAAGCTGTGGGGTCGGGTGGGCGATGTGCCCATCATCGGCGCCGGCACCTATGCCAATGACCGATCCTGTGCCGTGTCAGCCACCGGTACCGGTGAATATTTCATTCGCCTGGGTGTGGCCCGCGCCATCTGTGATCTGGTCGAACTGAAGGGCCTGTCATTGCAGCAGGCCGCCGACGACGTGATCCAGACGCGGCTGACGGCATTGGGGGGTGATGGCGGTGTTGTCGCCGTCACGCCCGACGGTCAGTTGGCCTGGTCCTTCAATACGTCCGGCATGTACCGCGCCCGTCAGGTGGCGGGCGGTCCGCCAGTGATCGGCATTTTCAAGGGCGAACCCTGAGGCCGTTGGTCAGCAGGGTGGCTTGATGGCCTTTTCCAGCGTTTCCAGTTCCATGGAGACGCGGAAATCGCCGTAATCGACCAACATCGACCGAACCACGCCGTTTTCCTGCAAAACCATGTTGGTCTCGTAATCCGGCAGCGGCTCACCCGGATTGATGGGGAAAAAGGCCAACGACACCTGCCAGGCCTTTGCAGCCAGCAGATCGGCATCCTTGACCTTCATGGCGGCTGGCGACCGCAGCTTGCCGACGATGGTATTGACCGGGCTGGCACCCTCGGCCTCGGCCCCGTCAAACACCGGCACGGAGAAAAGGTTTTCCTGCGAACCCGCCTGTTTGAGGACACGCAACGTGTGGGCGGTGGGAAACATGGTGCCCGCCTTCAACGGCATGGTCCGGCTTTCCGGTTTGTCATAGCGGACATTGCCACCGTCGCGTCCATCCAATGTGGCCCCGCCAGACAGTTCCTCGTCCACTTCCCCATTGACCAGTTTGCGCACATTAAAGCGATAGGCTGATCCGTCCTTCGCCTCCCATGTGGCATAATTGGTGATCAGATTCATGTCTTCCCCTTCGGCATAGGAGAAGCGGACCTGGAAGCGCTGATCAATGGTCCAACCATCACAGGCGTCGTTCCAGGAAAAGGTCATCTGGCCACTGACATCCGTGATACCGCTTTGCAGCCGTGCATGATCCAGTGTCAGCCGATAGGTGGCCTTATGCGGTGCGATATCGATGGCGGACCGCGCCTGGGCCGGCACGATGCTCGCCCCGCCCAGCAGCAGGGCCAGCGCAAAAGCGGTAACGCGGCGGGTGGATCGGCGGAGAGGGGCAGAAACGGTCACGGCGGGCACAAGCCTGAATCGTGGCAAAGAAACCCTATCTTGCGCCGCCCGGCGTCGCACCGCAACGGCCATTCGCACCATACGATGGCATGCTTTGCCGCGCGGCAGCATCTGCCCCACCGGCGTCCGCCCGCCCGGCAAGAACTGCCGCCAGGCAGGGGAGCAGTGCCGGCTAGAACAACACAACACACTGTTTTTAAATAACTTTCCCGGTGGCACGCTCATTGCTGGTTTCCCCGACGAGCAATAGCCCTTTGGGGGAGAAGACCATGAGCCCGTTCGATACAGTCCCGACCCGTCCCATGACGATGTCCAGGGGTGTGGACCGTGCCCTGTCCTTCCCCACGCCCCCCTCCGCACCACAAGGTTCAGTCAACAGCCTGCAATCCCTGGCGCGCTCCGTGGTCGGCGGTCTGGGAGGGACCGTCTCGCCCGACCTGGGGCCGGTGTCGATCAATGCGGATACCTATGTGTATCTGTTGCAGGACACGATCATGCGCCTGCGGGAGGCGGAAGCAAAAATCGCAGAGCAGAAGGAACGAATCGAACATCTCGAAACACTGTCCATGACGGACGAGTTGACCGGGCTGTTGAACCGTCGTGGTTTTGTTGAGGCTTTCCGGCGTGAGTTAGCCTCTGTCCGGCGCACAGGTATGGGGGGTGTCCTGGTGATCATCGATCTGGACGGGTTCAAGCAGATCAATGATACCTATGGCCACCTGTGCGGTGATTGGTATCTGCGACAGTCAGCGCGCGCCTTAAGAGACAATGTCCGCGCCCATGACATTGTGGCCCGGTTCGGGGGCGACGAATTCGCCGTGTTGCTGACCCATACGGATCCGACCCAAGGCCTTGCGCGCGCTGAGACGCTGTCGACCACCTTCAACGCCACTGCCTGCCAGTGGCAGATGAACCGCCTGCCCCTGCGCGGCAGTTTCGGTACGCATCCCTTCACCGGCGCGGACCTGGAAGAGGATGTGATCCGTCGGGCTGATGCTGGTATGTACCGGGCCAAGCGCCGGAACAAGAATACAGGCTGAACGCGACCGCCAGCCCATCCCCCCATCGCTGCCCCGTGACAATCTGCGCACCGGGAATAAGCTGCATTCTATTTGCATCTTATTTCCGGTGCGCTCATCCTTGGGGTCCGAACGGGGAGTGACGCCATGGACGAGAGACAACTGGCCCATCTGGTTGAGAGGTTCTATGCCAAGGTTCGCCAGGACCCAGCACTGGGACCGATTTTTAACGACGCCATTGGCGATTGGGATCATCACCTGAACCTGCTGACCGATTTCTGGTCGTCGGTCATGCTGGCCAGCGGGCAGTATAAGGGCAACCCGATGGCTGCCCACCTGCGTCACCGTGCACGACTGACGCCCGCCCTTTTCGCTCTTTGGCTGAACCTGTGGGACGAGACGGCGAAAGACGTGTTGTCCCCCCAGGATGCAGCAGCCATCCGTGCCACCGCTGATCGCATCGCCCGCAGCCTGCAACTGGGTCTTCAGCATATCGCTGCCTGAACACCGCATCCGATCGCCGCGCACTGGCATTACCAATAGCGATCAAAGGCCGATATCTGCATTGGCTGCATAAAAAGTACGGCAACAAAGCCTGGGCTGAGCCCCGCTGCCCCGACGATTCCGCTGGCACAAATCCTGTCTCACAGGCTATTACCGCTAACATAAGCATGCCCCAGGGTTGTTTCGCCCTATTGGCCTGACCAATATCCATGATACTGGCCATATGGATGATCACCCTTGGCATTGCAGCGGATGGCATGCTTGGCCGGTTGGAAACGGGACGGTGACGAGGATCGTGGCTATGTTGATGACCCAAACGATGCGCTGGTTCGGTCCCACCGATCCGGTGCGCCTTGTCGATATCCGGCAGGCCGGCGCCACCGGCATCGTGACCGCCCTGCATGAAGTGCCGAATGGGGCGGTGTGGACAATCGATGCGATCCAGGCCCGCAAACAGATGATCGAACAAGCGGGCCTGACCTGGGAGGTGGTGGAAAGCGTTCCGGTCCATGAAGGCATCAAGCAGGCTGGCCCCGACTGGCCGGCCTTGATCGACAGCTACTGTCAGACCCTGCGCCATCTAGGAGATTGCGGCATCCGGGTGGTGACATACAATTTTATGCCGCTATTGGACTGGACCCGCACCGACCTGGCCTTTGCCCTGCCGGACGGCGCCTTGGCGCTGCGGTTTGATTGGGACGCCGTCGCCGCCTATGACCAGTATATTCTGCAACGACCGGGCGCGGCGGCGGACTATGCGCACGATGTCCGGGCGCGGGCCCTGCGGCTGTATGAGAGGCTGACAGCGGCTGAACGGCGCAGCCTGGAACGAACCATCATCGCCGGCCTGCCAGGCAGTGAAGAAAGTTTCACATCGACCCAGTTCCTGGCCGCGATCAACACTTACCGTGACATCAGCGCCGCGACGCTGCGCCGAAACCATGTCCGTTTCCTGGAAGCGGTGTGTCCGGCGGCGGAGGCGGCCGGGGTGCGGTTGGTCGTCCATCCCGACGACCCACCCTTCCCCATCTTCGGTCTGCCCCGCGTGGTCAGCACTGAAGCGGATGTTACGCACCTGTTCCAGCAAGTACCCAGTGCAGCCAACGGCCTGTGCTTTTGCGCGGGTTCGTTCGGCGCCCGGCCGGATAATGATTTGCCGGGCATGGTCCGCCGGCTGGGAGACCGGATCGGTTTTGTGCATCTGCGCTCGGTACAGCGCGAAGCGGATGGCGTGTCGTTCCATGAAGCCGCCCATCTGGAGGGCGATGCCAACATGGCGGCCATCGTTGCTGCCCTGTGCGATGTTGCGGACAGTCAGGCGCGCAGCATCCCGATGCGGCCAGACCATGGTCATCAGATGCTGGACGATCTGCATAAGGTGACCAATCCCGGCTATTCACTGCTGGGCCGCATGCGCGGGCTGGCGGAATTGCGGGGACTGGAACGGGGCATCCGCTACGCGCGCGACCGTCACTAAGGACAACGATCAGGGGTGGATTTCGGGCAGGATACGCCCGCCCACCATCACCGGTTTGGCTTCGATCAGGATGAAAGCAATGCGGCAGACCTGATCGGGCGACGGGTTTCGCCACAGATGGTTGGTGGCCCGCTGGACAACGATATCACCCACCGACAGCGCCGTCACCGACCCGTCATCCAACTCCAGTTCCAGATCGCCGGACAGGATGATGCCGTAATCGATGGACCAGGACCGGTGCAGCGGGGAGGCCCGACCCGGCAGCATATCGACGATGCGGATCACGGAACCACCCTGCAACGTCTTGCCTGCCGACAGCAGGCCGTCGGTCCCGGCATTCAGATCCACCGGTACGGTAGGCGTGGCCCAGACCAGTTGAAAGGCTGCATCTCCCGTGTCGATCAGGCAGGGGGTCAGCGTGTCGATGGTCCGGATGACGGACAAGCCCTGTTCGTCATGGCCGGTGACAATGCGGCGAAAGGACGAGGTCATGCCGCTCTCCAACCCGACCGGAACAGCAGAAGCAGCGACAACAGCCCGACCACAAGTGCTCCGGCAGCGATGACCGGGAAGGCATCAATGGTCCCGCCCGTGGCCGCCGCCAGGGCAGGCACGACCAAGGCGGACAGAAACTGTCCGATGGCAAAACTGGATTGCCAGATGCCCATGCCCCGGCCCCGCACCTCGAACGCCAGAGCCGACATGGCCCAGGTCAGCAACGTGGGCAGCAGCAGGCCCGCCGCTACCTGCCCGACAAAGGCCGACGCGATAAACCAGGTGGAGTCAGGAGCCTGTGCCATCGCCAGGAAGGCGGCCGCCATGAGCGCAAATTCCACACCCAGCAGCAGGCGCACATCCCGCTTTGCCACGGTCCAGAAGATCAAGCTGCCCAACGGCGTGCCGATGCTGGCGATGGCGGAGAACAAGCCAATCTTCGCCGGATCCGTGACACCAAAGCCCGGCAGGACGGTGCTGACATTGATCTGGATTGTATAGAACAGGATGGCCGCCAAGACGGTGGTGACCGAGGTCAGCAACACATGCCGCCCTGGCAAGGCCGACCAGCCAGGCACCTGCCGTTCCACCCGTGCCGGTTCGCGGACCAGCAGCAACACGCCCAGTGCCATGGGCCAAGCCAGCCCATAGATGGCAAACGGTGCCTGCCAGCCCTCCCGCCCCAGAAGCCCGCCCAGTGCCAGGAACACCAAGGCGGAGACCGACGCCACCGCCGTCTGCGATGACAGCCAGCGTTCTCGTGCCTGCCCGGTGAACAGGTCCCCGATCAAGGTTGTGCTGAGTGTCATGATCAGCGCCTCACAAATCCCGACCACCAGCCGGCTGGCCAAGATCTGATAAATGTCCGACAGGACCATCGGGACCATGCCGGCCAAACCATAGACCAGCATGGCGCCGATCAGCAGTCGCTTGCGCCCCAGCCGATCACCCAGCATCCCCGCCAGGGGGGAGAACAGGGCGATGCACAGGCCCGGCAGGGTCAACAATACCGGCACCAGGAATTCAACCCCCGGCACATCGGCAAAGGCCTGCATCATCTGGGGTGCCACTGGCACCAGCAGCAGAATACCCATCACGGCAGAGGTGGCGGGCAACAGCAGCGCCAACCCCTGGGCAAAACCCGCCTTCACACCCTGTTCCATACCCATCCCCGCTTAGAAGCTGACCGATCCGCGCAGCCCGTAGGTACGGGGCGGGCGCAGGCCGTTATAGACAACATTCAGGATGGGCCGTGTGATGGACGTGGAATAGACATCCTCATCCGTCAGGTTATTGACATAACCCGTCACTGACCAGCCCTGGCCCGGTGCTTCCAGGGTCAGCCAGGCATCCGCCGTCATGTAACCGTCTTGATACTGCTCTGGCCGGTAGTCAATGGACAGGAAGCGTCCGCTTTCGATGCGGCTGCGTGCGCCCAGAACCAGATCCAGATCGGCCGACAGTTCAAATGTGTGGCTGTAGCTGAGGTTCAGCGACCATTTCGGCGCATTCACCGCCGACTTGCCGGAGCAATCGACCGTGAACAACCGGGCGGGCGCCGCCACGGGCAGGGAACTGTTGGGCGTAACCCGGCAGCCGCTGGGCAAGGGCGCGCCGCCCGCCGAGATGGCGGTGTAGACAAAGCTCTTATACTTGGTGTCCATATATTGAAGGTTGATGCCGAATTCATCATTCCGGGTGGCCAGGAACTGCGCCTCAACCTCCATGCCGTACATGCGGGCCTGACCGACATTGGCCGTCACCGCTGCCTGGCCATAGACGCCCGGCCGGACTTCGACCGGGCCGATATAGCCGATCTGCTGGTCCTTATAGTCCCACCAGAACGCCTCGGCATTCAGTTGCAACCGGTTATCCAGGAAGCGGTTCTTCGATCCGATCGTATAGGCTGTCAGTTCCTCGGGATCGAAGCTGTTCTTGACGACCGCTGGATAGAAGCCACCGGCCTTGAAACCTGTGGCGACATTGGCATAGAGCAGGGATTGCGGACCGGCATCAAACTCAATGCCGCCCTTCCACGTTACGCTGCTGAAATCCTCGTCGCCGGTGGCAATCAGGAACGCCGGATTGGGATTGGCAGCACTGCTCTGGCGCACAGGTGTCGTCTGCTGCTTGTTTTCATGCGTGTAGCGGACACCGGCCACCAGGCGCAAGGCCGGGGCCAGATCGTAGGTGCCCTGGCCGAAAACCGCTTTGCTGACCGTTTCCTGGTTTGGCCGGAACGTCGTGGTCGACAGGCCGCCCTGGAAGAAATTGTTGAAGGCATTCACCTCGTCGCGGAACCAGAAGCCGCCGACGACATAACGGAACGGGTTATCCTCGGCCGACGCAAAGCGGACCTCGACAGAGCTCTGCTTCGACACTTCCTGGATCGTACCCTGGAAGCCCACACTGTAGAATACAAAGTCCGGACGGCTGTCGCGATAGGCGGGCAGCACGGTCAGGGTGCCAGCGTCAAACTGGTAATCCAGTGTCGCGGTCACGCCCCAGAAGGTGCTGTCATTGAAGCCGTCATTTCTGGGCGGGACAACAAGGCCGGAATTGATCAGTGCCGGGAAACGGGTACGCAGTTCAGCAATGCTGACGGCCTCTGATCCGCCAATCCGATCCTTCACCGCCGGCGCCGTCGGGGTCAGGGTACCCGGCACCAGAACGCCGCCCGTGCCCTTGCCGCCTTGATGGAAATAATCACCCGATAACAGCAGGCTCAACCGGTCATCGGGCTCCCAGAGCAATGAGGCGCGGGCAGCCTGGCCTTCCTCGTCATCATAGCCGTCGGACATGTAACCATCACGATCCACCACCTGCCCGGCCACACGCAGGCTCAGCGTGTCGCTGACCGGCGCATTGAACATGCCTGTAGCCTTGCGCAGGTTGTAATTGCCAATCTCCAGCCCCGCCTCGCCGGCAGTACCACTGGCATCGGGGCGATTGGGGATGACATTGACAGCACCACCGGTGGCGTTGCGGCCGTATAATGTGCCCTGCGGACCCTTCAGCACCTCCACTCGCTGGAGATCGAAGAATGTACCTACCGGCGCCGTGGGACGGCCGATGTAAACGCCGCCATAATTGAAGGCGATGGCATTTTCGGAAAAGGAATTAGGGCCCAGCGTGCCGACACCGCGCAGATAGAAGCCGGTATTGGAACCGCCACCCGGCTGCACCACCAGCGCTGGCACCAGCTTGGTCAGGCCTGCCGTATCGGTGACACCAGCCGTCACCAGATCATCAGCGGAGACGGCAGAAACCGCCACCGCCACCTTTTGCAGATTTTCCGACCGGCGCTGCGCGGTCACAACAATCTCTTCCAGCGTAGCCGTGTCTGGGGATTGAGCCTGAACCGGGACGGCGGCAACAGCCGTAAGTATCGCGGTGGACAAAAGCAGGGGGGTACGCATTCTGGCTTCCTCCATGGTTCATCACCCGGCACCTGGGCACGGTTCGGGCAACTCCGGACGTGGCGCCGGATTTGGACACAGCAGCAACAGGCAGGCGGGTGCGGGGATACAAAGGGTCCGTACAGCGGACCCTGTCAGCCATATGTGATGAAGGCGCAAACCGTGGCGCCAACGACCGCCAATGCGGCATCCTCCCCAACCGCCAGCCTTTTGGCCGGTCTGATGTTTTTTGGTGAGAGAACAATATCAGCGACGAATACATCGCCGAAATCGTATTTTCCGATCCGACCTATCAGTCTCGCTAATGGTTCAGTCGGCATCCTGTTCGGCGGCACAGCGGCGCATCAGGTTGCGGAACCAGACCAGGGCCGGGTCGCGCTGAAAATGGCGATGCCACTGCACCATCTCTGTCAGCACGGGAAATTCAATGGGCAGCGGCAGAATACGCAGGGGAAGACGCTGCACATAAAGCCGCGCCAGTCTTTCATGCATGGTGGCCAGAAGATCGGTGCCAATCACCATATTCGGCACGGTGGTGAAATCGGCCACAAACAGTTCGGCATTGCGGGTATAGCCAAAACGATCCAGGAACCATTGATCAAAGCTGGGCGCCCGCTTCATCCCGAACCGGACCAGGACATGGCCCATCGCCATATATTCATCGAAACTGATTGTCTCCCCAACCTTACTGTTGCCATCCCAAGCGACAACAACATGGGTGTCGGTGAACAGTTTTTCCTTGGGATGGTCCGGATGGGTGAAGGTATCCGGCGTCACCAGAAAGTCCACCTGCCCCCGCGACAGCCGTTCCAGCACCAGATCATCCATACCGTCGATTTCAACCTTGATACCGGGCGCCAGACGGCGTGCCTCCCGAATCACGCGGGCCAGCAGCACCTCGGTCACATAGTCGGACGCATGCAAGCGGATCGTGCGTGTGGCACTGGCGGGATCGAAACTGGGTTTGGTTTCGATGGTGGCCTGTATCTGCATGAGGATATCGCGCACCGGTTCGGCCAGGCTGTCAGCCAGCGGTGTCGGCACCATCGACCGACCGATCTGGGCCAGGATGTCATCGTCGAAAAATTCACGTAGACGGGCCAGGTTGCCGCTGACGGCGGACTGGCTCAGGTTCAGGCGGTTGGCCGCGCGCGACACGCTGCGTTCTTCCAGCAGCACATCCAGAACCACCAGCAGATTCAGGTCCAGTTTCTGGAACCGCATTGATCATCCTCCCATCCATCGGTCATGCCGATAGTTTGGTTCATTAAATACGACTTCGGTGATGGAGGTACAGCCCCTATCGTGGCTCCACTACCTCCCCGCCAAGGAAAGCCCATGGATGCGACCGCTTATGGCCGCCTGTTCGACCTGTCCGGTCGCCGTGCCCTGGTCACCGGCGGACAGCGCGGGCTGGGACGGGCCATTGCCACCGCTCTGGCCTGTCACGGCGCAGAGGTTTGGATATGCTGCGAGGACGCAAGGGACTGCACGGCTGCGGCAGAAGCGCTACGGGTGCAGGGGTTGAATGTCCATGCCATAGCCTGCGACGTCGCAGACCGTGCGGCACTGTCCGCAATGGTCGAACGGGTCATGGCGGCCGGGCCGCTGGACATTCTGGTCTGCAACGCCGGCGTGGCGCCGCATGCGGGGGCCATCACAACGGCCAGCGACGCCGACTGGCAGGCAACCATGACCATCAACCTGCAAAGTGTGCTCTGGCTGGCGGGCATGGTGCTGCCGGGCATGGCGGGGACAGGTGGTGGCAGCATGATGATCATGTCCTCCATCGCCGGGCTGCGCGGCAACAGGGCGCTGGGCCTTTATGGTCTGTCCAAGGCCGCCAACGCGCAGTTGGCGCGCAACCTGGCCGTCGAATGGGGACCTTCCAACATCCGGGTCAACGCCATCTCTCCCGGATTCATCCGCACCGATCTCTCGCGTGACCTGCTGGACAATCCGGACTTCATGCAACGGCGCATGGCCATGACGCCGCTGCGCCGACCGGGCGAGCCGGCAGAGGTTGCGGGCGTGGCCGTGATGCTGGCAAGCGCCGCAGGGGCCTTCATCACGGGACAGAATATCGTTGTCGATGGCGGCACGCTGATCACTGACGGCAACTGAACAAGACAATGGAACCACCATGCATATCCTGATCACCGGTGCCGACGGTTTTGTCGGTCGCGCACTTGTCCGTCATCTGCTGTCCGGGACCGAGACGGCCGTCAGCCGTCTGACGCTGGTGGATCAGCAGTTTGGGGACTTACCCAAGGATCCCCGCCTATGTCCCGTCACAGGCAGCATTGCGGACAGCACCCTGTGGGCCAGGGCCATGGCCCTCCCCCCGCATACCGTGTTTCACCTCGCCAGCGTGCCGGGTGGGTTGGCAGAGCGGGAGTTCGATCTCGGTATGGCGGTGAACCTGCAGGGGACCATTGGCCTGCTGGACGCGCTGCGACAGCACAACCACCGGGCAAAGTTTGTCTTTGCCAGCAGCGTCGCCATCTATGGCGCCCCGCTGCCCGATACGGTTGATGATGTGACCCCGCCCAATCCCACCCTGTCCTACGGTGCGCAGAAACTGGCAGCAGAGGTTATGGTGGCCGATTACAGCCGGCGCGGCCTTGTCGACGGATGCAGCCTGCGCCTGCCCGGAATCGTGGCCCGCCCCCCGGCACCGTCCGGCCTGATCTCGGCCTTCATGAGCGAGCTGATGTGGGCAGCGGCGGAGCGACGTCCTGTTACGCTGCCGGTCGGACCGGATGCTGTCTGCTGGTGGATGTCGGTGGCGGCCGCCGTGGATGCGCTGGTGCATGCATCCGGCCTGCCCGGACAGGGCCGCGTCTGGTTGCCCCCGGTCCTGCGTTTGACCATTGGGGAACTGGTAGCGGCCCTGGCCCGTCGCTTCGGCCCTGTCGATGTGACCTACACGCCCGACCCGTCAGTGGAGGCGCGGTTTGGCCGCCAGCCGCCGCTGCGGGCCGACACAGCCCTTGCAGCGGGGTTCCGCGATGATGGGACCGTCGACAGGCTGATCGACCGCTCGCTGAGTCAATCCTGAAGGATCGCCACGGCGCGGGTCCAGCCAGCCGAGGCGGCCCGCACCTTGACCGGGAAACAGGCCACCGTGAACCCGGTGGCTGGCAACGTGTCCAGATTGGTCAGCTTTTCCATATGGCAATAGCCGACATCCTTGCCGACATAGTGCCCTTCCCAAATCAGGGAGGCGTCACCCGTTTCCTTGAACTTGGCGGCCGTGAACGGAAATGGCGCATCCCAACTCCAGCCGTCAATGCCGGTCACCCGCACACCGCGTTCCACCAGAAACAAGGTCGCCTCGCGCCCCATGCCACACCCCTTGGCCAGGAAATGCGGTGTACCATAAGCAGCACCGGCTGCTGTGTTGACCAGCACGATATCAAGCGGTTGCAGCACATGGCCGATGCGGGTCAGTTCGGCCTCCACCTCCGCTGCTGTCACCACGTGACCATCGGGCAGGTGGCGGAAATCAAGCTTCACACCCGGGCGGAAACACCAATCCAGCGGTACCTCGTCAATGGTGATGGCACGTTTGCCGCCATCCATCGTGGAATGATAATGCCACGGCGCGTCCATGTGCGTGCCATTATGGGTGGAGATCTCCACCCATTCCGCCGCCGGTCCTTCCCCATCGGGCAACTGCTCGGCCTTCAGACCAGGGAACATCTGGCAATATTCCGCTGCCCCCTCGGCATGGCTGGCATAACGGATCTTGGGCCGCATGAAGGGCGGGTCGGCGGGCACGTCATTTTCCAGATGCACCGACAAGTCAATGATCCGCGGCATGTCGCTTACTCCGGCTGGATGATGTCAACGCGCAGCCTGCAACCGGGCCGCATCTGGCAGGCAAGACGAATGGCAGGGTCAGTGATGGCAAGCTGCCAGCGCAGATGCGCCTCATCCGGCCCCATCGGGCCAGGATCGCCGTCCAGAACCCGCACACGGCAGGTCCCACAAATACAGCAACCGCCGCACAGAGCCGTGATCATTGCACGGTCCTGAGCGGCGATGGCTTGGAACAAGGACTGACCGGGCGGAACGTCAACCGTCCCCTCCCCGTCCAATCGGTGCAGTATCACCCTCACGCCGTGTGTCCGCCCAGCGTGTCGGCAAACCAGTCGGCGATATAGTCGCGGCCAAACGACATGTTATCGGCGCCCACATGTTCCACCCCGCCCTCGCGGTCGGTGAAGATTTTCAGCTCGCGCTTGGGGGAGTTGACCAACTGGTCATAAGTCTGGTGGGCGTAATCGACAGAGATCTGGCGATCCTTCGCCCCATGGGTGACCAGGAACGGCACCTTGATCCGGTCGAGCACACCGTTCAAATGCATGCCTTCGGCCTTGGCAAAGAAATCGTCCATGTCCTTGGCACCGAACACCCAGCGCACATGGCCCCAATAATGCGGAACGGGGTTCTCCCCTTCCCGCTTCAGGCGCTTTTGCTGGACCTCACGCCAATCATGATTGGCACCCCAGACGGCACCGCTGGCAAAGCGCGGCTCAAACGCCACTGCGCGTGGGGTGAAATAGCCGCCCAGTGAGATGCCGACCATGCCAATCCTGTCGGCAATCACATCGGGCCGGGCCGCCAGATAATCAAACACAGGGGTCGCCCAGCGTTCGGTTTCATGCGTGACATAGAGATTGTTGGCGCGCAGCGCCTCACCCGTACCGGGCTGGTCGATGCACAGGGTGGAGATACCCCGCTTGGCCAGGGCATGGGGGAGCCATGACCAGAATAGCAACTCCTTGCAGCTATCCAGGCCGTTCACATAGAGGACACAAGGGGCGGGACCGTCCACCCCCTCGGCCTTGGTGAACAGGCCGGGAATGAAGCTGTTGCCGAACGGAATTTCAACACGGGTGCAGTTCTCCCGTGACAGCGCGGTGCCCCGGCGGAACGCATCTTGGCCCTTAGCAAAGGTCTCCGCCCGACCGGGATGGCCATGGCCCTGCATCCGTTCCGCGGTGATGTAATAAAGCGAGGCGCGTTGCAGCTTGGTCCCGGCAGAAAAGGCACGACCCCGTGCCTCATCCTCGGCTGCCAGCCCCACCAGCTTATCCGCCATCGCAACCCATTGCGCCAGAAAGGCACCGGTACCCGCATCTTCACCGCGCGCCGCCGCCTCAATCAAGGGGCGGCACATATCCTCGATCTCGCCAACCCGCGCACCGCTTTCGATGGCGATGTTGACCGAGAGGTTCCAGATGTAATTATTGGGAAAATACTGAAAAAGCGCCATGGTTCAGACCCCCACTGCCTGAAACAGGCCAGGATCGGGCGCGGGATGCGGCATGGTCTGCGGCCCGCCGCTCCCGGCCCCCCATTGATCCATGACGTCAGGGCTGGGCTTGTGTACGCCGGCGACCCAGGTCGCTTCATCCACCCGTTCCAACTCCGCCGTATATTCCACGGCAAACCCCGCCGGCGTGGTGAAATAGCTGAAAGTGTTGTTGCCCGCCGTATGCCGACCGGGGCCCCAACGCAGCTCGATCTCCGCTTTCTTCAGCTTACCCACACCGCGCATCATCGCGTCCATGTCGGGCATGTCATAGGCGACATGGTTCAGACAGGGCGGGCCTGGCAGGATGGCGACCCGGTGGTGCCACTCATTACAGCGCAGGAAACACATGAAGTCGCCCAACCAGTCCGACACGCGGAAGCCCAGGACATTCACAAAGAAGTCCACCGTGCCCTTGTGATCGGGCGAATGCATGACAACGTGGCTGATCTTTTCGGGCAGCGCTTCCTTGGCAAGCACCGGCCGCGCTGGCCCGCGTTCGATGCCGGCGGAGATTTCAAAGGTCAGGCCATCCTTGCCAAAGAAGCGGAAACCATACCCACCGCCAAAGGATGAAAGGGCGGTCGGCGCAAAAATCACCCGGCAACCGGCGGCCACCACCTTGTCATGCAGCGCATCGACATCGGCATTGCTGTCGGCGGCGAAGGCGATGACGTCCACGCGCTGCACATCCGCCTGACGCAGGCGGACCACATAGAGTTCTGGCGACCCCTCAGCCGCGAAATAGACCATGCCATCTTTGGCCGCGACCTCGCGCAGGCCCCATTTGTCTCGGTAGAAGGCGCGCTCGGCATCCAGATCCGTCACGCCATAGCCGACATAGCGGATATCGGTCACACGGGTCATTTCAGGTCACTCCCTAACGATCAAAGTGGTTGAGCCAGCGCGGCCATGGTCTGATTCATCAGGCGGGGATGTTCGTCACTGTGCACACCGCTCAGCTCGATCTCGCCCAGCCGGACGGAATTGTTCACCACCATGGCAGCGCGGTCATAGCGACGGGCCATAAAGGCATTAAAGGTGGCGCCCAGGCTGTCGGCAGTCGCCAGCACATCGCCCAGGACGACCGCGTCCTCCATCGCCATGCCGGCACCCGACGCCAGATGCGGGGTCGTGGCGTGCGCCGCATCACCGATCAGCAAGGCGCGGCGCGTGTGCCAGGGACCGGGCAACAACAGCGCCTCCAGCGGGCGGAAATTCACCACCGACTGGTCCGTGATCTGATCACGGACAAAGCCGATCGACCCGCCGAACCCCGCCAGACGTTCCCGTAGCAAGCCGGGCAGATCGGCCTCGGCATGCCGGGTGTCGGGAGCAATGGCTTCCAGCGCAAACAGATACATCTGGTTGGGCGAACAAGGGTTCACGCCGGCCTTGATGGGGGCGCCCAGGAACATCTCCACACCCTTCACCGCCTCCGGCCGGGGCGCCGTGGTGCGCCAGCAGGCCTGACCGGTGAAGCGCGGCTTGGGCGCATCGGGAAACAGCAGCGACCGGGTGCGGGAATAAATACCATCGGCACCGATCACCAGATCATACCGGCCGGTGCGCCCATCGCTGAAGGTCACCTCCGCGCTGTCCGCATCCTCGGCGTATGTTTCAATGGTGACACCCAGACGGATATCGGCGGCCGCCGCGCGGGTGCGGCTGGCCAGAATTTCATGAAGCACCGGGCGCATGATACCGCCGCCCGATGGCAGGTCCGCCGCCAGCGGCGGGATCGCCACCTCCCCGATCGGGTGTCCGCTGGGCGTGAACAGCCGGGTGCTATCCGCGCAGTAACCGTGCTGGCGGAAATCGTCCAGGATGCCCAGCCGGTGAAATGCCCGCAGGGTCGGGCCGGTGATGGAAATGCCGGCGCCATAAACGCGCCAAGCCGGGTCCTGGTCGATAACATCGACCGCCACGCCCAGACGCGAAAGCACCAAGGTGGCCGACATGCCGGCGATACCGCCGCCAACAACAAGGGCTGACCGGATCAAGGACACATGCTCCTCCCAGGCCATGCATCCACAGGGATCACAGCCGGATTGCCCGCCGGTGACGGCGGGTCGTTATCGTCGATGGGTTGGGAGGTGGCCGCCGTCGCGGACCTCCATGCCAAAAACCATAAGCCGACCGAACAAATCACCAAAGCCGTTTATGCCGATACAAAGCATCGGTCCTGGCGATATCTCTGGGTCAGGCTTTCACGACCTGCTGATCAATAGCGCCAAACACGCTTTGGCCGTCCTTCAGGGCCTCCATCCGCACGCGATCACCAAATTGCAGGAAACCGGTGCGAGCCGCCCCATCATCCAGGATCTCGATACCGCGGCGTTCAGCGATGCAACTGGACCCGACCTCGCGGTAATCGGGGTTGGAAACAGTGCCCGACCCGATGATGGTCCCGGCACAAAGGTCGCGCGTGCGGGCAGCATGGGCGATCAACTGCCCAAAGCAGAAACCCATGGCCCCGCCATGGGCCGCCCCGAAGCGCTTCCCGTTCCAATCGACCAGCAGGTTCAGATGGATACGGCCATCGGCCCAGGCATCCCCCAACTCGTCCACGGTCACCGCGACGGGGGCGGCCGAACAGGCGGGTTTGGCCTGCACCCAGCCGAAACCGGTGGCCATTTCCGCCCGGCCCGTCACCCGCAGAGACCAGTCATTGATCAGCAGGACCAGCCGGATATGATCACGCGCCGCCCCTGCATCAATGCCCAACGGCACATCACCGGTGACCACCGCGAATTCGCCCTCGAAATCAATGCCATCGGCTTCGGTCGGAAAAGGCACCGGGGAAGCAGGTGCAATGAAGCGGTGGGACATGCCCTGATACATCAGGGGTTGGTCATGTTGCGGGTTGCTGATGCCAAATACCTTGGCCATCAGTTCGCCATGGGCATGGAAGGCCGACCCGTCCAGCCATTGCCACGCGCGTGGCAGAGGCGCCAAGGCCTTGCTCGCCTCAAACGGGAAGCTGTCGGCGGCGGTGCCGGCATTCAACGCATCGGACAATGCCGACAGTGCCGGCGCCAGCGTTGCCCACTCATCCAGCGCCTGCTGCATCGTGTCCGCGATGCCTGTGGTCAGCACCGCGCGGGCCAAGTCCCGCGACACCAGGGCCAGCCGCCCATCGCGGCCCCCAAGGTCAAGAGTGGCGAGTTTCATGTCCATCCCATCCATGTGGCCGTTGGTTGCGGCCAGATAGACATGGGAAGGGCCCTCGCTAAAGTCGGTATTGCCGAAGGGACCTATCGGTTCAGGCGATAACCCCCTTCGGCAGGACGGCTACGCAGGCGATCAGCCCAGCGCCTGTTCCAGATCGGCAATGATATCGGCAACGCTCTCCAGGCCCACCGACAGGCGGATCACATCAGGCCCGGCACCTGCTAGTACCTGTGCCTCCGGCGACAATTGCCGGTGTGTGGTGCTGGACGGATGGATGATCAACGACCGTGTATCGCCGATATTGGCCAGATGGCTGAACAGCTTGACGCTCTCCACCAGCTTCACCCCCGCTTGGTAGCCGCCTTTCAGGCCAAAGGTGAAGACGGCACCGGCACCGTTGGGCAGATAGCGTTCGGCCAGGGCGCGGTAGGGGCTGTCGGGCAGGCCGGCATAATTGACCCAGGCCACCGCCGGATGGGCCGACAGATATTCTGCCACCTTCAGCGCATTGGCGCAGTGACGCTCCATGCGCAAGGCCAGGGTTTCGGTGCCCAGGATGCCCATGAAGGCATTCAGCGGCGCCATGGACGGCCCCAGATCGCGCAGACCGATGGCATGGCCATGGACGGTAAAGGCCGCCGGCCCGAAGGTCTCAAAAAACCGCATGCCATGATAACCCGGCTCCGGCTCTGTCAGGGCCGGGAACTTTCCGCCACGCGACCAGTCGAATGTGCCGCTATCCACCACCACACCACCGACCGACGTGCCATTACCGGTCAGGAACTTGGTTGTGGAATGCACAACCAGGGTCGCACCATGTTCGATGGGCCGGCAGAGATACGGCGTGGCCAGGGTATTATCGACAATGAGGGGGATGCCCGCCTCCTCCGCGACGGCCGCAATGGCCGCGATATCGCTGACAATACCGCCGGGATTGGCCAAGCTTTCGATGAAGATGGCCTTGGTGCGCGCCGTGATGGCGCGGCGGAAATCATCGGCGTTATCACCGGCGACAAAGTTGCATTTCCAACCGAAGGCGCGCGGGAAGCTGTTGGCGAACTGGTTCAGCGATCCGCCATACAGTTTGCGCGAGGCGACAAAATCATCGCCAGGCGACAGGAGGGGGAACAACGCCATCATCTGGGCCGCATGACCCGACGCGGTGCACGTTGCCCCGGCCCCGCCTTCCAGATCAGCGATGCGTCCTTCCAGAACCGACACGGTCGGGTTGGTCAGTCGGGAATAGATGAAGCCGGCTTTCTGCAGGTTGAAAAGGGCCGCCGCATCCTCCGCATCATCAAAGACGAAGGAACTGGTCTGATAGATGGGGGTGGCGCGCGCGCCGGTGGCCGGATCGGGGGCAGCACCGGCATGGATCGCCCTGGTTTCAAATCCCAAGGCGGACGGGGTCTTGTCGGTCATGATCTCTCTTCCTGCGCTGGTGTTTCCGCGGATATTGGCGGCCGGTTACCCCGGCTTCGGACTGTCCGGGCGGAACGATAAGCGCAGCAGCCGTCCCACGACAATGCTTGTCCTGTCTCAGGCGTTGGCGCGCGCAGGCCAGGTCATGGCGACCACGGCGACCACAACACAGACCAGCCCGGTCAGGGCAGTGGGCGACAGACTTTCGCCCAGAAACAGCAGGCCAAGCCCGACACCGATCGGAACACGCAGATAGGCCTGGGCCGTCGTCCCGATGGACCCCAGCGTCTGCATCAGACGGAAATAGATGGTGAAGGCAAGGGCAGTGGAAAAAATCGACAGTCCCAGCAGGGCGGCGATGGACGGCAGGGACGGGCTGAGTGTCCAGGGCTGGTCCACCAGCAGACTGACCGGCAACAGCAGGGCGGCGCCGGCAAGCATGGAGCCCGCCGCCGGCTGGATCGGGTGCAGGCCTTTGAAATTCTTTCCGTAAATGGCGGCACCGGCATAGGAAATCGTGGCCAGCACGATGGCGAGTTGCGCCAGCAACTGGTCCCCCAGCCCGTGCAGGGCCTCCATGCCGATGATCAGACAGATGCCGACCATGCCGACCATCACCCCGAACAGTTTGCGAAAGGTCACCGGCTCATGCCGGGTGATCAGCGCGGTCAGCAGGAAGGTGAAGATCGGTGTGGTGGAGTTCAAAATGGCCGTCAGCCCGGCATCAATGGTTTGTTCGCCCCAGGCAACCAAGGTGAAGGGTACGGCGGAATTCATCACGGCCTGAAACGTGAACTGGCGCCAGACACGGGGGTCACGCGGCATTGAAAGGCCAAGCCAGCGCATGACAGCCAACAGGATACATCCGGCGATCAGTGTGCGGACCGCGATCAGCGTTACCGGTGGGATGGTCGCCACCCCGATTTTGATGAAGGTGTAAGACGCCCCCCACAATGTCGCCAGCAGCAACAGCAGGAGCAATTCCTTGATCATTAATGGCCGGTCACCCATCACCTGTCCCACACCCACAACCATTCCCACACTGGGGCATAGCAGAGGGGACACCATCCGTCAGTCGCGTTGATCCTGACCGGACCACCGCGTCGGCAATCAGGGCAACGACAGCCAGCAGCCCGTCTCCACTGTCGGAAACAACAAACGGGTCCGCGTTAATCAACGGCGTGATGCCGGGGCGGTGGATGCCATCCTGGACTGTGCCCGTTTCGGGTATCTGCCTGTGATCAGGTGGGCGACCGATGGTCCGCCCATTGTCCGTTCCGGTCCGGTCCCGGCAAGGGTCTGCCTTGCTTATGTGCGCCTTGTCCCGGCCGGCTTGGTTGGTTAGGTTGCGGCGCATTCTCCGCCCCTGACCCGCAGGATAATGCGCCATGGCCGCCGCCGCTTCCACCGCACCCGCCGCTCATCCCGACCGTGTCCTGATCCTGGATTTCGGATCGCAGGTGACGCAGCTTATCGCCCGCCGTGTGCGCGAGGCTGGCATTTATTGCGAGATCATCCCCTTCAGCGCCGACGCGGACCGCATCCGCGCCTTCGCACCCAAGGCCATCATCCTGTCGGGCGGCCCGGCCAGCGTGACGGAAGCAGGCTCCCCCCGCGCCAACGATGTCGTCTGGACCCTGGGTGTCCCGGTGTTCGGTATCTGTTATGGCCAGCAGACCATGTGCGAACAGTTGGGCGGCAAGGTGGAACCCGGCGAGACCCGCGAATTTGGTCGCGCCTTTGTCGAGGTCAAGGATGATTGCGCCCTGTTTGAGGGTGTGTGGAGCATCGGCGCCCGCGAACAAGTCTGGATGAGCCATGGCGACCGCGTGACGAAGCTGCCCGAAGGGTTCCGTATCGTTGCCACGTCGGAAGGCGCGCCCTATGCCATCATCGCTGACGATGCCCGCCGCTTCTATGCCGTGCAGTTCCACCCCGAAGTGGTCCACACGCCGCATGGCGACGCCCTGATCCGCAATTTCCTGTTCAAGGTGGCCGGTCTGAAGGGTGACTGGACCATGGCCGCCTTCCGGGCCGAGGCCGTGGCCCGCATCCGTGAACAGGTGGGCAGCGCCAAGGTCATTTGCGGCCTGTCGGGCGGGGTCGACAGCTCTGTGGCCGCCGTGCTGATCCATGAAGCCATCGGCGCCCAGTTGACCTGCATCTTTGTTGATACCGGGCTGATGCGGACCGGTGAGGCCGAACAGGTCGTCACCCTGTTCCGTGACCATTACAATATCCCGCTGGTGCATGTGGACGCGTCCGACCTGTTCCTGGGTCAATTGGAAGGCGTGTCCGACCCCGAACAGAAGCGCAAGATCATTGGCCGTCTGTTCATTGAGGTGTTTGATGGCGAGGCGGCGAAGATCGGCGGCGCGGAATTCCTGGCCCAGGGAACGCTGTATCCTGACGTGATCGAAAGCGTGTCCTTCACCGGCGGACCCAGCGTCACCATCAAGTCGCACCACAATGTCGGCGGCCTGCCCGACCGCATGAAGTTGAAGCTGGTGGAGCCGCTGCGCGAACTGTTCAAGGATGAGGTCCGCGCCCTTGGCCGTGAACTGGGTCTGCCCCACAGCTTTGTCGGCCGTCACCCCTTCCCCGGCCCCGGCCTGGCCATCCGCGTGCCGGGCGAGATCACGCGCGAAAAGCTGGACATCCTGCGTCAGGCCGATGCCGTGTATCTGGACGCAATCCGCAAGGCTGGCCTTTATGATGAGATCTGGCAGGCCTTTGCCGTCCTGCTGCCGGTGCGTACGGTCGGCGTGATGGGCGATGGCCGCACCTATGATTATGCCTGCGCCCTGCGGGCCGTGACCTCGGTCGATGGCATGACGGCCGATTATTACCCGTTCGACCACAGCTTCCTGGGCCATGTCGCCACCCGCATCATCAACGAAGTGCGCGGCATCAACCGGGTGACCTATGACATCACGTCCAAGCCGCCGGGCACGATTGAGTGGGAGTGATCCTAAACAACCCACTGTCGACCGATAACAGAAACCTCGCCCTAAACCGCTAGAACCACAAGTCTCTAACACAGCGCCCGTCGCGGGGCAGGTCGTCGAACGTGTCCAGGCCGTCGAAATGGTCGATGGGCAGGTCGGCGACCGCTTCCGGCGGCGCTAACCGCAGATTGACGGCCATGCGGCGGCGCTGGTCCTGGTCCAGGCGCAAGCCGCGCCAGCAGATCACGCAGCCGCAGGTCGCGCAAAAGCGGATTTCAAGCGCCGGGTTCACCTTGCCGGCGCGGGTATAGGCGGTGGTCAGACCCGAAATCCGTATCCGCTCATTCTCGTAATCATACGCCCACAGCGCCCCATAGCGGCGGCAGAGCGTGCAGTTGCAGGCCGTCGCGGGACCGGGATCACCGTCCAGGGTCCAATGTGCCGCCCCGCAATGGCAAGAACCCGTCAGCATCACCCGACCCCTTCCCGCCCGATATGCCACGCGAGTGAGCCACCTGACCCGGCCGCCGTCAAGCCAGCCACCTGCCTGCCCCGTCAGGCGGGTGCGAAAGCGCTTGACTCTTTCTTTCACCTGTAAGAAATATCTTACACATGAAACATCATCTTCAGATAGCCGGATCGGCGTGTGATGGGGGACGGGTTTTGCTGGCCCTGGGTGCCTTGGCCAACCCGCACCGGTTACGCATCGTGGCACTGCTGGCGGCGGGTGGTCGGCATTATGTCAGCCAGTTGGCGCGTGAAATGGGGATCAGCCGGCCGTTGCTGCACCTGCATGTGCAGAAACTGCTGGAGGCCGGTCTGGTCACGTCGCAGTTGGAACTGTCAGATGACGGCAAGGCCTTGAATTTTCTGGAACTGGCACCTTTCCGCCTGGACCTGACAGCGGAGACCATCCGTCAGGCCACGGAAACCCTGCCAGCACCGGGAACAAACACAGGAGAGTAAGGGGACACTCATGGCAGACGATACCTATCTTTATTCGATCTTCTGGTTCGTGGTGGCGATCGTGTCGGTCTTCGCCATGCGTATGATCAGCACCGTTGTCCAGGCGAAGGCCAAAACAACAGAGCAGCAGAATTACCGGGAGCTTGCCGAGCGGGCCGTGACCGCACTGGAACAGCAGACGGGCACCATCAATGCCCTGCGCACCGACCTGGCGGCCGCCCGTGCCACCTTGGCCAATGTCGAAAAAATCCTGAAACAGGTGGAATGAACCATGAGCGAGATCGCGCCCTGGCGTCTTAATCTGCTGCGTGCGGCCTATCTGGTGATGGCGCTGGGGGCCGGCTATCTGAACTGGTCACAGATCATCGATCCGGCCCAAAGCTGGGCGTTCATGGAAGGGGTGGTTGTCACGATGTTGGCCGCCATGTCGGCCCTGTCCCTGCTGGGTCTGCGCCATCCGTTGCGCATGCTGCCGCTGATGTTCTGGGAAATCGCCTGGAAACTGATCTGGCTGTTCCGCATCGCCCTTCCCGCCTGGCAGCAAGACCAGATGACCGATGCCATAACCGCCAACTTGGTTGCCTGCGGTCTTGTTGTCATCCTGGTCGCGGTGACGCCTTGGGATTATGTGTGGCGGCGCTATGCGGTGGGTCCGGCCGAAGCGTGGCGTTAACCAATCAGCCCTTCGTGGTCAGCACCGTATAGGCGACCGGATTGCTGATAACAATGTCGGGATATTGCCGCATCAATGCTTTGTCGTTGGCGATATTCACCCGACCCTTGTCATCTGGTGTCAGATCCTTGCTGCCCTTGTCCCCCTTCAGGGTCACCGTACAAGCCGGACCGCAGAACACGCGCAGCGTCTTGGCCGATGGCGCCAGGAAAGAGACCATACCCGCCTCTTTTTCGATCAGGCGGTTGAACTGGTCGAACGCGGCCTGCACCTCGGCATAGCGCAGGGTCTGGGTGCCGCTTGGCATCTTCATACCGATCTGCGCCCGCATGACGTAGGTTTCACGTGCCTGGTTGATGGTGACCATCGCCCCCTGTTCAACCCAGTCGGGACGATAGTCCAGCGCGACGGCATTATGGGCATCCAGGGTGATGGGCTGTGTCTGACCATTGATCGTCACCGACATGGTAACCGGGACATCCAATGGCTCTGTATCCTTGGCAGGCTGTACCGACAGGCGCAGCACCAGCCGGTCATTGTCCTGCCCATAAAACCGCGCCATCTGATCGAAGAATTCCTTGTAGGGCACGGTATGGGTGCCGGGCGCCGCCAGCGTGGGCGCAGACAACAACAGAGGCAGCAGAATGAAACCGGCCTTGCGCATCACCATGGCTCCCCTCAACCGAACGGGTTGAAAGACTGTACAGTAACTCGCCCATTTTCCGCCACAAGGAAGCTGCCTTCATCCACTTCGTTCCAGTGGCTGGCATCCTCATCCAGGGGTTCGGACAGGACCATAACCGAATCGCCCCCCTGTTCCAGGCAGACCCGGCCATCGCGACAGCCATCAATATGGCCCTGGGTCCAGTACAGGCTGGGTGACCGCCCGTCACAGGACCAGCGGACCGCGTAAAGCCGTTGGCCATCAGACAGGGCCGCCGTCATCCGGAACGGCTCCGTCACCCCTTCATGGCGCATCTTGCCCACGATCTGGGCCACAGTCAGCGCAAAGGCCTTGGCCGCATCCTCCATCAGGCCATTGCCCAGCGCCAGATAGAAAAAGGCTTCGCTGTCGGTCGATCCCTCGCGGTGGCGGTACAGGTCCTTGCGGATCATGCCCTCGACATCCTGGCGCACGGCCGGCCAGCCGCCGATCTGTCCATTATGCATGAACAGCCAGTCACCGTAACGGAACGGGTGACAGTTCAGTCGCGAGGTCGCAGTCCCGGTCGACGCCCGCACATGGGCGAAAAACAGCGGCGAGCGGATCTGTTCGGCCAGCGATCGCAGATTGGCATCCGACCAGGCGGGCATCGTGTCCCGATAAAGGCCGGGCCGGGCCAGGTCGCCATACCAGCCCAGGCCGAATCCATCGCCATTGGTGGGCGCTACGCTGCGCTGCGCCGACAGTGACTGCCGGATCAGCGAGTTGCAGGGCTGAAACAACAGCGTGTCCATCGCGATGGGAATACCGGCATAGGCCAGCCAACGGCACATTGAAACCACCTTATATCGGTCCGGCAAACAGATCAGGCCCCGAACCACGGCCTGACAAGTGTTAAATCAGACGCCGGTGGCAGAACAAGGGCAAAGCCGAGGCATTTTGAACAATGTTCGCGACAGACCGTCCACCCCGTCCATGCCGTGGCTGCCTGCCACACCGTTGTAGGCTGCAACGGTCGCAGCGTTTACAGGCCGGGGGGTCGGGGTTATGGTGCGCCCGCCTTTGTGAAGGTTCGGTGTCGTCCCCTGGGTGACACCGCTCACCCCTGGTTTTCCACCACAGACGGGCAGCATGACCATGAAGCTGATCGCCGGTAACAGCAATCAGCCGCTGGCTGAAGCCATTTCGAATTGCCTTGAGGTTCCCCTGACCAAGGCTTCGATCCGGCGCTTCGCGGACAACGAAATCTTCGTCGAGATCAACGAGAATGTCCGTGGTGAGGACGTGTTCGTGATCCAGTCGACCTCGTTCCCCGCCAACGACCATTTGATGGAACTGCTGGTCATCATCGACGCGCTGCGCCGGGGTTCCGCCCGCCGCATCACCGCAGTGATCCCCTACTATGGTTATGCCCGACAGGATCGCAAGACCGGTCCCCGCACGCCGATTTCGGCCAAGCTGGTGGCCAATCTGGTCACCACTGCCGGTGCCGACCGTGTGCTGACCATGGATCTGCATGCGGGCCAGATTCAGGGCTTCTTTGATATTCCGGTGGACAATCTGGTGGCTGGTGGTGAATTCACCAAAGACATCAAGGAACAGGTCGGCAATGGCAAGCTGATGGTCGTCTCCCCCGATGTGGGCGGCGTGGTCCGCGCTCGCGCCATCGCCAGCCGGCTTGAGGCCGATCTGGCCATCATCGACAAGCGTCGCGAACGTGCCGGTGTATCGGAAGTGATGAATGTCATCGGCGATGTGGCCGGTCGCGACTGCATCATGATTGACGACATTGTCGACAGTGCCGGCACCCTGTGCAACGCGGCCATTGCGCTCAAGGACCGGGGCGCCACGTCGGTGCGCGCCTATGTCACCCATGGCGTGTTGTCGGGTGGTGCGGTCGAACGCGTGGCGAAGTCACCGCTGAATGAGCTGGTGATCACCGACAGCATTGTCGCGACCGAGGCAGTCCGTAACTCCAAGAATATCCGGCAGCGCTCCATCGCCCGGCTGATGGCCGACGCCATCGACCGGATCAGCAACGAACGGTCGGTGTCCAGCCTGTTCGTGTGATCTTGGCAGGTTAGCTGTGATGAAAAGGGCATCGTCTGCACGGTGCCCTTTTTTGTTGCCCACCGGCAACGGCATCACCCGGTGCAATCCGTTACAATCCCGTTACACCCCAAGCCGTTGACTTAGGCGGCGAACGGTCCGCACACTCTTGCCCATTGTTTCAAGGACAACAATGGGGTGGGGCAATGGCGCGGTCGCGGAGCGGTCGCTGGATGGTGGCGGGGCTGGCCTTGGTGCTGGCCGGATGTGCCACCGGGCAGGCGACCAAACAATCCACGGACAAGAACAGGGACGACGACAAGGCGGCGCTGGCACAAGGGCTGGACCCGGCCGCCAATCGTGACCCCTTCCCAAGCCGGTACAAACCAGCACCGAGCGGTCTGTTCGCCCTGACCGGGGCCACCGTGCTGACCGGGACCGGCCAACGCATTGACAATGGCACGGTCATTGTCCGCGATGGGCGGATTGAGGCGGTGGGTGCCGCCCTTCCCGTACCGGCTGGTGCGACAGTGGTGAACGCCACTGGGCGCTATATCACGCCGGGCATCATCGACATGCATTCACACCTGGGTGTTTACGCTTCCCCCGCTGTTGAGGCGCATTCCGACGGGAATGAGGCGACAGCCCCCAACACGGCAGAGGTCTGGGCCGAACATTCGGTCTGGCCGCAGGACCCCGGATTTGAGCGCGCGCTGCGCGGCGGCGTCACCACCCTTAAGATCCTGCCCGGTTCCGCCAATCTGTTCGGCGGGCGCAGCGTGACCTTGAAGAATGTACCCGCCCGTAATGTGCAGGAGATGAAGTTCCCCGGTGCCCCCTATGGCCTGAAAATGGCCTGTGGTGAAAATCCCAAGCGAGTCTACGGCGGTAAGGGCCGGGCTCCGGCCAGTCGAATGTCGAATGTCGCCGGCTACCGCGCAGCCTGGATCGAGGCCGCCGAGTATCGGCGCAAATGGGATGCTTATTACGAGAAGCAGAAAAAGGGCGATGACAAGGGGCCTGGCGATCCGCCCAAACGCGACCTGCAGCTCGATACGTTGGCCGACGTGCTGCGTGGTGAAATCCTGATCCAGAATCACTGCTACCGCGCAGACGAAATGTCGGTGATGCTCGATATCGCCAAAGAGTTCGGCTATTCGATCCGGGCGTTCCACCACGCGACCGAAGCCTACAAGATCGGCGACCTGCTGAAAGAAAGCGGCACCTGTATCGCCACCTGGGCCCATTGGTGGGGCTTCAAGATGGAGGCCTATGACGGGGTGCCGGCTAATGCTGCCATTGTTCATCACAAGGGCGCCTGCGCCGTCATCCATTCCGATGACGAGACGCTGATCCAGCATCTGACCAAGGAAACCGCCCAGGCCATGGCCGAGGGGCGCTATCTGGGCCTGGATATCAAGGATGAGGACGCCATCACTTGGATCACCGCCAACCCGGCCAAGGCAATCGGCATCCAGGACAAGACCGGCACGTTGGAACCTGGAAAAATGGCCGACATCGTGGTGTGGAGCGGTAATCCCTTCTCCATCTATACCCTGGCCGATCTGGTCTATATCGACGGTGTGCTGATGCATGACCGCGCCAACCCGCCCGCCCAGCCCCGCTCCGATTTTGAGCTGGGACAGTCGGGTCCGGAAATCTTCAAGGCGGGGGTGAAGTGATGAACACAGTGAAAAAGGCTCTGCTGGGCAGTGTCTTCGCCGCCCTGGCTTTTAGCGGTGCGGCCCTGGCACAGACCATCGCGATCCAGGGTGCCACCCTGGTCACCGGTACCGGAGTGTCACTGACCGGTGCGACAATCATTATCCAGAATGGTATCATCACCGCCGCCGGCACTGGTGCGGCCATTCCTGCCGGGGCAACGCTGATTGATGGCACTGGTAAGGTGATAACCCCGGGCCTGTTTGTGTCCAGCAGCGATCTGGGCATCGACGAGGTCAGCGCGGTTCCCCAGACCAATGACAGCAGCGCTGAGAACAAAGATTTTGCGGTCGCCTATGACCCGTCCTATTCGGTCAATCCGGCCAGCACCTTGCTGCCGCTGGCCCGGGCTGGTGGGGTCACGCGGGCCGTGGTCATGCCGGCTGCGGCCTTTGGTGACGGTGCCCACACGCATGAAGGGGACACGGCCGGCCATGCGGACGAACCAATGTTCCATGGACAGCCGGCCGTCATTCATACAGGGGCCGCTCCGGACATTCTGGTGCGCACGCGCATCGGCGTTGCCCTGCCCTTTGGCGAAAGTGCCGCCAGCAATGCCGGCGGCAGCCGCAGCCTGACCGTGGCCATCTTGAAGGCCGCCCTTGAAGATGCCCGCCATTACGGTGCCAACAAGGCTGCCTTCAATCAGGGTGGAACACGCGATTACAGCCTTTCCCGTCAGGATCTGGAGGCGTTGCTGCCGGTGGCCAAGGGTGAGGCGCCCCTTTTCCTCGCCGTATCACGGGCGGCCGATATCCGCCTGGCCCTGCGGCTTGCCCGAGAAGAGAAGCTGAAGCTTGTTCTTCTGGGCGTAGAAGAAGGCTGGATCGTCGCCGACGAGATCGCGGCGGCAGGCGTTCCGGTGGTTGTAAAGCCGACCACCAATATTCCCAATCGGTTTGAAATTCAGCGCGCACGATTGGAAAATGCCGCTCTCATGGAGAAAGCGGGGGTGAATGTGATCATCACCACCACTGCGGATGGCCATTATGCCAATCAGGTCCGGTTTGAGGCCGGTACGGCGGTTGCTTATGGAATGCCTAAGGATAAAGCACTGGCCGCCATCACCAGCCGCCCTGCCGCCCTGTTCGGGGTCCCGGACGCAGGCGTCATTGCGGTGGGCAAACCTGCCGATCTGGTACTTTGGGGTGGTGACCCCCTGGAACCTACTGTCCTGGCGGAAAAGGTCTTCGTCAACGGGACCGAACAGTCGCTGCAAACCCGCGCCCGTGCGCTGGAACAACGTTACCTGAACCGCTGAAACACTATCATCCGACTGAAAAAAGGGGCGCCGGAAGGGGCGCCCCTTTTGTTAACAGGTCAGCCTGAGCCGATCAGTAATGGATGGCGCGGCCATAGGCGGCCAACACAGCCTCATGCATCATTTCCGACAGGGTCGGGTGCGGGAAAACCGTGTGCATGAACTCTGCCTCGGTCAGTTCGGCCGTCTTGCCGATCGTATAACCCTGGATCAGTTCGGTCACTTCCGCACCGATCATATGGGCACCCAGCAG
The DNA here is from genome assembly GCF_002251795.1 of Niveispirillum lacus. GTDB lineage: Bacteria > Pseudomonadota > Alphaproteobacteria > Azospirillales > Azospirillaceae > Niveispirillum > Niveispirillum lacus. The sequence continues at coordinate 537,310 of NZ_NOXU01000031.1, read as the reverse complement.
TTCGCCGGTCTTGGCATCGAACACGGTCTTGACCAGACCTTCCGGCTCGCCAAGCGCGATGGCCTTGCCATTGCCGATGAACGGGAAGCGACCGACCTTCACCTCATGCCCCGCCGCCTTGGCCTTGGCTTCGGTCAGGCCGACCGAGGCCACCTGCGGGAAGGAATAGGTGCAGCCGGGGATGTTGGACTTATCCATGGTGTGGACATGCGGCAGGCCGGCAATCTTCTCCACGCAGATAATGCCTTCATGGCTGGCCTTATGCGCCAGCCAGGGGGCACCAGCGACGTCGCCAATGGCATAAACACCAGGCTCGTCCGTGCGGCCATAGCCGTCATTGACGATGTGGCCCCGGTCCAGCTTGACCTTGGTATTTTCCAGGCCCAGCCCTTCGGTATTGGCGACGATGCCGACGGCGGAGATGATGCGGTCAACCGTGACCGTCTCCACCTTGCCGCCCACATCGATATGGGCCGTCACGCTATCGGCATGGCGGTCCAGCTTGACCACCTTGGCACCGGTCTTGATCTTGATGCCCTGCTTGGTGAAGGCCTTGGCGGCAAAGGCGCTGATTTCCTCATCTTCCACCGGCAGGATGCGGTCCACGACCTCAACCAGGGTCACGTCCACGCCCATGGCCTTGTAGAAGCAGGCAAATTCCACGCCGATGGCACCGGTGCCGATAACCAGCATGCTCTTGGGCGTCGCCGTCGGCACCATGGCTTCCTTGTAGGTCCAGACCAGCTTGCCATCGGGCTCCAGCCCCGGCAGCACGCGGGCGCGGGCACCGGTGGCGATGATGATGTGCTTGGCGGCCGCGTCGGTGACCTTGCCATCCTTGGCGGTGACGGCGACCTTGCCGCCGCCCAGCAGCTTGGCCGAACCGTCCAGAACGGTGACCTTGTTCTTCTTCAGCAGGCCCTTGACGCCGGCGGAGAGCTGGTTGGCCACGCCGCGCGAGCGCTTGACGATGGCTTCCACGTCCAGCGTCACCTTGCCTTCAACCTTGATGCCATAGGCCTGGGCATGCTCGATGTAATGCGCGATCTCGGCGGAGCGCAGCAGCGCCTTGGTCGGGATGCAGCCCCAGTTCAGGCAGATGCCGCCCAGATGCTCCCGCTCCACCACGGCGGTCTTCATGCCCAACTGGGCGGCGCGGATGGCGGCGACATAACCGCCGGGGCCGGCACCGATGACGAGGAGGTCGAAATTCTCGGCCATGATTATCGCTTTCCTTGGCGTTATCAGGGGGCGGTGCCGACCGAGCAGAACGAAGCTTCGCCGGTCACCTGCACATATTCAGGTCACGGAACAATCCGGAAGGAAGATAAGTGCTGAGCGGCGTGACCAGCGCACAGGACGGCGGCACCGTCAGTGCTCATCACTGATGCCGAGCCGGTTGGCGGGAAACCAGTCACGGTCCAGCACCTGATCAAGCGTGTAAGGCGGTTCGTCAGACAGGGATTGGCCGATCTCCGGCGATGCTTCAGACAATTGCCGTCTGGCATCATCATAGAGGCTGGCCAAGTCGATGCGACCGCGAACCGTGGGGCTGCGGCGCAGGCGGCGATGGGCATTCGCCCGAAACGCGGCTGTCTCTGCCCGCCAGTGACGGCGCGGCTGAACCTCCGCTGACCACTCGAGCTTGAGGAGATGCAGGATCACCTGGGTCAGGTTACCCTCCACCACATCCAGCTCGTTATTGGCCAAATACTCGACCTCCTCGATCAGGTGCGGCAGGTCGAGGGGGAGATTGACACGCTCCTCCGCCAGCTTGCGCAGAGCGGACGCCTGTTCCAATGCCCAGGCATGGAAATCGCGTTCATAGAGGATTGTGTCCATCATCCCCTCTCCCTCTTGTCCGGGCGATCACGGGCGCTGCGATGATGAAACCATTCGCAGCGCCGCAACACCAGACCTTACAGCATCAAGGTGATCGGGTCTTCGATCAGGCCCTTCAGCAGCTTCAGGAACTCCGCACCCACCGCACCATCGACCGAACGATGGTCGACGGTGAGCGTCAGGGACATGACGGTGGCAATCGCCAGCGCATCGCCCTTGACCACGGGGCGCTTCTCACCCGCCCCGACCGACAGGATGCAGCTCTGCGGCGGGTTGATGATGGAGGTGAAGCTCTTGATGCCGAACATGCCCAGGTTGGACACGGAGAAGGTGCCACCCTGGAACTCTTCCGGCTTCAGTTTGCCGTCCTTGGCCTTCTTCGCCAGTTCCTTGACCTCGGCCGAAATGGTGGCCAGGCCCTTGCGGTCGGCATTCTTCACGATGGGGGTGATCAGCCCGCCATCGGTGGAGACGGCGACGGAGACGTCGACATTCTCATACTGAAGAATGCCATCCTCGTGCCAGGACACATTGGCCGCCGGGTACTTGGCGAGTGCCACGGCCACCGCCTTGACCACGAAGTCGTTGACGGAGATCTTTTCCCCCGACTTCGCGTTCAGTTCGGCGCGCAGCTTCAGCAGATTGTCGATCTCGCAATCAACAGCCAGGCCAAAGTGCGGGATGGTCTGCCAGGCTTCGGTCAGACGCTTGGCGATGGTCTTGCGCATGCCGCTGTTGGGCAGGACCTTGTACTTCATGCCCAGCTTGTCGGCGAGCGCCTTGGCATCCACGCCCTTGGGTGCGGCGGTGGCAGCAGCCGGGGCCGGAGCGGCGGCGGGAGCTGCTGCAACTGGAGCAGCAGCCGCAGCCGGGGCTGCGGCAACCTTCGGCGCACCGCCCTTCAGGGCGGCCTCCACATCGGCCTTCACCACACGACCATGCGGACCGGTGCCGGCGACGCCGGACAGGTCCAGGCCACTTTGCGCCGCCATGCGGCGGGCCAGCGGGCTGGCAAACACCCGGTCACCATGGGCCGCAGCAGCCGGTGCTGCAACCGGGGCCGAAGCCGCAGCAACCGCCGGAGCGGCGGCCGCAGCCGGGGCAGCGGCGGGAGCCGGAGCGGCGGCGGCCTTGGGCGCACCGGACAGGGCGGACGCATCCTCCCCGTCTTCCAGGATGATGGCGATACGGGTATTCACCGCCACGCCCTCGGTCCCTTCGGCGACCAGGATCTTGCCCAGCGTGCCCTCATCCACGGCCTCCACTTCCATGGTGGCCTTGTCGGTTTCGATCTCGGCCAGCACATCGCCGGACTTGACCTTATCGCCTTCCTTTTTCACCCACTTCGCCAGCTTGCCTTCCGTCATGGTCGGCGACAGCGCGGGCATCAGGATATCAACGGGCATCTTAAAGCCTCCCTCTGCCTTACTTGCGGTAGGTGACGGACTTGACGGCGGCCACGACATCGTCGGGCTGCGGCAGGGCCAGCTTTTCCAGGTTGGCCGCATAGGGCAGCGGCACATCCTTGGCGCAGACACGGACCACCGGCGCATCCAGATAGTCGAAGGCGTGTTCCATCATGACCGCGGCCATTTCGGAACCGATGCCCGCGAAGGGCCAGCTTTCCTCGACCGAGACCAGACGGTTGGTCTTCTTCACACTCTCGACAATCGTGTCGATATCCAGCGGACGGATGGAGCGCAGGTTGATGACCTCGGCACTGATCCCTTCGGCCGCCAGCTTTTCGGCCGCGGCCAGGGCGTGGCCGACGCAGATGGAGTAGGCAACGATGGTGACATCCGTGCCGGCCCGTTCGATCTTCGCCTTGCCGATGGGCAGGATGAAGTCGGGATCGGTCGGCACCTCGAAGCTGTGCCCGTACATGATCTCGTTCTCAAGGAACACGACCGGGTTGGGGTCACGGATGGCGGCCCGCATCAACCCCTTGGCGTCGGCGGCACTGTAGGGTGCCAGAACCTTCAGGCCCGGAACATGGGCATACCAGGAGGCGTAGCACTGGCTGTGCTGCGCGCCCACGCGGGCGGCGGCACCGTTGGGGCCACGGAACACGATGGGACAGCCCATCTGGCCACCCGACATATACAGCGTCTTGGCTGCCGAATTGATGATATGGTCGATGGCCTGCATTGAGAAGTTCATGGTCATGAACTCCACAATCGGGCGCAGACCGCCAAAGGCCGCACCGACGGCCAGACCGGCAAAACCATGTTCGGTGATGGGCGTGTCGATGACGCGCTTTTCACCAAACTCCTGCAGCAGGCCCTGGCTGATCTTGTAAGCGCCCTGGTATTCGGCGACTTCTTCACCCATCAGGAACACAGTCTCGTCCCGACGCATTTCGGCGGCCATGCCCTCACGCAAAGCCTCGCGCACCGTCATGGTCTGCGTGGACTTGTACCAGTGATCCTCATCCGAGGCTGCCGGGGCCGCCTTCGGCGCCGGGGCTGCTGCCACCGGCGCCGCAGCGACAGGGGCCGGGGCCGCCGCCACAGGGGCCGGGGCAGCGACCGGGGCCGCCGCCTCATCTTCGCCACGGATGCTGGCGATGGGGGTATTCACCGCCACATTCTCGGTGCCCTCGGGCACCAGAATCTCGGTCAGCGTGCCCTCATCGACGGCTTCCACTTCCATGGTGGCCTTGTCGGTCTCAATCTCGGCCAGCACCTCACCGCTCTTCACGGTGTCGCCAACCTTCTTCAGCCACTTGGCCAGCTTGCCTTCCGTCATGGTCGGCGACAGAGCCGGCATCAGAACCTGTACCATCTCTCAAATCCTCCGCTGCGGCCTGATCAGGCTTCGACCAGAACGTCCGTCCACAGTTCGGACGGATCGGGCTCGGGGCTGGTGGTGGCAAACTCGGCCGCATCGGTGACGATGTCCTTCACCTCGCGGTCGATCACCTTCAAGGCGTCCTCGTCGGTGATGCCCTGGTCCAGCAGCAGCTTCTTGAGGTTGTCGATGGGGTCGCTTTCCGACCGCATCTTGTTGACCTCTTCCTTCGTCCGGTACTTGGCCGGATCGGACATGGAATGGCCGCGATAGCGGTAGGTCTTCATTTCCAGGATGACAGGGCCGTTACCGGCGCGGATATGGGCGATGGCCTTGTCAGCCGCCGCCTTCACCTCCAGCACGTCCATGCCGTTCACCTGATAGCCTGGAATGCCATAAGCGCTGCCGCGCTCGAACAGCTCACCGGCAGAGGCGCGGGCCTGGGCGGTCCCCATGGCGTACTTGTTGTTCTCGATGACAAACAGGGTCGGCAGCTTCCAGAGTGCTGCCATGTTGAACGTCTCGTAAACCTGACCCTGGTTGATGGCGCCGTCGCCCATGTAGCAGGCGTTCAGGCCGCCATCGCCCAGATACTTGTGCGCAAAGCCCAGGCCGGCACCGATTGGCACCTGCGCAGCCACGATGCCATGGCCGCCATAGAAGCGCTTCTCGCGGCTGAACATGTGCATCGAGCCGCCCTTGCCCTTGGAATAACCACCGGCGCGGCCCGTCAGTTCGGCCATCACACCGCGGCTTTCCATGCCACAGGCCAGCATATGGCCGTGGTCGCGGTAGGAGGTGATGACACTGTCGCCTTCCCGCATCGCAGCCTGGATGCCGACGACAACGGCTTCCTGACCAATATACAGGTGGCAGAAACCACCGATCAGGCCCATGCCGTACAATTGCCCCGCCTTTTCTTCAAAACGGCGGATCAACAGCATGTCGCGGTAATAGCGGATAAGCTCGTCCTTGCTTGGCAAGGCCGGGGCCGCGGGGGCCGCTGTACGGGTGCTGCGGCGCTTGGTGACTGCCACGGGCTCCTCCCAGGGATGGGGGTTGCGGAATAGCGTGATCGCTGTGCGATGCGATAAGAGGTATCGCCACTATCCACGGAGCGCAAGGAGTGTGCAGTGCAAAAGATTGTTTTACTTGAGAAAATCAGCGTTAACCTATTTTAGGCTAATCGCCTTGTTTTCAGCAACTTACCGACCTTGGTCGGGATTGCCCTGCGTGGACTGCGGGGCAGAGCGTCGCGGAAGGAGGATTACCAAATCGTCAGGGTGCGATTGGTTGAGGACCGCACGTGCCCGCTCTTCCAGCAGATCAGGGTCCAGATTGTCTGGGCGCAGCAGGCTTGCACGCCGTTCCAGTTCTTCACGCTCTCCGCGCACCTGATCCAATGTGGACTGGGCGCGCGCCACCTCACTTTGCAGATGGGTCAGCGCGACGAGGCCACGATCGCCATGCACTGTATGATAGGCAAAATAGGCGACGACGGACACGCCGATCACCGGCCCGACAATCTGTCGGAGGGTACGACCAAGGGCGGAACGGAGGGTACGGATCATTGTCATGGCTGGATGGAATCACAGCCCGAGTCGCGCGGTCAATGGGAAAGGTGGAAACGCGGCAAAAAATCACGTTGAATCAGACGGGTACGTCCGAAAGGCTTAGAATTCGCGCGGCGGCAGCTCTCAGCCTGGTGGCCGCCAGGGCTGTACCTCGACCGCTTCTTCCTGGTCCAGACGGCCGGCGCAAGTCACCTTGGGCGGGCCCGCCGCAAAGGCGTCCGCCTCTGGCACGCGCAAGGTCACCTCAAGCAGCACCATGTTGACCAGCATATCGCCGAAGGGCTCGGGACGCCCATTGCCGCCGCCTCGGCCATCTGGAGCGAAGATGCGTTGCAGGTACCAGCCAGCCGCCGACAAGCCACCAGGTGCCCCGGCCAGCAGGTGTTCCCGTAACAATCCATAAAGGTCGCGGCACCGTGACAGGTTGCGTTCGCGGGCTGTCATGGGCACAGACAGATAAGCCAGTACACGGCGATCGAACGGCCGGTATGACGTCCCCACCTTGACCGGCCCGTCACGCCCATCCTTGATTTCCAGTGCCGCCACGGCCTGCCGCACCTCCCGGTCCAAACGCAGCATGCCCCAATCCATCAGCGTGACCGGCGTATTCGACAGAAAGGCCGTCAGGGCGGGATCAACGGGCTGCACAGGTCCTTGTGCCCGCGCACTTGTCCAAAGACAGAGGCACGTGGCCAACGCAACTGTCAAAAACCGCATTTTTCCCTCCGCTGCGCCCAAAGGGTACGCGGTAATTGTGACAATGGCGTTACGGCGGTGGCGGGGGCCAGCGCCCTTGCGCAACGGCGGCAAGCAAAGTCTCGGCATCTGGTGGGGGCCAGGGCAATCCGGCCGACCGCCAGCGGGCGATGACCTCGTCGCGGGCCGTACCTTCCGGCGCGCCCGTCAGCAGACGGGATTCGGCCGCCGGAAGCAGATCAACGGCGTCCCGTCCCTGGACATAGACCGCGCGGTGCAAGACGGTATCGCCACCCAGGCGCCTATCCGGATCAGCCCCCGCAGCCAGCAAAAGCCGTGCGGCCGCGACCTCCGATTGCTGGGAAAGACCAAACGGACGGGCCTGACCCATATGCAGGTCCCGCTCTTTTTCCGCATGCGCTGGCGAGCCCTGGGACGGGTCCTGCACCAGAAGCGCATCCGCAGGCCGGTCGCGAAAGCACCGGTCAAGGCTCTGATCCAGCTCAACCATCTGGCGATGAGTGATAGTGAACAATGACGCAGCCCCCTGCCCTCCCCGACAAGCGACCGGCGAATCGGTTGAATTTCTTAATATTAAGACCGGTTCACATCACTAGTATCAATAAAATATGCGCACAACGATACATGAATACACGTATAATTTGTACAATACTATCCATTCAGAATAGCATTCAAGAATAGCTCAAGACATTGATCCGACCAGACGCCATTGGTTCCATGAAACCCGACATGACCGCCGGAACGGCTGATGGCCGGATACAAACAGGGATGGCGGGACCAGGGAAACTCCCTATAGGCGGGTGACGGTATCCAGGGATCATCCAGGGCATGAACAATAAGGGTGGGGACGCGGATCTCTGGCATAAAAGTCAGGGCGGAATTCACCGCATAATATTCCGGTGCACCGGACCAGCCATTCCAGGGCGCGACCACCTTGTCATCAAAGTCCCACAGGTCACGGGCGGACAGGGCGGCATCGGCCCAGTGCGTGCCGACCCGATCCCGGTTCGCCTGCATATCGGCCTTCATCTGGCCCAGCAGGCGGTTATGGTACAGCCGGTTGGGGGGCGCGCCGAACAGCCGGCTGCTGGCTGCCAGATCAATCGGGGCTGAAATGGCGGCACCAGCCAGAACCGGCACCGGGAAACTCCCTTCTCCCAGGAATTTCAGGGCGCAGTTCCCCCCCAACGACCAGCCGATCAGAACAATGCCCAACCGCGTCAGTTCAGGCGAAAGCTGCCGCAGCACCGAATGCACATCGCCGGTGCGCCCAGCGTGATAGCGGCGACCACAGGTGTCGGCCGACGGCCCCGCCCCGCGCAAGTTGAGGCGAAGAACCGGGTGCCCTCGCCGCAACAGCATTGCCGCCGTTGCCCGCACATAAAAACTGTCCTCACTGCCAGTCAACCCATGCAGCAGCACGACCAGGGGCTGATTGGCCTGCGTCGGTGGCTGGTTCAAACAGCCCAACAACACGTCGCCGCTGCCATCATCCATCGCAAAGCGCATCCTCAGCCCGGCCGGCATTGGGTGGGCCGGCTTGACCAGGGTGTTGCGCACGGTCTGCAAATGCCGTCCCCACCAGGGGAACCGAGGCCGGAACAGGGGCAGCGAAAACGGCCGGGTGCCGTCAGCCATGGGCCAGGAAATCCCGCACCGCCGCCACCTGATCTGCGGCCATCAGGGCCGGGGCATGGCCGGCATCGGGGACGGTGTAAAGGCTGGCCCGCGGCCCTTCCTGTGTCATGCGTGTGGCCGTATCGGCCAGCAGCAGGTCAGATTGTGCGCCCCGGACGACCAGTACCGGCTGCCGGATCAGGGGCCAGAGTGGCCACAGATCGACATCGCTCACGGCACTGACCTGGAAAATGCGGGCGATACCGGGATCATAAGCAAGGCGGTAACCGCCATCCGGCTGCGCATCGCTGCTGGTTTCTGCCATATGCCGCCATTGCGCATCGGTCAGGGCACCGAAACCGGCATACTGTTCGCGCAGATAGGCCTCCACAGCCGCCAGATCGGCAAAGAACGGGTCCAGTCCGACATAATCGCCGATCCGCTCCAGCGCCTGTTTCGGGATGAAAGGCCCCACATCATTGATGACCAGCCGACGGATCGGGCTGCCCGGCTGCGCCGCCAGCATCATGCCGATCAGCCCCCCCATGGAGGTCCCAACCCAATCCACCTGTTCGACATCCAACCGGGCCAGCAGTACGGCCATGTCAGACAGATATTGCGGGTAGCCATAAAGATCGGGATTGGCCAGCCGCCCGGACCGACCCCGCCCCACCACATCAGGACAGACGACCCGGACCTTCAGACGGTCAGCCAGTTCAGCAGCCAGCACATCGAAGTCACGGCCATTGCGGGTCAAGCCGTGGGCACAGATGACGGTGCGCGCCCCGTGGCCCCATTCACGATAGGCCAGACGATGAAACCCCGTCGCCGACAGGCCCTGGCAGGATTTATCGACAAAACTGGACATCAGGTCTCACACTCCGGCAGACGGCGATAATGTCAAAATACTGAAACATGAATCAGGTTTCAACCCTGACCATTCGCCAAGGCGGCGTAGCCACCCCGATAATAGAGTAACGGCGCACCGGTCCGGTTGGCATAGCCCAGCACACGGCCGACCAGGATGGTATGATCACCGCCGGGATGGGTGGCATGATGAGCACAATCCAGCATCGCCAGCGCCCCTTCGATCAGCGGCGCGCCCCCCTTCCCCGTGACTGCGGCCAGACCGTCCCAGCGTGTGCCGGCGGGATCGCGGGCAAAACGGTTCGAGAGTGACTGCTGCTCCGCCGAGAGAATCGACAGGGCGAATCCAGGTGCCTCCAGAAAAGCGGACAGACTTTCCGACCGGTTATCCAGGCAGAACAGCACCAGAGGCGGGTCAAGCGACACGGAGGTGAATGAATTCACCGTCAGGCCCACAGGCCGACCATCCTTGTCGCTGGTCGATGCAATACAGACCCCAGTGGCGAAGCAGCCCAGGGTGTCGCGGAAGGCGCGCTGGTCGAAACTCATACCGGGCAAACTCCTGTGCTCTTGTCTTTTAGGGGTTACCCCGAGGTAGGGCATGCGCGCAAGGCCGCAAGGGCCGTGACCGACGGCAGCGCGCTTGCTACACTGTTATCCGGATTGTTCAGTGGACCGGGATGGCATCGTGGCAGGCGGCGAAGAAAAAGCCCCCATCATCATCAAAAAAATCAACAAGGGTGGCGAGGGCCATCATGGTGGCGCCTGGAAGGTCGCCTATGCCGACTTTGTGACCGCGATGATGGCGTTTTTTCTGCTGCTCTGGCTGCTGAACGTGACGACAGCCGAACAGAAGATGGGCATCGCCGATTATTTCAGTCCGGCCAGCGCGTCGAGACAAACCAGCGGTTCGGGCGGGGTTCTGGGCGGGCAGACCATCCGCGTCGAAGGGGCAATGGTTAACTCGTCCAGCCCGCCCGGCGTTACTGTTCCGACACCGACAATGCCTGCCGCCGCCAATTCGGATGAACAGACCGACGACATGCAGGACAGTTCCAGCGGTCGCCCGACGGAACAGGAAACCACTGGCAAGGGGGCCGGTGCCAAGGAAGGTGGCTGGACCCGCGGCGATGTGGTGAACGGTCTGGCGGTGCTGGAACGGGCCGGGGAAAAGGATGCCGCCGACAAGAACAAGGATGGCAACGTCGATGAAGGGGAGTTGAAAGAAGCCCTGGCCAAGCATGAGGAGGCACAGTTCGCCAAGGCCGAGGCTGAGTTGCGTCAGGCCATCCAGCAGATCCCCGAACTCCGCAACTTGGCCCAGAACCTGATCATTGACAAAACGCCAGAGGGATTGCGTATCCAGTTGGTCGATCAGGAAGGCTATTCGATGTTCCCGTCAGGCAGTGCCAAGATGCAGCCGCAGACGGCTCAGCTTCTGTCACAGGTGGCGCAGGCGGTATCAAACCTACCCAACCGCCTGTCGATCAGCGGTCACACGGACAGCATTCCCTTTGGTTCGGGGGCTTCCTACACCAACTGGGAACTGTCATCTGACCGGGCCAACGCCACGCGCCGCGCACTGGAGGCGATGGGCGTGCAGGATGGGCGGATTGAGACCGTTGTCGGCCGGGCTGACCGCGATCACCTGTTCAAGGATGACCCGAACTCCCCGCGCAACCGCCGCATCTCCATCGTGCTGCTGCGCGATAGTATCCTTCGCGCTGGGTCGGCGGGGGGTGGTGACGGGGCCACCCCGGCCCCGGCGGGTGCTGGCAGTTCCGGCCCGCCGGCCGCCGCCCCGCGTGCCAGCGTGCAGCCAGCACCGGCGGTCATGGGGACGTCGCGGTAACGCAGACCTCCCCTGCCCTCATATCCGGCCCCTCGCCGGTTAGGCGTTGTAATCCAGGCCCCAGGGTTCGTATTGATCCCGTTCTTCGGCCCAGTTTTCCCGCAGCTTGACGAACAGCATCAGGTGAACGGGACGGCCCAGGAATTCGGCCATCTCCACCCTGGCGGCAGTGCTGATCTGCTTGATGCGGGCCCCACCCTTACCCAGAATGATGGCCTTCTGCGTATCGCGCTGGACATAGATGACCTGACCAATGCGGACGGAGCCGTTCTCGAACTCCTCCCACGTCTCCGTCTCCACCGACGTCGCGTAGGGCACTTCCTGATGCAGTTGCAAGAACAGCTTCTCGCGCGTGATTTCGGCGGCCAGCAACCGTTCCGGCATGTCGGACAATTGATCGGGCGGATAAAGCCAGGGGCCTTCCGGGACGGATGCAGCGAAGAATTTCAGCAGCCCTTCCAGACCGTCGCCAGTCAGGGCCGAGACCATGAAGGTTTCGGTGAACACACCGAATTCGGCGAATTCAGCCGCCAGCGCCAGCAGACGTTCCCGCTTGATCAGGTCGATCTTGTTCAGGACCAGCACGGCCGTTCGGCCCGCTTCCTTCAGCTTTTCGACGATGCCGCGTGTATCGTCATCAATACGTTTCTGTGCCGCATCAAACAATACGGCGACCTGGTCGGCGTCGGTCGCCCCCTGCCAGGCGGCGGCGACCATGGCGCGTTCCAGCCGCTTCTTCGGGGTGAAGATGCCGGGCGTGTCGACATAAAGGATCTGGCTGTCACCCGCCATGCCAATACCCAGCACGCGCGAGCGTGTGGTCTGAACCTTGGGACTGACGATTGAAATTTTCGATCCGACAAGCGCGTTCAGCAGGGTGGACTTACCCGCATTGGGGGCCCCCACCAGCGCAACGAAGCCGCAGCGCGGATGGGTAGGGGCTGGCCGTGCCGGGGCATCGCCGCTGGCATCCTGGCCCGAAAGAAAACGGGAAACGATATCGTCGCTGTCGGTCATTTACGTCCTGATCCGGGAAAGCAGAGCTTCGGCGGCGGACTTTTCCGCCGCGCGCTTGGAAGGGCCGGTTGCCACCGCCGGTTCAAACCCCTCCACAGTCACACTGACCTGGAAGATGGGGGCATGGTCCGGGCCGGTGCGGCCGATATCGGTATAAAGCGGCAGTTTGCGTCCGCGCGCCAGCGCCCATTCCTGAAGGCCGGTCTTCGGGTCCTGCGGGGGTGCGGCCTTCGCCCCTTCCAATGCGGCATCCCAGTAACGGCGGACAAAGCCCGCCGCCGCCGGCAAACCACCATCGAGATACAACGCGCCGATAACGGCCTCGCAGGCATCGGCCAGGATGGCTGGCTTCACATCGCCCGCCTGTTCACCCGGCGCCAGCCGCAGATAGAGACCCAAGCCGATACGCTCGGCCACCACCACCAACGCTTCGGCCCGAACCAGGGCCGTCAGACGGCGGGCCAGCGCCCCCTCCTGTTCCTTGGGGAACCGTTCCAGCAGCCATTCAGCCACGATCAGACCAAGGACGCGGTCGCCCAGGAATTCCAGCCGTTCATAACCCTTGCCCACCTTGGCCCGATTGACCCCGCCCACCGACGGGTGGGTCAAGGCCTCGTTCAGATGGGCAACATCCTTGAAACGATGGCCTAGGATATCCTGCAAGCGATCCAGTTCCATCAGTCAACCCTTTCCCAGAACCGTTCGGTACGGATGGCCGAACCCCAGCGCCAGAAGCGCCACAGACTCTCCTCCTCCTTCACCGACAGGAAAATTGTGGTGGCGCGTCCCACCAGATTTTCGACTGGCACGAAACCCACCACGTCTGGCACGCGGCTGTCCTGCGAATTGTCGCGGCTGTCACCCATACCAAAGACATAGCCGGGCGGCACTGTGAACACGGGCGTATCGTCCAGCAGACCCTGATCCCCCGAGATCTCAATCACCGGGTGCTGATGCCCGCCCGGCAGGGTTTCAATATATTGTGGGGCGGTGAAGGCGCCACCGAAGGCTTCATGCAGGACAAAATCCGGAACCCGGATACGGGCCGCCATCTCCCCATTCACATAAAGTGCGCCGCCGATCATCTGCAGCCGGTCGCAGGGCAGGCCTACGATGCGCTTGATGTAATCGACGCTGGTATCCTTGGGCAGCTTGAAGACGGCCACATCGCCACGTTCGGGCAGGCGTCCAAACAGGCGACCGGGGGTTGCCTTGCAATCCGTGGTCACGGGCGGCGCCTTGCCCCCGAACCGCAACAAGGATGGCAGGGAGTAACGGCTGTACCCATAGGATGCCTTGTTCACAAAAAGATAATCCCCCACCAGCAGGGTGGGTACCATTGACCCGCTGGGGATGTTGAACGCTTCGATGGACAAGGTACGAATGCCCACGACAACGGCGATGGTGACCAGGATGATTCGCAGCGTCTCGCCCCAGCCACCGCCCACAGGGTGCGGCTGCGTCTCGACAAGCGGTGGCAACGGGTCTTGCCGGAAGGTCGGGGGTGTGCGGCGGCGCTGCGGTTCCATGGATCACCCCGCCGCTTGGGCGGAAATGACGACAAAGGCCTGCGCATAGGGCAGTTCATCCGTCATCGATAGATCAATCCGTGCCTGCATGCCGGCGGGCACCAGGGCGTTCAACCGGTCCAGCGCGCCGCCCGTGAGATGCAGAGTCGGGCGGGCCTTACCGTCGGAGCGCACCTCAATATCCCTGAAATGCACGCCTTCGGCATAGCCGGTACCCAGCGCCTTGGTCGTCGCTTCCTTGGCGGCAAAACGCTTGGCATAGGTGGCGGCACGCACAGTGGCGCTGCCCGCCGCATCGGCACGGGCGCGCTCGGCATCGGTAAAGACACGGGCAGCAAAACGGTCGCCGAAACGATCCAGGCTGGCCTGGATGCGGCGGATATCGACCAGATCGCTGCCGATGCCCAGAATCATACCGCCCCCGACCGGCGGCCCGCATCCATGCGGGCGCGCATTTCGGCGATGGTGGCGGGCAGGCCAATGAACATCGCCTCCCCCATCATGAAATGCCCGATATTCAGTTCCACCACCGACTGGATGGCGGCAATGGGGCCGACATTGTCAAAGGTCAGGCCGTGACCGGCATGACATTCCAGCCCGATGGCGGCGGCATGTTCTGCGGCAGCAACCAGTTTGGCCAGTTCTGCGTCACGCTTCGGCCCCTTTGGTGCGTCTGCGTAGGCACCGGTGTGTAACTCCACCACCGGGGCACCAAGGGCACGCGCCATATCCAGTTGCGCCGGGTCCGGACCAATGAAGATGGAAACACGGATACCCGCATCGGTCAGCCGCCCGACATAGGGTCCCAACTCGTTGCTCTTTGAGATGACATCCAGGCCGCCCTCCGTCGTCCGTTCCGCCCGCTTCTCCGGGACCAGACAGACGGCATGGGGCCGGTGGCGCAGGGCGATGGCCAGCATCTCCGCCGTTGCTGCCATTTCCAGGTTCAGCGGCTTGTGCAGTTCGGCCATCAGCCGGTCGATATCCTCGTCCCGGATATGGCGGCGATCTTCACGCAGATGGGCGGTTATGCCATCGGCGCCCGCATGCACGGCCAGTAGGGCCGCGCGCACCGGGCAGGGATTATCCCCGCCGCGCGCATTCCGCACGGTGGCGACATGGTCGATATTCACGCCCAAACGCAGCGGCTTGGTATCCATCCTGTCCACCTTCACTTCTCTTTGCCCGCAAGCGTGCGGCCGACCTGCCGCCGTTCACGCCGCTTTTCCTGATAGAACCGGATCACAGGCTTGGCAATCACGTATACGATGGCGGCCGCCGCCGCACCCATCAAGGCACCGCCTGTCAACATGGGCAGGAACACCTGCCACGGGTGATCAATCAGGAACGCCAATGTCAGGCCGGCGCGGTCATCATGGCCCGGTGCCAGGCCAAGCACGGCACAGCCCAGGCGGTAGCTGGCATACCAGATGGCCGGAAAGGTCCAGGGATTGGCCACGACCGTGCCCGCCATCGCCCCCATGATGGACGCCCGCGTTCCCCAGGCCAGCAGGAAGGCAATCGGAATATGCAGGCCCAGAAGCGGCGTCATGGCCATGGCCACGCCCAGCGCGATCCCCAAGGCAATCGCATGAGGTGACCCCTGAATGCGCGCGATCCGGTAGGCAACATACCGCCCCGACCGCACCAGCCCCATGGAGGGCCAGAGCAGCCGCCGCAAACGCCCCGCCGGGGTCAACGGTTCACGCCGCCTGAACATGATCTCTACCGGTTCCTTCCCGATCCCCGATCAGGATCGTCAGCGGCCACGTTCGACCGAATGGATCACCGGGGTGGCGCGCAGCGCCGCCATGATGTTGGTCAGATGCTTGACATCCTTGACGTCGACATCAATCAGCATCTCGAAATAGTCATTAGTACGGTTGGTGATCTTCAGGTTGGTGATGTTACCGCCATTCTTGCCGATGACTGTGGACAGGGTGCCCAGCGCGCCCGTCTCATTCGCCACCACCACCGACAGGCGCCCGACCAGATCGTTGGGCGCATCGGCATCCGGGTCCCAGGAAACGTCGATCCAGCGTTCCGGACTGTCGTGAAAACTCTCCAGCGTCTCGCAATCGATCGTGTGGATCGTGACACCCTTGCCGGTGGTGACAATACCGACAATACGGTCACCCACAATCGGGTGGCAGCAGCGGGCATAATGCACGGCCATGCCGGGGATCAGGCCCCGGATGGCCAGCGGCGTGGTGCCCCTGCCCTTGGTAACCGGCTTGGGCTTGGTGGCGATGGCCGCCACCTTCTCATCCGCCACCACCGGGTTGACGTTTCGATGCCCCGGAAAGATGGAGTTGAAGAC
This sequence comes from Niveispirillum lacus, assembly GCF_002251795.1. Lineage (GTDB taxonomy): Bacteria > Pseudomonadota > Alphaproteobacteria > Azospirillales > Azospirillaceae > Niveispirillum > Niveispirillum lacus. The sequence continues at coordinate 521,185 of NZ_NOXU01000031.1, read as the reverse complement.
GTCGCGCGCGCCTTCCGTTCCGGCGCCGATGGCCGCCAACAGGTCGTCCACACCCGGCTGCTGATAGATCTTCAGAACGCCGTCGAAGGCCTTTTCTGAATATTCATAGCCTTCCTGCTTGAACAGTCGCTCCATCAGGCCGCGGCCGAGCTTGATATGCTCGCCCCGCTGCTGGGTACGGATGAAGCGACGGATGCGCGCGCGGGCTTTGCCGGTGATGACGAAGTTTTCCCAGTCCGGCGAGGGCGAGGAATTCTTCGAGGTCAGCACCTCCACCTGGTCGCCATTCTGCAAATGGCTGCGCAGCGGTTGCATGCGGCCATTGATCTTGGCGCCCACGCAGGTGTCGCCCACCTGGCTGTGGACGGCATAGGCGAAATCGACCGGTGTGGCCCCGCGCGGCAGGGCGATCAGGTCGCCCTTGGGCGTAAAACAGAAGACCTGATCCTGGAACAGTTCCAGCTTGGTATGTTCCAAGAATTCCTCAGGCCGCGTCGCATGCTCCAGGATGTCGAGCAGTTCGCGCAACCAGCGATATTGCCGCCCTTCGGTCTTTGGCTGCGCCGCCTCGGGCGCGCCCTGCTTATAGGACCAGTGGGCCGCGACACCCATATCGGCGACTTCATGCATGTCACGGGTGCGGATCTGCACCTCGATACGCTGCTTTTCCGGGCCGATGACCGTGGTGTGGATCGACTGATAGCCGTTGGGCTTGGGCGTGGAGATGTAATCCTTGAACCGCCCCGGCACAACCGGATAGCGGGCATGGATGATGCCCAGCGCCTGGTAACACTCGCCCAATGTGTCGACCACGATGCGGAAGGCCATCACGTCGGACAGTTGTTCGAACGCCACATTCTTGGCGTGCATCTTGCGCCAGATCGAATAGGGCGATTTCAGACGCCCGTAGATCTCAGCATTGGCGACGGCCGATTCGTTGTTGAACCGGACGGTCTTGTCCAATTCCTCGATGATGCGATCAACGCGAGCCTTGCCCGTGGATTGCAGATCATCAAGCCGGATACGGATACTGTCATAGGCGTCCGGGTTCAATTCTTTGAACGCCAGGTCCTCTAATTCATCCTTCCAGCGCTGGATACCGATACGTTCGGCCAGCGGGACATAGATTTCCAGCGTCTCGCGCGCGATACGGCGGCGCTTCTCAGGCTTCAAAAACTGGATGGTGCCCATATTGTGCAGGCGGTCAGCCAGCTTGACCAGAAGGACACGGATATCCTCCGACATGGCCAGCACCAACTTGCGGAAATTTTCCGCCTGCTTGGTGCTTTCGCTCTGCTCACCGATATTCTGCAGCTCGATGCGCGACAGCTTGGTCACGCCATCGACCAGACGCGCCACCTCAGGCCCGAACAGACGCTGGATTTCCTCCAGCGTCGTCAGGGTGTCTTCAACCGTGTCGTGCAGCAGTGCCGTGATGATGCTGTTGGCATCGAGCTTCAGCTCGGTCAGCAGCCAGGCCACCCAGATCGGGTGAACATAGTAAGGGTCGCCGCTGGCCCGCGTCTGCGAGCCATGCGCCTTCATCGTGAAAACATAGGCCCGGTTAAGCGCGTCCTCATCGGCATTGGGGTCGTACCCCATCACACGCTCAACCAGCTCGTACTGGCGGATGATTTTGGTCTGGCGGCTCATATCAGGCCGCCTTTCCGGATATTATCGCGCCAACACGGGCCTTCCATCTGCACGATCCCGCCGGCTCAGATATCCTCGTCGGCCAGGTCGGCACCGCCGACTTCGCCCTCGGAGAAGTCCATCTCGCCACCCAGCTCATCCTCGGCCTCGGCGCGGGCCGCATCGGCGCCCCAGGCGGTCTCGCCGGCCATCAGTTCGACGATCTCTTCTTCCGGCTCGTCCTGCTCCGGCACCCGCTGATGACCCTTGATCAGGCTGTTTTTCAGGTGATCGAGCGCCACCGTCTCATCCGCGATCTCACGCAGGGCGACGACGGGGTTCTTGTCATTGTCCCGGTCGATCGACAGGGGAGAACCGGACGCGATGTCACGGGCGCGCTGGGCAGCCATCATCACCAGTTCGAAACGGTTCGGAATCTTCAGGACGCAATCTTCAACGGTAACGCGGGCCATATCCAGATACTCTCCAGCGACGGATAAGCTTTGATTTATAGGGGCCAGACACGGGCATTGCAAGGATACCCGCCCTTCGCCGAATTCATTCCAGCCCCGACAACGGACGGATGGCCTGATCAGGCGGCAGGCTGGCAATCAGATCATCAATGCCCACGCCCGTCACCGGGTGACGCCACTGCGGGCAAACATCCCGCAGAGGTAGCAACACAAAAGCCCGCTCCGCCAGACGCGGGTGCGGCAAAATCGGCATCCCCGCCGAAACCACACCCTTGTAATCAATCAGATCAAGATCAAGCACCCGGGCCTCGTTTCGCTCTCGGCGCACCCGCCCAAACTCCTGCTCCACTTGATGCAGGCTGGCCAGCAAAGCTGCGGCTTGCAGGCCGGTATCGACAGCGGCCACGGCATTGACGAACCAGGGTTGGTCAGACAGGGGTACCGGCGCTGTTTGGTAAAGCCGGGACGTGCCCACAACCCGGATTCCCATGGAGTCGAGCCGGGCAAGCGCCTTATTGCAGATTTGCGCAGGCGTACCAAAGCCAGGAACAGGAAGATTGGAACCAACGGCAATCAAAATCACGGATATTTTCCTGGAAATCACCGCAGCGCACGCCCATGTAGACCGTGTGATCTTCACGGCACTTGCTGCCAACCATGTGATGGCATACCGTGCCGGAAATCATCCGTCATCTGCCGCTTGATCCTGGCACCAATGCCCGGCGCAGGCTCTGCAGGACCCGTCCATTCCGTCCCGGCGGTCTGGGCGACCCACATACTCCGGGAAGTGCGAATATTACAACGTCATTAGAGGAAAGAAATGGCACGCAAAATATTCTACCAGCAAGAAAGGCTGGCAATGTTCATCGACGGCGCAAATCTATACGCGGCCGCCCGTTCCCTTGGCTTTGACATCGACTATAAGCGCCTATTAGAGCTTTTTGCCGCAGAGGGTCGGCTGATCCGCGCGTTTTATTATACAGCACTTGTCGAGGACCAGGAGTATTCGCCGATTCGTCCGCTGGTCGACTGGTTGGACTATAACGGCTACACGATGGTCACCAAGCCGACGAAAGAATTCACCGATGCGTCCGGTCGACGCAAAATCAAAGGCAATATGGATATCGAACTCGCCATCGACGTGATGGAGATGGCGGAGAATGTCGATCACATCCTGCTCTTCTCCGGCGATGGCGACTTCCGTCGTCTGGTGGAGGCGGTGCAGCGCAAGGGCGTGCGCGTAACGGTGATCAGCACGGTTCGTTCAACCCCGCCGATGGTCGCCGATGAGCTTCGCCGTCAGGCCGATAACTTCCTGGAACTTCAGGATCTGGCAGGCAGCATCCAGCGCAGCCATTCCAGCCGCTATCAGCAGCCGCCCCTGGCCCATGAACATGCCGGTACCGATGATCATCAGGTCCAGCCGGAACATCACACGGAACCTGCCGAGTGATGTTGCCGGTCATCGGGCATGACCGGCATCCTGCCCCTGCGCCTGTGAAAAACACGGCCCTTTGAACCAAAGTTAAGGCCGCATCGGCTATCCGATGCGGCCTTAATTGTTTCAGCCTCTCTTCCACGGGCCGCCATGCGGCGCATCAGGCAATGATGTCGGGCACCAACTGGCTTTCCAGCCGGGCGATCATGTCTTTCAACAGTAATTTCCGCTTTTTCAGACGTTGAATCTGAAGCTGGTCGACAGGAAACTGCTCCGTCAGCCGCTGGATGACGTCGTCCATATCGCGATGCTCCGTTTTCAGAGCCGCAAGTTTCTCTCTCAACACGAGCTGGTCGGTCATTGGGTTCCGCGTCGCACACCTTGTCCCAGGCGCTCCAACGCCCGGCGCATCCATACCACAAATCGCGCCATCGGTGGGGCACGCAATTTTCGTAAGCGTGGGTTGGGATCAGCGGACAGTGCCGGGGCGGGCCAGCAGGTTGGTGGTATCTGGTTTGCGGATGGCCAGCAGTTCCACCGTGAACAACAAGGTGGCGTTGGGGGGAATGCCGCCATCGGGCTGACCGCGAGCGCCATAACCCAGATTGCCGGGGATCGCCAGTTCCCACTGCTCGCCCACCCGCATCATGGACAGAGCCTCCTGCCAGCCACGCACCACCTTCGACAGGGGGAACGTGGCGGGGCGACCGCGCGCATAGGAACTGTCAAACTCCGTTCCATCAATCAGCAGGCCCCGGTAATTCACCGTGACATCGTCAGACAGAAGCGGGCGCGGCGGATTACCCGCCACGCGCCGCACCACCCGGTATTGCAGGCCGGACGGCGTCACCTGCCAACCGGGCTTTTTCTGATTCTCCACCAGATACTGCAATTGCGGATCGACACGCGGCATAGACAAAACGTCGTTCACATTTCCCGACGGCTGGGTCTGCGGCGCCTGCTGGGCGGCGGCGGGAATGCCCACGGCCAGGGACAGGGTGGTCAAGCAAACAGCGGTCTTCAGGCGGCCGGACATGTCAACGCTCCGCGATGCACGATGGTACAGATGACAGCGGGGTAGCATGGATCCGGCCAACGGTCACGTGGCGCATGACCGGCCCCGGCTCAAAATCCGCTGCTCAGCTTCGGTTTAACAAAGGTAATCACTTCGATGGTAAAAAACAGGTTGGCATGGGGCGGCACCTTGCCGCTGGCCGATCCGGCGGCGCCGTATGCAGCGCTGGCGGGGATGGCCAACTCCCAGACATCACCTGGCCGCATCAGCGGCAGCACCTGCTTCCAGCCAGCGATGGCACGGGTCAGCATCAACTGCGCCGGGCGGCCGGCGTCACGTGTATCTTCAAAGACTTTTCCGCTCTCCAGCCGTCCCTGGTAATGCAGGGTCGCGGTGGAAACCAACGGCACCGTCGGTCCGTTGCTTGGCCCTGACTTTATGATCCGGTAGCGGGTTGGTCCGTTCGGCACGGTGCGCCAGTCCGGGCCCAGCTTGGCCAGAAAAGCCTGCTCGGCTGGCGGCGCCATCTGGGCCTGTGCCGCCACCGGAATGAGGGGAGCAAAGGCCAGGCAAAGCAGAAGCTGACGGCGCCGGATCATGGGGTCTTTGTCTCTTTCTCCGCCTGGAAAGCGGGCGGTACACGGCCTTGCAGCGGGTCCAACGTCATGATCGACAGGTCGGCAGGCGGCTCGAACAGGGTGGGGTCCTGCGCTCCACGCCGAATATCGGTGAGCGTCATGGCAATGGTGACCGCTCCCTCCCCGGCCATACGGCCTTCCAACTTTACATAAATGCCATCCTTGGTGGCCCAGACGCGACCGTCAAAACCACTGCCATCCGGAGTGATATCTTGCACCCGATACCGGGTGACCTTTTCGCCGGCCAGGGTCTCCGTGCCTTCAACCGTACCGGACAGCAACGAAAGGGTGGTTGCCACCACCCCGACTTCTGGATCGGTCAAGGGCAGTTTCATGCCCACCTTGCTTTCCGGCTGAATCACCAGCGCTTCCCGCCGGTCGGGTCGGATGATCAGCAGGTTATTCAGCCCGTCCACCCGGCTTTCGCGCCGCTCCAGACCCTTGTCATGGAAAAGCCGGGCCGACAGGGCCGTGCCATCGACGCTCAGGGTCTGCGACGCGCTGAACGCAGCCATCGGCGCCGGTAACCTGTCCGCATGCGCCGGCAGCGATGCCAGGAGCAGGCCAAGGCCGAAAAACACTGCGGTGACGATACGGCCCATGACAAGGCTCCCCGGTTCGATAGCGGGCACGTTAAGCGGGTGGGGCCCGTCCGGCAAGCAGACAGAAGCAGGTCCGCCATGCCGCCAGACCGGCCAGGGGCCGGCTTGACCCCTTATACTCAGAAAGAGCATATGAAGGGGTCCGGCGACCGCCCGGACGAGAATGTTCCGGCAGGACAAGGCATCATGACCGATCAATTGACCATTGCGTTGGCCCAGATCAACCCTACGGTCGGCGCTCTGGACCATAACGCCGCCCTGATCCGGGCGGCACGCGCCCAAGCGGCGGCGGCCGGTGCCGATCTTGTGGTCTTTCCGGAACTCTCGGTCTGCGGTTACCCGCCGGAAGATTTGGTGCTTAAACCGTTCTTCCTGGACAAGGTCGAGGATACGGTTCGTGCCCTGGCGACGGACACAGCCGATGGCGGGCCCGCTTTGCTGGTTGGCGCCCCTTGGCGGGTGGATGGTCAGCGGTACAATGCCGCCCTGCTGCTGGATGGCGGCGCCATCGCGGCCGTTCGGTTGAAACATGACCTCCCTAATTACGGCCCGTTCGATGAGAAGCGGGTGTTTGCTGCGGGCCCCCTGCCCGGCCCGGTCAATTTTCGGGGCGTCCGCCTGGGTGTTCTGATCTGTGAGGATATGTGGACACCGGATGTGGCTGAGACGTTGGAGGAGACGGGGGCCGAAATCCTGGTTGTCCCCAATGGCTCGCCCTTTGAGATCGACAAGGCCAACCGGCGACTAGAATTGGCCGTGTCACGGGTTGTGGAAACAGGTCTGCCGCTGATCTACCTGAACCAAGTGGGCGGCCAGGACGAACTGGTCTTTGATGGCGCATCCTTCGTCCTGAACCGGGACCGCTCGCTGGTGGCCCAGTTGCCCGCCTTTACCAGTCATATCGCCGTGACCCGGTGGGCACGTGATTCAGGCGGCTGGACCGCCACGTCGGATGCGAAGACCGCCCCACCCGATGCTCTGGGCGCACTTTATGGTGCCCTAGTGTTGGGTCTGCGCGACTATGTGGGCAAGAACGGTTTCCCAGGCGTCATCCTGGGCATGTCGGGCGGTATCGATTCGGCCATCTCCGCCGCCGTGGCAGTGGATGCGCTGGGGCCGGACAAGGTGCATTGCGTAATGATGCCCAGCCCCTACACCAGCCAGGACAGCCTGGATGATGCGGCCGAATGTGCCGCTCTGCTGGGCTGCCGGATTGACACGATCTCCATCCAACCGGCCATGGATGCTTTTGCCGCCATGTTGGCACCGTCCTTCGCCGGCACCAGCCCGGACATCACGGAAGAAAACCTGCAAAGCCGTTCACGCGGCCTGACGCTAATGGCGCTGTCCAACAAGTTTGGCAGCATGGTCCTGTCCACCGGCAATAAATCGGAAATGTCGGTCGGCTATGCCACGCTCTATGGCGATATGTGCGGCGGCTACAATGTCCTGAAGGACGTCTACAAGACGACTGTTTACAAACTGTCGCACTGGCGCAACACCAACCGCCCGACAGGCGCCGCGGGACCGGCAGGCCGGGTAATCCCGGAACGGATCATCACCAAGGCCCCTACGGCGGAACTGAAGCCCGGCCAGAAGGACCAGGACACGCTGCCCGAATATCCGGTACTGGACGACATTCTGGAATGTCTGGTGGAACGCGACCTTTCATTGCAGGACATCGTTGCGCGCGGGCACGATAAAGCGACCGTCAACCGGGTCTGGCGCATGCTCGACAGGGCCGAATATAAGCGACGTCAGGCGCCGCCGGGCGTCAAAATCACCTCACGCAGCTTTGGTCGCGACCGTCGTTACCCCATCACCAGCGGGCTTCTTTCCCTGCTGCGTGGTGCATAAGCATAGATTGCCCGGGGTCATGGCTTGACAAGCCAGGGGCTGCCTACCAAAGTGCGGCCCTGTGACCCGGATCGGGGTGAACGCGATTGGCTTGTTAGGGCGGATCGGGTAACCTATATGGGTAGGCGGTGTCCCTTTGTGGGCGCCGGATGAATATTAAGCTGTTTGCTTTGGTGCAACACGTTCAGGTGGGGGTTCCGCAGTGTCCTTGAACATTCAGGTGCTGGTTGTCGACGACTACGCGACGATGCGGCGTATCATCAGGAACCTGCTCACCCAGATCGGGTTCACGAAGATTGATGAAGCCGCTGATGGTGCGGAAGCATTGTCCAAGCTGCGTTCATCTGCCTTTGGGCTGGTGATTTCCGACTGGAACATGGAACCGATGACCGGCCTGCAGCTTCTGAAGGAAGTGCGCGCCGATGTACGTCTGAAGGCTACGCCCTTCATCATGGTGACCGCCGAATCGAAGACGGAAAACGTCATCGCGGCCAAGGAAGCCGGTGTGAACAATTACATCGTCAAGCCCTTCAACGCCGACACGTTGAAGAAGAAGATCGAAAGCGTTCTGGGCGCACTGGGCTGATCTGTCGTGTCAGAACCGATCTTCGATCTGTCCGACCAGGATTATGACGAGATCGAAGACGCGTTGATGTCCAGTCCGCGCGGGCGTGCTTTTTTGCGCGCCCGCGATCGCCGGAACCGCGTGGTGGCGGTGGATGATGTCCGCCGTCTGATCCGCGAACATCGCGATCTTCCGGAAGTAGACCCCAAATCTCATATCAAGGTCCTGCGACGAGAGTTGCAGGACCTTTCTTCACATATAGCAGAGACGCGGCGAGAGATTGCCGCCCTGAAGCCCGATGATCCTTCTGCTGACCGCATCATGCGGGCGACAGAGGAATTGGATGCCATCCTGCAATCCACCGAGCATGCAACGACCGAGATTCTGAATGGCTCGGAACGGATTCAGTCGGTAGCCGACCGTTTACGTAAAGACCACCCCGACCTCGCCCAGACACTGGATAACGAGGTGACCGAAATCATGACGGCCTGTTCCTTTCAGGACATTACAGGTCAGCGCATGACCAAGGTGGTCAACACCCTGCGCTATATCGAACGGCGCGTGCATGCCATGATCCAGATCTGGGGCCTGGAAAATCTGGACGCGGACGAGATGGCGGCCGCCTTGGCCGGCGAGCCCAGGGATATGCGGCCGGATGCCCATTTGATGAATGGGCCGCCCCTGCGGGGTGCCATCAATCAGGATGCGGTCGACATGCTGTTGACCGGTGCGGCGGCCGCCCGTGCCGCCGGTGCTGATCCGCTGGCCGCACAAGCGGTTGCGGCAACGCCCCCACCAGCGCCACCGCCCCCATCGCCGGCAAAGCCAGCCGCACGCATGATGGAGGATGAACCCGCTGCTAGTGGGCCCGTCATGTCACAGTCGGCCGTGGACGATCTGTTTCCCTGACAGTCTGGCTGCTGCCCGTCCCTGGCAGCCCTCACCCGCCATCCCGCACACGCCGCCATTTCACGACGTTGCGATTATGCTCCGCCAGCGTTTGCGCAAATGCGTGCCCGCCGGTGCCATCAGCCACGAAATACAGATAATTGTGGGCTTCCGGCTTCAGCACGGCCTGCAGCGACAGCAGACCGGGATTGGCGATGGGGCCGGGGGGAAGGCCCGGAATGATGTAGGTGTTGTAGGGGCTTTCCAGTTTCCAGTCCGCGCGGGTCAGGTCACGGTCAATCTGGCCGCGCCGGTCCGACAGGGCATAGATGATGGTCGGATCGGACTGAAGCCGCATGCCGATGCGCAAACGGTTGACAAACACGCCCGCTACCCGCGGCCGTTCCGCGGCCACCCCGGTCTCCCTTTCGACAATAGAGGCCAGGATGACGGCTTCCTGCTTTGATTTCAGGGGCAGGTTAGGGTCACGCTCGGCCCAGAGCCGGTCCAGCACCTTTTCCATATCGGCCGACATACGCGACAGGATATCGGTGCGGGGGTCATCGCGCAGATACTGATAGGTTTCGGGCAGCAGGGAGCCATCGGCAGGGATGCTGGTGACCTCGCCCGATAGCGTTTCCTCCGCCCGCAACCGTTCCACGATCTGCCAGCTTGTCAGCCCTTCCGGCACTGTCACGCGGTGAACGATCACCTTGCCGGAGATGATCAGGTCCAGCGCGCCCTTCACACTGATACCGGCCGGAAACAGATATTCCCCGGCCCGCAACTTGCCCCCGTCCCCGCGCAAACGCGATGCGATGATCAGATCAAGCGCATGCGGAACGACACCCGCATCCACCAGACGCTGGGCTATTCCCTGCACACCCGTTCCACGCGGGATCACCACAGCCTTGTCAGCGCCTAAAGGCCCCGGCCCGGTATAACGCTGCCAGCCCAGCCAGCCAGCGCCGGCGGCGGCCAGCAAGACGACAGAAAGCGACGCCGCCGTCAGCCGAAGCCAATGGCGGCGTGGTCTTGTCTGGTTTTCCGGCGTCGCGCTCACGCTGCGGTTCAGGACAGCGCCTTGAACACCAGCGACGCGTTGGTGCCACCAAACCCGAAGCTGTTGGACAGGGCGGCGCGGACCTTGCGCTCCTTCGCCACCTTCGGCACCAGATCAGCCCCTTCCGTCCCATCATCCGGGTTGTCCAGATTGAGGGTTGGCGGAACCACCTGATCGCGGATGGACAGAACGGAATAGATGGCTTCGACAGCACCCGCCGCACCCAGCAGGTGGCCAATGGCCGACTTGGTCGACGACATCGACGCACCAGCCAGATCATTGCCGAACAGACGCTTCACAGCCCCCAGCTCGATCAGGTCACCCAGCGGCGTAGAGGTGCCGTGCGCGTTGATGTAATCCACATCGCCGGGGTTGAGACCGGCGCGCTTCATCGCCATGCGCATGGACCGGAAGCCGCCATTGCCATCTTCCGACGGCGAGGTGATGTGATAGGCATCGCCCGACAGACCATAGCCCACCACTTCGGCGTAGATCTTGGCCCCACGCTTCTTGGCGTGTTCCAGTTCTTCCAGAACCACAACACCGGCCCCCTCGCCCATGACAAAACCGTCACGGGCCTTGTCATAAGGGCGGCTGCCCTGTTCGGGCGTATCGTTGAAGCTGGTGGACAGTGCCCGGGCGGCAGCGAAACCGGCAATACCCAGCCGCGAGCACGCACCCTCTGCACCACCGGCCACCATCACATCGGCGTCGTCCAGCGCGATCATGCGCGCAGCGTCACCGATGGAATGGGCACCCGTGGAACAGGCGGTCACGACCGCATGGTTCGGGCCCTTATAGCCATGGTTGATGGAAATATGGCCCGACGCCAGATTGATCAGGCAGGATGGGATGAAGAAGGGAGAAACCCGGCGCGGCCCTTTTTCGGCCAGCACCAGAGAGGTCTCATAAATGCCGGGCAGGCCTCCGATACCGGAGCCGACAGAAACGCCCGTGCGTTCGAATTCCTCGTCATTGGACGGCTTCCAGCCGCTGTCCTTGATGGCTTCATCGGCCGCCGCGATGGCGAACATGATGAAGTCATCCATCTTCTTCTGTTCCTTGGGCGGAATGAAGAGATCAAGGTTCAGGGTGCCGTCGCTGCCGTCACCGCGCGGCACCTGGCCGGCGATACGACAGGGAAGATCGGAAACATCAAAGCCCTGGATGGTGCGAATGCCCGACTGACCCTTGATCAGCCGATCCCAGTTGGTTTGCACCCCGACCCCGAGCGGAGTCACGAGACCCATACCGGTGATGACGACGCGGCGCATGTATCCGACCTGTAGATGTGAAGACGAAAGCGGGCGGCGACCGGGGCCGACACCCGATGGGAACATAGGCACGCCACGGTGGATTTGCCAGGAGCAGGGCCGACCCTGGGGTCGGCCCCGTCCATCCCACCGTTGGGGATCAGCCCTGCTTGGAGCTGATGAAGTCGATGGCGTCCTTGACGGTCAGGATCTTCTCGGCGGCGTCGTCCGGAATCTCGATGCCGAACTCCTCCTCGAAGGCCATGACCAGTTCGACGGTGTCCAGGCTGTCGGCGCCCAGATCGTCGATGAAGCTGGCGGTGTCGGTGACCTTGGCCTCTTCGACGCCCAGGTGCTCGACAACGATCTTCTTCACGCGTTCAGCAACATCGCTCATTTATTTGACCTTTCAGGATCTTCCGGTGGGACCGGCCGGAGCCGGTTGTTAAGGGCCATCGCGGAGACGGAACAAGCATATTCCTTGCCCGGCCCGCGACGCCGGTCAGGAAAGAGCCGTCATCTAACATGAACAGCGGCCCCTGACCAGCATTCGCAGCAGCAAGCGCAGGCAGTCCCCGAACGGAACCGGCCCACCTTGCTGATCAGATCATCGCCATGCCGCCATTCACATGCAATGTCTGGCCTGTGACATAAGCGGCCTCGTTGGAAGCCAGGTACAGCACAGCAGCCGCAATATCGTCGGGCGTGCCCAGGCGGCCGGCGGGAATGCGGCTGTTCATCGCCTCCTTCTGCGCATCATTCAACACGTCAGTCATGGCCGTGGCGATCATACCGGGGGCCACGGCATTCACCGTGATGCCACGCGTTGCCACTTCCTGGGCCAGCGCCTTGGACATGCCGATCATGCCTGCCTTGCTCGCAGCATAATTCACCTGACCGGGATTGCCCGTGACCCCAACGACCGATGTGATGCCGATGATGCGGCCCCAGCGGCGCTTCATCATGCCCTTGACGGCAGCACGCGCCAGACGGAAGCCGGCGGTCAGGTTGACATTGATGACGCTGTCCCAGTCCTCGTCCTTCATGCGCAGGATCAGACCATCACGGGTCAGACCGGCATTATTGACCAGGATATCGACGGTCCCGCCCAGCGCAGCCTCGGCCTTCTTGAACAGGTCCTCCACCTGTGCCGGATCGGACAGGTTGGCGGGCACCACGACCGCGTTCTCACCCAGTTCGGCAGCCAGCGCCGCCAGCGCCTCCACCTTGGTGCCATGCAGCGCCACCTTGGCGCCCTTGCCATGAAGGGTGCGGGCAATGGCAGCACCAATGCCCCCCGATGCGCCCGTGACCAGGGCCGTCTTGCCGCTCAGGTCGAACATGGAAAACCTCCAGAGATGAAAAGCGGATCAGGCGAGAGTGAAACCATCGATATCGGCCGGCAGACCAACGGAACTGGCCACCAGTTCCTTGTCGATACGCTTCACCAGACCGGCCAGCACTTTGCCGGCACCCAGTTCGACCAGATCGGTCACACCCTGTTCCTTCATGAACAGCACGCTTTCACGCCACCGGACCGCACCGGTGACCTGCTCCACCAACAGGCGGCGGATGGTCTCCGGATCGGTCACGGCGGAGGCAGTGACATTGGCGACCAGCGGCGCAACGGGCGACAGGATGGCTGTCCCGGCCAATGCCTCAGCCATGGCATCGGCGGCTGGCTGCATCAGGGGGCAATGGAAGGGGGCGGATACGGGCAGCAGCATCGCACGCTTGAATCCGCGTTCTGCCGCGATCTTGATGGCGCGTTCAACAGCCTCTTTATGGCCCGACACCACCACCTGACCGGGGGCATTGTCGTTGGCGGCTGTGCAGACCTGGCCTTGGGCGGCCTCCGCCGCAATCTCGCGCGCAGCCTCCAGATCCGCCCCCAGAATGGCGGCCATGGCGCCAACACCGACAGGGACGGCCTTCTGCATCGACCGGCCGCGCAGCTTCAGCAGGCGTGCCGTATCGGACAAACTGATCGCGCCGGCCGCACACAGCGCCGAATATTCACCAAGGCTGTGTCCGGCCACAAAGGCGGCCTTGGACAGGTCCAGGCCCTTCTCCGCCTGCAACACACGGGTCACGGCCACCGAGACGGCCATCAGGGCCGGCTGCGCATTTTCGGTCAGGGTAAGATCGTCGCCTGGCCCCTCGAACATCAGGGCTGACAGCTTCTGTCCCAGGGCTTCGTCCACTTCGGCAAACGTGTCGCGGGCAATGGCAAACCGTTCGGCCAGTTCGCGGCCCATGCCAACGGCTTGGCTGCCCTGACCGGGAAAGACGAAAGCGCGGCTCATGGATAAATCCTGTCATAAATAACGTGGGGCCTTGATACAGCGGCGCGTGGCTCTGTCAAGCTGTCCCACCCTGTTGAGGCGCGGCTGCTTGTTGGTTACCATTACGGAAGGCTGTGGTAAGGTAATGGAAATACTGGCACCGCAGCGCAGTCTAGCGCAGAATAGCCCAGAAACTTTGCCAAGGCGGAGGCAGGCCGAACAGGCCCCACCGTCAAGGAAACATCAATTCTTAACGGCCGATTCCCGGCTGGCCTTTGGCACCTTAAGGTCTTTTTGTGTTACCTTCATCATCCACGGGCCCGTCGGAAGCCACCATGGTCATCAAAAACCGAAAGCCCGGTTTAGCAGCACGCTGGGGCGTGCTGACGGCGGCATGCCTTGCACTCTGTCTGGTCACGGCGTTGAACGTGGCGGGGGCAGAACAGGAAATGGCCGAGTATTTTGGCAATCCAGAATCGGCGAAGGTCACGCTGGCCGTGCCAATCATGCCAACATTCATCGATAACCGCGCACGGTTGCAGCCGGCGATGGCAAGCTGGCTGGCCCACGTGGCTGAACAGGCGTCGGTTTACCTGGAAATACAGCCCTCTAGCTTTGACCGTCGCGCCGCTGACATTTCCCGCCGGCCCAACCACTGCGTGGTGGGATATGACCGGGTTCCATCACGTGAGGCCGGGGCATTGTGGCTGACGCGCATTGGACAGGACCGCATCCTGTTTGTTGCCCGCGGCAATGACAGTTTTTACGGTGATATCGACGCGCTGATGTCCATCCTGCCTGATCAGGTTGCCGCTCCGAGTGGCATCTATCGGGAACTTCTGGCTCTGCGGGACATCCCGCATGTCGCGGTCGATGACCAGCGCTCTGTTGCCCGGATGGTGGCTGCGGGACGCGTGCGTTTTGGCATGTTGATCGGTGCCACACTGGAAACACCGGATGTGAAGGGCATGGGGCTGCGGATTGTGGCTGAAACACCGCCACTCGACTTCTGGTTTGCATGCTCGCGCAATTTACCACCCGATATTGTCGACCGTCTGACAACGGCACTGAAATCGGAAGAAGCTGAAAAACTCCGAATGCTGGCGATACCGTTCAGCACCCGCTTGGCCAAGTTTCCGGCGGAATGAACAATCATCGGCGGGACCGGCATTAATGAACACCCCCTCCGATCACTGTCGGGGGACCGGTGCGATGAAGCAGCCAGCCGGCCCCTGGTCTTAATCAGATTCCAGAGAATGTTTGGATAGTTCTCTGGCCTCCCCCCATCACTTGGCAACCAGCCAAGGTGGGTAGGCTCCCTTGTCAAGGGGGGGGCATACCATACGGAATCGACTCCGCGCGCACTTTTGCCCGTCCGGCGGCCGACCCTATAATTCGGCTTCTTGTACCGGACATCGTCAATGCGTCACCCCTGCCTTCGCCTCGCCCTGTTTCAGATCGCCCTGCTGCTGGCGTGCACCATCGCTGTGGGCGCGCAGGAGGTGGGGCCGGAAATGGGGGAGCCGATTACGGTTCTTGTACCCTTGACCCCGCGCCTTCTGGACCCACAACAGAATGTACAACCGGCCATCACCCGGTGGCTGACCCATGTGGCCAACCGGGCCAATGTGCGCATGCGTCTGCAGCCTGCGGGGTTTGAGCGCCGCATTGCCGACAGCGGTCGCAGCCCACATAGCTGCATTCTGGGGATTGCACGCGTCCCGGAGCGGGAAACGATGGTGCGCTGGCTGGACGTGATCCGGCGGGACCGCATCGTCATCATCGCCGCCGCCAACGACCCGTTCAGCGGCCCGCTGGAGGCGCTGATGAAACTGGCTGATACCCAGATTGCCTCACCCACCGGCATTTACCGCGACATCCTGGAAAAGCAAGGCGTCCGTTATACCATCGTCGATGATCAGCGCGCGCTGGCCCGCATGGTGGCGGTGGGCCGGGTGCGGTTCGGCATCGTGATCAGTGGCACTCTGGATGCTCCGGAAGTGGCCTCGCTGCCCGTACGCATCGTCGGCGAGTTACCGTTCAAGGAATACTGGTTCACCTGCAGCCGCGACATGTCAGATGCGCTGGCGACACGGCTGGTTGCCGCGCTGAATGACCGCACGGCCGAGCATCTGCGGCAACTGGCCCTGGATTCCGATCCGGCAAGCCAACTGCATGCGGGAACACCCACGCAATGAGAGCGCCAACCTTCCTTCCTCGCCCGCCAGGATCACCGATCCGGTTGTTCAGGCTTGCGTGTTGGTGCCGGGCATTATTGCTGGTCCTGGTCACCCCGCTGTTGACGGCACCGTCACTGGCGGCGGGGAGTATCGTCTCTTATGGCGCCGCTGACGCGCCAGAGATCATCTTGATGCTCTCCATGTCCCCCAACAACGTGGATGTCACGGGTGTGCCGCACAGGGCCCTGGGCCAATGGCTGGCCCTGCTTGCCGATGGCGCACGGGTGCGGCTGACTATTCGGCCAGTGACCGACAAGGAACGCCTGGATGACCTGATGCGCAATCCCGATACCTGTTCGCTGAACTATGCCCGGCTTCCGGTGCGGGAGAAGAATGTCAACTGGCTGTATAAAATGAAGCGGGACCGAATCGTCTTTGTGACACGGGCCAACGACCCTTTCAACGGCAGGCTAGCCGATCTGCTGTCGGTGGCAAGCGGCCAGGTCGGCGCCCCCAGCGGGATTTACCGCACCATCCTGGACAGCCGGGGTATCCGTCACATCGTCGTCGACGACCACCGGCAACTGGCCCAGATGGTCGATGCCGGTCATCCCCGCTTCGGGCTGATGCTTGACAGCTCCCTCTCAGCACCGGAGATAAAGGCCTTGAAGCTGCGGGTGGTGGCGGAGTTACCGGAAGTGGGTTTCTGGCTGGCATGCTCACACGCGATGCCGCTGGATGTCCGCCTACGGATCAGCACTGTCCTTTATACGCCTGCCGCCCAACGGCTGCATCGCGAGGCGACGAGCGCACGGACGGCCGCGGCGGATGCTGAACCGTGATCCCAGCGTCCATGCGGGATCAACACCCCGCCCATGCCGGTCCATGCCCGCGCCTCCCCTTGCGCGTTGGCCGCCAATCTGTATAGTGCGCCGCTTCCGAAACCCCGCCGACGCTTGGCCAAGGCGCCGGCTAGGACCGTGCGGCTGACCCGGAACCTGTTCCGGACACAGCGGCGGACCATCAATAGCCATGGGGAGTTTTTATGGCACTGTATGAAACGATCCTGATTTTCCGTCAGGACATCTCCTCGACTCAGGTTGAAACCCTGACCGAGACCTTCAGCAATATCCTGAAGGAACAGGGCGGCTCCGTCGTCAAGACCGAGCAGTGGGGTCTGAAGACCCTGACCTACCGGATCAACAAGAACCGCAAGGGTCATTATGTTTATCTCGGCCTGGACGCCCCCGCGGCGGCCGTTGCCGAAATGGAACGTAACCTGTCGATCAACGAAGACGTGCTGCGCGTCATGACCGTCAAGGTCGAGAAGATCGAAGAAGGCCAGACCGCCATGCTCGCCAACAAGGGCGAGCGCGCGGAGCGTGGCCCCCGCGGTGGCTTCGGCGACCGTGGCCCGCGTCGTGAATTTGGCGACCGTGGTCCGCGCGAGGGCGGCTTCAGCCGTGGCCCGCGTCGTGACGCCGCCGGTGAAGGTGAAGGAGATCGCGCATGACCACCGAACGTCCCCAGGGCGCTCCCACGGGTGGCGCTCCCCGCTCTGGCGGTGGCCGTCGTCCGTTCTTCCGTCGCCGGAAGACCTGCCCGTTCTCCGGTCCGAACGCACCGGTGATCGACTATAAGGACATCAAGCTGCTGTCCCGGTTCATCTCCGAGCGTGGCAAGATCGTCCCGTCCCGTATCACCGCCGTTTCGGCGAAGAAGCAGCGTGAGCTGGCCCGTGCGATCAAGCGCGCCCGCTTCCTGGCTCTTCTGCCGTACGTCGTGAAGTAAGCGAACCAGGAGCAAAGACAATGGACGTCATTCTGCTGGAACGCGTCGAGAAGCTGGGCCAACTCGGTCAGGTGGTCAAGGTGAAGCCGGGTTATGCCCGTAATTACCTGCTGCCGAAGAAGAAGGCCCTCCGTGCAACCAAGCAAAACCTGGCCTACTTTGAGGCCCAGAAGGCGCAGATCGAAGCGCGCAATCTGGAGCTGAAGCAGGAAGCCGAGGTTGTGGCCAAGAAGGTCGATGGCGTCTCCGTCGTCGTCGTTCGTCAGGCCGCCGAGTCCGGCGTGCTGTACGGTTCGGTCACCTCGCGCGATATCGCCGAGGCCGTGACCGCCACCGGCACCACGATCGCGCGTGCACAGGTCGCCATCGCCGACCCGATCAAGACCCTGGGCCTGTTCAAGGTCAAGGTTGTCCTGCATCCGGAAGTCGCCGTGAGCGTCACCGTGAACGTGGCTCGTTCGGTCGAAGAAGCCGCTGTCCAGGCCGCCCGTGGCGGCATGGTCGTCGGCAACGACCAGGACGATGAGGACGAGACGGTCGAAGAGACCGAAGCCACCGAGGAGACCGAGGCCTGATCCAGGCCCCGGTGCCGAATGGAAACAGTCGGCCTCTCTGGTAGCGATGAAGGGCGGTCTCTCAGGAGGCCGCCCTTTTTCTTTGGTCGCGCTGCGTCCCGGCCTTATCCACAGCTTATCCCCAGCTTTCATCCACCGTGTTTGTGTCCCCCTGCCCGTGTGATGGCGTGACGCCGCCGGGGCAGGCGGCTAGAATGCCGCCGCCATGGATACCAAACTGATCGACCCTGCCGGCTTTGCCGGCAACGCCGCCGTGACCTACCGCACGCCGCCCCATAATGAGGAAGCGGAACAAACCGTGCTGGGCGCCATCCTTGTCAACAACAAGGCCTTTGAAAAAGTTGGCGAATTCCTGCGGCCGGAGCATTTTTTCGACCCGGCCAACCAGAAAATCTATCAGGCCATCCTGAAGATGATCGACCGGGGCCAGGTAGCAAACCCCATTACCTTGAAGGCCTATTTCGAGCAGGACCGCGACCTGACCGAAATCGGGGGGCCGGAATATCTGGCTCGATTGGCGGCTGCCATCGTCACCGTCCATAATCTGGAGGATTATGGACGCATCATCCATGACGCCTATCTGCGCCGGCAATTGATCGAAGTCGGCGAGGATATGGTCAATCAGGCCTACAAGCACGATATCGACATCGCCGCCAACGACCAGATCGAGGATGCGGAAAAGAAGCTGTTCGAACTGGCAGCGACGGGCGACATCAAAGGCGACTTCATCCCCTTTGACCGCGCCTTGACCGCTGCCATCCAGACGGCCGAGGCGGCGTTCCGCCGGTCCAGCCATGTGACCGGCGTGACATCGGGCCTGCGCGATCTGGATACCAAACTGGGTGGCCTGCATCCCAGCGACCTGTTGATCCTGGCTGGTCGGCCCTCGATGGGTAAGACGGCGCTGGCCACCAACATCGCCTTCAATGCAGCCAAGGCCTATATGCTATCGGGCGGCAAGGAAGGGGCACCGGTCGGCTTCTTCTCCCTGGAAATGTCGGCTGAACAATTGGCCCTGCGTATTCTGGCCGACCAGGCGGAAGTGTCGGGCGACAAGATCCGCCGTGGCGAAATCACCGCCACCGACTTTCCGAAATTCGTCGAGGCCAGCCAGTATCTGGCCCGGGTGCCGTTCTTTGTCGATGATACGCCTGCCCTGACCATCAGCGCCGTGCGCACCCGCGCCCGCCGGTTGAAACGCACCCACGGGCTGGGGCTGGTGGTGGTCGACTATCTCCAGCTCCTGCGCGGGGGCGGGACCGGCCGTGGTGAACAGAACCGTGTGCAGGAAATTTCCGAAATCACCCGCGGCCTGAAGGCCATTGCCAAGGAACTGGACCTGCCCGTCATTGCCCTGTCGCAGCTTTCGCGTTCGGTAGAAAGCCGCGAGGATAAGCGGCCGCAACTCTCGGACCTCCGGGAATCAGGCTCGATCGAGCAGGATGCGGACGTCGTGATGTTCGTATTCCGTGAGCAATATTATCTGGAACGCGCCGAACCGGGCCGCCGCCCGGATGAGTCGGAAGACAAATACAATGATCGTTATGCGCAATGGCAGGACCGGCTGGCCCAGGTCCACAACACCGCCGACGTGATCATCGGTAAGCAGCGTCACGGCCCGGTTGGCACCGTCCGCCTCTATTTCGATGGCAACTATACCCGCTTTGGCGATCTGGACACACAACATGGTGGCGGATCGTATGACGAGTGAGCTGGCGGGGTTGTTGAACAGCCCCGAAGCAGCCCGTGTCGGCGCCGTGCTGGTCATCGATCTGGCAGCGCTGACCGCCAATTGGCGGCAGATAGCGGCGCTGGCACCGGGGGCGGAATGCGCCGCTGTGGTCAAGGCCAATGGTTATGGCCTGGGCGACGTCGCCGTAGCGTCAGCCCTGTGGAAGGCAGGCGCGCGAAGCTTCTTTGTTGCGGATATCGAGGCCGGGGTGCGGGTGAAGGCCGCACTGCCCCAATCCCGCACCCTGGTCTTGCATGGTGTGCCCACCGGGACAGAGGCCGAACTGGCAGCGCGCGATCTGATCCCGGTGCTCAGCAGTCTGGGCGAGATTGAACGCTGGGGCGCCTATGCCCGACGGCTGGACCGAAAGTTACCAGCATTTATTCATATCGATACCGGAATGAATAGGCTGGGCCTGCCCCCTTCCGAATTGGACCGGTTATGTAATGATGCCGTAAGCATCTTGGATAGCATGGATCTCCTGGCTTGGATGAGCCATCTGGCCTGTGCCGATGATCCGAGCAATCCATTCACGGCGGAGCAGTTGCGGCGGTTGCGCACGGCACTGGTGCGGCTGCCCCGAGCGCCGGTCAGCCTGTCGAACTCTGCCGGTATCTTCCATGGCGCCGATTATCATTTCAATCTGGTGCGGCCCGGCATCGCACTCTATGGCGCCAACCCCGCTCCCTGGCTGCCCAATCCGATGCGACCCGTTATCCGCTTGCTGGCCCGCATCCTGCAAATCCGTGATGTCGCCCCACCTGACACCGTGGGCTATGATGCGACGCACCGCATCACCGCACCGGGCCAAGTGGCTGCCCTGGGTATGGGTTATGCCGATGGCTACCCCTGGTCGCTGGCCAGCAAAGGGGTGGCTCTGGTCGCAGGATATCCCGCCCCGGTGATCGGACGCATATCAATGGACCTTCTGACCGTGGATGTCAGCGGCGTCCCGGCCCACCTGCGGCGGGTGGGCGATTGGGCCGACATTCTTGGTCCGCACCGCGATATTGACCAATTTGCCAAAGAAGCCGGCACCATCGGGTACGAAGTGCTGACCCGCCTCGGGTCGCGCTATCACCGGATTTACATCAACGGCTGATCACGCCGTGATCGAGACGAAGGATTCCGTGGTCTGTACCGCAATGGTCAGGGTCTCGGTATAGATGCTGGTCGAGGTCACCTCCATCACCGACCCCGCGTCAATGCCTCCGGCCGCCGCTGCCCCGCCCGGGTCCAACGCCTCCAGTGTCCCGTTCAGCCTTTCCAGCATTTCACCAGCAGCGGCCAGATCATCGCGGGCAGCCTTGAGAGTTTCGGCCAGGTCCTGTTTTTCTTCCTCGCTCATCCACAGCGTGTTGCCCTTATTGGCTTCCGCCTGGGTCAGGAGGGTGCGAGCCCGTCCGGCAAAATCGCGCACTTCCTGCACATAGGCGCGGGCATAGGAAACAGGAATGCCGGCAGCCGTCATGCCGGGCTGTGGCTCAACGGGGATTGCCGGATCGGGTTCACCGCGCGCGATGGCGGCCGCCCGTTCGGCGGGATCAACCGACCGACCGTCGACCAGATTCTTGGCTTCTTGCGCCAGATTGCGGGTCATGCCGGTGGCTTCACGTGCAATCTGCGCCAGCTTGCGGGCATCGCCGCGCGCCGCCGCCTGACGCGCCTCCTGTTCCAACTCGCTCATGCGGCGTTTGGATTGGTTCAGCTTCTCGCCAGCGGCCTTGCGGTCAATTTCCGACCGGGCCTTGTCCATGTATTTGCTGAGTTCGTCGATGCGTGCGGCACTTTTTGCGGCTTCTTCAAAACCACCGCCGCCAATGCCAAGATCTGACAGGCGTTTATAGACATCCTGCTGGATTTGCCCCTGATATCCGGGCCCGTCGACCTTCTTGAAACGCTCCTCAACCGCCTTGTCGACATGGCGGTCGATAGCCGTCTTCATCGCCACCGCGTTTGTGGCGCCGAAGAGCGAACCCGCATTTAGCGAGATCATGGGCTCCCCCAATATGCCGATCATTTTGATCCGAACAAATCCTATGCCACTCGCGCGATAGGCGCAAGTCGGTAAAATTGTATCTTTAGCCACGCGCATCAAAACGCAAACCGCCCGGCAGGTTTCCCTGCCGGGCGTCATACGTCAAACCAAACCGTTGAAACAGCTTAGTTCTTGGACTTGTCCACCAGCTTGTTGGCGGAGATCCAGGGCATCATGGCGCGCAGCTTGGTGCCCACTTCCTCGATCGGATGCTCGGCTTCAATGCGGCGGGTGGCCTTGAAGCTGGGCGTGCCGGCCTTGTTTTCCAGCATCCAGTCACGCACGAAACGGCCGGACTGGATGTCGGCCAGAACGCGCTTCATCTCGGCCTTGGTCTCGTCCGTCACAATGCGCGGACCGGTGACATAGTCACCATATTCGGCGGTGTTGGAGATGGAGTAGCGCATGTTGGCGATGCCGCCTTCGTAGATCAGGTCCACGATCAGCTTCACTTCGTGCAGGCACTCGAAATAGGCCATTTCCGGGGCATAGCCGGCCTCGACCAGGGTCTCAAAACCGGCCTGGATCAGCTTGGTCAGGCCACCGCACAGCACCACCTGCTCGCCGAACAGGTCGGTCTCGCACTCTTCCTTGAAGGTGGTCTCGATGATGCCGGAACGGCCACCGCCAACGGCGCAGGCATAGGAAAGGGCGACGTCCAGGGCATTGCCCGACGCGTTCTGATGAACGGCCACCAGGCAGGGAACACCGCCGCCCTTCTTATATTCACCGCGCACCGTATGGCCGGGGCCCTTCGGCGCGATCATGAACACATCCGTGTCGGGACGCGGCTCAATCAGGCGGAAATGCACGTTCAGGCCGTGGGCAAAGGCGATGGCGGAACCCTGCTTCAGGTTCGGGCCGATCTCGTTATTGTACAGGTCGGCCTGATGCTCGTCCGGCGTCAGGATCATGATCACGTCGGCGGTGGCGGCAGCCTCGGCCGGGGTGACGCAGGTGAAGCCAGCAGCTTCGGCCTTGGCGCGGGTCGGCGAATTGGCCTTCAGCGCGATGATCACGTCGGTGACACCGCTGTCGCGCAGATTCTGGGCGTGGGCGTGGCCCTGGCTGCCATAGCCGACAATGGCCACCTTCTTGCCCTTGATCAGGTTGACGTCGGCGTCGCGATCGTAATAGACGCGCATGGGAATGTTCCTTCGTTCTGCTCTGCTGTGGTCATGTCCGGACCCCGGAACGGGAATCCGGCATTGGGAATAAGGGGTTTACAGGGTCGAGGTGCCCCGCGACAGGGCAGCAGCCCCGGTACGGCTGATATCAACCTCACCCAACTGCTGCATCAAGTCGATGAAGCGGTCCAGATCATCGGCGGTGCCGGTGATTTCAAACACAAAACTGGAGATGGTGGCGTCCACGACGCGGGCCTTGAAGACATCGCCGATGCGCAAGGATTCAACGCGCTTTTCGCCATTGGCCACGACCTTGACCAGGGCCATTTCCCGCTCGATGAACGGGCCTTCCAGGGTCAAATCCTTGACCTTGTGAACGGGGACCAGGCGCTCCAACTGCACCTTGATCTGTTCGATGATCATGGGCGTGCCGGAGGTGACAATGGTGATGCGCGACAGGCTGTCGCTGGCATCAATCTCTGCCACGGTCAGGCTTTCGATATTATAGCCACGGCCAGAAAACAGGCCGATGACACGCGCCAGCACACCCGGCTCGTTATCGACGAGCACGGAGATCGTGTGGCGGCGGATGTTGGTCTCTTGGGTCACGGGGCAAGGCTCCGGGAAGTCGGGTCAGGGTCGGTCGAGGCGGATATGAGGATGGCTGGATTACACCAGCACCATCCCCTCCTCCGGCGTGGCTTCGGAGACCTTGTCCGCTGGGCCCAGCAGCATTTCATTATGGGCCTTGCCGCCAGGGATCATGGGGAAGCAGTTTTCCTTCTGATCCACGCACATGTCGACAATCACGGGGCGGGGGGTGGCGATCATCTCGGCGATGACATCATCCACTTCCGACACTTTGGTGGCGCGCAGCCCCACACCGCCAAAGGCATCAGCCAGCTTCACAAAGTCAGGCAGCGCCTCTGAATAGCTTTCCGAATAGCGCGAACCATGCAGCAGCTCCTGCCACTGCCGGACCATGCCCATCCACTGGTTATTGAGGATAAAGACCTTGACTGGCAGGCGGTACTGAAGGGCCGTCGCCATTTCCTGAATATTCATCAGGATCGACGCCTCACCCGCGACATCAATGCACAGCGCGCCAGGGTTGGCAATCTGCGCACCGATGGCGGCGGGCAGACCATAGCCCATGGTGCCCAGCCCGCCCGAGGTCAGCCAGCGGTTCGGCTTATTGAAGGGCAGGAACTGCGCCGCCCACATCTGATGCTGGCCGACTTCCGTGCTGATATACACATCATCGCGGCCGGCCACGGCGGCGCGCAGACGTTCCAGCGCATATTGCGGCTTGATGACCTTGTCAGTCTTCTCATAGCGCAGGCAATCCTTTGACCGCCAGACAGCGATCTGGTCCCACCAGGCCTTCAGCGCCACCTGGTCGGCCCGCTTGTTGCGGGCCTTCCAGATGCGGATCATATCTTCCAGGACATAGGCCGCATCGCCGACGATCGGCAGATCCACACGCACATTCTTGTTGATGTTCGACGGGTCGATATCAATGTGGATCTTCTTCGATCCGGGGCTGAACTCGCTGATCTTGCCCGTGACGCGGTCGTCAAACCGGGCGCCGACGCAAACCATCAGGTCACAGCCATGCATGGCCAGATTGGCCTCATAGGTCCCGTGCATGCCCAGCATGCCCAGCCACTGCTGATCATGGGCGGGATAGGCGCCCAGACCCATCAGCGTGGTGGTGCAGGGATATCCGGTCATGCGCACCAGTTGTGTCAACAACTGGCTGGCCACCGGGCCGGCATTGATGACGCCGCCGCCAACATAAAAGATGGGCCGCTTGGCATTGGCCAGCATCTCCACCGCTTCCTCGACCTTGTTCAGGTCGGGCTTCACCTGCGGGCGATAGGATTTGGGCTGGCTTTCGCCCGGCGTGCGATAGACGCCGTCGGCAAACTGCACATCCTTGGGGATGTCGATGACAACCGGGCCAGGACGTCCATTCTTGGCCACATAGAATGCTTCGTGCAGCGTACGGGCCAGATTATTGACATCCTTGACCAGATAATTGTGCTTGGTCGCCGGCCGGGTGATGCCGGTGGTGTCGCATTCCTGGAACGCATCATTACCGATCAGATGCGTGGGCACCTGGCCCGTCAGGCAGACGATCGGAATGCTGTCCATCAGCGCATCGACCAAGCCGGTGACGGCATTGGTGGCACCGGGGCCGGACGTGACCAGCACAACACCGACCTTGCCCGACGAACGGGCATAGCCTTCGGCGGCGTGGACAGCGGCTTGTTCGTGGCGAACCAGGACATGCTTGATCTGGTTCTGTTTGAACAACGCATCATAGATGGGTAGTACCGCCCCGCCCGGATACCCGAAGATCGTATCTACACCTTGGTCCCTAAGGGCCTTGATGACGATTTCCGCACCGGAGAGGATGGTTCCCGAAGACATGGCAGACGCTTTCAAACAGTTCCAACGGGGTTGAAAAACGCCGCATCTCGCAGGGGCGAAAGGCGACGTGGCGGCACCCTAGACGGAACCGGAAAGATGGTCAACCGATTTTGGCAATGTTCTTAGTCATGCCTGTCATGATCCGGTCATAAAATTTCGTGAACGCGATCTCAGATGCAAGTTCCGTCGAATCCAACCGCACTGCGGCAGGCATTTGGTTACGGAACCATGTTAACTGACGCTTGGCATAATTGCGGGTCAGTTGCTGCGCCTTCGCAATGGCGGCTTCCCGGTCCATGGCACCGGTCAGGATGGCGGCGATTTCGGGCACGCCCAGCGCCTTACAGGCGGGCAAGGCCGGGTCCAGGTTCTGCGCCATCAGCGCTGCCACCTCCGCCGCCGCCCCCTGTTCCAGCATTGTCACGAAACGCTTGTCGCACTGGGCATAAAGGCGCGGACGCGGGGGTTCCACGACCAGGGTGGTAAAGGACAGATGCGTGGGCACGTCGGCGGGTGGGGCCGCCTGCCAGTCGCTGATCGACCGTCCCGTGGCCTGAATGACCTCCCAGGCACGGATCAGGCGCTGGCTGTCGGTCGGGTGCAGGCGCGCGGCCGTTACGGGATCGACCACGGCCAGCCTTTCATGCAAAGCGGGACTGCCAATGTCGCCCTGAAGCTCCATGGCGGCCTGGCGTACCGGGGCTGGGATGTCGGGGATGTCGGACAGGCCCTGCATCAGGGAGCGCAGGTAAAGACCGGTTCCGCCCACCACGATGGGCAGACGCCCAGCCGCATGGGCCGTGTCTATCTCCGCCAGCGCCAGTTCGCGCCAGCGCGCCGCACTCATCCGTACCGACGCGGGCACGACACCATAGAGAGTGTGCGGCGCCTCGGCCTCGTCCGCCTCTGACGGGCGGGCCGTGACGATACGCAGATCGGCATAGACCTGCATAGAGTCAGCATTGATCACCACCCCACCGGCGCGCTTCGCCCAGGCCAGCGCCAGCCCTGACTTGCCGGACGCGGTGGGGCCGCCGATGATGAGGACGGGGCGAGGTGGGGTAGTGGGCTGGCTCATGGACGGGTGTTAGCCCCTGAGGCGGGGTTTCGCAAGCGGACCGTCAGCCAAATTCATCCAGAAAGACACTGCCCAGCGCCGCCGAGACAACGACATTGCAGTCGATGATAACCCGCCTATCAAGCGCCGCCACGGGTCGCCGACCTGACCTCACGCACCATGTCGTCGGCCATCCGGGCAATCTCTTCGTCGGACAGTCCTTCAATCTCGCTCGGGAGCGACGATTTATCTAAAATGGATTTCAGGCGCGCGGAAGCAGCAGCGCGCGTTTCCCGCCTTGCATCTGCGTTTTTACCAGCCTTCTGGGCAAGGATCGTGGCCATGGCAACATCTCCATTTCCATGAAGGGCATATTATGCCGGTTCCAGATGGGTGCAGAACAGTTGATGTCTCTGGACATAAACCCAAAGCGCACTACAATTCCGTAAATTACAGAACTTACGGAGAGGCGCATGGTTGCCGTCACCGCCACAGAGTTCGCCAAGAATTTCGGCCGTTACAAAGAGGAGGCGCAGCGGGAGCCGGTCGCCATCACCAGCCATGGTCGGACCAGCGGCTATTTCATGTCGGCCCCAGCCTTCGAGGAATATCAAAGGCTGAAGGCGCAGGCCGCACGCAAGGCCTACCTTATCGAGGAACTGCCTGACGAGATCGTGGAGGCCATCGGCAAGGCCCAGATGGATCCAGCCCATCACCATCTTGATAGCTTACTAGACGAGTAAGCAGGGATGAGCTTGCCAAAGCCGGAAAACGGCCTTGTCATCTGTTATTCCTATCTCTGGCGACATGAAGCATTGGCGGGTTTGACAGAGGGGCGGAAGAACAGGCCCGCCGCAATCCTGCTGTGTGTCCAACCTGACGGAAGCGCTACACCCCAGGTGACAGTGGCCCCCATCACCCACAGCCCGCCAGCCGACCCAACCGCTTGCCTGGAAATCCCCTCTGCCGTGAAGGCGCATCTGGGATTGGATGGGGAGAAGTCTTGGGTCGTGCTGAATGATCTGAATGTCTTCAATTGGCCCGGTTTCGACCTGCATCCCGTGCCCGGAAATCAGGGACGTTTCGCCTATGGTCTGCTTCCGCCGGGCTTCTATCGACGGCTGATCGACCGGTTCCTGCAATTGCGGCAGGAACGGAAAGTGCGCATCCACCCCCGCCACGATTGAGCATCCCCGCCCCCCGTCCAGCCACCATTGCGCTCCCGTCTCGCAGCGGCGATAAGGGCGGCAATCGACCACCTCCTATGGACGGGACCTACGATGCTGCGCCAAGTCTTGACCCTGATCGCCGATCCGGCTGCCTTCAAGATGGATGATGCCGTCGCCAAGACCACGCGTGCGGCCCTGGCCGATCTGGGGGCGCAGACGGCGCCGGCAGACTGGCTGGTGCCGGGCATTGCCTGCGATATCGGCTTTGACGGGCTGAATGATGATCAGGCGCAGGCGGCGGTGGCCAAGGCGCTGGCGGGCCTGCCCGTAGATATCGTGGCGCAAGAGGTGGAGGGCCGGCGCAAGTCGGTGCTGGTCGCCGATATGGAATCCACCATTATCCAGCAGGAGATGCTGGACGAGCTGGGCGATCTGGTTGGGGCGCGGGAGCGTATCGCCGCCATCACCCACCGCGCCATGAATGGCGAGATCGACTTCAAGGGCGCGCTGCGTGAACGTGTGGCGCTGCTGGCCGGGCTGGATGCCGGTGTGCTGACCGATATGATCGGGCGCATCACCTATATGCCGGGGGCGTCCACCCTGATCGCTACGTTGAAGAAACATGGGGTTTACTGCGCCCTGGTCTCAGGCGGGTTCAAGACCTTCACCGCGCATGTCCGCGAAACGCTGGGCTTTGACGAGGATCAGGCCAATGATCTGATTGCCGAGGGTGGCAAGCTGGCCGGCACGGTATTCGAGCCGATCCTCGACAAGGATGCCAAGCATCAGGCCCTGATCCGCATCGCGGCCGCCAAGCGCGTGCCCGTGGCGGCCAGCATCACCGTGGGTGATGGCGCCAACGACCTGCCCATGCTGCTGGCGGCGGGCATGGGTGTGGCCTATCACGCCAAGCCCAGCGTGGCCGCGCAGGCCCGTGCCCGGATCGACCATGGCGACCTCACGGCCCTTCTCTACATCCAGGGATACAGGGCTGAAGAAATCGTGGTGGCGTAAGCCGGCCTTCAGCGTCAGCATGGGGGCATCGACGGTGATGGAGTGCCCCGCCCATGCCCGATTTCCCTGTTGAGACATTGCTGCTGTTCATGGCCGCCGCCCTGGCGCTGAACCTGACCCCGGGCCCGGACATGATGTTCTGCCTGGGCAGCGGGGCACATCGGGGGACAACCGCGGGGGTGGCCGCTGCCCTGGGTGTGGCATGCGGGGCCATGGTGCACACGGCGGCGGCGGCCTTCGGGCTGGCCGGACTGCTGATGGCCTCACCCCTCCTGTTTGAGATTGTGCGCTGGACGGGGGCCGCCTATCTGGTCTGGCTGGCCTGGAACACATTCCGCGCTGCCCCGCCGGCGGCCGACGGCGCCAAGGTGACGCAGAAGGACATCCGCCGCATCTTCCTGCGTGGGGCGATCACCAATATGCTGAACCCCAAGGTGGCGATCTTTTTCGTGGCGTTCCTGCCGCAATTCATCGACCCCGCCCGCGGCAGCGTGGTGATACAGGCCCTGATCCTGGGCACGATGATGAATGTGTCCGGCACGGTGGTGAATGCTGCTGTGGGTGCCGGTGCGGGCGGGTTGGGCCGACATCTGGCCCGCAACCCGACGGTGGCCAAACTGCTGAACTGGGCGTCCGGCACGGTTTTCCTTGGCCTTGCCATTCGCCTGGGATTAATGGGCCGGGCTTAGCCGTCACGGGATGGGCAGGATCGCCGCCATCCCGGCGCGGATGGTGGCGCGGTCCGTTTCATCCTTGTTCTGGGACAATTTGGCCTTGCCCTCCAGCCTTTCCACATGCAGGACAACACCGACTATGCCGCGCAGCATGGCAGCGATATAGTCCGGCGGCGCATCACCAACCTGCCAGGGCTGCTCCCGCCCGGCCTCATGCCGGTTGGTCAGGCGGTTGACGATCTCCAGCAATCCCGCCGCATCCGACACTATCTCCAGCCGCCCATGGGCATGGATGGTAATATAGTTCCAGGTGGGCACAACCTTGCCGGTTTTCTGCTTCTCTGCATACCATGCTGGTGTGACATAGCCGTCGCCGCTCTGAAAAACAGCCAGTGAGGGCACAGCCGGATCAAAATCTTTCCAGTGTGGATTGGCGCGGGCCACATGGCCGATCAGACGGATACCCCCATCCGACCGGTCCAGTAGCAGCGGCAGTGGCGTGGATAACAACCCGCCCTGGCCCAGGCTGACCAGTGTGGCGAAGGACATTGTTTCCAGAAGGGCGAGCGTGTCGCTGTCTTCCATCTTGAAATGTATGGGCGTGTACATCGGGCCGATCCAGGGTTCTATCCCTTCTTCCTGACGCAAGGGCCGCGTCAGCGCATTCTTTGTCTTGTCACAATGACAAGGTTGCATCCCTGCGACCACCCCGGCAGCATTCGCCCGTTTGGGTGAAGGGAGATCAGGATGCCCGGTTTCGGGGAGGCGTTGCGGTTCTGGTTCTGGCTGGGCTGTGTCAGCTTTGGTGGCCCAGCCGGACAGATTGCGCTGATGCAGCAGGAACTGGTGGATAAACGCCGTTGGATTGACAGCACGCGGTTCCTGCACGGGCTGAACTTCGCCATGCTGCTGCCAGGGCCAGAGGCACAGCAATTGGCCACCTATATCGGATGGCGCCTGCATGGGACGCTGGGCGGACTGGTCGCGGGCGGGCTGTTTGTCCTGCCAGGGGCGCTGGTGCTCCTGGGTCTGTCCTGGCTGGCGGCCGAACATGGGGATCTGGCCTGGGTGGCCGCCCTGTTTGACGGGGTAAAGCCGGTGGTCATCGCCATCATCGCTGCTTCCGTCTGGCGCCTGGGCCGGCGCACGCTCAAGGGCCCGGCCCCGCTACTGCTGGCCCTGGTGGCGTTCCTGGGCCTTTATCTTGGCCACCTGCCCTTCCCGGCGCTGATTGCCGGCGCCGCCCTGATCGGCTATCTCGCGGCCAAGGCAGGCAAACCAGTGTTCGCGCCGGTCGGACACGGGGTGACGGATGATTTTGTGCCGGATGACCAACAGGCGGATCGCAGCGGGAAACGGTTGCTGCGCCTGTCGATGCTGTTCGCCGGGCTGTTGTTGGTGCCGGTGATCGGTGTTGTGCTGCTGCTGGGGCAGAAGCCTTGGGCTGATATTGCCGACCTGTTCACCACCTCGGCATTCGTGACCTTTGGTGGCGCCTATGCGGTGCTGCCGTTCATCGCGGAACGGGCGGTTGAAACCTATCAATGGCTGACGCCTGCTGACATGGTAAACGGGTTGGCTCTGGCCGAAAGCACGCCAGGTCCGCTGATCCTGGTTACCCAATATGTCGGCTTCTTTGCGGGCTGGAACCAACCAGGAGACCTGTCACCCGGTCTGGCCGGGGTGATCGGTGCCGTTCTGACCACCTATGTCACGTTCCTGCCGTGCTTTTTCTTCATTTTCGCCGGGGCACCCTATGTGGAGGCGCTGATCCATAACCGCGCAGCGGCCGGGGCGCTGGCAGCCATCACGGCCGCCGTGGTCGGTGTGATCCTGAACCTGGGCGTGGTGCTGGGCGAAGCGGTGATTCTGACCGGCGGGCGGGTGAATTGGGTGGCCCTGTTCGTGGCGGCCATCGCCTTGATCGCACTGCTGCGCTTTAACCTGGCTGTGCATTGGCTGGTGCTGGCAGGGGCGGCGTTCGGGCTGGCGCGGATGGCCATCGGTTAAAACAAAAAAGGCGCCCCGTGGGGCGCCTTTCCCGCGAAGACCCTCAGTCTTCGATATCCTCGTCGTCCTCGTCCTTCGACTCCGGACCGACATCCACATCAATCGGCACGCCAGGGGCGTATTTGGACTGGCGGATGGCCAGGGCCGACTTCACATGACTGACATTGGGTGCCGCCGTCAGTTTGGTGGTCAGGAAGCGCTGATAGCTGTCCCAGTCGACGGCAACCACCTTCAGAAGGAAGTCCGTCTCACCGGCCAGCATGTTGCACTCCCGAACCTCCGGCCAGGAATTGACCAGCGATTCGAAGCGCTTCAGATCGCTTTCCGCCTGGGACGACAGGCCGACCTGTGCGAAAACCGTGACATGGAAGCCCATGGATTCCGGATTGATGTCGGCATGGTAGCCTCGGATATAGCCCGCCTCTTCCAGCGCACGTACACGCCGCAAACAGGGGGGAGCCGAGATACCGGCCCGCCGCGCCAATTCAACATTGGTCATCCGGCCGTCCGCCTGCAGGTCGCGCAGGATGCGCCGATCAATTCGGTCGAGTTTGACCCGCCGCATGGTGATTTTTTAACTCCAGGAGTTCTTGATTTGAGCAAGGATATTACACGGGACGGCTCAGGCCGCAAGGGCGAGCCGGATTGCGACACAAAATTTCCTGGGGACAAGTCCTCGCATACGTATGCGAACAACAAAACTCCTACATGTTGGGTTTTGTCGGATGGACGGGCGGGAATCGAAAACCCCTGCCTGGGATTGGCCGAAGCCCTGGGTCTGACCCCAATGGTGAAGCGGGTGGCCCTGCGCAGCCCTTGGCGACAGACCACACCCTACCTGCCTCTGCCTGGGCTGGACCTGCCCCTGTCCTCCGCATCGGACCGGCTGGACCCGCCCTGGCCGGACCTGCTGATCAGTTCAGGACGACAGGCCGTGGCGCTGTCGATGGCCATTGGCCGGCGGTCAGCACGCACGGTGCGGGTGCATATCCAGAATCCGGGCGTGCCGTTTGACCGGTTCGATCTGGTCTCCCTGCCCCGCCATGATGGTAAGTCAGCGGCCAATCTGGTGGTAAGCATCGGGGCCATCCACCGGGTGACCGCGCAGAAGCTGGACGCCGCCGCCATCGACTGGGCACCCTTGGCCGCCGGGCAGCCGCGGCCTTTGGTGGCCGTCATGATTGGCGGGTCGAACCGCTTCTGCCGCCTGACACCGGACCTGATGACCAACACGGCGACACAGTTGGCCAGGCTGGTGCGAGAGCATGGGGTCGGCATGATGATCACCACATCGCGCCGCACCGGCGCTGAGAATGAAGCGATCCTGCGACAGTCATTGGCCGACCTGCCCGTCTTCCTTTGGGATGGCAGCGGTCCCAACCCCTATTTTGGCATGCTGGCCCTGGCCGATGCCCTGATTGTCACGTCCGACAGTGTCGCCATGGTGTCGGAGGCGGCCAGCACCGGCAAACCGGTCCATATCATCGACCTGCCGGGCAACGCGCCGAAATTCCAGCGCTTCCACAGCCGGTTGCAGGCAGACGGGATCACACGGCCTTTTCGGGGACAGGTGGAACAGTGGCAGTACCAGCCATTGCGGGATACCGGCCTGCTGGCGGACCGGGTTCAGGACCTGCTCCGCCAACGGGGCCTGTAACGCCCGTCACATCGCCGGTGGCAGGCCAGGAGCGTCCTGGGGGCCCGGCGGAGGGGCGTTGGGGTCACCCAACGGGCGAACCATCAGCACCCAGTCCAGCCAGCGTCCATGTTTAACGCCAAGACCTGGCACGGTGCCGGCCAGTTCAAATCCCAGGGCGCGGTGCAGACCGACCGACCCCTCATTGCTGCCATCGCCAATAACGGCCAGCATGCGACGGAATCCGGCGCGCGTGCATTGGTCAATCAGGGCTTTTAACAGGGCGCGTCCAACACCGGCCCCCTGCGCCTGCGGCGCCACATAGATCGAATTCTCCACCGTGAACCGGTAACCGGGGCGGCTGCGGAAAGCGCTGCCATAGGCATAGCCCAGGATCGTACCGGCGCTTTCGGCGACCAGATAGGGAAAACCCTGCGCCTGGATCGCTGCCATACGCAAGGCCATCTCGCCGCCATCGGGAGGGATCGTTTCATAGCTGGCCGTACCCTCACTGACATGAGGGGCGTAGATGGCAGCGATGGCGGCGGCGTCGCCAGCACGGGCGGTACGGATCAGCATGCCTCTTCCCCCCGTCAGCCGCCGCGCGGGCGCAGCGTTTCGGCCGGCACCGAGGCGAGCCGGGAGACCAACTGGCACATATGACCGGCCAGGGTTTCAAGATAGGGGCGGCGCGCCAAAGCAACCTCATCCATGTAAAGCGAACGGTTCAGTTCAATCTGCAACCCATGAACCCCATCCGCGGGCCGACCATAATGCCGTGTGGTATAGCCGCCGGCATAAGGCGCATTGCGTCCGACCACATAGCCCAGATCGGTCAGAACGGACTCGGCCGCCTGGGTCACGGGCGGGGCACAGGCACTGCCGAAACAATCCCCCAGCACCATATCGAGTGCGCCGCTGGCTGCTGCCTCCGGCGGCAGGTCGATCGACGGCATCGAATGGCAATCGACCAGGATGCAATAGCCAAACAGCGCCTTGGTTCCATCGATCAGGCTGCGCAGGGCCGCATGGTAAGGGTAATAGCAGCGATCCACGCGCTCCACTGCCTCGGCAAACCGCAACCGCTGGCGATAGATCTCTTCGCCATTGGCGACAACGCGCGGGATGGTGCCCAGGCCTGCCGCCACGCGCGGACTCCGGCTGTTCACATAGGATGGCAGAGCCCCCTCGAACATGGCGGGATCAAATTCGAACGGTTCGCGGTTGGGGTCCAGGTAGGCGCGCGGAAACAGCGCCTCCAGCAGGGGGGCGCCTAGTTCGGCAGCAGGACGGAATATCTCGTCGACGAAACAATCCTCCGACCGCCGCAGGGCTTTTGCTTCCAACCGCGAGCGGGTCACAAAACTTTCCGGATAATCACGGCCGCTATGGGGCGAGGCCAGGACCACGGGCAGAAGCTGTTGTCGGGGCCGCCAGATGCGGAACACGCCACCGCCCGTGCCGACGTCCAGGGGACGAGCGGTCGCCTTGTCAGGGGAAAGGGCGGGGTCCAGGCTGCTCATGGCTGAAAGATGTATCGAATTGTGACGGGCCCCGCCACCCGAACGGACGCGTTCCGGAAAAAAACGACAAATTTCTCAAAACAGGGTGTTGCAATGGCCGGATGAGGTCGCTATAAGCACGCCCACCCCGACGGCGCTGCCGATGGCGGTGTCGGAAACGACGCCGGCGACGATAGCAAAACCGGGGTGAGGAAACAGATGGGCGCGTAGCTCAGCGGGAGAGCACTACCTTGACATGGTAGGGGTCACAGGTTCAATCCCTGTCGCGCCCACCATCTGTTTACAACCGAAAAGGGCCGGTACCCGCAAGGGGCCGGCCCTTCGGCTTTTTGGGTCCTTCCCCGCCTGACCCAAAGGATAGGTTCCGCACTGCGGTCACCAGCCCCCTGGCCTGTTAGGCTGAAGGCGCATGAGAGACGGCGCCGAGGCGCCTGGATCGGGATTCTGGTGCGGGCATGATCGTGTGGCGTTCTTGGAAACTGTTGCTGGCCTCGATCCTGGTCACCGCGTTGAGTGCCTTTGGCATCATGCTGCTGCGCAATCAGGACAGCACAGCGCATCTGGTGGTCGCGGAAAGCGGTCAGATGATGTCTGCCCTGATTTTTGTGGCCCAGGCCGACGGGCATTTCGCTGACCAAGGGCTGACCGTTGAACTGCTGCGGATCACCGATGGCAAATCGGCCATGGACGCCCTGTTGGATCATCGGTCTGATCTCGCCCTGTCGTCCGATGTGCCCGCGGCTGGTGCCATGATGGCTGGCAAACCTGTCCGCATACTGTCGACGGTACAGACATCCGACCGCGATATTGTCCTTGCGTCGCCCAAAGGCAGCAACCTGACCAGCCCGGCGACGCTTGTCGGCAAACGCATCGGCTTTTCGCCCGACACCAATTCCGAACATTTCCTGAACCTGCTGATCATGCAGTCGGGGTTGACGGGTCAGGTCACACTCGTGCCGTTTGGCAGCAATGACATCATGCAGGCTTTGGCCGATGGCCAGATCGATGCTGCATCGGTCTGGACCACCACACGGATCGCCGGGGCCAAGCTGTTTCCCAACGGGCTTGACCTGTTGAGCATGCCGGGCCTTTACACCGGCAGTTGGATACTCTCCACGCGTCGTGATGTGGTGGAAACCCGACGTGACGCCCTGGTTCGTTTTGAACGCGCCCTCCTGGCGGCCGAATGGTCCATTTTGAAGGACCGCGAGCGCGCCATCCCGATTGTGGCCGCTGGCACCGGCATTGACGAGGCACTGGTCCGCAGCCACTGGGAGAGTTATGGTTTCACCCTGCGTCTTGATCAGGCGCTGCTGCTATCGTTGGAAGGGCATCTCCGGCGGGCGGGCGGCAGTCCGGGGCGTGAGATGCTGGGCTACCTTCAGAGTGATGTTCTGCGGGAAGTCGATCCGACACGTGTCACGGTGCTGGACTGAACCGATGAATATCCGAACGCGAATCACCACAGCCCTGGTCTTCGCGGCGGTTGCCTTCGTACTGTCCACAGCGTCGGCGCTCTGGTCCTGGCAATGGATGGACCGGTCCACTGCGCGGGTCACCGATGCCCAGACCCTGGTGCGGGCGGTGTTTGAACTGAGCCTGCTGGTGCATGAATATCGCGACACGGGCAGTGAACGCGCCCTTTTTCAGTGGCAGCGCTCGCATGAGAAACTATCGGCAGAGCTGGAGCGGATGCGGGGGATCGGTAATGACCCCGTGGACATGGCGCTGCTGCGCCGGATATCGGCGGATAACGCCCTGATGATGGACGGAATGGTGCGCCTGACCCAGTCGCGCACCGCCCCCGAAGCGGCCAGTGTTGCGCAGGACACGCTGCAACTGCGCTACAATGTGATGGCGTCGGACGCAGACCGTCTTGCTGCACATGCCAATGAACGGGTCAATGCCTGGGGCCGGCTGCTGATGGTCTTGCAGGTCCTGCCGCTGCTGCTGCTGGCCATTACAGTGGCTTTGGCCACCGCCGCCAGTCGGCGGGTTCTGCAAGGCCTGAACGGGATTGCGGCTGGTATGTCCGCCATCGGTCAGGGCAAGCTGGACCATCGGCTGCCAGTATCGGGACGCGACGAGTTTGCGGTGCTGGCATCGGGCGTCAACCGCATGGCCGAACAGCTTCAGACGCTTTATGCCGAACTGGCCGGCAAGGTGGAGGCGCTGTCCAATGCCAAGGGACAGGCCGAGGCGGCCGAACGCGCCAAAAGCGCCTTTCTGGCCAATATGAGCCACGAAATCCGCACACCACTGAACGCAATCATCGGCTTTGCCGATCTGCTGCGCGATGAAAAGGCACCGGTGCCGGAACGGGAAAAGTGGCTGGCCTTGCAGATGGAGGCATCACGCACGCTTGTCTCCATTGTCGACGACATTCTGGACCTGTCAAAAATTGAAGCCGGGCGTCTTGAACTGGAGATGGGTCCGCTCAATCCCGCCCATCTGGCGGAAAGCTGCATGGCCCTGCTGGCACCGCGCGCCGCCGATAAGGGCCTGTCCCTGCGGACGGAAATCGCATCCGATCTTCCCGAATGGGTGTTGGGGGATGCAACCCGGCTGCGGCAGGTGCTGTTGAACCTGCTGTCGAACGCCGTAAAATTCACCAACAAGGGCAGTGTGGTCCTGACCGTGGCCCGCACTGGCGTGCAACTGCGCCTGACCGTGATTGATACGGGCATGGGCATTCCCGCTGACCGGCAGAAACATCTGTTTATGCCGTTCAGTCAATTGGACGCGTCGGTGACCCGCCGTTTCGGCGGCACGGGTCTGGGTCTGGCCATCACCAAACGTCTGGTCGAAGCCATGCAGGGCCAGATCGCGGTGACCAGCCAACCGGGCGCCGGCAGCCGGTTTGAAGTCACCCTGCCGCTTGCAGTTACCAGCGCCCCACCGCCCGACACCGAAACGGTGAACGCAACCGCCCTGCCCTCTTATCGACCCTTGTCGATCCTGCTGGCAGAAGATGTGTTCGCCAACCAGATGCTGGTACGCACCATCCTGGAAAAAGCCGGCCACCATGTGACCGTGGTGGAGAACGGCGCGGATGCGGTCAGCAGCGTGGCGCGGGACGGGGGCGGCCTCGATCTTGTCCTGATGGATGTGCAGATGCCCGTTATGGACGGGATGGAGGCCACGCGGCGGATCCGTCAGGCTGGCGGCACGCTGCCCATCCTGGCGCTGACCGCGAATGTCCTGCGCGAGGAGCGCGAGGCCTGCCTTGACGCCGGGATGAACGGCCATGTGGCCAAACCCGTTACGCCCCAGGCGCTCAACAAAGCCATTGCGGATATTGCCGGCTTCCGCCTGACCCGAAACGAAGCCCCGCTCCCGATCTCGGGCGGTGCAGCCCTGGTACCGACCAATGCTGGCCCCGCCCTGGAACAGGCGGTACTGGATAATCTGCTGCTGGTGGTGGGCGATGATGTCGGCGTGCAGTTACTGAACGAGGCACTGACCTCTTTCCACACCCGCGTGGAGGCAATCCTGGCCGCTGGGGATGATCTGGGCCGGGTGGAGAAGGAAGCCCATTCCTTGGTCTCCGCCGCAGGAAACCTCGGAT
Organism: Niveispirillum lacus; assembly: GCF_002251795.1. Taxonomy (GTDB): domain Bacteria; phylum Pseudomonadota; class Alphaproteobacteria; order Azospirillales; family Azospirillaceae; genus Niveispirillum; species Niveispirillum lacus. Next base: position 482,946 of record NZ_NOXU01000031.1, on the reverse strand, counting down.
TCATGACCCTGTCACGGCATTCCCGAGCCCTGATGATCGCTGCCAGTGAGGGCGACAAGGTGGAAACCCAACGTCTGGTGTCGGGCATGCCGGGGCTGTGCGAGGCGGCTCTAATCCAGGGACGGCAGGTCATCGACCGCCTGTCGGCCGCGGCTGCCGTCTGAGGCCAGGCCGCTTTACTCGTGCTGACGGTTCTTTATGCTGACGCTGTGGCGTTCAAAATCGTCGCGGGAGCGGCGGACAACATGTTCGGGAACCTCGGTCCAATCGCCGATCAGATCACCGGAAAGAAACCGCACCCCCGCCTCCTCGCACAGTGCCTCCATCTCCAGGCTGCTCACCCCTTCCACGGCAGGCAACAGGTGGTGACGACTGGCATTGGCGACAAAGCGGGTGATTTCCGGCCGCCAGCGGTCGACCGAGGCATCATATGGCAGGGTGATGTTCACGACCCGCACCCCCGCAGCCTCGGCTGCCGCCAGCCCCATGCCGGCAACGGTCTGCTCCAGCATCACGGTCCGCCCAAACGGTTTCAGCGCACTGACCAGTTCGGATAGACGCCCGCCGGGCACCCCCGCCGGTACATGATAGAGGTGATAGGTCATGAAGGGCAGAAGATGACGCGGGATGGTGCGCAGCGTGTTCATAACCTCTTGCCGACGGCTGGTCGCGGCCAGGCTTTCAAAATGCAGCGGCAGTGACAGGAAGAACCTGAACCGGTTCTCATAAAGCTCCAGCGCCGTTTCCAGCGCCTCCCGCGCCACATGCAGGTCCAGGTCCAGGATGCCGGCCACATCCTCAGGATCGTCCAGGCAATCATACCCCCACAGAAGTTGCCGCCCGTCGCGCTTCACATGGCATCGGGCCATGTAGAGCGACAGGATCTGCTTTTTAACATCCCAGACCGGGCGGTATCGCACCACCGGCGGGCTTGCCCGGGCCATAAGCGGGGGACGTAACCCTCTGGGCTGGATCAGGGTGGGACTTGTTCCCATGCCCTGGGTATGGGCCCGGTGCTTCGCCCCTTCCAGCATATCGGTCAGGCTGGCCGGTACCATCATCACCTCCGACCCGATCTCATGTACCATGGTGCGGACAGTGATGCTGTCGGTGTCGGCGTGCCCCAGCAGCATCACCTGCAACTCCTCCACCACCTTGGCACAGATCAGACGGGCCTGTTCGGGACCCAACTGTGCAAACACCACAACATAAGATTCGTCGCCGTGTCGGAACCAGGCATCCTGCGGTGACAGATGCTGGTTCAGAAGCTTTCCGGCCAGTGAATGGACACGGGCCGCCACCTCCGGCCACCGGGCGCCCAGCTTCTCATGCAGGCTGCCCAGGCCAAGCAGGTGGATGCTGCCGGCCTGGGTGGGATCGCGGCCGTCAAAGATCCGACGCAGCCGCAAGGCCAGGTCGTGATCGTGACCCGCGGCCATATCCGGTGGCACCGGCACCGGCGCCGGTTCCGGCTGTGGCGCTGGTTCTGGTCGCCGGAACTTCAGCCGCGGCCGCCCCCGCGCCTTTGCCGATTGGTCAGCGCCACCGAACAGCGATTTCAGAACGGTCGCCATGAGTTTGCGCACTGCCTGACCCTCCCGTTCCGCTGCTGCTGAGTGATTGAATCCTCTCATGGTCATGTTTGCCGCTTTTGGCGGCAGGTCAAGCTAACCTTGCGCGACTGGCGGTCCAATTGTCGGTCTGATCTGGATCAATGCGGCCAAGGAACCATTCAGGCATGTAAGTGGCAGGCTGCCCCTGAGGCGGATCAGAAGGGATAAGATCGTCATGAGTGTCGCCGATGCGCCGCCGGGAAAGGCCCGGCCGTTTCTGACCGGGGCGGAACGTCCGTTCCATGATGACGAAATCATTGTAACCAAGACTGACAAGGGTGGTCGTATCACCTATGCCAACCGCACCTTCCTGCGCGTGGCAGCACTCTCCGAGGCGGACGCGCTGGGCAAGCCGCACAACCTGATCCGGCACCCCGACATGCCGCGGGTCGTGTTCAAACTGCTGTGGGACACGCTGGGCACCGGGAATGAGATTTTTGCCTATGTGCTGAACCGGGCCTTGACGGGCGACCATTACTGGGTTTTTGCCCATGTCACCCCGTCACGCGACACGGGCGGCAACATCATCGGCTATCATTCCAGCCGACGAACGGCCGATAAACGTATCGTCAACGACATTATCAGCCCCCTTTACAAACAATTGCTGGCCGAGGAGGCCAAACACAGCCGCATCCGAGAAGGCATGGCGGCCAGTGAAGCAATGTTGATGGGGCTACTGCGCGACCGGGGTGTGAGCTATGAACAACTCATCTTCTCTCTCTAAAGCCCGGCTGACGGGTGTGGCCGTGCTGATCGGGTCGGTGATCAATCTGGGCGGCAATCTACTGGACCAGGATACGCTGGCCATAGCCGGCGGGGTCATCACCCTGCTGGCGGCCCTGGCCAGCTTTTACTTTCTGGGCCGCGTCGATCAGGTGCTGCAATCTGCAGGTCAGGTGCTGGCGCGTTTGGCCGGCGGTGATTACGAAGCGCGGGTGATCGGCATTCAGGAGGGGGGAGCCCTGGGCGAGCTGTTGCATCGGATCAACGATGCCACCGACCGGGCCGATGCTTTCGTCCGTGAAGCGACGGCGTCTTTGCAGGCCATCACCAATCAGAACTATCATCGCCGGGTCATTGAAAAGGGCATGCTGGGTACGTTCCTGGTCGGCAGCCGCGCCATCAATGCCGCCAATACGGCCATGGCGGAAAAGGTCACGGGTTTCCGCCGTATCGCGGACGAATTTGAAAACACGATCAAGGCCGTTGCCGACGATCTGGGCCGCGCCGCCCGCGAAATGGAAAGTGCCGCCGATACGATGACCCACGCAGCAGAAGGGACCAACCATGAAAGCATGGCTGTCGCCTCTGCCGCTGAACAGGCCAGTTCCAATGTGCAGACGGTGGCTGCCGCCGCCGAAGAACTAAGCGCTGCCATCCGGTCAATCACCGATCAGGTTGATCGTTCGCGCGATATCACCAATGCTGCTGTGGGACGGGCCCGCGCCGCCAATGATCGCGTCGCCACCCTGTCCGCCGCTGCCCTGCGTATTGGCGAGGTTGTGGGCCTGATCCAGGAAATCGCCGCCCAGACCAACCTGCTGGCCCTGAACGCCACCATTGAGGCTGCACGCGCCGGTGAGGCCGGGAAAGGCTTTGCGGTGGTCGCGTCGGAGGTGAAAAATCTGGCCGGGCAGACGGCCCGCGCCACAGAGGATATCCAGACCCAGGTGGCTGACATCCAGGCTGCAACCCAGTCGGCCGTCGACAGCATCAACGAAATCACCCAGGTCATCGCCGATGTGAATGGCACCACCGTCAATATCGCCGCCGCTGTGGAGGAACAGGGCGCCGCCACCGCCGAGATCGCCCGCAATGTCGAACAGGCGGCCGTTGGAACACGCTCGGTTTCGGAAAGGATTGCCCAGGTCACCCGGGCCGCATCCGAAACCGGTGCCGCGTCGACCCAGGTTCTGGGCTCTGCTGGCCGCCTATCGCACCAGTCGGGGCAGTTGGGTCAGTCAATGGGGGCATTCCTGGCGGCCCTGCGCCGGGTGATCTGAGGAAACAGCCTGTTCACCCTCAAAATCAGGGGTTTTCCGGGCAGGCGGGGTTTGATCTTTCCCAAAGGCGACACCAGATCATGGCGTCAACCAAGAACGGGAGGCCTGTCATGTCGTTTCGTCTTACCCGCCGCTCCTTCCTGAACAGTACCGCCACTGTGGCGGGCGCCGGCATCGTAGCGCCGCTGCTGTCCCTGCCGGCACTTGCCGCGCCCGCGGCCGCGGCCGCTGTCGTTGGGCAGGCGGCCCCTGCCTTCTCCGGCACCAATGTCGATGGTGCTGCGGTGTCGCTGGCCGATTACAAGGGCAAACTGGTGGTCCTGGAATGGACCAACCATGGCTGCCCGTTTGTCCGCAAACATTATGATTCGGGCAACATGCAGGCCGTGCAGGCCGAAGCCACCAAGGCCGGTGCCGTGTGGCTGACCATCATCAGTTCCGCCCCCGGTGAGCAGGGCCATGTCAGTCCCGCTGACGCCAAGGCCCGCGCCGCATCGGAAAAATGGGCGGCCACGACCACCATCCTGGACCCCACTGGCACGATCGGCCGTGCGTTTGGGGCCAAGACCACACCGCATATGTACATTATCGGAACGGATGGCACCCTGCTCTATGACGGTGCCATTGATGACAAGCCGACTGCCGATAAGGCAGATATCCCCGGATCCAAAAACTATGTCCGTGCCGCCCTGGCCGATATCGCGGCTGGCAGGCCGGTCGCGGTCAGCAGCACCCGCGCCTATGGATGTTCAGTGAAATACGCCAAGACCACGGCTTGATCCGGCCAGCGCCGCCCAAACGTTGCCCGACCCTGTTGGGCAACGTCATTTACCCTGCCATACCAGTAATTTCACTACATCGTGGGCAGAAAAAAAGGCCGTGGCATAGCCACGGCCTGAGTTTAGGGAGGAAACGCCCAAGAAGTGCGTTACGACAGAGGGCATAGGGCCGTGTCGCGAGACAGACTATGCGCGCCTCATGATCATTGTGCAAGTGCAAAATCGTACAGGCGCCATGCGGACAGGTTCTAACGCATGCAAGGTAAACCGCCACTTATCCGGCCATCGACCAAAGTCGATACCTATTGCACCGCAACACGAATATGGATTCAGGTCACAGAGGCCGCCAACATCCCCTTTCCAAACGTGCCCCCCGGCGCGCCAAGGCAGATATTGGTTCGCCCAACGAAGGAGATGTAACGGTGATACCGTTTTCGCCAGCCCGGCATAGGGGGGCGAAAAGAAAAGGCGCCGACCCTCTGGTCGACGCCTTTTTATCGCTGTTACGGGGATAGTCCGGTTCTTGGCGGTGGACTGCCCAGCTTCACATCGCGGTCAGTGTGCGGTCTCGCCACCGGTCTGGACAATGACGCCGTACCATCCCAGGCCACGGTAGGTTTCGTAGCCCGGCGTTAGGGCGAATCCGACCAACCGGCCGTATTTGTCTATGTAATGTCCCATCGACCGCCCCTGCGTCTCCAGCGGGAAGCTTTCGGTCAACTGGCCGCGCCCGTCAGAGGACGAGATGATCCGTCCGGCAGCATCAACCAGCAGACAGCGCGTCTGCGCCTCCTCGCTCCGGTCCAGACGAACACCCGTCGTCACCGCACGGGCCTGCGGTTCCCAGTCGAAGAAAATGCCCATGGCGCCGATCACCTCGCCATCCACAGCACCGTCACGGCGGACAGCGGTGGAATAGGTAGCAACGGTCCGCCCGTCCAGCACCGGATTCGCAGTGACATCAACAACGGCAAAGTCAGAGCCATCCCTGGTATTGAGGGCCTGCCGGAACCAGGGTTCGTTGGCGACATTGGTACCCACCGCATGCGGGAACCGCCGGGGGCGACCAGTGGCAACCACCTTGCCCTGCCGATCGGCGACCCACAGGTCGAGATAGACGGTGTAACTATCGAGGATCACGCCGAGCCGGGAGGATGCAAAGCTGGCGGCATCGGCAGACGGGAACGCCAGGCAATCAACCAGCGCCTTGTCTGTCGCCCACCAGCGCACGTCACAAGACCGCTCATACAGATTGCGGTCGATGATCTCGATCATGTTCAGGGCGAGATCAGCCAGTCGTTGCCCGCGGAACCGGACCATCAGGTCCTCCCCCACTGTCGCCATGCGATCGACCAGTTGCCCAATTTCTGAGCGGAGTTCGCTGGCGACCACACTGACTTGACGGGAAATGGAGTTCACTTCATTGGCGACGACCGCAAAACCACGCCCTGCGTCACCCGCGCGCCCTGCTTCGATCAAGGCGTTAAAGGCCAGCATCTTAGTGGTGCGGTTGATATCCTCGATGGCGGAAACCTTCTGGCTTGCGACATCAAGCACATTCCGGGTCAGGTCGATGAGGCTGTTATCCATGAGCGTGCCCTTACCTTGCGCAACTATTCCATAAGACTGGAGAGCAATTTGTATGCCCGACCGCTTCTAAAACGTAACCCTTTGACTTTTAAACGAAGTCTTATTTCGGCTCTGCGGTACGAAAGTTTCTAATGCCCATTTTTTAGGCATATCAGCATAAACTGCCGCCGGCACTGGCGGTTACAATTGAAACAATAGGCAAAAAAGCCCTTGGAACAGCATTTTCTGATTTTACCAGCCGGGAAAAGGGTTTGAACCCTGACATGCCGTATTTGCATACCCACTGCGGGGGATCGGCAGCGCCGGCAACAGTTGACACCCGCACCTTGGGGATAGGCAGATGGCCGAGATCATCCCGGATCAGTTGCAAAGGACATGTGACAGGCCGGTCGGGGTTCCAAGGGGCGATAGGTTCCCCGACCGGCCCGTCACCCGATACCGCGCAATTGGGGCATCACAGGGTATCGGCGCCTTGGCTGTCGGTGCGCGATGGGATCCACATCGACAGTATCCTGAGGAAGTCCCGGAGGCGGACAAAGCCGCCCCCGGGGCTTTTGTCCAAGGAACCAGAGACAGGGGCGATGCTCTCGGTGCCTTGAACAAGTCCAGTAATCCTGAAACAGCGAGTTTATGTCAAGCAAATTTATAATGAGCGAAGCTGAAATTTTGTCGCTTGCCCGCACCGCTGGCCCGTGCGACCTTCTGACCTGTCTAGTTCGGAGATGTCGAGAATGGCCGCAGCCGCCACTCCGCGCGCCAAACCGCGTGGCGAGGAAAGTGAAAAGACCAAGCTGACGCGTCAGATGCGGCGCGATGCTGGTCGCTGGCTCAGCGCACAGCGGGAGAAGGCTGGCGTGACCCAGGCGCAGGTTGCCGACCATGTCGGTTACCGCTATTACACCTTCGTCTCACAGGTTGAAGGCGGGCATGGCCGTGTGCCGTCCGAACATTTCGAACTCTGGGCCCAGGCCATCGGTGTCGATCCACAGGCCTTTGCCCGCAAACTGTTGGGATTCTACGAACCAGAAATCCATCGTCTGTTGTTTCCAGGCGAAAGCTGACTGGTTGACATGATGTAACGGGGCGCGGGCGGGGTGTGGGAACCCCGGATGACGCGACCCGCAGGGGGGCGGATTTGGGCGACGTGCTGCGGTTCATCAGGGCCGTGACGCAAACCGGCTACTGGACCAACCAGGAGAAGGCGGAGCTTTTCCGTCTGGCCGAGGAACTGTCTGGCCAAGGGTCCGGGATCGAAACCGCGACCGGGATCAGCGACAGCGGTGATCCATGGTTCATTGTGTATGATGCGGCGTCCGGCGATGTGCTGGTGCATGTGGCCCGCATCGCCGGCAAGTTTGTTGTGCATGACATGTCGGGTGACCTGCTGCTGGAGGGCAGTGATCTCCGCCGCCTGGTCAACCGGGCCTCGGGACTGGAGGCAGCGGAACTGGCGGGTGGTGGATACAATAACATCGTGGTGCTGGCGGCCTTGACGCTGGTGGTGGATTTTTTCCTCAATACCGAAAGAGCCGAAGCCAGCCCCGACACGGGCAGCGAGCTGCCGCTGGCCTTTGCCGTCGACGCGACCCTCTCCGCCCCGCAGGACCTGCCGCCGCCTGACAGCCAGGCCGCTGACAGACCCGGCAACAGTGAACGTGCGCAGGGACAATGGTCTGTTCTACCGGTGCTGGGCGAAAGTTTGATTCTGACGGCGGCAGACGGCCATTTTGGCCAGTCACCGGGCGCTTTACGCCCCAGCCAGGCTGCCGCCAGCCCCGCCCCTGCCCGTCCTGAACCAGCCGCCCCCTATGGTGCCGCCCTCCCTCCCCTGGAGTTGAGCGGCAGCATCGGAAATGACACAGTACGCGGCGGGGCCGGCAATGACACGCTGCACGGCGGGGATGGCAATGATCTGCTGCTGGGCGGTGACGGCGATGATCTGCTGATCGGCGGGTCGGGCGACGATACACTGGTCGGTGGGGATGGCCGGGATACGCTGGACGGCGCCACCGGCAATGACACGCTGCTGCTGGATGCTGCTGACATTGCCTATGGCGGTCCTGGTTCCGACCGGTTCGTGGTGACCGACAGCCTGCTTAGCCAGTGGGTCAGCCTGACCCAAGCCGGCACAAAGGTCGCCTTTTCTGACCATGTGAAGGATTTCAGCTTCGCCGATGGCGACCAGTTGTCCTTCCGTCTGAACCTGTGGCAGGTGACGGTCGATCTCATCCAGACCAGCCGGCCGGTCTCTCCCCCCAATTCCGGTACAAAGATCAGCGACCCGGACCAGCCGGGGGATGAACTTGAGACTGGCCGCGGCAACGGAACTGGCGAAGGTGATGTCGGCATCACATCGGGCTGGGATGAGACCGGCATCAGCAGTCTTTTGCCGCCAGGACCGTCGCAGAAACCGGATATCGTCATACCGCCAGTGACCGAGGTCCAATTGGACACCGATAATGACGGCGAGATTGATATCATTATTTCTGTGCGCCCCATCACCTCCGACAGCGATGAACTGTCACTGGACGGAGATGATGCCCCGAGCCCGGTGATGGGTTTCGATGTTCTGGGCCTGGCGGGTCGCCTGCCCGCCGATGATTGGGGCTAACCCGCTTCAACCCGTCGCGTGGATCGCCTATGCCATCCTGACAGAGGGGCCTGCCCCGTCGTGTCGTGCCCCACCGCCCGGCCTCCATTGCCTGTGATACCACCGGTCAAAAGCCTTGACCGGTGGTACCCGCGCCAACGGGCGCGGTAGCGGCCCCGGTGGCGCAGGGAGTTAGATCCAGCCGGCGCTGAACCCATCCAGCGCAGCACCGGACAGGGTGACCGGGTCGACGGCCAGACGGCCCGCATCCCCCGTCACCGGAAAGGAAATAGCCGCAAGATCGGCCGGTTCCAGCAGGACGGACGACCCGTCCAGCAATGTCAGGGTTACGCCGCCATCATCGTTAAGGACAAAGGACTGGAAACCGAACCCATCCGTACTGACCAGTTCTGACGGCAGCAGGCTGGTCCAGTCCAGACTGGACAGGTCAATCTTCCCGAGTGTCAGCGCGCTGAAATCAAAATCTACCGTGAGCGGCTGCACGCCGAAGAAATTATCGTCGAAGATCGGCAGAATGGTGATCAATCCCTCATCACCCGGCAACGGGAAGGGCAGGATCGTCACGTCGCCGTCGGCCGGCCCCAAGAGCAGGCTGGTAATCTGGATTTCGCCGGTCATTGGCGGCGTACCGTCAATCACGAACATTGTGTTCTCCATAAACAAACAGGGTTGCACGATCCGGACGCCGGTCAGGTTCCCCCCCGAACGTCGCCATCGCGTTATCCAGTAATCTTGAAACATGATTTTGCTGTCAATCATTTTTGAAACTATGATTTATGAATTTCATTCTTGCGCATGTTCCACCCCTATGCCAGCTTTGCAGCCAGCAGAGGGTGGAGGCGGTGATGACCATGGAGCCGGAGAAGCGGGGCAAGGCCGCAGGAGTGGACAATCCAAAAGCCAGACTGACCAAAGAACTGCGCAAGCAGGCCGGCAAATGGCTGTCTGCCCGGCGCGAGGCCGCGGGCATGACCCAGGCGCAGTTGGCTGAACAGGTGGGCTATCGTTACTACACCTTTGTCAGCCAGGTGGAAGGCGGCCATGGCCGCGTACCCTCTGAACATTTTGAACAATGGGCGGACTGTGTCGGGGTTCCCCATCAAGAATTCGCCCGCCAGCTCCTGCGTTTCTATGAACCGGATGTCTATCGCCTGCTGTTTCCGGGTGATGGCGGCCTTCCTGCCTGAACCATCGGATCGACGCGTTTTTTGGGGAGAGCGCAGTTGGGCGAATTGTTGAACTTTATCCGGACCCTCCGACAGAGCGGCCACTGGACCAATCAGGAAAAGGCAGAGTTGTTCCGCCTGACCGATTCCCTGTCGGCGGACAGGATCGAGATTGAGACGGCAATGGGGATCAGTGACCAGGGCGATCCCTGGTTCGTCATCTACCATGCCAAGACCGGCAATGTGCTGGTGCATGTCGCCCGTATTGGCGGCACCTTTGTGGTGCATGATATGTCGCGCGACCTTCTGGTCGAGGGTGATGACCTGCGGCGCCTGTTGAACCAGGCGTCCGGACAGGACCTGTTCGCCGAGGCCCAGAATATTGGGGTATTGGCGGCCCTGGCGCTGGTGGTGGATTTCTACCTGTCAACAGAGCCGGCCATCGCGGCAGAAACAGCCGATGCCGCGATGGTCGACGCCATGGCCCCTGCCGCGCTTGCATTGAGTGCCAGCCCGGCGACAGAAAGACCCCTGTCGTTCAGACATGCCCCGCTGCCGGTCAGCACGGAGGAGAGCGACCGCTCACAGGCCGGCATGCAGACCCTGCTGACCAGGTCGTCCGACCTGATCCTGGCGGACAAGACACTGGCCGCCGAACTGCGGTCGGCGGACGGGACGCGATTAACTGTTCCCATGTCCATCACATCGGTACTGGCCGACGCTGACACTCTGTCGCTTTCTGCACCCCCTCCCCCCCCGGTCCCGGCCCTGACCCTGCGCGGCGGCGAGATGCATGATCTGCTGATCGGCAGCCAGGGCGATGATCTGCTGATCGGTGGGGCTGGCAATGACACGCTGATCGGCGGCGGCGGACGGGACACGCTGATCGGGGGAGACGGGGATGATATGCTGGTCATCGATCTGTTGACGGTCGCCCATGGTGGTGACGGCGCCGACCGCTTTGTCATTACCGACAATCTCGTCGGCCACTGGGTGGCACTGGCGGAACAGGGTGGCACGGTGACCCTGCATGATCAGGTCAGGGATTTTTCCGTGACCGAGGGCGACCGCCTGATTTTCAGGACCCATGATTGGACCGTGACCATCCTGACCGGCGGTAGCGGCATCGCCCTGCCCCTCGATGATGGCCGCTTTACCGGGACCAGCGTGGATATCGATATCAATGGCGACGGGCAGATCGACACAACCTTGAATGTGGTCGGCAATAGCAGGCTGGGCCCGAACGCCGATGACCGGCCAGACGCGGTGACGGGGTTGGGCACTGTCACCCTGTCTGGCCTGCTGCCCAGTGCTGCCCTCGATACCGGCTACTGGGGTTAACAGCCCCACCCCAGAGCCGGGAAAGCAAAGGCCCCGCCGCTGACGAGCGACGGGGCCTTTGTGTTTTCCACCTGTGCTGAACGCTCAGCGGCAATAAGGCGGCAGCGGCTGCGGACCTGCGGCCTTTTCGATCACATCCGCCACGCGCAGCAGCGTCTCCTCATCAAACGGGCGGCCGATCAGCTGCAGACCCAGCGGCAGACCATCAGACGCCAGACCCGCCGGAACCGACATGCCGGGCAGACCGGCCAACGAAGCCGGCACCGTGAAAACGTCGTTCAGGTACATGGCGATCGGGTCGTCCTGCTTTTCCCCGATCGCAAACGCCGTGCTGGGCGCGGTCGGCGTCAGCAGGATATCGCACTGCTCAAAAGCCTTGGTAAAATCCTCGGCAATGCGCGCGCGCACCTTCTGGGCCTTGAGGTAGTACGCGTCGTAATAGCCGGCCGACAGCACATAGGTGCCGATCAGGATACGGCGGCGTACTTCCTTGCCGAAGCCCTCCCCGCGCGTATTCTCATACATCTCCGCCAGATCCTTGCCCTCAACCCGCAGGCCAAAGCGCACGCCGTCATAGCGGGCGAGGTTGGAGGAGCATTCAGCGGGTGCCACCACGTAATAGGTGGCCAGCGCGTATTTGGTGTGCGGCAGGCTGACCTCAACCGGCGTGGCACCCGCCGCCTTCAGCCATTCGATCCCTTGGCTCCAGACGCGCTCAATCTCCACCGGCATGCCATCGACGCGGTATTCCTTGGGAATGCCGACGCGCAGGCCCCGGATATCGCCGGTCATGGCGGCCAACAGGTCCGGCACCTTCATATCGACGGACGTGCTGTCCTTCGGGTCAAACCCGGCCATGCTTTGCAGCATCAGGGCGGCATCGCGCACGGTCCGGGTCATCGGGCCGGCCTGGTCCAGCGAGCTGGCAAAGGCGATGGTGCCCCAGCGGGAGCAGCGGCCATAGGTGGGCTTCAATCCGACGATGCCGGTGAAGCTGGCCGGCTGGCGGATCGAACCGCCCGTGTCGGTGCCCGTGGCGGCAATGGCGAAGCGGCCGGAGACCGACGCCGCGGACCCGCCCGACGAACCACCGGGCACCAGCTTACGATCCGCACCGGCCGGGTCCTTGCCGGTCCAGGGGTTCAGCACGGGGCCGTAATAGCTGGTGATGTTGGCCGACCCCATGGCGAATTCGTCCAGGTTCAGCTTGCCCAGCATGACCGCACCGTCACGGAACAGGTTCTCCGTGATCGTGCTTTCATATTCGGGCTTGAACCCGTCCAGAATATGGCTGGCGGCGGTGGTCAGCACGCCCTTGGTGCAGAACAGGTCCTTGATGCCCAGCGGCATGCCGTCCAGCGGCAGGTTCGTCCCGGCCGCATAGCGCGCGTCGGACGCCTTGGCCTGCTCCAGCGCAATGTCCGGCGTCTCTGTGATAAAGGCGTTCAGCGGGCGCGCGGCCTCGACAGCGGCGATGTAGGCGTTGGTCAGTTCCAGCGCCGTGAAGTCCTTGGCCTTCAGCCCGGCAAGGGCTTCGGACATGGAAAGATGGGTCAGGTTGGTCATTATTCGACGACCTTGGGCACGGAGAAGAAATGTTCGGTGGCGTCAGTGGCATTGGACACAACCTTGTCCGGATAGCCACCATCATTCACGATGTCGGGCCGACGGCGCAGCGTCTGCGCCGCGACGGAGGTCATCGGCTCCACCCCGTCCGTATCGACCTCGCCCAATTGCTCGACCCAGTCGAGCAGCTTGTTCAACTCGCCCGCCAGATGTTCCTGCTCTTCGGCGGGAACCTTGATGCGGGCAAGATGGGCGATCTTCGCCACGGTTTTGGCGTCCAGGGTGGCCTTGTCCTGCGACATGGTGCTAAATCTCATCCTTGCTGCGGGCAATCGTCCCAGCCGTCCGCCGTTATGGAAGACGCGGGCGTGAAAGCGGTCAGGAAGCTAGCATCCCATCATGTCCATCCGCAACCTTGTGGAACTGAAAGCGGTCATGCCGCGCCATGCACGCCTTATCGGGCTTGATATCGGCGAAAAAACCATCGGCATGGCGGTGTGTGACCCCGGTTTCACGGTCGCCTCGCCCATTGGCACCATCCGGCGCACAAAGTTTACGCAAGATGCGCAGGAACTGGCCCGCGCCATGAAGGACCGCGACGTGCGCGGCCTGGTCATCGGCCTGCCTGTGAACATGGACGGGACAGAGGGGCCACGCTGTGAGTCGGTGCGCGAATTCGCCCGCAATCTGCTGATCCGGCCGGAGCTTTTCGGCAAGGTAGAGCCCGAAATCGCCTTCTGGGACGAACGCCTGTCCACCTCTGCCGTCGACCGCATGATGATCGAGTGGGACATGACCCGCAAACGGCGTGACGAGGTGGTCGATAAAATGGCCGCCGCCTACATCCTGCAGGGCGCGCTGGATTATCTGAAGAAGGCAGCGGAAGCAGAACAACCGGACGAGGAGGCGTGAGGCGGAAGCTTCCGCGTAATTCACGACATCCATGGCTGATCCTCCGGCAGACAGGAGAATTTGTACCATTTCTTGTACAGGCAAGAAAACCGGCTATGGGACCAGCGACCGGGCCAGACGGAATCCCAGATCATTGCCCCGGTCCTTGCGCTGGTCCTTGGCAAGATTGGCGGGGCGAACGCCGGAGATGGGGTTGTCCCGCGACCCGCCCCGGCGCACCCGCTCCTTGCAGGTGCCATTGGTGGCCGCCGAGCCGTCGGTCGGGGCGATGGCAAAGCTGCCATAACAATCCTCCACCCATTCCCGCACATTGCCCAGCATTTCATGCAGGCGCAGTTCATTGGCCGGCAGGCTGCCGACAATCACGGTCTGGCCCCGGAATGTCTCCTTGTTGTCGGTCTTGTAATTGACACTCATGGGCGTGATCAGCGCCAGGTTGATGTCCCGTCCGGCCGAGCGCGCGGCATATTCCCACTCCGCCTCCGTCGGCAGGCGGAATCGGTCAGGTCGACCGGTCAGGCCCAGCTTGCCATTCAGCCAGTTGATATAGGCCTGGGCGTCTTGCCAGCTGACATTCACCACCGGCTTGCGCCCCCGTCCCCATCCTTGGTCGGGCGGTGCATAGCCATTGCACCCGCCCTCGGCCCGGCATTCATCCCATTCCTGAAACGTCACCTCGAACTGACCGATGGCGAAGGGATGACGGATATCGACCCGGTGCAACTCCTCATCCGGCTCGCGTCCCGGCTCGCCAATGGCGCTGCCCATCATGAAGCTGCCGGCGGGAACCACCACCATGCTGGGGCAGAAGGGACAGTCCTGGAAGACGGAACCCGGCGGAGAGCTGGCCATGGCCTGCAGCGATTGTGTGCTGCGGGCCGCGTACCGGGTGCGCTGCTGGCCCTGCCGCCATTCAGGCTGTCCAGCCGGTTGCGCGCCAACCCGACAAAGGTGCCGTTGGGAAAGCGCTCAATATAGGCCTGGAAGTCGGCGGCATTATTGCTGTTCTTGATGGTCTTCCCAGAATGACAGTTCCAGGGCGGTACCGCCCGCTGCGGGCATGGCGGGATCGGCGGCAGCGACCAGCGTGGCCGCTGGCACCGCCTTGGTGGAATAGGAAATCAGCGTATTGCGCCCTTCCCCATCCACCACGGACAGGCCGGCCCCCATCTTGGCCGACCGGGTGCCCCCCGCCTGCGCCAGCTTGGCGACAAAGGGATTGTCGCGGCAGGCATCCAGGATGACCAGACGCAGCACCTGACTATCGGGCACCCGCGTCATGATCTCATCCAGGGCCAGGGCCTGACGCTGTAAATCCAGTTCATGTTCAAGCCGCGCATCCACCGGCAGCAGGAAATTCTGACCGTTAATCTGCATGCCATGGCCGGCATAGAAGATAACCGCGATATCCGCCTTTTCGGCCAGCGGCTGAAAGCGTTTCAGGGCGTCCAGCATCTGCGGCAGGGTCAGGTCCACCCCCTCCAAGACATTGTAGCCCATGCGGCGGAGTGCGGCGGCCATGGCACGCGCGTCGGATGGCGGGTTCGGCAGGGCCGTCACCTCCTGATAGGCGCCATTACCGATCACCAGCGCCACATTCTGGCCCGCCTGTGCCACCGACACCGACACACACAGGAAAAGGCCGGTCAGAACAGCCACAATGCCACGCATATCCCACCGCTTGCCACGGCCACAGCAAAGGCGTGCAAATGACTGACATCACCACGCCTTCGCCGATGCAGGCTATATTGGGCAATGGCAGGGAGAAGATGCAATATGAATATAGACAATTCATGAGTCATGAGTACGCTGAATACACCAATCATTATCGATTCATGCATTTCGTAATAAGTGTATTCAGATCTCTATATTATACTTCACAAATCTTACCTCGATTTAATTTAAAAACCATAAACACTACCAAAGATACACACCACCATTATGCCCATGCTTCGCATGAACATTCATATCAACAAGAACCATGTAATATGGTGTTTCAAGATGGTGCCAGGTCCAGTTACCCTTACGAAGGTTCGTTGTATAGGATGCATAGGGCTTCCCCTTGCTCTGGGCATATAGGTAATCCCCCAACGCAAAATGCTGGGCTCTGTCTGTTTTATTAATAGCAACGCCAGCACTAGCTAAATTTACACAACTGCCGCCCACAACCGGATCTGACCATTTCGTATGACTTTCTGTAGTCTCAAAGTTAATGGAACCTTTTCCATCTAGCCTGTAGGCAACATCTTCAAATTTGCCATAATTGCTGCTGTTATAATCTTTTGGACCAGATAAAGTTCCACCAGTCCGTGCATACTGAATGACAGGAAAACGCTGAAATAGACCAGGCGAATTAAACTGATTAAAATTTCCAGCATATGCAGGGACATTATTGCGTAGATAATTTTCTATTTCGTAAACATTCTCATACTGATATAAATCACCGTGACATTCTTTATTTTCACTTACTTCATTATCGGCAGAGCGACGCAATCTATTTCGTGAATCCTTTACATTTATTTTACCTGCCTTCTTTGCCCTCTTCTTTGTAATATCACCATCCTCTTGCCGGCCATCACGCTTTCGCGAATTTTTGCTTTTCGGGACTAATTTATCAGCTTTATCCCTACTGAAGAAGTTTGATATTTGATTATGCAGAATCCGCCTGTCTTTGCGCGGGCGGAGATACCCTTCACGCAAATAAGGCCCATTTTGCACCTCGTCATCCTCATAAAGTGGCTCGTCATCATTGTCGATGCCCTCATGATAGGTGCTAACCAACTGAAATGGCAGATACGCCGCCATCTGGATTGGATTTATCATATGCACCTGCAGGCTCTCAACGCCGCCTGCGCTATTTCCAACACCAGTGGAGGCCGCCTTCTCCCCTGGATTGATACCGCGCATGTCCAGCAGATTAGCCCCCGTTGTGACGCGTCGATGGTCAGGCAAAGCAACCGTGTCAATGGCTGTCCTTTGCGAGGCCGGGGTCGGCGTCGGGGAACCTTTTTTTAATCGACGACGCTGGTAGGCTTCCAAATCCACCCCCAAAGCCGATACGTTCAATCGTCTCAAAATATCAGAAAAAAGCTGAATTAAAAGCCTCTGATTGATATACATATACGATGCAACCAGTCGTTTTGATGTTAAGTTAATTAATAAAACATCTTTTGCATGTGCCACAAGCTCACTTGGATGAATTCATGTCCATGCATAAATCAAAGACATGTCAACGGACGATCATAAGAACCATTAGAACTAATTTCGCGATATACAATAAATATAAAAAGAAAAGAAACGCTGACTCATCAATGTCGATGGGGAGACTTACTTTAAGGTTCCGGTAAAGAATCCTGTTTCAGGATATAATTATGTTACGAGCATTTAGATTTACTTAAAAAAATGGGGCGGCACTTTTGTGCCACCCCCGTTTCATTGCCTCTGGTTTGCCTGCTCACATATGGATGGCGCGACCATCCACGGCGAGCGCCGCTTCCTTGATGGCTTCGGTCAGGGTCGGGTGGGCGTGGCTGGTGCGGGCGATGTCTTCGGCCGACGCACCGAATTCAATGGCCAGACCCAGTTCTTCGATCATCTCACCGGCGGACGCACCGATGATATGGGCGCCCAGGATGCGGTCGGTCTTGGCATCGGCCAGGATCTTCACGAATCCGTCGGTGGCATTCATCGACCGGGCGCGGCCATTGGCAGTGAAGGGGAACTTGCCGGCCTTATATGCCACACCGTCTGCCTTCAACTGCTCTTCCGTCTTGCCGACCGAGGCCACTTCCGGCCACGTATAGACGACGCCAGGGATGGCGTCATAGTTGATATGGCCGGTCTGACCCGCCAGGATTTCTGCGAAGACCACACCCTCTTCCTCGGCCTTGTGGGCCAGCATGGCGCCCGCGACCACGTCGCCGATGGCATAGATGCCGGGCACGTTGGTCTGGAAATGATGGTCGATCTTGACGCGGCGGCGCTCATCCAGCGCCACGCCGACGGCTTCCAGGCCCAGGCCGCTGGTAAACGGCCGGCGACCAATGGCGACCAGGACAATATCGGCTTCCAACGCCTCAGCATTACCGCCGGCCGCCGCCTCGATGGACAGTTTCACCACCTCGCCCTCGGTCACGGCGGACGTGACCTTGGTGGAGGTTTTGAAGGACAGGCCCTGCTTGCTCATGATGCGTTGCATCTGCTTGGACACTTCACCATCCATGGTCGGCAGGATGCGGTCAAAATACTCGACCACAGTCACCTGCGCACCCAGGCGCTGCCAAACCGAACCCAGCTCCAGGCCAATGACACCGCCACCGATCACCACCATCCGGCCCGGTACCGTGTCCAGCGCGATGGCGCCGTCGGAGGACACGATGCGCTTTTCATCAATGGTCACGCCGGGCAGCGGCGCCACCTCGGAACCGGTAGCGATCAGGATGTTTTTGGTCGCCACCTCTTCGGTGCTGCCATCGTCCTTGGTGACAGTGACAATGCCGGGGGCTTTGATGGAGCCCAGGCCAAGGAAGCGGGTAACCTTGTTTTTCTTGAACAGGAAATCCACGCCGGTGACGTTGGACTTCACCACCTCATCCTTGTGCTTCATCATGCCGGGCAGGTCCAACTCCACGCTGCCGACCTTGACGCCAAAGGCACCCAGGTGGTGCTTGGCCTCGCTGAATTTTTCAGACGCGACCAGCAGAGCCTTGGACGGGATACAGCCAACATTCAGGCAGGTGCCGCCGAGCGTCTTGCGCTTTTCCACGACCGCGACGCGCATGCCCAGTTGGGACGCGCGGATCGCGGCGACATAACCGCCGGGACCGGCACCGATGACAACGAGGTCGAACTGCGTATCCGCCATTTGAATGACCATCCGTTTTTGTGCGACCCCGTCCAGGGTCCTGGGATTTGTTCGCGGGATTTATGGCAATCCCCGGCGCATCTGTCCATCGCGCGGCCCTGGGGACAGATGCCGCCGATGCACATGGCTGCATAATACCAGCATCATTGATGAAATAATTCCAGGATTTACCGCTGACCAAGTCTCTTCTATCGACCAAAGACCATATGCCTTCGGACAGGAAAGGGTGCCATAATTCTTCGGTGCACCGAAAAGCCGGGTTCCACCAATGCGGGGGAACAAATGGCGCACGGATCCGGGAGGAATAATGGATAACGCGGTCACCGGACGGGAAACCGCCCCCAACACGGATCGAACCCGTACTGCCATCGCCGAACTGGCGCAGGAGGTGGGGACGCTGGGTGTGTCAATTGCTGATGTCGCGGGCCATGTTGGCGACGTCTCAACCCGCATCGCGCGACAGGCCGCCATTTTTGAGGAATTGCGGCGGCAGGCCCATGAAATGTCCGCGGGGACCACAGCGGTGACCAGCGCTGCGTCGGCGGCCCGCGAGGTTTCGATGCGTGCCCGCCGGGAAGTTGCGGAAAGCCGGTCACAGGTTGATCACGCACTGGCCGATATCCGCGCCCTGGCGGAGGATGTGAACGGCATCGAAAGGCAGCTTGCTGGCCTTACGGCAGCGTTGAACCGCGTGGGCCGGGTAGCCGCAGAGATCAATACCATCGCCAAGCAGACCAACCTGCTGGCACTCAACGCCACAATCGAGGCGGCACGGGCCGGTGATGCCGGGCGGGGTTTCGCCGTGGTCGCCACCGAGGTCAAGGCCCTGGCCAACAAAACGGCGGAGGCAACGCAGGAGATTGACGCCACCATGCGCGATCTGGGTGAACAGGTGAAGGCCCTGTCTGCCCAGGGCGCCGCCGGTGCGGCCAAGGCCACCGCCGTGCGCAATGACACGACCCGCATCGGCGATGTCATGACCCTGCTGGACAAGGCTATGGCCGAGGTGGACAACCAGCAGGACCATATCGACCGGTCCGCCCGCACCATCGCCAGCAGCATTGGCGCCGTGGAAAGCGGTATCGACGGGCTGGCCGGCGATGTGAAGGACAGTGCCGGCAGCCTGTCGGTGGCCGGCGACCGGCTGAACAAGCTGCTGGCGACCTCGGAACGGTTGATCGGACACAGTGCCGAACTGGATGTGGAGACAGTGGACACCCTCTACATCCGCACCGTCAGGGACCTTGCCGGCCGCATTTCGGCCGCCTTTGAAAAGGCGGTGGCGGACGGTACGGTCACGGTCGCCGACCTGTTTGATGACAATTATCAACCTGTTCGTGGCACCGAACCGGTCCAGCACCGCACTCGCTTCACCGACCTGACCGACAGGCTGTTACCTGATATCCAGGAACCAGCCTTGACCCTGTCGGACAAGGTGGTCTTTTGCGCTGCCGTCGACCGTAACGGTTATCTGCCCACCCATAACCGGAAATTCAGCCAACCGCAGCGACCGGGTGACGTGGCCTGGAATACGGCCAATTGCCGCAACCGGCGCATCTTTGATGACCGTGTGGGTCTGGCCGCCGGGCGCAATACCGCCCCGTTCCTGCTTCAGGCCTATCGCCGCGACATGGGTAACGGCACCTTTGCCCTGATGAAAGACTGCTCGGCCCCCATCATGGTCGCCGGTCGGCATTGGGGCGGGCTGCGGCTGGCTTATCGGGTGTAAACCCGGTTACCGGCGCAAGCGTCGCTCCAGTTCCGTCACCGCTTCGGCCTTGCCGAAGGCCCGGCACATTTCCAGGACCGGGGCGATGTTGGAAGCGGTCGTGTGGCGCGCCTGTGGGGCCATTTCGTGGCTGCGCAGATAGCGGTCGATATTGTCAATCGCCTTATCGCCCAGTCGGATACGCAGCTTGTGTGCCCGGCTTGCGCGCTCACCCGTATCGATCAGCAGCAGCAGCAACGGATAGATGCCGGCCAGCGGACCCAGCACGTTGATGGCCCGGATGCGTTTGTCCGCGGGCCCCATCAGCACATCATGCAACCAGTCAATCAGCGCTTCGCCCAGCCGCTCGACGCTGTCAAAACCCAGCCGCCCGCGCAGCAGGGCGGATAACCCATCCGCTCCCGCCCCTTCCGGCCCAAAAAGCGGGATGCGGCGCAGGCGGGTCGCCAACCGGTTCAGCAGGAACACCCGGTCCGACAGGTCCAGCAACACTTCTGCCGGCTGAATACGCGGGGGACGGGCCAGGAGGGTGGCCGTATCAGCCGCAATATTATCCAACCGATGGTGCAGCCATTGCAGCGCAAGGCCCGAAGGCTCTGTCATCGTGTCGAAATAGAAAGGAAAGGCATCGATGACATCCACCGGGTTGGGTGTCATCTCAAACAGGTGCAGGACATACAGATCGAACTGTGTGTCCAGCAGTTCAAAGACGCTGTACCAGTTGCTGTACAGCCGCAGGGCTTGCACCTGATCGGTTTGCCGGGCCTGCGCCTGCTGGAAATACCGGACATTGGGCATGACCAGCCGGTGCCATTTCAGGACGCGGGCCATGAAGCGCACCACCGCTGTTTCCGCCGCCGACAGTTTCAGGCGGGCGGGAATATTGATGGCATTGTTCAGGATAAAGGCCGCCAGATCGGTAATCTGATGCGCCACCTGATCCAAGGCCAACTGGTCCTGATCAAAACAGGCGGTCAGATGGCGGCGACGCAACTGGTCCACCAGATCGGCATTGGCCGCTTCCACCAACGCCCACAAAGGGCGCAGCAATCGGCGTGGCACAATCCAGGGCACGCCCGATACCACCTCCGTCTGGTCGGTGAGGAACCGTTCCAGGGGGCGCCAGCACATGCGTTCCACCGACCCCACCCGTTCGGGCCGCACCTGCCGCAATCGGGGGCGCAAGGCGGACAGAAGGTCTGGCATCGCCCCTTCCAGCACCCCCTGAAACTCCAGCGACCGGGCCAGATGCTGCACATCGGCATCCGACAGGGCTGCCAGCCCTCGGCGCAGAGCCTCGGCCCCGCCCGCAGTACGGACAAGATGCAGGCGGGTGAATGAAAGCGGCGTCTGTGGGTCTGCGGGCATGGATGGCTGGGCGGCAAATGGGCCGGCACTATACAAAGCTGTCACAGCCTGTCAAACAGCCAACACGAAGTCAAAGACGGTTAAGGATCGGTTTAAGGCAAGAGATCAAGGACAGCATGTCTTGACGCGGCTCAACATCCACTGAACCGAATGCGAAAAGGCTATTCAGGCGGCGTCAGTAGACGCCCCCCGTACCGGTACCCACGGTGGGCTGTGGCTGGCCCGGTATGGCCGCACCCGCCGGCTGCCCCTGGACAAAACCGGCACCGGCATCGCCGCCATCCAGCACACCCTGCTGACCTTTGGGTTCCGTTCCAGGGATAAACCCTTCCCAGATGGCGTTGCGCTGACCGGGGCTGGCCGGCTGCCCCGTCTCCGGATCGACGCGGACCATCTGTAATCCTGGCGGCACACGGAAGGGTGTGGCCGGCGCATCCTTCAGGGCGGCCGTCATGAAATCCTTCACGATGGGAACGGCGATGGTCGATCCGCTTTCATGATCACCCATGGACCGGGGCTGGTCATACCCGACAAAGACACCCACGGCCAGGTCGGGGGAAAAACCCACAAACCAGGCATCCATGGCGTCATTGGTCGTTCCGGTCTTGCCGGCCAGCGGTTTGCCGATCTCGCGCAGCCGCACGCCGGTCCCGCGCTGGACCACGCCCTCCAGCATGGAAACAACCTGATAAACCGTGCGCGGATCGGCGATCTGCTCCCGCATATCGGGGATCAATGGCAGCGTGGCGGGATCCGCCGTAAAGGTGGTTTCGCCCGGTACTGCCAC
This sequence comes from Niveispirillum lacus, assembly GCF_002251795.1. GTDB lineage: Bacteria > Pseudomonadota > Alphaproteobacteria > Azospirillales > Azospirillaceae > Niveispirillum > Niveispirillum lacus. The sequence continues at coordinate 460,617 of NZ_NOXU01000031.1, read as the reverse complement.
CGCCCCGGCAGGGGCCGCTGCCGGCAAGACGGTCTGACACCCGGCACATTCGCGCATGTCATGGCGGTAAATCGTCTTACCTGCCTTGTCCTGCACCCGGTCAATGAAGCTGGGTTCGATCTTGCGCCCGCCATTGACCAGCATCGAATAGGCGGCTGTCAGGCGCAGAACCGTGGTTTCCCCCGCGCCCAGCGCCATGGACAATGTCGGCTGAAGATCATCCTTGATCGCGAAACGGCGGGCCACATCGACCACCGGTTCCATACCGGTATATTGCGCCAGCCGCACCGTCATGACATTGCGCGACTTCTCGATCCCGACACGCAGGGGGGTCGGGCCATAGTATTTTTCAGAGAAGTTGGAGGGTTTCCATTTGCCCAGCCCCCCTCCCTGATCCAGGGCAAAGGGCGCATCCAGCACCAGGGTGCTGGGGGTGAAACCCTGATCCAGTGCCGCAAGATAAACAAAGGGCTTGAAGGCGGAACCTGGCTGGCGCAGGGCCTGTGTGGCACGGTTAAACACGCTGATCCGGGCGCTGAACCCGCCCGACATGGCCAGTACCCGGCCAGTATGCGGGTCCATGGCAACCAGGGCGCCCTGCACCTCGGGGATCTGGCGCAGACCCAGGGTCCGGGCCTTCTCATCCAGCGGTTCGACCAGTACCACCTCACCCGGCGACAGGGCGTCCGACGCCTTCTGGATCGTCGGGCCGACAAACTTGCCGTCCTTGACCTTCCGCGCCCATTTCAATTCGGACAGCGGGATCTCCCCATTGGACCCATCGGCCAGGCCCATCACGGCCGTTTCCGCCCCGACAGACAGAACCACGGCCAGATCCCATTCCTCGCCACCCGGCGGGGTACGGACATCTTCAAGCTGTTCCTGCCAGCCTTCCAGGTTTTCAAAGCGGGTCACCGGTCCACGCCAGCCATCACGCCGGTCAAAGGCCAGCAACCCGTTGCGCAGCGCGGTGGAGGCCGCTGCCTGGATATCCGGATCCAGTGTGGTGCGTACCGACAGACCGCCAGCATAAAGTGTCTGCTCACCATAGAGCTTGGCCAGGTCACGTCGCACCTCCTCGACGAAGTAATCGGCGCGGATATTGCTGTCATTGGACCGGTCGGCGAAGGTCAGCGGTTCCGCGCGCGCGGCTGCTGCTTCGTCCTGGCTGATATATCCATCCTCCTCCATGCGGCCGATGACATAGTTGCGGCGTGCGATGGCGGCGTCGCGATGCCGCTCGCGATAATAGCGGTCCGGCGCTTTGGGCAGGCTGGCCAGGAACGCGGCCTCGGCAATGGTCAGTTCGTCCAGGGATTTGTTGAAATAATTCAAGGCCGCCGCCCCGACGCCATAGGCGCGGTTGCCCAGAAAAATCTCGTTCATATAGATTTCAAGGATCTTATCCTTGCCCATCGCCTCTTCGATGCGGCCGGCCAGAATGGCTTCCTTGATTTTGCGGACATAGGACACTTCGTTGGACAGCAGGAAGATACGGGTCACCTGCTGGGTGATGGTGCTGGCGCCGATGGGCCGGCGGCCCTGGCCGATATTCTTCACATTCTGAAGCTGCGCGCGCATCACCGCGACCCAGTCCACGCCATGATGGCTGTAGAAATTCTGGTCTTCCGCAGAGATGAAGGCGTTGCTGACCCGCTTGGGAATGGCGGCAAACGGCACGAAGACGCGCCGCTCGCTGGCGAACTCCGCCACCAGACGCCCGTCGCCGGCATGCACGCGGGTGGCGACCGAGGGGTTGTAATTGGCCAGCGTCGTATGGTCGGGCAGATCCTTACTGAAATAGACCCAGGCGCCCCCGGCGGTGGCTACACCCAGCACGCCCAACGATACCCCGGCGATAGCCAAGCCCTTTACGACGCGATTCATAATCCCAACCCCTGATGGCCCCTGGCGGGACCGCATCAAACCATGACGGTGACAGCCCGAAGACCGGCATCGTTTCGCCATTAGTACAAGATGACGCGGATTATGTCGCGGTCATGGCCGCAGCGGCACCGCGTTGCCGGTAAAGTAGCCATCCACCGCACGCAGCAGTGACCCGGCCATCCGTCTGCGGTGGGCGTCGCTGCCCAGCAGTTTGGCATCCTGGCTGTGCGACAAATACCCCATCTCGACCAGGACAGCCGGCACGTCGGGCGCCGTCAGCACCGCGAACCCGGCAGAGCGCAGGGGGCTGGGCAGCACCGCGATACTGGGGTCCAGGTTTCTTAACACCAGTGAGGCAAAGCGTCGGGACTGGTTCATGGTGTCGCGCTGCGACATGCCGATCAGGATGGTGGCAATGTCAGCCGACTGCACCGACAGGTCCATGCCGACAATGGCATCGGATTGGTTCTCGCGCTGGGCCAGCATCTCCGCCTCACGATCGGACGCCTTTTCCGACAGGGTATAGATGGACAGGCCCCGCACCTGCTTACCCGTGATGCTGTCGGCATGCAGGGAAATAAACAGGTCGGCCCCCTTTGTGCGGGCGATCGCGGGGCGGTCACGCAAAGGGATAAACTGATCTTTGTCACGGGTCAGGGCCACGCGGTAACGGCCCGTGGCCAGCAACTGCCGGCGCAATTCCTTGGCCATGGCCAGCGTGATGTCCTTTTCCCGCAACCCGTTCAGCGCAATGGCACCGGGGTCCTGTCCGCCATGGCCCGGATCAATGACAACCAAAGGCAGTGACGGCTTGGCCTTTTCCTTGGACATTGGCGGTTTCAGGGTGCCGGCGCTGACCGGGGTCATGGCAGAACCTTTACCCGCCACCCCTGCGGCCAGGTCCATGACAAAACGCGGCGGCATGCCATCGCGCGGCGGGATCACTTCGGCCAGCAGCACCCGTACCGGTGCAGACGTGCTTAAGATCAGGCGCAATTGTCCCGGTGACGCACCGGGCCGGACGGCGATGGCCCTGACCAGCCCCTTGGCCGCCGGCAGCGGCGCGTCCAGTGCCGCTTCCATCTCCACCGTCACCCCCTGGCTGTCCGGCAGAATGGCAAAGGGCGTGTCGCGGGTCAGTTCCAGGACAAAACGGGTCTTGTCCCCATGATCGCCCAGACGAGCCGCCCCAATGCGGGCCGGGGCCGGCAACATGCGCGCCGACGCCACGGATGCGGTTTGCACTGGTGCCTGTGCCGGGCTGGCCGGGGCCAATGCCAGGCACAGAAAAAGGGTTGCCAAAAGCAAGGACGCTTTTGACAGGATGCGCGCGGCCAAGGCCCGGAATGCCCGGTAATGCGGCACGGCTGCCCTTCCCCCCAATGGCCGACTCGATGATCACGGTATATCGACCCGGCACTATAAACACGAGGAATCAGGGACTTCAACGCCTATCATCAACCAAAGCCTTAATAGCGCCTCACCACCGATCCGCCCTGGCCGGGAATCGGTGAGAACATTCGTGCCTCGTGCGATTCTATCGTTGTGGAATGGGGGGCGGAATGTTTATGGTGACAACCGCGACAGACCGCGCTTCGCCAGGGCCCTGAAACGGGCATCGGCGTCGCCCTTGGGGACCCGCCGCCGGCCATGCTGCCGACTGGGGCGCCCCCCTGGATGTGACGCCACACGGGTTCGACCCCAACGGAGCGCGGTGTAGTGGAAACCTTGGGGCTGGCCTGTTCGGTTCATCCGATGCAGACCCGGCACCGGCGCTGGTCCATCCTGGCTGCTTCCGCCTGATCCTTTCGGGACCTGGGCGGCAGGCGCTGTTCGATGACCCTTCCCGCCGGTACCGACAGGTCCCTCACCGCAAAGGTGGCAGGGTCCATCTTCCGTCCCGTCGCGCGGAAGGATGGCCGCCCTGGTCACGGGGAAGACATATGGCCAAGCGTATGCTTGTCGATGCCACGCATCCGGAGGAAACCCGGGTCGTTGTGGTGAATGGTAACCGCCTGGAAGAGCTTGATTTTGAGATCGCCTCCAGGAAACAGCTCAAGGGCAATATCTATCTCGCCCGGGTGATCCGGGTAGAACCGTCGCTTCAGGCGGCCTTCGTTGAATATGGCGGCAACCGCCACGGCTTCCTGGCCTTTTCTGAAATCCACCCCGATTATTATCGTATCCCGGTGGCTGACCGCGAAGCGCTGCTGCGTGAGCAGCAGGAACTGGCGGAGGAGCGGGAGGCCCGCGCTGAGCAGGGCGAGGACCTGGACGATAACGGCCATGTCGAAGATGCCCCCCCTGCTCCCCCGCCGGAGGAGATCGGTGGTGCTGCACCGGCCCCGATCGTGGCCGAGGAGCTGGGCGATCACGCTGCTGTCGACCGGTCGAACGAGGTTGTCGAGTCCGGCGATGCGGACGGTGTTGCCGCCGAGGATGAACATGCCGGCGGCGATGCCGATGGCGAAACCTCGGATGTTGGTGAGCCTGGCTCGCCTTTTGTGCACTCGTCCGGCCGTGAACGTCCGCGCCGTTACCGCCCGCAGGCCGCACAGGCCGAAAGTGGCGAAGACAGCGTTGAGGAAGAGGTCGAAGAACGCCCCTATCAGCCGCCGCAGCAGCAGCGCCGCCGGCCGCTGAAATCCTACAAGATCCAGGAAGTCATCAAGCGCCGCCAGATCCTGCTGGTGCAGGTGACGAAGGAAGAGCGTGGCAACAAGGGTGCCGCGCTGACCACCTACCTGTCGCTGCCCGGCCGTTACGCCGTGCTGATGCCCAATACCCCGCGGGGCGGCGGGATCAGCCGCAAGATCACCAACCCGGCCGACCGCAAGCGCCTGAAGGAGATGCTGGAGGATTTCGACATTCCGCCCGGCATGTCGGTGATCCTGCGTACCGCCGGCATTGAACGGTCGAAGCCGGAAATCCGTCGTGACCTTGAATATCTGATGCGCCTTTGGGACAGCATCCGCGAGACGACGCTGCAATCCGTCGCGCCGGCGCTGATCTATGAGGAAGCAAACCTCATCAAACGCACCATCCGCGACCTCTATTCCAGCGACATTGACGAAGTGCATGTCGAAGGTGAGGCCGGTTACCGCGTGGCCAAAGACTTCATGCGCATGCTGATGCCCAGCCATGCCAAGAAGATCCAACTCTATAACGATCCCTCGATTCCGCTCTACCACCGGTTCCAGGTCGAAGGCGCCATTGAGACGATGTTTAACCCGATCGTGCAGTTGCGGTCGGGCGGTTACATCGTGATCAACCAGACCGAGGCGCTGGTCGCCATCGACGTCAATTCGGGCCGTTCTACCAAAGAACGCAATATCGAAGAGACAGCGGTCCGCACCAATCTGGAGGCGGCGGAAGAGGTGGCTCGCCAGTTGCGCTTGCGCGATTTGGCTGGCCTGGTCGTTGTCGACTTCATCGACATGGAAGACCCGCGCAACAACGCGGCGGTCGAGAAGCGGCTGAAGGACTTCATGAAGGCCGATCGCGCCCGTATCCAGTTGGGCCGGATCTCTGCCTTTGGCCTGCTGGAACTGTCGCGTCAGCGTCTGCGGCCGTCCTTGCAGGAAATCAACTTCGAACGCTGCCCGCATTGCCAGGGAACTGGCATGGTCCGCAGCCTGGAAAGTGCTGCCCTGGCTGTGCTGCGCGCGGTGGAGGAAGAGGGCATCCGCAAACGGTCGGCGGAGATCACGGTTACCTGCGCCAGCCACGTCACGCTCTATATCCTGAACCACAAGCGTGAGGCGCTGGCGGATATTGAGCGTCGTCATGGTCTGCGGGTTTACCTGCAAGCCGATGACAAGATGATTGGCCCCAGCCACCATATTGAACGCATCCGCGCCCGCACCGCTGCCGACGAGGTTGCGGCCATGGCCCCGGTCAGCGCCGAACGGGTGATGGCCCAGACCGAACGTGCCATCGAAATTGAAGAGGCGGAGGCTGAAGCCGAGGCCGAAGCCGCCGATGCGGAGGCAGAGGGCGCCGAAGAGCCGGCAAGGCCCCAGGGTCGTCCTGAGTCGCGTGGCGACCGGGAGGATCGCGATGGCCGTGGACGCCGCCGCCGCCGCCGCCGCCGTCGGGGTGAACGCGGCGATAATGGCACTGCCCCTGAGGCGGGTGACGTCGGTGACACCGATGACGATGGCGAGGGTGACGACAGCGAGGAGGCGGAAACGCCGGCAATCGCTGAGGCGGCTGTCGGTGACAGCGCCGTGGTCGTCAGCGAAACGCCCGCTGCCCCGGCTGCCAGCGATGATGACGAAACCGCACGTGGCAAGAAGCGCCGTCGTGGCAAACGCGGCGGTCGCCGCCGGGGCCGCCGTGAAGACGGCACCGTCAACGATGGCAGCGACGGCAGTGATGAGACCGGTGACGACGGCGAGGATTCGGGTGACGAGCCGGCTGTGAGCGAGGCGGAGCGCCTGGTCGAAGCCGCACCCGTTGCGGAAATCACGCCGTCCCCGGCCGCAGAGCCCCCGGCCCCGGCGACTGAGGAAGCCCCGGCGGCCAAGAAGCGTGTGACCCGCAGCCGCAAGAAGCCCGTTGAGGCCGAAGCCGCGCCGGCCGAAGTCACCGTCGAACCGGCGCCAGTACCGGTTGAGGAAACGCCGGCCCCAGCGGCAGAGGAAGCCCCGGCAACCAAGAAGCGCGCAACCCGCAGCCGTAAGAAGGTTGTGGAAGCCGACGCCGTAACGGCCGAGGCGCCCGCCGCCGTGGAAGCCTCGCCAATCGTGGCGGCGGAAGCCCCGGCAACCGTCGCGGAAGTGGTGCCGGCTGCCAAGAAACGCGCAACCCGCAGCCGCAAGAAGGCGGTGGAAGCCGAGGCCGCACCGGTGGAAACCGTGACGCAAGCCGTCGTCGAACCGGTGGCAGAAAGCCCGACGGTCGCGGAAGCTGCGCCCGTGCTCTCGCCGGCCGCAGCCGCCACCGAAGTGAACCCACCGGTGGAAAAGCCCAAGCGTGGCTGGTGGAGCCGCAAATCGTAAGGCTTATTCCGCCTATGCAATGAATAAGGGAGGTGCTCAGGCACCTCCCTTTTTTCATATCGCTGCCGCAATGATGTCCAGCAGAGGCAGAGCGGCGATCCGCCGCTTTCCCAGAACAGCCGAATGCGCTAAGCACGGCGTCCGAACGGAATTCTTCAGAGACCCGCCATGACCGGTTCCTCCCCCCTTCTCTCCCCGCGCCTGACGGGCCGCGTCGCCCTTGTCACGGGCGCCTCTCGCGGCATCGGTGCTGCTGTGGCCGAACAACTGGCGCGTGAAGGCGCGCATGTCGTGCTGCTGGCCCGCACCCTGGGTGCGCTGGAGGAACTGGACGACCGGGTGAAGGCCTTGGGTGGTGCCGCCACCATCATCCCGCAGGACCTGATGGACAGTGCCAAGCTGGATAATCTGGGGCCCGCCCTTTATGAGCGGTTTGGCCGTCTGGATATCCTGGTCCATGCGGCGGGTCAGTTGGGGACCTTGGGCCCTATCGCCCATTCCGATCCCAAGGACTGGGACCGTGTGATGGGCGTGTCAATTGCCGCTGGCATGCGCCTGATCCGCACCACCGACCCGTTGCTGCGTCTGTCCGATGCCGGTCGGGCGATCTTTCTGACCGACCGTGTGGGCCGCGAACCAACTGCTTACTGGTCGGCCTATGCGGCATCGAAGGCGGCATTGGACATGATGGCCCGGACCTGGGCGGCCGAAACGCTCAATACCAACCTGCGCATCAATCTGGTGGACCCCGGTCCCGTCGCCACTTCCCTGCGCGCCAAGGCTTTTCCGGGAGAGGACCCGGCAAGCCTGCCGAGCCCCGCAGACGCGGCCCGTGCCATTGTGGAATTCGCCGTGCCAGCCTGCGCCCTGCATGGCGAACTCATTGATCTGCGTACGGCGTGACACCGGTCACAGCTTCGGGCCGACAGCGCGGATAGGGTCTGGTGACTGACCGTTCCCCGTTCAGTGGCTGGGTGGGTTCCATCCCTTTTTCCCACCCCGCCGACGACCCCGCCTTAAACCCGCCGCCCCCACCCCGGGCTGGCGGGTTTTCTTTAACCGGGGTGGCGCGTTGTTCCTTTCACCGGGAAAGCCACCGTTGGTTGGGACCAACAAAGCCTTCCGCCCATGCCGGGCTTGCGCCTATAGTTGGCGGCGCGGCACGGGCCGCTTTCGGGATCGGGATCGTCACAGATGATCGAGAAATTGACCGAAGCCGCGATCGCCTTTTTTGTGATCTCCGGGCTGGCCTATCTCATCGGTGCCGGCATCGCGGCGGCGGCGGAAAATACCGTGCGCAAGCGACAGGAAGGGGCGGGTCTGGATGGGCGCCTGCAACGACTGATGATCCTGGCCCAGCGTCTGGAGCAACGTAAGGAAAAGATGCTGCCGAACCTGGTGAAGCTGGACGCCGAGGTCAAATCGGCCCGTCGCCGGCAATACATGGTCAATAAAAAGCTGCTGGACCTGAAAACAGCACGCTCTCAGTTGATGCGGGTTCTGGGGGAAGAGGATGGTTTCCTGCGTGCTGAACGCCCGGCGCGTAAATTCATCGCCCAGGTGGTGAACCGGCATGTCCAGCGGGCCCAGATGGAGCAGAAGGAGCATCCATTCCTGTCCCGTGCATGGTCGCGCACACAGCAGGCAGTGATCTGGGCGCCCACCGTCGGCGATGCAAAAATCCTGGCCGAAAAATCATTCCCACCGGCCACCGGCTTTTTTATTGCCGAAATCACCGAACCGCATAGCGAAGGGGATGAGTTGTCCGCCCTGGAACAGGCCAAATTGGCAGCACTTACCCAGGAAGGGGCTGCGTCCCCATGATCGCCGATCGTCTTTTCGACCTGCTGCCCCTGATGTTTGGGGTTCTGGGGGGCGGTGTTGTCGCGGTGCAAATGATGACCCACACCCGCCAGCGCCTGCGACGCAGCCGGCGGCAACATGAGGGGCAGCATAACCGCGTCACCGCCGCCAGCCGGGGGGTGCGGGAGCGTGCCGCCACCACGCTGGCGCTGCGTCGGGAAGAACAGCAGATGCGAAGGGAACTGGCGCGCCTGAACCAGCAGATCGAGGACGGGGAACGTCAGGCCGAACGGGAAAAGGCCACGGAGTCGCAGATCTATGTTTTCGACGAGCGCAAGAACATGGGCGACCAAGCCTATGTGTTCCAGATCAGCCACACGGATTTCAACAGCTTGGCGCGCAACGCCCCGGACGAGGTGGTAAAATCCTGGCGGTCTGGTCGCCGGTATATGGTGTGGGCCGCCAGCGAAAAAATGGCAATGGCCAAGGCGGGCATGCGCTTCAATGCCGACAAGGGCTATCGTGTCAGCGCCCCGGCCCCCTTTGAAGGCGACCCGGAAGCATTCTGAAAACCACTGTCGACAGGGCGGGTGTTATGTAACGCCGTTACAGCAATTGCCCCATCATTCGTTTACTGTCACAACATAACCACGGTCGGCGAAAAACCACGGGCCGTCCGGTTTGCGGCTTGTTGCGGCCTTGTGGGCGGCAGCCGGCATGCTATCAATCCCGAGCAGAGATCCTTGTCTTCCGGCCGGAGAGAAAATCCATGTCCGCCCTGACCCGTTCCCCCGCCTGGCAGGCCCTCGCCACCCATCGCGCTGCTTTTGAACACACCATGCGCGACCTGTTTTCGGTCGATCCCGGTCGTTTTGACCGCTATCGCATCGCCTTTGACGGCTTGATGCTGGATTATGCCAAAAACCGGGTGACGGACGAGACCCTGTCCCTGCTGGTCGATCTCGCCCGGCAGCAAAATCTCGAAGGGCTGCGCGATGCCATGTTCCGCGGTGACCGGATCAACCTCACCGAGGATCGCGCCGTCCTGCATGTGGCGCTGCGCAACCCCATCGACCGTCCCATCCTGGTGGATGGGCAGGATGTGATGCCCGGTGTGCATGCGGTGCTGACCCGCCTCTACGCCTTCTGCCACAAGGTACGCGATGGTGAATGGCGGGGTTACGATGGTCAGGCCATCACCGACATCGTCAATATCGGCATTGGCGGCTCTGACCTGGGGCCGGTGATGGTCACCCAGGCGCTGACGCCCTGGCACCATCCGCATCTGGCCGCCCATTTTGTCTCCAATGTCGATGGCACCCATATCGCCGAGGTGCTGAAGAAGGTCGACCCGGCGACCACTCTGTTCATCATCGCATCCAAGACCTTCACAACGCAGGAAACCCTGGCCAACGCCCATACGGCGCGCGACTGGTTCCTGGCCCATGGCGGCCGTGCGGAGGATGTTGCCAAACATTTCGTGGCCGTCTCCACCAATGGTGCGGAGGTGGCGAAGTTCGGCATCGACACCGACAATATGTTCGGCTTCTGGGATTGGGTCGGCGGGCGTTACAGTCTGTGGTCTTCCATCGGCCTGCCCATCGCGCTGATGGTGGGGCCGGAAAAGTTCGGGGAACTGCTGGCCGGCGCCCACGCCATGGACGAACATTTCCGCACCGCGCCGCTGGAACAGAACATGCCCGTGATCATGGGCCTGCTGGGCGTCTGGTATGGCAATTTCTGTGGTGCCACGGCCCATGCCGTTCTGCCCTATGACCAGTACCTGGCCCGTCTGCCGGCCTATCTTCAGCAGTTGGATATGGAAAGCAACGGCAAGTCGGTGGACCGCCAGGGCAACCAGGTGGACTATGCTACCGGGCCCATCATTTTCGGCGAGCCGGGCACCAACGGCCAGCACGCCTTCTATCAGTTGATACATCAGGGCACGCACCTGATCCCATGCGATTTCATCGCCCCGATCCGCAGTCTGAATCCGACGGGCCGGCACCATGCCATGCTGCTGTCCAATACCTTGGCCCAGACAGAGGCGCTGATGCGCGGCAAGAATGCCGATGAGGTGCGGGCTGAACTGGTCAAGGAAGGCAAATCGGGTACCGAACTGGACGCCCTGCTGCCGCATAAAATCTTCACCGGCAACCGCCCCACCAACACGATCCTGGTCGATCAGTTGGACCCCTACCGCCTGGGCATGCTGGTGGCGCTTTATGAACACAAGGTGTTCGTGCAGGGCATCATCTGGAACATCAACAGTTTCGATCAGTGGGGCGTGGAACTGGGCAAGCAACTGGCCAAGGTGATCCTGCCCGAACTGGAGGGCGAAGGCACCAAGCCGCATGATGCCAGCACGGCGGGCCTGATCGGCGTGGTGAATGCGGGGACGGTGGGGTAAGGGCCCCACGCCAACGGAGTCAAACGCGTCCTGAACCGATCACCTCCCCGTGCTCCACGTTCAACCACGGGGAGGTGATCCGATTTTTACGTTTCGGGCATCATCGAGGAGTGGAGATGATCAATCTTCCACTGCCCGTCTTCGTAACGATAGATGAAGCTGTAGCGCGCCTTGACGTCCGTTTTCGCGGACGTTTTTGCATCCGTCAGCGTGACCGTCCAGGTGCCGACACGGGAAGCGGTGTTACAGTCGATCTCCACGGTCGATGTGTCGATCTTACCCACCGGGCTGTTCCGCAGGAACCCGATGAAATAGTCGTTCACCTCTGCGGGGGACGTGCGCGGCTTGTTGGCAACTGTTGCCAGTAGAACCGGAGCCTTGGTGAAGAGCGCCGTGACCGTTGCCGGGTCCTTGGTTGCCCAGGCATTGTTGAACTCGGCAAAGAGTCCTTCGATCTGAGCCGGCGTGACGTTCGGACAAGTTGCCGTCTTAGCCTGCGCTACACCCGCACCGGCAAGTGAAAAAGCAATGGCAAGGGCACTTACGCCAAAAGCGCTTTTCATACTTCGTGTCTCCAATGTTCATCTAATGACAACGATTACATAAGAAGCATATTAATTTTTAACAATACATTTGAATGTTAAAATTTTTTTCATGTTGTGGCGATCATCATGAATAGATTTTTCTTTATCACTGGATCTAACGGGGTCACTGTTTTGCGTCCGGGCGTAGACGATGGCAGAAGCGATGCTCCGCTGGCCGGGGAACCGCTTTGACGACATGGCTGTGTGACAACCATAGACCGCTGGCAGCAATTCACCACAAATCACAAGGTGTCACGGCAGGCGGTGATTATTCCTTTGCAACAACCCGCGCATGGTGGCTCAAATTGAGAAAAAGTCAGACCGGTCAGGGAGAGAAAGATTGGTCGAACAGCGACCGCTTTATAAGGCGACGCAGGAACAGCTTGACGCTCTGCTGAAGCGCCATGAAATGTTCCGCAACGCCCGTATGGGTGGGGCCAGGGCCATTCTGGCTAATTATGACCTGACGGGGCTCAACCTGGCGGGCCGCGATCTGGCCCATGCCGACCTGACCGGTTGCATCCTGCGCCGCGCCAATCTGGCCGGCGCCAATCTTGATTGCTGCACCCTGTTCGCCGCCGACCTGCGGGAGGCAAACCTCACCGGCGCCTCATTGGTCAAGGTGGATTTGCGCGGCGCCAGCCTGCGCGGCGCCGACCTGACCGGCGCCAATCTGGTCAGCGCTGATCTGCGTGACGGGTCGCTGGCTGAACGCGCCGCCGATGGCAGCCTGAAGATGGTGGTGGTCGAAAGCGACACCAGCCCCGCCGATATGCAGGGCGCCAAACTGGCCAATGCCAACCTGTCGCAGGCAAAGTTGTCGGGCGTCGTTGCCCAGCACACGGACTTCACCGATGCGTTGATGCGCGGAACCAAGCTGGTGCGTGCCAATCTGCGCAATGCCACCCTGGACGGCGCCATCCTGGAAGGGGCCGACATGTCGGGCGCCGATGTGCGCGGCGCCAGCATGAAGGGGGCGGTGCTGACCGGCGCGGTCCTGATGATGACGGAAATGGCGGGTGCCGATATGGCCGGCGCCCTGACCGACAAGCCTGCGGGCAAGCCCGCCAGCGCCCTGCCCCGGCCCCTGGAACAGATGCTGAAGCTGCATGCCGAATGGGTGGGCACGGCGGGTCAGGGCGGCTTGGCGCTTGATCTGAGCGGTTACGACCTCCGGCACGAGACCTGCCTGTCCCATGCCTGCCTGACACGCCTGCATGCACCGGGCGTCATCTTGTACGGCGTCGATCTGTCCGCCGCCCATATTCAGGTGGGTAATCTGAGAGGGGCCGATCTGCGCGGGGCCAACCTGTCGGGCTGCGACCTGCGCGGCATCAATCTGGCCGACGCACAATTGGGCAATGCCAACCTGTCAGAGGCCAATCTGGGATATCTGAAGATCGACGCCACCCGCCTTGTGTGCTCCGACTTGTCGGGCGCCAAGCTGCGTTATGCCAACCTGTCGGGGGCAAGGCTGGTTAAGGCAGATTTCCGCGGGGCCGATCTCTCCTTTGCCAACCTGCTGCTGGCCGACCTGAAGGAAGCAGACCTGACCGGCGCGCGCCTGTCGGGGACCAGGGTAAAGCGGGAGCAGATGGCGGAGGTCACGGGGTTCAAGGTGCTGGGATAGGGTTTGTTGGGGCCCAGCCGGGATGCCTGCCTTTCCGCCGGGTAGGCGATATTGGGCATCCGAGTGTCACCCGCCCAGGACACACAATGCCATAACTTGTAGCTGTCTTGGCGCATGGCCCCCATTGGTGCTATTACCCATCCCATGCCGATCATCCGCCGCCTTCCCGATAATCTCGTCAACCAGATCGCCGCCGGCGAGGTGGTGGAGCGTCCGGCCGCCGCCGTGAAGGAGCTGGTGGAAAACGCGCTGGATGCCGGGGCACGGCGCATCGACGTGACCTTGCGCGATGGTGGCAAGGCGCTGCTGTCGGTCGCTGATGATGGTTGCGGTATGGACCCGGCGCAGTTGGCCCTGGCCGTGGAGCGGCACGCCACATCCAAGCTGCCCGACGGCGACCTGACGGATATCCGCACCCTGGGTTTCCGGGGGGAGGCCCTGCCCTCCATCGGCGCCGTCAGCCGACTGACCATCACCAGCCGCACGGAAAGTGCCGACCATGCCAGCGCCATCCTGGTGGAAGGTGGCACTGTACACCCTGTTGGTCCGGCTCCGGGTGGTCTGGGCACGCGGGTGGAGGTGCGGGACCTGTTCTTTGCCACCCCAGCCCGCCTGAAATTCCTCAAAGGCAGTCGCACCGAAAGCCAGCATGCGGTGGATGTGGTGGAACGTCTGGCCATGGCCCATCCGCATGTGGCCTTTACGGTCACCGATGAGGGCCGCACACCTGTCCGCCTGACCGCCAACAGTGGCGAGGAAGAGGCGGCACGTCTGTCCCGCCTAGGCGCTGTCCTGGGACGAGAGTTTCAGGACAATGCCATCCCGGTCAATGCCGAACGGGCGGGCGTGCGGCTGGTCGGCCATATCGGCCTGCCCACCTATAACAAGCCCACGGCGGCCGGACAGTATCTGTTCGTGAATGGCCGTCCCGTGAAGGACCGGCTGATGGTGGGGGCGGTGCGCGGGGCCTATGCCGATTTTCTGGCCCGTGACCGGCATCCGGTTCTGGCCCTGTTTTTGTCGCTGGACCCGCATGATGTCGATGTGAATGTACATCCAGCCAAAACAGAGGTCCGGTTCCGTGACCAGGCGCTGATCCGGGGCCTGATTGTCGGGGCGCTGAAACATGCGCTCGCGGCCGCCGGCCATCGGGCCAGCACAACCGTCGCCGCCGATACGCTGGCCAGCCTGACCCCGCGCATCGCCCCGCAGACCAGCTTGCTGTGGGAGCCGCAGCGGCCGACCGCTGTCCCGCCTTATGCCCAGACGCCTCCCATACCGCCGCCGGTGAACCGGGAAATGGCAGAGGCCGCCTGGCGGTTCCAGGCGCCGCAGCCCATGGCGGCACCCGCGCCCGCGTTCGCTCCGGCCGCGCGTGCCGAACAAGCGGAGTCCATCGCCGCCCCCTCGCCCCACTTCCCCCTGGGTGCTGCCCGCGCACAGCTTCATGCGACCTATATCGTGGCGCAGACGGAAAACGGCATTGTCATCGTGGACCAGCACGCGGCCCATGAACGGCTGGTTTATGAGCGCATGAAGAAAGAGATGCTGGGCGGTGGGGTAAAGCGCCAGGGCCTGCTGATCCCCGAAGTGGTGGAACTTGACCCTGCCGATGCCGAACGGGTGGGAGAGCGCGCTTACGAACTGGCGGACATGGGCCTGGTCCTGGAAAGTTTCGGATCGGGTGCCATCGTGGTGCGGGAGGTGCCGGCCATGCTGGGGGCGCGCGCCGATGTGCGCGGCCTGATCAAGGATATTGCCGACGAACTGGCCGAGATGGGCGATGCCCATGCGCTGAAGGAAAGGTTGGACGCCATCTGTTCGCGAATGGCCTGCCATGGCAGCGTCCGGGCCGGCCGCCCCCTGAATGTCGATGAAATGAACGCGTTGCTGCGCCAGATGGAAGCCACACCCCATTCCGGTCAGTGCAACCACGGGCGCCCGACCTATGTGGAACTGAAGCTGGGCGACATTGAGCGGCTGTTCGGACGGCGTTGAGCCCCTGTTCACCCGGCAGAATTTTCCCTGTAAAAACCGGCACATGGCTTGCTTATCCCCTCCCATCCTTTTGACCGGGAGGCTCTTACATGCACGACCGACTACAGCGCCCGACAGCCGCCAAAGCACCGGCTGCCTTCATGCGCACCAAAGAAAGCAAGCCGTCCGGCGGCTTTGACGGGTTGCCCGCCGGGCTGCGGATGCTGGATGACGCCAAGGAAAATGTCGGGCTTGCGGAAATTCTTGCCGCATTGACGGCAGAACCTGCCCAACCCAACATGCGCCTGCGGGAGGTGGAAGACAGCATCCGCCGTCATTGGGCCGTGCTGCGCAATCTGGTCCGGGAACATGCCGAACTGACCCGGGCTGCCATGGACACGGCCGACGCGTCCCGCGCCCTGCACGGTGACCGGCCGCTCCCCCGTGTGGCCATGTTCACCCCGCCCTCTCGCGGTATCGTCGCGGCGGAATGAGCCTGTGACAAGCGCCGGTGCAGGGGGCAGGTCATGGCAAATCCGCCGGCCCGCCCCGCCACCGCCCGGCGCTTGACCGGCTTTCGCCGCAATCTGCCCCCATCTTGCCGGACATGGACACCGCACGGTGCCTGATGTTCGCAAGGTGACGGCCGATGAGTGTGACGATGAAAATTCTGGTCCTGTCCAGTCTGGCGGCCCTGCTGGGGGCGGTGGCCGGGCTGTGGGACCTGACCGCCGATACGCTGGCGGGCACGCTTGCCATGCTGGCCGCCTTTGCTTTCCTGCTGGCCTTGTTCCTGCCGCGTCTGGCCGCCCTGGGTGTTCTGGGTCTGGCGGTTGGTGTGCTGCTGGCCCATCTCATGGCCTATCCGCCGCCGGGCAGTTCGCTGCCCGTGCTGGAACGCGGCCTGATTGCGGCGGCTGTGGCGCTGCTGCCGGCGGCAGCGGGCGCCCTCGCCGGCATCCTGGCTGCCCGCGCCGCCGCTGGCATGGGCTGGCACCGCACCGACTGATGCTCAGTGGCCCATTGCCGACCGTCGTGGCCCCGCTAGCCCCACATTCAACGACCCGCCCAGCGCCCCGCACTGCCCTTCACAGGCACTGACCTCGGACAGGATCCAGTCGCGGAAGGCCTTGATCTTCGGTTCATCAACACGCCGCTGCGCACAGACCAGCCAGTACGATCGGTCCGTCACCAGGATCAGGTCGGGAAATGGCACGATCAGCCGGCCCGAAGCGATATCAGCGGCGAAAAAGGCCGGACACACCAGTGCCACGCCCTGCCCCATGACCGCCGCCTGTCCGGTGATGGCCTGCATGTCATATTGCGGGCCGCTGCGCAGGCCGTCCACGGCCACTCCGGCCAGGGCAAACCACTGGTGCCAGTAACGGATATCCTCATGGTCATTATAGTCCAGCAGCGGCAGCCGGGCGAGGTCGGTCGGGTGACGAATACCCCCCAGGCGATCGGCCAGAATGGGGCTGATCACAGGGGTCAGCCGATATTCGACCAACCGTTCCGCCACCGTTCCCGGCCACTGCCCCAACCCCGACCGGATCGCAACATCAAATTGGTGGTTCAGATCACCCAGCCCCATTGAGCTGTCCAGCCGCACCGCCAGATCGGGCCGGCGCAACTGAAAATGCCCCATCCGCGGCACCAGCCAATGCGAGGCGAAGGTGGGTAATGTCGTCACCGACAGCACCTTATCCTCCGCCGCGTCGGCCAGCTTGTGCAGTGTGGCACGGATACGGTCGAACGCATCCTGGACCGCCGCCTGCATTTCCACACCGGCCGGCGTCAGTTCCAGCCGCCGGGTCAGGCGCCGGAACAGTTCACGCCCGATATGCTCCTCCAACTGTCGGATTTGGTAGGAAACGGCCGCCTGTGTCACGGCCAACTCGTCCGCCGCCTTGGTGAAGGACAGATGCCGTGCGGCTGCCTCAAAGGCGCGCAGGGCATTCAGCGGCGGCAGGCGCTTCTCCATGACAAACCCTCATGCACAAACTCAGTTAATGCATCCTATCGGGATTACTCGTTTGTCGTCCAGGCTGGAAAGGAGCGATAAGGAGAGCAACACAAAGCTACCCCTGATCATGCGGTTCGGAAAGGAACCCTGACAATGCAAAAGCTGAACTTTGCCCATGGGGCCGCGTTGCGGCCGCAGACCCTGGCTCTCGACCCCGTTACGCCGCCTTCGCGCCGGACCACGGCGCTATCGGGCCTGGCCGCACAATTGCAGTCGGTGTTGACCGAATTGCTCGCTGGTGAGGCGTACCGCCTCGGGCTTTCCCCACACTTGAAGCGGGATGTGGGACTTTGAGACTGACAGAAGAAAGGGGGTGACGGCAGCAACCATCACCCCCTTGATCTGTTCAGGGCTTGGCCAGTTACCCGAAAAAGCCGATCCGTTGGGTCAGCGCGTTGCTGGTCCGGCGAACCAGTTCATAGAGCGAAGCGATGGGCCGGAAAATATTCTGGTTTTCCTGGCTGTAATCCTGGCTCTCGTCACTGACATAGGTTGCCACTTCTCCGAACCCTTCATCCAGCGTGACATCGGTCCGCGCCGGAAAGATACGGGCCAGTTGTTCCAGCGCCCAGGGCACATCCAGATGCATCAGCCGCGTGACCAGCCGCTGGTTGGTGATCGAATGCTGGCTGGAGAATTCCGGAATATGCACGGCCAGACGATAGATCTGGTGGATCAAGGACAGGCGTACCGCGTGCAGCAACGCCAGATGCCGGTCCAGTTCCGGGTTCGGCTTAGGCGCCGCCCCTGCCCGTTCCAGATTCTGTCGCAGCACCCCGTAATCACGATAAAGCTTGCGGAAAATCCGCACCAGTCGCGCCTGTGTCGGGGTTTCTTCCAGGACGCCGGCAATGCGGCGCATATCATCGGCTTCCATGGGGTTCTCAGCCCGCGCCGCCCGGGTCAGCCAATGGCCGGGGTCAAGCGTGTCGACATAGGCCTTGAGCGCGTCCGGACAACTCACCGCCGCCCCATAGACAACAATGCCGATCAGTTCCCGGAACCGGGCGGAGGTGGCAAAGAGGGTGCGGAATTGTTCAGGGTCGCGGTCGATCGCCTCGCCCACACCGGACAAGACATTGGCGGGCAGCCCCATCTGCAACAGCACTGCATTATGCGGGATGGCGCGGAACTGTCCGGCCATGACACGGGCCGCGGGGTCGGGCGCGCTGTCATGCTGGCGTTTGATCGCGCGGCTGCCGCTGGGGAACAGCAGGTTGGTGCCGAAGGCCGCCAGCAGTTCACCATAATTCGGGTCTTCGACCAACCCGACCTGGAAGGTCTTCACGGTGGTGAAGAATTCGCGGATATAATCGCCCTTGGCATAAAAGACATCATGATCCAGGTCGGGCTTGGCAGTCCCGATCATATATTCCAGGATGCGGGTAACAACGGCCAGGGCCGAGGCCGGTGTCACGAAATAGGTATAGCCGTCGCCGCCCTGGAAGCTGACTTCCTGCTTCAGCTCGATATTGTGCTTGGCCGCAAAGGCCAGGGTGGCCGGCGGGCTGACATAGGCAAGACGGTTATGCAAGCCGGCCGGGTGACCGCCACGGCCGATGCTTTCGCCGTGCGTGTCAAAAATCACCAGTTGCACATTGGTCAGCGCATGGCGGGTGAACAACCGCATCACCCGCAGGCGCAGACGCTCAATCGACGCACTGGCTGGCGTCTGGCCCAGATAACGACCGGCATCGGAATAACCGGTCTGGATGCAAAGCCGCCCGCGCGTCTGCACATAAGTGCGGTAATGGGGATTCTCTAGCAATTGCTCGATGATGCGGCTGCCGGTCTCCAGCGCCTTTTCGGTCTCAAAGAGCGGGCTGATATCGACGCGGTCCTCAACCCCGAACAGCTTGGCGAAATACAGGGCCGACAGGACTGTGAAGGCGCTTTCGCTCTCGGCGATCAGGAACCGGATGGGCGTGCGGGCGTCGGAATATTTCAGCATCTGCGCCACGACCATGAACAGGCGCTTGGCGCTGGTGCGTTCGGCCACGACCGAACCGAAGTTGATATTGACTGGCTCCACCTTGTCCAGGAGGTCGGTCAGGGTGGACAGGTAAGATTGGCGGTAACGCGGATCATCCGCCGCACTATCCAGACCCACGGCCTTGCGGATGGCGTTATGGACCTGTGTGCTGTTCAGACGGACATGGGTATGGGCCATCCCCAGACCGAAGGTCGCCAGCTCCGCGCGCAGCACGGCAAGCTGCTCGACGGTGGCCAGCGCCTGCTCGCCGTCGATGGCGGCGGAGAGACGGATACCCCGGTTCACAAATTCAATGGCTTCCGTGGCATCGACCAGCCGCAGGGGCAGCCCTTCATGCATGCGCTTGGCAATACGGCGCAGATGGTCCAGATCCTGCGCTTCCGACCCGCCAAAGGCTGCAATCTCATCCGTCACCTGGTTGAGCGCCAGGGCCAGCCGGCTTTCGATCAGGGCCAGCGTGTGGCGCAGATCTTCCAGCGACGGGGCGCCGGCGCGGATATCCCGCAGATTGGATAGGTAATAGCGCAATTGCCGCTGCTGCACGATCAGGCGCTTATGCAGCGTGTCCGACCAGCGAATGTCGGAACGCCCATCCAGATCGTAACCCACCCACGACGCCACCGTCAGCAGGCGCGGCGTCAGTTCGGTCCAGCGCTCCGGATAGTGCCGCCGCCCCACGCGCAGCACGGCGCGATACAGCGCCCGGATAGCAATCTGGATATTGGCGATGGCGTCCAGTGACAGTTCATGTTCGCGGGTCAGCGACATGTCTTCCGGCGCATGTTCCGCCGTCGCCATCTGCCGGATCAGCGCTTCGCGTGCCTCCGGTGTCAGGACCTTGCCATTCTGGTCGCGCCCGGTGGCCAGACAGGCCATGATTGTCATCTGCGCACCGGCCAAATTAAAGGTCGGATGCGCGGTAATAACGATACCGAACACCTCCTTCTCGACCAGTTTCTGGAACGCCTCGAAGGTCAGCGGATCACCACCACTGCCGGCGGCGGCAACATCAAGTAACTCCTCCATGCGGCTGGCATTGGCTTCAGGCGACGCCTCACCCAGATAATTGGACAGGCGCGCCGACCGGGCCAGGAAACCTTCGGCAGACAGGTACTGGATCAACTGTTCCAACGCGCCGGGCGACAATTCGCCCGATGCCACGCGGCGGGAGATATCAAGGGCCAGCAGCATGACGGGGTTGGCGAAAGGATCAATCTTGGCTTCGGCGCTGAACCGGTCAAGCTGGCCCATCAGATCGGCCGCCAAGGCGCGCGCATCCAACGCCTTGGGCGCTGGGAAACGTGTCTGTTTGGTGGACAGCAATGCCCCCTTGGCCGTAGTCGTACCCAGGAACTCCAGATCGGACGGGGCGGCGGCTTGGGGCATGGCGGGGTCCAGCGGCATGGGGGCTTCCATCGTCAGCAGAATCGCCGCTCTCTATTGCGGCGCAGCGTCGCAGGGTGCGGTAATTCCGTTACATCTGTCAACGACCAAAAGGCGTATAGCGGACATATTCAGTCCACATCGCGGCTAAGTTTGAAGAGATAGAATAAAGCAGGTGCGAGCCACAGGCGATAGATTACTTGTAACGTCATTCGCTTACATGACAGATCATGACAAGGGTGTTGCGCATGCACAGCAGTCCGGCGACACAAGTGACCGAACCGGGAGAAGGCGGGCAGCAGCAGGCTATTGCGCTGATGTCCGCTGCCGCGACCCATGGCCTGCCCGCCGGCGTCACCATCGACCGGATCGACACCCACGCCGCACGCATCTTCATGAGCGGTGACCGTGCCTGGAAAATGAAGCGGGCCGTCACCTACCCGTTTTTTGATTACGCAACCCTGTCCCTGCGTCTGAACGCCTGCGAGGCGGAACTGGCACTGAACCGACGGACGGCCCCTGATCTCTATTTGGGCGTAGGCGGGTTGGTGCGTTCAGGCGATGGCAGCATCCATTTGGTGGAACAGGCACCGGTGGCGCCCGATGGCGGGCCGGACCCATCGGTGCTGGAATATCTGGTCACCATGCGACGGTTCCCGCAGACGGCCCTGCTGGACCGGATGGCAGCGGACGGTATCCTGTCGCCGGCCATCATGCGCGATCTGGCCGCCACCATTGCCGACTTCCATGACATGGCCGAACCGCGACCCAACGCGCCGGGCGCGGGGGAAATGGCTGATCTGGCCCGTACGAACATCCGTGAAATGCGCCGACACGGCCCGGTTTTCGATGCCAATGCTGTGGAACGGCTGGACCGCGCGACGGAACAGGCGCTGATGGCGGGGGCCGAACTGATCGACCGGCGCCGTGATGCCGGCTATATCCGCCACTGCCATGGCGATCTGCATCTCCGCAATATCGTCATGCTGGATGGAAGGCCGGTACCCTTTGACTGTGTCGAATTCGGCGACCGCATCGCGGTGACCGATGTCCTCTATGATCTGGCCTTTCTGTTGATGGATCTGGAACATCGCCGGTTACGCCGTCTGGCCAACATCCTGTTCAACGCGTATCTGGACATTACCGGCGATCTTGCGGGTCTGGCGCTGCTGCCCTTGTTTATGTCGGTCCGGGCCGGCATCCGCGCCCATCTGACGGCATCGGCGGCACTCGGCCAGCTTGATGCCGGACAGGCCGCATTGCTGCGGGTAGAGGCCTGCGCCTATCTCGACCTTGCCAACCGGCTTCTGTCGCCATCGCCACCGGCGCTGGTGGCCATTGGCGGGCTTTCGGGCACCGGCAAGACGACGTTGGCGCGGGCGCTGGCCCCGACCCTGGGACCAGCGCCGGGTGCGGTGATCCTGCGGTCGGACATGCTGCGCAAATGGCTGGCGGGTGTGGACGCCAACACGGCGCTGCCTGAAAGCTTCTATGGCCCCGACCATACCGGCCGTACCTATGCCGAACTGGCGGGTCGGGCTGGTCTGGTGCTGGACGGGCATCATGGCGTGATCTGCGACGCGGTCTATGCCCGACCCGACCAGCGCCAAGCTGTGGAGGCAGTGGCACAGGCGGCAGGTGTCGCCTTCACCGGTCTGTGGCTGGTCGCCGATCAGGCCGTGACCCTGGCCCGCGTGGCGCGTAGACGTGGCGATGCCTCAGACGCGACCACGGCGGTGGTGCGGCGACAGGCCGCGTATGACCTTGGCGACATGCGTTGGGAGGTGATCCCGGCCAGCGGTGATGCAGACGAAACCACCGCCATCGCCCGCAGACAGATCGGACATTGATCGTCTGCCTAAGGGGCCCGACATTTTTTCCGCCAATCTGTTATCATGGAAATCCGGTCGGGTGATCCATGTCAATGCTCCCGACCGGCCTCTGGCGTGATGCTGGGTCAAGGATGCGTTTCCAGGCGGCAATGGCCGCGAAACGGCTGAAAGGGGACCGGTCATGGCTTTTCGCAAGATCACTTGTTTTGTCACCGGCGGCACCCGCGATGCCGCGGCCCTGACGGCGGCGCTGCTGTTGGCCGCCCCCGCCAAGGGCAATGTCGAAGCACTGTATCTGCGCGCCGATCCACGCGACGTGATGCCGATGGTGGGTGAAGGCCTGTCGGGAGCCCTGATCCAGGATCTGATGAAATCGCTGGAGCAGGAAAACAGGAACCATGCCACCAAGGCGCGCGACCATCTGGACCGGGCACTGGCTGCCGCTGGCGGTGTCTGGTGTGAGCGCCCGCCCGGCAGCGATCGGGTCAGCGGTTTCTTTGCTGAGGCCGCTGGCGTGACGGAGGATGTGATGGCGGCCGCGGCGCGCTTGTCCGACCTGACCGTCTTCCCCTCGGTCGCCAACGAAGATCGCACCGCCGTCCTGGTCGGGCTGGAAGCTGCCCTGCTGGAAGGGGGTCGTCCGCTGCTGGTCGCACCGGAAACTCCGCCCGGCATGTTGGGCCGTGTTGTCGCCATCGCCTGGAACGGTCGCACGCAGTCGGCACGCGCCCTGGCCCTGGCCATGCCGCTTCTGGCGGGGGCGGACGCGGTTCATGTGCTGGGTGTCGATACAATGCGTACCGATGCCGATGACGTTGCCGCGGTCGTCGACTATCTGGCCTGGCACAATATCCCGGCCCAGTATCACAAACTCTCCGGTACGGGCGGTGTCGCGCAGCAGCTTCAGGATGCCTGTACCGCCGTGGGTGCCGACCTTCTGGTCATGGGCGGTTATGGCCATTCACGCCTGCGCGAACTGATCCTGGGCGGTGTCACCCGCGCCATGTTGAATCAGACCCGCCTGCCCTTGCTGCTGGCCCACTGATGCAGGCCCGTCGATCAGGGTGAGGAGTTCTCTGCTACACCAGGGCCAGCCGCGTGAACAGCAATTGTGCCGGCTGGCCCTGGCCCTGCCAGACAATGGCATATTGGCCGAGCATTTCCGCCAGTTGCAGCGCATCAAACGGCGCCAGGTCAAAGATGGCGACGCCCTTTTCCACCGGCCATTCCTTGGTCGCCGGGCGCAGTTCCGCCGGCACATAATCCAGGTCTTCATCCTCCAGGATGTCGATCAGTCGGGCATGCGCCGCCTCATTGGCTGCCTGCGTTGCGGGTATGCTGCGCGGGTTCCAGGCGGTGATGAACACCAGTTCCGCCGCCCCGCGCTTCTCCAGCAGCCCATCGATGTCGCCGGGGTCGGCCATGATCCGCGCCGTGGCCGTCCGCTTGCCGTCCAGAGCAACATATTGGGTCTGCTGATATGCGTTCAGAAGTTTGGGATCAAAGCCGCTCATGCGAAATCCCCGACAGTGTGTGCATGATTCAACGGCCCGTGACCCTGGCCAAAGCCAGGCGCTGTGCGGATGGCGATATCGACATAACGACGGGCACGGGCCACGGCCTCGGCCACCGGCATGCCCTGCGCCAGACCGGTGGCAATGGCTGATGACAAGGTACAGCCGGTGCCGTGGGTATGCCTGGTCTCCACCCGCTCACCGGTGAAGAGTTGCTCACCATGGCGGGTGACCAGCAGGTCGGTCAGCACCGGCCCCTCCATATGCCCGCCTTTCATCAGCACGGCCTTGGCGCCATATTCCAGCAAGGCATGACCGGCACGGCGCATGTCATCGACAGTGCGGATATCAATACCGGTCATGGCCTCCGCCTCTGGCACATTGGGTGTGACAATGGCGGCCAACGGCACAAGCCGGCGGATCAGGGCGCCAGTGGCACTCTGATCCAGCAGTCGGTGCCCGCCCTTGGCTACCATCACCGGATCCGCCACAATGGCGACCCCCGGTGCGGCCTCTGCCAGGGTATCGGCCACCGCATTGATGATGTCGGATGTGGCCAACATGCCAATCTTCACGGCATCGGCCCCGATATCGGCCAGAACCAAGCTGATCTGCTGCACCAGGAAATCAATAGGGACCGGCAGCACGCCATGGACCCCCTTGGTATCCTGTGCCGTCAGCGCGGTGATCGCCGTCATGGCATAGCCGTTCAGCGCCGTGACCGCCTTGATATCGGCCTGGATGCCAGCACCACCGCCGGAATCCGACCCGGCAATGACCAGAACGCGTCCCTTCATCACCGTCCCCTTTATTCCGCCGCCACGGAATGGGTCACCCGCCGCACCGCGTCGCAGATATCATCGACGACACGGTTGACCAGCCCATCATCCTCGCCCTCCGCCATCACCCGGATCAGCGGTTCGGTACCCGATTTGCGGATCAGGACACGGCCCACACCTGCCAGTGTCTCCTCACCTGCGCGGATGGCCGCCATGACGCTGTCAGCCTCCAGCGGGCGGATGCCGGTGGAGGCGTCGTAACGCACATTCTTCAGCAATTGCGGCAGCGGTTGAAATACACGCAGCACCTCCGACGCGGGCCGGCCGGCCTTGCGGATGCAGGCCAGCACCTGCAACGCAGCCAGCAACCCGTCGCCGGTGGTGGCAAAGTCAGGCAGGACCACATGGCCTGACTGTTCGCCGCCGACATTGAACCCATGCTCGCGCATATGCTCTACCACATAACGGTCGCCCACCGCCGTGCGCGCCAGGGTCAGGCCCAGCTTTTTCAAATGCAGTTCCATGCCCATGTTGGACATGACCGTGGCGACCACCCCGCCACCGCGCAGCCGACCGCTTTCGGCCCAGCTCTGGCCGATCAGGGCCATGATCTGATCACCGTCGATCTGTGTGCCCGTCTCATCAGCCAGGATCAGGCGGTCGGCGTCACCATCCAGCGCAATGCCCAGGTCAGCCTTGTGTTCCACCACGGCCGCACGCATGGCGGCCGGGCTGGTGGCCCCGCATTTGTCATTGATATTGAAGCCGTTGGGCTGGTTGAACAGGGTGACGACCTCGGCCCCCAACTCATACAGCACCCGCGGCGCCACCTTATAGGCGGCACCATGGGCACAATCGACGACGATCTTCATCCCGTCGAGGCGCAGGGCACGCGGGAAACTGCTTTTCACGACTTCGATATAGCGGCCGGACGCATCTTCCATGCGCTGCGCCCGGCCCAGATCGCGCGGGGCCGCCAGGTCAGGCGCGAATGGCAGGTCCATGCGCGCCTCAATCTCAGCCTCGAACTCATCCGATAATTTGTATCCGTCCGGCCCGAACAGCTTGATGCCATTGTCCTGAAACGGATTATGGCTGGCTGACAGCATGACGCCCAGATCGGCGCGCATGGACCGGGTCAGCATGGCCACCGCCGGCGTGGGCAGCGGCCCCACCAGGATCACATCCATGCCCATGGAGATAAAGCCCGCCGTCAGGGCCGGCTCCAGCATATAGCCGGACAAGCGGGTGTCCTTGGCGATCACTACGGTATGGCGATGGTCCCCGCGCCGGAAATGCAGGGCGGCGGCCATCGCCGCCTTCAACGCCGTCTCCGCCGTCATCGGCTCGGTATTGGCGGTACCGCGGATGCCATCCGTGCCGAACAATTTACGCGACATGTCTATACGTCCCAGGAAAGCCGGCCCCACGCCGGCTGATCAAACTGTGACAGAACCTATATCACGCCGATTGCAAGGCCTGCCACACGGCGACGGCCTGCATCGTCGCGGCCACGTCATGCACACGCAGGATATGGGCGCCCTGACCCAGGCTGTGCAGGGCCGCGGCAATAGACCCGGCCACACGGTCCTTCGGTGCCTCGCCGGCCGACAAGGCCGCGATGAAACGTTTACGGCTGACCCCGATCAGCAGGGGACAGCCCAGCCCGTGCAGGGCGGCGGTTCGGGCCAGCAGCGCGACATTATGCGACAGGTCCTTGCCGAATCCGATACCGGGATCGATGGCAATCCGGTCCCGGCCAATGCCGGCCGCCACCGCCGCGTCAATACGCTGCGCAAGCCAGGCCAGCACCTCCCCGATGACATCGTCATAGTGGGGGGCATCCTGCATGGTCTGCGGCTCGCCTTGAATATGCATCAGGATGACGGGCAGGCCCGTTGCAGCGGCGACCGACAGGCTGTCCGGGTCGCCGGTCAGCGCTGTGACATCATTGATAATCCTGGCCCCCGCCTCTGCCGCCGCCTGCATCACGGCGGCATGGCGGGTATCGATGGAGATGACTGCCCCCTCTGCGGCCAGCGCCCGGATCACGGGCACGACCCGCGCAATCTCTACCGCTACCGGCACCGGTGCTGCCCCTGGCCGGGTCGACTCGCCACCGATATCCAGAATATCCGCCCCCTCCGCCAGCAGGCGGCGACCATGGGCGATAGCGGCATCGGCATTTTCATGATCACCCCCGTCAGAAAAACTATCAGGCGTGACATTGACGATACCCATGATGAGGGGCCGCGACAGATCAAACCCGGCCCAAGGGCTGCGCGGCATGGTCAGCGGGTGGTCAAGCGGCAGCGCCGTTGCCGGCAAAATGCCGGCCGCCGTCTCCACCAGCGTGAAGGCCAGCGGACTACCGGCCAGCGGGCGGGCCATACCCAGAGCCAGGGCCGCACGAGCGGCGGGGCCGGAAAAAAGGGCAAGCGGGCAGTGCATGGGTCCTCAACCAAAAACAACGCGCCATCGCGGCCTCCCGGACCATCGTCAGGGCGGCAAGCAAGTGGCGACCTGATTGAACCTCAAAACGACAAACCCCCGACGCTGATCACGCCGGGGGCCTGTTCACTCCGCTATCGACAGTCGGGGTCACACGCCCGGCTGCGGCTCCGGCTCAATCCCGTCCTTGGACGAGGTGGGGACCGAAGCGCGGCGGCCAGTGGATTTGGGCGGCTCCGGCGCCTGCGGGCGCGGGGCGGGCGGATCGGTGCGGACCACCTGCTCACCGCGCAGAATGGCCTTCACTTCTTCGCCCGACAGGGTCTCAAACTCCAGCAACGCTTCGGAGACCTTGTGCAGATCGTCCAGACGTTCGGTCAGCAGCTTGCGGGCCAGGCTTTCACCTTGCTCGATCAAACGGCGGATTTCTTCATCGATCAACTGCGCGGTGGCTTCCGACACATTCTGCTGCTGCGCCACGGAATGGCCAAGGAACACTTCCTGTTCATTGGCGTTGTACCGCACACGGCCCAGCTTGTCGGACATGCCATACTCGGCCACCATGGCACGGGCCCAGCGGGTGGCCTGCTGGATATCGCTCGACGCGCCCGTGGTGACGTTCTCCGGCCCGAAGATGATCTCTTCGGCGACGCGACCGCCGAACAGCACGGCCAGTCGCGACTCCATCTCCCGCTTGGTATAGTTGGTACGGTCACGTTCCGGCAGGTTCATGGTAACGCCCAGGGCGCGCCCGCGCGGGATGATGGTGACCTTGTGCAGCGGGTCATATTCCGGCACCCACAGCGAAACCAGCGCATGACCAGCCTCATGATAGGCGGTCAGCTTCTTTTCCTTCTCCGACATCACCATGGAACGGCGTTCCGCCCCCATCATGACCTTGTCCTTGGCGGACTCGAAATCAGCCATGCCGACCACACGCTTGCCGGCACGGGCCGCCAGCAGCGCCGCCTCATTCACGAGGTTCGCCAGATCAGCGCCAGAGAAGCCAGGGGTGCCACGGGCGATCACCTTGGGGTCCACATCGGGGGCCAGCGGCACCTTGCGCATATGGACCTTGACGATCTTCTCACGGCCCAGCACGTCGGGGTTCGGCACCACCACCTGACGGTCGAAACGACCGGGACGCAGCAGGGCCGGGTCCAGAACGTCGGGACGGTTGGTGGCGGCAATCAGGATCACACCCTCATTTGCCTCAAACCCGTCCATCTCAACCAGAAGCTGGTTCAACGTCTGCTCACGCTCATCATTGCCGCCGCCCAAGCCGGCGCCACGGTGGCGACCGACGGCGTCGATTTCGTCGATGAAGATGATGCAGGGTGCGTTCTTCTTCCCTTGCTCAAACATGTCGCGCACGCGGCTTGCGCCCACGCCCACAAACATTTCAACAAAGTCGGAACCGGAGATGGTGAAGAAGGGCACATTGGCTTCACCGGCCACCGCACGCGCGGTGAGGGTCTTACCCGTACCCGGCGGGCCGACCAGCAGCACGCCTTTCGGAATTTTACCGCCCAGGCGCTGGAACTTCTGCGGATCTTTCAGGAAGTCGACGACCTCTTCCAATTCCTGCTTGGCCTCGTCGATGCCGGCGACATCGTCAAACGTAACCCGACCGACCTTTTCGGTCAGCAAACGGGCACGCGACTTGCCGAAGCCCATGGCCTTGCCACCCCCGCCTTGCATCTGGCGCATGAAGAAAATCCACACGCCGATCAGCAGCAGCATCGGGAACCAGGACAAAAGGATGGAGAACAGCGTCGGGCTGTTATCCTCCGCGACCACGGCAACCCGGACATTCTTATCGACCAGCCGGTCGGCCACATTGGACCCCGGCGGCGCCGTCACGGTGAAGCTGCGGCCATCATTGGTCGTGCCGGTGACTTGGTCACCCTTGATGGTCACCGCCGACACCGTTCCCCGCGCCACTTCGGCCAGCAGGTCGCTGTAGGCCATGCCAGACTGCGACGAGCGGGTGGAGGAGGTCTGGAACAGGTTGAACAGGGCAATCAACAGGACCCCGATCACCAGCCACAGCGCCAGATTCTTACCGAAATTATTCACAGCCCTGACCTTTCATCGACCGCACCCCCGGGCAGGCCCGGTGGAACTCCTCCCATTAGATAATGTCATCTGCGGCGGTGACAACAGCGAACCGTGCGGGAACCGCCGGAACCGATACCAATGGCACCACGGACACACCCGGATCGGGCATGTCGGCGGCAGTATAGAGCAGATGGGGTATGGCGATAAGCCGGTCCCCAGACAGAACTGCCGGCAGGGTCCAGCGCAGGGAAGCCGGCATATCAACCCGCGACAGGTCCGGACGGTCAGCCCGCGCCAGACGCCATAACGCATCATCCAGGGCACGGACGCTGTAGTCACCAACCCGTTCGGCGGACAAGCGGAATCGCCCGTCCCACGTGACCGGGGTACCGCCGCCACGAAACCGGGCAGGGCCCTGGAGGTTACGTGCTTCCCGCAGCAGCCGCCAGCCATCGGTCAGTGGCATGAAGCGGCATCCGGCCAGTGTCCGCCCACGATCGGGCTGTTCGCGCAGGCCTTGGAGCAGATCCGCTATGGAAGCGGGCGATGGCGGATAAGCAGCCCCGCCCACGGCGCGCAGCAGGGATGCGACCAATGGCTGCACCCGGTCGTTCGGGGCGTCGAGCAAGGCCCGATTCAGCACAACCCAGCCTTCGGGCTGAAACCGGGCATGCATGGCCAACAACCGCGCCACATCCCCATCCAGGATCGCACGCGCTGTGGCGGCGGTCTGGGCCGCCTGCGCCTCATTCGCGCCGACCGACTGCGACAGGCGCAGCCGGGCGCGGGCAAAGGCCGGATTGCCGTTAGACGGGTCCTCCACCCAGGCCTGACCCCAGGCCTGACAGGTGGCGACCAGCCGCGCCTTGGCGACCGGCAGAAGCGGCCGGATCAGCCGCAGATGGTCCATCTCGCGGATTGCGGGCATGCCGGCAAGCCCTTGCGACCCGCTGGCGCGGTCGGCACGCAGGCGATGCGTCTCTGCCTGGTCATCGGCATGGTGGGCCAGCGCCAAATGCAGAATGCCCTGCGCTGCGGCCGCATCGGCCAGCAGGCGCAGACGTGCGTGGCGTGCGCCGGCCTGGATACCGGTTGTGGGCTTCTCCCCTACCCAGGGCAGAATTCGATGCTCGATACCCAGATTTGCCATCCATGCGGCGACCTTGGCGGCCTCGGCATGGCTGTCGGCGCGCAAACCATGATCAACGGTCAGCGCCAGAAGGCGGCCCCCGCGCTGACCCACCCAGCGGGCCAGCAACAGGGTCAGGGCCACGCTGTCGGCGCCACCGGAGACACCGACGGCGATCTGGGGGGCCGACTCGAACGGCCCCACCCCCCGCATCAGCCGGTCAAAACCAACCGGCTCGATGGGGGGGCTCACTTGCACTTCAGCCGGTTCCGCTCAGCCTCAGCCCGACGCAGAATCGTCTGCGGTGCGGTCGCCCTGTAGGCGCGGTTCAGTTCCGTCAGAGCCGCGCAAGCGTCCTCGTTTGACTTCATCGCCGACAGAGACAGCGACAGCTTCAGCAAGGCGTCGGGAGCCTTCTGGCTCTTGGGGTATTTCTGATAGCCCTCGGCAAAGGCGACGGCCGCTTCCTTGTATTTGCCACGCACATAATAGGTTTCGCCCAGCCAATACTGGGCGTTGCTGGCCAGGGAGCTGGCCGCATTGGCCTGGATGAAGGCGCTGAAGGCGGTCTCGGCCCGCTCATACTGCGCCTCTCGCAGCAGGTTGAACGCCAGATCATACTGTTCCTGTACCGTCCCGCTGGGCAGATTGGTCGGGGCGGGCGGGGTGGCCGCTGCCACCGGCGCGGCCGCCGGTTTGCTGGCTGTGTCAGCAGCGGGTGCCGGCTCGGCCCCCGGCGTCGGCGCGGCGGCGGTTAACCCTCCCGCCTGCCCCTGTTCCAACCGGGCAAGGCGGAACTCCAGATCCTGCTGCATCTTGGCAAGCTGTTCGCGCAACTGCGCGACCTGGAAGGTTGCCTCCTCATATCGGCCGGTCAGGGTCTGCATCTCCGACTCCAGGCGCTGCAGGCGCACCTCAAAGTCCGCGGCCACATTGCCGCCCATGACCGGCGCCGCCCCGCCAACGGCGGGCGGACGGGCGCCACCGCGATAAACCTCGCGGTTCAGCGTCTGCACCTCATTCTCCAGTCGCTGCAGCCGGTTGGCCAGATCACGGGGATCGGACTGGCCCCAGGCCGGCATTGCACCAAGGACGGTGGCCAACGCCACGGCGGCCACTGTCAAGCAGCGGCGCGGAGAGGGGCTGGCGGAACGCAGGGGGCGGATCATCAGGAACCACAATTGGCAGGGTTTGCGATGGCGCGACCCTACCGCGTCGGCAGGGACGGGAAAAGTGTCCTCAGGCGATAAGGCGTGAATATGGCACACAACACCCGCGCAACCGACGCCCCTGCATCGGTCATGACGGCGCGCTGACCATGTGACGGGCGGTCCCAAAACAAAACGCCGCCCGGTCTCCCGGACGGCGCTTCGCTCTCAGGCTCTCGCCCGAACCTGTCGGATGACAGTGATCAGTTGATCACGGTCACGCCACGGCGGTTCTGCGTCCAGGCAGCTTCGTTGGAACCAACGACCTGCGGGCGCTCCTTGCCATAGGAGATGGTCTGAACGCGGGCAGCTTCGACGCCCAGGGCGGTCAGGTAGTTCTTGACCGAGTTGGCGCGACGCTCACCCAGCGCCAGGTTGTACTCGCGGGTGCCGCGCTCGTCGGCATGACCTTCGATGGTGATGGTCACGGCCTTGTACTGCTTCAGCCAAGCGGCCTGACGATCCAGGGTAGCGGTGGCTTCCGGGGTCAGGTCGAACTTGTCGAAGCCGAAGAAGACGCGGTCGCCGACATTAACGATGAAGTCTTCAGCGGAGCCCGGGACCGGGCCCGAGGGCTTGGCCGGGGCGGCCGGGGCCGGAGCGGCGGTGCCGCCGGTGGTGGCGGTCGCGGTCTGTTCCGGCTTGCTGGAGCAAGCGGTAGCCAACATGGCAACAGCGACGAGGCTGATGATCTTGAAGCGCATTTGAGAGACCCCCTAGGTGGAAATCGAGATTAAGGTTGAAGTGCGTGTGTTTGCCCCACGGAACAGCGTTAACCACAGCCAGCCGCCGCATTAAAGCGATCTTCAGCACAGGCGGATTTGAGCGCTGTTCTTGCGTTGCGAAAATAGGGTGACGCACTCACGGAATCAAGGGCGACCATGCAGGATCTGAAGCATCGGTCGGCGTTAAGACCTGCCGTTCATTAAACCCTGTCAAGTCAATTGAGTATAGCTTGGCCTGGCGCTGTTTGCCTGCCTGTCCAGAAGGCCGCTCCTTAAAGAACATCAACACACGGCCATTCGGCGCCCAGGTCGGCCCTTCGACATGGTATGCCTCTGTCAAAAGTCGCTCACCCGTACCATCGGGCCGAATGACACCGATATAGAACTTGTCGCCGGCCAGTCGCGTGAAGGCAATAAGGTCACCACGCGGGGACCAGACGGGCGTACCATAGCGGCCTTGACCGAAAGTAATGCGTTTCACATCACTGCCATCGGCATTCATCGTATACAGCTGCTGGCTTCCACCGCGATCGCTTTCAAACACAACTCGACTGCCATCCGGTGAAAAAGAGGGCGAGGTGTCGATGCCGGGATGGTTCGTCAACTGCGTCTGACGGCGGGTGCGCAGATCCAATGTATAGATATCGCTGTTGCCAGACGTGGCCAGCGACATGATCACCTTATTGCCATCGGGCGAGAAGCGCGGGGCAAAAGTCATGCCCGGAAAATCACCCAGCACTTCCTGGCGGCCCGTATCGATATTGAACAAATAGACACGAGGCCTGTTGTTGAAGTAGCTCAGATATGTGATTTCCTGGGTGCTGGGTGAGAAACGCGGGGTCAGGACCAGCACACGCCCGTCGGTCAGAAAACGGTGGTTCTGACCATCCTGGTCCATGATCGCCAATTGCTTGACGCGCTGCAATGCGGGACCGGACTCGGCGATATAGACGATGCGCGTATCGAAATAGCCTTCTTCGCCTGTGACGCGCTTATAGATCGCATCCGAAATGATATGGGCGACTCGCCGCCAGCCATCGGCCTGAACCGTATAGGCCAGACCGGTGACCTGCTGGCCGGCCGTCACGTCGAACAGGCGAAACTCGATACGGGTGCGACCGTCGGGCGATTGGCTGACCGTCCCGGTAACCAGTCCCTGGGCCTGGATGAGGCGCCAGTCGGCAAACCGTACACCTGTCTTCAGGCTGTCTGGCGTCTGCACAAACCTGGCGGGTCCCAGCGGACGGAACAGACCCGACCGTTCCAGATTGGCGGAAATGACACCGGCAATATTCTGGCCGATCTGCGTGGCATTGGGGTTGTCGCCGGCGAAATTGGTGATGGCGATGGGAATCGGCTGCGGATTGCCTGACGTGATGTCGATCTCCAGTTCGGCGCGGGCAGGTGCGGCAAAGCCAGCAGCCAGCACCACCGCCACCAGGGCGATGAACCGGCCGACGACCCGCCAGCCGCCCGTGGAGAAAAGAGCGTTGGCTTGCATCAGAACATATCCTTCGGGCTGAACTTCATCAGGATGGAGCCTTTGTCCCCGTACTTGTCGCGCGGGATGTTCAATGTATTACACCCAGGCAAAAGCGGCGCCCGTAAGGCGGATTCCACAAAAGCCCTGAAATGCGGGTCGGTGTTGGGATTACCCGTACCCGACACATACTGCACATTTGTGACGCGCAGGCTGGCATCGAACAAGACCCGGATTTCCGCCTGCATGTTTTCAATGCCCTTGGCCCCGACCGGCACATTCCAGCAGTTGCGGATCTGGCGCCGCAGCGCGTCTTCCTCACTGATGCTCAGCCGTTCGCCCGTCCGCGCGGCCAATGGCTGCGGCGGCTGTGCATCCGGCTTGGGTGGCTCCTTGGAGGGCGGGCTATCGGTCTTCAGCTTGGCGACATTCTTCAGCACGCTGTCCAGGGTCTTTTCCGGAGGCTTGGGCTTCGGCTCCTCTTTCTTGGGTTTGGGCTCTTCCTTTTTCGGCTCGGGCGGCTTGGGCTTGGGTTCCTCCTTTTTGGGCGGTTCCGGCTTCGGCTCTTCCTTTTTCGGCGGCTCGGGCTTGGGTTCGGGCTTGGGGGGCTCCGGCTCCGGCGGCTTCTCGGCCACCTGTTTGGGCGGTTCGGGCACCTTCACTTCCGGCGGCGGCGGCGGCGCTTCCCTGGCCTGCTGCGGCGGCGGGGGTGGTTCCGGCTTCGGCGGGGTGGGCTTGGGCGGCGGCGGCAACGGCTTGGGGTTCGGCTCGGCCAGCTTGGCGATGGTCATGGGTCCGACCTCCACCACATCGACCGGCACCTCCTGAAGCTGGATTACCTCCCGCTTCTTGACGAGGTGCGGCAGACCGATCAGCGCCAGAACGATGACCGCCAGGTGCAGGATGCCGGAAAGGATCAGGGTGGTCCGCATGATGCGTTGGTTTCCACCCTTACCGTGCGCCGCGACCGTCGGATTCGATGACCAGCTTGGCCTCCGACAGGCCGGCGCGGCGGGCTTCGCTCAGCACATCGACGATGCTGGCATAAGTGGCCTCCCGGTCACCGCGCACCAGGACCTTGCGGTCGGGCTGCTGTTCGGCGATGACGGCCAAGCGTGGCGCCAGTTCGGCCAGATCGAACATCTCGTTGTCGAAGACCTTCTTGTCCTTGAACGAAATCCGCCCTTCAGCCGTCACTGTGACCCAGAGCGGGTCTTCTTCCGACTTCAGTGCCTGGGCGGCGCCTTTGGGCAGATTGACGGGAATGCCCGCGGTCAGCAGCGGCGCAGCCACCATGAACACGATCAGCAGCACCAGCATGACGTCGACGAACGGCGTCACATTGATCTCCGACATGGCGGTGCGGCGGTTACGCCGCCGTCCACGCACCGCCTGCTTGCCGGGAAGGCTCGCCCCCATGTCAGCCCCGCTCTTCCAGATGACGCTGCAAGATCGCCGAGAATTCTGTCACAAATGAGTCAAGCCGGTCGCCAAACCGCGCAATCTCGGAGGAAAAATAGTTGTAGGCCAGCACGGCCGGGATGGCAGCGACGAGCCCGATGGCGGTCGCGAACAGCGCTTCGGCGATACCGGGGGCCACAACGGCCAGCGAGGTATTCTGTTGGGCGGCGATGTTGGTGAAGGCCCCCATGATGCCCCACACCGTGCCAAACAGGCCGACAAAGGGGCCGGCGGAGCCGACAGAGGCCAGCACCGTCATATATTTTTCGGTGTCCGCCATCTCGCGCCCGACCGTCACCGACATGACGCGTTCCATACGCTGCATCAGATTGGCGCGCATCGCCCCGGATGTGGACAGGCCGCGTTCGTTGGCATGGCGCCATTCGCGCATGCCGGCGGCAAACACGGCGGAGAACGGGTCGGCCGGCGCCTGTGCCACCTGGTCATAAAGTTGATCCAGCGAACCGCCAGACCAGAACTGTTCTTCGAAATCGGCAGCGGCCGCCTTCATCCGGCGCAGCTTGGTCATCTTGTTGAAGATGATGGCCCAGGTCCAGACCGATGCCGCCAGCAGCCCCAGCATCACCAGCTTCACAACAATATCAGCCTGCAAAAACAGGCCGAGCGCCGACATGTCATGGGCCGGCGCGACATCACCGCCGAGCGCGGCGGCTTGCAGAAGGGTGGGAAACATCGGGTTCAGTCCTGACCTTTTGACAAGTTATTGACCCTCGCCGGCCGCAACGCGCCCGGCTGGACATTGACCAACACCGACCGCAACGCGGCCGGCAGGCGGACGGGCCGCCCCTGCGCATTAATGCACGCCAGACGCAGCGCCAGACGGACCAGCGGGTCCACCCCTGTCACTGCCCCTACCCCACCCCAGGCCAGCCCTGCGGTGCGGCGCACATCCTGTTCGATCTCCAATGTCGCGGCGCCGATATCGACAATCCGCGTCACGACTTCAAGCGCGTCATCAAGCCGCGCCGGCTGCCGGTAATCGATTTCGCAATGCCGTACCGCCAGCGCCACACCCGTCTCGGCGACCATGGCCGCGTGGGGGAAGCCCGACAGGCGCAGCATCTCATTGCGCGCCCGTTCCGCGAAACGCAGGTAACTAGCGTGATAGACGATGCCGCCGGCGTCGGTATCCTCATAATAGACACGGGTCGGAAAGACATGCGACGCCCCCTCCCACCAACCGGAGGAGCCTGCCGCCCCGCATGGCGCCGCCCCGTCAGGCATCATCTCCCCCGTCAAACAGGTCGGCGACCACGACATTCCCCTTCCCCACGGTGGGCGTTCCGCCCAGCAGGTCCAGTTGCCGCGCCGGCGTGGCGGGAACCGGCAGACCCAAATAGCGATAGCCCGTGTCGGTCAACATGCGCCCGCGCGGTGTGCGCTGCAACAATCCTTGTTGGATCAGATAGGGTTCGATGGTTTCTTCCAGCACGTCGCGCTGTTCACCCAGCGCCGCGCCCAGCGTTTCCACGCCGACCGGCCCGCCGCCATAATGGTCGGCGATGCAGGAAAGGTAACGCCGATCCATCGCATCAAAACCCAGCCTGTCGACCTCCAGCCGCGTCAGCGCCCGGTCGGCGGCGGTCGCATCAACAATCGCCAATCCCTGCACGCCGCAGATGTCACGCACCCGGCGCAGCAGGCGCCCTGCGACACGCGGTGTTCCGCGCGACCGGCGGGCCACTTCCAAGGCGCCTTCGTCGGTCATGTCCACGCCCAGGATGCGGGCGCCCCGGCTGACAATCAGTTGCAGTTCTTCCGGCTCGTAGAACTGCATACGCAGCGGAATGCCAAAACGCTCGCGCAGCGGCCGGGTGATCAGGCCCGACCGGGTGGTGGCGCCCACCAGTGTGAAGGGCGGCAGGTCGATGCGCACGCTGCGCGCTGCCGGCCCCTCCCCGATAATCAGGTCCAGTTGGAAATCCTCCATGGCGGGATAGAGGATTTCCTCCACGGCCGGGGACAGGCGGTGGATCTCATCAATGAACAGCACGTCATGCGGCTGCAAATTGGTCAGCAGGGCCGCCAGATCGCCGGCCCGCGCGATCACGGGGCCGGAGGTGGCGCGGAAACCGACATTCAGTTCCTTGGCCACAATCTGGGCCAGCGTCGTCTTGCCCAGACCCGGTGGACCGAACAGCAGCACATGGTCCAGCGCCTCGCCCCGACCCTTGGCCGCCTGGATAAACAGGGCCAGATTTTCCCGAACCTGCTTTTGACCAATGAATTCACCAAGCGACAGCGGACGGATGGAGCTTTCGGCACTGGCGTCGCCGCCAATCCGATCCTGCTCCACCATCCGTTCCGGTTTGGGGGGGGCCGCCTCCGGCTTGGGTTTGCGGCTCACTGGCTCAGTTCCTTAAGGCCGGCCCGGATCAGGCCAGAGACATCAGCCTCCGCGCCTAGGCTCTGGGCAGCCTTGTTCACCGCAGTGAACGCCTCGATCCGCTTATACCCAAGATTGACCAGCGCCGACACCGCGTCCCCAACTGCCGTACTGCCGGCGGGTTGTGCCGCCGTGCTTTGAATCTGCGTGGCTGCCACCGGGCTGATGGCCAGCGTGGCCACCTTATCCTTCAATTCGTTCAAAATTCGGGCAGCCAGTTTCGGCCCGACCCCATCGGCCTCGCACAGGGTGGTCTTGTCCTGCGCCGCGATGGCCGACGTCAAGCGGTCGGGCGCCAGCACCGACAGAATGTTCAGCGCCACACGCGCCCCCACGCCCTGCACTGTGGTCAGCAGACGGAACCAGTCGCGTTCGCCAAGATCGGCAAACCCATAAAGCGCTATCTTGTCTTCCGACACCCACATCTCGGTATGGACGGAGACAGCATTGCCCGTGCTGCCCAGCCGGCGCAGGGTGCGGGTGGAAGCGGAGATCAGATAGCCGACCCCGTTCACATCGATGATGGCCCAGTCCAGGCCCGTGCTGTCCAGCAGCCCGGACAATTTTGCAATCATTGGCTCAACTCCGCCTCGGGCACCAGCAGGGGCAGCGCCGCGATGATGTCGGTATGGATGAAATCCTGGCCCTTGAACAGCAAAGGGGCGTTCAGGGTGCGGGCCAGCGCGTAAGAAGCGCAGTCGCAAAGGTTCAATTGGGCCGGATGCCCGCATCCCTTGCCGAACTGCCGGTACGCCTCAAATGCCGTCATCGCCTGAGCGTCATCGAACGAATGGACCGCAACCGGATAGAGCGCCATCATCCGGTTGAAGCGCTCAACCATCGACTGCCCCAGGCGGCGCAGAATCACGGTCTGTGCCTCGAACATGGTGATTGCCGACATGGCGAGTGCCGGTGCAGCAGCCATGGCGCTCGTATAAGTTTCGGCATCCGGCTCCGACAGGAGAATGGCCATCAGCGCAGAACTATCAACAATGATCGGCGCATTCAATCGAACGTCCCCCGTTCATTGTACCCGATGATCTCGTCAGGAGAACGCGGGTCCAACACGGGGGCCGATTGTATTTCCTTGATAATGGCGTTGATCTTGGCCCAGCGAGCAGCTTTGGCCTTTTCATCTTCCGACGACAGCCGCTCCAGCCGCTCCCGCACGGCTTTGTGCATAGCCTCCGTCAGGCTTTCACCCGTCAGTTCGGCCAGACGGCGGACATCCTTTTCCGCCTCCGGGGATTTGATGTTGAGCGCCATGGGAGGGCCTTTCTTCCTACTGGGGAAGAATTCTACACCATATGAACAAAACGGCAACTTGTTACCGTCTGATCCCCAGAATGGCATTGTCCACCTTGCGCCGCGTCTGGGCATGGTGGGCGTGGCAGATGGCGACCGCCAGGGCATCGGCGGCGTCAGCGGTGGAGCGCTGAAAGCCCGGCAGCAGCATTTTCACCATGTGCTGGACCTGCACCTTGTCGGCATGGCCCGTGCCGACCACGGATTTTTTCACCGCCATGGGCAGGTACTGCTCGACGGGCAACCCGGCCTTGGCCGCACTGAACAGGGCAATACCGCGCGCCATGCCCAGTTTCAGGGTAGAGGATGGATTGACGTTGGACAGCGTCTCTTCCACTGCCGCCTCGTCGGGCTGCCATTGCTCGATAACGGCGGCGATGCCCTCATGCAGCTCCAGCAGGCGCTTGGCCAGATCATCGCCGCTGTCGGTATGGATGGTCCCGTCGGCCACGTGGCTCAACCGGTTGCCGGCGGCGTCAATGACGCCCCAGCCCAGATGGCGAAGACCGG
This sequence comes from Niveispirillum lacus, assembly GCF_002251795.1. Classification (GTDB taxonomy): domain Bacteria; phylum Pseudomonadota; class Alphaproteobacteria; order Azospirillales; family Azospirillaceae; genus Niveispirillum; species Niveispirillum lacus. Next base: position 421,059 of record NZ_NOXU01000031.1, on the reverse strand, counting down.
GGTCCAGCCCCAGGATACGCACGGGTGCCTGTCCCGCCATCATTACACCGTCCCTTCAAGCGCCGGGCGCCGCCATCCGGCGGCTTGGGCTTACGGCACCATGGGGTGCCGGGCCGATGGTCATCGGCCGGTATTCATATGCCCTCAAACGCCGGGCGCCGACATCGGCGGCTTGGCTTGCGGCGCCACGGGGCGCCGAGCCGATGGTCATCGGCCTACGGGGCAGGGGGCATTTCTAATGCCCCCTGCCCCGTCGATCAGCCCAGCTTTTCCAGCAGTTCGGCCGGAATGTCGAAATTGCCCAGAACCGTCTGGACATCGTCATTATCCTCCAGCACGTCCAGCAGCTTCAGCAGCGTCTGGGCCGTGTCCTCCGCCGTCACCGGCAGCAGGTTCAGCGGGGTCCAGGTTAGCTTGGCGCTTTCCGGCGCACCAAAACGGGCTTCCAGCGCGTCGCGCACTTCGCCCAGCGTATCGGTGCCGGTGATGATGGAATGGCCATGTTCGTCGGACTGCACATCCTCCGCCCCGGCCTCGATGGCGGCTTCCAGCATGGCGTCGGCGGATGCAACGCTGGCCGGATAGGTCACCTGGCCGATGCGGTTGAACATGAACGACACCGAGTTGGTCTCGCCCAGCGACCCGCCATGCTTGGTGAAGGCAGAACGCACTTCGGAGGCCGTGCGGTTGCGGTTGTCTGTCAGTGCCTCGACGATCAGGGCGATACCGCCGGGGCCATAGCCCTCGTACCGCACCTCATCATAATTCGTGTCGTCGGCGCTGCCGGGAATACCCATCTTGATGGCCCGGTCAATGCGGTCCTTGGGCAGGTTCTGGGCGCGGCCAGCCTGGATGGCGGCGCGCAGGCGCGGGTTCATGGCCGGGTCGGGCAGACCCGACTTTGCCGCGACGGTGATTTCGCGCGCCAGCTTGTTGAAGATCTTCGACCGCTTGGCGTCCTGCGCGCCCTTGCGGTGCATGATGTTCTTGAATTGGCTATGACCGGCCATGGGGAACGCCTTGCTGTATCGTTTTGATATATGGGCTGAAACTGCGGTTTGATAGCATATTTGGAAATGATTTGGCACTAGTTGCGCGCATCACCGCCGTTCATTGGGGTAAACAAACGTCGGATCGACCGCCCCATCCCTTGATTACACCAGGATCAACGCGTCGCCTGGCTGGTTTTGCCGGGTAAAAGCGTTTGACGGTTGGGCGCTGATCGGATCACATCAGACACATTGTCGCGGTTGGAAGAGGCAATGGCCGATGCGCGAGTTTCTTTACAGCCAAGACAGTATGCTGGTTGCCATTCTGCTGCTGGTCTCGTTGTTTGTCATCATCGAGCTGGGGGTTCGGGTCGGCCGCACGCGGCGTGACGGCGCCAGCGAAGCCTATCGCTCGCATGTGAACACCATTCAGGGTTCCATCTTGGGATTGATGGCTTTGTTGTTGGGCTTCACCTTTTCCATGGCCCTGCAGCGGTTTGACGCGCGCAGCGACGCGATGGTGGACGAAGCCAACGCCATTGGCACCACCTATCTCCGTGCCCAGATGCTGACACCGGAAGTGCGCGGCACAGTGTCGTCCCTGCTGCGCGACTATGTCGAACTCCGCGTCGCGGCGGTCAGTGTCAGCCTGGATCACCCCGCCGAACGCCAGGCGCTTGTTGTGCGTTCCACCGCCGTCCTGGATCAGATCTGGATACAGGCGCAACGCGCTGTACTGGTTGATCCCGGCCCGGCGACATCCGGCCTGTTCATTCAAACCCTGAACGAGACCATTGATTCCTTCGGGCGTCATGATGCGATCTTGAACCGCCATGTCCCCGAACTGGTACTCTTCATGCTCTATGGTGCGGTTTTGCTGACCGGTTGGGTCCTGGGGTTTAGTTGCGGGATTGCCGGACATCGACCGTCCGGGGTCGCCTTTGCTTTCGGGCTGGCCGTTGTGGCCATCGCCTTTGTCATCATTGACATTGACCGCCCGCGTCGCGGCCTGATCCAGGTGAACCAATCCAGCCTGACCAGCCTTGCGGCAGAAATTGTCGCAACCGAGGCTGCGCGGGCCCAGACGTCGCAACCGGCACCGGTGGCGGGGCGCCGGTCCGTGACCGGTCGCCCCTGACCCCCCTGCCCTGCCGTCAGCGATCAGCCGATAACGCTGTAACCACCATCAATATACTCAACACCGCCGGTCACGGCCTTGGCTGCATCCGACGCCAGAAAAGCAGCGTAGGCCCCGACATCCTGTACCGTTACCTGGTGGCGCAGCGGCGCCAGTTCGGCGGCCCGCGCCAGCAATTCATCAAACCGGTCGATGCCACTGGCCGCCCGCGTCTTCAGCGGCCCCGGCGACAGGCTGTGAACCCGGATACCCTTCGGCCCCAATTCCGCCGCCAGATACCGCGTGACGGCCTCCAATGCTGCCTTAACCGGACCCATCAGATTGTAATGCTCCACAACCTTTTCAGAGCCATAGAAGCTGACATTCATCAGGCAGCCGCCATTCTTCATCAGCGGTTCCGCCAGCTTGGCCATGCGGATGAAGGAATGAACCGACACATCCATGGCCATCAGGAAGCCGTCACGGCTGCTATCCACCACGCGCGCATGCAGATCCTCGCGCGGGGCAAAAGCAATTGAATGCAGCAGGAAATCAAGTTGTCCCCACTGCGCCATGATCGTTTCAAACACAGCCTCCAACTGTCCGGGCTCCCGCACGTCACAGGGCAGGAACAGGGAGGTGCCAAGCTTGTCGGCCAGCGGCCGGACATGGGGTTCGGCCTTCTCGTTCAGATAGGTGACCGCCAGATCGGCCCCCTGCATCCGGAACGCCTCGGCGCAGCCATAAGCGATGGAGGCGCTGTTGGCGATCCCCACCACCAGCCCGCGTTTACCGCTCAGATCGAACATGGCCATCGCTCACCCGCCTCTTTTGCACTGCACAAGGAACGGTAAGGTGCGGTGGAAGCTGTCGCCGATCAACCCCATACGTAAGGTCTGACACAGGTCAGCAGCCGGCCTGTAACGGACCTGTATCAAGGTGGTGCCCCAAGGCGAACCGGGCGGTGGACCTTGGCCTGCTGTGATGATGGCATGATTGTGAAACGCTCTTCTTTGCCCTTGAAGGCTGGATCTCATCCGATGTTTGCCCGACTGCTGTGCATCGCTGCCGTTTTGTTGTCCCTTTCAGGGATGCCGGCCCACGCGGACATCCTGTCCGGCGATGATGTCCGTGTGATGGCGCCGGCAGCCGATGATCTGGTCGCGGCCGGACATTCGGTGGCGGTGGATGCGCCGGTGGATGGCGATGTTGTGGCCGCCGGGCTGGAACTGCGCATCACGGCACCGGTCAGCGGGGATGCGCTGCTCGCGGGTTTCAGCTTGTCGGTGAAAGGGCCTGTAGCCGGTGATCTGGCGGCGGCCGCTTTTGAACTCTCTTTGCACAGCGACATTGCTGGCGACGTGCTGCTGACCGGCGTGGAGGTGAACCTGCGGCCGGAGGCGCGTGTGGCGGGCGACCTGACCATTCGCGGGTCCGACCTGTCCGTCGCCGGACAGGTGGACGGTGACGCCGTCCTGCGGGGGGACCATGTCAGTGTGCAGGGGCGTATCGCCGGGGACCTGGAGGTCACGGCCAGCCGGTTGGAACTGAAACCAGGGACACAGATCCTGGGTGACCTGCGCCATACCGGGCCGATGCCGGTGGCTGTGCCGGAAGGGGTCATCATCGCCGGGACGGTGCAGTACCACCCGGACGTGGTTCTGGATGGGGGGCCGACCTTCCTGGGCACAACAGGCAAGGCGGTGGCCCTGTTTCTTCTGGGGGTTGGGGTATTATGGCTGCTGCCGGGACCCGTCACCCGCGCGGCTGACGGCATCCGGCGGCATCCGCTGCGTCACTTCCTGCTGGGTGCCGCCCTGCTGCTGCTGTCGCCGCCGTTGCTGGCCCTGCTGATGGTCAGTGTGGTGGGCATCCCGCTGGGGCTGCTGCTGCTGGTGCTATGGTTGTTCTGCCTGCCGCTGGGGTTGGCCGTGGCCGGGTTCGGCCTGGCCTTGGGCCTGCGGCGCGGGCCGCCGCGTCCGGGGGCCGAAGCCGGCATGCTGATACGCCATTATGCGCTGACTGTCGTGGTGCTGGTGCTGCTGTCGCTGCTGCCGCTGGCTGGTTGGGCTGTGCTGGCCATCGCGGCCGCCCTGGGCTTGGGTGCCCTGGCCGATACACTGGTGCGGGGGCGGCGCGGGGGACTGGCCGTCGGCTGACAGCACCCTATCTTCCGCCGGGCTTCCGCTTCTGTCCGGTATCCCGCTGCCATGCCCCGCATGATCCGAAAATCCGACCTGCCGGAAAAGCCCTGCGCCTGTTGCGGGCGCCCCTTTGTTTGGCGCCGCAAATGGGCAAAAGACTGGGATCAGGTCAAATATTGTTCTGACGCCTGCCGGCGCGGCAAGGTGCCGGACCGGACAGGCGGAACAGAAAAGCGCCGCTGATCAGTCGCCAAACGCTTCTTCCCAGCTACCCTTGGTGGCAGCCTTGGAATATTCGGTGGCGCGGTTTTCAAAGAAATTGGTGTGTTCCACCCCGTTCAGGATGGCATCCATCCAGGGCAGCGGGTTCTTGTCCGTCTTGTAGATGGGCTGCAGACCCAACTGCGCCAGACGGCGGTCAGCGATATAGCGGATGTATTTCTTCACATCCTCGCCATCCATGCCCTTCACCGCCCCCATTTCGAAGGCCAGATCGATGAAGGCATCTTCATGATGCACGATGGTTTCGCAGGCGACATACAGCTCGCGCTGGAAATCCTCGGTCCAGACCTCGGGATTTTCGCTGATGAAGGTCTTGAACAGCTGGATGATCGACTGGGTATGCAGGCTTTCGTCGCGCACCGACCAGGTAACGATCTGGCCCATTCCCTTCATCTTCCCGAAGCGCGGGAAGTTCATCAGGATGGCAAAGCTGGCGAATAGCTGCAGACCTTCGGTGAAGGCGCCGAACACCGCCAGGGTCTTGGCGATGTCCTTTTTGCTGTCGACATTGAACTCGTGCATATAGTCGTACTTGTCCTTCATCTCCTTGTAATGGAGGAAGGCTGAATATTCGACCTCGGGCATGCCGATCGTGTCCAGCAGATGGCTGTAGGCCGCGATATGCACCGTCTCCATGGCGGAGAAAGCAGCCAGCATCATGCAGACCTCGGTCGGCTGGAACACGCGGCTATAATTGCGCATGTAGCAATTATTCACCTCGACATCCGCCTGGGTGAAGAATCGGAAAATCTGCGTCAGCAGGTTCCGTTCCCCGTCCGTCAGGTTGTTGCGCCAATCCTTGACGTCATCGGCCAGCGGCACTTCCTCCGGCAGCCAATGGATTCGCTGCTGCGTCAGCCAGGCCTCGTAGGCCCAGGGATAGCGGAAAGGCTTGTAAACCGGGTTCGGCGTCAGCAAGGACATGGCACCAACACTAGATGTAGGGGGTGGGTGCCGTAAGCTAGCACAATGGGCGGCGGTGGAAAGGGGTCTTTGGCTGTGAATGATGGGGATAAAGGGGATTGGCCGAAAGGGTGGGTCTGGGGGTGTCAACGCGGCGCCCAAGGACAAGGCCTACCGTCCCCGCTCCGCCGTCTGCGTGTCAGCATTCAGCAGCGGGTTCAGCGCCGGGGCCAGAATTTTCAGCAATTGTGACGGCAGAGCCGAGGTGAACCGGTATTCCGCTGCTTCCGGCCCATGCACATGGGCCGTGATAACCCCAAAGAAACGGTCGCCAATATAGAAGACAAAGGTGGCCGTGCGGTTGACCACCCGGCTTTCCAGCACCACACCCCCCGGCCCATAGCGTTCAAACCGGTGATCGCCCGTCCCGGTCTTGCCGCCGATGGGGAGTTCGCTACCGTCTGCGGATGTGAAGGCGCCCTTCACACGCCGCGCCGTGCCGTTATCCACAATGTCGCGCAGGTGCCGGCGCACCACGCGGGCCACTTCCGGCGCCATCACCTGCTCGGCCCCGTCCAACAGACGCGCCGGCGCAAAACTGGTCTCGTAAGGCGTATTGGCCGCAAAATGCAACCGTCCCACACGCAGGGTCGGCAGGCGCACCCCGTCATTCAGAATGATGCCCATCAGTTCAGCCAGCGATCCCGGCCGGTCGGCAGAACTGCCGATGGAGGTGGCATAGCTGGCGATCAGGCTGCCGAACGGATAACCCAGGCGTGTCCATTCCTCATGGATACGGTCGAACGCCTCCTCCTCCAGCACGATGCCAATGCGGGTATCCTGGGCCTGTTTGGAACGCGAGGAGAAAAGCCATTTATAGCTTTCCTGGCGTGGTACGCTGCTGTCCTTCAGCATTTCACCGCGCTGGGCCTGCCGGCTATCCTGCAGGTAACCGACCAGCCACAATTCCAGCGGATGCACCCCGACAATATAGCCCCGGTCGTTCAACGACCATTTGTCGGGATCATAGCGATCAAACAGCGCCTTTACCTGTGTTTCTGGTGGGCCGCCGGCAGGCATATGCCGGTTCAGGAACACACCCAGATCGTCCACCGTGGCGTTGGGTAGGGCGGATCGGAAAATCACTGACAGCCGGTCGGGTGTCGGGCGGCTGCGTCTGGCCAGCTTGTCCAAGGCCGCTTCCGGCTCCAGCCCCTTATAGTCGGACCAGAATCGGTTCAGAAAGGCGCTGCCCTCCTGGTCCGCGAACTGCGCCAGATAGGTCCGGCGGGCGGGATGGCGCGGATCATCCATCAGATCGTCGCGGCTGTCCGGCCCCTCGGCGATATAATGGTTCACAATATCCCGCATCATGCGGATGAAGACCAGATTGACCGAATGCCGGAAGGCCTCCGACACGGTCATGACCTTGCCATCATCCTTGTCGTCAAAATTCCCGAAACTATGCAGCCCGCCGCCGGTGAAAAACCGCTCGCCGGGGCTGGCGGAATAGTCCCGCTCCATCGCCAGGTCCAGGATGGTGGCAATACCGATGCCCGGATTGGCCGCCATCGTGCGCAACACCCATTGTGTCAGCCGATCAGGCGCCTCCTGGGCAGCGGCCTCCAGTTCATGGCTCTCCCGCGTGATATAGCGATCATGCAGTCGGGCAATGATTTCCAAATAGGTGACCAGGGTGCGCAGCTTGGCCGTGGACCCCAGGTCGAGCTTAGCCCCCTCATTCAAATCCAGCGGCTGGGGCAGTGTGTCGACCTGCACGCGGACCAGATTGGCCTCCGCCGTGCGCTCGAACAAAGTCACCGAATAAACGATGCGCGCCGGATCGGCATCATTCAGCAGCCGTTCCCCGACTAGTCCGAAGGATGCCGCCTGCGCCGGATCGCCCAGCTTCTTCAGGGTCTCGGTGACACGCGTCTGCGTCGGCTGGTCCAGTGTCGTTTCGACCGCCAGATCCAGCCGGTCCAGCGCATAGAGGCTGGGCACCCCCAGCATGCCCAATAGCCGGGCGCGGATGGCATTGGTTGCCTTCTGCTCCACAAAACTGGGTTCCGGAATTTCCGGTGGCGTCTCCCTGAACCGCAGCGGGAAAAACCGCGCAGCATCGGCCAGCGGCGCGGAGATGATCCCTGCTCTCTCCAACAGGGTCAGATGGCTGTTGGCCAGGTCATTCAAGGCTTTACGGCCGCTGCCGCCCAGATAGGCAGATGGACGGCGCTGGGCCAGCAGCAGGCTCAGCACCTGCTTATAGACCACCGCTTGGACCTGCAAATCCTCCTCGGTACGCGGCTGCGATCGCAGGATGCGGTTGGCAATGGTAAAATCGGTGCCGTACCAGGCCCAGAGACCATCCCCCAACCCGTTGACCTCACCCACGCCGGGACGGGCGGACAGGGGGGTGGAATTCAGATAATCAACGACGATCTGGTGGCGCACCCGTGTGGTGTCCGCCCCGCCTTTGTAGGCGCGAACGGACGCGGACATCATCTGGCGCAGCTTCTCCATGCCGCTGCCCGTGCGCCCTTCGGGTGAATGGCGGTATTTCTCGATCTGGGTAGCCAGCGTTGACCCGCCGGCGCGCGGACTGTCCGGGTCAATGAATTTCAGGGGGATATTGATCAGGGCCAGACCGAACCGGTCCCATTCGACCGCGGGGTTGCGGTTGGGATATGTCGTATCCAACAACTCCCGGTTCTCGATAAACAGCAGCGTGTCAGCCACCAGTTTCGGCACTTCATTAAACCCGGCATAGATGCGCTCGGGATAGCGGGCGTCGAACAGCGGGTTGCCCATCTGGTCACGGATGGACAAGCCGCCGCTGGTCTTTTCCGCATAGGGCGCGAAGCCCCCAAACTCCATGTAATCCCGTAATTGCGGGCTGGGTCGCGCCTGCAAGTCGACACGGTAGTCAGCGGCCACCAGCCGTTCGATGAAACTGGGAATGGCAGCATAGCCTAGACGGGCATCATAGGGCCCCTGACCAGGAAACCGGATATCCGGGTTGGGACCGGGCTCCACCCGCCAGGTCAGATCCCGTCCGAAACGGGCCAGCACTTCGGCCTGCAACGCAGAGGTACGGCTTTCCTGCCACAGGGCGGCACCGGCACCCGTTGCCAGCGCCAGGGTCATGCCCCAGGTCATCCAGCGATAGAACCGTGCCGATGGCATGCCCGAATACGCCCCCCGAACTCCTTGTTATTGATCCATGCATAGCATGGGCACAAACAGCTCCGCCACCGGCACAATACCCCCTTTGCCTTATGGGTATGCCCGCTCCCTTACGACTTGCGGAATACCAGCCTCTTCGACAGGATAAAGTTGAAAACCAGTCCGGAAATACTGCCCGCTGCCACCCCGGCATAGGGCAGAAGGGCCGTCAGCACCGCCGGCCACAGGCCGATAACGCCCATCACCCACGGTCCCGTGTTCAGCACCAGCACATAGACACCGTAATTGACGACGGCCCCCACGGCATTGGCGGCCAGAAAGCGCGCCCATTGCCGGATGGCCCCGCGCCGGCTGACACCGGTAAAGGTGAATTGCCGGTTCATGTACCAGGTAAAGGTCGCCGCCATCAGGTAAGAGAAGACCCGCCCGCCATAGGGGTCCAGCGCCAAAAGATGCAGCGCCACGGCCAAGGCCGCCATATCAACAAACAGGCCGCCCACACCGATCAGGGCGAAGGTGGCGAACTGGCGGGAAACAGGTGTTTGCATCATGGCCGGTGGCTGCGGGGTGACGGCCCCTTGCTACACGCTTTTGCCCGCCGGGTCACGCCACTCGACACCGGCGGGCGGATGGGTTACGCGTTCGGCCATGTCAATTGCCAAAGCCCTCCACCACCCGTTCGCCGCCGGCATGCTGCCCCTGCCGGTGTCGGGCTTCATCTTGAATGTCCAGGCCGATGCCGAGCTGCCGCCCGGTTTGCGGGCGCTGATCTGCGTCACCGGCTTCAAGCCCGCGCATAACGCACTGACGGCGGCCGGGTTCCGCGTGGTGCAGACCCTGGCCGAGGCGGACTATCAGGCGGGTCTCTGCCTGATGACCAAGCACAAGGCCGAAAGCCTGGCCAGTATCGCCCAGGCCTGGGACGCCTTGCCCGTGGGCGGGCTGCTGGTCTGCTCCGGCGACAATGATACCGGCGTCACCAGCCTGATGAAGGCGGTGAAGGAGGCGTTCGGGGAGGTGGAAAGCCTGTCCAAATACCATGCCCGCGTCTTCTGGTGGCGCAAGGGTGCGGGCGCAGCACCGGCCTTGCTGGCCGACTGGCGCGCCGGTGGGGCCGTACGCCCCGTGGCCGCCACCGGCTTTACCGCCGGTCCCGGCATGCATGGCTGGAACAAGATTGATATCGGGTCCCGCCTGCTGGCCGCCCAGTTTCCGGGTGCCATCCGGGGACGGGTGGCCGATCTGGGGGCCGGCTGGGGCTATCTGTCCGCCGAACTGCTGCGTGCCGCACCGGGCCGCATCACAGGGCTGGACCTGTATGAGGCGGATGCGGCGTCACTAGCGGCCGCCGCTGTCAATGTGGCCCCGCTGGCGGGCGGCACGGTCCTGAAATATCACTGGGCCGATGTCACGGCGGGCCTGCCGCGCGGCCGGTTCGACTGGGTCATCACCAACCCGCCCTTCCATGCCGGCAAAGCCACCGACGTGACGCTCGGCAGCCAGTTCATCACCCGTGCCGCAGAAGCGCTGGGCAGCGGCGGCACCCTGCTGCTGGTCGCCAACAAACACCTGCCCTATGAGGCGGTGGTGGACAAGCATTTCAAGTCGCGCCGGACGGTTGCTGAGGCGGACGGTTTCAAGGTGATTGAGGGCAAGCGGTAGGGAGCGGGCCTAGTCGACTTCCTGCCGGGATTGCGCGGCGTGCCAGACGCGGAGGACGTCTAAGGAGTTTTCGTCCGGCACGACCTTGTAGACAATGATGTAGGGCTGAACTGTTACCAACTCCCGTGTGTCGGGGATCGCACCAACCCGGCCCTTGTAAGGAAAGATAGGCAGATTCTCTGCGGCCTGCCGCAACCGCCTCGACAGCCTTGCAGCGGCGGACGGATTGTCCATGGCAATGTGACTGATCAAGCGGCTCAAGTCTGCCAGCGCGGCGGGCCGCCAGACCACTTTCATCGCTATCGGCACTTTAACTCAGCAAACGAGGGACCGGCATCGGCGCATCAAAGTTGCCGGCTTCCAGTTGCTTGAGCCAAGCGACCACCTCTTCATGCGGAACACCCATCGGGTCCGCCAGCGCCTCTTCCACCGCAGCCTTAAGCGCGGCCAGCTCGGCTTCATCCCTGGGCTGCCAGTCAAACTCGGCATCGGGTTTCTGTACAGGGCGCATGGTCATGCTCCGTTGCGGTCCCTCATAATCTTGCATTAATCCGGTTGTGTTTCAACCTGCTCCCACGCCCTACGCCGCCTGTGCATCCCCGCCCCGTCCGCACCGCCGTTTACGCCTTGGCATCCGGGGCTTATATAAGGCGACATGACGATACCGTTTTTGAAGATGCACGGGCTTGGCAATGACTTCGTTGTCATCGACGCCCGCACCCGACCCGTCCCCCTGACGGCTTCCCACGCGCGCGCCATTGGTGACCGGCGGCGGGGGGTGGGGTTTGATCAGTTGATCCTGATCGAACCGCCGCAGGACAGGGCGGCCAACATCTTCATGCGTATCCTGAACCCTGATGGCAGTGAGGCCGGGGCCTGTGGCAATGCCACGCGCTGTGTCGCCTCGCTGGTTGGCAAGGGGTTGGGCCGGGATGAACTGGTGATCCAGACCATTTCCGGCCTGTTGCGCTGCTGGCTGCATGCCGATGGCACCGTAACGGTCGATATGGGGCCGGCGCGGTTGGATTGGCAGCAGATCCCGGTGGCGGAACCTTGCGACACCCTGCATCTGCCGGCGTCCGCCGGGCCGCTGTCTGACGGGGTCGGCGTCAATATGGGCAATCCGCATGCCGTGCATTTTGTGCCGGATGCTGAAGCCGTGGACCTGACGCTTTGGGGCCCGCAGTTGGAACGCCATCCTTTCTTCCCCGACCGCGCCAATATTGAGGTGGTGAGTGTCACCGGCCCGGCATCGGTGCGCATGCGCGTCTGGGAACGCGGGGCCGGGATTACCGATGCCTGCGGGTCAGGGGCCTGCGCGGTCGGCGTGGCCGCCATCCGCCGGGGTCTGGTGCAGGGTCGCCGTGTCACTGTCACCCTGGATGGTGGTGTGCTGGATATCGAATGGCGCGATGATGGCCATGTCCTGATGACGGGGCCGGTCGCCACCTCCTTTGCCGGGACGCTGGGGCCTGAGTTGCTGGGAGAGACGCTGTGAGCGTCGATACCAGTCTGGCCGAGGCCGAACATGTGCATGAGCGCGGCGAGGGCGGCCCGCCGGAAGTGACCGGCGGGGTGGGTGAGCCGACGCTGGTGACGTTCGGTTGCCGCCTCAATGCCTATGAGTCCGAAGTAATGCGCACGCATGCGCGACAGGCCGGACTGGATGATGTTGTCATCGTCAATACCTGCGCCGTGACAGCGGAGGCGGAGCGTCAGGCGCGGCAGACCATCCGCCGTCTGCGTCGTGAGCGGCCGGGCTCCAAGATCATCGTGACCGGCTGCGCCGCGCAGGTCAGCCCGGAAAAGTTCGCCGCCATGGGCGAGGTTGACCATGTGCTGGGCAATGATGCCAAGCTGACCGCCGCCCCCTGGGCCGAGTTCGGCACGGGGCAGGCCGAACGTGTGGTCGTCAATGACATCATGAGCGTGAAGGAAACCGCCGGCCACCTGATCCAGGGCATGGAAGGCCGCGCGCGGGCCTTTGTGCAGGTTCAGAATGGCTGCGACCATCGCTGCACTTTCTGCATCATCCCCTATGGGCGCGGCAATTCCCGGTCGGTGCCGATGGGGGAGATTGTCGCCCAGGTCCGCGCCCTGGTCGAAAGCGGCTATAATGAGGTCGTGCTGACCGGGGTGGACGTCACCTCCTATGGCCCCGACCTGCCGGGCAAGCCATCGCTGGGGCAGATGGTGCGCCGTCTGCTGGCGCTGGTGCCCGACTTGGCACGCCTGCGCCTGTCCAGCCTGGATGCCGTGGAGATGGATGATGATCTCTGGCGGCTGGTGGCCGAGGAACCCCGCTTGATGCCGCATCTGCACCTGTCCTTGCAGGCCGGCGACGACATGATCTTGAAGCGCATGAAGCGCCGGCATCTGCGCGGCGATGCCATTGCCTTTGCCGAAAAGGCGCGGGCGCTGCGCCCCGATATGGTGTTCGGTGCCGACATCATCGCCGGCTTCCCCACCGAAACCGAAGCGATGTTCCAGAACAGCCTGGACATCGTGGAACAATGCGGCCTGACCTGGCTGCATGTTTTCCCCTACAGCCCGCGTCCCGGCACACCCGCCGCCAAGATGCCGCAGGTGCCCGGCCCCATCCGTAAGGAACGTGCGGCCCGCCTGCGCGCCGCCGGAGAGGCACAGGTAACCCGTTATCTGGCCTCGCAGGTAGGTCATTCCGCCAACGTATTGATTGAGCGACCGGGCCTGGGCCGTAATGAGGGCTTTGCCGAAGTGGCAGTCCCCGATCATTATGAGCCCGGAACGATTGTCCGCTGCACCATCACCGGCGTGGCCGGAACCCAATTGACCGCGCGAGTCCTCGACTGATGCTGAACTGGTTCAAGAAGAAGCCGACCCCAGACGCCCCGGCCCCGCAACCGGTTCCCCCACCGGCACCGCTGGTGGCGGACGAGGTCGCGGTTGCAGCGCCGGTGGAAGCCGTCGACGCGGACCCCGTGGTTGAGGCAGCGCCGGTGCCAGCGGTGATCCCGGAGCTGGAAGACAAGCCGGAGAAGAAAAGCTGGTTCTCCCGCCTGAAAGACGGGCTGTCCAAATCGACCAGCCGCCTGACCGAGGGCATCACCGGCATCTTCACCAAGAAAAAGCTGGATGATGAGGCGCTGGAAGAGCTGGAAGAGCTGCTGATCCGGGCCGACCTTGGCCCCGTCACGGCGGCCCGGCTGACCGCCGGTCTGGCCAAGACACGCTTTGGCAAGGAAGTATCGGCGGAAGAGGTGAAGGATTACCTCGCCACCGAATTGCAGAAGATTGTGGAACCGGTGGCCCAGCCGCTGGTCATTGACCCGTCGAAGAAACCGCACATCATCCTGCTGGTCGGGGTCAACGGTACCGGCAAGACCACCACCATCGGCAAGCTGGCGCGCCAGTTCCGGGATGAAGGAAAAACCGTGTGGCTGGCCGCCGGCGACACGTTCCGTGCCGCTGCTGTGGCCCAGTTGAAGGTCTGGGGCGAACGCACGGGCTGCCCGGTCGTGTCGCGCGACACGGGCGCCGATGCGGCGGGTCTGGCCTATGACGCGGTCGAACAGGCCACCAAGGCCGGGGCCGATGTGCTGCTGATCGACACGGCAGGCCGGTTACAGAACAAGGCCGGGCTGATGGAAGAGCTGCGCAAGATCGTGCGCGTCATCAAGAAGCTGAACCCAGAGGCGCCGCACACCACCCTGCTGACGCTGGATGCCACCACCGGCCAGAACGCGCACAGCCAGATCGAGGTGTTCAAGGATATGGTCGCCATCAATGGCCTGGTCCTGACCAAGCTGGACGGGTCGGCGCGCGGCGGCGTACTGGTGGCGTTGGCCGAGAAATTCAAACTGCCCGTGCATGCCATCGGCGTCGGCGAAGGTGTCTACGACCTGCGCCCGTTTGAGGCGCGGGGTTTTACGCGGGCGCTGGTCGGGCTGGAGTGATGCGGTGGATTTTCGGACCAGCACAGGCCTGTAACTGAAGGTTCAGAAAATCCCCCTTCCCAAGCCCCCGTCCCTGGCGCATAAAGAGGTGCAAACTCATAGGAGCTTGCACAGTGAATTCATCCAACAATTCGTCCTTTGATCCGGCGGTGGAAAGTTTCACCGACGCCGATGGTGCTTATGCCCGTGTCCGGGCCCTGTATGATCAGGCTGTAGACTATCTGCGTGACCGGTTTTCCGCCTTTGCCCATGGTGATGACCTGGGGGGCCGGGTGCGGGCCTGCTACCCGTTTATCCAGATCCGCATCGATAGTGAACCGCGCATCGACAGCCGCCTGGCCTATGGGTTTGTCCATGGCATGGGCACCTTTCGCACCACCGTCACCCGCCCCGACCTGTTTGACCATTATCTGCATCATCAATTGTCGCTGCTGGTCAAAAACCACGGTGTGCCGCTGGAGGTGGGGATCAGCGACACGCCCATCCCGATCCAGTTCGCCTATCCCGAGGGCATGCATGTCGAGGGTGATCTGACGCCGGAGCGTCTGTATCAGCTACGTGACTATTTCGACCTGCCCGATCTGGTCTATATGGATGACAGCATCGTCAATGGCACGCACATCACGCCACCCGGTGCCCCCCGCCCCCTGGCCCTGTTCACCGCCCCGCGCGTGGATTACAGCCTGCACCGGCTGAAGCATTACACCGCGACCAAGCCCGACCATTTCCAGAACTATGTCCTGTTCACGAATTATCAGTTCTACATTGACGAATTCGTGCGCCGCGGCCTGGAAATCATGGAACCATCGGACGATCCGGCGACCCAGGCCTATCGCCGGCAGTATGAATGTTTCATTGAACCGGGCGACCATATTACCTGGAACCAGGCCACCCATCCCGGCCGCGAACCACAGGGACAGAAGGTCGCCCGCCTGCCGCAGATGCCGGCCTATCACCTGAAGCGCAAGGATGGGAACGGCATTACCATCGTTAATATCGGCGTCGGCCCGTCCAATGCCAAGACGATCAGCGACCATATCGCCGTGCTGCGCCCACATGTCTGGCTGATGCTGGGCCATTGTGCCGGCCTGCGCGATACACAGAAGCTGGGGGACTATGCCCTGGCCCATGGTTATGTGCGCGACGACAAGGTGCTCGACGCCGACCTACCGACCTGGGTCCCTGTCCCGGCGCTGGCCGAGGTGCAGGTGGCGTTGGAGGATGCGGTGGAGGAAGTGACCGGCCTGAAGGGCTGGGAACTGAAATCCATCATGCGCACCGGCACCGTCGCCACCATCGACAACCGCAACTGGGAGCTTCGTGACCATAGCGAGCCGGTGCAGCGGTTCAGCCAGTCCCGCGCCATCGCGCTGGACATGGAATCGGCGACGGTCGCCGCCAACGGCTTCCGCTTCCGTGTGCCTTACGGCACCCTCCTCTGCGTCTCGGACAAGCCGCTGCATGGGGAAATCAAATTGCCCGGCATGGCCAACCATTTCTACCGCGCGCGGGTAGACCAGCATCTGGCCATCGGCATGCGCGCCATGGAGATGATGCGCGACACGGGCCTGGAACGGCTGCATAGCCGCAAGCTGCGCAGCTTCGCCGAGGCCGCATTCCAGTAACCGGTATGGCCATCCCCCGCCGCCGCACCGGGCGACGGGGGATGCACCACCTTATCCCGCAACCTTCTTACCGTTGACCCGCACACTGGACAGGCCGGAACTGTTGATCCGCCGATCCTTGGCCGCGCCCTCGAAAGAGACCGAGCCCATGCCGGCAACCGAAATGTCCAGCATATCGACATCACCATTGTTGAGATCGACATCGCCGACGCCACCAACCCGCACGGAGACAGGGCCCTTGACGCCGGCGATATCGATATCACCGAACCCGGCGATGCTGATGTCGGCGCCCTGTCGCACGGAACCGATATCCACATCCCCGGCCCCGGCGATGCTGAGGTCCAACCGGCCGGTAATGTCGCCGGTATGAATGCCAGCCGCCCCCGCAACATCGATGCGCGCACTGCTCAGCCGGCCGGTCTTGAGATCGGCTGCCGCCCGAATGTCGGCCGTCAGGGGCCCGTCCAGATCGCCCACCTCCAGCTTGCCGATCATGTCATCAACATGGATGGCGCTGCCCTTGGGCAGGGTGACCGTGATGACGACGTTATTATCCTGGACATTCCAACTCTGGCGCTGCTTCTCCGGCGGACGGGACCGTGCAATGACAACGCCGCCTTCCCCGCCCCGTGCCGACAGCAGCGGAAATTCCTCCGCATCGGCATCAATGGTGACGGTCACGTCTTTGGCCGACGGATCGACCGTCACTTTGACCGCGCCAATGACATCACGGACCACCAGCCTCGACCCCTCGAACCGCTGCGGCCCGGATGTCTCGGCCTGCGCGGTCCCGGTCAGGCTGAGGACGGCGATGGTGGCGAACAGCATGAAAGCAGGCTTGCGCATGGTGAAAGGCCCCCCAAGGCCCTGCCTCGTTCAGGCAAGATGGTGGTGCCCGCGCCCGTGATGGGCGCGGCGACCGGATGGATAGCGGATGGTGCAGGAACGGTTCAGCCGGCCCGGCCGGTGACCTTCACGCTGCCGGACCCGGACTGTTCGACGCTTTGGTTGCGGGCAATACCGTCCAGCAGCAACGACCCGGAACCATTGATCTCAACCGCCAAAGGATCGGCCACACCCGACTTGATGCGGATATCGCCTGACCCGTTGATTTCCGCATTGATCGGGCCATTGGCCTGGCCCAGCGTGATCTCGCCCGACCCATTGATCCCCAGTGCGGTATTGCCGGCGGTACGGCCCGTGCTGATCGACCCGGACCCGTTGATCTCCAGGCTTAGATCGCGGTCGATATCGCCCAGCACCACGTCGCCCGACCCGTCAATGCCGACATTGGCCGTGCTGACATGGCCGACGGACAGCCTGCCGGAATTCATGCCATCGATCGAAAACGCGCCGCGCAGGTCGCCGACTGTGCCCTCGCCGGTGAATTCATCAATCTCCAGCTTGGTGCCAACGGGCACCGTGATCTGGACATCAATCCAGTCATCCTCATCGCTGGTCCGCCAGTTGCGGGCACTTTCTCTCTGGTTGATGATCAGATCGTTGCCATCCAGGCGCACCGTGACCAGCGAAACCCAACGTTCTGGCCCCGTGACGCTGGCCGTAACCCTGGACGCACTGCTGTCCACCTTGACGGTGAGACGTCCCACGACGCCCGACACGGTCACTTCCTTGGCGGTAAAATCCTGGGGACCGAAGGCCAGCGCCGGGAGCGCGGTAAGGGTCAACACGGTGGCAAGCAGGAAGGGCTTCAGCAGCATTTGGCCAGCTCCGATTGGATCGGTTGTTTCTGACCATTTATAGAGCAATGCCCATGCCAAGCCGGAAAAGCGCGGAATGCCGTAAGGCACAGGCACAGCCAATGCCGATTATGGCGACGAAGTGGCCAGATCGACGACAGGGGGTGGCGGAATGCGCGATGATCCAGCCTACCCTCTATCATCGCCCCGTCGAAGGCCAGGGCCCAGGCCGTGGAGCCAACTGCTTGTCACCCGCGGCCCGGCTCCAACTGGGTGACAGACGCGTTAACGCGACCGGAACGATGTCAACACCGTTCAGACTTCTTCCCGCTTCTTGTCGAACCACGACACCAGCGCCTCGCGCTTAACGGCCACCTGGGTGCCCGCGATCATGTCCTTGACCAGAACCTCGCCCTTGGCCTTCTCATCCCCGCCGACAATAACGGCGTAACGGATGCCGGCCTTATCGGCATATTTGAACTGTTTGGCCGGCTTGTCGGGCGACAGGTAGATTTCCGTATTGACCCCCCCGGCCCGCAATTCCGCCCCGATGGCCAGATAATCGGTCAGCAGGGCGGGATCGAACTGCGTGACCAGCACCTGAACCGAACTGTCGCCATCCTTCACGATGCCGGCCTGTTCCAGCGCATAGAACAGGCGCGTCAGGCCGATGGAGATGCCGACGCCGGGCAGCTTCGATTTGGTGTAAAGCCCGGCCAGATTCTCGTATCGCCCGCCGGAGCAGACCGAACCCAGCGACCGGTGATCGGTCAGGAAGGTCTCATAGACGGTGCCGGTGTAGTAATCCAGGCCACGGGCAATCGCCAGGTTGACGCGCCAATGCGTCTCCGGCACGCCGAACGCGGTCAGGGCGGCCACCACCTGGCGCAGTTCTTCCACACCTTCCTTGAACAAGGCGTTCTCCAGACCCAGCCGGTCCAGATGCGCCAGCGTATCCGCCGATGATCCGCTGAACCCGATCATGTCCAGCACCGAGGCAGCCTGTTCAGGGGAAAGGCCGATCCCCTCTCCTGTCAGCAGCTTCAGCACCTCCTCACGCGACAGCTTGTCCAGCTTGTCCACCTGCCGCAGTACCAGGATGCGGATGCCGGGGTCGGTGACGCCCAGGGCCTCGAACATGCCCAGCAGGATCTTGCGATTGTTGAAGTTGATCTGAAACGGCCCGACATTCAGTTCGGTAAACACCGAATAGATCACGGCGGGCATCTCGGCATCATAGGCGACGGGCAAACTGTCCTTGCCGATCACGTCGATATCGCACTGATAAAACTCGCGGTACCGACCCTTCTGGGCCCGTTCGCCGCGATAGACACGCTGCATCTGATAGCGGCGGAAGGGAAAGGCCAGATCGCGCTCATACTGCGCGACATAGCGGGCAGTGGGCACCGTCAGGTCAAAGCGCAGGGCCAGGTCGGGCTTGTGGCCCTGCTCGATGGCGCCGGTGGACTGCACAAAATAGACCTGCTTTTCCGTTTCCCCACCCGACTTGGACAGAAGCACATCCGCCACCTCGAATACCGGCGTCTCCAGGGGGATGAAGCCGAACCGTTCGTAATTGCGGCGGATCGTGTCCAACATACGCTGGAACGTAATCTGCCGGCGCGGCAGAAGTTCCATGGTACCGGCGGGGGTACGGGGGGTGATCAGGGCCATGGCAGGGGTTCCGAACGGAATTTCAACAATCTGTCCCGCCTTTTACCCAGCCTTGGCCCGACCCGCTAGTGGCATGGCGTCAGGGGGGCCATGACATCATGCGGCGGCCCGTGTTTCGGCCAACCAGCGCAGGGCCGATGCCTGATCCCGGAAGGCCCGATGGCGAGCGCCCGGAAAAAAACTCGCGAGAATGGTGACAAAGCTGCCAAAACCTTCCGGCAGCAGATAGGCGCAGCGAATACGCTGGCCGGGACGGCTGACCCAGGGGGCATAGCGGCGCATTTCCCGGATCATGCCCCAGTCGACGGACCCGCGGAACTTGCGGATATCCACCAGTACCCGGTTGTCCGGGCGCAACATCCCGGCGGCGGCGGCAATGGACATGGCCGTTTCAATATCAACCGGCGCGACTTCCCCTGACAGATGGAAACACAAGAAACCCTCACTCAAGGCGAGGGTAATGTGATCTGCACCGTGTCCGACGGAAAACATGGCCTGGCCCTTAACCTTAAAAGCGGGGTGAAATATGACTTCTGCTACCGATATGTCAATGCCAAATAGTAGATCGTATACGATAATGAATCGCATCACGATAAGGTGGGGTGATGAAAAAATAAGGAAATCGACGATAAATTATATAAAATACGTTATTTTAATGAACCTCTGATGGAACCCGATCCCAAATTACGATGAGCAACCTTTGTGGTAATCCTCAGCGGCAACAATTGTCGCCACACCGTTCATACGATGCCACCAGTCCCACGGATATTGATGCTGCCGATGGCGGGGGTTGATCAGAACCGCCAGATTCTGGTCATCACGAGAAGGGATGATGCCGTTTATTTGACAGAAAACGCAATGGGTCAGCTTTTTAATAAAATCGCCGCGATCCACTTCAGGTCTTTGCCACAATAAGCGCCGCACTGGCGAATTTACTGTGGTGACCGCGACGCCGGCCCATCAATGGCACTGTCCGACAGATCCGGAACCACAGGCGCGGCCGTCGGTCCAGCGAGCACCGGTCAGGTCGGCATTACGCAGATCGGCCCCTTCCAGTCGGGCACCGGTGAGGTCGGCCCCCTTCATAACGGCCCCCACCAGTTTGGCGTTGCGCAGATCAGCACCCTTGAGGCTGGCCCCTGACAGTTCGGCTCGGGTCAGATCGGCTTCAATCAACCGGGCCCCGTCCAGAATGGCGCGGTCCAACCGTGCCGACAGGAACTTGGCGCGATAGGCATCGGCGTTGGAAAGACGGGCGCCGCTCAGGTCACTGCGCTGAAAAGTGGTTTCGCGCAGCATGGCCTGATCCAAGGACACATCCTTCAGGTCGCGCCCGTCCATGTAGCAGCGACGCCAATTGACACCATCCGCCGCCGGGTCGGTGCAGGCCGCCTGCGCTGCCCCCGCCAGCGTTACCAACGCCAGCAGCAGTCCCGTCAGGTAACGGGAACCAAGGGCGGCATCTCGGTACGGTCGGGCTTCTTTCTTCATTGTTTGAAAATAGGCAGCCCCCCGCCCCGGCGCAACAGGTGGCCAAAAACATCTTCCCTTTTGGTATCGGATGGCAGCCGCTGCAAACGCACGCATTGCAACGCCGCGCCGTCTGTCGCAAGGTTGCGCAGAACAACTTTCAGGCGGGATAGTGCGGAAATATGGCCGTAGAGCGTTATTTGGGCCATTCCGGTGTGATGCGCTGGTTCTGGGCGCCCCTTGTCGCAGCGTTGATTCTGTCACTGCTCTGGGCAGGCCTGTCGGCGGCTCTGACCCAACGGCCACAGGCAGTGGATGGGGTCCTGGACCTGCGTGGTTGGGATTTCCGCCACCAGGGCCAGATATTTTTGGAAGGCGACTGGCAATTCTGGCGTGACCGGCTGGTAACACCTGGCGACATTGCCAGTGGCAAGGCACCGGCACCGGCCCTGCTGGCTGTACCGGGCCGTTGGACAAACCAGACCGTGAATGGCACGCCGCTTCTGTCAGAAGGGATCGGCACGTACCATTTGCGTGTGCTGCTGCCCAGAAACGCGCCGCCGCTGGCCATGCGTCATAATCAGCGCTTTGTGGCCTGGGATGTCCTGGTGAACGGGGAACGGGCCATTTATGCCGGTACTGTCGGTCTTGATGCCGATCAGACCAACAGCGCGGGGCAGAAGGCCATCGCTGCCGTGTCCCCGTCAGACGGGGTGCTGGACATCACGGTGCAGGTGGCCGCTTTCGGTGGTTATGGCGGCATTCCCCGCGCTTTGCTGCTGGGGGATGCGGACGGCATGTATGCAGACTGGCATCAGGAACTGGCCCTGCGCGCGGCCTTCCTGTCAATCTGCCTGTCCATCGGTCTGCTCTATCTGATTCTCTACGTGCTGCGCCCGCGCGACCGCGAATGTCTGGTGTTTTCGGTCATGTCGGTGGCCATTGCCCTGGTACAATTGACCTCAAACACCCCGCTGGGCAGCGAGGTTCTGTACAGCCTGCCGGGCCAGTTGCTAGGTTTTCTGAATAATGTGATGTTTCCCGTTGTCTGGCTGTCCTGTCTGGCCAGTGCCGCGTTGCTGTTCCCCGGCTCCCTGCGCAAAGGGTTGGCCTGGCCTTCTGTCCTGTTCATCGTGGCTGTGCCGGTGGCCAGTCTCTGGACATTGCAAATCCCCTGGCTGCTGACCTGGACGGCAACGATTGGGCTGATCCTGGCCATGATCACCCTGATTACCGCCACCGTGACGGCGGCACGGCAACGTCAGCCGCTGGCCCTGCCCATGGCCATTGCCTGGGCCGTCCTGGGTGTATCCAATCTGGCCCTGGTCCATCGTGTCGGCTTCACC
Organism: Niveispirillum lacus; assembly: GCF_002251795.1. GTDB lineage: Bacteria > Pseudomonadota > Alphaproteobacteria > Azospirillales > Azospirillaceae > Niveispirillum > Niveispirillum lacus. The sequence goes on along the minus strand of NZ_NOXU01000031.1, from coordinate 399,026 downwards.
GGCATCATGGAGGCGGGGTATTGCTTCATGCTGTTCCTGCAGGCCGCCTTGCTGATTGATCGGCTGCGCCTCATGCTGGATCAGGCCAAGCAGTCCAATGCGCGCCTGGCTGCGCTCAATGGTGCGCTGGAGGTTCAGGTCGCTGACCGGACCCGGCATCTGTCGGAAACCGTTGACCGGCTGCAACTGGCACAGGACCGGCTGGTACAGTCGGAGAAACTGGCCAGCCTGGGGCGACTGGTCGCTGGCGTCGCACATGAGGTGAATACCCCCGTCGGCACGGCGCTCACCACGGCCACCCATCTGGCACAGCAGGTGGCAGCGGCAGAGGAAGCCATGAGCGCCGGCACCATGACCCGGCGTCAATTGGCCGATTTCCTGACCGAGGTGAAGGAGGCCGCCTGCCTGCTGACCAGCACCGTCGAACGCACCGCCGCCGTTGTGCAGAGCTTCAAGCAGATCGCCACCGAACGGTCGGATGAAAGTCTGCGCCGGCTTGACCTGCATGACATGCTGAGCGAACTGCGTCCGGCTATGGAGGTTCGGACCGACGCGCCCCATGTGACATTGACGGTGGAAAGCCGGCCGGGTCTGGTGCTGGAAACCAATGGCGGTGCCCTGACCCAGGTGCTGGGCCAGCTTCTGTCCAACTGCATGGACCATGCCTTCCCCAAGGGGCGACCTGGCCATATCCGTGTCGAAGCCAACCTGACCCCGGCCGGACAAATCGAACTGGTGGTCGAGGATGATGGCGTCGGTCTGGCGGATGCGGTGCGCCACCGCCTGTTTGAACCTTTCACCACCACCGGCCGGGCGGAAGGCCGGACCGGCCTTGGTTTGCATATGGTCTACACATTGGTTGCCGGCCCGCTGGCCGGGACCGTGGATATCGCGGACCGCACCGGTGGCGGCACCCGTGTGACCATCCGCTTGCCTGCTGCCGGGCGGCTGGACGCACCGTCACCCGCGCCCAGCAGTCTGAGCACCTCCGGCATGTCAGCCATCATCACATAAAGATATCTTTATGTTTGCATGCGTCGCGGGCCAACGGTAAAACCAAAGCCGCGGGCCGCCATGCCGTGCCCGCCGGTTGGATGATGGAGGGTATAAGATGACCAGGGCTGAACGGCTATCCCGGCTGCGTGACATTGCGCGCCAGCGTATCCTGGTGATCGACGGCGCCATGGGCACCATGATCCAGCGGCATAATCTGCAAGAAGCGGATTATCGCGGCACGCGCTTTGCGGACTGGGCCCATGATGTGAAGGGCAATAACGACCTTCTGTCGGTGACCCAGCCGAAGATCATCTATGACATCCATGCCCAGTATCTGGATGCAGGCGCCGATATCATCGAAACCAACACTTTCAATTCCACCAGCATTTCGCTGGCCGATTACGGCATGGAAAAGCTGGCGTACGAGCTGAACTTTGAAGGGGCCAAGCTGGCCCGGCAGGCTGCCGACCTGGCAGAGGCGGCGGACCCGACCCAGCCGCGCTATGTCGCCGGCGCGCTCGGCCCCACCAACCGCACCGCCAGCATCAGCCCTGTTGTCACCGACCCCGGCTTCCGCAATGTCGATTTTGACGAGCTGCGTCTGGCCTACAAGGAACAGACGGCGGGCCTGATTGACGGCGGCGCGGATGTGTTGATGGTGGAAACCATCTTCGACACGCTGAACGCCAAGGCGGCCCTTTTCGCGATTGAGGAAGTGCTGGAGGAAAAAGATCTGGATCTGCCCGTCCTGATTTCCGGCACCATCACCGACCGGTCGGGCCGCACCCTGTCGGGCCAGACGACGGAGGCGTTCTGGAACAGCCTGCGCCATGTGAAGCCCTTCTCCATCGGCCTGAACTGCGCGCTGGGGGCCGATCTGATGCGCCCCTATATCCAGGAACTGTCGCGCATCGCCGAAGTGTTCGTGTCGGCCTACCCCAATGCCGGCCTGCCCAACGAGTTTGGCCAGTATGACGAGAAGCCCGAACATATGGCCGCCGACCTTCAGGGCTGGGCCAGGGATGGGCTGGTCAATATCGTCGGCGGCTGCTGCGGCTCCACCCCCGACCATATCCGCGCCATCGCCCAAAGTGTGAAGGGCCTGCCGCCGCGTGAACCCGCCAGCCCTGAACGCTCCATGCGCCTGTCGGGGCTGGAACCGTTCACGATGCCGGCCTTTTAAGGCGGGGACGGATCAGGTGTTCGCCGCCTCATCCCAGGGATCGACCAATTGGACGCCTGCATCAGCGAAATGCCGGACATTGCGCGTGGCCAGCGTCGCGCCATGGACGACGCAGATGCCGGCGATCAGCGTATCGCGGATTTCCTGTACGATGCCGTCCTTCTCCCGCCGGGCCTTCAGCACGGCAGAGGCATGGGCTGACACCTCATCAACCAACAGCAACCGATCGCCGATCATCGCCGGGATCACTCGTTTATACATGGCGTCCAGATCAGCCCGGCGTACAGCATCTTTCACTCTTTCGATGCCGTGGCGCAGTTCGAAGATGTTGATGGTCGTCGTCCAGAAATCCTCGACCCGGAACCTGTCTGCCCAGGCCACGATTCCGGGATTGCGTTTCGCCGCCATAAGGGCGGACAGAACGTTGGTATCCAGAACGATCATTCGCCAAAATCCGGGATCAGCAGGCCGCCACCCCGCAGCTCGACAACCTCACCATCCAGGAACCCAACGCCGGAATCTGCACATTGCCGGACAATCCGTTGCCCAGCCGGTAAAGACGGGTCATCTGGCAAGATTGTCGTTCCAGCCGACAACAGGCGTTGCGCTTCCTGCTCAAGCGTCAGTCCATTTTGACGGGCGCGTTGCTCCAGCCGCTCGCGTAATGTGGGATCCAGGTCCAGGACGAGGTGGTTATCCATCGCGGCCCCCAACTTCCATCGCATTCATGTACCAAACATAACACACCGCCGCCGCCGTCCCCAAGTCCCTCCCCCGCCAAAGCCCCCGAGACCGATCATGACCACCGCCCCCCGCACCGCCAGCTTCATCAATATCGGCGAGCGCACGAACGTCACCGGCTCGGCCAAGTTCAAAAAGCTGGTGCTGGAAGGCAATTACGAGGCCGCCCTCGACATCGCGCGCGAGCAGGTGACCAACGGCGCCCAGGTGATCGACGTCAATATGGACGAGGCGATGCTGGACAGCGAGGCGGCGATGGTCCGTTTCCTGCGCCTGATCGCCTCGGAGCCCGACATCGCGCGGGTCCCGGTCATGATCGACAGCTCGAAATGGAGCGTGATCGAGGCGGGCCTGAAAAACGTCCAGGGCAAGCCCATCGTCAATTCCATCTCGCTGAAGGAAGGCGAGGAGCTGTTTGTCGCCCAGGCGAAAAAGATCCGCCGCTATGGTGCCGCCGTCGTTGTCATGGCCTTTGACGAGAAGGGCCAGGCCGACACGCGCGCCCGCAAGCTGGAGATTTGCAAGCGCTCCTATGATGTGCTGGTGAACAAGGTTGGCTTCCCGCCCGAAGACATCATCTTCGACCCCAACATCTTCGCCGTCGCCACCGGCATCGAGGAACATAACAATTACGCGGTGGACTTTATCGAGGCGACGCGCGACATCCGCCGCGAATGCCCCGGCGCCCATATTTCCGGCGGCCTGTCCAACGTCTCGTTCAGCTTCCGCGGCAACAATACCGTGCGCGCGGCCATGCATTCGGTGTTCCTCTACCACGCCATCCCGGCGGGCATGGATATGGGCATCGTCAATGCCGGCGAACTGCCGGTGTACGACGATATTCCGGAGGAACTGCGCGAACGGGTGGAGGATGTGATCCTCAACCGCCGCGAGGATGCCACCGACCGCCTGCTGGAAGTGGCCGACAAGTATAAGGGTGGCGAGAAGAAGAAGGCCGCCGACCTGTCCTGGCGCGGCCTGCCGGTCAAGGAACGTCTGGCCCACGCCCTGGTCCATGGCATCGACGAATATATCGACACCGATGTGGAGGAGGCGCGGCTGGCCGCCGAACGCCCCCTGCATGTCATCGAAGGCCCCCTGATGGACGGCATGAACGTCGTCGGTGACCTGTTCGGTGCTGGCAAGATGTTCCTGCCACAGGTGGTGAAATCCGCCCGCGTCATGAAAAAGGCCGTGGCCTGGCTGCTGCCCTATATCGAGGCGGAGAAGGACGGCGCCAAGTCCGAACCGGCGGGCCGCGTCCTGATGGCCACCGTCAAGGGCGACGTGCATGATATCGGCAAGAACATCGTGGGCGTGGTGCTTCAGTGCAATAATTTTGAGGTGGTGGACCTCGGCGTCATGGTCCCCTGCGCCAAGATCCTGGACGAGGCCAAGGCCCATAAGTGCAACGTCATCGGCCTGTCCGGCCTGATCACCCCGTCCCTGGATGAGATGGTCTATGTCGCGCGCGAGATGCAGCGCACCGGCATGAAGATGCCCCTGCTGATCGGCGGGGCCACCACGTCCAAGGTCCATACCGCCGTCAAGATCGACCCCAACTATGACGGCCCCGTGGTGCATGTGCTGGATGCCAGCCGCGCCGTCGGCGTGGCGCAAAGCCTGCTGAACCCCACCAACGGCCCCGCCTATACCGCCCGTATCAAGGCCGATTACGCCCAGATGCGCGAGGCGCACGCCGCCAGCCAACTGACCCGCAGCCGCCTGCCCTTCACCCAGGCGCAGGCGAATGCCCTGAAACTGGACTGGACCAGCTACAGCGCCCCGCAGCCGTTGAAGCCCGGCGTCACCATCTTTGACGATTACGATCTGGCCGAGCTGGTGTCCCGCATCGACTGGAAGCCCTTCTTCCAGGCCTGGGAACTGCACGGCAATTTCCCCGCCATCCTGGAGGATGACAAGGTCGGCGAAAGTGCGCGCGCACTCTGGGCCGATGCGCAGGCGATGCTGCAGCGGATCGTGGGCGAAAAATGGCTGCGCGCCAACGCCGTGGTCGCACTCTGGCCCGCCAACAGCATCGGCGACGATATCGAGCTGTACACCGACAACACCCGCAAAAATGTGCTGGACCGCCTGCACATGCTGCGCCAGCAGATGGCCCGCGATCCGGGCCGGGAGCGGGCGAACCTGTCGTTGGCCGACTATATCGCGCCTAAATCCAGCGGCATTGCCGACTGGATCGGTGGCTTTGCCTGCACGGCGGGCATCGGCCTGGACGAACGCGCCAAGGAATTTGAGGCCGCGCACGATGATTACAGCGCCATCCTGCTAAAGGCCCTGGGCGACCGTCTGGCCGAGGCCTTTGCCGAACGGCTGCATGAGCGCGTCCGCACCGAACTCTGGGGCTACGCCGCCGGTGAGACCCTGACCAATGAACAATTGATCGCCGAGGAATATCGCGGCATCCGCCCCGCCCCCGGCTACCCCGCCTGCCCCGACCACACGGAAAAATCCACCCTCTTCCGCCTGCTGGACGCCACCAGCATCGCCGGCATCACGCTCACCGAAAGCTTCGCCATGCTGCCCACAGCAGCGGTCAGCGGCTGGTACTTCGCCCACCCCGACGCCAAATATTTCGGCGTCGCCAAAATCGAACGCGACCAGGTCGCCGACTACGCCACCCGCAAGGGCATGAGCCTGCCCGACATGGAACGCTGGCTCGCCCCCAACCTGAACTACGACCCCGACGCGGCTGAGCGGGCGGCGGTCACGGCGGCGTGAGGAAAGTAAGAACTTGGCTTGGATTTCTATACATGAGACACTATATATCAATAGTAAATAGGGCGACATGTTGCAGGGCATACAATGCGAAATCTCGAATTAAAATTAGATAACAAGACCTCCGAAACAGTAATAAGCGCTGTAAGAGAGAGAATTGATCATATAAATAGAAGACATCCTCTTTTTTTTACTCATACAAGCGATACAAATGCAATAAAAAATAAAATAAAAACACATAAGTGGGAAACCAGTTATTGTGATATTTACCGCGATGGCCCATTGAATTTTAATAAGGCTTATTATATTAAGAATTTTACTAAATCAACCATTATATCAGTGTTGGCGCGAGAACTCGAGATAGCGTCTGACAACAAGATAAAACACTTATATGACATAGGGTGTGGATTCGGTGGATTTGGCGAGATGTGGCAGCGATTCCACCCAGGCTCCCATATTTCATATTTGGATAAGCAGCATGAAATCATATTTTCACTGCCAGATACACCAGCGCGACCAGACATAATCAGCAATTTTTTGGGAATTGACGCAGAGTCTTATTTTTGCAAGAAACCCAATCATGGAGGCAGTTTAGCATCGTACTTTTTTTGTGAGCAGTATGAGAATTTAGACAATATGTCTATCGAGAAAATGATTGGGAGTTTTTCAATAGTAATTGATTACCCTAATATCCTAGATTATATTCTGGGCAGGGTTAATTTTCATAGAAATATAAGGATTTGTGCAACTTTAAAAATCCCAGAATGGTTACAGTCCTTTGCAATGGATGAGGAAATCAAGGTACATGCTGCAATTATTTCAAGAGAGTCTGAGTTTGTGGGAAAAGTATTTCCTGGCATGGACTACACACAATACAGAGGGAATTCAAGAAATATTTACCCAGGATTGTAGATATATTATAATTAAACGGAGAATTATTTGCTTTAATCTATCCAGATTGCTTGGGTATTGGATTAGAAATAAATACAGACAACGCAACCTCAAGATTTCCTGGAAAAAGCTATTTGACTTGCGAGATATGTCTTTTGCATACTTTAAATCTGAGTTCTTTGACGTCGAAGCAGATAGAGATTGCGTTGTAAGGGGGGTGATTTGCATCAAGGGGAGAGATAAAATAAAACTGCTGGCAGAGGTATATATCGTGAGGGAGATATAAATGTCAAAAATAGTAAACATTTGGCGGTATGCTGCCATAACAGTAAAGTACTTAAGCGCGTTGTGTATTTCTTTAAGCGTTATTTTGCTGTGGAACTTAAGCTCTCTTAAGCAAGATCTAAAGCAAGACATTAACACTGACAACTACACGTATGCGGTATTGGGGTTTTGGATAGAAAAGCAAGATGCCCCCGAGAAAGCAGAGAGAAGTCTACAATTTTACCAGTCTTCAATCGAGTCACTGAGTTCATACCTTGGGCAAATTAGCGCTGCCGCTAGCGCCATTTTCACCCTTTTCAGCATCCCATTAGGAAACTCAAATAAATATGGCTCCCTGTGTTTAATACCACTATCTTTTTGGAACAATGAACTCATCCAGATGGAGAAGTATTACAAGAACTCCAAAAAAGTAGTGGTGTATGCCGGAGATTTTAGCTGGCTTGTCGATTATAGCGATCTCAATTATTTAAGTAGAGCATACAATAGGATAGTGCACCGCTTGACTGGCAGCAATATTTTTATTGTTTCAGAAAAATTGGCCCGTGATGGCAAGCTTTTCCTACACAGTCACAAATCGCACCCGCAGGTCGAAGCAGCGTTACAAGGACACATCAACAAATTTATCCATAATTTTCAATTCGACTGCCCTCTGCAGGCCAATTTTTCTTTAGTTTACTATGAAGGGAAGCGAGTACTTTTGTATTTAGTTAGACACTACGATATGCACGGTTGTATGAAGGCTAAAAATCTATTAGTTGTGTCAGAGACTGAAGAAACGCAAACCCTGTTCAAACTCATTGAAAAGGGGGTATCATAGCCTTATGAGTTCCGAGGGATGAGGCGTTTGGTATGTTTGCTGTTGCAGTATGCGGATTGTCGGGTTCTGGAAAATCCACGACAGCAAAGCTAATCGCCAACAGGGTCGGTGAGCGGGTTTCTGTGAGCGACGTCATTAGAGATTACTGCCGTAGAGTTGGCCTCAGCGTGGATAGAAAGACTCTTCAGTCTACCGGAGAAGTACTAGCAAGGGAGAATAATGGGCGTGCATTTGCTGAGATGCTGTATTTCAAGGCTACCCCCGACAAGGTGCCAATCTTCGATGGCATACGCCTCATTGAGACAATCGAAGGATTAAAGGGATTTTATTCTAGGGTTTTTATTGTTTATGTTGATGTTGAACCACACATACTAAATATGAGACTTATTCAAAGAGGTGATGCTGTTAACAACACTTTGGCTGCCTTGATGCTAGTGCCTATTGAGGCGGCGGCGTCTAAAATAGCTGATATTGCTGATGTAGTAATCAGCAACAATAGTGGAATGAGTGATTTAGATCACCTTATTGAGATAGTCATTTTACCTAAAATAAATAACCTATTAGACAAAAGATAGGTAATTCTATATTGCCAATAACATCCTGGAACCGTTGCCGGGGGCGTTCAGAAGGCACTGACCGCCTCCCGCAGCACCCGCTCCCGCATCTCCGGCTTCATCGCCGCCGCCTCGGCCACATCGACGGGGCGGCCCAGAAGGCGGGAGAGGTCATTCTGGATGCGGACAATGCCCAACAACGACACGGGCGTGGCGGGGTCGATATCCAGCAGCACATCCACGTCGCTGTCGGCCCGCGCCTCCCGCCGGGCCAGCGACCCGAACAGGGACAGATGGCGCACGCCCAGCGCCCGCAACGCCGGCTGATGCCGGCGCAGGCGGTTCAGGACCTCGTCACGGTCCATCGGGTGGGTGTTGGCGTCCATGCATCATCATAGGCGACAAGCGGCGGAAAAGGTCAAGCCAGCCCCGCCGCCCGCCCTAACTCTGTCCGCCGCACCCCATTCATGATAGGCTTATGATCCTATCAATCACCCCGGCACCGCCCCCATGTCCGCCGCCGCACCTCCACCCAATCCCCCCGCAGTGCGGCGTCCAACCCCGGCGATCCCCGCCCCCATCCCCTGTGGAACATCCCCTCGCACGATGTTGCACAGCGTTGCGCAGGAACCACCGCACCCCCTGGGGGAGACACAAAATCCCTGTTTCACAAGGTTGCACAGACCCCACCCCGCCCGCAGCACCCTGTGCAACACCACCCTTCATCGTGTTTCACAACGTTGCGCAGGCCCCCGCCCGCTGCCCCCGCACCCCCGGCTTTCCGCCCTTTCCCGCCCACACCCCTGTGCAACACACCCCGCACCGATGTTTCACAGCGTTGCGCAGACGGCCCCACCCGCCGCCCGTGCAACATCCCCTGAAAATCTGTTCCACCCTGTTGCACAGACCCGCCCGGCCGCGGTCCCCACCGAATTCCCGCGCCCGCCCCGCTTTAGCCATGGCCGCAGTGCAACATGGGGCGTAGCATGGTCCTCGCGTCCCTGGTCGGGTCGGGCGTGGTTATCGGGGTCCGCCGCTGCGGGAACGGTCATCAAGACAGCAGGGGGAATATTTCCGCTTGTCCGGCAGACATTTCCGACCACAGGGGGCGGCATGCCGCGCATTCATCTGGGTTGCCAATTGACCTATGATTTCCCGCAACCAACCGCCATGATCGTCATGCTGAACGTGCATTATTCGCGCGTGGCGCAGTTGGAACGGCCCGATCATCTGATCACCCATCCGGCAGTGCCCATCACCTCTTACCGCGACAGTTTCGGCAATTGGTGTTCGCGCCTGCTGGCCCCGGCGGGGCGGCTGGTGCTGGGCACCGACAGTGTGATCCGTGATGATGGCTTGCCCGATCCTGTCGATTATTCCGCCATGCAGCATGCGGTGCAGGACCTGCCCGCCGACACGCTGCTCTATCTGCTGCCCAGCCGTTATTGCGAGACGGATAATCTGTCGGCGGAGGCCTGGCGGCTGTTCGCCGGCGCGCCCCTGGGCTGGGGCCGGGTGCAGGCCATCTGTGATTTTGTGCATGCCCATATCCGCTTCGGCTATGAACATTCCCGCCCCACCCGCACCGCGTCGGAGGCCTATGCCGAACGGCGCGGGGTGTGCCGGGATTATGCGCATCTGGCCGTCGCCTTCTGCCGCGCCATGAACATCCCGGCCCGCTACTGCACCGGCTATATCAGCGATATCGGACAGCCCCCACCCTATGCGGAGATGGATTTTGCCGCCTGGATGGAGGTCTATCTGGGCGGGCGCTGGCATGTGTTTGACCCGCGCAATAATCAACGGCGCATCGGCCGTATCCTGATCGCGACCGGCCGCGACGCCGCCGACGTACCCCTGACCCACACGTTCGGGGCCAATACCCTGGCCGGGTTCAAGGTCTGGACAGATGCGGTGCCGGAATGAGGCGGCACACCTGCCCTTACCCGATCAATCCAACCGTGATGCCGGCCAGCACGGCATACCGTGCCGCCTTGCCCAGCGTCACCAGGATCAGGAAGATCGGCAGGCGCAGGCCCAGCGTGCCCGCCGCCACCGTCAGCGGATCGCCAATCACCGGCACCCAGGAAAAGAGCAGGGTCCAGGCCCCGTACCGGGTGAAGATGGCTTCGCCGCGCGCCAGTTGCGCCGCCGTCACCGGGAACCAGCGACGCCCCACCAGATGCCGCAGGCCCCGGCCCAGGCCCCAATTGATAAGGGCGCCCAGCACATTGCCCAGCGTCGCCACCAGGACCAGGGCCCAGGCCGGATGCTGTCCGTCGATCAGCAGGGCGACTAGGGCCGCCTCCGACCCGCCGGGCAGCAAGGTGGCCGCCGCCAGCGACAGGGCAAACAACGCCCAGCAGGCGGGATCGGACAGAAGCGGGATCAAGCGGACCTCGGGCAGGGGTGACGGGGGCGACAGGGGGTGCGGCGGGCGCCTTGCACATTGCCGGGCGGCGGCCCGTCCGTCTATCATGGCGCGATCATGAGCGATTTCTCCTCACATCCCGGCCTCGCCCCCACCCGCCCCGGCACCAACCTGCCCGAACAGTCGGTCAGCGACCTGGCCCGGTCCGTAAAGCGGACCGTAGAGGATGCGTTCGGCTATGTCCGGGTGCGCGGCGAGATCAGCCAGCCCAAACGCCACACTTCCGGCCATCTCTATCTGCGGCTGAAGGATGATGCCGCCGTGATCGAGGCCGTGTGCTGGAAAGGCACGGTGGCCCGCCTCTCCATCCGGCCCGAGGAAGGCATGGAGGTGGTCTGTACCGGCAAGCTGACAACATATCCCGGCCGCAGCCAGTACCAGCTTGTCATCGACAGCATGGAACTGGCAGGCGAAGGGGCGCTGCTGAAAATGCTGGAGGAGCGGAAAAAAAGACTGGCGGCCGAGGGGCTGTTTGATGCGGAGCGCAAAAAGCCGCTGCCCTTCCTGCCCCGTGTCATCGGCGTGGTGACCAGCCCGACCGGGGCCGTCATCCGCGATATCCTGCACCGTCTGGCCGACCGGTTCCCGCGTCCTGTCCTGCTCTGGCCCGTCGCGGTGCAGGGCGAAGGGGCAGCGGCGCAGGTGGCCCGCGCCATTCAGGGCTTCAACAGGCTGGAACCCGGCGGACCGGTGCCGCGCCCCGACCTGCTCATCGTCGCACGCGGCGGCGGCAGCCTGGAAGATCTGATGGCCTTTAACGAGGAAATCGTGGTCAGGGCCGCCGCTGAGAGCCGCATCCCCCTGATCTCCGCCGTTGGGCATGAGACCGATACAACCCTGATTGATTTTGCGTCCGACCGGCGGGCGCCCACACCGACGGCGGCCGCGGAAATGGCCGTGCCGGTGCGGGCCGACCTGCTGGATCAGGTGCTGGACGATGAACGCCGCCTGCACCGGGCCATGACCCGCGCGCTCGATCAGCGGCGGACACTGGTGCAGGGTCTGGCGCGGGGCCTGGGTGACCCGCAAAGCCTGCTGAACGGCCTCAGCCAGCGTTTGGATGACCGGGGCGAACGGCTGACCTTGTCCATGCGGGCAGGAATTGAGCGCAACCAGGGGGCCGTACGGCAATTAGGGCTGAAGCTGCGCCATCCGCGCGATGTTCTGCGGCTGGCCGTCACCCGGCTGGACGGGGCGGCCCGCGCCCTGCGCACCGGGCTGGACGGGGCCTTGCGCCTGTCGGACGGGCGTTATCACCGGATTGCCGACCGGCTGTCGGACCGCGCGCTGCGCCGGTCCCTGGCTGATGGGACGGCGCGGCTGGCCGACCTGCCGCCGCGCCTCGACCGGGCCCATCTGGCCGGGTTGACGGCCAAGGCGGACCGGCTGGCGCAGTTGGGGCGGCTGCTGGAAAGTGTCTCTCATCGCGGGGTGTTGTCCCGCGGCTTCGCACTGGTCACCGATGCTGACGGGCAGCCGGTAACCAGGGCCGCCGATCTGATGGATGGGCAGCGGGTGGCCATCGCCTTCCAGGACGGGGATCGGCCCGCCGTGATCGGGGCACCAACACCGTCGGCCAAACCGGCCCGAAGCCGCAAACAGGCCGAGATACCGCCGCAGGGCCGTCTGTTCTGACAAAATCGGCCCCACCCTATCCACCGGTATTAGTCTGCCGTGCTGCGCCGTTGGTAACGGGCCTATATGCTAGCGGTATGAGCGATCTGTTCTCACCCGCCCCGGCCCTTGTGACGGCCACCTCCACCCGCCCGCCGCGCCATCGCGCCGAATGGCTGGGCCTTTGGTTGGGCGTGGTCATGGCCATGGCCATGGCGGTGATCATTTCGTCCCAGCTTTACCAGGACCGGATCAACGAACGGGCTCAGGCCGAAGAGGCGGCCGTCAACCTGACCAACGCCATCGCCCGTGATATTTCCCGCCATATCGACCTGTTCCGCTTCGTGCTGTCATCCCTGCGGGATACGGTGACCTCCGACGCTTTCGCGCGTATACCGCGCGACCTGCACGACACGGTCCTGTTCTCCCACACGGCTGCCCCGAAGGCGCTCGGCGTTCTGTTTGTGACCGATGCCAACGGGATCATCACGGCCGAGTCCGGGTTTAGCGATATCAAAGGGCAAAGCCGGGGCTGGCGACCGTATTTCGCCTATCACCGTGACCATAATGATCCGTCCCTGTTGATCAGCGGGCCCATGGTCTCGGCCACGTCCGGCGATCCGGTGATCGTGCTATCAATGCGGCTCAACCATCCTGACGGGTCATTTCGGGGCGTGGTAGTGGCCTCGATGCTGCTGTCCTACTTCGACGGATTGCTGACTGACCTGACGATGGAGCCCGGCGCCAACCTCTCGCTTCTGTTGGACCAGGGCGTGGTGATGGCGCGGAAGCCGGCTGATCCGGGCGCCATCGGCCGCGACCTGCGTCAAGACCCGCTGGTGGCCGCCGCTGCTGGCAAGCCCCAGGCGGTGTATGTCGAGCCGGGCAGCGCCGGCGATGACCTGTTGGTCGTCTCCACGGCGGTGGAAGGCTCCACCATGCGGGTACAGATGACACAGTCCCTGTCACAGGTCTGGTCGCACTGGCGGGCCAAAGCCTGGACCATCGGTATCACCACCGCCGTCCTGATGATGGGCATCATCAGCCTGATCGTGCTGTTCCACCGCGAATCCGGTCGGCGCGCCCGCGCACAGCAAGCCCTGGCGCAGGCAAATGGCACCCTGGAGCGGATGGCGACCACAGACGCGTTGACCGGCATCGCCAACCGACGGATGTTTGAAGACATCCTGCGCCGTGAAGAGGCCAAGGCCAGCCGCGCCGCACACAATGCGGCGGTTCTGATGATCGATATCGACCTTTTCAAATCCTTCAACGACACCTATGGCCACGGTGCCGGTGACGCGACTTTGCGATCCGTGGCACAGGCGGTAACCCGCGCCGTCACCCGTGGCGGTGACCTTGTCGCCCGTATTGGCGGTGAGGAGTTTGCCGTGCTGCTGACCGAGACCGACCTGGCCGGCGCACGGGTCGTGGCGGAAAGAATCCGGGCTGATGTCGTCGCCCTGGGCATTCGCCATACCGGCAGCCCTCACGGCCATGTCACCGTTTCCGTCGGCTTGGCCGCCGCGGCAACAGAGGCCACAGCCTTAAACCTTGATGACGCCCTCAACCATGCCGATCAGGCGCTATACGACGCCAAAAAGAACGGCCGCAATCGTGTGGAAGTGGCCGTGCGGTCCAGCGTCGCCGCGTGATCATCCCAGATGGCGCAGAAAATGAATGCGCGCCTGACTGTAGTCCCGCACATCCAGCGTATCGAACCCGGTTGGCGGTACGAAGCCATCATCGGCCCCCACTTCCACACAGACAAGAGCGCCGGGGGCGATCCATCCCGCCCGCGACAACGCAACCAGGGCTGGCGGCGACAGGTCCTGGCCATAGGGAGGGTCCAGAAAAACCAGCCGCGCGGCGAAGGGGGCCGGCGGCGGCTTGGCGGCATCGCCCAGGATGAAGCGGCACTGCGCCTCCTCCCCCAGCATCTCTGCATTCCGCCGCGCGATATCCAGCGATGATCGCGCCTTGTCCAGCAGCGCTGCCCGCGCGGCGCCATAGGACAGCGCCTCCAGCGCCAGGGCGCCGGTACCGCAGAAGGCGTCCAGAACGTCCACCCCTTCCAGCACGTCTGCGCCATCCTCCATCCAGTCACCATGCGACAGGATGTTGAACAGCGACTGGCGGGTGCGGTCACTGGTCGGGCGGACGTCACGGCCCGCCGGCGTTTCCAGCCGGCGGCCGCGATGCTTACCGGCGACGATCCGCACGCGGCGCTCCGCCCTTAGGGGCCTTCTGGGGCGGCTTGGAGGGCGGCTTGGCTGCCATGTCGCCGGAACTCCTGGCCGGCTTGGCCGGTGCGGCGGTGGCGCGCTTGGGCGCCGGCTTCGGCCCCCGGCGGGACGGGGTGTCGTCATCGGGAATATCAGCACCGGCCAGCGCCCGGTCCAGCTTGGCAACGGCGCGGCGGGCGCTGTCGCTCAACTGATCCCCGGCCCCACGGCGGGCAGCCTTGGGCACTTCGGCCTCCACCCGCGACGGCGAGGGCGTGCGCTTGGGCGTCGTGGCGGTTGTGGCGGCCTTGCGACCACCGCCTATCAGGCGCTCCACACTGTCGCGGGCCTTAGCCGCCGACGGCTTGGCCTTGCCCTTGGTGGCACTGGACGGGGCGGCAGCAGCCATCGCCTTGGGCAGTCGGTCATAGCGCATGCGCGGGGCAGCACCGGATACAGGCTTCGCCGGCGCATCAGCGGGCGCAGGCTCTTCCTCGGCAGGGAAGAAATCGGGCATCTGGTCGCGCAGCACGCGGCGGGGCACTTCCTCCACGGCACCGGGTTCCAGCTTGCCCAGTTGGAACGGGCCATAGGCAATGCGGATCAGACGACTGACCGGCAGGCCCAGCCATTCAAAGACGCGGCGAACCTCACGGTTCTTGCCTTCACGCAAACCGACAGTCAGCCAGGAATTATACCCGACGGTGCGGTCGATCACCGTCTCGATCGGACCATAGGCCAGCCCCTCGATGACCACGCCTTCTTCCAGCTTGCGCATGGTTTCCGGCGTCGGCACACCATGCACACGGATGCGGTACCGACGCAGCCAGCCAGTGGACGGCAACTCCAGATGCCGGGCCAGGGCCCCGTCATTGGTCAGCAGCAGCAACCCTTCAGACGCCAGGTCCAGGCGCCCGACGGAAATGACGCGGGGTAGGGTGTGGGGCAGATGGTCAAAAACGGTGGCCCGTCCCTTCTCGTCGCGCGCCGTCGTCACCAGCCCTTCCGGCTTGTGATAGCGCCACAGGCGGGTCGGTTCCGGCTCACCCACATTCTGGCCGTCCACCTGGATACGGTCACCATCGCGGACCAGGAAAGCCGGACTTTCCAGGGTCACGCCATTGACGCGGACGCGGCCTTCGGCGATCCAGCGTTCGGCATCACGGCGGGAGCAGACGCCGGCACGGGCCAGACGTTTGGCAATGCGTTCGCCCCCGGCAAGCTCGGGCGCGGCATCAAGGTCGGTTTCGTCGGCAACGGCATCAACCGGCACCTGACGCAAGGGGTCATAGCTGTTCTGGGACATGGGCGCGGAGATTACGCGCGAAACAAGATTGCCGCAAGCCGCCCCCCACCTTGACGGGCGCGACCGTCCCATGCAGCCTTGCGCGCATCATGACAGACACTCCCCGCACCCCCACCCCCATGGACCTCGCCTTTGCCGAAGCCGAAAAGGCCGCGGCGCGGGGTGAGGTGCCGGTGGGTGCTGTTGTGGTGGACCCGGCAACGGGCCGGGTGCTGGGGGCCGCCGGCAACCGGACGGAGGAACTGTCCGACCCGACCGCCCATGCCGAGGTGCTGGCCATCCGTCAGGCCGCATCCGCCCTGAACAGCCCGCGACTGCCCGGCTTGGACCTCTACGTGACCCTGGAACCGTGCGCCATGTGCGCCGGGGCCATCAGTTTTGCCCGGCTGCGGCGCGTCTATTTCGCGGCCTATGATCCCAAGGGCGGGGCCGTCGACCATGGCCCCCGCTTTTTCCAGCAACCGACCTGCCACCACGCGCCCCACGCCTATGGCGGGTTCGGGGAGGCGCGGGCGGCGGCCTTGTTGCGTGATTTCTTCAAGGATAGGCGATAGGAGCGTGACGATGACCAGTGCCCCCTTCCCCCCCGTTATTGCTCTGGCCGATCCTGGCCCGGCACCCGAAACCTACCGCCCCGCCGCCGACCGCATCCTGACCGGCGACCCGGTCCAGAGCGTCAGCAACCGGTTCAGCAGTTCCGATGGCCGCTTCAATTGCGGCATCTGGACCGGGGCCGTCGGCTCCTGGCGCGTGGTGTTCACGGAGAATGAGTTCTGCCAACTGCTGGAAGGTGTGGTGCTGGTCAAGGGCGACGACGGCTCCCAACGGCGCTTCGTGGCTGGCGATGCCTTTGTCATGCCGGCAGGTTTCACGGGCGTCTGGGATATTCTGGAGCCGGCCAGGAAATATTACGCGGTGTATGAGTGAGGGTTAATCCGGCCAGCGCCGGTGCTGCCACATCCACTGTCCGGGATGATCGCGCACCCAGGCTTCCAGCAGTTGATTGACCCTCTTCATGGCCGCCAGCGTGTCGGCCCTCATGTCGCCGGTGCGGGCAAATTCCAAGGGCGGCAGGATGGTGACGCGGAACCGCACGGCCCCTGTGCGTTCCACCCGGATGGGCACAGTTGGCGCATCATAGCGCAGGGCCAGATCGGCCAGCACCGTGCCCGTCCGCGCCTCGCGTCCCAGGAAAGGCACCAGCGGCCCCTCATTCAGTTTCTGATCGACCAGCAGGCCGACATGCCCGCCGGTACGGATGGCCGCCATCAGGCCCTTTGCCGCCTCCCGCCCCTTGGGCACCATGGTGCCGCCCAATGGCGCGCGGGCACGGGCCAGCATGTCGGCCACGAACGGATTGTTGGGCTTGCGGAACACATAGGTCAGGTGCAGGCCGACCCGCGCCGACACCATGGCGCATAGTTCCCAATTGGCGAAGTGACCGGTGAAGACAATGCCGGGCCGGTCATCGCTGACCAGGGCCTGCAAATGTTCCAGGCCTGTGACCTGAACATACCGGTCGAAATCCGCCGCGATACGGTCCAGATGCACATATTCGGCGAAGTTGCGGCCCAGATTGTCCCAGGCCTGGGTGACGATGGCATCAACGCGCGCAGGCTCCAGCCCCGGCAGGGCGCGCACAATGTCACGCCGCATGCGGCGTGACCGCGACAGGCGGGGACCGATCCGGCGCAGCAGGCTACCGCCCAAGTTCGATGCGCGCTCTGGCGACAAAAGCCGCATGGTCGCGATGAACATCCAGACCAGCATTGCCTGTAGGCGGTAACCGATCACCCGGTCGAACCGGCGGCGCAGGCGGCTATGGTCAGCCATGGCGCACCCCCATCACCCGGTCCAGCAGCCGTTCCACAATGGCCGGATCATCCCACGACACGCAGACTGGCAGTACCGCCACACGCGACCGCCAGATGGGGGACAGGCGCATCGCATCCTTCTCCGTCGTGACCAGCGTCGCGCCCAACGCTTCTGCCCGCGCCAACAGGGCGGACAGGTCCGCTGCGCTGAACGGGTGATGGTCGGGGAAGGCCATCTCCGCCACCACGGACAGACCGGCATCGCGCAGAGTCTCGAAAAACTTGCCCGGTCGCCCGATCCCGGCAAAGGCCAGCAGGGGCCGGCCCTGCAATCCCGCCACTGACGCCGCATCGGGCAAAAGCCGGGCCGTTAACACCGGTAGTGCCCCTGCCAAGGGCGGCACCGTCGCCACCCCTGGCCCGTCGCCGATGACCACCAGCGCATCGGCGCGCCTCAGACCGTTCGACACCGTCTCCCGCAGCGGCCCCGCCGGGATGACGCGGCCATTGCCAAACCCTGTCCCGCCATCCACAACGATCAGCGACAGGTCCTTGTGCAGGGCATGATTCTGGAACCCATCATCCAGGATGATGGCGCGAACGCCCGTCTCCACCATGGCATTGGCTGCTACAACGCGGTCCCGCCCGATCCAGGCGGCACCTGTCGCGGCCAGCAACAGCGGCTCATCCCCGACATCCCCTGCGTGGTGCCGGGCGGGATCCACCGGCAGCGGCCCGCGCAGCCGCCCGCCATGCCCACGCGACAGCGACGCTGCGGTCACACCGCGTGCGCCCAACCGGGCCACCAGATCCTGCACCACCGGCGTCTTGCCGGCGCCGCCTGCCACCAGATTACCCACACACAGCACCGGCACCCGCACCTTCACAGGCACCCGTAACCTCAACACAGCTGCCACCCGCCACAGCCAGGATAGGGGCGTTAGCAGCGTTGCAAGCCTGCCCGGCGGGGCGTACCAGAAAGCGGGAGCGCGCATCAACCCACCCCCGCCCGGTTCAGCAGGGGGGACAGGGCCGCCATCACCCGGTCGATGGCGGTAGCGTTGCGCAGGGCCACGGCCCGCGCCGCCTCTGCCTGCGCCTGCCGCCGTAAAGGATCGGACAGCAGACCCGCTACAGCATCGGGGATCTGATCGGGACCAGACACAGGCAACACCCCGCCGGCATCCTGCATCTCTCCCACCACCTCCGCGAAGTTGAACATATGTGGGCCATGGATGACGGCGCTGTTCAACAGGGCGGGTTCGATCGGATTATGGCCGCCAACCGGCATGAAGGACCCGCCCATCACGGTCACGGGCGCCAGACGAAAGACCAGCCCCATCTCCCCCAGCGTATCCATCAGAAAGGCCCCATGCCCGGGCCCCGGCCGCCCCCCCTCGCTGCGCCGGGCGAAGGACAGGCCCGACGCCTTCAGGAGATCAGCCACCTCACCTCCCCGGTCGGGATGGCGCGGCACCAGCAGCAGCAGGGCGTCGGGAAGACGGTGACGCAGTTCCACCTGCGCCGCGATGGCCATCGCTTCCTCCCCCGCATGGCTGCTCGCGACGGTCCAGACGGGGCGCGACCCAATCGCGGCCGACAGGGCCGCCAGCCCCGCCAGATCGGCAGGCAAGGGCGGGGCAGAATATTTCAGATTGCCCACAGCCCGGACATCCGCGATGCCCAGCGCGGACAGCCGTTCCGCCTCCACCGCTGTCTGGGCCAGGGCCATTTGGAAAACGGACAATAACTGCCGGGCCGTCCCCGGAAGCCGCCGCCAATGGCCAAAGCTTCGGGCCGACAGCCGGGCATTGATCAGAGCGCAGGGAATACCGGCCCGCCGGATGGCGGAGAGCAGATTGGGCCAGAATTCCGATTCCACCCACAGCACCAGATCGGGCCGCCAATGGGCCAGAAAACTATCCACAGCACCCGGCAGATCAACCGGCACATACTGATGAAAGGCCCGTGGTCTCGGCAGCCGCCTTGCCATCAAGGCAGCAGAGGTTACTGTGCCCGTCGTCACCATGACCTGAAGGTGCGGCCCCAACAACAGCAGCCGGTCGACCAGCGGCAAGACCGCCAGGGCCTCTCCCACGGATGCTGCATGGACCCAGATCAGCCCTGCGGGCGGGCGGGGCAGCACTGGTCGGCCCAGCCGTTCATGCCGACGGGCCGGGTCCTCCTTGCCGCGCGCAGCGCGCCGGTCCAAGATCCGACGGACGGCAGGACCGGCCAGATGCGTCAGGCCGCGATAAAGGCTATACAGCATAGAGGGATCAGGTTCTCAGGCATCGCCGGGGCACCCTAGCATGGTGAAAAGCCCGCCCGCCACCCTGGCCCGCCCGGAGCTCGTCCTCGTCTGCCATGCCGGGTGCCGCCATAATTCAGCCTTGATCGTTGTTCACTTTCTGATGACGCCTTCTACGGAAAAGGGTGTTTCTGGGCAACCGTGCCCTCAGCCCCCTTGACGTGGACGCCGCAACGCATGACCTTATGGCCATGATACGGGCGTCCGTGGGACGGCCCGGTTCCCCCGATTGCGGCGTAGGCCCGGTCTTCTGGACAGGCCCCGCCCCGGCAGTGGAGAGAATTGCGATGCGTAACGCTGCCACCCGTCACACCCGCGCTGCCGGTATCGCCGCCCTGCTGGTGGTTCTGCCGATATCGGCACCGGCCCTGGCGGAGGAGGCGGGCAAGCCCGTGAATACCTTCAAGCCGATCACCCGCGACGTGACCCCCGGCGAACGTGCCGCCGCCCAGGCCTTTGCCCGCCCGGGAACAGAGGCAAGCGTTGCCGCAGCCCTGGCGCTGTCTGGTCAAAGCACCCCGCGCGCACCCGATGGCTTCAGCCTGTCTGTGAGTGGCAACATGCCATCCTTCAGCAGCGGCTATGGTGCCCGCCGGTCGAACCAGTTGCTGGGCGACGGTCAGATCGGTTACGACGCGGAGCCGTTCTATTCCAATAATCGCGGCTACTACACGCCGTATGGCTATTCCTATGGCACGCCGCGCCTGAATTATAATGAAAGTTTCCTGCGCCATAAGTATGGCGGCAACATCCTGGGCGCTCCGTCGGTATCAGCGCCGCTGGAATTCTGGGACGGACGCCGGTGACATCATGAAAGCGGGCAGTATTGCGATCACGGTCCTTTGCCTGCTGAGCGTCCAGCCCGCTTCCGCCGCCGATCCGGTGGCCAATACATTTAAGCCCCTGCCGGCAGACACACCCTTGCCGGGTGAAGTAGTGTCGCTGGACGATGCGGACTTGCGCTTACGGGCAGGATTGCCCCCGCCCTGTACCGGCCGCAGCCAGAAAGGTGCGCAGGCCGGTACCTGGATCGGTGCCGCTGTCGGTCTGATGGCAGGCATGGCGCTAGGTGATGGCAATGACAGCAGCGTGACAACCGCAGCCAAGGGTCTGGCGGGCGCCGGTGTGGGGTCTACCCTCGGTTATCTGGCAGGCCGCGCCTATGACGGGCCGCGTGATTGCCCTGGCATGAAGGCGGAGTTGCCGCGCACCCCCTTTTCCCCCATCGCTGATGAAGTCAGCTGGGAAGAACGGCGCCGCGCCCTGGCCGGCGGACCGTAACCCGTACGCTTTCGTTTACGTGACGGATTCACCTTGGCGAATCGGTGTGCTAGATTCCCCGCCAAGTGTGTGGACCGGCCTTTCCTGCCGGCCTTCGTAGCGTTGGAGTGGCCGCCATGGCGATGCGCGTTCGTGAGGATTATCGTGGCCTGACGGGGCCTGAAAAGGCCTCCATCCTGATGCTGGCGCTGGGCGAGGAAATCGCATCGAAGCTGTTCGCCCTGATGGGCGACGACGAGATCAAGGAACTGTCCCAGACCATGGCCAACCTGGGCTCGGTCAGTTCCAATCTGGTTGAACGCCTGTTCGTGGAGTTCGCAGAGCAGATCAGTTCCACTGGGTCGCTGGTCGGTTCGTTCGACAGCACCGAACGACTGCTGACCAAGGTCCTGCCCAAGGACAAGGTCGACCAGATCATGGAGGAAATCCGTGGTCCTGCCGGTCGTACCATGTGGGACAAGCTGACCAATGTGAACGAGCAGGTGCTCGCCAACTACCTGAAGAATGAATATCCGCAGACCGTCGCCGTGATCATGTCCAAGATCAAGGGCGACCATGCCGGCCGCGTGCTCCAACTTCTGCCCGAAAGCTTTGCGATGGAAGTCATCATGCGTATGCTGCGCATGGAGGCGGTGCAGAAGGAAGTTATCGACGATATCGAGCGCACCCTGCGCACCGAATTCATGTCGAACCTGGCCCGCACCAACCGCCGCGACGCACACGAGATGATGGCGGAAATCTTCAACAGCTTTGACCGCAACACCGAAAGCCGCTTCATCGCCGCCCTGGAAGAACGCAACCGCGACAGCGCGGAACGTATCCGCGCCCTGATGTTCACCTTCGAGGATCTGTCCAAGCTGGACCCCAGCGGCATCCAGACCCTGTTGCGCTCGGTCGACAAGCAAAAGCTGGCCACCGCGCTGAAGGGTGCGTCGGACACGCTGAAGGACTTGTTCTTCACCAATATGTCCGAACGCGCCGCTAAGATCATGCGCGAGGATATGGGCGCTATGGGCCCGGTCCGCCTGCGTGATGTGGACGAGGCGCAGATGTACATGGTGCAGCTGACCAAGGACATGGCCGCGCGCGGCGAAATCGTTATCGCCAGCGGCAAGGGCGAGGACGAGTTGGTTTATTGATTATCTGCACCCACGCAACCGGCGATATTGGTGCCGATATGGCAAGCATTCCGACATCGGGAAGCCGCGTTGGACATTGGGGGAAAGGCGCAGGCAGAACGCTGCCTACGCCTGACCCGAGCCGCCTGCGAATGGCTGACCGAACATCCGCTGCTTGGATCTGGTGACGACTTTGTCAGACCCGGGCATTGCTGCCTGCCGGTGCGGTTGTTTCGGGTATTCTACCGCCTGGGCGCTGATGGCCATGTCGATGGGATCTGATTACTTCATAAGGCAATCGAACCACGGACGCGACGGTAAACCCGCGCGGTTTCAGACCCAACAAAAAAGGCCGGCGTTGTAGGCCGGCCTTTTCGTTGGGACTGACCCGGATCACGTATCCAGGAAGCTGCGCAGCTTGCGGCTCCGGGACGGGTGCTTCAGCTTGCGAAGAGCCTTGGCCTCGATCTGGCGGATACGCTCGCGCGTCACGCTGAACTGCTGACCCACCTCTTCCAGCGTGTGATCTGTGTTCATGCCGATGCCAAAACGCATGCGCAGCACGCGCTCTTCACGGGCCGTCAGCGTGGCCAGTATACGGGTCGTGGTTTCGCGCAGATTGGCCTGGATGGCGGCATCGAGGGGCAGAACGGCGTTCTTATCCTCGATGAAATCACCCAGATGGCTATCCTCCTCGTCACCGATCGGCGTCTCAAGGCTGATCGGCTCCTTGGCAATTTTCAGGACCTTGCGAACCTTTTCCAGCGGCATCATCAACCGCTCGGCCAGTTCCTCCGGCGTCGGCTCGCGCCCGATCTCATGCAGCATCTGGCGGCTGGTGCGCACCAGCTTGTTGATCGTTTCGATCATGTGCACGGGAATACGGATGGTGCGGGCCTGGTCGGCAATCGACCGTGTGATGGCCTGCCGGATCCACCAGGTGGCATAGGTGGAGAACTTGTAGCCGCGCCGATACTCGAACTTATCCACGGCCTTCATCAGGCCGATATTGCCTTCCTGGATCAGGTCCAGGAACTGCAAGCCGCGGTTCGTGTACTTCTTGGCGATGGAGATAACGAGGCGCAGGTTGGCCTCCACCATCTCCTTCTTGGCCCGGCTGGCTTCCTTCTCACCCTTCTGCACGGTCGAAACGATGCGGCGGAATTCACCAATGGGTAGACGGGCCTGGCTGGACACTTCCGCGATGCTCTCGCGGACGCGGCCCACCTCATAGGACGAACGCTCGGCGAACTTGGCCCAGGCCTTGGAGATGCTTTTGCAGCGATCCAACCATTTCGGATCCAACTCCGACCCGTAATAGTGCTGCAGGAAATCCTCGCGCTTCACCCGGCAATCGGTGGCCAGACGCAGCAGACGGCCCTCAAAGCCCAACAGCTTGCGGTTCAGGGCGTAGAGCTGCTCGACCAACTGCTCAATACGACCGTTGTTCAGGCGCACGGAATTGACCAGTTCGGTCAGTTCGGCCTTCACTTTATCGTACTTCTTGTCTGACCCTTTGGGCAGATCCTGTCCGCTCTGCAGCAGGTTCAGGCGCTCTTCCTGCAATTTATGCAGGCGCTCATAGGTCTCTTCGATCTTGCCGAAGGTCTCCAGAACCTTTGGCTTCAACTCGGCTTCCATGGCGGAGAGGGAGACATTGCCTTCCTCCTCGCTCTCACCGGCAACCGCACCTTCACCCTCGGGGCGCTCACCTTCCTCTTCCTCACGCTCGACGGCGGGACCGTCCAGCGCTTCGGGCGGCAACTCACCGGCTTCCGGGTCAACACCGTAGGAGGCATCCAGATCAATAATGTCGCGCAGCAGCATTTTGCCATCTTGCAGCGACTGATGCCATTCGATGATGGCCTGGATGGTCAGCGGCGATTCACAGATCGCGCCGATCATCATCTCACGACCGGCCTCGATGCGCTTGGCGATGGCGATTTCGCCCTCGCGGCTCAGCAGTTCCACCGACCCCATTTCGCGCAAATACATGCGCACCGGATCGTCGGTACGGCCGATATCGTCGTCGTCCAGATTACCGGACTGACGGCCTTCGCCCTCGCCCTCGCCACCACTGCTTTCGTCAGCTTCTTCGGCCTCGACAACATTGATGCCCATTTCGGACAACAAGGCCATCGTGTCTTCAATCTGTTCAGAGGACGAACTGTCCGGCGGCAGGGCCGCGTTCAGTTCGTCATAGGTGACGTATCCGCGTTCTTTCCCACGCGCGATCATCTTTTTGACGGCAATGGCCATGCCGTCCATCAGAGGGCCATTGGCTTCCTCTTCCCGCTGCTCCGACACTTCTGCCGTCTGCGCCGCTTTCGTCGCCATTCGTTCGCTGCCCCCGCACTCTTCAGGCTGCCACCGGTAAACGCAAATGGACGACTCGGGCAAGGGCCCGGTCATCCGTCGAAACTCTTCCTGGCTATAACATGGGTAAGCGGCCAGAAACTGTGTTCGCCAAGACACAGTTTTGTAGGACAACAGCGTCGCACGACGCCCGATTGATCGGCCGCCCGTCCATCACCCGTCCCTTTCCATCAGGCCGTCGGCGTGGCCCCGGAGAATCAGCAGCTCTCGTTGCAGTGCGCGTAATCTTGCCAGATCATCCTCGCTGAATGTCTCGGCAAACCGTCGTTCGGCATCGCGCAGCTCGCGTTGAAGCAACCCATCCTCGGAACTCAGCCAAACCTCCTGCCAGCCACTCTTTGCGGTTTCGAACGACGCTCCTGGTTGCGCGAATTTCGGCATGTCCGCACTCAGCAGACTGTCCAGCGTCTCGGAAAAACCACGACCAGACAGGTGGCGTCTCAGAGCCTCGGCGTCAAGTGCTGATTCGGCCGTCAGGCATGCGACAATCGCTTGGCGCAGCGCGTCCATCTCGTCATCAGCGAATTCCGCACCCGCCAGCGTCTCTCCCACATCCTGAAAAAGTTCGGGATGATGCACGATGGCCAGCAGCAGATAGCGTTCCCGCCGGCGCGGGTCCGTGCGCAAGGTGCCGGACGTGCGGACCCCGCTGAAACGGCTGTCCCATTTGGGACTGACCGGAATGTCACCAGGCTGAAGGCGGCGCGAACGTGCTCCGCCCCGATCTCCCCCTGCCCCGCTAAACCCGCCCCCACCGGCCCGGATGGCAGCGCGCAGTTTTTCACGCAGAACAGAGCGGTAGCTGTACTGCACCGATTTATCGGCGACCTTCTCCATCATCTGGTTGATGCCGGTCTCGATCCGCAGGCGGCCATCGGCCGTCTTCGGGTCCTCACCCTGGCGCACCATCTCCCAGATGAAATCCTCCAGCGACAGGGCGCGGTCCAGGATGGTGCTGAAGGCATCCGGCCCGCCCGTTCGGATCAGGCTATCGGGGTCCTCCTTGTCGGGCATGAAGGCGATGCGGACAGTGGCGTCAGGCACCAGGATGGGCAGTACCCGGTCTACGGCCCGCTGTGCCGCCCGCCTTCCGGCATTGTCGCCATCAAAGCACAGGATGGGGTTGCGCTGCCCCTCGGGTGCTAGTTTCCACAGCACCTGGATCTGGGTCTCCGTCATGGCCGTGCCCAACGGTGCCACCGCTCCCGCGAATCCGGCCTGAACGCAGGAGATCACGTCCATATAGCCTTCAGTGACGATCAGACGCTGGCCATCGGCGGCCGCCTGCCGAGCGCGCGACATGCCGTACAGCAGGTTGCCCTTGTGGAACAGGGGGTTCTCGGCGGAATTGATATATTTGGGCCCATCGCCCTCCAGAATGCGCCCGCCAAACGCCACTACCTGTCCCCGCCGGTCGGTGACGGGGAACATGACCCGGTTCCAGAAAAAATTGCGGAGGGGACGACCCGGCTCCGCCCGCTTGAACAGGCCGACCTCCACCATGTCGGCCTCGCTGTACCCCGCCTCCAGCAGCAGTGCGCGCAGCGGCCCGCCCTCCTGCGGGGCATAGCCGAGGCGGAAGCGGGCGATCCCCTCATCATCCAGGCCGCGCCGACGCAGATAATCCAGCGCATTGCGCCCGCTGGGGCTGAACAGCTCGCGCTCATAGTATTTTGTGGCGCGCTCAACGAGATCATAGAGCGACTTCTGCCGCTCATATTGCTGGCGTTCCTGGGGGCTGGCCTGCGGCACTTGCAAGCCCGCTTCACCCGCCAGATGCTCCACGGCTTCCATGAAGGACAGGTTGTCATGGCGCATGACAAACCCGATCTGGTCACCATGGGCGCCGCAGCCGAAGCAATGAAAGAAGTTCTTCTGGTCGTTGACGTAGAAGCTGGGCGTCTTCTCATTATGGAAGGGGCACGGGGCTTTGAACTCGCGGCCAGCGCGCTGAAGGCGCATGCGTTTCATCACCACTTCCGATACGGAAAGGCGGGAACGCAACTCTTCCAGGAACTGCGGTGGCAAGGCCATCGGGGCTGATATCTCAAAGGCTTCGGGCGCTAGTCAGCCGGGGAGCATAGCCCAGCCTATAGCCAAAATACCATGCACGCCGACATCCATCCCCAGGTTGCCCCGTGATTCACAGCCTGTGGATAACAGCGAACTGGTTCGAGTTTCATCGACCCTATACCCCTTCCCCCTGAATGGCCGCATGGCCAAACGGGTGGTCGGATTGACGGGATGGACGAAACAGGCCTCATTTAGCACTTGTCCATCCTCAAAGTGCCCTATCCCAGCAGGACGATCCCGTAATCGCCGATGACACGGAAACCCAGCGACAGATAGGCCCGGCGCGCCGGATCGTTCTGTTTTCCCGTGAACAGAACCGCCGTGGCCACCCCGTCATCCTGGGCCGCCAGCAAGGCCCCGGCCACGGCGGCCCGCGCCAGTCCGCGACCGCGCAGCGATACGGGCGTCCACACACCACCGATCTGCACCGTGTCGGGGATGCGGGCATTGTGGGTGGCCATGGATAGCGGCACGCCGTCGGCACCGGCGACGACAAACACTTCGCCGGCCGCGACCCAGGCGCCGACATCGGCGGCGGCACGGGCACGCAGCCCCTCACCATCCGCTTCGCCCAGCGTTTCAACGCAATAGCCCACGCGCCAGGACGACAGCAGCGGAACATCCCCCGCCACAGCACGCCGCCAGGACAGGCGGCCATCGACCAGTGCCGCCGGAACCTTCAGATCGGAAAGGGACAGGTCGAACAGATCCTCAGCCCCATCCTTCAGAAGGGGCCGGTCCGGGAACAGGGCCTGTACGGCTCGCACCGCCGGTAAGGGGCCGATCAGGCCGGCCACGGCCCGGTCACCCGCCGCCAGATGGAACCGTGCAATTGCCACGGCAAGGTCGGGTTCCGCCTGGATCAGCAGATTGCCGTTCCAGGCGTGAGAGACCACACCCTGCACGGCGTCATCCCCGTCCACCAGCGCCGCATAGCGCGCATGGAACCGTTCTGGCCGATCCGCCAGGCCAGCGCGCCGCAGGTTGGAGCGTAGGAACATCGACGTCGCCGGGTAGCGGGCCAGATAGGCATCCAGCCGGCCCTCGTCACCCGGCAGCAGCCGGTGGATGCCGGTCATCGGCTCAGTTGGCCAACTTCTCACGCACCAGGGCGCTGGCCTTGGTGAAGTCCATCTGGCCTGCGAAGCGACCGCGCAACTCGGCCATCACCTTGCCCATATCCTTCACGTCAGTGGCGCCAAGTTCGGCAATCAGGGCGGCAATGGCTTCGCGGGTGTCGTCGTCATTCAACTGCTTGGGCAGGAAGGCCTCGATCACATCGATCTCTTCCCGTTCCTGCTGGGCCAGTTCGGTGCGGCCACCCTGTTCGTACATGATGATGCTTTCACGGCGCTGTTTCACCATGGTCTGCAGCATCGACAGAATGGCGGCATCGTCGATGCCATCCTGGTTGCCACTGGTGCGCGCCGCGATATCGCGGTCCTTCAATGCAGCCATAATCAGCCGAACGGTCGCGACGGCGCGGCTGTTCTTCGCACGCATCGCATCCTTCAAGGCTTCGTTCAGCGTCTGGCGCAACATTGGGGAACTCCGGGGGTCAGATGAAACAGCCGGCAACATTATCCAAACAGTCCAACGGACGCCAGCGAATAGGAATGATGCGGCATGCCGGCTGGGAGGCGGGATCGACTGTGGCAGCACCTCAACGACCTCCCCGTCGCGACACCCAATCATGGCGCGTGGCAGGGCCGCGCCCACGTTGGTTGACCCCGCGCCCCTGAATGGCTAATTCAGCTTCAGAACCGTACCGGCCCTGGCCGGCGCGCGGCATCGGCGCGGCCCTTCGCCCGGCGGGATCACCCGGCGGATGATCGGCGCCGCGACGCGACTGCGGGCAGGCCGCCCCGCCTTTCGGGCGGGAAGGCACGGCCTTTTCACCGGCGCTTCGGCGCCGATCTCGCAGATAAAGGTGCCCGAGAATGACCGACACCCCGCCGATGGGTTCCCCCACCCGCGCGCCCGCTCCCAAGGGAGCCACGGGCGTTCTCGTCCTGGCCGATGGGTCGGTCTTCTGGGGACGCGGTGTGGGCGCCGCGGGCCACAGTGTGGGTGAAGTGTGCTTCAACACCTCCCTGACGGGCTATCAGGAAATCCTGACCGACCCGTCCTATGCCGGTCAGATCATCACCTTCACCTTCCCCCATATCGGGAATGTCGGCACCAACGCCGAAGATATCGAGACGGTGACGCCGGTGGCGCGCGGTCTGATCATCAAGGCGGACATCACCGAACCCGCCAACTGGCGTGCCAACCAGCATCTGGATGCCTGGCTGAAAAGCCATAATCTGGTCGGCCTGTCGGGCATCGACACCCGTCGCCTGACCCGCCGCATCCGTGACAATGGCGCACCCAACGGCGTGATCGCCCATTCGCCCGATGGCGTGTTTGACATCGACGCCCTGGTGAAGACCGCCAAGGAATGGCCCGGCCTGGAAGGCATGGATCTGGCCAAGGACGTCACGACCCGCCAGACCTACAGCTGGGATGAGACGATCTGGTCGCTGAAGGATGGCTACGGCAAGCAGACCGATCCCAAATACCATGTCGTCGCCATGGATTTCGGCGCCAAGCGCAACATTCTGCGCTGCCTGGCGGCCTCGGGCTGTAAGGTCACGGTCGTGCCGGCCACCACGACGGCCGAAGAAATCCTGGCGCTCAATCCTGACGGCATCTTCCTGTCCAACGGCCCAGGCGACCCGGCGGCCACAGGTGCCTATGCCGTGCCGACCATCGCGCGGCTGGTGGATAGCGGCAAGGCCGTGTTCGGTATCTGCCTGGGCCACCAGATGCTGGCCCTGGCGCTGGGCGGGCGCACCGTCAAGATGGACAAGGGCCATCGCGGCGCCAACCATCCGGTAAAGGATATCGCCTCGGGCGTGGTGGAGATCACCAGCCAGAATCACGGCTTCGTCGTTCTGCGCGAAAGCCTGCCGGACGAGGTGGAGGTCACCCACGTCTCCCTGTTCGACGGCACCAACGAAGGTATCCGTCTGTCGGGACGTCCCGTCTTCTCCGTGCAGTACCACCCCGAGGCCAGTCCGGGTCCGGAGGACAGCCACTATCTGTTCGACCGGTTTATCGCCGCCATCGAAGGGCGGTATTGAGGTGACAACCGATCTGGGTTTGACCCGCCTTGGTGAATGGGACCGCCCTTCCGGCATGCCGGAAGGGTTGGCCGGACTGGTCGCCAGTTGGCCGGTGATCAACCGCTCCCCCGGCGGGGAGGCGTTTTTGGACGGAAGCGGCCTGATCCGTGTCAGCGATGTCTGGAACCTGCCAAGCGGTGCCTTCGTCACTGACCGGCCCGTCGATATCCATGCTGGCTGGGCTGTGGCCCGGCTGGTCGATACGGTGTGGAAGCTGATCGAGGTGGCGCCCGCCCATCCGCGTGATGCCGGCCGCGCGCTTTTGCGCGACCGGGCCGAACGGCTGCTGCTGGGTCGCCGCTGGACCGGTGCGGATCTCGAAGCACTCGACAGCTTGCTGAAATCGGCGCCCGTGTCACAGGCCGAGTTCCTGGGCGCCGATGCGGGCCGCGAACGCGCCCTGAAATCACTGATCAAGCTGCGGCTGGTCTTGGTAACCGATGGCATCCACCCGGCCCTGCCCGCCCCGGTGGCCAATCTTCTGGCCGGCGGTCCGGTCCTATGGCTGAATGCCGATGCACAGGAAGTGGCCGCGCAGGTCATGGCCCATAGCCGCCGGCGCATGGAAGTGTCCGCCAAGCGTGTGGCGCGCGATGACAAACAGCGGGGCGCCGACCTGAAGGATAGCATCGCCCAGGCGGTGAAGGCTGTGTTCCCTGGCATGCCCGACGACGTGTCCCTGTCGGTGGCCGCCCGTCTGGCGCCCGCCTCCATCAAGCTGGGCCGTCGCCCCGGCACCCAGTCCATTGTCGACTGCACCGCTGAAATCCGCTTGGACCGCTGGCGTCAGGTGATTATCGGCGATCCGCGCGTATCGGCGCGGCTGGCCGCCATGCAGGCCAAGGGTGACAATAACCGCGCCCGCAAGCGCTACCGCGACCAGCGCGCCCTGGAACAGGTCGCCGAAGAGATCGCCCGTTGGCGGGGCGATCTGGAGCCGGTGGCCTCCCGCTGGCTGGGCGACGCGGTGTAAGCGAGGGGCATCACCGCCCCAACACCTGCCTTCCTGTCACCGGGTCGTCGGTGATCAACCCATCAACGCCCCAACCGATCAGCCGCTTCATGTCGGCGGCATCATTGACGGTCCAGGGAATGACCTTCAGGCCCAGACCGTGGGCTTCCTTCACCAATTCAGGCGTCAGGTTCAGGTGATAGGGTGACCAGATGCTTCCACCCGCCGCCTTGATCGCCGCCGGTAGGCTGCCGCCATGGCGACCGGGATCAAAGCCGGCCGTCCACTTGCTTTCGCCCGTCATGGAAACGTTGCTTTCCTCCGGGTCGATAATGGTCAGATAGGCGGTGGCGATCTCCGGTGCGATGCGCCGCACCACTTGAAGGGTCCGCCAATCGAAGCTCTGGATGGTCACTCGGTCGGCCAGGCCCGCCTCGCGCACCTGCCCGACCAGCAGCGTGGCAAACGTTTCGGGATCGACACTATCACCGGGATTGGTCGGGTCGATCTTCGTTTCGATATTAAAACGAATATTGTTATTGCCGCGCTTCTTCACCAGATCGAACAGGGCGGCCAAGGTGGGCACGCTTGTGCCATCCATCGGCATCTGCCGGGCGAAGCGCTTGGCATAGGGTGTGTCGGGCCGGATGCGCCCGACATCCAGGGTCTGCACCTCCGCCAGGGTCAGGCTGTGCCAGGTCGGCTGCACCCCCTCCACCCATTGCCCCTTGCGGCGGGTCAAATTGGCATCGATATGCCGATCATGGGCGATGATCAGGACACCATCCTTGGTGACGCCCGTATCCAGTTCCAGCGTATCGACCCCCAGGTCCAGCGACCGCTCAAAGGCCGGTAGCGTGTTCTCCGGCCACAGGGCACGGCCGCCGCGATGGGATTGCAGGTCAATGGCCGCAGCGGGTATCGATGTCATAAGGAGGGGGACCAGCAGGGCAAAAAGGCGCATATCGGCATCCGTTCTTTCGGTCTGCTACGGACCATAGGGCGGATGCGTTACGGTTTCATGGCAGGGTGATCGACATTCCGTGCCGTTCGCGCGCCATTAGACAGGCCTCGTCCCCCGCCACGCAATCATGACAGACGATGGGACGGTCGGCATAGATGGTACAGGCCACATGCTCCCCCACCGTGCCCGACAGGGCCGCACAGCGTTCCCCGGTCCAGCGCATGCCCGACCCATCAGGTGCGATCATCGCCTCAGGGATGCGGGCAATGTCGGCATCCTCCTCCAGCGAAAACCGCGGCCAGTCAGCGGCGTAGGCGCAACAAGCCCCACATTCCTGACAGGCAAAGGGGGGGGGATCGGTTTGCTGGTCCAAGTGTGCCGCCATGAAAGGGGGATGCCGGTTTGTGACCGACGCCGGCCCGCTTGGCAAGGGAACATGCTCTGCTATACAGGGGGCCAAGCCCCGAGGAACCTGCCGATGCTGGAAATCTATGTCGATGCCGATGCCTGCCCCGTGAAGGAGGAGACGTTCCGCGTCGCCGAACGCTATGGCATGCAAGTACATCTGGTGGCCAACGGACCGCTGCGCGTCCCGCCCGGCGGGCTGGTGCGGCTGGTCGTCGTCTCTGACGGGTTCGATGCCGCGGATAACTGGATTGCGGAACAGTGCGGGACTGGCGATATCGTGGTAACCGCGGATATCCAACTGGCCAAGCGCTGCCTGGACAAAGGCGCCAAGGTGCTGGGCAATAATGGTCGCCCGTTCACCGCCGCCAATATCGGTTCCGCCCTGGCATCCCGCGCCCTGATGCAGGATCTGCGCGACATGGGCGTGGTTCAGGGCGGCAACGCCCCCATGACCAAAGCGGATAAGAGCAAGTTCCTCCAGGAACTGGACAAGATGGCGAACGAGGTGAAACGGGGGAAGTGACGCCGCCTGCCCGTTCGTTTTCCTCAAGCGCCGGCCCGGCGGCAGTCGTCGCCGAAGTTGCATTCGCTAAACTGACACCAACTCTACAGGTACCGCGCCCGCAGATGCGCCTTAAAGATGCCGGCGTCCAGCGGCTTGCCCGTGGCGCGGATCAGGATGTCGCGGGCTGACAGGTACCGGCCCCAGCGATGGACATTGTCGCCCAGCCACGCCACCAAATCGCGGAAATCCCCGCGTCCGATTTGGTCGGCCAAGTCCGGGATGGCGGCAGATGCCGCCTGGAACAACTGGGCCGCCATCATCGCGCCCAGCGTATAGGTGGGGAAATAGCCCCAGGCCCCGCTGGGCCAATGGATATCCTGCAAACAACCCTGGGCCAGATCGGGCGGTGTGATGCCCAGCAGGTCGCGCATGCCCTGGTTCCAGGCCTCGGGCAGGTCCACCAGTTCCATCCGCCCCTCGATCAGCGCCTGTTCCAGACGCCAGCGCAGGATGACATGGGCGGGGTAAGTGACTTCATCGGCATCGACGCGGATGAAGGTGCGGTCCACGCGGCG
Organism: Niveispirillum lacus; assembly: GCF_002251795.1. Classification (GTDB taxonomy): domain Bacteria; phylum Pseudomonadota; class Alphaproteobacteria; order Azospirillales; family Azospirillaceae; genus Niveispirillum; species Niveispirillum lacus. Next base: position 365,700 of record NZ_NOXU01000031.1, on the reverse strand, counting down.
GAAACGCCGGCGCAAGTTCTCGGCCGACCAGGCATCGCCTTCGCGGTCAAAGGCTTCCGCCAGTTGCGGGGCCAGCCATGCCAGGAAGCGCGGATGCCGTCCCACCTGCATGTCGAAGGTCAGGCTCTGGCTTTCATGCACACCCAGGCCGCGCGCCTGCCCCACGGGCTGTGATGCCCAGGCGGCGGGACGGCCCATCTCATACAGCGCGTGGCCCGCCTCATGCAGGCCGGATTTCAGCGACTTGAAGAAGTTGTCGGGGTCAAGGCGGGTGGTGATACGCACATCGCCCGTGGCACCACCGCAAAACGCGTGTAGCGACTGATCTACCCGCCCCTGGAAACCCAGGATACCGGCCAGTTTCTGCACCAGCGCGCGCTGCGCCTCGACGGGGAACGGGCCTTCAAATGGGTCAGCTTTTGGCTCACCCGCCTGTACCACCTCCACCTCAGCCAGAAAGCCCGGCAGGAAGGCGGCGTAATCGTCGAAAACGGGGCCGTAGTCGGCCGCGCGGCTGCCCGGTTCATACAGTTCATGCAGCGCGTCATAGAGACCGCAATTGAGTACGGCGGCGTTGGCCGCCGCAATCTCCCGCTGATGGTTCAACACCTTTTGCAGGTGCGGCAGCAGCAGGGCGAAATCATTTTCCGCCTTCGCCGTGCGCCAGACCATCTCACAGCGGGCGGCATCCCGGGCGTTGGCTTCCACCAGATCGGCCGGCACAGCGGTGGCCAGCAGATGTTCGCGTCGCATCTCTGCCAAGTTTGCACGCTGCCAATCATCGAGATCGGATGCATCGGATTCGGCGCGGTCGAGCCAGTCGGCGACGCTGGGGTCCAGCAGCGCGCCATGGATCGCGCCTTCCAGGGCCGCCACCTGATCGGCACGGGCCGGCGTTGCCGCCGCCGGCATCATGGTCCGGCTATCCCAGTTCAAGATACCCAAGGCGCCCTGCAACCCGGCGCGGCGGGCAAAATGCTTTTCCAGGGCGGCGTACGCGGACAGGGTCATGGTTCTTCCCGGCGGCGAAAACTGGCGGTCACGAATACACCGATCAGGGTCAGGGCCAGCCCGTACCAGGTCAGCGCGTAGGAGAGATGGTCATTCTTCAGGACGACGATGGTGCGCCCCCCAATGGGCAGCCCGCCAGGGTTGGCTGTGGCATCGGCTTGCAGGACCAGGGGCGCCAACCGGTCAGCCCCCGCAATGGCGGCCAGCGCCTTCATATCCAGCCAGAAGAAGGTGCGGGTGGCAGGGTCATTATCGGGCTGCATGAAAGCCCGATCCTGCGGCACACGGGCGATGGCGCTGATGGTGACGCTGCCCCCCACCTGCCCCTCGGGCCGGCTGGCGGGGTCACGCTTGTCCAGCGGGACCCAGCCCCGGTCAATCAGGACAATACCAGCCCCGTCATCACGCAGCAGCGGGGTCAGGACATGCACGCCCTGCTCCTGACGCCCATCAGGGCGGGGATAAAGGCGCGGACCGATATAGGTCTCATTGTCGTGCAGAAGCCGCCCCGTCACCCGCACACGGACATAGTCCCAGTCAGCAGGACTGTTGATGCTGGCCGGCAGGTCCACCGGGTCGGCAGCCAAACCCGCTTCCACGCGGCTGATCAGATCGGTTTTCCACGCAAGCCGCTCCAACTGCCAGGTCCCAAGGCCCAGCAGGATCACCAGCGCCAGCAAGGCGGCGATGGAGGGGATCAGACGTGGTCGGAACTGACGGCGGGTGGTGGCAGGCATGGGTTCAGCCTTCCCCGCCCTCGTCTTCACCACCGAACTGATCCCGGCGGTATCGGTACTGGGCGGCAATGGTCAGCGCCTTAGCCGGGCGCATGAGGCCCAGGGTGGCGCCAATGATGATCGGTCCCCAGAGCAGCAGAAGGACCCAGAGCGGCCAGTCGACCTTCAAGGCGAAGATCAGGGCGGCGGGAACCAATGTGAAGCCCAGGATGAAGATCAGAAAAACAGCCGGGCCGTCCCCACTGTCGGCGGCGGCCACATCAAGGCCACAGTCCGGACAGCGATCGACGACCCGCATGAAGCCCTTGAAGAGGGCACCCTGACCGCAGCGTGGGCAGCGACACCGCAAACCCACGCTGAGCAGGGAGGATGGCATCTCCGTCACGGGAACAAACCCGCTCCGGATCAGTGGGCGATCCAGGCCCCGCCGGCACCCCACCAATAGATGGAGATGAACAGGAACAGCCAGACCACGTCCACGAAGTGCCAATACCAAGCGGCAGCCTCAAAACCGAAATGGCTTTCGGCGGTGAAGTGGCCCTTCTTGGTACGGAAATAACAGACCGCCAGGAAGATCGTACCGATCGCCACATGGAAACCGTGGAAGCCGGTCGCCATGTAAAAGGCCGACGAATAGACATTGGCGCCGAAGCCGAAAGCGGCGTGGCTATACTCATAGACCTGGAAGCCAGAGAACACGAGACCCAGCAGAACGGTGATGCCCAGGGCCCGGGCGGCTTCCTGCATCTTGCCCTCGACCATCGCATGGTGCGCCCAGGTCACGGTGGTGCCGGACAGCAGCAGGATGACCGTCATCAGGAACGGCAGGTCAAACGGGTTGAAGGGGATCGTCCCCTTCGGCGGCCACACCCCGCCATTGGCCTCAACGCGGGCATACTGGATCGCCTCGTCATAGAAAATGGAGGCGTCAAAAAAAGCCCAGAAGAAGGCCGCGAAGAACATCACTTCCGAAGCGATGAACAGCGACATGCCATAGCGCAGGCCGATCTTCACGACGGGGGAATGGGCCTTTTCAACGACCGATTCCTTCACGATATCGCGCCACCAGCCAAACATGCAGCCCAGCACGGCCAAAAGACCGGCGGCCAGCAGGTACCAGCCATGGCCATGGAACTGCATCACCAGACCCGTGGCCAGCAGGCCAGCAGCAAAGGAACTCAGCAGCGGCCAGGGGCTCGGATTGACCAGGTGGTAGGGCTGCGGAATGCCATCCCCGGTATTGCCGCCACCGATATGGGCGTTGACGTCAGCCATCTCTCTTTTCCCTCAAACCAAGGAACTTTGGATCATACGTGACTTATGAGACCAGGTTCTAAGACCTGTTCCCGGGGACAGCACCAGCGGTCGGCTCTGACACCAAACCAGGGGCCAACCCTTGGTAATCTTTCCCCATCGCGCCGTCCAGCGGTGCGACTGCGGCCCCCTTCCCCGGGGTCGACAGCGCCGCACTCTGATCATCCGCGCGGAAGAAAGTATAGGAAAGGGTGATCGTTTTCACATCAGCCATTCCCGGATCATCGGCAATTGCCGGATCGACATAAAAGTTGACCGGCATGTCGATGGACTGCCCCGGCTCCAGTTTCTGCTCGGTAAAGCAGAAGCACTGAATCTTATTGAAGTATTTCCCTGCCTTCTCCGGCGTCACATTGTAGGTCGCGGTACCGACAACAGCGTGATTTTCCAGATTCTGGGCTCGATAGGACATCGTCATCGCCTCGCCCACATGCACGTTGACGGCAGTGGTATCAGGCCGAAAATCCCAATTGATGGAACTGTTCACGTCGCCATTGAAGCGGACGGTAATCACACGCTCCAATGCCTTTTCCGGGGCCTTTTCTGACACCATGGTCGTGCCGCCGAAACCCGTAACGCGGCAGAAAAGGTCGTAAAGGGGAACGGACGCAAAGGACAGGCCAATCATCCCGGCGACAACAGCGCCGAGTTTCATTGCGGTTCGAACATTACGCTGGCCGACCTCAGCGGGGCTGTCGGCCTGACGGTTCAGGTCCATGCTCATGATGCACCACCTCCCCCCATGCGCACCATCGCCACCACGTAAATGATGACAATGAAGGCAAGCAGCGCCGCAAGCATCGCTAGATTCTTGCCCCGTTGGCGGCGATGAACATCTGTGTCCGCGCCATGCTTACGGACGGGACCGGTATTGGGCTGGTCTGACACTACATTCCCTCCGTTTCTCACACCGCCAGATGTTCGCCGATCAGGATCGCGAGCAGCAGGAACAGATAAAGGATGGAAAAGGCAAACATGCGCTTGGCCGGCTTATGATCAGAGCTGCGCAGAACCTGTACAGCCAGCGCAACAAAGGCCAAGCCCAGGATCGTGGACCCGACCAGATAGGTCAGCCCGCCAATACCCAGAAAATACGGGCTGATCGCCAACGGCATCAGGATCAGCGTGTAGATCAGCATCTGCTTCTTGGTTTCAGCCTCCCCAGCAACAACGGGAAGCATCGGCACACCGGCATGCTGGTAATCCAGCTTACGGAAGATAGCCAACGCCCAGAAATGCGGTGGGGTCCAGAAGAAGATCAGCGCGAACAACACGATGGAGGCGACGGACACGTCCCCGGTCACAGCAGCCCAGCCGATCATCGGGGGAAATGCCCCGGCGGCGCCGCCGATCACAATATTCTGCGGGGTCCGACGCTTCAGCCACATTGTATAAATGAAAATGTAGAAACCGGATGCGAGGGCCAAAAGGCCCGCAGCAACCCAATTCAAAGCCAAGCCCATCAGGGTTACAGAAACGATGGTAAGGATCACACCAAACGCCAGCGCCTCTTCAGCCGGAATGAGTCCCTGCGGTATCGGCCGACGCGCCGTGCGGTCCATCATCGCGTCGATATCGCGGTCATACCACATGTTGATCGCACCGGCTGCACCGGACGCCAAGGCGATACATAGCACAGCGACCAGAGCCAGCACCGGGTGAAGATGACCGGGAGCCACCACCATGCCCGCGACGCCGGAAAATACAACCAGTGACATGACGCGCGGTTTCAGCAACGCAACATAGTCGCGTACGGTGCCGCTCGACGCCTGACTGTCCATGATCTCGGGGGCGACCACACTGTCGGTCATGATGATAGTCTCTTCACACGCTTGGAACAGGAACTGAACTGGGAAGTATCTGACAAAACCGCGCGGCGGTTGCCCGCCACGCGGATTGTCGCAGAGGTAAGGGTCAACAATAGACCCCTGCTTCTTACTTGATCTTCGGCAAGGTCTCGAACTGGTGGAACGGCGGCGGAGAGGACAAGGTCCATTCCAGTGTCGTACCACCGGTCTGCCAATAATCACCCTCGGCCTTACGACCGAACAGCTGGGTGTAGATGGCCATGACACAGAAGAAGATCGTCGAACCAAAGGCGATGTAGGCGCCGTAGGAGGAGATCATGTTCCAGAAATGCATGGCATCCGGATAGTCGGGCATGCGCCGCGCCATACCAGACAGACCCAGGAAGTGCTGCGGGAAGAAGATCATGTTGACGCCGACAAAGGTCGTCCAGAAGTGCAGGTGGCCTGCCCATTCCGGATGCATGCGACCCGACATCTTACCGACCCAGTAATAATAACCGGCGAAGATGGCAAACACGGCACCCAGCGACAGCACATAGTGGAAATGTGCCACCACATAATAAGTGTCGTGCATGGCGATATCCATGCCGGCATTGGCCAGCACCACGCCCGTCACGCCACCAATGGTGAACAAGAAGATGAAGCCGATGGCCCAGACCATCGGGACCTTGAACTCGATGGAGCCGCCCCACATGGTGGCGATCCAGGAGAAGATCTTCACGCCCGTGGGGACAGCGATGATCATCGTGGCGGCGGTGAAATAGGCGCGGGTATCGACCGACAGGCCGACTGTGAACATATGATGGGCCCACACGATGAAGCCGACCACACCAATGGCCACCATGGCATAGGCCATACCCAGATAACCGAACACCGGCTTCTTGGAGAAGGTGGAGATGATGTGGGAGACGATGCCGAAGGCCGGCAGGATCATGATGTACACTTCAGGATGACCGAAGAACCAGAACAGATGCTGGAACAGCACCGGGTCACCGCCGCCGGCCGGATTGAAGAAGTCCGTGCCAAAATTACGGTCGGTCAGCAGCATGGTGATGGCACCACCCAGCACGGGCACCGCCAGCAGCAGCAGGAAAGCCGTCACCAACATTGACCAGACAAAGAGCGGCATCTTGTGCAGCGTCATGCCAGGGGCGCGCATGTTGAAGATGGTGGTGATGAAATTCACCGCACCCAGGATCGACGAAGCGCCGGCCAGATGCAGAGCGAAGATCGCCATATCGACCGACGGCCCGCTATGTCCGTATTCCGAACCGGACAGAGGCGGATAGATGGTCCAGCCCGTTCCCGCACCCGGCCCGACAAACGCCGAACCCAGCAGCAACAGGAAGGCCGGAACGATCAGCCAGAAGCTGATATTGTTCAGACGCGGGAACGCCATGTCTGGCGCGCCGACCATCAGCGGCACAAACCAGTTACCAAAACCGCCGATCAGGGCGGGCATGACGACAAAAAACACCATGATCAAACCGTGGGCCGTGATGAACACGTTCCACTGCTGGCCGGCGTCGGCGCCGAATGCCATCATGTACTGGATGCCCGGGTCCTGCAGCTCAAGGCGCATGATCACGGAGAACAGGCCACCGATGAGACCTGCCAGCACCGAGAAATAAAGATAAAGCGTGCCAATGTCCTTGTGGTTCGTCGAGAACAACCAACGCTTCACAAAACCAGGCTTGTGATCGTGGTGATCGTGGGCGTGCGCCCCGGTGACAGCACCCATGGTATTACCCTCTCTTCCGAACCGTTACTGCGCGGCCGCTTCGGCGACCTGACGCGGTGCGGAGCCATTGCTGTTGAAGGCCTGCTTCTGCTGGCCCAGCCATTCCTGGAAACGCTCCTTCGACACGGCCTCAACGGCAATCGGCATATAGCCATGACCGGTGCCGCAGATTTCAGAGCATTGCCCGTAATAGACACCCTCACGGGTGACATTGAACCAGGTCTCGTTGAGACGACCCGGCATCGCATCCTTCTTCACACCCAAGGCCGGAATGGCGAAGGCGTGAATGACATCAGCCCCCGTAACCAGCACCCGCACATCAACACCAACCGGCACGATGATACGGTTGTCAACTTCCAGCAAACGCAACTGGCCCGGCTTGATTTCGTTCTCGGGGATCATCCGCGACTCGAAGGCGAGGCCCTCATGGTCGGGATACTCAAAGCTCCAGTACCACTGATGGCCCGTGATCTTGACCGTCAGCTCCGGATTCGGAGCCTTGTCCATATAATAGAGGACGCGGAAGGACGGGATTGCGATCAGCAACAGGATGATCACGGGAATACCGGTCCAGGCCACTTCCAGCCAGGTGTGGTGCGTCGTGGTCGACGGCACCGGGTTCGCCTTCTTATTGAAGCGGATCATCACATAGAGCAGCAGCAGCGTGACGAACACGGCAATGGCAATGATCGTCCACAGCAGGATGTTGTGGAAATCATGCAGCCGCTCCATCACGGGCGAAGCCGCTTCCTGGAAGCCCAATTGCTTAGGCTGCGGCGCACCGACAGCCTTTGCCGCCTCCTGCGCCAAGGCCGAGCCCCCGACCATCGCGCTGACAAACAGGGCCGTCACAGCGGCGCCGATCTTGCTAACAGACATCCCTTACCACTCTCGTCGTTGCCGGGGGTTATCCCCCCGCTTGAGCCAGCCGGACCGCCCGCCCATCCCCTCCACCACCCGCCAATGGCGGTGGGCGGGAAAGTCGCGGCGTGATGCAGACCCGGAACAGATCAAACCGTTTCGGCGGGACACTACACGCGCGTGGGGCTCACGAACAACACATGCGCTGCCAGAACGGTGCGCACATATCGTCGCAGACCATACAGGCAAGCACCCTTGAACGGCAAGATCGTCCGATATCCGCGCTCTGCAAGGCCGATGGTCATTGCGTCGCAGGCCGGCGCCAATTGATATGGCGCATGGCGATCATCTTCCTGACCGCGAGGCCCTTGCCCCGGGCATTTCGGATCGCCATTGTGACACCAGTTGCAATCCGACTGCCCAGAAAGCCTTGCTCCATGTCGCTTCTGACCCAGACTGACGAGATTTTCTTCAACCAGGCCGGCCTCGATCTGGCTCGCACAGGCTCCCTGGTGGGAAGCGCCCTGCACGGCGCGGACGATGGCGAGTTGTTCCTGGAATATGCACAGAGTGAAAGTTTCGCCTGGGACGACGGCAAACTGAAAAGTGCGTCCTTTGATACCAGCCAGGGATTCGGCTTGCGGGCCGTGTCCGGGGAGGCGACCGGATATGCACATGCCTCTGTGCTGACAGAGGATGCGATCCGTCGCGCCGGCGATACGGTGCGCGCTGTCCATGCCGGCCATGGTGGAATGATGTCCGAGGCGCCCATCGGCACCAACCGCCTGCTTTATGCCAGCGACAATCCCCTGGTGCTGGTGCCGTTCGAGGCGAAGGTGAAACTGCTGGAACAGATCGATGGCTATGCCCGTTCCAAGGATCCTCGCGTGCGCCAGGTTTCCGCTTCTCTGACGGGCGAGTGGCAGGCCGTGCAAATAATTCGTGGCGACGGTAGCCGTGTTGCCGATATCCGGCCCCTGGTTCGCCTGAATGTCTCCGTGGTGGTGGCGGAGGGGGACCGGATGGAGTCGGGCAGCCATGGGGCTGGCGGTCGCCGCACCTATCAACAGTTTCTGGACCCGGCGGTCTGGCAGGGTTTTGTGGACGAGGCGCTACGCGGTGCTTTGATCAATCTCGGGTCCATCGAGGCGCCGGCCGGCGAAATGCCGGTGGTTCTGGGGCCGGGCTGGTGCGGCATCCTTCTGCACGAAGCCATCGGACATGGGCTGGAAGGCGACTTCAACCGTAAGCAGACTTCCGCCTTCTCGGGCCTTCTGGGCCAGCGGGTCGCCGCCCCTGGCGTGACTGTGGTCGATGACGGCACCATCGAGGGACGGCGCGGTTCCATCAGCGTTGATGATGAAGGCACGCCCAGCCAGTGTACGGTGCTGATCGAGGACGGGATTCTGAAAGGCTATATGCAGGATCGGCTGAATGCCCGACTGATGGGCGTAAAGCCCACCGGCAATGGTCGCCGACAGGGCTATGCCCATATGCCGATGCCACGGATGACCAACACGGTCATGCGCGGCGGCGACAAGACACCCGACGAAATCATCGCCTCGGTTAAGCGCGGTATTTTTGCTGCCAATTTTTCCGGTGGTCAGGTCGATATTGTCTCCGGAAAGTTCGTGTTCTCGGCGTCGGAGGCCTATTTGATCGAAGATGGGAGGCTGGGCCCGGCCGTAAAAGGCGCCACCCTGATCGGGAACGGTCCCGACTCGCTGACCAAGGTCACGATGATCGGCAATGACAGCTCGATGGACCCAGGAATCGGCGTCTGCGGCAAATCGGGCCAGGGTGTGCCCGTCGGGGTTGGTCAACCAACCCTGCGTATCGACGGGCTGACAGTCGGCGGAACCAAAGCGGCCTGAACGCTGCCGCCAGCACCCAAGCAACAAAAAGCCCGCCTTCCGGCGGGCTTTTTCATACCATACACGTCTTATTGCGACGGACAGCGGCTCAGTGCAGCTTAGTCGGCAATTCGCTGATGGCGGCATCGACGAGCACACTGTTGCGGGCTTCATCGACATTCTGAACCAACAGCTTTTCCGTAGCCTGGACAGCGATTTCGACGGCCAGATCACGAACCTGCTGTAAAGCCAACGCTTCTGCCTGCGCAATCTTGTCGACGGCCTGCTGTTCACGACGCTTCAAACTGGCGTCAAGATCGGCTGCTGCCTGGGCGCGAATACGGGATGCTTCCTCACGGGCCTGCGCCACAATGGCTTCGGCTTCCTTCAGTGCATCACGCTGCTTACGCTGGAACTGCGCCAGGGCCGCCTGGGCATCTTCACGCAGCTTCTGGGCCTGCTCCAGCTCATCCGCGATGCGCTTGCTGCGGGCATCCAGACTACCGAGAATGCCTTTACCAGCAAGACGAGAAACGCCAACGATGAAGATTACAAACGCAACGGCGTACCAGAAAGTGCTGCTTTCAAACATCACGCACGCTCCTTCAGCACGGATTCAACCGCAGCCGTTGCCGCATCGGCCGATAGCACGGCCCCCGACAGGCGCTCTGTTGCGGCCAGGGCGGCCTCGGCAGCAACGCTGCTGAGGTTTGCCAGGGCTTCCTGCTTAGCGGCCTCGATTCGCGCTTCCGCGTCACGTGCCTTTGCTGTCAGGTTCGTACCGAGTTCCGTGTTACGGCGTGCAGCATCGGCATCGGAAGCGGCCACACTGGCGGCGATTTCCCTCTGCGCGTTGCTGCGGGCTTCTGCCAGCGCCTTTTCATAGGCCTGCATGACGCCCTCAGCCTCAGCCTTGAGAGCCGATGCCTTCTCCAGATCGTTAGAGATCTTTTCCTGGCGGGCTTCCAACACCTCGGCGACGCGCGGCAGCGCCACCTTGGACATCAGCCAGAACAGCAGGCCGAACGTCAGTGCCCACCAGAAGATCTGGGAGGCAAAGCTATCCGGATTAAGCTGCGGCAGGCCCTTCTTGGCATGCTCGCCCTCAGCGGCGGCCAAGGCAGGCGCCGCGAAGACGATGGCTGTGGTCAGCGCCGTCACGGCGCCGGCGCACAGGCGCGAAAAGCGTTCGACAGGCATAGAAGCACCCATTCACTGCTGACCGGCCGGTCATCCGGACAGTCACGCCAAATTCCCGTCAGCGCCTGAAGGAAAAGCTCATGGCAGGGCCAAGGGGCCCATAGAGCGACCGCCGCTGTCGGATCTGATACCCGGCAGCGGCGGCGATCCCGGCGCTGAAGCCCCGGCACCCGCAGGTGCCGGTTCTAAAAAACTGTTCGCGGATCAGGCGAACAGGATCAGGAAGGCGATAACCAGCGCGAACAGACCCGTCGCTTCGGTCAGCGCGAAGCCGATGAACACGAAGGTCTTGTAGGAGTCCAGAGCGGCCGGGTTACGGGAAACAGCCTGATACAGACCGGAGAACAGGTTGCCCAGGCCGATACCAACGCCCAGCAGGGCGAGCATGGCGAGACCGGCACCGATGAACTTTGCGGCTTCAGCTTCCATTTTGAAGTTCCTCTAGGTTGGAAGTGTCTCTTGAAGAAAGACGGGTTGGACGTTGGAAATGCGTTAGTGCATCTCCAGCGCGTCACGCAGGTACACGCAGCTCAGCAGCGCGAAGATGTAGGCCTGAATGCCGGCGACCAGGAACTCCAGGGCGAACAACGCGACATTCAGGAGAACCGGCAGCAGACCGACCGCAGCCATCCCGCCCCCAGCGGCAACCATCGACACCGTGAAGCCCGCGAAGACCTTCATCATGGTGTGACCGGCCAGCATGTTGGCGAACAGACGAATGGACAGGCTGATGGGGCGCACGAAGTAGGAGATCAGTTCAATCGGAACGATCAGCGGCGCCAGCCAGATCGGCGTACCATGCGGCAGGAAGAAATGAAAGAAGTGCAGACCGTGCTTCACGAAGGCAACGATGGTCACCACCACGAACACAAACAGCGCCATCGCAAAGGTGACGATGATATGGCTGGTGAATGTGAAGGACCCAGGGATCAGGCCCAGGACGTTGCCAAAAAGCACAAAAATGAACAGCGTGAAGATGAACGGGAAGAACTTGCGAGCCTGAGGGCCGGCATTGTCCCGAACCATTTCCGCCACGAACTCATACAGCAACTCGGCGATCGACTGCAGACGGCCCGGCACCAGGGCGCGGCCACGCATGCCATAGACCAGCAGGGCGGTAGAGGCCACAACGGCGATCACCATCCACAGCGAGGAGTTGGTGAAGGACAGATCAAGGTTGCCAACCGGCAGGTTGACCAGGCGCTTGATCTCGAATTGCTCCAAAGGACCAGCCACGATGCCCTACTCCCCACCGTCCCGTCTTTGGGACTTGTCGAACCCTGCCGCATATCCCTGCCCGGAGGTCAGGCGATACACATTCATAAACCCAGCGATCGCCCCTACGAAGACCATCACGATGATCCCCCAAGGCTTGGTCCCCAGCCACCAGTCGATGCCATAACCGAGCGCAAGCCCGAACAGCACTCCGGCAACCAGTTCCACCCCGACGCGCAGCCCCAGCGCCATGTCACCATTTGACACGCCCCCAGCCGGCTGCCCGTTGGGGGCGACTGGCGGGTCCATGCCGGCAACCCGGCGGGCCTCACGCAGGCGGGCATCCAGTTCTTCCAGCGATGGGGGCGTGCGCTCATCAGACATGAAGCAGACTCCCTTCCGCCTGAAGGTGGATACCGTGCGAAAGCGGCCGCACCATACGGTTAGCCCCCGATACTGTCAAGGGTATGACACCCACAGTTAAGTATCTGAAAATCAAAGATTTACACACCGCGCATAGGTCCGATGCCGCAGCGCATCATGCCTTTTGTCCAAGATTGGGCGGTTTTGCCGCTGCAAAAGTGGGTAATGGTCGTGATCGCGTTACACAAAAGCGGCGATCAGGTCCCCCTGGCGCGATGAGCCGCGATGGCTTCCACCATCTGCTCGGGCGTTGTCCCCTTCGCAAAGACAGTGACGAAGGACCCATCCGGTGCCATCAGATAGGCGAAGGTGGAATGATCCATCAGGTACTGGGTTTCATCCGGTTCGCCCTGAGACCGGGCAAAATAGACACGATACTCCTTCGCCACGGCGGCGATCTGGTCCGGCGTGCCCGTCAAACCGATAATGGTCGGGTGAAAAAGCGGAACATAGTCGGCAAGTACCGGTGCGGTATCCCGTGCCGGGTCGATGGTTATGAAAAGCGGTTGCACATCGGCCCCTGCGGCTCCCATCAGATCCATTGCCTGTGCGATGGTCTGAAGTTCGGTCGGGCAGATGTCGGGGCAGAATGTATACCCAAAGAACACCAGACGATATCTGCCCTGAAAGTCACCGTCAGAAACAATACGGCCATCATGACTGGTCAGGGTGAAGGGTCCGCCAATGCTGGCCGGCGCCACGCTGGTGGCGACACCAGCCAATTGGCGCTGGTCGTGGCGGATGGTCATCCAGGCAATGACCGCCGCCATGATCAGGCCGATCATTGCGGCCAATGCCATGCGGACCAAGCGTTCCCGCTTCATCATCCCTCTCCTGCCAGCCAACTTCGGTGATATGTTTGCCCCATAGAGAAAGCTTCGACAACTTTATAGGGTTTGATGATGGCGGTGTGGGCAATCCGATTGGCAGTTATGACGGTAACCCTGACCCTGGCAGCAGCAGCAGGGGCGACGACAGAGCCATCCTGCACTGATGAGGGATTTGGCTGGAGCCAAACCGACCCGCCGCTCAACCTGCGCCATGTCCTGTGCGGTGAGATCAAAAAGAATGGCGACGTCGTCGGTATGCATTCACGCACCTTGATCGATACGGCTCCCATTAAGGAAATGCAGCCGCAGCCCACCCAGCCGAACGGCCTCTACAGTGCCCGTGTGATCTTCGAGAATGGACGATCCAAGAACTCCACCTTTTATCCCGATAACTGCTCGGTCGCGCAGGTAACCCGTTCCATCCTCTACGCTGTCAATAACAGCCATGGACCCGGCAAGCCATGGGGGAAGTTGGGCTGTTCGGCACCAGCCACTCCGGATTCATCCTATTGTACGGGACCGGGCGGCGAACGATTTGTGATCCGCTTCGCAGTTTTTGATGATGGTCGCATCAACACCGCCTTCCCACAGATGGGAGAGAGTTGCCCGCAATGACCCACCATCCCAAGGAATGGCTGGATGACTGGCTACAAACCGATATGAGCGGTGACCAGGAAGGCATCGCCGACTTCATCGCAGGATTGACCGGCGGCCCCTGTCCGGAACGGCGTGTCGGAAATCTATATGCCGCCAGTATCGCCGCGGAGGGATTGCTGCTGGAGAACATCATGCAGGACGACTGGCCACCGGTGCTGGTACCGGCATCCATGGCGCTGACAGGCTTGATGCGGGTGCGTTGAGCCTGTGAAGTCACTTCCCGTCTTGCGTGTCCTTGGGCATATCCTCTCCTGCTGGCTGCGGCAGGAAGAACAGGTTGCGCAGGAAGCCGGGAGCCAGAACAGCCAAGGGGTTCACCCCGACATCCAGGTTGTCGGTCGGCCCCTTCACACTGTAGGTGGCCGCAAATAGTCCCTGCCCTTCGCCACCGACCAGCAGGTCACCGAAAACCGGAATGATGCCCAGCAGCTTGTTAACCGTCGTAAACGGAACGATCGTACCCTGAAGAGCGACATCGTTGCGCTTCAGGTCGATGTTACCTTCCAGGGTCAGGCCTACCTGCGACCCGGATGTCCGCATCTCGCGCAGGGTGATGCCATCCTTGTGCCATAACCAGTCACCGGACAGGCGGGAAAAGGCAATGGGCTGGCCCGACATCAGGTTGGCAAACCCCCGTGGCGACGTTGCCGAGAGCAGACGGGCCAGAACCGGCGCATCCTGCACCTGATAGTTGATCAGGTCGGCCCTTCCCACCAGGGCTTGCCCTTGATCATCGGGCTGCGATCGGCCAGACAGAGTCAGTTGGCCCCCTCTGATCTGGCTGATGACATCCAGGCCCCGCAGAGTGGCGCCCGCATCATCAGTCTCGACGTGCAGGGTCAGAATACGGGCATCGGACGGGTCAGGTGCATAGCGGACCTTGAGCGTGCCGGATTCCCCGACAACAGCATCCAGGTCAGTGCGGTACCAGATGCTACTATCACGCTCCATCCGACCTTTCGCCTGCCGGATTTCGCGGCCATCATCGCCCATAATGGCGCGGCCCAGATCGAAAGAAATGGACAAAGGTGTCTTGGGGGCCGCCTCTATCGCCGGGTCCGGGTGAATGATCTTGCCGTCCGGTCCCTTCTCCCGGCTGCGGAACGGCCGCACATCAAAACTTTCGCCGCGGACATCAATGGCCAGACCACCCTTGCCATCGGTATCCCGAATATCGACGCGGGCATCACTTTCACCCAGCTTGAACTGGTCCAGCAGTAGATGGGACAGGCCGTAATCCGTCTCGCGCAGTGTCATCGATCCCACCGCGGTCAGTTCTTCGGTCGTAACCACGAAGGCTGGAATCAGGATGGGTTTGCCGTCCTTGAACCGAACGGTCACCCGTCCCTGCCCCGGCTTGCCTGGTTCCTTGCGCCATTTCATCACATCGACACGCAGGGTAGAGGGCGTGATGTCGATGTCGGCCTGAATCGTCTGCTGCCGGCCCTGTGGAGTGCGTTCGCTGGTATAGACCAGATCGACGCCAGCCGGTCCGTTCAACCAATCTGGGAAATCGAGGCGGAATCGCCGGCGCTGTTCGTCATCGAGCTTACCCCGAACGCGGACCTGGGTACCGATCGGGGCGTCGGCGGGGAAGTTTTCCAGCCATTCGACCTGTGATGGCACCCCATTCAACAGGGCGGTGCCGGTCATATGAAGATCATGGCCGGTGACCACAAGCTCAAGAACACCTTCTGTCGCATCGATATCGGACACGATATCAGGCACGGCCACCTCGGTCAGGGTGGCTTTGCCGTCCAGTTCGACCATATCCATGGTGAGTGCGGCCACCAGCGGGAATGCAAAATGCAGTTCAGCCTTTGCGTGACCTGACACCCTCTCTGGCACCAGATTAACCTTCGCCGCATAGCCCAGCGGCGGGTGATCCAGCACGGCCAAGGCCGATGACAGAGGCCCTTCTAAGCCGACACGGATATCGATCCGGTGTTCGTCATCTGTATCCAGACCCAGGATCCGGATCATCCCCGGTCCTGCCTTCATATCCAGCAACGCCCCATCCTGGACGGCGATATCAAAGTTTTTACCATCGAACGTGGCGGTGGCGGAAACGTTGGTGACGGGCGGCAAAGGCTTGCGGTAATGCACCGTGAAGCCTGAGAGAACAAGGTCGCCCTGCATCCGGGCCACGTGGAACTGGTCGATATCGTCAACCGGGCCTGATCCTTCCAGGCGGAAGACTGTTCGCTCAAAGGTGCCATCGGCCAGGTTATTGACCATCCAGTCGCGGGTGTTTTGCTTCACACCCTTAGGCCAATACCGGTGCAGATCCTCCATCGGCAGGCCTGTCAACTCAGTCGTCAGGGCCAATTCCATGGTCCGGTCGCGTTGCTGCGCACTGCCGGTGATAGTCAGATCGGCTGGTCCGGTCATGTCCAGGTTGAACCGCGTCAGTTCCAGATGCCGTCCTGCATCATCCAATGTTCCGTGCAGCTCAACCCGGTCGAAGTTAAGCGGCTCCGGTAACTGATCGGGCAACGACAGCGTACCCTTACCCCCGGTCAGGCCCAGCACCAAGCTCACCGGTGTCAGGTCGGATTTCAACTCCAGCATGACGGTACCGGCCAGCGTCACATCCAACGCCCGCAGGGGATGCAGCACCGGGGCGATCTCTGCAAACTCGGCCGGCACAATGTCTGCCATCTCACTGCGCAGGGTGACGCCGCCATCATCGGCACGCCATACAATTTCCGCAGAGACCTGATTGATCTCCGCGCCCATATCAATGTCCGCCGATGCCGTGCCGCGTACCCCGCGCACATCGCGGCGCAGGCGCATATCCAGCCGCGGCACCTGCCACTTCGTCTGGGTAGCCAGATTGGCGACCACGAGCATACCGCGCGTGATCCGAAGGTCACGCAGCGCGCCCATGGTGGCTTCAGGGTCCGGTGGGCGGCGCATCTGGTCGATCAGGTCAGCCAGGATGCGGGCCCCTGCTTCCGGATCGGAACTGTCATCACCGATATCCAGCCGGAATCCCCCTTCGGCTGTGCGTTCGGCGTAGAGGCTGGGCTCCACCAGATCAATGCGCGTCGGCGCCACGCGGCCGCGCAGCAGGGCTGGGACTGACAGACCCAGGCGCATTTCCGGAACGGTGGCCAGCAAGGCACCACTGGCCCCGTGCGCCTCCACCCCCTTGACCCGAATATCGATAGGCGTGCCAAAGCCGACCCAGGCCAGTTCGGTTCGGGCAACCTCCAACCGGAGCGGGCCATCGCGCGATAATGCCTGCGCCAGATAGGGGGTGACGAAGTCAACCGCGATCGGCCCCTGCTGCGTCAACCGAAATGCCATGTAGCCACCCGCCAGCACGACCACCAGCAACAGGCCGGCGACCAGTTCAAGCAGGATAAGGGCAGTACGACGCAGCATCGATCTCGGTTCTCCGGCGGACCTGGCCGGGCGTTACGGGCATCTTGACCTTATGCGCAGACGGGGGGCAGTCTGACGCCCCGCCAACGCGGCCCGCTTGGGATAGCCCGGTAGATACCCGATGTTCAATCAAGAATCCCTTCCCCGCCTTGGCGATCCACAACGGGCCGCCATCGGACTGCAACATTGGTACGAAGCGACGGGTACGGGCTGTGACCCCGACCTTGCCGCTTTTGCACGCGCTTACGCCGCTGATACCGGCGGAAAGCAGGTGCTGGAGGCCGTGTTTGCCAACAGCCCATTCCTGGGACAGGCCTTGGTGCGGGAGATGGGATTCTTCCGTCGCCTGCTGGACGTTGGCTTTGACGCCGCGTTCGACGAACTTGTCCAGGCACTGTGGCGTGATCATGGCGCGGAAACCAATGCCGACCGTTTGATGAAAGCGCTGCGCATCGCAAAACGCCGCGCCGCCCTGCTGATCGGGCTGGCGGACATGGCGCAGGGCTGGCCGCTGGAAAAGGTAACGGGCGCACTGTCCGACTTCGCGCAGGCCGCCCTGCAACTGGCCGTGCGTGTGGCCCTGCGTCAAGCGGTGGCATCCGGCAAGCTGCTGGTTCCAGACCCGGCAACGCCGGAAAAGGGCAGCGGCTATATTGTGTTGGCCATGGGAAAATTCGGCGCCCGCGAACTGAACTACTCCTCCGACATTGATCTGATCGTCCTCTATGACGATGGCATCGTGCAGGTGCCGGACGGAGAAATGACAAAACACTTCGTGCGGGTAACACGCGAAATGGTGCGCATCATGGATGAGCGCACAGCCGATGGTTATGTGTTTCGCACCGATCTGCGCCTGCGTCCTGATCCGGGAGCAACACCGGTGGCCGTCAGTGTCTCGGCAGCGGAAGCCTATTACAGCAGCCTGGGTCAAAACTGGGAACGCGCCGCCATGATCAAGGCCCGCCCCGTGGCCGGCGATCTGGATGCAGGCAAAGGTTTCATGGACATTATCCGGCACTTTATCTGGCGTCGGAACCTGGATTTCGCTGCAATTCAGGACATCCATTCCATCAAACGACAGATCGGCGCCCACAAGGGGCACCGCGAGAAGACCGTGAATGGCCACAATATCAAGATTGGCCGTGGCGGTATCCGGGAGATCGAATTTTTCGCCCAGACACAACAACTGATCTATGGGGGACGCGACCGTTCTTTACGCACCTGCGGAACGGTGGAGACACTGTATGCCTTGGTGGCGGCCGACCGTGTTGAACAATCCGTGGCAGATGATCTTTCAGAAGCGTACCGCTTCCTGCGTACCGTCGAACACCGGGTGCAGATGGTGGATGATCAACAGACCCACCAATTGCCCAAGACGGACGACGGCGTGCACCGCATCGCCGCCTTCCTGGGATTTCCCGACACACAATCCTTTCGCGACCGGCTGATGGCCACGTTAACGGTGGTGGAGGACCATTACGACCATCTGTTCGCAGAAAGCCCCGCTCTGTCCGGCTCCGGTAGCCTGGTTTTCACCGGTACCGAGGATGACCCCGACACAATGGTGACGTTGCGGGAGATGGGCTACCAGAATCCGTCCGCTGTGGCGGGACAGATAAGGGCCTGGCATCATGGCCGATATCGCGCAACACGCAGTCAGCGGGCGCGGGAACTGTTGACTGAGTTGGTCCCTACCCTGCTCGCTGCCTTTGGCCGCACTGCACATCCTGATCAGGCGTTCCTGAAATTTGATGAATTCCTGTCCCGCTTGCCGGCCGGCGTTCAGTTGTTCAGTTTGTTCTACGCCAACCCAAACCTTCTGGATCTGGTCGCCGAGGTGATGGGCACAGCCCCGCGCCTGGCCGAGCAGTTGGCGCGGCAACCCCAGGCACTGGATGCTGTTTTGCTGCCGGGCTTCTTCGGCACCCTGCCGGGCCGCGATGAGTTGGACGCCGGTTTCGACGCCCTGGTCGGCGGCGCTCTTTATTTCGAGGAGGTGCTGGACCTCACCAGGCGCTGGACCAACGAACATCGTTTCCGGGCTGGGGTGCATATTCTGCGCCATGTGAGCGATGCCGACCGGCTCGGTGCGTTTCTCACCGATGTCGCTGAGGTCGCGCTGGCTGGCCTGCAACGTGCCGTAGAGGAAGAGTTCGCCAAACGGCATGGCCGGTTGCCAGGAGCCGGCATGGCTGTCCTGGGCCTGGGGCGATTGGGAGCGCGGTCATTGTCCCTGCGTTCCGACCTAGACCTGATCACCGTCTATGACGTGCCGGATGACGTGGTTCAATCGGATGGGGCAAAGCCCCTGTCGCCCAATGATTACTTCATCAAGCTGACCCAACGGCTGGTCAACGCCATCACGGCGCACACAGCAGAAGGACAGCTTTATGAAGTGGATATGCGCCTGCGCCCCTCGGGCAATGCTGGGCCACTGGCTGTGAGCTTCGACGGATTCGCCAAATACCAGCGCGACAGCGCCTGGACCTGGGAACATATGGCCCTGACACGTGCGCGGGCCGTCACCGGGCCGGTCAGCCTGCGTGCGCGGCTGGCGACAGAGATCAGATCGGTTCTGACCCGCCCCCGAGATTCGGTGACATTGCGCGAGGACGTGGCCTCCATGCGGGCCCGTATTGATCAGCAGCACCATACGGACGACATCTGGACCGTGAAATATGTGCGCGGCGGCATGATCGATATTCAGTTCATCGCCCAGTACCTGACGCTGCTTCATGCCCCGGAACGGCCGGACATCATCGACGCCAACACAACCGGCGCACTTGCATGGCTGGGCGACAGCGATTTCATCGCAGTGGACACAGCTAACATGCTGATCGATTGCCACAAGACGTGGCGCCGGGTGCAGGGTTTCCTGCGCCTGACGGTCGAGGGGGGATTCGATGCCACCAAGGCACCACCGGGTCTCAAAGCGGGGCTTGCCCGTGCCGCCTTGCCCGACCTTCCGGAGGGCACGCCGTTCGATCAGGTCGAAGCATTGCTGCGGGCCAAGGCAGCGCGGGTGAAGACCGCCTTCGACCAGATCGTTGGCCCGCCAGCGGCGTGAACTGTCACCCCATATGCGCAACCTCGCGGCTGCGGTTATTCTCCTGCAAAAAGCGCAGCCACTGCGCCTGCCCGGCCGCGCGGCGCGCATAGACTTCGCGCAGAGCCTCCAGCAACTCGGCCCGCCGGCCCAGCATGTCGCCGCCGATCTCCAGCATACGCATGTTCGGCCATGCCTGCGGTCGGATTCGGACCACCTCGGCCAACGTGCGGGCGGCATCCAGGTCGGGCCGCGCCTGAGCCAGAATCAGGGCCATGGCTGCGGTCGACCGAGAGATGCCCATATGGCAGTGGACCAGAAGATGATCACCCGACCGGGCCGTTGCGGACAGATGGCGACCAAAGGCCAGGACATTATCAAGATGCTGCGCCACCGGAGCCACCTGATCTGGCAGTTCCTCAACAATATCGTGGAACCGCAGGTCGACGCGGTCGTGTGGGCCATAAGCATCGAAGGCCGACAGGGGTTCTCGTGCCGGGTCCAGGATGGAGACCAGATGGGTGACACCGGCGGCGGCATGGGCCGGCAATTCATCGATCCCGCACACGGTAAGACGAAAAGGAACAAAGGGCGACAGGGACACGTCACTTCTCCGGTTCGGCCAGTTTCTCACCCGTGGGCAGCGGATCGGCCAGTCGCGTGATGGACAGAATAGGGATACGCTGCCCCTCCACGCTCACGTGACCCCATCCCCGACACAGTGATCCGTCACTCCGTGGAACAAAGGCCAACGTCGTCTGACTGCTGACACTGAACACCCTGGCTGACGGGCTGAGCTGGATACGGTAGCGCTGTTTGGCGCCCAATGTCACGATCAGGACCCTGTCATTCTCCGAGGTCCAGCCATTGATACGGCGCGAGTCGATGCAGGTCTCGAGGGACTTGGTGGATGGCGCCACCTCGTCAGCGAAGGCCGGGCCTGCCACCAGCACCAAAAACAGCGCCAGCCCTTTGTAGTAGCCACGCAACATCTGTACCCTCCTCCACCTGGCATTCCCCTCACCCCCTAAATCAGGGTGACGGTGGATCAGGGCAGGATCAAGGCGATAGGTCGCAGCCCCGCACCGGCGGGGTCCTGACTAGGCCGGACCAAAAAAACGTAGCTCTGAAGACAGCGCTGATCTAGCACCTGCGGGGCAGGTGGCTTGGCTATCAATTGATTGCTTGTGGAGGGAAGGTTGGTGGGCGCACAAGGACTCGAACCTTGGACCCGCTGATTAAGAGTCAGCTGCTCTACCAACTGAGCTATGCGCCCAACCTTCAACAGGCGAAATCGGGTGGATTGGTGGGCGCACAAGGACTCGAACCTTGGACCCGCTGATTAAGAGTCAGCTGCTCTACCAACTGAGCTATGCGCCCAATCCACGTCCGCTATCGCGGCTCACCAGGGCATACACCGTGGCGAGGCGCGCTGTGTAGCAAAGGCCTTCAGCCTTGTCGACAATTTTCGATGGGGTCACCGTTGCTTTTTTCGGCGACCGAGCCTTGCGCGCCTGGAATGACGACACCCCCGGCTACAGATCGCCCAGGCCGCGCCGTGACATACGGACATCGCGATGTACATGGACCGAAATCAACAGGCCAAAACCCACCATCACCGCCAGTGTCGCGGTCCCACCATAAGAAATCAGCGGCAGCGGGACGCCCACCACAGGGATTAACCCCATGATCATGGCGACATTGATGAACAGGTAAAGGAACAGATTGACGGTTAGTCCCAGCGCCAGCAAACGCCCGAACTGGTGGCGACATCGCCCGGCAATGATAAAGCCGAACAGCAGCAGCATACAGTAAAGCAGCAGGAAGCTGATCGATCCAACAAGCCCGAATTCCTCGGCCAGCATGGTGAAGATAAAGTCAGTCTGTTTTTCCGGCAGAAAGTTGAGGTGGCTCTGGGTACCCTGCAGGAAACCCTTCCCCATCAACCCGCCCGAACCGAAGGCGATCTTCGACTGGGTGATGTGGTAGCCAGTCCCCAATGGGTCGCTGTCTGGGTCCAGGAAGGTTTCCACACGGTCGCGCTGGTAATCATGCAAGAGGAACTGCCAACTGAGCGGGATGGCGATCAACACCGCGCTGATGACCAGCGCGAATTTCCACCAGCGAACCCCCGACAGGAAAAACATCGCCCCTGATGCCATGATCAGCATCATTGAAGTCCCAAGATTGGGCTGGGCTAGCACCAGGGCCACCGGGGCTGCCACAATCGCCAGGGGGACCAGCAGGAACGGGATACGCCCCGTATCCTCCAGCGAGGCGCCATGGAAATAACGGGCCAAGGCCATCACCAGCGTGATCTTCATGATCTCTGAGGGCTGCAACTGGACAAAACCAAGATCAATCCACCGTTGCGCGCCCTTACCCATCGACCCGAACAGGTCCACACCGATCAACAGCACCATGACCAGGCCGTAAAGCGGGTAGGCCATTTTCATCCAGATGCGAATATCGACCATGGCGATGAACAGCATCAGCCCAAGACCGACGGTAAAGCGCACCATTTGACGGGATGCCCAGGGGTCGAACTGACCATTGGCGGCGGAATACAGCATCGCAAAGCCGACGCAGGCCACCGCGGTAATCAGCAGGACAAAAGACCAGGGGATCTGTCCAAGCTTCTCCGTAAAAGACAGGGCGGCGCTATCACCGGAGATATCCAGCGTCATGGCGTACCTCCCTCCGCCGGTGGCGGCACCGGCGTTGTGTCGGTCGATGGGGGGGGCTGCTGCGCCACAGTCGCGCGAGCTGCATCCAGCATCTGGCACTCAAGAAGGATATCGCGAGCGATTGGCGCGGCCACCGCGCCACCACCGCCACCATGCTCGACAATAACCGCACAGGCATATTTGGGGGCATGCACAGGAGCATAGGCGACAAACAAAGCGTGGTCGCGTTCCCGCCAGGGCAGTGACTCGTTGCTTCGCACCCCTGTACTGCGCTCGGCCATGGAAATCCGACGCACCTGGGCGCTGCCAGACTTCCCGGCCATTTCCATGCCCGCCACATTGATGCGGGCACGATAGCCTGTCCCCCCCGGCACATTTGTCACGGCGTTCATGCCCTTCAGAACCACAGCCAGATTTTCGGGCTTCACGTCAATGCCGGGCCATTCCGTGGTTTCGGTGAACTGACCTTCAATGGATTTCAGCAGGTGGGGTTGGATCGCTTTGCCGCTGGCCAGCCGCGCGGTCATCACCGCCAGTTGCAACGGAGTGGTCAACACATAGCCCTGACCCATCGACGCGATAAGCGTCTCCCCCTGATGCCAAGGTTGTTTCAAGGCCCGGCGCTTCCATTTGGGGTCCGGAATCAAACCCGGCTTCTCACCCGGGATTTCGAGCCCAACCCGGCCGCCCAACCCGAACTTGCGCGCCATCTCTGCAATGCGATCCATGCCAATACGGCCGGCGATGTCATAAAAATAGACGTCGCAGCTATGCATCAACGAGCCGACCATATCCATGCTGCCATGCCCACCGCGCCGCCAGCAATGGAAGCGGTGGCCGCCCAGTTCCATATGACCGGGGCAGTAGACACGGTGATCGGCATCAACGATCCCCGACTCCAACGCCGCCAGCGCCGTCAGCATCTTGAAGGTCGAGCCCGGCGGATACTGCCCGGCAATGACCTTATTGATAAGGGGGGTACGCTCATCTTTGAGCAACGCCTGATAGGCATCATAGCCGATGCCCATGGCAAACTGGTTTGGGTCGAAACTCGGGCTGGAACACAGGGCCTGGATACCGCCGGTATGGACATCCATTACCACTGCCGCAGCACTTTGCTCGGCCGAAAGGCGCTGATGCATATAATGCTGGAGTTTGGCATCGATGGTCAGGGCCACCTCACGCCCAGGCTGACCGGGATCGCGCGACAACTCGCGGATCACCCGCCCGACTGCATTAACCTCCAGTTGCCGGTTGCCCGCGGCGCCGCGCAGGGCCTGATCATATTGTTTCTCAATCCCGCCCTTGCCGACGCGAAAACCTGGCAGGGTCAACAGGGGATCTGTCGATCCTTCAACATCCTTCTCCGAGGCTGCACCAACATAACCCAAGACGTGGGACAGCGCTTCGCCGAACGGGTAGGAACGGACCTGGCCGACATCAATCGATACGCCCGGCAGATCGGGCAAGTTCACCTCAATGGCGGCCACTTGATCCCAGGTTAGGTTCTCCTTGATGGTAATGGGCGCGAAAGAGCGGGATCGCTGAATGTCTCGTTGAATCCGCCGCTCGTCCGTCTCCGTCAGCGGGATCAGCTTACCAACCTCGTCCAGGATCTGCTGCACATCACCGGCCCGTTCGGACACAATGATGGCGCTGAAATTCTGCTCATTAACCGCCAACGGCACCCCGAATCGGTCGGTGATCAGACCACGTGGGGGCGCCACCAGCCGAAGCGATATACGGTTATCCTCGGCCAGGACCGTGTAGCGATCGCTCTCCACGATCTGAAGATAGTAAAGCCGACCCGCGAGTGTAGCGACAGCAGCACCCTGCAGCCCGCCCAGCACCATCGTGCGGCGGGACAGCATACGCTGCCGTTCGGCATCCCGATCAAAGGCCGACATGGGTGAACCTCAGCTCAAATAGGCGCGATGCAGACGTTGCAGCAGCCAGGCCATCAGGGGAAACAATGCCACGCCCAGGAGGGCCTGCACCAGCACCGGCCGACCGTCCAGCATCGTCGCCGTCATTAACGCGAAGACCGCCCATTGTACGGCCGCCGCCCCGACTGCAACCAAGGCAAAACCGATCCACAACATCACGAACGAACGTCCCAGGAAAAATCGGCGCTGCGTTATCAGCAGCCAGTAGGCCAGAATCAAAACCATGGAGGTCATGCCGATGGGTGTGCCCCCGATCAGATCCTGCAACAAACCGATGGCAAAAACGACCAGGGGCCGAAGCAGGTCGGGACGGTGGATGACCCAGTAGAACAGACACATCAGCATCAAGGGCACCGTGACCATGGCATAACCAGGCAACGGCAATGGCACCATACCCACCAGCATGGCCAGAAGAGTGACGCCGAGGGGCAGCAGATTGCGACCCGTCTGGTCCAGTTGATGGAACAATCCGCCGGCCAAGGCCGTCGCCCTCACTTCATCGCGCCGGGCAGCGTCGCTTCAGCGGCCACACCGCCGGTCGTGCCAAAATCGATCACCTGGACATGTTCAAGCCGCGAGAGGTCGGCCATGGGCACGACACGCGGCTTGCCATCGGCACCTTTTTCGACAATGCCTACCGGCAGGCCCGGCGGGAACAGCCCGCCATGACCAGAGGTGAACACCCTTTCACCCGGCCGCACCTCACTATTGGGTGGCAGATAGGTCAGAAGCGGGTGGTCAGAATTGTCCCCGGCCAGCATGGCGCGCTGCCGGCTGCTTTCGAGAACGACCGGGATACGGGCGTTCAAATCGGTGACGAGCAGCACACGCGCCGACCAGTCACCCACTTGCACGATACGCCCGACCAACCCTTGGCCGGACATGACAGCCTGCCCCCGCTCCACCCCCTCACGCTCACCGACCGTGACCACCACAGTGCGGACAAAGGCGCCACCAGGGTCACCGACAACACGGCCAGTCACAACAGTGGCCGCAGGGTCAGGTTTGAATGACAGCAGCGACCGCAGGGATCGATTTTCCGCATCCATACGCAGCGCCGCCTGTTCCCATTGACGCAGGCGGGCATTCTCCTCGCGCAAGCGCGCGTTTTCATCATGCAGATCAACGAGTTGGCGGAAATACTCCAGGGCGTCAGCGACACTGGCGGCCGGCCTGGACATGACATTGAGCACCGGCGACACCGCATCCGTTACCCGTGTGCGCGCCTGTTCAACCGCCGTACTATTCACATGGCCGATCATCATCAAGGCGATGGCGGCCAGGATCAGCAGCGGAAAGTAGAATCGTTGAACCATCCCCCAGACGGGAGCGGCAATTCGCACGACGGAACCGCTATTGCGTGTCTTCACCGGGGTTGGTGTCCCGTGATCGGGTAAGCCGCCATAATGACGGCTTACAAAACAACGTGAAAGTAACGCTTCAACGCGGCGCTGTAAATATCGGATCGCAATAGACGATCGATCAATACATGCGGATCAGCACGTTGCGCAGGCTTTCCTCTTCCAGGGCGCGACCGGAACCGAGCGCGACGCAGGACAGAGGATCATCGGCGATAGACACCGGCAGGCCGGTGGCGTGTCGCAGGACATAATCCAGATTGGCCAGCAGCGCGCCGCCACCGGTCAGGACGATCCCCTTGTCCACAATATCCGCCGCCAGTTCGGGGGCCGTGTGCTCCAAGGCGACCTTAACAGCCTCAATGATCTGGCTGACCGGTTCGGCAAGGCTCTCGGCAATCTGCCGCTCGCTCATCACCAATTCCTTGGGCACACCATTCATCAAATCACGGCCCTTGATTTCCATCACCCGGCCTTCGCCATCTTCCGGCGGACAGGCAGAACCGATTTCCTTTTTGATCCGCTCAGCGGAACCTTCGCCGACCAGCAGGTTATGGTGGCGGCGAATATAGCCGATGATGGCTTCATCCATCTTATCGCCGCCCACACGGGCCGAACGGGCATGGACAGTACCGTTCAGCGACAGGACAGCCACTTCCGTGGTGCCGCCGCCAATATCAACAACCATGCTGCCCGTCGGCTCGGTCACCGGCAGACCCGCCCCGATGGCGGCAGCCATCGGTTCTTCAATCAGGGAAACGCGGCGGGCACCAGCGGCCTCAGCGCTTTCCTGGATGGCACGGCGCTCAACGGCGGTGGAACCGGACGGCACACAGATCACGATTTCAGGGCTGGCAAAGCTGCGGCGGTTATGCACCTTGCGGATGAAATGCTTGATCATTTCTTCCGCCACCTCGAAGTCGGCGATCACGCCATCGCGCAGCGGCCGGATTGCCTGGATGTTTCCAGGTGTGCGGCCCAGCATCAGCTTGGCCTCGTCACCCACGGCAAGGACCTGCTTTTTGCCCCGCAGGTCGCGGATGGCGACAACTGACGGTTCATTGAGGACGATGCCGCGACCTTTCACGTAGACGAGCGTGTTCGCCGTACCAAGGTCGATCGCCATGTCGGCGGAGAACATACCGAGCAGGTTTGAAAACATGGGTGAAACGTATCTCTGACTGTCCGGATTCTGCCGCCCGTGGTGCGATCGGGCCCCGGATATGCCGGACCGCGTTTGTTGCATAGACCATTTGGGGCAGCACCCTCAAGCCTTGAAAGCCCGAGTTACGGAATTTCCATGCCCATCTGCTTCGCAGTGCCGCATGAGGCTCGCATCCAGTCCCGCTACCCCGCCCAGCGGGCTGCAAATTGCACCAATCATGGCGAGAAGATGGCAAAAACCCCCGCCAGACGCGTACGGGCGGGGGTTTCCGGGGTAAACCGATCGGGGGACGGGGAATCGGAGTCGCGTCAGGCGGACATGGCTACCGGCGCTGTCTTCAGGCGCTTGGTGATCAGCTTGTTCAGCGCATGCACATAAGCCCGCGCACTTGCCACCAAGGTATCGGCATCCGCTCCCTGGCCATTAACGGTCTTGCCGCCCTCCTCCAGGCGCACGGTCACCTCCGCCTGGGCATCTGTTCCCTGGGTCACCGCATGCACCTGATACAATTGCAGCTTCGCCTCATGCGGGAAAGCCAGCTTCAAGGCATTGAACACCGCATCCACCGGACCATTGCCAAAGGCAACCACAGGCGGAATTGGCTGGCCGTCAATCTCCAGTTCCAGCACCGCATGTTGCGGACCCCGCGAACCGGCGACAACATGCAGTGCCTGAAACCGGACACGGTCATGCTGACGGCCGACCTCATCATCCATGATGGCGACGATGTCTTCGTCATAGATGTCCTTCTTGCGGTCGGCCAGATCCTTAAATCGGCCAAACGCATCATTCACCGCGTTTTCGCCCAGATCATCATAGCCCAGTTCCTTCAGCTTGGCGCGGAAGGCGGCGCGGCCGGAATGCTTGCCCATGACCAGGGAGGACCGGTTCAGACCCACCGATTCCGGGGTCATGATCTCATAAGTCTCGGCATGTTTCAGCATGCCGTCCTGATGGATACCGCTTTCATGCGCGAAGGCGTTGGCACCGACGATGGCCTTGTTGGGCTGCACCTGGAAACCGGTGATGGTGGATACAAGACGGGAAATCCGGGTGATGTGCTCTGTCTTGATGCCGGTGGTGCAGCCGATCAGGTCATGGCGCGTGCGCAGCGCCATCACGATCTCTTCCAGCGACGCATTACCGGCGCGCTCACCCAGGCCATTGATGGTGCATTCCACCTGACGCACGCCCACCCCGATACCCGCCAGGGAGTTAGCGACGGCCAGGCCCAGGTCGTTATGACAATGGACGGAGAAGATAGCCTTGTCCGAGTTGGGGACGCGGGTCATCACATCCTTAAACATGGAGGCATATTCTTCGGGAAGAGCATAACCGACCGTGTCTGGGATATTGATGGTGGTAGCGCCCGCCTTGATGGCCGCCTCAACACATCTGCACAGGAAATCACGATCGGACCGCGACCCATCTTGGGCCGACCATTCCACATCATCGGTCAGGTTGCGGGCGTAACCGACATAGTCAATGGTCCGCTGCAACACCTCTTCCTCTGTCATCTTCAGCATGTAGTTCATGTGAACCGGGCTGGTGGAGATAAAGGTGTGGATGCGCTTGCGCTGCGCCAACTGCAATGCCTCGGCGGCACGGTCGATATCGGCGCGCGCAGTGCGGGCCAAGGCGGCGATGGTGGCATTCTTGACCGTCCTGGCCACCTCCCGTACCGCTTCAAAGTCACCATTGGATGCAATCGGGAAACCGGCTTCAATCACATCGACGCCCATTTCTTCCAACACGGTGGCGATGCGCAGCTTCTCATCCAAATTCATGGAGCAGCCGGGGGCCTGCTCGCCGTCGCGGAGGGTCGTGTCGAAAATGATGACGCGGTTGCTGTCGCGGATGATGGTCATGTCCTGGTCCCTTGCGGCACATCGGTCGCGGTCCATGGCGGAACGTCACGCCGATAAAATAGAAAGACTGTTTGGTTGCTGGCGGTGCCCGGTTGGCACCTGTGCCCCTGATCGCGGGCCGCACCGCGGCGATGGCGGCACGACATCGGGCGCTCAGGGGGAAATTAGTCGTAGGCTCGTGGCCGGGACAGGGTGGCCACTGCGGATGGAGGTGGACACAGCAATGGCGCGGGCGCGAGCGCCCGTGCTGACCTGCTGTTCCATCTTGTGGTCTGCCGCCATCACGGGGGACCGTCCATCCTGAAAAGGTTCAAGACCGCCGATCAGATCGACAGCTCGTTACATGTTTCGGTTTTAAGGCGAAATCACCGGCGCGGCAAGAACCTTCACAAGGAAAGAAATGCAAAGGCTCCATGCGGGGCCGGCTTGGGTGCACTGCGATACGCCATACATGGCTCCCCCGCGCCCTTCCCCCTCGACATTGACAGAAGACACCCCATTGTCTAGCGATGGGTTGGGTTCCGGCAAGGAGAAGGCCAAGTTCATGAATTTCCTCAGTGCGATTGGCCGGGCTACCCTGACCTTCATGGAAGCGGCGGGTCACTTGGCCCTGTTCACCTTCACTGCGTTGGCCCATTGCCTTCGTCCGCCTTTCTATTTTCGCCATATCGGCCGGCAGATGGTGGAAATCGGCTTTTACAGCCTGCCGGTGGTCGGCCTGACCGCTGTCTTCACCGGCATGGTGCTGGCGCTGCAAAGTTACAGTGGCTTTTCACGGTTCTCGGCAGAAAGTGCGATTGCAACCGTGGTTGTGCTGTCGATCACGCGGGAGTTGGGGCCGGTTCTGGCCGGCCTGATGGTGGCAGGACGCATTGGTGCGGCTATGGCGGCCGAACTCGGTACAATGCGGGTGACCGAACAGGTGGATGCGCTGACCACCCTTTCGACCAATCCCTATAAATATCTGGTGGTTCCACGCTTGATTGCAGGCACCACCATGCTCCCCATTCTGGTGCTGGTCGCCGATATTATCGGTGTGTTCGGCGGTTATCTTGTGGCTGTGTACCGACTGGGTTTTAATGCATCCAGCTACATCAACAATACTTGGCAGTACCTCGAATTCATGGATGTGGTTTCGGGTCTGGTGAAGGCGGCTTGCTTCGGCTTCGTGATCTCGTTGATGGGTTGTTACCATGGCTACAATTCGCGTGGGGGCGCACAGGGGGTTGGTGCCGCTACGACCAATGCGGTGGTGTCTGCCTCCATTCTCATTCTGGTGCTGAATTATCTGCTGACGGGGATTTTCTTCTCATGACCATGGCGCCCTTGGAACTGACACAGGAAATGGATGTGCCCAAGATCGCGCTGAAGGGCGTGAAGAAGTTTTTCGGCCCCAAGGTGGTGCTGGACGGCATTGATCTTGATGTTCAACGCGGCGAAAGCATCGTGATCATCGGCGGTTCCGGCACCGGCAAGTCCGTGCTGTTGAAAAGCATTCTGGGCATCATTCAACCCGATGCTGGCACAATCCGGATTGATGGCCAGGATACAACTCATATCGGCGGACGTGAGCGTGAGCGCGCCATGGCCAAGTTCGGCATGCTGTTCCAGGGCGCCGCCCTGTTCGACAGCCTGCCAGTCTGGGAAAATGTCGCCTTCGGCCTGATCCAGGGGCAGCGCATGGCGCGCGGCGAAGCCAAGGAGCGTGCTGTCGCAACCCTGGGCGCCGTGGGGCTTGGACCCGATGTGGCCAATCTGTTTCCTTCAGAATTATCCGGCGGCATGCAGAAGCGCGTGGGGCTTGCTCGGGCCATCTGCACACGGCCTGAAATCATCTTCTTTGACGAACCGACCACGGGCCTGGACCCGATCATGGCCGATGTCATCAATGATCTGATTGTCAAATGCGTCAAGGATTTGGGCGCCACCGCCCTTTCCATCACCCATGATATGGCCAGCGCGCGTAAGATTGCCGACCGCATCGCCATGCTCTACAAGGGCCGGCTGATTTGGGTGGGGCCGGTGTCGGCGATTGACGATTCTGGTAATCCTTATGTCGACCAGTTCATCCATGGCCGCGCCGAAGGCCCGATCCAGATGCAAATCCGGGCGTTCTGATTAGGTATGACCCGATCCGCCTCGGGGCACATTTCCACGGACTGGCAAGAACGGCATGCCGGCAATATCCATGGCGGCGTCCACCAACGCGTCGCCCTTCTGATCGAAAAGCTGCAGCAGCAGATTGTCCATCGCCCGTTCCTCTGACTGCCCGCATTCCGCATAGATACGGCCCAGCGCCTCGGTCTGGAAAGCTAAGCGGCCTTCGGCATCGCCGCGGTAACCCGTGGTTTGGGCAACACGCATCGCCACCTGGAAAGGTCGGAACAGATGCTTGGGTACGTGGGCATGGTCCAGCAGCGCCCGCATGCCCTCCCATTTGCCGTCCAACAATAACGACAATGCGTTCGCCTTGCGGACGCGTGATTTGGTGGCAATTGCCGCTGCAAAAAAATCAAAGTCACCGCCGCACAAGGTGCGAAGCAGCAACGAAACCCCCAATCGACCTTGTTCGTGCAAATGTACCGCCAGTGCCGAAGCTTCCATGCCGGGCCGGGAGATTGGCCGCAGCAGGGCTAAGGTTGCCGCGTCGCGACCATGTCCAACGATCTCGGCAACCATCACCGGCGATAACCGGTGGCGTTCGACAAGGAGATCCCGAACCTTTTCGGAGACGTGGGCCACCATGCGCTCCACGGCACTTGCCGGTAGATAGGCCCTTCCCGCCAGCGGTTCAGCGACCAGGGGCACATGGGCATACTTCTCCGCAACAGACAGGAGGGACTGGTCGGAGAGGTCGGCCCCCTCATTCCCCACCAGGGTGGCAATGACGGCGAGATTGCCCACCTCCGCCAGAGCACCGGCAACGTCACAAGACAGATGGGCGCGCGCGGCGATGGCCATCTGTTTATCGCTCTGACCGGCCCCGATAACCTCCAGCAGCAGACCGTCATCCAAATTGCCGGCGTGACGCAAGACGGGGAAAGCCACCGATGTCACATCCAACGCAAGATCGCGGGCGAGATCATCGGAAAGCAGCGGGCTGTTGTAAATCTGCCAAGCCACCGCCTCACGCACTTGGCGTGCGGTATCGTGGGCCAGACGGACCAGCAGATCGCGGACCAGGGTACGCTCTGTCTCGGCAAGAAGGGCCTGCTCGGCAATCCGCATCAACTTGCCCAGAAGCTGGATGCGAGCGTCCGGCGTCCGATCACTGGCCAGGTGCTGGACATCTGCCGCCGTCAGACCTTCCAGACTATCGCTCATCCCTGTCCCGATCATTATTCATTGCCGAAGGGCGCGTTATAGCACAACCAAGCCGTCGTCATTGATCCCGAAGCTGTGTCAGCGTTTGTCCGCCAAACAACAAAAGCCGGCCGCAAGACGCGTCCGGCTTCGTCAAAATGACGGCGCTGTGCTCAACGGGGTTCAGCGCGGGGCGTTTTCGCCCGGCTTGTTTTCCGTCAGCTTAGGGTCGGCCGCGGCCTCCTCCTCGCCTTCCTTCAGGCCCTTTTTGAAGGCCTTCACACCCTTGGCCATGTCGCCCATGACATTGGGAAGCTTACCGGCACCAAAGACCAGCAGCACGACAACAAGAACGATGATCCAGTGCCAGAGGCTCATGGCGCCCATGGAAATTCTCCAGTTACATGGCCCGCTTCGACGCGTCGCCTTACAAATAGGAAATCTTTGGTCGGTTTAAAAGATGTATCGGTCGTGAGGAATGCGGATCAGGCCTGTCCCCGCATTTCAAACCGCACTTCCAGCCGCTGACGATCCCGTTCCCGACCCATGGTTTCTGCCGGGTGCGGCGGTTTTTCCCCAGGGTGATAACGAAGACCGGCTGCATATCGCAAGGCCGACTGCTCAAACAGGCCCGGTGGGATGGCCTCCACGACACGCACATCCTGCGGTGCGCCATCATTGCCGATGCGAAACTCGACAATGACACGACCTTCGCGCCTCAGACGGAGGGCACGTTCAGGATATTGCAGTCGGGGGCGGAAGAGAGGTTCCAAATCCGACATGGTACGTCCGTCGGGACCCGGCAGTCACAACCGGGGTATTGGGGGAAACAGGACTGCTTCCCCGCGTACGGATGGCAGGACGGCGTGGTAAGGCGGACCAACGACCATAGTCCGGCGCTGGTCCGCCTCACGTCACATCACTTTGCCTTGGCGGCAAGCAGGCTCAGACGGGCCAGATCGGCCGGACCATCCGTTGCCTTGATCGCTTTGGCTGTGGCTTCTGCCTTTGCCTTCTGCCCCAGGGCCAGGTAGTAGGTCACCAGACGCAGACGGGCATCGTCAGGGTTCTTCAGATTGCCCTTGGCAATGGCGGCTTCAGCCAAGGTCGCGGCCTTATCAAACTGGCCATAACCGGCATAAGCTTCGGCGACACGCAGGATCGGCCCGGCATTTGCCCCAGCCAGCGCTTCGCTTTCGGTCTGGGCCAGCGCCTTCTTGTCGTCGCCGACCTGCTTGGCGGCCATGTCCTTCAGGCGCTTCTGACGTTCGGCCTCTGGCCCGGTGCCCATGACACCGGACGTGTAGCCCTTGTCGATCACGGCCTGGGCTTCACCCGGATTACCAGCCTGCAACGAAAGCTGGGCCATTTCCATCAGCTCACCAGCCGATTCCAGCAGCCCGATGCTGTATTTCAGGCGGTAAATATCCAGCGCCAGACGATCGCGGTTGAAGCCGGGCTTACGCTGAACGCGGTTCAGCAAATCTTCCCAGTACTTCTTCTCCGGATACATACCGACCAGGCGCTCCAGCACAGCGGTGTAGCCTGCTTCGTTGTTATTCGAAAGCTGCAGACTGGCCAGGATCTCGAGGTCGCGCTGGGTCGGCTTCTGGCCGGCCTTCTCCGCGGTGGCGATCTTGAGGCTCATCTCCTTGACCGCGTTGGCGTAGTCCTTGCTCTCAAAATAGGCCGCCAGCAGCATGGTGCGAGCCTGGCTCTCGTTTGCACCCAGGCTGATGGCCTTTTGCGCCCAACTGATGGTCTTGGGGAAATTCTTGTCCGTGAGGAAGCTCTGCGCCAGCACCAGCGCATACTGACCCTGCTGGGCCTGCTGCAACGCACCGGTCGCGATCAGCGCCTCCATGGCTTTTTCAAGCTCATTGGCGTCACCGGCCGCCTGCGCAACGGCGACACGGAACTGCAGAACCGTCGACGCTTCGAACGGGGTCTTGTTGGGAACGGCGTCGGCTTCCTTAACCTTCACCAATGCCTCTTTGTACTTCTTCTGCTTGACCAGCTCCTGGGCGGCCTGCAGCGGTGTGCCCACTTCCGGGCGAACCGTTTCGCCTGACGCCTTCTTGTCACCGCTCGCCTTCTGCGCAAAGGCCTCAGACGGTGCCATGATGGCGGCGAAGGAGCCAAAGGCCAAAGCCGTTCCCAAAAGGGCGGCGGTAAAAAGACGGGTGCGGATCATTGTCTCTATCTCGGTATCGGGCGAACAGGTCGCGTGTCTCTTCGCGATGGGTCCCATTCGACGGGTTGTCTTACGGTCAGCCACCTGACCGCTATCCGAATGCAATCAGCCGATCTGGGCAGGTTTAAGGCGGACCTGCGAAGGTCCGCCTTGCCCCTTACTTCTGGTGCCGATCAGTCCATGAACTGTTCGTTACCAACCATGCCGATCTTGTTCAGGCCGAGCCGCTGCGCGGACGCCAGAACAGCCGCCACGTACTTGTACTTAACCAGCTTGTTGGGACGCAGATGCACTTCCGGCTGCGGCTGCTGCGAAGCCTTCAGTGTCATCTGCTGTTCCATCTCCTCGCGGCTGTTCAAAACGGTGCCGTTCCAGATCACCGTGCCATCAAAGTCGACTTCGATGGTGATGACTTCCGGTTCAACCACGTTCTGCTGCGGTGGGGGCGGACCAGCCGGCATGTCAAGTTTCACCGCGTGGGTCTGCACGGGAATGGTGATGATGAGCATCACCAGCAACACGAGCATCACGTCGATCAACGGCGTGGTGTTCATTTCCGGCGTGACATTACCCTCTTCGGCGTTTGCCGGTCCAACACTCATACCCATGGGGGCCTCCTATCCTTCAATCCCGTCGGGGGGAAGGCTAAGCGTCAACGTTTGACGCTCAGCGCCCCGGCAGGAGGCTCGGTGATAAAGCCGATCTTGAGGATGCCAGCCCGCTGGCAGGTCACCACGACCTTGCCAACGAACTCGTACCGCCCTTCCTTGTCACCACGGATGTGGATCTCAGGTTGCGGAACCAGCACCGCCACTTCCTTCATCCGCTCGAACAGCGCGTTGTAATCCGGCAACTGGGCAGCATTCCAATAAATGTTGCCGTCCGGATCCACGCCGATCGTCACGTTTTCCGGCTTGGTCACAGTCACCACGTTCGACTCCTCAGGGAGCTTCACGGGGATGGTCTGGATGGCAGCAGGAATGGTCAGCAGGAAGATGATCAGCAGAACGAGCATCACGTCCACCAGCGGCGTCGTATTGATTTCCGACACCACTGAGTCTTCGCCACTATCGGCGGGGCCGACGCTCATCCCCATGGTTAGGCGCTCCGGCCGGTCTTGGACTTCTGGCCGGCGATCAGCAGCGCGTGCAGATCGGCAGAGAAGTTACGCAGACGGTCCATGACCAGCTTGTTACGGCGGGTCAACCAGTTGTAGGCCAGCACGGCGGGCACGGCGACAGCCAGACCGATAGCGGTCATGATCAGTGCTTCACCGACGGGGCCGGCAACCTTATCGATCGAGGCCTGACCCGACAGACCGATGGCCACGAGGGCGTTCAGAATACCCCACACCGTACCGAACAGACCGATAAAGGGAGAGGTGGAGCCGACCGAAGCCAGGAACGACAGGCCGCTCTGCAGGCGGGCGTTCACGGCGTCAACCGAACGCTGCAGGGACATCGTCACCCATTCGTGCAGGTCGATATGGTCGGTCAGGGCGCCATCGTGATGTTCGGTCGCGCGCAGACCATCTTCCACGATGCCGCGGAAGGCCGAGTTTTCCTTCAGGCGAGAAGCGCCTTCGGCGACCGAAGAGGCCGTCCAGAAGTTCTTTTCGGCGAAGCTCGCCTGCGACATCAGCTTGGACTGTTCGATCAGCTTGGTAACGAAAATGTACCAGGTGCCAGCCGACATCAGCAGCATGATGACCAGCGTGCTCTTGGCGACCAAGTCACCATGGTCGATGATGGCCTGCAGACCGTACGGGTTCACGGGCTCTTCAGCCGGAGCAGCAGCAGCGTCAGCGGGTGCAGCGGCATCGGCAGCCGGAGCAGCAGCATCAGCAGCCGGGGCGGCGGCGGGATCGGCCGGAGCAGCAGCGGCGGGGGCCGGCTCGGTCGGGGTCGTGGACTGGGCGAAGACCGGGGCCGACAAGGTAGCGGCAACGGCGGCGGCGGCGGCGAGGCGGCTGATGCCCGCCAGGGTGAACAGCTTGTTCATCGTAGCTCTGCTTTCAGACTTACGTGTTTCGATAGAGGTCGATGCGATGGTGATCAGCGCGCATCTTCAAGGCGGAAGGTGAGCGGAACCATGCTCGGAATCCAGGCACCTTGGGGCTTGCCATCCACAGTCGGCGGTTCGCACCTCCACCGGCCACGTTTGGCTTCCTTCATCCAGGCCTGATCCAGGCGCTCAAATCCGCTCGACTTCTCGATCGTGGCGTCGGAGATACGGCCATCTGCGTTGCAATAGAGACGCATGACGGTCGTACCGGCTTCCTCCAGACGGATCGATTGAGCCGGATATTCAGGCCGGTTCCTTGCAAGGCTTTTCACATCGATCTTGCCACCCGTCGGCGGTGGCGGCGGGGCCACCATACGCGTCGGGGGTTGCACCACCGGGGGCCGCTCGGCAGTCGTCGTCTGGATCGCCGTAGACGTCGGCGGCGGCGGCTGCGAGATCTGAATCTCAGGCGGCGGAATGAACGGCGGGGGCGGCGTATCGAACTTGGGCGGCGGGGGCGGCGGCGGGACTTCTTCCGGCGGTGGAGCGATTTCCTCGATGATTTCTGTCTTGATCGGATCGGCGATCACTGAGACCGCCTTCTGAGCCAAGCCAGTAGCCAGCGCGTAAATCACCCCAACGTGCAGAAGAATAACCACCGCGATGCCAACCAACCGCCCTGAACTCTGCGGCTGTTGCCGCCGATAAGACGATTGCGACAGGTAGGACATCGGTCGGTCACTCGATCCACAGGGGGATGGGGTTTCCGCCATAGCACACATTCAAGAGCGTGACACCCGCCGGTCTTGGTTAAAGCCGGCTTTTTTGTGTCAACCACTTGGCGTGGCCATGGGCCGTATCCCTGTATCGGCGCTAATCCCAAGGGATCATGCCTTATCAAGGAAGCGGCGTTCGGAGGCGAAGACTTTGACCTTGGTTCCTGGGTGGGGGAACGGTGGTCAGAGCCGATTTGGGAATGGGCAGAAGCGGATCAGACAGGCTTCCATATGCCATGCCCGACCGCCAGGTTTATCCGGCAAAGGCCGGCGGCCCGGTCGGGCAGCGCCCGGCTTCCCGATGGCGCCCTTCCGGCGTCAAACCGATACGAAGGGCGCGGGCCACGTCACTGCCGCGTAGAGGCAGGGCGTAGAATAGAGCGATGGCAACGACGAGCAGGGTTGGAAGCGTGACAGGATCGTCACCGCCCGCATCATGCTCGCGCTTACCATGGCCCACCGGACGCGAGACGGTCGCCGCCACCTCAGCCCAACGATCAGGGCCTTGGCTGGCAGGCAGAGCCTGTCCGATCAAAAGATGGAGAGAGGGCAGTTGGGGGAGATGCAGTGAAGCGCGAACGTCGCTCCGGAGCAGTATCCCGCTCTGGAACGCCATGACCAAGAACAGAAGTGCGAGGAGCCCGTGGGCCCATCCGCGCATCATTCGTGTGTCGCCTCCACCAATCGGCCCCAAGGCCGAAACCGGAAGCGACACTCTCACAGCGTTGCGGTCAACACAATGGCCTTAAGGGGGATGACGGCACTATTCCGCCCGCGATTGTGTGTAACGCGCAATAAGAGGGGCATAAGCGGACAGATCGTATCCAGCAGAGGCCGCGGCACGCAATATTGCTTCACTATCGCGGCTTCCGGCTTTCGCTTCTGCGAGCGCCCAGAGAATCGTGCAGCGTGTCCCGGAGCGGCAATGGGCCAGAACCGGCCCTGGTGACGTGGCCAATACATGGCCGAACGCATCCGCAACCTGCTCTAGCGTAGGACCAGTTGCGGGCTGATAGACGTAGGTGAGGCCCAACGACCGGGCAATCTCAGCCGCCTGGGCGGAGGAGAGCTGTCCAGGCTCTTCCCCGTCCGGACGGTTATTGATGATGGTACGGAAACCCGCTTCGTGCGCGTCGCGGATATCCTGTTCCGTCACCTGCGGCGAGACCGACAGACCATCGACCAAAGGACGTGCATCCAAAGCCATGACGACCCCGCGCGTATAAGTGAAAGCAAGCTACTTATGACCGACCGATAAGGGCGAAATTACGGCGACCGGATCACAAAACAGGGGGGTTTCATCCCCACCCGGCTGCCGATTTTGTTCGCACTTGCGATGCATAAATAGGCGCTTCGTGCTGCGTCGCAACATACGCAACTGCAACCCTGCCCGGCTTTTCTCTTCAAGCATGGCTCCCATTTGGGGATTAGCCAGCAATGCGCAAGGGGGCGGTGACCTGATCAGCAATACCCCGGGCGCGACGTCGAACTGTAACCAGTAGATCCAGCATACGTTGGCGCTGATCGGGCGTGAGGTCGCGCAACAACATATCGTTAATGCCCTGGCGTTTGGGCTGCAGGCGGCGCAGCACCTCCAGACCTTCGGGCGTGACACGCAGCAGCTTGCGGCGGCGGTCCTGCGGATCGTCCTGCTGACTGATCAGGCCCTTGCGGATCAGTTCAGTGACAGTCGCCGAGATATGGGGGCGGGACAGACCCCGTGCCGAGGCGATCTCGGAAGAGAAGATGCCGTCATGGGTGCGCGCACCATCCTGGAAATTAGCATCACCCGCAACATTCATCAGCACCGTCCATTGCGGTGCCGTCAGGTTGGCCTCGGCCAGCATCTCCTCGCACTGATGCGCGATAATGTTGGCAAGATCCATCAGATTGAGCGAAATCGCATCCTCGGCGCGGAAGCGGAATGTATCTTGCGGCATGATGGTCCCCGGTATTTGGTCAATGGATGCTGTCATCCTGACCGCGACCCGGGGAGGGCGCATTGACACGGATCAATTAAATGTTTCGCTGTCCAACCATATCCGAGCCACTCTAAAGACCGGCTTCATGGATATCGGCAGCAAAGGTTAGCCCCCGCTGCGGCCGATCCATCCAGCAGTGAGAAGGCGGTTGCTGTCCACATCGGCGGGGAAGTCCATTTCGCCCCATTCCAGGCCCTGGATGGAAACGGTACCCACGCTGCCATCGGCCTTGGCGATGGTGTCGATGACGGACAGATACCAGCGGCGCAGACCCTCAGGTGTGCGCAGGGTTTTCTCGACTTCTGCGGCGAAGCGCTTGCCGCCGTCGGCGCTGAAGCACAAAAAGCCGATGCTTTCCCCGTTCACAATGTCCAATGGCAAGGTCTTACCGATCTGCATCAGGTTGCCATCGGTGTCGGTGCGGACCTTCATATCGTCGGCGTCATAGCCGTCCTTGGCATCGATCGTCACCGTGATCGGCTTTTTCGCACCCGACAGAAGACGCTTGGCGATCTCCGGCTCGAACAAAGTGTCACCATTCAGGATCAGGAAAGGCCCATCCATCTCCGCCCGCGCCACCCAGCAGCTCGCCGTATTGTCGGCCAGGGCATAGAACGGATTATAGAGTGTGCGGGTCGTGATGCCCGGCACATCCATGCCGGCCAACGCCTCCTCCACCCGGTCGGCACGAAAGCCCGTGACCACTACTGCCTCGGTCACGCCAGCCGCCGCCAGACCCCTGATCTGCCATTCCAAAAGGGTGCGGCCCGACAGGTCGATCAGGCATTTCGGCCGGTCTTCCGTCAGAGGCATCAGACGCTTGCCCTGGCCGGCACTCAGGATGATGGCTTTCACTTTGACCCAGGCTCCACAAAGGGTGTCCGATCACGCCGGCCACACCACGAAAAATGCCGCGGACATTGCCGCGAAAGGACGGGGATGACAAGCGGCTTCGTCGTGATCCCCGCCCCTGCCCGCCCTCAATCCTCAGCCCATTTGCGGATCAGGTTGGACAGGCATTTGGAGAGAAGGTCGAACTCGGTATTCTTGCCATCGCGGTTGAAAATGGCCTGCCGCGCCGTATCGAGGTCAAAGAGAAGCTCCCGCTCCGCCGCGTCGCGCACAAAGGACCGTATCCACCCTGCCGCCACCAGCCGCTGTCCCGCAGTGACGGGCGTCACCCGATGCAGGGTGGTGGAGGGGTAAAACAGTCCTGCCCCTGCCGGCAGCTTGAAACCCACATCCCCCGCCGCCGTCTCCATCACCAACTCCCCGCCCTCGTAGCTGGCGGGATCGGCCAGGAAAAGGGTGAAAGATACGTCCGTGCGCAACCCGCCCATCAGGGCGTCATCAACATGGCTGCCATAATGCTGTCCACCCGATGCCCGCGCGAACAGGATGGGACCGAACGCCTTCGGCCGCGTCGCCATGGCCGCCACCGGATGGCGGCGCACCGCCCCTTCCACCAGGGCGCGCAGATCGGCATGGGCCGGATCATCACCACGCAACTGCTCATTGTCCTTGACCAGCTTGGCATGCCAACCGGCCGTGGTCGCACCCGGCTGGAACCGACCGGCCCCCAGCCGCTCCACCATCAAGGTCACGTCATCTTGCGTGAGGATATTGGCAATGGGCAGGATCATGGTCAGAGGCTCCGCGCAGGAAAAGGCGAACGTTTAATACCAATCCGCAGACTGGCGGCCCGGCGCTCGTGTGCCGCAAGCCAAGCGCGCGGATGCGCGCGCCCGGCGTCTGAGGGCTGCCGTGATGCTGGCAATCGGACGGCATCACGGCGGATTGATATAAGATTGCGA
Organism: Niveispirillum lacus; assembly: GCF_002251795.1. Classification (GTDB taxonomy): domain Bacteria; phylum Pseudomonadota; class Alphaproteobacteria; order Azospirillales; family Azospirillaceae; genus Niveispirillum; species Niveispirillum lacus. The sequence goes on along the minus strand of NZ_NOXU01000031.1, from coordinate 324,517 downwards.
ATGACTTGCAATTGATTGCCCATCATGGCACGGTCCCGCCCCATATCACCTTCATATTCCATGCATGGGAGCGTTGGGTCCATGATCAAGCTTCAGCCCCGTCTTTGGGTCGGCGTCGGCCTGTCGGTTCTGGCCGGCGGTACAGCACTCGCCGATACCCCTACCCAATGGCACCAGGATGGTGCCATCGCCCTGCAGGTCGCCCAGGGGGGCGAGGGCGGTGAAGGCGGAGAGGGTGGCGAAGGCGGCATCTCCGCCGCCGATGCCGCCAAGGACCCGGTGGCCTTCATCTCGGCCCTGGATGTGACCGCCGCCCATTACCATGCCGGGCTTGCCGCCTATAAGGCAGACCGGCATCAGGCGGCGGGCGAGATGTTCGCCCACCCGATTTCAGAGATCTATGTCGATCTGGAACCCGTCTTCACGGCCCTGGGCGCCAAACCCTTCCAGGACGAGATGAGCAAGGCCTCGGAACTGGCGCTGGCCAATGCGCCGGCGGCAGAGGTGGAAAAGGCAGCCAAGGCCGTGCTGACCGCCCTGGACGCCACCGCCGCCAAGGCCCCGAAAAGCAGTGACAGCGCCAAGGCCGTGCAGGCCAAGCTGCTGGCCGGCATGATGGAACGCGCGGCGCTCCAGTACCGGTCGGCCAGCGCCAACACGGAATTCGAACCCTATCTGGACGGTTACGGCTTTGCCATCACGGCCAAGGCCCGGTCCGAAGCGTTGGTGAAGGCCGGCGTGCCGCTGCCGCCGGATGTGGTGGCCGCCATCGACCTGCTGCTGAAGGCCTACCCCACCGCCCTGCGCCCGGCCACTCTGCCAGTGGCGCTGGATGCCCTGGCTGGTCAGACGGCCAAGGCACAGCTGGCCTTGTCGCGCATTCGGTAAACCCCATTGTCGCATGCGGGCTTTGGCCCGCTTGCGACACCCACCCTCACCCTTTCCGGGGCGCCCGGGCCAGGATCATATCCACCAGCCCGGGCGGCAGCACGCCCAGCAGCCATGAAATTGCGTAGGTGGGGAACGGGAAGGCCACCCTGCCCTTCCCCGCCACCAGCCCACGCCGGATGATGCGGGCCGCCCGTTCCGCATCCATCAGGAACGGCATGGGGAAGCGGTTGACCGCCGTCATGCGGCTGACCACGAATCCGGGGCAGATGACACTGACCCCCACGCCATGCCGGGAGAGATCCCCGCGAAGCGCCTCGCCATAGACACGCACCGCCGCCTTTGACCCGCAATAGGCCGCTGCCCCCGCCATGCCGCGAAAGCTGGCCAAGGACGACATCAACGCGATCTGCCCCCGCCTCCGCGCCACCATGGCGGGGATCAGCGGATGGATAGAATTCAACACCCCGTCCAGATTGGTGGCGAAAATGGCACGCGCCTGGGACTCGGTCTCCACCCCGCCACCGGTTCCGGCCGAAATACCGGCATTGGCGATGACCAGGTCGACCGGCACCTCTTCGTCGCGCGCCATGATCCAGTCGGCCAGCGCCGCCCGGTCGGTGACGTCGATACTGGTGGTCACCACATCGGCCCCCTGGTCACGGCAGCGCCCCGCCACCTGCGCCAACCGGCCGGCATCGCGACCGGTCAGCAGCAGGCGGATGCCTTTTGCGGCATAGGACAGGGCCAAAGCCTCCCCGATGCCGGACGAGGCACCCGTGATGAATATGACGCGCGGATCACGCATGACGGGGCCTCGACCGGTGGAAACCTTGTTGCTAGGGCGGCGGAGCGATATAAACCGCCTTTCAGCCGCCCCAAAGATCGAGCCTGATGTGACGCAAAATCCCGCCGCCCGCAAGACCGGCCCCGCCAACGGCAAGGGTGCCGTCATTTCTATGACCGGCTTCGCCCGCGCCGACGGCTCCAACGAGCGGGCGCAATGGGTGGTGGAGGCGCGCAGCGTCAATGGCAAGGGCCGCGACCTGCGCTGCCGCCTGCCCGCTGGCCTGGATGGGGTGGAACCTGCCATCCGCACCGCGGTTGAGGCGCGGCTGACGCGCGGCAATGTCAATGTCGCGGTCAACCTGACGCGGCTGGAGAATGCCGGTGCCCTGCGCATCAATCGCGACCTCTTGGCCCAGGTGCTGGAACTGGCGCGCGAAATTGGGGGTCCGGATGCCCCACCACCCGCCATCGACACGCTGCTGTCGGTGCGCGGCGTCATCGACAGTGCCGAACCGCGTGAGACGGAGGAAGACCGTCAGGCCCTGGAACAGGCCATCGCCGCCACCGTCGCCACCGCCATCGACCGGCTGGTGGAGGCGCGCACCGGTGAAGGCGCGCATCTGGCCGCCGTCCTGCTGGACCATCTGGCGGAGATTGAGCGCCTGACCGACGCTGCCGCCGCCACCTCCTCACTGCAACCAGAATCCCTGCGCGCCAAGCTGCGCGGCCAGATCCAGGCCCTGCTGGATGCCGTGCCGCCCGTGGCCGAGGATCGGCTGGCCCAGGAGGCAGCACTGCTGATCAGCAAGGCCGATGTGCGCGAGGAACTGGACCGCCTGCGGGCCCATATTTCTCAGGCCCGTAGCATGCTGCGCGATGGCGGGGCTGTGGGCCGGCGGCTGGATTTCCTGTGCCAGGAATTCAACCGCGAGGCCAATACGCTCTGCAGCAAATCCGCCGATGTTGAGCTGACCCGCATCGGTATGGAACTGAAGGCCGTGATCGAACAGTTCCGCGAACAGGTCCAGAATATCGAGTAGGCGGTTCTCCGTCCGCCCTCGTCCCACCCTCCACCCCCTTTGGCAGTCCCCAAAATGTCCCTGATCCATCGCCGCGGCCTGATGCTGGTCCTTTCCTCCCCGTCCGGTGCCGGCAAGTCCACGATCTCGCGCGAATTGCTGACACGCGACGACAACCTGTCCATGTCCGTGTCCCTGACCACCCGCCCCATGCGTCCAGGGGAGCAGGAGGGCGTGCATTATTATTTCGTGGACCATGCGGAGTTTGAGGCGCGGGTACAGCGCAAGGAACTGCTGGAACATGCCAATGTCTTCGGCAACCGCTACGGCACCCCGCGCGCGCCAGTGGAAGAGGCCATGCGCGCCGGGCGCGACGTGCTGTTCGATATTGACTGGCAGGGCACGCAGCAGCTTTCCGACAGCGCCGGCACCGATCTGGTCCGCGTCTTCATTCTGCCGCCCAGTGCGGCCGAGTTGGAACGCCGCCTGACCAACCGCGCCCAGGACAGCGCCGAGGTCATCGCCCACCGCATGTCCAAGGCCAATGACGAGATGAGCCATTGGTCAGAATATGACTATGTCATCGTGAACAAGGACGTGGCCGAATCCGTCGCATCCGTGGAAGCCATCCTGAAGGCCGAACGCCTGAAGCGCCGCCGTCAGGTCGGCCTGTCCGACTTTGTGCGCTCGCTTCAGGTCGGTAAGCTCGGTTGAGCGCTATTCAGCGTCGCGCCTTCATTGCCTCCCCCGCGAAAGCGGGGGTCCAGGGGCCAAGGGCACCGCGACGTCGTTCCTGTGGCCCCTGGGTCCCCGCTTTCGCGGGGAAAGCAATGTAGCTGACACGCCTACCTTCGCGACCGAACCTGCACTGTCCGCAGGCCATCCCTCAAACGCTTTCGATACCGGTGACGCCTCCATGGCCCCCAACAACCCCGCCCTCATCTCGCTGGCCGGCGCCTCGGTCCATCTGGGCTCCACCACCCTGTTCGAAGGCATCGACGTGTCGGTGGCGCGGGGGGAGAAGATTGCGCTGGTCGGCCGCAACGGCTCGGGCAAATCCACCTTGCTGAAATGTCTGGCGGGGGAGATCGATATCGACACGGGGGAGCGCTTCCTGCAACCCGGTGCCCGCGTCGCCTATCTGGCGCAGGAGCCGGATTTCTCCAAATTCCCCACCGTGGCCGATTTCGTGGCCGGCGGTCAGGCTGAACCGATGCAGTACCGTGTCGACGCCGTTCTGGAAGCGCTCGACCTGCCCGGCGACCGTGCCTGTGCCACCCTGTCGGGCGGCGAATCACGCCGCGCGGCCCTGGCCCGCGCCCTGGTGGATGAACCCGACGTGCTGCTGCTGGATGAGCCGACAAACCATCTCGACATCCCCACCATCCTCTGGCTGGAAAAGGAGCTGCAGCAGTTCCGGGGCGCGCTTCTCCTGATCTCCCACGATCGGGCCTTCTTGCAGAACCTGTCCAAGCGCATTCTGTGGCTGGATCGCGGCGTGCTGCGCACCACCGAGCGGCCTTTCAGCGAGTTTGAGACCTGGCGGGATGAGATCTTCAAGGAAGAGGAAGCCACTTATCACAAGCTGGACCGAAAGATTCAGGCCGAGCTGAAATGGATGTGGGAGGGGGGCATTTCCGGTCGCCGCACCCGCAATATGGGCCGTGTCCGCCGCCTGCAGGACATGCGCCAGGAACGCACCGACCGCATCAAATCACGCCAAGTGAATTTCGCGGTGGCGGAGGGCGATAGTTCCGGCAAGCTGGTGGTGGAAGCCGAAAACATCTCCAAAAGCTTCCACAGCGATGCCGGGGAGCGCGTCATCTGCCGCGACTTCTCCACCCGCATCCTGCGCGGCGACAAGGTCGGCCTGATCGGGCCGAACGGGGCCGGCAAATCCACCATCCTGAAGATGCTGATGGGGGAGATCGCGCCCGACAGCGGCAACATCCGCCTGGGCACCAACCTGCAAACCATTGTCTTTGATCAGCGCCGGGCCCAGTTGAACCCCAACGACACGCTGAAACAGGTGCTGCTGCCCGAAGGCGGCGACAATATCTGGGTGGGCGGCAAGCCGCGCCATATCTCCAGCTATCTGAAGGATTTCCTGTTCGACCCCTCCATGATGGAACAGCCCGTGCGCGCCCTGTCGGGGGGTGAGCGCAACCGGTTGCTGCTGGCCAAGCTGTTCGCGCAGCCCAGCAACCTGATGGTCCTGGACGAGCCGACCAACGACCTGGACATGGATACGCTGGACCTGCTGGAGGAAGTGCTGGCCGATTATGACGGCACGCTGCTGCTGGTCAGCCATGACCGCGACTTCCTGGACCGGCTGGTCACCAGCACCATCGCCGTGGAAGGCGATGGCGACGTGTCGGAATATCCCGGCGGCTACAGCGATTACCTGATCCAGCGCAAGGCCGACGAACCGGCGGAAGCCGCCAAGGTGGCCGCTAAACCGGTTGCGGCCGCCACGGCGGCGCCGAAGGCCAAGAAGAAACTGTCCTTCAAGGAAAACCGGGAACTGGAAGAGCTGCCGGGCAAAATGGCGACTTTGGAAAAGAAGATCGCCCAGTTGAACGCCAAGATGGCCGATCCCGCCTTCTACGCCAAGGACCCCAAGGGATTTGCCAAGGCGTCGGAGGATTTGTCGGCGACACAGGGCGAGCTTTCAGCAGCGGAAGAACGCTGGCTGGAGCTGGAGGCACTGAAGGAGGAGTTGGAGGGGTAACCACGCGGTCAGGTCGAGCCAAAGGCGAGCCCTGACAGGAGAGGCCTTCGATCCGTTGCTGTCAGGGCGAGGCATCCGCCCCGGCCTGACCTACGGCTCACCCCACCCCCACCACCTCGGCCAGCGCCACGACGCGCCGCGCCGTCTCCACATGCAGCGCCTCGATCAGCTTGCCATCAACCAGGGTGATGCCCTTGCCGGCGGCCACGGCCTCGGCATGCGCCGCGATGATGCGCCGGGCGCGGGTGACCTCTTCCACTGACGGGGCGAAGGCCTCATTGGCGGCGTCCAACTGCTTGGGATGGATCAGGGTCTTGCCATCGAACCCCAGTTCGCGGCCCTGACGGCAGGCTGCCGCCAGCCCCTCGGCATCGTCCAGATCGACATGCACCCCGTCAATGGCGGTCAGGCCATAGGCACGGGCGGCCAGCAGGCACAGGCCCAGGCTGGTCACCATGGGCAGCCGGTCGCGGGTGGGCAGCGCGTTCAGGTCCTTGGTCAGGTCCGACGTCCCCATGACCAGACATTCTATGCGCGGGCAAGCCCCCGCGATCTCCCCCGCCGCCAGCATGGCGCGCGGCGTTTCCATCATCACCCAAAGACGCAAGTTTTCCGGCGCGCCGGCGGCACGCAGCACCCGGTCGGCCTGTCGTACCCCTTCCGCACTGTCCACTTTGCAGATCAGGACAGCATCCGCACCCGAGGTCGCGGCCGCCACCAGATCACCATGGCCCCAGGGCGTGTCCAATCCATTGACGCGGATCACCAGCTCCCGGCTGCCATAGCCGCCTTCATGCACCGCCGCCATCACCTGGGCACGGGCCTGCTCCTTGGCATCGGGCGCCACGGCGTCTTCCAGGTCCAGGATCAGAACATCGGCCGGTAAGGATCGGGCCTTGTCCAAGGCGCGGGCATTGGCGCCGGGCATGTAAAGGGCGGAACGGCGGGGGCGGATATGCATGATGCCTGATCCCAAATCATCAACGGGGCCAGCCTACCCGACGGTGGCCAGCCCCGGCAACGAGACGTGGGGGGTCATTTCCAGATATTCGTCTGGCCCCCGGCACAGCGGTAGCGCCAGGGCTCCCCTTCCCACCAGATTGTGCCCTCGACACTGTCGCCCGTAAACTGCGTCCGGCCGCGGTAGCCGTATCGTTGAATGAAGGCCCGTTCGACCTGTGTCTGGCACCCATTCTGCGGCCGTTTGGTTACCCGGTCACCGGACCAGCCGCCTCCACCACCATTCCAGATGATATCGTCATCATAGCGGCGCGGCGGCGGGGGGGGCAGCGGCGGCGGCGGGGGCTGCCAGCCCCACTCATCACGACCATGATGCCAATCACGCTCGTCCCGGCGGGAGATTTCGCGCAGCGAACTGACACCTCCACGCAAATTCTTCACCTCGGCCACATCGGCAACACGGGCCCCGTCGACCAGGGTCCGGCAATGGTCGTACCGTTTATCCTTACAGATTTCCCAGGTGCCGCGATTGACGATCAGCGACCGGGTCCGGTCATTCCAGGGCGGCAGCTTTGACAGCGAATCGATGTTATCGTGAATGGTGATGCGGTCGCCGCGGAAATGGGGTTCAGAGAACAACGTCACCGAACCGGCCTGTGCCACGGACACCGTGCCCAAGGTCACCACCGCGGCCATCATGGCCAACCAGCGCTTCATCCCCAAACCGGCACCCGTTCCTGTCCGGGGGCCGCTCCCACCTGTACAGCCGGAAGATCCCGGCCTTCAATCCATCCTCATCTGGCTTTGTGGCAGCCCAAGGGCGCCACCGCGGCGGTAAAAGGGTGGAACGGTGCTATGGGACCTCGACAGGCACGCGGCAACGGTCCAGTGTCCAACTGTCCAGAATGGAAAGGACCAAGTGCTTGATCATGCGTGGACTATCGCGGCGCAGCGTGCTGGCGGCCGGGGCCGCCCTTCCCCTTCTCTCTCCCCGTTCTGTTTTCGCGCAGGGTAAGCCTGTGTTGGATATTGGCCTTGGTCCGGATGTGGACACACTGGACCCGCATAAATCCACCACCATCGTCGCCGGTCAGTTGTTCATTGAACTGTGGGAGGGGCTCACAAGCTTCGCCGCCGATGGGACCATCGTGCCGGGTGTGGCGGAACGATGGGAAACCAGCACCGATGGCTTGACCTGGACCTTCCATCTTCGGGGCGATGCAAAATGGTCCGATGGAACACCGGTGACCGCCGACGATTTCGTCTTTGCCTGGCGCCGGGCCGTAACGCCCAGTACCTTGCTGGGACTGCCGGAATGGATCGCCCCGATCAAAAATGCACTGCCCATCCTGCAACAGGGCAAAGACCCGGCAACGCTGGGTGTAACGGCGCTGGATGATCGAACACTGGTGGTCACGCTTGAACATCCCAAGCCCGATCTGACTGTCTATACAGCCTACTGGATCCTGTCGCCGCTGCACCGCGCCTCCATGATAAAGCATGGCGGCAGTTTTGCGCAGCCGGGTAAGCTGGTCAGCAATGGGCCGTTCATGCTGTCAGTGGCAGTACCCCAAAGCCATTATGCGCTGACGGCCAATCCACATTTCCATGCGGCGGCGTCCGTGGCGGTCGCAGGTGTGAATTACCACGTCACCGAGGACCTGCAGACCGAACTGAAGCGCTTCCGTGCCGGCGAACTGGATGCCACCAAAGAAGTGCCGCCGACGCAGTTGGATTGGGCCCGCACCAATCTGGCCGACAGTCTGCGGCTGGCCTACCGTGCCAGCACGTTCTTCCTGGTCCCCAACCTGACCAAGGCCCCTTGGAAGGACAATCCTGACCTCTGTGTGGCCCTCTCCATGGCGATCGACCGTAAGGTGATTGTCGAAAAAATCACCAAGGGCGGTGAACTGCCGGCCTTTTCGATGACGCCGGAAGGGCTGGTTGGCTATACCCCGCCAAAGCCGGACTGGGCTGACTTGCCGGCCGCCGACCGGATTGCCCGGGCCCGGGCACTGTTTGCGAAGGCAGGATATGGCCCAGACAATCCATTGTCGCTGGAACTGCTCTACAACACCAACGAACTGAACCGACAGGTCGCCGTCGCCGTGGCTGCCATGTGGCAGCAGACATTGGGCGTGAAGACCAGCTTGTCGAACCAGGAATTCAAGATCGTCGTCAGCCGGATGAAGGAACATACATTTCAGGACATCGTCCGCATCACCTGGGCGGTGGGGCTGGTCACGGAATATCTGAACCTGCTGCGATCACGGGCCAACACGGTTGGCCCTGGCTACATCAACCCAGCCCTGGACCGGGCAATGGAGGCGGTGGACCAGTCTGTGACCCTGGAGGAGTTCCATGCCAAGCTGGCAGCAGCGGAAAAGATTGCGATCCAGGACATGCCAATGATCCCGGTCATGCGCCAATCCAGCCGGCGACTGGTCAGCCCGCCCCTGAAAGGTTGGGTCGACAACCCCCTGGACCTGCATTCGGCGCGCTACCTGTCGCGTCCGTGATGCACCCGCAACCAACGGCCCTGGCATCTTCTTCGTATCCGCCCCGCACCGAACGCGGTTCACAATGCCAGTGCCATCGCGATATGGCTTTTGCGCCGTATATCGGACGCATTTGCCGACTATCCATGAAGGCAATGAATGGTTGATACCAAGGATTGTCGGTCGTGACGCACGTCACTGCGGGGTGAACCGCCCGAGGGTCATGGTAGCGACAAGGAACAGAGGATAGAAGACGTGAACAAGCAGACCCCCCACCGTCATTCGCCGCTGGTTGGCGCCGCCCTGCTGATGCTGGCAGGCGTGGCCGCTGTCGCGGTGCCGGTGCTGGCCCCGACGCCCGCCTTTGCGCAGAACGTCAAAGGGCCACAGGCGTCGGCCGATTTCGTCCAGTCGTTGGGTGACAAGGCCATCGCCACCCTGGCCGACCCCAAGATCAGCAAGGATCAGGCGAAGGCCGTTTTCCGCGACCTGCTGAACGAGAATTTCGATATCAACACGATCAGCCGCTTCGTGCTGGGCCGTTACTGGAACCTCGCCAACGACGCCCAGAAGAAAGAATATCAAGGCCTGTTCGAGCAGATGATCGTGGAGGTCTATGCCGAACGTTTCAGCCAGTATGCGGGCGAGAAATTCAAGGTCACAGGCGCACAGCCCTCGGGAGAAAACGATGCTGTTGTCACCTCCCAGGTTCTGCGTCCAGGTGGGCAACCGCCGGTGAATGTCTCCTGGCGTGTCCGCACCAGGGATGGCAACCACAAAATCATCGACGTTATCGTGGAAAATGTATCGATGAGTGTGACGCAGCGGTCCGAATTCGCCAGCCTGATCGAAAGTAATGGCGGCAAGTTTGAAGCGCTGCTGGAGGCCCTGCGGCAGCGTATCCAGACAGCACAGGTAAAGTAACGGCAGGCGCCTTGACCGCGCCTGTGATATGGGACGGGTCCGCTCCGGGGCATCGGGGCGGACCCTTTTCTTGTAGCGCTGGTTGGTAATGCTTCGTGAGATCCTGATCAGCCTGCGCACACGCTGCGCTCCCGTCTTTGTACGGCTGGGCTATCGCCACGCTGCTGTTGCCTGTGTGGCGCGCGCGGCCCGCTGTGCCGCCGCCTGGCGCGCGCACCAGGAAGCCACCCGCACCCACATCCTGTCCGCGATGGCAGAGGTTCCCGATAACCGGGATACCGCCGTCATCATGGGGTCCGGGCCGTGCCTGGACCTGCCCATGACGGAACTGCTGGCGCGCTTTGCCCGCGTCATTCTCGTGGATGTGGCCCACCCGCCGGCCGCTCTGCGACTGACGCGGCAGCACAGCGCAATCGAATTGATGGAACGCGACCTGACCGGCGTCGCCGCGCTTCTGACGGATTCGGCGCAGACCACATTACCTCAGCCTGCCTGTAACGCGTTTGTCGAAGAAGCCGGGGTCGGCCTGGTCGTTTCTGCCAACCTTGTGTCACAACTACCGCTGGTCCCCTTGCGGCAGGCTGCGAAACGCTGGCCAGATACGGACCTGGCCACCTATGCCAAAGCCATCGTCACGGCGCATCTGGATCACCTGCGGGCGTTCAATTGTCCCACCTTGCTGATTGGCGACGTACAGCGGCGGGTGATCGCCCCCGACGGACAGGTTACGGAGATGGAAGACCCGCTCTTTGGTGCCGAATTGCCAGCCGGAGAGCAAGAATGGGACTGGACCGTGGCGCCGGTTGGCGAGCTATCCAACGGCTGGTCGATCGTCAACCGCGTCCGGGCCTTGCGGATTGACCAGGCCGGTAAGAACGGACCCGCTTTTACTGTGTCGCATCGTAGCGGTTGAGGATTGCCTGATAAGTGCCATCTGTCTTGACGCGTCGCAAACCGTCATTGAACCGGGTGACCAATGCGGGGTCGCGGAAACCAGCACAATATCTGGTCGGGGGGAACAGACGATGTTCGACGATTGGCAGACGCTGCGTTTGCTCGCCAGCAGCCTCCAAGACCTTGGCGATGTGGTACGTCAGAACCCGGCTTTCCCCAATCAGCACATCGTAGCGGCCATAAAGTAAGCCTTTGGCCTGCAGGGCCTGGACCGGTTCTTCACGATAATCGGCTGCCTGGGCGATGGCAGCGGTGTAATCGGGGCCCAGCACCTTGTTTGCTCGTTGAAATGCCATGACCCGCAGCCCACTGAGATCAGCGGTTTGCGTCAGTCTGATGCCCCGTGCCCCCAGGGTCAGTGCTACATTATTGTAGGTGATGTAACTGTCCGTGAGATGCAGCCCGTCCGGCGGGCTGCCCACCACCGGCGCAAACCCCTGGACCACAGATTCAGAAGCCGCCAGGGCCAGTCGGGCATTGGAGCCCAGGTAAGGTTCTATCTGCATGTCAGCCGCAGCGAAGATGGCCGACAACAATTCGAATTCAAGACCAGTCAACCGCCCATCAGGCAGGGTCTGCACCATGGGGGCCGCCTCGCGTAACCCAAAACGCACCGTTTCCGCCGCCGCCAGGGTCGGCGACAGCGAAAGGGCGGCCAGGATCAGGAGGACAATACGGTGCATAAGCCTGTGACCAGTGACGCCAGATGAACGTTCTACCTGCACAGATTAGCAAAAAATTACCCCTTGCGAACGGGCGCATGGGGATAGAAAGATGACGCCGCATTACATCGCGCCGTTTCTCCCGGCGGCGGGAGTTGGCGCCTTGCCATGATTCCGTGACATCATTCCTTGCGGCTCGGAAGAACCGACGACCCTACTTTGCCAGTATGTAAAGACCGCGCTGGCCATCCATCGGCCTGAACTTATCCGTGATACCCAATACGGTCTCGGCCCCACCCAGATACAAAATGCCATCCGGTGGCAGCAATTTTGCCATAGCCTCCAGCACCTTGCCTTTGGTTGGCTGGTCGAAATAAATCAGAACATTGCGGCAGAAGATGACATCGAACTGACCCAGCGGGGTCAGGTCAGTCAACAGGTTGTACTCCTTGTACTGCACCTTCTGACGGATATCGTCATTCAACTGCCATTTGTCGCCAACCTGCTTGAAATACTTCACAAGCATGGTGATGGGCAGGCCGCGCTGCACCTCAAACTGGGTGTAAAGGCCAGCACGCGCCTTATTGACCATCTCGCCTGACAAGTCGGTGCCGACAATTTCAATCCGCCACCCCGCCAGTTTCGGCCCTTCTTCATTCAGCAGCATCGCCAATGAATAGGCCTCCTGACCGGAGGAACAGGCCGCCGACCAAATGCGAAAGGTCTTCTTGGCTGCACGATTCGCCAGCAGTTGCGGCAGCACAACGGCTTTGAACTGATCAAAGGGCTTCTGGTCGCGGAAAAAGGACGACTCGTTTGTGGTCATCGCTTCCGTGATGTCGCGCAGCAGTGCCTCTTCCCGCTTGGTGCGCACCGCCGAAGCCAGTTCATCCAGTCCCTTCATTGACCATTTGCGGGCAACCGGCATTAGCCGGCTTTCCAGCAGATAAGCCTTATCGGGGGTCAGAACGAGACCCGACCGCTGCCTCAGCAGGGTGCAGAACATATCGAAATCTTCGACCTTCATGCTGCCTGCCTCAATGCGATCTTCCGAATGTAAGGCCCGATTTCCTTTAATGGCAAGACGGCACTACATAGCCCCGCATTCGCCACCGCTCCTGGCATACCCCACACAACCGAGGAGGGTTCATCCTGGCCCAACACGGCACCGCCGGCGGCCACCACGACTTCCGCACCCCGCTGACCATCATGCCCCATGCCAGTCAGAATGGTGACCAATACCCGCTTGCCATAGGCACGCACAATGCTGCGCAACATGGGGTCCACGGCTGGCCGGCAGAAATTCTCCGGCGGGTCCTTGGTCAAGGTCAAACAGTTCTGTCCATTCTTCTGCACAACCAACATATGGAAATCGCCAGGTGCCACATAAGCGCGGCCGCCAACTATCACTTCGCCTTCTTTGGCCTCGGCACATTGCACGCCGCACTGGCGGGTAATGTGTTCGGCCAGGATGGTGGTGAAGGTCGCAGGCATATGCTGGGTGATCAGGATGGGTTGTTTGACATCCTTCAGATGGCTCAACACCTCAAACAGGGCCTGGGGGCCACCGGTGGAACTGCCAATCGCCAGAATATCCGGACGGAATTCCGGCAGGGGGCGAAGGCTGATCGGGCCCGGTTCCGGCTTGGGGCGGATAGGCGTCGCAAGGGTGAAGCTTGTGGTGGGGGCGATGTTCCCGACCGGCGCGACCCGCGGCGCGGGTGCTGCACCGGGCGCTGGGGCGGGCACAGGGGCACCCTTGCGCGGATCGGCCTTCCGCGCTGCCATGGCCAGAACCTTGACCTTCTCCGTCAACTCACGCTTGAAATCATCCGCACTGGTCAGCTCGCGCGTTGACGACGGTTTGGGGATGTAGTCCGCCGCACCAGCCTTCAGCGCGCGCAAGCTGATATCGGCGTTCTTGGCCGTCAGCGTCGACGCCATCACGATTTTCACATGCGGATCGACATTCAGCAGATGCGGCAGGGCAGACAGTCCATCCAGCACCGGCATCTCGATATCCAGCACGATGACATCAATCGTCTGCCGTTGCAGCGTGTTGATCGCCATTTGCCCGTTGGCGACGGAGGCGACAACCTTCACCTCCGGATCGCCTTCCAGCGAACGTGTCAACAGGCCGCGAATGACGGCACTGTCATCCACCACCATGACCCGGTAGGGCTCTGATCCGGCTGGCGCTGCTGTCGGCGCCGTCTTTCCGGGAAGCTCGTTCATTGCCTGCAATCCCGGACAGCCTCAGAGGAGGCCGACCTGCTGGAACTTGGTTTGGATGATGTCACTGTCGAACGGCTTCATGATGTACTCATTGGCACCGGCCGACAGGGCTTCCTGGATATGCGCCAGGTCGTTTTCAGTAGTGCAGAAGACCACGCGGGGGCTCTCACCCCCGGTCATCTTCCGTAACCGACGCAGGAACTCGATACCCGTCATGACGGGCATATTCCAGTCCAGCAGGATGGCGTCGGGCATCCGCTTGGCGCAAAGCTCCATGGCCTGCTTGCCATCCTCGGCCTCCTCACAGGAAAAGCCGAGTTCTTCCAGAATCTTACGCGCGACCTTGCGGACAACGCGGCTGTCATCGACGACCAGACAGGACTTCATCAACGGACCTCGATTGCCGGATGCGGTTTAGGCCGCTTCGATGTTAGCAAAATTCAGCAGCTTTGAGACATCCAGAACGACGAGCAATGTTTCTTTTAAGCGATAGATGCCTGTCGAAATCTCGCGCCACCGGGGGTCCAGGGTGGCGGGGTGGCGCTCAAAATCGTCTGATGACAAGGACAGGACTTCACCGACATTGTCGACCATCAGCGAATAAAGCTCGCCTTTATGATCGACAACAATGCTCATCACCGGCTTGCCATCAGCGGGGCGCGGCGGCAGACCAAGCCGCAACCGCACATCAATGGCCGTCACGATACGACCGCGCAGGTTCAGCGATCCGGCAACCTCTGGCGGGGCCAGAGGAATCCGGGTGATTTTCTGCGGCCCCAGGACATCCTGGACCTGCAGGACCGGGATGCCGAAGAGCTGGTTCGCGATGGTAGCGGTAACGAAATCCTCGTTCTTTACAACGGCGACTTCCTGGGAACCGGCCTTTTTGACGGCGGGGAGACGGGCACTCATGCGGCACCTTTCTCGGTGATGGTCTGCTGCAGGGTGAAGAGAAGGGCTTCACGGTCGAATTTGGCGACGTAGTCATTGAAGCCGGCCTGGCGACCACGCTCCAGATCACGCGGGGCCGCATGGCTGGAGAGAGCCACCATCGGCGTACCCGACCAGCGCGCGCTGGAACGGACTGCCTGGGCAAAGTCCAGGCCACTCATGCCCGGCATCTCAATGTCAGAGACGATGACATCAAAATCCTCGCCCGACTCGCACAAGGCCAGGGCCTCATCCGCGCTTTCCACTGCCGTCACATCATAACCGGAGACGGTCAGCAGAGGCGTCAGCAAATTGCGGAAGAACGGGCTGTCATCGACCAGCAGCACACGATGCTGGCGATCATCCTCGAAGCTTTCATGATTGTTACCGAACCAATCCTTGAAGGCACGGGTCAGGTAGAAACCAGCATCGATAACGTCGGTCGCTTTGTTGGCGATGATGGCCGAACCCAGGAACCCTTGGCGTTCCGTGCCCAACTCGACCTGCAAACGATCTTCGACGATATCGACAATCTCGTCCACGACCAGACCCATGGACCGGTCGCCGTCGGCAAACACAACGACAGGCTGACGCTTGTCGCGGACGATCTTCCAGTTCGGATCGATCGGTACCAGCGGCATCAGCTTGCCGCGATACTGGACCACCGGTTCGCCATTCGACAATTCGACCTGGTTGAGGTCGATATCTTCCAAGCGGGCAACCAGGGAGAGCGGCACGGCCTTCGGTCCGCCTTCCCCAGCGCTGAACAGAAGCAACGCCAACTTGTCGTCCTCCCGACGGGCCGACTTCGCCACTTCCTGCGAACCCGCCGCAGCATTGTCGGCAGTACCGCCCATGGAACCGGATGCCGTCGCGATCCCATTGGGGTCCAAGATCATGATGACCGAACCATCGCCCAGGATCGTATTGCCCGAGAACAGTTCGATATGACGCAGGATGGGCGCTACCGGCTTCACAACGATTTCTTCGGTATCGAAGACGCGATCAACAATGATGCCGAACGTGTAATTGCCAACCTGGCTGACAACGATGAACGTCTCACGCTTGTCGTCATCTTCGGCCTTGCCCAGCTTGAGCAGGTTTTGCAGGCTGACCAGCGGCAGCAGACGATTGCGCAGACGCAGCACTGGCGCACCGTTGATACGCTCGATCTTGTGTTCGCTGTCGCTGGCGGCACGAACCAATTCGATGACGCTGATCTGGGGTACGGCAAACCGTTCGGACGCGCATTCGACAATCAGGGCCGAGACAATGGCCAAGGTCAGCGGGATCTTGATGGTGAAGGTCGTACCGCGCCCTTCGATCGACCGCATCTCGATGGTGCCGCCGATTTTCTCGATATTGGTCTTCACCACATCCATGCCCACGCCGCGACCGGACACGGACGTCACCTTGGCAGCGGTGGAGAAGCCGGGCTTAAAGATGAACTGCTGGATCTGCTGGTCCGACATCTGGGCCAGTTCAGACTCGGTCGCCAAGCCGTTCTGGACAATCTTGGCCTTGATCTTGGACAGCGCGAGACCACGGCCATCGTCCGCGATCTCGATGATGATGTGGCCGCCTTCGTGGTAGGCGTTCAGGGTGATGCGGCCCGTTTCGGACTTACCGGCGGCCAGACGGTCGGCTGGCACTTCCAGACCATGATCGCCGGAATTGCGCACCATGTGGGTCAGCGGGTCTTTGATCAGTTCCAGGACCTGACGGTCCAGTTCCGTTTCGGCGCCCAGCATCTGCAGCTCGATCTTCTTGTGCAGTTCGTGGCTGAGATCGCGGACCAGACGCGGCAGCTTGGCCCAGGCGTTGCCAATGGGCTGCATGCGCGTCTTCATGACGCCTTCCTGCAACTCAGAGGTCACATGGTTCAGGCGCTGGAGGGGGGCGGCAAACTCGCTATCCTTTTGCGAACGCAGGATCTGGAGGAGTTGGTTGCGGGTCAGCACCAGCTCGGAAACCATGGTCATCAGGTTTTCCAGCAGGTCCACATGCACGCGGATCGTCTGTTGGGCAAGGGCGCTTTCCTTGGACTCCCCACGCACATCATCCTGCGGCTCGGCACGGGGCGGCGGCGGCGGGGGTGGCGGGGGAGGCGCGACTTCGGCAACCGGAGCCGGCGGCTCTGCCTTTGCAACCGGCGCCGGTGTCGGCGGCGGCGGGGGCGGCGGTGCGACCGGCGCCAATGTATGGGTCAGGTGGGCCGGCACCGGCGTGAACAATTCATCGGGATCGTTCGCGGGCGGGGTGGGCTCGGCCGCGACAGGCGCCGGAGCCGCCACCTTGGGAAGCTCCTTGCCTTCGGCCATAGCGTTCAGCCGGTCAATCAGATCCTGATCACCACCCGGCGGCTCCGCCTCGGTCGCTTCCAGGACAGACAGGATTCCCTTGATCGTATCCAGCGATTCGAGGATCAGCGACACCGCATAGGGAGATACGTGCAGTTCGCCATCCCGGAACTTGCCCAGCACGTTTTCGGCGGCATGCGCCACCGATTCCAGCCGGGGCAGACCCAGGAACCCGCAGGTGCCCTTGATCGTATGAACCAGACGGAAGATGTTCGACAACAGCCCCGGATCGTTGGGGTTCTGCTCCAGCTTCACCAGCTCGACGTCGAGGACGGCGAGGTTCTCATTGGTCTCAGTGAGGAATTCACTCAGCAGATCATCCATGGTCCACGCCCCGTTCGGGAAATCACAGTTTCCGCGTCATACGCCGGTCTTCAGTCCGGTGAAGCACCCTTGTACGCGCCGGCCGCCCGTCGGCCAAATGAAGAGTCTCGGATTTCGGTTAAATTCGTATCGGCACAAGGGAATTGATGGCCTGTCGGGCATGGCTTTGGCAAGGGGAACATTACCTCTTTTCGGTTAGGTTCGACCATCTTGATCTGCCGCAATGCCAAAGTCGGCCCCCCACCGGTACGCCCGGCACGGTTGAGCGGCCCATCCGCTGCCGCATTCCCATCAAATCCTAAAGTGGTATCACCCTTTAGCTGGGTGGAGTCGGAACACGACCTCGCCGGCAGGCACGGTGTCAAAGCTGATATCCAGCCCATAGGCGGCTGCCAGCAACGGGGTGACATGCGACAAGATGGAACGTGGGCCCAAATCGCTTTCCGCCACTTGCCCGGCCAGCGCTGGGGCCATTTCCGGACGAAGGGCACAACCAGCGCCCATGCCGCGTACTGCAATATCCTTTTCGCCACTAGACACGGTGATGGTCCCGCCGCGCGGCAGGCTTTCCTCTGCCAGCAACGCGGCCAGAAGGGCGAGTTTCAAGAGACCCGGCGCCGATGGGGCGGACTGTACCAGCCATTCCAGGCGCACTTTACCGCCCCGGAACCAGCCCTCAAGCGCCCCGCGGGCATCGGCGGCAGACAAGGATTGCCCCCCGGCTGCCCCAAGCGCCAGCCGGTACAGGCGCAACCGTGCCGTCGCCGTCTCTGCGCTGCCGGCGATCAGGTCCAGCGCCTCGTCACCGGCATCGCCACCTTCATCCAGAAGCTCAACGCCGTTATTGATGGCCCCGAGAGGGCCGACAAGATCATGGCAAAGGCGGGAGCAAAGCAGCTCCATCGCCCGTATTCCCAGGCTCATCCCTATCCTCAGCACAAAAGCTGCCGGCCCATTCGGGCATGGCTTGCTGTGTCACCTGGCGTTAGGATAAGGCGCGTCCCTTGTTCTGGAAACTGTGACAATGTCCGAATTTCTGACCCCCGGCGTTTTTGTTCGCCATCCGGCCCAGCCTGACTGGGGCCTGGGTCAGGTGCAATCCGTTGTCGGGCAGCGGGTGACCGTGAATTTCGAACATGCCGGCAAACTGCTGATCAACGCGGCGGCCATATCGCTCAGGGTTGTCGACCCTGACGACGCAGAATGATAGCGACCCAGACCGACACCATTGCCAGTTCAACCATAAAAAAAGCGCCCGACCATGGGCGCTTTTTACACAGGAGGGCTTACCGTTCGTAATCGGGTAACCAAACGGTCACCATTTACGCTCGGTCTTTAGCTGCCCGCCGTTCAAGGCATCCAGGAAGCTGCCACTGGCCTTAGGCCGCTGGGCACGGACCATTCGTGGGTTGGGCTTCTTGTTGGCCTGTTCGACAACCTTAATGGCGGTTGTGGTGGCGTCAGTCTCCACCCGGCGCCGAACGCCTTCGTCCAGGGACTCGAAAGCCTGCTGGGCGAACTGCAGCGCGTTCTCCGACCGGGTTTCCACGACCTGGCGCAAGGCATTGGCCGCCATTAGGCATTCCAGGCGTTCCGGTCCCGTGACATCATCAAGGGCACCCGCCAGAATCCCGATAGCTTCCAAGGTCTTGGGATCGTTCAGTTCCACGGACATGTTCAACACGCACCCTTCAGGTACAATCACTCTCGCCTATATAGTCCCACCGTCTACAGAAAACCGCAACAATTAGTCTGGAAACTCTGTGCCATGCAGTTCGCGCAAGCGTACTCCGCATCGATGGCGGGTTTACACATGGCTGGTGTCTCGGCATCGTTCACCCATGTCCAAGCGCTTTCAGACCACCACTACCATGACTAAAAAGACCACCCTGCGGGGCGGGCCTTTTGTCATGAGCGCGGTCTAACGCGGTTCGACAGAAAGCCAGATGCCCCGCCGGGAACGGACGGGGTGGCCAAGGATGGACCAGACCCTGTCGCCGGCACAGCCGTTGAAGGAACAGGGTCCCATGAATATCCGCGTTGCCCCCGAAGGCCTGAACCAAGCCGCTGGCCGGGCTATATCTGTTGCCGTGGTGGGTGCCACCGGTGCAGTTGGCGTTGAAATCCGCGATTGCCTGGAAAAATCGGGCCTGAACCTCGCCACAGTCCGCCTGCTGGCTTCCAAGCGCTCGGCAGGTCAGACCGTTCCATTCGGCAATGGTACGCTGGTGATTGAGGAGCTGACAGATGACAGCTTCCGGGGCATCGACTATGCACTGTTTTCCGCCGGCAGCGGGGTCTCGAAGGAGTTCGCTCCCAAGGCCGTGGCAGCAGGAGCCATCGTCATCGACAATTCGTCCGCCTTCCGCATGGATGCAGCCATCCCGCTGGTCGTGCCGGAGGTCAACCAGGACGTGATCCCGGCCCAGCCCGGCATCATCGCCAACCCCAACTGCGTCGCTATTATTGCAACGGTGCCTTTAGCCCCGCTGAATGCCCGTCACACGATCCGCCGCCTGAACATCGCCACCTATCAGGCGGCAAGCGGTGCGGGTGCCGCCGCCATGGAAGAGTTGCGCCTTTCCACCGCGGCCTATCTGGCAGGCGAACATTATGAACCGCGTGTACTGAAGCACCCCTACGCTTTCAACGTCTTCTCCCATAACGCTGCCGTCAATCCCGAGACGGGCTACAATGGTGAAGAAGAAAAGGTGATCGAGGAGACGCGGAAGATCATGTGCCGCCCCGACCTGCTGATCAGCATCACCTGCGTGCGTGTCCCCGTTCTGCGCGCCCATTCCATGGCCGTTACCGTGGAGTTCGAGCATGCGGTGAGCCCTGAAGAAGTCCGCGCCATCCTGAAGGACGCGCCGGGCGTTCGGATTGTGGATGAGCTTGAGGCCAACCACTTCCCCATGCCCAATGAAGCCTCGGGCCAAGGGGATGTCCTGGTCGGCCGCATCCGCCGTGATGTCGGCGATCCGTCCGGACGCTCGATTGCCCTGTTCCTGGCTGGCGATCAGTTGTTGAAGGGTGCGGCCCTGAACGCCGTGCAGATCCTGCAGCGACTGGTCGGGTGAGAGATCCGGGGTGGTGGGGGGATATCCCCTCACCACCCGCTCTCCGCACCTATTGCTTGTTGCCGATCAGGCTGTTCAGCAGGCTTTTCGCCCCTTCCTTCGATCTCAGCCTTTCCAACTGCTCCTGGGCCTTTTTCGGGTCCTTCAGCGCCGATCTGACAGAGGAGGAGAGATCGGGCGTCCAGGACAGGTTGTCAAAAGGCCCGCGTACCCGTACCGGGATCGTTATGCCATCAACATCGACGCGGCTGGTCCCCTGCCCTTCCAGACTGCCCACCAACCGGGAGGACAGCCGCATATCCACCCGCTTGGAGGGCAGGTTGACAGTACCCTTGCCGCTGACACGCAGCAGCGGCGCCAGCAGGCGGAAATCCTCAGTTGTAGCAACGCCATCAGCCAGAACAACGCTGCCACCCATTTCGGCGAAGTCCGTCTGCGGCGGCGCTTCGCTGCCATGGCCAATGGCGCTGCGGACCAGTTGCGCTAAATTGATCCCCTTGACCGCTCCATCACGGAACAGAACGGTGCCGGCACCGTTGAGGCCGCCCACCAGTTCCTGCTGATTGGCGCCAGAGGTGCGAAAGTCGATGGTGCCTTCCATGGTGCCCGACAGCCGATCGAAGTCCGCAAAACGCGTAAGCAACGGTTCAGCCTGCATCCCCCTGGCCGTGGCCGCAACCGCCAACGAAAGGGTTTGCCTTCCGGCATCCAGGGTCATTTTTCCGCTCATCGTGCCCCCGAACAGGGCTGTTTCGGCCAACCCGGCATGAAGCCGACCATCGCTCAGTTTTAAGGTCAAGGTGGTGGCCCCCGCCTCCACCCCTTTCACCAACAGTCCGGCGAGGTGCAGGGTCAGGTCTAGGTCAGCGGTTTTCAGGACGGCAAGGTCAATGCGTTCCTTGCTCCACCCTGCTGGACCCACCTCCGGCGCGGGCAAGGCCGGATCGGTCGCACCCGGTGCCGGCAGATAACGGTCCAACTCCAGCCGGGGCAATGACAGGTTACCCCCCAAGGCCGGACGCGCACCGTCGAGCCTGACTGACAATGCACCCGTGGCAGACAGGTCACCGGCCTTGGCCACCAGGTCCGTCAAGGCCAGCCGTGCCAGAGTGCCGGCCAGTTTGCCCGAAAGGGTCAGGTCATTGACAGGCAGGTCCGACGGCACGGTCGCCGTCGCTGCCTTGATCAGGTCGGCCAGGGATGCAACATCCAACGACAGGTCACCCGACAAAGCGAGGGGCGCTTCGCCCTGCCTTTGCATCTGCCCCGTCACCACCACATTCGTTGCAGCACCCACCAGCCGCAGGTTCAGGCCCGCCACCCCGCCCGATAGAAGCGGCCGGACCGGTTCGATTCCCAGGTCCAACGACAGCGGCGTACCGTTGAGCAGGCCGGACGCTTCCACCACCATGGCGCTGTCCAGATCCGGGAGGGAGAGAGCGACATTAACCTCTGTCGCCTCGCGCACCATACCGGTCCGCAGGTCGTGGTAACGGACGCGACCATCGACCACCTCCACCTCGGTCAGCGAAAGATCGGCGATAAAACCGGGGCCGGCTTCCGTCGGGCTATCGGCCAGGGATAGGTCCCAATTGGGCTTGCCCTGCCTGTCCACTGTCAGGTCGATGGACGGCTCGGTCAGCACGAACTTTTCCACCTCGGCCTTGCCGCGCAGCAAGGGCATGAGGCGCAGGCGAACCGCCAGTTGCTTCACAGCCAGCAGATCTTCACCCTGTCGCACACCAGCGAAATGCACCTGATCGGCCGTCACCGCGATGGACGGGAAGTAAGCCAGATCAACCCTGCCCTTGATGGTCAGCGCCCGGCCGGTCTTCGTCTCCACCTGTCGTTCAACTTCGGCGACGATCGCGCCAACGGGTACCAGAAACGGCAACGCGACGGCCGCCGCGATCGGCACCAACAGCACCATGGACAGGATGAAGGCGAACTTCCGCATGGCTTCAGGTCTGTCTCGTCAGGAACGGATTGATTTCGTTGAAACCAGTGTTCCAGCCGGATCAGCCCAAGACAAGGCCGAAAGCAGTATCTTTCGTGCGGGTCATCCTTGGAGCCGGACGCCATTGGCGCTATATCCAAGGCACGATGAGCCAGATTTCCCCCGCCCCCGCCCCTCTGGTCGATCCGTTCGGCCGCGCCATCACCTATGTGCGGGTGTCGGTGACCGACCGATGCGACTTTCGCTGTGTCTATTGCATGTCGGAAGATATGGCCTTCCTGCCTAAGGCCGACATCCTGTCGCTGGAGGAGTTGGACAGGCTCTGTTCTGCCTTTGTGGCGCTAGGCACGCGCAAACTGCGCCTGACGGGGGGAGAGCCCCTGGTCCGCCGTAACATCATGGAACTGATCCGGTCCCTGGGACGGCACGTTGCGTCAGGCGCCCTGGATGAACTGACATTGACCACCAATGGCAGCCAACTGGCCAAATATGCCGATGATCTGCGCGCCGCCGGAGTGCGCCGGATCAATGTGTCGGTCGACACGCTGGACGCCGACCGGTTCGCACAGATCACCCGCTGGGGCCGGCTGGCCCAGGTGCTGGACGGGCTGGAGGCGGCCCGGACGGCCGGCTTGGCAGTAAAGATCAATGCGGTCGCATTGAAGGGCGTCAATGATCAGGAACTGGACCAGATGCTGGCCTGGTGCGGGGAAAAGGGCTTTGACCTGACTTTGATCGAGGTGATGCCGCTGGGCGATATGGACGGTAATGGCGGCGGGGCCGTGCGTGAAGAGCAGTTCCTGTCGCTGCGCGATGTGCGCGCTGACCTTGAAAAGCGCTGGACCCTGCTGGACAGCACGCATCGCACGGGCGGGCCCGCCCGCTATGTCACGGTGCGGGAAACAGGCCGCCGCCTGGGTTTCATCACACCCATGACCCATAATTTCTGCGAGGCGTGCAACCGGGTCCGCGTCACCTGCACCGGGACCCTTTATATGTGCCTGGGGCAGGAGGATGCCGCCGATCTGCGGGCACCGCTGCGCGCCAGCGCCGACGATGATCTGCTGCACCAAGCCATCCGCGACGCGATCACCCGCAAGCCCAAGGGCCATGATTTCATCATCGGCCGTGACCGAGGGCCAGCGGTCGGGCGTCATATGAGCGTCACCGGCGGTTGAGAAACCGCCCCAGCCTGGGGTACTGTCACTCTCCGCCGTGATACCGGGAACATCGCTTTGTCACAGACCCCCGTGCCGCTCGCCTTCGTTGCCGCCGATACGCCGGACGCGCGCGCTGCC
Source organism: Niveispirillum lacus (assembly GCF_002251795.1). Taxonomy (GTDB): domain Bacteria; phylum Pseudomonadota; class Alphaproteobacteria; order Azospirillales; family Azospirillaceae; genus Niveispirillum; species Niveispirillum lacus. The sequence continues at coordinate 300,908 of NZ_NOXU01000031.1, read as the reverse complement.
AGGGACAGGCTTGCCATCCGTTATGCCGGGGTCCCGCCGGAGGAAGCCGGCATTGTGGTGGCCCTGGGCGGCGATGGCTTCCTGCTGGAAACATTGCACCGCTGTCTGTTCCGTGGTGTGCCCGTATATGGGATGAATCGCGGCTCCGTCGGGTTCTTGCTGAATGAATATAGCGAGGATGGGCTGACCCGCCGCCTGATGCGGGCACAACGCGTTGTTTTGCATCCGCTGCGCATGAAGGCGACAACGCGCGACGGGGCAGAGATTGAGGGTCTGGCCTTCAACGAGGTCTCGCTGCTGCGCGAAACCCGGCAAGCCGCAAAACTGCGGATCACTGTGGATGGCAAGGAACGGATGCCGGAACTGACCTGTGACGGGGCGTTGGTTTCCACCCCTGCCGGCAGTACGGCGTACAACCTGTCCGCCCACGGCCCCATCCTGCCGCTGGGCGCCGATATCCTGGCCTTGACCCCGATCAGCGCTTTCCGTCCTCGGCGCTGGCGCGGGGCCCTGTTGCCCCATACGGCCCGCATTCAGTTCGATGTGTTGGAACCCGCCAAACGCCCGGTCAGCGCCGTGGCCGACTTTACCGAAGTGCGTGATGTGGCGCGAGTAGAGATCAGCGAAGATCGCAAAGTGACCTGTACCTTGCTGTTCGACCCGGAGATGGCCCTGGAGGAGCGCATTCTGAAGGAACAATTCGCGCCCTGAACCCCTCAGGCGGCCTCCACCAGCAGCAGAGCACCATCCACCCCGGTGACACGCACACGCGCGCCTTGCGGCAGATCGGCAGCGGCCGCGACACGCCACACCGTGTCGCCGACCCGCGCCCGGCCAAAGCCATTTTCAATGGCAGCATCCAGGATCAGCACGTGACCCAGATATTGCTCACCACGCCGGTTCAGGGTGGCGGCGTGAACATCCGTCGGGTCACGCCGGGCCACCAGCCGCGATAGAAACCAGGCCAGCACCGCCAGCGCGCCAAACAGGAACAACTGAATCGCGAAGCCGACATCGACCAACAGGGCCAGCAGCCCGACAATGGCGGCCGCCCCGCCGATCCATAGGAAGGCTGCGCCGGGCAAAAACATTTCCAGTGCGGCCAAAATCAGGGCTAGCCCCCACCAGTGCCAGTAGAGAACACGAAAACCTTCCATGTAACCCTCCCCTGCCTGCGGTCAGGCTCCGGTATTGTCGCCCCAGGGCGACGGCTGAGTGACGGCCAACTGTTCAGCAGTGCTAGCACCGGCGCTCGGCAGACCCGATGAGGCCGGCTTCCGCGGCGGCGCTGGCGTAGGGGGCGGGGGCAGGCCGCCGCTGCCATCGCCCTTGAACGCGTCCTTGGCCAGTTCTGCCAGGCCCCCAAGGGAACTGATGATGCCGGTCGCCTCCATCGGCATGAAGAAGACCTTCTGGTTCGGGCTGTGCGCAAATTCCTTGAAAGTGGTCAGATATTGTTGGGCCACAAAGTAATTGATGGCCTGGACGTTACCGCCGGCGATAGCATCAGACACCATGCGGGTGGCCGCAGCCTCGGCCTCTGCTTCGCGCTCTCGTGCCTCAGCGTCACGGAAGGCGGCCTCGCGCCGGCCCTCCGCCTCCAGGATTGCCGCCTGCTTCTGACCTTCCGCCTTCAGGATGGCCGACTGCCGCGCGCCTTCTGCTTCCAAAATCAGGGCACGGCGATCACGTTCCGCCTTCATCTGCCGGGCCATGCTGTCGACAAGATCACGTGGCGGTTGGATATCGCGGATTTCAATGCGGGTGACCTTGATGCCCCAGGGCTGTGTCGCCTCATCCACCACATGCAGAAGCTGGGCATTGATGCGGTCGCGCTGCGACAGCAACTCATCCAGGTCCATGGAGCCCATGACGGTCCGGATATTGGTCATGGTCAGGTTCAGGATGGCAACCTGCAACTGGCTGACTTCGTACGCCGCCTTAGCTGCGTCGAGCACCTGATAAAACACCACGCCATCGACCTTCACCATGGCATTGTCCTTGGTGATGACCTCCTGGCTGGGCACGTCCAGGACAATCTCCATCATGTTCATCTTGGCGCCGATGCTGTCGATGAAAGGCACGATGAAATGCAGCCCGGGGCGTAGCGTGTGGGTATAACGGCCAAACCGTTCAATCGTGTATTCCATGCCCTGCGGTACCGTTTTGATACCGGCAAAGGCCAGAATGGCACCGAACAAGGCAACAACACCGGCAAAGATCAACAATTCCATTCGTCAGCCCCCCCTTTAACCATAAGCCCGGTATGGCATGTGGGAAGGGTAAAAGGCGAGCGCAAGTGAGCACACACAACCATTAACCGATTTTCTCAAGGGGCCGTTTCCAGCCTCTGCTTGCCCCCAGGACCCGGTCAGCATAGCCTGCGGCCCACCTGTTGCCAGAACCTGGAGCACCATCATGCGCCGCCCCCTGACCGCCCTTCTTCTCTCTCTGGCCCTGGTGCTTCCATCGGCGGCCCAGGAAGTGGTGGGGGAGTTCAGCAATGACTGGACCGGCAACGAGCTGGATATCACGGCTTTTCCCGACCCTGCGGTCAAGGGCATCACATGCCACATCGTGGATTTCGACCGGTCGGTCTGGGACCGGTTGTCGAAAGGAAACTGGTTTGAGGACCCCTCCAACGCGTCGCTCGCCTGCCGTCAAACCGGCCCCGTGGTCATCGGCGATATTGATCTGTCCCGGCGCGGGGAAGAAGTCTTCTCCGAACGCAAGAGCCTTGTGTTCAAGTCGATTGCAGTACGCCGTATCTATGACAAGGCCAACGACACCCTGATCTATGTGGTTTATAGCCGGCAGGTGAAGGACGCATCGGCGAAAATGTCGATTTCCACGGTGCCTCTGTTCGCGGCCAATCCGGTCTGGGAAAAGGGAAAGCCCAGGTAAACCCTGGCCTCGGCCACGCCCTTTTCCCGCTTTTCTTTGTCAAAAACCCACAAATGGGTTAATACAAGGTTTAATTAGCGAGCCGTTCGGTGGTATGTATCCCTATCCCAAAGGGACAATGCATACTCCAAAATGGGGGCAAGGTTATGTGGGTGTCCAACCTGCTCGGGGGCGGCAGTGGCGGAGCCATTGGTCGGCGCCTGAATTTTGAGGTCCAGACGTTCAAATCGGACCATTGGGTCATCGAAGACAGTCTGGCCACGGAAGAAGAGGCCAGGGCACTGGCCACCAAGTTACTGCCGAACCGCGACGGTGTGCGCATCGTGCGCGACTTCGCCGGTGTCCCTGGGAAACCGGCAACAGAAACCATCATCTTCTCTGAAATGCGGGAGAAGAAAGGCAAGACCATCTCGGTCCAGCCTGTCGAGGACAGTCCTGTCTGCACCGATACGCGTGCCTATCTCGAAGCGGATAGCCGCCAGACCATCTCCAAACTGTTACGGCAATATCTGGAGGATAAGGCGCTAACCGCCTCGGAACTGCTGTACAACGCGGCCGAGATGAAGCGCGCCATCAATTTTGAGAATTTGATCCCCACCGCCGTGGGGCGCGTGGCCAGCATCCAGGGCAAAGTTACCGGGCAAGACGTGCGCGAACGTCGCGACCTGATCTATTCCAGCCTCACCGACCTCCGCACCAAGGCAGAGGAAGCACAAAAGCGCGTCGGCTTCAGTGTAAAACAGGATGGATTCCGCGGGGCGCTGGAAAAGGTCGATGCCCTGTGCAACGGTGATGATGCGGAAGCCGATTACCTGTCGAAAGTTATCCTTTGCCGCGATCTGGTACAGATCCGCAACCTGTTGGGCAAAGTAGAATGGCTGTTGGAATCGGCTGGTGATGCCGCCCAGAACCGGACGGCCCATATTAACATCATTGATACACTGGTCGCAGATGCCAGCAGCTTTCCGTCTGTGCTTCAGGACCTTCTCGGCCGGCAGCCGGATCTGGCGACTGCCCTGCTACGGATGCTGGACTTGCTGGAAGGCAAGTTTGAGCCGACTGAGCGGGAAATGGCTCCCCCCATCGCCAAGGTGCTGAGCAACTGGTTGGGGTCGGGTCATGCACCACAGACCTGGCAGGTGGTATTGGAAGGTTTCCTGCGCTCTCTGCGGGGCACCACGCCTTTGGCCCGCGACCCGGATCGCAACCGCACCAGCTTTACCACCATTGCTGCGCGACTGATCACCCCTGCGGGGCTGTTCGGGGGGGCGCGGGTAGCCGATGCCCTGGCGCTGGGTTACCTGCGGTTTATCGAACAGGGCGGGGGCGAAGGCCGGCGTCTCTCGATCGAGGGGGTGATGGGACTGCTGCCCAACCTGCGTGATCGCGCCCTGTTCCTGGCGGAACTGGCGGGCGGCGATGTGGGTCAACGGGAAATGGAGACCGTGGTGGCGCGCTTGCGCCCGCTGCTGTCTACAGACCGTGATGTGAACCAGTTGGTGGGCTTGCAGGTCCCTTTGAAGCCGAAGATGCAGGCGATGGCCTCCCTCTATACAAGCGTCAGCAGATCGGCTTTACCTGACGATGTACGCATCATGCTGGCCGACCGGGTGGACGAGATCGTGGCCAGCTACATCGCCCAGGCCAAGGTGATCGAACGTCTGGACGATCCTTCCGCGTCCTTGCGTATCCGCGCCACCCGGCTGATGCAGTTCGCCGCCAACGATGTGCTGTCCAGCCCCAAGGCCCGCAAAATGGTCCGCGACCAGATTGTGGGGCATCTGCGTCAGCCCAACTTCGATGGTAAGTTCGTCGAAGGTCTGAACACGCCGCAAGAACAGGCCAACGCCCTGCGCCAGTTCTACGGACTGCTGCGACAGGCGCAGTTCATGTAAGGGTGGCGCCGACCCACCGTTCGCCATCAGTGACGGCTGGGTCGGCACCTGTTCAGGTCGCAGGCGGGGCATCCCGCACCCCCCAGCGCCGCCAGAGGTGATAGGCGGCAGGTGCCAAAAGGATGATCAGCACAATGCGCACGATATGATGTGTGGCGACAAAAGCCGCATCGACGTGCAGCGCCAGCGCCACAAGGCTCATCTCCGCCAACCCACCGGGCGCATAGGCCAGGATCAGGGCCGCCAGGCTCAGACCCGTCAGAAAATGTACCAACAGCGACAGGCCTAGCGTCACCAGCAGCAGGACCATCGTCAACCCCGCCGCCACCCCGGCGGTGCGCGCGATGAGCATCAACGGTACGTGCTGAAACCGGCCGCCGATGGATGCACCGATCACCACCTGCGCAGCCGCGACTAGCAGGCCCGGCGGCTTTGCCGCTGTCAGCCCCGTCAGGTGCAGCACGGCTGACAACAGCATGGGGCCCACCAGGACACCGGCCGGTATCCGAAGTTTCTGTGCCCCCGGGGCCCCGACGAAACAGACCATGATCATGGCATAGTCAGCGATAGTCAGTTCCCAGGGATAGGGGCCCAGCCCATGCAGGCTCCAGTCCCGGCCTGCGGCATCATATCCCGGCAACGCCTGGAAGGCGAACGGCACACTCATGACCACCAGCATGATCCGCAGACTGTGGCCCAGAGCGATGGAGCGATCATCACCGCCCAGCGCACCCCCCATCATCACCATCTCGGTGAACCCGCCGGGCATGGCCGTGAAATAGGCAGTGGCCGGGTCATAGCGGGCAAATCGGCGCAGATAGAAGGTGCCAGCCGCCGCCCCGATCACGATATAAACGGCCATGAACCCAAGGCTGACCGACCATTCGGCCAGATGACCCAGCAGTGCCGGGGTGAACGAACTGCCCAGCATGATGCCCAGAACAATCACAAGACCGTCCCGCAGGCTGGGCGGCACCATGGTTCGCACACCCGCCAAGGCGGCAATGGTCGTGGCCAGCATCGCCCCGATCATGAAGGCCAGGGGCACATGCAGTTTGAAGCAGACAAATCCGCCGGCCGTCCCCAGCACCATGGCGGTGATAAAGCCCGACCAGTCGGTACGGCGATGGTGAAGGTTCGGAACGGGATCGGTAACGGGTGAGGTCATCCCGCGAAACGCCCTAATCGGACCGCTGTCTGCCCGCGGTCAGCTTTGCGGCGTGCAGGCATGATCATCACACAATCATCATAGGGGGTGTGCAGCGGCACCTCCCCATCCAGGGCATAGGCTGTGCCGGCAGCCGGAATGACATCCATGCCCTGATATTCCTTCAGGAACCGAAAACGCTCAGTCACCACCGTAATGGTTTCCGTCACCTCGACAAGCCGGGGCTGCGGCGGTTCAGCGGATGGCAGCCATGGGTCAAGCGCAGCCGCAGCGACAATCCCGGAGACAAGAAGGAACCGCGCCGTGACCGCCAGGGCAGTGTCGGCGCTGGCCGGGTCCCAATGCTGCCCACATTCAGCCAGCAGCGCCACCGGCCCTGCCTCGCCCTCCGTAAAGCGGGGATGATCAATCAGGCGGCTCCCCCCCACATGTCCCGCGTCGGCAACAACAATCCCCGGCAGGCCGACATGGCGCGCAACGGCGCGTGCACGGGATGACCGGCCGCACAGCATGAGTGGAACACGGTCATGCTGCATCGAATGCAGGTCCAGCACCAGATCAGCCGAGGCGAATAGCGGCCAGAGCTCGCGGGCCCGCCGCCGTTCGTGGCTGTCCGGCCCATCGGCCAGCGACCCGGGCGCCCAGACCCGGTTCATATCCTCTTCCACATAGCGGGACATGATGGGGAACAGGGGGTCGAACTGCGCGAATGCTGCCACATTGGCAAAGCAAAAGGTCAGCCGTCCACAGGTCGGGCGGATACCAGCCGACAGCAGCGTGGCCGCAGCGATAGCACCGGAAAACTCGTTGCCATGCATCAGGGCATTGATCACGACATGCGGTCCCGGTCGGGCGCTGTCGAACCGGTGGACGAACGGTGTACCACAGTTTCCCGCCGCCCAGGCGGACAGATCGGGGGGCCGGAGATCACGATCGGTTAAGGCTTCGATACGCACCATGCCCCTCTCCCGCCGGCGGGAATATGAATGGCTGGACTGGTCAGACGGGACCAACAAAGGCAGACATGTCTTCTGCACTATCGACGCCGGCCCCATAGCCAAGGTATAGGTTCCAAGTCACTACGATGAAAGAGCGGTTTCATTCCCGCAGCATCTTCATCGCGACTTTCCGGAGCCGGGGACAGGTTGAATGAGTTTGGTGATCGACGATGTGGTCGTCCGGCACGATCCGGTCGGGCCCCCGGTCCCTTTGCTGTTCGACAGCCCGCACAGCGGCACCCGTTACCCTGCCGACTTCGACTTCACCTGCCCTTTCCCCTTATTGCGGCAGGCGGAGGATACACATGTCGATGAACTGTTCGCCATGGTCCCGGACCTGGGGGCGACCCTTCTCTGCGCTCTCTTTCCACGCTCTTACATCGATGTGAATCGGGCACCCGATGATATCGACCCGGTGATGCTGGAGGGGGAGTGGCCGGCGCCTGTCAACCCCTCGTCCAAAAGTCTGGCAGGCATGGGACTGGTCCGGCATCTCTGCCGGCCAGGCATACCCATGTATGATGGTCGACTGCCGGTCGCGGTGGTGCAGGAACGGATTGAGAATTATTGGCGCCCCTACCATGACCTCCTGTCGGAAACCATGGATGGAATCTTTAGCCAGTTTGGCGCCGTCTATCATATCAACTGTCACTCCATGCCTTCCTTTGTGATCGGTCCGGAACGACAGTCACCGGACTTTGTCATCGGCGACCGTGACGGGTCTACAGCCGAGCGCGGCTTCACGCGGCTGGTCGTTGATACGCTGCGGTCCATGGGCTACACCGTCCGCCTGAACGATCCCTACAAGGGCGTCGAACTGGTACGACGCTATTCCAATCCGGCCCGCGGCCGGCATTCCCTGCAATTGGAAATCGACCGCCGTCTCTACATGAACGAAGAGACACTTGAGATCCATGCCGGCTTCCAGGTGCTTCGGAACGATCTGATTGCGCTGGTCCATGTGCTGCGGGATTATGCACTGGCGCGGACTGCCGGACTTGCTGCGGAATAATCGCGGCCTTAATCGGAAACAAGATTCCGATCCGGGCGGAGCGCAAAACCCAGACAAAATAAGATATCGTTGCGGATCTCCGTGTATCCAGACGGCATCTGGACTTGGAAACCGTCAGGAAATCGTATATCGCAACACCGATCATTTGTTCCTTATTTGAAACATACCCCTATCCCTCTGGACATCTGACAAGTGTACCCCGTTCGCCTACAATAGATGCAAATGATTGCAAATGGGCATAATCACGCTGGCATACATACGCTAGGCGATTTGGCACCTTGTGCAGCTTTTGATTGGGCGATTTGAGGTAATGTCAGGTGGATCAGCAGGCATTGGCACATCAAACTGGCCCAGGGCCGGGCGCTCCGGCGGCCGCTCACCTGGATGGACGTTTGACGCGTGGTGACCCGCTTAACGGTCTCTTGGACAATGACGGGTTCATCCGTGAAGGCAACCGCCGCCTGCCAGGACTTGCCGCCGCCGGACACCATCCACAGGTAGTGTTCATAGAGTTGAACAATTACGAAGGCCTTGTTTCCAGAATGACCTGTTCGGAGGCGATGGACCTTTTACACGCCATACGGCGGCGACTGGAAATGGCGTTCGGGCATGATGCCCTCTTGGCGCGTTTTGACTGTGAGCGGTTTGCTGTGTTGCTGCCTGATGCAACGCACGAGTTTGAGGCGCTGCAACGGATACAGGACGCGCCGGTGATCATTGGCAATGGCGCCTACCACCTGTCCATCACCTGCGGTGTCGCTCCCTATCCCGAGGCGGCGGACAATATGCATATGCTGTTGATCGCTGCTCGTATTGCCCGCCGCGAGGCGCTGACCGCCGGCCATCTGGTCTCCGTGTTCTCCAGCGACCAACGCCGACGGTTGGCCCGAAGTCGGGCGATTGAGGACGGCCTGTGGGAAAGCCGGGGCGGTGCCGGAATGGCGCTTGTTTACCAACCCAAGGTGGACATCCTCTCCGGACAGGTGACCGGCGTGGAGGCACTGATGCGCTGGCACCACCCGGAACTGGGAACGGTCTCGCCCGCAGAGTTCGTGCCGGTAGCCGAGCGGACACGCACCATCATCCCGCTGGGTGAGTGGATCATCCGCGAAACCCTGAACCAGCAGGCCGAGTGGCGCCGCAAGGGTTTGGATCTGTCGGTGGGTATCAATGTCTCACCCGCGCAACTGGCAGCAGGGGCCGGCGGCACCCCGGTCATGGACATCCTGACGGATGAATGTGATCGTCTTGACCTGGACCGGTCCATGGTAGAACTGGAAATTACAGAGAGCCTGTTGCCAGACCGGGCGGCAATGGACGAGGTTCGGACCCTGGCTGATGCTGGGTTCCACATTGTCATTGATGATTTCGGCCGTGACCACGCCGCCTTGTCGTTGCTGGCCGAAAGCCCAGCACGCACCTTGAAGATCGACAAAGGGTTTGTGGACAACGTCGTGCGCAATGACCGACAGGTTGCCATTATCCGATTCATCACAGAACTGGCCCATGGGTTGGGCATGCGGACAGTCGTGGAAGGCATTGAAGACATTCGACAACTGGTGGCCGTTGCTGGTTGTGGCTGTGACGTTGCTCAGGGCTATTTCTACTATCGCCCCATGTGTGGTGATCGCATCCTTGGCCTGAAGGCAGATGCCTGATCCCATATTTATCACCTGAAATCTGAATGATCGCAGTGGCCAAACAAGAAAACAGGAAACCTGAACCTTTGGAAACATGGATTAAGAATAGAGTCGAACTAAGCTATTTTATGAACTTTAGCCGGTGCAGCTCATGGAACGTTTGCTTCCAACCGTAAAACAGCCTGAGGACTGCACCTGCGCTTACAACGCGCCACAACTCCTGCACGATCCGCTGACCGGCCTTTACAACAAGCATGGCTTTGTGACGGAGGGCAACCGCTTGTTGCGGCAAATGCCGCTTCAGGGACGTGGCGCCATTGTCATTTATCTGGAACTGAATGACTACGACGGGCTGATCTCCCGTCTTGGGTATGATGCTTCGCTCATCCTGCTGTCCACGATGCGCGACCGGATGCGGGCGGTCTTTGGCAAGGAGGCGCTGCTGGCCCGGTTTGACAGTGAACGATTTGCCGCGATGTTGACGGACGGGCAGATCGGGATCGAGGAGACGGTCCGTGCCCTGGAAACACCGCTACGGATAGAGATGGCGATCTGCCACCTTTCATTGTCATGCGGCGTCGCCTCTGTAACCGACCCGGCTGACAACATGGATATGTTGATCATGGCAGCGCGGTCCGCCAAGCAGGATGCCCAGCGCACACAACGGCAGGTGGGATGGTACGCCGACGACATGCGCCGCCGGTTGGCCCGGCAGCGTGCTATTGAGGATGGGCTTTGGTTTGCCCGTGATGGCAGCGGCCTTTCACTTGTCTATCAGCCTAAAATAGACATCCGTGCGGGCAAGGTGATTGGGGTGGAAGCCCTGTTGCGCTGGCAGCATCCCGAATTGGGTCGGGTCTCCCCGGCAGAGTTCATACCGCTGGCGGAACGCACACGGGCCATTTTTCCCATTGGAGAATGGCTGACGCGAACAGCCCTTAATCAGAAAAGCGCCTGGCAACGCCACGGCCAGGACATCAGCATGTCCATTAATGTGTCCCCCCAGCAACTGGGGGCAGAAAATGACGGGCCTTGCGTGCTGGAGACCCTGATCCGTGAATGCAGGCGTTTGGACCTGCGCCATGAACGATTGGAGGTCGAGATTACGGAAGGGCTGTTAAGCAATGACACGGTGATGGGCCAGGTCCGCCAGATCGCCAAGGCAGGGTTTGGCATTGCCGTAGACGATTTCGGACGCGAACATTCCGCCCTTTCGCTGCTGGTGGATTGTCCGGCGACAACATTGAAGATCGACAAAAGCTTCGTCGATAATGTGGTGGAAAATGAGCGGCAGTTGGCCATCGTTCATTTTATCGTCGACCTGGCGCGCCGACTGGGCATGGAGACTGTCGTGGAAGGGATCGAGCATCTGAACCAGTTGGTGGCTCTGGCCGATGCTGGATGTGATTATGGCCAGGGTTACTTTTACTACCGACCACTGGACCCCGATCAGATTTTGGAACTGCGGCACGGGCACTGATAACGGCCCCGATAGGTATGACCCATCGGGCACGTGACAGGAGACGCTGGGCTCTAGGTCCCTCTGCAAAAAGGCTGGGAGCAGACAGCCCCTTTGGGCGGCATTGTGCAATGGCACATGGTTTGCGATGATCGGGCGGAGCCAGACCCCGCCATTCCGACCAGAGTGAGCCCACCCCCTCTCATGGCCAGCAGCGCCGATCCCGACGAAAAGCCGGCCCCCGTACCCTCACGGCGTAGCCTGGAGGCGATAACGCCCGCAATGCCGGTCGACCTTGGCGGGCGCTGCGAGATCATGCCTGGAACACCCATGCCGGCATTGGATGCGGCGGGGGGAGCCGCCTATGCCGCTCGCTTATCCCGGGATCGCAAGACCGAAGCGTTCGCCATCGTTACTGACCGTTCGGTTCCCGCCCGGATCGATATGATGGCAACCTACCGCGGTGTCGAGAATCCGGCGCTTCTGCGTCTGCTGGACTGGGGCACGGTCGATTGGTCGCCGGAGGGAAAAAAACGATTTGTCCTGATCTATGAGCGGCCGGGAGGTCGGCGCGTTATGCAGGACATGACCGAAACACGTGATCCGCTGCCCGACGATCAGATCATCCGATCGGTGATTCCAACCCTGCTGTTCGCGCTGCGGGAAATGAATGCGCGGGGCATGACCTGCGGCGCCGTGCGGCCGACCAACCTGTTTCATAAAGACCCGGCATCCCCTGTGATCTGCATCGGTGATTGCCTATCCACCCCGGTGGGTTACGGTCAGCCCCTGCTGGTCGAAACCATCGAACGCGGCATGGCCCAGCCGGCCGGACGGGGGCCGGGTACCATCGGCGATGACCTTTATGCGCTGGGCGTCTCTTTGCTGATGCTGCATCTGGGCCGCAATCCCCTGGCCGACCTGGATGATGAAAGCATCCTGAAGCTGAAGATGGACAAGGGCACTTACCCTGCCCTGACCAGTCAGATCCGCCTGCCGCAAAGTCTTGTGGAACCGCTGCGCGGGCTGATGATCGACGATCCTAAACAGCGCTGGTCGGTCTCTGACCTGGACCTGTGGCTGCAAGGCCGGCGCATGTCGCCCAAACAGCCGCAGGTTCCCCGGCGCGGCGCGCGCCCATTCGAATTCCAGGGTGAAGAGTTGATGCATTGCCGGGCGCTGTCCCGGTCCCTGACACGGGCCAGCGCGGCTGCCGCTGCCCTGATTGAGCGCGGCGATGTTGAAAAATGGGTGCGCCGTTCTGTCGGGGATGAGGCGCGGGCCGAAGCGATGCAGACCGCCATTGCGTCGGCGGGCGTCGGGGGGCGGGGGGCGAGCCAGGAAGACAAGCTGGTCACCCGTGTGTCCATCGCCCTGGACCCGCCCGCCCCCATCCGTTATCGCGGCCTCTCCATCCTGCCTGACGGCCTGGGGCCGGCCCTGGCCGAAGCCATCTGGCAGAATACCAATATCCAGCCTTACGCCGAATTCGTCCTCGCCCAGTTTCCGCATTTCTGGGTGAATTGCCAGACCGATTTCCGGCCGGAATATGTGCCGATGGTTCAGGCCTATGACGGGTATCGGGCGCTGCTGGAACATGTCGGTATGGGATTTGGCATCGAACGCATCGTCTACGAACTCTGTCCCGCCTGTCCTTGCCTGTCGCCACAGCTTCGGGATTATTATGTGCTGTCGCCGGCGGAATTGCTGACCGCGCTGGACCAGATTGCGACCAAGCCTAATCGCGGCCGCGACCCTGTGGATCGGCATGTGTTGGGCTACATCACCACCCACCACAAGAAACTGAACGACCGGTTGCTGGTGCCGCTGTCCAATCCGCATGACCCAGCCCGTCGCATGATTGCGCTGATCACGGTACTGGCCGATGTGCAGAATCGCTTTGGACCGGCCCGGCTGCCTAACCTTTGCAACTGGCTGGTGGCCCTGATGGACCCAGTCTTCAAACGGTTCAAGAACCGGGAGACACGGGACCGGATGAAGGCAGAGGTGGCACAGGTGGCGCGCGACGGGGTCTTGGATGCCCTGGTGCGGATCGTCGACAATGTCGATGCTATCCGCGCCGACGACAAAGGCTTCCTGGCAGCGATGCGGCAATATGAAAGCCTGACCCGACAGATTGAGAAGCTCCGCGCGGCGGCTGATGACAAAAATGGGATGGCGGAGGGGACGGGCCGCCAGGTTGCGGCCGTCGTCACCGCCATCCTGGCCGGCGTCACCATGGTCGGTACCGTGATCTATATGTTGAGGATGCCATGACCAGGTCGTTGACCCGACGGCCGAAACGGCCCAGCGGTGGCGGAGCGCTGCTGCTTCTGGTGCTGCTGGCACCGGCCGGACTGATGATGATGCCGACCACTGTTCTGCTTCTGGCGGGGTTGGCCCCCACATTCGTGGCTTATCTGATTGACCGCGACCCAGAAAAATCTGCGGCGCTGACCGTCGGCGCGATGAATCTCTGCGGTGTCGCCCCCTATGTCGTGCGGCTATGGCAGCAGGGTCATGAAATGGCCGTCACACTGCGCATGCTGGCCGATCCGGCCACCTGGCTGGTGATGTTCGGCGCAGCGGCCATCGGCTGGCTGATGTATTTCTTCATCCCACAGATCGTTGCAGCGGTAATGAGCCTGCGTAGCCAGTCCAGGATCAAGGAACTGGAGGAACGCCGCGGACTGCTGATTGCGGATTGGGGAACCGATGTCATGGGCCGGTCTGACAGTGATCTGCCGGAGCCGGCTGGGCTGATGGACGATCAGCCGAAATAACCTTCTGAACTGGTTTTGACGGCCGCCGATCCAGACATCCTGGTGTAGCCTGACAAGCTTCACTCCGTCACGGTCGGCGATGCCTCAACGTCTGCAATTTCTGATCCTGGCTTTGTCGACCCTGCTGGTGGCTTTGCTTGCCGGGCTACCTCCTGCTTGGGCACAAGCCGCTGGTGACGGTTTGCTGACGCCGGTTCGTCTGCAATTGAAATGGACACATCAATTCCAGGGGGCCGGTTTCTATCTGGCGCTGGAGCGCGGCTATTACCGTGAAGCCGGGCTGGATGTCAGCATTATCGAAGGTGGCCCCACCATCGATGCCGTCGAACGCGTGGCCCGTGGTGAAGCCGACTTTGGCGTTGGCTCGGCTGGTCTGCTGGTGGAACGGGTGAAGGGGCGACCGATAGTGGCCCTGGCTGCTCTGATGCAGCACTCCCCGTTTGTCCTGCTGACGCGCACGGATACCGGTCCGCCTCATGTCCATGCCCTTCCGGGCCACCGTCTGATGCTGGAAACCCATGCGGAGGAACTGCTGGCCTACCTGGCGGCCGAGCGGGTGCCTGTCGGGATGCTGACAATTGTCCCGCATAGCGGTTCGGTGGATGCGCTGATCAAGGGAGAGGTGGACGCCATCACCGCCTACACAACCAGCGAGCCTTACGATCTGCGCGCCGCAGGCATTCCCTACCAAGTCTTCTCCCCGCGGGCCGCGGGTATCGACTTCTATGGCGATACGATCTTCACGTCGGACCGGATGATCCGCGAGGCCCCCGCCGTCGTGCAGGCGTTCCGGAAGGCCAGTTTGCGCGGCTGGCGTGAGGCGCTGGCCGATCCCGCCGCCGCCATCGACCTGATCCGCCGCTCCTATGCGCCCGGATTGGAGCGGTCACGCCTGACCTTCGAAGCGGAGGAAATGGCCCGGTTGATGATGGCCGATATGGTTGAGGTCGGCTATATGCATGACGGGCGCTGGCGGCACATCGCAGAGGGTTTTGCTGCCGCCGGCCTGGTGCCTCGCGACACCGACCTGTCAGGCTTTCTGTATGATTTTGATCAGAAGCCGGACATGACATGGCTATACACAGCCCTGGGGGTCCTGGGCCTGCTGACAGCGGCCATCGGTCTTGTCACAGCGCGGTTTCGGGCCTTGAACCGGCGTCTGCGCATGGAGGTGGCTGAACGGTCGCGGCTGGAAGCCCATTTCAGGGTCCTGGCCAGTCAGGATGGTCTTACCGGTCTGCCCAACCGCCGGTCCTTTCTCGAAACCGCGCAGAAGGAGGTGTCACGGGCTCGGATGACCGGCACGCCCCTATGCCTCATGATGCTGGATATCGACCATTTCAAGTCGATCAATGACCAGTTCGGCCACGCCGCCGGCGATGCCAGCCTGGTGGTCTTCTGCAAGGCCAGCCGGCAGGCGCTGCGGGAACAGGATGTCATGGCCCGAATCGGCGGCGAAGAATTCGCGGTATTGTTAACCGATACCGATATAGCCGGGGCGTTGGCTGTGGCCGAAAGGCTGCGGGTGGAGGTCGAAAAACATGACGCCGAACCGATGGAACACCGGTTCCTCACCGTCAGCGTCGGGGTCGCCATGCTGGCCGCGGGCGAAAGCCTTGATCAGGTCCTGAACCGTGCCGACCGCGCCCTGTACACGGCCAAATTGGAAGGCCGCAACCGCGTGGTCATGGCGTAACCCAAGGTGCCTGTGGACAAACGGAGCCGCAGGCAACCTTGGTCTCACGCCAAACTGCGACAGGGACATCTTGTCGCGAACTGGGGCGTCGGTGGGCGCCGCCCTTCGGCCATCCGGATGATGTGGTCCAGCCAAACCGATGGATGATGACGCCGCCCATGACGAGCGGTGATCAAGACCATCAGATCCTGATCACCGCAACAGGGTCACAGCTCAGAACCCGTGCCGCACCATGGCGGGCATCACGGCCACCATGTCCTGATCGGTGCGGAGATAGGGGGCCAGGGCCGCAATCGTGGGGCGATATGGCGCCAGGGTACGGTCGGTCACCTGCGCGGCCATTGCATCACCCAGGGACACGCGCGCATCCCCGGAAAGCATGTCCAGAAGGAACTCAAACTGCGAACGCTTTTGCGGCAGGGTGATGGCGCGTAACGGCGCATCCTCTGCTAACTTCAGCACCTTGCGCACCTCGGCCAACGCGGTGGCATAGCCACCCAGCGCATCCACCAGCCCCAGTTCCTTCGCTTGGCGACCGGTATAGACACGGCCCTTGGCGATCTGCTTCACCTTGTCCAGGGGAAGATTGCGACCATCAGCAACACCCTGGGTGAAGGAGGCGTAGGTCGAATCCAGGAAAGCATTCAACCGCTCTTCCTGGGCCGGTGTGAACGGTGTGTTGGATGACCACATGCCCGCGTTGGCGCCACGGCTGATCGGCTCGATATTGACGCCAGCCCAGTCGGTCAGGCCACGCAACACCATCTTGCCGGCCAAGACGCCGATGGAACCGGTAATCGTGCCCGGTGCCGCTACGATACGGTCGGCCCCCATCGACACCCAGTAGCCGCCAGAGGCAGCCACAGACCCCATCGACACGATGACCGGCTTACCAGCCGCCTTGGCCTTCAACACTTTTCGGCGCACCACTTCCGATGCGACCGCACTGCCGCCGGGGCTGTTCACACGGAACAGGATGGCTTTGACCTGCTCATTCTCGATGGCTTCGTCAAAGGCGGCGGCAATGGTGGCGGCACCGAATGTTTCCGCACCGGACAGCGGGTCCGCCTGACTGTCACCGCGCAGGATGGCGCCATCGCCGACAATCATGGCAACCAGCGGCGCCTCGGTGATCGACAGGTCCATCTCCGGCGGACTACGGCTGTAATCGTGCAGGCTGACCAGCTCTGGCTTGGCCACTTCCGGCCCACCGGCTTTGGCCTTTTCCAGGGCCCAGTCCACCGCTTCATCCCAATAGGCCAACTTGTCGACCAGCTTGGCCCCTACGGCGTCGGCGTCCAGCAGCGGCGCCTTGTCCACCGCCGCACGCACCGCCGTTTCGTTCAGGCCGCGGGCCAGTGCGACATCGCTGACCCATTGGTTAAACAGATCGCCGACCAGGCTGTCGACCGCTTCACGGTTGGCAGGTGTCGGGCCAGTTTCCGTGTATTGCTCGGCAAAGGACTTATACTCCTCACGCTGGCGGAACTGCGGTTCGACATTCAGCTTGTCCAGCGTGCCGCGCAGAAATGCCAACTCCGCCTGCATGCCGGTAATGGCGAGATCGCCCATCGGCTGCATCCAGATCTGCTCAAACGCCGTCGCCAGATAATAGGGCTGCATGCCATTGCCCAGTTCACCAAAACTTTCGGCATGGATGATGGCGAATCGCCCCTCCTTGCGCAGTTTGGCGATGCTGTCACGCAACTCCTGCGTAACCGCAAAGGAATGAACGCCATTGCCGGTGCGGGCGATGATGCCCTTCACCCGCGGGTCCTTGGCCGCCCGGTTAAGTGTGCGCACCACCTGCTCCACAGTGTCCCGCTGGTTGCCCAGCAAGCCCGCCACTGGATCGGTGGCCGGCGCTTCCGCCAATGGCTTTTCCAGATCCAGTTCAAGGACAATGGTGTCCGGCAACTTCGGCTGCCGACTGGCGAGATGGTAACCAAGACCGATGGCCCCGGCGACGAGAAGCACCGACAGGAAGCCGATGATCGCAAAGACGCGAAGAATGATCCGCATGACCCGTTCCGATTGATGCCGAACCGTCACAGTCTAGCTGGGATCACACCCTAAGGGCTAGCGGTGAAACAACCCGGTTACGATGTTGTTCTTGCGCACGCAGCCTGGGCGCGTACCACAGATGCAATATGGCGCGATCCGGCCGGGCGTCCAGCGTATGCGGCGCAGCCGATTCGATGCCGGAAAGATCCGTCGCGTCGGCAAAGGTTTTTTGCATGTCGCCTGTTTTGTCGCGTGCTGAGGGGCTTTCCCGCCCGCAACGCCCGCGCCATATGCTGTAAGGCAATGTCGGATTTGCTTGGGTCGTTAACTATTCAGCAGATGGTACACCCGTATGCTTTGACCGACGGCCCGCTTTCAGGTCATGCTGTGGAAATGGCCCCATGCGTGGATGAGCGGGGGTTAATTCGGGGGCGGTTCCCCCCAACGGGCTGGCGCCGAACGCCACTCGGTCGCCCGGACGGGCAGGTGCTTCGGCATACGTCCCTATGCCATTGGCCTGCCCCAATCGGGGAAGATGATGCTTTGCGTCAGTTCGGTTTCGTTACGATTGATCATTCGTTTGGTACCAGCAGCTTGATTGCCGATTGATGCCCGGAATTGGGAGAGGCGGTAATGGGTGACGGGAAAACCAGCGCTGACGGAAACAACCGATCGCTCCGATCGGCCTTGCCCGTGTGGCTGGCTGGTTCGTGCCATTGCGTCTCTCTGCTGATGACGACAAGAACGACCCGCCGGCAGGCCAAAACGCCGCCGCGACGGGCGCAGGGCCGGGAGGCCCGGCTTCAGATCGACCGCCACCGTATTCCGCTGTTCCCAACCGGTCGGACAAGGTCACGCATGGTTGGTCCATGCCCGCCTTTTCGCCCACTGACCGGTCGCCAGGAAGGAGAGTGCCGATGAGCAGTCTGGTCACAGACCTGTTTGCCAGCTATGCCAGCACCTATGAAAGCCGTCGCGACATCGAAATGTCGCTGATGGAATATCTAGAAGGCTGCCGCGCTGATCCGCTGATGTATGCCAGTGCGGCCGAACGGCTACTGGCGGCCATTGGCGAGCCGGAGGTGATTGATACCGCCAAGGATGCGCGCCTTGCCCGTATCTTCATGAACCGGACCATCAAGGTCTACCCGGCCTTTGCCGAGTTCTTTGGTATGGAAGAAACGATTGAGCGGATCGTCGGGTTCTTCCGTCATGCGGCCCAAGGGCTGGAGGAACGTAAGCAGGTGCTTTACCTGCTGGGTCCCGTCGGCGGTGGCAAATCATCGCTGGCTGAACGTCTGAAAGCGCTGATGGAAGACAAGCCGATCTATGCCCTGAAGGCCGGCGACCAGATCAGTCCCGTTTTTGAGAGCCCGCTGGGCCTGTTCGATCCCGTGACCATGGGTGCGGCGATTGAGGAAAAGTTTGGCATTCCCCGCCGCCGCCTGACCGGCCTGATGAGCCCCTGGGCCCTGAAACGGCTGGATGAGTTCGACGGCGATATCCGTCGTTTCAAGGTGGTGAAGCTACGGCCGTCGCGCCTGCGCCAGATCGGCATTTCGAAGACGGAACCGGGGGATGAAAATAATCAGGACATCTCATCCCTGGTCGGCAAAGTCGATATCCGCAAACTGGAGCTCTATAGCCAGAACGATCCCGACGCCTATTCCTATTCCGGCGGCCTGAACCGCGCGAACCAGGGCATGTTGGAATTCGTGGAGATGTTCAAAGCCCCGATCAAGATGCTTCACCCGCTGCTGACCGCCACGCAGGAGGGCAACTATATCGGCACGGAAAATATCGGCGCCTTGCCCTTCCAGGGCGTGATTATGGCCCACAGCAACGAAGCGGAGTGGCAAAGCTTCAAGAACAATAAAAATAACGAGGCCTTCATCGACCGTATCTGTGTGGTGAAGGTGCCCTATTGCCTGCGCGTGGTGGAAGAACAGCGCATCTATGAAAAGCTCATCAAGACCTCCGAACTGGCGGGTGCGCCTTGTGCGCCTGCGACACTGGAAATGCTGGCACGCTTCACGGTCCTGTCCCGCCTGCGCGACCATGGCAATTCCAACCTGTTCAGCAAGATGCGGGTCTATGACGGGGAAAGCCTGAAGGAGACGGACCCGAAGGCTAAGACCATGCAGGAATATAAGGATGCGGCTGGGGTGGATGAAGGGATGAATGGCATCTCCACCCGCTTCGCCTTCAAGGTCCTGGCCAGCACCTTCAACTATGACAATACCGAGGTCGGGGCAGATCCCGTCCATTTGATGTACATCCTGGAACAATCCATCAAGCGGGAACAATTCCCCGACGAGGTGGAGAAGAAGTACATGGAGTTCATCAAGGGCGAATTGGCACCCCGTTATGCCGAGTTCATTGGCAACGAGATTCAGAAGGCGTACCTGGAAAGCTATCACGATTATGGTCAGAACCTGTTCGACCGCTATGTCGACTATGCCGATGCCTGGATCGAGGATCAGGATTTCAAGGACCCCGACACGGGTCAGTTGCTAAATCGCGACCTGTTGAACCAGGAATTGACCAAGATCGAAAAGCCGGCCGGCATCGCCAATCCCAAGGATTTCCGCAATGAGGTGGTGAAGTTTGCCCTGCGGATGCGGGCCGGTAACAGTGGCCGCAACCCGTCCTGGACCAGCTATGAAAAGCTGCGCGATGTGATCGAGAAGCGGATGTTCAGTCAGGTGGAGGAGTTGCTGCCCGTCATCAGCTTCGGTTCCAAGAAGGACAGCGAGACAGAGAAAAAACACAGTGAGTTCGTCAATCGCATGATGGCCCGCGGCTACACCGAACGACAGGTCCGGCGTTTGGTCGAATGGTACATGCGGGTGAAACAGGCGGGGTGAGGAAACGCCCTTCCCCCACTGTTACGGGGGAAGGGCGAAAGGTTCGGCCCTCATCGAAAGGACGGTGCAACCTTGTTCACCATTGTCGACCGACGTCTCAATCCGTCGGGCAAAAGTCTGGCCAACCGCCAACGTTTCCTGCGGCGTGCCAAGGAACAGGTGATGCGGGCCGTGCGCGACGCCTCGGCCAAGCGCGGTATCCGCGACATCGACATGGGCGGCGATATCACCATCGCGCCAGATGGCATCCGCGAGCCGACCCTGCGCCGATCCTCCACCGGCGGGCACCGCAACTATGTCGTTCCCGGAAACAAGGAGTTTATGTCGGGCGACAAGATCAAACGCCCACCACAGGGTGGCGGCGGGGGTGGGGGCAATCAGGGAGCGGACGATGGCGACGGCCAGGATGAATTCCGTTTTGTGTTGAGCCGCGAGGAATTCATCGACCTGTTCCTTGAGGATCTGGAACTGCCCGACCTGGCCAAGCGCAAGCTGGCGGTTACCGATGCCATGGACTGGCACCGTGCGGGCTATTCGGTGGCGGGATCACCGGCCAACCTCAATCTGGTGCGCACCATGCGGAATTCGCTGGCTCGCCGCATGGCGCTTCACCGCCCCACAGGGGATGAGATCAAGGCCCTGCGCCAGGAAATCGACGATCTGGAACGGACGGGCCGCGACCGCGACCGTCTGGAACAGGCACGACTAGCATTGGCAGAGGCGCTGAAACGAACCCAGCGCATCCCCTATATCGACCCGGTCGATGTCCGCTACAACCGGTTTACGGCCACGCCAAGGCCGTCGGCCCAGGCTGTGATGTTTTGCCTGATGGATGTATCGGGCAGCATGACAGAACATATGAAGGATCTGGCCAAGCGCTTTTACATGCTGCTCTATCTGTTCTTGTCGCGGCGGTACAAGCATGTGGACGTGGTCTTCATCCGCCACACGCACAAGGCTGCGGAGGTGGATGAGGAAACCTTCTTTTACAGCGCCGAAACCGGCGGCAC
The DNA here is from genome assembly GCF_002251795.1 of Niveispirillum lacus. Lineage (GTDB taxonomy): Bacteria > Pseudomonadota > Alphaproteobacteria > Azospirillales > Azospirillaceae > Niveispirillum > Niveispirillum lacus. The sequence continues at coordinate 279,472 of NZ_NOXU01000031.1, read as the reverse complement.
CGTGGTATCGACGGCACTGGAGGAGATGGCGCGGGTGATCAAGGAACGCTACCCGCCGGCGGAATGGAACATCTATGCGGCCCAGGCCAGCGATGGCGATAATGCGCTGTCAGACAACACCAAGACAGCGCAGTTGATGACCGATTTCATCCTGCCCGACTGCCAATATTACGCCTATCTGGAGGTGGGGCAGGAGGGGATGAGCCCAGGCCTGCCCTATGGCGGGGGGCCACGCGAAACCGACTTGTGGCGTACCTATAAGCAGATCAATGCCGGCGGCCTGCTGGCCATGCGGCGCGTGACCGAACGCAAGGAAATCTACCCCGTCTTCCGCGAACTGTTCGCCAAGGACAAGGCCGGGCAACCGGCGGAGGTGAGTGCATGACCCTGACCGCCTTTGAGACCGCCCCGCTCTACACGGGTGCCGACTGGGACTATGACAAGGTCCGCCGTGTCTATGATGCCATCGAAAAGGTGGCGTTGGGGGAGATGGGCCTGGATTGCTACACCAACCAGATCGAGGTGATCACGTCCGAACAGATGCTGGATGCCTATTCCAGCATCGGCATGCCGCTTTTCTACAAGCACTGGTCCTTCGGCAAGCATTTCGCTCGGGACGAGGCGATGTACCGCAAGGGCCAGCGGGGTCTTGCCTATGAGATCGTGATCAATTCCAATCCCTGCATCAGCTACATCATGGAAGAAAATACCATGACGATGCAGACGCTGGTGATCGCACATGCCGCCTTCGGCCATAACCATTTCTTCAAGAACAACTACCTGTTCCAACAATGGACCGATGCCGACGGCATCCTGGACTATCTGTCCTTCGCCAAATCCTATATCAGCCAGTGCGAGGAACGGTATGGCCATGCCATGGTCGAACGGGTATTGGATGCCGCCCATGCCTTGATGAACCACGGCGTCCACCGCTATCCCCGCCGCCGCGGACCCGACCTGCGGAACGAGGAACGCCGTGCGCGCGAACGGCTGGAACATGCCGAAGCGACCTTCAATGACCTGTGGCGCACCGTTCCCACCAAGGCCGGTGGCCCCAGCCCGCTGTCCAACCGGGACCGGCGGCGGACCCTGCTGGAATTGCCGGAGGAGAACATCCTCTATTTCCTGGAAAAGAAGGCACCCCGCTTGCAGGGCTGGCAGCGGGAAGTGCTGCGCATCGTGCGGCACGTGGCACAGTATTTCTATCCGCAGCGTCAGACCAAAGTGATGAATGAGGGCTGCGCCACCTATTGCCATTACCGCATTCTGTCGACCCTGCATGAACGCGGTGCCCTGACCGACGGGGCTTGGATGGAGGCGATGCACAGCCACACCAATGTGGTGTTCCAGCCGGACTTCGATGATCGGCGCTATGGCGGCATTAACCCTTACGCCCTGGGTTTCGCCATGATGCAGGATATCGAGCGTATGGTGACCCACCCGACCCAGGAAGACCGGTACTGGTTCCCCGATCTCGCGGGCAAGGGCGACCCGATGGGCGCATTGCGCGATGCCTGGGCCAATTTCCGGGATGAAAGCTTCATCCTGCAGTACCTGTCACCGGCCCTGATCCGCAAATTCCGGCTGTTCCATGTCGCCGATGATGCGCGGGACCCCGAAATGAAGGTGGCAGCCATCCACGACGAACGCGGCTACCGCGCCGTGCGTCAAGCCCTTGCGCGGCAATACGACATCGCCTGGGCAGAGGCCGATATCCAGATCGTCGATGTCGATCTGGTCGGTGACCGCAAACTGATGCTCGAACATCACGTGATGAACCAGATTCTGCTGGACGAGGAGGAAGCCCGCTCGGTCATCCAGCATCTGGCGGACCTTTGGGGGTATGAGGTGGTCCTGGCTGAAGTGGAAGCACCCGGCGGCACCCCTTTGCGCCGCATCAATGTCAGCCCGAGGGTTGTGCTGGGGGGTGGGTAACACCCGCCCCGCCACTCACGGCTGATCGGTAATCTCTGCCGCCAGCCGGTAGCCAAGCCCCTTTTCCGTTACGATGACGTCCAGCGAACCGCTGTCCTGCATCTTGCGGCGTAGGCGGCTGACCAGCACATCAATGGTACGGTCATTCGGGTTGCGGTCGGTGCCGCTGACCGCGTCGATCAACTGATCGCGGGTCACCACCCGCCCACCAGACCGAACCAGCAAACCCAACAGCTCAAACTCACCGCGCGTCACCCGTACCTCGACCCCAGCCGGATCGACGAGGCGGCGGCGGGCCAAATCCATGGTCCAGCCGGCAAAATAGCGCACCGCCCCTTCCGCCTTGTACATCTTGCTGGGATGGGTTCGGCGCAGCAGGTTGCGAGCACGGGCCAGCAATTCACGCGGGTTGGGCGGCTTGGTCACATAATCATCGCCGCCGGTCTCTAGCCCGAAGACGCGGTCGCCATCATTGGCCCGTTGGGTGACAATGATGATCCCAACATTGGAAATTTCGCGGATGGACCGGGCCAGGCTGAACCCATCCTCGTCCGGCAGTTCGATATCCAGCAGCACTAGATCAGGCGGTTGACGCAGCATGACCTCACGGGTCTGCTTGCCGTTCTCCGCCTCTGCCACCAGGAAGCCGGCCTCATGGAAATAACCGGCCAGCAAAGCGCGTGTTGCCGGCTCATCCTCGACAATCAGAACCAGCGGGGCGTCGGCAATCTCGGACATCCGGAACGGAACTCCATCCAGCGGGTGCGGGATGCCGGAGCGGAAACAGCGCCCGGCGTAGAACGTTCTTCCGGCTATAGCTCTTTTTCGCAGAAAAATGAAGCCGTTGGGCGATGATCCCCCGCATGGGAGACCACCGCCCAACGGTGCGGTAGGTAGATTGCTGTCTTAAGTTGTATTCTTATTGAATACGAAAACATCTGATTGTCGATGTTTCCGTCACCCAGGCCGGAGGGCGGGGCTTGCCCCCCGGCGGGTCGGTTTACGCCCCCAGTTCCAGAAGCGAAGCATTGCCGCCGAACGCCGTCGTGTTGACGGTCAGCGTCTTTTCCGTGACGAAGCGGTGCAGATAGTGCGGACCGCCAGCCTTGGGTCCTGTGCCTGACAGACCCTGGCCACCAAAGGGCTGCACACCGACCACCGCACCCACCATGTTGCGGTTGATATAGGTGTTGCCCACCGGCAGCGTCTTGAACAGGGTCTGGGCGCGGCCTTCCAGGCGGCTATGCACCCCGAAGGTCAGGCCATAACCGGTGGCCGCGATTTCTGCCGCCACCTTGTCCAGTTCCGCTGCCTTGAAGCGCACGATATGCAGGATAGGGCCAAACACCTCGCGCTTCAGACGCGACAGGCCGTCAATCTCGTAAAGGCGCGGACCGAAGAAGGTGCCGTTCTGCACCGCATCCGGCACGGTCACGGCCTTGATCAGGCGTGCCTCACCATCCATACGCTGCGCATGGGCAATCAGGATGTCACGGGCGTCATTGTCGATGACGGGGCCAACATCGGTCGCCACATCCATCGGGTCGCCCAGACGGATCAGCTCCATGGCCCCGGCCAGCATGTCGGCCAGCTTGTCGGCAATCTCTTCCTGTGCGAACAGGACGCGCATGGCCGAACAACGCTGCCCCGCCGACTGGAAGGCCGAGGTGACGCAATCATCCACCACCTGCTCCAGCAGAGCCGTACTGTCCACGATCATGCAGTTCTGGCCGCCCGTCTCCGCGATCAGCGGCACAATGGCGCCGTCACGGTCGGCCAGGCTGCGGTTGATCAGGCGGGCGGTTTCGGTGGAACCAGTGAAGCAGACACCGGCGATGCGCGCATCGACCACCAGCGCGGCACCCACCGTCGCGCCATCACCCGGCAGCAGATGCAGGACATCGCCCGGTACACCGGCCTTGTGCAGCATGCGAACGGCTTCCGCCGCGATCAGCGGGGTCTGTTCGGCGGGCTTGGCGATCACGGCGTTGCCGGTCACCAGGGCCGCCACGACCTGACCCACAAAAATGGCCAGCGGGAAGTTCCAGGGGCTGATGCAGGCAAAGGTGCCGCGGCCGGTCAGGTGCAACTCGTTGCGCTCCCCCGTCGGGCCGGGCAGCAGCACCGGCTTCAGCCCGCTGCGGGCCTGAGCGGCGTAATAGCGGCAGAAATCCACGGCCTCGCGCACTTCGGCGATGGCGTCGGGCAGGGTCTTGCCTGCCTCCCGGACCAGCAGGGCCATCAGGGCCGGGGTGTCGGCTTCCATCAGGTCGGCGGCGCGGTCCAGGCAGGCGGCGCGGTGATCGGCCCCTTCCCGGTCCCAGGCCTTCTGGGCGGCCACCGACAGGGACAGGGCGCGTTCAACGGCCTGCCTGTCGGCCAGAACCACGGTGCCAACGGTGCGCGCCCGGTTGGCGGGGTCGGTCACGGGCTGGGTGGGACCCGACAGTTCGACCCCGCCCACGATGGGGCCCGCCGTCCAGTTCCGGGCCAGGGCTGCCTGCATCTGCTCGGTCAGTGCTGCCACCTTCTCGGGCGCCGTCAGGTCGAACCCCTTGGAATTGGGACGTTCCGACCCATAGATGTCGGCGGGGGTGGGGATGCGCGGATGACGCAGCATGCCATTGTTCTCCAGGAAGGCGGCCGGGTCGGCAACCACGTCACTGACGGGCACCTCCGGGTCCATATAGGCGTTGACGAAATTGCTATTCGCACCGTTTTCCAGCAGACGGCGAACCAGATAGGGCAGCAGGTCCTCATGCGTGCCCACCGGCGCATAGATGCGCACACGCGGGAAGGCGGGCAGAACCTCACGCGCTGCCGTGTAGAGCAGCTCGCCCATGCCATGCAGGCGCTGGAACTCCAGGTCGCGGTTATCGCCGGCCAGATGAAGGATGGCTGCGATCGTATAGGCATTGTGGGTGGCGAACTGCGGATAGATTGCGTCCTTGGCGGCCAGCATCTTGCGCGCGCAGACCAGATATGAGAGGTCCGTCGCCGCCTTGCGCGTGAACACCGGATAATCCGGGTGCGACGCGATCTGGGACATCTTGATTTCAGTGTCCCAATAGGCCCCCTTGACCAGACGCACCATCAAGCGACGACCGGCGGCACGGGCCAGATCGACCAGCCAGTCAACCAGCAGATGCGTGCGCTTGGAATAGGCCTGGATGGCCAGACCCAGCCCGTTCCACCCGGCCAGATCGGGATCATTGGCCAGCGCCGACAGGATATCCTGCGACAGTTCCAGACGGTCTGCCTCTTCGGCATCGATGGTCAGGTTGATGTCCCAGCGCTTGGCCTGTAGCGCCAGCCCCTTCACGGCGGGGACCAGCCGCGCCATCACGTCCGCATGTTGTGCCTGGACATAGCGCGGGTGCAGGGCCGACAGCTTGATCGACACGCCCGGTGCCGCCACCGGGCCACGACCGGCGGCCTCTGCCCCGACGGCGTCGATGGCCTTCACATAGGCATCCAGGTAGCGCGTCGCCTGTTCCCAGGTGCGCGCGCCCTCGCCCAGCATATCATAGGAATGGACGGTCCCCAGGGGCCGGGCCTTGCGGGCCTCCCCCATGGCTTCCTTGATGGTGCGGCCCAGGACAAAATGGCTGCCCATGACGCGCATGGCCTGACCCATGGCGGTGCGGATGACGCTTTCGCCCGACCGCGCCACCATACGCTTCAGGAAATTGCCGGCATCCCGCTCCCCACCGCGTTCCAGATCGGTGATCTTGCCCGTCAGCATCAGGCCCCAGGCGGCGGCATTGACAAAGGCGCTGTCGCTGCGGCCCAGATGCGCATCCCATTGACCCTGCGCGATCTTCTCCGCGATCAGGCGGTCTGCCGTCTCCGGATCGGCGATGCGCAGCAGGCATTCGGCAATGCACATCAGGGCAATGCCCTCATTATTCGACAGGCCGAATTCCTGCAGGAAGTTATCGAGTGGCCCCAGTTCACGCCGACGCAGCCGCGCCGCCTCCACAATCGCCACCGCCCGGTCATGGATGCCAGTACGTTCCGCCGCGGTCAGGCCATGGCTGCGCAGCAGGCCGGTGACGACAGTGACCTCATCGGCATGCTTGGCCTTGCGCAGGTCATTCAGGACGGTGCCGGACATTGCCGTAACTCCGAGAAAAGCTGGGGTTTTGAATTGCTCGGAGTATGGCAAATTCGCTGGACGATTTTTCTCCAAATAAAGGGTTTTGACAGGATATCATCCGGCCATTGCGACCTTTTGCCAGAGAATGTCATGCCTGCCGATTCCGCAACCGCGAAGCTCGACCGTATCGACCAGAACATCCTGCGCATCCTGCAGGAAGATGGCCGGATTTCGAACGTGGAACTGGCCCGGCGGGTGAACCTTTCCCCCACGCCCTGCCTGGAACGGGTGCGCCGACTGGAGCGGGATGGCTTCATCCGCCAGTATGTGGCCCTGCTGGACCCGGAGTTGCTGGACCGGTCACTCGCGGCCTTTATTGAGGTGCGCTTGGACCGCACCACCCCCGACGTCTTCCAGATTTTCGCCGAGGCCGTCCGCCGGTTCGATGAGATCCAGGAGGCGCATATGGTGGCCGGCGGCTTCGACTACCTGATCAAGGTCCGCGTCGCCGATATGGCCGCCTACCGCGCCTTCCTGGGTGACAAACTCTCCTCGATCCAAGGCGTCGCCCAGACCCACACCTATATGGTGATGGAAGAGGTGAAGAACACGCATGTCGTGCCCGTGCCGGGTCGATAGGGGCGCGCGCAAATGGGCCAGTACGGGAATGGCAGGCTGAGAACGACCAAAGATTGATCTGAACAATGGCCTGGGGTGCCTGTGTAGCCATACCCGGCTTGGCGCCGGCGCCAACGAACTAGCTTGGAAGAACAGTGTTGCTCATGACTAGTTGGCATACAGCGCTGTTCAGCATTGAGTGGCACCAATCGGGGCATGTTGATTACCACAAAAAATCATGGTAAAAAGGTAAGAATAAGCCACAGTTAAGAAAGCACTCATCATGTCGAGAATGTCTCTTTTTGCGGTCTTGACGTTGAGCAGTTTTGCTTTTTCTGTTTCCGCACAAGAAACTGGCAGCCCGGCACAATGTAACCAAGTCACGAATAGTGCTGGCATCACGTTTCTTGCCTGCAAACCCGATGACGGGGCTGCTGCTGATATCGGCCCCGCCGAAGCTATTGATGCTGATAATCTTCAAATAAGGGCGAGTTGTGCCGCCCCCGCCCGTACCTATACATTGCTTTGTCCGGCCTCATCGCCGGAGGGTTCGGGATGTTCTTGCCAAGACCCCAATACCGGTGAGTCGGTCAATGGGCAGGTCAAAAAGGTGGGAATGGACGGGTGATGCCTCATGCCGTCCGGAAGGTCTGATGCGCCGTTTCAAAAAATTACCTGTGTTACTGCGCACCTGGCCATTAAACACCGGGCGACCCGGCATGTTCATTAACTGACAACAACAGTTCATCCAATTGGGGGGTCAATATGCGTGGATTTTTCGTTGCCTGCGCGATGGCAATCTCTGTCATCGCTGCCTCATCGGCTCATGCCCAGCAGTGCGATAATCAACAACAGCCATCTCCGCAAACACGAACCAAGGCGGGAATGAGCCTGCAAAATGCCACGACCAGCCAGATCAACGTGCTGTGGGCCGATTTTGAAGGTGTCCTGACACATTATACAACCCTACAACCCAAACAGACGGCGGCGTTCGACAGCTATGTCGGCCATATCTGGTATTTGGAAGCATTTACCCCTGAAGGGGCAGTTTGCCTTGGCCCTATTCGGCCCGCGCAGGTCAACACGACCTGCAAAATGAGAATAGAATTGGATAGCCAGGGTTTCCTTTACGAGCAGCAGGCCTGCAAGGTGGAGTAAGCCTGGAGTTTCCGGTGGCGCCCGGCATTGAGCCAGCATTGAGCCGATGTGGGCGCCCCAAGAATAGACAAAAGGTGGCATCCGATCAGGATGCCGCTTTTTGGCTCTGCATGGTCAAGCGATAACTCGGCTCATTTGCTGATCAACCGACAGCGTATCTGGTTCGGTTGCGCGCAACCCAAGCGGTTGCAGCCGGCACCCGCTGGCGGGGCCCGCACGAAGGCACGCCTCTACAACCCACTAGCCCTCCACCGCTCCACCCTGTATCTTGGCCCGCAATGATAGCGCTAACCCGCCTGGCATGAACTTGGGCGGAAACGGGGATGGAAAATGGCGTCGTGGATGCAGCGTGTTGCCATGGGCGTTGTGCTGGCTGGGTTATTGTCCGTGCCGGCAATGGCAACGCCACCGGTGACGAAGGCGCGCCTGATCGTCCTGACCGATATTGAGAATGAACCCGATGACGCGCAGTCGCTGGTGCGGTTGCTGCTCTATGCCAACGAACTGGATATTGAGGCGTTGATCGCCACCACATCCATCCACATGCGCACCGAAATTCATCCTGATTCTATCCATCGAACCATTGCCGCCTATGGGCAGGTGCAACCCAACCTGCTGCGTCACGCGGCGGGGTATCCCACGGCGGACAGCCTGTCGATGCTGGTGCATGCAGGGCAACCGGCCTATGGCATGGCGGCGACGGGGCCGGGCAAGGATAGTGAGGGGGCAAAACGCATCATCGCCGCGCTGGATAACGCCGACCCGCGCCCGCTCTGGGTGTCGGTCTGGGGTGGGGCTAATACGTTGGCGCAGGCCTTGTTGACCCTGAAGGCGACACGATCGCCGGCAGAGCTGTCGCGGCTGGTGGCCAAGCTGCGCGTCTATACCATCTCTGACCAGGATGATGCGGGGGCCTGGATTCGCCGCACATTCCCTACCCTGTTTTATATCGTCAGTCCCGGCAGCTATGCCGCTGCGACTTGGGGGGGAATGTTTAACGCGGTTGAGGGGCTGGATAACACCACCGTCTCTACCGACTGGATCACCCGCAATATCCAACAGAACCAGGGTCCTCTGGGCGCCACCTATCCTGACGTCGCTTACGGCATGGAGGGGGATACCCCCGCCTTCCTGGGTTTGATCCCCAACGGCCTGTCCGACCCTGAACGGCCGGATTGGGGTGGCTGGGGTGGGCGCTATGAACTCTATACCCCAGCGCTGGAGGCCACCGACCCCAAGGGCTTCAATGGCGGTGTGCCGGTGGAACAGGAAACCCGCCCCATCTGGACCAACGCCGTCGACAATGTCACGCCCTATATCGCCAACCCCTATGGTCGGCCAGTGAAGCAAGGTCCGCGCAGCTACAGCCATTTCCAAGCCACGATCTGGCGCTGGCGCGATGCGTTCCAGAATGATTTCGCGGCTCGCATTGCTTGGACCACGCAGCCGCCGGACAAGGCCAACCACCCGCCTGTTGCCGCGCTGGACCATGCCGACCGCCTGACCGTCACCGCTGGGGAGCTTTTTCAGCTCAGTGCCAAGGGCAGCAGCGACCCTGACGGCGACAGCCTTTCCTATCTCTGGTTCCATTACCCGGAGGTGGGTAGCTGGAAACAGCCGATCCCGGCCAAAGGGGCAGAGAATATCTACCGTGTCACCTTCCGCGCGCCGATGGTGACGAAGCCGGAAACTGCCCATTTCATCGCCGCGGTTTCCGATAAGGGCACGCCCGCGCTGACACGCTACCGGCGGGTGATCGTGACCGTCGTGCCGCGCGGCTAAACTCACCCCTAATCATGTGACAAGGGGCCGGTGCCGCAAAGGCTGCAACGGCCCCTTATCATGTCTGGTGCCCGCCAATCCGCCTGCCACACAGGCGGTGGGCCGCCGTTGCTGGCCAGTTTGATGGCGAAACGAGGGCACATTTCGGTGCGTATAAATGTCAGTTAAATGACTTTTATGGAATTTTTAGTCATATGTCTTTCGCATCCATTGCGGTGATATTCCTGTAGTGGTATTAGTCTAACACCAACTCAACTGATTTCCACATTGCCCTGCGAAGGTGTGCTGCTACAGCACGCCGCGATCCCCCTTGCCATCCCGATATAGCGTGAGGAGACCCGCCAAATGCCCGCCGATACCAACAATCCCCGCAAAGGCCGTGTCGCCTTTGTCGGAACCGGTCTGAAATCTATTGCGCATATGACGATGGAGTCCGTGGCCGAGATAAAGGCGGCGGATCGTGTATTTATCACGCCGCTGATGGCGTGACTGCTGCCTTTATTCGATCTCTGAACGAAAATTGCCATGATCTTTATAAGTATTATGGCACGGGGAAACGCCGCAACATCACCTATATGCAGATGGCAGAGGCCATACTGAAAAGTGTCCGGGCCGGGGAATCCGTCTGCGGCGTGTTTTATGGCCATCCCAGCGTCTTTGTGAAGGCGGTCCGCCGCGTGGTTTATCAGGCGCGCCAGGACGGGTGCGAAGCCATTATCTATCCCGGCATCACCACCATGGATTGTGTCTTTGCTGATCTGGAAGTGGACCCATCACGCAATGGCTGTCAGATTCTAGACGCAACGGATTATTACATCCGAAAACGCCCGCTAAACACAACCAGCCAAGTCATCATGATGCAGATCGGTGCCTTCGCCGATAGCAAGTTCGACTTTAATGGTTATGGCAAAAAGAATCTCAGTCTTCTGATCCAGGCTTTGCTGGATGATTACCAGGGCGATCATGATTGCACCATCTACCGTGCCTCCAATTATCCTGGTTTCGCTCCCTCCCGTATCGACCTGAAACTGTCGGATCTGCTGAACCCCGACGCGCAGAAGGCGCATATTTCGGGCGTCAGCACCCTGTACCTGCCGCCCAAAACCCTGTTGGGCGCTGCGGAAGATCGGGTCAAGGCCGCTGGCTATGGCAAGGTCGGCGCAACCCAGTCGGTCGGCCCCACCCTGTGGGAGACCGCCAATACAGAAAAGACAAAACGTGCGGCGGACAGCCTTGCCAGACACAAGCTGCCAGAGGGGTATTTCGAACGGCGGTCCAGTGACGCGTTATTAAAGCTGGTCTCCGATCTGGCGACCGATGCACGGGTGCTGCGGCATTTTGAGCAGAACCCGCGCAAGACACTGCGCGCCTATCCGACCCTGTCGAAGGCAGAAACACAGGCCGTGCTCTCGCGGTCGATGGGCCGGGTGTCCAGCGTTTCTAAACGCAACCCCGCTGCCCTGACCGCCACCGCCCCGACCACCGCCGATTTTGCGACGGCCGATGCCACCACGGCGAGTTCGACGGACAGTTCGACAGACAATGCCAACGACTATCTGAACAGCCTGCTGGAAAACAACACCAGCGCCACGCTTTACACCACCTATTACAACGCCTTGGCCGCAGGCGGGTCCGCATCCGATGCCGATGCGGCGGTTCAGACGCTCATCAACAATGATGGATATACCCAGGTTACAACGCAGGACGTCTACAACTCCATTGCCACGGTGACCGGCGGCACCATTGATGGCACGTCACCCAGCACGACCCAGTCGACGACCCTGACGGCCAATGCCACGACGACAACCAGCAGCAATGGTCTGACCACCTATCCGCCTTTCGGCACCTCCCCGTCGGTGGCCTATGGGTCCTACCAGACCTTCACTTCCAGCGGCGATGCCAGCATCTATGTCACGCTGGGCAGCAACAATGGCGCCTGGCAGTTAAAGGTGGCGACATCGACCATCCCGCTGGTCGACATCACCAGCAGTTGTGGTTTCAACAACACTACCGGCACGTTCTTTGTCGGCAGCTCGGCGGCATTTCCCTATAACGGCTCGATCGTCCTGTCCTCATGCGTTGTTGTGCCACCCGGCGGCGTGCAGACGACTGATTTCAATGTCACCGTTGCCCTGACATCCTCCTCGGGTGGGGCGGCCATCAATTCCACCGGTCGGCGCAGTGTCTACTCGTCCAGCGCGTCGTTGCAACCAAGCGGACTGGATTCACCCAGCCTGTGGGCTGGCGATTACCAATGCACGCTCAACAGTTCAACCACTGCGACCCTGACCATTTCATCGGATGGGTCGACCATCACCTTCCAGGGCACGACCGCACCCGCCACCTTCAGCCCGCTGAACAGTACCTTTACGGCGACGATCGGGAGCTACACGCTGCTGATCTATATGCAGTGGTGGTACAACCAGATGTATTCGGACAATACCTACACGGGCGCCAACCTGTTCGGTTATTATTATACAACGGGCACAACAAAGCCGAGTTCGCCAAACCTGTATGGCAACGAAGGCAGCGCCTCCGACCCGCCGAAACCATCACAGTCCCAACAGGAGGACTCCGAATGGGCGGCCGTTGCCAAGGCCATCGCCATCGGCGTTTCCGTCATGGTTGTGTTCGAAGCCATGAAGTACCTGGCAAAGCTTGGCTATAACTACCTCAGCGCCGCCTACCAGAACCTGTTTGGGGAAGGCAACGCCCTGAATGAGGAAGCCGCCGCCGGGGAAGTGCCGCCAGACGAAGCCAACCAGTTCAATGAAGAAGATAATCCCGACGGCGACGACAATGACGATGATGACAACGACGACAATGATGATAATGACGACGACAATGACGACAACGATGATAACGACGACAATGATGACAATGACGAGGATGATGCCAGCTGCTTCCTGACCACCGCGGCGGTGCGTACACGCGGCCTGCCCGATGATTGCGAACCACTGACGCTGGCCCGCTTCCTGCGTGACAAGAAGATGCAGACCGACAAGGAACGGTCGGCGGTCAATCTCTACTACAAGGTGGCCCCGCAGATCGTGGCGCGGTCCAGTGACGCCGAATGGCAGCAATTCTGGTCCGATCATCTGCACCCGATCACCGAGCTGGTGAAGCTGGGCGAACATGATCTGGCCAAGTCGCTATACGACATGGCGTCGGCCGACCTGATCAACCGCAAGGTCACGACCTACACGGATAAAGAGCTGGTGGAGGCGGTGTACCGCTATGGTCTGGGCGGGTTTGCCCGCATCCCCCTGCCCTATGTGCTGCGCTACGGTATCCTGAAACTGTCCTTGAGGGTTTATCTGACGTATCGCGCGGCCACCCTGGGGCTGGCCAAGCGGCGCTTCAAGCGTCTGTTTGATCGCTGACGGGCGTCACCCGGAACGGATCGGTCGGGGGAGACGGGAATGTCTCCCTCGGCCAATCCGGCACTCGTTCACTGTGCATAAAGAGCAGGCAATGAAACCTCCGCCCCTGAGCAAGACCATTGTCGATCTGTTTCAGTCGCGCGTGAAGGACGGGTACTATCAATCGCCCTTGGGTCGGCTGCGTGTTGAGTATAGTTCCGATCCTCGCCGGATCGCGGAATATGCGCGCACACGCTTCACACGCTCGCGGCTGGTCCGAACCATGATTGCGGAATTCCATCTCAGCCGGAATTCCCTGGTGGTCAGCGAGGATGACCATGTCCGCTGGCTGAAGCCGCTGTTCCTGCCCCACCTTCCCATGGATGGCACCACACCAACGATGGCGCGGGCGATCCTGACAGCGGCCCTGCCCACGCCGGCCCCCGGTTCAGGACCGGTGACGGTGAATGTTTCGGACGAACTGATCCGGGAAACCTACCGCGCGATGCTGGACAAGGTGCTGAAGATCGATCCTCTTCCACCTCTGGACGATTATATCCGCAAGACCCGTTTCCGGCATGCGACCCGGCCCATGGTGCTGGAAGGGTTGATGTATTCGTTGAACCTGCACCGGCTTCTGCTGCGCCCGCTGCTCTATGCTCTGGAATGGCTGTTTTTCCGGCGCACGCGCTACATGCAGCGCATCTCTCAGAAACTGGAAAAACTGATCGCAGTACAGGCGGTCCCGCGTGAGGGGTCATGGCTGTCCACGCTGCTGGACCTGCGCAACCAGGGCAAGCTGACCCAGGCGCAGGTGAATGGCGAAGTGACCAGCATGCTGGTCGCCTCCTTCAGCCTGTCCTCCGCGCTGGGATCGGCACTGCTCTGTCTGGCGGCCCGACCCCAGTACCAACGGCAGATCCATGATGATCCTGATTTCGCCCGCTGCTTCGTGATGGAGGTGCTGCGGCTTTATCCACCCTTCCGGCAATTCGGCTACGAGCAAGTGTCGGATGGAAAAGACAGCAAGTGTCCTGTGGGGGCATCCGGCGAATTCGTGATCTCCACTTACGCGCTACACCGCAAGGCGGATCATTGGGACATGCCCCGCAAATTCATGCCAGAGCGTTTTCTGGACCCCGATGCGGCCAAAGGCTTCCGCTACCTGCCGTTCGGCATGGGAAAACGACTATGCCCCGGTCGCTGGTTCTCTCTGTCCCTGCTGGAAGAGGCTGTGAAATATATCTGCTCGGATGACAGCCACATCATCCTTTGCCGGCGGGACCGTCTGCCAACCGGCCATCGCGGCTGTCTTGTGTCTTTTGCCGTGGATGACAGCCTGACCTATCGCGCCAGATGACACGCCGATAGGGCATCAACCCAGTACCCGCGCCACCTTACGCAGGCCCAGCGCGTTGGTCAGGACCATGTCGTCGGCGCGGCGCAGTTCCTCCACGGTCACCGCCCGTTCCTCCGCCCGCCAGTTCTTGATCAGCGCCGCGCGCATGGTGCCAGGCAAGGCGCCTTCGGCCACGGCCGGCGTGACCCAACGCCCGTTCAGCGACAAGAACAGGTTGGCGGCGGTGGCTTCCGCCACGCGCCCCTGGCTGTTCAGCATCACGGCATCATCGGCCCCGCGCGCAACCGCCTCCCGCCGGGCGATGATACTGTCGAGATAGTTCAGCGTTTTCAGCCGCGACAAGGGTGATTTCTCGTTGCGGCAGGTGGTCCGTGCGATAATCAGTTTCGCGGGCGGGGCCTCTGCCGGGATACGGCCGGCAGCCAGCATCAGGGTGGGGGCGGCGACCTCTGGCCGTGGCAGGCCCCGTGGGCCGGGACCGGCGGTCAGGGTGAGACGCACCGCTGCTTCCCCCCCCATGCCGTTCGCCCCCAGAAGACCCAGAATGGCGTCGTGCAGGGCCTGGTCAGACGCCGGCACAGCCAAGCCCAGAAAGTCTGCCCCGTCGCGCAGGCGTTTCAGGTGGGCATCCAGACGCAGGGGCACGCCGGCTTTGACGGCGATGGTCTCAAACAGGCCGTCACCCAAGGTGAAACCGCGATCATGGCCCAACAGAGCTGGCTTTTCGGCAGCCACAAAATCACCGTTCAGCCAGATGACACTCATGCCGCCTGCTCCCCCGCCTCATCCGCCGCAATAGCGGGGGGCCAGGCCATGGCGGGGTCCAGAGCGGTCAGGATGGCTTTGGCCTTGGTCAGGCTCTCCTGATACTCGGCCTCCGGCTCGCTGTCGGCCACGATGCCGCCGCCCGCCTGCACCTGCACCTTGTCGCCCGACATCGCGGCGGTACGGATGATGATGGAACTGTCCATGGCGCCATCCCAGCCGATCCACATTACCGATCCGCAATAGGGGCCGCGCCGGGCAGGTTCCAGCTCATGGATGATCTCCATGGCCCGTATCTTGGGCGCGCCGGTGATCGACCCGCCGGGGAAACTGGCGCGCAACAAATC
The DNA here is from genome assembly GCF_002251795.1 of Niveispirillum lacus. Lineage (GTDB taxonomy): Bacteria > Pseudomonadota > Alphaproteobacteria > Azospirillales > Azospirillaceae > Niveispirillum > Niveispirillum lacus. Next base: position 264,046 of record NZ_NOXU01000031.1, on the reverse strand, counting down.
GACGGGGCCCAGGCCCGGCTTCAACCGGCCCGTGACGACAGAGGTCAGGTGATGCACGGTGCGGTAGCTTTCCAGGCCCCACAGACTGGGCACCTTTACCGATCCGATCTGCGCCACCCGCGACAGGTCATTGCGCAGCAGGTCCACGATCATCAGATTTTCCGCCCGGTCCTTCTCCGACAACAATAGTTCGGCAGCCAGGGCCGCATCGCGCGCAGCATCGGCATGGCGGGGGCGGGTGCCCTTGATGGGCCGCGTTTCGATGGCGCCACCGGCGGTCAGCGATAAAAACCGTTCCGGCGATCCCGACGCAATTGCCCGGCCCTGTCCCAGGTTCAAATAGGCAGAAAACGGCGCTGCCGTCCGGGGGCGCAGCCGGCGATACACATCCCAGGCGGTCACTCCGGATCGCAATCGGCCCAGGAAGCGCTGGGTCATGTTGGCCTGATAGATATCACCGGCCCGGATATAGTCGAGAATACGCACGACACGGTCACGATAGGTAGCGGGCGACAGCTCGGCCCCCCAACCGGGCCGCCGCAACAGACCGTCGCCCGTGTCGCGCGCCAAGGCCGGGGCAGCGGTAAGCCGATCGTGCAGCGCCTGGGCCAACACCCTGGCCCTGGCAGGGCGACACGCCTCATCAGCCTCGCGCTCTGCCCCCGACAGTACCCAGGCCCGATTCTCGGCATGACTGATCACTGCGACCGTGTCATACAGGCCAAAGGCCATATCGGGCAGATGGATACCGGTGCGGTGCGGGGTCGGCAACCGTTCCAGATGACGCCCCAACTCATACCCCATCACCCCGACTGCGCCGCCGGTAAAGGCGGGCAGGCCAGGGGGAACCGGCCGAGAAAACGGTACGAGTGCCTGTTCCAGTGCGGTGAAGGGGTCCACCGACAGCAGGGCTCCATCACGCCTCACGGTGCCGTCGCTGGCCGCTTCGATCCAACTGAACGGATCGGCAGCCAGAATCGTGTACTGCGCACGCGCCCCCTCCGCTGCTGCGCCATCCAGCAGCATAGCGCCCCTCTCCCCCGCCAGGACGGCAAACGCCGCCAGCGGATCGGGCAGGTCCAACGCTAGGACAAAGGGCAAGGGTCGTGTGCTCATGACCGGACCATAATCGCTGTCGGTCCATTCAACAACCGGGGCCTGGGCAGCACACAATCATCCCGCGACGCAAAAGGGTCCGCTATGCATTGTTCGCTGTTGCAACAGATACCCCGATGATTTGATCTGATCATGTGAATGCCATCGTTTTGGATCAAAGGCTTCGCAATTCGGCCGTAATGGCCGGCGATGCTGCGATGCGTGAAGGAAGACGGCCTGGAGCTGTTGACCGACACCGGACCGGCCCGATGGACCCGAAGATCGTTCAACCTGCGAAGGTGACAAGATGAGCAGCGCCGATTTCCAGAACGCTTTTAATACCGCCTGCACCGAACTGGGCCTGGACCCGGCCAACACCAACATCTTCGCGCTGGAATGCCGCCGCCAGGGTTTGGACCCCAAGAACACCCGCGCGTTTGACCTGGACAAGAATCCCTCACCCATGTGGGCACAGTTCCGCAAGCTGAAAACGGCTTCCTAACCAGCGGGCCCCTGCCGGGACACTGCGTTTGTCTATCAAAGGGTCGGCCCAGTGGGCCGGCCCTTTTTGTTTTGCTGCGAAAAAAGGAAGAAGAAATCTTTGAGGTAATGACGCAAAAGTTGTTTGGCGAAGTTCTGACCGCTTGCCCAATAATTGCTTGTACAGTCCGACCGGTTTTCGGGCATGATGGCGACCGCGAATTACCGCAATACTGTCATGCTACCCCTTACGGGGACCTGAACGGTGTCGCCGGATAAACGGCCGACGCGAAGCCTCCGGGGAGGGCGATGCTGAAGGGGCTGGGCAATTCTTTGGCGGCAAGACAGGCGGCGCGGGCCGTCCTGGCTGCCTGTATCATCGGGCTGTTCCTAAGCGGGCTGGAAGTCGCCTGGGCAACATGGCGTGAACGGGGCAAGGCCAGTGAACTGGTCGAACAGATGCTCGACCTGATGGAAGGCAGCGCTGCTGCGGCCGCCTGGAACGTGGACGAGGCGCTGGCTCAGCAAATCGGCAATTCGGCGCTGTCAATTGGTGCCATCGCCGGCATCGAAATCCGGATTTCCGATGACCAGCCTCTTTGGGCGCACCATCGCGCCCTGCCCGCCAGCACAGCGGGCAACAGCACCATCGGGCGGCTGGTTTTCGGCGATCTGGCACGCGGAACCCGGATTCTTTATCGTCCACAGGATGATGGCCGGGAAAAACCCCCGATCGGTCTTCTGCGCATTGATCTCGACATGGCGCTGGTGTCCGCTGACTACATCGCCTTTGTCGGCTCTTCCTTGTTGGGCGGCCTGGTGCGCAATATTCTGCTGGGCCTGATGCTGACCTGGGTGTTTCACCGTTTCCTGACCCGGCCATTGGTAGAACTGGAACAGGCGGTGGCCGGCATCGACCCGGATAATCCCCGTGATACCCGGGTGACGGTGCCACCAGGGCATGAACGGGACGAGTTGGGCCGTCTGACCCAACGGATCAACGAAACACTGGATAAGCTGGATGAAAGCCAGGGGCAATTGCGGCAACTGGCCACCCGTGACCCGCTAACTGAACTGCCCAACCGCGCACTACTGCTGGAACGGTTGGAACATGCGCTGTCGCGGGCACGGCGGACGAAGCGGGGGCTGGCAGTGCTGTTCCTCGACCTTGATCGTTTCAAGCATGTGAATGACAGCCTCGGGCATGATATGGGCGACCGTATGCTGCAAGGTATCGCCCAGCGCCTTGCCGAAACGCTGCGCCATTCTGACACGGTTGGACGCCTGGGCGGGGATGAATTCCTGGTGCTGGTCGAAGAAGTGCGGGAACCGAAAGAGGCAATTCAGGTCGCGGATCGTATTCTGGCGACCCTGGCCCGACCGCTGGATCTGGATGGCCATCAACTGCATCCCAGTGCGTCTATCGGCATCTCGCTGTGGCCCAGTGACGGACAGGACGCGCGGCAGATCCTCCGCTGTGCCGACGTCGCCATGTATGCCGCCAAGGCCGCGGGCACCGGGTGCTGGCGGATGTTTTCGGCTGAAATGTCGGAACAGGCCATGTCGCGCCTGCGGACCGAGGCGCGGTTACGCGCGGCTGAACTGCGCGGCGAATTCGAACTGTTTTACCAACCCAAGATGGACCCGCGCAGCCTGCTTCTGCGGGGTGCAGAGGCGCTTCTGCGCTGGAAGACCGACGAGGGTTATGTCGCCCCCGGCGATTTTATCCCGGTGGCGGAAGAAACGGGACTGATTGGCCCGATCGGCGACTGGGTCCTGGGGGAAGCCTGCCGGCAAGCCGCGGCTTGGCGGCGCCAGCATGGTGATTTGCCGGTCGCCATCAATGTCAGCCCGCGGCAACTGGCCGATGCCGATTTTCCCAACCGTGTCCGCGTTGCCCTGGCCAAATCCGGGCTGCCGGCACATCTGCTGACGCTTGAGATTACAGAAACCGTGGCCATGACGGCGGCGACGGGCGACTTCGCCATGCTGCGGGTCCTGCGCGACATCGGCGTCGGCATGGCTATTGATGATTTTGGCACGGGTTATTCCTCCCTTTCCCATCTGCGGCGTATTCCGCTGACAGTGCTGAAGATCGACCGTGGCTTTATGCAGACGGTGCCGCACGATGTGGCCATCCCCGCCACCATTCTCGAACTGGGTCAACGCCTGGGTCTGGAGATTGTGGCAGAGGGGGTGGAGACGGAGCCGCAGCGGGACTGGCTATGCGACATGGGGTGCCAGACGATCCAGGGGTTCCTGATCTCCCGTCCCCTGCCTGCGGCTGAATTTGAGGACCGGTTCCTGGTCGAACGGGCCCGCGCCGCGGGATAAGCACTGAAACGCCAGCCCCTGATAAGTTCTACCCATCGGGACGCTGTGTCCTGGTGTTGTCGATCAGTCGAAGGTGCGCAGCGCCGCTGGCGCGCCCTTTAGATGCTTGTCCAGCAGTACGACAATCTCCTCCATCTGGCCCCGGACCTTGTCCAGTTCCATGGAGGTCTTGTCGTCCAATGCCGCTTCCATGAGCATCATGTCAAAATCATTCAGCAGGCTCATCAGCCCGTCGCGTTCCTCTTGCAGGATGTCATAAGCACCCAGCGCATGGATCAGCAGCTCCGGCGGGTCGCGGAAGAAACTGAGGCTCATGCGGGTGAAGCTGGCGATGCCGCGCAACCGCATGCGGATCAACCATCCTTTCAGATCGGCCGGAACTCCACGATTGGGCGCTTCCTCCGCCTTGTCGGTAATGGTGAAGATCAATGCTTGGATTTCCAGATAGCGGGCGCGCGCTTTCTTAAAATCCGGAAAGGTGGCCAGCTTGACATGCTCATGCTTTTCAAACAGGGCGACAGCACCGGCGAGCGATTGCGACAAATGTCGCAATACCGTCGCCCTCTGTGCCGCATCCTGTTCGTAACGCATGAGTGTCCCCGTATGCCTTTGACTGAGTGTCGCGCACTCTATCTCTCGAAGGCAAGAAGCACCACCGCACCGAAAGGATGGGCTCTAAAGGCCGTCCGCCCGTGAAAGCGTCGGGTCTGCCCCGGCGTCCCCGTCGCTTGCCGCCACCCGGTCCCAATGATAGACGAAGGCGCATGACGCAGCCGCAGCTCCGCCCCGTGCCCCACCCCGCCCCCGCCGCGCCGCCGCGCGACGCCGGACAGGTGGTGCTGGTTGTGCGCGATCTGGTGGTCACGACGCTGATCGGCATCTATGATTACGAACATGTGAAGCCACAGCGCCTGCGCCTCAACCTGGAACTGGCCCTGGCGCCGGACGACCCCGCCCCCTGGACCCATGCGGCCCTTGTGGAAACGGCCAGCCGCATCGTGACAGAAGGCCATACCAATCTGCTGGAATGCCTGGCCGAACGGCTGGCTGCGGCCCTGCTGTCCCCCAACCGCGTCCTGACCGCCCTGATTCGCCTCGAAAAACTCGACGCTTTCGAGGAATGTGAAGCCGTGGGCGTGGAGATTGTGCGGGCGGCGTGAAGACAGGCTGTGCGGAGCGCGCACTCACCTGACAGGCTCCATATCACTCCACCCCGCCCGCCAGAACCTGCACCTGCAACCCGCCGCGTGTGCGCAGCGTCTCCAGGACGCGTTCGGCATGGCGCTTGGATCGGCACTCGATGGTCAGGTCGATGTCGGTGGCCTTGACAGTGGTGGTCGTGAACAGGCGCTGGTGCGAGGCTTCGATGATATTGCCACCGGCTTCACCCACCAGACCGGTGATCCGGGCCAGCACGCCGGGCCGGTCCGGGATGGCGATACGGACGGCGATCAGGCGGCTTTCGCGGACCAACTGGCGCATGATCACCTGGGCCAGCAGGCGGCTGTCGATATTGCCCCCGCACAGGACCAGACCGACCTTCGATCCCTGGAACATCTGCGGATGGGTCAGGACCGCCGCCAGCCCTGCGGCACCCGCCCCTTCCGCCACGGTCTTCTCGATGTTCAAGAACAAGGCCACGGCCTCTTCCACCGCCACATCAGGAACCAGCACGACCTGATCGACCAGGGCGCGGCAGATCTCCAATGTCTTGGCACCGACATTCTTCACCGCAATGCCTTCTGCGATAGTGTCGCCACCCACCTGGATCGGTTCGCCCTTGAGGGCCTGGACCATGGCCGGGTAGGCTTCCACCTCGACGCCGATGATCCGAATGGCCGGATTCAGGGCCTTGGCGGCCACGGCGATACCGCTGATCAGCCCGCCGCCGCCCACCGGCACAACCAGCGTATCCAGATGCGGGGCCGCCATCAGCATTTCCAGGCCGATCGTGCCCTGCCCCGCGATGACATCCACATCATCATAAGGATGCACAAAGACCAAGCCTTCTTCCTGGCTCAGGCGCTCGGCTTCCGCCGCCGCCTCGGCCAGGACCGCCCCTTTCAGTACGACCCGTGCCCCATGTTCCTCTGTGCGTTCCACCTTGGTGAAGGGGGTGCCTTCTGGCATGACGATGGTGGCGGGTATACCCAGACGTCCGGCATGATAGGCCACACCCTGCGCATGATTGCCGGCCGACATGGCCACCACACCCCGCGCCCGTTCCGCCGTGGTCAGCTTGCGCAGCTTGTTCAACGCGCCGCGTTCCTTAAACGCTGCCGTGAACTGCAAATTCTCAAACTTCACCCAGATTTCGGCTCCCGTCAGATGCGACAGGGTGCGCGACGGCACGCAGGGCGTCTCCATGATATGGCCGGCCAGGGCCTGCGCGGCCTCCTTGATATCGGCCAGCGTCACAGCAAGGGCGGGGGACTCGGTGGTCATGATTGCTGTCTCCTTGGACATGGCGTGTGCGGCCCCGTCATCCTGCGGTGACGCGACCGATGGTGCCCGTTCAGGTCCAGGCACTTCTCAACTCCCTTGCTCTCACGCCCAACCGTTGCTGACGAGACGATTTTTCACAGCACAGATAGGCGGCTCCCCACCCGTCAGGCATAGGCCCTGTGCGAAGGTCCCTGCGCATGTTGCAATCGTGTTATGAAGGTCTCCCCAGCCGGCCTTTCAATGTCTATATAGGGGCCGCGTCACCACCCCTGGAGCCAGGACGAATTTGGCCCGCGCCACCAGCAAATATGTCTGCCAGAATTGCGGCGCCAGCTTCCCCAAATGGTCGGGCAAGTGCGACGCTTGCGGTGAATGGAACACACTTGTCGAAGAGCAGGTGGCCGATGCCATGCCCAAGGGGCTGGGCAAGGCCGGCGGCGGGCGCAAGATCGAATTTGTTGCTCTCTCTGGTGTCCCGGCCGATGCGCCCCGTCGTATGACGGGCATCCAGGAATTTGACCGCGTCTGCGGCGGCGGTCTGGTCCATGGCTCGGCCCTGCTGGTGGGCGGTGACCCCGGCATCGGCAAATCCACCCTCTTGCTGCAGGCAACCTGCTGCCTGGCCCAGGACACACGCTGCGCCTATATCAGCGGGGAGGAAGCGGTCGATCAGGTGCGCATGCGCGCATCCCGTCTGGGTCTGGCGAACGCACCCGTCCAATTGGCATCAGCCAACAATGTCCGCGATATCGTGGCCAGCCTGGAAGCCGCCGATGGGCCACAGGTCGCGGTGATCGATTCGATCCAGACCATGTATATCGACAATCTGGACAGCGCGCCGGGCACCGTGGCCCAGGTGCGGGCCTGTTCGGCGGAACTGATCCGGGTGGCCAAGCGCAAGGGCATCACCCTGTTGATCGTGGGCCATGTGACCAAGGATGGGCAAATCGCAGGCCCTCGCGTCCTGGAACATATGGTCGACACCGTGCTTTATTTTGAAGGGGAGCGCGGGCACCAGTTCCGCATCCTGCGCGCGGTCAAGAACCGTTTCGGGGCCACCGATGAAATCGGCGTGTTCGAAATGGGGGAGGATGGGTTGGTCGAGGTGCCGAACCCGTCCGAACTGTTTCTGGCCGACCGCCGCCGCGACATTACCGGGACCGCGGTCTTCGCCGGGCTGGAGGGGACACGACCCGTGTTGGTGGAGGTGCAGGCCCTGGTTGCCCCCTCACCGCTGGGCACGCCGCGGCGGGCCGTCGTGGGCTGGGACACGTCGCGCCTCGCCATGGTTCTGGCCGTGCTGGAGGCTCGTTGCGGCGTTGCCATCGGGGCCAACGATGTTTACCTGTCGGTGGCCGGCGGCCTGAAAATCTCCGAACCCGCTGCCGATCTGGCGGTTGCTGCTGCCCTGATCAGTTCCCTGACGGGGGAACCGGTGCCGGCCGATGCTGTTGTTTTTGGCGAAATCGGCCTGTCGGGCGATATCCGCGCGGTCAGCCAGACCGACCAGCGTTTGAAGGAAGCCGCCAAACTGGGCTTCAACCGTGCCCTGATGCCACAGCCGCGCCGGTCGCGCGGCGATGGTTCGGCGGAAGGGTTGCGGCGTATCGAACTGGACCATCTGTCCGATCTGTTGCCATTGTTCCAGGCGGACGCACCACCGCGCCCGCCACGCAGCCGGGATTGAGGGGGAAGCCGCATGGAAGGCAGCAGCCTGAACCCCGTTGACGTTGCCGTCGTCACCGTCCTGCTGATCTCGGCCTTGATGGCGTTTGCGCGCGGTTTCGTGCGCGAAGTGCTGTCGGTCGCCGCCTGGATTGGTGCGGCCCTGGCCACCCTCTGGCTGTTTCCGGCGGCAGCGCCCTACACCCGCACCTATATCAGCACCCAATATGTCGCCGATGGCGTCACCATTCTCGGCGTCTTTACCTTGTCGCTGATCGCGCTCTCGGTGGTGACCAGCACCATTTCCGGCAAGGTGCAGGAAAGCAGCCTCTCGGCCATCGACCGGTCGCTGGGCTTTGCCTTCGGGGTGGTGCGGGGTGCGGTGCTGGTGTCGCTGGCTTTTCTTTTTGCTGCCTGGCTCTGGCCGGAACAACCGGTCTGGCTACGCGAGGCGAAGTCGCGCCCTTTCCTGGAAACCGGTGCCGACATTCTGCGCGACTTCCTGCCCAATGCCGACCTGTCCCCAGCGCAGCGCGAGGCGCAACGCGCCCAACAGCGGCTGGAGGAAGCCGAGAACGCGCGACGCACCCTGGAACGACTGGCCAATCCGCGCCCCACATCTGCGGGGAACGCGGCTGTGCCGGAGACGGATCGCGGCTATAATGCCGAAGATCTTGGTCGTCTTGACCAGGTGATCAAAAGCACCGATCAGCCGCAACCAGACCAACCGGATCGACGTCCCGAAGGGGACCAACGCTGAACCGGGCCTTAGAACACGACCCCACCGGACACCATCTTCCCCGCGAAAGGCGCCCTGCCCATGCTCACGACCCATCCCTTCGACGACGACAAGCTGCGCGAGGAGTGCGGCGTCTTCGGTGTGTACGGTCCCCAGGATGCAGCGGCGCTTGTGGCGCTGGGCCTGCATGCGCTCCAGCATCGCGGTCAGGAGGCGGCAGGTATCGTCAGCTTCGACGGTCAGGATTTCCCCCAGCATCGGGCCCTGGGCCAGGTCGGGGATATCTTTGGCAGCGAAACGGTTATGCGCAACCTGACCGGTGACATCGCCATCGGCCATGTGCGTTATGCCACCACCGGCGAACGCTCGCTGCGCAATGTGCAGCCGCTTTTCGCAGAGTTTGAGTTCGGCGGCTTCGCCCTGGCCCATAACGGCAACTTGACCAATGCCATGCAGTTGCGCCGGCAGTTGGTGCGCCGCGGCTGCCTGTTCCAGTCGACCTCCGATACCGAGACCATCATCCATCTGATGGCGACAAGCCGTAACGGTTCGGTCATCGACCGTCTGGTGGACGCGTTGCGTCAGATTGAGGGTGCCTATTCCCTGGTCTGCATGGCCAAGGATCAGGTTGTGGGCGTGCGTGACCCGCATGGTGTGCGTCCGCTGGTCCTGGGCCGTCTGGGCGATACCCATGTGCTGGCCTCTGAGACCGTGGCACTGGACATTATCGGCGCCGAGTATGTGCGCGATATCGCGCCGGGCGAGATGGTGGTGCTGGACAAGAACGGCGTGCAGTCGCTGCGCCCGTTCCAGCAGACCGGCTCCAAATTCTGTATTTTTGAGTATATCTATTTCGCCCGCCCGGACAGCTTCATGGAAGGGCACTCTGTCTATGGCGTGCGCAAGAAGATCGGTGCGCAACTGGCCATCGAAAGCCATATCGACGCTGACCTGGTGATCCCCGTGCCGGATTCCGGTGTGCCGGCGGCCCTGGGCTACGCGGAAGAGAGCGGTATTCCCTTCGATCTGGGAATTATCCGCAACCATTATGTCGGCCGCACCTTCATTCAGCCAACGGACAAAATCCGCCGCCTGGGCGTGAAGCTCAAGCATAATGCCAACCGGCATTTTATTGAGGGCAAGCGCATCATTCTGGTGGATGACAGTATTGTTCGCGGCACCACATCGGTGAAGATCGTTGAGATGATGCGCGATGCCGGCGCCAAGGAAGTGCATATGCGCATTTCCAGCCCGCCGACCAGCCATCCCTGTTTCTACGGTATCGACACGCCGGAAAAGGAAAAGCTGCTCGCCCACCGCATGACGGTGGAAGAAATGCGCTCTTTCATCAATGCCGACAGTCTGGCTTTCATCTCGCTGGACGGGCTGTACAAGTCGCTGGACCATGCCAAGCGCGATGGCGATCTGCCGCAATATTGCGACGCCTGCTTCACCGGCGAATACCCGATCCCGCTGACCGATTTCGATACGGGCCGCAGTGATGTGGCCTATATCGGGGCCAAGCGCGCCTGAACGGCACGCCATCAGCCCGTCAGAACGCAAAGGGGCGGCTGATTGGCCGCCCCTTTTCTTTTCTGCTTATGGCAGAGGGATCATTTGGGTTGGTCCAAAAGCGCCTCTGGACCCACAATCCCGATTTTTTGACCCTGCATGACAAAGGTTCCTGTGGGCTCAATCCCCACCGGTTGACCGACCAGCACCGTGGTCAGTTTCTCAGGGTCAAGAAGGCGGTCCGCCACACGTTTCACATCCGAAATGGTTACGGCATTCAGCAGGTCGTTGCGCTTGTTCAGAAAATCGATACCCAAATCATCACGCTGTACCTGCAACAACAGACCGGCAATCGCCCCGTTATTGGTGAACTGCAGCGGGAACGACCCCGTCAGATAGGTTTGGGCATCACGCAGTTCGGCCTCCGTAATCCCATTCTTGGCCACTTCCCCCCAGATCTGTTTCGTAACCGAAATGGCCTCCGCTGCCTTCTCATTGACCGTCGAGCCACTGACAGTGATCAGGTTGGCATGGTCAAAGCTTTGCAGCGAGGACCCGATACCATAGGTCAGGCCCCGCTTTTCCCTGACTTCGTCCATGAGACGGGAGGAGAAGCCACCACCGCCAAGGACATAATTCACGATGGTCGCGGCATACCAGTCCGGGTCCGACCGATCCAGACCGCTATGGGCGAGAACCATGACAGTCTGCGGAATGGGGCGGGGGACCAGAATGGTCTTTCCCTGCGCGGCAGGCGTTACATCGGCCACCGGCGCCAGTGTGGCCTTGACCGGCAGCGCACCGAACAGCTTATCCAGCAGCGGCGCCAGTTCCTTGGCGGTGATATCGCCCGAAACGGCGACTTTTAAGCCCTGCCGGGACAGGCGGGTACGGGCGAACTGCACCAGATCATCACGGGTGATGGCCGCCAGGGTTTCGGTAAAGCCGCGCTGTGGCAAACCATAGGGATGATTGGGGAATAAGGCATATCCAAAGGCGAGTTGCGCCCAGTAACTGGGATCGGCTTGTGACCGGCGGAGACTGGTCTGCAACTGTCCGCGGATGCGCTCGACAGCTTCCATGTCAAAGCGCGGCTGGGTCAGGGCCAAACGCATCAGATCGAAGGCCGTGTCCTTTGTCTCCCGCAAGGTGACCAACTGGCCAACGAATGCGTCACGACCGGCATTAAAGGAAAGGGTGATGGAGTTTTCATCCAGCTTGCCCTGAAATGCCTGGCTGTCCAGGTTCCCTGCCCCTTCATCCATGGTGCTGGCAACCATAATGGCGAGGCCCAGCTTATCGGCCGGATCACGCTCCGTTCCGCCTTCAAACGCGAACTGCATCGCGATGATTGGGTTCTTGGTGTCCCGGACCAGCCAGGCCTCTATCTCACCCTTGCTAACCACCTTTTCAATATCGACGGCGGCGGCAGGCAGGCTGGGGACAAGCATGGCGACGACAGCCAGCAGCAACAGACCGGCGCGGTGGATCATCTTGGTAAAATCCATCATTTGCTTCCCCCGACGGTGGCCGGCGCGGCAGTCGGCGGCGCCGAAGCGGCGGTCGCCGCCGGTTCGGCGGGCATCAGGATGCCGGTGACATGGTTACCCTGAGACAGAACATGGCGGGCGGCTGCCTCAACCTGCTCACGGGTAACCGCTGCAATCCGATCGGGCCACGCTTCCACATCGGCCACCGTCTGCCCGGTGGTCAGCGCGACACCAAAAGCGTAGGCCGGACCCTGCAGGCTGTCGCGGGCAAAGATCGCGTCGCGACGCAGGCGGACTTTGGCCGATGCCACTTCGGCATCGGTTACACCGCCTGACAGCAGTTTCGCCAACTCGGCGTCAATGGCCGCCTCCATGGCGGCCACATCCTGCCCAGGAGCTGGGGTGGCGGAAATGGACAAGGTGCCAAGGTCCAGAGCAGAGGCATTATAGGACAGGTTCACCCCCGCCGCGATTTTCTGTTCCACCACCAGCGACCGGTACAGCCGGGAGGTGGCCCCATCGGCCAGAATGTTTTCCAGCACTTCCAGCGGATAGGCATGCTGTTTCTCCCCGGCATTATAGCTGGGGGCCCGCCACATCCGGGTCCAATTGGGCTGGCGCACCTGATCATCGGTCAGGGTGATGCGCCGCGCACCCTCGGTGGGGGGTTCGGTCACCCGCACACGCGCTGGGATATTGTCCACTGGTGCGATCTGACCATAGGTCTTCTCCGCCAGCGGCTTCAGTTCTTTGGCCGTGATATCGCCCGCCACCACCAGGATGGCATTGTTGGGCGCATAATGACGTTTGTAGAAATCCAGGGCGTCCTGGGTGGTCAATTTCTCAATTTCATGCATCCAACCGATGATGGGGGTGCCATAGGGGTGGTGCACAAACAGCAGGCTGTACATCTGCTCGAACAGGCGCGATGCCGGCTCATTCTCGGTCCGCTGCCGCCGTTCCTCCTGAATCACCTGACGTTCAGGCAGAACAATCTCATCGGTGAGACGCAGGTTCACCATCCGATCGGCCTCCATCCCCATGACCAGTTCCAGGCGGTCACGGGCGATATTCTCGAAATAGGCCGTATAATCATAAGCGGTGAAGGCGTTGTCGCGCCCGCCATTGCGGGCCACCGTGCGGGAAAACTCTGACGGCTTCATTTTGTCTGTGCCCTTGAACATCAGATGCTCAAGATAATGGGCCAGACCGGATTTGCCCGGCGTCTCATCTGCCGACCCCACCTTATACCAGACCATATGGCTGACGACCGGGGCACGGGGATTATTGATCACCACCACCTGCATCCCATTTTTCAGGGTGAAGGTCTCCGGATCAAAGACGCGGGCGGCAGACGGCAGGGTAGCCGCAAGGCTGACAAAAGCCGACAACACGACGCCGGCCGCCAGCAGGCGCCAGCGGCGGCTTTGTTGAGGACGTGCATTCTGGTTCACGAGGCTTCTTTCCTCCCGGCTCGGGGCACATGGGCCACACTCTGGCGCGGGGTGGATGGAAAGCCAATGGAATTAAGGTGAACGCATTGTAATCCACGCGTCAGGCGCGAAAGTCCGGGCTCGTCAGTCGCGCATAATCCGCACGCAGTTCGGTCAGCCGCGCGGCAGCGGCCTCCGGGTTGGTGGCGGCCAGATCAATCGCTGCCTGCGCTTCGACCTGGATCTGGTGATGCGCGGCATTGACCCGCAAGGCCTGACCAAATGCCTGGTTCATGGCCATCAACCCACCTTGAAGCGTGCGGCATAGGCTTTCCGCTGACCGACCAAGATCATCAACCGCATGCACCAGCAGGGGCAGGCCTGCCGTAACATCGACCAATTGATCGGCCAGTGTCACCGCCCGGCTGAAAGGTTCTGCGGCGCCTGGAAAAGGGATGACGATGCCCATTGTGACGTCCTCTTACCGGTCGGTCATGATCAACCGGAACGGCGGTGGCCCGGTCACACCGTCACCCTGTCGCGATGTCTTCGGCACCGCAAGCTATCCATTCGCACAGAACCACGGTTCGACCGCAAAGTTCAGCGTTTGCCCCCCATAACAAACTCACCCAGCGGCCCCAGGACGCTGCCCTCTCCCTTGCCGGCGCCCGGCACGGCCGCTGACAGCATCCGACCCGCCAGCCGCGAGAACGGCAATGACTGAATCCAGACCCGGCCCGGACCGCGCAGCGTGGCAAAAAACAGGCCTTCGCCGCCGAACAGGACGGATTTTACCCCGCCCACCTGCACCAGATCAAAGTCGATATCGGGCGTAAAGGCGGCCACGCAGCCCGTATCCACATGCAGCACTTCACCCGCTGCTAACTGCCGCTCCATGACGGCCCCGCCGACATGGGCGAAAACCCAACCGTCGCCGGTCAACTTCTGCATGATGAAACCTTCACCACCGAACAGTCCGGTCAGGACACGCCGCTGGAAATGGATGCCCACTGACACCCCCTTGGCTGCCGCCAGGAAACTGTCCTTCTGGCAAATCAGGCCACCACCAAGGTCTGCCAGGTTCAGCGGCAGGATCGTGCCCGGAAACGGGGCCGCAAACGCTACGCGGGCCTTGCCCTGGCCCGCCTGGGTGAACACGGTGGTAAACAGGCTTTCTCCCGTCAACACCCGTTTGCCAGCACCGATCAGCTTATCCAGGAAACCGCCCGACTCGTTGCCATCGCCGAAGATTGTGTGCATCTCCACCGACGGGTCCTTGTAGACCATGGCCCCCGCTTCGGCGATGGCGCTTTCGCCAGGGTCCAGTTCAACCTCCACAAACTGCATTTCCTGCCCGTGGATCTTGAAATCGATCCGGTCGGCACGGGAATAACGGGCGCCGCCGCGCGGCGGGGGCGGGGGCGCCCCAGCCGTTCCCCACGGGCTGTCTTGCGGCACCAGTTCTGCGACCGCCCGCACCGGCAGCCACTCGGCCATTCCATGGCGCCAGCAGAATGCGTCGGGGTGGGCACGCACATAATCCAGGGCCGCCTGCCCTTCCAGGGGGCCTACACGCTCGTCATCATTATGGAAGAACCACTGCACCATTTCACCCCCCATAGCGTTAGCCGTCGAGAAGCAGGATATCGTACCAACGCCTGAAAAGAAAAAGGCCGGCTTCACAAGGGAAGCCGGCCAATTTCCGATGAACGCAAGGTACCGCTCAGTCTTCCTGATCACCCTCGGCCAGCGTCGGGTCCATATCCTCGTCCACCGCGTCCATTTCAGGGGTTTCCAGCTCAGGACGGCCACGGCGGGCCCGCTCCAAGGCGGCATCCAACTCGCGCTGGCTGCACAGACCCAGCAGCACAGGGTTACGGGCCTTGATGTTGGCGGAATTCCAATGGGTCTTGTCACGAACGGCAGCAATGGTCGGCTTGGTCGTGCCGATCAGCTTGCAGATCTGTGCATCCGACAATTCCGGATGGGCCTTCAGCAGGTGAGCAATCGCATCGGGCTTGTCGCCACGCTTGGTGACCGGTGTGTAGCGCGGGCCCTTGGAACGGGCCACCGGCTGCGGCAGGTCCTGATGGCGCATCTTCAGTTTCAGGTTGGGATTGGCCTCAACACGGGCAATCTCTTCCGCCGTCAGTTCACCGCCGGCCACTGGGTCGCGGCCGACCATGCCAACCGCCACCTCGCCATCGGCGATGGCCTGCACCTCAAGCTCATGCATGCCGCAGAATTCCGCGACCTGCTCAAAGGTCAGGCTGGTATTTTCGACCAGCCACACGGCGGTGGCCTTCGGCATCAGGGGCAGTGCCATGCTTCCTCCTCAAACGCTTTGCCGACCATCGGGCCGGTAGCAAATCGATCCATGAACGCAAAAGCCGCCCGTCGCGCGCGGGAGGGGCCCCGCGCAGCCAACCGGACGGACAAGTCAACGACGCATCACCTATAGCGTCCCGGCACGGGACAAGCCACGGGATTTTTTACCAAACAGGCAGCAGGCTTACAGAACCAGCATGATCTTTCCGATATGGGCAGAGCTTTCCATCAGCCGATGTGCATCTGCCGCCTGTTCCAGCGGGAAGGTCGTGGCAATGACCGGGCGCACCTTGCCGGCCGTCACAAGCGGCCAGACCTTGTCCCGTACAGTCGCTGCCAGGGCCGCCTTCTGCACTGACGACCGCGCCCGCAGGGTGGACCCGGTCAGGGTCAGGCGTTTAAGCATGACCGGTGCGAGGTTCAGTTCCACCTTGGGCCCGCGCAGAAATGCGATCGAGACATGCCGGCCATCGACGGCCAGACACTCGATATTGCGGGGTAAATAATCTCCGCCCACCATGTCCAGAATGACATCCACGCCGCGCTTGCCGGTGATCTCCTTGACCACCGCCACAAAGTCCTGGGTCTTGTAATCAATCGCGTGGTCGGCCCCCAGATCGCGGCAGGCTCTTACCTTGTCAACCCCGCCAGCGGTGGCAAAAACCGTGGCACCCAGCGCTTTCCCTACTTGTATGGCAATGGTACCGATGCCCGATGTGCCGCCATGCACCAGGAAGCTGTCCCCAGCCGACAGGGCAGCCCGCTCCACGACATTGGTCCAGACGGTGAAAACGGTTTCAGGCAGGGCTGCGGCCTGGACCATATCCAACCCATCGGGCACCGGCAGCACTTGCCCCGCTGCTACCGTGGCATATTCAGCATATCCCCCGCCGCCCAGCAGGGCACACACCCTGTCCCCCACCTGCCAGTCGGTGACGCCGGGACCAAGAGCCACAATCGTCCCCGATACTTCCAGCCCCGGCAGGTCGCTGGCGCCGGGCGGCGGCGGATAAAGCCCTTGACGCTGCACCACATCCGGCCGGTTGACACCAGCCGCCGCCACCTGGATCAGCACTTCGCCCGCTGCCGGCACTGGCACAGGGCGGGTGGTGAGCGAGAGCACCTCCGGCCCACCGGGCTGTGTGATCTCCACGGCGCGCATCTGGCTGGGCAGGGACATGGCAAAGGTTCCTTAATGATCGCTGTGGCAGTCGGGGCCGCAATACCGCAAAGTACCCCGACCCGAAAAGATAGGGAGGGAACCGATGGCTTTCGACCTGGATGAGTTGCTGCCGACCCCAAAACCAACCAAGCCGGTGGATCTGACCGGACTGTCTATCGGGGATCTAAACGACTATATCGCGGCACTGGAGGCGGAAATCCGTCGGGTGCGCGACACGATCCGCGAGAAACAGGATGTACAGGCCGCTGCCCAGGCCTTCTTCAAGAAATAGAACCTTGGCCACCGTGGGGAAAATCCCCACGATGGCGCAAACGGGGCTCAATCCAGGAAATACCGGTCCAGGGCCTTCAGATCGGCATCCAGCTCATAGACGATGGGCTTGCCGGTCGGAATTTCAAACTGGACGATCTCATCATCGCCCATGCCGGACAGATACTTGACCAGACCGCGCAGGCTGTTGCCATGGGCGGCGACCAGCACACGCTTGCCGGCCTTGACCTGCGGGGCGATCACGTCGGTCCAGTAGGGCACCACGCGCGCCACGCAATCCTTCAGGCTTTCGGTGCGCGGCAGTTGTTCCTTCGACAGGTCGGCATAGCGCGGGTCGGCGTCGGGCAGGCGCTCATCATCCTCGGCCAGGACGGGCGGGGCGATGTCGTAGGACCGGCGCCAGATCTTGACCTGATCGGCGCCATGCTTGGCCGCCGTCTCGGTCTTGTTCAGACCCTGCAGGCCGCCATAATGGCGCTCGTTCAACTGCCAGCTCTTGAACTGCGGCACCCAGATACGGTCCATGGCTTCCAGCGCCAGATTGCTGGTCTTGATGGCGCGCTTCAGGACCGAGGTGTGGCAGATGTCGAAATCCAGGCCCGCCGCCTTCAGCTTGACGCCGGCCTCCTTGGCCTCCTCCACGCCCTGCGGCGACAGGTCCACATCGGTCCAGCCCGTGAACAGGTCCAACTGGTTCCACACGCTCTGACCATGGCGGATCAGGACAAGCTTCGTCATCTCCCACATTCCCTTTTGCATGGCCCCGGCGGAGGGGGCGTTATCGATGCCGGTCAGCGTCCTACCATATGGCACCACCCGGACAAAGGTCTGTTCCAGGGGGAACGGAAAGGTGATGGCAACGCTGGCCCCAAAAGCAAAACGGCGGCCACTGGGGCCGCCGCATCGCTCATCCTGCAGAAATCACTCCGCCGGGCCGATATGCCCGTCGCGGATCATCACTTCGGCGATCTGTACGGCGTTCAGCGCCGCACCCTTGCGCAGATTGTCGGCCACGACCCACAGGTTCAGGCCGTTTTCAACCGTCGCATCCTCACGGATACGGCTGATGAAGACATTATCCTCACCGGCGATTTCGACGGGGGTGACATAGCCCTCGTCCACGCGATGGTCGACAACGGAGATGCCGGGGGCGGCGCGCAGGGCCTTGCGGGCCTCGTCGGCGGTGATCGGGTTCTCGAATTCGATATTGATCGATTCCGAATGGCCGATGAACACGGGCACGCGAACCGCCGTCGCCGTCACCTTGATGGCGGGGTCAAGGATCTTCTTGGTCTCGACCACCATCTTCCACTCTTCCTTCGTCATGCCGTCATCCATGAAGACGTCAATATGCGGGATGACGTTGAAGGCGATCTGCTTGGTGAATTTCTTCTTTTCCACCGGATCGTTGACATAGATGGCGCGGGTCTGGGTGAACAGCTCATCCATCGCCTCCTTGCCGCCGCCCGACACCGACTGATAGGTGGAAACAACGACGCGGCGGATCTTGGCCAGATCATGCAGGGGCTTCAACGCCACCACCATCTGGATCGTGGAGCAGTTAGGATTGGCGATGATGCCCTTCTTGCGCCATCCGGCCAGATGATGCGGGTTCACCTCCGGCACCACCAGCGGCACATCCGGGTCCATGCGGAAATGGCTGGTATTGTCGATGACGCAGGCGCCGGCGGCGGCGGCGCGCGGCGCAAATTGCGCGGAAATCTTGGCACCGGGGGATGAGAGCACAAAATCAGTGCCCGAGAAGTCAAACTTGGCCAGGTCCTGAACCTTGAGGACCTGATCCTCACCGAACGACACCTGCTGACCGACCGAACGCTCCGACGCCAGGGCCACAACCTCGCCCACCGGGAAGTTCCGGTCTGCCAACGTCTGCAGCATCTCCCGGCCGACATTGCCCGTGGCGCCAACGACAGCGACCTTGTAACCCATTTTCCCGGCCCTCAAATCAGTGGCATGAAACAGCGGGGCGGTGGCGCAACATCCGGCACCTTGACAAGCCCCGACGAACGCTTTGACTTATGCGTTGGGCAGCGAGATGGCAAGAAAATGACCTAAGCGCCCATGTGGCGGGAGGATTGCAGCCATGGCACAGCGTGAATATCAGACATTTGAGGCCTTCTGGCCCTTCTACCTGCGTGAACATTCAAAGCCCCTGACCCGCGGTTTCCATTATGTCGGGAGCGCCATCGCCCTGGGTTTTCTGGTCCTGTTTGGTGCCACGATGGACCCGCTTTGGCTGATCGGCATGCCCCTGTCGGGCTATTTCTTTGCCTGGCTGTCCCATGCCCTGGTCGAGCATAACAAGCCCGCCACCTTCACCTATCCGCTCTGGTCGATGATCGCTGATTACCGGATGTTTTTCCTGTTTGTGGCGGGCCGATTGGGGCCGGAATTGCGCCGCGCGGGGATTAATGGTTAATTCCCCCTGACCTTTCACAGTCCAGAGCCCGAGGAACGCGCGCGTGCCGTCCATTCAGGAGATCATCGCCCAGTCCATCAAGGACGCCGACAAGTCCTTCTTTAATGAGGATTATATGAAGCAGGCGAAATCCGTCGTGGAGGGTCTGCGCAAATCGGGACTGGAGGTGGTGCCAGTAAAGCCGCCGGAGGAGTTGGTCACCTATGCCTCGGAGAACATTCCGCTGGGCCGGCTGCGGCCCACGGATTTCATCCGCACCATGTATTCCACCATGGTGGCCAATGCCCGAAAGTTTGTGAACTGATAGCGGTAACCTTGCCGCGCCGACCCACTGAAATGAAAAGCTGTGGATATGAACTTTTGAGAGCCACACACCGGTGTGCAAGCCTGGAAAGCTCTGGCATAGTGCGGTTCGGGCGCTCGATGCCCCCTTTTCAGATCATTGACAGGAAGGCAGTGCGGCTTGACAGCGGAGGCAGCGCAATCGGCGGAACCGACGTGGCGACGCCCCTCGATGGAGGAACTGCTGGAGGCCTTGCGCCGCCATACCAAGCTGATGGAAGGCCGGATCGGTGGGCTGCGGGCTATTTTTGTTCTGTGCGATCTGCGCGGCGTCAACCTGTCAAACATGGATCTGCGCAGCGCTGAACTGACAGGGTCCCGTTTCGATCAGGCGCAAATGGTGAAGACGCGGCTGACCGGGGCCAATCTGTTCGCCGCCGACCTGCGACTGGCAAACCTGCAACAGGCCGACCTGTCAAAGGCGGATATGCGCGGCATCACCATGCGTGGGGCTGACCTGACCAAGGCCAAGCTGCGTGACACCGATATCCGGGAAGCCATCCTGGCTGTTTATCGCGGCGGTAAACCCCTGCCCCAGGCGTTTGACGGGCGTGTGCCCAATCTGGCTGCTGTCATCGCTGCCCATGCCGATTTCACCGGCTCCAAGATGAATGGCGCCATCACCCTGAAGGCCGACTTCACCGACGCCAATATGCGCCATGTCGATCTGCGCGGCGCCGATCTGCGCGGGGCCAATTTCAAAGGTGCCATGCTGGACGGCGCCAACCTTCAAGGTGCACAGTTGCAGGAGGCGGATTTCGCTGGCGCCGTCCTCACCGACGCCATTCTGCGCGATGCCCTGGCCGAAGGAGCCAATTTCCGGGGCGCGATTCTCGACGCGCATGCCATGTCCGACCTGCGACGGGCGGGGGCGCTGCTGCCGGGCACGATCAACGGGGCTGAACCGGTAGAGCTTGTGCTGGCCGCCCATGCCGAATGGGTACTGAGTGCAGGTCGCGGCGGTAAACGGGCCGATTTCAGCGGCCGCGACCTGATGGGCCAGGACCTGCGTGGACGAAACATGACAGCGGCCAAAATGCCTTATGCCCTGGCGCGCCGGTCACTATGGACCAATGCCTGTCTGGTGATGGTTGATCTGGAATGCACCGATCTGCGCGACACCCAAATGGGTGGCGCCGATCTGCGCGGTGCCAATCTAGAACGGGCCCATCTGGGGGGGGCCTTCTTGCAGGGCGCAAATCTTACACCGTTGGTCAGTGCCGATATGCCCGACCGCCGTTGGCCAACACGCCTGTCCGGCGCGCGTTTGCAGGGCGCCGACCTGCGCAATGCCGACCTGCGCGGCGCCATCGCCAAGGGCGCTGACTTTACCGGTGCTGACCTGCGTGGGGCAAAATTGGACGGCGCGGAACTGGACGGCGCCACCTTCGCGCAGGCCCGACACGACTGACCCGGCATCCCCGGATCGCGCCGATTACCCCGTTTCGCCGCTTGACCCCTGCGACCCACTGCGCCTATCAAAGGTTACGTTATAACGTATTTAAGGGCTCAGCAATGCGCAAACCTACGTCGCGGCTCGGGTTGGTGGCGATCCTCATGGGCGGAATGGCTGCCGCCTCTCCCACCCTGGCACAGCAGGTACCCGCAGCCGACAATTCCACCCATGACCGGGTCGAGGAGATCATCGTCACGGCCTCACCCATCGGGGCAAAACGATTCGATATCCTGCAGGGAACATCCAGCCTGTCGGGGGAAGCATTGGACCGGGCTCAGTCGACGACCCTGGGCGAGGCATTGGATCGGCTGCCCGGTCTATCGCAGACGGGTTTCGGTGCTGGCGCTTCCCGTCCGATCATTCGCGGCCAGGGCGGTGACCGCATCCGTGTCCTGTCCGGTGGCATTGGCAGTATTGATGCCAGCACCACAAGCCCCGATCATGCGCCTGCCTTGGACCTTGCCACGGCAAAGCGTGTTGAAGTCGTGCGCGGTCCCGCGACCCTGCTCTATGGTAACAATGCCGCCGGTGGCGTCATCAATATCCTTGATGGCCGGATCCCCGTTGCCGAACCCAAGGATGGCGTGGATGGCTTTGCGCGCATCGGCATCGGCACCAACGCGAACGAGCGGTCATTGGCAGCGGGCGTGGATGCCCGTCTGGACGGCCCCTTTGTCCTGCATCTGGACGGATTCTATCGCCAGACCGGCGATTACGAGGTTCCCGGTCTCCTGGAATCGGCCATTCTCCGGGATGCGGAGGGCGAAGAACATGGCGACCACGACGAGGAGGAGGCCGAGGGCCGCGTCGCCAACAGTGACCTGATCCAGAAAGGCGCGACCAGTGGCCTGTCCTACATCGCGGACTGGGGCTTCTTCGGGGCCTCCGCCAGCCGGTTGGAGAGCAATTACGGCATCTCCGCCGGCCATTCCCATGCCGACCACGGGCATGAGGAAGGGGAAACGCATGCAGAGGAAGAAGGCGAGGAAGGTCCGGTCCGGATTGATCTCGGGCAGACCCGTCTGGACCTGATGGGAGAGGTCAACCAGCCCCTGGGCCCGTTTGAAACAACGCGGGTACGTTTCGGCTGGGCCGATTACAAGCACAAAGAGCTGGAAGGCAGCGAAACGGGGACGCGGTTCCTGAACAAGGGCTGGGAAGGCCGCATTGAGCTGGTACAGCGGGCACTGGGCAACCTGTCAGGCGCAGTCGGCGTGCAGGCCAACAGCCGCGATTTCCAGGCCATCGGCGATGAAGCCTTTGTCCCGCACAGCGACACCGACCAGATGGGTATCTTCACCCTGCAGCGCCTAGACCTGGCGCCGTTTGCCGTGGAAGGCGGCGTCCGGCTGGAACGCCAGAACGTGCAGGCATCCAGCGTCGATTTCGACCGTGATTTCACCACTGTGTCCGTCTCCGCCGGCGCCTCGCGCCAGTGGGGTGGGGGGTGGATGACCGGGGTCAGCCTGTCGCGTACCGAGCGCGCCCCAAATGCAGAAGAACTGCTGTCCGACGGCGCCCATCTGGCCACCAGCACCTATGAACGCGGGGACAGCACGTTGGGCAAAGAGACCGGGCTGGGCGTGGAGGCGACTTTAAAGAAGTCCGGGGGACCGGTTAACGGGTCCGTCAACCTGTTCGTGATAGACTATGACCAGTATATCTACGAGCGCCTGACGGGTGCGGAGGAGGATGGCCTGCCGGTCGCCCAGTTCTCTGCCACTGATGCTCGATTCTGGGGTATCGAGTTAGAGGCAGAAACCACCGTGCTGCGCAATGATCAGGTGACGGTGACCCTGGATGGCGGTGTGGATTATGTCCGTGCCACAGACCGTGACGCCAACACACCCCTGCCGCGTATCCCGGCCCTGTCGGCCCGCGCCGGGCTGGGCCTGGAATTGGCCACGGTCGCGGCCCGGTTCGAAGGGGTGTGGACCGACAAGCAGAAGCGCACCGCCGCCCTTGAACTGCCGACCGACAGCTCCCTGGTGTTCAACGCCTCGATGGACTGGCATCCCTTTGCCGACCAGGACATTACCCTGCTGCTGGAACTGCGCAATCTGACGAATGAAGAGGTGCGTCTGGCCACCTCCTTCCTGAAAGATGTATTGCCGCAGCCCGGCCGGGATTTCCGCCTGTCTCTGCGGGCCGGCTTCTAACGACCATGCGCCCCCGTCGGCCTCAACTGAGGCCGACGGTCAGGTCGCACACGTTGGAACCGATGCCACGATTGAAAAAGCGGATGACCATGCCGCCCTGGTCGCGCACCGACAGCACCTGATTCTGACCGGGCCCCAGCGAAAGCTGACGGCCGGTCGCGGCCAATGTGCTTTCAGTGATGGAATATTCCAGAACACAGCGCTTGTTGCCCTTGTTCTCGAATGTCACATCGCCGGGTCCGGGAATTTTGAACTCAAAACTTTTGCCCACGGTAAAATCAACCCGCCCCTGGCACGGATTGTCCTTCTGCACCTCGCACCCAAACTCGCCCTGCGGCGGGCGCTGGGCGACCGGCTGGGCCTGGGTGGCGGGAACGGACAACAGGCCCATGATCAGGACGAGGGGGGCGAGGGTCAGGCGAGACATCCGTTTGGCGCTCCTTCGGGCTGCGGCTTCAATTCAATAGACCTGCCGGAAACACCCGGCAAGTCTGCACCCTTCACGGACATCAGTTGACACGGCTGGCGCTGAAAAAACGGGCGGGCTGCACCAACTGATCCTGGGCTGCGATGATCTGCAACTCCCGCTGCCCGGCGTCGCGCGTAGCCTTGAATACGGCATAGATGGCTGATGCCGCGTGTGACAGGGCCAACTGACCATCCCCTGTTTCCAGGAATTTGGCCAGAAAAAGCGCTGCCACACAATCACCCGCCCCATTGGGCAAGGGCGACAGGTCCAGTCGCGGTGTGGCGACCAGAAAGGCTCCGTCCGGCCCGTCCAGCAGCATCTCAATCCGGTCATCCGATGCATCGGCGCGTGTCAGGCTGGTGACTACCACCCAGCGCGGCCCCAGCTTCCGGGCCGCCTGCGTCGCCGCCAGCGCCGATGGCAGATCGGTAACGGCGCAACCGGTCAGATATTCCAGCTCGAACTGGTTGGGGGTGATGATGTCGGCCTGCGGCACAGCCCGGTCACGGAAAAATTCCGGAATACCGGGCCGCACAAAAAAACCACGCCCGACATCGCCCATCACCGGGTCGCAGCAATAGATTGCCTGCCCATTACCCTGCTTCACCCGGGCCACCGCGGACAGGACGACATCGCCCAGGGTTGCATCCCCCATATAGCCGGTCAGCACGGCATGCACCGCTGCCAGAGCCCCCCGCGCCTCCACACCATGCAGGACATCAGCAATATGGTCGGGCGGCAGCACCATGCCCGTCCAGGCGCCATAGCCTGTATGGTTGGAAAACTGCACCGTATTGATGGCAATGGCATCAAAACCCAGCCTTTCCAGGGGAAAGACAGCAGCACGGTTGCCAACATGCCCAAAGGCGACATGCGACTGGATGGTCAGGATGGTCCGCACTCGCTCCCCCTTTCAAGGTTAGCCATGTTTCTTGCTACGCCGGCCCGCGACAGGGCTGCAATGGCAAATCCGTGACGGAGTGACTGTGCGGCGCATCACTGTGCCGTACTGAGATTCATTATCAGTTTGCAGGCTGATTTTGCCCATCCGGGCTCATTGTTGCGAGAAGAGAGCGTTCCATGCGCATTTTGCGTGATGCTACGATCAAAACCCGTGTGCTGATCGGCTTTGGCGTGTTGCTGGCACTGCTTGTCCTGCTGACAGGCATAGGGGTGCAAAAGGTCAGCCTGATCGATAACAGTCTGACCAAAATCAACGAGGTCAACGGCGTCAAACAGCGCCATGCCATCAATTTCCGTGGCTCCGTCCATGACCGCGCCATCGCCCTGCGGGATGTTGTCCTGGTGGATACCAGTAAGATTGACTTGGTCGTTGCCGAAATCCGCAGGTTGGAAGCCGCCTACGCCATTTCGGCCGAAGCCATGGATGAGATGTTCGCGACCCGCGGCGATATCCTGCCCGAGGAACGGCAGATCCTGGATGCGATCAAGGAGATTGAAGCCAAGACATTGCCTGGCATCAACAAGGTGATCGAATTGCGGCAGGCTGGACAGGACGCCGAAGCGCGGGAGTTGCTGCTATCCACGGTGCGCCTTGACCTGTCTGAATGGCTGGCCCGGATCAATCGTTTTATCGACAAAGAAGAGCGTGACAACGGCCTCATCGGCAATGAAACACGCGCCCAGGCCCGTGGCTTTTCAGAGTTGATGCTGATTGTCTGCGCTTTCTGCCTGGCCTTGGGTGGCGGTATGGCCTGGTGGACGGTGAATTCGCTGGCCCCGCTGCGCCGGCTGACCGATGCCATGCTGCGGCTGGCTGATGGCAACCTGTCCACGGAAATCCCGGCGAACAAAACGGCAAACGAAGTGGGGGAGATCACCCGCGCTGTTGAGGTCTTCAAACACAATGCCTTGGAAGCCGATGCCTTGCGCCGCGAACAGGCGGCCGCTGAGGAACGCGCCAAACAGACCCGTCAGGCTGAAATGCAGGCCCTCGCCCGCCGGTTTGAAGATGAGGTGAGCGCTGTCGTCGCAGCCGTCAGCACCTCGTCCACCACGGTGCGCCAATCCGCCGAACTGCTGTTGACCACTGCGGCCACTGCGGCGGAGAAGGTCGATACCGTGGAAAGTTCCTCTACAGAGGCCACCGACAATGTACAGGCCGTGGCCACCGCCGCCGGCCAGTTGGCAAGCTCCATCCAGGAAATTGCCCGCCAGATCGACGAGAGTACCGAGCGCACACGTCAGGCTGCACAACAGGCGGCCCGCACCAATGCCATCGTGGATGGTCTGTCGACCAAGGCTGACCGTATTGGCGAGGTGCTGGGCCTGATCAGTGATATTGCCAGCCAGACCAACCTTCTGGCCCTTAACGCCACCATCGAGGCTGCCCGCGCTGGAGAGGCCGGCAAGGGATTTGCTGTTGTGGCGTCGGAAGTGAAATCACTGGCCAGCCAGACAGCCCGTGCCACCGACGATATCGCCCAGCGTATCGCCGAAATTCAGTCCGCGACGGGCGAAGCGGTGAACGCGATCAAAGGGATCGGCACGATTGTGGAACAGGTGAACCGAATCTCCATCGCCATCGCTTCCGCCGTGGAGGAGCAGAACGCGGCCACCACTGAAATCGCCCGCAGCGCCCGCCACGCCTCTGGCGGGGTGGAAACGGTCACCATGGCTGTGGTCGATGTCCGCGAGGGCACCAGCCGTACCGGCGCAGAATCCCAGCAGTTGCTGACAGCGTCGGCGGAGTTAACCGACCATGCCGGCACGCTGCGGCAACAGGTGGACCGGTTCCTGGCATCGGTGCGGGCGGGCGCTTAACGCGGCGGAGACGGGGTGGGCTGAGCGGTTTTCCTGAACCCGGAAAACCGCTCCGGCAGCGATGGTCGATGGTCGATGGTGCTGTCCAGGCCACGCTAGGCCACACCATGAACGCAGCACAGGCGCATGGGGAACCGGACGGCCATGCGCGTTGGCGGTCACCATCACTGCGCCCACATGGTCTTCCGCGCCCTACTCCACCCCAAACAGGCCGAGTTGCCAGCGCATCTCAGCCTCGTTCATCGGATACTCCACCCCATGCCGCGCATTCAGCAGTTTGGTCGGCGGCAGGCCTGATTTCAGTTGCAACAGCCGGGCACAACGCATCGACAGGCCTGCCCGCCAGGCCAGCGCCGTGATGGCCCGCGCACTCTGCGTATCAATGACACGCTGCACCAGTTCGGACGGCAGATCGGCTCGTAGCGCCAGCGCTTCGCGGACAAAGGGTTTATCCCCCCAGGACAGCGCATCCCACAGGGCCGCCTCGTCCAGCTTGCCTTCCGCCTTCAGTCGGGCCGCCTTGGCATCCGGCGGCTCGCGTTTCACATAGTCGCGTGCCCAATCCAGACGCCGCTGTGTGACCTCGACCACCTCTTGGCGGTCCTGCTTGTCAAAACCCTGCCCGGCCAGTTCACCGCGAATGCTGTCCTCAACAATCCGGGCCAGTTTGCCCAGCAGCGACGGGGGCAGCAGCGGTTTGGCCGTCGTACGCGACATGTCTATGGCGGCCAGCGGCTTCTCCATCAGTTGGCCCATGGTGCGGTCAGACAGGGCCGCCCCCGGATTGGCCAGAAGGCTGGCGGTGGCCACCGGGTCTCCTGTGGCGGCCACCGCCTCGGCGACCGGCGCGGAGACATGATCACGCCGGGCTATGGCTTCCAGCACCCATGGCACTGGCTGCGCGGCGATGATCGAAACCAGTTCGTCATCTGAGAGGTTGACACATCCGCGCAGGATCGGTTCCGCCACCTCCCGTGCCACATCGCGGGCGAGCTGTGCGATCAGGCCGGGTGGGGCCGAGGCCACGTCCCGTAAGGCTCCGGCCAGGGCGGCGCGGACCCGCACCACCTGATCGGCGGCTAGCATCGTCAGGGCATGATGCGCCAGATCGCGGATCGCGGAATGTTCAGCCCCGGTCAGGTGCGGCAGGGCGCGGGCCAGCTTGCGCGATAACAGCACCCGTACATCGGTATCCATGTCGCGGGCCAGCCGCGGCGCCGCCTGTACCGGCGTTTCGGTGCGAAAAGCAACAGCGCGACGAACCAGCGCTTCATCATCGTCGGCCAGATAATAGAGCAGTTCCGGCGGCGTTTCCGGGCGCAGGGCCAATTCTGCCCGCTGTGCCGGGTCGCCCCTGACCGCCAGTTCCTTCGCCCGCTCATAGGCCTCGGCCGGCAACGCTGTATCGGGCCGGTCTTTCATCACGCACAGGGGCTGGGTGGGGCAACGACAGACATGGCGTCACGATCCCCTATCCTTGGCCGGCTTTCAACTTGCTTCCGCACTGGAGCGACAGGAAAGCCGCAACATTCCGCTGCTAGGATGTTGCAACTGCTAAATCACCACCGCAGATGCGAACAAACCGGATCAATGGAGCAACGATGATGCGTGCTTGCATGGCCCTTCTGATCATGATCTCGGTGCTGGGCGGCACGGCCGCCGCCGCCGAACCGATCCGCCTGCGCGCCGATGCTTGGTGCCCCTATAATTGTGAGCCGGTGGCAGACAAACCCGGCTACATGGTAGAGATCATGCAGGAAATCTTCGCCGATGAAAGCGGGCTGGATTACCAACTTCTGCCCTGGACCCGCGCCGTTGAGGAGGCGCGCGCCGGCCGTATCGATGCGGTGGCGGGCGCAACGATCGCCGACGCGGACGGGCTGGTTTTTGGTCAGGAAAGCATCGGCCTCACCACCAATGTGATGATTGTCCGACGCGGGGACCAATGGCGCTACACCGATGCGAACAGCCTGGAGGGCAAGCGTCTGGCGGCTGTTCTCGACTATTCATACGGAAAAGTGCTGGACGATTACATCAAAGCCCATGCCGGGGACACCAGCCGGCTGGAACTGGCAGCCGGAGAAGATGTCACTGACCAAAACCTGAAGAAGCTGCTGGCTGGCCGTGTCGATGTGGTGATTGAGGACATGAACGTGGCAGAATTCGCGCTGGTGGCCGAAGGCATTGACGGGTTGGTTGAAATGCAGGCCATCGATGGGGGTACACCGCTCTATATCGCCTTTGCCCCTGGAAACAACGGCACGGCACGGGCGGCAAGGCTGGATACCGGGATCAAGAGTTTGCGCAAATCCGGCAAACTGTCACGAATTCTGGCCCGCTACGGGCTGGGCGACTGGGCTCCCGTGATGGCCAATGCGCGTTGATCAGCTTCCGTAACTGGTCATGATCCGGGCAAGGGTGCCATCGGCCTGCATGCCCAACAGCACGGCGTTGAACTGGGTTATCAGGGCAGGATCGACAGCAGCCGCGCGGCTGAACAGCACATACGCTTTGTGTTCGCTCACGAACATCGGATGCACTTCGATCTCATCCGCCAGGCCCAGTTGCGCTGCGCGGGACAGGGCGGTGCGGTGCCCGTCCAGGAACCCGTCGATCCTGTCCCGCATCAACATGGCCATGGCACTTTCCCCGTTCTGAACAGGAATGACATTGTCAGCCAGCGCCCCGCTGCGGGTCAGATCCTCGAATTCCTGACTATAACGGCTACCGGAAACAACACCCAGACGGAACGCGCTGCCGGCAAGCGCCGTCAGGCTGTCATAGGCAAAGCGTGACGTGGCCCCCTTGCGCACGATCAGGACATTACGCCCCTCCCGCACCGGCGGAGAATAGATGCCAAACGTATCGCGCTCTGCCGTGCGGGCGACACCGACCACGGCATCGACCTTGCCTTCCTGGACCAGCAGGACTGCCCGCGGACGCGGGGCCAGTTCCCACTGGATGGCACAGGGCATGCGTCGCCCGATTTCGTTCACCAGATCCACATCAATCCCGGATGGCTTCCCATCTGCGCCCAGTGTCTGATAGGGCGGGAACTCGGTCCAGGCAAAGCGCAGGATGCAGGCAGACGCCCCCTCGCCCCGAACAGGCGCAACGGCACCGGCCAACACAAAAACGACCGCAAGCGCGGCCAGAAAGAGGCGGATTGACACATTCATGACGGGGAGAATTTCACACGAATTTGTTTAAAATGTAACGACCAATTTCCGCATACCCGAGGAAGCCACAGATCAGGGTCCAGGTTGCGGCACTTGCGAGATGGCAATGCGCCCTTTACCAGTGGGCAGTGAAGTCATTGACCTTGCTTGTGATCGCGCCATGACCGACGGCCCTCTTTCCGTCTACCGCGCCCGCCGCGGCACCGGCACGCTGAAGGCGGACCCGGCGCAGGAACTGGCGGCGGAAAAGCTGGAAAGCCTTTGGCATGCCCTGAAGGGCTATCGTCCCGCCACGGGCCCTACCGGCTGGCGTGCCCGCCTGGGCCTTGCCCGACGCCCCGACCCTGCCCCGCAGGGTCTGTACATCTATGGCGATGTCGGTCGCGGCAAATCCATGCTGATGGACCTGTTCTATGAAACCGCACCGGTGGAACATAAGGTCCGTGTGCATTTTCATGCCTTCATGTTGAAGGTGCATGAACGCATGCATGCAATGCGCAGCGAAGGCCGGGTGAAACCGGGGGAAGAGGTCGTCGAGGTGGCGAAGGAGATCGCGGCCGATGGCTGGCTTCTCTGCTTCGATGAATTCCACGTCACCGACATCACCAACGCGATGATCCTGGGCCGTCTGTTTACCGCCCTGTTCGATCTGGGGGTTGTTGTGGTCGCGACCAGCAACTGGCCCCCCGATGACCTGTACAAGGACGGGCTGAACCGCCCGTTATTCCTGCCCTTCATTGCCCTGCTGAAGGACAGGCTGGATGTGCTGCATCTGGCTTCGGCGCGCGACTATCGTCTGGCGCGCTTGATGGGAGCCAAGGTTTACCATTACCCGCTGGGTCCTTCCACGGCACAGGCCATGGCCGACACCTTTGCCGACCTGACCGACGGGGCAGCAGCCACTACCACCTCCCTGACGGTGCAAGGCCGCAAGGTCGAGGTGCCGCGCAGCGCCAAAGGTGTCGCCTGGTTCACCTTTGACGAGCTCTGCGCCCGTCCCCTAGGCGCCGGTGACTATTTGTCCATCGCCACACATTATCACACGGTCCTGATCGACCGGGTGCCGCGTCTGCCGGAAGCATTGCGCAACGAGGCCAAGCGCTTCATGACCCTGATCGACGCCCTGTATGAGCACAAGGTGAATACCATCATCGCGGCGGAGGTCGCGCCGGAGCGTATTTATGCCGAGGGCACCCACGCCTACGAATTCCAGCGCACGGTCAGCCGGCTGATGGAAATGCAGAGCCAGGATTATCTGGCGCGGGAGCATCTGACCTGAGCGGACGACACCAACAGGCCGGACGGCGGCGCCCGTCCCTTGAAGGAACTGTATGATGACCGAGGTCCGCAAACGCTCCGTCATGATTGCTGGCCACCCGACCAGTGTCACCCTTGAAGCCCCATTCTGGGATGCCCTGAAGGAGCTGGCAGCGGCTGAGGGCCTGTCGGTCAACGCCCTGATCGAACGGGTGGATGCGACCCGCACTGGCAACCTGTCCAGTGCCCTGCGCGTCCATATCCTGGCCGCCTTCCGGCCGCCTGGCAGCAAGCCGGTCTAGGCTTTGACCCCGGCAAAGGGCGCTGCCTTGGCGCCGGGGTCCAGGGGCCAGCGCGGGCGCGGAGCGAAATCCAGCCCGTCGGTCAGACCCAGGCGCAACCTTTCCAACCCGGCCCAGGCGATCATCGCGCCATTGTCCGTACACAGGCCCAACGGCGGAGCCACAAAGTCGAATCGGTGGCGCCGGCACAGATCCATCAGGCGGGCGCGCAGCACCTGATTGGCGGCCACCCCGCCGGCCACCACCAGGGTCTTACCGTCGGGAAAAGCTTCCTTGAAATATTTCAGCGCCTTGGTGCAGCGGTCAATCAGACTGTCGCCCACAGCTTGGTGGAAAGACGCGGCCAGATCGGCACGGTCGGCGTCTGTCAGGGTGCCGCCCAGATTTTCAACGTGCCGGCGCACGGCGGTCTTCAGGCCGGAAAAGCTGAAATCACAATCGGGCCGACCCTTCATGGGCACGGGCAGGTCGAAGCGCCCAGGGTCGGCAGCACCTGCTGCTGCCTTTTCCATCAGCGGGCCGCCGGGATAGCCCAGGCCCATGATCTTGGCGGATTTATCAAAGGCCTCGCCCACTGCATCATCGATGGTGGTGCCCAGACGGCGGTACCGTCCCACACCCTCCACGGCCAGCAACTGGCAATGGCCGCCGGAAACCAGCAGCAGCAGGAAGGGGAAGGTCACCCCATGCGTCAGCCGGGCCGTCAGGGCGTGGCCTTCCAGATGGTTGACGGCCATGAAGGGCAGGCCCGTCACGGCGGCCATGGCCTTGGCCGTCATCACCCCCACCATCACCCCGCCGATCAGGCCCGGCCCGGCGGTGGCGGCAATACCGTCCAGGTCCGACAGGCCCAGGCCCGCCTCATCCAAGGCCTGACGCACCAGCCGATCCAGATGTTGGAGATGCGCGCGGGCCGCAATTTCCGGCACCACGCCGCCATAGGGGCGGTGATCGTCCAGTTGGCTTAACACCACATTGGACAGGACACGACCCGGCCCCTCGCCATCATCCTCGACGATGGCGGCGGCGGTTTCATCACAACTGGTTTCGATGCCAAGGACTTTCATGGGGCCAGAACCTAAGCGTCCACCGGCCCGGCGGCAAGGGCGGCGGGACATTGCAGCCATGGCAGGGGCGAATATGCCGGGAAGGAGCGGGGTGTTGATTGACAAACCGCACGCCCGTGCTATTCCCGCAAGACCCGTTCCACAGGAGCATCACCATGATCCGCGTTCACCACCTGAATATATCCCGGTCGCTGCGCGTGATTTGGCTACTGGAGGAAATGGGAGTGCCCTACGAGATCGTACGGCACCGTCGGAACACAAAGACCATGCGCGCGCCGCTCGCCCTGCGTGACCTTCACCCGCTGGGCAAGTTGCCCATCGTAGAGGTGGATGGCAAGGTCCTGGTCGAAACCGGCCTGATCATCGAATATCTCCTGGCCCACCACGCCCCGCATCTGGCCCCTGCCGCCGATAATGCTGACGCCCATTGGCGCTATCGCTACTGGATGCATTACGCCGAAGGCTCTTTGATGCCGCAGCTTCTGCTGAAGCTGATCGCGGACAAGATGGGCCTGCTGGCCCTGCCGATCCGGGGCATGGTCAAGGAGCAGGTGAACCTGCATCTGGACTATGTGGAGAAGGAGGCGGGGCGTTCCCCCTGGCTCGCCGGTGCTGAATTCTCCGCCGCCGACATCATGATGAGCTTCCCCCTGGAAGTGTCGGTGATGCGCGCCGGCGTCACGGCGGCCACCCACCCCAACATCACGCGCCTGCTGTCGGCCATGCAGGCCCGCCCGGCGTACCAGCGGGCGGTGGCGCAGGCGGGGGATAAGGGTTAACGGCTTTTTCATCGGGCCGCTTCCCCCAAGGCCCCGAAAGCGGTATTGAGGAAGGTATGACAGCCCTTCTCCGCATCGGCACGCGCGGCAGCCCCTTGGCGTTGGCGCAGGCCCACGAAACCCGCGACCGTCTGGCCGCTGCCTTCCCGGAACTGGCGGAGGCGGGGGCGGTCGAGATCGTCACCTTCAAGACCGAAGGCGACCGCATCCTGGATCGCACCTTAAGTGCGGCGGGCGGCAAGGGGCTGTTCACCAAGGAGATTGAGCAGGCGCTGCTGGATGGCTCCGTCGATCTGGCGGTGCATTCGATGAAGGATGTGCCGACAGCCCTGCCCGATGGGCTGGCCATCACCTGCTATCTGCCGCGCGAGGATCATCGCGACGCCTGGTTCAGCCCCAAGGCCGCCAGCCT
Source organism: Niveispirillum lacus (assembly GCF_002251795.1). GTDB lineage: Bacteria > Pseudomonadota > Alphaproteobacteria > Azospirillales > Azospirillaceae > Niveispirillum > Niveispirillum lacus. Next base: position 230,426 of record NZ_NOXU01000031.1, on the reverse strand, counting down.
GGATGACCTGCCCGAGGGTGCCCTGGTCGGTACGGCCAGCCTGCGCCGCCAAGCCATCGTCCTGATGCGCCGGCCCGACCTGCGTATCGCAGCACTGCGCGGCAATGTGCAGACGCGCCTGCGCAAGCTGGAGGAAGGGCTGGTGGATGCCACCTTGCTGGCCATGGCGGGGCTGAACCGGCTGGGTCTGGTCGACAAGGCCACAGGCGTGCTGTCGGAAGAACAGATGCTGCCGGCGGTGGCGCAGGGCGCCATCGGCATCGAAACCCGCATCGGTGATGACCGCACCAATGCCTATGTCCGTGCGCTGAACTGTGCCGAAACGGAATTGCGGGTGACGGCGGAACGCGGCGTGCTGGCCACTTTGGACGGGTCCTGCCGCACGCCCATCGCGGCCCTGGCCCTGATCAATGGTGACGCCATGTCGTTGAAGGCGCTGGTCATCCGGCCTGATGGGCAGCAATGGTTCATGACGGGTCGCGCCGGCAACAGGAACGAAGCGCTGGCCATGGGCATTGATGCGGGGCAGGAACTGAAATCCAAGCTGCCCGCCGCCTTCTTTGACGGGATCAACCCTGACGGGCCGGTGGTGTGACGGGCGTTCTGGTCACCCGGCCGGAACCGGGGGCGTCGGAGACAGAAGCAGCGCTAAGGGCGCTGGGTTATGATCCCGTGATGGCCCCGTTGCTGACCATTGCGCCGGTGCCGGGGCCCGTCCTTGACCTGACAGGGTTCGATGCTGTCGCCGTTACCTCTGCCAATGGTCTGCGGGAATTGGCTTTACGCAGCCCTGAACGCACCCTGCCCGTCTATGCCGTTGGCGAACGAACGGCAGCACTGGCCCATGAACTGGGGTTCCAGGCGGTCTATGCCGCTGGCGGGGATGTGACCTCCTTGTCCCGGCTGTTGTCGGGTCGGGGACCACGGGTCTTGCACCTGTCGGGTGAGGATGTGGCGGGGGAACTTTCGCCCGCTGACGTGGAAATCACAAGAATTGCTGTCTATCGCGCGGTGCCGGTAGATGATCTGCCCGATACAGCGGTGACGGCCCTGCGTGCGGGGCGGGTGGCCTATGTGGCGCTTTTTTCACCGCGCACGGCCCGCGTGTTTGTTACGTTGGCACAAAAGGCCGGGCTGTCGGCGCCTGCGGGCGGGCTGATAGCCCTGTGCATTTCGGCCGCCGTGGCGCGCGCCGCCGAAGGGTTCGCGTTCAGCGAAACCCATGTGGCGGCGCAGCCCGATGCGGCCAGCCTGCTGGCCCTGCTGCCGGCGGTGAAGGGGAGTTGAGGAATGAGCGACAGTGACAAGACGGGTAAAGGCCCCAGCCTGGCTGACCTGGAACGCGAGATCGCGGCCAACGCCGAGAAGGCGGCGGCCAAGCCCGTCATGCCCAACCTGAGCCCAACCGCCAGCCCGGTCCCGGCTGCCAGGCGCGGCAACGGGTTGCTGGGCGGTACTGCCTTGCTGCTGGCGCTGGGAGCGGTGGGCCTGTCGGGATACGGGTACTGGCGCGACCATACGGCACCGCCGCTTGCCGTTGCCGACCTCTCGCCCTTAACCCTGCGCCTGAACGCCGTGGAAACGGAACAGCAGGCGTTGCGCCGCACACTGGACAGCCTTAGCCAACGACAGGATGCGTTGGAGGCACGGCTGGCAGGCGGGCCGGCGATTGTCGCGCGTGAACAGATCACATTACCGCCCGATACGGCGCCCCCTGCCGCCGACCTCGCGGCGAATGAAGCACTTGCCGACCGGATCGCGGCATTGGAAGACCAAAAGATGGCACCGGTCGACCTGACCCCGCTGAACAATCGGGTACAGACGCTGGAGGAAGTGACAGCGGAGGTGATCCCCCGCCTGACCATGCTGGAAACCCGCCGCCAGATGGGCGCCGTGGGCGAGGCGCTGATCATTGCCGTGGGGCAGTTGCAGGCGGCGCTGACCGCCGGTCGTCCCTATGCGCGTGAACTGCGGGCTGCCCAGGCCCTGGCTGCCAATGACACGGGCCTGCAAGACCTGCTGGCCCCGTTGTCGGCCTCTGCGGAAACCGGTCTGGCCGGCGATATAGAATTGCGGGAACGTTTTCGCCTGTTGGCACCCGCTGTCCTGCGCGCCGACCGCGACCGGGAGGGGGCTGAATGGACCGAGCGTGTGTTGGGCCGCCTGACCAGCATCATCACCGTCCGCCGTGCCTCGGGCGAGGTGGCGGGCGATGATGCCGACGCGGTGCTGGCGCGGGCGGACGCAGCGTTGCTGGCGGGGGACCTGCCGCGCGCGGTGGAGGAGATGGAGATGCTGCCGGCCCATGCCGCCGGCCCCGCCGTCGAATGGCTGAAACTGGCGCAGGCCCGCATGGCCGCCGAGGCGGCAGCGGCCACCTTGGCCGACCTGTCACTGACCCGCATGACAGGCTCTGCCCCGAACAGGGCTGCTGACGGGGAGAGCCGCTGATGCGCAAATCCCTGATCTTTTTTCTGAAAATCGGCATCCTCGTCGCCGCCGCTGTATGGCTGGCCCAACGACCGGGTCGTGTCACCATCGAATGGCTGGACCATGTGGCAGAGATGCCCGTAGGCATTGCCGCCATCCTGGTGCTGCTGGCCGCATGGATCGCGGCGACCCTGGGCCGGGCCTGGCGCATCCTGCGTAACGGGCCAGGCGCGCTGGGCCGCCGCCGTCATGCCAGCCGGCGAGAGGGCGGCTTTCGCGCGCTGGCCCAGGGCTGGGTGGCTGCAACAGCCGGTGATGCCGATATCGCCACCAGATCCGCCAAGGCCGCGGAGAAGCTGCTGCGTGAACCCTCATTGACCCTGCCTCTGTCGGCACGGGCGGCCGAATTGCGCGGGGATGAGAGCGCGGCAGCCGGATATTACAAGGTTATGTTGGACAAACCGGCGACCGAACTGGCGGCGCGACGTGTGCTGCTGACCCAGGCACAGGATCGCGGCGACCGCGCAGCGGCCCTGGAACATGCGCGCCGTGCCCTGGAATTGCGGCCCAAGGCCGATTGGCCGGCCAAGGCTCTGGCGGACTTGGAGGCTGGCGGCGGCAACTGGCTTGAAGCCGACGCCACCCTGGCCAAGGCGCAGAAGGTCAAGGCCCTGCCCAAGGCAGACGCCGGCCATCGCCGGGCTGCGTTGTTAATTGAAGAGGCGCGTCAGGCCCATGCCTCGGGACGGCCCGACTCGGCACTGCAGGCTGCACAGGCTGCCTTCGACATGGACCCTGGCCGTGTACCGGCGGCATCCCTGCTGGCCCGCCTGCTGGCCAAGGCCGGCAAACATGCCAAGGCTACCAAGGTGTTGGAACAGGCTTGGCGCCTTTCACCACATCCCGATCTGGCTAGGGCCTGGGGGGACAGCGCCGCAGACCAGAACCCGTTGTCGCTGGTAAAGCGGTATGAGGCACTGCTGGCCCTGAAACCCGGTCAGGCAGACGCGCACTTCGCCCTGGCCGAGGCCGCCATCGCCGCCAAACTATGGGGTGTGGCGCGCAGTCATCTGGAAAAGGTCCGCGAACAGGCCCCGACCACCCGCGTCTATCGCCGACTGGCCGATGTAGCCCGCGTGGAGAAGGGCGAAGGGCCGGAAACCCAGGCTTTCCAGAATCAGGCCCTCTCTGCCGCCGCCGATCCGCGCTGGCGCTGCAGCAGTTGCGGCACCAGTCACAGCGACTGGCACGCTGTTTGTGACGAGTGTGGATCGGTCGACACGATCACCTGGCCAAAGCTGGGACGAGCCTGAGACGGTTTCCGGCTTCGCGGCGCCCCTGCGAAAGGCTAGGATCATGCGTCGTTGCGTGTGGATACCCCTCTGATGCTGCTGCCTTATTCCGGCGGGGTGGATGCCCTGTTGCTGCTGGTGATCGCCCTGATTGTTGACGCTTGCATCGGTGACAGCGCGTGGCTGCGCCGGTTCATGCCGGGACCGGCAGACCTGGTGGCCCGTGCCGTGGCACTCTATGACCGGCGTCTGAACAGGATCGACCGCAGCGATGGGGTCCGTCGGGCACGCGGGTCGCTGGTGACCCTGCTGCTGTTGGTCCTGGGGGGGCTGGTCGGCTTCTGTTTGTCGGTGCTGGTGCGCCACATCCCGGCTGGCGGTTTTGTCGAACTGCTGATCCTGGCCCGCTGTCTGACCCTGCGCTTGCCCTGGGGCGCCATGGGTCGCACCGTCGTGGCGGTGGAGGGTAGGGATGTGGAAGCTGCGCGCCAGGCCGTTGGCCCCCTGACCGACCGTCAACTCTGGAGCCTGGATGATCATGGCACCCTGCGGGCGGCCGTGGAAGGGGCAGCCCGGGCGCTGACCCATGGGGTGGTGGCACCTGCCCTGTTCTACACGCTGTTCGGGCTGGCCGGGTTACTGGCCTGGGCGGCGATGGATGGGACTGTCCGTGTCATCGGCCATGACACGCCCCGTCACGCCCATTTTGGGGCCCTAGCCCGGCGCCTCTCTTCCCTGCTGGGTCTGCCGGCCGCCCTGATCGCGGCGCTGGTAATCCTGCTGTCCGCATCCTTTGTGCCGCGCGCCAGCGCCATCAAGGGCCTGCGCGATGTGAAGGCGGCAAAGGGCCACCCAATGGGCGCCGATGCCTTGCCCATCGCCGCCTTTGCCGGGGTTTTGGACCTGTCGGTTGCGGGCCCTCGGCGGGAAGGCGATCGTGTGGTCAAGGAACCCTGGCTGGGCAGTGGCCGTGCCCGTGCCACCCCGCGCGACCTACGCGCCGCCATGGCGCTTTACGCCATCGCCGCCCTGATTGCCGCGGGTTTGGTGGTGCTGTCCGGGCTGGCCGCCGCTTACTGACGCTCAGCCCCGCTTGGCATACGCGTAATCATACAGGTGACGGAAGCCCAGCCGACGATACAGCGCCAGCGCGGGCGCATTGTCAGCCCCGACCTGGAGATAGGCGCCAACGGCCCCTTCCCTCGCCGCTCGCGCCAGCATGTCGGTCATCAGGCGGCGCGGCAAGCCCTGCCCGCGCCGGTCCGGACGGCACGCTACCTTGTAGAAACCGGCCCATCCCCGGTCCAGGACCGACAGACAAGCAGCCACCGGCTCCCCATCCTGCCAGAGGGTTGCAAAGCGCGGACGCGCGGCAATAGCATTCAGAATGGACAGCAGGGCCGGCATTTCCGCCTCGGGCACCGGCACCATGCGGCGATAAGCCGCCATCCAGGCTTGGTCCAGCCTGTCCTGCACCCGCACCGCTGCATCGGGCGTCCCAAGGGCAATCTCATCCAGGGACCGGCACAACACCAGGCTTTTGCTGGCAATATGATAGCCGCGCCCTGCCAGCCGCACGCTCAGATCAGGCGGCGACAGTGGCGTCAGACGGAATTGCGGTGGTAACCCCTGACGGCGATATTCCGTCTCCACCATGTCGATGGTGGCATCGTCGATGGCGCGCAGCGGTACAACCGCATTGGCGGAATTGGCCCGGCCCGTATGCCCCGCCGCAAAATACAGCGCCCAGCCCCGGTGAAGGATACGCCGCGGTGCTGGCCAAGCCGTCATCGACAGGTCTTCCAGCAGGGCGATATCGTCGATCTGATCGGGCGACAGCATGAACTGGCAATCCTTGAGCCCAAAATGAACGATCCACATGCTGCCATGCTGAAAAACAGGCAGGCCATGCCAAGGTCGGGGGGCGGACACCACGAATACCGCAGTGCCGAAGCGTTGACGAGACCGGGGGTTCGGCGTAAGTCACTCGGGCGATTTCTTTGTCTCATAAGCCGCCGGTGGTCCCGCCATCGGACGTCAGCTCCCTTGGCGGGGGGAGGGCGTGGGTAAACCCCGGCCAGCACCAAGGACGAAAGAGAAATGACCGACACGCCTGCGGCCAAGCGGCAACGGCCCTTGTCCCCTCACCTGCAGGTCTACCGGCTGCCCTTGCCGGCCCTGACCTCCATCGCCCACCGCATCACCGGCGTGGGGCTGACCGTTGGTACGCTGCTGCTGGTCTGGTGGCTCGCCGCCGCCGCCGCAGGTCCGGAAGCCTACGCAACAGCCAGCGGCTTCATCGCCTCGCCCATCGGCTTGGTTCTGATGTTCGGCTGGACGGCGGCGCTGTGGTACCACCTGCTGAATGGCCTGCGCCACCTGATCTGGGACGGGGCCAGGATGCTGACCCTGGGGCAATCCTATTACAGCGCCAAGCTGGTCATTGGCGGCGCCATCCTGGCGACCCTGGTGACCTGGGTCGCGGCTTTCGCGGCCTGACGGGGGACATGATGGCCAACGACACCAACAGCTTCCGCACCCCCATCGGTCGCGCTCGCGGCCTGGGTTCTGCCAAGACGGGCGCACAGGCCTGGCTGGGCTACCGCATCGCATCCGCCGCTCTGGCCGTGCTGACCATCCTGTTCATCACCTTGGTGATCAGCCTGATCGGCGCGCCCTATGAACAGGTGGTCGCCACCTTCAAGCAGCCCGGCCCGGTCATTCTGACCGTCCTGTTCCTGGGCTTTCTGTTTCATCATGCCGCATACGGTATGCAGGAAGTCTACGAGGACTATATCCATGGCAAGCTGGCGAAGGTTTTCGCCATCGGTGCCACCAAAATGGTGGCCCTGGCCCTGTTCCTCGCCGGCGCTTTTGCCGTCCTGAAGATCGCTTTCGGAGCCTGACATCATGGCGACCGCTTACAAGATCATCGACCACGAATATGACGTGGTTGTCGTCGGCGCTGGCGGCGCCGGCCTGCGCGCCACTTTCGGCATGGCCGAAAAGGGGCTGAAGACCGCCTGCATCACCAAGGTTTTCCCCACCCGCAGCCACACTGTGGCCGCCCAGGGCGGCATCTCGGCGGCGCTCGGCAACATGGGCGATGACGACTGGCGCTACCACATGTACGACACCGTCAAAGGGTCGGACTGGCTGGGTGACCAGGACGCCATCGAGTATATGGTGCGCGAGGCCATCCCCGCCATCATCGAGCTGGAGCATCAGGGCGTGCCGTTCAGCCGGACGGCTGAGGGTAAGATCTACCAGCGCGCCTTTGGCGGCATGACCACCGAATATGGCAAGGGTCAGGCCTACCGCACCTGTGCGGCGGCTGACCGTACCGGCCACGCCATGCTGCATACGCTGTATCAGCAGAGCCTGCGCCACCATGCTGAATTCTTTATCGAGTATTTCGCCCTCGACCTGTTGATGGACGAGGAAGGTGCGTGCCGCGGCGTGCTGGCCTGGAACCTGGACGATGGCACCATCCATCGGTTCCGCGGTCACCAGACGGTTCTGGCCACCGGTGGCTATGGTCGCGCCTATTTCTCCGCCACCTCGGCCCATACCTGCACGGGCGACGGTGGCGGCATGGTGCTGCGCGCCGGCCTGCCGCTCCAGGACATGGAATTCGTGCAGTTCCACCCCACGGGCATCTACGGCTCCGGCTGTCTGATCACCGAGGGTGCGCGCGGCGAAGGCGGCTATCTGACCAACAGCGCCGGCGAGCGCTTCATGGAGCGTTACGCCCCGTCCGCTAAGGATCTGGCCTCGCGCGACGTGGTCAGCCGGTCGATGACCATCGAAATCCGTGAAGGGCGCGGTGTCGGTCCCAACAAGGACCATATCCACCTGCACCTGGAACATCTGGCCCCGGAAGTCATCCATGCCCGCCTGCCCGGCATCGCGGAAAGTGCCCGCGTGTTCGCCGGTGTGGACGTCACGAAGGAGCCGATCCCGGTTCTGCCGACCGTGCATTACAACATGGGCGGCATCCCCACGAATTATCGTGGCGAGGTCATCCGTCCCACCGCCGACAATCCCGATCAGGTCGTGCCCGGCCTGATGGCCATCGGCGAGGCGGCCTGCGTGTCGGTGCATGGCGCCAACCGCCTGGGCTCCAACTCCCTGCTCGACCTCGTGGTGTTCGGCCGGTCCGCCGCCATCCGCGCGGCCGAGATTGTGGAAAAGGGTGCCCCGCACAAGACCATTTCCAACGACAGCACGGACAAGGCCTTGGCCCGTCTGGACAAGGCCCGCTTTGCCAAGGGCGGTACCCGCGTGGCCCATCTGCGCCTGGAAATGCAGAAGATCATGCAGAATAACTGCGCCGTGTTCCGCACCGGTGAAGTGCTGGAAGAAGGCGTGGAACTGATGAAGCAGGTCTGGGCCAAGCGCCCGGATGTGCAGGTCACCGACACCTCCATGATCTGGAACAGCGATCTGGTGGAAGCGCTGGAACTGGACAATCTGATGTACCAGGCCGTCGCCACCATCACGTCGGGTGCCAACCGCAAGGAATCCCGTGGCGCCCATGCGCGTGAGGATTACAGCGAGCGTGACGACGAGAACTGGATGAAGCACACCACCGTCTGGGTGGATGAGACGGGCAAGTCGACCATCGATTACCGCCCCGTCCATCTCTACACCCTGACAAACGAGGTGGAAGTGTTCCCGCCGAAGAAGCGCGTCTACTAAGTCACGATCTGAGAGGGCTTCATCCATGGCTGAATTCTCCCTGCCCGCCAACTCGAAGGTCGTGCCCGGCAAGACCATCAAGTCGGCTTCTGCGGATGCCAAGCGCACCCGCACCTTCCGCATCTATCGTTATGATCCGGACTCGGGCGCCAACCCGCGTGAGGACAAGTACGAGATCGACCTGGACAAGTGCGGTCCGATGGTTCTGGACGCGCTGATCCACATCAAGAACGATGTGGACAGCACCCTGACCTTCCGCCGTTCCTGCCGTGAGGGCATCTGCGGCTCCTGCGCGATGAATATCGACGGGCGCAACACGCTGGCCTGCCTGAAGCCGATCGACGAGGTGAAGGGCGACGTCAAGATCTACCCGCTGCCGCATCAGCCGGTGGTGAAGGATCTGGTCCCCGACCTGAACCAGAACTACGCGCAATTGGCCTCCATCAAGCCCTGGCTGCAGACGCAGAGCACCGCCCCCTCCCGCGAACGGCTGCAAAGCCCGGAAGAGCGGGAGAAGCTGGACGGTCTGTACGAGTGCATCCTGTGCTTCTGCTGCACGACCTCCTGCCCCAGCTACTGGTGGAATGGCGACCGCTATCTCGGTCCGGCGGTGCTGTTGCAGGCCTATCGCTTCATCGCTGACAGCCGCGATGAAATGACGGGTGAGCGTCTGGACGCGCTGGAGGACCCGTTCCGCCTCTATCGCTGCCACACGATCATGAACTGCACCCAGACCTGCCCCAAGGGTCTGAACCCCGCCAAGGCCATCGCCGAAATCAAGAAGCTGATGGCCGCCCGCGCCGCGTGATCGGCGCGGAGGGTTGGAAAAGGAAAGGCCGCCGGGATCGCTCCCGGCGGCCTTTTTCATCACCAGTGCCAGAACCGTTCAGTTCGGCACCGCCTGCGTCAGCACCCCATCCGTGATGGTGCAGCGCAGGGTGCGGCGCTGCGGTGCTTCGAAACTGTCCTTGCGGCTGGCCATGGTGAAGGGCTGCTGCACCGACTGCACATTGCCATTGGTCGACAGTTCCGGCAGGTCAAAGGCGATGCGATACCGGTCGCCGAACGAACGGTCCACTTCCCGCCGGCAGATGTCGGTGGCGGTACGGGGCGCATGGTACTTGCCATGCTCATATTCCCCGTCATTGACATTGATGGAACAGGCCCCCAACAACCCGCCGGCGGACAGGGTCAGAAAGGCGAATGCGGATGCACGGACCAGGCGCGACATAAAAAATCCCCCGTTTGGATCAGAACCGGGGGGATCATGGAAGGGCTGCTGGGGCCACTGCAAGCAGCGTTACCCCACCGTTACCAACTGAATTCATTGCGAAATGGAGAACATACCGCGCTTCGGAATTGTAACAGGATGGTGCCATTCACCCTGCCTTGGCCCGCACCTTGAACGTCATGCCCAGCACGGCCGACATCTGGTGCAGGTATTTTACATCCGCGTCGGTCCAATCCTTGATGGTCCCGCAATGCTCACAGCACAACACGGCCACCGGGCTGCTGCCTTCCAGGATCACAAAATCCAGAAGGGAGCGAATGTCCAACGGCGTAAAGTAGATCTCGTCAAAGCAGGATGTGGCGGGGTGGTGCTCGGCATCCGGGGCGACGATCTTCAGGTCGCGCTTGATAGCGTCGAAATATTGCGGGAAATCATCTTCCGACAGGGTGACACCGCTGCTGAAAGTACCGTCGCGGCTGTCGAAAAGGCACTGGCTGGTGATGGCGTCCTTCACGCCGTTGAACAGCCAGATGGACGCGCGGCTGGACCCGACATGCTCCACAATATCCTGACAAATGGCGCGATAAAGATCGTCCAGCGTGTCCGGGTTGGCACGAAAAGCGGTCAGGGCGGCGCGGGCACGTTCCATGGTCGGTTTCCTTGATTGCTGCGTTGCATCAAGGTTAACAAGTGGCCTGATAAAACACAGCCTATGCGGGGGGATAGGGGATTAGCCCCGTGACGCCACCAGCCCTACAATGTCAATCGACAGCACGACCTCACCCGCCTGGTTCCACATTTCCCGGCGGAACTTCACGATGCCCCGCCCGCCCTTGCGCGACGGCGTCAGCTCCAGAATCGTGTCGGTCAGGGTCAACGCATCCCCTGCCCTGACCGGCTTCTGGAATTTCAACTGCCAGTCGAACCCGCCCAGGAAGGCCCAGGGTTTGCCATCCTTGGCCATGGTTTCATGGCCAAGGATATAGGACAGCGAGATCGTATAACCGCCACTGGCGATCAGGCCGCCGAAATGGCTCTGGGTCGCCGCCGCCTCATCCACATGGAAATCCCAGGGATCGTAGCGGCGGGCGTAATCCAGCATCGCGTCGCGGTCTACGGTCAGGGTGCGTGACCGCTGCACCTCGCCCACGACCAGATCGTCGAACCAGCTACGTTCACCCGTCACGATGCCGCCGTATCGCTGCCATCCTCGGCCCGCTGATGCTTCATGATCACCGGGATCTGCGCCATGGAGAAAATCAGCGACAACGGCATGATGCCGAACACCTTAAAGTTAACCCACATTTCCGTGCCGAAATTGCGCCAGACAATCTCGTTCAATACGGCCAGCAGCACAAAGAACCAGGCCCAGCGCACTGTGAGGATACGCCAGCCCTCATCCGTCAGGTCCAATGCCGCCCCCAGCACCACCTTCAACAGGTTGCGCTTGCACGCCATGCCGATGAACAGACAGGCCGCCAGCAACAGATTAACAACTGTAGGCTTGATTTTGATGAACAATTCATCGTTCAGCAGCAGCGTCAGCCCACCGAACACCAGCACGAAAAAACAACCAACCAGCGGCATCACCGGCAGGCGTCGTTCCAGCAGCCAGTTAACGGTCAATGCCACAGTGGTGGCGACCATGAAAACACCTGTGCCGGCCATCAGACCGTAGCGGGTGTTGATGACGAAAAACAGGGCCAGGGGACCTGCTTCCAGGGCGAGTTTCAGCATCGGATTCATAGGGCACAGCATGTACCCGGAACCGGCGCGGAGTACCAGCCACTGTTTATCGCGTCCGCGACGAAAACGCCCTTCCCCAGGGCGATCGGAAACGGTAAAGCCCATAGGAACAGCAGCAGTTCACGCGGGAGAGAGGGCCGATGATACGTGCCTACCGCATAGTCGAAGGTCGCAACGAACCGCTGGACGGTGTGCCGTCGGCAGAGGCCTTGCGACAGTCCTGCTGGATCGACTTGAACACCCCCAGCACGGCCGACCGGCAACTGGTGGAACAGACTTTTGGCATCGAATTGCCGACTCGCGAAGAAATGCGCGAGATCGAGCTATCCTCGCGTCTTTACCGCGAGGCCGGTGGCGCCTTCATGACAGCGACGGTGCTGTGCCGTGCCGATGCGCCCGTGCCGGAAACCATGGACATCACCTTTGTCCTGACGGGCGACACACTGATCACGCTACGCTTTGATGATCCCAAGCCCTTCTACGGCTTTCATAATCAGGTGACGAAACAAAGCGTGAAGCTGGAAAATGGCGTATCCACCTTCATCTCCCTGCTGGACGCCATCCTGGACCGCATCGCCGACGTACTGGAAGGGGCGGGCCGCGACGTGACGGCCGTCGCCCGCGAGTTGCTGATAGAGGAACATCAGGGGCATCTCAATTCCGACGAGCAGCACCGGCTGCTGAAACGGATTGCGCGTGCCCATGATCTGACGGCCAAGGCACGCGAAAGCCTTGTCACGCTGACCCGCATCATCGCCTTCACCGGCACGGTGCGCGAGCTGATCAACGACAAGGCGCTGCGCGCCCGGTTGAAGACACTCAGCCAGGATGCGCAGTCGTTGGCCGACTATACCGCCTTCCTCTCCTCCAACATCGCGTTCCAACTGGACGCGCTGCTGGGCGTGGTGGGGATCGAGCAGAATAACATTGTGAAGATTTTCTCGGTCGCAGCCGTGGTCTTCCTGCCGCCGACCCTGGTGGCCAGCATCTATGGCATGAATTTCCATTTCATGCCGGAACTGGACTGGCCCTATGGCTATCCGCTGGCCATCGCCCTGATGGTGATCTCGGTCATCGTGCCATTCCTGTATTTCAAGCGGCGGGGCTGGTTGTAACCCTCACGCCGCCGCCTGCTTGCCCAGGAACGCCTCATGCGTCGGCATGGCGTCTGCCGCCTGCCGGATGCGGGCCCGCATGGTCCCCATCCGCTCCCGCACCGCCGCCACCGGGTGCAGATCGACCAGCGGATCATAGGTTTCCGGCATGATCCCCTGCCCGATCATCACCGCAATCCAGCTTGTATCGGTGAACAGGGCGCGGGCCCGTGTCGATACCCGCCCCCGCCGGCGGAAAAGCTCGATCCGGCTTTTCAGGCTGTCGGGGATGTCCATGGTCCGGCAATGGTTCCAGAAGCTGCTGTCGGACCGTTCCGTGACATGATAATGCAGGATCAGGAAGTCCCGCACCGCCTCGAACTCCCCTTGCGCCAGGGCGTTATATTCGCGCACCTCCGCCCCGTCGATCTGCCGTCCGGGGAAAAAATCCAGCAGTTTGGTGATGCCCGTCTGGATCAGATGGATCGACGTGCTTTCCAGCGGCTCCAGGAACCCGGACGCCAGCCCCAGCGACAGGCAGTTCTTCACCCAGGCCTGTTTGCGCCGCCCGGTAACAAAGCGCAGCAGCTTCGGGTCGGCCAGCGGCTGCCCGTCCAGATTGGCCAGCAGCACCTCACGTGCCCGTTCCTCGCTGACATGGGCACTGCTGAACACATGGCCATTGCCCACCCGGTGGCGCAGGGGAATGCGCCATTGCCACCCGGCCTCACGCGCGGTGGAGCGGGTGAAGGGCGTGATGCGCCCATCGCCTGAAGATGGCACGGCCCAGGCCCGGTCGCAGGGCAGCCAGTGCGTCCAGTCCTCATATCCGGCCTTCAGTGCCTTTTCGATCAACAGGCCGGTGAACCCGGTGCAATCGATGAAGAAATCAGCGGCCAGCCGCTCTCCCCCCTCACAGATCACCGCCTCAACAAACCCGTCCTCCCCGCGCAGGGCCACATCCACCACCTTGCGGTCCAGCCGGACAACGCCCAGCCGTTCGGCATAGCGGCGCAGATAATCGGCATAAAGGCTGGCATCGAAATGATAGGCCGACCCGACCACCGACATGATGTTACGCGGATCCGTGACGGGCGCCATATAGCGGCCCTGCTCTGCCATGATGGTGCAGAGCGAATAATCCTCCAACCGACCGCCCTCGCCCATGGCATTCAGGCGCAGCCAGTACTGGTGCGTGTAATTGGCGTCCAGACTGGCGCCATGCACCCCGAACGGATGGAAATAGGAATGGTTCAGCCGGGTCCAGTCACGAAACTCGATGCCCAGCTTATAGGTCCCCTGGGTGAAGCGCAGGAAATCTGCTTCATCCAGGCCCAGCATATGGTTAAAGCCGCGAATGGCGGGGATCGTCGCCTCCCCAACCCCGACAGTGCCGATGGCACTGCTTTCCACCAGTTGGATACGGGTATGCCGCCCGACAGCACGGGCCAGCGCGGCCGCGGCCATCCACCCGGCCGTTCCCCCCCCGACAATCAGGATACTGCCCGGAAGATTGCCCGCCATGACCCGTGTTCCTCCCGCAATGGCTGCCATTCTTGGCGCCTTATTCTTTGAGCATATTTCTAAAAACCCCTCCCCCTGCTCGGGGGAGGGGCAATACGCACTGAGCCTGACTTACTCACCACCCCCCAACTTGAACCGGACACCCGCCATGATGCGCTGCGAGCCGGAGCCATAGGTGAAGGGCAGGTTATCAAACTGCAGATACTGGCTCTGGTCTTCCTTGGTCAGGTTGACCGCTTCCAGGGTCAGGCCGATCTGTTCGGTGACCTGATAACCGATCTGGGCGTCCAACTGACCATAGGCGCGGTTCCAAATACCCAGCGTGCGGTTGACCGCGCCGTCGCCGAAGCCAAAATTGCCTGCGAACGACTTGTTACGCCAAGTATAGGAGACGCGCGCCTCCAGACCCTCATACTCGTAATAGACCTGACCGTTAAAAGCGTGCTTGGCGACACCGGGAATGGGCAAGCCACTATCGAAGTCGTTGAAAATCGGCGACTTGCTGTCCGAGAACGTATAGTTCACGTTAAACCCGACACCGAAGTCAAACGCATATTGAGCCCCCAGTTCGAAGCCCTTGATCCGGCCCCCCTCGCCATTGACGGGACGCTGGATCGGGGTCTGCCGACCGCCGGCCTGGTCCATGACGAATTCGGGGCGCGTCTCGGTACCGATGAAGCTGTCCACTTCCTTCCAGAAGCCGACCGCCGACACCAGACCCTGGGTGCCGAAATAATATTCGTACCCAAGGTCAAACTGCGAGGCCCGGAACGGATCCAGGTCGGGGTTGCCCGCCGAACCGTTTGTGGCCTGGAACAGGTTGGTGGTCGGGTTGCGGGTGAAATCCACGCGGAAACCACGGCCCAGATCGAACAGGTTCTGGCGGGCAACAACGCGCGAGGCGGCGAAGCGCACCTTCTGGCCTTCATCCAGGTCGAACACCATGTTCAAGCTGGGCAGGATGTCCGTGTAGGACCGCTCGTTCGCGACCGTCTCGCTGTCACGCAACACACCGTTCCAGCTATCGGTGCCCAGATAGACCGGGTCCGGATCGGTGGCGCGGTTCTGATAGACAGTGAGGTTGGTGTGGATGAGGCGGGCGCCGACATTGATATGGTAGCCATCGCCCGGACCACCAATGTCGGCCATCAGATAACCTGAATGGGTGCTTTCCTTGACGCGGAAGCTCTCCAGCGGCTCCTCATAGAAGGCGAACGGCAGGGTCGGATACAGGGACTGGATCCATTCCGCACCATTCTTCATCTGGCTGCGATCCTGCACCAGGATCTTGCCACCGACCATGTCGCCGGAAGAGAAGAAATTGTTGATGGTTTCCACACGACCCGCGGACCCGGTGAAGGTCTGGAACGGGGTCAGGACCGGCGGGGAATTGCCGAAACGGTTGTTACAGCGGGCCGGGATGCCGGGCGTGCCAGCCGGCAACTCGCACGACTTGAACCCGATGGCACCATCCATGAAATAGCCATAGGGCGTCCATTTCTGACCAAAGCGGGTGCCGTCCAACTCGCCACGGCTGCTCAGGTTGGCCAGGTACCGTCCACGGGTGTAATCCACATCGCGCGAGGCATAGCGATAACCGGTCAACAGCGTGACGCCACCATCGGCGATGAACTCCGGATCATATTCGCCATCGGCCCGCAGCGAATAATTCTCCAGATCGGCGCGATCACCGAACACCCAGTGTGACTTGAAATAGCCATAGGCCGGGTTGGTGTAGAGGTCCGGCGTGGTCGCCAGACTGAAAGACGGCAAGGTGCCGTTATTGTTGGTGTAGTTGAAACGGTAATTGGCCGGTGCCGCTGGGTTGGCCGGACGGTGGCTGAAACCGGTCGGGCTGGCGGCATTGGCGGTGGGCACGCCATACTGCGTATAGCGGACGTCGTTGTTGGCGCTGTCCGAGAAAAGATCGGCCATGGCATAGGCGCCCCGCAGGGAGCCCCGGAAATTGCCGCCATCGTCATATTTCAGCTTCAGGCCGAAATTGTCGCTGTCGATCTTGGAATTCTGGACATAGGAAATGGCCTCGGCCGAATTCGCGATGATGGTGCCGTTGATCAGCACACCATTCTCGTCAATCGTATAAGGCCGGGTGGTGTCCAGACCGGGGCTTTCGATGGCGAACGGGAATTTCAGCGACGCTTCCGACGTCAGGATGTCCAGTTCGGAATGGAACCATTCACCCGACAGTTCAACGCTGTCGGAGAGTTGCACCGCACCGGCCAGCGAGCCACCAATCCGCTCGCGGGTCTGCTCGCGGTCAGTGACATACCGATATTCCGGGGCATAATAGTTCTTGGTGACGGTCGCCCGGTCACCACGGTCGGCAAAGCGCCAGTTGCCGCGATTCTGGCCACCCAGAACATCGGTCTGGCTGTTCTGCTTGTCATAGGACAGGGTGGCAATGAAGGCTGCCTTGTCTTCCCAGTTGTAACCGACCGCCAGAGCGCCCAACGGTTTCCAGCCGCCATCGGCGCCGGACGATTTCGCCCCACGCACGTTACCGGCGATCGTGTAGCCATGGTCCAGGACCAGCGGATTGCGGGTCTTCAGATTGATCGTGCCGCCCAAGCCGCCTTCTAACAGGCGGGCATTCGGCGACTTATAGACATCGACGCCGCCCAGCAGTTCCGACGGCACGCCTTCCAGGCTGTCATTATTGCGAGTCTGGCCTTCACCCAGCGTGAAAATCTCCAGACCGGTCAGAAAAATCTCGTCATTCAGCAGCGTGACATTCTGGTCCAGACCGCGAATGCGGACCTTGGTGCCCTGGCCATTGTCACGGTCGATCTGCACACCCGACAGGCGCTGCAGGCTCTCCGCGATGTTCTGGTCGGGGAACTTGCCCATGTCCTCGGCGGTGATGGACTCGAGGATTTCGTTGGAATTACGCTTGGTTTGCAGCGCGTTGGCCAGCGACGCGCGGAACCCGGTCACGATGATCTCGTCCAACACACTCGCATCGGACGGTTGCGCCGGCGCCTGTTGCGCCAGGGCGGGCATGGCGGTCGCCAGCGCGATGGCGGCAACGCCGCTCAGATAGAATCCAGATTTGAGCTTGACTGACATCTCTTTCCTCCCGTAAGGACTTAAGCCGATTAAGGCATTTTGCTTTATTTAATCCCCCCCAGGGGACGCACCTTTGGTGGGTCCATTCTTACCTCCTCCCTCGCGGCTCCGGACGAATTCGCCTTTTTTGGATTGATTGATCGTCCGGCGCCTACCTTGAAGAAGATTGACAGCGCAGTCAATAGCATTTGATAACGCTGTCATGATTTAACCACCACAATGGCGGCTCACTGAATACCGCTGCATTCCGCCATTTTTTCGCTGTTGCAGCAAATTTATCATTCGTTCTACGGCGCCGAACCGCAATTGACATCGCTGCCAATTGATTTTACAAAATTCGGCATGCCTGCACCCCACCTTCCCGCTAACGCTTTGCACACGATGGCGGTTTTGTGGTAGCGGTAACCCGTTCCAGGGCGATCCGACCTTCCGGATGCCCATGGGACAGCAGCACTGACAGCGTTGACATATTCGGTGTCCATCCTTTTGCGGGCTTCCGCGCCGGCAATGGTCAGGCAATCCGAAAAATTCTACGAGTTGGGCGTTGACAGCCCGTGAGGTTGATGTCATTTCATCTGACAACGATGTCAGATACAAAACGCGCCAAGGACCGCCTTTTCCGGCTTCGGCGCGACAACGAACGCAGATTGGGAGGATGCTAGAGTGATGTCGAAGCGAACCGCGCGCCTGACCCGCGCCTTTGGCCTTGTCAGCGCGATTGCCCTGCTGGGCACCCTGCCTGCGGGCGTGGCCCTGTCCGCGAACAGTCCGGCAACACCAGCGCAGACCCTGCATCCAGAGAAATGGCCCGCTGCCCAGACTCCGCGCCTGATCGATCCGGCGATTGAGAAAAAGATTGATGCGCTGATGGCGCAGATGAGCCTGGAAGAGAAGGTCGGCCAGACCATTCAGGGCGATATTTCCACGATTAAGCCCGAAGATCTGCGCAAATACCCGCTGGGATCAATCTTGGCGGGTGGTAATTCCGGTCCCGGCGGCGATGACCGTGCCTCTGCGCAGGCCTGGCTGGACCTTGCGGATGAATTCTACCGGGTTTCCATGGAAAAGAAGCCGGGCCGGGTACAGATTCCCGTGATTTTCGGCGTTGACGCGGTCCATGGTCACGGCAATATCGGCTCGGCGACCATCTTCCCGCACAATATTGGATTGGGCGCCACCCGCGACCGCGATCTGTTGCGGCGTACGGGCGAGGTCACGGCGCGCGAGATGGCCGCCACCGGCATCGACTGGACCTTCGCGCCGGCCCTGTCGGTGGTGCGCGATGATCGCTGGGGCCGTTCCTACGAAGGTTTCTCCGAGGATCCGGAGATCGTGGCCGCCTATGCCGGTGCTGTGGTGGAAGGGATTCAGGGTGTCATCGGCTCCAAGGACTGGATGAAGCCGGGCCGCACGGTGGCCACTGCCAAGCATTTCCTGGCCGATGGCGGCACCGATGGCGGGCGTGACCAGGGCGACGCCAAGATCACGGAGGAAGAACTGATCCGCCTGCACAATGCTGGCTATCCGCCCGCCATTGATGCCGGTGTGCTGACCATCATGACCTCCTTCAGCTCCTGGCAGGGCATCAAGCATCACGGCAACAAGCAGTTGATGACCGATGTGCTGAAGGGGCGGATGGGCTTCAACGGCTTCATCGTTGGTGACTGGAATGCCCATGATCAGGTGCCGGGCTGTACCAAGTTCAACTGCCCGACCTCGCTGATCGCGGGTCTGGACATGTATATGGCGTCCGACAGTTGGGAACTGCTGTACAAGAATACGCTGGCACAGGTGAAGGACGGGACCATCCCGATGGCCCGCCTGGACGATGCTGTGCGGCGTATCCTGCGTGTGAAGTTCCATGCCGGCCTGTTCGACAAGCCGGCACCGAAGGACCGCAAGGATGTCCCTGCGATCTCCACCTTGGGCAGCGCTGAAAACCGTGCCGTCGGGCGGGAAGCGGTGCGCAAATCGCTGGTCCTGCTGAAGAATCAGAACAATATCCTGCCGCTGTCGCCCAAGGCCAAGGTGCTGGTTGCCGGTGACGGGGCCGACAATATCGGCAAGCAGGCGGGCGGCTGGACCATCTCCTGGCAGGGGACCGGCAACCGCAACGATGAATTCCCCGGTGCCACCAGCATTCTGGACGGTATCAAGGAAGCGGTGGGTGCGGCCGGCGGCGCCGTCACCTATGACAAGGCGGGGGTCTTCAAGGACAAGCCCGATGTCGCCATCGTGGTGTTTGGCGAGGAACCCTATGCCGAATTCCAGGGCGATGTGGAGACGCTGGAATATCAGCCGGGCGACAAGTCCGACTTGGCCTTGCTGAAGAAACTGAAGGCGCAGGGCATCCCCACCGTTGCCGTCTTCCTGTCGGGCCGACCCATGTGGGTGAACCCGGAGATCAACGCCTCCGATGCCTTCGTCGCCGCCTGGTTGCCGGGCAGCGAAGGCAATGGTGTCGCCGACGTCCTGTTCAAGGGTGCGGACGGCAAGGTGAAGTATGACTTCAACGGCAAACTCTCCTTCTCCTGGCCCAAGACCGCCGTGCAGACGCCGCTGAACCGGGGTGATGCCAATTATGACCCCCTGTTCGCCTATGGCTATGGCCTGACATACAAAGACAAGGGTGATCTGGCGGCCCTGTCAGAGAATAGTGGCGTTCCCCCCGGCTCCGGGTCTTCCACCGGCGTGTTCTTCCGTCGTGGCGGCGCTCCTGCTCCTTGGTCGCTGGCCATCGCCGATCAGGTGGGCGACCTGCGCGTCACCACCACCACGGGCACCAGCCCTGGCAAAGTCGTGGACCTGAAGTCGGTCGATGTGGCCGCCCAGGAAGATGCCAAACAACTGACCTGGAACGGGACGGGCCGTGGGTCGTTCATTATTTCCGGCCGTGCGGTCGATCTGTCGCGGCAGTCGAACGGTGATGTCACCCTGTCGCTGCGCTACCGCGTGGATCAGGCCCCGACAGGCAAGGCCATGCTCTCCATGGTCTGCGGCCCTGATTGCCGCGCCGATCTGGACCTAACCAAGATCCTGACCGACGCCAAGCCGGGCAGCTTCCAGACCACCAAGATTTCCCTGAAATGCTTCGCCGCCGCTGGGGCGCGGATGGCGACCATCGAAGCACCCGTGGTGATCAGCACCGAGGGTCGGCTGGGCCTGACGGTCACCGATCTGAAGCTGGACGCCGATCCGGGCAACGCCGTCTGCCCGGCCAAGTGAGCCCGGTGGACCCGTTTCGTCCCCGCCGGCACGGGTGGGGACGGCGACGGTTCTCTCTCTTCTTGTCACCCCACTTCGGGCCGCCCCAACCGGGCGGCCTTTTTTTCTTTCAGCGGATTCTGCCCCAACAATGTCACAGCCTTGCCGCCGGTCGGGCACCCGCCCGTTAAGAAGCCGGCAAAGAATGATTGGCATAGTTGATGCACCGCCTGGGCGTACCAGGAGGTCATGGAGGCAAAAATGTCCAGCGTCACTGCCAGCAGCCCAAAAACTGGCGCCAGGGCCAAAAAAATGGCCGATCGCGTCATGGTCGTGGCCTTATGGACGGGCCTGCTGGCGGCCGCCTGGTCCCTGCCCATCATCGACCGCATCGCCGCCCATGCGGAGCGGGAAAAGATGGAATCCGGCTACTACTACACCCCCCAACGCCCAGCCGAGGCCTATGCCGAAGCCGCCGTGGACCAGTAACCAGCACGCGGCCGTTACGGGGGCGAAGGGTCACGGGGATACCGGCAATTGCTGACTTTCCGGCTGCACCCTGCTAGACTTGTACAATCAACACCCCCTTCATGCCTTTGTCATCATGCCCACCATCCTCCGGGGCGACCTGCGGGCTTTGGCCCATCGCGGTTGTGGGGGACAGATCGGCATGGCCACGTTGGCGATAAAGGACCAGCCGTCGATCCGATCATTGGGACGGACGGTCTCTGCTGAAACACCCCCCTTGTTTCTGTTTCATGGTGTTGCATGAACGCCGTTCTTTCGGAGCTGCCACCCCCGCACCTCCGAAATAGCGGGAACACTTCGTTCCAGGGTGTTTCACACCCCTCAGCGCCCTCCAGCCCCTGCCCGACAGGCCCCGACGCCCAAGCCCATTTGATGCGTCGGGAAAGTTTTTTCCCCGTTGACAGAATCCTAACCATACCGCATCACTTCCGATATCGGATGTATTGTGCGGTGCAGGGAGAGCCCGGCGCCGGAGATGGGGTGGAAGATGTTTGCCGCCATGTTGCGCGCCGGGATGCGCGCGGTGCGTATTGATAGTCTGGAGCGTCAGGACCAGGATTTCGCCTGGGAGGATCAGGAGCCGCCAAAGCCCTTGTCGCCAAAGCCCTTTACCTTCATCTGGGGATTGGTGCGCGAGAAATTTGCCGGCCGTCTGACCCTGATGATGCTGGCCGTTGTCATCGGTCAGGGGATTGAAGCGTTTGAGCCTTATGCCCTGAAGGCCGTGGTCGATGCTTTGACTCAGGCGACCGGTGGGGCGCCCGCCAATGATGTGTTGGGACTGGGCGTGATGGGCTGGTTTGTCATGCTGCTGGCCATCTGGCTGGGCAGCATGGGCATGTACCGCGTCTATCAGATCGTCGATATCTACACCTCGCCCTCCATCCGGGCTTTGGCGCAGAAGCGCATGTTCTCCTGGTTGCTGGGCCACAGCCCCCGCTATTTTCAGGATAATTTCGCGGGCAAGCTGGGGCAGAAGGTCAAGCAGGGCGCCAACGCCGTTCTGGGCGTGATCGAAATCCTGATGTGGGATGTGATCCGGGTCTTGGTGCTGCTGACGGTGGCACTGGCCCTGCTCTGGACGGCCTCACCGGTCTTCTCTGCCGTGCTGGCGGGATGGATGCTGGTCTATGTCGCGGTCTCCGGCTGGCTGGCCCGGCATTGCTTTACCCTGTCCGAAACGATGAGCGCGGCGGTCTCCAGTTCTTCGGGCCGCATCATCGATGCCATTACCAATGCCGACCTGATCCGCGGCTTCGCCCGCACCCTGTTCGAACGTTCCTTCCTGGGTCATTACATCAATGAGGAACGGTTTCGGTCCCGCCGGCTGCGCTGGTTCCTGGTCGTGATGCGCCTGTTCCAGATGCTGTCCATCGTGGCCCTGCTGGGGGCCCTGGTCTGGGTGGCGATCGACCGCACTATGGCGGGCGGGATGAGCATCGGGGAATTTACTCTGGTCTTCACCCTGGCATTTCAGATCTCCAACACCGTCTGGCACCTGTCGGATCGCATGCTGTCCTTTTTTGAGGAACTGGGCACGCTGTCAGAGGCGCTGGATCTGGTGTCGGCCCCGCATGAAATCACCGACACGGTGGGCGCCCCGCCGCTGCGCGTGCGGGCCGGCGGGATTGAGCTGCGGGAGGTGCATTTCAGCTTTGCTGATGGGACCAAGGTCTTTAACGGCCTGAACCTGACCGTGAAACCAGGGGAGAAGGTGGGTCTGGTCGGCCGCTCAGGTGCCGGCAAAAGTACGCTCGTTAAGCTGATCCGTCGGCAGTATGACCCGCAATATGGGCGCGTGCTGATCGACGGCCAGGACATCGCCCATGTCACGCTGCAAAGCCTGAACGAGGCGGTGGCAGAGGTGCCGCAGCAGCCGGGCGTATTCCATCGCACGGTGGGGGAGAACATCGCCTATGGCAAGCCGGGCGCCAGCCTGGACGAAATCCGCGCCGCCGCCGTGAAGGCCCATGCGGATGAGTTCATTATGAAGCGTCCGACCGGCTACGACACGATCGTGGGGGAGCAAGGCGTAAAGCTGTCGGGCGGCGAAAGGCAGCGGGTCGCCATTGCCCGCGCCCTGTTGAAGGATAGCCCTATCCTGGTCCTCGACGAGGCAACCAGTGCGCTGGACAGCGAGTCGGAGCATCTGATCCAGGAGGCGCTGTGGACCCTGATGGAAGGCCGCACCGTGATCGCCATCGCCCACCGCCTGTCCACCATCACGGAAATGGACCGTATTCTGTATCTGGAAGGTGGTCAGGTGGTGGAGGAAGGCAGCCATCATGAACTGCTGACCTTGGGGGGGCGGTACGCCCAGCTTTGGCACCGGCAGTCGGGCGGTTTCCTGGCGGCGGCGGAGTAAAGACAGCGAAGCCGGACGGGCAGAGCTGGCTATGGCGGCGACCGCCGTCGCGCGGTACGTGCCACGTAAGCCCGGCCGCGGAAGCGGCGCCGGCGGGTGAGGCACTGTAAAGCAGACCCTGCGGCTGAGGCGGGGTCGCTCGCAGGGGGCGGATCGACGGGGTCCGCTCCCTATTTTTCAAGCTGAGCGCAGACAATAAAAAAGCGCCTCGACCAAGTCGGGCGCCTTTGAAAGGTGGCTGGGGGACTAGGATTCGAACCTAGACTGGCGGAGTCAGAGTCCGCTGTCCTACCGTTAGACGATCCCCCATCCGATCCGGCATTTCGCGGTGTGGACCGCGTCTTCCGTCGGGGTGGGCGGGCTTATAGCATCGGGTTCCGGGGTTGTGAACCCCTTTCTTCACATAAAAATGCATAAGAGGGTGCATGCCCATGCTCCCTGCCCTGTCCACTGGAGGTCAAGGAAGGGCTGCTTGAACGGCGCTTGCGGGCGGGCGGGCATCGGTTACGATAGGGTGACGGTGTATTGAATATCACCCCTATCCGTTGCAGGGCGGAAAGCGGCAAGCATAAGGGATCAGGCGACGTGGATAATGGTGCGGCAGGCAGAACCGGGGTGGACCCGGCGCCAGGTGGGGCGGAAATCCCCACGGCCGACACTGCCTGCGTCAATCGCGTACCGGTGCTGGCCGCCCTGGATTTGGGGACGAACAATTGTCGTCTGCTGATCGCCAAACCCTGCCGCGAGGGCTTCCGGGTCATTGACGCCTTTTCCCGCATCGTCCGCTTGGGTGAGGGGCTGACACGCAGCGACCGGCTGTGTGACGATGCCATGCTGCGAACGGTCCAGGCCCTTAAGGTCTGCCGGTCCAAGATGGAGCGGCGGGGCGTCAGCCATCTGCGCGCCGTGGGGACCGAAGCCTGCCGCCGTGCCGATAATTGCGAGGAATTCCTGAACCGGGTGCAGGACGAAACCGGCCTGTCGATTGAGATCATCAGCCCAAAGGAAGAAGCCCGCCTGGCCTTGGCCGGTGTCGCCCCGCTGCTGGATGCCACCATCCCTTATGCGCTGGTTTTTGATATTGGCGGTGGGTCGACAGAACTGATCTGGACCGAGTTGGTGCGGGGCCGCCCGCGTGTCATCGACCAGATCTCGGTGCCGTTGGGAGTGGTGAACTTAACGGAGACCTATGGCGGCGACCGGGTCTGCCCACATGACTATCAGCGGATGATGGACAGGGTAGCCGACAGGTTGGGGGATTTTGACACCCGCAATTCCATCACCAAGGCCGTGGCGGAGGGGCGGGTCCAGATGTTGGGCGCGTCCGGCACTGTGACCACCCTGGCCGGCATCCAGATGGGGCTGGCCCGCTACGACCGCAGCCGTGTTGATGGCGCCTTCCTGGATCGGGACAAGGCGCGATCCATTTCGGAGACGTTGCTAGGCTTGGACTATATCGGTCGGGCCGGACAGCCCTGCGTTGGCCGCGACCGGGCCGACCTGGTGGTGGCGGGCTGTGCCATCCTGGATGCAATCTGGCGGCAATGGCCAGTGCCGCAGTTACGAATCGCTGACCGGGGTGTGCGGGAGGGTATCCTGTGTGAACTGGCCGCTGCGGCCCGGCACCGGCGGCGACGCGGCTAGCTGGGTTGACCAGCCGCCGCTTGTCAGCGCCTGCCAGTACAGCGATGTTACCCGCTTGATCTTCCTTATCGTTTGATGGCGTTTCCCCATGACCAAGTCCTCCGGCAACATCCCCACCGGCCGCAATCAGGCTGTGCGCGTGAAGACCGCCAAGCGGCGATCGGTGTCGTCGGCCCGCTGGTTGGAACGACAGTTGAACGATCCCTATGTCGCTGAAGCCAAGAAGCGCGGTTTTCGCAGCCGCGCCGCCTTTAAACTGCTGCAACTGGATGAGAAATTCGGTTTCTTGAAACGTGGGCAGCGCATCGTGGATCTGGGGGCCGCCCCCGGCGGCTGGACCCAGATCGCCGTGGAGAAATCGAAATCGGACAAGGGCGGTACCGGACAGGTGATCGGCATCGACCTGCTGGAGATGGAACCGGTACCCGGCGCCACCACCTTCCAGATGGATTTCACCATCCCGGAAGCACCGTCCCGTCTGAAGGCTCTGCTGCAGGGACCAGCGGATATTGTGATGTCGGACATGGCCGCTAACACCACTGGCCATACCCAGACCGATCATCTGCGTATCGCCGGCCTTGCCGAAATGGCCTATCAATTTGCAGTTGAAGTGCTGGCTCCGGGCGGCACCTTCATCTGCAAGCTGTTCCAGGGCGGGGCCGAGCGTGAATTGCTGGCCCAGATGAAGAAGGACTTCGCCAGCGTTCGCCATGCCAAACCCGCTGCCAGCCGGCAAGACAGCAGCGAGACATACCTGGTGGCCATGGGATTCCGCGGTATCACCGCCGCCAATCCAGTCGAAGAATAACCCCACACCCCGTTGACAAGGACAAAAGGGTCCCGGGGCTTCACCGGATGGTGACCGTTACAGCGATCCCGCCGTTTCGACGAGGCTGATTTCGTTCAAGCGCAGCGAGCGGTCAAGACGGGGCTGCATACGTACCCGCGACTGCGTAATCCAGGCGCTCTTTGTATGGAAAACCGGTATCCAGGCCACATTGGCATAGGCACGCTCAGCCGCCTTGCGCACCAGCATGTCGCGGGCTCTCTCCGTGCGGGCAGCACGGGCATCGGCCACCAGCCGATCGAACGCGAGGTCGGCATAACCGCCGTAGTTCCGGTCCCCAGCCAACAGACCGGCCCCCGGTCCACCTAGCAGCGTGTGTAACGTCTCAGGCATGTCGGCGGCGTTGTAGATGCGGCCCAAACAATAGAGGTCATAGTCACCGGCCCGACGCCGAGCGACGACCTGATCCGCCGTATCCTCCCGGACGTCGGTGGTGATACCGGCCTTGGTCAGGAACAAGGCGAGAATTTTGGCCACCTTATACTGTGATGGGCTGGCCAGCATACGGATACTGATCCCTTCGGGATAACCTGCCTCGGCCAAAAGGCGCCGTGCCGCCGTAGGGTCATATTCATCATCGGGAATGCTGGGCGACCGGTCAGGGGCACCGGGCAGGGCCACCTGACCGGCAGGGGTCACCAAACCGGGCATGAAGCGGCGTGACAACACATCGCGCGGGATGGCACGGCGGATCGCCTCGCGCACCCGCACATCCTGAAGGGGGGACGGTGCTGGGGTCCGCCAGTTGAACTGAAGAAA
The DNA here is from genome assembly GCF_002251795.1 of Niveispirillum lacus. Classification (GTDB taxonomy): domain Bacteria; phylum Pseudomonadota; class Alphaproteobacteria; order Azospirillales; family Azospirillaceae; genus Niveispirillum; species Niveispirillum lacus. The sequence goes on along the minus strand of NZ_NOXU01000031.1, from coordinate 203,974 downwards.
GGTGATGGATGTCGATGACATCAGATGAAAATTCACCCCACCCTTCGCATCCACGAACTCCATTGCGGCCAGAGGCGGGGCATAGACGATATCGACGGACCGATCGAGAATGCCACGGATCAGCCCGCTCTCGGTCAATCGCAGCAATTCAACCTGCGCCCAGGGTTGACGATTGTCACGATGGTTGGGATTGCGAGACAGGACCACACGGTCGGTTGTGAACTCCGTCATCTGATAGGGACCTGTACCGGCCCGCAAGCTCGGATCGGCAAAGGCAGCGCTGTCAATATGTCCAGTCCCCTCGCAGTCTGGTGATGCAAACCGCCACTGCGCACCGACGGGGGCCGACACCACAGGTATGGTGGCAACGCCCAGCGGGAACCGTTGGTCACCGTCCAACAACCGGACCAACAAGTGATGGGAATCAAGCGGCGTCAACGCCCCGACATTGCCCAAAGCCTTGGCAAAGGTGCGGGGGGCATCCGGCAGATTACGGGCCCGGCACAGGCTGAAAATCACATCGCGGGTCGTCAGCGGGCGGCCATTCTGGAACCGGACATCTCTGCGCAGCCTGAACAGCCAGCCATCATCTGTCCGTTCCCAACTTTCAGCCAGGGCCGGCAGGACCTTCGTGTGGCCGTCGGTTTCAGCCAGCCCCTCATAGACCTGGTTGTAATAGAGCCGATCACCCCAATTGAGACCATAATGGGGGTCAGGACTACGCGGCAAATCGGGGGCCCCGATCCGCAGTTCGGCTGCCGATACAGACGATGCCAGGAAAAGCACCAGGAGAAATGTAAGCGTCCAGATCAGGGAAAGCCGGGGACGGTCAGCGCCCCACACGCCTTGTCTTTCCAAACGGACCCTTCCCGATGACACCATCATTCCAGTCCCGGCAAGGACCCGATCAGTCCCGCCCAAATCAAGCCGTCCATGCGCCCGATAGCGCTATGCAAGACGAACCCACGACGGCTCGCCCGCATTCGGATGTGCCCAGGCGACTATACATTTTTCCGTCGCGGTACAGAAGACGACAAGTTCAACAGGTTCGCCTGTAACTATTCACCTCTGTCACCCGCGTCATGAAATCTCACACGAACCTGATGACCGCAGCACACACAAAGACCGTACTGCCGTCATGGGCAGGATCATCTCGCGTAACATCCCTTGTAACGGGGGTTATCCGAAGACCAACGACCTCGCGTATGTCAGACGCTCCAGGCCGCCTGCGGCCTGCCCTGCCCTAGCCTCGCCAAATGGGTTTACCGCTGCCTGGAAGGCCCAGACGGCTCCACATCTGGCTTACCTTATCCACAACAGACTGATCCATGAACAGCTTTTCGCCCCACTCGCGATGGGTTTCGGGGGGCAGCTTGTTGGTGGCGTCCATGCCGACCTTGCCGCCCAGGCCAGACTCCGGACTGGCAAAGTCCAGGTAGTCAATTGGTGTGCCCTCGATCATGGTGATATCGCGCACCGGGTCCATGCGGGTACTGACAGCCCACATTACATCTTTCCAGTCACGTGCATTGATGTCGTCATCAACCACGATCACCCATTTCGTGTACATGAACTGACGCAGGAACGACCAGACGCCCATCATCACGCGCTTGGCATGGCCCGGATAAGCCTTCCGCATCGAAACAACGGCAATCCGGTAGGAACAACCTTCCGGGGGGAGCCAGAAATCTACGATCTCTGGGAACTGCTGCTGCAAGAGCGGAATGAATACCTCGTTTAGACCTTCGCCCAGCACGCTGGGTTCGTCCGGCGGGCGTCCAGTGAAGGTGGAAAGGTAGATCGGGTCACGGCGCATGGTAATGGCAGTGACAGTGAAGACCGGGAACGGCTCAACCGAATTGTAATAGCCAGTATGGTCACCATAGGGTCCTTCATCGGCATATTCGTCCAGGCTGACATACCCTTCCAGCACGATTTCGGCCGTCGCCGGCACCTTCAGCGGCACGGTCTTGCATTCGACCAGATCCACCTTTTTGCCGCGCAGAAGCCCCGCGAATTGATACTCTGACAGGGTATCCGGCACCGGCGTCACAGCAGCCAGGATGGTGCCCGGATCGGCACCCAGCACAGCAGCGGCGGGCAACGGCTCCCGCTTGCCTGACTGTTTCCAGCGTTGATGATGTTGTGCGCCGCCACGATGCTTGAGCCACCGCATGATGGTCTTATTGCGGCCCAAGCGCTGCATGCGGTAGATGCCAAGGTTAAAGTTATCCTCCCGACTGTCAGACGGCCCCTTGGTGACAATCAGGGGCCAGGTGATCAACGGGGCCGGTTCGCCGGGCCAACAGGACTGGATAGGTAGGATCGACAAATCCACATCGTCCCCCTTCAGCACCACCTCCTGACACGGCGCTTTCGAAACGGTGCCGGGCCGCATCGCCATCACCTGTTTGGCCAGTGGCAGCAACTGAAAGGCTTCCTTCAGGCCGCGCGGTGGCTCTGGCTGCTTCAGAAAGGCCAGCGTCTCGCCGACTTGGCGCAACTCGTGCGGCTCCCGGTCCATGCCCCAGGCTACACGCTCCACGGTGCCGAACAGGTTGATAAGGACGGGCATGGGACTGCGCGTTCCGTCCTCACGAATGACATTCTCGAACAGCACCGCCGGCCCCTTCTCCGCCAGCAGTCTCGTGTGGATTTCCGTCATTTCCAGCACAGTGGAAACGGGTTCTCTGACCCGCACCAGTCGTCCTTCCTGTTCCAGGCGGGCCATGAAGTCGCGCAGCGAGGCATAGGGCATGATGGGCCTTTGGAGATTCCGGTATCGGGTTGCGCCTCAACATCGGTGCCGGGGGGCGCTTGGTCAAGCGGGCAGCCCGTCGCGCCCCCCATCAATCCATCGGCACTCGCCAGACATCCGTGTGGCGGACGTCCCTATCCTCCAGTTCCAGGCTGGTTGGCACATCGTAACTGGCCAACCGACACAAACCCTGCGATGGCAAATAGGCACGACCGGGATCGCCGACCAGAACCGTGATCCCGGCACGCGCCAGGTCACGAAACCATGCCAACGCCGCTTCGGCGAAAGCCTGTTCGTAACAAACATCGCCAGCGAGAATGATATCGGTTCCGGGCAGTTTCTGTCCGATCATATCCGCAACTAGGGTGCGAACCCTTACCTTGTTGAGCGCTGCATTCAACAACGTTGCCGCACCGGCAAACGGATCAATATCCAATGCCGTGACCTGCGCTGCCCCAGCCTTCGCAGCGGCAATGGCGATCAAGCCAGAACCGGCGGCAAAATCCACAACCCTCTTGCCGGCCACTAGCGAGGGCTCGTCGGCGATCAGCCGCGAGATTGCCTGTCCGCCGGCCCAGGGAAAGGCCCAAAAAGGGGGTGGAACAGCATGGTGTTCCAGCCAATCGGCCGTGGCGTGCCAGATCGGCGTGATCTCCGTGGCCTGCCACAAGATGATATCCGGGCGCAACGGCACAGGGCCCGGGGCCGTATGGGCACGGATGAAGGCTTCCGGATCAGCGGCGGCTGATGGCGGTGGCAAGATCGGCCATCTGCAGCATTGGTTGCTGCATATAGGGTTTGGGCAGGCCGCGATGACCACCTGGCGCAACGCCGCCGCCGCCGTTCGAGGCTGACGGAAGACTGGCGATACCCACGATGATCGCGACCAGCAGGGCCATGCCCACAAATCGAGCCGCTTTGAAGGTCGCCAAGCTATCCGCAGGATCATTCATGTCCCAGCCTCGCACCTGCATCACCATCAAGGCGCCGGTCACCAGCAGCGGAACCATAATGCCCCAGAACATGCCTGTCGGTTCTAGCGCCAGCAGCCAGAAAACAAAGGCCCCGGCATAAAAGCCGCCAACCCAACGCCGCGAATCATTACCGAACAGCAAGGCTGTGGACTTGATCCCGACATGGGCATCATCTTCCCGATCCTGATGGGCATAGATTGTGTCATAGCCCAGCGTCCACAGGATACCTCCGATATAGAGTAGGATCGGCTGCCAGCCGAGTTCGTCCCGTACAGCCGCCCAGCCCAGCAACGCGCCCCAGTTGAAGGTGAGGCCGAGGAAAGCCTGGGGCCACCAGGTGATGCGTTTCATCAGCGGATAGGCACACACCAGCAGCAGCGATGCCGCACCCAGAAGAATCGCAAACATGTTGAGCTGGATCAGGATGAGAAATCCCGCCAGCAATTGGGCCACCAGGAAAAGCATGGCCTGCTTTACCGTAACCTGGCCACTGGGGATCGGACGCACCTTCGTGCGCGCTACCCGTGCGTCCAGTTCACGGTCCAGAATGTCATTCAGGGTGCACCCGGCACCGCGCAGAATGACAGCACCGATCCCGAACAGCAGCATCAGCCAAAGGTCCGGCCAGCCCCCCGCCGGTGCTGCCAATGCAATAGACCACCAACAGGGCAACAGCAGCAACCATGTGCCAATGGGCCGATCAAGTCGCGCCAGTCGCGCATAAGGGCGCCATGCCACCGGCAAGTGCCGGTCGATCCAGTCGCCCGCCCGGATATCCGTGTGGCCGGCATTTGTGTCGGAAGCGTGCGTCATGGTCCGCTTATCTTATCGTTTCCCCACGCTGGCGCCTAGGGGCGGATGAGGCCGGCGCAGGTTCGGCGGCGCCTGTCCCGAAAACAGGTCAGCGTGGGCATCCCGGTGTGCCGCAACGGCCGCTGCCAGCGGCCACATAGACACCACAGACAGAACATTTCGCCATTTCCTGCGTGTCGGCGGCGTCGGTCTTTTCACGGGCACGGGGGCCGCCCTTGGGGTTCGCCTTGACCCCGCCATGACGGCGTAACGACTCCGCTCGCTGCCGCTGGACCTTACCCAGCAGACGGAACGCGAACCAGACGATGGCCAGAATACCGACCAGGGTGATAATTTTGGACAAGGATATCATGAGCGTCACAATTGGGGAAAGCTGGCGGGCGGGGCAAGTGAAATCACATGCCAAACCGCGCGAAGATCGCCCGTTCAGACAGGCTGTCGATCACCCCATCCGTGATTGATCCGGCATCCAGGCCGATAAGCCGGCCCAACCCCGGTCCGCGCGGCGGGTTAACCAGACGAATGATGACATTTTCACCAAACCGTTCCCGCAAGGTGCTGCGCATATCGCCCAGCCGGTCAATCAATCCCAGCGTCAATGATTGCTGACCGGCCCAGAAGGCCCCGTCAAACAATTCCGCCTCCGGGGCGGCCAACCGCCCCCCGCGACGCTCACGGATCCATTGCTTGAATGCCTCATGCATCTCCGCCTGAAGGCTTTGCAGATGCGCGACCTCTGCGGGCTTTTCCACCTGGAACGGGTCCAGCATGGATTTTGAAGCGCCGGACGTATGGACCCGGCGATCCACCCCCAACTTCTCGATCAAACCGGTAAAGCCGAAACCAGCAGAAACCACGCCGATCGAACCGATGATCGAGCAGCCATGTGCCGTGATCTCATCGGCCGCGCAGGCCAGCCAATAGCCCCCACTGGCAGCGACATCCTCAACAAAGGCGAGAACCGGTACGGATTTTTCCGCCGCCAGCGCCCGGATACGTCTAGCGATCAAGGCCGACTGCACCGGTGAACCGCCGGGCGAGTTGATCGACAGTGCCACGGCCGCAAGGCCCGACGGCGCGAATGCCTCGGCAATATGGCCCTCCAGCGTTTCCAGAGACAGCCCCCGCCGGCCACCACCGATCACCCCGGAAAGACGCAGCACCGAAACAAGGGGCGACACTGGCAATCCGGCAAGTCTTTTCAACCGTCGCAGCATATCTCATCACCCTTCATCCGTGTCCCCTTGCCGGAGATGGGGACGACATAGCGCCAGCGGTAGGTCCGACCATTGCAAAGCTGCAAGGCGGGGTTCTGGTCGGTTGACGAAGGGGCGATGATCAGACCGGCAATGCGGCGGCATCCCGCAGGATGGCTTCCACTGCGGGCGTATATCCCTGCCCATCCTGATGCAGGACCAGACCTGGCAACAGCACGAGCGGCCCCTTGGCGTCGCGCCGGCCGGTGACGATGACCCGCTTTGCCGGCACCCCTGAACGCGGCCAGAGCGGCAGGATGCGGATATCGCCGAACCGGCCGGTCAGGCGTGACAGAAGATAGTCCAACCGTTCGGCTGGGAAGATCACCGTCAGCCGGCCCCGACTCTTCAGAAGACGCAGGGCGGCCTGCACAAACACATCCAGGTCACCCGCTGCATCCCCATGGCTGAGGGCTTTGTGGGTATTGGGCGACGGCGTGTGGCGACCGGCCGGCCAGTATGGCGGATTGCTCATCACATGATCGAAGCTGTTGGGGTACAGTTCCGTTTGCATCGCCGCGACGTCGCCCTCCAGAACGCGGACATTGGTACTAAGCCCGCTCTCTGCCGCCGACCGCCGGGCAAGGTCGGCAGCCATGGGCTGTATTTCCAGGCCGGTAACGTCCAGGCCGGGCAATCGTGCTGCCAGACACAACAACGCTGCCCCTGTCCCGCACCCCAGTTCTAAAACACGTTCCCCGATCCGCGCGGGCACGGATGCCGCCAGAAGCACCGGGTCAATGGCCGCACGATACCCTGTGACCGGCTGGAACAAAGTGACGCGCCCACCAAGCAGGCTTGTGCGATCGATTTCCCCGCAATCTGTCACGCGGTCACCCCTAATCCAGCATTGCGCAACAGGGACCGCGCGGCATCCAGATCGTCATCCGCCACGCAAAGCCGACGGGGAATGGCGCCGATACTGCCTTCCAGTACGGACATATGCTGATCCAGAAGGACACAATGTATCCCCGCATCGAACAGGACGGATTGGGCAAAACTCAGCTCAACCGGGTCGTTACTGCGGATCACGGGCTGCACGGGCTGGTCCATCTCTATGAGTTTCAAGGCCGGCATGCCCCGCGCGGGCGCGCCTGGGCCTTGACCCGCCAGCCTTCCCCGCTATGCTCCCCCGCAATCCTCGGGCCCGTCAACCGGGCTTATCACCATGCCGCCTTCTCGCTATGGAGCCTTGACCCGTGGCCACCGTGACCACCCTTGATCCCAAGCGCCGGAAGCCGGACACCAATGCGCTCGATACTCTGGTTGCCCTGGTAGCCGAGGATCTGGCCGATGTGAACGACATTATTGTCAATCGCATGCAATCGCCGGTCGCCCTCATCCCGCAACTGGCGGGCTATCTGATTGCCAGCGGCGGCAAGCGGTTGCGCCCTGTGCTGACGCTGGCCGCTGCTAAGTTGTGCGGTTACCAGGGCGAAACGCACAAGCCGCTGGCAGCCTGCGTAGAGTTCATCCATACAGCCACTTTGCTGCATGATGACGTGGTGGATGAAAGCGACCTGCGGCGCGGACAGGCCAGCGCCAATGCGGTCTTCGGGAACAAATCCTCTGTTCTGGTTGGTGATTTCCTGTTCTCCCGCGCCTTCCAGGTGATGGTTGAGGCAGGGTCGCTGGATGTGTTGCGCATTCTGTCAAACGCATCCGCGGTCATCTCCGAAGGCGAGGTGCTGCAACTGATCACCCAGAACGATACGGCAACCAGTGAGGAAGCCTATCTGGAGGTCATCAAGGCCAAGACAGCGGAACTGTTCGCGGCCGCCTGCCGTATTGGCGCCGTCGTCGCCGGCCGGCCGGCCACCGAGGAGGATGCGCTGCGCTCTTACGGCATGAATCTGGGTATCGCCTTCCAACTGGTCGATGATGTGCTGGACTATTCGGCGGCACAGGCGCGGCTGGGCAAGAATATCGGCGATGATTTCCGCGAGGGTAAGATCACCCTACCCATCGTGCTGGCCTTCCGTCGCGGCGATGATGAGGAACGGGCCTTCTGGCGCCGCACCATGGAGGACCTGGACCAGGGCGACGGCGACCTGGAACGGGCCATCGCCCTGATGGCCAAGCATAATGCCCTGCATGACAGTGTGGAGCGCGCCCGCCATTACGTGTCGGTGGCGCGCGACGCGCTGGGCCTGTTCCCCGCCAGCCCCGTGAAGCGGGCGCTGCTGGACGTGCTGGAATTCGTGGTCGACCGGGATTACTGAGCGCTATTCAGGCCATCCAGCGCCGGCATCGCATCCGCGGCTTTTGACCTGTCGAAAACTGCGAATTACTGGGCAAATGATAAGGCCGGAAGGGTTCGCCCTCCGGCCATTTTCATATCGCTCGGACCGACCGGCAGGCGCGATGCTGCCATGCGGGCGGACGAGGCGGGCTAAACATCATCTAGGGCTTGCATGGGCCGTTCGATGACGCTATACAGCCGCCCACGCAAACGACAGCCCTGGCGGTTGGTTGCGGAAAGCGTGACGGAGTGTAGCTCAGCCTGGTAGAGCGCTGCTTTCGGGAGGCAGAGGCCGGAGGTTCGAATCCTCTCACTCCGACCAGTTAAAAGCCTCGGTTCGATGATCTCGAACCGGGGCTTTTTCCATTTAAGGCCATGTGGGCTCTGATAGCTACTCTTGCCGGAGCGCCACGGCAGGCATCATGCTGGCGGCGCGTCGGGCGGGCAGAATGCCAAAGAACAGGCCCACCAACGCTGTGAATGCCACCGTCAAGGCAACGGTCTGATAGTTGACAATGAAAGGCACGCCCAGTGCCGCGCACCCGATGGCGGAGATCGCCAAGCCGATAACGGCCCCCGATAGCCCCCCTATGATCGCTAACATCATGGCTTCGATCATGAATTGAACCAGAATCTGGCTTGGCATGGCACCAATGGCCAATCTTATGCCGATTTCCCGGGTACGCTCCGTCACTGATACCAGCATGATATTCATGATACCGATGCCGCCGACAAGCAAGCTGACCAGAGCCACGCTCCCCAGCGTCGCCGTCAACAAGGTGGTGATACGCGACAGGGTTTGCCGCATGTCATTCATGTCCTCAATACGGAAATCCTGTCCTTCGCCACGGATATTGCGGCGCTCACGCAGAAGCATCTGAACATCTTTTATAACGGCTTCCGCAGGGAAATCGGCACGTGCCTCGATCTGGATCAGACTGACCGTGCGATCACCGGCGATCCGCGACTGCATGAACGGCAAAGGCACATAGATCGTGTCCTTCCCTGCCGCCATGCCAATCACGCTCTGTTTCTTCGTGACCCCGACAACGTGGCAGACTGCACGATCAATTCTGATTTCCAGCCCTGTTGGCACAGGAACATCGTCATCATCACCGGAAAGAAAATCCTCCGACACCACGCAGAGCGGGAGGCTGCGGGAAAGGTCAGATGAGTCGAACAGCCGGCCGCTTGCCAGATCGAAACGACGTTGGCGAAAGAACTCCGGCCCTACGCCCGAAACGGTGACACGGCGGGCTTCCCCCCTGACGGTGACAAAAAGGCGGCGGGACAATAACGGCGATACGCTGGCGACGCCGGGTATCTGCCGCCGCAAGGCGTCAACATCCTGCATGTCGAATGGCCGCGCATCATCAATAACCCCTGCCCTGGCCTGCTCCCCCGGTGTCACGGACAGAAACTGGAAACCCAATCCGCCCAGTTCATCATCGATCGCCGCCGACAGGCCATCACCCAGCACCGTGATGATAATGACCGACATTGTTCCGATCACGACGCCAAGCGCCGTCAGGGTTGTCCGTAAGGGGAAGGCCAAAAGCTGCCGAAAGGCCGTGAGATACAGCGTGTCGTTCAAGGTCATTGATCCTCGATGATCCGACCATCAGCGAACCGGATGCGGCGCGGCGCCCTGGCAGCAATGGCGGGGTCATGCGTCACCATGACAAGCGTACGCCCCGCCTCTTGGGCCATGCCGAATTACAGTTCCACGATTTCCTGGCTTCGCACGGAGTCGAGATTTCCCGTGGGTTCATCCGCCAGAAGAATGGGCGGCTGCGTGACCAGCGCGCGGGCGATCGCAACCCGTTGCTGCTGTCCGCCGGACAACTGTGATGGCGTATGACCATAACGTTGTTCTAACCCAACCGCTGCCAGTGCCGCCATGGCGCGTTCCCGGCGCTCAGATGCGCCAACCCCGCGATAGGCCAGGGGCAATGCCACATTTTCCAGCGCCGTCACGCGCGGCAGCAAACTAAAGCTCTGGAAGACAAATCCGATATGGTCCCGCCGGACAGCCGCCAGCTTGTCCGGCCTCAGCCCTGTCAGGGACTGACCAAGGATCTCCACACTGCCGCTGGTCGGGGTGTCAAGACATCCCAGAAGATTGAGGGCTGTCGACTTCCCAGAGCCGCTGGCGCCGACAAGGGCAACAACCTCGCCCTGATTGATTTCCAACGACACATCGTTGAGGGCACGAACGGCGGCATCGCCGACACCATATTGGCGTATTACAGCATTGAGCCGAAAAGCGATGCCCATGGTCATTGCCGCTTCGCGGCGACAATGACAGAGGGGACTTCTTCCGGCGTCAGACCAGAAAGAATGGCGGTCCGAAATCCATCCGTGGGACCGAGGACAACCGGCCGGGAAACAGGCTCGCCATCTGCAACAGGTATCCAGACCAGCGCCGTTCGACCGCGAGCGGCGGCCGCCACGGCCTCACCTTGCTTTCCCGGCGGCCTGAACCCAAGGGCCTCATTGGGAACTGTCACTACGTTGTTAAGCGTGTCGGTGACGATATCAACAGAAGCTGTCATGCCAGGCCGCAAGGCCAGATCATGATTGCTCACCATCAGCGTTGCTTCATAGGTCACCAGATTGCTGCGGCCGCTTGGCGAGTTCACGACGCGCCAGATCGTCGCCTCAAACACACGGTCAGGATGTGAATCGACCTTGAAGGTCGCCTTCTGTCCCACGGCGACGCGCCCAATATCCGCTTCAGAGATTTCCGCCCGCAGATACATCTCTGCCAGGTCGCGGGCCAGAACGAACAGGACGGGTGTCTGAAAAGTCGAGGTGACGGTCTGACCGGGCTGCACGCGCCGCTCCAGGACGAAACCATCAATCGGCGACAGGATGGCCGCCCGGTTAATCCGAAGCTTTTCAGATTGGATAGCCGCCTTGGCCAAGCGAACACGGCCCTCAGCCGATGTTACGCGGGCCTGTGCCTTATCCAGAGCCGCCTTGACAGTCTCCAGGTCCTGCTGCGCCACATGGCCCTGGCGGCGCAGCTGTGCCATCCGGTCGTAGCGGGATTTTGTCTCCCGCAATGACGCCTCGGCGTCAGCCAGTTCCCCCTCGGCGATGAGCTGATTGGCGACCGCTTGCTCCCGCTGGATTTCGAACTGCTCTATATCCAGCCGGGCCAGGGTCTGTCCGTCCTTTACGGGATCATTGACATCCACCAGAACCGTCCGCACCAGACCGGATACTTCAACACCCACCTCTACACGCGACGTAGGCTCCAGCACCCCGAGTGCAGAAACACTCAAGGCCAACTTATCGCGCGTCACAGATGCGGTTTCATAATCAGCATCCGTACGACTGCCTACGAGATAGGCAACAACTAAACAGATAATCACTAGTTTGGTTGCAAAAATCCCAATTTTGACCCAAAATGATCTTCCAAACGAAAATCGCTTAGACTTTGATGTTGCCTCGGTCACTGCACGTGCCCTCTGCCAATGCTCATGATTTGGCTATTTAAGCTGTCATATCTATTTTTGAAGGGCACTCTCATTTTTTCCTTACACGGCATTAACACCCGCAAGCCCCAAGAGACCTTTCCAAAGGCCGTTTGCAAAGATTGGAAGTAACTAAGCTGCCGCTGAGTCCATCCTGCAGAGGATGCTTGTTGACGTGCACGTTCTGCCATCCGCTTGTCGTCTGAGAAACGACAGGACTGTAACACACTAATTACAACTTCTCGCTCAATGAGGATTTTCTTATCATCATTCGAAAATTCGATAAGAATATACTCTTCCTCGCCATTTTTTTCAATGAATAACTTTTTTGTGCTCCGCTCTACGCTCTCAAACAACCGATCCGACATCAATGATGGAAATTGATCATCTGTTGAAGGTGGCAATTCTTCTGCCGAAGCATTCCCAAAGATCGCCACCCCACCAATAAATACAAACAGCGAAAGCCATAAAAATTTCATCGGCATTCCTCTGGTTTTCCAGGAATGTTTATTCTACAAAGCTAAACATTAAATAATACATCAAACGCGCCCCCTATTTTTAAAGGACTATTTCGAAAATAATGGCAATGGCCATTCCTATTTAACGGATCCGTTCTTTTCATTACATATCCACTACATATGGATTCCTTCTTCAACCAATATCACAGGCCGATATGCAATTGGAGAGAAAATTTAGACGCAGCTACACTCCAACCTATCCGGTTCGCGCTCGTGCTGCTGTGGCCACTAGCATTGCCAGCGCCCTCTGCTTTATGGACCTGTTCTGGAAGCGAGCCCGCAAAGCCAGGGAGACGCGAACCGCATGAGCATGCGCGGCATGATCCTGGCCCTGGTTGTTCCGCGCGTCACCGGATGGTGACCCTGGTCCGATGGTCAGTACGGATCATTGGGCCGGGACCGGTAACAGGCTTGACCGGCACGCCTGCTTCGGGCCAGATCACACAACACCCATGCGGGAGAGCGCGGCACAAGGCCGCCGCCGAAGGAGCAACCGCCCCGGAATCTCTCAGGCACCCGAACCGCATGGGGCTGACGATATCCGAAGAGTGGGCGTGTGACCGGTCCCCGGCACCCGCCCCGCCGGAGGAGAAAACCATCTGCACAGGGTGTGCGGTGGCGAAGCTCTCAGGCAAGAATACGGATGGGGCATGGACCCCTGCCCCTCACCGGGCGGGCGAGGAATACCATGACCATCAGCGTTTTCGACCTGTTCAAGATCGGTGTCGGACCCAGCAGTTCCCACACGATGGGACCGATGACAGCCGCCTTCCGCTTCGCCGCCCGACTGGGCGAAACCGGGTGGCTGGCGCATACCGACCGTGTGACCATTACGCTGTACGCCTCGCTGGCTCTGACCGGGCGCGGCCATGCCACCGACAGCGCCGTCATCACTGGCCTGGCGGGACATCAACCCGCCGACGTCAATCCCGACGCGGCAGAGTCCCTGGTTGCCAGCGTCGCAACCGATCACCGCCTGCCTCTGGGCGGCATTCGGGAAATCGCATTCGATCCCGCCCATGATATCGAATGGCGGGGATCGGAGCGCTTGCCCTTTCACCCCAACGGCATGACGCTGCGGGCCTTCGACGCTGAGGGCACTCTGGTCGCCGCCCGCACCTATTACTCGATTGGCGGCGGCTTCGTGCTGGATGAGGATGAGGCGCGGCTGAACCAGGGCGGCGACAGCGGCCCTACCCCACCCCCGCATTACTACGAAACTGCCGATGGGCTGCTGGCCATCGCCGCCATCACCGGCCTGTCCATCCCCGACATCATCCTGGCCAATGAATGCGCCACTCGGACGGAGGCCGAAGTGCGCGCCGGCCTGGATGCGATTTGGGATGCCATGGAGTCCTGCATCAATCGCGGTATCCGCCAGGATGGAGTACTGCCCGGCGGGTTGAAGGTGAAGCGGCGGGCCGGGCGCCTGCATCGTGACCTCGTCGCCCGACAAGAACGTATGCTGACGGACCCCCTCTCAGTGCTGGACTGGATCAACCTCTGGGCGCTTGCCGTCAATGAGGAGAATGCGGCCGGAGGCAAGGTCGTCACGTCGCCCACCAACGGGGCTGCGGGCGTTGTGCCAGCGGTGCTGCGTTATTATGATCGGTTTTGCAACGGCACGCGGGAGGGCCGTCACCGGTTCCTGCTGACGGCCGCCGCCATTGGCGGGCTGTACAAGCGCAATGCCAGCATCTCTGCTGCCGAAGTAGGATGTCAGGGAGAGGTAGGTGTGGCCTGCTCCATGGCCGCTGGCGCCCTTGTCGCCGCCCTGGGGGGGAGCGCTGCCCAGATCGAGAATGCAGCCGAGATCGGCATGGAACACAATCTGGGCCTGACCTGCGACCCAATCGGTGGGCTTGTTCAGATCCCCTGTATCGAACGCAACGCTATGGGCGCCATCAAGGCGGTGGATGCCTCACGCTTGGCCATGATGGGGGACGGGTCGCATCATGTGTCACTGGACCGCGTCATCGAAACCATGCGACGGACCGGGGCAGACATGAGCGAGCACTATAAGGAAACCTCGCTGGGCGGGCTCGCCGTCAACGTCCCGGAATGTTGAGCCGGGCCGCAAAGGCCCCGGCGGCAAAGGCATCCACCCAGCCTTCGCACATGGCAATGCCCTCCTCCACGCTGAAATCTTTTGGATTCAGGCACCAAGTCAGCCACAGCCCGTCCAACAGAGCATTCAGGGCCGTGGCGGCAGCCTGGATGTTCACCGGCGGCAGCCCGCTGTCCCCGGCCAGATCACCCAGATACCGTTCGAGCACCTGACGGTACTGGGCATAGGTGCGCTGCTGTACCGCCTGCATATCGGCAGAATGACGCACCATGCTCCAGAACACGACCCACACGCCCAGCATGGGTGGATCGAAGATACCAGGGCCGAAACTTTCGCGGATGAACAGCGACAGGCTCTCGCGGGGAGTGGCACCGCCCGCCGACACTTCCATCAAATGGGCCGCGATACCTCCCGACAGTTTCTCATAGGCATGGCTGATCAACTGGTCGACGCTCGGATAATAATGGTTGATCAGACCGATAGAGACCCCGGCGGCGGCGGCGATCTTGCGGACCGAAACACCGGCATGACCATGCTGTGCCAGACAGCGCAATGTCGCATCCACCAGTTCCTCTCGCCGCATTTCTGGCTGGATGCGCGAAAATTTCGGAACGCGGGCGACCATGCCTATCCTCCTTCTCCTCGGGGGACCTGTTTATCATGCAGTTTTACAACCTGTCGTCTACAAAGCCTGTCAAGCTGGGCTGCTTCTTGTCATTGACAGAGCATCAGCGCTCTTGCACGAATGTTCAATAAGCATGAAGGGAGTCAGATCCGATGCAAGGTGAAGCCCCACCCATCGCGCAGGATGACCTCAGCCTGCCAGGCTGGATTTACCGTGACGCCGATTTCCTGGCCGTGGAGCGGGAGGTAATTTTCCGTCGTAGCTGGCAGATTGTCTGCCATCTGAATGACATTCCGCATACGGGCGATTATCACAGCCTCGACTTCCTTGGCGAAAGCGTCATCGTCCTGCGAGGGGAAGATGGACAGGTCCGGGCGTTCCACAATTTCTGCCGCCACCGCGCTGCCCGGTTGCTAGACGGACCGGCGGGTCAGTGCGGCCGGCGCATCACCTGCCCCTACCATGCCTGGACTTATGATAGCATCGGCCGGTTGACCGGGGTGCCTCACCGCCGCGAATTTCCTGACTTCCAGCTTGAGGATTATCCGCTCCGGCCGGTGCAGCATGAAGTGTGGCAGGGCTTCATCTTCATCCGTCTGGAAGATCATGGTGGTCCGTCAGTGGCGACCATGATGGCACCCTACAGCCACGAAATCGGACCCTATCGGATGGAGGCTTTACAGCCCCTGGGCCGTGTCACCCTGCGACCGCGCGCGGTCAATTGGAAGAATGTCGGCGACAACTATTCCGATAGTCTGCATATCAACGTCGCCCATCCGGGTCTGACCAGGCTGTTCGGCCAGGGATACGGGCTGGAGGCGCAGGAATGGGTGGACAAGATGTGGGGCCATCTGGTCGATCTCCCCTCCAAGAACCGGTCGGAACGTTTCTATCAGACCTATCTGCCGTCGGTTCCACACCTGCCGACGGAGCGGCAGCGCCTGTGGACCTATTTCAAGCTCTGGCCCAACCAGGCCTTCGACATCTATCCCGACCAGATCGATTTTATGCAATGGATACCGGTCTCCCCTACCGACTGTGTGATCCGGGAAATCGCCTATGTGCATGCCGATGACAGGCGGGAAATGCGGGCCGTTCGTTATGCCAATTGGCGCATCAACCGTCAGGTCAGCCTGGAGGACAAGGAACTGATCGAACGGGTACAGCAGGGTATGGGCAGCCGCGCCTATGTCACAGGCCCGCTGGGTCGCAATGAGGTCAGCCTGCGATCCTTCGCCCGACGCATGCGGTCATTGATCCCCGAAAGCAGGCTTCCCCAGGCGCCGCCACCGGGATGGAGCGGAAGACATTCAGGAGGACAGGGTTGATGCGCGATGTCGTAATCATCGGTGGCGGCCATAACGGATTGGTCTGCGCCTTTTATTTGGCCCAGGCCGGCCTGAAGGTGACGGTGCTGGAGCGCCGGCATGTGGTGGGTGGTGCTGCTGTGACCGAGGAATTCCATCCCGGCTTTCGCAATTCGGTCGCCTCCTACACCGTCTCGCTGCTGAACCCGAAGGTCATCGCTGATATGGGGTTGACGGCGCACGGGCTGCGGGTTGTGGAACGGGAAGTGTCGAATTTCCTGCCATTTGACGACGGTAGCTGCCTGCAAACCGGTGGCAACGGCCTGACAAAGCGGGAAGTGGCCCGGTTTTCCACCCGCGATGCCGACCGGCTGGATGATTACGACCGGGTGACGGGCGCTATTGCCGATGTGTTGCGCGACATGGTCCTGCAGACCCCGCCCAATCTGGTGCAGGGCGGCGTCTTCGCGGCCTTACCGGAAATGCTGAAACTGGCCAAGGTCGGCGGACGGTTGAACCGGCTGGATATCGACCTGCAGCGGGAGTTGCTGGACCTGTTCGCCATGTCGGCGGGCCATTATCTGGACCGATGGTTTGACAGCATGCCCATCAAGGCCGCCTTCGGCTTTGACAGCATCGTCGGCAATTTTGCCAGCCCCTATACACCGGGCTCCGCCTATGTGCTGTTGCACCATGTTTTCGGCGAGGTGAATGGTAAAAAAGGGGCTTGGGGTCATGCCATCGGCGGCATGGGCGCCATCACCCAGGCCATGGCAAAGGCTGCCACGGCGGCAGGGGTCGAGATCATCACCGACGCCGCCGTGAATGAAGTGATTGTCGAAAAGGGCCGGGCCACTGGCGTGGTGACGGACAAAGGTGAGGCTGTGCGCGCCCGGCTGGTGGTCTCCAACCTGAACCCACGGCTGCTGTTCGGGCAACTGGTGTCAGCGAATGACCAGCCGGCGGAGTTCCATCGCCGCATCACCAACTGGCGCTGCGGGTCTGGGACCTTCCGGATGAATGTGGCTCTTTCGGAGTTACCCGACTTCACCGCCCTACCTGGCAAGGCACGCGCCCCCCACCACACGGCGGGCATCATCATCGCACCTGGCCTGGACTACATGGACCGCGCCTACATGGATGCCCGGCGCGATGGCTGGTCACAGCGGCCAATTGTGGAGGTGCTGATCCCTTCCACCCTGGATGACAGCTTGGCGCCCAAGGGCCAACATGTGGCGAGCCTGTTTTGTCAGCATGTGGCCCCGGACCTGCCTGACGGGCGATCATGGGATGACCATCGAGAGGAAGTGGCCGATCTGATGATCGAGACCGTTACCCGTTATGCCCCCAACTTCAAGGCAGCGGTGATCGGCCGGCAGATCAACAGCCCGCTTGACCTGGAGCGCACCTTTGGCCTGGTCGGCGGCGATATCTTCCACGGTGCCCTTGACCTTAACCAGATTTTCTCTGCCCGCCCCATGCTGGGCCATGCCGATTACCGCACGCCGATCAAGGCTCTATACCAGTGCGGGTCGGGCACCCATCCCGGTGGTGGCGTCACCGGCGCACCCGGCCACAATGCCGCGCGGGAGATCATCGCTGATATCCATGCACGCAAAGTGTAGGGTCGGGCTGCGTGGAGCCACACCGACCTTGGATCGGACCTTGAGGAGGCTGTCTTGACGGGCACGGTCGCACGCCGGCGCCTGCTGTCAAGACAGCAAGCCATCAAAGAATGAACTTCGACAAGTCCATGTTCTGCGACAGGCCGTCAAGTTGCCGCTTCACGTAATCGGCATCTACCGTGATCACCTCGCCGCTTTTCTCGGTCGCCGCGAAACTGATCTCTTCCAACAGCCGTTCCATGACAGTGTGCAGCCGACGGGCGCCAATGTTCTCCACCGTGCGGTTGATTTCCGCCGCAAGCCGTGCCAGTTCGTCGATCGCATCGTCGGTGAACACCAGGTCCACCTCCTCGGTCTTCAACAAGGCGATGTATTGCTTGATCAGGCTGCATTCCGGCTCCGTCAGGATACGACGGAAATCGGCCTGGGACAGCGGTTGCAAATTCACCCGGATAGGCAGGCGCCCCTGCAGCTCAGGCAGAAGATCGCTGGGCTTGGCGACATGAAAGGCGCCACTGGCGATGAACAGGATATGGTCGGTCTTTACCGCCCCATGCTTTGTGGAGACAACCGTGCCTTCGATCAGGGGCAGCAGATCACGTTGTACCCCTTCGCGTGAGACGTCGCCGCCGCCGCGATGTTCGCTGCGGGCGCAGATCTTGTCGATTTCGTCCAGGAAGACAATGCCGTTCTGCTCCACCGCATGGATGGCATCGGCGACAACCTTCTCATTGTCGAGAAGCTTGTCGCTCTCCTCAGCCATCAGCAGATCGTAGCTTTCAGCCACACTCATCTTGCGGGTCTTGGTACGACCGCCGCCAAAGGCCTTGCCGAAAATATCACCCAGATTGACCATGCCCATCTGTGCACCCGGCATGCCGGGTACATCAAAGGTCGGCAGGCCAGGAACAGCATTGTCGGCGACCTGGATTTCGATTTCCCGCTCGTTCAAGGTCCCTTCACGCAACTGTTTACGGAACTTCGCTCGTGTTTCAGACGATGCCTGTTCGCCAACGAGCGCATCCAGTACCCGTTCCTCGGCATGCAACTCGGCCTTGGCCGCCACTTCCTGGCGCAGACGGGTGCGGGTCATCACAATGGCGGCTTCAACCAGATCGCGGATGATCTGTTCCACATCGCGGCCGACATAGCCGACTTCGGTGAACTTGGTGGCTTCCACCTTCACGAAGGGCGCCTGGGATAGCTTGGCGAGGCGGCGCGCAATCTCTGTCTTGCCGACGCCGGTAGGACCGATCATCAAGATGTTCTTGGGATAGACTTCCTCGCGCATCTGGCCCGTCAACTGCTGCCGGCGCCAGCGATTACGCAGTGCGATGGCGACGGCACGTTTGGCTTCATTCTGGCCGATAATGTATCGATCCAGCTCCGAAACGATCTCACGCGGGGAGAAAGCGGCGGCACTCATCACATCTTCTCCAACGTGACAGAATGGTTGGTATAAACACAGATGTCGGCTGCCACTTTCATTGCGCGCCGCGCTATCATTTCGGCATCGAAACTTTCAATATCAATCAGCGCGCGCGCAGCGGCCAATGCGTATGAACCACCCGATCCAATGCCAATAATGCCGTCTTCCGGTTCCAGAACATCGCCGTTACCGGTGATAACCAGCGAAACATCCTTGTCGGCGACAGCCATCAGCGCCTCCAGACGGCGCAGGTAACGGTCAGTGCGCCAGTCCTTGGCCATTTCCACGGCCGCACGGGTCAACTGACCCGGATGCTGCTCCAGTTTGGCCTCCAACCGTTCAAACAGCGCGAAGGCATCGGCGGTGGCCCCGGCAAAGCCGGCCATGACAGACCCACCGGCCAAACGGCGTACTTTGCGGGCATTCGACTTCATCACCGTCGGCCCCATTGACACCTGCCCATCGCCGGCGATCACCACATGCCCCCCCTTACGCACGGATAGGATCGTTGTGCCATGCCATTGGATCGGGTCGTGGGGATTTGAATTACTGCTCATCACCGCTCACTTGGAAGGACATACAAACGCTGCCTGCTATGTGGGGAGGCCGGGGGCGCAGTCAAGCGCGACGGGGTGGCACCCTGCGGGCGATGCTGCGGCTGCCGCTTGCATTTCAATGATTTCACCCCCTAAACTGCGTCCTTGTGAAGCCCGCTGTCGCCCCCGTTATCGCGATTGCCGCTGCGGCCCTGCTGGGGCTGGCAGGGATCGGTTGGATGCTGCTCCCCCTGTGGGAGGCGCAATCGCCGGTGCTTGCCCTGATGGCCGTGGCACTGCTGCTCACCATCGCGGCCATGTTCCTTCGCCTGCTGGCCTGGGGCCGTGGGCGGGACCTGGACCTGCTGGAGGCAGAAGGCGAAAACGCCCGACTGCTGGCCCTGCTGGACGCCTCGCCCGATCCGTGGTTCGCCATCGGTGGGGCCGGCGATCTGGCCATTTCCACTGGATTTGCAGCGTGCCTCGGCCTTGAGCAGGTCCGCCGCCTGGATGATGTGGAACATGCGCTGGCGCCCAGCGATGCCGCCGCGCTGCACGGCTCCTTTCGCCACCTGCGGGACAGCGGTCAGGCATTTCAGATCAATGTGCGGCTGGCCGATGGGTCTAAATTTTTCCAGGCAAGCGGCCGGCGCGGAAAAGCGGCGAATGGGGTCACCTTGCATGTCCTCTGGTTGCGCGACATCACGGTCCAGGGCCAGGAACAGGTTCGGCGACAGGAAATCTATGCGGCGCAGGGGGCCGAACTGGACCGGCTGCGCACCTTGCTGTCCGCCCTACCCTTGCCCTTGTGGCGGCGTGGCGCGGCGCTGGACCTGGACTGGTGCAACGCGGCCTTTGCCCATCTTCTGGACAGCACGCCGGAGCAGGTGCTGGAGACGGGGCGGGAATTGCCAGGTGGTGGGCTTTTCGGGGGCCCGCGCGACCTGGCCATGCGCGCAAAAGAGGTGGGCGCAGCCCAGGGCGAGGATCGGTTCCTGGTCGTCGATGGGGATCGCCGGTTGTATCATCTGACCGAGATCCCACTACCCCAGGGCGGCATGATCGGCATGGCCGTAGACCGCACCCACGAACGTGGACTGAAGGACGAACTGACCCGCCATATTGATGCGCATGGCGAGGTGCTGCACCAATTGGGGTCCGCTATAGCCATTTACGGCCCGGACATGCGGATCAAGTTCCACAACCACGCCTATGCACGGCTGTGGGACATGGATACGGGCTGGCTGGCCGATGAACCGACTTTTGGGGAGGTGCTGGAGGATCTGCGGGCGCGGCGCAAACTGACCGAGGAAGCGGATTTCCCGCGGTGGAAAAAGCAACAGGTGGGTCTGTTCACCTCCCTGATCGAACCGATGGAAGAACTGATGCATCTGCCTGACGGGCGGACGCTGCGCTCCCTGGTTGTGCCCCATCCCTTCGGCGGCCTGATGTTCGTAGCCGAGGATGTGACCCACACGCTGGCCTTGGAAAGCTCTTACAACACGTTGATGGCGGTACAGCAGGAGACGCTGGACAATCTGGCCGAAGGGGTCGCCGTCTTCGGCGGCGACGGCCGCCTGAAACTCTGCAATCCGGCGTTCCAGCGTGTCTGGTCGGTGGACGCCGAGCAGGTACGCGGCGAACCCCACGCCACCCGGTTGGCCGAACTGATCCGACCTTTCCTGGACCCGGGCGGCGATTGGCCGGCGGAGCGGGACCGACTGGTTGGCCGTTTACTGGAACGGGCGGCCGATGCCGGGATCATGCGCCGTATGGACGGATCTGTATTGCGTTACGCCCTGGTGCCGCTTCCCGACGGCGCTGTGCTGTTCTCCTGCCTGGATGTGACCGACAGCGATAAAGTGGAAACCGCGCTGCGATCTTCCAACGAGGCACTGGAAGCTGCCGACAGGCTTAAGGCGGAATTCATTGCCAATGTCTCCTACCAGTTACGCACGCCCCTGAACGCCATCATGGGTTTCGCCGAGATACTGCATAACCAGTATTTCGGCCCACTCAACAACCGGCAGCAGGAATATGCCAAGGGTGTGCTGGAGGCCAGCCGCCGGCTTCTGTCTCTGGTGAATGACATTCTGGACCTGGCAACCATCGAAGCCGGCTTCATGGTGTTGGAACATGAGACATTCGACATCCCGCAACTCCTGCATTCGGTCGCCGGCCTGACACGCGACTGGGCCCGTAAACAGGGGCTGGATCTGCGGGTCGAGGTCTCAGACCAGACCGGCAGCATGCAAGGCGATGAAAAGCGGTTGAAGCAGGCGTTGTTTAACCTTGTCTCCAACGCCATCAAATTTACGCCCGCTGGCGGCCGCATAACCCTGTCAGCCGAGCGTCACGCGGAGCAGGTGGTGCTGGCCGTTTCCGATACAGGCCTTGGCATTGGCAACGAAGAACAGAGCCGGGTCTTCGAACGTTTTGAACGCGGCAGTGCGGGCAATAGCGGCTCTGCCGGGGCCGGTCTCGGTCTTTCGCTGGTGAAAAGTTTCATCGAGCTGCATGGCGGCAGCGTGGAGATCGACAGCGACGGACAGAACGGCAGCACGATCCGCTGCCGCCTGCCGGCACAGATGCCTTCCTGACACCGTTCTGGTGGCCCCCAGGGCGGATCAATGGCTTGTTCCCGCCGTAATTTCCGCCCCGGACGGGTATCGGATCATGTAGTCTGGGGCGGCTTCGACACCAGCCGGAACCCTTGCACTTATGCCATCCTCCCACCCGCACCCGACCGGCCTGCTGGTCACTTGTCCGGTGGATCTGTGCTGCCCGGAAGCCGGGTTCACAGCAGCAGAGAAACTGCGGGTGAAAGGCCATACGGTGACTGTTCCGGCGCAGGGATGCTGTGGCCGTACCATGCTGGAACGGGGGGATCGGCAGGGCGCTGCCATCCTGGCACGGGGCATGATTAACGCCTTCGCTGGCTGCGCGTCCATCGCCGTGCCCCATCGTGCCTGTGCGGCCATGGTCCGCGACCACTATCCTGCATTGCTGTCTGTTGATCCCGTCTGGGCGGACCGGGCGCGCCACATGGCCGCCCGCTGCCATGATCTGGCCGATCTGCTGGCCCCTCACGCTGAACCATGCCCGGACAGGCCGGGACTGCAGGTGACCCGCACGCGGGACCGCACGCTGCGCCACTTGGATCAGCATTTGCGCTCGGTTGAGGCGCAACTGACTGAGAGTGGCGGGCGGGTCCATTGGGCCAGTGACGGTCCAGACGCTGTATCCCTCATCCGGCAGCTCTGCCTGGACCATGGAATTGGCCCTGCCATGCTGGACCATTCCCCCCTGCTGATAGAGATCGGGCTGGAGGAGGCCCTGGCGCGCGATGGGATGACCGGGTCGGGAATGATGTCCGTTCCGCTGATCGGCATTTCCGGCGCCCTTTTTCTTGTGGCAGAAACCGGCAGTGCCGTCATTCTTCCCAGCGATGGCAAGGCGCATCTTCTTTTGGCCCGCTGCCAGATCGTGGTGGCGGCCATCGACCAGATCGCAGCCACCTTGTCCGATGCCGGGCAGATTCTTCAGGTTTTGCCGCAAGGGTCTGATGGACCAAGCCGGGTACTGTTCGCTACGGGCCCGCGCGCCACCGACGAGGCGGACGGACCGGATCATTTCCATCTGGTCCTGCTGGACAATGGTCGGACTGATCTGCTGGACGCTAGTATGGCAGCACTTCCCGGCCTGGCTCAGCGTGCCGGTTGGATCTGGCGGACCCTATCGCGTTTCCCGGTTCTGTATCGCCGGGCAACCTCCATGCTGTGCCGTTTGCAGCGGCGTGGGGGCAGCTTTCAGGCGCGGTGGCGGGATGCCGGTCATGGATAGCCGAAAACAGATCCTGACGCGGGTATGCACAGCCGTGGCGGGTATGGGGCCGGTGGCCGACAGCCGCCCATTGGTCAGCATGGCTGGTGGTTTGACCAACCTGGGCCTGATTGAGCAGTTCGGAAAGCGTGCCATCGCCGCCGGTGCCAGTGTCGAGCGGGTGGCCGACACAGCCCGCGTGCCCCATGCGGTGGCCGACCATCTGAAGGCCCTTGGGATGCCCGCAACCGTGCGGGTAGCCGGTAGTCCCTGGCTTCGGGCGATCCCCTGGGACCGGCGGCCGCGTCTGACGCTGAGCTTCGGCGTTGCGCGAACCGGGGATCAGGTCGGCGTCAGTGCGGCGCTGGCCGGCGTTGCGGAGACAGGGACGCTGGTGATACCCAGCGGGTCCGATCAGGCCGCTGGCCTGCTGCTCCTGCCGCCCCTACAGATCGTGATCCTGCCCTTGCACCATATTGTTGGCACGCTTGACGATGCTTGGCATGGCATGGCGATCCGCCAGCAGGCCAGAGGGCTTGGCATGCCATCCCGTGTGTGTCTGGCCACAGGGGCCGGCGACGGACAGTTGCATGTCATCCTGGTGGGCGAACCGGACGCCGCCCTTCCATGAATGATCACCGTCGTCCCAAGGCCCCAACCGACGCCGAGTTGGAATTATGGCGGCTGGTGGTGCGCGATGCCACGCCAATTGCCGGCAAACGCCGCCCCACCCCGGCGAAGCCGTCCCGACCGGTTACAGCGGCGCCGGCCGTAACCGCAGTGCGCACCCTTCCGCCCCTGCCCGCGGCCCCGGTCCAGGCGCCAGCCGACCGTCTGGCAGAACTGTTGCGCAAGGTGCCGGTGAAGGAAAAGGGCAAGGTTAGTGTCCAACTGGCACCGTCAACCCTGGGCCGTGTCGCCGGGGTTGATAAGCGCACCGACGAAAAGGTGCGCAAGGGCCGGATGGGCATTGATGGACGCATCGACCTGCATGGCCTGACACAGAGCGAGGCCCACCAAGCCCTGATCGGATTTGTCCGCCGGTCGCATGTGATGGGCCGGCGCATGGTACTGGTCATCACCGGCAAGGGCCAGATGCCCCGGGGAGAAGGGGTGCTGCGCCTGTCGGTGCCGCGCTGGCTTCGCGAGGCGGACATCAGCCCGCTGATTCTGTCCGTGCATCAAGCCCAACCGCAACATGGCGGCGGCGGCGCCTATTATGTGTTGTTGAAGCGCCGCCGCGAGGGGTGAGCCTTCAGCGCACGACGATGTTCTGCGCCGACTGCACCAGTTCCGCCGCCGTCACATTCTTGGGCGGCTTTTGCAGACCAGCAGCACAGCCAGGTCGGGCATCAATTTGGGCGATCCAACGTGACAGGTGCGGCAAGTCATCAATGGCCACGCCTGACCAGTCATGCGTCCGGGCCCAGCACCAATTGGCGATATCGGCGATGGAGAAATCACCGGCCAGGAATTCATGATCCTTCAGCCTTCCGTCCAGCACGGTCAGCAGCCGCTTGGCTTCTTTCTGGTAACGGTCGATGGCGGCGGGGATCTTTTCCGGGAAATAGCGGTGGAAGACGTTGGCCTGCCCCATCATCGGCCCTACCCCGCCCATCTGAAACATCAGCCATTGCAGAACGCGTGAACGGCCTTTGGCGTCGGTGGGCATCAGGCGACCTGTCTTTTCCGCCAGCCAGATCATAATTGCACCCGATTCGAACACCGTATGCTCTTCCGCCCGGTCCACAATCACCGGGATGCGGCCATTGGGGTTCATGGCCAGGAACCAGGGTTCCTTCTGCTCGTTCTTCGCGAGCGACACAACATGCAGCGTGTAGGGCAGGCCCAGTTCCTCCAGCGTGCAGGAGACCTTGTGCCCGTTAGGCGTGGCGGCGGTGTAGAGATCGATCATGGCGCTTCCTTCTGATGGCTTTGTCCCATCATGCGCCGCTGGAAGCCGGCGGGAAAGCATCGCGGCACCCCGCCTCCGCCGATCGGACAGGTTTACAGGTGCACTGGGTTGTAGGACTATAATAAAGATAACCTTAATGGATACACCCACATGCCAAGCCGCCGCTGTGTGTCCCTGCTTCTTCTTTCCCTGCTGGCACTGCCGACACGGGCGCAGGACGGACGGCCCGACCTGCTGCCTGAAATTGTGGTGGAGGCTCCGGGAGAGGAGGAGATTGTCGCCTTCGTGGGACAGGTTTTACCGGAAAACCGCAATCGCCAGCTGGCGCGCTGGCATAACCCATTATGCGTTGCCATGCGCGGCTTTAGCCCAACCATGGCAGAGCGTTTCCAGCAACAGATACAGTCCATAGCGGCCATTGGCGGCCTCGAAGCACCGGTTTCTGGTTGCCGGCCCAATGTCATCATCATCCTGATCGATGACCCGGACCTGTTGGTCGACAGGATGATGAAGCGCTATGGCTATATGTTCCGGCCAGCCTCCACCGACGATGTCCGCGCCGCGTTGGGAGAGCAGCATGCCGTCCGCATCTGGTATACGACGATCAAGACGGGGGCGCTGAACAATGGCCCACAGAAACAGGACGAATATGGCAATCCCATCGTGGAGCAACGTCGCGGTCCACCCGAGAACTCACGGCTCGGCAAGATCATGCGCACCGACCTGCTTTGGGCTATGGTGGTAATGGACCGTCCGGCCTTGGCTGGCAAGTCGGTGGAAAGCGTGGCCAGTCATGTCGGGATGCGGTTGATGGGAGCCTTCGCGGCCGATACCCAGCAGGCGACGATTCCAACCATCCTGAATCTGTTTCAGGGTGAGCGTCCGCAGCCGGTGAACCTGACAGATTGGGACCGTGCCCTGCTGCGCGAACTCTATGCTGCTCCCGTCTCTGGCCATATCGATCCCCAGCGCCGGCAAATCGCCCGCCGTCTGACCGACACAGCCGCTGCACAGCCCTGACCGGCCCCGCCGATCAGACAGGTCTATATATCCTGATAATTGTACAAATACCAAATTATTTCCCGCTTAAGGAGATCACACATGGTCGGTCGCTGGCTCTCGCTTTGCTTTGCCCTGCTGCTGCCGGCGACGGCCTTGGCCATAACACAGGCACCATCGCCCGAACTGTTGCCCGAGATCATCGTGGAGGCCCCCGACGAAATGGAGATCGCGGCCTTTGTGGGGCAAGCCTTGCCGGATACGCGCGAACGGCAACTGGCCCGCTGGCACCACCCGATCTGTGTCGCCTATCGCGGCTTCAGCGCGGCGCAGGAGCGGGTATTCCACCGCCATATGCAGACAGTGAGCGAGCTGGTTGAAATGCCCGCACCACCATCGGATTGCCGGCCCAATGTCGTCGTGCTGCTGACCGACCAGCCCGACCGGCTGGTCGATCTGATGCTGGAACGCCAGGAACGGCTGTTTAAGCCCACACCAATCGCCCAGGTTCGCAAGGCACTGGTCCAGGATAGGGCCGTTCGGATGTGGCATGTGACCGTGATAAACGGTAAGTATGGGAATACGCCCGATGCGTTGGACATGGCCGGCCCCCTCTCCAGTGCCAGTTCCATTCGCGCAGCACCCGGCAGCCTTTCGCGACTGGGCAAGCAGACGCGGATCGAGCTGTTCCGGACCATGATCGTTCTGGACGCCGGCGCGCTGCGTGGCCTCCCGCTTTCCGCCGTGGCGGACCATGTTGGCCTGCGGGTGATGGGGGGCTTCGCTGCCGATGCTGAAACCCCATTGCCCAGCATCCTGAACCTGTTCCAATCTGGACAGAAGGCCACCCTGACCCTAACGGAATGGGATAAATCCCTGCTGCGCGGCCTCTATCAGGCGCCGGTAGATACCCATATGAACCGGCAACGCCGCATGATCGCCCGCCGCCTGACCGACACAGCCGCCGCACAGCCCTGATCCTATTGCAGGGTCATCAGCGCGTCCACATGGCGCAGGCTGCCGGGGCTGATCAGGTCCAGGTTGGCCACGCGCACCGAATGCAGCTTGCCATCCAGATTGCGGCTCCAGAAATCTAGGAATTGGCGCAGCACAGGGTAGCGCGGCGCTAAATCAAGTTCCTGCCAGACATAGGTCTGCAACAGGCCGGGGTGATCGGGCATATGATAAAGGATTTCAGCCGTGGTCAGGCGGTAATCCTGCAACTGCCGCGATAGGGTGGACTGGGAAATGATCATGCGACCTCCTTCCGCACATCCGGAGCGGTCAAGCCGCCCCACAAAAAGAGGCTGCCATCATTTTTCAGATTTGTGAATAGTATGTTTATTATCAATGAATTAGCAGCCGGGTCAGCTAAGTGCTGCCAAACTCGTCTTCTTGCCGCCGGGCGGCGGGGCTGTTAACCTGAAGGCATGTTTCATACTGCTTCTACACGTCTGGGTGACATGTGGCCGCATCTGCGCAGCGGTATGGCCCGGTTGCTGGACCTTGTCCTGCCGCCCCGCTGCCTGTGCTGCGGGGTGGAGGTGGGTGTGGCGGGCGCGCTTTGCCCCACCTGCTGGCAGGGGATCGGTTTCATTTCAGCCCCGCATTGCGCCCGCTGCGGCCTGCCCTTCGACTATGATCTCACAGGTGACGGCGCAACCAATCTGGTCTGCGGCGCCTGCCTCGCCCGCCCACCCCTGTTCGACCGTTGCCGATCAGTCTTCGTGTACGATAATGCCAGCCGGTCACTGGTATTAGGTTTCAAGCATGGGGATCGGACCGACTGCGCCCCGGCCTTTGCGCAATGGCTAGCACGGGCGGGGGCGGTTCTTCTGCTCGAATCAGATGTCATCATTGTTCCGGTGCCGTTGCACCGATGGCGATTGCTGAAGCGCCGCTACAACCAGTCGGCACTGCTGGCCCTGGAACTGGGACGGCTGACCGGACGAACGGCCATTCCCGACCTGCTGATCCGTCGCCGCGCCACGCCTAGCCAGGGCGGTCTGACGGCAAAGGGCCGGGCCCGCAACGTGCAGAGCGCCTTCGCCATCAACCCGCGCTGTGCGGGCCGCGTTAAGGATGCCCGTATCCTGCTGATCGACGATGTGTTCACCACAGGGGCCACGGTAGGCGAATGCGCCCGCACCCTGCGCCGGGCGGGGGCACGTGCGGTGGATGTGCTGACCCTGTCGCGGGTCGTGAAACCCGTGACCCTGGAAGAGGCAGGGGAACAAGCAGGCTGAGTCTTCAACAAGGGTGCCTTGCAAGACCTTGCCCTTTGCCGGCGGTCCCGGCACCTTCATAGTATCGTCAGCAAATCTTCATGAATGCAGGATCAGTGTCACGATGAGCGCGCCCAAGGTCGAGATTTATACCAGCCCCTGGTGTGGCTATTGCACCCGTGCCAAGCGCCTGCTGGACAGCAAGGGCGTCCAGTATATCGAGATTGATGTGATGGCCGAACCGGCCCGCCGCTCGGAAATGACAGACCGTGCCGGCGGCCGCACCAGCGTGCCGCAGGTCTTCATTGACGGGCAGCATATTGGCGGCTGCGATGATACCCATGCGCTGGACAAGGCAGGCAAACTGGACCCGCTGCTGGGCATCGGGGCCTGATCGGCATGCGTGACAGCCCCACCAGCGTCCGTGTCGCCCTGGTTCAGGTAAATGCCGGGCCGGAAATCCTGCCGAACCTGGAACAGGCGGGCGCCTTTGTGCATCAGGCAGTGGCCCAGGGCGCGCAGCTTGTCTGCCTGCCGGAGAATGTGTCCCTGATGGTGCAGGGGCGGGAGAATATCCTGGCCCGCGTGAAGCCGGAGGAAGACCATCCTGGCGTTCGGCATTTCCGCGATCTGGCACGTGAAACCGGGGCCTGGATCATGACCGGCACGCTGGGCTGTCTGCTGCCCGACGGGCGCGTGGCCAACCGCGCCTTTGTGATCAACCCCGACGGCGAGATCACGGCACGGTACGACAAAATCCACATGTTCGATGTGGATCTGGCGGGGGGTGAGAGCTATCGCGAAAGCGCCACCTACCGCCCCGGTGAACAGGCGGTCGTGGCGGCCACACCCTGGGGTGGGCTGGGCCTGTCCATCTGCTACGATGTTCGCTTTGCCTATCTTTACCGCGCCCTGGCCAAGGCTGGCGCCAGCATCATCACCGTGCCCGCCGCCTTTACCGTGCCTACGGGCCGTGCCCATTGGCATGTGCTGCTGCGGGCTCGTGCAATTGAGACAGGGTGCTTCGTTCTGGCGCCGGCCCAGACCGGCACCCATGATGGCGGGCGCGGGACCTATGGCCATTCCGTCATCATCAGCCCGTGGGGAGAGGTACTGGCCGATGCGGGCGAAGAACCCGGCGTGATCCTGGCCGACTTAGACCTCTCCAAGGTGGAAGAGGCACGGC
Organism: Niveispirillum lacus; assembly: GCF_002251795.1. Lineage (GTDB taxonomy): Bacteria > Pseudomonadota > Alphaproteobacteria > Azospirillales > Azospirillaceae > Niveispirillum > Niveispirillum lacus. Next base: position 174,194 of record NZ_NOXU01000031.1, on the reverse strand, counting down.
GTATGGTGCCCAGCCTGCTTCATGACCGCCGCTTCACGGGACCTTAACGGCGGCGCCCCGCTGCTCAGGCAATGACGAACCAGTCAGCCCCTGCGTCATAGCGGACCGACAGCCCGTCCGGAATGATGATCGTATGGTCCTGCGCGGCATCGTAGCGGCCATCATTATTCAGATCGATGACAATATGGCCATTGATCTGGGCAATGTTGGTGGTGCCCGCCAGCAAAAAGGTCGGCAGCGCCGTATCCGCCGTTAGGGCCGACAGGGCCGTGCCATTGATGCGCAGGGCCGTTTCGCCGGCAACGTCGAAATCCACCCGCTCGCCCTTGCCGATATCGATCAGTACATCGCGGTCGCCGGCGCGCAGATCGGACAGTGCAAAGGTAAAGCGATCACGACCCGACCCGCCGGTCAAGATGTCGGACCCGGCCCCGCCATCCAGCACATCATCGCCCTTGCCGCCGTCGATAAGATCTGTGCCGGCGCCACCGCGCACGGTATCATTACCCCATCCGGCGCTGATCACATCATTGCCATCAGTCCCGTTCAGCCGGTCGGCGAATAAGGTGCCCATCTGCGGCTGCAGATTGAGGTTGCGCACGCCATCCACCGCCGCCTTACCCAGTCCCACAAACAGGTCGCCCAGGCTCTTGACGGTCACCTCCAGCAACGCTTGTGCAAAACCCTGCCCCACCGCCTCGGAAAAAGCTTCAATTCTCGCCATGATCGCGGTTTCCCCTTCCGATGGTATGGGCGATATTTATATCCGGTATTTCTGTTTACCACTGTGACCGCCATCATGGGAAAGAAAAGCCTGTTGACGGAGGCCGCTACCGGTTGCATCGCTGGGGCCGTTTGTCAGTGAAGGCCTCCGCACCCATGTCCCAACGCTGGAAAATCACGGTCGAGTTCAATGGCACATCCTTTCTGGGATGGCAGCGACAGGACCATGGCCCCTCCGTCCAGGGTTGTCTGGAAGAGGCAGTGACCCGGTTCTCACAGGAGGTGGTGACCGTGCATGCCGCCGGGCGCACCGACAGCGGTGTGCATGCCACTGGCATGGTCGCCAGTTTTGATCTGGAAAAGCCGGTCAGCGCAGACAAGGTGCGGGACGCCTTGAATTTCCATCTGAAACCCAATCCCATTGCCGTCCTGAAAGCAGAGGCAGTGGAACCTGATTTCCACGCCCGATTCACCTGCATCGGTCGATCCTACCTGTACCGTATCACCAACCGGCGAGCGCCGTTGGCGCTGGATGCAGGACGGTCTTGGCTGATCAGCCACCCGCTGGATGAAAAAGCCATGCATATGGCAGCCCAGCGCCTGATTGGCCGGCATGATTTCAGCAGTTTCCGCGCCTCGCTCTGCCAGGCGGCCAGTCCCGTTAAAACCCTGGCGGAACTGACGGTCAGCCGGATGGGAGAAGAGGTGAGGATCGTGGCGCGTGCCCGGTCGTTTTTGCATCACCAGGTGCGCAACATGGTCGGCACACTGAAAATGGTGGGTGAAGGCCGCTGGGATGCGGACGATGTATCGGCAGCGTTGGCAGCGCGCGATCGGTCGGCGGCAGGGCAAACAGCCCCGGCCGACGGACTTTATTTCACCCGCGCCTATTACCCTGGTGATGACTTCCCCGAACCCATAAGCGGCGGCCCCAGCGCCCCGTCTTCAACCAACGGATAAGCGGCCGCGGCGGGCAACTGGTAATGCCACCATTCATAGGCGTAATGCTGCCACCCCGCCGCCGCCATGATGCCCAGCAGCAAGGCCCGATTACGCTGGGCCACCACACTGATACTGGTATCAGCGTGATAGGCAAGGGGTCGCATATCGTCGAAATCGGTCCCCATCTCCAGCACTGTGCCATCGGGTGTGGCCAGGGTCAGGTCGATGGCCACGCCGCGCCCATGGCTGGACCCCGTGCGCGGATCGGCAATGAAGGTCGGGTCAGGCAACGCCGTCCACAATGCCCATTGCGCAGAAGGCGGGCGGTAGCCATCAAAGATCCTCAACCTCAGTCCCTGGGCGGAGGCGAGGCGAATGGAACGGCCCAGCGCCACTGCGGCGTCCGGATGCAGCAGGCAGAGCGGCCGCGCAAAGATCGGCCTTCCCGTCAGATTGTCCGCCGTGGCATAGCGAAGATCAAGATCGACATCAAATGCCGGTGGGGCAATGGTAACGAAAAACATGCGTGCCCTTTGTGATTGCGGTGACAACCTTACACCAACAACTCTTCACTTAGGCACATGCTGTTGAAGGGCCGGCGGGTGAGGGAACAGATGAAACATAGCAGCAGCACATGATCACGCTTGGCCTGGATACGGCAACAAGCGCCTGCGCGGTCGCCTTGTGGGATCAAAGGTCGCAGCAGACCCTGGCTGTACGAGCGGAAACCATGCAGCGTGGGCTGGCAGAAAAGCTGGTACCCATGGTTCAGACCGTACTGGCCGATGCCGGAAAGAGCTTTTCCGACCTGTCGCGTATCGGGGTGACCGTGGGGCCTGGGACCTTCACGGGCCTGCGGGTCGGGCTGGCCGCTGCGCGGGGCTTCGCATTGGCTGCCGGCTGTCCGCTGGTCGGGGTGACGACATTGGAGGCTGCGGTCCACGGACTGGACCCCGCTGTCCGGCAGAGATACACGCTGCTGGCCGCGATCGAGAGCCGGCGTGAGGACCTTTTTTTGCAGCCTTTTGCCGACGACCTCGCTCCCCTTGACGCGCCGGCGGACGTGCTGCCAGCCGACCTTGCGGCCTATGCGGCCGCCCACCTTCCGCCCGCGCCGCTGCTGATCGTGGGCGATGCAGCGGCGCGGGCGGCTGCGGCCCTGGGGCCATGGGCGGGCCATGTGGCCGTGGTGGAGACGACAGGTGCGGCAGAAGCCATTGCCACGGCCCGGATCGCCGCCGGGCAAAACGCGGTTGGCATTGCCAACCGTGTCGCCGATCCATTCTATCTGCGTCCACCCGACGTGACCTTGTCGAAGCAGGGCTGAGCCATGCTGGACAATCCGATGATTGTGCCTGCGGGTCTGGTCCATGCGGAAATACTTGCGGAGTTGCATGCACGGGCCTTTGCCGATCCCGCCTTGTCGGGCCCGGCATGGCCGGCGAGCGCCTTTGCGTCATTGCTGGCCACCCCCGGAACAGCCGGCTTTATCCTGACGGTGCAAGGAACACCGCTGGCCCTTTCACTCTGGCGGCATGTTCTGGATGAAGGGGAGCTGTTGACCCTGGGCACCGATCCCGCCGCGCAGGGCAAGGGGGGGGGCAAGGCGCTGCTGCGCCAGGGCCTGTCCTATCTGGCGCAACAGGGTGTGACGCGCTGTTTCCTAGAAGTGGCTGTCACAAATACAGCGGCAATCGGCCTTTATGCTTTGTGTGGCTTTCAAAGTGCCGGCCAGCGGCGCGGTTATTATCAGCATGGCGGCCAATCGATTGACGCAAACGTCATGGCCATTGACCTGGATCTAGAGTGAGTTGGTTAAGGCTTCTTGACCAAAAGCCGCTGAACCCCGTCCGGACTCGCGGGATTCTCCGGTTGCGGATCCGCAACGACATAGCCGTGTTCGCGTAGACTGGCCGGAACATTGCGCGATGGTTCGCCGAAATTCATACGCACTTCAAGGACTTGACCAGGCTCAAGCCGTTCCACGGCAAGTTTCGTCCTGACGAATGTCATCGGACATACAAGCGCGGTTATGTCGAGAAACTGGTCTGGTACGGTTGTCACGAGCATCGATTCCTTTGATATTCTGCCAAATCGATATTGCATGATATTGAGATAAGACTTATATCACGAACGAGTTTTTTGGTTGGAGCAATGATACATGACCAACGCATCCTCCTCGCCCGAACTTTTGTCTCTCACGACGGAAATCGTCGCGGCCCATGTCTCGAACAATACAGTCGCAATCACCGATCTTCCGGCGCTGATTGACCAAGTTTACAGGACTCTGGCCAACATCGGCACAGAGCCCGTGGTACAGAGCGAGAAGCCGCAGCCGGCCGTTGCCATCAAGAAGTCGGTGACGCCGGAATACATCGTCTGTCTTGAAGACGGCAAGAAGCTGAAGATGCTGAAGCGCCATCTGAAGACGGCCTACAATATGTCACCGGAAGAATATCGTGACCGTTGGGGCCTCCCCCCCGACTATCCGATGGTCGCCCCGAACTATGCCAAGCAGCGTTCGCGCTTGGCCAAGCAGATTGGTCTGGGCACCCGCGCCCGCCGCGCTGGCGACGACGAGTAAAGTCCCGTTCCCGCCACCGGGCGGACGGGTCGAGGGGAAGAGGGGCGGCCTGCCGGGTCGCCCCTTTCTCGTTCCGGGCCCGTTGCTGGCTGCGGATCATGTGTCGAAACGCGGGCTATGACCGCTTTTACCAATGTGATTTGTGCATGGCACCGTGCCGCACCTACCCGCATACCCCCGCAGATCTTTGATAGTTGCGGGACAGGGGCATGAAACTTTCGTGATCGGCCCCTGCCCTGTGACACAGTGGGTTGACCGGCTTGCCGCAGTTCGTGTTATGCCAATGCATGACGGCGGTGACTGCGGCGCCCGCTGCCCGTGAAAGCGGGACAGATGGCAAGGATGGTCGTTTCCGTCTCGTGCCGGCTACCCAGAATATGTGAGAGCATGGCTGACATCATTTCCACCGATGCCCTGATTTCCGGCGAACTGCGCGCTGGCAATCTCGAGGTTCGTCTGGCGGAGACCGCCGCCGAGGTCACAGCAGCCCAGCGCCTGCGCTACCGCGTCTTCTATGAGGAGATGGCGGCAAAGCCATCGGCGGACATGGCCGCGCAACGGCGTGACTTCGACATGTTCGATACGCTGTGCGACCATCTGCTGGTCATCGACCGCAGCCTTGGCAGCAGCAGTGACGCCGTGGTCGGCACTTACCGGCTGATCCGCCGGGCCACGGCGGCGCGCGCCGGGTCCTTCTACTCGTCCGATGAATATGACATCTCGCGGATTGAGGAATATCCCGGCGAAGTGTTGGAACTGGGCCGCTCCTGCGTGGACCTGAATTACCGTAGCCGCGGCACCATGCAGTTGCTCTGGCGTGGTATCGCCGCCTATTCAGCCCATTATGACATCAAGCTGATGTTTGGCTGTGCCAGCTTGCCAGGAACCGATCCTAAGGCGCTGGCTCTGCCATTATCTTACCTCTACTACCATCATCTGGCCCCGCCGGCGCTGCGCCCGGTGGCCCTGCCCCACCGCTATGTCGAAATGGCGATGATGGAAGAGCATGAGATCGACCCGCGCCGGGGCATCAATGAAGTGCCGGCTCTGATCAAGGGCTATCTGCGGCTGGGTGGTTTTGTGGGCGAAGGCGCGGTCGTGGACCATCAGTTCAACACCACAGATGTCTCCATCGTCGTGAAGACGGACATGATGACCGACAAGTACCTGCGCCATTATGAGCGCAGGGGCTCGTCGCTGATCTGATCCAGGATAGAGGCGGCGGGCACACTGGCATGAATATCGGCTCGACCATGCTGGGGTTGTCGCGTCTGGTCCTCTACGGCCTCTGGACCCTGGCCTGCATTCCAGTGCAGGTCGCGCTGTTGCGCCTGTCAAGGCGGGACGCTGCGGCCCGGTTCCCGCGCTTTTACCATCGCGTCTGTTGCCGCATGTTGGGTTTGCAGGTGGTGGTGAAGGGTACTCCGGCGTCCGACAAAGGGCCGGTGCTGTTCATCGCCAATCATTCATCGTATCTGGACATTCCGGTCCTCACCTCTGTTCTTCCGGTCAGTTTCATCGCCAAGTCGGAAGTGGATGGCTGGCCGGTCTTCGGCTTGCTGGCGCGTCTGCAACGCACCGTGTTCGTGGACAGGACGGCCCGGCACAAGGCCGATGAACAACGCGACACGATCCAGGGGCGTCTACAGGCGGGCGATAGTCTGGTGCTGTTCCCGGAAGGTACCAGCAGCGACGGCAACCGCACTCTGCCCTTTAAGACGGCCCTGTTCGCGGTTGCCGCGACCCGGATTGGGGATAAGCCGCTGACAGTGCAGCCCGTCAGCGTGGCCGCCACCCACCTTGACGGAATTCCCCTTGGCCATGTTTGGCGGCAGCTCTATGCGTGGTATGGCGATATGGAACTGCCCCCGCATCTCTGGCGGATGGTCCGGGCCGGGCGGCTGCAAGTGACCGTTGAGTTCCACCCACCACAATCTTTGGAAACCGTGCCGTCGCGCAAAGCGTTGGCCGATATCTGCTGGCAATCGGTCGCTGGCGGTGTCGAACGCGCCATCACGGGCCGCGCGGCCTAAGCCGCTCCTCCACCGCCGCCCATTCGCGGTCTGTGATGGAGAAATAAACGGAATGGCGCAAGCTGCCGTCTGCCCGAACGACATGGTTGCGGAAAGTGCCCTCCTCCACTGCGCCAATACCGGCCAGGGCGGTGCGGGACTGGTGGTTATTGCTATCGGTTTTGAACTCCACCCGGATACAGCCCCATTCCTCAAACGCGTGGCGCAGCATCAGGTATTTGGCATTCCGATTCAGGCCTGACCGCTGGAACCCTTGACCCAGCCACGTATAGCCGATCTCTACATGCCGGTTGGCCCGGTCGATGGCCAGGAAGCGGGTGGATCCGGCGATACGACCGCTTGCCTGATCAATGGTCACAAATGGCAGCATGCGCCCTGCCCGCTGCTCATCCAGGGCGAAGCCGATCCAGGCCGCCATTTCGTCCCGGCTAGCCACCGGCTTGGGATACCAACGGAAAATCTCCCCCACCAGCCCCACTGCACACAGCGCGTCCAGATGTTCCAATCCCAGCGGTTCCAGCCTGGCGGCTTTACCGCTCAGGGTCACCGGCGCCGTATCAATGCGGTTGAAGCCATAAAGCGGAAAGGGACGGTCGGACATAAAGCACCAGGTTGGCCGCAGAGGAGGGGCCACCAGCATTCAGGGAGCCAGCCTAGTCGGGTCAACCGACGGATTGTCCTTGTGACGAGTTTCCAGCTCAGGTCAGCCACGCCCATCACATGCGCTCACTGGTCGTGGGGGGTGACAGGTGGACATGGTTTCTGTGGCGTTGACGGCCAAGCACAGGACGCAGTGGGTGGGTGAGCGGGCTGGACGAATCGGTAATGGTTCGTTCCGCTTCCTGACGGACTTTATCTGCGGGCCTGATGGTTAAGCCGGATTGACGGCCGAAACAAACACAGTGTCGGCGGTCTGCTGGGCAGCAGTTAAAGGGATCACCCCCGCCAATCTGGCGTCATGCGGCGGGCGGGCGTCCCGCAGCGTCTGGTTGGTCACGCCGGGCCGGTATGAGGGGAACGGCTGCTCATCGGCGGCATCCATTCGACATTCGACACATCCAGATAGTCGCGCATGTAGACGGCGAGACGGTCTGCAATGCGGCGCAGATTGGCCGCTTCTTCGGGCTTGGTCGCTTCCAGCCGTGCTGCCTCAGCCTGCATCTCGTCCGCCTTGAACAGAATGTCACGGCGTAGATCGTTCAAATCCTGGATCGACATCATGACACCCATAATGCATCCGCCTTCCAACCACGATGGCACAAAGGCGCCCCTAAGGCGCCTCAACTATGCAATAGTGCATCAAAATGATGAAGGTATGCTTAAGGCGTGGATATTCTGCCGGGAACGCCAACCTGATCGTCACAGGTCGGTTATGGCCAATAACAACAGCATGCCAAATGGTCTATACCATGCCGTCCCTTGCCGATTAGTCTGATAATTCAATCTCTGCCCGCAGCTTCGTTTCCAGATTGCCAATCCGTGCTTTCAGGGCATCGATGCGGGCCAGCAAATCGGGCAGGCCCAGCGCGCTGGCGGTGGACAAAGCAGCCACACTTTCCGACAGATCGGCGGCGATGGCGGCCAGATCGGGTTCGGGCGTGTCGCCGGGGCCGCTGGTCATTGCCCGCCCGCGTAATAGGTGAAGAGCGCGATGGACGCGGCAACGGTGGCGTTCAAACTTTCGACATTGCCGGTGCTGCCGATGGTCAGACGCTGCGCTGGGACCTGCGGCGGCACGCCCTGCCCTTCCTCACCCAGGATCAGGCGGGCATCTTCGGGCCAGGGGAAGGTGGCCAGATCATCGCCGCCGGCATCCAGCGCCAGCAGCGGCCCCGCCGCCTGATCCAGCGCCGCCCAGCGCCCACCGCGCACAATATCCAGCGTAAAGACGGCATTGCTGGCCGCGCGCAGGCATTTCGGGTGGAACGGGTGGGCCGCTTCTTCCAGCAGGATGACCTTGGACGCGCCAAAGGCCGCCGCACTGCGCAGCAGCGCCCCCAGATTGGCGGGGTCCCCCAGGGCACAGACCAGTTCCAGGCCCTTTGGCGGGGCGGACAGGTCGGCCTGCGCAATGGGTGGCAGGGTGCCCACCAGGATCGGGTAATCCGTGCCCGACACATCCAGTTCCCGGAAAAGGGGACCAGCCAGCACCACAGGCTGAATATGGTCGGGCAACGGCCAGTCCGTGATCCATTCGGGATGGCGGATCAGGATGCGCGTAAAGTGCTGCGGCCAGCGCGTCAGCGCTTCGGGTACGGTCTTCAACCCCGCCAGCAGGAATTGCCCCTGTTTACGGATGCCACGGCTTTCCAGCAGCCCGGACCAGGACTTGAATTGCGGGTTCTGGGGGCTGTCAATGTGGTGGAACATGGATCATCCGTTACACCCCCCGCCCGCGTAGGCGGAAGAGGGGTGCCGTAAAACCTCACCCCTGACGGTAATTCGGGGCTTCGTTGGTGATGGTGATATCGTGGACGTGGCTTTCGCGCAGGCCGGCGTTGGTGATACGCACGAATTGCGGCTTGCTGCGCATCTCTTCAATGGTGGCGCACCCGGTATAGCCCATGGAGGCGCGCAGGCCGCCGATAAGCTGGTGCACCACGGCCCCCAACGGACCCTTATAAGGCACCCGACCTTCCACGCCTTCGGGCACCAGCTTCAGGGTGTTGGACACTTCAGCCTGGAAATAACGGTCAGCGGAGCCACGGGCCATGGCCCCGACGGAGCCCATGCCGCGATAGGCCTTGTAAGACCGGCCCTGGAACAGGATGACCTCGCCGGGGCTTTCATCGGTGCCGGCGAACAGGCCGCCCATCATGGCGCAGGACGCACCGGCGGCGATGGCCTTGGCCAGATCACCCGAATACTTGATGCCGCCATCGGCGATGACGGGAATGCCATGCTTCTGACAGGCTTCAACCACATCCAGGATGGCCGTCAACTGCGGCACGCCCACGCCGGCCACGATACGGGTGGTGCAGATGGAGCCGGGGCCGATACCGACCTTGATGGCATCCGCACCGGCATCGATCAGGGCCAGGGCCGCGTCGGCAGTGGCAACATTGCCGGCGATGATCTGGGTATAGTTGGGCAGGTTGCGGGCGGCGCGCACCTGATCGGCCACTTTCTTGGAATGGCCATGGGCCGTGTCGATGACCAGCACGTCAACGCCGGCATCGAACAATGCGGCCGCACGCTCCAGGCCATCGGGACCGGTACCGGTGGCGGCAGCGGCGCGCAAGCGGCCGGCGGCATCCTTGGCGGCGTGGGGATGGTTCTGTGCCTTTTCGATATCCTTGACCGTGATCATGCCGATGCAGCGATAGTCATCGTCAACGACCAGCAGCTTTTCGATACGGTTCTGATGCAGCAGGCGCTTGGCCTCTTCCTTGCTCACGCCCGGCTTGACGGTGACCAGACCATCCTTGGTCATCAGCTCCGATACCGGCTGGTTCGGGTTGCTGGCAAAACGCACGTCACGGTGGGTCAAGATACCCACCAGCTTGCCGGCATCATCCACCACGGGGAAACCGGAAAAGCGATAACGGCGCTGCAATTCCTGGGCATCGGCCAGGGTATTGTCAGGGCGCAGCGTGTAGGGATTGACCACCATGCCCGATTCGAAGCGCTTGACGGCGCGAACCTCGTCGGCCTGACGGCTGATATCCATGTTGCGATGGATGACGCCGATGCCGCCCGACTGGGCCATGGCGATGGCCAGCGCCGATTCCGTCACCGTATCCATGGCCGCCGACAACAAGGGAATACCCAACTGGATCGACTTGGTCAGCCAGGTCTTGGTGTCAACCTCTGCCGGCATGACCTCTGATGCGGCCGGGACCAGCAGCACGTCATCAAAGGTCAGGGCTTCGCGGAAACGGTCACTGCTGGACATGAACCTGGCTCTCCCATGCGCGGGCCGGCGGGGCCGCAAGATACGGGTTATGGGACATCGAGCCCGCCCGCGCCCATTGGCGCAAGCTGGTTCCATGTCCCAGATCAAAAGGTTCGCCGCACTATACACATGCGGGTGCCATTGGGAAGCTACCAGGGATGGGGGGCCTGGGTTGCCATTTGGGCAAGGCGCTTGTCGCTTTTCCCTCAAACGCCCGGCGCGGCCATCCGGCCGCCCGGCTTCGCGCGCGCATGGCTGCGCGGGCGCTCAACGCGCCAGCCCATGAAGGATGAGAGCCCTCATCCTTCATGGGCACCGTGATCCTGAACCCGGTCACACCAGCAACAGCAGACCGTCACTTTCCTGTGGCGTGCCCAGCGCCGACAGGGCAAGGCCGGCGAAGGTGACGGAAATATCGATGCGTCCGTCTGCGTCCAGATCGGCATGCAGGGTCGCGCCCTTATAGCCGGCGGTGCCGTCATCGGCGGCCCAGGTGAAGCGACTGGTGCCAGGGCGCCAGCCCCAGATATTCACCTGCTCCCCCTTTTCAAAATCAACAATGGTGGTCCAGGCCGCCTGACCACCGCGGCCATCGGCGAAGAAAGTGTCCTGGCCAGCGCCACCGATCAGGAAGTTGGACCCGGTGCCACCATCCAGTACGTCATTGCCGGCACCGCCATTGGCGGCATCATTGCCGCCGCCCAGGTTCATGAAATCATCCTGATCGCTGCCGGCCACGTTATCGGCGCCGCCGCTGCCCAGCATCTGCCAGTCCAGATGGGCCACGGGGCCGGCATAGGCTGTCGGCGTGGTGACGACGAAGCTGTTTGTCGTGCTGTTCCAGGACTGGAATGTCACGGGCGTGAACAGCGCAGCCTTGGCATCCACCCCGACATTCAGACCACTCATGGTCACGGTCTGGTAATAGGCACCGGTCAGTCCGCCGCCGCTGAACCCCAGGGTCCAGGTGCCATTGGTCATGCTGACCGCATAGCCCCCGGCGGCACTCGTCTGCCCCACGATATTGCCATTCACCGCAATCGATACGCCTCCGACCCCTTCGCCAGGATTGTAATAGCCATCGCCGTTCAGATCATTAAAGACCACGCCGGTCGCATAGCGGGCCTGTCCCGTGGCCGCAAAATTCTGGGTGATCATAGAGGCGTTGAAGCCGGTCATTTCCCCCAATTGCTGGCTGATCCCGATCTCCCGGTAGTTATCACCCAGAATATTGGTACGGTGGCCGGGGCTGAGGAACAGGCCGCGATGCTGCTGTTCGATATAGGAGGCAAGCTGGCTGGTGCGGATGGTGCCGGTCGTCCCGCTCCACGAGATATTTTCTCCCCAGGTAAAGGCACCAGTAAACCGGTAGCCGGCCGCAGTCATACGGTCGCCGGGGGTGGAGCCATTCACGCCGGTATGGCTGAAACTGTCTGTGGCCAGCATCCAGTCGCTATGCGCCTCGGCAGCCGCCGCCAGCAGATTGTTGGGGGCCAGTGGTTGCTTCGGCGCAGCGGAAATGGTGCCAGCGGCCAACCCCTGATTCAGCTCGATACCAAATGCCGCCGCGGCCGCCACAGGATCTGCCCGCGCACGGTTAATCAGGGTCAGCATGTACAGTTCGTACGCGTCAAACTCTGCCATCACTCGTCTCCTCACTGGCCCTAATTGGAGAGGAAAGCGCGCTGGGGACACAATGGCTCTTTTGGGTGATCGGTGTGACAAGCGCCAGACAAAGGGTATATCCCCACCGCGCAATGCAGGGTGGCAGGCAGCGCGTTCGCCTTGGTTGTCAATGAAACGATAGGGTCAGCGGCCAACCTGTTGAGGAAGCGGCAGATGAGACCGGTTCACGTGCTGGGTGCGTTGTTCGTGATGGCCCTGTGGGGCACAAACTTCGCAGTATCGCGTTACACGTTACGTGAATTTTCGCCGATGATCATGATGGCCCTGCGCTTTGCCGCTGTCGCCCTCATCCTGCTGCCCTTCGTTAAGTTTCCGCGCGGACAGATCAAGCAGATCCTGGCCTATTCCTTTGTCCTGGGAGGCGTGCATTTCCCACTCATGCTGCATGGCATGGTCGGGGCGGAGGCATCAACGGCCAGCATCGTGATCCAACTGCAAGTACCGTTTGCCAGCCTTCTGGCGGCCTATTTTTTTAAGGATACACTGGGCTGGCGGCGCGGGATCGGCATGGCCATTGCCTTTGTCGGGGTGGCGGTTATTGCGCTGCGCGGCGGCGGCGGCGAAAGTGATCCCTTCCATCTCGCGCTTATCGTCCTGGCAGCCGCCGCGTTCAGCTTCTCCAACATCCAGGTGAAATGGATGGGCACGGTCGATCCGTTTCAGCTTAACGCCTATATGGCGCTGTTCGCGGTACCGCAGCTCCTGCTCTATTCTCTGCTGCTGGAGACAGGACAGGTAGCGCAGATCCGGAGTGCCAGTTGGGGCGCCTGGGGCGGCCTTGCCTATATGGTGATCGCCTCTACCATCATCGCCTACGCTATCTGGCAGCCGATGGTACGCAAATATGACGTGAACCAGACAGTGCCTTTCCTGATGCTGGTGCCGGTGTTCGGGGTTGCGTCGGGCGTGCTGTGGTTGGGCGAGGCGATGAGCTGGGCCTTGATCGCTGGCGGTGCGCTGGTCATCACCGGTGTCGGTATCATCCTGATCCGTCGTCCGAAGATCGTGGTGGCACGCAACACCGTGTGAGGTAGCCTAAGCGGATGTCGATACGCGATCTCATCCCCCATCCCAGCCCCAACCATGGCCCCCGCCGGATAGAGGGGCCGCCGGATATGCTGGTCATCCATTATACGGGCATGCAGGACGGGCCATCGGCGCTGGCACGCATGTGCGATCCGGCGGCACAGGTCAGCGCCCATTACATGATCGAGGAGGATGGCCGCATCTTCCAACTGGTTCCCGATGATCGCCGTGCCTGGCATGCCGGCGCCTCCCGTTGGGCCGGCGAGAGCGATATCAACAGCCGGTCCCTCGGGATCGAACTGGTCAATCCCGGCCATGAATGGGGATACCGGCCCTTTCCGGAGGCGCAGATGCGTGCCCTGGTCAATCTGGCGACGCACCTTTTGTCGCTGTATCCCATACCGGCCCATCGGGTGCTCGGCCATTCCGATATTGCCCCCTCGCGCAAACAGGACCCGGGCGAGCTGTTCGACTGGCTGGGCCTGGCCATGGCGGGCGTGGGATTGTGGCCCGACCCCCGCCCGGCCGATGGGATGGCATGGGAAAAAGACGAGATCGCCCGATTGCTGGAGCGGTTCGGTTATTGCGTGGCCCCGGATGGGATTTCATGGGACGCGCACATCGCCGATGGGAAAACATGGGACGACAGCGCCGAAGCCGCCTTGTCCGCCTTTCAGCGCCATTGGATGCCGACCAGCATGGGCAAGGGCATCGACCACAATACGGTCGCCGCATTGCGCGCGCTGGTCAGAGACTCGGGCATCTGATCCCGGTTGCTTTCCCGGCTGTGAGCGCCTACAACCCGCCGGCCAGACGGTCGGATGGTCGCTCTCATGCAATGGGGAAACCCGCATGGGGGAGGAAAGTCCGGGCTCCACGGAAGTACGGTGCCGGGTAACGCCCGGCGGGGGCGACCCCAGGGAAAGTGCCACAGAGAGCAGACCGCCGACGCCAGTAACCCCTTGGGACTACTGGATTTCGGTAAGGGTGAAAGGGTGCGGTAAAAGCGCACCGCGACCCTGGCGACAGGGTTGGCATGGTAAACCCCACCGGGAGCAAAACCGAATAGGGACGGCATGGGCGGCAACGCCCAGGCGCACTTCCGCGCTGTCGTCCGGGTGGGTTGCGCGAGGTGTCCAGCAATGGGCATCCCAGAGGAATGACCATCCCCCGGATACCATCCACAGGTGGGATATGGTCCGGTGGACAGAACCCGGCTTACAGACCGTCTGGCTCTTTATCTTGCTGCACCGCACGAGTTCGGGTGAATATATTTACAAAACATAAAGAGGGTGTGAGCAGCATCACAGCCACAACCCCAGCAAATTAACCGGATTAGTCCGCTTGCCCCCTATATTTGGGGGCATATTCGGGATTTTTCCCACTATATATAGGCGCGGCTTGCCTCTTTGAAATTTAAATATCACGGAATTCGATCTATCTTCCGTGAATCTGGGATTATTTCAAATTTCTAAATATCAGAAAAACAACCTGTCCGTTCGGCTTAATCGTAAGTATTGATCCTTATCCAGAATCTATATCCTGCAATCTGTCAGCGGCATCGAATCGATGTTCAACAAGAAAAACAAAGAATATCTTGAGCAATCAACTTCTTTATCTTCTTGTTCAGCAATTTATCCACAGATCGAGTCGTCGGCTGTGGAAAAATGCTGAATCGGCGGGAAAGATTATTATCCCCCCTTTACCGCCCACGATTTCCCATGATATCCCATACCTACCCAATGACAGGGACCATCAGCCCATTCATGCCCAGATGATGCCGCCGACATGGCCGTATCGGAAGGGGTGATCGACAGGGCGTTGAAGGGGTCGGCGGGAAATCCGGTGCCGGGGCGGCACCAGCAAGGTGGGGCGTGATGGGCTTGTTCCTGTCCACATATGTCAACAAGGTTGACAAGAAGGGTCGGGTATCTATCCCCGCTCCCTTCCGCTCGACCTTGTCGGCAGGGCTGGAAGCCGGTGCGCCCACGGAAATGGTGGTCTTCCCCTCGCTGAAGGCACTCGCCCTGGATGCGGCTCCGCTGTCTTACCTGGAGAAGCTGTCAGAGGCGCTGGACAATCCGAACATGCCGGATGATGAGCGCGAACTGATCGAGACCACAGTCTATGGTCAGTCGGCACAATTGACGCTGGATCCCGAGGGTCGTGTGGTCCTGCCTGACCACCTGATGAATTTCGCCGGAATCACCGAGAATGTAACCTTCATCGGTCGGCGCAATACGTTCCAATTGTGGGACCCGGTCGCGTTTGCCGCCCACGAACAGGCGGTGCGTGAACAGGCCCGGACCAACAACATCTCCCTTTCAACTGTGCTGGCCAAGGCCAAGGGCCTGGCGAAGGGGGAATGATGAGCCACCAGCCCGTCCATATCCCCGTACTTTTGAACGAAATCGTCCATGACATGGCCGTCCGTACCGGGGAGACGGTGGTAGACGGCACCTTTGGGGCGGGGGGGTACAGCCGCGCCCTGCTGGACAGTGCCGCAATTCGCCTGTTCGCGATCGACCGTGACCCGGCTGCCCATGAACGCGCCCAGCCACTGATTCAGGCCTATGCACCGCGCCTGACCCTGCTGAATGGCTGTTTCGGGGACATGGAAGCACTGTTGGCGATGGTCGGCGTAACCAAGGTCGATGCCATCGTTCTGGATATCGGTGTGTCTTCACCACAGATTGATACACCGGAACGCGGGTTCAGCTTCCGCTTCGATGGGCCGCTGGACATGCGCATGGGCAATACCGGCCCGACTGCGGCCGATGTCGTGAATAGCGCAGATGAGACGGAGCTAGCCGATATCTTTTATCGATATGGCGAGGAACGGCTGTCCCGGCGGGTGGCCCGCGCCATCGTCCTGCGCCGCGCGGAACAGAAGTTTGAGCGCACCAGCGACCTGGCTGATGTCATCCGGTCCTGCGTGCCGAAATCCAAGGACGGGATCGACCCGGCGACCCGCAGTTTCCAGGGACTGCGTATTCATGTGAATGACGAACTGGGCGAGTTGGAACGCGCGCTGGCTGCTGCTGAACGGCTGCTGTCGCCGGGCGGTCGGTTGTGCGTTGTCACCTTCCATTCGCTGGAAGACCGGTTGGTCAAGGACTTCATGCGTGAACGGTCAGGCAATTTGCCGGGCCCGTCGCGCCATATGCCCGGCCCGGCCGCAACCGGCCCTGCCCCCACCTTCCGCCTGTTGTCCAAATCCGGCACCGGTCCGGGTGCCGAAGAGCAGGCCCGCAACCCGCGCGCCCGGTCCGCCCGGCTGCGCACCGCCATCCGTACCGAGGCGCCAGCCTGGGCACAGGGAGAAGCCGCATGATCGGGAAGTCCACCATCGTCTGGATCGCCGTGTCCTGTGCCGCCAGCGGCATCCTGTACCAGACCAGCTACAAGGCACAGGAGCAGGAGCAGGAACTGTCTCGCCTGAACCGCGCCATCGTGTCGGAGCAGGAGGCCATTCAGGTGCTCAAGGCGGAATGGGCTTATCTCAACGACCCGACCCGTCTGGAAAAACTGTCCGCTGAACATCTTCTTTTACAGGCGACCAACGCTGCCCAGATCGCCAATCTGGCTGGTTTGCCAGACAAGGACCCGAACCAGCCGCCGCCCTTCACCCCGATCCCTAGCCGCAAACCCGGCAGCCGTGCGCCCGACATGATCGACCGCGCGCCGATGCCAAAGGCGCCCCCCGTTCCTTCCGCCCCGTCACGCCGTCAGCCCGAAGGGCCGGTGATCCTGGCGAAGTATGGAGCCACGCGATGACCGAGATCAATTACAGCCTGACGGGATTTGATCTGGCCGGCGGGGACCGGCACGGTCAGAGCGGTCGCCCGGAACCCCGCATCCGCGTCAATGGTCGGGCCGCTGGGGCGCTGGCGATGGGCAAGTCCCGTCTGGTTGTCATGATGGCCGCTTTCACGGTCGGTTTCGGTGCCGTCGGGGCGAAACTGGTGGATGCGACCGTGAGCTTCGGCGGAGCCAAGGAACCCTCGGTCGCGCGGGCTGCGGCGCGGACCATGCCGCAGGTCCGCGCCGACATTGTGGATCGCAACGGCGTTTTGCTGGCCACGTCCCTGCACACCGCGTCCCTGTTCGCCGATCCCAAGCTGATCCTGGACGCCAACGAAGCGGTGCAGCATCTGACCCGGGTCCTGCCGGAACTCGACCCGGTCGCGCTGATGGCTGACCTGAAGTCGGACAAGCGCTTTGTCTGGATCAAACGCAATCTCAGCCCCCGCCAGCAGCAGGAGATTTTCCGTCTGGGCATTCCCGGCCTGAATTTCCAGCGCGAGGAGCGCCGCGTCTATCCGCAGGGTAATCTGGCCGCCCATGTCGTCGGGTTCAGCGGCGTGGACAATAACGGTCTGATGGGTATCGAGCAGGCCTTTGACACCCGTCTGAAGGAAAACGACGAGCCGCTGCGCCTGTCCATCGATGTACGGTTGCAGCATGTGCTGCGCAAGGAACTGGTGAACGCGGTGGAGGAGTTCCGCGCCATCGGTGCCGCCGGCATGGTCATGGATGTGAAGACCGGTGAAATCCTGGGCATGGTGTCTGTTCCCGACTTCGACCCGCATGCCCCGCCGCCGCCGCAGGAAGAACAGGATACGGATCCCCGGTTCAACCGCAACACGCTGGGCGTGTATGAAATGGGGTCCACCTTCAAGATCTTTAACACGGCCATGGCCCTGGAATCCGGCCAGGTCCATATGAACGACATGTTCGATGCGACACGGCCCATCCGCATCGGTCGCTTCACCATCAGCGACTTCCATCCGGAGAATAAGTGGATGGATGTGGCCGACGTGTTCAAGCACTCGTCGAATATCGGTTCGGTGAAGATGGCAATGGAGGTTGGCCCGCAGGCGCAGAAGGACTTCATGGCCAAGCTGGGCTTCCTGCGCCAGGCCAACCTGGAAGTCCCTGAACGCGGTTGGCCCATGGTGCCCAACCCGTGGCGTGAAGTGAACATGATGACCATCAGCTTTGGTCATGGCATGTCGGTCAGCCCGGTTCACCTGATGGCCGCCGTCGGCGGTACCGTTAATGGCGGCGTCATGCATCCGGCCACATTGCTGGTGCGGGATAATGTCAACGAGATTCCCGGCACGCGTATCATTTCCGAAAAGACGTCGGACCAGGTTCGCAAGCTGATGCGCCTGGTGGTCACCGAAGGGACCGCCACCAAGGCTGATGCCGCCGGCTATCTTGTGGGGGGAAAGACGGGTACGGCTGATAAGGTCAAAGGTCGCTCCTACGCTGCCAATGCCCGCATCTCCAGCTTTGCTGGCGCGTTCCCCATGAATGATCCGCGCTACGCCATCTATGTGATGGTGGATGAGCCTAAGGGCACCAAGAAGACCTTCGGTTTTGCCACCGGGGGCTGGGTCGCCGCGCCGACCGTGGGCAATATCGTGGCGCAGATCGGCCCGCTGCTGGGTGTGAAGCCGCAGGACGCCAATGCACCGGAGATCATTCAGGCCCTGGCCATCCGTCCCCCGCCGGCGCCCGGCAGCGGCACGGGTGCCCAAGTGGCGGCAATCCCCGTCACCATGACTTCCGGGGAAGATCGCGATTGATGAAAAGGCTGTCGGAGATCATGGCATCACGCACAGAACTGGCGGTATCGGCGCTGGCGCTGGAACGCGACCCACCCATCACCAACCTGACGGCGGATAGCCGCAAGGTCGTGCCCGGAACGCTGTTCGCCGCGTTGCCGGGCACACTGCGTGATGGGCGTGATTTCATTCCGCACGCCGTCGCCGCTGGGGCCGTTGCCATTCTGGCGCCCAAGGGCACCAGCCTGCCCGCCGGTGCCGAACATGTGACCCTGATCGAAGATGCCAATCCCCGCCGGCGTCTGGCCCTGCTGGCGGCCTCCTTTTCCGGGGAGCAGCCTTCACGGATCGCCGCCGTAACCGGCACCAATGGGAAGACCAGTACGGCGCAGTTCACGCGCCAGATCTGGGCCGGTATAGGCCATAAGGCCGGCGCCATGGGTACGCTGGGTCTTGTCGCCCCTGGCTTCCCGCAAACCGACAGCCTGACCACACCCGACCCGGTGGCGCTGCACGCGACCCTGGCCGATGTCGCCAGGGCTGGCGTCACCCATCTGGCGCTGGAAGCCTCCAGCCATGGGCTGGATCAGTTCCGGCTGGACGGGGTGCTGGTGTCCGCGGCCGGTTTCACCAATCTGACACGCGACCATCTGGATTATCACGGCACCATGGAGGCCTATCTGAAGGCCAAGCTGATGCTGTTCGACCGCGTGATGCCCAAGGGGGCGACCGCCGTCATCAATGCCGACATCCCGGAATTCGACCAGATCGCCGCCTGTGCCCATGCCCGCAAGCAAACGGTTATCAGCTTTGGCGAGGCGGGCCGGGAACTGCGCGTCATCAACGTGACGCCCCTGCCCCATGGGCAGCGTCTGGAGTTGGAGATTTTCGGGAAGCGTCGGACCGTGGAAATGCCGCTGGTCGGGCGGTTCCAGGTGTGGAACGCGCTGTGCGCCCTGGGTCTGGCTATCGGCACCGGTGAGGATGCGGACAAGGCCGCTGACCAGCTTGCCATACTGACGGGCGTGCGCGGCCGGCTTGAGAGGGTTGCAACCCCCAAGAACGGTGCGGCGGTCTATGTGGATTACGCTCACACGCCGGACGGGTTGGAGACGGTTTTGCGCGCGGCCCGACCGCATACGCATGGCAAGCTGTCGGTCGTGTTTGGCTGCGGCGGCGACCGGGATACGGGCAAGCGGCCCATGATGGGCGCCATCGCGGCCAAGCTGGCCGACCGCTGCATCGTTACCGACGACAATCCGCGCAGTGAGGTCCCGGCCACAATCCGGGCCGCGATCATGGCGGCCTGTCCTGGCGCCCTGGAAGTGGATGACCGGGCCAAGGCCATTGCGGTAGCCATCGGCGAACTGGGGCCAGGCGACGTGCTGATCATCGCCGGCAAGGGGCATGAGCAGGGGCAGATCGTGGGGACGGAGGTCCGTCCCTTCGATGATGCCAGCGTGGCACGTCAGGTCGTGGCGGGTCTGTGATGCCAGCGGTCGGAATGTCTGACCGATGGCATGGCGGCGACCGCCGCCGCGCGGGCCCGTGCCGCGTAAGCCAAAGCCCACGGGTGGGGGCGCTGGCGACTGAGGGGCTTAAAGGACTGGCAGAAGGTCGTTCCTCTATGCCGACGGCGTGAGTTTGGGTCTGGTGCCTTTTGAAGGGTGGGTGTGGGATGTCAGACATCCTGTGGACTGGCAATGAAGTGGCGGCGGCCTGCAATGGCAAGGCGCTGGGCGATGCTGCCTGGACCGTTACAGGCGTGTCCATTGACAGCCGCACCATTGCCAAGGGTGATCTGTTCATCCCCCTGAAGGGACCGAATTTCGACGGCCATGCCTTTGTTGCGCACGCCCTGAGCCTGGGGGCGGCCGGCGCTATCGTGGCTGAGATCCCCAAGGGCTTGGAAGGTGATGCCCGCCTGATCAAGGTGGATGACACGATGCTGGCCCTGCAGGACCTGGGCCGGATGGGCCGGGTACGCGCCGGCGGCAGGATCATCGCTGTCACCGGGTCGGTCGGCAAGACGGGCACCAAGGAGGCGCTGAAGGTTGCCCTGGACAGCCAGGGCAAAACCTTTGCGACCGTCGGGTCCTTGAACAATCATTGGGGCGTGCCCCTGTCCCTGTCGCGCTTTCCCGCTGACAGCCAGTTCGGGGTGTTCGAACTGGGCATGAACCATGCCGGGGAGATCGGTCCCTTGTCGCGCATGGTGCGGCCCGATATCGCCATCATTACGACGGTTGAAGCCGTCCATATCGAATTCTTCGCCAGTGTCGAGCATATCGCCGATGCCAAGGCCGAGATCTTCGAGGGCATGGATACTGCCGGCACCGCCATCTTGCCGCGTGACAATGCCCATTATGCACGCCTTCTGGCTGCTGCCCGCACGCAGGGCCTGACGCGTATTCAGTCGTTTGGCACGCATGAAGGTGCGGATGGGCGGTTGCTGGATTATCGGGGCTATGCCGACCATGGCGTGGTGACGGCCCGCATTGATGGGATCGACCTCACCTACACCATCCCCCTGCCCGGCAAACACCATGCGGTGAACTCGCTGGCCGTCCTGCTGGCCGTGAAGGCAGCAGGCGGGGATGTCGCAGAGGCGGCGGAAGCGCTGGCCGGTCTGGCCCCGATCAAGGGGCGCGGGCAGCGCCGGGCTATTGAGATTGCTGGCGGCGCCTTCACGCTGATCGATGAAAGCTATAACGCCTCGCCCGTCTCCGTGGCCGCCGCCGCGGGCGTTCTGGGAGCGGCAGAACTGGGGACCGGGGGCCGGCGCATCGCCGTTCTGGGCGACATGCGCGAACTGGGCGAGCACGCGCCTTCGATGCATGCCGGTCTTGCGGAACCGTTCGTGAAGGCCGGTACCGATCTGATTTTCTGCTGCGGTCCCCATATGCGCCATCTGTTTGACGCATTGCCCGCCGACAAGCGCGGCGCGCATACACCCAACAGCGCCACCCTGGCCCCGTTGGTCATCGCCGCTGTGAAACCCGGCGACGCCTTGATGGTCAAAGGGTCCGCCGGCAGCCGCATGGCGCTGGTGGTGGAGGCGTTGAGGGCGTTGGACCGCACACAACAGAATAATAACCCGCAAGGGAACGCCGCCGGGCATAAGGCGGCAGAGCAACCGAGAGATAACGATGCTGTATAACCTGCTCTACCCTCTGGCGGACGAATTCCAGATCTTCAACCTGTTCCGGTACATCACGTTCCGGACGGGCGGGGCCGTGATGACGGCGCTGATCATCAGCTTCGTCATCGGGCCGCGCGTCATCCGCTGGCTGAAATCCAAGCAGGGCGAGGGTCAGCCAATCCGCACGGACGGCCCGGAAACGCATCTGAAAAAGAAGGGTACGCCCACCATGGGCGGCCTGATGATCATGATCGCATTGATCGTCTCCACGCTGCTGTGGGTCGATTTGACCAACACCTATACCTGGATCGTGCTGCTGGTCACGGTAGGGTTTGGTTTGGTCGGGTTCGGCGATGATTATCTGAAGCTGACCAAGCGCAACACCAAGGGCCTGTCGTCGAAGGTGAAACTGGTGGCGACCCTGGTCGTGGCCGCAGTTGCGACCGCCTGGTACCTGATGGTCACGCCCTGGCAGATGGGGACGGGCCTGGCCCTGCCCTTCTTCAAAGATCTGCTGATCCAGCTCGGCTGGTTCTATGTGCCATTTGCCATCGTCGTCATCATCGGGTCCAGCCACGCCGTCAACCTGACGGACGGGCTGGATGGGCTGGCAACCGTACCGATCATGATCGCGGCTGCCTGTTTTGGCCTGATTGCGTATCTGTCAGGCAATGCCATCTTTTCCAACTATCTGGGTATCCACCACGTACCGGGTACGGGCGAGTTGGCGGTGTTCTGCGGCGCGCTGGTCGGGGCGGGCCTGGGCTTCCTGTGGTTCAACGCACCACCCGCCATGGTGTTCATGGGCGACACAGGCTCGCTCTCGGTCGGCGGAGCCCTGGGTGCAATCTCGGTCATCACCAAGCATGAACTGGTATTGGCCATCGTCGGCGGCCTGTTCGTGCTGGAGGCCCTATCGGTCATGATCCAGGTCGCATCGTTCAAGCTGACGGGCAAACGGGTGTTCCGAATGGCGCCCATCCACCATCACTTTGAAAAGAAAGGCTGGTCTGAACCGACCGTCGTCATCCGGTTCTGGATCATTGCCGTCATCCTGGCACTGATCGGCCTGTCCACCTTGAAGCTGCGTTGAGGGCGTCGATGATTGATCTTGGCCATCTGAAAGGTCGCAGGATCGCGGTGATGGGTCTGGCCAGGTCAGGCCTGATGGCGGCCCGCGCCTTGAAGGCGGCCGGGGCCGTGCTTCTGGCTTGGGACGATGGTGTCGGCGGGCAGAAGGCCGCTGCGGAAGCCGGGATCGACCTGACGAACCTGCACGACACCGACTTTGCCGGCATTGACGCCTTGGTTCTGTCGCCTGGCATCCCCCACACCCATCCGACGCCCAATCCCGTCGCCGCCAAAGCCAAGGCCGCAGCTGTACCGATCATCAGCGACATTGAACTGCTGCGGCAGGCCCAGACCAACGCGACCTATCTTGGCATCACCGGCACCAACGGCAAATCCACCACCACCTCGCTGGTGGCCCACATCATCGCCGGCACGGGCCGGCCGACGCAGGTGGGCGGCAATCTCGGCATTCCGGCCCTGTCGTTCGAGCCCTTGGGCGCCGACGGGGTCTATGTGCTGGAAATGTCCAGCTATCAGTTGGAACTCACGCCCTCGCTGGGCTTTGACGCGGCGGTCCTGCTGAACATCACGCCGGACCATCTCGACCGCCATGGCGGCATGGATGGCTATATCGCTGCCAAGAAGAGGATCTTCCAGAAGGGAATGGCAACGGGCACCCAGGTCGCTGTGATCGGCATCGACGATCCGCGTTGTGCCAGAATGGCCCTGGAACTGGACAGCGACTTCCCCGGCAAGGTGATCCGGATCAGTGCCGAAGGTCCCGTTAGTGGCGGCATCGGGGTGGAGAATGGCATCCTGGTCGATGACCGGGGCGGGCATCATCATCCCGTTACCGACCTGCGGACCCTGCCGGCCCTGCCGGGCCGTCACAACTGGCAGAATGCTGCCGCTGCCTATGCCCTGTCACGGGCTGTCGGGATCAGCCATGCTGACATTCTGGATGGCTTGCGCACCTTCCCCGGCTTGGCCCATCGCCAGAGCCTGGTCGCCACCATTGACGGCGTCCGCTTCATTAATGACAGCAAGGCCACCAATGCCGACGCCGCAGCCAAAGCGCTGGCCTGTTACCAGCCCATCTACTGGATCTTGGGCGGCAAGGCCAAAGATACGGGCCTGGACGGGCTGGACGATTTCATGGCCTCGATCGCCTATGCCTTCCTGATCGGCGACGCGACCGAGGATTTCGCCCGATGGCTGAGCGCGCGGGGGGTGCCACATATGCGTTGCGGCACAATGGACGTGGCCGTCAAGGAAGCCTTTGCTCATGCAAGGCTGGAAAAGCGCGACCATCCGGTTGTCCTGCTTTCCCCGGCCTGCGCCAGTTTTGACCAGTATCCGAACTTTGAAGTCCGCGGTGACGATTTCACAGGCCATGTCAGGGCCTTAAGCACAGGGGAGACGGTCTGATCATGGTGTCTTTCTCCCGCACTGATCATTCAGTTCTCGGCCGCTGGTGGTGGACGGTTGACCGCTGGACATTGGCCGCGGTGATCCTGATCGCCACAATTGGTGTTGTCCTGGTACAGGCAGCCAGCCCGGCTGTCGCCACGCGCATCGGCACCGACAGTTTCCACTTCATTGAAAAACATCTGCTGGTGCTGGTGCCGTCGCTGGGCTTGATGGTCGGCGTCTCGCTGCTGTCACCGCGCGGGGTACGGCGCTTGGCCGTCGGCATGTTCCTGGCGGCGACATTGGGCGTGTTCTTGACCTTGTTCATCGGCATGGAGATCAAGGGTGCCACCCGCTGGTTGCAATTGCCGGGTCTGTCAGTTCAGCCGTCAGAATTCCTCAAGCCGGCCTTTGCCGTCGTCGCTGCCTGGCTGTTCGCCCTGCACCGCACGCAGGAAAATGTGCCGGGTATTCCGGTCGTTGTGGGCCTGTATGCTCTGATCGTCCTGCTGCTGATGAGCCAGCCCGACCTTGGTCAAACGTTTGTCATCACCTGTATCTTCTTCGGCCAGTTCTTCCTGGCGGGCCTGCCTATTGTCTTCGTGGCCTCCTGCGTGGTGATGGGTATCGGCGGCCTGGTCAGCGCTTACTTCCTGTTCCCGCATGTGCAAAGCCGAATTGACCGGTTCCTGGATCCGGCCGCCGGTGACAATTATCAGGTCGCCCGCTCCCTGGAAGCGTTCGAGAAGGGGGGCATCTGGGGCACCGGGCCGGGCCAAGGTACGGTCAAGATGTCCATCCCCGATAGCCATGCCGACTTCATCTTTTCGGTCGCAGGCGAAGAAATGGGGATGATCACCTGCATGATCATCATCTGCCTGTTCGGCTTTGTGGTCCTGCGCAGCTTTGCCCGCGCTGCCAACGACCACAGCCTGTTTGTGATGCTGGCGGCCAGTGGCTTGACCATGCAGTTCGGGCTGCAGGCGCTGATCAATATGGGGTCCGCCCTGCACCTGATGCCGACCAAGGGCATGACCCTACCCTTCATCTCCTACGGCGGCTCCTCGCTGATCGCCTTGGGTATCGGTATGGGCATGGTCCTGGCCTTGACCCGCAAGCGTTTCGGACCGGGAGAGGCGCTATGACCGGACGGCGCCCTATCATCCTGGCGGCTGGCGGCACCGGCGGCCACATGTTCCCGGCAGAGGCGCTTGCCCGCACGCTGATCGCGCGCGGGCATTCGGTCATTCTGGTCACCGACAAACGTGGCAAGGCCTTTGGCGACAATCTCCCCGATGTGCGGGTGGAACGTATTCGCGCCGCGACATCAGCGCCCGGTATCATGGGCAAGCTGCGCATGGTGGTGGAACTGGTGGTGGGCACCGCTCAGGCGCGGTCTCTGTTGCGTGATCTGAATCCGGCGCTGGTGGTTGGGTTTGGCGGCTACCCCTCGCTGCCGACGGTCTTCGCCGCGCAGTCGGCGGGCATACCCACCCTGCTGCATGAACAGAATGCCGTGTTAGGGCGGGCCAATCGGTTGCTGGCCGCCAAGGCGCGGATGATTTGCACCAGCTTCCCCACCGTCGCCGGCCTGCCACCGGTGGATGGCAAGCGTATCATCCGTACCGGCAACCCCGTCCGCGCCGAGATCCTGGCCCTGCGTGATGCGCCCTACCCGTCACCCTATGCGGGCGGGCCGCTCAATCTGCTGGTGACCGGCGGCAGCCAGGGTGCAGCGATTTTTGGCGCCGTGCTGCCGCGTGCGGTGGAAATGCTGCCCGAGGATGTGCGCTACCGCCTGAAGATCGTACAGCAGGCCCGGTCGGAGAATATCGAAGACGCCCGCAACGCCTATGCCGTGATGGGCGTGGAGGCGGAACTGGCCACCTTCTTCAAGGACATGCCTGCCAAGTTGGCAGGGTGCCACATGATGATCGCCCGTTCCGGTGCCGGAACAGTTGCCGAACTCTCTGTGGTTGGACGACCTTCCCTGCTCGTGCCGTACCAGTATGCCATGGATGATCACCAAACTGCGAACGCCTTGTCGCTGGTGGATGCCGGGGGTGCTTGGCTGTTACCGCAGCAGGAATTCACACCAATTGCGGTAGCGGAACAATTGTCTGCTTTTCTGGCCGATCCAGCCCGCCTGACCCAGGCTGCGAAGGCTGCGGCGGCCTGGGCCATACCGGATGCTGCCGAACTTCTGGCCGATGCTGTTGACCGATTGGTAAGGGGAGAAACCGTATGAGCATGGTCCTGACCGAACGGACATTGGCGGAACTGGAGCGCGAATTCCCGCAGTTACTGGGGGGGCTTACCCGTCGACGCTTCAGCCTGCCGCAACCACAGAATCTCCCAGGCAGGGACGTTGTTTCACGTCAGGAACAGAAAATCGCTCCCCGCCTCCACCATGATTATTCCACCATTACCCGTCGCCTTGGAGTTTGAGACATGCGGGCTTTGCCGCTGAATATCGGAACCCTGCATTTCGTCGGCATCGGCGGTATCGGCATGTCCGGCATCGCGGAGGTGCTGCACAATCTGGGCTATGCCGTTCAGGGCAGCGATATGGCCGACAATTACAATGTTCAGCGCCTGCGCAAGCTGGGCATCAAGGTGGAGATCGGCCACAGGGGGGAGAACCTGGGTGACGCTGCTGTTCTGGTGATCTCGTCCGCCGTGAAGAAAGATAATCCGGAGGTCGTGGCCGCACGCGCCGGTATGATTCCGGTGGTCCGCCGGGCAGAGATGCTGGCCGAACTCATGCGCCTGAAATGGTCCATCGCGGTGGCCGGCACGCATGGCAAGACCACAACGACCAGCATGGTCGCGGCTCTGCTGGAAGGCGGGGCCATGGACCCGACCATCATCAATGGCGGCATCATCAATTCGCTGGGCACCAACGCCAAGCTGGGCAGCGGCGATTGGATGGTGGTGGAGGCCGATGAGAGCGATGGCACCTTCACCAAGCTGCCCTCCACCATCGGTATCGTCACCAATATGGACCCCGAACACCTGGACCATTACGGGACGTTCGAGGAGGAACGAAAGGCCTTCGACCGGTTTGTCGAGAATATCCCCTTCTATGGCTTTGCTGCACTCTGTATCGACCATCCCGAGGTCCAGGCTATGCTGGGCCGCGTCGATCGCCGGGTCGTGACCTATGGGTTCAGCCCGCAGGCCGATGTGCGTGCCGTCAATATCGCAACCAGCACATCCGGCTGCTATTACGACGTGGAACTGACCGAACGGGCCGCCAGCGAGGCGCGGACCATTACCGGCATCCACCTGCCCATGTACGGTCTGCATAATGTGCAGAATTCCCTGGCCGCTATCGCCGTCGCCATTAGCCTGGGCATTAGCGATGACAGTATCCGCGCCTCTTACGCCAAGTTCACGGGCGTGAAGCGCCGCTTCACCAAGACAGGTGAAAGCAATGGTGTGGTCGTCATTGATGATTACGGTCACCATCCGGTGGAGATTTCCGCGGTCCTGAAGGCGGCGCGCATGGCCGGGACAGGCCGCACCATCGCCGTGGTGCAACCCCATCGCTACACCCGGTTGCAAAGCCTGTTCGCGGAATTCTGCACCTGCTTCAACGATGCCGATGCCGTGGTCGTAGCCGATGTCTACGCGGCCGGAGAACAGCCCATTGACGGCGCGTCCAGGGATGATCTGGTTGAAGGCTTGCGCGTGCGTGGCCACCGCAACGTGACGGCCCTGGCCAGTCCCGCAGCTCTGCCCAGCCTGATCTCAGAGATGGCCAAGCCTGGCGACATGGTGGTCTGCTTGGGGGCTGGGACCATTACACAATGGGCCAATGCCCTGCCAGGCGAGCTGGATAAGCTGGCCACCCTGAACAAGGGAGGCGACTGACCATGGAACGGGTGCTGGATGGGCAGGCGCTCGCCGGCCGGCTACGGGCGGCCGCTCCCGATATTCGGGGACGGTTGACGCCGGACGCGCCGCTGGGCCCCAGCACCTGGTTCCGGGTCGGCGGCAAGGCCGAGATGCTTTTCCGTCCGGCGGATGCCGATGACCTGTCCTACTTCCTCGCCCATTGCCCAGACGACGTGCCCGTCACCGTGATGGGCGTGGCCAGTAATCTGCTGGTCCGCGACGGCGGGGTCCCCGGCGTGGTCATCCGCTTGGGCGGGCCGTTCGCGGACGTAGCCGTGGAGGGGGACCGGATTATCGCCGGTGCTGGTGCCCTGGACCTGAATGTCGCGCTGACAGCGCAAGGTGCGGGACTGGCCGGGCTGGAGTTCCTGTCGGGTATTCCGGGGACCATCGGCGGGGCCGTGCGCATGAATGGCGGCGCTTACGGGGCAGAGACGGTCGATGTCATTCTGTCTGCCGACGGCATCGACCGGCGGGGGGTGAGGCGCCACTACAGCCGTGATGACCTGCACCTGACCTACCGGCATTGCGGCGTTCCCGAAGACGTGATCTTCACCAGTGCCCGCTTCCAGGGCCGGCCCGATGATCCGACCGCCATTCAGGCGCGTATCGACGCCATCCAGCAGGCCCGTGCCGACAGCCAGCCTGTGCGTGCCCGAACCGGCGGTTCCACCTTCGCCAATCCCGACGGCCACAAGGCATGGCAGTTGATCGATGCGGCGGGTTGCCGCGGGTTGACCATCGGCGGCGCGCAGATCAGCGAGAAACACTGCAACTTCCTGCTGAACTTAGGTGACGCCACCGCCCACGATATCGAATCGCTGGGGGAAGAGGTTCGCGCGCGCGTCAAAGCCAGAAGCGGCGTCGATCTGCACTGGGAAATACGCCGGATCGGACTACCCCGTTCGAACGGGGGTGAGTCATGAATGTCACCGCCGCTTTCAAATGTGAGTCTCCGCTGCAACAGGTCGCAGCGCCCCGAGTCGCTTTTTTAAATGGCGTCCATTTTGACGCTTGCGGCCCCTTAATCCGTCGCTTACACCGAATCTTGTGGGAAAGCTGGGGCCGCCTCACACCATATCTTGCGTTATCGCGAAAGTTGCCGGACGGGCCGGCAGAAATGGCGACGCGTCACCGCGCGTCCGCCAATGGGGGAACTGTTGTGATGGGCATGGAAAACCGGTCGAAGCATGTCGCCGTCCTCCTGGGCGGTTGGTCTGCCGAGCGGGAAGTGTCCCTGGTCAGCGGTGCCCGTATCGCCGAGGCCCTGGAAAGCAAAGGCTACAAGGTCACCTGCATTGATGTGCAGCGCGATCTGGCGGGTCTGGTTGCGGCACTCACCCCTCACCCTGACGTCATTTTTAACGCCCTGCATGGCAAGGGTGGTGAGGATGGGCTGATTCAGGGTGTGCTTGAATATCTGGGCGTGCCCTATACCCATTCCGGGGTGATGGCATCGGCTGTCGCGATGGACAAGGCCCTGACGAAACGCATCCTGGCAACCGTTGGCATGCCGGTGGCCGACGGCGTGATCGCCACCAAGGAACAGGTTCTGGCCGGCCATGTCCTGCCCCCGCCCTATGTGGTGAAGCCGGTGGATGAAGGCTCCAGCGTCGGCGTGCGCATCGTGCGCGAAAACGACAATTTCACGGTGCTGGAAGAAGATAGCTGGGTGTATGGCCGACGCGTGCTGGTGGAGAAGTTTATTCCCGGCCGTGAGTTGACCGTCGGCGTCATGGGTGACCGCGCCCTGACCGTGACTGAAATCGTGCCCCGCACCGCCTTTTACGATTACGAAGCCAAATATGCCGATGGTGGATCGATCCATGTCTGCCCGGCCGAGATTCCGGCCGATGTCGCGGAGGAGGCCAAGCGTCTGGCGCTGCTGGCCCATCAGGTGCTGGGCTGTTCAGGTGTGTCGCGCACTGACTTCCGCTGGGACGACTCAAAGCCCGGTACAGCCGGACTCTGCTTCCTGGAGACCAATACCCAACCCGGATTCACGCCGACATCCCTGCTGCCGGAACAGGCCGCCTCGCTGGGCATCAGCTATGCTGATCTCTGCGCCTGGATAGTGGAGCATGCAAGATGCCACGCGTGACGCCCACCGCCCCGGTGACCACTGACAATCCCCGCGCCCGTTTCGCCGAAACGCAGAAACGCGCCACCCTGCGCGCCGCACAGGAGGCCAACCGTCGCCGCGCCCTGCCCCGGTGGGCCGAACCGGCCATGAAGATTGGCCGGCGCCTGGCCCCAGTGCTGGTTCTGGTGCTGGCCGGCGCCTGGGCTTGGGGAACCGGCTACGCCCAGATGCTGACGCATACGGTGACGGAGAAGGTACTGGCAGCGAGTGTAGAGGCCGGCCTGTCCGTCCAGGATATAACGGTTGTGGGCCGGGAGAAGACGGCACCCGCCGACCTTCTGGCCGCATTGGCGGTGCATCGTGGTGCTCCGATCCTGGCCTTCGATCCGCATCAGGCGCGCGAAGCCGTTGAGCAGATCCCTTGGGTACGTCAGGCCCGGGTCGAGCGCCGGCTACCCGATACGATCGCCCTGACCATTGTCGAGCGTGAACCCATGGCGCTGTGGCAGCATGACCGGCAAATGCGCCTGATTGATGCCGACGGCATTGTGCTGACAGCCAGTGACCTGTCCAAATGGCCCAACCTACCGCTGCTGGTCGGCCAGGACGCGCCCAAGCGCGGCCCGGCTCTGTTGAACAGTTTGGCCAAGGAACCGAGCATTGGCCAGTTGGTGGAAGCGGCCGTTCTGGTCGGTGGCCGTCGCTGGGATCTGCGCCTGAAGAATGGCGTGGACATCAAGTTGCCGGAACATGATGTGGCCGAAGCCCTGCACCAGTTGGCCATGGTTCAGCAGACAAATGACGTGTTGAACAAGGATGTGGTCGCCATCGATCTACGCATCCGTGATCGACTGTCGATCCAGACCTCCGCCGCTGCGGCCGATCTGCGCCGCAAGCCCCCTGAAAAGAAGCAGAAGACCTGAGGAAGTGGCGAACATGGCATTTCCCGGCGCCCTCAACACCCGAAACAAGTCCCGTAAGGTGCCCCGTGGCGGCACAATCGCCGCCTTGGATGTAGGCTCCAGCAAGGTTGTCTGCTTCATCGCCAAGGTGGATGATCCTGGTAGCATCCGCGTGGTCGGCATCGGCCACCAGATCAGCCGCGGTGTGCGCTCGGGCGGCATCGTCGATATGGAAGCCGCCGAAACCGCCATCGGTACAACGGTGCATGCCGCCGAAACCATGGCCGGTGAACAGATCCGCGAGGTCTTGGTCAGCCTGTCCGGCGGCCAGCCGGAAAGCCAGACACTGACGGCCGAAACTGCCGTGATGGGTGCGGAAATCGGCGATGGGGATGTCCGCCGCGCCCTGGCCGAAGCACGCAAGCTCGACGTGTCACCGGATGCCGAACTGATCCACTCCATTCCGGTCGGTTACGCCATCGACGGGACAAAGGGCATCCGGGATCCGCGTGGCATGGTGGGGGAACGGCTGGGCGTGCGCATGAATGTGGTGACGGCTGCCGCCGGCCCCGTTCGCAACCTGTCCACTTGCGTCGGCCGCTGCCATCTGGGGGTGGAAGGTTTTGTGATGAGCCCCTACGCCGCCGGGCTGTCCTGTCTGGTGGAAGACGAGATGGAACTGGGCGTCACCGTCATCGACATGGGCGGCGGCACCACCAGCATGGCCGTCTTCAATGACGGCAAGATGGTCTGGTGTGACAGCATTCCCCTGGGCGGCGGCCATGTCACCAATGATATCGCCCGCGGCCTGACCACGCCGGTGGCCCAGGCGGAGCGGTTGAAGACCCTTTACGGTTCCGCCGTGTCCGCCGTATCGGATGAGCGCGAGATGATCGATGTGCCCCAGGTGGGCGAAGAAGAGCGTGGCCAGACCAACCATGTGCCGAAATCTCTTCTGGTTGGCATCATCCAGCCGCGTATGGAGGAGATTTTTGAACTGGTGCATGGTCGCCTGGATCAGTCCGGCTTCGCCAAGGCCGCTGGCCGGCGCGTGGTCCTGACGGGCGGCGCCAGCCAGTTGTCAGGTGTCCGCGAACTGGCCGCCAATGTTTTGGACAAGCAGGTGCGCCTTGGCCGCCCGCTGCGTATCGGGGGGCTGGCGACCAATGTTTCCGGTCCCGCCTTTGCGTCCGCCGCCGGGTTGCTGGCCTATGCCATGCAGCAGAACCATGAAATGCCGGCGCTGGCCCCCGCTCCTGAGAAATCAGCCGGCTGGTGGGGTCGCGTCAATGGCTGGCTGCGGGAGAATCTTTGATGACCCGAAGACCCGGCCGCAGGCCCAGCGCCCGCCGATAACGGCAGCCAAAGCCTGATCCCACCTTTCCGATCCGCGCCCTTTCCAGAATCCCTCCCCCCGCCAGAGGAGTCCCGCCAGATGAGCATTAAACTCGGTATCCCCAGCGTCGAAGTGCAGACCAAGCCCCGCATCACCGTGTTCGGTGTCGGCGGTGCTGGTGGCAACGCCGTCAACAACATGATCCGTTCGGCCCTGGAAGGGGTCGAGTTCGTGGTGGCCAACACCGACGCCCAGGCCCTGCAGGGCAACCTGGCCTCCAAGCGGGTGCAACTTGGCTCCACCATCACCCGTGGCCTAGGTGCCGGGTCACGCCCCGATGTGGGTCGTGCTGCTGCCGAGGAGCAGCTCGAAGAGATTCTGGGCCATCTGTCGGGCACCAACATGTGCTTCATCACCGCCGGTATGGGCGGCGGGACCGGCACGGGTGCCGCCCCCGTCATTGCCCGTGCAGCGCGTGAGCAGGGCATCCTGACGGTGGGTGTGGTCACCAAGCCCTTCAATTTTGAAGGCGCACACCGTATGCGCACGGCCGAAAGCGGCATCGCCGAACTGGCTCAGTATGTCGATACGCTGCTGATCATCCCGAACCAGAATCTGTTCCGCATCGCCAACGAGAAGACGACCTTTGCCGACGCCTTCAAGATGGCCGACGATGTTCTGCATGCAGGCGTGCGCGGCGTGACCGACCTGATGGTCATGCCCGGCCTGATTAATCTGGACTTCGCCGATATCCGCACAGTGATGAGCGAGATGGGCAAGGCCATGATGGGTACCGGCGAGTCCGACAGCGACCGCCGCGCCATTGACGCCGCCGAGGCCGCCATCAACAACCCGCTGCTGGATGATATCAGCATGAAGGGGGCGCGTGGTGTGCTGATCAACATCACGGGCGGTCATGACATGACCCTGTTTGAGGTGGACGAAGCCGCTAATCGCATCCGCGACGAGGTCGATCCCGAAGCCAACATCATCTTCGGTTCCACCTTCGATGAAAGCATGTCGGGCAAAATGCGGGTCTCTGTGGTGGCCACCGGCATTGATAATGCCGTCCAGCAGCGCCCGCCGGTCGGTCAACCGCAGTTGCAGGTCGTGTCGGGCCGCCGTGTCGCCCCGACTCCGGCGGCCGCGCCTGCCAGCGCGGTGGCCAGCATTCCGGCGGTCCCGTCCAACCCCATCCCGGTGCGCCCGGCCCTGCAGCCCGCTGCCATCCCGGGTGCGGCCGCCCCGGCCTTTGCCCCGATGACGCCGGCCCCCATGCCCGGTGCCACCCTGGCCGAGGCACCGGCCGCCGCCACCGCGATGGGCGAAGAACAGCCCGCAATCGAGGCCCAGGCCACGGCCGCCATGGCGGTCGCCACTGCGCCGATGGTCAGCGCGCCGACCAGCCACGAACTGCGCCCGTCCGACATGCGCCCGGCTGCTCCGGCCCGCCGCGACGACGCGTTCATTCCGCCCCGTGCGGCTGAAGGCGCCCCCCGTGCCACCCAGCCGACGGCGCCGGAAAGATTTGTGCCGCCGGCGCCGCAGCCGGAGAAGCGCGGCTTCTTCAACAAACTGTTCGGCGGCGGCAGCCCCCAACCGGCCCCGGCGGCGCCGCGCATGCCGGCACCGGCCCCGCAGTCGCCGGCCCCGCAGTTCCACGCCCAGGCCCGTCAGGCCGCCCCGGCCCCGCAGCCGGTCGTGCAGCCCGAACCTGCGCCGCGACCGAAGGCCACGCCGAGCGATGAAGAAATGCTGGATATTCCGGCTTTCCTGCGTCGTCAGGCGAACTGACCCGACGGGAATCCGGGCAGCCCTGGCGGTGGACCTGCCCGGTGAACTCTGTTCATTTTCAATCACTTATCGCAGTGCACAAGGGGCCGGTCCGGCGGGGACCGGCCCCTTTCATTTTACCTTCGCCACAATTGCGACAAAATTGTGAAGAGGTTTCAGATACTTACGGGCGTATGCCGTAACAATCGGTAACAAAGAGTGATTTGAGCCTGGACGAAAGCTCTGGCATTTTCACAGTGCGGAGATCAGCGGTACCGCATTGCAGCGCAGGTGGGATGGCACTGCACATCGTGATGGACCCATACTAAATTGGAGCCATCACGAAGGGACAGCCGCTGGCTTTTCGCACCAGGGGGCGTTACTGTCGATTTTAGGGAAAGGGACAAATCCATGTCCTGGCAACAGACGCTCAAGAGCACCATCAACTGCGCCGGCATCGGTCTCCATTCGGGGCGCCGCGTCCGCATGACCTTACGGCCTGCCCCGGTTGACCATGGCATCAGCTTTGTCCGCACTGACGTCCCGGCTGATCGCGCCGTAATCCCGGCCCGGTGGGATCTGGTGGCGGATACCCGTCTCTGTACCCTGCTGAAGAATGAGCATGGCACCACCATCGGCACCATCGAGCATCTGATGGCGGCCCTGCGTGGGCTGAACATTGATAATGTTGTGGTCGAAGTGGATGCGCCGGAACTGCCCATCATGGATGGTAGTGCCGCACCCTTTGTCTTCTTGATCGAATGTGCTGGCATTCAACAGCAAGACCAACCGCGCCGCGTGATCCGTGTCCTGCGGGAGGTGCGGGTGCAGGATGGGGACAAGCTGGTCAGCCTGTCGCCCGCCCCGGTCAGCAGCTTCCGCGCCGAGATCGTTTATGAGAATACGGCGCTGATCCGCCGCCAGGAAGGTTTCCTGCGCCTGACGGACAACGCCTTCAAGACGGAAGTCGCGGACTGTCGGACCTTCGGTTTTGCGCATGAGGTGGAAGCCATGCGCCATGCCGGGCTGGGTCTGGGCGGCTCATTGGACAATGCCGTGGTCATTGATGGTGATCATGTCCTTAATCCCGGTGGACTGCGCCACACAGATGAGTTTATTCGCCATAAAATCCTGGACGCTGTGGGCGATCTGTATCTGGCTGGTGGTGCGATCCTCGGTCATTACCAAGGGCTGCGTCCTGGGCACGCCATGAATAATGCGCTCCTGCGCGCCCTGTTCGCGGACAATACCGCTTGGCGTCGGGAAGATGCGGAGATGTGGGACAACCGCGCCGCGGTCGCCTGATGGGGGGAGGCATTGTCCACCCTTACGGATAAGGGGGCGTCGGCCAGGCCGGCGCCCCCTTTTTTCATGGGACTGTCACTGGCCTTTGCGTCATCATCAGGCATAGTCACCGTCGTTCCAAGGGTGAGCGATGTTGCATTGGCCTCTTCCCAGCCTGCTTCTTGCCACCCTCTGGGGCCTGGCCGCAGTCTTGTTGATGCCTGTGGCAGCCGTAACGGTGGCTCGCGCCGACACCGCCCCTGACGGTGCGGGCCATACCGTTCGACTGTCCAGTCTGGATTGGCCGCCCTTCAGTGGAGAAAGTCTGCCTAACCGTGGCCTGTCCACAGCCATCGTAGAACGTACCCTGAAACGGGCAGGTCTCGCCTTGGCTGTAGAGTTCATGCCCTGGCAACGTGCGGTCAATACGGGTTTGCGGACGCCGGGATATGCCGGGTATTTTCCGGAATATCAGACAGCCGCCAGTGAGGCTAAATGCCTGCTCTCAACCCCGATCGGCAGCAGCCCCCTTGGCTTTGCCGAACGGGTGGGCGCACCGGTTTCCTGGCGCAGCCTGTCAGACCTTGCTGGCCGCCGCATCGGCACAGTGCGTGGTTATGTGAATACCGATGCTTTTGATCGGGCGGCTGCCGATGGCATCCTGACCGTGGAGCCAGCCGTCGATGACGCCACAAATCTGCGCAAGCTGGCGGCGGGGCGGCTGGACATGGCGGTGATTGATGGCAATGTCCTGTCGCATCTTCTTGCCACCGATCCCGATCTGCGCTCCCTGCGCACGGGCCTGCGCTTTAATGATCGGTTGTTGGAAGACAAAAGCCTGCATGTCTGTTTTCGCCCGGATGTTGTCGGAAGGGTATTGCGGCAGCGTTCCGACGAAGCGCTCCTGGCTGAACAACCGGATTCCAGTCTGCTGGCCGCTCGGTCGGCCTTCAAACAGTGATTTCCCCGGCATGCCCGCCATGGTTCCGCCAGGATTCAACGCCATCTTCGCTGAAAAGCGCCTTTCGGTGCGTGGCCGTGACGTTTGCCGCTTGGCGGTGGCGGTCCCGTGCGTGCTATAAGGCATCCCGCATTCATGCTTGCTGCTTGGTTGTCCTTGCCGATGCTCCGCACCGAACGTCTGAACCGCCGCGCCCGTGTCCTCCGCCATCTGGCGCCGGTCGCCCTCCTGTTCCTCGCCGCCTGCTCGGGCAAGAAGGACGAGCTTCCTTATGTGGAGCGGCCGGTTGAGCAGATCTATTCCGAGGCGTCCAACGCCATCGACAATCGCAACTACACCAAGGCAGCGCTGCTGTTCGACGAGGTCGAGCGCCAGCACCCGTACAGCCAATGGGCGGTACGGGCGCAGTTGATGGCGGCCTATTCGCACTATCAGGCGCTGCGCTATGATGATGCGATTACGACGTTGGATCGGTTCATCGCGTTGCATCCTGGCAACCGCAATGCGGCTTACGCCTTCTATCTCAAGGCCTTGTGCAATTACGAACGGATCAGCGATGTCCGTCGTGACCAGAGCACGACATACGAGGCGTTGAAAAATTTGCAGGAAGTGGTCCGCCGCTTCCCCACCAGCCCTTATGCCCGTGACGCACGGCTGAAGATTGACCTTACCCGCGACCATCTGGCGGGCAAGGATATGGAGGTCGGCCGTTTTTACTTGGCAACGGGCGAATATATGGGCGCCATCAAGCGCTTCCGGCGCGTGATTGATGAATATCAGGCGACCAGCCATGTTCCCGAAGCCCTGCATCGCATGGTCGAGGCCTATCTGGCCCTGGGTATCCGCGAAGAAGCGCAGGCCAATGCGGCCCTGCTGAGCCATAATTATCCTGGTTCCGTCTGGTACCAGGACACCTATGCCCTGATGAACCGCAGCGAACGTGGCGAGAAGCCGTCCTTGTTCCAGCGGGCCGTCGACTGGCTGTTCTGATCCGGCTGTTTCGATTCCCCCTTCCTACCGCCCCGGCTGTGCCATGCTTGTCACCCTGTCGATCCGCGACGTCGTCCTGATCGAACGCCTGACGCTGGCGTTCCAGCCGGGGCTTTGTGTGCTGACGGGCGAGACGGGGGCCGGCAAATCAATCCTACTGGACGCGCTGGGGTTGGCGCTTGGCGCGCGTGGCGATAGTTCCCTGGTCCGTCATGGTTGCGATCAGGCGAGCGTCACCGCCGAATTCGACCTGGGTAAGCGGGGTGACCATCCAGCCTTCGCCATTCTGCGCGAGCAGGAACTGGAGGTGGAAGACACGCTGGTCATCCGCCGCACCCTGACCAATGACGGCCGCTCCCGCTGTTTCGTGAATGATCAGCCGGTGGGCGTCACCCTGCTGCGTCGGCTGGGCGAAACCCTGGTCGAGGTGCATGGCCAGTTCGACACCCATGGCTTGCTGGACCCGCGCACACACCGCGACCTGCTGGACGATTACGCCCAATTATCAGCGCAAGGGCAGAAAGTCGCGACCGCCTGGCGTGCCTGGCGCCAGGTGGAACAGGCGCGCCTCTCCGCAGCCGAGGACGCCTCCCGCGCCCGCGCCGAGGAGGATTACTTACGCCACGCGGTGGAGGAGTTGGATCAACTCTCCCCAGAGGAGGGTGAGGAGAAGTCGCTGGCCGAACAGCGGGTCGTGCTGCAGCACCGTGAGAAGCTGATTGAGAGCCTGACCCAGGCGTCGACCGAACTGTCGGGCGAGCGTGGAGCGGAACGGGCCCTGGCCTCGGCGCTGCGTACACTGTCGCGCATCGCCGATAAGGCTGGCGGCAAGCTGGACCCCATCATCTCCGTCCTGGATCAGGCGGCCAGTGAGGTGGGCGAGGCATCGCGCGCCATCCAGGGTTTCGCCGCCGATATGGACGGCGATGGCGGCAATCTGGACAAGATAGAGGAACGGCTGTTCGCCTTGCGCGCCGCCGCCCGTAAACACGGCACTGACGTCGATGGCTTGGTGACCCTGCGCGCCGCAATGGCCACCAAGCTGAACCTGATTGAGGATCAGGGAGACCTGCTATCGAAGCTGGCATCGCAGGCAGAGGCGGCCAAGGCCGCCTATCTGGAGGCCGCCAGGGTCCTGTCGGCGGCGCGGGTGAAGGCGGCGGGCAAGCTGGATCAGGCAGTGGCGGTGGAACTGAAGCCCCTGCGCCTGGAAAAAGCCCGGTTTGCCACCAAGGTGGAACAACTGGGCGAAGGAGGATGGAGTGCGGCGGGCATCGACGACATCGCCTTCCAGGTGGCCACCAATCCCGGCACCCCGCCTGGCCCGCTGGCCAAGATCGCGTCGGGTGGTGAGCTTGCGCGCTTTATGTTGGCGCTGAAGGTGGTCCTGGCCCAGGTGGGCACGGTGCCAACCCTGGTGTTCGACGAGGTTGATACGGGCGTTGGCGGTGCGGTGGCCGATGCCATCGGCGAGCGACTGGCCAAGCTGGGCCAGCATGATTTGCAGGTCCTGGTGGTGACCCACAGCCCGCAGGTGGCCGCCCGCGGCGCGCATCACTGGAACGTCCGTAAGAAGGTCAGCGCCGGTCGTACCGCAACCGAAGTGGTGGCCCTGACGCTAGAAGAACGGCTGGAAGAAGTGGCCCGCATGTTGTCGGGCGCGGAGATCACGCAGGCCGCCAGGGCAGCGGCAGAAAGTTTGCTGGCCGGACGTGGGTGAGACGGGTGACCAGCGCCCTGCGCTTTTCCCCCACATCTGGCGTTTTCCACATCCCGAGGCCGCCTGGGCGTGAACAGCACCCCTGTCTGATCTAAGCGCGGTCGGGATATGATGTGGGCGCGGAAACAGGTCTCAACAGCCGGGCGGGTACCCGGATTTGGGTGTATCCGGGCCGCTTTTACGCGCCGCCCGGGGGTTCACACCCGCCCGCCAGACGTCCCCTCAAGGCCGGCATCTTCAACAAAGACAACGGGCCGGATGCGTCTCCGCTCCGGCCCGTTCCTTTCTGCGAACCAGCCTGCTGGCCGATCACAGCACTTTCAGAACATACTCAGCGCTCGACACTTCAAATGCGCCGGGCTTTTCCACTTCCAGGCGGGTGATCACGCCATCCTCGGCCACCAGGGCGAAGCGCTGGCCGCGATGACCCAGATTATAGGCGGTGCCGTCCATCTCCAGCCCCAGGGCTTTGGTCAGGGTGCCGTTGCCATCGGGCAGCATGGTCACCTTGCCGGCCACATTGTTGGCCTTGCCCCAGGCCTGCATGACGAACGGGTCGTTCACGGCCATGCAGACGATATCCTCAACACCCTTGGCCTTGATCGCCTCGGCATTGTCCACGAAGCCCGGCAGATGCTTGGCCGAACAGGTGGGGGTGAAGGCGCCCGGTACTGAGAACAGCACGACCTTCTTGCCCTTGAACAGATCGTCGGTGCTGACCTCCTGCATGCCGGATTCGGTCAGGTGCTTCAGGGTGACCGACGGGACACGGTCGCCAACCTTCACGCTCATCTGCTTGTCCTCCCCTGGGGGGTTGTTGACGAAAACATATGGCCCGTTTCTAGGCCACACCCGGCCCCGCGACAAGCAAAAGGGTCAGGTGTCGAAAAACACCCCCGTTACGGTTGGCGACTGCTATGATTGTCTCCCGTCAAAACAGACCCGCATCGCCATGCCGCAGCCCCAGAAGAAGCCCCTGACATCGCTTACCGGCCATCTGCTGATCGCCATGCCGCAGATGCCGGACCCACGGTTCGAGAAGACCGTGATCTACATATGCGTGCATAATGCAGATGGTGCGATGGGGCTGGTGGTGAACCGGTTGTTCGACGGGATCAGCTTTACCAGCCTGCTCCAACAGTTGGACATTGATGTGACCCGCCCGGCGCGGGAACTGCGCGTCCATTTTGGCGGACCGGTCGAATCGGGGCGGGGTTTTGTCCTGCACAGCCCCGACTATCACCAGGACGGCAGTATGCCGGTGGGCGATCAGGTGGTGCTGACGGCAACAGTCGACATTCTGAGGGCTGTGGCCGAAGGGCACGGGCCCGAAAAAGCTATTCTGGCCCTGGGTTATGCCGGCTGGGGCCCCGGACAGTTGGACCAGGAGATGCAGCAGAATGGCTGGCTGCACGCACCTGCCGATAGCGCCATCCTGTTCGACAGCGATCTGGACGGCAAATGGGAGCGGGCGCTGGCCAAGCTGGGCATCAACCTCTCCATGCTATCATCGGATATCGGCCACGCCTGATCTGGCCGCCACCCCATCCCTAATCCGTGCCATGCAGCGCCTGCCCAACACAGGCCCGGCTTTGGTCCAAGTCCCGCCGTAATCACAGGCTTGGATGATGGGGGGCTGCCGGCACTGCATGCCGGTGGAAACATCTGGGAATGAGAGATCAAAAGATGAAGCGCACCAATCCTCTGCTGCTGGCC
Source organism: Niveispirillum lacus (assembly GCF_002251795.1). Classification (GTDB taxonomy): domain Bacteria; phylum Pseudomonadota; class Alphaproteobacteria; order Azospirillales; family Azospirillaceae; genus Niveispirillum; species Niveispirillum lacus. The sequence continues at coordinate 133,444 of NZ_NOXU01000031.1, read as the reverse complement.
CCCCTGCTGCTGCTGGCGGCCTGTTCCTCCGTCCGCGACAGCGATCAGCAAGCGAGCAATACTGGCGGTGGTTACACAACGCCCTTCCCCGGTTCTGGCGCCGGAACCACCGGCGTGGAACAGTCGAACTTGACGGCCAACCTGACACCGCAGCAGCAACTGGCGCAGATCGGTGATCGGGTCTTCTTCGCCCTGGACCAGTTCGAGGTGTCGCCAGAAGCGGCCGCCACTCTGGATAAGCAGGCAGAATGGCTGCGGGCCAACCCTGCCATCACCTTGACCATCGAAGGCCACTGCGACGAACGCGGCACGCGTGAGTACAATTTGGCGCTGGGTCAGAAGCGCGCTGACAGCGTAAGGCGTTACCTGACTGCCAACGGCGTCGATGCTAATCGCCTTCAGGTTCTATCCTTCGGTAAAGAACGCCCGGCCGTGGCCGGGTCATCCGCCGATGTCTGGGCACAGAACCGCCGTGCTGTTAGTGTCGTGAACTGATGCCGACGGGCCCGTCCTTCCGCCGGAAGCGATGGGCCCGCCGCTTTATGCCGATAAGAACAAGGCCCGTTCCGCCACACGCCGCCGGGTCAGGCCCGGCAGTTCCACCTTGCGGCCGGTATGCGGATCGGTCGCCTTGTTCCAGCCCAGGAACTGATCCGACGCCCCCACCCGGTCCCCGGCATTCAGCCGTTTCAGCAGGGTGCTGGCGGCAAAAGCCGTAATCCCGACATTATAGACAAAGGACAGGCAGGCGCCGAACTGGTTATCGGTCAGCAAGGTGCGGACCCGCACTGCCACCTGCCGCCCGACCTTGCCCAGATCATCCATCAAGAACGTCAGGGCACGGGCCTCATCAATCCCATCGGGATATACGGCATGGGCGCGGGCACGATCCACCTCTCCCTTCAGCAGGCGGCCCTCAAGCCCGAGCACCAGACGGCCATAACCGATGGTCCAAAATCCGGCGGGACAGAGATAGGGTTGCAAGCCTGGCCGGTCCCGGTCTCCGTCACCCAACCCCTCAAACCGTTTGATCAATTCGACAGTGGCAATGTTGATTCTGTTCATGCTGCTGCCTGGTTATGGTTTATATTCCTAATGCATCGGATCACAAACCTACAATCAAGGTCAAGAGACTTCCCAACTCTGTGTCGCCTGGGAGGCCGGGATATGTCTTTTGGCCAGGACATCATGGAGATGTTGGTGGATTACCCATGTCTGCGTGTATGGCATAGTTGAACTGGACGTTGGATCAAGCAGCAGCCCGATGAACAAACCGCAGAGCGCCCACACCTTGCCGTCGCATGACATGCAGGTCATGCTGGCCCAGCACACGCTTTTTGCCCGTGGTCATGCGGGCAAGCGGTTGGAGATGCGCCTGCAAAACCTGTCGGGCATCAAGCTGAATAATTTTGATCTGTCGCAATGCCTGCTGCTGGCCTGCAACCTTTCCTACACGGATTTGGAAGGATGCAGCTTTCAAGCGGCGAACCTGTCCAACAGCCTGTTTATCGGCGCCAACCTGAAACATTGCGATTTCACCCGCGCCGACCTGCGCGGAACGCGGTTTTACAAGTCCGACCTGCAACAGGCCAAAATGACAGGGTCAGACATGCGGGTCGGGTCCATCACGCTGAACAGCGGTGGCGTCGCCAAACAGCGGGAGTTCACCACCGACTTGTCCTTCTGCAACATGGAGGAAGCAACTTTGCAGGACGCGGTGCTGCATAATGTCCGCCTGCGCGGGGTCAATATGCGCAATGCCGACCTGTCGGGCGCCGATCTGTCAGGCGCCGATATGCAGGGTGTCGTGCTGCTGGGCGCACAGATGGAGCGAGCGAAGTTCACGGGTGCCAATATCAAGAATGCCGTGTTTACGGTGAATGACGACACCCGCCGCCTGTTTGCCGGCAACCCGGCATTTGAGGAACATCTGTCCAACCTGCGGGAAACAGACCGGATCGTTGCCGCACATGAGGAATGGGTGAATTCTGGGGGGCGGTCCGGGTCACGGGCGGATTTTGCCGGTATGGCCTTGCGCGGGGTCGATCTGCGCGGACGGGAACTGTCCGCCGTATCCTTCCGGGGCGCGGACCTGACGGGGGCCAAACTGGCGCATGCCCGACTGGCGGCGGCTGATTTCAACGGGGCAACACTCGCCTATGCCGAACTCTCGAACGCCGATCTCCGCGGGGCCGGGATGGAGAATGCCCGGTTGCTGCACACCCTTGTCGACGGCGCTGATTTCGGTGATCTGGATTTGCGGGGGGGCGGCAAATTGGCGATCCGTTTTGCCGGCGCCTCAATCGAATGGACCAGCTTTGCCCAATGCGTGATCACACCCGAACAGCTATCCGGTGCGGTCCTACGTGAATGCCGTATGCCGGAAGAGCCGTGACCCAGATTCAGCAGCATTAACTTATTAATCATTTTCTTTTGGTATTAAACAAGTCAGTATCCGTAAGCGGGTACGCAATCAGTGCTGCTCTGCTCTCTTGAAATAAAAAAAACATACGGTTGGATGTTTATGGCAATTCAGGCGCCCGATACCGGTTCTGCACGAACAGACCTGACCACCCACCTGGCGATGCACTCCCTTTTTCTGAAGGGCAAGGGTGGACGGCGACTTGAACTTCGGCTGGCAAGCATCGAGGGGCTTCAACTTAAAGGCTTTAATCTGTCGCAGGCAACAATGCTGGCCTGCAACCTGTCACAGACAAATCTGGAAGGCTGCAAGTTCCGGGAAACCGACCTGGCCAACAGCCTGTTCATCGGTGCCAATCTGAAACATTGCGATTTCACCCGTGCGAATTTGCGTGGGGCCCGTTTCTACAAATCCGATCTGGCACAGGCCAAATTGGATGGCAGTGACATGCGTATGGGCAACCTGACCCTGCATCGCAAGGGTGAAGACGTGGTCAGCCGTGAATTCATTACCGATCTGTCCTTCTGCAATCTGGAGGATGCATCGCTTGAGGATGCGGTGGTGCGCAAAGTACGGTTGCGCGGCGTGAATATGCGCAACGCCAACCTGTCAAATGCGGATTTCAGTGAAAGTGATCTGCAGGGGGTCGTTCTGCTGGGCGCCAAGATGGAAGGTGCCAACTTCCTGCATGCCGATATCAAGGACGCCACCTTTACGATCGACAACACGACACGTCGCCTGTTCCAGGGATTGCCGGCCTTTACCGAACACCTGCAGAACCTTGCGGAAATTGACCGCATTGTAGGACAGCACGAGGAATGGGTGGAAAGCGGTGGCAAGACCGGCACCCGCGCCGACTTCACGGGCCGCAAGATGAAGGGTGTGGATCTGCGCGGGCGCGAATTATCGGCCATGTCGTTCCGAGGGGCTGACCTGTCGGGTGCGCAATTGAGCCACGCCAAACTGGCGGCCAGCGATTTCAGCGGCGCCAACCTTTCCTATGTCGACCTGTCGGGATGTGATTTGCGTGGCGCCGGGTTCGAAGGCGCGACCCTGCGGAACACCGTGCTGGAAGCAGCCAATATGGAAGACCTGCAACTGCGCGGCGGTGGGGCACTGCCCGTTCGGTTGCGGGATGCCGCCATCGAATGGGTGGATTTCAGCCAGGCCATGATACCGGGGGATCGGTTTAAGGGCTTGAAATTGCGGGACTGCACCCTGCCCGATGGCGCCAGCGCAATAGCGGACCCCGCCTGATCCACACCCGACAGGACGCCCCGCCCGGACGCGTGTCATCAGAAGCTCCAAAGGTTTTGGCCAAGCGGGTCCTTGGGTCCACCAAAGCCTTACAGAAGCGGTAGCGAGATTTATCTGCTGGCCCCCACCCTGCGAGCCCGTTAAGCAGAAGCGGAACAGCGAACGGAGCGGCGGATGCGGCGGACGGTTTGGCGGCAGGCAGGTCTCGGCTTAGGACTGGTGGCCATGGCTTTGGCCCTGGCATCATGCGGGGGGGGACGGGACACATTCCGGCCCGGTATCCGCTACAGTCCGGTCAGTCCCGTCGGGGAACCGCTGGCAGCCCCCACCCGCGATGCAGAGGCCTATCGCGCCGCGATGCGTGACTGGTTCACGCGCGCTGATACTGACCGCAACGGTACGCTGTCCCTGCTGGAATTGACGGCAGAGGCAGGGCGTGTCTTCCCGCTTTATGACCTCAACCGCGATGGATACGTCACGTCTTATGAGTTAACCCAGTATCGGGTCAACTTGCCCACCCACAGCGCGCCGGCGGATACCGGGCGCCGCCTGCGGCCCGGCCGCATCGACATGACACCGGACGAGGCCGCGACCGCCCGCGTAGATGGCCGAGGCCGGGCCGATTACCGCATGGGGATTGACCCTGTGATGTCAGCCGACAGCAACGCTGATTTCCGCGTCACACCAGAGGAGTTGCGGGCAGAAGCAACCCGCCGGCATGCCATCATGGACCAAAATGGCGACGGCACTGTCTCACGGCCTGAATTCATGGAACAGGCAGAGGGTCCGATGCGCGCCTGGGCCGTGGAAGACTGATCCCTAACGCTTAAGTACAGGGCGGGTATTGGCACCCCGCTTGCTGTGTTCCCCCTATCCATTGGCATAGGGGGTTCCCATGACCGAGTTCGGCCTTTTCATTGTTCGCCCGCCGCAGGGGGTGGCCACCGTGGCCGCTATCCATCCATCCCGTGCCGATGATGCTCGGGTGACCTTGAAGCGTCTGCGTGGCAGCGGTTTCGTCATCAAGGCGCTGTCAAAAGCCAGTGTCCCGTCCAGCGAACGCGAGGCCGCCCGTGTCCAGCTTCAGGGCCTGATCAACGGCATGTTCGAGCAGGCACCTTATCGCCCCGCCGTTTCACTGGTCTGGTAAAGTGATTTGCATTATGCAGTAATTGCATAATGCAAATCAGCACTGCCATCCCAATCGGGCATAGTCGATAAAGCGGGCCAGCGCGGCCGTCATGATCGCATCACGACGATGGATCAACTGCGTCGGCGCCACGGCCCAAGGCGCGGGCACCGTCTGTATCGACAAAGACGAACGCAATGGTGATCGGTCGACGGCCGCCAGTGGCAACAGCGAAACACCAATCCCGGCCGCCACGCCCCCAATGATGCCTTCAAGCGTCCCGAACTCGTGGAGGCGGGGCTGCCGCGCCCCCAGCCCGGCCAACAGGCTTTCCAGCCGTTCACGATAGGCACAGCCCCGTCGGAAGCAGAGGGCAGAGAGGCCCGGCTTGTAGAGCATTGCTGGCCACTCGTCCGTCGCCTGCACGCCCGCCACCATCACCATCTGCTCAACCCCGACATCGGCGACCATCAGGTCCGGATGGTCGACAGGGCCGCTGACCAGGGCCATGTCCAGTCGGTAGGACAGGACCTCCTCCGTCAGCGTAATGGTCGGCCCGGTCCGCAGGCTCAACTCCACATCCGGGAAGGCAGCGTGATAGGCGGCCAGAACCGGTGGCAGGCGACAGGCGGCTGTTGTCTCCATGCTGCCAATGGCGAGGCGCCCACCGGGCCGGTCCGGATGCAACAGATCCCTTAGACTGTCGCGCGCTGCCCGCAAGGCCGCAACCACTTGCCGTGCATGCGGCAGCAGTCGCTCGCCAGCGCGCGTTGGTACTACGCCACGGCCGTTGCGGTGAAACAGCGTTACGCCCAGCGCTGCCTCCAGCGATCGAATACGGGCCGTCACGTTCGACTGTACACAATTCAGCCGACGTGCCGCCGCCGTGATCCCCCCCTCTTCCACCACCGCCAGAAAGTAGGAAAGATCAGTGCTGTCCATCGCCCACCCATCAACTGACGTGAATTTAGTTATCCTGACAATTCATTTTTCTTGATGTCAAGGCCATGACACCATCTGCGCCTGAGATCGGGTGGGGCGCGTGATGGGGAAGGTCTGGCAATCGGCATCGGCGGGACTGGCGGGTACGCTTCTGGGCGTTGGGCTGGGTCGTTTTGCTTACACCCCGCTGCTGCCGGCTCTGATTGATGAGGGTTGGGTGGATGCCGGGGGTGGGGCGTTGCTGGGCGCCGCCAACCTGTTCGGTTATCTGTTGGGGGCCATCGGCGCTGCGCACCTTGGTCGCCTGTGTCGCCCTGCCTGCGTGCTGCGCGCCGCCATGCTGCTGGTGACACTGTCCTTGGCGGCCTGCGCGTGGAATGGCGGAACCGAATGGCTGGCGGCGTGGCGCTTTCTGGCTGGGATCGGCGGGGCCTTGCTGATGATCCTGGCGGCCCCGGTGCTGATGGCCCAGGTGCCACCGGATCAAAGGCCACTGGTCGCAGGCATTGTTTTTTCCGGGATCGGGGCTGGGGTGATGGTCAGTGGCACCCTTCTGCCCTGGCTGGCCGGTGGCGGCGCGGCCTGGGCCTGGGCCGGAATCGGGCTGCTGGCGCTGCTGCTGACCATCGCCTCCTGGGGACACTGGCCCGTCACCGCCCACGCGCCCCCGGCACCAGAACCAACCTTGACCCGGTCTTGGGCACTTCTACTGTTCACGCTGGCCTATGCCACCGACGGTATGGGGTTCGTGCCACACACATTGTTCCTGGCCGATTACGTGGCGCGCGGACTGGGCCAGGGCATCGCCATGGGTGGGGCCTACTGGTTCGTGTTCGGGGTTGGTGCCCTAACGGGGCCGCTCCTGGCGGCTCGTCTGGCCCGATTACTGGGCTTTGCACCCGCCTTGACCCTGGCATTGGGCTTGAAGGCCGGGGCGGTGGCCCTGCCGCTCCTGTCCTCGGCCCCGCTGCCGCTGGGTCTGTCAGCCCTGCTGGTCGGCGCCCTGACACCGGGCTGCGTAGCGTTGGCATCGGGCGTGGCTGGACAATTGGCGGGGGCGCGCGGTCATACGGCTGCGTGGGGCCGGATGACCGCAATATACGCCCTGTTCCAGGCTGCGGGGGGCTATGGGCTGACCTTGCTGTTCGCGGATACCGGCCATCACCTGCCTCTGTTCGCGGCCGGCGCCACCATACTGGTATTGGGCACCCTGGCAGGGATGGCCGGCCTGTTACAGTTGCAAAAGGAAAAACTGCCATGAAACTATATGTCGCTAAAACCTCCCCCTATGCCCGCAAGGTGCTGGCCCTGGCCATGGAGAAGCAGGCGTTGGACCGGCTCCAGGTTGTGACCATCGACCCCTGGTCCGATCCCGCCGACCTGTTATCAGCCATACCCTCTGGCAAGGTCCCGGCCCTGGTCACGGACGAAGGTTGGTGTCTGGGCGAGAGTTGGGCCATTGCGGACTATCTGGACAATATTCTGCCTGGCCGTCGATTGCTGCCGGATGCCGGGCCTGACCGCTGGCGGTCATTGCGACTGTCTGCCTTGGCCCAGGGCCTGTTGGATGCAGCCTTCAGCGCAGTGGTGGAGAGGCGGCGGCCACTGGGTGAACAGTCTCCCGGCTGGGTTGACCGGCAAATAGCCGCCATCGCCCGGTCCCTGCCAGCCATGGAAACGGCTGTGCCCGATCTCTATGCAGACAATGCCGGTCTGGGCGCTTTGTCTGTGGCCTGTGCGCTGGATTATCTGGATCTACGCCATGGCGATCTGGACTGGCGGACTGACCATCCGGACCTGGCCAACTGGCTCGCGGGTATCATCGACCGGCCATCGCTGCGTGCGACAGACCCACGTTAACCGCTGATCGGCTTGACGCGATCAATTGAAACGATCCCCGTCTACGGGTGTATCCTGGCTACTCTACTGCCGAAGGCTTCCCCATGCGCGCCCTTTTCCTGGCTGGCCTGCTGTTGCTGGCCGCCCCCACTGCTCTGTCGGCGGAACCCGTGATCGACGACCTTTCCTGGCTGGCAGGCCAATGGGTTGGCCAGGATGGTGACCGGCGGATCGAGGAACATTACATGCGTCCCGCCGGTGGCATCATCCTGGGCATGAGCCGAACCGTGCGACCGGGCAAGGCGCCGGAAGCAGAGTTTATTCGCATCGGCCCCGATGCCGCGGGCCAACTGGCCTATCATGCGCATCCATTGGGCCAGGCTCCAGCCAGCTTTGCGCTTATCGAGTCTATGCCGGGTCTGGCGATATTCGCCAATCCACACCATGATTTTCCGCAGAAGATCACCTATCGCCGCACAGGCGACAGCCTGACCGCGACCATCGAAGGGCCGGTCAAAGGCGGCGGTGTGAAGCGTTTCGGCTGGTCTTGGCGACTGGCCGGGTCGGCGCCATAGGCAACGCCTCTTCGGCGTGCTGCAAAATCGTCAAAATCATCAGCAGTCGGGACGGCGGGGCAAATAAGGCGTAGCCTGTTCAAAACAAAAACCAAACGGAGGAGTGCCCATGTCCACCTTCTCTGTCACCCGCCTCTCTGGCCTGTTGCTGCTGGGCTTGTTCTTGGCCCTGCCCACGGGCAGTCAGGCATCTAACGACCCCCTGCGATCCCTCGACTGGCTGGCGGGCCAGTGGGTGGGACGTGAAGGACCAACCCGCACGGAGCAGCACTTCATGCGGCCCGGCGACGGTGTCATGCTGGGGATGCGGCGATCCATGTCGCCGGTGCGCGGCGCTGATACTGAATTCATGCGCATCGTCGCTGAACCTGACGGCTCTGTGGTCTATTACGGCCAGCCTTTGGGCAGCGACGCCGTGATCCCGTACAAGCTGATCGAGTCAGGCAACAATATGGCGGTGTTCTCCAACACCGAAATTGCCTATCCGCAACGGATCGTCTTTAACCGCTATGGCGGCAATGTCGTGGCGGCCCTGGAGGGACCGGACGGCAATGGCGGTATTCGCCGCTTCCGGTGGACTTGGCAGAGGGCTGGCGACGCCCCCTGACTGTCAGGGGGCGTCAACCAAGCATCGCCAACAATCTTCCACCGTCCAAACCTCGACCATGGCCCTCAAACGATTGGGGGCCATGGATAGGGGGGTGTTACTGGCAGGCCAGGCACTCCTCGTACTTGTTTGTCTCCGCGATCGGCGCAGCCTTGGCCTTGCCAATCTCCTTGGTGGCGTTGCTTTCGGCGCGCTGCACCGACATGGAACGCAGGTAGTACAGGCTCTTCACGCCCTTCTTCCAGGCCATCATGTGGATCTGGTGCAGGTCGCGCTTATGCACATCGGCCGTTAGGAAGACATTCAGCGACTGGCTCTGGCAGACGAACGGCGTGCGGTCGGCAGCGTGTTCGATCAGCCAGCGCTGATCCAGTTCGAACGCCGTCTTGAAGACGTCCTTCTCATCTTGGGTCAGGAAGTCCAGATGCTGGACAGATCCGCTGTTGAGCGTGATTTCCGACCAGGTGTCCTCATCATTGCGGCCCTTCTCTGCCAGCAACCGTTCCAGGTACGGGTTGCGCACCGAATGGCTGCCCGACAGGGTCTTGTGCGTATAGGCGTTGGCGGCCACTGGCTCAATCCCCGGCGACGCGCCACCGGTGATGATGGAGATGCTGGCCGTCGGCGCAATGGCGATCTTGTTGGAGAAGCGCTCCATCACACCATATTCGGCGGCGTCGGGGCAGGGCCCGCGCTCATGCGCCAGCTTGACTGAGGCTTCGTCGGCCTTGCGCTTGATCAAGGCGAACATGCGCTTGTTCCAGACCTTGGCCATCACCCCCTCAATCGGGATCATCTGGCTTTGCAGGAAACTGTGGAAGCCCATGACGCCAAGACCCACCGACCGCTCACGCATGGCGGAATACTTGGCGCGCTCCATGTCACTGGGAGCCTTCTGGATAAAGTCGGTCATGACATTATCCAGGAAACGCATCACGTCCTCAATGAAGGTCGGATGGTCCTGCCATTCCAGGAAGTTTTCCAGGTTCAACGAGGACAGGCAGCAGACGGCTGTGCGCTGCTTGCCCCACGGGTCCATGCCGGTGGGCAGCGTGATTTCGCTGCACAGGTTCGACATCTTCACCGTCAGGCCGGCCAGCTTGTGATGTTCTGGGATGGCCCGGTTCACATGGTCGATGAACAGCATATAGGGCTCGCCCGTTTCCATACGGGCGGTCAGGATGCGGATCCAGAGGTCGCGCGCCTTCACGCGGCGCAGGATCTTGCCATCCTTGGGGCTGGTCAGCGCCCATTCCTCATCCCCCTCGACCGCGCGCATGAAAGCGTCGGGGATGGCGATGCCATGGTGCAGGTTCAGCGCCTTGCGGTTGGGATCACCACCCGTGGGGCGGCGCATCTCGATGAATTCTTCGATCTCGGGGTGGGAAACGGGCAGATAGCAAGCAGCCGACCCACGGCGCAGGGACCCCTGGGAAATAGCCAGCGTCAGGCTGTCCATGACGCGGATGAAGGGGATGACGCCGCTGGTCTTACCGCTATCCTTTACCTGCTCGCCGATGGAGCGAAGGTTACCCCAGTAGGAACCAATGCCGCCACCCTTGGCCGCCAGCCAGACATTCTCGTTCCACAGGCCGACGATGCCTTCCAGGCTGTCGCTGGCCTCATTCAGGAAGCAGGAGATGGGCAGGCCGCGCGCCGTACCGCCATTGGACAGGACGGGCGTGGCCGGCATGAACCACAGGCGGGAGATATAGTCATACAGGCGCTGGGCATGCGCGTGATCGTCGGAGTAATAGCTGGCGACGCGGGCAAACAGGTCCTGATAAGTTTCGCCCGGCATCAGATAGCGGTCGTCCAACGTCGCCTTGCCAAACGGCGTCAGCAGCTCGTTGCGGGTATGATCCACAGTCACGGCCGAGTGCTTGCGCATCTGAATCTGGCCGAACACGTCCGCGCCCTGCGGGGCCCAATCGTTCACTTCACCATCGCGCATGACTTATCCCCGTTTTCCCCAGTGCCCCGGCTGTGGATAACTGACCACAGAACACAACATCTTGTTGGCTTGGGTGCGGATCGTACCAAATCCCGTCCCCACCACAAGGCAGAAATTTCCTCCCTGTCCATCATGAATAGGCTTGACGTCAGCCATTCCAATGCAGCGGGAAGGTGGGGCCGGGGTATGCAGCGCACGCGGCTTGACGGAGGCCCATCAGCGGACTAGCCGCGAATAATCCTTGGATTCAGCGGTGTAGGTCGAGGCATGGCCACGCGGACGCCGCCCATATGCGACCGGGGGGAGATTCGATGTAATCCCGGTTCACATTCGCTGGCAACCAGCGTCGCTGCCATCGACCCGATGACAGGACACAAATCACACGCCGCCGCCCGTCCGGCTGGTCGGGACGATGGCATAGGCGAACACCAGATATTGTGCATGACGGTCGGATCCGGCGTTAGAAGCGCCCTGTGCGCCGTCGTCCCGTCAAACGTCACAGTCCGTCGCCTTGCCCACGGCCCCTGGTCCAGGCTATTCATAGGCCGTTCCGGTGCCGGGACGACAGCCACAGTGCGGGGGCCGGATGTTCATCGAATGCTCCAACCTGATCGCCGGCAACCAGCCCGCGTTGAATTACGGCGTGGCCGTGGCTGATGTGGATGGCGACGGACAGGATGAGATGATCGTCGCCGGCTATGGCGGCCCCAACAGGGTGCTGAAATGGGGCGGGGCGGGCCTGGTGGATATGGCCATCCCGTTGCTGGCCGATGCTGGCCACCGGGCCATCGGATTGGCCTGCGGCGATATTGACGGCGATGGCCGCGAAGAAATCTACATCCTGAACAGTGACGGCTTTTCCGGCCCAAAGCAGGTTTCGGATCGCCTGTTGGCCTGTTTTGGGGATCGCTGGATCGACCTGTTCGCCCTGCCGGAGAATTTCGCAGTTGCCAACCGCTTCGCTGGACGCTCCATCGCCGTCATCGACCGGGCGGGCACCGGGCGCTATGGCTTCGTTGTCGCCAATTATGGCGGACCGATGCGCTTGTTCGAAATGGGGGGACGTGGGCGCATCATCGACATGGCGGATGAGGTTGGGCTGGATGCCATAACCGGTGGGCGGTCACTACTGGTCGCACCCCTGCTGGGCGAACGGCCGGACATCTTTTCTGGGAACGAAATTGGGCCCAATCTGTTTTTCCGCAACCAGGGGGACGGTACATTCGTGGAAATGGCAGAGGCGCTGGGCCTGTCGGATGGGGCGCAGGCAGCGCGGGGCGTGGCGCTGGTTCAGGGGGACGGGCGGTTCGACATTATCCAGGCCAACTGGGAAGGACCGCACCGTTTGTTTCAGCAACAGGCAGGCGGCGGTTTCGCCGATATGGCTCCCTTGGATCTGGCACGGCCGAGCCGGGCCCGCACTGTCATTGCCGCCGATTTCGACAATGACGGGTATGAAGAGATTTTCATCAACAATCTGGGGGAGCCGAACCGCCTGTTCGGCTGGCGCGATGATCGGTGGCTGTCGATTGATATCGGCGATGCTGCCCTGCCCGGCGGTTTCGGCACCGGGGCTGCCGTGGCCGATCTGGACGGTGACGGGCAGTTGGAGTTGCTGATCGCCCATGGCGAACAGGCGCCACAACCCTTGTCGCTCTTTATCGGTGAACCGCGCGGCCACCATTGGCTGCGTATCCGACCGCTGACAGTGGCCGGCGCACCGGCGCGTGGGGCCCTTGTGCGGCTATGGTCCGGTGACCGCCTGCAAATGCGGACCCTCTGCGGCGGATCAGGTTATCTGTGCCAGATGGAGCCGGTCGCCCATTTCGGGCTGGGTCGGGACACAAGCGTGGATCGGGTGGAGGTTCGCTGGCCTGACGGCACCGTTCACCGCATCGACAAGCCAGCGATCTGCCAGACCCTGATCATTCCTCATCCCGGGCGGTGATCGCTGACTGATACGGACCAATGGCAACACCATAGATCCGGGCCCAGAGCAGCGCCGTCATCGCCGTCACCAACGGATGGGTGATGGACAAGACCACATTGGCCAGAATCAGCAAAACCAGGCTGTTGCTTTGCAGCCCTGTCAACCACAGGAAGACAGCCGGCACCTGCAGCAGGTTCACCAGGATCAGGGCCAATAGCGGCGGCAACCCGCCCAGGTGGCCCGTGGCTTTCCAGCTGGCGCCCATGACAAACTTGCCATCCTGGACCACGGAGCCGATCGCAGGGCCGAGCCGGGCTACCGGCCACAGCGTCATCAGGATGATGACGATGTAGGTCGTCAGGAAAAACCAGTCCGGCATGGCCGAGGCCATCGCCGCCGCGTCGGCGGGCCCCTGGCTCGGGTTGGTGGCCAGCCGATGGCCCGTGACACTGGCCAGCAAGGTCATCACCACGGTGGCCGGCAGAATGGAGGCAACGGCGGACAGCATCATCATCGAGAGCAAGATGCCGCCAACACGCCAGTTTCGCCCCTCAAACGGCATGTCCCAGAATTGCGGCCCATCTTCCCCCAGGAGCAGGAAGCGGGACCAGCGCACCGTCCAAACGCCCAGGCTCCAGATCATGCAGATCACCGACAGGAGCAGCAGCAAGCTGCCACCGCTGCCATCATCCTGGGATCGGGTCATCTGCGCGATGCCCAGCGCAGCCAGAATCAACGCCGGTGCCCCGGCAAAGCGCAGCACGCGGCCGGGGTCGGACAGAAGCAGCAGATAGATCGCCAGTGATTCGCGCCAGGCGTCTCTGAAATTCATCGGGAATCCGGTTTCCGCAATGCGTGGAAATGTCGACGCAACGGTCTATCACATGGGGTGTTTCAGCGCGACCGCAATGGTATGTCTGCACGTCGCAGGGACAGCACTTCGACAAGTATCTGGGATTGCTGTAGAAAAGAAAGCACGCAATCCGTCGGAGCCCCCCCCTGATGCCCTTTGCACCTGCACCCACCGCCCAGTTGACTGTCCGTCTGGAACGGTTTCCTATCCGGGGCACCTTTCGCATCTCGCGCGGGGCGAAGACGGAAGCGCTTGTGCTGGTGGCCGAACTACGCGACGCCGATGGCTATGTGGGCCGGGGTGAATGCGTACCCTACGCCCGTTATGGGGAAAGCGTGGAGGGGGTCCAAGCCGCCATGCAGGCGATGGCAGACGCTTTCAGCCGCGGACTGAGCCGCCGCGCCCTGTTCCACGCCATGCCGGCCGGGGCTGCCCGCAACGCCCTGGATTGTGCGCTTTGGGACCTGGAAGCACGGCGCAGTGGCACGCCTGTCTGGGAAATGGCGGGACTGGCCCCACCGGAACCGGTGGTCACGGCCTTTACACTGTCCATCGACACGCCGGCTGCCATGGCCCAAGCCGCACGCGCGGCCGCACGCCCCCTGCTGAAGCTGAAGCTGGCCGGCGATGGGGCTGATCTGGACCGTGTCGCCGCCGTGCGCGAAGCGGCTCCGGCCAGTCGGCTGATCGTCGATGCCAACGAAGGCTGGAAACCTGACGATCTGGCCACCCTGCCCGCCGCCTTTGCCAATCTAGGGGTGGAGATGATCGAACAGCCCCTGCCCGCTGGCGCCGACGGCGCCCTGCTCGGCTTTGACAGTCCTGTACGTCTGGGTGCCGATGAAAGCGCCCATGGGCTGGACGGTCTGGAGGATCTGGCCCACCGTTATCAGGTTGTGAATATCAAACTGGACAAGACCGGCGGCCTGACAGAGGCGCTGGCGGTCAAGGCGCGGGCGCAGGCCCTGGGCCTGGACGTCATGATCGGCTGCATGGTGGCAACGTCACTGTCCATGGCGCCCGCCCTGTTGCTGGCCCAGGGGGCCGACTATGTTGACCTGGACGGGCCGCTGTTGCTGGCCCAGGATCGGGCGCCGGGCCTGACCTACCAGGGCGCCCGGCTGCTGCCCACAGCGGGGGTGTGGGGCTGAGGGTCAGGCCGTGACCACCGGCGCCCACAGCACATCGTCGATCCTCTCCGCCCCTGCAATGATCATGGCCAGCCGGTCAAATCCCAGGGCGATACCCGCACTGTCCGGCATCAGGGGCAGCGCGGCCAGGAACTCCTCGTCAATCGGGTAGCGCTCCCCATACAACCGTTCCTTCTCCGCCATATCCGCCTCGAATCGCTGACGCTGCAACACCGGGTCGGTCAATTCACCAAAGGCATTAGCCAGTTCCACGCCGCATCCGTACAACTCGAACCGCTCTGCCACGCGCGGATCCCCGGGTTTCGGCCGCGCCAAGGCGGCCATCGATACAGGATAATCTGACAGGAAGGTGGGTACATCCATGCCCAGATGCGGTTCGATCCGGTCCAGACTGACGCGGAAGAACAGATCTTCCCAGGTATCGCTGTCAGCCACGCGGATGCCGATGCGGCGCACCGCATTGGCCAACAGCTCACGATCAGGGCGCAACGGATCGGGGGCCGTGGCCAGCAGGTCGATACCGGCATAGTGCAGGAAGGCATCCTGTACCGTCAGCACCCGCCAATCAGCGAAGGGGTCGCACTGAAGGCCCCGGAAGCGCAGCCTGTCCTTGCCGGCGGCGATACAGGCCGCCCTGACCAAGGCGATACAGTCGTCCATCAGGTCACGATACCCGGCACCCGCCCGATACCATTCCAGCATGGCGAACTCCGGATGGTGCGTGCCCGACCGTTCGCCGTTGCGATAGACATGCGACAGTTGAAATAGCCGCGGCACACCGGCAGCCAGCAGCTTCTTCATGGTGAATTCGGGGCTTGTATGCAGATACAAGCGGCGGCGGTCGTCGGGGTGCGGTCCGACGAGATCGGTGGCGAAGGCCATCAGATGCACCTCCAACCCCGGAGACACCTGCAGGGCCGGCGTCTCCACCTCGTCAAACCCGTGATCCTCAAACCAGCGGCGCAGGCTGCGCATCACCGTCTGGCGAACGGCAAGATAGGGGCGCTTACGGCTGAAATGGTCGGGATGCCACCAGTTGGGTTGAACGGGGCTGCGCATGATCACTCGACAGAAGGCAGGAAAGACAGGCACTCTCGCCTTCCCGCACGCGACTTGCAATCCCCGATGACCGATCACGACACCATCCCCAACCTGCGCATCGTCTGGGACGTAGGGCGCCTGTCGGAATGGGCATCGCTGCTGGCTGAATGCGGGCAAAGCAGCCTGACCCAGAGCTTCGGCTATCATCAGGCCATGCTGACGGTGGAAGGATGGCGCCCGCGGCTGGGCATCATTGAGCTGTCGGACAAGCCTATCGGGCTTGTCGTGATGAGCGAACGGCGGCTTTTACGGGTCGTCCGGATCGCCCGTCTGCATCGCGGCCCGCTATTGCGGCCGGAGGCGCGCAAGCCCAGTGTCTTCGCCATGGTCATGAAGCTGATCCGCCAGGATTATCCGAGCGGGCCCCTCAACTGGACCGCCGTGGTGCCGGAATGGACGGCGGGAGAGGAAGCGGTCTCGATGATGCGCTGGGCCGGGTTCCGGCGCGACAAGGCGCCGGGTTATCGTACCCTCTGGCTGGACCTGCGACGTCCCGAGGCCGATCTGCGCAGCGGTCTCGCCCAGAAGTGGCGCAACGCCCTGAACCAGGCGGAACGAACGGGCCTGACCGTGGAGATCGACCGCGACGGGAAACAGCAACTGACCTGGCTGCTGGAACAGTACCAGAAGGACAAGGCCGAAAAGCGCTATCGCGGTCCATCGGCGAAGCTGGTCATCCGCATGCGTACCGGCATGTACAAGGATGGGGACATCCTGTTGTTGAGGGCGAACAAGGATGGAGTGCCGGTAGCCGGCATTCTGGTCCTGGGCCATGGCAGAGCCGCCACTTACCAGATCGGGTGGTCCGATGCGGTCGGTCGGTCGGCACGGGCGCACAATCTGCTGCTATGGCAGGCGATGCTGGAATTGAAGCGGCAGGGCCGGGACTGGTTTGACCTTGGCGGCATCTTGCCCGACACGGCCCCCGGCGTGACCGCCTTCAAGCGTGGCATGGGCGGGGTGGAGGTGGAACTGGCCGGGGCCTTTCGATAACCCGTTTACAGCCGCGCCAACCGGTCGATCAGCAAATCAAAAAACCCCTCTGCATCCGCCTTCAGCATGAAAAATACGTTCTTCGGGCGCGGGGTGATGCACCATCGGTCAACCACCGTCTGACCGATGGTCAGCGGTGATGCGGTTTCCACCTCCACATTGACCTGCTTGCCCTGGAAAAGATCGGGCCTGATGAGCCAGGCGATGACGCAGGGGTCATGCAACGGGCCGCCATCGGTGCCATATTTGGCCTCGTCATACTGGCGATAGAAATCCAACATCTCATAGGTGACACGGCCCACGGGGCCGGGGATGGCGCGCACCCGGTCCATGCGGGCCTGGGCCGTCAGGACCTGATGCGTCACATCCATAGAGAACATGACGATATCAACCCCGGATTTAAGCACGATCTGGGCCGCATGTGGATCAACGAAGATATTGAACTCCGCCACAGGGCTGCTGTTGCCGCCTTCAAACTGTGCTCCACCCATCAGGACAATGCGCTTGATCCGCGCGGCGATGTCGGGTGCGCGGGTCAAGGCGGTGGCAATATTGGTCAGCGGGCCCAGCGGGCACAGCGTGACCGTTCCAGCCGGTTCGCAACGCAGCGTGTCGATGATGAAATCGACGGCATGCTGTTCCTGCAACGGCATGGTGGGCATGGGCAGATCAGGACCGTCCAGGCCGGTATCGCCATGCACCTCCGGCGCGGTATGCAGGTCCAAAAACAGGGGGCGGTCACAGCCGGCGAAGACCTTGATATCAGGCCGACCTGATAACTCGCAGATCTTGCGGGCATTGATTTCTGTGTGGGCCAGTGGGGCATTGCCGGCCACGGCAGTGACGCCCAGCACCTCGATCTCTTCCGGCGAGGCAAAGGCCAGCATCATGGCCACCGCGTCGTCCTGCCCAGGATCAGTGTCGATGATGATGCGTTCGCGTGCCATGATACTCTCTCTCCTTCAAGGCCCATCCCCACGCGGGGGCAAGCACGCCGGCGATGCCGCCCGCGCCAAGCGGCGCGAGAGCCAAGCCCACGGATATGGGCGCTGGCGATTGAGGCTCGGTGATCCGTGGTGATCTCCGGAAACCCTGTGAAATGTCACATAGCGGGAAAAAACTTGAGCGGAAAGGCCCACGCCTGTTTTATGCGGCGACCATGATACGACGCACTGCCATTTTTGACTTCGACGGCACCCTGGTGGGAGGCGATAGCCTGTTGCCCTATTTGGGGCGGGTTGCCGGACGCATGCGATCGGGCCTGGTCTTCGCCCGCGCGATCCGGGCGGGGTTGATGAGCGCCGGGACCAACCCCGACGATGACCTGCGCACACGGATCAAGGCCGGCATGCTGCACCGGGCACTGGCCGGGGTACCGATTGCCGTGGCGCAGGAAGCGGCGGAACGGATGCGAGGCTGGCCCCGCTGGTATGAACCGACCCTGACCGCGTTGAAACGCCATGCCGATGCCGGCGATCTGGTGGTGGTGGCAACAGGCGGTCTGTCACTCTACATCCCGACATTGCTTGAAGGGTTGCCGGTCGACCGCATCCTGGCCACCGACATCGAGGAACAGGACGGGGTCCTGACCGGGCGGATGCAGGGCGGTAACTGTGTGCGAGCGGAAAAGGCTCGGCGGGTGGCGGCCCTGCTGCACGAACTGGGGCCGTTTGACGAAACCCATGGCTATGGCAACCGACCGTCTGACCTGCCCTTTCTGGCGCTGATGAGCCATCCGAGGGTGATTCCCACCGTGCCAAGGCGGTGATGTTGTTATAGAACCATCACGGGACTTTGCCTTGCCGCGGCCGCAAACGCGCTTATATGCTGGGGCGAAGCAAAGTTTGGAATGATTCCAGAAAGCCACACTCCCGTGTCTGCCGTTGCCGCCCTCACCCGTCGTTCCCTGCTGGCTCTTGCCGGAGCCGGCCTGATATCGGCCACGCTGCCAGCCAACGCTGCGCAACGGCCCGTTCTGCTGGCCACGACCAGCCAAGTGGCCGAGTTGCTGCGGGCAGTGGCCGGGGACACAGCCAGCATCAGTAGTCTGATGGGCGAAGGCATTGATCCGCATTCCTATAAGCTGACGCGGTCAGACACGGTTGCCCTGATGAAGGCCGACGCCGTGTTCCATTCGGGCCTCTATCTGGAAGGCAAGATGGCCGACATGCTGGATAAGCTGTCAGCCGGCAAGCCTGTGTATGCCGCAGCCTCCGTCCTGCCCTCGGACAAACTGATCCATCCTGATGGGGCCGATGCCCATCCGGACCCCCATGTCTGGATGGACCCTAGTCTCTGGCAACTGGCCTTGCTGGGCGTACGGGACAAACTGTCCGGCCTTTACCCGGCCAATGCCACGCTATATGCGGCCAACACGGCCAAGGCAGCGGGACTGTATGAGGCACTGCATGGTTACGCCGGCAAAGTGCTTGCGTCAGTGCCGGACCCGCGGCGTGTGCTGGTCACAGCCCATGATGCCTTCTCCTATTTAGGCCGGGCCTATGGCCTCGAGGTTGTTGGCATCCAGGGTATCAGCACAGAGTCAGAGGCAGGATTGCAGCGCATCGAAAGCATGGTGTCGCTGTTGGTTGACCGGAAAATTCCCGCCGTATTCGTCGAGACATCCGTCTCCGACCGCAATATCCAGGCCCTGATCCAGGGGGCTGCCGCCAAGGGGCACACGGTCGCCATTGGCGGTTCGCTTTATTCCGACGCCATGGGCGCACCGGGCACTTATGAAGGCACCTATGTCGGCATGATTGACCATAATGTCACCACCATCGCCCAGGCCCTGGGCGGGACCGTGCCGACGCGCGGGTTCCAGGGCCGGTTGGCGGCGGGTTGAGGGGCGGGAACCATGCTGCAACGGCTGTTGAGCGACAATTTCATCCCGAGTGCCGATGCTGGCGTTGGCGCCTTGGCCGTATCGGGCCTGTCGGTTGCCTATCATCAACGTCTGGTGCTGCGGGACATCACCTGGACGGCACCAGCTCACGGTCTCGTGGCCATCGTTGGGCCAAACGGGGCCGGCAAATCCACCTTTCTGAAGGCGGTGCTGGGTCTGGTCCCGGCGCTGACCGGGAATATTGAGATTTATGGCCGCCCCCTGAAGCGGCAACGCGCCCTGATCGGCTATGTGCCGCAACGGGAATCAGTGGACTGGGACTTCCCCGTGTCCGCCCTGGATGTGGTCACAATGGGCCGTTACGGCCTGATCGGCTGGGGCCGACGCATCACTGGCAAACATCGGGCCGCCGCGATGCAGGCGTTGGACCGCGTCGGCATGGCCGATCTTGCCCACCGGCAGATCGGCCAATTGTCGGGCGGCCAACAACAGCGCGTGTTCCTGGCCCGCGCCCTGGCGCAGGAAGCGCGGCTTTACTTCATGGATGAACCGCTTGCGGGTGTAGATGCTGCCACCGAGCAGACCATCCTGGCGGTTCTGCGGGAACTGGACGCAGAAGGGCGCACCGTCATTTGCGTGCATCATGATCTGCAGACCGTCGCCGAAACCTTCGACCATGTCCTGATGTTAAATGGCGAACTGGTCGCCGCCGGCCCCGTGTACGAGGCCCTGACAGAGGATAATCTACGCCGCGCTTACGGACAAAGGGCCAGCGGGTTACGGCTGGGTCCGCGCTGATGGAAATGGTGGGGCACAATACGCTGGTTGTGCTGCTGGGTGCCACCGCATTGGGGCTGGCCGCCGGTATGGTGGGCTGCTTTATGGTCTTGCGTCGCCGCGCCCTGGTCAGCGATGCCTTAAGCCATGCGACTTTACCTGGCATCGTAACCGCTTTTCTCACCGGGCTAGCCTTGGGGATCGACGGACGATCCCTGCCCCTGCTGCTGGCCGGCGCCGCCATCAGCGGGGTGATCGCCGTTCTGACCATTCAGGCCATCAAACGCTGGACCCGATTGACCGAGGATGCGGCCATCGGCGCCGTTCTCTCCGTCTTTTTCGGAGCCGGCGTCGTGCTGCTTTCGGTGGTGCAGGAACTGCCGGCCGCCAATGCCGCAGGACTGAAGGGCTTCATTTTCGGCCAGACAGCAGCCATGCGCAGTGGCGAGGCGATGGGCCTGGGCGCGCTCGCCCTGGTGGCGGCGGCCCTGATCTGGCTGTTCTTTAAGGAATTCCGCCTGCTGGCCTTTGATGAAGGCTTTGCGCGGGCGGCCGGCTGGCCCACAGGCCGGATTGATCTGGCGCTGATGGCCCTTGTGACGCTGGTCACCGTGGTCGGGTTGCAAACCGTCGGGCTGGTCCTGATCATCGCATTGCTTATCACGCCTGCTGCCACAGCCCGCTTCTGGACCGACGATCTGGCCGCGATGCTGATCATCGCCGGTGGGGTCGGCGCGGTGTCGGGCGGGGTGGGCGCACTGCTCTCCTCTCGCTTTGCCGATTTGCCGGCAGGCGCCATCATTGTCCTGGTCGCTACCAGCCTGTTCTTCATCAGCCTGATCATCGCCCCGTCACGCGGGTTGCTGGGGCGTAGCCTGCGGCGCGCCCGTCTGCGCCGCGCCCTGCTGGCAAGGGGGATTACGGGATGACCCTCGACGCCGCAACCTTCCTTTCGGTTGATCTCCCGGCCCTGCTGGCGGCTTTGTTCGCGTGCCTGTCCTGCGCCCTGGTCGGCAACTTTCTGGTGCTGCGCCGGCAGGCCCTGATGGGTGACGCGATCAGCCACGCCGTTCTGCCTGGCATTGTCGCCGGGTTCCTTGTGGCCGGCACCCGTGACACCGTGCCCATGCTGGCGGGCGCCCTGACAGCCGCTTTGGTGGCGGGCGTAATGATTGAACTGGTCCGCCGCCTGGGCCGGGTGGAAGCCGGGGCCGCCATGGGCGTGGTCTTCACCGGCCTGTTCGCGCTGGGCGTTGTGCTGATTGAACAAGGACCCGCGCGGCAGATCGATCTGGATGCCGATTGCGTACTCTACGGGCAGTTGGAGGCCATCCTGTGGTTAGCACCCAACGGCTGGTCCGACCTGACCGACCCAGCCCTCTGGGCCACCCTGCCCCGGCAGGTGGTGCAACTGGTCGCCGTCTTTGCCCTTTGCCTCGTCATCATCCTGATTTTTTTGAAGGAACTGACCCTGGTCTGTTTCGACCCGGCTTTGGCCGACACGCTCGGCCTGAAAAGCGGTCTGGTGCAGCATGGCATTGTGGGGCTGGCCGCCTTAGCCGCCATCGCCGCGTTTGAGGCGGTGGGATCGATCCTGGTCATCGCCATGCTGATCTGCCCCGCCGCCACGGCTCGGCTCTATACTGATCGCATGGGGACACAACTGGTCGTGTCGTTGTTGGTGGGCGGCGTGACGGGGCTGGGCGGCTACGCGCTGGCTGCTTTCGGCCCATCACTGCTGGGATATGACATGGCCGTTAATGCTGCCGGGTCCATCGCCGTGCTGGCAGGGGTGATCCTGGGCCTTTCCATTCTGCTGGCACCACGCTATGGCGTGCTGGCCCGTGCCACGGGGCGGGCCATGCGGGGAGCGGCAGCGTGACTTCACTGCAATTATCGTATCTGGTCCTGGGTGTCACACCGGCGACCATTGCTGCCTGCCGAACGCTGGCGGGCCAGGGCGGGTGTTTCACCATCCTGGCAACGGATCAGGAGGCGGGCCACCGTCTGGTTCTGGAACTCAATACCGGCAGCCGGGGGCGGGCGATCTTTATCCCGGGCAACCCGCAGGATGCCGGCGACCGCGCCGACGCGCTGGCAGAACATGCCCGCTGCTGGCCCGACCAGACGCCACTTATCCTTTCGCCCGCAGGGCCTTGACCCCGTCCAGGATCTGCCGAAGCATGACATCGCGCGATGAAATTGCGGCAAAGCGCTTGCGCGCCTTGGTGCGCATCGCTTCCCGATATTCCGGATCATCGGCAAACCGGCTGGCGAGCGGGGCAAACTCACCCAGACTGGCAAGGTGAAAATCCGGCCCGACCACGGTTGCCACATCACCAGCGTTCAAGGTGAAGGCCGGGACGCCGCTGGACAGGGCGTAGGCGGCCGATGCACCGCCGCCGCCACGCGGCGGGTTCAAGAACAGATCGGCCTGTTCAAGCAGGCCGATCACATCCGGGTCGAATCCATGCGCCCGTGACCGCGCCGCCAGGGCCGGCAGGGCGGCAACCAGATGGTCATAGTTGTCCAACGAACCGACAAACAGAAAAAACAGTCGTGGTTCCGCCTTTATCGCCGCGTCCAGGGCAGCGGCGAAGGCCGGCGTGACCTCCTGCGTCAGACGGATACCGATCACCAGGGTCAAGATGGCATCCGCCGGCACCGCCAGATCAGCCCGACCACGGGCCCGGCCCATCGCCGGTCGTGTATAGCAGTAATCAATGTTGGTCACACGATCAGCGGTCAGCCCTGCCACGGCCAGGGCTGGGCCATCGG
Source organism: Niveispirillum lacus (assembly GCF_002251795.1). Lineage (GTDB taxonomy): Bacteria > Pseudomonadota > Alphaproteobacteria > Azospirillales > Azospirillaceae > Niveispirillum > Niveispirillum lacus. The sequence goes on along the minus strand of NZ_NOXU01000031.1, from coordinate 110,291 downwards.
AGGCGACCAGAGCACGCGGCAGCGCCACAAAGGCCGGCTCTGCCATCGGCAGGTAGGTGCCGAACGGGATTGACACCACGTCCAGCAGGCCCCGGCACAGATCGGCAACGGGGTTCATGGTGCCGAAGGACAGAATGAGGTCAGGTCGCATCTCCAATATCCGGTCCCGCATGGCGGCAGCGGTTGCCGGGTCGGTATGGCCGGGCGGCAGATGGATGAAGGGGATAGGCAGCCGGTCGATCACCAACTGCGTCTTGTCGACCAGTTCTTCATCAGCACTGCTGACAAAGCCGCCCAGATATGGGTAATGCGCCGAAACCGGGCCATCAGCGGTGTTGATCAGCACCACACGCCGCCCAAAGCGCAACACCAGCTTGGCGGCAAACTCCCGAGCATCGATGGAGGGCTGATGCATGCCCTGTACAAACTGTCCGGTCATCAGCACGATCAGGTCACGCTGACGCTGCCCCACCGGCACAGAGTCGCGCGGCGGCATCTGGGCCCGATATTTGTCCAGGATCGTGTGCCAGAGCTGGCGCAGGACAAGGTCATGGCGGCCTGGATCGGACAGGCGCATGCGGTTACTCCACACCGCATAGACGATGCCCCGGATGATGTAATCGGCCTGGGCCAGATTGTGGCGCGGTTTGGCACTGTTCAGATCGTCAATCAGGACCTGCAAGGCCGCAGTCGGCGCCGCACCGTCGCGCAGCAACCCGGCGCGCAGCAGGTGCGCAATCACACCTTCCCGCGGGTTACGGGGCTTGGGCAGCCGGTCCAGCATGGCGACAACAGCCGCTGGATCGGCTCCATTGGCCAGCTTTAGGCTGACCGCCTCTGCCAATGCCTGGGCCCGCATCCAGCGGTCAGCATCAAACATTGGCTCTTCCAACCCAGCGGACAGTTCCTGGCCCAGGGCCATGGTCAGGCCCTTCAGTTCCCCATCGCTGCCCGCCACCATCTGTCCCCTTGCCTGCGATAACCGCCACCAATGATAGAGGCACTGGCCCGCAAATGGAAACGCCCGGCACAGGGTGACCTGTACCGGGCGTCCCAACCACAAAACGGGCCTGGACCCTTCAACCCTTACTCTTCGCGCTGGCCCAGCAGGGACAGAAGCATCTGGAACAGGTTGATGAAGTTCAGGTAAAGCGACAGGGCGCCCATCACGGCCAGACGGCTGTTCGCTTCTTCACCCCAATGAGAGGCATAGCTCTCCTTGATGTTCTGGGTATCCCAGGCCGTCAGGCCCGTGAAGACCACCACGCCGATCACCGAGATGGCGAATTGCAGCGCGCTGGAACCCAGGAAGATATTGACCAGACTGGCGATCACGATGCCGATCAGGCCCATGATCATGAAGCTGCCCATCTTCGACAGGTCGGCCTTCGTGGTATAGCCGTACAGGCTGATACCCGCGAACATGGCCGCCGTGATGAAGAAGACGCGGGCGATGCTGGCGCCCGTGAACACCAGGAAGATGCTCATCATCGACAGGCCCATCAGGGCGCTGAAGACGATCAGGCTGGTGCGCAGGGCCGTGGCCGACATGCGATCCGGGCGGAACCCGAAGAACAAGAAGCCAAGCGGGGCCAGCATGACCACCCATTTCAGGGGGGTTCCGAAGATCAGCGACACCAGGGCTTCGCTCTGGGCACCCAGAAAGGCGATGCCGCCGGTGATTGCCAACGCCAAGCACATGTAATTGTAGACGCGCAGCATATGGGTCCGCAGACCAGCGTCGAACGACGCCTGGTCTAGGGTCCGGCTGCCCGCCGCATACGGATTATAGGGTCCGTTTACCATCGAAGTATCCTCGACAGGGGCTGTTGAGAGGTACACACCCGTTATATTGGGAGGCGGGGGGTGGCGATCAATGGAAATCGGTCTGCACCCCGCGCATTTTCCACAAGGGGAGCCAAGACTCAGCCGCGGGGCGGCCGTAGATAGGTGGGGACAATCAGTTCCAAGGCCGTCGGCATGATCCCCAGATCCGTGAGACCCGGTAGAGAGCCCGACACAACATTGTCCCGGCGCAGCAACCGCACCTGATCACGGGTCAGCGGCTTACCTGGCAGCAGCTCCATAAAGGTGGCCTGCAATGTGGCAATCGGAAAGGGCAGCGTCACCAGCCACCGGCCCGGCACCCCGGCCTGCCGGCGGACATAGTCGAGCAATTCCTTGAAACTATAGGCGCGTGGCCCGCCCAACTCATAGGTTCTGCCAGTACAGGTCGGATCGTTCAGGGCCACCATCACCGCATCTGCGACATCACCGGCATAGACAGGCTGGAACCGCGTATGGCCCCCACCGATCAGCGGCAGGAAGGGCAATATCCTGGCCATCCGCCCGAACCGGTGGAAGAACCCATCACCGGGACCGAACACAATAGAAGGTCGCAGGATGACGGCTCCTGGAAACACCGCCCGGACCGCCGCTTCTCCGGCACCCTTGCTGCTGGCATAGGCGCTGTCGGACGTGGCATCGGCGCCGATGGCCGACATCTGGACAAAGGTTCGGGTGCCGGCGGCCGCTGCGGCCCTGGCGATACGCGCCGCCGCTTGATGCTGGACGGCCTCAAAGCCATTGCCTCGGCTGGGGGCCAGAATGCCAATCAGGTTGATCACGGCATCCGATTCCGCGACCGCCGCCGCAACCGCGGCATCGTCATTGACATCGATGGCGATGGGGACGATCTGCCCAACCTCTCCTGCCGTTCGCAGCGGTGTCACCTGCCCAGGGTGACGTGACGGTATGATGATGCGGGCACCGGTGCGGGCCAGTCGCTGGACAATATGCCGGCCGATGAAACCCGACCCGCCAAATACCACCACCTTGCCCAACGACGCCGACATGATCCTGCCCCCTTCTTCCCCAATAGAATGCCCCTCTGCGATATGGGACGCCAGAGACCCTGAAAAAGTCTTCCGGTTCGGAAAAACATCTGTTGACGGCACAGGCGGCGGTGATTATACACCCGCACCACGGCGCGCTGCCCACCGGCAACGATGGAAAGCGCGGTTCGGAAAACGCCCAGATGGCGGAATTGGTAGACGCGCAGGTTTCAGGTACCTGTACCGCAAGGTGTGGAAGTTCGAGTCTTCTTCTGGGCACCATTCCGATGTGACGCACTTAAGGCCGCCGGTTCATTCCGGCGGCCTTAAGCGTTTCTGGGCCCCGTCCCCGCAGCGTCAAAAAAATCCAACAAACCTGTTGACGCCCGCAAGCCCCCCCATTATACACCCGCCCCACGACGCGCCGCCCATTGGCAACGATGGACCGCACGGGTCGGAGACGCCCAGATGGCGGAATTGGTAGACGCGCAGGTTTCAGGTACCTGTACCGCAAGGTGTGGAAGTTCGAGTCTTCTTCTGGGCACCATCCGCAAGTAACGCTCTTAGGGCCGCCGGTTCATTCCGGCGGCCCTAAGCGTTTCTGGTCCGCTTCACCCCGGCCCCCGGCCCCGACATCGGACCCTTGCGGCATCGCCCCTTGCAGCGGACGGGCCGGCAACCGATAAGGGATGTGACATTCAACGGCACGCCACTAAGGAAAGAACCCCATGTCCCAGATCTCCCTCTATGTCGGTGACCTGCCTGATGGCCTGGAACTGGGGCCGGTTGTCGCTGTCGATACGGAGACCATGGGCCTGAACCCGCACCGTGACCGGCTGTGCCTTGTGCAACTGTCATCAGGCGATGGCAACGCCCATCTTGTGCAGATTACCAAAGGCCAGACCGACGCCCCGAACCTGAAACGGCTGATGGAAAACCCCCAGGTCCTGAAGCTGTTCCATTTCGCGCGCTTTGACGTGGCCGTGCTGTATAAGGCGCTGGGCATTACCTGTGCCCCCATCTACTGCACCAAGATCACCTCCAAGCTGGTCCGCACCTCCACCGACCGCCATGGGTTGAAGGACCTGTGCAAGGAACTGACCGGCATCGAACTGTCCAAGCAGCAGCAATCCAGCGACTGGGGCGCGGCGGCTTTGAACGAGGAACAGTTGAAATACGCGGCTTCCGATGTGTTGTACCTGCATCAGATCAAGGAAAAGCTGGACGCGCTGCTGGAACGCGAGGGGCGCCGCGAACTCGCGGAGGCGTGCTTTGCCTTCCTGCCGGCACGCGGCAAGCTGGACCTGCTGGGCTGGGAAGAGCCGGATATCTTCGCGCACTAAGCCCTGTATGCCGCACATGACGGGCCGTCCCTGTGCGTCCCGTCACAGAAATGCCGCGCTGTTCTGTCATTTGCTGCGGCTTGTTCTAAATTCAACCGATCAATAAGGAACGCCGCTCGCCGATGACCGAAGCCCCCGCCCTGTCCACCCGGCCCAATACGGCGCGCCTGCCGACAGGTGGCGGACGGGACCCTTTTGCCCACAGCAAAGCGGTACGGATCGCACGGGTGGCTTTGCCGGCGGTGGCGGCAGTGGTGCTGCTGACCATCTTCATCTGGCCGCTGTTCAACGGCTCATCCGACAAATCACGACCGGGGCCTGCCCAGGGCGATCTGGAACTGACCCAGGCCCGCTATCTAGGCACCGATAAGGGTGATCAGCCCTTTGAAATCCGGGCGGCACGCGCCGCCCAACAGGGTGGGGGCAAATCCACCGTGGAACTGTCGGTTCCAGAGGCCGATATTACCTTAAAACGCGGGACCTGGCTGTCGATGGCGGCACAGACAGGCGATTATGACCAGGACAAGCAGATCCTGCTACTGAACGGTGCTGTGTCCTTTTTCCATGGCTCCGGCTATGAACTGCGGACACAGGAAGCGGTCCTGGATGTGAAAAAGGGCATAGCCTGGGGTAATAAGCCCGTGGAGGGCCAGGGGCCGATGGGGACGGTGGAGGCCGGCGGCTTTCGGGTGCTGAATGATGGCGATGTCCTGGTCTTTACCGGCCATGCACGGCTGCGCGCCTTTAGCGCTGGCGACAAGACGGCCAATCGGGGCGAAGACAAGCCGGGGGTAGCGGCGCCATGAGGGCGAGTGGCAAGGCAATGTTCGGAAAGAGCGGGTTACTGGCGTCGATGGCGCTGGGCCTGATCCTTGCCGCCGGCACGGGTTTTGCGCAACAGGCGGTGGCCCCAGCCCCAGTCCCGGCGCCGCAGACCACCACCCCCTCGCTGGAAATCGGCGGGTCGAAACCGATAGAGGTCGATGCCCCCGCCGGTTTTGAATATCATGACAAGCTGCAGGTGGCCATCGCCCGCGGCGGCGCCACCGCCACCCAGGGCGACATGGTACTGACGGCAGAGACCCTGGCCGCCTACTTTCGCAAGACTGGCAATGGCGGAAACGAGGTCTATCGGCTGCTGGCCGAGGGGAATGTGCAGCTAAAAAATGGCGACCGCACGGCCCATGGCTCACGCGCCATCTATGATCTGGATAAGTCGGTGGCGGTGCTGACCGGTGACGGCTTGCGCCTGACCACACCGAATGAAACGGTGACTGCCCGCGACAGCCTGGAATATTGGCGTGACCAGGAACTGGCGGTGGCGCGGGGTGATGCCCTGGCGGCCCGTCCGCAGGACCGTATCCGCGCCGACCGGCTGGTGGCACTCCTGGCCCGCGACGCACAGAACAAGCTGGGCCTGTCACGGGTTGATGCTGATGGCGGTGTGGTCATCACCACCAAATCGGAAACGGCGCGCGGCGACAAGGGCACCTATGATCTGGACAGCGAACAGGCCCTTCTGACCGGCAATGTCCGCGTCACGCGCGGACAAAACCAGTTGAACGGACCTGCTGCCGCTGTTGATCTTCGGTCCGGCATCAGCCGTATTCTATCCCAGGTACCGGGTTCCGGTCCTGTCACCGCACAACCTGCGGCACCGGCAACGGGGGAGCGGGTGAAGGGTCTGTTCATTCCCAACCGGCAGGGCGAGGGCGGCGTGCCGCAGCAACCCGGCCAGACCGCCGCGCCGAAAGGGAGCGAGAAGCCATGAGCCAGTTGACCCAGGACAAGTCAGCGACCGGCCCGCGCCTGGTTACCGACAATACGGGCCTTGTGGCATCGCGCATCGGCAAGGCCTATAAGGGCCGGCCCGTCCTGCGCGATATTTCACTGTCAGTGAACCGCGGCGAGGCGGTCGGGCTTCTGGGTCCCAACGGTGCCGGCAAGACCACCTGCTTTTACATCATCACCGGCCTGATCCTGCCCGACCATGGCAGCATCACCCTGGACGGGATGGAAGTCACCGCCCTGCCCATGTATCGCCGTGCCCGGCTGGGCATCGGGTACCTGCCGCAGGAAGCCAGCATCTTCCGGGGTCTGAGTGTGGAGAATAATATCCGCGCCGTGCTGGAGGTGGTTGAACCAGACCGTGATATACGTGAACAGCGGCTCGATGAGTTGCTGGCGGAGTTTTCCATCACGCATTTGCGCCGCACGCCGGCACTCGCACTGTCGGGTGGTGAGCGTCGCCGCGCCGAGATTGCCCGCGCGCTGGCCAGCCAGCCGCATTTCATCCTGCTGGACGAGCCGTTCGCGGGCGTGGACCCGATTGCGGTGAACGAAATCCGCGAGTTGGTCAGCCACCTGCGCGAACGCGGCATTGGTGTGCTGATCACCGACCATAATGTGCGCGAAACGCTGGATATCGTTGACCGCGCTTACATTCTGCATGATGGCGTTGTGTTGATGCAGGGCACCCCGTCGGAGATCGTCGCCCACAAGGATGTGCGCCGGGTCTATCTGGGTGAGCGGTTCAGCCTGTAACAATTGACTTTGTTCGTGTTTTGAAGGGCGGCGGGCCGGCATGGTCAGGCCTGCTGTTTTCAGGTGCGGCCTCCAGTTTGATTGAGAACGAAAAAAATCTTCTGAGGCCAAAGATTTTTTTGAAAAGCCGCGTAACCTTCTCTGGAACAGACCGAATAGCAGGGTACGGACGCCGATGAGCGCCGATACACCCAAAGCCCGAAGGATCTGTTCCATGACCAGCACCCGCATCACCGCCCTGACCCTCGGCGCCGCTTTCGCCGGCGCGTTGTCGCTGGCCGCCATCGCTGCCCCCGCCCATGCTGCTGAGGGTGAAAAGGTGAAGTGCTATGGCGTCTCCAAGGCCGGTGAGAATGACTGCGCCAACAAGGCCGCCGGTCATTCCTGCGCCACCCAATCCAAGGTCGATTACAGCGGTCAGGATTTCAAGGCCATGACGAAGGAAGCCTGCATGGCTGCTGGCGGGGCCGAGATGGCCTATGAAGGCACCAATCCCGCTAAGGCCAAGAAGTAAGATCGCGGTTCTGTGACGGGGTCTTCCCATGCACACCCCTGCCCCCCGCTTCCCTGATCTGGTCAAGGCCGGTGTCGGCCTGCGCCATGCCCATGTGTCAGAATTTCTGACCGGGGCCGGCAAGGCCGGGTGGCTGGAGGTGCATGCGGAGAATTACCTGGTCGCCGGTGGTCCGCGTCTGGCGCAGTTGGAGAAGCTGCGCCAGGATTACCCGGTCTCCTTTCATTCAGTCGCCCTTTCTCTTGGGGCGGCCGACGGGGTGGACACGGCCCATCTGGCCCGGTTGCGCGCCCTCTATGACCGGTTCCAGCCCTGCTTGGTCTCTGATCATCTGGCCTGGACCGGTCTGGCCGGCACGCATGTGCCCGATCTTCTGCCCCTGCCCTTGACGGGTCAGACGCTGGAGATCGTGGCGGCGAATGTTGCGCGTGCCCAGGATGCGTTGGGTCGCCGCCTGTTGGTGGAAAACCCGTCGCTTTATGTGCGCTTCACAGCGGATCAGATGGATGAGGGGGAGTTTCTGGCAGCCCTGGCGGTTCGCACCGGCTGTGGCCTGCTGCTGGACCTGAACAATCTTTATATCAGTGCCAGCAACCGGGGGCAGGATGCCGCACGCCTTCTGACCCACTTTCCTGGCGATGCCGTCCAAGAAATCCATCTGGCCGGACATGCCCGGATGGATGTCGATGGCGGCAGTCTGCTGATCGACGATCATGGCAGCGCTGTACCGGACCCGGTCTGGGCCCTGTATGAGAGTGCGCTGCGCCGATTCGGCCCGCGTCCCACGCTGGTGGAATGGGATACGGCCCTGCCACCATTGGCGGTGTTGCTGTCTCAGGCAACCAAGGCTGATGCTGTTCGGGAGGCTGCGGCATGCTGATCGACCTGCAGCGGGCGATGGTGTCGGCCTGTTATGGCGACCCGGCCGGTTATGCCGGGGCCCTGCCGCATCTGGCGCCAGCCAGCATCGCGGTGGACAAGGCTCTTTTTATCCACACTGCAACGGTTACCGCCGCGCTGACGCAGGTCTTGGCCGAAGCCTATCCCAGCATCAAGGCCGGTCTGGGAGACCAGGCTTTTGCGGATGCGGCCCGAAGGCATCTGCGCCACCATCCACCTGGCCCGCCGATGCTGTCGGCCTACGGGCATGGGTTTGGGACGGACATGCCCTTTCCCCTGCCGCTGCTGGCGCAATTGGACTGGGCGGCGCACCAGGCTTACTTCGCCGGCGATACAGGGGTCGTGACCATGGCCGCGCTGGCCAGCCTTCCGCCCGATACCGTGGCTGGGCTGCGGCTACGTCCGGTGCCGTCGGCAACAGGGCTGACAGGGTCGCGATCGGTTCTGGTGGATTGGCAGGTGGGCCGGCCTGATATCAGGCTGGTCGAACCGATCTTGCCCCTGCAGGGGCCGGACGCCACCGCCTTGGTCTGGCGGGGGCCCGACTTATTAGTGGCGGCGACCTTGCTGCCAGCCGATGTCGGCAACGTCATCGCCGCCCTGGCGGCGGGTAACGACCTGCTGACCGCCGCGAACCACTTGGTGGATGGCAGCAGCTTGGCCCCGGTCCTGGCGTTGCTGTTCACCCAGGGGCTGATCTCCGCCACAGATGACGATTTGACGCCATGCTGATCCGCCGCCTTGCCCTGTTCCTGACTGATCCCGGACCGACGCTGCGGCTGCGCCCGTTGGCGCGGCAGGTCCTTGGCGCCGGGCTGCTGCTGGCGCGGCTGTGGCTGGCCTGGCCCTTTGCCACCGCGGGCTGGCACCGGGTCTTCACCTGGGATGCGCAGGCATTCCTGTTTACCGACATCCATCCGGTTCCCCTGCTGCCGGCCGCCATCGCGGCGCCGCTGACCACCGGCGCGGAAATAGTGTTGAGCCTGCTGCTGATCCTGGGTCTGGCCGGACGCGTAGGGGCTGCCGGTCTGGGGGTGATGGCCGCAACCCTGTTCCTGGTCATCGGCCAGACACCTCAGGGGGTGGAAAATGGGATCGCCATTGCAGCGGAACAGATTCCATGGATTCTGGTCGCGGGCGTGCTGTTTGTGCTGGGCCCTGGCACCTGGTCAATAGATGCCGGCTGGCGGGTGCTGCGCACACGCGGCAGTCAGCTCTCGCCCGAAACCACGAGGTGACCCATGCGACGCTTTGGCTTTCCGCTCCTGCTTTCGATCCTGTTCCTGCCGTCCCTGGCACAGGCCACAACACCATCCATGAGCGCCGCTGAAAAGGCTCAGAAACAGGCGGCAAACGAAGAGGCCGAACGCCTCTGCAAATCCATCAAGGATCAGGACAAATTTAATGAATGCCTGGACCTCTATTTCCTGGACCCCGCAAAGTTCCAGGCTTTTCTGGAACAGAACGGCGTGACCAAGCCGTCGAAGCCGCCAAAATGACGGGGCAGCCTCGGCTATCGACGGAGACGGCGTGAGCGTGCGAGGGACGGATGAAGCGGAGCTTGGCCTGCTGCTGACAGCGGCGCAGGACGGGAATCGTGCATCCTATGCGGCGTTCCTGCGTGCCGTGGTGCCGCTGATCCGGGCGGTGGGCCGGGGAAAACTGGCACGGCCAGCCGATCTGGAAGATTTTGTCCAGGACACGCTGCTGGCCGTTCATCAGGCGCTGCCGACCTTTCAGCCGGGGCGCCCCGTCGGTCCGTGGCTGGGCGCCATCGCCCGCAACCGACTGTCCGACGCCCTGCGCCGCACCTATCGGCGGCGGGCGGTGGAGACGGATTTCGATGATGGCATCGCCGATACGGTTGCCCAACCGGAGGCGGAGCCGGCCCCTCAGGTCGCGTTGGGGCCGCTCCTGTCACGTCTGCCGGAACGCCAGCGGACAGCCATCGAGATGTTGAAGGTGCAAGGGCTGAGTTTGAAAGAAGCATCAGACGCCAGCGGCGTCAGCATCGGCGCGCTGAAAGTCGCCGTCCACCGCGGGATCGTGGGGTTACGGCAATTGTTACGGAAGGAAGATGACCATGGCTGATACAAGCCACCTGATCGAGCGGTTGAGCAGTGAGGCGAGTGCGGCCCGCCGCCTGCCCCCGCCGGTGCTGCGGTTGCTGCTTTGGGGCGCGGCATCCCTGGGGCTGATGGCGCTGGCGACCAGTTGGCATGGCATCCGGCCGGATCTTGGTCTTGTTATTAGCAACCCTGTCTGGCTCGCCAAACAGGCGCTGGCGCTGGGCACGGCGTTGTTGGCCGGCTTTGCCGCCATTTCCTTTTCCGTGCCTGGGCGGCGCGGCTGGGAAAGGCTGATCTGGCTGCCGGCCGCTGCTTTCTGGCTGCTGGTCGCGTGGGAAAGCGCGCGCCCCACCCTGGAAACGCAGGCCATACCGGATATGGTCCATCTCTTCTGCCCCTATTGTTTTCCGGTTATCAGCATTGGGTCAGCCCTTTTCCTGGCGGCTGACATGCGCCGCGCCGCGCCCGTCGCGCCGGTGCGCATGATGGCGCTGCTGTTGATCGCCGGTGGCGGTATGGCCATGTTCGGCGAACGGCTGATACATGATGATCTTGATGCGCCATTGTTGATCGCCATCCAGATCCTGGCGGTGCTGAGCGTCGGAGCCGTGCTGGCGCCGTTGGGACGGGTGCTGTTCCGCTGGCATGGGGTGCAAAAGTAAAGCCGCCGCAGAAAGCAATGGAATAATTTTCAGCGCCACCGGGCCTAACTGTTGCGGGCATGCCTCTTGCACCTTACCTTGGGCATCGCTGGGGAACAGCCGACAGGGGTATGCCAGCCGAGAGGCCGTTATGGGTAACGGTTGCGGCTTTCCGGGGGTGACCATGGTCGGGCCTGTGCCGCGGCATCGTTGCAATCGGCAGCTATCCGCCCGTCAGAACAGGTCTTTTCGCAAGAATGGCGCTCCAGCAACGGCTCGATATACGCCAGTCACAGTCGCTGGTGATGACGCCGCAGCTTCAGCAGGCGATCAAGCTGCTGCAGCTCTCCAATCTGGAATTGGCCGAATATGTGGATTCAGAACTGGAGCGGAACCCGCTGCTGGAACGGGACGATGGGACAGGCTGGAATGATGCGCCCACAACGGGCGTGGACCGGGAGGAGGCCCCCGCCCCGGTGAATGAGGCCCGTGTGGCCGACACGGTGGAGCTGGCCACCTCCGACCGGATGGCCGGGTCGAACGACGCCCCGCTCGATACCGATTACGAGAATGTCTACACCAACAGTTCCGCTGCCGATATGGACAGCGCCGGTCTGGGATCGGGTGAGCAGTTTGGTGAATGGTCATCCCGTTCTGGTGGCTTCGATGAGGAGGGCGAGGGGTTTGAGGCGACACTGACCGAGCGGCCGAAGCTGCGTGACCATCTGGAAGAACAGATCACGATGGATCTGGGCGACCGGTTGGATCGCATGGTGGCCTATGCCCTGCTGGATCATCTGGATGAGGCCGGTTACTTCACAGGCAAGCTGGAGGAAGTGGCGGCTCAACTGGGCTGCGGGCTGGAACAGGTGGAAAATGTGCTGCTGCGCATGCAGCGCTTTGATCCTGCCGGTATTTTCGCCCGCACGCTGGCTGAATGTCTGGGCAACCAGTTGCGCGAAAAAAATCGCCTGGACCCCTGCATGCAGGCTTTACTGAACAATCTGCCCCTGCTGGCAGCACGTAATCTCCAGCAATTATTGAAGGTCTGCGGCTGCGATGCTGAAGACCTCTCGGACATGGTAGCGGAAATCAAGGCGCTGAACCCCAAGCCGGCGCTGGCCTTTGATTTTGAACCGGTCCAGACGGTGGTGCCCGATATCCTGATGCGGGCCAGCCCCGGTGGCGGCTGGATCGTGGAACTGAATACCGAGACACTGCCCCGCGTCCTGGTCAACCAGCGCTACCACAGCCGCGTGACCAGCGGTGCGCGCAGTAAGGCCGACAAGGAATATATCGCTGAACAGTTTCAATCGGCGAGTTGGCTGGTCAAAAGCCTGCATCAGCGGGCCAATACCATCCTGAAGGTGGCGACCGAAATCGTCCGCCAGCAGGACGCCTTTTTCCTGCATGGGCTGCAATTCATGAAGCCCTTGATTTTGCGCGATATCGCCGAAGCCATTGGGATGCATGAAAGCACCGTCAGCCGCGTGACAACCAACAAGTTCCTGTCGAGCCCGCGCGGCGTGTTCGAACTGAAATATTTCTTCACCTCCGCCATTCAGGGGGCCGACGGACAGGCCGCCCACTCCGCAGAGGCCGTGCGCTATCGGATCAAGGCCCTGATTGATGCCGAGAAAGCCGACGACACCCTATCCGATGATAAAATTGTCGAAATCCTGCGGGCCGATGGGATCGACATTGCGCGTCGGACAGTAGCGAAGTATCGTGAAGGTATGAAGATCCCTTCTTCAGTCCAGCGCCGTCGGGAAAAGGCCCTTGGGTTGTAACCCCTGCGCTGGCCGCTGAAGGAAGACCGTCCTGGGGCTCCCGGTCTGGATGCCGGCCTCAGGAAGATGGTTCCTTCGGGTCAGGCCATGCGCCCTGAAACGACAGGTCAAATATGCAAGTTACCGTCAAAGGCAAGCAACTGGATGTGGGCGATGCACTGCGGACCCATGTGAAGGATCAGCTAGCGTCGATGGTTGGAAAATATTTCGGGAACCCCATGGAGGCGACCGTCATCCTTTCGAAGGATGCACATCTTTACAAGGCTGATATCCAGGTGCATGTCGGCCGCGGGATTCTGTTGCAGTCGAACGCCGAAGCCACGGAACCCTATCCCGCCTTCGACGAGGCCGCCGACCGTGTGGCCAAGCGTCTGCGACGGTATAAGCGCCGGCTGAAGGATCATCACGAGCGGACGACCATCAGTCAGTTGCCGGTCCAGCCCGCCCGCAAGTACATCCTTGAAGCCGAAACGGATTCCGACGATTATGACGGCGAAGAAACGCCGGCACCCGAAGTCAACGGGCATCATGGCATGGTCGTCGCGGAGATGGAGACCTCCATCGAGATGCTGACGGTCAGCGAAGCTGTTATGCGGATGGACCTTGGTGAGTTGCCGGCGCTGATGTTCCGCAACCGCGCACATGGCGGGCTGAACATGATCTATCGCCGAACCGATGGTAACATCGGTTGGGTAGACCCTGCCGGGGCGGCCGGGTCGGTGAAACAGTAAGGCGATGCGTACCCCATGGCTGTATCCTTGCGTTCCGTATCCCCTTCCTTCCAGACACCTTCGGCAGCGATGAACGATCTTTTGACGCCGGAGGCGATCCTCCCGAACCTGAAGGCCGGCTCGAAAAAGCAGGTCCTTCAGGAACTGGCCAAGAAGGCGGCCGATCTCACCGGCCAGCATGAACGGGCTATTTTTGATGTTCTGGTGGAACGTGAACGCCTGGGCACCACAGGTGTGGGGCGCGGCATCGGCATCCCGCACGGCAAATTGCCCGGCTTGTCCAACGTCATGGCCATCTTCGCCCGGCTGGAGAAGCCGGTCGATTTTGAGGCGATCGACGAACAGCCTGTGGATCTGATCTGCATGCTTCTGGCCCCGGAAGGGGCCGGTGCCGACCACCTCAAGGCGCTGGCGCGTGTGTCACGCGCCCTGCGCGACCCGTTGCTTTGTGACAAGCTGCGCGGCGCAGAATCGGGCGATGCCCTTTATGCGCTGCTGGCCCAGACCGAACAGGTGAATGCCGCGTAAGGACCTGGGTGTGATGTGAGATGTGTGAAGCCGGCGTCCCGACCATGGGGCGCCGGTTTTGCGTTGTAGGGGATCACCCATAGGTGAAGCGCCGCAGCAACGCCTCCAGCGGTCCACGGCCGAAGTGCCGGGCATACAGCCCCGTCAGGATCATGGATGACAGGGCCACCAGCAGTGACAGACCCAGCAGGGCCGCATGCCCCAGGCTGTTATACCAGCCCAGACCATATCCCCCGAACAGCGCACCGGCAATGACACCCTGTATCACATAACAGGACAGGGAGTTGCGTCCCGCCAGCAACAGCAGAGCCGGCGGTTGCCAGCGATCCGCCAGCCAGAGGAGGGCCGCCAGATAGGCGGCCGCCAGCACCGGTCCACCCAGGGCGATCATGCCGATGCCAAGAACGCTCAACAGTCCGGCACCGGGTTGTGCGATGGTGGTCGTGCCGCCGACATAGGCCAGATTGAACAGCAGACCGGCCAGCAGCAACCCCGGCAGGGCACGGTGTAACCGCTGCCGTGCCGGGCTGTCGGGTTGAAAGAAGTTCCCGCGCGCCGCTACGATTCCGGTCAGGAACGCCGCGAGCGCCAGTGGGCCTTGAAACAGGGCGAGAAAGGCGAATGTCGACGGCCAGTCCCGCAGGCGCACCGTGACCGTGTCCAGGTACGTGCCGCCCAGGTTGGGCGTGGCCGCGGCCCCGACATCGCCCGCCACCAGCAAGACCAGACCCAGCGCCAGCGTGCCCGCCAGGGCCAATGCCACCAGACCGGCGGCCAGTTTCAGCAGCAGCCCTGGTGCCTTGCGCCGCAGCGGCCATGCCAGCAGACCCAGAAGGGCATAGAGCAGCAGAATGTCGCCGACAAACACCAGAAGCACATGCAAACCGCCCAGCAACGCCAGAAGTGCAAGCCGACGTGCGAATCGTCGATTGAAGGAGGCGCCGGCCCGTTCCGCCGACAGGGACTGGATCTCCATTCCCCATCCAAAAATGAAGGAGAACAGGAGAAAAAATTTCGCCTGGAACAGCAGCTCCACCAGCATCATGGCCAACCGGTCAACCATGACCGGCGGAAGGGCCATCGTCGCTTCCGTCGGTAGGGCAAAGAAGGGCAGGTTGACAACACAGATGCCGGTCAGCGCCAAAAGACGAACGACATCCACCGCGGCGTTGCGTTCAGACGACAAGATACCCACCTATATGCTGAGCGATTGCTCATCTTATATTGAGCATTCGCTCAGCATGTCAATCAGCTCTATTGAGGCGGGAGAGCGGACGTGGACGGACGGGACAAGGGTGGCCGGGAACGGATCATGCAGGCGACGGTGACATTGTTACTGGAGATGGGCTTGCTGGCCGTGCAGACCCGCGCGGTGACCGAGCGTGCGGGTGTGGGGACCGGTCTGCTGAACCACCATTTCCGCTGGCCTGCGCTAAGGGCCATGGCTTGGGAAGCCATCTTCGAGGCGGTGGTCGCCGATCTCTGGCATACCGGCGAAGACCCGGCAGCGGCGCTGGACCGGTTTATCGCAGGGTCATTCGATAACGGGGCGCGTCCCTACTGGACCCTGTGGATTCAGGCAGAGGCCCTATCGGCGACCGATAAAGTTATGGAGGCCACGCTGGCTCGCACACGCACTGCCCTGCGCCAACGTCTCGCGGCGCTGTTGGAAGCGGGCAATGTCGCTGGCACGTGGTCCCTGCCAAAGCCGCAAGCCACGGCCATCAGGCTGGAGGCGCTCCGGGATGGCTTGGCGGGCATGCTGCTGAATGGTGATCCGGAGATCGATGCGGCCCAGGCCACCCACCATCTGCGCCACGCCATGATGCTGGAACGAAGGGAAACGCCCGCCCTTATGGCTTCGTGATTTTGAACGGGCCTTGATGACTGAAGGCAGGAATAAACGGCGAGCGCCCGCCGATCCCTTACCGACTCCCATCAGTCTCCAAGTAAGGATAGATTCGACTCGCGGCTCAGGCTTGCGACTCGGCAAGCCGCAGAAAGCCTTGTTTCCCGAGTCGCGGCCTTAAATGAAAAGGGGGCCTTTCGGCCCCCTATCCTTACTTGGACTTACTCAGCGCTCAGTCGTTCCGGCGCCGTAACAGGGACCGGCAGCCGGTTCAGCATCTCCTTCGGCACCACCTGCCAGAACTGCCCACGCACCAGCTCCCAATCGTTGAGAAGCTGGGACGCCCAACGGCTCCCCGTCTCATCGATATGTTCCTGGATCAAGGACTTCAACTGCTCTTCGTAATGGGGCACTTCCAGGCGCTGCCAGATGACACTTTCTGGATTCACGCAGAGCGGGAACGATCCTTCCTCGTCATAGACATAGGCCATGCCACCCGTCATGCCGGCGGCGAAATTGTCGCCAACTTTACCCAGAATGACGGCCAGCCCCCCCGTCATATACTCGCACCCGTTGGAGCCACAGCCCTCCACAACCACCGTCGCACCGGAATTGCGTACCGCAAACCGTTCACCGGCCTGGCCCGCCGCGAACAGCTTGCCCGCCGTGGCACCGTACAGGACGGTGTTGCCGATGATCGTGTTCTCGTTGGTCTTCAGCGGGCTGGCGGTCAGCGGACGCACCACGATGGTACCGCCCGACAGGCCCTTGCCGACATAGTCATTGGCGTCGCCGAACACTTCGAGCTTCAGACCCTGGACCGCGAAGGCGCCCAGTGACTGACCAGCCGAACCGCGCAGGCGAACGGTGGCATGGCCGGGCTGAAGCCCCTTCATGCCGAACTTGCGGGTGATCATGCCCGACAGGGCCGTGCCGATGGCGCGGTGCGTGTTCTGGGCGTGATACTGCATCTGGGTCTTTTCACCCACCTCGAACAAGGCCTTGGCGTCCTTGATCATCTGGGCGTCCAGCGTATCCGGCACCTCGTTGCGGCCTTCCAGCGTGCAGTAGCGGGCATATTCGCCGGGATCAGCCACCGACAGCAGCGGGTTCAGGTCCAGATCGTCCAAATGGGCGGCCCCACGGCTGACCTGATGCAGCAGGTCAGAACGGCCCACCACTTCCCGCAGCTCACGGAAGCCCAGGCCAGCCAGGATCTCGCGCACTTCCTCCGCGATGAAGCTGAACAGGTTGACGACCTTTTCCGGCGTGCCTGTGAACTTCTTGCGCAGGTCCTCATCCTGCACGCACACGCCGACGGGGCAGGTATTGGAATGGCACTGGCGGACCATGATGCAACCCATGGCGACCAGGGCTGCCGTGCCGATGCCAAACTCTTCTGCACCCAGCATGGCGGCGATCACGATGTCACGACCCGTCTTCAGACCGCCATCGGTGCGCAGCGTCACACGGTGGCGCAGACGGTTCAACGTCAACACCTGCTGCACTTCCGACAGGCCCATTTCCCACGGCACGCCCGCATATTTGACCGAGGTCTGCGGCGACGCACCGGTGCCGCCATTATGGCCGGCGACCAGGATGATATCCGCACCCGCCTTGGCCACCCCGGCGGCGATGGTGCCAATACCCGACCGCGACACCAGCTTCACACAGACCTTGGCGACCGGGTTGATCTGCTTCAGGTCATAGATGAGCTGCGCCAGATCTTCGATCGAGTAGATGTCATGGTGCGGCGGCGGGCTGATCAGCATGACGCCGGGGGTGGAGTGGCGCAGCTTGGCGATCAGTTCAGTGACCTTAAAGCCGGGCAACTGGCCACCCTCACCGGGCTTGGCACCCTGGGCCACCTTGATCTCGATCTCGCGGCACTGGTTCAGATACTCAGCCGTCACGCCGAACCGGCCCGAAGCCACCTGCTTGATGGCGCTGTTCCAGTTATCGCCATTGGCGTCGGGCTTGAAGCGCGCCGGGTCCTCACCGCCCTCCCCGCTCACCGACCGGGCACCGATGCGGTTCATGGCGACGTTGAGCGTTCCATGTGCCTCGGGCGACAGGGCGCCCAGCGACATGCCGGGCGTAATGAAGCGCTTGCGCAGGCTGGTGATGCTCTCCACCTCATCCACCGGCACGGTCTTTTCCGCCGGCTTGAAGTCCAGCAGGTCGCGCAGATTGATAGGCGGGCGCTTGTGCAGCGCCTCAGAGTATTTCTTGAAGGTGGAGAAACTGTCGGTCGATACGGCCGTCTGCATCAGGTGGATCAGGCCACCCTCCCAGGCATGGCGGTCGCCGCCCTTGCGGAAGCGATAGAAACCGCCGACCGGCAGGGCCACCACATCCTCGTCATAGGCGATCTTGTGCTGGCCCACGACTTCTTCCTGGATGCCATTCAGACCCAGGCCGGAGATGCGGGACGGCAATCCTGGGAAATACTCAGCCGCCAGCGAGCGCGACAGGCCAATGGCCTCAAAATTCAGGCCGCCACGGTAGGAACTGATGATGGAGATGCCCATCTTGGACATGACCTTCAGCAGACCGTCATTGATGGCCTTTTTATAGCGCTTCAGACAGTCCTCCAGGCTCATCGCGCCGAACAGGCCACGGCGATGGCGGTCGGCGATGGCTTCCTGGGCGATATAGGCGTTGACGGTGGTGGCACCGACACCGATCAGCACCGCGAAATAATGCACGTCCAGGCATTCGCCCGAGCGGACATTCAGGCTGGTGAAGGTGCGCAGTTGCTGACGGATCAGGTGCGTATGCACGGCACCGGTGGCCAGGATCATGGGCATGGGCGCGCGGGTCCCGCTCATCCCCTCGTCTGTCAGGATGACATGGGTGGCGCCACCGCGAACGGCATCCTCGGCCTCCTGGCGGATGCGGCGCAGCCCGTCGCGCAGGGCGTTGGGGCCGGAGGCCGGTTCAAACGTACAGTCGATCTCCGCTGCGGTCGCGCCCATATATTTGCGCATGGCCCGGAACTCCGCACTGGTCAGCACCGGGCTTTCCAGCTGCAGAAGGCGGCACTGGGCCGAATCTTCGTCCAGAATGTTGCCCAGATTGCCCAGACGCGTCTTCAGCGACATGACGCGGGTTTCGCGCAGGCTGTCGATGGGCGGATTGGTGACCTGGGCAAAGTTCTGGCGGAAATAATGGTGCAGGCCGCGATACTTGTCCGACAGCACCGCGATGGGGCTGTCATCACCCATGGAGCCGACGGCTTCCTTGGCGTCATCGACCATGGGCTGCAGGATCAGTTCCAGATCCTCCATGGTGATACCATAGGCCAATTGACGGCGGCGCAGTTCATCCTTGGACAGTTCCGCCGGTTCCACCGGGGCCTTCTTGACCAGATCGTCCAGGACCGTGATTTCCCCGATCCAGTCGCCATAGGGGCGCTGGGCAGCCAGATTGTCCTTGATCTCCCGATCATGGAACAGACGGCCTTCCTTCAGGTCGACGGCAATCATCTGCCCCGGACCCAGGCGGCCCTTCTCCACCACGGTCTGTTCGTTGATCTTGACCATGCCGGTTTCCGACCCGCCGATGATCAACCCGTCGCCAGTGATGACATAGCGTAGGGGACGCAGGCCGTTACGGTCCACACCGCCCACAACCCAACGGCCATCATAGATGGCAAGCGCTGCCGGACCGTCCCATGGCTCCATCACCGCATTGGCGTAGCTGTATAGGTCGCGGTGAGCCTTCGGCATCACCTCCTTGTTTGACCAGGCTTCCGGGACCAGCATGGTCTTCACCATCGGTGCCGACCGGCCAGACATCAGCATCAGTTCAAACACCGCGTCCAGCGCACCTGAATCCGACGAACCAACCTGGATAACCGGCTTCAGATCCTCAACATGCGCGCCAAACGCCTCGGAATACATGCGCGTTTCATGCGCCTTCATCCAATTGACGTTGCCGCGCAGCGTGTTGATCTCACCATTATGGGCCAGCGTACGGAAGGGCTGGGCCAACTGCCAGGTCGGGAAGGTGTTGGTGGAGTAGCGCTGGTGATAAACAGCAAAATTGCTTTCAAACCGCGCGTCCAGAAGGTCTGGATAAAAGGCTGTCAACTGTTCGGCCAGGAACATGCCCTTATAGATGATGGAGCGGGCCGACAGGGTGCAGATATAGAAGCCGCCGATCTGTTCACCGGCCACCGCCTTCTCAATGCGACGGCGGATGATGTACAGATCACGCTCAAACTGCTCATCCGAGACGGTGCCATCATTGCCGACCATGATCTGTTCGATCTCGGGCCGGGTGGCGTTGGCCTTTTCACCAATGATCGAAATGTCGATCGGGACCTGACGCCAGCCATAAATGGTGTAGCCCCAGTTCAGGACCTCGGTCTCCACGATGGCGCGGCAGCGTTCCTGGGCGGACAGGTCCGTCCGGGGCAGAAAGACCTGGCCCACAGCGATCACGCCCTTGGGCTCCGGATGGCCAGTACGGACCACATGTTCGCGGAAAAACGCCTGCGGTAACTGCACATGGATGCCAGCCCCGTCGCCCGTCTTGCCGTCGGCATCGACGGCACCGCGGTGCCAGAGCGCCTTCAGCGCCTCCACGGCCTTTTCCACCACCTCGCGGCGAGGCTTGCCGTCAATGGCCGCCACAAAGCCGACGCCACAGGCATCATGCTGTTCGGTATCGACAAAGGCAGTCGTGTCCAGCAGGGCCTTGTTGGCGGTGTACTCGGCCGCGAAAATCTCACCGGCGTTGATGGTGGCGTCGGTCATGGTCAGGCCCTCTGTTCGGAAGACAGTGCGTCGGCCAGGGACACGGGCGTGCCCACGGCGTCTGTGATGTTGATGTGGTTCGGCTGGGCGGCAAACCGGTCCAGCCAGTCGCGGATGGCTGGATAGGGGGCAAGGTCGAAGCCCCCTTCTTCCGCCACATGGGTGTAGGCGTAGAGTGCGATGTCGGCGATGGTGGCCTTCTGCCCCACGAACCAGTCCCGGCCCGTCAGGTGGCGTTCCATCAGTTTCAGCGCCGCATGCCCCTGCTCGCGCTTCACGATCAGGGCATGGATACGTTCGGGGTCCATGGCCACCTTATGGGTGATCCAGAACCGGGCCGTCGCGATGTTCGGTTCATGGCTATACTGTTCCCAGAACAGCCATTGCAGGACGGCGGCCTTGTCGCGGCGATTATCCGGCCAGAAAGTCGTGTCCTCAGCCAGCCAGCGCAGGATGGCGTTGCTTTCGGCCAGGAAGTCGCCGGGTGCCAGCCGCAACAGCGGGATGCGCCCGTTGGGGTTGAGCGCCAGGAAAGCGTCGGTCCGCGTCTGGGCCGCATCAATATCCATCTCCACCCGCTCAAACGGCAGGCGAAGCTGCGACAGCAGCCAGCGGCACTTAAAGCCGTTCCCGGAGGTGAGGTGGTCATAGAGGCGGAGCATGGACGCAATTCACCCGTTGACGGTGGATGGAGAAAGTTCCGGCTATCGGGGCGACTTATTCTGCCGCAACCGCCACGCCCTGGGCGATCTTGGCCTGGATGTAGTTGTGGATGCCCACAGCGGCGTCGCGGCCATCCTTGATGCCCCACACCACCAGGCTGGCGCCGCGCACAATGTCGCCGGCGGCGAACACGCCGTCCAGGTTGGTCATCATGGTGGCATACTTCACCTGCACCGTGCCCCAGCGGCTGACCTTCAGTTCCGGCACACCGAACAGGGTGGGGATGTCTTCGGGGTCAAAGCCCAGGGCCTTGATCACCAGATCGGCGTCCATGGTGAAGTTGGAGCCTTCGATGGGCAGCGGGGTCTGGCGGCCGGTGGCATCGGCCACGCCCATATGCATCTTATAGGCCTTCACGCCCGTGACATGCGCGTCACCGGTGAAACCTTCCGGCGCCGTCTGCCAGACGAATTCCACGCCTTCTTCCTCGGCATTGGCGGTTTCACGCTGGGAACCGGGCATGTTCTTGCGGTCGCGGCGATAGACGCACTTCACCGACATCGCGCCCTGGCGGATGGCGGTGCGCACGCAGTCCATGGCGGTGTCACCGCCACCGATGACCACGACCTTCTTGCCCTTGGCGTTCAGCTTGCCCGTCTCGAAATCCAGCACCGTGTCGCCCAGGCTCTTGCGGTTGCTGGCGGTCAGGTAATCCAGCGCCGGCACGATGCCATCCAGGCCAGCACCCGGCCCGCCCAGGTCGCGCGCCTTATAGACACCCGTGGCGATCAGCACGGCGTCATGCTGGGCGCGAAGGGTCCGCATGTCGGTGTTCCGGCCGATTTCCACGCCCAGGTGGAACTTGACGCCGCCTTCCTCCAGCAGCTTCCAGCGGCGGATGACCACATCCTTTTCCAGCTTGAAGCCCGGAATGCCATACATCAGCAAGCCGCCGACCCGGTCATACCGGTCATAGACATGGACCTGATAGCCCTTCTTGCGCAACTGGTCGGCGGCGGCCAATCCGGCGGGGCCGGCACCGATAATGGCGACCGACTGTTCGCGCTCAATGCGCGGCACGATGGGCTTGACCCAGCCCTTATCGAAGGCCGTGTCGGTGATGTATTTTTCCACCGCGCCAATGGTCACGGTTCCATGGGTCGATTGTTCGATGGTGCAATTGCCTTCACACAGGCGATCCTGCGGGCAGATGCGGCCACAGATTTCCGGCAGGTTGTTGGTCGCCTGCGACAGTTCATACGCCTCTTCCAACCGCCCTTCGGCCGTCAGCTTCAGCCAGTCGGGGATATTGTTGGAAACGGGGCAATGCACTTGGCAGAAGGGCACACCGCACTGCGAACAGCGATTGGCCTGCTCCTTCGCGCCATCGTCGCTGAAACGGGCATAAATCTCGTTGAAATCCTGGCGGCGCAGGTCGGCCTTGCGCTTGTCGGGCATGCGTTGGTCGGTGTGAACGAAACCGAGCATCTTCTGCGTCGCCATGAAACCAAATCCTTGCATCAACCGGGGCGGAGGCCCCTTTCCTGCCGCAGTGCGAAGCAAGAGGGCTTCGCACCGTTGGAAGCGGCGCCCGCAGGTGGGTAATCCCCTTTCCCAAACGGCACCATTGATGTTCATATAAAGCGGAAAATTGGCCTGTTCCAGCAGTTTTTGCGCGATACGTCAGTATAACTGACCTTTTATCCCTGCATGGTTCCGATGCATTTCCGCATAATGACCATTGAGAGTCGCTCGCAGATGCGAAATTAGGACCGAAATGGGACTATCTTGGTTTCCAGCGAGGCATTCCGCCTGTTTTGGGGCAATGACGCAACCGATCCGCGCCGAGAAAAAGCCCGGCAGGTCTCCCCGCCGGGCGTCTTTCAGGATCGGCTGCACGCCGTCAGGGCATATTTGCCGGCGCCGCAATCAGGGGCACGGACGACCGGGTGGGAACCACCAAACGCCGCACCAACCGGTCGCCGCGCCCGCGTTCCTGCTTGTTCAGTTGCTGGCGCAGGTCGGCCGCGATCTGGTCGAACCGGTCATCGACACGGATATCCAGCCGGACGTTGGCGGGGTCCTGCCGGTCGGGTGCGAAATGCCAATGGCCAAGATAAAGGACATCGCCCTCCTTGACCTCGAAATCGATGATCCATCGACCATCGATACGGCCCAGACGGTAGCTGGCATTGTTGCGGCCGCCATCATACGTGGAGATATTGGCCAAACCGTAGCGACCGGCGGGCAAAGTGAAAAAACGGTCCTGGGCTACCGCGAAAAAAAGCTTCTTTTCAACCAGGACGCCGTTCTCCATCACCTTCACGGGTGGATCCACCGCCAGCGTCAACATCGGCTGGGAGACATAGTCGCTGGTGAACAGCCCGCCCATCTGGTCGATGCCGGCACTGAAGTAAACCAGTGCCTTACCGGAACCTTGCAGGACCGGCACATCCTCGCGGTCACGAACAAGAGCGGCATTCCCGCCGCAACCTGACAGCATAGCGCCGATGACCAGTAGGATCGGCCAGTTCAGCAACCTCAGAACACGCATCATACCTCCGACATCGGGCGTTGCTTACACGCCCAATGTCTAAGGTATGATACATAATGTCAAATCACGCGAGTTCTTCGACCTTTTCCTCGCGTTTTTGGCCTTTCGGCTCGGCATAGTCGAAATCCAGGCCGTCGCCTTCCTTGTTCAGGATGACGCGCACGGCCCCGCCCTTCGACAGCTTGCCGAACAGCAGTTCCTCGGCCAGCGGCTTCTTCACATGTTCCTGGATGGTGCGGGCCAGCGGGCGCGCGCCCATGACGGGGTCGTAGCCCTTCTTGGCCAGCCAGGCGCGGGCACCATCGGTCAGTTCGATGGTGACGCCACGGTCGGTCAACTGGGCTTCCAGCTCCATCACGAACTTGTCCACCACCCGGGCCACCACATCCGGACCCAGATTGCCGAACGGGATGATGGCATCCAGACGGTTGCGGAATTCCGGTGTGAAGGTCTTGTTGATGGCTTCCTGATCATCGCCGGTCCGTACACCACTACCAAAACCGATGGCATGCTTGGCCATGTCGGCGGCACCGGCATTGGTGGTCAGGATCAGGATGACGTTGCGGAAATCGACAATCTTGCCGTTATGGTCCGTCAGCTTGCCATGGTCCATCACCTGCAACAGGATGTTGTAAATGTCGGGATGCGCCTTCTCGATCTCATCCAGCAGCAGCACGCAATGCGGATGCTGATCAATGGCATCGGTCAGCATGCCGCCCTGGTCGAAACCGACATAGCCGGGCGGCGCGCCGATCAGGCGGCTGATCGTGTGCCGCTCCATATATTCAGACATATCGAAGCGAACCAGCTCAATGCCCAGTGTCCGGGCAAGCTGCTTGGCGACCTCCGTTTTGCCGACACCGGTGGGGCCGGAGAACAGGTAGTTGCCGATGGGCTTTTCCGCCTCACGCAGGCCCGCACGGGCCAACTTGATGGCCGAGACCAGGGCTTCGATGGCCTGATTCTGGCCGAAGACCATGGTCTTCAGGTCGCGTTCCAGGTTCAGCAGCACTTCCTTGTCATCGCGGCTGACCGATTTGGGCGGGATGCGCGCGATCTTGGCGACCACGGCTTCCACATCCTTCTGGGTGATGGTCTTTTTGCGCTTGTTTTCGGGCAGCATGGTTTGCGCTGCCCCCACCTCATCGATCACGTCGATGGCCTTGTCGGGCAGTTTGCGGTCACCGATATAGCGGGCCGACAGTTCCACGGCCGACCGGATGGCATCCTTGGTGTAGCGCACCTTGTGGTGCGTTTCGTAATAGACCTTGATGCCGTCCAGAATCTTGATCGCGTCTTCGATCGACGGTTCGTTCACATCGATCTTCTGGAAGCGGCGGACCAGGGCGCGGTCCTTCTCGAAATAGGAACGATATTCCTTGTAGGTCGTGCTGCCGATGCAGCGCAGCGCGCCCGAAGCCAGCGCCGGCTTCAGCAGGTTGGACGCATCCATGGCCCCACCGCTGGTGGCGCCGGCACCGATGACGGTATGAATTTCGTCGATGAACAGGATGGAGCCTTCCAGCGCCTCCAGCTCCGACACCACCGCCTTCAACCGCTCCTCGAAGTCACCGCGATAACGGGTACCGGCCAGCAGCGAGCCCATGTCGAGCGAGTAGATGGTGGCCTTCTTCAGGATGTCCGGCACCTCGCCCTGCACAATACGCCGCGCCAGACCCTCGGCGATGGCGGTCTTGCCCACGCCAGGGTCACCCACATAGAGCGGGTTGTTCTTCGAACGGCGGCAGAGGATCTGGATGGTGCGTTCCACCTCCTGCTCACGCCCGATCAGGGCGTCGATCTTGCCGGACAGCGCCTTCTTGTTCAGGTTGACGCAATAGGCCTCCAGCGCATCGGTCCCCTTCTTCACCACCTTCTCCGCATGCGCCTCCTCATCCGCACCCGACACCCGCTTGGGCTCAGCCCGACCGGGCGCCTTGGCGATACCATGGGAGATGTAGTTTACGGCGTCGAAGCGCGTCATTTCCTGTTCCTGCAGGAAATAGACGGCGTGGCTTTCGCGTTCGGAGAACAGGGCGACCAGCACATTGGCGCCCGTCACCTCTTCCCGGCCACTGCTCTGAACATGGATGGCGGCGCGTTGCAGCACGCGCTGGAAACCGGCCGTGGGCTTGGCATCATCCTGGCGGGTGGTGACCAGGTTGGACAGTTCCCCGTCCAGATATTCGACCAGTTCGGCCTTCAGCTTCGCGACATCCACGCCGCAGGCGCGCAGCACGGCCAGGGCATCCTGGTCTTCGGTCAATGCCAGCAGCAGATGTTCCAGCGTCGCATACTCGTGACGCCGTTCGTTGGCGTTGGCCAGGGCCCGGTGGAGGGTCTGTTCGAGATTCCGCGACAGCATGATGCGCTAATCCTTTTCCAGGGTGCACTGTAACGGGTGCTGGTGCTGACGGGCAAAGTCCATGACCTGGGTCACCTTTGTTTCCGCCACTTCATAGGTAAACACACCACAGACGCCGACGCCCCGCCGATGGACATGCAGCATAATCCGGGTCGCTTCATCACGGTTCTTGTTGAAGAAGCGTTCAAGGACATGCACGACGAACTCCATGGGGGTGTAGTCGTCGTTCAGCATCAGGACCTTATACATGGCGGGCTTTTTCGTCTTCGGCTTGGCCTTCACGACCACGCCTGTCGACGTCCCCCCGTTCCCGTGCTTATCATCCTCAGCCATGGCGGTTAACGATCAATTGATGGGTCCTCTCTTGCGCCCCTTGATCATATGAAATGAATCGGTCTGGTTGGAAGGGCGTATCTGCATTGCCAGAAAGGTTTTACAGGATACTTGAAATGGAAAGGGGCCGGGGCCACCACCGTGTGGCCGTCGGTTACCATCATGCCCCTCGCCGCTCTCGGCACTGGCTGCTATAAGGCGCCG
Organism: Niveispirillum lacus; assembly: GCF_002251795.1. Classification (GTDB taxonomy): domain Bacteria; phylum Pseudomonadota; class Alphaproteobacteria; order Azospirillales; family Azospirillaceae; genus Niveispirillum; species Niveispirillum lacus. Next base: position 83,666 of record NZ_NOXU01000031.1, on the reverse strand, counting down.
ACCGACGCCTGCCAGGACCACCGATTTTGAGCGACCTCGCCCCCTATCTTGATGCCATCCTTCTCGGTCTGCTGGAGGGGTTGACGGAGTTTATACCCGTCTCGTCCACCGGCCATCTGATCCTTTTGGGGGAGATGCTGGGCTTCAAGGGGCAAGCAGAGGACCTGTTCAAGGTGGTGATCCAATTGGGCGCCATTCTGGCTATCCTGCTGGTCTATTTCCAGAAGCTCTGGGGGGTGGTGCGCGGGTTGGTGCAGGGCAATGGCGAAAGCTACCGATTTACGGCCGCCATCCTGCTGGCCTTTTTGCCTGCCGCCGTGATCGGGGTGTTTGCCCATTCCTACATCAAGAATGTGCTGTTCAACCCCACAGTTGTATCCATCGCCCTGATCACTGGCGGCATCGCCATCTTGGCGGCCGAACGGCTGGTGCCCCGGCCACAGCATTTTGCGGTGGAGGCGTTCCCGCCGAAATTGTCTTTGTCCATCGGCTTTGCCCAGTGTCTGGCGATGATCCCCGGCGTCTCGCGCTCCGGCGCGACCATCATCGGCGCCCTGCTCATGGGGGTGGAGCGCAAGGCGGCGGCGGAGTTCAGCTTCTTCGTCGCCATCCCCACCATGCTGGGGGCCGCCACCTATGACCTGTATAAGAACCGCGAGGTGCTGGCCGTCGACAGTGTCGGCATGATCGCGGTCGGTTTCATCGTGGCCTTCTTGTCGGCCCTGCTGGTTGTGCGCTGGCTGGTAGCCTTCGTGGGCCGGCACGGTTTTGCCCCCTTTGCCTGGTACCGTATATTCATCGGCAGCATCATGCTGGCTTGGCTGACTTTCTTCGCAGGCTGACCTCATGGCCGACCGCCCGACCCTGTCACTGAAACCCAAAGCCGGCCCGCCGGCCCCTGCCAAAACCCGGCGCAAGCCGTTTCGTATTGGCGGCCTGCCGGCGGTGACGGCCCTGTTCGCGTGCGATCCTGATCGCGCAGAGAAACTTTATTTCGACGAACGGCTGAAACAGGCAGCCGCTCCCTTCTGCACCCGCATGGCGGCCGCTCACAAACCCTTCCGGCTGGTCCCGTCGGACGAGTTGGAGAAGATCGCCGGGTCCGCCATGCATGGCGGCATCGTGGTGGAAGCTGCCCCTCGCCCAGTGCTGCCCTTCAGTCTCGATCTGGCCCAGGGCTGGGCAGCGACGGGCCAGCCCTTGTTGATCCTGGACGGTGTATCCAACCCGCATAATCTGGGTGCCATCGTGCGCACCGCCGCGTTTTTCGGTGTGACCCGGATCGTCATCTCCGACCATTCGGGGCAGGCCATGCCGTCGGAAGCTGCCTATCGCGTGGCCGAGGGCGGATTTGAACATCTGACCCTCTACCGCGCCGCCAATTTTGCTCTCACGCTGAAAGCGCTGGGCGGCTTCTACCGCACCATTGGTACGGCGTTGGGACCGTTCCCTGCCCTGTCCGACCTGACGCGGCAACCGGGCGGAAAGCCCGTCGCGGTGGTGATGGGGAACGAGGAGCACGGCATGCCGCCCGACAGCCAGGCCGCCTGCACCGACCTGGTCACCATCGCCGGCAGCGGCCGGGTCCAATCGCTGAACGTATCGGCGACGACGGCAATCCTGGTGTTCTTGATGACACGGAGTTGATCACCGGGGCCGCAACATGCCCCGGTACAGACCTGGCTCCGACCCGTCGATGGGGATGGCGCCGACAGCCTTGACGTAGAATTCCACCGGCCCCGCCCCGCCGATGACGGCATAGGCATAGCCATCCGCCGCCATGGCGCGCAGGCTGGCCAATAGCAGCGCCTTGCCCAGCCCCGTCCCCCGCGCCTTTTCATCCACGCCGGTCGGCCCAAACAGGCCGCGCGCTGTCACGTCGTGGCAGGCAAAACCCAGCAGGGCGCCGGCGTCATCATGCGCGATCTGGATACGGGGGGGACAGGTGGACAGGGCTACGGCCGCTTCTGCCCGCCAGCCGGCGCCGAACCGTTCTTCGATCCAGGGCAGGATCACCGGCGCTTCCGGGGCCAATGCCCGACGCAGGGTGATGCCGGGGGGCAGCGGGTCCGGACCGGGCGGAAGGGTGTAGAGCTTGACGAGCAGGTCCATCGGTCACCCCAGCGCCCGGCGCAGATTGCCACCTGCCGCTGCCAATGCGGCCCGCGCCCCATCGGGCGACACACCGCGCAGCAGCACCAGGGCCGCCGGTTTCAGCGCCCCGCCGCAATCGGCCAGCGCCTGCGTGGCCGCCCCGGTATCAGCCCCCGTGATCTCGCGGAGGATATCCAGCGCGCGGGCCTGCAGCTTCACATTATTGACCTGCAGGTTGACCATCAGGTTGCCGTATACCCCGCCGAGCCGGACCATCAGGGCTGTAGAGAACAGGTTCAGCAGCAGTTTTTGGGCAGTACCCGCCGCCAGTCGGGTGGAGCCGGCAATCACCTCCTCCCCGCTATCCACAAACAGCGGATGTTCGGCGGCCCGCAGTAGGGGGGAACCATCATTGCTGGCAATGCCAATGGTCAGCGCCCCTGCCGCCCGCGCCACATCCAGGGCACCGACGGTAAAGGCACTGCGTCCGCTGGCCGACACACCGATGACAATGTCAGCAGGACCGGGAGAGAGAGCGCGGGCACGGTCGGCCCCGGCATCGCCCGCATCCTCCACCGACCCGTCAAACCCAAGTCGCAGATCGCCAATGCCAGCCAGGATCAGTTCCACCCGCGTCAGGGGGAAGCTGAAGGTGCCGGGCAGTTCCAAGCCATCCAGGGCCGCCAGCACCGCCGATGATCCGGCTCCGACATAGATCAAGCGGCCGTCTGCGCCGATTCGCGCCGCCGCTTCATCCACGGCCTGGCCCAGGGCCGGCAGGGTCGCCAGACACGCCGACACGGCCCGCGCCTGCCCAGCCCACAGCGCCTCCAGAATGTCAGGCGTGGACCATTGGTCCAGCCCCTGGAACCGTTGGCCCACCTTCTCCGTCGCGGACATCGTGTGTCTCTGGTCTTGTTCGAATGACGTGACAACCATACCAGATGAAGATTTGATCGCCAAGTCAGGCCTGGGATATTGCCATCTGGTATTTATCTGGTATCGTACCTGTCAGCAATTGAATAGAGACCAAGAGACGCCTTCATGACCTCTCCCCTGTTCCTGGGCATTGATGGTGGCGGCACGCGCTGTCGGGCGCGGCTGGCCGATGCGGCCGGACGCACGCTGGGCGAAGCTGTGGGCGGAGCGGCCAATATCCGCCTGGGCCTGGATGTCGCCTGGAATGCCATCATGGAAGCGGTGGATGGGGCATTGGCGAAGGCGGAACTGGGCCGTGACGTGTTGTCCCGCACCTTCATCGGCCTGGGGCTGGCCGGTATCACCAACGCAGCCGATCAGCAGCGGGTGGCCGACAGCGCACCAGTGGCGTTTGCCGGCATCCTGTCCGATACCGACGCCTATACCGCCTGCCTGGGCGCCCATGCCGGGGCGGACGGCGCCATCCTGATTTCCGGCACGGGCAGTGCCGCGCAGATCATCCTTAAGGGTGTGGGCCGGGGCATTGGCGGATGGGGGTTTGAGGTATCGGACCTGGGCTCCGGGGCGTCGATGGGTCGGGAGGCGGTAAAGGCCGCCCTGCTGGGTCATGACGGCCTGGGGCCGCACACGGATCTGACGCGGGCCGTGATGGCGACGCTGGGCGGTGATCCGCCCGCCGTCGTCGCCTGGGTCGGCCCCGCCCGACCGGGGGATTACGGGACCCTGGCCCCGCTGGTGCTGGAGCATGCGCGCAAGGGCGATCCGGTGGCCGAGCGGCTGGTGCGCGAACAGGCCGATTATCTGGTCCTGCATATCCGCCGCCTGCTGGAACTGGGTGCCCCCGCCATCTGTCTCATGGGCGGGCTGGGGCCGGTGCTGCTGGATTGGATGCCGCCCTGGGTGCGCGGTGTGTTGACCGAACCGAAGGGCGATGCCATGGCTGGCGGGGTACTGCTGGCCAGGCGGGCGGGTGGCGCATGAGCGTGACCGAACCCCTGTTCGATAGCGCCGCCCTGTCCGCCGACAGCCCCCTGCCGCTTTACATGCAACTGGCCCGGCATCTGAAGCGACTGATCAGCGACGGGACGCTGGCGGTGGAGGATGCACTGCCTGCTGAACGCGATCTGGCCGAAGGGTTTGCGGTATCGCGCGTGACGGTACGCAAGGCGGTGCAGGCGCTGGTCGATGAAGGGTTGCTGCATCAGCGCCCGCGCGCCGGTACCTTTGTGGCCAAGGCCCCGCATGTGGAACAGCCCTTGTCGGCCCTGACCGGCTTTTCCGAGGATATGCGGTCGCGCGGGCTGGAACCGTCATCGCGCTGGCTGTCGCGCACGGTGGCGTCTGCCAGCCCGGAAGAGGCGATGGTGCTGGGTCTGGCACTGGGGGAGAAGGTCAGCCGCCTGTGGCGTCTGCGTCTGGCCGATGAGGCGCCGATGGCCATTGAACTGTCGGTGGTGCCAGCCCGCATCCTACCCGATCCGTTGCTGGTGACCGGCTCGCTCTACGATGTGCTGCGCGGCTTGGGATATCCACCCTATCGCGCGCTGCAGCGCCTGTCCGCCGGCCTGCTGACGACCGATCAGGCCAGTATCCTGCAAGTGCCGGAGGGTACGCCGGCTCTGTTTATCGAACGCCGCAGCTTTCTGGAAAATGGCCGCCCGCTGGAATTCGTGCGCAGCCAGTACCGGGGCGACGCCTACGATTTCATCGTGGAACTGAACCTGACGACGCCAACAACCCCGTAGGTCGCATCAGGGCCAAAGGCCCGTTTGCGACATGATCCGAACCGATAAAAGTCGCATGCGCCTGTGCTGATGCGACCTGTGAGAGACCAAAGCGATGACCAAGCCCGACAGCACCAGCACCAAGATGGCCGTTGAAGCGGCGGAAAGTGCCGCCGCCATTCAGCGTCAGATCGAGCGCTGTGGCCCTTTGTTCAGCGTTCTGGGGTCCAAGTTGCGCGACCTGAACCCGTCGCTGGTGGTGACCTGTGCGCGCGGCAGCTCAGACCATGCCGCCACCTACGGCAAGTACCTGATCGAAACCCATCTGGGCCTGCCTGTTGCGTCGGTCGGCCCGTCGGTCGTGTCGTTGTACAATACTGATTTGAAGGTCGATGGCGCCCTGTTTGTGGCCGTGTCGCAGAGCGGACGTAGCCCGGACCTGCTGCGTCTGGCGGCGGCGGCCAGGAAGGGCGGGGCCTATGTCGTGGCCTTCGTGAATGACGAGACATCACCTCTGGCCGAGGCGGCAGACCTGTTCATCCCGCTCTGCGCCGGACCGGAAATCAGTGTGGCGGCCACCAAATCCTACCTGACCGCCTGCTTTGCCTTCCTGTCCATGGTGGCGGAATGGAAGGAGGATGCCGCCCTGCGTCATACGGCATCCCAGGCCCCGGCGGCCCTGTCAGCGGCGGCGGAACTGGACTGGACGCCCGCCCTGCTGTCTCTGACGGATAAGACGGGGCTTTACATCATCGGGCGTGGCGTCGGCACGGGGGCTATTATGGAAATGGCCCTGAAATGCAAGGAAACCTGCCGCCTGCATGCCGAAGCGTTCAGCGCGGCAGAGGTCATCCACGGGCCGCTGGCCCTGGTCGGCCCCGATTTCCCTGTCCTGGCCATCAACCAGAATGACGCGACGGCGGCGGCCACGCGGGCAGCCATCGCCCGCTGCGTCGATCTCGGCGCGCCGGTCTTCAGCAGCGATGACAGTGTGAAGGGCGTGATCCCGCTACCGTCAGTGCCAGACTTGGCCCCGGAACTGGCCCCGCTGGCGGCGGTGCAGAGCTTTTACATGGCCATCCATACCGTGTCTCAACGCCGCGGCCTGAACCCCGACGTGCCCGCCAACCTGCGCAAGGTAACGGAGACGGTGTGATGACGGGCACCCTGTTAACCGGTGCGCGCGTCTTTACCGGCACCCGCACCATCAATGCCGATATCCTGATCCAGGGTGAACGGGTGGCGGCGGTCCTGCCGCCCGGTTCCACGGCGCCTGCCGGGGTGGCCCTGCGGCGCCTGTCGCCCGACATGTTGCTGGCGCCCGGTTTCATCGATACCCAGGTTAATGGCGGCGGCGGGGTGCTGTTCAACGACACGCCGACGCGCGAGGCGGCGCTGGCCATCGCGCGGGCCCATCGCCGGTTCGGCACCACCGCCCTGCTGCCCACCTTCATCACCGATCGGGTGGAGGGGATGCAGGCGGCCGCCCTGGCGGCAGCCTCTGCCAGTGCTGTGATCGGGTCCGGCGTCATTGGGGTGCATCTGGAAGGCCCGTTCCTGACGCCGGAACGGCGCGGGGTCCATAATCTGGACCATGTACGGCAAGCCAGCGAAAGTGATCTGGATTTCCTGGAAGGGCTGCCCGACCGGTTTGGCGCGCATGATGCTCGTGTACTGCTGTCCCTGGCCCCGGACCGGGTGACACCAGCCGAGATTACGCGACTGGTGGCGGCAGGCGTGATTGTGGCGGGGGCGCATTCGGCAGCCAGCTTTGCCCAGACCCTGGCAGCGGTGGATGCTGGCCTGACCGGCTTCACCCATCTGTTCAACGCCATGCCGCCGCTGGCCAACCGGGAGCCAGGCATCGCCGGGGCCGCCCTGACGGCCCGCGATACCGTTTGCGGCATCATCGTGGATGGGGTGCATGTGCATCCCGCCATGTTACGTCTGGCGTTGGCGGCCAAGGGACCGGGCGGGTTGATGCTGGTGACCGATGCCATGCCGCCGACAGGCACCGATGCAACCAATTTCCAGCTTTACGGGCAGACCATCCATCGCCGTGATGGGCGCCTGGTCACCGATGACGGCACCCTGGCCGGGGCCGATATCGACATGGCTCAGGCGGTGCGCAACGCCATCCATCTGATGGGTGTGGATGTAGAAGAAGCGCTGCGCATGGCCTCGCTTTATCCCGCGCGCTTCCTGCATCTCGACGACCGGCTGGGTCGCATCCAGGCGGGATGGCGGGCGGATCTCGTGCTGCTGGACCAGACATTGACGGTTACCGGCACCTGGGTTGCCGGACAATGGCGGGATGCCGCCGAGTGAAGGCAACGAACCACCCATCAGGGAGTAAGGGCATGTTGAAGCGTCGTTACACCACCGAAGAGGTGGAGCAGAAACTGGCCTTGGCCGACGCACTGCTGAACGAAGGCTACAAGATCGTGGATATCGCCCGCGAACTGGGCGTGACCCGTGTCACCTATTACCGCTGGCGTCAGGACCAGGCGGGGGAGAAGCCGGCCATGATCCGGCGCCTGGAACAGTTGGAGCGGGAGAATGCCGAATTACGGCGCCGGCTGGCCGATCTGCTGCGCGCCGGCTACCGGACAGAGGCGGCGGCGGCCTGACCGGGCTTAACTGCCGGCCTGTTTGCGGGCTAGTCTTGGCTCGCCGAAAAGATAGCCCTGACCGAAGTCGATATAGAGGTCCAGCAGTTCCAAAAGCTGGGCCTCTGTTTCGACCTTCTCTACAATCAGGTCGATATTGTTGCGGTCCAACTGCTGCCGCAACTCTCGCACAGCACGCGGGTCGGCAAAGCGGCCATCGGGGTCGAGCAGACGGGCCGCATCCAGCTTCACAAAACGGATTTCGTGGCGTGCCAACTCGTTCCAATCCAGATCCAGGCGGTAGACCTGATCCATGGAGAAATGGAAGCCAAGGCGCCGCAACCCGTCCAGGAAGCTGGTGGCGAACAGACCGCCCTGCATCAAATCATCCTGCGACAACTCAAAAACCAGCTTCGTCGCCAGATTGGGGTTCTGGCCCATGTAGGTCACAAATTCCCGCATAAAGGCAGCATCGTTCAGCGTAGCCGCGGAGATATTGCAAAAGAAGCCGACATTCTGGTGGCGCTTCTCCGTCTCCCGTAGCAACTGGATGCAGCGGAACAGCAGCAGATTGTCGATAGTGGCGATCAGCCCGGCATCGGCGGCCACACCCAGATACTGCTCTGGCAGCAGGTAACGCGGCTTGCCATCTGCATCCAGTCCCGCGCGGATACGGGAAAACAGTTCGTAGTAGCGATGTTTGCGCTGTGGCAGGCTCACCACGGGCTGCAAGAAGATATCCACCTGATCGGTGCGCAACGCCTCGCGAACATGATCCAGGATGGCGCCGGTATCCGTGGGTACAGGCTGCGCCGTCAGGGGGCGTGGCGCAAAAAGCGGGCCGGCATCGGCTCCCCCGACCACTGCCGGCGCCGACCTTGCAACATGTGTCGGCAACCGGTCGGCCAGACGCTCCAGCACCCGTGCCTCTGACAGCACAGCCGCCACCTCCGACGGGTCGGCGGGCATGGCACCGGAATGGCCGCGCTGCGCATCCAGTTGCAGGCGCATTTCCTCCAGCCCTGCCTCAATTTCCCAGATCCGGCCTTCCAGCCGGTTGCGTTCATCCTGGCGAGACCAGAATTCATGCAGCAACCCGCCGAACGTGAGAATCGCCAGCCCGAACAGCAGAGCCGTGTGCCCATCCATGCCCGTCACCGAAAGGGGCAAGGTCAGCGCCACGACCAGCGCCAGGGCGATATACACGGCGGCGAATACCAGATGGCGGAACCAATGCATGCGCAACCCTTCTCCCCGACCTGGATTAACCCTTGCGGTGGGCAGCCCCTACCGCGTCGGCCACATGGGCATAACCATCATCGGCCAGCCGCATCGCCAACTCGGCCTTTATCCGCCCCACCAGCCCCGGTCCCTGATAGGCCAGCGCCGAGTATAGCTGTACCAAACTGGCCCCGGCACGAATTTTGGCATAAGCATCGGCGCCCGACGACACACCGCCAACACCGATCAACGGCAACCGGCCGCCCAACAATTGATAGAATTCGCCCAATACCTTGGTGGATGGTTCCAGCAACGGCCGGCCCGACAGGCCACCAGCTTCGGCCGCCAAGGCGGACGGGATGGCCGCCGGGCGGGCCAACGTGGTGTTGGACACGATCAGCCCGTCAATGCCGCTGTTCAGGACCACTGCGGCAATGTCAGCCTTGTCCTCATCCGTCAGGTCGGGCGCTACCTTCAGCAGCAGCGGCGGTTTGGCCCCTGTTTCCGCCCGCGCGGCCAGACATTGCCCCAGAAGATCGGCCAACGCATCACGCGATTGCAGGGTGCGCAGACCTGGCGTATTGGGGGAGGAGACATTGACGACCAGATAACTGGCCAGCGGTGCTACCCGGCGAATACAGGCCGTGTAATCGCTCGCCGCGTCTGCCGTTTCTTTGTTCTTGCCGACATTGGCGCCAACGATGCCTGAACGGCCGGACCGGGCCTGCAACCGTTCCGCATAGACCTCAAGCCCTTGGTTGTTGAACCCGAAGCGGTTGATCACCGCCTGGGCCGTGGGCACCCGGAACAGGCGGGGCTTGGGGTTGCCGTCCTGTGGACGCGGGGTCACCGTGCCACATTCGACAAAGCCGAAACCCAGCTTCAACATGGCGTCGGGCACTTCGGCATTCTTGTCAAAACCGGCAGCCAGCCCGATAGGATTGGCGAAATCCAGTCCGAAGACACGGGTGGACAAACTGGCCGGGTCCCGACGCGACCCACCGGGCACCAGCCCGGTCTTCAGCGCCGCGATGGTCAGATTATGCGCCTGCTCCGCATCCATCGCCATCAGGAACGGACGGGCCAGAGGGTAAAGATCGACCATTCAGTTCCCCTCCGACACATGGGCCGGCATCACATGACGGCCATCGGCGCCCAGCGGCAGCGGATCGACGCGGATCACGGCGGCAGGCAACAGCGGACCATAAAGATGCGGGAACAATTGTCCCCCGCGCGACGCTTCCCATCTCAGGGCATCACCGCAGGCTGGCGCATCAACCGTCAACAGCAGCAGGCCTGTCTGTCCCGCGCGGTGCTTAGCGGCACTTTCCGGCAATTGCGCCGCTGTCGAGAAATGAATGAACCCGTCCGCCTGGTCCTGTGAGGAACCCTCATAGCGACCGGCGGCCAGGGCCGCCTGCCACTCGTCGGCGCGGCACATGTGAAAGATGGGGGATGCCATGGTCTTCGTTCAAAAGACAAAAGGAAGGACGCCACCCTAATCCGAAAGCGCGGCGACTGCCAGCGCGGCTATAACGCGGCCAACAGATGCAAGCCAGAGGCGAAAAGAGGCGAACGGTTACGAACATCACGGCATTTAACAAAACTATACGTCTGCACAGTAGAGCGTTGGTGGGAGGCGCGCCTATAGTCAAACATCCACAGGGCGGATCGGTGTTGCGACCACCGCGCCGGCTGATCAGGGATCAGGAGCAATCGTCATGAAGGACGCGGCCCGCATGTTCACCAATGTCAACGAAACCATGTTGAGCGACCGGATGCGTTTCGCTTTGAACGAGGTCGAACAGATGGGTATTCGCGGCCTGACGGCTGTTCCCGTGAAGCCGACACAGGAGATGCTGACGGCAGGCGCCCGCGCCGGCGGGATCAGCATCGAAGCTGTAATGGCAATTTACACTGCCATGTTGCGGGCCGCCGACTGATTAACCGGCACGCGATCTGGTCTTCACTTCTGCTTTCATCTCTTTCTGTTCCCAGAGGAAACTTGATGCCGTCCCTTTATCTCCGTGAAGGGACGGCATTTTCTTGTGCTCAACCGTTCCGGGCCAGCACAGTCCCCGCCAGATAGAGTGATCCACAGATCAGCAACCGGGCCGGCATCCCTTCCCGCCCCAGGGCCGCCAGTTCCGCAACAGCGCCGGCCACATCTAAGGCCGCATCGGCTTCCATTCCCGCCTGACGCGCGAAAGCGGCGGCATCGGCGGCCGTGACACTGTTGGGTTCGCCGGGAATAGCCACGGCCCGCAACCGACGGACATAGGGGGCCACGGGGCGCAGGAAATCCAGCGGCCGCTTTGATCCCAGCATGCCGAACACCACATCCAGTGGCCGCCCCTCAGCCCCCCAGGCCGCCAGTTGCAGGGCCAGAACCTCTCCGGCGCTGTCATTGTGCCCGCCATCCAGGAACAGGTCCCATCCGGCCGGCAGCAGATCAGGCAGGGGGCCCCGCGTCAGACGCTGAAGCCGCGCTGGCCATTCCACACGGGCCAGGCCCTGACGGATGGCATCCTCTTCGATTCTGACCGGCAGGAATGCTGTCGCGGCGATGGCCAGGCCGGCATTGTCCACCTGATGCGCGCCCATCAGGCCGGGCGGCGGCAGGTCCAACCGGCGGGTCCTGTCCTCGAACCGGAACCCCGTTTCATTGGCGGACACCGACCAATCACGCCCATGCAGCGCAAGCGGCGCCGCCAAGGCTGCCGCCCGGTTGGCAAAGACATGTTCTACCACCGGATCGGCTTGCCGCCCGGCGATGGCATGTCGCCCCGCCTTGATGATGCCAGCCTTCTCGCCCGCGATATCCGCCAGGGTAGGACCCAGGAACTGCGTATGATCTAACGAAATGCGGGTGAGCAGGCTGACCACCGGGGCATCAATGACATTCGTGGCATCCAACCGCCCGCCCAGCCCGACCTCCAGGATCAGCAGATCCGCTGGCACACGCGAAAAGGCCAGAAAAGCGGCCGCCGTGGTCACCTCGAAAAAGGTGATGGGATCGCCGGCATTGGCCTTTTCAACCTCTTCCAGGATATCGGCCAGATCATCATCGCCGATCAGGTTACCAGCCAAGCGGATACGCTCGTTAAAGCGGACCAGATGCGGCGAGGTGTAAACGTGAACCCGGTGCCCGGCCGCCTCAGCCATGGCACGCAGGAAGGCAACCGTGCTGCCTTTGCCATTCGTGCCCGCGACATGGACGGTCGGGGGCAGCCGGCGCTCCGGATGCCCCAGACGCGCCAGCAACCGCTCAATCCGTCCCAGCGACAGGTCGATGACCACCGGATGCAACTGCCGCATCCGTTCCAGCGCCGCCTCCAGCCGGGGAGAGGCGGGCAGCAGCGGGGCCGCCTTGATCATTGGTAACCGGCACCGCCCTGGATGGCGCTGACCGCCGGGCCACTGCCCTTACGGCCAGTCGCACGGTCGCCACTGCCACGACCGATCTTGACGATATCGGCACTGGGGCCGGGGCGGCGCAGCAGGTCGATAAGCCGGCCCAGAGTCTCACGCAGTTCCTTGCGATGGACCACCATGTCAACCATGCCATGATCGCGCAGATATTCCGACCGCTGGAACCCTTCGGGCAGGGTTTCACGGATCGTGCTTTCAATGACGCGCGCACCGGCAAAGCCGATCTGGGCTCCGGGCTCTGCGATATGGATATCACCCAGCATGGCAAAACTGGCCGTGACGCCGCCCGTGGTCGGATCGGTCAGCAACACGATATAGGGCAGACCGGCTTCTTTGACCATTTCCACGGCGATGACGGTGCGCGGCATCTGCATCAGCGACAAGATCGCCTCCTGCATGCGCGCCCCGCCCGAGGCCGGGATGGCGATCAGCGGTACCTGCTGCAATACAGCCAACCGGGCGGCGGCCAACAGGCCCTCACCGACCGCCATGCCCATGGAGCCGCCCATGAAGTTGAAGTCAAAAGCGGCGACCACGGCGCCCTGGCCGTTGATCTTGCCATGGGCCACGACAATGGCGTCCTGCCGGCCCGTCTTGGTCTGCGCTTCCTTGAGCCGGTCGGTGTAGCGCTTCTGATCCCGGAACTTCAACGGATCGACCACCACCTTGGGCAGTTCGATCATCTGATAGCCCGGATCTAACAGCGTCTTCAGCCGGCGCACGGGGTCCAGACGCATATGGTGGCCGCAATGCTGGCAGACATGCAACTGCTCCTCCAGGTCACGATGGAACAGCATCGCGCCGCAGGACGGGCATTTATGCCAGAGATTGTCCGGGACCTCCTTCTTGGAGACGAGGGCCTGGATCTTGGGTTTAACGAAGTTGGTCAGCCAGTTCATGGGGTACCTTCAAGGCGGGAGAGAACCCCGCTGAGTATGGTCGCAACCACCTTCACGTTCGGCTTCGTCTCGACGAGACTGCCATGAGCAATGGCGTTACGATCCTCATATAGCTCTTTGACAGTTGCGTAATCCGACGACCCCTTGTCCGTCAACAGTGCCAATCGACGGAGGAAGTCCATTTTCTTGACATCAAGCACAGCCCAGACGCGGCGATCAGATGCGATGGTGGCTTGGCGGCCTGCTTCCACTCGGATCATGGCCAATTCAGTTACCCGATGCTCGAAGCGGGCGAACAGCATGAAAAAGTAAGCGTTCGCTGCAATTATCGACAGGTGGTAAAGTTCAACGAAATGATCATCATGACCCGCCATAGCAACTGTACCCATTTTTTTACGTGTCGCATCATCAGCGACCTCATGGGCATCAATGATGTCCTTGAACGGGCTCACTGCAATCTCTTAACTATTGATTGGAATGATTCTTTTGTGAGTGGACGCAAGAACTCGCCATGCTGAGTATAACGCCAGTCTGGTGCGCCCGGCTTACCGATGTCCACCAACGTCTCGAGCAAGTCAGTGGATTGAATCCAAACCTGGCCGCGGGTACCGATCACCCAGCGGGCGTCGGGCCAAACGGACATGCCGCCTTGGCCTAAGGCCGGTGTTTCACCCGACTGGGCAGGCAATGTTTCCTGGGCCTGTGACGGCTTTCTGTCGATAAGCAGAAGCGGCAAGCCTATGGGCTGATGGATGCCGACCAATGCCATTTTGCGTTCGTGCTTCTCGGTCTCTACGACCACGCAGCGAATGCCAGGAACCTCTGTCGCCCAATGCCGGAGAGTAGTTACAAGTTCGACAAGGCGCGCCTTCCAGTCCGCGAGATCAGCCTCGACCTCCGCCCGCGTCGGCGGTGGCGGCAATTCGTCACCAATCTCATACGCATAAGCCATGGCGCACCTCGCGGGTCCTGGCACTTACCCCCGGGCGGTCCGCACGCCCTGGGCCAGCGCCCGCACGAACTCTAGCACATTCTCCACCAGACCGGCAGCGGGCTTGCCGTCGGTGTCCAGGTTGGCCTCGATCTGACGGACAATGGCGCTGCCGACCACGGCGGCGTCGGCGACACGGGCCACAGCGGCGGCCTGTTCGGGCGTCGTGATGCCGAAACCGACGGCCAGCGGCAGGTCTGTGTGCCGGCGCAGGCGGGCCACGGCCTCGTCGATCGCGGCGTTGCTGGCGCTGCCGGCCCCGGTGATGCCAGTAACGGACACGTAATAGACAAAGCCCGACGTATTGGCCAGCACAGCCGGCATCCGTTCATCATCCGTAGTGGGCGTGGTCAGGCGAATGAAGTTGACCCCGGCTTTCAACGCCGGTTCGCAGAGTTCGCCATCTTCCTCCGGCGGCAGGTCAACGACGATGAGCCCATCAACGCCGGCTTCACGTGCATCCGCCAGGAACCGTTCCACGCCATAGGAATAGATCGGGTTGTAGTAACCCATCAGGACCAGCGGTGTCTCGTCATCGCCCAGACGAAAGGCGCGCACCATCTCAAGCGTGCGTGTCATCCGCGCGCCCTTGTTCAGCGCGCGCAAGCCGGCGGCCTGGATGGCGGGGCCATCGGCCATCGGATCGGTAAAGGGCATGCCCAGTTCGATGACGTCGGCACCGGCACCAGGCAGCCCTTTGAGCAGGGCCAGGCTGGTCTCATGGTCGGGGTCGCCGGCCGTGATGAAGGTGACAAGACCGCCACGGCCCTGCTGCTTCAGGGCTGCAAAGCGACGATCAATGCGGGTGGCGGCTTGGATCGGGGCGCTGGTCATGCGGAAATGCTTCCAAACTGCTTTACGAAAAGGCGGCGCACCATAGCCCCCGAAACTGACCGAAACAACGCCGCATTACGCGCGTCCGCCCGGCGCCGACGGGGAACCTATGCGTTTCGTCATAGATCGACCTCTACCGATGAAACAGCTTCCCGGAAATCGTCATCGCGCGTATCTGCTATAGCTCACGCGAACCGAGGGCGGCGATTTGCAGGATGTCTTCGACCAGCAAGTGGCGACGTCGACTGTGAATGCGCCGGCCGCCAACCCATCACGCGCCGTCGTCTGGCTGGCATTGACGGCGTTGCTGGTCGCTCTTGCCCTGTTCGCGGCTGAACTGCTGCTGGGCCGTGCGCGCGTGATGGATCGGGCCAGTGCCGATACCCGTGCCCAGGCCGATCAGCTTTCCGAACACGCGGCGCGACTGATGGGCGCGCATGCTCTGGTCCTGCGCAATACCGAATGGCTGGTCCGCAGCCAAGGCTGGGATGGGGTAGCCGCAACACCCCGCCTGTTTGAATGGCTGCGTGATCTGGCCGGCGAAGCGCCAGAGGTTCAGTCTTACTGGCTGGTGGACGCTGCCGGACAGGTGCGGATCAGCACGATGCGCTGGCCGGTTCCGGAACTGAATGTGGCCGACCGCGATTACTTCGTACCCCATGAGGATGGGGTCATCGGACCGCATATCAGTGCCCGCCTGTCGGGTCGCCTGAATCCGGAGGTGTTCTTTGCCTTGTCCCGTCGGGTTGAGGGGCATGACGGGAGCTTCCTGGGAGTGGTGCAGGTGTCGCTGCGCCCCGCCTATTTTGAATCCTTCTATGCCAGCATCACCAATCATCCCGACGCAGAAGTGATGCTGGTCCGTGATGATGGGGAAGTTCTGGTCCGACATCCCTCGACAATGGAACCGGGCACAGTGCTGGGCAACGTCGCCGATCTGATGGCGCGCCGTAACCCGACCACCGGCATGCTGACGACCACCTCACCTTTTGACGGTCAGGAGCGGCTTTATGCGGTGGCCGATGTCGATCGGGTGCCGGTCCGGATCGTTTACGGCGTTTCAACGGCGGGTTTGCAATCAGAATGGGGGTGGGCCGCCCTGGGCCATTTCAGCTTCGCAATCGTTGCAACGTTGCTGCTGCTGCCGCTTGCCATCGTTGCCCTGCGTCAGATCCGGCAGGCTGAACTGGCACAGGGCCAACTGCGCAGCTCAAACGTGGCGCTGGAAGCGCGGGTACGGGAACGGACCGGCCATCTTGATATTGCATTGGACGATCTTCGGCGCAGTGAGGAACGGCTGAGCCGGCTGGTCAATACGGCGCCCGTCGCCATCATGGAGATCGGGCCTGATGGCCGGTTTACCGATGTGAATGCAGCGGCCGAACGTATTCTGGGCCTGTCACGCAGCGCCATCATCGGCGTTCGCCACGACGCTGCGCTGTGGCAAGCCACCAGCCTGGATGGCCGTCCCCTGTCCAGCGTGGATTACCCCACTGCCAGGGCCTTGGCCGGGGAAGAGGTGCGGGACGGCGAATATGCCCTGCGCGACCCCAAAACAGGCGCAAGACAGATTTTGTCCGTCAATGCCGTGCCGATCCGGGATGACACGGGGCGCATTATCGGCTGTACCGCCACTGCCATGGATGTGACAGGCCGGTATGAGGCGGAGGATAGGCAAAGGCTGCTGATGCGGGAAGTCGACCATCGTGCCAAGAATGCACTGGCGGTGGCGCAGGCCGTGGTCCGCCTCAGCCGTGCCGATACGATTGAGGCCTTTACCAGTGCGGTGGAGGGGCGCATCTCCTCGCTCGCCCGGTCTCACAGCCTGCTGGCCCAGGCCGCTTGGTCGGGTGCCGATCTGGAACGGTTGATCGATGATGAGGTGCTGGCCTTTACCGCCGACCGGGCGCAATTAACCCTGCGCGGCCCCCGTGTGCGGCTGGGGGCGGACATCGTGCAGTCCTTGGGGCTGGTATTCCACGAACTGGCCACCAATGCCGCCAAGCACGGCGCCTTGTCACAGCCGGAAGGCAAGGTGACGGTCGACTGGTCGATCCGCCGTGGCACGTTGGAGCTGACCTGGACTGAAACCGGTGGCCCGACCCTTTCGGGCACACCTACCCGACAGGGCTTCGGCTCTACCCTGCTGGGTCAGGTGCTGCGCCACCAACTGGGCGGCAAGATCGACATGCAATGGATGGCAAGCGGTCTGCGCTGCACCGTCACCTTGCCGCTGGGGCCTCAGGGGTGAGGGGCGGCGATCACGCTTCCGCGTTCAGCCGGAGCTTGAGCGCCAGCAGATCCTTCCAGGCCTCCCGCTTGGCATCGGGGTTGCGCAGAAGATAGGCCGGGTGCAGCATCGGCATCGCTGGCACGGTCTTTGTCAAACCAGCACTGCCATAATCGAACCAGCGGCCGCGCAGACGGGTAATGCCCTCTGTCCTGTTCAACATCGCTTTGGCAGAAATGCCCCCCGCAAAGATCAGGAAATCGGGCGACAACAGCTCGATATGCCGCACCATGAAGGGCATGCAGGCGGCAATCTCGCTGTCGGTCGGGCTGCGGTTGCCGGGCGGACGCCACGGCAGCATATTGGTGATGTAGACAGCCTTGGCCGGATCATCGGCATGCCGGTCCAGCCCGATGGCCCCCAGCATCCGGTCCAGCAACTGCCCTGCCGGCCCCACAAAAGGCAGGCCCTGCCGGTCCTCATTCTCGCCTGGCGCCTCTCCGATCAGCATGATGCGCGCCTGACGGCTGCCCATACCAAACACAAGGTTGGTCGCCGTCTTCTTCAAGGCGCATCCATCAAAGGCGGCCAACGCCGCTTTCAACGCGTCCAGGGTCTGGACAGCCGACGACGCAGCCCTTGCTGACTGGCCAGCCTCCACGGCACCCAGAGGCACGGGATCGGGGGGGCGGGCCGGTGGTGGCGCTTGCGGCACATTTTGTCGCGGGGCCGGCTGCGGCACGGACGGGGTCGGCCCAGGCTGGGGCGGGGCTGGTGACGCTACGGCACTTTGGGCGCGCGGACGCGGCGACAGGGCCGACCAATCGGTCGGCTCTTCCCCGATCACCTCATCAACCCCGCAATCCAGCAGGAACCGCAGGGCGGAGACGGATTCAACAACGCCAATCATGGTTTGACCCTACCACCGGCCTATGCTGTCTTAACAGCGTCGTAGAGGATCGGCCCCGCTGGACGGGCCAGCAGCGGCGCGGCGACTGGATTATACGGGCCTGCAAAAAAGGCACGAACGGTCGAAAGGCGTGCTGAAAACAAGCGGTGGGATGGGTATGGAACGCGAATCGATGGAATATGATGTCGTGATCGTTGGCGCAGGCCCCTCGGGCCTGTCTGCGGCGATCCGGCTGAAGCAACTGGCGGCGGAGAAGGGCCAGGAGGTCAGCGTCTGCGTGCTGGAAAAGGGCTCCGAAGTGGGTGCCCATATCCTGTCGGGCAATGTCATCGACCCCCGCGCGCTGAATGAGCTGATCCCCGACTGGAAGGAAAAGGGCGCACCGCTGAACACGCCCGTGACCGACGACCGGTTCTATATCCTGTCGGACAAGGGCGGCATCCGCGTCCCGAACTTCCTGCTGCCGCCCCTGATGCACAATGACGGCAACTACGCCATCAGTCTGGGTAATCTCTGCCGCTGGCTGGCGGGTCAGGCCGAAGAGCTGGGCGTTGAGATCTACCCCGGCTTCGCCGCGGCCGAGGTGCTGTTCCATGAGGATGGCAGCGTCAAGGGTGTCGCGACCGGCGACATGGGCATCGGCAAGGATGGCGAGCCGACCCACAACTTCACCCCCGGCATGGAACTGCACGGCAAATATACCTTCTTTGCCGAGGGTGTGCGCGGCAACCTGTCCAAGCAGTTGATGGAAAAGTTCGATCTGCGGTCGGACTGCGATGTGCAGAAATACGGCATCGGCATCAAGGAACTGTGGCAGATCGACCCGGAAATGCACCAGCAGGGTCTGGTCATCCACACCCAGGGCTGGCCGTTGGACAGCAGCACGGCGGGTGGTTCCTGGATGTATCATCTGGAGGATAATCAGGTATCCATCGGCTTCGTGGTGAACCTGGATTACGCCAACCCGCATCTGTCGCCATTTGAGGAATTCCAGCGCTTCAAGCAGCACCCGTTCGTGCGCAAGTATCTGGAGGGTGGCAAGCGCCTGTCCTATGGCGCCCGCGCCATCAATGAGGGCGGGTTGCAGTCGGTGCCGAAACTGACCTTCCCCGGCGGCGCCCTGATCGGCTGTTCCGCCGGCTTTGTGAATGTGCCCCGCATCAAGGGCACCCACAATGCCATGAAGACCGGCATGCTGGCGGCGGAGGCCGCGTTCGACAAGCTGGTGGCCGGGTCGGGCAGCGATACCCTGACCGCGTATGAGCAGTCCTGGAAGGATAGCTGGGTCTATGAGGACCTGTTCAAGGTCCGCAACGTCAAGCCGGGCCTGAAGGCAGGATTGCTGCTGGGCAACCTGCATGGCGGCATTCAGATGTGGGCGCATGATCTGGGTCTGGGCAAGTTCCTGCCCTACACCCTGCACCACACCAAGGCTGACCATGAAAGCCTTCAGCCGGCCAACATGGCGAAGAAGATCAAGTATCCCAAGCCCGACGGCGTGATCAGCTTCGACCGCCTGTCATCGGTGTTCATCTCCAACACCAATCATGAGGAAAATCAGCCGGCGCATCTGAAGCTGAAGGACCCGTCGATCCCCATTGAGCATAACCTGCCCAATTACGACGAACCGGCCCAGCGTTACTGCCCCGCTGGCGTGTATGAGGTGGTGCGCGACGATAATGGCCAGCATCCGCGCTTTGTCATCAACGCGCAGAACTGCGTCCACTGCAAAACCTGCGACATCAAGGACCCGCTCCAGAACATTGTCTGGACCGTGCCGGAGGGCGGCGGGGGTCCGAACTACCCGAATATGTAAGGGATCAAAGCCCCGGTGCTGGAAACGGCACCGGGGCTTGTCTTTTCAGCGGTTGTCCAGTTGCGGCCGCACCGCCGCCAGACCATCCCGCGTGGTACGATACGGCCCGCCATCGCGCGAGGCAATCAGCCGCCGCGCCTTCAGTTTGCGGAAGATCGGCAAGGTGCAGTCCACCAGCAGCCAACCGTCGCGCGTCAGGCATTCCACATCCTGGATGTCACGGTGATTGGCTTCGTTACGGATCAGGTTGATGCGGCCACCCTGGGCCAGCGCGTGCAGCGTCCGCTGCTCCGGCTTTGAGATATTCATGATAAGGATGTCGTCGTCCGTTCAGCATAAGGGCTGACGCAGCCACACCCCCGCCGGCACGCCGCGCGGCAAAGCATGGTCTTATGCGAAGACTGACCGGCCAGAGGCGGCGGGTCAGCGGATGACGACAATCCCGAACATCAAAGCTCCTCTTGAAGCGATGGTCGGAATATATCCATTATCGGATTTATTTTCAAGCCCCCAGCAACGCCAGTGGCAGCACCCGCACCGGGTCCCCTGGCTGCACCCGAACCACCTCTTCCCCCAACTCTGCTAGCGCATCCGCCCGGGTCAGGCGGCCCAGCATGGCGGCACCATCATCGGGATCCGCATGCGCCACACCGTCCGGGCCGATGCTGACACGCAGATATTCCCGCCGGCCCGCCTTCTTGGCATGGGCGAAGCCAGCAGGCGCCGTCAGCAGGGGCAGCGGCGTCGGCACCTCGCCGGCCAAACGCTGGATCAGGGGCCGCACCAGCAACAGGAAACTGACCAGCATGGCCACGGGGTTCCCCGGCAGGCCGGCGAAGGCCGCCCGCCCAACATGGCCCAGGGCAAAGGGCTTGCCGGGTTTCAAAGCCAGTTTCCAGAGGTCCAGCCCGCCCAACGCCATCACCGCCGCCTTCACATGGTCTGCATCCCCCGCCGATACCCCGCCAGAGGTGAGGATCAGGTCATGGTTCCCGGCGGCATCGGCCAGCGCCGCGCGGATAATGCCCGCGTCATCGGCCAGGATGCCCAGATCGGTCACAACACAGCCCAGCCGCGCCAACAACCCGCGCAGCAGGGCGCGGTTGCTGTCATAGATGCCACCGGGCGCCAGGGTACCGCCCGGTTCCGTCAACTCGTCACCGGTGGAGAACAGGGCCACGCGCAGGGGGCGGTACACCGATAGTCGGTTCATGCCCAGCGCGGCCGTCAGGCCGATATCCCGTGGCCGCAGACGGCGTCCGGCGGGAAGGGCCACCTGCCCCGCCGCCACATCCTCTCCTTTTCGCCGGACATTGCTGCCCGGATGCAGGCCGGTGGGCAGGCGGATGTGATCCCCCTCCGACAGCACCGCCTCCTGCATCACCACCACATCCAGACCCGCCGGCATCGGCGCGCCCGTGAAGATGCGCAGCGCCGTGCCCGGCGGCGGAGCAGCAACAGGGGCGTCACCCGCGAACAGGGTTCCCGCCACGGGCAGCGCGCAACCCAGGTCCGTGGCACGCAATGCATAGCCATCCATGGCACTGTTATCGAAGGGGGGCAGGTCCATAGGGCTGACGATATCCGCCGCCAACACCCGGTCCAAGGCCCCCGGCAATGCTACCCATTCCGCTTCCGCAACGATACTGAAACGGTCGGCAATCAGGCCAAGGGCTGCCGGTACCGTCAGCAGTTTCGGTTCGGCTCCGAAACAATCCCTGCCGCTCATCTGCTCACCCCGGTGATCCGCTGGATCATGTCGGCGACGGCATCGACATCGTTCAGGTCCAGCACCGGCAACGGGCAATCCGGCAAGGCGATATCGCTGGCCACGGCCACGATGCGCGGATCATCGGGCCACAGCGGGGCCTTGCCGTTGGACGGGCGATGCACTTCCAGCTTGGGATGGGCATCGCGCTTGAACCCTTCCACCAGAATCAGGTCGACGGGCGACAACTTGCTCAGCAGGTCGGCCAGCGTCGGTTCCGGCCCGCCCCGATTCTCATGCATCAGGGCCCAGCGGTTGGCCGATGCCACCAGAACCTCCTGCGCGCCGGCCATACGGTGGACATAACTATCCTTGCCGGGCTGGTCGATATCGAAGGCGTGATGGGCATGCTTGACGGTGGCTACGCTCAACCCGCGCGCCGACAGGGTCGGGATCAGCCGCGCCATCAGGGTGGTTTTGCCGCTGCCGCTCCAACCAGCCAGGCCGAATACATTGCGGGCAAGCGTCATGGCAGCCTTCCCTGTGCATCTGCATACCGGCGAAAAGCCTAGGCGTATGCGAGGACGGACGCAATCCATGTACGACGCCGACACAGAAAAGGGGCCGCCGGATACCGGCGACCCCCTGCCTCCGTTCTGAAACCGGTTAGACTTACGGCGCGGCCCCTTCCAGGGACAGGGCCAGGAAGGTCTGTTCACCACGGCGCTCGACCAACAGCAGCACAGCCTTCTGACCGGCAGCTTTGGCCTTGGCGACCCGGTCCTGCACATCGGCGGGACTGCCGACCGGTTGCTGGCTGACCTCCAGCACCACGTCGCCGGGGCGCAACTGACGCGACTGCGGCGGTGCGTTGGGGCTGACCTTGGTAATGACCACGCCCTTCACGCTTTCAGCGATTTCAAACTGCTTACGCAGGTCGGCCGTGATGGCGGAAACGGACAGGCCCAGCGCCTCCACCTGCTGTTGTGCAGCACCCTGGCCGGGCTTTTCCTCTTCGGGTTCTTCCTCGGCGGCAGCGGACTGATCCTCGGGGAATTCAGCCAGCGTCACACCGACATTCATGGCCGCCCCCTTGCGGGAGATGCCGACATTGACCTTGGTGCCCACCGGCGTGCCGGCCACCATGCGCGGCAGGGTGCGGTTATTGGCCACCTCTTTGCCATCAAAGCTCAGGATAACATCTCCCGGCCGCAGACCGGCCGCCGCCGCGGGGCTGCCTTCCGTGACGGTGCCGACCAGGGCGCCTTTATTATGGGCCAGACCCATACTTTCGGCGATTTCCGGGGTCACCGACTGGATCTGCACGCCCAGCCAGCCACGCCGCACCTTACCGGCCTTGCGAATCTCTTCGATTACGGTACGGGCCATGCTGGACGGAATGGCGAACCCGATGCCGACCGAACCGCCCGTGCGGCTGTAAATGGCGGAATTGATGCCCACCACGTCGCCAGCCAAATTGACCAGCGGGCCGCCGGAATTACCCTGGTTGATGGCGGCGTCGGTCTGAATGAAATCATCAAACCGCCCGGCGCCGATATCGCGGGCGCGGGCCGATACGATGCCAGCCGTCACGGTGCCGCCCAGGCCAAACGGATTGCCGATGGCCACCACCCAATCGCCAACCTTCAGCACATCGCTGTCACCCCATTTCAGGGCCGTCAGCTTCTGCTTGGTTTCCACCTTCAGCAGGGCCAGATCGGTCTCCTTGTCGGTGCCGATCAGCTTGGCTTTTAATTCCGTCTGCTCTGCATCCTGGAAAATCACCGTGATTTCGTCAGCACCCTCAATCACATGATTGTTGGTGACGATATAGCCCGACGCATCAATGATGAAACCTGAGCCCAGCGACTGCGCCTTGCGTGGGGCACCCTGGCCCTGCTGCTGGCGTTCCAGGAAGTCGCGGAAAAACTCCTCCATAGGCGAACCGGGCGGGAAGTCGGGCATGGGAACTGCACCACGACCACCCGGCTTGTTCTGGATCGTCTGACTGGTCGAGATATTGACCACAGACGGCAGTGTCTTTTCGGCCAGCGGTGCGAAACTGTCGGGTGCGCCGCGCTGGGCCAGGGCCGGCGGGGTGAAAATCAGGGCGGCGGATACCACCAGCAGCGACAAAAGGCCGGCCACGCGGCCTTCCCGGACGACGGTCCCGGCGGACACACGGGCGGAACGGGAACGGAAGGCGTCGATCACGTCAATCTCCAGGGGCCGATCATCCGCGCCACACCCCGGGGCACGCACCGGCGCACCGGCCCGGTAGGGGCACGCCGACAACCAAGGAATATAGCGTGAAAGACTGCGTTGCGAAGCCTTCCTTCGTAACAAGCGGAAGTTTGGGCGCGCAAAAGCGGACCCATTGGCCCCTTGGGCAGTGTTCGGTTCAGCGAAAGTCGGTCGGGCTGTGCGCCGACAGGCGGCCGCCGGCCTCACTCACCCCCGAATGGCCGCAATGGCCACAACGCCCAGGATGGCGGCACCCAGGCCGATCCGGCGAAGCATGACCGGTTCCATCCCGGTAATGCGCTGCGCCATGTCCCGCATGGAATTGGGTGCGATGGCATAAAGCAGACCCTCGATCACAAAGACCAAGGCGAGGGCGGTTAGAAAATCTGTCACGACAGGGTCCGGGAAAGAAGGGACGCGGGGTGACAGCCTGCCACCCCGCGCGGAAACATCACCGTCTGGTCACGGTGCCCGTGCCGTTGAAGTAACGGAAGAAATCGCTATCCGGCGACAGCACCATCTGCGTGTTCTCCCCCTTCATCGCTGCCCGATACGCATCCAGCGAACGATAAAAGGCATAGAAGTCGGGGTTCTTGCCGGCAGATTCGGCCAGAATGCGGATGGCCTGATTGTCCCCCTCACCGCGCAGAACCTGACTGTCGCGCTGGGCTTCGGCCAGGATGACGGTGCGTTCACGTTCAGCCCGGCTGCGGATTTGCTGGGCCTGCTCGTTACCCTGGGCGCGGGCCTCACGGGCTTCGCGCTCACGCTCCGACCGCATACGCTCATAAACGGCTTGGGATGTAGCCTCCGGCAGGTCGGCACGGCGGATACGAACATCCACAATTTCCACCCCGAAGCCGGCCGCTTCCAGGTTCACCTGTGCCTTGATATCCGACATCACCTTCACGCGCTCCTTGGAGAGCACGTTCAGCAACGTGGCACTACCCAGGACACGGCGCAGCGAGGAATTGACAGTGGCGGCGAGGCGCTGTTCCGCCACCATTTCATTACCGACCGACTGATAGAATTTCAGCGGGTCCTTGATCCGGTATCGGGCGAACGCATCCACTTCCAGGCGCTTCTGGTCCGCCAGGATCACCTGTTCGACGGGCGGGTCAACATCCAGGACACGGGCATCCAGGAACACCACATTCTGCACGAACGGGATCTTGGCATGCAGACCCGGCTCCTGGATGGTGCGCTTGGGCTCACCCAACTGCACCACCAAGGCCTGCTGCGTCTGGCTGACGGTGAACAGCGAGGCCGACGCCAGAATGACAGTGGCGGCGGCGGCAACGCCGGCAACAACGAGTTTTGTGCTCATGGTCCGTCCCCCTTACTGGCGCGGCGCGGCCGGAGCGGCCGGCGTCTGTTGACGGAGCTGGTTGGTCAGTTCGTTCAGCGGCAGATAGGGCACCACACCACCAGCCTTGCCCTGGTCGATGATGATCTTGTTGGTACCGCTCAGCACCTCCTGCATCGTCTCCAGATACATGCGGCGTGCCGTGATCTCCGGCGCCTGGTTATAGGCCGCCAGCACCTGGGCAAAGCGCTGTGCATCACCCTGGGCCAGGCTCACCACCTGCTCACGATAGGCTGATGCCTGCTGGATCAGTTGCTCGGCCTCGCCGCGGGCGCGGGGGATGATGTCATTGCGATAGGCCTCAGCCTCATTGCGCAGACGTTCACGGTCCTGGCGGGCGCGCTGCACATCGTTGAACGCATCGACCACCGGGGCGGGCGGGTCCACCTTCTGCAACTGCACCTGGCTGATCTCGATACCGGACTGATACTCGTCCAGCATCGCCTGCAACAGAATCTTGGTCTGCTGTTCGATATCCTGGCGCGCCTCGGTCAAGGCAGGCTGGATGTCGGTACGCCCGATCACCTCACGCATGGCGCTTTCAGCGGCCATCTTCACGGTCATTTCCGGATCGCGGATTTTGAACAGATAATTGCCCGCATCCTTGATCAACCACAGGACCGTAAAGTCGATGTCGATGATGTTTTCGTCACCGGTCAGCATCAGGCTCTCGTCCAGCACGTCCCCCCCACCGGGGCGGCGGCTGTCGGCGCCGGAGCGATAACC
This sequence comes from Niveispirillum lacus, assembly GCF_002251795.1. Classification (GTDB taxonomy): domain Bacteria; phylum Pseudomonadota; class Alphaproteobacteria; order Azospirillales; family Azospirillaceae; genus Niveispirillum; species Niveispirillum lacus. The sequence goes on along the minus strand of NZ_NOXU01000031.1, from coordinate 57,923 downwards.
GATCTCCAGACGATTGACGCGCGTGACCTTGGGCGTCTCCACCGTTTCGATCGGGGCCGGCAGATGATAGCGCAGACCCGGCTGTTCGGTCCGCACATACTCACCGAATCGCAGGACGACACCCTGCTCGTCCGGTTCAACCCGGTAAATGCCTGACAGGCCCCAGAGCAGGCCCAGCGCCACAACGCCGAGCATGATGCCCTTGCCGCCACCCAGACCGCCGGGGGTCAGGTTCTTGAACCGTTCCTGGCCCTTGCGCAGCAGGTCCTCCAGGTCGGGGCCACCGGGCGGCTGTCCGCCACCACCGGGCGGACGACCCCAGGGGTTGTTACCGCCGCCATTGCCGCCGCCACCGGGGGGGGAACCCCAGGGTCCGCCGCCATTGCCGCCACCTTGATTATTCCAGGGCATATTTCCGACCCTTTGGTGATTGGACCCACAAACCGCCATACCGACAGGCCTGCCCGCAAGGACAGGACGCTTTCGCTGCACGTCACGCCACCCTATATATCGCGGCATACCGTACACAAGGCCCTTCGGCCATCGGTCAACGCAGATATTGGAAAGCAAACGGGGTTTTCAACCATGGCCGTGGTCAGCGAGGAACAGGTTCTGAAAGCACTCGGCACTGTGCAGGACCCCGACCGGGGTTCCGACATTGTTTCGCTGGGCATGATTTCGGGCCTGACGGTGAAGGATGGCAATGTGGCTTTTGCCCTGGAGGTGGACCCCGGTCGCGGTGCCGCATTGGAACCCTTGCGCCAAGCCGCCGAAAAGGCAGTGGACGCCCTGGCCGGTGTCACATCGGTTACCGCTGTTCTGACCGCGCACCGTGCCCCACCGAAACTGGGGGGCGATCAGGGCCATAAGGGCCACAGCCATGCAGCGCCGGCAGCGGCCCCGCCACCCAGACCAGCCAAAATCGGCGTGCCCGGCGTGCGCGCCATCATCGCGGTTGCGTCTGGCAAGGGCGGGGTGGGTAAATCCACCACGGCTGTCAATCTGGCCCTCGGCATGGCCGCCAACGGTCTGCGCGTCGGGTTACTGGATGCCGACATTTATGGCCCGTCGCTGCCCCGCATGATGGGCCTGTCAGGCAAGCCGGAGACCAGCGACGGCAAGGTGCTGCGTCCCCTGGTCCGCCACGGGGTGAAGGTCATGTCCATGGGGTTCCTCGTGGCCGAGGAGACGCCGATGATCTGGCGTGGTCCCATGGTCATGGGCGCCATCCAGCAGATGCTGCGCGATGTCGCCTGGGGTGAATTGGACGTGCTGGTGGTCGATATGCCGCCGGGCACCGGGGATGCCCAATTGTCGTTGTCGCAGAATGTGCCGCTGGCCGGCGCTGTCATCGTCTCCACGCCACAGGACATCGCCCTGCTGGATGCACGCAAAGGGCTGAACATGTTCCGCCGCGTCGATGTGCCCGTCCTGGGCATCGTGGAAAACATGTCCTATTTCTGCTGCCCCAATTGCGGCCACCGCAGCGATATTTTCAGCCATGGCGGCGCCAGGGCCGAGGCTGAAAAGCTGGGCATCGATTTCCTGGGCGAGGTGCCGCTGGATATCGCCATCCGGGAGACCAGCGACGGGGGTGACCCCATCGTGATCTCCCAGCCCGACAGCGATCATGCCAAGGTGTACCGCATGGTGGCCGCGCGGGTTTGGGACAAGATCAGCATCGGTGGCGGCCGTACGCCTCCCCGAATCGTGATCGATTGAGGCAGAGGACACCGATGGTCATGCCGCTGACCGTCGGTGTCCGGATGCCCGCCCTCATAATTATTTTACATATGTTCATTTGAAACACCCTTTCGCGAACAGCCCGCAAAAAGACGGATTGCTGCACTGCGTATGGCGCAATGGATTTTTCCTTTCCGTCCGGGCGGGCATTTGGTACATAAACTTCGTACTCCGCTGGAGGACGGACAGGATGTATCAAGACGAACCAATCCGAGTTGCATATGCGTTTCGCGATGGCGCCCATTCTTTTCGGGCGGCCGACCCTCGCACGGGCGACGTACAGGTTGCACATGGGCTACCTGAAATCGCTTATGAGGAAGTGACGCGGACGCTGAGCGAACGGGTTGCCGGTCGTCTGGGTGCTTATGCCCAGGCCCGCCCCCAGTTGGCGTTCAAGGAATTCTGGACATGGCTGCAGATGAACCCCATCGCGGCCATGCCGAACACCCCTTGCCATGTCGAGTTCGCTTGGGAAGTCCGACCCTGAACCCGGCATGGTGAGTCGCCATGTAGGCGGTATGTGTATGGATTGCTGAACAACTGGCGCCCGGCCCCAATCCGGGCGCCATTTTTTTTATTCTGGCCAGAACCCGTCATCCGCCATCTGCTCATAGGTGAAGGGGCAGGTGGTGGGGAATGTATGACTGGATAGCCCGGTCTCACGTTCGGCGGCGATTACAGCGTCGCCATAGGCCTCATCGATCGACTCTGCCAAAGTGCCTTTAAGGCTGGGGTTGTCCTTCATATGCCGCAGCAGTTGTCGGCGTTGCTCTCGCACTGTCAGTGTCCAGCTACGGCTGCGCAACCCTGGCTGAAACTGCCATTTCAACAGATGAAGCAACAACACGGCGAGACGGCTGACCAGCTCGCGCTTCTCCGTCCGCCCCATGCTCTCGATCTCCTCGGCAATGTTGGCGATGTCGGCGGCGTCCAGCTTGCCCGCGCGCAGCAGGGCCGCCTGCTGGTTGGCCCAGGCGTAGAAATCCTTCTCATAAAGGCTCATGGCACCCTCCCTGGCGACGTCCCAGATTTGGGCAATCAGTGACAGCGGGGCAAGCGGAAAACCACCTGCCCCGCCGCCCATGTCACCGCAGCGCCTGCTCCAGATCGGCCAGCAGGTCGTTCACATCCTCCACGCCCACGGACAGGCGGACCAGACCGTCATCAATGCCGATGGCGGCGCGCTGTTCGGGCGGGATACTGGCATGGGTCATGATCGCCGGATGTTCGATCAGGCTTTCCACCCCGCCCAGGCTTTCGGCCAGACTGAACAGTTCGGTGCGCTCTAGCATGCGGCGTGCCGGTTCCAGCCCGCCCTTCAGATGAATAGTCACCATGCCGCCGCCGGCCCGCATCTGGCGCTTGGCCAGATCATGCTGGGCATGGCTGGGCAGGAACGGGTAACGCACCTTGGCCACCAATGGATGCTTTTCCAGCCAGTCGGCGATCACGGCTGCATTCTGGCAATGGCGTTCCATACGCAGGGCCAGGGTCTTCAGGCTGCGCATCACCAGAAAACTGTCAAATGGTCCCTGGATGGCACCAACGGCATTGTGCAGGAAGGCCATGCGGTCGGCGATTTCGCCGGCCTCGCGGACCACGGCCACACCACCCACCATGTCGGAATGGCCGTTCAGATATTTGGTGGCCGAATGGACCACGATATCGAACCCCTGCTCCAGCGGCCGCTGAATCCACGGGCTGGCAAAGGTATTGTCGGCAACCGAGATCAGGTTATGCGTCTTGGCCAGGTGCGCCAGCGCCTCCAGATCCGCCAGCTTCAGCAGCGGGTTGGTGGGCGTTTCCACCCAGATCATCCGGGTTTCCGGACGGATGGCCGCCTTCACGGCCGCAAGGTCCGAGAGGTCGACCGTCGTCACCGACAGGTTGGCCGTCCGCGACCGCACCCGATGCAGCAGGCGGTATGTGCCACCATACAGGTCATCGGATGCGATGACATGCGCGCCAGCATCCAGCAGTTCCAGGATGGTGGCCTCCGCCGCCAGACCGGAGGCAAAGGCATAGCCGCGATGGCCTGATTCCAGATCGGCGATGCAGGCCTCATAGGCCATGCGGGTCGGGTTCTGGCTGCGGGCATATTCATAGCCCTTATGAACACCGGGGCTTTCCTGCACAAAGGTGCTGGTGGCGTAGATCGGCACCATGATGGCGCCGGTGGTGGGGTCGGGTTGCTGGCCGGCATGGATGGCGCGGGTCGCGAATCCCTGGCGATTGGCACGGTCCTTCATGCTGAACATCCTCTGTTGTTAGCGCCCAACCTCACTTGGGTCGGGTGATTCACGCCCCGGACATCACTGTCCGGCACGATCACCCTTATCGGGTCGGGTCGTTGACAGCCTCGGCTAGCACTTCCTCCAGCCGGGCGATGAACTGGGCGATATGCAACCCGTCGACCAAGCCGTGATGGGCCTGCACCGCAACGGGAAAATCCACACGGCCATTACGTTGGCCGAACTTGCCGATGGCAATGTTGGGGATCGAACAATCCCCGAACCGGGCCATGGGATGCTGGATCGATGTGAAACGCAGCCATGGCAGGCAGGTCGCAAAAATGTAATCGCGGTTGGTCAAGGGCTTCAGCCGAAGCTCCACAGCGTTGCGCGCCAGTTCCCGGTCGGTCAGATAGGCGGCCAGAAAGGACCGGAAATCCGAATCATAGGGAATGGTCGAGAAGTTCAGGTTCTGATCCCGCCCGATGACGGTATAGGAAAGGGTCAGGCTCGCCACCGCGCTCACCCGCTTTTCCAGCAGGCGCAAGCGCATATGCGGGATATCCAGGCTGGCCCGCCCAATGGCGTGCAGTACCCGCGCGAAGGGCGGGATACCAGCCTCCTTGGCCGGCGTCACAAAATCCGGGCAATCGGCCACTGCCGCGATATTCACGGCGGGCTGATCATAGCGGTCAAACAGGGCAATCTGGCGGCTGCGGTCGATCAACTCAGTGCTCCCTTGCCGGGTTCCCGACCCGATCCGGGGCACTTAGTTTACGGGGTGCAGGGCACCCGCCGGCTCCGCCAGAGCACGGTTTGGATACAAGCGATGGGGGGCGCGGTCAAGCCGGCAGCAGAACCAGACCCGCCAGCGGCGGCAGGGCGATCTCTACGCTGAAGGGCTGCCCATCCCAGGGCAAGGCTTCGGCCGCTAACGGCTCCGGGTTGGTGATACCGCTGCCGGCATAGGCGACGGCATCGCTGTTCAAGGCTTCCCGCCAATGGCCACCAAAGGGCAGGCCAACACGGTAAACCTGTCTCGGCACGGGCGTGAAATTCACCACCGACACGGCCACGGCGCCTTCAGCAAAGCCGTGGCGGCTATAGGCCAGCACGCTCTCCTCCGCGGCCCCGCCCTTGATCCAACGGAAACCCTCGCCTTCACAATCCCGCTCATGCAGGGCCGCAACGTCCCGGTAAAGATGGTTCAGGTCGCGGACCAGATCGCGCACACCCCGGTGCCAATGGCCACCGCCATGGTCATCCAGCAGATGCCAGTCCAGTTGCCCATCATGGTTCCATTCGCGTCCCTGCGCGAACTCGCCCCCCATGAACAGCAGCTTCTTGCCCGGATGGGTCCACATGAAGCTGAAATAAGCCCGCAGATTGGCGAATTTCTGCCAGTCATCGCCCGGCATGCGGGCCAGCAGGGAACCCTTGCCATGCACAACCTCATCATGGCTGAGCGGCAGGATGAAGTTTTCAGAGAAGGCGTAGAGCAGACCGAAGGTCAGGTCGTTATGGTGATGGCGGCGATGGATCGGGTCGCGCTGCATGTATTTCAGCGTGTCATGCATCCAACCCATGTTCCATTTATAACCAAAGCCCAGGCCCCCGGCATGGGCGGGTTGCGACACGCCCGGCCAGGCGGTCGATTCCTCGGCGATGGTGATGGCCCCACCGCCCTGGCCCTCTTCGGTGCCATAGACCAAGGCGTTCATGCGGCGCATGAAATCGATGGCTTCCAGATTCTCCCGCCCGCCATGGCGGTTGGGAATCCATTCGCCTTCTTTGCGGCTGTAATCCAGGTACAGCATGGAAGCGACCGCATCCACGCGCAGCCCATCGATATGGTAATGGCGTAACCAGAAAAGGGCGTTGGAGATGAGGAAATTCGTCACCTCGTTCCGGCCGAAATTATAAATCGCCGTGTTCCAGTCGGGGTGATAGCCCTGGCGCGGATCGGCATGCTCATACAGGTGTGAGCCGTCAAATTCATAAAGGCCATGGGCGTCGGTCGGGAAGTGGCCGGGCACCCAGTCAATGATCAGGCCGATATCGGCCTGATGGCAGGCATCGACAAAGGCCTGGAAGTCGGTGGGCGTGCCAAAGCGGGAGGTGGGCGCAAACAGGCCCAAAGCCTGATACCCCCAGGACCCGTCGAACGGATGCTCATGGACGGGCATCACCTCAATATGGGTGAAGCCCATTTCCTTCACATAAGGCACCAACTGGCCCGCCAGATCGCGCCAGTTGAGGTAACCGGCATGGCCGGGCCGCCGCCAGGAACCAGGATGCACTTCATAGATGGAGATGGGTGCGGTGCGCGCATTGCGCGCCGCCCGCTTGGCCAGCCAATCCTTATCCTGCCAGGCATGGTGATCAATACGCGACACGATGGAGGCGGTGGCAGGCCGGAACTCCGCCGCCAGCGCATGCGGATCGGCTTTCAACGGCAGCAGGTAGCCGCCCGCATCCAGCATCTCGTACTTGTAATGCGCGCCCTCTGTCACGCCGGGGATAAAGATCTCCCAGATGCCGGCGCCTAAGCGCAGGCGCATGACGTGAATACGCCCATCCCAGCCATTAAAATCGCCCACCACGGAGATGCGCCGCGCATTAGGGGCCCAGACGGCGAAACGCACACCGGCGACCCCGTCGATCACGTCCAGGTGCGCGCCCAGCTTTTCATAGGACCGCCAGTGTCGCCCTTCGCCCAGCAGATACTGGTCCATCTCCCCCAGGATGGGCGCAAACCGGTAGGGGTCCTCAATCTCCCAGCTTTCATTCCCGCGTGACAGGCGCAGCCGGTATCCGGCCGCCTGTTCGGCGTTCAGGGTGCCAGCAAAAAAACCGTCGCTATGCAGACGCGGCAGTTCCAGCCGTTCTGCCCCATCTGCACCGACTACCGTCACATGGCTTGCATCGGGGCGGAACACCCGCAATTCCACCCGGCCTGATCCATCATGCAAGGGATGCGGTCCCAGGATCGCAAACACGTCCCCATGCGTCGCCTGGGTGATGGCGACAATTTCGGCGTCGGACAGGCTGTGGGGCATGGTGGACCTGGGTTGGGGTGGGTGGGAAATTTACCATGTTGGTGGGCGACAGGGGGCCGCGAGGGCCGCTTACCCCCGCTGACCCAACCGCCGCTCCCGGATCGGCCGCTTCGACCGGGCCAGGCTCTCCGCCAGATTGACACCCCGCCGCAGGGCCACGGCGACCTGCAACACGTCCAGCATGGCCAGATGCGCCAGACGGCTGACCATCGGCGTGTACATGCTGGTATCTTCCACCACATCAACCAGCAGTGACACGGTGGCCTTCTCCGCCAACGGCGAGCCGCCCGATGTCAGCGCCACCACCTTGGCCCCGCTGTCCAGAGCCAGATCAACCGACCGCAACAGCTCACGCGTGCGGCCGGTGTGCGAGATGACCAGGGCCGCTGCGTTCGGACCCAGCAGCGTGGCAGACATGGCCTGCACATGGAAATCGGTATAGGCAACACAGGGAATGCCCAGACGGAAGAATTTATTCTGTGCATCCATGGCCACCACGCCAGAGGCGCCGAAACCATAGAACTCCATGCGTTGTGCTTCGGCCAGAATGCGGACGGCCGCTTCCAGTGCTTCCGGGTTCGTATGGTTGCGCACCCGGGTCAGCGACGCGATGGAACGGTTTAGGACCTTGGCGGCGACATCGACAACGGGATCATCGGGCCGCACCTCCTCATGCACATAAGGCGTGCCGGTGGCCAGATCCTGCGCCAAACGCAGCTTGAAATCCTGGAACCCGGCGCAGCCGATGGAGCGGCAGAATCGAACAACCGTCGGCTGGCTGACCTGTGCCTCGCGTGCCACCTCCGCGACAGAGGCGTTGACCACCGAATGCGGACGTTTCAGCACCACTTCCGCGATTTTCTGTTCAGATCGGCGCAGACCGGACTGCATGCCGCGGATACGTTCAAGCACGTCGCCCACTCCCCCAACATCCCAGGACGGCCGGTAGGGCCGTGTAAGGGAATTACACGAAATCCAGCCCGATTTGGCAAGGCCGCCATACAGTCGGTAACAGCGGGGCACCCCTGCCCACAAAGACAGGCCCGTTCCGCCCCCGAAACGCCTTGTAAAGGGCAATTGGCGTAGTAAAGTTACGCCGCAGCGCAGCATGTTGGTCACAAACATGCGCGCAAATGCCGGAAATGCCGAATGACGACGTAGTCGCCGCTTGCCCCCTTTGGTAATTCTGCTACATTCATTCCAGAAGACGGCGCGGACCGCGCGCCGCCTCGGCCGGGAAATGGCCGGAAATCAAGGGACGGGCGGGCCGGGTGCCATGGCTGATGTGATGCAGGTTAATCCCTTTGACTATGTGGTGTTCGGCGGCACGGGCGATCTGGCCCTGCGCAAGCTGATGCCCGCCCTGTACTATCGTGAACGCGACCATCAATTGACCGATGACAGCCGCATCATCGGCGTGTCCCGCACCGATCAGAATACCGAGGCTTTCCGGGCGCAGATCACCAAGGCGCTGGAACAGTTTGTCCCGGCCGAGGATATCGAGGCTGGCGTGCTCGCGCGCTTCCTGGGCCGTATCACCTATGTGCCGCTGGATGCGACGAAGCCAGCCGGCAACTGGCCGCTGCTAGTGGACGCGTTGAAGGATGGCGGCGAAAAGGCCCGCGTCTTTTACCTGGCAACCTCGCCTGTCCTGTTCGGCGCGATCTGCCGTAACATTAAAGAGGCGGACCTGATCTGCCCCAAGACGCGCGTCGTCCTGGAAAAGCCGATCGGCAAGGACCAGGCCTCGGCCAATGCTGTGAATAACGAGGTTGGCGCCATCTTTAAGGAAGAGCAGATCTTCCGCATTGACCATTACCTGGGCAAAGAGTCGGTGCAGAACCTGATGGTGCTGCGCTTTGGTAATGCGCTGTTCGAACCGCTCTGGTCTGCGAACTACATTGATCATGTGCAGATCACCGTGGCCGAAAAGGTCGGTGTCGAGGGTCGGGCCGACTATTATGACAAGGCCGGCGCCCTGCGCGACATGGTGCAGAACCACTTCCTGCAGCTGCTGTGCCTGGTTGCCATGGAACCGCCGTCATCCCTGACGGAGGACATGATCCGCAATGAGAAGATCAAGGTATTGCGGGCCCTGCGCCCCATCACGGCACAGGATGTAAAGTCGCGTACCGTCCGTGGCCAGTACCGTCAGGGGGCGATTGAAGGCAAGTCTGTCGCCGGCTATGCCGAGGAGCTGGGGGCCTCTTCCAATACCGAAACCTTCGTCGCCATCAAGGCCGAGGTGGACAATTGGCGTTGGGGCGGGGTGCCATTCTATCTGCGCACCGGCAAACGTATGCCCACCCGCTATTCGGAAATTGTGATCCAGTTCAAGGCCGTGCCGCACAATGTGTTCGGGCGTGGCGCCGGTGAACTGACCGCCAACCGTCTGGTCATCCGGTTGCAGCCCGATGAGGGTGTGAATTTGCAGATCATGACCAAGGTGCCCGGCCCCGGCGGCCTGCGCCTGCGGTCGGTGCCCCTCAACCTGTCCTATGCAGAGACGTTTAAGGACCGGTATCCCGACGCCTATGAACGGCTGCTGATGGATACGGTGCGCGGCAACCCGTCCTTGTTCATGCGCCGGGACGAGGTGGATGCCGCCTGGGCCTGGATCGACACCATCCAGAAGGGCTGGAAGGACGCCGATCAGCCGGCAGAACCCTATCCCGCCGGAAGCTGGGGGCCCCTGTCGGCGGCACTGCTGCTGGCCCGCGATGATCGGCGGTGGAACGATGCCGACTATTAATGCCCATGCGGACAAGATTGCCCTTGTCACCGCCTTCGCCGACCACATTGCGGGCTTAATCCGTGATGCGGTGACAGCATATGGCCGCGCCTCGCTGGTCCTGTCGGGCGGCACCACGCCTGCCGACCTGTTCGCCCGGCTAGACACCTATGACCTGCCTTGGGACAAGGTCTATATGACCCTGTCGGATGAGCGTTGGGTTGATCTGGACGACCCCGCCAGCAATGAGGCGATGGTGCGCCGGACGCTCGCCAGCGCCGTTGCCAAGGGTGCAACCGTCGTCGGGCTGAAAAGTGTGGGCGCCACCCCTGCCGACGGGCTGGCCCGCACCAGCAGCCGGCTGGCCACCATGCCGCGCCCCTATGACCTTGTCCTGCTGGGTATGGGGGAGGACAGCCACACGGCCAGTTTCTTCCCCGGTGCCACGGGGCTGGCCGAGGCGTTGAGCGGGTCGCTGGGTCTGGCCGTGGCTGCCGTCACGCCGGCTGGTGGCGTGCCCGCCCGCATCACCCTGACCTTGCCGGAATTGCTGCGCTCGCGCGCCGTGGCCCTGCTGATCACCGGTGACAAGAAGAAGGCCGTTCTGGACGCCGCACTGACGCTGGGGCCGGTGGAGGCCGCCCCCGTCCGTTCCGTGCTGCACCAGACCCAGGTCCCCGTTTCCATCTGGTGGGCGCCTTAACCCCCGCTGGCCATCTGGCCGGGCGCCCCTGAAGGAGGAAGTTTGAGATGACACAGGACGCTATCCGCCGCGTCACCGACCGGATCATCGCCCGCAGTGCGGCGAGCCGGTCCAAATATCTGGAGCAGACCCGCGCCGCCATCGGCAAGGGCCCGAAGCGCGGCACGCTCGCCTGTGGCAACCTGGCCCATGGTTTCGCGGCCTGTGCCGCCGATGACAAGGCCAAGCTGAAATCCGGGACCGAGCCGAACATCGCCATCGTCTCGGCCTATAACGACATGCTGTCGGCGCATCAGCCGCTGGAAAGGTATCCAGCCCTGATCAAGGATGCGGTGCGCAAGGCGGGGGCCGTGGCGCAGTTCGCGGGCGGTGTGCCCGCCATGTGCGATGGCGTGACCCAGGGCCAGCCCGGCATGGAACTGTCGCTGTTCTCCCGCGATGTCATCGCCATGGCGACGGCCATCGCGCTGTCGCACAATATGTTCGATGCTGGCATCTATCTGGGTGTGTGCGACAAGATCGTGCCGGGCCTGTTCATCGGCGCCCTGTCTTTCGGCCATCTGCCCGCCGTCTTCGTGCCCGCCGGTCCCATGACCTCGGGCCTGTCCAACCCGGAAAAGGCCAAGGTCCGGCAGCTCTATGCCGAGGGCAAGGTGGGCCGCGACGCGCTGCTGGAGGCGGAGTCGCAAAGCTACCACGGGCCGGGCACCTGCACCTTCTACGGTACCGCCAATTCCAATCAGATGTTGATGGAAATCATGGGCCTGCATTTGCCGGGCGCCAGCTTCATCAATCCCAACACCCCACTGCGCGATGCGCTGACGGTCGCTGCCGCCGAGCGGGCGGCCAAGATTACCGCGTTGGGCGATGAATACACGCCCATCTGCGACGTGATTGATGAAAAGGCCATCGTGAATGGCATTATCGGCCTGATGGCAACGGGCGGGTCCACCAACCATGCCATCCATCTGGTCGCCATGGCCGCCGCCGCCGGCATCCAGATCGACTGGCAGGATTTCAGCGACCTGTCTTCTGCCGTGCCGCTGCTGGCCCGCGTCTATCCCAATGGCGTGGCTGATGTGAACCATTTCCACGCCGCCGGCGGCATGCAATTCGTGATCTCCGAACTGCTGGATAGCGGCCTGCTGCATGGCGATGTGAAAACCGTGGCCGGCGACGGGCTGGATATCTATCGCCAGGATGCCTTCCTGGATAATCACGGTGTGGCCACCTGGCGTCTGGGTGTGAAGGAAAGTGCCGATACCAAGGTGCTGCGCCCGGTCGCCGACCCGTTCGACAGCACGGGCGGCATGCGCCTTCTGTCGGGCAATCTGGGCCGTGGCATCATCAAAGTGTCCGCCGTGAAGCCGGAACACCGGGTGATCGAGGCGCCGGCCGCCGTCTTCGACAGCCAGGATGACCTTCAGGCCGCCTTCAAGGCGGGGGCCTTGAACCGCGACGTCATTGCCGTTGTCCGCTTCCAGGGTCCGCGCGCCAATGGCATGCCGGAACTGCACAAGCTGACGCCCGGCCTGGGCGTGTTGCAGGACAAGGGCTTTAAGGTGGCGCTCGTCACCGATGGCCGCATGTCGGGGGCCTCGGGCAAGGTGCCCGCCGCCATTCATATCACGCCGGAATGCCTGGGCGGCGGTCCGCTGGCCAAGGTGCGCGATGGCGACATCATCCGCCTGGATGCCGAAACCGGCGAGTTGAACGTGCTGGTCGACGCCGCCGAATTCGCGGCCCGCACCGTCACCGTGCCCGACCTGTCGCACAATGAATGGGGCATGGGCCGCAACCTGTTCGGTGCCTTCCGCGCATCCGCCACCGGGGCCGAACAGGGTGGTTCCTGCTTCGCCGCCCCCATCCCCACCGCCTGATCCGACCGGAACCTGACAAGATGAGCATGGATATCGCCCACATCGCCAGCCTGGCCCCGGTCATTCCGGTGATCATCATTGACCGTCTGGAAGATGCCCAGCCACTGGCCGAGGCGCTGGTGGCCGGCGGTCTGCCAGTGCTGGAAGTCACCCTGCGCTCCCCCGCCGCCCTAGACGCCATCCGCGTCATGGCCAAGGTGCCAGGCGCCGTGGTCGGTGCCGGCACCGTCATCGCCCCGGAACAGGTGGCGCAGGTGGCCGATGCCGGTGCGAAATTCATCGTCAGTCCCGGCACCTATCCGGCCCTGGTCGATGCCATCCTCGATAGCGGTATCCCCTATCTGCCCGGTGTCGCCACCCCGGCGGAGATGATGTATCTGCTGTCGCGGGGCATCCGCCACCAGAAGCTGTTCCCCGCCACTGTGGTGGGCGGCATCGACATGCTGAAGGCCGTGTCCTCGCCCCTGTCGCAGATCAAATTCTGCCCCACGGGCGGCGTCACCGCCGCCACCGCCCCCGACTTCCTGGCCCTGCCCAACGTCATGTGCGTGGGCGGTTCCTGGGTGACGCCCGGCAATATGGTCAAGGCCGGCGATTGGGCCGGCATCACGGCCTTGGCCCGTGAAGCCGCCAGCCTGCCGCGTCGTTCTTAACGTTTTTCCGGTCCTCTACGATCGCCGTTGTCCGGTCATTTCACGGCGATCGACCTTATGGGCGGTTGGGGCAACCCAGCCGCCCATCTTTTTTTGCGCTCCCATAATACGGTAGCATTTCAAGGACTATAGACAACTGTATGGCAACCCATGACCACCCCTTTCGCCTCCGGCACCACCCCCATGCGCTGCCGCGACATGGCGGCCTGCATCCGCTTCTACCGCCTGCTGCTGGGCGATGAGGTGGCGACACTCACAGGCCAGGACCCGACCGGCGCGCCCTGGCACACCGCCTGGTTCAACCTGCACAATGGTGGGCGCCTGATCCTGACCGATGACCGCAGCCACAGCCACCCGCCGGTGGGTGGTGGCTGCGCCCATCTGCTGTGCGACGATCCGGCGGCGGAAGAGGTCAGGCTGCGCAACCTTGGCGTGGTGCCTTTGATACCCACCCACGCAACCAAATCCAGCCATGCCCTGGTCCTGGCCGACCCCGATGGCAATGAGATCGTGATAAGCACACCGGAAACGCTGCCGGGCATGGGGACAAAGCTGCCCTTCTGACAACCGGCCCCACAGCCGTAGGTCAGGTCGACGCAAAAGCCTCGCTCTGGCAGAGTCGGATCGAAGGCCTTTCCTGTCAGGGCGACGCTTACGCGTCGACCTGACCTACAGCAATTCGCTCTGCAACGATGCCCGCCTACTCCACCGCTGCCTCACCCACAAGGTCATCCAGATCGACCTTGAGCACGCCCGCAAGTCGGGTCAGCACCTGGACACTTCCCGTTTTCTTGCCCGTTTCGATTTCAGACAGATAGCCGGGAGCGATCCCCACCTGTGCCGCCAGGTCACGGGCTGTCATACCCCGGTGTTTGCGCCAAGTACGGACCCGATTGGCCCCGTCGCAAAGGGCCACGGCCATCTCAAAGGGGATAAATTCGGTGCGTCCAGCGGCAAGGTCGGCATCAATCTGCCTTATGCGGGCAAGATCGTGCGCTTCGTCTAACTCGTCCAGCAAAGCCTCATAGTCGGTACGGGCTAGCGTGACGGTTTCCGCCGTGACGGACAAGGGCTTGATGGCATTCATTCATAAACCTCCCCACGCACGTCGATGATCAGAACGAGAATACTGTCTTCCACCCTGACCACCCGATACACCGCACGCCAGTCCCCCTGACGAATACGAAATGTATCCTGTACACCCTTCAACGCTTTCACATCGAAAGCATGCCGTGCAAAGGGGGCCGCCGCCACCGCCTGCAATTTGCCAAGCAAGGCCGCACGGGACTTCGCCGGCATCTTCGCCAGCCCCTTCTGAGCAACTTTGGTCAGCTCGACTTTCATGTCCAGATGTTTGCCCATAGCTAACACTGACTCAAGGCAAAAGTTAGCTCTTGGCGAACTTGCGGACCTGAACTATGGCGATTTTGCTGGCTTCCTCCTCCTCACGGATGCGGCAACGGTATCCCGTGCCGCACGGCCAGCGCCTTCATGATTGCCGCCCGCGTCCCGGCAAAGCGCACCCCGCCATGCCGCCCCGTCTCCAGCCCATCCTCGGCATCATCACCAAAGATCAGCAGCGGCAGGCCCTGGTTCGCCTCTCCCACCAGCGCCACCACCTCGGCGCGGGGGCGCGGGAAATCATGGCGGCGGACCTCGACCCGCTCCGCAATGATCGGAAACCGGGCCAGGATGCCCTCAAAGAACATGCAATCGGCGCAGTAGAAGCGCTGACCGGGGTACTTCTCGTCCGGGAAATCGGGCGGAAGCAGGTACAGGATGTCGCGGGCCATAGGGTTCTCCTTCCTCTGCCCTGTTTTACCATGCCACCGCCCTTGCCAACCACCCGCACCCACGCCATTGTTGCGAATGATTTGCGATTGATGACGGGAAGCAGGATGACCGAGCCGACAAGAAGCCGCCGCTGGCGGGCCTTTTATATCGCGCTGGGCACCGTCTGTGTCGGTCTGGGCATGGTGGGCACGGTGCTGCCGGTGCTGCCGACCACACCCTTCATGCTGGTTGCTGTCTGGGCGTTTTTCCGGTCACATCCGGAACGGGCGCAAAAGTTGCTGGACCATCCGCGCTGGGGGCCGCCGCTCCGCGACTGGCGCGAACAGGGCGCCATCCCGACACGGGGCAAGATTGTGGCGGTGTCGGTGATGGCCCTGTCCTGGATCATCGTATTCTTCACCACACAGGGCGTTTGGATACCGCTGATTGTCGGCGTGATCCTGTGTTGTACCGCGACCTTTGTCGCCACAAGACCGGCACCCAAGCGATAAGGGCGGGCGCCACAGACGATCCGCTGGACCCTCTGCGACGCCCGACTTTTCCTTACCCCGCCAGCAGCCCGCGGAGCTGCCGCCCCGCCACCGCCAGCATGGCGATGTCCAGCGCCGCGACCCCGCGCAGGTCAGATAACAGGCTGTTGATCCGCTCCAACGGGCCTTGGCGCTGTGCCGCCCAGGCACCAAACAGGTCGCCGCCGCCCACGGTCTGCACCAGCACGCGCGCCGTCAGGCGGGCCTGCAAATTGAACAGATCGTCCAGAGAGGCCGCCACGGCCTGACGCTGCCAGTGGTTTTCGCATCGGACCTCCACCGTGCGGGCCCGCAGATATTCCAGGCCCAGGCGGTCGCCCAGGTCGAAATAGAGGTTGGCCACGTCCGCCGGGGCACGGTTTGCCTCCACCGCGATTTCGGCGATGTCGGTGCTGGCCGCCAGCAGCGGCAGGGCCGAGACACGGCGGGCCAGATCACCCGGCACCCCGTCCTTGGACCAGTTGCCCGCTGTCTCCGCCAGCCATTTCAGCGCCGACGGCGACAACACATCGGGCAGGTGCCCCGTCAACTCATCCACGACCGGTGCCAGACGCGCCACCTCGGCGGCGATATCCAGCGGGTAGCTGCCATGGGCCAGGACCCAGGGCACAGCCCGGCGCATCAGACGACCGGTATAGAGCATCATGGCCGTCTGGACCGACGCCGGCACCTTGGTATCCAGATCCTCCACCGCATCCCACAGCCGGCGCAGACCGAAGGCATCGCGGACGATCAGATAGGCGCGGGCAACATCGCCCTCGCTGCGGCCGGTCTGTTCCACCATCTCCCAGGTGAAGGTGGGGCCGACACGGTTGACCATGCCGTTGGTGACAGCGGTGCAGATAATCTCTCGGCGCAACTGATGCCGTCCCACGGCGTCGGGGAATTTCTCCTGCAACGGCTTGGGGAAGTACCGCATCAGATCGCGTTCGACGCTCTTATCCTCAGGCAGGTCCGACGCCAGCAACTGGTCATAAAGGTCGATCTTGGCATAGGCCAGCAGGACCGCCATTTCCGGCCGCGTCAGCCCGCGCTTGGCATTGGCGCGGGCTGCAATTTCCTCGTCATCGGGCAGGAACTCGATGGCGCGGGACAGTTTGCCGGCCTTTTCCATGGTGCGGGCGAACCGGGCCTGATCCTCCAGCGTTTCCACCGAAAGGGCCTGGGCGATGGTCAGGGCCTGGGTCTGCTTGTAATTGTCGGCCAGGACCAAATCCGCCACCTCGTCCGTCATCTGGGCCAGCAGCACGTCGCGCTGTTCACGCGTCATGCCGCCGCCATCCATGACATCGCGCAGCAGGATCTTGATATTCACCTCATGGTCCGACGTATCGACGCCCGCCGAATTGTCGATGGCGTCGGTGTTGATCGAGACACCGGCCTGGGCCGCCTCGATACGCCCGCGCTGGGTGAAGCCCAGATTGGCGCCTTCGCCCACCACCTTGGCCCGCAGCTCCCGGCCATTCAGGCGGATCGGATCATTGGCCTTATCACCGGCATCGGCGTTGGTTTCGTCGCTGGACTTCACATAGGTGCCGATACCGCCCAGCCACAACAGTTCGACCTTGGCCCGCAGCACGGCACGCATCAGCTCGGTCGGCGTCACACGCTCAGCCTGGATATCCAGGGCCTGACGGATTTCCGGTGAAAGCGTCACCGACTTCGCCCCGCGGTCAAAGATGCCGCCGCCGGGCGACAGCTTCGTCGTGTCATAATCGGCCCAGGACGAACGTGGCAGATCGAACAGGCGCTTGCGCTCCGCCCAACTGCTGGCCGCATCCGGGTTGGGATCGACAAAGATATGGCGATGGTCGAAGGCGGCGATCAGGCGGATATGCCGGGACAGCAGCATGCCATTGCCGAACACGTCGCCCGACATGTCGCCCACGCCGACGGTGGTGAAATCCTCGGTCTGGATATCCTTGCCCAGCTCGCGGAAATGCCGCTTCACCGCCTCCCAGGCACCACGCGCGGTAATGCCCATGCCCTTATGGTCGTAACCCGCCGACCCGCCAGAGGCGAAGGCATCGTCCAGCCAGAAGCCGTATTCCCGCGACACGCCATTGGCGATGTCGGAGAAGGTGGCCGTGCCCTTGTCGGCGGCGACCACCAGATAGGGATCGTCACTGTCCAGACGGACCACATCGGCCGGCGGGATCACGACACCGTTTTTCAAATTGTCGGTGATGTCCAGCAACCCGCGCATCATCGTCTTGTAGCATTCGATGACCTCGGCCATCACGGCCTCACGGCCCGCACTGGCCGGCACGGGGTTCTTCACGATGAAGCCGCCCTTGCTGCCCACCGGCACGATCACCGCATTCTTGACGATCTGCGCCTTGATCAGGCCCAGGATCTCGGTACGGAAATCTTCCCGGCGGTCGGACCAGCGGATACCGCCGCGGGCCACCTTGCCACCACGCAGATGGATGGCCTCCACGCGCGGGCTATAGACCCAGATCTCCCGCCACGGGCGCGGCAGGGGCAGATCGTCGATGGAGCCGCTATCCAGCTTGAAGCTGATATAGCTCTTTGGCTTCCCGTCCGCCCCCTTCTGGAAGAAGTTGGTGCGCAAGGTGGCGCGGATGATGTTCAGCATCCGGCGCAGGATGCGGTCTTCATCCAGATTGGTGACGGCATCCAGCGCGTGGTCAATCTCCAGGATCAGACCCTTGCGCTTGGTATCCACCTCATCCCGGCCCAGCTTGGCCAGGACCGAAGGATCATGGCTGACGCGGAACAGGTCCAGCAGCAGGCGGGCGATCTTGGAATGGGTCGAGAGTGTATTCTCGATATATTCCTGGCTGAAATCGAACTTGGCCTGCTTCAGATACTTGGCATAGGCACGGAAGACCGTAACCTCGCGCCAGTTCATGCCCGACAGAAGCACCAGACGGTTAAACCCGTCCGACTGCGCCTCCCCGGTCCACACCCGATGGAATGCGTCCTCAAACGCCGCCTTCACCCGGTCCAGTTCGACGGCGCCGCCATCGGCGGTGCGCATGTCGAAATCCTGCATGAAGACATTGGGCGTGTCGCCGGGCAGTTCCACCTCGAACGGGCCGCCCTCGGCCAGGATGCGCAGACCCAGATGCTCCAGCATGGGCAGCACCTTGGACAGTTCCACCGGCCCCCCGGTCTGATAGACCTTGAAGAACAGTTGATGGGCATCCGCCTCGACCGGGCGGTGTAGATTAAGGGCGATACCGCCATGGGTAATCACATGTTCGATCCGGGCCAGATCGACCACCGCCTCATCGGGCGTATAGGCCTCCTGATACGAGGCCGGCAGCGCACCGCTATATTTGCGGGCCAGTGCCAGACCGGCGGCCTCTCCCTTGTCCTCCACCAAAGCCTGGGTGAAGCGGTCGCGCCAGCCGCGTGAGGCTTCGATCAACTGGCTTTCCAACTCACCGACATCGACATCCGGCAACTTGCCGGGCGTCGTCTGCACGATGAGATGGACGCGGGCCAATACACTCTCGGACAGGGACACATTCACCTGCGACGAGGTACCGTCATAGGCCTTCTCGATCAGGGACTGCAGGCGCTTGCGCAGATCGGTATCATACCGGTCGCGCGGCACATGGATCAGCGCAGATACGAACCGTTCAAACGGGTCCTTGCGGACAAACAGGGCGACGCGCTGGCGCTCCTGCAAATGCAGCACACCCATGGCAATGTCGAACAACTCGTCATCGCCAATCTGGAACAGCTCGTCGCGCGGATAGGTTTCCAGAATATGGACCAGCGCCTTGCCATCATGGCCGCGCCCGTCAAAACCCGACCGCTCAATGACGCGGTTGACCTTCTGGCGCAGGAACGGAATATCGCGCGATGACCGGTTATAGGCGGTGCTGGTGAACAGGCCGACGAACAGCCGTTCGCCAATCTCCTCGCCGGCCTCGTTGAACAGCTTGACCATGACAGCGTCAAGCGGCGCCCGACGATGCACCGTACTGTCCTTATTGGCCTTGGTCACCATCATGAAACGGGGGTGACGGACAAACGCCTTCACCTCCGGCGGCAGGGTGGAGAAATAGCGCAAGCCGTCAAAGACACTGACCTCGTCATTGCGCAGCAGGCCCAGGCCGGCGCCCGTCAGGATGTCCAGCGTCTCCTCACCATTATCCTTGCCCAGGCGATATTCGCGGATGCCAAGGAAGATGAAATGGTCTTCATCCATCCAGCGCAGGAAGGCCAGGCCCTCGTCGCGTTCATCCGCCGCCACCGGCCCGTGCTGACCGTCAATGGTTTCGATCAGGCGCGCCCGCATGGCGTGGAAATCCGTCACCGAAGCCCGCACATCGGCCAGCACATGGGCGATACCGGCGCGGATCGCGTCCAGTTCGTCGGCACCGGTGATCTGATCGACCTCGATATGCATCACGGATTCCGCGATGGCATCGGCAGGCGCTTCCCCATTCTGCCAGATGGCGGTCAGGCGGCCATCGCCGTCGCGGCTCACCTTGATCACGGGATGCACCACCAGATGCACCGTCAGGCCCCGGCGGTTCAGTTCAGCCGAAACGCTGTCGACAAGGAACGGCATATCGTCATTGACGATCTCGACCACCGTGTGGTGGGCGTGCCAACCGTCGCTGTCGACGCGTGGATTGACCACGCGGACCAACGCGGCGCCCGGCTTGCGTGTGCCTCCGAACTGCATGATGGCGATGGCGGCACCATACAGCTCATCGGCGGTGGAGCGCAGCATGTCGTCGGGCGACACGTTGCGATAAAAGGCCCGGACGAACGCTTCGGCCAGACCGGCCTTTTCCTTGGACAGGCGACCACGCAGCTTGGCGATGACCTGATCCAGCAGCTCGGACTTACGCTGTTCGAGCTTGAACGCCATGGTGTTTCTCCCGCAATGGACCGCATCTTGTCGGGGCGGATTTGTGGTTGGAAGTGCCCCGGCACGGTTTGCGGGCAACACATTGCGCTTTTTATGCTGCCTTCAAAAGAGGGTCGGGTGACAGTTCGATGTTCAGGAACGCTTATGCCGCCGACGGGCTGGCATACGGCATTCCATTGCTTTACAAGCGACTACGGCTTTCTTTTCGAATCCGCCCGTGCCCGACCGTCCGACAGAGCAGGAGCAAGCCCCCCGTGCCCGCGCCCGACTCGACAGTGCTGGGTCTGACTGCCGTCATTGTTGCCGTGACGGATGAGGTGCCGCGCGTGCTGGTGGTGCGGCGCATGACGCATGATTTGGCGACCCCCGAACAGCGCGATGCTACGGCGGGCCAGGATGCCCTGCCCTTCGGCCCGTTCGCGGCCGACCGCGACCGCACCCTGGAACAGGGTCTGCGCCGCTGGGTGGAGGAACAGACCGGCCTGCCGCTCCGCTATGTCGAACAGCTTTATACGTTCGGCGACAAGTACCGCGACCCGCGCGAATTGGAGGGCGGATCGCGCGTCGTCTCCGTCGGCTATATGGCGCTGGTACGGGAGGCACCGCTCTCGGGCAGCGGGGCCGCCGAATGGCACGACTGGTACGATTACTTCCCCTGGGAGGATTGGCGCGATGGCCGCCCGGCCCTGCTGACCCGCACCATCCTGCCGGCTTTGTCGCGCTGGATCGCAGCATCCCCCGACAGCGCCATCGCCGCGGCCCGTGCCGAACGTGTCTCCACCACCTTTGCCGAGGAGGAATTGTGGGACACCGAGCGCGTGCTGGAACGCTACGAACTGCTCTATAGCGCCGGTCTGGTGGAAGAGGCGCTGCGCGACCGCGCCATCCGTCAGCGTCTGGGGTTGAGCCTGGACAATGGCCATCTGAATGAGCCCGACCTTGCCGCCCAGATGGGCACACCCATGGCCCAGGATAATCGCCGCATCCTGGCCGTGGCACTGGGCCGGCTTAGAGGTAAGCTGAAATATCGCCCCCTGGTCTTCGATCTGCTGCCGCAGCTTTTCACCCTGTTCCGGTTGCAGCGGACGGTGGAGGCGCTGTCGGGCGTGCAGCTCCATAAGCAGAATTTCCGCCGACTGGTCCTGGCCGGTGGTCTGGTGGAAGCCACCGGTTCACAAGAGGCCCATACCGGCGGCCGCCCCGCCGAACTGCACCGCTTCCGCCGCGACGTGCTGCGCGAACGGGTGGCGGCGGGCATCGGGCTGCCGCAGGTGCGGATGGTGGATTGATGATCCACACCGACCACCTGATCCTGCGCCCCTGGCTGGACAGCGACCTGGACGCCCTGACGGCCCTTAACGACGATCCCGCCATCTATCAATGGCTGGCCGGCCCCTTCACGCGGGAGATGAATGCCGCCAGCATCCAGCGGCAGCAGGGGTTTCAGGCTGAACATGGCTTCTGCTACTGGGCCGTGGTGGAAAAGGCGTCGGGCCAGTTGATCGGCATGGCCGGCCTGATGCCCGTCACCTTCGATGCCGGGTTCCTGCCCGCCGTGGAGATCGGCTGGCGCCTGTCGTCGGCCTTTCAGGGCAAGGGTTACGCGACGGAGGCGGCGAAGGCCGCCCTGGCCCATGGCTTCGGCCCGGCGGGGCTGGACGAGATCGTGTCCTTCACGGTGCCCCATAACAAGGCCTCGCGCGCCGTCATGGAACGCATCGGCCTGCGCCACGAACCGGCCATGGATTTCGATCATCCACGCCTCCCGGAAGGGCATCCCCTGCGCCGACATGTGTTTTATCGGGTGCGGCGCGGCGCGACGTCCTGAAACAAACAACGCCCGGCAGCAGGTCACCCCGCTGCCGGGCGTCGATCCCCAGCCAGATCCCCGAGGGGACCCCAATTTCAACATCATGCCGACCGCCTGTCGCCAACCGGTGGGGTTACCCAATATCCCCGTGCATGTGCCAGAACCACTTTGCGAATCGCGTGCCAAGTGTAAAAACGGCGTCTGACAACGCTTTCCGACAATCCTACGACCCGAGATCTGCCCAATCAGGCGGCATTGCCGCCCAAATGGGCAGCAGGGTCAGCGCACCACCGGCACGCGGGCGTCCGACTGCCAGAAGGACCAGCGCACGCCGGCACCGACGCTGACATTGGTCTTGTCGCGGAACAGCGGACTGTCTTCGTTCGCGGAGCCGCCATAATAGCCGACCTGGGCCGCGCCAAACACCAGCAGCCGGTCATTGATGGGATAGGCCACGCCCAGCGTCGTCTTGGTGCCGATATAGCCATCATCGGCCTTGTAGGCCCGGCGGCTGGCCGTGGCATGGGCCGCATCGACGCCGTAGAAATAATCATTCACCCCGTCAAAGCCGAAGACCGGCCCGATGGAGGCATAACCGCGCAGCTTGGTCCCGCCCAACGAGCGGTCGGACCAGCTCAATTCCGGATTGATGCTGATGCCTTCATAATCGAAGCCAATGAGGCGGGTGGCGATGACGGCGCGCACCTCCACGCCCAGATCGACCTGCACATCACCCTGTTTGGGCATGAAATGCCAGGTGGCCTTGGGCCCCGCTTCGATCAGCAGGTCCAGGTCGGGCATGCCCTGGCGGGCCTTGTTATCCTTGCTGTCCACATCGAACGACCCGTCCAGGCCGATATCCAGCTCAAACCGCCCGCCGGCCATTTCCTGGCGCGCGCGGATGAAGCCATTATCGCCAATGCGCAGATGGTCGCCGCGATAAATCAGGAACGGCACGGGCAGCGCCTTGAACTGCCCCTCCGACGCTGCCGGGTAATGTGCAACATAGCCGCCGGCGGCCAGGATGGCGGCCTCCCACAAGGGCGCGGTCTGATCCGTCGTCTCCATCCCGAACAGGGCCGACTGCGCGGCGGCGGGGCCAGACAGGGCCAGCAGGGCGGTGGCAAGGGTGGCAAGGCGGCGGATCATCGGGGCTGGGCACCGGTCATGTTGCAGGGCGGCATAGCTCTACCGCATCGCCGTCAGCACCGCTACATCCACCGACGACTGGCCCACCGATCGGCAATGCACAAATCATGGCCGCCCGAACAGCAGCCCTTCAGGCTGACAGCCGTTTCTGAATGGCGCTGTCGAAATGCTCCTTCAGCACCGGATCGCCGCTGTACAGACGGTTGAAGTCGCGCTTATCCAACAACAGAAGCTGGCAATAGGCGAGTGCCGTCACATCCGCGTTGCGCGGCTGGTCCAGAACCAGGGCGATCTCCCCGAAAAAATCACCACTGCCAAGGCGGATGGGCGCATCCAGCCCGGCCACATGCACCGCCACCGCACCCGAGGAGATAAAATAGACAGTATCCCCGCGCTCCCCCTTACGCACGATGGTCTCACCCGGAAAATACAGCCGGGGCCGCAGCAGCCTCTCAATCTGTGCCAACCGCTCCGGTGTCAGGCCGGCGAACAGCGGCACCCGCCCGATCAACTCATGCGTGGCCAAACCCAGGTCCAGCTTTGGCGGCGTACTCACCTCCTGCCAGCGTTCGCGCAGGTCGCGTTCCAGATCGTTCAGGATTTCGCGGCTGATCAGCGCCTCTTCAAACAGCGACTGGGTTGACCGTTCCTCCATGCGCAGGCCCGCACGAATCAGGTACTGGGACTGCACCGCATCCAGATAGGCGGGATATTGCAGGCGGATACTGTCCAGGGCCTCTTCCACCACCGTCAGCCGGGCCGTCAGGCGGGTTCGGACGGCTTCCGCTGCCTGCTTGCCCAGCATCGGTGCCAACCGGTCACCCGTGAACTGGTTCAATTCGCGCAGGCAAAAGCGCAGGGCCGTCAACATCGCATACCGTTCGGCCAGCCGGGCCGACACCGGCCGTTCCCAACCATACCGTCGATGCAGCCACAAGGCGGTCCGCAGCGCCCGGCCCGGCCGCAACTGTTTGGCCGCCACCTTGGTATAGGCCGCCGCCCCGCCGGTTTTCAGCGCATCCTGCAGGCGGCCGGCCACCGCCGCCAGGGTTTGCACCGACAGGCGGGAGATCACACCATCGCGGAAATAGGCCAGGTAACGCTGTTCCTCATACCGGGCCAGGGTGGCCAGGCCGATATAGACCCGGTCATCCAGCGACAGGGCGCCGTACCGGCTTTCCAGATCCAACTGTTCCTGCGCCAGTTCCGCTCCGCGCTCCATCAGTGGGTCGATGGCATGTGCAGCATCCAGCCCGAACCGTTCGGCCACATCCTCCAGATCGCGACGCACATTGGAGAGTGACAGGCCCAAGGCCCGATTACGCAACGCCTGTTCCACCGGCGTCAGCCGGTCCAGCTTCAGCACGCGGATCAGCGGGCGCAGCGTCGTCCCCTGCACAAACAGGGTGAACAGCACAAAGCCGGTCACCACGACGGCTACATGTTCCTGAATATAGTCCGGCAGCGACTGATGCTCCGTCACAGCCAGGGCCAGCGCCAGCGACACCGCCCCTCGCAGGCCGCCCCAGGTCATGACAATCCGATAGCGATGGCTGATCCGGTCGGACGCACCAACCCAGGACAGGATGGGCAGGATACCAAAGATCACAGCAGCCCGCGCGCCCAACGCTGCCAGGATCAACGCCGCCAGCAGGGCAAAATGGCTCCATTTCGCGCCCATCAGCGTGGGCGGCACCAGCATGGATGCAAACAGGAAGATCAGGGAATTGGCCCAGAAACCCAACTGGCTCCACACCTGTTCCAGGCCCGACCAGCTTTCCGGGCTGATGCGGGTTCGCCCTGCCGAGGCCATGACCAGACCTGCCACCACCACAGCCACCACACCCGATACATGCAGGTAATGTTCGGCCAGGATGAAGGACAGGTAGGCCAGCGCCACCGTCAGGGTAATCTCTGACAGGGTCTGGTTACGCAGGGGCGTGACCACCAGCGCCGTTAACCAGCCCAGCAGCCAGCCGACCGCCACGCCGCCAATGAACTTGAACACAAAGTCAAAGGCTGCCGCCCCCAGGTCCGGGTCTCCCCCGCTGGTCAGGATGCCCAGCAGCAGGGTGAACAGCACAATGGCGGCGGCGTCATTAAACAGGCTTTCACCTTCGACCAGGATGGTCAGCCGACGCGGCGCGCCCAGGTCGCGGAAGATGCTGACCACAGCAGCCGGATCGGTTGTGGCAATAATGCTGGCCAGCAGCAGGCAGATGATCAAGGCCTTCTGCGTTGGCATGCCATGCCACAGGCCCCAGACCCACCACATCGCAAAACCCGCAACCAATGTGCAGACCAGGACAGCCACAATGGCCAGCAGCAGAATAGGCCCGAGATCGTCGAGCATGCGCCGCACATCCACACCCAGCGCCGTTTCAAACAGCAGCACCGGCAGGAAGATGTAAAGGAAGGCTGCGGATGTCAGTTCCACATTGCCGACGGCGTTGATGAAGGCGGTGACCGGTCCTGTCACCTCCCGTTCCACCCCACCACCCAGATGCAGCAGCAGACCGATGCCTACACCCAGGGCTGCCAGCACCACCGTGTAGGGCAGGCCCAGCTTCCTGGCCAATGGCGGCAGCAGGCTGACCAACCCCAGCAGGCCGGCAACCGCCAGAAGCGTGTTGATCAAGGTTTCCATCGGCGGCACATGCGGGTCTGAACGGGCGGGCGGGATTGGAAGGGCAGAATGACACGGATATCAAGGCCACCGCCAGCATCAGCAAGCGGGCGTTGGCGGAAGGTCACCCCTGCGCCATGCTTGCCGCGCCCGTGCCGGTGGCGTAGGTTCGCGCTGTTGATTCGACACAATGAGCGCGACTGCCATCCCAAAGCAGGGGAAACGGCAGATGACACCTGGACAGGGATGGCCATCGGGCCGGGGGGCGAACGGAATGGCGGATGACCTGCTGGATTTCGCGGCGGAGCCGGCACCGGCTCCGGCCTCGCCTTCTTTGGCGCCCTGGCTGGTCCTGATCGTCGACGACGACCCTTCTGTGCATTCCGTGACCCGCCTGGCCCTGCGCGACATGGCGCATGCCGGACGCAAACTGCTGTTCTTATCCGCCTATTCTGCTGGCGAGGCGCGGCAGATGCTGGCCCTCTATCCCGATATCGCCCTGATCCTGCTGGATGTGGTGATGGAAGCGGAGGATGCGGGCCTGCGACTGATCCAGACCGTTCGGGAGGAGATGGGCAACCATGATGTCCGCATCATCCTGCGCACCGGTCAGCCGGGTCAGGCGCCAGAGCGGGAAGTGGTGGAACGCTATGATATCAATGACTACCGGGCAAAGGACGAACTGACGGCACGGCGGCTCTGGACATCGGTCTACACGGCGCTGCGGGCCTTTGAACAGATCCGTGAACTGGACCAGCACCGAGCGGGGCTGACCCATATTCTGGACGCATCGGCCCGGCTGTTCGGTGAACATGATCCCGAACGTCTGGCCCATGCCGCCGTCGACGCCCTGTCGGCGGTGGCCGGTCCCGGCGCCGGCGTGCTGCTGGTCCGTTGCGAGCGGCTGCCCGATGGCACCACAGGGGAACCCCTTCTGCTGGCCGGTATCGGGGAAGGCCGCGTGGCCATGACGCCAGGGGCGCTGGCCCATCTGGTCCCCGCGGAAATCGGGCAGCAGGTAACGGCGGCTCTGGCTGCCGGCAAGGCCCTGTCGGGCGCGGACTGGTTCGCCTTGCCGGCCAGCCTGGCGGATGATGCCGCCATTATCCTGCACCTGTCCCATCTGACCCCCGGCCGGGCGCTGGACGCCGGCATGCTGTCGCTGTTTGCGCGCACCGTCGCCGTGGCCCTGGAAAATGCCCGACTGCTGGTGCAACTTTCCAAGGACCGTACCCATGACCGTGCCACCGGTCTCCTGAACCGGCTGGGGTTCATTCAGGCCATCGAGACGCGGCTGGCCCGTATGCAGCCGGGCGGCGCCGACAGCGTCGCCGTGGGCATCATCGACCTGCGCCATTTCCGCGATATCAATCAGGAACTGGGCGTGGCCGCCGGTGACCGGTTGCTGGTCAGCACCGCTCAGCGTGTGACCGCCGCCGCCGGCGCCGATGCCATTTGCGGGCGGACAGGCGCCGACCAGTTCGCCCTGCTGCTGCCCGGCGCCCCGATCCTGTCTGCGGCCCGTGACGCCATCCACGCTGTGGCCGGTGCCGTCAGCGAACCCATCATTCTTGCCGGGCGGGAGGTGCATCCCATGTCGTCGCCGGGCCTTGCCTGGTGCAACTGCCCCGGCCGTCATGGGGAGGAGTTGCTGGCCCGCGCGGAAGAAAGCATGCAGGCTTCCAAACGTGCCTTTGGCCGCTTGCAGGAAGTGGTCATCGGTGCCGATCGCACCGATGGCGGTCGGCTGGGCCTGACCATGGAACTGGGCACCGCCCTCAAACAGGGACAGTTTGAGCTGTATTACCAGCCCATCGTTGACGCCGCGACGCGTGAGATTGCGGCGTTTGAGGCGCTGGTGCGCTGGAACCATCCGTCGCGGGGTATTGTCATCCCCGCCGCCTTCATCCCCACGGCAGAGGAAACCGGTCTGATCGTGCCCATCGGCACCTGGGTGATGCGTGAAGCCGCCCTGCAAACCGCCGACTGGACCCGACGCGCCGGGCGGCCCGTTTGGGTCTCGGTCAATATTTCGGCGGCGCAATTGTCAGAACCCGGTTTCCTGGACAATGTGCGCGCCGTCATCGCCGAAAGCGGCGTCGATCCGACCCTGCTGAAACTGGAAGTCACGGAAAGCACCATCATCGGCGATCCAGCCCATGCGGCGGAAATCCTGACGGGCCTGCGCGACCTGGGCATCCGTCTGTGCATGGATGATTTCGGCACCGGCTATTCCAACCTGTCCTACCTGCAGACCCTGCCCTTTGATTTCCTGAAGGTCGACCGGGCCTTTGTGACCAGCATGATCGACCGGTTTGAAAGCCGGACCATTCTGCGCACCATGCTGGCGCTTGCCCAGCAACTGGCGCTGGAAGTGGTGGCCGAAGGGGTGGAAACCGACGAACAGGCCGATGAACTATCGCGCCTGGGCTGCGGTTTCCTGCAAGGCTATCTCTATGGGCGCCCGATGCCGGCACCGGAAGCCGGGCGCTTCATCGGGGTCTGATATTAACCGGCATCCAGCCTTGGATGATGGCGACGGAGATGCCGCTCACTCCCGTTCCCGGATACGGTAGTGGAACGGTTTGGGCTGCGTTGCTTCCCGGTCGATCATGTCGCGCATCCGGTCCTCGGCGCTGGCAATCAGGTCGGGGATCAGATCGGCTTCTGGCAGGTTCTTCCAGTATTTCTTGGGCATCTGCGACTGCATCGCCTGCACCTTCAACCGCGCCGGATTGAAAATATGGGCAAAGTAGGTGCGCCACAGGTCATCGGTATCGTCAATCAGGTCGGGCTTCTGTGATGGTTCGTCTGACAGGGTCAGGTGCTGGCCGTCCCAGGCCGCCGACCCTTTGGGTGTGACGATGATCCAATCCATGTCGGTGAAACGCCGCTGAAAGAAGCCGGACGTGCGAGCCACGATGTAATTATCCGGTTCAAACCAGGCGGCAAAGCGCCGACGCCCCGCGTGCGGTGGCCCCATTTCCTTGAAACGGACAAACGCCTTCATCTTGTGCGCGTCGCGGCGGATGGCCTTTTCCAGCGTCTCTGCCCGCGCCACGTCCGGGTCGGAAGGAATGGACAGCAGGGCACGTTCGCCCTGCACCCGCCAGAGCAGGCGGTAAAGCAGGGCAAAACGCGACGGGTCGCGGTGACAGATCACCGCATCGGCCAGGGTCAGGAAGGCGGCGGGCACCGTCGGGGCGGACAGCGAAGGATCGGGTGGCGGTAACGGATCATCGGCCAGACCGAACAGATCAGCCCCGCCATCCTGCACCCGCCAATCCACATCCGTTGGCGGCACCCCAGCCCGCAGCAGGGCGCGCGCCGCATCCCGCCATTCCGCCAGATCGCCACGGCCGCGAAGACCCAGCCGGATCATCCGAACAGGCTCAACTGTTTGGGCTTCGGCGCAAAAAGCTCGCGCAGGTCGGTGCGGTCGGTGAGGCGCAGCGGCGACCAACCCTCGGCCATGATAAAGGGCCGCACCTTTCGCACCGATACGCGCAACCGTTCCAGATCATCCAGACGCAGGCGCTTGTGCCGGCGGGCTGACAGGATGGCCGGCACCGAACTTGTACCCAAACCCGGCACACGCAGCAGCATCTCCTTGTCCGCCCGGTTCACATCCACCGGGAACCGGTCCCTGTTGGCCAGCGCCCAAGCGAGTTTCGGGTCGATATCCAGTTCCAGATTACCATCGGCCCGCACCGACGTAATCTCTGTCACATCGAACCCATAGAACCGATATAGCCAGTCCGCCTGATACAGCCGATGTTCCCGCATCAGCGGCGGGCGCGACAATGGCAGGGCGCTGGAGGCATCGGGAATGGGGCTGAAGGCGGAATAATAGACCCGGCGCAGGCGGAAGCGGCTGTACAGATCGACGCTGGACCCCAAGATGGTGGCGTCCGTGGCCCCATCCACGCCGACGATCATCTGCGTGCTCTGGCCGCCCGGTACAAAACGTTGCCGCCTTTTGGTCTTCAGGGTCGGCTCTTTTGCGGCCTCGATCTTCAGCGACAGGTCGGACATGGATTGGCGGATGCGGGCCGGGTGCTTTTGCGGCGCGAACTGTTCGATGCCCTGGTCGGTCGGCAGTTCGATATTGATCGACAGGCGGTCAGCGTAAAGCCCCGCCTCCTCGATCAAATGCGGCGACGCCTCCGGGATGGTCTTCAGATGGATATAACCGCGGAAGTTATGCAGGGTGCGCAGGTCCTTGGCCACCCGGACCAGTTGTTCCATCGTGTAGTCCGACGAACGAATGATACCCGACGACAGAAACAGCCCCTCGATATAGTTGCGGCGGTAGAATTCCAGGGTCAGCCAGACCACTTCCTCGGCGGTAAAGCGTGCCCGTTCCACATTGCTGGATGACCGGTTGACGCAATAGACACAGTCATACAGGCAGAAGTTGGTCAGCAGGATTTTCAGCAGCGAAATACAACGCCCGTCCGGGGCATAGGCGTGGCAGATGCCCATTCCCTCCGTCGATCCCAGCCCGCCACTGGTCGCGGAATCCCGTTTCTGTGTACCGCTGGACGCGCAGGACGCATCATATTTGGCGGCGTCAGACAGGATGGCGAGGCGTTGTTTCAGCGATTTGGCCATGAAACGATCAACAGAGTGGCAACAATATGTTCATGATATGTTCCAAACACAAGACGTCAATACCTTTGAATTAGGCTAAGGTCAGGGGGTGGCAAGAGCTCAAACCGCGCTGCGGCGGGGAAAGGCCACGGTGAAGCGGGTGCCCTGGCCAACCCGGCTTTCCACGTCGATGCGCCCACCCAGGCGCTGGGTAACCAGATTATACACCAGATGCAGCCCCAGACCTGTACCTCCCGCCTCGCGGCGCGTGGTGAAAAACGGATCAAAAATCCGGGGCAGAATGGCGGCTTCGATGCCCTGGCCGTCATCCGTCACCGACAATTGAACCCAGCCGGGCGTGCCGGGGGCCGGGCAGAGGCTGACGCAGATGGTCCCTGCCCTGCCCTGACCGGTGAAAGCATGGGTGAGGGCATTCATGACGAGGTTGGTAACGATCTGGGCGATGGCACCGGGCGCACTTTCCACCACCTGCCCTTCCACCAGATCGGCGTCCAGCCGGTGGGGCAGGCGACGCAGTTGCGGCTGCAGGCTGCGCAGAACCTCCCCCAGATAGTCACCCAGATCGAAGCGGCGGCGCTGATCGGTGGTCTGGTCGACGGCCACCTGCTTGAAACTATGCACCAGATCGGCTGCGCGGGTGATGTTGCCGAGCACAAAACCCATGGCCTCCCCCGCCGACGCCACATAATCCTGCAGGTCGCTGCGGCGTAGGGTGCCGTCCCGATAGGCTTTGGAAAACCTTTCCGTGTCCTGGGCGAACGCGGTTGCCGCCGTCACCGCCACCCCCAGCGGCGTATTGATCTCATGCGCCACACCGGCCACAAGCCCGCCCAGCGCCGCCATCTTTTCAGATTGGATCAGGTCGCGCTGCGTGGCCCGCAGCCGTTCCAGGGTGCGGGCCATCTCCTCTGCTGTCAGGCGCATGACGTCGATACCTTGGCCCAGCCCGACCGCCCTGCCGTCCGGATCGACCAGCACGAAACCGCGATGCAGGGCGTCGGGCTTGCGCTCCGCGATCAGGATGTTGAGGTCAGACAGGCCGGTATGCAGCGCCACCAGCAGGGGGTGGCGGTCGGCCAGATGAATGACCGGTCGCCTGGCATAAAGGTCGCGGCCATACCGCTGGGAAAAATGCAGCAGGAAGGTAGCCCGGTCGGCCAGGGCCAGGGGGCGCTCGGTGCTGTCCAACACGATGACGCCGGGCAGGTCGGGGTCGGCCTGGAACAGTTCGGCGACGGCACCGCAACTGGTCCGTTCCACAACCGATGGCGCCGGGCGGCAGAGCCGGGCTGCCGTCCAGACAGCATCCGCTGCTGCCTGATCCGACGCCGGGGCCTCAACTGTATGCCGGTCCAAAGCCGCCCCTTTCCGTCTGGAAACAAATTCGGTTGTCATGCCAGAAAGCCGTGAAGGAATTGTGAAACCCGCCGATCATCCTCCCTTGATCACGGACAGGGCTGCGTCCCAATAGGGCACCGGGCCGAACCGGCCAGACAGGAAATCGACAAAGGCCCGGACCTTGGGACTGAGATGCCGGTTGGCGGGATAGACGGCATGGGCCGCTGCCGGACCGGGCAGCCAGGGGTCCAGGACCGGGACCAGCCGCCCCGCCGCCAGTGCATCGCCGACTATGAAAGTGGGCAGCAGCACCAGACCCTGGCCATGCAGCGCGGCCTCACGCAGCGCGTCGCCATTATTGGCCCGGAGCCGGCCCCGCAGCTTGATGTTCTGGATCGCCTCTGCGCCCGGCGCGGTGCGGAAGCTCCATTGATCAGGGGTCTGGACATTGGTGTAGATCAGGCAATCATGGTCAGCGATATCGGCTGGCGTCTGCGGCGTGCCGTGCCGGGCCAGATAATCCGGACTGGCACAGATGACCGCCCGGACCGGGCACAGACGGCGGGCCACCAGCGAACTGTCCTTCAACCGCCCGATACGCACCGCCAGATCATAGCCTTCCTCCACCAGATCAACGAACCGGTCGGACAGGTCCATATCCACCGTGACCTCTGGATACAGGGCCATGAAATCGGCAATGGCGCCCGACAGGTGGACGATCCCAAACGACATCGGCGCTGCCAGTTTGAGCACCCCGCGCGGGGCTGCATGCTGGCTGACCACCGAACGCTCCGCTTCTTCCAGCGCGTCCAGCGCTTGGGTAACGCGGGCGTAAAACCCCTCGCCCACCTGCGTAAGGCTGATATGGCGGGTGGTGCGGTTGAACAGGCGGGCACCCAGCCGCGCCTCCAACTCGCCAATGCGCCGACTGGCGGCGGATTTCGACAGGCCCAGCTTTTCGGCAGCCCGGGTGAAGCTGCGCCCCTCCGCCACCAGCGTGAACAGGCGCAGATCTTCCAGCCGGTCCATCACAACCTCCTTCGATTGTCCCGCTCAATGGAACAAAGCTATTCAAAATAGGATCATTATCGGAAGGGGCGCAACGCCCTATCTTCCGCTCAACAGAGCAATTCACCGCATCTGACGGAGAGCGAAATGAGCAAGGTTCTGGTCCTCTATTATTCCTCCTATGGCCATATCGAGACCATGGCCAAGGCTGTGGCCGAAGGGGCGGCATCGGTGGCTGGCACCGACGTCGTGGTTAAGCGCGTGCCGGAACTGATGCCGGAGGACGTGGCCAAGCGTTCCGGCATCAAGCTGGAACAGGAGGCCGCCATTGCCACGGTGGATGAGTTGCCGACTTATGACGCCATCATCTTCGGCACGCCCACCCGCTTCGGCATGATGGCCAGCCAGATGCGTAACTTCCTGGACCAGACGGGCGGTCTGTGGGCCAAGGGTGCGCTGATCGGCAAGGTTGGCTCTGTCTTCGTGTCCACGGCCACCCAGCATGGCGGTCAGGAAGCAACCCTGCTGTCCTTCCACACCACCCTGCTTCACCATGGCATGGTCGTCGCCGGCTTGCCGTACAGCTTTGCCGGCCAGATGCGCAATGACGAGGTGACAGGCGGCAGCCCCTATGGCGCCACCACCATCGCTGGTGGCGACGGGTCCCGCCAGCCGTCCCAGAACGAGCTGGATGGCGCCCGGTTCCAGGGGGCCCATGTCGCCCGTCTGGCCGCCAAACTTGCGGCCTGACGCCTGATTGAGGTCTGTGGTCTAAGGTCCCCGTATCGTCGCCATCCGGGACGGTACGGGGGGCCATCAAGGAGACGTGTCATGATCGAACATCGCCCCTTTGCCGGCCTGGGCAAGGCCAATCATGGCTGGCTGCGCGCCAATTTCCATTTCAGCTTCGCCGGTTATCACAATCCGTCACGGGTCCACTGGGGACCGCTGCGGGTATGGAACGACGACACGATCGACAGCAATACCGGCTTCGATCCCCATCCCCATCAGGACATGGAAATCATCACCTATGTCCGCAAGGGCGCCATCACCCATCAGGATTTCCTGGGCAATGAGGGGCGCACGGAAGCAGGTGACGTGCAGGTGATGTCGGCGGGCACTGGCATCGTGCATGCTGAATATAACCGTGAGCCGGGGGAGACCACCCTGTTCCAGATCTGGATCATCCCTAACAAGCGGGGCGTGAAGCCGCGCTGGGAAGCGGCGAAGTTTCCCAAGGGCACCGATGCCCAGGGCCAGTTGCGCGTGCTGGCATCCGGTCGTGATCAGGATAAGGACAGCGGCGCATTATATATCCATCAAGATGCCGCGCTTTTGGGGGGAACCTTGCCGGCGGGCACGGTGTTGACCCATCGCCTGGGTGACCGGCTGGCCTATCTTGTTCCCGCCAGGGGCAAGGTCACGGTCAACGGCCTCACCCTTGACGCCCGTGATGGTGCTGCGGTGAAGGACGAAGAGGTCCTGACGATCGAAGTGCTGGAAGAGGCCGAACTGATCCTGGCCGATCTGCCGCGCGCGGCCTGATCGAACGGGTCCATTCCACCGGGGCCGGCTCCCTCTCCCGCCTTGAAAGCCGGCTCCGGCCAAAAGGGCGGCGTCCTCCCCCCGGACGCCGCCCTGTTGACGTCTGGGTTGGGTGCGATGTTCCGCCCCTTGGCGGCCCTGTCCAATGGTGCCAGTTATCAGATGTGACGACCGCCAAGGAACCGCGCCCGTGACCAGCCCCGATACTTCCACCCCGCCCACCGCAGACCCCGTGGCCGCGCGCCTGATGGTGTTGGCCGGCTTGTTCGGTGCGGTTGCCGTCGCGGCAGGGGCCTTTGCCAGCCACGGTCTGGCCACCATGCGCGGCCCCAACGCCGTTGATCTGTGGAAAACCGCCAGCCAGTATCAGATGGTTCACGCGCTGGGCATCCTGGCGCTTGTAGGGTTACGCCGGGCCTTGCCTGCGCAGGGGCGCTGGCTGGCCGCGTCGGGCCTGTTTTTTGCCATCGGCTGCCTGCTGTTTCCCGGCGCCCTTTATGCGCTGGGCTGGTACGGGCCCTCCGCCATGGGGGCCGTTGCCCCGATCGGTGGCCTCTGCTTTATCTTGGGGTGGTTGCTGGCCGGGATTGCCGGGCTGCGATCACAGCGCTGATCCCTGCCCCGCTACACCGGATAGCCGGTCCCGGCGATAACCGGCCAGGGCGGCCTGCCCGGCCGCGAAGGCCGCCGGCAACTGCGCTGCGGCCGCCAGGGCCGTCTCTGTATCGCCGCGTTTGGCAGCGGTATCTGCTTCTTTGGCCAGTTTGGCCAGAACGGACAAACCCACCGTCAGCGCCCCCGACGCCAGTTTGTGCGCCGCGCGGCCGACCCCCGCCACATCCCCGATCGCCATTGCCTCAGCGACGCTGGCCAGCGTAACGGGGGCATTGCGCCCGAAACTGTCAATGATCTGCCCGACCCGGTCGCTGCCCAGGATCGACCGATGTTCTTCCAGCACGCGCAGGTCCAGCACGGGCAGGATCTCGGTTGTATCGGGCGGGGGAGGAGGGGGGGGGGCGGGCGGCAGCATGGGCGATGCGGGGATTGCGGTCGCCGCCGCCGGCTCGGGCGGCCGCGGCCGGTCGGCCTGCACCGGCGCCAGCAGCGGCCCCAATGTCGCGGCCAGCGTGTCGGGCGTCACCGGCTTGCCCAGGATCGCGGCCAGACCCGCGCGTTTTCGCTGCCGTTCGGTGATACGGTCGGCGCGGCCGCGCAAGAGCACGACCTTGGGGCCTCCGCCGCGCCGGATGCACCAGGACAAGGCCAGGCCGCTATGCCGACCGATACGGGCGGCGACCAGGGCGACGTCCGGCCCCTCCATCAACGCCATTTCCAGGGCCATTTTGGCATCGTCGGTTTCCTCCACCCAATACCCGGCCTGTTCGAGCAGCAACCGGGTCAGGGTGCGTCCAACGGGATCATCATCGACCACCATGGCCGACAGCCCGTTGGGCGTCACGACTGGCAGGCGTGGCGTGGTTGCCGGAATAGCGGGCGCAGTCGCAGGGCGGGTCATGGCGGCATTGGCGCCGGCCATCTCTGGCGCGGCATCCCCACCCAGTCGCTGCCGCACCAGGGCCTGCATGCCTGCGACTTCGTTGCGCAGCAGACGCAGTTGGATCGCCTGGGCCGGGCTGACCGGGCCGCCATTCAGGCTGTCCAGTTCCTGGGCCATCGTCTGAAGACGGGAATGCAGACTGTCGGCCGCCAAGCGCAACACAGGCAGCGGCACCCCGCCGACCGCCGACCCGGCCGGCACCGGGGCTGGATCGGGCGCCCGTGTGAGATCACGCAGCAGCGGGGCTGCCAGGGGCAACAGCAGAAAGCCGGCCAGCGTACCCCCGGCCAGCGCTGTGCCACCAACCCCGGCCTCTGCCCAGAAATAAGTGGCCAGCACCTGACCGGCCACCGTCACCCCCAACCAGACCCCGGCCAACCATCGAGGTGATCGTCCATCGGACCACCACCACCAGCCCAGCAGCAACAGACCCAGCAGACGCAGACCCAGCGGTACCAGCATCGGACCCAACAGCAATGTATCGAGCAGGGCCATGATGGCCAGCCAAGCGCTGCCCGCCAGGGGCAGGTCCGGCGGCGGTGCAGTCTCTGGCGCCGGCGGGGCCGGTTGGTTTTCGGTCAGGCGACGGGTCAATTCGGCCTTCGAAAGGACATGATCCGACACCATGTATATGCTTGACTGGCGGGTCGGTCCATCATCCCTATCTGTCATGATGACACCGCATCCCTGTCGTCCTTGCCAATGCCCGGTCGCGATGTCATGCCTTTCATGACGCACCGCACAAGGGCGGTCTGCCATGATCTGTGTTGCCCGGAGGGGTTTCTGAAAGTGTCCGCGCCGGTCCGTTCTCGTTCCGCCCGCCGTCATCGCCCGATGGCCCTGTCGGCTGTCCTGGCCCTGTCGCTGCTGACGGTGGCGCCGTCTGCAATGGCTCAGGACAATCAGCCCAATGGTGCCACCATCCAATGGGCGCAGCAGATTCTGGATCAGCAGGGTTTCTACCAGGGCCGGGCCAGCGGCAAAATGGACAGTGCCACCGCTGCTGCCATTGCCGCCTATCAGAAAAAGAACGGTTTGAGGGCCACAGGCCGGCTGGATCAGGCCACGATCGACAGCATGATGCGCGGTCGCCCTGAACGCACTGGCGTGGGCAATCTGGCCGACCCGAACAGCCGGGCCAGGGCAAGCCAGCCCGTCAACCTGCGGGAGGCTGATGTAAAGCCGACCGCCGCCCCGACTGCCGCCGCCGTGGATCGCGGCCAGGGCACGGAAAGCACGGTTCTGGGCGTTTCGCGCGGTGGGGGCGAGGTGGCCGCCACCCTCGCCACCACCCCACCCGCTGCCAGTAGCAGCCTGGCGCCGCCCCCCGCCGCCGCATCGGGTATGGGCGGCAGCGATCTTGCCAACCCTGCCGCTGCCCCGCGCAGCACGGTGGAAACCGAAGTGACGCATGAAGGCCCGCAAGGAGCCGCCGGCTTCAACCCAGCCAGCCTGCCGGACTGGGTGCGCTATGGCGTGATCGGCGGTATTGGCGCCCTGCTGGTCGGTATGTTGGGTTTCTGGTGGGGCAGCGGACGGCGTCAGGTGAAACCCGCGGCCAGGACGAAGGCCAGCGGTCGCCCCACCCCGCCGCCACCGCCCCCAGGTCCCGCGCGGCGGGAACCGACCTTGGGCGGGCCTCCACCCGGCCCCGGCGGGCGCCGGGACCCGGTCTTTACCGCCCCTGCCCGCGATCCGCGCCGCGCCGGCTAATCGCCGCCAACGTCCGTCAAAAACATCGCCGCGAAATAAAAATTTCCGGCGGTACCGGCGCGCGTCCGTTTCGTGCACAGGGCCGCCCAACAACGAAATCGACCTTGAAGCCTTGCCGGGCCTAGACTTTGCCCGTCAAAGCCGCCCGATCAGGAAGGCGGCAGCAGCGATCCACCGGCCCGGAGGCCCGCCCCCATGCTGTTCGATTTCCCCGATTTCGATAATCACGAACTGGTTCTCTTCGGTCGCGATGCAGCCAGCGGCCTGTCCGCTATCATCGCCGTGCATTCCACGGCCCTGGGTCCGGCCTGCGGCGGTTGCCGCATGTGGCCCTATGCCAACGACCAGGAAGCGATGCGTGACGCTCTGCGTCTGTCGCGCGGGATGAGCTACAAGAACGCCATGGCGGGGCTGCCGCTGGGCGGTGGCAAATCCGTGATCATCGGGGACAGTCGCAAGGACAAGTCTGATGACCTGTTCCGCGCCTTCGGCCGTATCATCGACAGTCTGGGCGGCAAATATATCGCGGCCGAGGATGTGGGCATCAGCGTCGCCGACGTGATGACCATGGGCCAGACCACCCCGCATGTCGCCGGTCTGTCCAAGGGGCATGATGCGTCGGGTGACCCTTCGCCCTTCACGGCCTATGGTGTCTATCTGGGCATCAAGGCGGCCGTCCGGCACAAGCTGGGCACCGACAACCTGAAGGGCGTGCGGGTGGCGGTGCAGGGTCTGGGCAATGTTGGTTCCCACCTGTGCCAGCGCCTGGCCGATGATGGTGCATTGCTGACCGTCACCGACATTCATGCCGATGCGGTGGCCCGCACCGTGGACCGGTTCGCCGCACTTGCCGTGGCGCCCGATGCCATTCATGCCGCCGATGTCGATGTCTATGCACCCTGCGCCCTGGGGGCGGTGATCAATCCGCACACGCTGGAGACGATCAAAGCCAGGGTGGTGGCCGGTGGGGCCAACAACCAGCTCGAAACCGACCCGATGGGTGAGGCGCTGCGCGCGGCCGGCATCCTTTATGCGCCCGACTATGTCATCAATGGCGGCGGCATCATCAATGTCTCTGCCGAAGTCACGCAAGATTATGACCGCGACGCGGTCCTTCGCCAGGTTGAACGAATTCCGGTGACGCTTACGGAGATTTTCCGCCGCGCCGACCGGGAGAACCGGCCAACCAGTGCCGTGGCCGATCAAATGGCTCGTGAGATCCTGGCGGCTGCCAGGACACCTGGCGCCAAGGCTGCGGCCTGATCATCGGCGGGCGGATGGGCTCTGGCGCATCCGCCCGTCAATGGACCTTTCAGGCGGGAAAGTGCCGCCGCACCAGCGTCAACACGGCGCTGACGGTTTCACCGTCCAGGCGGTAAAAGATGGTCTGTGCCTGTCGGCGCGTGCAGACCAGCCCTTCCTGTCGCAGGACCGCCAGATGCTGGCTCAGTGCTGATTGCGACAACCCGACAAGCTGTTCCAGTTCGCCCACCGATTTCTCACCCTGTGACAAGTACAGCAGGATGGACAGTCGGCGTTCATTGCCCATGGCCTTCAGCAGGGCGGCGGCGGCGTTGGTCTTGACAGTCAGGGTCGCGGCATCCATAGCGTCACGGAATCTGGTTCGGGTCGGTCGCCCGTCAAGCCCCAGCGCGGATGAATTTTCCAGAAAGGGAACTCCCATGGATGGCGATGTTGCGCTGGATTGCTCGGGTCTGAAATGCCCGATGCCGGTGCTACGCGCAGCCAGGGCCTTGCGGTCGATGGCGACGGGACAGGTCCTGACCGTCACGGCAACGGACAAGGCCGCACCGAAGGATTTCCAAACCTTCTGCCGCGAAGGCGGCCACGAACTGCTTGCGACTGACGTCCTGGGTGACACACCCCACGGGACCTTGGTACGGTTCACCATCCGACGGGGCGGCTGATCTGTCGCAACGACAGCAAACGCCCCGGCCGCCATGATGAACCTGGACCGAACCGGCAGCAAAGACCGGCAGGTCGATGAGGAAATGACCGGGGACGCCGTACCGCATGAATACGCTGCTTTTCTCCCATCCCGACTGCCTGGATCACGATACCGGCTATGGCCATCCCGAATGCGCCGACCGGCTGCGCGTGGTGTTGTCGGCGCTGGAGGATGAAGCCTTCATGTTCCTGGACCGACGCGATGCGCCGCTGGCGACGCGGGAGCAGTTGGAACGGGTGCATCCACCAGGTCATGTGACCGCCCTGCTGGATGCTGTGCCCGCCGACGGTCATGGCAGCATTGATGCCGATACCGTTCTGTCGCCTGGGACGGGCAAGGCGGCACTGCGTGCTGCCGGGGCGGTGGTCGCCGCTGTTGATGCCGTCTGCGGGGGAGAAGCGCGTAATGCCTTCTGCGCTGTCCGCCCGCCGGGCCACCATGCCGAACCGGATCAGGCCATGGGCTTTTGCTTGTTCAACAATGTCGCGGTTGGGGCAGCCCATGCGCGTGCCACGCACCATGTGCGCCGGGTCGCCATCATCGACTTCGACGTGCATCATGGCAATGGGACGCAGACCTTCTGCGAACAGGATGCCGACCTGTTTTATGGTTCCACCCATCAATGGCCGCTTTACCCCGGCACCGGCTCGGTGAAAGAGAAGGGGGTTTACGGCAATGTCGTTAATGCCTGCCTGCCGCCTATGGCCGGCAGCCCGGAATTCCGCCATGCCATCCAGACGCAGTTGGTCCCCGCGCTCGACGCCTTTAAACCGGATCTGGTAATGATCTCCGCCGGGTTCGACGCCCATATGCGTGATCCCGTGGGCGGGCTGGACCTGACAGAGGATGATTTTGTCTGGGTCACCCAGAAGCTGATCGAGGTGGCGGACCGCCATGCCAAGGGCCGGATCGTCTCCGTCCTGGAAGGCGGGTATGACCTGCGCGCACTCGCCAACAGCACGGCGGCGCATGTGAAGACGTTGATGGTGGCCTGAGGAAGGTTGTCGCAACGATCCCGATGCGCGGCACTTGAACCGGCGGGCCGGGGGACATACAGTCCGGCCTTCCGAATGACTGTGCCGATGCCATGACCGACCAGACCTTGCCCCCTGATATCGCCGCCCTCAGCTTTGAGGATGCGCTTGCTGAGCTGGAACGGATTGTCCGTCAGCTGGAGGAGGGCAAGGCCAAGTTGGACGATGCCATCCAATCCTATGAGCGTGGAACCTGGCTGAAGCGCCATTGCGAGGCCAAGCTGCGCGAGGCGCAGGCCAAGGTGGACCGCATCACCATCGCTGCCGACGGCACCATCGGTGCCGAGCCCGCCCGTCTGGATTGAAGGCCCCTGCCCTATGCCCTCCCTGCCCAAGACCCTGACCGCCGCCATGGCGGATACTGTCGAACAGGTCGAAGCCGCCATTGAAGTTCTGCTGCCGCGCAGCAACATGATGGAAGCCCGCCTGTTCGATGCCATGCGATATGGCTGCCTGGGCGGTGGCAAACGTCTGCGCCCGTTCCTGGTCATGGAAAGTGCGCGCATGTTCGGCGTCAGCCCGGCCTGCGCCCTGCGCACAGCGGCGGCCGTGGAATTCATCCATTGCTACAGTCTGGTTCATGACGACTTGCCCGCCATGGATGACAGCAATCTGCGCCGCGGCCGCAAGACGGTGCATCTGGAATTTGACGAGGCGACAGCCATCCTGGCGGGTGACGGGCTGCTGACGCAGGCCTTCGAAATCCTGGCCGACCCCGAAACCCATGAAGACCCGCAGGTGCGCTGCAAGCTGGTGGCGGCTCTGGCCAAGGCCGCTGGACCGCGCGGGATGGTGGGTGGTCAGATGCTGGACCTGATCGCGGAGACGACAGCATTGGATATCGGGGCCATTACCCGCCTGCAGCGTCTGAAGACCGGCGAAATGATCGCCTTTTCGGCCGTAGCCGGTGCCATCCTGGGCAAGGCTGGCGCACCACAGCACCATGCGCTGCAGGCCTATGCCCATGATCTGGGGCTGGCTTTCCAGATCGCCGACGATCTACTGGATGTGGAGGGCACCCAGGACGAGGTCGGCAAGCCTGTGGGGCGTGACGATGTCGCCGGCAAGGCCACTTTTGTGTCTATCCTGGGCGCCGAACGCGCCCGCGACCAGGCCCGCCGTCTGGCTGATCAGGCCGCCCAACATCTGGAGATTTTCGGGGAACGCGCGGAAATGCTGCGCCAGGTCGCCCATTACGTGGTCGAACGCCGCGCCTGACCGGCGCGAAAGGCCGGGGGGGCCTAAGCCCCGCCCGGCGCCGGTGATGGTTACTTCTTGCCCTTCATCATAAAGGCCTGGAACGCTGCCTTGGCTTCCGGTGAACGCAGGCAGGCGCCGAAAATCTGACCTTCCTTCTTCATCGTGGCCAGCACTTCCGCCTGTTGGGGCCGCATGAGAGCCTTGGTGTGGCGCATGGCTTCCACCGGTTTGGCGGCCAGGGCCTTAGCCTTGGCCAAAGCCACCTGCGCCAGTTCGGCTGCCGGAACGAGACCCGACAGGATGCCCGTGGCCAGTGCTTCCTCCGCCCCCAGCGGCTCACCCAGCATCAGCATGCGGGCCGCCTGTGCATGGCCCATGGTGCGGGGCATCAAGATGGAACTGGCGGCTTCCGGCACCAGTCCCAGATCGACAAACGGGACATGCAGGCGGGCATCCGGCGCCGCATAGACCAGATCACAATGCAGCAGCATCGTTGTCCCCACGCCCACGGCCATGCCTTCAACGGCGGCCACAACAGGCAACGGGGTGGTGGCGATGGCATAGAGGAACTGGAACACCGGTGCATCATCATTGGCCGGCGGGTTGGCCAGGAAATCGCCAATATCATTGCCGCCCGTGAAGAACCCGCCGGCCCCGGTGAACAAAATCGCACGGATACCGGCCTCCGGCGCGCTGGTCAGGGCATTGGCCATGGCGGCATACATGGCGGCCGTCAGAGCGTTGCGTTTATCAGCACGGTTCAGCGTAATCGTGCGGACGCCGTCAGCGTCATTCACCAGCACATGATCGGTCATTTTCGGGTTCTCCCCTCACCTGGATTATGGTTGGGGCACAGGACGCCCGAAGCCGCCGCCGCCGTCAAGGCGAAAAGCGTACGATCGTGCGGAAAGCAATCACGGCCATCTGGTCGATGCCGGATGGTGCCATCTACCCGCTTTGGCAACCGCGTTTTGGCAGCCCCTACTTCTTGCGGAAGGCGTCCAGGGCCACCACGGTGCCGGAGGGCTTGGGCTGATCATCGGCTGGAACGGCGGCCACGTCCGGCGTCGCCCCCGCTTCTTCCATCTCGTCCTCCTCCACCAGCATCTCCGGCATGTCATCGGGCTGGAACTGGAGGACAAAATTCACCGATGGGTCTGCGAAGGTGATGATGTGAATGAAGGGAATGACCAGCCGCCGCAGCACCCCACCAAAGGACAGGGTAACGGCGAACTTATCGTTCTCCACCGTCAGATCGTAAAACTGGTACTGCAAAACGATGGTCATCTCCGTCGGGTACTTGGCGCGGAGATAATCGGGGATATCCACGCCTTCCGCGTCGGTGCGGAAGGTGATGTAGAAATGATGTTCGCCGGGTAGCTGACCGCCCCGACTCAAAACCTCTCGCAGGGCCTGTCTGACGACGCCGCGCTTGGCGGCTTCGACCATGCGGTCATAGCGGAGCATTTCCTCGGACATCGGTACGGTAAACCCCTGGCATCGAACGCGACGGACCCATCCGTCCCCCATGGGGCTCAGACAAGCCTATTACGGACGGATAATCAAGCGTCGGGCGCAAATGTCTGGGTTCCCGCACGCGGCCATGCGGGTTTAACGGCGCCCGCGACCCCATGGTCGCGTAAGCCAAGCCGCCGGAGGCGGCGCCCGGCGCCTGACGGAAAACATGATGCCAAGCGCAGCTTGGCTGGCGCGTTGAGAGCCCGCGACCCCATGGTCGCGTGAGCCAAGCCGCCGGAGGCGGCGCCCGGCGCCTGACGGAAAACATGATGCCAAGCGCAGCTTGGCTGGCGCGTTGAGCGCCCGCGACCCCATGGTCGCGTAAGCCAAGCCGCCGGAGGCGGCGCCCGGCGCCTGACGGAAAACATGATGCCAAGCGCAGCTTGGCTGGCGCGTTGAGAGCCCGCGACCCCATGGTCGCGTGAGCCAAGCCGCCGGAGGCGGCGCCCGGCGCCTGACGGAAAACATGATGCCAAGCGCAGCTTGGCTGGCGCGTTGAGCGCCCGCGACCCCATGGTCGCGTAAGCCAAGCCGCCGGAGGCGGCGCCCGGCGCCTGAGGGAACAAAAACAAGGTGGGGGGATTCTGTTGCCCAGCTCCCCCCGGGCTGCGACTTAAGCAAACTGACTAACGCCCTTTAGGGGGAATCAGGCAGCCATGCGAAGGTCAGACGCCGAGTTATCGTTGGCATCTATGAGGTTTGACCCGATAACGGCGGTATCATGCCGAGGGAAGACTATGCCTTTATTACGCGCGTCGATCCTGTTTCGCCCCCATGAACCCCTGGCCATCCGGCCGGGAGTGAATGGTGGAGGCGCCGGGTACCGCCCCCGGGTCCGCAACGTCTATTCCACACCGCGTTTATCCCCATAGTCGGGCGAACCCGACAGGCTTGATATAGGCGATTGGATCGCGGGTTTAAAGGGGGATGTTGGGGTGCCGCCCGTTACCGGGGGAATGCACCTCGTCCCCTGTTGGCGCGGTGGGTGCGCCCGCCGCCATTATGGTGCGCCGGCCGTCCCGTTAGAGCGCGGGTCGGCGCCGCCGCGCCACTGGCCCGTCATCTTATCGATCCCGTTCAGCTTGCCGCCGAAATCATCGACCGTGACAGTGTGCCCCATGGCGCGCAGCTTGTCGGCCATGGCCCCCACATGCGTGCCCGCCTCGATACGGATTTCATTGCCACTGCCCATGAAGGTGGGCAGGGCCAGGGCGGATTGCACATCCAGTTTCCAATCCAGGACCCCGATGATGGCCTTGGCCACCTGCGCGATGATGGTCGGGCCACCCGCCGCCCCGATGGCCAGCACCGCCTGACCATTCTGGTCATAGACGATGGTGGGCGACATGGAACTGCGGGGACGTTTGCCGGGTTCCACACGGTTGGCGGTGGGAACACCGTCCACGTCGGGGATAAAGTTGAAATCCGTCAGCTCGTTATTCAGCACATAGCCGTCGACAAGGATACCCGAGCCATAGATATCCTCGATGGTGGAGGTCATGGCAGCGACATTGCCCCATTCATCGG
The DNA here is from genome assembly GCF_002251795.1 of Niveispirillum lacus. GTDB lineage: Bacteria > Pseudomonadota > Alphaproteobacteria > Azospirillales > Azospirillaceae > Niveispirillum > Niveispirillum lacus. The sequence goes on along the minus strand of NZ_NOXU01000031.1, from coordinate 13,132 downwards.
CGACAGAGAAATGGGTGGTGCCAGCCACTTCATTGTCAGCAATGTCCGACACGCGCGGCGCATCCTTGGGATGACCTGCAGGCGCGGTTGGCATGGCCTTTGTCGGGTCGATCAGCCGGGCCCGTTCCTTGATATAGGCGGGGTCGGTCAGCCCCTCGACCGGCACCTTCACATGGTCAGGATCACCCAACCATTTCGCCCGGTCGGCATAAGCCAGCCGCATCGATTCGCCAATGATGTGCCATGCCTCCAGGCTGTTCGGCCCCAAGGCCGGAATGTCGAACCCCTCCATTTGTTTCAGGATGGTCAACACGGCAATCCCGCCGGACGAGGGCGGCCCCATGCCACAGACAGTATAGACGCGGTAGGTGCCGCAGACGGGCGGGCGCGGCACAGCGCGGTAATCCGCCATATCCTGCGCGGTGATGATGCTGGGGTTGCGCGGCGCATTGCCCACTGCCGCACGCAGCCGCTCCGCTGCCGGTCCGGTGTAGAACGCATCGGCCCCTTTTTCTGCCACCAGGGTCAGAAGCTCAGCCAGCTTTGGATTCTTGATGACCGATCCGGCCGGCTTGGGCGTGCCGTCAGCTTGGTAGTAAATCTCCTGCGCCTCTTTGGAAGCAGACAGCAGCGGCTTCTGCTCCTCCAGCATCTTCACCATGCGCGGGGTCACAACAAAACCGTCGCGTGCCAGTTTGATGGCCGGCTGGAACAGCGCCTTCCAGGGCAGCTTGCCGTGGCGGGCATGGGCCAGTTCGATCAGCCGGATGTTACCCGGCACCCCGACGGACAGGCCGCCCGCCCGTGCCAGCTCGTAATCCATTTCCTGGCCGTTCTGCATGAACCGGTCTGGCTTGGCCGCCGATGGCGCTTCCTCGCGCCCATCATAGCTGAACGTGTCCTTGGACCCTGCCGGGTGGTACAGCATGAAGCCGCCACCGCCGATGCCGGATGATTCAGGCTCCACCACCGTCAGGGCCAGCATCAGGGCCGCCGCAGCATCGGCCGCCGATCCGCCCTGACGCAGAATCTCTCGCCCCGCATCGGTGGCACGCGGGTCTGCCGATGACACCATGGCCTTGCCCATGGGCAGCGCCGTCACCGTGGCACTTTCCTTCTGCGCCCAGGCCCCCATGGCCGGTATCGCGCACAGCGCGGTAGCAAGGCAAAGCCACAGGGCAAGCGAACGCGGGCGGGTCATCGCGGAGCATCTCCGGCAGGGCTTAAAGGGCCGTCAGCTTCCCACGAAAACCACGCTTATCATACTGTAAAATATTGGTTATTTTCTGTGCACCCTGCCCGGCCCATGGTCAGGGTGGTGCCTTGTTTCCACCCTGACCCTTCCGCATCCTTCACCCCAGTTGCCGACGCAGATGGTTCAGCACGTCGGTGCGGGTCAGCAGGCCCAGGAACGTGCCGCCATCCATGATGATGGCCACCATGTTGCGGTTGAACAAGGCCCGCAGATCAGCCATCGTCGCCGTCACGGGCAGGGTCTCCAGCCGGTTGACCATGGCGGTATAGACCTTGTCGCGGAACCGGGCCGGGTCCTTTTCGACATGCAGCAGCAGGTCGCTTTCGTCCAGGATGCCGATCACCCGCTCGCCTTCCATCACCGGCAACTGTGACACGTCGGAGATGCGCATGCGCTTATAGGCGGTCAGCAGCGTATCCTCCGGGCCCACGGTGACCACCTGCCCCTTGTCGAAACGACGGGTCATCAGGTCGCGCAGGTCATTGTGCCGTTCGCGCGGGGTGAAGCCGTGGTCTTCCATCCAGGCATCATTGAACATCTTCGACAGGTACTTGTTGCCCGTGTCGCAGACGAAGGTGAGGACCTTCTTTTTCGTGGTCTGGGCCCGGCAATATTTCAGCGCCGCTGCGAACAGGGTGCCTGATGAGGAACCAGCCAGGATACCCTCAAGCCGCAGCAGGTCGCGCGCGGCGTTCAGGCTTTCTGTATCGCTGACATAATAGGCGGCTTTGGCGTAGGCCAGATCACAGATGGGGGGCACAAAATCTTCGCCCACGCCTTCAACGACCCAGGAACCGGGTTCGTCATGCGTGCCCTTGTTGACCAGATCGGCGATGATGGACCCGACCGGATCGGCGATGACCATGGCCGTCTTGGGGCTGGCCTTGGCGAAGAAGGCACCCAGACCGGTGAAGGTGCCGCCCGACCCGATGCCGGCGACCACCGCATCAAGATCGCCATCCATCTGGCGCAGCATTTCCGGACCCGTCCATTCCTCATGCGCGCGCGGATTGGCGGGATTGGCGAACTGGTTCACATAGAAACTGCCAGGGATTTCCTGGGACAGGCGCTCGGCAATATCCTGGTAATAGGCAGGGTGCCCCTTGCCCACATCGGACCGGGTGATATGGATCTGGGCGCCCAGGGCGCGCAGATTATTGATCTTTTCGGTGGCCATCTTGTCGGGGATGACCAGGATCAGGCGATAGCCCTTGGCGGCACAGACCAGCGCCAGCCCCAGGCCGGTATTGCCGGCTGTTGCCTCAATCACCGTACCGCCGGGGGCCAGCTTGCCTTCGGCTTCGGCCGCTTCGATCATTTTCAGGGCGATACGGTCCTTGATGGACCCGCCGGGATTCTGGTTTTCCAGCTTCAGATACAGCTCGCACGGGCCGGTATCGAAACGGCTGACACGGACGATCGGGGTATTGCCGATCATGGACAGGATGGCGGGTGCGCCGGACATGTTTCCCCCCTGGGGCAAATGGTTTTGCCATCAGGGAACCGCATCCTCAAACCACCCGCAAGGGGGTGTGAAATAACGAAATCAAGCTGCGGCGCGGGCGCAATCCACGCACGATTCCGGCGGAATCGGCCGCCCATCCGCATTGATCAAACCCGCCTGAAACAGCGCCTCGACATTGTCGATCAGATTCTCCGCGCAGGAGGGCCGCTCCCACCCCTCCAGCCAGTTCTGTTCCAGAAAGGCCAGGATGGCCGGCTGGCCCAGTTCCACCTCCCACAGGATGCCCAGCAGGGACGCCAACGCCTCTTCGCGGATCTGTTCTTCCTTGCCCACCGCGATGGCGTGATTGGCCTCGTCGATACGGCCCGACTCCGGTCCGGCCCCCAGACCGAAATCAATCAGGCTACGGCGTTCGGGCGGGGCGACCAGCCAGTGCGCCACCTCATGGATCAGGACATAGGCTTCCGACCGCGTCCGGATGGCGCGACCATCATAGGAAAACGCGTCCTGTGGTGCCTCATCAATAACCCCGATACCAAAGGCGCGGGCCAGATCGACAGCGGCCGCCCGGTGGGCGGGCGTGTCCACGCCCAACGCGATCAGATCGCGCGTGGCGGCGATGCGGGTCAGGACCTGCGCGGTCAGGCTGCCGGGGGGCAGGTGACTGGCAAGGGTTGCCAGCGCGTCGGGCAGGAGAGCGTCGGGGATAGTGGTCAGTTGCATGGGATGCAGAAGATAGCCGGGCACGGGGCGGCGTGAAGTGCCAATGCGTCGCGGCCGGATATCGCGGGGCGCAGAGGTGGCGGGCGCATCATTGTGCCAGCAAAGCAAGGATATAGGCCCTGGCAGCCCCGACATCCCGCGCCCGCAGGGCACCGCGGCGCCACAGGTCGCACAGCCCATGCACCTCCCCCCAGGCACGCATCACCCGGTCGCGCAGGGCAATGCTGAAACCCGGCGGGTCATCCGCCCGGCGAAAGGCCTTGCCCGCCAATCTCGTAACCTTGGCGACGGACGGGGCCAGGGCCGGGTGGGTCAGGTAATCCTGGCCCGATATGCCATACATCAAGGCGTATAGCGCGGGGCGATCTAAGGCAAAATCCACATAGGCGCGGTAAAGCGGGCCGGGCCTTGCCTGTCCCCCGTCGGTATCGAATCCGATCTGGATCACGCCAGCCAGCCGGTCGAATCCCTGCGCAGCCAAGGCCAGGGTCAGGTCGTGCTTGTCGGCGAAATGCCGGTACAGCGCGCGGTGGTTGACACCAACCGCCACGGCGACCGCCCGGAATGACAGCGCCTCCGGCCCTCCCGCCTCCACCATCGCCAGGGCCGCCGTCAGGGCGGCGGCACGCAGATCGCCATGATGGAAATTGCCGCGGCGGGGGGCCGGGTCTGCATTCAGGTCCGTTTGGGACTGACGTACCATTCCACCACCATCTTGGACACGGTCTGTCCCTCTCCATCCAGGATGTCCACCTCGACTGGAAAACGCACTTTGCCCTCGGCCTCCAGTTCCGCCCGCAGCGCTGCTCCCGGTCGGCCGGTTCGCGCCATGGCGCGCAGGTCGCCCTTGGCCACACTCAGATACTGGATCGTTGCCTGGGCCGCCACGGGCCGCACAGTCAACAATACCGGTGCCATGGCCCCGGCCATGGCGCCACCGCTGGCGGTTTCAGCCAGCGTGAAAATGACGCCGGCATGGGGCGTGCCCAGATGGTTTTTCACCGCCGCCTGATCACTGACGCGGGCTTCCGCCACACCATCGCCCAGGGCCACCAGATCAATGCCGCAATGGCGCACAAAGGGCAGTGAACCCACCATCTGCTGGCGGATCATGTCATAGACCATTTTGGGCCTCACCTTGAACAACAGGGGAAGGATGATTTTCAGCATGGCAAAGTCTCCGATGGAGACATTGGACAAAAACGAACGGTCGGTCAAGAATTTTGTTGGGGTGCTTCAGAGGGTCTGGTTGCGGGCGTGCAGCAGCAGGTTGATGCCGGTAAGCGCCAGGGCGCGGCGCCTTTCCGGATCGGCGTAGAGCGCCTCGGGGAACAGGGACTGGATGGCTGGCGTCACGAGACTGTCGATGGCGATGACAATCCGTTCCTGGACCGTCTGGTTTTCGACCTGATGCGGCAGGGCAAAATCCCCCGTCCACAGGGTGCCGGGCGGATAGGCCACCTGCTCATGCCCGATCCAGGTGAAGGCATTCCCCGGCACCCGTACCGGCAGCAGCAAACGACAGATGTCCAAATGCAGGGCCTGATGGTCAAAATGCCATTTCAGGTCCACGCCGGGCGGCTGTCGTGTGACATACAGGCCAAACGGGTCAATACCTGCATCGCGCAGCAGGTCCGTCAGGATCGGGATATGGGCCAGCGGCGGCTGCGGCACTGCCCCGCCCTTCTGGTCCTGGCACAACAATGGGATCGCGGTCCAGTCACCGTTCGGATTGCCGAAACGGTTGCGTCTCTCATCCGGAACGCTGTCGATGACAGCCTGCACCTGGTGGTCCAGCACGGCTGGGTCAAGCCGGACCCTGGATGCTGCCGACAGCACCAACCCTGACCCGAGCGTTATCCGTTGCCAGGGATGCAGCCCCGCCATCTCATTACCGCCGGTGGAACAGCATGACGCGGAAGGCCGGGCTGTCCGGCCCCTTGGCCATCTGCATACCCAGTTCCTCGCCCAGGAAGGCGGTGCGGTCGAAGTCCGGGAAATGGGTGTCGCCCACCGGGCTGGCCGCGATCTCCGTCAGGAACACGCGGGTGGCCAGAGGCAAGGCGGCGGCATAGATCTGCGCCCCACCAATGACCATCACCTCATCACCACCCGCCTCTTCGGCCAGACGTCTGCCGGTTTCAATGGCGCTTTCCAGGTCATGGACAATAATGGCGCCTTCAGCCTGGAACGCGCGGTTGCCGGTGACCACGATATGCGGGCGGCCGGGCAAGGGCTTGGACCCGAAGCTTTCCCAGGTCTTGCGGCCCATGATCATGGGCTTGCCCATGGTCACCTGCTTGAAAAAGCGCAGATCATTGGGCAGCTTCCAGGGCATGCGGCCTTCATGGCCGATGACCCCGTTACGGGCGACGGCGGCGATCACGGAAAGATGCAAGGCAAGGTCTCCAGTCGGTCGATGGGTGACAATAGCCGCCCACCGGGCTAATGAACAACCCGACACAGCACATGGCAGCCGGAGCGGACGGTCGATGCGCCATCCCGAACAGCAATATCTGGACCTGATGGAAGACATCCTGGCCCGTGGCGACCGCCGCGTGGACCGGACCGGTGTCGGAACCCTGTCGCTGTTCGGGGCGATGATGCGCTTCGACCTGTCGGACGGCACGGTCCCCATCCTGACCACCAAACGTGTCTATTGGAAAATGGCGGTCAAGGAGATGCTGTGGTTCCTGACCGGGGGCACCAATATCCAGCCGTTGCTGAAGGAAAAGGTGACCATCTGGACCGACTGGCCACTGGCTGCCTACCGCCGGGAGACGGGGGAGGCGATCAGCCAGAAGGAGTTTGAACAGCGGGTGGTGGAGGATGACGCCTTTGCCGCGCGGTGGGGCGAACTCGGTCCCGTTTATGGCAAGCAATGGCGCCGGTGGCTGGGGCCCGACGGGCGGGAGCATGATCAGATCGCAGCCCTGATCAAGGGGTTGCGTGAAACACCCGCCAGCCGCCGCCTGCTGTTCCACGCCTGGAACGTGCCGGATCTGGGCGGCATGGCGCTGCCCCCCTGCCACATGGTCTATCAGTACCATGTGACCAGCGACGGCCGTCTGAACGGGCTGATGTATCAGCGCAGTTGCGACGTGCTGCTGGGCCTGCCCTTTAACCTGACGGGGGCCGTGGCCTTGCAGGCCATGCTGGCGCAGCAGGCGGGATTGCGACTGGGTGAGTTTGTGTGGATGGGCGGGGACGTCCATCTCTATCTGAACCACCTGGACGCGGCCCGTGAACAGGTGACCCGCGTCCCCCGCCCGCTGCCCCGCCTCACCCTGGCGCGGCAGCCCGACAGCATTGATGGTTACCGGATCGAGGATTTTCGGGTGGATGGGTATGATCCCCATCCACCGATCAAGGCGGATGTCGCTGTCTGATTATCCGCATCAGGCCGGCAAAGGCGCCGTCAATGCGCCTCACCCTTGGGCTTCTTCACCCGTCCCGGCCGCCCGACACAGTGATAGGCAAAGCCCGCCATCTCCGCATCCTCCGGATTGAAGATGTTGCGCAGGTCGACCAGAACCGGGCTGTTCATGGTCTTGCGCAGCCGACCCAGGTTCAGCATGCGGAATTCATTCCACTCCGTCAGGACCAAGGCACAATCCGCGCCCTCCAGGGCGCCATAGGCATCCGCGGCCCATTCAACACCGGGCAGCAGCTTTTCCGCCTCGTGCCGGCCCGCAGGATCATAGGCGGCGACCATGGCGCCCGCCGCCTGCAAGGCCGGAAGAATGTCCAGCGCCGGGGCATCGCGCATGTCATCGGTATTGGGCTTGAAGGTCACGCCCAGCACGCCGATGCGTTTGCCCGCAACCGACCCGCCACAGGCGGCGATCACGCGCTCGGCCATGGCCTTTTTGCGCTTATCGTTGATGTCCACGACGGTTTCGATGATGCGCAGCGGGCTGCCATAATCCTGTGCTGTCTTCACCAGGGCCAGCGTATCCTTGGGGAAGCAGGACCCGCCATAGCCAGGGCCGGGATGCAGGAACTTCTTGCCGATACGGTTATCCAGGCCGATGCCCTTGGCCACGTCATGCACGTCGGCCCCCACCTTCTCGCACAGGTCGGCCACTTCGTTGATGAAGGTGATCTTGGCGGCCAGGAACGTGTTGGCGGCATATTTGATCAGTTCCGACGTCTCCAGGCTGGTGAAGACCATCGGGGTCTCGATCAGGAACAGCGGGCGGTAGAGTGCGCGCATCACCTGGCGCGCCCGGTCGCTGTCGGTGCCGATCACCACCCGGTCGGGGCGCATGAAATCCTCAATAGCGGACCCTTCGCGCAGGAACTCCGGATTGGACGCCACGTCGAAATCGGCTTCCGGCCGCGTCTTGCGGATGATGCGCGCCACCTCACGCCCCGTGCCCACCGGTACCGTGCTCTTGGTCACGATGACAGTGTAATCGTCAGGGTCCAGCGCCGCCGCAATCTCCGCCGCCGCGGCATAGACATAAGACAGGTCGGCATGGCCATCGCCGCGGCGCGACGGCGTGCCCACGGCGATGAACACCGCATCGGCCCCGGCAACCGCCGCCGGCAGATCGGTGGTGAAGGACAGGCGCCCGGCCTTGGCATTCTTTTCCACCAGGGCATCCAGCCCCGGCTCGTAAATCGGGATCTCCCCCTTCAACAGCCGCTCGATCTTGCCCTGATCCTTGTCGACGCAGATTGTCTCCACCCCGAACTCGGAAAAACAGGCACCAGAGACCAGACCGACATAGCCGGTGCCGATGACGGCGATGCGCATCGGAAATCCCCCTTGGATAAGAACCTTTTTACGCCATAGCACAAACCAACGCTGAAGGTCTTGCGCCCTTGTGACGGTTACGCGGCGTTCCTGTTACACCACCTTCTTCTTGTTGAAGAAGTCGCGCCGCGCCCAGGCCTGGAACGGATAGGCCAATTGGCCCAGGAAACTGTCGGGCACGGCGTCTTTACAGCCGATATTGGCCGGTGGCTTGCGATCAGACGGCAGATGACGGGTGCCGAACACCATGTCCCACAGGATGAAATTCTCCCCATAGTTCACATTGCCCTCAATCGGGTCGCGATTATGGTGCCAACGGTGCAGTTCCGGCGTGGAGAAGACCCAGTTCAGCGGGCCACAGCGCATGTCGACATTGCAGTGGGTCAGAAAGCCGATATAGGTGGTGATGGCCAACACCCAGACAATCACATCCTTGGGCGCACCCGCCACGCCGGCGATGGTCAGGGCAAAGGCCGTCTTCCAGATGCTGTCCAGGAAATGGAACCGGCCGGTATTGACGATCCACAGCTTGGTGACACTGTGATGGATGGCATGCCAGTGCCAGATGGCGCGGAATTCGTGGCTGGTGCGGTGCGCCCAATAAAGCCCGAATTCACCCAGGATCATGGCCAGCAGCACCTGGGCCCAGAGCGGCCAGTCGCCCGGCCAAAAACCGGATGCCGCCTCCGGCCCCGTCTGGGCCAGGCCCAGCATGGCGACCGACGCCGCGATCACCTGCCCCAGCCCCTTGTTCAGCACGGTATGGGCGATATCATTCAGCAACTGCCCATCGCTTGTCATCCATGCCGGTTCATAGGGCATGACCCGTTCCAGGATCAGCAGCATTATCGCCAGCCCAAAATAGGTCAGGTTGAAGGCCAGAACAGGATACCCTACCTGCCCGCCATACCAGTAACCGGCAATACAGACCGCCACCAGCAGCGGCCATAGCAGATGGGCGATAACGGCGCGCATCGTTCGTCCTTTAGGTACACTACCTTGAATCTATTGCCCCCAAGCCCTCCTTCGCACAAGGTCTTGCGGGGTCACCGGCGATTATGACAGCAAAAGCGGACAGCATGATGAAAATCGGTCTGGCATTGGGCAGTGGTGCCGCGCGGGGTTGGGCGCATGTGGGCGTGCTGCGTGCCCTGTCCGAATTCGGGCTGAAACCCGATATCATTGCCGGCACGTCGGTCGGCGCCCTGGTCGGGGCGGCCTATCTGACCGATCAGTTGGAGGAACTGAAGGAATTCGCCAAAGGATTCGGCATGCTGGACACGATCAAGCTGCTGGACCTCAGTTTCTCGCGCGGCGGGCTGGTCAGTGTGGAAAAGGCCTATGAGCGGTTCCGCAACCCCCGCACCGACATCCCGATCGAGGCCCTGTCGATCCCCTTTGCGGCCGTCGCCACCGACCTGTCAACAGGCAAGGAGGTCTGGCTGCGCGAGGGGCATCTGCTGGACGTGGTCCGCGCCTCGGCCGCCATCCCCGGCATGTTCCCGGCAGTGCCGTTTCAGAATATGTGGCTGGCCGATGGCGCCCTGGTCAACCCGGTTCCCGTCTCGCTGTGCCGGGCGCTGGGGGCGGAAGTGGTGATTGCCATCAATCTGAATGGCGACCTGTCGCAGATGCCGCGCCTGTCCAAGGCCCAGTTGGGGCCGGTCAATGTCAGCCTGCCCGAACACCCGATCGAGGACACGGCCACCGCCGAACTCCCGCCCCGCCCCATCCCCAAGCCCTTGGCCAAACTGGCCGCCAAGCTGAATGAAGTGGGGGAGAATGCGCGCCAGCAGTTCCAGGCCCGCTTCACCAAACCGCCCCGCACCCCCGCCCCCGGCATTCTGGAGGTGATGGCCAGCTCCATCGACATCATGCAGGACCGCATCACCCGCTCCCGCCTGGCCGGCGAACCGCCGGACGTCCTGATCACGCCCCGCATCGGCCATATCGGCATCCTGGAATTCGAACGGGCCGAAGAACTGATCCACCTGGGCTACACCGCCGCCATCGCCATGCGCCCGGCGGTGGAACTGGCCATGGTGCGGTGAGGAAGGGGGGGGCGTTATGGGGGCGGCAAGCGGACAGGCGGGTTTATGTGCTGAAGAGGGTCAATTGCGGACCTTCCCGCCTGCCCCACCGCCATTATCTATCGCGCAACCCTTTATATCTCCGTCGTCTCCGCCAGGGGACGCTGCCCTGGCGATTGGGTAGCAGCCGGATCAAGCCGCCGCTGGGGCTGTGGATGGCCACGACGGCCCCGCCATTGCCCGAGGCGTAGATGGTGCGGTCTTTCGGGGTGTCAGTTCAGGCATCCCCAAACAGCCAAAGGAGACACCCAACCCCAAACTCAAAACAGCCGCCTGAAAACCACCCCAGAGGAGGCCACTGTCAGGGGATTACCGTATCTGTACACATTATCACAAAAACCTGAATCCCTTTCGCAAATTCAAAGCAGAAATATAAATGGATAATAATAAATATCCGCCACATAAAATAAATGATGGCGCAACAAAAATCTCAGGTGGAGCATCATTATAAAGATATCTATATACTAGATACATATTGTATATAGTAATCAGCGTCGAGTAAGTTGCGTGCATTGGGCTGAATAGCCCGCTCATTAAAAGATAAAATTTCCCCTTTCTCTCATGCATTTGGGCTACTCCTTCAGCGCAATCTTCTGTTTTATCTCAGGCAATCACGATCCTTAGCGCAATCAAAGCCAGACTGCATAGTTGAACCCAGAGCTCCACCTGACACTGTACCAACTGTTGCGCCTATGCGCTCTCCAGCAGCTTTGGCCTGTGCGGATGCTAAGTCCTTCGCGCCCTGTGTGGTCGCATTTGCCGTCCCTTCCAGAACCCTATCCGATACAATTTCGCCGGCTTTTGATCCAATAATAGCTCCAACGCCTGAACCAAGAGCACCGATACCAGCTCCTATTACTGCTGACTAAGCGATATCACCCGACGATTTTCCGTCAATGCCAGCATTGACAGCATTTTGAACTGCTCCTGATACAACGCCGATAGCAACTTCAGAACTTAATGCTGCCGAACTACTCAAGGCAGCTTTGGAAAAAACTTGAACTGCGGTTGCGCCAGTTGCTCCAACAGCAGCTGCCACTGCAATTTTGCCTAAGTTTGCTTTCGTTGCATCAAAAGCAGCGGCAAAGTTTCCATCTCGTAGATTATTAAACGCAGCAGCATATAGCTCCCTGTTCTCGGGCTTCGACAGTTGACCCGCCAGCTCGAATCCACCGCCAAGCACCGCTCCCAAACACCATGGGCAAAGCTCGCTTGGGTCTGTGTACATCACCGGCGAGTTCTTCACATAGGCGTACCGGTTGAGCCCATCCTTGATGCCAATGGGATCAAGCTGCATCCACCTCCCATCAACCGGATCGTACGCGCGGTTGGACTTGTGGTACAGGCCTGTTTCCGCATCGAACCACATCCCGGCATAGCGGAAAGCCGGTCCCGCTGCGCCGGCCTGGGGTGAGTTTCCATAGGCGTCGTAGGTATAGGCCCCGCCCAACTTGCCGTCGGGGCGCAACCAGCCGATGACACTGCCTTGCCGGTTGGGCAGCAGGCGGATCAGGCCGGCGGTGGGGCTGTGGGTGGCCAGGACGGCACCGCCATTGCCCGAAGCGCGGATGGTGCGGTCTTTCGGGGTGTCAGCTCAGGCATCCCCAAACAGCCAAAGGAAACACCCAACCCCAAACTCAAAACAGCCGCCTGAAAACCACACCAGAGGAAGCCACTGTCAGGGGATTACCGTATCTGTATATTCAACACGGCGCCAGATAATCTCACCAGAACAGGCGAATGTTCCAAAATAGTCGTTGAAAAAACAACAATAAATACTTTACTTACACTTGTCGGCGGACTCCACGAATTTCTCTCTATTTCTCCTCTCTAGATCGTCGTATTTTTTATCTCTTTCGATTTCAGCGTTATGGAATTTTTTTAGCCAATAGAGGGATCTTATGCATGCAAACTCTCCACCCTTTCGGTAATACATTGCAGATAACCCAGACATCGCGTAGGGGTGACCATTCTCCTGAGCAATTTGCATCCAGAATATTTGCTCCTCGATAGGAGCTTCCCTTTCTTCGGCATCCAGCCCCAAGCGAAAGGCTGCTTTAGGATCACCTTCGGCAGCTAATCTTGATAAATGCGCTGTCTCACTGGAACTAAGGAGATGCGTTATCGTAGTAGCAGTCTGTTTCTCTGCTTGAATATTCTGGGCACAAACCAGCACCACGAATGCAGAAATGAAAACAGAAACCATGGATTTTCTACGCACTTTCATTTAAAACTCCTGTTTCCGTGTGCAGTTTGTTTCTTTTCCTTCAATTCTCGATCCAATTTCCACCCTAATAATAGTCAGTTTTCCTGTCTCGGGGCTAAATTCCATTCCCGTGATTTGTGGATCGATAGATACCTATCCATCAGATTGAAACTCCAGTATTGACGCATCGTCTCCAATGCCTGACTTTTTTCTTGGAATAAAAGAAAACGCTATCCCCAGATTTGTAAGGATTCTTTCCTTCATTACTACCAGATAAATCTGTTGATGGCAGGACGCCATAACCGACAGGAGCAATCACGGGAGATTTTGCTGCGATTGCAAGCCTCTTTGCAAAATCTGCTGATCCAGTCTGACATGCACGCAATAATATTTTTGTCCTTCTATATGGCCACTTTCCCGAGCAATTTGTGCAATGATCTCAGGATCATCCAGCCAGATTTTGTTATCTGCACTCAATCTTTGGTCATTAATTCCTTGTGGGTCACCGTGACCAGCGATAGTAAAGATGGTGTCCATTTTGATCAATTCTTTTGCCGCCAACGTGGCGCCATCCGATGAATGAAAAAAGATGGACACCTCCGGAAACTGCCGATTTCTGCTATAATAGGGC
>NZ_NOXU01000028.1 GCF_002251795.1 Niveispirillum lacus | reverse complement strand
AAGCCGGTCAGGCTGGCACTGGTGCCATAGGTCTTGCTGGCATTNTCAGCAGCCCATTGCTGGTAAAGCCGGTCAGGCTGGCACTGGTGCCATAGGTCTTGCTGGCATTTGACGCGGTGATGGTCAGCGCTGCCGGGTTCACCGTCAGCGTGCCGCCGGCATAGGTGATGGAGTAGTTCGACAGGCCCGTGCCTGTCGCCCCGAATGCCACAATGGAATAGCTACCAGCATTGGCCGTCGTGCCGGTACCGGCAGAGCTCAGGCTCACACCGCTGAGGACATCGCTGTTCACCAGACCGCTGCTGGTAAAGCCGGTCAGGCTGATACTGGTGCCATAGGTTTTGGTGGCCCCTGACGCGGTGATGGTCAGGGCTGCCGGGTTCACCGTCAGCGTGCCGGTCGCATAGGTAATGGAGTAGTTTGACAGGCCGGTACCGGTCGCACTGGCGGCGCTGATTGTATAGCTGCCGACACTTGCCGTTGTCCCGCTGCCCGAGGATGTCAGGCTGACGCCACTGATCACGTCGCTGTTCACCAGACCGTTGCTGGTAAAGCCGGTCAGGCTGGCACTGGTGCCATAGGTCTTGGTGGCATTCGATGCGGTGATGGTCAGGGCTGCCGGGTTCACCGTCAGCGTGCCGGTCGCATAGGTAATGGAGTAATTTGACAGACCGGTGCCGGTCGCGCTGGCAGCGCTGATCGTATAGCTGCCAACGCTTGCCGTTGTCCCGCTGCCCGAGGATGTCAGGCTGACGGCACTGATGCTGTCACTGTTCAGCAGCCCATTGCTGGTAAAGCCCGTCAGGCTGGCGCTGGTACCATAGGTTTTGGTGGCCCCTGACGCGGTGATGGTCAGGGCTGCCGGGTTCACCGTCAGCGTGCCGTTGGCGTAGGTAATGGAGTAGTTTGACAGGCCGGTGCCGGTGGCGCTGGCCGCGACAATGGAGTAACTGCCGACATTGGCGGCGGTATCGCCGCCAGCAGAGGTCAGGCTGACACCGCTGATACTGTCGCTGTTCAGCAGGCCATTGCTGGTGAAGCCGGTCAGGCTGGCACTGGTGCCATAGGTCTTACTGGCATTCGACGCGGTGATGGTCAGGGCTGCCGGGTTCACCGTCAACGTACCGTCGGCGTAGGTGATGGAGTAATTCGACAGGCCCGTGCCCGTCGCCCCGGACGCCACAATAGAATAACTGCCAGCATTGGCCGTCGTGCCGGTACCGGCGGAGCTCAGGCTCACACCGCTGAGGACATCGCTGTTCACCAGACCGTTGCTGGTAAAGCCGGTCAGGCTGATACTGGTGCCATAGGTCTTGCTGGCCCCTGACGCGGTGATGGTCAGGGCTGCCGGGTTCACCGTCAGCGTGCCGTCGGCATAGGTGATGGAGTAGTTTGACAGACCGGTACCGGTGGCACTGGCGGCGCTGATTGTATAGCTGCCGACACTTGCCGTTGTCCCGCTGCCCGAGGATGTCAGGCTGACGGCACTGATCACGTCGCTGTTCACCAGACCGCTGCTGGTGAAGCCGGTCAGGCTGGCACTGGTGCCATAGGTCTTGGTGGCATTCGACGCGGTGATGGTCAGGGCTGCCGGGTTCACCGTCAGCGTGCCGTTGGCATAGGTGATGGAGTAGTTTGACAGGCCCGTGCCCGTCGCCCCGGACNGCTGGTGAAGCCGGTCAGGCTGGCACTGGTGCCATAGGTCTTACTGGCATTCGACGCGGTGATGGTCAGGGCTGCCGGGTTCACCGTCAACGTACCGTCGGCGTAGGTGATGGAGTAATTCGACAGGCCCGTGCCCGTCGCCCCGGACGCCACAATAGAATAACTGCCAGCATTGGCCGTCGTGCCGGTACCGGCGGAGCTCAGGCTCACACCGCTGAGGACATCGCTGTTCACCAGACCGTTGCTGGTAAAGCCGGTCAGGCTGATACTGGTGCCATAGGTCTTGCTGGCCCCTGACGCGGTGATGGTCAGGGCTGCCGGGTTCACCGTCAGCGTGCCGTCGGCATAGGTGATGGAGTAGTTTGACAGACCGGTACCGGTGGCACTGGCGGCGCTGATTGTATAGCTGCCGACACTTGCCGTTGTCCCGCTGCCCGAGGATGTCAGGCTGACGGCACTGATCACGTCGCTGTTCACCAGACCGCTGCTGGTGAAGCCGGTCAGGCTGGCACTGGTGCCATAGGTCTTGGTGGCATTTGACGCGGTGATGGTCAGGGCTGCCGGGTTCACCGTCAGCGTGCCGTCGGCATAGGTGATGGAGTAGTTTGACAGACCGGTACCGGTGGCACTGGCGGCGCTGATTGTATAGCTGCCGACACTTGCCGTTGTCCCGCTGCCCGAGGATGTCAGGCTGACGGCACTGATCACGTCGCTGTTCACCAGACCGTTGCTGGTGAAGCCGGTCAGGCTGGCACTGGTGCCATAGGTCTTGGTGGCATTCGACGCGGTGATGGTCAGGGCTGCCGGGTTCACCGTCAGCGTGCCGTTGGCATAGGTGATGGAGTAGTTCGACAGACCGGTACCGGTCGCGCTTGCGGCGCTGATCGTATAGCTGCCAACGCTTGCCGTTGTCCCGCTGCCCGAGGATGTCAGGCTGACGGCACTGATGCTGTCACTGTTCACCAGACCGCTGCTGGTAAAGCCGGTCAGGCTGGCGCTGGTACCATAGGTTTTGGTGGCCCCTGACGCGGTGATGGTCAGCGCTGCCGGGTTCACCGTCAGCGTGCCATCGGCGTAGGTAATGGAGTAGTTTGACAGGCCGGTGCCGGTGGCGCTGGCCGCGACAATGGAGTAACTGCCGACATTGGCGGCGGTATCGCCGCCAGCAGAGGTCAGGCTGACACCGCTGATACTGTCGCTGTTCAGCAGGCCATTGCTGGTGAAGCTGGTCAGGCTGGCACTGGTGCCATAGGTCTTGGTGGCATTCGACGCGGTGATGGTCAGGGCTGCCGGGTTCACCGTCAGCGTGCCGTTGGCATAGGTGATGGAGTAGTTTGACAGGCCCGTGCCCGTCGCCCCGGACGCCACAATGGAATAACTGCCAGCATTGGCCGTCGTGCCGGTACCGGCAGAGGTTAGGGTCACACCGCTGAGGATATCGCCATTGACCAAACCGGAACTGGTAAAGCCGGTCAGGCTGATGCTGGTGCCATAGGTTTTGGTGGCCCCCGACGCTGTGATGGTCAGTGCCGCCGGGTCGACAACCAAGAGGCCATTGACATAGGTGATGGAATAGTTGGACAGGCCGGTACCCGACGCACCCGACGCACTGATCGTGTAGGTGCCAAGTGCCGCTGCGGCTCCGGTTCCGCCGCTGGCCACCAAAGACACCGAGGCAACACTGTCCCCCGTAACCAGCCCGGCAGTCGTAAAGCCGGTGACCGAGATACTGGCACCATAGCTTTTGGTGACCCCAGTGGCCGTGATGGTCAGGTTGGCCGGTGTCACCGTCAGGTTGCCATTATAGGCGAACTGGTAAAGTCCACCGGAATAGCTGGCGCCGCTGCCGCCAATGACAACGGTTCCAACACCAGTCCCGGCTGACGACCAGGTCACCCCACTGGTGGACAGGCCGCTGACCACCGTGAACCCATTCTGGTCAAACGCGCTGACAATGCTCACGGAACTCGCTGACTGACCGTAGGTCCCCGTGCCAGACCCGGTGAGTGTGATATAGGGTAGCGCCTTCAGCACCGGATAGGGATAGCTTTGCACCCAATCATTGCCACTGAACACTGACTGCACCAGCGGTCCGTTGCTGAACCATTCTGCGGTCGACAGCCCCGCTACCGTTCCGGATGTATTGCTGTTGCTGACGCCCACAGTCAGGCCGGAGCGGGTCACATCCCAAAAACTGTCAATGACCGTGCCGCTTCCGGTGCCACCGCCCACCAGACCAGCAACCCCCGTGGCACCTGCCCCGGTTGTAATGCTGTTGGCTGCATAGGTCGCGGAGATCAAACCTGTATTATAGCCGGCGAGTCCGCCGAGGGAGGTGGCGGACGATGCAGCGGTGATGTTGGCTGTGCTGTAAGCCTTAACAATGGTCCCGCCCGTGTTATTGCCGACCAGGCCGCCCACACTGGACGATGTCGGATCGACGACAAGAGAGCCCGTGGCGAACACGTTGGAGACTGAACTTAAATTCAGACCGATCAACCCGCCGACATTGGTGGCGCTCTGCCCGGTCCTCAAACTTACATTAGCGGCACTGTTGAAAACACGGCCGTTGTTCATACCGAAAAGACCACCCACGGTACTATTGTTAGACCCAAGGTCAAACGTACCGGACGCAAAGACATTCCCCACCGTGCCCGCATTATTGCCGGCCAGCATCCCGATATTCTGATTAGAACCAGCGCTGGTGATGGAAACATTGCTGAGGGTGAGGCTGGAAACCACACCGGTGGTCCCGATATAGGAAATCAGACCCGCATTATTATAGTCGGCATTGGCAATGGTGAGACCGGAAATGGTGCGGCCCAGGCCATTCAGCGAACCCGTAAAAAACGTCGGTGCATTGTTGGTGTTCGACGTATTGAACCCAATCGGGACCCAGCCCTTGGATGACCAGAGACCACCCGTTCGGGTCAGCTCGCCCATCGTGATGTCAGCGATAACATCATAGCGGGCCGTCGGGTCCAGGTTAATCAGTTGCAACTGGTGGGCGTTGCTGACGGTTCTGGAATATTCCATCCGCAGCAGTGGCCGCGTATAGCCATCGACCATGTACCATGTATTAGTGAGGTCCAGCCCGCTGTAGGTGGCTGTGCCATAGGCGGCGCTGCCACTGACATCAGCGCCGGCAAAGCTGCCAGTGCCACCGCCGGATGCCACTGTCTGGCCGCTGGTGCTGCTGTCCCAATAAACTGTGGCGACGGTACCGGCATTGTCGCCGACAAAGGCACCTACCGTTCCAGACCCGGCTGTTACCGCACCGCTGGCAAAGCCGGTTCTGATCAGGCCGGCATTATGACCGGCCAAGCCACCAACAGCCGTGGCACCGGCCCCCACCGTCACGCCGGCAGTTGTGTAGGCAATGCTGATGGTGCCAGTGTTCGAACCGACCAGCCCGCCCACATATTGGGAACCGCTCGTGGCACTCACTGTGCCGGTGGCATAGGCGCTGAGAATGGTACCAGCATTGGTGGCGGCCAGCAGGGCGACATTGCCGCCTCCGCCGACGACCGAACCCTCGTAGACGCCGACACTGGTCAGCACACCAGCGCTGCCCACCGACGCGAACAACGCGACATTACTGATGTCGGTATTATTGATATAAAGGTTGTTGATGGCGTGACCCTGGCCATCCAGCGTGCCCGTGAAACTGTTAGGCGTGGCATTGTTGCCGGTGCTGTTGAACCCAATGGGCAGGAAGCCCTTGGTTGTGTTCCAGACGCCCGATGCGCCGCGTACTTCTCCCATGCTGATGTCACGGGACAGAGTATAGCTTGCAGACAGGTTCAGATTTATCAGTTGTAGCTGATGCGCGCTGGTGATGCTTGTGCTGTATTCCCCGCGCAGGATGGGGCGGGTGTACCCCTCCACCAGATACCAGTCATTGGTGAAGTCGAAACCGGTATAGGTGGCGGTGCTGAAGGCGGCAGAGGTGCTGAAGCCAGCGACATTCGTGGTGCTGCCGCTATTGCTGCCGACGCTCACCGTCTGGCCGGTGGTGGTGATATCCCAATAGGCTCCGGCGATGACGCTGCTCTGTATGCCAGCCAGCCCCGCGACATTGCTGGAACCTGCGCCGGCCAGGACGCTGCCGGTGGCATAGATGCCGGACAATGTGCCGGCATTATTACCTGCAAATGCAGCAATATTGGTACCAGATACGACCGTCACCCCGCCGAGCGCATAAGCATTGGCGATCGTACCCGCATTGTGGCCGACCAGCCCGCCGATAGTCTGCGCGCCACTGCCAATCCGAACAGTGGCATTGGCGTAGGAATTGGTTACGATACCGCTGTTACGTCCCAACAGCCCACCGATCTGTTGACCGGCGGTACCGGCTGTGACCGTACCGGTGGCGTAAGAGGTACTGACTGTACCGCTGCTGGAGCCGATGAGACCGCCGACCTGCGTGGCGCTGTTGCCCACCTGGACCGTCCCATTACCATCACTGGCAGTAACGGAACCGGAGTTAACACCGATCAGCCCACCGACGCCTTCAGCATTATCACCCAATATGATACCGGCCAGCGAATTGCTGCCAGACACACCACCGGCATTCATGCCGATCAAGCCGCCTATCGCGCTGACGCTGGTGCCAGCTAAGAGGCTGCCGGTGCCGCTGCTCCCCAGTATGCGTCCTGCGCTGAGATTTTCACCGATGAGAAGCCCGGCATAACTGAGCGAATTGCCAGCGGTTATGGTGACGTTGCCAGTGCTGGCCGTTACGGTTCCGCTGTTGCTGCCGATCAGACCACCGACATTGCTGATTGCACCGGTGGCGCTGATGGTGCCGTCAGCCGTCACCCCGCTGACGGTACCCTGGTTTACCCCGGCCAGAAGACCAAGATTGTTGCCCCCACCGGTAACTGATGCACCAGTCAGGGTCAGGCTGGAAACAGAAGCGGTGGAGCCGATGGTGCTGAACAGGCCCAGGCTGCCCGATGCCGTCTGATTAACAATCAGGCTGCTGATTGTGCGTCCCTGTCCAGTCAGCGTCCCGGAGAAGGAAAACGGCGCAAAACCGGTGGTCGTATTCCAAAGACTGGCAGTATTGGCCAGTTCCGCCATGGTGATGTTCGCACCAAGGACGTACGTGCCCGACGGGTTGACGGCCATGGCCTGCAACTGGTGGGCATTGACAATGGTGGTCCAATTCTGCGCCCGCAGGATGGGCCGGGTTGCACCTTCGATCTGATACCAGATGGACGAAAAATCGAAATTGCTATAGGTGGCCGAGGCAAAGGCTGCTGTACCGCTGAACCCGGTCGCAGAGAAGCTGCCGCCAGTACTGGTGCCAAAGGCGCTCAACTGGCCAGAGCTGCTCGTATCCCAATAGGCATTGAGCACCGTGCTGCTGGCCATAAGGCCAACCAGGCCGCCCACCGAAACGCCAGTGGCTGCCGTAACCGGGCTGCTGGACCAGACATTGGCAACCGTGGCCAGAACCGTGCCACTGGTGGCGACTTGCCCGATCAGGCCGCCGACAGCGGTGGACCCGACCCCGGCCGTCACACTGCCGGTTGAATAGGCCCCGGTGACGATGCTGCCAAAGACACGGCCGACCAGCCCACCAACATTGCTGGCGACGGAGCCCCCAATAACCCGCCCGGTGGCAAAGCTGCCCAGCACCGACGATGAGGTCAGGTTAAAGGCTTCTGCCGATCCGACCAGCCCACCGACATAGGTGGCGGAACGACCAACCGAAACGGTGCCCGAGGCAAAGCTGGCGCTGACAACGCCACTCTGCATATGCCCGGCAAGCCCACCGACATATTGCGCGGAGGCCACAGTTGCCGTCGGGCTACCAACCGAAATATTGCCGGTCGCATAGCTGTTGAAAACCCGGGCACTGACAACGGTGGCGGTTGTCTGGGAATTGATGCCAACCAAGCCACCAACATACTGGTTGCCCGTGCCACCAAGGGTGATATTACCCGTCGCATAAGAGTTGGTGATAAGACCTGAACTGCTGCCGACCAGACCGCCAATGCGGGTTGACGCATTCTGGAGCCCGATATTGACCGCTGCATTGGCATTGGCGATCGTGCCGTTAAGATTGACCCCGACCAGCCCGCCAATAAACTGCGTCAAACTGGCGGTACTGGTGGTGGCCGTAATCGTACCGGTGGCGTAGGAATTGAGGACGGTCAGTCCCGTCGTGTCGCCCGCTACCCCGCCGATACGCACATTCGATACGCCAAGGACGAAGCTGATATTAGCGTAACTGTCGCTAATATAGGAATTGGCTGAGACCTGCCCGGCCAGGCCACCCAGGGCTGTTATGCCCGTGCCGGTTGCCGTTGTGATCGTGGCGTTGCTGTTCAGGATGGTGCCGGCATTCAGCACGCCCACCAGCCCCCCCAGGCCCGTCAGGCGGGAGCCCGATATGGTGCCAGTGACGGAGCTGTTGAAAACGGTGCCGGACAGCCGCCCGGACAGGAAACCCCAGGCCGTCGTGGCCGATGTCGGCACGCCGCCACTGATGGTGGCGCCGGTCAGCACCAGATTGGCCAGCGACCCGGTACTGCCGACGGAACTGAACAACCCGATATTGGACCAGCCGGCCTGGCTCAGGGTCAGCCCGCTGATCGTGTGGCCCAGCCCGTCCAGCGTACCGCCAAAGGCAAATGTCGGCGTGGCGTTGGCAGCGGTGCTGTTAAACCCGATGGGTGTCCAGGCACCGGTCAGCGTCACGTTGCTGGCCAGGGCATAGGAACCCGTGGAAGTGATGCTGCCCAACTGCGCCGCCGATGTGATCAGCGTGTAGGCGGTGGCGTTGATGTTCAGGCCCGTGGTCAGATCCACCGGCGCATTGGCGGCAAATCGCCCGCCGGTGCCGCCATTGTTGGTGATAACCGACAGGCTGCTGCCAGACATGGCGGCATTGACGGTGACCCCACGATAAGCGTCAAGCGTCAACGAATTGGCCGAAGTCCAGGTAATCCCGGCATTAACGAAAATGTCGCCATTGCCGTCGGCATTGGTGATGCCACCGGACGTCACGCCTGTAGTGTTAACGGCCGTGTTGGTGGTCTGCAGCGTAACATTGCCCGACGCCAGGGCCGATTGAATGGCGGCGGCATAGGCCGTGTTGACGGTCAGATCAAACGGATCCACCAGCCAGGTGCCGTTTTTGCCGTTTGGCGCACCGACATCGACCCGTACCCCATCGAAAGCCAGCTTATGCCCTGATGTTTCGACAAAACCACCATCACCCCACAGCGACCCGCCACGGGCCAGCAGCACGCCTTGCGCATGGGTGTCCCGGCTGTTGACGATGACAGTACCACCCTTACCGGAATCGATGGCGGATGCGTCGATACGGCTTTGGGAATCCATGGTGACCGAGGCACTGTCGGCCCGCCCGACCAGGACGGTGCCACCGCCCGTAGCACCGCTGGCCGTCAGGGTTGCCCCCTGCAACGTGATAGGCCCGCTGCCCTCCAGCACCAACTGGCCACCTTTCGATGACAGGCTGGTGGCTTCCATCACGCCGGTTGCCTTGATCACACCGGCATTCACACGATTCAATGCTTGAGCGGTCAGATAAATGGCACCGCCCGTCGACTGGATAATGCCACCAGCCTCGATTTCCGCCCGCAGCAGCGAAGCGTCGACCTTCACAGGGGCGCCGCCATCTGGCGTGAGGGTCACCGTCTCGCCCGCGGCCAGGATGACCGATCCCAGCTCTGCCCGGATCAGGCCCCGATTGGTGATCTGCGAGGCCAGCAAAACAACGGAACCACCACGCGCCTTCAGGCTGCCTTCATTGAGAATGGCGCCATCGGAACCGCCTCGGGTAAAGGCTAGATGCCCCCTTTCAAAATCTTCGTTGGCAATGTCCAGGGTAGAGGCGACCAGACCACCCACATCAACCGTGGCCCCGCCGCCGAACACAACCCCGTTGGGGTTGACCAGAATGACCGTACCGGGGGCGGTGATCATCCCCTCAATCAAGGACGCCCCAGCACCGCGTACCCGGTTCAACGTCATTGAACCGGCATCGGGTTGCTGGAAATGAACATAGGCGCCGGAGCCGACATTGAACTGTTGCCAGCTAATGATGGCCTTGTCCGTCGTCTGCTGAACATTCATCACCGTGCCAGCGGTGGTGATGCTGGCCATACCCGACTGCACCTGGCCCCCGGTGGGCAACGCATCAGGTGCCGCTGAACCGGCGACAGCCTGGAGGGTAAGTGCTTGCGCCACCGACAGCATGGCTGTGCAGAGCAACAGGCGGGAGCGCAGGACAGTGCGGATGCGGGGAGGGTGGCCGGTCTTCATCATCCGCTCCTTAGACCGTCAGTACCAGTTGAACCCAGGCTTGCAGATCCCGCCGCCGGCTATCCAACGCTGCACTGGTGATACGTCGGCTGCCATCATTGCCAACATAATGCGAAACAGTGGCCCGCGCCTGAACATTACTGAAGGGTGTCCATTGCACTTCGGCGCCAACCCCTTGCAGAACATACTGGTTATGCGGGGAGGAAAGATCCTGCCAGCCATCCCAGGTGTTCTTATGCTGTTCAATGACACCGGCGTCCCAGTGCAAGGAAAGGCGCAGGTCATCGGTGACCCGATGGCCAATTTCGACATTCAGCAGGGCACCCTGATCGCCATTGCCCACGCTGGCGGGATAGGCGCGGACAGCGCCAAGGCCGCCTAGGGTAAACTGCTCGGCACTGTTCAGATTGCGTGTCGATATCTGGGCGGAGAGCGTGACGCGCGCGTCACCATCGGTCCACAGGTTCTGAACCCGCGCCACCGAGAAATTGGCTTTGCCAAAATAGCCTTGCGTACGGGCGGTGGCCTTGTCGAACTCCTTGTTGGTGCGGTTGCCGGACAAATCGACAAAACCAGCTTTCAACTGTCCATTCAGGACAAACGCCCCACCACCCATCCAGGTGTCACGCAGTCGGCGGTACGCGGCGAAAGTAACCGCCGCCACACCATTGTCAGACGATTCCAAACCGGCCAGCCGATCATTGGTCCATTTATGTTCGGCACCCAACGCAAAATTGACGGGGTCGGACGATGTCCGCAGCCCTAGCCATCGCACATTCAACGCCACCGTTTGGGCATCGCCCTTTGGCGTCGCCGCATTGTATTTCTTGTCGATTTCATACCGTAGGGCACCGCCCATGGCTTCAAGCCAATATTCGCCGTCCATTACCGGCGCACCGGCCAATACCTGCATATAGCGGGATGATTTTGTAACCTGGCCGGTCAGCGCAAGCTGCTCCCCCATCCCAAAGGTGTTCGACACCGTCATCATGCCCAGGGCACGGATATTGCCGATTTCGCGGACCGAGCTGTTATCCACCAACAGGGTGGTGTTCACCGGTTTAGGTTCGAGCAATTTCAGGCGGACATCGGTTGTACCCTCCTCCTGACCCGCGTCCAGCACGCCCAGCGCTTGCATACCGGGGATTTGTGTCAGGTTGGAGACACCCGTGGCGATCGCGCTAGGCCGTAGTGGCTCGCCGGCAGCATTCTGCGCATGAATAAAATCGGCCGCTCGCTCAGGGTCCAGACGGGTATTGCTGCTGGAATCGATCAGCACCCTGCCCATGCGGGCTTCCAGCACCTGGATCGTGACAATGCCATTTTCCAGTGTCTGACTGGGCAATATCGCCCGCGCCAGATAATCATGTTTACCGTAATAGCGGGCGATTTGCGCCGCCGCTTCGCGCAAATCGCCCAAAGTGCAGTCGCGCCCGATATAAGATGATAGCTGCGCTTGCAGTTCCTGCTCTGAAAACAGGGTCGAAAGGATCCGAAAACCGGTTACGCGGACTGTGTCTCCTTCTTTGAGAAATTCGGTTTCCGGTGTGGGCGGAACAAGCGAAGGCAGAGTGGGGGCAGATGGTTCGCTGCGCGGCAGGTTGCGTTCGACATCACGCAAAATCTGACCAGCATCCTGTGCCGTTGCCGGGTCGGACACGCCTGCGATCAGGAGGGTGACGGCTAAAATTCCGTTGGTGCGAAAATTTTCCAACCAAACACCTGTAACAATAATGTGCTCATACCCGATCCAGGAAAGCTGTAGCCTGCACCGGCCCAACTTTCACCGGAAGTCGCGGTAATGATCTAAAATTTTTGATAGAATTTCAAGACTTTCCAGCCGATCTATCTCGAATAACTTCTGCCAAACGCTTCAGGCGCGGAATCTCAAAAAATCAAGTGCGCCGCAGCCCGTTAACCTTAATTTTTGCTGAAGAACATGGCAGCAAGGAACGGCAATAACCGGGTAAGCCTAAGGCAGAAAAGTAAAAATTTTCCTAAAAGGAAAAGCGGCTGTCATTGTGGCATCGCCGAAGATGCTGGCCCGTTCGCTGAAGCTGAGGGTCGTTGTTATGATGACACGGGTCCTTTAATAGAGTTTGCGGAGCAGGTGGAATAGCAGCACACCGCCGGGAACGCTGGGGTGGCTGGCCTTCAGGGCGGCCGGCCGTCTGAACCCAAAGGTCCGACGCCGGCTTATACCGCCGCAGCACCCGGACCCACTTGATCTCGGAGATGTTTGGAAATAAATGTTATAACATCACAATTGCGATGTTAGACTGATGGTCCCGAACGATACGATCCACGGCGCCTGTTCCTGGCGGTCTGCCCGCCAAGCGGTTTGTCATCACGCCTTCCATACCGGCTTTGTGGAGGCAATGTCCGACAAACCTTTTGACTATGCCGCGTTGGACGCGATGACCGAGTATGAACAGCATCGGTACGAGAACGGCCGGGAACTGGCCTGGGAATGCCGCCAAGCCCGGTTAATCATCCGCTGGACACGTCGGGACGCCGTCCCTCGGGCCCTGCGCGATTTCATCACGAGCCGTGCTTTGCGGCGACGTGCCGGGCTGCCAAGGACCGATCCTTACCGGGCTCGGTAACGGGCTGAGTGCGCGAACAAGCCACATGACCTCAGGTGACAGCGAATTCATTGTTCGACAAGTGCATCCTACATCTTTGTGATGTTATATCGTACGTGCCCCTTGTCTGAACTGCGATCCGCTATGCAAGCCGCCAATCTGATTGACCTGGATGATGTGGTCCACCATGCCGGTGGGAAGCCCATTTTGTCCGTGGCGCATCTAAGCCTGCCACCGGGCCGCCACGGGCTGCTATTGGGCCCCAGCGGCAGCGGCAAGACGACCCTGCTGCATGCATTGGCGGGTCTGTTGGTGCCTGACCGGGGTCGCCTGTCACTTCTGGGACATGATCTCCGCGCCATTGGCGATGCGGGGCGGGACCGGTTGCGTGCCGATCATGTCGGGATCGTCTTTCAGCAATTGCACCTGATCCATGCTGTCAGCATCGCTGACAATCTGCGTCTGGCCCGCGGGATGGCAGGTAAGGCACCGGATGAGAAGGGGCTGAAGGCGCTGCTGATTCGCGTGGGGTTGGCCGACCGCATGAATGCGTTGCCCGCCGACCTGTCACAGGGCGAACGACAGCGGGTGGCCGTCGCCAGGGCATTGGTCAATCAGCCGGCGCTGTTGCTGGCGGATGAGCCGACCAGTGCCCTGGATGATGCCACTTGCGATGGCGTCATCGACTTGCTGCTGGAACAGGCGGCTTTGAGCGGGGCCACGCTGCTGGTGGCCACCCATGACCGGCGGCTGATGTCCCGTTTACCGGTCTTGCTGGAACTGGCCAAGCCGATGGAGCGGGCAGCATGAATATGCTGGGACTGAGCCTTGCCTATCTGCGTCGCCGGCCGCTGACCACGGGATTGAACCTGCTGCTGCTGGCGCTGGGCGTGGCCCTGATTGCCTTTCTGCTGCTGTTGGAACGGGGGCTGGAGAACCGGCTGTCGCGCGATGTCGCGGGCATTGACATGGTGGTGGGGGCCAAGGGCAGCCCCCTGCAGCTGGTTCTGTCGGCGGTGATGCAGGTCGATGTGCCCACCGGCAACGTGCCGCTGGCAGCGGTGGAGGAACTGCGCCGCAATCCCCTGGTCAGACAGGCCATTCCTGTCGCCATGGGGGACAGTTTCGGCACCTACCGCATCCTGGGCACGGAACCGGCCTACATCGCCCATTATGGCGGGCAGGTCGTCACGGGCCGGATGTTTGAAGGTCCGATGGAGGCCGTGCTGGGGGCAGAGGTCGCCGCTTCATCCGGTCTTGGCCTGGATGGTGCGCTTGTCGGCAGCCATGGTTTGACGGCCGGGGGCGAAGCCCATGCCGACATGCCCTACCGCGTTGTCGGCATTCTGGCGCGCACGGGCACGGTGCTGGACCGCTTGGTCTTGACGCCTGTGTCCAGCGTCTGGGCGGTCCATGACCACCACCACCCTGAGGACAAAGCCCCGCCCACCACAGGCGACCATGCCGATGGCAAGGCCCATGAACACGGGGCCGGGGAGGGGCACGATCACGAACATGCTCACCACCACGACCCCGATCACCAACATGATCACGACCACGACCACGACCACGATCACAAACATGACCACGACGATGGCGATGGGGCCGCCGGCCAGGCTTCCAGCGACGATCGCGAGGTGACCGCGATCCTGGTCCGCTATGCCACGCCACTGGCCGCCGCCCGCCTGCCGCGGGAAATCAACAGCCAGACCAGCATGCAGGCGGCGAGCCCCGCGGCGGAGATGCTGCGCCTGCGTGCGTTGATGGGTGTCGGGCTGGATGCCATGCGGTTGCTGGGCCTCGTGCTGGTGCTGGCGGCGGGCCTGTCCACCTTCGTGGCCCTGGCCAATGCCTTGCAGGAGCGCCAATATGATCTGGCCGTGATGCGGGC
Source organism: Niveispirillum lacus (assembly GCF_002251795.1). Lineage (GTDB taxonomy): Bacteria > Pseudomonadota > Alphaproteobacteria > Azospirillales > Azospirillaceae > Niveispirillum > Niveispirillum lacus. Next base: position 234,481 of record NZ_NOXU01000028.1, on the reverse strand, counting down.
ATTGGGGGCTGGCCGGGGCAGGATCATGGGACAGATCCTGACAGAGGCGATGCTGGTGGCATTGGCCGGCACGGTATTGGGCATCGCCCTGGCCCATGCCGGTGTGGCGGCCCTATCGGGCTTCTCCGCCCGCGCGCGCGATCTGGGTCTGTCAGCAGGGCAATTTTCGGTGGGTGAGGTGTGGTTGCTGGGGTTATCATTGCTGGTGGCTTTGCTGGCCGCCGCCGTGCCGGCCATTCGGGCCTATCGCACGGATGTCAGCCGGCTTCTGGCCAAGGGGTAGGGGTGATGAAGACCGTAAAGATTGTCATGCTGCTGGCCATGTTGGGCGGTGCAATGCCCGCCCTGGCTTTCAAACAGGTGCAGGACCCCGCCCTGGCGTCGCAGGCCATCCCGCATGATCCGCGCGCCGTGCCCCGTGCTACATTGGGTTGGGACAAGCTGGCCGATACAAAGGAAACGCAAAAGCAGGTTCAGGAGGTGAACCGGCTTGTCGCGGTCTTCGGGCCGGGGGTCAAATCCCTGGACGGTCAGCCCTTCACGGTGGCCGGCTTTTTCCTGCCGCTTGATACCGGGGAGACCAGCCGGTCCTTCCTGCTCTCCTCCCTGGCCCCCACCTGTCCCTTTTGCCCGCCGCCGGGGCCCGCTGACCTGATCCAGGTCAGTGCTGCGGAGCCGGTGACGGCGACACTGGATCAGGTGACGCTGGAAGGCACCCTGCGCCTGTCGGCGGAGGATGTGAATGGCATCTATTTTCATCTGGAGAACGCCCGTGTCGTCCCGAAATCTTAAGACGCTGACGGCGGTCACCGTGCTGGCGTTCCTGACCGCCCCTCCGGCACTGGCACAGGAAAGCTGCGGTAATCTTTATCAGAACCTGGATTGCGGGGCCGCCGAGTATGAGGCGGCATTGGCTCGACAGAAGGAGATTGAGGCCAAGCTGACACAGCAGGCACCGCCCGCGGCGCCCGTGCCCGGCGGTCCTGCCGAAACCGACACGCGGGATATGCGACAACGGGCCCTGGACCTCTATCGCGCCCGCGCCGCCGCCCTGGCCAATTCCGTGCAATGCTGTCACCCCGGCCTGGACGGCACGCTCTGGTGCCATTGAGGCGTTATTACGGTTCCCAGAGCGGCGGTGACATCTCCGATGGCAGGTTCAGGCAGAGCAGGGACCGCACGGTACCCGTTCCTGCGATGGGCGGAGAGCGATGGACCACGCCTGTGTCAGGGCCAGCCTGTAGGCCCTTGAACAGGGCCACCGCCCCGTCGGGCAGGTCCTCCAGCGGGCCGCGATAGGCGCGCTGGTCACGCAAGGCCTGCGCCGCATGGGCTTGTGGCACGATCTGGGTTGCTGGCCCGCGATATGTCGTCAAAAGGCGCAGACGCACCTGATCGCGGTGGAACTTCCAGCAGGCATCGTGGCGCAACCGGTCCAACCGGATATCGACGATGTCGTTGCCGGCGATGGCGGCGAAACGCTTGACCAGCATCAGCATATCGTCGATCAGCAACCGGCCCAGCATGGTCGCACCGATCGGCGTTTCGGCCAGAATGCCGGACAGGGCCGCCCGCACATCCGGCAGCCAGACCAGCACCCGCCCCTGCGGCAGATGGGCGGGGCACAGGCCAGCCATACCCTCCAGCAGCGTGCGCGGCGGTGCGCGGTCCCAGACAGCAAGGCTGACATCCGGGTCCTGGATGTGGGACAGCACGACCATGTCTGGTCCGCGGACCAGCGGATTGTTCACGGTGACTGCCATGTCACGCCTCCCCCTGCCGCTTCCAGCGGGGGAAGGGGTCGGGCAGACGCTTCCAGGCATTGACCGGCATCTCGCGGGCGTTGATGTCGCCAACCAAGGCGCTGTCCAGGCGACGACGGATTGCCGCCTCATCCATGCCGACGCCAATGAACACCAGCTCCTGGCGGCGGTCACCATAGACCGGATGCCAGTTCTGCTGAATCATCTGCCGGTATTCGTCGCTGTCGGGCCAACGGTTCCTGGGGACATTGGCCCACCAGAAGCCCATGGCTTCATGCCGGACCAGGGACCCCGCCTGGCTGACTTCGCCCACCCAGTCCGGGCGGGTGGCCAGCCAGAAATGACCCTTGGCGCGGATCACACCGGGCCATTCCTCTTGAAAGAACTGGTGCAGTTTTTCGGGATGAAAGGGCCGGCGGGCGCGGTAAACGAAGGAAGAGACGCCATATTCCTCCGTTTCCGGCTTATGGTCCTTGAACCCATGCAGTTCCTTGAACCACAGAGGGTGTTCCTGGGCCTTTTCGTAATCAAAACGACCTGTATCCAGCACTCTGTCCAAAGTCACCTGGCTCTGCGCTGTTTCGATCAGGTCGGCATCGGGGTTCAAGGAGCGGATGATCTTGCGCGCGATATCCGCCTGTTCCGGGGTGGCGGTATCCAGCTTGTTCAGCAGGATGACATCGGCAAACTCGATCTGGTCGACCAGCAGGTCGACCAGGGTGCGGTTATCGTCTTCGCCGAGGGATTCACCACGATCGCGCAGAAAATCGGTGGAGGCGTAGTCGCGCAGCAGGTTCACGGCATCGACCACGGTTACCATCGTATCCAGCCGCGCCACATCCGACAGGCTTTGCCCGTCCTCGTCGCGGAAGTCGAAGGTGGCGGCGATGGGCAAGGGCTCGGCAATGCCTGTGCTTTCAATCAGCAGGTAATCGAAACGCCCTGCCGCGGCCAGCCGCCGCACCTCCTGCAACAGGTCATCGCGCAAGGTGCAGCAGATGCAGCCATTGCTCATCTCGACCAGCTTCTCATCCGTGCGCGACAGGTCGCTGCCGCCGGCGCGGATCAGATCGGCATCGATATTCACCTCGCTCATGTCATTCACAATGACGGCAACGCGCCGCCCCTCGCGATTGTTCAGGACATGGTTCAGCAAGGTGGTCTTGCCGGCGCCCAGGAAACCGGACAGGACAGTGACGGGAAGGCGGGCATCAGACATGGGGCGTATCTTCGATAAGGGTACTGATCAATACCATATGTTATAACATTACATTCACGGCCACCGCAAGTCCCGGCTGCCACCGCCGATGACCCGGATCGGAGTTTGCGCTGCCATCAGCGCGTTGGGCGATGGGTTCGCCTTCGACACGGCCGGCCAACCATAACATCCCGCTATTCGGCCACCTGCCGGCCGGTTTTGGTTATGACGGGGTGCCGCGTCGATCCTGAAAAACCATCCTCGATGATTGTGATGGCGTGCCCGGTCGGCTGTGCTCATTGCTGGCCGCACTTCCGGTTGCCCTGGCTGTTCAAACGCCTCAGCGTCTCAATCCCAACCTGATTTGTTTCTCAATCTCGATCACCGCGAAGAAACATACCCCCACAGCAATGATCAGCAGCCCATCCAGCAGTGGCACAGGCCGGGTGCCCAGCAGCATCTGCAACGGCGCCAGATAGGTCACAGCAAATTGCGCGACCGTAATGATGGCGATGACGATCCAGACGACGCGGGTGCCGCGGACAGCCTTCCAGGTCAGCGAGGTGCCGTGAATGTTACGGATGAAGAACAGATGGAAGATCTCCAGCACGACAATCATGTTCATGGCCATGGTCTGGGCCAGAGCCAGGGGATAACCGCGATCCAGTGCATAGGAGAAGATGCTGAACGTCGCCCCGCAGAACAACAGGGCCACCAGCACTACATGCCAAACCAATGTACCCGATAGCAGCGGCGCCGAACGCAGACGGGGAGGGCGGGCCATGGTCCCCGCCTCCGTCGGCTCAAAGGCCAGGGCGAGACCAAGCGTGACGCTGGTGGTTAAGTTAATCCAGAGGATCTGTACCGCTGTGACCGGCAATGCCAGCCCCACCAGCAGGGCCAGGGTCACCACCATGGCCTCGCCGGCATTGGTGGGCAGGGTCCAACTGATCACCTTTTTCAGATTGTCATAGACCGTGCGGCCTTCGCGTACTGCTGCCGCAATGGAGGCGAAATTGTCGTCGGCCAGCACCAGATCGGCGGCTTCCTTCGCGGCTTCCGATCCATTGCGGCCCATGGCAATGCCCGCATCGGCGCGTTTCAGGGCAGGCGCATCATTCACGCCATCGCCGGTCATGGCGACCGACAGGCCATTGGCCTGCAAGGCGGTCACCAGCCGTAATTTATGTTCGGGACTGGTGCGGGCAAAGACATCGACCCCGGCCACCTCCAGCGCCAATTGTGCATCATCCAGCCTTTCCAGATCACGTCCGGTCAGCACACGGTTGGGGTTTTCCAGGCCGATCTGGGCGGCGATGGCGGCGGCCGTGCCGGCATGATCACCCGTGATCATCTTGACCCTGATACCGGCGGCCCGGCACTCGGCCACGGCGGCGATGGCCTCTGGACGTGGCGGATCAATCAACCCGACCAACCCCAGGAAGCGGAGCCCGCCTTCCAGGCTGGTCGGGTCGATAGTCCCTTGCGTTTCCGGACGTTCCGCCAGGGCCAGCACCCGCAGCCCCTGGGATGCCATGGCTTCGGCGCACATATGCCAATGACCATGATCAATGTCGGCGCACATGCCCAGCACACGTTCCGGCGCACCTTTGACATGGACCAGTCGCCCGGTCGGGCCATCACTCAGCACGGCCATGAAACGGTGACGGCTGTCGAACGGGATGGCGTCAAGACGGTGGCTGGCAGGCCGGTGCCCGCCCAGAACCTTGCCGGCGAAGGCCAGCAACGCGCCTTCCATCGGGTCGCCTTCGACGATCCAGTCCCCATCGCGGCATACCAGATGCGCATCATTGCAAAGGGCGGCGGCGCGGGCCAGAGGCGACAGGTCGCCGGGCGGCGATATTGCACCTTGCGGCGCATAGCCTTCGCCGCTGACCGCGAAGCGACCCTCCAGGGTCTCCACTGCCGCCACTACCATTTCGTTGCGGGTCAGCGTGCCCGTCTTGTCGGTGCAAATGACGGAAACCGACCCAATGGCCTCAATCGCCGGCAGGCGCCGGACGATGGCATTGCGCCGGGCCATGGCCTGCACACCGATGGCCAGGGTGATGCTCATCACGGCGGGCAGGCCCTCGGGGATCGCGGCGACCGCCACACCCACCACGGTCATGAACAGGGTGCCAAATGGATGTTGGCCGACAAAATAGCCATAGGCGAGCAGAAGCGCGGAGAGCAGCAGGATCAGGAAGGACAGCCAGCGGGCGAAGTGATCCATCTGGGTGACCAGCGGTGTGGTCAACTGCTCCACATCGGCAAGAAGTTTGCCGATACGGCCGATTTCCGTCCGTCCGGCGGTTGCAACAACCAATCCCCGCGCCGTGCCTTGGGTGACCAGCGTGCCTGACCACAGCATCGACCGACGGTCGCCCAGCGCCGCATCGGCGGCGACGGCGGCCACGGCCTTATCGACCGGCACCGACTCCCCGGTCAGTACCGCCTCCTGCGCTGCCAGTCCCCGCGCCTCCAGCAGCCGCAGGTCGGCGGGCACCTTGTCACCCGCCTCCAGCAGCACCAGGTCGCCGGGTACCAGATCGGCACCATCCACGGTGACCCGTACCCCGTCGCGCAGCACGGCGGCATGCGGCGCCAGCATGTTCCGGATCGCGGCCATGGCCGCTTCGGCCTTGCCCTCCTGGATGAAGCCGATCACGGCGTTTGCCACCACCACCGCCAGGATGACGCCGGTATCGACCCAGTGCTGCAGGAAGGCGGTGACCGTCGCTGCCCCCAGCAACACATAGATCAGGATATTGTGAAACTGTGTCAGGAAACGCAGCAGCGGTCCCCGGCCTGCGGACTCCGGCAGGCGGTTCGGTCCATGCACCGACAGCCGGTGAGCGGCCTCTGCTCCGCTAAGACCATCCAGACCCGCGTCGAGAGCGGCTAGGCAGTCCTCGGGTGTGGCGCTGTGGGGTGTGGTGAGCGGCATGCTGGTTTCCTTCATGCTGATCGGCAGCACCCATGGCCTGCAATGGCCATCAGGCGAGCTCGCGTCCTTCTGTTTCGATTTCCGGGATTTCGGTGCGGGCTTCCCTGTCACCGCCGCAGAGAAGTTCCACCGCCCGGTCGGCGGCATCCTGGAACGGCTCGAACACCAAGTCGGCCCCGGATGACAGCAGGCTGGCGGTCTCGCGTGTACCGTGCGAGGTGACGGCCACCCGTCCCCGGTAACCGGAGGCCCTGACCAGTTGCAGCAGGGTCCGCCGTGTGTCTTCCTGGCTGAGGCCGGTGACATGCTGCGGCACCGTGGAGACGACCCAGGTCGCCTGCGTCAGTGGCAGTTCGGCCATGAACTCGGCATCGGTTGCGTCGCCGAACCGCGCATCCAGGCCCATCTCATGCCAGCGCCGGACGGCCAGCGGGTTAAAATCCACCCCCAGGACCCGGATGCCCCGTCGTTGCAGCCGCAGGCCGACGGCGCTGCCGAACCGGCCCAGCCCGAACAGGATGATCAGCGGTTCCTGCCGGTCTGTCGCCGCACTGGTCACGATCATCGGCTCGCGCGGTGTATCCCGCCGCTCAAACGGTCCCAGATAAGGCTCAAACAGGGCGAACAGCTTGTGGGAATAGGTGATCATGTAGGTGGAGGCGGCGATGGTCACCAGACCGACCATGGTCACCAGCCCCAGCGCGTCGTCGCCGACATGGCCCAGGCTGACACCCATGGCCACAAAGATCAGGGAGAATTCGCTGATCTGTGCCACCGTCAGCCCGGCCAGAAAGCCTGTACGCCGCCGGTATCCCATTGCCCCCATGATGGCCAGCACGATCAGCGGATTGCCGATCAGCACGAACAGCGAAAAGACCATGGCCCCCGTGACATGCGCATCCAGCCGCGACAGGTCCAGCGTCGCGCCCAACGCAATGAAGAAGAACAGCAGCAGGAAATCCCGCAGGGGGGCCAGACGCGCGGCGATGCTTTCGCGAAAGGGGGTGGAAGCCAGCGAAATGCCAGCCAGCAGGCCACCAACCTCCTTGCCCAGGCCCACCAGATCGCCGATGGCGGCGAACATGGCCGCCTGTGCAATGGCGAAAACCACCAGCAGTTCCGGTGCCCGCGCCAGCCGCGCCGTCAACGGATCGGCCAGATAGCGGACAAACACCACCACCAGCGCCACCAGACCAGCACCCGAGGCCAGCACCGTGCCGATGGAGCCACCGCCATGGCCGCCCGTCTGGGCACCGATCCCGATGGCCGACAGCGCGATCATCGCCAGCACAACCACCAAATCCTGCACGATCAGGAAACCGAGCGCGATCTGACCATGCAGGGAGTCGATCTCCCGTTTGTCCGACAGCAGCTTCACGATGATGATGGTGGAGGAGAAGGTCAGCGCCACCGCGACATAAAGGCTGGTCACCGGGTCCAACCCTAGGGCCAGCCCGATCAGATAGCCGAAGATGGAAGTGAACGCGACCTGGCCCAGCCCGGTCATCAGCGAAACCACGCCCAACGACCGGATCAACTTCACATCCAGCTTGATGCCGACCAGGAACAACAGGACGGCAATCCCCAGTTCCGCCAGCAGATCGATCTGCGCATCCGAATGGACCACGTCCAGGGCTGACGGCCCCGCGATCAGCCCGACAGCGATGAAGCTGACGATCAGGGGTTGGCGCAGCAGCACACCAGCCAGCCCGATGACAGCGGCCATCACCAGCAACAGGGCGATTTCGGTAAAGGGGGCCAAGGGCGTCATGCGGTCAATGCTCCCGTCCTGCGGTTCCTGTTGGATGGTCGTCGGGTGCGGTTGCTGGCACGGTGGGGCCGCCATGGCGCGGGCGTGTTTCGTGCCGATGCAGGAATTCATCCAAATCCTGGTCGGAAATCCGCCAGCCCTTGCCGACATCAATGGCCCGCAGGGCGCCTTCCTTGATCCAGTGACGAACCGTTGCTTCGCTGACCTTCAGCCGGTCAGCGACTTCCTGAACTGTCTGATAGCGATCCTGTGGCATGTCTGGGCACCCATTGCATCACATGGTGTAAAATAGCGAAGAAAGGCGATGGATCGTTGATCCAGGTCAAAGATGACGCGGTTTTGCTGTGGTTCACTGCGCTTGCCTAAGATGGACGGAGGCGGATGATGAAGCACATCATGGTGGCGACCGATTTGTCGGAGCGGTCGGACCGCGCACTGCGGCGGGCAACCTTGCTGGCCCGGCAATGGGACGCAGACATCACGCTGGTCAATGCCGTTGATGAGGATCGGCCCCGGCGTATCGTGGAGGAAGAACGCCGCGAGGCGCTGTCCCTGTTGCAGGACATGGCCGCCACGCTGCGTAACATCGACGGGGTGCGCTGCAAGGTGGAGGTGGTGCTGGGTGAACCGTCCCAGGCCATCATCCAGGTCGCCGCAGCGATGGCCCCGGACCTGCTGGTGATCGGCCCTCATCGCCGCCAGTTGTTCCGCGACATCTTTATCGGCACGACGGCGGAGCGGACCATTCGGGCCGCATCCTGCCCGGTGCTGATGGTCAATGCTGCACCGGCTGCACCCTACCGGCATGTGTTGCTGACCACCGATCTCAGCGATGGGTCTCGCGCCGCCATCGCCGCCTACGCCGGCTTGGGCATTGCGGGCACTGTTGCCCACTCGATCCTCCATGTGTTTGACGCGCCCTTGCTGGGCTTGGCATTGCCCGCCGCCATGGATGAACGTGACCGTCGATTGTACATCGAAGAGGAAGGGCAGAAGGCGGCATTGGCCCTGGAAACATTCTGTGCGTCAACCGCTGTCGGGTCTGCGAAGTGCTTCCTGCGCTATGAACAGACGACGGCGAAGCATGAAATCCTGTCAGGCGCGGCGGATGTGCATGCCGACCTGATTGTGCTGGCCACCCATGGCAAGAGCGGGCTGCAGAAACTGCTGCTGGGCAGTGTCACGGAACAGGTGTTGCGGGATGCAGCGGTTGATGTGCTGGCGATACCACCAGCCACCGCAATTTGATCAGACAGAACCTAACGGAGGAATGCACCATGACGAACGGTCGGACCGCCTATCTGCCCCTCGCCACCTATCCGGACGTCGTCCCCGATGACGCGCTCCGTGCTGCCGTCGCTTTGGCAGAAACGCTCCAGTACGATCTCCATGTTACCGCCTTCACGGCGGATATCCCTGGTGTTTCCTCGCCTGTTGGGGGGCTGTTCCTGAACATCCCGGAAATGATCCGCACGACAGAAGCGTACAGCCAGGCCGAAGCAAAGCGCCAGCAGGAACTGATCAGCGCACTGGTGCCCGCGACTGTGTCGCTGGAATGCGCCACCCGCCATCTGGCTCCAGGTGCGATAGCGGACACCGCTGCTGGCGAGGCCAGATACTATGATCTGAGCCTGCTTGGCTGGACCAAGGACCATCTGTCCATCCACGATCTGGCGCAGACCGTCATATTCGGCGCGGGGCGCCCCGCTATCCTGGTTCCACCTGTGTCCAGGCCTGCTGCCCTGGACCATGTTGCCATCGCCTGGGACGGCGGCCGTGCCGCTGCACGGGCGCTGGCTGATGCCCTGCCGCTGCTGAAACCGGGCACACGGATCACGGTCCTGACGGTTCCGGACGAAAAGAAACTTCATCACCATGATATTGCCGAAACCTTGGCCGTATCCCTGCGTCGTCACGGCTTCCTGTCAGAAGCCCGTAACATCAAACTGAACGGCCGACCCATCGCCGAGGTTTTGCAGGATGCTGCGTTGGACCTCAGTGCCGATCTGCTGGTGATGGGAGGGTTCGGCCATTCCCGCCTGCGGGATTTTGTGCTGGGTGGCGCCACAACCGGGGTGTTCGCCAACCTGCGCCTGCCCGTCCTTCTCTCTCATTGATCGCCGTTTAGCAGCACCTGGCAGCCGGCTGGACAAAGATACTGTCAACAGTCCGGCGCGGCCTCCCTCCAGGGGCGGGAGGCCGCAGGCGCTATGATGCACGCCATCGCGACGCCAGCGACCGATATTCTGAAACAAGTCGTGGTCGTGGGGTCGGCGATCACCCGGCAACCCACTACATCTTCCTGTTAAGTCTTAGTATTCACCGATGAGATCAATCTACAGCACTACAGAGGCCCTGTCGTTCTCAATGACCAGATTGGTACCGTAGGGGGCGGATATCGTGGCCAGTCGTTCCAGGATACGTCGTGCCCGGTCTCCCCGGGCCAGCGTCGGCCGCCCCCGGGTTTCGAAATGTTTCTCGGTGCTGATCCCAACTTCGTTGAGGGCTACGGGAAGAATGTCGAGCTGACGAACCTTTCCCCGCTCGAAAACCAGGTCGATGATGGCGCTGTCCCAGACCTCGGGCCGGTAATGGCCGATATTTGTCCGACTGTGGAAGATGAAGCTCCCAAGACCATATAACAGCGGGCAGCCCTTATAGAATTCAATGCCCTGCAGGATGGGTGCTCCATGGCCGACAAAGGCATGGGCACCGGCATCAATGCACCGCTTGGCCCAGATTTTCAGCCAGGCCGGGGTGTCGGCAAAATCCGGCTCCCAGTAATGGTTATGCTGATAGACAATCACAATATCCGCCCGCGCCGCCGCTGTGCGGATGGCTCCCAGCACCCTTTGCTCATCCTCCACATTGAACTGACCATCCTCGCCGCGCCGGATTTCGTTGACGCCGGGGCGCGTATCCGTTGCGGCCCCGCCTTCGCGGATCCGGCCCGTGGCCATCGCAACCAAGGCCACTGTTCCCGATGGTACCGACAAGAAGGCGGGCTTGGCGGCGTCTGCGGCATTTACGCCCGTGCCTGCGTGCACGAAACCCGCCTTGGCCACGGCTTCCAAGGTTGTCAGTATGCCACCGGTATTGAGATCGAAAGAATGGTTATTGCCCGTAGCCAGCAGATTGATGTGAAAATCCTTCAGCACGTCCAGAACCTCCGGCTCTGTGGCGTGGAAGAATTGGGTATCCCGTGTGGGCGGTCCGGCCCCTGGCCCGTTGATCGCAGTCTCCAGATTGCTGAAAACCACATCCGCCTTGGCCAGATGATCCGCCAGCAGACGGTAATCCGGGTAAGAATACTGGCGGATATCATGCTTGATCAGTGCTTGGCCAATCGCTGAAAAGCGCAAAGGCCGCTGCTGCGCCAGGCCCGGCAGCGCTGCTGAAACAGATAGGGCAGCGCCGCCAGCGAGAAGAAGGGTGCGTCGGCTGACAGTCGAACCCGATGTGATGTCACTCATCCACGGTCTCCAGGATTGGCATGGCCGGATGGGATGGACTTGTCCGGTACCCTTGGGCTAACGATGCAGTCGAAACGCACCCAGCTTCTATTCTACCTCATGGTTTCTCTTCAGGCGTCCCCGCCGGAAGTGTTCACCCTGTTAGAAACGTGCGCTGAGACGGCTATAGAGGAAGGTGCCACGGATGTCATAGGTGTTGATATCGTAGTTGGCACCTTGGTTTACCGACGATGCAGGGGGCTGGACATTAAAGATATTGTCCACGCCAAGGGTCAGATTGACCCCGATCGATTCAAACTCATAGCCGAGTTGGACATCCTGATAGATGATTGCCGGGATATGTCCGCCATTGACGGGGTTGCCCACCACTTCCGTGGTTTTGCCGATATAGCGCCCGCGCCAGCCGGCTTCCCACGGGCCATCGCTCCAGCGCAACGACCCGGTGCCCTTCCAGCGCGGATAACTTTCGCGAAGAACGTCGGACCGGCCCGTCCGGTCATCGACAGTGATCGACCCGTCCTCATTGGTGATGAAATTCACATATCGGATCAGGTGTGCCGCGTCGATGACGGCTTCGATATTGCCGAATTCTGTTTCGAACTGCTGGCGAACCGTCAGGTCAATGCCTTCGACTTCAATCCGGTTCAGATTGACCGGGCCGTCCTGCAAGTTGGTGATTTCCCCAGTGGCAGCGCGGCGGACAAGCTCGCAGCGCTCTCCGGTGTTGGCGCAGTAGTTGAGAAGACGTTGTGAACCCAGGCTGCTGATCGCGTTGTCAATCTTGATCTGGTACCAGTCGGCGGTGACGGTAAGGCCGTCGACCATGTCCGGGGTCCACGCCGTCCCGACGCTCCACGTATCGGCCGTTTCCGGCTGCAACAGAACATTGCCGCCAACGGTGGAGAGGATGCCACCATTATTGAAATCGCGCTGATTATAGGTTGTCGGCACCCCGGTACAGCCGGGCCGCCCGGCACCGCCGCCATTGCACGGATCGGTGGCGGGAAGGTTGGTCTGGCGCGCACCCGCATAGAGTTCGCTGATGCTGGGTGCCCGGAAGCCCTCGGAGAACGTGCTGCGGATCATCAGATCACTGATCGGCCGGTAGGATAGTCCGAGCTTTGTGGTGATCGTGTCGCCGAACGTGCTGTAGTCAGAATAGCGGGCTGCCGCGCTGAGGTCCAGCGACTGCACCAACGGCAGATCGGCCAGCAGCGGCACATTCAGCTCCAGATAGGATTCCCAGAGGTCATATTGGCCGCGGGTCGGATCACGCGGGGCCGACGTCGTGCGGCGGAACGTCTGAAACCGTGGGGTGGCGGAAACGATCGGATCGGGATCGTCGTAACCCTCCTCCTTGCGATATTCCACACCGGCAGCCATGCCAAGCTCACCGGCGGGAAGATCGAACAGAGAGCCGCTGATATTGAAAGCAGCCTGTTGTTGACGTGTTCCGTTTTCGTCGCGCGCATTATAGCGGATATAGTCAATCATCGCCGGCGTGAGCGTTCCGAAGATGTTGATCGGCACGCAGCTATTGGCCACACAGCGATCGTTAGGCCCGATGGCCAACGCCAACTTGTCCTGGTCGATCTGGTTGCGCGAGGTGAAGGTCGCATCGTTGCGGGCGTAGGAGTAGAAAAGATCCCAGCGCCATTCCGTTCCCAGGTCAAACTCGCCTTCCAGCCCGGCAGCGTAACGCTGTGTTTTCACATTCTGCTCGTTGTACCGGAAATCCATTTCGACCAACTGCCGCTGGATGTCGAAGGTGGAGCCGGAGAAGGCACGACCGAAGGGATTGAACGGGTGATTGGCCGGCATGGTCATGCCGTCGCTGCCCCGGATGCGGGAAACAAGAGGCGAGAATTTCTGATCCGACAGGCGTTTGTTATACATACCCTCAATCTTGCCCCGAACCGTCGGCAGGAAATCCCAGGTCAGCCGCCCGAACAGCCCGGTGCGCTCACTGGGGCCGACGGCATAGGTTCCCGTCTCCGCATTGACGGAGTCAGCCGCTGTCCAGAGGCGGAAATCCGATGGGCTGGTGCCTGCGGCTCCGGCAATCTTGACCAGTCGGTTGGTACCGGTTGTCACACCGGGAAGCCGGTAATACCCAAGCGGGCCAGCAGCGGTGGGGCCCGCCAGGGAAATCGTGGTCAGTTTCCGATCCTCAATGAAAATCGGCTGCTGATCGACATAGGAGGCAGAGATCAGGAAAGAGCCCTGACCAAACACCCGACCCAACGTCGTCTCTGCACTCAGGCTGCGGGCATCGCCTCTTGAGGTGACGCCACCCATGACCTTGGCGTCCGCCCCGTCAAAGGTCTTCTTCGTGTGGATATTGACCACGCCGGCAATCGCGTCCGAACCATAAATGGCCGAGGCACCGTCCTTCAGAATTTCCACACGATCGACGATGCCCATCGGGATGGTATTGAGATCGACAAAGTCCCGGAAGCCTCGGGTGCCGGCCCCGTTGACCCACCGGTTACCATCGACCAGGACCAGAACCCGGTTGGCGGTGCCACCGGTGCCGAGATTACGCAGGTTGATGCTGCTGGACCCGTGCGAGACCCCTGCCGTTCCGTTTGAATTCAGGCTTGAACCGGCGCCGGGCAGTTGTTGCAGCAACTGACCAACGGAAAGGGGGGCTGCTGCCGCGATGTCTGCGCTGGTGAGTGTGGTTATGGGACCAACGGTGGTCGCATCGCGGCGCATGATCCGCGATCCCGTGACCACAATCTCTTCCAGGACCAGGCCATCCGATTCAGACTGCGCATGGGCGTGATGACCGGACCCGATCATCATGCAGGCTATTGGAAGAAAACCTGCCGCCGTCAGTTTAGCGCGCCGTGCACGTCCCATGACCCACTCCTGTCTATTTTGTCCATGCCCTGTTCGAAACCCGGGCAATCTGATCGCGACGACGGTAGTGGCAAGGGGACAGCCATCACAAGTCTATGATGTTAAGGCACGGGGTCATGACAGTTCGGTATGTATTGCCTCAATTTGAAGGAGTTTTTATATAACTATAATGGAAAAGGTTCTTAGAAATTCGGCATCAGGGGGCACAGGAAAACTCAACGGACCAGATACGGCCATACACTTTTCTTATGGACCGATAAAATCCGACCATCACATTGCATGTTCTCAAGCTTGGCCACTAACCTGTCCCTGAAAGATGGGTAGGGTATTTTCCCCTTGGCATATTGCAGGCTGGCCATCGCCCGGCCGGCGCGTGAGCGCAAACAAACTTTTCCTGGAGTGGTCACGACCAGGGAAGAATGGTGTGAGAAGGTCTTGTCATGCAATCCACGCACAACGATGACCGTCCCGGCTGGTTGAACCGGGTTGAACGCTGGGGCAATGCTTTGCCGGACCCGGTGTTCATTTTCCTGGGCTTCATCCTGCTGGTCATCGCCTTGTCGGTGTTGGCCGCCAGCGTCGGATGGAGTGCAGTCAACCCGGTGAGCGGCAAGTTGCTGCAGGTTGAAAGCCTGCTGACCGAGGCCAATCTCCGTCGCCTGCTGGTTGGCATGCCGACAACACTGACCGGCTTTCCGCCCCTGGGTCTGGTTCTGGTCGTCATGCTGGGGGCGGCGGTGGCTGAACGCTCGGGCCTGTTCACCGCTCTGTTGTCCGGGTCGATCGGCAAGGTGCCGCGCTGGGCGTTGACACCGTCGATCTTTATTATCGGGCTGTTGTCGCACCATGCGTCGGATGCCGCCTATGTCGTGTTCATCCCGCTGGCCGCCCTGGTATATGCGGAAGCGGGGCGCCATCCCATGGCCGGGATCGCCACAGCGTTTGCGGCCATTTCCGGCGGGTTTGCTGGCAACGTGGTGCCGGGGCAGGTGGATGTACTGTTGCTGGGCATCACAGAGGCGGCAGCCCGCCTGATCGATCCGGCATTCACGATGAACCCGCTGGGCAATTGGTGGTTCAGCATTGGTATCTGTGTGGTGTTTGCGCCTGTTGCCTGGTTCATCACTGACCGCATCGTGGAACCGCGACTGGGACCTTGGCGGCCTGACACGGAAACTGCGGCACTGGTCGTGCCGCGGGAGGGGTTGACCGCGGCTCAGCGGCGAGGGTTGGCTCATGCCGGTTTGGCGGCGCTGGCTGTTATCGGCCTGTTTGCGGCCTTCATCTTCTGGCCGGGCTTCACCCCGCTGCTGGACCGCGCGGCAGAGGGGCCGCAACGGACCACGCCCTTCTATCGGGCGCTGATCGGTGGGTTCATGCTGCTGTTCCTGGCGTCCGGCTGGGCCTATGGCCGGGCGGTCGGCACCGTGAAATCGCATCGTGACATCGTATCCATGATGGGCCACGGCATGAAGACCATGGCCCCCTATCTGGTGATTGTGTTTTTCGCGGCCCATTTTGTCGCCCTGTTTAACTGGTCCAACCTGGGGCCGGTCATCGCGATCAAGGGGGCGGAGGCGCTACGGACCCTCGACATACCCCAGCCGCTGCTGCTGGTCAGCCTGCTGCTGATGTCGTCGAGTTTTGATCTGTTCATCGGGTCTGCATCCGCGAAATGGAGTGCGATGGCCCCGGTCGTGGTGCCCATGCTGATGCTGTTGGGCATTTCGCCGGAAATGACCACGGCCGCTTATCGCATGGGGGACAGTGTTACCAACATCCTGACCCCGCTGATGTCTAACTTTCCCCTGGTGCTGGTCATCTGCCAGCGGTGGAGCAAGGGGGCGGGTGTGGGGTCGGTCCTGGCCCTGATGCTGCCCTACGGTTTGGCTTTTCTGGCGGCCGGTTGCCTGTTGGTAATGGGTTGGGTGGCCCTGGAACTGCCGGTTGGGCCGGGGGCCGCTGTGACCTATGCATTGCCGCAGGTGTCGCCATGACGATGGTTGTGCTGCGCGATGTCATGGTGATGATGCGGGATGGTATCCGGCTTGCCACCGACATCTATCTGCCAGGGGACGGAGCTTGGCCGGTGCTGCTGGAGCGCACACCTTACAACAAATGCGGCACAAACCATGCCGACCGCAGCGCGGCACAGCCGGTTCCGCGTTCCAAACCCGAGGTCGCGGCTGATTTCGTTAACGCCGGCTATGCCTATGTTTTGCAGGATTGTCGCGGTCGGTTCGCGTCGGAAGGCGAGTTCACGAAATATGTGTATGAGGCTGAAGACGGTATCGACATGTTGGAGTGGCTGCGGCTTCAGCCTTGGTGCGATGGGCGCATTGGTACGCTGGGCCTGTCCTATGGGGCGCATACGCAGGCGGCCATGGCCAGCCTGGGTGCGCCCGGCCTTGGCGCCATGATCATGGACAGCGGCGGTTTTGCCAGCGCCTATCATAGCGGTATCCGCCAGGGTGGGGCCTATGAGTTGAAGCAACTGACCTGGGCTGTCAAACATGCAGCCCTGTCGCCCCGTACGGCCGCCGATCCTATACGGAAGGCGGCGCTGGCGGCGCAGGATGTACGCAACTGGATGCATATCAACCCTTGGCGCACCGGTCATTCCCCGATCAGTGCCGCGCCCGAGTATGAGGATTATATTGTCCAGCAATGGGCTGATGAATGTTTTAACAGCGGCTGGCAACGCCCGGGCCTGTATGCCCGTGGCCATTATCGTGCCTTCCCAGACGTGCCGATGCTGCATGTCTGTTCTTGGTACGATCCCTACGCTATGTCCACGCCCCAGAATTTTCAGGGGCTGACGGCCGGGGGCCGCCGGGCGCCTGGCCGGTTGGTTATGGGCCCTTGGACGCATGGGCAACGGTCCGTTACCTATGCAGGTGAGGTGGATTTTGGCCCGTCGGCGACGCTGGATGGCAATCTGGCGCTGGATTACACCGCGCTGCGCCGGACGTTCCTGGATCATCACCTGCTGCTGAAGCGGGATGTACCAGACCCGCTGCCCCATCCGGTCAGTCTGTTCATCATGGGCGGCGGTCCCGGCGGCAGGAATGAGCGGGGACGCTGGCGCCATGGTGGATGCTGGCGGTTCTTCAGCGCTTGGCCGCCGCCAGAGGCACGCGCAACCACTTTCCACCTTTCGCCCGATGGCAGCCTGTCCGCAGGGATGGGCGAGCAGGGTTGCCTTTCCTGGGATCATGACCCCGCGCACCCGGTGCCCAGTATCGGCGGTGCAGTTGCCAGCGGTGGCGCCATCATCCCTGCCGGTGCCTATGATCAGCGGGAACGGGAAGGCTGGCTGGCCTGCCCGCAGCCCGGCCGCGCCCTGGCCGATCGCCCGGATATCCTGGTCTTTCGCACTGCCAGGCTGGACCAGGACGTGACCGTCGTCGGCCCGATTATGGTTCGGCTGTACCTTTCATCCACGGCTGTCGACACGGATCTCGTGGTGAAGTTGGTGGATGAATATCCTGCTGGTGCTGATGGCACGCCCGGCTTTGCCATGAACCTGTGCCATGGCATTATCCGGGCGCGGTTCCGTGACGGGTTTGAACAGCCGCGCCTGATGCTGCCGGGACAGGTCTATGGGTTCGATATTGAGATGTTTCCCACCGCCAACCGGTTTCAGGCCGGTCACCGAATTCGCCTGGACGTGGCCAGCAGCCATTTCCCGCATTTTGATGTCAATGCCGGGACGGGCGCGCCGGCCGGCCAGGACCCCGGCGATCCGGTCATCGCGCGCAACACCGTGCATTTGGGGCCGCCGTACCCATCGCATCTCATCCTTCCTATCGTGCCCGACGACGCCTGAACCAGGGGGGTGGGCATGAACAATGATGGCCCCGATTTCGGCCTGCGCGCCCTTCGTGCCTTTCATGCAATCGTCAAGACCGGCTCTGTCACGGCGGCGGCCACGGCAATGGGTTTGACCCAACCGGCTGTCAGCCGGCTGCTGGCACAGTTTGAGCAGACGATCGGTTTTGACTTGTTTTACCGGGATAAGGGGCGGCTGGTACCAACACCGGACGGCTTGCTGTTGTTCGATGAGGCTGACCTGGCTCTGGGCACGATGGAACGTGTGCGCGCACTCGCGCGTGACATCGCCGATTTTCAGGTTGGGCAATTGCGACTGGTCGCCCCGCCCAGCTTTGCCGAAGGGGTCTTGCCGGACGTTATCGACCGGTTTTTATCCCGCTTCCCGAAGGTGCATCTGACCATTGACAGCCGCAGTGTTGAAACGTCAAAGACGTTGATCGCGACGCGGGCGGTCGATGGCGGGTTTCTTAAACTACCGCTGGACCGACCCGATCTCACCTCGGTCCCGGTCGCGAACAGCGGTACCGTCTGTGTCTTGCCCATCGGTCACCCGCTGGCAGCGCGCTCCTGGCTGGACCCGCTGTCCTTGAAAGGCGTGCCTCTGGTGTTGCTTGGATTGGGTCGGTTATCGCGATCCCATATTGATGCGGCCTTTGCCAGGGCAGGGGTGCGTCCCGAGGTGCGTGTGGAAACCCATACCATTGGTTCTGCGTGCGCGCTTGCCACGCGTGGTATTGGGGTGGCCATCGTCAATGAAATGCTTGCCCGCTCCTATCTGGGCAACAGGTTGCTGATGCGGCCTTTCCGACCTGATCTTCGCCATGAATATGCTTTTGTGACTTCCGCGATGGTCGCTCCACCCCGATTGGCGTTGGAGTTTCTGTCCGACGCAAAGCACTATTTTGCCCAGCAGCCGAAAGATGTCCTGGATGAAACGGCCGGAAGCCCAGTGTAAGGTGCATTTATTCAACATCCTGTGATAATACTCCATGTTTTCAGAACAAATCCATTTTGACGAATAATATTCGGTTGATGAGGGGGGTGAATAGGCCATTATGTTCATGAGATAATATTTACATTCCACTTTTTTGGATTCGTGGTGATGCCTCTGCGGTTGAATGGTATTCCCACCTATGGCGCCGATGAACCCGACAGTATGGGTCCTCCTCACCAACAGGCATTGTTTGACTGGTTCGTAGATGACCGTGTTGCCGTTGTCGTCGCGGATGGAGCCGCCAGAGGACTGCCATCGCGGTCAGGCAACCATTTCCTTGTGATCGCGACCGCTGAATGACGGCCGGTCTTGGTGCGGCAAGTCCACCGTTCCTGGACCCTCGTCATCCCCCCCATCCCGGCGGTGGGTTCGATGCCGCGCGGATCTGGTTTGCCGGTTACCTGTTATTCAACGCATCCAGCGGCGCGATGCCGGCCCGGCCTTCGTAATGTCCGGACCCATCAGGGCCTTGCGATGTGTGGGGTTCGTTGGACCTGGCGATTACCGGGCACCGGTACATCGTTGCGGGGATTTTCGCGGGTCACTGCGCTTCTGCTGCTCCAACCGCTGACTTTTTCTGCTGTCTTTGCTATCATGGATCATCAACAGGCATGATTTGCGCGTTTAAACGGCCCGGTTGGTGTTTGGTCAGGGTTGCACGGTGAAACAGTCCCTGTTTTTCTGTTTCATGATGTTGCACAAGCGGCCCTGCATTCGGAGATGGTGGCACCTCTTCTCCGAAATAGATGGCGAGTGTGGCCTTCGTCAGGGACGATCGGGGTGCTGTCATCGAACTTGGTGTCACGGACCGAATGGAAATCCCCTTTGGTCGGTCACGCCCACGGGGATCGTTGGTCGCTGGCCTTGACCGGCAACAGTCGCCATACAAGGCCTCGGGGTCAGTGCGGCAGCGCGGCCTGTTGTGGCATCGTCCAGATTGGCACACCGGTCATATCGGGCAGACGATGCGCGATGCCCTTATGGCAATCGATGCAAGTCGCTTGTCCGGTGAACAGGAAGCGTTGATGCGCTTCGGCACCCCGCACGCCCTGCCGGGTAATGTCCATGCTATCGGCACTGTGACAGTTGCGGCATTCCAGGGAGTTGTTGGCCTTCAGGCGGGCCCATTCGTGGCTCGCCAGTTCCTTGCGCTTGGCTTCAAACTTCTCCGGCGTGTTGGTGGTGCCGAAAATCTTGCCCCAGACTTCCTTTGATGCCTGCATCTTGCGGGCAATCTTGTCGGTCCAGTTATGCGGAACGTGACAATCGGGGCAGGTGGCGCGCACGCCGGATCGGTTGGCATAATGGATGGTCTGCTTCAGATCGGCATAGGGATTGTCCTTCATCTCGTGGCAGCCGATGCAGAACGCCTCCTTGTTTGTCATCTCCAGGGCGGTGTTGAAACCACCCCACCAGAAGACGCCGGCCACGAAGCCGCCAAGGGTAAGAAACCCCAGGGAAAGATGGCCAGCGGGGCGGTTGCAGGCCCGCCAGGTCGACAAGCACAGGTTCAGTGCGCGACGGATAATGCCCATCATTGGCCTCCGTTCGCCGGAGGGATGGCCTCGCGGATAACCCTGTCGACATCGCGGAAGCCGTTGGTGACCCGTGGCTGTATGTCGGCCTGGGGCACGTGGCATTGCAGACAGAAGTAACGGCGCGCTGATACTGCCCCCAACACCTGTCCATCCCGATCCTGGAAATGGGTGACAGAGATCATGGGCGCCTGACTGTCGCCAGTGAACTCGCGGGCATGACAGGTCAGGCACTTATTGGCGCGCAGGTCCAACTGATAGCCGACAATCTGGTGCGGGATCACCGGGGGCTGTTCGGGATAATTGCGCTGCCGGCGGCGGTCATCAGTGGCATCCTTCGGGATGGGGGGGGCTTCCTGGACGGTCAGCCCATCTGCACCGGTAAAGGCTGGGCGCCCGCTGGCATTGACGTCGCGCAGGGTGGCGTTGGTGTTTTGATCGGTGGCAAAGGCTTCCCGTGCCAGCGGCACACCCAACACGGGCAGCGTGGCCAGCAAAGCAAGAATGAAGGCCATAGGAAGGGTTTTCATGGCTCAAACCCCCTGGACTGGCGTAATGCGCACGGCGCATTTCTTGAAATCGGTCTGTTTGGAGATCGGGTCGGTGGCATCCAACGTGACGCGGTTGATCAGCACATCGGCATCAAACCAGGGCACAAAGATCAGCCCGCGCGGCGGTTTGTTGCGGCCACGTGTTTCGACCCGTGCGCGCACCTGACCGCGGCGGGATTCCACCACGACCTCTTGCCCGCGCCGCACATTCATGGCTTGGGCATCATCGGGGTGCATGTAGCAAAGGGCCTGTGGCACGGCCTTATGCAGTTCGGGTACACGCCGGGTCATGGAACCCGAATGCCAATGTTCCAGAACCCGGCCGGTGGACAGCCAGAAGGGATAATCCTTGTCCGGACTTTCCGCAGGCGGTTCATAGGGCAGGGCGAAGATACGGGCCTTGCCGTCTTTATGCCCATAAAAGCGCATGCCTTCGCCTGCTGGGACATAGGGGTCACTGCCTTCGCGGAAGCGCCAGCGCGTTTCCTGGCCATTCACCACCGGCCAGCGCAAGCCGCGCTCCTCGTGATAACGCTCATAAGGAGCCAGATCATGGCCGTGGCCCCGGCCAAAGCTGGCATATTCCTCAAACAGTCCCTTTTGCAGATAGAAGCCGAATTCTTTGGCTTCTCGGTTCTCATAGGCCGGGTCGCATTCGCTAACGGGAAATTGATCAACCTGTCCGTTGCGGAAGAGGACATCAAACAGGGTCTTGCCGCGATATTCGGGGGCTTTGGCCAGCAGTTCCGCCGGCCAGACTTCTTCGATCTTGAAGCGTTTGGAAAATTCCACCAACTGCCACAGGTCCGACCGCGCCTCACCGGGGGCGTTCACCAACTGGTGCCAGACCTGGGTGCGGCGCTCGGCATTGCCATAGGCCCCTTCCTTCTCCACCCACATCGCGGCGGGCAGGACCAGATCGGCCGCCATGGTGGTGACGGTGGGATAGGCATCGGAGACGACGATAAAATTCTCCGGGTTGCGATAGCCGGGCCAGGTCTCGTTCCCCGTGTTCGGGGCCGCCTGCATGTTATTGTTAACCTGCACCCAATAGCAGTTGAGCTTGCCATCTTTCAGCATCCGGTCCTGCTGTACTGCATGAAAGCCCGGCTTGGCAGGGATGGTGCCCTCCGGCAGTTTCCACAAATGTTCGGCGTGGGCGCGGTGCTCGGCATTGGTCACCACCATGTCGGCGGGAAGCCGGTGGGCAAAAGTCCCGACCTCCCGTGCCGTGCCGCAGGCACTGGGCTGACCAGTGAGCGAGAAGGGGCTGTTGCCGGGTTGGGAGATCTTCCCCGTCAACAGGTGGATGTTATAGACAAGGTTATTGGCCCAGACGCCGCGCGTATGCTGATTAAAGCCCATGGTCCAGAAGCTGGTGACCTTGATCTTCGGATTGGCATAAAGTTCTGCCAGCGCCTTCAGCCGGGCCGTCGGCACCCCGGCCTGCGCTGCCACCTTCTCCAGCGTGTAAGGCGCAACGAAGGCGGCGAACTCTTCAAAGCCGATTGGATCGGACTCGTTGGCCTTGCTGGCATTTTCTGCGGCCTTTTCAAGGGGGTTATCGGGCCGAAGCCCATAGCCGATATCGGTTCGGCCCTTTACGAACGTGGTATGTTTGGTCACGAAATCCTTGTTCACTCGCCCGGTCTGGATGATGTGGTTGGCGATATAGTTCAGGATGGCCAGATCGGTCTGCGGCGTGAACACCATGGGGATGTCCGCCAGTTCGAAGGAGCGATGTTCAAAAGTGGACAGCACCGCCACCTTGACATCCGGGTTGGACAGGCGGCGGTCGGTAATGCGGGTCCACAGGACGGGGTGCATCTCCGCCATATTGCTGCCCCACAATACAAAGGCATCGGCAGCCTCGATATCGTCATAGCACCCCATTGGCTCATCAATGCCAAAGGTGCGCATGAAACCGGCCACGGCGGACGCCATGCAATGCCGGGCATTGGGGTCGATATTGTTGGAGCGGAAACCGGCCTTCATCAGTTTGACGGCGGCATAGCCTTCATGCACCGTCCATTGCCCGGACCCAAACATGCCGATGGCTTCGGGTCCCTTGGCTTTCAGGGTCGCCTTCCATTTTTCGGCCATGATGTCAAAGGCCTGATCCCAGGTGATGGGGGTGAAATCCCCATCCTTGGCGTACTGGCCGTTGTTCATGCGCAGCAGCGGCGTGGTCAGCCGGTCCTGGCCATAGATGATTTTGGACAGGAAATAGCCCTTCACGCAGTTCAGGCCCCGGTTCACCTCGGCCTTCTGGTCGCCATGGGTGGCGACGATACGGCCTTCCTTCACACCAACCATGACACCGCAACCGGTGCCGCAGAAACGGCAGGCGGCCTTGGACCATTTCACCTTGGCGTCCATGCCAGCAGGCAGGGGGGCGGCGTTGGTCGGCAAGGTGACGCCGGCAGTGACGGCTGCGGTGGCAGCGGCCTGGGCCTTCAGATAGTCGCGGCGGGTCAGGGTCATGGCATCGGCTCCGCAAGGCATGCCGCTGGTTCGGCATGGTGATAGACGGGAAGGGCGCTGAAGACCCCGGCAATGGCATTGATGATGTCCAGGAAGTCTGCCGTTGCCCCGGCACTGGGACATTCGATCACCACGACAAGGCGACTATCGTCGCCCAGGGTGGGAACGACGTCTCCACCCGATGACAGGATGCGCGTGATCACCCGGTCCCGCGCATCCGGGCGGACATGGACGACCAAGCTGGAAATGTGGATGTCTTCATTCATGGTCGGCCTGCGTCGCGTGGGATAAGCCGGATGGCATTGACCGGGCAGGGGGGCAGGCAATGGCCGCATCCAGTACACCGTTCCCCATCCACATCGGCTCTCGCCCGCCCGCCTGATCGCAACAGGAAGCGGATGGCTCCCTCCGGACAGGCGTCACCGCATGTCCGGCAATAGGCGCCAGTCTCCGCTAGGCAATGGGCAATGGTCATGGCCAGGGGCGGATCAGCAGGTGTTGTGCCGGAAGGTTGCGGCCGCCCGAACAGGGCGCGGCGGGAAAGCATGGGTTCCATGGCGCTTGCCTTGTGTTACATGCCCGGCGGCCCAGCAAACATCTGGTATACCCAGATGGCGAAGCCGTAAGCGGCTACACCCCCGATCGAGAGGGCGGGTATGAAGACGAACGCCAGGAAGATGAACCTCAACAGTTCAACTTTCCGGCTGTCCGGGGCGGGGGCGGCATCCATGATATCCTGTTGAGATCTATTGTTTGCTGGGAAAACCATAGCGTCATGTATCCGAACAAGCATTGATCAGAATCAATTTACCAGAGCCAGAATAATAATCACCTATGTCAAATGTAATATTAAAAATGGCGGCGTTGATTATCAACAAATACACGTTTGATAATTGTCAATTCATTGGAGAATGTAAGGGCCTCTCCTTCTCGTGAGACCTATCTGCTCAGGGCGAGGGTGCTGCTTCTGAGGCCCTGTCGTCGGCTCGTCACGGCAGTGCAACAATTCTCCTGTAACAGCCACTCCAATGCATGTGACTGAATGGACTTGCCAGGATGGAATGGGCGGAACAGTTGCCAAAGCGCGAGGCGCTGTATGGGTTCATCTTGCGCCGTGTCCGTGATCCATTCTTGGCCGACGATCTGGTACAGGAAACCCTGACCCGTCTGATCGCCTATATGCAGTCCAACAAGGTGGCCGATAGTTTGGCGTTCAGTCTACGGATCGCAACCAACCTGATTTCGGACCATTACCGGATGCGCGGTACCGGCCACGCGGAGGTTCTGGAGCCAGAGATGGCCTGTCATCGCCCCAGTGCCGAACAAACAGTCATGGCGCGGCAGCGGGCCGACGCGCTCGCGCGGGCTTTGGAACGCATGCCGCCCCTGCGTCGTGAGGTGTTCATCCGCCGGCGTCTCCATGGGCAGAGTTATCGGGAGATCGCGCAGGCCCTAAACCTAAATGTGGCAGCCGTTGAGAAGCATGTCGTCAGGGCCTTGGAATGGCTTCATAGCGAGATGGGCCGGGAGGGCGCCCGATGAGCGGGGACCCATTGATGCTGCCCGCTAACCAGGACATGGCAAAAGGCGGTGCCTATTGGGCCCTGCGTGAGGTGGAGGGGCCAGCCCTCTCTCCAGCGGAGGAGGTGGAGCGTGCCGCTTGGCTGGCGGCCGATCCAGCTCACCCGGATGACTTGCGGGCGATGCGGGACATTCTTCTGGATGATGCCCTTGCTGTGGCCATGACCCGGTACATCACCACCGAACCTGCGATGCGACAGCCCAGTCGTAGGGCGTTGCTTGGTGGAAGTATCGCCGCTGCACTGGCCCTATCAATTGGTGCCCCCCTCCTTGTACACCGCGAACAGGTGGATGGTGCTGGATGGGTGAGCGTGCCACAAGGAACAATCCAACCCATAACCCTGGCCGATGGAAGCCAGGTGACTGTCAATGGCCGTACTGAATTGTTTGCATCCACGCTGATGCCTACACGACACGTCATGTTGGCGCGGGGGGAGGCCTTTTTCCAGGTGGCAACCACACAGGTAGGACCCCCGTTTGACATTGTCTGTGGCCCCGCGCGTATCCAGACAAAGGCTGGGGCCTTGAATCTTGATCTCGTAGAGGGGTTGACAGAAATTTCTGTCTATGAAGGCGCAGCCCTTGTCACAGTTGGCGAACAGGCTGTCCGGCTGTCGAAGGGCGAACGTGCCGGTGTTACGGGACTAAAGTTGAACCCGCCGACCGCTTTCGACCCGCAGGCAGGTGACTTCCGTTCTGGGTGGCTGGTGACCCAAGGCCTTTCATTGGCGCAACTGACAGAGCGGCTTAACCGTACCGCCCCCGTTCCCGTCCATATCGCTGATCCGGCTATCGCCGGGCGCCGTGTGGCTGGGCGGTTCAAACTCACTGAACCGGACCGGTTGTTGGCCTCGCTTGGTAAACTGCATGGTTTTACGGTGCGGCATCGCGGTGGGGTGCTGGAACTGGTGACCGTTTGAACGCTTGTCATGTAAGTGCCCTTAAACATTCATATAATTGTCCTGTCCGGTTTTGGTGTCCCAGCCCGTCTTTCCCTTGATCCTGCGCCTCATGGCGGCGCCAGCGTTCCTTGGGGGAAAAGACGTGAAGACCATTCGAATTGCCCTGCTGGCCGGGGTGGCCTTGGCTCCTTTGTCGCCGGCAGTGTCTGCTGCCCTGGCGCAGCAACCGACGATGGCCAGTTCCAATCTGTCCATTCCAGCGGGTGATCTGGCTGGCGCGCTGGACCGCTTCTCACGTCAGACTGGTCTGCAGGTCATGGCCGATCCGTCCCTTCTGTCGGGCAAACGGACCCAAGGGGTAAACGGGCCGGTGGCCATCCAGGCGGGTTTACGCCAGCTTCTGGCCGGTACTGGCCTTGACTTCCAACTGGACGGGGAGACAGTGTTGCTGCTTCGGCAGGCGGCAAGTGCCACCCCTGCTTCAGCCCCGTTTTCGGCTTCCGTCCAGCCCCAGGTAGCCGCGGCACCAGAACTGGAAGAGATTATCGTCACCGGCTTTAAGGGGTCCATCACCCGCGCCTTGGATATCAAGCGTGAGGCCAACAGCATTGTGGATGCCATATCCGCCGAGGATATTGGCAAGTTCCCCAGCCAGAACATTGCCGAGGCGTTGCAGCGCGTCCCTGGCATTTCCATCGTGCGTGACAGGGGGGAGGGGCTTTTTGTACGCGTGCGCGGTCTGGGTGCGAATTTCCAGACGACGACCCTGAACGGGCGCAGCGCTGCGGTAAACGAGAATGTGCGCGACAGTGGCCAGAGCGGGCGGCAGTTCCGCTTCGATACCCTGCCATCCGAACTGGTCTCTCGTGTTGATGTCATCAAGAGCCCGACCGCTGCCCTGGATGAGGGCGCGATCGGTGGCATTGTCGATGTCCGCACCTTCCGTCCCCTGGATCTGAAAGATACCGAACACGCCTTTTCCGCCACTCTCTCCTATCCGGAATTGGCGGATAAGCTGGATACGCGTTTCTCCGGTCTGACCAGTTGGCGCAATGAGGAGCGGACCTTCGGGGTGCTGCTGGCCGCCGTCTATGACCAGCGCTCCATGCGCCAGGACCGGGCCATGAATGGCGGCTGGTCCTATCTGCCCGCCGGCATCGACACCAATGGCGACCGGGTGGCCGACAGCGGCCCCATCTATCGTTCCGCCAGCACCCGCCCCACACTGGAGCAGGAAGAACGCGAACGGATCGGCCTGTCGGGTGCGGTGCAGTGGTTTCCCACACCGGACATCGATATCAATCTGGACCTCGCCTATACCGATCTTGACATCAAGTATGATGAGTTGACCTATTCGGCGGATTTCAACTGGGCGCAGTTGGTCCCGAATACCGCCGTGATCCGCGAAGGTGTACTGGTGGCCGGCACAGTCGGTGCCTCCAGCCAGATCGGGCGCGAACAGTCGGACCTGGCGCATGAGAACCTGCAGGCCGGCTTGAACGGGGCCTTCCGCTTTGGTGATGGCTGGACGCTGACGGCGGACACCGCCTATTCCCGCGCCTACAGCGATACGCCCACGCCCATCCGCCGTTCGCGCGTGCTGGGTCCCGTCGGCAATGTCGCCTTTGAGTACTTCCCTGCCGGTGATCAGGTGCACAATTTGCGGTTCGTGACGGCCAACCTGAACAGCCCGGCCACCTTGCCGGGGCGCCGCCTGGAGTGGCGCGTGAATGACAGCCTGGATACAGAAAAGGCTGGCCAGATTGATTTGGAAAAAGAACTGGGATGGGGGCCAGTTTCAGCGGTGCAGGCCGGTGTGAAATACCGTGATCGCCTGCGCGATTATGATCGTCGCGACTTGACCATCACCCGCGACCGGAATGGCCGATCCATCACCGGCACCTTCTATGGTCCGGAATATTATGAGACCAGTTTTCTGGTTGACGACTTCCTGGGTCAGACAAGCGCAACCCTGCCGCGTGAATGGGTTGTACCCAACGGCGACAAGTTCTTTGAACTGATGGATCCCGCCCTGATCAATCAGCCGCTGGCCCGTGCCGACCTGCGCAATTCCTACCGCATCACCGAAAGGATCAAGTCCGCCTATATTATGGCCGATCTGGATGGCGAGGTAGCGGGCCTGCCGGTGCGCGGCAATGCCGGCGTGCGGGTGGCAGGCACCAAACAGGTCTCCGCCGGGCATGCCGATGATGGCCGGAAGGCGGACCCGGTGCGGTTCGAAAAGGACTATACCGACATCCTGCCGTCCGCCAACCTGGCCGTTGACCTGACCGATGATTTGGTCAGCCGCGTGTCGGTGGCCAAGGTCATCACGCGGCCCTCTCTGGCCGATCTGGCCCCGCGTCTGACCCTGAATTCGTCGGACAGGATTTTCACGGCGGTGGGCGGCAACCCTAACCTGGAACCGTTTGAGGCTTGGCAATATGACGCCACGCTGGAATGGTATTTCGCCCCCAGCAGCGCCCTGATCGGCGGCCTGTTCTATAAGGATATCGGCACCTTCATGACCACCCGTAAATCGACGCTGGTCGTGGACGGGGTGGATTATGAGCTGTCAGCCCGCGTCAATGGCGGTGATGCCAGCATCAAGGGCGTCGAAATCGCCTATCAGCAGACCTTCGACATGCTACCGGAGCCATTCAACGGGCTAGGCTTGCTAGCCAACTATACCTTCACCGATACCGAGGCCACTTACTTCGATGGAACCCGGATCATCAAGGATGATCTGGAGAACGTGGCCCGCCACAGTTTCAATCTGACGGGCTTTTATGAAAACGGGCCGATCGGTCTCCGCCTGTCCTATAGCTGGCGCGGCGACGTGCTGGCCCAGGTTGGCACCAACGGGCTGGAAAACGCCAATGACAAGGCGTTCGGTTCCCTGGATGGTAATGTCACCTGGCAGATCAACGACAACCTGACCCTGGTGGCCGAGGCGATGAACATCACCGACGAGGCGCAGTGGCAGTTCGTGGCCGACGATCTGTTCTCCCGTTACGACTATTATGGCCGAACCTTAACGCTGGGCCTGAGGGCCAAGTTCTGATCCGTCATCCCTGACTGTCCATCCGTTTCGGAGCTTGTTTCCCATGCTGTCCCGTCGCCAATGGCTGAAGAATGCAACCGCCGCTTCCCTGGGTTTTGCCGGTCTGGCCGCCTTTGCGGCGCGCGGCGGGACAGCGCCATTTTCCTTGCCCCTGGAACGGGATCCGGCGGGATTGTTGGACCTGCCAAAAGGGTTTTCCTATCGGGTAATCTCCCGTACCGGGGATGAAATGTCCGACGGTTTCCCGACACCAGGTGCGCCCGATGGCATGGCAGCGTTCGCCATCCCTGGCGACCCTGATCGCTGTCGGCTGGTGCGCAACCATGAACTCAACCCAACGGTCACTGATCGGGGCGCCTTCGGACCAGACCACAGTCTGGCCCGACGTCTGTCGCGCGATCTGATTTATGATTTCGCACCGGATGGGCGCCCGCTGCTGGGCGGGACCAGCAGCTTTACCTACAATCTGCGCACCGGGCGGATCGAACAATCCAACCTGTCATTGGCGGGCACCACCCAGAACTGCGCCGGCGGGGCCACCCCCTGGGGAAGCTGGCTGACCTGCGAGGAGCGGGCGGACAGGGCAGGTCCGCTGACCGGCAAGGATCATGGCTTTGTGTTCGAGGTGCCAGCGGGTGCCACCACCCCGGTCAAGCCTGTGCCCATTAAGGCCATGGGCCGCTTCATGCACGAAGCCGCTGCTGTCGATCCGGCGACCGGCATCGTTTATCTGACCCAGGATGAACCCCGTTGTCTGTTCTATCGCTACTTGCCCAACTACAGAGGAGAGCTGGTAAAAGGGGGACGGCTGCAAGCACTTTGCATCCGGGGACATCATATGGCCGATCTGCGTAACTGGCCTGTGGACAGCGAACCTGGCTGGGGTGCAGGCACAGTGAAGACTGGCCAAAGCCTGACGGTCGACTGGATCGACCTGGACCGGGTCGACGCGCCCGATGGCGACCTGAACCAACGCGGCGCCGCCAGGGGGGCTGCCCTGTTCAGCCGGGGGGAGGGTATCATCTTTGGTCGCAGCCCTGATGGCCGGCCGGAGATCTACTTCACCACCACCGATGCGGGCGCCGCACAGGTGGGGCAGGTCTGGCGCTATCACCCATCACCCCAAGAAGGGCAATCCGGCGAACAGGCCAGCCCTGGAACCCTGGAACTGTTCTATGAAAGCCCTGGCGAACAAGCGATGGAGGCCGGGGATAATCTGACCGTTGCGCCCTGGGGTGGCCTGATCTTGTGTGAGGATCGGCCTGTCGGGAACCGCCCGGTACGAAACCATCTGCAAATCTTGACCCGTCGAGGTGAGTTGATCCCATTCGCCACCAACCTGCACAAGGATAATGGTGAGTTTACGGGTGTCTGTTTTTCACCGGATGCATCAACCCTGTTCGTGAATATCCAGCGGCCAGGCCTCACGCTTGCTATCACTGGCCCCTGGCGGATGATGCCCACTGCCTGATATGGCTTGTCACCGCCGGGCAGAAACCATGATCAAGGACCGTGCTTGGTTTAGTTGCCGGCGTGGTCCATGTAGTTTGGTCAGTGAATGTCGGCATCAGTGGCGGCAGCCGCCATGATCGGATTGGATGAGGCTGGGTTGTTCCACATCTTAGATGTGGCTGGCCAGTTGCATCACATCAAGCGCGGAGCGGGTCACGAAATCTGCTCCAATTCGCTGGAAGGCCGAAGGGGAGGCGACGACCGCAGGACCACCAATGGCAATCTTCACACGTCTGATCTTGGGCGTGGTCTGTACACGGCGGATTACTTCTGTACATTCACGTATTTCGTCAACGCGACTGACAGAGATACCAAGGAGATCGTAGGGTTTGCGAGATAGGCGCTCATACAGAACTTCGTCAATCTCAAGATCACTGCCGCCATCAACAGCCCAGCCCATGTCACGGAAGCACGAGGCCACGATGGATACGCCAATCGTATGTTGCGCACCATGTGTACGGGCCAGGAGGACACGACGCTGCGCCGTTGGCTCCACTGTAGAGACTGTGCTAGCATGGGAGACATGGTTGACAATCATGCTGAGCCGCGTCGACGCGACGGCGACCTGCATAAAGTCGGTTTCATCCGTGCACCAACGGTTACCCAGTTCTGTTGCAACCGGCGCAAACAGATGGACGGCGAGTGTCCGCACAGGAACCGTTTCACGCAGTAACTCGTCGATGAAATGGCGGTGGTGACGCGGGTCCGGGTTGATCAAGCACTCCAGAAGGCTGGTGCGATAGCTGATTGCCTTGTCTGCACCGGGCATCTGTCGCGCCATGGGGTGGTGTTCGGGATGCAGCATCAGGTCGCTCTCGATCCCTGTATCCGGATCAAGTGCAGATGCATGGTCCGGGTGGCTGGCACCCACGATGCTGGATACTGAACCCCGGATCGCACGCTCAAGCGTACGGTGATCGCTGGTGCTCAGATGAGCATCGGCGGCTGTTCCCCTAGTCTGTCCGGATTTCAAGGCCTTTGGCGGATTGGGTAACCCGCTGGTCCTGGTATGATCTTTTTCGGCCATGTCCCCCCCGGTGATTGGCCTGGGAAGTAAGCCTTCCTCACAGAGGAAGATTACCGCATCCCCACATTTCTGCAATTTTTTTCATCGCCGGATCAATTTTTGCCATGGTCCGGCGCGATCCGCTTACTCCGCCGCGATACGGCGTGAGCCAGGCGACGGGCGTTCCGGCCCAGTGTAACTGAGTGGTGGTTGCCCCTCTCTGCCGGTACGCGCGAGCGTGCCAACAACCAATTGTTCAATATGGTCGGCATTCAGGCGTGCCGTTGCGTACATCTCATCAGGCGCGGCTTGCGCGATAAAACTGTCAGGCAACGTCATGGTCCGCACGCCGCACCGGCCATCTAGCATGCCGCGGCCGGCAAGGTAGTGCAGCACCAGGGCGCCGAATCCACCGGTCGCTCCTTCTTCAATCGTCACTAGCAACCGATGATTGGAAACCAGTTCGTCGATCAGAGCCGTGTCCAGCGGCTTTGCAAAGCGTGCATCTGCAACGGTGACAGAAATACCCCGTTCAGCCAGGGATTGCCGCGCAGCGAGACATTGTCCCAGTCGTGTGCCAAAGGATAACAGCGCGACGGTCGAGCCAGTTTCCACCACGCGTCCGCGACCAATCGGTAGGATGCTTCCCTTTGCCGGTAGATCGATCCCGGACCCCTCTCCCCGCGGATACCGAAAGGCGATAGGGCCTGCATCATGTGCCGCAGCCGTCGCCACCATGTGCATCAGTTCTGTATCATCGCTGGCGGCCATCACGGTGAAACCGGGCAGGTTTGCCAGATAGCCGATGTCAAAGGCGCCGGCATGGGTTGGGCCATCGGCGCCGACCAGTCCGGCGCGGTCGATGGCAAAACGAACGGGTAAGCCCTGCAGCGCGACATCATGCACAATCTGATCATAAGCCCGCTGTAGAAACGTGGAGTAGATCGTGCAGAAGGGCCGCATGCCGCCCGCTGCTAAGCCTGCTGCAAAAGTGACGGCGTGTTGCTCTGCAATACCGACATCAAAGCTGCGTTCTGGAAAGGCACGAGCGAACATATCGATTCCTGTGCCGCCAGCCATAGCGGCGGTAATAGCGACAATACGGGGGTCGCACTCAGCTTCCGCTATCAAGGCATTGGCGAACACTTTTGTGAAACTGGGGCCAGTGGCGCGGGGCTTTGCCTGTGCGCCCGTCGCAATGTCGAAGGGCGTAACTCCGTGGAGCTTGTCTGCGGCCTGCTCGGCATGGACATATCCCGCCCCTTTACGGGTTACGGCGTGCAGTAGAACCGGTCCGTCCGCGTCTTGGCGCAGACCGCGCAAGGTAGCCAACAGTCCCTTCAAATCGTGCCCATCGACAGGGCCGTGATAGGAAAAACCCAACTGTTCGAACAGGCTGGTGATTGCGGCGGACGAACCATCTTCCTGACCAGACCTTAATGGCGCCGCCAGTTTGCCAAGATGGGTTGACAGCGCACCCGTGGGTGGCGAGATCGACATGGCATTGTCATTAAGAATGACATAAATGCGACGCCCCAATGCGCCTGCATTGTTGATAGCTTCAAATGCCATGCCCGCCGACATGGCGCCATCACCGATGACGCAGACGACATCGCCGATATCGGCCCCGAAGTCCCGTGCAACGGCAAATCCCAGTCCAGCGGAAATGGACGTTGAGGAATGGGCGGCCCCAAACGGATCATGTTCGCTTTCGGTACGGCGGGTGAAGCCGGAGGGACCGCCCTTTTTCCGAAGCGCCCGCATGGCAGCACGTCGACCTGTCAACAGCTTGTGGGGATAACACT
The DNA here is from genome assembly GCF_002251795.1 of Niveispirillum lacus. Lineage (GTDB taxonomy): Bacteria > Pseudomonadota > Alphaproteobacteria > Azospirillales > Azospirillaceae > Niveispirillum > Niveispirillum lacus. The sequence goes on along the minus strand of NZ_NOXU01000028.1, from coordinate 201,193 downwards.
GGTGGCCGACATCCCAGATCAACTTATCCCGGGGTGTGTCGAAAACGGCATGGATCGCCACTGTTAATTCAATGACCCCCAGGCTTGAGCCAAGATGGCCGCCTGTTTCAGAGACGAGATTGATCGTTTCTGATCGAAGCTCCCCAGCCAAACACAGCAACTCGTCATCGGATAACACCCGCAGGTCCGAGGGATCGCGGACACGATCAAGCAAGGGTGTTGTTGAAGATACGGATAAAAGGCTCATTGCGTATCCTCCCGCGCATGAGCACCAACCGCCCCGCGCCCGCAGGTGGTTCCTGCCGTCTTTTTGCGTGAACGCCCGAGCCTTTATGGCAAGGCGTGACAGGAAGGATTGTCGGGGAAATGAGACGGTGTGTAAACTTTTATTTACACTTTTGGATGATTTTGGCACCGCCCGTGTTGACAGGCGGTGCCGATCCCACTGTCACTTGCGCGGACTGTACTGATTGAGATAGGCAATGACGTCGATGATCTCCTTGTCGGTCTTCAAACCGGGGAACGCCATCTTCGTGCCGTTGACCATCGCCCTGGGGTTCGGGAGGTAGGTCTTCAGCAAGGCTTCATCCCAGGTTTTCCCAACCCCAAACTCTACCATCGGCTTGGAGTAGGTGTAGCCTGCAACGCTGCCTGGCTGCCGTCCGATCAAGCCCATCAGTGACGGACCGACCTTCGACTTCTCATTGTCGACATTGTGGCAGGCCATACATTTGTTGAAGACTATCTTGCCGGCCGCAGGATCGCCGTCCACGGCATGCGATGTCACCGGTACAAGCGAAAGCAAAATCAAACAGGCAGACGCAGTGAATTTGGACATGGTTCAACTCCCCTAGCGCAGTTTCAGTTCGCGGTGAAGGCCAAGAACCAGTCGGTTGGGTCCAACTGAGCGACATTTTGCCGGATCAATGTGATCGTTGCGGATCGTGTCCGTTCGTTTACTGTCTCAACTGCCAAAGGGGCAAAAGGAGTAGATGATGGCGGCCTTGGTTTTTGTTTTCATCGTTCTGGCCGCCGCTTCCAGCGGGGCGATCTTTAAACCTGGAGAATGGTACGAGAGTTTGCGTAAACCATCCTGGACGCCGCCGAAATGGGCCTTTCCAGTCGTTTGGACGTTACTTTATGCCGCAATCACCTATGCCGGTTGGCAGGTCTGGGAGCGAGCGGGCTGGTCTTTGCCGATGATGTTCTGGGCCATGCAGATCGTCGTTAACGCGTTTTGGTCGTGGTTTTTTTTCGGGTTGCGTCGGATGGGTTTGGCGCTGGTGGATATTTTTCTGCTCTGGGTTTCGATCGCTGGCTTCATCCTCACGGCGTGGCCGGTATCGGAGGTCGCCGCACTGCTCTTTCTGCCTTATCTGGTCTGGGTGACCATCGCAGGTTGCCTGAACTATTCTGTTTTGCGGCTGAATGCGCGCCGGTGATTGCCGCCGCGCATAAGGATGTCGATGGCGTGCGCCACCAATGACCCTGCGAGCAAAGCCATGATCCAGATGGAATTGCTGTCGCGGAGGGCTAGCCCCAGAGCCGCCAGAAGACATGTTCCTGAACAGGCATTGGCCCACAGGACCCGGAACCGTCGTCGTGGGTTGTTGGCAATAACGGATAGCGCTACCGTTTCGGTCCATAGGATCAGTATGGCGACCACGGTGATCCACCCGCTGTGGAGTGCTTCAAGCAGCAGGTCCATGGCCACCCACCCTGACACCAACCAATGCCGCAAGATCCTTGAAGAATACGCGCACATGGGCCAGCGGGTCGCGCCGCACCAGAGCCTTGTTCAGGTATGATTCCCACGTGAGGCGCTGTACGTCAGGGTCAGCACACATGGCGACGAACTTTTCCCGAAAGCGGTCGTTGCGATACCATATGGCCTGCATCAGCCCGAGAATGAAGAAGATCCGGCCGTGCGCCCGCATGAACTGGCGCCGGGCCTCCCTCAAGGCAGAGACTTGACCGGTTTCAAGACATTTCTGGACCGCATCGGCGCAGAGACGGCCACACAGCATGGCGTAATGGATGCCCTCGCCAGAGGCTGGTGCGACAGTGCCGGCTGCATCGCCGGTCAACAGAACATTACGGCCGTTATCCCACCGCCGCATGGGCTTTAGTGGCAGCGGCGCGCCCTCCCGACGCACGATTTTGCAGTCAGCCAGACCAGCCTTCACCCGCAATGCCGCAGTTGCACCACGTAAGTCGTGGCCTTTTACGCCGGACCCGCAGCCAATGGATGTGTGGCTTCCGTGCGGAAACACCCAGCCGTAAAAGTCCGGCGATACGCGTCCATCATAGATGACGTCACACCGGTCAGGGGCAAAGGACGGGGCCATTCCCTCCGCTGGGCTTTCCACAATCTCGTGGTAAGCGAATACATAAGGCGGACGCTTGTTGGCCGGGAACATCAGGCGGCGGACGGTTGAATTTGCACCATCGGCCCCAATCACCATGCGCGCACGGAGGATCAGCGGCGATGCGGTAGGATCGCCGTCGGTGGCGGCAAGGGAGAGCCAAAGGGAGCGATCAACACGTTCCTCCAGCCCGATCAGTTTGCCGGTGAACAGGTGTGCACCGGCGCGTTCGGCCCTGGCGCGCAAATAAGGATCGAAAGTGGCGCGGTCCACCATGCCAACAAAACCAATGTCGCCAATCTGCATGTCGACCTGCTGGCCGGAGGGTGCGATGATCCGAGCCGCTCCGGCGCGTGCCACCAGCAGTTCCTCTGGGATCGCAAAATCTTTCAGAGTACGCGATGGGATCGCGCCACCGCATGGTTTGATGCGGTTGCCAGGGTCGACCAGCAACACGCTGTACCCGTTCTCAACCAACCGTTCTGCGGCCATCGCCCCGCTGGGGCCACCACCGATGACAGCCACGTCGAACATGTGCGGCCAGTCTTTGTCTTGAGGCTTTGAGGGAGATTGGGCGCCTGTGCCTGTCGCGGTCATCGGCTACTCCGCTGCCTGGATGGAGGGTGCAGAAGACTTTGGCATGGTCTCAATCGGCCGGTGGCGTCCGATGCGTAATGCTACCAGTGTTGAGGCGATGAAGAGCGTTGCTTCAAGCGCAAACACCAGTCCAAAGGCACTTGCATCACGGCCTGTGATCAACCGCCCCACATCCAGCGCGACGCTGCCCAGTATGCCGCCGAGACCAAAGGAAACAGCCTGTGCGGCTCCCCAAACCCCCATGCGCATGCCGGCATTGCCGGTCCGCCCCTGCGCCGCCAGTTGCATCATGGTCCCAATGGCGGCAACGGCAAACATACCGTTGGCAAACCCCAGGACAAAGATATGCGGTGACAACGGCCAATTTGGGGCGACGGTTGCAGCGAAACAGAGTAACGCCAACGCGGCGGCAGAGCCAAGACAGCCAGTTATGATGAACAACTTCGACAATCCGGGAAAACGCCCCGCGAAGACCAATCCACCGATACCGACTACGGCCATTCCAGCGAAGACACCGGCGTGCTGTACACCGGATAACTGTGTTGACTGTCCTGGTGTCATGCCAAACAGCAAGCCGGCAAAAGGTTCCAGAATCAGATCCTGGGTCGAATAGGCCAGCATTGACATGGCGATAAACAGCGTGAACAGGCGGGCCTCACCATCCTGCCATACCTCCCGCAGACTATCCGTAAAACGGACTCTTTTTGCACTTTCTGCAAGGACCGGGGTGACAGTTGGTTTGCGCTCGATGCCCAGCACCGCCATCCAAGCCACTCCAAACGCAACGGCGCCCGTCCCGGCTGTCACCTCGACAAGACGGAGATGAGAATAGGGTTCCAGCATGAGGCCGGTCAGGATGGAGGTGACGATGATACCGAAGATCATCATCATCCAGGTGATCGTTGCTGCCGTCGCGCGACGCTCCGGTGGTGTGCGCGTTGCCAGCAGGGCGAGAAGGGACGTACCACTGGCGCCGATCCCGACCCCAATCAGCACATAGGCGACGAACGCCACCATCAGGCCCGTTGCCGGACTGTCGTCAAACAACAAAGTTGAGGCAGAGGCAAGAGTGCCTGAAAGAGCCAGCAATGCCAGTCCAAGAAGGATCCAAATCGTGCGGCTGCTTCCAGTATCTGACCGGTGCCCCCAAAGCGGCCTGGTGATCTGCACACCGTAATGTACACCGACCAGGAGACCTGGAATGGTCGCAACCAGTCCCAGTTCAACGACCATGACGCGGTTCAAGGTCGAGTTTGTCAAAACCACAATCGCGCCCAAAGCGGCCTGCACCAACCCTAGCCGCAGAATATCGAGCCAGCCGAGAACCTCTCTGCGACCGGTCATCCGGGCGGTGTCACGGTGGGAGACGGCGTGAGCGCTTGTGCTCATGGCAAATCCTCAGCCGATGGGTGTGGTCAGAAAGGCTTGCCGCAAGCCGAAGGCGGCCAACATCATACCGGACACATAAAGGCCGACGCCGACTGAGGAATACCAGACAGCCCGACCCACTGGATCGGCTAGAAAACGGCGCATGCAGGCCACCTGGATCGCCAGTAAAAGGGCGATGCCGGAAGCGTGGTAGGGTAGCGACCAGTAGGCGAGCAGACCGATAACAGCCAATTGTGGAACCGCCATCACGACGCAAGCAATGCGGGCCGCAACTGAAGCGCCATGCAATACCGGCAATGTGGAGATATTCATCTCCGTGTCGCCCCGTATCGATTTAAAATCGTTCAGCGTTAGGATGCCGTGCGCGCCGACCCCATATAGCAGCGCAACCAACAGAAGCGGCGTTTCCGGTACAAGGCCTGTCATCGCCGTCGCTGCGGTAATCCACGGCAAAGTCTCATAGCTTAGCCCCACCGCCGAATTACCGATCCACCCATTCTGTTTAAAGCGGAAAGGCGGCGCGCTGTACCCCCATGCCAGGGCCAATCCGGCCAACGCTGCGACAAAGACCAAAGGCCCAAGAACCGCTGCCACCGCAGCTGACAGTGCCGACATCAGCAGTGCGATATACAGGCCCCAGCGGCCGGGCATGCGTCCCGAAGGGATCACACGGTCCGGCTCGTTAATCGCATCAACATGCCGATCAAACCAGTCATTCACAGCCTGACTGGTGCCGCACAGCAACGGGCCAGCCAGCAGCATGCCAAGGGCTGCTGCAATGAGTGAGGGGCTTAAGGGCTGCCCCGACGAGATGACGCCGCAGGCATAGGCCCACATGGGGGGAAACCAAGTGATGGGCTTCAGCAGCGCGAGCACCGCAGCGGGGCCCGGCCAGTCACGTCGCAATGTGTCGGTGCGGGTGATGTCCATGACGGGATGCTAGGCCAATGTGGCACAAAGTGTCAATCTGAATTGACACTTTTACATGCAGCGCGTGACACCAATCTCATGGCGCAGCCAGGCGCACACACCGCCGCCACGGTCCGCGGGGTGGACATTATCGACGGCAGATTGGTAATTTCTCAGTTGGACGACGGCCGATAATCTTCCAGACCGTGTCGGCGCAGCTTGATGTACAGGCTCTGCCGTGACAGGCCCAACATCTCCGCTGCCGATGCGCGGTTGTTGTTGGTCTGGTCCAACGCAGCCTCAATGCAGATTTTCTCGATCACTTCCAACGACTCGCGCACCAGATCCTTAAGCGGAACACGACCAACCAAATGGGCAAACCCGTCGGCCTGTTCAGGAGCGCCAGGGGCAGGAATGGCCAAGCGCTCTGAGATGACAGGCTGCGGAACAAAGATTACCTGGGTGAGGCTGGTCTCAGGGTTGCGGCGGGCGGACACCAGCACAGGACGGTCCCCGGAGAGATTGTCCGTCAGGGTCGTTGCGAACCCGCGTACAACCTGTTCTTCCGCCAGTCGTGAATAGAAAACATGCAGGTCGAGTGATGTTTTGGAGAACCAAGTTCCCAGATTGCGGCCGAGGACTTGGGCTGTGGATGGGGCCTGGGCCAGATCAAGGAACAGGGCATTGGCCCCGATGATCTGCCCCTGATCGTTGGTTTGAACAGCGGGTTCCGGCACATCGGAGAGGTCGACAGGCCGTTCGTGGCGCTTTTCCGCCAACTGACGCCGCGCTTCCTGGGCATCCCCGCTCTGCCAGGCGGAGATGATCAGGTTGGTAACGCCATTCTCGCGATAGGAACGGAGGTTGAGTGAAACAGGCTCACCTTTCACTGTCCTTACCGAATCCAACCGAACAGGCCCTGCGCTGTGGCGGGCTTCGCCGATAGCATCGCTCAGCGCGTCCCTGTCGAGCTTACGGAACAGATCGCGGAACGGTTTACCTACAATGCCGGTAACGCCACCGCCTATCAGGCTGATGGCGGCGGCATTGGCATCCAGAACAGTCTTACGCTCACCATCCAGCATGATATGTGCAATGGTGGACACACGAAATGCTGTGCGATAACGGGCTTCAGCTTCCTGAAGTTCCCGATAATCGGCTTCCAGTTCCATCTGTGTTTCCACCAATCGCTGCTGGTCCTGCATCTGCTGGCGCAACTCTCGGCCGATCACGAGTGTGTAGGGGAAACCCTCTGCTGTGTAGGACGTATAAAGGACTGGCAGGTCCGGCTTACCCTCGCAGCCATGGTTGACCTGGTACCCGCGAGCATGCCGCACGCTGTTGCGGCCCGACAGCATCGCATCGATTTTGGCCACAGATTCGATTGTCACCAGATCCTGAAGACGGCGTCCGACGCCCTTGGATATCCCATAGGCGCCAATTTCCGGATCCGTGAAGGCAACGCGCACAACTTTGTGTTCCTTGTCCACCAGCAGCACTAGATCAGCACCAAGGCAGATCAGGGAGACAAGCGATTCGGTATCCAGCGATTTCAGCAGGCTGACGGCAATCTCGGCACCGATCATGGCGGACTTACCGTTAACGGGCTTCATCGTAATTGCCAATCAGGTCGACCACCACTGACGATGACCTGTTGGCCAGACGCTTGTGCCTTATGGCCGAGAGTTTCCAACTCATAAAATTTCTCGCAAATCCTGGACGCGGAGTAGACACTGTCGCAAATGCAGTCAATCCCCAAAGCCACGAGAAAATCAACAAACTCTAATGCAGCGCTGCCTCCTGCGACAATTGGCGTCCGTGAAGCGGGTGCGGCTGATCGTATGAGGCCAACAAGGTCAGCGAATTCCTGCTTCAGGCGCTGGGTGCTCCATCCAATGCAGATCATATCGGCCCGGCGGACCGCTGACTTCAACCCCGCACCCTGCAGATCTTTTCCCTCTAGGATCTGACTGGACCAGCCCATCGCGTCGAACAGCAGTCCCAGAATATGTTGGGCCAATGTATGCTGTTCACCAACAGGTGTCAGCAGTACCACAAAAGGAACCCAGGTCCGGGCCGTTCGCCCTCGGAACTGGAAGGACAAAAGCCTGATAATCTCCTGAAGTCGGGCCGTGCCGATGGTGATATCGACGAAATCACAATCATCATCAATCCATTTCCGGCCGAGTTGCCGGGCTGCCGCCTCTATGAAAAGGACAAAGACAATATCAGGCTGACTGACCGGTATTGCGCGGCGCATCAGTTCCAGTAGCGCTGCTGCCCGCATTCCTGGCTGGACGACCTGCGTGCAGAAGGCGTCCAGGGCAGCATCGTAGCGACGATCATGCTCCAGCCCGATCTCATATCGCGTCGCCAGCTTCTCGGCCGTCATTGGCATAACGGTCCTTTGGATGATGCGGCGGAGCCCTTCCCGTTCGCTGCACGGTAGGTACCCTGCCTCGCTGTGTTGGGCAAGCGATACACTGCCAGATGGCCCATCGGCCCGCAGGGCGGTGCGCTGATTATAGTGGCTGTCTGTGTCGGTCAATATTCTGGCCATCTACTCACGCGAAGACGCCCCCCTTTTGACCCAGAGATTGCGCAGCGCAAGGTGCGGTCGTGGTTCAGGCGATCAGCACGGTGGCGAACAACCCCAGAATGGCGGGCTTGACGAACATTGTAAATCGAAATTTACGTCAACTTAGGTTGACACTCTTTCGTTTCGGTGGGTACTCTTACCCATCCCGATAGTCCCCGCGGAACAGTGTTGGGGAGGAGGAGAGAGCGTGGTCGGCAAGATCCAACAACCGCATTCGGGCCCTGCGCTCTACACCGACGAGGAGCGGCGTCGCCGTGACGCGAGCGGATGGACCTTGGTCCAAGGTGTGTTGGCGCCAGTTCAGTTTCTGGTGTTCCTGGTCAGCCTGGGTTTGATCGTACGGTATCTCTCCACGGGCGAAGGCTTGGCCATGGCGCAGGCATCCGTGGTGATCAAGACGCTCACCCTGTATGCGATCATGATCACCGGGTCGATTTGGGAGAAGGAAGTCTTCGGCGTTTACCTCTTTGCCCGGCCCTTCTTCTGGGAAGATGTCTTCTCCATGCTCGTATTGGCCTTGCACACCGCCTACCTGGTGGCCCTTTGGTTCGCGACACTTGCTGCAACTGGCTTGATGCTGTTGGCGCTGGCCGCATACGCCACTTACATCGTCAACGCGGGGCAGTTTCTCTGGAAACTACGTATGGCTCGGCTGGATGCGGCCCGGCGCGCGGGTGAGACCAATGACATCGAGACAGTCCTGTCGGCTGCGGGGAGGGTATCATGAGCCTGCCCCAACGTACCGCTTGCGCTGAACCCGCCCCCATCCTTCAGCGTGGCCAGCATGAGGTGTTTTGCGGCCTCACCTCCATCATCTGGTTACACCGCAAGGTACAGGATGCTTTTTTCCTGGTTGTCGGGTCGCGGACTTGCGCGCATCTGCTGCAATCGGCCGCAGGCGTGATGATTTTTTCCGAGCCGCGCTTTGCCACCGCCATCATGGAAGAACGTGATCTGGCCGGGATGGCCGATATGCATGATGAGTTGGATGCAGTTGTCGCCCGTCTACTGGAGCGGCGGCCTGATATCCGCATGCTGGTCCTGGTCGGATCATGTCCGTCAGAAGTCATTAAGCTTGACCTGTCAAAGGCGGCGGCAAGGCTTAATGCAGCGCATGCCCCCAGACACCGCGTCATCGCCTATTCCGGAAGCGGGATTGAGACAACCTTCACCCAAGGTGAGGATAACTTCCTGGCTGCGCTGATCGCCGACAAAGCGTCCAGCCGATCATCCGGCGCTGCTGCCAAGCTGGTGGTGCTGGGTTGTCTGGCCGACGTTGTTGAAGATCAGTTCTCACGCCTCTTTGCCGAACTAGGCCTTTCGGGTGTCGTTTTCTTGCCAGGCCGCGACGCTATCAACGGACTCACGGTGGGGCCGGAGACCAGGTTCATCTTAGCCCAGCCCTATCTCGGTGCTGCTGCGACGGCGCTAGAAGCCCGGGGAGCCCGTCGTATCGACGCGATCTTTCCACTGGGGGCCGAAGGCACCAGTGCCTGGTTGCGCGCCATATGCACGGCTTTCGGTGTCGATATGACGCTGTTTGATACTGTGATTACCCAGCCGCGCCGCCGTGCTGCTGAAGCTATGGCCCATTATCGGCCATGGTTGGAAGGTCGCAGCGTCTTTTTCTTCCCCGATTCCCAGATGGAACCATCGCTGGCGCGTTTTCTATCGCGGGAGATGGGTTCAGAATTGGTGGAAGTGGGCAGCCCTTATTTGCATCGCGAACATGTGGCGGCAGAGTTGGCGCTGCTACCGGCGGGCGTTACCCTTTCCGAGGGTCAGGATGTGGACCAGCAGATCGACCGCTGCAGGGCCGCCAATCCTGATCTGATTGTCTGCGGCCTTGGTCTTGCCAATCCGTTTGAGGCGGAGGGGCGCGTCAGCAAATGGTCCATTGAATTCAGTTTCACCCCTATTCAGGGCTTTGAACAGGCCGGTGATCTGGCAGAACTGTTCGCCCGCCCTTTGATGCGCAATGCGATCCTGAGTAACGGCACTGATCGCCGGGGGGCCGTGCGATGAAACTGTCTATGTGGACCTATGAAGGCCCCCCCCATGTTGGCGCCATGCGCATCGCCGCCTCAATGACCGGTGTTCATTATGTGCTGCACGCACCACAAGGTGACACTTACGCCGACCTCCTGTTCACTATGATTGAACGGCGGCAGTCACGTCCGCCTGTCACTTATACGACCTTCCAGGCCCGCGATCTTGCCGGGTCGACAGCGGATATATTCAAACAGGCATGCCGTGACGCCGTTGAGCGTTTCAAGCCTGACGCCCTGTTGGTTGGGGCATCCTGTACAGCAGAGCTGTTGCAGGATGATCCGGGCGGGTTGGCCCGCACTTTAGATGTGCCGGTACCGGTGGTGCCGTTGGAACTGCCTTCATATCAGAAGAAGGAAAACTGGGGGGCGTCGGAGACCTTCTACCGTCTGGTCCGTGCCTTCGTGGGTCGGAATCCACGGCCCGAGAACATCCCGGCAAATAGTTGCAACATTCTAGGTCCGACCTCGCTCGGCTTCCGTTGCCGCGACGACGTGACAGAGATTGTCAAGCTGCTGACAGACGAGGGGTTGGACGTACGCGTCGTGGCCCCGTTGGGTGCCACACCCGCCGATCTGGCCCGCCTGCCGGAGGCGGCGTTCAACATCGTGCTGTATCCGGAAATCGCTGACATCACGGCGCGGTGGCTGAAGACGGCGCATGGCATGCCCTTCATCTCCACCGTTCCTATCGGCGTGGGCGCTACGCAGCAGTTCCTGGCAGAGGTGCGGGCCCAGGCCGGTCTGCCCGCCCGGGAGACCCCAGGCCGTGATCGCCTGACCTGGTACAGCCGTTCCATCGACAGTAACTATCTGACCAACAAGCGGGTCTTCATATTCGGCGATGCGACCCATGCGATCGCCGCCGCCCGCATCGCGTCGGAGGAACTGGGCTTCCGCGTCTGTGGCCTTGGCACCTACATGCGTGAGTTCGCCCGCGATGTGCGTGAGGCGGCCGCCAAGTATGGGGTGGAGGCGCTGATCAGCGACGACCATCTGGATGTCGAGGCTGCGATTGTCGCCGCCCGGCCCGAACTGGTGCTGGGCACCCAGATGGAACGCCATATTGCAAAGCGCCTGCGCGTTCCTTGTGCCGTGATTTCTGCGCCCACGCACGTGCAGGACTTCCCCGCCCGTTACTCGCCACAAATGGGGAACGAAGGGGCGAATGTCATTTTTGACAGTTGGGTCCATCCCTTGATGATGGGTTTGGAGGAGCATCTTTTGCAGATGTTCCGCGACGATTTTGAGTTTAACGACGGGGCGTCCGCCTCTCACCTGCATCCCCATGCCCCTGTTGCCATACCGGCTCCGGTTCCGGCCGCCGCCGACCCTGCGGTCAGCGTAGCGGCGGCCCCGGCAGGCGTGGTTGCGGCCTGGACGTTGGAGGCGGAGAGGGAGCTGCAGAAGATCCCGTTCTTTGTCCGGGGCAAAGCCCGGCGCAACACCGAACTCTTTGCCCGGGGCAAGGGGATCCATCCGATAACCGTGGAGACGCTGTATGACGCGAAAGCCCATTTCGCCCGCTGACAGCACCCCGGTCCGGGTGGTGCTGGTCACATTGGATAATCACATTGTGGCAGCAGTGGACGCAGCCCGTATTGCGCTTACACGCGAATTGCCGGGTCTGGTTCTGACGGTCCATGCTGCCACCGATTGGGCGGAGAATGCGGGTCGGCTGGCGGCTTGCCGGTCGGATATCCTGGCCGGTGACATTATCATCGTCTCGATGATCTTCGTTGAAGAGCATGTGAAGGCCATTGCCGACGTGCTGGAGGCCCGTCATCGCGCTTGCGACGCCATGGTCTGCTGTATGTCCGCCGGAACGGTCATGAAATACACGACCATGGGCCGTTTCCGCATGAGCGATGAGCAGAAGGGCCCCTTGGCGCTACTGAAAAAGCTGCGCGGATCCAGTTCGCGTGGCGGCCGGGACAGCGGCAAATCGGCGGGCGAACGGCAATTGGCCATGCTGCGCCGCCTGCCCAAGCTGCTGCGCTTTATCCCCGGCACGGCCCAGGATGTGCGCAACTACTTCCTGACCTTGCAGTATCGCATCGCCGCGTCGGAAGACAATGTGGCCAACATGGTGCGTCTGCTGGTCGCCAAATATGCGCGCGGTGACCGCAAGGGTCTGCAGACGAAGGTCACGGTTGGCGATCCGGTCGAATATCCCGATGTCGGCCTTTATCATCCGCGCCTAAACCCGCGTGTCACAACGCAACTGTGGACGCTGCCCACCGTCCCATCGCCGCGTGGCACCATCGGCCTGCTGTTGATGCGCACCTATATCCTGTCTGGTGACACGGCCCATTATGACCGGGTGATCGCAGCATTGGAGGGGCGCGGCTACCGCGTGGTGCCGGCCTTCTGTTCCGGCCTGGACATGCGGTCGGCGGTTGAACGCTTTATGCAGGTTGACGGTGGCGGTGTGGCCATCGACGCGCTTTGCTCGCTGACCGGGTTCTCGCTGGTCGGCGGCCCCGCTTACAGCGACAGCACCGCTGCGGCCCGGACGCTGGGCAAACTGGACGTGCCCTACCTGTCGGCCTTCGTGACGGAATTCCAGTCGAAGGAAGGCTGGCAGAAGTCCGGACAGGGCCTGACGCCGATTGAAACTACCTTGATGGTAGCGATCCCGGAACTGGATGGGGCCATTGGCGCCATGGTCATCGGTGGTCGGTCAGAAGGTGGGGCCAAAGCCAAGCCCTGTACCTGCGCCCGGCAGTTGGGTGAATGCCCCGCCAACCGCGCCTGCATGCAACCGGATGAGGAGCGGGTGGAGCTTCTGGCTGACCGGTTGGCGGCGATGGTCGATCTGCGCCGCAAGCAGCGCCGCGAGCGGCGTATTGCCGTCACCCTGTTCAACTATCCGCCCAACAGCGGCAGCATCGGTACCGCCGCTTTCCTTGCTGTCTTTGAAAGCCTGCACGCCACTATGAAACGGCTGGCGGCAGAAGGGTATGATGTCGATGTTCCCGACAGCGTCGACACGCTGCGTACCATGCTGCTGGAGGGTAACGCCGGCTTCCATGGGACGGAGGCGAATGTCCATGCCGTGGTCTCGGCGGATCAGCATGTTCGGCGCGAACGGCATCTGGCCGATATTGAGGCGCAATGGGGCGCTGCACCAGGCCGCATCCTGAGCAATGGACGCGGCATCTTCGTGTTGGGTCGGCAGTTCGGCAATCTGCTGGTCGGTCTGCAACCCTCATTCGGGTATGAGGGCGACCCAATGCGCCTGCTGTTTGAGGGCGGTTTTGCCCCAAACCATGCCTTCGCCGCCTACTACACCTACCTGCGTGAAACATTCCGCGCCGATGCCGTGCTGCATTTCGGCACGCACGGGGCGCTGGAATTCATGCCAGGCAAACAGACGGGCCTGTCAGCCACCTGTTGGCCTGACCGTATCCTCGGCGCCCTGCCGAATTTTTACCTGTATGCGGCCAATAATCCGTCTGAAGGTTCTATCGCCAAACGGCGTTCGGCGGCCACCCTGGTGTCCTATCTGACCCCGCCCATTACACAGGCCGGGCTATATAAGGGCTTGAGTGAGTTGAAGGCCGGCCTTGACAGTTATCGCGCCACCCCGCCGGAGGCTACGGCCGAGCGCGGGCGGATGATGGCGCTGATCCGCGTGCAGGCCGAGCAGCTGGACCTCAGCCCCGCACCGCCGGATGCCGACGAGGCACAGGCCGTGCAGTATCTGATGCAGCAGATGATGGAGCTGGAATATGCCTTGATCCCGCATGGCTTGCATGTGGTGGGCCAGGGCATGGACCGGGCAGAGCGGCTGGAACTGTTGGGTCATGTGGTTGCCGGCATGGAGGATGCCGCCTTCCTGCGCGGTGATACAGCCCTCATGGCGGCCATCGTGGATCAGGACAGCCGCGCGATTGATGCGGCCCTGCGCGGGGCGGACGATGCGAGGCGCGCTACAGTCACCCGTCTGTCGACGATGAATGTCGGCCTTCTGCATAATGAAGAACTGGACGGTCTGGTCCGTGCGCTGGATGGACGGTTTGTGATGCCGTCACCGTCGGGCGACCTGCTGCGCACGCCCGACCTGCTGCCTACCGGACGCAACATCCATGGCTTTGACCCGTTCGGCCTGCCCAGCGCCTTTGCCATGCAGGATGGGGAGCGTCAGGCGGCGAAGATCCTTGAACGCTATCGTCAGATTGACGGGCGGCTGCCGGAAACGGTGGCCATCGTGCTGTGGGGTACGGACAATCTGAAGACCGGCGGCGCGCCCATGGCGCAGGCCCTGGCCCTGATGGGGGCGCGTCCCCGGCTGGATGCCTATAACCGGGTCTGTGGAGCGGAGCTGATACCGCTGGCGGAACTGAAACACCCCCGCATTGATGCCGTCATGACCCTGTCGGGCATCTTCCGTGACCTTCTGCCCATTCAGGCGGCGATGTTGGCGGAGGCCAGTTACCTTGCTGCGACCGCCGATGAACCGGTCTCCATGAACTATATCCGCAAGCACGCGCTGGCCTATTGCGAGGCCCATGGCTGTGTGCTTGAGGCGGCTTCATACCGTGTCTTCTCCAACGCAGACGGGGCGTATGGCGCCAATGTCAACATGCTGATCGGTTCCTCCTCCTGGACGGATGATGAAGAAATTGCCGAGACCTACACGAAGCGCAAAAGCTTCGCGATCAACCACAAGGGCAAGACCAGCCATCAGGCGGCTGTGTTGGACTCCATCCTCAGTGAAGTGGACATGGCCTATCAGAACCTCGACTCTGTCGAGGTCGGCGTCACCACCATTGAGCATTATTTCGACACGCTGGGCGGTTTGACCAAGGCTGTGTCGCGGGCCAAGGGTGATGCCGCTTTGCCGGTGTTCATCTCCGACCAGACACAGGGCGAGGGCAAGGTCCGTACGCTGGGTGAGCAGGTGGCTCTGGAAACCCGTACCCGCACCCTGAACCCGAAATGGTTCGAGGGCATGTTGAAGCACGGGTACGAGGGTGTTCGCCAGATCGAGGCGCAGGTGACCAATACTCTGGGTTGGTCGGCCACTGCCGGTGGCATCGACCCCTGGGTTTATCAACAGATGACAGAAACATTCGTGCTCGACACCCAGATGCGCCAGCGTCTGTCGAGCCTTAATCCCGCCTCTACGGCCCGCGTCGCGGCCCGGTTGATGGAGGCGCATGAGCGCAATTACTGGCAGCCGGACACAGAGACTCTCGATGCCCTCCGCCGGGCGGGTGAGGAACTCGAAGACCGTCTGGAAGGCGTGGCAAGGGAGGCTGCCGAATGAACATACAGATCAATACCAAGACAGTAGAACGTGACGCGCGTCTCGTTCAGTCATTGCGCGAACGCGCCGACGGTGAGGGTAGTGTTCAGGTCCATCTCGACCCGACCATGGAGATCGATGGAGCCAAGGTCTTCGCCGTTTATGGCAAGGGGGGCATCGGCAAGTCCACCACCTCTTCCAACCTTGCGGTTGCCTTCTCCAAGCTGGGTAAGCGGGTTTTGCAGATCGGCTGTGACCCCAAGCATGACTCGACCTTCACCCTGACCAAAAGCCTGATCCCCACCGTCATCGACGTGCTGGAGAAGGTGGGGTTCCATTCCGAGGAGCTGCGGCCCGAGGATTACATGGTCCAGGGCTATAACGGCGTGCAATGCATCGAGGCGGGTGGACCGCCGGCGGGCACCGGCTGCGGTGGTTATGTGGTGGGGCAGACGGTCAAGCTGCTGAAGGAACATCACCTGCTGGACGATACCGACGTCGTGATCTTCGACGTGCTGGGTGATGTGGTCTGCGGTGGTTTCGCCTCGCCGCTTCAGCATGCTGAACGTGCCGTAATCGTGGCGGCCAATGATTTCGACAGCATATTTGCCATGAACCGCATCGTGGCGGCGATCAAGGCCAAGTCGAAGAATTACGAGGTGCGCTTAGGTGGCGTCATCGCCAATCGGTCAAGGGAGACAGACCAGATTGACCGCTACAACGCCGCCATCGGCCTGAAGCGCCTGGCCCACATCCCCGACAGCGATCAGGTGCGCCTCAGCCGACTGAAGAAAAGCACCTTGTTTGAGATGGGCGACAGCCCGGAGATCCTCGCCATCCAGCAGGAATATCTGAAGCTGGCAGAGACGCTTTGGGCGGGGACACCAGGGCTGTTGGTTGAGCCGATGAAGGATCGACAGATCTTTGATTTCCTTGGTTTCGAGTAACTGAGGTCGCGCCATGACACATGTCGACCACATTCGCCGGACGGGAGAGATCGAGCATTATTTCGATCGTACCGCCCTCGACGCATGGAAGAAACTGACGGGTGAACAACCCGTCAGCGGCATTCGTGCAACAGTCCGTAAAGGCCGGGACTGCATGCGCCGCATCCTTATGGGGTTGTTGCCCCAGGACTTGAGCGGTTGGCGCATTCTGGATGCGGGATGCGGATCGGGGGTGATGTCGCTGGAACTGATGGATCGAGGGGCGGATGTCCTGGGCATTGATTTGTCCACTCAAATGGTCGAGTACGCGCGCCAGCGCGCAGCCGAGCTTCGCCCAACCAGTGGGCGGGTCGGTTCCGTCAGGTTCGACAGCGGCGACATGCTTGATACACGCCATGGGCGGTTCGACGCCGTTATCGCTATGGATGTGTTGATCCATTACGAGCCGGCACACGCCATCGGTGTGCTTGAGCAGTTAGCAGCGCGCACAGACCGCAAGATGGCCTTTACATTGGCACCCGGTTCGCGGTTCTTGCGCACTATGCTTGCGGCTGGCCGTGCCTTTCCACGCGGCAATCGGTCGCCCTCCATATACCCTGTAGATACCGCTGCCCTGGTGGAGAGCCTTATTGCTCGGCCGGATATGGCCGGTTGGTCGGTGGGGCAGACAGAGCGCGTCTCTATCGGGTTTTATAAATCGCAGGCGATGGAGGTCTTCCGGCCATGACCGTGGGCGCCGCCAACCGCAGAATTATTGGGTTCTGGCAAAAGCTGGGGACCCGGTACATGCCGTTCGCGGATGCGGCGTCTGTCGAACTGCCGTTGTCGCGGCTGCTGCGGTTGGCTTTGTTCCAGATTTCGGTTGGTTGTGTTTTGGTGCTGTTGAACGGCACCTTGAACCGGGTGATGGTTGTGGAACTTGGCGTACCGATTACGCTGGTGTCTGTTGCCATTGCCATACCTGTACTAGCGGCCCCCTTGCGATTGTTCTTCGGTTACCGTTCCGACGCGCACCGGTCGGTGTTGGGCTGGCGGCGGGTTCCCTATGTCTGGCTTGGCAGCCTTTTGCAGTTCGGGGGGCTGGCCATCATGCCTTTTGCTCTGCTCCTGCTGCAATCGCAGACCGTGGGACCGGAATGGGCCGGCGCTGTGGGCGCTTTCGCTGCCTTTATGCTGGCCGGGTTTGGCATGCATATGTCACAGACGGCAGGTCTCGCGTTGGCGAGCGATCTTGTTCCGGCAGAGAAGCGGCCCCGAGTGGTGGCCTTGCTCTATGTCATGCTGCTGGTTGGGATGATTGGTGCTTCGGCTTTCTATTCGGTGGCCTTAGTGGATTTCTCCGCTATGCGGCTGATCCAGGTGATCCAGGGCACAGCGGTTCTCACCATCGCATTGAACGTCGTCGCCATCTGGAAACAGGAGGCTCGCAATCCTGCTATGGTTGCGAAGCGCGGCACAAGGGCCGGTTTCTGGCAAGCACTGGGGGAGTATCGCAGTGATCCTGGTACCGTTCGATTACTGCTGGCCGTTGCGATCGGGTCGGCTGCCTTTTCCATGCAGGACATTCTGTTGGAACCCTATGGCGGCGAAATCCTGGGCATGTCGGTCGGGCGCACTACGCTGTTGACCGGTTTCTGGGCAGCGGGTGCAGTGGCCGGCTTCGCTTGGGCTGCGCAAAGCCTTCATGCCGGCGGAGAGATGTACCGTATCGCTGCGCGCGGGCTGCTGATCGGGATCAGCGCCTTCTCATTGATCATCCTGGCGGAACCATTGGGGATCCAGGGCCTGTTCCACCTCGGCGCGGCCGGTGTCGGGTTGGGAGGTGGGCTGTTTTCCGTCGGGACACTGTTGGGGGCCATGGCGCTATCGGCACGCTCGGAAAGTGGGATCGTGGTTGGTGCCTGGGGAGCAGTCCAGTCTACGGCCATGGGCAGTAGCCTTCTGGCGGCCGGTTTGATCAAGAATGGCGTCAACAGTCTGGCGCTCGATGGCATTTTGGGCGAGGCGATGGTGACCCGGGCTGCTGGGTACATCACCGTCTATGCCCTGGAAATCGTACTCCTCTTCGTTTGTCTGGCAGTGATCGGCCCTCTCACGGGTCTGCGCTATCGGACAAGCGATACGGGTGACATGCGTTTGGGCTTGGCGGAGATGCCCGGCTGATCGCCGGCATACGTGCCAAATTACTGGAGGGACAAAGATGATCGGTTCTCTCGGCGGCAGCCTTGATGTGGCACAGATGGTGCTCTACGCCTTCTGGCTCTTTTTCGCCGGCCTTCTCTGGTACCTCCGGCAGGAGGACCGGCGAGAAGGCTACCCATTGGAAGAGGATGCGACGGGGCGGTACAATAAAAACCCGTTCCTGTTCATTCCGCCGAAAAAGACCTTTGTTCTGCCTCATGGTCAGGGCACCAAGCAGGTTCCGGACTTTGTCCGTGATACGCGACCGCTGTCGGCCAAGCGCTTTGCGAAGGCGCCAGGCTATCCTATCGAGCCGGTGGGCAACCCCTTGCTTGCCGGTATCGGACCCGGTTCCTGGGCCGAACGTGCTGAGCATCCCGATATGACGGCCCATGGCGATCTCCGCATCGTCCCTCTGCGCCTCGCCAAGGGTTTTGCCATCGCAGAGGGACAGACAGATCCGCGCGGCCTGCCAGTTCTTGCCTGTGACGGCAAGGTAGCTGGCACGGTCAACGATGTCTGGGTTGATCGGTCTGAACACCTGATCCGCTATTACGAAGTGACCATTGGTGCTGGCGAGGCGGCCCGTACGGTCCTTCTGCCCAACAACTTTGTTGTTGTTCAGTCATTCGGTCGTGATCAGCGCCGACTGTATGTCCACGCGATCACTGCTGCCCAGTTTGCAGATGTGCCGGTCACTGCCCAGAACGGGGTGGTAACGCTGCGCGAAGAGGACAAGATCGCTGCCTATTACGGGGCTGGTCTTCTGTATGCGGTGAGTGACAGACAGGAGTCGCTGCTGTGAAACAGTTCATTGCCCGTGAGCACGAAATCGAGCCAGTGCCGGGCCTGCCGGGAAAGCTCCCGGCAGGAGAGGAAATCCTTTGGCAGGGTCGGCCCGCCGCGCGACTGGTGGTTAAGCATGTGCTGAAAGGCACATGGATTGGCGCTTACTTCGTTGTGCTAGCGCTTTGGGCCGCTGCTGCCGGGATGGCTGATGGACAGCCGATTGGTGGCATTCTGTTCTCTGTCGCTGTTCTGATCGGTCTGGCGGCGCTTGTGCTGGCTCTGCTGGAACTGTTTGCCTGGGCGGTTGAACGGACGACGCTTTACACTGTGACCAGCGAGCGGGTGGTTATGCGCTTTGGCGTCGCCCTGTCGATGACCTTGAACCTGCCTTTCAGCCAGATTGATACGGTGGCTCTCGGGCGGTTAACAGGCAAGGCTGGAACGATCGCCATTGCACTGCGTAAGGGCCACCGATTGTCTTGGTTGGTGCAATGGCCGCATGTGCGGGGATGGCGTTTCGCAGCGCCGGAGCCCAGCCTGATTTGTCTGCCGGATGCCGAAACAGTTGGGGCGGTGCTGACATTGGCTTATGGCCGCCATGCCAGTGGGCGGTCAGGCCATCCACGTCTTCTGGTCGCCGCCGATGCTGCCGATGTGGTCCCGCACGCCATTGATGCCGAATAGGAGGGCAAAAATGCGGTCCGCGCTTAGCCTGGGTTACTTCGACAGTCGGAAACGGCGGACGATCAACCGGTTCCCTGCCGGGATTCTTCTAGCCACTGGTGGGCTTCTCACCTTTGCGACTGTCGCCGTGCTATTTGGGCAGGAAACGGGGATTGGTGTCGTGCGGGAAGAGGCGAGCCGGCCCCTGGCTGTTCGTGACATCACCATTACACGCGCTGCCGGGGATCAGGTTGTGGTGACCGACGCGACCACCGGGGCCGTCATCGTCGCCTATCCGGCGAATGAAGGTGGTTTTGTGCGCGGGTCGTTGCGGGCGTTCGAGCGGATGCGCGATGTTGCTTCCGCGCCCAAAGATGCCGCCTACCGGTTGATCCGCTGGGAGTCTGGTCGGGTCAGTCTGTCTGATACAGCGACTGGTGAGCGCGTTTACCTCGATGCTTTTGGGCGTGACAATGCGGCGGCGTTTGCCGCCTTGCTCGGCCCGCAAGGGGGAGGCCAACCATGAACCCGTTGTTTGCACTGATGCGGCGACGCGAGACGATCAACTGCACCGTTGAAATCAACAATACTTTCGAGGCGCTGGGGGCGCATCTGCGCTTCGACAATGGAGTTATCATCCATCCCGGTGACGAGGTACTGGTGCACGGAGCGCCGGTGCAGGTCCCTTATGGGGAAAGCCAAAGTTTCCGTCGCCAGGCGACCATCACCCGCGCTGGTGCGCTGGAGCGTGCCTGGATAAGAGCGACAGGTGACTTGGAAATGCTGGAATTGTGCGAATTCAACTTCACGGAGAGGGCGCTGTCATGAGCAAGCAAGCATTGAAGGCCGATCTCCATGATCATGAACCATCGATTGAGGATAAATTAGCGGCGGTCAATGACACGACGCGCAGCGCACTCGTTTCCACGATGCTGGCGCCGCGCTTCTATACCACCGATTTCGAGGAGATGGATCGGATCAATGTGGAGCCGGTGCGGGCAGAATGGGACGCCTTGATTGCGCAGATGCGCAGCGATCCCAATAAGGGGCATTTCCGCCGCAATGCCGACTGGGATTCGATCAACATTGATGACCTTGACCCAGCTCTACGCGAGGAACTGACAGACTTTCTGGTTTCCTCGCTGACCTCTGAGTTTTCCGGTTGCGTGCTTTACAAAGAAATGAAGCGCCGCGGTACTAACAAAGAGATCTGCGAGCTCTTCGGTTATATGAGCCGGGATGAGTCTCGCCATGCCAGCTTCATCAATGACGCGCTTAAGGATTTCGGAATCGGCGTTAACATGGGGTTCTTGGCTAAGGCAAAGAAATACACATATTTCAAGCCAAAGTTTATTTATTACGCTACTTACCTATCTGAGAAGATTGGTTATGCCCGATACATCACCATCTTTCGTCATCTGGAGAGGAACCCTGACCGTCGGTTCCACCCGATCTTCAAATGGTTCAAGGAATGGTGTAACGACGAGTTTTCGCATGGTGAGGCCTTTTCCTTGATCATCCGCTCTGATGAGCGGTTGTTGAAAGGCATCAACAAATTTTGGATCAAGTTCTTCCTGCTGGCAGTTTTCACCACGATGTATGTGCGCGATCACATGCGTCCGGCCTTTCACGCGGCAATGGGCGTGGATATTGACGATTACGATATGCGTGTGTTCCGGCTGACCTCGGAGATTTCGCGCCAATGTTTTCCATTGGTCCTGGATCTGGATAATCCGGCACTGTGCGAGGGGTTCCGGCGGATGGAGCGGATCAATCGCCGCATGAACGCTGCTAAACAACGCGGCGGCTTCATGGGGACGGTGACCAAGGCTTGGTGGGCGGCGGCGGCGGCTGGCAACTTCGTGCGAATGTACATGGTGCCCGCGAAGGCGAACGCGATCCCGGCGACCTCGCGCTTGCTTCCGGTGTGGTAGGGCATCATGGAAACAGCCCACCCGGTCATCGTTGTTCTGATCGCCATCATCGTTTGGTGGTTGTCAACCGGGCTTGTGCTGGCCGTGGTCCATCGCACGGAACGTGGCGGTTGGGGTCCGCGGCAGGTGATGCCGGTGATGACCTTTTTTGGCATCGCCGGGGTCGGACTGATGTGGTTCGGTGCGCAGGAAACAACCTCGCTTGGTTCTTATGCCGGATTCTTTGGCGCTTTGCTGGTCTGGGCTTGGCATGAAGCCGCCTTCCTGACCGGTGTCCTCATGGGAGGTCGGGCAGGTGAGTGCCCGCCCGCCCTCGTTGGGTTCGCCCGGTTCCGTGCTGCTTGGGAGGCGATCTGCGATCATGAAATTGCCATTCTGGTGACAGGTCTAGGTCTTTGGGTGGCCCTTTCCAACAGCCCGAACTTGTTCGGGCTTGCGGCTTTCGGCCTGCTGTGGGGTATGCGGATCTCTGCAAAACTGCTGATCTTCTTCGGGGCGCCCAATGCGGTCAGTGAATTAATGCCTCGGCGTATCGCGCATCTGAAGAGTTACTTCAGGACAGACCGGCTTACCCCGCTTTTCTACATACTGATGGCAGGGGCGGTATCGCTGTTCGTCCTTCTTGTTATCGCGGCCAACGAGGCAACACAGGACCATTCGGTCGTCGGGCACTCACTGCTGGCGACTTTTATGGCGCTGGCCATCCTTGAACATCTGGTTCTTGTTCTTCCCGTTTCCGATACGGCGCTTTGGCGTTGGGCGGTACCGACGGGGGGTAAACACAGTATTGATCATGGTAGCCACCCTGTTGTTATCCGACAGGCACCCGACAAACAGCAATAATTCTGGAATACAGGGACGGAAAGGGGACAAAAATGGACGTTTTCGCTCATATGCAACAGGCATTGGATGACCTGAAGAATGCTGGCAATTACCGTGTATTCGCTGAACTGGAACGCCAATGCACAGCCTTTCCTAGGGCTACCGTCCATCGGGCCGATGGTCAGACTGGGGAGGTTACTGTGTGGTGTTCCAATGACTATCTTGGCATGGGGCAACACCCTAAAGTGACATCGCGGATGACCGAGATCATCAGCAAATGTGGTGCCGGTGCAGGCGGCACCCGAAATATCTCAGGTACAAATCACTACCATGTACAACTGGAGAAGGAGCTGGCTGATTTGCATGGCAAGGAAGCCGCTCTGATCTTTACTTCCGGCTATGTCTCCAACTGGGCAGCACTTGGTACGCTGCTCTCACGTATTCCAGGGATTATTGTTTACTCCGATGCTCTGAACCACGCTTCCATGATCGAAGGTATTCGCCATTCTGGTTGCGAGCGTCGGGTTTTCCGGCACAATGACTACCAGCACCTGCGGAATCTGATGGCCGCCGATGACCCGAAACGGCCAAAGATGGTCGCTTTTGAATCGGTCTATTCCATGGATGGCGATATCGCGCCGATCCGTGAGATCTGTGATGTTGCTGATGAGTTCGGTGCCATTACCTATATCGATGAGGTGCATGCTGTCGGTATGTATGGTCCGCGCGGTGGTGGTGTCGCTGAACGAGAAGGGTTGATGGACCGGATCACGGTCATCGAAGGCACACTCGGCAAGGCCTATGGTTGTATGGGTGGTTACATCACAGGTTCTACGGTTCTTGTGGACTTTGTCCGCTCATTTGCGTCTGGCTTTATCTTCACCACGGCGTTGCCGCCCGCCTTAGCCGCCGGGGCAACCGTTGCCATTCGCCATCTGAAGGACAGCCAGATCGAGCGCACGCGCCATCAAGCAACCGTCGCAAAAGTTCGCCAAGCGCTGGACGCCCGCGGCATTCCCCATATGCACAATCCAAGCCATATTGTGCCCGTAATGGTAGGAAATGCCTCCAAATGCAAATGGATATCCGATATATTGCTGGATCAGTTTGGTATTTATGTCCAGCCCATCAACTATCCAACTGTGCCGGTCGGAACAGAACGTTTACGGATCACGCCGACGCCGCTTCACACCGATGCCGACATACGTCACTTGGCTGACGCCCTGTCGTCGCTGTGGTCGCAATGTGCGCTGGCCCGGCGTGTTGCCTAACGAAAGAAGAGAGAGGCGGCCATGGGAATGATCGAGAGGCCGATGGTCATTCCTGCGGTGGCCGCAGACGGCTCCCTGTTTCCAATAGAAAAGTTGCACGCCCACATCACAGGTCAGTTGCATCTCGCCATCTCGGTGTTTGTTTTTGACGGTGACTGGGTCCTGCTTCAGAGGCGGGCTTCGGGCAAATACCATTGCGGAGGCCTGTGGGCGAACACCTGCTGTAGCCATCCGCATTGGCGGGAGACAGTTGAGGCGTGTGCTACCCGACGATTGACGGAGGAGCTTGGCGTCACCCTGCCGCTGAATCGCCATCTGACGGTCGACTATGAGGCTGATGTTGGCGGAGGGCTGCGTGAACATGAACGCGTAACGTTATTCAGCGCATCGGTTGACCGTAACCAAATGGTGCTGCGCCCTGATCCTCAGGAGGTGGCAGCGACCCGCTGGGTCAGAATTAACGACTTACAGCGTGAAGTTGCTCAGTGGCCGGAACATTTCACGCCATGGCTACGCATCTATCTGCTGCGTTTTCCGGACCTTGCCTTCGGCTATCCGTCTGATTGCCCCCGCCAGATCGCCGGCGATGTAAGATGAGCCATTGTTGCTGAACACGCGGGACCGGTTGGCGACCTCGACCTGATCACAGCCCGATGCGTACAGCGCCAGGGCCAAGGTGCCTGGCGCCGTCTTGGCCCCTCGTCGTCGTACACAGTCCCCCTGCGATGACAAAGCGGGCATAATTGTCCAGTATGATTGGCAGGTAGAACCAACCCCAATTTATGACTTTAAGGTCGGTCAGATCACTCTGCCACATCGGTGTTCCACTCGGTCACAACGATAAGCCAGAGAGCCACCATCCGCAATCCGCCGCTTCTGTGCTATTGGGGCTGATGCCGAGCCGTTTTGCCATCATCGGTGATCAACTGAGCATGCTGAACTGGGCTTGGGGGGCTGTCATGGGGGGAGGTGTATGTTCTTAGGGTCAATTGGGCAGTTGCCCTACACTACGCCGATCCCTTTGTCCTGAGCGCATTGGCGGAGGTCCGTGTTCCGCTGCTGCGTCTGGGCGTGGAGAACGACAATCAGGAAAGCCCAGATTCCTCCAGCGTGAACAATGCGGTACGCCGTTTCATTGAGTGAGTAACACCCAGCAAAAGGTGACCCGGACGCACCGCCTGTTCTCCGACAGCGGAGTGCTGCAAACAATGCCATCACTGCTTGAAGCCACCCGCGGTGCGTTGCGGTTGGCGAGTGCTCGGTTACAGCGATAACAAATTCAGCAGGTCGTCCGGCCCCACCACGGATACATCCGAACGCCTTAACACGCCAGACAGACCCTCCTCTATTAACTTGATACGATAGGGCAGGCCGCTGACAAATGGACGTAAGGTCAGGGTTAGCAAACGTGGACTATTGAGCCGTTTGGCTTCATCCAGTAGCCAGTCCGCAGCGTCTCTTACCTGGATGGCCCATTCCTGCTCTGGCCGGGTATAGTTAATCAGGATCTGCCAGTCATCCAACTCGTTTGACAGAGGCAAAGCCGCCAATATGCCTTCCTGTGTCTGAAACGTGGTGGGTAGGTCGTCATGTGCCCAGTCGGCAAACCAACGTATAGAGTTGGCTGCCAGTCGGGCCGGTGTCGCGAACCCTTCTGCCCGCGCTGGACTTATCCAGCCGTCGGGTCGGGTTCCTGAAACCGAGTGAAGCGCATCCAGGGTGCGGGTGATGAAGCTATTTTCCTGATCCACCGACAGTCCGGAATGGTGAAGGCTATCCGTGTCCCAACCATGGGCACAGATATTGTGCCCATCCGCAAGAACGTCCCGGACCAGCCCTGGGTACCGCTCTGCCACGGCACCTTGCACCGCGAAGGTGGCACGCAGGCCAAGCTTGCCGAACAGTTTGAGCAAGCGATAGGCTCCGACGCGGTTCCCATAATCACGGGTGGTGTAGTGGCGCAGGTCTGGGTAAGGGGTCTGCATGGCGCCGGGGGTCTTGAAGGGCTGCCCGGTGGGGTTCAGGGGGAAGAACTCCAGCGGAACCACGACCCACAGGCCTAGCAACGCCGCCCTTGGTAGGGTCAAAGGCGCGCGGTCAACAATGGGCGATGCCGGGTAATAGTCATGGTCGGGACCGGCGTGGCGCCGGGCATAGGTCAAATAACTGTCAGGCAGGATGCTCATTACAGGCCCCCCTGCTGGCCGGGGTTGAAGCCAGTACCGGGCCGGAAATTGCCGCGCCGGGCGATATCGGCCAGCGATTGTTCGTAATGATTGGCCAAGTAGAACTCGGCAATTTCCTTGGCCGTCGTTACCCAAACATCTTGACGATGGCTGGTAATGTAGCGCAGCGCCTCTCGGAACGGCCCAATACGATGGGGATGGCCGACCAGATAGGCATGCAGTGGAATACACATCACTGTACCCGTCTCTGACCCTTCCTCCAGTAGCTGATCGAAATGCCGCATGAGGGTATCGGCATAGGCACGTGGGCTTTGCTGGTAGATGCCATAGGTGATTACGTCGTTAACCTCTAGGCTATAGGGCATCGAGATCAGACGTTTACCGCCCTTTACCTTCAACGGCTGCGGTTGGTCATCCTGGAATAGGTCACAACTGTACCAGAACTCATACTCCGCCAGAAGATCCAGGGTGCGTTCAGTATGGGTTAGGGCTGGGGCCAGATAGCCGCGAATTCGTTGTCCCGTAGCGTCCATGACGGACCTGATACTGTCTTCCAGCACCGCGCGTTCCTGCGCCTCGGACATGTTGTACGAATAACGTGTGTTATAGATCCCGTGACTGAAGAACTCCCAATTGCGGTCTACGCATGCACGGATAATCTCCGGATGGTGGTCCAGCATAGCAACAGAAAGGCTGATGCTGCCGCGTATATCGCATTCGTCCATCACTTCCATCAGACGCCAATGGCCGACCCGATTGCCCCAGTCGCGTGCCGAATAGGGGACGATATCGGGATGCGGCCGCCCCCAAGGTTTGCGCGACGGGTTAGTGGGTGGGTCCAGTTCATAAAATTCAATATTCGGGGCGACCCAGAAGGCGACCTTCTTGTTATAAGGCCATGTGATTTTGGGGCGATCACGGTAGGGCCAGAAATCGTACAGGTTGGGATCGCTGTGCATCGGGACCGTCTTTCCGATCAAGCAGCCAGAGTGGCCAGATGGGTGTCTACCTCTGCCACAGTGACGACATCCGCATATTTCAGGAGAAGGTCAGTCAGGTTGGCAAAATGGTAACTTTCATGTTTGTCTGCCACGCATTCTTCAGCAATGATCGTGCGGTAGCCGTGTGAGAGACTATCCACTGCTGTTGCGCGAACGCAGCCCGATGTGCTGCCGCCAGTCACGATCACCGTATCGACCTTGTGCCAGACAAGATAGCTGGGCAGCGGTGTCTCGAAAAAGGCTGAAGGCATACGTTTGTCGTAAACAAGATCCACCGTGTAGTCTATCTCCACCCGTGGATCAAAAGCATGGCGGTCGCTGCCGGCCTTGATGTTTTGCAAGCTGTCGGGTGTGTTGGTACGTGTACCCCACACACCCGCATCACCGGCATCCGCCTTGTAGGCGACACGGGTCCATATAACGGGCATGCCCAGCCGGCGCGCGGCAGCGCTGATCCGGTTAACATGGATAATCTGATCCGGATCGGTAACATAGGCCGTTCTCGGAAACAGGTCTGGCCGCGTATAGGCCTGCTGAAAGTCGACATTCACGATGGCGACGCGGTTTCCGAACCCAAACCTCGCGCGGGCCGGATTGGCTTTCACCTGTTCAAACAATTGGCGGGCTGTCTTGTCCTCCCGCACCATCGTCGGTTCAAACCGCATCGTACCGTCCCTTTTGCGCAGTCAATGATATAATAATATATCATTTAATCGCAACATGCTTGACGGATCAACCGGTAAATCACGATATGGCCACCATGCGGCCAGGAGGGCGGTTGACCTGGATTCCCCTTCGGTCTTGTCACTCACTGCTTTGGGTGGCAACGGGAAGAGCTTCAAGCCATCAGGCCCTTGGCTTCATGTATCCGTGCATGGCCAGCCAGCGGCTGAATGCATTAAACCAGCCGGTGCTGGTGGTTTCCTTATGATACATGCCAAATCCATGGCCACCCCGTTCATAAAGGTGGAATTCGACTGGGTGTCCAGCCGTGCGCCAACTATCGATCAAGCCATACCCCATGTTACCGAACAGGGGGTCATCGGCTGCTAGCGCCACAAACAAGGGGGGCGCATCGGCGGGTGGTTTCATCGCACCGACAGGGCCATAGATGTTGGCGATGAAGGCGGGTTTGGCATCTACACCCTTTTGTGTCATCGCCATGGTCAGCATCGCGCCGGCCGAAAACCCCACCATTCCGATCCGATCTGGATCAATGCGCCAGTGGTTGGCCCGCTGCCGGATCAGTGTAAAGGCCGCACGCGCATCGGCAATCTGTGGTTCGAGAAGGGGCATCATCTCGTCAGGGGATGACCGGGAGGGACGGGCTGCGCCGGAGAACATATCCCGCATCGATTGTTCAAAGGCCCCCATGTCCGCTGGTGTCTGATTGAGACGGTACTTCAGCACAAAGGCGGCAACCCCCTGGTCAGCAAGGGCTTTGGCAACGTCCCAACCTTCATTGTTCATGGATAGGGTGCGGAATCCCCCGCCAGGTGCCACAATGACCGCAGCGCCCGTTGCCTGAGACGGATCTGGCAGGAAGGGTGTAAGCGTCGCAATGGTGACGTTGCGCGCGAAAAGGCTTCCATACTGGCTATGCCAGCTCTCCTTCACTGTAGCACCCGGCAATGAACCAGTTCCCAACTCAATGGCATTTGGTTGGTCGGGAATAGCGATGGGCGTCATTTTATCAGTTTGAGCGGGGGCTGGCGGTGCCAGACTCAACGCTAAAGTCATCGCCAGAATAGTAGGCCACTTCGTTGGCGGCATGGTATTTTCTCCCTTACCTATGTTGAGCTATGTTGAAAAGTCCTTTCGGTGGACTTGTTAACCCTCGTCATTTGAATTGTTTGATAAAAAATACAGTCAACATCCGTCTTATTCATTAAAAAAAATCCAGAAATGCCCTAGTCCAACAGTATACACCGGTAGATGGAAAAATTACTATGGTTGCTGCTCAGTCGTGACGCCAGCATTGGTTTGGATTACTGGTATCATGGTTCCATCTTTGTTGTAGTGCAGATACTCAACAGTCACGGACCGCCGGCCAAGGGCACCATTCAGGTCCCCGATGGTCAGTGCAGCATTATGCAGAAATAAGTACCAATTTCCCTTGAACTCTATGATGGCGGGATGGATCGTAAAACTGTATTTGCCGGAACCGGTCAATTCTCCGCGCCAAGTCCATGGCCCTTCGATCGACGGCGCCGTTGCATAGGACACGCGCTCATCTTGGTGCGTCGACCGGTCAAGGGATGCGTAAGTCAAGTAATATACATCACCTCTTTTGTGCAACCAAGGGCCCTCCTCAAAATGGGGTGGCGTGATTTCAGTGATTGGTCCGTCAATTTCAATCATATTTTCTTTCAATCGGGCGATGTAACATTGACGGTTTCCCCAAGCGATCCAAGTTGTCCCATCCAGATCGGTAAAGACCGTAGGGTCGATATCTTCCCAACTGTGGGTGCCCTTGGGTGTCATTTGGTTGGTGATCAGTGCAGAGCCTTTTGCATCGACGAACGGTCCGGTGGGCCTGTCGGACACGGCGACGCCAATGGCTTTGCCGGGTTGGGTGTCATCATGCTCCACCGCAGCGTAAAACCAATATTTCCCATTCTTATAAATGGTTTGGGAGGCCCACGCGTCTTTCTTTGCCCATTTGAAGTCGGCCACTTGCAGGATGGGGCCGTGGTCAGTCCAGGTACGCATGTCCCTGGTGGAGTAGACCAGCCATTCCCGCATGTTGAACATCTCGTCGCGCTGAGCCTCGTCATGGCCAGTGAAAAGATAAAGCGTATCTCCCACAACCAAGGGGGCCGGGTCCGCCGTAAACTTGTCCCGGATGATCGGGTTGGACCCTGGTGCTGGATCGGCCTGGGCGCCAACGAGCGATCCTAACAGAAAGATAATGGGCGCCAACGTCATCGCCAGCCTCGGAGTAAGCTTCTTCACCGGACGGACCCTCTCGGCATTAATAGGCGTATAATAATACTATTTAGTAGCCGATGCTAGGCAGGTTTGTGAATTGATCGTCATTTTTTGGCTGTGGCGGTGTTAGTCGCCTTCTCTGGCGGGTTTCCGAAAGCCGCCTTCCGTCACATCTGCCAGGAGTTGAGTCCCCGACTCCAAGAGAAGGTTGCGAAATGGCGCAAAAAGCCGGATCGGCCATAATGCTTAATCCATTCTATATTGTAAAAAATACTAAATCATGCAATTCTGCGGCGAGAAAAGTGTTCCGGTTTTTCTGTTGGGGAAGGGGAGCAGTATGGGGGGCAAGGGGTGGTTTCGTAACAGGAAAATGCTGCCGATGGCAGTTGTCTTCCTGGCGCTGGGTGCATGCGGTGCAGATACCGGGTATGTGGAGATCGGCAGCGTTCCCGCAGGCAAACTGCCGGTACCCAAATGGCCGGCTAGCAGTGCGACGGGTGGTGTGGCTGAATTGGCGCCTGGGCATGGTGGTTGGGGCGGTTGGTGGGGCGTGGACCAAGGCTGGTCTGCCGAACAACGTCGTGCATTCTGGTTCACCCCCCAAGGGTCGTGGATGGTGCCGTATGGCTGGTTGGTGGTGGTCGAGCAGGCCACTAACAAGGAGCGGTTTATCGCGCCATCCAATATAGACCGGCTAGGCTACATCCCTGCACAAAAAGACATCTGGAATCCGGAAGCACTCCCGATTGGTTTTACAGTGACGCCGGGTGGTACCAGCACGGATGGCAAGCCGGGAATGGCGTGGGCGGGTCCCACCTGTGCGGCGTGCCATACCAACAAACTTGATTATGACGGTAAGTCCCTGATTATTGATGGTGCGCCATCCCTGGGTGATTTTTATAGATTCAACGCGGAGCTACTGGACGCACTTCTCGCGACTTCGGAACAGCAGGAAAAGTTCGACCGGTTTGTTACGCAACTTGTGTCCAAAGGGTTCCTGACCGCCGATACGCCCGCCGCCCGTAATGAGCTGCGGGGCCAGATGGCGGAACATCAGATGTGGTTGGCGGAGTATCTGCGCCGTAACCTATGCGGAAGCGATAACAGCAAGGACTGTCCTGTCGATGCGAAGCCGGGTGTAAGTACCTATGACACTTATGCGGCGAAGAACGTTACGCTGAAGGCTAATCTGGCTGTTCGTCCGTTGGAGGCGCGGGTAGAACAGGATGCCATGATACGCGCCAGCTTCGTGCCATTGCCGGGAAACGGTCGCATTGATGCGATTGGTGCTATTTTTAACCAAGTCTCCGGATTTAATATCGCGGTCCCCGAAGCGAACTATTCCCCGTCAAACGCACCAGTCAGTTACCCTTTCCTGTGGGGAGCTCCGCAGTCCGACGTGGTGCAATGGAACGGTTTTGCAAAAAATGCGTCCGTTGTTGGCATTGGTTTCGGTCCGCTTGCCCGGAATGTCGGCGAGGTTTTGGGGGTTTATGGTCGGATCCGGGTTGTTCCCCATGATCCGGCGCAATGGACCACGCCCGACAGCAGCTTCGAAACTGTGCCCGGCAAAAATCCGCGCTTTGGTTTTGCGTCGACTGTTCTGACCACCAACCTTGGCCATATCGAAAAATGGCTATCGACCCTTCGGTCCCCGCGATGGCCGGAAGGATTTCTGCCCGCCATCGATAAGCAGAAAGCGGCGCGGGGAGCCGCGATCTATAATGGGGCGACCGACCTGGGCGTAAATTGCAGCTTGTGTCATCAGGTAATCGCCCGTGAAGATGAAGGAGAGCCATATAAAGCAAAGCTGATTCAAACTTCTGTGATTGGTACCGATCCAGCTATGGCCGACAATTTCCTTTTAAACTTAAATAAAGCGACAGGCCAAGCCTGGGAGAGCGGTAAGTTGGAAGGAAAGCGGCCCAACCTCGTCGAATTCTGGGCCACACGCTACGGGGCAACTTTGCCCAATCGGAGTGATGCGCTTACCACGCAGGTGGCCGGTGTTTTGCTATCTGACCTCAGCGACACAATCTCCGCCGGCCGCATGTCGAAAACCTATACCGGGTCCTTCGATGAAGGTGCCGATCCCCGTTCCTATAAAGCCCGTCCCCTGACGGGCATCTGGGCCACCGCACCTTATCTGCATAATGGGTCGGTGCCGAACCTGACGGCCCTGTTGACGGACGAGACGAAGCGGCCCACCCGGTTCCATGTCGGCAGCCGAGAGTTCGACCCCGTCAATGTCGGCTATCAAACGGGGCCGGACGCGAACCGCCCGACCTATGAGTTTGATACGGGCTTCCCCGGCAACCTGAATTCCGGCCATTCCGGCAAGCTTTATGGCACAGAGCTGAATGACCAGGACAAACAGGCACTGATCGAATACCTGAAGACGCTTTAAGGCCGGGGGACATGATGAACAAGCGGTTGAAGGCTGGGCTTTGCCTGGCCGGGGCAGGGGTTGCCCTGCTGTCGGGCTGTGCCGAACGCGGCGATGCTTATTACAGGCCAATCGATCCAGCCACATATCCCGCCGCCAATGGGCCGGGGGAGAAGCTGGCGCCGGGGGAGGTAGATGCAGCCGCCCGTGTTGCGGCCATCATCTATGCCCATCTGGAGCGGAAGTATGCCAATGTGCCGGTGCGCCGCGACGCGCACCCCAAACCGCATGGGTGCGTCGCCGCTACCTTTACGGTGGGCGATACGGTGCCGTCGGCGCTGCGCCATGGGCTGTTTGCGAACCCTGGTGCCTATCCCGCCATCATCCGCTATTCCAATTCCAACGAAAATCCCAACCGTCCCGACTATGAGAAGGATGGACGTGGCATGGCGGTGAAAGTGCTAGGCAACAGCGAACAGCCGCTGCCTGGCGCACCCCTGGTGGTGGCGCCTGGGTCGGCCCCGACCCAGGATTTCATCATGATCAACTTCCCCACCTTTCTGGTGGCGGAGCCAAAGGATTATGAAAAGCTTGTCGGGTATAATGACAGCCCCAGCAAGCTGACGCAGTGGCTGTTGCCGGTGCTTGTCCCCCTGTCCATCGGTGTGAAGGGTACGATCAATGCTGTGGAGGCCACTAGCTCGTTGATCGATAACCCGCTGAATACCCGCTACTGGTCCATGGTGCCGTATCAGCTGGGTAGTGGTGCGGAGGCGGTGGCTGTGAAATATTCCGCCATGCCATGCGAGCCGCAGCCTGTGATCATCCCAAAGACCAAAGACCCCAACTATCTACGCGCTGCCATGGTGGAGACTCTAAAAAATGGCGCCGCCTGCATGCGCTTTATGGTGCAGGTACGGACCAGTGATATGAGTGTGGAGGATTCCCGCTATGAATGGTCTGAAACCGAAGCGCCGTTCCAGGAAGTGGCGCGGATCAATATCCCGCAGCAGGATTTCAATACCGACGCCCAGAACGCGGCCTGCGAGGCCAGTTCCTACAATCCCTGGCACGCGCTGCCTGACCATAAGCCGCTGGGTGCCGTGAACCGTATGCGCCAAGCCATTTACGAGCGGATTTTCGACCTGCGGCGGGAAACAGCGGGACGCTAAGTTTGCTGCACCGCAAACGATTGTATCTTTATCGCTACAGGTCGTGACAGCGTTTCGACAGTCAAGGCCTTGAGATCAGAGGATTCTTACAACAGCGTGCGGTCGGCCATGCCAATATCTGGCCGATCCTGCAAAATCTAACTTGCAAACGATTGCAGATCACTTATTCTCATCCTCGAAGCAAGAAGGGCCGCATAATGGCGCCCGATATCTGGCCAAACTGGTCCCAGAGGGAGAGAACCAAAATGAAGTGCACTCTGATGCGTGCGTCCGCCATGGGCGCGGCGCTGGCGGCGTTCAGCCTGTCCATGGCCCACGCCCAGGAAACCCAGGTCGCACAAGCCGCCGCCCAGGCCGACGCGCCCGCGGCCAGCGACGATTTGCAGTTGGAAGAGATTGTCGTGACCGCCGTGGTCAGCCAAACTTCCAAGATGCGCAGCTCCGTCTCTGTTTCCGCCCTGTCGGCGGACGACCTGATGCAGTCCGCTCCGCGCAGCACGGCGGAGATTTTCCGCAATATCCCCGGTGTGCGGTCGGAATCCACGGGTGGCGAGGGTAATGCCAACATCGCGGTGCGCGGCCTGCCGGTGGCGGCTGGTGGTGCCAAGTTCCTGCAACTGCATGAAGACGGCCTGCCCGTCATGGAATTTGGCGATATTGCCTTTGGTAATGCCGACATCTTCCTGCGCGCCGACAGCAATGTGGCGCGGGTTGAGGCCATCCGGGGTGGCTCGGCCAGCACGCTGGCCAGCAACTCACCGGGCGGCGTCATCAACTTCATCTCCAAGACCGGTGAAACGGAAGGCGGCAGCTTTGCGGTCACGCGCGGCCTGGATTACGACACGACGCGCGGCGATTTTGAGTTTGGTGGTGCGATCGGCGATAACTGGAATGCCCATATCGGCGGCTTCTACCGCGAGGGCGAGGGCGTACGCAACGCGGATTACAACGCGGAGAGCGGCGGCCAGATCAAGGCCAACCTGACCCGCAAATTCGAAAACGGCTATGCGCGTGTCTATTTCAAGTATCTGAACGACCGCGCCATCGGCTATCTGCCGCAGCCGGTTCTGGTCAGTGGCACCAACAGCGATCCCAAGATCCGATCCATCGCTAATTTCAGCCTGCTGACCGACAGCCTGCACACGCCAAATTTCCTGACCAATGTCGGGCTGGACGGCAACAATAATGTTCGCACCAGCAGCCTGAAGGACGGGATGCACCCGGTATCCACGGCGGTGGGCGGCGAGTTCAAGTTCGATCTGGCCGATGGCTGGGCCGTGGCCAACAAGCTGCGCGTGGCCGATACCTCAGGCCGTTTTGTCAGCCCGTTCCCGCAGGAAGTGATGGGCGCGCAGGCGCTGGCCACCGCCATCGGCGGCACGGGCGCCACACTGCGTAACACCGATGGGTCGTCGGTCGGGGCTCTGTCGGCCCTTAATGGTAATGGCCTGGCCACGCGGGTGGCGCTGTTCGATGTGGAGATTAATGACTTCTCCAATCTGGCCAATGACTTCAAGCTCACCAAGTCCATCATCAGTGGCGACAGCACCATCGATTTGGCAGCCGGTTACTACAAGGCGCGCCAGAATATTGAGATGGACTGGCTGTGGAACACCTATGTCATGGACGTCAATGGCCGCGATGGCCGCCTGCTTGACGTGTATAACGCGGCGGGTCAGAAGCTGACCAGCAATGGTCTGCTGGCCTATGGTGTGCCGCTGTGGGGCAATTGCTGTACCCGCCGCTATGATGCGCAATACACGATCGACGCGCCCTATGTCTCGGCGGCGTGGGAAATGGGGCAGTGGAACCTTGACGCTTCGCTGCGTCGGGATGAGGGGCAAGCGCGCGGCCATTACATCGCCAGCCGTCAGGCCCAGGTCGATGTGAACCGTGACGGCACCATCAATGTGCCCGAACGGTCCGTGTCGGTGATCGACAGCGCCAACCCGCAGAAGATCAATTACGACTGGGGTTACTGGTCCTGGTCGGTGGGTGCCAACTATATGATCGATCCTGATCTGGCCGCCTTTGCCCGCGTCAGCCAGGGGGGCCGCGCCAATGCCGACCGTCTGCTGTTCGGTCGTCTGCGGGCTGACGGGTCGGTCGCTAAGCAGGATGCGGTCGATATGGTCGACCAATATGAGGCGGGCCTGAAATGGCGCGGCGAGGATGTCAGCGTCTTTGCCACTGCCTTCTATGCTAAGACGCAGGAACAGAACTTCGAGGCGACCAGCCAGCGCTTCTTTGACCGCACTTACACGGCCAAGGGCATCGAGCTGGAGGCCACCTATCGCTATGAGGGCTTTCTCCTGAGCGGTGGTGCAACCTGGACTGATGCCGAGATTTCCAAGGACGCCTTGACCCCGGCGGTCAAGGGCAACACGCCGCGGCGTCAGGCCAAGCTGGTCTATCAGCTGACGCCTTCTTATAGCTATGAGGGTTACACCCTGGGCGCCAATATCATTGGTACCACCAAATCCTATGCCCAGGACAATAACGAACTGGTGATGCCCGGCTATGCCCAGGTGAATCTGTTCGCTGATGCCGCCATCACTGATGGCCTGTCGCTCTCCATCAATGTCAACAACCTGTTCAATGCCAAGGGCCTGACGGAATCCGAAGAAGGCTCCATCACCAATGGCATCGACAACATTATCCGCGCCCGCTCCATCAACGGGCGGTCCAGCACTGCCACGCTGAAATACAGCTTCTGACGTGGCGCACCCGGCCGGGGAACCTCCTCCCCCTCCTTCCTCCCGGAACCCCGGCCGGGGTTTCTCGATCGCAATTGATCGCCCTACAGAACGAGTTCACCCATGTCTGCCTTTCCTTTGGCCATTCCGGACGATCCCTATCTGCGCGATCGGCTTGTCGATCGGATAGGGCAGCATTGGCCGCGTTTGCTGGAGGCGCTGCGTCCGCTTTACGGCGAAGGTGACTGGGAACGCGAACTTGCATCCCGGCTTCTTTCTTCCGCTTTAGATCGGCCTGCCGACCTGCGTGACCTTGATTTAGTACGAGAGGCGACGCCCGATTGGTTTCAGCAGTCGGGTATGATTGGCTACTGCACCTATATCGACCGGTTCGGTGGTACTTTATCAGGCACCAATGCGCGGCTTGACGAGTTATCGCGCCTTGGTGTGACTTATTTCCATCCTTTGCCGCTGCTGAAACCACGCACCGGCGATAGTGACGGCGGTTTCGCTGTTGCCGATTTTCGACAGGTTGACCCGAAACTCGGCACAATTGAGGATCTTCGGAGATTGGCGACCCACCTTCGAGCACGTGGGATCAGTCTTTGTCTGGACATTGTTTGTAATCACACAGCGGACAGCCACGAATGGGCCGTCGCCGCTAAGGCGGGCGACAAGCGTTTCCGGGACTTCTACCATGTAGTGGAAGACGCAGAGCGGGTGACGGCGATTGAAGCCCATCTTGGCCAGGTGTTTCCGCAGACCGCGCCCGGCAATTTCACCTTTGTCCCCGAGATGGGGGGCCATGTCTGGACCACTTTCTATCCATTCCAGTGGGATCTGAACTACGCCAACCCGGCCGTTTTTATCGAGATGATGGATGTGCTGCTGTATCTGGCCAACCAGGGTGCGGAAGTGTTCCGCCTGGACAGCGCCCCATTCCTATGGAAACGCCACGGGACCGATTGCCGTGGCCTGCCGGAAACGCATCAGGTGGTCAGAGCGTGGCGCGCCGCTCTGGCCATTGCTGCCCCCGCCGTGGCGTTAAAGGCTGAGGCAATTGTCGGTCTGGGAGAGGTTCTGCCTTTTCTCGGCGACCCCGATCATCCGGAGTGCCATCTAGCCTATAACAATACTGCAATGACGGCCTTGTGGGCGGCACTTGCAACGGCAGATACGAGACCGCTGGCTACCTGTCTCAGCCAGGCGCTGGCCAAGCCCGCCGCGGCGGGGTGGCTCACCTATGTTCGGTGCCACGACGACATCATCTGGGGCGCGCTTAAAGATGTGATCCCGGATGAGACGCTTGGTTGGATCTCGGACTTTTATGCCGGGGAGGTTTCCGGTTCATTTGCCGACGGTCAGGCATTTCAGGCTGAACCTGGTGCCGTCCGCTCTACGAACGGAATGGCTGCCTCATTGGCGGGTTTCCGGGACGGGCAGGATAACGCAGCCGCGTTGGCACGGTTGCGGTTGCTCTACGGTGTCACTTTTGCGTTGGATGGTATACCCACCATCTATATGGGGGATGAACGGGCCCTGACCAACGACCCGGACTATGCCTCTGAACCAGATCATGGGGACGGCCGCTGGCTGCATCGCCCACAGATGGACTGGACCCGGCCGGAAGGGGACATCCATAGGTCCATAGCCCGTTTTGCCTTCTTGCGCCAAAACCGCGATTGTCTGCATGCGGCTAACCCGGCCCGTCCATTGAACAGCCCTGACCGCAGTCTTCTGATTTTTGAGCGGGTTGGCGGTGTTGGCGACCGGCTCGTTTGTTTGGGCTGGTTCAAGGAGCACGGTACGGTGCTCGATCTGTCCGCTGTGCTGGGCGACGGTCCCTGGTATGACCTCTTGGAAGAAACGGACATCACAGAGCACTCTGTGGCGCTGTTACCGTGGTCTGTTCGTTGGTTGGTGAAGAAGGGCGGTTAGAAAATGCGCGTCGCCTGTATCGAACTCGGCGGAACCAAGGTTGTCCTGGCAGCCGGCAGCGGGCCAGAAGACCTTACCGATCTGGTCCGTATCCCCACAACGGATCCTGCTAGCACGATGTCTGCCATTATCGCAGCGTTGGAGCGGGTTAAACCGTTCGATGCCATTGGCATTGCCAGTTTTGGGCCGCTGTGTCTGGACACGGCAGACCCGGATGGTTTGCGCATAACCGATACGCCAAAGCCCGGCTGGTCGCAGACAAAGCTGTTGGCTCCGCTAGCGCGCCAGTTTGGCGTTCCTGTCTATCTGGATACTGATGTGAACGGTGCCGCCCTCGGTGAGGGGCGTTGGGGCGCTGCGCAGGGCTTGCGTGATTTCGCTTACATCACCGTTGGAACCGGCATTGGTGTCGGGCTGGTCGTCAATGGTATGCCTGTTCATGGGTTAATGCATCCGGAGGCTGGCCACCTTCTGGTTCGCCGCGATCCGGTGAAGGACCCGTATCCAGGTCATTGCCCATTCCACTCAGACTGTCTTGAGGGGTTGGCCTGTGGTCCCGCCATCGCTGACCGTTTAGGGCGTTCAGCTGAGGAGTTATCCGATGACCACCCAGTCTGGTCTTTGGTGGGTGATTATATCGGCCAGCTCTGTGTCAGCCTGCTTTTGGTCACGTCACCCCGCCGTATCATCCTGGGGGGAGGAGTTGGGCAACGTCATGGTGTCCGGTTAGCGGCAGCACAAGCAATGCACGCGTATCTGGCGGGTTATGTTCAACACCCGGCATTGGGGGCCGGGTTTATCGTACCTCCGGCGCTTGAAAACCGGGCGGGGGTCCTCGGTGCAATGGTTATCGCCCAGAACTCAAATATGCGAGAGCACCACGGTGCTTGAGGCGTTCTGAATCGGTATCAATCGCTGATGGGGCTTTGTAGAATTGTTCGAAACCGCTGCTTCACTCGGCGGCCACCGGGCTGGTGACGTTTCTTTGGTCTATGAATTCTTTCTGTAACCGGCATGATCTTGCTAAATGTGCATTTGGTATGTATCAACCGAGACTTAGTGTTCTTGTTCATCGCAGAACTAAACCTGTCCTTGCAACCAGTTACCATTGATTGCAATTGATTTGACCACCACAAAATCGTGCCGTCAAAGGGACAGCAGATGCGAACGAGGTTCCATCACCAGTCCAGATCATTGGGACACGATATTGGGCGTAATGTACTTGCAGGCCTGATCATGCCTGGACTGGTCGTCGCAGCTAACCAGGCTAAGGCTTAGCTGGATGGCAACAACGGCTGGCCCTGCGGTTGACTGAAATTATGTTGCGGATCGGCTGCGTCAACAGTGAAAAAAATCTGGAACATCCACTCCCGACTTGCAGTGATCGTGGGGTGCGGGTCACACCGCACCCCTTTTTACTATCACCGTTCCTTTACGGCGGTGAACCGGGTGCCCTTTAGTGTTACTTCTGTGTCCAGAACCAAGTCGGTAGCGGATTTACCCATCCAAACTGTGTAGCGACCTTGCTTCACAACCCATTCTTTTTTTGCGACATCAAACATTGCCAAGATGCGCATATCGACCGGAATTCTGAACCGGGCGCTGGCGCCGGGTGTCAGTTCAAGCTTTTGCCAACCTGCCAACCGTTTTGGCGCCTCCCAACCACCATCAACAGGCCCGACATAGAACTGCGGTACGGCCATGCCGGTGCGATTGCCCGTGTTGGTGAGCGTACCGGACAAGGTCAGGATACCATCGGAACCGACCTCCGCCTTCAGGTCGTTGTATCTGAAATCGGTGTAGGACAGACCGTAACCGAAGGGGAACAGGGGCGTGTGGCCTTTCTTGTCGAACCATTTATAGCCGACGGCTGCACCCTCAATATAGGAAACCTCGAACTTGGTGCCTTCGGGTAGGCCCTCGCCATCCAGTTTGGGGCGTGGCAGTTGTTCCAGGCTGGCGGGGAAGGTGACAGGCAGGCGGCCGCTGGCGTCCACGTCCCCGTACAATACGCGGGCAATCGCCTCTCCGCCGGCGGTGCCAGGATACCAGGCGGCCAAAACCGCACCCACATCCTTCAGCCAGGGCATAAAGACGGGGCCGCCCGACTGCACCACCACGATGGTACGCTTGTTGGCCTTGGCCACGGCGGCGACCAGCGCATCTTGGTTGTCCGGCAGGGTCAGGGCGAAATCCATCGCCTCCCCCGTCCATTGGTTCACGAAGACGATGGCCAGATCGCTGTCCGCAGCCAGCTTTGCAGCGGCCGCCGGGTCGATACCGGCATCGAATGTGACATCGCCGCGGGCACGGGCCTGGATGGCAGCCAGGGGCGGATTACCGTGAAAGACGACGGGGCCGGGGAAATGCTTCGGACCCAGGCCCGGCACGGGATTGCCGCCGCGCCCGAAGACGGTGGAGGAGCCGCCGCCCGACATCACGCCCTTGTCGGCATAGCCGCCAATGACCGCAATCTTCGACGCCCCCGCCGCGAGTGGCAGTATGCCGCCCTGATTCTTCAGCAGGACGATGCCTTGCTCTGCGTCGGCGCGCGTAATCTCGGCATGGGCGGCATAATCGATCTTGTGGTCTTCGACAGCCACGGGATTGTCCATGACTCCATGGTCGAACAGCGCACGCAGGATGCGGCGGTTCATGTCGTCCAGACGGGCCATGGGCACGGAGCCATCGGCCAGCGCCTTGCCCAGCAGGTCGGCGCCGAAGAACATCTCCTTATCGAAGATATAGCCAGACTCCTGGTCCAACCCGTTATTGGCGGATTTGGCGGTGCTGTGGACGGCGCCCCAATCGGACATGACATAGCCCTTAAAACCCCAGTCGCCCTTTAGCACCTTGTTCAGGAGGAAGTCGTTTTCGCAGGCATAGTCGCTGTTATAGCGATTATAGGCGCACATCACGGAGCCTGGGTTCGAACGCTCTATCGCGATCTCAAAAGCCAGCAGGTCCGACATGCGCGCATCGGCCTCATCAATATTGGCCGACAAGACAAACCGGCCTGTCTCCTGCGCATTTAGGGCGTAATGCTTAATGGTGGAGACAATATTGTTTGACTGAATGCCGCTGATCTGAGCACCGACCATGATGCCAGCCAGCAGAGGGTCTTCTGTTCCATATTCGAAATTACGGCCATTACGCGGTTCACGCACCAGATTGATGCCGCCAGCCAGCATGACATTAAAGCCCGACAGCCGGGCCTCCTTGCCGATC
The DNA here is from genome assembly GCF_002251795.1 of Niveispirillum lacus. Lineage (GTDB taxonomy): Bacteria > Pseudomonadota > Alphaproteobacteria > Azospirillales > Azospirillaceae > Niveispirillum > Niveispirillum lacus. Next base: position 159,886 of record NZ_NOXU01000028.1, on the reverse strand, counting down.
ATGGCACCGCCCTGGCGGGCCAGGGCAGGGTTCCAGGTGGCGACCGTCGCGATGCCAGCGGGTAGGGAGGTGCGTTCGCGCATCGGTTCTGTCGAGTCCCGCTGCGTTGCGACCCCAAGGCCCGCATCGGTCTGCCACTGTGCTGGAATTCCCAGGCGGTCGATGCCAGGAATGTACCCGGCCGATCCCATACGAATGCCAGCGGGCGGCAGATAATTGCGTTCTTTAAACGGCGATCCGAAATATCCAAAAACCAGTAGCTTTTTCTCTTCGACCGTCATCGCACGCAGCAGCAGATCAGCCCGTGCACCAGCGGATAGTGAAGTGTTCATCCAGGGACGTGCAACCGGGGCCGTGGTGGCGATGGCTGGTGCCGCGCTTTCAGCGGCCCGCGCGATGCCAGCGGACAAAGCCGTGGCCAGCAGCAGGGTGGACATAAAGCCTCGCATCTTTCTGTTGTTCATTCCCGTCCCCCAGTTTTTGGTTTAAGACACTGTTTCTTAGGTGAACGCTGCCATTGCCCGCGCGGAACCGACCTTTTCGTTTACGAACATCGGCGGGCTCGATAATCCCCCGACCTATCCTGCGCCTGTTGCCGGCGGCTTCATCAGTCATAGTAGCAGCGGAAAACAACGATACCAGCGGAAACAGACAACGTTGTCCGTTTTCTGTCTGATGGGTGACCGTTAAATCGATCAACCAGCGTGACATCCTGGCAACAGCGGACCGCTAGATCTGGCTGTGGTCAGACTTGCAGGCCAGGAAATGCCTGAAATATTTGGGTTTCGGCGATAGCGTCTCGCAGTTGCGGAAGACTTTACGAAGCATTCTGTTTAAGGACTTTCTGTTTGTATCCCGGACAGGCCATGTCTGCGCTGTCAACCGGTATGACAACGATGACATATTGCGCTTGACATCAAGCCGACCTTTCGTAAATTCGGAACTACTAAGGATGGGAGCGTGTGACGAAACACGCCTGATAGGTGGGGAATAAACCGAGCGGCTCACTGTGTAGCCCCAAGGATAATATCGGACGTAAAGCACCCTGACACGGTGTTTTGCGAACGATCCCGCTTAGTCTGGCGCCAGAAATCGCACGTAAAACTTTGCTCTGAGGGAGGGTCTCTTGAAAGGGATGCATTCTATGTTTGGACGCGGCATGGCCGTGGCCTTGCTCGCTGGTGCTTCGCCGTTTGCGCTGGTTTCCAACGCCGTGGCACAGGCCGCACCGGCAGCAACTGATACGCTTGATGAAATCATTGTCACTGGCGTACGCGCTTCTCAGCAACGCTCGGTTGATGTCAAGCGCAACCAGACGGCCATCGTTGATGCCATCTCGTCTGAAGATATCGGCAAGCTGCCTGACGTGACAATCGCTGACAGCCTGCAGCGCGTCCCTGGTATCCAGATCCGTCGTGACGCCGGCGAAGGTTCTACCGTGAATGTCCGCGGTCTGCCGCAGGTCATCACGATGCTGAACGGCGAACAGTACCTGTCCGCCGGTAATCAGGGCGAAGCCAAGCCGAACCTGACCGATGTACCGGCTCAGTTGATGAACGCGGTGGTTGTCTACAAAAGCACCGAGACCAAGAACGCCCTTTCCGGGATTTCCGGCACGATCGATCTGCGTACTCGCCGTCCTTCGGACATGCCCTACGGCTTTTCTGCCTCGGGTGCTTTGGAAGGCCAAACGGGCAAAGATACGAAGGAAAAGGACTATCTGGCCAACGGCCTCGTTGCTTATCGCGGCGACCGCATCGGTGTTCTCGTTTCTGCGGCCGGCAGCCAGGCGAACCTTGGCAACAATTATTCGGGCGTGGCGCCCGGACCGGGCACCGGTGGTCTTTCGGGCAATAATGACTGGGGCGGCACGGCGGCCAATCAGTTTATCTCGCCGCATGGTTTTGAAAGCTTCAAGAAAGAAACGGAGCGCGACCGTCTCTCCATTTCCGGCGCGTTCGAAGCCGATCTGGGGGAAGGCTTCACCTTCCTGGCCGAAGGCTTTTACACCAAGATGGACGAGTATAACCGCGCTGCCGGTTTGAACATCTCCAACCGCTGGTCGGGTGATGCTTTTGGTATCTGGGCCAAGCCGACCGATAGCACACCGGTCAGCGGCAGCAACTGGCTGGCCGTGGATGAGTATGACATCGACGCTTGGTGGGTGAATTCGTTCTCGGTCAATCGGGTCAACAAGTCTGAGTCGAAGAACTATAATGCCGAGCTGCGGTACGATAATGGGGGGCCTTTCAAGATGGAAGCCCGGGCGATGCGCTCGGACGCTGACCGTCTGTCGATGAATGGCCAGGCCCAGGGCGATCTGTCGAACTGGCGTTATGCACCCGGCCGTTTCACGCTGTTCCGTGACGCCAATGATCGCACTCGGGGCACCTTCTATCCCGCTTCCATCGCCTCGACCTTCCCTGCCTCGCGCTATACCAACAATATCGTTGGCAGCTTGGGTGGGCGTTATGTCGACCCGAACCCGCTGGGTTATGGTCAGAACCCGCAGCTGCATTACGACATCTCAGGCAGCAGCCCCGTCTGGTCCGGCTTTGATCGCGTCATTTCCGGTGGTTTGGGTGCTGGCAAAACGCTAACCGACTACATGGCCAACAAGGACAGCTACGCCATCGGTGCCTTCTCGTCAGAAGGTAACAATGAAGCAAAGTCGGACCTGAGCGTCTATCGTATCGATACGCATTATGATTTTGAGGAGCCGATGGGTGGTTTCCTCAACAAGATCGATGTGGGTATCCGCCGCAGCGACCGTTCCGTTTCGATCGAACAGTTCCATCTGTTCTCTAACTTCTACCAGGGCAAGGGCGTGAACGCCGCCGGCCGGCCTAACACAACGGGCTGTTCGGCCCAGTGGAAGGCCATCGACGTTGTCATGAACCAGAACCAGTGCCAGGCCGGTGAATTTGTTCGCGATCCGGTCACGGGCCAGCAAGTGTTCCAAGGCTATACCGTTAATGCCCCGACCCGCCTCGACACGTATAATAACGTGATCTGGGTGGACAATATGGGCTCCATCACCAAGGGTATCCCGGGCTTCTGGGCCATTGATCCGCGCGACTTCGATGATCCGGAGGCCTTCCACAAGAAGGTGTTCGGTGGTGCCGACCGCGCCATCATTCCCGGCCAGTCCTATGCCGTTGATCTGACGGAAGACAGTGGCTATCTGAACACCACGTTCGAATATGGTCCTCTATCCGGTACTGCTGGTCTGAAGATCATCCGTACCGAATTGCAGGTCCGCCAGAACATCACCGGCGACACCTTGAATTATGGTGACACGAACATCGATGCCGGTGACGTCGTTTCCAAGCGCAGCTACTACGACTATCTGCCGGCTGTGAACGCATCATATGACGTCACTGACGATCTGCGGCTGCGCTTCAGCTACAGCAAGACCATGCAGCCGCTGGACCTTTTGAAGTATGGCGGTGCTCTCAAGATCAATACGGCGGATGATCCGGGTCTGGGCATTCGTGTTGTAACCAGCGCTGAGGCCAACGGTAATCCTGAACTGGATCCGTGGCGTGCAGATAACTGGGACGCGGCCATCGAATATTATATCGGCGATGCCAGCATGCTGAATCTGGCCGTGTTCCGGATGAATATCGAAAGCTACGTCGTCACTCGCACCACCGCCGACGGCCGTTACCCCGACCAGGATGGCGTCATCCGTCGCACGGTCAACGTGACCCGTCCGCAGCAGGGTGAAGGTGGCCGCGTGGAAGGTGTTGAGGTCGGCGCCAAGCTGTCCTTTAAGGACTTCCTGGACAATGACAGCTTCATCTCCAACTTCGGTGTCGACACGAACTACACCTACTCGCCCTCCGAACAGACCCTGTCGTCGGGCAAGAAGTTGCCGTTCGCGGACAATTCCAAGCATCAGTACAACCTGATCGGCTGGTACCAGGACGATAACTTCCAGGCTCGTGTTGCGTACAATTTCCGCAGCAAGCGTCTGGAAAACACCTTCAAGGACTTCCCCGTCTATCAGGACACCACGCAGTTCGTTGATGTGAACCTGAGCTACAACGTCAACGAAAAAATCACAGTTTACGCCAACGGTTCAAACATCACCGGCGAGATTGAGGATTACTTCGTGGAGTTTGCACCGGGAACCACTCAGTACGCCTGGCAGAACGAGTATGAAAGCCGCTACACCGTCGGTGTCCGCTTCAAGTGGTAATCACGCTGTAGGCTGAGTACGGGGCGCTGCCGGGACGTGACCCACGTCAAGGCGGCGCCCTTTTTTCTTTGTCATTCACCTGTACAATCCCCCCAGACTTTCCTGGAAGAATGCCGATGCTGAGCGAGAGCCGTATCCGTGAGTTGGTCATTGTCGGTGGTGGGACCGCCGGCTGGATGACGGCGGCGTCGCTGGCCAACCATTTCCAGGGATCGGGGTTGAAGATCACCCTGATCGAAAGCTCCGCCATCGGCGCCGTCGGGGTGGGCGAGGCGACGATCCCCACCATCCGCCGCTTTTATCAGTCGTTGGGTCTGCGCGATCTGGATGTGCTGAGGGCCACGCATGGCACGGTGAAGCTGGGCATTCGGTTTGATGGCTGGCTGAACAAGGATAGCAGCTTTATTCATCCGTTCGGCGTCTATGGCCAGGATCTCCGCGACATTCCCTTCCATCAATATTGGCTGCGCCTGCGCGCCGCTGGTGAGAAGGTGGACCTGGGCGATTATTCGCTGGCGGTCGCCCTGGCCCGCGGCGGACGGTTCACGACCCCGTCGCCCAACCCGCCTTCCACCCTGTCGGTCTTTGATTGGGCCCTGCATTTCGATGCCGGCCTGTTTGCGCAACTGATGCGCCAGACGGCAGAAAAACTGGGTGTTCAGCGTATCGACGCCAAGATCGAGAAGGTGGAACTCAACCCGCAGAATGGCCATATCGCGGGCGTGCTGCTGGATAGCGGCAGCACCGTCACGGGTGACCTGTTCATTGATTGCTCCGGCTTCCAGGGGCTGCTGATCGAAGGGGCGATGAGTGCTGGGTATGAGGATTGGGGCCAGTGGCTGCTCTGTGACCGCGCGCTGGCGGCACAGGGGCATGCCATCACCCCGCCGCCACCCTTTACCCGCGTAACAGCGCATAAAGCAGGCTGGCGCTGGACCATCCCGCTTCAACACCGGACTGGTCATGGCTATGTCTATTCCAGTCGTCATATCAGCGATAGCGACGCAGAAGCGGAATTGCTGGCCGCTGTGGGCGGTGACCTGAAAATGGCGCCGCGCCGCATCTCCTTTACGCCAGGTCGCCGTAAACAGGCCTGGAAGGGCAATTGTGTTGCCATCGGCCTGTCTTCTGGTTTCCTGGAACCCCTGGAAAGCACCTCCATCGCCCTGATCGAGACGGGGATCGACAAGCTGAAACAGCTTTTCCCGCAGCGGGACATCGACCCTGTGCTGGTTGAAGAATATAATGACTGGAGCCAGCGAGAGATGGAGCGGGTGCGCGACTTCATCATCCTGCATTACTGGCTGAACCGGCGCCAGGACACCGCCTTCTGGCGCGATTGCCGGGCCATCGACTTGCCCGACACGCTGATCCGCAAGGTGGAAATGTGGAAGCGTCGGGGTCACATGGTCCGCTACCGCTGGGAGATGTTCCAGCCGGCTAGTTGGCTTGCCATCTATGCCGGTTTTGATTTCCTGCCCGAGGGCTATGACCCGGCGCTGGATGGCTTTGATGTGCCCAGCCTGTCGCGTGGACTGGCCGGCATGCGCAAGGCCATCGCCGATACAGTGGCCGATTGCCCCACACACCAGGAGTTTATCGACCGGTATGCCAAGGTCGTTGTCTAAGCAAGAAATCGGACAAGAGGGAACGCCATGAAGCCGTTGAACAGGATCGTCATTGCCGGGGGTGGCACGGCCGGCTGGATCACCGCCGCCATGCTGTCCTTCATGACGAAGGGCACCAGTACCGCGGTGGAACTGGTGGAATCCGATGAGATCGGCACCATCGGGGTAGGAGAGAGCACCATCCCGCCCTTCGTCGTTCTGCTGCGCAGCCTGGGCATCGACGAGCAGGATTTCATCAAGTCGACCAATGCCAGCTTTAAACTGGCTATCCGGTTCGAGGATTGGTTCAAGAAGAACCAGCATTATTATCACCCGTTCGGCACGCTGGGCGGTTTGATCGATAATCACGAATTCTATCAATGCTGGCTGCGGGCAAAGGCGGCGGGCCATCCGTCCGAATTGCAGGATTTCGCGGCGGCCACGGTGATGGCCGATCAGATGAAGTTCCTGCTGCCCTTCAAGGCGCCGCGCACCATGATCGCGTCGGCGTCCTATGCCCTGCATGTCGATGCCAAGCGCGTGGCGCAGTATCTGCGCCGCTACGCTGAAGAACGCGGCGTGACCCGGACGGAGGGGCGGATCAACCGGGTGCGCACCCATCCCGATGGGTCCATTGCCGGGCTGGACCTGTCCAATGGCAAGGTGGTGGATGGTGATTTCTTCATTGACTGCACAGGATTCCGCGCCCTGCTGATCGGCCAGACGCTGGGCGTGGGCTATGTCAGTTGGGCCGATGAGCTGCTGTGTGATCGGGCCGTGGCGGTTCAGACAGAGAATACCGATGATGATGCCGATGTGCATCCCTATACGCTCAGTCAAGCACAGGATTGCGGCTGGCGCTGGCGCATCCCGCTGCAGCATCGGGCCGGCAACGGCTATGTCTATTCGAGCCGTTTTCTGTCGGATGACGAGGCGGTGGCAACCCTGATGCGACAGGTAAAGGGCCGCCCCCTGATCGAGCCGAACATCATCCCCTTCAAAACCGGCATGCGGGCGAAGATGTGGGAGAAGAACTGCGTGGCCCTGGGGCTGGCCGCCGGCTTTATCGAACCGCTGGAGTCCACGGCCATCCATCTGGTCTATCGCGCCGTCGATTACCTTTTCCGGTTTTTCCCCGATGCCGACTGTGACCCATCCTTGCAGGCTGAATTCAATCGGCGGGTGGCGGCGGAGTATGAAGAAGTGAGGGACTTCATTGTTCTTCACTATTGCACCACGCAGCGCGACGACACGCCCTTCTGGCGTGCGGCCCAACGGACCCCGATTCCGGCGTCCTTGCGCGCCCGCATGGAGCTTTTCAAGGCGACTGGCATTCTGCGGCAGGGATTGGAAGAACTGTTCGGCGCGGCCAGTTGGCAGTCGGTCTATGAAGGGATGGGTGTGCGCCCGGCGCGGTACCAGCCGTTCGTGGATAAGCTGCCCATGAGTGTCATCACGGAGACGCTGGACCGGTCAGCTCCGCTGCTGAAAGCCCAGGTTGCCGGCCTGCCGCACCATGCGCAGTTCCTGCGTGATCATTGCCGGGCAGAGCGCGACTTCTGATCAACGCCGGGCCGGCGGAGCGGTGGACCGGCGAATGACGACATGGTGGGGCAGCACGCGGTGGATCACCGGTGTTGTCTCCCCCGGTTGTTTTTTCCGGGTCAGAATATTGACCAGGATTTCCGCAGCCGCATCAGCCAGTTCCTGGATCGGCTGCTTGACCGTGGTCAGTGGCGGCCACACCATTTCGGCCAGTTCAATGTCGTCGAAGCCGACCACCGACAGGTCGCCCGGCAGCGACAGGCCCCGATCATGGGCCACTGACAGGACTGCGGCGGCCATTTCGTCATTTGATGCCACAATGGCCGTCGGTGGTTCGGTCAGTGACAGCAGGCGGCGGGCGCAGGGCAGGGCAGAACGGTAGGTGAACCCCCCCTGCTCGATAATCTCCGGGTCCGGTTCCAGCCCATATTCGCGCAAGGCATCACAATAGCCCGAATAGCGTAAACGGGTACCAGCATGATGTTCCGGCCCCTTAATGAAGCCGATACGCCGATGGCCAAAGGCCAGCAGGTGCATGGTCAGATCGTTGCTGGCCGCGCGTTCATCAATCCGTACGGAGGAACCGCCCTCCCGTTCCCGTTGCGGCGTAACGCGCACATAGGGGACCTTGGCCCGTTCAATAACACTCATCACCGTGTCATTATCCGTGACAGGGGCGGTTACCACGACGCCATCCAGGTTCAACTGATTGACCAGTTTGCTGACCCGGTCTTCGACGTCGTCGCCGCGATAGTCGATTTCTTCAATCAGCAAATGGTAACCCTGGTCACGGAACCGCGTCAGCAGACCCATCTGGATCTGGCCGGTATAGTAACCGCCGGGATCGCCATAAACATGGGCGATCAGATAAGATTTGTCGCCCTTCAGGCTTTGTGCCGATTTGTTGGGCTGGAACTGTAATTCCGCCATGACCTTTAAAACGCGTTCACGCGTTTCCGCGCTGACATAGCGTTCATTATTCATGACCCGGGAAACGGTCTTGATCGACGCACCGGCGGCACGCGCCACATCGATGATCGTCGGTTTGCGATCTGCCACGATGGAATACCCGTTCGTGAAGGCGGCCAGGGGTCGGCTGACCCACCCCCAAAATTCACTCAAAGCGTGTCGTTTGCAAGTGTCGGATAACGATGTCAGGTTTGTTCCCGCCTGTCCGCGCGGGGCCGATAGCCAGGGAAATGAGTGGGCTTGGCCCGAACTCATTTCCATAAAGCCTAGCTCCGAACATAATCCAGGGGCAGTTCCGTTGTATATTTCAGACATTCCATGGAAAAGCCCGCCGAGACGTCCGACAGTTCGGCCACCTTGATCAGCCGTTTGTAGAGCGCATCGTACCCGGCGATGCTGTCGACCATAAATTTTATCAGATAGTCGATATCGCCCGACATGCGGTGAAGTTCGATCACCTCGGGAATACGGCAGACACCGTCGGCAAATTTGCGCAGCCATTCTTCGGAATGTGTCGCCGTCCGGATCAGGATGAAACCCGTCAGTCCCAGGTTGAGACGGTTCGGGTCCAGCAGGGCCACCCGTTTGCGGATCACCCCTTCGTCTTCCAGCCGTTTGATCCGGCGCCAGCAGGGGGTCTGCGATACACCGGCGCGCTCCGCGATCTCTGCGACGGTGCCGCTGGCATCCTGTTGCAGAGTGGCCAGTATCTTGCGGTCGATCTGATCCAAAATATTCTCCATTGCGGCCATGACATAGAACATTTTTGCACATATCTCGCCTTTTTGTCGCCAATTTTAGACAAAAATCACCCTCAGTGGGTGATAGGCTTCCCGGGTTTCCAGCACAGAGGAAAAAACCATGCTGACCCGCCTGTTCACCGAACATCCGGCCTCTGTTGGGGAAGGCTATTGGGCCCATATGGGCCAGGCTTTTTCCTTCGGCTTCACGATGCTGTTCGCGGCGATGGCCTGCATCCTTCATGGTTTGTTTCCTTTCCTGTTCGTGAAGACGGGCAGCAACACGATCCGCCGGCTGCATGAGCGGATGGTGACCCACCGTGATCGGCGTCCTGTCATGGCGTCTGGGACGCTGGCCCGATGACGTTTGCCCCCTGGACCAGTCAGACAGCGCGATATCCGCTGGTCCAGCGCGGGCGCGATGGTCTGCCGGGTTTGATTCTGGCTGGCATTGTGGCGTTGGCGGCGGTCCAGATGGCGGCTTGGCAGGGTGGACCGGTCATGCTGTACGCCCTGTTCTTTGGCATGGGGCTGAATTTTCTTGCTGCCGATCCCCGCTGCACCCCCGGCATCAGTCTGGCGACAAAACCGATCCTGCGCCTGGGTGTGGCGATGCTGGGGGCCAAGGTCACGCTGGCCGATATGTTGGGCCTGGGCTGGGGGGCGGTGTTGTTGGCCCTTTCCGGGCTGCTGTTCACCCTGACCGGTGGATATCTCATCGGCCGATGGCTGCGCTTGCAGCCTGCCCATGCCCTGCTGTCGGCAGGGTCGGTCGCCATTTGCGGCGCGTCCGCCGCCCTGGCCATTTCGGCGGCCCTGCCGGCCCGCCATCAGGCAGAAAAGCCGACCTTGCTCGTGGTGATCGGGGTTACCGCCCTGTCGACCGTCGCCATGCTGGCCTATCCGCTGCTGGCGCGGCTGCTGGGCCTGACGGAGGCGCAGGCGGGCCTGTTCTTTGGTGCCAGCATTCATGATGTGGCCCAGGTGGTCGGGGCCGGATATCTGATTTCCGACCATGCGGCCGAGGTCGCGGCCATTGTCAAGCTGATGCGGGTGGCCTGTCTGGTGCCGGTGGTCATGGCCGTGGCCTGGATTTTTCGCGATCGGCATGCCGGTAATGCCCACAACACCAGCCTGCCATCCATCCCGGTCTTCCTGCTGGGCTTCATGGTTCTGGTGGCGGTCAACAGTGCCGGTCTGTTGCCGGCGCCAGTATTGGCGGCGATGGGAGACCTGTCCCGTGCCTGTCTGGTTATCGCAGTGGCGGCCCTGGGTATGAAAACCAGCTTGCGCGACATGGCGGCCCTGGGGCCGCGTCCCGTGGCGGCCCTGGTCGGGCAGACGGTGCTGTTGGCGGTGTTTACCCTGGGCTTCATCGCCCTGGCCGGCCTGTAGGACATCCCGGACCCTGCCTTTCCCCCTGGATGAACATTCAGGACGGATCGGGCCAGCAGTCTGCATGCGGTCGGGCATAGCATCCTGACCGTGGCGCAGAATGGGGAACAGGTGGGCCGCAGCGGCGGCCGTCGATGGCGGTGCATCGGGATCGGGTGGGCAGGATGGCGTTAACCCTGTGAAACAGTGTGGAACGAGAAACGGTGCCGGTGCGCGTCATTGAACCTTGTGTTTGCCGGTCAATGCCAGCCAGCGGGCCTGGGCGACCAAGCGGGCCATGGCCAGTCCAGGCACACCATCGGCACCATCGGCGGTCGGTTGAGCATTATGCAGCAGCCAGGCCAGCACCCGCACGGATGGCCGGGCCCGGCGGGGGAGGGCTGTCAACCGCGAGCGTTGTGGATGGCGAGGCACCGGGCGGGTGATGGTGCGAGCCGTTTGTCGTTGCGTGGCGGTAGACGGCCTGCTGCGCGTGGGCGGGCTGGAAGCCGGGGCCGCTGCGGGAACGGGATCAGGCGGCGGGGCGACAGGGTCCGTCGCGCATGTCGCGTCGGGGTCCGGGACGGTTGCCGGGGACAGCGCAGAGGTGGTTTCGGGCGGCGGGGTCGTGTGCCGCGCTGCTGGCGGCCGCTGGATATCGGGCAGATGGGCGTTACCGGCCCGCGGCGGTTTTTCTGCCCGTTGCAGCAGGCTGTCACCGATGCCCAACCGTTCGGCGGCCCAGATCGTGGCGCGCATGTTGCCGTCGGCGACCGCACGGTAGAGCGTATCCACCACCAGTTCCCGCATGGCCACAAAGCGGCTGTCCGCTTCCCGCCGCATCAGAGCGCGTTCCTCGGCGATGCGTCGCCGCAGGTTGGGTGATTGGCTGATCGCACGCCAGATGGTGGTGCGGGACAGCTTATAATGTTCGGCGATTTTGATGATGGGCACGCCGGCAGCCAGATGAAAGGCGATCTTGGCCCAAGTGATCTCATCTGCCGCACGGGAATTATATCCTTCCATCAGGCGCGGGCTGGCCGTTGCGTCGTGAAAGGTGTTGTTGCTGGTTGAGGGGGGATGATCGAGATCGGGGTCAAGCATGGCGGCATTGAGGGCGGCCTGCCGCTGTTTTAAGGTCAATCCGGCGAGGTTGGGGGTCATGGGATGCTCCATCAAATAGGTTCATCATCCTATATCACAATAGGATGAAAAACCAAGATTCATGGTGCTGTCTTCGCCCAACATCCCTCTGGTATGAAGGTCATTACGCAGGCAGGTGCGGTCCGGGTCTGGCCCCTGAACCTGGGAGGGTCGGGTTGTGAGGAACAACTGCGGACCGAACCAAAGTGAATATGGGTTAATCCCGCGATCTAAGGAGATCATGGCATGAGTTGGCTTTATCTCTTCCTTGCCGGGCTGTTTGAAATCGGTTGGCCTGTCGGCCTTAAAATGGCCCAGAATCCGTCGACGCGGATCAGTGGCATCCTGGTTGCGGTTACCTTCATGGGGATCAGCGGTGTGCTGCTCTGGTTAGCCCAGAAAACCATTCCGATTGGCACAGCCTATGCGATCTGGACCGGGATCGGTGCCGCCGGCACTTTTCTTGTTGGGGTGTATGTTTATGGTGATCCCGCGTCGTTGATGCGCTTTATTGGCGTTGGGTTGATCATCGCGGGCGTGGCGACGCTAAAGCTCGCCCATTGAATGGGGCTGAACAGGGTCACATGACCACCCTGCCCATCAGCCATAGCCGGGCCGGGGCAAGACGCCCGGCGCCGTTGCCAGCGTTCTGATGACAGGAAGCACGCCCCGTTGGGGTTGATACGGGTTCGGCGGCGGGTTTGCGGCAGGGGGGTGAAAAAACCACCGCCTGTCGCAACAATCCTATTGTCTTCTGGCATGACACCGGTTACCTAGTGAAAGTGCTGTCACCCGTTTCGTTTTGCGCCCGCAAGGTATTGTCGATGTCCAAGCCCCTGGCCCTGCACGATGACCGTCTGTTCCCCGCCGAACCCGGTACCCGCGCCATTGCGCGGCGGCTGTATCAGTTGGTCCAGGGCCTCCCGATCATCAGCCCGCACGGGCATACGGACCCGTCCTGGTTTGCCGATAACCAGAATTTCGGCAACCCGACGCAATTGCTGCTGTCGCCGGATCATTATGTCTATCGCATGCTCTATAGCCAGGGCATCGCCATGGAGGATGTCGGTGTCGGCGACCGTTCCGGCCCGTCCAAGGCGGATCCACGTGCGGCTTGGCATCTGTTTGCGTCGAATTTTCACCTGTTCCGTGCCACGCCAAGCTGGCTGTGGATGAATTTTGTGTTCAGCAAGGTGTTTGGTCTTGATGTCGCCCTGTCGGCTGACACCGCTGACCATTACTACGACACGATTGATGCGGCGTTGCAGACCGAGGCATTCCGCCCGCGCGCCCTTTTTGAGCGGTTCAATATCGAGTTGATCGCGACGACCGAGGGGCCGACCGATACGCTGGATCATCATCATAAGGTGCTGAACAGTGGCTGGAAGGGGGGGCGGGTCATTTCCGCCTATCGTCCCGATGCGGTGATTGATCCCGAACATGAACAGTTCCCCACCGCCATGCGTGCCTTTGCGGAAGCGACGGGCGAAGATGTCTATAGCTGGCAAGGTTATTTAAACGCACACCGCAAGCGCCGACAGGATTTTATGAAAGTTGGCACGACCAGCAGCGATCATGGCCATATCACCGCCAATACCGCCGACCTGTCGCCCGCCGATGCGGAGAAGCTGTTCCACCGGGTGCTGAAAGGTGACTTCACCGCAGCCGACGCCGAGACATTCCGGGGGCAGATGCTGACCGAAATGGCGGGCATGAGCATTGAGGATGGTCTGGTCATGCAGATCCATCCCGGTGCCTTCCGCAACCATAATGGTCAGGTTTTCGCCCGCTTTGGCCGCGATAAGGGTGCTGATGTGCCGTCGCGCACCGATTTCATCCGGGCACTGAAGCCTTTGCTGGACCGGTATGGCAATGACAAGCGCCTGTCGATCATCCTGTTCACCCTGGACGAAACAACCTATGCCCGCGAACTGGCGCCGCTGGCCGGGCATTATCCCACACTGAAACTGGGGCCTGCCTGGTGGTTCCATGACAGCCCGGAAGGCATGATGCGTTTCCGCGAGCAGGTTACGGAAACTGCCGGTTTCTACAACACAGTCGGGTTCAATGACGATACCCGCGCCTTCCTGTCCATTCCGGCCCGCCATGACGTGGCGCGCCGCGTGGACAGCGCCTTCCTGGCCCGCATGGTGGCAGAACACCGGCTGGATGAGGACGAGGCGGCCGAGGTGATTGTTGATTTGTCATACAACTTGCCGAAAAAAGCCTATAAACTCTGATCAGCGCTGTTGACGCCATGACCATCGGCCCCAGGGCCGGATACCAAAAAAGCCGGGAGTAACAATATGTTTGCGAAGACCTACCATGCCACTCACCCTGCCATGATGCAGGGTGCCAGCAATGATGACCTGCGGGATCGTTATCTGATGACCGGTCTGTTTGTGGCCGATCAGGTGGTGTTGAATTACAGCCATAATGAGCGGTTTGTGGTGGGTGGCGCCACGCCGGTGGCCGGTATTGTGGTGCTGCCGCACCAGACCGAGCCGGCATCCGCCGCGGGTCATCCGTTTCTGGAGCGCCGTGAGCTGGGCATTGTCAATATTGGCGGTGCAGGCTCTGTGACGGTGGACGGCACGGTCTATGCGCTGGGCAATAAGGATGGGCTTTATGTTGGCATGGGGGCAAAGGATGTCTCCTTTGCATCGGTCGATGCTGCGAGCCCGGCCAAGTTCTATCTGGTCTCCACCCCGGCCCATGCCAGCTTCCCTAACAAGAAGATCGGCCTGACTGATGCGGTGGCCCTGGAGCGCGGTGCGCTGGAAACCAGCAATGAGCGCACGATCTATCAGTATATCGTACCCGCCACCTGTCAGTCGGCGCAGTTGCTGCTGGGCCTGACCATGCTGAAGCCCGGATCGGTGTGGAACACCATGCCTCCGCACCTGCATGACCGCCGCTCTGAAGTCTATCTTTACTGCGATATTCCTGGTGACAACCGCGTCTTCCACTTCATGGGTGAGCCGGAAGCGGCCCGTCACATCGTCGTGGCCGATGGCGAGGCCGTCATGTCCCCGCCCTGGTCCATCCATATGGGCAGCGGCACCGCCAATTATTCCTTTATCTGGGCAATGGGCGGCGAGAATCTCGATTACACCGACATGAAGGTCATTGATATCTGCCAGCTACGTTAAGGTCTGGTGTCATCTGATCCCGTCATCCTTGGCACCAGCCGGGATGACGGCCAGGACACGCTAAGCATCTTGATCCCAGACAATGGCGAACGGCCAAGAGGAAAACCCAGCATGAGCAATCCCTTCGACCTTACCGGCAAGGTGGCGTTGGTAACCGGTGCCAATACCGGCATCGGGCAGGGCATCGCGGTGGCGCTGGCCCGGGCGGGCGCCCATATTGTGGCGGTCGGACGGTCCACACCCACCGACACCCAGGCCGCCGTGGAGGCCACGGGTGCGAAATTCGCCTTTGTGTCCGCCGATCTGGGCACCGGGGCGCCGGTGGCGGCGATTGTGGAGCAGGCTGCCGCTGCCTTTGGCCGTCTCGATATTCTGGTCAATAATGCCGGCACCATCCGGCGTGCGGATGCTTTGGAGTTCTCGGAGACAGACTGGGACGATGTTCTGGACGTCAACCTGAAGACGCCGTTTTTCCTGGCCCAGGCGGTTGCCAAGACATTCATCGCCCAAGGGGGCGGTGGCAAGATCATCAATATCGCCAGTATGCTGTCCTTCCAAGGTGGCATCCGCGTTGTGTCCTACACCGCGTCGAAAAGCGGCATTGCCGGCGTCACCAAGCTGCTGGCCAATGAATGGGCGGCCAAGGGCATTAATGTGAATGCCATCGCACCCGGCTATTTCGCCACCAACAATACTGAGGCGCTGCGCGCCGACGAAAACCGTAACCGCGATATTCTGGCCCGTATCCCGGCCGCGCGGTGGGGATCGCCGTCGGATCTGGGCGGGGCCGCGGTGTTCCTGGCGTCGGCAGCGGCTGACTATGTCCATGGGATTACCCTGCCCGTGGATGGCGGCTGGCTGGCACGGTAAGCCTCTCAGAGGTCCGGTGATCCCGTTCGATCACCGGGCCATCGGGTTCGGTGTCCACGCCCCTGGGCGCCGCCGAGGATCACGCAGATGATCGCAGACCCGGTTTCAACCGATCACGCTTTAACTCCCAGCAGTGGTCCCACCGCTGCACCTTGCACACCCCCGCCCACCCCATGGGCGGGGGTTTTTTTCATGCGGTTTCGGGGTTATTGAACCTTGTCGCCAGGCGGCAAGCATACTACCATACCAGTTGACAGGGCGGTGTCATGGCCGAATGTTAGCGCTCCCATCGCTTCTTTGGTGTGATCCGGCCGATGGCCCGTGACCGATGAACAACATCGGCACCAACGAACGAGGAAACGTCTTGCAGATGGATCATCACACTGGCCTGGTCGGTCCAGGCCCCCTTCCTGCGGTCTGTCGCCGGATGCGCAGCACCCTGCGCGTAGCGGCTGTTGCCCTGTTGACCATGCTGGCGGTGCCGGCGGTGTGGGCCTGTGATCGGCCGGTCAGTGTCTGTGCCAAGGGCAAGCCCGACAGCCTGGCCTTGATTCGGGCGGGGCAGGCGGTGCCCGTCTATGTCGATAGCGGCGCTGACCCGGCTCTCAAGCATGCTGCTAACAGCCTGCGCGCCGATCTGGGCCGTGTGGGCGGTACCGCAGCAGCGGCCCCGCTGTCCCTGGCCGATGTGAAGGGACCGGTGGTCATGATCGGGGTGCTGGGTGCCAGCCCGACCATCGACAGGCTGGTCCGCGACGGTAAGCTGAATGTCGACGGGTTGGCCGGAGAGTGGGAAGGTTTCCGACAGGTGGTGGTCGACCGGCCAGCGCCCGGCATCCCCCGTGCCTTGGTCATTGTCGGATCGGACCGGCGCGGAGCGGTCTATGGCACCTATGATCTCTCGGAGCGGATCGGGGTGTCGCCCTGGGTCTGGTGGGCGGATGTGCCGGTGACCCGGCGGGATGACCTGTATCTGACGGCCGGCCTGCGCGCGGACCGGCCGGGCGTGCGTTACCGCGGCATGTTCATCAATGACGAAGACCCGGCCTTCAGCGGCTGGGCCAAGGCCAAGTTTGGCGGCATCAATGCCAAGCTCTATGGCCATGTGTTTGAACTGCTGCTGCGGTTAAAGGGCAATTACCTGTGGCCCGCCATGTGGGCGCCCAAGGCCTTTAATGATGATGATCCGCGCAACATGGTGCTGGCCGATGAAATGGGCATCGTCATGGGCACCTCCCACCATGAGCCGATGACCCGCGCCCAACATGAATGGCACCGCAACAAGGACAAGGGGATCACCGGTGGTCGGTGGGATTACACCGCCAATGCCGACAATCTGCGCGCTTTCTGGCGCGGCGGCATCGAACGCATGATGTCCAAGGGCGACGGTCAGGGCTATGAAAGCCTGATCACGGTCGGCATGCGTGGCGACGGGGACGAACCCATGTCGGAGGAGACAGCCACCCGCCTGCTGGAAACCATTGTCGCCGACCAGCGCCAGATTATCGCCGACGTGACAGGCAAACCACCCCAGCAGACACCGCAGCTTTGGGCCCTTTATAAGGAGGTGCAGGATTATTATGACCATGGCATGCGGGTGCCCGAGGATGTCACCCTGCTGTTCGCGGATGATAATTGGGGGCAGATCCGCCGCCTGCCAGTGGCAGGGCGGGACCCGATCGACCGGGCCGGCGGCTATGGCGTTTATTACCATTTCGATTATGTCGGGGCACCCCGGAACTATAAATGGCTGAATACCAACCAGATCGCCAAGGTCTGGCAGCAAATGGATCTGGCTTATGAAAGCGGCGCGCGGACCATCTGGATTGTCAATGTCGGTGATATCAAGCCGATGGAATATCCGTTGGATTTCTTCCTGGACATGGCCTGGAATCCGTCGGGGATGACGGCCGATGCGCTGGCCGCGTGGCCAGCGCAATGGGCGGCGCAGACGTTCGGTGAGGCGCTGGGGACGGAAATTGCGCAGGTCATGGAGACCTATGCGACCTATGCGTCTCGTCGCAAGCCGGAACTGATCGATCAGGACACATTCCCCCTGGGCGACGGTATCGGGCCGGTGCTGGATGGCGGCCCGTTCGGGCAGATGGTGGCGGAATGGCGGGCGCTGGTGGCAAGGATGGAGGGGATCAAGGCCCGACTGCGCCCCGATCAGTTGGACGCCTATTTCCAACTGGTCGAACATCCGGTTCTGGCCCTGTCCAACCTGTACGAGATGTATTACGCGGCGGCCTGGAACAAGCGGTTGATGATGCGCAACGACCCGCGCGCCGATTATTTCGCAAATGAGGTGGAGCGCACCTTCAAGCGCGATGCCGACCTGACAGACCAGTATCACAGCATCAATGGCGGCAAATGGGCCGGCATGATGAATCAAATCCATATGAGCTATGTGATCTGGCAGACGCCCACCCAACAATCCATGCCCAGCATCAGCCGGGTTTACGCCGACATCCCCCCGGACCGCCTGGCCGCCCAGATCAAGTTCACCAGCGCGGGCAAGACGGACCCTGCGGCGATGACCCGCCCGGCCTCCAGCTTTGACAAGGCAGTGGGGGCCAAGGGCCTGTCCTGGCGGGTGGTGCCCTATCTGGGGCGCAATGACGCCGTGCTGGCCCTGCCACAGGGGCGCAGCGCCACCGCGCCGTCAGATGGCATGCGCCTGGAATACACGGTGACGCTGGCCAAGGATGGCGTCGCCGAGGTGGACCTGAACCTGTCGCCGACATTGGACACAACCGGCGGTGCCGGTATCCGTATCGGGGTGTCGATTGATGATGGCCCTGTCCAGACCGTGGTGTCGCATCTGATCCCCACACCAGGGGAGGTGACGTCGCCGGAGCAGGCGGCGTGGATGGAGGCGGTCAAGAATAATGGCCATACGGTTACCGCCCGGTTCGAGGGGGTCAAGGCCGGGAAGCGCACCGTTAAGGTCTGGCGCATGGATGACAATGCCGTGCTGGCAAGCCTGACCATCCGCCAACGCTGAAACAGCCGCAGGGAACCGGGACATGGGCGCGCGGGGCAATCCGGACCCTGCGCTGGTGGATGATGGGGCAGAAGATGGGATTTGCCATCTTTGCCGCGCTCTCCCTGCGGCTGACCATCGCGCAGGGGCTGGCCACAGACTGGTCCATGCGGATGGGATTGCATGGTCTGCTGGGTCTGGCCGAGGGGACGGAAAACCGCGCAGGCATGAAGGCTGCGGTCGCATGGTTCCCGGCGCCCGCGACGTCACGGGCGGGTTTGTCGGCATGGCTTGCCAACACATGGCGGGCCCGCACATGGCGGGGACGCGGATCGTCGTGCCGGGTGGATGATTATCCTTCGGACTGCTATGGACCAGCGACCTTGTCAATGGTCAGCGCTGCGATCAACGCTTCGTTCACCGGTCCACCGCTGCCACCGGGCGCGCTGTAGGTCATGTTGGTGGATAGGCCGCTCATGTTAAAAAAGTCTTCCAGGACGACCTGATAGGTCCCGGCAGGCAGGTCAAAGACAGCGCGGGTCGACGGGCGGATCGGGTGTTTGTCGCCCTCTGGTTCAATATGCGGCATCTGGATGATCGCGCTGTGCCTTGTGCCGTCGGCGGCACGCAGGACCAGTCGTTTCACGGCGTTGGTGACACCGGTATTCAGTGCGAAAGTGTGATTATCATAGAGCGTACCAAGGACATAGCGCCCGGCAGCGGACAAGGTGACCGCACCCAGGTCCAGGGTTTGGCCCAGCGCGGCCTTGCGGTCCACCGCAATGGTCTGCGCCATGTCGCCGCGAAGGCAGGCGGGCGCAGACGGTTGCGAGCTGATGCGGGTGGAAACATGCACCGCAACCACC
Source organism: Niveispirillum lacus (assembly GCF_002251795.1). GTDB lineage: Bacteria > Pseudomonadota > Alphaproteobacteria > Azospirillales > Azospirillaceae > Niveispirillum > Niveispirillum lacus. Next base: position 140,430 of record NZ_NOXU01000028.1, on the reverse strand, counting down.
GAATAGCAGGCGGTGTGTGACGGCACTGGTGGGGCAGGGTCTGTCCAGCTTTGCCCGGTCACATCCTGCGCCAGCGGCACGCCATCGCGCAGGATATTGTAACGCACGGGTGTTTTGTCACGCGCCGGCGCGATATCGAGGCGAATGCCGGCGTCGTTACGCTGTGCCGCCGTGATGGATGGGGTCCAGGGCATGAAGGCGCGGGGTTCGGCGTGGCTGACCGCGTCGATCAGGGGAATATTGGTGACCATGCTGGCCGATGTCTGACTGGGGGCAAACCGGATATCAATCCGGTTCACGCCCTCACTCAGTTGATCGGCCGTGATCAGTCCGGTGACTTGGGTGCCATTCAGATGTACCGAGGCCACGGGGTACAAGGCGCCAGGGCCGGATTGAGGCGGCAGGATCAGGGCAAGGTCAAGTTTGCGGCCGGCATATTCCAGGTTGGACAGGACGGCATCCGTGCCCGTGAACCGGTCGCGCAGAGCGCCGGTCAAGGTGGGAGCGATGCGGATGCCGTCGGGCCCGGCATGCCAGCCGAAGATGGTTTCCACGACCATGCCGTAATAGGCCGCGACCGACCAGAGTTGACGCCGGGAATTGATTTCAGGTCCATCATCAAACTGTGCCTTGCCCGTCAGCCATTCCAAATTTTCCATGTTAGACAAATTCAGCGCGGCAGCCCGTTCCAGAGCGGCCAAGCCCCGTTCAACGGCGGCGACATGCCCCACCTTGGCCGCCGCCCGGACCGCATAGGCCGTGACAAAGGGCCATTGGGCGCGGTTATGATAGACATATTCACCCGGCGCCTGTGGCCAGACAACCGACGGGCCGAAGGGTGCAAACGGATAACGGTCGAAAATTGACCGGGCACGGTCGGCGGGGGCGATGCCCGAAAGTACGGCCAGGGCATTGCCCAGCAAATCATACTTGCCGATAAGGGCGGGGGTCAGGTCAGCGCTGGTGTAGGTGGCATACATGCCCGCCCGTGCGTCCCAGAAACCCCCATCAATGGCACGTGCCAAGGCATCGGCCCAGCCATCATAACGGGTGGCCAGGTCCATTTCCCCGAATTCGCGGGCCAGACGGGCAGCCAGTCGCTGGGCCCGATATTGTGTAACATTGGTGGACAGGGCCTTGCTGTCGGCCAGGGCCGACAGGTTCTGCCGTACCCAGGGGGCATAGCTTTGTTCGCGCCAGTCCAGGAAACTATGCTCGCCCTTGTACAGGCCGCTGCGGGCGTCATAGACGGCGACACGGTCCGCCTCCAGCGTGCCGCGCAGCGCGTCGAAGGCCTTGCGGGCAAAATCGGTGCGGTTGGCCCCGTGCAGGTTGGCCAGGGCCGCTTCGGCGCCCAGCGCCCAGGTGGTGCGGTCGGTGCTGACCGGCCAGGACCCGCCAGAACCGGTATCCTGCACAATCTGTGTTGATCCGGGCGGCAGTTCCGGCGGCACAGGCACGCCGGGGCGCAGGGTACCGGTCTTGAACAGCAGACTGTTGACCGCGCGCTGTGGGTCCAGCCCGGCCAGACCCAAATCCAGCGCGTAAGACAGATCCCGTGTCCAGACATAGTTCCATTTCTCCCCGGTTTCAAAACAGGGGCAGGGAATGGGTTGTCGGTTATTGTACCATTCATCCTTGATCGACGTGACGCTGGCCAACCGGGCATCATCAACCGCCTGCGCGAACAACGCATCAAACATCAAATCGCCGGTGCGGGTGAACGGGCCATTTTCGGTGATGATACGGGTGGAGGGGGTGTTATCCCGCTGCGGTGCCGTACTGTGCAGGTGAAAAACACGGGTGCCCGGTGTGCCGGAGGCCGACACGCTGACCGTGGCCGGCGTGCCGCCTGGTTCGGCCGCATAGGGGGCATAGGTCTGGCTCTCCGCCGTGTGGCCGGCACCAGCGCCCAGAAGCGACAAGGCTGCAAAGGTCAGCAGCGCACGAGGGGAGCGGGGCATGTTTCCTCCTGTTGAGCCTTCTGGGCTTATGGGCCGTTATCCGGCCCTTCCTTCATGCCCCACAAAAGGCGCCCCGGCAATTACCCCCTTGAGTTGTTATTAATGGTGATAATTTGTTCTTATGGGCAGCAATGATGTCCTTTGTTTCTACCTTACCGATTACAAGAGCGTCGCTTTATCCTGCCAAAAGGGGCGGCGGCAAGGCAATCGGGGCACCGTTGAAGGCAATCATGCCGCTATCCCCGTGTTTGTCATAAAGGGCACGGCGGGGCGCATCATCCGTGAATACGTATGTGGCGAGGCCGAGGTGCCACGCCGCCTTCGTGCAGCCCCTTAGTACGGGCAACCGAGAGGCTGATCCAGTCCTGCGGTTTCACCCCAAGGCCGTCTGACGGCGCGGCCTTGGGGACGTTTTAAGGGCGTACCGGTCCGGGTTCCAACGGTCAGCCATAGCCGGCAATGGCGCGATCTGCCCCACCATTGGGACCGCATGGCGACGGCATTCTGCGACCTGAACAGGGGCCCCCTGCGGTTAGCAATTTAGGGACGGGTGAGATCGAGAATTTCCCGGTGCAAGGCCATGGGTATGGTCACCCCTTCGCGTGCCGCCGTCTGCCGCATGGCCAGCCGCCGGTCACCCGGCAAGCGGGCTGGCGCGTCCTGCGCGACGGCCAGCAGCAGCGCTGCCATCCGGTCGGCAAAATGATCTCCGCCAAAACAAGCCGGGTTCAGCACAATCAGCAATTGGCCCAGGTCAGGCGGGCCGCCCTGGCCATCAAACAGACCACTGGCATGCCATCCAAAGCTGCCGCCGGCAAGGGCGGCGCAGATGACCTCCACCATTAAGGCCAGGGCAGCCCCCTTGGCGCCGCCCATGGGCAGCAGGGAACCGCCCAGGGCTGCGTCGGCATCGGTGGTCGGATGGCCGGCGGCGTCCACGGCCCAACCTTCCGGGATGGGCCGTCCGGCCTTGGAGGCGGCCATGATTTTGCCCCGCGCCGCCACCGACAAGGCCATGTCGACGACCAAGGGCGGACGGCCAGACAGCGGGGCGGCAAAGGCAATGGGGTTGGTGCCCATCAAGGACCGTCGTCCGCCCGGCAGCGGCAGGGCAGCGGGCGTATTGGCGAATGCCAGTGCTACCAGCCCCTGATCGGCCAACCGTTCGACATGACGCCCCGCCTGTCCAAAATGGTGGGATCGCCGGATGGCCGCTGCGGCGACCCCCATTTCCGCTGCCAGGGGCAGCAGATGATTGATGGCAAGGTCAATGGCCGGGTAGGCAAACCCATGACCGGCATCGATATGAATGCCAGCCTTTCCCGCCGGGCTGGCCGTGGGCATCGCGGCGCCATCGACCTTTCCCACCCGCGCATGCAGGCAATAGGAAGGGACCCGGGACAGCCCATGTCCAGCCTGTCCATCCATCTCGGCGGCCAGAAGAGCATCTGCGGTGGGATTGGCATTGGCCAGCGTCACGCCGGCACGGTTCAGCGCCGTCACCGCTAAGTGCCGTGCTGTTTCCAAGCCCAGCGTCACCGTATCCATTGCTGCCGTCCGATCATCCGCCATCAGTTACCCGCCCGCTCCGCCTATGCCCACAGTGTGGTGCCGGGTCATAGCATGGCGTGCAGACAGGAGGCCGTTCGCCATCCTGGCGGCAGCGCAGGATACAGGTATCAGTTGAAGGCACAACCGCGTTGCAGGCCCAGTTTGCGAAAGATGATCGCGGCGGGGCAGAAACCGGTGATGCCGGCCTGCAGCATGTTCAGCCCGACAAACACGGTCAGCAGCAGCCAAGCCTGGCTCACGAACCAAGCGAGGCCGACAGAAATCAGGACCATGATACCGGCGAAGGAAAGGACGGCCTTGTCGACATTCATAACGATGCTCCGTACCTGGTGATCTGTGGATGGTTAAAGAGTAATATCTTCATAGGTATAGAGAAACGCGGAAAATGCCGCCTCAAGTATGACGTCCGCACATGGCTTGCTCGCTTGACCGTACCCAACAAGATACGTATCTTCGTACCTCTGAATATAAAAGCTCCCAAGGATACCGCCATGATCAACGAACTGTCGCCCGCCGACATCCATCGCCTGTTGAATGACCATGAAATTCTGCTGGTTGATGTGCGTGAGCCGCAGGAGTTCGCCACCGCGCGTATCCATGGCGCGATGCTGTTTCCGCTGTCCAGTTTCGATCCGCTGGCTCTGCCCGCGGCGGACAAGGTGCGGATTGTCTTCCATTGCGGGTCGGGCAAAAGGTCGTCTGTGGCAGTGATGCGCTGCCAGCAGGCGGGATTAAGTCATTGTGAACATATGGCTGGCGGCATTCAGGCCTGGACGGCCGAGCGGCTGCCTACCGTGACGCTGGACCCGACCAGCGGCGGCGTGATCGATCGCCGTTGATGCAATGAAGGGGAGGGAACCATGCGTGCCGGCCTGATGTCGTCTTTGCTGCTTTCCACGCTTCTGGCGGGCCCGGCGTGGGCTGCCGGGGGGGAGTTCACGGTTGTGCGGCTGAACCTGCCCGACCAGAAATCTGTGTTCGCGACGGTCGAAAGCGTAAACACTGTGCCAGCACGGGTGCGCACCGGCGGTACCATCACCGGCCTGTCGGTCAGGGAAGGGGATGCGGTCGTCGCGGGCCAGGTGATCGCCACCATTGGTGACCAGAAGCTGGCGCTGCAACAAGGGGCATCGGACGCACAGATCGCGGCTGCACGCGCACAGCTTGAGCAGGCAAAGACAGATCTGCAACGCGCGGAAGAATTATCGAAGAATGGATTTGTCACCAAGCAGCGCCTGGACGAACTGCGTACCGCCGCCAATGTCGCGGCCAATAATCTGAAGGCGCGCAGCGCCGAACGTGCGGTCATCGGTCAGCAGATGAATGAAGGTCAGGTCCTGGCTCCCACCAGCGGCCGTGTGCTGAGCGTGCCGGTGACACCGGGAACAGTGGTGATGGCGGGGGAGGCGGTGGCCATGATCGCGGAGCGTGATTATGTTCTGCGCCTGTCCATTCCCGAACGCCACGCCGCCAGCCTGAAAAATGGTGATCCGGTCCGTCTGGAGGGTGAAGAGGCGGGGCCAGCAGCCATGGAGGGCACTGGCGCCGTCACCCTGGTCTATCCCCAGATCCGCGACGGGCGTGTGCAGGCCGATGCCAAGGTCACCGGTCTGGGCGACTATTATGTCGGTCAGCGTGTGCGCGTGCTGGTTCCGGCCGGGGTGCGCCCCACCATCGTGGTCCCGTCCAGCTACCTGACCCGCCGATTTGGTCTTGATTATGCGCATCTGCGCACCGGTGATGGCAAAATCATGCTGGTTCCGGTTCAGCGAGGGCAGGAACACCCGCTGCCTGAGGTGCCGGATGGGGTGGAAATCCTGTCTGGTCTTGCCCAAGGCGATATCATGGTGCGGCCATGAAACTCGGTATTTCAGGCCTATTGACCCAGGCAACCATCCGTTCTCCCCTGACGCCGCTTTTCCTGCTGGCCAGTCTGATCGCCGGCCTGATCGCGCTGTCGGTGATCCCGCGTGAGGAAGAGCCCCAAATCAGCGTACCCATGGTCGATATCATGGTATCGGCCGACGGGTTGAAGGCCCCGGATGCGGCGGAACTGGTCACCAAGCCGTTGGAAGCCATCGTCAAGGGCATCAACGGCGTCGATCATGTTTACAGCCAGACGGAAGATGACCGGGTCATGGTGACGGCGCGGTTCAAGGTGGGCACCAATGAGGATGACGCGATCGTCCGTGTCCACGCCAAGATCCGCGCGCATCTCTCGGAAATTCCCCTCGGCATTCCCGAGCCCGCTATCATCGGCCGCGGTATCAATGATGTCGCCATCGTTACCCTGACCCTGTCGGCGGAACCCGCCGTGGCGGATCGCTGGCCTGACCGCGATCTTGGTACACTGGCTGAAAAGCTGCGCACCGAACTGATCAAGGTGCCGGATATTGGTGGCAGCTACCTGTCAGGCCGGGTGACAGAGCAGGTGCGGGTTGAGCCCGATCCGGAAAAGCTGGCGCTGTACGGGATCACGCTGGAGCAGTTGACAGCCAAGATTGCCGGCGCCAACCGGTCCTTTGTGGCCGGCCGGCTGCTGGACGGGGGTAAAAGCCTGACGGTTGCGGCGGGGCAGACCCTGTCGGGTGTGCCCGATATCGGCCTGCTGCTGCTGACCAGCCGCGACAACCGACCCGTCTATGTCCGTGATGTCGCCACCGTGGTGCTGGACAGCGCACCGCTGGATCAGGCGGCCTGGACAATGGTCAAGGATGAGAAAGGAGCCTGGGTGCGCAGCCCGGCGGTGACGGTGGCACTGGCCAAGCGCGCTGGCGCCAATGCCGTGGTCGTGGCCGATGCTATCCTAGAACGGGTCGAGGGCCTGCGCGGGCGGCTGATCCCCGACGGTGTGCGGGTAGAGGTGACCCGCAATTATGGGGAGAGCGCATCGGAAAAGGCCGATGAGCTGCTGTTCCATCTGGGTCTGGCAACCCTGTCCATCGTGGCGCTGATCTGGTGGGCCATCGGCCGCCGGGAGGCGCTGGTCACGCTGGTGGTCATCCCGGTCACCATCCTCATGACCCTGTTTGCCGCCCACCTGATGGGTTACACGATCAACCGTGTCAGCCTGTTCGCCCTGATCTTTGCCATCGGTATCCTGGTCGATGATGCCATTGTTGTGGTGGAGAATATTGCCCGCCACTGGGCCATGAAGGATGGGCGTGACCGGTTGAATGCCGCTATTGAGGCCGTGGCAGAGGTGGGTAATCCCACCATCGTCGCCACCCTGACCGTGATCGCAGCCCTGCTGCCCATGCTGTTCGTATCAGGCATGATGGGCCCCTACATGGCGCCGATACCGGTCAACGCATCGGCGGCCATGCTGTTCAGCTTTTTTGCAGCCATGGTGCTGGCGCCGTGGTTGATGCTGAAATTGTCCGGCATGGGTGGTGATGCCGGGCAGGGGCATGAGGCGGCCCATGATGGCGGGATTCTGGGTCAGCTTTACCGGCGGGTGGCAGCACCGTTGCTGGCCAGCCGGCGCAATGCGGGCCGGTTCCTGGCCCTGGTCGGGGTGGCGACCGTCGCATCGCTGGGTCTGTTTGCCAGTAAAAGCGTGACGGTCAAGTTGCTGCCCTTTGACAATAAGTCGGAACTGTCAGTGCAGGTAAACCTGCCGCGCGGTACGGCCTTGCAGGATACCGAGCGTCTGTTGTTCCAGGCGGCGGAGATTGCCGCAACGCTGCCGGAACTGCGGTCGGTGCAGATCTATGCAGGGACGGCGGCGCCGTTCAATTTCAACGGACTGGTGCGGCACAGTTTCCTGCGGAACAGCCCCGACCTGGGCGAGCTGCAGATCAATCTGGCGCCCAAGAGTGACCGTGACCGCGCCAGCCATGATATTGCCCTGGACCTGCGGGCAAGGCTTCTGGCGGGGTTAAGCCTGCCAGAAGGGACCAGCCTGAAGGTGGTGGAGGTGCCGCCCGGTCCTCCGGTGATGGCCACCCTGCTGGCAGAGATTTACGGCCCCGATGCCGCCACGCGGCGGGCGGTCGCGGCAGAGGTGCGCAAGCTGTTTGCCACCGTGCCCTTCATCACTGATATTGATGACAGTATCGGCACAAGCCAGCCACGGCTGCGCATCGCCATTGACCAGGAGCGACTGGAATTTCACGGGGTAGAACAGGCAGCGGTTTATGACGCGCTGCGGTCGATCCTGGGCACAAACCCGGTCGGTTACTCCCATCGCGGAGAAGAGCGCTATCCGGTGGATATCTCCATTGCCCTTCCCCACGAGGATCGGGCCTGGACTGCCCGGCTGTCGGCCACGCCTGTGCCGGCCAACGCCCTGCCCGGATCGAACCGGGTGGTGGAACTGGGCGAACTGGTCAAAGTGACACGGGAGGAAGGATCGCCAGTCCTGTTCCGCCGTGACGGGTATTTCGCCGACATGGTGACGGCCGAATTGGCCGGCCGGTTTGAGGCTCCGATCTACGGCATGGGAGCCGTCGCCGATGCCATCGAGGCGCATGACTGGGGTAACCTGCCCAAGCCGGTGGTGCGGCTGGCTGGCCAACCGGCCGATGAAAGCCGCCCCACCCTGCTGTGGGACGGGGAATGGGAAGTCACCTATGTCACGTTCCGCGACATGGGAGCGGCGTTCGGCGTAGCGATCCTGGGCATCTATGTGTTGGTGGTGGCGCAGTTCCGCAGCTTCAAACTGCCGCTGGTCATCCTGACGCCCATCCCATTGACCCTGTTAGGCATCATGCTGGGCCATTGGGTGATGGGTGCGGCCTTTACGGCCACCTCCATGATTGGCTTCATCGCGCTGGCGGGCATCATCGTGCGCAATTCCATTCTGCTGGTTGATTTTATCCGCCATGGCCGGGGCCGTGGCATGAGCCTGCGCGATGTGCTGCTGGAGGCCGGTGCCGTCCGGTTCAAGCCCATCCTGCTGACGGCCCTGTCGGCCATGATCGGGGCGGCCACCATCCTGACCGATCCGATCTTTCAGGGGTTGGCCGTGTCGCTGCTGTTCGGGCTGGCATCATCCACGCTGCTGACGGTGCTGGTCATCCCGGCGATCTATGTCGTGCTGCGGGATGCAGATGGTGTTGCATGATTGACGTCGCCCACAATCCCTTTTATCCGGAGGGGATGAGAATAGAAGACATGCAGGCCAACGCCGACAGGGCGGTTGAATTGCTGAAGTCGCTGGGCAACCGCAGCCGACTGATGATCCTGTGCCAGTTGTTGCAGGGGGAACGGTCGGTAGGCGATCTGGCCCAGCGCATCGGCATGCGCGATACTGCCGTGTCACAGCAACTGGCCCTGCTGCGCAAGGATGGTCTGGTCCGTGCCCGCCGCGAAGGCCAGACCATCTGGTATTCCCTGGCCAGCGCCGAGGCCGAGAGGGTGATCCTGACCCTGTACCAGGTTTATTGCGCAGATCCGGAAGGCCAGGACTGCGCCTGACAGCGCCTGGCCCTGGCGTGCAAGGCAGCAATGTCTTACCCGTGCTCACCGGCGGTGGCCAACCGTTCCGCCATGCGCCGCCGCGCCGCCGCGACCGCGGCATGATTGGTTTCCGCCCAGATGATCAAGGCCAGCATGGGTGCCATCAGACTTCTGCCCAACCCGGTCAGAGAATAGGTGACCCTGGGCGGCACCGTGGGTTCAACCATGCGGTCGATCAGCCCGTCGGTTTCCAGCGTGCGCAGGGTCTGCGACAACATCCGCTTTGAAATGTCGGGGACGGCACGGGCCAGGGCGTTGAAGCGCATGGGCCCGGCCGCCAACATGGACAGCAGCAGAATCGACCAACGGTCGCCGATCCGGTCCAGCAGGTCCCGTACCGGACATTGCAGCGGGTCCGGACTCAAAGCCTTCCATTCCGCCACTTTGGCACCCATCGCCGTGCAGGCATCCTCCATCCTGGTATCCTCGCTGTAACCTGGTGACGGCAAAGTGCCGTCTTCCGGACCGATCCAATGGTCTCTAGTGTATACCTACTATCCCATAGAGACCGGAGCATGTCCATGTCCACCCCTTCCCGATTCTTCATCACCGGTGCCGCCGGTCAACTCGGCCAGTTGGTGGTGGCTGAACTGGCCCGCCTTGCGGGGCCGGAACAGGTCACCGCCATCGTGCGTGACCCCGTCCGTGCCGCCAATCTGTTTCCGGCCGGCGTGACCCTGCGCACCGGGGATTATGACCAACCGGAAACACTGGCCACCGCCTTGCACGGGGCGGAGCGGTTGCTGTTGATCTCTTCCAACGCCATCGGCAACCGGGTGGAGCAGCATCGCCATGTCATCGAGGCCGCGACGCAGGCCAAGGTCTCACGCCTGGCCTATACCAGTGTGCTGCATGCCGACACCTCGCCAATGCGCCTGGCCGAAGACCATCGCCAGACCGAAGCCCTGATTGCCGCCAGTGGCGTGCCCTACACGCTGCTGCGCAATGGCTGGTACCATGAGAATTACACCGCCTCCATTCCGGCAGCCTTGCACCATGGCGCTCTGATCGGCAGCGCTGGCCAGGGGCGGATCAGCAGTGCTGCCCGTGCCGATTACGCCGCAGCGGCGGCTATCGCCTTGATGGATGATGGCGCGGGCGACCGTGTCGTGCATGAACTAGCGGGCGATACGGCCTACACGCTGCCTGAGTTTGCCGCCGAACTGTCCCGGCAGACGGGGCGACAGGTGCCCTATGTCAACCTGCCGGAAGCCGACTATTGCAGTGCCCTGGTCGGAGCCGGCCTGCCGCCCCAGTTGGCCGCATTCATCGCGGATTCAGATGTGGCTGCCGCCCAGGATGCGCTGTTTGACACGGGCCAGGCATTATCGAGGCTGCTCGGCCGTCCCACAAAACCGTTCGCACAGACCATGGCGCAAGCGTTGAGCCTGTAAAGATCATCGGCCCCGGTCACACCATAGGTCCGGGGCCGATTTTCGCAGCGCTACCGTGCAGACACGCGGCGGCATGGCCGCCCGCGATGCGACATCACCATTCCGCCACGCTGCCATCTGCGATGCGCCAAGCAGGATTGCGCCAGCGATGCGGTGACGCCGACAGGTCGCGCACCAACGCCTCGTTGACCTCAATCCCCAGACCCGGGGCCGTGGGGATGCTGACATGGCCATTGGTCAGAGCGAAGACCGACGGGTCGGTCAGGTAGGTCAGCAGGTCATAGCCGTCGGTGTTATAGTGGATACCCAGCGACATTTCCTCGATGAAGAAATTCGGTGTGCTGAATCCGACGGCCAGACAGGCTGCAAAAGCGATCGGGCCCAGCGGGCAGTGCGGGGCCAACGCCACATCATAGGCTTCAGCCATGGCGGCAATACGTTTGACCTCGGAAATGCCGCCAGCATGCGACAAGTCAGGCTGGATGATGTCGACAATGCCCTGGTTCAGGAAGGGCTTAAAGTCCCAACGGGTGTAAAGCCGCTCACCCAGCGCGATGGGCAGGGTGGTCAAGTGCGATAACTGAGCGATACCCTCAATATTCTCCGACAGCAGCGGTTCTTCGATGAACAGCGGGCGCAAGGGTTCCAGGGCGACGGCCACCTGTTTGGCCAACGGTTTATGGATACGGCCGTGGAAGTCCAACCCGACTTCCAGCCCCTGATCCTTCACCGCCTGGGCACGTTCGACAACGCCATCAATATCCTTGCCCGTGCCAACCCAGGCCATTTCGGCGGTTGCATTCATCTTAACGGCGCGGAATCCCTGCTCCCGGCGCAGGCGGGCAGCTTCTGCCACCTCATCCGGGCGGTCGCCGCCGATCCAGGCATAGCATTCGATACGGTCGCGCACAGCGCCACCCAGCAACTGCCAAACAGGCACGCCCAATGCCTTGCCCTTGATATCCCACAATGCCTGATCCAACCCCGACAGGGCCGACATCAGGACAGGCCCGCCCCGGTAGAAACCCAGCCGGTAAGATATCTGCCATATATCTTCGATCCGCGCGGGATCGGTCCCCAGGAACCGGTCCTTCAGGCTTTCAAAAGCGCCAATGACCGCTTCTGCATGGCCTTCAAGGCTGCATTCGCCCCAGCCGACAAGACCGCCATCGGTTTCGACGCGCACAAACACCCAGCGGGGCGGCACCTGGAACAGTTCAATCCTGGCGATTTTCATCTTTGTCTCGTGGGGATGGCCCCAGATCGGGGCAAAAGCGACCTGCAATGGTCAGCATCATAGCGTGCGGGGGCGGTGGCGTCAAATTTCTTCATATAAATATGTTAAATAGCGCGATCCCAGCTTGACGGTCGTGATTGGCTAATTTATCTGATAAATATGCCAGTTAGCGGGGGCTTTGGATAGCGATATTGTCTGACCTTTCGGACAGGACCCCGACGGCATCGTATAATGGCGGACAGGCAGAAGAAGCCGCCGGTGGAGGGAAGCCACATGACCAATCATATCCTGGCCATTGACCAGGGCACGACGGGCACGACCGTCCTGATTTTTGACCGCGACACACAGATTGTCGGGCGAGCCTATGCGGAGTTTACGCAGTTCTATCCGCGAGCGGGTTGGGTTGAGCATGACGCGGCGGAGATCTGGCGTGTGACGCTGGAGACAGCGGGCCGGGCGCTGGCCTCTGCCGGCCTGTCGGCGCGGGATTTGCGCGCCATCGGCATTACCAACCAGCGCGAGACGGTGCTGGCCTGGAACCGGCATACAGGCGAACCGGCACATCGGGCCATTGTCTGGCAGGACCGGCGCACCGCCGCTTTCTGTGATGATCTGCGGTCGCGCACCGGTGTCACCGAAATGATCCGCGCCAAGACGGGTTTGGTCATTGATCCGTATTTCTCCGGCACTAAGCTGCGCTGGTTGCTGGAGAATGTGCCAGGCCTGCGGGCAGGGGCGGAGGCGGGCGACATCCTGTTCGGGACCATCGATAGCTGGCTGATCTGGAACCTGACGGGTGGGGCCGCCCATGTTACCGACCCTTCCAACGCGGCGCGCACGCAGCTTTACGATATTCATCGGGGTGATTGGGACAGCGAGCTGTTGTCTTTGATGGAGGTGCCGGCGCGGGGCCTGCCGGAGGTGCGGTCATCGTCGGCCGTGCTGGGCCATACGACGGCGGACGGGTTTCTGGGGGCCGGTGGCATTGCCATCGCCGGTGTGGCGGGGGATCAGCAGGCGGCCCTGTTCGGGCAGGCCTGCCATGGGCCGGGGCTGGCCAAGAATACCTATGGCACCGGGTCCTTCCTGTTGATGCATACGGGGTCCAGCACGCTGCGCGATCCGGGTCCGCTGCTGTCCACGGTGGCGTGGCGCATTGGGGATCAGCCGCTGGAATATGCGCTGGAAGGGGCGATTTTCGTTACCGGGGCCGCGGTGCAATGGCTGCGCGACGGATTGGGCCTGATTGCGGCAGCGGCAGAGACCGAAGCCCTGGCCCGCTCTATCCCATCCAATGATGGGGTTTATTTTGTGCCCGCATTGACGGGCTTGGGCGCCCCGCACTGGGACCCGTACGCACGCGGTTTGATTGCCGGCCTCACGCGGGGAACGGGCCGGGCGCATCTGGCGCGCGCCGCCTTGGAGGCCATGGCCTATCAGACCCGCGACGTCACCCGCGCCATTGAGGCGCAGACGGGCATCGCGCTGACCGAACTGCGCGCCGATGGCGGTGCCGTGGGCAACAGTTTCCTGATGCAGTTCCAGGCCGATCTTCTGGGCGTACCGGTCGAGGTGCCGCGTGTGTCGGAGACAACGGCACTGGGGGCGGCCTATCTGGCGGGTCTGGCCACCGGCATGTGGCAGGACCGGGAGGAAATCCGCGCCACCTGGAAACTGGCCAGCCGGTTTGAACCGGGGATGAGCATTGCCGAACGTGAGCGGCTTTACACACACTGGACAAAGGCCGTGGAGAAATCCCGCGGATGGGCGGCATGACAAACGGATTGGACCGTGCAGGCGGCATCGCGGCCCTGGCAGGTGATACGCCCTGGGATCTGGTGATCATCGGTGGCGGGGCCACGGGCCTGGGCACCGCGCTGGACGCCGCCGCCCGTGGATATCGCACACTTTTGCTGGAAGGGCATGATTTCGCCAAGGGTACATCCTCGCGCGCCACAAAGCTGGTGCATGGCGGGGTGCGCTATCTGGCGCAGGGCAACATCCCCCTGGTCCACCACGCCCTGCATGAACGCGGCCGGCTGCTGGCCAATGCGCCGCAGGTAACGCGCCGCCAGGGCTTTGTTGTGCCTTGCTACCGCTGGTGGGACGTCCTGTTCTATGGCGCAGGTCTGTTCGCCTATGACCTCTTGGCGGGCAAGCTGGGGCTGGGCCGGTCGCGGCTGTTGTCGCGGGCAGAGGTGATGCAGCGGTTGCCGACGGTCAAGACAGATGGTCTGGTGGGCGGCATCCATTATTATGACGGGCAGTTCGATGACAGCCGTCTGGCCATCACCATCGCGGCCAGTGCCGCCGACCATGGCGCGACCCTGTTGAACTATGTCCGCGTCACGGGTCTGTTGAAAGAAGATGGTCGTATCGCGGGTGTCACGGCCCGTGACATGGAGACAGGCACCGATTACCGCATCCCGGCGAAAGCGGTTGTCAATGCTGCCGGGATTTTCATGGATGAGATCCGGCATATGGACCGGCCCGATCTGGCCGAGGGTCTGTCGCTGAGCCAGGGTATCCATCTGGTGTTGGACCCCGGTTTCCTGGCCAGTGACGACGCCATCCTGATCCCCAAGACCGATGATGGCCGCGTGCTGTTCGTGCTGCCTTGGCTGGGCCGTACCGTGATCGGCACCACCGACACGCCGATCCCGACGGCCAGTATGGAGCCGCACGCCCTGGAAGCCGAAATCCAGTTTTTGCTGGACCATGCCGCCCATTACCTGACCCGCGCGCCAGCCCGATCGGATGTGCTGTCGGTCTTTACCGGCATCCGGCCGCTGGTGAAGGTCAAGGGTGCGTCGGGCACGTCGGCCGTACCGCGCGACCATGTGCTGCTGGTATCGGACAGTGGCCTTGTCACCATCACGGGCGGCAAATGGACCACGTATCGGGAGATGGCCGAACAGACGGTCGATGCGGCCCTGCGTGTGGGCGGCTTTACGCCGACGCCCAGCCCGACCAAAGAGTTGCGCCTGCATGGCTGGACCCCGCGTGAGCGCATCGACAGCGCCGACCCGCTGGCCGCCTATGGCGCTGATACGCCCAAGGTGCGGGCCGTGCTGGCCGAACAGCCGGGCTGGGATGCCCCGATGCATCCCGACCTGCCCTATGCGCTGGGTGAAGCCGCCTATGCCGCCCGCCATCTCATGGCCCGCACGGTGGAAGATGTCTTGTCGCGGCGCACCCGCGCCCTGCTGCTGAACGCTCAAGCCGCCGTCGCCGCCGCCCCTGCCGTCGCCCAGGTCCTGGCCGCCGAACTGGGCCGCGACGCCGCATGGATCGACAAGCAGGTTGCGGAGTTCACGGCCCTGGCGGGCGTGTATCAGGCGTAGGTCGGGGCGAAAGCCCCGACCTGACCTCCCGTCCTATCCCACCCGGAACCGCAATGTCACCGGCCCCACCGGAATGCGGTAGCGGGGCAGGGCGCGGGCATCGATGCTCCACCCCGTATCGCCGCCAACCCCCACCTGGGCGGCGTCGATCAGCAGGCTGCCCACCGGGCCCGGCTGAATATCGCTGCTATGCCAGGTGCCCAACGGGCGGACGTGCAAATCGGCATAGGGGAAGGCAAGTGCGTTCACCGACAGCGGCGTGGCGCCAGTAATGCGCAGACTGGGCATGCCCTTGCCTGACAGGGTGAGGAAACGGACATCGGTTTTATTGCCTGTCTCCTGCGGGCGGGCATAATCATGATGCTGCTGATCCAGCCGCCCCTGCCACAGACCGAAGCCGGCCCCTGTCTTGCGGTCCACATAATTTTCATGCGGCCCCCGCCCGTACCAGGACAGATCCGTCAGTTTGGTCGGCATGCTGAAGGCCAGACCGACGCGCAGCGGATCGGGCAGGTCATCCTTGACAGGTGTGAAGCGGCCTGTGACCTCCACCGTGCCTGTGGCGTCCATGACATAGGTGGTTTCAAACCAGCCACCGCCGGCCCCCAGGGCATGGCTCACGCTGACACTGCCTGACGGATCAACATTGATGGCCCGTACATGCCGCCATTCCGACAGTTCGCGCCAGACATCATGGGTTCTATCCACGTCAGCCCCGATATCATTATCGGTCAGCGCGCGGAAGAAGTGGGGCGCACCGCCCGCCAGCAGTTCCTGACCATTGCGGGCATAGCGGCGCAGCAGACCCGAAGCCCGGTCCAGGATCAGTTCTGCCCCGCCCGCCGACAGGGTGATGGTGCCACCGCGATCCATCACTCTGGCCGCTGGTTTCAGCGGGGGCAGGGCAAGCGGTTCGTTCAGGGCAAACTGTTCCCAGGCCACGACATGGCCCGCCGGCACAGCCTTGATGGTCCCATCCTTCGCCGTCGCGCGCAGGGTCAGGACATGGTGGCGTCCATCATCCGCCATCGGGCGGGGCAGGGACGGCAGGGTCAGGGTGGCCGTGCCGCCGGCGGGTACAGCCGGCATGTCTAACCGCCCGGACGCCAGCCTCTCACCGTCGGCCATGACCGACCAATCCAGGTCAAAGCCGGACAGGTCGATCATGTCATGGCGGTTCAACAGCCGGACGGTACCCGCCGACGCATTGAATTCGTCAAAGGCGATGGGGGCATAAACTTTCGCCAGCTCATAGAAGTGCGGGTTGGGCGTGCGGTCGGCCTGGATCAGACCGTCAGTGACGATACTTTTGTCGCCGCGCGGATTGGGCCCGAAATCAAAGCCGGACGCCCAGAAGGGCCGCCCCTTTTCATCGTTTTTCAGGACGGCCTGATCGACCCAATCCCAGACGAACCCGCCCTGCAGCTTGCGGTGTGCGCGGATGGCCCGCCAATAATCCTCCAGATTGCCCAGGGAATTGCCCATGGCATGGGCGTATTCCGTCTGGATCAGGGGCTGTTTCCATTGCGGGTCGGTGGCATAGTCCACGATCTTGTCAATATCGTCATACATGGGCGCATAGATATCGACATAGTCATTGGGCCGATGCTCCTGCATCAGCGTGCCCCAGCCCAGATAGGAGATCAGGCGAGACGGGTCACGCTGGCGCACCCATTGCGCCATCGCCTCAAAATTCGGGCCGATCCCGGCCTCATTGCCCAACGACCAGAAGATGATGGAGGGGTGGTTCTTGTCCCGCTCCACCATGCGGCGCACGCGGTCGACATGCGCTTCCTTCCATTCCGGCTTATAGCCAAGCTGATGGGCGGCGCGGTCACCGGTCTTGTTGCCCATTTCCATATATTCATGGCTTTCCAGATTGGCCTCGTCCATCAGGTACAGGCCATATTCATCTGCCAGATCATAGAGATACGGGTCATTGGGATAGTGTGACAGCCGCAGTGCGTTGACATTGGCCTGCTTCATCAGTTCCACATCGCGACGCATGCTCTCACGGCTGATGGTCTGGAATTCCACCGGGTCATGTTCATGCCGGTTGACGCCGCGGATGGTGACGCGGCGGCCATTGACCCTGACCTCGCCATCGACAAGGGTGACGGTGCGGAAACCGATGCGCCGGCTGGTCGCCTCCACCAGCTTGCCATCCTTGTCCAGCAGCTCGATCAGCAGCGTGTAAAGGTTGGGCGCTTCCGCCGACCAGGGGCGGATATCGGCGATGCGGCCCGACAGGGTGACGGGCGCGCCCGCCTTCTTGACGCCCGCCTCGCGTTTCAGCACCTCACGCGTGCCATCCAGAACAGTGGCGCGCACCCGCACGCCCCGGTCCGGCCCGGCAACATCGACATCCAGGGCGAAGGTACCGGTCTTGGCATCGGGCGTCAGGCCAGCCTTCACTTCAAAATCACGCAGATGCGTGGGCGGGGCGGCATAGAGCGTGACGGACCGGTGCATCCCGTTCACGCGCCAGAAATCCTGATCCTCCAAGTAGGAGGCATCGGCAAACCGGTACAGTTCCACCGCCACCACATTGCGCTGACCGGGGCGCAGATGGGCGCTGATGTCGAATTCCGACGGCAGTTTGCTATCTTCGGCATAGCCGACGCGCTGTCCGTTCACCCAGACATAATAGGCAGCACCCGCCGCCCCGAATTTCAGGAAGACCCGTCGCCCCTGCCAATCCGCCGGAATGTCGATGTCCCGGCGATAGGAGGCAACCTCATTCATCTCATGCGGGATGAAGGGCTGATTGGCGGGGAAAGGGTAGAGGATATTGTTGAACAGGGGCTTACCGAAGCCATGGGCCTGCAAGGTGCCGGGGACCACCATCCGGTCCCAGCCGGATACGTCATACTCGGGCCGGTAGAAATCCACGGGTCTCACGTTGGGGTTGGGCGACAGGCGCAACGACCATTGCCCATCGAGCGACAAGTGCCAGCGTTGGCCGGCGGGATCGCGGGCCAGCGCCGCGGGGATGCTGTCAAACCCGTCAAAGGTGGCGCGGGCCGGTTCCCGCCCAATGGCCAGCACCTCTGGCCTTTCCCATTCCGCCCGCATCGGGACCGGGGCAGCGGCCAGGGCCGGGGCGGAGAGCAGGGCGATGACGGCACAAGCCGCCAGCAGGGAGCGATGCATGGGGGGGCTTCCCGGTTGGGGGGGAGGGAGGATCGGTGGCGCTTAATCGCGCACAGTGAACGCCAGCTCTGTCAGTGCCGTGGTGGCGCCGGCATTGTGTAGCTGTTGCAAGCGGTAAAGTTGATTGGCCGACGCCATCATGACATGGGCCGCGCGCAAGTGGCCGGCGTGGTGCAGGCGCAGGATGGCGGTATCCGACAGGCCGGCCAGCGCCTCGGCCCCAATGCCATAAAGCCCCTCGACCTGATTTTCCCGCCCATCGGCAAAGCGCAGGCGAAGGGACAGCGGACGCACGATGCCTTCTGCTGCCAGGGCTGCCGCAAATCCGGCGGCGGCATCGAGATCGAGGCGGTGGCGCGCTAACTGGTCCGCAACGCGGGTCGCGGCGGTGCTGGGGGTGCCATCGGGCCCGAACAGGGCGGCACCCTCACGGTCATGCAGGCGGGGGGAGCTCTCCTCCACCGCCAGACCCAGCACAGCGTCCCTATCCTCTGCCGGGGCGAGGAAGAAGGGATAGCGCAGCAAAGCCTCTGGCAGGTAGGTCGCCTGCCAGCCGCCGCCCAGCATATACCAGCTCCGCTCCCCCTCCAGCGCGAACAGGGCGCAGAGCGTGAACCGGCCCGACTGGGCATGTTTCATCAGGAACAGCGGATAATCGGTGGCGGCCAAGTCCACTTCCGACAAGCCCAGGCGGGCATGGTTCTGCCGTTCGGCATGGGCCATGTCGGCCTGTGGCCGCAGCCGGACCTTGGCATGGCGGATGGCGTTCAACGTGAACACGGGCATGGGTATGGTCCTTCGCAGACGGGAGGGAAGGCGGGTTTGTCAAACCGCCTGCAAACCGTGCTCGCGGATGGCGTCGAGCAACTGGCGATGGCGGGGCAGGTCGCGCAAGGCCTGTTCGCGGGCGCGCTCGGCCATGGCAAAGGCACGTTGTGCTCCTGCCGCCTCTGCGGCCAGCGGCGGCAAGCCATCATAGGCGGTTTCAAACCCCATCCCGTGCAGGATGTACTGATAAGAGGGCCAGGAAAACACCTCCGGCTGGTGCGGGAAATCGCCGGGGCCGGGCGGATGATGCCGCCAGAGTTCAAGGCGTTCGCGCAGACCCTCAGGAATGCTGGCTGGATCGCAATTGTCCCGCCAGAAGGCGGTATCGGTGCGTTTGGTCAGGATGTAATGCAGCTTCAGGAACTCAATAATCCGCTCCCAATGGTGCAAAAAGGCACGGTTGAACTGCCGCGACAGCACATCCATCACCGACCGGTTGGCCGGCAGGCGGTCGGCAATAAAATCCACCGCCGTTTCGATCAGCATCAGGGCCGAAGCCTCCAGCGGCTCCAGGAACCCCGCCGACAGGCCCACGGCCACGCAATTATGGGTCCAGAAGGTTTCCCGGTGTCCGGCGCGGATTTTGATCATGCGGGCGGTCAAACCACTGGCCATCGGTCCGGCATAGCGGCGCAGCGCCGCTTCGGCCTGATCATCGGTGGTGTGCCGGCTGGAATAGACATGGCCGACACCGCGCCGCGTGGGCAGGCCGATGTCCCAGATCCAGCCCGCGTCCTGGGCCGTGGAGATGGTGTGCGTGGCCACGGGCGCGTCGTCACGCTCATAGGGCACCTGCAAGGCCAGGGCGCGGTCACAAAACAATATGTCGGTGCAATCCTTGAACCCCACACCATAGGTGCGGCCCAGCAGCAGGGAGGCAAAGCCAGTGCAATCAATGAAAAAATCGCCCTGGACCAGACCTGCGGCGCGCAGCGTCAGCCCAGTAATGTCGCCATCTTCATCCTGATGCACCTGGGTAATGTCATCCACCATATGAATGACGCCCAGCCGGCCCACAGCATGGTCGCGCAGCAGGTCAGCAAACTTTCCGGCATCCAGATGATAGGCGTAATTGGCGATGCCCGCATATTCGGGGCTGGTAATGGATTTGGGCGCCAGCCCTGCCTCGCACAGGCTGGCCTGGAAATCCACGGCGGTGGCGAAATCGGGCCCACCGGTGCGTGACCGACGCTGCCAATGGCCCGACAAATTGATGTGAGTCGCGGCCTGTGGTGGGTTCAGGGGGTGATAATAGCCATCGGCATCGGTGCCGTCGGTCCAGCGTACAAACTTCGCCCCCTGCTTGAAGGCGGCGTCACAGTGGCGGATGAAGTCGGTTTCCTTGATCCCGATCTTGCGCAGGGTGTTGCGCATGGTCGGCCAGGTACCTTCCCCCACGCCAATGGTGCCGATAGCCGATGATTCGATCAGAATGACGCGGACCGCATCCGGCCCTTGCGCGTTACGCGCTGCAATACGTCCAGCGGTGATCCAACCTGCACTGCCGCCCCCGGCGATGACGACGGTTTTGACCGGCTTGTCCAAAATATCCTCCCTTAGGCATTTTCGGCGGCCGTGGTCACGGGGTTCCCTCAGGGCCCGCACCGGTCCCGGTTGCTGCTTTTGCAGCTTGTTCCCAGGGACGGCCAACGAACCACGTTAAGGGAGAGGTAGCCGGCTTGTCGAGTGTTTTCCATATTTATATGATAAAATATTTTCAAGCACTTGTATGACAACTCTTCAGAAAACATTCGCTATGATATTGATATAGAATGCATAATTGGCGTTCGATGGTTGGCGCACATTCCAAAATTTCGGGAAAATCTGATGCGGGAATATCACACTGGCTGGCTTCCCGACCGAAAAGGCCGATCGTTCGGAAACAAACCTTATATTTGTCTGATAATTCATATATTAATGAGGTCGACCCTGCGGCAACATGAATCGACCATAAGATTCTGTGCCGCCGGTGGTGGGTTTCAAAAATCAGAAACCCTGGTCGCATCCCTTTCCCGACCGGGGTTTCAGGGAAGCATGAAAAGAAAGCGGGAGGACTAAAAAAAATGTTTCACGACAACAAGGCCCGGCGTGTGTTCACGGGCAAGACCGGCGTCAGCCTAGCGGTTTTGTGTGCCGCCCTGTCGGCCATGCCAGCCACGGCGCAGCAGGCCCCGGCGGCCGGTGCCGACGCGCTGGAAGAAATTGTGGTGACGGGCATCCGCCAATCGCTGCTGGCCTCTGCCGAAATCAAGCGCAATTCCAGCGTCATTCTGGACAGCATCGCCAGCGAAGATCTGGGCAAGTTCCCGGACAGCAATGTCGCGGAAAGCCTGCAGCGCATCCCCGGCGTGTCGATTGATCGTAACGGCGGTGAAGGTCAGTTTGTGACCGTCCGCGGCTTCGGCCCGGAATTCAACACCGTTCTGGTCAATGGCCGTTCCTTTGCGTCGGACAACCAGGGCCGTGAATTCTCCTTCGATCTGCTGGCCGCAGAACTGATCAACGGCGCGGACATCTACAAGTCCAGCCAGGCCAAGGTTCAGGATGGCGGCATCGGTGCCACCATCAATGTCAAGACGGCCCGTCCGTTCGACATCAAGGGCTTCAAGGCCATTGCGTCCGTGAAGGGCATGTATGAGGACAATAACGAGAAGGTCTCTCCCCAGGGCTTCGCGTTGCTGTCGGGCACCTTCAATGAGGACAAGATCGGCGCCCTGCTGGCCGTGTCCTATCAGAAGCGCGACACCCTGACCCCGTTCACGGCCAACCGCGGCTATATCCCCGGTTCCACCGTCGGCCCTGTTGACCGCCCGCTGTTCACCAATGTCTATGCCCCGCGTAACCAGGATGTGGGCCAGGAAGCGCAGGATCGTGAACGTATCGGCGTCAATCTGACGACGCAGTTGCAGGCCAATGATGACCTGCTGTTCACCTTCGACGGCCTGTACAACAAGTTCGACGTCAACAGCCACACCACGTCGTTGGGTAGCTGGTTCGAGCCGTCCAGCTACACCGCTGCACAGATTGACTCCAACCGCACCGTCACTTCGCTGACGACCAATGGCAATGGCGACCTGATCGTCAGTTCCACGAACCGTTTCGTGACGACACAGGCTGCTGGCCTGAATGCCGAATGGAACGCCAATGACGCCTTGACCATCAAGGCCGATGCCTCCTGGTCCAACGCCAAGAACGATGCCGGCGGCAAGAACGTCTTCACGGTGATCGGTATTCCGTCCTCCTACGGCTTCCGTCAGGCCGAAGGCGGTGGTTTCCCGTCAATCGTCAACTACACGTCCTCGCTGGTCAATCCGGCGCTGGGTCGCACCCATATCGCCATCCGCGAAGGCAATGACGAAGAAGAAGAAGTCTTCGAATATAAGCTGGACACGGAATGGAAGTCTGATGGCGGTGCGCTGGACGCCGTGCGTTTCGGTCTGGTCAACACCAACCGCGAAAAGAACAGCACGCAGGTTCGGACCGATCCGAACACGCTCTGCCTCTATTGCGGTTATCCGACCCTGGTCGATCCCTCCCTGCTGAAGCCGTTCAGCCTGGGCAGTTTCCTGGGCAACAAGGGAACGGTGCCGGTCAATTTCATGACCTATGACGCCGAAGCCTATTTCCGCTTCCTGGAAAGCGCCAATTCGGCTGCCGCCCTTGATCGTGCGCAGAACCTGCCCGCCGGCACCACGGCGGCACGTCTGCGTGGCACCAATGGTTTCGCGGCCACCGAACAGCCCAACTCCTTCTCCATCGAAGAGAATGTGTATGCGGGCTATTTCGATGCGGACTTCCGGGGTGACCTGGGCGAAATGCCCTGGTTCGTCAATGTCGGCGTCCGTTATGTCCATACAGAGGTCAAGGCCTTTGGCCGTCAGCTTGCCCTGACCGACCTGCTGCCGGTGGCGGGTGATCCCACCATCTACACCGCTGTTTTCGCCAATAATGGCGTGCCGGTAGAAACCAAGCAGAACGCCAGCTACGATTATCTGCTGCCCAGCCTGAATGTTCGCGTCGATGTTTCGGAAGATGTCATCGCCCGGTTCAGTGCCTCGCGTACGCTGACCCGTCCGCAGATCAGCGATCTTGCACCGCGCACCAATTTCGACACGATCCGTCCGGCGGGTTTGGACGCCAGCGGCGGCAACCCCGCTCTGAAGCCTTATACCTCGGACAATTTCGACCTGTCGTTTGAATGGTATCCGACCCGGACCACCAGCCTGTCGGCAGCGGCTTTCTACAAGCGTGTCAACAATTTCGTGGTTCAGACCCGGTCGGCCGAAGCGTTCCGTATCGCCAATGCCGGTGGTCTGCGTTCCGGTTCCGGCGGTATCACCGGTCCGAACGAGGCGACGTTCAATGTGCGTCGTCCGCGTAACGCCGAGAGCGCCAATGTCCATGGGTTCGAGTTGAACGTGAACCACACCATGGACTATCTGCCGGGTCTGCTGGCTGGTTTTGGTCTCCAGGCCAATGCCACCTTCGTGGACAGCAATGCGACCTTCGATCTGGCCTCCACCAATACCTCGTTTGCCCTGGAAGGGTTGGGCGACAGCCAGAACCTGACCGTGTTCTACGAAATGGATGGTCTGTCAGCGCGCGTGGCCTATAACCGCCGCGAACGGTTCCTGGAATCGCTGGTCAATCCCAATGCGGGTTCCGATCCGGTTTATCGTCGGACCTATGACCAGGTCGATGCCCGCGTGTCTTATGATGTTCTGGAAAATGTCCAGGTGTTCGCCGAAGGCACCAACATCCTGGGCAACGAGAACATCACCACCGGTCGCTTCGATAATCAGATCCTCAACTATATCGATTCGGGCGCTCGTTACGCGATTGGTGTGCGTAGCGAGTTCTGAGGATTTTTCTCCCTCATTCCTCAAGCCCTCTCTGGGAGGCGGATATTCCGCCTCCCTCTTTTTTTGTCCTCATCCTGGGAGGCTTTGCATGATTGATTGTATCTGGCCCATTGCGGCCACGCTTGGCGAAGGTCCCGTCTGGGACGCGCGCGAACGGCGGCTTTGGTTCGTGGATATCAAGGGTGGACGGCTCCATGCCCTGACACCGGAGACCGGCGCACGGGAGAGTTTTGAGATTGGCGGCAATCCCAGCTTCGCCCTGCCGTCGGATCAGGGTGGGTTGGTCATTGGCAATCGTGATCGCCTGCTGCACTGGCGGCGCGGGCAGGTCACCGAGCTTGCCCACATTCCCGGCATGGTCACCACGGATCGCACCAACGACGCCACTGTCGATGCCGACGGGCGGCTGTGGTTCGGCACCATGGATGATCTGGAACAGACGGCCACCGGTCGGGTACGGGTGTTCGATGGGACATCCATCCATGAAGCCGGCGGGGCTGCCATCGTCACAAACGGTCCCGCCATCAGCGGTGATGGCACTGTCCTTTATCATGTCGACAGTCTGGGCAGGACCATCTGGCGATACGACCTCAGGGGCGGGGCGGTCTCTCTGTTTGGCGGCGTCCCGTTCCGCACATTCAGCGGAGATGAAGGCTTGCCCGACGGGGTGGTGGTGGACGCCCAGGACCATCTTTGGGTTGGCTTCTGGGCCGGCGGCTGCGCCCGCCGCTTCGCTCCGGACGGCTCCTTGGTGACGGAAGTGCGCCTGCCCTGTGCCAATGTTACCAAACTGGCATTCGGCGGCCCTGACCTGCGCACCGCCTATGTCACTACCGCGCGCGCCGGGTTAAGTGCGGCAGAACTGCTGGCCCAACCCCTGGCCGGCGGTTTGTTCAGCTTCCGGGTAGAGGTGCCAGGTCGAGCCTTGCCGGTGGTGAGGGTGTGAGGGTGGGGTGAGGGCAGGTTGGGCGCCGACGCCCTCGCCTTACCCGGTATTCCAGCCATCGCGCCAGAACGACAAAGGGGGGGCCTTTCGGCCCCCCCTTTACACCGATACCGCACCGCCTCAACGCGACAGGATGAACTTCGCCTTGCGGCCGAAGACCACACGGTTGACCGTCAGCGCGAAACCGACCGTCAGCCACAGGGTGATGAACATCAGGTGGATGTAATGCAGCGGCGTCCAGACGAAGGTGAAGATGGCATAGAGCCCCACCCCGAACAGCACGCCCAGAATGGCGGCCCGCGCATCGACATTCCGGAACAGGAGGCCGACGATAAAGGCCGACAGGATCGGCATGGACGTCAAGCCGTTCAACTGCTGTACCAGGTTGATAATGCTCTCGGCATCGGAATAGACCGGCACGAGAAGGATGGCGATCAGCACAAAAATGGCGCTGGAAATACCACCCAGCAATGGCACATTCGGGTTGGGGTTGATGTATTTCTCGTGGATGTCGCACACATACAGCGTGGCAGTGCTGTTCAGTACACTGGCGAAATGCGCCAACACCGCCGTGACCAGGGCGGCCGCAAAGATACCGGTCAGGAACTCCGGCAGCACGGCACCGGCAATGGTGCCATAGGCGGCGTCATTGAGGTCGCCATAAAGCTTGTACGACACGATGCCGGGCACCACCACCATGGGCGGGATGATCAGCAGTCGGACAGTGGCGGCCGCCAGCACGCCCTTTTGGGCCTCGCGCAGGGTCGGGGCTGCCATGGCGCGCTGGGTAATGGTCTGGTTGGTCGACCAGTAGAAGATCTGGATGAAGATCATGCCCGTCAACAGCGTGTGCCACGGTATGGGGCTGTCATTATCGCCGATCATGGTCAGGCGTTCGGGCGGAATGCCACTGAAATCCCAGTTGATGGCGGCCATCGACAGGAAAACGATGGCCGTGCCCATGGTCAGCAACAATACGCCTGAATAGGTGTCCGCCACCGCCACGGCGCGAAGCCCGCCGAGAATGGCGAACAAGGAACCCGCCAGGGCCAGGATAATGGCAATCAGCAGCAGCGGCACCTGCAGCCCGAACATACTCTTCAGGAACAGCGCACTGCTGTAGAGCATGATAGGCATCGCAATAAGAACATTGGCGACCGTAAACAGGCCGCCGATCAGGCTGCGGATCGACTTTGCACCATACTTCTTCTCCAGAAGTTCGGTCGTGGTCGTGCAGTTATACCGATAATAAATCGGTAGGAACACAAGAGCCAGGATAGCCAGACCAACAACGGCGGCCAGTTCCCACCAGGCCAGCAAGGCCATCTGATTGCCATTCATGCCCACCAATTGTTCGGTGGACAGGTTGGTGATGGTGATGGAACCGGCGACAAAGAACCAGCTCAACCCGCGTCCTGCCAGGAAATATTCCTGATGGGCATCGGTACTGTGGGTGCTGGCGCGGCGGCATTTCCAAACGGTTCCCCCAGCGACAAGCGCTGTGAGGGCCGCTGCGATGCCCACCTGTAGCATTGGTAGTTCCATGTCCTCCCGTACCTTTCCGTTATTATCCGTAATTCCGCCCGAACCGATTACATGTCAGGGCCTGCAAGCTGTCGCCAGCTCTTCCATCGTCCCGCGTTCCCGGCAAAAACCGGGGCCCAGGACCCCCATACCATCACCCGACCGGCCAACCATTCCTGCGGCGTAACCAACCGGGGGGGCTTGTGCCAAACACCTCGGTATGCGCAGGAGAGGGGGGGGCAGCGGTCGTGTCAAAGTGCGCGCCCCGGTCAACGTGCTGCCGACGCTGTGGTGTGGTGCAGTTCAAGGCCCAACGCCCAACGGCGCTGAAAACCGGGCCAGTAACCCGCCGTCGCCGGGTCGCCGGGGAGGGCGACGGATGCGCCTGCCGGTTTCTTTTCTTCCCATATTCCGTCACCGGCCTTCACGGTCGGCACCCGCAGATAGGCGGCGGCGTTGGCCGATCCCTTCAGATGCGTGTCCAGGAAGGCGGTAACGAAATGGGCATTGATGGCCAGGATACGGTCGCGGCGCCATACCGGCTCTTCATACCGTTCGACGAACTGGTAATAATGGGCCAGTTGTGGCGGGGTCGGGTCACCCGCCACATTATGGCGCGCGCCCTGATAGACCAGCAGGTGACGGTCACTGCCAACCATCTGGTCATGCACCCATTTCACGCCATCGTCAAAACCAGACACATCATCCTGATCGCCGACAATGAACAGCGAGGGCACGGTGACCGCCGCCAGTCCCTCGGGCGACCAGGCGCGCAGGCGGCTACCGCCACCCCAGGGGGCGAAGGCGACCAGTGCTTTCACACCCGCCGGCACGGCGGCCCGCAAACTGTCACTCCCGGCCACATCCTTGTCCAGCAACCCGCCCGGCACCAGTGGATAAAGCGGCCCTTTCGGATCAAAACCGGCTCCCATGGTGATCAAGGCGCCAAACCCGCCCATCGAATAGCCCATGAGGCCGATGCGGGTGGGGTCCAGCAGACCCGACAGCGGGTCACCCGCCGCGCCGGCGCGGCGCGACAGTTCCTTGATGACAAACCGCTGATCAGCGGCGCGTGTGGCGACCGTGTTGCCAAAGGACAACTCAATGGGCATCAGCGGCCCCGTCTCGGCGTCGCGATGTTCGATCGACACCACGACATAGCCCTTGGAGGCGAGGTTCTCTGCCATCGCCGTATAGCCGGCGGCGAAATTCCGGAATCCATGGCTGAACACCACCAGCGGCCAGGGTCCGCCCTGGCGTTCCGGTGTGGCATCACGGGCCGCGCGCCCCTCAACAGTCAGGGTGGGTGGCAGGCTTTCCGCGGGGATATCCCGCACCACAGGGGTGGTGAAGCTGTAGTGGGTTTTCTCCTCCTGACCCGTTGACAGGCTGGCCGGATACCAGACCAGCAGGTCCAGTTTCCGGTCAGCGCGCGGAATGTTCCGTGTAACGGGGTTGATGCCAAGCAGGTTTGGCTGATCTGGATTGGTCAGCGATACATTCATGACCCCCACTTTGTGGGGACCTCGGGCGGCCAATGCGGGTGCGTCCGACAGGGCCGACGCGGCAAAGGGCGGGGCCAGTGGTGCCGCGGGCCGGGGCGACAGATACCACCCGGCACCACCGGCGACGGCCAGTGCCAGGATGAGGGCGACCGCCCCTCCGACCCGCCTCAAGACGGCACCCGCCAGACGGCAAGGTCACGCGGCGCCACAGTGCGGCTGCCCAGCACAAAATGGGCATTGGCCGGTGCCGGGGCTTCCCGCGCGACCGCCGCATAATTGAAGGCAAAGGTCAGATCGCCGCGGCGACGGAGGCGCAGATCATCGGGCAGGCGAACGGTGGGCACCCCGCGTTCCGCGCACAGCGTTTCCAGCAGATCGGCGATGAAATCCTGTTCCGGCAGGGTCGCCATGTAGAGCGCGTTATTCTTGCGCACCAGGGCTGGCGAGCCATCTGCCAAGCTGGCCTGCACATCGACCTCACCCACCAGTTCCAGGGCCTCAAACCAGGTAAAGGCCTGATAGGTGTGGTTACGCCAGACCATGCCTTCCGGGCAATCGGGCCGGGCGGTACCGACGGACGTAACACGGATCGGCAGCAATTGGCGCAACTCACCGGGCGGCAGACCTTCGGGCAGGTTCACATCCCTGGCCTTGGCCCCCGACCGGGCGGCAAACAGCAGCAAGGCCCCGCTGTCGCCAAGCCGCTTTACAGTTGCCGCATCTGGCATGGCCAGACCCGGCACCAGCACGATGTCGTAGCCGTTGGGATCACCATCGGCAGGGATGAAGTCGACATCCAGGCCCAGGCGGCGCGCCGCCATGTACCAGTTCACCATGATGTCGGGATGGCTGTAGCTGTCGGCCTGCCGCTCGGTCTCGCCCAGCCACTGCGCCTCGTGATCATAGAGGATGGCGATGCGGGCCTTCGCCCCCGGCACCGGGGCCAGGTCCAGCGTCTTCAACTCCCGCAGAGCCTGCTCCACCTCCGGCCAGGCTTCCGATGGCGTGCGGTCGGGACGCAGCAAGCCCGCATGCATCTGTTCCTGCGCGAACGGCGCCTGCCGCCAGCGGAAATAGCTGACCACCTCGGCCCCATGCGCGAACGCTTCCAGCGTCCACAGCCGGATCATGCCGGGCAGGGGACGCGGATTGTGCCCGGCCCAATTCACCGGCCCCGGCTGCTGTTCCATGATCCAGAACTTGCCGCCGGCCAGGCTGCGGGTCTGATCGAACAGGAAGGTGCAGTAATCGGGATGACCCGTGCGCATATAGGGGCGGAATTCCGACGCCGGGCGCTTGGCCATCCAGACATCGGTGCGGCCCAGCGGATAATTATCGAAACTGGCAAAATCCAGGTCCCGGCACATCGTGTAGTTATCGATGCCCGTGTCGGTCGGCGGAATGAAGTTGTGGGTAATGAAGCGGCCCGGCGAATGGGCGCGCAGGATATCGACCTGCGCCTTGTGATACAGCGCCACCCGGTCCGACGTGAAACGCCGGAAGGCCATACGGTGGGCGGGGCTGGTCTCCGTTACGGCCAGGAACGGCACCTCAATCTCTTCAAATGAGCGATATTCCATGGACCAGAAAATATTGCCCCAGGCCTTGTTCAAGGTCGCTATGTCGACATACTTGGCGCGGCACCAATCCTGAAACGCGCGGCGCGCATTGGGGGAGGCGGAAAGGGCCGTGTCGTGACAGGCGATCTCATTATCCGTCTGCCAGCCCACGATGGCATCATGCTTGCCATAGCGTTCGGCCAAAGCCGTCGTGATGCGAATGCTTTCGCGCAAGTATGTCTCGGACGAGAAATCATAATGCCGGCGCGACCCGAATCCGCGTACCTGCCCCGTGATCGGGTCGACGGGCAGAATGTCGGGATACCGGTCGATCAGCCATTTCGGCGGCGTCGCTGTCGGGGTGCAGGCCACGATCTTAAGCCCGGCCTTGCCCAGCGTATCGAGGGCGCGGTCATACCAGCCGAAATCATAAACGCCTGGTTCCGGCTCGTACCGCGACCAGGCGAATTCGCCGACGCGAACATAGGTCAGGCCCAAGTCCTTCATCCGCCGCGCATCATCGGCCCACCATTCCTCGGGCCAATGTTCGGGGTAGTAGCAAACGCCCAGCATGATAAGGTCCGTCTCCTCGCCGCCCGTACCACATGATGGGCCGGGTCTCTTGTGCAAATAATATTTATACTATAAAATGGGCGCGTCAACGGAGAACAAAAACCCCTGAAAGGTTCCGCGCATGTTGCCGACTGGTCCCTCTGATTTTGTACGCCTGGATGGCGGTGCCGTCTCGCTTGTCCTGGATGTCCGGGGGCCATCGCCGGTAACGCTTTATTGGGGGACGGGGCTGGATGCGGGGGCCGATGGCTCCATGCTGGATCTGCTGGCCGCGCGCGAAGATGCGCCCTGTTCACCCCTGGTGGCAGCACCGCTGGCCCTGACCCCCCTGGCCGGACAGGCGTTTCCAGGCCGTCCCGGCCTTTTGACCCATGGTGAGGGGCGGCGATGGGCCACGTATACACGTATCGTCGATGTGCGTCGTCCGGATCCGGGTGCTGTGGAGATTGACAGTGTGGATGAGGCCAATGGTGTGGCGTTGACCCATCATCTGCGCCTTGACCGCCACGGCATGCTGGTCGGCTGGACCCAGGTCCGCAATGATGGACCGGGCCTGCTGGATCTGGAATGGCTGTCGGCCCCCGTTCTGGCGCTGCCACCGCACCTGGTGGAATGGGTGACGTTTGAGGGACGTTGGGCCGGGGAATACCGGATGCAGACCCAGCCCCGTGTGATGGGCGCCGTGGTGAAGGAAAACCGCCGTGGTCGCACCTCCCATGATGCGTTTCCTGGTATCCTGGCGCAGGCGGCCGGTGCAGGGGATCAGGCGGGCGAGGTCTATGGCCTGCATTTGGGATGGAGCGGCAATCATCGCCTCTATGCCGATACATTATCGGATGGCCGCGCCTATGTTCAGATGGGCGAATTGTTCATGCCCGGTGAGATGCGTCTGGCGCCGGGCCAGATCTATCGCACGCCCGTCCTCTATGCTGCCTGCTCGCTGATGGGACGCAATGGCATTTCCGCCTGTTTCCATGCCCATGTCCGTAACCGGCCCGACCATGCCCGTGTGCGGGCCAAGCCCCGGCCGGTGCATTACAACACCTGGGAAGCTGTCTATTTCGACCATGATCCCGCCCTTTTGCTGAAACTGGTTGATGCCGCGGCCGATATCGGTGTGGAGCGGTTTGTCCTGGATGATGGCTGGTTCCGGGGTCGGCGCAGTGACCGCGCGGGCCTGGGCGACTGGTTCGTGGATGAAGGTATTTATCCTGATGGCCTACATCCCATTGTGGCGCGGGTGCGCGAACGCGGGATGGAATTCGGGCTGTGGGTCGAACCGGAAATGGTCAACCCTGACAGCGACCTTTACCGCGCCCATCCCGACTGGGTGTTGGGAACGCCGCCGGCACCGCAGCTTGTGTTCCGTAACCAGCTTGTCCTGGATGCCAGCCGCGTGGATGTGCAGGATTATCTGTTCGCGCGACTGGATGCGCTGCTGCGGGACTACCCCATCTCTTATCTGAAATGGGACATGAACCGTGATATCAGCCATCCGGGCGGCGTGGACGGCGTTGCGGCGGCCCATGCGCATGTCGAGGGGCTTTACGCCCTGCTGCGCCGCGTGCGCGATGCCTATCCAGATGTGGAGATCGAAAGCTGTTCTGCGGGCGGGGGACGCGCTGATCTGGGTATCTTGTCGCTGACCGACCGGGTCTGGGCATCGGACAGCAATGACGCATTGGACCGGCTGACCATTCAGCGCGGCCTGTCCACATTCCTGCCGCCGGAACTGATTGGTTCACATGTCGGCCCCACCGATTGCCATATTACCGGCCGCCGCGTTGCCATGGCCACCCGCGTGGCCACGGCGATGTTCTTCCATTTGGGGCTGGAGGTGAACCTGCTGGGATTAAGCGACGCGGAACGGATGGAGCTTGCCGCCGGTATCAGCCTGCATAAGCACTATCGCCCGCTGTTGCATGATGGCCGCCTGATCCGTCTGGACCGCCCGGCCAATGAGGAAGCCTTTGGCATTCTGGCGGCGGACGGCGCACAGGCACTCTATAGCTTTACGTTGCTCAGCGAGCCGTCGGGGTACTTTGCCGGCCGGCTTCGCCTGGCCGGTCTTGACCCAGCGGCCCGCTACCATGTTCGCCTGCTCTGGCCCGACGCGGCCCAGAAATCCCCTCTGTTCAACAGCTTACGTGACGGTGTCCTGTTTACGGGCTCCACCCTGACTGAGGCCGGTCTGCAACTTCCCCGCCTGCACCCGCAATCGGCATTGATCCTGGGGGTAGTGCGGGTGCCGGCGGGTTGAGGAGCAGGCGCCGATGCGAGGAACCTGATTAAAACAGAGAGTTACAGGTTAAAATGGAAACGATCATTATGGGATCTATTTATTGGTCGCTTTTTGCGCGATAACTAACATTATGGTAAATAATAACATCGGTGCCGCTGTGATCGACCGGTGACGGTGCGCCATTTGCGGGCGATGCGTCAGGGTCTGGACCCCGGCTCGGGCGGTCAGGCTTGTTGGGGCCAGCGCGCTGCTGCCGGCACTGGCCATTTCAGCAGCATTAACCGCCACCCCCGTTTTTTCCGCATAACCGTAGCGCCTGCGACGATAATCTGATCAAAGACGCCATGGAAAGGCGCAGTGTTGCAAACGGGGGTTCAGGGCATGTCCAGTATCACGGGGTTGGAAAGCCGGACAGAAAATCTCGCAACCGGCGGCCAGACGCTCGCGACCGCCAAGGCCCATGCGCGGCTGGTGGCCATTGATGCGCTGCGCGGATTGGTTATGGTTTTTATGTTGGTGGACCATATCAGGGAAACCTGGTTCCTCCATCTCCAGGTCACTGACCCGGTGAATGCCGCAGCCACCGATCCAGCCCTGTTCTTCACGCGGCTGCTGTCCACCTTCTGCGCGCCGACCTTTGTGGCGCTGACCGGCCTGTCAGCATGGCTCTATGGTCAGTCGCACAGCAAGGCCGAGACCTCGATGTTCCTGCTGAAGCGCGGACTTTTCCTGATCTTCCTGGAATTGACCTTTGTTGGCTTTGCCTGGTCAGCACAGTTTCCGCCCACGACCTTCTGGCTGCAGGTGATCTGGGCGATCGGCGTTTCGATGATCGTGCTGGCTGGACTGTTGCACCTGCCCCGCCCGGCGCAGGCAGTATTGGGGCTGGTCATTGTCCTGGGCCATAATCTGCTGGACCCGATCCGGCTGGCCCCTGGCGAGCCTTTTTTTGAGGTCTGGGCCGTGATCCATCAGCGGTCGGTGATCGAACTGGGTGGTGGCATGATCGCCAAAACCACCTATCCTATCCTGCCCTGGATCGGCGTCATCCTGTTGGGTTATGTCTGCGGCCCCTGGTTCGCGAAGGGTACCGATGCCCTGGTTCGCCGTCGCCGTCTGATCCTGACCGGCAGCATCATGCTGATAGGGTTTGTCGTGATCCGAGCGCTGAATATGTATGGCGACAAGCCCTGGGTGCCGGGCGTCGACACGCTGCACACAATCATGGCGTTCCTGGCGCTGACCAAATATCCGCCATCATTGCTGTTCCTGCTGCCAACTGTTGGTGTCGGGGTGCTGCTGTTGGCGCTGTTTGAAAAACACCAGGACAGTCGGATCATGCCCTATCTGTCCATGTTCGGCGGCGCGCCCATGTTCTTTTATCTGCTGCATCTTTATGTGCTGAAGGCGCTGTATCTGATCGCCGTCGCTCTCTATGGGCTGAACAAGGGCCAGGTTTTTGGCGTGGATAATGTTTCCACCGTCTGGCTCTGGGTCGCCATCCTGCTGGTGCCGCTCTACCTGCCCACCCGCTGGTTTGCAGAGCTGAAGCAGCGTCGCCGGGACATCTGGTGGCTGAAATACCTGTGACGGGGACCCAGAAGCAATAGGGATTGCCCGCTTCAGGGACAGTGCCTATCGCCCCGGCATATTCCGCGCATTTGAGCTGCACAACAATAGAACACACCGTCGCAACCACCCGCTTCGAGCAAAATGATCTGCCGATGGGCATAGGCTGATCAGGTAAAGGGTCAAGGTCGCGGGTATAAAAAAACCTTGCCTTAGAGGAACGTTATAACATAACAGGCGGCATCAGATAACGGCCGTTCAGGGCCAGCGCCGCAAAGAGTGAACAGCGGAGCAGCTTCACAAAGGGGATCAACGATGTATGTGACTTACCGGTTCCGCCTGGCGCTTGCCGCCACCGCTGCCAGTGTGGCCATTGCCCCCCTGGCGCTCGCCCAGCCTGCCGATGGTCCCATGGAAGAGATCATTGTGGTTGGTCAACGACAGGCCTATCGCGGCGATGTCGCTATCAAGGATACACCGCAAGCTATCCAGGTGTTGGATGGTGAACTGTTGCAGGATCTGGGCATCACCAAGCTGGAGGGCGCGCTGGAACTGGCGTCCGGCATCGCCAAGCAGAATAATTTCGGTGGCCTCTGGGACAGCTTCGCTGTCCGTGGTTTTGCCGGTGATGAGAATTTCCCCAGCGGTTTCCTGGTGAATGGCTTTAATGGTGGCCGTGGTTATGGCGGCCCGCGCGACGCCTCGAATGTGGAGCGGATCGAGGTGCTGAAGGGCCCCAATTCCGCCCTGTTCGGTCGTGGCGAGCCTGGTGGCACGGTGAACATCATCACCAAGAAGCCGGAGTTCGATACAAAAGGCAGCGTTGGCGCCGCCGTCGGCAGCTACAACACCTATCGCGTGGAAGGTGATATCACCGGTCCCCTTACGGAAAGCATCGCCGTCCGTTTGAATGCGGCTTATGAGGATGCAGGATCGTTCCGGGACACGATCGACAGCAAGAAGCTTGTCGCCTCCCCCTCCATCCTGATGCGCATCAACGACGATTCCAGCCTGTCCTATGAGATGGAATACGTTGATCAGGAAGTGCCGTTCGACCGTGGTATCGTCGCGGTGAATGGTAAACTGGGCGCGGTTGATCGTTCCACTTTCCTGGGCGAACCCGGTGATGGCCCGACGAAGGTGGATGTGCTGGGCCATCAGCTGCAGTTCCAGCATGATTTCAACGACGACTGGACCGTGCTGTTGGGCGGCAGCCAGAAGAAGACTTCGTTCGAGGGTTTCTCCAGCGATGCCGAGCTTGCCAGTGGTCGCCAGCCCCTGTTTACCAACGGCCAGTTCGTCTCGCGTCAGCGCCGCTATCGGGACTATGACACCGACCATACTGTGTTGCGCGGTGAAATCAGCGGTGCGGCCGAGGTGGCAGGCATGAAGCACAACATCATCATCGGTGCCGACTGGGACAGCTTCACCATCGACCTGCTGCAGCGTCGTTTCCGTCCCCCTGCCTATACGGCGGGTGCCGCCATCACGGCCAACAACAATGCCATCAATATCTTCAACCCGGTCTATGGCAACACCCCGACACCGACCGCAACCTTCACCAACTCGCATGAGGAGCAGAAGGCATTCGGTGTGTATTTCCAGGATCAGATCGACCTGACCGAACAGTTGAAGCTGCGCTTTGGTGGTCGCTATGACCATTTCAAGCGCGACTTTAATAACCGGTTGCTGTCAAACAGTGTCAACAACCCGGCCCTGCGGACCTATAAGGAATTCAGCCCGCAGGCGGGCATGGTCTATAATGTTAACGACCAGATCTCGCTTTATGGTGGTTACGGCGACGGATTCCGCCCCAATAGCGGTTCCGGCGTGGGCAACAGCCTGTTTGAACCGGAAAAGTCCAAATCCTATGAGGTGGGGGCGAAGTACGAGGATGGCACGGTGACCAGCACCGTCTCGCTGTTCACCATGACCAAGACCAATGTACTGACGGCTGATCCCGTCAATGTCGGCTTCTCCATGGCCGTTGGTAAGGCGCGGTCCAAGGGTATTGAGTTTGACGTCAATGCCAAACTTCCGGGCGCGATGCGCCTGTTCGCCACCTATGCCTACACCGATGCAGAAGTGGCACAGGACTTCCTGGACCCGAATTTCAGCCTGCCGATCAAGGAAGGCGACCCGCTGATCAATGTGCCCAAGCACACGGCCAATCTGCTGCTGTTCAAGGATTTTCAGGTTGGCGATGGGACTGCCAGCGTCGGCGGCGGCATCAACCATGTCTCCAAGCGTCTGGGCGAGACGGGTGTGAATTTCTTCCTGCCCAGCTACACACTGGTGAAGCTCCAGGCCTCGTACGAGCCCACAGAACAGGTGAAGCTGTCGGTCGATGTGAACAATCTGTTCGACAAGACCTACTATGCGTCGTCTTACGCCCGCCTGTGGGTGGCACCGGGCACGCCGCGTACAATTACTGGACGGGTGTCATATAATTTCTGATCCCCGCCCCTTACCTTTACACTCACGTCCCCCGCCCATCGGTTCCCCCGGGGCGGGGGTTTTTCTTTGTCCGGACAGGGGCAATCATCATGGCTTTCCTGTACAAATCATCGGCGGCACGCGGGCAGATATGGTCTGAGGCCTTTACCCGGCTGGCACCCGATATGCCATTTCGGACCTGGCCTGATATCGGTGACCCCGCCGACATCCGCTATCTGGCGGCCTGGACCGTGACCCGCGAGTTGCTGCACGGATTGCCGAACCTGGAGGTGCTGTTCTCCGTGGGGGCCGGGGTCGATCAGTTGGACCTGTCGCAAGTGCCGGATCGGCTGAGGGTGGTGCGTATGATGGAACCGGGCCTGACCGATGGCATGGTGCAATATGCAACTTTTGCCACCCTGGCCCTGCACCGCGAAATGCTGCATTACCGGACAGCGCAGACCGGCCATCGCTGGGCGCCACGTCCGCTGCTGCCGGCCAGACAGCGGCGGGTTGGTGTCATGGGATTGGGCCAACTGGGCACGGCGGTGCTGGCGGCGCTGCGTCCCTTTGGTTTCCCGTTGCGCGGGTGGAGCCGCTCGGGCGGCGATGTCGAAGGGGTGGAAATCTTCGCCGGCAGCGATGCCCTGGCCAGCTTTCTGTCGGGCTGTGATATCCTGATCTGCCTGCTGCCATTGACTGACGAAACGCGCGGCATTTTGTGCCGCAAAAGCTTCGATCTGCTGCCCCGCGGTGCCGCCATCATCAATGTCGGGCGCGGCGGGCATCTGGTGGAACAGGATCTACTGGACGCATTGGAAAGCGGCCATCTGTCGGGTGCTGTCATCGATGTGTTAAATATCGAGCCGGCAGCGGCGGACCATCCTTTCTGGTCACATCCCTTCATCCTGTTGACCCCACATGTAGCCAGTCAGACGCAGGATGAGTCGTCGGTCAATGTGCTGATCGCGAATATCCGCCGCCATCAGGCCGGGCAACCTATCCAAGGTGAAGTTGACCGGGCGCGTGGCTATTGAGCCGTTATCGGTTCAGCAGAACATGCTGCACCGGTGGTCGGCAAATCCGCATTCCCTGCCGTCCCCTCCCCGCTTTCGGACGGAAGTTCCGGTTTCGTCATGGCCTAATATCGCTTGTGGGGGGGACGCCAGCGCCCCTCCCGATCTTCACCGCAGCAATGGAAAGACGACGCCATGGCCCCCTTCCGGCCCAAATACATTTCCTTCGACTGCTATGGCACGCTGACCCGGTTCCGCATGTCGGACATGGCGCGCGAGATGTTCACGGACCGTGTCGCGCCGGAACAGATGGACAGGTTCTGCAAGGATTTTGCGGCCTATCGCCTGGACGAGGTGCTGGGCGCCTGGAAGCCCTATGATCAGGTCATCCACAATGCGGTGGAGCGCACCTGTCAGAAGTGGAAGGTCGAATTCCGGCCCGAGGAGGCGCGCCGTATCTATGACGCGGTTCCGACGTGGGGTCCACATCCGGATGTGCCGGCCGGCTTGTCCAAGGTGGCCAAGGAAATCCCGCTGGTCATCCTGTCCAACGCCATGAATGAGCAGATCCACCATAATGTTGCCCTGCTGGGCGCGCCGTTCCACCGTGTCTATACGGCACAGCAGGCCCAGGCCTATAAGCCGCGTTTCCAGGCTTTTGAATATATGTTCGACCAGTTGGGCTGCGGCCCGGAAGACATGATGCATGTCTCTTCCAGCTTCCGCTATGACCAGAATACCGCCACCGACCTGGGCTTTGGCGCCCGTGTGTTCGTGGCGCGCGGTCATGAGCCGACCAACCCCAACTACCGCGACTATGAGATCCCGCATATCGGTATCCTGCCGGCATTGCTGGGGTTGTGATCCCGTTTCCCTTCCGCTCCCGTCGGTGATCGTCCATGACCGCTTCCCAAACCCTTTCCTACTGGCTGGACACCGCACCGCGTTTTACCGGTGCGGCGGCGGGGCCCGTTGAGGGGCGGGTCGATGTGGCGGTCATCGGCGGCGGCTTCACCGGCCTGTCGGCGGCGCTGGCCTTGGCCAAGCGCGGCGCCAGCGTTACGGTGCTGGAAGCGGGCCGGGTGGCGGGTGAGGCGTCGGGTCGCAATGGTGGTCAATGCAACAGCGGTACTGCCCATGACTTCGCCGCCCTGGCCGCGCGGTTTGGGGTGGAAACGGCGCGCAGATTCTACCAGGCGCATGTCGATGCCGTGGACGATGTCGAGCGGCTGACGCGAGAGGAAGGCATCGACTGTGCCTTCCGCCGCTGCGGTCGGCTGAAGCTGGCGGCCAAGCCGGAACATTACGACAAGCTGGCCCGCGCGGCGGAGGCCCTGACCGGTATCGATCCCCATATACACCTTTTGTCGAGAACGGATCTGGCGACCGAAATCAGGTCCGACGCCTTTCATGGCGGTCTGTTGCAGACAACCAGTGCGCAACTGCATGTGGGCAAGTTTGGGGTCGGTCTGGCCGAGGCAGCCGTGCGCAAAGGGGCCATCATCCATGAAGGTGCGCCAGTCTATGGGCTGAACCGCCACGCCGATGGTGGTTGGGAACTTCGGACACCGAAGGGAAATATCCGGGCGGGACAGGTGCTGGTGGCCACCGGCGGGGCCAGCCCCGTCGGTCCCTTCGGCTGGTTCCGGCGGCGCATCGTGTCGGTCGGGTCCTTTGTGATTGCCACAGAACCTTTGACCGACGCCGCCGTCGCCGATCTGTTTCCCGGCAGGCGCAACTATGTCACCAGCAAGAATATCGGGAACTATTTCCGACTGTCGCCCGACAATCGTTTGATCTTTGGTGGACGTGCCCGGTTTGCCGTGTCCGATCCGCTGTCGGACGCCAAGAGTGGGCGCATTCTGGACAGCACATTGCGGGCGATGTTCCCCGCCCTGAAGGATGTGCGGGTGGATTATTGCTGGGGCGGCATGGTCGATCTGACCGCCGACCGCCTGCCGCGTGCCGGGGAGCATGACGGCATGTTCTATGCCATGGGCTATAGCGGCCATGGCACGCAGATGGCGGTCTATATGGGCGAGCGCATGGCCCGGGTGATGGGCGGCGACCGGTCGGCCAACCCCTGGGCCGACCTGTCCTGGCCGCCTGTGCCGGGCCATCTGGGCAAGCCCTGGTTCCTGCCGCTGGTCGGGCTTTATTACCGCATTCAGGACATCCTGCATTGAGGGGCCCCATGCGCCTTTCCCGACGCCAAATGCTGGGCACGGGCCTTGCGGCCGGCATGACGGGGCTGCTGATGCCCCGGTTGGCCCACGCCCAACCCAAGCGCGGCGGCCATATCACGGCTGCCAGCCTGTCCAGTTCCACCGCCGATACACTGGACCCCGCCAAGGGGGCGCTATCAACCGATTATTGCCGTCACGCCATGTTCTATAACGGGCTGACCGACTATGACGAGAATGGCCAGCCTTACCTGTGCCTGGCAGAGAGCCTGGACAGTGACGACCAGATCACCTGGCGGGTCGTCCTGCGGAGGGGTGTAAAGTTCCATGATGGCAGCACACTGACCGCCGACGATGTGGTTTTTTCCCTGCTGCGCCTGCAGGACCCGGCGTCGGGATCGAAGGTCAGGCCCATCGCGTCGCAGATGGCCAGCGTCCGCGCCGTGTCGCCGCGTGATGTCGAGATCGTGCTGACCGGTGCCAATGTCGATCTGCCGTCGATCCTAGCACAGTCACATTTCTATATCATCAAGGCCGGGACCAGAGAGTTCAGCAAGGCCAACGGCACGGGCCCTTTCCGATGCCAGACCTTCCAGGCCGGCGTGCGCACCCTGGGGGTGCGCAATGAGGATTATTTCCGCGAAGGCCGTCCCTATCTGGACAGCCTGGA
Source organism: Niveispirillum lacus (assembly GCF_002251795.1). Classification (GTDB taxonomy): domain Bacteria; phylum Pseudomonadota; class Alphaproteobacteria; order Azospirillales; family Azospirillaceae; genus Niveispirillum; species Niveispirillum lacus. The sequence continues at coordinate 100,390 of NZ_NOXU01000028.1, read as the reverse complement.
ACTGATCGGCATTCCGGACGAAGTGGCGCGGGTCAATGCCCTGCTGTCGGGCGATGTGCATATGGTCATCGCGGTCAATCCACGTTCTACCCGCCGCATCCGGGAAAGCGGCACCCATGATCTGCTGATTACACCGTCCGGCCTTTACACCAACCTGATCATGCGTCGTGACAGCAAACCCACGGGCAACCCCGACTTTGTGCTGGGCATGAAGCATCTGTTTGACCGGGATCTGATCAAACGCGCCCTGTTCCGCGATTTCGCCACCATTGGCAATGACCATCCCATCCCGCCCTTCGATCCGTTCTACCGCGCCGACCTGCCGCAACGGACCTTGGATCTGGATAAGGCGCGCTACCATTTTGCCCGTGCCGATCTGCCTTCCACCCCGCTGCCGCTATATTGTTCCCCCGCCGCTGAGGGGTCGGTCGATATGGCATCGGTGCTTCAGGAATATGGTGCGAAAGTCGGGCTGAAACTGGCGGTCAACCGCATGCCGGCCGATGGATATTGGTCGACGCACTGGATGAAGCATCCGTTGGGTTTCGGCAACACCAACCCGCGGCCGACCGCCGATCTGGTCTTCAGCCTGTTCTACAAATCCACCGCCGCCTGGAATGAAAGCGGCTGGCAGAATGAACGGTTCGACCGGCTGCTGCTGGACGCCCGCGCCCAGGGTGACTTTGCGCTGCGCAAGGAAATCTATGGCGAGATGCAGGAAATCGTGGCAGCCGAATGCGGCACCGCCATTCCGGTCTTCATCACCCTGATCGACGGCTTTGATAAGCGGGTCAAAGGCCTGCGCCCCATCCGGCTGGGCGGGTTCATGGGGTACAAATTTCCTGAACATGTCTGGTGGGAGGGCTGAACCTGTGGCCGGACCCGCGACCCGTGGCCTGCTGGCCACCGCCCTGCCCTTGATCGTCAAACGCATTGCGTCGGGCCTGCTGACCCTGCTGCTTGTCTCCTTGGTGGTGTTTTTTATCGCCCAACTTCTGCCCGGCGACATGGCGCAGGAACTGTTGGGGCAGGCGGCCACCGCCGATGCGGTCGCAGCCTTGCGGGAGAAATTCGGTCTGGACCAGCCGGCACCTGAACGTTATGTGCGCTGGCTGCTGGGCATGCTGACCGGCGATCCGGGATATTCGATGGTGGCGAATATGCCGGTGGCCGATGTTATTGCGGCCCGCCTGCCCAATTCGCTGCTGCTGGCGGCCCTCGCGGCCCTGGTGTCGGTGCCGGTGGCGCTGACCATCGGCATTCTGTCGGCCATGCACCGCGATACCCGCCTGGACCGGGGCCTGAATGTGGCGACCCTGTCCATGGTGGCGCTGCCGGAATTCCTGGTGGCGACTTTGGCGGTTCTGATCTTCTCCGTTCAACTGCGTTGGCTGCCGTCGATTGCCCTGGTCCCCGCTGATGCCAGCCCGTGGCTGATCTTGCGCGCGCTGGCCATGCCGGTGCTGTCGCTGGCGGTAATCGTGATTGCCCAGATGGCCCGGATGACCCGTGCGGCCATCATCCAGCAGCTTAACCAGGCATACGTGGAGATGGCGCTGCTGAAGGGGATCAAGCCGGCGCGGGTGGTGCTGACCCATGTCCTGCCCAACGCCATCGGCCCCATCGTCAATGCCATGGTGCTGTCCCTATCCTATCTGCTGGGTGGGGCCGTCATTGTGGAAACGATCTTCAATTATCCGGGTCTGGCCAGCCTGATGGTTAATGCCGTTACCAGCCGCGACATGCCGTTGCTTCAGGCCTGCGCCATGATCTTCTGCACGGCCTATCTGCTGCTGGCGCTGATCGCGGATACCGCCGCCATCCTGGCCAACCCGAGGCTGCGCAACCGATGATGAACGCGACACGAACCTGGGTAAAAGCCCTGCCCTTCAGTGGCCGCGTGGGCCTGTCGCTGGTGTTGCTCTGGCTGTTCCTGGCGGTTTTCGGACCGTTGCTGGCACCCTATGACCCCGGCGCCTTTGTGGCCCATGACGTCTTCGCCGGCTTCACGGCCGCCCATCCGCTGGGCAGCGATTATCTGGGCCGCGATGTGCTGAGCCGGCTCTTGTCCGGCGCCCGCTACTCTGTCGGGCTGGCCCTGGCTGCCGCCTTGGTGGCCAGCACAACCGGCACGGCACTGGCCCTGATCACGGCGGTCAGCCCGCGCTGGGTGGATGAAGGGATCAGCCGCTTTGTCGATACGCTGATCTCCATCCCGTCCAAGATCCTGTCGCTGGTGCTGGTGGCGGTGGTCGGATCGTCGCTGCCGCTTTTGCTGCTGGTGGCGTCCATCACCTATTTCCCGGGTGCCTTCCGCATCGCCCGGTCGCTGGCCGTCAATCTGGCACAGATGGATTATGTGCAGGTGGCGCGCTGCCGGGGCGAAGGGGCGGTCTATATCGCGCTGCGCGAAATCCTGCCCAATATGATCCACCCGATGCTGGCCGATTTCGGTCTGCGCTTCGTGTTCATCGTGCTGCTGCTGTCGGGTCTGTCTTTCCTGGGTCTGGGTGTGCAGCCGCCGGATGCCGATCTGGGGTCGCTGGTGCGGGAGAATATCTCCGGCCTGGGCGAGGCCGCACCCGCCATTCTGGTGCCGGCCATCGCGATTGCCACCCTGACGGTGGGCGTCAACCTGCTGATCGACTCACTGCCCGGCCGGGGTCGCCGTATGGCGGGGAAGGAATGAGCATGAACAGCCATGTCGAGGTCCGGGGCCTGAATGTGGTTGCTGGCGGCACCAGTATCGTGGCGGATGTGGGCTTTTCCATTCCGCGCGGCGGCGTGTTGGCCCTGATTGGGGAAAGCGGATCGGGCAAGACCACCATCGCCATGGCCCTGATGGGCTATGCCCGCCTGGGTTGCCGCATCGCGGGTGGCACGGTGCGGGTCGGCGATAAAGACGTGCTGTCGCTGGATGAGGATGGGTTGGCGGCCTTGCGCGGGGACCGCGTGTCCTATATCGCGCAATCGGCCGCGGCCTCCTTCAACCCGTCCAGGCGCATCATGGATCAGGTGGTGGAACCCGCCGTGAACCATGGCCGCATGGATCGCAAGGCGGCGGAGGCAAAGGCGGTTGCCCTGTTTCGATCCCTGGCCCTGCCCGACCCGGACAGCATTGGTGAGCGGTATCCGCACCAGCTTTCGGGCGGGCAGTTGCAGCGCCTGATGGCGGCCATGGCCCTGATCACGGGGCCGGAACTGGTGATCCTGGATGAACCCACCACCGCCCTGGACGTGACCACCCAGATTGAGGTGCTGCGCGCCTTTAAGCAGGCGGTGCGCGAGCAAGGCGCCACAGCCGTCTATGTCTCTCACGATCTGGCTGTGGTGGCCCAGATGGCCGACGCCATCGTGGTGCTGAACAAAGGCCGCGTCCGGGAAAACGGGGCGGCAGTGCAGGTGCTCCAGCAGCCGCAGGACGAGTATACCCGCACCCTGATGGCGGCGGCGCGGCCAGAGCGGGTAGCGGTGGAGGGACCGGGAGCCGTGAGGGCCCCGCTGCTGGAGATCAAGGGATTGAACGCCGGCTATGGCGCCACCCCCATCCTGCGCGACATCAACCTGACCATCGCGCGCGGCGCCACGTTGGGCGTGATTGGCGAAAGCGGGTCGGGCAAATCGACGCTCGCCCGCGTGATTGCCGGCATGCTGCCGCCTTCCTCCGGATCGGTGAGTTTCGACGGGGTTCGCCTGCCGCCCGCCCTGTCGATGCGCAATAAGGAACAGTGCCGGCGCATCCAGCTTGTGTTTCAGAATGCCGATACGGCGTTGAACCCCGCCCATTCGGTGGGGGACATCATCGGGCGGCCCCTGGCCTTCTACCATGGGCTGAAAGGTGCGGCGGCGGTCCGGCGTGTGGCGGAACTGCTGGACCTGATCAAGCTGCCGGCGAGCCTTGCAGGCCGTGCCTGCGGCGGCCTGTCGGGCGGGCAGAAGCAACGCATCAACCTGGCCCGCGCGCTGGCGGCCAAACCCGACCTGATCATGTGTGATGAGGTAACCTCGGCCCTGGATACGGTGGTGGGTGCCGCCATTCTGGACCTGCTGGCCGAATTGAAGCGGGAATTGGGTCTGGCCTATCTGTTCATCAGCCACGACATCGCCACCGTCCGGGCCATTGCCGACGATATCATGGTGCTCTATGCGGGCACGCAGGTGGAGACGGGCCGGCGGCAGGGATATGACGCGGTGGCCCGCCACCCCTATACCGATCTGCTGATCGGGTCGGTGCCGGAATTGCGTCCGGGCTGGCTGGAGGAACAGGGCGCACGGCCCGTCCCGCCCGCCATTAGACAGCCCAAGGACGGGGCGGACCTGTGCCGGTTCCTGCCGCGCTGTTCGTGGCGTGTGAGCGGCACCTGTGACCAATTCACCCCGCCGCGGCGCCCGACGCCGGGCGGCAATACCATCTTGTGCCATCGGCCAGAGGGCGCATCGGAGGGAGCATCGTGAGCCAGGCAAGGTTCGTACGGCTGGCCGAAAAGGACCGGCCCGCCATCCATCTCACCATCGACGGTATCCGGGTGCGGGCGATGCAAGGCGACACGCTGATGATCGCCATGCTGACAACGGGCGGCACCCTGCGCCAATCGGAATTTACCGATGGCAAAAGGGCGGGCTTCTGCCTGATGGGGGCCTGCCAGGATTGCTGGGTCTGGACCGAGAGCGGCCACCGCCTGCGCGCCTGTTCCACCCTTGCCGAGGATGGCATGTCCGTCACCACCAGCCAGCCGGGGGCATCATGGGCCAACCACGGGTGATTATTGTCGGTGCCGGACCGGCCGGTGTGCGGGCAGCGGAGACCATTGTCGCGGCCGGCCTGACCCCCATTGTCATTGATGAGGGACAACGCGCGGGCGGCCAGATCTACCGCCGCCAGCCTGAGAATTTCCGCCGCCCCTACAAGGACCTGTATGGTACGGATTCCGACCGCGCGAAGGCGGTGCATGACGGGTTCGACGCCCTGCGCGACCATATTGACTACCGCGCCGAAACGCTGGTCTGGAACATTGCGGACGGCCATGTCTGGACCGCCAGCGGCACCGCTCAGGACGCCCTGGCCTATGACGCCCTGATCCTGTGCACCGGGGCCACCGACCGGTTGATGCCCATGGCCGGCTGGGACCTGCCCGGCACCTACAGTATGGGTGGCGCGCAGGTGGCGTTGAAGGCGCAGGCCGTGTCCATCGGGTCGCAGGTGGTGTTTCTGGGCACCGGCCCCCTGCTCTATCTGGTGGCCTCTCAGTATATCAAGGCGGGCGCCAAGGTGGCGGCGGTCCTGGACACGTCCCGCTTTACCGCCCGCATCACCGCCCTGCCCGACCTTCTTTCCCTGCCGTCGGTCCTGTGGAATGGCATCATGCTGACCCGCGCCATCAAGGCGGTGGGTGTACCGCTGCTGACCGGTGTCACGCCCGTGGCGATCAGCGGCGATGCCCAGACGGGGGTGACGGGCGTCACGGTGCGCTTAAGTGATGGCAGCGATCGGCATTTCGCGGCGGACGCGGTGGCCATGGGGTACCATCTGCGCCCAGAAACACAATTGGCCGATCTGGCCCGTTGCAGCTTCGCGTTCGATGAACTGACCCGCCAATATCTGCCCGTCCGCGACCCGGATGGCCGGGCGGAGGCGCCCACGCCGCTTTATCTGGCGGGCGACGGTGCCCGTGTGCTGGGTGCCCGCTCGGCGGAGGCATCGGGGAGGCTGGCGGCGCTGGCCGCACTGTCAGACCTGGGAATGCCCGTGGACCAGGGGGCCATGATCATGCTGCGACGGGAGGTCGGGCGCTATGGCCGCTTCGCGCGGGGTCTGGCCAAGGCCTTCCCCTGGCCGCACCAGCAGGCGGCTGCCCTAGCCGACGATACCATTCTCTGCCGCTGCGAATGTGTGACGGTGGGGGATGTGCGCCGGACCATGGATGTGACGGGGGCGGCGGAAGCCAACCGGGCGAAAGCCTTCAGCCGGGTCGGCATGGGCCGCTGCCAGGGCCGTTATTGCGGGCATGCGGCGGCGGAAGTGATCGCCGCGCATGGTGATTTCCCGGTCGCCGATGCCGGGCGTCTGCGTGGTCAGGCCCCGGTGAAACCCCTGCCCATCGCCATTGGGGAGGCAGAATGATGGCCAATCCCGTGACGCATAGTGACGTCCTGATCATCGGCGGCGGGCTGATGGGATCGTCTGCCGCCTTCTTCCTGCGCCAGACCCATGGGCTTTCCGTCACCCTGATCGAAAGCGATCTGGTGGGGCGGCAGGCCAGTGGCACCAATTTCGGCAATGTCCGCCGCCAGGGCCGGCCCATCCACCAACTGCACCTGGCCAACCGCTCCCTGGAAATCTGGCGCAAGGCCAATGAGCTGCTGGGAGCGGATGTCGAGTATCTCCAGTCCGGGCATATCCGCGTCTGCTACCGCGAGCGGCCAGAGAATATCGCCAAGATGGAGGAGTACGCGGCAGATGCCCGGCAGAATGGTTTGGATCTGGAAATCCTGACCGGCAATGCGCTGCGCGACCGGTTCCCGTTTTTCGGCACCGATGTGCTGGCCGGGTCCTATTCCGCCCTGGACGGCCATGCCAATCCGCGTCTGGCGGCCCCTGCCTTTGCGCGGGCGGCCCAGAAGCTGGGCGCCCAGGTGTTTGAGAATACCCGCATTGGCCATGTCACCAAGGTTGGTACCGATTTTATCGCCACGGCCAAGGATGGGCGCGTGTTCAAGGCGCCGGTGCTGCTGATCACCGCTGGCGCTTGGGCCGGCGAACTGTCGGCGCAGTTCGGGGAGCCGGTGAAGCTGACGGCGCGCAGCCCCACCATGTCGGTCACCGAACCCGTCCCCTATGCCATTGCGCCGGCGGTGGGTGTGATGACACCGCTGGAAGTGGAAACCGTCTATTTCCGGCAGGTGGCACGCGGCAATATCGTGTTGGGCGGGTCCTGCCGTGGTCCGGCGGTGGCGGAGAGCTATCGGTCCTTTGTGAAGCCGCAGAACACCCTGACCCAGTTGCAGCAGTTGCGCCGCCTGGCCCCCGCCCTGGCGCGGTTGAACATCATCCGGGTCTGGACCGGCATCGAAGGTTATATGGATGACAGTTTGCCGGTCATGGGACCCAGCGCCACCACCAGCGGGTTATTCTATGCCTTCGGCTTCTCCGGTTCCGGCTTTCAGATCGGGCCAGGTGTGGGGCAGACCATGGCCGAACTGATCGCCACGGGCGCCACAGGCATCGACCTGTCGCCCTATCGGGTGGAGCGGGTAAAGGCCGCAGGCTGAGGACAGGTGCCCTTAGCCCTGTGCAGCCTGCGCCCGGCCGACCTTGCTGCCATTGGGGCGGCCCAGTTCCTGGCTGATCCAGTTACCGATGGCGGCCAGGGCATCCAGGTCCACACCGGTCGACAGGCCCATGCCGTTCAGCATGTAGAGCACATCCTCTGTCGCGACATTGCCCGACGCCCCCTTGGCATAGGGACAACCACCCAAGCCGGCCACGGCGCCGTCAAATACCCGCGCCCCCAATTCCAGGCAGGCCAGGATATTGGCCAGGGCCTGGCCATAAGTATCGTGGAAATGCAGCGCGATGCGGCCCATCGGCACATCTTCGGCCACCCGTTTCAGCATAGACCGGGCCGCACGCGGATTGCCGACGCCGATCGTGTCGCCCAGGCTGACCTCGTAACAGCCCATCGCCATCAAGCGGGAGGCCACATCGGCAACGCGGCCTGGATCGACCGCCCCTTCATAGGGGCAGCCCAGCACGCAGGAAACATAACCACGGACTTTGACCCCGGCCAGCTTGGCCCGGTCAATCACGGGACGGAAGCGGTCCAGACTTTCAGCGATGGAACAGTTGATATTCTTCTGACTAAAGGCCTCTGACGCCGCGCCAAACACAGCGACTTCGGTTGCGCCCACGGCCAGCGCCGCTTCCAATCCCTTTTCATTGGGAACCAGAACCGGATAGGTGACGCCGGGACGGCGGGCGATGGCCTGCATCAGATCGGCGCTGTCGGCCATCTGTGGCACCCATTTCGGGCTGACAAACGCCCCGGCCTCCACGACCGGCAGGCCGGTGGCGGACAGGCGGTTCACCAATTCCACCTTGGTGGCCAGTGGCACCAAGCTCTTTTCATTCTGCAGCCCGTCGCGCGGGCCCACTTCGACAAGGCGGATGTCGTGCATGGTCAGGTCCGGTCTGGGGTAACGAAGAAGATCGGTATCAAACGGCTTCAAAACCGACAAGTTCAACCCCTTCACTGACCTGGTCACCCACGGCGTAGCGAAGATGGGTGACCCTGCCGTCGGAGGGGGCCTTCAATGTATGTTCCATTTTCATGGCTTCCAGGACAATGACCGGCTGCCCTTTGCTGACACTGGCGCCCTCGGCCACCAGCAAGGCGATGACCTTGCCCGGCATCGGAGCTGTCAGGCGGCCATGGCCGCCATGATCAGCATGGGCCCCTTCGTGCGGATCGACCAGTGACAGGGTGCGGGTGGTGCCGGCATAGAACAGGGTGACATGGTCACCCCAACGGACCCATCGGGCTGTCACATGCCGACCGTCAAGGTTGGCGGACAAGGTGCCGTCAGAGGACAGGCAGCCGGATACGGACAGGGTCTCACCGGCCGCCGCAATGCTGAAACTGCCGCGTTTCCAGGTGACCATAACAGAATGGGTTGCCCCCTCCTCACCGGCTTCAGCCCAGTCAATGCGCTCCGTTGCCGGCAGGTTCAGCAGGAACCCACCGATGGCCGCCCACGGGTCACTGTCACCGGATCGGCGGGACAGGGTCAGGCCCAGGGCGAACAGCGCCAGGATTGTGGCGTCCGGGGCGCTCGCGGCAGGCAGCAGGTCGGCCTCGTACCGCTCGATGAAACGGGTATCAAGGTCGGCTGCCAGAAAACCTGGATGGGCCGCCACGGCAGACAGGAACGGCACATTGGCGTTCAGGCCGGCAATTTCCGTTTCCGCCAAAGCCTTTTCCAGCCGCCGCACGGCGCTGTCGCGGTCTTTGTCCCAGACGATCAGCTTGGCGATCATCGGGTCGTAGAAGATAGAGATGGCATCACCCGACCGCACGCCGGTATCGACGCGCACATGCTGCCCCTGTTCAGGGAAACGCAGATGCGCCAGCCGACCGGTCTGCGGCAGGAAGCCCTTGGACGGGTCCTCCGCGTAAAGCCGGACCTCGATGGCGTGGCCGTTGATGGTCAGTTGGTCCTGGCTCAACGGCAGGGGTTCACCCGCCGCCACCCGTAACTGCCATTCGACAAGGTCCTGACCCGTGATCTTCTCTGTTACGGGATGTTCCACCTGCAGGCGGGTATTCATCTCCATAAAATAGAAGGCGCCATCGGTATCCAGCAGGAACTCCACCGTGCCCGCCCCGACATAGCCGATGGCCTGGGCGGCAGCGACGGCGGCTTGGCCCATGCGGGCGCGGATGGCGGGGTCCATGCCGGGAGCGGGCGCCTCTTCCACCACCTTTTGGTGACGACGCTGGATGGAGCAGTCGCGCTCAAATAGGTAGACGCAATTGCCGTGGCTGTCGGCGAAGACCTGGATTTCCACATGGCGCGGACGGGCCAGATATTTCTCGATCAGGACGCGGTCATCGCCAAAGCTGGCCTTGGCCTCGCGCTTGGCGGAGGCCAGGGCTGCCGGGAATTCTTCGGCACTGTTGGCCACCTTCATGCCCTTGCCGCCACCACCGGCCGACGCCTTGATCAGGACTGGAAAGCCGATGCGCGCGGCCTCTTGCGCCAGCAGGGCACCGTCCTGATCCTCACCATGATATCCCGGCACCAGCGGCACACCCGCCGTTTCCATCAGCGCCTTGGCTTCCGACTTGCCGCCCATGGCGCGGATGGCACTGGCCGGCGGGCCGATGAAGATCAAACCGGCGGCAGCAACGGCTTCGGCGAAGTCAGCATTTTCTGACAGGAAGCCATAGCCGGGATGGATGGCATTCGCCCCCGTTGCCTTGGCGGCCGCGAGGATGCGGTCGGCCAGTAGATAGCTTTCCCGTGCCGGGGCGGGGCCGATATGCACCGCCTCGTCGGCGCTGGCCACATGCAGGGCATTTGCGTCGGCATCCGAATAAACGGCGACGGTACCCAGGCCAAGGCGGCGGGCGGTGCGTATGACACGCACAGCGATTTCGCCGCGATTGGCGATGAGGACTTTCGAAATCCGGCTCATTTCACCCATCCCGGCTGGCGCTTGTCAAAGAAGGCAGACAGGCCCTCGCGGCCCTCATCACCCGACCGCGCATCGGCGATCCGGGCGGCGGTGTCGGCAACCATGGCGTCGGTGACAGGCCCATCGACAGCGCGGATCAGGTCCTTGGCGGCGGCCAGCGCCATCGGCCCCGCCGCCAGCAGATGTTCGATCTGCCGCTCTACCGCATCGTTCAGACCGTCGCTGCCGACCACCTGATGCACCAAACCCAAGCGGTGCGCCTCGGCTACGCCAAAGCGTTCGGCGGTCAGAAAATAGCGGCGGCAGGCCCGCGCCCCCATGGCGGCCACCACATAAGGGCCGATGGTGGCAGGGATCAGGCCCAACCGCACCTCGGTCAGGGCGAACTGCACAGGATCAGCGGCAATTGCGATATCGCAAGCCGCCACCAGCCCCACGGCACCGGCAAAGCAATGCCCATGGACCACGGCCAGGGTCGGCTTCGGCAGTTCGTTCAAGGTGCGCAGCATGGTGGCCAGACCGATGGCATCGGTCAGATTTTCTTCCCGGCTGTAACCGGCCATGCGCCGCATCCAGTTCAGGTCGCCACCGGCAGAAAAGCTTTTGCCTGCCCCGCGCAGGACCACCACCCGCACCGATGGGTTGGCCCCCAGATCGCGGAAGAGGACGGTCAGACCGGCAATGACTTCATCATTGAAGGCATTATGGATTTCCGGGCGGTTCAGGGTGACGGTCGCCACCCCACGCGCGTCGATATCAGTCAGGATCATCACCGCCCCCCTCACATCCGGAACACGCCGAACTTTGCCGGCGGGATGGGCGCGTTCAGCGCCGCCGACAGCGACAGGCCCAGCACCGACCGCGTATCCGCGGGGTCGATGACGCCATCATCCCACAGGCGGGCCGAGGCATAATAGGGATGGCCCTGTTTCTCATACTGGTCGCGGATCGGCGATTTGAACGCCTCCTCCTCTTCAGCACTCCAGCTCTTCCCGGCAGCTTCCAGCCCGTCACGGCGGACGGTGGCCAGCACAGTGGCCGCCTGTTCCCCGCCCATGACGGAGATGCGGGCATTGGGCCACATATAGAGGAAACGCGGGCTGTAGGCGCGGCCGCACATGCCGTAATTGCCGGCGCCGAAGCTACCGCCGATGATCAGGGTGATCTTGGGCACGTTCGCGCAGGCCACCGCCGTCACCAGCTTGGCGCCGTCCTTGGCGATGCCCGCATTCTCATATTTGCGGCCCACCATGAAGCCCGTGATGTTCTGCAAGAACAGCAGCGGGATCTTGCGCTGACAGCACAGTTCAATGAAATGCGCGCCCTTGACGGCGCTTTCGCTAAACAGGATGCCGTTATTGGCGATGATGCCGACGGGCATGCCCCACAGCCGGGCAAAGCCACAAACCAGCGTTGTGCCGTAATTGGCCTTGAACTCATCCAGTTCCGACCCGTCCACGATGCGGGCAATAATCTCCCGCACGTCATAGGGCTTGCGCGTGTCGGTGGGGATGATGCCGTAAATGTCGTCAGCGCTGTAAAGCGGCTCGCGCACCGGCTTGATGTCCACCTCCGGCTTTTTCACCCGATTGAGGTTCCCGACAATACGGCGCGCGATCCCTAGCGCATGGCCGTCATCGCTGGCCAGATGATCGGCCACGCCGGAGATGCGGGTATGGACGTCACCGCCACCCAGATCCTCTGCCGATACCACCTCCCCCGTCGCGGCCTTCACCAATGGCGGGCCACCCAGGAAAATGGTGCCCTGGTTCTTGACGATGATGCTTTCATCCGCCATGGCGGGCACATAGGCACCGCCCGCCGTGCAGGAGCCCATGACGACGGCAATCTGGGGTACGCCATTGGCCGACAGGGTGGCCTGGTTATAGAAAATGCGGCCGAAATGGTCGCGGTCGGGAAACACCTCATCCTGGTTGGGCAGGTTGGCCCCGCCACTATCGACCAGATAGACACAGGGCAGGTTGTTCTCCCGCGCGATATCCTGGGCCCGCAGATGCTTCTTGACGGTCAGTGGATAGTAGGTGCCGCCCTTAACGGTCGCGTCATTGGCCACCACGACACATTCCTGACCGGCAATGCGGCCAATGCCCGTGATGATGCCGGCGGCCGGCACATCATCAGCATAGACCTGATAGGCCGCCAACTGGCTGAACTCCAGAAAGGGCGTGCCGGGGTCCAGAAGGGTGCGCACGCGGTCGCGGGGTGCCAGCTTGCCACGGGCCAGATGTTTGGCCATCGCCTTCTCACCACCGCCCAGGGCGATGCGGCCGATCGTGCTGCGCAGGTCATCCACCTGCGCCTTCATGGAGGCCGCGTTTTCGGCAAAGGCCGGGCTGCGCGGGTCGATACTGGTGGGAAGGACGGGCATCGTTGCCTCGCGTGGTAAGGACTTGAGGTGGGTTAGCGCCACCAATCATCCAAATGTCTAAGGTGCCTCCCCCGCGAAAGCGGGGAAGGCAGGCTATGCAAGCTCGTCCAGACCGACTTACGCCGTTTCCTTGAACAGCTCGCGCCCGATCAGCATGCGGCGGATTTCGCTGGTACCGGCGCCAATCTCATACAGCTTGGCGTCACGCAGCAGCCGGCCCGTGGGGTATTCATTGATATAGCCGTTGCCGCCCAGGATTTGGATGGCATCCAGCGCCAGTTGCGTGGCCTTTTCGGCCGCCAGCAGGATGGCACCGGCCGCGTCCTTGCGGGTGATCTTCTTGGCATCGGCTGCCCGGCCTACGGCATACACATAGGCGCGGCAGGAGTTGAGGGCGACATACATGTCGGCCACCTTACCCTGGATAAGCTGAAACTCGCCAATCGACTGCCCGAACTGCTTGCGCTCATGGATGTAGGGGACAACCACATCCAGGCAGGCCTGCATGATGCCCAGCGGGCCGGCGGCCAGCACCGCACGCTCATAATCCAGACCGGACATCAGCACGCCCACGCCGCCATTGACGCGGCCCAGCACATTGTCCTCAGGGATCTCGCAATCCTCGAACACCAGTTCGCCCGTATGGCTGCCGCGCATGCCCAGCTTGTCCAGCTTTTGGGCCACTGAGAAGCCCTTGAAACCCTTCTCCACCAGGAAGGCGGTGATGCCGCGCGGACCGGCATCGGGGTCGGTCTTGGCATAGACGACCAGGACGTCGGCATCGGGGCCGTTGGTGATCCACATCTTGGTGCCGTTGAGGACGTAACGATCACCCTTCTTATCGGCGCGCAGGCGCATGGAGACGACGTCCGATCCCGCCCCCGGCTCGCTCATCGCCAGCGCACCCACAAAATCACCGCTGATCAGCTTGGGCAGATACCGGCCCTTCTGGTCTTGATTGCCATTCAGGCGGATCTGATTGACGCAGAGGTTGGAATGGGCGCCATAGGACAGGCCGACGGAGGCCGAGGCGCGGGAGATTTCCTCCATCGCCACCATATGCTCAACATAGCCCATGCCGGCGCCGCCATATTCCTCTTCCGCCGTTACACCCAGTACGCCCAGGTCACCCATCTTTTTCCAAAGATCCATCGGGAACTGATCGGTGCGGTCGATCTCTGCCGCGCGGGGGGCGATTTCATCCGCCGAAAAGGCCGCTACGGCATCGCGCAGCGCATCCGCCGTCTCACCAAGGCCGAAATCGAACATGGGCAGGCTGTTGCGCAGCATCGTGGGCGTCCTCCATGGATTGGCGGCCCCCTTCAGAGGCCTTTATAGAAACGGTCATACGTTTTTTTATTTGGCGTTTCAACAAGGATTCCTGCGGGTCTTGCTGCATGACGCATGCATTGTTTCCGGTTGACGGCACCCCCTTGCCCACCGCAGTTTGCATGCGTGATGATTCTGTCAATAAAGAGAGGCCGTTGATGGCCCGTACTGCCGGCAGCCATGGGCCGAAGACCATGGAAGCGATCCGCAAGGCGGCGCTGACCCTGATCTATCGTAAGGGGTATGAGGCGATCACGCTGCGCCAACTGGCCGATGCGGTCGGCATCCAGCCGGGATCGCTCTATAACCATGTCCGCAACAAGCAGGACATCCTGTTCGACCTGGTCCATGACCATATGACCACCCTGCTGGCGGAGGTGGAACAGGCGGTGCCGGCGGAGGCCCCCCCGTTGGTACAATTGGAAGCGTTTATCGCCTTCCATGTCGGCTATCATATCACCCGGCGCGAGCAGGTGTTTATAGCCAATTCGGAGTTGCGCAGCCTGGAGCCCGGCAATCATGCCGCGGTCGTGGCATTGCGGAAACGGTATGAAGGCGTATTGATTGATGTTCTGCGCCGGGGAGCGGCAGATGGCAGTTTACGCGCCGATGATCCGACGATCGCCGCCTATGCCATCCTGTCCATGCTGACGGGCATCTGTTCCTGGTATCAACCGTCAGGCCGTAAATCAGCCGACCAACTGGTCAATTTGCACCGGGACCTGATCTTGCGCGGGATCGTGGTACAGGACCCGGCGTCTCTCGCGTGTTGACCGTTTCCGGTCTATAGTCGCCGCTCCATACACCCGCCACAGAAGAAGGAATATTCTCCCGTGACGTCCAAGAAAAAATTGTCCTCCCTGCTGGGTACGACGATCCTGGCCATTGGCCTGTCGGGATTGCTGTCCGCCTGTGGCAAGGATGAGAAGGCTGCCGCTCCGACGGCAAGCACCACACCGCCGGAACTGATCGCACGCAAGGACCTGTTCGGCAATCCCAGCCGCAGCGGGGCCAGCATCAGCCCTGATGGCACCACCATCGCCTTTCTGGCGCCGCGTGACGGGGTGATGAATATCTGGGTGGCACCGGTTGGTCAGATTGATGCGGCCAAGCCCCTGACCGCCGACAAGGAACGACCCATCCGCCGCTTCTTCTGGGCGCCGGATGGGTCGCAGATTCTGTACCTTCAGGACAAGGGCGGCAACGAGGATTTCCTGCTCTATGGCGTCAATGTCGCCACAGCGGAAACCAAGGTCTTGACGCCTTATGAAAGGACGACGGTAGAGATCGTTGCCATTTCCAGCCAGGTGCCGGACGCGATCTTGATCGGCATGAATAATCGCGATCCGAAATGGCATGATGTTCACCGGCTGGATCTGAAGACTGGCAAACTTGATCTGGTCATGCAGAATGACGGTTATGGCGGGTTCGAGGCTGACCGCAGCCTGACCCTGCGACTGGCCAGCAAGCCCCTCCCCGATGGCGGGTTGCAGATCGAACCGATTGGCAAGGATGGAAAGATGGGCCCCCCCATCCTGACCATCGCACCGGATGATGTGCTGACCAGTGGCGTCACCGGTATCCCGCTGGATGGCAATATCGCCTATCTGCAATCCACCGCAGGACGTGACAAGTCAGCCATCTATGCGCTGGATCTGACCACGGGGGCGACAAGCCTGCTGGCGGAAAGCGACAAGGCCGATATTGGCGGCGCCTTGACCAATCCGACCACAGGGGCGCTGGAAGCCTATAATGTCAATTACTTGAAGGATGAGTGGATACCGGTGGGCGATGCGGTCGCCGCCGATATCGCCTTCCTGAATGAGCAGGCCAAAGGGCAGTGGAATGTCACGAGCCGTAGCCGCGATGATAATCTGTGGACAATCGTCATTGATCGGGTGACCGAGCCGGCGGCCTTCTGGCTCTATGACCGCAAGGCAAAGAGCCTGACCCGTCTGTTCACCGTCCGACCGAACCTGGAAGGCAAAACCCTGGCCCCGATGCAGGCGCTGGAAATTCCATCGCGTGACGGCAAGATACTGGTCAGCTATCTGACGCTGCCACCGGGTACGGATGCCAACAGGGATGGTAAGCCTGAACAGCCACTGCCACTGGTTTTGAACGTCCATGGCGGTCCCTGGGCCCGCGATGGGTATGGCTATAATGGCGAACATCAATGGATGGCGAACCGGGGCTATGCCGTCCTGTCGGTGAATTTCCGCGGGTCCACTGGCTTCGGCAAGGGCTTCACCAATGCTGGCGACAAGCAGTGGGGGCGGTCCATGCATGATGACCTGATTGATGCTGTCGACTGGGCCATCAAAAATGGCATCACGCCCAAGGACAAAGTCGCCATTTATGGCGGGTCCTATGGTGGTTATGCCACGCTTTGGGGGATGACCAACACCCCGGATCGGTTCGCCTGTGGTGTCGATATTGTCGGCCCCTCCAACCTGAACACGCTGCTGGCCAGTGTGCCCCCTTACTGGGCGGCGTTCTATGAGCAGTTGGCCCGCCGTGTGGGTGACCCGCGCACCGAAGAGGGGAGGGCCCTGCTGACCGAACGCTCACCGCTGACCTATGTTGATCAGATCACCAAGCCGTTGCTGATCGCGCAGGGTGCCAATGATCCGCGTGTGAAGCAGGCGGAGTCCGACCAGATTGTTACGGCCATGAAGGCCAAGAACATCCCGGTCACCTATGTCCTCTATCCAGATGAAGGCCACGGTTTTGCCCGCCCGGCCAACCGCACCAGCTTCTATGCTGTGGCGGAAGGTTTCCTGTCGCATTGCCTGGGCGGCCGGCAGGAGCCGGTGGGAAGTGATTTCGACGGTGCCAGCCTGCAGGTTCTGGAAGGTGTTGATTATGTGCCGGGCCTGAAGGAGGCCCTGGCGGCAAAGAAGTAAAGGTCTTCGCTTCCCCTCCCCTCGCCCTGACCGGCGATGGGAGGGGGCGTTGCTTGGGCTTTGGGATGGTTCAGCCGTAATAACGGGCCAGATCGCCGAACAGGCGGTCATAAAAACTATTCGTGTCCTTGACGCGGACCATGACCTCCACAGTGCCGGCGCCATCCGGTAGCAGCAGGCCGGCGCCAAGGCCTGTCCCCTCCTGCACGATGTGTGTCTGTGCCCGCAGGGTTTCGAAGAGTTCCGGGTAGAAAAGCCCGGCAACGGCCGTGGGGTCATGCAGGAACGCGCCGTCTGTATGAAATTTCGGTTTGTCCAGGTGATAAGGCGCGTTGAGCATCAACGCGACTTCCCGCCCGTAGCGCGGCAGGGCGCGGGCGGCGTCCATGCGGGCTGGGTTTGAGATCAACTGATGCGTGACATCGGCCGGGGCCAGCAGCACCGGCACGCCGCCATTCAGCACCGATTGCGCGGCCGCCGCATCCATCCAGAAGTTAAACTCTGCGAAGGGCGTGACATTGCCACGCCGGACAAAATTCGGCGGCAGCGGGGCAAAGGACCCGCCCATTGCCACGATCCGCGCGATGCGGGCGTAGGCATCGGGTGCCTGGTGGCGCAGCAGCGCCAGATTGGTCAACGGCCCGGTCGCCACAAAGGTGATGGTGCGGGGCGGGCTGCCGCGCAGCGTCTGGGCCATCCAGCCGATTGCATCGGATGAGGCGGCGGTCCGCAGCGATGGCGCCAACACCAGCTCGCCGAGACCGGTCTCTGCGAAGGCACCATCCCCGGCCGGTGGTTCATCCCTGCCCACAGGTGCCCGCGCCCCGGCATGGACCGGGATTTCCCCTGCTCCGATATGATCAAGAAAGGCCAGGGCATTGGCAGTGGTGCGGTCCAAGGTGACATTGCCATTGACGCAACTGATACCCAGCACTTTCGCCCGCTGCGGCAGGGCCAGCACCCACATCCAGGCGAGAAGATCATCGGTCCCGGGATCACCATCCAGGATCAGGGGCAGTTGAGCGTTCATCATCCATCCTTTGGCAAAGATCGGGCCAGCATAAGGAGCAACCGTGCCGGAGGGAAGCGGTCAGCGGTTGACCATTGCGGTGTGTCCCGGCAATGCTGTGCCTTCGCAGAAAATGTCAGGGTGCGGGAGGCGGAGTGTTCAACAGTCGCATTTTCACCGGCTGGTTTGTCGGTATGTTGTGTCTGTGGTTGGTGCTGTTCACCCGCTACAATGATCTGACTTTTCTGGCCGAGCACTGGTACTACCCGGCGATCATGGTGCTGGGCGCCTTTGTCGCTGGACTGACCCCCGAAGGCGGTGGAGCGGTCGCCTTTCCCGTCCTGAATATCTTTCTGTCCGTCGATCGGACCATGGCGCGGGATTTCAGCCTGATGATCCAGAGCATCGGCATGACCAGCGCCAGCATCTATATCCTGTCCAACCGCAACAACAATCTGCGTGATTACAAGCCACTGCTGGCCTTCATTCCTGTCTGTTTCGTTGGTTTTGTCGCAGGGATGCTGCTGTTGCAGTCCTTACCGGTCTACATCATCCAGGCCCTGTTCCTGAGCCTGATCACCACCTTTGCTATCGCCTATGTCTGGAGCGATCATCGCGGCGACCGGCCCCGCCTGCACCTTTCAGGATGGCGCGACCGGGCGCTTTTGGTCTTGATCCTCGTGGTAGGCGGCCTGTTCGCCAGCCTGTTCGGAACAGGAGCGGATATCGTCGTCTATACATTGCTGGTCACCCGCTTTCGCATGAATGAAAAGGTGGCGACGCATATGAGCATCATGCTGATGGCCGCGATATCGATCCTGGGCTATGCCTATCGGCATTTTTATGATGCAGGCCTTACCGAGTATCAGGTGCGGACCTGGCTGTGTGCCTATCCGGTGGTGCTGTTCATGGCCCCATTCGGGGCCTATATCCTGTCGCGCATCAATGTGGAATGGATGTTACGCGGCATTGTTGTTCTCAACATTGCGCAGCTTGCCTATTTCAATCTCAATAACCCATCCTGGGCCAAGGCAATCTGGTCAGGTGTGTTCTGCGTGGTCCTGATGGCAATTTTCAGCCTGACCCTGTCACGGATCAGCCGCCGGAAAGCGGCCGACCAGGCGGCTGTGCAGCAGGCCTGATCCAGACACCCGATCCCCTGTGTGATAAGTCAGGCGACCAGCCGATTGCGCCCGCCCTGACGGGCGGCTTGCAGTCGTTGATCAGCCTGACGCACCATGTCGGCCGGGCTGGTCATGGTGGGATCAAATCGGGCCAAACCCGCAGACAGGGTCACAATGCCATGCGGGCTGGCCTGGTGGGGCAGGGCCATGGCGGCCACCATCTCCAGGATCTGCCGTACCTGCGCCTCCAGCAAGGCTGGCTCCGGCGCTGTCAGGATGATGGCCAGACGCGCCCCTTCATGCCGGTAGACACGGTCCCCCTGCCCTACCTGGCGCGCCACCGCCCGAAACAGGGTGCGCAAGACCTGATCGCCAGCCGCGCTGCCATAGGCGGTGTTGTAGGTCTGGAAATCGTCGATATCAGCCAGAACCAGCGCAAAGGCGGCTTTGCCCTGACGGCGGCCCAGATCAAAGACACCCCGTAGATCGGCGTCAAACGCCTGTTGGTTATAGGCGCCGGTCAGGCTGTCATGCAGGCTCCATTCCTGCAACTGCTGTTTGGCGGCATCCAAGGCTTCCGTCCGCAGGGCTATCTGTTCAGCCAGACTGTCGGCGCTGTCGCGGACCCGGGCGGCCATGGCCTGGAAAGAGCGGGCCAGCAGCCCAATTTCATGCCTGACCGTGGTCGGCAGCGGTGTCTGGCCGTCAGCGACCGCAGCATATTCCCCGGCTGCCACCTGTTCGGACGCGACCGTTAACTGCCGGATCGGGCCGGCTACCTGCCGGCGGAGCAGAATGATGACCAGTGCCAACATGGACAGAAAGTAAGCCATCCCCATGGCCATGATGGCACTGGCGGCCTGATGGGCCTTGGCGGCCACCAGCGTTTTGGGGTATCGCGCCACAAACCACCAGTCCGGGCCTTGCAGGCGCGTCACCGCCAGATAGGCCCCATCCACCGTATCATCGACGATCCAGACATTATCATCAGGACCAGGGTCGGCGTGTCGCTGGTTCACGCTGTCACGGATCAGGGCGTGCGTACGCAGCAGGCCGGCATCGCCCAGACGTTCCAGATTGATGGTGGCCAGTTCCGTGCGCAGACGGTCCATCCACAGGGGATGGGCAACCAGATGTCCGTCGGCTGCCAGCACAAAATTGTAGGTGCCGGGCAGATGATCGGTAATCAGCCGGTCCATCAGGTCATTCACCAGGACATCATGGCTGGCATTGATCAGGTGTTTTCCCTGATAATCCACCGGTAACTGATAAGTGACCATCCAGGCCTTTGCCGTGTGGTCATGATAAAGCGGTGTCCAGACCGGCAGACGCCGCGGGTTTTCCGCCATCATGGTAGACCGCACGACCGAGAAAGCCGTCATGTCCAGATTGGCATCCACCGCCAACCCCCAGGCAAAGCTGGGCCAGTACATCAGCATGGCATTTTCAGGCGTGCTGATGGTGGTATTGATGAAACGGTTGTGCCATGCCGGTCCGTATTCAGCCAAAAGATGATAGGACAGGATCAGGCGGCGTTGCAGTTCCGGGGGAATGATTTTTTGATTGGCGCCAATAAAGCCCGACATTCCTTTTTGCAGAAGGCCATCCTGATTGACCTTTCCATCGAAATATTCACGGCGTAGGCGGGTGGCCCCATCCTCACCCCGCTGAAAGAAGGCATCAAAATCGGGTTCAGGCAAGATGTCTGGGTTAGCATACAAGGACAGGAACCGGTCGCGGAATGTGTCCATGTTGGCGGCAGCCAATTGGAAGATGGCGCTTTCCGTGCGCCCGCGTTCCAGCAGATGCGCCTTCAATTGCTCCAGCGCGTCCCGTTCTTCACGGTCGTAAATCGTTGAATAACCGATGGCTGTCAAGGCAGCCACGATCAGCATCGACCAGCCGGCCACGCGGATCACGAAGCCGCCCAGCAATGTACTGGATAGACGGGTCAGGGGCGCTGGCACCCGCCAGCCAGCCTTGCGTGCCCCCATGACCATCCCCCCTTCACACGATTTTTCCGGCGAAGGTTATCTTTGTATGTTTGCAATGGTCAAGCCATGAAAGCGAACAAGTACGCCGCGAGACAATTCATTGTGCGGACTATTCAATGGGTCGCGGGGGCTTTCGACGGTGGATCGCCCTTGATCAAGCCCTTGGCGCGGTAAAACCGCTCCGCCCCCGGATGCAGGGGGACGGAGAGGCCGGCCAGAGCCGTCGCCAACTGGATCGACCGGCCGCGGGGATGGCCATTATCCAACATGGAGCGGGTCTGACTGTTCCACAGCGCCGCGGTAATGTCGTGCACCAGTTCCGGTTTCAGATCGCCGCGGACCACCCACATGGCCCCCACCCCAAGGCTGCGTGTGGCTGGCACGCCATCATAGGTTTCTGCCTCAATTCGCGCCTCGGTGAAATGTGGCAGCCTTTTCATTAACTGCGTCGCACGCGCATCATCGAAAGGCACCAGCGCAATGGGAATTCGCCGTGCCAGGTCGGCCACTGCCGGTAACGGATAGCCCCCGACGATCAGAAAGGCGTCCAGCTCCCCGGCCTCCAGCCGGTCACCGCCGGCCGCCGGGCTGAGATAGAACGGTTTCACTGTCTTTTCCGACAGGCCATAGGTGGACAGCAGCGCCCTGGCTGTCACCAATGTTCCCGATCCCTGTTCACCCAAAGCAACCCGCTTGCCCTTCAGATCGGCAGGGCTTTTGATACCGGATCCGGCGCGGGTAACCAGATGAATGGTTTCGGTATACAGGTTGGCGATCGCCCGCAGGTCGGGATAGGGCGTCTTCTGAAACGGGTCGCCGCCAGTCAAAGCGACATGCGCGATGTCCGCCTGGACCAGCGCCGATTCGAGCCGCCGTGATCGCATCAGACCTATGTTATTGACAGCGCCCGATGTCGCTTGTGCCACCACAATCAGCCCCGGCACCCCACAGGCCCCGCCACGGTCACATGGCCGCGATCCCGGCGGATTGGAGACGGCATTGGCCAGCAGGCCACCGATCAGGAAATAGGTACCGCCGGTGGTGCCGGTGCCGATCTGGAAAAACCGGACCTGATCGCCGGTAGGCGCCGACAGAGCAGACGGTGCGGCCAGCACCCCCAGCCCGATACCCAGCAGAGTTCGTCGTCGCAGCAGCATGGACGTCATGTCAGCTTCGGGTGAGAGGGGTCGCGGTTCGGATGGGGTGGGCATGGTAAGCGCCCTTTGCCTGCTGGCTTACGATCCTGTCATCGTGCGCGCGCTGGGACCGGGACGCAACCGGTTGCCAAGCGCAATGGTACAGGGTGCGTCAAAAGTCGGGACCTGTGGCCGAGATCCAACGTTTTTGTCACAAAATGTTCACCAGCATCAGAACGCCCAGCACTGCGATCAGTGCCCCCGCCACCCGTGACGCCTTGCCACCGCCGAGTTGGTAAAGGGTGGCCGACAGTCCGACACCCGATGACATGACCAGGACACAACCGGCCAGCATGCCGGGCCAGAACAGGGCGTTACGGGTGACCGGTCCTCCCCACTGCGACAGGCTGATCCCATGCAGCGCGCCGACAATGCCCGCAATGACCAATCCCACCAGGGTTGGCAGGGTCAAGGTAGCGGCCAGCAGCCCACCCAGCAGCAGCAGAGAGGCTTCCAGCGCCAAACCTGTATAGGGCAGGTGCAGGCCAGCACGCGTCAACAGTCCGGCCAGGACGCCCACGACCAGGGCCAGCCCGGCCCCCGCCCCCGGCGTGCCCCGCCCCTGCATATCCAGCCAGAGGCCAAGACCCAACAGGCCGAACAGATGCACATAGGTCAAAACCGGCCCAGCCAAGCCAGAGGAAAAGCCCGGCGGGACGGAAGCCGCCAGCACGGGGCCGGGCACCAGCATCATGGCAAGCATGGCGATCAGGGCGATGGACAGGCGCATGGGCGGTCCCGGTTGCAACAGACCCGTCCTTGATGGCGGCAAAGGATCAGTCCGGTCAAGGGTATGGCGTGTGCCACCCGACTGGGTGCGACCCGGCCATAGGCATTGCCCCCTACCCGTCGCCATTCTATCGCGCTATGTAGGGGCGCTAGTCGTACGGGTGGCCGACCGGAGAGAGGCATGATGAAGCTATATGGTGTCCTGCTGAGCCCTTATGTCACCCGTGTGCTGCTGGCCATCCGGCATAAGGGGCTGGACATTCCGCTGGTGCCCCCGCCCGGCGGTGGGCTGAAATCGCCGGAGTACCTGGCCATCAACCCCTATGGCAAGATGCCTGCCCTTGAGGCCGACGGCACGGCGATTATCGAGTCTGAGGTGATCTGCGAATTTCTGGATGAACGGTTTCCGGAAATCCGCATCCTGCCGGGCAGTGATCTCGATCGGGCGCGGGCCCGCATCATCAGCCGTGCTGCCGATCTTTACATTCTACCAGCCCTGCTGGGCCTGCTGGGTCAGATGAACCCGGCCACCCGCGACGCCCGTCTGGTGGGTGAAAAACTGGCTGAGTTAAAACGCGGTCGTGACGGTCTGGAAACCTTCATCACCGGGCCCTGGTGCATGGGCGACCAGTTCACGCTGGCCGATTGCGCCATGGTACCGGCCTGTTTTTTCCTGGAAAAATTTCTGCCAGCCTTTGGCGGTATTGACATGTTCGCCGACCATCCGCGCATGGGGGCCGTGTGGCGCCATGCCCAGAATGATCCGATGGTGGCCACCCTCCTAAAGGAAATGAACGGCGCCCTGGATGATTTCATGCGCCGTCGCGCCGCCAACGGCTGACGCCTGGCACCATGTCCGTGCTGTAAACCGGTCCCATCCGGTTGTTGACCCGTTCCCGGCCTTGGGCGCATGGTGCGGCCCTTGCTCGTGCGCGACCGCGCGCGCGGGCTCAGCATCCAACGCAGACGCCAAATCAAGCGTACCGAAAAGGACGGGAACAACTATGGTGAAGCCGGTGAAGCTGGCGGTATCGACCGCCGCGACCATTGCCCTTCTGGTGGGGGCGGCCCAGGCCGATGAAGGCATGTGGACCATCGACAATGTGCCAACGGCGGCCATCGCCAAGGCCACCGGTTTCACGCCGGATGCCAAGTGGCTGAAAAAGGCGCAATTGTCCTATGTGCGGCTGGCCGGCGGCTGTTCCGGCAGCTTCGTTTCGGGCGAAGGTATGGTGATGACCAATCATCACTGCATTTCCGATTGCATTGCCGAACTGTCATCCGCCGAGAAGGATTATCAGGCCGATGGCTTCCTGGCCAAAACCCGCCTGGAAGAAAAGAGCTGCGCCGGAATCGAGATCAACCAACTGATCGACATCACCGACATCACGCCCCAGGTCGAAGCCGCCACTGCCGGCAAGACCGGCCAGGACTTCGCCAATGCCCGGCGCACCGTGCTGGCCGATATCGAGAAGAACTGCGCCGGTGGCGACGCCAAACTGCGCTGCGACGCCGTTACCCTGTATCAGGGGGGCCGTTATAACCTGTATAAGTATAAGCGCTACCAGGATGTGCGTCTGGCCTTTGCGCCAGAGGCGTCGGCCGCGTCCTTTGGCGGTGATCCGGACAATTTCAACTTCCCGCGCTACGCGCTCGACATGGCGTTGCTGCGCGTTTACGAGGATGGAAAGCCGATCAAGAGCCCCCACCATTTCAAATGGTCGACCGAGGGCACGAAGGAAGGCGATCCCAGCTTCGTCATCGGTAATCCCGGTTCCACCAGCCGTCTGCGCACCATCGCCGAACTGGAATTTGTGCGCGACAATGTGGCTCCCTCCTTCCTGTTCTGGGCGCAGGAGCGTCGCGGCCGGCTGATCGAATTCGGGCGGGAGAATGCAGACCGCAACCGCGAGGCCTTTGATGACCTGAACAGCATCGAGAATTCCATCAAGGTTTGGAAGGGTCGCCAGATGGCCCTTGCCGACAAGGAATTCTTTGGTGGCAAGGTAAAGGCCGAACAGGACCTGCGTGCCAAGATCGCCGCCGACCCGAAATTGTCCGCCGAGGTGGGCGACGCTTTCGAGCAGATCGAGAAGGCTCAGGCCCGTTATGTGCAGCTTTATCAGCGTTTGATCCATCTGGAACGGATGCGGGCTTTTGACAGCGTGCTGGCCATGAATGCCCGTCTGCTGTTGCGCGCCGGTGATGAACGCCTGCTGCCGTCCGGTCAGCGCCTGCGCGAATATGGTGACAGCCGTCTGCCCGCCTTAAAGCAGCGCCTGTCCAACCCGGCCCCGGTCCATGCCGATCTGGAAGTTGCCCTGCTGACCTTCTCGCTGACCAAGTTCCGCGAGCAATTCGGCCCGGATGATGCACTGGTCAAGGCCGTGCTGGGCAAGCAGTCGCCCGATCAGGTCGCCGCCGCTGCCGTCAAGGGCAGCAAGCTGGGCGATCCGGCCGAACGCCTGCGCCTGTTTGAAGGGGGCAAGGCTGCGGTCGATGCCTCTGACGACCCGATGATCAAGCTGATGAAGGTGGTGGATGCTGCTGCCCGTCAGGCCCGCAAATCCGTGGAAGAGGAAGTGGACGCGGTGGTAGAGCAGGCCCAGGCCCGCATTGCCAAGGCCCGCTTCGCACTCTATGGCGACAGCGTCTATCCCGACGCCACCCTGTCGCTGCGCCTGTCCTACGGCAAGATGCAGGGCTGGACGGAACTGGATGGTACCGAAATCAAGCCTTACACCACCATCGGTGGCCTGTACGAGCGGGATACCGGGGCCTTCCCGTTCGATATGGCCAAGAGCTGGGAAGCGGCCAAGGACAAGGTCAACATGGCCACGCCCTATAATGCCGTTTCCACCAACGACATTATCGGCGGCAATTCCGGTTCTGCTGCCATCAACACCAAGGGTGAGGTGATCGGTCTGATCTTCGACGGCAATATCCACAGCCTGTCGGGCGATTACGGCTATGAACCCAAGCGCAACCGTGCCGTCATGGTCGATGTACGCGGCATGACCGAGGCGCTGCGCCATGTCTATGGTGCGCAGCACATCGTCAAGGAACTGGGTCTGAAATGATCAACTGAGCGTGTTTGCACAGACCGGCAACACGCTCGCTCTACCTTTGATCTCCGTCCCAGCGATCGGAACCGGTCGCTGGGTGTCAGTCACCACCGCCGTCAGTCGGTGGCGCGGTTTTACGACCGAAAGAGAACTACGCTGATCGGGCCAGCCCTTGCTTAGGGCTGGCCCTTTTTGTGCTATCACTCATTATCTCAAGCTGTGTGCGCCGCCGGTTCATTGGCTGCCGGAGGCCGCAGACACAGGCACGAGGCCGTGATCATTGATCGACACGCTGGCCGAACATGCCGGCTTGCCATCTTTGCCAATGACCACCATGTCGCCATTGTGCACAGCCGCTTTGATCAGATCGGCCAGTTGTTCATCACTTGCAAACGGGTTATTGACCGCGATTTGCCGCCCGACGGCATTGTTGAACAGATCCATTGACATGCGACCGGGCGGGTTGCCAGGAACCGCCTCATGGGCCGTTGCGAATTTCTCCGCAAAATCAGAACCGAACCGCTTGGTCATCAGGGCGTTCCAATAAGCGTGACGAAACGCGTCAGTATGCCCGTCATTGCCATACCACTCTTCAAGACGATCAGGCGGTATATGTTGGGGCGTGAAAAGTGCCGCAGGATAGGCCTTTCGCGATTTATCAAACGACTGATCACGAATGGATTGCATATCATTCATTCGGGGCAGTGATGTGAAGAAACCATCCTTCAAATCGTCGATGATCAGGCCGTAAAGCATGTCAGCCTCAACGGTCGTTACTTTTATGCTCGGCACCACCTGTTTCAGCAGTGTGTTGACCGGAGGCGGAAACAACTTGAACCGTGAATCGACTGGCAAAAAGGGCGTATCCAATGGAAAATTCACCATATTTAAAGGCTCCACCCGGTATTTTTCCATCAGATCCAACAATAATACACTATTGCATCTGAGCCTTGGTGGCGGTGCTGGGCATTTCTGGATGTAATATGGTTCGTTAACATTACAAGATAATGCATTCGACTGCGCTTGGCTGATTTTAAACATGCTCTTCTCAACATTGTGGTCTGTTGCCATGAAAATAATGAATGTATGCGTAAAATTGCAGGGCGCAAAACAATTATAATTGTATAAATTGGTTCATTTTCAGTGATTATTATTGTATTGCCAGCAGCCACGTGGTGATCAGCACATGAGGGGCTTTCACCGCCAACAGCGCTCTTTGATACCGAACACCGTCCCGGCGCGTCCTTCGTAACAGTGCGGGCCTATGATGTGAGATCCGACGTGAAATTTGGCGCCCAACCGGTCCCGTGCCGCCTGTCAATCCATAGAGTCGGTTGATACCCGAGAGGCCTGTGGGTGGTGGAAGCCATCCATGCTTTCAGTGAGGCAAGAGGCCACTGGCCCCCAACCATGGCGGGAAAGGCGACAGATCAGGGATCGGACGCAGCGGAAAACAGCAAAGCTGGACGGTCATCCGCCCGATTTCATCGTCGCATGGCGGCATCAACGGGAATTGTATAAGGTTAAATGGCTGGCGCGGGCATGATGCCCACCGGCGGTCCATCTTTCCAAGTGGCGCTTGATGAGCATCGTTGTCAGAACCCTGTCCGACCAAACCTATGAAGTTGTCCGGCGGCGAATATTGTCTGGGGGTATCGCACCGGGAACGCCGGTGCGGCAGGATGTGATTGCCACCGAACTGGGGGTCAGCAAAATCCCCTTAAGGGAAGCGCTGGGCCGGCTGGAGCAGGATGGGCTGCTCACCTCCTACCCCAACCGGGGCTATGTGGTACGGCCCATGTCGATGGGTGAAGCATCGGAGATTTTTGCCCTCCGCCTGAAGCTAGAGCCTGGTGCGGTGGCCGATGGCGCAGGGCGGGCAACAATCAACGATCATGCGGCGGCCCGTGCTGCCCTGGAAGCCTTGGAAAAGAACCAGGATCTGGACGGCGCCGATCATGTCACCCAGAACCGGTTGTTCCATCTGTCGATGATCCAGCCCGCCGGCCCGGTGACTTTTCAACTGCTGACCCGGCTGCTCATTCTGTCGGAACGCTATGTGCGGATGCACCTGGAACCGAAGGGGCGTGAGGACCGGGCCAAGCGCGAACATCGCGCCATTCTGGACGCCTGGACCGAGGGCGACGCGCCGCTGGTTGAGGGATTGATCCATGACCATATCCAGGCGACCCTGGATGATCTGCGCGAACAACTGGGAGATTGACCTGTCCCCACCTTTATTGGGCGCCGCCAGAGTTCCAGCGCCGCCGCAGCAGCGGGGATAGCGCTTTATTTCTCAAAAAGTATATCGTATACGATTATCAATCCCTTTAGGGCACCTGTGTGATCGACGCATCGAATGCGTTCGTTTGCACCGGTCACATAACGACGGAGCGATGATCATGGCCGCGCTTTCCTGGACGGGTGTTTATCCCGCCGCCACCACGCAGTTCACCGAGGACCTTTGCGTTGATTATGACGCGACGGCCGGCGTGCAGGATGCGCTGATCCGCGACGGGGTGGATGGTTTGATCCTGCTGGGTACCTGTGGCGAGAACAACTCCCTGGAACCGGACGAAAAGCGCGCCATCCTGGACCGCGCCCGCAGCGCTGTGGGCGGGCGTGTGCCTGTGGTTGCCGGCGTTTCAGAGTTGACCACCAAACGGGCGGTCGCCTTTGCGCGGGATGCCGAGTCGCTTGGCGTTGATGGGCTGATGCTGCTACCGGCCATGGTTTATGTGCCGACCGAGGAAGAACTCTATACCCATTTCAAAAGCGTGGCCGATGCCACCAGCCTGCCCATTATGCTGTACAACAACCCACCGGCCTATCGGGTGTCGATCTCCGCGCGGGTGCTGAAAAAGCTGGCGGATATTCCGAACATCGTCGCGGTCAAGGAAAGCGCACCAGACCCCCGCCGCTTTACCGACCTGATCAATGAATTCGGCGACCGCTATGTGCTGATGGCTGGTCTGGATGATGTGGCATTGGAGGGCATGATCCTGGGCGCCCATGGCTGGGTTTCCGGACTGACCAGTGCGTTTCCGCAGGAATCGGTCGCGCTGATCAAAGCGCTGCAGCGGGGCGATATTGCCGAAGCGCGGCGCATTTATCGCTGGTTCATGCCGCTGCTGCACCTGGATGCGGAGCATGATCTGGTACAGTCGATCAAGCTGGCCGAACAGATCATGGGGCGTGGTTCAGAGCGGGTGCGTCTGCCGAGGCTGCCGCTGGCCGGGGAACGCCGCGCGCAGGTGACCGCGATGGTTGAGAAGGCCGCGGCAACGCGGCCGATCTGAGGTGGCGACGGAGACAGCCATGCGCCATACGTTCTTTTGCATCGACGGACATACAGCCGGTAATCCGGTCAGACTGGTTGCCGGCGGGGCACCGTTGTTGCGTGGCGGGTCCATGGCCGAACGCCGACAGGATTTCCTGGAGCGTTTCGACTGGATCCGCACGGGTTTGTGTTTTGAACCGCGCGGCCATGACATGATGTCCGGCGGCTTTCTCTACCCGCCCACCCGTGACGACAGCGATATCGGTATCCTGTTCATCGAAACCAGCGGATGTCTGCCCATGTGCGGGCATGGCACCATTGGCATGATTACCTTCGGCCTGGAACACGGCCTGATCCTGCCACGGCAGCCGGGCCACCTGCGGGTGGAAGTGCCGGCGGGCATCATTGATATCGAGTATGGCACCGAAGGCCAGCGCGTCACCTGGGTGCGTATCCGTAATGTGCCCTCCTATGTCGCTGCCATGGGCGTGGCGATCGAAGTGCCCGGTTTTGGCCCGCTGTCGGTCGATGTTGCTTATGGCGGGAACTATTACGCGATTGTTGAGCCGCAGGGCCCCTATCAAGGGCTGGATGATCTGGGGGCCGCGCGCATCGTCGAACTTTCGCGCAGTATTCGTACCCTCATGCGAGAGAAGATCGAACCGGTACATCCCGTTGACAACCGTATCCGCGGCGTCTCCCACGTCCTGTGGGCGGACAAGCCGCGTGGCGACGGCGCTGATGGCCGCAATGCTGTGTTCTATGGCGAGCGGGCCATCGACCGCAGCCCGTGCGGTACGGGCACCTCGGCCCGGCTGGCGCATCTTGTCGCCAAGGGAAGGCTGGCCGTGGGTGACCAGTTTGTGCATGAGAGCTATATCGGCAGCCGCTTCATCGGTAAAGTGGAGGCCATTGCCGATCTCAACGGCCAGAAGGCGATCATCCCCTCCATCCAGGGCAGCGCCATTGCCACGGGGTTCAATACACTCTGGATCGACCGCGAAGACCCGTTCTGGGCGGGATTCACGGTTATCTAGCCGTCATCATCTCGCCATCGGGCACGCGCAACCAGCCACAGCAACAACCCACAACAGGTTCAGCCATGCCAACCCTCGCTGCCCGGACCCGCCACCGCCCTGCCCTGGCCCAAGCCCTCGGGGCTGGTCTGGCGCTGTTCCTGATGGGCAGCGTTGGAGCCTGGGCCGGGCCGGTGGAGGATCTGCGGGCAGTTGTTGATGCCTATGACCAGTTGTTGAACCGGTTGGACCCGATTGGTGCGGCGCAGCGCGGTGATCTGGAAGCGGCCCGGCGCTGGCCCGATGACAGCCCGGCCGCTATCCAGGATAAGGTCCGCGCCATCACCAACCTGCGCGACCGTCTGGCCGCCATCCCTGCCGCCAGCCTGTCCGGCCAAGACGCGCTGAACCACGCGTTGCTGCTGCGCAAGCTGACCATGGACCTGGAAGGTGCGCGCTTTGATGAAGAACGCATACCATTCAACAGCGACAGCGGCTTTTTTTATGTCCCCAGCTACACCGCCAGCAGCACCCGCTTGCGCACTGACGCAGAGGTTGAGGCCTATCTGATACGGGTTGCCGCCCTGCCGGCCTATTACGCCACCAATATCGCCAATATGCGGCGCGGGCTGAAAACCGGCTTTGTACAGCCCCAACTGGTGGCTGAGGCAGCGGTGCGCATGACCCGCACCCTGGCAGACCTCAAGGCGGACGACCACGCCCTGCTGGAACCGCTGAAATCCCTGCCGGCTACGATACCGGCGGACCAGCGGACAGCATATCTGGCGCGCGGCCGGGCCCTGGTGATCGAGTTGGTAAAGCCTGCGGAAGCAGCCGTGGCTGATTTCTTTGCCAAGGAATATCTACCCCAGGCGCGGGCCAGCCTCGGTGCCGCCAGTCTGCCCGAGGGCAAGGCCTATTATGCCTATCGGGTGAAGCGCGAAACGACAACCGACCTGAGCCCGGATCAGGTGTTCGCATTGGGCCAGACAGAGATTGCCCGCATTCGCGCTGCCATGGACGATGTCATCAAAGAGACGGGTTTTTCAGGAGATTTCAAGGCGTTCTTGCACTTTCTTCGCACATCACCTGAATTTTATGCGACCTCGCGCGAACAGCTCCTGGAAAAATCGAGCCGGCTGGCCAAACGGATCGACGACAAGTTGCCTGAATATTTCAGCCTGCTGCCCCGCCTACCCTATGGTGTGCGGCCTGTGCCGCCAGAAATTGAAGAGGGCTACACGTCCGGTCGGTACCATCCGGGCAGCCCTGAACAGGGTGTGGCCGGCGGCCTGATGATCAATACGTCGCATCTCTCCATGCGGCCGCTTTATGAGCTGCCGGCTCTGGTGGCGCATGAGGGGGTGCCCGGCCATCATTTACAGATCGCCTTGGCGCAGGAGCTTCAGGGGGTGCCGCAGTTCCGTCGGCAGGAGGATATCACCGCCTATATCGAGGGCTGGGCGCTGTATACGGAACAATTGGTGGCAGAAATGGGCCTGTATACGACGCCCTATGAACGGTTTGGCATGCTGTCGATGGAGATGTGGCGGGCGTGCCGCCTGATCATGGATGTCGGTATCCATTGGAAGAATATGGGGCGCGAGGAGGCCGCGAGCTGTCTGCGCGATAACAGCGCGTTGGCCGAAAAGAACATCCAGAGCGAGACCGACCGCTATATCGGCTGGCCGGGTCAGGCGCTGGGTTACAAGATTGGACAGTTGACGATATCAGACTTGCGGGCGCGGGCAGAAAAAACGCTGGGTCAGAACTTCGATATCAGACAGTTCCATGCCCTGGTGCTAAACGACGGGCCGATGCCGATGACCATGCTGGCACAGCGCATTGATGCGTGGATCGCGGCAGGCGGGGGCAAGTGACCGCCCCTGCCCACAAGAGGTAAAGCCGCCCAGTCTGTCCGGCCGACCGTTGTGTTGCCATAATGCTGTTGGCACCCTCTCTCCTGTGTGGGGAGTGCGGGGGACATCATGGCAGTTTCAAAACGGGTGGCGCTGTCGGTTGTTGTTGTCGCGGCGGTGGCGGTTGGGGCCATTGCAGGTTGGGCGGCCTTTTACGGCGATGATGGCCAGAGTGGAACGGTTGTCACCGGCAGTGTGTCGCCGCCCAGCAGGAAACCGGTAACGCCGACATCGCTGGCCCCGTTGGTCGATGACAGCGTCTTCCGTTTCACGCGCGTGACAACGCAGGCCAGCGGCGCCGTGGCAGAGGCCTGTCTGGTTTTCAACAAACCCCTGGATGAGACGGGTACTGTCAATTACGCCGACTATGTCGACCTGCCGACAGAGGTAAAAGCTGGCTTCCGGGTTCAGCGAGAAAAACTGTGTCTGTCCGGCCTGGCCTTCGGCCGGGAGTTCAGTGTCGGTATCCGCCCTGGCCTGCCTGCGGCTGCGGATGGGGCGTTGGTCGAGGGGCAGAATGTCACCCTGGCCCTGAATGACCGACCGCCTGCCGTGGCGCTGGGTCAAGGCTTTATCCTGCCGCGCGAGACAGGGGACGGGCTGCCGATCACGACGGTGAATGTCGAACGGCTATCCATCAAGCTGTACCGTGTGGGTGACCGGATGCTGGCCCGCATGCGCCAGGATTTTGTGGATGAGCGCAGCATTTATCCCTACAGCGCGCGGGACGTGCAGGAGGATGAAGGACGGTTGGTCTGGCAGGGAGAAATCCCCGTGCAAGGGCCGCGCAACAGCGCCGTGACCACGCTGTTTCCCTTGGCCGACGCGGTGGGCAGGACCGAACCCGGCGCCTATCTGCTGGTCGCCGCCAATCCCGATGCGCCGCGCGCCGGCGATGAGGAGGGTCTTTATTATTCAGAGGATTACCGGCCGCAGGCCGGGCAATGGCTTGTGCAGTCTGACCTGGGCCTGACCAGTTTTCGTGGCGATGACGGATTGACCCTGTCGATCCGGTCGCTGGCCAGTGCCAAGCCCCTGGCGGGCGTAAGCATCACCCTGATTGCCCGGAATAATGAGGTGTTGGGCGAAGCCAAGAGCGACGGTTCGGGCATGGTTCGGTTCCAGGCCGGCCTGTTGCGCGGCGAGGGTGGAATGGCGCCGGTCATGATCATGGCCTATGGCGCAGGCGGGGATTTTAACTTCCTGGATCTGCGCCGGCCCGGTTTCGACCTGTCCGAC
Source organism: Niveispirillum lacus (assembly GCF_002251795.1). GTDB lineage: Bacteria > Pseudomonadota > Alphaproteobacteria > Azospirillales > Azospirillaceae > Niveispirillum > Niveispirillum lacus. The sequence continues at coordinate 67,000 of NZ_NOXU01000028.1, read as the reverse complement.
CGGGGCGTGGAGGGTCGGCGCCCCGCAGCGGCGGCGGATGCTTTTCTGTACACCGAACGCGGTATCTATCGCCCCGGCGAGACGGTTGAACTGATCGCTCTGTTGCGTGACCGGGAGGCCTTGGCCCTGCCCAGTCGGCGACTGACCATCACGGTGAAACGGCCCGACGGCAAGGAGCATCAGCGGTTTGAGCTGCCTGATGAGGGGGGCGGGGCCGGGCACCTGTCGATCACCCTTCCTGCCAGCGCCAATCGTGGCCAATGGGAAGCCGCCGCCCATGCCGATCCCGAAGGCCCGGCCATTGGGACGGTGCGGTTTCAGGTGCAGGATTTCGTACCGCAGCGACTGGCGGTCACCATCGACAACAAGCCAAACCGTCTGTCGCCGGGTGAAGCACTGTCGCTGGCGGTGAATGCCCGCTTTCTCTATGGCGCGCCGGGGTCCGCCCTGGCCGGTGAAGCGCGATTGACCCTGGAACCCGATCCGGCCCCCTTCCCCCGTCACAAGGGCTTCCGCTGGGGGATGCCGGCCGATGAATTCACTGTTGAACCAGTGGAACTGACCATCAGCGAAACCGATGCGGCCGGCCAAACGCAGGTCACTGGGACGGTGCCGGCGGATTTGCCGGGCACACAGCCCCTGCGCGCCGATATCTATGTCGCCATCCGCGAACCGGGGGGGCGGGCCACGGCGGAACATGTCTATGTGCCGGTACCGGTGACGCCAGTGTCCATCGGCATCCGGCCACAGTTCGCTGACGCTGTACCGGAGGGGGCGCGGGCCGGGTTCGAGGTGATGGTCGTTGATGAAGATGGCAACCCGGTTGTCGCCAAGGGCCTGTCCTGGCGATTGGTCAAGGATACCTCCACCTGGCAATGGTTCCGGAGCGGCGGTGCCTGGAAGTACCAGCGTGTGCCACAGGAAAAACTGGTGGCCAGTGGTACCCTGGACGTTGGCGCCGATAAACCGTCTGTTCTGTCACAGGCGGTTACCTGGGGCGGATATCGACTGATTGTCACCGATTCCGCCAGCAAGGCGGAAACAGCCTTGGCTTTCTCAAGCGGCTGGTATGGCGATAGCGGCCCGGATCGGCCCGACCGGCTGAAGCTGGCCGCCGACCGTGCTGGCTATGCTCCTGGCGATACGGCCCGGCTGCGTATCGATAGCGAGGCGGCGGGCGAGGCGTTGCTGGTCATCGCCAATGAGAGGGTGCATGAGACCCGCACCATCGCGGTGCCCGCCGGTGGCACCGATGTCCAGGTGACGATGGGGGCCGACTGGGGCCCCGGTGCTTATGCGCTGGTCACCTTATACCGACCGTTGACCGAAAAGCTGGGCCACGCGCCGGTGCGGGCGGTTGGCGTGGCCTGGCTGGGCCTGGATGCGGGGCGGCGTACATTGGGTGTGACGATCACGGCACCACAGAGGGTTCTGCGGCGTCAGACGGTTGAGGTGCCGGTCGCGATCTCGGGGGCGGGCAAACAAGCACATGTCACCCTGGCCGCTGTAGATCAGGGCATCCTGCAACTGACCCGCTTCACCACGCCGAAACCGCAGGAACATTTTTTGGCGAAACGGCAGTTGGGCGTGTCCATGCGTGATGATTATGGCCGCTTGATAAGGGCGCAGGCGCAAAGCGATGATCAGGGCGGCGACGGGTTCGGTGGACGCGGGTTGGATGTGGTGCCAACCCGGACCGTCGCCCTTTTCTCCGGTATCGTGCCGCTGGACGCAAGGGGTAAGGCCAATATCCCCCTGACCATTCCGGATTTTCAGGGTGAACTGCGCCTGATGGCGGTGGCCTGGGACGCAGAGAAGTTGGGATCGGCGGAAACCCGGCTGACAGTGCGTGACCCGGTGGTGGCCGAACTGATCCTGCCGCGCTTCCTGTCGCCGGCTGACGCGGGCCGTGCCACAGTGCTGCTGCATAATGTGGAGGGCATGGCCGGTGATTATCGTGTGAGCGTGTTGGCCAAGGGACCGGTCGCCGGTGGACTGGCGGAACGGACCATCAATCTGGCAGCGGGCGAACGGCAGGTGTTTTCTGTGCCGCTGGACGGCAATGCTGCGGGCATCGGCACCGTCACGCTGAGCGTATCGGGGCCCGGCGGCTTCAAGGTTGACCGGGCCTGGCCCATTCAGGTGCGCCCACCGCAATTGCCGGTCACGCGGGAGATGGTGGCCACCCTGGCGCCGGGCGAAAATCTGCTGCTGCCGGCCGATCTTCTGGAGGGGATGGTGCCGGGTTCGGAAAGTGTCGCGCTGTCGGTATCGCGCTGGCAGGGACTGGATGTGCCGGGCATGCTGCGCTGGCTGGACCGGTATCCGTTCGGTTGCCTGGAACAAACGGTCAGCCGGGCCATGCCCCTGCTCTGGTTCAACGACCTGGCCCTGATGGCCGGCAGTGCCCAGGACAAGGGGATCGCTGATCGGGTGCAGAACAGTGTGGACCGTGTTCTGTCCCTGCAGGACCGGGAAGGCGGTTTCCGGATGTGGGGACAGTATGGTGACGCGGCCGATCCGTGGATGTCGGTCTTCGCCATGGATTTTCTGGAACTGGCGTCTGACCAGGGCTTTGTGGTGCCGGCGGATGCATTGATGCTGGGCCGTCAATGGCTGGGTAATGCCACCACCCGCTCTTACCCACCCGCTGTCCGGGCCTATGCGTCCTGGGTGCTGGCGCGCAAGGGCAAGGCCAATGCCGGCGACCTGCGTTACTTCCACGACAGTACGATGCCGACACAGGCCCTGGCCGCAGCCCATCTCGGCGCAGCACTGGATGCGGTGGGCGAGCGGGCACGCGCGGGGCAGTCCTTTGCCGCAGCCCAGCGGCAATTGGCGGATTGGCAGGCCAACGAGGCGGCGGAGCAGCAGGCACGGGATAAGGCCCGGCGCACCGGCCAGACCGCCACCCTGCCGGAACGCACCGACACCTATGGCAGCCGGCTGCGCGATACCTATGCTGTGGCCAGCCTGATGGCGGCTGGGGGCCGGGGCGCCGGCGTTCCCGGCATTCTGGACAGCGTCGGGATGCTGGACAGTCGCGCCGATGCGACCAATACCCAGGAGAAAGCCTGGATGTTGCGCGCTGCCGCCAATCTCGCCCCAAAGGGGGTACGCTTGTCGGTAGCCCTTGATGGCGCGGCCCTCGGCACAGGTGATCCGGTGTCGGTACCGCTGACACCCGAGCGGTTGCGCAGCGGGGTAACGCTGGCCAACCAGGGCGAAACCGGGCTGTACCGGACATTGTCGGTGGAGGGCGTGCCCGTGGACCCGGTGCCCGCTACCGAAGCCGGCATCACCCTGCGCAAAAGCCTTTACAGTGCCGATGGTCTGGTTATCGACCCGGCATCCGTGAAGCAGAATGATCGGATCATCATTGTGGTGGAGGGCAATGCCAGTGAGGCCGCCATCCGGGGGGATTACGCCATTCTCGACCTGTTGCCCGCCGGGCTGGAGGTGGAAGGCGTGATCCGACCGGAGCAGGCCAGTTATGCCTGGTTGGGTCGGCTGAGCGACACCAACATTGCCGAAGGACGTGATGATCGGTTTGTCGCGGCAGTGTCCCTGCCCGTTTATCGGGAAGATGACAAGGGCGCCATCGGTCTATCGGGTTTCAGTCTGGACCGACGCTGGGGTTTCCGAATTGCCTATGTGGTGCGGGCAGTGAGCCCAGGTCGTTTCGCCCTGCCCGCCGCCCTGGCCGAACATATGTATGTACCCAAGGTTAAGGCGCGCACGGCGATGGGCCGGCTGGAGATTGCGGAGTGAGCAGGCGCCGCCGTCTGGTCCTGGCCGGGGCTATGGTGGCGCTGGCTGCGGGGCTGGTTGTCGCCGACCTGTTGTTGCCACCCGACATGGCGCGGTGGCAAGGGCGGTCGGTAGAGGTGCTGGACAGTGAGGGGCGGCTGCTGCGCGCCTTTCCCACTGCGGAAGGGGCCTGGCGGCTGGCCACGGATCAACAGAAGGTCGACCCGCTTTATCGCGCGATGCTGCTGACCGTGGAAGATCGGCGCCATGAATGGCATCCGGGTGTCGATCCGCTGGCCATCCTGCGCGCCGCTGCCCAGGCCGCCCATCATGGGCGGGTGGTGTCGGGCGCATCCACCCTGTCCATGCAGGCGGCACGGCTGCTGTCACCGCAGCCCCGGACTGTTACCGCCAAATTCAGCGAGGCGCTGCGGGCGTTACAGTTGCGCCGCCGTCTAGGCCGTGATGGGGTCTTGTCGCTTTATATGAGCCTGGCGCCTTTCGGCGGACCGCTCGAAGGGGTGCGGGCGGCGTCGCTGGCCTGGTTCGGCAAGGAACCTGGGCAGTTGACCCCGGCACAGGCGGCGCTGCTGGTAGCGTTGCCGCAATCACCGGAACGGCTGCGACCCGACCGGTTTCCACAAGCGGCATGGGCAGCGCGGGCAAAGGTGCTGGATCGGGCAGCGGCGGCCGGTCTGATCGCGGCGGATGTGGCAATGGTGGCGAAAGACGAACCGCTGCCTGCCGCCATGCTGCCCCTGCCCGCCCTGGCCCCGCATCTGGCCGAACGGCTGGCGACCGGTGAAGCGGCGGGGGCGCTCATCCGTACCGGCATACGCACCGATTTGCAGCGCGCCCTGGAAGGGCTGGGAAGGGCCGAACTGGCGCGGATGGAGCCAGGAGGTGATTTAGCGGTGCTGGTCCTGGCCAACCGCGACCGGCGGGTGCTGGCCCATCTGGGCAGCGGTGACTGGCAGGTCCGGCAACTTGACCTGTCGCGGGCGGTACGATCACCGGGATCAGCGCTGAAACCCTTCATCTATGCCCTGGCCTTTGATGACCTCTCCTTGCATCCCGGTACATTGATTGAGGATGCGCCCCAGCGGTTCGGTGACTGGCTGCCGCGGAATTTTGATGATGGTTTCCATGGGGTGGTGACGGCACGCGAGGCACTGCAACGCTCATTGAACATTCCAGCCGTACGTGTGCTGGAACGGGTGGGCCCGGCCCGCATGACCGCACTGCTAACCATTTCGGGGGCGGAATTGTCTCTGCCAATGGCGGCGGAACCGGGTCTGCCTTTGGCCCTTGGCGGGGTGGGCATCCGACTGACCGACCTGGCCATGTTGTACGCAGCGTTGGGAGATGACGGGCTAACAAAGCCGTTACGATACCGGATTGATACACCAGAGCCTGACAGGAGTGGACGGCTGGTGGGAGTGGCGGCGGCGCGTGCGGTGCTGGGTGTGCTGCGCGACAGTCCCCTGCCCGATGGACTGGCTGGGGGGCAGGGTATCGCCGGACGGCGGCGGGTCGCCTTCAAGACCGGCACATCATTTGGTTTTCGCGACGCGTGGACAGTCGGGGTTTCGGGTGATTACACGGTGGCGGTATGGATCGGCCGGGCTGATGGAGCGCCCCGGCCGGGCGCGGCGGGGCGACTGACAGCAGCCCCCCTGATGTTCCGGGTCTTTGACCTGCTGCCGCCCGACAAGCCACGGACCCCGGTGCCGGAACCCGACCATGCGTTACTGCGCGCCACCCCGCCGCCGGGACTGGCGCGACTGGACGGTGGCGGGCCGGCAGCGCCGCGTGTCGAACGGCTGCGCATCCTGTTTCCCCCCGATGGGGCAGAGGTGGAGGCGCTGGCGGAGGGGGTGTCCTTGTCGGTCGCCGGGGGCACACCACCTTATCGCTGGGTCGCGGATAATGTCCCGCTGCCCGATAACAGCCGGTTCTGGCGGCCCGCCGGCCCCGGTTTTGCGCGCCTGACGGTGATGGACAGCACCGGTCAGCGGGCCAGCGCCGCCATCCGGGTCCAGGTACCGACGGGCCCCTAGTACCCCGCCCCCGTGATCGGAACCAATCGTCGGACTTTCATCACCAGCGCCACCATCCAGCCGCTCGGTTCCGCGCCATGGTGCAAGCGCTGGTATCAGTCGCAGAACCGCAACGTGTCGGCGGAGGAAGACCAGGGGTTGGTGCCGACAACGAAAAGTTCGACGCGGCGCTGCTTTTCCGACACACAAGGCTCATCCGGCACCAGCCGTTCCTCCCCATATCCGACCGGCAGAAACTGGGTTTCCGAGGCGCCACGGCTAACCAGGATGGTCATGACGGCATTGGCCCGGCGCTGCGAGAGGACCTTATTGGCCTCCTCTGTACCGGCAGCATCGGTATGGCCACCGATTTCCAGACGAATATCCGGATTGCGGGCCAGAAAGTCGCCGATCTTTTCAAGATTGGGCCGGGCTGAGGGAGAAAGCCGCGCCGAACCGCTGGCGAAGGTGACCGAGGGCAATGTGATCCCGCGCGGCCTGTTCTCCACCAGGCCCCCGGCATTGCCCGCCGGCGCCTGGGCCGGCCCTGGATCAATTTTAACACCGCGGATGTCGCCGATCCCGATGGACCGCTTCGGGCCGAGCGGAGCGGAATCCGCCTGTCTGCCGCAGGCGGCATCAACCTGCCCCCGGAAGGCCAGTTGCATGTCGCAACTGGTGACGCCCTTGCTGGCATCAATCGGCTGCGCCCCGGCGGGTGCTGCCATCAGGAACATCAGGCAAAGCCATGACATGTGTTGTTTCATGATGAAGCTCTCTCAGGAAGGAGAAGGGCCGGTGGCCTCATCGCCACCGCCATCACCGACAAGACCGAAGACGGCCCAGGCGACGGGATGGGAAAAGGCCGGATCGTAGGATAATCCGTCTGGGCCCGGGGTCAGCGGGGCGCGCAACAAGGTGAGTTGTGCCTGACGTAGCGCTTGGGACACCGACAGGCCCGGATTTTCCCGCATCTGCTTGAACATGCCATTGGTGGCCATGTTGGCTGCGATGTCAGGGGCATCCCAGAAGGTGGTCATCACACTGCGGGCACCGGCCACCAGAAAGCCGTTGACCAGACCCGACAATGGTTCACGGTCAGCCCCCCCGCCGGACGCTGCCGTGGAACAGGCAGACAGCACCACCAGATCGGCATCCAGTTTCAGGCGGCTCACGGCAGTGGCGGTCAGGAACAGGTCTTCAAACTGCTGGGCGCTGGCCAGCGATAACGGTCCCGGTCCCGGCTGTAACGCGGTTCAGCGTGACCGACGCCGCTGATGGCTGTTTGAAAATCATACTTTCGTTGCTGGCCAGGTTGAAGCCGGTCCAGTCGATAACGGCGCGGGCCGTGGTTTGGCTGACCTCTGGCTGGGTGGCGGTGGTCGCGGCAATGGTGGCGGTGCCCTGCACCACCGTCCCGCCGGTTGGGCCGGCGTCTGCGGTCAAGGGCATCACCACCAGCAACGCACCAAGACCGACCCCGCCACGCAGCAGGGCGGTCAGACGGGTGCGGCGGGAGACAGCACGGGTCGTGATCAGCAATGGCGGCTTCATGGGCCAATCACCTTTCTGTCCAGGCAAGGGGGCGGTGGGCGTTTGGTCGCCATCGCATCAGAACCGGCCGAGCAGGCGCAGGAAGACCTGATCGGGGTTCAGCTTTTCGTCATTGCTGCGCGCGGGGTTGGTGACCAACCGTCGGGCATATTCAACGTCCAGAGAGAGAAAGCGGGTAAGCCCAAGGCGCACACCGCCCCCGACCGAGTGCAGGTAGCGGCGCGGCGGGTCTTCCGGTGCAATATCACAGACGGTGCCGTAATCATAAAACAGGTATGGGCCGATGGACGACCCGGCCAACAACCAGTCCGAGGGGGAACGGCCCGCCAATTCCACACTGGCTTGCACGGCACGGTCGCCGGTCAACTGTCCGAAATGGTATCCACGGCCATAACTGGCCCCGCCCAACTGCGCCTTCTGACTGGGCGGCAGGACATGAAAGCCATAGGTGCCGGTCACGGACCCCGTCACATCAATCAGCAGGCTCCCGATGCTGGTCAGCGCCTGACGCCGCGACAGGGTGACAGCCGTCCCGGTCCGCAGCTTTTCGGCGATACGCTGAATACGCGGCCACCGGCCCCGGATCGCCATTCAAAACGACATCAGTGATCAGCCCTTCGACCACCCGGATTTTCGGAACAGCCCCGGCCACTGCCAACGTGTCCGGCTCCAGGATGACACGGGTCAAAAAATAACCGCGTTTGAGGTAGATGTTTTGCAGCGCGTCGCGGATGGCGAAGAGGTCCGCAATGCTGATGACCGTTCCGATCAACGCACTATAGGCTGGCCTCAGATCCTCGGTGGCGATGGATCGGTTACCAGTCAGCGCCACATCCAGCAATGTGAAACGCGGCAGCTCCTGTCCGTCCGTCCCGGTGATTGGGGTAGACAGGGGTTTCACCTCTTCCTCAATGGCGGGAAGGGTGATGCGGCTGTCCGGCTTCCGGCTCGGGTCTTCCGGCGTTTCCAGGGGCCTTTGCAGCGCATCGGGTGGCGGCGGCGGTGCTGCCAAAGCAACACCGGCGGCGGCCAGAGACAGGGTTACCCCTAAGACCGCCCGGTGGCGTGCATGCAATACGGGGCATACGGCATATAATCTAAGATAGTTTTTTATCCTGCTCATATGCCCCATTCCGGTCTGATGGTGACAATAAGGCTCAGCCACGCAATCATCTTGAATACTAGATGAGCATGTTCCTTTTTGACTATACAAGTAACCATAAGATGAACTGCTACTATCAATAATATTTTTAAGTCTTTATGGTGAGTCAGTTAGCTAAATTATGATTTTCATTCGACCTTCATTTTAGCTCCGACGGGTTAGCCGCAGAGACCAGCCACCCTGTCTTTTCCTGCCTGATTTGCCGCTTAGAAAGGCCGATTGAGGTCCCGAATGGACGGCCGGCGCGGCGGCGCGCAACAGGCCCTCGCCGGTCATGACAGCGACACGGTCGGCGGCGCCGCACAGGGCCTGTGCTGTCAAAGAAATTTTCGTATCGGAGAATCAAGGCCGGGGGAGTGGGGCGGACGGTTTCATCCGCGCAAAGACCCGTTATCCCGTGCCATCTCGCGGCCCGTGATTGGCACACCAGCCTGATTTTGTGCTGGGCGCCGCGCAAAGAAGGCTTGGCGATGGACAGGCAGCAGCGTCACGCCAACGCAACGATATCCGACGTCGGATCACCGGCGGGCCATCGCCGGACTGCCTTGATGACTGAGAGAGTGGGGGTGCCCGTTTTTAGGACGGAGTCCGACGTAAAAGCCAGCACCCCCCATTGGCCAACCCAGTCGGGATGGCACTTGTTCCATGGGTATCAGGCATCAGCGCAGCGGCAGGCCCACGTAGTTTTCGGCCAGCGATTGCTGGGCCACATAGGAACCACGCAGATAGTCCAGTTCGGCGATCTGCATGCGCCGTCCAAACGCATCGGTTTCCGGAAAACGGTGCATCAGGCTGGTGAACCACCAGGAGAAGCGTTCGGCCTTCCACACGCGGGACAGGGCGCGGTGGGAATAGGCGTCGATCCCGGCGCTGTTGCCCCGATAATGGTCCGCCAGACCATCAGCCAGATAAGCGACGTCGGTGGCAGCGAGGTTAAGGCCCTTGGCCCCCGTCGGCGGAACGATATGGGCAGCGTCACCGGCCAGGAACAGGTTGCCATGGCGCATCGGCTCCGCCACGAAGCTGCGCAGCGGCGCGATGGATTTTTCAATCGAGGCGCCGCGTGTCACACGCGGCGCCACCTCATCACCCAGGCGCAGGCACAGTTCGTCCCAAAACCGGTCGTCGGACCAATCCTCCACCTTTTCCGTATTGGCCACCTGCACATAGTACCGCGAGCGGGTATGGGACCGCATGGAAGCCAGGGCGAAGCCCCGTTCATGGCTGGCATAGATCAGTTCATGATCACAGGGCGGCACGTCGGCCAGAACCCCCAGCCAGCCGAACGGATAGACCCGTTCGAAGGTGCGCAGGATATCGGCGGGAATGCTGGCCCGCGCCACACCGTGAAACCCGTCACAGCCGGCAATGAAGTCACATTCCAGCGTCTGGTCCACCCCATCATGGCGGAAGGTGACATGGGGCCGGGCACTGGTAATGTCATGCAGAGCTACATTGTCGGCTTGAAACAAAAGCGGAATCTCGCGACGGAAGGCGGCATCAATCAGGTCGCGTGTCACTTCGGTCTGGCCATAAACCATGACGGATTTGCCGGTCAGCGCCTTCATGTCGATACGGGTATTATCGCCATCCGTCGACAGCGCAAAACCTTTATGGGGCAGACCTTCACGATCCATCCGGTCATGAACGCCCACCTGACGCAACAAATCCACCGTTACCTGTTCAAGGATGCCGGCGCGGATGCGGCTTTCAACATAGGCGCGGTCACGCCGTTCCAGAATGACGCATTCGACACCTGCCTTGTACAAAAGGTGGCCAAGCAGCAATCCAGCCGGTCCCGCGCCGATGATGGCAACCTGTGTGCGCATCACGATCCCTCTCCCTGTCATTTTTATGGGGTGCTGGGGAAAGGATAGCGTCGGCGAACCATTGGCACAGGACACGCATCTATCAAAAAGTTGGATTTTTCATCGCCTGCTTGTCATGCTGCGGCGCATGAGCCGCAAAACCAGTAATCCCGTACCCCGTTTCTTCCTTTATGGAGAGGCGGAGGCCAAGGCAGATGAACATTTCATTCATGCCGAAACCGTGGAACGACGTAGTCAGCCTAGCGGCTGGCAGATCCAACCGCACGCCCATGCTGACCTGAACCATGTCCTGGTCATTGCCAGCGGTGGAGGGGCGTTGCTGGTGGACGGGACGCGGACGGGGTTCACGGCACCCTGCCTGCTGCTGGTCCCGGCGGGAGAGGTGCATGGGTTTCAGTGGAATGCCGACAGCCAAGGCCATGTGGTGACGTTTGTTGAACCACTGCTGCGCGGGTTGGTGCGGCGGGAACCGGGACTGGGTGACCTGTTCGGTCGGCCGGCCATCGTGCCCCTGGGTGATGACGGCGCCGACTGCCTGCGGATGGCGACCTTGCTGGAAGCGGAAACGTCCGGTACCCGCGTGGGACGGTCGCTGCTGGTTGAGGCCGCGTTGATGGCGCTGCTGGTTCATGCCTGGCGGGCAGCACGTCTGTCGGCGGGCGGCAGCGGCGCAGCCCGTGGGCCCCGTGCAGCCCTGGTGGCCCGTTACCGCGACATGATTGAACAATATTATCGTGCCGGATGGGGTGTCGCACAGTTCGCCGATGCGTTGGGCGTCACGCCGGGGCGGCTGCGCGCGGCCTGCATCGCTGTGACAGGCCATCCACCCCTTGATCTTCTGCATGACAGGCTGCTGGCTGAAGCCAAACGCAGCCTTCTGTACAGCGATCTGGCGGTGGCAGAAGTCGCATTCGACCTGGGTTTTACCGATCCGGCCTATTTCAACCGCTTTTTCACAGGCCGGGTCGGATGTTCACCCGGACGGTTCCGGCAGGGCGCGGCTGGTTAACAACCCTGCCCCGTCGGAGCGCCGTTACGCGTCGATATAGCGACCACGGATCGTCATGATCGCAGCAGAGATACCGGCGGCCAGGACCACCGGCACCATGGCCATAGCCACACCTGCAGGTCCCCAGCCCTGACCCAACAGGTGACCGGCCACCAACGGACCGGCAATGGAACCCAGGCGGCCGACCGCAATGGAGGCCCCGGTCGCCAAACCGCGTACCGTACCCGGATAATAGAGCGGGATGACACCATAGAGCGAGTATTGCGCACCCAGCAGGAAAAATCCGGCCAAACCTGCCAGAATCAGCACCGGCCCCAGACTGTCCGCACCGGCCAGACCGAACATGGCCAGCGCCAGACATGGATAGGCGGCGATGATGGGAATGCGCGGGCCCAGCCGGTCAACCAACACCCCGATGCCGAGCGCTCCGATGATACTGCCCGCGTTGAAAGCAAAGGCCGCGCCGGCACCACCGACCCCGCCCAGGCCCTTGGCAGCGACCAAAGAGGGCAACCAGTTCAGCAGCAGATACAAGACCAGCAGGGTCATCCCGAATGTGAACCACGCCAGCAACGTAATCAGCAACCTCCCTTCCCCGAACAGGGCCTTGGCGGCACCAGGGCGACCAGCCTGCGCGGTGGCGGAAGACCGGCTGTCCGGCATCAGTATCCACATGGCCGGCAGCAACAGCAGGGGGAGCACACCGCCAGCCAGGAAAATTGAATGCCAGCCATAGTCTTCCAAAAGACCCGCAGCGAACGCCGCAGCCAGGGCCCCGCCTGCCGGCATGCCGGAAAATAACAACGTGATAGTTCGGGTCCGGCGTTCCGGTGATGCAATTTCCAGCGCCACCGCCACCAGACTGGGCATGGCCGCCCCCATTCCAGCCCCCGCCAGGAAGCGGTAGACCCCCAACGATATGGGCCCGGTTGCCACCAGGGTGGCCAATGTGAACAGACCAAAAATCGCCACGCAGGCCATCAACAGCCCCTTGCGCCCCATCCGGTCAGCGAGCCAGCCACCCGTGACAGCACCCAGCACCAGCCCCGCCATGCCGGCCCCGAACACCACACCAGCCTGTCCCGGTGTTAGCCCTAGCTGGGGAATCAGATAGGGGGCGGCGACACCGATGGCTTGGATATCAAAACCTTCCAGCAGTGCGATCAGGTAGCAGAGAAATAAAGTGGTGCCACTGCGCGGCACGGAGCGGGCTGGAGCGCCCATGGGTAACCTCCCGTCGTAGCCCCTCGTCCCGGGGGCTTTTGGTGAACGTGACCCTACTATACAGAATCTCGTTATTGTACATAATCATTTTATTGGACAAGTGTTGGCGTCGATGTTTCTACTGATTGCCATGTCCATGAGGGGCGTTGCGGTCCTGAGAGATCGCGTTGAGGGGCCAGCGACCGGCCGATAAGGCCATGACCCCCGTAAGGGAATGTTCCCGCTTGCCATATGCTCATTATTGTTATATTGCATAACTAAATAACGGGCCAACGGCCCCTGCTGGGAGGAAATGGCGCATGAGTACAGAACTGGATGCCGCCCTGATGATCGGCGGCAATACCCGCGCGGCCGTCGACGGCCGTACCTTTACCCGCCTGAACCCGCTGACCGGACAGGTGGCCAGTATCGCGGCTGCCGCCAGTGTTGCGGATGCCTGCGCCGCCGCCGAAGCCGCCGCCGCTGCCTTTGCCGCATGGTCAGAAACCGGACCGAATGCGCGCCGTGCCCTGCTGCTGAAGGCAGCCGAGGCTTTGACGGCCCGGATGCCGGACTTTATCGCCGCGATGGCCGTTGAAACTGGCGCCACTGCGGGCTGGGCCGGTTTCAATGTCACCCTTGCTGCCTCCATGCTGCGCGAGGCGGCGTCGCTGACCACCCAAATCCATGGTGAGGTTATTCCGTCCGACAAACCGGGCTGTATCGCCATGGCCATCCGCCAGCCGGTCGGCGTGATTGTGGGTATCGCGCCGTGGAATGCACCGGTAATCCTGGGCGTCCGCGCCGTGGCAACCGCCCTGGCCTGCGGCAATGCCGTTATCCTGAAGGCGTCGGAACTGTGCCCCCGCACCCATGCCCTGATCGGATCGGCGCTGGCCGATGCCGGTTTCCCCGCAGGCGTGGTCAATGTCATCACGAATGCCCCAGAAGATGCCGGGGCCATTGTTGGCGCCCTGATCGACCATCCCGCGGTTCGCCGGATCAATTTCACGGGCTCAACCCGGGTCGGCCGCATCATCGCCGAACGTGCGGGCCGCAATCTGAAACCGGTGCTTCTGGAGTTGGGCGGCAAGGCACCGCTGGTGGTGTTGGAGGATGCCGATCTGGACGAAGCCGTGAAAGCCGCTGCCTTTGGCGCCTTCTTCAATTCCGGTCAGATTTGCATGTCCACCGAACGGATCGTGGTCGATAATCAGGTAGCAGACGCTTTTGTCGAAAAGTTCGCCGCCAAGGCTGCCACCCTGGTGGCCGGTGACCCGCGCGAGGGCAAGACGCCGCTGGGTTCGGTGGTCGATCCGCATGCGGTCACCAGCATCCAGGCTCTGATCGACGACGCCGTGGCCAAGGGCGCCAGACTGTACCAGGCCACACCGACCAAGGGCACGTTGATGTCGGCGGCCATTCTGGACCATGTCACGCCCGCCATGCGCATCTATGGCGAGGAGAGTTTCGGTCCGGTCACCACCATCGTGCGTGTTGATGGCGAGGATGCGGCCATCCGCGCCGCAAATGACACCGAGTATGGGCTTTCGGCTTCCATCTTTACCCGCGACGCGGCACGCGGCCTGCGTCTGGCCAAACGGATCCAGTCCGGCATCTGCCACGTAAATGGTGCTACCGTTCATGATGAGGCGCAGATGCCGTTCGGCGGGGTCAAGGATAGCGGCTATGGCCGGTTCGGCGGCAAAGCCGGGATTGATGCTTTCAGCGAACTGCGGTGGATCACGCTGGAAACACTCCCCGGCCATTTCCCGATCTGATGAGATTCCCCTTTCAGGATGAACAGCATGAGCACCGATGACACTGTCGCGTTCGATGTCGTGGACGGCATCGCCTGGGTTCGTTTCAATCGCCCGGACAAGCGCAACTGCATGAGCCCGACCCTGAACCGCCGCATGATGGCGGTTTTGGACGAGCTGGAATTCCGCGAGGATGTGGGTGTTCTGGTACTGTCGGGCGAAGGGTCGGCCTGGTCCGCCGGCATGGACCTGAAAGAATATTTCCGCGAAACGGAGGAACGGGGCCTGGGCGCCACGCGTCAGGCCCAGCGTGAGGCCTATGGCTGGTGGCGGCGCCTGCGCTGGTATCAAAAGCCGACCATCGCCATGGTGAATGGCTGGTGCTTTGGTGGTGGGTATGGCCCCCTCTATGCCTGTGATCTGGCTATCGCAGCAGAGGAGGCGAAATTCGGCCTGTCGGAAATCAACTGGGGCATCCTGCCCGGCGGCGGCGCCACCAAGGTGGTGGTCGACCTCATTCCCCTGCGTGATGCCATGTATCACGCCATGACTGGTGAAGCCATCGACGGCAAGAAGGCTGCCGAATGGCGTCTGGTGAATGAGGCGGTGCCGCTGGCCGGGTTAAAGCATCGCGTAACGGAGATCGCCAAAGTTCTGCTGGAAAAGAACCCGGTGGCGCTGAAGGCGACCAAGGACGCTGTGCGGCGGGTCAAGGAAATGACCTACGACAATGCCGAGGACTTCCTGGTCCGCGCACAGGAAGCCGCCAACTCCTACGACAATGACGGCCGCAAAGAAGGCATCCGCCAGTTCATTGATGAGAAAAGCTACAAGCCCGGCCTGGGTGCCTACAAACGCGGATGATCGTTCAAAGGCGCAGGTCCAGGTCAAACACCAGGCGTGGCCTGGCCAGGGCCAGCAATGGCCAGGTGTCGAAGCGCGCCGTCGGCAGTCGGCCAAGACGCGCCTTCGGCAGTCGGCCAAGACGCGCCTTCGGCACGATCCGACATCCAGGGTCTGTTCCAGATTTACCAGAGGCTAGCCATGACCATCGCCCCTCTTCCCGCCCCTGATCCGCTGGCGTTTCAAGCGGCGGCGCAGCCAGAGCGTATTGCGATCATCGATTTGATCGAGGGGCGCCGCTATACCTATGCCGAGTTGGATATGGCGGTGAACCGTTGCTGCGCCTGGGTGTCATCGCTGCTGGCAGATGCGGCGGGTCAGCGTATCGCGGTGATCGGGCGTAATCATGTTGCCATCCCCATCCTGCATCTGGCGGCGGCACGGCTGGGGGCGATTTTCGCCCCGTTGAACTGGCGGCTGACCGTTGCGGAACTGGCATTTCAGGTGGCCGACGCAGGCCCTGCCCTGTTGCTGGCCGATGCGGAATTCTTGGAAACCGCAGCGCGGTCGGCAGAAGGCCAGGACGGCACACGGGTCATGGACATCGCTGCCGCGTTCGCCCAGTGGGACGGATTGGCGCCAGCACGGCCGCTGCGGATACCGTCGGCCGACCACCCATCCACCCTGCTTTACACCTCGGGCACCTCAGGGCGACCCAAAGGTGCCCTGCTGTCCGAAAGCAACCTCTTCTTTACCAATGTAAATTTCAGCCTGATGAACCGGGTCAATGCCACCAGTGTTGTACTGTGTGACATGCCGCTGTTCCACGTGGTCGGGCTGGTGACCATGGTCCGCACGCCCCTGATGCAGGGAGGCACCCTGATCCTGTCACGCGGGTTTGACCCCTCGGTGACCCTGGCCCGTCTATCGGACCCGGACCTGGGTATCACCCATTACATGTGTGTGCCGCAGATGGCGCAGACCTTGCGCCAGCATCCCGATTATGACCCTGCCCGCCTGCATCGTCTGGTCGCCCTGTGTACAGGTGGAGCGCCCATGCCCGCGGCCCTGATCCAACGGTTCAGCGATGATGGCATCACCATCGCCGATGGTTATGGCATGAGTGAAGCCGGAACCGTGTTGGGCATGCCGATCAGCAACCGCGAGCGTATTGTGGCCAAGGCCGGTTCCGCCGGCATCCCTGGTCCCACTCTGCGCCTGCGTCTGGTTGATGATGACGGCATTGATGTACCGGATGGCGCCGTCGGGGAGATCTGGATCCATGGCCCCAACCTGTCACCGGGCTACTGGAACCGACCGGAACTGCCGACGCTGGCCGAACAGGGGGGCTGGTTGCGAACCGGCGACGCGGCACGGCGGGATGCGGACGGGTTCTATTATCTGGTCGATCGCAAGAAGGACATGTTTATCTCTGGTGGTGAGAATGTCTATCCGGCCGAGGTGGAAGCCGCGGTCCTGGAGATGGATTGTGTGGCGGAAGTAGCGGTCATCGGGGTACAAGATGCGCGCTGGGGCGAAGTCGGTTGGGCCTACATTGTACCGCGGGCAGGCCATTCAGTGACACCAGAGCAGGTTCTGGCCCATCTGGAAGGACGTTGCGCCCGGTACAAGCGGCCGCAGCGTATCATCATCACCGATAGCCTGCCGCGCACCGGTTCCGGCAAGGTACAGAAACATCTGCTGCGCCAAAGGGCTGCCGATGACACGAATTCCTCGAATTCGCCATGACATGATTGTAGGTTGCGAGGGCGAGCGCGTCATGGCGGTGGAGTGATCGGAATGGATGATCGCAGCGGTATCGATCTGTCTGCCCTGCAGGGATCTATCGGGTATAGGTTGCGTCGAGCGCAGATCGCGGCTTTCACGCTGTTCACACAATTCATGGCGGAATTTGACATCCGTCCGACGCAGTTCGCGATCCTCACCGTGATCCGTGACAATCCAGGGCTCAGCCAATCGCAGATCAGCGACGCGCTTGGGCTTAAACGGGCCAATTTGGTGCCATTGCTGGACGGGCTGGAAGGGCGCGGTTTGCTGGTTCGTTCCCCGTCTCCGGCTGATCGCCGCTCCTACTGCCTGCATCTGACCGACCATGGTCAGGAACGGATGCAGGAAATCCAGGCACGGCACGATGCCTATGAGCAGGAATTGACCGCGTCACTGGGTGCCGCTGGACGGGGGGCCCTGCTGGCGCTGCTGGACGGGTTCCAGTTCGCCACCAGTGACGGCGACGCCGAGGGATAACCATAAAATTAACCCTCTGACACCAAGTCGGGGCGGTAAGCCGCCCCGTCGACTCTTGCCTAGAAAAGCTGTATACAGCTTTTGATACCAAGATACAGAAGAAGGGAGATGCCAGCATGGCCCAGAGTTTTCCGCTGAACGCCTGGTATGTTGCTGCCTATGATGTGGAAGTGGGGCGCAAGCTGCTGGCCCGCACAATCTGCGGCAAACAGGTGGTTTTATACCGAAAGCAAGACGGTTCAGCGGTGGCTTTGGCCGATGCGTGCTGGCATCGCTTGTTGCCACTGTCATTGGGCCGCCTGGAAGAGGACCGGGTGGTCTGTGGCTATCATGGGCTGGCCTATGATGAGACAGGACGGTGTGTATACATGCCGTCACAACACACCATCAACCCGTCGGCTTGTGTGAAAAGCTATCCGCTGGTCGAACGCTATCGGTTCCTGTGGATCTGGCCTGGTGACCCGTCCCTGGCCAATCCGGCGCTGATCCCCGATATTCACTGGAACACCGATCCGACCTGGGCCGCCGATGGCAAGGTCATCCATGCCAAGTGCGATTACCGGCTGGTGGTCGATAATCTGATGGATCTGACACACGAAACCTTTGTGCATGGCGGGTCCATCGGCAATCAGGCGGTGGCGGAGGCGCCGTTTACCGCCACCCATTCCGACACAACCGCCACCATTACGCGCTGGATGGTGGATATCGAGGCACCGCCCTTCTGGGCCGATAATCTGGGTCGCAAGGACCATGTTGATCGCTGGCAGATCATTAACTTCACGGCCCCCTCCACCATTATCATCGAGGTGGGGGTAGCACCCACAGGTACCGGTGCGCCGGAGGGTGACCGGTCCCAGGGGGTGGATGGGCGGGTCATCAACTGCCTGACACCGGAGACCGAGACCACCTGTCATTATTTCTGGGCCTTTGCGCGGAATTTCGACATCCATAATCAGGCCCGCACCCATAAGATCCGTGAGGGTGTGGCCGGTATCTTCCGCGAGGATGAACATATTCTGGAAGCACAGCAGAAGGCCATCGACGCCAACCCCGGCCATATTTTCTACAATCTGAATATTGATGCCGGGTCAATGTGGGCACGTCGCCTGATCGACCGGATGATCGAGCGCGAGAAGCGCCCCGCCCTGGCCGCAGAATAAGGAGCGTCCTGCCATGAGCTACAACAAGGACGCAGCCCAGACCGTGCGGGCACTGGCCGGCATCCGCGACCTGATCCTGCGCGGTGAGGTTGAGCCAGGCGAAAGACTATCGGAGCCCGGTCTTGCAGAGAAACTGGGTATTTCCCGTACCCCCATCCGGGCAGCTTTGGCGCGGCTGGAACAGGAAGGTCTGCTGGAGCGGGTGCCGGCGGGTGGGCATATACCCCGCCGTTTCACCCTGGACGAAGCCATTGACGCCATCGAACTGCGTGGGGTGCTGGAGGGTACGGCGGCGCGGCTGGCGGCTGAGCGCGGGGTGGAGCCGCGGCGGATGATGGCCATTCACCGGGTGCTGGACGCAATTGATGCTGTCATCGCCCTGAACCCGGCTGCACCACCCCTGGACCGCTATACAGCGCTGAATGCGGAATTCCACACGCTGCTGTCGGGCTTGTCGGGCAGCGACACAATCGAGCGCGAGATCGACCGCTTGACCCGCCTGCCCTTTGCGTCCCCCAGTGCCTTTCTGGACAAGCCGGGCTTACCGGTGGTGCCACATTCACTGATACTGGCGCAGTCACAGCACCGCACTCTGGTGGAAGCCATCAGCTTGCGCGAAGGGGCGCGGGCCGAAGCGGTGGCGCGTGAACATGCGCGGCTGGCGCGACGCAACCTGGAACAAGTGATGGAAGGCGGCCACGCCGCCCTGCGCCGCTTCCCCGCCCTGGCGCTGGTCGCCGGCTGAACATTGCCTTGTGGGAGCATCAATCCATGAAAAATGACGCCGTGTGGACAGACGCCACCATTGTTGCCGCTGACGATATTGCCGATGGCGTGCGCCGGATCGAATTTGCCACCGCCAAGCCCATGCCGGCCTTTGACCCCGGATCGCATATCGCTATCCGGGCCCCGATCGCCGGCGGCCAGGCCATCCGCACCTATTCCTGTCTGCCTGATGCTGTACCCGGTCAGGTCGCGGTCGGCGTAAAGCTGCATCCCCATAGCCGTGGCGGTTCCCGCTATATGTTCAGCCTGAAGGTGGGCGACAAGGTCCGGATCACGACACCGGAGAATCGGTTCGACCTCTCCTGGCGTGCGCCGGATTATCTGTTGCTGGCTGGTGGCATCGGCGTCACGCCGATCTATGGCATGGCGCAGGCCCTGGTCATGCATGGGGCCGATCTGCGTATGGAATATGGCGGCCCGAGCCTGGGGGCAATGCCGTTTCGGGAACCGTTGCGCACCCTGCTGGGAGACCGGTTGGCGGTCCATGCGCAGGATGAGGGGGCGATGATCGACCTGGACACGGCCATCGCCCGTCTTTCGCCCGCAGGGGAATTGTATATTTGCGGCCCGCTGCCCATGCTGGAAGCGGCCAAACGGGCCTGGGCCAAGGCCGGGCGCGCGACTAGCCGTTTCCGGTATGAAGTGTTTGGCGATACTGGCCGCTTCTCCGAGGCGCCGTTCACGGTACGGGTTGCCGGGTATGACCGAGAGGTAACGGTGCCGTCAGACCGGTCACTTCTGGATGCTCTGGAAGAGGCCGGTATCCCGATGATCCATGATTGCCGCCGGGGCGAATGCGGTCTCTGCGCCGTCGATGTGCTGGATCATAGCGGAGAGATCGACCATCGCGATGTCTTCCTGTCGGACGCGGAAAAGGGCGAGGGCACCAAACTCTGCGCCTGTGTATCGCGCATCGCTGGCGGCAGGGCGTTGATCGATACCGGGTACCGGCCGCAGCGGTGATCCCCGCCCGCCTGTCCAACAGGTGGGACAGGGCGACGCAAGAAACCGGATAGCTGCGCTTTGCGCTACCGCCCAGACCCAAGGCTGGTTATTTTCCGCGACCATGTCGAGAAAAGCCCGCCCCCCCGTTCCACCCCGCCTGCGTCTGGCCGCCCTGGTCCAGGCGGCAGCGGCGCTGCTCTGGGTGCCGCAGGCTTGGCTGCTGGCGGCCGCCGTGTTCTCGCTGACCGGTCCATATGCGTCGCCGGGCGAAGCGGTGACGCTCGCCATGGTCTTTGCCGGGTTGGGCCTGCTGCGCGCCGCGCTGGATGCCTGGGGCGGTCGACTGGCGTTCCGGGCGGCCCGAGACGAACTGACCAGACAGCGGGCGCGGGCCGTGGCCGTGCTGTCGCAACGCGCCCCCCTGGACCCGACCCTACCGCCATCGGGGGAGATCGCGGGCCTTCTGGCCGAGCAGGCAGAAGCAGTGGTTCCCTACCTTCAGCGCTATGTGCCTGTGCGCTGGCGTCTGATTCTGGTCCCAGGGGTGATTCTGCCGGTGGTGGCGTGGCATTCCTGGGCCGCAGCACTGATCCTGCTGGTCGCAGCACCGCTGATCCCCCTTTGCATGGCGTTGGTCGGTATTCGCGCCAAAAAAGCCAGTGAGGATCAACTGGCAGCAGTTGGCAGCATGAACGGGCTGCTGATGGACCGGCTACGCGGCCTGCCGACCATCCGCGCGCTGAAGGCTGAGCACCTGGTTGCAGAGCGGCTTGGCACCCTGGCTGCCGATGTCAAGCGGCGGACCCTGGCCGTGCTGCGGATTGCGTTTTTGTCTTCGGCCGCGCTGGAACTGTTTTCGGCGCTGGGGGTGGCATTGGTAGCGGTCTATGTCGGATCGCATCTTTTCGGTCAGGCGGAGATCGGTACCTGGGGACAGACCTTGGGTTTGACAGAGGGTCTGTTCATCTTGCTGCTGGCGCCAGCCTTCTTCGAGCCGTTGCGGGAAATGTCCGCCCTGTGGCATGACCGGGCCAGCGGCGAGGCCGCCCTGCGCGCCATGACCGCCCTGGATGGCCCGCCATTGGTGCCGGTGGCGCCGACAGAAGCACCGCCGGAAGGCCCGGTCCTGCGTCTGGACGGGGTGACCTTTACCTATCCGGGGTCGGCACCGCTGGTGACTGGTGTCGACCTGGCGCTGTACCCCGGTGAAAAACTGGCGCTGTATGGTCCCAGCGGCGGGGGCAAATCCACCCTTCTGGCCCTGGCGGCAGGCCTGCTGCGCCCCGACAAGGGTGTGGTGGTGCGTCGGGGAAAGGTTGGCTGGATTGGCCATCGGCCTTTTGTGATGAATGCTTCCCTAGCAGCAAATGTCAGTCTGGGCCGGTCAGGAGTGGCGGCAGCGCCCGTGCTTCAACGCCTGCTGCCCGGACATGATCCGACACGGCGGGTGGGGGAAGGCGGGATTGGCCTGTCGGGCGGGGAAACCCTGCGCCTGGCGCTGGCCCGCGCCATCGCCGATCCGGACGCCAGCCTGATCCTGGCGGATGAACCGACCGCGCATCTGGATGCCAGCACCGCAGAAGAGGTGATCAACGCGCTTCTGGCGGCGGCACAGGGCCGCGCCCTGCTGATCGCCACCCACGATCCACGACTGGCCGCCCGCATGGATCGGGTGGTGGAGGTTGGGGCATGAAGGTGCATCTGCTGCTGCTGTTCCGCCTGTTCCGGGAGGCGGCGGGCTGGAAGCTGGGCTTTGGCCTGGGCCTGGCCTGCCTGACAGCGATGACTGGGGCGGCCCTGCTGGGCCTGTCGGGCTGGTTCGTGGCGGCGACCGGCATGATCGGCCTGGCAGCCGGGGGGGCCTTGGCTTTTGACCTGTTCCCGCCCAGCATGGGGGTGCGGGTCCTGGCCCTGTTGCGCACGGGCGCCCGATACAGCGAACGGCTGGTCACCCACGACGCCACCTTGTCGGTTATTGCGGGTCTGCGCGTGCGCCTGTTTCGGGCGCTGGCGCGGCCGAACCTGGGCAGGGCCCTGCTACAGCGACCGGGGCGGATGTTGTTCCGCATCACCGGCGATCTGGATACGCTGGATACGCTGTACCTGCGCTTACTGGTGCCCGTGGCTGGTCTGCTGCTGTTGTCGCTGGCCGGCATGGTGGTACTGGCGCTCCTGGCCGGCGGGGCTGGTCTGCTGCCGGGTCTGTTCCTGCTGTTCACCGGTCTGATCATGCTGGTCCTGGGCGGACAGGGCGGGCTTGCCGCCGGGGGGCTGCGTGCTGCGGCGCTGGAAGCCCTTCGCCTGCGGTTGCTGGATCTGGTGGCGGGCCGGGTGGAATGGCGGCTCGCAGGGCGGCAAGAGCAGGTGGCAAAACTGGCCCTGGCGGCGGAGACGCGGCTGGCACGGGCAGATGACCGTCTGAACCGGTTGGAAAGCCGACTGGCCCTGGGCCAGGGGCTGGCAGGCACAGCGCTACTATCGGGCGGGGTGCTTCTATGCGCAGAACTGGTTGACCGCGGGCTGCTGGGTGGTGCCGGGGTGGCTCTGTTCCTGCTGATCCTGCTGGGCATGATGGAGCCATTGACACCATTGCGGCGGGGGGCCGTGGAGTTGGGCCGCAGCCTGCGCGCTGTGCGTCGGGTGGGCGATGCCCTGTCAGCAGACATGCCGGAAGCACCGTCCATGACGATGACGCCGGATATCACCCTGACCGATATCCAGTTCCGGCATCCGGGGGCTGTGGCTGCTTTATATGACGGCTTCAACCTGTTAATCCCGGCGGGGCAGCATGTGGCCATCATCGGTGACAGCGGGGCCGGAAAATCCAGCCTGATTGCCCTGCTGACCAGGGAAGTGCAGCCCCAGGCCGGATGCGTTTCCACCCCCGCCTGGGGGCTGTTGGCCCAGGAATCCGCGCTTTTTCAGGACAGTGTCCGCGCCAACCTGCTGCTCGCCGCGCCAGCCGCCAGTGATGTTCTGTTGTGGGATGTACTGGAACAGGCGGGGCTGGCCCGTGTCGTGCGGGAAATGCCAGGCGGGCTGGATGCCAGACTGGGTGAAGGCGGGAGCGGCCTGTCGTCGGGACAGCGGCGGCGTTTGGCCCTGGCGCGGTTCCTGTTGCAGGACAAGCCTTTATGGCTGTTGGATGAGGTCACGGAAGGGATTGACCTTGCCGTCGCCACCCTGATTTTGGCGAAGATCAAGGAAGCAGCAGCAGGCCGGACCATCTTGCTGATCACCCATCTGCGCCGTGAGGCGGCCCTGGCTGACCGGATCATCCGGTTGTCACAGGGCCGTGTGATCCAGGATGTCAGGCGTGGCGACCCGGAGTTCCCCAACGCCCTGTTATCCCTCCGGCCCGACTGACGCCCGTTTCACAGCGAACGCAGGATGGCGCGAACAGGCGCAGCGTCGGCGGTAGCCAGCCGCAGCGGCAAGGCGATCAGCTCAAACATCCCCTCAGGGACATCATCCAGGACCAGCCCCTCCAGAATGGCCATGCCATGACGGCGGACGGCCATATGGGCATCCATGGTCTTGGAAGATTGCGGGTCCAGCGACGGAGCATCCACCCCGATCAGACGCACCCCCTGCCCGGCCAGGCTGTCGATTGTATCGGCGCCGATCGCCGTAAAGTCACTGTCCCAGACATCCTGTGGGAAACGATCATAGGTCCGCAACAGCAGGCGGCGCGTTCCCGTCGGCACCCGCCCCGCCAGGTGGCCACTCTCCACCCTGTTCAGCCCCGGCGGCAGGTGCAGAACCAGGGCCGGCCCCAGGTAGAGATCCAGATCCACCGCCCCAATGGGCAAACCGCCCGCATCATAATGCAACGGCGCGTCGGCATGGGTGCCGGTATGGGTCGACAATGTCAGCCGGCTGACATTCACCGGACAGGACGCGTCAATGGCCCAGACCCGTTGCTCGGCATAGTCGGTGTCGCCGGGCCAGACGGGGATGCCGGAGCGGATCGGCTGGGTAATGTCATAAATCCGGCTCACAGTGCGGTCCTCAGGCTCAGTAGTTCGGGGAAGAAGCTGGTATCCAGGGCCTTCACCAGATACTTGACGCCGCTGGTCCCGCCCGTCCCGGACCGGTAGCCGATGATCCGTTCCACCGTTTTCATGTGGTTGAAGCGCCATTGCTGGAACCGGCCTTCCAGATCCACCAGCTTTTCTGCCAGCTCATAGAGGTCCCAATGACGGGCCGTATCGCGATAGACCTCACACCAGGCCGCCTCTACCGCCGGGTTGGGCTGATAAGCGAGGCTGAAATCACGTTCCAGACATTCGGGCGGTAGGGCGAATCCGCGCCGGGCGAGCAGCCGCAAGCATTCGTCATAAAGTGAGGGTTCAGCCAGGGCGGTCTCCAGGGCCGCATAGGCGGGCGGGTCGGCCCGGTGGACCTGGATCATGGCGGCATTCTTGTTGCCCAGCATAAATTCCAGCAGACGGTACTGCCAGGATTGAAAACCGCTGGACTGCCCCAGATGCGGGCGGATACGGGCATAATCGGCGGGCGTCATGGTGGTCAGGACATCCCAACTCTGGATAAGTTGCCGCTGCACCTGCGCCACACGGGCGATCATTTTGAAGGCGGGGCCAAGCTCATCCTTGCGGATTTGCTGACGCGCTTCCTTCAATTCATGGATGCACAGCATCATCCATAATTCGCTGGCCTGATGAATGATGATGAACAGCAGTTCGTCATGCTCCGGCGACAATGGATGCTGTGAAGCCAGCAGCGTGTCCAGGCCCAGATAACGGCTGTAGGAGATGTCGGGGCTGGCATGAAACGTGTCGCCACCCGCCGTCATGCCCATGGGGCATCCTCTGCTTTGCTCACTCATGTCACGGCTGCCTTGGTCTGGAAACGGTCCTGGCGGTACTCACCGGACTGCATGATATTGGCCAGGTGAGCCACCGCCTCCCACAGGTCCACATAGCGCAGATACAGCGGCGTGAACCCAAAACGCAGGGCATCGGGCGCGCGGAAATCACCAATGACGCCACGCGCAATCAATGCCTGCATGATGGCATAGCCATCAAGATGGGACAGGCTTACATGACTGCCGCGCTGCCCGGCCTCACGCGGACTGATCAGGCCGAAAACATCGCCGCACATCTGTTCGACCAGCGTGATAAACAGGTCACCCAGGCGCTGCGACTTTTCCCGGATATGGCTCCGGTCAGCGCGCGCCATGATGGCGACCCCTTCTTCCAGCGCTGACAGGCCCAGAATGGGTGGGGTGCCACATAGGTGTCGCCGCATGCCATCGGCCGGGCGATAGGTGTCATCAAACGCGAAGGGGGCGGCGTGGCCCATCCAGCCCGACAGGGGCTGTACCGCGTCCGCCTGATGCCGGCGCGCCACAAACAGGAAGGCTGGTGCCCCCGGCCCGCCATTGAGATATTTATAGCCGCAACCGACCGCGAAATCCGCACCGGCTCCGTTCAGATTGACCTCCAGCGCACCGGCGCTGTGTGACAGATCCCACAGGGTCAACGCGCCGACGGCATGGGCGCGCGCCGTCAGGTCGGCCATATCATGCATGCGTCCGGTCTTGTAATGAACCTGGGTCAGCAGCAGCAGGGCCACCTCATCCGTCAAGGCTGTTGGCAGGTCGGCGGGCGCTACGGTCCGCACCTCCACCGCCCCACCCAGGAACATCGTCAGGCCCTGCAGCATATAGAGGTCGGTGGGGAAATTGCCGGGTTCCGAAAGGATGATCCGCCGACCGGGGCGCAGGCGCAACGCCGCAGCGGCCAGCTTGAAAATATTCACCGAGGTGCTGTCGGCGACAATCACTTCGTCCGCATGCGCCCCGATAAGCCCGGCAATCGCCGCCCCCACACGACCGGGCATATCGATCCAGCCCGCCTCGTTCCAGGACCGGATCAGGCCACGGCCCCATTCCTGTTCAACGGCACGGACCATGCGGGCCTTAGCGGCCTTCGGCAGAACGCCCAGCGAATTGCCGTCCAGGTACAGCACGTCAGGCGGCAGATCGAATTCATCGCGGAACGGGGCCAGCGGATCGCCCTTGTCGAGGGCCTCCAGCATGGCGCGGGTGATGGTCATACTCTGTCCCTCTTTTTACGTCCCCCATGGCCTACTTGTGATCATATCAAAGCCCAGAGGGAACATTGTCGCAAAGTCGCTTGTCTGATATCTAAAATTCGGAACATTATTCTGCTTTCCTACATTATTTAGGAACGACAATGGATCGGACAGATCGTCGGCTACTGTCACTTGTCGAACAGGATGGCCGCGCCTCCTTTGCGGAGATCGCTGAAGCAGCGGGCCTGTCAAAGACCGCCTGCTGGAACCGATTGCAGAGTCTGGAACGGGCCGGGCTTGTTAAAGGCTATGGGGCACGGTTGGACCGGGACAAGCTGGGTTTGTCAATCACCGCCTTTGTCAGCGTTACCATTGACCTGGGCCGGCATGATGATTTTGAACGGGCGGTGGTGGGGGTACCGGCAGTGCTGGACTGTCACACCACTGCCGGTGAATTTGATTATCTGCTGCGTGTGGTGGCCCGCGATGTCTCCGCCTTGGACGATCTGCTGCGCACACAATTGGGGCCCTTGCCAGGGGTCCGGTCCTTTTCCACGCGCATCTGCCTGAAGACGATCCTGGAACAACGTCCCTTGATGGACGCCCTTTAAGGAACGGGGTCAGGGGCAACCCTACCCGGTCGATATTTTTGTCCATCAAGTCACTGGCGCCCGTTTAGGAAACCGGTATCATTGGCGCGAAACCTCGACTCTCCGATAAGGATAAGCGCATGAAACGCCTGGCCCTGCTGGCCCTTCTGCTGACCACAACGGCGCATGGCGCCACGATCGGCACCATGGTCCCGGCAGAACCGCTGACGGTCGAACGTATCGCCAGCAGCGCCCCGATCGAACGGGCCGCTTGGCAGGACTATCTGGCGCGGTCCGCCTCCCTGCTGGTCAAGGACAAGGCCAGTCTCGCCGCCGAGCTCCCGTCCGGACACCCGATACCGGCGCCCGCAGCCGGCGGCAACGGGCCGAAATCCATGCCGCTGGACAAACCTGCCACCTGGTATGGCGGGGCCGAGGCGCGGCACATTGCCGATGTTATTGTCAGTTTCCAAACACCGGCCGGTGGTTGGGGCAAGAACCAGCCACGCGACGGCGCCATCCGGCAGCCAGGGCAGCATTATGTGGCGGGCGAGCATGGCAAAGACGGGCAACGGCCATGGAACTATGTCGGAACCATCGATAATGATGCGACCGTCACGGAAATACGGTTCCTGTCGCGGGTTGTCTCTCAACTGCCAGCGGCGGATGCCGGTTCCTACCGGGCCTCCTTGCTGAAGGGGGTGGATTATCTGCTGAGCGCACAAATGCCCAATGGCGGGTGGCCGCAGGTCTGGCCGCTACAGGGCGGCTACCACGACGCCATCACCTATAATGACGATGCCTTTGTGCATGTGGCGCAACTGCTTTTGGAAGTGGCAGCCGGCAAGGAAGGTTTTGCCACCGTTCCCGCCAGCACCCGCGAACGGGCTGTCAATGCGGTGGTCAACGCCATCACCTGCATCCTGACCACACAGGTGGTCAAGGATGGCGAGCGATTGGGGTGGGGGCAGCAGCATGACGCCCTGACCCTGCGCCCCGTGGGCGCCCGCAATTTTGAACCCGCATCGCTGTCCAGCGCGGAAAGTGCCCGCATCCTTCAGTTCCTGATGGGTCTACAAACCCCAACAGAAGAAGTGAAGGCCGCGATCCGGGGCGGTGTTGCCTGGCTGAGGGACAGCGTCATCAAGGATCGCAGTTGGGAAAAAACCGAACAGGGATCCGTGCTGAAAGTCAGTCCCGGTGCCAAGCCACTTTGGGCCCGGTTCTATGCGCTGGATACCAACCAGCCGATCTTTGGTGACCGCGACCGCACCATCCATGATGATGTGGCCGCGTTGTCGGAAGAACGGCGCAACGGTTATTCCTGGTACAACACCGCTCCCCAGAAGACGCTGGAGATTTATGAACGGTGGGAAGCGGCAAACTGAGGCGACGATACAGGCGCCGTCACCAGTCGCACAGTTTTCCCAGGGCGGATGTTGGAAGGACAGGTCCGAAGGTCCAGCTTTTCGGGCGTTCCGGCATGGAAAGCTGGGTATCGGCCCAGGCCTGCAGCGTCGTTTCCAGACCGATCTGATCTGGATCTTGCGGCACGATAAAGGCCTTCAGGCGCAGGCCACCGGGGACGGGCATGGTCCGCACAGCGGCGTCGCGCACAGCGGGGTGCGCACGCAGGGCAGTCACCACCCGTTCTGGAAAGACGTTGACACCGCCGATCTGCACAGCGCCGTCACGGCGGCCAGTCAGTCGGAAGTGACAATCATCCACACGGTCCAGCCGATCTTGCAATTCCTTTTCCAGCCCATCCCAACCGGCATGCAACCCGGTACCATCGCTGTTCAGGGAGAGGCCGTCGAACAGACGGAATGGCTGCTCCGGTGATTGGCGCCAACCGATGCCGGCCGTCTCGCTCGACCCATAGACTTCCGTCAAGATCAGGCCCCGCGTCATGAGGGTTTGGTGAACAGCCGGGTCCAGTGGACCGGTGGAACAGACACCCGACACATCTGACAGGCGATAATCGCCGGTACGGGCCAGCAACGCCCATTGTTCAGGCACCGCCACCAGCAGGTCCCCCGGCCGCAGATCGGACAGGATGCGGCCCGGCAACCGCGACCGTGCATCAACAACCGCAGCACCCAGCATCCGGGGCAAAAGGATGGTGAACAGGAACCCATAAATATGGTGGCCGGGCACCAGACTGATCACGCGGGTACACGCCCCGAACAGGCGCGCATGCACGGCCACTTCGCGTAGAAGCCCGTCCACCCGATGGGTACAGGGTTTGGGAGTTCCGGTGCTGCCAGAGGTGCGAAAGGTTATTTCCTGATCAAAGATGGAAAGACCCTTTGCGACAATCTGGACCCAGTCGCCAAAGCGCCGGCGGGCAAGCAGGTAATCCTCGATGCCAGAACGATGAAGGTGAAGTACTTCTGTCAAACTGGTGGCGATCGACACCAGTTCCAGACTGTCCATACCCAGGCCGTTGGCGCCAAACTCTAACTCCGGCGCCCAACCGCCGGAAGGCGGTATGGTGGCACCGGGGCGCAAACGCGACAGATCGGACGCCACCAGGTCGGCAATGAAGCGGGACAGTGCTGCGCCGTCGCGCCACCAAATGGGCCCCACCGCCCCTGACACCGTGGCCTTCCCCCCCGCTTGTCCGTCGCGGTCGCTTTCAAAAGGTTCAACCATGTCCATCGCTGGCACGCTCTGGCGCAAGGCGGGGGGAGAACAGGCCGTCAAACGGTCAAAGACGCTTCACAAACACCCAGTAGGTGTCACCAATCAGCGCCTTCTTCATGTGAACCTTCACCTTGGTGGGCTTCATATTATAGTCGAATGTGTATTCGATCATGGTGTTCAGATTGCCCGCCTTCACGCCATCGTCGAAGGCGCCCTTAAAAACCGGGGTATTGGTGCAGGGTGCGACCTCGGTGAAAAAATTCTTGCCGGCCACAGCCTTGGGATCACGTCCAGTAATGGCCCCCTCTGCTGCGTTATACTGAAGAATACGACCAGAATCGTCCAACTGTACCGCACCGAAGGCAAGGCCATCGATCTGTTCAGGGGACATGTTCGACATGACATTTTCAATATCGGCCTTGCCGAACTCAACCACTTGAAAATCGGTTACCATGACGCACGGTTCCTCTTGATGGGATATATCGGGTTGCCAGTAAGAAAACTTAGATTTGTTCTAATGTGTTTCGGGAGCCCATTTCGTCAATAGCTTTTTCGGCAAAATACGCAACCGCAGCTAAGCTGCATGGGATTGCAGCCCCTTGGCCCAGCCGCGACCGGGTGACCAGCGCGCCGCCACGCGGCCACTTTCCAAAGCGAAAAGCGACAGCCAGCCATTATCGAACAGGGCGCGGACCTGCGGATGGCGATCCAGAATGTCGGTGATGGCCTGTTGTGGAGCCTCCACCATCACCGAAAGACGCAGCGGCGCGTGCGCCAGCGCCTGTCCATCATGCACGGCCTGCCAGGGCAGGCCGGCGCGCAGACGACCACCATTGCCCTCAACCACGCCGATCCCGGCGGTCACATTGTGGATCAGCTTGTCACCACCGCCAAATAGCGACGGCGCCACCGCTGAACCGTAATATTGCAGGCTGATCCAGCTTGCCACCACAACCGGGGCCGTCAGGATAAGTTCCAAGGTGCCGAACCCTGCATCGCCGCGCCAGTCATAGGAATGCAGGAAAGCCCGACCTTGCAGGTTACTGGCGGCGGTCACGGCACGAGGGCCCGCAATGAAGGCTGCGCAGCCGGCAAGGCCCCATTCAGGCCGCACCTCTGCCCAGTTGCGGGCACGCGCCACCAGGCTGGCCGCCGATGCACCGGGCAGACGCGATGCCCGCTCCACCCGCACCTGCTGGGCCGCGCGGTCGAGGAAAGCCCGTGCCTCGGCAATGTCCCGCTCATGGCTGCGGCGCGGCGTGTCGTTAAACAGGGTGACATTGTCGGTCACCGTGTCATGCAGACCGGCGAGGAACAAGGTGTCGGCCGGCAGGTCGATACCATGGTCCGCCAGACCGGCACGGGCTTCCGCATCATTCAGCAAGGCTGCCAGCAGCCGGGCCGAGACATCACCCTTATGGCCGCCGCAAGCCCCGCAATGATATGCGCTTTCATGCGGGTTGTTGGTGACATTGGCGCCATGGCCCAGCAACAGCACCAGCCGCCCATGGCCACTGGTCAAGGACATGGCTTTGAGAACCGCAGCGGCTGTGGCCACCTTGTCCGCCGCCGACAGGCCGGGAGTGAGGACCGGCGGCTTGTCGATGGTATGGCTGTGGCCCAGGCCCAGCGCATCCTTCAGCAATTTGGCACCATAGAAGGGGCCCGCCGCCTCGACAAAGGCGAACGAGGAGACAGCGGCCTGACGAAACCGGCCAAAGGCCCGCACAGCCCTGGCGGTGATGCGCTTTCTCGTATCAATGGCTGGAACGGTGCAACTGTGCGAGTGCAAACGTGGGGTCAGCAGCACCGGCAGGCGTGCTTCCACCAGATCTGACGCCGTGGCCCGATGGGCAACCGGCAGCCCGAAAAAGCCAGCAAACCCGATGGTCGCGATGCCGGGGTCCAGGCTTTCCAGGGCCCGGCGGAACGGCTCCGACCGCACATCGATGCAGAAAGCCACCTGCAAACGGGGACGCTGCACGGGGGTGTGACTGTCGATGCCGGGAAGCAGGGACACCAAGGCACGCTGATGCGCCAGCTCGGCTGCGTGCTGTAAGATACAATCCACCACGATCGCTGCATCCGGCGCCACTGGCATCTGGTGGGCCGCCCGGATCGTTGCCCATTCACCGGCCAGTTCGGGCAGATGCGCCAACAACGCCTCTTCCCAGACCATGCGGATGGCCAGCAGATCGGCAAGCGTGGCATCGCCGGTACCCGCCAGTTCCGCCTGCCAGAGCAGCCAGCGCGCATGCTGGGCCCACCCACCCAGGTCAACCAGGAGACGATGGAACAGCGTTTCAGCCCCCTTTCCCTCAACCCCCAGCGCCTGAGCCGCGCGCAGCAGGGCGCGCTCTGGGGTGTCCGGACAGGTGGCGACATGGCGGCAGAAACCGGACAAGCCGGCGAGTTCCGGTGTCAGATCATGGGTCGCCCATTCCCGCCAAGCGGCAAAGGCATCGGCTCCTGGCGCCGGGGTCCACAGCGCCTGCCCGCGGTCAAAATAGCCCGCCGCCCAAAGTCCAATGCAGCGGGCGATGATGGTTGGCCAGTCAGTACCGGTGGCGCGTGCTGCCAGATCGGCCACGGTCGGCAGCGCTTCGGGCTGGGGCGTGTCGAGATGCATGGCGGCCTTCAACTGGATCAGGTCCGCCGGCCGGGCCGGGTGGGTGCTGGCCTCCAGGGCGGCGGCCAGATCGGCATCCGTGATGTCCCCTCTGGTGACCATCGCCGCATAGTCCGACCGTTCCCGTGTCAGGCGCACGCCACCGACACGCGCCAGACGCGCGGCGGCATGGGCCAGATCTTCCCCCGTCTGTCCCAGGAACGGGTTCACGGCAACAGTGGCTTCCAGCGGAAAGGCCGGCGGAACAGCGCGCAGCGCCTCGTTTGCCGCCGTAAACATCGCCATGGTGGCGGTCGGGGCGATGGAGGGCAGGTTCTTGAACATGGGGGCAACTCCCTGTCAGATGCGGAACCCGCCGATCAGGCGGTCAAAGGCGGCGTTAAGGTAAAAACCGTTGGCAACATGCACCCGCAGGCCAGCGGCTGCCGGGTGATGGGCCCAATGGGGGAAGAGTGCCTGGGCCACGGCCACGATACCGAAGGAGGTGACGGTCAGCGCGAGCAGCGCCCATTCCAGGGCACCAGCAACCGGCACCGAGGGCAAGGCGGCCCCGACCAACCCGGCAACCAGCGCCTGGAAGCCGAAATAGGCCAGTGTGGCGCCAGCCGAGGCCAGCAAGGTCCGCCGGGTCAAGGCACGCGGGGCGGCATCGGCAAGGCCCTGGGCCACCAGATACGCGACACCGAACACCAGGATGGCTCCCAGCGCCAGGGCCTGCGGCGATTTTGGCCCCCAGACCAGGATGAAGCAGAAGGCGACTGCGGCATAGAGCGCCAGAGCAAGCAGAAAGGCCCGCAGCACAGCCGCCGGTCCGGGCGTGGCCACCGGTCCTGGACGCCGCACCGCCTGGACCGCCGCAACAGCGCCGCCCGAGGACAGGAAAGCGTGGGCCTTGTAGAGCGAGTGAGCCAGAATGTGCAGGAGCGCCAATGGCCAGAGGCCCAAACCGCATTGCAGCAGCATAAAGCCCATCTGAGCAACCGTGGACCAGGCCAAGGCCGTCTTCACCGCACTTTGGGTCAGCATGACCAAGGCGCCGAACAGGGACGTAAGGCCACCCAGCAGCACCAGCGCTGCCATGGCGACAGGACTGGCCTGGACCAACCAAGCAAAGGTAATCAGCAGCACACCGCCACCGTTAATGATGCCGGCATGGAGCAGGGCCGACACGGGGGTTGGCGCCTCCATCACTTCTGTCAGCCAGCCATGCAGCGGAAAAGCCGCTGTTTTCAGCAGCGCTGCCAGAACAATGAAGGACACAGCCGCCGGGGCCAGGGCCGGCAGGGGCGCCGTCCGCGCGGCTTCATTGATGGCGGCAATATCCGCCGTTCCAAAGCTGGCCCAGAGCAAACCCGCCGCCGCCAGCAAAGCCAGGTCACCAGCACCCCAGACCCGGCTGAACTTTGCCGCCGCCCGCCGAGCCGCAGGCCGCTCGTCATAGAATAGCAGCAATTGCCGCAGAACCAGGCCGACCGATGCAAAGGCCGCGACCAGCAACCACAGGCTTCCTGCCTGTACCAGCAGCAAGACCAGTGCCAGGGCAGACAACATCAGC
This sequence comes from Niveispirillum lacus, assembly GCF_002251795.1. Classification (GTDB taxonomy): domain Bacteria; phylum Pseudomonadota; class Alphaproteobacteria; order Azospirillales; family Azospirillaceae; genus Niveispirillum; species Niveispirillum lacus. Next base: position 33,215 of record NZ_NOXU01000028.1, on the reverse strand, counting down.
CCGTGAAAACGGCCTTCACGATCGGCCCCGTCCAGATAGGTGCGGCTGTAGCGCATAACGATCCAGCCGATGAAAGCCACCAGACAGGTCATCACCGTGCTGACAATGTCCGCGCGCAGCCAACCACCCGTCACCGGGCCGTCCAGGGCAAAATCCACGGCGCCGGCGCAGCAGAAGGCAAGGGCGATCAGGGTAGCGATCTCAGCCACTACAGGGATGGGTTTGGGGCGGCGGCCAGGGCGCAGGAAGGCAGCAGCCGCCACGACCGCCAATGCGGCCGGTGCCAGGCTCGACAAGATCATCGACCTCTCCGGGGTGGGAATGCCCGTTGGAAATACCCCTTGACGCACTTCCAGAAAATTACATCTTTTGCGCATAAACATTCTATTTTATGGAACAAATGCCATGGCCATCCTGAATCTGCATCATTTGCGGCTGTTCCGGGCTGTGGCACGGGATGGAACCCTGACAGGTGCGGCCCGCAACCTGAACCTGTCACCGTCGGCCTTGTCGACGCAGTTGCGCACGCTTGAGGATAGTCTGGGCCATGATCTGTTTGAACGGCAGGGACGCGGTTTGCTGCTGACCGAGGCCGGGCGTATCGCGCTGGACCATGCAGAAGCTATCTTCCGCACGGCCGAGGACCTGACCGCGACCCTGCGCAATGCCGGCGGCGCGCAGCGGACGCTGCGGGTTGGCGCATTGGCCACCCTGTCGCGCAATTTCCAGATCGGATTCCTCAGGCCCCTGCTGGGACGCACCGATGTCGAAATTGTCCTGCGCTCCGGTTCGCAGGCGGAATTGCTGCGTGGCCTGGATAGTCTTGCCCTGGATGTTGTGCTGACCAATCTGGCGCCGCCACGGGATGCCGCCAGCCCCTATCTGATCCATCAACTGGATGAACAACCGGTCAGCCTGATCGCGAGTCCCGCACGCACCGGTGAGGGCGCCGTGACATTGGACCAGTTGCTGACCAAACATCCCCTGATCCTGCCGACACCCGAAACAGCGTTGCGCGCGGCGTTCGATGCCTTGGTGGCCCGGTTGGGCCTGTCGGTGCGTATCGTGGCGGAGGTTGATGACATGGCGATGATCCGTCTGCTGGTGCGTGAGGATGCGGGGTTGGCAGTCATCCCGGCCATTGTCGTTCGCGATGAATTGGTGGCCGGTACACTGGTGGAAGCTGTCCGCCTGCCGGGTATGGCGGAGAGTTTTCTGGCCGTGACGCTGGACCGCCGTTTCCCCAATCCCCTGCTGGGTGACCTGATCACAGGCCATGCATAAGCAGGCCTTGATATTGGTTCAGCAGGGCCCAGTTCACTACCATCCAAGGAGGAAACCCATGCACTGCCCCGAATGTGAACGGATAAAGGCGCTTGTTCATCCGGCCAACCGCCTGCTGCTGTCCCCGCCCACCAGTCACACGCGGCAGAAACTTCTGGATATTGCAACGCGTCGCCACCTTACTGTCATCCCGGTCGATGATCCCGCGTGCCTGGATATCCGTCTGTCACGGGCCGACATGGACCCGTTCCTGACTGAAACCAACGGTGCCCTGTCGCAGGAAGAGACCGATCACTGCCGCGCCCTGCTGCTGGATGGCGACAAGGAACCATCCCTGTCGGATTACCTGTCAACACGCACGCTGCGTTGGTTGATAGCGGCGGTGAAGGGGCAATGGCTGGTCACCATGTTGGAGAATGACCGCCTGTTTTCCATGCTGCAGCCGATCTGCCGTCCCGATGGCAGTATCTTTGGCTACGAGGCTTTGCTGCGCGGACGGGAGGCCGATGGCGATATCGTTTCCGCCGGTTCGCTTCTGTCCGTGGCCGCAGAAACACAATTGATGTTCACCCTCGACCTTGCCGCGCGGCGGGAGGCGATTAAGGCCTTTGCCAAGAAACGGGCCAATGGTGCCAAGCTATTCGTTAACTTCAACCCGTCCAGCATCTATGATCCTGCCTATTGCCTGCGGACCACGCAAACCTTCGTCCGGGAACTGGGCCTGACCCCCGCCGATATCGTGTTTGAGGTGACAGAAACCGCAGAAGTGAAGGATCAGGCCCATCTGCGCGGTATCCTGGCCTTTTATCGCCAATCCGGTTTCCGCGTGGCACTGGATGATATCGGGGCAGGTTTCTCCGGCCTCAACATGCTGCAGGAACTGCGACCCGATTATGTAAAAATTGACATGGCCCTGATCCGCGGTATCGATCAGGACCATTATAAACAGAGCATCGTGCGCCATCTGGTCGGCATCGCCGGGGAGACGGGCGCCCGTATTGTGGCAGAAGGCATCGAAACTGAGGCCGAACGGGGCTGGGTGCGTGAGGCCGGTGCCGATCTTCTGCAAGGCTATCTGCTAGGCCGTCCCGCGCCAGTTTAAGAGCGAGCCGCCCAGGGTGGTCGCGGGTGACGCTACCTTGTCATGTCGATCGCAAACCAGGCGCTGTTACTACCGGAACCTGCCGATTTATTGCCGATCTGATGATTGCTGTCGGCTTCGGACGGTTTCACAGGCAGTGAGATAGCCTGTCCGCGCTACGGCAAGGTTCTTGTACATCTCCCTGTCCGTCAGGTCTTCTTCCTCCAAAGTCAACAGCAGTTTAGCGGCCTTTGTCAGCAGGTCCCGATAACCGCCATGGGCGGCGGCATGCTCCTGCGCGCCGACGAGGGCGGCGTTGACGGCCACAGCCCAGGCATCCAATGTTGTCCCAACGGCCACCCAATTGACCGGCAGTTGCTTGCCAGCTTTGTCACACGCCAACCCGTAAGCAACGAGATAGGCTAGCCGGCGTGCCATCATGGTCTGATAGGGTGCAGCACCGGTCATGGCCGTCGCTCTATAAGATTCAGCCGCGATGTTGTATTCCGCCCTCACCAACGTCGCGTACTCATCGACAGTGGCCCGATCGGCCGGACTGTCGCCACGGTGCTGATCGAATGTAACGTCAACAACACGTTGAATAAGAGATGCGGTCTGGTCAGGGACCGCTGGCGTCTCATGCCTTTGACGCCGGTACAGGGGCGAAAGCGGCCTGCTGTCCCGCAGCTGTGTCGGTTGGAACGCGGCGTGGGGCGACGCTGATGCAAACAGGCCGCTAACCCGCCTTTGCCAAGCCGACCAGGTTTCCTGTTGCCGTACCGGACGCGCCAGATACTCGCCCCTATCCCCAGAGCACCCTCTGAATTGTCCAGAATTTTTAGTATTATATTTTTTAGTGTGGCGCCATTGCGAACTGTCACGGTCGGTTTGTCCCCGCAGCTTCGAACCGACGCGCCCGCGATCCACTGAGCGTCTTAACAAAATGAGAGCGTTTCGTCGTTATGCAATCGTTTGCAAACCGGTGAAAGCCAGCGTATGATCCAAGCCAACAACGGGCGGAATCCATCGCCCTATCAGTCCATCCGGGGAGGACAGGTGTCATGCCGCAGGGGTTAGGCCAGCTATCAGGGCTGGATGCTGGGATTATCGGGCTTTACCTGGTCGCTATCGTGGCGTTGGGGCTCTATGCGTCGCGCCAGTCGACCACGGCCACAGATTATTTCCTGGCCGCGCGCAGTTCCACTTGGCCGACGATCGGCCTGGCCCTTCTGGCCTCCAATATCTCCTCCACCACCCTGATCGGTCTGGCGGGCGCGGCGTATGCATCGGGAATCGCCGTCTATAACTATGAATGGATGGCCAGCGTCGTACTGGTCTTTTTCTGCCTGTTCCTGCTGCCGGTGATCCTGCGGTCGCAGGTCTATACAATGCCGGAATTTCTGGAACGTCGCTTTGATGGCTCGATCCGACTTTATTTCTCCGGCCTGACCATCTTCCTGAACATCGTTGTGGACACGGCCGGCACCTTGTTCGGTGGGGCGCTGATGTTCAAACTGATCTTCCCCGATGTACCTCTGTGGCAGATCGCTGCCCTGCTGGCATTGGCGGCTGGTGCCTATACGGCGGCCGGTGGGTTGAAGGCTGTGCTGGTCACGGAGGTCGTCCAGGCCGTGATTTTGTGCGGGGCTTCGGTCTTCGTGGCCGTCTTCGCCTTTGAAAAGGCCGGCGGCTGGGATGCGGTGATGGCCGGGGTTGACGCACAGAAGATGAGCCTGATCCGCCCTGCCAGTGATGAGACCCTGCCCTGGACGGGCCTGATCACCGGGGTGCCGCTGATCGGCCTGTATTTCTGGTGTACCAACCAGTTCATGGTGCAGCGGGTTTTGTCGGCCAAGGATCTGAACCATGGCCGCTGGGGCAGCCTGTTCGCAGGCCTGCTGAAGTTACCGGTCCTGTTCTTGATGGTCCTGCCGGGCAGTGCCGCCATCCTGATTTATCCCAACCTGGAACGCCCAGATCTGGTTTATCCGACGCTGATTTTCGACCTGCTGCCCGTGGGCATCATCGGTATCGTTGTGGCGGGGTTCCTGGCGGCGATCATGTCGTCCATCGCCAGCACATTCAATTCTGCCTCCACCCTGGTCACCATGGATTTTGTCCGCCGGTTCAATCCGAACGTGTCGCAGGCGTCACTGGTGCGGATCGGGCGCATCACGACCCTGTGCTTCATGGTGCTGTCGGTGGCCTGGGTGCCAGTTGTGGAGAACCTGACCGACACGCTTTGGCAATATCTGCAGGCAGTCCTGGCCTATGCCGTGCCGCCGGTGGTGGCCCTCTTCCTGGCCGGCATCTTCTGGCGCCGAGCCAATGTGGCAGGCGCACGGGCCGGCGTGCTGGTCGGTCTGGTGGCGGGTGGTTATCTGTTTCATGGCGTGCAGGTTTCGGGCAGCATTCACCTGCATTTCCTGCTGGCGGCCACGCTGCTGTTCGCCCTGTCGCTGGCCGCTGTCATCATCGCCAGTCTGGTGACCGCCCCGCCGGACCGTGTCAAAACCGAAACCCTGATGTGGACCCGCGCCGACTTCGACGCGGAAACCCGTTCCCTGAAGGGCCAGCCGCTGTGGCAGAATTACCGGGTGCAGGCGGGGGCGCTGCTGGCCCTGACCGCGATCATCGTCTGGCTGTTCCGGTGACATCATGGGGCTTCCGGTTCGCCGGAGGCCCCATCGCTGGCAAACGCAGAAGGTTCTTAACGACCGCAGGATTTACGAATGACAAGTTCGGCGGGCATGGTGGCAGAGGGTGTGTCCTCCTCCTCCATCCGGCGGAACAGCAGGTCGATCATCACCTTCGCGCCGCGTGCCAGATCCTGCCGGACGCTGGTCAGCGGCGGGTTGACATAAGCGGCGATGGTGATGTCGTCGAAACCCACGACCGCCACATCCTCCGGCACCCGCAGACCGGCGGCTGTCAGGGCTTTGATCGCGGCGATCGCGATGACGTCCGATACGGCAAAGATCGCATCGAACGTTGTCCCTGCCTCAATCAGGCCACGAACCGTGTCATAGGCTGTATCAACGGTGAAATGTGCGGGCGCCGACAGAGCCGGATCCTCTGCGATACCGGCAGCGGCCACTGCGCGACGATAACCTTCAAAACGCAGGCCCACCTCCGGCAGATTGGGCACACCCAGAAAGGCGATGCGCCGACGGCCCTGGCGGATCAGATGTTCAACTGCCATACGGGCGCCGCCAATATTGTCCGACCCGACAGAGCAGTAAAGCTGATTGGGCAGATGCGCGCCCCATACCACCAGCGGCAGATAATCGCGCGCTGCCGCATTTAATGCCGCATGTTGGTCGGACTGTCCGATTACAATCAGCCCGTCAGCCTTGCGAGACTGTATCAGACGATCAAGCCATCCGGCTTCCGGCTTGGCCACCTTTGTCAGCAGGACATTAAAGTCACGGGCCGTGATTTCGTCAGCCAGCCGACCGAACAGTTCGATAAAGAATGGGTCGGAGATTAACTGTCCCACCTCATGCCCCAGCGGGATCACCACACCGATCGTCCGGGTCTTTTTCAGGCGTAGATTGCGGGCCTGTTCATTAATGACATAGCCATGTTCGCGCGCCAGGGCCAGGATTTCCTGCCGCTTGGGCTCTGGCACCAGCGGGCTGCCGGCCAAGGCACGGGAGACGGTGGAAACCGAGACACCGGCCATGCGGGCGATATCGGACATCTTGATGATGGGCGCCATGCCTGGACATTCTTATCGCTGCGTTGCCGGCAGCCTAACAGATCACCCAAGCCGCTGCTACAAGACCGGCATCAGTCCGTTCCTCAATGCGACGGGATATGTTGTCGGCATGGCATCCGGTATGATGTGCGTCATGAACGATATTGGTCAGACCCCGCTGCTGAAAGACCTGCTTGGCCCTGCGGCCCTGGCGCGTATTGCCCAGGCAGGGGAACAGTCATCCCCGCATTTCGATCCCATACGATTCCACGGCGCGCTGGGCGACGAATTCGCACAACTGTCGATCATGGAACGGGTGGGGCGCATCGGTGACGCGTTGCATGCCGCCCTGCCCCTGCCCTATGAGCAGGCGGTGGCCGTCGTTTGCCAAATGGGGCGGGCTGTGGACCAGGGGTTTCAGGGCATCAGCCTGTCGGCCTATGTCGCCCGTCACGGGCTGGAGCATCCGGAACGTTCGTTGACAGCCCTGGCCGACCTGACCCGGTTCGGATCGTCGGAATTTGCCGTGCGCCCATTCCTGATCCGCCATCCGGATGTTGCCCTGTCATATCTACGCCGCTTCGCTGACGATAAGGACGACCATGTGCGGCGGCTGGCCAGTGAGGGCACGCGCCCACGGTTGCCCTGGGCCGCCCGTATCCCGGCGCTGACTGACGATCCAGCGCTGGCCGCACCGATTTTGGAACGGCTCAAGGCAGATATCAGCCCCTATGTGCGCAAATCGGTTGCCAACCATCTGAATGACATCACCTACCGGCATCCCGATTGGGCGCTGACGCTGATGGAAGGCTGGCAAGGGGGAGCAGCCCCCACGGCCTGGATCATCCGCCATGCGCTGCGCAGCCTGATCAAGGCCGGGCATCCACGTGCGCTGGCCCTGGTTGGGGCTGCCGACCGGGTGTGCATCGCGGTCGCCGCGTTCCAGGTGGCCCCCACGGTGCTGCGGTTGGGCGACCGGCTTTGCATCGGAGTGGAGATTGTCTCTACTGGTCAGCAGGATCAACGGCTGGTGGTCGATTATCGGCTCCACTATGCCCGGCCGGGCGGCAAGGCCGCGGGCAAAGTATTCAAACTGAAAAATGTGGACCTTCCCCCTGGCCGACGGGTCAAGCTGGAGATCAGCCAGGTAATCCGCGATTTCAGCACCCGGCGTCATTATCCGGGCCGCCACCGTGTGGAACTGATCATCAACGGCGCGGTCTGGGCGGAAGGTGACTTCACCTTGCTGACGTAAAAGGGGCGATCAGTAACCGCGCGCCCGATCCACGACATGGAGCAGTGCCTCACCGCGCCGGTGCCGGTCGATATTGGCAGCAACGATCCGCGACGCTGTGGCGGGGTGGGTCAGCGCGGCGGCATGAGGCACAATCGTGATCTGCGGATGGGTCCAGAAAGGATGGGAAGCGGGTAGCGGTTCCACCGTGAACACATCCAGCGTCGCCCCTGCCAGTTGACCATCATCCAGCAGCGGGATCAGGTCATCCTCCACCAGATGCCCGCCACGCGCGGCATTGATCAGGTACGCCCCGCGCGGCAGGATGGACAGGGTTTCGCGGTTGAGGATGCCACGCGTCTGGCCGGTCAGTGGCAACAGACAGACCAGGATATCGGTGCGGGCCAGAAATGGCTGCAACTCCGTCGGTCCGACATAGGTTGCCACATTGGGCAAATCCTTGGCTGTGCGAGCCCACCCCGCCACATTGAAACCGAAACCGGTGAGCGCCTGGGCGCAGGCTGCCCCCAACTCGCCCAAGCCCAGAATGCCGATGCGACGCTCTGAGGGCAAACGTTGCGGCAACTGTTTCCACAGGCCGGCTTTCTGCTGTGCTGCGTAGTCGGGCATCGAACGGTGATAATGCAGGACCTGCATCACCACAAACTCCACCATGCCTGTAACCAGCGTCGGATCGACCATGCGGATCAGCGGAAGATGAGAGGGCAGACTGGGATCGGTCAGCACATGTTCGACGCCCGCGCCCAGGGAGAAAATCACCTGAAGATTGGGCAGGTCTGACAGGATGCCCGGCGGCTGTTTCCACACAAACGCATACTCAATCTCCGCCTTGTCGCCGGTATCGGGCCATAGACGGATATCAATGCCGGGGCAGGCCGCCGCCAGGGCCGTGACCCAGCCTTTCTGATCAACCGTGGGGCAGGCATAGAGCAGAACAGGGGGCTTCATGACGCGACCTCGGCAGAACTTCGGCTGAAAAAGATGACCTGTTGATAGAACAGGGCAACCGGTTTTGTCTTCACCGGCGAAACATCACGACCATTCAGGCACAAAGGGCCTGAATGGTCGTGGCCGGGATCAGCAAGGATAGCGGCGCCAACACCAGAAAACACACGCCAACCACCCGGCGCAGAGAGGCCCGCCGTGACCAGGACAGTAGCCGCGAATATCCGAAGGCCGCCAGAGTTACCGCCGGCAGGGTGCCTAGCCCGAATCCCGCCATGACCAGCATCCCCTGCCTTGCCCCACCCGCCAGCGTGGCATAAAACAGGCCGGCATAGACCATGCCACAGGGCAGAAAACCCCAGAGAATGCCGGCCAGCGGGCCTGCCACGAGACCCCGACGGCGCAACATCTCCAGGCCAGCACCAATCGGCCCCAGCACCCGGTCGAACAGGGCCAGGGAAGGCGCCAAGCCGGTCAAGGACAGGCCAATCCATCCGAGTGTCACGGCCGCAGCCCATTGCAGCACGCCGTAAGCCGCACGCTGATCAAACAGCCCGTAAAGCCCGGCCCCCAGGCCGCCCAGCACGGCTCCGGCCAGCATATAGGCCACCACCCGCCCAAGTTGGACCGAGAGCAGGGCTATCGCCTGGCGACGGTGGTCACCGGGCGGAGCCATAGCCATGACCAGGGTGCCAGCAATCCCGCCGCACATCGCCGCGCAATGCAACGCGCTGGCCAATCCCAGCAGAAAACCGCCGATGAAATTGATCTGTTCCATGTCCGGTACCACTATGTAAGGCAGGCATCCTGCCTTTTCGTGGCGCCTGTCGCCTTGCGTTGGATCAATCAAATCATCATTCGGTCGGCGATTGATCGGCGGCCGGCACCCTGAATTCGCGGACGCGGCCATCCTGACCCTTGGTCGTCCGGTCCGGTTTACCGGCCCTGACCATGGCAAAGCAGCGGATCATCCAGCAAGTTACACCAGCCGCTTCACGGCATTGATCGCCTTGTCCCCCGCCCGTGCGACCACGGCGGCCAGTGGTTCGGCCAAAACCTGCATATGGAACGCATTGGCGTGCAGTATAGTGACAGCGTCGGTCATGATACCGACATGGCCGGGTAAAAACACAAGATCGCCCCGCTGAAATGACAGGCCCGCACCGTCTGATGAAACAAGGGTGCCGATGGCGGCGGCCTGCTGATCGCTGTCCCGCGGGCAATGGATACCCGCTGCCAGCAGCGCAATCTGCACCAGGCCCGAGCAATCAATGCCAATACTGGTACGCCCGCCCCACAGATAGGGGGTGCCCGCAAACCGTTCCGCGACGGCCACAAAATCCGGCGCATCCAAAGCGATGGGGGCAAGATGACGGGCATGGACCCAGCCACCGCCGTCAATTTGCCGCCATTCGCCCTGATCACCGGTCACGACCAGACGGGCCCCCATGGACAGCACATCCAGGAAAGGCAGTTTCAGATCGGGTTCCGGCTGCACAAAGGTGCGCAGCGCCGACACTTTATGCGTCGGCACAGTCAGATCGGCCTCCAGCGCCTCAACCCGCAGCCAACCGACATACCCGTCGGTGCCATTTTGGCCCCAAGCCCAGCCATCGCGTTCATCCAGTACCGTGAACGCCTCCCCGAACAGCAGTTCGGTGGATTGCCGTGCCTCGAACGACGGTTCCTCCTTCATGGCAGCAAAGCCACTGCGGATCTGACAGGGTACGCCGTCGATAAACCGGGCGGCATTCACGCGGCCACGCAGATAGGCGGCAGCAAGGTCATCCCGATAAGGATGCACACGGGGGTCAAGCTTTTCAGTGTCGGTCATGCCGATGGGGCCAAGGTTTCCGTTCGGGCGCCGTCCACCATCACGGGGGGCACAACGCCACTGACATCAAGGACGGGCTCAGCAACGGCTGCGCCTTCGTCGCTGACCGGAGGAGCCTTTTCCGCGTCAATCACCATCTGACCGAATTCGGTCAAAAAGACGGACCCTTTCACAGTCCGCTGGACCAACACGTTACGGCGATCCTCCTGATCGCGCTTGCGCTTGATGTAGCCCAACCGGCCCAGCCGGTCCAGCGCGCGTGTAATCGCGGGCTTCGATACATTCAAGGTGGTCGCCAGCCCCCTGACCGTATGCGGTGGGGGGGTCAGAAAGACAGTCAGCAGCAGTGATAGTTGCCGCGCCGACAGGTCGGGCCCGTCTTTGCGCACACTGGCCACCAGTGCCCGTCGCCAAAGTTGCAGCGCCTCTAGGTTACGTGACATGCCCCGCCCCCCGAACCCGCGTCCCATACCCTGGACTCTGCGACAGCCGCAGTCGGATATGAGACGCGAGTTTGCCGAAGATCAGCCCTGTCGGCAAGCGTGGACTGCCAAGGATTGTTACTGTTTCGAACCAAAACGTGTGGCAACGACCTCAAACATGGCGCGTAACGTCATGGCTTCGCCGCCTTCGGGACGTCCGGGGCGGTTTGATTGGTTCCAGGAAAACAGGTCGACATGGGCCCAAACCGTGTCCTTGGACACAAACTGCTCCAGATAAAGGGCGGCAGTTATAGCGCCGGCCATGCCGCCGCCGGGCGCGTTGTTCAGATCGGCGATCTTGCTGTCCAGTTGCGCACGATAGCCCTGCCAGAGCGGCAGACGCCAGAGCGGATCATCCTTGGCAATCCCGGCGGCCAGGATTTCCGCAGCCAGACCGTCATTGTTGGAGAACAGCGCCGGCAGATCGGGCCCCAGCGCCACGCGCGCGGCACCGGTGAGCGTGGCAAAGTCCAACAGCAGGGCTGGCTTTTCGCTGTCCGCTTCAGCCAACGCATCGCAGAGGATCAGGCGGCCTTCGGCATCGGTATTGCCGATCTCCACCGTCAGCCCCTTGCGGGTGGGAAGAATGTCCATGGGCCGGAAGGCATTGCCAGCAATGGCGTTTTCTACCGCCGGCACCAGCACGCGCAGGCGCACCGGCAGGTTGGCCGCCATGATCATCCGCGCCAGACCCAGCGCATGGGCCGCCCCGCCCATGTCCTTCTTCATCAGCAGCATGCCGGCTGATGGCTTGATATCCAGGCCCCCGGTGTCAAAACACACGCCCTTGCCGACCAGCGTCACCAGGGGGTTGGAGGCTTCACCCCAGCGCAGTTCGATCAGACGCGGGGCCCGTGCGGCTGCACGACCCACGGCATGGATCATGGGATAGTTCTGGGTCAGCAGATCATCGCCGACGATGGCGGTGAAGGTTGCGCCAAACTCCGCCGCCAACTGCTCTGCGGCGTCAGCAAGGTGCGCCGGACCCATATCCTCACACGGGGTGTTCACCAGATCGCGAACCATGAAGGCCGCTTTGGCAAAACGCACAACAGCGGCGCCATCGGCGTTGGCCGGCAGAACCAGACTGGCGAATTCCTTGTTGGACCGTTTATAGCGGGTGAACTGATAGGTCGCCAGAACCCAGCCGGTGGCGACCGCCGTTGCCGTCTCCGCGTCCAGGTCAGCGTCAATCACATAAGAACCGGCAGGCAGGCTGCCGGGCAGGCCGGCCAGCGACCAAATATCGAGCCGGTCCGCCACACCGACCAGGACACGCGCGATCTGTCCCTCGGTGCCCGGCAGGATGGCGGTGGCGCCGGGGGCCGCCTTGAAGCCAAGGCGCTTCACCCAGGCAGCCTCGGCCGGGTTGGCCCCCGCTGTCCAGGTGTCCAGTCCAGCCTTGGTCAGCAACGTCAGGCGTACCGTATCGGCGGTGGGAGCGGTCAGGAGATGGTCGATCACGAAATCTCGTCCTCGGCTGTAGCGGTCGTGCAGGGTGCCGCGATTGTCCCCAGCCCAAGTTGGGGATTTGCGGTCTTTCACCAACAGCCCTACTCTCCCGTTCTTCTCTCCGCAACGGTGAAGCAGAGCCGATCCATGCCCGACGCCAACGCTATGCCCCTGACCCTGGTCCTCGGTAACAAGGCCTATTCATCCTGGTCCTTGCGCCCCTGGCTGGCCTTGCGCCAAGCCGGTGCCGATTTCGCGGAGATCGTGGTGCCATTACGGGAACCGGACACCAAGGCTACCCTGCTGTCGCATGCGCCCAGCGGCAAGGCGCCATCCCTGCGCCATGGCGATCTGGTGATCTGGGACAGCCTGGCCATCTGCGAATATGTGAACGAGCTGTTTCCGGCAGCACAACTCTGGCCCGCCGCCGCCGGGGTGCGGGCGGTGGCCCGGTCAGTGGCCGCAGAAATGCACTCAGGCTTCCCCGACCTGCGCAAAAACCTGTTCATGGATCTGCGCAGCCGGTACGACCGCCCAGACCGGGTAGCGGCCGCCCAGACCGATATTGACCGTGTTCTGGCCATCTGGACCGATTGCCGGGCCCGATTCGGGACGGACGGCCCGTTTCTTTTCGGTGACTTCACCATCGCCGACGCCATGTTCGCCCCTGTGGCCACCCGGTTCCGCACCTGGAACGTGCCCGTCGATCCGGTATCAGCCGCTTATATCGACGCGATTTATGCTTTAGCCCCGATGCAGGCGTGGCTGGCCGCTGCCCAGGCTGAGCCCTGGGTGATCCAGTTCGAAGGCATGTGACCGGCACCGGGTGGATTTCAGCCAACCAATAGCGTCCACCCTACCCTTGCCGCGGGCCAGTGTGTGCGGTGACGCGATGGGTCCCAGGCCATGGAGCATGGTATACCGGATGACAAACACAACCCGTTGACGAGAAACGGCCTTGGCGCCACCATCACCCGTATAAAGGGTATGGGGTAAGGGCATGACAGCGCAGTGGTGGTACCTGCACAAGGGTCAGGTCATGGGCCCAACCGGGGCCTTTCATCTGACCGCCATGCTGCGCAATGGGACACTCTGGCCCGCCGACTGGGTCTGGTCACCCGACCCCCAGCGAATGCAAAGCTGGCGCCGGATAGCGGATATCAACGCGCTGCTGCTGCATTGCCGGCCCGATTTAAGGATGGACGGGGCGGAGGACACGCGGCCCCCGCTGCCGGTCCCTGATCCGGACGCCCCCCGCCCGGCCCACCCCGTCAGGCGCCTGCTGGCGCAGGGTGTTGATCAGTTGTTTGGCAACATGGTGGCCAGCCTCCTGGTCACGGCAGCGGGTCTTCATCAAAGCGAACTGACATTGGGCAGCCGCGCCGACACGTTTATTACTACTTTCAGCTTTATCTTCTTTGCCCTTCTCCTCCAGGCGTTTCAGCTCGCTTTTTTCGGAACAACGCCGGGCAAGCGCCTGTTGGGCCTGCGGGTCGAGCGGGCGGATGGTACCCGTCCCGGCCTGGGTACCATGCTGCGCCGTCAGCTTCGATTATGGGTACTGGGTCTGGGGTTCGGCCTGCACCTGCTCGCCCCCTTTACCATGGCCATGGCCTATCGCCGATTGGTCCAGGGCCAGAGGACGGTATGGGATGAACCGGAAAGTCTTAATGTTGTGCAGGTGAGTGCTGGCTTTGTCCGCCACCCGCTTGCATTTCTGGTCTATTCGGCGACCATTTCCGTGTTCATCAACCTTCCCAACGGCCTGCACGCGCTGACCCCGTCTGTCAGTCAGGTCACGATAACCCCCCCGCCGAAACACGCGCCGCCGATACCCACCCTGTCACGCTGGACCAACCCGGTTACCGGCAAGGAAGAGCGACTGGTTACAGGCTGGAGGCTGACGACGCAGGTGCTGAGTTCCGGCGGTACGGCCTATGTGTTCTGGAAGGCAGATCGGGCCGGCCGCGGTATGATCTACCGAACCTATGCCACACAGCCCTTCGCCGTCATTGCGACGGCGGCCCTAACGGCGGCCGGACAGCCGGTACCAACGGCGTTGCCAGAATTGACGCCCGATCACCCTGTCTGCATCGCCTTTGATGAGCGGATCGACACAGACGACGGCCCGCAGACAAAGACCACACGGCTGTGCGGCTTTGCCTCGGGCGAGGTCTGGCACATTTACGGCTGGTGGCCCGAACAGGATGCGGCGGAACAATCACGGGTGCAGGCCCTGCTGGACGGGTTGGAGCGAACCCTATGGTAGGAACGGCACACGCCCAGGGTGGGCGATTGCTGTGGGAATTTTGGTCAGGCTGACCAGCAGAATGGGGATCAGCCAGGGGGAGATGGATGGAAAGCTGGTGGTACGCCCAGGATGGCAAGGCCTATGGCCCGATACAGGTATCCGATCTGCGCTATATGCTCGAAATGGGCGATCTGAATGCCGGGCATTGGCTATGGGCACCGGGGATGACCGGCTGGGCACAGGCCGGCAGCGTCGCGGCCTTCGCCGATCAATTGCATGCTGCCCGTCTCAGCCTTCATGCCTGCGATACGGGATCGTCCCCTGCCGAACTTCCCAACACAGAAAATCCCCGGCTGGCACGACCATGTAGCCGATTCTGGGCGCAGGCCCTTGATTATCAGTTGCTCAAGGCCGCAGTCACGCTGCTGCTGGCAGTGGCCGGCTATCGGCTGGAACATGATGGCCTGCGTCTGCGTCATCAGGACGGAACCCAACCGTCCCTGCATTGTCTTATCCACAGACAGAAGCTTCTCTGGAAACTGGGTTTCGCCTTCGGCATCCCCCCTGCCGTTTGCTTCACAATGCTGGACAATAAGTTGCTGCTTGAACGTGCGCGGCCCGTTCCGTGGGACGATCAGACTGGCATGAATGTCTATCAGTCGCGGCCCAGCATCGGCCGACAATGGCTCTGCGCCCTACTGATTATGCTCCTGATCGTCGCTCCGCAGGCCCTGGCATCGCACCTGCTGGGCAAACCGCTCAGCCTTTATCTCTGATCGGACGCTTGGCAACGTCCAGATGTCGGCCTATAGCCGCTGACCATGCCCCATCGCCCGTCTCTCTTCTCCTGGTTCCTGCTGTTGGCCGCCTCGCCCCTGCTGTTCGGGTCGAACGTGCTGACCGCGCGGTTTGTGGCGGGGGAGATACCGGCGGTTTCCATGGCCTTCTGGCGCTGGACCCTGGCGCTGCTGATCCTGGCCCCCTTCATCCGTCACGAACTGATCGCTGGCTGGCCCGAAATGCGACGTGACTGGCGTGGGTTCCTGCTGCTGGGGGCGCTGGGCATGGGTATCTGCGGCGCGCCTGTCTATTTGGCAGGACAGACCACGACGGCCACCAATATCAGCCTGATCTATGCGTCGGCCCCGGTGCTGATTGTGCTCTATGGCCGCCTGTTCTGGCGGGAGAGGGTCAGCGCCGTACAGGCTGCCGGCGTGGCGGTCAGCTTGGCTGGTGTTCTCACTGTCATCGCCAAGGGTAACCCGATAGCCCTGCTGCATCTGCATTTCACGGCGGGCGATCTCTGGATCGTGCTGGCCGCCAATGGCTGGGCCTTTTATTCCCTCATGCTGCGCCATCGTGCATCCGGTCTCACACCGTTTGCCCGCTTCTCCGGCATCTGTGCCGGTGGGGTCATGGCCATGCTGCCCTTTTATGGGCTGGAAATGGGTATGGGACAGGTGGCCGATGCATCCTGGCGCACCATCGCCACCTTGCTGTTCCTGGCGCTGGTGCCAGGCCTGGCCTCTTACCTTGTCTATGGGCGGCTGGTCACGGTCTTCGGGCCGGGGCGGGCGGGTATGACCCTCTATCTCACCCCACTGTATAACGCCGCCCTGGCGGCCTTGCTGTTGGGGGAGCGGCTGGCGGGGTACCATCTGGTCGGTATGGCCCTGGTCCTACCGGGCATCTGGCTGGCCACACGCAAGCCGGCGCAATAATTTGTCACCGTAACCATGGTTTCTCGGCACAACCGCCCCGGATCATCCGCACTTCGCACAGTAATTGCGCAAGCGAAAGCCTATCCTGTGCTCACTGATTTTCCCCCGCCCACCCGAGGTTCCAATGTCCTTTTTTCAGCCGCTGGCCCAGCAGCCCGCCGACGCCCTTCTGGCCCTGATCGGCATGTTCCGCAACGATCCCCGTCCGGGCAAGATCGACCTGGGCGTGGGCGTTTTCCGTGACGATGCCGGCCATACCCCCGTTATGCGCGCGGTCAAGGCGGCGGAACGTAAGCTGTGGGAAAGCCAGGACAGCAAGTCCTATCTGGGGCCGGAGGGCAATGTTGCCTTTGCCCGCCATATGGCGCGTCTGGCCTTGGGCGATGTCGACCTGGGTGGTCGTCTGACGGGCGTACAGACACCCGGGGGCACCGGCGCCCTGCGCCTGGGCGCGGAACTGATCGCGGCCAGCCGGCCCGGCGTCACCGTCTGGGTCGGCACGCCCACTTGGCCCAACCATCCGCCCATCCTGGCCGCCGCCGGCCTGAAGGCCCAGAGCTACAAACATTTCGACCCGGCCAGCCAGACCCTGACCTTCGATAGTGTCATGGACGCGCTGAACCGGGCGCAGGCGGGGGATGTCGCGCTACTGCATGGCTGCTGCCATAACCCGACCGGCGCGGATTTCAGCCTGGAACAGTGGCGGGTGATCGCCGACACCCTGTCATCGCGCGGTATCCTGCCTTTCCTGGATCTGGCCTATCAGGGTCTGGGCTTAGGCATGGAACAGGATGCGGCCGGTGTGCGTATGGTGATGGATGCCTGCCCGGAAGCGGTCCTGGCCTATTCCTGCGACAAGAATTTTGGCGTCTACCGCGACCGTGTCGGCGCCTTGTTCGTGCAGACGGGCAGCGCCGCCGACACTGATCGCGTGTCCTCCAACATGCTGGCGCTGGCCCGCGCCAACTGGTCCATGCCGCCTGACCATGGCGGTGCTGTCATCGCCACCCTGATGGACGACGCTGCCCTGGTCGCTGACTGGACGCTTGAACTGAATACGATGCGCGACCGGCTGCTGGGCATCCGCGCCGCCCTGGCCGCCCATGGTGGCGTGCTGGGCCGGGTGGATCAGCAGCGGGGCATGTTCTCCCTCCTGCCGCTGTCGCCCGACGTGGTGAAGCGTCTGCGCGAGGACCATGCCGTTTATATGGCCGGTTCCGGCCGGATTAATGTGGCAGGCCTGTCGGTCGAGACAGCGGGCCGGTTTGCGGCAGCACTCAACGCCTGCCTCTGACACGCCAATCTGGGTTGCGCGGGAGGCCTGCCAACGGGTTTGACACGGCCCCCGCCATCCACTATACCCCCCACCATTCCTGGGAAGGCGGGCGCCGGTCATTTTGGCGCCCCGTCCCTGTTTTTGTCTTTTGGAGCCGTCCAGCGGTCAAAGGGCAGGGAACTACCGGGACAACAGCGCTGTCTGAACATCGGGCAGCATAACGGAGTTTGTGATGAGCAAGCGTCAAGAAGCCAAGTATAAGATTGACCGCCGCCTCGGCGTTAACCTGTGGGGCCGCGCCAAGTCCCCGGTCAACAAGCGTGAATATGGCCCCGGCCAGCATGGTCAGCGTCGCAAGAAGCCGTCGGATTACGGCCTGCAGTTGATGGCCAAGCAGAAGCTGAAGGGCTATTACGGCAATATCGGCGAAAAGCAGTTCCGCAAGCTGTACCAGGAAGCCGTTCGCCGTAAGGGTGACTCGGGCGAGAACCTGATCCAGTTGCTGGAGCGCCGCCTGGACGCCGTTGTCTATCGCATGAAGTTCGCCCCGACTCCGTTCTCGGCCCGCCAGATCGTCAACCATGGCCATATCCTGGTCAATGGCAAGCGCGTCAACATCCCCTCCTATCAGGTGAAGGATAATGACGTGGTCGAGGTTCGCGCCAAGGCCAAGAACTTCGCCATCATCATGGAATCGATCCAGTCCGGCGAGCGTGACTTCCCGGATTACGTGACCGTCGATACCGGCAACTTCAAGGGCACCTACCTGCGCGCCCCGAACCTGGCCGACGTTCCGTACCCGACCCAGATGGAACCGAACCTGGTCGTCGAATTCTATTCGCGCTAAGTCCGGTCGCCTTCGGGCACAGATCAGGCCGCGTCCTTCGGGATGCGGCCTTTTTTGTTGAGCTGCTATAATTTAGAATGGAAATTTAAATCATCAGGAAATGCGGAGTGAATTTGGTTTGTCACTGCCGCGAGCGCATTTAAGGTATCATTCGTAAGATTATAAAAAACCACCTCACCATCTATAGTGTACATGAAAGTATTTCCATCTAGATGGCTTCGAAGTATTGTTTTTGATTCAACGATCTTTGTAGTTCCCATTTCAAAATTGCGCACTGCATTTCTATCAATTTTCTGATCATTTTCGACCAACTCCGCAGAGTGAGCTACAGCGTTACGTAGTTCTTTTGCAAAGGGAAAATATTCCTGGAATTTCTTCTGAGCATCCCGAAGTTCGTCAATCTTAACTTTAGAGCGAAAGACCGGGCATAATTTAAACGAATTTCTAATAAATTCGATCATCTTACAATAATGATATAGCGATATTGCACCATCACGCGCCGGAACCAACATCCATTTTAAATATTCACGCTTCCTTTGCTGTTCATAATTCCGATTTAAAGCAAAATATAGTGAGATTGCATCATTTATATCTTCATTATGTATGGATAAAAAATGAAAATTAGCAACCACCTTACCTATGTGCTCATGCTCATCTTCTGGGTATTTCATGCTGTTGATGAATAGCGTTTTCATCACATTTCTCCAAACGCACCATCTGCCGGGATTTCTAAAGCAACCGTATCGGCAGTTCGAGGCACTTCACAAGCCAAACTCTATTATCCCATTTTCCAGGACAATTAATCGTATTCAGCGCGCATTGTCGCAATGGTTCGGCAGGCGTAGCTTTCCTCTCAAGACGACGGCGCCCCTTGCCGGCGCCACTCTTCAAGAGAACGGAAAGGTTTACGACCATGAACACCCTGATTGCCAACAATGCCAAGTACCTGCCCGTTGCCGGCCGCGTGTTGCTGGCCGCCATCTTCATCACGTCAGGCCTTTCAAAGGTGACCGGTTGGGAGGGCAGCCTGGCCTATGTTGGCTCCGCTGGCCTGCCACTGCCGTCCGAACTGCTGCTGCTGGCCGCGATCGTGACGGAACTGGTGGGCGGTGCCCTCATCGTCGCGGGCTTTCAGACGCGGGCCGCCGCCTTGGCACTGGCCGGCTTCTCGATTATCTCCGCCATCCTGTTCCATAATTACTGGGCCGTGGCGGATGCGCAGATGGCCTATCTTCAGACCGTCATGTTCTGGAAGAATGTGTCGATGGCTGGCGGCTTCCTGGTCCTGGCCGGTCATGGCGCCGGCCCGGTCGCAGTCGATAATCTGCTGGCCCGGAAGGCCTGAACGCTGCCTTTATGAAGACAAAACAAAAGGGCCGCTCCGGTGTTGGGGGCGGCCCTTGAGGCCCGGAGGCACAGGCTGGAAAGGGCCGCCCTGCTTCAAGCGGCCTGGGTGTCCACCTCCGTCATCGCCCCCTGCACGACCTGAACAAGGGTTGTACGAAGTTCAAGAACCGATTGTGTAACGGTTGCCGTCACCTCCCGCATCGATCGGGCCCGCTCACCGGTCCCCTGGGCTTCGGCAGAAACCTGGGTGATACGGTTGTTCACTTCCCGTGCTGCCTCGGCCGCCTGATTGACGTTGCGGCTGATCTCCTGTGTCGCCGCCCCCTGTTCTTCAATTGCCGAGGCGATGGCCTGTGAAATCTGATCCATCTCGGTAATGGTCAGGCTGATTTCCTGTACAGCCCCGACTGCCGCGCGGGTCACGGCCTCGATATCGGTGATCTGGCGTTCAATCTCCTCGGTGGCGCGGGCTGTCTGGTTGGCCAACGCCTTCACTTCGGTGGCGACCACCGCAAATCCTTTTCCAGCTTCCCCGGCCCGCGCCGCTTCAATGGTGGCATTCAGCGCCAGAAGGTTTGTCTGCCCTGCAATCTGTCCGATCAGCCCGGCCACATCACCAATCCGGGCAACGGCCTCCGACAAGGAGCTGATGGTGGCCTGGGTTCGGTCCCCCACCTCAACCGCGCGGCGGCTGGCCGCACTGCCATTGCCCACCTGTGCCGCGATCTCCCGGATTGAGGCTGCCAGTTCCTCGGCTGCTGCGGCGACGGTTTCACTGTTATGCAAAGCCTGGGTGGCGGCGGCGGCAACATTCTGGCTGTTCGAGGAGACAAGCCCCGCCGACATGGCCATCGCGGTCGAACTCTCATCCATCAGTCGGGTCCGATCAGCCACAATGGCCATGGCCGCTCCCGCTTCGCTCTCCACTTTGGCGGCCATGGTTTGCAGCGCCGCGCGCTTCTGCTGTTCTGCCGCTGCGCGGGCAATCTCCTGCTGGGCCCGCAGACGCTGCGCCTCCATCCCTCCCTGTTTCAGAACATCGACGGCCCTGGCCATTTCTCCCACCTCGTCACCACGATCCGTATCGGTGACGGTCACGGTGAAGTCATGCCTCGCCAGAACTCCCAATGTCTGAGTCAATCGTCCGATCGGACGGATCAAACGACGGTCCACAATAAAGATGCCGGCTGCCGCAAACAGAAGTCCCAAGGCCAGCAGCAGCTTGGCCACAGCCAAGGACACAAGGTTATCATTATGGCTTTGTTTATAGACCTCGCCCGCCACCCGTACCTGCAAACCTGTGAGTTCCGCTATGGCACCGGTTACCGGATCAATTGTCTGATAAAGGGTGTTGGCGATGAATTCCTGGAGGGCCTGCTGGTCCTGGCGAATCATGATCGCCGTCAGGTCCTCGATCGACCGGTTGGCCGCCAGCATCAAGGTCTGGGCCGTGTCTGCCAGACGCTTTTCATCGGCGGTCATGTATGTCGACATATACGCTTGCCAAACCTCGCCAATCCTTGCCTTGGCCTGGCTTACCGCTTCGCGGCCCTCCGCCCAACCCATGCTGCCATTGCTCACCTTGTGGCTGGCATCAACGATAAAGACGGCGTAATCGTCAGAAATGGTTTTCAGTTGCTGCAAGGGTACAACGCGGTCGACATAGACCGTGCCCAAGCCATCATCGGCACGGCCCAGGGCCAGAAGATTGATGACATTTGATGCAACGATCATCAGGGCCAAGATGCCCAAAACCATTGCTAACAGCTTTTTGATGGTCATCCGCACTGCCGCCTCCCGCCGATTTGCCCTATAGCCCCTATCGGACTGTTAGCGATTATGCTGTTTGACCTAAGTCACCCTGTCTAGACCTGGCATTTTAGCCAAAAGTATACGATATCCTTTATGGATAGACTTTCTTGATATTTATCAAGTCTACGTTTGTCTTTAATCAATTGTACCCCGACGGGTGATCACCGCTGAACGATCAGCGCCTTCAGCGGTGATCATGGTAGATCAAGACGAGGGCAGCGGGTTCGGCGGCGCCTGCTTGGTATAGTCATCCACCTGCCTGCCGGAACTGCGCCGCATGTCTTCCCAATCCTGTTGGGTCTTGCAAATCTTGTTACGCTTGACCCGAGATCCGGTTTCTTTTGCCGTCTTGCAAATCAGGCGGCTGGGGTCCTTGTCATCCGGTGCGGTCTGAACAATCGGCTCCGTCGTCGATACTGCCGTTTCCTGGGCCGCTGCCGGCGACCCGCACAAAACAAAGAAAACCATCCAAAGAGAAATATAGCGCATGCCAAACCTCTAACAGTCGAATAAGCCCCGCAGTAAATATTCAACAGGGAATGCCCGTTTAAAACAAAAATGATTGCAATAAATTACGTTTATGCAACCCTTTACAGATTTGTAATGTTTTTCTGCAAAGATCATCGCGCAATGAAAAAGGGGGCCTCCAGACGGAAGGCCCCCTTTTAAGCAATCAGGCAAAAGCCCGGTCAGGCAGCGTCGGCGAAAGCCACGCCCTTGTCGCGCAGCAGATCCTGCAGCTCTCCTGCCTCGTACATCTCGCGGACGATATCACAACCGCCCACGAACTCGCCCTTCACATAGAGCTGCGGGATGGTCGGCCAGTTGGTGAATTCCTTGATGCCCTGGCGCAGGGCCGGATCGACCAGAATGTCGATGCCCTTAAACTTGACGCCCAGGTGGCTCAGCACCTGCACCACAGCGGCGGAGAAGCCGCACTGCGGGAACACGGGCGTCCCCTTCATATACAACACGACGTCATTGTCGGCGATATCGCGCTTGATGCGCTCGGCAACCGTCTGGTCCATCTGTCACTCTTCCTTGGCAGTGCCAGGTCCCCGCCCCTGCGGCGCCATGGCAAATCTCTCGACATATAGCGCCGAACGCTTCCCCTTAACAGGGGGTTCGTTCGGTTGGCCAATCATGCGTCCTTCGGCACCGCTGTGGTCAGCATCAGCGCATGCAACTCGTTGCCCATACGGCCTTTAAGGGCAGCATAGACCAGTTGATGTTGTGCGACACGGGTTTTCCCTTTGAATGCCGGGCTTTCCACATAGGCCGCGTAATGGTCGCCATCACCGCGCAGGTCGTCAATACGGACAACGGCGTCGGGGAACGCCTCGCGCAGCAGGGCCTCGATTTCGGATGCGTGCATCGCCATAGGTCGGGTCCTTATACATCAACGCCGCCGCTGGATGGCGACGGCGTATCATTGAACATTCCCTGCCTTCCCCGCGAAAGCGGGGACCCAGGGGCCAGAAGCACCAACATGTGGTTCAGGCGGCCCCTGGCCCCCCCCGCTTTCGCGGGGGAAGCAGTTCGGTGGATAAACCTTACCCCACCTTGCCATTCATATAGTTCGGCAGCCAAGCCTCGTTCGCTGCAATCAGGTCCGCGACCGAAATGATGGCCCCTGACGCGCCCGTCAGAGCGTCGCCGCCGACCGTGCCGATGCGGGTCAGCGTGACACCGGCTTCAGCGGCCTGGGCTTCCACGGCGTCGAGATCGGCCGGCTTCACCGTCAGGACATAACGACCCTGATCCTCACCGAACAGTTCTGCCACGTGCCAGCCATCCAGGCCGGACAGGTCGGCACCCTTGTTGCCGGCCATGGCCATTTCGGCCAAAGCCACCTGCAGGCCGCCATCCGACACGTCATGCGACGCGGTGATCAGGCCGGCCTGGATGGCGTCGCGCACGAAGGTGCCGTGACGCTTTTCGGTTTCCAGATCAACCGCCGGGGCGGGACCTTCCTCCAGACCCAGAATCTCGCGCAAGTAAAGGCTCTGACCCAGGTGACCCTCGGTCTCGCCCACCAGCAGAATGACGTCGCCATCATTCTTGAAGCCCAGGCCCACCGCCTTGTGCCCATCGGCCAGCAGGCCGACACCGCCCACCGTCGGGGTCGGCAGGATGCCCACGCCGTTGGTTTCGTTGTAGAGCGACACATTGCCCGACACGACCGGGTAATCCAGCACGCGGCAGGCCTCGGCCATACCTTCGACACAGCCCGCGAACTGCCCCATGATCCGGGGCTTTTCGGGATTGCCGAAATTCATGTTGTCGGTGATGGCCAGCGGCAGGGCGCCGACGGCGGACACGTTGCGATAGCTTTCGGCCACGGCCTGACGCCCGCCCTGCACCGGGTCGGCGAAGCAGTAACGCGGCGTCACGTCGGACGACATGGCCAGCGCCTTGTTCGTGCCATGCACACGGACCACGGCGGCATCAGCCTGACCCGACAGGAAGCGGGTATCGGCACCCACCTGGCTATCATATTGCTGCCAGATCCAGCGCTTGGAGGCCAGGTCCGGGCAGGCGACCAGCTTGGTCAGGATATCGCCCAGCGACAGGTCTTCGGGCCACAGCTCATCCTCGTCCAGGTCGAGCGGCGGCTGGGCCGGCGTCTCTTCCCAGGGGCGATGGTATAGCGGCGCGGCGTCGAACAGCGGGGCCAGTTCCAGATCGCAATAGGTGTCGCCGTTCATCTTCAGGACGAAACGGCCCGTATCGGTCAGGTGACCGATCACGGCGAAATCCAGTTCCCACTTTTCGAAGATGGCGCGGGCCACATCCTCGGAACCGGGCTTCAGGATCATCAGCATGCGTTCCTGGCTCTCCGACAGCATGATCTCATAGGGGGTCATCCCCGTCTCACGCTGCGGCACCTTTTCCAGATGCAGCTCAATCCCCAGACCGCCCTTGCCGGCCATTTCGACCGAGGAGGAGGTCAGGCCGGCAGCCCCCATGTCCTGGATGGACTGGATGGCGTCGGTATTCATCAATTCCAGGCAGGCTTCGATCAGCAGCTTTTCCGTGAACGGATCGCCGACCTGCACCGTGGGCCGCTTGGCCTCGCTGTCCTCAGTGAACTCCGCCGAGGACATGGTAGCGCCATGGATGCCGTCGCGGCCCGTCTTGGACCCGACATAGACCACGGGGTTACCAACGCCCGCCGCCTTGGAATAGAAAATCTTGTCCTGGTCGGCGATGCCCACGGTCATGGCATTGACCAGGCAGTTGCCGTTATAGGCCTTGTGGAAATTGGTTTCGCCACCCACCGTGGGCACGCCGACGCAATTGCCGTAATGGCCGATACCCGACACGACGCCGGCGACAAGCTGGCGGGTCTTGGGATGGTCCGGCTCGCCAAAGCGGAGCGCATTCAGGTTGGCGATGGGACGGGCACCCATGGTGAACACGTCGCGCAGAATGCCGCCAACGCCCGTTGCCGCACCCTGGAAGGGCTCGATATAGGACGGATGATTGTGGCTCTCCATCTTGAAGATGGCGGCCTGACCATCACCAATGTCGATCACACCGGCATTTTCGCCCGGACCACAGATGACCCAGGGGGCCGTGGTCGGGAACTTCTTCAGCCAGACGCGCGACGACTTGTAGGAGCAATGCTCCGACCACATCACGGAATAGATGCCAAGCTCGGTAAAGGTCGGCTGACGGCCGACAATTTCCAGCAGGCGCTTATATTCGTCGGCCTTGATGCCATGTTCGGCGGCCAAGGCCTCGTTCACCACGGGTTCCTTGTGGGCGCTCACGACAGGGTCTCCACCAGGCTATCGAAGAAGGCACGGCCATCGGTATTGCCATGCAGCGGATCGAAGGCGCGTTCGGGATGCGGCATCATACCCAGCACGTTGCGCTGTGCGTTGAAGATGCCGGCAATGTCGTTGGTCGCCCCGTTCGGGTTGGCCTGATCGGCGCTCTGGCCCGGCAGAGCGGCATAGCGGAACGCCACCAGCCCCTCGCCCTCCAGACGCTTCAGCGTCTCGTCGTCGGCGACGTAATTGCCCTCGCCATGGCCGACCGGAATACCGATCACCTGGCCCTTGGCATATTTGCGGGTAAAGTCGCTGTCGTTGGTCTCAACGCGCAGGCCGACCGTGCGGCACACATATTTCAGCGACTTGTTGCGGATCAGGGCACCCGGCAGCAAACCCGCCTCGGTGATGATCTGAAAGCCGTTGCAGATGCCCACAACGCGCACGCCCTTGGCCGCGCGTTCCTTCACCACCTTCATGATGGGCGAATGGGCGGCCATGGCCCCACAGCGCAGATAGTCGCCATAGGAAAAACCGCCAGGGACGGCGATGACATCGACGTCCGGCAGGTCCGTATCCTTGTGAAAGGCCATGTGGGGCTTCTTGCCGGAAGCCTGTTCCAAGGCAACCGCAATGTCGCGGTCGCAGTTGGAACCAGGGAAGACGATGACGGCGGACTTCATCCCGCGTTACCCGTTCCGTTGGTGGAGGGAAGGCGGCGGACCATCACCGGGACGGCCCCCCGATGCGGCCGGACCCTAATGCCGACGCCCGCCCAATGCAAGATCGGGGCTCCCCCAACAAGGCCATGGCAGGCCGGCGTTATCGGCGGGTGGGACTTTGCCTGCCCCTGCGGCACCGTCGCGCAGCAGGGACCGGCCTGGTTAAAGATGACCAACAGCGCCCACCACCAGAAGGATGGAAGCGGCCAGCAGCATCAGCCAGGTCAGCAAGATGCCTGTCAGGCGGCCAAAACTCTTGCCACCCGGATTGGCGGTCAGGCCCTGTGCATGCAGCACACGCCCCAGAAACAGGGCAGCACCCAGACCATGAACCACGCCCGGCGGCCATCCCGACAGTTCAACCAGAACCAGCAGCACCAGGGCTGTGGGCACATATTCGACAAAATTGCCCTGCACCCGGATCGCGGCCTGCAGGTCCTTATGCCCACCATCGCCCAGCGACACGCCATGACGACGGCGATACATGGATACGCGATAACTCAGCACCAGCAGCAGCACACCCAGCAGCCCGGCATAGAGTGCGGAAAGAGCAACGTGCATAATCCCCCCTGTCAGTCTTGTCTCTGTTGTTACACCATAGTGGAGGGTTCATTCCCCCCGCAATGCGAAGCCGACCGCGCGGTCGACGACACCCGTATCCGACAGCAACCGGCGGTGGCCGAGGCCATTGACCAGATAGGCTGACAAACCTTGCCACGACGCCGCCAGCAGCAGCCCGTCAGACACCGGCATGATCCGGTCATCGACGGAATGGATGAGCAGCGCCGGTCTATCCGCATCCCCATGCAAATGCAGGCAGGCGAGAGGCCGGCCCAAGGCACGGTCGATCTCCCGCACCAACGCATGTTCCCCGTCCAGGTCCAGACGCAACACATACGCGATCTGGCGTAATGGCAGGGTCAGATCCACCAATGGCGCCAGGAGCACGGCACGCCCGGCATCAAACCCTTCCTGGATCGCCAGGACAAGGGCCGCCGCCCCCACGCCATGGGCAATCACTGCGCATACCCGCCCCCCGGCTGCCATCGCCACAGCCTGAATAGCGGCAGCCATATCCAGGACTGTCACCTCTTGTCCACTGCTGCGCCCATGCGCGGGCGCATCAAAGACCACAACACGGGCGCCAGCATCCAGCAAGGGCTGAACAAAAGCCAGCATGTCATGGGTCTGCCCCTCCCAATCATGCACAAGCAGGACCAAGGGTGCGTCAGGACCCAGAGGCGCACCCCAAAGGCGGGCCGCAAGGTGTGGCGTGAAGCCCGGCACGGCCAGAACAATACCCCCCGCCGGTTCCGGCAGGGCCGGCGGCGCCACCGTCCGCTCGGGCATCAGGTAAAGGCGCCGCCCTTCCGCCAGGACCCGCCCCTGCCCTGACCACGGATGCACCAGATTGGCAAGCCCATCTACCCAGCCCGATCCCTCCCGAATGCGACGAACGTTCGTGCTTTTTCTAGAGAAAAAATAAGCCATGGAATTCTCTCCCTGACTGGGGACGTCCGTCCAGGCGGGCGGGCGCCACGATGACCATTAACCCGGTCCCGCCGCACGCGGAACCGGAGGACCCTTTTATTGCCGGTTGCGGCCCCGGTCGACCAGACCATGGACAGCGGTTCGCGCCCACATCTCTGCCTTCGGATTCTTCAGCAGCCGATATGACTGGGTGAAGCCGTAACAGAGCGAAATCCCTTCAAATGCGAACTGTTCCACATCCAGATCGCTGCGCAGATGCCCCTCCTCCACCGCGCGGCGGGTAGCCCCAATGACAACGCGGCGCATGTCCTCCTGCTGCTTGACGATCAAGTCCTGGATAGGACCAGGGCGGTCGTCAAATTCGATGGAGGCCGCCTGGATCGGGCAACCACCAGGCAGCACCGTGTCCATCGTCCAGGCAATCCAATTCTCAAATAATGCCAGCACCCGCGGCAGCCCCCGTGGCTGGGCCAGAGCCGGCCGCACAACCGTATCGGCAAACAGTTCCGCTGCCCGTTCCAACACCGCTGCCTGAAGCTGTTCCTTGCTGCCGAAATGGGCAAAAAGCCCGGATTTCGACATGCCCAGCCGGTCGGCCAGTGTCCCGATGGTCAAGCCGGTCAGTCCGTCCGTGCTGGTCATCGCCAGCGCCTGGTCCAGGATTGCGGCACGTGTGCGTTCGCCTTTGCTCATAAGGTCCAAATAATACGAACGGTCGTACTATTGTCAAGCCCATGGTAAATGGGAAGCAATCAGCGTAATGCTTGGCAGGCCTGCGCTTTCTGCGGGCGCCGCCAGATGCAGGGGTCAATCACCATGTCCGCCGCTTTTGAACGCCGAACTTTCGCACCGGGCGAGTTGATCTTCAAGGAGGGTGATCCCGGTGACAGCCTTTATGTGGTGGAAAGTGGGCGTGTATGCATCTGGCGCGGCGATAGCGAACACCCGACGGTGATCGGCAGGGTCGAAACCACGGGTATTTTTGGCGAAATGGCCATCTTTGACCGCAAACCACGCATGGCCAATGCCACAGCCGAGGTGGAATCGGTGCTGATGCGGATGCCTGCCAGCGTGCTGCGCGAAAGCCTTTATGGGGCCGACCCGCTGCTGCGCCAACTGGTGCAGTTGCTGATCGACAATATCCGCACAATGGCGCGGCGCCTGGACGAGTTGGAGACCAAGCTGGGGTCCGACTGATTGTCAGCCCACCAACGGCATATCATGCCGTCATTCGATGGCGAATGACCCCGCCCCCGCCAATCCGCCAGCAACAACGGCGCCTTTCCCCGCCAGCCATCGCCTAGGCTTCTTTGCAAGGACACTCTGCCAAGGCCAAAGCTGATGCTGAAGCGCAACCGCTCCCTGCTTGATATTGACCGCGACCACCTGATCCATCCCGTGACCTCTTTCCACGGGCATGAGGCGCGGGGTGCCACCTTTCTGGAAAGTGGCAAGGGGATGTGGGTGAAGGATCGGGACGGGAACGAACTGCTGGACGCGTTCGCCGGGCTGTGGTGCGTCAATGTCGGTTATGGTCAGGAGAGCATTGTTGAGGCGGCCGCCGAACAGATGCGCCGTCTGCCCTACGCCACCGGCTATTTCCATTTTGGCAGTGAACCGGCGGTAAAGCTGGCGGAAAGACTGGTGCAACTGGCGCCCTCCAGCCTGACGCGCGTCTTTTTCACACTGGGCGGGTCGGATGCGGTGGATTCTGCCGTGCGCTATATCACCCACTATTGGAACGCTGTCGGCAAGCCGACCAAGAAGCATTACATCGCGCTGGAGCGGGGCTATCACGGTTCGTCCTCGACCGGCGCAGGCCTGACGGCGTTGGCGAATTTCCACCGCCTGTTTGATCTGCCGCGCCCGTGGCAGCACCATATCCCGTCCCCCTATCCGTACCGGTCCGATCTTGGCGACGATGCTGCGGCCATCATTGCCCGTTCGGTGGCCCAGTTTCAGGCCAAGGTCGATGAACTGGGCGGCCCGGACAATGTCGCTGCCTTTTTCTGTGAACCGATCCAGGGATCTGGCGGCGTGATCGTGCCGCCCAAGGGCTGGCTGAAGGCCATGCGTGACGCCTGCCGCGATCTCGACATCCTGTTCCTGGCGGATGAAGTCATCACCGGTTTTGGCCGTACCGGCCCGCTTTTCGCCTGTGAGCAGGAAGAGGTTGAACCCGATCTGATGACAGTGGCCAAGGGTCTGACCGCCGGCTATGCCCCGATGGGAGCGGTCTTGATGTCGGAAGAGATTTATCAGGGCATTGCCGAGGCGGCCAAAGGCGCCGATGTGATTGGCCATGGCTTCACCTATTCCGGTCACCCGGTCAGTGCCGCTGTTGGTCTGGAGGTGATCCGGCTTTACACCGAAGGCGGTATCCTGGCCAATGGTCAGGCGCGCGCAGAGGATTTCGCTGCCGAATTGGAGTCCCTGGCTGACCACCCCTTGGTCGGCGATGTACGGGGTCGGGGGCTGCTGGGGGCCATTGAACTGGTGGCCGACAAGCAGCAAAAGAGCCGCTTCGACCCATCCCTGAAGCTGCCGGACCGACTGTTCAAACAAGGCTATGCGAACGGCGTGATTTTCCGGGCCTTTGGCGACAACATCATTGGACTGGCACCAGCGCTCTGTTGTAACGCTGCCGAAATGGCATTGATTTTCCAGCGCATCCGGAAAACCCTGGATGATCTGCTGGACGCCCCGGATGTCAGGGCGGCCCTGGCTTGATCTTTAGTCTTTGACCTTCAGGAAAAAGGCGCTCGATAGATGATACCGGGACCCAAATTGGATCGGATCGACCTGAAGATCCTGGCGCAGTTGCAGCAGGCGGGCCGCATCACCAATGTCGAGCTGGCGGACGCCGTGGGCCTTTCGCCAAGCCCGTGTCTGACCCGCGTCAAGCGGCTTGAAAAGGCAGGCTACATCACCGGCTACGGCGCTCACATCAATCTGGCCAAGCTGGGTGAATTTCTAACCGTGTTCACGCAGGTGACATTGACCGAACATCGGTCGGGCGATTTTTCGCGGTTCGAAACGCGTATCCGCAAGATCGACGAGATTGTCGAATGCCATCTGGTCAGCGGTGGATATGATTATCTGCTGAAATTCGTGACCCAGGGGGTCGCCCATTATCAGACCATCATCGAGGGGATGCTGGAGGGTGATTTCGGCATTGAAAAATATTTCAGTTACGTCGTGATCAAGTCCCCCTTCATCAAACATCACCTGCCCATTCAAACCCTTTTCGGGGATCAGGCCTGATCATGCCCGACGCGCTGTCCGATCTGCTGCCCGCGTTGGTGGCCTTTCGCCGCGACATTCACGCCCATCCCGAACTGGGGTTTCAGGAACATCGCACCGCCGCCCTGGTCGCCGCCGCCTTAAAAGAAATCGGACTGGACGTGCATGAGGGCATCGGGGGCACAGGTGTTGTGGGAACCTTGCGTGTTGGATCTTCGGACCGGACCATCGGTCTGCGCGCCGACATGGACGCGCTGCCCCTTCAGGAAGCCACATCCCTGCCATATGCCAGTACCCGGGCCGGTGTTTTCCACGGTTGTGGCCATGATGGCCATACAACTATGCTGCTGGGGGCCGCCCGGTATTTAGCCGGTACCCGACAGTTTGACGGCACGGTCAATTTTATTTTCCAGCCCGCCGAAGAAGGTCTGGGCGGGGCGCGGGAAATGGTGAAGCAGGGGCTGTTCGATCGGTTCCCCTGCCAACGGGTCTTCGCCCTGCATAACTGGCCCGATCTGCCCGCCCACCATGTTGCAACCCGTCCCGGCCCGATCATGGCCGCAGCGGACAAGTTCGAGATCGTGGTCAAGGGCAAGGGCGGCCACGCGGCCATGCCGCATGTCACACCAGATGCCATCCTGGCCGCCAGTGAGATGGTGGGACAGCTTAATACCATCCTTGCGCGTCGCATCCCGCCGATGGCGACGGCCGTCCTGTCCGTTACCCGCATCGCCGGCGGCCATGCCCATAATGTCATCCCTGCTACCGTCAACCTGGGCGGTACCGTGCGCAGCTTTGATCCTGTCATCCAGGACCGGATCGAGGCCAGCCTGCGCCAGGTTGTGGAGGGTGTGGCCCTGGCCCATGGCGTCGCCGCCGATATCACTTATGACCGCTATTACCCCGCCACCATCAATGATGCCGATGCGGCGGCAGCAGCGCTGGCGGTGGCGGCGAAGGTGGCCCCGCATATACAGATCGCGCCAGAGCCTGCCTTCACATCGGAGGATTTTGCCTTCATGCTGCAAGTGACCAAGGGTGCCTATCTGTGGCTGGGCCAGGGGGCGAACCCTGGCGAGGGGGCGTGCAGCAGCCCATTGCACCACCCGCATTATGATTTCAACGACGCCATCATCCCCACCGGTATCCGACTGCATGTCGGTCTGGTGGAGGCGCATCTGAAGGCGTCTTGACAGCGGATGCCTGACGGCCAATAGCTTCCGGGCCTGTTGGGGAGGAAGCGATTTTGACACAGAACCAGTCCATGACCCGCCGCGATGTGCGGACTCTGGCCCTGGCGGCCCTGGGCGGAGCCCTGGAATTTTATGATTTCATTATTTTTGTCTATTTTGCGGCCATTATCGGGCAGTTGTTCTTTCCGCCGGAATTGCCGGACTGGATGAAGCAGTTGCAGACCTTCGGCATCTTTGCCGCCGGTTATCTTGCACGCCCCCTGGGTGGCATCATCATGGCCCATTTCGGTGACCGGTTGGGCCGCAAACGCATGTTCACCCTGTCCATCCTGATGATGGCCATCTCCACCCTGGGCATGGGTCTGTTGCCCACCTATGCGCAGGTCGGCATCATCGCCCCGGTGGCGTTGCTGGCACTCCGGATTGCGCAAGGGGCCGCAATCGGTGGCGAGGTACCCGGCGCCTGGGTTTTTGTGGCAGAACATGTGCCACCCAACCGGGTAGGGTTGGCCTGCGGCACTGTTACCTGCGGCCTGACGGTGGGTATTCTGCTGGGTTCTTTGTCGGCGACCGGCCTGAACACATTCTTCACCCAGGAGGTGATCCTGGATGATGCCTGGCGCCTGCCCTTCCTGCTGGGTGGTGTGTTTGGGTTCATTTCCGTTTATCTGCGCCGCTGGCTGGCGGAAACGCCGGTGTTTAAGGCGATGCAGGAACGTAAGACCCTGACCGAGGAACTGCCGCTGCGGGTGGTGGCGCGTGATCACCTGCGGGGCGTGGCCGTGTCGGTGGCCCTGACCGGACTTCTGTCATCCGGCATCATCGTCCTGATCTTGATGACACCCGCCATTTTGCAGAAATCCTATGGGATCGACCCCGCAACGGCGCTTAGCGCCAACAGCCTGTCGACATTGTTCCTGTCAATTGGCTGTGTTTTAGCCGGGCTGATTGTGGACCGGATCGGGGCTGCGCGATTCTTTATGTTCTTCAGCCCGCTGCTGGCCCTGTCGGCCTTCCTGCTGTTCATGACTTTGCGGATCGACCCGTCCTGGCTGTTTGTGCTGTCAGCCCTGGTCGGTCTGTGTGTGGGTACAATCGGGGCCGTACCCTATGCGATGGTGCATGTGTTTCCGGCGTCAGTGCGGTTCAGCGGCCTTTCGGCCTCCTATAACCTTGCCTATGCGGTTTTTGGCGGCCTGACACCAATCGCGGTGACCATGATGCAGCAGGTCAGCCCGCTGGCGCCGGCCTTTTACGTGCTGGTGTTCAGCCTTGTCGGGGTGATCACCGGATTTGCGCTGCGCCGGCTACCGAAACTTTGACCGGACGGGGCCGCCACCGGGCCGCACCGTCCGGTCAACCGCCCANCAGTTCTGGGACGATCTTGAACAGGTCACCGACGATACCGTAGTCGGCGACCTGGAACATGGGGGCTTCTTCGTCCTTGTTGATGGCGACGATGACCTTGCTGTCCTTCATGCCGGCCAGATGCTGGATGGC
>NZ_NOXU01000027.1 GCF_002251795.1 Niveispirillum lacus | reverse complement strand
CACCGTCGGCGCCGGCGTTGTGTCGAAGATCGTCAAGTAAGCCTATCGCTTCGACGCATCACAGCAATGTGGTGGGGCCGGCCCGAAAGTACTTGGGGCCGGCCCGCTCTTTGGGTATAAACCCTGCTCTTTTTGGGGTCTAGGACATGGACAATCAGAATATCCGGATCCGCCTTAAGGCGTTTGATCATCGCGTGCTCGACCAGAGCACCAGCGAGATCGTCAACACCGCGAAGCGGACCGGTGCGCGCGTCCGCGGTCCGATTCCGCTGCCCACGCAGTTGGAAAAGTTCACGGTAAACCGCAGCCCGCACATCGATAAGAAGTCGCGCGAGCAGTTTGAGATTCGCACCCACAAGCGTCTGCTGGACATCGTCGACCCGACGCCCCAGACGGTTGATGCGCTGATGAAGCTCGACCTGGCCGCCGGCGTCGACGTCGAAATCAAGCTGTAATCAAGTTTGGTCGAGTACGGGACCTCTCCCGATCTGAGGATGTCCCGAGTTATGGAGAAAAACAGATGCGATCCGGATTGATCGCGCAGAAGGTCGGCATGACCCGCGTCTTCACCGACGAGGGTGAGAGCGTGCCGGTGACTGTGCTGAAGCTGGACCAGGTCCAGGTCGTCGCCCACAAGACGGAAGAGAAGGACGGCTATACAGCCCTCCAGCTCGGCGCCGTCAAGGCCAAGGTGAAGAATGTCGCCAAGGCCCAGCGTGAGGTGTTCGCCAAGGCCAAGGTCGAGCCGAAGAAGAAGCTCGTCGAGTTCCGCGTGGCCCCCGCCAACCTGATCGAGGTCGGCGCTGAGCTGACCGCGGATCATTTTGTTGCCGGCCAGTTCGTGGACGTGCAGGGCACTTCCCTGGGTAAGGGTTTTGCCGGCGGTATGAAGCGCTGGAATTTCGGCGGTCTGCGTGCGACCCACGGCGTGTCCGTGTCGCACCGCTCCATCGGTTCGACCGGTGGCCGTCAGGATCCCGGTAAGACCTTCAAGAACAAGAAGATGCCCGGTCATCTGGGTGTCGATACCGTCACCGTCCAGAACCTGAAGGTCGTGTCGGTCGACGCCGAGCGCGGTCTGATCCTGGTTAAGGGCGCTGTCCCCGGCCATGAGGGCGCTTTTGTCCTCGTCAAGGACGCCGTCAAGAAGAAGCTGCCCGAGGGCGTGCCGTTCCCCGGCGCCTTCCGTGCTCCGGCTGCTGAAGCTGTCGCGGCGGAGGGCTGATAAATGAAGACGTCCATCAAGAATCTGAACAACGAAACCGTCGGCGAGATTGAGCTGTCGGAAGCCGTGTTCGGCCTGCCGGCCCGTCAGGATATCCTGGCTCGCATGGTGCTGTGGCAGTTGGCCAAGCGCCGCGCCGGTACGCACAAGGCCAAGGGGATCTCCGAGATCTCCGGCACCACCAAGAAGCCGTGGCGCCAGAAGGGCACCGGTCGCGCTCGCGCCGGCAGCCTGCGTTCGCCGCAGTTCCGCGGCGGCGCCCGGATTTTCGGGCCGGTCGTTCGTTCCCACGAACATGACCTGACCAAGAAGGTTCGTAAGCTGGCCCTCAAGACCGCCCTGTCGGTCAAGGCCGCCGAAGGCAAGTTGGTTGTGCTGGAGTCCGCCAAGGCCGACAGCCACAAGACCAAGGTGCTGTTCGGTCAGCTGCAGGCCCTGGGTCTGAAGTCGGCTCTGATCATCGACGGCGCCAATGTCGACGTCAACTTCGCCCGTGCCGCCGGTAACATCCCGCACATCGACGTGCTGCCGGAACAGGGCGCCAACGTGTACGACATCCTGCGCCGGGACGTTCTCGTCCTCACGCGCAACGCTGTCGAGCAGCTGGAGGCTCGCCTGAAATGAGCACGAGCAAGAAGACCACCATCTCGGCCGAGCGCATGTACGACGTTGTCGTCGCGCCCGTGATCACCGAGAAGGCCACCATGGGTTCCGAGCACAACCAGGTCACCTTCAAGGTGCGTATGGATGCAACGAAGCCCGAGATCAAGGCCGCGGTTGAAGGCCTGTTCAAGGTGAAGGTCACGGCGGTGAATACCTCCGTGGTCAAGGGGAAGACCAAGCGCTTCCGTGGGACGATCGGTCGCCGGTCGGACTACAAGAAGGCCGTGGTTACCCTCGCCGAGGGCAGCTCCATCGACGTGACCACCGGCGTGTGAGGGTAGAGCTATGGCTTTGAAGACTTTCCGTCCGATTACGCCGAGCCTCCGCCAGCTCGTTCTGGTGGACCGTTCGGAGTTGCATAAGGGCAAGCCCGTGAAGATGCTGACCGAGGGCCTGACGGGCTCTGGCGGTCGCAACAACACGGGTCGCATCACCGCTCGTCGTATGGGTGGCGGTCACAAGCGCACCTACCGCATCATCGACTTCAAGCGTACGAAGTTCGATATGCCGGCGACGGTTGAGCGCCTGGAATATGACCCGAACCGTACCGGCTTCATCGCTCTGGTGAAGTACACGGACGGCACCCTTTCCTACATTCTGGCTCCGCAGCGCCTGAAGGCCGGCGACGTTGTCGTCTCCGGTGAGAAGGTTGACGTGAAGCCCGGCAATGCCATGCCGCTGAAGAACATCCCCGTCGGTACCATCGTCCACAATGTGGAATTGAAGGCCGGCAAGGGTGGTCAGTTGGCCCGGTCTGCCGGCACGTACCTGCAGCTGGTTGGTCGTGACCAGGGCTATGCCCAGCTCAAGCTCCCCTCGGGCGAGCTGCGCATGGTCCGTGGCGAGTGCATGGCCACCATCGGGGCTGTGTCCAATCCGGATCAGTCCAACGTGGTCATCGCCAAGGCTGGCCGTAACCGTTGGCTGGGCAAGCGTCCGTCCGTTCGCGGCGTCGCCATGAACCCGATCGATCACCCGCATGGTGGTGGTGAAGGCCGCACCTCCGGTGGCCGTCACCCGGTCACGCCGTGGGGCAAGCCGACCAAGGGCAAGAAGACGCGTCAGAACAAGGGCACGGATAAGCTGATTATCCGCCGCCGCGCTAAGTAAGGGAGTGCTGCCGTGACTCGTTCCGTTTGGAAGGGGCCGTTCGTTGACGGCTACCTGTTGAAGAAGGCAGACAAGGCGCGTGCGTCGGGCCGCAACGAGATCATCAAGATCTGGTCGCGTCGTTCCACGATCCTGCCGCATTTCGTTGGTCTGACCTTCGGCGTCTACAATGGCCAGAAGTTCGTGCCGGTGCTGGTGACCGAAAATATGATCGGTCACAAGTTCGGTGAGTTCTCGCCGACCCGTACGTTCTACGGCCATGCGGCCGACAAGAAGGCGAAGAGGAAGTAATCATGGGAAAGCCGGCTGCAGAACGGCGCCTCAGCGAGACTGAGGCCAAGGCGTTCGGCGGAATGATCCGCACGAGCCCGCAGAAGCTGAACCTGGTTGCACAGCTGATCCGTGGAAAGTCCGCTGGTGAAGCTGTCGCCCTTCTGACATTTTCCAAGCGTCGCATCGCTGGCGAAGTGAAGAAGGTCCTCCAGTCCGCCATCGCGAACGCCGAGAACAACCACCAGCTGGACGTTGACCGCCTGTTCGTGTCCCACGCGACGGTCGGCAAAGCTCTGGTCATGAAGCGTTTCCATGCCCGCGCTCGCGGTCGTGGCGCCCGTGTCGAGAAGCTGTTCAGCAACCTGACCGTGATCGTGCGTGAGCGCGCTGAGGACAAGGCCGAGGGGGCCGCTGAATAATGGGTCAGAAAGTTAATCCGATCGGCCTGCGCGTCGGTATCAACCGGACGTGGGACAGCCGCTGGTACGCTGGTCGTGACTATGCCAAGCTGCTCCATCAGGATCTGAAGCTGCGCGGTTACCTGCAGACCCGTCTGCAGGCAGCTGGTGTCAGCCGCGTCATCATCGAGCGTCCGGCCAAGAAGGCCCGCGTCACCATCCACACGGCCCGTCCGGGTGTGGTGATCGGCAAGAAGGGTGCGGACATCGAAAAGCTGCGCTCCGAGCTCAGCAAGATGGCGGGTTCCGAGGTGAACCTGAACATCGTCGAGATCCGCAAGCCGGAGCTGGACGCCCGCCTGATCGCCGAGAACATCGCCAGCCAGCTGGAGCGTCGCGTGGCGTTCCGTCGCGCCATGAAGCGCGCAGTGCAGTCGGCGATGCGTCTGGGCGCCCAGGGCATCCGTATCAACTGCTCCGGCCGTCTGGGCGGCGCGGAAATCGCACGTATCGAGTGGTACCGCGAAGGCCGCGTGCCGCTGCACACCCTGCGCGCTGACATCGATTATGGTGTTGGCACCGCAAAGACCACCTACGGCACCTGCGGTGTCAAGGTGTGGGTGTTCAAGGGTGAAGTGCTGGCCCATGATCCGATGGCGCAGGACAAGCGCGCCGCGGAACAGACGGCTGCCCGCTGATCATCCGGATACTGGCAAGGGATCTAGAGAAGGCTACATGCCATGCTGAGTCCGAAGCGTACCAAGTACCGCAAGGCGCACAAGGGCCGTATCCACGGCGCGTCGAAGGGCGGTACCACTCTTAACTTTGGCGCTTTCGGCTTGAAAGCTGTCGAGCCGATGCGTATCACGGCCCGTCAGATCGAGTCGGCACGCCGTGCCATCACCCGCCACCTGAAGCGTCAGGGTCGCGTCTGGATCCGGATTTTCCCGGATCTGCCCGTGTCCTCGAAGCCGGCGGAAGTGCGCATGGGCTCCGGTAAGGGTTCGCCCGAATTCTGGGCCGCGCGCGTTGCGCCGGGCCGTATCATGTTTGAAGTCGATGGTGTGCCGGCTGAGCTGGCCACCCGCGCCTTCGAACTGGCCGCTGCGAAGCTGCCGATCAAGGTCCGTATGGTCACCCGTCTGGGTGAAGGGGGTGAGGCATGACGAAGGCTACTGACCTTCGCGGCAAGAGCGTGGATGAGCTGAACGATCAGCTCCTCCAGCTCAAGAAGGAGCAGTTCAACCTGCGTTTCCAGAAGGCTTCCGGCCAGCTGGAGAACACGGCGCGGGTTCGTGTGGTGCGTCGCGATATCGCCCGCATCAAGACCATCCTGGGCCAGCAGACCGTGTCTGCTGCGTCCGCGTCCTAAGGAGGGGTCACTAATGCCCCGTCGCGTCCTGCAGGGCACTGTGGTTTCCGACAAGGGTGACAAGACTGTCACCGTGCTTGTCGAGCGCCGCGTGATGCATCCTGTGTACAAGAAGTTCATCAAGCAGTCCAAGAAGTACGCCGCCCATGACGAGGCGAACGCGTTCAAGATCGGCGATAGCGTCCAGATCGAAGAATGCCGTCCGATCTCCAAGTCCAAGCGGTGGACCGTCGTTGTGGCCCCGGCCGCAGACGGCAATCCGAACGCCTGAAGATAAGGAAGATATTCCATGATTCAGATGCAAACCAACCTGGAAGTCGCGGATAATAGCGGCGCGCGCCGGGTGCAGTGCATCAAGGTGCTGGGCGGCGCTGGTCGTCGCTTCGCCGCCATCGGCGATATCATCGTCGTGTCGGTGAAGGAGGCCATTCCGCGCGGCCGTGTGAAGAAGGGTGACGTGCAGCGCGCGGTCATCGTTCGCACCGCCAAGGAACTGCGCCGTGAGGACGGTTCCGTCATCCGCTTCGACCGTAACGCTGCCGTGCTGATCAACAAGCAGGGTGAGCCGATCGGTACGCGCATTTTCGGGCCCGTGACCCGTGAGCTGCGCGGCAAGAAGTTCATGAAGATCATTTCGCTGGCGCCGGAGGTGCTCTGATGGCTGCGAAGATCCGCAAGGGCGACAAGGTCGCTGTCATCACTGGCAAGGACAAGGGCAAGACCGGCGAAGTGATCGAGGTTCTGCCGTCCGAAGGCCGCGTCAAGGTGCGTGGTGTCAACCTGGTCAAGAAG
The DNA here is from genome assembly GCF_002251795.1 of Niveispirillum lacus. Taxonomy (GTDB): domain Bacteria; phylum Pseudomonadota; class Alphaproteobacteria; order Azospirillales; family Azospirillaceae; genus Niveispirillum; species Niveispirillum lacus. Next base: position 291,538 of record NZ_NOXU01000027.1, on the reverse strand, counting down.
CACCAGCGTCAGACCCCGATGCAGCAGGGCGGCATCGTTGAGATCGAAGCGGCGATGGACCTGTCCAACGTTGCCTATCTCGACCCGAAGACCAACAAGCCGACCCGCGTCGGCTTCCGGATCCTGGAAGATGGCCGCAAGGTCCGCTTCGCCAAGGATTCCGGCGAAGTGATCGATCAGTGAGGCGCGCCATGGCTGCTCGTATGAAAGAACGCTACGACGCGACCATCCGTGCAAAGTTGAAGGCGGAGTTTAACTACGCCAACGACATGCAGGTGCCGCGTCTCGAAAAGATCGTGATCAACATGGGCGTTGGCGAAGCCGCCAGCGACGGCAAGAAGGTGAACCAGGCGGCTGCTGAGCTGGCTGCCATCACCGGCCAGAAGCCCGTGATCACCAAGGCCCGCAAGTCCATCGCGCAGTTCAAGCTGCGTGAAGGCATGCCGATCGGCTGCAAGGTGACGCTCCGTCGTGACCGTATGTATGAGTTCCTGGACCGTTTGGTCACCATCGCGCTGCCGCGCGTCCGCGACTTCCGCGGCATCAACGGCAATGCTTTCGATGGCCGCGGGAACTATGCCCTGGGTCTGAAAGAGCAGCTCATTTTCCCCGAAATCGACTATGACAAGGTCGATGACATTCGGGGCATGGACATCATCTTCGTCACGACGGCCAAGACCGACAAGGAAGCCAAGGCGCTCCTGAAGGGTTTCGACATGCCGTTCGCCGGGGAGGCGGGGACCAATGGCTAAGAAGAGCTCGATCGAGAAGAACAAGCGCCGCACCGAACTGGCGGCGAAGCACCGGGAAAAGCGCGCCGCCCTGAAGGCGACCGCGAAGAACCGTGAACTCTCTGATGAGGAGCGTTTCACGGCCGTCCTGAAGCTGGCCCAGCTGCCCCGTAATGGCAGCCGTACCCGCATCCGGAACCGTTGCGAGCTGACGGGGCGTCCGCGCGCCTTCTACCGCAAGTTCCGCTTGTGCCGTGTCGCCCTGCGTGATCTCGCCAGCAATGGCCAGATCCCGGGCATGACCAAGTCCAGCTGGTAAGGAGGGTCGGGTAATGAGCCTGAGCGATCCCCTGGGCGATATGCTGACCCGTATTCGTAACGGTCAGAAAGCCCGTATGTCGGTCGTGACGAGCCCCGCGTCGAAGCTCCGCACCAATGTGCTGGAAGTCCTGAAGCGTGAAGGTTACATCCGCGGTTACGCCGTGGAAGAGGACCGTCCCGGTGTGCAGTCGCTGCGCATCGAACTGAAGTACTTCGAAGGCGAACCGGTCATCAAGGAAGTGCATCGCGTTTCCAAGCCGGGTCGTCGCATCTATTCGAAGATCGCCGATCTGCCGCGGGTCTATAATGGCCTGGGTATTTCGATCCTGTCGACGCCTCGCGGCGTCATGTCCGACGCGGAGGCCCGCGCTGCCAATGTTGGCGGCGAAGTCCTCTGCAAGGTGTTCTAAGGAGCACGGCCACATGTCCCGTATCGGAAAGCATCCGGTGCCGGTGCCGGCCGGCGTTACCGTCCAGGTCACCGGTCAGACTGTCACCGCCAAGGGCAAGCTGGGTCAGCTCAGCTTGAACTTGATCGACGAAATCGAAGCCAAGCTGGAAGACGGTAAGATCACCGTCGCGCCGCGGACCGAAACGGTCCGCGCTCGCCAGAACTGGGCCACCGCCCGTACCAACGTTGCCAATCTGGTGACCGGTGTGGACAAGGGTTTCACCCGCAATCTCGAAATCACCGGCGTCGGCTACAAGGCCGCTGTCGCTGGTTCGGAGCTGGTGCTGAACCTGGGTTTCTCTCACGACATTCGTTACCCCATTCCTGCGGGGATCACGATGAAGTGCGACAAGCCGACGTCCATCTCGATCAGCGGTGCTGACAAGCAGCAAGTTGGTCAGATCGCTGCGGAGATCCGCTCCTATCGTCCGCCAGAGCCCTACAAGGGCAAGGGTGTGAAGTACGATAACGAGACGATCATCCGCAAAGAAGGCAAGAAGAAGTAAGGCGGACGACGATGAGCAAGCAACAGGATCTCAACGCGCGCCGCAAGGCGCGGGTGCGCGCCCGGCTCCGCAAGGTCGGCAGCGGTCGCGCTCGTCTCTCGGTCTTCCGGTCGAGCCAGCATATCTATGCCCAGATCATCGACGACGAGGCCGGCCGTACGCTGGTCTCTGCGTCGTCCCTGGAAAAGGACATGCGGGAAGCCCTGAAGACCGGTGCCGACATCGAGGCGGCCAAGGCCGTCGGCAAGCTGATTGCCGAACGCGCTGCGGCACAGGGTGTCAGCTCGGTTTACTTCGATCGTGGTCAGTACCTGTATCACGGGCGTGTGAAGGCTTTGGCCGACGCCGCCCGCGAAGCCGGCCTGCAGTTCTAAGGGGGTTAGCATGGCTCGTAATGAGAACAGCGCGGCCGGCGGCGAAGGTGAGCGGCGGAACCGCGATCGCGGTGAGCGCCGCGAGCGTGGTGAAAACCGCGATCGTCGTGAGGAACGCGAAGGTGACGATCTCGTCGAGAAGCTCGTCGGGATCAACCGCGTCGCCAAGGTCGTCAAGGGTGGCCGTCGTTTTGGCTTTGCCGCCATTGTCGTTGTCGGTGACGCGAAGGGCCGCGTCGGCGTGGGTTCGGGCAAGGCCCGCGAAGTGCCGGAAGCCATCCGCAAGGCCACTGAGCAGGCCAAGCGCTCCATGATCCGCGTGCCGCTGCGCGAGGGTCGGACGCTGCATCATGATGTGTTCGGTCACTTCGGTGCCGGCAAGGTCGTGTTGCGTGCCGCTCCTCCGGGTACCGGCATCATCGCCGGTGGTCCGATGCGCGCCATCTTCGAAGCCCTGGGCGTGGCGGACGTGGTGACCAAGTCGGTCGGTACGTCCAACCCGCACAACATGATCAAGGCAACCTTCGACGCCCTGGCGCAGTGCGTCAGCCCGCGTTCGGTGGCTGCCCGTCGTGGTCGTCGCGTTTCCGACATTCTCGGCAAGCGCGATGGTGAGAAGGAGGCCGCGTAAATGGCTGACAAGAACACCGTCATCGTGACCCAGACGGGAAGCCCGATTGGCCGCCAGAGCGACCAGCGTGCGACCCTGATCGGTCTGGGTCTCAACAAGCTGAACCGTACCCGCGAGCTGGAAGATACCCCGGCTGTCCGTGGGATGATCAACAAGGTTCGGCACCTCGTGCGCGTCGAGGAGGCCTCGTAAGAGGTTTCCCCGATACGGCCTGAAGGATCAAGACCATGAAGCTCAACGAAATCAGTGAAAACCCGGGCGCACGCAAGCTTCGCATGCGCATCGGCCGCGGCATCGGGTCCGGTAAGGGCAAGACCGGTGGCCGTGGTGTCAAGGGTCAGAAGTCCCGTACGGGCGTCTCGATCAAGGGCTTCGAAGGTGGCCAGATGCCTCTGCATCGCCGTCTGCCGAAGCGTGGTTTCTCCAACGTCCCGTTTGCCAAGGATTATTCCGTGGTGAACGTGGGTGCTGTGCAGAAGGCCATCGAAGACGGTCGTCTGAACGCTGCCGAGACGGTGAATGCCGAGGCGCTGGTGAAGGCCGGCCTGGTGCGTGTCTCCGCCGACGGCGTGCGTCTGCTGAACAAGGGCGCCATCAAGGCCGCCGTGACCTTCGACGTTGCTGGCGCTTCCGCCGGTGCAGTCGCTGCGGTCGAGGCTGCTGGTGGCAAGGTGAACCTGCCGGCCGTTGAGGCCTGATCGGTTTCACCAACCCGGTTGGTAATGTGTGGCAAGGCTCCGGAGTAATCCGGGGCCTTGTTGCTTTTGGGCCGGTTGTTCTTGTCGGTGACGTCGCTGGTGCCGGGGCTGCGAGGTGGTGAGGCTCACCGTCGGGGTGGGCGGGGGCGCTGCGCCGGACCGCGCCAGCGCCGGACGTTACGACCGCGCCGTTGCCTTGTCAGATTGGCACAAGATGCCGCAGCCCCGACATTGGTGGCATTGACCGCGCCGTCTGTTGGCTTTACCCCTGTTGCAAGGGATGATTAGCGGCTGATGGACCGGACTTGAGCCTCTGGTGATGGAACGGACATCTGTCAGATGCACATGGCATCGCGGCGTGGGCGTTTTTCATGTTGACCACATGGCCCTCTGTCCTGTTGATACGCGTGAGAGTGGCTGGCCCTCTGTTTGGGCCGCACCAGTGACTTGCCAAGAGGCCTTTTATGGCATCCGCCGCTGAACAGCTTGCCGCGAACATCAATTTCGGTGCCTTCTCTAAGGCAACCGAACTGAAAAAGCGTATTTGGTTTACCTTGGGGGCGTTGATCGTCTACCGCCTGGGGACCTACATTCCCCTTCCTGGTATCGACAGCGGGGCCTTTGCCAGTTTCTTCGCCGATCAGTCGGGCGGCATCCTGGGCATGTTCAACATGTTCGCCGGTGGTGCCGTGGAGCGCATGTCGATCTTTGCGCTCAACATCATGCCCTACATCTCGGCCTCGATTATTATTCAGTTGATGACCGCCGTGTCGCCGTCGCTGGAGGCCTTGAAGAAAGAGGGCGAGTCGGGCCGCAAACGCCTCAACCAGTATACCCGTTACCTGACGGTCGCTCTTGCTCTGGTTCAGTCCTACGGTCTGGCGCTGGGGTTGGAAGGCATGAACCAAGGTGGCGCGGGTGTGGTGATTGATCCAGGCTGGTATTTCCGCCTGTCGACCGTCATCACCATGGTCGGTGGCACAATGTTCCTGATGTGGCTGGGCGAACAGATCACCGCCCGCGGCGTCGGCAACGGCATTTCGCTGATCATCTTCGCCGGGATTGTGGCGGCATTGCCGGGCGCGTTCGCGCAGATCCTGGAATTGGGCCGTACGGGTGCCATGAGCACCTGGTTCATCTTGGGCCTGCTCCTGCTGGCGATGATTGTGATCATGGCCATCGTGTTCTTTGAACGCGCGCAGCGCCGCCTGATCGTGCAGTATCCCAAGCGCCAGATGGGCAACAAGATGTATGGGGGCGAGGCCTCGCATCTGCCGCTGAAGCTCAACACTGCTGGTGTCATCCCGCCCATTTTCGCGTCGTCGCTGCTGTTGCTGCCATTGACCGCAGTGGGCTTTTCATCGGCCGGCGGGCCGGACTGGCTGGCGACGATCACGCAATATCTGGCGCATGGAACACCGCTTTATATGGTGCTGTATACGGCGCTGATCGTTTTCTTCTGTTTCTTCTATACCGCCATCGTCTTCAACCCGACCGAGACGGCCGAGAACCTGAAGAAGTATGGCGGGTTCATTCCGGGCATCCGGCCCGGCAAGAACACGGCCGATTATCTGGACTTTGTGCTGACCCGTTTGACGGTGGTGGGGGCCGCCTACATCACGGTGGTCTGCTTGCTGCCGGAAATCATGATGGCGGAATATGGGGCCGCTTTCTATTTCGGTGGTACCAGCCTGCTGATCATGGTCACTGTGACCATGGATACCGTGGCCCAGATCCATTCCCACCTGCTGGCGCATCAGTATGAAGGGCTGATCAAAAAGGCCAAGCTGCGTGGGAGACGTGGATGAACCTGATTCTGTTGGGTCCGCCGGGCGCCGGTAAGGGGACACAGTCCCAGCGCCTGGAGAAGAAGTACGGCACCGTACAGCTTTCGACGGGCGACATGCTGCGCGCCGCCGTGCGCAGCGGGTCGGAACTGGGCCAGCGCGCCGATGCCATCATGAAGGCCGGGCAATTGGTGCCGGATGAGGTCATGATCGCCATGATCTCCGAACGGATCGACCAGCCGGACTGTGCCAAAGGCTTCATCCTGGATGGTTTTCCGCGTACCGTGCCCCAGGCTGCCGCCTTGGATAGCATGCTGGCTGACAAGGGTCTGAAGCTCGACCATGTGATCGAAATGAAGGTGGACGGGCCGGCCCTGGTCACCCGCGTCACCGGTCGTTTCACCTGCGCCAAATGCGGCACCGGCTACCACGATACGTTCAAGCCGACAGCAGTCGCCGGCACCTGCGACAATTGTGGTTCGACCGAGTTCACGCGGCGTGCTGACGACAATGCCGAAACCTTTGGCAAGCGTTTGGCGGCGTATGAGCGCGACACGGCCCCTATCCTGCCTTACTACGCGACCCGTGGCGTGCTGAAGCAGGTGGATGGCATGGCGGAGATCGACGAGGTCACCCGTCAGTTGGAAGCCATTATCGGCTGATCCATCATTTCGGTGGAGTGGATAAGAAAGGGCGGCCGCCGGTAGGGTGACCGCCCTTTTTCTGATTCGGATATCGTTCAGCTACGCCAGCGCAGGATGGTGTCCTTCACGGGATTGACGAAATCCCGCCCTTCTTCCTGGGCACGCTGATACTCGTTCTTCAGTTGATGATACCATCGGGCCTGGGTGTCGGCGTCTTTGATCAGCATCAGGGTTGGTTCATGGACCAACCCCTTCTGCTGCATCACGACCACATCACGGTCTTGGCCCAGGAAACGGCGCACGAAACGGCGCAGGATGGGCTTGGCGAGATCGGCCCAGCCCAGCGTCCAATAGAAGCTGTTGGTCACCTCGGTGTTGTTGGCGTCCAGTGGCGTGACGGTGGTCAGGTTTACGATGCGGTGCCGCCCGGCGGCGATGTGTTCGGTCCGTATGCCAGGAAGCCGGAAGGTGATCTCTGTCTCCGGTGCGCCGCCCAGCAGCTTATAGGCGGCAGAGTTGGAAGAAGGGCGGTGACGCTTCATGGCAAAGCCATAGGGGGCGGGACCAAAGGCCTTTGCCTTCTCATGGATTGAGCGGGACGACCGCCAATACCAGCTTTGATGCACAAAAGGCCCATGGGCAGGGTCCATCAGGCCGATGACGGCATGATCGACGGGGCAGGGGAAATGCATGACCTCTGTCAGATTGGGCACCCGCCCGTCCATGTCAGGCATCTGCGCCGGCTCGCCCTGCGGTGCGCTGTTGCCCATCCATATCCAAAGATTACCCTGCGCCTCCACGACCGGGTAGCGGCGGACCTTAATGCGGCTGATATCAAAATCCTGGTCGGGCACCAGAGAGGGGATGGCGGTGCAGCCGCCACCGCCATCGAATCGCCAGCCATGATAGCGGCACTCCACCTCCCGCCCGTCGAATCGGCCACAGGAAAGCGGGATGCCCCGGTGCGGACAGATGTCGCGCAGGGCGAAGGCCACACCGTCATTATCCCGCGCGAACAGGACAGGCTGACCCAGCAGGGTCTTCGCCTGCATTCGGCCGCGCTTCAGCGTCGCAGACGGCAGGGCGAAGTACCAGATGTCGGTCAGGAAGGCGGGTATATCCACCGTTCTTGCTCCAGGCGTTGAAACACTTTGCGGGCACCATAGGCGGGAGCCGGGGCTTCGTCCATCGCGGGGCTCTTGCTGCAATTGTGGATGTTGTTGAGTTGAATTACCTTCAATCGATACAAGAATGGGGTTGGGTGGTGATAGCGATGAGGGGACTTCATTTCTGCGTTTCGGCTGTCTTGGCGCTTTGTTTGTTCTCTGCGATCCCGTCATCGGCCGATGACATGGTCCAGATGCGGCAGGGGTTCGAAAAATCCTGCGCTGAAGGTGTTCCGGAGGGCTGCTTCGGTCTGGCCAACATGATGCATGCCGGTGCGGGTGGCCCAATGGATGAGTCGCAGGCGCGGCTTTTCTATGCAAAGGCCTGCGACGCCAGCGAGCCCCGCGCCTGCTTCAATTTGGCAACCATGTATGAGAGCGGTGCGGGCGGCTCCGTTGACCTGGCCAAGACCCGCGAGTTGTTGGGTCGCACCTGTGACCTAGGGGTACTCCAGGGTTGCGCGGTTGTGGCGACGATGCAGAGGAACGGCGAGGGCGGTCCGGCGGATTTTCCTGCTGCCCTCAAGAATTACGGTGCGGTGTGTGATTCCGGGGACAGCAATGGATGCATGATGGTCGGCATCATGACCTTCACCGGCCAGGGCACCAAAGCCGACCCCCAAGCCGGCTGGAGCAAGATGACCGATGCATGCAAGGCCGGCAATCAGATGGCTTGCGATACAGTAAAACAGCTTGAGGCCCTGATGCGTAAGAAGGGTGGCTGACCGCCAGCCACCACATCATTACCGGCGTCACAGCCACGCCGTCTCCACATCCAGAACCGTGCGGTCCAGGCTGGTGAGGATGCTGGCCTGTGTAACGGTCTTGGGCAATTCATGGGCGAAGAACCAGCGGCAGGCGGCCAGCTTGCCGTGCAGGTGATTGGTATCGCCTTTGCCCGCTGCCAGCCAGCTATTGGCCACCAGCGCCTGGCGCAGCCAGATCCAGGCCATGACGGTGTGGCCAAACATCTCCAGGTAGGTGGTGGCATTGGCCAGCGAAAGGGCTACCTGGCCACCCGCCCGCACAGCCCCCAGATGGCTGGTGACAGTGGCGACCCGGACCAGGGCCTCGCCCAGTGCGGCGGCGTGCGGGGCGAGAGCGGGTTGCCCGGCGGCCTGGGCGATGGTCGCGTTGATCTCTGCCCCCAGCACCTGCAGCGCGGCGCCGTTGTCCATGAACACTTTACGGCCCAGCAGGTCATTGGCCTGGATGCCGTAGGTCCCCTCATGGATCGGGTTCAGGCGGTTATCGCGGTAATATTGTTCCACTGGATAATCGCGGGTATAGCCATAGCCGCCCAGGATCTGGATGGCCCATTTATTGGCCTCCAGGCAATGCTCTGACGGCCAGGATTTGGCGATGGGGGTCAGCAGTTCCAGCAACAAGGTGGCGCGGCGGCGACCGGCTTCATCGGTCGCTGTACGTTCCTCATCCACCAGCCGGGCGCAGAGCAGGCAGAGTGCGATGGCGCCTTCCGATGCCGCCTTCTGCTGCAACAGCATGCGACGGACATCGGCATGCTCGATGATAGGTACCATGGGGCTGCTAGGGTCGCGCGCCTCCAGCGGGCGGCCTTGTGGCCGCGTGCGGGCATAATCGGCGGAATAGCGGTAGCCGGCATAGCCCAGTGCCGCTGCCCCCAGCCCGACACCAATCCGCGCCTCGTTCATCATCTGGAACATATAGGAAAGGCCGTGATGGGCCTGACCCACCAGGAAGCCCTGGCAACGCCCTTGCTCACCAAAGGACAGAATGGTGCTGGTGGTACCGCGATAGCCCATCTTATGCAGCAGGCTGACCAGCCGCACGTCATTGTCGGGGCCGATGCTGCCGTCATCATTGACGCGGTAACGTGGCACGATGAACAGGCTGATGCCCTTCACCCCCGCCGGCGCGCCCTTGATCTTGGCCAGTACCATATGGACGATATTGTCCGACAGCTCATGTTCGCCAGCGCTGATCCATTGTTTGGTGCCGGTGATGCTATAGCTCCCATCCGCATTGGGAACGGCGCTGGTGCGGATATCGGCCAGGCTGCTGCCGGCCTGGGGTTCGGACAGGGCCATGGTGCCGAAGAACCGGCCCGTCAGCATGGGGGCCAGAAACTTGGCTTGCTGCGCTTGGCTGCCGAAACTGCGGATCAGGTTGCCCGCCCCGATAGTTAGGAACGGATAGGCAGCGGTAGCGACATTGGCCGTCTGGAAGAAGCTGAAGGCCGCCTGCACCACACACCAGGGCAATTGCAGCCCACCCAGTTCCTCATCATGGTGGGCGGCCAGGAAGCCGGCCTCGGCAAAGGCGTCCACGGCCTCCTTGACGGCGGGCAGCATGACCACTTTGCCATCAATCCGGTCGGGCTCGTTCTTGTCGGCCTCGTGATAATGCGGCCCGAACTTCTCATCCGCCAGACCGGCGGCGGTATCCAGGACCTGGGACAGGGCGTCGCGGTCCAGATGGCTGAAACGGGGGCGCGACAGCAGGCTGTCCAGTTCCAGCAGACCATCCAGGATGAAATCAATCTCGCCACGGTCCATCCGGCTCATGCCCGCATCCTCCCGATACCTGTTTGCGGCCAGTGTGGTCTCGGCCTTCAAACAGATGTTTAAATTGTCGGGCGAAGCCTGTCGAGAGGCAGCTTCAGCGGCGCCAGAAAGAGGGGCTGAGCAGCACGAAGACCGTGAACAGTTCCAGCCGGCCCAGCAGCATGGCCAATGACATGATCCAGACCGCAAAATCATGCAGGGGTTCGTAATTGCCGACCGGACCGATCATCGGGCTGAGGCCGGGGCCGACATTGCCCAAGGCTGTGGCAGCGGCAGAAATCGCCGTCACATAGTCCAGCCCGGTCAGGCCCAAAAGCACCGCAAACATCATGATCAACGCGATATAAAGGAAGGTGAAGCTCATCACGGAGACGATGACATCGGCATCGACCAGCTTGCCATTATAGGTCAGCGGGATCATCCGGTTGGGGCTGAACAGGCGGTTGATCTGCATACGCAAAGCCAGCCACAGAATCTCGAACCGGAACATTTTGATCCCGCCCGAGGTGGACCCCGTGCATCCCCCCACCAGGGTCAGGATAAAAAACAGGGCTACGGGACCGTGGCCCCAGGCGAGATAATCGGTCGAGGAAAAGCCCGTTGTCGTGATCAACGACACGCAGTTGAACAGTGCATGCCGGATCGCTTCCATCGGCGCCAGATGGTCTTTGGCGATCAGATAGAGCGCCAGCAATCCTGCAACAATCAGCGTGAAGGCGGTGTAATGGCGAACCTGGCTGTCATGCCATAGCGCTTTCGCATCCCCCTTCATCATTGAAATAAACCGGACGAATGGCAGGCTGCCCAGGAACATGAACAGAATGATGGTCCATTCCACCCCGGCATTCTGGAAGTAGCCGATTGACGTGTCCTTGGTGGAAAAGCCGCCCGTCCCCAGAGCCGTCATTGAATGGTTGATGGCATCAAACATAGGCATGCCGGCCAGCCGCAGCATGATGATGCAGGCAATGGTCAGTGCCAGATAGACCCAGCCGAAACCCAGCGCCATGTCGGCCGCACGCGGCACCACCTTGTCCGACTTATCGGAGGATTCGCTGCGGAATAACTGCATTCCGCCGACCCGCAGGAAGGGCAGGATCACGATGCCCATGCCGACAATGCCAATGCCGCCCAGCCAGACCAGCAGCGACCGCCACAGCAGCAGGCCGGGCGGCAGCGATTGCACCGTGGCATAGGCGCTGGCACCGGTTGTTGTCAGGCCTGACATGGCCTCAAAGAAAGCATCGGCATAGCTCAGACGCTGTTCCGCGAACGTAAAGGGTAGGGCAGCAAAGGCGCAGACCACGATCCAGGCAAAAGTGGTCAGGATAAAGGTCTGCCGTAGCGACAGGGCGATCCGGTCAGCCCGGTTCACCAGCATCAGCAGAACGCCGAAAAACAGGGTCAGGCCGGAAGACACCGCAAAGACGCGCCAGTCATCTTGCCCCGCCGCCAGATCGGCAATCATCGGCGCCACCATCGCCAGGGCGATGACGGACAGAAGCGCACCGATTACATAGAAAATGGGACGAACGTCCAGGGAGAGCATGGCACTCCGGCGGTTAGGCAGGAAACCGCAGCCTTAATGGCGCGGAACGCGACACACACCCTTGTTGAAGCCGGCATGGCAGTCAAGCCCGCTTTGCCGCCCCGGAACAGCAACGGCCGGGGAAAGCCCCGGCCGTCCTCAAAGGTGCTCAAGAGGCTGGGGTCACTCGATCCCCAGAGCAGCCTTATACAGTTCCAGAAGCGCGTCCATCTCCTGACGGTCTTCTTTCTCCATCCGGCGGATGCGGATGATCTGGCGCATCACCTTGGTATCAAAGCCGGTGCCCTTGGCCTCGGCATAGATGTCCTTGATATCGTCCTGAATGCCCTTCTTCTCTTCCTCCAGGCGCTCAATGCGCTCAATGAAGGAACGCAGGCGGTCGGCCGCGATTCCGCCGACATCGTTGGAGGTTGCGGCGTCAGACATGGTGTCACTTACCTTGGCAAGGAGGGTGGAAAGTGCCGGGACCTTAGCCAGCCGGACGCGCTGACGCAAGCCGGTTGGTGGTCGGGATTGTCGACCCTTATCCCCGCCGGAGAACCAGGGCCACACCGACCACCGTCATCGCCATGCCACCCAGGGCCAGCGGGCCCAGTCTTTCCCCGAACAAAGCCCAGGCCATCAGAGCGGTGACGGGCGGGACCAGATAGAACAGACTGGCGATCCTGGAGGCTGCTCCCTGCCGGATCAGGGCGAACAACAGGAAGATCGCCCCTACCGACAGGACCAAGCAAAGCCAGACCAACGCAAAGATGAAGTCAGCGGTCCAGTTGATTTGCATGGTTTCCAGGAATGGCGCAGCAATGGCCAGCACGGTACCGGTTGCCGCATATTGGAGGGTGGTGCCGGTGCGCAGATCCATGTCGGCGCAGAAGCGCTTCTGGTACAGGGTGCCGATGGAAATGCCCAGCAGGGCTGCCGCCGATAGGCCAATGCCCAGTGGGCCGCCCATGTTCAGCGACAGCTTCTCCCACACCACCGCCGTCACACCGGCCAGACCCAACGCAAAGCCAAGCCATTGCCATCCCTTGATACGCTCGCCCAGCAGCGGCCCGGCGATCAGCGCCGTCAGCAAAGGCTGCAGACCAACAATAAGGGCCACGCTGCCGGCCGGCATGCCCTGCTTCAGGGCGCCAAATACCCCCCCGAGATAAATGCCATGCACCAGAAGACCAGCCACCGCGATATGCCCGACGGTGCGCCAGGAGGTGGGCCATGGCGCCTTCTGCCACGCGGACAGGGCCAAGAGCATCACAGCCACCAGCGCCATACGCCAAAGCAGAAAGGTCAACGGTTCTGCGTGGGGCAGGCCAAGCTTTCCGCCAATGAACCCCGTGCTCCACAGCAGGACAAACAGGGCGGGGGCCAGTTGCCCCCAGTCGGGTGCGGAAAGACCACCGGTGGGGGGTGACGGCGTGTTCATGTGACAGATCCCGAAACGGCAAACGGCCGCCCCCCGGGTAGGGAAGCGGCCGTCGACCTAACAGACCGAACAGATAACAGCGTGACCGTGATCAGCCGTTGTTCTTGCCCTGCTTGGCCACGATTTCGTCAGCGACGTTCTTCGGCACCGGGTCATAGTGCGAGAATTCCATCGTGAACGAACCACGGCCAGAGGTCATGCCGCGCAGCTGACCGATATAGCCGAACATGTCGGACAGCGGCACATGTGCTTCCACGGCGATGTTGTTGCCGCGCTCCAACTGACCCAGGATCGTGCCACGACGACGGTTCACGTCGCCGATGACATCACCCAGATAATCTTCCGGAACGACAACTTCGACCTTCATGATCGGTTCCAGCAGAACCGGACCAGCCATCTTCATGGCTTCGCGGAAGCAGGCCTTGGCGGCGATTTCGAACGTCAGGGCGTTCGAGTCGACGTCGTGGTACTTACCGTCAACCAGCGTGGCCTTGAAGTCCACAGTCGGGTAGCCGGCGATGACACCGTCTTCCTTCTGCATCTGCAGGCCCTTGTCCACCGACGGGATATATTCGCGGGGAACGGTACCACCAACGACCTGATCGACGAAGGCATAGCCAACGCCACGATCCTGCGGCTCGAAAATGATCTTCACTTCAGCGAACTGGCCCGAACCGCCGGTCTGCTTCTTGTGGGTATAGATGTGCGTGACCGGGCGGGTGATCGTTTCACGATAGGCCACCTGCGGACGACCCATGACGCCTTCCACACCATACTCGGTACGGACACGGTCCAGGGTGACTTCCAAGTGCAGTTCGCCCATGCCGCGCAGCAGGGTCTGACCGGTTTCGCGGTCGGTTTCCAGACGCAGCGAGGGATCGGCACGGACCATCTTGCCGATGGCGGCGCCGAACTTGTCCTGGTCAGCGCGGTTCTTCGGCTCGATCGAGACAGAGATCACGGGCTCGGGGAAGCGCATGCGCTCCAGCACCACGGGGGCCGTGGCATCGCACAGCGTATCACCGGTATCCGTTTCGGCCAGCGACACGAAGGCGACGATGTCACCAGCGCGGCATTCTTCCAGATCGTTGGTGTCCTTGGCGAACATTTCCACGATACGGCCGATACGCTCGCGCTTGCCACGGGTGGCGTTCAGCAGGGTCGTGCCCTTGGTGACGACGCCCGAATAGACGCGCACGAAGGTCAGCGAACCGTACTTGTCGTTCAGCACCTTGAACGCCAGACCGGAGAACGGCTCGTCGTCAGAGCACAGACGCTCGCCATTCGGGTTACCGTCGGGGTCCACCGTCTTGATGGCTTCCACGTCGGTCGGGGCCGGCAGATACCAGACAACGGCGTCGAGCAGCTGCTGCACACCCTTGTTCTTGTAGGAAGAACCGCACAATACCGGCACGAAGGCGCCGTTCAGGGTGGCCTTGCGGATGCACTCGCGCAGCTGGTCAGCCGACGGCTCGTTGCCTTCCAGATAGGCTTCCATCAGGGCGTCGTCCTGCTCCACGCAGGCTTCCACCAGATCCTGACGGTACTGCTTGTACTGCGACAGCAGTTCACGATCATAGGCGTTGGTGATCTTCAGCTTGTCAGCCAGATCATCCGTAACGTCCCAGATCTCCCACTTGCTGTCCTTTTCCTCGGAGAACCAGACATAAGCCTTCATCTCGACGAGGTCGATCATGCCATGGAAGTCATCTTCCGAGCCGATCGGCATCTGCAGGCAGACCGGACGCGAACCGAGACGATCAACAACCATCTTCACGGTGCGGCGGAAGTTGGCGCCCGAGCGGTCCATCTTGTTGATGTAGCACATGCGCGGAACCTTGTAGTTGTCCGCGAGGCGCCAGTTCGTCTCGGTCTGCGGCTCCACACCGGCCACACCGTCGAACACCACGACAGCGCCGTCGAGCACGCGCAAGCTACGGTTCACCTCAATGGTGAAGTCCACGTGGCCCGGGGTGTCGATGACGTTGATCTTCTTGCCCTTCCAGTGGCAGGACACGGCAGCCGACTGAATCGTGATGCCGCGCTTCTGTTCCTGCTCCATATAGTCGGTCGTCGTCGACGTCTTCAGATCCTTGGTATCATGAACGTCGATGATCGTGTGCTTGCGCCCGGTATAGTACAGGATGCGCTCAGTCGTGGTCGTCTTGCCGGCATCGACGTGGGCGATGATGCCGATATTCCGGATATCAGAAAGCGGGGTAGTGCGGGGCATAAGAAGGGCTCCGTCGTCCAGCGTCGTGTCAAAACAGATCAACCGACCCGGCGTGGTGAGGTCGAGTGCGTGGATGAGGCGGGAGGAACCACGATACCGCAGCACCCATCCCGCACGAAAAAAACCGGGGTGCCGTCAGCGCCAAGCGCCTCGGTTCCCCGGTGGCGGCCTATGTAGCGCGGATGCAGCCTTATGCCAAGGGGGGATATGGCATGACGGGTAAGCGCGTGGGCGATGGTGCAGTCCCGTATCGCGGACGCAGAGTGACATTGTGGATAGTCACCAGCATCATCAGACGGGACTTGCCGCCCGGCGCTCCCGGCCTACGGTGGCGTCTGGCAGGTCAGAAAAGAAAACCCCGCCGGAATTGCTTCCGGCGGGGTCTCTCTCAACCTTTAACGGTCGGGTCTGGATCAGGCGGCGGCTTCTTCGCCGTCCTCGTCCTTCACCAGCACCGGGCCGCTGTCCTTGCCCTTGGCGGACGTATCGCGGTCAACGAACTCGATGATGGCCATCGGGGCGTTGTCGCCATAGCGGAAGCCGGCCTTCAGGACGCGGGTGTAGCCACCGGCGCGGTCCTTGTAACGCTCGGCAATGACGGTGAACAGCTTGTCCACAACGGCATTGTCGCGCAGTTCGGCATAGGCCAGACGCTTGTTGGCGAGGCCGCCCTTCTTGCCGAGCGTGATCAGCTTTTCGACGATCGGACGCAGGTCCTTGGCCTTCGGCAGGGTCGTCTTGATCTGCTCGTGCTTGATCAGGGCGTTGGCCATGTTGGAGAACATGGCGAGACGGTGAGAAGTGGTACGGCTGAACTTACGCCCGGAAACACCGTGACGCATGGTTGCTCTCCTTCATATCCTGGCCCCGCTGGGCGGAACCGATGGCGATCCCCGCAAGCGCCGGTACCCGGATGGGCCAGTACGGCGGGGGTGGGCAGAATGCCCGAACCTGTACATTTCCCGTTGCTGGCAAGCCATCAACGGGCCTCAGTCGCCGGCGCCGACATCCGTCGGCTTGGCTACGCCGCATGGGCGGCGCGGCAGCAGTCGCTGCCGAGTTTAACAAAGGACAAGCATTGCCTGTCCTTTGTCAAATTGAGGCGGCGGACCATAGGGACCGCCGCCGACAAGGTCAAGCTCAGTACGGCTCTTCCAGACGCTTGGCCAAGTCCTCGATATTCTCGGGCGGCCAGTTCGGGATTTCCATGCCGAGATGCAGACCCATCTGGGCCAGCACTTCCTTGATCTCGTTCAGCGACTTGCGGCCGAAGTTCGGGGTACGGAGCATCTCCGCCTCGGTCTTCTGCACCAGGTCGCCGATATAAACGATGTTGTCGTTCTTGAGGCAGTTGGCCGAACGGACCGACAGTTCCAGCTCGTCCACCTTGCGCAGCAGGTTCTTGTTGAAGGGGATTTCGTCCGCCTTCGACTCGGCCACGGCTGCCTGCGGCTCCTCGAAATTGATGAACATCTGCAGCTGGTCCTGCAGGATGCGGGCGGCGATGGCCACCGCGTCTTCCGGCGTGACAGCACCATTGGTCTCAACGGTCAGCAGCAGCTTGTCATAGTCCGTGGTCTGGCCGACGCGGGTGTTTTCCACCTTGTAGGCGACCTTGCGGACGGGGGAGAAAATGCTGTCGACCGGGATCAGACCGATCGGTGCATCTTCCGGACGGTTCAGAGAGGCGGGGATGTAGCCCTTGCCCGAATGAACGGTCAGTTCCATGTTCAGCCGCGCGCCGGCATCCAGCGTGCAGATGACGTGATCGGGGTCCAGCACCTCGATATCGGCGCCGGTATCGATCATGCCGGCAACAACGTTGCACGGGCCTTCGGCGCGCAGACGCATGCGGCGGGGGCCTTCGGCACCCATCTTCAGCGCCATGGCCTTGATGTTCAGAACGATGTCCGTCACATCCTCGCGCACGCCGGGGATCGACGAGAATTCATGCAGCACGCCGTCAATATGGATCGACGTGACAGCGGCACCCTGCAACGACGACAGCAGGACACGACGCAGCGAATTGCCCAGCGTCAGAGCGAAACCACGCTCCAGCGGGCCTGCAACGATCATGGCTTCACGCTTCGGGTCGTTGCCCGGCGTGATTTCCAACTTGTTCGGCTTTTCGAGAGTCTGCCAGTTTTTCTGGATCACGGCTGTGCCTCATGCCATCGGGGACAAAACAACGTCCCGACACCGGGGATTCCGTTCCATTCTGGGCAGCCACGATGGCGTGTGACTGCCTTTCCCGAACGGGGCCTGTGCCGGGACGCGCTGTACTTGGATCAGACGCGGCGCTTCTTCGGCGGGCGAACGCCGTTGTGCGGGATCGGCGTCACGTCGCGGATGGACGTGATCTGGAAGCCAATCGACTGCAGCGCGCGCAGAGCCGATTCACGGCCCGAACCCGGACCCTTCACTTCGACTTCCAGCGTCTTCATGCCGTGCTCCTGGGCCTTGCGGCCCGCGTCCTCGGCCGCCATCTGGGCGGCGTAGGGCGTGGACTTGCGCGAACCCTTGAAGCCCATCGTACCGGACGAGGACCAGGCAATGGTATTGCCCTGGGCGTCGGTGATGGTGATCATGGTGTTGTTGAAGCTGGCGTTCACATGAGCGACGCCAGAGGTGATGTTCTTGCGCTCGCGACGGCGAAGACGTGCGGCGTTGGCATTGGGCTTGGCCATTTGGTCTTACTCCGTCTCTTACTTCTTCTTGCCGGCGATCGGCTTGGCCGGGCCCTTACGGGTGCGCGCATTGGTATGCGTGCGCTGGCCACGAACGGGCAGGCCCTTGCGGTGACGCAGGCCACGATAGGCCACCATGTCCATCAGACGCTTGATGTTCATGGCGGTTTCACGACGCAGGTCGCCTTCGACCTTGTAGTCGCTGTCGATGGTCTCGCGGATGCGCAGGACTTCGTCGTCGGTCAACTGGTTGACGCGACGCTCGGCCGGGATGCCGACCTTGGCGCAGATGTCAGAAGCGAACTTCGGGCCAATGCCATGGATGTACTGAAGGGCGATCACCACACGCTTTGCCGTGGGGATATTGACGCCAGCGATACGCGCCACGTGTCTTCTCCTCGTTATGCCCGACCACGATGGCCGGGCGATCTTCGTCCACATCCCGCCTGCCAGCGCCGGTACCCGTGGCGGGGCGTCCGGTTGGCTTCGGGACATCTCATCCGAAAAAACCCGGCTGATGCCAGGGCCTCCAAATGCATACGCACGACATAGCCTCCCCTCAGCCTTTCTTGGCTGACGGGCGGGCATGATCGCGCGCGTCCGATCCTGAGGGGTCAGGACCAGAGGCGCGGAGTATAGGCAGGGGAAGGGACGAGTCAAGT
This sequence comes from Niveispirillum lacus, assembly GCF_002251795.1. Classification (GTDB taxonomy): domain Bacteria; phylum Pseudomonadota; class Alphaproteobacteria; order Azospirillales; family Azospirillaceae; genus Niveispirillum; species Niveispirillum lacus. The sequence continues at coordinate 273,129 of NZ_NOXU01000027.1, read as the reverse complement.
CGCAACAATGTGCAGTAAAGATGGCTGGGCAAGGGTTTGGCGCATGGCAGGGTCTGCGGCGAAGCGGGTTCTCACATGCCTTCACACCAGGGTTGGCGCTTGCCCCCCTGATAGGGGCGCGCATGGCCCGCGTTTATCATAGCCTGGGCCAGATCGGTTCCATCGGCGAGGGTAACGCGGGCCCTGACCCGCCCACCAAACTTGTCATGTTCGACATCATGCAGCCGGATTGTGCCATTGCCCTTGCCCTCGGTTGCCGTGGCAACAAGGGACGCCAGTTTCTGGCGTGCTTCCTGGGCCATTCGTTTTTCTTCGGCGCAGGCGGAGCGGCTTTCCGGCGTGTCGATCCCGTCGACCCTGACCCTTGTCGTCACCTCCTGGTCCAGCCAGACGGTGACGCGCACAGCCAGGGTATCGCCATCCACCACGGCCGTGACCCGGGCAAGCAGGGGGCCGCTGACCCGGCTGACTGCCGACGACGGCACGACACCCTGCATCAGCAGCGCAACCAGAGCCAGCATGATCAAGGGGCGGCGGCGTGGCATGGTCAGGAAAGGGTTCCGATCGTTAAGCACCCTATTCTAGGCGCATCCCGACCGGAACGGAACAAGAAACTGTGACCATCGTCCTAAGATGAATATACTTAGGATCATTAGCGCAAAAAACACTTACAAGTAGGTTCATCTGCAACTGACAGGATCAGAAATCGCTGCAACGACCCTTGAATTCCCAGTCCCCGAAACGTGTCGGCTCGGGTCCGGCTGGCCCGCCGATCTCGCCTGGGGGCTGGGTGACCGGTTGTTTGCGGGCGGGAGGGGTCTGGGTGGTCGCCTGTTCGGGTGTCTTGGTCTCTGTGTCGGTCATCATGCTCTCCGTCATGCCATTTGGAAGATATGGCGCGGCGCCGTGCTGGCGCCAAGTCTTGATGCGGGTGGTACCGGGGCCATATCTCAATGGCGTACAATCGGGTCCGCGCAACGGTTCAGGCATGAAGGAGCCTTAGGGTCAAAAAATGAACGGCTATTTCCGTACCGCCTTGTTGCTGGCTGGGTTGACGGGCCTTTTCCTGGCCGTCGGCTTCATGCTGGGCGGGCAGTCGGGCATGGTCATCGCATTGGGCGTGGCCGTGGCCATGAACGCCTTTGCCTATTGGAACTCCGACAAGATGGTGCTGCGCATGTATGGCGCGCGTCAGGTGGATGCCGCCAGCGCCCCGCAATTCTACACGATGGTGCAGCGTCTGGCACAGCGGGCAGAACTGCCCATGCCCAAGGTCTTTATCATTGAGAATGAACAGCCCAACGCTTTTGCCACCGGCCGCAACCCGGAGAACGCGGCCGTTGCCGCCACGACCGGGTTGTTGAACCGGTTGTCGGCGGAGGAGGTGGCGGGCGTCATGGCGCATGAACTGGCCCATATCAAGAACCGCGACACACTGATCATGACTGTCACGGCCACGCTGGCCGGTGCCCTGTCCATGCTGGCCAATTTCGCCATGTTTTTCGGCAGCTCTCATTCCAGTGACGGCGAGAATCGCAGCAACCCGCTGGGCTTTGTCGGGGTAATTCTGGTCTCCATCCTGGCCCCGATCGGCGCCATGCTGGTGCAAATGGCCATCAGCCGGTCACGTGAATATGAGGCCGACCGCATCGGCGCCGAAATCAGCGGCCGGCCCGACTGGCTGGCTGATGCGCTGGAAGGTATCCAGAGCGGTGCCACCCGTGTCCCCAATTACCAGGCAGAGAACAACCCCGCCACGGCCCATATGTTCATCATCAACCCGCTCCATGGCCGGGGTGTCGACAGCCTGTTCTCTACTCACCCCAGCACACAGGAGCGGGTCCGTCGGCTGCGGTCCATGGTGCTGGGAGGCACGGTACCGCCACACCGACCTGCGGGCACCCCGCCTCGACGCGGCGGCAGTGTGCCGAATGCCGGCGGCCATCGACCGCAAAAGCCCCGGCCGTGGGGCTGATGCGCCCTCTGTTCGGACCGCGATTGGTCATTGTGCCTAAAGCTGCCGAAGGCACTCGCCGATCAGGTCTGAAAGCCCGATCTGGTTGGTCGGGTGGGCGATGCCATCCGCCGACACGACCGTGTCAATGCCGGCGGCGTTGAAGGCCGCCATCCGGTCCATGGGGAAAACCGCATGCACGGTGGCGGCCAGAACGCGGGCCGCCCCGTGGGCGTAAGCGGCCTTGGCAGCATCAATCAGGGTGCTGCCGGAACTGATGATGTCATCGACAAACAACACAGTCCGGCCCGACAGGTCGGTTCCTTCGGGAAGGCCGACGGACACGTCATGGTCGCCACGCCGCACCTTCAGCCCGACAATGCCTTGGATGCCGGCAGCCTCAGCCGCACCCCGCACCAGATGCTCCGACTCCTCATCCGGTCCCAGCACGACCCAAGCCTGGGCCGTGGCCCCCTGTGCCCTGGCCCAAGCGCCCAGCAGCGGCCCGGCGGACAGGGCGGCCGAGCGGCCACCGGGAAATACCTCGCCCAGATCATGAGTGCGGTGCAGATGCGGATCGACCGTGATGATGCGGTCAAACAGCCCGCCCAGCCAGCGGCCCATGATGCGCTGGCTCACCACCTCTCCGGGCCGGAACTCCATATCCTGGCGCATATAAGCCAGATAGGGGGCGACCAGGGTCAATTCCTTGCACCCGCGCTCGCGCAACGCACCGGCCAGGAAGTGCAGTTCCACCAACTTGTCATTGGGCTGGTCAAGCGATCTGACAATGATGGCCCGGTCTGGGGCGGCCTCCAGCCTGACCAGGCTTTCGCCATCGGGGAATCGGTGCAGCGCCACAGGGTACAGGGCAAGCCCGGTGCGCGCTGAAAGGTTGTCGGCCAGGGCCATCCCCTCCGGAAAGCCGATCAGAATATCCATGATCTTTCCATCCCCACCGGGCCGTTGTCCGGGCCCCTTCTGTGATATCGCGGGATCAAACTACACCTGTCGCCCCGCCGGACGCACGCGGGAAGCGCGGATGTCAAATCACTCTGGCGAAATTTGGCATTTTTAGTTATCGGCTGTAATATCGGGAGGCTTGGGTCATTCTTAGGCAATTGTTGCAAGGTTCACCGATGCGCCGCTTGCTTCGATCATTGCGTTGGCGGCATCTTTGCGCTGGTGTCGTTTGAAAGGGGTGGCCCGATGTGGGGGCTTGGCGGTAGCGGCGGCTTAGATCCGTTGGAACTCTCCGACAAGGAATATGCTGCCCTGGAAGAGGCGCTGATGGCATCTGCCCGCGGGCGGGCCTTTCTGCGCCAGCGCGACCGGCAGACGCGGATCGTGGCCCAGGATGACTGGCGTGCCCTGCTGTCCGGCATGACGGAACAGGTCACACGCCTGCAGGGCATTGGCGGTGCGGCTGCTGCCGGGGCTGTTGTGGCAGACCAGAGCCCGCATCTCCACATCATGCGCGAAGAGCTGAAGCAGCTTTCCAATTACATTGAGCAGACGCGCCAGGAGATTGCCCAACTGCGACCCATGGATGCCGGTGCCAACCGCATCATGGCCGCCACCAACGAACTGGACGCCATCGTCACCGCCACCGAACGCGCCACCTCCGACATTCTGAACGCGACGGAGCGGATACAGGCCCTGGTCGCCCGGTTGCCGTCCAGCGACATCACCAACGATATCGATGCCCAAACCATCGAGATCATGACCGCCTGTTCATTCCAGGACATCACCGGTCAGCGCACCACCAAGGTCGTCAATACGCTGCGTTATATCGAGCAGCGTGTGAACACGATGATCGAGATCTGGGGCGTAGAGGATACGGAAGTTGGCGCCAAAAAGCTGGGCACCGACGGATTGATCGCCCTGCGTCCGGACGACGACCGACCGGACAAGCACCTGTTGCATGGCCCAGCGCTGGAGGCGGTCAGCCAGGCCAATATCGATGCCCTGTTCGACAGTCTGGATGGCCCGGCCATGCCGGCCAAGGCCGATGCCAATGACGCCCTGACCAATATGGATGATTGGGGGCTGCCGGCGGAGGAGATGGCACCACCGCCCCCTCCGCCGCCACCGCCTCCACCGCCGCCCCCTCCACCACCGCCGCCGCCACCCCCACCACCGCCCGCGCCGGCGGCCGGTGCGACGGTGTCGCAGGCCGATATCGACGCCTTGTTCGGATAAGCCGCCATGTCTGCAGACGGCAACAATGTCGCTCCCCGTGTGCGTCTCTCGCAGGCGCAGTTGGACCGCGCGTGCGAACGGCATCTGGCCTACCTGTCGGGCATGCAAGGCGGGGCCAAACTGAGCCTGCCCTTCTTTGACCTGTCGGGCATGTCGTTTAATGCCCGTAACCTGACCAATGCCAACCTGTCGGGTGCCATCCTGCGCGGCACCAGCTTTGTCGGGGCCAAGCTGGACTATGCCGACCTGTTCGGCTGCGACCTGTCCAATGCCGATCTGTCGGGCGCGCAACTGGTGCGCACCGACCTGCGTGCCGCCAGTCTGCGGGGGGCGATCCTGCGCGGCGCCAAGATGGTGGAATGCGACCTGCGTGATGGCAACATGGCCGTCAGCACCCGCAGTGATTTTAAGGTCCTGGGCCTGGATATCGGACCGGCCGACATCTCCTCCGCTGTCATGATCAATGCCGACCTGACACGCGCGCGCCTCACCGGTTCCTGCGCGCGGGAGGCAGATTTCTCCGGTGCCACCATGGCCGGCGCACAACTGGCCCGTGTCGACATGCGCAATGCCCAGTTCAAATCGGCCAACATGGACGGTGTCGATCTGGCGGATGCCGACCTGCGCGGGGCCGACCTGTCCGGTGCCAAGGTTTCGGCCCAAGCCCTGCAAGCCGCCATCCGAACCGATGAGGACGCAGCCCAGCGCGGCGTTGGCCAGCAATCCGAGATGCCACCGGCGCCGCCTGCGCCCGAGGCCATGCCCAACAGTCCGCCACCGCCTGAGCGGTTGGATGCCATGTTGCGCGCCCATGCGCAGTGGGTGGCCACGGGCGGGCAGGCGGGGCACCAACTGGATATCAGCGGACTTGACCTGTCGGGCAGTGACATGGCGGGCCGGGTCCTGACCTTGATGAAGGCGACGGGCGCCAATCTGCGCGGTGCCGACCTGCGCGGCGCCCAGATGCAGGCAGCGCAGCTTTCAGGGGCGGACCTGCGTTCCACCAATCTCAGCTTTGCCGATCTGCGGGGGGCCTGTTTGGACCGCGCCAACCTGATTGATGCGAACATCGAAAAGGCCAACCTGTCCAAACTGAAGACCGCGCGCGGGCACGAGCTGCGCACCTCTCTTGTGCGTGCCCGTCTGGCCGCTGCCATTCTGCGTGGTGCCGACCTGACCCTGGTCGACTTCACCGGTGCAGACCTCTCTGCCACCGTTCTGGATGGCGCCGACCTGACCGGCGCCACGCTGGAGGCGGCACGGGGCATCAATCTCGGGTGACATGGACCCGGCCGGGTTCGGGTGCCCCGTTGCGACAATTCCGCCGACTTGGACATCACACCCCCGTGATCGGAACCGATCATGGGACCTTTATCGCGGCCGCATCCGATCCGGCAGCAGGCCATGCGGCGCAGACAGGCGGGCTGTCAACGCGGTCCATTCGGAGATGGGGTCGTGTCAACTCCGGCCAGATGCAACCAAGTGAAACAGAAAATGAAGGGGTGTTTCACCATGCACGCCTCTCCCGCTCCGAAAGCGGGCGTCTGCGAATGCGCGCGCGGGAATGGCTTTGTTGGGGCAAGAATAACAGGATTGGTGCGGAAAGTCAGCAGATAGGAGCGGATCGCCGTTGTGACGGTATCGGGCCAGAGCCTTGCCCCATCACACATGCAAACGGCGGGGTTGCCCCCGCCGCCTGCCTTACCCCAACCGCTTCGCAAGCCTCAGCCGCGGTTCATGCGGCTGCTGACCAGGTCATTGACCACATTGGGGTCGGCCAGCGTGCTGGTATCGCCCAGGGCTTCATGTTCGTTGGCGGCGATCTTGCGCAGGATGCGGCGCATGATCTTGCCCGACCGGGTCTTGGGCAGGCCGGGAGCCCACTGGATCAGATCGGGTGTAGCGATGGGGCCGATTTCCTTGCGGACCCAGGCGACCAGTTCCTTGCGTAACTCTTCTGTCGGGTCCTCCCCGGCATTCAGCGTCACATAGGCGTAGATGCCCTGGCCCTTCAGGTCGTGCGGGTAGCCGACCACAGCGGCCTCTGCCACCTTGGGATGGGCGACCAGGGCGCTTTCAATTTCGGCGGTGCCCAGGCGGTGGCCGGATACATTGATCACGTCATCGACGCGGCCCGTGATCCAGTAATAGCCGTCCTCGTCGCGGCGGCAGCCGTCGCCGGTGAAATACTTACCCTTGAAGGTGCTGAAATAGGTCTGGATGAAGCGTTCATGGTCGCCGAACACGGTCCGCATCTGACCCGGCCAGCTATCCACAATGCAGAGATTACCCTCTGTCGCCCCTTCCAGGATGGTGCCTTCATTGTCCACCACCTGCGGCTGGACACCGAAGAAGGGCAGGGTGGCCGACCCTGGCTTCTGCCCGATGGCGCCCGGTAGCGGGGTGATCAGGATGCCGCCGGTTTCCGTCTGCCACCAGGTGTCGACGATCGGGCAGCGGCCATCGCCCACCACGCCGTGATACCACAGCCAAGCCTCTGGATTGATGGGCTCACCCACCGAACCCAGCAGGCGCAGGGAGGCGCGGCTGGTCTTCTTTACCGGCGCCTCGCCCTCACGCATCAGGGCGCGGATGGCGGTGGGGGCGGTGTAGAAGATGTTTACCTTGTGCTTGTCGATCACCTCCCAGAACCGGCTGACCGACGGGTAATTGGGAATGCCTTCAAACATCAGGGTCGTGGCGCCATTGGCCAGCGGGCCATAGACGATATAGCTGTGCCCGGTGACCCAGCCCACGTCAGCGGTGCACCAGTATATGTCGCCCTCGTGATAATCGAAGACATATTGGTGCGTCATGGCAGCATAAACGAGATAGCCGCCGGTCGTGTGCAAGACGCCCTTGGGCTTGCCCGTGGAACCCGACGTATAGAGGATGAACAGCGGGTCTTCGGCCCCCATCACTTCGGCGGCGTTCTCAGCGGAAACCTTCGCCATTTCATCATGGTACCAATGGTCACGGGCTTCATTCCAGGCAACGTTGCCGCCCGTGCGCTTGACCACGATCACCGAGGTCACGCCCGGCGCTTTTTCCAGCGCCTTATCGACATTGGCTTTCAACGGCACCTTGCGGCCACCGCGCAGGCCTTCATCGGCGGTGATGACCAGTTTGCTGTCGCAATCAACGATACGGTCATAGAGGCTGTCGGGGGAGAAACCGCCGAACACGATGGAATGGATGGCCCCGACCCGCGCGCAGGCCAGCATGGCATAGGCCGCTTCCGGGATCATCGGCAGATAGATGGTGACGCGGTCGCCCTTTTTGACGCCCTGTGCCTTCAGCACATTGGCCAGACGGCTGACCTTCTCATGCAACTCACGATAGGTGATGTGGGCGGATTCGGCCGGGTTGTCGCCTTCCCAGATGATGGCCGTCTGATCCCCGCGCGTGGCCAGATGCCGGTCAACGCAATTATAGGCGACGTTGGTGGTGCCATCCTCAAACCAGCGGATGGAGACATCGCCCTCAAAGCTGGTGTTTTTTACCTTCGTATAGGGAGTGAACCAGTCGATCCGCTTGCCATGCTCGCCCCAGAACGCATCCGGGTCCTTCACCGACTGTTCGTACATGGCCTTGTACTTGGCCTCGTCGACCCAGGCGGCGGCGGCCACCTCTTCCGTCACGGGAAAGAAAGTCGGGCTGCTCATGGCGTTGTTTCTCCCAAGTTTGGCGGGTGGTGACATCACCTCGCCGGTTGGTTGCCGGCCCCGCTTATCACTGGCGTCCGGAAGGGGGCGGCGTTGTCCGCGCCTGTCGGTCCCGTTCGCTTACGCAATTTATGTAAGCACTGGGCGCTGACATGGGAACATGTACATTCGTCGCGTGCGCATTTCGACGCATTCAACGGTTTTTCCAGGGAAATGTTGACACCGCCATACTGCGTGCGGGGTCTTGTGCGGCATGGTATGGTTGACGTTACGCAGTATGGAAACAAGGCGGGCAGGGAATGAGCGGGGTGATTCCCGAAGAGGGGGACAAGCATGGCCCCGGTGACGACCCGGCCCGTCTGGGTTTGCGCACCAGTCTGATGACCCTGAACCTGTTGCTGTCATCCCTGCCGACGGGCGCATCGGGCTTTGCCGATGCGGCGGCCGATGCCCGCTGTCTGTCGCGGCGTATTGCCAGGGCGGTGGGTGATTTCGGTGATGTGATGTGCAAGGCCGGGTAACGCGCCGCAGGCTTTGCCTTCACCCTAGCTTTTTCGCGGCTCCACCGTCGCCGGGGCAACAGCTTCTTGGTATTGATCGGTTGGCTTTGTGCGGTTTTCTGGAAGACCTCTCAGGTTCTTCCCATCAATCCCCGACCGCCACCACCCCATCATGGACCGTCAGCGGTACCGACCGCAGCGGGCGGCCTGCACAGGGGCCGATGATGCACATGCCATCTTCGACCCGGAACTGGGCGCCGTGCGTGCTGCATTGAAGCCAGCGGCCATCGATGCTCATGAAATCGTCCGGGTCCATTTCCAACGGCACCCCGACATGCGGGCAGGCGTTACGGTAACCGAAAACCTTGTCGCCCTTGCGGGCCACCAGGATCTTCACTTTCGTTTCGCCCTTCGGCCAGTCGAAGCCGCGTGCCGTGCCGTCGGGGATTTCCGCCACCCGGCACAGGACATGGCCGCCGCTCATGCCGGCACCCCGGCCAGGGCGCAGATATGAGCCCATTGATCGTCCGTGACGGGGCAGACGGAGAGACGCGACTGTTTGATCAACTGCATATCAGCCAGGGCGGGGTCACCCTTCATCTGCTTCAAGGTGACGGGGGTCTTCACGGCTGTCACTGGCTTCAGATCCACCATCACGAAGCGGCCGGCCGGATCGGACGGGTCGGGATAGGCCTCGCGGACGATCTCCGCGATGCCGACAATCTCCAGCCCTTCGTTGGAATGATAGAAGAAAGCCCGCTCACCGACCTTCATGGTCTTCAGATTAAGGGCCGCCTGATGGTTGCGCACACCATCCCAATGGGTGCGGCCATCGGCCACGAACGTGTCCCAGGAATATTTGAACGGTTCGGACTTCACCAGCCAGTAGGCCATGGTTGGTAACCTTTTCCTTGTTCGCTCAGGCGCGGGGCGCGGTCATCCGGCAGGGTAACGGCCTCGCGCTGCGGGCCGGCGGTCGCATTCTGCATCCTATCGGATTTCGCCGTGCGGCGGGCTTACGGCAGGACCTTGCGATAGGGGCGGATGCTCACCGACTGGAACAGCCCGGCCTTGGCATAAGGGTCGCCGGCAGCAAAGGCCTCGGCAGCATTCTTGTCGGCAAATTCCATGATCAGCAGGCTGCCCACCGGCTTTTCACCGGCATCATCCAGCAGCGGGCCCACAATGGCGATCTGCGGCAAAAAGCCATTCAGATAGTCGAGATGCGCCGGGCGGTTGGCCATGCGCAGATCCAACTTGTCGGGTTTATCGAGACAGGTAATGGCAAAAAGCATGGGATGATCCCGTCAGTTCGTGATGACGCTGTCATGCTTGGAGTGTGACCAATTCAAATAGGCTGATTTGAACTGTTCGCCACACGACAGAGCAAAAGCGGCGTGTTGATCTGATGTTTTTATAAACTTGGATCGGATTCTAGCCGGGCCGCCAGCCCTCGTCCAGAGGGGCGTCAGGCTTCGACCAGTTCCAGCAACTGCCCATCGGGTGCAAAGCAGGCACAGATCAACCGCCCGCCAAACCCGGCCCCACCATCCAGGCTGGCTGTGAAGTCGGTGACGGTCGGCCCTGGCCCATGGGTTGGATCATAGCCGCGGACGACCCGGCGGAAACCGTTATACGGTTCGGCGATGCGGGTAAAGCTGCTGCCGCCCCACCAGAAGATATCCGCCTGCATGTGTAAGGGTTTGGCCGGGTCCAATCCGGCATTGACGAACAGCAGATCAGTGGGGCTGCCGTCGCTGGCACTGGTATAGGCGCAGCGGCGCACAGCACTTAGCAGATTGTCATGACCGGGGGCGGCGCGCAGGGCAGCCCGCAACTCTCCGGTCCAGCGCGCCAGGGTCACGGCACCGTCGCGGGCCGCAGCCAGGCCGTGCTGGGCATTGCCGCCATAGGCCGCCAGGGTCGTGTCCAGACCTTGACCGATCATCCATTGAAGGACGGCGGCAGGGTCCGGGGCGAATTGCAGTTGCAGCAGCTTGTGCCACATTTCCTCCTGCCCGCCGCGCAGATAGGTGATGTCGGTGACCACCACCCCACGCAACGCCAGGATCTGACGACGGAAGGAGAGCAATTCTTCCATCGTGTCGCGCACGGCAGTGCCGCGACCGATCATATTGCCCAGATAGACCAGACGGTCACCGGGATAAAACCGTTTGCAAACGTCATCATGCAGGGCCGCCAGCCGTGTGGCCTCGCCATGGATGGCGCCAACGGCCCAGACACGGCGGGGACGACCCAACAAGGCATATTTGCGATCATCCGACATGGGTACCCGGCAGTAACGTCGCGCGGCCAGTGTAGGACTTGCGGCGGTGCAAAAAAAGAGGCGTTCAGCCCGTGAACGCCTCTTACATACTAAATATCCCACAATTGTAACAGCGGGATGCTTGATCTTGTGTGCGGCTGGTCTGGCCTGCGCCCTCCGGCGGCAGGCCAGGACAGCATCAGGCGGCCTTGCTCAGCACCGCTTCCAGCTTCTCGGTCGCCTTGCGTTCGTCGATCTTCTCGACCACCGCCAGCTCCCGGGCCAGACGCTCCAGGGCGGCATGATAGATCTGCCGTTCGCTGTAGGACTGGTCGGACTGATCTTCCCCGCGATACAGGTCACGCACGACCTCCGCGATGGAAACCGGGTCACCGGAATTGATCTTCGCCTCATATTCCTGGGCGCGACGGCTCCACATGATCCGCTTGATCTTGCTGGGGCCCTGCAGGGTCTCCATCGCGGCCTTGATCCGGTCCTTGGTGGACAGACGGCGCAGGCCGGAAGCCTTAGCCTTCGCCACCGGTACCTTCAGCGTCATCCGTTCCTTTTCGAACTGGATGGCGTACAGCGTCACGCTCATGTCGGCGATGCTGTGCGTTTCGATCCCGATGATCTGACCCACGCCGTGGGCCGGATACACAACGTGATCCCCAGTGGTGAAATCTAGGCTCTCGGACATGTTCGGTTGCTCTCTTCTTCCGCGCGGGCGGCGCGCCACGGGAACAAAAATAACTCAAGCCCCGACCGCGCCGGCGGCGGGACCCATACTAACGAAACACTGCGATGGCGAAAGCGGTCGGCACATCAAGCCACAATCACGGGCGCCGTGCCGAACCTCGCTGAATGGAATATAGTCGATGTTACGCCAACATGACAGAGGCGGAACGCATTGTTCGCCATCCGTTCCGCGCAAAGCGCGTTATGTCGGTCATGCGCCCATCGCATGGGCATGGCGCCGGCTTCTTAACCATCGGTCAAGCTTTTTGGACAGGGCCGGCGCCGCAGCCTGTTCCGGGCCGTGTTACTTGCCTGGCTTGGGGCTGAAATGCTGGGCGAACTTATCCGGCACACCCTTCCAGTCGTCGGCATCGGGCAGCGGGTCCTTGCGCCGATTGATCACCGGCCACTGTCCGGCGTATTCGCGATTCATGGCCAACCACTGCTCAGCGCGCGGGTCGGTGTCGGGCAGGATGGCTTCCGCCGGGCATTCCGGCTCGCACACGCCGCAATCAATGCATTCGTCGGGATGGATGACCAGCGTGTTCTCACCCTCGTAGAAGCAGTCCACCGGACAGACTTCGACGCAGTCAGTGTACTTGCACTTGATGCAGGCCTCGGTGACGACGTAGGGCATCCCCAAACTCCAACAAACATGCCGCGCGCGACGTGGATCAGACAGGGGCAGAGGTAGACAATCCCCGCATTGTGCGCAACTGCTTCCATGGTATCAGCGGTCATGCGCCCGCCAAAGGGCTGAAGCAGGATCAGGGGATTGACCGGATGACCGACGAGAAACGCCACGCGCCCGCCACGCTGCGCAATCGTCAGCCGCTGTTGGAGGCCCTGCGCCCCCATCTGCCAAACACCGGGTTACTGCTGGAGATTGCCAGCGGCAGTGGCGAGCATGCGGTTTTCCTGGCTGAAAACCTGCCTGGCCTGGTCTGGCAGCCCAGCGACCGGGACGCCGACGCGTTGTCCAGCATCCGCGCCTGGATGGGTGACGCGGCCTTGCCCAATATCCAGCCCCCCTTGCTGCTCGATGCCGGCGATCCCCGGACCTGGCCGGATCTGCGGCCCGATGCGATCCTGTGCGTCAACATGATCCACATCGCCCCGTGGTCGGCCACGCTGGGTCTGTTCGCCGGTGCCGCTTCGCTGCTCCGTCCGGGGGCGCCCCTGTGCCTTTACGGTCCATACAAGCGGGCCGGACAGCACACGGCGGAAAGCAATGCTGCCTTTGATGCCGATCTGCGTGCCCGCGACCCGGCATGGGGGGTGCGGGACCTGGAGGCGGTGGCAGAAGTGGCGGTCGGCCATGGTTTTGCCCCGCCGGTGATTGTGGAGATGCCGGCCAACAATCTGACGGTCATTTTCCGGAAGGCTCAATAATCCCACTGGAACTGCACACCGACCTTGCTCTCGGTCCCGACCTCGCCGCGGGCCTTGATATGGTCGGTAATGCCATACTCGACCGTTGCCTTGCTCTGGCCCGTGCCCAGCTCCTGCTCCACCCCGACATAGATGTTGTCACCGATATAGCGACCAGCGGCCACGGTGCCGGCCCCGCTTCCGTCCTCGCTGCCACGGAATTCCAGGCGATCGACACCCAGGGACCGTTTGACATTGTCGACAAAACCCGGACCGCCGCCAAAAAGGCCGGATAATTGCGCCGCCGACTGCGCCAACTGCACGGCTTCAAGGGCCGACAATTGTCCGGCCCCGCGGTTGAAAAGCAGCCGAGCCAGCACCTCATCCTCAGGATAGGGCGGTTGTGAGGACAGTTTGACAGACGGCTTCGACGGGCGGCCGGTGACAGCGACAATGGCGGTCAGTTCCCCGCGCTGTGTCCGGGCCTCCATATCCAGGGATGGGTCCAGGGTGCCATCGCCCAGGAAGGTGATATTGGCGCGCGACAGGGTAAAGGTCTGACCCAGCAGGGCCAATTCGCCCTTTACCAGAGAGACATTGCCGGATACCAGCGGCAGGTCCGCCGTCCCCCGCAATTTCAGGGCGGCTTTCAGTTCCGCATCCAGCCCGCGCCCGCCAATGTAAACCTTGTTGGGCGCCTCGATATCGATGTTCAGCCGGACGATAATGGCGGGCGTGTCGTTGCCTGCTGCGTCGGCGGCAGCATCGCTGTCGGCGCCGGGTGGGCCAAGACGGCGGGGGCGGTTGATCTCCACCACCTTCACTTCCACCACGGTGGGCGGCAGTTTGTCGGGGATGCGGATATGGGCGTTGGCCACGTCCACGCGGCCGGCGATCATCATGTCGGTGGGCATGCCGGTTACGGTGATTTCCGCCCCGGCCACCGCTTCCACCATATCAATGCCTGCCAGTTTGGCTTTGGTCGCCGTCAGGCGCAGGTCGATCTGCCGGTCACCCCGTTCGGGCCGCAACCCGACGCTGCCGGCCACAGAGACGGTACCGCCACCCGGCGTCTTGCCTTCAAACCTTTCAATCAGCAGTCCCTGCGGGTCGCCCTTCAGTACGGCCTGGATATCCGTGACCAGCGTGCCCCATTGCTGGTTTTCATAGCGTGCATTGTTCAAGGTCACACTGCCTGTCAGTTGCCGGTCGGCCAGTGTGCCGCCCAGCGTCAGGTCCATGACCATCTGTCCACCCAGCCGATCACCGCTTGTAGCCAGCAGGTCATTGAGCCGGCGCAGCGCCAGATTGCCCTCCAGCCGGCCGTTGACCGGCTTGTCGGTGGGGATGGTGATGGCCGTGACCGTCCCCTGCATCTCCAACGGCAGGTTGGCGCGGGCCGACAGGCCGACACCCGATCCGGCACTGTCGATGCGGGCGTCCAGCGCCACACGACCGGCCTGCCAGTCCGCGGTCAGGGTGGCCCCCAGCGGAGACGGCCCCTTCAGCACCTGTGGTGCCAGCGCGAAATCGGACAGGGTCAGGTCCAAGCGGCCGCGCGGGTCAGCCACGGTGCCCGACAGGCTGGCCGTTCCATCCAGGTGACCATAGAGCGTCAGGGTTGGGTCGATCAGGCGCACCCAGGTGAGGGGCAGCCGGGTCAGCGATAAATGCCCGCCCAGACCCGTAGATGACAGGTCAGCAGTGACCGCCACCCGCGCATCGCCGGCCAGCAGCACCAGCCCCTGGACGCCGATCACCCCATTCCCGATGGCCAGGGAAGCGGGGTTGGCCAAACGGAAGTCGGTATCGGCATACGCGCCCGTCAGGGTGGCCAGCCCCATGCGGGTGATACCGTCCTTGGCGCCGGTGGCCAGTTGCCCGTCCAGTGTGAGACGGACCGGCACCGATCCACGCTTGCCCGACAGGTCGAATGCCAGGGCCGCGGCTGACAGGGGGCCACGCATGGAGCCGGTGATCCGGTCCAGGTCAAGGGTGCCGGCATCAAGGCCGGTGATATTGAACCCCGCGTCAATACCGGAAGCGCCGGGCGCAGCCTCCAGGCGTGCCGCCAGGGAGAGTGTGGCCACCTTCTGTCCATGCCAGCGACGCCACAGTTTCTTGAAATCGGCCTTGATGCTGGCCGATTGCTGCCCACCATCATGTGACAGGGCCACATTCACCGTGCCATTGCCCCAGACCTCATCCCCGGCAATGAAGGCCAGGATGCCCAGATCGGGCACTGTGCCTGCCACATGCCCGGCGGCGAGCCCGCTGCTGGTTTCCAATCTCAGGTCGCCCTCGAACCGGTTCAGGCCGATGACCGCGTCAATCCCCGACAGCGACAGGGTTGAACCTGAATGACCAAGGTCGCTGCCAAGGGCGATACGCTGGCCGTTCAGGGTGGTTTCCAGGTCCAACCGGCCCTTCGATGCCTTGGGTAGTCCGCTCAGCCGGGCGGCCAGGCGGGTATCAACCAGCCGCAGCCCATCGATCTCCAGCCCGTCTCCCGCCATTTCCAGGCTCAGCGTGTCGGGTGAGGGGCTTTTCAGCCGGGCGGTGACGGCGCCGGCCATCCGGATGCCCAGGGCTGGGGTCAGGGGTGACAGGTCCGCCACTTGCACCAATGCATCGGCACGGAGCCCGGCGGGTCCAAAGCGGCCTTCCCCCCCAATCGTCAACTGTGGATTGCGGATCGACAGCCGGTGCAGCACGGTGTCCGTTCCGGCGGTGAGGTCGGCGGAAAATTCCGTGCGACCGGACAGCAGCGGGTCCAGGGCCGTGATGCCGGCGGCCAGGTCCCGTCCCTCCCCCTTGACCTGCAGTGCCGTCTGTCCCGCCTGTCGGCGCAGGGTGGCCTCTGCTGTCAGGAGCCCAGCCAGATTGCGGCCGGTCAGTCCCGACAGGGGAGCCACGTCCTTGACCGACAGGGTCAAGGTCAGGTCGCCATCCCGGCCCCACCCGGTAAGGGTCCCGGCGGCCGTAGCGGACAGGGCCGTGCCGACAAAGCCCGATTTGGCGATGTCGATGCGCCCGCTGCCGGGCGTGAGGGTGGTTTCCGCCGTCAACCGGGCGCTGGGACCGGTGAGGCTGGCCAGAGGCCCCGCTGCCCCCTGCATCTGAAGTTCGGTGGTGATGGACAGCGTGTCCCGGCCCTTGCCCACCAGCTTTACGCCCAGGCGTTCCACTGTGAGGTCGGGCAACCGGATAGTGTCCAATGCCAGGTCGGTGGCCAGTTGTGGCAGCTCGGGTGTGCCGGTCAGGGTCAGGCTGCCGCGAAAGGCGGAGAGGGTGGCGGGGGCGGTCAGCGGTGACAGGAAGGCCCCGTCCGGCATCTCCACCCAGGCGCCGACATTCAACGCGCGGGTTTGCAGGTCAAACTGCCCACCGCCGGAAAGGGTGCCGGCCGCCGTGCGGATGCTGACACCATCCAGGGCCAGAAGCATACCGGGATCAACCAGGCCCCCCGCCCCGATACGCAGGTCCGGGCCGACCAGGGGGCGGAGGGCAGGCGGCAGAAGCGCCAGCACATTGCCCGACAGATCCAGCCCGAAAGTCAGCTTGTCCCCCGAGGGCCGAATGCGGAATTCAGCCGTGGCATCGGCGGCATCCCCCGCCTTGGCCGTAGCCTTGCCGGTCCAGTCGGTCAGCGGTCCATCGCCTTTCAGCGTCAGGCTTACCGGCGGGCGGCCGGGTATGCCCAGCAGTTGGGCAATCAGGCCGTTGCCCTGTTCAAGGGCTTCAGCCGCAAGGGTCATGCGGCGCCCCGGCACAAATTCGCCGGAGATGGACAGGGTGCCCGGATGATCGTCGATGCGTTTCACATCCAACGAACCGGCACCGCCCAGAGCACCAGACGGCAGTCTGGCCTGCCCTGTGGCGCTGATCACAGCCGTGCTGCCGCCCAACAGATCGGCCCCCAGTGTCACCCGGTCCAACGCCAGACGGGAGAGGGTGACAGAAACGGGCAGGCGGGGCAGGCCCGCAGCGTTGGTGGGGGCATCAGGTTTTGGCAGGGGCGGGCGCATGATATCGATGGTCGCCGCCGACAATGTGTCGATGCTGGCGGACCGGGACAGCAGCGCCCAGGGATTCCAGGCCAGATGCACGCCTGTCACGGACAGCCACACCCCATCGGCATCGGCCAGGGTGAGGCGGGCCAGACGCAGATCGAAAAGCGATCCGTCCGCCCCGTCGATCACCAACCCGTCGACATGGGTTCGCGCCTGGTCCAGCACGAAATCGCGCCCCGATGGCGTGGCCAGCCAGATCCCGGCGGACAGGCCCAGCAGCATGCTCAGCGCCACAAGCAAAGCAAACCCGGCCGCAATCCAGGTGAGGACGGGGTGTGCGCGGTGGATCGTTACCGTCATCGCCGCCTCCCCCTCAGAACGCCTGACCGATGGAGATATAGAACTGGAACGCTTTGTCCCCGTCGCGTTTGTTCAGCGGGATCGCGACATCCAGACGGATCGGACCAATGAGCGTGTGATAACGCCCGCCGATCCCGGCGGCATAACGTAGCCCCTGTCCCAGCTTAGGATATTCGGTGGTGTAGACATTGCCGGCATCAATGAAGGGTACGACGGCGATATCCTGTGTCACCTTGACCCGCATTTCGGCAGACAGTTCCAGCAGGGAGACGCCGCCCAGCGGTTCGCCCGCACTGTCGCGTGGGCCGACTTCCTGGTAACCGTACCCGCGGATGGAGCCGCCGCCGCCCGCAAAGAATCGCTTGTCCGCAGGCACGTCCAGCAGGCCGCCGCCGATAACCGTGCCATAGACACCGCGCAGCGCGCCCACATACCAGCCGTCCCCCTTGAAGTCGACATAACCCCGTCCCTCCATCCGGGCGATGGTGAAGCTGTTGCTATCCCCAAAGGCTGCCAGATAGGGGGTCAGGGCGCCAGCTAGTCGGAAACCTGTGGTCGGGTTCAACAGATCGTCCGACCGGTCCCAGGTCAGCGCAAACGGCACACCGACCAGAGTGTTCTGGGTTGTTTGCAGATTTTCCGCAATTCTTGACTGTTCGGCGGTGACGCCCAGGCTGGCTTTCAGGCCCTTGGCCAGCGCGCGTTCCACCGCCCCTGTCAGCACCAGCGCCTGACGGCGATAGGCGTCGGGCCGTTCAGACAGGGCTTCTGCCGACAGGTTCAGGGATTGGTGCCGCGACAGGAAATCAGGCTGCTGATAAGTCCCGGCCAGGCGATAGTCGAACTTACTGGCATCCGTTTCGCCCCGCCTGGAAATGCCGGCAACCGACGCATCGACACGCAGCTTTTCCGCATTACCCATCAGGTTGCGGTCGCCCCAATAGGCATTGCCGCCGAACCCATCCTCGGTCCCATAATCGGCGCCGAACCCGACAAAGTTCATCTCACGTTCGGCAAGGTCGATCAGGACGGGGGCCTTGTTGTCATCGGTCGGTTGATCGGCCAGTCGCAGCCGAACGGACGAGAACACCCCCAGATCAGCCAGGGCCTGACGCCCTTCCTCCATCGTGGCGGGGTGATAGGGGCTTCCTTCACGCCAGGGCAGACGGCGGCGGGCGGCGGTTTCGGATACCGTCTCCAGCCCGCTGAAGCGAAGGGAACCAAAGGCGACTTTTGGTCCCGGATCAACCTGATAGGTTACATCCATGCCCTGGGCCGCGTGGTCCACCACCAGCCTGCGGTCCAGCAGCCTTGCATAGGCATACCCTCGCTCCGCCAGACGCGGCAGGATACGGCCTTCGGCATCAACCACAGCAGGCGCGCGTGCCGGCGACCCGATGGCCAGACCCAGCGTATCCGGTGCCGGCGCGCCATCCGGCAGGGCAGCCCCGTCTGGGCCGGTCAGATGGATAGCGGTCACCTTGTACCGCGCCCCTTCCTCCACCCGGATCAGCACCCGGGCCGGCACGACATCCACATCAATCTCGACATTAACGTTGGCATCGTAGAACCCTTCCGACCGCAGGGCGGCGCGGAACCGGTCCAGATCGGCATCAGCCCGGCGCCCCAACCCGATCGGCGAAGGCGGGGGCTGCTCCTTCAGGGTTACCAGGCTGGATACCTCGTTCAGCAGGCGCGACAGGTCGGGCTGGTCCTCAACCCCTTCAATCACCACGGTGTAGTTGGTTTCCTGGGCATGGACCGGCAGCGTGGCCATAGCCGCCACCAGCGCCGAGCCCATCCATTTTCGCCACGTGCCTTGGGTCATTATCCTCCCCCGGTTGCCGGCATGGTGGCATGGGCCGGGGTCTGCTTTCCAGGGGTAAGGGGCCGGCGCTTTGGTGTTAGGCCATGGGGAAGGGCGGCTTCGCCCCCCACTTCATAATGCCAATGCAGGCAGGGTCTTACGGCATCGTTAATGTTACACGGCCAAACGCAGGGCTGCCCCCTTGTCGGCGCCCTACCCGACGCGACGCGAAACGATTATATTGCGCCGCGATAGAGCCCGGCCACCCGTGTTTCCGCCCCCTCAGGCGGTCCAACAGGGTGGCCGGGCGTTTTTCATGCGCGAACCCCGATCCGGCGGACATAGTCATTGGGCGGCGCGCGACCAGCACCAGGCACGCAGGACCGTACCCATGCAATTGCGCAATATCGCCATCATCGCCCACGTCGACCATGGCAAGACCACACTCGTCGACATGCTTCTCAAGCAGTCGGGCACTTTCCGTGAAAACCAGCAGGTCGCCGAACGTGCGATGGACAGCAACGATCTGGAACGTGAGCGTGGCATCACGATTCTGGCCAAGTGCACGTCCGTCGTCTGGAACGACGTGCGCATCAACATCGTCGACACGCCCGGCCACGCCGATTTCGGTGGTGAGGTGGAGCGTATCCTGAACATGGTGGACGGTGTCTGCCTGTTGGTCGACAGCGCCGAAGGCCCGCTGCCCCAGACCAAGTTCGTGCTGGGCAAGGCCCTGAAGCTGGGCATGCGCCCGATGGTCGTCGTCAACAAGATCGACCGTCAGGATGCGCGGCCCGACGAAGTGCATAACGAGATTTTCGATCTTTTCGCCAGCCTGGACGCCAGCGACGAGCAGTTGGATTTCCCGACCCTGTTTGCTTCGGGCCGCAATGGCTGGGCCGTTGTCGACCTGAATGACGAACGCAAGGACCTGACCCCGCTGTTCGAACTGATCGTCAACCACGTTCCGGCCCCCAAGGTCGGCAGCGTTGACGAGCCGTTCACGATGCTGGCCACGACCCTGGAAGCCAACCCCTATCTGGGTCGCATCCTGACCGGCCGCATCCAGTCCGGCCGCGTCAAGACCAACATGTCGATCAAGTCGCTGTCGCGCGACGGCAAGCTGATCGAACAGGGTCGCGCGTCAAAGGTTCTGGCCTTCCGCGGCCTGGAGCGTGTGCCGGTGGATGAAGCGCAGGCCGGTGACATCGTCGCCATCGCCGGTCTGGTCAAGACCACCGTCGCCGACAGCATCGTCGATATGAGTGTGGATACGGCCCTGCCGGCCCAGCCGATTGATCCGCCGACCCTGGCCATGACCTTCTCGGTCAATGACAGCCCCTTGGCCGGCCGCGAAGGTGACAAGGTCACCAGCCGCATGATCCGCGACCGTCTGCTGCGTGAAGCGGAGGGTAATGTCGCCCTGCGTATCCGCGAGACGGAAAATGCCGACGCTTTTGAAGTGGCCGGCCGTGGTGAATTGCAGTTGGGCATCCTGATCGAGACGATGCGCCGCGAAGGGTTCGAGCTGTCGATCAGCCGTCCGCGCGTGGTGATGAAGACCGACGCCGCCACCGGTCAGCGTCTGGAGCCGATTGAAGAAGTCGTCGTCGATGTGGACGAGGAATTCTCCGGCGTCGTCGTGCAGAAGATTGCCGAGCGTAAGGGCGAGATGCTTGAAATGCGCCCGTCGGGTGCCGGCAAGGTCCGTCTGGTGTTCCATGTGCCGTCCCGCGGCCTGATCGGTTATCAGGGCGAGTTCCTGACCGACACGCGCGGCACGGGCGTCATCAACCGCCTGTTCCACGATTATGCCCCCTACAAGGGCCCGATCCCCGGCCGCCGCAACGGCGTTCTGATCTCCAATGCCGAGGGCGAGGCCGTGGCCTATGCCCTGTGGAACCTGGAAGATCGCGGCCCGATGATGATCGAGCCCGGCTGGAAGGTCTATGAAGGCATGATCGTTGGTGAGCATACCCGCGACAATGACCTGGAGGTCAATGTCCAGAAGGGCAAGAAGCTGACCAATATCCGCACCACCAGCAAGGATGAAGCCGTCGTCCTGACGCCGCCCATCCGCATGTCCCTGGAAAAGGCCCTGTCTTACATCCAGGACGATGAATTGGTGGAAGTCACGCCGAAGTCCATCCGTCTGCGCAAGAAGTTGCTGGACCCCAACGCCCGCAAGCGTGCGGAAAAGCAGGCTGAAGCCGGCTGATTTCTGGCCGATTACGGTTTGAGGATGAAGGGGAGGTCTGGAAACAGGCCTCCCTTTTTCTTGGGCGGGGTGTTGTCGTTTGGGGCCAGATGCGCGCGGGCGGGAAAATGGGGACGCCGTGTCCCACCGCCATGAGCAGGCCAGGCCGATGCCGGCCTGCTGTCGGGGCGTGGCCCAAGGTCTGTAAAGATCAGGTTTCGGGAATAAGGGGGCGCCCCCCGCCCGCGCGTCGGCGGTGAGGGGGGCTTACCCGTTTTCAATCTGTAACGGGCGGGATCGGGGCATGGGACGGGGCGTCGCCGTCCCCAGATCCAACAATGTTGGTCCTGATTATGCTTCCATCAGCAGATCACGGCCATCACTGACGCGCTTCATCATGCTGGCGCGCAGCTTGCTCATGGCGCGGTTCTCCAACTGGCGGACCCGTTCTTTGGACACGCCCAGGGCGCGGCCCAATTCCTCCAGGGTCGCCCCTTCATCCCGCAGACGCCGTTCGGCAATGATACGCCGCTCGCGGGGGCTCAACTCGCCAAGTGCTTCGGCCAGCCAGCGCGACCGCATGTTGCCATCACGCATGCCGATGACGATGTCTTCGGGATTGGGGCGGTTGTCAGGCAACACATCCTGCCATTCCGCCTCACCATCCATGCTCATGGTGGCATTCAGCGACTGGTCACAGGCGGCCAGACGCATTTCCATCGTCTCCACCTCACGCGGATCAATATCCAGTTCGCGCGCCACAAGCCGGCGGGCATCATCGGACATGTTCTCCGCCGAAGGATTGTCAGCGATCTTCGCGCGCAGGCGGCGCAGGTTGAAGAACAGAGATTTCTGCGCTGCTGTGGTGCCGGTGCGTACAATCGACCAGTTGCGCAGGATATGATCCTGGATCGCCGACCGAATCCACCAGGCGGCATAGGTGGAGAACCGAACGTCGCGATCGGGCTCAAACCGGGCGGCGGCCTGCATCAGACCGATATTTCCTTCCTGGATCAGATCCCCGGACGGAATACCGTAATGGCGGAAGCGTGCGGCCGTCGCCACGACCAGACGGGTGTAGGAACGCACCAGTTCGTGCAGGGCTTTCTCATCCCCCTGTTCACGCCAGCGCCGGGCCAGATCCAGCTCATGGTCACGGGCCAGCAACGGCTCCTTCATCGATGAACGGATGAAGGCCATGTTGGCCCGCTGCGTCTGGGGATCATCGATTGAAGCCATCCGTCACTCTCCCACGTGCAATGATCTTGTTGATCGTTGATACGTGGGGCAGCGACGGCTGGATCACCGAACTCTGATAAAAAAGATCAGCGTCCGTTCAGCACCCAGTCGGGCCGAACCCAGTGGCAGGTATAGCCATGGGGATTGCGCTCCAGATAATCCTGGTGGAAGTCCTCGGCCTCCCAGAAGGGCCCGGCATCGGTAATTTCCGTGACCACCTTGCCCGGCCAATGGCCGCTGGCATCAACCTCTGCCTTCACATGGCGGGCGGTTTCGGCCTGAGCCGCATTTTCAACAAAGATCGCGGAACGGTACTGACTGCCGATATCATTGCCCTGACGGTTGGATGTGGTCGGGTCATGGATCTGAAAGAAGAATTCCAGCAGGCGACGGTAGGTCAGTTTTTCACTGTCGAAACTGATCTCAATGGCTTCGGCATGACCGGTCCGACCTGTTTTCACATCCTTGTATGTGGGGTTGGTCAGCGCCCCGCCGGTATAGCCCACACGGGTACCGACCACGCCCGGGACCTTGCGGATCAGATCCTGCATGCCCCAGAAACACCCGCCGGCCAGGATGGCGCGTTCGATGGTCATGTGCGTTTTCCTTATCATCCTTCAACAGGATGGTAGATGTGGTGCGCACCAAGGGTTAAGTCCAGTATCGGGTGGCGGGCACCTTTGCGTCATCGGCGTTCGACAAGCGGTGACGGGCAGGGTACATCCCCAGGCCATGAATGATGCGACCACCAGCCCGGCCGACAGCGCGCTTGCGACGCGCGGTGCGGCCCTTGACCTTTTGTTCACCGTGCTGGCCAAGCGCGTGCCCTTTGATGATGCCTGGGATGCCAGCCGCTCCTTGCGCGCGCTGGAGCCGCGCGACCGCGCTTTTGTACGGATGCTGGTCGCCACCACCCTGCGCCGCCTGGGCCAGATTGATGCCGCCATCCAGGGCAGCCTGAACAAGCAGGGCCAGCAGTTGAAGGCCGTGGTGCAGGATATCCTGCGGCTGGGGGCGGCCCAGCTACTGTTCCTGGGGACCCCTGCCCATGCCGCCGTCGATACGGCGGTTGAGTTGGCGGTGGCGCGCAAGCAGCACCCCTATAAGGGGCTGATCAATGCCGTTCTGCGTCGGCTGGACCGCGAACGCCTGTCCATCCTGGCAGAACAGGATGCCGGGCGGCTGAACACGCCCGACTGGCTGTGGCTGTCCTGGCGCAAAGCCTATGGCACTGCCCTGACCCGCGCCATTGTGGAGACCCATCTGGGCGAGGCACCGCTGGATATCAGCGTGAAGCGCGACGCCGCCATCTGGGCTGAACGGTTGGAAGCCCAGGCATTGCCGACGGGTAGCCTGCGCCGCGCCGCGGGCGGGCAGGTCACGGAACTGTCCGGCTTTGATGAAGGCGGATGGTGGGTGCAGGATGCCGCCGCCGCGATCCCCGCCCGCCTGTTCGGCGACCTGACGGGCCGTGACGCCATTGACCTGTGTGCCGCACCCGGCGGGAAGACGGCGCAGTTGGCCGCCGCCGGTGCCCGCGTCATCGCCGTGGATCGATCGGACAAGCGTCTGGTCCGCCTGTCGGAGAACATGGCCCGCCTTGGCTTCGGCGCGCAGGTGACGACGGTGGTGGCGGACGCGGCCGAATGGCGTCCCGACGTGACGGTGGATGCCGTGCTGCTGGACGCGCCCTGCTCGGCCACCGGCACCATCCGGCGTCACCCCGATGTGGCGCGGCTGAAGTCGGAAGAAGACGTGGAGAAGCTGGGCCGTATCCAGTCCCGCCTGCTTTATCGTGCTGTCGACATGCTGAAGCCCGGTGGCACCCTGGTCTATTGCACCTGCTCGCTTCAGGCGGAAGAGGGCGAGAACCAGATCACCAACCTGCTCTACCGTCGTCCGGAGATGCAGGTGGTGCCGGTCACGGCGGATGAGGTCGGGGGTCTTGTGGACCTGCTGACCCCGGAAGGTTATGTCCGCTGCACGCCGGGCCATTTGGCCGAGATTGGCGGCATGGACGGGTTCTTTGCGGCGCGGCTGCGGCGGGTGCCGTAAGTTACGATCCCTCTGCCCGCCAGACATCCTTCACATGCCGGGGCAGGCGGCGGGGCAGAACGGCCATCAGGTCGAAGCGGATGGCGTACTGGGCCAGATGCGGGCGATGGGCAACATATTGGCTGATGGCGGCATACCGTCGGCGCCAACTGGTGCGGGGCAGGGATGACAGGGCCAGGGCCAGATTGCGCCGCGCCTTGACCTCCACCACCGCCAGCACCCCGCGTTTGGCGGCGATGATATCAATCTCGCCCATCGGCAGGCGCAGACGGGTGGCCAGGATACGGTAGCCTTTCAGCCACAGAACCAGACAGCATAGCCATTCGGCGATGCGGCCCAGCCGTTCGGCGCGGCGGCGGTCAAACTTGTCACGGCTCCCCGCCATCGCCCCCCGTCCCGAGTTGCAAGGCCCGCGCATAGACCTGTTTCTTGGGCTGGCCCGTGATGGTGGCGACATGCGCGGCGGCGTCACGCACGCTCATCCCGCCCTGCAAGGCTTGCTTCAGCAGGCCATCCATGTCGGCCGCATCGCTGGCGGCGGCCCCTTCGGCCGGCGGGCCGATGACCACCACCACCTCGCCCTTCGGGGGCCCCTTCTCGGTATAGTGGGCGGACAGGTCCGACGCCGTGCCCCGCCGCACCTCCTCAAACAGTTTGGTCAGCTCGCGCGCCACCGCCACTTCCCGGTTGCCCAGGCTGGCGGCGACATCGGTCAGCATCTCGGCCAGACGCTGCGCTGATTCATAGAAGATCAAGGTGGCGGGCAGCGTGCGGAAAAGATCCAGCTCGGTTCGCCGTGCCCCTGATTTGGCCGGCAGAAAGCCACCGAACAGAAAGCGGTCGCTGGGCAGTCCCGACAGGACCAGCGCCGTGATGGCAGCGTTGGCACCGGGAAGATGGGTCAGGGCGAGGCCCCTGTCCTTCGCCTCTCGCACCAGCTTGAAGCCCGGATCGCTGACCAGGGGTGTACCGGCATCGCTGACCAGGGCGATCGCCTGACCCTGGGCGATGCGGTCCAGCAGAATGGGCCGCATTTTTGCCGCGTTATGGTCGTGATAGGGCAGCATCCGGGTACGGATACCGTATCGGCGCAGCAATTTTCCGGTGACGCGCGTATCCTCGCAGGCGATAGCATCGACCCCCCGCAGGATGTCCAGCGCGCGCAAGGTGATGTCGCCGGCATTGCCGATGGGGGTGGCGACGATGTAAAGCCCGGCCCCAGGTTTACGGATGGCGCCGCTGCCGCTAGGCTGCGCCACCACATCATTATCGCCTTCCTCGGGGAATTCCCCGTCCAGGGCGGCGTCAAGGTCGGGTTGGTCGTCCATGCTGGGTGACGTCAAAGGGAAGGGGTTCCGAATGCGTGGGATGGAAAGTCGGCGCAATGCGTCGTGGCTGGTGACGCTGGCGGCCTGCGTCGGGCTGCTGGCGGGTTGCGCCGGCTCTGGCAGCGTACCGGCCCCGGCCCCCGCCCCGCAACCCCCGCCGCAGGTGGCACCCAAGCCTGCCCCCCCGGTGACCCCGCCGCCCGTGGCCGAAACGCCGGTGACCGCACCCAAGGATGACAAGGTGCGGGTGGGCCTGCTGCTGCCGCTTTCGGGTGCAAACGCTGCCTTGGGCCAGTCCATGCTGGACGCGGCGCAAATGGCGCTGTTCGACCTGGGGGATGAGAAATTCACGCTGCTGCCCCGTGACACACAGGGCAGCCCCGGCATCGCCGCCACCGCTGCGCAGGGCCTGATCGAGAATGGGGCGGAGATTATTCTGGGCCCGCTGTTCGGGGCCGAAGCCGCGGCGGTAAAGCCAGTTGCGTCCCGATCGGGCACGCCCGTCCTGTCCTTTTCCAGCGACTGGAACGTGGCGGGCGGCGGCGTCTGGACCCTGGGTTTCCAGCCGCACGAACAGGTGCGGCGGGTCGTCGGCCTTTCCCTGGCGCGGGGTCTGATGCGCTTTGGTGTGGTGGCCCCTTCCACCCCCTATGGTGATGCGACGGTTCAGTCTCTGCGGGAGGCGGTGGAACAGGCGGGCGGGACCGTGACCAAGGTCGAACGCTACACGGCGGGCGCCACCAACCTGACCGAACTGGTCAAGAGCCTGTCGGATTTTGAGCAGAGACAGGCGGCGCTGGGCGCCGAACGCGCCCGGCTGACAGCTTTGGGTGATCCCGAGTCGCTGGCAGCGCTGCGCCGCCTGTCGAATGCCGACACATTCGGGCCGCTGCCTTTCGATGCCGTCTTAATCGCCGAAGGCGGTCAAACGCTGCGTGAACTGGCAGCCCTGTTTCCCTTCTTCGATATTGATCCCGGTCCCGTTCGTATGCTGGGCACCGGTTTGTGGGACGAGGCGGGATTGGGCCGGGAGGCAGCCCTGGTTGGTGGCTGGTTCGCTGCCCCAGCCCCTGAAGGGCGCGATGCGTTTGAGGCGCGGTTCCAGCAGACCTTCGGCTATCGCCCACACCGTCTGGCCACGCTGGCCTATGATGCTGCGGCACTCTCCGCCGTGCTGGCCAAAGGCGGGGCGGGATTCACCGTCCCGACGCTGACCAATGCCAATGGCTTTGCCGGGGCGGAGGGGATTTTCCGCCTGCTGCCGGGCGGCACGGCGGAGCGCGGACTGGCCGTGATGGAGGTGACGCGCACCGGCACCACCCCTGTCGATCCCGCCCCGCAGAGCTTTGTTCCCGCCCCGACTTCTTGAGGGTGCCCATGGATATCCATGTCGCCAAGGCCCGTGACGGCCAGCATTATCTGACCTGGAATGGCGCAAGCGTGCGCTGTGCCGTGGGGCGGACGGGCATTCGGCTGGATAAGCGGGAAGGGGACGGGGGAACGCCCGTCGGGGCCTTCACCCTGCGCCGGGTCCTGTACCGCGCCGACCGTCTGGCGCCGCCGATGACGGGGTTGCCCGTATCGGCGATCAGCCGGGATGATGGCTGGTGCGATGACCCCGCCCATCCCGACTATAACCGCCCGGTCAAACTGCCCTTTGCCGCCAGCCGGGAGGAATTGTGGCTCGACAGGCTTGTCTACGACATCATCGTCATCCTGGGCCACAATGATGACCCGCCGGTACCCGGTATGGGCAGTGCCGTGTTCTTTCACCTGAGCGACGCCGATTACGGCCCGACAGCGGGCTGCGTGGCGGTGCAGCTTGCCGACATGCTGACCCTTCTGTCGGCGGCGAAGCCCGGTGACCGCATGGTCATCGCCCCCTCGCCAGAGGCGCTGGCTGTCTGTGATCCGGCCGGTGGCAACGGCCCTGAATGTCTGCTGTAACGCTTTGCCTTTTCCTTTGACCGTGCAGGTTCCAATGACCAGTCCCGTCCCCGACCTGTTTGCCGCTGCGCTGGCCGTGCGGGCCCATTCGCATTCACCCTATTCCGGGTTTAAGGTGGGTGCCGCGATCCGGTCCGACAGCGGACACATCTATGCCGGATGCAATGTGGAGAATGCGGCCTATCCGCAGGGCCAATGCGCCGAGGCGACGGCCATCGGCCTGATGGTGGCGTCGGGGGATCGCCGGATTGCGGAGATTGTGGTGGTGGGCGGGGAAGCGGGGTCCGGCCTGATGTGCACGCCCTGTGGCGGCTGCCGTCAGCGCATCCGGGAATTCGCGGGCCCCGACACGCCCATCCATGTTCATGACGCTGGCGGCCATCGCCGTAGCTTCACCCTGGGGGAGTTGCTGCCGTTCAGCTTTGGTCCCGACAATCTGGGGTTTTAATATGTCCGGTACCGAAATGAACATTCTCGACATTGCCACACGGACCCTGCCATTGCTGGATCTGACCAGCTTGAACGATGCCGATGATGCGTTCAGCACCGCAGCGCTTTGCACGAAAGCTGTGACCGCGGTAGGCCATGTGGCGGCAGTCTGCCTCTGGCCGTCTTTTGTTCCGCAGGCAAAACGATGCCTGACGGGCACGGGCGTGAAGGTAGCAACGGTGGTGAATTTCCCCGGCGGGTCCTTGCCGGCGGAAAAGGTTGTGGATCAGATTGCCCGCGCCCTGGCCGATGGGGCGGACGAGATTGATGTGGTGATGCCCTATGCCGCGATAATGGCGGGAATGGGGGGGGACCAGCGGGCGGCGGACCATCTGCTGGCCTGTCGTGCCGCCTGCGGTCATGCCACGATGAAAGTCATCCTGGAAAGTGGGGCCTTGGCAAAGCCAGCCCTGATTGCGCGGGCCGCGCAAGTGGCTGTTGCGGCGGGGGCTGACTTCCTGAAAACCTCCACCGGCAAGGTCCCGGCCGGGGCGACGCTGGGCGCTGCCCGCATCATGCTGACCGCGTGCCGCGATGCCGGGCGCGCGGTCGGGTTCAAGGCATCGGGTGGTATCCGCGACGTGGAGACGGCTGGCCAGTATCTGGCCTTAGCGGATGAAATCTGTGGCCCGGACTGGGTTTCACCCGCCACCTTCCGCTTTGGCGCTTCCGGGTTGCTTGATGCGCTGCTGGGCGTGTTGGGGCAGGGACCGGTGATGCCGGTGACAACGGGTTATTGATCGGCGGTGACCATGCCGTTTTCGACCCGTACCCAGGCGGTGGCCAGCTCCGCCACCTCTTCCCGCTGGTGGGTGACATAGAGCATGGGCAGGCCGGTACTGTCCCGCAACCGGCGTAGATAGGGCAACAGTTCCGCTTTGCGCACCGGGTCCAGGGCGGATACCGGTTCGTCCAGCAACAGCAAGGTGGGGTTGGATAGCAGCGCCCGGCCGATGGCCACCCGCTGCCGCTCCCCCCCCGACAGGTCACGGGGCCGGCGGTGTAGCAGCGGCGCGATGTCCAGCAGATCGACGATGGTCTCCAGGGCCGGTCCGATCCTGTTTCGGCCAGCGAACAGTCGGCCATAGAGAAGGTTATGACGGACATTCAGGTGCGGAAACAGCCGCGCCTCCTGAAACACCTGCCCGATATGGCGGCGATGCGGCGGTACAAACTGTTTCGTCTCCGTATTGACCAGGGAAATGCCATTCAGGCTGATCTGCCCGCGCGCCGGTCGTGTAAGGCCGGCAATCAGGGATAACAGCATTGTCTTGCCTGCCCCCGAGGGACCGGTGATGGCCGTGACGCCAGCACCGATACGCAGTTCTGCCGTCAAGGTGAAATCACCAAGGCGGTGGGCCAGCGACAGGTCAAGCATCCCGCCCCTCCACCTGCCGCCGAACCCGCCGGGCCAGCAACTCGCTGGCGGTTACAGCCATGATGGCGATCAGGGCGGCCACCAGCGTCAGGCGCAGGGCCGCGGCATCCCCGCCCGGTACCTGGGTCAGCCCATAGATGGCGGCAGGCAGGGTCTGGGTTACGCCAGGAATGGCGGCGACAAAGGTGATGGTGGCGCCGAATTCCCCCAACGCCTTGGCAAAACATAAAATGGCGCCCGACAGGATGCCGGGTAATGACAGGGGCAGCGTGACGGTCAGGAATACAGCCCAGGGAGGGGCGCCCAGCCCGGCGGCGGCATCTTCCAATTTTGTATCTACCGCCTCCATCGACAGGCGGATGGCACGGACCAGCAAGGGGAAAGCCATGACTGAACAGGCCAGAACCGCGCCTGTCCAGTTGAACGACAGCACGATGCCGATATCCGCCAGCATCCGACCGATCGGACCGTTGCGCCCGAACAGCAGCAACAGCAGATAGCCCGTCACCACCGGCGGGAGGACTAACGGCAGGTGGACAAAGGCGTCCAGCAGGATACGACCCGGAAAGGATCGTCGGGCCAGAAGCCACGCCACGAGAATGCCGGGGACCAGGCTGACGGCGGTGGCCCAGCAGGCCACCTTCACCGACAGCCAGATGGCCGTCATTTCCTCTGCTGTGAAATCGCCCATTACCTGGTCAGTACCGTGAAGCCCTGGTTCATGAAGTGCCGCCGTCCTTCCTCGGATTTCAGGAAATCGAGCAGCGGTTTGGCCTTGGCGGTGTCTGCCCCCTTGACCAGGGCCACAGGATACTCAATCGGGGCATGGCTGTCGGCGGG
Organism: Niveispirillum lacus; assembly: GCF_002251795.1. Taxonomy (GTDB): domain Bacteria; phylum Pseudomonadota; class Alphaproteobacteria; order Azospirillales; family Azospirillaceae; genus Niveispirillum; species Niveispirillum lacus. The sequence continues at coordinate 242,780 of NZ_NOXU01000027.1, read as the reverse complement.
GAACACACCGACAATGGCCACGCCAGGTTCCAGCCGCGCATCAGTGGCATAAACGATTGCCGCCCCGGCCTCACCCCGCGCAACAAGGGCCAGCGCGGCACGCACATTTTCCGCCGGTGCCAGTTTGTCCGCAACCTTGGCCCAGAGGCCCAGTCTGGTCAGTGCAGCCTTGGCATACCGCCCGGCCGGCACAGCATTGACCTCCCCCACCGCCAGACGCCGCCCGTCCAGAAGGGCGACGAGATCCAGGGTTCTGTCAATAGTCAGGCGTTTGGCCCGCGATCGTTCGATGACCAGAACCAACTGGTTGCCCAGAAAGGTGAAACGGGTGTCGGTCTGGATCAGGCCAGCCTTGGCCAGATGGTCCATCCATTCCTGGTCGGCCGAAATGAAGATGTCGGCCGGTGCCCCGGCCTCGATCTGCTTGGCCAGCGCCGAACTGGCGGCATAGGCTGCGACGGCCCCGGCCCCAGTCTGCGCCCGGTACCCGATCAACACTTCATCCAATGCCACTTTCAGGCTTGCAGCCGCATAAATGGTGGTGTCGCGCGCCGAGGCGGCCGGCGCCAGCAATAAACCCAACGCAATCAGCAGGGGCGTGAAGCGGGATAAGCGCATGGGGTACCCGGCAGCAGGGGACAAGGGTGAGTGTGAGATTATCGTTATGTCCTATGGAATACAACGTCCGCTGTTCGACCGTGCTTCCAAACAAAAAGGGGGGGTGGACCCGCCACCCCCCTCTCCTGATCCCCAGTACGGGAGAGGATCAGAGCATTTCCTTCAGTGCGGCCCGGACCTTTGCTGCCATGTCCGGGCGTTCCAGCGCGTAGGCAACGTTGGCCAGCACAAAGCCCAGTTTATCGCCGCAATCAAAGCGCTGGCCTTCGAACTTGAAACCATGGAACGGCTGATGGCCGATCAATTTGGCCATCGCATCCGTCAACTGGATCTCACCGCCAGCGCCCTTTTCAAACACGGACAGATGTTTGAAAACCTCCGGCTGAAGGATATAGCGGCCTTGGATTGACAGGTTTGACGGGGCGACAGCCGGGTCCGGCTTTTCCACCAGACCCTTGACCGACACCAGCTTTCCATCTTCCGACGCAATGTCCAGGATGCCGTATTTATTGGTCTGTTCGCGTGGCACCTCGAACACGGACAGCAGGTTGCCGCCCACCTGATCATAGGCTTCCATCATCTGGGCGAGACAGGGCTTGTCGCCGAGCACCTGTTCATCGGGAAGCAGAACCGCAAACGGTTCGTTGCCGACAAATTCGCGCGCGCACCAGACAGCATGGCCCAGACCCAGCGGTTGCGCCTGACGCACATAGGACAGATAACCCGACTCGATCTGAATATCTTCGACGATCTTCAGCAGATCGGCCTTGCCCCGCCGGCGCAGCGTCTCGTTCAACTCATAGTTCAGGTCGAAATGGTCCTCCAGCGGGCTTTTGCCGCGGCTGGTGACAAAGCAGAACTGGTCGATGCCGGCAGCCTTGGCCTCATCCACGGCATGCTGGATCAGCGGGCGATCGGCCAGCGGCAGCATTTCCTTAGGGATGGCCTTGGTGGCCGGCAGGAAGCGGGTGCCGAGACCAGCGACCGGAAACACGGCCTTGCGCACTTTTTGGGGCATCTTCATCCCTGTTTTGACAGCCATCATCATCTGTTCCGCAGCCCGCCGGAACGGGATGCTTTTGTCTGTTGTGCCACGTCCCGCACGCCTCCCGCAACAAAGCCGCGAAGGCAACCCGGAGAAGCCGGTGCGTTATCGCCAACCAGCCGGCCTTGCGGTTTGTGCCGCCGATGCCGGATGACCGCGATACTTGTCACAGACAGCCATGGGATTTTGATTTAATAAGGGTGTGACGCTGTCCATAAGATGGCGACACTGGGACTTCCGTCCCTTGCGGCCGTCATATCATTCCGCGTGGGGCGGCGCGGGGTGGGCGGATGTGTGATAATCGGGCTGGGATCGACTGATGAAAATCCTGATTGGTGACGACCATCTTTTGTTCCGTGAGGGGCTCTGCCGCCTGCTGGTCCAACTGGATGATCAGGCCAGTTTCGTGGAAGCCGGTACATTTGACGAAGTGCTGGAAATGGCCCGTGAAGGGCAGGATTTCGATCTGGTGCTCTTGGACCTGCAAATGCCCGGCTTTCCGGGTTTTTCCGGTGTGCAGGAAATTTGCGAGGCGCAGGCCGGCACGCCGGTGGTGATCGTCTCTGCCTCGGAGGCGCAGGCCGATGTCCGCGCTGCGCTGGATGCTGGTGCCTCGGGCTACATCCCCAAATCTTCTTCTGTGAAGATCATGCTGTCGGCCCTCAACCTGATCTTCTCCGGCGGCATCTATGTTCCGCCGGCGGCCATTCTGGGCGATGGGCCGGGTGTGGCGGGCAGTGTATCCCATGCTGGTGGCCATAGCGGCGGGACGGCCCCGGTATTGACACAGCGCCAGCGTGACGTGCTGCGCTGCCTGCGCGAGGGCAAGTCCAATAAACAGATCGCCTACGAACTGGGGCTGTCCGAAGGCACGGTCAAGATCCATGTCACGGCGGTCATGCGCAGCCTGGGTGTCCGCAACCGGACGCAGGCCGTGATCGCGTCGGGGGATCTCCAGGCCTGATCCGGTTCACACACCCGTCTTCTGTTGGGGATGGCGGGATCGCTTGCCGTTGGATGCTGTTCGCCCCCGCTTGACGGGCCCATGACGGCTGTGTTCTGTGCCACGGCTTTTCTGGAAGGGGACCTGCCATGGGCATGGACGAAGTGACGGCCCCGGTGGCCACGCCATTGGGCGCCACCGCTTATCTGGCAGCCGACGAGTTTCTCGACCCTCTGCTGGTCGAACTGGGCGATGTGCGGTCGGTTCATGGTCGACTGGTTCTGGCGGATGGCCCGCCGCGCGCCGCCGCCTGGGCCCAGAATATCTGGTACGACCCGGTGCTCATCCCCATCCAGTCCATCAAGCAGGGCGCCAAGGCCCTGCGCTCCATCCAGCGCAACTGGGCGCTCTATGGGTTTCAACATCACCGTCGGGCCCAGCTTATCCAGGATAATCTGCCCCATGTGTCGGCAAAGCCCCTGAGCTTCTTCACGCCACCGCCGACAGCCCCGCTGGGGTCGTGGACCCTGTTGAACGAAAACACCATCCTGGCGGCGGCCCATTGTTCCAGCCCGTTCCGCAATGGCGAGATTGAACTGATTGAGGATAAGGTCACCCCGCCCAACCGGGCCTATCTGAAACTGTGGGAAGCCTTCACCCGCATTGGCCGGACGCCACAGCCAGGGGAACAATGTATCGACCTCGGGGCCTGTCCCGGTGGTTGGACCTGGGTGATGCAAAGCTGCGGCGCCAGGGTCATTGCTGTGGACAAGGCACCGCTAGACCCCCGGATCGCCGCCCTGCCCGGCGTCACGGAACGGCGGGAAAGCGCATTTGGCATCAAGCCATCGGATATCGGTCCGGTGGACTGGCTGGCCTGCGATGTCATCTGCTACCCGTCGCGTCTTTATCGCATGATCCAGGGCTGGCTGGAGTCCGGTCTGGCCCGAAATTATGTCTGCACCCTGAAGTTCCAGGGAGAGACCGACCATGAGACGGCACGCGCCTTCGCCGCCATTCCCGGCAGCCAACTGGTCCATCTGTGCCAGAACAAGCATGAGCTGACCTGGATCAAGCTTGCCGATTGATGGCGGTTTGATGGCAGCGCCTCTGAAATCCGCCCAAAACAAGGTCTTTTCGTGACCGGTGCAACCGGGCGGGAACCCGGCTGCGATGGGCTGTGTTCTCCCCCGTGAAGCCAACCGGAGCCGGTTGGCACGACCGTCACGGAGGGACATCATGTCGACGATCAGGTTCGTGCTGGCGACCACCGCCGCTATCATTGCCTTCCCGCTGCTGGCCCAGGCGGCCAAGCCGGAACAGGGTCTGCGCTCCCTGTCCGGCGTGGGTCAGGAAGCCATCGCCATGTATGACAAGCTGCAAGGCCCGAAAGCCCTGGCTCTGGCCGATGATGGTGCCGTCGGCTATGCGTCGGGTGTCGATCATGGAGAGGCCCGTATTGCGGCCCTGGCCCGCTGCGCTGAGGTAACGCGCGAAACCTGCCGCATCATCTCTGTCGATGGTCAGGCGGTGGCGGGCGGGACCATGCTGGGTGAACTGGCGCGCAGCCACACGGATGCCCCCGACCTGAAGGGTGAGGTTGTGGCTGATTATGAAAAGGCCATCGGTGCCAAGGCATTGGCCTGGTCAGCGGAGGGTGGCTTCGGTTGGGTTGTCCGCGACACGGAGGAACAGGCCCGCACCGATGCCCTGGCCCAGTGTGAGACCCATGGCACCCAGTGCGCCATCCAAGCCTCTTCCCCCGGTCCATCCGGGCAGTAACGCCACGCGGGCAGGACAATTTTGGGCCGGGTGGGAATGATCCTGCCCGGCCCTGTTTATTTTTAGGCCCCCGCACGTTAAGCCTGTTCCCATGAACGGGGAGAAGCCCCGGCTGGATAAGGTAAAGGGGGCAAGGCCATGCGGCGAATCGGTGTGATCGGGGCGGGTGCCTGGGGCACGGCACTGGCCATGGCGGCTGCCCGCGCAGGCGCCGAGGTCGTATTGCAGGCGCGGGAGGCGGACGTGGTGGAGAGCGTGAATGCGCGCCACGAGAACAGTCTGTTCCTGCCCGGCATCCCCCTAGACCCTGCCATCCGGGCAACTGACAGCCTGTCCATGGCGGCCGATGCTGATGCGGTGCTGCTTGTCACGCCAGCCCAGCATCTGCGCGCCGCCTGCCGGGCCCTGAAGGCCGACCTGAAGCCGGGCGCGCCGGTTGTCATCTGTGCCAAAGGGATCGAGATTGAAACGGGCAGCCTGATGAGCGAGGCCGCCCAGGCCGAACTGGGGGACCAGCCCCTGGCGGTGCTATCGGGTCCGACCTTCGCCGCCGAGGTGGCCAAGGGTCTGCCCACCGCCGTGACACTGGCCATCCGCGATGAGACGTTGGGCCGCCAACTGCTGGCGGCGCTGGGCGGACGCACCTTCCGCCCCTACCTGTCGGATGATCTGGTGGGGGCGCAGGTAGGCGGGGCGGTGAAGAATGTGCTGGCCATCGCCTGCGGTGTCGTCCATGGCCGCAATCTCGGCGACAATGCGCGCGCCGCCCTGATCACCCGCGGCCTGGCAGAGATTGCCCGCCTGGGCGGCCGGCTGGGGGCGCGGGCAGAAACGTTGATGGGCCTGTCGGGGCTGGGGGATCTCACGCTGACCTGTTCGTCGCTGCAATCGCGCAACATGTCGCTGGGCGCCGCCCTGGGTCAGGGTCGGGCGCTGGCAGAGGTGTTGGGCGAACGCCGGTCGGTGGCGGAAGGCGTCTATACCGCCCGCGCCGTGACCAGGCTGGCCGTGGCCAAGGGCGTCGATATGCCTCTGTGCCAGGCGGTCGATGCCCTGCTTAATCAGGGTGCGGACCTGGACGCCATCATTGACGCCCTGATGGCGCGGCCCTTCAAAACCGAAACGGTTTAGCCACCCGACGGCCTGCGTGGCACCGGGCGCCAGTCGGGTGGCGCCAGTTCGAATTTTGCAAACTCAAATCCAGGCACCACGGTGCAGCCCACCAGGGTCCAGGTGCCAAGACTGACCGCTGTCTGCCAGTGGCCAGCCGGGACAATGATTTGTGGCCGATGGCCGGCCGCTAGGTCGGTCCCCAGATGGTGGGCCGATGCATCATGGCCATTGGGTGACATTGTCAGGACCAGAGGCGCCCCGGCATGGAAATGCCAGATTTCGTCGGCATCCAAGACCCGGTGCCAATGGGAATAGTCGCCTGCCTGCAACAGGAAATAGATGGCGGTATGTGCCGCCCGTCCGCCCCTGTCGGCAGGAGCCCGGAAGGTTTCCACATAATGGCCGCCTTCGGGATGCGGCTTCATGCCCAGCAGTTCGATGATCTGCTGCGCGGTGAGGGTGGGCGGATACATAACGGTCACTCCCGGGGTGGTAACGTGGCCTCAAAGCTGGCGCGGCGCGCGGCGTTGTCGAACCAGCGGGCCAAGGCCGAACGGCCAGTGCGCCAGGGTTCGCGGGCAAACCGGAAATCCATGTAACCCATGGCCGACAGGATGGCGAGGCCGCCCACTGTCTGCTGCTCTGGGTCAGGCAGGTCACCGGCATCGATCTCCAACCGGTCGAACGCGCGGAAGATGGCGGCACGCTGCCGACTGTCCCATTCGGCTGAGCGCAGGGTGGCGGGCCGCAGTTCTTCCATCCGGCGCAGGACAGCGGCGTCACAGATGCCATCACCGATGGCCTGCTGCCGGAGCGCCAGCCAGCGGGCAGGGCCGGCGGCGGGGATCAGCTTGCGGCCATCATGCAGGCTGTCCAGATATTCCATGATGACCGGACTGTCGAACAGCACCATGCCGTCATCGGTCAGCAAGGTCGGGATCTTGGACAGCGGATTCTCCCGAACGATGGGGCTGTCAGGGGACCAGACGTCGGTCGGCGACAGTTCGATCCGGTTGGCCACGCCCACCTCATGCGCCGCCATAAGCACCTTGCGCACGAAGGGTGAGGTCTGACTGTAACGCAGCTTCATGGGTTCTCCGGTGTGCAGGGGTGGGGCGTTGGTGGGGCGGACTCAGCCCCGGAATTCATCCTTGGCACGGCGGATGGCGGCGAAGATGCGGGCGTGCGGCGCGTCGGTGAGGCCGACATGGGCGGCGAGGCCGGGATCGTCGGCCCGCAGAAACGGGTTGGCCGCCACCTCATCCGACAGGCGGGCGGGAATGGTGGGCAGGCCCTTGGCCCGCAACGCCGTCACCTGTTCAGCCCTGGCCTTCAGGGCCAGATTGTCGGGGTCGATGGAAAGGGCAAAACGCGCATTGCTGGCCGTATATTCATGACCACAATAGATCAGGGTTTCAGGCGGCAGCGCACGCAGCTTTGTCAGGCTGTCCCACATCTGCGCTGCGGTTCCTTCAAACAACCGGCCGCAGCCGAGTGAGAACAGCGTGTCGCCGCTGAACAGCAGCCGTGCTTGCTCACAAAAAAAGGCGCAATGGCCGCGCGTGTGGCCGGGCGTGTCGAAGACACGGACGGTCTGGCTGCCCAGGGCGAAACTGTCGCCCTCACCATAGGTGGCGTCCATTTCGGGGATGCGGTCGATCTCCGCCCTGGGGCCAATAAGCATCGCGTGGCTGTCCGCACGCAGGTCGGTGATGCCCCCGATATGGTCGCCATGATGGTGGGTGGCCAGGATATGGGTCAACCGCCAGCCGCGTTCGGCCAGAAAGGCGCGCACCGGCCCTGCCTCACCCGGATCGACCACGGCAGTGATGCCATGGGCGGCGTCATGCAGGATGTGGATGTAATTGTCGGTCAGTGCCGGAACGACATGTACCTCAACCATGGACCACCCTTTCTCACCCCCGGGTCGACAGGGCCTTCACCTTAACAGGTTGGGATCATCGCATCGGCCGTCACCAGCAGCAAAGCCTCCATCCTGGCCTGCGCGATCAACATACGATCGAGCGGGTCCGGTTGCGAGCGACAACGGCCAGCTTCACGTTCTCCTGGCCCAGCCACCAGTTGGCCATCACGGCGATGCCGGTGGGGCCGGATAACCCGCCGTCAAAGGCCCGGATCGGTGCTTGACCGGGCAAACTGCCCGTGCGTACACAGGCCTCCCTCCTGCCACAAGATGGGAAATCCCGGATGCGCCTTGCTTGGATTCTGGCCGCCGCCCTGTTATTCCCCGCCGCCGCATCCCAGGCACAGGAAACCCTTCAAGCCTATCAGGTGGAACGGAGCAGCGTTCTTACCGTGACATCGGCACAGAATGGCCGGACCTATGACCTCTATATCAAGCTGCCCCCTGGTTATGCTGATCCGAAGAATGCCGGTAAACGTTACGGCGTGCTGTATCTGACCGATGGGGATTATACGTTCCAGGTGGCGTCCGGCATTACACGGCTGGCGCATAATCTGAAACGACTGGAGGAATTCATCCTGGTCGGATTACCCACGGCCAAAGGCGAGGATGGCATGGTCAGCCGTCGCCGCGACCTGACACCCTGGTCGGACCCGGAGTTGCCCGGTGTATCGGGCGGGGCCGCGGCCTATCTTGGCTTCCTGGTGAAGGAGGCGATGCCGTTGGTGGAGAAGACCTACCGCATCGATCCGACCCGCCGCACCCTGGTGGGGCAGTCCTATGGCGGGCTGTTCGGCCTGTGGGTTCTGTTCACCCAGCCGCAGCATTTCAGCAGCTATATCCTGACCAGCCCATCCATCTGGTACAAGGATTACGCCCTGGCGACGCTGGAGGCCGATTATGCCAGGGCACACAAGGATTTGAGGGCCAGGGTCTATATGGCCACCGGGTCGTTTGAGGCAGCAAAACCCGGCGATAAACGCTATAATCAAAACCGCGACATGGTGGCCGATCAGCAGGAGATGGCCAAACGGCTGCGGTCGCGGCAATATCCGGGCCTGCAGGTAGTGTCGGAGGTGTCGCCCGGCACCTATCACGAAACCACTTTCCCCGTGGGCCTGATCCAAGGGATGCAATGGTTATATCCGGCACCCTGACAGGGTCGCCATGTGCCGGTAACCGGCCTTTCATGCGCCGAACCCGGCTTGTCGCCGGGGCCTGATATTGATACCAACCGGGGCCATGATGACCAAGCCTGTCAAGATCGCCCCGTCCATCCTGTCCGCCGACTTTGCCCGTTTGGGAGAAGAGGTGCGCGCCATCGACGCCGCCGGTGCGGATTATATCCATATCGACGTGATGGATGGGCATTTCGTGCCCAACATCACCATCGGCCCCGGTGTGGTGAAGGCGTTGCGTCCGCACACGTCGAAGATCTTCGACGTGCATCTGATGATCGCACCCGTCGATCCCTTCATCCAGGGTTTCGCCGATGCTGGTGCCGACATCATCAGCTTCCATCCTGAAGCCGGGCCGCATCCGCATCGGACGGTGCAATTGATCCGCAGCTTGGGCAAGAAGCCGGGCATTGTGCTGAACCCGCACACCCCGCTGTCCATGGTCGATTATCTGCTGGGCGACCTGGACCTGGTGCTGGTCATGTCGGTCAATCCCGGCTTCGGCGGGCAGAGCTTCATTGCGTCCCAGTTGGACAAAATTGCCGAACTACGCCGCCGTATCAATGCCGTGTCTGACGCCCAGGGCGGACGGCAGATCGACCTGGAGGTTGATGGCGGGGTGAATGTGGAGACGGCAAAGCAGTGTATCGCCGCCGGTGCTGATGTGCTTGTCGCAGGCACGGCCACTTTTGTCGGCGGGCCTTCTGCCTATGCCGCCAATATGCGCGCCCTGCGCGGCCAGAACGGTTGATGGCGCAATATGGCCGGGGGCATGACGCATAAGCGGTTTAATCCCGGTGCTGGTGGCTGGTATCGCGGGACTGCGCTGTACCAGATGATGGCTTTGTCAGGGCCGGCGCCACGGCAGCTTTCCCTTGTGCCGCCCGATCCCTGGCCGGGTGATGCGCATCTGGGGCAGGAACTGTTGAATAACCGGTTCCGCTTTGCCGGTCAGATCTTTTTTGGCGATGTGCCGCCCTGGCTCGAAAAGTCGGCGTCGGCGCCCTGGCTGGTTGAGATGCACGGGTTTGACTGGTTGCGCCATCTTCGCGCGACCGGTGGGGATGCGGCCCGGCGACAGGCGCGTGTGCTGGTCAGCCACTGGTTGGATCTGTTCGGAAAGCGGTGGCACCCCGTGGCCTGGGCGCCCGATATTCTGGCGACCCGCATCGCGGCCTGGATCGGCCAACATGATTTTTTCCTGGCCAGCGCCGATGACCAACTTCGGGCCCGGATCTTCGACAGTCTGGCCCGGCAGGTGCGTTTCCTGGAACATGCGGTTCCCGGCCGCCTGAAAGGCACGGCGCTACTGGGGACCATCAAGGGCATGGTCTATGGTGGGATCTGTCTGAACGGGCTGTCGCGGGTCACCGACCGGGCCCGCGCCCTGCTCAACCGGGAATTGCCAAAGCAGGTTCTGCCCGATGGCGGGCATATCGAACATTCACCGGCGGCCCAGTTGCTGGTGTTGCGTCACCTGATCGACATCCGCGGCTGTTATCGCGCCGGTCGGGAGGATGTGCCGGAAGCGGTGCAGCACGCGATCGACCGGATGACCCCGACACTGCGGTTCTTCCGGCATGGTGATGGTGGTCTGGCCCTGTTTAATGGCGCACAGGAAGGGGAGGCGGTGTTGATCGACACCGTCCTCGGCCAGGCGGATGCACGGGGTCGGCCCTTAAAATCAACCCCCCATATCGGGTTTGAACGGATAACGGCCGGGCGTACCTGTCTTTTGATGGATGTCGGCACGCCACCGGCCCCTGGTCTGGACGAACATGCCCATGCCGGTACGCTGTCGTTTGAGATGAGCGTCGGGCGTGAACGCCTGGTGGTGAATTGCGGGGCGCATCCTGGTGACCAGGGCGTCTGGCGACAAGCACTGGCCGCCACCGCCGCCCATTCGACGCTGGCCATTGATGATACAAACTCCAGCGGTGTGAATGAGGATGGCGGTTTATCCCGCCGTCCGTCCAAGGTGCAGTGCCTGCGCCAGGATGGGGATGAGGGCACACTGGTCGATGCCCATCATGACGGGTATTTCGACCGAGGCAGCATCATCCATCACCGCCGCCTGTTTCTGGCCGAAACGGGGGAGGATCTGCGCGGGCAGGACAAGCTGACAGGCACACCGGGTCATGAATTCGCCATCCGCTTCCATCTGCATCCCGGTGTTCGGGTGGCGACACTGGAGGATGACGCGGCCTTGCTGCTGCGTTTGCCATCCGGTGCCTTGTGGAAGTTCCGGGCCAGCGGTGCCTTTATCGAAACCGCCGACAGTATCTATCTGGGCCAGGGCGCCGATCCAAGGCCGACCACCCAGATCGTGCTGCGTGGCGCCACACAATTGGGGGAAACCCTGGTTAAATGGGGCTTCCGCCGGGAAGGCAGCGACATCGACACCTGATACGCCCGGCGATGCCGGGGCGGATCTATCCGCGCCGGTGGCGTTCACGGGCATGACCTTGCTGGCGCGCCTACCGCGCTAACCAAACGGCTGATCGCCGCTTGGGTTTCGTCACCGCCGGGCCGGTCCAGATAGATGGATCGGCCCGGTTCCGTTTCTTCCAAAGCACCATCCGCCAGGGTACCGAACCATGAGCATCGATCTCGTTCCCATCCGCCGCGCCATTATCTCCGTCTCCGACAAGACGGGCCTGATTGATCTGGGCAAGGCGCTGGCCGCGCGCGGCGTCCATATCCTGTCCACAGGCGGTTCGGCCAAGGCGCTGGCCGATGCCGGGATCGCCGTGACGGAAGTGTCTGATCATACGGGCTTTCCGGAGATGATGGATGGGCGGGTGAAGACCCTGCATCCCAAGATCCATGGCGGCATCCTGGCCCGGCGCGATTTCCCCACCCATACCGAGGCCATGTCCACCCATGACATCCCCGGCATCGACCTGGTGGTGGTCAATCTCTACCCGTTCGAGGCGACCGTGGCCAAGGGTGCGGATTTCGAGACCTGTATCGAAAATATCGACATTGGCGGCCCCTCTCTGATCCGGGGGGCGGCCAAGAACCATGATTTCGTGGCTGTGGTCACCGATGCGTCGGACTATGCAGAGCTGTTGAGCCAGTTGCAGGCCAATGATGGCCAGACCACCCTGGCCTTCCGCCGCACGCTGGCCGCCAAGGCCTATGCCCGCACCGGTTCCTATGACGCCGCCATTTCCCGCTGGTTCGCAGGTCAGTTGGGGCAGGATTATCCCCAGCGCCTGACCTTTGGTGGCGAGTTGCGCCAGACGCTTCGCTATGGCGAAAATCCGCACCAGTCGGCAGCCTTCTACACCACCAGCGACCAGCGCCCCGGCATCGCCACGGCCACGCAGTTGCAGGGCAAGGAACTGTCCTACAACAACCTGAATGACACGGATGCGGCGTTCGAGCTGGTGTCTGAATTCGACCGCCCGGCCATCGCCATCATCAAGCATGCCAATCCCTGTGGCGTGGCCGAGGGCGACAATCTGCTGGATGCCTACACCCGCGCCCTGGCCTGTGATCCTGTGTCGGCCTTTGGCGGCATCATCGCCATGAACCGCACCCTGGACGCGGCCACGGCGGAGCAGATCGCCAAGCTCTTCGCCGAAGTGGTGATCGCACCGGATGCCGATGAGGCGGCCAAGGCCTTCCTGGCGACCAAGAAGAACCTGCGCGTGCTGCTGACCGGGTCCATGCCGAACCCGGCAGAGGTTGGCCTGTTCGTGAAGTCGGTGTCGGGTGGCTATCTGGTGCAGACCCGCGACAATGGCCGCATCGCCCAAGCCGACCTGAAGGTTGTGACCAAACGCGCGCCGACCGAGGCTGAACTGGCCGACCTGCTGTTCGCCTTCCGCGTGGGCAAGCATGTGAAGTCGAACGCCATCGTCTATGCCAAGGCCGGGGCCACGGTGGGCATCGGGGCCGGACAGATGAGCCGTGTGGACAGCAGCCGCATCGCCGCCTGGAAATCCGCCGACGCCGCCAAGGCCGCCGGTCAGGAAGAGGCAGGCACCAAGGGTTCGGTGGTCGCGTCCGACGCCTTCTTCCCGTTTGCCGACGGTCTGCTGGCCGCCGCGGATGCGGGCGTGACGGCGGTGATCCAGCCGGGCGGGTCGATGCGCGACGCAGAGGTGATCGCCGCTGCCGACGAGCGTGGTCTGGCGATGGTGTTCACCGGCATGCGTCACTTCCGGCATTGAGGGTTGGGGCGGGGGCGGTCCGGTGGGCCGCCCTCTGGCGGCCCTACCTATCCGGTAGCGCCGGTTCCGTGCCAAAGGGTCGGTTCAGGATCGACAGCACCTCCGTGGCCGCGAACAGGCGGTTACGGCGGTGGCCCGTGCGTTCAGTCAGCACTCCCATCGACACCAGTGTGTCCACCGCCTTTGCCGCAGCCGGGAATGTGATGTCCAGCCAACTGGCCAAGCGGTTGACAGTTAATACTGGATAGTCTGACAGCACATTGAGAGTGCGCAAGGCACTCGATCCACCGCGTAGCTTTCGCCGCTCAAGCCACAGCATCCGAAGGTGACGCAATGCTTGTCGAGTGGCGTTCAACTCCTGGACAGTTGCCACCACTGCTTCTGCCATGAACCCTGCGGCGGCACCCCAGTTCAGTTGCTGCTGGGCGGCCTTCAGATTGGCGTAATAGCGGTCCTTTCTCGCCTCGATATAGGGGGACAGGTACAGGGGCACCCGCCCGTCTGCGGCCATTATCAATGGCAGCAGAAGGCGACCCACACGGCCATTGCCATCGCGGAACGGGTGTACGGCCTCAAAATGTGCATGCGCCACCGCCATACGGGTGAGCAGGTTCTGGGTCTGGGCCTGCATGCCCTGGTTTCGCAAATAATCGACCGTATGCAAGAGGCAGCCTTCAACACGATCTGGCGGCGGCGGATTAAGGGTGGAGTGCTCAATACTCCTGCCGCCGATCCACACGACCTGGGCTCTCCATTCCCCTGGATTATCTTGGTAGTCGGGGTTATCGCGCATTACCTCTCGATGCAGTTGGCGAATGAGGTCAAGGCTAAAGATGTTGTGGCCAACGGCGCGTGCTTCCGGCACCAATCTGTCCAATGCCAAGGCATAGGACCGCACTTGACGGGCGTCATTCCGCGCGATGTCGTCGGCTGCTTCCTCGACGCTCAACACCTCGTCCAGTGTGCTGTTCGTGCCTTCGATGGCAGAACTCGACAGGGCTTCCTGGCGGGCAATGATCCGGCTGATAATCCAGGGATCGGAAATTTCCCGTGCCAAGGTTTCTACTTCCCGCAAGGCAGCTATTGCCTCTTCCATGACGGCTCGCCCATCCCCAATAGCAATTGGCTCCTCCGGTGGCGGCAGTGGGACAATCCCGTAGTGGCTTTCGTAGGGTGCTGGTAGCCTGACCAACGTTTGGCGAACGGCGTGGCATAAGGCTTCCCGATTCATCGGTCATAACCTTTAATATGATCTAGTTATCCACAGTTATAATTAATCTTATGATGGTAAGATACAATAAGAACCCTTATGTCACCCCCATATTAAACCTTACGCCTCCGGCCGATACAAAAAGGGCCGCCCCGTCGCCGGAGCGGCCCCTTCGTAACGCCCGTCAACCAGTCAGCGGATCAATGCCCGCTGCCCGACAGGTTCTTCACGATCTCTTCGGTCACCTTCTTGGCGTCGCCCAACAGCATCATGGTGTTGGGACGGAAGAAGAGTTCGTTTTCGACGCCGGCGTAACCGGCACCCATCGACCGCTTGATGAACAGAACGGTCTTGGCCTTTTCCACATCCAGGATCGGCATGCCGAAGATGGGGCTGGCCGGGTCGGTCTTGGCGGCGGGGTTGGTCACGTCGTTGGCACCGATGACATAGGCCACGTCGGCCTGACCGAAATCGCGGTTGATTTCGTCCAGCTCGAACACCTCGTCATAGGGCACGTTGGCTTCGGCCAGCAGCACGTTCATATGGCCGGGCATGCGGCCCGCGACGGGGTGGATGGCGTACTTCACCTCCACGCCTTCCTTCTTCAGAAGGTCGGCCATTTCACGCAGCGCGTGCTGGGCCTGGGCCACGGCCATACCATAGCCGGGGACCACGATCACCTTGGACGCGTTCTTCATGATGAAGGCGGCATCGTCGGCGGAACCGGCCTTGAAGCTGCGGTCGATGGCGGCACCACCGGCGGCGGCACCGGCGGCGGCGTCACCGCCAAAGCCACCCAGGATGACGTTGATGATCGACCGGTTCATGCCCTTACACATGATGTAGGACAGGATGGCGCCAGAGGCACCGACCAGCGAACCGGTGATGATCAGCAGATTGTTCTGCAACGTGAAGCCAATGCCCGCTGCGGCCCAGCCGGAATAGCTGTTCAGCATCGACACGACCACGGGCATGTCAGCCCCACCGATGGGCAGGATCAGCAGCAGGCCCAGCGCCAGCGCCAGGATGACGATGATCCAGAACAGCAGCGGCGACTGCGTGATGCACAGCAGGATGATCAGCGCGACCAGGGCGATGCCCAGGCCGGCATTCAGCATATGCTGACCCGCGAACACCAGCGGCTTGCCGCTGACGCGGCCATCCAGCTTCAGGAAGGCGACCACGGAGCCGGTGAAGGTGATGGCGCCGATGGCCACGCCCAGGCTCATCTCAATCAGCGAGCCGACATGGATGTCGCCGGTCTTGCCGATATTGAAGCTTTCGGGCGAGTAGAAGGCCGCACCGGCCACGAACACCGCGGCCAGACCGACCAGGCTGTGGAAGGCGGCCACGAGCTGCGGCAACTGCGTCATCTGAATGCGCTTGGCGATGACCATACCGGCGGCGCCGCCGATGGCGATGCCGGCGACAATCATGACCAGACGGCCAAATTCCAGCGACTTGCCGGTCAATGCTGGCAGCGCGATCAGCGTGGTGACGATGGCCAACGCCATGCCAATCATGCCGAAGCGGTTACCGGCCTGGGCTGTTTCCGGGCTGGACAGGCCTCTAAGGGCCAGGATGAACAGAACGCCGGAGGCGAGATAAAGAAGTGATGCGGTGACGAGCATGATGTTTTCTCCCCGATCACTTCTTGGCGGCGCCGGATGGCGCCTTCTTCTTGTACATGGCCAGCATGCGCTGCGTGACCATGAAGCCGCCGAAGATGTTCACGCTGGCCAGAACGATGGCCAGGAAACCCATCAGGGCGGACAGGCCGTTATCGGCGGCACCGGTGGCGATCAGGGCGCCCACGATGATCACCGACGACACCGCGTTGGTCACGGCCATCAGGGGGGAGTGCAGGGCCGGCGTCACCTTCCAGACCACGTAATAGCCCACAAAGCAGGCCAGGACGAAGACGGTCAGGCCGATGACGATGAACGGCATGCCGCCAGCATTGGCAAGCTGCGCCTCCAGCATCGAAATACGTTCGGTCAACTGGATCGCCTGATCGCGCGCGGCATCCAGATTGTTCAGCAGTTCCGCACCGCTGTCCGCATTGGCAAGGATCATGATTTGCTCCTCAGGCGGCGGGCTTGTTGAACGACGGGTGGACGACGGCCCCGTCACGGGTCAGGCCCGTGCCCTTTACCACGTCATCTTCCCAATTCATCTTCAGGCTCTTCGTGTCCTTGTCGACGAAGGGCGTGATGAAGTTCAGCAGGTTCTTGGCGTAGAGGGCGGAAGCGTCGACGGCGATGCGGCTGGGCATATTGATGCGGCCCACGATCTTCACACCGTATTTTTCCACCACCTGACCAGCCACGGCCCCTTCGACATTGCCACCCTGTTCACAGGCCAGATCCACCAGGATCGCCCCCTGCTTCATGGTCTTTAACATGTCGTCGGTGACCAGGACCGGCGCCTTGCGACCAGGGATCAGGGCCGTCGTGATGACGATATCCTGCTTCTTGATCGTCTCGGCGATCAGGGCTGCCTGCTTGGCCTGGTATTCCTTCGACATTTCCTTGGCATAGCCGCCGGCGGTCTGTGCCTGCTGGAATTCCTCATCCATGACGGCGACAAAGGTGCCGCCCAGGCTTTCCACCTGTTCCTTGGTGGCGGGACGCACGTCGGTGGCCGACACAACAGCCCCCAGGCGCTTGGCCGTCGCGATGGCCTGCAGGCCTGCCACACCGGCGCCCATGATCAGGGCGCGGGCCGGCGGAACGGTGCCGGCAGCGGTCATCATCATGGGGAAGGCGCGACCGAACTCGTTCGCAGCCTCGATCACAGCGCGATAACCGGCCAGGTTCGACTGGCTGGACAGAATATCCATGCTCTGCGCGCGGGTGATGCGCGGCATGAACTCCATGGCGAACGCGTCGATCTTGGCGGCGGCATAGGAGGCCACCGTGTCGGGCGCCCCGTAAGGCGACAGCCCCGCGATCAGGATGGCACCTTCCTTGATCAGCGCCAACTCGTTCACCTCGCCCTCACCCGCGGCCAGCGGACGCTGGACCTTCAGGATGATGTCAGCACCGGTCAGGGTGCTGGCGACATCGGCAGCAATCGTGGCGCCGGCGGCGGTGTAGGCTTCGTCGGTCAGTGCTGAACCCAGGCCGGCGCCTGTTTCCACCACCACCTCGAAACCCAGCCCGATATATTTACGCACCGTGTCCGGCGTGGCTGCAACACGCAGCTCATGCGCCCGGCGCTCCTTCGGAATGGCGATTTTCATGCGATCCGATTCCCCCTCTTGGAAAAGTTCCTAAAGTCTCGGCAGGCGACCCAGGGTGCCGGTGTTCCGTTTCAGGATTATGCCGGCCGTCATTATGGTTTCGCACGATGACGCATCCGGTAATCTTTGTGAAGCTTTCCGGGTGCGGCGCGTCATGGTCGGAAAGGCTTTTCCCGCCTGACGGAAAGGAATGAGGAGGGGCAGCGATAGGATCGGTCGGACGCCTGTCACGCCGATTTTGTAGTGGGTTCCCGGTAATTCTGTAACCAACCCCGAAAATCGCCAATGGGAATAAGGCATTAAGATGTAAGCGTTTTTATGGTAACCGGTTACCATGACGGATGTAACGCCGTTACCGAAATTGGCCCCGCGACCAAAGTCGTTCTTGCGCATCGCGTTGGTTTTGCGGGCCGTGCATGGAACCGTTGTTATGCGGTGACCGGAGGGGACGGTTGCATCCAGCCCAGGGTCGGAAAGCCAGGCTGGACCGCATCCGGCGGGTGGGGCAGAGTGTCGCCAGACCCAAACAGAGCCATAATTCCCCATGACCGACCCACAGATTCCCGAAAAACACGCGCTCGCCGACGCTGCCCGTTCCCTGTTCAAGGAATTGACCGACGCGGGCCGCCCCGTGGTGGGCACCGGTATCGGTGAGGGCAATATCTTTTTGCGTGTGGCCGGCCCGGACCATGGGGCACCGGCAGCGTATCGTGGTTACCCGGTCGTGGTGCTGACCGATGAGGGCATCAAGCGGTAATCCGCGTCATTTGCGGGACATGCCACCGACTCGACCCGAGACAACGGAAGCTTGATCGTGATATAATTTGTACTAGGTGTATCTGCAAGCTCCGGAATAATCATGCGAGTAGGCAACTATATAATCTTCGCTGTTAATATATTGATAGGATCATTCTGTATTTACTTCTTTGTTTCACGAGGGTATGGGCCATCCCCGGCAGATGGATGGAAGTATAATGAAATCGTTTCTTTGCTTTTTGCGGCAGCTACGTTTGTGATGGCGGCCCTAACTATTGTGTTGGCGGTGCTAGCTGTTGCCGGATACACTGCGATCAGAACAATGGCCAAGGAGGCTGCCGAAGCTGTTGCTAGTGCTGAAGCGAAGAATGTGGCTACTCAGATCGCCCGGGATACAGCCACCCCTGTTGCAGAGCGTGCTGTTCGCGAAGCTATCGCTCAAACCGGAATAGTGAAATACCAGACCGATGAACTTGTATCAGCGCTTTCTAATGAGTAAGGTGCCAATTATGACTCAGAAAGATCAGGTAAACCCAAGCGATGTCATTGCATCACACCAGCGATCGGTGCCTGTAGATCCATTTAAAATAGCCAAAGACTTAGGTATTGCCGTTTTTTTTGATTATGGAATGGACAAGAATATTGCGGGAAAAATAAAAAGAGTCAAATCTAAAGAGATAATTGATGGATTTCAGATATTTATCAATGCAAAAGACGCACCTAGTCGTCAAAGATTTACCCTGGCGCATGAGATTGCTCATTATGTCTTACATAGGGATTTAATTGGTGATGAGGTTGTGGATAGTGCTCTTTACAGAAGTCCATTGGGAGACCAGTTGGAAACGCAAGCCAACAGGCTTGCAGCTGAAATTCTGCTTCCAGCGCAGGCTGTCAGGGCTCAAGTATCAGTGGCTACTTCTCTAGGGGCGTTGGCAGAGTATTTCAAAGTATCAGAGGCCGCACTCAGGATCAGGCTGCAGGAGATCGGTCTCTAGAATTTTGTTTACAGTATGTTGTGTCATGCGGGGGTGGGTATACCTCATTCTGTGTTCGTATCTGCATGTGGCGTTGACTCATAGCGATAAACATAGCTAATGTTCAGCTCGCGACACGCGAGGCATAACATGCGTTACTTGCTCGGGAAATCAGTATCCCTTTTAGACATCCTGAAAGCCGGTCAAGAGCCATATCACTTGGCCCTAAGAAGGCTGACCAACTTTTATGATAGTAAGGGAATGGGCTATTATTCGGTGGCCAAGAGGCTTGTTGCAGAAATAATTAAGGGGCTCCCGCGCAGCGCGGCAATGGTTGTTCTCAATAAAATTAGGGACTCTAGGAAGCGTGAGCTAAATATTGCTTATATTGATGCCGTTTATGATTTGATAAATAAAAATGACGTCAGTTTCGTTTGTTCAGTTAGTAAAGATTATGCATATCAGGGGCGTGTTGCCAGGACTCGTATTGTGCCAGATGCTATAGTGAGATTGAACGGTGAATTGGCGGTCTTAATCTTCCAGCCCAGGGTTAGCTTACAGCTTGATGCTGTGACATGTGCCATGGCAAACGAGATTGTGATGTCTACTTGCTCGAGGTCTTTGGAAGATGTAAGAAGGCTCGTAATGGTTGATGTCCATAGTGATCGCATTTCTGATGGTCAGATTTTTACCGTAGAAGAGGTTATGGCTGCTCGCAGTAGAATTGAAATGATATCGCAGGTACTTCGCGATATAGCCGATAATAAGATGAGTAAATCGACTTCTGAGGATGCGGATATTGATGTGGGAGTTCTCAATCCGGTGTTTCTGTAGTTTTTCTGATGTTTTGTTGGGGCAACGCGCTCGCCGATAGTTCGTACCCGAATTTAGCGTCTATTTGAGCCAAGCCACCCGGTCGGGAACGCCAGCATCGGCGACAGGTGCGTCTTCCTGCGCGTGGGCGGCCTGGATCACGACGCACCGGCGGAGTATCGCGGCTACCCGGTTGTGGTGCTGATCGATGCAGAGATCAAGCGGTGATCTGCGGCGGCGAATGGCGCTGCCGCAGAACCGTGCTCACACCCGCACCCACTCCATATACCAATTGGCGTCCCAGGTTTGGCCGCCATCGCGTGAGACGGATTGATACCAGCGGTGGCTGGTCGGCGTGATACGGTCCCAGATGCCGCGCACCTTGATGGGCTGATCGCCATCCATCTCGTCCGCTTCGAACACGCCCTCGCCATGGCGGAAAGTGCCGGTCAGGCCCGGCGTGGTCAGCACACCGTTTTTGGCGTTCACCCAGACGTCAGACCAGATTTTGCGCTCCACCTGCAACAGCCGGATGCCCACGCCGGCAAAGTTGCGGGCGGGAATGCGCAGTTCCTCGATACTGCCGGCCCCGTTGAGGATGGTCCAGCAGGTGGCCTCGCCTGTGAATTCATCCCATTCGCCGGTTTCGGGCTTCAGGCGGCGATGGCTGATCCGCCATTCGCCGGCCAGAAAATTAAAATCACCCGCTTTCCCCGCCGCCGGTTCCGCGGCCGCCGCCGGGAGTGTAGCGGTGGCCACGCCCACGGCCAGCCCCAGAGCCGATTGCAGCATAGGCCGTCGCGCGATTACGCCGGTCTGATCACTCATTTTACCCTCCATCTTTGTGGGCCCCCGTTTGCCGGGCGACGGCGCAATTGTGACGCGCTATACCTGACATCCTGTGTCAGGTAATTGCGTGAAGGGTCGAATAATGCGGGCCAGCCGGTTGCTTTCCCTGCTGTTGCTGCTGCAATTGCGCGGCGGGCAAACGGCCGCGCAATTGGCGGCCGAACTCGAAGTGTCGGAGCGCACGATCTATCGCGACATTGACGCGTTGAGTGCAGCGGGCGTGCCTGTCTATGGCGACCGGGGCCCAGGTGGCGGGTTCCAATTGCTGGAAGGGTACCGCACCCGCCTGACCGGGCTGGCCAGTGACGAGGCGGAGGCGATGTTCACCATCGGCCTGCCGGGGTTGGCCGGGGCACTGGGCGTGGGACAGGCCGCGGCACGCGCCTGGAACAAGCTGATGCTGGCCCTGCCGGCCCCGGCGCGAGAGGAGGCGGGGCGCATGGGCGACCGGTTCCACCTGGATGCCGCCGACTGGTACCGCGTGGCCGAACCCACCCCCTTCCTGCCCGACCTGGCCCGTGCTGTGCTGGATTGCCGACGGGTGGTCATGCGGTACGAAAGCTGGAAGGGTGAGCGCGACTGGACCCTGGATCCGCTGGGCCTGGTTCTCAAGGCGGGCGCCTGGTACTTCGCGGCCCTGACCAGCGACCGTCCCCTTGTCTTCAAAGTCGCCGCCATCCGGGCGCTGGAGGTCACACGTACAGGGTTCGTGCGGCCCACTGATTTCCATCTTCCGGGTTTTTGGGCACAGCATCTGGCGGCGTTCGAGGAACGGCTGCGGCCTGACCGGGCGCATCTGTGGGTCAGCGCGCGGGGCCGGGATTTGCTGTCCCGGCTGGGTGCCTACGCGGCGCAGGCCGTCGCAGCCGCAGGGCCCCCGGATGCGGACGGCTGGGCTGATCTCACCCTGCCGTTCGAGACCATTGATCAGGCGGCCCGGCTGCTGCTCGGCCTGGGGCCAGAGGTCCGGGTGCGGGCACCGGATGCGGTGCGGGTCAGGATCATGGAGATGGCGCAGGGGATTGTCGTGCAGATGCAGACGCCGCCCCCTTGACCCGCTGACCCGTCCCCGTCACACTTCAAACAATTGTTTGAACGAACCTGCGGGAGGAGATGACATGCCCAAGGCGTTGCTGTGCAAAGGGTTTGGCCCACCGGACAGTCTGGTGCTGGAAGAGGTGGAGGCGCTGCCACTGGGCGCAGGGGAGGTGCGGATTGCCATCAAGGCGGCAGCGCTGAACTTTGCCGACACCCTGATCATCGAGGGTAAGTATCAGGAGAAGCCGCCCTTTCCCTTTACCCCCGGCATGGAGTGCGCGGGCGTTGTGACGGAACTGGGTGACGGTGTTCGGCACCTGAAGGTCGGGCAACGGGTCATGGCGCTGTCGGCCACGGGCGCGTTTCGCGAGGAAGCGGTGGTAGAGGCGGGTGCCGTCCTGCCCATTCCCGATGGGATGGATTTTGCCACTGCCGCCGGCTTCCCCGTCGCCTATGGCACCTCGCACCTGGCCCTGACAGACCGGGCGCAGTTGCAGGCGGGGGAGACGTTGCTGGTCCTGGGTGCATCGGGCGGGGTTGGCCTGACGGCGGTAGAGATCGGTAAGGCCATGGGCGCGCGGGTCATCGCGGCGGCGTCGTCGCCGGAAAAGCTGGCCGTGGTCAAGGCGCATGGTGCGGATGAGGTGATCGACTATACGGCCGAGGACCTGAAAGCCCGGCTAAAGGCATTGGCGCCCAAGGGTGTGGATGTCGTGTTCGACCCGGTGGGCGGGGATTATTTCGACGCGGCCCTGCGTAACATCGCCTGGTGCGGGCGCATCATCACCATCGGCTATGCGGCCGGTCGCATCCCGCAGGTGCCGGCCAATCTGCTGCTGGTCAAAAATTGTGCGGTGCTGGGCCTTTTCTGGGGAGCCTATCGCAAACATAACCCGCAGCGCCTGGGCCAGAGCCTGATGGAACTATTGGCCCTGTGGGGTCAGGGCAAGCTGCGGCCGCACGTGTCACACGCGCTGCCCATCAAGGACTATGCCCAGGCATTTCATCTTTTGTCAGGGCGCAAGGCGACGGGCAAAGTGGTGCTGACGCTGGGGTGATTGTCGGCTGCGCTGGCGCTTAAGCGACATTCAACAGGCTGGCCCCAAATGAAAACCGCCGCACCGGGCGCCCGGTGCGGCGGTCATTCATTCAGGCCGGAGCCTGCAACTTACTGGATGCTCTCGCCATGCAGGGCCAGATCCAGACCGTCACGTTCCGCGTCCTCGTCAACGCGCAGGCCGGTGATGGCCTTGACGACGTAGAGGATGACGGCAGTGGCAACAGCCGACCAGACAACCGTGGCCAGGATGCCCCAGATCTGGGTCCAGACCTGACCGATATTGCCTTCCAGGGCGCCAGCGGTCCCGCCGATAGCAGCCTTGGCAAAGACGCCGGTCAGGATGGCGCCGACAATGCCGCCAACACCATGCACGCCCCAGACATCCAGGCTGTCGTCATACTTCAGGGCATGCTTCAGCGTCGTGGAGGCGAAGTAGCAGATGATGCCAGCGGCAATACCGATGCCCAGGGCCCCATCAACACCAACGAAGCCTGCCGCCGGCGTGATGGCAACCAGACCCGCCACGGCACCGGAGACGGCGCCCAGGACAGAGGGCTTACCCTTCACACCCCATTCCACAAACATCCAGGCCAGGGTGGCCGACGCGGCAGCGACCTGCGTCACCAGCATGGCCATGCCCGCACGGCCATCAGCGGCAACCGCGGAGCCGGCATTAAAGCCGAACCAGCCCACCCAGAGCATGGCCGCACCGATCAGCGACAGAACCAGGTTGTGCGGCTTCATGTCCGACGTGCCATAGCCCTTGCGCTTGCCCAGGATGATGGCGGCCACCAGACCGGCAACGCCGGCATTGATATGAACAACGGTGCCGCCGGCATAATCCAGCACGCCATCGCCCATTAGGAAGCCACCGCCCCACACCCAGTGGCAGACCGGGCTGTAAACGATCAGTGACCACAGTGCCGTGAACAGCAGCAGGGCCGAGAATTTCATCCGGTCAGCAAAGGCACCGGTGATCAGCGCCGGGGTGATGATGGCAAAGGTCATCTGGAAGGCAATGAACACCGATTCCGGGATGGTGCCGGAAAGGCTGCCAACCTCCAGGCCGGACAGGAAGGCCCGGCTCAGGTCACCGATATAGGCATTGCCAGGACCGAAGGCCAGGCTGAAGCCGACAACAACCCACAGCACCGAAACCAGGGCCGCGATGGCGAAACTCTGCATCGCCATGGTCAGGACGTTCAGCTTGCGGACCATGCCGCCATAGAACAGCGCCAGACCGGGAATGGTCATGAACAGCACCAGTGCCGTCGACGTCAGCAGCCAAGCGGTATTGCCGCTGTCCAGCGTCGGGGTCGGTGCCGCGTCCTGAGCGAGGGCCACACCCGGAACTAATGCCAGGCACGCCGCGAAAAGGGTCTTCAACATACGATTCATCTGGCTCCCCATTCTTGTGGGCACGGGGCCGACCGGCCGCCGCACACGCCGCTGCCCCTCTATTCAAAGTCCGTGCCGTTGTGCAAAGCGGCGGAATCCCTACGCTCGGACGCTGGTGTCGCCTGACTGAAATTCATCGCCGCCGCTGCGACTCCGGACGATCGGTGGGGATTTGCCCAAATATTGGGCGGTTTCTATCGGAACTTTTTTTGGAAAAATCCAAGACAAACAATTGTTTATGTGGATATGCCCCATTCGAGGCACCTCGATTCAGCGGCTAAAAATGTGTCAGATTAAAAATTAGGCAAACATTCGAGTGCATGCGGGTTTCCCAGGGAGCATCGCCGAGTTGTGTGCTCTTCGCCATTTCGTTGTCTGCATTGTTTGGCAGCGTTGGAATTTCATACGTATCCAGGCGTGACCGCGTGCCCCGCATGTGACACCATCCTGCCGAAACAGGCGCCGCCCGTCGAAACGGTCGGTACGAGCGCGATGCGCGACATGATGCGCGGCATAAGGGAGGGTGGGGAATTGGTCACCAGTCAGTCCGAACAGCGTTTGGATCGTGATCTGCGGCAGGCGCCGCGCCATGCATTGGCGCTGGTCCTGGCAGGCGGGCGGGGAAGCCGCCTGAAGCAACTGACCGATCGCCGTGCGAAGCCGGCGGTGCATTTTGGCGGTAAGTTCCGGATTATCGACTTCGCCCTCTCCAACTGCATCAATTCCGGTTTCCGTCGGATCTCTGTCATCACACAGTACAAGTCGCACTCGTTGCTGCGGCACCTGCAGCGGGGCTGGAACTTCCTGCGTGGTGAAATCGGGGAATTCATCGACCTGTTGCCGGCCCAGCAGCGTATCAATGAGACCAGTTGGTATCAGGGCACGGCCGATGCCGTTTATCAGAACCTGGATATCCTGCGGTCACACAAGGCCGAATGGGTGCTGATCCTGGCTGGCGATCACATCTACAAGATGGATTACGCCAATATGCTGGCCAGCCATATTCGCACCGGTGCCGATGTGACCGTGGGCTGCATTGAGGTGCCACGCAAGGAGGCATCCGGATTCGGTGTCATGCATGTCGATGATGACAACCGGATTGTCAGCTTCCTGGAAAAGCCGGCCGATCCCCCCGCCATGCCGGGCAAGCCGGATATGGCCCTCGCTTCCATGGGCATCTACATTTTCAATGCCGATTTTTTGTACAGCCATCTGGAACGTGACGCCGAGGACCAGAAGTCCTCTCGCGACTTTGGCAAGGATATCATCCCTTATCTGGTAGAGAACGCCAAAGTCGTGGCCCACCATTTCAATGAAAGCTGCGTGCGCAACAAGGCGCAGCCGGGCACTGCCTATTGGCGGGATGTTGGGACGGTTGATGCCTATTGGGAAGCCAATCTGGACCTGTGTACCGTGTCACCCGATCTGGATCTTTATGACCGGGAATGGCCGATTTTCACCTATCAGGAACAATTGCCGCCCGCGAAATTCGTCTTTGATGATGATGGCCGTCGGGGCATGGCGGTGGACAGTATGGTATCGGCCGGTTGCATCACGTCCGGCTCGCTGGTCCGTCGTTCGCTGCTGTTCAACAAGGTCCGCATCCATTCCTATTGTGAGGTGACCGATGCGGTCATCCTGCCGGAGGTAGAGGTGAACCGGAATGCGCGCCTGACCAAGGTGGTGGTGGATCGCGGCTGTGTTATCCCTGCCGGCCTGGTCGTTGGCGAAAATGCCGAGGAGGACGCGCGGCGCTTTTATCGGTCCGAGAATGGGGTGGTCTTGATCACCCAGGACATGCTGGACCGTCTGAAGGCCTAATGGATGGTCGTTCCATCTGCGCCCCAGACGCCGGGCGCGGCCATCCGGCCGCTTGGTCTGAGGCGCAGATGGACAATGTCCCTTGGCAGAGCGGATGCAAACGGGTGGTAAGGGCAGATGAAGACCTATCCGGGTAACTTTGTGCTGGACCCGCTGGGGCGGCGGGTCACGCTGCACGGCAGTTCGGCCTTCGCTGCCCTGCATCAGGCTGGTGTGGTTGCCGCAGCCTGTCTGGACCATATCACGCCCGCGATGCAGCCCGGCGTCACCACCGCCGCCATCGATGATCTGGTGGTCGCGTTCTTGAAGGCAAACGGTGCGCTCGCGGCGACGCTGGGCTATCACGGCTTCCCCAGATCCTGCTGCATTTCCCCCAACCATGTCGTTAATCACGGCATTCCTTCGCCGGGGGAACGGCTGCAGGCCGGTGACATCGTCAATGTCGATGTCACCGCCATCGTGGATGGCTGGTATGGCGATACCAGCCGTATGTATTGTGTGGGTGAGGTGACACCCAAGGCGGCGCATCTTGTCCGAACCACCTATGACGCGATGATGGTCGGTATCGGGCAGGTGGCGCCCGGCAGGCATCTGGGCGACATCGGCCATGTCATCGAACGGGCCGCCAAATCCGTGGGTTATTCGACCGTTCGCGATTATGTCGGCCATGGTATCGGCCGTGTTTTCCATGATGCGCCAGACATCATGCATTTCGGCAAGCCGGGACGTGGTATGAAACTGGTTCCCGGCATGGTCTTTACCATCGAACCGATGTTTAACCAGGGGGGCCCCGGCGTGCGCACCCTGGACGACGGTTGGACCAACATCACCCGCGACCTGTCCCTGTCGGCGCAGTTTGAACATACGGTTGGCGTGACGGAGGACGGGGTGGAGATTTTCACCCGTTCGCCGGCCGGGCTGGATTGTCCGGTACCGTCTGTTGCCCCTTGAACCCATAACAGCCCCGGACCCGATCATGCGTGTTCTGTTCGTGACGTCGGAATGCCTGCCCTATGTGAAAACGGGTGGCTTGGGCGATGTGGCCGGCGCCTTGCCGGCAGCGCTGCGGGCAGAAGGGGTGGATGTCCGCACCCTGATCCCCGGATATCCGGGTGTCCTGGACCGGCTGGAGAATAGCAAGGTGCTGCGCGATCTGCGCGGCCTGCCGGGCCTGCCGTCGGCCGCCCCGGCCCGGCTGGTGGCAGGCCGGGGCGTGGATGGGGGCACCGTCTACGCGCTGGATATTCCCAGCTTTTTCGGACGCAAGGGTAATCCTTATCTGGGGCCGGATGGCAAGGATTGGTCCGACAATCACCTGCGCTTTGCCGCCTTGGGCCGTATCGCCGCCCTGATCGGGCTGGCCGGTGATGGGGCCACCGGGCGGGCCGCGTGGAAGCCAGATGTGCTGCATGGGCATGATTGGCAGGCAGGACTTGCGGCCGCACACCTGCATTTCCCGCTTTGGCCCCTGGCCGGGCTGAAGCGGCCGGGCACGGTGTTTACCATCCACAACCTAGCCTTCCAGGGCCTGTTCCCGGCAGAGACGGTCCCGACCCTGGGCTTGCCCTGGGACGGATTCACGCCACAGGGGTTCGAATTTTACAGCCAATTGTCGTTTCTCAAGGCAGGGCTGGTCTATTCCGACCGGCTGACCACCGTCAGCCCGACCTATGCCACCGAAATCCAAGGAGAAATCTTTGGTTTCGGTATGGATGGACTGCTGCGGGCCCGCGCCGATGTGCTGGACGGCATCTTGAATGGTATTGACACGGATGCCTGGGACCCTGCCCGTGATCCGCAGTTAAGTGCCCTGTACGACGCCGACAATCTGAGCGCCAAGGAAGCCAACAAGGCCGATATCCAGCGCGCCTTCGGTCTGTCCCCCGATATCCATGCGCCCCTGTTCGGTATCGTCAGCCGTCTGACGGACCAGAAAGGTATCGATCTGGTGGTGCAAACCATCCCGCATATTGTGGCACGTGGTGGACAATTGGCGGTGCTGGGCACCGGTACAGCGTCCCTGGAACAGGCATTGGCTGGTGCGGCACGGCATTATCCGGGCCGGGTCGGGCTGGTGCTGGGTTATGACGAAGCGCTGTCCCACCGTTTGCAGGCGGGCGTGGATGTGCTGATGGTGCCGTCCCGGTTTGAACCTTGTGGCCTGACCCAGATGTATGCGCTGCGTTATGGGACGCTGCCATTGGTCAGTCGTGTGGGGGGACTGGCCGATACGGTGACGGACTGCACCGATGACGCATTGTCTGATGGTACGGCGACGGGCTTCACCTTTGGTCCCGTCACCGTGCCATCGTTGATCAACGCCATTGACCGCGCCTTTGCCCTGCATCCGCAGACCGACCGCTGGCGCAAGGTGCAGCGCGCCGCCATGGCCCGCGACGTATCCTGGGGCGCGTCCGCCCGGCACTATGTGGACACGTACAAGGCCGCGATGGCGGCGGCGCAGGGATAGACTGACCGGGGCAGGTGCGCCGGTACGGGCTTATTTCTTGCCCACCAGCGTTCCGGCCCCACCTTCGGTAAAGATCTCCAGCAGGATGGCGTGAGGCACGCGGCCATCCAGAATCACGGCCCCCTCAACCCCGCCGACAACCGCGTCAATACAGGTTTCCAGCTTCGGGATCATGCCGCCGGACGCGGTGCCGTCGGCGATCGCAGCGCGGGCATCGGACACCGAAAGCTCCGGCACCAGTTGCTTGTCCTTGTTCAAGAACCCGGCCACATCCGTCAGCAGCAGCAGGCGTGAGGCATCCATGGCGGCGGCAATGGCACCGGCAGCCGTATCAGCATTGATATTGTAGGTCTGGCCATCTTCCCCGATGCCGATGGGAGCAATGACCGGAATGAAACCGGCGTGACGCAGCTTATGCAGGATCTGCGGGTTGATGCGGAAGGGCTCCCCCACAAAGCCCAGATCCACGACCTTTTCGATATTGCTGTCCGGGTCGCGCTTGGTACGGGTGGCCTTGCGGGCCTCGATCAGGTCGTCATCCTTGCCCGACAGGCCAATGGCGTCGCCGCCGGCATCATTGATCAGGGCTACGATTTCCTTATTGATGCTGCCGGACAGCACCATCTCGGCGATCTCCATCGTGTCCTTGTCGGTCACGCGCAGCCCGTCGATAAATTCGGACTTAATGTTCAACCGGTCCAGCAGTTTGCCGATCTGCGGTCCGCCGCCATGCACCACAATCGGGTAGGCCCCGACCTGCTTCAGCAGCACGATGTCATTGGCGAACTGCCGGGCCAGTTCCGGGTTGCCCATGGCGTGACCGCCATATTTGACGACAATGATCTTGCCGTCATAACGACGCATGTAAGGCAGTGCCTCCGACAGGGTCTGGGCCTTGGCGAGCCATTCCTCGCGGGTCAGCGTCGGGGTGACGGAAACGGTCATGGGCGGGGGCTCCGGTCGGGGCGCAAGGGCCAGGGATTGTGACGGGCAAACGGGCGTGTGTCTAACACCAGTGAGGGGTGGGGGCAATCTGCTTTCCCAGCCAACAGCCCCACAGGGCACTTGCAGCGATGTTCATGTTGTGTTCCGATGACGCGATAGCGGCCCGGGGAGAGAAATCATGGTGGGAAAGCCGGTACTTTATGGAGCGACGGGCTGCGGTTCCGCCGTGGTCGAGGCAGCGTTCATCCTAGCGGGCATGGATTACGATTATGTGGATGCCAACCCTTGGGTGCCGTCGGATGGGCTGACGGCCCTTCAATCCATCAACCCCCTGGTCCAGGTGCCGACTCTGGTTCTACCGGACGGCGCGGTGATGACGGAATCGGTGGCGATCCTGCTCTGGATCTTGGACCGGTGCCCAGGCCGGCTGGGGCCCGGCCCGGATGAGCCGCTGCGCCCTGCGTTCCTGCGCTGGCTGGTTTACCTGCCGGCCGCCATTTATCCGATGTACACGGTTCGGGATTTTGTCGATCAGTGGGTGACGGGTGAAGCGGCGATGGCCGAACTGAAGCAATCCACGGTCAATCGTATCCTTCTGTGCTGGAAGACGATGGAGGCGGCATTAAGGCCTACGCCGGAAACGTGGATGCTGGGCACCGCCGATCTCACGGCGCTGGACCTTTATGTCGGCATGATGACCCGTTGGACCCCAGGCCGCGACGCGATCCGGGCAGTGGCGCCGGGGATCATCGCGGTGGCGGAACGGGTGGATCGTGATCCGCGCGTGATGGCACTGTGGCGCCGTCACTTCCCCGACGGTTACGTCGATAGCTGACCCCTGGCGTGCCGGTAACGCGGCCACGCACACTACCGCGGCGATCAACGCTTCTGGAGCTGTTCAACAGGCTGGCGGGCGGTCGCGGCTTGTGCTTTGCTGCGCGCATAAACCTTTTAACCAACCTCAGTTCAGGTGACGGAAACATGACCCTGGCGCACAATTTCCATCCCACGGTCCTGCGCGAATACGATATCCGCGGCATCATCGGAAAGACGCTGACGACCGACGATGCCCGCGCCATTGGCCGGGGATTCGGCACCATGGTGGTGCGCGGGGGCGGCAAGAAGGTGGCGATCGGTTATGATGGTCGCCTGTCGTCGCCGGACCTGGAGGCTGCCGCCGTTGACGGTCTGAAATCGACGGGCCTGCATGTGGTCCGCATCGGACTGGGTCCGACCCCCATGCTGTATTTCACAGCCCGCCACCTGAAGTTGGATGCCGGCATGATGATCACCGGTTCCCACAATCCGCCGGATTATAACGGCTTTAAGATGATGATCGGCAAAGCCCCGTTCTTCGGCAGCCAGATCCTGGAAATCGGCAAGATCGCGGCCGCCGGCGATTTCGCCACCGGTGAGGGCAGCGAAGAAACCATCGATATTCAGGACGCCTATGTCGACCGGCTGGCCGCTGATTACGATGGTACACGCGACCTAAACGTGGTCTGGGACAATGGCAATGGTGCGGCGGGCGAGATACTGCGCCGTCTGGTCAAGAAGCTGCCGGGCACCCATACGCTGCTGTTCGATGACATTGACGGTACTTTCCCGAACCACCATCCCGACCCGACCATTCCAGAAAACCTGGAAGACATCATCCACAAGGTGGCCGAGCAGAAGGCTGATCTGGGCATCGCGTTTGACGGCGATGCCGACCGTATCGGCGCCGTGGATGAGAAGGGCCGCATTGTCTGGGGTGACCAGCTTGTCGCCATCTATTCCAAGGATGTGCTGGCGGCCTTTCCCGGTGCTACCATCATCGCCGACGTCAAGGCCAGCCAGACCCTGTTCGACCAGATCGCCAAGCTGGGTGGCAAGCCGCTGATGTGGAAAACCGGCCACTCGCTGCTGAAGGCCAAGATGGCTGAAACCAACAGCCCCCTGGCTGGCGAAATGTCGGGACATATTTTCTTTGCCGACAAATATTATGGCTTTGATGATGCGCTCTACTGCGCCGTCCGGCTTTTGGGACTGGTATCCCGCCTTGGCGAACTGTCGGCCCTGCGCGATGAACTGCCAGAGGTGCTTAACACCCCGGAAGTCCGCTTCCAGGTCAGCGAGGAACGCAAATTTGCCGCGGTCGACGAGATCAAAGCCCGGGTGAAGGCGGAAGAAGCCGCCGGTGGCCCGGAGGTCAATGATATTGATGGTGTGCGGGTCAAGAATGCCGATGGCTGGTGGCTGCTGCGCGCGTCCAACACCCAGGATGTGCTGGTGGCCCGTGCCGAGGCGTTCAGCCCCGATGGGCTGGAGCGTCTGAAAGGCGCCATCAAGACCAATCTGGCCAAGAGCGGCATTGCCGCCCCAGCCGATTTCTGACCCGGCAAGTGCCCGTGACCGGCCATCGGTTGGCTGGCCGGTTGCGGGCCTGGGTTGCAGGCGGCCTTTCCCAGCGTGGTTGACTCCGGGCCGCTTCGCCACTATAGACCACGCTTCGTTTTTGTACTCAGTAGTTTCAAGACCGGAGTAAGTACCGTGAAGCGTCCCTTCCAGCCCTCAAAGATCGTGCGCGCCCGCCGTCATGGTTTCCGCGCTCGCATGGCCACTGCCGCTGGCCGCAACATCATCAATAAGCGCCGCGCCCAGGGCCGGAAGAAGCTGAGCGCTTAAGGTTACCGGCATGGCGCCTCCCAAAGCAAAGGTGGGGCGCCTGACCAGACGGCCGGAATTCCTGGCTGTCGCGGGCGCCCGTCGCAAATGGGCCACGCCGGGCCTGGTTCTTCAGGCCCGTGCCCATGATGAGCGGCAGCACCCGAACCCCGGCGAGCCGCCGGTACGTATCGGCCTGACAGCCAGCAAGAAGGTGGGGGGCGCGGTTGAACGCAACCGTGCCCGTCGTCGTCTGCGCGCGGCGCTTGCCGAAGTGTTGGCCCCCAACGCCACGCCCGGACATGATTTTGTGCTCGTGGCGCGGGCGGAAACGGTGCGTCGGCCATTTGCTGACCTGAAGGCTGACCTCACGCAGGCTTTGAAGAAGCTCCGGGTGTGGAAGGGCAAGCGGGAAGCGGCACAAGCCGAATCGGTCCCGGCGAAGGATGAAAACGCATGAGCCCGGCAGCCTGGCTGCTCCGGGCTTTTGTGCTTTGCTACCGTTGGGCCATCCGGCCGATGATGGGTCCGCCCCGTTGCAGATTCTACCCCTCATGCTCACATTACGCGCTGGAGGCTCTGGCGGCGCATGGGGCATGGCGGGGCGGCTGGCTGACCCTGCGGCGCTTGGCGCGCTGTCATCCCTGGGGTGGGGAAGGGTATGACCCGGTGCCACCCCGGCATCCGGGACATTCCCGGAGCGAAAAATGTTGCGGCGGGCATTGATCGCCCGCCGTTTTCATGTGACCAACCGGGCGTGCCCCGGTATGTAACCGGCCATTGAATGCGGAACCTGGACCAAAACCCATGACGGATCAGAAGAACCTTATCCTGACCATCGTGATCTCGATCGCGATCCTGTTCGGGTTCCATTATTTCTACGAACGTCCGCGTTTGCTGGCGGCTCAGGCCGAAGCCCAGCGCCAGCAGGCGATGCAGGGCGAACTGGCGCCGCCCGCGGCCACGCCCGGCGCCGCCCCCGCGATCGGTGGTGATGCCGTACCGGCGGTCCGGGATCGTGCCACGGTCCTGGCCGAGACCGGTCGCGTTGCCATCTCCACCCCCAGCCTGCATGGGTCGATCAACCTGCGCGGCGGCCGTGTCGATGACCTGACGCTGGCCAAGTACAAGACCACCCCGGACAAGAACAGCCCGGAAGTGGTGCTGCTGGCCCCGGTCGGAACTCAGAACCCCTATTACGCCGAATTTGGCTGGGTCGCTGCGACTGCCGGTGACGCCGTGGCCCTGCCCAAGGCCGACACGGTCTGGACCGCCAGTGGCAGCACGCTGACACCGGAAAGCCCGGTTACCCTGAGTTGGGACAATGGTGCCGGTCTGGTGTTCGAGCGGATCTTTGCCATTGACGCCAACTACATGTTCACCGTTACGCAGCGCGTGCGCAACCAGACGGGCGAAGCGGTGGCGCTCAGTCCCTATGGTTTTGTGCAGCGTCGTGGCATGCCCGAGGTGGAAGGTACATACGTTCTGCATGAAGGGCCGCTGGCCATCGTCGACGGCACCTTGAAGGAATATAAGTATGATGACCTGAAGGAAGATGGGAAGACCATCAACCTGTCTTCTACTGGTGGCTGGATCGGTATTACCGACAAATATTGGCTGGTCGGCCTGATCCCGGATCAGTCACTCACCACCGACATGCGTGTCCTGCACCAGTACAGCGGCACCGATGTCTATCAGGTCGATTACAAGGCACCTGCGGTGACCATCGCCGCCGGTCAGGCATCGGAGACCACCCATCGGCTGTTTGCCGGTGCCAAGGTCGTGGGCCTGCTGAACGACTATACCGAAAAGCTGGGTATCGACAGTCTGGATTATGCCGTGGACTGGGGCTGGTTCTACTTCCTGACCAAGCCGTTCTTCCATGGCTTGGACTGGTTGGGCCGCATGATCGGCAATTTCGGCATCGCCATCCTGGTCTTCACCGTCTTCCTGCGTCTGGCCTTCTTCCCCATCGCCAACAAACAATATGAAGCGTTTGCGAAGATGAAGAAGCTTCAGCCCAAAATGGAGGAGCTGAAGAAGAAGCATGGTGACAACCGCGAAGCCCTCTCCATGGAGATGATGAAGCTTTATAAGGAGGAAAAGGCCAATCCGTTGGCTGGGTGCCTGCCCATCCTGCTTCAGATCCCCGTGTTCTTCGCGCTGTACAAGGTCCTGTATGTCACCATCGAAATGCGCCATGCGCCCTTCTATGGCTGGATCCATGACCTGTCGGCACCCGATCCGACGACCCTGTTCAACCTGTTTGGTCTGATCCCGTGGGACCCGCCCAGCTTCCTGCATATCGGCATCTGGCCGCTGCTGATGGGCATTACCATGTGGCTGCAGATGAAGATGAATCCGTCCAATCCGGACCCGATTCAGCAGAAGGTCTTCATGCTGATGCCCTTCATCTTCACCTTCATGATGGCCGCCTTCCCGGCGGGTCTGGTGATCTACTGGACCTGGTCCAACCTGCTGTCCATCGCCCAGCAATGGTACATCATGCGTCGCATGGGCGTTAAGGCGACTTGATACATTCCCTCAGGCGCCGGGCGGCGGCATCCGCCGCCTTGGGCTTACGTGGGCATGGGCCCATGGGCCGGCGGTCGCCGGCCTGGATGGCAGGTCCCGAGACGTTTTGATTATGAAAGCCCCCGGCCTTTGTGCCGGGGGTGTGTGTTTGAGAGAAGGAGTTTCCCCCATGGCCAAGCCGCTGACCATCACCCCGTCCCTGATCGGTGACCTGACCGAAATGGAGATCGAGGCCGGGCGTCTGCTGTTCGCCAAGGAATGTGACTTCTTCTGGGGCGCCGAAGCGGCGACCACGCTGCCCGAAGCCGTCCTGCCCGAAATCTGTTTTGCCGGCCGGTCAAATGTCGGCAAGTCGTCGCTGGTCAATGCCCTGACCGGGCGCAAGACCCTGGCCCGCACGTCCCAGACGCCGGGTCGTACCCAGCAATTGAATTTCTTCAACCTGGGCAGCCGGTTGGTCATGGTGGACATGCCAGGCTATGGCTATGCCCAGGTATCCAAGGAACGGTCGGCAGCGTGGGTTGATTTCATCAAATCCTACCTGCGGGGCCGCGTGACCTTGAAGCGGGCCCTGGTTCTGGTCGATGCCCGCCACGGGCTGAAGCCGCATGATGTCGATATGATGAAGATGATGGACCAGACGGCGGTCGGCTATCAGATCGTGCTGACCAAGGCCGACACGTTAAAGCCCGGTGCCATCGACAAGATCCGGGCGCAGGTGGCGGCGGCCCTCAAGACCCATGGTGCCGCCCATCCCGAGGTGCTGGCGACATCGGCGGAGACCGGCCTGGGGATCCCTGAACTGCGGGGCTTTTTGGCCCGCATGGCGGAGCCGGCGCCCCTCGTCGGCTGATCCTGGCTAGGCGCGTGGCAGGATCAGGTCGGCCCGCAACCCGCCCAAATCCGCCTGGTCCAAGGCGAGGTCCCCACCATAGAGCCGGGACAGATCATCGACGATGGCCAGACCCAGGCCGCTGCCGGGGATGGCTTCGTCCAGCCGTATCCCGCGTGTCAGGACACTGCCCCGTTCTGTGGCGGGAATACCGGGACCGTCATCCTCAATACGCAGCCGTAAATGTTCCGCCCCGTCGGCGGTCACGGACAGGGTGACACGACCCCGACACCATTTGGCGGCATTGTCCAGCAGGTTGCCGGCCATTTCGGCTAGGTCCTGTGCCTCCCCGCGGAAGGTCAGGGCATCGTCGCCGATCAGCGTCACCTCGATATCCCGGTCGGGATGCAGCCGCGCGATGGTGCGGGCGAGCGGGCGCAGGGTGGCCAGGACAGGCGTGCGCAGGCCCGCCCCCTTGGCCATGGCGGCGGCGCGGGCGCGGGTCAGGTGGCGGTCGATCTGCCGTCGCATCCGCTCGGCTTCCGCCTGGATCAGTGCCGATTCGGAGGGGTCAGACAGGTTGGCGGCGGAATTGGCGATGATGGTCAGCGGGGTTTTCAGGGCATGGGCCAGATTCCCTGCCTGGGTGCGTGCCCGTTCCACCATCTCTGCATTGTCGGACAAAAGCTGGTTCAGATCGTCCGCCAGCGGCTGCACCTCTGACGGGAAGGCGCCGACCAGCCGGGAAGTGCTGCCCGCCCGCAGGTCAGCCAGCGCCAGGCGCAGCCGATCCAACGGCACCAGCCCCAACCGGACCTGTGCGACGGCGGCCCCCAGCAGGCCCAGGGCCAGGATGGCGAGGGACAGGGACAGCACCTCGGCAAAGCGCCGCGTCGCGGCGGTCAGGTCGGCGGTGGTGGCGGCCACCGAAACTTCCACCGGGCTTTCCTTATCGGGCAGGCGCACAAGGCGGGACCAGACCAGCAGCGCTTCCCCGTCCGGTCCCGTCGCGGTTCGGCGGTGCAAGCCGCCGTCATCGGGAACCCCGCCATTGGGTCGTAACTGCTGATCCCACAGGGAGCGGGAGCGCAGGGCCACGCCCTGATCATCCGTGACCTGCCAGTAAAGGCCCGACAGGGGCCGCTGGAAGCGCGGATCGGACAAGTCGCGCGACACCGCCACCCGGCCGTCGGTATCGGGATGCAGGGCTACCGTCAGCTCATCCAGATGCAGTTCGGCATGGCGCGCCAATTCGGCCTCCGCATGGCTGCGGAAAATGTCGGTCAGCAGCCAGCCAGCTATGGCCAGCGCCAGGGTCACCCAGACCGCCGCCAATACCAGCAGCCGAAGCCCCAGCGACCCGCGTTGCATCAGACGGCTTCCATGCGATAGCCCTGGCCGCGTTCGGTATGGATCACCGGTGCCCCCAGCTTGCGCCGCAGTCGCCCGATAAAGACTTCGATCGTATTGCTGTCGCGGTCGAAATCCTGGGCATAAATATGTTCGGTCAGTTCGGTGCGCGACAGGATGCGGCCCTGGTGATGCATCATGTATGTCAGTACGCGCTGTTCATGGGCGGTCAGGGTGACGGAATGGCCGGCAACGGTAACGCGGCCCGTGCGCGTGTCCAGGCTGACCGGGCCGCAGGTCAGGGCCGGTGAGGCCTGTCCGCCGGCCCGGCGGATCAAGGCGCGCAGCCTTGCCAGCAATTCCTCCATGCGGAAGGGCTTGGCCAGATAATCATCGGCCCCCGCATCCATGCCCTCCACCTTTTCCTGCCAGGTGCCGCGCGCCGTCAGGATCAGGACGGGCATGGTCCGTCCCGCCGCCCGCCAGTCGCGCAGCACCGACAGCCCGTCGCGGCCCGGCAGACCGAGATCCAGCACGATGGCGTCATAGGGCTCCGTCTCGCCCATAAAGGCTGCCTCCAATCCGTCGGGCGCCGGGTCCGCCACATAACCGGCCTCGTTCAAGGCCTGGATCAACTGCCGGCGCAGATTGGAGTCATCCTCTGCCACCAGGATGCGCATCACTTCCTCTCCTTCAGCAGGTCCTTGCCGGCGGCCTTGGCCTTCAGCAGTGTGCCATCGGCGGCATCGTAGAGAAGTTCCACCAACCGGCCGTCAGCGGCCAGGATTTCAATGTCATAGACAAAGCGCCCTTGCTCCGTTTCGAGTTCCACTTCCAGCAGTCGGCCAGGATATTCCGTCTCCGCCTTTTCCATGATGGTCCGCAGGGACATGATTTCGCCCCGCTCCAGCGCCGCACGGGCGCGATCATGATCGGCGCGATCATCATCTTCATCATCGGCCCACACGTGCGGTGTGCCGACCAGGGCCAGGACCAGGCAGAGAGGCAGCAGCAGCAGGCGCATGGGCGGGGAATGGCTCCGGATTGGGACAGGGGATGGTAGCGTTTGACGTTTGAAGGGGGAACCCCGACGACGGTGGCCATCGCCGGGGTGCCGACCTCAATATACCAGACCTTCCGCCGTCAGACCGGCCAGCAGCGTCTTAACGCCGACCAGGTCCAGAGTGCCTTGGCCATCGGCCAATTCGGTCCAGGTGCCGTCATTGTTGCTGTCAGCATAGACAGTCCATTCGACGCGCCCCTTTTCGACCTCTGTCTTTACAACCAGACCGTCTTGCAAACGCCAGGTCTCGTTGCGGTCTGGGCGTTCGGCCTCCCAACGGCCATCGTCCCATTCCTGCAGGCTGGTCACGGTTCCGACGGCATCAAAGGTGAAACGGTAGGCATCGTCCAAGGTGCCAGCAACAGGGCGGTTCAGGCTGTAGGCCTCGAAATAGACGCCATCGCCATTGGCATCGGTAAAGAGCGTCACCGCCGTGCCATCACGGTCGGTTTCGGTCTTCACCACACCATTGGCCGTGACCGACCAGCTTTCGTTCCGGTCGATCCGTTCATTCTGCCAGCGGCCTTTTTCCATCTCGGCCACGGCGGTGATGGTGCCGTCGGTCAGGGTAAAACGGTAACCGCCTTCAAACGGGCTGGTGGCGGTGACGGTGCGGGCCATTTTGATCACTCCTGTTACAATGTCTGCCAAGCAACCGGCCTCTTAGGGGCCGGTGTCAGACGCGACCATAGGGGAGTGAACCTGAACGGCCCCTGAAAGCGCTGTTCAGAAACCGTTCAGGAAGCAGACAGCGCGCGTCTGCCTTGATTACGCCCGGATGCCGGCTTATCACCGCACAGGCTTAACCCTCATTCCGGCCCCCGCATGTCCCCCAGCCATCGCCTGACACAGCCGCGCACCCTCCTTGTGGCGCTGCTGATCCTGCTGCCTCTGCTGGTGGCATTCTATTCTTTGAGTCTGGGCCAGGACGGGAACTGGGACCTGCGCAATTACCATTGGTACAATGCCATGGCCTTCCTGGACGGCCGCGAGCTGGTCCAGGATGTGGCCCCGGCACAGGTGGCGACATTCTACAACCCGACCCTGGACCTGCCGGTTTATTGGCTGGCCCAGGTCCTGCCGGCGCGCGGTGTATCCTTTGTTCTGTCCTGGGTGCAGGGGCTGAATCTGGTGCCGCTGACGGGTATAGCGTGGCTGCTGCTGCCGGTATTGGCCGGTCGCGCACGGGCGTTGGGCGCGGTGGCGCTGGCCCTGGTCTGTTTTGCGGGTGCAGGCCAGATGGGTCTGCTGGGCACCACCTTTTATGACAATGTCATCAGCCTGTTTGTGCTGGGCAGCGCCTGGCTGGTGATGGCGCGGGCCGATGATGTCTGGGGGGCAGCGCCCAAGGTGGCCTTCCCCATCGTCTTCATCGCCGGCCTGCTGGTCGGGTCAGCGGTAGGCTTGAAGCAACCGACACTGCCCTATGCCGTTGGCCTGTGCTTCGCCTTTCTGGCGGTTGCCGGCGGATTCTGGCGCCGGATGTTCCTGTCATTTTTCTTCGGCATCGGCGTCATTGGCGGCATGGCGCTGTTCTCCGGCCATTGGATGTGGCACCTGTGGACCACCTACCAGAACCCGCTCTTTCCCTATTTCAATGACGTCTTCAAGTCGCCCTGGGGCGTGCCGGAAGCGTATCGGGATGACAAGTTCCTGCCGCATGGACTCTGGAACAACCTGATCTTCCCCTATACATGGCTGATGGACCCCAAAAAGGTGGGGGAGATCATTTTCACCGACCTGCGGGTGCCGGTGATGGTTCTGGTGCTGATACTGACGCCGTTCCTGGCGCTGGCCGGGCGGTTCGGGGCCAGGCACGAAGCGCTGGTGCCGTTCCGGCCCGCCCTGTACCTGCTGGTGGCTGGCGCCTTGACCTATCTGGTCTGGCTGAAACTGTTCGCCATCTATCGCTATCTGATCCCGCTGGAAATGATGGCGCCGCTGGTGGTGGTGGCTGCCATCGCCCTGTGGCCCCTGCCGCGACGGGCCAGGGGGGTGATGATCCTGGCGTTGCTGGCGCTGGTCACGGTCACCGCCCGGCCCGGCACCTGGGCGCGGGTGCCCTTCGCAGACAAGTTTGTGGAAGTGTCGCTCCCCGACCTGCCCAATCCCGACAACACCATCATCATCCAGACCGGCTTTGCGCCCACCAGTTTCCTGGCTTCTGGGTTTCCCAAGAATGTGCCGTTTCTGCGCATCCACAGCTATTTCATCCATCCTGACCATGGCGATATCCTGTTGAACCGCGCCATGCGTGAACGGATCGCGGCGCATGAGGGCGATCTCTTCTGGCTGGTTGCGCATTGGGAGGTATGGACAGCCGACCATATCCTGCCCCATTACCGGCTGGCGGCCGATATGGGTGATTGCGGCCTGGTAAAGTCCAATCTGGATGAGCCGATGATGCTGTGCCGGCTGCACAAACTGGCCGAAGGGGACGCGGCCGAGGCAATACGGTGACTGTCCGACGCATGGGGCTCATCCGGCATGCAACCTCATGTCAAGCAGGAGGCTTCGATGAACCTGATCGCCCATGTCGAAATACCCGTTCTCGATATTGAACGGGCGATGCGCTTCTATCACGCCGTGTTTGGGGTGAATTTCGGTGAGATCGTCACCATCCACGGCAATCAGATGGCTTTTTTCCCTTTTGCGGCTGACCAGAACGGTGCCAGTGGCGCGTTGGCCCAAGGGAATGTCTATGTTCCCACCCGTGATGGCGCGATCATCTATATCGGCGTCAGCGATATTGATGAGGTGCTGGCCAAGGCAGTCGCGTTGGGCAGTGAAGTTTTGTTCCCGAAGACGCTGGCTGGCGAAAACATCTATGTCGCCGAAATCGCCGACAGTGAGGGAAACCGCATCGCCATCCAGGG
This sequence comes from Niveispirillum lacus, assembly GCF_002251795.1. Lineage (GTDB taxonomy): Bacteria > Pseudomonadota > Alphaproteobacteria > Azospirillales > Azospirillaceae > Niveispirillum > Niveispirillum lacus. Next base: position 202,116 of record NZ_NOXU01000027.1, on the reverse strand, counting down.
CGTCTGAGGGCAGGACCGCGCCGCAGGATGTCTGGACGGTGGACAAATCCTTGCCTTTTAGAGGCCCAGTGTTGATATGCGTGATTGCGGACTGGGCAAGCACGGCGTATGCGGGCTGATATTGTTTTGGCGGTTGTCGGTCGTGGCATCGGTGCTGCCGACAGAGGCGGTACAGCCCTGATCCGATGGCCCTGCTGAGATCTGGAGCGGTTTGATGAGTGATCGTGGCAAGACCTTCCTGGATGTCTATAAAAGTGGGGAATGGGGTACCAATGGTGAGGAATTCTGTTCCGGTACCGGCAGTCACGATCCGACCGTGGTCAATTGTTACATCCGTGGTGTCGGTACTTTCCTCGATTCCCTGCCGCAAAAGCCGAATGTCGTTGATTTCGGCTGTGGAGACTTCAATGTCGGCTCCCGGCTGCGCGACCTGTGTGGCCGTTACATTGCCTGCGACATTGTTCCAGAGCTGATTGCGTTCAATCAGCGCAAATTTGCTGGGTTGGATGTCGAGTTCCGGGTGTTGAATGCGTTTGAGGAAGATGTGCCAGAGGGGGACGTGCTGTTCGTGCGTCAGGTCCTTCAGCACATGAGCAATGCCGATATCCTGCGCCTGCTGCCGAAGTTTAAACGCTTCAAATATATCGTCTTTACCGACCATCGGCCCGTGATCGACCAATATCAGCCCAACTTGGACAGCGAGACCGGGGCCTATACACGTCTGCAAAGGAACAGCGCACTCTCGCTCACGACCTATCCTTTCTATCTGCAACCGCGTCACAGCTACACTTTGGGGGCAGTGTTTTCAGAGGGTGGGATGATCGTCACCACCCTGTTCCAGATGCACTGACCAGACCTATGGTCATCAAAGCGCCGCGTTTCCGCCGCAGCTTTCCCTGAATATCCGTGTTATCTCTGTGCCTATCCAACCCTTGTCCAACCGGACCCGAAATATCCCATGTCTGACAGTCTGACCCAGGGTGCGCCAAGCATCGCCGTTCTGGTGCCCTGCTATAATGAGGAAGCGTCCATTGAAGCCGTGGTGCGCGACTTCAAGGCCGCTCTGCCCACCGCCACCATCTATGTCTATGACAATAACTCCAAGGACCGCACGTCGGAGATTGCCAGGGCCGCCGGTGCGGTGGTTCGCCGGGAGCCATTGCAGGGCAAGGGCAATGTCGTCCGCCGCATGTTCGCCGATATCGAGGCGGATGTGTATGTCATGGTGGATGGCGACGACACCTACCACGCGCCAAGCGCGCCCCAACTGGTGGCCAAGCTGCTGGATGAAAAGCTGGACATGGTGAACGGGGCGCGTGTCACCGATTGGGAGACCTATCGCGCCGGTCACCGTCTGGGCAATGTCATGCTGACCACGCTGGTCACCATGGTATTCGGCAAGCGGACTGACGATCTTCTGTCCGGCTACCGCGTGTTTTCCCGCCGTTTCGTAAAGACCTTCCCGGTCCTGGCGGGTGGGTTCGAGATCGAGACGGAGCTGGTGGTGCATGCGTTGGAAATGAGCATGCCGCTGGGCGAGGTGGAAACGCCCTACAAGGATCGAGCACCCGGATCGGTCTCGAAACTGTCCACCTTCCGTGATGGTTTCCGTATCCTGTGGATGATCGGCAAACTGATCAAGGAAGAGCGGCCCATGCAGTCGTTCGGCCTGATCGCGGTGCTGATGGCCCTGGTGTCAGTGATCATCGCGGTGCCGCTGTTCATCACTTATTATGAGACGGGCCTAGTGCCGCGGTTCCCCACGGCCGTGCTGGCAACGGGCCTGGGCCTGCTGTCTTTCCTGTCGCTGACCTGTGGTCTGATCCTGGATACGGTCACCCGGGGCCGGCGGGAGATGAAGCGCCTGCGTTATCTGGAGATCCCGGCCCCGGATTTCGACAGCGGGTTTTTGAAATAAACAGACGGGCGGGTTCAGCCATGGACCCGCCCGATCCCCTTCAGGGCTTCTTTTCTTCCGTCGGCTTTTGCTGTCGGAAGGCTTCGGCCTCCTGCCGGACCTTCTCGGCCTGGGCTTTGGCTTCCTCTTCGGAAAGCAGCGTGGGGAAGACAGCGATGGTCTTCTGTTCCAGCTTGAAATAGCCCATGCCAACCCCGGCGATCCAGGCGGGAACGATCAGCGCACCGATGCCAGCGGCGATCAGACCGATCATGCGGGTGCGGGTACGGCCCATTTTAAGGCGACGGATGGTTTCATCCGAGACCGGCTCCGCCGTATAGGCGCGTTTCAGCTTCATGTCGCCACCATCCTCTCCAAAACCTCCAGCCGGTCCGCCTCTGCCGCCGGCTTATCCCAGCGCAGCCGCGCAATGCGGGGAAAGCGCATGGCGATGCCGCTTTTGTGCCTTGTCGAGCGGTGGACGCTGTCGAACGCCACCTCGAACACCAGACCCGGCGCCACCTCCCGCACGGGACCGAAACGGTTGGTGGTATGGTTGCGCACCCAGCGGTCAATCTCTACCAGTTCCGCATCGGTAAAACCGGAATAGGCTTTGCCGACGGGTACCAGCTCCCCGTCTGCCCCTGGCGTACCGCGCCAGGCGCCGAATGTATAGTCGCTGTAAAAGCTGGAGCGTTTTCCATGTCCGCGTTGGGCGTACATCAGCACGCAATCCGCCGTCAATGGCCCCCGTTTCCACTTGAACCAAGGTCCTTTGGGCCGACCGCCGATATAGGGGCTGTCGCCGCGTTTCAGCATCAGCCCTTCGATGGCCCCATCCTCTACCACCGTATCGCGGGCCGACAGGCGCAGATGGGCCAGATGGTCCCAATCGGTGAAAGCGACCAGGGGCGACAGGTCCATGCCGGGCGGGCGCGTGCGGGTGAACCATTCTTCCAGTCGCCGGCGGCGGTCATCAAAGGGTAGGGCGCGCAGGTCCTCTCCCCCATCGAACAGCATGTCATAAAGCCGCACCCAGGCGGGGAAGTCGCGCAGCATGGGCGCCGTCACCCGCTTGCGGTTCAACCGCTGCTGCAGGTCATTGAAGGGGGCCACACGGCCCTCGCGGGCCACCAGCAGTTCACCATCCAGGACCGCGTGAAAGCCCATCTGGGCTGCCACATCGGGGAAGGTGCCCGCAATTTCGTCTCCGGTCCGGCTGTAGATCCGGGCCTGATCGGCGGTTCCGCGCGCCACAAGCTGCACCCGGATACCATCCCATTTCCATTCGGCCCGGTAATCGGCGGGGTCCAGGGACTGGATATCGTTTTCTTCCAGCGGATGGGCCAGCATCATCGGGCGGAAGCCACCCGTGTCGGCCACATCCGGCTTCTGACCCGTGCCATCCAGCCAGCCGAACAGCGGGGCGTAGGGCGGGGACAGGCCATGCCACAACTCTTCTACCTGTTCGACACTGGCCTCCACACCCCTGGCATGGGCCCACTCGACCAGCGCTGTCTTGGCCATGCGGGCCGATACGCCGATGCGTAACCCACCCGTGATCAGTTTCAACAAGGCCCAGCGGCCCGTGGCGTCAAGGCTATCCAGCCAGCCCGACAGCAGGGCGGGAATGCTACCGCGCTTAGCGGTGGAAAGCCCCTCCACCACCGCCGCCAGTCCCGGTGGCGGGTGGTTGACGCCGGGCGGGGCGGGCCAGATCAGGGCCACAGTTTCAGCAAGATCGCCCACAAAATCATAGGACCAGCCGAACAGGGCCGGATCGACGCGGGTGGCGACCAGTTCCTTGATCATCCCGGCCTTGGCCGCGGTGAAGGACAAGTCGCCGGTCAGGGCGGCCAGACCGTAGCCCCGGTCGGGGTCGGGCGTATGGTCCAGGTAATCGGCGATCAGGCGCAGCTTGCCGTTGCGCGACGGCATATAGGCAAGTGCATCAAGGAGTGTGGCAAATGCCTGCATCACTCCTCTTCCCCTCTTCCGATCAGATGCAGGGGCTTGGCCGTCACACCCTGTGTTGTGGCCCAATGGACCAGGGCTTCTTCACTGCCATGGGTGACCCAGAGTTCACCCGGCGAAACATCGGTCACCGTCTGACACAGTTCATCCCAATCGGCATGGTCGGAAACGATCAGGGGCAGTTCCACCCCGTGCTGTCGGGCGCGGGCGCGCACCCGCATCCAGCCGGACGCATAGGCCGGCAGCGGGTCCGGCATCCGGCGCAGCCATTTGTCGGCCATGGCCGATGGCGGCGCCAGCACGATGCCGCCGCGCATGGAAGCGGCATCGGCGACGGTGGCGGGGCGCAGGTCGCCCAGGTCAACACCCTGTTCCTGATAAAGCGCGCAGAGCGGCAGGTGGGCGCCATGCAGATAGAGCGGGTTATCGTACCCGGCGCGGCGCAGTTCGGCGATCAACCTTTGGCATTTGCCCAGCGCGTAACAGCCGACAACAATGGTGCGTTCCGGAAAGACCGACAGCGTGTGCAGCAGTCGGGCGATTTCGCCTTCTACCGGCGGATGCCGGAAGACGGGCAGGCCGAAAGTGGCCTCGGTGATGAAGGCATCGCAGGGTACGGGTTCAAAAGGCGGACAGGTGGGATCAAAGCGGCGTTTGTAGTCGCCCGATACCACCACCCGGCTGCCACGCCATTCCATCACCACCTGGGCCGACCCCAGCACGTGGCCGGCGGGCACGAAGCGCACCATCACCTCGCCGATCTGGATTGGCTGATGATAGGGCAGGGGCTGCTGCGTCAGCCCCGCCCCGTCACCCAGTCGCGCCCGCATTATGGAAAGCGTGCCGGGTGTGGCCAGGACCCTCGCGTGTCCTGGCCGTGCATGGTCGGAATGGCCATGGGTGATCACCGCGCGCTCAACAGGTCGGGTCGGATCGACATGGAAGCCGCCCGGTTCCACCCACAAGCCCCCGCCACGGTCGGGCGGACACGGGGTGACCCAACTGTCGGGCGCGGGGATCATCAGGACCCGGTCGGCATGTGGATGACAGCCCCCGGACCCAGTGGCAGTTCCAGCATATACCAACCGCTGAACAGCAGGACCGCCCCGATACCCATCCACATGGCCAGCGGCAACATGGTGGCCAACAGCGAGCCGATGCCGAAGCTGGGCACATAGCGCTGGCACATGATCAGGATCAGCGGGAAATAGGGCAGCAGCGGCGTGATCGGGTTGGTGAAGCTGTCACCCACCCGATAGGCGGCCTGTGTGGCCTCCGGCGTGATGCCCAGCAGCATCAGCATCGGCACCATGACCGGCCCCAGGATGGCCCATTTGGCGGATGCGCTGCCGACCAGGATGTTGATCAGGGCGGATACCAGGATAATGGCGATCAGCAGCGGCAGACCGGTAAAGCCGGCATCCTTCAGGAAAGCCGCCCCGTTCACCGCCAGGATGCCGCCCAGGTTGGACCAGCCAAACAGGGCGATGAATACCGCGCAGCAAAAGGCCAGCACGATATAGCCACCCATGTCGGACATGGATTGGCTCATCATCTTCACGACGTCGCGGTCATTGCGGATGATGCGGGCGCCGACGCCATAGGCGATGCCGATCAACAGGAAACTGATGAACAGCACCGCCACGATGCCGCGCAGGAAAGGTTCGATGGTGCCATTGGCATCGCGCAGGATGGCGCCTTCCGGCACCACGGCGACGCCGAACAGGCCGACAATGGCCAGGATGGCAAGGCCAGCATAGCGCAGGCCGCGCTTTTCATTGGCCCGCTGTTCGGCGCTGGGTTCGTCCATGGTGATGGTCAGGCCGCTTGCAACCGGGGCTGTACGCACCAGCCGTGGTTCGATCAGCCGTTCGGTGACCAGCGTACCGATGATGGTGAACAGGGGCACAAAGGCGGCCATCAGGTACCAGTTGGCGGTCGCCAGCACCTCATAGCTGGGATCGACCAGACGGGCCGCTGCCGTGCTGATCCCGCCCAGCAGCGGGTCCAGCGAAGTAACCAACAGGTTGGAGGAGAACCCCCCCGAAACGCCCGCGAAAGCCGCCGCGATGCCGGCAATAGGATGGCGGCCAGAGCTGTGGAACAGCATGCCGGCCAGTGGGATCAGCACGACATAGCCGGCATCGGTGGCCATGCTGGACTGTACGCCGGCAAAGACCACAATCAGGGTCAGCATGCTTTTTGGCACAGCGCGGACCAGGGCACCCAGCGACACGCCGATCAGCCCGGTCTTCTCCGCAACCCCCACGCCCATCACACAGAGCAGGACCACGGCGAGCGGCGGGAAACTAGCAAAGATGGTCGGCAATTCGATCAGGAAACGACGGATATTGTCCGCCGACAGAAGATTGGTGGCGACCAGTTCCTTGCCCGTACCGGGGTGGATGGCCGACACGCCCATTGCAGACAGGATGGCCGATAGGACCACCAGAATGATGATGGCGATCAGGAACAGGGTGGCCGGGTCCGGCAACCGGTTCCCCACCCGCTCAATCGCCCCCAGGATGCCACCGCCCGATTTCGCCCCGGCGTCCGAAACTGCCATGTTGTGTTCCCTTGTATGGTCCGCTTTGTCGTGCGCGCCCGTTTGCCGGGCGTCGCCGGCGACCATAAAGCATGTGCGCACATTGGGCGAGGGGGCGATCAAGCAAATCTAACGATCCGTGACAGGCTGTGCCGATGGAAATGGCCAACGGATCACGCTGCGAAAGCTGCACCGATGTGGCGCTGCCCAAGCGCGGCCTGGACCCCGCCAAGGGTTACCAGTCGCCCATCAAACAGGGGCAGGAGGAGGCGACCAAGGCCGGCCTGACAGTGCAACCGCTGGGCGTGAACCAGCCGCTGGCCACGGGGGTGCGGGGGAGGGTGTTGAATATTGTGATTTGAGGGGTGCTACGATCCCGCCAAGGCAATCGTGCAAAAGGCACGGTCGATAGTTGCGCCCACCCGATCCCGGTCCACCGTCGGCAGGGGCGGTGGCGTGGGGTTAAGACGGTCGGTCAAGAATTGGTCCAGCATGGCGTCGTGCCCCTGCCGGTCCTGTTCCCCACCCTCCGCCTTTCGGGCGATCAAGTCCTGAATACGTGCCAAAAGCTCTGCGTCTGGTGTCAGGCCGGACAGCAGCGATGGCATATCCATCGGCGGCGGTCCATGGAACCGCAGCAGCCATTCCAGACAGCAGGCCGCGCGCAGAGCGTAGCAGTAATCCTTTGGCCGCACGGCGTCCCCATCCTCGCGCACCTTTTCCAGGCTGCGGCGACCGAGGTTCAGATAATGGGCGGCCAGGGCGTTGGGATCAGCGGCGGAACGCACCAGTTGGCGAATGGTGCCGACCGGTGCCGCCTCCGTGCGGTAGGTGATGGGAGAGGATAGCCATTCCAGCAGAGCCGCATTGGAACGCAGAGACAATTGCAGCGCCTTGCGCAAATCCCAGCCGCCAATATCCAGCACCGGGTCGACAGGCCGTTCAATCACATCTCGCCGGCTACTTACCGACAAGTAATCGGCCAGGGGGCGCAGATAGACGAAACGGACATCGTAGTCGCTGTCGCGCGAGGGAAAGCCCCATGACCGGCTGCCGGATTCGATGGCGAACAGGATGGTGACGCCGTTTTCCGTCTCCATCCGCTCCAGTTCCGTCTCAACCCGCCGGCGCATGCCAGGATCAATCGCTTGCAGTGCCATCGATGCCAATACTTTCGCATACTTGCGCGCGGTAGGCGCGCAGGATCAATTCTTCCATGAACAGCATATCGGGTTGTTCCGGAAGGTGCGAGGTCCCGGCGGCGTTTTCGGCCTGCTGCTGCATATCCTCCACGATCGCCTCCACCTGGTCCACGGGCACCTGACCTTGACGGATAGCCAGAATTTCCATGGCGTCGGGGCGGGGCAGGGTGATGTGGCCCGTCATCATCAATTCCACCGTCTGTCGCCCGATGCGCACAGCATGCGCCATGCTTTTCCAGTCGATGCCATTGGCAGCCGCCGAATCCAGGCTGCGCCGGCCATATTCAGCCATCAGCCGTTCCATCACGTCGCGGGCATTGCCGATGCTGGCCTGGAATGACAGTTTCTTGCCGCATACTTCCAGATGCCGCACTTGCACCCCACCCGGCATTTGCAGATCGACAAAGCCGATATGGGGATGATCGCCCTCCAAGACCTTATCCGGGTCGGCATCGGCCAGCGGCGCACCGGGACCAAGCGATCGCTCAGCCTCGCGCAGCCAGTCCCGGGCCATGGCGGTGGCGTTCACACGCTGTCCGCGGATGCCGAACCGATGCGCCTGCCGCTGGGAATAGCGTAGAGCGGCTTCCACCTTCCGGCACAGCAGGCGATGGCGGTTGGCCTGGATCTCCCGCCAGAGCGGATGCGGGTTGCCGATAATGGCGCTGTCGGGTGCGAACAGCATTTCCAACGCAAGGGTTTGGCCGTCGGCCAACAGCTCCAGATAACGCTGCAAACTGAACAGGTCACGATCCACCGCACCGGGCAGATTGCGTTGTCCCGGTGCCTTTTGCGGCCCCTCGCAGATCGTGGCGGGAACCCGCTGCAACAGGATGTCGCGCGCGGTGGGCAGGAACACGCCCTTGTAATCCAGATCGGATTGCGCGGTGGAGGTGCCGTAAAGATGCGACCCGCTGTGCATTTCGACGATCAGTTGCATGCCGGTTCCTTTGCCGCTCACCCGCTCTGTGCTGGGCGTAATCGACTTTTCCGCCGGGCACAACGCTGAGCCGCGGGATGGAGCCTATCCCCGCTCCTGCGCCCCGTGCCAGACGCGCAGGATGCGGACATCCTCCCCGTCTGTCGTTTCATAGACCAGGATATAGGGATGCACGACAGCCAGTTCCCGCGTGCCGTCGGGCCGGGCCTTGCCACGTTTGGGGAAGGTGGGCAGGCTGTTACCGGCGGTGAGAAGACCCGCCGCCATCCGATCACCCGCAGCCGGGTTATACTGGTCGATATACGCGATATGGCCGGTAAGGTCAGCGATAGCCTGATCGGTCCAGATTACCTGCGCCGTGGACTTACATTCAGTCCTGTCGCTTTAGAGTATGCGAGTAAGGGGGCGGCGGCCGTTCACCGTTTGCCAGGCGCTGAAGCCATTCTGCGACCACCGCATGCGGCACGAACCGGCCTGCCGCGACATCGGCGCGCGCATCGGCGATGGCGCGGGCTTTACGCGCCTCATCCACATCGTCGAAGATCGAACCGGCCTGTTCCACGAGAGCGACTATCGCACCCGGTTCATCCCAGGGCAAGGCATCGGGCGTGCTGACGGCTGTTGCGTCACTTTCGCAATGCCTTCGGTCTGGAAACGGTAGCATTCGATCGTTACGATGCATACCAACATACCAATCCGTACCGGCAGAACGCTGGGCGGAACATAAAAGAGGAAGTTTGGGAAATGGCCGGTATCGACAAGCGCATTACCGAGGAAGAAGCCTTGCTGCTGCACAGCAGCGGGCGCCCCGGTAAGTTGGAAATCACCCCTACCAAGCCGATGGCGACACAGCGTGACCTGTCGCTGGCCTATTCACCGGGGGTGGCCACGCCCTGCCTGCGCATCCATGCCGACCCGTCCACAGCCTATGATTATACGGCCAAGGGCAATATCGTCGCCGTCATCTCCAACGGCACCGCCGTGCTGGGCCTGGGTGATCTGGGGGCCCTGGCATCGAAGCCGGTGATGGAGGGCAAGGCCGTCCTGTTCAAGCGCTTTGCCGATGTCGATGGCATCGACCTGGAGGTCGATACAAGAGATGTGGACGAATTTATCAATTCCGTCCGCTATCTGGGTCCCAGCTTTGGCGGCATCAATCTGGAAGACATCAAGGCTCCGGACTGTTTCATCATTGAGCAGCGCCTGCGCGAACTGATGGATATCCCGGTTTTCCATGATGATCAGCATGGCACGGCCATCATCGCCGCCGCCGGCCTGTTCAACGCGCTGGAAATGACCGGCCGCGACATCAAGGAGACCAGACTGGTCATCAATGGCGCCGGTGCGGCCGCGATTGCTTGTGCTGAGCTGTTCAAATCCATGGGCATCCCGCACGGGAACATCACGCTGTGCGACACCAAGGGTGTGGTCTGGAAGGGCCGGTCCGAGGGCATGAACCAGTGGAAATCCGCCCATGCGGTCGTGACTGATGCCCGCACGCTGGCCGATGCGGTTGCCGGGTCGGACGTGTTTGTGGGCCTGTCGGCAAAGGGGGCGATGACGCCCGCCATGGTGAAATCCATGGCCAAGAACCCCATCATCTTTGCGCTGGCCAACCCCGACCCGGAGATCACGCCGGAAGAGGTGCGGCAGGTGCGCGATGATGCCATCGTGGCCACGGGCCGGTCGGATTATCCCAATCAGGTCAACAATGTCCTGGGCTTCCCCTACATTTTCCGTGGTGCCCTGGACGTGCGGGCCAGCACCATCAACGATCAGATGAAAATTGCCGCCGCCCGCGCGCTGGCAGCCCTGGCGCGTGAGGATGTGCCCGACGAGGTGGATGCCGCCTATTCCGGGCGCCGTCTGCGCTATGGCCCGGAATATATCATCCCGGTGCCGTTCGACCCGCGCCTGATCTCCACCATTCCCGCCGCCGTGGCCCAGGCGGCCATGGATACGGGTGTGGCGCGTAAGCCCATTGTCGATATGGATGAGTATCGGCGGTCCTTGCGGCTGCGCCTGGACCCGACTGCCGACAGTCTGCAACTGATCGCTGACAAGCTGCGCAGCAGCCCCCGCCGTGTGGTGTTCGCCGAGGGGGAGGAGGAGCGGTCTATCCGCGCCGCCATCGCCTATCGTTCCGGCGGGTTCGGTCACCCGGTCCTGATCGGGCGCGAGAATGTGGTGAAGGAAAAGCTGGCCAGCCTGGGCCTGTCGGGCATCGAGCCGCTGGATATCCAGAATGCCAAGTTTGGCGCGCCGGAAATCGAGCGCTATACCGACTTCCTGTACAAGCGGTTGCAGCGCCGCGGCCACCTGCACCGCGATTGCCAGCGCTGGGTCAACCAGAACCGCAATGTCTTTGCCGCCTGCATGGTCGCCACGGGCGATGCCGACGCCATGGTGACGGGTCTGACCCGCTCCTTTGCTGTCAGCTTCGAGGATATTGAGCGGGTGATCGACCCGCAGCCTGACCATATCGTGTTCGGCCTGTCGGTGCTGGCCACCCGCAAGCGCACTGTCTTCATCTCTGACACCACGGTCCATGAGCGCCCGACCCCGGAGCAATTGGCCGATATCGCCATCCAGTCGGCCCGCATGGCCCGGCAGATGGGGCATGAGCCGCGCGTGGCCTTCCTGTCCTTCAGCAATTTCGGCCAGCCCATGCGTGACCGCGCCGCCCATGTGCGCGACGCCGTCTCGCTGATGGATAAGCGCAAGGTCGATTTCGAATATGACGGTGAGATGTCAGCCGATACCGCGCTTGATTACGATCTGATGAAGCGCCTGTACCCGTTCGCCCGCCTGTCAGGCCCGGCCAATGTGCTGATCATGCCGGCCCTGCATGCCGCCAATATCGGGGCCAAGCTGTTGCACAAGTTCGGCGGCGGCAACCTGATCGGCCCGCTGCTGATCGGCATGGACAAGCCGGTGCAGGTGGTTCAGATGGGCGCCACCGTCAACGAACTGACCACGGCGGCCATCATGGCGGCGCATGACAGTCTGGCGCGGTGACGTCCTAACCGTAGGTCAGGCCAAGGCAGAAGCCTCGTCCTGACCTACGCATAATCGTCACACGCGGTCCCAATTATTAAGTTTCCGTGATGCTGTTACCCTGGCCCTGCGGCAATGTTATCTCCTCCGATCCCGCCGGGCGGCGGGAGGGATAAAGAAAAGAATGGCAGGGACAGATGCGGTGGTATGAGGTGCGACCGGTTCGGTTCGTGCTGATCGGGGTGGCGCTGGTCGGCCCGACGGCGGCGATCCTGTTGTCCTTGCTGCTGGCGGGACATGTCGAAGCGGGGGTGGCGTTGCCAGCGCTGCTGGTCAATGTCGTGGTGGCAGTGGCCATCCTGCGCATGATCCAGACCGATACCCGTCGCCTGACCGATTATGCCGAGGTGCTGGGTGAGGCATCGGCGCCGGTGCCGCCACCGGAACTGGACAGTATCACCGCGGAGTTTATCGCCTCGGCCATGGCCCGGGCGCAACAGGCCTGGCTGGACCGCGAAAGCAAGGATGCCGGCCGCGCCGGCCTGTTCGAGGCGGTCATCGACCAATTGCACGACCCGGTGATTTTGCTGGGTCCGGGCCGCGAGGTGCGGCGCGCCAATCAGGCAGCTTGCCGGATGTTCGGCGACCGTTTGCTGGACCGCGATCTGGCCAGTTCGGTGCGTACGCCCAGCCTGCTGGAAGCGACCGACGCCGTGCTGGCGGGGGGGGCATCCCGCAGCGTCGATGTGCTGCTGCCCGTACCGGTGGAGCGGACGTTGCAGGCCCGCGTGAAGCCGTTCCGGACACCGGGGGAAGAAGGGCCGCTGCTGGTCCTGCTGACCCTGCATGACATCACCATGCTGAAAAGAGCCGAACAGATGCGGGCCGATTTTGTGGCCAATGCCAGTCATGAGCTGCGCACGCCGCTGGCGGCCCTGATCGGTTTCATTGAAACGCTGCGCGGCCCGGCCAAGGATGATCCGGCCGCGCATGAACGGTTCCTGGCCATCATGTTCGATCAGTCCAACCGCATGTCGCGGCTGGTCAATGATCTTCTGTCCCTGTCGCGTATTGAGATGGACGAACATTCACCGCCCACCGAGCAGGTAGATGTGGCCAAGATCGTGCGTAACGTGGCGGCGACGCTGGAGCTGCGTGCCGCGTCGCGCAAGGTGAAGCTGCGGCTGGACCTGGCCGACCTGCTGCCGCCTGTCGTCGGGGATGAGGATCAACTGTCGCAGGTGTTCCAGAACCTGATCGACAATGCCATCAAATATGGCAAGGAACAGACAGAGGTCACGATCGCGCTGACGGCCCCGGTCGGCAGCAAGGCCGGTGCGGTGCGGGGGCCGGCGGTGATGGTGGCCGTGACCGACCGGGGCGACGGCATCGCCCGCACCCATCTGCCGCGCCTGACCGAGCGATTCTATCGCGTCGATCCCGCCCGGTCGCGCGCGCTGGGTGGCACCGGCCTGGGACTGGCCATTGTGAAGCACATCGTCAACCGCCACCGCGGCCGCCTGATCATCGACAGCGAGGTGGGCAAGGGCAGCACCTTCACCGTCATCCTGCCGGCGGTGAAAGGGGTCGCGACCAAGCGCGAGGCCGGGTGATCGCCCTCAGCCGGACGCGCGGCGGTATCGGGCTGGCGTGGTCCCGGTCCATTGCCGGAAAGCGCGGTTGAAGGCGGCGGGTTCGGCGTAGCCCAGTTGGGTCGCGATATCGGCAACAGACAGGCCGGGCCGGGCCAGGGCCGCCTTGGCAAGGTCCAGGCGCAACCGGTCCTTGATGGCCTGAAACGAGGTTCCTTCCTGGCGCAAGGTGCGACGCAGTGTGGCGGGTGAACAGCGAAGGGCCGCCGCCGCGTCCTCCGCGCCTGGCCATTCATCGGGCGGGCGGCGACGCAGCAGGTTGGCGACACGGCGGGCAAACCCGTCCGGGTTACGGTATTTGACCAGAAAACTTTCTGGCGCCTGGTTCAAGAACCCCCGCGCCGCCCGCCGGTCCTGGGCCACAGGCAGGGACAGCAGGGCGGCGTCGAACCATAGACGGCATTGGTCCTGGCCGAAGCGTAATTGTGTGCTGAACAGCACGAAATATTCCGCACCATGGGCCGGTTCGGCATAGGGCAGGCAGGCTTCCTCGATGGCTATGCGGCGGCGGACCAGCCAGCAGGCCACACCATGGATATAGACGAACAATGTCTCCACGGCGAAGACGGGCAGGGTGTGGCCGGGCCGGGTGGGGGCGATTTCCAGGGCGGCGCGCCGCCCCTCGCGCCGTACCGACACACGCAGATCGTCGAAGATGGTGTTGTAGGCCCGGCAGAGCAGGTCCAGCGCGCCCCCCAAATCGCCCCCGCCCTCCAGCGCCAGCAGGCAGGCCAGGGCAAAGCTGCCCACCTTCATGCGGCGGCTGTCCTGGCCGAAGAACTCATCATCCAGCAGTTGCGCCACCTCGCGCAGCAGGGCGGCATAGGATTGCACCGGCACCCGGGCACCGGGCTGCCATAGCAGGGCAGGCGCGATCCCGGCCTTGCGCAGCACCGGTGCGGGTTCCATACCACGTGCCAGCACGCCGTCCAGGGCCGCTGCCACGAAATGGATGGAAACGCTGCCCTTCTCCACCATGCCAATCCATTCCTTATTGACATAAGTGATCAGGAAATTTGATCGCAACGGTTATGGATGATCGGAACCGACAAGTCTACGCTGAGGGCCACCCCAGATATCCAGATGTCAGAGGAATGCCATGAGCGCCGATCCCATCGTTATCGTGTCCGCCGCCCGCACGCCCATGGGCGCCATGATGGGGGACCTGTCCGCCCTGACCGCGGCGCAACTGGGGTCGGTTGCGGTAAAAGAGGCCGTCGCGCGGGCCGGCATCGCCGCTGACAGCATTGACGAGTTGCTGATGGGGAATGTTTTGCAGGCGGGCCAGGGGCAGGCGCCGGGGCGCCAGGCGGCGCTGGGTGCCGGACTACCCCTGTCGGTCACCTGCTCCACCGTGAACAAGATGTGCGGCAGCGGCATGAAGACCACCATGCTGGCCCATGATCTGATCCTGGCCGGCAGTGCTGATATTGTGGTGGCGGCAGGCATGGAAAGCATGTCGAACGCGCCCTATCTGCTGGACCGGGCGCGCGGTGGCTACCGCTACGGCCATGCTACCGTATTTGACCATATGGCGTTGGACGGGCTTGAAGATGCCTATGAGCGGGGCCGGGCCATGGGCACCTTCGCCGAGGATACGGCCACCCATTTTGGTTTCACGCGCGAGGCGCAGGACGCCTATGCCCTGGAAAGCCTGCGCCGCGCCAAGGCCGCGGTCGAGGATGGCACATTTGCGGCCGAACTGGTGCCGGTGACGGTGAAGGGCCGCGGCGGGGACATCCTGGTGACCCGCGATGAACAGCCCGGCAAAGGCCGCCCGGACAAAATCCCCACCCTGAAGCCCGCCTTCCGCAAGGACGGCACGGTGACCGCCGCCAACAGCAGTTCCATCAGTGATGGCGCTGCCGCGCTGGTCCTGATGCGTGCCAGCACTGCCGAGAAGCGTGGCCTGTCGCCGCTGGCCCGTATTGTCGGCCATGCCAGTCACGCCCGCGCGCCGGCCTGGTTCACGACCGCCCCGGTCGGGGCCATGCAGTCCCTGTTCGCCAAGACCGGCTGGACCGCCCAGGATGTCGATTTGTTTGAGATCAATGAGGCATTTGCTGTCGTTGCCATGGCGGCGATGAAAGAGCTGGATCTGCCACATGACAAGGTCAACATCCATGGCGGCGCGTGCGCGCTGGGCCATCCGATCGGCGCTTCGGGTGCCCGCATCCTGGTGACCCTGCTGTATGCCTTGAAGAAGCGTGGTCTGAGGCGCGGCGTCGGGTCGCTGTGCATCGGCGGCGGCGAGGCGACGGCCATGGCAGTTGAATTGGTGTAATGGCCGCAGCCAGCACGGGGAACGACCATGATCCTTACTGAAGAACAGGCCATGATCCGCGACATGGCCCGGCAGTTTGCGCGCGAGAGGCTGGCGCCTGGTGCGGCCGAGCGCGACCGGACCAGCCGTTTTCCCGCCGAGGAATTGCGGGAGATGGGAGACCTTGGCCTGCTGGGCATGGTGGTGCCGGAAGAATGGGGTGGGGCGGGGGCCGATGCTATTGCCTATGCCCTGGCGATTGAAGAGATCGCGGCCGGTGATGGGGCGATTTCCACCATCATGAGCGTGCATAACTCAGTCGGCTGCGCGCCGATTCTGGCGTTCGGTACGCAGGCGCAGAAACAGCGCTATCTGCGTGACATGGCCACGGGGCGCATGCTGGGTGCTTTCTGCCTGACCGAACCGCAGGCGGGATCGGATGCCTCCGCCCTGAAAACCCGCGCGGTGAAGGATGGTGACCATTATGTGCTGAACGGCGCCAAACAGTTCATCACCAATGGTCAGAATGCCGGCGTCGCGCTGGTCTTTGCTGTTACCGATCCGGCAGCGGGCAAGAAGGGGATCTCCGCCTTCCTGGTGCCCACCGACAATCCGGGATACAAGGTTGCGCGTCTGGAACATAAACTGGGCCAGCGCAGTTCCGACACCGCGCAAATCCTGCTGGAGGACGCGCGGGTGCCAGCGTCCTCCCTGCTGGGCAAGCCGGGTGAAGGCTATCGCATCGCGTTGGCCAATCTGGAAGGTGGGCGCATTGGCATCGCCGCGCAGGCCGTGGGCATGGCCCAGGCCGCGTTTGAGGCGGCCCGCGATTACGCGCGCGACCGCGTCTCCATGGGGGTGCCGATCATCGACCATCAGGCTGTGTCCTTCCGGCTGGCCGATATGGCGACCAGAATCGAGGCGGCCCGCCAATTGGTGCTGCATGCCGCCTCCCTGCGCGGGGCTGGGCAGCCTTGCTTGAAGGAGGCGTCGATGGCCAAGCTGTTCGCGTCTGAAATGGCCGAACGTGTCTGTTCGCAGGCCATTCAGACGTTTGGTGGCTATGGCTATGTCGAGGATTTCCCGGTGGAGCGCATCTACCGTGATGTGCGTGTCTGTCAGATCTATGAGGGCACCAGCGATATCCAACGGCTGGTGATCGCGCGCAATCTGTGATGGTGCGGCGCGGAGAAACCGTAGACCGGGACGCGCCAGCGACCCGATCACGACCTATTGCGGCTTCTCCGCTGCCTTCTTCTCGGCAAACGCCTTGGCTTCGGGCGCGTGCAGGCCGCCATCGGCCAGGAATTTCCAGGACCCGTCCTGCTGCTTGCGCCAGATGGTGACATAGCGGGAGGGCGGCAGTTCCTCTTTGGTGCCGTCCGGCCTGTTCCGGAACCAGCGGGCCTTGCCCCATGTGTAGCCCAGTGTGCCATCAGCGGAGACGGCGCCATCCATCGGGCCCCAGTCAATCTCCACATCAGGGCCGAACATTTTTGCCAGATCTCTGGCATCGGTGCCGGGCACCGGGTCATTCAGCATGAGCACGCGGGGCTCACCAAACTCGGCAAAGGCCGGGCCCGGCCCCACCTCCTTGGCGCGGGCGGCGAAGGCCCGGTCGGCATCCATCACCCCTTGGGCCGGGTGGTTCTGGGCCAGCACCGGCAATGTCATGATTGTTGCGCAGGTCAGCGCCCCGAAGCTACGCGCCAACTGACGGGGGGTACGCCGGTTCTGATGCCGAAGGCCCATGCCCAGCTCCTTGCAAAAATGAAATATCCCTTTAAGTTCAATGGTGAAGTAGGTTTCTGCGGCTGCCAACAGACATTGTGTAACGCAACTGTTTCGCCGATGACACCCGCAGGTCTCTGCGGGCAGTGTCATGGAACTGTAACGTACATGTAGTATTTGCGTCTCGCAGCGCAGCTATGGTCCCGGCACCCAGCAGGGACATGGCCACATGGTACCGGCCGGCGTCAGGGGATGCCAGTGCCGAACATGTGCCGCCCAGTTAACCGGAGGCCCTTGTCGTGACCACCAAGAAGCTCGTCCTCGCCGCCGTTCTCGGCGCTGTTTCCTTCGTCGGCCTGGCCGGCGCCGCCGCCGCCCGCGACCAGATCCGCATTGTCGGTTCCTCCACGGTGTTCCCCTTCACCTCCACGGTTGTTGAGCGCTTTGGCCAGACCACGAAGTTCGGCGCTCCGATCCTGGAGTCGACGGGCACCGGCGGCGGTATGAAGCTGTTCTGCTCCGGCATTGGCGCTGATTTCCCGGACGCCACGGGTGCATCGCGCGCCATGAAGGCCAGCGAATTCGATAGCTGCCAGAAGAACGGCGTTGAGCAGATCACCGAGCTGGTGATTGGTTATGACGGTCTGACCTTCACCCAGTCCAAGAAGGGCACGCAGATCAATATCACCAAGGCGCAGCTTTTCTCGGCCCTGGCCAAGGAAGTTGAGAAGAACGGCCAGATCGTGCCGAACCCGCACAAGACCTGGAAGGACATTGATCCGTCCCTGCCGGCCATCGAAATCGAAGTGCTGGGCCCGCCGCCGACGTCGGGTACCCGCGACGCCTGGCTCGAACTGGTGATGGATGTCGGTTGTAAGGAATTCCCGGCCATCAAGGCCCTGGACGCCGCCCGCCACACTGCGGTCTGCCGCACCATGCGTGAGGACGGCGCCTTCATCGAAGCCGGTGAGAACGACAACGTCATCGTGCAGCGCCTGGTCTCTAACCCGAACGCCTTTGGCATCTTCGGTTACAGCTTCCTGGAAGAGAATATCGACAAGCTGCATGGCGTGCCGGTCAACGGCGTTGAGCCGAAGTACGAGACCATCGCGTCCGGCGAATATCCGGTCTCCCGCCCGCTGTTCGTCTACTTCAAGAATCAGCATTTCGGCGTGATCCCCGGCCTGAAGGAATTCCTGGCCGAGTATGCGTCGGAGCGCGCCATGGGTGAGGACGGTTATCTGGGTGACAAGGGTCTGGTGCCGCTGCCGGCCGACAAGCGCAAGGCCGCCGAGCAGGCCGCGCTGAAGCTGACCCCGATGGCCCGTCCGGCCTCGTAAATTGCAGGTCGGGGCGGCGTCGGGCGTGGTTGCAGAACCAGACTCCCGACCCTGTCCCGGTGTATAAGCAGATGGCGGGACCGGCGGCGTCAGACCTGATGCCGCCGGTTTGCCGTAACCGGGAAATTCCCTGACAGCGGCGGATTGAACCTCATGTCAGTCACCTTGACCGTAAGTGTCCTGTTGTTCTTGTCGCTTGCCGGATTCTGGCTGGGACGCAACAGGGCCGTAGCCGTGTCCGGCGGGCGTATCGCCAATCTGCATTCCGTACCGAATTATTATGGCTCCTACATGGCGCTGTGGGCTGCCCTGCCGGCCCTGGTGCTGATCCTGGTCTGGCTGGCGCTTCGCGGCGCTGTCATCGACTGGATGGTGTTATCCTCCATGTCGCCGCAACAGCTTGAAAGCTGGGCGCGTGTGATGCTGGCGCCGGTGGAGTTGGAAGCACTTCTGCCGTCCATCGCCGATGGTGCCTCGGCCCTGACCGAGACCAGCCGCCAACTGCTGCTGATCAATATCAGCAACTTGGCCATCGGCCAGGCGCAGTATGTGAATGCTGGCGTCATTGATGCCATCACCCCCGCCGCCAATCATCTGGCGCAATTGCGGGGGCTGGCGGACTGGACCCTGTTTGGTATCGTCGTGGCCCTGGCGGGTAGCCTGCTGGCGATCACCTGGTCGAAGATCGGCCCTGAATTCCGCGCGCGCAACAATGTCGAACGGATCATCACGGCGCTGCTGGTGCTTTGCTCCACCATCGCCATCCTGACCACGGTCGGCATCGTCCTGTCGCTGCTGTTTGAAAGCATCCGCTTCTTCACCAAGGTGCCAATCACCGAGTTTCTGTTCGGCCTGCAATGGTCGCCGCAGACGGCCATTCGCGCCGATCAGGTGGGGTCGTCGGGTGCGTTTGGCGCCGTGCCCTTGTTCACGGGCACCCTGCTGATCGCCACCATCGCCATGTGCGTGGCAGCCCCGGTCGGCTTGATGTCGGCCATCTATCTGTCCGAATATGCGCCGAAGAAGATTCGCGGCGTGGTCAAGCCGGTGCTGGAGATCCTGGCCGGCGTGCCCACCGTGGTGTTCGGCTTCTTTGCCATCCTGACGGTCGCCCCCTTCATCCGTGATGTCGGAGCGGCGTTGGGCATCCCCATCTCCTCGCAAAGTGCGCTGGCCGCCGGCGTGGTCATGGGCATCATGATCGTCCCGTTCGTGTCCTCGCTGGCCGATGACGTGATCAATGCGGTGCCGCAATCCCTGCGGGATGGGTCTTACGGGCTGGGTGCCACCAAGTCGGAAACCATCAAGCAGGTGCTGCTGCCCGCCGCATTGCCCGGTATCGTCGGCGCCATGCTGCTGGCTGTCAGCCGCGCCATCGGTGAAACGATGATCGTGGTGATGGCCGCCGGCCTGCAGGCCAGCCTGACCCTGAACCCGCTGGAAAGCGTCACGACCGTGACCGTGCAGATCAAATCGATCCTGGTCGGCGACCAGGAGTTTGACAGCGCCAAAACCCTGTCGGTGTTCGCGCTGGGTCTGGTCCTGTTCCTGGTCACCCTGGCGCTGAATGTCGTTGCCCTCCGCATCGTCCAGAAATATCGGGAAAAATATGACTGAGATCGCAGAGCCGATGCCCACAGCCATGCCCGTCTCCCTCCACACCGGCGACGCCGCCACCAAGCGACTGAAGGCGCGCTATGCCGCCGAACGGCGCTTCCGCTTCTACGGTATCCTGGCGATCCTGTTCGCCTGCACGATGCTGGTCATCCTGCTGTCCACCCTGCTGAAGGAAGGCACGTCGGCCTTTTTCCAGACAGAGGTCAAGCTGGCGGTCACCATTGATGCGGGTGTCATTGACCCCAAGGGGACCGGTAATCCCGCCGAATGGGACCGCGGTGCCTTTCAGACGCTGGTGATCGACGCGCTGTACAAGGAATTCCCGGACGTTTCTGGCCGGACCGAAAAGCGCGACCTGCGTGGTCTGGTCAGCCCCGTGGCTGGGGTGCGTCTGGGTCAGATGCTGGATGAAAACCCGGCCCTGGTCGGACAGACGATTGATGTCTGGCTGCCGGCATCCGATGGCGTCAACCAGATCGTCAAGGGCGGCATCGACCGCGACCTGCCAGAGGCTGAACGCCCCATCAGCGATAAGCAACTGGCCTGGTTTGACAGTCTGGAACAGCGCGGCGACGTGCGGTCAGCCTTCAACACCACCTTCTTCACCGCCAGCGATAGCAATTATCCGGAACTGGCCGGTCTGCTGGGTGCGATGGTTGGCACCTTGCTGACCATGCTGGTGACGCTGGTCATCTCCCTGCCCATCGGGGTGGCGGCGGCGGTTTATCTGGAAGAATTCGCCCCGAAGAACCGCTTCACCGAGATCATCGAGGTGAATATCAACAATCTGGCCGCCGTGCCCTCCATCGTGTTCGGCTTGCTGGGTCTGGCGGTGTTTCTCAACTTCTTCGGCATGCCCCGTTCGGCCCCGCTGGTCGGCGGTCTGGTGCTGGGTCTGCTGGTGCTGCCCACCATCATCATCGCCAGCCGCGCCGCGCTGAAAGCGGTGCCGCCGTCGATCCGCGAGGCTGCCTTGGGCATGGGGGCGTCAAAGCTGCAAGCGGTGATGCATCATGTGCTGCCGTTGGCCATGCCCGGCATCATGACGGGCACCATCATCGGCATGGCCCATGCCGTGGGTGAGACGGCACCTCTGCTGATGATTGGCATGAATGCCTTTGTGACGTCAGCCCCAGACAGCCTGCTGGCAAGCTCCTCCGTCCTGCCGGTCCAGATCTTCATCTGGGCGGACAAGCCGGAACGCGGGTTTGTCGAACTGACCTCGGCCGCCATCCTTGTGCTGCTGGCCTTCCTGATCTTGATGAACGGTGCTGCCATCTGGCTGCGCAAGAAATTCGAACGTCGGTGGTAAGAATGGACAGCATGACCCTGAACAAGCCCGTGCAGGCCGCCGTCACCCAGACGGTGAAGATGTCGGCCCGCGACGTAAAGGTCTATTACGGCGCCAAACGTGCCTTGCACGGCGTCAATGTCGATCTGTACCAGAACGAGGTTCTGGCCATGATCGGCCCCTCGGGCTGTGGCAAGTCCACGTTCCTGCGGACCTTGAACCGCATGAACGACACGATCGATATCTGCCGCGTCGAAGGCAAGATCCTGCTGGACGACCAGGATATCTACGATCCCAAGCTGGACGTGGTGCAGTTGCGCGCCCGGGTCGGCATGGTGTTCCAGAAGCCGAACCCGTTCCCGAAATCCATTTATGAAAATGTGACTTACGGGCCGAAGCTGCATGGTCTGGCCACCCGCAAGGATGAGTTCGACGCCATCGTCGAAACGTCGCTGAAGCGTGCCGGCTTGTGGAACGAGGTCAAGGACCGTCTGCATGAGCCGGGTACCGGCCTGTCCGGTGGTCAGCAGCAGCGCCTGTGCATCGCCCGCGCGGTTGCTGTCAGCCCGGAAGTGATCCTGATGGACGAGCCCTGTTCGGCCCTCGACCCCATCGCCACCGCGCATATCGAAGAGTTGATCGACGAACTGCGCGAGAGCTTCACCATTGCTATCGTTACCCACAATATGCAGCAGGCTGCCCGCGTATCGCAGCGCACGGCCTTCTTCCATCTGGGTGACCTGGTCGAGGTGGGTGACACGGAAGAAATCTTCACCAACCCGCGCGATGAGCGCACCCAGGGCTATATCACCGGCCGTTACGGTTGATGTACCGGGCCGCCGGCCCACCAGGTTTTGCCTTCCCCGCGACAGCGGGGACCCAGGGGCCACGGGGCCGAGACGTGGTAGCAAGCGGCCCCTGGACCCCCGCCTTCGCAGGGGAGGCCGCTAAAAGCTTACCCTGTTTATCGAATTGAGGGTCAACGCCGATGTCGCCGACCGAACATACCGTCAAGTCCTTTGAGGCGGAATTGCAGCGCCTGTCCAACTTGATCGCCCAGATGGGCGGCGTGGTGGAAGCGCAGGTGGAAGCGGCTGTGCAGGCCGTGGGCCGCCGTGATGTTGAAGGCGCCACCAAAGTCATGCAGGGTGATGCGCGCCTGGATGAGTTTGAACGCCAGATCGAACATGATGCCATCCGCATGCTGGCGCTGCGGGCCCCTGTCGGTGTGGATCTGCGGGAGGTGCTGGCGGCGCTGAAAATTTCCGCCGATCTGGAACGCACGGGCGACTATGCCGCCAATATCGCCAAGCGTTCCATCGCGCTGGCGCAGTTGCCGGTCATGCGTCCGGCCGGCACCATCCCGCGCATGGGTCGCCTGGTGCAGGAAATGCTGAAGGATGTGCTGGACGCCTATATCGACCGCGATGTCGATAAGGCCGTGGCGGCCTGGCATCGCGATGAAGAGCTGGATGATCTCTATACCAGCCTGTTCCGCGAAGTCCTGACCTACATGATGGAAGACCCGCGCAACATCACGCCCTGCACGCACCTGCTGTTCATTGCCAAGAATCTGGAACGTGCCGGTGACCATGCGACGAATGTCGCTGAAACGGTGCATTTCCTGGTCAAAGGCCAGCCGCTGACGGCCGAACGGCCCAAGGGCGATAAATCCAGTTTTACCATCATCGAACCGGTGGATAGCCAGGGCTGAACCAGCCCCATCCACACCCATCTAGCGCCAAGGGACTCCGATGAACGCCGCCTTGAAGCCGCTGATCCTGGTTGTCGAAGACGAGGCCGATCTCGTCACCCTGCTATCCTATAATCTGGAGCGGGAAGGCTTCCGGGTCATCACTGCCGGTGACGGGGAAGAAGCCCTGCTGCTGGCCGACGAACGCAGCCCGCATCTGATCCTGCTGGATTGGATGCTGCCATTGATGAGCGGGCTGGAAGTCTGCCGTCAGTTGCGCCGCAACCCCAAGACCCGCGAGACGCCGGTCATCATGCTGACGGCGCGCGGCGAGGAGGCGGACAAGGTCCGTGGCCTGAACAGCGGAGCGGACGATTATTTGTCCAAACCGTTCAGCCCCACCGAACTGGTGGCCCGTATCCGCGCCGTCCTGCGCCGCGCCTCGCCCGGTCTGGCCGAAGAATTGCTGCGCTTCTCTGACATTTCCATGGATCTGGCCGCCCACCGTGTGCGGCGCGGGGGCCGGGATATCCATCTGGGCCCGAAAGAGTTCGCCCTGCTGCGCCATTTCATGCAGCATCCGGGGCGTGTTTTCTCCCGTGAACAGTTGCTGGATATCGTCTGGGGTCACGACGTCTATGTCGAGTTGCGCACCGTCGATGTGCATATCCGCCGGTTGCGCAAGGCGCTGAACGAAACGGAAGACCAGGATGTGATCCGCACGGTCCGTTCCGCCGGCTACGCGCTGGACAACAAGACAACAATGTGACGGCGCGGTCGGTTCGCCGGCTTTGGCAGATCCCGGTGCGGTCTGTGCATCGGGATCTGGTTTGACGCCGTTGGCGACGGGAACCCGTTGATCCCCGATGATCCCGGGGACAGTGTCAGGCCGCGAACCGCACCCAATGGCCCGGCGTGACCTCCCGCAAGGTTCCTGGCCGATCACAACTCTCGCGGACCTGGGCCGCCAGCGGGGCCAGGCTGTTACCGGCCCCGAACGGGCTGCCCACTTCCGGTACCGCCGCCAGCAACAGACGCGTATAGGCGTGGCGTGGGCTGTCGATCACCTGTGCCGTGGGCCCACGTTCCACAATCCGGCCCCGGAAAATCACGGCGGTTTCTTCCGCGACATAGCGCGCGGTGGCGATGTCGTGGGTGATGTAGAGCATGGCGATGCCGCGCTCCCGCTTCAGATCGCGGAACGTATCCAGCACCGACAGGCGGATGGACACATCCAGCATGGAAGTGGGCTCATCCGCGATCAGGACGGCCGGGTTGACGGCCAGCGCGCGGGCCAGGTTCACCCGTTGCCGCTGCCCGCCGCTCATCTCATGCGGGTGCTTGCGCAGAGTGATGGCAGGATCGAGGTCCACGGCGCGCAGCAGTTCGTCCACGGCATCGCGCCGTTGAGCCGTCGACAGGTCGGGCCGATGCAGCGCCAGGGGCCGGGTCAGATGGTGTTCAACCGTATGGGCGGGATTGAGCGCGGCAAACGGGTCCTGGAACACCATCTGCACCGCCGATCGATAATTCAGAAGAGCCTGACGCCCCCGCAGTTTCGTCACGTCACGGCCGGCGTGGAAGATATGGCCGGCGCTGGCCGTCAACACATGGGTCAGCAGTTTGGCACAGGTGCTTTTGCCCGATCCGCTTTCCCCGACCAGGGCCAGGGCCCGGCCGGAATAGAGGCTGAAATCAGCGCTGTCGAGCGCGCAAAAGGCTCCGAAATGCATGCTCAGGCCGCGCGCCTCCAGCACAGGGCGGGCGCCAAATTCCGGCAAACCGTTCATTGCGGCGTCTCCTTCATGCGGACCAGCGTTTCACCCGGTTTCGGGTGCAGGGGCGGGATGGAGGCCCAGAGCCGGCGTGTATAATCCTGCTGTGGCTCGGCCACCATGGCGGTCGGCGTCGACAATTCAATCAACTGCCCACGCAGCATCACCCCGACCCGGTCGCAGAACTGGCTCATCAAAGCCAGATCATGGGTGATGAACAGGACCGCGAAGCCCAGCTTGTGGCGTAGTGCCGCCACTTCCTCCAGCAATTCGCGTTGTACCACCACGTCCAGGGCGGTGGTGGGTTCGTCCATCACCACCAGTTTGGGGCGCAACGCCAGCGCCATGGCGATGACGATGCGTTGCCGCATGCCGCCGCTGAACTGATGCGGATAATCGTCCATGCGGTCGGGTTTGATGCCGACCATCTGTAGCAGGTCGGCAGTGCGGTCGCGGATGTCGGCCTTGGTCGTGATGCCGTGTGCCTTGAACATGTCAGCGAACTGTGCCGATACGCGCAGGACCGGGTTGAGTGCATTCATCGCCGATTGCAGGACAACCGACAGATCGCGCCAACGCCAGGCCCGCAATTCTCGGCCCTGCAAGGCCAGTACATCGGTGCCGGCCAGATTGATCGACCCGCCCGTGATGAAGGCTGGGGGTCGGTGCAGGCGGGCGATGGCAAAGGCAACGGTGCTTTTACCGGAACCTGATTCTCCCGCCAGACCAAGCACTTCACCGGCGGAAATGTCGAAACTGACGTTTTTGACGGCGCGTGTCAGACCGTTGGGCGTGGCGTAGTCGACACAGAGGTCACGCACAGACAGGATGGGTTCGGTCATGCCCGGCCCCCTTGGTTTGCGGCGCGGTTGGTCAGGGCCGCCAGCACCTTGGCCGGCACCCGCACGGTGCGCAGGCGGGGGTTGGCAATCTCATCCACCGCGAAATTGATCAGCGAGAGTCCCGATCCAAAGAGAACCAGGGCCAGACAGGGGGCCGCCATTTCCCACCAGGCGCCGACCTGCAGGGCTGATGTGGATTGGGCATGGTAAAGCATGGTGCCCCAGGAGACGACCATCGGGTCACCCAGGCCCAGAAATTCCAAGGTAGCTTCGGTGATAACGGCGTACAGCACGGAACCGATGAAGTTGAAGCCGATGATGGAGATCAGGTTGGGCAGCAACTCGAAGGTGATGATCCGCCAGGCTGGTTCGCCCAGCATCTCGGCCGCCAGGATATAGTCGCGCTGCCGCAGGGACAGGGTCTGGGCGCGGGTAACGCGGGCCCCCCATCCCCAGGAGGTCAGGCCGATGATCAGCGCAATGACGAACGGTCCCGTCTGTCCGATAAAGGCGGCCAGCACCAGCATC
Source organism: Niveispirillum lacus (assembly GCF_002251795.1). GTDB lineage: Bacteria > Pseudomonadota > Alphaproteobacteria > Azospirillales > Azospirillaceae > Niveispirillum > Niveispirillum lacus. The sequence continues at coordinate 175,829 of NZ_NOXU01000027.1, read as the reverse complement.
AATGGCAGGTTGGGGATGACCAGGGAAATGTTGGTGAACAGGTTCAGTACCTCGTCCACCTTGCCGCCGAAATAGCCGGCGGTCACGCCGATGGCCGTTCCCAGCACCGTGACCAGCAGGCCGGCGGCGAAGCCCACGATCAGGCTGGTCTGGGTGCCATGGATGGTCTGGGACAGAACATCGCGGCCCATGCGGGTCGCCCCCATCACATGTTCGGCGCTGGGCGCCTCATGCGGGCTGGCCACACGCTGGTTGATGTCGAACGGCGCCACCAGGGGCGCGGCCAGGGCGATCAGGAAAAAGAAGGCCACGATGGCAGCACCGATGGCGGCCTTGCGGTTGGCAAGCAAGATGTTGAACAGCCCGCGCATGTTTCAGCCCTTCCGCAAACGGGGGTCGAGGGCGACGTAAAGCACGTCGGCGATGAAATTGGCCGTCAGCATGGCCAGCGTCATGATCAGCAACTGACCCTGGATCAGCGGGTAATCGCGTGCCGTGATGCCCTGGAACAGGGTGTAGCCCAGGCCCGGATAGTTGAAGACAACCTCCGTCACCAGCGCACCGCCAAAAGACGCACCCAGCGTCATGGCAAAGCTGGTGACGGTGGGCAGCAGGGCGTTGCGCGCGGCATAGGCCATGCGCAGGCGGCGGTCGGACAGGCCCTTGGCCGTGCCCAGCACGATGTAATCCTCGCCCAGCAGGTTGATCATGCTGTTGCGCATGGTGATCAGGTAACCGCCGACCTGGGCCAGGGCCATGGTTACAATGGGCAGAAAGGCGTGTTCAAAGACCGAGCAGAAAAATTCCAGGCTGAAGCCGGGGTCAATCTCCGGATCATAGGCATAGCCGGTGGGGAAAACCGGCCAGTAGATGGCGAACACAAACAAGGCCAACAGCGAGGTGACCAGGGGCGGCATCGCCTGCATCATCAAGGCGATGGGCGCGCCGATGCTGTCGAACCGCCCACCGCGCCGCCAAGCGGCCAGGATGCCGGCCAGACTGCCGATGGCAAAGGCGATCAGCGACGAGGTCAGGACCAGCATCAAGGTCCAGGGCAGGGCCCGTAGCAGCACCTCATTCACCGTCAGCGGATGGAACTTCACCGACAGGCCCAGGTCCCAGGTGAACACGCTTTTCAGGTAAGTGACGAATTGCGCCGGCCAGGGCTGGTCGATAAAGCCGAAGGTCTCCTTCAGCGCGGCCAGGGCTTCCGGTGGCAGAGTGCCGCCGGCCTGGGCAAACATGATGTCGACCGGATTACCGGGCATCAGGCGCGGGATCAGGAAATTGAACGTCGCAGCGACAATGAAGGCGGCGACATAGAATCCGACCCGGCGGAGAAGGAAGGCCATGGGGGGTCCTCTCCCGAAACCGAAGATCTGAAGGAAAACGGATTGTGTGTGGTTCGATGGGGGGCCGGACGGCCCCTATGGATCAGCCGCCGCCATTCACCGGCTCCAGCGCCAGCAGATGCAGCAGCCGTTCGGGCGTGCCGTCGAACACATCGGGCCGGGCCACCGGATTATCGGCGTTGAACCAGCCCTTGAAGCGTTTGGTGTTGTACTGATACCAGATCGGGTTGCTGAACAGCGGCACATAGGGCGTGTTGGCAGCCAGGATCATCTGCACCTTGTCCATGGCCCGGCGCTGTTCATCCGGGTTGATGGTGGCCACAAACGCATCCAGGGCCGCGTTCAGTTCCGGATTGTTGAACCGGGTCGGTGCTGTCCGCGTCTTGCCGGAGAAACGGGAATGGAAGCCCGTGTCAAAGGATCGGTGCGGCGTCTCCCCCGTAAAATAGCCATTGATGGCCATGTCATAATCGCCCTGGATCAGCTTCTGCGCCCAGGAGGCGGGTTCGGGCGTGGAGACGCGGGCATTGATCCCGATGGCATTCAGCCCTTCCACCACCAACTGTGTCGTGTTCACCCAGTCGGTCCAGCCATTGGGGGCCAGGATGTCAAAACGGATGGGCTTGCCATCGGGATTATCGACATAACCGTCGCCATCCACGTCACGGAAGCCGCTGTCGGCCAACAGGGCGCGGGCACCGTCCTTGTCATATTTGGCGTATTGGCCGAACTGGCGTTCGGCGTCCTGGTTCACCCAGTCCTGATAAAGGCGTCCCAGGCCGGAGGCATATTCGTTCACGATCGGATAGCCATAGCCGGCAATATCGACGATGGCGCGGCGATCCATGGCCATGCTGACGGCCCGGCGGAAATTCACGTTACGGAAAGCGGCACGGTTACCGGCATTCGGGCTGTCGAAATTGATATTCACGGCCACAGTCCCACCAGGCGGGAACCAATAGCGGTGATGGACCGGATTGGCGGCAACATAGGTGCGCTCGATATCCGGCATGAAGGCGCCGAACCAGTCCAGCTTGCCATTGCGAGCGGCGGCCAGAAGCTGTTCGTTGTTGCCGATCTGTGGGAAGGACAGGCAATCGACCTTCAGGGAGCCGGCGTCCCAGTAATGGGGGTTCCGGCACTGAACATAAAGCTGGTTGGTGAAGCGCCGTACCTCCGTCATCGGACCGGTGCCCACGGGATCGGGATTGGTGAAGGTGACGGGGTCCGCCACCTTCGACCAGATATGTTTGGGCACCACCGGAATGCGGGCCAGTTCATACAGGCTGTTGGCATTCACGCGTTTCAGTGTGAAGACCACAGTATGGGCATCCGGCGCCTCAACCGCAGCCAGTCGTTCCCAGATGTCCAGCGTGTCCAACGCTTTGAAACGCTTGAACATCTCGTAAGTGAAGACAACATCCTGCGCGGTAAAGGGCTGCCCGTCGGACCATTGCACCCCTTCGCGCAGGGTGAAGGTCAATTTCAACAGGTCTTTGGAGAAATCATACCCCGTGGCCAGCCGGTAATGCGGTCGGCCATTATGCAGGGTGTTGAAGATGATCAGGGGCTCATAGGCGAATTCCCGCGCGCTGTAGAGCCGCGTGGTTTCGTTGTACGGGTTGAAGTTACGGACCCAGCCGGTGGAGAAATTGGCCACGATGGTCAGCGTCGACGGGTTGTCCAGCGGTGCCGCCTGGGCCCTCACCTCTGTTACACCCGCCGTTGCCGGCAGCAACGCCGCCAATGCGGCAAGGTTGCGCAAGAACGTCATCCCGTTGACCCCTGTTGTCCCGGCCGGCCCCCTTGTTTCGGGCCTGTTCCGTTTGCACGACTGTCGGGCAGAGATACCCGGCAGGGCTACCCTCAACTTCGTTGATTTCGTCGTTCACCGCCATTATCGGCGGGGTTTTTGCTGCAAATGGACGAATTGTTACCCGGATTGTGGAAGGTTCTGAATTTTCCAGTCGAATTCCGGGGATGACGGTGGAGATTATTGCGGCCCGCCCAGCAGCATCTGGATTTCCGCCAAGGCCGCATCAACATCCACCATGGCCCCAGCGGGTGGCAGGGGGCGGGCGAGGCGGGATGCGGCCGCATCGGGCAGGGGCTGCACGGAAGCAGCGATGGGGGTCCATTCATCGACGTCGCCATGGCTCGACAGGACGATATCCACCCCCGCCGCCTGCACAGCGGCGGCGCGTTCGGCCAAGGTTCCACCCAGGCTTTCCATATAGATGCAGTCGGAGATCAGAACGCCGTCAAAGCCGATCCGGTCACGGATCAACTTCTCGATAGCGTCTTTGGAAATGGTGGCCGGGTTCTGTGCATCGACGCCCGTATAGACAACATGCGCGACCATGGCCCAGGGTGCCGTGCGATTCAGGCGGGCAAACGGTAGAAAATCGGTGCGGTCCAGTTCGCCCAGGTCGGTATCGACAAAGGGCCGGTCCTTGTGACTGTCGACCAAAGCCCGGCCATGGCCGGGAATATGCTTGATAATCGGCGTGACGCCGACCGACGCCATGCCATCCATGAAGGCGCGGGCCAGCACGGTCACCACCTCTGGATCGCTGCCAAAAGCGCGTTCACCAATGACGGGATCGGCCCCGGCCACCGGCACATCGGCCAGCGGCGCACAATCGACACTCACCCCGTGCTGGCGCAGCAGGCTGCCGATGGCAGCCCCGTTCAGGCGGGTGGCGCGCAGGCCCGCCAGGGCATCCTGGGCATAGAGCCGGCCGAAGGCGGCAGGGGCAGGAAAGGCGGGCCAGACAGGCGGTTCCATGCGCTGATGCTCGCCGCCTTCAAAATCAATAAGGATGGGGGCGTCGTCGCGGCCCACAGCGGTACGGAAATCATCGCACAGGCGCCGCACCTGATCCGGGCTTTCGCAATTCCGCTTAAACAGGATCAGGCCCAGCGGGTTGGCGTCGCGGAAAAAGGCCTTCTGGTCGGCGCTCAGCACCGGATCGGGGGCGCCAAAAATGACGGCCAGAGGCCGCGACGGGGCGGGGGAAGCCATGATGCCTGCCTTGCGGTAATGTCCGGGGAAGGGTCCTGGTCGCGACTGTTGCGCGAAAATCCCAGGCCCCGCGCAAAGCCTTGATCCGGGCCGCCGATCCGATCAAGCCCTCCTTGCCGGATCAACGAAATTGACGGTATGGTGGCGGGCATGTGCGGGGGATGGCGTTGTATGTCCCTGGTGAACACACCGAAACCATAGAACAGCACAGGGCGCGGCTAAAAAGCCAGGGGGCGTGCAAGGTGGGATTTTCCAGACCCGTTGTAAAGGCGGCCCTTAAACTTGGCGGACCCCTTGTGGCTGTGCTGGTGGCCGCGCTGTTCTTTATGTTCCTCGCCGTCGATGAAAAGGTCGATAGCCAGATCGACAATGCCAATCGTGCTGTCGACCGCGAATTGACGGCACTGGTTCAGAATGCCCGTAGCCAAAGTTCGGCCTTCGCCTCGACCAGCTTCATCGGTTATTCGGTGGGTCGCTATTATGGCTTCGCGTCGGCCTTTCAACAGATATCGCCGGATCCGGAGCGGGCGGCCGCGTTGCTGCGGGCCACCTACCCGCCGGGCGACGCGCCAGCGACCGAGATTCCGGCTGCCCTGACAGCCTATGCTGCCGTCCATGACCGGTTCCACGCCAGTTTCCGAGACCTTCTGGCCTCGACCGTTTTTGACGATCTGTATCTGATCGACCGGTTCGGCCGTGTTGTTTATTCCTTACGCAAGGATGCGGCCTTTGGCGCCGATCTGGCGGCCGCCCGGCAACGGGACTCGGCCCTGGGGACCCTGTTCCGGGAGGTGATGGGACGGTTGCCCCAGGCACAGGCACCCGAACAGGTGATGGTCCTGACCCAGCCCCTGCCGCTGGATCAGTCACATGGCATGCTGCTGGGCCGACCCGTGGTGCGACATGGCACCGTAGAAGGGGTTGTGGTGTTCCGCATGCCCGTCGCCAAAGTGCAGGAACGGTTGGCTCGCCTGGCCCAGGACGGAATCGGATTTGCCCTTCTGGACGGGGCCGGCAACATGGTGGCCAGCGCCCCCGCGGCCGAGCCGTTGCAGAGCTGGTCACGGCAGGGCGAACGGGTACTGGAGGAGGGGGGCTGGCGTTATGTCGTGCTGTCGGATGGTGATGCGCTGGCGGGTGGCCTACATTATATAAGGTGGCTGTTGCTGCTGGCCGGGGTCGCGGCCGTTACCCTGTTCCTGCGGGCGTTGCGTGAGCCGACGGTGGTGGCACCGGTGGGCTTCGTGCCGGTGGGCCCATCGGCGCCTTTGGATGTGGCGCCGCCGGTAAACATGCCCATTGTGCCACCGGAACGCACAGAAGCGCCCCCACCCCCGGTGTCCACCGCCATAGCCGAGGAACCGGACCATCCCGAACAGACGGAGGAAGGGGAGCACGCCGCGGCCCTGGATGCGGATGAGGGCTATCGGCGCTGTCTTGTCGATGTCATGACCCTGGCGCTGGACTACTGGCAGAAGGCCAAACGCAAGGGGAAGATCGAACTGGCCGAAGAAAGTGGGCTGTGGCGGGTCTATATGGACCGGTCATCGCTGCAGACGCGCACGCTGGACAAATATCTGCTGGTCGAGACGCTACCCCGCAACCCGCGTTGGCGGGACGTGGTGCGGACCGCAGAATATGTCCTGCGCCATTGCGGGGAACCGCCGGCCGAACGAGAAGCGCTTTCGGTAGCGCTGGGCCGGCTGAAACAGCATTTGCGTCAGGCCGAACGGGTATGACACGCCCCTGACCTTACACACCGTCCCCCCTCTTGCGTGGTTGCTGGCACCGTCCTTTTGGTATTGCCGGGCCGCGACTCCAGTAGAGATTATGTAATGTTACAGTTTAAACCTGAAATCGGAAACAAAATTCCGTCTTTTTCCGTCATTTTCGGCGTTCTGCCGGAACCGACCTTTCGGAAATCCTGCATTCAGCTTTCCTGAGGCCCACCAGCCGGGAGCAACCCGACACGTTCGGGAACCCCGCAACGGAAATCGTGCCAGCGACAGCGCCAAGGCACGGGGAACAGGGCTTACGAGGAGGCACAGGTCATGCAGTTCAAGAAAATGCTCATGCGTGGGACCGCCAGCGCGATGGCCATAATGGCGATCGCTGCGACGGCGCAGGCGCAGAGCGCTCCGGCAGCGGACGGCACACTGGAAGAAATCGTCGTTACCGGCATCCGCGCCAGCCTGGTACAGTCCATCAACACCAAGCGTAACGCCGACGCCATCGTCGACGCCATCTCAGCCGAAGATATTGGCAAGTTCCCGGACAAGAATGTCGCTGAATCACTGTCCCACCTGCCGGGTGTGCAGGTCGACCGTGATTTCGGTGAAGGCGAGCGTGTGGCCATCCGTGGCACCGACCCGGCGCTGAACCGCACGCTGCTGAACGGCCAGACGGTTGCGTCGACCGACTGGTTCATCCTGGATGCGCCGGGCCGCACCTTCAACTATTCCATGCTGGCGCCGGAAGTGGTCGGCCAGTTGGAAGTCTACAAGTCCCCGGAAGCCCGGATCGACGAAGGCTCTATCGGCGGCACAGTGATCCTGCATACCCGCCGTCCGTTGGACCTGGACCCGCTGACGCTGAACGCGTCTGTCGAATATGCCTATAATGACCGGTCGGACGATGGCGCCCCCAATGCATCGGGCCTGATCTCCTGGGCCAATGAGGCGTCGACCTTTGGTGTCCTGGCGTCGGTGACGCATCAGGTGCAGGATATCCGCCGCGACGGGTTTGAGAGCCTGGGCTATCCCACGGTGACGCTGCCGAATGGCACAAAGGCGATCATGCCCAACGTGATCAACGCCGCTCTGTTCCAGCAGAAGCGTGAGCGCACCGGCGGCACGCTTGCCATCCAGGCCAAGCCCAGTGACAATCTGGAGATCAACGCCACCGGCCTGTATGTCAAAGGCACCTACGACAACCTCAATCAGAGCCGGTACTACTTCAACAACTTCCGCGGCGCTCCCAACAATGCCGTTGTGCGCAACGGCGTGGTTGTTGGTGGCTCCTACACCAATGCCGGCACGCCGACGGCCGGCCTGATGCTGCTGGACGCCATCGCGCGTGAAAGCACCATCGAAACCTATGCCACCGACCTGAAGGCTGATTACACGGGCGACGGTTTCAAGGCCAGCGTCCAGGGCGGCTATACCAAGTCCACCGGCGGCACCAAGCAGCAATATTTCGGCGAGTTTGAACAGCTCACCGGCTACAGCTTCGATATCTCGGGCACCAATGGTCTGGCCTCGGTCACGCCGCAGATTGCCTCGACCAGCAATGCCGGCACGACCCTGGGCTTTGCCCAATTGCGCCAGCAGCCGACGGCTGACGAGGAGACCTACGCCCAGGCGGATTTCACCCGCGATGTGGAATGGGGCCTGCTGAATGCCGTGAAGTTCGGCATCAAGTACCGCACCCATGAAACCAGCCAGGATGCCAAGTTGCGCCGTGTCAACGGTGCGGCCACGCCGGTGGATGGCTTTGTGGGCGGCACGACCCCGTCCGGTTACATGAGTGGCATTGATGTGAATGCCGCGATGAAGAACTGGAACACGATCAGCGCCGACAAGCTGAAGACCTGGTTCCTGGGACGTCCGGCCTCCGGCTATGTCGATGCCGCCTATTTCGACTTTCTGCCAGCGCAGTTCTCGGTCTCTGAAGACATCTGGTCTGGCTACACCCAGTTGGGTTTTGAGACCGAAGGTTTCCGTGGCAATGTCGGCGTGCGCTATGTCCATACCGATCAGACCTCGGAAGGCCGCCGCGACCGTTTGGGTGGCCAGTTCGGCCCGCCCATCGTTCCGGCCTCGCAGATCCAGCCCATCAAGCTGGATAAGTCCTACGATGACTTCCTGCCCAGCATTAACCTGACCTTCGATCTGGACCCCAAGACAGTCCTGCGTCTGTCCGGTTCGCGCGTCATGGCGCGCGCCAACTATGCTGACCTGTCGACCTTCCTGGAAACCAACAACACCCTGCGCACCGCCAATGGTGGCAACCCGAACCTGGACCCGTACCGCGCCAACAATTTCGACGCCTCGTTCGAATATTATCTCGACAAGGTGTCGTTGGTCTCGGCCACGCTGTTCTACAAGGATATCGGGTCCTACATCTATCGGGCGACCAGCACAGAAATGCTGATCAATACCGATACCAACCCGCTGACCAACCCCGGCGGTACCACGGTTCCGCAAGCCTTTGAAGTCAGCCGTCCGCGCAATGGCGGCTCGGCCGAGATCAAGGGCCTGGAACTGGCCTATCGCGGCGACATTTACGAGAATTTCGGTATCGAAGCCTCGTACACCTTCGCCGACAGCGAGACGGCCGATGCCTCCGTGGCCCTGCCGTTCAGCTCCAAACATTCCTTCTCGCTGACGCCTTATTACGAAGACGAGTTGTTCAGCGCGCGGGTCACCTACTCCTACCGTTCCAAGTATTTCCGCGAGGTCAACCGCGCGACCTCGGTGATCAATGACAGCTATAACCAGTTGGATGCGTCGCTGACCGTCAATGTCACCGAACAGGTGGCCCTGACGGCCCAGGCCCAAAACCTGCTGGACGAAACGCAGTATCAGTATGTCGGCAACCGGGATGTCCCGTTTGCCGCTTATAAGAACGGCCGCCGCTTCTTCGGTGGTGTGCGCTTCTCGTACTAAGTTTGTGTGCGTATCGGGGGCCTCACGGTTTCGAGGCCCCCTTGGTTCCTCTCTCCTTCATGAGGCATCTCCCGACCTGCCCGGCCACCCGCAAGGATGGCCGGGATTTTGTCATTGGGCCGGATAAGGCCGGGCTGCTCCCTTAGTGCGACCCGCCCTCCAGATAGGCCGCCCGCACCTCTGGATTGGCCAATAGCTCCGCCCCGCCGCCTTCCAGCACCACCTGCCCCTGGGCCAGCACATAGGCGCGGTGGGCCAGTTTCAGGGCGTGGTAGGCATTCTGTTCGACCAGCAGGATGGTCATGCCACGCGTCTTGTTCAGGTCGGCGATGACCTCAAAAATCAGGCGGATAATCAGCGGGGCCAGACCCAGCGATGGCTCATCCAGCAGCAGGAGGCGTGGCCGGCTCATCAAGGCGCGGGAGATGGCCAGCATCTGCTGTTCCCCGCCCGACAGGGTGCCCGCCCGCTGATCCCGGCGCTTGGCCAGGATGGGGAACAGGTCCAGACAATAGGCGGCATCTTCATCGAAATGCGCCGGATTGCCCAGGGTGGCGCCCAGTTGCAGGTTCTCGAACACCGTCATGCGCGGGAAAATGCGCCGCCCTTCCGGCACCTGGGCGATGCCCAGTTTGGCCGTCTCGTGCGGGGGAAGGTCGTTAATGACCTTGCCATCGAACAGGATGGTGCCGGAGGCGGGTTTGGGCTGGCCACAGATGGTCATCAGCAGGGTGGATTTGCCGGCCCCATTGGCGCCGATCAGGGTGACGATCTCCCCCTGATTGACATGGATATCGACGCCACGCAGCGCCTCGATGGGGCCGTAGTTTGTACGAACCCCCGTCAGTTGCAGCAGGCTCATGCCCGGCCTCCTTCCTGTCCGGCCACATCCTCGGCGACGATGGCGGGCAGTTCCTCTTCATCCGGCTCGCCCAGATAGGCCTTGATCACGCGCTCATCGCTGCGGATCTGCTCCGGTGTGCCTTCGGCGATCTTACGGCCATATTCGACCACATGGATGCGGTCGGAAATGCCCATGACCAGCCCCATATCATGTTCGATGAGCAGGATACCGATGCCGAACTGTTCGCGAATGCCCTGGAGAAGTTCTCCCAGCACGCCGGTCTCCTTGGGGTTTAGGCCGGCGGCGGGTTCGTCCAGGCAGAGCAGGAGCGGGTTGGTATTCATGGCACGGGCAATTTCCACCCGGCGCTGCACGCCATAGGACAGGTTGCCCGCCTCCTCATCGGCCACCGACGTCAGGTCAAGGCGTTCGATCCAGAAACGCGCGCGGTCGATGGCTTCCTTCTCCGCCGTGCGCCAGCCTTTCAGGCCGATCAGGCCGGCCACACCGAACGCCGCCTTCTTCATCAGCCCGACATGCTGGGCCACCAGCAGGTTTTCCAGCACGGTCATGCGCGGGAACAGGCGGATATTCTGAAAGGTGCGGACCACGCCGTGGCGCGACACCTGATATCCGGGCAGGGTTTGCAGCGACACCGGCAGCTGGCCCGGCCGGTTCAGGGTCAGTTCACCCGATGTTGGCTTATAAAAGCCGGTCAGACAGTTGAAGATCGTGGTCTTGCCGGCCCCGTTGGGGCCGATCAGGGCCGTGATCCTGTTGGTTTCAGCCGTCAGATTGACACCATCGACGGCGACCAGACCGCCGAACCGCATGGTCAGGCCCGTGACGGACAGCAAAGGCGCGTTCATGCCGCCTCTCCCTTGATGCTGGACAGGCGGATGGTGGGGATACGCTGCGACAGCAGCCCGCCCGGCCGCCAGACCATGATGGCAATCATGGCAATGCCAAACACAATCATGCGGAAATCGGCGAATTCACGGCCCACCTCCGGCAACAGCACGATGAACAGCGCCGCGATCACCACCCCGATCTGGCTGCCCAACCCGCCCAACACCACGATGGCCAGGATCAAGGCGCTTTCCATGAAGGTGAAGCTTTCCGGCGACACGAAACCCTGACGCGCGGCGAAGAAACAGCCAGCAAAGCCGCCCAGCATGCCGCCCACCGCATAGGCCGAGACCTTGGAGGCCACCGGATTGATGCCCAGCGACCGACAGGCGATCTCATCCTCGCGCAGTGCCTCCCAGGCGCGGCCGATGGGCAGGGCCCGCAGGCGTTTGATCACCCAGGCGGCAGCCAGCACCAGGGACAGGGCGATCAGGTACAAAAACATCAGCCGGTGTTCGGTGGCAAAGCTGATGCCCGTGACCTCATGGAAACTGGTCAGACCCTCGGGCGGACGCCGATCGAAGGACAGGCCGAACAGCGAGGGGCGGGGAATGCCGCTGATGCCGGCCGGACCACCGGTGAAACTCTGCCAGTTCAGGATGATGATCCGGGTGATCTCACCAAAACCTAAGGTCACAATGGCCAGATAATCACCCCGCAGCCGCAAGATGGGCATCGACAGCAGGGCCCCGAACAGGGCCGCAATCAACCCCGAGAGGGGGAGGCAGACCCAGAAGCCCCAGCCCAGGGTGGTGGACAGAATGGCGAAGCTGTAGGCGCCGATGGCGTAGAAGGCCACGAAACCCAGGTCCAGCAGACCGGCCAGCCCGACCGTCACGTTCAAACCCATGCCCAACAGCACAAAGATCAGCACCGTGGTGCCCACATCCATGATGTAGCGGTCGGAGAAAGGCATGAAGGGCAGGGTGATGGCAAAAAGGGTGATGCCAATGGCAAACCCCTTGGACAATTTGGCCGTCAGGGCATCGTCCCGCTTGGGTTTGGTTCCCGCAGCCCGGTTGGGCCTACCCGCCCGTCTTGCTGACAGCACATCGCGCAGCAGCGCCACGGCAAGGCTGCCGACCAGCACCATGACGCCGGACCACACGACCCAGGACCAGCGGGTTTGCACCACCAGACCCTGGTCGGTGGATACGGTATAGAGGCCGATGAAGGGAACGGCGAGCACCATGGCGATCAGACCGCCAATGATGCTGCCTTTGAGATGGTGCTGGATCGTGATGGCCATGCTCACACCTTCTCGATATCGGGGCGCCCCATCAGACCTGTGGGCCGGAAGACCAGCACCAGGATCAGCACGGAGAAGGACGCGACATCCTTATAGGCACCAGACACATAGCCGGTGAAAAACGCTTCGATCAGACCGATCAGCAACCCGCCCAGCATGGCGCCTGGCAGCGAACCGATACCGCCCAGCACAGCCGCGGTGAAGGCCTTCATGCCGGCCAGGAAGCCGATGTAGAAGTCGATCACCCCGTAATACATGGTGACCAGCACACCGGCGACGGCGGCCAATGCTGCGCCCATCACAAAGGTCAGGCTGATGGTGCGATCGACATTGATGCCCAGCAGGCCCGCCATGGTGCGGTCCTGTTCGCAGGCCCGTTGCGCCCGACCCAGCGCGGTGCGGTTGATCAACTGCGTGAAGCCGACCATCAGGGCCACGGTCAGCAGGATGATGAACAGTTGGATGTAGGAGACATTGACGGCAAACCCGTCGCCCTGCCATAGCGTCACGCCACCATTCATGACCGGTGCCAAAGGCTTGGGCCGCGCACCCTGCGTCTGCATAACGTAGTTTTGCAACAGGATCGACATGCCGATAGCGCTGATCAGCGGGGCCAGTTTCGGCGCCCCGCGCAGCGGCCGGTAGGCCACCCGCTCCACTGTCCAGCCATAAGCGGCGGTGAAGGCGATGGCCATCACCAGGACCAGCAGCAATGCCAGCGGCACCGATGTCACCCCGGCGGCCGCCAGGATGGAAAAGGTGGTAACCGCCACAAAGGCGCCGATCATGTAAATCTCGCCATGGGCGAAATTGATCATGCGGATGATGCCGTACACCATCGTGTATCCGATGGCGATCAACCCATAAATGGCCCCCAAGGCCAGGCCATTGATGAGATATTGGAGAAACGTCCCCAGTGCTGACGCGTCCATGTGCCCCCGTCCGTATTGGCCGGTCACCCCATTCTCTGTGGCAGGGTTTGCACCGGCGAAGGTGCGCCACCGTACCGGATGGGGGCAGGGGGCAGCAAGGGTGCTTGGCGGGATTTGTGGTGATCGGAGAGGGCTGTTACGGGGCTGCCCCGCCCTCATGTACGCGCAGATGCAGCAATGCCAGATCCAAAAGCGGCGTCGCCACACCATGAACCTGCGCGCGGGCGGCGAGATGGCCCAGGATATGTTCGGCCTCTGTCCGGCCACCCCTGGCCACGTCACGCGCCATGGAGGCATTCACCGTGCTGGCGGCGTCGATGATCTGTGCGCCATATTCCGCCAGCAACGCCGGGCGGGGCGGAAAGCCTTCAGCGGCGGCCACGGCCGCGCATTCGGCCAGCAATGCCTTCATGAAATCCGTTCCCCCCGGCTGCCGGTTGATGGCACCAACCGTACCACGCATCAGACAGGTGGAGCCGGCCAGGGTGGCCAGGAAGAAGTATTTCTCCCAAAGATCCTGGGTAATATTGCCGGAGCGATGCCAATCCACACAGGTCGGGCGAAAGGCATCGGCCAGGGCGGTGACCGCTGGTTGCTGAGCCTCGTGCCGGGCCCCAAACACCAGCTTGTGGATTGTCGACAGGTGCCGGACCACGCCTTGGTCATCCAGCGTGATGGGAATATGACAAAGACCGCCCAGTACCCGCGCCTGACCGAACGCGGCGTCCAGTGCTGCCAGATGCTGGATACCGTTAAGCAAGGGCATCAGGAAACTGTCAGGTCCCATGGCTGGCAGGACGCTATCAATGGCACTATCCAGGTCCCAGGCTTTGCAGGTCAGGATGACAAGGTCATAGGGCTTGCGGGCTTTGGTCACCGTTTGGGCCGGGACACGGATGTTGCCGTGCGGGCTTTCTACCCGCAGCCAGTTTTCCATCAACTGTGCCTGACGCCGGGGCCGCACCAGAAACGTGACATTGGCACCGGCCTCCATCAGTCGCCCGCCGAAATAGCCGCCGACGCCGCCGGCGCCCAGAATCAAGATACGCATGTGGGTCCTCTTGCCTGTCCTGTTTCCCGGATAACACTGCAACCGGCATCGATTCGATGACAAATCCAACGGAACCACCGGTGGAAACGAGAGGGTCAGCGGCATTGGGCCGGGCCGAATATTGCCGCTTTTCCAGTCCGATCCGACCTATACGGAAGTTCTGAACTCTTTCAAGCTAAAGGGATTGTCATATCCAAACGTATGAAGGCAGACTATCCTTCAGAAAATATCGGCAGGAGCGGCGATCATGGGCGCCCCTGTGATGGTGGGTTATCCAAAGCAAGGGCGGACGGGGCCCGGCAGCGGATATGGTGCGCAAGGTGTGGATGAAAGCGACGTTACCGCCTGAACAGGCCGAGACGGACATCCTGCCAGTGAGCGGGGACACGGAGACGTCGGCGGTAGCGCGCGTGCTGCTGCGTAAACGCTTGTCCTTCAAACAGGCGCGTAATACCGCGCTGGTCACGCTGGCGCTGGGTCTTGTGCTGTCGACAGCCCAGATCACGATTGACCTTCTGGACATGGAACGGCAGTCGGACCAACTGGTGCGCCAGGTCCTGTCGATCATGCGCGAAGCCGCGGCGGAAAGCGCCTATTCCTTCGACCAGGCATTGGCCGACCGCGTGGTGACCGGTCTTTTTGAATATAAACCCATCTACCGTGCCGTCATTCTGGAAGATTTCGGCAACCAACTGGCCGCCCGCGAACGTCCCCAGGCAGAGGGGCAACTGAAATGGCTGGCAGAGATGCTGCTGCCGGTGGAGAAGACCTACTCCATCCCGCTGGTGATTGAACGTCACAACCAGAATGTCGGTGAACTGCGTGTTTCCATCGACCGGTTTCTGATTGCACAGGAATTTTTCCGGCGGTCGGGTGTGGTGTTGTCCACGGGTATCATCTGGACAGTGGCGCTGGCCCTGATCCTGGTGGTGATGTTCTATTCCACCCTGACCAAGCCGTTCCTGCGCATGTCGTCGGCCATTGCGGAGATCAATCCGCTGCGCCCGGCTGACAAGTTGCTGTCGGTGCCCATGCGCCATGAAGATGACGAACTGGGCTTGTTGGCCAAGACCATCAACGAGGTGCTGGTGCAGTTCGACCATTCGCTGGTCGAGCGGGTGCGCGCTGAACAGGCCCTGCGTGAACGTGAGACACGCCTGTCCGGCATCATGGACAATGTGGCCGATGGCATCATCACCCTGGATGAAGACCTGCGCATCGAAACCATGAACAGTGCGGCGGAAGCGCTGTTCGGCTATGCCAATGGCGAGGCGGTCGGCCAGCCCTTCGTGACCCTGATCGAAGAACGCGACTGGACACGGGTCGCGGTGGCGCTGATGGCCTGTTTGCGTCGGGCCGAAGAAGAGCAGCGCCCCGATAATCGCGCCGAAATCCAGGGCCGTCGCCGACAGGGCGAAGTGTTCGCCATGGCCTTCGGTGTCAGTCAGATGCGCCTGGGCGACCGCCGCACCGCCATCTGCGTGGTGCAGGACATCACCCAGCGCAAACGTGCCGAACAGGCCCTGCGGGAGAGTGAGGAACGGTTGAAACTGGCCGTGCGCGCCACGCGGTCGGGCGTGTTCGACAATTCCTACACCAAGAGCACCTACTGGTGGTCGCCTGAATTTATCGAGATGCTGGGCTATGACGCGGTCGACGCGATGTATGCCAACAAGCTGTTCGACGGGTTGCTGCATCCCGACGACAAGGACATGGCGCAGAACCAGATCGAGCGCTACCTGAATGGTGAGGTCGGTGATTACCTGTCGCTCTACCGCCTGCGCCATCGCGACGGGTCCTGGGTCTGGATCGAAGCCAGAGGGCAGGCCATCCGGGACGAGACTGGCCGACCGCTGCGCTTTACCGGCACCATGACCGACGTGTCGGACCGCAAGCGGTTTGAAGAACAGTTAATGTATGTCAGCACCCATGATCCGCTGACCGGCCTGCCCAACCGTACCCTCGTCCAGGATCGGTTGCAGCATGCGCTGGCCCATGCCGGGCGTAAGGATACGACCGTCGCTGTGCTGTTGCTGGATGTTGACCGGTTCAAGCTGGTCAATGACAGCCTGGGCCATCAGGCCGGCGACAAGCTGTTGCGCGCCCTTGCCCAACGGCTGGGAAGCTGTGTGCGCGCCGCAGATACGGTGGGCCGGTTGGGCGCCGATGAGTTCCTGATCGTCGCAGAGGATCTGCCTGATCCGCAGATGGCGGCCTGTGTGGCGGAAACCATCCTGGTCAGCCTGTCCCGGCCTTTCGGCATCGATGGGCAGCAACTGTTCGTGACGACGTCAATCGGCATCTCGCTGTTTCCCGGCGACGGCGCGGACTTCCATGCCCTGATGCGCGACGCCGATACGGCAATGCACAATGCCAAGGCGTCGGGCGGTAATGGGTATCGCTTCTTCACGCCGGAAATGAACGAAGCGGCGGTGGCCCGTCTGTCGTTGGAACATTCGCTGCGTGAAGCGCTGGAGCAGGGGCAGTTCTTCCTGCATTACCAGCCCAAGATCGCCATGGCCGACATGCAGGCCGTGGGTGTTGAAGCGTTGATCCGCTGGCAGCATCCGGAGATCGGCATGATCCCGCCCGGCAAGTTCATTCCGGTAGCGGAAGAAACTGGCCTGATCGTTCCGCTCGGCGAATGGGTCATGCGCGCCGCCCTGGCCCAGATCCAGGATTGGCGCAGCCGCGGGTTTGCCCCGATCCCGGTGGCGGTCAATGTTTCCGTCCGGCAGATTGCCACCCCAATGTTTGGGGAGCGTGTTTTCGCGTTGTGCCAGGAATATGGGGTGCCGCCCGAACTGCTGGAGATTGAGATCACCGAAACGGCGATGATGTCCAACCTCGCCTATATCGCCGACACGCTGAACGAAATCCGTGGTCGCGGTATCCGAATCGCCATCGATGATTTCGGAACCGGTTATTCCTCGCTCTCCTATCTGCGCCGTCTGCCCATCACCACCCTGAAGGTTGACCGTTCATTTGTGAACGAGGCGCCGACCAATGCCGATACCGGCGCCATTGCCGCCACCATTATCGCCATGGGCCGTCAGTTGGGCCTGAAAGTGGTGGCCGAAGGGATCGAGACGGAAGAGCAGTTGGAATTCCTGCGTCAGCATCATTGCGATGAGCTTCAGGGCTACTTCTTCTCCCGGCCGCTGCCCCCCGGCGATCTCGAAGCCCGATTCCTGCAACCCACTGGTGTGCTGGAAGTTGCAGGTTGACGTAAACGTCACAAGGGTTTGAGAGGCATTTTCGTCATTCGCAAGTGCAAAATTTCCCGTAACGCGGGAGCGGTGCCCAATAAACGGGCGTTTGACCGGACTGCCGCAAATCCGTTCAAGCCATTGGAAACTGGACAAAAAATGTGTCTTTTTTGCCAATCCGGGCATCAAACGATCCCGTTGGAGACATAACACGCATAGAAGCCTTGACGTCCCCACATGGCGGCCTTAAGGACAAGGTTACGCGAAATTCCCCCGGCTCCAGAATGGGGTCGGCCACCGGCCCACAACCGGGGAATGATAAGAATGGGATGCGAGGAGGAAACGCATGGCACACAAATTGACGCCACGGTTGCGCACGGATCGCCGGGTACTGGCCGGGGTCAGTGCCGCAGCCATCCTGGCCCCGATGCTGGCGGTGGGCAGCGCCCAGGCTGTCAGCTTCAACCGCGGTGAGTTAAGCGGCAGCTTCGATACGACCCTGACCATGGGCGCGTTGTTCCGCGTTCAGGGTCGTGATCCGAATCTGATCGGCGTCGCCAATGGCGGCCGCGCCCATTCGATCAATGGCGACAATGGCAATCTGAATTATGACAAAGGCCTGGTGTCGCTCGCCGGTCGTGCCACGCACGAACTGAAGCTGAGCTACGGTAATCTGGGTGCCTTTGTCCGCGGCACCTATTTTTACGATATGGTGAACGCCAAGAAATCCTCGACCAATGGCGCGCGCACCAACCGTTTTGCGTTCAATTCCGACACGGTGGAACGGATCGGCCGCGATTTCGACCTGTTGGATGCGTTTGTCTATGGCGACTTCGCTGTTGGCGAAACCTCCAACCTTTCGGTCCGTCTGGGCAAGCAGGTGCTGAGCTGGGGTGAGAGCACCTTCATTCAGAACGGCATCAACTCCATCAACCCGCTGGATGTGTCCGCCCTGCGCGTGCCCGGTTCGGAGTTGAAGGAAGGTTTCCTGCCGGTGCCGATCGCCGACATCAACTTCTCCTTCAATGAAAATATCTCGTTGGAGGCCTTCTATCAGTTCAAGTGGGACAATACCGAGCCGGAAGCGGCGGGTTCCTTCTTCTCCACCAATGATGCGGCATCGCCCGGTGGTGAGCGGCTGTTTATCGGTTTCGGCAACTATCTGTTCACCGATAGCCCCAACCAGGGTGCTGTTGCCGGCGGTAATGTCTTCCCCGTTGACCGTTACCCCAACCCATTGCTGAACGGGTTCCGGGGTGTGCAGTCGCTGACCCCGTTTGGCACCGTGGTGCCCCGTTCCAAGGACGATACGCCCAGCGATAGCGGGCAGTATGGTCTGGCCCTGCGCATCTTCGCGGAAGAGCTGAACGATACCGAATTCGGGCTGTACTACACGAACCTGCATTCGCGCACGCCCGTGCTCAGCTCCATCGTCGGCAGCTTGTCGCAGTTCCAGGCAAGCTCGTCGACCTTCACCCAGAACTCGTCCTACCGGGCTGAATATCCTGAAGATATTCAGTTGTTCGGGGCCAGCTTCAACACCACCATCCCGTTCGGCATTTCGCTTCAGGGCGAAATCAGCTTCCGCAAGGACCAGCCGCTGCAGCTTGACGACGTTGAACTGTTGCAGGCGACGCTGGCCGCCCCGTCCATCCTGGGCTCCATTGCCCAGGGACAGGCCGCCGGTGCCGCCGCAGGCCGGGCCCAGGGCAGCGCTACCTTCAACAGCGCCGTGGCTGCCGCCATCGCCGGTAATCCGGCGCTGCGTCCCTTCACGGGCCTGACGTTTGAACAGATCCAGGCGATCAACCCGACAGTGGCGGGTGCCATCAGCGCCGGTATCGCCTCTGCTGCCGGTTCGCCGGGTGGTACGCGTGCGGCGTTTGAAAATGCCGGCGCGGCGGCGGGTGCGACGACTGGTGCCAACCAGGCGGCCGTGGGTGCTGCTGCCCTGTTCAATACCAATCAGATCGTCCGTAAGATTGGCACGATCCAGGGCACGACGGCCGCGGCCGTCACCGCCGACCTGGCCAACCGTTACTTTGGCAAGCGCATTCAGGGCTGGGAAGAATTCGACGTCACCCAGGCTCAGATGACCGCCACTAAGGCGTTTGAGCGGGCCTTTGGGGCGGACCAGTGGGTGGTTGTCACCGAAGTTGGTGGCACCTGGATTTCCGATATGCCGGACAAGTCTGTGCTGCGCCTGGAAGGGCCGGGTACGGTCGTTGGCGGTAACCCGGTCTTTGTGGGCCGTGGCGGCATGGCCGATCTGGCCACCGACGGGTTCGCGGATGCCTTCTCCTGGGGTTACCGCGCCGCCATCCGCTTCGATTATCTGAACGCTCTGCCGGGTATCAATCTCTATCCTTCGATTTCCTGGCAGCATGACGTGAACGGCACCACGCCGACGCCGCTGGGCAACTTCGTGGAAGGCCGCAAGGCCGTCAGCCTGGGCCTGCGCGCCTTGGTGCGTGAGACCATCACGGTCGACCTTGCTTATTCCAACTTCTTCGGGGCCGGAAAGTTCAACCTGATCAACGATCGCGACTTCGTGTCGGCCAGCGTCAAATATTCGTTCTGATGCCGCGCCACGACCATACAAGAAGCTAGCGATCGAGGAGGAAACGCATGTTCCGTATGAAAACCGCTCTGTTGGGTGGCGCCATCGCCCTGGCGTTCAGCCTTCCCGCCCTGGCGCAGACCGCCGCCGATCTGGGCAAGACCCTGACGCCGATGGGCGCCATCAAGGCCGGCAACGCCGATGGCACCATTCCGGAATGGACCGGCGGCATCACCAAGCCGCCCGCCAACTGGCAGCCCGGGACCATCGAGGTGGACCCGTTCCCCGACGACAAGATCAAGTTCACCATCACGGCCGCCAACATGGCGCAATACCAGGATAAGCTGCCGGAAGGCCTTAAGGCCATGCTGAAGCGTTATCCGACCTACAAGATGAACGTGTATCCGACCCGCCGCAGCGCGTCTTACCCGGAGCGCATCTACAAAGAGACCATTGCCAATGCTACCCGCGCCAAGCTGGCCGATGGCGGTAATGGTGTGGAAGGGGCGAAGGAAGGTGTGCCGTTCCCCATCCCGAAGGAAGGGGTGGAAGCCGTCTGGAACCACCTGCTGCGCTATCGCGGTGAGGCGACGGAACGGACGGTCGGTCAGGCCAACCCGCAGACCGACGGTTCCTATACGCTGATCACCTTGAAGGAACAGGTGAAGTACCTGTACCAGGCCCCCGGCGGCGCCCCGGCCAATACCTCGCTCTACTTCCTGCAGGAAGTGACCAGCCCCGCCCGTCTGGCCGGCGAAATCCTGCTGGTGCATGAGACGATCAATCAGGTGAAGGAACCGCGATCGGCTTGGACCTACAATCCCGGTCAGCGTCGCGTGCGCCGCGCCCCGAACGTCGCTTATGACAATCCCGGTACAGCATCCGATGGCCTGCGCACCACGGATAATTTCGACATCTATTCCGGTGCGCCGGACCGTTATGACTGGAAGCTGATTGGCCGTAAGGAAATGTACGTTCCGTACAATTCCTACAAGCTGCATGCCAAGGAAACGAAGTACGACGACATTATCAAGGCTGGCCACATCAACCAGGATCTGGCCCGCTATGAACTGCACCGTGTCTGGGTTGTGGAAGCGACCCTGAAGCCGGGCACCAGCCACATCTATGCCAAGCGTCGCTTCTACATTGATGAGGATACCTGGCAGATCGTCGTGGCCGACCATCTGGATGCCCGTGGCGAAATGTGGCGTGTGGCCGAAAGCCATGGCGTGAACTACTATTCCATGCCGACCTACTGGTCGACGCTGGACGTGCTGTATGACTTGCAGTCGGGTCGTTACACGGCGCTGGGTCTGGACAACCAGGAAGCCCCGTATAAGTTCGACAGCAAGTTCACTGATGCCGACTTCTCGCCTGACAGCCTGCGCCGTGCCGGCGTGCGCTGATCGGCGGTAGAATGACGGGCCGGCCGGTGGCGAACCGGCCGGCCCTTTTCCGTCTCTGGCGGCTATTAACCAAACCTCGCCCGGTGATCCGATGCTCCGATGCTCCTCCGCCCTCCGTCCCCTTGCCACAGGGCTTTGCCTGATGGTCCTGGGAACCCTGCCCGTGGCAGCGCAGGAGGTGGCCGCCCCGGTCCTGCGTCCGGCAGTGATCGCGCCGCTCGCCACCCAATCCCTGATCCTGGGCGCGGCGCGGGCTGGTGACCGGTTGGTGGCAGTGGGTGAACGGGGCCATATCCTGTTGTCCGATGATCATGGCAAGGTCTGGCGGCAGGTGCCGGTCCCGGCCAATGCGGCCCTGACGGGCGTGTCTTTTGCCGGGCCCCAGCGCGGCTGGGCCGTTGGTCATGACGCGGTGATCCTGCGGACCGAGGATGGGGGCGAAAGCTGGACAGTTCAGCATGCCGACCCGGAATTGGAGCAACCGCTGATGGATGTGCTGTTCGCCGCCGATGGCCAGCATGGTATCGCGGTTGGCGCCTATGGCCTGTATCTGGAAACCACCGATGGCGGTGCCACCTGGAACAGCCGGCAGATCAGCGACGATGATTTCCACTTCAATGCCATACTGGCGCCGACCCCGGAAACCCGCCTGATCGTGGGGGAAGCCGGCACCCTGATGTTCAGTGCTGATGCCGGGGCCACCTGGACCGCCCTGGAAAGCCCCTATGACGGGTCCTTCTTCGATGCCTTGGTCCTGGGGCCACAGAGCTTCCTGGCCTACGGGTTGCAGGGCAATATTCTGCGCAGCGACGATGGCGGCAAAAGCTGGACGGCTATTGAAAGCAACACCACGGCCGGTCTGATGGGCGGTGCCGTGCTGGCCGATGGATCGGTGGTGCTGGTGGGGGCCCAGGGGGCCGTCCTGACCAGCGGCGATGGCGGCCGTACTTTCGCCACCACCAAACGTGCTGACCGTGTGGCGCTGGCTGATGCCATCCAGGCTGCTGACGGCAACCTTATTCTGCTGGGTGAGCACGGGCCAATCCCGCAGTCGCGCTGACGCGTCGCCATTGCCCCGCCCCGATCCCTTGAACGCCAAGGCGAACCGACATGTCCCAGTCCCCGACCTTCCTGTCCCGTCTCGAACACTGGACCTTTCGTAACCGGATCCTGATCCTGGTGGTGTTCGGTCTGCTGACGGCCTTCATGGGCTGGCAGGGCGCCAAGCTGCGTGTCGATGCCGGGTTTGAGAAGACCCTGCCGCTCGACCATCCCTATATGCAGACTTTCACCAAGCATATGAAGGAGTTCGGGGGTGCCAACCGGGTGCTGGTCGCCCTGTCGGTGAAGGAAGGGGACATCTATACGCCGGAATTCATGACCCGGCTGAAGCAGGTGACGGACGAGGTGTTCTTCGTTCCCGGCGTGGACCGCGCCAGCGTCACCAGCATCTTCACCCCCAATGTCCGCTTCATCGAGATCGTGGAGGACGGGTTTGCCGGCGGCAATGTCATCCCTGCCGAGTTCCAGCCCAATGATGAGTGGTTGCCTGTCGTCCGCGAAAATGTGCTGAAATCGGGTCAGGTCGGGCGTCTGGTGGCCGAAGATTTTACGGCGGCCCTGGTGTCCGTGCAGTTGGTGGAAAAGGACCCGCGCACCGGCGAGAAGCTGGATTACATGGCCGTTGCGCAACAGCTCGAGTCCATCCGCGCCAAGTATGAGGATGACAAGATCCAGGTCCATATCATCGGCTTTGCCAAGGCGATGGGGGACATTGCCGACGGCGCCAAGAGTGTGGTCCTGTTCTTCGCCATCGCTTTTGTCATTACCGCAGTGCTGGTCTATGGCTATGGCAAAAGCTGGATGATGACCTTCGCGATGCTGGGCATCTCGCTCTGCACCGTCATCTGGCAATTCGGGCTGTTGGTGCTGCTCGGCTATGGCATTGATCCGTTGTCGATCCTGGTGCCATTCCTGGTTTTTGCCATCGCCATCAGCCATGGCGTGCAGAATGTCGGGACCATTACCCAGGAAATGGGCAAGGGGGCCGATGCCTTCACCGCGTCGCGGATCAGCTTTGAACGTCTTTTGATCCCCGGCGCGTCGGCGCTTGTGACCGATGCCCTGGCCTTTGTCACCATCGCCATCATCCAGATCCAGATGATCCAGGAACTGGCGGTTTCGGCTTCGATCGGCATGCTGATCATCATCATCACCCATCTCTGGGTGCTGCCGGTGGTGCTGTCCTTCCTGCCGCTGGGCGACAAGTACCGCGCCCGCGTCGCGGGTCAAGTGGACCGGTTCGACAAGGTCTGGGCTTGGTTTGCCGTCTTCGCCCGGCCCAAGGGTGCCATTGTCATGGTGCTGATTGGTCTGGTGGTTTTCGGCATCTCGCTGTGGGAACAGCGGAAGATGACGGTGGGCGACACCGAGGCGGGTGTGCCCGAACTCTGGCCGGACAGCCGCTATAATCTTGACGCGCAATTGATTGTCGACCGGTTCGCCATCGGCGTGGATGTGATCCAGGTAATCGTGGAGACGAAGGCCGATGGCTGTATCGACTATAATGTGATGAAGCAGGTTGATGATTTCACCTGGGCCATCTCCAATGTCGATGGCGTGCAATCGACCATGTCCATGGCCACCGCCATGAAGACGGTCAATGCCGGCTGGAATGAAGGCAATCTGAATTGGCGCGTGCTGCCGCGCAATTCGCAGGTCCTGGTTCGAACCGTGACCCCGATTGAAACCTCGACCGGCCTGTTGAATTCCAACTGTTCGGTCATGCCGGTGATGATCTTCACCAAGGACCATAAGGCGGAGACGATCCAGCGCATCGTCGATGCGGTGGAGAAATATAAGGCGGATAACCCGTCCGAAACGGTCAGCTTCAACCTGGCCACCGGCAATGTTGGTGTCATGGCAGCCACCAATCAGGCGGTGATGGCAGCGGAAAAGCCCATGCTGCTGCTGGTCTATGCGACCGTCATCCTGTTCTGCGTCATCACCTTCCGATCGCTGGTCGGCGCGTTGGCCACGGTGCTGCCGCTGATCGTGGTGTCGATCCTGTGCAACGCCATGATGACCTGGCTGGGGATCGGCCTGAAGATCTCCACCCTGCCGGCGGCGGCGCTGGGTGTGGGGATCGGCGTGGATTATGGCCTCTATATTTTCAACCGGCTGCAATCCTACCTGAAGCACGGCTTAAACTTTGCCGAGGCCTATTACCGCACACTTCAGGAGACTGGCAGTTCGGTGCTGTTTACCGGCCTGACACTAGCGGTGGCCACGGCAACCTGGATCTTCTCCGACTTGAAGTTCCAGGCCGATATGGGCGTTTTGCTGACCTTCATCTTCCTGGCCAACATGGTCGGCGCGGTCGTGCTGCTGCCGGCGGTGGCCGCTCTGCTCTACAAGGCCTTTCCCAAACTGTATGAGGCGGAAGTGCGCCGTGCGTCCAAGCGGACATTTGCGGTGCATTGAGCCCGGCTTGACAGGATCAGGGGATATCGCCAGCTTCGCACCGCGTCGGCGGCCCATCATGGCCCTGACGCGGTGTTGATGAGCGCGGGTGATGAGCGTGGTTGATATAACAGGGCGTAAGCAGGGGCCGGGGGCATGACGCAAACTCCCCGCATGCTGGTGACCATCCCGCACTTTTTCCGGGAAGGGTCCAATCCCCTGTACGGATCAGGCCGGGAAAAGGCGGCCAGTCGTATCCAGGCGCTGCGGCGCTGCCTGTCGGCACTGCATCAGACCCTGGGCAGCAAGCACGCGGTCATCCAGGTGGGTGACAAGGTTGGCTACCCGATTGAACCGGTGCAGCGCGTGGCGCTGGATATTGTGATCTGCACAGTGGGTGAGGATCATCTGCTGGATCAGATCCAGGATCTGGGCAGCTTTTTCACCCAGGTGGCGGTCGATATTGAAGATCCGATGATGCTGGGCTTTGAATGCCAGCGCGTGATCCAGGAACGGGCCGGTGGCTATGACTGGTACGCCTTCATGGAAGACGACCTGATTCTGACTGATCCCTGGTTCCTTAGCAAACTGTCCTGGTTTCAGCGCCATACCACCCCCATGGTCCTGTTGCAGCCGAACCGGTTCGAGGTGTCGGGCGGGCCCTGGCACAAGGTCTATATTGATGGTGATCTGTCAGAGTCACTGGTCCGTCAGATCATGCCGAAAGGGCAGGTGAAGTTAAAAGCGCAGTTCCTGGATCAGGACATGCTGTTCGTTCAGGCCAAGAACCCGCATTCGGGCACCTATTTCCTGTCGGCTGAACAATTGCGTCACTGGATGGGGCGGCCATCCTTCCTTGATTACGATACGAGCCTGTTCGGGCCGCTGGAAAGCGCGGCGACCTACGGCGTGCTGCGCACCTTCCAGATCTTCAAGCCGCATATCTCCAACGCCGCTTTCCTGGAAATTCAGCATCATGGCCACGCCTTCATCCGGACGCTGAACAGCAAATTCCCCATGCAGGACGAACCGCTGCGATAGGCGTGGGTTCAATAAAAAAGGCCGCGACGGATAACCGCCGCGGCCTTTGTCTTTTCCGGATACCCGGAGATCAGAAGCCGATCTTCAGATGCGCCGTCAGGGCATGGTCGGTACGGTCGCCGCCCGCGAAGTGGCCGTTATAGCCCAGCGCCACCGCGACATTTTCGGCCGTCTCATGCACCAGGCTGGCGCCCAGGGCCAAACGGCCACGCTTGCCCGCTCCGGGATCGGTGGTGGCCAGCTCACCGTTGGCGAAGCGGCCGATGACGGCACGGTCATCGCCGTTGAACTCATGCTCGTAGGCGATGCGGACCTGCGGCACGAAGCTGGTGCCGACGCCGCTGATCTGACCGCCAACGCTGCCCAGCAGGCTGCTGGCCGTGTAATCGTCCCAGGTCAGGGACAGCGGGCCGCCGCCGGTTTCGCCAAAGCCTTCAACACGGCTTTTTGCATAGCGCACGCCAACCACCGGGCCCATTGCAAAGGAACCGGCGACCGGCGTGTAGCCGATGGTGGTGCCCAGCGCATAGGTATTGCCCTTGTAATCGCCAGAGGCGGTGGCAAAGGGGGTGAAGCGCGTGGCGCGGCGGGACTTATAATCATCGAAGCTGTAGGACAGGGCCGTATCCATCCACAGGTCGTCCGCCGCTGCGGTGACATAGGCGGTCAGATTATAGGCCGTGGCATCCAGCTTGGCATAATCATCGTCGATCTTGGCGTTCAGGTTGCCATAGCTGAAGGCAACGCCGGCGATGACGTGCCGGTCGACCTGGTAGTCGAAGCCGAAACCGGCATTGAACCCATCATAATCATAACCAGACTGGCCGGTGATCGGGTCACGCTTGCCATCAACATAGGAGCCGAAGGCAAACATGCCGAAGCGATCATCCTGGCCGGTCTGGGCGCCGATGACATTCACCGATCCCTGGCCAGTGCGGGCACCGGCCATCCGGGCGGCCACGCCTTCATTGGCCAGATCCAGCAGCCGTTGGGCGGCATCGGTGGTGACGGCCATGGCGGCCGGCGCTTCGAAGGTTGCCGAGACGGTGCCGTAGGTATATTCGGCAATCATCTGGTGTGCCGCCGCCGTGGGGTGCAGCGCATCAAAGAAGACCGTACCGGCGGCCCCGGCGGCCGTGGCGCAGACACCCGTGGCCACCAGCGACCCGCCCGGCCCGATCGGCGCGAAGCAGGGCGTGGTGACATTGGTAAAGCCATAGGTGGAGGGGGATGAGGCCAGTCCCTGGAACAGGGTCTGCACATCCACCACCGTCACAGTCGCGCCCTGGGCGCGCAAAGCGGCCGCGGCAGCCTTGATAGCCTGCGCATGCAGGTCGGAGACGGTGTTGGCGCTGGCCTTGTCGGCGGCCGACAGGCTGCTGGTCAGCGGGATGGAGCCCAGCGGCGGCAGATTGAACAGCATAAACTGACGCGCCCCGGCATTGTAAAGCCGGCCGGCCTGGGCCGTGATCACGCCGGTGGTGGCGGCAATGGCGGCCTGGGCGGCGGCCGTCGGGTTCGCCTGCGGCTGGGTCAGCACGGCGATATAATCATTGCCGCCGATCCAGATGCCGACACCGCGGCTGGCCGGGATGGTGGTTCCACCCGCCAGATAGGCATCGACCTGGGCCGTCAGATCGATGGCCGTGGTGCGGGTGGCACGGGCACCGCCATAGGCACGGCTGCTGACACTGAGACCCGTCAGGGTCGCCAGATTTTCAGCCCAGACGGGACCATTGGAGAACCGGCCATTGACATAGGGGGCGCCGGGGCGGGTGGCCGGGTTGAGGTTTCTCAGATTATCGGTGTCACTCAGGCTGTCGCCGAACACGACCAGCGAGGAGATGTCGATCCCCTGGGCCTGAGCGGCCGGGGCGTCTATGGCGATGGCGGACAGGGACAGGACGGCGGCGAGGGCGGTGCCGCCCAGAAGTTTGTGGCTCATCAATAGGTTCCTCCCATGGTCGGGCCTTGGTTTTGTTGCCCGATTCAGCACGGCCATGACCGTATCCAATGCGTGCCCGCCACGGAAGGGGGTGACGTAACGTAACCTATGTACACCGATGCATTATTCCAGCGATTGCGGCGCTGATGACACAACCGTGGCCCGATCCTGCATGAAAAACGGGCGGTTCCGTCATGGAACCGCCCGCGTCAGGACCTCCCCGATAAGCCGGGCACGGTCTGTTACAGAATGCTGGGACCGTCGAAGAAGTTTCCAATGGCCCGCAGCGAGAACGGGTCAAAGCTGCCCAGTTCCACCAATTCTTCCTTGGCGCTGCTGAAATAGGCGACAGGTGCCAGCGCCCCCGGCTGATGGGGGGCGAAATCACCCACGGCGGCGACGATGATGTCCTCCAGCCCGTCACCGTCGATATCCTGGGTGCCAACAAAATCCCACCCGAAATCCAGCTTGAACACGGTCTTGAAATAATCAATGCCGCCCATGTAGCTGGTGGCAATGTCGAAGGGCGGATGCACCCAGACACTGAACTCCCGCGTCTCCGCATTGAAAAACAGGATTTCATCCAGGCTGTCTTCGCCGTGGAAGTTACCCACCGCTGCGACCGATACCACACCGTCGGAACCAATGCCGCTAACGTAATAGGCGTCCGACAGGTCGTTCTTTACATAGAGATCACCCGTGCTCTTGTCGCGGAACAGCACATCGACACCGCCACGGCCATCCAGATTGCCCAGGGCCACAAATTCGTGGTTGCGGTCCTGGTTGTCCCAGATGACGTAGACAGTGCCGGTATCGGTGTCGACGCCGTAAATCTGCTTAGCCGGCGGTGCGTAACGGCCATTGTCGGGGTGGGGTTCCCCCACGGCGATATCCTGGTCGGGGCCGGGGACATAGACCTCGTTCCCGGTGGTCATCAGCACGCCACGCAGATCGACCTTGATGTCGGAAAAATCAAGGGTCGACAGATCGAAACTGCCCGGCGCCGGTTCGCCCACAGCGATGGGCCGTGGCGGCATAGGGTAGGGCAGGATGGTGAAGATCGGCTCTTCCCCCGGCGCGCCGCTGGGCGGGGCCGGGTCATCCACCGGGGCGGGCGTATCGCTGTAGAGGAGATAGGAGGTGAAAATCACCTCATTCCGGCCATCGCCATTGGCATCGGCGATGCCCAGCAACTCCGTCACCCGTTCCACACCGAACATGCGCGGAATGGGAAGCGGCAGTTCCAACGGCTTCTCCACCGGCTTCTCGCCGCCGGGCTGGCCGTTGAACCAGGAGAAAGTGCCGTCGTCACGGCCGACCACCACATCGGCGACGCCATCGGCAGAGAGTGCACCAGCGACCACCGCGTTGACGCCAACGGTATCGACACCCGGCAAAGGCATCGACATGCCCGTCAGCGACCGCAGGGTCAGGCCGGATTTGTCGAAGGTGAGTATCTGCGAACTCATGGCACGCATGCCTCTTAATAGGGCGGTCGCCATCCCCAAGGGGAGCGCCGCCGGATTGCCAGCCCCGATGCCAAATGGATACGCCAGACGCTGCCGGGGGTCAATAAGTTGCTTAATTCATAATGCTGAAATACGGCATCACTGTACAAACAGGATCGTACCCCATTGAAACGGCAGAAAAAACATACGGGTCCTGTTCGCGGATACCGTTGGCCGGACCGGATGATCGGGGCAAGGGTCGCCCGGGGTCGGGCGAATCGCGCGCCGGAACGGATAGGGTGGGTGTTTCAATCGTTTCCGAATGGCAAAGAAAAAGCCCCGCCGGATGACGGGGCTTTTCCTGTGCAGGGGACGCGGGTGACGAGGGCGCGGATCAGACGTTAAAGCGGAAATGGAAGATGTCGCCGTCATGGACCAGGTATTCCTTGCCTTCCATGCGCATCTTGCCGGCTTCCTTGGCCCCGACCTCACCGCCCAGCGTGACGTAGCTGTTATAGTCGACGGTTTCGGCCTTAATGAAGCCGCGTTCAAAATCTGTATGGATGACGCCGGCGGCTTCCGGCGCCTTAGCGCCCTTGCGCACCGTCCAGGCGCGGGCTTCCTTCGGGCCCACGGTGAAGAAGGTCAGAAGACCCAGCAGCCCGTAGCCAGCGCGGATCAGACGGTTCAGCCCCGGCTCTTCCAGGCCCAGCGACGACAGGTATTCCAGCTTGTCTTCGGACGGCAACTGCGACAGTTCCGCCTCAATCGCGGCAGAGATCACAACGCTGGCGGCACCCTGGCGAGCAGCCATTTCGGCCACCTTGGCGGACAAGGCGTTGCCGCTGCCGGCCGACGCTTCTTCCACATTGCAGACATATAGAACCGGCTTGCCGGTCAGCAGCGCCATCTGCTTGAACATGTCGCGTTCTTCGTTGCTGATCTCCACGGACCGGGCCGGGCGGCCATCGCGCAGGGCGTTCAGCACACGTTCCATCAGCTCGGACAGCGCCTTGGCGTCCTTGTCACCGGCCTTGGCCTTTTTCTGCAGCGGCGGCAGGCGCTTTTCCAGGCTGTCCATATCGGCCAGCATCAGCTCCGTTTCGACCGTCTCCGCATCGCGGACCGGCTCGATGGAGCCTTCGACATGGGTGATGTCGCCATCCTCAAAGCAGCGCAGGACATGGACGATGGCATCGACCTCACGGATATTGGCCAGGAACTGGTTGCCCAGACCTTCACCCTTTGAGGCGCCGCGCACCAGACCAGCAATGTCCACGAATTCAAGTTGCGTGGGCACGATCTTCTGCGATTTGGCGATTTCAGCCAGCTTGTCCAGACGCGGGTCCGGCACGCCGACACGACCGACATTGGGTTCGATCGTGCAGAACGGATAGTTCGCGGCTTCAGCCGCTGCTGTGCTGGTCAGCGCGTTGAACAGGGTGGACTTGCCGACATTGGGCAGGCCGACGATACCGCAGTTGAAACCCATGGGACGATGCTTTGCCGAATATGGTTCAGGATTGTGCCGGTTATCGGCCATTCGGATCGGGAATGCAAATGACAGGGGCACATTGCATCCCGTCATTTGGCCCGTCGCCAGGCCGGTGAACCGGCAACTTGTCACCCGC
Source organism: Niveispirillum lacus (assembly GCF_002251795.1). Classification (GTDB taxonomy): domain Bacteria; phylum Pseudomonadota; class Alphaproteobacteria; order Azospirillales; family Azospirillaceae; genus Niveispirillum; species Niveispirillum lacus. The sequence goes on along the minus strand of NZ_NOXU01000027.1, from coordinate 145,098 downwards.
CGGGCCCGTCGGTGCCACGCTGACGCCAAGATTGGCGGGCCAAATCGGTTCAGGACGGGGTTCGTCCTTGCCTTGGCCCCTGGCGGTTTGGCACTAGAGAGCCACCATCAAGGGTCAAAGCGGTTTTGGAAGAAATGATGATGAAGCGCAGCCTGGGTTTGATGTGCCTGATGCTGATGGTGGCCGGATGCCAGACAAAGCCGCCGCCGGCCCCGCCGGCCGTGGTGGAACCGCCACCGCCGCCACCGCCTGCCAAGCCGACCAGCATCATCATGGAAGACAGCGACCTGGCTGGTTTCCAGGGCGCGTTACGCGAAATGGGAACCAAGCCAATCGACGTTCCGGTTGGCTGGGCCAACCCCACCACAGGCAAACGGGGGGCCATCAAGGTGCTGCGTGACGGCTATGATGGGCAGAACCGCCCCTGCCGTGAGTTCCATTCCGTTGTCATTCTGGAGGATATGTACCAGCATGCGACCGGCTTCCTGTGCCGTCAGCCGGACGGCGCCTGGGAAGTGGTGCAGGCCAGGGACTATCCCCTTTACCGCCATACGCCCTAAGGGGCCGGGCTGTTCAACCGGGGAAGATGCATGCGCCGTCCGCTTCTGATCACCGCCACCTTGCTGTTGGGCACCGCGCTGGGTGCCGTATGGTGGCTCGGCGGCGGGCAGGGGGACGGGCAAGATCCGGCCGGAATCCTGATCCCCGAGAAGCCGGCCGCTGCGGCACTGCTGGAGAAGCCGCTGGCCGCCGGGCCGGGGACGGTATTGCCCGTGGCGGACCCGGACAAGGGGGTGCTGTCGGAACAGGGCGTGAAGGATGTGCGTTCCTTTTTCGCCGCCTCCAACAGCAAGGCCCTGCTTGTCTGGCATGCAGGCGCCCTACAACTGGAACTCTATGCTCCGGATACACAGGCGGGGGACCTTCTGGATGCCAGCGGCCTGATGCCGGCGATGATCACGCTGCTGGCCGGGCAGGCCCAGCGCGATGGCATGCTGCCTGATCTGGACACGGGGCTTGCCACCTGGTTCCCGGAATGGGCGGGCGATGATCGCGGTCGCATCACGGTTCGCCAGTTGCTGGAGGGAACGTCGGGCCTTGCCCGCCCCACCGCCGCGCCATCCGGGGACGCTGTTGCCTGGACCCTCTCTGCGACGCTGGTGGCGGAACCGGGCAGTCGTTTTGCCCCGAGCCGGTTTGAGGCGCAGGTTCTGGGCCTTGTCCTGTCGCGTGCGGCCGGGGTGCCGGCTGCCGACCTGCTGTCCGACCGGCTGTGGCGGCCATTAGGGGCGCGGCCAGGCACAGTCACGGTGGGCGGCAACGATTCGGCCGCTTATCTGGATTGCTGTGTCAAGGCGACGGCCCGTGATTGGCTGCGCCCCGGCCTGCTGCTGCTGGAGGGCGGCATGGTCGGTGCCGCACAGCTTGTCCCGACCCCCTGGCTGGATCAGATGGTGCGGCCGACACTCTTCTCCCGCCATGATGGTTGGCGCGTTCGTCTGGGTTGGCCGTTTGAGGCCAGGAACGGCAATGGCGCCGGCAAGCCCTTTGTCGATGGCGATATGATCTTCCTGTCCGGCGATGACGGGTCCCGGTTATACGTGTCGAAGGGACGTGATCTGGTGGTGTTGCGCCTGGGATCGGCATCCACAACATGGGACGAATCGGCGCTGCCCAATCTGGTGTCGCGTGCCATCACCACGCCGCCGGCCGAGTTTCGGTCCGATAACGGCATGAAAGTGGGCAAGGCCCGCGATCTGAATGGTCAGATCGAAATGCCCCCCATCACCAAGCCGCCACCCGTACCAAAGGTTACGGTGGAACCGTTGGGTCCGTTGCCTGGCGACGCTGTTCCACCGGCCCGTTAGTGACAGCCGGGTTGGGTCGCCATGGACTGTCGTGGTGATGGGAAAGGGTGGCCGAGCGCCACGCTTTCCCACCCCTCAAACCGTCGACATCGCTGCCATACCAGCGTTCAGGAATGATGAATGCTGGTTTTACTTGGATTTGAAGGCGCGTAATTGCTTGTTAAATTCCGCTGCCAACTTCTCCATGCGAGTCGAGGCGTCATTGTATTTCTTGGTCCAGTCGCCGCCGGCCCGGCCTTTGCCTTCAAATTCGAGACAGGCCAAGTATTCCTGCGTTTCAGCCACATAGGCCTTCACCGCCTGCTGGGCCGCCACCATCTCCGCCTCGGCGGCTGTCGCGCCATCGGGCAGAGTCGGTGCGTCCTTCAGTGTGCAATCCGCATGTGCGGTGCCAACAAAACCAAGCATCGCTACGGCGAACATCGCCGCCACTACTTTCTTCATCGTCAAAGCCCCTTGTTCATCGCCACTTATCGTTGACGTACTTCCGACTTGATTTGGCTTTTGATCGGCGGTCCCTGATGTCCCGCCGGCGCCCCTCCCTGGGCCTACACCAACCGATTTTATCGGCAATTGATTAACCAGATGTTTGCAACCGGGCCTGTTCCCCCGGATTCCGCCGTCCATACGGCAGATACGCCTACATTTTCATTAAAAGCTCGGCTATACCTATGCGAAAGCATGGCGGGTCGGCAAGGGGCAATCCTACCGGCCGGTTTACGTGGTGGTTTTTAATAAAAATGTAGATAATCAACTACTCATGCCATTGCGTGTATTGCTTGCCGGGCCATCTGTGCGGGGTTCGGCCCGTACTTGTCAGAAATGACAGCACGGTCGTTCGAAAAGTTGTTGTTGCGCTTGCGCGGAATTTGCGGTGGCTGTTCTGTGTTCAGGGTCACGGTCACGCGTGCGGTAAAGGACAGGAGAGGTTCAGCGAGATGAGCACTAACAATCGGACCATGCGACCGGTCGGCAAAGCGACCTCGACTGCCAGCGGTGCCAGTGGCGGGGTCGGCGGTCTTTTCGGTAACTGGTCCATCAGCCGCAAGATCACCTTCTCGATCGCGGTTCCGGTGATCATCGGCCTGGGTGCCGTCATCGGTCTCAGCGCCTCTTCGATGAGCGACGCGATGCTGGACCTGTCGCAGCGCTCCGAAAGCCAGGTGACGGAGATGATGGCGGCGCAGATGGCTGCCGCTGTGCGCTTCAAGAATTCTGACGCCGTTGCTGACAGCTATGCCGATCTGGCCAGTGCCAAGGGCACCAGCCTGGCTGCTGTGAAGGTGGTGGATGCCGAAGGCGAAGTGCTGAACGAATATCCTACCAAGGACAAGCCGCTGCCGGCTGGCATGACCGGCTTCGATTTCACCAAGGCGAAGATCGACAAGACCGTGGCCGAGGTGAAAGTGCAGGATCTGGGTGACTTCCTGGTCGCCCAGGCCCCTGTTCGCGCCGGTGCCAACCGTGATCAGGTGGGCACGCTGACCGTGGCCTGGAGCCGCGCCAATCTGCAATCCTCCATCTCCGCCGCAGTGATGGGCAATCTTCTGGTCGCGGCTGTGGTGCTGGCCGTGCTGATCGGTCTGTTGGTCTTCCTGCTGCACAAGATTGTCGGGGCGCCGCTGAAGGACATGCAGTCCGCCATGTCCAAGCTGGCGGGCGGCGACCTGAGTGTGGCGGTGTCCGGGCTGGGCCGTGGGGACGAGATCGGCGCCATGGCGCAGTCGGTCCAGGTTTTCAAGGACAATGCGCTTGAGGTGGAAAACCTGCGCCGTCGCCAGGAAGAAGCGGAGCGTCAGGCCGCTGTCGAGAAGAAGGCCGCCATGGAGAAACTGGCGTCCGACTTTGAGAATTCCGTGAAGGGCGTGGTGGCCGAACTGTCTGGTGCATCCAGTCAGGTGCAGTCCACCGCCGAGGGCCTGTCCGCCTCGGCCGAGGAAAGCCGCGCCCAGACCAGCGCTGTTGCAGCCGCCACGCAGCAGGCCTCTGCCAATGTGCAGTCGGTGGCCAGCGCCACCGAAGAACTGGCCGGGTCGCTGGCAGAGATTTCCAATCAGGTCAACACGTCGGCCCGCATCGCCCGGGATGCCGCCAAGACCGCCGAAAAGACCAATGGCACCGTTCAGTCGCTGGCCCAGCGGGCGCAGTCGATTGGCGACGTCGTGAAGCTGATCAGCGACATTGCCAGCCAGACCAACCTGCTGGCCCTGAACGCGACCATCGAAGCCGCCCGTGCCGGTGAAGCCGGTAAGGGCTTCGCGGTCGTGGCCTCGGAAGTGAAGTCGCTGGCCAATCAGACGGCCAAGGCCACGGAAGAGATCGCCAGCCAGATCACCACGATGCAGGACGCCACCAAGGAGGCCGTTGACGCCATCGTCACCATCGGTCGCACCATTGCCGAGATCAACGACATCTCTGAGATGGTTGCCGGTGCTGTCGAGGAGCAGGACGCCGCCACCAAAGAAATCGCCCGCAATGTGCAGCAGGCCTCGATGGGCACCATGGAAGTGACCCGCAATATCGAAAGCCTGGAGCAAGTGGCCCATCAGACCGGGTCGTCGGCGACCGACATGCTGTCGGCCGCCCGCAACATGGCCCGTCAGTCGGGTGAGTTGGGCAATACTGTCGACCGCTTCCTGGCCCAGGTGCGCAGCGCCTGATCCAGCTTGGTTTAAGGGCCCTGGCCCCTGCCTGTCGATCCTTTCGGCAGGTCGGGGCCAGGGCCTTTTTTATGCCAGATGGCAGGCCACCATCCGCCCGTCGACTGTCCGCGGTTCCGGTATCTCCTGTGCGCAGCGGGGCTGGGCCAGGGGGCAGCGTTTATGGAAGGCGCAGCCGGGAGGCGGGTCCATGGGGCTTGGCAGTTCACCCGACAGCGGCGGCAGCTCCGGGGCGCCCCCGCGGTGGACGCGCGGCATGGCGGCCAGCAGTGCCCGCGTATAGGGATGGCGCGGATCGGTGAAGATCGTGTCTTTCGGTCCCTGTTCCACGGGCCGCCCCAGATACATCACCATCACCTCATCCGCGATATGGCGGACGACCGACAGATCATGGCTGATGAAGACATAGGCGAGGCCGAACTCGTCCTGTAGGTCCATCATAAGGTTCAAAACCTGCGCCTGGATGGAGATGTCCAACGCCGATACCGGTTCATCCGCCACCACGACGCGCGGGTCCAGCATCAAGGCGCGGGCGATGGCAATGCGTTGGCGCTGCCCCCCGCTGAACATATGCGGATAGCGGTCGGCCTGGTCAGGACGCAGACCGACCTTTTCCATCATGGCGATGGCGCGGTCGCGTCGTTCGGCCTTGGCCATATCGGTATTGATCAGCAGCGGTTCGGCCAGGATATCCGCCACCTTCTGCCGTGGGTTCAGGGAGCCATACGGGTTCTGAAACACCATCTGCACGGCCCGGCGCAGGGCCTTTTCATCGGCCTTTGGCACAGACGTGATGTCGCGCCCGTCGAAATGGATGGTGCCTTCCGTGGGTGCCTCGATGCGGGTCAGCAGGCGGGCGAGTGTGGATTTGCCACAGCCGCTTTCCCCCACGACCGCCAGCGTCTTGCCGGCACGGACCGTGAAGCTGGCGCCGTCCACCGCCTTCACGGTGGCCGGCGCGCGGAACAGGCCGCGTTTGACGCGGTAATGGCGCTTCAGGTTGCGGGCTTCCAGAATGACGGTCATGCCGTGGCTCCTTCAACCCGTACGCAGCGCGTCCAGCCATCGCCATCGGTGGCCAGGGGCGGGCGGGTGCCGCAGCGATCATCGGCCAGCCCACAACGCGGTTGGAACAGGCAGCCCGTGGGCCGGTCGGTGATGCCCGGCACCGTGCCGGCAATGGTGGGCAGACGCCGCCGTCCCACCGCCCGTTCGGGCAGCGCGTCCAGCAGCGCCGCCGTATAGGGGTGGCGCGGCGCGGTGAACAGGCTGTCGGCCGGGCGGTTTTCCACCACCTGGCCCGCATACATCACCTGGACCCGGTGGGCGCTTTCGGCCACCACACCCATGTCATGGGTGATCAGGATCATGGCCATGCCGCGTTCGCGTTGCAGGTCGCGCAGCAGGTCCAGGATCTGCCGCTGAATGGTGACATCCAGGGCCGTGGTGGGTTCATCGGCGATCAGCAGGCGCGGGTTGCAGGCAATGGCCATGGCGATCATCACCCGCTGGCTCATCCCGCCCGACAATTGGTGTGGAAAGGCCGACAGGCGGGATTCGGGGGCGGGGATGCCGACCTGTTCCAGCAGCGCGATGCAGCGGTGACGCAGTGCCTTGCCCGACAGGCCCTCATGCTGGGCCAGCGTCTCCCCGATCTGGAAACCGACCGTGAAGCAGGGGTTCAGGCTGCTCATCGGTTCCTGGAAGATCATGGCCACCTGCCCGCCATTCAGGCGGCGGCGGGCCTTGGGCGACAGGGTCAGCAGGTCCTGGCCGTCAAACTGCATGCGGCCGGCCGTGACACTGGCATTGTCGGCCAGCAGGCCCAGGACCGCCAGCGAGGTGACGGACTTGCCCGACCCGCTTTCGCCCACGATGCCCAGTACCTCACCCGGTTCCACCGACAGGTCGATGCCGTCCACGGCGCGGAAGGGCCCGCGTGCGGTGGCGAATGTGACGGACAGGTCCTTGATGTCGAGAAGCGGCATCTCTGTCCCCTCAGCGCTTCAGCTTCGGGTCCAGCGCATCGCGCAACCCGTCGCCCATCAGGTTGAAAGCCAGCACCGTGATCAGGATGGCCATACCCGGAAAGGTCACCACCCACCAGGCGCGCTGCAGGAATTGCAGCGAGGATGACAGCATCGTGCCCCATTCCGGCGTCGGCGGCTGTGCGCCCAGCCCCAGAAAGCCCAGGGCCGCCGCATCCAGGATGGCGGTCGAAAAGCCCAAGGTGGCCTGCACGATCAACGGGGCTGCACAATTGGGCAGGATGGTGACCAGCATCAACCGGGCATCAGACGCCCCCGCCAACCGCGCCGCCGTCACATATTCCCGCCCCCGCTCGGCCATCACCGACGCCCGGGTCAAGCGGGCATAGTGCGGGACAATCACCACCGATACCGCGATGGCGGCATTCACCAGCCCCGGCCCCAGGATGGCGGCCACGACAATGGCCAGCAGCAGCGAGGGCAGGGCCAAAAGGATATCCATGAACCGTGCGATCAGCGTATCCGATGCCCCGCCATAGAACCCGGCCAGAAGCCCCAGTGCGACGCCGACGACCAGCGACAGGGTAACCACCAGCAGCCCGATGAACAGTGACAGCCGAGCGCCATGGATCAGGCGGGACAGCATGTCCCGGCCGATATCATCGGTGCCCAGAGGGAACGCCCAGCTTCCCCCTTCCACCCAGGCCGGCGGCAGCAGGACGAAGTCACGGAACTGTTCGGCCGGATCATAGGGAGCCACAAAATCGGCGAAGATGGCCACAAAGCTGAGCGCCAGGACGATGACCAGCCCCAGCACCGCACCCTTGTTGCGACGGAAATGGCCCCAGAATTCGGCCCATGGACCAGGGGGTGCCTTCAGGACAAGATCGGTCATTTCGCGTGCCGGATGCGGGGGTTAAGCAGGCCGTAGAGCAGATCGACCGCCAGGTTGACCAGCATGACCACACAGGCGACCAGCAGCACCCCACCCTGCAGGGCGGGATAATCCCGCCGGTTGATGCTTTCGATCAGCCATTTGCCGATACCGGGCCAGGCAAAGATGGTTTCTGTCAGGATGGCGCCGGCCAACAGTGTGCCCACCTGCAAGCCGATCACGGTGGCGACCGGGATCATGGCATTGCGCAGGGCATGCAAGCCCACAATGCGGAACAGGCCCAACCCCTTGGCGCGGGCCGTGCGGATATAATCCTCGCCCAGAACCTCCAGCATGGATGACCGCGTCATGCGTGCAATGACGGCCAGCGGGATGGTGCCCAGCACGATGGACGGCAGCACAAGATGGTGCAGAGCGTCCAGAAACGCGCCTTCCTCCTCCGACATCCAACTGTCGATCAGCAGGAACCCTGTCACCGGCTCCACATAGTATGCCGCCGATAACCGCCCGCTGACCGGGGTCCAGCCCAGGATCACGGAGAAGAACAGGATCAGCAGCAATCCCCACCAGAAGATGGGCATGGAATAGCCGGTCAGGCTGGCCGCCATGACCCCATGATCCAGCGGCCCCCCGCGCTTCACCGCTGCCAGCACCCCTGCCGGCAAGCCAATGATCAGCGCGAACAGGATGGCGCAGAGCGACAGCTCGATCGTGGCCGGGAACAGTTCGGCAAATTCATCCAGCACGGGCGTCTGGGTGATCAGGGATCGGCCCAGATCGCCCGTCAACACGCCGGCCAGGTAATCGGCATATTGTTCCAGCAGCGGCTTATCCAAGCCCAACTGCGCGCGCATTTCCTCCAGCCGCGCCGGATCGATGCCGCGCTCACCCAACCGCACCTCAATCGGGTCGCCGGGCACCAGCCGGATCAGGAAAAACGCCAGCAGCGTCACGCCCAGGAAGGTCGGGATCAGCAGGGCGATGCGGGTGGCGATGAATTTCAGCATGGGGAGGCCCTCACTGCGCCATGTCCACCCCATCGAACTGATGCCGGCCAAACGGGCTTTGTTTATAGCCGATGACCTTCTTTGACACCGGCTCGAACACCACAGAATGGGCGATGGTGACCCAGGGCGCCTCTTCCTTGAAGATGCGCTGTGCCTCTTGATACAGCTTGGCGCGGGCGGCCTGATCGGGCACCTGCTTGGCTTTCAACACCAGATCCTCATAGGGCTGGTGGCACCATTTGGCGATGTTGCTGCCGCTGGTCTTGGCCGCCGCACAGCCCAGAAGGTTGTACATGAAATTGTCGGGGTCGCCATTGTCACCCGTCCAGCCATAGAGCGCCATCTGGTGCTCCCCGCTTTGGATGCGCTTGCGGTACTCCCCCCATTCAAAGCTGACGATCTTCACCCTCACGCCGATCTTGGCCAGATCGGCCTGGATAATCTCTGCCATACGCCGTGCATTGGGGTTGTAGGGGCGCTGCACCGGCATGGCGTACAGGTCGGTCTCGAACCCGTTGGGATAGCCTGCCTCCGCCAGCAGGGCCTTGGCCTTGGCGGGATCGTAGGGATAATCCTTGTTATCGGCCAGATAACCGAAAATGCCGGGCGGGATGGGGTTCTTGGCCAGGGTGCCGCTGCCCTGGAACACCTGTTCCAGGATGGATTTGCGGTCCACGGCCATGTTGATGGCCTGACGTACCCGCTTGTCATCAAACGGCTTCTTCTGCGTCTGGAAGGCCAGATAACCGATATTCAACCCCTCCATCTGCATCAAGGTCAGGTTGGGGTCCTTGGCCATGGAAGGCAGGTCGGGCGGGTTGGGATAGGGCATGACATGGCATTCGCCGGCTTTCAGCTTGGCATAGCGCACGGCGGCATCCGGTGTGATGGCGAAGACCAGATTGTCGATCGGCGTCTTCCCGCCCCAATGCTCTTCAAAGCGCCGGTACCGGACCTGCGCATCCTTCTGATAGACAACGAAGCGGAAGGGGCCGGTGCCGACCGGGTCCTGGTCATAGCGCTCGGGGGTGCCTTTCTTCAGGAGAAAGTCGGCATATTCCGCCGAGGTGATGTTAGCGAAATCCATGCCCAGGTCGGCCAGGAAGGGCGCGTTGGGCCGGTTCAGGGTGATGCGGACGGTGTAATCATCGAGCTTCTCCACCGCCTTCAGCAGGTCACCCAGCCCCATGCTTTTGAAGAAGGCGTAACCGCCACCGGAGACCGGGTGATAGGGGTGGTCTGCCTTCCACTGCCGGTTCAGGCTGAACAGCACGTCATCGGCGTTGAAATCGCGCGTCGGCTTGTAATCCTTGAAGGATTGCCACTTCACGCCGCGGCGCAGATGGAATGTGTAAGTCAGGCCATCGGGGGAGATCTCCCAGCGTTCGGCCAGGGCCGGCACGATTTTGGTCGTACCGCGCTCAAACTTCACCAGCCCGTCAAACAGGGGCCGGGTGGCGTCAAACGTGGTGCCGGAGGTGTTCAGCGCCGCGTTGAAGTTTTCCGGGCTGCCTTCGGCACAATAAACCAGCGTCTTGGGCGCCGCCCAGGCCGGGCTGGCCATGCATCCCGCCAGGACACCCATCATCATGGCGTAACGCCACGTTCCCAAACCCATGCTGAACCCCATCCGCCGTTTTTGTCGGGTGTCGCCAGGGTATGTCCGCCCTGCGTGCCCTGCATTGCGGCGCAGTAGAACAGGGGCGGGCGGGGGCGTCAATCATCAGAACCGGGGCAGATCGGGGAAAGGCAACCGTCCGCCGGCGACCTGCATCCAGCCGCTGTCGGCGCAGCGGTGCAGCGTGGGGAACAGTTTGCCAGGGTTCAGCAGGCTGTCGGGATCGAAGGCGCATTTCAGGCGTGTCTGCTGTTCCAGGTCGTCGGCCGTAAACTGATCGGGCATCAGATCGCGCTTTTCGATGCCCACCCCATGTTCACCGGTCAGCACCCCGCCGACAGCCACACACAGGCGCAGGATGGCGGCCCCGAACGCCTCTACCTTCTCCAACTCCCCCGGCTTGTTGGCGTCGAACAGGATTAAAGGGTGCAGATTGCCATCGCCGGCATGAAAGACATTGGCGACGCGCAGGCCGTACTCTCCCTCCATCGCCGCCATGCGGGACAGGACCTCGGGCAGCGCCTTGCGCGGGATGGTGCCATCCATACACATATAGTCAGGACTGATGCGGCCCACAGCGGGAAAGGCGGCCTTGCGCCCAGCCCAAAATGCCAACCGCTCCGATTCGCTGTTGGAAAGGCGTGGTGGGCGGCCATGATGGGCCGTCGTGATCGTCGCCACCTGGGCGATCAGCGCATCCACCTCTGCCGCCGGCCCATCCAGTTCCACAATCAGCAGGGCGTCCACATCGCGGGGATATCCGGCCTTCACGAAATCTTCTGCGGCATGGATGGCAGGGCGGTCCATCATCTCCATGCCCGCCGGGATGATGCCCGCCGCGATAATGGCGGCGACGGCATCACCGGCATCCACCGTGCGGTCGAAACCGACCAGCAGGGCGCGGGCCAGGGCGGGCTTGGGCCGGATGCGTACCGTCACCTCTGTGACAACCCCCAACAACCCTTCTGACCCGGTCATGACGCCCAACAGGTCATAATGTCCCGAATCGAGATGTTTACCGCCCAGGCGCAACACCTCACCTTCCATGGTGACAACCTCGATTCCCAAGAGGTTATTGGCTGTCACCCCATATTTCAGGCAATGCACCCCGCCGGAGTTTTCCGCAACATTGCCGCCGATGGAACAGGCGATCTGCGAGGACGGGTCGGGTGCATAATAGAATCCGCGCTCGTCTACGGCCTGACTGATGGCGAGGTTGGTGACACCCGACTGCACAACAACGGCGCGGTTATCGTAGTCAATCTCCAGGATACGCGACAGTTTTGTCAAAACCAGAAGTACACCGTCGGCCAGGGGCAAGGCCCCGCCCGACAGGCCGGTCCCAGCCCCGCGCGGCACCACCTTCACACCCATCGCGTGACATATCCGCAATATGGCGGCCACCTCCGCCGTGTTGCGTGGCAGTGTGACTAGCATGGGCATCTGGCGATATGCTGACAGCGCGTCCGTATCATAGGCGCGCAGCGACGCCTCGTCCGCAATCACCCCGCCGGGCACCGCCTCGCGCAGACGGCGCAGAAGGTCGGCCCGTTTTGACAGGGCGGCAGGATCGGGGGTGGGCATCGTGGGCATGGCAAGTCACCGGCTGGGGCCTGTGTCCCCTAGCATGCGACAGCGCGGAAGCGATGTGGAACCCCCAAACGCGAAAACCGCGCCGAAAGGCGCGGTTCCTGCCCGCCGGGACTGTCACATCCCGGCGCAAACCAAATCAGCGAAACCTCAGCCCTGGCGGGCCTTGAAACGCGGGTTCAGCTTGTTGATGACGTAGACGCGGCCCTTGCGGCGGATAACGCGGCAAGCCTTGTGGCGGGTCTTCATCGACTTCAGCGAATTCACGATCTTCATGATAAGCACTCTGGCGCTGGAGGCGTTCTTTGCGAGGCGCGGAACATAGTCGCGGCGCGCCCCCCTGTCAACCGGACAGGCGCATCCATGCCATGCAACCCCCTCCCGCGCTGCAAAAACCCAGCTATTCGGCGGCAATCAGCTCAGATCACCAGGCTTCAAAGCATAGAATCGGTAGTAACGCAGACCCGATGACAGGGCGGCGACGCGCCGCGCCCACATCTCCACCTCTTCTACCACGGCCAATTTGGTGTCGTGGTCCATGGCGACCGTTTCCAGATGTTTCACCAGTTCCTGGATGGCGTTCAAGATCAAGGCGCGGTGGGTGTCGGTATTGTCCTCGGTGATGCGGATGTCCAGGTTGCGCTGGGCCAGGGCTGCCGCATATTGCTCCACCGTCCAGGGGGACGGCTCTGACGGTTCGGCATGAATCCAGCCATCGAAATCCCGGCCCCTGGCATGGCCGGGATCGATCACATAATCAGTGAACAGCAATTGTCCCCGTGGCTTCAGAATAGCCTCGATGCTGTCGATCAGCTTGTCCTTGTTGCGGACCGTGTAAAAGGTCTCTTTGGAGAATATGGCATCCACCCGCTTGCCCCAGGTGAAATTTTCCATATCCGTGGACAGGATCGGTGCTTGGCGTGCCAGTCCGGATTTCTGCGACCGGAACATACCCGCCTCAGCCAGGACGGGGTTCCCGTCCAGCCCTGTGACCCAGGTGCCGTATTGTTTGGCCATGGCGCGAGTCGCCCCGCCCAGGCCGGCGCCGATATCCAGCACACTCATGGCCGGGTTCAGGCCCAGCGGCTTCACGATGGTGGGGATAAACTCGTCACCGCCGGGGGAGGAGAAACCCGGCCCCCAGATCTTCTCCACCACCTCGATACGGGTGGCGGTCCAGAGCGGCTTACCCTTACGGTTCAAATGCTTGGCATTAGACGGCGACGCATCTTCGCCCGGCGCAGTCGGTTCCTCGCCAGCGTCGTTGTGTCGACGCTGGACATCAATGCCTTCCCACCACGCCAGGAAGCGCTCCTTTAGCGTGGGTGGGGGGGCGGGCAGATCGTCGGTGCTGCGGGTAGCGGCCATGCGTTCGATAAGGCGCTGTCCTTGTTGCGACGAGTGGGAGATTACCTCTTATGCGTTTCAGGGGAAACAGTCTTGGAAGGGTGGTTTGCACGGAATGTGCAAGCCCAACAGCGCCACCCTAATAGCCGCTTCACAGATAAACTGACACCAGCCCTGGTATTTTACTGATCTGTCGGGTGGAAATAACCGCTTTATGCAGGATAATGGTCCCTAGATGGCTATGCGGTCCTTGCGTGGGCAGGCCGTCAGCCCTGCTATCATTCGGTAACAATCGACGGCTTTGATAGTGCATCCCGCCAATATCCAGTGTAGGGTCTTCATGGGATGGCTGCTGGACAGGCACCTTGCGGATATGCTTTCCGCATGGCGTCGAACCGTGTACTGTCCTTGCAGCCGGTCCACCGGTGAAGTTCCCTACACTACGACAGTCGAGTTCGAGACCACATGTACGAGCGCCGTTCTCCGCAGAGCCCGCAGATCACCCGCCGGAGCGTCACCGCCACGGTCAAATGGTATAACCCCACGAAGGGCTTCGGCTTCGTGACCCTGTCTGATGGGTCGCCCGATGCCTTCCTGCATGCCTCGGTCGTTCAGGCCGTTGGTCATGACGCTTTGGCCGATGGTACCACCATCGTCTGCGATCTGTCGCAGGGTCAGAAGGGTCCGCAGGTCGCTTCGATCCACAGCGTCGATACCACGACGGCCCAGCCGGCCCGTCGTGGCCCGGCGGGCGGTGGCGACCGCTTTGGTGGCGGTGGCGATCGCTTTGGCGGCGGCGACCGCTTCGGCGGTGGCGACCGTTTCGGCGGCGACCGCTATGGCGACAGCCCGCGCCCGCCGCGCGTTGCCCGCAGCTTTGACAGCGGCCCGACGGAAACGATCGAAGGCGTGGTCAAGTTCTTCAGCGCCGATAAGGGTTTCGGTTTCGTGACCCCCGATGGCGGCGGCAAGGACGTGTTCGTGCACATCACCGCTCTGGAGCGTTCGGGTGTCCGCGCCCTGACTCCGGAACAGCGCGTGCGTCTGCACACCAGCATGGGCCAGAAGGGTCCGCAGGCCAACCGCGTCGAGATCTTATGATCTCTGATCGGCGTTTGCCCTGACGCTTTGGTGTCAGTTCGGTAAAGGATTGGCAGCGTTGCCCTGGTGGTGGCGCTGCCGATTTTTTTTGTGTTCCGCGTGGGTTCAACTCGGCGCCGTACCTGGGTTTGGTCTGCGCCTGTTCGGTCATTGTTATGGTCGACCCCTGTCGGCTTTTGTTCGTTATTGGGCGGGCCCGTTGTGGCCCGCTTCCTGTTTCTGGGGTGTCTGCTCGGCGCTGCCGGATGGACAGGGCGCTCGGTCGCCGCAACTAGCGCTTGCCAGTCCCGGTTCCACCGGGTGACCATGTAAAAAACAGGTCCCGGACAGGCTGATGCAATTCTTCCCCCATTCGACCGTCTCCCGCCGTCTGATCGCCGGTGTTCTGGCCTTATGCCTGATGCCGTCGGCCGCCTTGGCGCAGCAGGCGCCGGAACCGGCATCCGCCGCCAGGGTGAAAGAACTGGTCACCGCGCGCCGTCACATGGTGGTGGCGGCCAATCCGCTTGCGGTGCAGGCCGGGCTGGATGTGCTGCGTCAGGGCGGCAATGCCGTGGATGCCGCTGTTGCGGTGCAGGCCGTGCTGGGGTTGGCGGAGCCACAATCATCCGGCCTGGCTGGCGGCGCCTTTATGCTGCTGGCCGAACCGGGGGGCAAACTGACCACCTATGACGGGCGGGAAGTGGCTGGTGCGGCTGTAACGCCGACCTTGTTCATCGGGCCGGATGGCAAGCCCATACCGTTCCTGGAGACCTTTCCGCAGGGCCGGGCTGTTGGTGTGCCTGGTGTGGTGGCCATGCTGGCCCAGGCCCATGCTGCTCATGGTCAACTACCCTGGGCCAGCCTGTTCAAGCCGGCCATCGATCTGGCCGATGCCGGTGTGCCTGCGTGGCCACGCATGGTTGGCATCCTGACCGAGTGGCAGCGCATGCTGGGCAAGTCGCCCGACCTGCTGCGCGATTATTACCGGGAGGGTGGCCGGCCGCCGGCTCTGGGTGAGCGTATCCCCATGCCGGAACAGGCAATCAGCCTGCGTCTGCTGGCCGCTGCGGGGCCGGACGCCTTTTACCGGGGCCCCATTGCCAAGGCCATTGTTGAGCGCCTGGAGCAGGCTGCCGGTGAAAGCGGTACGCCGGTGCTGAGCCTGGAGGATATGGCGACCTACCGGTCGGTGGAGCGTGACGGCATCTGCATGCCTTACCGGGTGTGGAAGGTCTGCGGTATGGCTCCCCCCTCGGCTGGCGGGGTGGCTGTGCTGCAAATTCTGGGCATGCTGTCGCAGCACGATCTGCGCGCGATGGGTAAGGATGATCCCCGTGCCTGGCACCTTCTGATGGAGGCCAGCCGACGTGCCCATGCTGACCGTGAGGCCCATATTGGCGATCCCGATCAGGTGGCCGTGCCGACGCGGGGGCTGATTGACGCGGGATATATCGCCAGCCGCGCCGCCGGGATCGACCCGGCACGCGCCGCCAGCGGCCCGGTGCCGCCAGGCGAACCGCCCTTCCGCACAGGCGCGCTCTACCCCGCCGCCGATGCCCCGGATATTCCCTCCACCACCCATTTCTCCATCATTGATGATGCGGGGCGGATGGTGTCGATGACCAGTTCTGTCGAATTCGCCTTCGGTTCCGGCTTGATTGCCGGCGGGTTCGTCTTGAACAACCAGTTGACGGATTTCACCTTTGTACCGGTCAAGGATGGCAAGCCGGTGGCCAACGCGCCGGGGCCGGGCAAGCGCCCGCGTTCTTCCATGGCACCGACCGTCGTGTTCGACCAGAAGGGGAACCCGGTTCTGGCCATCGGCTCTCCTGGTGGGACTGCCATCATCGGCTATGTGGTCGAGGCGTTGGTCGCCATGCTGGACTGGGATCTGGACCCGCAGGCGGCGGTCAACCTCCCGATCCTGTTGAACCGCAATGGTGCCACCCAAATCGAATCGGTGCCTGCTGCTGATAAGCTGGCAGCAAGCCTGGCGGCGATGGGGCATCAGGTGAAGCGGGATAATGCCAATAGCGGCATCCATATCATTCGTGTCACCCCGGCTGGCATCCAGGGTGGCGCCGATCCCCGCCGTGATGGTGTGGCGATGGGGGATTAGCCGAGCCGACGCGCGGCCGCTACCGCCAGCGCCATGGCCTCGACCCGCGACAACCGGGTGGCGGCGAGGGTCAGGTTGCCCAGACGGAAGGCATCCAGCAGCAGGCGCAGTTCGGCCGCCATCGCGTCTTTTACCTGGGTTGTCGCCCGGGCACGGGCGGTCTGGTCGGGAGCGGCGATGATGTCCAGTTCCCAGGTCCCGCCATTGACCGGCTGGACCGGGGCCGCATTCGCCAGGGTCAGCAGGGCCCTGGCCCGGCAGGCCGGGTCGCGCAGGGTGGCGGCGGCCTGTTCACGGACAACCCGATGTGCCGCCGCCAGCGTTACCGCCTTGTCGCCTTTGTCCAGGAACCGGGCTGGGGCCAGGATGCGGGCGAATCCGGCCAGTTGCCGGTCGATGGCCGAGATGTCCAATTCGAACTGTGCTGTCAGGCCCAGACGGGTGAAGGGATCGACTTCTCCTGGCGGCTGGATTGTACCGCACTCATGGCAGAACAGGGCGCGAACCGTGACATTGGCGGCGCAATGCCAGCAGGGCAGGGTCGGCTCCACAGCAGTTTCCTTCACGATGCAGGCCGGGCGCGGGCGGCCAGCGGCAGATAGCAGGACAGGAACCGGTCGATATCCTGTTCAGTGTTTTCCCAGCCCAAGCTGACCCGGATGGCGGCGCTGGCAATCTCTTCGCCCAGACCCATGGCGGTCAGCACGGCTGAGGACTTGACCTTGCCAGACGAACAAGCCGATCCGGCGCTGACGGCGATCCCGGCCAGATCAAAAGCCATCAACTGGCTGTTGGCAGGCTGGCCGGGCAGGGCGAGGCAACTGGTATTGGCGACACGCGGGCTGTTGGCACCGATGATCCGAACCCAGGGGGCGGTGTCGCGGATGCTTGCTTCCAGCCGGTCACGCAGCACAGCCAGGGTGCCATAATCGGACAGGCAGCTTTGTGCGGCCTGGGCTGCGGCGCCGAATCCGGCGATGGCCGCGACATTTTCGGTACCCGCCCGCATGCGCCGTTCCTGACCGCCACCACGCAGCAACGGGGCCAGCGGCACCGAAGCGGCCGCCAGCAGGGCGCCCACCCCCTGCGGCCCACCGATCTTGTGGGCCGACAGGGTGGCCAGATCCAGGCCCATTGCCGCCATGTCAAACGGGATGCGACCCGCTGCCTGGACCCCGTCGCTGTGCAGCCAGCCACCGTACCGATGAACCAGATCGGCAATGGCGCCCAGCGGTTGGATGATCCCGGTCTCGCTGTTGACTGCCTGGATGGACACCAGTGCCGGTCCGGCGGCCAGCATTTCTTCCAGGGCCGTCAGATCAATCAGCCCGTCAGACCCCACCGGGATCAGCGCGCTGTCGGTAGTAGCGCATTCCAGGACCGATGGATGTTCCGTGGCCCCCAGCAGCAGACGACGACCATGCCGGGCAGCCAGGGAAAGGGCGTGATTATTCGCCTCTGTACCGCCACCGGTAAAGGTGACCTGGGCCGGGGCAACACCGGCCAGGGCGGCGACCTGATCACGCGCATCTTCCACACGCCGCCGGGCCTTGCGCCCGAATCCATGGATGGAGGATGGGTTTCCAATCAGCGCCAGGGCATCGATCATCGCCTCTCTGGCGGCGGGCCGCAGGGGCGTTGTGGCGTTCCAGTCCAGGTAAAGAGGTGGGCGCATGGAATGCTTTTCCGCCAGAGGCTTGATTTCCCCTGCAAAGAGGCTTGAATACGAATATGGGCGCTGTGGTATAGTCCGTCTCCATATCAACGCGGTTAACGCGCTGATACAGTCCCGTGGACGGCGGGGCGTGTCCTGATCAGGGGCACGGCTCGACGGCCCACAACCGCCTGAGGCAGTCCTATAGAATGACAGGGATGGACGGTCAAGAAT
The DNA here is from genome assembly GCF_002251795.1 of Niveispirillum lacus. Lineage (GTDB taxonomy): Bacteria > Pseudomonadota > Alphaproteobacteria > Azospirillales > Azospirillaceae > Niveispirillum > Niveispirillum lacus. The sequence goes on along the minus strand of NZ_NOXU01000027.1, from coordinate 127,035 downwards.
CGCCCCTCTACCAAGGCCGCCCGGCCTTGGGTTGTTCGCTGGCCGCTGCCGATCGCCTGTTGACGCTCGCCCCTCGCATGTCTGACCGGGACCGGTGCATCGATGCCTGACGTGATCATGAACGGCCCTGCCGGCCGTCTGGAAGGTCGTTACTCTCACAGCAAGTTGCCGAATGCGCCGATCGCCCTGCTGCTGCATCCGCATCCGCAGCATGGCGGGACGATGAACAACCGCATCGTCTACACAATGTTTCATGCCTTCACCAAGCGCGGTTTCTCTGCCCTGCGCTTCAATTTCCGGGGTGTGGGCCGCAGCCAGGGCACCTATGACCGGGGCGAGGGCGAACTGTCTGATGCCGCTTCGGCGCTGGACTGGTTGCAGACCTATAATCCCAATGCTTCGGCCTGCTGGATTGGCGGGTTCAGCTTCGGCGCCTGGATCGGAATGCAGTTGCTGATGCGCCGTCCGGAACTGGATGGGTTCCTCTCGGTGGCGCCGCCGGCCAATATGTTCGATTTCAGCTTTCTGGCCCCATGCCCGGCTTCTGGCCTGATTGTGCATGGCGACCGCGACGAGATTGTGCCCGAGGCCTCGGTCACCCGTCTGGTCAACAAGCTGTCGGCACAGAAGGATATCAAGATCGACTATCGCCGCCTGGAAGGGGCGAACCATTTCTTCAACGAGAAGTCAGAAGAACTGGGCCGGATTGTCGATGATTATCTGGATGTGGCGCTGACCAAGCCGATGGGGCCGAACGCGGTGTAATGGACTGGGGCGGGCGGCCGGTTCGGCTTTGCCCCCCCATTCCCGCTGCGCCCAGAATGCCGATTCTGATCGTGCCATGGCAGGGTCCATGCTTTCCGACCTTCTCGATGCGGTCCGCGCCGGGCAAAACCTGCGCGTCACTGGTGGCGGCAGTAAACCGGGACTGGGACACGCGGTCGCCGGTCAGGCCCTGTCTGTGTCGTGCCTGCGCACGGTCATATCCTATGAGCCGGCGGAACTGATCCTGGTTGCGCAACCGGGCCTGCCCCTGGAAGAACTCAAGGCCCTGCTATCGACCCATGGCCAGGCCCTGGCCTTTGACCCGCCTGATCTGGGGCCGCTTTATGGCCAGCCAGCCGGAGGTGGCACGCTGGGTGGCGTTGTGGCCACCGGTCTGTCGGGGCCAGGGCGGGTGAAGGCCGGCGCCGTGCGCGACCATGTGCTGGGCATGACGGCCATTGCCGGGGATGGCCGCGTGTTCCGGTCGGGCGGTAAAGTGGTGAAGAATGTCACGGGCTTTGACCTGCCCAAATTGCTGACTGGGGCCCATGGCACTTTGGGCATCATGACGGAGATCGTGGTCAAGGTTCTGCCGTCCCCGCCCGTGTCGAAAACCCTTGTGCTGGCAGGCATTGAAGGAGCGGAAGCTACGCGCGCCCTCGCCGATGCGCTGGGTTCGGCGGCGGAGGTGGGGGCAGCCGCCTTTACCCCTTCCTATCTGCCCTTGGATGGGTTGCTGCCTGACCGCACACCCTGCGTTCTGCTGCGGCTGGACGGGGTTGCAGTATCGGTGGCCGAGCGGTTGTCGGCGCTGGAGCAGCTTTTGCACGGACGAGCGGCGATGGCGGTGCTGGCGGGCGACGAATCGACCATGCTTTGGGCATGGTTGCGCGATGCGGCGCCGCTGGCGGAGCGCCCCGAGCTGGATGTCTGGCGCCTGTCAGTGCCGCCCATGGCGGGGATGGGGGTCCTGTCAACCATCCGTGCCGCCATTCCGCGCGCCATCGGCTGGCTGGATTGGGGTGGGGGCCTGATCTGGCTGGGCTTGCCGGGTGGCATGGCGGATGCGGGGGCCAGCGTGGTCAGGGGTGCCTTAGGCGGGGATGGGCATGCGACCTTGATGCGTGCACCCGATGCGGTAAAGGCCCTGGTGCCGGTGTTCCAGCCCCTGCCCGGCCCCCTGGCCGCCCTGACGGCACGGGTCAAGGCGCAATTCGATCCCGCCGGCATCCTGAACCCCGGCCTGATGGGGATGTGATGCAGACGCATTTCACCCTGGCGCAACTGGCCGACAATGGAACCGCAGAGGCGGAGAAAATTCTGCGGACCTGTGTGCATTGTGGATTTTGCACGGCCACGTGCCCGACCTATCGCCTCACCGGGGATGAACGCGACAGCCCGCGTGGCCGCATCTACCTGATTAAGGATATGCTGGAAAGCGGACGGGATGCCGGGCCTGTGGAGACCCACCATATCGACCGCTGCCTGTCGTGCCTGTCCTGCATGACCACCTGCCCATCGGGTGTGCATTACATGCATCTGGTCGACCATGCCCGCGCCCATATCGAGAAGACGGCCAGGCGCCCGGTGAAGGTGCAGTTGACGCGGTCGGCGCTGGCGCTGCTGCTGCCGCATGCGGGGCGGTTCCGGGCGACCATGCGGCTGGTGAAACTGGCCCGGCCCTTCCGCACCCTGCTGCCGCCCGATCTGCGTGGGATGCTCGACCTGGCGCCCGACCGGGTGCATCCGCGTCAGGCGCAGGAAGGGCCAGCCACCTTCCCGGCGCAGGGGCCGCGGCGGATGCGGGTGGCGCTGCTGCCCGGCTGTGTGCAACCCGCCCTCAACCCCGCTATCAATGACGCCGCGATCCGCCTGCTGACCCGGTTGGGGGCGGAACTGGTGATAGCGAAGGGGCTGGGCTGCTGCGGTGCCCTGACCCACCATATGGGCCGTGATGGGCACGGCTTCGCAGCGGCTAACATCCGCGCCTGGATGGCGGAGGTGGAAGGCGAAGGCCTGGACGCCATCATCGTCACGGCCAGTGGCTGCGGCACCACCGTCAAGGATTACGGCTATATGTTCCGCGACGATCCCGTGCTGGCCGGGCCGGCGGCGACCGTGTCGGCCTTGGCACGCGATGTGACGGAGGTGGTGGCGATGCTCGGCCTGCCGGAGGATGTGGCGGCACCCCGGCCGCTGCGTGTGGCCTACCACGCCGCCTGTTCGCTCCAGCATGGGCAGAAAGTGAAGGACCCGCCGCGCGACCTGCTGCGCCGCGCTGGCTTTACCGTGCTGGACGTGCCCGACGGGCACCTGTGCTGCGGATCGGCGGGGACCTATAACTTGTTGCAGCCGGAATTGGCCGGGCAGTTGCGTGATGCCAAGGTGGCGGCCATCGAAGGGACAAAGCCCGATGTCATCGCCGCCGGGAATATCGGCTGCATGACCCAGATCGGGTCCGGCACGGCCCTGCCCATCGTCCATACGGTGCAGCTTCTGGACTGGGCGACGGGTGGGCCGGTGCCGCAGGGTGTGTAGTTATTGCTTGGCCGTTACGAAGTCGGCCACTGCCTCCACCAACCCGGCCGTCAGCGGCAGGTTCGGATCGGTATAGGTGGCTATGTTGGCCGCCCGGTCACTGCCGCTGACCGTCTTCAGGGCATGGGTCATGCCGGGGATCAGCATCAGGGTCGCTTTGGGTGACGCAGCCTTCAGCGCTTCAGCATCTGCGACCGATACCTGGATATCCTGGTCGCCGTGAATGATCAGAACCGGCTTGTTGACTTTCGCGAGCAAAGCTGCGGGGTCCTGGGCGTAGAGACTGATCAAGAAGCCTTGTACCTGCGGCGCGAACAGGGGCATGAGGGGTGCTGGCACGTCCACCGGGTCGACACGTTTGCCGGCCTTCAGCGTTTCGATGCCCTTTTCTGCCGCGGCCAGATAGGGCGCAAAGGCTGGGTTGGCCCGCAACTGTTCCATCACCGCCTTCTCCAGGGGACGTCCGGGGGCGGAAATAAGGATCAAGCCGCAGAGATCCGGCACCTTGCCCGCAGAGGCGACGGCCACCAGCCCGCCTTCGCTATGCCCAAGCAGCCAGACGCATGCAGCACCCGTTTGCTTTCGGATTGAGGTAACCCAGGCGGCGCTGTCGGTAACATAATCGTCAATGGTGACGGCGTTGGGGTCCGGGATGGCGGACGCACTGCCGAACATGCCGCGCTTGTCGATCCGCACGCTGCTGACGCCCTTTGCGGCAAGCCCCTCAGCCAGGAGGCGGAACGACGCTGCCTTAACGCCCAGGGGATTGTTGCTATCCCGATCCGTTGGGCCAGAACCGGGGATCATCAGGACGACCGGGGATTTTGACCCCGCATCTACCCAGGTTCCCCGCAAAGGACCCTGCGGCCCCGGTGCCTCGATTCCCGCTGCGGTTGCGGTGACGGACAGCAGCAGGCTTGCCAATAGCAGTGTGACGCGACGCATGGGCCCCCAACATTCTGGTTATGCCCAAAAATGTACTACTTGGAGTTTATTGGCACAAATGGAAAGCCCTGCGGATACTTTATTATCCACAGGGCTTTCTAATGGAAATTATGATAAAATTACGCCTTCGGCTTTTCTGCCGGTGCCACCTTAGGCTTCCCCGCGTTGCGCAGGACGACCGCCAGATGGGAATGCAGGTTGGCGTTGGCGGCCAGGATGGAACCGCTGGACAAGGGGGACTTGCCAGGACCGATCTCGCTGACAAAACCACCGGCTTCTGTGACCATCAGCAGCCCGGCGGCCATGTCCCAGGGCTTCAGGTCAGCTTCAAAGAAACCGTCATAGCGGCCGGCGGCCGTGTAGGCGAGGTCGAGCGAGGCCGCACCCCAGCGACGGATGCCGGCCACCTGGCCCATCAGGGCTTCCAACTGCTGCAGAAAAACAGGCGCATTGCCGTGGCCGCGGAAAGGGATGCCGGTGGCGATGATGCTATCGGCCAGTTGCCGGCGCGAGGAGACGCGCAGGCGGGTATGGTTCAGGAAGGCGCCAGCGCCCTTTTCTGCCCAGAACATCTCGTCATGCACAGGTTCATAAATGACACCGGCGATGATCTCGCCGTCGCGTTCCAGGCCGATGGAGATGGCCCAGTGCGGCAGGCCGTGCAGGAAGTTGGTGGTGCCGTCCAGCGGATCGACAATGAAGCGGTGCGAGCCGTCCTTGCCCTTGATCTCACCCGTCTCTTCCAGCAGCAGGCCGAAATCGGGGCGCGCCTTCTGAAGTTCCTCGCGGACGATACGTTCTGCCTTTTGGTCGGCGGCGGAAACGAAATCGGACGGACCCTTGCGGGAAACCTGCAAATGTTCGACCTCGCCAAAATCGCGCAGGATGGCCTTGCCAGCTTTTTCGGCTGCACGGGTCATAACGTTCAGAATGGCCGAACGGGCTGCCATGGTCGAACACTCCACAATGACGAAGAAACTGCGGGATCAATTCCCGCCTATTAAAAGCGAAACGCCCGCGCGATAAAACCCGCGCGGGCGTCCCGATGAAAGCGGAAGGCCGCAGGACCCATCAGTCCTTGAAGCGTTCCATATATTCGCCGGTTTCGATGTTCACGACGATCTTGGTGCCAGCCTCGATATGCGGCGGAACCATGACGCGGGCCCCATTCTCCAGAACGGCGGGCTTGTAGGAGGAAGAAGCCGTCTGGCCCTTCACCACCGGGTCAGCCTCAGTGATCAGCAGGACCACGGACTGCGGCAGTTCAACAGAGAGCGGGGCGCCTTCAAAGGACTGCACCACGACTTCCATACCATCGGCCAGGAAAATCTTGCCGTCGCCAATGATATCGCCGGGGATGGTCACCTGTTCGAAGGTTTCCTTGTCCATGAAGGTGTAATTGTCATCTTCGGCGAACAGGAACGTCATCTCATGATCGTCCAGACGGGCGCGTTCGACGGCTTCGCCGGTGCGGAAGCGCTCGATATTCTTGTTACCGGTCTTGACGTCCTTCATTTCCAACTGGATGAAGGCGCCGCCCTTACCGGGCTGCACAATCTGGGTACCGGTGATCACATAGAGACGGCCGTTATGCTCAAGGATGTGACCCTTGCGCATGGTGTTCGCATTGACCTTCATGACAGGCTTCTCAAACTTTAAAGGAATCGAGCGGCGCGGAACCTAACAGGTTGCCCCCCAACAGGCAAATGGCCAGTGTCCCCGCCCGCCGCATAGGCAACCGGCGGGCCGTGCAAGGGCCGCATTGCGGATTTTTAACATATCGCCCGACCATTTGCCGCCTTTCCGCCGTGTTTAGGGTATAAGGCAGCGGGAAAGATGACACGCGGCACGGATGGATGATGGAAGTGGGCGGTGGGGTCGCGCGAGCGGCCGTGGACAAGGAAAAGGTCCGCAAGTTGCGTCTGGTCACCGGTATCGTGGCGCTTCTGGCCCTGATCCTGGATCAGGTGAGCAAACAATGGGTGTTGACCAGCTTGCTGCCCTGCCTGTCAGGGCCGCCAGGCCCGGAATGTGCCGTTGTCACGCCCTTCATCGAGGTGACGGGCTTTTTCAACATGGTGGTGGCCTGGAATTTCGGCGTCAGTTTTTCCATGTTCTACAGCCAGCATGACCTGATGCCCTATGCGCTCAGCCTGCTGGCCGTCGGCATCTGTGGCGCGCTTGTGTGGTGGAACCGTCACAATGACCGGATCGTGGCAGCGCTGGCCACCGGCATGGTGGTCGGCGGGGCCATCGGTAATGTGATCGACCGGCTCCGCTACGGCGCCGTCGCCGATTTCCTTGACTTTCACGTCGCAGGCTGGCACTGGCCGGCATTCAACGTGGCGGATTGCTGTATCGTGGTCGGGGTGGGCCTGTTGTTGATCGACGGGCTGTTCTCCGACGCGGAGCAGCGCTAGAGTGCCAGCCATCAGTTGTACGGGCAGGCCGTTTGTTGAAGACTCTGCTCCTCGTTCAAAGGGTACGGATCGGACCATGGTTGTGTTGAAGCAAGTGCGCAAGGCGGCCGTACCGGCCATCACCGTTCTGGCCATGGCGGGCCTGCTGTCGGGCTGTGGCCTGTTTGGCGGCCATGACGCCCCGGATGAATTCATGGTCGTGGCGCGCGCCCCGCTGGAGGTGCCGCCCGACTTTGCCTTGCGGCCGCCGCAGCCCGGCAGCCCACGCCCACAGGAAATGGAACGCGACACCCGTTCGCAGGCCAGCGTCTTTGGTGCCAGCACGGCCGGTTCCGGTGCGCTGATCGACCCGCGCACCAACCCGCAGCAGACCATTGGCGAAGGTGCGCTGCTGGCGCAGGCCGGCGCCGATGCCGCCAACCCCGATATCCGCGCCATTGTTGACCGGGAGAATCCCGGCGTTGTGGTGGGCAGCCCGACCTTCCTGGACAAGCTGATGTTCTGGAAGGATGACCAAAATCCAGAAGTGCTGCCCCCGCCGGGCGGCACTTTGTCGACCACGCGTGAGACCGGCAAGTAAGGTTTCGCTTGCCTGCAGGCACTGGTTTGGCCGTCCTCGACCGTCAGCGTCCCGCAGCCTGCGATCTTCGGCATACCGGTCGCTGACCTTGTTGCTGTCAAAGCCCCGTCCCATCGGCGGGGCTTTGTCATTTCCGGGTTCCGGCAACCCAAACATGTTGATGCGCGGCATCGCGCCCGCTTCCCAAGGCGCCGGGTCCGGCCTATGTTCGGCCTATGACCGATGCGAACACGCCCCACACCGCCGCCGCCTCAGGCACGCCACCCCGTCCCCCCGCCGGGGAGGAAGGACGATTTTTCGGATATCGGGAGATTGACCCGACCGAAAAGGCGACCCTGGTCCGGGGCGTATTTGGCAGTGTCGCCGGCAAATATGATCTGATGAATGACCTGATGTCGCTGGGCATTCATCGTCTGTGGAAGGATGCCTTTGTCGATCTGGTTCGCCCGCGTGACGGCGAAGCGCTTCTGGATGTGGCAGGGGGCACGGGCGACATCGCCTTTCGCCTGAAGAAGCAGGCGCCGGCGGCGATGGTCACCGTCTGCGATCTGACCGAATCCATGGTGCGGGTGGGGCGCGACCGGGGCGTGGATGAGGGGATGCTGTCGGGTATCGACTGGACGGTCGGCAATGCCGAGGATTTGCCGTTTCCGTCGCGGTCGATGGATGCCTACACAATTGCCTTCGGCCTGCGCAACGTGACACGTATCGACAAGGCCCTGGCCGAGGCGCGGCGCGTGCTGAGGCCTGGTGGGCGCTTTTTTTGTCTGGAATTCAGCCATGTCGTGATCCCGGTCCTGCGGGACATCTATGATGGCTATTCTTTTCATCTGCTGCCGCGCCTGGGGGGGCTGGTGGCCGGTGATCGCGAGAGTTATCAATATCTGGTGGAAAGCATCCGCCGGTTCCCTGAACAACAGGCCCTGTGCCGCCGGATTGAGGCGGCGGGCTTTACCGGGGCCAAGGCACGCAACCTGTCAGGCGGTATTGCCTGTATCCATTCTGGCTGGCGCGTCTGAGGATGCTGCGCGCGCTTCGCAATCTGGCCCGTATGGTTGCCATTGGCCGTATCCTGGGGCGTCACGGTGCCTTGCCCGTCGAACTGTTCCGCGACAGCGCCCCGTTCCTGGCCTTCATCCTGTCGCTGGGCAACCGTAACAAGGCGCCGGGCCGCCCTGGTCAGCGCCTGGCCGCCGCCTTGCAGGCATTGGGGCCAAGTTTCATCAAGCTTGGACAGGTCCTGTCCATCCGCGCCGACCTGGTGGGCGAGGAGGTTGCCAACGATCTGGCCGACCTCCGTGACCGCTTGCCGCCCTTTCCTGCGGACGATGCCCGCGCCATCATTGAGGCAGAGCTGGAACGGCCGATTGCCGAACTCTACACCCGGTTCGATGATCAGGCGGTGGCGGCGGCCAGTATCGCCCAGGTGCATTTTGCCCAAACGCCCGACGGGCGGCTGGTGGCCGTCAAGGTGCTGCGGCCGGGCATCGAGCGGGCTTTTCAGCAGGATATCGACCTGCTGCTTTGGCTGGCTGACTGGGCTGTGCGTGTGCAGCCAAAATTGAGGCGCCTGAAGCCTGTGGCGGTGGTGGAAACCTTTGCTCGCACTGTCGCCCTGGAAATGGATTTGCGGATGGAGGCGGCGGCGGCATCAGAGCTGGCCGGGAACTTCACCGGTGATGCCACCTTCGGCGTGCCCAGCATCGACTGGGACCGCACCGCCAAGCGCGTGATGACACAGGAACGCATCATCGGCTTTTCCATCGACAAGGTCGAAGAGATCCGCGCCGCCGGTTTGGAGACAGACCAGTTGCTGGCCCATGCGGCAGATGCGTTTTTCAACCAGGTGTTCCGCGACGGCTTCTTCCATGCCGATATGCATCCCGGCAACATGTTCGTGACGCCGCAGGGCCGGCTGGTGGCCGTCGATTTCGGCATCATGGGCCGTATCGACCGGCAGACCCGGCTCTATCTGGCCGACATGCTGATCGGGTTTCTGAACCGGGATTATGATCTGGTCGCCAAGGTGCATTTCGATGCCGGATTCGTGCCGGCCACCCAGGATCAGGAACTGTTCAAGCAGGCCGTGCGGTCCATCGGTGAACCGCTGCACGGGCGGCCCCTGTCCGACATCTCCGTGGGCCGTCTGCTGGCCCAGCTTTTCGCGGTGACTGAGAAGTTTCAGATGGAGACGCAGCCGCAATTGCTGCTGCTGCAGAAAAGCATGCTGACGGCGGAGGGCATGGGCCGCGTCCTGAACCCGCATGTGAATATGTGGGACCTGTCCCGACCCCTGATCGAACGCTGGATGATTGAGAATCGGGGCCCCGAGGCGCGGATCGCCGACCTGATCGGCAATATCACTGGTATCGCCCGGCGCTTGCCCGGCCTGATCCGCGATCTGGAACGGACCGCCAATATGCTGGCCGAAGGCGGGGGCCTGCGCCTTCACCCCGAGTCGGTGCTGGCCCTGGCAGCGGTGCGTGAGCGGGAGGGTCGCCGCTGGCGCCGCCTGGGCTGGGCTGCATTGCTGCTGGCGGCGGCGGGGCTTGTGTTGGCCGTTCTTTAAGCGAACCATCCGGCTTGACACCCCACCCCCTCCTCCCCCACCTTCCCTCCCGTCCAAGGGGAACCCCGGCAAGGGGCTGAGACACCGCAGGGACCGCTTATGGGCGGCACCGGCGCGGGAACCCTTCGAACCTGATCCGGGTCGTACCGGCGTAGGGATGGAAGCATAGGGGCCCCGTCTGCCCCGACATTGCCGCCGCACCCCGTGCGCATGCCCGGATCTCCATATCAAGGGAGGTCCAAATGCCCGATACCAACATTACCGATCCCGACTTCCGCGTGACCACCGGCCCCCTGCCGGCCTCGCGCAAGGTCCATGTGGCGGGGGAGCGCTTTCCCGACATCCGCGTTTCCATGCGCGAGATCGACCTGTCGCCCAGCGCGAACGAGCCGCCGGTGCGGGTTTATGATCCGTCCGGCCCCTATACCGACCCGGCCATCCGCACCGATATCCGCCTGGGCCTGCCCGAGTTGCGCCGGTCCTGGGTGACGGCGCGCGGCGATGTAGAGGCCTATGACGGGCGGGAGGTGAAGCCGGAGGATAATGGCCTGCGTGAGGGCCAGGAAAGCCCTGTGCCGCTGTTCGACCGGGCAGCGCGCAAGCCTCTGCGCGCCAAGGCCGGGGCGAATGTCAGCCAGCTTCATTACGCCCGCAAAGGCATCATCACGCCGGAGATGGAGTATGTCGCCATCCGCGAGAACCTGGGCCGGCAGCGTCTGGCCGAACAGGCGGCCCGCGATGGGGAGGATTTCGGGGCGTCGATCCCCGATTATGTGACCCCGGAATTTGTGCGGGACGAGATTGCGCGCGGCCGCGCCATCATCCCCAACAATATCAACCACCCGGAGACGGAGCCGATGATCATCGGCCGGAACTTCCTGGTGAAGATCAATGCCAATATCGGCAATTCGGCGGTGACCTCATCCGTCGCAGATGAGGTGGATAAGCTGGTCTGGGCCATCCGCTGGGGTGCGGACACCGTCATGGACCTGTCCACGGGCCGCAATATCCACACGATCCGCGAATGGATCATCCGCAACAGCCCCGTGCCCATCGGCACCGTGCCGATCTATCAGGCCCTGGAAAAGGTCAATGGCAAGGCGGAGGACCTGACCTGGGAACTGTTCCGCGACACGCTGATTGAGCAGGCCGAGCAGGGGGTGGATTATTTCACCATCCATGCCGGGGTGCGCTTGGCCTATATCCCGCTGACGGCCAAGCGCGTGACGGGTATCGTCAGCCGGGGCGGCTCCATCATGGCCAAATGGTGCCTGGCCCATCACAAGGAGAACTTCCTTTACACGCATTTTGAGGAAATCTGCGAGATCATGAAGGCGTATGACATCGCCTTCTCCCTGGGCGACGGTCTGCGGCCCGGCAGCATTGCGGACGCCAATGACGCCGCCCAGTTCGCGGAGCTGGATACGCTGGGCGAACTGACCCAGATCGCCTGGAAACATGATGTACAGGTGATGATCGAGGGGCCGGGCCATGTGCCCATGCACAAGATCAAGGCCAATATGGACAAGCAGCTAAAGGTCTGTGGCGAGGCGCCCTTCTACACGCTGGGGCCGCTGACCACCGATATCGCGCCAGGGTATGACCACATCACCAGCGGCATTGGCGCTGCCATGATCGGCTGGTTCGGCACCTCCATGCTCTGCTATGTCACGCCCAAGGAACATCTGGGCCTTCCCGACCGCGACGATGTGAAGGTGGGGGTGATCACCTATAAGTTGGCCGCCCATGCTGCCGATCTGGCCAAGGGCCATCCCGGCGCCCAGGAGCGCGATGATGCCCTGTCCCGCGCCCGGTTCGAATTCCGCTGGCGCGACCAGTTCAACCTGTCACTGGACCCCGAAACGGCGGAGAAATATCACGATCAGACCTTGCCGGCGGAAGGCGCCAAGCTGGCGCATTTCTGCTCCATGTGCGGGCCGAAATTCTGCTCCATGAAGATCACGCAGGAAGTGCGTGACTATGCGGCGGCGCAGGAGGGGATGGCGGCCATGTCGGCGGCGTTCAAGGAGAAGGGCGGGCAGGTGTACCTGTCAGACAGGCCGGTGCCGGAGGATCATCACTGATCAACGGGGCAGGGGCGGGCGGCGTAACAACTGCCCGCCCCTTCTTTCACCATGATCCGGACATAAAATGGTCTTGTCGGCATGGCCTAACCTTACCCTTGCGGGGTAACAGGGAACGGGGCATGTCGATGCGCACCGTCAAATATTGGTTGGCTCTGTCGGCATGTGTGTTGTGTGTCTGGTGTACTGGCCGGGCCGATGCCTCCGTCAGCGCGGATATGCCCCATATCTGTCCGCTGAATGGGGAGCGGTTCATGGCAATGGTGCCTCAGTCCGCGTCATTCGTTATCATCCGGCTGGACTTTCGACAGGTGGGGTCGGCGGTGTCGCCCTGGCCCATGGTGACCTGTCCCGGTAACGGCTTTCCCCTGTTTGAACAAACCTTCAGTCCGGAAGAACTGGTCAAGCTGAAGGCCTTTGCAGAGACGGCTGAGTATCAGACCCTGCGCAAGGATCACCCCGTCTATTATCTGGTCGCGCGGTTGCAGCGCCTGCTGAACCGACCGCTGGACCATATCGCTGCCAGTATGGTCTACGCGTCCTGGCAATCCGAACCGGATGAACAAAGGGCGCGGACCTATCTGGCGGAGGCGCTGCCGCTCTTCCAGGAATTCCTGGAAAGGTCACCGCCAGCCGATGCCAAGAAAGCGGCCAATCTGCGCTTTCTAACCGTGGAACTGCATCGACGGTTGGGGCGATTTGAGCAGGCGGCGGCCTTGCTGCAACAGCATCGGGACCAGATCGCCACTGTCATTCCACCTGCTTATATGGATCTTGAAGCGCTGTTGATCAGGCAGCAGAAATCAGCGCCCGCCGCCCCAGGAATGCCGGACAGCAAAGTCCCCTGAAACAAAAGGCCCCCCGTCCGCATGGCGAACGGGGGGCCTTTCCTCTGGCCGTTCGGGCCGGAAATGCCGTCAGGCGCGGGCCAGACGGTCCATCTCCTCCTTCACGCGCAATTTCTCCATTTTCAGGCGGGTCAGGGTCGTTGTGTCGGGCATGGGGCGGCGCGATTCCATACGCACCTCCCGGTCCAGGTTCTCGTGCTTCACACGCAGCGATTCAACACGCTCGGGGAACAACATACGGCCTCTCCTTCTTGAACGATGGAACAACGGACCTGTCTGGTTGTTGGTACCTGAAACGCGGCTTGACCTTTCCTGATGGACAAAACGTGGGTCACAATCCTGACATGGAATCGTAACCTGTGGCTCTATGCATATGGATAGGGTGGTTGGGTTTTTCGAGAGGGGGATTGCCCACCCTGGACGAAAACCATCGGGGGCGCTACATCACCTCCATGGCAGATATCCTCCCACAGCCGGCCGGTTCATCCGGTCCTGACCAGCGCCCGACATCGACGCCGCCCCGACGAATGATTGTCGGGATCAGCGGGGCGTCAGGCATCGTTTACGGCATACGCCTGCTTGAAACGTTACGCCGGCTGGGCATCGAATCCCACCTCGTAATGAGCAGGTCTGCCGAGGTGACCTCTGCGCACGAGTCGGGGCTGAAGGTCGCCGAGATCCGGGCCCTGGCCGATGTGACTTATGCGGCTGTTGATATTGGCGCGGCGATTTCGTCGGGCAGTTTCCGCACCATGGGCATGATCGTGGCTCCCTGTTCGGTGCGGTCCCTATCGGAAATCGCCTCGGGTGTGACGAGTTCGCTGCTGACCCGTGCCGCCGATGTGGTGCTGAAGGAACGCCGCCGCCTGGTGCTGATGCTGCGCGAAACGCCGCTGCATCTGGGCCATATCCGCAGCATGGCGGCGGTGACAGAGATGGGGGCGATTGTTTATCCGCCGGTCCCCGCCTTCTATGCCAACCCGCAAAGCCTGGACGATATGGTCGATCACACGATCGGCCGGGTGCTGGATCTGTTCGATATTGAGACGGGTCGTGTCCGGCGCTGGGGGGAGGAGGGGTAACCCTGCTTTCCTTCCGCAGTCAGCCTGCCTACATTGGCATTGTGTTTGCCGAAGGCCTATCCAATGTCCAGCCATAGCCACCACCCTCACGACCATGCTGTTCGCCATGACCATGGGTCTTGCGTCAAGGAGGCGCTGGCGCGTGCCGATGCCATCTGTACCGAACGAGGCGTGCGCCTAACAGCGCAGCGGGCGCGTGTGCTGGAACTGGTCTGGTCTAGCCATAAGCCGCGCGGCGCCTATGCCATCCTGGAAGACCTGTCAGCCGATGGGAAGCGCGTGGCCCCCCTGACCGTCTATCGCGCGCTGGATTTCCTGTTGGAACAGGGGCTGATCCACCGGATCGAAAGCCAGAACGCCTTTGTCGGCTGCCCCGACCCTGGCACCGCCCATACCGGACAGTTCCTGGTCTGCTCCTGCTGCGGCAATGCCACCGAACTGACCGACCGCAGCATTGCGGCAGCCATCGCTGACAGTGCGGCGGCGCAGGGCTTTACCGTGCAGCGGCAGACCGTAGAGGTAACGGGCATCTGCCCCGACTGCCGCGACCATTGACGCGGGTGGCCTTGCGCCCCCATTTGTCCGCCAAACAAACTGCCTTTTCTCTGCCCGAGGAATACTCTCTTGTCCACGCAACAGACCCCGCCCAGCCCGCCGCCCCGCCTGCCCATTTCGGTCCTGACCGGGTTTTTGGGCAGCGGCAAGACCACGTTGCTGTCGCGCCTGATCCGCGATCCGGCCATGGTACGCACCGCCGTCGTCATTAATGAATTTGGTGAGGTCGGGCTGGACCATCTGCTGGTCGAACAGTCGGACGAAAATATGGTGCTGATGGATAGCGGTTGCCTGTGCTGCACGATCCGCTCCGACCTGGCCGAGACCTTGCGCGACCTCTACATGAAGCGCATGCGTGGCGACATTCCCGAATTCGACCGTGTGGTGATCGAGACCACGGGCCTGGCCGATCCGGCCCCCATCCTGCATACGCTGATGACCGATCCGTTGATCGCCTCGCGTTTCCGTCTGGACGGGGTGGTCACCACCATCGACACGGTCCATGGCATGGGCCAGTTGGACGAGCATGAGGAAAGCCTGAAGCAGGCTGCGGTTGCCGACCGCGTGGTCCTGACCAAGACCGATTTGGCCGAACCGGCCAAGGTGGAGGCGCTGCGCCGCCGCCTGCATGACCTGAACCCCGGTGCCGTGCATGTCGATGCGCAGAAGGATCAGGGCCTGCCTGTCCTGCTGTTCGATGCGGGCCTGTACAACCCGGCCACCAAGTCGCTGGACGTTCAGCGCTGGCTGAAGGCCGAGGCCTATGAAGGTGGGGATGATCATCACCATGATCACGACCATGGCCATTGCGACCATGATCATGGGCATTGCACCCATGATCATCATGATCACGGGCATGAGCACCACGCCCATGACCATGGGCATGACCACCATGACCACAGCCATTGCGACCACGATCATGGCCATTGTGACCATGACCATGATCACGTGCATGGCCATGACCATCACCACCATGACGTCAATCGTCACAATGACAAGATCTCGTCCTTCGTTATCCGGTCGGAAAAGCCGCTGCCCTGGGACGGGCTGGTCACTTTCTTCGAGACAGTGGCTAAGGCGCAAGGCGACAACATCCTGCGCGTGAAGGGCCTGCTGAATGTCGAGGAGGCGGAACGGCCCATCGTTATCCACGGCGTCCAGCACCTGTTCCACCCGCCGGTGCAACTGGACACTTGGCCCACGGCGGACCAGAGCACCCGCATCGTCTTCATCGTCAAGGATTTGAAGCGCGAAACGGTGCAGGAACTGTTCGACAGTGTGGTGAACGCCAAGGCAGCGTAACGATCACCACCCCACATGCCCCATCGCCCACAGCCACCCGATGGCCAGGGCGATGGAGGACAGGGTCATCGGTACGCCGCATTTGGCATGTTCCCAAAAACCCAACGTCACGCCGCTGGCCGCTGCGCGTTCCACCACGATCAGGTTGGCAAGGCTACCCAGCAGCAGCAGGTTGCCCGATAGGGTGGACAGGACGGCCAGCGCGTAAAGCGCGCCCTCTGGCGGGCTGGGCCAGACCTGCATCAGCAGCAGCACCGCCGGCACATTGCCGATCGTATTGCTGGCCACCAGGGACAGGGGGGCCAGAACAGACAGACGGTCCGGCGCCCAGCCGCTGTTGGCGAGTGTGGCCACCATCGCCGCCGGCAGGCCGGTGCGGGCCAACGCCGCCGTGACCACAAACAGGGCTGCGAACAGCACCAGCAGGTGCCAGTCCACCAGCCCCAGCATGCGGCGGCTGGCGAACCGGCGGGAGATCAGCATGGCCGCCGCCACGGCCAGCACCCCTTCCTCCTGCGGCAATGGCGTGGCAAAAAACACCAGCAGCACCAGGGTCGCCAGCAGCGCCTTTTTCAGATGCCACAGGTCAAGGTCGGGCGGGGACAGCGGCAGGGGACTGGCATCGGCCAGTTCCAGCCGCCCGCGCCAGATGAAGGCAACGGTGGCAAAGACACACACCATGGCCAGAACGGCTGGCACAGCGCAGGCCGCCAGGAAAGGCCAGAAATCCAGATGGCCCAACTGTCCGATCAGGATGTTCTGCGGATTGCCGATGATGGTGGCGGCCGAACCTGCATTGGCGGCCCCCGCCAGGGCGATCAGATACGGTCGGGCATCCAGCCCCCGCGCCACCAGCCCGGCGCAGAGCAATGGCGTCATGGCGAAGACCACCACATCATTGGCCAGCACCGCCGACAGCCCGCCACCCACCGCCACCACCAGCGCCAGTAGCGCCACCGGACTAAGTGCCGCCTGCGCCAGCCGCACCGCACACCAGCCATAAAAGCCCGCCAGTTCAAACTGTGCCGACAGGATCATCAGGCCCAACAGAATAAAAAGGGTCGGGTAGTCAATGGCGGTGGCCAGGGCTTCGCCCGGGATTGCGCCGGCCAGCGCCAGGATTACGGCGCCCAGCAGCGCGATGCCGGTCCGGTCGATCTGCAAACCGGGAAAGCGGCCGATGGCCATGCCCAGATAGACCAGCACAAAAACGCTCAGGATCAGGACGGTCATGGGTATCGGCAGACAGGGGCGAGACTACAATAGGCCTGCACATTGGCGGGCACCGGGGCCATGGGAAGCGGGCGCGCGATGATCAGCCACTACCGCCCTCCCCGGTTTCATCTGCTGTCCCCTGCTGGCGGGAGAAGCGGATGGAAGCCACCTCGTCGAACATCTGGGTTTCGCGGTAACGCCGGGCCTCTTTGGCGGCTTGATCGCGCTGTTCCTGGACCTGTTCAAATTTCTTCAGTTCGCGGAACGCCTCGGCCACTGCTTCTTCGGCCCGCTCCACCTCCAGCCTGAGGGTGGCCGCGCGCCGTTCATAGTCGTCGCGCATCATCTCCACCCGCTTGGCGAAGGCGGGATACGACTTGGCCAGCATCAGGTCAGTGGCGGCCAGTTCACGTTCCATGACCACCTGATTTTCAAACTGTTCCCGCTCCGCTGCCAGCCGTTCCTGGGCCTCTTGCAACTCCACCAGTACACGACGGCGTTGATCCACCTCGCGCTGGTTCAGGCGGATCAGGGGCTTCAGGTCTTTCATCCGCTGGCCCCGCCCAGGATGGCAGCCAGTTCGGCATAGCCCTGGTCAAGGGTGCTGCGCTCCCCCTTGCCCTGGCGCAGGAAGGCTTCGATCGCCGGGTTGTAATGAATGGCCTCATCCACCTGCGGGTCACTGCCCTTGCGGTAAGCCCCGAGGCGGATCATCTCCTCCATGTCGGAATAGGCCGACATCAGGCGCCGCGCCTTGCCGACCAACGCATTCTGTTCCGGTGTGTTGCAGCCGGGCATGGTGCGGCTGACCGACCGCAGGATGTTGATCGCCGGATAGCGTCCGCGTTCGCCGATACGCCGTTCCATGACGATATGGCCGTCCAGAATACCGCGCACCGCATCGGCGATGGGTTCTTCCATGTCGCCACCTTCGACCAGCACCGTAAACAGGCCGCTGATGGTACCCACCCCCGTACCGGGGCCAGCCCGTTCCAGCAGGCGCGGCAACTCGGCGAAGACCGTGGGTGGATAGCCCTTGGTGGTGGGTGGTTCACCGGCGGACAGGCCGATCTCTCGCTGGGCCATGGCGAAGCGGGTGACGCTGTCCATCAGGCACAGCACGTCCTGTTCCTGATCGCGGAAAAACTCCGACACGGCAAAGGTCAGGTAGGCGGCCTGACGGCGCATCAGGGGTGGTTCGTCGGAGGTGGCGACGATAACAACGGAGCGTGCGATGCCTTCCGGTCCCAGGTCATGCTCCAGGAACTCCTGTACCTCGCGCCCACGCTCACCAATCAGGCCGATGACACTGACATTGGCCTCGGTATATTTGGCCAACATCGACATCAACACCGACTTGCCCACGCCGGAGCCGGCAAAGATGCCCATGCGCTGCCCACGGCAGCAGGACAGGAACGTATTGATGGATTTTACTCCCAGATCCATCTTACCGCCCACCCGCTTGCGGGCATGGGCGGGCGGCGGACCGGCCTTGATCAGATAAGGCACATCACCGGTGGGTAAGGGGCCCTTGCCGTCAATGGGTTGTCCCAGGGCGTTGATGACGCGGCCCAGCCAGGCCTGGGTTGGATAAATCGACGCCTGACCCTCCGCCACCTCCGCCCGACAGCCCAGGCCGATATCGTCCAGCGTGCCGAATGGCATCAGCAAGGCCCGGCCACCCCGGAAACCGACCACTTCACAGGGCACCGGCCTGCCCCCGCGGGTGATCACCCGACAGCGGCCACCGATGGACAGGCGCCGTTCGACACCCCCGACCTCAACCATCATGCCCAGGACGGAGGTCACGCGACCGAAAACAGCATAGCCGGGCAGGGCGTTGATCTCCTGCAGCAACTGGTCGTGATCAAGCATCGATTGCCCCCGATCTGTGGCAGGGATCTGCCGGGTTGTTCACCACATACCAATGAACAGGCTATGACCCCTGGCAATGCCATTGGTCGGATAGCATATCCGTAGAGCGTCTGTTAACCTATCTGCCTTAGATGGGGTGATGCTCATTGAAAGCCCGAGGAACTTGTCATGCGTGTCCTGCTGGTCGAAGACGATGCCGCGATGCAGAAGAGCATCCAGCTGATGTTGTCCGCCGAGGGCGGGTACATCGTGGATGCCACCAGCCTGGGTGAAGACGGGCTGGAGATCGGTAAACTCTATGATTACGATATCATCATTCTTGATCTGATGCTGCCCGACATGGACGGGTATGAGGTGCTGCGTCGTCTGCGCGCCTCACGGGTCAATACGCCAATCCTGATCCTCTCGGGCCTGTCCGACCTGGATCATAAAATCAAGGGTCTGGGGTTCGGCGCCGATGACTATCTGACCAAGCCGTTTGACAAGCGCGAATTGATCGCGCGGGTCCAGGCCATCATCCGCCGGTCCAAGGGTCATTCGGAAAGTGTCATCCGTACCGGCAAGCTGACCGTGAACCTTGATGCCAAGACCGCCAGCGTGGAGGGTGCTCCGCTACACCTGACGGGCAAGGAATATGGCATTCTGGAACTCCTGTCGCTGCGCAAGGGCACGACGCTGACCAAGGAAATGTTCCTGAACCATCTTTATGGCGGCATGGACGAGCCGGAATTGAAGATCATCGACGTTTTTGTGTGCAAATTGCGCAAGAAGCTGACCACCGCGACCGATGGCGACAATTACATCGAAACAGTGTGGGGCCGCGGCTATGTGTTGCGCGACCCGGCTGAAGGGGCGGCCGCGGCGAAGGCTGCCGGGTGACCGGTCCGCTTCGTATCCTGCTTCTGGGCAGTGGTCACGCCCGGCCGCCGCTGCTCAAACAACTGTCCGCATTATCGCGCCGTGGTCACAGCGTCAGCCTGCTGGCGACAGCCCCGCAGATCTGGGCGGAGGCGGTACCGGCCATGCTGGCGGGGCGGATTGATCCCGCCATTGCGCGGCTAGATGTCGGTACCCTGGCACGGCAAGCCGGGATCGGCTTTATTGATGACGGGGTGTTGGGCCTGGATCTGAAAGCCGGTCTGGTACACCGGCATGAGGGGGAGCCGGTTCCTTTCGACCTGTTGTCGATCGCACCAGAGGCGGGCACACGGGCCATTCCGGGGACCGTCGGGCATCATCGCTGCTTTGCCACACGCCCCCTGTCCCGCCTGCTGGACCTGCGCGCCGCGCTGGAAGCCCGGTTTGCACTGCATCCGGGTCGGGTCGTGGCCCTGACCATCGCCGGCGGCGGGATCGAAGCGGTACGGATGGCACTGTCCATCCTTCAGCTTGCCGCCCTGCTGGGCGGACATGTGGCCGTCACGCTGCTGATGCGGGGTCTGATCCTGTCCAGGTTACCGGGGCCGGTGGGGGTCAGGCTGGCAGAGTTTCTGTCGGCCCATGGCGCCATCCTGATCGAAAAGGCCACGGTGGCACGGGTGGACGGCAATGAGGCCGTACTGGCCAACGGAGACCGCATCGCCTTTGACCTGTTTTTGAATGCGACAGGCGGGGTGGGGCCGGGCTGGCTGAAGACCAGCGGGCTGAATGTTGATGTCGATGGGCGACTGGCCTGTGACGCCAGGCTTTTTGTCGGCGGTCTCGACCATGTATTGGCTGGGGGAGAGACTGTCTGCCCTTCAGGCGGTCTGCATCCGGGTTGGCGCACGCTGGGCTTCAATCTGACGGCGCTGGCCAGCAGCCTGGTACCGCGCCGCGCCACCCTCCACACACCGCCCTTGTTCTTCGATCTGGGCAATGGCACCGCGCTGGCGCAATGGGCGGGTTACTGGACCCAGGGACGCAGCGCGCTATGGGTCCTTCGCTGGCTGGAGGGGCGGTGGTTGCTGTGACCGCCCGCGCTCAGGGTATAAAGGGGGGCGGTGGCCCCTGATCCTAGCCCGTCCGCCGGTCCTTCTCCGCTGCCCGTTCGATGGTGCGGGCGATGGGGAAGCGGATATGGACGCTGGTGCCCTTGCCCGGTGCTGTCTGGATCACCAGTGTCCCGTCATGCAGGCGTACCAGTGCATTGACCAGCGACAGGCCCAGGCCTGACCCGCCATGACCTTTGGCCAGCCCGCCCTCAAGCTGGGTAAAGGGTTCCAGCGCCTTGGATACCAGGGCCGGGTCCATACCGATGCCGCTGTCATTCACGGTCAGGCAGAGGCGGCGATCAGGTTCCAGGGTGGCGATCAACTTCACCTTGCCGCCGGCCTGGGTGAACTTGACCGCGTTGCCGACCAGATTGATCAGGATCTGACGGATGGCGCGTTCATCGGCCATCAGGGCTGGCAGATCAGGCGATGCATCCAGGAGTAGGCCCAGGCTGCCACTTTCGGCCAGCGGCAGCATCAATCGATGGACACCGCGCAGGATACGCACCAGATCCAGCGGCTGTTCATTCAACTGGAACTTCCCGGCCTCCAGCCGCGAGAAATCCAACACATCATTGACCAGCGCCAGCAGATGTTTGCCGCCATCATGGATGTCGCGGGCATGTTCGACGTAATGCTCGTCGAGGGGGCCATAGGCCTGATCAGCGATCAATTGTGAAAAGCCGATCACCGCGTTCAACGGTGTGCGCAGTTCATGGCTCATGGTTGCCAGGAACTGTGACTTTGAGAGGTTGGAGTTTTCTGCCTCCACTTTGGCCTTGCTCAATTCCTCCAGCAGCAGAGAATGACGCTGGATCTCCGCCGTGACCCGATCGATCACGCGATTATACTGTGCTGCGATCAACTCCACATCCGACTGCGGTTCCACGTGGACAGGACGGTCAAACTTGCCTTCCTGACGGTGGCGCTCCATCTCGGCAGCCAGATCCAGCATGGGGGACGTGGCGCCATGTTCGGCCACGTTCAGGCCCAACCGCTCCGCCTCCACATCGATGCGCAGCGGAAAAACCCGGTTGATGGCCCACAGCAGGATATAGCCGCTGCCAAAGGTGAAAACCCCGCAAGCAACGATCCCGGTGATCTGCACCCCCAACTGCTGCCAACGTGACAGGCCTGTGCCGAACAGGGCGACATCGCCAAACAGGGCCACGCACAATGTCCCCCAGATGCCGGCGAACAGATGCACGGGCACGGCCCCCACCGCATCGTCAATCTTCAAGCGGTCCAGCAGCACGCCGCCGGCAATGACGATCACCCCGGCCACCGCCCCGATCACCGCCGCCGACCCGGTGCTGACCACCAGCGCGCAAGCCGTGATGCCGACCAGACCACCCAGGATGCCATTCAGGAAATGTTCGACACGCGGTTTCGGTTCCATCAGCATCGACAGGAAATGCCCCGCCAGACCGCCGGCACAGCCCGCAACCACAGTGTTCAGCAAGACGCCTGGTGCCTTGTCCAACTCCCCCAGCACCGAACCGCCATTAAAACCCAGCCAACCGAACCACAGGACCAGCACACCGGATGCCGCCATGGTCAGGTTGTTGCTGCCCAGTGCCCGGACACCGGGATCAAAGCGCCCGGTGCGTGGGCCGATCACCAGAACCGCTGCCAGCGACAGCCATCCGCCTACGGAATGCACGACGGTGGAGCCGGCAAAGTCGATGAACCCCATGGCCGACAGCCAGCCCTGGCTTTCCGTCCCCGCCATGCCGCCCCAGGCCCAATGCCCGAAAACCGGATAGATCAGGGCCGACAGCAGGGCGGAGACGATGATGTAGCTGCCATAGCCCATGCGTTCGGCCACCGCCCCCGACACAATGGTCGTTGCGGTGCCACAAAACATGATCTGAAACAGGATGAACACCAGGGGTGTCGTGGCATCCAGATGGTCGGGCATGAAGCCACCGGTGCCAGCGATGCCCATCCAACTGGGCCCGAACATGATGGCATAGCCGAACAGCCAGAACAGGAAGGCGGCGATGCAAAAATCCATCACATTCTTGATGGCGACATTGATGGAATTCTTGGCCCGGACGAACCCGACTTCCAGCAGGCAGAATCCCAACTGCATCGCGAAGACCAAAGCCGTCGCGGTCAGAACCCAGAGATGAACGACCGGATCACTTGTCATCCATATCCCCGCCGGCACCATGCCTGCAACCTGTCAGGCATGGTGCCGGTAATGTTGGTGAAGCCCTATGCGTGACACCGCTAACATCCATGCCAACACGGATCATGCTGCATTGCAATCGAACTTTCATGGCGACCATGCGGGGTCGCTGGGGGGGGCTATGCATGCCGGGACTGGGATATCGGCTGCTGATGCCCCATGTTAAACCATGCGATGTCTGTCAACCCATGGATAAGAAACAATGAAATATCTGCACACGATGGTCCGTGTGACCGACCTGGAGCAGTCGCTGGATTTTTACTGCAACAAGCTGGGTCTGAAGGAATTGCGCCGCATGGAGAACCCGGCGGGCCGCTTCACCCTGGTCTTTCTGGCGGCCGATGAAACACCGGAGGCGCAGGTCGAACTGACCTATAACTGGGACCCGGAAGTTTACACCGGTGGGCGCAATTTCGGCCATCTGGCGTTCGAGGTGGACGACATCTATGCCACCTGCCAGTCGCTGCTGGACAAGGGCGTGACCATCAATCGTCCGCCGCGCGACGGCCGTATGGCCTTCATCCGTTCGCCTGACAATATCTCGATCGAACTGTTGCAGAAGGGCGGGTCGCTGCCTGCGGCGGAACCCTGGACCAGCATGCCCAACACGGGTGTCTGGTAAGGATAATGCGGGGCGGACCAGTGAGGGTCCGCCCTTTCTTATACCGCCATATTGTCCAACAACCGCACCCCGCCAAGGCGCGCAGTGCAGATCAGGCGACCGGCGCCGGGTGCCGTCAGAGGTTCCAGGGTCAGGGCATCGACCAGAGCCAGATAGTCCACAGCGGTGAAGCCAGCGTCCAGCAGGGCCTGTGTACCCGCCGACAGAGCCGCGTCCACCGTCTCCCCGGCGTGCAACCGGTCGATCACACCGCGCATCACCCGGTTCAGTTGCCCCGCCACCTGCCGCTGTTCAGGTGACAGATACGCGTTGCGCGACGACAGGGCCAGACCATCGCCCTCCCGCACCGTCGGCACACCTTCGATCTGTACCGGAATATCCAGGTCGCGGACCAACTGGCGGATGGTGCAAAGCTGTTGATAGTCCTTCTCCCCGAAGCAGGCGACATCGGCACCCGCCTGCAACAGCAGCTTGGTCACCACCGTCGCCACACCCTGGAAATGGCCAGGACGGAACGCGCCTTCCCAGCGGGTGGTGACGGGACCGACATCAATGCTGGTCGCGAAACCGGCTGGATACATCACATCAACGGTCGGCGCGAACAGCAGGTCGCAGCCGGCACTGGCCAGCTTGGCGGCGTCACCGGCCTCGTCCCGTGGATAACGGCTGAAATCCTCGTTCGGGCCGAACTGGGTCGGGTTCACGAACACTGTGGCAATCACCCGGTCGGCCAGGTCGCGGCCCCGGCGCACCAGGGTCAGGTGCCCCTCATGCAGGGCGCCCATGGTGGGGACAAGGGCCGTGCGCAGTCCCGCCTTGCGCCATGCGTAAACCTGGGTGCGCAGGTCGGCGACAGTGCGGACGATGGACAGGCTCATGGTGATGGCTCAGGTCTGTTTCGCGGGTGCGGCATAGGGAGGTATGCGCTCCCCCTTCCCGCGACAAGCGCTAATGCGCCATATAGGCCTTGATCTTGCGCAGCACCCAGCCCAGCACGGGCAGCTTTTCATAAAACTGCTCGGCCGCATCCCAATGGTCGATATGGCTGGACACCTGACCGGCAAGGTCGAACCGTACCTCTGACATACCCTCAATGGTGCGGGGCCGCGGCTCCCCTTTCCGGCGGAATACAAAGCCCCAGCGCAGATAGGCCGTCTGTTCCGACAGGGCATGGTCGCGCACGATGAAGCGCGGCTGCTCCAGCATGTCGAACATGGAGGTGAATACCGCCTTCATCCGGTCGCGCGACCGGAAATCATTGAACGGATCTTTGAAATGCACATCCGGAACGACCAGCCGGTCCAGCCGGGCGACTGTTTCGGGCCGCAGTTCCTGATAAAAGCGGATATAGGCGGCCAGCGCCTGCTCCACCGGAACCTGTCCATTCAGCGATCCCATGCGCACCTTGATCCAAGCCGTTTCCTGAGGGTCCGATCCCGATGCTTATTTCGGCACGGTTCGACGAACCAACATGAAATACAGTGCATCGGGAAAACGGCGCAACAGCAGAAGCGGCCAGGTAAAGCGACGCGGGAACGTTATCTGGAAACCGTTGCCTTTCAGCCCCGCCACCAGCCGGGCTGCTGCCTTCTCCACCGGCATCAGGAAGGGCATGGGAAAGTCGTTCTTGTCGGTCAGCGGTGTCTTGATGAAGCCGGGGCAGACCAGTTGCACCTTGATGCCGTAACGCTCCACATCCAGCTTCAGGCTTTCCGTCATGTTGTTCAACGCCGCCTTGGAGGCGCCATAGGCCAGCGACCGGGGCAGGCCACGATAACCGGCCACAGAGGAGACGATTGCCACCTGCCCGCGCTGCCGCGCGATCATGCCGGGCAGAATGGCGGCCAGACAATTGACGGTACCGACCAGATTGACATTGATCGTGTGGGCAAAGGTGCCGGGGTCCAGATTTTTGGCCGCATCCGGCAAATAGGTGCCGGCGTTCAGCACGGCCAGCGCGATGGGCCCGTGCGCCGACAGGGCGGTCTTCACCCCATCGGCATCCGTAATATCCAGCGGAACGGGGATGATGCGGCCCGGTCCATGACACCGGTCTGACAGCGCCACGAGTGATTCGGCCCGCCGCGCGCTGGCCAGTACGGTCCAGCCCTCGGCAGCCAGGGCCAGTGCCACATGCTCTCCGATGCCGGAAGAAGCACCAGTGACCCAGGCAACACCATCGGCAGGGGTGGGGGTGGGCAGGTGTGTCATGATGGCTCCGTTCCTGTCGCCCGATAGGCCGGTATCAGGCCCGTGATGAACCGTCCGGCCTGTGCCCTGATCGCCTCGCGCCTGGCTGGTTCCATGGCGTCCAGGCCCTTATAGACCAGCCCCATCCGGGGATTGCCGCGCAGCTTGGCCTCATTCTCCATCAGGAAGTTCCAATAGAGGGCGTTGAAGGGGCAGGCGGTGGGGCCGATGGTTTCTTTCACGTCATAGCGGCACCGGGTGCAGTAGTCCGACATGCGCTGAATATATTTGCCGCTGGCCGCATAGGGCTTGCTGCCCAGATAGCCGCCATCGGCATGCATCACCATGCCGTGGACATTCGGCAGTTCCACCCAATCATAGGCGTCGGCATAGACGGCCAGATACCATTCCTCAATTTGAGCCGGCTCCACCCCCAACAGCAAGGCGAAATTGCCAGTTACCATCAGGCGTTGGATATGGTGGGCATAGGCCAGACGTTCGGTCTGCCCGATGACCTGCGCCATGCAGTTCATGTCGGTGCGCCCGGTCCAATAGAAATCGGGCAGGGGGCGGTGGGCGTTGAGCGCGTTGGTGTCGGCATATCCCGGCATTTTCAGCCAGTAGATGCCGCGTACATATTCCCGCCAGCCCAGGATCTGGCGGATAAACCCTTCCACGGCGTTCAGGGGCGCGTGGCCCTGCCGCCAGGCCTGTTCAGCGGCCTCCACCACCCGGCGAGGGTCCAGAAGGCCGGCATTGATGTAGGGGGACAAGATGGAATGGAACAGGGTTTCCTGGCCCATGGCCATCGCATCCTGGTAATCACCGAACAGGGGCAGGCAGTGGCGGATGAAATGGTCCAGCGCCCGTTCCGCCCCCGCCGCTGTGACGGCATAGAAGAACCCGTCCAGCCGGCCGAAATGCCCTGCGAACCGCGATGCCACCAGGGCCAGCACCTCATTGGTGATGGCATCGGGCGTCTCGCGGTAGGGTTGGGGGATTTTCAGGCCCTTGGGCAGGGATTTACGGTTTTCCGCGTCGAAATTCCACTGCCCGCCTTCCGGCTGCCCGTCGGGGGTCAGCAGGATTTTGTGATCCCGCCGCATCTCCCGGTAAAAGAATTCCATCCTCACCTGCTTGCGCCCGTCGGCCCAGGCGCGGAAGCGGGCAATGGGACAGAAGAAACGGTCGTCCTCCTTCACCGCCACCGGTACGGCAAAATCTTGCTGCCAAGCCCGCATCTGTTGCCAGACGCGCCATTCACCGGGGAAGGTGACGATGGCGCGCGCGGCCTGGTGCCGGTCGATGGCGCGGGACAGCTCCCCACCCAGGGTGCCCGTATTGTCGGGATCATCCAGACGGATATAGTCAACCCGGATGCCATCCGCCCGCAGTTCCTCAGCAAAATGGCGCATGGCGCTGAACAGGAAGGCAATCTTCTGCGGGTGGTGAGGGACATAGGTCGCCTCCGCCATTACCTCCGCCAGCAAGACCACGTCCTGGTGCTTATCCAGCCCGCGCAAACTGGCCAGATTGCGCGACAATTGGTCACCCAGCACCAGACGGATGCAGTCGGTCACAGTCGGGCTGCCGATTGCGGGGCGGGTTCCGGCGGGATGGCGCGGCTGTCCATAACGTAGGTGATCTTTTGGCCCTTTGCCTCAAAGGCCAGTCCCACCCACTGGCTGGTATCGTCATACCAGAGATCAATCTGATTGGTGCGGCCGGGCGGGTTGGTCAGAATATTGATCGTATGCTGGCGTGTGCGCAGGGTACCGGCCTCTGTTTCCAGCATGACCGCACCCTTATCCTCCATCCGCACGTCCATGATCAGACCGCGCTGGGTATCCAGCAATTGTGTGGCACTGGTGATGGCGCTGTTCCAGTAGCTGGTAGGGATGATATCGGCCGGGGCGACATAGCTGCCGCCGCTGCCATCCACCATCAACCCGTCGGGGCCGGCTTTGGCCCGCAGCCAATAATCGTCACCATCATCGTTGGTCCGGGTTTCGATCTCCACCAAACGTCCGCCCTGCCACACCTCCCGGTTGTGATGGCGATAGCTATAGGCGGTCACAAAGGCCAGCGACACTTCCAGATTGATCTCCTTCTCCATGATCAGCCGGTCGCCGTCCCGCAAAAAGCGCAAGCGGTGATAGCCCATGGGGCTGTCATTCTTGCGGAACACGGAAAAGGACAGGGTATCGGTCTCGGGCAGGGTGAAGGCCGCCGACCGGCGTGGCAGGAGAAACCCAAGGCCCATGGCGATTGGGGCTGACAGGATCAGGTGGCGGCGGTGCATCTTCGTCTCCTATCCCTTGGTGCGTAAGGTACTGCGTCCACCATCCACAGCCAGAACCTGGCCGGTGATCCATCCAGCATCGGGCGACAGCAAGAACTCCGCCATCGCGGCCAGGTCATCGGCCTCACCCAGTCGGGGCAGGGGATGCATGGCGGCGATACCCTGTGCCATCTGTTCGGATGCCAGAAGTGGAGCGGCCAGCGGCGTGCGGGTCAGCGACGGGGCGATGACATTCACGCGCACATGGGGCGCCCATTCCGCCGCCAGGGCCCGGCCCAGCCCGGCCACCGCTCCTTTGGCGGCGGCAATGACAGTATGATTGGTAAAGCCCTGTTCGACGGCAACGGTGGAAAACAGAACAACCGCCCCTTTGGCTGCCTTCAACCCCTTTTCTGCTGCGCGCAGGGCCGTAGCGGCACCCAGCAGGTTCAGATTGAAGGCCGACAAGAAATCGGCGCTGCGCGTGGCCTTCAGCGGCTTGATCACGATCGACCCGACACAATAGGCAATACCGGCGATGCCGTCGCCCTGGTCAGCCCGCAGAACAGCGTCGGTCAGCGCGTCCTCTTCTGTGACATCGGCGACGGCGTGGGTGGCGTCCAGGGTCTGCGACAGATCGGCAAGGCGGGTTGAATCGCGCCCGATCAGGTGCAATCTATGACCTCTGTTTGCCAGCCGCCGTGCCAGGGCACGACCGGTCCCACCGGTCGCACCAATGATGATGTAGGGGGATGCCATGGATTGCTTCCATCTTACCTTCGTCAGCCTTTGAACGTAGTGCGTGGCGGTCTGGCGCCAAGGGGTCACACCAGACCCGGAAGCAATGGAGAGAAATGATGGGCCTGAAATTTCTGCGCCATGCCAAGGTGTCGGCTCTGGTCTTGGCCGTTCCCTTGGTGCTGGCCGGCTGCGATAGCCAGGATACCGCTGAACGCGCAGGCGAGAAGATCAATGCCGCTGCTGAAAAGGCAGCCACCACGCTGAATGACGCGGCCAGCAAGTTGGAAGACGCCGCCGGCAAATTGGAGTCGGCGCAGGAAAAAGCCGGCGAGAAACTGGAAGCGGTGACCGACAAGGCGGCCGATCAGTTGGAGCAGGCCAGCGACCGTGCGGCTGCGGAACTTGAAAAGGCTGGTGAAAAGGCGGGTGTCAATCTCGGCGCCACCATCGAGGACCTGCGAGCGAAAGCCGAGGGGGCCATGGACAAGGCACAGGAAGAACAGAAGTGAGGAAAGCGGGGGTCGCCTACACCCCCAGCTTGCGCCGCACGTCGTAATCCCTGCCCTTTGACCAGCGCTCAATAAAGGCGGTCAGTTCGGCGTCGGGCTTCTCCGGCAGCATGACGACCAACTTGACATAGAGGTCGCCGGTGACCTTGCGGTCCGGGTTGGGAATGCCTTTGCCCTTCAGACGCAGTGTGGTGCCGCTGTTGGCGCCCGGGGGCACCCTCACCGCGACCTGGCCATCCAGGGTCGGCACCTTGATGGCCGCTCCCAGAATGGCTTCCTGCAGGGTGACCGGCGCGTCCAGGTGGATGTCATCATCCTTTCGGGTGAACAGGGGGTGGCTATCGACCAGCACCTCGACAATGGCATCCCCGGCCCCTGCGCCGCCCAACCCCGCCAGCCCCTGGCCTTTCAGGCGGAGCTTGGTCTGATCGCGGGTTCCCGGCGGAATATTGACGTCGATGGTCTTGCCTGTCGACAAGGTCAGCCGCCGTTTGGCGCCCAGGCAGGCATCGGCGAAGCTGACATTGACGGAATAATTCACGTCACTGCCCTTTGCCTTCACCCCCGCCCCGGCGCCAGCGGAGTAGCGCCGCTTGGTTGCACCGAAGATATCATTGAAGAAATCATCGGCGAACGGATCATCACCCGTGTCGCCGCCCGGACGGGCGCCGGCGCCCGCCCCGCGCGTACCACCCGCCCCCGGACCGCGACCGGCATTCTGCCACGCACGGCGGAAACTGCGATCCGGCCGCTCGGTGCCGGTTGCGTCGATTTCCCCCTTATCGAAACGGGCCCGTTTCTCAGGATCGGACAACAGGCCGTGGGCGCTGTTGACCTCCTTGAACTTCTGCTCGATATCGGGCCGGCCGGGATTGAGGTCGGGATGATATTGTTTGGCCAGGCGGCGAAAGGCCTGCTTGATGTCGTCGGCCGTGGCACTTCGTGTCAGCCCGAGGACAAGGTAGGGATCGCGCATGGTCACCAACGGCCAGTAAAAAGGGAAAAGCTGCCGCATCCTACGCCCCGGCGGCCCCTGGTCAAGCATGGCCGACAGGGATGGCCCTGCGCATCGGTATAAAAAACCCCGCGTCAGGGGGTGTCCTGACGCGGGGATATTGGGTTGTGCCCGTGTCAGCCAGCCATTAACTGACGATTTTCCAGGAACCGTCCGGCTGCTGACAGGCGCGTCCATAGGCTTGTTCGCTGCGGCCGCCGACGATGATCGTCTGCTGATATTCACGGCAATAGGCGCCGGTGCCCTGCTGGCGGCCCTCCTGCGTCGGGGTTACGATAACCCGGTTGCTGTTGTTGGGGTTGTCCCAGACAATAGGCTGGTTCAGCGGTGCATTGAAC
Source organism: Niveispirillum lacus (assembly GCF_002251795.1). Lineage (GTDB taxonomy): Bacteria > Pseudomonadota > Alphaproteobacteria > Azospirillales > Azospirillaceae > Niveispirillum > Niveispirillum lacus. Next base: position 96,394 of record NZ_NOXU01000027.1, on the reverse strand, counting down.
GAAGCATAGGTGTTGCGTTCCAGGGCGGCGCGGTCGGCCTTGTCCAGCGAGGCGCCGACTTCAGAACCAATCAGGGCACCCAGCACGGCGCCGGCACCCGTCGCCCATAGTTTACCCGAACCGCCGCCAATCTGGCTGCCGGCCAGACCGCCCATCAGGCCGCCGATCACGGCGCCACCGGTCTGCTTGCTGCCGCCGGTGGTCTGACACCCGGCCAGCAGGGCCACCAGGGCGGTGGCGACAACGATCTTGCGAATCATTTTTCAGAACCTTTCTCGGATCATGCTTTGCCCCCGAACCATTCGCCATCGGGCGTTTCCGCCTGCGGACGGGTGCCATGCGGGGGACGGCATGGACAAACAACCCATGCTGCTTATCTTCACCATCAATTCGGGCGCAACTATGACAAAGATCAAGCTATGACGCTGGAAAACGCCACCGATCCGTTCGTCCAGTTCCGCGACTGGTTCGCCGAGGCTGAGACGGCCGAAATCAACGATCCTAACGCCATGTCGGTGGCGACCGTTGCCGCCGATGGCCGTCCTTCCGTGCGCATTTTGCTACTGAAGGGGCTGGATGACCGCGGCTTTACCTTCTACACCAATACGCAGAGCCGTAAGGGTGATCAGTTGCAGGCCACGCATTTCGCGGCCCTGACCTTCCATTGGAAATCGCTGCGTCGTCAGGTGCGCATCGAAGGGCCGGTGGAACGGGTCACGGATGCCGAGGCGGATGCCTATTTCGCCAGTCGTCCGCGCGGCAGTCAGGTCGGCGCTTGGGCCAGCCAGCAATCCCGTCCCCTGGACAGCCGCGCCACCCTGGAACAGGCCGTCGCCGATGCCGAGGTCCGGTTCGGGAGCGGCATTGTGCCGCGCCCGCCGCACTGGACCGGTTTTCGCGTGGTTCCCGACCGGATCGAATTCTGGCAGGATCGGGAATACAGGCTGCATGACCGCATCCTGTTCACCCGTGAGGGTGAGGGGGCATGGTCGAAGGGCCGCCTTTATCCCTGATCTATATCCCTGATCTAAAGGTGCGTGGTGGCTGACACGGCGGAGGCGAGGGAGCGTTACCGGCGTTGGGCCACCTATGCCAGCGTCACCGTGGCCCTCATCCTGATCGCAACCAAGCTCGCTTCGTATATGGCGACCGGGGCGGTGGCGATCCTGTCCTCGCTGATGGACAGCTCGGTTGACCTGTTGGCCTCGGTCGTGACCCTGCTGGGCGTGGCACAAGCCCTTCAGCCGCCCGACAGCACCCACCGTTTCGGACGCGGCAAGGCAGAGCCATTGGCGGCCCTGGCCCAAGCCGCCTTTGTCGCCGGGTCCGGCGTTTTCCTGGGCTATGAAGGTATCGGCCGCCTGGCCGAACCCCGCCCGGTGCAAAGTCCGGAACTGGGCATCGCCACCATGGTTTTCGCTATTCTCCTGACCGGGTTACTGCTGCTGGTGCAGCGTTGGGTCGTCCGGCGTACGGGGTCGATGGCCATCGCTGCCGACAGCATGCATTACAGCGGCGACCTGCTGATGAACTCTGCCGTCATTGCGGCGCTCGGCCTCACGGCGTGGTCAGGATGGCCCTATTGGGACCCGATCTTCGCCCTCTGTATCGCCGCGTTCCTGGTTTGGGGCGCCAGCCGCCTTGTCCGCGAAGCGTTGGGTGTACTGATGGACCGCGAACTGCCCGCTGCCGACCGGGCGAAGGTCAAGGAGGTGGTGCGGGCCCATGCGCAGACCCGCGGCATCCACGACCTGCGCACCCGGTCCACGGGTATCGGTCAGCATATTGAATTCCACCTGGAACTGGACCCGCACCTGACCTTGGCACAGGCGCATGACATTACCGATGAGATCGAGCGGGAACTGCGCGCGGTGTTTCCCCAGGCAGAGTTCGCCATTCATCAAGAACCGGCCGGCCTGGAAGATGATCGTCTGGATCATCGGATCAGGCGGTGAGACCGCTTGCTCGGCCCTGGAGGGGCGGGGCGATACTGTCGCTGGTTCCACCCTATCCAGATGCACCTCCGCCATGACAGATTCGTGACTGCCCCTGTGTGCCTCATCACAGGAAGACCGGCACGGTCGCCTTTATTTTTGTGGAACCTTCGAGACGTCTGGCAGAATGTGTCTGCCGGTAACCGGGGGCAGCAATCGCCGGGCATCGTCCGGCTCCAGGGGCAGTGTCATGGAGTTCAAGGTTAAGTTCTGGGGCGTGCGGGGGACATTTCCCTGTGCCTATGCCTCGCATCTGACCTATGGCGGCAATACCAGTTGCGTCGAGATCACGGCGGGCGACCGCACGCTGATCCTGGATGCGGGTACGGGCCTGCGCGCGCTGGGTCAACGCTTCCGTCGCGACAAGGTTCAACATGCCACGTTGCTGCTCAGCCATGCCCATTGGGACCATATCAACGGTTTCCCCTTCTTTGAGCCGGGCTATTGTCCGGATTTTCATCTGGACATCTTTGCCCGTGACTTGTCGGGGTGCAGTTGCATCGGCGAGGTGCTGACCACCTGCATGGAAAAGCCCCTTTTCCCGGTGCCGCTGACCACCATGCGGGCGAAAATGGCGTTTCAGAATTTACATGCCGGTGACCAGTTGGATCTGGGGCCGGGCCTGGTGGTCAAGACGGGGGAACTCAACCATCCGGGTGGGGCGGTAGGCTACCGTATCGAGTATGGCGGCAAGGCCTTCTGTTACGTCACCGACACCGAACATGTGGCCGGTCGGCTGGATGAGAACATCCTGCGGCTGATCGAGGGGGCTGACATTGTCTTGTATGACACCACCTACACCGAGGAGGAATATGCCGCCCGTGTTGGCTGGGGTCATTCGACCTGGAATGAAGGCGTGAAGCTGGTGCAGGAGGCTGGTGCCAAGCGCCTGTGCCTGTTCCACCATGATCCCGACCATGATGATAAGGCCATGGCCGCGATTGAACGCGATGCCAAACTGGCATTCCCTGGTGCCTTCGCGGCGCGTGAGGGGGCGGTGCTGGACATGTTGAACCTGCCGTCCGATGCGACGATAGCAGCGGCGTAACCAGCCTCACGCGGCCAGTTCGCGCCAGCCGCGACGGCGGACAGCCGGCAGGAAAGTGGCGCTGACGGGCACCAGCATGCCGCTTTCCAGACGCAGGGCCCATTTGCGTCCGTCGCGCCGTTCCAGACCCTGGACCGCACGACCGGCTACCCAGTAGCCGCGATGCACCTGTTCGCCGTCCAGATGCGACAGTTCTGCCAGGGCGTCGCGCAACCGGTACAGGACCAGCGGCTTGCGCCCATCGGCCAGATACAGGCGCAGGTAATGATCCTCTGCCTCCACCGCCAGAACCTGATCGGCATCACCTACCCCGGCCCGGGCCAGCAGGCCGCCGCTGACGATGTCCGGCCGCTCAACCGGTGTCGTGACAGGCACTCTGTCGGATATTCCCACAGGGGGGGCGAGGTCGGCAGCAGCGGGCGCGGTGGCGGTGGGGTGGCGGCGCAGGATCCAGCGTACCGCTTCCACGCCGGCACAGATCATCAGCCCCAGTGCCACTGAGCTGCCATAGAGCGGCAGATAGGGCGGAGCAGATACGCCCACAGCCCAGTTGGCCAATCGGACTTCAAAGGGCAAGGTCAGTTGCAGGATAAACACCGACAGCACGGCCAGCCAGGCCATATCGCGGTCCCGCCACCGGACCAGCGGGCCGGTGAAGCGGAACCACAGCCACCATTTCAAGCCATTCACCGCCATCAGGCCCAGCCAGTAAGGCAGTCGTTCCGGGAAAGGAATGGCCATGGTGCCGAACGGTCCCATGATGGTGAGGGCGACCGACACGATCACCCAGATCGTCAATAAACCGGCAATGCTGGGCGCACGTTTCATGGCTGGACTTGGATCGTGGCGAAGGGGAACACAGGATAATGGATGCGGCAGAGCGCTTCCACCCCCGTCCAACGGACCTGGCGGCCCGTTACAGAGAGGCCGGGTTGCAGATCGGCCCCCGTCATCCGGGATGCACCATGTCAGCGGGCTTTACCCAGGCGCGGAACTGCGCCTCGCTCAACAGGCCTAAGGCCAGGCCCGCTTCCAGCAGGGTTATACCCTCATGATGCGCCTTCTTGGCGATGCGGGCGGCATTATCATAGCCGATATGGGGGTTCAGGGCGGTGACCAGCATCAGGCTTTCTTCCATCAGCCGGCGGATACGGGCTTCGTTGGCAACGATGCCGACCACACAATTCTCCGCGAAGGACCGGCTGGCATCCGCGATCAGCCTGATGGATTGCAGCAGATTGTAGATCAGCACCGGCTTGAACACATTCAGTTCAAAATGACCGGTGGCACCGGCATGGGTGATGGTGACATGGTTGCCCATCACCTGCGCACAGACCATGGTCATGGCCTCTGATTGCGTCGGGTTCACCTTTCCGGGCATGATCGAGCTGCCGGGTTCATTTTCCGGCAGGCTGATTTCCCCGATGCCACTGCGCGGGCCGGACCCCAATAAGCGGATATCGTTGGCGATTTTCATCAACGAGACGGCAACCGTGTTCAACGCCCCGGATACTTCCACGATGCTGTCATGGGCCGCCAGGGCCTCGAACTTGTTGGCGGCCGTGATGAAAGGCAGGTCGGTGATGGCGGCCACTTCCTGCGCGAACGCCACGTCAAAACCTTTGGCCGTGTTCAGGCCCGTGCCGACCGCCGTGCCGCCTTGAGCAAGGCGCAGTAAGGACGGCATCACTGCCTTTACCCGGTCGATGCCAAAGGCCACCTGCTGGGCGTAGCCGCCAAATTCCTGCCCCAGCGTCATCGGCGTCGCATCTTGAAGATGCGTCCGGCCGATCTTGATGATCGTCATAAAGGCCGCGGCCTTGGCGGCCAGGGCCGCGTGAAGCTGTTCCAAAGCCGGGATCAGATCATGGTAGATGCGTTCGGCCGCAGCGATATGCATGGCGCTGGGAAAACTGTCGTTTGAGCTTTGGCCCCTGTTCACATGGTCATTGGGGTGGACGGGTTTCTTCGACCCGATCTCCCCGCCCATCATCTCGATGGCGCGGTTGGCAATGACCTCATTGACATTCATGTTGGTCTGGGTACCGGACCCGGTCTGCCAGACAACAAGCGGGAAATGGTCGATCAGGGTGCCGTCGATCACCTCATCGGCGGCGCGCATGATGGCGTCGGCCAGAAGGGGGTCGAGCTGTCCCAGCATGGCATTCGCCTTGGCGGCGGCCTTCTTGACAATACCCAGCCCCCGGATCAGGGCTGTCGGCATGCGTTCGCCGCCGATCCGAAAATTTTGTAGCGATCGCTGGGTCTGGGCGCCCCAATAACGATCAGCCGGCACCTCAATGGGGCCGAAACTGTCGGTTTCGATGCGGACAGGGATGGGCATCACCGGCGCCTCTCTCATGCCAGAACAGGCGGGGAGTCTAGCAGATGCCGGCGCGGGCGGAAGTCCCCCGTCAGCGGAACTGTGCGTTCCATTCCCTGAACAGGCGTTCTGCCTCGTCGGACCCGGACAGGATTTCCACCATGCGCAGACCGTTGAACATCTGACGCTGGGCATCCGCCCCCATTGAACCGTCGCGGTTGCGCGGGGTGTTGCGCAGGGCGGCCAGCGTGTTGTCAACCACCTGTTGCCGGGCCTCGTTGATCTTGGCCGTGACTTCCCGCTGAATGCCCAGCGGGCCGGCCAGCTTTGATGAACGGCGCAGGGCCAGCGCAAGCTGTTCAGCCTTCTTCACATCCTCATCGCTGGGCAGAGCGCCATCATGGCCAAACAATGCACTGGTCAGTTCCTTGTCGACATCGGCGCAGATGTTTTTCAGCACAAAATGCCCAATTTCCGCCCGGGCATTTTTCATCTTGGCGGTGATGTCCTTGTCGCGTAGCCCCTGAACCGTGTCGTTGACAGAGTTCAGACCGTCGGTCAGCCGTTCGGCCGCCGCCGCCAGACTGGCCGGGTCGCCTTGCACCTGCAGGTTTTCGCGGTCGAAATCGCTGGTCTGGCGCAGCAGGTTGCCGACCACATAGCCAGACATTTCTCGTGTCAGCGTTTCCTTTTCTGCCACGGTTCCGCCCAGCCGCACCTCGCCCAACATACGCAGTAATTCACCGGGTCGCTGCATGCGGGAGGCCAGCACCAGCAGCAAAGGCTGGGTCAGGGACGCATCTTCCTTGCCCAGGTCAATCAGGGCAGTGCGGATGATCTCGACATGGGATTCGGCCAGATCCAGAATGGGGCGCGGCGGCAGAGCTGCCTTCAGCTTTTCGATCCGAAAGGCAACGGTCAAGATCTGGCGCAGGGTGCCGAGCTGCCGCTGTACGTCGTCATCGCGGCCGAACAGGGAAATCTTGTATTTGAGATTGTTCTGGCACTCGGCCATGACCCGGTCCAGGGCTTCTGCCCCGGCCTGCCATAACGGCTCTACCAGGACGGCGATGGCGGCGCCGTCACGGTAATCCACCAGGGCAACTTCCTGGTTTACCTCCTGCATGAGGGCGGCGGGGATATGTTCCCTCACCGCCTGCCAGCAGGGCGACAGGGTTGTCCGGCAAATCCGGTTCAGGCGGCGGCTGTAATGTCCAACATCATCCAGCATATCCTCTGCCGGTAGAAAAAACAGGCGTGACAAGGCTGGCCGACGGGGTGGGCGCAGAGTCGTCAGGCGCGGGCGCATGGCACCGAACGCATCCGATACTTCCGGTTTGTCCCCCACCTGTTCCAGCAGGCGATAAATCTGCAGCAGCTTGCGATCCGGCAGGCGCATGATATCTGCGCCCAGGGCGGCCCAATCACTGGTTTTGCTGGCAGGGGAGCCTGGGGCGGCTGGCTTCTTGTCGTTCATGCCCGTGCCCTCAGCCCATCGCCGCTTTCAGGGATTCCAGCCGCATCACGGCATCCATGTCCAGGACACCGGTGCGCCAATCCTGATTGACCCGCACCCATTTTTTCTGCAGGCGCTGGATGGCGTCCAGGTCCAGGCTTTCCGTGGCGGCGCTGATCTCTTCCTTCGGGATCATGGGCAGCAGGCGGGAAATATCGCTGATCGCGGTCTGTTTGCTGGCCGATGGCTCGCTTTTCACACTTTCCCACATCGCAATCAGGAATTCCCAGCCATCCAGAAGCCAGGAGATGCGGGCCACAAATTCCTGAATGGATTTGTGCAGCTTTGGCGCATCATTGACAATCTGTCTGGCATCGCGGCAGGCCGCATCCAGTTTGCCGATCCGCTGCCGGGCCAGGGTCAGCGTGTGGTTGGCGACGGTGGAGACATAGGTGCCCAACATCGCCGCGTCCGATGGGTCGGTTTCGGCGAAATGCTGCGTTCCCTGGGCAAAGGCCTGCAAGCGGTCGGCCAGGGTCCGCAGTCGGCCGGATTTCGGTGCCTGCGGCAGGCCGACCGGCGCCACAGCCTCGCCCAACTGGTCAACGCGGCCTGTCATGTCATCGGGCGGGATATCGACCATTGCGGCCACCTTCGCCAGCGCCTGGCGGGCCACACGTTTGCTGTCATCAGCAGTCATGCCGGGTCGCATCAGGTCGGCGGCACTGATATTGACCAGCTTCAGCAGCTCCGTCACCAGAATGAACTGGGTCAACACAAGATACTGGCTGTCCTGGTCCAGCAGGCTCACGGCGCGGGTGGCGGCGTCGGGTCCGCAGACCCCTGTCGCTTGCACCGTCAGGGCGCAGGACCGGATCTGTTCGGGAGAATGGGTCTCCAGCTTTTCGATCTCTTCAAACAGCAGCCGGTCATGCAGTGTCAGTGTCATGACATTGGGCAGCCCCTTCCAGGGCAGGACATAGGTGCCCTTGCCAGCCGTGAAGTTGGGCAACAGGAACTCAAATCGCTCATTCGCATCACGGCGCAGACGTGCCTGGCTGAGCAGCGGTGTGGTGAAGGGGACGGTGACCCCGCGCTCCTCGAATGTCGTGGGCGCGAACTCTTCCATTAATTTGCGGGTACGCCCGCTGTCCCCTTGATCCGTCATGTCCGGCCGGTCCGCTTGCTAATACCTGCCAACGAGGGGCATTGCCCTTGTTATATCTCGTATTTTAAATAGTTGGGCAGTTTTCCGTATCTCAGATAAACGATTTCAAGCCGCACAGGGTGCAGCGCAGGGGTGCTGGTGCCACCGGCTTGACCCAGGGTCGGGCGGGTGCCTACATTTCCTGTCGAGAGGCGGTTCGCGCGTGCGGGCCGTGCCCACGACACGAACCCCCTGAGGGAAAAATGGCTGATATCCTCACTGTAACCGACGCCAGCTTTGAATCCGAGGTGCTAAAGGCCGAAGGTCCGATTCTCCTGGACTTCTGGGCGGAATGGTGCGGCCCCTGCAAGATGCTGGCTCCCAGCCTGCATGAACTGGCGGGGGAACTGGATGGCAAGGTGACCATCGCCAAGCTGAATATTGATGAGAACCCGACGACCCCCAGCCGTTTCGGCGTACGTGGTATCCCGACGCTGATGGTCTTCAAGGATGGCCAGGTGACCGCCACCAAGATTGGCGCCCTGCCGAAATCTCAGTTGAAGTCCTGGATCGAACAGAGCCTCTGATCGGCCCTGTCTGTTTCCGATGCTCCTCCAAAAAGCCCCGTCTGCGATCAGGCGGGGCTTTTTCATTCATGCCCGATGGTGCCGTTCTGCCGCCCAGTCATCGCGCAGGATCGCGTACAGCACGTGGTCGGCCCATTTATCATTGATGCGTAAATAGGCGCGGGCGTAGCCTTCACGCGTGAAACCTACCTTTTCCAGGACACCGCTGCTGGCCTGGTTTGAGGGCAGACACGCTGCTTCTACGCGGTGCAGGCCCAACTGGCCGAAGGCAAAGGACAGCATAAGGCGGGCAGCCTCTGATGTGTAGCCACGGCGGGCAAAGGGCCGGCCCACCCAATAGCCCATGGACCCCATCTGGGCCACACCGCGCCGAACATTGGTCAGGCCGATACCGCCCACCACCTGCTCGCTTCCCTGTTCAAAGGTGAGGAAACTGTAGGTCTCATCATCGCGCCACTCGGCGGCCTGCCGGCGCAGACGACGGTTGAACGCCGTCTGAGTCAAGGCATCGGGCGGCCAGGTCGGCTCCCATGGCACCAGGAATTCACGGCTGATCTCCCGGATTTCCGCCCATTGTTTCCAATCGCGCGGCTGGGCCGGCCGGATGAAGACATGGGGCCCGTCAACACGCAAGGGCGGGGGGCTCAACAGACCGTCAGGGATCAAACGGATCATCCTGCTCCTGCCTCCCCCCGATTGCTGTTGTTTGGTTGCGCGTGCTCTGGGCCCTAAGATCCTAGGCTGCCAGACGGCTTGTCACACTGTCCAGGCTTTCCAGACCGTCCAGCGGACCCAGGGCCGTCAGGGTCGGTTTGCTGCTGAACATGCGTTCCGCACAGGCGGCAACGGCGGCCAGATCGACCGCATCGAGCTTGGCCACCGTTTCGGCGGGCGGGATGACACGGCCATAGGTCAGCAACTGCGAACCGAGCTGTTCGGCGCGGTTGGTGGTGCTTTCCAGGCCCATCAGTTGGCTGGCCTTCAATTGCGCCTTGGCGCGGACCAGTTCCTCTGTTGTCAGGGTGCCGGCCAGTTTGCGCACCTCCTCACAGATCACGGGGATCAGTTCGGCGGTGCTGTCGGGGCCGGTGCCGGCATAGATGCCAAACACGCCGCTGTCGGCCATGGACCAGTTGAAACTGTGGATCGAATAGACCAGCCCGCGCTTTTCCCGCACTTCCTGAAACAGCCTCGACGACATGCCCCCTCCCAGCAGGGTGGACATGACCATCGCCGCATGCAGATCCGGGCTATTGTTCGACACCCCGTCGAAGCCCAGCAGCACATGTACCTGTTCCAGGTCGCGCTCCTCCCGGAACTCACCCCCGTGATAGAGGGCCTGTTCGGCCCCCGTCACCTCACCCGCACCCGGATAGGCGAACAGGCGGGCGGCCAGTTCCACCACCTGCTCATGGGTGATGTTGCCGGCGGCGGCCACGACCATGTTGGCGGGGACGTAACGGCCCGTCACATAATCGACCATTGCCGTGCGCGGCAGGCTTTCCACCACATCGGCGGTGCCCAGGACTGGACGGCCCAGACGTTGCTTCGGGAAGGCGGTGGCCAGGAAATGGTCGTAAACGATGTCGTCGGGCGTATCCTCGGCCTGACCGATTTCCTGCAGGATGACCTGGCGTTCCTTGGCCAGTTCCCCCTCATCGAAGAGCGGATTTTGTACCATGTCGGCCAGAATGCCGAGTGCCAGACCCAGATCCTCCTTCAGGACCTTGGCGTAATAGCAGGTCTGCTCGCGGCTGGTATAGGCGTTCAGATGACCGCCGACATTCTCGATCTCCGCCGAAATGGCGAAGGCGTCGCGCGTCGGCGTTCCCTTGAACAGCATATGTTCGACCAGATGCGCCACCCCGTTGGCGGTCAGCGGTTCGTGCCGGCTGCCGACGCCGAACCAGATACCGACCGATACGGTCTCGACATGGGGCATGCTGTCGGTGGCGACACGCAGGCCGTTGGGAAGGGTGGTGACGCGGGTGCCGGGGGCGGCGGGGAAGCTGTTATTCACGTATTCTCTGATCCGGTGTTTCAAACGGTGGAAGCGGCGACGCGGGCGCGGGTCCGCACATAGTCTTTCAATATCTGGATATCATTGGGAAGGATATCCAGTCGTTCGGGCCGTTCATACAAATCAGCCAGATGGCGGGGCAGGGGCGGGCGCACGCCGGTCGCCTTTTCCACAGCGTCGGGGAACTTGGCCGGATGGGCCGTACCCATGACGATGACGGGGATAGCAGGGTCCAGTCCAGTATGCCGGGCTGCCGCCACGCCCACGGCACTGTGCGGGTCCACCAGATAGCCGGAACCGGCATAGGCCTCGCGCATCACATCCAGCGTCTGTTTGGTGTCGCAGCGATACCCGGCGAACAATTCGCGCACGCGGGCCAACTGCCCCTGGCTGACCTCGAACCGCCCCGTCTGCCGAAAGCCGGCCATACACTGGGCCACGGCGGCCCCGTCGCGGTCCATCAGATCGAACAGCAGCCGTTCAAAATTGCTGGAAACCTGGATGTCCATCGAGGGTGACAGGGTTGGCACCACGCCGTCGGCCTTCATCTCGCCAGACGCAAAGAAGCGGGCCAGAATGTCATTCTCATTGGTGCCGACGATCAGTTTTGCCACCGGCACGCCCATCTGACGCGCGGCATAGGCGGCATAGACATTGCCGAAATTGCCCGTGGGTACAGCAAAGGCCACCTGCCGGTCGGGTGCGCCCAGCGCCACAGCGGCCGCCACATAATAGACAATCTGGGCCATGATACGGGCCCAGTTGATGGAATTGACCGCCGACAGGTTCAACGCATCGCGGAACGGCTGGTCGTTAAACATGGCCTTCACGGCGTCCTGGCAATCGTCGAACGTGCCTTGCAGGGCAACGTTATGGACGTTGGACGACAGGACCGTCGTCATCTGCCGGCGCTGCACCTCCGACGTGCGGTTATGCGGGTGCAGGATAACAATATCCACCCGCTCGCGGTCGCGGCAGGCCTCGATCGCCGCTGAACCAGTGTCGCCGCTGGTGGCGCCGACAATGGTGACGCGGCTGTCTTTGTGGGCCAGGACATGGTCGAACAACTGGCCCAGCAGCTGCAGCGCCACGTCCTTGAAGGCCAGCGTGGGACCGTGGAACAGCTCCATCATCCAGGCATTGCTGTCGATCTGGGTCAGCGGCACCACGGCCTTGTGCTGGAACGTGCCGTAGGCAGCCGTCACCAGCCTGGTAAAATCCGCCCGGTCGATGGTGCCACCGAGAAAGGGCAGCATCACCTCGACCGCCAACTCGGCATAGGACAAGCCCCGGAAACGCCGCAGATCGTCAGGTGTCAGTTGCGGCCATGCCGCCGGCACGTAAAGCCCACCGTCACGGGCGAGACCCGCCAGCAGGACATCGTCGAACGCCAGGGCGGGCGCCTGGCCGCGCGTGCTGATATAGGACACCTTTACCTCGACCCGATGCGGCATAAATCACGGCGCGTACCCTAGCCAGGGTGCGCACGGGCCGCAAGGGGACGGGGCGGGGTGCCGGGGTGCCATTGGCTCATGCCTGCCCCGACCGGTAAGGGCACCACCAAAAGCGGTAGGTCGCCTTACTCATCTTGTCGCAGCCCTGGGCTTAGGTGGTAACGGATCAATGGTTTCCTTTGCTACGGCGAACGTTTATCTTAAATACAAGATAGAGTCCGAACCTAAGGGTTGCATCTTTATTGCGCAGACCAGGCAAGGGAAGGCACGGCGATGGGGTGGGCACAGGCCTTGATGATGGGGATGGTGATGGGCTTAGGTGCCTATCTCTTTACCTATCTCATGGGTCGGTATGCGGAAAGCTCGATCCAGTCCGGCCATGATTTGAAGCGGATCGAAGAGGTTTTGCCCCGCCGCTCGCTGCTGGAGGCGAAATTCGATCTGCGTCGCAGCGACCGGAAAGCCCGGTTGACGGAACTGCAATCCGAGCTGGGTGAATTGCGCCGTCGGCGCTTCTTGCAGGAGAAGGCTCTGGCCGATGCCCGGCGGGAGGCCAATTCACCCGTGCGCATCATTGGGCCCGAAGGCCAAACGGTTGCGAAATTCCGGGCCTGGATGGTTAACCGGCAGGTGCAGCAGGCTCTGACCGACCGCAAGCGCCACCCGACATTGGACATGGAATGGGCCAATCCACAGGTCATTGAGATCTGGGCAGATAATCTGGCTGATGCCAAGCGGGAGGCGGGGCGGATCTACCCGATGCCGTTGGGTTTCTCCCTGCTGAACATCACCCTGGAAAGTGCCGCCCCCGCCAGCGAAGCGGCGGCGGGTTGAGGGCGCGATGACTGGTCCCGTCCTGCTGGTGGTGATGATTGTGGCGGTGGCCTTTGCCCTGGCGCTGGAACAATCCATGCGCCGGGTCCGTGACACACGCCGGCGCGTCACACAATTGCTGACCAAACGACAGCAGCAGGTCGACCGTCTGCGGGTCGCTGGGCGCGAAAGTCTGATTTTGGGCCGTGAGGTGCGCAACCAGCAGCGCACCGTGGATCATCTGATCGAAGAAATCAGCCAGGTGGAGGCTGAATTGCTGCGGCTGGCCCATCCCGCCAACCGCACCTTTGTCCTCGATGAAAAGCGCGGGCCGGCGGATGTCGGGTGGTACGTGACGGTAGAGGCGCCGGGCATTTCCATCGGCCGCAATGGCGCCCCCTGGCAGGGGCAACGGCGGTTCCGTGTCTGGGCGGCGGACGAACACGCCGCCCGCGCCAAGGTGGAGAAACGTTACAGTGCTGAGCAGGGCTATAGCACGGTTTCCGTCTTCCCCGCGCCGCCGCCCGTGGCTAACCGCAATGGCGACCCCGCCGTGGCGTGATCAGCCGGCCGCCTTGGCCTCCAGCACGGCCTGTTTCAGCAAGGGCAGCCGGTCATTGCCGAATACCATCTCCTTCTTATTCACAACAAAGCTGGGTACCCCAAAACAACCAGCGGCCACGGCGGCCTGAACAAAACCGTCCTGAATGCGCGCTGTTTCGGGGTCATCCAGCATGGGTTGGAACAGGTGTGGTTCAATGCCAGCCGTGTCGTTGGCGATCCGGACGCACAGCGCATCGTCGGCGGGGCTGATCCCATCCACAAAAATGGCCTTCATCAGGGCGCGGGCAAAGACCTGGCCGGCATCGAACCGGCGGGCCGCCACACAGGCCAGCGCCAACCGTGGCGGGTTCGGCATCACGACATCCTTATAATCGCGCAGCGGCACGCCATACAGTTTGGCAAAACGCGCCAGATCGGTACGGCGATAGTCGGGCCGGAACTGCCCGGAATGGGGAACCGCCTGTTCCATATCGTAGCCGGCGGCCTTAATGATGGCGCGGGCCGACACAGGATACCAGTCCACCCGGCAGCCGGTTTCGATCTGCAGCTTCATCATCTGGGTGCCGGCCAGATAGGCATAGGGGCTGGCAGGCGAGAAATAGAAATCGACGGTGACGGGACCGGGCATGGCGGTCAGCACTCCGTTGGAACAGGTGGCAGAGAGCGGGGTGCAAGCCTTGCCAGCCTTGGGCCACCGTTGCAAGGGGGATGCAGGCAGGCACCATCGCTTTGACCGGAAAAGGGGAATTGCCCAGCCGTAAATCCCGTATTGCCAGGGCCCGCCCCTTTGGGGCATTGTGCGCCCCCGCACTTGGTGGGGGCCTGTAGCTCAATGGTTAGAGCCGGCCGCTCATAACGGTCTGGTTGGGGGTTCAAGTCCCTCCGGGCCCACCAGATTAGAAGGCCGCCTGCATGTTGATGCCGGCGGCCTTTTGCCTTTCTGGGCCCGCGACCGGCGCTGGATATGGGGTGGCGGGGCTTTTTGTATACAGAGCCATGGCTTCTCGACGCGTCGGGCCCGACGCTGGGAGAGTTACCGGGATAGGCCGACGCCTAACCGGATAGAGCGGGCGAACCAGTGTGTTGTCGGCCTGAAAAACAGCAGACTGGGACACAGATTTCCATTTTCTAACACCTGTTACAAAAAAATTGCCCCGGCAGCCGATTTGGTATTGCCGTCATGCATACGCAGAACGTATAGAATTTATACACAACGGGCGATGCCACCGGATGGATCAGGCGGTAGGCGGATAATTCGACTGCCGCTTCAATGATCAGAAACCGGGCGCCGCACAGGTCAGGGCCGGCCGCAACGGCCCTTCAAGGGGAGGTTCGAGATGTCTATGCGTGCACAATTGTCGTGGCGTCCGTCCCTGCTGGCATTGGGTCTGGCGCTGATTTCGGGAGTGCTGCCGGCGGCCGCGCAGGAGCAGAAGGCCGATACCGGTCCCATGCTGGACGAGATTGTGGTGGTCAGCCAGAAGCGGGCGGGTGCTGTGGATGTGCAGTCCGTGTCGGTTGCCATTACGGCCTTTGATGCCAATGCCATCGAAAAAAGTTTTGCCACCGATCTCGTGGATGTGGGCCGCATGGCACCGAACATCCAATTGAACCAGTCAGGTACCTTTGGCGGTTTCTCCAACTTTTTCATTCGCGGTATCGGTTCATCGAACACCATTCGCACCGTCGATCCCGCCGTGGGCACCTTTGTGGACGGCATCTATATCGGCTTTGGCCCGGCCTCGATGCAGGACACGTTCGATATTGCGTCGGTAGAGGTGTTGCGCGGTCCGCAGGGCACGCTGTTCGGCAAGAATGTGACGGGCGGTGCGGTTTCCGTCCTGTCGACCCGGCCCACGGGCGATCTGGGCGCTGACATTAAAGTCACTTATGGCAACTATGACCGCATGGATGTGTCAGCCTCGGTGCGGTTCCCTATTATCGAGGGACAGTTGGCCGGTAAGATTGCCGCCATGTCGAAAAGCCGCGATGGCTATTTCAAGAACCTGACGACAGGCCGCAACAAGCCGGATGTCGACACCGCCATCTTGCGCCCCACGTTCCGGTGGACACCCAATGAGGTGCTGACCGTTGATCTGATTGGCGAATATTACCGGGACAAGGGGGGATCGTCGGCCTCGCAGAACAAGGATAGCCGCATCAACCCCCGTCTGTTGCTGGTCAATGGCCAACTTGTGGCCTCTCCTGCCACAGTGCAGCGCGTATTCGGCTATACCCCGCCGGCAGACAAATATGACATCAACCACAATGAACAGGGTTATGTCGACACCAAGGCCGGCCATGGCATCGTTGATGCCAGCCTGGATCTGGGCCATGGCATCGTCTCGCTGGTCACCGGCTATCGTGAGGTGAAATTCAATTCCTCCACCGATTTCGACGGCTCACCCCATATCGTGTTTGAGTTCCCGGATAACCGGGAGCGTCAGCACCAGTATTCGGGAGAGCTGCGTTACGCGTCGAATTTCTCCGACACGGTGGAGTTTACGACGGGCCTCTATTACTTCACCCAGGAGATGTATATCGCCGAAAGGCGTGCGGCCTATGCCAGCGGCCCGGCGACCGCGCCCGTCATTTCACGCACCGTCGGCATCGCCAAGACCGATGACAGCTCCTATGCCGTCTTCGGCCAAGGTTCGGTAAAATTCACCGATCAACTGTCTTTGATCCTGGGGGGACGCTATACGGTGGAGAAGAAGGAGATCGAGTTGTGTCCCTTCAACGCCGCCCTCTATAACAGCCTGAATTTCAACGCCTGCCCTGTGGCAAGGCTCCGTAATGATGACAAGTGGAACAGCTTCTCACCCAAGGTCGGCCTGGATTGGAAGGTCGATGAGGATGTGTTGCTCTACGCGTCCTGGACCAAAGGCTTCCGTTCCGGTTCGTTTAATGCCCGTGCCACCAATGCCGCCGTTCTGGGGCCGGTGGACCAAGAAACCGTGTCCTCGTATGAAGCTGGCATGAAGAGTGAGCTCATGGGCCGGCGCCTGCGCCTGAATACCGCCGCCTTCCTGTCGGATTACACCAACATTCAGCGAACCGTTTCTGACACAGTCATCGTCAACGGCCTGCCGACGGTGACCCAGGTGCCGCGAAACGCCGCCTCGGCCACCATCTGGGGTCTGGAACTGGAAGGTTCCTTCCTGGTTACCGACGCCCTGACGCTGGATGCGTCGTTGGGTTACACCAATGCCGGTTATGATAGTTTTGCCAATATCGACACGAACCGGAATGGTGTGTATGAGCCGGCGATCGACGGTCCGATTGCAAAAGATCTGAAGTTCGAGCGTGTGCCAAAATGGCAATATGCCGTTGCGGCCAGTTACGAGGTGCCGGTGACGCAGACCAGTTCGCTGCGCTTCCGTACCTCCTACACCTGGGTCGATGACCAGTTCATCGATACGCTGAACAGCCCGTCGCTGGCCCTGGATTCCTATGGATTGTGGGATGCGTCGGTCAGTTATTCCCTGAATGACAGTTACACCCTGTCCGTGTTCGGGCGAAACCTGAACAACGCCCAATATTATGATTTCGGCTTTGACGGCGGCACCCATCGTGCGGTGTGGGGCGGTGTGCCCCGGACCTATGGTGTAGAACTGTCGGCGAAGTTCTAACTCAACAATGGCCCATAATCGCCGGTGCCGCCTGTGCGGCCCGGCCTGACGCGACCGTCGTCGTTTGAGCGGTTTCCGGTTACCGGAAACCGCTCTCAACGGTGATCAATCGAACGGGTGTACCCATGGCAACGACCCTGACCCTGGAACAGCGCATCGCCCGGCTGGAGGCCCGTGCCGAGATCAATGATCTGGTGGCCCGCTATGGTTTGACGGTTGATGACCGTGACCTGGAGGGGCTGGCCAATCTTTTCACCGAAGATGGTGCTTTCCGGTCCAAGGACGGGGTGTTGGATGCGCGCGGGCGGGCGGCCGTGATCGAGCAATATCGCGGTCGCTTTGCAGCGCTGGGGCCTTGCAATCATTTCACCCATGACAAGATCGTCCAGTTTGACGATGCCGACCCGGACCGGGCCACGGGTATCGTCACCTCGCATGCCGAGGTCTGGCGCAATGGCCAGGCGATGCTGACGGCGTTGCGGTATCTGGATGAATATCGGCGGGGGGCCGATGGCACCTGGCGCTTCGCTGACCGCTTGCTGACCTTTTTCTATTATCTCCCGGTGCGCGAATATGCCGAGGCGTTGGGCGATCCGCTGCGCCAGCGCGCCTATGGTGACCGGCGGCCGGCCGATTTCCCCGAGGCGCTACCAAGCTGGCGGCTTTATCACGCCCAAGATCACGCTCCCGACCACGCCCAGGATGGGAAAGCCGATCAATGAGCAATCGCCCGATATCCGGCATCGATACACCCGCATCCAAGACCGAGCTTCGGCCGGTCCCCCGCGATGGGCTTTATGCCTGGTACGTCACGATCCTGCTGACCATCGCCTATGCCGTGGCTTTTGTGGATCGGCAGATCCTTAATCTGCTGGTGGAGCCGATCAAAGGGCAGTTCAGCCTGTCGGATACGGAGATCAGCCTGTTACAGGGCCTCTCCTTTACCGTTGCCTATGTCGTGATGGGGCCGGTGTTTGGGCGGTGGACGGATATCGGCAATCGCCGGACCATTATCTGGACCGGCGTGACCATCTGGTCGGTGTTCACCATCTTTTGCGGCCTGTCCCAGACCTATTGGCAGTTGTTCGGTGCGCGGATGGGTGTGGGGGGGGCGGAGGCCTGCCTGATGCCGGCGGCCTGGTCACTGCTGTCCGATTATTTCAGCAAGGAAAAACTGCCGCGCGCCATGAGCATCTTTCTCATGGGCCCCTATCTGGGAGGCGGCTTGGCGTTGATCTTCGGTGGACTGGTCATCCAACAGTTGGGTCATGTCGGACCGGTGGATGCGGGGCCCTTCGGGCTGCTGGCGCCCTGGCATCTGGCCTTCATCGTTGTCGGTGCGCCCGGTCTGCTGCTTGCGGCCGTCATGCTGACGGTGCGGGAGCCGCCGCGGGCCAAGGGAACAGGCAGGGCGGAGCAGGAACGGTTCACCTTGGGCCAGATCTGGCAGTTCCTGTCCGAAAAGCGGGCGTTTTACGGCGCATTTTATGGCGGCATGTCGCTGCATGTCATCGCCCTTTACGCCTTTCCGGCCTGGATACCCAGCTTCCTGATCCGGCAGCATGGCGTGTCCATGGCCTCGGTAGGGCTGGAATATGGGGCGTCGGTGCTGATCGCCGGGTCGTTGGGTGTGTGGTGCGGGCCCTATGTCGCCAAGGCTTTGGCTGCCCGCGGCTATCGTGATGCTGCATTCCGCACCCCGGCTCTTACCACACTGGGCGTGGTGCCGTTTGCGGTGATGCTGCCCTTCTGCCCGACTTATGAACTGGCCCTCGCGGCGGCGGTGGGGGTGACCTTCTTTTACACGTTGCCCATGGCCATGGCAGCCTCATCCATCCAGATGGTGACACCCAATCGCATGCGCGGGGTGGTTTCGTCGCTCTATGTATTTACCGTTTCCATTGTTGGGCTGGGCCTGGCTCCCACCTTCATCGCCCTGATTACCGACCGCTTGTTTGGTGATCCGGGTATGGTGGGGTGGTCACTGGCCCTGGTCTGTTCGGTGTCCAGCATCGGGGCGTCGATCCTGATGCTGCGCGGTCTCGGCGCCTTCCGGGCGGCCCTGGCAGAGCGGGAGAGTGAGGCGTGAAAGTTCTGGTTTTTGGTGCCACGGGTGACCAGGGGCAAGCGCAGTTGCGCCGCCTGGTCGCCGCCGGCCACACGCCCGTTGCCGTCGCCCGCGATCCTGCAAAAATAGCCATCGCCGGGGTGGTCAGTGTGGTCGCCGATTACCGTGATCCCGATAGCCTCGTCCGCGCCCTGGATGGGATCGACGCGCTGTTCATCACCATGCCGTCCACCTCGTTCCAGGCTGCGGAACCGCTGATCCGGGCGGTGGAGGCCATTGGCATGGCGGCGCAGCGGCAGGGGCTGCGTATGACGGTCTTTAACAGTTCCATGATCATCAAGGAGGGCAAGCGCGGCTTCGCCGCCCATGATGCCCGCTGGGAGATGCGGGAAAGACTGCGCGACAGTGGAACGCCCATCGTGTCGATCCAGCCGGTGATCTATCTGGACAATCTGCTGCGTGCCTGGGCGCGTAAACATATCCTGGAGGAAGGGCGTCTTTTCTATCCGCATCATCCCGAATTGGATGTCTGTTGGATCTGCCAGGATGATGTATCGGATCTGATGATTGCCGCCCTGGACCGGCCTCATCTCTCGGGCCGTGCGTATAATGTTGGTGGTGCAGAAGCCATCCGGGGGCCTGACCTGGCCCGTCGGCTGGGTGCCGTGCTGGGCCGTTCGCTGCGGTTCGACCCACGCCCAATCCCGGATTTCTGCGCGGCCATGGCCGGCGTGTTCAAGGATGTGACGACGCTTGACCATGACCGTCTGACCAGTGAGTTGCGCCGGATTTATGAATGGTACAATTTTGGGGAGGAGAAACCCTTCTATGTCGATATGGCCCCGGTCCTGGCCGATCTGCCTGTGACGTTGACAGGACTGGAGGATTGGGCGGCGCGGCAGGACTGGCGTCCTTGATCAATGCTCTCCGGGCCCGATGCGGTGATGCACTGGAAACAGTCGCATCGCTTGATGGTTTGTGGGGCAGGCTGGTTTGGGTGTGGGCGCCCTGAGCCGTCCGGCCCCCCGGTCATCCACTGGCTTATGCGCTGATATCTGTGATTGTTTATGGACGTGTCCCGACGGGGAACAGTTCCATGCCAAAACCCATTGGATTTTATATTCTTCTGGATACACGCTCGTCGGTGGTCGGCAGCCCCGGCTTGACTTACACAGGCTGGTGAGGAGGTTTCCTCGGTATCCAAGCCCGTTCAGGGGGTTGGCACCCATTCCTGCCCCTTGACAAGGCCGGCCCGTATGTTCCAGGCGACCATTCCCGTCTCTGTTCATGGTGGCTGCGATACAGTGTCGGGACGGCGATCGCCGGTGCCGTTTCCCCAGCGTTACATGCCGTCGGGCGCCGTTTATCGGCGTCCCGGTGGTGTAGGGATGACGGTTGAACGGTCCGGGGCCTCAGCTCCCAAAATGTCGCTTCAACACCGCTTCTGCGGGCTTACCCTGCACGGTGAAGTCGGTGTCCTGCGGGCCACCGGCATCGGGATCGCTGAACCAGCGCCACAGCAGGACATCGTGCAACCCGTGACGGCTCAGGGCCGTCAGCCAATGGTCCAGGACCCGGGCCTGCAAATCACCATCGGGAAGCGCCGCGCGCTCTTCGGGGCTTTCCCAGGGTTTCAACTGACCGCCCACCGCACTGCGCAGGCCGAGTTCGCCCACCCACAGCGGCCCCTGTCTGGCCAGGGCAGCGGCCAGGGCCTCAATCCGTCCAGCCAAGCCAGCATCATCCTCGCCCAGCGGCGGGTAGAGGCTGATCGATGGGACATCCAGCAAGGTGCGGAAGGGCAGGCGATCCAGTTCGCCATCCCAATGTGCGACATAGGTCAGGATCCCCCGGAACCGGTTGCGCACCTGTGTGATGATGCGGGTCCAGGCAGGATCGCCGCTGACGCCGCGCAGTTCCGTTCCCAATGCCAGGGCTTCTGCTCCCTCTTCCTGTGCCAGGATGGCGAGGTCGAGAAGCAGCGCTTGGTAGCGGGCCAACCATTCTGCCTGATCGGCGGCTTGCGTGAATTCGATCGCGCCGGCCCAGGTCTGTGGTACCCAGACATGGGGTTTGACCAGCACCTTCAGACCCAGGTTCCTGGCCTGACGAATCCCGGCGCGCAGTTGATCTGCGCTGACGGCGTCACCCAGCACAATGCGGGGGTCAGCGGGCGCCGGCTGCCACAGGAACGGGATCAGGGCGACAGCATTGCCGCCTTGATTGCGCAGATGGCGCAGGGAATGCCCGCAGGCGGCGGACCCCAGCGGCGCATCCGGCGTTGCGATCAGGTTCACACCCCGCCAGGGCGACGCGCCAGCACCCGTGCAACCCGCTGGCAGCAGGCCCAGCCCTGCCAGACCCGCCGCCAGTTTCAGAATGCCGCGCCGCGAGGCATATCGTTCCCGCTGCAATCCGCCACCCTCCGCCCTTCAACCGCCGGCTGCCATCGGGAACCGGCCACGGCCCCCTGTCAATGGTAAGCCCCATGCGCCACGCCCTGATCGCCGCCTTCTTCACCACCTTGTACACGGGAACCGCCTTGGTCGCCCCGGTCATGGCCGCCGATCCCGCAGACCCGGCGATCCGCACTGTGACGCTGCGCGACCTGGGCTATCCGAACGGGGTTACCTTGTCGGGCATCTCTGCCCGGCAGGATGTCTTTTTCCCGCTGCCAGCCTGGGTCCCGACCGACAATCTTCAGTTGGAGATGAATCTGGATACGGTCCTGGCCGAAGGGCAGCGGGCGTCAGTGCAATTGCTGTTGGATGACCAACCGCGCTGGACGGGCGCCTTGAAGGCGGGGGCCCATGCGCAATCGGTCGCTACCAGCTTAAAGCGGGTTGACACGCGGCAGGCCTTTACCAAGGCCACCATCGCCTGGGGCGCGCAATGGACCGATAATCGCTGCGTCGATCAACGGCTGCCTGGCGGCTTTGTCACCCTGTCGCCCGACAGCGCCGTAACCTACAGGATTGATCCCGCCAGGATCGACAGCGTGCGCGCCGCCTGGTCGGCGCTGGGACCGCGCGTCAGCATCTTCGTGTCAGCAGAAGGGTTGAGCGCGACGCAGTTCCAGGCTGTGATCCGATTGGCCGCGACGTTGATCCGTGAGGGGCGCCGCGTCCAGATCATCCGCATCCCGTCTGCGGCGACCCCGGCAGCGGATGCCACCGCCGCTCAGGTTGGCCTTCCGCCGCCGCCGCCCCTGCCGACCTTGGCAGAGATGGATACCGGCAGCGTCTTCGTCGCCTCCCGGGCGGAGATCAACGATTTTATCAGTGTGATGCAGGCCAAGGCCGGCCCTGAAAGGAAGTATGAACTGGACACCTCCGGCGGTGCTGATATCGGGCTGCTGAAGGGTATGGGTGCCCCCTCCATCGCACTTCTGGACGGGATTGACGGAGAGAAGGTTCGTTTCCTGACCGATGGCTGGTCCGCCCTGTCCGATATGACGGCCAATGCCATCACCATCGCCAAACCACCGCCGGCCAGCCTGATTGGTGCTGACGGCATCCCCTTCGCGGCCCTGGGCTTGGGCCAGGGCGTACAGGAACTGGTTGACCGTGCAGAGTGGCCGCTGCGCCTGGATTACACGCAGGTGCCGCATGGTCAGCGCCCGGCGGCACTGGAGATTGAGCTGGCGCCCGGCAGCACCATGGGCGACCGGCCGCAGTTGCTGCATGTCTTCGTCAATAACACATTGCTGCGCAGCGTTTCCCTGACCGATGGCGGCAAGGTGCAGCGGATGTCGGTGCCGTTGCCCGATGGTCTGCTGGGCCGGTCCAACGCCATCCGCATCGTGTTGCAGCGTCAGCCGTCCGGTGGCGATTGCCGTGAGGCGCCGTTGGCCAGCCCGGCTCAGATCCTGCCAGGCAGCCGCGTGACCCTGGCACCCGACAACACGAAGCCTGGCGATTTCTATGCCCTGTCACCCGCCATGGCCAAGGGGGCGACCCTTGTTGTTACTGCGGACCAGTTGAGGGATCTGAATGCCATCAACCTTGCAGCCCGTATCGTTGCCGACCTTGTGCCTGTTCAGGCGCCACTGTCGGTGATTATCGGCGATGGCAAGGCCGTGCCCATCACACCCTTCATTCAATTGCCGGGCGCCAGCCTGCCGGGCAAGGCCGACCTGCCCGTGCGCCTGGATCGTGGGGCCGTGTCGGTGCAGGACCGGTCAGGGCAGGTCCTGCTGGATATCACGGGTAGTAGCGGGCTGGTCACGGCCCAGCTTACCAATCTGGATGACACCCCCGGCCTTTCGCTGACCACCCATGACGGTCGGGTGCCGCCGGGCATACCACGTCTGTCGTTTGACAGGGGTAATGTCGCTTTTGCCGACGCGACGGGCATGTTGATGGCCTTTGACACGGTGCGCGACCGCGCGGTGCGGGTGGTGGTGGCTGATGATGCCGGCTGGGCCGATTGGCTGGACCGGTTCCGCATCGTGCTGGTGCTGGGTGCCTGGGGTCTGTTGACCCTGGTCGGTGTCGGGGCCTTGCGCCGCTGGTATCGAAACCGCCCGCCGAAGACGTGATCCGGCATGGTCCCTCTTCCCCCGCCTGCCGCTCCAACCAGTAGCGATACGGTCCCGCCCATTGGCGAGCTTCTGCTGGCCAAGGGCTTGATGACGGTCGCGCAGGTGGAGCGTGCGCTGGAACTGCAACGGCAGTGGAAAGTGCCGTTCGGTGACGTTGTGATCTCCCAGGGTATGGTCAAGGCCCGGGACTTCTACCGCACACTGGCCGACCGCTTCCGTCTGCCCTTCATCGACATGATGGCGCAGCCACCGCAAGAAGGGCTCGCGGACAAAACCCAGATGGAGGATTACAGCCGTCTGTTGCTGTTGCCCTGGAAGAAGGAAGGCGATGTCGTCACGGTCGCGACAGCCGATCCGGGGCCCAAGGCCATGCTGTTCGCCCGCCAGACCTACGGACCCAGGACCCGGATGGTCGTGACGTCGAAGTTCGACATTGTCTGGACCTTACAACGACTGTTCGAGGAGGAGTTTAACCATCTGGCGGTGCATGCCCTGGCCGACATGGACCCTAGCAGTTCCGCCCGCACGGTCGTGACGCCGGGCCAGATGCTGTTTCTGTACGCCTTGCTCTCGGTGTTCTTGCTGGGTCTGGCCTTTGCTCCCATTGGCACCCTGATCGTGACCAATGTCATCATGGCCTTGTTCTATCTTGGTAATTTCTTCCTGAAGACCATCCTGGTCTGGTTCGGGGCTGATGCCAAACAGGTAGATCGCAAGGTGACCGACGCCGAGGTCGCGGCCCTCAATGATGATGATCTGCCGACCTTTACCGTTCTGGTCCCCATGTACAAGGAGCCGGAGGTATTGCCCATCCTGGCGGCAGCGCTGCGCCGGTTGGACTATCCCATCGCCAAGCTGGATATCAAGCTGGTGCTGGAAGCGGGTGACCATGAGACGATCAACGCGGCCAAGTCGCTGGGCCTGGAAGGCATATTTGAGATCATCCGGGTGCCCGCTTCCAAACCGCAGACCAAGCCCAAGGCCTGCAATTATGCCCTGCGCTTTGCCCGTGGCGAGTATCTGGTGATCTTCGACGCAGAGGACCAACCGGAGCCGGACCAACTGAAAAAGGTGGTTGTGGCTTTCCGCAAGGCCTCGCCCAATACCGCCTGCATCCAGTGTCGCCTGAACTATTTCAATGCCAATGAAAATTGGCTGACGCGGATGTTCACACTGGATTATTCGCTATGGTTTGATTTCATGTTGGGCGGGCTGGAACGGTTGAATATTCCGATCCCGCTGGGCGGTACGTCGAACCATTTCCGGATGGATGTGCTGACCAAACTTCACGCCTGGGATCCGTTCAACGTGACGGAGGATGCCGATCTGGGCGTGCGGCTGACACAGAAAGGCTATCGCGTCGGGGTCGTGAATTCGACCACGTTCGAGGAAGCCAATGTCTCCATTCCCAATTGGGTGCGTCAGCGTTCGCGCTGGATCAAGGGCTATATGCAGACCTATCTGGTGCATATGCGGGACCCGATCCACCTCTATAAATCGGTGGGCGCGGGCGGCTTCTGGGGGTTCCAGTTCTTTATCGGTGGCACCATGCTGTCGGGCTTGCTGAACCCGATCTTCTGGGGCTTCTACCTGCTGTGGCTGCTGTTGGGTGGGACCTGGCTGGACCCGCTGTTCCCGACGGCCTTGTTATACCTGTCACTGTTTAACCTTCTGGCCGGCAATGGGTTGTTTACCTACATCTCGATCATCGCGCCGGTGAAACGCGGCTGGACCAATCTGGCGCCCTGGGGCCTGACGGTCATTGGTTACTGGGCGCTGATGTCGGTAGCGGCCTACAAGGCGCTGTGGCAACTGGTGAAGAATCCATTCTACTGGGAAAAGACTCAGCACGGCCTGTCACAGACCACCAAGCAGGAAGTGGCCAAGGCGTTGGCCAGCATGGGGCAATCATCATGACCATGGCCGCCGCCAGCCACGGCAATTTCGTACCAGTTCACATGGATAAACGGGGTGGGCGGTCGGTCCCGCGCTGGCTTTTCCCCGTCGCCCTGGCGCTGCTGCTACCGTTCATCGGGTTTGTCGCGTCCTGGCCGATGCAGGGTGGGTGGCTGGACTCCGCGATGGCCGATCGCTGGACCCGGGCCCTGCTGGCCACTGCTGATGTCGGGGCCTTCCGGGACCTGACGGGTACAGCCTATCCCGTCCTGCCCCTGGCCTTTGACATGATCATCGCCCTGATCCCCGGCTTGGGCGGCATGCCGCCGCCCTTGCTGGTCAATGTGTTGATGCTCGCGATCGCAGCGGCCTTTTGGGTGCGTCTGCTGGTGGCCGGTGGGTATCGGTTTTTACCTTCCCTGGTGACGGCGGCGCTGCTGTCCAGTGCTCCCGCCCTGGCGCCGACCGTTGCCGCCGGTGGTTCAGCACCGCTCGGTGTCCTGGCCTTCACCGTCGCCGTCAGTGCCGCCCAACGGCTGGCCCGGCGGGGGGAGGTCAATGACATGATCGCGCTGGGTGTTTCCCTGGCCTTTCTGGCATTGGCCGATGCGGCCGGAGCCTATCTGGTGCTGGCGTCGGTGCCCTTCATCGCCCTGCTGCTGCCCGCCCGTATGGTGGCGACATCGGCCTCGGGAAGCCTGCTGGTGGTGATGTTTCCATTGATCTTTGCCGCCATCGCCTTGTTCTATGCAAACTGGGTGTTTGGTGGCTCGCCGCTGGCTTTTGCTGCTGGCGTTGATGCCGCCATTCACGGTTCGGCTGCACAGATCGGCGACAGTCCCTGGTTGCTGGGACCGGGCGGCAGCATCGGCACGGCGCTGGTCTTCGGTGTGCTGCTGATCCTGGCCAATGCGCCATTGCTGGCCATGGGGCTGTGGTTTGGGGATCGGGGGGCGCGGCGGGTCCTTCTGCTGCTGACTGGGATGATCCTGACGGCGCTGGTCCTCAGTTCTGCCACCTGGTTCCTTGGGGATCCAGGGCGGTTGCTGGCCTACCTGGCGCCGGTCTGTGTCCTGGCGGCAGCGGTGGCGGGGCGCCACCAGCGACGCGGGGGTCTGCTGATGCTGTTGGTCTTACTGGGGCTGGTGGCTGGCTGGTGGGCGCAGGATCAGACCGGCGATGCCCATGCATCGGCTTGGCGGCTGGCGCTACTGGGGCAGGGGCCGGTCGAGGGTTCCACCAAAGGTGACCTGGCCCTGGGACATTTCCTGCGCGACCTGAATGACGTGGCCATCGACGGCTTGACCGCGGGGGCGGTGCTGCCGGGCCGGGGGCGGGCGGCGGGACTGGTTCTGCCCAGCAATGACCGATTAAAAGCCGATCTGATCGTCGGGCAGTTGCGCACCGCCTATGTGGCGTTGCGGGCGCCTGCCAGGCCGGCAGGTGCCCGTGACCGGATCGCACAGGCCCTGCCCGATCTGTGGCAGGATGCAGGAAGGGGGGCCGTGCTGGTCTATGACAGGGATGACTGGCGTGTCTGGCGGTTGCCGGCCGGCGAAAGGAACGGGGGGGAATGACATGATCCTTATCGTCGAGGATATAGAGGAGGTCCGGGAACTGCTGGCAGCACAACTGAATGCCTGCGGGTATGGTCCGTTCATCATGGCTGCCAGCGCCGAGGAGGCGCTGGCCACTCTGGATGTCGGGCGGATCGAGGGTGAGCAATGCCCGGTCGATATCGTGCTGATGGATATCATGCTGCCAGAAATGGACGGAATCACCGCCACCTGCCTGATCAAGGATAATCCCCGGCTGGCCGATGTTCCCGTGATCATGGTGTCGTCGTTGGAGGATGAGGAGACGCTGAACCAAGCCTTCATTGCCGGCGCGTTTGACTTTGTGGTCAAGCCGGCCTCTGTGATGGCGCTGCGCGCGCGGGTGCAATCGGCCCTGCGCTGGCGGACGGAGGCCCGCCGGCGTCGGGCGCGGGAAGGTGAGCTGGCCGAACTGGCAGCAGATCGTCGACAATTGTCGCTATCGGATGCTGGTTTCGTTGCGGGGCTGGGGTGGCCCGGACCGGCTCAGACGCTTCAGCTTCTGTCCGAACGCGCACAGCGGCGCCATCACGGTGCCGTGCTGATGGCTGCTATTGATGATTTCGGTCGCCTGGAAGAGGTGGATGGCGCTGACCCGGCAGCCGCGCTAACCCGGCGGGTCATGGAACTGGCCGCTGGTTTGCCGGGGCGGATCGGGGATGTGCTGACCATGGCCGGCGATGGCCGGCTGGCCATCCTGTTCCAAAATGCGGATCCCGGACTGGCCCGCGACACTGCCGAACGGCTGGTCGAACTGGTTGGGCGTGCCCGCATCCCGCATCCGCGGTCCAATGCCGGCCCCCATGTCACCCTGTCTGCCGGATATGGCGTCGGGCTGGAGGCTGCGGCTATTGCCCGGCGGGGACTGGACCATGCCCGTGCCCATGGCGGTGGTCGGATTGTGGATGGCGCCATGGTGCCGTCCGAGGAAGGCTGAAGCATGTCCTGTCTTAAGTCTGTTGTCTTTCTGGCCATTGGCCTGCTGTTGCCCGCCGCCCCTGCTATGGCCGGGGCCTGGCCGCAGGCTGCCGGGACCATGGAGGTCATTGCCGGCGCCACCTTTTCACAATCGGACAGCGGCTTTGATGGCCGCGTCGGCGGCCCCGACCCCAAGTTCCGCAAGCTGGAGGTGTCACCGCTGATTTCCTGGGGGGTCGACGGTACGACCACCCTCAGTGTCCAGCCTTCATGGCAGTCGCTGAAAGCCGACGATGCGGACGGCGGCAGCGATAAGGCGGCCGGTCTGGCCGATGCCGAATTTGCCTTGCGCCGGACCGTTTGGCAGGCCGGGGCGGAGATTGTGGCGCTGCAACCCCTGATCCGCGTGCCGCTGGGCTACGATCGCGGTGCCCAGCCACCGCTGGGGTCAGGCAAGGTGGATGCGGAAATGCGTGCGCTTTACGGGTACGGGTTCGACAGCGGGTTCTTCGACGGGCAACTGGCCTACCGCACGCGCGGCGGCCCGGCTGCGGATGAGCTTCGTTTGGACCTGACATGGGGTTGGCGGCCGGATGTCGACTGGCTGCTGCTGGCTCAGAGTTTTAATGCTGTCAGTACCGGGACGCCGGGCCCAGGCTATGGCGATGTGCGCCGATACAAGGTTCAATTGTCAGCCGTGCGGCGACTGTCCAACGATGTAGGGCTTCAGGTTGGGCTGTCCAAAGCCATCGGCGGCCGCAATGCCGGCGGCGAGCGCATGGCCCTGTTGGCACTTTGGTGGCAGTTCGGCCGTTAGCAAGTCGGCTCGCATGAATGATGAGCGTCAGCCTGTATCCTGTCGGGCGTGACCAACGGTACGGTCCTGGCGCGGCTGGTGCTGTTCTATGGGAACCTGACCGCTCAACCGGCGGAGCCTGTGCTGAAGCAGGAGGTTGGAATGCCCTTGTTCGGTAGTGGCGACGGCTGGTCAGCGCGGATGTCGAGCGCCGTGCTTGCCCGTAGCGCCCTTACACCGCCAAACGTCGGGGCAAGAACCGCGTCGCTTTCCATAGGGAGGCGGGTTATACCACAAGGCAGGACAGTTGAACCGTGTCCGTGCCCGTATCCAGAGCGGATGCCTTTTGCAGTGGTACCGCGTGCTTATACGGCAACGGATATTGGCGCCTGTCGTTGGAAAGCGTATGTAGCGGGAAAGGGGCGTTCGCATCCGCTTCCTGCTGATGGCAACAGAATAAGAGGTAGGGACGATGTCCCAGTCGAAGACGCCGTTGTTGGACCAGGTGAGAGTACCCGCCGATCTGCGGCGGTTGCAGCCCACACAGCTGCGCCAACTGGCCGATGAACTGCGTCAGGAAACCATCGATGCCGTATCCGTTACGGGCGGCCATCTGGGTGCCGGCCTGGGCGTGGTGGAACTGACCGTCGCCCTGCATTACTGCTTCGATACGCCAGGTGACCGGCTGATCTGGGATGTCGGCCATCAGGCCTATCCGCACAAGATCCTGACCGGGCGGCGCGACCGGATTCGCACCCTTCGTATGGGGGGCGGTCTGTCCGGTTTTACCAAGCGGTCTGAGAGCGAGTACGACCCTTTCGGCACAGCCCACAGTTCCACCTCCATCTCGGCTGGACTGGGCATGGCCATGGCCCGCGATCTCGCAGGCAAGACCAACAATGTCGTTGCGGTGATTGGGGATGGTGCCCTGTCGGCCGGCATGGCGTATGAGGCCATGAACAATGCCGGCGCGCTGCAATCGCGCCTGGTCGTCATTCTGAACGACAATGATATGTCCATCGCCCCGCCGGTGGGTGCGCTCTCCGGATACCTGTCGCGGTTGATCTCATCCAAATCCTATCGCGGATTCCGTGACTTCTCCAAGCAGGTGGCCGAACATCTGCCGCGCCCGCTGCTGAATGCGGCGCGCCGGGCAGAGGAATATGCCCGCGGCATGGTCACCGGCGGTACGCTGTTCGAGGAGTTGGGCTTCTATTACGTCGGTCCCATCGACGGGCATAATCTGGACCATCTGCTGCCCGTGCTGGAAAATGTCCGCGACGATCCGCAGGGTGGCCCCGTGCTGGTTCATGTGGTCACGCAGAAGGGCAAGGGCTATGCGCCGGCTGAAGCGTCGGCCGACAAGCTGCATGCGGTGGGCAAATTCGACGTGATTACCGGCACCCAGGCCAAGCCCAAGGCCAATGCCCCCAGCTACACCCGCGTCTTTGCCGACAGCCTGATCCGCGAGGCCGAGAAGGACGAGAAGATCGTCGCCATCACGGCGGCCATGCCGTCGGGCACGGGTCTGGACCTGTTCGCGTCCAAGTTCCCCAAGCGCAGCTTCGATGTCGCCATTGCCGAACAGCATGCCGTGACCTTTGCTGCCGGTATGGCGACGGAAGGGTTCAAGCCGTTCTGCGCCATTTATTCCACCTTCCTGCAACGCGGCTATGACCAGTTGGTCCATGACGTGGCCTTGCAGAACCTGCCTGTGCGGTTTGCCATTGACCGGGCCGGTCTGGTGGGGGCGGACGGGGCGACCCATGCCGGCGCGTTTGATGTCGCCTATCTGACCTGCCTGCCCAACATGGTGGTCATGGCCGCGGCGGATGAGGGGGAGCTCGTGCATATGGTGGCCACCTGTGCCGCCTATGATGCCGGCCCCATCGCCGTGCGCTATCCACGCGGGGAAGGGGTGGGTGTGGAAATGCCGGAACAGGGCATTCCCTTGCCCATCGGCAAGGGCCGTATCATGTGCGAAGGGTCAAAGGTCGCTATCCTGTCGCTGGGCACCCGTCTGGCGGAGGCGTCAAAGGCGGCAGAGGATCTGGCGGCCTTGGGCCTGTCCACCACCGTCGCCGACGCCCGCTTCGCCAAGCCCATCGACATGGACCTGGTCGAACGGCTGGTCCGTAGCCACGAAGTGCTGATCACCATTGAGGAAGGCAGCATCGGCGGCTTCGGCAGCCATGTCCTGCACCATCTGGCGACCAGCGGCCTGCTGGAACTGGGCTGCAAGGTCCGGCCCATGGTCCTGCCCGATACCTACCAGGACCATGACAGCCCGGTGAAGCAGTATGAGGAAGCCGGCCTGCAGGCCCGCGACATCGTCAACACGGCGCTGAAGGCGCTGGGCGTGGAGGGGAAGGCGGCGGTGGGGGCGTAACAGGTAACCTGCAAATGCGAGAGTTGAGGTCCTCTCTGCCCACTCGGCGGTCTCGCGGTCGAGGTTCGTCACAGGTGACGCGGTTCTCCATCTTGGTTTCGTCCTGTGGGACGCATTCTTGTTGACGAGGCCGTTTCTATCGGGCATAAAAATCAAAATGCCACTTTGGGCTATCTTTTTTTATTTGTTGGTGTACCAAAAATGAAGCACCATGCCCCTTCTGGTAGAGGAGGCATGTTATGGTTCCGTTAAAGTGCCTGCCTGCGCGCTTCTACACGTTGGCTGCTGGCACAGAGCCGGTGCGCGAGTGGCTGCGTGAACTGGGCAAGCCTGATAGCGAACTGATCGGTGACGATATCAGGACAGTTGAATTCGGCTGGCCGATTGGCATGCCGACATGTCGTCCCATGGGGGATGGCTTGTTTGAAGTTCGCACGCATCTCCGGAACCGTATCGCACGGGTTCTGTTCTGTGTGCATGACGGGCGTATGGTCCTGCTCCACGGGTTCATCAAGAAAACCCAGGAGACGCCCAAGGCCGATCTTGATCTGGCCAGGGACCGGATGAGGACACTCTGACGCGCGGGTTCCAATGCCCCGCGTTGGAAGGCGAGGGGTAGAGTTATGGAAGAGAAACATCCGCATATCGGGTCGTCCTTCGACGACTTTCTGGCCGAAGAAGGCATGCTGGAGCGCGTGAATGCCCGAGCCCTGAAGCGGGTCATCGCCTGGCAATTGTCGCAGGCGATGGAAGCCAAAGAGTTGACCAAGACGGAAATGGCCGAGCGCATGGGCACCAGCCGGACGTCGCTGGACCGTCTGCTCGACTCTTCAAACGCTTCGGTGACGCTCCTGACCCTCGAACGCGCCGCGATTGCAGTTGGCAAGCGGTTGCGTATTGAGTTGGTGGACGGCTGAAGCTGTCACTTATTTCTGCGGTCTTGCATCAATATTCGGCTCTGACGTCGGCGCATTGGTGCTGCTGTCAAACTCGCCAACCCGCTCAATCCAATCCAGCGCAGATTGCTCGTCATCGGCGCTAAGGCTTGCTGTTTGCCGTGCCAGCCTTTCCAGCATCTGATCAGCAGCCTTTGTCATTCCGTCACCCCCAATCGGCGAAAATCTCGTCCACGCTTTGGCTGCCATCGGTGCCGGGCAGGTTGGTCCAGCTTTGGTCGCCGGGGCGGGTTTGCATCATATAGGCCCAGTGGGTCAGGTTATAGACGCCGTTGCCGCCCGTCATTTGCATCAGAAAGGCCCATTCGCCCTGATGCTTGACCATCTTGCCCTGCCCAACAATGAAATTGGCTACCGACACGCTGCCGCGAACGGGGTGCAGGCTGATGCCGCCGACAGGGGTGAAGGACAGGCAGACGGTGCCCTCCGGCGTGACCGACCCGACGATGCTCTGATACTCAAAATCATCACCATCGACACTGGCGGCACATTGGCCAACCAGATAGCCGTTGCTGTATTCGGTGAAGTACCAGAGCGTCTGGTCATTTACCTGGGTGATCTTCGGCTCTGTCACATTCACCTGCTGCATCGCAGGCAGATATTCGGTCGGCACGTACCAATAGGTGCCGACCAGCCAGGACAGATCATCCGCCGATCCCTGCGCCCCATCACCCTCTGCCCGGTCGCGCCATCCCATGATTTTCCTCTCCTTTAGATATAGGTGAAGAAAGTATCATGGGGTGTGTAGCCCATCAATATGATCGCGTCTGGATTGTGGTCTCGGGGGATCAATGTGCCTCGGCCCAGGACAGGCCCACGCCTGCCTCTGCCACCAGCGGGATGCCGATATCGACGGCATTTTCCATGACATAGCGGACCAGGGCGGATGTTGCCTCCACCTCTGCTTCCGGCACCTCGAACAACAGTTCGTCATGCACCTGTAGCAGCATGCGGGCCTTCAGGCCGGCATCGGCAAGCGCGGCGGGTAGCCGGATCATGGCGCGTTTGATGATGTCGGCTGCCGTGCCCTGGATGGGGGCGTTGATGGCCTGACGCTCGGCATAGGCCTTGCGCGCACCCTTTTCCTGAATACCCTGTATCCAGCATTTACGGCCCATCAACGTGCGGACAAAACCATCGCGCGCCGCCTCTGCCTTGGTCTTTTCCATATAGGCCTGAAGCTCGGGGAATCGCTCAAAATAGGCTTTGATGAAGGCCCCGGCCTCTCCGGCTGAAATACCAAGCTGACGCGACAGGCCGAAGCTGGAGATGCCATAGATGATGCCGAAATTGATCGCCTTGGCCCGGCGGCGAATCTCCGAGGTCATTTGGTCCAGCGGCACGTTGAACACCTGACTGGCGGTCATGGCGTGGATGTCGATGCCGTCGCGGAAGGCCTGCTGCAAGGCCGGGATCTTCGCCATCTCTGCCACGATGCGCAGTTCGATCTGGCTGTAATCCACCGACATGATGCGGTTGCCGGGGGCAGCGACAAAGGCGCGACGGATTTTGCGCCCTTCCTCCGTGCGGATCGGGATGTTCTGCAGGTTCGGGTCGGTCGATGACAGACGGCCCGTTGAGGTGGCGGCCAGGGCGAAGCTGGTATGGACGCGGCCCGTTTCCGGATTGATCTGGTCGCCCAACGTGTCCGTGTAGGTGGATTTCAGCTTGGCGAATTGCCGCCAGTCCATGACTTTCTGACAGATGGGGATGCCCAGATCGGCCAGTTCCTCCAGCACCGAACTGTCGGTGGACCAGGCGCCCGTCTTGGCGGATTTCTTGCCGCCCGACAGCTTCATCTCATCAAACAGAATCTCGCCCAGTTGCTTGGGGCTGCCGACATTGAAGTCGCGGCCTGCCAGCTTGTGGATCTCGGCTTCCAGCTCCACCAGACGCTTCGCGAAATCGTTGGACAGTTCCTTCAGAACCTGGCGGTCGACCAGCACACCCGCCATCTCCATCTGCGCCACAACGGGCACCAGGGGACGCTCAATGGTCTCATAGACCGTCACCATCCGGTCGGCCAGCACGTCATGGCGCAGCACATGCCACAGGCGCAGCGTGATATCCGCATCTTCCGCTGCATAGGCGGTCGCCTTGTCCAACGGCACGCGATCAAAGGTGATGCGGTTCTTGCCCGTCCCCGTCACTTCATCAAAAGAGATGGTGGTGACACCCAGATGGCGCTGCGCCAGCTCATCCATGCCATGCCCATGGCGGCCCCCGCCAATGACATAGGATCGAAGCATGGTGTCGTCGATGGGGGCGACCGTAACGCCATGCTTGGCGAACATCTGCCAGTCGAACTTGATATTGTGCCCAACCTTCAGCACGCCCGGATGTTCCAGCAGCGGCTTGAGGATCTCCAGTGCGCGGGCCAGCGATACTTGGCGGGGTGGTGGTGCGCCATCACCGAAATCCAGGCCCCCTGCCGCTTCCTTAGGCGTCGACGGATCGATATGGGCCACAGGGATGTAACAGGCGCGGCCCGGACGGGTGGACAGCGAAATGCCCACCAAACGGGCCCGCATAGGCGTCAACCCATCGGTTTCGGTATCGACGGCGACGACACCGGCCTCCATCGCCTCTGCCACCCAGGCGGCCAGCGCCTCCTCGGTATCGACCAGCACATGCTCGACCTTGTCCGGCCGGGGGATGTGGGCATCGGCCCGTGCCGGTACCGGGACTGTGGGCGGGGCATAGGAGCGGCCATCCAATGCGGCGCGCAGGTCGCGGCGCTGCTGCTCCCCGCCACCGCCGGCGACGGCCTGGATAGCCGCCCCATCGGCCAGGGTACCGTCAGCGGCGATTTCCGCCTTTACCTTGGCAATGATTGACCGGAACCCCTGTACGCCCAGCCAGGAGAGCAGGCGGTTCACATCCGGCTCGCGTACCTTCAACTCTGTCACCGGGACCGGCACCGGCGCATTCTCTTCCAATTTCACCAGACGCTTGGAGATACGGGCCAGGTCGGCATTCTCGATCAGCTTCTGCCGGCGGCCGGCCTGCTTGATCTCGCCCGCCCGCTCCAGCAGCGCTTCCAGCGATCCATACTCGGTGATCAATTGGGCTGCTGTCTTGATCCCGATACCGGGAACACCGGGCACGTTATCAACACTGTCACCGGCCAGGGCCTGGACATCCACCACCTTGCCGGGGGGGACGCCGAACTTCTCAAACACCTCATCCGGGCCGATCATGCGGTTCTTCATCGGGTCCAGCAGGCGGATGCCATCATCCACAAGCTGCATCAGGTCCTTGTCAGACGACACGATGGTGACAGGGCGACCCAGGGCACGGGCCTGCCGGGCGTAGGTTGCGATCAGATCGTCTGCCTCAAACCCTTCCAGCTCAATGGAGGGCAGGTTGAAGGCTTCTACCGCTTCCCGGATGATCGCGAACTGCGGACGCAGGTCCTCTGGTGGTTCGGGGCGGTGGGCCTTATAGTCAGGGTAGAAATCATTACGGAAATTCAGGCGTTTGCTGTCGAAAATGACTGCCACTGCATCGGCCTTCAGTTCCGCCAGCAGCCGCATCAGCATGTTGGTGAAACCCATGACGGCATTCACCGGGGTCCCGTCAGGACGATTCAGCGGCGGCAGTGCGTGATAGGCCCGGAAGATAAAGCCCGACCCGTCCACCAGATACAGCGGAGCGCCGTCGGCCGGCGGAAGGGGGGGGCTGGTGGCGCTGTCGCTCGGCATGGGGCGGCCTGTCGTTCCGGCTGTGTTCCAGGGCTGGGAACATGGCGCAACGGGGCCGGGATGTCGAGAGCCACGGGCCTCAATAGCGTTTGAACCGGTCCAGCAGGCGGTCGATATAGTCGCGTTCAGCTTTCGGACGGTTCTGTTCCGACGCCCGGCGGCGCAGTTCCTCCAGGATTTCGCGGGCGCGTTGCATGTCGGCTTCCGCAGGTATTTTCACTTCTTCCCCGTTCAAGCTGCCAGAGCCGGGCAGGGGACGACCCAGCGGGTCGCGGCCCTGCTGCCGTCCCGATGGGGTGCGTTGGCCGCCAGCCTGCCCAGGGTTGGCGCGGGCCATCTGTTCCTGCATTGATTGCAGGGTCTGCGCCAACTGCTCCAGGGCTTCGCCTTGCGAGGCAACAGCCTGATCCGGGGCGCCGCTACGCAGGGCATCGGCGGCATCCTTCATGGCACGTTCGGCACGGCCGAGAGGGCGGGGGATTTCCCCGCCGATTTCCCCAAGCCGGCGCATCACGTCGCCCAGTTCGGTGCGCAGATCATCTTGCTTGCTGGCCATGGCGCCGGCGGCCGGGTCTGCGGGGCTGCGCTGCTGGGCCCGGCCATCAGGATTGGGTGCACGGCCCTGGCGGTTGGGCATGCCCAGGCCCTGCATCTGATTTTGTGGCAGTTGCTCTGCCTGGTCGAACTGGTCTTGCTGCTGGCTGAAGGTCTCGTCCATCAGTTGCTGTTGCTGTCTTTGTACGTCACGCAGCTTGCGGGCCAGCTCGGACAGGGCTTCCGCCTGTTGATTGGCCTGCGGGTCCTGTGGTGGCGGCGACTGACCATTTTGCAGATTTTCCATCAGTTGCTGAAGCTGTGACAGCATCTGGCGTGCGGCCTCATGGTTGCCTGACTGCGCCAGATCGCGCATCTGGCGCACCATGTCCTCCACCTCCTCCCGCGACATCGACTGGGCATCGGGGTCGCTGGGCCCCTGGTTCTGCGGTTGTCCATTCTGCGGCTGTTGCTGCGCTTCCTGCTGGGCCAGGGCATCCATGAACTCTTGCATGGCCTGTTCCAGGCGCTGCATCGCGCGATCGATCTCTTCGGCCGAGGCGTTATTATCAAGCGCCTCCATCAGCGCCTTCTGTGCATCGCGCAGTTCACGTTCAGCCAGCGACAGGTTGCCATCCTCGATCCGCAGGGCCACATCCCACAGCATGGCGATGGTGCTGGGCACCGTGTCCGGCCCGGCATTGCGCATCAGCCGGCCCACAGCACTGCGCAGCGCCAGGAAGGCCAGGGGGTCGCCGCCATAGCCATCCAGATTGACTGACAGGTCATGCAGGGCGCGGCCAACTATCGGGCGCACGGCGTCGCCCATCAGGATCAGGGTCTTGCGCTGTTCGATGATGGCATGGGCGACAGGATGGTTAAAATGCCGCTCAGGCAAGGTCATTGTCTGCTCGGCACTTTGCGATACCTGGCCGGCGCCATCGGTGGCGCGCAGGCGGACATTGACCGGCATGCCAGCCCAGGGATGGCCGGTCAGGTCGTGAAAGCCGGTGCCGGTGATCTCCCGGCGGTTCTTGGCTGGGACAGGCAGGGTGAGGTCAATGGGGGTGCGGTCGATGGCGCCGGCCAGATCGGTACCCAGGGTTACCGTGGCGGTAACGGTATGGATGCCGTAATCATCGGCACCCGTATAATCGATGCGCAGGGCATTGCGTTCGGTGGCGCTGGGCGGCGTGCGAAAGGCAATACCGGGCGGTTGATCCGGTACCAGCCGGATAGGCCAGGAGGCCACCTCGCGCCCGAATTGCCGGACGGAGACATCCTCGCCGCTGGTCAGGGCCACCTCGATCTGATAGCCGCCGCCGGCAACGGGGGCGAAATCGACACGCTGGTCGTTGGCATCAAGCGAGGGTGTGCCGAACCCCCCATCCAGGCGCACAACCAGCTTCGTGCCGGCCGGGAGGAACAGCAGTTTTTCCTCGTCCGCTTCCGCAGGGCTGTCGGCGGGTTTCTGGCCCGTCAGGAAAACTGGGGGCTGTCCGGTATAGTCCGGTGGTGTGGCCCAGGCATCCAGCCGCGTGGGCGTCAGCAAGTCGCCCAGACCGAGGGAGGGTAGCAGCGCGCCTGCGGTGCGTCCGCCGAGGTCACCCCAACCGACCGTGGCCCCCACCACCATCAGCAGTGCTGCCGCCACGCGCAGGGCCCACGGGTCGCGAGTGGGCAACCGACTGTCCGGAAGATCGACGCGCAGATGCTGCGCCTGCTGCCGCGCCCGTTCCTGTGCAGCACGCCACAGGGCGTGGGCCACCGGATCGCCCGCCCCGCCGGCAATGCCATCTTGCAGTTGTGATAGAGGCCGGTGGGCCAGTTGGCTGTCGCGCTCCAGACGGCGACGGGCATCGACCTCGGTTGGGCGGTTCAGTTCCCGCAGACCCTGCCGGACAAGCCAACCGGTACCGCCCAGGATTGCCAGCAGCAGCGGCACATGCAGCCAGGGCGACATGCGGATGAAAAGGCCCATCCAGGCCAGCGCCAGGAACAGACCCAGAAGGGACAGGGGCCGCCACAGCGCGGGCCACAGCCTCTCCCACCATAGGGCGGCACGGGCCAATTTCAGGGCCGTGCTGTCGGCATCGCCGGGCAGCGGCGCCTTGCCCGGTGGCAACCGACCCTGCCCGCCGGTCCGATACCGGTCCAGCAGCGTCCGCAACCGGGCGGCCAGCGGCCGTACCGGTGCTTCCGGCCGGGGGGTGGGCGTGCTTGACGGGGCAGGGCGGGGCGGCATCTGTCGTTCAAACCTTCACAAGTCGCCCGACAGCCTACCCCGCTTTCACCGCTTAAGGGGAGAGCCAATCGGGATTGGTTTCCAGTGACAGACCGTCCTCGACGCTCGACCGGCAGTGCGCCACCTCGACCTTCGTGCCGGACACCAGCCCGTCGGTTACCAATGACCGAAATATATGTCGAAGACGTGGCAGCGCCATAGGCACCCGCCATCAAAACGGCCAGCAGGTCCCCCGGCACAAAGGGGCGGCAACAGGGGTAGACGGGTCAAATTGCCTTCTGTCTCGCAGACTGGATCGACAAAGTCGGCGCCGGCCGCCGACTTCGCTGCACTGCATCTTATCCTTCTGCATATAGGCCTGGATATTGGGAATTTTAAGTAAAAATGCTTTGATATGTGACGAAATCTCTACCGGGGTGTGGTCAAAATGAAAGCAGTATCTGTGATTATACTGTCACTTGTCTTGGCCGCTGCCGGTTCGGCTGCACGGGCCGAGGTGGGGATATTGCCAGACAGGGTTGTCGTCGGACAGGTCGCAGCGCAGTCCGGCCCGGCCGCCGCTCTTGGTTCCGGTATGCGCACAGGGCTCCTGGCCGCTTTCGCGGAAGTTAACGCCAAGGGTGGCGTGCATGGCCGCAAACTGACCTTGGTCAGTAAGGATGATACGTACGAACCCAATGACAGCGAGGCGCTGACCCGTCGTATCATCCAGGAAGACAATGTTTTTGCCCTGTTGGGTCCTGTTGGCACACCGACGTCAAAGGCGGCACAACCCATAGCGGAAACGGCAGGCGTTCCGTTCATCGGTCCTTTTACGGGGGCTGGTTTCTTGCGCGATGCAAAGTTGACCAATGTCGTTAATCTGCGTGCCTCTTATGACCAGGAAACCGAAGCCTGGATCAGCTATCTGGTCGACACGCGCCGTGTGGAAAAGATCGCTATTCTCTTTCAGGATGACAGCTTTGGCCAGGCGGGGCTGGCCGGGGTGAATAAGGCCATGGAGAAGCGCGGCAAAACCTTGGCGGTAGCGGCCAGCTTCCCCCGCAACACCACCGACATTGCTGCCGCGCTGGCCAAGATCCAGTCTGCCACGCCCGCCGCCGTCGTCATGGTGGGCCCCTATGCGCCCTGCGCGGCCTTCATCAAGGCGGCGCAGACAGCCAAATTGAACGCGATTTTCATGAACATCTCGTTCGTTGGCAGTGAGGCGCTGGTGGATGAACTTCAGGGCAAGACGGAAAATGTGATCATTTCCCAGGTTGTACCCCTGCCCTGGGACGACAGCCTGCCCGTGGTGCGCGACTATCAATCGGCCCTGGGGGGCAAGTCGAAGCCAGGCTTCATCTCGCTGGAAGGATACCTGGTCGGCCGCCTGTTTATTGAAGCCTTGCAAAAGGCCGGGCCAGAGCCGACCCGGGCCAAGCTGATGGAAGCCATCATGGGCACCCGCGACCATGACATTGGTGGCTTCCGCCTCAATTTCGGCCCTGGCGACAATCAGGGTTCCGATAAGGTCTACCTGACGCAAATCACCGACGACAGCCGTTTCGTTATCCTCAAATCCGGGGAGTGAGCGGATTGTAGGGGGCCGGCTGCCGGCCCCCCCCTTATGGTTCCAACCAGTCTGGAACGGTTTCCAGTGCCAGACTGTCCTCGAAGCTCGGTCGGCGGCGCACCACCTGAAATGCCGTGCCGGATACCAGCACCTCAGCCACCAGCGGCCGGGAATTATATGTCGAAGACATAGCGGCGCCATAGGCACCCGCCGTTAAAAAGGCCAACAGGTCCCCCGGTGCCACCGGCGGCATGGGGCGCAGGCGGGCGAAGGTATCGCCCGTCTCACAGATCGGACCCACGATGTCGGCATCAGCCCAGATGGCATCTGCGGCCGGCTGTGCTACGGGGATGACCGTGTGCCACGCCTCATACATGGCCGGACGCACCAGATCATTCATGGCGGCATCGACGATCAGGAAGCGGCGGTGCAGCCCTTCCTTCACAAAGATGGTGCGGGTCAGCAGAAGGCCGGCAGCCGCCACCAGCGACCGCCCCGGCTCCAGCGTGACATGGCAGCCCAGGTCGCCGACCGTTTCGGCAATGGCCTTGGCATAGGCGGGATAATCGGGGGCCTGATCCTCCGGCTTGTACGGCACGCCCAGGCCGCCGCCCAGATCGATGCGCGACAACGGCACGCCCTGTGCCTTCAGTTCGCGGACCAGACCCGCCAGCTTGCCAAACGCCTTGCGGAAGGGCGTGGTCTTTAGAAGCTGGGAACCGATATGGACGGCGATGCCGACCGGATTGATACCGGGCAGCGCCATGGCGCGGGCATAGGCCTCACCCGCATGGGCGAAATCGATGCCGAACTTGTCCTCCTTGCGGCCCGTGGCGATCTTGCCATGGGTTTCGGCGTCGACATCCGGGTTGATACGAATGGCGATGGCGGCTGTGACGCCCAGGTCCACCGCGACCGACGACAGCATCTCCAGCTCGGGCAGGCTTTCGACATTGATCTGGTGGATGCCGGCCTGCAGCGCTGCCACCAATTCGTCCCGCGTCTTGCCTACCCCGGAAAAGACGATCTTGTTGGCAGGGATGCTGGCTGCCAGGGCACGGCGCATCTCTCCCACCGACACCACGTCGCCGCCGGCGCCCAACTGTGCCAGGGTGCGGATGATGGCCAGATTGGAGTTGGCCTTCAGCGCGTAACAGATGGTGACATCCTGGCCGGCAAAGGCATCGGCATAGGCGCGCCAGGCAGCGGCCAAACCTTCCGTCGTGTAGACATAGGTGGGCGTGCCCACCGAGGCGGCGATGGCGGACAGGGCCACACCCTCGGCATGCAGCGCGCCATCGGTGTAATGGAAACCGGGAACGGGGAAGCAGGTCATTGTTGCGGCTTCTCAGACGAAGGGGGGACCGGCTTCGGATCGCTGGCCGGATCGGGATAGGTCTTGGGCGGCGGGCTGCCCGGCGGGGCCTTGGGGAAATGCGGTTTCATCCCGCACCCGGCCAGCGCCAGAAGGGCAACGACAAGGATGGCTTTGCGCATGGGCATGCTCCTTCCGGGGATCTGGATTACAGGAACCGCTGTTTGGCGGCTGCCACAGCCTCACGCACCCGTGCGGGGGCGGTGCCGCCAAAGCTGGTACGGCTGTTGACGGAGGCTTCCAGGGTCAGCACGCCATAAACGGCGTCGGTGATGCCGGGATGTACCGCCTGCATCTTCTCCAGCGGCACTTCAGCCAAGCCGGTGCCTGCCTCTTCCGCCAGCTTCACGATGCGGCCCGTGATGTGGTGCGCGTCGCGGAACGGCACACCCAGGGACCGGACCAGCCAGTCGGCCAGATCGGTGGCCGTGGGGAACCCGGCCTCCACCGCGCGGCGCATGGCGGCGGGATCGGGCGTCAGGTCGCGGATCATGCCGGTGGTGGCGGCCAGACACAAAGCCAGCGTCTCATCCGCCATGAACACCGGCTCCTTGTCTTCCTGCATATCCTTGGAATAGGCCAGCGGCAGGCCCTTCATCACAATCAGCAGGCCGTTCAGGGCGCCAATCACCCGGCCCACCTTGGCCCGGACCAGCTCGGCGGCATCGGGGTTGCGCTTCTGCGGCATGATGGAGCTGCCGGTGGTAAAGGCGTCGGTCAGCCGGATGAAGCGGAACTGGCTGGTACACCAGATCACGATCTCTTCGGCCAGACGCGACAGATGCGTGCCGCAGATGCTGGCGGCGGCCAGATAATCCAGCGCAAAATCGCGGTCGGACACGGCGTCCAGCGAATTGGCCGTGGGCCGGTCAAAGCCCAGCGCCGCCGCCGTCGCCTCGCGGTTGATGGGATAGGGGGTGCCGGCCAGTGCGGCGGAACCCAGCGGGCATTCATTCAGCCGCTTGCGGGCATCGCGCATGCGCGCCCGGTCACGGCCCAGCATTTCCACATAGGCCAGCAGATGGTGGCCGAAGGTCACGGGCTGTGCCGTCTGCAAATGCGTGAAGCCGGGCATAATCAGGTCCGGGAACTGTTCAGCCCGGTCGATCAGGGCTGCCTGCAGCGCCTGAATATCGGTGTCCAGCCGGTCGAACGCGTCGCGCACCCACAGTTTGAAATCGGTCGCCACCTGATCATTGCGCGACCGGGCGGTATGCAGGCGGCCGGCGGGTTCGCCGATAATCTCCTTCAGGCGGGATTCCACATTCATGTGGATATCCTCATTCTCCACCGTGAAGGTGAAGCGGCCCTCGGCAATCTCCCGTGCCACCTGATCCAGGCCGGCCAGAATGGCGTCGCGGTCGGCATCGCTGATGATGCCCTGGGCCGCCAGCATCGTGGCATGCGCCTTCGACCCCGCAATATCCTGCGCCCAGAGTTTCTGGTCAAAGCCGATGGAGGCGTTGATCTGCTGCATGATGGCGGCGGGACCAGAGCCAAATCGCCCGCCCCACAGCGCGTTGGCGTCGGTTCCGGCGGCGGCGGTCTGGGTGGTTTTCTCGGTCATCGTCATTCTGCGTCGGTTTGCGGGGTTGACGGCGGGGCCATCGGGCACGAACTCTGTCGCACAAAGTTCGATAGAGGGCAGAATGGCGATTTTCCGACGCATCGCAACAATCGTGGCCGTGGGTACAGCAATTCTCGTAACGGGGGGCTGCGGCGAAAAGAAGGAAAGTGGCGCGACCAGTGTGCCGTCGGCGGCACCCGCCTCCACCCCAGCCGCCATGCCCGTTTTCCAAGGGGAATCGCGCCCCTTCGTGGCCAGCCCTGACCGCCCCGCGCTGCCGGCCCTGACCATCACCGACAAGGATGGCAACCCGGTCGATATGGCATCGTTCAAGGGCAAGGCGCTGCTGATCAATCTTTGGGCCACCTGGTGTGCGCCCTGTATCCGCGAGATGCCGGCCCTGGACAGGCTTCAGGCAGAGATGGGCGGCGACAAGTTTCAGGTGGTCGCCATCTCGGTTGACCGGGGTGGCCTGAATGAAGTCGGACCCTTCTATGAGAAAGCGGGCATCAAATCCCTGCCCATCTATCTGGATCAGAAGATGACCAGCATGAAG
Source organism: Niveispirillum lacus (assembly GCF_002251795.1). Classification (GTDB taxonomy): domain Bacteria; phylum Pseudomonadota; class Alphaproteobacteria; order Azospirillales; family Azospirillaceae; genus Niveispirillum; species Niveispirillum lacus. The sequence goes on along the minus strand of NZ_NOXU01000027.1, from coordinate 52,659 downwards.
GCCTTCCCCCTGAAGGAAGGCTTGCCCTTATCGATTCTGGTTGATGCGGAAGGGCGGGAAATCGGCCGTCTGGCTGGCGCTGCGCACTGGGATGGTGCGGAAGCCAAGGCGCTGATCGGGTGGGCGATGCGTTGATATGAAAATGAACCGGGGGCGAAAATACCACTTGATCGCCCCCGGTTCATCGCATAGAAAGCGCGCCTCGCACGGCTCTAGTCCCCATCGTCTAGAGGCCTAGGACACCGCCCTCTCACGGCGGTAACAGGGGTTCGAATCCCCTTGGGGACGCCAAGCGATCATCAAAAAGCCCCGCTGGTCGCCAGCGGGGCTTTTTGCATTCTGGTTTTGCCAGCAACCGATGGGGCAACATCCCCCGGCAGCGCAGCCTGCCGGGGGATGCGGCACTTATCTCACGCTTCGCTGGCGCGCTTTTCGCCTTCGATGGCGGCCTGGGCGGCGGCCAGGCGGGCGATGGGGACGCGGTAGGGGGAGCAGGAAACGTAATCCAGCCCCACCTTTTCACAGAAATACACCGACGACGGGTCGCCCCCATGCTCGCCGCAGATGCCCAGCTTGATATCGGGTCTTGTCTTGCGGCCGCGTTCAGCGGCGATCTGTACCAACTCGCCCACACCGTCGGTATCGAGGGTCACGAACGGGTCATGTTCCAGAATGCCGGCCCGCTGATAATCCGGCAGGAAGGCGCCGGCATCGTCGCGGCTGATGCCGAAGGTGGTCTGGGTCAGGTCGTTGGTGCCGAAGCTGAAGAAGCCGGCCGTCTCCGCGATCTTGCCGGCCTGCAGGGCCGCACGCGGCAGTTCGATCATGGTGCCGACCAGATAATCGACCTTGTGGCCGGACGCCGCGATGACTTCCGCGCCGACGCGGTCGATCACCGCCTTCAGGATGTCCAGCTCCTTCTTGGTGCCCACCAGCGGGATCATGATCTCCGGGATCACGGTCTCACCGGTCTCCTTGAACACCTCCACCGCCGCCTCGAAAATGGCGCGGGCCTGCATCTCATAGATTTCAGGATAGGAGATGCCCAGGCGGCAGCCGCGATGGCCCAGCATCGGGTTGGCTTCATGCAGTTGCAGCGACCGGTGCTGCACCTTGCCCAGATCGGTGCCGGCGGCCTTGGCCACCTCCACCATTTCGGCTTCCGTATTCGGCAGGAATTCGTGCAGCGGCGGGTCCAGCAGGCGGATCGTGACGGGCAGGCCCTTCATGATCTTGAACAGTTCGACAAAATCCTTGCGCTGCATGGGCGCAATCTTGGCCAGGGCTGCGCGGCGACCGGCCTCGCTTTCGGCCAGGATCATCTCGCGCACGGCAATGATGCGCTCAGCATCGAAGAACATATGTTCGGTGCGGCACAGGCCAATGCCTTCGGCCCCAAACTTGCGGGCCGTGCGGGCATCCAGCGGGGTTTCGGCGTTGGTGCGCACCTTCATGCGCCGATGGGCATCGGCCCAGCCCATCAGTTCGGCAAAGTCGCCCGACAGTTCTGGCTGGATGGTCGGCACTTCGCCCAGCATCACCTCACCGGTTGAACCATCAATGGTGATGATATCGCCGGCCCGCACCTCAACATTGCGAACCGTAATGATGCCGCGCTTGTAATCGATGCGCAGTTCACCGGCACCGGCCACGCAGGACCGGCCCATGCCACGCGCCACCACCGCCGCGTGGCTGGTCATGCCGCCGCGGGTGGTCAGGATACCCTTGGCCGCGTGCATGCCGTGAATGTCTTCCGGGCTGGTTTCCACGCGGCAGAGGATGACATTGTCCCCCAATCCGGCCTGCTTCTCCGCCTCTTCGGCCGTGAAGACGACCTTGCCGCTGGCGGCACCGGGGCTGGCCGGAAGTCCCTTGGCGATGATCTGTTTCTTGGCCTTGGGGTCCAGCGTGGGGTGCAGGAGCTGATCCAGCGACTTGGGCTCGATCCGCAGGATACCTTCCTTCTCGCTGATCAGGCCCTCGCGCACCATGTCGACCGCGATCTTCAGCGCCGCCGGGGCGGTGCGCTTGCCCGACCGGGTTTGCAGCATATACAGCTTGGACTGCTGGACCGTGAATTCGATGTCCTGCATGTCGCGGTAATGCTTTTCCAGCTTCAGACGCACCGCGTTCAACTGCGCGAACACTTCCGGCATGCTTTCTTCCATGGCCGGCAGGTCAGAGCCATTGGCGATCTTGCCGGCGATGGTCAGGTGCTGCGGCGTGCGAATGCCGGCCACCACATCCTCACCCTGGGCATTGATCAGATACTCACCGTAAAAGGCGTTCTCGCCCGTCGACGGGTTGCGGGTGAAGGCCACACCGGTGGCACAGTCACCGCCCATATTGCCGAACACCATGGCCTGGATGTTGACCGCGGTGCCCCATTCGGCGGGGATGTCGTGCAGCTTACGATAGGTGATGGCCCGTGCATTCATCCAGGACCCGAACACGGCCCCGATGGCGCCCCAGAGCTGTTCCTGCGGGTCCTGCGGGAAGGGGCGGCCCAAGGCCTCCTGCACCACGTCCTTATAACCCTTGATGACTTCCTGCCAGTCTTCGGCGGTCAGTTCAGTGTCCAGGTTCAGATCACGGCCGCGCTTGTGATCTTCCAGCACTTCCTCGAAATGATGGTGATCCACATCCAGCACGACATTTCCGAACATCTGGATGAAGCGGCGATAGCTGTCATAGGCGAAGCGGGCATCGCCCGACCGCCGCGCCAATCCTGCCACCGTCACATCATTCAGGCCCAGATTCAGGACCGTATCCATCATGCCCGGCATCGACGCGCGGGCACCGGAGCGCACGGAAACCAGCAGCGGGTTTTCCGCGTCGCCGAATGTCATGCCCACAATCCGCTCAATTTCCGCCAGGGCGGCGCCGACCTCGGCGCGCAGGCTGTCGGGATATTGGCGGCCATTGGCATAAAAGTAGGTGCAGACCTCTGTCGTGACCGTAAAGCCAGGGGGCACCGGCAGGCCGAGATTGCTCATCTCCGCCAGATTGGCGCCCTTGCCGCCCAGGAGGTTCTTCATCTCCGCGCGACCTTCGGCCTTGCCTTCACCGAAGCTGTAGACCCACTTCGTCATGATCTTGGTCCCGTTTGATTATGGGGTTGGTCTGGTGGTGACGTGGTGAAACACCATGCAACATTGTTTAAGGTGTTGTTGCATGGAATACGGGCCGTGGCCCGAATGGGGGAGTGGCGGCCCTGTAGGGCGGTAACGGTGCGGGCAGCCCCCACCGTCATCCCCGCGAAAGCGGGGACCCAGGGGCCACAGGAAAATGGGTGTGAGGGTGCGACCGCCCCCCCNCCCGCGAAAGCGGGGACCCAGCGAGAGCGGCGATAGCCGCGATATGACTCATATCGGCGCTGACGCGCCTCGACACTGGGTCCCCGCTTTCGCGGGGATGACGGGGGGGAGTGCGGGAGTGCGTGGGCACCATCGGCCCCCACCACTACCAAACTACCGCACTGCAACAAGGATAGCGTAATTCCACTACCTTTACCGCCGCACCGCGCCCGCCGTGGCGGGCGGGGGGTGCGGGGGTGAAGGATCATGGGGTCAGCCTTCGATCTTCGAGAAGTCGGCGATCAGGTTCAGCGTCGCGCGGATCTGGCTCAACAGGCGCAGGCGGTTGGCGCGCACCGGCGCTTCCGGCGCGTTGACCGTCACCTTCTCAAAGAAGGCATCGACGGGCGCGCGGAGCGCCGCGAAGGCCGCCATGGCACCGGTGAAGTCTTCTGCCGCGATAAGGGGGGCCGCTCGGCTATGGGCCGCGACCAGGGCGTCGGCCAGGGCCTTTTCCTCATCCTGGGTCAACAGGCCGGCATCGACGGCACCATCATGCGGGCCGTCCTTCTTTTCCTCGATGCGCAGGATATTGCTGGCGCGCTTGGCAGCGGCCAGCAGGTTCTTGCCGTCATCGGTGGCGATCAGGCCGGACAGCGCCTCGACGCGGGCCAGCAGGCGGACGAAATCATCCTCGCCGCCCAATGCAAGCACAGCGTCAATCAGGTCGTGACGGACACCCTTTTCCTTCAAGCTGACCTTCAGGCGGTCATAGAAGAAGGGCAGCACGTCGGATGCGCCACGCAGACACTTGTTAAAGACGTCAACCAACACGGTCTGTTTCGCGGCGTCCGAAACATAGGGCTGTAAATGCGCGTGCAGTTCTTCAGCCGCAAGAGGATTAGCGTTGCCGACAATCCCGAACACCAACTCTTCAAGGTCCTTGCCGACATCATGGCCGACGGCGGCCCCTGCCGACCGGGCGATCAGCGACAGATGACCTTTGATGACCTCACCCAGCTTCACCCGCAGCCCATTTTCCACGATCAGCCGGATCACACCCAGCGCCGCACGGCGCAGGGCGAACGGATCGCGGGAACCGGTGGGCTTTTCGTCGATGCCGAAGAAGGCGACCAGCGTGTCGATCTTCTCGGCGAGCGCCACCGCCACCGACACCTTGTCGGTCGGCACGCGGTCGGACGGGCCCAGCGGCTTGTAATGGTCGGCAATCGCCTCGGCTACGGCGGCCGGCAGCCCTTCGTGATAGGCGACATAGCGGCCCATGATGCCCTGGACCTCGGGGAATTCACCCACCACGCCCGTGGTCAGGTCGGACTTGGACAGGCGGGCGGCCAATGCTGCCTGTTCAACCGTTGCTTCGTCCCAATTCAGGGCCTTGGCGATGGCAACCGACAGCGCCTCAATCCGCTCCACCCGCTGCGCCAGGGTGCCCAGCTTGGCATGGAAGGTAATGTCCTTCAGGCCGGGCACCCGGTCTTCCAGTTTCACCTTCAAATCCTGGTCCCAGAAGAACTTGGCGTCTGACAGGCGGGCGCGCAGGACGCGTTCATTGCCGGCGATGACGGCCTTGCCACCGTCGATGGTGGTGCGGTTGGCGACCACGACAAAGCGCGGGGCCAGCTTGCCGTCGGCGGTTTCGAGAGCGAAGTAACGCTGATGCGTGCGCATCGACGTGGTCAGCACCTCCGCCGGCACGTCCATGAATTGATTGTCGATGGCACCGGTCAGGACCACGGGCCATTCGACCAGACCCGCCACTTCTTCCAGCAGACCCGGATCATCCTTCAGGACAAAGCCTTCGGCCTTCGCCGCATCTCGCGCGCCGGCCAGGATCAGGCGCTTGCGCTCCTCCCGGTCCAACACGACATGGGCTGCCAGCAGCTTGGACGCATAGTCGGCGAAGCTGCTGACGGCGAAGGCACCGGGCGATAGAAACCGGTGGCCTTCGGTCTGGTTGCCATAGGCAATGCTAGTACCGCCCAGGTCCAGGGTGCCGGGAATGACGGCACCATCAAACAGGGCGATGATGGAATGCAGCGGACGCACCCACAGGAATTCATTGGCACCCCAGCGCATGGACTTGGGCCAGGGCAGTTCGCGGATGGCGGCATCAATGATGCCGGGCAGGGCGTCGATGGTGGCGCCGCCCTTCTTTTCGATCACCGCGAAATAGAACACGCCCTTGCCGGTGTCGCGCTGTTCGGCCTGATCGATGCTGGACAGGCCGGCGGATTTCAGGAACCCGGCCAGCGCCTGTTCGGGCGACCCGACGCGCGGCCCTTTCTTTTCTTCCCGCACGTCGGCTTGCGCGGTCGGCAGACCGTCGACCAGCAGGGCCAGTCGGCGGGGGGTGGAATGAACCTCGGCCTGGGTGAAACCAATACCCGCCGCCGACAGCTTCTCCGTCACCAGACGCTTGAAATCCTCAGCCGCGCGCACCTGCATGCGGGCCGGGATTTCTTCCATGAACAGTTCGATCAGCAGTTCGGCCATTTTGGTCACAAGCGTCCGGAGATTATTGTTCTGGTCTCGTAATGATCAGGGTCAGGCGGCTTTACCCTTGCGGTAGCCATCGGCCAGCCACGCCTCGCAACAGGCCTTGGCCAGCGCGCGCACCCGCAGGATATAGCTCTGTCGTTCCACCACCGAAATGACCCCGCGCGCATCCAGCAGATTGAACAGATGGCTGGCCTTGATGCACTGGTCATAGGCGGGCAGGGCCAAACCATGGGACAGCAGGGCCGCGCATTCCTTCTCCGCGTTCTGGAAATGCTGCAACAGCATCTCCGTATTGGCGTATTCAAAGTTATGCGCGGAATATTCCTGTTCGGCGCGGTGGAACACCTCGCCATATTTCACGGCCGGGCGGTCACCCACGGGATCGTTGAAGCGCAGGTCGTAGACGTTTTCCACGCCCTGGATATACATGGCGAGGCGCTCCAGACCATAGGTCAGTTCGGCCGCCACCTTCTCCACGCCGATGCCGCCCACCTGCTGGAAATAGGTGAACTGCGACACTTCCATACCGTCGCACCAGACCTCCCAGCCCAGGCCCCAGGCGCCGAGTGTCGGGCTTTCCCAGTCATCCTCAACAAAGCGGATATCGTGCAGGGCCGGATCAACGCCCAGCGCCACCAGCGACTGTAGATACAGGTCCTGGATGTTGGCCGGCGACGGCTTCATGATCACCTGGAACTGGTAATAATGCTGCAGGCGGTTGGGGTTTTCGCCATAGCGCCCATCCTTGGGACGGCGCGAGGGCTGAACATAAGCGGCATTCCAGTTGTCAGGACCCAGTGCGCGCAAGGTGGTGGCCGGGTGGAACGTGCCCGCACCCACTTCCATGTCGTAGGGCTGCAAAACCAGGCAGCCCTGGGCCGCCCAGAAATTCTGCAGGGTCAGGATAACGCCCTGGAAGGAGAGGGGTTCTTTCGCCGCCATGGTCCCGATACTTCACACGCTTGTTACACTGCATCGCACCTTAGAGGGCGCCAAGGGTCAAATCAAGGCAACGACCTGACTATGTTCTGTGCGGGGAACGCAGGGCTGATGATGCGTTTATTGCGCGGATGCCGCCCTGACCACACTGCCGGGCTTGGCCTTTGTGTGGGAAAAGCCTATTGCTTTACGTGAGATCACCCTGGAACGACCATGGCCGCCGACGCCCTGCCCCGTACCCGCCTGTTCATTGACCAGCCCCTGGCCGCGGAGGGCATGGTGGCGCTGGATGGTGACCGGGCGCATTATCTGCGCGCCGTGTTGCGCCAGGGGCCGGGGGACAAGGTCCTGGCCTTCAATGGCAGGGATGGGGAATATCTGGCCAGTATCGAAACGCTGGCCAAATCCGCCGGCATGCTGCGGCTGGACCGCCAAACCCGCACCCCCGTGACCGATGCGCCGCCCTCACCCTGGCTGGTCTTTGCGCCGTTGAAGGGCGGGCGCAGCGAATATGTGGTGGAAAAGGCGGTGGAATTGGGCGTGGGGCGGCTGGTGCCGGTCTATACCCGGCGCAGCGATGTCGGACGGATCAATCTGGACCGGCTGCGCGCCAATGCATTGGAGGCCGCCGAACAGTGCGAGCGGCTGGACGCGCCGGACGTTGTGGACGGGATCGACCTGCAAAAGCTGCTGACCACCTGGGAACCCGGCCGCACCCTGTTCGTTGCCGCGGAGAGCGGGGACGCGCAACCGCTGGTGACCGCCGTCACAGCGGCCGCGGGCAAGCCCGTCGCATTCCTTGTGGGTCCGGAGGGGGGATTTGACAGACAAGAACTTGATGCCCTGCGCCGCCTGCCCTTTGTGGTAAGCGTTGGCCTGGGGCCGCGCGTGCTGCGCGCCGACACGGCCGCCTTTTCCGCCCTTGCCGTCTGGCAGGCGGCGGCAGGCGACTGGCGATGCGGCGATGGTGATGCGCGACCGCCCAATCGTGTCTGATGTTTCCGCCCTGCCGTCCCTGCAACATCCTTAGTCGTTAAGGAAATCTGAGCATGTCCGCACCTCCGACGTCGCGCGGCGAACCGATCACCGACCGCCGGCAATTGGTCGAGTATCTGGAGAAGGGCAATAAGCCGGCTGCCGATTGGCGCATCGGTACCGAGCATGAGAAGTTCGTCTTCCGCGGCCCCGACCACGCGCCCGTCCCTTATGCCGGCCCTGGCGGGATCGGAGAGATTCTGGGGGAGTTCCAGAAGCGATTCGGTTGGCAACCAGTCTATGAGGGCGACAATGTCATTGCCCTGACGCAAGGGCTGGCCAATATCAGCCTGGAACCGGGCGGGCAGTTTGAACTGTCGGGCGCACCGCTGACCAGCATCCACCAGACTTGTGGTGAGGTGGGCGAGCATCTGTCCCAGGTACGTGCCATCGGCCAGGATCTGGGTTTCGGCATGCTGGGCCTGGGCTTCAATCCGAAATGGAAGCGGTCTGACATCCCCTGGATGCCCAAGGGCCGCTACAAGATCATGGGCGACTATATGCCCAAGGTCGGGACGCTGGGCCTGGACATGATGACCCGCACCTGCACGGTGCAGGTCAATCTGGACTTCGCGTCGGAAGCCGACATGGTCAAGAAGTTCCGGGTGTCGCTGGCGCTGCAACCGATCGCTACGGCGCTTTTCGCGGCCAGCCCCTTCACAGAGGGCAAGCCCAACGGCTTCCAGAGCTTCCGGTCGCATATCTGGACCGATACCGACAAGGATCGGACGGGCGATCTGCCCTTTGTGTTCGAGGATGGGTTCGGGTTCGAGCGGTATGTCGATTATGCGCTCGATGTACCCATGTATTTTGTCTATCGCGACGGCAAATACCTGGATGCCTCGGGCCTGTCGTTCCGCGACTATCTGGACGGCAAGCTGCCGATCCTGCCGGGTGAACTGCCGTTGATGACCGACTGGTCGGATCATATGACGACGATGTTCCCGGAAGTACGCCTGAAAAAGTACCTGGAAATGCGCGGCGCCGATGCCGGCCCCTGGGGCCGCCTCTGTGCCCTGCCAGCGCTTTGGGTCGGGCTGCTGTATGACGGGGCGGCACTGGATGCCGCTTGGGATCTGGTCAAGGGCTGGTCGCGTGAAGACCGCGCCAGCCTGCGCCGCGATGTGCCCCGCCTGGGCCTGTCCACCCCGTTTCAGGGGGGGACTGTGCAGGATGTCGCCCGCCACGTGGTTGATATTGCGCGCGAAGGGTTGCGCAGCCGCGCGCGTACCGCCGGTATGGGGGATGATGAAACCCATTTCATCGAACCGCTGGTGGCCATTGCGGAGTCGGGCCGGTCCTTGTCGACCGAGATGCTGGAAAAGTATGAAACGGTTTGGGCTGGCAGTGTTGATCCCGCCTACCGGGACTATGCCTATTGAAATGTTTCGCGAGGCGGCAACAACATTGCCGCCTCGTACTTCAGGTGGCAATTTTGTTGTCGTTCACGACTCATTTAACTACAATGCCGTCCGTTTCGGCATGCAAGATGCGGCCAGGGTAAAGGGCGCGCCATTTTGAACATCAGGTTCGGGGAATTCACCGACAAGGCGCTGGAACGGGAGTTCCGTCTGGCCGTCATGACGCGGGAGGTGCGGCAGCTACGCATCGGGCTGCTGACCTTGATGCTGTTCCGCCTCTTCCCGATTGCGTTCGATTTTTACACGCTGCCCCTGGCCCAGGTGACCAACCTGCTGCTGCCATTGCGCATGTCGATGCTGGCGCTGTCGGTGGCGATCCTGCTGCTGCCAGCCGATCCGCGTTTCTATACGGTGCGGCATGCCGGTATCATGGTGCTGCTGACCGGGTTGTTTGCGGTCAATGCTGTTGGACCGTTCTGGTTTGGGGAAGCACCCAGCCCGTTGGGCATCAGTTTCCCGGTCGCCATCATCGTGATCATGAATTATGTGCTGCTGCCAACCCGCTGGTCCTGGATGGTGGCCTGGGGGGTGGTGGCCAGCCTGCTGCATCTATTGGTGCTGCTGCCCATCACCGGACCGACGCCTACGCAGACCAAGATGGTCCTGGCCATGTTGTTTGTGGTCAATGCCGCCGGGGCTTTCATCAGTGCCCAGTTGGCCAGCCTTTCGCGTCGGGATTATCTGCATCTGCGGCAATTGCAGCAGGCGAACCGGGAATTGCGCGAACGCGAAACCGTGATCGCAGAGCAGCGCGACCGGCTCAGTGAAAAGGTCGTTGCGCTGGAAGAAGTACGCCAGCGCCTGATCGACACCCAGGATGACCTGGTCCGGGCGGAAAAGATGGCGGCCTTGGGTGGCATGGTGGCTGGGGTTGCCCATGAACTGAACACACCAATTGGGATTGCCCTGACCGCCATCACCCATATCGAGGATGGGGTTGCCGATCTCAACCAGGCTGTTGCCGATGGCAAACTGACCCGGACCCGTTTAGCGGAATATCAGACGATGCTGCAGGAAAGCGCGCAGCTTGTTCATGTCAACATCGCGCGGGCCGCCGAACTGGTGCAGAGCTTCAAACGTGTCTCGGTCGACCAGGCCAGCGAGGAACGCCGGCCCTTTCTGCTGCGTCATTATATCGAAGAGGTCTTGTCCAGTCTGGGACCACGTCTGCGCCGTGAACCGCATAGAATCAGCGTCGATTGCCCGGCTGATCTCGATATGGACAGCTATCCGGGTGCGTTGTTTCAGGTTCTGACCAATCTGGTGATGAATGCGGTGATCCATGCCTTTGACCCTGGCAAGGTGGGCACCATTACCATCACTGGCCGCGCGCTGCCGGAAGACCGGGTGGAACTGGTGTTCCAGGACAATGGCCGGGGCGTCCACCCTGACCACCTGTCCCGGCTGTTTGAACCCTTTTTCACCACCAATCGGTCGCGCGGGGGCTCGGGTCTGGGCCTGCACATTGTCTTCAATCTGGTGACCCAGACATTGAAGGGCAGCATTGCGGTCAACTCAGCCGACGGGGAAGGGACATGCTTCATCCTGACACTGCCCCGTCATCTGCCGGCCGCAGAGGTAAGTCTGGTCGAACTTCTTCCCGATTAGGCGGAGCCGGGGCACCGTTGGATGGAGTCGCCCGCGTTGGGTGCGCTGGCACCTGCGGCCGCCTGTTTCGTTGGGTGCAGAACCCGTTACGGCCCCCCCCTCGACAGCATCTACATGGGTAAATATCCACCTGTGCTTGCAGGCCTGTTGCTGTCAGCCACCTGATTTCATAGGATGCGCGGCAGGTTGCGCACCTGCGTAGCCCGCAGGGGAGAAGGCGCGCACCACCCGAATGTTAAGGTTTGGGGAATTCGCCGACAGGGCGACGGAACAGGATTTCCGGCAGCATGTGCTGGATGCGGATGCGCGCGGGTTGCGGCGCAATCTGACGGCCCTGGCCGTGTTTTACCTGTTGGCCGCCTCTCTCGACTTTGTTTATTTCAGCCGCGAGACCGTGTTCGGTCTGATGATGCCCCTGCGCGGCGTGGTCTATATTCTGATTATCGCCACCATGCTGGTGCCGGTGCGGGCTGCGCTGGTCGGGGTGCGCCATGCCATGGTGATGCTGACGCTCACCTATATCTGGGCGCTCACCTCATACGGTGCCCTGGTGATCGAGGGGTTCCAGGTCGGGCTGACGGTCGGTTTCTTTGTGATGATCGTCGTGTTGATGAACTACCTTTTCCTGCCGACCCGGGTGATTTTCCAGATCCCCTGGGGGGTGGCGGCCAGCGGTCTCTACATCAGTATTTTTATGCCGGCGTCGGGGTCGACCTCGTCGCAGATCAGCACCACCATCGTGATGCATTCGCTGGCCAATATCTTCGGTGGCTTTACCGCTTATCAGTTGTCGACTCTGCGCCGAAAGGAGTTCCAGCGGCTACGGGCATTGCAGGCCGAACAGGCGCGGCTGGTTGATGCCAATGACGAACTGTCGCGGCGTGAAGCCATCATTGCCAGTCAGCGCGACCAGTTGGCGCAGCAGGTGGTGGATCTGGAAATAGCGCAGCATCAACTGGTGGAGACCCGCGACAGTCTGGCCCAGGCGGAGAAGCTGGCCAGCCTGGGCAGTCTGGTGGCCGGTGTGGCGCATGAACTGAATACGCCGATCGGTATTGCCCTGACCGCCATCACCCATCTGGAGGATGGGGTGGTGGCATTGGATCGCCTGGTGGCGAATGGCAAACTGACCCGCGCACAATTGACGGATTATCAGGAGATGCTGCGCGACAGTGCGCGGCTGGTCCATTCCAATATCGGCCGGGCAGCCGAACTGGTGCAAAGTTTCAAGCGGGTGGCCGTCGATCAGGCCAGTGCCGAACGACGGGATTTCCTGTTGGGGTCCTACATTGACGAGGTGCTGCAAAGCCTGGCGCCGCGGTTGCGTGGGGAGCCGCACCGGGTGACGGTGGAATGCCCCTACGGCATCCATATGGACAGTTTCCCCGGAGCCCTGTCGCAGGTGCTGACCAACCTGCTGATCAACGCCCTAATTCATGCCTTTGAACCGGGGCAGCAGGGAACCATCACGATCCAGGCGCGCGAACTGCCCGGCGATCAGGTGGAACTGCGGTTCCGCGATGATGGGCGCGGGGTGCCACCAGAACATCTGAACCGGTTGTTTGAACCCTTTTTCACCACCAACCGGTCGCGCGGCGGGTCGGGTCTTGGGCTTCACATCGTCTATAACTTGGTGACACAGTCCTTGCACGGGACCATCGCCGTCACCTCGGTGCTGGGCGAGGGCACGTGCTTCACCATGGTGCTGCCCCGCCATCTGCCGATGATCGCGGGGCCAGCACTGGAGGCGATGGGTTAGGCTAGCTGCTGCTGAATCGCTGCCGACTTGATGGCTTTTTGCAGCTTTTCAAAGGCCCGCACCTCGATCTGGCGCACGCGCTCACGGCTGATGCCGTAATGCTGTGACAGATCCTCCAGGGTCGTCGGCTCCTCGCGCAGGCGGCGTTCGACCAGGATGTGACGCTCCCGCTCGTTCAGGCCTTTCATGGCGCCGGCCAACAGGGCCTTGCGCTTACGCAATTCCTGTTCGTCGCCCAGGCGGATTTCCTGGCTTTCGCGCTCATCAACCAGCCAGTCCTGCCACTCGCCCTCGCCATCCACACGCAGCGGCGCGTTCAATGAATGGTCGGACGCGGCCAGACGCTGGTTCATGGAGACGACGTCGGCCTCGGGCACATCCAGCGTTGTGGCGATCTTCGTCACCACCTCTGCCGGCAGGTCCCCATCATCGATGGCCTGCATCTGCCCCTTCAGCTTGCGCAGATTGAAGAACAGCTTCTTCTGCGCCGCTGTGGTGCCCATTTTCACCAGCGACCAGGAGTGCAGGATATATTCCTGGATGGCGGCCCTGATCCACCACATGGCATAGGTGGCCAGGCGGAAGCCACGATCAGGTTCAAACCGTTTGACGGCCTGCATCATGCCGACATTGCCTTCGGAGATCAGTTCGGAGACGGGCAGGCCGTAACCGCGATACCCCATGGCGATCTTTGCGACGAGGCGCAGATGGCTGGTGACCAGACGATGGGCGGCCTTGGTATCCTCATGCTCGCGCCAGCTTTTGGCCAGCATGTATTCTTCATCCGGTTCCAGCATCGGGAACTTACGGATTTCCTGAAGATAGCGACTGAGGCTGCTTTCCGAGCTGACGACCGGAATGGCGGGAACGGAAGCGGACATGTTAACCCCCTTGCATAAGGCTGGTTGACACCATCGGCCCAACTGGCACCGACAGCGATGAATGGGTCCTGAACGGACACGCCTGGTGCCCGTCCAGAAGAGGCCCGGTCATCATGCGCGGCGGCATTATAACACCTCCAACGCATGAATTAAGCCCTTGAAATCATCCGGCAACACAGTTTCAAAGCGCACCTTGACGCCCGTGGCCGGATGGATGAACTCAATAGCGGCGGCGTGCAGGGCCTGCCGCGGAAAGCTTTCCAGCGCCTGCTTGGCGCCATCGGTGAGGCCCCGGCTGCGGCCCGTCCGGACACGGCCATAGACGGGATCGCCAACCAGCGGATAGCCCGCATGGGTCATGTGAACCCGGATCTGATGGGTGCGTCCGGTCAGAAGCTTGCATTCAATCAGTGCCGCTGCCGGCCCCAGCGGGCGCAGCGTGTTGTAGCGGGTGATTGCCACCTTGCCGCCGCGGTCCAGGACGGCCATGCGCTTACGGTCGGTCGGATGGCGGCCGATATTGGCGTTGATCTCACCGCTGCGCGGGTTGGGCACGGCCCAGACCACGGCCTGATAGGTGCGTGACAGCGACCGGTCGGCGAACTGCGCCGACAGGGCCTGGTGGGCGCGGTCATTCTTGGCCACCACCATCAGGCCGCTAGTGTCCTTGTCCAGGCGATGGACGATGCCAGGGCGCCGCACGCCGCCGATGCCCGACAGCCGGTCGCCGCAATGGTGCAGCAAGGCATTGACCAGGGTGCCGTCCGGATTGCCGGCGGCGGGATGCACCACCATGCCCGCCGGCTTGTCGATGACCAGCAGATCCTCATCCTCATAAAGGATTGAGAGCGGGATATCCTGGGCCACCGGCAGGGCGGGTGCGCTGGCTGGAACATGCACGCGGTAGGTCTGGCCGGCTTTGACCCGGCGGGACGCGTCGTCTATGGTCTGCTCACCTGTGGAGACATGCCCCTGATCGATCAGGGCGCGCATGCGGGAACGCGACAGGCCGGTAGCGGCCAGCAGATCCGCCAGCGCCTTGTCCAGACGGTCCCCGTCCCGTTCGCCATCAATGATGGCGTCATGGTCGGCGGGGCCGGTCCCCTGGACAGGGGTACCATCAGCGGCGGGCAGGAATTCCTCGTCGCACAGATCGTCATCCAGGTCGAATTCCAGGCCGGCGGGCGGGATATCCGTCCGGCCGGTGGCCTTCAACAAGGGATTTGCCGAACGTGCAGGCACTGAAAAACATCCTTATTATCGGGGCCGTGATCATCGCGGCCGGGTTCGCGTTCCTGGGCTATGAAGTCTATAAACGCGCCACGGACCCCAATCATCCGCGCACGTTTTCGGCTCGCTTCGGCATGCAGGGGGAACCCCCTGCCGCTGTTCCGCCAGCCTCGCCCGTTCCGTCGTCAGCCGCGCCGGTGAAGGCGCCCCTGCCAGGGCAGAGTGTGACCTTGCCGCCGGGGGCGGTCCTGTTGCCCGGCATTGTGGCGGTGGAAGGCCGCATCGCCGTGCAGGTGAAACTGACCGACGGCCGCACCCAGGTGCTTCTCGTCGATCCGGCCACGGGCGAACATGCGGTGCTGGTGACGTCCGCGCCGTGATCCTGGTCACAATAAAACCGATTCCCAGCGGAAATGGATGTTAAATGAATTTCATGTCCGACAATGTGACGGGGGCCGCGCCGGAAATCCTGGATGCCATTGTCAAAGCCAATGCTGGCACAGCCCCATCCTACGGCAATGATGACTGGACCAAGCGCCTCACACAGCGCCTGTCAGAGCTGTTTGAACGCGATGTTGCTGTCTTCCCGGTTGCGACGGGAACAGCGGCCAACGCCTTATCATTGGCCGCCCTGACCCCTGCCTGGGGTAGCGTTTACTGCCATGCAGAGGCGCATATCCATTGCGACGAGTGCGGTGCCCCGGAAATGTTCACGGGCGGAGCCAAGCTGGTCACCCTGCCCGGTGACCATGGCAAGCTGACGGCTGACACCCTGTCGGCGGCCCTGGAGCGTGTGCATAAGGGATTCGTGCATGCGGTCCAGCCGGCGGCCCTGTCGCTGAGCCAGTTGACCGAATGTGGCACGGTCTACAGCCCGGCAGAAGTGGCCGCCCTGACCGGTGTGGCGCGGCACCATGGATTGCGCGTGCATATGGATGGTGCCCGCTTTGCCAATGCCGTTGCCTCGCTGGGTTGCTCGCCCGCCGACATCACCTGGCGGGCCGGCGTGGACGTCCTGTCCTTCGGCGCCACCAAGAATGGGGCGTTGAGCGCGGAGGCTGTGGTGTTCTTTGACCGCGAACTGTCGGCGAATTTTGGCTATCGGCGCAAGCGCGCGGCCCATCTGTTCTCCAAGATGCGATTCCTGTCAGCACAGCTTGAGGCCTATCTTGAGAATGGGCTGTGGCTGCGTCTGGCGGGCCATGCCAACCGTATGGCGATGCGGCTGGCCGACGGGCTGGGCAGCCTGCCCGGCGCGCATCTGGCCCACCCCGTCGATGGCAACGAGCTGTTCGTGGCCCTGCCGGAACCGGTGATCGCGGGGCTGGAGGCGGCAGGGTTTGGCTTCTACCGCTGGGACGGCAATGTTGTGCGGCTGGTCGCCGCCTGGAACAGCGACGAAGCGTCGGTAGATGCGCTGCTGACGGCTGCACGGCGGCTGGCGGCCTGAGCTACACCCCCCATCCCCCCAGCGGATATTCCTGGAGGATATGGTAAGTCGCTCCCGACCGGCCCAGCACGCTTTCATACAGGCAATAGCGATCCACAACAAAGGGCCCCGCCTGGAACAGGCCGTTGGCGCCCAGGTAGGTGGCCAGTTTGGCGGGCGGCGTGTCGGTGAGATAGGCCAGGGTCACATGCGGGCTGTATTTGCGCTGTTCGGGCGGCTGTCCGGACCGGACCAGGGCGGATTCGACCTTGGCCTGGAGATGCAGCAACGGGTTGCTGTCCACCATACCGGCCCATAGCGCATGCTGCTTATGGCCGCTGCCGAAGCTGCCCAGGCCCGACAAGGTGAGAGGGAAGGCGGGGCCGGTGACCAGATCGAGGGCTTCATCCACATCATGGGCCGTGCCCTCGTCAATCTCACCCAGGAAGCGCAGGGTCAGGTGATAATTCTCCGGCGGCACCCAGCGGGCACCGGGCAGGCCATGGGCAAGACTGGAGAGCCGCTCCACCACCGTTTCCGGCATCGGTATCCCAACGAACAGGCGCAGCATGGCCCGCGCCTCAGGGGCAGGGGTTGGGGTTGGCGGCATGAACCGCATCCAGGGCTGCCAGCACGTCTGCCGACAGGGTCAGGGACCCGGCCTCAATGGCAACCTTCAGATGCTCCATGGTCGTGGCCCCGATGATGGTGCTGGTCACGAAGGAGCGGGAGACGACAAAGGCGATGGCCATGGCCGCCGGGTCCAGCCCATGGGCCTGGGCGATGGACAGGTAGTCGCGGGTGGCCGCGTCGCCGCGTGGCTGGGCGTAGCGCGAGACGCGGTGGTCAACCGCACGACGCGACCCCGCCGGCATGGCCCCATCCAGATACTTGCCCGTAAGCGTGCCGGCCGCCAGGGGTGAATAGGCCAGCATCGAGACATCCTCGCGCAGCGCCACCTCCGACAGGCCCATTTCGAACGTGCGGTTCAGCAGGGAATAGGGGTTCTGAATGCTGGCGATGCGGGGCAAACCCAGATGGTCGGCCGCCGCGACATAGCGCATGGTGCCCCACGGCGTTTCGTTCGACACGCCGACATGCCGCACCTTACCCGCCTTGATCAGGTCGGCGAAGACGGACAGTGTCTCTTCGATCGGCACTTCGCCCGGCTGGGCCGCCGGATGGGCGACGGTGCGTCCGAACCGGTCGGCCTGCCGGTCGGGCCAATGAAGCTGATACAGGTCGATATGGTCGGTGCGCAGGCGGCGAAGACTGGCTTCCACCGCTTCCACGATGTTCTTTCGATCCGCCCGCGCCTTGCCGCCGCGCAGGTAATCCATGCCCGACCCATCCCCGACCACCTTGCTGGCCAGCAGCACCTCATGGCGGCGGCCCGTCTGGGCGAACCAGTCGCCAATGATCTCTTCCGTGCGGCCATAAGTGGCGGGGGTAGGCGGGGCCGCATACATCTCGGCGGTGTCCCAAAAGAACAGACCATGGTCCAAGGCCATGCTCATCTGGGCAAAGCCCTCTTCCGGACTGTTTTGTCGACCCCAGGTCATGGTGCCCAGGCAAAGGGCAGGCACCATCAACTCGGTACGGCCAAGGCGGCGCAATGTCATGTCATGATCCCGATTACGGTATGTTGGCGCCAAGATGGGCGCTGTCGGCCGTCCCGCCAAGCCCGAATCGTGTTGCGGTGCATCATCCGAAGAAGTGCTGATAGGCGAGGTCGGTCCTTACCTCATACTCATTCTCGAAGCCGAGGACGCGCCGTGCCCAATCCTTCTGGCTGTCCAGGACCTTCTTGAAGAATGGATCGGTGGATTTGGCGGCAATCACCTTATCCCAGGCGGCCAACTGGGCGGATAGCACGCTGTCCGGGGTTTTCACCACCGTCACGCCCGCTTCCCTCAGCGCCGCAAGGTCGCGGGAATAACGGTCCATGACTTTCCAAGACATGTCGGCCGAACAGCTCTCGGCGGCAACACGCAAGATTGTGCGCAACTCTGGCGCCAGACTGTCATATCTGGTGCGGTTGAAAATGATCTCAAACATCTCTGCCGACTGGTGATAGCTGCCGACCATGTAGGTCTTGGTGACATCTTGAAAACCCAGTGCCTTGTCAGAGGTGGGGTTGTTGAACTCCGCCCCGTCCAACAGGCCCCGATCGAGCGCTGGCACAATATCACCGGCCCCCATGATGGTGACCGCCACCCCCATTTCCCGGTAAAGGTCGGCAGCAAGGCCGACAGTGCGGTAACGCAGACCCTGCAGGTCATCCGGTCCGGTGATCTCCCGATTGAACCAGCCCAGCGGCTGGCTGGGCATGGGCCCGGAAAGAAAACCGACCAGGTTGAGCCGCAGGACCTGTTGCACCAGTTCGTCATATAGCGCCTGCCCGCCGCCATATTTGATCCAGCCCAGCATATGGCTGGCCTTCCAGCCCAAGGATGGCGGTGTGCCGAACAGCGAAAAGGCAGGGTGTTTGTTGTACCAGTAGGCCGTGACCCCATGTCCGCCATCCAGGGCGCCCGACGCCACGGCATCTTGCAATTGCAGCGGCCCCACCACCGCGCCGGAGGGCAGCATGTCCAGCCGCAGCCGCCCGCCCGCCAGATCGTTCACCGTCCGGGCATAGTCACCGGCGAATTCATGGAAGATGTCGCGGGCGGGCCAGGTCGATTGAAACCGCATCGTCACCGTCTGCGCGCGGGAAATATTCGGCATGGTCACCGCACCGGCCGCCGTACCGGCGACGGCCCCACCAACCCCGGCCAGGAACCGCCGGCGTGATGCCCGCCCCTTCTGTTCAACCGGGGTGGGCGCAGGGGGCTGACTGTTTTGAGGCATACGATGGAAACTCCCGGCTGAATACCTGCGTCATTGCCACCATACGGGACAATAGCGGGCCGGATGGTAAACGCAGAATTAAAACCATTCAAATTCCGGTGCGTTGCGGAAGAGAATCTCGCGGCCGCACAAATAGTTCATCTGCTGATCCGGCCTGATTTCATGCAACCTGACCCGATGAACCTGCCGCTGGCATCAGCGCGGACCCCACCCCGCGCGAATTTGCCCATCATCCCACCGTGGGTTTTGTGATAGTCTGCTCCTATTGCTTTCGTATGGAGCCTGCTGCCAGTGACCTCGCCCACCGAAACCGGACGCGATACGCCGCGTTCTGCTGCTTCCGCTGCCCAGACGGCAGACGACAAGATCCAATATTCCACCATGATCCCGTTCATCCTGGTCCATATTGCCTGTCTGGGGGCTATTTGGACTGGCGTTGCCTGGGAGCATGTGGTTCTCGCCCTTGTCCTGTATGGTGCCCGTATGTTCGGCATCACCGGTGGTTACCACCGGTATTTCTCGCACCGGTCCTACAAGACCGGTCGCATCATGCAGTTTCTGCTGGCGTTCCTGGCGCAAAGTTCGGCGCAGCGTGGGGCGTTGTGGTGGGCCGCAACGCATCGCCATCACCACAAATATTCCGACACGGAACATGACGTACACTCGCCCCGGCATAAGGGCTTTTTCTATTCGCACATGGGCTGGATCTTCACCGAAAAGCACAATGGTGCGGATTACAAGACCATCGGCGATCTGACCAAGTTCCCGGAACTGGTCTGGCTGGACAAATATTACTATCTCCCGCCGGTTGCCCTGGGTTTCGCCACCTGGGCCGTGTTCGGCTGGGGTGGTTTGGTTGTCGGCTTCCTGTGGAGTACGGTGGCCCTCTATCATGCCACTTTCTGCATCAACTCGCTGGCCCATGTCCTGGGTCGTCCGCGGTACCTGACTGGGGATGACAGCCGCAACAACTGGGCACTGGCCATCGCAACGATGGGCGAGGGGTGGCATAACAACCACCATCACTATCAGTCGGCTGCCCGCCAGGGTTTCCGCTGGTGGGAAATCGACACCTCTTACTACATTATCAAGGCCCTGCAGGCCGTGGGGCTGGTCTGGGATGTCCATGAGCCGCCGGCATCGGTGGTGCGTAACGAACAGCGTCTGGGCACCAAGGTGATCGAGGCGGCAGCGGCGCAACTGGCGGCCAGCTTCCAGGTCGACAAACTGACCCAGCAGGTACGCGAAGCGCTGGCCCATACGCCGACCTTGGCCGAGATTGAGGAACGGGTGCGCCTGGCCCGCGATCAGGCCAAGGTTCGTGTCGAAGCGCTGGTCGCCAATATCCAGTTGCCGCATCTGCCGACCACCGAGGAACTGCGGCAGCGGGCGTCCAACATGTTTGTCCGCACCCCCAGCATGGATGAGATTGTGGAGCGGGCGCGCCAGATCCTGGTGGCCAATATCTGCACGCGTCTGGCGGGTGTTCCGGCCTGACCCTGCGACACCAGGGGCCTCAATCGGGGCTCCTGGTGTCTGCTTTGCGGCTTGTGCCCTACGGCCCTGTACTTCCATAACCGTCGGGCGTCTTGGTTCCCCTGGTTGCACCGCATATCCGACCCGTTGAATTGCCACGGGCTTTCCACTTCCCCTTGTCGGGGCAGGACGCTAAGTTACGCGGCAGGGGCGCCTTTAGACGATATGGAATTATGAGCATGATGCGTTTCACCACCAGCCTGTTGCTGTCCGCGGCGCTGATCGCCGCACCGGCAACCGCCTTTGCCCAGCAGGCTCCCGCCGCGCCGGCTGCCCCGGCTGCGGATGCTCCGCGTGTCACCGGCGCCGCTGCCGGTGCCAACAAGGCCTCCTTTTTCGCTTCCGGCAATCTGATCCCGCTGGCCGGTGTTGCTGCCGTTGCGGCGGCCGGGGTGCTTGCCGCCACGCTTGGCGGTGGTGATGACGAAACCGGCCCGCCGACCAGCACGGCCACAACCACGGCGACGACAACGGCGACCAGCACCCGCTGAACCTCTGTCTTGTCACGATTTGTGGAAAACCCCGTCATCCCTGGATGGCGGGGTTTTCTTCTTTTGAAGCGCCCGGAGGAAACGGCACCATGGACCCGTCCGTCGAACTTGAGATTTTCGTGGTGACCACCCCGGGGCTGGAACCGGCTTTGTGCGCCGAGATGCAGGAAAGGGGCTTTGCCAACCCGGTCCTGGCCAAAGGGGGTGTCACCACGCGTGGCCCATGGCGCGAAGTATGGCGTGCCAATCTGGAACTGCGCGGAGCCGCGCGGGTGCTGGCCCGTATCGGGTCGTTCCGCGCCATGCATCTGGCACAACTGGACAAGCGTGCCCGGAAATTCCCCTGGGCGCAGGTGCTGCGGCCCGATGTGCCGGTGCGGGTGGAAGCCAGTTGCAACAAGTCGCGCATCTATCACGCCGGTGCCGCCGCCCAGCGTATAGCCAAAGCCATCGCCGAGGAACTGGGAGCCCCCATCACCAAGGAAGCCGAGCTGGTGGTCAAGGCGCGGATCGATGACGACCTTTGCACGTTCTCCATCGACACATCGGGAGAGGGGTTGCACAAGCGTGGTTATAAGGAAGCCGTCAACAAGGCGCCAATGCGAGAGAATCTGGCCGCCCTGTTCCTGCGCCAGTGCGGTTATGGTGGCACCGAACCGGTGGTCGATCCCATGTGCGGGTCGGGCACCTTTGTGATCGAGGCTGCCTGCATCGCCGCCGGTTTGGCCCCCGGTCGCGGCCGGTCCTTCGCCTTTGAGCAGTTGGCCAGTTTTGATTCTGCCGCCTGGGCGGGTCTGTGCGGGGCCGCCCCCCCTGTTGAGACCCCCTTGCGTTTTTATGGCAGCGACCGCGACGCCGGTGCGGTCAAGATGAGCCAGGCCAATGCTGATCGGGCGGGCGTGGCAGGCATCACCAATTTCCGTGCCCATGCGATTAGCGATCTGGAACCGCCGGAAGGCCCGCCAGGACTGGTCATCGTCAATCCACCCTATGGCGGTCGCATCGGCGACACACGACAGCTTTATGGTCTCTATGGTGCCTTCGGTAAGGTGATGCTCAACCGGTTCCGGGGGTGGCGCGTCGGCGTGATCACCAATGAGGCCGCGCTGGCCAAGGTCACCGAATTGCCGTTCCTGCCGACCCAACCGGCAGTTTCCCATGGTGGTTTGCCGGTGACACTGTACCGAACGGCGGTCCTGGGCGGCGGCTGATCGCGACACTCGGCCGCGATGTGTCAGCCACTGGTTGATACATCGCTTGCAAAGACATAAAGATATCTTTATATATTGATCCGAACAGATCGCAGGTCGGATCAGATGGAATTCCTGTTGAATGCGCTGAAGGCGGCGGCAGAACCGACGCGGTTGCGGCTCTTGTCGCTCTGCGCCCATGGGGAACTGACCGTGACCGAACTGACCCAGATTCTGGGGCAAAGTCAGCCGCGTGTCTCCCGCCATCTGAAACTGTTGTGCGAGGCGGGGTTGCTGGAGCGGTTCCGGGAAGGCATCTGGGCCTATTATCGGCTGGCCCAGCGCGGGCCGGTGGCCGAACTGGCCCGTACCTTGGTGGATGCCATTCCCGCAGATGATCAGGGCCTGGGTTTGGACCTGGAGCGCCTTGACCTGATCAAGCAGGGGCGGCGGGAAGCCGCCGACAAGTATTTCAGTGAGAACGCCGCCCGCTGGCATGAGATTCGCGGTCTGCATGTGCCTGAACAGGATGTGGAGGCGGCCTTGCTGTCACTGCTGCCGGCTACGGGGGTGGAGGACCTGCTGGATGTAGGCACCGGCACGGGCCGTATCCTGGAACTGTTTGGCAACCGGATTTCGCGGGGACTCGGTATTGATGCCTCGCGGGAGATGCTGGCCGTGGCGCGGGTTAATCTGGAGCAGGCGGGGCTGCGCCATTGTCAGGTGCGGCTGGGTGACATGTACCAATTGGCCCTGGCCGGCCATAGCCAGGATGCCGTGATTTTCCATCAGGTCCTGCATTATGCCGAGGAACCGGCCGACGCCATTGCCGAGGCGGCGCGTGTCCTGCGCCCCGGTGGTACCATGCTGGTGGTCGATTTCGCCCGCCATGACCTTGAATATCTGCGCGAACAGCATGCCCATCGCCGTCTGGGTTTCACGGATGAGGAAGTGACCGGCTGGCTGCGCCGCGCCGGGATGAAGCCCGAACCTGCATTCACCCTTCCGGGTGACCCGTTGACCGTCTGCATCTGGCGGGCCGCCCGCACCGATGCCCCTGCCACGCGGACCCGTCCGCTGGCCGCCGCCTGAAGGAACAGTTTCGATGAGCCTGAGCGACCTGATGGATGCCGCCGCCAACCCGGCCCCGCTGATCACCGCCCCCGGCGACCTGACCGTCAGTTTTGAATTCTTCCCGCCGAAGACGGAGAAGATGCATGAGAATCTATGGACGGCCATCCGCCGGCTGGCGCCTCTGAACCCGGCCTTCATGTCGGTGACCTATGGCGCTGGCGGCTCCACGCGGGAGCGCACCCACGCCACGGTTACGGCGATCCAGGCCGAAACCGGTATTCCCGCGGCTGCCCATCTGACCTGTGTGGCGGCGACCAAGGAAGAGATCGACGAGATCGCCCGCAGTTACTGGGATGCTGGCATCCGCCATATCGTCGCTTTGCGGGGTGACCCGCCGCCGCGCGCCGACGGTACCGGCGGCCTTGGGGGGCGCGGCTATGAACCGCATCCGGGCGGTTATGCCTATGCTGCCGATCTGGTGGCTGGTCTGAAGCGTATCGGCGATTTCGACATTTCGGTCGCTTGCTTCCCGGAAGTACATCCCGAGGCGCCCAGCGCCCAGATCGACCTGGACAATCTGAAACGCAAGGTTGATGCCGGCGCCAACCGCGCCATCAGCCAGTTTTTCTTTGATGTCGACGCCTTTCTGCGTTTCCGCGACAAGGCGGCGGATGCGGGCATCCATGTGCCCATGGTGCCGGGTATCCTGCCGATCCTGAATTTCACCAAGGCGGCAGAGATGGGGGAGAAGTGCAACACCGCCATCCCCGTTTGGATGCGTGACCTGTTTGACGGGCTGGATGAGGCGCCGGAGACCCGGCACCTTGTGGCGGCGACGGTGGCCATCGAACAGTGCCGCTACCTGGAAAAGCATGGGGTGAAGCAGTTCCACTTCTACACCATGAACCGCGCCGACCTGACGGTCGCCATCTGCCATATGCTGGGTGTAAGGGCGGCCAAGGGGTAAGCGCTTGTGGCGCGCACCCCTTGTCTTTATCCCGGCGGGACGGGTTTGTTCCGTCCCCTGCGGTCACTTGATGACGAAGGACAGGATTGATCGGGCCTGGCTTGCCTTGTTGATCACCATGACCGCCACCTTGGCCCCGCGCGTCAACCGAACGCCCGGCGCATCAAAACGGTTGCCGGCGGCGGGTGTCAGGTCGACCTGTCGCTTTCCCGCCGCCTCCATAATGGTCATGGTGGCGGTAAACTCAGCGCTGACGATGGGCTCGTCATCCTCGCGGACATAGAGACTGGCGAGATCGGCACCCGCCACCAGCTCAATCAACGTCTCGCCTGTCATCTGAACGATGCCACCATGTTTGGGCGTGGTGTCGCCATGGGCCAGCACGGTCAGCGGCGACAGGGTGAGGGCGGCGACCAACGCCAACCGGAACATCGGGTGCTTCATCACCATCTCCGATCCAGAAATCAGGGCAGGGTAACGCGCCTTACTCCGGCGCGTGCGGCAGCACGAACGACAAGGTGGCCAGATATTCGACATGGTCCACCTGGCTGGGATTGTCGGCCGGACCGACATAGGTGGCGGCCAACACATTCAGGCCCTGGTTGCGCACCTTGATGGTGGCGATACCGTCCTTGTCGGTCTTTACCGGCGGCTGGTCGGGATCGTTGACATAGTCATGTTTGACTTCGGCATCCGCGACCGGCTTGCCCTTGTAAAGGACCTTGATGGTCAACGGCTTGCCCATGTCTACCGGCAATGTCTTGTCGACCGGGATGATCTGCAGCACTTGTTCTGGCAGGCTGGGGATCGGGGTGTTGGGTGTGCCGGTCAGATGCACCGCAAACTTCATGGTGCGTTCCGCCCGAACGGCATTCGGCACAGTATCACGCCCGCCCTTCACCCATTTACCATCGGCCAGACGGGACCAGAGGCCATTATCCATGGCGGCGGCCACGGCAACGGTTGGCGCGGCGCTGTCCACCAGGACGATGGGTCCGGCAACCCGCAGGCTGGCGGTCACCGGCGTCCAGTCGGCATCATACCCATAGGTGCCGGTGATCAGCCCCAGGCGCTTCACCATGTCCAGATCATCGGCACCGACGCCATAGATCAGGGCGGTTTGTTTGGCACGCTGGGCGAACCAGATGCCATGGGCCTGCGCGGCGACGCCGCCCCCCAACGCAGCGATGGCAAGGATGGTGGCCAGAAAATGCTGCAAGCGTTTCATGTTCCCGTTTCCCCGTCCTTTGTGGCGCTTATGGGAACAGCGTGACAGCAGGGGTGCGGATTCCGGCGTCGTTGCACGGGCCCGGAACGAAAGCATCCCCCGTATTCCCGGTGCGCACAGCATAATAGACCGCTTCAAATCGCTGCCGGACCGCGCCCGCCTCGTGCAGCCTGGCTTTACCCGCCAGCGGCACCGCGCAGTTGATCGGCGATCTGCGCCAGCCGGGCGCCCAGGTCGCGCGCGGCATTGGCGCTGGCATTCTCGTTCTGGCGTGAGGAGGAGCGGAGCATGTCGATCGCGCGTGACAGGTCCACCGACAGCCCATCCAGACGCAGCACCCGCTCGCGCAGATTCTGCGTCAATTCCGATACGATGGACAGGTCCGTCCGTTCCCGCCCCCGTGTTTCCTCCAGCACCGCCCGCACATTATCGGTGGTGCTGTCCAGACGGTCGCCCAACCGGTCGATCCCGTCCAGACGGGCCTTCAACGCATTGGCGATGGCCAGAAGGTCGGCATTCTCCCGTTCCCGTCCGGCATTGTCGGCGGCGGCAAGCGCGTGCAGGGCCTCCGTCGCGGCAGCAAGGCCGCCGGCCATGCCCTCGATATTCTGGATACGCTGCTGAAGCTTATCGACCAGACCCAGGGCCTGATCCACCGCCACCTTTTCCCGGTTGTCGGTGCTGGCGACCAGGGCATGCACCGCGTCAATCGCGGCGCGCAGGCCGCCGGTCAGGTCGATCAGGGCTTGCGGCGTGTTATCCCGGTCGCGCTGGGCATCCAGTTCGGCAGCCACATCCTTCATGTCGGCCAGCAACCGTTCCTGCTGGCTGACCGTGCGCGACAGGGTGGTGGTGGCGATATGGGCCTCTGACGACAGGGCCTTTGTTTCCTGCCGAAGGTCGGAGGTCAGATCGCGCAGGCGGGCTGTGGCGTCGTCCACACCGCCGGTCAAGCTCTGGGCCAAGCGCCCGGCCGTCTCCCCGATTTCCTTGACCCGGTCACCGATCTGTGTGGCGCTGCCGCGCAGACGGGTCAACAGGTCGGCGATGGCCTCATGCTGCCCCGGCTCCACCCGCCGACGTTCAAATTCCTGCCGCAGGCCGTCGCTGGTCAGGCGCAGGGCATCAACGGCGTCGGCCATGCTGTCGGCGCGGTCGGAGACATCGGCCATCAGGCTGGAGAACCGGAACTGGATTTCCTGGAACTGTTCGGCCAGCGGTTCCAGCTTGCCGCGTGTCATGTCCTCGGCGATTTCTGCCGATTGCTGCATGGTGTTGCGCGCATGGTTCATGCTGTCCAGTGCGGTTTCCAGCTTGTAGGTGATTTCCGACGAGCGGTCATCCAACAGATCGGCAGCGCGCGACACCTGCATTCCGGCATCTTCCAGGCGGGCGGCAGCTTTTTCCGTCGCCTCGTCGAACCGGCTGCTGACCCCGCCCAGGGTCGCGAAGAGGGCCTTTTCCCCTTCCTCCAGCGCATCGGCGGCCCGCGTGATGCGTGATCCGGTCTGGTCCACGGTGCTGGACAGCATGTCACCCGACGCGCGCAGCAGCTTCACCGCCGATAGCAGGCCCTGCTGGGCTTCCGCCATGGAATTGGACAGGGCCTTGGCCGCATCGCGGGCTTCGACGGTGGCCAGACGGATATCGCTGTCGCTTTCCGACAGGCTGCCCAGGGTTTCAATGACCTTGATCTCTGTCCGGGCGGCGGTCTCTGCCAAATGGTCGGCATGGGCGCGCAGCGCGTCGATAATCTGGTCCAGGCCGACCTGATCCTCGCTGCCGTCAAAGGCCCGGACCTGGGCCACCGCGTGACCCAACATTTCAGTCGCCTGTCGGATCTCGCGGTTGCTTTCGGTCACGGTGCGCACGGCGGCGGAACAGAGCTGGTTCACCTGTCCCAGTGTCTCATTCAGTTGCTGCTTGGTATCGCCGACGATGCGGCTGACATCATTGCCCAACATCGCCAGCGACCCGCCAGCCCCGCGCAGACGGGCGGTCAGCGCCTCAAACAGGTCAGCATACTCGCCTTCGAATTTCAGGCGCAGGCGGCCATCTTCTGTTGCGACGGAGATGTCGGGGATTTCGGCGGCCTGTTTACGGAACCCATCAATGGCGCGGGCCAGATCGCCGAATTCATCCGGCCGGTCTGCGCCCCACACAGGCGCGCGCCAGTCACCGCGTGCGACACCATTCACCGCCCCCGTCAGTTCGCGCAGCGGTCGCAGCACACGGGTACCGACCAGGGCCAGGAAGGCAAACAAGGTGGCAACCAGCGCCAGCACCGCCGCCCCGCCCAACCACAGGCCGCGCGTGGCCACATCCTCTAGCCTGGCCAGTTCCACGGCATGCAGGCCACGAGAGCGGGCATCAATCCGGTCCGATAGCGCCGTGTAGCGGGTCAGCAGCATCAGCGGTGTTGTCTGACCCAGGGCGGCGGGACCACTATTGGCCGATTCCAGGGCTCGCCGCGCCCCTTCCAGCAGCCTTTTCAGGTCTGTGGCCAGTTCCAGTTCCTGCGGGGACAGACGCTTACCCTGCAAACCGCGCAGGGCCTGATCGGCGGCTTCCAGGCTGGTGCGCATCTCCGCCCGTGCCTCAGCATTGCCGGTTTCTGCAAACTGCGCCAAAGCGGACAGAAAACCGCCATGGCCCATGCGGTCCTGGAAATCAATCAGCAGACGGGTTTTGGCCAACTGCTCTCCCGGCGCTTCCATGCTGCCGGACTGGACCTGGAACTGCGCCATCTGGAAGGTGGCGCCAGCGGCCAAGCCGCCCACGATCAAGGTGGCGCCCAGGGCGACGGCGGTGCTGAGATTGCGCAGCGACGACAGCCGCGACCCCGTGCCCCGCTCCATGTTGCCTCCCGCCCTTGTCTGCATATTGGGTCAATCGGCGCAGAGACTAACCAATTCTTGTGCCAACTTCATCCATTCGTTGGCGTATCCCCTTCCGAACGGGGCAGATTGATCCAGGAAGGCGGTTTCGGGCTCAAAATGGCGTCGCCACAGGCCAGCAGACAGGGCGTTGACAGGGCATCCAGGCGGATCAGGGCCAGGGCCAGATCACCCCGCCCGCTGCGGATTTCACCCACATCGACGCCATCGCGGGTCACAATGGTCCCCGCTTCGGGCAGCGGTCCATCCACCTGAACCGGCACCAGCCGCTTTTTCACCAGACCGCGATATTTGGTGCGGGCGGTCAGTTCCTGGCCGACGTAACAGCCCTTGTTCCAGGCAACGCCGCCCAATTCATCGAATCCATTGTCCAGCAGGATGGATTTCTCCGGGATCAGGTCGCGGCTGCTGTCTGGAATGCCTAAACGCAGGCGGACGCGGTCCCAGTCGGCATGGTCACCCGACGCGGGTGTTCCCTCTGCCAGGATCAGCCGCCGGCCCAGACCGGCATGGCGCGGGTCGATCAGTGACCAGCCGCCCGGTACGGCTGTGATCGTCCCCCGTTCCCCGGTCTGGCTGTCCAGTTGCGCAAAGATGCCAAGCTGTCCCGTCAGATCGGTCAACTCCACCTTGGCCCGCAGCCTGAACAGGCGCAACCGTTTCACCAGATCTTCACGGCGGGCGGCCTCCACATCCAGCAGCAGCCGGTCGCCATCGGCCAGGATGATGAAGTCATGCAGATATTTGCCCTGTGCCGTCAGCAGTGCCGACCAGACGGCACGGCCGTTCAGATGGTTGACATCATTGGTGACCAATCCTTGCAGGAACGTCACCCGGTCATCACCGGAAACGGCGATCACGGTGCGGTCGGAAAGGCGGATCAGGGGCAGGTCGGCCATAATCGTGGTTCGTTCCGGGAACGGTTGGGTTCGGCACCCATCATATAGGCAGGTCCACAGCATTGCGTAGTACGGATTACGCTTCAGGATTGCAGCCCGTCGGTTTATGCAGAGGGCAGGGGGCGCTGATATCTTGGGACAGGGACGGCGCAGATGGCGGTGTCGGGCGGCGCGGGTCGCGCCTTTACAGGTATTTTCGGGTTTTTCGGGATGCTCATCCTGGCGGTGCTGGTGCCGCTGGTTCCGCTTGGCTTGGCACCCGGCATGGCTGTGCTGTCAGTCCTGTGCGTGGCTGCCTTTTTCTGGCATCGTCGGTTCCTGCCGATCCCGGACCGGGTCTTGCTGCTGGCGTTGGGCCTGTTTCTAGGCTGGGCGGGGTTCAGCCTGACCTGGACGATCGGGGGCGGCAAGGCGACGACAGGGTTCTTCAGCTTCCTTTACCTCTGGCTACCCTCCCTGCTGCTGTTGTCGCTGTTGACCGAACTGTCGGACATCGCGGCCCGGCGACTGACCGGCTGGCTGCTGCCAGCAGCGGTGCTGGGGGCTACCCTGTTTGCGGTGGAACTGTTGGCCGGGCAACCGATACAGCATTGGGCCGCGGGTCCGGACAAGGGGTTGCTGGATTTTGAGCGTGACCTGAACCGGGCAGCCTTGCTGCTTTCCCTGCTGGCGGGGCCGGTGGCGTTGCTGCTGTGGCGTCTGGGCTGGCGCCGGGTGGCGGGCTTGGCCCTGTTCGTGCCGCTGCTGATGGCGGCGGACAGCAGCAGCCAGTCCGCCGTGGCGGCCTTGGCGGGCGTGATCATCCTGCTGTCAGTTGCGGTTCTGTCCTGGCGCCTGGCGGCCGGCTTGGTGGCGGTCGGCATCGTGGCAGGCTTCACCCTGTGCGGCCCTGTGGCGCAATGGATGATGACGGCCGGCCTGTCGGATGCCGCCTGGATGCCTGACAGTTTTCGCCACCGCATCATGACGTGGCACTTTGTGGCGGGGCGTCTGGGTGATCATCCCTGGATCGGTTGGGGGCTGGAGGCGTCGCGCGCCATCCCCGGCGGAGGGGAGGTGTTCCCCAACACCGGCCCGCCCGGCTGGCCAGTATTGCCTATCCATCCGCACAACCTGTTTTTGCAGGTACGCCTTGAACTGGGCTGGGTGGGGGCGGCAGCGGCAGGGCTGCTGTTGCTGGTGATTCTGCACCGCTTGACCCGGCTGGACGCGGCCATCCGGCCGATGGCCATTGCCGTGTTGGGCGGCGCCATCTTCACCCAATGTTTCGCCTATGGTGCCTGGCAGGGCTGGCTGATCTGCGGCATGTTGTTCTGTGCAGCCCTGGTCGCGCTGGCGGGCCGGATCACGTCGCCTTCCTGACCAGACAATCCGATCCGGCCGCCTTCAGCCGGGCACACAGGGCGGCGGCCCCGGTCTGATCCGCGAAGCCGGTCAGCAGCACGCGGGTGTAAAGGCCCTTGGCCCCCAGATCGACCTCCACCAATGTCGGTTGGCGTCCACCAAGCAGGTCCGCTTGTTTGGCTGCCAGGGCTTTCCAGTGTTTCTCCGCCTCCATCCGTGTCGGCAGCGATCCGACCTGGATCACCCAGCCGCCGGTCACCGGGACGGCGGCCGTTGCCGGACTGGCCGGCGGCGGTGGGGCCGGGACCGGTGCTGCAACAACCGCCGGGGCCGGCCGAGCGACAGCCACGATGTTGGGCGCCGTCTGGATGGCCGGTGCCGTCGCTGCCGGCACCGGTGCGGCGGCGGTGGTGACGGGCGGCGGCGGTGGGGTGGTTGCGGGGACCGGTGCCGATACGGGCGGTGCTGATGCGGGCGGTGCCGATACGACCGGTGCCTTTGCCACGGTGACGGGTGCGGCGGGCTTGGGGGTGACCTTGGGGTCCGGCTTCGGTCCCGCCGCCGTTTTCGGGCTGGCGATGGCGGCTGGCGGGTCCAGCGGTCGCAGTGCGCGCGCCTGTGCCTCCTTGATCTGGTCGGGCGTGGCCCGGGACTGGATCTCCTGTTCCAGCTTGATCGCGGCGACCAGCCGCTTGGCCGAGGCGCGTTTGGCCCAATGCAGGCCATCAACCAGATCCTGCGGGGTGCCCAACCCGAAATACAGCAAGGCTGCCAGATTGTTCTGGGCATTCATGTCGCCGGCCTGGGCCGCCGGGCGCAGATAGGCCAACGCCTTGGTATAGTCAGCCGGCATATCCTGCCCGAAGGCGTAGAGCGCGCCCGTCAGGCTCTGTGCGCCCACATGCCCGCCGGCCGCCGCTGCTTCCAGAAGCCGCATTCCCTGCCGTACATCCTTGGGGATGCCGCGCCCCTGCACCAGCATTTCGCCGGCCAGATACTGGCCAGAACTGTCCCCGGTATCTGCCGCCTTGCTGAATTCCTTGAATGCCGTTGCATAATCGCCGGCGAAAAAGGCCAGGCGTCCGGCCTGCAGGTCCGCCAGCGCCGGTTGGGCTGTCAGCAGGGCAAGGGATAGCAGCAGGGCGGCGGGGCCGGTCGGGCGAAAAGGCTGCGGCATGCGGGTCGACCATCCGTCTTAAGGCGTGTGGCTCCTTCATAGCTGACACGGGCGCGCTTGACGATGCCTGTCAAACGGGCTTCAACCTGCGTTCAGTAACCTGTTGATGGAGGGCGCCGGATGGCTGCCAAGAAGAACCCGCTGAACCTGAACCCGTTGCAGCTCAAGACCCTGACCCTGTTCCAGGCGCTGGCCGAGTTCGAGGACATCACCCGGCCCGTCGGTGACGGCGCGGTGGAGGTGATGGAATTGCCGTTCACCTCGCATGGCAATCATTTTCATCTGGGTCCGTGGCTGGTCTATGCCCAGGATGCGACCGGCCTGCGGAACATCGCGCCTTGGACCGCCCTGGAACGCAAGGGACTGATTGTCGGCAACTTCCCCTTGTCAGTAACCCTGACACGCGAAGGGCTGGAATATGAAACCGGCATGCGCCGTCAAATTCTGCAAGGCTCAGATCATTGATTTTCAGGAAGGCCCTGCTGGGGCCAATTCCGTCCTGCCGCAGGTGGCCCGGCCTTGCGACCCTGACCACCCCCTGCCATCCTGGGGCAATGGGCAAGGGTTAAGGGGGGCTCGATGATCCTGTCGACGTTGGAGAATCCGGTCGGTTACCGTGTTATCCGCCATCTGGGTCTGGTGCAGGGCAGCACCGTCCGCGCCAAACATCTGGGCCGTGATATCATGGCCGGTTTGAAGGAAATCGTGGGTGGAGAGCTTCGCGGCTATACCGAGCTTCTGAATGAGGCGCGGGAAGAGGCCACAGCCCGCATGCGGTCGGCGGCGAGCGACCTGGGGGCCAATGCCATTGTTTCCATCCGTTACGGTACGGCCAATATTGGCAGCGGGGCGGCAGAGGTCCTGGCCTATGGCACAGCCGTGGAGGTCGTCCCGGACCCGGCGACATCATGAGCGCGGGCTCCTCCGACCTGCCCGCCGGTCTGGAATGGCTGGGATTTCTTGAGAAAATAGGCGACCAGGATGATGCCACGGGCTGGAGCCTGTGGATCGGTGGCGTGGTCGTGGCGCTGCTGTTTAACGCCACCATCTTGTGGATAGGGGCCTGGCTGGAACGTCGATACGATCGGGAGTTGGCCGCGATGGAGGCGGCGACTGCCGCTGTCCGGGTTTTCACCGGACGGCCGCCGGCTGGATCAGTTGGTCTACCGCATCTGGTGCAGGCCAGCATCGTGATGGCCCCGGCCCCGCTCGGCCGGTTGATGTTGCTGATCCGACGGATCATCGGCGGGCGTGTCGTTACCCGCCAGCGTGATCTGCAGCGCACACGCCGGCTGGCGCTTTTGCGCCTGCGCCAACAGGCGTGCGATCTGGGGGCGGGGATCGTGGCGGGCGTCGAGTTTTGTCAGATCGGTCTGGGGCGGGGGCGCTTTGCCTTTCTGGTCTCCGGCACGGCTCTCATCGGCGCACAGCCGGCCCCGGCGCCAGAGGTGACGGAGGCGGTTGGTGCCGAACCCCCCCGTCGCCGGCGCGAGTTGGTGATCGCGTTGGCAATGCTGATCCTTGTGGCGGCGGCAACGGTGGAACTGGACTATCTGGTGGACACTTATCTTGGGAATTTCTGGAAGCGCTGGATCTTGCGCATCAAGGATTGACCGTGCCGGTGATGGGGGCTGGCTTTTTCGGGCGCCGGAACCAAAAGGTCCAGACGGCTAACGTGCCCAACATCGCCATGCCCAGTCCGGCGATGGTCATGACCAGACGGTAGGGCAGCCCGCCCACCTTGGCCGCGTGCAGCGGATAGACCTTCATGAAGGCCTGTTGTCCGGCTGGCATGGTCAGGGCATCACGGGCTTCGATCAGACGGCCATCGGTCGGGTCGAACCAGACCAGGGTGCGCCCGTTCGGCAGCCATTCCCCCGGTTGCTTCAGCCGGAGGGAGATCAAGCCGCCCGGTTGGCGCGGTATCGACAAGACCCGGAAATCTGCGTCAGGAAACTGCGCCCGCGCCGCCGAGAACAGGCCCTGCCAGTCCGGACGGTCGGGCAGCGGCCCACCTTTCAGCAGGGGGGGCGCCGTGGCAGCGCGCCATTCGCTGGCTGGGCCCAGCGGGCGCAGCACCAGATCTGCAACAGGTCGCAGCGTCAGCATGGCCCCGGTCAGACAGGACAGGAACAGGACCGGGGCCAGGACCACGCCGATATCACGATGATGCCGGATGATGGAGGGGCGCGTCAGGCGCGCCGGCCAGAGCTTGAACTGAAACGTCCGGCGCAGCTTCCACCACATGATCAAGCCGGAGGTGATGAAAAACAGCCCGACCAGCGCCACAATGCCGATGAAGGTCTCCCCGACATCGCCGGCCAGCAGGTAATGGTGCAGGTCGAACAACCACAGTTCCGGCCGGTCCCAGATGCTCTGCCATTGTGCCACAATGGCACCCGTCTGGTCGGTATAGGCGCCGGTACCGTCGCCGGTGCGCAGCCGGTGCAGGCCGAAACTGTCGCTGGCGAAGATGATGCTGTCAGGCCGTTGCGGATCACTCACGATCCGTTCCACCGCATCGGCGAGAGCGTCTGGATCGCGGACCAGGGCGTCGCCGGCGCCTGGGGCCCAGACCCAGGCATCCTTATGGACCAGCAGCGCCCCCGTCAGGCCCAGTATGGCCAGAACCAGTCCAAGAACACCGCCTGCCCACCGGTGGAGAAGATCGAGTATCTTCATCAGAAGCTGTGATCCCAGCCGACCGTCAGGGCACGCCCCCGGCCGGCATAGAAGCGCTGATTGTCAGCCAGGCGTTGGGTCTGGCTGTTATAATCAATAAATTGCCGGTCCAGCAGGTTCTGCACCGACAGCGTGACACCGCCGACAGGCAGTTCATAGCGAATAGAGCTGTCAACCACCGTGTAGCCGCTGAAGCGGGCAAAGGTGCTGCCGCCTCCGACATCGCCTGACAAGTAGGTCTGGGCCTGCACCCGCGCCGTGATCTTGTCCATCTGATAGCTGGCGGCCAGATTGAGGCGGTCTGGCGAGATGTTGGCGCCATCCAGCCGAACATCGACCTTGCCGTCATTGTTGCTGTCGGCATGGCCCCTCAGATGGGCATAACCACCCGACAGGGTCAGGCCGGGCAGGGGTGTTTCATAGGACAGGTTCAGTTCCAGCCCTTCGATCTCCACCCTCTGGCGCTGAACTTCGTAGACACCGTTCAGCAGGACCAGAAGCTGTCCTTGCTTGGAACTCGACCAGAAATAGGTGGCGCTGCCTTTGAACGGGCCGTAATCGCCGTCGATCCCGATCTCCTTGTTGTTGGAGATGATGGGGTTGATGTTCAAATAAGTGTCGAGATCAATGCCTATCTGGGTGATGGCGCGGGTGATACGACCGACATCAGGGACCGTGTAGCCTTCGGCGTAGGAAGCATAGGCTCGCAGGCCCGCCACCGGCTCGACAATCACACCGCCATTCCAAAGTGTGTCGCTGAAGGTCGGGTTGCCGCCTGAAACAAAGCGGGAGCCGTAGGAGGCCAGCGTCGTGTAATCGTCAATGGTGATGCGGGCATTTTCCGACCGTACACCGCCGGCCAGCCGCAGCTTCTCTTCCAGCAGCGCCAGATTGAGCTGGGCGAACGGGGCCAGGCTGCGGAAATCGGTGGGCGGCACCCATTTGCGGCCCGTGGCGATCAGGCGCTGCTCGGTCGTATCCCAGATGGCGTCAAAACCGACGGTGCCGGTCAGATCCTCATATCCCGGCAGGGCCCGTTCATAGGCGATCTTGCCCCCCAGCTTACGCGATCGGTTCTGTGACTGGTCGAACAGGGTGCCAAGGGGGGCCAGGCGTACATCCTGAAAGGTGGCGATTGGTGCCGGATCGCCACCGAACGTATCGCGGGATCGGTTGAAGAAAAGCTGGGAGGTCAATGTACCCGCTGCCAGATCATCATCGGTCAGCGACAGGGCCACGCTCTCGGTTCGGTTGGCGGCAGGGGTGCCAGGTGGTGTGCCCTTGACCGACGTTCCCGGCAGGTTACGGGCGCGGTTGCCGCTGACAGCCACATAGTCGCCCTCCCCCTTCAGTTCAAAACGGCTGGCAATCAGGTCCAGGCGGGCACCCTCCCAGACCTCATAGCCAAACCGGGCAAAAAGGTTGGTGCTGGCACTGTCCTGGGTTTCGCCCTGGGTACTGTCGATGCCGATGCGGCGGTCATTGGCATCGTAGAAGGCGCCGCGCGTTTCATAGGCGGCCCCCACGGTGGCGTCGAAACGTCCGTTGCGGTGGCTGAGTAAGGCTGCCGCCTTGCCGCCCAGACTGTCAGCCTCGAACCCGTCATTGGCCGAGCCCTGGACCAGGACACGGCCACTGTTGCCGTCGGCTTTAGGGGCGTCGACTGTTACCTGGTTGACAATGCCGCCGGTGCCGCCGATGCCCTGTAACGCATTGGAGCCGAAAATCACCTCCACCCGATCAACAAAGAAAGGATCAATGGTGAAGCCGTCGCGTGACCCGTCACGCAGGGGGGTTGATTGCGGGATGCCGTTGATGGCGTAAAGCGGGGAACGGCCACGCAGCGTTTCGCCGGCTCCGGAAAGTTTCTGTCGCGTGGGCGAGAATGAGGGAACCAGGGTCGCCACGGCATCCACGACGGACCCGCCAATCGCCGCCTGTTGCGCCAGATCGGCGCTGCTGATCACATCCACGGTCAAGGGCAGGGCGCTGGCCGGCAGCGTGGTGCGCGCGGCGGTGACCACCACTTCCTCGATATCGTCGTCTGCGGTTGGCGTCCGTTGGGCCAGAGCCGGCAGGGTAACCAAGCTGGTCCCGATCATCAGCAAAGACAGGGCCTTGCGCATCTTTATCCCCTCATTGAAGTCGCGGCGACCCTAGAGCGCCAGACATACAAATGCAACTCATTATTAATACGATCCACCATCGACGGCAGAGTGGCGTTGGGTGGTCTGGTCAGAGTTCGTGGCGTTCATTGCAAAAATGAAACTAAATAAATATAGCAACAATAGAAGTAAAATTAGTCGCAGAGCCAAAATAATCATGTCGTAAATGCCACAGGCCTTAATATTGAATAAGGTTTGTTACAATTCTCTATTGCGACTGAGCAGACCCTATACGAGTGTTCCGCCGGTGCTACCGAGCACACGTAGCTAAGTGCGCGCCCGCCATTTCGTTGAAAGAGGCGCAGCCTGTTGGAACAAGGGGATACAGCAACCATGACACGTGACAAGAACACCCGTGGGTCCGTCCGCTCCCGCCTGCTGCTGGGGGCGGCCCTGGCGGCCGTGGTGGCACCGATGGGCCCGGCGCTGGCCCAGGATACGATTGAAGAAATCGTGGTGACCGGTTCGCGTATTGCGCGCCCGAATGACACCTCCACCAGCCCGGTCTATTCGGTCGGTGCGGCCGAGATTGACGCAATGCAGCAGCCGGAAATCGAGAAGATTTTCCGCATGCTGCCGGTCACGGTGCCGGGCGATGGCCAGAATACCAATAACGGTACGGCCGGCGCTTCCACCGTCGATCTGCGCGGCCTGGGTGCCCAGCGCAATCTGGTAATGATGGATGGCAAGCGTGTCACCCCGTATAATTTCAACGGCTTGGTGGATGTCTCCACAATCCCCACCGCTCTGATCCAGCGGGTTGATATCGTGACCGGCGGTGCATCCGCCGTCTACGGGTCGGACGCGATGTCCGGTGCCATCAACTTCATCATGAAGGATGATTTTGAAGGGGTGGATGCCAACTACGACTATTCCGTCACTGGCGAAGGCGACGGGCATATCCATTCCGCCGATGTCACGGTCGGCTCCAACCTGGCGGACGGTCGCGGTAATGTCGTGCTGGGCATCAATTATTCCGAGCGCAAGGGCGTGCAATTGGGTGCCCGTCCCCTGGGTCAGTTGGGTATTGCCACCGCCAGCGGTGCCAATTACCAGAATTTCCTGGATGGCCGCGTGCCTGATCCCGCCCCGGCGGGCTGCGGTGGTCCGAATTCGGTGGCAGCGGGCGGTTCTCCCACCACCTTGCCGACCCGCGTGACCATTGCTGGCGGTCCTGCCCTTGGCCAGTTCCGCGATGATGGTACGCTTGGCGCCAACTGCTCGGTCTTCAATTTCAACCCCTACAATTACTATCAGACCCCGCTGGAGCGCTTTGGCGGCTTTGCCTCGGGCAATTACGAGATCAATGAGCATGTTGAGGCCTATGGCCGCTTCTCCTACTCCAGCACCAAGAACACCCAGCAGGTGGCGCCATCTGGTATTTTCGGCACCACCTTCTTTGTGCCGCTGGCCAACCCGTTCTTGAATGCATCGGCCCGCCAGACCATCATCAATACCGCCAATGCCGGTGTGGCTGCCGGGACCGTGCTGACCGCCGGGGCGTTCCCGAACTGGCGCGACGTCAATGGCAATGGCGTGGTTGATCAGGCCGATGATATCCGCTTGTCCATCAGTCGGCGCACGGTGGAACTGGGGCCCCGTTCGACCTCCTACGACAACAGCGCCTTCCAGTTCCTGACGGGTCTGCGGGGCGAAATCCTGGAAGGCTGGTCCTACGATGTGTCGGTGCAGCATGGCGAAAGCCATCGCACCAACCTCAGCCAGGGCTATACCAACGTGACCAATGTCGGTAATGCCCTGAACGCCGTCAGCACCACCACCTGTCGCGGGGGCCAGGGCGGTTGCGTCCCGATCAACCTGTTCGGCGGTTTCGGGTCGATCACGCCGGAAATGGCGGCCTATGCGTCGGCTTCGGCCATCGACAAGCAGGACTATGCCCAAACCATCGTCACCGGCTCCGTCAGCGGCCCGATCGAAGGGCTGCAGAGCCCCTGGGCCAATGACAGTGTTGCTGTCAGCTTCGGTGCGGAATACCGCAAAGAGACGGGTAAGCGGACGCCCGACGAATGCTGGAAACTGGCACCCGCCTCCTGCCTTGGCGGTGCCGGTGGCAACCTGCGGCCGATCTCCGGTGGTTTTGACGTGCAGGAAGTGTTCGGCGAAGTGCTCGTGCCGTTGGTCGCCGGCAAGGAAATGCTCGAGTCGCTGGATCTGGAAGCCGCCTATCGTTACGCCGACTATGATCCGACCGGTGTCAACAAGACCTGGAAGCTGGGCCTGAACTGGACCCCGGTTGACAGTGTCCGCCTGCGCGGCTCGCAGCAGCGCGCGGCCCGCGCCCCCAATGTCGGAGAGTTGGCCGCACCGCAGGTCGCCGCCTTGCAGAACGCCAATGTCGATCCGTGTTCGGTCGGCAATCCGGCAGCGCGGACGGATGCCACGCTGCGGGCCCGCTGCATTTCCACCGGCATGACCGCCGCGCAGGTGGGCAATGTGGTTGACTTGGCTGCCGGTCAGATCAACGTCTTCGCCGGTACCGACCTTGACCGCCTGCCGACCCCGGAAGTGGCCGATACCAGCACGCTGGGTATCGTCCTGACCCCGGATCTGGGCGCGATCAAGAATGCCTTCATCTCGCTGGACTATTACAACATCAAGATCAAGGACGTGATCGGCACCTTCGCACCCCAGGAAATCCTGGACGGTTGCTATGTGGCCGGTGAGGCTGCCCAGTGCGCCAAGGTCATCCGTGTCGGTGGCACGCTGACCCTTCCGGGTGCCGGTCTGCAGGCCTTTACCACCAACCTGAACTATCTGAAGGCAGAGGGTCTGGAACTGGGCGTCAACTTCAATGTCGACCTGGAAGATCTGGGTGTTGGCGGCGATATGGGCACCCTGGTCTTTGCCCTGAATGCCAACTACTACCTGACCCAGGAATCGCAGTCGTCCGATCAGACACCGGTGCTGGACTGCGTGGGCCGCTTCGGCACAAGCTGCCCCGGTGCTGTCGGGGCCGGTGGTGTCGGCAGCCCGCTGCCGGAAGTCCGCTGGGTCCAGCGGATGAACTGGAACATCGGCGATGTCACTGTCGGCTATACTTGGCGTCACCTGGGTGGGGTGGAGATCGAGGAGCGCCAGAAGCCCACGACCTTCGACCGGTTTGAGAAGATCAAGGCCTACAACTACATCGACATCCAGGGTTCTTATCAGTTGTTCGAGCAGGTGCGTCTCAGCGCCGGTGTGACCAACCTGTTTGAAAAGGACCCGCCGGTTGTCGGCAACGAGGCTGGCGCGACCTCCGCCAATTCGGGCAACACCTTCCCCAGCATGTATGACCCGCTGGGCCGGGTGTTCTCGGTCGGGGTGAATGTCCGCTTCTGATCCTGACGTTGCGTTTTAGCGCCCTGTTTCCCGGCGGGTGTCCGAATGGATACCTGCCCGGTTATGGGCACATTCAACGGGTTCGTGGCCCGGTCGGTCCCATTGCGGGGCTGGCCGGGCTGCGGATTTTTCGGCTAGTATGGTTCACAGGTGGCCGATGGGGCGGCTGAAACGGTTGATCGTGACGACGGGTCTTGGCTACCAAGGCCAGCGTACGGTGCTGTCTTGGCCTGAGTGTGGGATACGGAATGAACCATTTGGCCTCTGGGTTTGACTTCAATCCCGACCAGGACATGGTTGTGGGCGACATCATGGTCAGCCCGTCGTTGAACCGTATTGCCATCGGCGATCATCAACGCCGTGTTGAGCCACGGATCATGCAGGTCCTGGTCCTGCTCGTCCGCCATCAGGGCCAATCCGTTTCTCGCGACACCCTGCTGCACCATTGCTGGGGCGGGGTCTTCGTGGCCGAAGACAGTCTCAACCGCTGCATTTTTCAATTGCGCCGGGCTCTGCGCGATGTGGGCAGCACCCGCTTGCGCGTGGAAACCATTCCGAAATTCGGCTACGCCCTGTTCGTGGACGAGGCCAATACCGGTTCCCCGCCGCTAGAGGGAGGGGAGGGGCCGCCGCCGGCGGCGGCGACCACGACGATAACCGCCGACATGCCCCTT
This sequence comes from Niveispirillum lacus, assembly GCF_002251795.1. Classification (GTDB taxonomy): domain Bacteria; phylum Pseudomonadota; class Alphaproteobacteria; order Azospirillales; family Azospirillaceae; genus Niveispirillum; species Niveispirillum lacus. The sequence goes on along the minus strand of NZ_NOXU01000027.1, from coordinate 12,022 downwards.
CCGGCGGCCCCCCCGTTGCCATCGCCCTCACCTCTGGGAGCGGATGTGAAGCATCTGCGTGCCCTGTTGGCAGCGGCGCTGGTCTTACTGCTGGTGGTGCTGGGTGGTGGTGCCTTTTGGTGGGGCACCCGGCCGGGACCGGTGCCGGCCCTGCCGGTCTTCGATGTGCTGCCTTTGACCCTGGAACCGGGCATGGACCTGTTTCCGGCGCTGTCTCCGGATGGGGAGATGGCGGCTTATGCTGCCCGCAACTCCTTTGATGATTTCGACATCATCCTGCGCGGCACCGGACCCAATGGCCGGTCGGTATCACTGACCAATACGGATGACCATGATCGTGTCCCTGTCTGGTCGCCCAGGGGCGACAGCATCGCCTTTGTGCGCAGTGACCGTGACTGGAACTGCGCCATCTATGTCATCGCCGTCCCGGTGGGCAAGGAACGGCGTGTCGGCCCCTGTTTGGGCGACATGCTGCCTGATCTGGCCTGGCAACCCGATGGCAAGGCCCTGGTGGTTACGGCCCTTCCCGATACCACGGTGAAGATGTCGCGCCTGATGCTGCTGCCGCTGGACGGAACGGCGACGGCCTTGTTGCCTGTGCCGCCTGGGGGTAATGCCGATGATTGGCTACCCGCCTATTCACCCGACGGCACGCGGCTGGCCTTTGCCCGCGCCTGGCCGGAGGGGCGTCTGTCGATCATGGTGATGGATGTGCGCAGCGGGCGCGAACTGACCCAGTTGCCGGTGGACAGCAGCACGGTCAATTTCGACTGGTCTGTCGATGGTCGTGGCCTTTACCTGACCAATGCCAGCCGGCAACGCCGGGGTCTCTGGTATGTGGACATTGCGACGGGGCGCTGGCAGCAGGTGATGCCCGGCATCGGCCAGATGGGCCGCCTGTCGGTGGCACGGGCCCAGGGCAACATGGCGATGGAAATCTATCGCGGCCATGCCGACATTGTAGAGATCATGGCTGACAGCCAACGGCGCACGCTGCAGGGCTCCGGTGCCAACGAGTCGGAGCCGCACTTATCCCCTGATGGCAATGCGATGGCCTTTGTCAGCGACCGGACCGGGGAACCGCAGGTCTGGCTGGCCGAAAAGGACCGGCCGCCCCGGCCGCTGACCACGCTGCCGGGCGCCAGAATGTTCGCCCTGCGTTGGTCTCCCGACGGCCGCAGCCTTCTGTTCGTTGCCGAGGTCGGCATGCTCAGCGATCTTTACCGCGTCACCATTGCGGATGAGGCGCTGACACGCCTGACCCATGATGGTCATTTCAAGACAGCCCCCGTTTGGATGCCTGATGGTGCCATCCGGCTGGCGATCCGGGGGGAGAAGACCTGGGACATCTGGTCCGTCGATCCCACTGCGGTCACACCGCCCATCAAGATCGAAGAAAACCGTAATTTTCTGGATATCTCAGCCGACCGTACTCTGCTGCTTGTTGGCAATACCGGCACCCGGCACCTGACATGGACAGCCCTGGACGGGACGGGGGGGAGCGGAACCCTGGAGTTGCCGGCAGCCCTGCGACAGGGCAATATCGTGGTCTGCCCCACCATGATCTACGCCGCCCGCATGAACCTGCCCTCCGCAGAGGTGGTGGCCGTTGACCGGCGCACAGGTGCGGAACGGCAATTGGGTGTGGTCCAGCGCACGGAAGCGCGTGGCCAGATTTCCGCCGACTGCGAAACCGGGTCGGTCTTCATGACCGAACTGGTCGGGCAGGAGGCCGATCTGGTGCTGCTGAACCCTGTCAAACCCGAATAGACGGGGCCTTCATCCGGGGCGCGCTGGCGTCCCATCATTTTTCCATCATCTGTCCGGCCCTCCTGATGTATCGGCCGTCATGTGACTGAATTTCAAAGGGTTGGTCTCATTTTGTCCGCCGGTTCACAAATGATCGGCTTTCAATCATGCAATGATCATCTTTCCATCATGGTCAGATCGATGCAGTCCGGCAACGGTGTGCTGGCACCGCGAAACATCCTTGCATCCCTTGCCGCTGGTATCGGATGCCGACCCATGGTGAACGTGATGAAGGACGGGAAACTCCGCCTCAAGGCATGCATCAATATTGAGTTTCAGACAGAGAATTTTGTCGAAGCGGGTGAGCACCAGAAGCGTCTGATGACACTGCTGGAAGAAGTGCAGCGGCTTTACCCCGACAGCACCCTGGATCTGCGCGAACTGCGCAGCCGGGGGGGGATGACCGGAACCAGTGCCGCCCACCGCCCACCGGTCACCCGCACGGGTCGCCTGCGTCCCTATGCCGACGTGGCATGACCGCCATCTGTGACTGATCAACCCGATTCAGGACAAACCCGATGCAGCGTTACCCCAGTACGGCGCTGGCCATCACCCAGGCGCTGTTGAAAATCAACCCCCGCATGTCACTGCGCACCGCAGCGGCTTTGCTGACCATCTGCGAGAATGAGGGTATCAGCCAAGCGGAGCTGTCCTATCTGATGGGCGAGGCGCCTTGCACCATCAGCCGGGCGGTGGATGAACTGTCCCGCGATCTGGATGAGGCGGAGGGCGAGACCGGGCCTTTGGTGGAGCGTCGCGCCTGGACCCAGGATGCCCGCCTGCGTGTTGTGCAGTTGACGCCCCGTGGGCGGGCCATTCGCGATCTGCTGAACAGTCAGATCGAAGCCGCCCGCCCCATCGTGGCGGCCTGACATGGAAGGCTGGCATGGTGGGGCCAGCCCAGGGTTCCCTGGAATACCGGACTGACGCCAAGCTTTGTTCTGCCCGGCAGGCTGGCGTGCCGATCACGGCTGTGGATTGACCTTGATCTCAGGCCGCGCTCGCCCCCCGCAGGCGACGCAGGAACCGCGCGGGGGAGGGCAGATGGGCCAGCAGACCGGCGGCCTTGTCCGCCCGCCCGGTGACCTGGCCGATAGCCTTGCCCACACTCATCACATTGGCGATGCGGCGATCCAGGAAGGCCCAGCTATCGGACAACTCATCCGACCGGTCATCCAGCCAGTACAGCGTGGTGGCGGTTACCACACCGGCCAGCAGCAATCGCTTGGTATAGAAGTTGTAGTCCACGGATTTGTCACCCACCGCGCGCCAGGCGGCATCGACCGTGGCATAGACCAATTGCGGCCCACGCGCCGCGTTCTGCGGCAGGGCCAGCAGGCTACTGGCGCGGCGCACCGCCTCGCGATGTGGGGTCAGGATTTCCAGACGTTTGCGCACTGCCAATGTCACCCGCTCCCGCACCTTCAGGGCCGTCAGATCGGTGTCGGCCAGCGCCGCTTGCATCTGCCGGTCAGCCCAGGTGCTGAACCAGCAGACCGCTTCCACAGGGCCGCCTGGGAAACTGGCCAGCGCTTCTTGCGGATGGAAGCCCGCTGCTTCCGCCCCCCGCCGCAGGGTCGTGGATGTCCAGCCATCGAAGGCAACGTCGGGCAGCATTGCCACCAATATCGCATCTTTGCGGGCGGTCAGGGCCGCCTGTGCTTCGGCCAGGGGGTCCTGTCGGGCGGCCTCGGCTGCCGGGGATTGCGGTCCGGGTTCCTGTTCCGGGGTCGGCGTGTCGCTCATCACCTGTTTCCCTCTCTGCGGCGGCGCCGTGTCCGTCAACGTCCGGAGGACAGCACATCGGGACCGAAAAACCTTTGCTCTTCCATATAGGTCAGCGTGGCCAGGTTTTCCATGCGGTCCAGGTACAAGACGGCGTCCAAATGATCCAGTTCATGTTGGATCACTCGGGCATGGGTGTTGGCGGCCTCGCGTTCCACCAGGATACCGTCGAGATCATAGCCCCGGTAGCGGATACGACGATAGCGCGGCACGACGCCGCGCAGGCCGGGGATGGACAGGCATCCTTCCCAGCCCAGCACGGTTTCACTGCCGACCGGCACGAATTCCGGGTTGATCAGCACCTGCGGCCCCATAGGTGTGTCGCCCTGGTCGCCCGATGCCCGTTCAGGCGGAACACGAAAGACAATGATGCGTTTGCCAATATCGACCTGTGGCGCGGCCAGACCGATGCCGGGCGCGTCCAACATCGTATCCACCATATCGGCAGCCAGTTGCCGCAGATCGTCATCGAACCCGCCGCTCGCCGGCACCGGGATCGCCGCCGCGACCCGGCGAAGCACAGGATTGCCCATGCGGACAATGGGAAGCACGGCCATGGCAAAAACGCTCCACAAAAGGCGATGATTCGGCTTATTGGCTAATGTGGCGGTCGCGAGGGCGGGATGCAAGGCAAGGAAAACCGTCCCACCCATGCCCGCATGCCCGCCATTCCGCATGAATCTTCACAAAGCGCCGCTGCGGGTCTTCACAATGCCATCGGTGATGTGTATAAGCCCGGTGACTGGATCGGGCGACGGCGCGACCTGCGTGGTCTCGCGTTGCCTCTTCTTTGTTTTCAACCCTACCCGCAAGTGCCGGCCAAGGCTGGTGTGAGCGCACGATTGGAGTGGATGTCCCGTGCAAGTTCTGGTTCGTGATAACAACGTCGATCAGGCACTGCGCGCGCTGAAGAAGAAGATGCAGCGTGAGGGCATCTTCCGCGAAATGAAGCTGCGCCGCAATTATGAGAAGCCGTCGGAAAAGCGCGCCCGCGAAAAGGCTGAAGCCGTTCGCCGCGCCCGCAAGCTGCTGCGCAAGCGTCTGGAGCGTGAGGGCTACTAATAGCCCTCCCTGTCCATCAGACAGATTGCCAGTTGGCCCCTGAAGGCCACGGGATTGAATGCCGTCCCTGGGGAGACCCGCGGGCGGCTTTTGGTCTTTATGGGGGTGCGGTATGGTGGGTCATTCGCTTTGCCGCAAGGGATCTTTCGATGCCCCGCCGCCCCGCCGATGACCATATCTTTTGGCGCGACCCGGCTCTTCCGCACTTGGAAGCGCGGGAGGTCATGGATGGCCGCACGGTCTGCTATGTACCCCATTCCCATGCTACCTTCTCCATCGGTGCCATCACGGGTGGGCACAGCGAATATCTGACCGGCACTGACCGGTATCAGGCGTTTGCGGGCACCGTGGTCCTGATGAACCCCGAAATCGTGCATTCCTGTAACCCGGTGAATGATCAGCCCTGGTCGTACCGCATGCTTTATGTCGATACGGGCTGGCTGGCCACGGTGCAGGGGCAACGGGAGTTCCGGCCGCTCGCGGCGGTGATCAGCCGGGATGCCGGGCTTCATGCCGACCTGATGGCGCTGTTCGACCTGCTGTTCGACATGGCGGTCGATGCGGGGGAGAAGGATGCCGGTGCGCGCGCCTTCTTCGCGGGCCTGGCCGGTCGGGTGGAGGGGGCTGAGCTGCCGCCCGCCGCCGATCATGGCGCCTTGGTGCGGGCCGCCGACTATATCACCCGTTATTGCACCCGCGACCTGCGGGTGGAGGAGGTGGCGGCGGCCTGTGGCCTGTCGCCTTCCTACCTGATCCGGGCCTTCAAGGCCCGCTATGGTCTGACCCCGCATGCCTATCTCACCAACCAGCGGGTCCGGGCGGGGCAGGCGGGGTTGCGGCAGGGACAGCCCATTGCGGAGGTCGCGCTGGACACCGGATTCGCTGATCAGGCGCATTTCCAGCGCGTGTTCAAGGCGCATGTTGCCGCCACACCAGGCCAGTATGCGGTATCTACCAGTCCGCCGAAGGCTTGACCTTTGGCGGACAGGAGGCTGGCGACTGCCAGCCCGGCGCTTGAGGGAGGTTGGTATCAGTATCCGGCCAGCATGGCGACGGCGCCTAAGGCCAGTAATCCCGCCATGGCCCGGTTAAAGGCCGGCATCCGCCGACCCAGAACCTGTGACAGCCGCTCCCCCAGGAAGGCCCAGAGCGCGATGGAGGCGAAGCAGATGATGAAATACAGCCCGGCAAAGACCAGCACGCTGACCAGGCCATCGCGCAGACCATAGGCCCCCATCCCGGCAATGGCGGCGATCCAAGCCTTGGGGTTCAGCCATTGCAGACTGGCGCCGGCCCACAGGCCGGGTGGCGCCCCACGGTTCCCCGCCTGCACCCCGCCCCGCGCCTGCCAAAGCCGGTAGGCCAGATGGAACAGGAACGCCGTGCCCGCCACCCGCATCGCCGTGTCGAGCAGCGGCCATCTGGCCACGGCCTCGGCCATGCCAACCCCGGCCAGCAACAACAGGGCCGTGAATCCCAGCGTGGCGCCCGTGACAAACCCCAGGCTGCGCCGGAACCCATAATGCACCCCGCTGGTCAGGGCCAGGCTGTTGACGGGGCCGGGCGTGATGGAGGCGACAAGGGCAAAGCTGGCCATGGCCAGCAGCAGGGTGCCGTTCATTGCCGCCTCACTTCATCAGCGGCAGGTGGCCGGTCAGCGACCGTACCAGCCCCACCGGTCCGTGCAAGCCGAGACCCAAGTATCTGATATCATTGCCGTACAGGCTGGACAGCCGGTCGGCATAGTCCTGATAGGCTTTGGCCCGCTGCGCCGTCTCCGTCACATCCACCAGCAGCAAGTCATCCGCCCGGTGCAGGGCGGCCTTGGCGCGCAGGGAACGCAGGGTGTCAGCATCGGCGGCCAGGATGGGCAGGACGACCTGGGTGATGCCCTCATGCCGGTCACCATCCCCGTCGGTGACGGCAGGCCCGATCAGTTCCGGATGTGCCGCCCCCAACGACAGGGACAGGATGGCCGCCGTATTGGCGATCAGGCCCAGGGGAAGCGAGGGATCGATAATGAAACAGGATCGGGTCACGGGTGGCATCTCCGGGATGTTTTCCCGGTTATCGCCACCCGGCCCAATCCTGTATTGAAGAAAACTGACCTAATGAGGGGGCATACTGACGGTCAAATATTTTGACCGTCAGTATCGGCGGCGACCGCCGCCGCGCCGCACGTGCGGCGTAGCCAAGTTGCCGGATGGCGACGCCGGCGAGTGAGGCGCGTGACAGGGCGACCATTGGTCATTCTTTCAAGCCGATGACATCAGAACTTTGCCCCCAGCGTCACGCCCCATTCACGCGGCCGTCCATAAGAGACCTCGGCCAGACCGAAAGCGCCGCTCGCATTGCCCGACACGAAATAGCGCCGGTCCGTCACGTTGGTGGCAAACAGGGCCAGGGTCCAGCTTTCATCCGGCGACGTGTAGGTCAACCGGCTGTTGACGATGCCATAGCCGGACTGGGCCACCAGTTCGGTGTTGGCCACGTCATTATAGAATTTTGAATAGGCCGACAGGTCACCACGCAGGCTGAGCGTACTGCCATCACCCAGGTCATGGGTATATTGCAGACCCGTGCTGGCGGTCCATTTCGGGGTTTTCACGAACTTTGCCGCCTTGGTGATCGGCAGGACCTGGGTGGGGCCCAGGCCCGTGCCGACCTCATCATACTTTGCATCCGTGTAGCCGACGGCCAGATCGAAATCGAGGCCCTTGGCCGGTTTGGCCCGCACTTCCAGTTCTGCACCCTTGATGGTTCCCTGGGCCGCATTGGCCACGAAGTTGCGCGGCGTCTGGTTTACGGTCAGCTGGATATTGTCATATTTGCTGAGATATCCCGCAACATTGACGATCAGACGATTGTCCAGCCAACCGGTCTTGGCCCCAACTTCATAGGTCCAGATGGTTTCTGGCTCATACTGCGTTACCTCAGAGGCGTCGACCAGCGGGCGGGCATTGTAACCGCCGCTCTTGAAGCCTTTGCCAGCGGACGCATAAAGCATCGCGTCGGCACCGGCCTTGTACTCCACCCCCAGTTTGGGCGTGAAGGCGTTCCAGTCGCTCGATCGCTGCACATCGGTGAAGACCACCTGATCGCGCTGGCGGCGGTTGAAGACAGAAATCCATTTTTTGTCGCGGTTCCAACGGGCCCCGGCGGTGAACGACAGATCGTCTGTCAACTTGAAGTTGCCCTGGCCGAACACGGCATAGGACGTGTTGTCGATACGGTTCAAGATCAAGGTGGCAGGCGACAGCGGCGGCCCCAGTGGCGGCCACAGGCCCATGGCCAGATCTGCGCGTGCAACGTCACTGCCTTCCTCGGTGAAGTAATAGACGCCACCAATCCAGGTGAACCGCCCGTCTATGGCGTCGCCGCTCAACTGCACTTCCTGGCTGACCTGCCACTGGTCATCATCATTAAAAGTTTCGCGATAGGTGAAAGGCGTATTGTCGCCGTCACGGGCAAAGGTGGCCTGAAGCTCGCGATAGGCGGTGATGCTCTTGATCTCCACGGTACCCAGGTTCCAGGTCAGGGTGCCGGCCAGACCCCACAGGTCCAGATCATTGACATTGGGACCGGTACCCCAGGTGGTGAACGGGCTGTCGGTGACGAAGGAACTGTTCAGCGTACGCTGACCGTTTGGCGCTATCACGCCGCGCGTCGGGGCGACAAGGTTGTTGTAATTCACCAGGAATGGCACACCCGTCAGACCGGGCGCCGGTGCTACGGCCAGCAGCTTGTTGGGGGCGGAATGTTCACGCGCCCGAGTCACATCGCCAACCAGATGGAAATCGATATCTTCTGTAACATTTGTGGTGATCTGTAAACGCGCACTGTCGGCGTTGCGATCACCCATATCCTGGCCATCGGACAGGCGCTTGGCATATCCATCACGGTTCAGCGATGACACCGACAGGCGGGTCAGCACCTTGCCATCGGCCAAGGGGACATTGATCGTGCCCTTCACATCCAGTCGGTCGAAGCGGCCTGTGGTCAGTTCCACCCGGCCTGACAACGTGTCTGTGGGGCGCTGGGTGTTGATCAGGACAGCGCCGCCGATGGTGTTCTTGCCGAACAGCGTGCCTTGCGGGCCACGTAGCACCTCGACGCTGGCCAGATCGACCGCATCCATGATGCCGCCGATAGAGCGGGCATAATAGACACCATCAACATAGAAACCAACGCCAGGATCGCTGAAAATGGCAAAATCATTCTGGCCGATGCCGCGGATGAACACAGTAGCGTTATAATTACCACCCGACAGGGCAGCGGCCCCGTCAAAGCGGATGTTGGGTGTGAAACGGGCAATATTGTCCAGCGTCTCGACACTGCGTGCTTCAAGGGCTTCCGCGGTGAAGGCGGAGACAGCCACGGGTGTATCCTGCAGCGCTTCCGACCGTCGGCGTGCCGTCACCACAATCTCCTCCAGTGTCAGGGTTTCTGTCTGCACCGGTGCGGTTTGGGCGGTGGCGGTGGGAACCGCCATGACCGGCATCAGTCCGGTGGTCAGCAGCAGACCTGGCAGAGTGTGGGCGTAGATAGTCGCCTTCGCCGGGCGCGCCCGGCGTTGCATGTAAGACATGAAGGTCCTCCCTTGAGCGTTTTTATGCTTGTTTGTGCGGGGCTGTTGGCAGTGGGATCAGCCATCGTATTCTCACATAATGATTATGCGGCATTACATTGAGCCTCGCAAGTGATTAATGACGCCCCGATATAGTCCCGTGCTGATGCTGGTTCCGGTCGATACCATTGGTTGAGTATATGGAAAATATTAATAATCAAAAGTTTGTGCAGCCTGTCTTACGCGCTGCCCCGATCCGGTCGTCGCGGAGTGTGGCGTGGTTGCTGGCTTTGCAGTTTAATCCCAGTATTTACGGCCGGCTTTGACATGGTCTTTGGCGCGGAAGGTCACGGCAGTGAATTCCGGGGGTTTGCGGGCAACCCAGTCGATGAAGGCGGCGATATCGGGATGGGCGCGCAGTGCCTCCAGCGTCGTGTACCCGCGCGCCAACTCCTTCTCCGACAGTTCGGCATGGATTTTCCGATGACAGACCCGGTGCAGCGGCACGGTTTGCTTGCCGCCCTGGCTTCGCGGCAGTAGATGATGATCTTCGACACTGGGACCGGCGATCATGGGCCGCCCGCACAGGCCGCAAGCCCCCAACATCCGGCCTGTTGGCGTGGATCGTGGCGACGCAGGCAGGTCGGGCGGCAATGGTTTCAGCCGGGTCATGATGATCACCAGATTGACCGATGGCCCTGCACGGTCAAGTCCCAACCCACCGGTCCAGGTCTGCCATGCCCCGCATCCTCCTGCTGAATAAACCCTATGATGTCCTGTGTCAGTTCACCGACGAAGGCACGGGAGCCCGGACCTTGGCCGAATGCGTCGATATACCCGGTGTCTATCCTGCGGGCCGGCTGGACCGCGACAGCGAGGGGCTGGTGGTGCTGACCGATGATGGCGGTCTGATCGCCCGTGTCAGCCAGCCGCGCCATAAATGGCCCAAGACCTATTGCGTGCAGGTGGAAGGGGTGCCGACCGATGCGGCGCTGGCGGCGTTGCGTCAGGGTATCAGTTTGAAGGATGGTCTGACCCTGCCGGCTGAGGTGGCCCGGATCGATGAGCCATCCTGGCTTTGGCCCCGCCATCCGCCGGTGCGGTTCCGGCAGTCGATACCGACCAGTTGGATCGAGATCGTGTTACGTGAGGGCAAGAACCGTCAGGTACGGCGCATGACGGCGGCGGTGGGTTTCCCGACCCTGCGCCTGATCCGCCGGGCTGTGGGCGACTGGACCCTGGACGGTCTGGAACCGGGTCGGTGGCGGGAGATCAGCGCCGGCCCAGCAGGCGCAACACCGCGTCCAGCGTTGCGGCGGCCGCCCGTAGCATCGCACCGCCGACCCGGTTGATCATGGCGATTTCGCCCCGGTAAACCTGTTTCAGGGCGCCACGCATGCTGCCGATGCCGCCTTCGGCCAGCACATGAAAGCGCCGGGCGCTGACCAGCCAGATGGGGCTGAACAGCCAGGAGAGCGCGATCACCGTTACCGCCATCTGCTGCGCATTGCGGTCGATGGCGCCGATGGACAGGCCGGCGGCGGCCAGCACAAAGCTGAACTCGCCCAGGCTGCCCATGATCACGCCGGCGGGAAAGGCCCGTTCCCACGGTTCGCCCAGCAGGTGCAGGGTGCCAACATTGATGGCCGATTTTAAGGCGGTGACCGCGAACAGCAGCAGCAGCACCTCGCCCAGATGTGACCAGACAAAGGACAGATCGATCATCAGGCCGATGGACAGGAAAAACACCACGATCAGCACCGACTGGATCGGATGTGTGGCGCGCAGGGCCAGGGCCCGCCCGTCGGAATTGCCCAGCATGAAGCCGGCGGCAAAGGCGCCAAACGCCGCTGACAGGCCGATGACGCCGGTTGCCGCCGCCATCGTGAAACAAAAGGCCATGGCGGCCAGCGGAATGACCTCGTGGTTGCGTTTGAACCAGTCGCCATAGGGGACGATCAGCCGGTCCCGTCGCGACAGGAACCAGACCAGCCCGCCCAGGGCCGCCATCGCCGCAACCAACTTCGCGAACACAGCCGCCGACAGGCCCGCCCCGCTGCCCATGCCCTGGGTGATCAGCAGCAGCGGCACAAAGGCCAGATCCTGCGCGATCAGCACACCGACCGTGACGCGGCCTGTCTCGGTCTTCAACTCCCCCATATCGTCCAGCATCTTGATGGCCACTGCCGTGCCGGACAGGGCCATGACGAAGCCCATGACAATGGCGCGCGGCCAGGGCCAGCCCAGCAGCAGACCCGCCAGGCCCGTGACCAGCAACGACAGGCCGACCTGACAGACGACCGCCGCCAGCGCCACCTTCCACACTGCCTGGAACGCCTTGACCGACAGTTCCATGCCCACCAGGAACAGCAGCATCAACACCCCAAGCTCCGCCAGGGCGCTGATACTGTCCGACGGGGACACAAGGCCAAAGCCGCCCGGCCCCAGCACGATACCCGCCACGATATAGCCGACAATCGCGGGCTGTTTCAGCCGCGACAAAGCCAGCCCGCACAGCAGCGCGACGGATGTGACGATGGCAATGCCGGTCAGGTCAAAATGATGTTGCAACGATCTGGTCCTGGTCTCCGGTCCGTGAGGGCCAGGACAGTGTCCCAACCCTGGTACCGCGCGGCAACCATCAATCGCCGCAGGGCAGGTCCAATCATCACCGCCGCACCACCCCCTGTCTTCGCGGCCAGCCCTCTATCCTGGCGCTGCTGAGTCCATGACCGACCTGTCGAAGATCCGTAACTTCTCCATCATCGCCCATATCGACCATGGCAAGTCGACGCTGGC
>NZ_NOXU01000016.1 GCF_002251795.1 Niveispirillum lacus | reverse complement strand
CCCCCCTAGCCCATCCAGTGCTCTACCCCCGGCGGTAACCATCCGACGCGCTACCTAAATAGCTTTCGCGGAGAACCAGCTATTTCCTGATTTGATTGGCCTTTCACCCCTAGCCACAGCTCATCTCCGACTTTTTCAACAGGCGTGAGTTCGGTCCTCCAGTGCATGTTACTGCACCTTCAACCTGGCCATGGCTAGATCATCAGGTTTCGGGTCTACAACCGGCAACTAAAGCGCCCTATTCAGACTCGCTTTCGCTACGCCTCCAGCTATCGCCTTAAGCTCGCTGCCGACTGTAAGTCGCTGACCCATTATACAAAAGGTACGCCGTCACCCCGCAAGGAGGCTCCGACTGTTTGTAGGCATCCGGTTTCAGGTGCTCTTTCACTCCCCTCGTCGGGGTGCTTTTCACCTTTCCCTCACGGTACTGGTTCACTATCGGTCACTGAGGAGTACTTAGGCTTGGAGGGTGGTCCCCCCATGTTCAGACAGGATTTCACGTGTCCCGCCCTACTCAAGGATTGATCTCGGTTTACCCGTACGGGGCTGTCACCCGCTTTGGCCCGACTTTCCAGACGGTTCCGGTTATGTAAGATCAACCACTGGCCTGGTCCGCGTTCGCTCGCCACTACTAGCGGAGTCTCGGTTGATGTCCTTTCCTCCGGGTACTTAGATGTTTCAGTTCCCCGGGTTCGCCTCCCAAACCTATGTATTCAGTCTGGGATCACCTTACGGTGGGGTTTCCCCATTCGGAAATCCACGGATCAAAGCCTGCTCGCGGCTCCCCATGGCTTATCGCAGCGTGCCACGTCCTTCATCGCCTCTCAGTGCCAAGGCATCCACCAGATGCCCTTAAGACGCTTGATCCATTCATCACGCTCACGCGCAGGGACAAACCCACACAGCGCAAACACAACAAACAGCACTATCCGCTCTCCAGTTGTCGAAATCCGTTACCAGATCACGACAGAACCTGACCTTCTCGGCTAAGAGGCCAGCTTCCCTGCAAAGCGGAACCCATTCGGTCACACTTCACAAAACCATTTTTCACGATGTCCAAGAACCGGCAGCCCTTGCTGCCTACAGTCACCCTTTCAGGCAACCGATCTGTTGCTCCCCATGGATCTCCTAACCACCCTAACATTCCAAGCTCAACGCATCAGCGGAACCTGGTGGAGGCGGACGGGATCGAACCGACGACCTCATGCTTGCAAAGCACGCGCTCTCCCAACTGAGCTACGCCCCCAGTTAGCGGTGATCCAAATGACAAAACCCAGCGCTTACAGCTAAGCGCCAGGCCTATCATCTGTTGATCCATGAGAAGGGATGCGGAGACGGCGGACCCATCGCCCAAGCGATGACCGAGATAATCCCGGCTGCGTCCGACAGGAAGGTTCTTCCTTAGAAAGGAGGTGATCCAGCCGCAGGTTCCCCTACGGCTACCTTGTTACGACTTCACCCCAGTCGCTGACCGTACCGTGGTCGGCTGCCTCCTTGCGGTTAGCGCACCGGCTTCAGGTAAAGCCAACTCCCATGGTGTGACGGGCGGTGTGTACAAGGCCCGGGAACGTATTCACCGCGGCGTGCTGATCCGCGATTACTAGCGATTCCAACTTCATGCACCCGAGTTGCAGAGTGCAATCCGAACTGAGATGGCTTTTGGAGATTCGCTTCCACTCGCGTGGTCGCTGCCCACTGTCACCACCATTGTAGCACGTGTGTAGCCCAACCCGTAAGGGCCATGAGGACTTGACGTCATCCCCGCCTTCCTCCGGCTTGTCACCGGCAGTTCTGCTAGAGTGCCCAACTCAATGCTGGCAACTAACAGTGGGGGTTGCGCTCGTTGCGGGACTTAACCCAACATCTCACGACACGAGCTGACGACAGCCATGCAGCACCTGTGTCCCTGTCCCCGAAAGGAAAAGTGCATCTCTGCACCGGTCAAGGCATGTCAAGGGTTGGTAAGGTTCTGCGCGTTGCTTCGAATTAAACCACATGCTCCACCGCTTGTGCGGGCCCCCGTCAATTCCTTTGAGTTTCAACCTTGCGGCCGTACTCCCCAGGCGGTCGGCTTAATGCGTTAGCTGCGACACTGAAGCTCTAAGAGCACCAACGTCTAGCCGACATCGTTTACGGCGTGGACTACCAGGGTATCTAATCCTGTTTGCTCCCCACGCTTTCGCGCCTCAGCGTCAGTTACCGTCCAGTAGGCCGCCTTCGCCACTGGTGTTCTTCCCAATATCTACGAATTTCACCTCTACACTGGGAATTCCACCTACCTCTCCGGTACTCTAGCCTTGCAGTATCAAGCGCAGTTCCCAGGTTAAGCCCGGGGCTTTCACGCCTGACTGACAAAGCCGCCTACGCGCCCTTTACGCCCAGTAATTCCGAACAACGCTAGCCCCCTTCGTATTACCGCGGCTGCTGGCACGAAGTTAGCCGGGGCTTCTTCTCACGCTACCGTCATCATCGTCGCGTGCGAAAGAGCTTTACAACCCGAAGGCCTTCATCACTCACGCGGCATGGCTGGATCAGGCTTCCGCCCATTGTCCAATATTCCCCACTGCTGCCTCCCGTAGGAGTCTGGGCCGTGTCTCAGTCCCAGTGTGGCTGATCATCCTCTCAGACCAGCTACTGATCGTCGCCTTGGTAGGCCTTTACCCCACCAACTAGCTAATCAGACGCGGGCTGCTCCTTTGGCGATAAATCTTTCCCCCGCAGGGCTCATCCGGTATTAGCGTCCGTTTCCAAACGTTATTCCGAACCAAAGGGTACATTCCCACGTGTTACTCACCCGTGCGCCACTCATCTTGCGATGCGTTCGACTTGCATGTGTTAGGCCTGCCGCCAGCGTTCGTTCTGAGCCAGGATCAAACTCTCAGGTTTTTCGCGGCTCGTTCAGCCAAAGCCAAACAAACCTCATTGACGGATACTTAACGTCAAAACACTTACCCAATCATCTGTCACCTAACCCATCCACCATCCAAAGATAGCGGATGGCGTTAAGAGCAACATATTCCGGATGCTCAAACGTCACGTATCCAAACGAACCAGACCCGCCAGCTCATCAAGATCCGCCGCCTGCGCATCCCTTCTCAACAGATTCACTTGTCAAAGAACCATCGGCCAGCGACCGAAAAACGCCTGTTGGCCAGTTTGCACCGGACCAACCAAACCCCACCAAGAGAAGGGAAGGCGCATGACGCAGTGGCCTTGACCACTGCCGCGATCTCTTTCATCTAGGCCTTCCGACTTTCGTCGTCAACCCCAAAATCGGAGATCAGTCAACCATCGCCGCCAGAGCGTGTCCGGCGCGTCGGTGGAGCGTTTTCTAAACGCCCTGCCGAACCGTGTCAATCACTTTTTTTGGTTTTTTTCGCTGCTATCAAGAGCCCCGAAAATCATCATCAAAAGCTACCGACGAAGTCGATGGTCGCACCGCAGTCATTAAGAACTGCTTAACAAGCACCAACAGCCAATGGCCAACTGTACGTTAACTTGTATCACCAGTCATACTGGCTCAAGAACCGTTGGATACTGGGAAAACCCACCATCCAGGCCTCATTTGTCCCAACACCCAAAGGCGCCGCTTCAAACGGGAGCCGGGGTATAGACCCGTCGACTTGGCGCTGCAACAACTATTTTCGCACCTACCGCATTTTCTGTTCACACCAACCCTAACGCCCGCAGTTCGGCCAGGAGGTGTTCGGGCAGAGGATCGCCCCCCTGCCCTTCTCCCAGATCCGCCGGCGCGTCTTCTGGCTTCAGATAGCGCCAGCCCTGGAAAGGGCGCTTGGGCATGGACACGGTTTCGATCAGTTCCGGGTCCATCAGCATGCGACAATAGTCGATGCCATCACCATCACGGACCATGTCAAAGCCGACAAAGCGCTGTCGGCACTGCACGAAGCCCTTGACCACCCAATAAATGCATCCACCATCTAGCAGTTCCGCTGCCCGGGTCGGCGCCCGCCTTGTGTGGGTGGGCACGACGGGGCGCCCTCGCCAAGTGATCTGGTGATCACGGCGCCAGTCGCGCATTGACTGAAGGCTTTCGGCCCCAACTGCCAAACGCAGGAGATGGATCGTCATATCGGCATACGCCCGGATGAGTAGTCGGGTTGGTCGTGTGATCAGCGTTTCAAATGAGGGCATTTGACGCGACGACACGCATGGACGCCTGATATGGACCGAGGTTCAGGCCCCGGCAAGCGGGTTTGAAGCACGACAGCGGCCTTCGAAATCCGCAGAAATGAATTCCGGCTTTTTGAACAGACCGCGCAGCCACGCCGCCAGCATGCACAGTTCTTCGAGCTTCAGCACTTCATCCAGCGTGCCGGAGGGAAAACGCACTTCGAAGCTTTCGGCAATGATCTCCAGCACCTCTTCCACCTGCTCGATGGCGAGGCCACAATCTGTTTCCAGCATGGCAGTGCGGGTCAGTATCTTCTCGTCCACACCATATTCATCGCGGATCAGCTTCACGATCCAGCGGAACATATGCATCCAGTTCGATACGCCTTCGATGGACCGGCTCACGATCCCGCTCCCGTCAGTATATGGCCGAACCCGGCTAGACCTTTCGGGTGCCGTGCGTCCGCGCGAACCATCGCACTATCTGACAAGAGCGTTAATCTTTTTTTGTGGCGCGGAAGGATAGGCCCAAAAACCTGTTCAGGTCTGGCCATCGCTGGCCCTGGTCATGCCATGGTCGGTTTCGCGATAGAGCGTCACCAACTCATCAACCGCAGCAGACGGCACGCCCAGTGATTCGAGCGCGCCCCGCGCCAGGACCAGACTGCTCTCGAAGGTTTCCGGCACAACCGCCTCCACGCCCAGGGCCAGTAGGGCCGCAGCATGCACGCGGTCACGGGCGCGGGCAAACAGGCGCAGGCTTGGCCAATGATCACGGAAAGCTGCAACGGTGCGGGCGGCGGCCTGGGGGTCATCCAGCGTGATGATGGCCGCCACGGCGTGTTCGGCGCCCAGCCGTTTCAAGGTTTCATGTCGGGCACTATCCCCATAAAGAACAGGCATACCTTTGATCGCATGCTGGCGAACCAGATCGGCATTCATGTCGATGCCGACAAAGGGAACCTGCTGGCGCGCCATCAGGGCGGCAACCGTCTGACCCACCCGGCCGAAGCCGCAGATGATGACATGGTTATGGGGTTCCGCCTCGTCACCTCCCCCCATAGCAGCCGGGGCCGAAGGCGGAACGAACCGGGCGACAAGCCGGTCAGCCAGAGCCGGCAGAAACGGCGTGACGGCGATAGAAAGACCCACCGTGGCCGCCAAGGTCTGCCCCCAGCCATTATCGATCAACCGGCCGGCAACAGCGGTTGTGATAATGACAAAGGCGAACTCGCCTGCCTCGCCCAGCAACAGGCCGGTCCGGATGGCGACATCCCGTGGTGCGCCAAAGGCCCGCGCCAGCAGACCCGCGGTCAGCGCCTTAACGGTGATCAGGCCTAGAACGCCCAGGAATATCCAATGCGCCCGATCGGCGATGGCGGCGACATCGATACCCAGGCCCACCGACAGGAAGAACAGACCCAGCAAGAGACCCTTGAAGGGTTGCATATCTGATTCGGCCTGATGCCGGAACTCTGTCCCCGCCAGCACCAGCCCGGCCAAAAAGGCACCCAATGCCGACGACAGGCCGCCCAAGCCCGTCGCCCAGCCGGTACCCAGCACGATGAGCAGGGCGGTGGCGGTGAACAGTTCGGTACTGCGGGTTGCTGCTACTGCCCTTAGCAACGGCCCCAGGGTGAAGCGACCGAGCAGGAGGATCAGGGCTACGGCCAGCGCTGCCTTACCCATCGCGATGGACAGCGCCAACGGCACTGACTGCGCAGGCGGCCCCGACAGAGTGGTGGCCAGCAGCAACAGCGGGACGACGGCGAGATCCTGTAACAGCAGTACGGCGAAAGTTACCCGACCGGTCGGCGACGCCACCTGCCCGCGCTCAATCAACAACTGCACAACCACCGCCGTGGAGGAGAGAGCAAGCCCACCGCCCAGCACGGCCGCAACCGGGAAATCAAGCCCCAACGCCATGCCAACAAAAGCCAGCAGTACCCCGGTCACCAGAAACTGCGCCAGCCCAAGCCCGAATACCCAACGACGTAAGGCACGCAGACGCTCGCCCGACAGTTCCAGACCGATCAGGAAAAGCAGGAAGACCACACCCAGCTCAGCCACCGCCCGGACATCTTCCTCCAGGCTCACCACACCGAAGCCCGAAGGACCGAGAATCAGCCCGCCCGCCAGATAACCCAAAACAGGGCTGATTCTGAAACGATGAAGGAGTAAAATGCAGGCGACGGCGACGGACAGGAACATCAGCGTCTCTTCCACGATGGAAAGGCCGTGAGCCGCATGCCCTGCGATAACCGTTCCTTCCAAGACCGTCCCTCCCCTGCAGGGTCAATACCGGAGACATGGGTAGCAGGGGATGGTTGATTTGCCGAGAGTGGAACCAGCGCAGCCCCGCTTTTCACAGAAATGGAGGCGATCATGCCGATGCCGAACAGCACCTCTCCCCGTCTGGCCGACAGCGAATGGCGTCAGGCGCGGATGAAGCCCGGTCCGATGCAACACCCCGCCGCCCGTCAATCCCATGCCAATGCCGCCGGGGACGCCGATCTGCGCATGCGAGAATGGAAGGCGGTGCGGCCGACCGACCATGTGCGCCGCATGGCCCAGGTCGGGCAGGCCTGACTGTCAAGCCCTGGCGCGAAAGGCGCTCGGGGTTTGTCCAGTCCGTTTCTTGAAGGCAGCATTGAAGGCCGATTTACTGTTGAAACCGGCCTCCAGCGCCAGATCGAGCACTGGCCGATCCTGCAAGGCGGGGTCGGCCAGCGCCTGCTTCACGGCGTCCACACGGAATCCGTTCACAAAGTCGAAGAAGTTTATCCCCCGCCCTTCGTTCAAGGCCTGGGACAGGTCGTTGACGCTGGCACCGACATGCCGGGCCAGATACGGCAGTGTCAGGCCGCTTTCTCGCCACAGCCCGTCCTGCTGCATGGCATAATCAGCCTTGGCCAGAAGGCGGGTAATATCCGTCTCCGTCAGAGCCGATTTGCGGTATTTGGCGACGGGCGCCGTCAGAAGAGCCATCACCCGCTCACCCACCTCCCGCGGCGGCACAAATGCATCGGCCCGACCCAGCGCCAGCAATGATAGCCCATAGGTAGCCAGCAGATACGCAATGCCCGCCGCCAGCTCCACCACCTGCTCCCCCCCGAACAGGGTAAGGATAAGTGACAGGGTCAGCACCGCCCACATCAACAGCAGACCCCGTGACAGCAAGGACAGCCAGGCCAGATGGACCGCACCGGCACCATTCGGCGCCGCCTTTACGGCGTCCACCCGCCTGATTGCGCCCCAAAGACAGGCCCCCAGAAATAGTATCAAGGACGGCAAAAGGACGAGCGCTCCGGCGCCCGCCAGCAGTACCAACCAAGCTGACGCCCCCCCGCCCGACAGGGCTGTCTCCAGGCTTGCCGGGGACAGGAACAGCCATGGAACCATCAACAGGGCCATCAACAGAACAGGCAACCACAGACGCACAGGTGCTTCGACACGGCCGCCCGGCAAGGCGGTGACGATATGGCAGAAAGCCAAAGGCCCCATCGGCGCAACCAGCCAGATATTGATGGCGATGAAGGCAGGGTGATCGCCCAGGGAAGACAAGCCCCCGGCGATATCCAGGATATTGTTCAGCGCAAACAGGCCGAGCAACGCCGCCAGCCAACGGTTCGACAAGGTGCGACGTTCGGGCCGGGCGAGAAGCAGCGGCACCATAAAAATGACCTGTGCCGCGATCAGCAGCGACAGGGCCGCATTGGCGATCTGGAACGGCTGCACTGCCCCCTCCCGTCTGGTCGTGCGGACGCTACCGCGAGCCTTGGGCGGTCGTCAAACCTCTGGAGAGAGGTCCTGGCCTACAGGATCGGACGACGGACGAGGCGCAAAAGGGCAGGTAACGGACCACCGGCGCAGTGGCCGGCCCCGACAATAGCCAACGACCGAGATCATGATCCGTGTGACAGCCACCCACCGTTTCGACCGCCCCACCCTGTCTGTTCGGGCCCTTCTGGCCTGCGGGACGGCGTTGATCACCCTGGCGCTGACCGCTGATGCCACCGAGCAGCACCCCAGCACCCTTCCCGCCGGCCGCGGCGCCTATGTGTTTGGCGACAGTTCGTCGGAGATGGGCAATCTCTACCTGACGCCGGGTCTGGTCGGCGCAGCGTTCCCCACCAGCTATATTGCCAATGGCTGGACGCGGGAAAGCAACGGGCCTATCTGGAACGAACTGCTGGCCCCCGGCATGCGGCCGGTGAATGCCGGCGGGCCCTATGGCAACCGCGTTAACTTTGCCCATTCCAATGCCACAACGGGGATGGGCAACATCACCGTCACCGACCTGAACGAATATGATTATGGTGTGCTACGGCAGTTGGGACGGTTCCAGGGATTGCTGGCCGCACGACAGATCTCCGTACAGCCGGGCGACCTGTTCTTCATCAATGCCGGCCCTAACGACCTGATGAACGCCCTGTTCGCGGAGGAGGGCGACCCAGCCGCCACCGTGGCGTCTCTGGTATCCAACCTGACGGGCACCTCCCGCAACTTGTTCCAGGCCGGTGCCAAGCATGTCTTCGTCTGGGACATCCCCCACATCGAACAAGCACCGCAGTTCAATTCAAGCACGATCCCCCCACAGGCCCAGGCCGGACTGGCGCAGATAAGGGGCGCAATGAAGGCCCTGTCGGACACAGCGCGGACCGCGCTGGACACCGGCTTGTCGCAAGTTGCCGTGCCCGCCGATGCCAGTCTGGTCACGGTTCGCCTATCGAAATTGCAAGAACATCTTTCGAGCAATGCCAAGCAACTGGGCTTCACCCGGCCGGCGACGGAGGGATGCATCGATATCTATGCCGAAACGGTCTGTTCCAGTGACCGGGCCGTGCAGAATCAGTTCCTGTTCATTGACAATCTGCACCTGACCGCTCCAGCCCAGGCCTATGAGGCTGCGTATTATGCGACCCTGGTGGATCAGGTCCTGGGTGGGGTCAATCGGCGCGCAGCGCGACTGTCGGATATCGGTATCGATGCCGGGCGATTGGCCGCCGACCTGGGGCAGGCGGGCATGGCCGGAGCGGATGGTAAGCGGCAGGGGTTTGGCCTGTTCGCTGATAGCGGTTGGCGCCGCCGCGATGCTGGAGGTGATGGCGCCTTGGCGCAGCAGACGGTGAAGGCCGCCATTGCCGGTATGTCCTATGCGGATCACGATGGCTGGCGCATTGCGTTGGGCGGCGGGCCGTTGGAAGGTACAGGCCGGTTCCAGGCAGGCGGCGGCTTTGATCTGACGGGTGCCATCGCCAGCGTGCAAGTGACCAACAATATTGGCCGTTTACAGCTGCGCTCCAGCCTGGGGCATGCATGGTTCGATCTGGACAGAATCACACGCCCTGGCGGCATTCCCACGCTGACCCCACGTGGCGACAGCCAGGGTGAGGCCAGCAGTTACGCCTTCACTGCCGCTTGGCACGTTGATATGGGCGATCTGTTCATTGAACCTGGCCTGGGATTCGGGCTGGATGAGGCTTCGGTCAAATCCTATGCCGAGCGGAACGGGGCCGGGTTGGAGATGAAGATTGACCGGATGAAGCGCAGTGACTGGACCGCGACAGCCAGTCTGAAAGCAGGTTTCAGGCCAGTGAACCTGTCACCGAATATCCGCCTGTCGGGTCAGGTGGAAGCCTCCTATACCCGTCATCTGGACCGGCCCGGCACCGCGACCCTGGCCGACCTGATCGACAACACAGCCCGGCCGGTGAGCCTGTTTGTCGGCGACGGTCCCCGCGACCGAGTGTCGGTAGCACCAACGCTCTCCCTGTCAGGGGGCGACAGCACTACCTTATCCGTAAGCTATGCCACCCAAATAAGGGGGGACAAAGGCGATGCCGTGCGCGCTGGCCTTGCCTGGCGATTCTGAGTAGAAAATGGGGCGGCGGGATGCCGCCCCTAACCCTGCCTGTCCTGGAGATATTGCTGTTCGAAATCCGACAGCATTTCCTTCACATCCGCCAAAAGTCCTTTAACCAGCCGGCGGTCGGGTTCGGTGCACAAGGTTTCGTTCATGGCCTTGCCTAACTGCACCGACGCCAACGCCAGCAGCTTTACCGCCATACGGTCTTCAAGTTTCATCACCATCCCCGAGAGCGACCCTGATCCCTCACCCATAGTGGGGTGTGAAAAATTTTTCGACAATCCTGTCGAAACGCGGAAATCTCAGCCGTCAGGAGGATCAGACACAGCGATTGGCGCTGCGTCTGGCCGATAAGGGAGTGTTCCATGGCCAAATTCATGCTGATCCTACGTGAAAACCCCGCCACATTTGCCAGCCTGTCCCCTGACGATCTGCAGGCGATCATTCAGGAATACAGCGCCTGGGCCCAGAAACTGGGGATGGAAGGCCGGATGGCAGGCGGAGAGAAGCTGCGCGATGAAGGTGGACGTCATCTCACGGCCCGGTCGGGCAGCTTGGTGGCCATCGATGGCCCCTATGCCGAAGCCAAGGAAGTGATCGGCGGTTTCTTTATCATTGAGGCAGCGGACTATGCCGATGCCGAGGCATTGGCGACCGACTGCCCACATGTAAAATATGGCGTGGTCGAAATTCGGCAGGTCGATAACATCGATGGCTAATCCGGCGGGGGGGCTGATTGAAGGTCTGTTCCGCACAGAAGCCGGGCACCTGACGGCCCGGTTGGCCCGATTGCTGGGTCCGGGCAAGCTGGATGAAGCCGAAGAGATCGTACAGTCAGTTCTGACCAAGGCCCTGCATGTTTGGCCCCGCACCAGCATTCCCGATAATCCCATGGGTTGGCTGTGGCGGGCGGCGCGGAACGAAGCGGTGGATGGCCTGCGCCGCCGCCGCTTCACAGCCCCCATCACACCGGAAGATCTGGCTGACAGCCTGCCCGACCCCACGACAGGTGGTGATGATCCACGCTTTGTCGCCGAATTGTCGAATGAAAAGCTGGGCCTGATATTCGCCTGCTGTCACCCGGTGCTGGCGGTGGAGGCACGGGTGGCGCTGACGTTGAAAGCCGTTTGCGGCCTGGGTACCGGACAGATCGCACGGGCCTTCCTTCTGTCGGAACCAACCGTTGCCCAGCGGATCACGCGGGCCAAGGCACGGCTGGCCGACGCGAGAGTGCCCTTTGCCATCCCAGCGGGCAGCGAATTGCCCGGGCGACTGGAGGCCGTTCTAGGAACGCTGTATCTGCTGTTCAATGAGGGGGTGGGCAGCAGCGACGGCGAGGAGTTGATCCGCGCTGACCTGGTGTCAGAGGCACTGCAGCTTGCCAGACATCTGGCCGACCATCCGGTAACAGGCCGACCGGAGGCAGAAGCCATGGCGGCCCTGACCTGTCTGACGGCGGCGCGCCTGCCCGCGCGGCAGGGTGCTGACGGTTTGCCAGTGCTGCTGGCTGACCAGGACCGGGATGCGTGGCACCAGGGTCTGATCGCCGCTGGTTTCCGCCATTTGAAGGCCAGTATGGCGGGGTCCACGGAAACACGCTGGCATCTGGAGGCCGCGATTGCCGCCGCGCATGCGGCAGCCCCTACCTGGGGCGACACCGACTGGCCGCATATTGTCATACTCTATGATCGGCTGATCCGTCTGGCGCCCGGTCCCGTTACCCTGCTGAACCGGGCGGTGGCGGTGGGAGAGCGCGACGGGCCGTCGGCTGGGCTGTCAGCCCTGGCCCCGCTGGAAGGTGATGGGCTGATCGCCCGTTATCCCCTCTTTGCGGCGACAAAGGCGGCAATGCTGGAACGGCTGGGTGACCGGGCAGGTGCGGCAGAACAATTGCGGCAAGCCCTGGATATCGCCGACCGAGTAGGGATCAACCAACCCGATCGGCGATTGCTGGCAGCCCGGTTGGACAGGATGATGGAATAAGGCTTGCGCGTGCGGCGCAACATCGCGTTCCCTTAGGGCAGCGGGTCGATAACTCGCGCCAAGGGAAGGAAAGGACCGCTCATGCATGTGTCTGCCATCCTCAAGAACAAGGGCGCCACCATCATCACCACGCGTCCCGATGAAAGTGTCGGCTCGGTTAGCCATGTCCTGCATGCCAATCGTATCGGTGCGATGCTGGTGCTGAACGAAGCCGGGGGGATTGTCGGCATTCTGTCGGAGCGTGACATCGTCCGCGGCCTGGCCCTGCACGGAGCCGATGTTCTGGACAAGCCCGTCTCTGCGCTGATGACCGCGAAGGTCGTATCCTGCACGCCGGCCGATACGGTTGCCTCCGTGATGAGCCGGATGACGGAGGGCCGTTTCCGGCATATGCCCGTGGTGGAAAATGGCATCCTGGTTGGGGTCATCTCTATCGGCGACGTGGTCAAGTTCCGCCTGGCCGAATACACGCATGAGGTGGAAAGTCTGCGGGACTATGTGGCGGGTCGGGGCTGAACCCGCCCTGGTGTTTGTTCAAGTGCACGTCCCCTGCCCCGGTTGACAGGAGAACGATGATGCTTGTTTCCATGAATGGGGGTTTGCGGTCGCGGCACGCAGAGGGGGCGACACCACCTCAATCAGCCATCCCATCGCTATCCCCGGTCGCAACGCGACGAACAGAGCCGAGTGACCGGTTCAAATTCCTGGTCTGTGTAGATGGAAGCACGCAAAGCCGCGCCGCCTTGCGTTTCGCCGCTCTGCGTGCCCGCAATACCGGTGGCATTCTCGCGTTGCTGCATGTCTGTGAACCGGTGGACTGTCAGGGATGGATGCGTGTGGCCGATACGATGGAGGCCGAACAGCGGGAAGAGGCTGAATGCCTGCTCCAAAGCATGGCAGGAGAGGTCTGGGCCCTCACTGGCCTAATGCCCGAACTTAACTTCCGGCGCGGTACCATTGGCACGGAAATCCTGGACGCCATCCAGGAGGATGGAGATATTCACGCGTTGGTCGTTGGCGCCGCCCCAGCATCGGCGCGGCGAGGACGATTGATCTCTTGGTTGGCTGGCGAACTGGCCGGGTCGCTCGACATCCCATTGGTGATTGTGCCGGGTAATCTTACCGACCGGCAGATCGACAGGTTAGCCTGAAACCCAACTGTCTGGTCGGTCACTCCCGGCCCAGCAAGCGGTCCATCAAAAGATTGGCCCAGCGGCGCGACCGAAAATCAGCCTTCATGGCAACCGGATCATAATCGCGTTCTACCCACTGATAGAATTCGTCAACAGTGCGTCCGCCGGTGGCCATGAACTGTTCAAAGAAATGGTCGAGGATACCTGTCTTTGATTGGCGAAGATGACCGTATCTCCACGAAAGCTGGCCCATCGCCTGCTCTAAAGGGAGCCCAAGACCCACGAACTGATAAAGCACACTCATCAGACCGACCCGGTCAGCACCGGCTTTGCAGTGCATGACGGTCGGTCCTTCCAGGCGACAGAAAAGCTCGCGGGCGGCGACCAGATCTTCCTTGCGCGGTACATCCCGTGAACGTACCGGGAAATCGATCAGTTCGATCCCCAGTCGCGCGCACGCACGAACTTCAAAAAAATAGGAACCGCAGGTGATCCGCCGGCCACGCAGATTGATGATGGTCCGGATTCCCATCTTGGCCAGATCTTTCATCTGCCCTGGGGTCGGCTGACTGGACCGGTACAGATTGGGGCCAATAGGGTGAAAATTGCGGTAAACCATGCGGATGAAAGCATGGTCGTTAAACATCATGTCAGCATATCGGCGTGCCAGTGCGCGTCGGCATTCGGACTGAGCCCATTCCGGCACCCCGATCACCGCATGCCGCAGATGTGTTTCTTCATACCGCATGCCCATTCCTTCGCCTTGGCCAGCAGGGCTGCACCATTTGGCGCAAGCCGGCCGACAATCCAATACATACGATAATGGCCCGAAGCGGCGCGAGCGCAAAAACATGCTCATTTGGTTATGATTCTTTGACGGCGGCACGCATCGCTGAGGACAGGGTATCCTGCCCGATGATCCGTCATTGGCAGCCTTGGTAGTGTGAGCGACGTTCAATAGTTGGTAAGCCGCGCCTTTGCTGGTGCTTTCCCCCTTCACGTGCCCCCTTGCCATGCGCAGGGAACAAGCCTAGGGTCCCACCGCCCAATGTGCAGAGGGGTTGTTTCCCGTGGTTCCCAGCTTGTCTTTCTTCGCACCGCGCGTCCTGCGGCATCTGCTGCTTGCCGGCAGCGCTGCGCTGTGTCTCACAGGTGGCGCTGCCGCCCAATCCACCGATCAGCAGCAGCCACAGGCCGGTAGCGGGCTTATACTGCCTGGCGCGGTAATCTCGCCGCAGCAATCGGGCAGTCCTGCCGCCGGCACCATTGGAGGCGGCCCCGCGGCTGGCACGATCGGCCAATCTTCCGCACCCGCGCCATCCGCCGGCACAGTGGGTGGCGCAGCGCAGGGAGCGCCAGCCGCACGTCCTGCCGCAGCGACAACGTCGCCGCCCAAACCGGCCAAGCCAGGTGTGCCCAAAAGCGAATGGCAGGTTGGTCCACAGGTGTTCTCCGATGGCAGCTTCAAGATGTGTGGCGCCTCGGTAGAGTTTGACAACAACTTGCATTTGATTTTCCTGCGCAACCCCGCGAAGCGGGTTCAGATGGTCCTAGGCATTCCTGGTGCCCAGATGCCGACCGGTCAGCGGGCCGCTCTCAAGGTTTCCATCGACGGGAAGATCAACCGAGAATTGGGGGCTGTCGTCAGCCAGCCGAACGCCTTGGCCATCGGCCTTGGTGATGATGCCGAGTTGCTGAAGGGCCTGACCACTGGCAATGTGCTCACCATTGAGGTACCGGGTGACACTGCGTCCTTCCAGTTGAAGGGTACAACAAAGGCCATGAACGACCTGACGACCTGCGTCGATCAGGGTGTGGCTGGCACCCTCAAGCTGCCGGAACCAACGGAACCGGTGATCGCCCCCACATTGGCCAAGCTGCTGGTCGATGCCGGCCTGTCCAATGCTCGCGCGATCCCAATTGACAAGATCCCCCCGCAGCAGCGCCCCGGTGACTATGCCTGGCAGATCGGCGATAAGGTTCTGGGCGCGGTCCGCAGCTTCCCGATGGGAGAAGCTGCCGGCGATTTCAACAAGGTCGCTGACACCTATATGGAACAGTTGAAGAAGAGCTGTGAAGGTACTTACACCCCTGCGCTGGGGGCTGCGGAGAAACTGCCTGCTTACCAACTTCGTTCCGGTACCGTATCGTGTGATAGCCAGGGCAACAAAATCCATGTTGCCCTGGTCATGCAGCTCATTGAGCTACCGAAACAGCCGGGGCAAGAGCAAGCGATCCGCGTTCTGAACGTGTTTTCGCATGAAGCGACGGATGCGGAAAAGGCGCAGGCGGACGCTGCCGCAGCCGGGATCGTCAAAGTGCTGAAGGAGAAGGGCAAGGAACCTTTACCGGCACCCGGCGCGCCGACGCCAGCAGCAAAAGCCAATTGACGGTAGAGTCATCTGTCTGAATAGATCATAGAAGAAGGCTGGGCCACCAACCCAGCCTTTTTTATTGCAGACTTGCAACCATGATGGAGAACTCTGGTTCCCTATACCCTCCATAAAGCGGACCTTCTCAGGCTGAGCTATGCCGTGATTACTGGGATTGACCGAAGCATTCTGGAATAGACTGCTCACAGGTCGCGGTACCCATGACCGAAGGTGCCGACCACCAGGGAGGGACGGCAATGACACGAACAGTCCCTAAGACCAGCAGGTTGACCCGCCGCATCATCAGTGCGGCGGCATTGCTGTTACTGGGCTGCATGCCGGTGACAGCCGAGATGTCCCCGCCCCCGCCACCACAGCCGTCCGGCCCTGTCTATGCCATTCCGACCCGGCCCGACCGTGCCGGCCGCGTATTGGCGCCGGTGGTGGTCGATGGCTACGGCCCGGTGCGTTTCCTGGTAGATACCGGCTGTTCCGGCACCATGATCGGGATGGATATTGCCCGCGCCCTGGGGTTCAGTGCTCCACCCAACGCTCCCGGCATGGCCGTCGGGGCGGATGTCACAGTCACCGGCAATCTCATGCGGGTACATGATGTGCTGGGTCCGCTAGTGATGCCCACAATGAAGGTGGGGCGGATCGACATGGGACGGTTTGTGGCGACAAACATGGTGACGCCAGTCTTGTCCTTCGGCGACATGTCCGGCGCCGGCGGCGTGTTGGGAACCAACAGTTTGCAAGGCAAGCGCCTGTCGGTGAACTTCCGACGGGACGAGATCAGGATTGAACATTCCCGGCGCTTCGCCCCGACAGGATACGAGTCGGTCAAAGGCCGCGTGCATCCGGCAGGTCTTGTGATCGTACCCTTGGAAATCGGGGGAATACAGGTTAATGGCCTTGTCGATACGGGCGCGGAACGGTCTATGTTCAACCCCGTCCTGCTGAACGCCTTGAAAGACCGTGGCAAACCGGCCAGCCTCATTGGCCAGACGGAAGTGATCAACCTGGCTGGAGAAACGCGTATCGGCCATGTATTCCTTCTGCCGCGGGTTCGGATCGGGCCGGTTTCCGTGACAGGTCTGCCAGCGACACTCATTGATGCCCACGCCTACACAGCCTTAGGCCTGGAAGATGAACCGGCCTTTATCCTGGGAATGGATGTGCTTGGGATCAGTGATGGATTTGCGCTTGATTTTGGCACCGGTACACTACACCTGCGGATGCGGGTGGCCGCGGCCGGCGCTCCGCCGGGTCCTTCCCGCTTGGGCGACCGCGGCACCAAGGCCAGCGAGTGAGGCAAGCCGCGCACCCAGGTGGGAATAGAATTCCGTGTCGGGACTGACACACATGGCAGAGGATCGGGTTTCGAGGGAGCGTTCACCCCGGTCTAAGCATGACTTCGCCGACGACGTCGGTTATTAGAAAAGAAGTCGGAGTTATGTCATGAAGTCGCTGAAGACCGCCCTCTTTGCTGTTTGTTTCGTTTTTATAGCCACCCCTGCCCTTACGCAGGAGGCGGGCATCCCCGATTCCGACCTGCCAAACGCTTATCTCCAGGGATTATCAGGCCGCTATGTCGGCGGCACCGCCGGTAATGCCACTACATATGGTTTGGGTGCTGCCAACCCCGGCCTTTCAACGGCAGCCAATGATTGGCACCCGATGGAAAGTTTCCGGCTCGAACTGGAATATGCCTACCGCGACCGTGATTCGGCCCTGCTGACAGCCCCTAGCGTTGATGGTGTCATTGGATCACTGGGGACGATGGCCAATGCCCGCGTCAACCTGAAGGTCACAGACTGGCTCACACCCTATGTGGGGATTGGCATGGGCTGGACGCGGACGGAGGCAGAGCGGCTGGCCATGGGCTATACCGACGCGCGTGCCGAACATTTCGCCTACCAGGGTATGGTCGGACTGTCGGTGCCGGTGGGGGGCAGCTTCTCCTTCTTCGCCGATGGCCGTTATGTGCGGGGCAACGAGACGAGTTTCACCGCCACGGATGATTTTGCGACGCACGGCACGGCCCAGACTTGGTCCGCTCTGGCCGGTCTCCGTTTTACTTTCGGGAAATAATCACCCTTCGCCGGCCTGGTTAGGGTCGCTGCTGCTACCGACCACAGGCAAACTGCGTCCTTTGGTTATCGCGTGTCCGCCCAGCTTTGCCCGCACTGCGTCTATAGCACGTTCCACCTTGGCCCTTTGCTGCTGGCCTGGATCAGCCAGGTCAGGAGGGTCCGCATCACGGGGATCGGTTAGGTCGTGGCACCCGATGCCCAACAGGCGAAACCGGCGGCCATCACACTCAGTCCGTAGCAAATCACGGCCTACGCGAAAGATTCTATCTGCCAATTGTGTTGGCGACGATAGTCGTTGACTGCGTGTGATGAGCTTAAAGTCCGGGGTCTTCAGTTTCAGGGTGACGGTCAGACCGGCATGATCCCCTGATTTCATACGCTTTGAGACCTTTTCGGCCAGCGGCCACAGTTCCCGTTCAAGGTCTTCAAAAGACCAGAGATCATGGTTGAATGTGGTTTCCGAAGATATGCTTTTCAGCGGGCTGTGCGGGGTAACGCGGCGATCATCCTGCCCGCGTGAAAAATGATAGAGGCGCATACCCATAGAACCATACCGCCGGACCAGTTCCTTCATCTCCATGTCCCGAATCTGGCCAATGGTGCGGATGCCTTCCGCCGCCATCTTGGCAGCCAGCGCCTTGCCAACGCCCCAAATCATGCCCACGGGCCGGGGCGCCAGGAAAGCCAAAGTCTCGGCCTCACCAATGATGGCGAATCCACGCGGCTTATCCAGATCACTGGCCAGTTTGGCCAGGAATTTGTTGTGCGACAGGCCGATGGAAGCGGTGACCCCGATCTCCGTCTCGATACGTCTCACCAGTCGCACCAAGGTACGCGCGGGACTTCCGTGATGTAAGAGTTCGGTCCCCGTCAGATCCAGGAAGGCTTCATCGATTGAGATCGCTTCGACCAGGGGTGTCATCTCCTGCATCAGTGACCGGACCGCGCGACCGACACCGACATATTTCTGCATGTCTGGTTTTATGATGACAGCCTGCGGACACAGTTGCAGGGCTTTGAACATCGGCATGGCAGAACGGACACCATAGAGTCGGGCTATATAGCAGCAGGCCGACACCACGCCGCGATGCCCACCGCCGACAATCACTGGCTGATCGGCCAGTTCCGGCCTGTCACGTTTCTCCACACTGGCATAGAAGGCATCGCAATCAATATGGGCGATAGACAGCCTATGCAATTCGGGATGTTTCACCATGCGAACCGACCCACAATGTCGACAGCGGCGGGCGTCCACCTGCGGGTGCCCGCAGTCACGGCACAGCGTATCGGTCACAGCACTGGAATGGAGTTTTTGGGGATCTGCGGGCATGATGAATGATGACAGGCGCTAACGAATGGTTAAGGGTTGGAGCCTTCTAATGACCGGGAGGTCGGTGGCAGGACTGCCGATAGCCATTGACTGGTGGTTCTGGCGGTTGAACAGGGACTAGGCGGAGCGGTGCCGATGAGTGTGGACGGTGTCCAAGATGGCGATCAGGCTGCGCAGCGCCAGCGCCGTATTCTCATCGTGGAGGATAATGAACTGAATATGAAGCTCTTCCACGATCTGCTGGAAGCGCATGGCTATGCAACCTTGCAGACCAAGGACGGGATGGAGGCCCTTCGTCTTGCCCGGCAGCACCGTCCTGATCTGATCTTGATGGATATTCAGCTTCCCGAGGTATCCGGACTTGAGGTTACCAAGTGGTTGAAGGAAGATGATGATCTGAAGGCGATCCCTGTGGTCGCCATCACCGCCTTCGCCATGAAGGGGGATGAGGAGAAAATTCGTGAAGGTGGTTGCGAGGATTACATCGCCAAGCCAATCTCCGTCGCGAAGTTTCTGCAGACGGTGCAACGTTTCCTTTGACGGCCCGGTGCATGCGGGCCGGTAGGTGTGAAAACCATGTCGGCTCGGGTTCTGGTTGTTGACGATGTCCTGCCTAATGTGAAGCTGCTGGCGGCCAAGCTGACCAGGGAATATTTCGACGTGGTGACCGCCAATTCAGGGCCGGAAGCCCTGGAACGTATCCATGCCCAACATCCGGATATCGTGCTGCTGGATGTTATGATGCCCGGTATGGACGGTTTTGAAGTCTGTGAAAAAATCCGCGCAGATCCGGCGACCATGCACATACCTGTGGTGATGGTCACCGCCTTGTCAGATGCATCCGACCGGGTCCGAGGACTGGAAGCCGGGGCCGACGATTTCTTGACCAAGCCGGTAAACGATGTGGCCTTGTTTGCCCGCGTCCGTTCCCTGGTCCGCCTCAAGATGATGACAGACGAGTGGCGGTTACGCGAAAGCACGTCAGGGCAACTTGGCATGCTCGTTTCAACCGACTCGGTACATACCCAGACGGCGGAAGCAGCCCGGGTTCTGGTGGTCGAAGACAGTGCCATCGACCTGGATAAGATTACGGAAACCCTGGCCCGTGACCGTGACGTTGTCACCGATACGGACACCTGTGCCAGCGGCCTTGAAATGGCGCTGTCGGAAGAATTTGAACTGATCGTGATCTCACTGACGCTGATGCGGGAGGACGGGCTCCGGCTCTGCTCGCAATTGCGCAGCCATGAAAAGACCCGCCAGATCCCCATTCTGCTGCTTGCCGATGAAACGGATATGGATAGGGTCGCCAAAGGGCTGGAGCTTGGCGCCAATGACTACCTGATCAAGCCCATCGACCGGAACGAATTGCTGGCACGCACCCGCACGCAGGTTCGACGCAAGCGCTATCAGGACAAGCTGCGCGCCAATTATGAGGCCAGCCTGTCCATGGCCCTGACCGATAGCTTGACCGGCCTGTTCAACCGCCGGTACCTGTCCGCGCATCTGCCGCGCCTGCTTGACCGGTCTGGTGGCAACAACAAGCCGGTATCGGCGCTGTTGTTCGATATCGATCATTTCAAGGTGGTCAACGACACCTGGGGCCATGGCGTCGGTGACGAGGTGCTGAAGGAAGTGGCACAACGCGCCAGCCGCAACCTGCGCAATTTCGACCTTGTCGCCCGCCTGGGCGGTGAGGAATTTGTGGTGATCATGCCGGACACCGACGCCAATCAGGCCGTGGCCGTGGCCGAACGTCATCGCCGCCGCATCGCAGAGGAACCTTTCACGGTATCGGCCCCGGTCGGCAAAATCGACATCACGATCTCCATCGGTGTCGCTTTGGCCGACTGGACACTGGATGCGGATGGCAAGCCGGAATCGGGCGACGCCCTGCTGCGGCGGGCCGACACAGCCCTTTATCAGGCCAAACGCAGCGGTCGCAACCGCGTGGTAATGGACGGCGCTGTGGAGTGAACGCCGTTATCAGCTCCGGCCTTACGGCAGCCGGTTGTAGCGGACCACGGATTCGCTGCGATCAACCAGAATGATGGCGTAGGGACTGGTCAGCACCTGGGCCGTGATCAGGCCTTCTGGCGGTGTCACCTCCCGATATTCCACGACCAGCCGATCACGCTGCCCGTCACGGCGTTCAGGCCGGAGTCGCAGGATATCCACCGAGTAACCGGTGGTCGTGCGGGTACCAAGGAACACCCCAAGCGCCATCTGATCTGGCGGCAACCGGCCCGGTGGGGATCGGCCAGCTAAATCCCAGAGAGCTGCCCATTCGGCATCGCTGCGCGCCACCAAGAAGGATTGAGATTGGGCACGGGCGTTCTCCGCACGCCACATGGCGCGGGCAGCAAGGGGCGGTGGCGCATCGCCGGACATGCCCGACACACCCCCACCCGCTTCTCCTGCCAGCCAAGCACCGGCGCCGGCACCACAACCGGCCAAGCTCAAACTCATCGCCAGGGCCAGTACGGATCCCCCGATCCGCCCTGTGTTGCAAACGCGAAGCGCCATGGGATCAGGCCGCCGCCGACAAGGCGGTTTCCACCAGCCGAGCCCAGTAACTGGTACCCAGCGGCAGGATGTCATCATTGAAGTCATAGGATGGGTTATGCAACAGGCAGCCCAAGGCGGCGCCACCCTGGCCCATCCAGACATAACAACCGGGCCGTTCCTGCAACATGAAGGCAAAATCCTCTGCGCCCATGCTGGGCCCCACATTGTCGTGGACCTTGTCAGGTCCCACCAGTTCGGCTGCCACGCGGGCGGCAAGCGCAGTCGGCATGCCGGCATGGTTGACGGTAGGTGGATAGCCGCGGCGATAGGTTAAGGTCGCGCTGGACCCAAAGGCGGCCGGCAGGGTCTCCACAATTCGGCGCAGTCCCTGCTCCAACTGGTCACGAACCTCGTGGCTCAAGGCGCGCACAGTTCCCCGCATGATCACTTCCTGCGGGATAACATTATAGGCGCTACCGGCATGGATTTGAGTGATGGAGATTACGCCGCTTTCGATCGGGCTGACATTGCGGCTGACAATCGTCTGAGTGGCCGTGACGATATGGGCCGCGATGACCACCGGATCGATGGCATGGTGCGGCAGGGCGGCATGCCCCCCCTTACCCGCCACCCGAATCTCAAACTGATCGGCCCCGGCCATGATCGGCCCTTCCTTGACCACCATTTCGCCGGGCGGCAGATCTGGCCAGTTGTGCATGCCGAAAACCATGTCACAGGGAAACCGGTCAAACAGCCCCTCCTCCACCATACGGCGCCCGCCTCCGGCGCCTTCTTCCGCTGGCTGGAAGATGAAGTTCACCGTTCCGCTGAAATTCCGCGTCTCCGCCAGGTAGCGAGCGGCGCCCAGCAGCATCGTCGTGTGCCCATCATGGCCGCAGCCATGCATCTTGCCCGGGACCTTACTGGCATGGGCGAAGGTGTTTCCTTCGTCCATATTCAGGGCATCCATATCAGCCCGCAGGCCAATGGCTTTGCCATTGGGACCGTCCTTGCCATGGAGCACACCTACCAGACCAGTCCCCGCGATACCGCGATGCACCTCAATACCGAAGGCCTGAAGCTTCTCGGCCACGAAATCAGAGGTCTTGAACTCCTCAAACGCAGTTTCGGGATTCTCGTGGATATGGTGCCGCCAAGCGGTCATGTCAGCATGGAAATCGGCGATACGGTTGATAATCGGCATGGTCGCTGAAACTCCGGCGGCGACAGGTGATGGACCCCGCCGGGGTCCGGTCCTGCCACCTTGATCACTTGTGGGTCGAGATTCGACGTTGGAGGTATTTTATCGGCTAACCCCGCGTCAGGGAACGATGAAACGCAGCGCATTACACAAAGATCGGCGGCGACCGACATACAAACATCGTGATCGGGGCGCCACCAGTCCACGCATCACAGGCGAAGGCCCGGACCGATTGCCCGTGACACTGGCAGGCCGATGCGCGCGCCTGCCGCAGCCTGGGTTGATGGCTAAATAAGAAATTTTTGATCACTGTTCATTCTGGTGATCTGCATCACATCAAGCGCTCAGGCCCTTTGTCACAGTCCCGGCGCGGTAAAAGCTGGGGCAACGGGCCGATGCCGCGATCAGACGATCGGAGAGAAAAGATGAACACCCGTTCGACCGGGCGCTTGCGGATGGTGGCAGCGATGTCCGCCCTGCTTTCGCTGACCTGTGCCACAGGCGCCTCTGCTCAGATGCAACGCCCTGATGATGGCTGGTATGTGCGACTTGGTACACTTGGTTTTGTCGCACCAGAATATGAAGGCTCAGACCAATACAAGGTCCGACCCGTTCCCGACATTGAAATCACCTATGACCGTTTCTTCCTGTCCCGGCAGGGGCTCGGCGCCAACTTGATCAGCACTGATAGCCTGACGCTTGGTGCCTCCGTCGCCTTTGACGGGGGGCGCAAATCCCGGAAGGACAAGGCCCTGACAGGTTACCGCAATGTGGGCGACACGGCGGTGGGACATATCTTTGCGGAATACACCATCGACCGGCTGATGCTGTCGGCGGATGTCGGGACGGACCTTCTCGGCGATGGGCATAAGGGGACCGAGGCGACTCTGTCGGCCACCTGGATGTTCAACCCGGTCGGGCGCACCCTCCTGATGGTCGGTCCCTCGCTGACCTGGGCCAGCAACGACTACATGGATTCGTTCTTCAGCACGACCATCGACCGGCTCGACCAGACCAAGATCGCCCCTGGCTCGCGCACTGGCTATGATGCCGATGCTGGCTTTAAGAATGTCGGCCTGACCGCCATCATGATCCACCCATTGGACAAGAACTGGTCAATCACGGGGCTTGCCGGTTATTCTCGCCTGCTTGGCGACGCGGCCGACAGCCCGTTCGTGAAGGACAATGGCAGCCGCGATCAGTTCATGGGCGGCCTGGGTCTGTCCTACACCTTCTAAAGGCCGTGAGGGGCGGGTCATCTGCACCCGCCCCTCCTGTCTTTTCAGGCCGTACCGGGCTCCATCGGCAGAACCACAGTCACCCGCAATCCACCTTCGGAGCGATTCGCCAGACGGATTTCGCCGCCATGCGCCCGAACGATGTCATTGGCCACCGACAGGCCAAGACCCGTACCGCCAGTATCGCGCGACCGCGATGCTTCCAGCCGGAAGAAGGGCCGAAACACATTTTCAAATTCCATCTCCGGAATACCCGGCCCATTGTCATCAATGGTTATTGTGACATTCTCCCCGGTCATGGCCAGCGCCACCTGGGCGGTTTGACCATATTTGACGGCATTTTCCATCAAGTTACCCAGGGCACGACGCAACGCCATGCGCCGCCCGGCGATGGGGATGGAGAAGGGGGCCGGGATCACGCCCACCGGCTTGCCGGCATCGCGCATATCCTCGCCCAGACGGGCTAGCAAAGCGTTCAGTTCCAGCGGCTGGATGGCTTCCTTGGCCGCCTCATCCCGGGCAAAGGCCAGGGTCGAGCCGATCATGGCCTCCATTTCCGACAGATCTTCCAACATCTTGTCGCGCACGACATCATCATCAATGAATTCAGCGCGAAGGCGCAGGCGGGTCAACGGTGTGCGCAGATCGTGGCTGACCGCTGCCAGCATACGGGTCCGATCTTCCACAAAGGCGCGCAAGCGTCGCTGCATCTTGTTGAAGGCCGCCGCAGCCAAACGCACCTCACGCGGACCGGCTTCGTCCAACGAGGGCGCGTTCATGTCGATGCCCAGCCGGTTGGCCGCTGCCGCAAAGCGCCGAAGGGGGCGCGTCGTGAAACCCAGAACCCAGGCCGACAGCAGGATCGCCACCGCCGCCGACCCGCCCAGCGACGCAATGAAGCCCGGCTCCCGCAGCGCATCTGTTGCCGTCACCGGTGCGTGGAACCGCATCCAGGTGCCGTCCTTCAATTGCCGCGACACTTCGATGACATTGGGCTGCGGCGGTGGGGGTACTGGCATACCGAAAGGCGGTATCGATACGGCCGGGGACATTTCTGGCTTACCAGGGGTTTTCGGCTTTTTCTCATACACGTCTAGAAGGACCGTATGCCCGGCGCTGGTGCGCACGGTCAGTTCACGTTCCTTCAGACCACGCAATACCGCCAGACGCACATCCGTGGGCTGTTCTTCGATCACCTGGGCGAATCCGGCCAGGCAATTGGCGAGTTGCCCACCTTCTGCATCGGCCACGGCCTCTGCCCGGTCCGAGCGATAAAGGCCCAGCGCAATCGCCTGTGACAACAGGATGCCGCCGACCAGCACAGCAAAGATCGAATAGGACATGCGGTCGGTCAGCGCCCTCATGGTGCCTGCACCTCGGGTGAGAAGATGTATCCGCCCGACCGCACCGTTTTGATGATGGTGGGTTCAGCGGGATCGACCTCGATCTTTCGGCGCAGGCGGCTGATCTGCACATCAATCGACCGGTCAAATGGACCGGCCGACCGGCCCCGCGTGATCTCCAGCAGGTCGTCACGGGACAGCACCCGCCGCGGGCGGGTGGCCAGCGCGACCAGCAATTCATATTCCCCGGCGGTCAAGGTCACTTCCTCACCCTTTGCGTCCGTGAGACGGCGCTGTGCCTGATCCAGCACAAATCCGGCGAAGTTGATGGCGCCGGCTGTTGCCTGCGCCGTCCCGGTTGGGGTCGACGCACGGCGAAGCACGGCCTTGATACGCGCCACCAGTTCCCGCGGATTGAAGGGTTTGGGCAGATAATCATCGGCACCGATCTCCAGCCCCAGGATACGATCCGCATCCTCCCCCATGGCCGACAGCATCACCACAGGCGGCCCCCCTTCCGCGCGCACCGCGCGGCAAAGTGACAGCCCATCCTCGCCCGGCATCATCAAATCCAGGACGATCAGGTCGATGTTGCGGTCAGCGAGATAGCGACGCATCTCCTGCCCGTCCTTGGCCGCCGTCACACGGTAGCCATGGCGCGTCAGGTAGCGCGTCAGCAGATCGCGAATTTCACGGTCGTCATCGACGACCAGGAGGTGTGTGCTGCTCTCGGTCATGGCTTCATCATAATCGAAGGGCAGCCGGGCTGCCGATGGGCATGTTGTTACCACAATGTAACGTCTGGGCCGTTGGAAACACAGTGTTTCACAAGCCCCCGTTCATCGTCATGCACCGGTAAAGCAGGGGTGTTCAGATATGTTCGTCGCCGGAAACAACCGGCAACCCGAACAGCAGAGAAGAAGAGGAAGCAACAATGCGTACCCTGATCGCCCTCGCTTTCGTCGCAGCCCTTGGCGTCACCGCAGCCCATGCCAGCGACAGCGCCCAAGTCGCGGCAAAGGAACCCGCCGCCAGTGTCGCCCGCACTGAACCCGTCAGCACCGCCGAGGCCCGTGATATCGCCCGGACCTGGTTGAAGACCAATAACTACCGGTTCGGTCGCGTCGGCGACATTCGCCAGAAGGATGGCCAGTTCCTGGTGGAGCTGAAATCGGCCGACGGTATCCGCTTCGCCACGTTGAAGATCGACGCCGCCACCGGCCAGATCGGCGGCTAATCCCTGTCTTTGTCCAATCATCGCCGGCAAGCCCCGTCGCCGGCGATGGTGGAGCGGCCTTCCCCGGTTGTCCGGCCGCTCCGAGGTTGGCCGGCGGGCCCTCGGGCTACCCCATCATGCCCGGCCCGCCGGCTTACCCGATCCACCCGCCATCCACGGAACGTCACCGGGTCTAGCGTTCCGACCGAGGTCCGCAATGAAGCCCGGTTGATCACCCGAGGTATCCGCGCATGAAACTGAGCCAAGGCCCCCTGCTTTCCCTGTTCGATGGTCCCGACGGCACGCCGTTGCAACAGCGCCTGTTTGACCGTCTGCGCGGCGCCATCGTGAATGGCGCCATCCGTCCTGGTGAAAGGCTGCCATCGACACGCACCCTGGCCACTGATCTTGGCGTGTCACGCAACACCGTCGTAGCGGCGATCGACCGGTTGACGGCGGAGGGGTATCTTGAAGCGCGGATCGGTTCCGGCACCTTTGTTTGCCGCAACCTGCCCGACGATGCCATGGCCCCTGCCGTGCGCCTCGCCCCGAATAATGCAGCACGCAGCGTCCCCGCCGCAGCGCCCAAACCGGCGGTACCCGTGCCTGCCGCCGGTGCGGAGCTTTTGCCATTCGAGCCGCGTGTTCCCGCCTATGACCAGTTTGATATCGACACCTGGCGACGGTTGCTGGCCAAGCGCTGGCGCGATGCCGGTGGTCTGCTCCTGGGCCATGATACGGCCGGGGGGTGGATGGCCCTGCGCCGCGTCCTGGCCGGACATTTGCAGACCAGTCGGGGCGTAGCCTGTGATCCGGAGCAGATCCTGATCCTGCCTGACCGACGGTCGGGTCTGGAGTTTGTCGCGAACCTTCTGCTGACAGCAGGTGACACCGTCTGGCTGGAGGAGCCCGGCTGCCCTCTGCAAGCGCTGACCTTTGGTCAACGCGGCTATACTGTCGCGCATGTTCCAGTAGATGCGGATGGGATTGATCCCGAACGTGGCGCCCGGATGGCGCCCGACGCGCGCCTGGCCCTGGTTACACCAGGATGGCAGTACCCGGTTGGCGGCACCATGCCCCTGCGCCGGCGCATGGCGGTGCTGGCTTGGGCCCGGCGCAGCGGTGCTTGGCTTCTGGAGGATGATCGCGACGGCGGATACCGCTATACCGGCCGGCCGCTGCCCGCCCTGCAGGGCTTAGACGAGAATGAACGGGTGCTGCATCTGGGTGCCTTGGACAATACGCTGGTGCCAGCCCTGCGCCTAGCCTGGCTGGTCATCCCGTCCTCCCTGGTGGCGGCAGCCCAGGCTCTGCGTGCCCGTATGGACCTACATGTCCCGCTGCCCGACCAGATGGCCGTTCATGACTTCCTGACCGAAGGCCATTACGCGAGCCATCTGCGTCGAACCCGCCGGCTTTATGCCGAGCGGCAGCAGGCGTTGCTGTTTGCCGCTGACCGGTACTGGTCGGGGGCCATCCATCTGGAAGCAGCGGGTTCCGGCTTGCACCTTCTGGGTCGACTGTCACCAGGTCTGGGTATCGACGATACCGGACTGTCCACCCTGGCCGCCCAGTCCCGTATGACTTTGCCCGCCTTGTCCGCCTGTCGGCGGGGGCCCGGCATTGCTGGTGACCCCGGCGCGGTGATCCTGGGTTATGCCGCCTTCACACCAGAACGCCTGACCCGCGCCGCCGAACGGCTGGGCAGCGTCATCGAGAAGGCACGCGGCACACAGGCGCATCGCATCATGGCCCCGCGCCGACTTGTCCCGGCGGAGTGAGGCATAAACAGTTGAAATGCGGGGATTTCGGAGGCGCGCACCGGCTAACTCCGAATTCTTGGCTGTTCTGTGCAACATGGTGAAACACAAAACAAAGCTGTGTTTCAGAGTTTAGGTCTTTTCCGCTCCGAAAGCGGATCGCTCCGAAAGCGGATCGCTCCGACTGAAACCCCGACACAGCAACGCCCTGGACGTCCCCGATGATATCAGAGACAGGGTGAGAAGTCAGCATTTCCCGCCTTCATACCACCTCCACCACCATACCACCCACGATCCCGGCAAGCGTGTCGGGTGCAATGGGAAAGACGGTGTTGGGGGTGCCGGCGGCGGCCCAGACGGTGGTAAAGTTCAACAAGTCCCGGTCGAACAGGGTGATCGGCGGGACATTGTGGCCCAGTGGCGGCACGCCGCCGATGGGATATCCTGTTTTCTGCCGAACAAAATCGGCATCGGCCTTGGCCAGTTTCTCCCCGCCCAGCGCAGCACCCAGGTGGCGGATCACCGACGCCTCGTTCACCCGGTTGCTGCCGGAGGTGACCACCAGGACCGGACGGCCCGTATCGCGGGTGCGGAACATGATTGATTTGGCAATCTGCGCCACTTCACACCCAATGGCCGCCGCTGCTTCGGCAGAGGTGCGGGTGGAGGCCGCAAACTCCAGAACATGAATGGGATGGCCCAGGTCGTTTAACAGGTTCTGGATTTTCTGCGCACTGGGGCTCAACGGTCCGGCCATCCCACCTTCTCTCCCTTTGAGTTCAGCCTGCCAATTCCCGCGAGCGGGCGGTGCCGGCGGCAATGGCGCGGGTCAACAGGTCCTGCATGCCCCCCGGCCCCTCAATCATCAGCACATCCAGCGCCGCTTCAGTCGTACCTTTCGGGCTGGTCACATTGCGGCGCAGTTGTTCGGCCGACTCATGGCTCTGTCGCAGCAATTCACCCGATCCCATCACCGTGGCACGGGCGAGCTGCATGGCAAGATCGGGCGGCAGACCCGCCGCAACCCCAGCCTTTGCCATGGTTTCCACCAACAGGAACACATAGGCCGGGCCACTGCCCGACAGAGCAGTCACGGCATCCAGCAGTTTTTCGTCGGCCACCCACGCCACCTCGCCCACCGCTGACAGCAGCGTACGGGCCAACGCCTTCTGCGCGTCACTTGCGTTGGCATTGGGCACAGCCGCGCTGATGCCACGGCCAACGGCAGCGGGGGTGTTGGGCATGGCACGGACAACGGCCGCGCCGCTGCCCAGGTGCTTTTCAAAATAGGCGATGGGCTTTCCAGCCGCGATGGACACAAACAGGGCCGACCCGGCGTAGCGGGCATAAAAGGGCAGCGCCTGGTCCATCATCTGCGGCTTTACAGCCAGAATGATGGCATCAGGCGCGAAGTCGTCCGGGATCTCGTTGGTGTCCTTGACCACCATGACATCGGTAGGCAGGCCCTTGGGCGTGCCAAAAGGCTCCACCACCACAATGGCGCCAGCGGCACCGGCAGTTTTCCAGCCGGCCAGCATGGCCCCGCCCATCTTACCGCACCCGACCAGCAGCAAACTCGCACTCATCCGGTGTTCCCCCCTTGTTTCCGGCGGGGTTGCGGGGTGTTTCCCCGGCATCTTGGAACCCCCACCCGGTTGATCAGGCCTCGCCGACCGTATCCAGAATGGCAGCCGACACGGCTTCGGCCGGAGTCTTGCCACCCCAGATCACGAACTGAAAGGCTGGATAAAAACGCTCGCATTCCGACATGGCGATGTCCATCAAGTCTTCCAACTGTTCAGCGCTGGCGGCACGGGCCCCGCGCAGAAGCGTCGTCTGTCGGAACATGGGCGTGTGCTGGTCGTGGCAGACATCGAAATGCCCCAACCACATCTTGGGATTAATCTCGGCCAGCAGCTCGGCAACGGCTGATTTGCGGCCCGGCGGAACCTTCATGTCATACTGACACGAGAACTGCATGGCGCTCACCTCCGCCTGCCACATGAAGAAAAGACGGTATTCGCACCAGCGTCCATTGATCTCCACCACCATCTCCTCCTCGGAGACACGATCAAAGGGCCATTCCTGGGCCACAACCATCTCTTCCAGCATGTCCAGCGGATTATGTGTCGACCCCTGGGTCTCGATATTCAAGGCCGTCATGCCGTCCCCCTCACTCCCAAATCCCAAGCCGCTCTGCCTTCCCCCAGGCGTCACGGCGGGCCACATATCGGGGTGTCCAGATATTGTGGCCCTGTCGGCGTTGGAACCACCAAGAATACGGTGCCAGCGCCATTTCGCAGGCGCAACCGGATTCCGGTTCCTCGCCGTTTCGTGAAACAGATCCGGTCGGTTGTCCGGCCGGCGTCAGGCCGATTTCAGCCCTCAGAACCCTTGGAAAGCTTGGCTTCCAGGGCCGCCAGCTTTTCCTCCAGAACCTCCTGCCGGGCCCGCGCCTCAACGGCGACAGCCTTCACCGCCTCGAATTCCTCGCGGCTGACAAGGTCCATCTGGGCCAGGATACGTTCGAACTGCTGGCGAATCTGCCCTTCGACCTCACCCCGGATACCGGAGATAGCGCCCATGGCGCCGCTGGCGACGCGGGCCAAATCATCGAACAGCTTGTTTTCCACCTGCATGGCGGGTCCCTTTCAAAAAAGCGCCGCATTATGGGGATAGGGCTTATCCCTGTCCATGGCGTTAGAGACGGGTCCGACCCGCGCCTTGCCGTCATGATCCCCAACCCTCTATATAGGTTGCGTCTTCCCCGCCGGGGATAGAGCGTGACGGGATATCGCATGATTTTGGCCATCCCCTTCCCCGACCTGGACCCTGTGGCCCTGGCGTTGGGTCCGATCTCGATCAAATGGTATGGACTGGCCTATGCCGTCGGTATCGCCTTTGCGCTGTGGTACTGCGTCCGGCTGGCCCGCAACAGCGGGCTGCGGCCGACCGAGGACGACCTGGGCGACTTCGTCGTC
This sequence comes from Niveispirillum lacus, assembly GCF_002251795.1. Lineage (GTDB taxonomy): Bacteria > Pseudomonadota > Alphaproteobacteria > Azospirillales > Azospirillaceae > Niveispirillum > Niveispirillum lacus. The sequence continues at coordinate 29,523 of NZ_NOXU01000016.1, read as the reverse complement.
TGGGCGGCGGGCGGCATCCTGATTGGCGGGCGGCTGTTCTCCATCCTTTTCTACAATCTCGACACCTATCTCCAGGACCCGCTGGAGGCGCTGCGGGTCTGGCATGGCGGCATGTCCTTCCATGGCGGCTTGACCGGGGTAATCGTTGCGATTCTGTTGTTCTCCCGCCGGCGCGGCTTCTCGCCTTTCGCGTTGGGAGACCTTGTCGCCTGTGCCGCACCGGTCGGGCTGCTGCTGGGACGGCTGGCCAATTTTGTGAATGCAGAGCTCTGGGGGCGCCCCACCGACGTGCCTTGGGCCATGATCTTCCCCACCGATCCCGCCGGGCTGCCCCGCCATCCCAGTCAGCTTTATCAAGCGGCACTGGAAGGCGTATTGCTGTTTGCGGTCATCTTCTTCCTGGCGCGCAACCCGGTCATCCGGTCACGTACCGGGACCCTTTCAGGCATTTTCCTCATCGGTTATGCCATCGCCCGCATGGTGGGCGAGTTCTTCCGGCAGCCGGATGCCCAATTGGGTTTCCTGGCCTTCGGCACGACCATGGGACAGTTGCTGTCCGTGCCCATGCTGATCATCGGTGTGTGGATGGTGCTGCGCGCCCCGTTCGGCAGGCCCGTACCCGCCCCAGCCCGTGCGGCCGGAAAATGACGGGTGCGCTGCATGACCTGTTGCGCCGGCGTATCGCGCTGACCGGTCCTATCAGCATCGCCAGTTTCATGGGCGAGGCTTTGGGCCATCCCCAGCATGGCTATTACATCACCCGCGATCCACTGGGGGAGCGGGGAGATTTCACCACCGCGCCTGAAATTTCACAGATGTTTGGGGAATTGGTCGGTGCCTGGCTGGCCGATTGCTGGATCAATCAGGGCGGCGCCAATCCGGTACATCTGGTGGAACTGGGGCCGGGGCGCGGCACCCTGATGGCTGATGCGCTGCGCGCCACGGCACGGGTGCCGGGGTTCCATCAGGCGATCCGCCTGCATCTGGTGGAAACCAGCCCGGCCCTGCGCCAGCGACAGGCGACGATGCTGTCCGGCTTCAAGCCCACCTGGCATGACAGCCTGAGCAGTGTGCCCGAGGGGCCCATGCTGCTGGTCGCGAACGAGTTCTTCGACGCCCTGCCGATCCGGCAGTTCATCCGAACCCCCGCGGGCTGGGCGGAGCGGAAGGTGGGACTGAACCGGGACGGCAAGCTGGCCTTCACCTTTGACCCGGCCCCTGGCGGGGCGCTTTTAACGCCCCTGCATCGGACGGCGGACGTTCCGCAGGGTGCAATTGCCGAAACCTGCCCTGCGGGCCTCGCCGTAGGGGCAGAAATCGGGCGGCGATTATCGCTACAGGCCGGGGCCGCCCTGATCATAGATTACGGGTATGACGGCCCCGCCATCGGCGATACATTACAAGCCCTTCGTGGCCATCAATATGTACCGGTGTTGGACGATCCCGGCACAGCCGACCTGACGGCCCATGTCGATTTCACCGCCTTGGCCCAAGCGGCACGGCAGGCCGGGGCGCGGGTACATCCCGGTGTCGGCGACAGTATCGAACAAGGCAGCCTGTTGTGCGCCCTGGGAATAGAGGCGCGCGCCGCCACCCTTTGCGCCCGTGCGACGCCAGCACAGCAGGCGGATATCCAGGGGGCACTGACCCGCCTGACATCGCCCGGCAGCATGGGCAAGCTGTTCCGCGCCATCGCCATCACCAACCCGGCCGGCCCCGTGCCCGCCGGGTTTCACCGCCCGACCGGAGATAGCGCATGATCACGCTTGACCTTCTGACCGCTGTTCCCGGCCTGCGGCATGGTTTCTTCACCCGTACCGACGGGGTCTCCACCGGCATCCTGGCCGCGATGAATTGTGGCTACGGGTCGAACGATGATCCCGCCAATGTCACCGCCAACCGGGCTCGTGCCATGGGGTTGCTGGGTGTGCCAGCATCGGCGCTGACTACGGTTTATCAGGTTCATAGCCCCGATGTGGTGACGGTAACAGAACCGTTCCCGCACGGTGCCGCCCCTAAGGCCGACGCCCTGGTCACCGACCAGCCCGGTATCGCACTGGGTATCCTGACGGCGGATTGTGTCCCGGTCCTGTTCGCAGACCCCGTTGCCCGGATCATCGGAGCCGCCCATGCGGGATGGAAGGGCGCGGTGACGGGGGTACTGGAGGCCACCATTGATGCGATGATCACCCTGGGCGCCCAGCGCGCGCGCATCCTGGCCGGGGTTGGCCCGCATATCGGCTGGGACAGCTATGAGGTGGGGCCGGAATTCCGGGAGCGGTTGCTGGCCATCCAGGCCGACAATGACCGTTTTTTCCGCCCCTCGCTGCGGGCTGAACACTGGATGTTCGACATTGGCGGCTATGTGGATGGGCGGCTGCGGAGTGCGGGGATCACCCAGGTCGAAACGACAGGGCTGGACACGTTGGTCCGTGAGGACCTGTTCTTCAGCTATCGCCGCGCCTGCCTGCGCCAGGAACCTGATTATGGTCGGGGCCTATCGGCAATCTGTCTGGTGTGATCAGACCGGCTCATCCAGGCCTTCACCTGGTTTCAACCACCAGGAGGCCTCAGCCAGCTTGCCCTCAAACAGTTCCAGCATCGGACGCTTGATCTTGTCGATCAGCGGCCAATCGTGGGTCGCAACAATGACGGTCGTGCCCTGTTTGTTCAGCTCAATAAACAGCCGCATGATCTTCATCGACATGTCACGGTCGATGTTACCCGTCGGCTCGTCGGCCACGATCAGCGATGGGCTGGTGATGACGGCCCGCGCAATGGCGATCAACTGTTTCTGGCCGCCGGACAGGGTTGCCGGCAGGGCATTGATCTTGTCCGACAGGCCCACCCATTCCATCAGTTCGGTGACGGCTTCCTTGATGTGTCTTTCCCCATGGCCGGCAATGCGCAGGGGCAAAGCGACATTGTCATAGGCGCTCATATGGTCCAGCAGGCGGAAATCCTGAAAGACCACGCCGATACGCCGGCGCAGTTCATGCAGACGGTCGCGCGGCACCTTGGACAGAGGCTCCCCGAACAGGGTGATCAGCCCGCGTGACGGGCGTTCAGAGAGGTAAAGCAGTTTCAACAGGCTGGACTTGCCAGCACCGGTAGGGCCGGTCAGGAACTGAAAGGAACCAGGGGCAAGTTCGAAACTGAGGTCGCGCAGCACCTCCGGCCCATTGCCGTAGCGCAACCCGACATTTTCGAAACGGACCAAACCGCGATCCTCCCTGATAAAATCGGCCCCGTTCACGTGTTGGAAACGGGGCCGAACCTGGCATTAGCGGGGCTTCCTCCTATGCCTGCCCCCCGCACGCACCGACTGTTTTTGCGGTACCGGTGCAGAGGGAGGCGGCGATGGTGAGGCCAGTAACGCCGGCGCCGGTTCCTTTCAGGAACAGCCGGCACCCACCGCTTCAACGCCCTCATTGTGGCTGCTGTCGCGCACAGGCACCAGGCCCACCTTCTCGAACGCGGCCAAGGTCTCGTCCGCCCAGCTCTTCAGGTCGGTCAGACCGCCATGGCCGGTCCAGACATCGATACCGAAGCGCTTTTCCAAGTCGACCTCGGTCATCTTCAGCGCTTCGCGGACCGAAATCAGTTCGCGTTCCAGCAGGGTCCAGATATCGCTTTCGCAGCGCTTCATGGTGACGATATGAACGCCCATGCCCTGATAAGCCTTCAGGCGCTTGAAATTCGGGTCGTTCTCATAGGCACCGAAACCGCCCGACACCTCGTTCAGCACGACATAGCGGCGGCCGATGGGCAGCCACTCATTCTTGTCGAAGCTGTACTGGATCAGGCCGCGCGCGTCCTCGATGGCCTGGCTTTCGGCCTTGGTGGTGACCACAAGGTCGATCGGCGGCGAGTTGCGGCGGCGCAGCAGCGAACCGGCATTACGTGCCTCAGCCCAGGCGAACAGTTCCGCCGCGACATTGGCACCGACATCGATGATATAGCCGCCTTCCAGAACCGTACGGCCGAATTCGTCCCAGTACTTGATCGCCAGATTCGGGTCGGTGGAGCTTTTGACCTTGGTCAGATCCTCGCCGATGCCCAGTTCCTTCACATTGCGGAACAGGCGGCCGAATTTGGAGCGCTGGTTCAGGCTGTCGCTGTCCGCGGCCGCCAGCTTGACAGGCACGCCCTTCTGCTCGTGCTGAAGCACCAGCATCTGGGCCGTCAGGGTCTTGCCCTGCCCACCCGTCTTCGCCATCGAGATGAAGGTCCGCGTCATGCCAGTTCTCTCCTGCGCCCAGCCTTTAACATTCCGGTGCGAAAGCGGGAACGGGACCACGTCCGACCCGCCGCTTTCGCAGCGGCGGAATCGTTACCCGTTTTCGTCTCCACCTTCAATGCTGGCGGGCGGTTACCCGATGATTTTAGATGAAATCGATGAGATCAGCGGCAAAGCCGCGTCCGTCTACTTCTCCTGCAGGCGCGGCATCAGTTCAACCAGGTTGCAGGGGCGGTGGCGGTTGTCCAACTGCCATTTCAAGATCAGGTCCCAGCCGTCGCGGCAGGCACTGGGACTGCCCGGCAGGGCAAACAGATAGGTGCCCCTGGCCACCCCCCCGGTGGCGCGCGACTGCAGCGCCGAGGTGCCGATCTTCTGATAGGAGAGCATGCGGAACATCTCCCCGAAACCATTGATTGTCTTATCGAACAGGCTTTCAAAGGCCTCCGGTGTCACGTCGCGGCCAGTCAGACCGGTACCGCCAGTGGAGATCACAACATCGACACTGGCATCATCAATCCAGACCCGAAGTTGATCAACAATCGCGCGAACGTCATCGCGCACGATGGCGCGGGCGGCCAGGACATGGCCATCACTGGTCAGCCGTTCCACCAGCGTATCGCCGGATTTGTCATCCGACAGACCACGTGTGTCCGACACAGTCAGGACCGCGATATTCACGGGCAGGAAACGGCGGGATTCGTCAATACGGGACATCGATTCTCACTCCTGATCTCACTTGTTCACGGCCAGTCCAGAAGGGTTGCCCCTTCAATGACCTCCAGCCCCGACAGATCGTTCAACAGCGCCGCCGGTTGCACCCACCAGCCGGGCCGCACACCCGACAGCAGTTCGGCGGCAGCCACAGCATGGTCGAAATCGACATAGAGGCCGAAACAGGTGGCGCCACTGCCCGACATGCGGGACAGAAGACAACCGGTCGTCGAATCCAGGGCTGCCAGGACCTGGGTGATGACAGGGCTCAACCGTTCGGCGGCAGGCGACAGATCGTTGTGCCGCCCGTCCTTCAGCAAACCCGCCAACCCGCGCACATCAGAGAAAGACGTGGTCAGCCGTGCGGACGGGGAAAACGGGCCGCTGCGTGCCTCAAACACGGCGGGGGTGGGCATGGACACGCCGGGATTGACAAGGACAACCCAGCAATCCTCGGGTAATTCCGGGGCCGGAGACAGTTGTGTCCCCGTACCGCCAAAATAGGCCGTACGCGAACCAACACAGACCGGCACATCCGCCCCCAGCCTGGCTGCCAGATCGGTGACAGCCGGATGGTCGATGGGCTCGTCCCACAGGGCGCACAAGGCCCGCAGTGCGGCGGCAGCGTCGGCGGACCCGCCACCGATACCAGAGGCCAGCGGCAGATTTTTGGTCAGCTTCACTGTCACGTGCGGCTTGCGATCCAATGCTTCCGCCAGACGCTTCACCGCCTTGGTGACCAGATTGCTGTCCGTGTCCTCCAGGAGCAGCGGCAGGGAGTTGGGACCGTGAAGTTGCAAGCTGAAATAAGGCGTGCTTTCCACCTCCACCAGGTCATGGGCGCTGGCAAAGGCTACGAGGCTGTCCAACAGGTGGTAACCATCCTCCCGCCGGCCCAGCACATGCAGGTACAGGTTCAACTTGGCAGCAGCATAGGCGCGGATGACGGTCATGGCGGCAGCGTCCGAAAGTTACGGCGTTGGCATTCTGGCAGAGGCCGGGCATTGAAACCACCCCGTTACAATTTTCCGCCCGGCATGATTTACCGGTCCTTATATAAGAGAAGCGCTAATGGCCGGCGCCTTATGGCGACACGGCCCCCAAACGGACAGGGACAACATGAAGCAGCCAATCCATCGCCCCCTCGTGGCCCGCCTGTTGGGCGCCTCCGCCATCGCCTTGGTGACGGCCCTGGCCCCACTGGGCACGGCCAGCGCCCAGGATGCCAAACCAGCCGCCAGCACACCCGCCCAGGTCGACCCGCGCCATGTCTGGGATGTGACGCCATTGTTCGCGGATGATGCCGCCTGGGATGCGGCCCGCAAACAGGCCCTGGCCGATCTACCGGCCCTGGAAGCGTTGAAGGGAACACTGGGCAAAGATGCGGCCACCCTGCGCGCCGGCCTGGACCGCATGTCGCAGGTGGGGCACAGGGTCGAGAAGGTTCTGGTCTACGCCTATCTGCATTACTCAACAGACACCCGCAACGACGCCTACCAGGAACGCTGGAGCCTGGCGCAAGCTCTGTCGGCGCAGGCACAGGCCGCGACGGCCTGGCTGTCCCCGGAGATCCAGGCCGTGGGCGCCGAAAAGATCGGTGCGTTCATTCAGGCCGACGCTGGCCTTGCCAAGCATGCATTTCGTTTGAATGACATGCTGCGCCTGAAGGCCCATACGTTGACGCCAGAGACGGAGGCAGCGCTGGCGGCCTATGGTCCCGTGCTGAGTGCCGCCAGCAACACCTATTCAGCCCTCGCCAACGCCGATATCGACTGGCCGGAGCTGACCCTGCCCGATGGGACGACGCGAAAGGTAAACCAGTCCGGCTATCAGTCCCTGCGCCAGCATGCCGACCGGGCCGTGCGCAAGGCTGTCTTCGACAGTTTCTGGACGAAATTCGGTCAATATGCCACCACCATGGGCAATACGCTGAGTGCCGCCGTGCAGACCGGGACCATTGATGCCAAGCTGCGCGGGTATCCGACAGCCGTTGCCGCATCACTGGCCAGTAACGATATACCAGAGACGGTTTATCGCACCCTGGTAGCGGAAGCGAACAAGGGCCTGCCGACCCTTCACCGCTATTTCAAGCTCCGGCAGAAGATGCTGAAGCTGCCCGACCTGCATTATTACGATATTTATCCGTCGGTCGTGGAACTGGACAAGAAGTTCACCCTGGATCAATCGCGCACCTTGACGCTGGCGGCTGTCAAGCCGCTGGGCAAGGACTATGTCGATCTGCTGGCCGACCTGACAGCAAAGCGGACCATGCATGTCTATCCATCGGAGGGGAAGGATAGCGGTGCCTATCACTGGGGAACCTATGGTGTTCACCCCTATGTCTTCCTGAACCACCAGGATGACTATAACTCCATGTCGACCTACGCCCATGAATGGGGCCATGGCATGCATTCCGCCCTTGCGCAGAAGGCCCAGCCCTATGAATTGGCCGGCTATTCGCTGTTCATGGCGGAAATTGCCTCTACCACGAACGAGATGCTGCTGACGGATTACCTGGTCTCCAAGGCCAAAACCAAACAGGAAAAGCTGTTCTATCTGGGTCAGTCGTTAGAGAATCTGCGCGGTACCTTCTTCCGTCAAACCATGTTTGCCGAATTCGAGCTGGCCACCCACGATGCCGTTGAGAGGGGCGAGGCGCTGTCCGGCAGCAAGATGAAGGATATCTATTGCGGCCTGCTGAAGAAGTATCATGGCGACGCCGAAGGCGTTATGAAGATCGACGAGAAATATTGCGCGGAATGGGCGTTCATCCCGCATTTTTACCGTCCCTTCTATGTATACCAGTATGCGACCTCGATCTCCGCCGGCACCTATTTTGCCGAACAGATTTCAAAGGGTGGCACCAAGGCCAGGGATAATTATCTGAATGTACTGAAGGCCGGCGGATCAGAATATCCGTATCCGCTGCTGAAAAAGGCCGGCCTGGATATGGCGACGTCCGCCCCCTATCAGGCTCTGGTGCGGCGTATGGATGCGACCATGGACCAGATGGAAAAGCTGTTGGCGGAGTAAAGTTCGCTAAGGGGAGCAACCGTAAAGGGGGTGACCGTGGTCGCCCCCTTTTGCTTACCGCCCTTCAGACCACAACCTTGTGACGCCAACCCATTGTATCCGGTGCCTGGGCCCGCTGGATGGCGGTCAGACGGGCGCGCAACGTGCGGGTGATCTCCCCATCCTCGCCACCGCCGATCGTAAAGCTGCCTTCCTTGTGGCGCACCGTACCGATGGCGGAAACAACAGCGGCAGTGCCGCAGGCGAACACCTCCCGCAGCCGGCCCGACGCGGCATCCGCCTGCCATTGGGCGAAGGAATAAGGCGTCTCGTTCACAATCATGCCATCGGCGCGGGCCAACTTGATAATGCTGTCGCGGGTGATACCCGGCAGGATGGTGCCGGTCAGGGGCGGGGTCTGTAGCGTACCGTCATCGAAGACGAAAAACACGTTCATGCCGCCCAGTTCTTCCACCCACTTCTTCTCAGCCGCATCCAGGAAGACCACCTGGTCGCAACCGTTTCGGATGGCCTCTGCCTGGGCAATCAGGCTGGCGGCATAGTTGCCACCGCACTTGGCAGCACCGGTACCACCCGCCGCCGCACGGGTATAATCCTGCGACGCCCAAACCGATACGGGCTTGGCTCCGCCCTTAAAGTAGGCGCCGACAGGACAGGCGATGACGCAGAAAACATAGCTGCCCGCAGGCTTCACGCCCAGGAAGCTCTCATCGGCGAACATGAAGGGACGCAGATAAAGGCTGGCGCCATCGCCACCCGGAATCCAGTCCACATCAGCCCGCACCAAAGCCTCTACCGCCTGCAGGAAAATCTCTTCCGGTAGCGCAGGCATGGCCATGCGTTCTGCTGACCGGTTGAACCGACGGGCATTTTCCAGCGGCCGGAACAGCAGCACCTCACCATCGGGGGTGCGATAGGCCTTCATCCCCTCAAAGATTTCCTGCGCGTAATGCAGGACAGCGGCAGCGGGGTCGAGCGTAAAGGCCTCCCGCGCGCGCAACTGCCCGTCGTGCCAGCCCTTATCCGCCGACCAACGTACCGTGACCATGTGGTCTGTGAATATTTTGCCGAAACCCGGATCGGCAATCAACTTCGCCCGGACATCGGCGGGCGTCGGCGTGGCATGGGGAATGTGACGGATGTCGATCTTGGCAGTCATGTGCCCAAATTCTCCCGGCGGCAGGTGGCGCGCTTCTTGGTGGCGGCAGGATGGACCACAGCCGCGTCCGGGTCCATCCCTAAGCGCACCTGCCCGGCATGCCCATCCCGCAATCCGGAACCGGACAATCAGGGAAAGAGTCGAAGTCGATAGATCGGCCCTTTCCGAATTATGAAATTTGATTTATTTATCCTGACATCGCTGTCGATCTCCGTGAATGACAGCGTGCATCATGATCAAGGCCCCAAAAAAGGGGCCGGCGGCAATGGGAAGGAAACCGCGAATGAACAAGGCAGTTGTAGGGCGCTGGCTGCGCGCCTCCCTGATGACCACGCTGGCGATTGGGCTGGCCGTCCCCTTGGCCTGGGGACAGGCCCAGCAGGGGCTCGGCGGCAGTGGCGGTTTGGGGGCCGGCAGTTTCGGCCCGTTTGACGCGGAGTTCCCTGCTGGTGGCGATGGTATCGCCAAGCCGAAGCTGGAGGAAAAACAATCACCCGGTGCGCCTGTCCCCGCCAACGCCCCCTTCACCCTTTATGGCTGGGTACAGGCGGAAGCGGCCGGGGCCAAGGGCCGCACCCTTCTCGGCGGATTTGCCACAGCAGACGGCAAGGCGCCGGCCTGGTTCCTGGCACTGTCGGATGGAAAGCCGGCCGTGCTGGCTGGCGACACACTGATCACCGGCGGCAAGGCATTGGCTGCCGGGCAATGGGCCTTCATGGCGGCCAGTTTTGACGGATCAAACATACGCCTTTATGTCGATGGTAAGGAAGTGGGCAGCGGCGTTGCCAGAACACCGGCAGCCATGGCACAGATCCAACTGGCACCGCGCCGCAGCCGCACGGCGACCTTCGTTCCCAGCGACGCCATTGCATTCGCGGGTCGGCTGGCCGGTTTCTCTGCCGTGCCCCGCGCGCTTGTCCGCGATGAGGTGAAAAACCTCATTGGTGCCAAACCTGTTATCGATCTGATCAATTTTGAAAACGGCGCCCCGACCTGGCCTGTTCAGGTGCGGCAGATGTATGGGCAGGTCGCCCCGCAGGACCCCTGGACACGTCCCAAGGCCAAGACCGGTTTCTCGGCTCCTGTCGCCAAGCCCGTGGTGGAAACACCGGCCCTGGCCCCCAAGGCCAACGGGGAGTGGGTGCTGGGGGCGTGGAAGCTGGTCGAAGCGCCGAAGGTCGCCGCTGGCCCGGTTGCGTTGTCGCAACCAGGTTTCGATGCCAAGTCCTGGTACAGCGCCACAGTTCCCGGCACGGTGCTGACCACGCTGGTGGATCGCGGTGTCTATCCCGATCCGGATTACGGGCTGAACAATCTGGCGATCCCGGAAAGCCTGAACAAACAGGATTATTGGTACAGGACCGAATTCACCGTACCAGCCGATCAGGCGGGCAAGCGCCTGATGTTGTCGCTGAACGGCGTGAATTATCAGGCCGATGTCTGGCTGAACGGTCAGAAGCTCGGCAGCATGAAGGGCGCCTTCATCCGGGGCCGCTTCGATGTCACGGGCATCGCCAAGCCCGGCCAGCCCAATGCGCTGGCCATCCGGGTCAGCCCGCCGCCGCGCCCCGGCATCCCGCATGAGGAAAGCCTGACCTCCGCCGTAGGGGAGAATGGCGGCATCATGGCCTTGGACGGCCCGACCTTCGTGGCGTCGGAGGGATGGGATTGGATCCCGTCGGTGCGTGACCGCAATACCGGCCTCTGGCGCAATGTCACCCTGCATGCCAGCGGTGACCTGCGTCTGGGTGACACACAGATCGTCACCTCTTTACCCCGCAATGACGGCTCGCAGGCCGATATCACTGTAACGGTTCCGATTTCGAACCTGTCGGACAAGGCGATTAGCGCCAGTGTCACGGCCAGCTTTGGCGAGGTCACGGTCACCAAGCAGGCCAGCATTCCAGCCGGCGGCGGTACAGTCATCCTGTCACCCGCAGAGTTTGCGCAACTATCCGTGAAGAACCCCAAGCTCTGGTGGCCCAACGGCTATGGCGAACCGACCTTGCATGACATGAAGGTCAGCGTCGCCGCCAACGGCCAGACTTCGGACACCCGAGATATACGTTTCGGCATTCGGGAAGTGACCTACGAATTGTCCTTGATGGACCAGAAGGGGGCGCTGCGCCGGGTAGAGGTGGACCTGACAGACGCCAAAGGACGGGGCGAAATGATCGTCGATGTCAGCCATGAAGGCATCCGTAAGGTGCCGGATGGTTGGGCCGCCTCGCTTTATCCAGGCGCAGAGAATTCTCCCGCCGTGAAACCCGTGGACGCTGCTGGCCTGTCTCCCCATCTGCTGATCAAGGTCAATGGCGTGCGCATCGCGGCCCGTGGCGGCAACTGGGGCACCGATGACTGGCGCAAGCGGGTCGCCAGGGAGCGATTGGAGCCCTATTTCCGACTGCACCGCGAGGCGCATGTGAATGTGATCCGCAACTGGGTAGGCCAGAATACGCAAGAGGAGTTCTTCGAGCTGGCCGATGAATACGGTCTGATGGTGCTCAACGACTTCTGGGCCTCCACCCAGGATTACCAGTTGGAACCGCAGGATGTGCCGCTGTTTATGGCCAATGCCGCCGATACGGTCCGTCGCTATCGCAACCACCCCTCCATTGTCCTGTGGTTTGGCCGCAATGAAGGTGTGCCGCAACCCATCTTGAACGAAGCACTGGCCGATTTGATCCGTACGGAGGATGGCACCCGGCACTATACCGGCGCCTCCAACCGGGTGAATCTGTCGGGCAGCGGCCCCTATAATTACCGGGAACCCGAAACCTACTTTACCGAACATGCCCCAGGCTTCTCGGTGGAACTGGGCACGCCGTCCTTCCCCACCATCGAGGCGCTGAAAGCCACCATGCCGGAAACGGAGCTGTGGCCGATCTCGGATAGCTGGGCCTATCACGACTGGCACCAGACTGGAAATGGCGCCGTCCAGACCTTTATGGACGCCATGGCCATCAAGTTTGGCGCGGCCACCAGCCTGGAGGATTTCGAGCGCAAGGCCCAGATGCTGAATTACGAGGGGTACCGCGCCATCTTTGAAGGCATGAATGCCGGCCTGTGGACCAAGCATTCCGGCCGCATGCTGTGGATGACGCAACCCGCATGGCCCAGCACCATGTGGCAGATCCTGACCCATGATTACGACACGCACGGCGCCTTCTACGGGGTGAAAAAGGCGTCCGAACCTGTCCATGCGCAGTTGGACCTGCCCGACCACCGCATCACCCTGGTGAACAATACCCGGACACCGCTTAAAGGATTGACCCTGGTCACCAAAGTACGTTCGGTGCTGGGCAAGCCCCTGTCGGACCGGACGGACAGGCTGGACATTGCCGATGGCGCGGTCATCCACCCGTTCACGCTGGACCTGAAAGACGTGCTGGCCACCGAGAAGCTGGTACTGGTCAGTCTGGCGTTGACCGACGGTGCCGGTACTGTGCTGTCCCGCAACGATTATTGGGTTGCAGCCGATGCGCCGGCGCACCAACGCCTGAACGAGCTGCCGGCGGTGCCGGTCGGCTTGTCCGCGAAAGGCACCGTTGGCAGCAATGGTGAAGTGGCCTGGAACGTCACCTTGACCAACCAGGGCGCCGCACCGGCTTTGCTGGCCAAACTGACGCCGCAGAAGGCCGACGGCACCCGCATCCTGCCAGCCTATCTCAGCGACAACTACATCACCCTGCTACCGGGAGAGACGCGGCAGGTCACTGTCACCTACCCTGCCGCCGTTGCGGGCGCCGACACACCCAAGCTCGCGGTTCGTGGCTGGAACATCCAGCCGGCCAGCACCCCGGTCACCATAACGCCATAACTGGCACACCCGGAAGGTCCCTCACATAAAAACCCCCGCTGAGTGCGATCAGCGGGGGTTTCTTTTACGACCGAGATCACTCCGCCGCCGCACTGACCGGGGCGATGGGACGACGCCAGCGGGCCAGAAGCTCCGCTTCCTCCGCCTTGGCCTTGTGCAGATGTTCTTCCTTCACATGGCCAAAGCCGCGGATTTTCTCCGGAATGCTGGCGATATCCACGGCCAGGTGCATGTTGGCGGGGGACAGGCCGGCCAACAATTCTTCCACCACCGCGATATAGTCGGTGATGAGCTGCCGTTCCATCACCCGCTCCGGGTTGCGGCCGAATATGTCCAGGCTACTGCCGCGCAGGCCCTTCATCTTAGCCAGCATCTTGAAACCCAGCATCATGGCCGGCCCGAATTCCTGCTTTTTCAGGTGGCCGGTGATGGGGTCGCGCACAGATGTGGCCGGCGGAGCCAGGTGGAATTTCAGCTTGTAATCGCCCTCAAACTGGCTGGCCACCTGCGCCTGGAAGCGGCCATCGCTGTAGAGACGCGCCACCTCATACTCGTCCTTGTAGGACATTAGCTTGAACAGGTAGCGGGCGACCGCGCGGGACAGGGCGTCGCGGCCCGGTGTACGGTCGGCCTCGATGGTCTGCACCCGGGTGACCATGGCCTTATACCGGCCGGCATAGGCGGCATCCTGATAGTCGGTCAGATAGGCGATGCGGCGTTCCACCATCTCCGCCAGCGTTTCGGATGCACGACGATGGCCGAAGGCCCCCGTCTTTTCCGGCTTCGGGATGGCCGCGTCGATAACGCGGCCCAGGTCGATGGCGGCGCGGCGGCCCCAGCGGAAGGCATCGGTGTTCATTTTCACCGCCGCCCCGTTCAACTCAATCGCCTTTTCGATGGCCGTGGCCGAGGTCGGGACGAGCCCCTTCTGATTGGCATAACCCAGCATGAACATATTGGTGGCGATACTGTCCCCGCACAGAGCGGTAGCGATCTTCTGCGCGTCGATGGCCGACACGGCCTCCGCCCCGCCCACACCGGAGGCAATAGTGCGGGTCAGGCTGCCCGACGGCACCGTTGCATCGGCATTGGCGATAAAGGCCGCCGTCATCGTCTCGGCCGTGTTCACGACGGCGCGGGTGCGGCCCGGCGCCATCTTGGACAAGGCATCGGCATTGGCCGCCACCACAATATCGCAGGCCAACACCAGATCGGCGCCGCCGGCCACGATGCGATTGGCATGAATGTCACCGGGCCGTTCGGCAATGCGCAGATGGCTGGTCACCGACCCGCCCTTCTGCGCCAGACCGGCCATATCCATGGCGGTGAAGCCACGGCCTTCCAGATGGGTGGCCATGCCCAGGATAGCACCGATGGTGACCACGCCTGTACCACCGATCCCGGTGACCAGGATGTTCCAGGGCTTGTCCAGGGTCGGGATCACCGGTTCCGGCAACATACCCCAATCGTCGGCCTTGGCCGCTGCCGGCTTCGGCTTTTTCAGGCTTCCGCCCTCCACCGTCACAAAGCTGGGACAGAAGCCTTTCAGGCAGGAAAAATCCTTGTTGCAAGATGACTGGTCGATCTGACGCTTGCGCCCGAACTCCGTCTCCACCGGCACCACCGACAGGCAGGAGGATTTGGCCGAGCAGTCGCCGCAGCCTTCACAGACCAGTTCATTGATGACCACACGCTTGGCGGGATCGGGATACTTGTTGCGCTTGCGGCGGCGACGCTTTTCGGCGGCACAGGTCTGTTCATAGATGATGACCGTGACGCCCTTTTCCTGGCGCAGGTCGCGCTGCACCTGATCCAGTTCGTCGCGGTGGAAAATCTTGGTGCCATGGGGCAGGCCCCGGCCCAGGCCGTACCTTTCCGGTCCGTCGCTGACCACCACGATGCGCTTCACGCCCTCGGCATCCAACTGCTGGGCGATGTCATAGACGGACAGGGTACCGTCCACCGGCTGGCCACCCGTCATGGCGACGGCGTCGTTATAAAGGATCTTGTAGGTGATGTTCACTTTGGCCGACACGGCGGCGCGCACGGCCAGGATACCGGAATGGAAATAGGTGCCATCACCCAGATTGGCGAAGACATGCTCTTCGCCGGAGAACGGCGACTGCCCGATCCACTGCACCCCTTCGCCGCCCATCTGGCTGAACACTTCCGTGTTGCGGCCCATCCAGGTGACCATGTAATGGCAGCCGATGCCGGCCAGACCACGGCTGCCATCCGGCAGGCGGGTCGACGTATTGTGCGGACAACCGGAGCAGAAGAAGGGCGTGCGCACTGTGGTCGATGAGGGCGTGTTCTGCTGCACGCGATGTTCCATGCGGGCCAGCCGCTCCGACACATACTCATTGGGGCCGAAGGACAGGATACGCCCGGCCAGGACGCGGGCGATGTCCACGGGGTTCAGTTCGGCCTTCTCCGTGAAAAGCGGCTTGCCCGTATGGTCGGTCTTGCCCAACACGCGCGGGCGGCGGTCCCAGTGAAACAACTGCTCCTTGATCTGGGTTTCCAAGACGGAACGCTTTTCCTCCACCACCAGCAGTTCCTGCGTGGTCTGGGCAAAGGCGCGCATGCCTTGTGGCTCCAGCGGCCAAGCCATGGCGACCTTATAGATGCCCAGGCCCCATTCGCGGGCCATTTCCTCGTTGATCTCCAACTCGTCCAGCGCTTGCCGGACGTCGAGGTAGGACTTGCCGATGGTCACCAGGCCCAGGCGGGGGGCGGCATGGCCGAACACGACCTTGTCCAGGCGATTGGCGCGGGCGAACGCGCGGGCGGCGTCCAGCTTCCAATCGATCATCCGGGCTTCCTGGATCAGCGGCGTGTCATGCAGCCGGATGTTCAGCCCGCCGGGCGGCAGCTCAAAATCGGTCGGTTCATTGATGATGATGCGGGTCGGGTCGATATCGACAATCGCCGTGGTGTCGATCGTGTCGGCGATGCAGGTAAAACCCACCCAGGCGCCCGAATAGCGCGACAGGGCAAAGCCCACCAGACCCATGTCGAGGAATTCCTGTACCCCGGCCGGGTTGATGGTCGGCATGAAAGCATGAATGAACGCCTGATCCGACTGGTGCGGCAGGGTAGAGGATTTGCAGCTATGGTCGTCACCGGCAAAGGCCAGGACGCCGCCATACCGGCTGGTGCCCGCGAAGTTGGCGTGCTTCAGAGCATCAATGGACCGGTCAACACCCGGCCCCTTGCCATACCAGATGCCGAACACGCCATCGACCTTGGCGCCTTGCCACAGGTTCACCTGCTGGCTGCCCCAAACGGCGGTGGCGCCCAGTTCTTCATTCACGCCGGGTTGGAAGTGGATATCACCCTTGGCCAGAAACTTCCGGGCCTGCCACAGCGCCTGATCATAGGCACCCAGCGGCGACCCACGATAACCGGAAATGAATCCCGCCGTCTTCAGCCCCGCCACCTGATCGCGCTGCCGTTGCAGCATGGGCAGACGCACCAGCGCCTGGGTGCCGGTCATGAAAGCCCGGCCTTGCTGAAGGGTGTATTTATCGTCAAGAGCGACGGTCGCAAGCGTGCGGGCGGCGTTGGCCACTTTTCTTACCCTCCCCTATCGGACCGTTAGGATGAGTCCGATTATTGACCCTGTTCGGGCCTTACCGTAACTGGGAAAATAGGTCAATTCTACTGACTTATTTTCAGTCCGAAATTGGGGCTTTGACGCGCAGTTTCGTGCATGGATTTCCGGAATTCCAGGTGCATTATTACTGCTGCGATGCACCATTGCACTGCATCAGAAAAGAGCCGATTCGTCCGCCCGACTGGCACGGGGATCAGGCCACCGAAACTATGCTTTCGGCCATTGGTTTCAAACGAGCCGCTGAAACCCTTTCGTGGTAATCAGGTTTCCAGAAGGGCACAAAACAACATCCCACAGAAAGGGCGGCAGTGGCGGATCTTGACCTTCAACAGTTGCTGGCTCTGCATCAGCGCTTTCTGGAGGGGCGTCCCGGTGGCAAGCGCCTGGAGCTTAAATCCCAGGACTTGCGGGGGGCCAGTCTGCCCCATGCCGACATGCGCAACGCATTGTTGAGTGGGGCCAATCTGGAGGAGGCCGTTCTGCGCGTCGCCACACTCGACGGAACAGATCTGTTCGGTGCCAATATGGCCCGCGCCGACATGGTGGGGGCCAGTCTGATCAGCGCCGACCTGCGCGGGATCAATCTGGCGGGCGCCAACCTGCGCGGCGCCTGTTTTGACCGCGCCGACCTGCGACAGGGGCAGTTGGTCATCTGGGTTGGTAAGGTCAAGCAGCAGGTGGTGCAGACAGCCAATCTGGCCGGGGCCGACCTGTCCAATGCGTCACTGGCGGGAACCGATCTGTCCGGGGCCGACCTGCGCAATGTCAATCTGGCCGGCGCCAACCTATCAGGCGCACATCTGTTCGCCGCCAATCTGTCCGGCGCTGACCTGCGCGGCACCAGCTTCGCCGACGCGAAGATGAAGGCGGCGATCCTGGACAATGCGCAGGTAACCGGTGCTGATTTCGCACGCGCCGACCTGCGCGATGCCCGGTTGCGCAATATCTCGCCTGATGCCGCCAATTTTAAGGTCGCCTACACAGACGGCGCTGTGTTCAGCGCCGATCACGGCAAATTGGCACCCGAAGTGCGCGAGGCCATCACCCAGCATCAACGCTGGATCGTCAGCAACGGGCGCGAAGGTATGCGTATGGTGATGCTGAAGGCCGACCTATCGGGGGCCGACCTCACCGGCTGTGACCTGTCGGGCGCGGAGATCACCTATGGTCGCTTTGAAAAGGCCAACCTGCGCGGATCCGTATGGCGCATGGCCAAACTAACCGGGTCCAGCTTCCGCGGGGCTGAAATGCGAGATGCCGTTTTTGACGGCGCCAACCTAGCCCGCGCCGACCTGCGGGAAGCCAGTCTTCTGGACAGCCAGTTCGGCCCAGTCCCACTGCATGGGGCCGATGGCCGTGCGACAGGCCGTGACTGGCCCGCCGACCTGCGGGAGGCCAATTTGGCCGGTGCCGATGCGCGCGGGGCCAATTTGCGCGGCGCGCGGCTGGATGGGGCCAATTTCAGCGATGGCAACTTCGCGGCGGCCGATTTGCGCGGCGCCAGCCTGGATGCCAGTGCGACCAATGCGCCGGAACTGCGACGGGCGCGGTGGGCATGATGCATCGCCACAGGTGACGCCGGCCCCGTCGCTGGGCTACGGTGCAGACCAGCATGCGACAGCAATCCAAAGAATGACCAAATGGCGAAGCACAAGCCCGATCCAACCACCCTGCCCTACCGCCCCTGTGTCGGCATCATGCTGATCAATAATGAGGGGCACATTTTTGTTGCTAAACGAACCGATACGCCCGACGCCTGGCAAATGCCGCAGGGCGGTATTGATGACGGGGAAAGCCCGGCCCAGGCCGCCCTGCGTGAACTGGAAGAAGAGATCGGCACGGCCAAGGCCACGATCCTGGCCGAGAGCGGCCAATGGCTGTCCTATGACCTGCCGCCCCACCTGCTGGGCAAAGTCTGGGGCGGCCGCTACCGTGGCCAGACCCAGAAATGGGTGGCCTGCCGGTTCACCGGAATCGACGCCGATATCAATATCGACACCGCGCATCCGGAGTTCGACGCCTGGCAATGGGTGCCGCTGAACAAGCTGACCTCCATGATTGTGCCCTTCAAGCGCGCCACCTATGAGCAGGTGGTGGCTGAGCTGGGCCATCTGGCCGTTCCGGTCTGAGGCAGGTAGCCATGGCGGTCTTCTCTGGGCCGACAGCCCAACAGATCAGCCGGCTGCTGCAAGCTGGCCTTGCGGCACAAAAAGCGGGTGAGGCCGCCCAGGCCGAGCGGGCATACCGACAGGTCCTCGCTATCGACGCCCGCAACCCCGACGCTTGGCAGTTGCTGGGTCTGTTAGCCAAAACGATGGGAAGGGCCGATCTGGCCGCCGATTACATGCGCCGGTCGCTGGACACCAACCCCCGGCAACCAGGCGTGTGGAGCAATCTGGGCAATCTGCATCTGGCGGAGGGGCGGCCGGCAGAAGCCCTTTCCTGCTATGATCGGGCCATCACCCTTGCAGCCGGTAATGCAGAGTTTCTTTATCACCGCGCCAAGGCGCTGCACGCGCTGCGGCGGCTACCAGAGGCGGAAACAGCCTGTTCAGACGTGCTGCGACTAGCACCAGGTCATGTTCCCAGTCTGTTGATGCAGGGCCTGATCCTAACGGATGCCGAACGTCTGCCGGAGGCGGAAGCGGCGCTGCGACAGGCGCTGACCCTGGCGCCCGATCATCCGCTGGGGCTGATCAACCTGGCTTCGTGCCTGCGTAACCAGCACCGCTATGGGGATGCTGAACCCTTGGCGAGACGGGCGACCCACATTACCCCCCAGGCCAAGGAAGGCTGGCTGTTGCTTGGCAATCTGCTGGGGGATCTTGGCCGTTATGAAGAAAGCATCGAGGCTTTCCAGGCGGCCATCGCCCGCGACCCGCTGGAACGAGATGCCCATCGCAATCTGGCCCGGCGGTTGTGGACGCTGGGTCGGCTGGATGACGTTTTCAATGCGATCTATGCGGTGATGAAGGCACAACCAAAATCGCCCCGCGCCCTGGATATCGCAGCCGAATTACAAGCCGAATTTGGCTTTGTCGAAGCAGCGATGCAGAACTGTGCATTGGCTCTGACCTTCGCGCCCGACGATCCACCGCTCCTGCGCCGTCAGGCCGCGCTACTGCTGCGCGCTGACCGGCCCGCCGACGCCGTGCCCGTGCTGCGCCGTCTGCTGGATACGCAAGGAGACACCATAACCCTGCGCAACGATCTGGCGCTGGCGCTGCTCCGGTCCGGTGACCATGCGGGTGCCCGTGACCAGGTGCTGCAGACATTGACGCGATGGCCTTATGACCAATATGCGCTGGCCTTGCTGGGCACGTTGCAGCGGCTGGCTGGGGAACCAGGGCCTGACATTGACGGTCATGTGGCGATAGTCGACCTGCCGGCACCTCCCGGCTGGACGGACCTCGACAGTTTTCTGAAGGACTGCCTGTCCCTGCTGGACCGGTTGCATGATACGGTGAATGAGCCCATTCACCTGACCTTGCGCAAAGGTACGCAGACCAGCGCCAACCTGTTTGCACAGCGACCGGACCCGCCACTTGTTGCCTTGCGCGACCAGATCCTGGCAGCCGTCAGGGGTTATGTCGATGCCATGCCCGCCACCAGTGACCACCCGTATTTCGGACGTCGCGGCAAGGATCTGGCCTTTGCTGGCTCTTGGTCATCACGGTTGCGCAATGGTGGGTTCCATACCCACCACATTCATCCTGAAGGCTGGATCAGCGGTGTCTATTACCTTCAGGTGCCACCGGCAGCCGCGGCCGAAGATCAATCGGGCTGGCTGACCTTCGGCGTCCCCAATGTGGGGCCAGAGATCAACCTGCCCGCCTTGTACAGCGTCCAGCCCAAACCAGGGCGTCTGGTACTGTTCCCGTCCTACTACTGGCACGGCACCGTGCCATTTCAGGACACCGTGCCGCGCATCACCATCGCCTTCGATCTGATCGCAACCTGAAAGCATTACCGTCTGCGCCCGATCTCCACATCCAGAATCAACGACGGGCCATAACCATAGTCACGGTAGATGACGGTTACTGGCGGACGCGGCGGCGGCGCGTAATAGTAATAATGTACTGGCGGCGGAGGCCGCCGATAATGATGATGATGGTGGTTGCGACCACCCCGATAATCATACCCGCGTTCACCATAGTAATGGTGATGGTGGTGAGGGTGCCTGTCGCGGTCATGACGGCCGCCAGCCCATGCATCACCCACCGGTGCCATTGTCATCAGTGCCGCCGCCAGGGCGGCCAAGGCAACCATGCGTTTCATCTTCATCTCCAACCCAAGCCATGGACATGAAGAAAGGTTGATGCGCCAACAGGGCCGGAATGGGGCGCCGCGGTGACCGGAAAGCGCCGGCCGCTGTGACCTTTGCAAGCCCATAGCCCAAAATGAAAATGGCGGGGCCGAAGCCCCGCCATTCCCATACTCATGTCCTGCGAGGACCAGATCAGAACTTAACCTGGGCGCCCATGAACACGTAACGGCCCATCGAGTCATACACGCCCGGATAGGTGTTGCCGTTACCGAACACAGCAGCCAGCACGCTGGACAGCGGCGGATCCTTGTCGAAGACGTTGTTCACGCCAGCCGAGAAGGACAGGTTTTCAATCGGGCTGTAGGTAGCAGCCAGATCAAAGTAGTTGTACGCCTTGAACTTCTGGTTCAGGGCCGCAACATTGCCGCGGAGCAGCGGGTTGGACGACGTGCCTTCCGCCTTGACCGAGTCGATGTAGCGCCACGAGACCGAGAGGTTCGCATCCCACGGGGTCGCCCACGTGGTGCGCAGACGGTGACGCCATTCCGGCGTCGGCACGCCGCAGTTAGCGCCATGCAGGCCCACGCAGTCGTAGGTGCCTTCGCCCGGCAGCGGCTCACTGGTCGCGGTATCCATCCAGGTACCAACGAAGCTGAACGCCACCGAACCCATGTCGTTCACGCCGACATCGTCCAGGTCAAAACGGTAACCCAGGTCAACGTCGATACCGGAGGTCGACAGCGACGCAATGTTGACGTTGGTTGCCAGAACGTTAGCCGTCGTACCCAGCCACAGCGAGCCGGTGACCGGGTCACGGGTGATCAGGTCGCAGAAGGCGCGGTTGCCAGTGGTACCGCAACGGTTGACGGCCAGGGCCGACGGCACCGTCGAGATAACGTCCTTGATCTTGATCTTGAAGTAATCAACCGTCAGCGTCAGACCATCGATCATCGCCGGGGTGGCGACAAAGCCGATCGAGTAGGTGTCCGAGGTTTCGGGCTGCAGGTTCGGGTTACCACCGTCCAGCGAGTTATACTGGCCAGCGGTGTTTTCCACGATGCGGCCATACTGAGCGGCGGTCACGCCCATGTTGGCGCACTGTGCGGCCGTGAAGGTCGGCGTGGTGCCGGCGCACGGATCGCTGTCCATGTTGAACAGGCCCAGGCCCTGCGGCGTGAACAGTTCCTGGACGTTCGGGGCGCGGACGGCGCGGTTGTAGCTACCACGGATACGCAGATCGTCGATCGGCGCCCAGTCACCCGCCACCTTATAGGTGTCGGTGCCACCGAAATTCGAGTAATCCGAATAACGGTAACCCAGGTCCAGGGTCAACTGCTTGACAAACGGCGCATCTTCCACCAGCGGAACGCGCAGTTCGCCGAACAGTTCGGTCACGTCAAAGCCACCGGCGACGCCCAGGGTCGGACCACCCTGACCGGCCAAGTCGCCCGTAGCGAAAGCCGTATCGACCGTCCGCGACAGGTACTCTTCACGATATTCCGCACCCAGGGCGATAGCGATGCCCGTGGTGGCGGTCGGCAGGGTCATGCCGTAATCGCCCAGATCCTTCGACACAGAGCCCGAGGCCATCTTCTGCTCGGTGTAACCGCGCTGGAAGCCAGGGGTCTGCAGGAATTCCAGGGCCGCATCGGTCACGCCACCGGGCGTGAAGATGTTGTAGGGGGCGCAGCCGTTGGACTGATCACGGCAAACGATGTTGCCGCTGGCGTCACGGACAGCGTCCAGAGCCTGGGTGCCGCGGCTGAGGGAGAAGTCGTTGTAGTAGGTCTGGGCAAAGTTGACGCGAGCATACTGAGCCGAAACGTCATAGTCCCAACCAGCGACGTCACCCTTGAAGCCGCCAACCATGCGCCAGGAAGTGTGCTGCAGGTCAGACTGACGACCGCCACCCTCGACGTTACGACGCAGCAGCGTCATGGCCACGGTGTTGGAGGTACCAGCCAGCGAACCGCAATAGGAAGTCCGCTGGGCCGCGGTCAGCATCGGGTTGTCGCAGCGGATATTCGCTGCAACGCCAAACAGACCGGACGGAGCAATCTGGGCAACCGTCTGGTTGTCCATGAACATCAACTGCGTATAGGCCGTGATGTTTTCGTGGATTTCGTACTTGCCGAACGCGCCCAGGGTGTAGCGCTCGTCCGGACGCTGGTAGTAGTTCAGCGGGCCGAAATTGTACGCGCCCGTCGCCGCGGTGTACCGGGCAACCGTACCATTGGCCTGGACCTGCGCGTCAGACGGGGCCGTGCCGCCGCCAATGGCCGTTGCCAGAATGCGGGTCGGGAAAGTCGTGCCGGAACCGGAGCAGTTCCAGACGCCATTGCCAGCCGCCACCGTACAAGCGGAATAGTCGCGCTCGGACTGCAGAATGGCGTCGATCTTACGATAGCCGGCATACAGGGTGACATTGCCCTTGCCGTCTTCGGTGGACGCACCCATCACGACGGTCGCGTCGCGGGTGAAGCCGTCCGTCACGCTGTCATCAGGCAGCGGGAAATTACGTGCACGAACGGTGTTCTGCACGAAGTCATTGTCGTTGTTATGCTGATAGAAGGAGAACTGATAGTCGAAAGCAACGCCTTCGAAATCGTCCTTCATGATGAAGTTCACAACGCCAGCGACAGCGTCCGAACCATACACGGCAGACGCACCACCGGTGGCCACTTCCACGCGCTCAATCAGGGCGCCCGGGATCTGGTTGATGTCAGGCGCAGACCCGCCGGCACCCGGCGAACCCGGCGGCAGACGACGGCCGTCGACCAGAACCAGGGTACGGGTCGGGCCCAGGTTGCGCAGGTCGATGGTGGCGGTACCGGTCGAACCGTTGGAGACCTGGCTGGTCTGAGCGGCGAAAGCCTGCGGCAGGCTGTTGACCAGGTCTTCGACGCGGGTCGTGCCCTGGTACTTGATTTCGTCCTGGCCGACCACAGTGATCGGGGAGGTCGCAACCAGGTTCGGCGACGCAATGCGCGAACCGGTCACAACGATCTCTTCAATCTCCTGGGCCATCGCCGGAGCGGCGGACATGGCGACAACGCCCATGGCGGCACCGGCCATCAGAAGGCCGCGGATCGACCGCGCGGAATATACGGACTGCTTCATCTATCTCTTTCCCTTTTCCAGGCGCCCGTTGGTGGACACCGATTGGGTTGCCCCAGACTCCAGACCCCCGTTCAGGGCCGGACTCACCCGCCGTGGCCTCGGTCAAAGACCCAGGTCCCGGCAAGCCGCATAGCTGCTGCCCGCAAATAACAATCTATTCTCTCGCGCTTGCAATAGGTGTTTCACATTGGTGACTCCACATTGCTAATGACCGTTGCATCTTTGCACTTGCGTAGGCCGTAAGGCAGAGTTTCCGCGCCTTGCCGCTATGGCCGCCTGTAACCGGCGGGCACCGCCCTGTAACAGGCCGGTTTCAAGGTTTCAGGCCGGTTCCGGACCGTCCTTCTGGTCATATTGCGACGCAAAAATCGTTGCCAGCGAAACGTTCAGCATGTCGTGGCCCGCTTGTTCGGCATTTGTGATCATGGCGACCGTTTGTGGCGCCCAAGCCGCATCCAAGCGGCTGGCCATGGCATTTTCGCCACGAATCGCAAGGTCAAGTGCGCGCCGGAGGTCCGCAAGGGTCGCCTTGTGCAGATCGCGCGACACCATCCACGCCCCACGCCCGGAGCGGTCCACCCAATGGACCCGGCGCAGGGTTTCCAGCATGTCATCAATAACGGCCCCGCCGACAGGCACGCGTCGGGACAATGCCTCGCGCTTCATACCGACACCGTGCCGACTGGCCTGATACAGGGTGTCCAGGACGGCCAGCGCTACCATCAGCCTTTGCCCGGTCGACAGCCCCCCTTCCTCTCCGTTCAAGCGCCCGGCGCGCCATTCCGGTAAAGAGGCCGCCAGTTCGGCCCCAAACAGGATTACGGACCAGAACAGGTAGAGCCACAAAAGGAAGATGGGCACGACCGACAGCGCACCGTAGATCGCCTCATAGGTGGGAAACAGCGTGAGGTAGAAGGAGAAACCCGACTTGGCCAGTTCCGTCGCCACCCCGGCCACCACCCCACCGGCCAATGCATCCTTCCATGCCACCTCGCGATTGGGGATCGCCACATACATAAAGGTGAAGGCTGCGGTTTCAAACAGCAGCGGGATCAACGACAGGGCAAAGGCCAGTCCCGGATCGCCATCGGCCTTCATTCGCGCCAAGACACCCAGCCCCAAAGACAGAGAGGCCCCCAACAGCAGCGGGGCCATGGTCAGCACCGCCCAGAAAGAGAGAAGCCGCGTCAGCAGCGGCCGTGGTTCCGCAGCCCGCCAGATCGAATTCAACGCCCCTTCGATAGCAAAGAACAGCAAGATGGCCGTGATTGTAAGGCCAACCACGCCAAGCCCCGTTAAAGCGCCAGCCTTGGCCACAAAGGTCCCGGCATAAGATTGGATCTGATCGCCCACCTGCGGCACCAGACTTTGAAACAACAGGGTTTCCGCCTGCTGCCGCAAGCGGCGGAAGGCCGGAAAGGCCGTGAAGATGGCAAACACCACCGTCAGCAGCGGCACCAGCGCCAGCAGGGTCGTGTATGTCAGGGCCGACGCGGACACAAATCCCTTGTCACGGCTGAACCGGCGGGCGGCATAGGCCAGGATCATATGCCCGTCCCCCAGCAGTGCCAACAGGTTGCGCATCCAATTACCCGAAAACCCTGCCCCGCCTGCCATGCGTTTGACCCCCGACTTCGTTCGTGTAGGATGCGCTCCGATTTATGGCCGACCGGCCATGGCGGAGAGAAGAGAATGACGAACAGCGCCACCACCCCGATCAGCAGCGGCCTGATGGCCGGCAAGCGCGGCCTCATCATGGGCGTCGCCAATGACCGTTCCATCGCCTGGGGCATCGCCCAGGTCGCAGCCCAGCACGGCGCCCAGCTTGCCTTCACCTACCAGGGCGACGCACTGCTGAAGCGCGTAAAGCCGCTGGCCGAT
Source organism: Niveispirillum lacus (assembly GCF_002251795.1). Classification (GTDB taxonomy): domain Bacteria; phylum Pseudomonadota; class Alphaproteobacteria; order Azospirillales; family Azospirillaceae; genus Niveispirillum; species Niveispirillum lacus. The sequence goes on along the minus strand of NZ_NOXU01000016.1, from coordinate 3,670 downwards.
CAGGTGGGGTCTGATATCCTGCTGCCCTGTGATGTCACGGACGAGGCCAGCATTGACGCGACCTTCGAAACGATCAAGGAAAAGTGGGGCGGCCTGGATTTTGTGGTACATGCCATCGCCTTTTCCGACAAGAACGAGCTGGACGGGCTGTACCTCAATACCACGCGTGGCAACTTCCTGAAGAGCCTGGATATTTCCTGCTATTCCTTCACTGCCATCTGTCAGCGCGCCGTACCTTTGATGAAGGAAGGCGGCAGCCTGCTGACCCTGTCCTATTACGGGGCGGAAAAGGTGATGCCGCACTATAATGTCATGGGTGTCGCCAAAGCAGCGCTGGAAGCCAGCGTCAAATATCTGGCCAACGATCTGGGCCCGCAGGGTATCCGCGTGAACGCCATCTCCGCCGGCCCAATCAAAACGCTGGCCGCCAGTGGCATCGGCGATTTCCGCTACATCCTGAAATGGAATGAACTGAACGCCCCGCTGCGCCGCAACGTCACCATCACTGACGTGGGCAATGCCGGCCTGTTCCTGCTGTCCGATCTGGGCAGCGGTGTGACGGGTGAGAACCTGCATGTCGACAGCGGCTATCACACTGTTGGCATGGTGCAGGTCGATGCGGCCGCAGAGACCGGCAAACTGCTGGCCGGCATGGGCGAGGGCTGATTCCAAAATGGCGGGCAACAGCTTCGGCACCCTGTTCCGGTTCACCACGTTCGGCGAAAGCCATGGCCCGGCCATCGGCTGTATCGTGGACGGGGTGCCGTCGCGCCTGCCCCTGGATGAGGCGTATATCCAGACCTTTCTGGACAAACGCAAACCCGGTCAGAGCAAATATGTGACGCAGCGGCGCGAGCCGGATAGCGTTCAGATCAAGTCCGGCGTGTTCGAGGGCCTGACCACGGGCACCCCAATCATGCTGTTTATCGAAAACGAGGATCAGCGGTCCAAGGATTACGGGGATATCAAGGACAAGTTCCGCCCCGGCCATGCCGACTTCACCTATGATGCGAAATACGGCATCCGCGATTATCGCGGCGGCGGTCGGTCGTCGGCCCGCGAAACAGCCAGCCGTGTGGCCGCCGGTGCTGTGGCCCGGCGCGTGCTGGAAACCGCGCCCGGTGGCGGCATCAATATCCGCGGCGCCATGGTGCAGATGGGACCGCACAAGGTCGACCGGTCCCGCTGGGACTGGGCGAGCGTGGACCAGAACCCGTTTTTCTGCCCCGATCCGGTGATGGCCGCGCAGTGGGCCGACTATTTGGACGGAATCCGCAAGGCTGGATCGTCGGTGGGTGCGGTGATCGAGGTGGTGGCCAGCGGCGTGCCCGCCGGCTGGGGCGAGCCGATCTATGACAAGCTGGACAGCGACCTGGCCCAGGCCATGATGACCATCAATGCCGTCAAGGGCGTTGAAATCGGCGCCGGGTTCGACGCCGCTGCCCTGACCGGCGAAGAAAATGCCGACCAGATGCGGGTCGGCCCGGATGGTAAGCCGCATTTCCTGTCCAACCATGCCGGCGGCATCCTGGGTGGCATCTCCACCGGACAGGATATCGTGGTTCGTTTCGCTGTCAAACCGACCTCCTCCATCCTGACCCCACGTCAAACGGTGGATCGTTTCGGTAACGAAGCGGATATCCTGACTAAGGGCCGCCACGATCCCTGCGTCGGCATCCGCGCCGTGCCGGTGGGTGAGGCGATGATGGCCACCGTCCTTGCCGACCATTTCCTGCGCGCCCGTGCCTTGGGACAGAACTGACCATGCCGCACCTGAACCGAGATCAGATCGACGCCTATCACCGGGACGGGTTCCTGGTGCTTCCGGGTTTTGCCAGTGATGCCGCCTGTGACGCGCTGATGGCCCAGGCAGGCCGACTGGTTGATGGGTTTGATGCGGACGCCCATGCCTCGGTCTTCTCTACCGTGAACCAGCAGAAGATGTCCGACGATTATTTCATGTCGTCGGGCGACCAGATTCGTTTCTTCTTTGAAGAAGAGGCCTTTGATGCGCAGGGGCGTCTGCGTCAGGAAAAGCATCTGTCGATCAACAAGCTCGGCCATGCCCTGCATGACCGCGACCCCGTCTTCGACCGGTTTTCCCGTGATGCGCGCTTAGGCGTGATCGCCAGCGATATCGGCATGGAAAAGCCCCTGCTGATGCAGTCCATGTATATCTTCAAGCAACCGCATATCGGCGGCGAGGTGGTGTGCCATCAGGACAGCACCTTCCTTTACACGGAACCAATGAGCGTGGTGGGCTTCTGGTTCGCGGTTCAGGATGCGACCCTGGATAATGGTTGCATGTGGGCGCTGCCCGGCGGGCACAAGGATGGGCTGAAAAAGCGCTTCAACCGCGCTGCGGATGGCGGCGTGACGATGGAAGTGCTGGATGACAGCTCCTGGCCCGACTGCACGCCGGAAAACGGTTATGTCCCGCTGGAGGCAAAGCGCGGCACCTTGATCCTGCTGCACGGGCTGTTACCGCATCTGTCGGGACCGAACCGTTCCGATCGGTCGCGCCACGCCTACACGATCCATGTGGTCGATGGCGCCTGCGATTACCCGGCCAGCAATTGGCTACAACGCCCTGCCCACGACCCGGCACGCGGTTTCGCCTGATACTGACTGTCTTCAATATGGGGGGGCTCAGCGCCCCCTTGACTCGCCCCCAAATATGTAACCTACTAGTTACCTATGAGGGATGATCTGTACCAACTCAACGAGGCGGCGACGGATGCCGTGTTCCAGGCTCTGGCCAACCGGGAACGGCGGCGGATGCTTGACCTGATCCGGGGCAATCCCGGCTGCATCGTTGCCGACCTTCTCTCTGCGTTCGAGATGAGCCGGATTGGCGTGCTGAAGCATCTGCGCGTGTTGGAAGAGGCGGATCTGGTCGTGTCGGAAAAGGCGGGGCGGGAGCGGCGGCTTTATGTCAACACCCTGCCGCTGCGCGCCATCCATCGCCGCTGGTCGGATGAGTTTGATGATTTCTGGGCCGGCAAGCTGCTGGACCTGAAGGACAAGATCGAAGCGGGTTCATAACAGGGGGACGGTATGGGGGATGAGAATAAGAAGGTGTTCCGCACCAAAATCAAAGGCTCGGTTGACGCTATCTGGCGGGAACTGACCAAGACCGACACACCACAACAGGCCGTGTTTAACGCCCTGATGGTCAATACCGGCTTTTATCCTGGTGCGGCGGTGCAGATGCGCACCGCCGATCGCCGCCGTACCCTGGTGGTGGGGGAAGTGCTGGAATTCGATCCACCCCGCCGCTTCGCCCACACCTTCCGCTTCACTCAGTTCGACGATGCCCCCTGCACCGTGATCTATGAATTGGTCCCGCAGGCGGATGGAGTGGTGGAGGTGACCTTGACGGTAGAGAATATCCCCCATGGCACACGCACCGCGAAGGAAATGAATCAGGGCGGTACATCCATCCTGGGCAATCTGAAATCCCTTGTTGAAACAGGGACCGTGCCGTTCGGCACCCGACTGATTTACGCCTTGTTCGCGATGATGGGCTTTGTCTTGCCCAAGCGGACATTGGCTGAAAACTGGCCTTTACAGGACCGCGACGCCGCCTGAGCAACGAAAGCAACAAAGACAGGGAGAGCAAAGATGTCTGAGCTGGACCCGTATGGCTGGACAGGTTTGGTCGGTCGTT
>NZ_NOXU01000032.1 GCF_002251795.1 Niveispirillum lacus | reverse complement strand
GATAGCGGGGTTCACAGTTCCGTCGGGCAGTACAGCCTGCTCCCCCGTCCGGGAAACCGGGCGGGGGCTTTTTATGGGGCGGGGCCATCAAGCCGGGCACCAGCTCACTCTCTCGCATTTTAGGTAATTTCCTGTTAAGTTTCCTCCCCTGAAATTGCCGGGTCCAGCGCACCCGGCACGGAGGCGTAAAATGGCAGCGTGGCAGGACAGCATGGTGCGGACGGGCGCGCAGGCGGGCCGGCTAAACGCCACGGAAATTGTCAGCATTGCCCGGGCCAATCTGGGCCTCGTCGTGGGGGAAACCGCCTCGCTCGACTTCGTGCGCGAGGTGAATAACATCGCCGAAGGCGTCAACGCGTCTTTCCATATCCCCGAATCGGGGACCGCCAGCCATGTCCTGTCTGCCATCCGCCATGAACTGTTAGCGCCGCGGGCCGTCGGCGACAATTGGCTGATTGCCGGGGCCTATGCCGGGTCAGTTGGGACGGACTGGATGGGCAGTGTCCGCGCCGGGGATCAGGTGCGACTGAACTGGACCCCGGCGACCGATACCGCCCCGCGGACCCTTACATTTATCGTGTCAGCGGGGGACCGGACCGGGGAGAGCGTAACCCGGATCGATACAACCGGGCGCAATGGCGCGGTGGCCGAAACCATCCTGACGCCCACAGGCTTCCTGGCAACATCCCCGACCGAACTGATTGTCTACCGGCTGCGCACCGAATTCGATACGCGCAGCGGTACAATCGCCAACGACACACTGGCCGCCACCGCCGGCAGCAATGGGGCGTTGCTGGATGGCGGTTCGGGCAATGACAATCTGACGGGTGGCGACCATGCCGATCTGCTGATCGGCGGCCTGGGCAATGACACGTTGCAGGGCGGGGCGGGGTCCGACATGCTGCGCGGCGGCATCGGCAATGATGTGCTGATCGGTGGTGCCGGGTCTGACAATTACGAGATTGATTCGATCAATGACCGGGTGGTCGAAGAGGCTGACGCAGGCACCGACAGCATCTTCACCATGGTCAACTACACCCTGCCCGCCCATGTCGAGAATCTGGTGATCGTCTCCGTAGCGAGCCTGACTGGCACCGGCAACGCACTCAACAACATCCTGATGGGCCATAATGGCAATGACAGCCTGAATGGTGCCGCTGGCAATGACACGCTGGACGGTGGTCTGGGCAATGACCTGCTGAATGGCGGCGCAGGTGTTGATCAGATGATCGGCGGTATGGGCAATGATATCTATGTCGTCGATGATGTCGGCGACAGCGTGGTGGAAGGATTGGCCGCCGGCACAGATGAGGTGCGGACCACACTTGCCACCTACAGGCTGGGGGCCAATCTGGAAGCCCTGACATTTACCGGTAGCGGCAATTTCAGCGGTTCTGGTAATGCGCTCGGCAACAGGCTGACCGGTGGGGCCGGTGCCGACACTTTGGATGGCGGCGCCGGCAATGACACCCTGATCGGTGGGGCGGGCGACGACACCTATATCATCGACTCCACCACCGACCTGATCACCGAAAACGCCAATGGCGGCATCGATACCGTGCGGACCGGTCTGGCTCGCTACGCGATGAGCCAGGAAGTGGAACATCTGGTTTTCACCGGCACCGGTCATTTCACCGCCACGGGCAATGCCAAGGCCAACAGCATCATCGGCGGCGAGGGTGATGACCGTTTGAATGGCGGCAATGGTAATGACACGCTGATCGCCGGGGCCGGGAATGACACAATTGTCGGCAGTGTCGGTGTCGATGACCTGACGGGGGGGAGCGGGCTCGACCTGTTCCAGTTCGTCACGACGATCGAAGCGCGGGCGGCCGGGACCCTCACCGCTGCTGGCATCGACCGCATTCGGGATCTGGACCTGGGCGGGGCGGGGGGTGACTTTGTGGACCGAATCGACCTGCCTGTCACATTGCGTGCGGTGGTGGAGGGGGTAACCGCACTGACCGGGACCAGTCTGTCGGCCGCCGTGAACCTGGCTTTCGCGGCCAACGGTCCACTGTCAAAGACCGCCACCGCCGGTATCTTCAGCTTTGGAGAGGCGCGATATCTGATCGTCAGCGGCCTGACCCCCGGTGCTTCGCTGGGGGTTGACGACCTGATCCTCGATATCACCGGCTATACCGGCACGCTGGATATTGGTGACCTGATCTGACCGGAGCAGGGTATTGGCTGAGAGGATGCGGCGGCAACGGTCACTGAAACCCTCTAACCGGTTCTGCATACCGCGCCACGGCAAACGCCATTCTCTGCCGGAACAAACCATCCGCAGGGGGGCAGCCCCCCCCGTGAAACATGTGCTGTTCTTCGGGTGCTGACTGTTACATGGGGCCGTTGTTTCCGGGTCCGCTCCTGCGAAGGCTCATGATCATCTGTGCGGCCTGCCCGGCCATTGATGCATGTTGACGGATCATATCCGATATCGGATGCTTTTGGGCATCCACATTGAGGATCGTGAACATGCGTATTCTGCACTTTCTGGGCCGTCTGGTCCGCCCGACCGTTCCCTACCCCGACCTGCCGGATGTCATCCTCCGGGACATGGATGCCGATCTGCGGGCTGCGCTGGAGGCTACGGCACGGCGTCATCGCCGGCCTTTTTCGTTCCGAATACATCCGATATCGGAACTGACTGAATACAGGGACAGATTGTTCCTTGCAACCTTCCCATCCTTCGGCGATAAATCGGTTTGAGCCCATCCCGCCACCCCCCAACCAAGAGGAGAATTCTCAATGGATAATCTGTTTAACGTCACCGGTACCAAGCGTGGGCATGGCCTGCGCCGGTCCGGCTATGTGATCACCGCACGACAAATCCCTCTCAACCAACAAACGATCTTCCGAACAATTGAGGGCAGAGATGAGCTTCTTCATGTCGTTGGGCAGCGGCCCGAAATTCTTCTTTGAACTGACCGCGCGGCCCCATCGGGACGCCCCACATACGCGCGGCTGCGAAGTCCGGCGCGAAAATGGCGAAACCCTGATCTGGCTTGGCCGCCTCCATGTGATTTATACGCCGGGCCGTTGGCGCCCGGTGGCCAGGGGACCCACAAACGATGGCTGTCACCATGATGCCTACCAATCCCGGGACCGCCGCATGGCATCCTGAAACGCTGGACCCTCTGGTCCGCGTGCTGGAAGCGCTCCGAACGTTGGACCCTGACCTGCCCATTCAATATGCGCTGTCATTCTTGACCATTGCGCAGAATGAGGGGTTGTCGATCCGCGACCTGTCGGAGCGTCTGGGCATTGCTCAATCGTCCGCGTCCCGCAACGTGGCCGCCTTGTCGAAGTGGCACAGCTTCGGCAAGGCTGGTCATGATCTGGTTCAGGCGGAGGAAGACCCGCGCGAACGCCGGCGCAAGATCATCACGCTGACCGACAAGGGCCGTGAACTGGCGGCTCAACTCTCCGACCTGATCCAGCCCCATAACCGTCCAACCCTTCGCCGCACGGCATGATGGCCAACGCGCCGGTAACCTGACCGCATGGTCACATGCATGACCTTGCCTGCGTCCGACAGTTTGGGTTTTACTGCGTCGCGCGGTAGGGCTTAAGGGTATGGATATGACAGACGTGGCATATGACCGCCGGGCATTGCTACGGTTAGGCATCGGGGGGATAGCCGGGGTGCTGCTGCCCCTGTCCGCCCGGGCGGAGGGTGGGGCCGACCCCGTCCTAGACGATCCGAAACTGCGATTTATCAATGTACCGCCCTTGCTTCTGCCGGGGCGGGAACGTTTCGCCTTTACCCGTATTGTCTTGCAACTGGTTGTCCGCCGGACAGAAAAACTGCCGATTGAGTCGGCCTTGGTCAGAGATTACATGCCGCGCATTGTCGGGCTGCTGACCGAGCAGTTACCGGAGGATGAACATCTCACCCGGACTGCCGGGCCGGATGACCTGAAGGCCGTGAAACGCTATGTCCGCGACCTGGCCAACAATATCATCGGTCAACCGGTGATCGAGGATGTGTTGATTGTTAGTTTCCTGACCGGCTGACCGGTCAACCCAGCATACCGCGCAGCCGATACAAGGCGTCCAGGGCTGCCCTGGGTGTCAGTTCATCGGGATTGATGCTGCGCAACTCCTTTTCGATCAGGGACGGTTCCGGTTCCGCAATGACCTCGCGCTTCTGGGGCTTCTGGGCCAGGGCGGCAAACAAGGGCAAGTCATCGGCAAGCCGGCTCGCGGCACTGGCCTGGTCGCCCTTCTCCAGTATTTGTAGAACCTGTTCCGCTCTCGAAATGACAGTATGCGGCAGGCCGGCCAAGCGCGCGACATGGATGCCATAGGACCGGTCGGCCGCCCCCGCCGCCACTTCGTGCAGGAAGATGACGTCGCCTTTCCATTCCTTGATACGCATCGTGTGACAGGACAGGTCGGGCAGCTTGGCCGACAGGGCCGTCAGTTCATGGTAATGTGTGGCGAACAATCCCCGGCATCTTGCCAGCTCATGCAGATGTTCCACACAGGCCCAGGCAATAGACAGGCCGTCGAAGGTGGCCGTGCCGCGCCCGATCTCATCCAGGATGACCAGGGATTGGCGGGTGGCCTGGTTGAGGATGGTGGCGGTTTCCACCATCTCCACCATGAAGGTGGACCGGCCGCGGGCCAGGTCATCCGCCGCCCCGACGCGGCTGAACAGCTTGTCGACAGTGCCGATGCGCGCGGCACGGGCGGGAACATAGCTGCCCATCTGCGCCAACACAGCGATCAGGGCGTTCTGGCGCAGGAAGGTTGACTTACCGGCCATGTTGGGACCGGTCAGCAGCCACAGGCGCTGTCCCGGCGACAGGTCGCAGTCGTTCGCTACGAACGGCCCGCCACCTTGTTCAGCCAGCGCCTGTTCAACAACCGGGTGGCGCCCACCGCGCACATCAAAGGACAGGTCATCGGCCATTTCCGGCCGGCACCAACCAGCATCAACCGCCAGATCGGCCAGCGCGGCGGTAACATCGAGGGTCGCAAGCGCCCGGGCGGTGATGGCTATGGGGTCGGCCAGACCGATGACGGCCTTGACCAACTGCCCAAAAATCTCTTGCTCCAGTGCCAGCGACCGGTCACCGGCTTCGGCTACTTTACGCTCCAACTCCGACAGGGCAACAGTGGTGAAGCGGACGGCACCGGCCATGGTCTGGCGGTGAATGAAATCGGCCCGATGCTTCTCCGACAGCAGCTTGTCGGCATGGATGGCGGTCACCTCGATGTAATAGCCCAAGACATTATTGTGGCGGATCTTCAGCGACGGGATGCCGGTGGTCTCCACATAATGTGCCTGCAAATTGGCGATATGGCGTCGGCTGTCATCACGCAGCGCCCGCAATTCGTCCAGCGGCGGCGAATAGCCGGCGGCGACAAACCCGCCATCGCGTGCCAGCAAAGGCAAGTCTCCGCCCAGCGCCCGCGACAACAGGGCGATCAACGGTTCATGGTCCGCGCCGTCGCCGCCGGCCAGCCCGTCAACCACCCGCATCAGCCCAACCGGCAGCGGCGGGCTGATACCGCCTGTGCCATAGGCAAGGCGCCCCCGCAGCGATATGGCGCGGTCCAGGGCATCGCGCACAGCGGCCAGATCGCGCGGGCTGCCCCGGTCCAGCGTCAGGCGGGACAAGGCGCGTTCGACATCGGGCGTCCGGCGCAACTCCTCGCGGATATCAAGGCGCAGGGCGCTTTCACCGGCCAAATAGGCCACCATGTCCAACCGTCGATCGATGCGCATGGGATCAGTCAACGGCGCCGACAGCCGGCCAGCCAGCAACCGCGCTCCCGCCCCGGTCACCGTCCGATCGATGGCGGCCAACAGGCTGCCGCGCCGTTCGCCGGTCAGGGTACGGGTCAATTCCAGATTGCGGCGCGTTGCCGGATCGATCTCCATCACCTGCCCGGCAGCCAGGCGGCGGGGAACATCGAACCGGGGCAGACGGCCCTTCTGCGTCAGTTCCACATAATCGACCAGGGCACCCGCTGCGGCCACTTCCGCCCGAGTGAAGCTGCCGAAGGCGTCCAACGTGCCAACATGATAAAGCGCCAGCAAGCGCTTGCGGCCATTCTCGCTGTCAAACCGGGCGTTGGGCTGGATGGTCAGACGTGACCGCCACTCATCCCATAGCGCAGACAGTTCCTCCACCTGGCTCAACCGCTCCGGTAGCAGCAACTCCCCCGGCGACAGGCGCGCCAGCGCGGACGACAGGCTGGACCGATCCACGGGCGAGAGGGTCAGTTCCCCCGTGGATAGGTCCAGCCAGGCCAGCCCCCCTTCGCCCCCCGCCTCGGCCAGCGCCGCCAGATAGTTGTTGGACTTGGCGTCCAGAAGTCCATCTTCGGTGATGGTGCCGGGCGTGACCACCCGCACTACATCACGCCGGACCACTGATTTACTGCCGCGTTTTTTGGCCTCCGCCGGGTCCTCTGTTTGCTCACAGATGGCCACACGAAATCCAGCGCGGATCAGGCGGGAGAGATACTGTTCATGGGAATGGACCGGAACACCGCACATGGGGATATCCTCCCCCTGATGCTGGCCACGCCGGGTTAGGGTGATATCCAACGCCCCCGCCGCCTGGACCGCGTCATCGAAAAACAGCTCATAGAAGTCCCCCATCCGGTAGAACAGTAAGGAACCAGGATGCTGGCGCTTGATCTCCAGATACTGCGCCATCATGGGAGAGACGGGGCCGTCGGGACGGTTACTGCTGCTGTCGGTCACGGGATCGGTCACAGGGCTGACTGAAGGATCGCGGCACCCTAGCACCGGCGATGCCGCGCCTCAAAGCGTCAGTGCCGACGCCTCGAAACTGATCAGTTCATCTTCCAGAACCTCATCGGTCGGTCTTAGCAGCGGTGAGTACCGATGGCGAGCAGACGAACCGGAGAGCCCGCAGAGCAGCATGTCGATGCATCCAGGTTGATTGGACAAGGGCAGGATCACCGCCTCCAGGCGCATCCGGCCTCGACGCGTATTGACAACAGACCTGGTCGTGGCGGGACAGGCATCCCGGCGGGCCCGGTCCATCCAGTGCCGCCAATGGTCCCCCAAATGGGCAGGCCAAGCCCGCCGCAGGGTGGTGCCTGTCAAGGCCCGTCCGAATAAGCCATCCAGTGCCGTCCCGACCAGCCGATAGCGATAATCATCCTCCATGACATCAAGCAACATGATCCAGGGCAGAAGGGGCTGAATATCGGCGGGGTTCAGATGATGGCGGGCCGGGGCGGGGGAACCCGCCGTGCGGCAGTGCGCCCAATAGGCGACCAGCCCTCGCAGGCGCGGGTCACCAACCGCGTCGATCCCTGTTATGGCCATGTCAGGCACACAGGCAACACCAGTCACATCCGACCCCGAACAGGCGCCGGCGGGGTGCCGGCTGGGCATACCCTACGCCCGCAGGCGTAAAGAAAGCCTTATCTCACCCCGAGCAAGGGCCCCAACAGCCGGCTCCGCCGCGCCAGTTCATAAGTGGCAAAACAGCCTGCGACGGTCAGGATGATGATCAACAGCGACTCGACTGCAACCGGCAGGGCGAGGGGGCTGAGATTATGGCCGGCAACCACGATCAGGGTCTGATGAATGATGTAGAAGGGAAAGACACCGACCGACAGATAACGCAGCAGCGGCGTTGACCGGTTGCAATGTCGGCGGGCAAAGCCCAGAACCACCAGGATCATGGTCCATTGTTGCACGCCATAGGCGGTTCGGGCGATCAGGCGCAGTATATCGCCGTCGACAGGCAAGTCATGATCATGAAAAGTCCAGAGTGACCAGCAATAGACATAAGCGCCCCAGGCCAGCAGCGCCCACACCAGGGTAGACCAACGCATCGCCGCCACCCGGTCGAACAGGTCAGCATTGCGGGCAATCGCATAGCCCAGCAGGAACATGCCAAAGCTGACAGCATGGTTGTACCAGTCCCAAACCAGGTTGTGCGTGACGGGAAACCGGTCATACAGGGCCAGACGCAGCCCCACCAGGATCAGCATTGGCCCCAGCAGCACCATCCAGGGCCGCCGCGTCCAGGCCCCCTGCCCCAGCCGGATCATGGCCCGGCCACCACCTGCCACCAGGATCAGCGACAGTATAACCGTGTAAAGCAGCAGATAGGCCACAAACCACATATGGTTCCAGGTGGGCAGGATCAGGCAATCATCCCCCCGGCAGAAACCCTGATGGAAGGACAGGTATTGGCCATAGAAGGCCAGGAACCCCTCAGCATACTGGATTTTCTCCACAACCTCGTAATAGGGCTGCGGCACCACCAGTACTGCCATGACAAACAGTAGCGGAATGCCCAGACGCGGCAGGCGGGAACGGGCCAGTTCGCCCGGCCCCATCCGGTCGGCCATATAGCGGGTGGCGACACCAGAGATTAAGAACAGCAGCGACAATCGCCAGGGATTGGACAGCAGCATCAGCGGCTCCAGCGCCGGCCCCACATGCTGGCTCTTCACATGCCAATCCCAGGTCACATAGAACATGCCGACATGGTAAAGGATCAATAGGCCGAAAGCGCCCACCCGGACCCAGTCCAGGAAAGGGAGACGCTGGCTGCTGGCGGACAGAGTGGATGGAACGGGGTTTGTCGTCGTCATCGTCATCTCAGGATCAAGGAGGGGGTGCTGGCCACCGCTTCTGGCCCTGGCGCCTGCATAGTGCCAAGGACACGGGGACAAATGGCACCGTCCCTGCCATGCCAGGGACGAACGGCACGCATCCTGTGACGGGCGGCATCGGCGGCTGGCGGCCCTATCTGGGGCTGGTGCCGCTGCTGCTGGTGTCAAATATCGTCAACATCCTGTCGGCCTGGGAAGATCGCAACTGGCCACGGTGGCTTCCTGTCCTGACGGAATTCAGCAGCGCTGCAACACTGCTTTGCCTGTGCTGGCTGCCGGCCATGGCCTTGGCATACGCTCCCCTGGGCCGCCCTTGGGCCCGTGTGGCGCTGGTGCATGTGCCAACGGTTCTGTTGTTCAGCATTCTCCACACGGTTGGTATGGCCCTGGTCCGCAACACCGTCACAGCCGTGTTGGATCTTGATTACCGGTTCAACCTGTCTGTCCCAGTGCTGATTTACGAGGGGCGGAAAGACCTGGTGACCTATTTGGTGATCTGCGGCGTTTTTTTGCTGTTCGGTCATGGCCGTGCAGGCACAGTCGCCGCAGGCACGGCAGCTCCGCTGCCGCCGCCAAGCCCCGTCCCGCTTACGCCAGCACCCGGCCAGCACCCTGCCCTGTTTGACATTCGCGATGGCGCGCGGCTCTGGCGGGTTCCCGTGGCCGACATCATGGCTGCCCGATCAGCCGGCAATTATGTGGAATTCCTGTTGGCGGATGGCAAACGCCCCCTGATGCGTGCCACATTGACCCAGGTGGCGGAGGAATTGTCGGCGCAGGGCCTGTTGCGCACCCACCGTTCCTGGTTGATCAACCGGGCGCATGTCAGGGGTATGATGCCGGAGGGGTCGGGCGATTACGCTCTGTCGCTTTCGGATGGCACGATCGTCCCGCTGTCCCGGCGCTTTGCGGATGCGCTGGACGCGCTCAGGGCTTCGTGAACCGCATCAGCAAAGCGCGTACACCGGCCTCGACCATATCCAGCACCTCAACAAACCCATCGGCGCCACCATAATAGGGGTCCGGCACATCCCGCCCGCGCCAAGGCGGGGGGGCACCATCGCTGAACAGGGACAGTTGCGCCGCTGATCCGGTGGGCGCCAACCGGCGCATGATTTCCAGATGTCCGCGATCCATAGCCAGGATCAGGTCGAAGCGATCAAAATCGGCGATGATCAATTTGCGGGCCCGCAGGTGTGACAGGTCATATCCCCGGCTACGGGCCGTGCGGATGGTTCGCGGGTCAGGCGCATCCCCAACATGGTAACCGTGGGTGCCAGCACTGTCGACCCGCAGGTCCAGACCGGCATTGGCGGCCATTTTGCGCAAGACCCCATCGGCCGTTGGGGAACGACAGATATTGCCGGTGCAGACAAACAGGATGGATCGCATGGGAAGCCCGACGACGGTCAGTTGCATCGATCCGGCGTTCATAGCAGGCCCGCCCCCTCTTGTCCGCGACCCCGGCATCATGCCACCCTGCGGCCGTATCTTCTTTTACCGACTTCCGGTTCCCGCATGATCAATGCCCCTCTAAAACGCCTCTTACAGGGCCTGCGGGCCGATGCAGGGCTGGTCATTTTAACAGGAGCGGGCATCAGCCGGGAATCGGGTCTGCACACGTTCCGGGATACGGATGGCATCTGGGCGCAGGTCCGTTTGGAAGATGTCGCCACGCCAGAGGCCTTTGCCCGCAACCCAGCACAGGTACAGGGTTTCTACAATGCCCGGCGCCGCGCGGTTCTGGACCCGGCCGTCCAACCGAATGCCGCGCATCACGCGCTCGTCCAACTGGAGCGGCAATGGCGTGGGCCTTTTCTGCTGGTCACCCAGAATGTCGATGATCTGCATGCTCGGGCCGGATCATCCCGACTTCTGCCTATGCATGGTGAGTTACTGAAAATACGCTGTGCCGCCTGTGGCCGGGTCGACCGGTTCGAGGGTGATCTGGCAGTGTCGGCAATCTGCCCCGGCTGCGGTGCCATCGGCAGCTTGCGTCCCCATATCGTCTGGTTTGGCGAAATGCCGCTCTTCATGGCGGAGATTGGTGACGCCTTGAGTGATGCAGGCCTGTTCATCGCCATTGGCACCTCCGGCACTGTCTATCCGGCCGCTGGCTTTGCGGCCGAAGCAAAGGCGAACGGGGCCACCACCTTGGAAATCAATATGGCGGAAACAGGGGGGCGGTTTGATGGCGGCCTTTATGGGCCCGCCACGCAGACAGTCCCGGCGTTGGTCGATTTCTTATGCAAGGAGGTTCAATGACCACCATTAGCGTCGCGCGGTCAGACCCTACGGCACCCGATGCACGTGCCCTGATCGCCGCCCTGGATGCGTATCTGGGGCACTTATACCAGCCGGAGGACAACCATCTTCTGGACCCTGAACAACTGACAGCTCCCGATATGCGTTTCCTCTTGGCACGCCGGGATGGACGGGCCGTCGGTTGCGGCGCCCTGCGCATCGATCCATCAGGGTATGGGGAGATCAAGCGCATGTATGTCGATCCCGTGCATCGCGGCTTGGGCATTGCCGGTTCCATCATGTCAGCGCTGGAGCAACTGGCGCGGGCAGAGGGTATTGGCCTGTTGAAGCTGGAGACGGGGGAACCGCAGCGCGAAGCTGTCAGGCTTTATCAAAGGCTGGGTTTTACGCGCTGTGCCGCTTTTGGTAACTATTCCTGTGGCGGCGGGGCCAGCATTTTTATGGAAAAAACCCTGTGATGGCATCCCCCCCTTCCCCCACGCCGCTGATTGGTCCATAGTGGGGCCAAAAATTGACAGCGCTATCAACAAAGGGCGAAAGATGATGCGGTTGGGGGGTGTTGGGCTGGCAACAGCGGTGCTGATCGCGAGCACCTTTCTGTCGGTCGGCGCAAAGGAAGCGGACCCGGTCTTGACCCGGATCCTGGCCGATGATCCGATTTATCAGCCCCAGCGCCTGATCCTTACCGACATCCCCAGCCCGGTCGGACCGCCGGTCAACCTACTCAATGGGCGTGATTTGTCGGACTGGGATATCTGGCTTGGCTATCCGGACCCCTCCGTCACCTATGTGAACAGGACCGCCCAACCCATCGGGGCCCGGCCCAATGGGGACCCGATGTTCACCCTGGTAACGCTGGACGGCGAACCGACCTTGCGGGTGGATGGGACCACCTGGGGGTCAATCGTGCATCGGGGCCATTTCGGCGACTACCATCTGCGGCTGGAATTCCGCTGGAGCGGGAAGCGCCATGCGCCACGCCTGGATCTGCCGGAGAATAACGGCCTGCTCTACCATTCCTTCGGACAGCCGGGCAGTGTTTACGGCACCTGGATGCCGTCAGTGGAGTTTGAAATTATGCGGGGGTCGACCGGAATGGTTGTCCCTGTCGGCACCATGGTGAAACCGATGACCAACGTCGGCCGTGACCGCACGCTGATTGATCCGCAGCGTCGTTTCATGGTGGGGGGGCGCGCCGTCACGGTGGAGGCCCCGGCCTGGAATGTCGAAGCCGCATCCGATGCCGAACGGCCGGTCGGCGAATGGAATATCCTTGACCTCTATGTCCTGGGAAACCGGTCGATCCATGTGGTCAACGGGGTTCCGGTCATGGAACTGCGCAATCTGTCGGTTCAACAACCTGACGGATCGCTTCAACCGCTGACGCACGGCCGCATCCAGTTTCAATCGGAAGGGGCTGAGACCTTTTTCCGCCGCATCATTCTGACGCCCATCAACCGGCTTCCGCGGGTCCGGGTTCAGTAGCGGGACATGTCTGGCCGTTTGTACTGCCAGACATCAGAGCAGATCCTGCGGT
Source organism: Niveispirillum lacus (assembly GCF_002251795.1). GTDB lineage: Bacteria > Pseudomonadota > Alphaproteobacteria > Azospirillales > Azospirillaceae > Niveispirillum > Niveispirillum lacus. The sequence goes on along the minus strand of NZ_NOXU01000032.1, from coordinate 669,326 downwards.
TCTGCCCCGGGCAGAGCAATGCGCCCCAGAAAGGCCTCCAGTCGCTGCCAAAGTTGATTGATCTGCTGGGCAGACCGGGGATCGAAATGCCGCAGCATCTGCATTGTGGCATCATCCAGCCGTGGATAGGCCATCAGCAGCCCGTCCGCCTCTCCCGCCGGGGCACGGGCATAAAGACGGAAACGCAGGGAGTTGATGACAAAGAAGGCCAGCAGCGCAACAAAGCCGGCTTTGTCCTCCAGAAAGAATGTCGGGCATTCGACATAGGCCGCATCGGGCACCAATCCGGTCCAGGTCGCATCCGGTACCACCAGGCAATTTGCCGATAGCTCACACGCAGAAACCCCGCGCGCCAGATCGCGCGGGGCTGCCTGGATACGCCAAATAAGGCCGGAGCCACCCAGGGCCGGGATCATGCTCCGCTCCCCACCATCAGGTTTCCTTGAAAGCCTTGAAGAAGCTGTCGGTCAACGGGCGCAACAGATATTCCACAACGCTGCGCTCACCCGCTTTGATCAACACTTCCGCCGGCATGCCGGAAACGAGCTTCTGGTCGCCCAACTGGGCCAACTGATCTTTGGGCACCCTGACTCGGGCAATATAATAACGGCCGCCCTGCTGGTTGGTCGTGGCATCCGCCGCCACCGTTTCCACCGTCCCGGTGAGAATGGTGATGTTGCGGGTGGACAGAGCAGAGAAACGGACTTCTGTTTCCATGCCGACCTGGGCCACATCGATATCCATTGGCGATACCATGGCCTCGATCAGCAGGTCGTCATTGCTGGGAACCAGTTCCATCAACGGGTCACCGGCGCGGACAACACCACCAACCGTATGAACACGGGAGTTAACGATAATGCCGTCAGTCGGCGCCTTGACATCCCGCCGCTGCAAGACGTCGGTCGCGCTGGTCAACCGGTCCTGCAGGTCGAAGACACGGGCTTGTGCCTCTGACAGACCCTTGGCGACATCCTCCTCAAACGTCTTACGCACCTGGAGGATCTGCAAGCGTGCCTCACCCACGGCAACCTTGCTGCGGGCGATTTCCGCTTCGTAATTACCGCGATCCCCTTCCAATTCCGCACGGCGGCGTTGCAGTTCCAACAACCGGGTCTTGGAGGCATAGCCCTTTTCAAACAATTGCTGCAGACCTTCCAACTCACCGTCGATCAGGGTGATCTGCTGGGTGTTGGCGGCAACCTGGGCAGCAAGCCCCTTGCTCTGCTCTTCCAACTGTTTGATGCGCTGCTCATAGATGGAGAGTTGGCCGGTCAGGGCTTCACGCCGGGACTTGAACACTTCCTCTTCCGTGGCGCGAATAAAGGAGTTACGGCCATTGTCGCCGTCTCCCTGCAATTCTGCTGGAAAGGCGATGGCCTTCTTATTGTCGCGCTCGGCGATGAATCGCGCTTCCTGGGCCTTGGCGGTCAGAAACTGACCAAAGAGCACATCGCGCTGTGCCTGCGGGGTCACGCCGTCCAAACGGATCAGCGTGTCACCAGCCTTCACGGTATCGCCGTCGCGCACCAGGATTTCGGAGACGATGCCGCCTTCCAAATGCTGGATGGTCTTACGATTGCTGTCGGCTGCAACCAAGCCTGGTGCCACAACCCCCTTGGCGATAGGGGCAAACACGGACCAGAGGAATAGGGCGCCGAAAGAGACGCCGATCAGGATCATGCCCGAACGGACAACCGGCATCTCATCGGTGGGAACCGCCGGCACTTCCGAACCGGCCGGCATGGCCGGGAGTGCCTTCTGGGTGGTCAGAAACTTCATCATTTTCGTAAACTTTCAACGATGGTCGACCAGCGGTGCCGTTAGGCGCCCGCACCGGCGGGAGAGGCGATCTGGCCTGGGGGCTGCTGCTGCTGTACCTGCGGCTGCGCCACAGGACGCGTCAGACGCGCCAGCACCTCCTGCTTGGGCCCGAACATTTCCACCAGCCCATCGCGCAGAACCAGGATCTTGTCGACATGGTTCATGATGCTGGGGCGGTGAGAGATGAGGACCACGGTGACCTTGCGCTCCCGCAACTTGGCCAGACCCTGGACAAGGGCAGCTTCACCCTCGCTGTCCAGGTTGGAATTTGGTTCGTCCAGAACCAGGAAACGCGGATCGCCATAGACGGCCCGCGCCAGACCCAGGCGCTGACGCTGGCCACCGGACAGGGCAATGCCGCCCGGACCGATCAACGTGTCATACCCGTTGGGCAGGCGCAGGATCATCTCATGCACACCGGCCAACTGGGCCGCTTCCACCACCTTGACCGGATCAACCTCGCCAAACCGGGCGATATTTTCCTTGATGGTGCCATCGAAAATTTCAACGTCCTGCGGCAAGTACCCGATATGGGGGCCCAGTTGTTCATGGTTCCAGGCAAAGACATCGGCACCGTCCAGACGAACCGACCCGCTATGCGCCGACCAGACACCGACCAAGAGCCGGGCCAAGGTGGACTTACCCGCAGCACTGGGACCAACCAGGGCCAGAGACTCGCCAGCCACCAGGCTGAAGCTGACACCCTTGATGGTGGGGGTATTGCCACCGGGCGGCACCGCAACCACGCGCTCCACCGCCAGGTTGCCCTGCGGCGGCGGCAGTTCCATCGTTTCCTTGTCTGTGTCGAAGGTCCGCAGCAATTCGTTGAGGCGTGTATAGGCCCCCCGCGCGCTGACAAACATCTTCCAGGACCCGATGGCCTGTTCCACCGGCGCCAGGCCGCGCCCCATGATGATGGACGAGGCGATCATCACACCCGGCGTAATCTCATTCTCCAGCGCCAGATAGGCGCCAACGCCCAAGATGGCCGACTGCACCGCCAAACGGGTGAATTTGGTCAGCGCACCGATAAAGCCGGCATTGTCGCTGGCGATGGCCTGCAGCAGCATGGCGCGATCCTGGCTGGATCGCCAGCGCCGACGAATGCCCGACAACATGCCCATGGCCGCCAGCACTTCGCTGTTCTTCAAGCTGGCCTCGGCAAACGCCGTTGCCCGAAGGGCATGACCATTGGCCTCCGACAGCGGCTTCTTTGTTACCACTTCCGTCGCATAAGCCAGCGCAAACAGGATGATGGCGCCGCCCAAGGCAACAACACCCAGCAACGGGTGCATAAGACAGACGATGCCGATAAAGATCGGCGCCCACGGCGCATCAAAAAAAGCGAATGGCCCCTGCGAGGTAATGAACTGGCGCACATTATCCAGATCGCGCAGGGACTGGCTGCGGTTCGCGGCCGGCATGCGCAGGTTCAGGGCAAAGATCGCGTCAAACACGCGCGAGCCCAGCTCTTGCTCCATCTTGCCGCTGACCCGGACCAGCACGCGCGATCGGATCACTTCCAGCATGGCCATGACCATCATCATGGCTGCAATGATGATGCTGAGATAGAGCAGCGTGGCTTCGCTGCGCGCCGTCAGCACGCGATCATAAACCTGAAGCATGTAGATGGGCGAAGCCAGCATCAACAGATTGACGAAGAAGCTGAAAACCCCGACATAGCCAAAAGCCCTGGCGGACTTCTGGAGCGCCTGCCGCAGCGGAGAGGGAGCGCCTGCGGGGCGGTTGGAACCGATAATCTTCATAGCACTGGCTGCCTTATATAAGGGGTGCCTGCACGAGGCCACCCGCTCAATCGCGCCGGCATTGTATCCGGGCATGTACTGCAGGGCAATATCAGTAAGTTACTGTTGTCACAACCACGCCCCGCGCTGTCGGCATTCCACCGGCACATCCGGCCTGCGGCGGTCAACTGAGCCGCACACCTTCGGGAATAACAACCTGCGACCGCCGGTCCATCCAGGACAACTCTTGGATATCCCATTGCGCCTGAACGGATTTTTCACGCAGAATCGACAGAAACTGGTGTGCCTTGTCTCGGGGAAGTTCGATTTCGGCCCGCGCGCCCTCACGGTCGTGGAAATGCAACTGCATGTTTCCATCGCGAACCGTAACGTCTGTTTTTGTTAACAATGCGGCGCCAGCAGCAGTTTGCCGCACCCCACCTATGTCGACAGTCGCCGTCTGTGATGCATCGGAAAGGCCACCCGGTTGTGCCGATCCTTCAACGCGCTGCCAGCCTGCTGCCGCTTCCATATGTTCAAACAGCAGAACATCGGTGCGGTTGCCCGCCGGTGCCGCCCCAATCTCGCGGCTGGACCGCATCAGCAGTTCCACCATGGCCAGCATTACTGCGCGCGTCATCCGGCGCGTCACATGCATCTCAAGGCTGTCATCGTCGGACCGCAGCGTCAGGGCAAGGCGATCCTCCTCCGAGACGAAGCGCACATCGATGGCTGTCGCTTTCAGGGTCATACCGGCTCCTCAAACCTTCATCGCGGCCACACGCTCAACCAGGGCCAATTGCTGCGGCAAGCAGTGACGGCGAAGGTCGTAGCGGTCGATCACAGTCTGGCGGGCGGCTTCACGCATGCCCTGATAATGCTGGGGGTTGGCCAGGACATGGGCAACGCGATCGGCCAGCCCGTCAACATCGAAGAAATCGACCAGAACGCCATTGCGCTCATGCTCGATCACCTCTTCGACAGGCGGGGTCCGACTGCCCACGATCAGGGCGCCCAAACTCATTGCCTCCAGCATCGACCAACTTAAGACGAACGGATAGCTGAGATACACATGCGCAGCGCTGAGCCGGAGAATACCGATGAAGCTGTTGTACGGCAGATTGCCCAGGAAGATCACCCGGGACATATCGACCTTGTCCTTGACCTCCTCCAGGAAGATGTCTTTCCAACTGGTACCCTTGGGGGCCGCCGCGCCATAAGAAACGCCATCGCCGCCGACCAGCAGGAACAGCGCATTGGGGCGTAGCGCCTGCAGCCGCGGCAAAGCCCGCATGAAAATATGGTAACCGCGATAGGGCTCCAGATTACGGTTGACGAAGGTGACGATCTCCATCCCGGTCTTCAAGGTCAGCTTGTTCGGCCCGACATTGGCCACCTGCGCCGATCCGGGTGCCAGCAGATCGGTATCAATGCCGTCATGGATCACCTCGATCTGGGGCTGGTACAGCGCCGGGTAGGAAGAACGCTGCCAATATGTGGGGCTGTAGGCAGCATCCATCAGTTCCAGATTCAACAGACCATTGGCGTTCTTGGCCCGGACGCGCGCCAAGTTCTGCCATTCGCTGCGCCGGAACTCCGGATCGAACCCAACATCACCGCCGGTCGGGCTGTAATAGAATTCCAGGAAATGCAGGTGCGGTACCTGGGGCCATATGTCCTTCAGAAACAGCATCTCACCCCATCCGGGATGCCCGACGATCAGGTCCGGTGTATAGTCTTCTGCCCTCATGCGCGCAGCGGCCGAGGCGCAGGAATCCGCCCTGATCAGTTTTGTCTCATAATCCCCGGCCAGCGGGTGGATATTCTGGGTTGATCCACGGGAGACGGGGTAATTGCAGACCTCAACGCCTTTCAGGGCTTGCCCGTGGATCGCCATCGCACGGACATTGTGCCCGCCGGTGCCCAGGCTTGATGCCAGATGCCGGAACTGCCCGGGAAAATTCTGATGGACGAACAGTATTTTCATCCCACAACCCCACTTGCCTGTGCCTTATGGCGACAGGCGAACAAAATCATATTTCGCAAGGAACAGCAGTGCCTGCGGCAGGATCGGTCCTGTCGCCAAATCGGCGGTCGCCGCCAGGGTGGTAACATCCGCCCCTGGCTGCTCAGACACCAGCGCCAGAACCTGTTTCAAGGCCGGCAAGGTAGGCAGGGCGGCATGGGCGTAGGTGACCATACCATTGGTGTAGATCAACTCCAGCCGTTCCGGCGACAAGCCCGTCGCCGTAACGCGTGTTGCCCCCCCCAGGAGATGGGTGGGATAATGGGCGAAGCTCCAGAACGGATCAGGTCGTAAGGGCCATTGCCGGCCGGCTGGCGGCGGGGTCCAGCCCGCCATCCCTGCCGCTGCGCGGCGTGCCGACAGATCGGTCATCAACTCCTTGTAGGACGCAATGACAACCTTCCAATCAAACACTTGCTGGCTGCGCTGCCGGCCGGCCGCGCCCATGCGCCGCCGCAGGTCCGGGTCGGCAATCAGAGAGCGGAAGGCCTGGGTGGTCGCCGCCACATCAACGCTGACAAACTGACAGCTTTTACCACAGTAAAGGTCGTAACTGTCCGTCCCGAAGGCGTGGCGGACGGCGATATCCGCTCCGAAGGGCGGTGGCAGCATCCAGGTGGGCACACGAAAACCGTCAACCCCATCGCGCACGGTCTCTTTATAGCCGTTCCAGTCGGAAACCACGCAGGGCAATCCTGTCGCCATCGCCTCCACCGGCGTCAGGCCGAACGTCTCCTGAATATTGTCGGACAGGGAACAGAAAATATCGGCGGCGTGCCAGATGCCGGTGCGAACCGCGGGTTCCCGTCCGTCCAACAGGTGGTGAACCACATCGGGGCAGATCTGGGGCACCGTACGGGCGAACGCTTCTTGAATATGCGGGCCACCGAACCATCCCGCCTCAATCAGATGCAGCCGGGCCCCTGCCGGCAACGATGGGACGGCGTCCTGAAGCGCCTGGTACATGGCCATGGGGTGCGCCTTGGCATGAAAGCTGAGGCGCCCCATGAACAGGACAACGACATCCGACTCGCCAATCGACAACCTCTCCCGCCAGCTTTGCCGAAGGTCGGGGCGTGGCGCGAACCGTTCACAATCCACCCCCAGCGGAATGACGGGCAATTGCGGCAGGGTCACCGTGGCGGATGGCGGCAGTGAAAAACGCTGCGCCAGATAGGCTGCCTGGTCCGTCAGGGTTCGGACCACCATGGTCTTGACCGCTTCGGTGGTGCAGATCAGCGCATCCCAGCTTTCCAACGGAGAAATCAGTAGATCCCCGATATTATCCAAGGCGTTGGCGGACGCGGTCGTGTGCGTCAGGCCGACAACCGAATAGGCGTTGGGCCGAACACGGCACCGCCGATGCCAAGTCTGCTGGCCAAGATTGGGGCCAGGCATCAGAACGGCACCAACCCCGGCCAGCGTTTCCGGTCGGTCGGTCTGATGGACATGGATCTTGCCGCGCCAGGATTGCGCCTGCGCTGCCTCGCCAAAAGCCTGGGCATGGCGCAAATCGCCAACCTGGCAATGCAGGTCCTCAAACCCGCCATGGCGGAACCAGCCGCGCAGGAACCCCTCCCCGGCGGCATGACGGCCCATCAACTTGGGGCTGGTTGTATCAAACCCTTCCGGATGGAAGAAGATGGCGGCATTACCAGGCAAGTCCACCTCCACGCGGGGATCAGGGGTGGACATCAATAGGGCTTGTAGGATTTTTCCTCAATGATCGCGCTGCCCAGCAACAGGTTGATGTCCTTTTTGATGCGGGCGCGCTCGTCATTCTTCATATAGACCTGCCGGGCCAGATGGATGAACCCATCATCAAAGGTTTTTTCCCGCTCACAGCGGCGCTTGCCATCCTCAATATCCCAAAGCTGGGCATTGATATCGTGCAGCGCGGCGACCAGCCCGTCGAGACCGGCGGGAAAACGGCTGCGATCGCCGACCACTTTTTCGATCTCGACCCGTTCGCGGTTGACGTTGCGAACCTTTTCCGGGTCACCGATCCGGGCTTCCTTGATCACCAGGATCGTCCATTTATCGAACACTTCGCCCCAGGCGACGGGCAACAGGGGGATATCGGTCCAGCTTTTGGACATGGATTTGCTCCGTTGGGCCAGCGCGGCCGCACCTTCAGCAGGGGCGGCCGACGGGAAAATGGGTCAGCCCCGACCAAGAGGGGCGTGGGCGACACGACTGATCTGGTTCGGTTGCGGGGACCGCGGTCAAGTGAACTGGACGCGCTTCAGCCCCTGCACCTTCATCTGATCATTCACGGCAAGCAAGATGCTGGTTTCGGATTTACCGGGTTCCAACTGCTCGATCCAGCACTGATATTTCACGGCCTGCAGCATCGTGGCAATGTCACGAATATCTTGGAAACTGGCAACCGGGCCGATCAGGATGGCGGGCTTGAGCCGTTCAATCGTCTCCAACGCAGACTCCAGCACCAGTTTCCAGGGCGCCGGCATGCTCATCACGATGCAGCTCAGCACATCAAGATCCATCGCATCGATGCTGAGGGGTTTGACCGACTTCTTCTTGTAAAGGTTACCCCAAACTGTCGGGTTGGTTTCCGACAGCACATCCTCCAACGGGAAGGAGGCCTGCTCGATCTTGCCTGGAAACGCATCATAATATTGCACCTGGATACCGGTCGCCGCGCGGTCCAGAATGTCCATGGCGATCAGTTGCCGGCGCGCGTCACGTGGTTCAAACACATGCAGGCGCCCTTCCCGCTCCATATGCTGGGCGACGGCAACCGGCAGCATGCTTTGCCCGGGCGTGACCATGATGGCCTGGCTGCGGGGACGCAGCAGCAACTTGCCGATCTCCAGCATCCGTCGTTGCGCCTGCAACCACAGCGGCGGGCTATTCTCATGCGGCAAGAGCCGACCTTGGCCCGTCTGTTTGTAGCGGGGGCGCTGGTGCGGGCCATACACCATACGTGTGCCATTATGCGGCGGCACGTTGTTGCGGGCGTTCATCTTTTCCTGCAGAATGTTCCACACTACCTGCGGGTCCAGCCGGCCCCAGGCGTCTGCGTAGACATCCTTGATTTCTGCCCATTCCTCGTCCGAATTGGTCTTGAATTTCTTATAGGCGGGCAGGGTTTCGCCATCGGGGATCAACACCCCCTGATGATGGGGATAATAAGGATAGGCATAGGGGTCGATGGATGCGAACAGTCCGACACTGGGCACACTGGCGCAATCCGCAGCATGCAGTGCAAAACTGTCGACACTGATCATACCGTCCATATGGGCAACCAACGCGCCAAATTTGGCCGCAGAATTGATTTCCTTTGAGAGATTGATCAGGCGTGGATGATCAAGTTTGATCTCACGATCGACAATGATGGTGGTATCGGGCGCCAGTTTCAGCAGCCGCTTTAGAAACTTGGCCACATGCTCGTCGGCGAAGGTCCGCAAAGGCACGCTGGCCTTGGGGTTGAAGAAAATCTTTCGCCCCTTGATGCCCTGCAGCGCCCGTGACACTTCCTGCCAGACGGGCCACTGGTGATAGAGGATGTTGCGCTTGGACACAGCCGGGACCGTGGCCGGGTCCAGCCCGCTCCACCACAGATACCAGTCGGAAATGGCCATTTCGGTGATACGCGGCAGCGCGATCAGGCCGGTAAAGTCGAAATAGGCATCGTAGCGGGCGAATTCAGTCAGGGTGGGGCCCAGCAGATATTGCTCACCCAGCCAATCATCGTGGCCGGCAATGTCAAAATTGGCCACACCAGCATTGGCGCCCAGCAGCAGATCAATGACAAAACTGTCGAGATGTTGTTTCAGGTAGCCAGCAATATGACGAAGCGCCGTCATCCCCAGAATGGTGTCGCCCAGATTGGTGCCAAAGGCGTTCACCACCGCCAGATGGAAATGTTTCTTCTCTGGATGCCGCGCCTTCAACGCCTGCAGCTGCATGGCCAGAACATCGCCTTCGTCGGGATGCCGGAACAGGCTGCTGGGCTGCACCATCCGGGATGACACCCGCCCCAGGCGCGGGGGCAAGTTCGCCCAAGAAAGCAACTGGCTTTCCTGAACATTGCTCATGAATTGCGGCATCGTGGCGGCGGATGCGTCGCCATCGCTGGTGCCGGTGGTCTCACCCGTCGTCGTGGCCGCGCTGTCGGTTTCGCCGCTTTTGGGAACGTCGATCACCTCATCCTTGGCGTGGCGGGCCTTGTAATCCGCCTCCATGGCTTTGCGCACCATGTCGCCTTCGGCGCCGATATCAATCACCAGCCGATCGATCGGCACCTCGCCCTGCAGCGTGCCGCCCAGATACCGGCGGGTGAAACGGGTGGTGTGGAGGGTGAAATCTTCCGCAACCAGAAACGCGTGCATCGCAACCTACTGACAAGGACGCCGGAAACCATCTCTCAAAAAAAATCCGCCGCCCCGGTGAGGGGGCGGCGGAGGTACTCACTTCCTCTTATGTCGTTCTTGCGAACAAACCTTAGAGGACAAAGTTACCGGCAACGAGCGTAGAGAATGTGTCGGTACCAGCCAAGTTAACCGTACCGATCAGGCGCACTTCGCCGGCCGCGATGGCCGAAGCGTCACCAAGCAGATCCGAGTCAACTAGGTAAACATTGAACGCCGTGGAGGTGTTTGTATTAGCGACCAACACGATAAACGGATCGGTCTGGGTAGAAGTCAGATGGATCTGACCATTATTACCAGCCGTCGCGCCGACCACGAAGTTAGCGTTCGTGATGGTGGCTGCCCCGGTCATCATGATGATGCCGCTGGTACCAACCGACGTATCGGCAACAGAACCACCCAGCGTACCGATGGTCGTGTTGACACCCGTACCGGTGACGATATCGGCAAAGTTCAGCACATCGCTGGACGCACCGGCATCGAAGCCATTGAACACCAGACCAGTAATGCCACCGGTGCCGTTGAAGCCGGTGCCGAACACAACCGTGTCCGCACCGCCCGTGGCCACCAGATCGATCACGTCAGCGCCGGTGCCCCAGTTGGAGATGGTGATCGCCGTACCGGTCGCGGAACCGGTGGTGCCACCACCCAGCAGAACGATGTCGCTGCCCGTGTTGGACAGAGTCAGCGTATCCACGCCAGAGCCGCCGCTCACCGTCTCAACGTTGGAGACAGCCACGACATGACCACCGGACGAAGCGAAGGTCAGGGTATCGTTACCCGCGCCACCGTCAACCGTACCCGTACCACCGCTGCCCGTCAGGCTCAGGGTGTCGTCGCCGCTACCCAGGGTGAAGTTGTAGGTACCGCTGGTGCTGAGACCGGTATAGGACACCGCATCAGCACCCGTGGTGGTCGTCAGCGTAAACAGACCGCTGCCGTCCTGAACACTGATGCTGGTCGAGGTACCAGTGACCGTCACGCTTTCCGTACCGGTCGTGCCGCTGAGGGACAACGCGCCGCCAGTATCCGAAATCGTCAGAGCACCCGAGCCCAACACACCGACAGCGTCAGCACCCGTGGTACCGGAGACCGTGAAGCCACCGGCCGTATCGGTCACAAACACCGTACCGACACCGGACAGGACCAGGGTTTCAGCACCGGCTGCACCGGACACATACAGTTGACCACCCGAAGCAACCGAGCCGGTGACGGTAACGCCCGAAGCGATCACCGCCGTACCAGTACCGCCCGAAGCAACCTGCACGGTCTCAACCGCGTTGAGCGTGATCACCGAACCGGAGTTCGAACCGGAGGCGAAGACCAGCACGTCACCCGTGCCCGCCCCACCGGAGAACGTACCCGTCACACCGGTCGAGGAGACGGTCAACGTATCGGAACCCGAACCACCGACGAACAGCAAGCCGGTACCGGTGCCATTGAACGTCAGGCTGTCATCGCCAGCGCCACCGGTCACCGAGTTGTTGTTGCCCGTCGCCGTCACAGCCAGGGCGATCGCCGAAGCCGTGATGCCAGTGGTACCTGACAGGTTGATGTAGAGGTCGTTACCCTGGATCAGGCCGTTACCGTCGATGTCGACAACCAGCTGCTGAGAACCGGTTACGAACACATACTGGCCAGCGTTGGTGCCCGACGTACCGGTCAGAAGCGACAGCGATTCCGAGTAGGAAGACGCCGCACCCTTGTAGGTCGCGTCGATCGTGGCGCCACCGGTCAAGGTCAGGTCCAGACGGATGACATCGCCCGAGGAGTAATCGGTGATGACATCAACGCCCGTGCTGGTGGAGGAGCCGGAAGCGATGACGAACACGTCATTGCCCGAACCACCCGTCAGCGTATCGGCGCCAGCGCCACCCGTGATCGTGTCGTTGCCGTCACCACCGTTGATGACGTCATTACCGGCGGCAGCGTTGATGCTGTCGTTACCGGCATTACCCACGATGCTGTCAGCACCCGAACCACCGACGATCACGTCAGCAGCCGCACCACCCAGAACCGTCACAGCGCCGGTACCATTGTTGGTGAAGGTGAAGACTTCACCCGTACCATTCAGGGCCGAAGCATCAACGGAGACGGCAACACCGCTGTTGAAGCCGCTGTTCAGGGTCAGCGTCACAGCGCCGGTCGAACCCGTGCCGGTCGCGGCATCGGTAACCGTGATCTGCTCAATGCCAACCACACCAGCACCCAGGGTGCCGGCAAAGGCATCGCCGGAACCGCTGGTACCAGCGCCATTGCCAACGCTCACCGTATCGGTGCCGGAGCCACCGATCAGAGAGTCATCAGCGGTCAGGAGCGTGCCAGAACCGGTGAAGGTGAAGGTGTCGTTGCCCGCACCACCCGACAGCTGAACATTGCCCGTGTTCGACGTGGCGAGGAAGTTCAGACCACTGCTGTAGCCGGCCGCATTCACCACCACCGCAGCGCTGCCAGCGCTGAGGACGAGCGTGTTGATGCCAGCCGCCTGCGCGCGGGTGTCCAGCGTCACGGTGCCGGTGGCATCGGCCACCTGCAGACGCTCAACATTGGTCACGTTCAGGAACGCCAGATCACCAATACCGCCGGTGCCCTGGTCGATCGACAGGGTGTCGGTGCCCGAACCACCATTAACGGTGTCGTTACCGTCAAAGTTGGTCGAGAAGGTCAGGGTGTCGTTGCCGTCACCACCGTTCAGGACATCGAAGCCTGCACCGGCGACCAGAACGTCGTTACCGCCATTGCCGTTCAGCACGTCATTACCGGCGCTGCCGGTGATGGTGTCAGCGGCCGCACCACCGGTCACCGTCACGGTGCCCGAAGACTGCGAAGCGTTGAAGGTCAGGGTCTCGTCCAGGCCCGAGGTGCCGGCGTCCAGCGAGGAAGCGTCGACCGTCACAGACCGGGCGTAGCCGCTGGCCAGCGTCAGCGACACATCCTTACCAGCACCGGTCGCACCGGTACCCGTGGCGTCACCAGCGTCAATGACGTTGATCACTTCGACATGGCTGCCGGAGTGCAGCGTCACGGCGGACAGAGAGCCGCTGATGCCGGTGGACGCACCCGTCAGGTTCAGCGTATCGGTGCCGGTGCCGCCGAAGATGACCTGGCCGGTACCGGTCCCATAGGCCACGTCGGTCACATTGACCGTCAGGGCGACATTGGCACCGGTGTTGACGACGCTGTCGCCAGAACCCAGGGTCACGGTGGTGGCGCCGGTGTAGCCGGAAGCCAGGGTCAGCGTACCAGCCGTCGAAGCCAAGCTCAGATCAAAGCTGGTGAACTGGATCGGGGCATTCAGGGTGGCGTCGCCGGAGAACACCAGGTTCTCCACGTTCGTCACGCCGGTCAGCATGGCGGAGGTCACAGTGCCGCTGGCCAGAACCAGCGTATCGGTGCCTTCACCGCCGTCGATCACGTCACCCGAAGTCAGGGCGCCGGACAGAGTAAAGGTATCATTGCCAGCGCCGCCCGACAGGACGTCGTTGCCACCGGCCGACGCGTCAATCGAGTCGTTACCAGCGCCACCGAAGACGGTATCGTTGCCAGACCCGAGGATGATGTTGTCGTTACCGGAACCGCCCGTGACGTTGAACCGACCATCGAGCTCCGCACCACCGCTCAGGGTCAGCGCCTGACCGGTCGTCAATGCCGAAGCATCGATCGTCAGCGTGCCGCCAGAAGCAATGTTGGCGTTATTCGTGGTCAGGGTCAGGCCGGTCGCACCGCTGCCCGTGGCCGCGACCGTGATACGGTCGATACCGGTAATGGTGGCGGCCAAGCTCGCCACAGCGGTGGCACCCGAAGCCGTCAAAGCCAGCGTATCGCTCACCTGGCCCGTACCGGTACCGGCCGAGATCGTCACACCGGTCAGGTTATCGGAACCAGCAACCGTGGCCGACACATTCAGGGTGGCCGAACCGCTGGCGACAACGGTCACGCTGTCCGTGCCAGTACCAACGGCACCGAGAGCAACCGACAGGGTGCCGGTGTAACCCGTGGCGACCGACAGGCTGATGTTCGAGCCGCTGTCAACGACGCTGGTGATGCCGGCGGCCATGGCCGTCGCACCCAGCGTCACGGTGTTGGTACCACCCAGGTTCAGCACTTCAACCGAAGAGACGTTGCCGAAGGCGGCGTCAGCAACGGCAGAACCGGCCTGAATACGCAGCGTGTCGGTGCCCGAACCGCCGGCGATGACGTCCAACTGCGTCGCACCGCTGCCGGTCTGGACCGTGGCGTCAAAGTTGGAACCGAAGTCGAACGAGTCGTTGCCAGCACCACCGGTCACGCTAACGTTGCCGGTACCAATGCTGGTCACGGTCAGGGCGGCGGTCAGGCCAGACCCATTCACCGTAGTGACAGCGTGACCCGTGCCCAGATCCAGGCTCAGCGCCGTGGAGCCGGAGGCATTGACGGTGTTCGTGCCAGTCGTGCCGCTGGCGCCAAGACGGACAGTATTGGCCGCACCGTTCGAGGCGATGTTCAACGTTTCGATGCCGTTGACATCGAAGGTGGTCGCACCCGTGCCGGTGCCGGAACCGAAGCCGCCCAGGGTCAGCGACAGGCTGTGACCGGTACCGGAAACCACACCCGAAGCAAAACCAACCGACAGGTTGCCAACGCCCTTGGCGTCAACAGCGACGATTTTGTTCACACCGGTGAAGGCAACATTCGAACCGGAGTTAACCGAGGAGGTCACGCTCAGGGTGGTCAGGGCGCTGTCGGCCAGGGACAGGTCGAACGAGGCCGTGCCAACGCCGTTCAGCGAGCTAGCAACAGAGATCTGCTCGATGCCGATCAGGGTCGGGGTTACGGTGCCCACGCCCGTGCCGCTGCCGGCGACGGAGATGGACAGCGTATCCACACCAGCGCCGCCAACCAGGCTGTCGCCAGCGGTCAGGGTGGTGGTGGTGGCATCAACGCTGCCGGTGGTCAGGTTGAACGCACCGATGAAGGTGTCGTTGGCCGTATCACCAGAGAAGCCCGTGCCGGCATCCGCACCCGTGCTCAGGGTGATGGTCTTCGGGGTCACCGGCGCGGCAGCGTCGATGATACCGATGACGTCGGAGGTCTTGATGACGTTCAGACGCGAATCGAACAGGGTGACCTTGAAGCCTTCCAGACCTTCGGAAACGCCATCAGCCGTCGGGGTGACGGTGAAGGTCGCCGAGGTGGAGCCGGCCGGGATCGTCACGGTGCCGGTGACGGAACCGAAGTCGGTGGCCGACGCGGCGTTCAGGGCGCCATTCTTGGTGTCGCCCGTCACGTTGAACGTGTAGGTCGTGTCGGTCGTCAGCGGGATCGACAGGCTGACAGTGAAGGTCGCGGCGACGCCTTCGGTCACGGTCGAACCGCCGGCGGCGATCGTCACGGTCGGATTCGGGGCCGGAACGGTGCGGCCTTCGCCAATGCCCCAGTTCAGGTAATGGAACCAACCGGCCTTGGCGATGTCAGCCAGCCGGTAGCCGTTGATGTTGCCACCGGCATCCAGCAGCGCCTTCAGGTCGGTGTTGGCATTGATGTAGGCGACCGGGTCGAAACCAGCCTTCGTGACGCGGCCTTCGTAAATGCCGTTGGCCTTGAAGTGCTGTTCCAGAGCCAGACGATCGGTGATCCCAGCGGTGGCCAGATCCGGGTTCTGCGCGGCATAGATGTCCGCGTTGAACACGTTGGCGCTCAGGAACACGCGCTGCTCGTTCACGCCATAGGTGTTGAAGTGACGGGTGAAGTCCTGCCTCGTGACCAGACCGGCATCAACCAGGTCGGGATTATTGTCACGATAGACTTCCCAGTCGAAGAAAGCCGAAGCATTACGGCCCTCAGCAGCGCCGTAGGCCTGCCAGTGCTCAAGACCGGACTTCAGGGCGCCAGCCTTGACGGCGGCGGCGACATCCGGGTTCTGAGCCAGATAGTAGGCTTCGTTGAACACGAAAATGGAGGGACTAGCCATCTAAGATCTCCGTGGAAAGGCTTGGTCGCGCTTAACCGTTGCTGGGACCGTTATTGGAAAATGGCATGCGGCGAGCCAAAGAGCCTATTTGCAGACGGAATCCCGCCCGCAAAGGATAGGATGAAACGTTGGCATCCGCCGAGAACTTGGCGGCACACGTTGGCAAAAAGCTGACTGAAGACATTTTGCTCGGCCACACCATACCCCAAAAACGCTCCCCATACGTTATGCGTCGTTAGGTTCTTTATGCGAGGTACATTCTTGATGCAAGCGGCAAATGCACTGCGAAACCGCCAGGAATGAGGTTTTGTATAGCAACTCTTTAACATGAGGTCGCTGATAGGCCGCCACGCTTGAAGAAATTCGCGTAACCATATGAAATCACTATTAAAATTGTTAGATACTTAAACTGATGCGTTTATGCAACACCAGGGGTAGAAGTGTTGATGAACATCTCCGACGTCGGATTTATGGCAGCTTCGGATGGCTGAACCGGCCCCCATGTTAAAAAATACACCGCGACGCGGAAAAATCCGCCGATGATTCCCTGTCCCCATGGCGGGACACCGAATCCCATGGCCCAGAACCTCACATGCGGGCCAGGAAGGCAAGCGTCTGTGCCGGGGTTTCTAATCGAAATCCGTATCGCAGCGCGGTCAGGCGGCGGTGCAATGGCCCCTGCCGCCGCAGTCCGGCAAAGGCCTGCACCAGGGCACGATGATCGGCCGACAGGTGTGCCCCATAGCGATTCCCGAACTGTTCCGCCTGATGGCAAAGGGTGGTCAGCCAGTGTCGATAGGCCGTGATATTATCCTGTAACGCCGACAGCCGACCAAGCCGGGAAAGGGTATTCAGCGGATCGCTGCGCTTTGCGCCGACAACGTTGCCACCATGCTGACGGTACTCAATCAGGCAGTCGGGCATGACCTGGATCGTCCCCAGCCCAGCACAGATCAGCGCCAGCCACCAATCATGCATGATCACACCGTCGGGCAAGGTGCCGCAGGTCGTCAGGGCCGCACGGTTCACGCCCATGGCGCAACCCGTCACAACATTGTTAAGCAGCAACCGTTCCAGCCGACATCCGGCGACAACATCTAGGCCCTGGAACGCCCGGAAACTGGCATGCAGCGGCCGGCCGTCCCCGTCCACCAGGGCCAGGTCGCAGAAAGCCAGGGCCGGGCGGGACGGCCCCCCACTGCGGGCTTCGGCGGCCTGCAGAGCGTCCAAGGTAGCGGCAACCTTGGACGGCCGCCAGATATCGTCCTGATCGGCGAACAGCACATAATCTGCATCTGATGCCTGCATCAGCCGTGCGAAATTGCCGGCAGCGCTGCCCGTGGGAGCATCGGTGGGGATCAGGCTCACCCGGCCGGGGTGGCGCGCTGCCCAGGCCGCCAGAATGTCGGGTGTGGCGTCACCAGACCCATCGTCACGCACAAGAACACGAAACGCCGGCCCCTCCTGCGCCGCCAGAGAGGCCAGGAGCGCCGGCAGATAACGGGCGCCATTGTAGGTCGCCAACAGAATGTCGATGCTGGGTGCGGCCGCCATCATTCTCCCCGCCCACGTCGGCGTTGAATCAGGTCGAACAGGACCGTTCGCAAAGGGCGATCAACCGCCAGGCCGATGATGATCACGGTCATCCCGGCGGCCGTGCCCGCCGCCAGACCGGACAACAGGTCTGGTGACCAGCGCCCCACCGCCAGATGCGCCAGGATCAGCAGCAATCCAGCCGGCAGCAGTGTCCATAGCCGGCGCCAGCGCAGACCGGACAGATGAAACATCAGCAAAGCATCCACCGCCACCCGCGCTGTCCACGCTGCCGCCGCCCCTGGCAGACCGAACTGATCGATCAGCAGCCACAGAATGCCGATGAACGGGAGCAGCTCCATCAGATGAATCTTCGCTGCCAGATCGGGGCGCCCCTGCCCCTGCAGCAACGACAGGGCCACAAAGGCAAGACCGTTGATCCAGGCACCCAGCAGCAGGATATGGGCGACCGGGGTCGCCACCTGTCCGAAGGAGGGCGATATCCACAGCGCCAGGAACGGTTCCACAAGGAAAAGGGCGCCGATACAGGCAGCACCGAACAGATAGGCCAACGCCCGGATCGACCGCTCCGCCAGATCCACGGCATCCTCTTTCCCGTAGCGGGAAAGCCGTGGAAAGGCCGCTCGGGACAAGGCCGCAGCGATGATTTGCACCCGCGTCGTCAAGTTCATCGGTACCGAATAGTGCGACACGGCCGCCGGGCCCAGCTTTGACCCGATCACGAACTGGTCCAGCGAGGTCAAAATGGGACCAACAATATTGGTGACGGAAACCCACGCGCCATATTTGAAAAGCGACCGGCCCTGCCCCCGGTCATACCGGGTCAGACGGAGCCGATCAACCCGCGACAGGTGCCAGAAAACCTGCACTGTTGTCAGCAACCGGATCAGGAAGGCCGCCGGGATCACCCATTCCAGAGAGGGCGAGATAAAAACGGCGCATAAGGCCGGCACCACCTGTCCCGCCGCCGAACCGGTCATCTGCAAAAGGTTGACAGCAAGGAAACGTTCCCGCGACTCCAGCGCGCCAAAACCAACACCCGATGCCAGGGCCAGCGGCAACATGGCAGCCACCCAGGGCATGCCCTGCGCCAATTCTGTCCAAAGCGCGTCTGTCAGGTTGAACTGTGTCCGGAACAGATAGCCCCCGACGAAATAGATCAACGCCCCGCCCAGGACACCCAGCCCGAGATTGAGGTAAAGCGACGAAGAAAACACCCGCGAGCGTTCCTCGTCCGGGGCATCACGCAGCCGCGCCAGGGCATTGGCCGACGCGCGTGACAGTCCCATATCCAGAAAGCCGAAATAGCCCAGCAACAGCCAGACAATGGACAGAATGCCGTACCGCTCTTCGCCGATATGGTGGATATAAATCGGGATGGTCGCCAGGGCCACGATAACAGGTGTGGCCATGCCGATCACGGTATAGACAAAGTTCTTTTTCAGACCGGCATCGGTCACCATGGCGCACTCCCGCGGGTGCTACGGGTGCGGATCATGATCAGGCCGGCTTCCAGGCGCTGATGGTCAGTGCCTCCGACAGGCGGGAATCCTGGGCAGCTGCAGCGTCGGCTGCTGCCACCTTGGCATCCCACTCCGGCGACCAACCCGGCGTCGGACCGGGCTGATAGGGGTCTTGGCCAAGCTGCTGGGCCCGGCTTTGCCGGTAGTAAAACTCGGCCTGCGGAACCGCATCATACAGGGACACCCGTTCAAACCCCAATCCAGTCAGCAGGGTGATCAATCCGGCCGGCTCGAACAGGGTGAGGTGGCGGGGCGGCTCCAGACCGCGCCAGGCAACACCAAATTCCCGAAGGCCCAGGGCCGACAGGTTGGGTTGGGTGATCCAGAGACAGCCCCCCGGTTTCAGAAGACCGTAAAGCTCCTTCAGCGTGCCGACAGGGTCATGGAGGTGCTCCAGCACATGGCTGACGGTAATATAGTCCACACTACCAGGGGCCAGCCCTGTGCCCGGCAATGACCCCTGACGGATGTCAAGACCGGCGGCCTTGCCACGGGCGACGGCTTCCGCATCGAAATCCAGACCCATGGCCTGATATCCCAATTGCCCAGCCATACGCAGGAAATCCCCGCTTCCGCAGCCGGCATCCAACAGGATGCGTTTCTGCCCCTTTGTGGGAGGCAGGTGGCGGATCACTTGCTCCACCCGCCGCTGCCGGCCGGCGAAAAGTCCGGCCAGCAGCCAGCCGAACGGCAGGGCCCAGGGTAGTTTCGCCCCATAACGCCGGTTCAGCCAGGAATTGCGGATACCCGTGATGATCCGGGTACGGGTATCGAGCCGACCCGGTGGATCAAGCCTGAAGGCCTCACTTTCGCCATGGGTGTAATAGCGCTCATAGGCTTTGACGATGAAGGCCGCCGCCGGGCGCGGA
Source organism: Niveispirillum lacus (assembly GCF_002251795.1). GTDB lineage: Bacteria > Pseudomonadota > Alphaproteobacteria > Azospirillales > Azospirillaceae > Niveispirillum > Niveispirillum lacus. The sequence continues at coordinate 649,444 of NZ_NOXU01000032.1, read as the reverse complement.
TCGAGATAGGCGGCCTTGCAGCCCCCGCAACGCCACATTGTCCAGCGTCCGGGCGCCACACGAAAGGCCATGTCGTGCAGCCCGTCCAGCAGCACAGTGCGATCCGATGACTGACAGACCGGGCAGGCGCCCAGCGTCTCCAGTTCATTCTCCGGCCAGGGGTCATCAAAAATCATCAAGAAAGCTTTCAGCATCAATTGGCGGGTCAGGTCTAACCCGTCAATCCATCAACAGGTTCCAGTCGCGCCGCAGCGCAGCGCCATCAGCCGTCCCAACCTGACCGATCAACGGCCGTCGATTGTTCAGCGTCTGGCCGCCGTCGCGGGTCAGGGGCCGCCAGAGCCACCCCAGGCTGCCACGCGTGGATTTCACATACAGATTGTCCAACGGGAAGATGAAATAAATACCCTTGTCAAAACGCCCCTCACCAAACTGTTTGGCAGAGACGTTGGTAAAGGTGGCAAAGGCACCAACCGTGATGCCGCTGTCGAAAGTACGCGACAGCTCAAAGGTTGCGCCTTCATCACCGGCCAGATAGCGACCAACCTTCACCCGTGCATCCACGCCCATCGGCTCATAATGATAATAGCCGGTCAGATGGCCAGTCACGACATCATAGGGGCGGAACTTGAACCATTGGTCGTAGTCACGCTGTTTAGCCCAGGCGACATCAAGACCGATGGCCCATTCCTGGCCGAACGGCTTGTACAGCACCTCACTGCCGACACCGCCAAACATTTCTTCCAGATACCCGCCGTAAAGCCGGGCATAGGTGTCAGTAGCGATACGCTTGGTATAATCGGCCTGCAAATAGGTCATCGCTGTCGTGCCCTGTTGCAGGTAGTTCTTGATGTCCGACCGGACACGCGGCAGCAGACTGTCAGACGGGATACGCATCTTGTCGAAATTATTCGAGACATTGATGCCCACACCGCCGGCGAGATTGAGACCCGGTGTGATGACCATGGTCCCGTTCAGCCGGACCCAGGCCTGGTAGAGGATGAACTGCTCCGGCCGTCCGAGCGTCTGGCGAAGGGCCGGACGGATGTTCCAGCCGAAGCCCGGATAATCGACATCTTCCGGATGGCTTGCCGCCGCCGCACTCACATCGGGGCGGTCGATCCGGGTGCGAAGCCACGCCTCTTCAATCGATCCACCAAATGGCGACAGGGCCCGTTCCAGATCCGTGCGATACAGGGTGGCCGACAGCATTTCCATGCCATTGTCCAGGAAGATGATCTGCATCTCCTGATACTCCGGCGGCAGGACGGCGGCCGCCGTCCTTGCAGCCCGGCCGATGGCCTTGGGCACCTGACGGTAGCGGCCATTGGTCAGGAACAACGTGACCCGCGGTGACCGGTAATCAACCGCCGTCAGGAAAAAGCCCTGCTTCTGCAGCTGACTGGTCAGTTCCTTGCGAACCTCTTCCGGTGGCGGGTGCCCGGTGACACTGGGCGTCGCTGTTGTGTCGGTCACCGGGGATGTGGTTGACCGCAGACCCGGAGGCGTCCGCAAGGCGGCCGCATCAAAGCTGGTGACCATCCAGGGCAGGTTGTACTCCACCCGGGTCACCTGGATTCGTCCAGTGAAGTCGGGGGCCAGTTCAGCCGCACGGCGGGCCAGATCATAAGCGACAGTGGTTCCATCACGCAGCGGGGTGCCCGACACGGTAATCTGAATCTCACCGGCCATACGGGTGAAATGCTGAAGCGCGATCCCATCCAACGCAGCCTGCCGGCCCAAACCGGTCCGCACATCACTTTCCGGCGGCATGGAAACGGGAGAGGGTGTCACCAACGCGGCGGCCACCGGTGCAGACGGCATCAGCGGCGGCGGCGGCGCGTCGATCTTACCCGGCCCCTTGGCCTTATGAAAATTGGTCGTGGTGGCAAAACGCAGCATCAGGCGCTCGCCCCGTTCCAGCGCGGCCCCCACCTGCAACCAATCCCACGGCTTGTAATCGAACCCGACATTGACCGGCACAGACTGTTTCAGGTCATTGTCCAGGGGTTCATTCTGGTAATCGTTGGGATCATACTCCAGTTTCAGTCGCAGGCCATCCAATGGTGTCTGCCATGAAACCCCACCGAACAATGCCACTGGTCCCCGGAAAAAATCCGTAGACAAGGCACCGCCACCACTGGTGAACCCATCAGGCCGCACCTTGAACTTGTTGGACAACAGGCCCAGTGGATTACCGAAATGGTTCTGGGTGCCCATGTTGCCCCAGCCCATGCCCAACGACACGTCAAAATCACCGAAACTCTGGTCAGCAACCAGATATTCAGACCCAAACAGGCCGGTGCCGGCGATATCGCGCAGCCCGACCGCAATGTTCGGCCAGGCCCCATCCCCCTTCACCAAGCGCAGCTTCACGTCGATGCCGCGATCCTTATAAGACTGGTTCCCGGAAAAATCCTGTGGACCATAGAAGCGGTTGGCGACGCTGGTATAGCGCAGCGTGGCTTCCAGCCAGGGAAGCCCCTGGACGGTGATGAAATAGCGCGAATAGGGCCAGACATAGCTGAACCCGGCATAGGCCTGTCCGTCTTCTGCCGCACGGGCCACCGGCGTCTGGATCAGGCCCGTCCCTCCGAAATCATTGACGGATTCCGGCGGCCGCCAGGACAGAAACGGATTGTTGCTGTCCTGTGCCTCGGCCTGGGCCGCCGCCAGCAGGGCGACGACGGCACAGGCCGGTCGGACGAAGCGGCGTTTTGTCACGATCTCAATCCGCCTCAATTCCGGGAAATCACAGCCAAGGATGCGGCAGCAAGGGCCAGATCACTGACCAATCCCACAACGGTACGGGTCAGGCTAAGGAAGTTGAACGGCTGTGGATCACGGGGCACAACGATGGTGGAACCCGGCGGGATTGGCACGCTGCCATCGCTAAAGCGCCCCATGTCCAACGGCTCAGACTCGCCGTTCGGATAAATGACAAAAGCGTCCGACAGTTCAGCCGCTCCTGTCTCACCGCCGGCCAGCTTGATGTAATCACGGGCAACCATACCGCTCTTGAACATGACGGAGCTGGGGTTCAACACCTCACCCGACACAGTGACATGCGAGGGGCGCTTGGGGATGACCAACTCGTCGCCTGGCTCCAGCACAAAATCCAGTTCCGGACGGGCCGCCAGGATCGTAGGGTCAACCTCCACCACAACACGGCCGACGGCGCGCGTGCTTTTCAGGCTTGCAATCAGACCCTGTAAAAACGGCAGAGCCTGGCGGGCCTGCTCAGCTTCCTGACCGGAAGCAGCGGCCAGAACACTGGGGATCGACTGCTCAAGCTCCAGTGCCGCACGGCGATACCCCGCTTCCTCCGCCTCCCGGACGCGTACACGGGTGAACACGGCACCATAGGGGTAGGCTTCCGGGGTGAGACCATCGACCCGGCGCAACAGTTCCGACAGACGTTCCCCGCGTTTAATATCATAACGACCGGGTCGAACAACTTCGCCCGCGACCTTGACAACACCGACCTCACGTTTGGCGACACGCGCGCTGACACGCACCACGTCGCCGGGATTAAGGGTCGATTGGTTCAACTGGCCCAGGGAGAGGCCGCTGGCGCGCTCTCCGGCGACATTGGTCATCTCCACGGCGTTGCTGTCGGCGTCAAGTGTGACACCGCCCACCGCCCGCATTACGCTTTCAGCCTTGGCCCCCGGCACCACTGGATAAACGCCGGGAAACCGAACCTCACCCTCGATGGAGATCGCGTATTCGAGCAGGAAAGGCAGCAGATCCGGATGACGGTGGAAGACCTTCGGGCAGGACCGGATATCAATCACCGGCGTGTCGGCGGATCGGCGCGAACCGGTGCGCAGGGCAACTGCATAACGCTGCTGCAACCCTTCAGAGGCGAGCGCAGCCAATGTCTGCAGGCCGCCACATTCGACATCCGATTCCACCAGCCGCACCCCTGTCGGGCTTTGCGGATCGGGATAGGTGCCGATCAGACGACGCTGACGGCTGGTCCCGTTGCCCTCCCGTCCTTCTGGCGTCTCATCCCAGTTCGGTTTCGGGCTGTAGCGGTCGCGGTCACCGTGCCCATCCAAGGCGCCGACGCTCCCCGACATGGTCTGGTCACGCCGAGCCATGGTTTGCTGGCTCTGCGCCCCGGTATCCTCGCCGCCCAGACTGACAGCAGCCCCGGCCATGGCCAGTTTCTCGGATGTCACAGTGCGATCAACCGCCAGTTTAACGCTGGGGGGCTGTTCACCGCGCAGTACCGCCTGCACGTCGGCAGAGCCCAGATAGCGGATATCGGCCTGGGAGAGCACAATGACCCGATCGCGTTCCCGCAGGGTCACATTCATGGCCCCGTCCATCACCCGCTGCAGATCAACCGGGATATACCGGCGCTGCCGGGTGACCGGGTCTTCCGTATCAATAACCGCTAAGGGCAGATACGGATTGGATGACAGGATATAGGGCTCATTCAACACGTCGCGCAGGGTCTTGCCCTGTGCCAGACCACGACCACCCGGCCGTTCCGCAGCACCTTCCAAGGCGATGGCATCACGGGGCAGTTCCACCGACAGGATGTCACCCGCCAGGATCTTGGCTGTGCTGGCAGCATCACGGATGGTTTGATTGCGGCCGGATTTGTCCAGACGCAGGATGTCCAGACGGTTGCCAACCGCTCGCTGCGCCCCGCCGGCCAGGTCCAGAACGGTGGACAGGCCGGCCTCGCGCGACTTCAATTCATAGATACCGGGTCGGACCACATCGCCCTGGACCGCCACGGTGTCTCCGATGGCCGGAACGATGATCTGGTCACCATCCTGCAGGCGCAGATCATTGACGGTCCGGCTGCCCAGCAGCACCTCATACAGATCGACAGGGATCTCTGTATTGCCGCGCAAGATACGTACCGACCGCAAGGAACCGGTCTTCTGGATACCATCAGCCTGCGAGAGGGCATCAATCAGGCTGGAAAAGCTGGTCAATGTATAGCGACCCGGTGCCCTGACTTCCCCCGTGACCAGCACGCCGATGGATCGCACGGACCCAACAGAGACAAAGACACTGGTCTGGAGGAACGCCGCCTGGGCCTGGGCTGTCAGATCGTCACGGAACTCGCCAAAGGGGCGGCCGGCTGCCGTTACGGGGGCCATGTTGGGCAACACCACCCGGCCCTCGCGATCGACCCGGACCGATGTGGTGCTGTTGACCTGTCCGCGCAGGGTTACGACAAGTTCATCACCGATCCCCAGCACATAATCATCCGGCACCGCACCGTTCAGCAGGGACGTGGCCGCCAAGCGGCGGTCAGACCGCAGATCATAGCCGAACTGTTCCAGCGGTTGGCCGCCGCGCTGACGATATTGCTGTTCAAGCGAGGATAGCCGGCGCTGTGACAAATTCCCATCCGCAAAGGCAGGATCGCGCGGGTCACGGGTGTCATACTGGCTCGGGTTGGATGGCATGTTCTGCCAAGGGTCACCGGCACTTGTGCTACGGGACCGGTCCAACATGCTGGGCGACGTCTGCTGTCCATCCGCCCATTGTCCCCGCTGTGCCTGCAACCGCTGAAGGTCAAGTGAACCTTCCGACAACTCAATGGTCTGGGCCATGCCGGGCATCACGGCACTGACAAGCAGGGCGGCACATGCTAGACCGGACCGCAAGTGCCGTCCGGCGACGGCGCCCCTGAACACACGACGCATCGAGTTCTCCATGACTCTTCCCAAAAGCGATCCCGGCATCCAGACGGCCATCAGCCGCCGACACTGCCTGGGTCTGGTCGCCGCCACGATACTGCCAGCAGGCGCCCTGACCGGGTGTGGAGACTTGGGTAACACTGAATCTCCGTACTGGGCAACTGTGGCGGCGGTCGGTGGGATCGGGGGCAAGGCACCCGTGACCCGCGCGCAGGCCGACGCGCTTCCATACGCCTCAATCCTGGCCTGGCTGGATGACAGCAGTCAGGCCTTTATGGTGCTTGGCGAAATCGGCGGAAATGGGGCGCTGTATTACTACAGCCAGACCCGCCAGGTTCTGGTGACGCGGGGGCCATTCCTGATCCAGACGGTGGGCCTGCCTGGCGACCTGTCACGGACACGACTGCCCGGTGATCAGGTGCCCGATCTGCGCCAACTGGTCGGCACTGAATGGGTCCGCCATGTCGATATCCAGGCGGCCGGCCTGTACGATCTGGAAGTGCGGGGTCAAGTCAGCCTGGTGGGCCTGGAAGATGTAACCATCCTGGACCGCCGCTACACATTGACCCGCCTGCGCGAGGCGGTGGTGATGCGTGGCATGAAACCGTTCAGCAACGATTACTGGATCGACACATCCGGCTTCTGCTGGAAATCGCGCCAGCATCTCCACGACCGCACGGCAGCGGTGAATATCGAGATCGTGAAACCGGCCGGGTAAAGCCAGTTGACCGCTGGCGACACATCACTGGCCGCCGGCAGAAATGCCGCAGAAACACGAAAAGGACCTTCGGGAGACACCCCGAAGGTCCAGTTCATCATCCAAGTCCACAGCCTGCTGGTGCGAACCCTGTCAGGGTCAGCGCGCCGACGCGGTCGTCGTGCTGGTGGCCGGGGGTGTCGTCTGGGTGCCCGGACCCGGACCGGGGCCCGGACCCGGCGCTTCTTCATCACCGCCACCAGAAGCGGCCGCCACGATGCCGGCAACGGCAACGGCGCCAACAACGGCAACAGTGCCCAGGGAACCCAGCGCGACGCCTGATGCACCAGCACCGGCGGCAGAACCCGTCGCGGTCGGCGCAGCCGCCGGAGCGGTGCCAGAAGTGCTCTGCGCATAGGCCACGCTCGGCGCAGCACCCAGGCCGAGGGCAAGCGTCAGAGCCAGGATTTCCTTTTTCATTGGTAAATTCCCCAGAGGTTGGACCGATGAGCCTTATACCACTTCTTTTTCGCGTTGCGAGAGGGTTCTTGTGTGAAGGCCCGCGTAAGATAGCATCATCACCGACGGCTGCAAGGGCGCATCGGCACCGGCGCACAGGGTCTGGGAAAGGACGGGCCTGGATGCAGGCACAGTATATCAATTTAATATCAATTACTTAGCGTTCTGGTCCCGACGGGGGCCGAAAATCAGTCAGACCATTGCGGACACGAAATTATCACATGCGGCGTACCGCTGAATGGTGGCGTTGCCACACCGCAACGCCGAACGGACAAAATGAAAAGATCGATTGCCGCCAGTCGCAGATGAACAGAAACCCACTAACGAGGGCCTTTCATTTCCCGGCTGGCATGATCAGCGATTCGGTTTATACCTTTTGGTAGAGGAGTAGCCGAATGCAGACCAAAACCGCCGATCGGACTATTCAGTTGCAGCTGGCTCTGCTGCAGGAAGACTTGATCCGCCTGCAAACCCGCTGCGCCGGCCTGCCACCACCACCGGATGTCACCATCGCCCTGCGCCAGTTTAAGGATCTGGGGCCGGCTTTCGAAGCTGTGGCGGCGTTCACCTCCGTCCTGCGATCCAACATCACCTCCCTGGACGAGGAACGTCGTCGGCAGGTGGAGCAGCAATTACGCCAACTGACCGTTTCCTTGTGGCAACTGCACCTCAGTGCTGTGGCGCCGCGCCTGGAACGCATGGCCGCCAATATCGGCCATATGCCGATCGGCACGCGTTTTGTACTGGAACGTTGGGTACGACAATTGACTGAGTTGCGGGAGGAGCAAGATGTCATTGCCGGTCTGGACCCGGCATTGCTGGCCAAGGTCGAGACCATGGCCAACTATCTTGCCAGTGACGCGCCCGATCTGACGGATTTCGGGCGTGGCTGATCTCTCCACCCCTCGCCTCTCTTGTGCTAAACTATTTCATCAGCCGGCGATTCGGACTGTCGGCATAAGAGGAATCATACGCGCATCATGAGCAGCATTCTTGACATCCTGAAGCCTTACGGTCGCCCAAGCCCCAAGGAGGAATCTATTCTGGACGCCATCCTGGAACGTCTGGGCCGCGGTGGTCTTTCACCCGAAGATGCCATTGATGAGATCATTGAGCGCTTGAATTGGCCGTTGGAACGGGCCGCTGCCGAAGTTGACGGCTATCTGGAATAGCCCTTGCTCCGGGCTCTATGCTTCGGGATAGGGTCGCGCCGACAGACGGGTTTGCACCGTCTGCTTGCGGCATCGTCGGTCAGTTGCAAAACAGGGATTTACACTGCCCCTGGACAAGAACAGCCGACCGGACCGGCACCCCATGCGTTTGCGCCTGCTTATTCCGCTGCTGATTCTGGCCATGACGGCTTCCCTGGTGGCCCTTGCCATTATGGGACTGGTTCGTGACTGGGAAGGAAAAAGCGCCGCCGACCGTTTCCTGGCGGCGGAACAGGGTCGGGGCGGGCTGGTTGAACTGGCAGGGGCGTTAGCCCTGGAGCGCAGCAGTGCTTATGTACTGCTGGCCCGTTTTGACCCGGTGACCGAGGCGCGGATATCGCAACTGCAAACGTTGCGGCGACAGACTGACGCCCGGCTGAATACGCTTTTGTCCCTGTTGAGTGCGTCGGAGCGGGCGCCCCGTGGGGGGGCTGAACTGGCCGCCAGCCTGACAAAGGCCCGCCGTGTCCTGACCGACTTGCGGGAGGAACTGGATCAGGCCCTGACGCTGCCGGCGGCCACCCGGCCGCCCGCGCTGGCTGACCGCTGGTTCGGCACACTGACTGCTCTTATTGATCAATCCCGTATTGCCCATCAGACACTGGCCGACCGGTCACCCGTCATTGATCCGTTGATCGCCGCCCACGCAGCCCTACGGCAATCCGCCTGGGTTGCGGCAGAACAGGCTGGCCAGATGCGGGCTCTTCTTGCTGCCGCCCTGCTGCATGGCAACGGCCCTGCTCTGGCGGAAACGCTGGCGGAGACCGAAACGCGCTTCGCTCTGGCCTGGGAAAATGTACGCCAATTGGCTGCACAGGGCGATGCCGGAATGGACCGGGTCCGTGTGGCGACCAGCGCAGCGGATGGCCTGCTGGCCAATCGGGTGGAACCGTTCCGCCGCGCTGTCCTGACTGCCGCCAGGGCCGGCACCGTCGATCGGGTGATGGCGGATGACTGGTTTTCGATGGCCACCACCGGCATCGAGGCTGTGCAGGCCGTTCAGTCGGCATCGCGGGTGGTGACAGAAACGCGGGTTCGGCAACTGTCGCAGGACGCGTTGATCCGGCTTGTCCGTGGTGCCCTTTTGTGTCTGGGGACCTTGATCATTGGTGGGATGGCTCTTGCCCTGGTGCATTGGCGTGTGCTGCGCCCACTGGCACAGTTAACTGCCGTCTTTGAGCAGATTGCGCGCGGGCAGACGGATGTCACCATGCCTGATGTTTCGCGTCCGGATGAGGTCGGGGATCTGGCACGGGCCGCCGCGGCCTTCCGTACCGTCCATCTGGCTGGCCAGAATCTAGCCGCGGCCTTGCGCCGCCGCGAACATCTGCTGGATCTGTTCATTCGCCACGCGCCCGCTGCTATCGCCATGCTGGACACCCAGATGCGCTATGTCGCGGTCAGCCGGCGCTGGTTATCGGATTATGACCTGGGTGAAAGCGAACTGATCGGTCGCAGCCATTACGACCTGTTCCCGGAAATCGGCGAACGGTGGCGGAACATCCATGCATCCTGTTTGCGTGGCGAACATGCCAGTTCCGACGAAGATCGCTTTATCCGGGCCGATGGCAGCATCAGTTGGGTGCGCTGGGAAATCCACCCCTGGCACGATAGCGACGGCCAGATCGGCGGCATCATCATGTTCACAGAGGTGATCACCGCCCGTAAACAGGCGGAGGATGACATGCGCCGCCTGACCACGGAGTTGCAAGCCATCGTCGACAGTGCCGACAATGCAATCATCATGACCGAACCTTCCGGTTTGATCCGTGCCTTCAACCGTGGGGCGGAACGAATGCTTGGCTATCGCGCGGTCGATGTGATCGGCAAACAGACGCCAAGACTGTTTCATGACGCAGCCGAAATCGCGCGGGCCGTGACCAAGCTGACCAACAGCCTGGGCCAGGCGCCAGCGAACCCTTTAGAGGTGTTTGTGCATCGCGCACGTCTGGGTAAGCCCGACCAGCGGGAATGGACCTATATTGCCCGGGATGGAAGGCGCGTTCCGGTCCTGCTGTCGGTCACGGCCATCCGGGATGCATCCGATAAGATCCAGGGATTCCTAGGGGTTGCGAACGACATTTCGCACCTGAAACAGATGGACCGGTTGAAGTCGGAATTCATCTCCACTGTCAGCCATGAGTTGCGCACGCCGCTGACCGCCATTCGCGCCTCGCTGGGGATGGTGAATTCTGACCTGTTTGGCACATTGCCGCCGGAAGCACGGCAATTGACCAATATTGCGCAGGAAAGCACCGAGCGCCTGATCCGTCTGATCAATGATCTGTTGGATATCGAAAAAATTGCGTCGGGCAAGATGCGCTTTGATCTGGTGCCCTGCTCGCTGCCGGCTCTGTTAGAGGACGCGATTCGTAACAATATGGCGCTGGCGGAAAAAGCCGGCCTCTCTCTGGTCGCAGGCCCTGGACTGCGTGCGCCGGACCGGATCGAGGCGACGGTGCTGGTCGACCCCGACCGCTTGGCCCAGGCTTTTGCCAATCTGATCAGCAACGCCGTCAAATTCTCCCCATCCGGCAGCACAGTCACCGTCTCCGCGACCCGATTGCCCGACGGGTGGGTACAGGCATCGGTGACAGACCAGGGCATCGGTATCGACGAAGCCTTCGGTCCCCGTGTCTTCCAACGGTTCGCCCAGGCTGATGGTTCGGATAGCCGGGCCAAGGGGGGGACAGGCCTGGGCCTGGCCATCACACGAGAAATCATTGAGCGCCAGGGCGGCCGCATCGGCTTCAACAGCGTGCCCGGCACCGGTACCCGGTTTCATATCGACCTGCCGCCGCACGAAAATGCGGCGCCAGATGCACCGGCACCGCCGAAGCCGGCACCGCTGACATCGCCGACGCTGGCACCCGGACGTCAGGATATCTTGATCTGCGAGGATGATCCGCAGATTGCCCGGCTTTTGTCATTACTGCTGGGAAGGGCCGGTTTTACGCCAGTGGTTGCCGGCACAGCGGCAGAAGCCTTGACGTTGCTGGCGCATCATCGTTTCAACGCTATGACCTTGGACCTGATGCTGCCCGACCTGCCCGGCATCAGTCTGTTCCGGGCCATCCGGGCACAGCCGGAAACACGCGACCTGCCGGTAATCGTGGTGACAGCCACCGGCGATGCTGAACGAGAGGCCCTGGCGGGAGAGGCCGTGGGTATCATCGACTGGTTGACCAAGCCGATTGACCAGGACCGACTGCTGGCCGCCCTGCATCGGGCCGCCAATGCCGGCACCGGCAATCGGCCGCGACTGCTGCATGTTGAGGATGACGCCGACATCCGGGCTCTGGTCCGCCGCCTGCTGTCGGGCCATGCCGATATCCATGCCGCCGAAACACTGGCGGATGCCCAGAAACTGGCACGGTCACTGACCTTCGATGTTGGCCTGATCGATATCGACATGCCGGATGGCTGCGGTCTGGACATTATCCCGGATCTGCGCGACCCGCAGGGTGGTCCGGTACCAGTCGTCGTGTTCACCGGCGCCGATGCCGGGCCGGTTGCCCTACAGCAAGTCAGGGCAACATTGGTCAAGGCCCAGGTCCGGAACGAGGAACTGGTGGACACAATCCGCCGGCTGATCCATAGGTTGGCGCCCGATCTGGAAACGAAAGTCCCGTCCCCCCCTGTGGAGTCCGCGTCATGACCCCTGTGCTGGAGCGCATCCTCTATGTCGAGGACGAAGAGATGCTGCGCACGGTGACCAATCTGGCACTGACCCGCATCGGAAAATTCAAAGTCGAACTCTGCGACAGTGGCACCAAAGCCGTGGAGATGGCGAAACAGTTCAAGCCTGACCTTGTCATGCTGGACGTGATGATGCCGGTGATGGATGGGCCCGCCACCCTTCGGGCTTTGCAGGATGACCCGGAAACGGCCCATATTCCCGTGGTCTTTATCACCGCCAAGGTGCAGCCACGAGAGGTGGAGGCGTTCCGCACCATGGGGGTGGTGGATGTCATCGCCAAGCCGTTCGAACCACTGGGACTGGCTGGGCAGGTTCGCGCCATCTGGGACCGTTTCCACGGTGGATAACCCGGCGCATCTCGGTCATACGCCAGTCAATACGAAGGCGGAATAATCCAGAAATGCCCCCGCAGGCTGCCGCCTGCGGGTCAGATGACAAAGTCCAGCGGATGTGACAAAGAGCGGCGGCGCCGCGACGCGTCGGCCAAGGTACAGCGGTCGAGAACCGTGGCCATTGCATCCCGGGCTTTTAACATTGCCCATCGGATAACGCAGGTCGCTGCGTCCTCGCAATCGTCACACGGCTCAAATTTTAACCGACTGGCACAGCGGATGGGTGCCAGTGTGCCGTCGATGACACGGATGATATCGCCAACCGACAGCGCGTCGGGTGGCCGGGCCAGCCGATATCCACCATGCCGACCACGTTGGCTTTGCAACAACCCGGCCTTGCGCATATCCAGAAGAATGGCTTCCAAAAACTTGGCCGGAATATTCTCGGCGGCGGCAATCTCTCCAATCTGGACTGTCGTTGCATCTTCGTAATGATCAGCCAGATGAATACAGGCACGAAGGGCATATTTTGCCCGCTGGGTCAGCATCGGGTTCATACTTTCCAGCACGGAACGATGGATACTTCATGGCCTGTCCCGGCGGCGATGGCAAGAGGGCGATTGCACCGGTCAGCCAGCAGGCTGTGTTTCGGCCCCTTCTGTCGCGGCTGCGCGGGTCAGTTCCGGCAAGCGGTCGGCAAGGGCGCTCTGCGCCCGACCGGCCGCCGCTTGCACTTGTGCCAGCAACCCCGCAACAAGGTCCCGGTCGGCGCCATTATCAATGGCCTGTTCCACTTTCCGTGCGGCCTGCGACAGTTCCATCAGGCCGAAATTACCCGCCAGCGACACCATGGAATGGGCATGGCCACGCAGCGCATCCAACGGCGTGGCCGGATCGGTGATGATGGCCAGCCTTTGTCGCAGTGAGCTGGCCACCTCCTGCATCATCGTTAACAGCGCGCCGGCACCCATGAGCAATTCAAGCTGCGACTGCATGGCGGCAGACATTACCTCCGCTTCTGGCTGACCCTTGGCCTGAACAGGCGCGGGGGCCGGGCCGATCCGCTGCGACCAGCGGGCAAGGGTCGCCACCAGATGGCTGGCCTCGATTGGTTTGGCGATATGATCATCCATGCCGGCCTTGCGGCAACGCTCGACCTCTGACGGCAGGGCATTGGCTGTCAGCGCGACGATCGGAATACGGCCCGCTGCCGATGGCAAGGCCCGGATCACCTTTGTTGCTTCCAGCCCGTCCATGCCTGGCATCTGCACATCCATCAGGACCAGATCATAGATCTGCCGCTGCACTGCCTCCACCGCGGCGCCACCATCGATGGCGATATCGACCCGGTGGCCGGCCCGTTCCAGTATGGCGCGGACCAGCAACTGGTTGACTGGTAGATCCTCTGCTACCAAAACATGCAGGGAACGGGTAGGCGGCCCCCCCTCACCGGCGGCAGCGGTGGGCAGGGCGGGCGCGTGTGCCGGCGGGTCCGCCGGGCAAAGGGGGATTTCAATCCAAAACTGGCTGCCGCGGCCGGCATCACTGAACAGACCAAGCCGTCCCCCCATCAGCCCTACAAGCCGCTTGCAGATGGCCAATCCAAGCCCCGTCCCACCATATCGGCGGGCCGTGGAGGCGTCGGCCTGATGAAATGGTTCAAAAAGCTGTGTTTGCCGCTCCGGGGCGATGCCGATGCCCGTATCCTCCACAAGGATGCGCAGCCACCGACCCGTATCGTCGCCGACGGTATCCGCGGTTAGCGAGACGCTGCCCGCCTGGGTGAATTTCACCGCATTGTTGAGCAGGTTTAGAACCACCTGCCGAACACGTGTTGGGTCCAGCATCAACCAGGGCGGCAGCGCCGGTGACAGGTTGATACGCAGGGTCAGTCCCTTTTCCTGGGCCATCGGGCGTACCAGTTCGGCGCAGGTCTGCAACATGCCCACCGTATCGGTCGGGATCTCTTCCAATTGCAGATGGCCCGCATCCACCTTGGCGAAGTCCAGAACATCATTGATGACGGCCAGAAGCGTCCGACCAGCCTCGGCCTGGAGACGGATGTAGCGACGACGTTCACTCTCCGGCAAATCCGCCGTCAGAAGCAGGTCGGCAAATCCGATCACGGCGTTCAACGGTGTGCGCAACTCATGGCTGACCGTAGCAAGAAACTCCGTCTTGGCCCGTGCTGCCGCTTCCGTCTCCCGCCGGGCGGCCATCAACGCCTCTTCCTGCGCTGTACGGTCACTGACATCGCTGATTGCACCGAAAATGGCGAACGGCTTTCCAGCACTGTCAAATTCCACCACGCCGCGTGTCAGGACATGCCGGACCTCCCCGGAAGGCCGGATGATCCGCAGCCCCATCTCATAGGAGGTGCCGGTCTGCATTGCGGCCTCCACCAGTTCACGCAGACGCGCACGATCCTCCGGATGGTGTGCGGCGAGGGTGGCCTCCATACTGGGCTGGTACCTGTCCTTGCGCAGGCCAAAGATCCGGTATACTTCGTCCGACCAGGTCAGGCGGCGTGTACCCAGCTCAAACCGCCAATGGCCGACCATCGCCAATTGCTCTCCCAAACGCAGAAGCCGGTTGGCCTCAGCCAGGTCGCGGGCGTGGGCCCGGCGGCGGCGGGATTCCATCTCCAAGGCGCGGATCATCAACCCCAGGCCCAGGCTGGCCACCATCGCGGCGATCAAGGCACGCCATGCCAGCGACCACCACGGCGTCAATATTTCCTCCACCCCCCGTCCCACAATGGCCACCAGGGGATAGGCGCGCATCTGGCGATAGGCCATCAGTCGGCGGACATTATCGATGGCGCTGATATCATCCAGCACCCCATAGGGGGATTGCCGGGCCATTTTCATGACCGCACTCTCAGCCATGGATTGCCCCAGACCGACCGCGCTGCTTGGATCACCGCTCCGGCCGGACCGGGCCCGGACAATGCCGTCCATGCCCAGGATGTTGACCACCCCGTCACTGCCAAGATCCAGTTTGTGATAGTAAGAAGAAAGGTAAAAGGGATCTACCGCCAGAACCATAACACCGGCGAGGCTGCCATCCGGTTTGTTCAGCCGGAGACTGATGGGAATTGACCATTTCCCCGACAGGCGCCCCACAATGGGGGGGCCGATGAAAATGGAACCAGTATCCTGGCGCAGGTGCGTAGAGATGTGGACGCGGTCCAAATAGTTGGTGATCCGCGCTTCCGGCCCTAGCGGCAGCGTGCTGTCCAGCAGATAACCGTCTGGGCCGATCAACGAAATCTGGACAGTGAAACCCTGGGGCATGGCGTGCTGCCCTAGGAATTCACGTAAACTGAACACGAGAGGGTCCGACTCGTATTCGGCCTTGGCTGTGCGCAGCGTCTGTTCAACCGATGACAAAATCCAAAAAGACTGTTCTTCAAACGCCAAAGCCAAATTGGCCAGATCGCGCTGCGCCTGTTGCAGGGCGCGTTCCCGTTCCAGCCACAGCAGGCTGCCCGTGCCACTCCAGATCAAAACCAGAGTCGATACCAAAACCAGGGCCAGCTTTTTGGACGCGAGAACCATCGCCCCTCCGGCGGCAGGCATGATTACCCGCCGAACGATCATACGGTGACGGCGTTAAGTATCAAAACAACAGTTTCACCAACCGATGCAGAAGGTTGGATGATCCGATCATCCGACGTCGGATACCGTTCCCTCCGGCCGAGGGTAGGTGATCGATATAACCTCCAGTTCCTCCACGCCTGCCGGGGTCCGCAGGCTGACAAGGTCGCCTTTACGGGCCTTCAGCAAGGCGCGGGCAACGGGGGAAACCCAACTGATGCGCCCCGGTCCCATGTCTGTCTCGTCCACACCGACAATGGTGACAGTATTTTCCGTCCCATCCTCGCGGGCATAGGTGACGGTGGCGCCAAAAAAGACCTGTTCGCGGTGCTTCTGCTGCGTCGGGTCGACGACATTGGCAATTTCCAGCCGTTTCGACAGGAACCGCATCCGCCGGTCGATCTCGCGCAGCCGCTTTTTGCCGTAGATATAGTCACCATTTTCCGACCGGTCGCCATTGCCAGCCGCCCAATGGACAATCTCCACCACTTTTGGGCGTTCGACCCGCAGCAATTGATTCAGTTCCGCCCGCATGCGCTCAAAACCCTGGGGCGTGATATGGTTCTTCTGCCCAACCGGCAGCGGGCTTGGATCATCGGGGCCGTCATCCGCATCGGCCGCCGTGTCGCGCGCATTTTCATTTACCCAGGCCTTGCTCATCCCACATCACCAACCGCTGGAACCCGGCAAGGTTTAGCGCGGTTGGCAACCAAAGGGAAAGGCCCGTCGCCCTAGCCGGCCAGGGCAATATCGGACACGTCCGACGCCGTCAGACGGGCCAAGCGATGGTCCGGAAGGGCGCAGAGCAGTTTCACCCGCCGCTCCACCATGCCGAACACCAGGTTCAACAGCGCACGACGTTCCGTCTCCGAACCTTCCAAGGCCAAAGGATCGGGGAAACGCCAGGTGACGATCATCGGGTTGCCGGTCCAGGCCGGCTGCTTCAAGGCTGCCGACTGTTCGCAGACATGGAAGACAAAATCCAGGTCAGGCGCATCGGGGCCGGTAAACAGGCCCCATTGTTTGGGCCGCAGGGTTTCTGTCTCAATCCCCACCCGGCCCAGCAACTCCAGCGTAATGGGGTCGGCCACTTCGCGGGGCTCGGGTCCAGCGGAGAACGTATCAAAACGCCCTGCCCCCCATTTGCGCAGAAGACCTTCAGCCATCAGGCTGCGCGAGGCGTTGCGGCGGCAGACAAACAGGACGTTGAACGGACGGTCTGGCGACATGGGATCGGCCCCGTTGCGGTATGGAAACCGAGGCCGGACTATCCGCATGATCGGCGACAGGATTGTCGCGGTTTGATGTCGTTTGCGTGAAGGGCGGATGCAATGATCCGCTGCACCCTACCCCTTGCGCGGGCCGTATCGCTTTTTGGGTGCCCCGCGGAAACCCTGCGGCGGCTTCGCCGGCCCGCCACCGCCAGGACGCGCGCCACCACCAGATTTACCCATGCGCTGACGCCGGGCCGTGCTGGCCAGCAATTCCGACAGCCGGCCCGCCACTTCGGCCCGCCGTTCCTCCACTGCCTTGCGGTCGGGGAACAGGCGGGGAAATTTACGAGCGGCCCAGTAATAGAGATCACAGGATCGGGACAGTTCCTCCAGGCCATAATCATCCAGCCGTTCCATGCGCGCAGGCACCACCAGACCCAGTGGCACCGGTTCGTCTTTTTCCACCGCGCGCAGGATCTGGTTGAAGAACCGGGCGTCCACCTCTTTCTCGGGATCACAAGGCATGAACAACAACGACAGTTTTTGTTCAAACCCGATATCGCGCTCGTCCAGGGATTGGGCCAGTCGGCGCAGCGCTGACAGGTCAGCCACCCGGTAGGGGCTGCCTGTGGTGCGGGCCGCGGCAAAACAATCAACCAGCAACATCATGCTGTCCCGCCCGATCCGACCGGCCAGGCGGTCCACCATGGCACGGGTCGGCCGCACGGTGAGCGCACGGCGCGGGCCAAAGGAAGGGTCGGGCCGCGTCCAGATGGTGCGCAGTTGCTGCACTGTCCCTTTGGCGACCACGCCGAACGCACCCTCCTCGTGATGGCCATAACGGCCGGCGCGGCCCGCGATCTGCTTCAATTCGGCGGGCGACAGTTCCCGCTGCTCCACCCCGTCGAACTTTTCCAAGGTGGTGAACAGCACGCGGCGAATGGGCAGGTTCAGTCCCATGCCGATGGCGTCGGTAGCGACCACCACATCCGCCTCGCCATTGGTGAAACGCTCGGCCTCCCGGCGGCGCACTTCGGGCGCCAGGGCGCCATAGATCACGGCCGCTGTCAGGCCCTTGGCCTGCACGATGTCGCGGACCAGATGCACATTACGCCGGGAAAAAGCGATCAGCGCATCGCCCTTGCGCACATCCTCATATTCCAGCCGCTGCTCGATCATATGCAGCGGCTGCTTGCGTTCCAGCCGCACAATCTCCAGCGGCTCGTTCAGATACAAGGCCACCCGCTCGATCAGCGGCAGCGCTTCCGGTGCGCCGAGCAGATAGACGGTACGGGCCGCAACGCCCATCAGTGCCGCTGTCCAGGCCCAGCCGCGATCCTTATCGGCCAGCATCTGGATCTCGTCGATGACGGCGACATCCACCACCTGTTCGGGGTCCAGCATTTCGATGGTGGAAGCCAGGTGCCGCGCGCCCGGCACGCGGATTTCCTCTTCCCCCGTCAGCAGGGTGGTGGGTGTACCCTCCCGGTTGAGCCGGTCCATGACTTCCAGGGCCAACAACCGCAGGGGGGCAAGATACACACCCTGTTCGGCCTCATGCAGCGCTGCCATGGCGCGGTGGGTCTTGCCGGAATTGGTGGGGCCAACCACGGCCACCAGTTTGCGGCCCATCGACCGTGCGGTGGGGAACAGCCGCTCGAACTTGGCGAAGTCAAACTCAGTATTGACGAAGGTCCGGCCACGCGCCACGGCGCGTTCCCGCAGCCAGGTATCCGCCACCTCTTCCCAGCGGCGCAGAATGTCGTTGGGCTGATGGTTGGTGCGGGCGACACGATACAGGCGCTGGGCGAGATTCTCGAACGTCCAACTGTCATCTGCCTCGCCAATCAGCCCGTGCAGGTGCCACAGGCGGGCCGCCACATCCGCCAGCGCCGTTTCCAGCATCTGACGCAGTGACGGATCTTCCACCAGATATTGGCGCAGAGTGGCGTCATCCAGGCCCGTCAGTTCATCAATATCGAAGCTGCGCGACACTTCCAGACGGATCGGGCCCGGCATCTCGGGAAAGGACAATTCGTCGTGTGTTCGGGCGCGCACCCGGCTTTTCGCCTCTGCCGCCAGCAGGGCCACAGGCGTGCCCTCCAACGCCCGGCGCCCCTGTTCCAGAAGCTCCGCCCGGCGCACCAGACGCGCCACCAGCCCTTCGATTTCCAGCGCAACGGCGTCCCGTCGCTCCGCCATCACCACCAGATCGCGTCGGCCCTGCGGCAACGGCAGGCCCAGCGGCACCATACCATAGGCGGCCGCCTGCTCCACCCGGTCCAGACCCAGGCGTCCGATGGTGGTGATTTCCGGATGATGCCGGGCGACGGCGAAGACGAGGTCCGGTTCCATCGGGGCGGACGGTTCCGGGGGCAGGGTATCCATGGGAATTCAGGCACCAGACAGGAAGAAAGCAATGTTGCAGGTGCACAATATGCGCCTGAAACTGGATTTTGCCCAGGGGGCAACAAGAATGGGGCTGTGCGCATCATCATTGCATGCCCGCCGGCGCGTGATAGCGTAACCTGCTTATTGCCCGCATGAGAAGGCCGTCCGCCATGGTCCCCTTCAGCGACGAAGCCGCCCTGGATCGGGGTTCCGCCCCATGGCGGGAGCGTACGCGAACCCCGCACCGCTGGATGATCGTGCTGCTGATCGGCGCGACGCTGGGCTTTCCGATCGCTCATTGGGCCGGGGTGTCGCTTCCCATCTCTATGGTTTTTGGCGCTTGCATCGGCGGCCTGTGCCTGGCTTTCAAGCATCGGTTGCTACTACCGGGCCTGCGCACCCGCATCGGCGATCTGCCACGCGGCTTCGGGCTGCCAGCCCTTTATCTGACCCATGGCGGGCTGATCATCATGGGCATCGCGCTGGCCCATATCATCAATGCCACCACCGGGCTGGACGTGGATGACGGTTCGCCCAACATCGATTTCTTCCAGATCTTCTCCTACTCCGCAGCGTCAGTGGTGCTGTTGCTGCTGCTTGATCAGAGCCGGAGCCTGATCGGTAATCCCGTGTTCTTCGCCCTGATCACCGGCCGCTATTCCCGGCCCGTGGAGGAGCAGCGCCTGTTCCTGCAGGTCGATATGGCCAATTCCACCGCCCTGGCCGCCCGCCTGGGGGACCGGGAGGCGATGCGGGTGGTCGGCCGCTTTCTTTATGCCCTGGGCGAACCGGTGCGCCGCCATGGCGGGGTGATTGACAAATATGTCGGCGACCAGGCGATCATCAGTTGGCGCCTTTCGGCCAGACGTCCCCAGGTGCCCGCCCTTTCCTGTGCGCTTTCCATCCGTCGGGCACTGACCGGCTTGGACCGGGAAATGGGCGTAGGGTTGGGCTTCCGCATCGCCCTGCATGCCGGCCCGGTCATCGTGGCCCAGGTGGGGGACGAACGGAAGGAGATCACCTATTTCGGCGACACGATCAATTCGCTGGCCCGCCTGGACGGGGTTGCTAAGGATCTGGGCCGCGACATCATCCTGACCGATGCGGCGCTGGCCGCTTGCCTGGCACTGCCGGGGATGCAGCCAACCCCGCTGGGCCCGGTCACACTGCGCGGCCGTGACGCCCCCATTTGGGTGCTGGGATTACCGCCCTACTGTACATCAACCCCATAGAAATCCAGGCGGGTGGAGGGCGATACACGGAAATCCATCACCTCCGGACGGATGGCTGTGAAGACCTGCGGGTGAGCAACCGGAATCCAGGGCATTCCCTGGCGGAAGAGGGCCTGGGCCTGGAAATAATAGGCTTTCCTGGCCTCCTGATCCGATGTGCGCCGGGCGGCAATGATCAGGCGGTCCAGTTCCGGATCGCACCAGCGGGCCAGATTGCCATTGCCCGGTTTGGCCGCTTCGCAGGACAGAAGGTCGGACCAGAAACGGTCCACTTCGTCACTCGACCAGCCATATTGGGCCATTGGCGCCTCTCCGAAACGCACCCGGCGCACATATTCCCCCCATTCATAGGTGACAATCCTGGCCTTGATGCCCACCTTGGCGAGGTCGCCCTGAATCATTTCCGCGATGCGGCGGGGGGCCGGATTATAGGGACGGACCACAGGCATGGTCCACAGTTCGGTCTCAAACCCATCCTTTAGGCCGGCCTCGGCCAGGAGGGCCTTGGCCCGGGCGGGATCATGGGGCAGATCGCCAATGCGCGCGTCAAAGGCCCAATGGCCCGGCGGAATCGGGGTCACCGCCGCCCGACCGGTCCCCATATAGGCTTGATCCAGAATGGATTTTTTATCGACCGCCAAGTTGATGGCCAACCGAACGCGGGCATCGTCGAACGGCTTTTTCTGCATGTTCATGGCGACATAGCCGACCGACATGGCATCCACGGCCACTAACCGGACATCCTTGTCCTGACGCATACGGTCCAGGTCAGCCGGGTTGGGGTAGGTCATGGTATGGCATTCACCGGCTTTCAGCTTGGCATACCGTACCGTCGCATCCGGTGCGATGATAAAGACCAATTGGTTCAGTGGTGGGACGCCACGCCAATATTCCCTATTGGCGCGCATACGTACTTCAGTATCCAGCAAATGCCGTAACAGTTGAAATGGGCCAGTGCCTATCGGCTCCAGGTCCACCTTTTCTGGTGTTCCTGCCTTCAGCATGGAAGCGCCATATTCAGCCGACTGTATGGACATGGCATGACTGGCCAGAGCATAGAAAATACCGGCATCCGGCTCCTTCAAGCGGAAGCGCACCTTGTAAGGCTCCAGCTTTTCAACGGCGATCAGGTTGGTGGATAAGCCCAGATTATGGAAGGCCGGGTAGATCCGGCCGCCGGCAACCGCGTGATAGGGGTGGGATTTATCCATCTGTCGCGCAAAAGAAAAGACAACATCATCAGCATTAAAGTCACGAGTCGGGGTAAACAATTTGGATCGGTGCCACTTTACACCCTGGCGCAGGTTGAAAATAATAGTCCTTCCTGCATCAGACAGTTCCCAACTGGTCGCCAACTGCGGCTCCAGTTCCAGCGTACCGCGCTTTATATTCACCAGCTTTTCATAGATCTGCTGAGCCACATCATAAGAATTGCCAGAGGTAGAGTATTGTGGGTTCAAACTGTCCGGAGCGGCTTCCGCGCAATGGACCAGGGTCTTGGCGGCGGTTGGCCCAACCCCCGCTACCAGCGCCAACGCCAACATCAGCAGCAAAACCCGTGACCGGACCTGCATTTTTCCCCCGCCAGGCTGAACCCATGACAGATCACCATGGGCAGGGTGGGTGTGCAAGCGGGGCCTGCGACAAGCTGGATCGAGACAGGGAAAAGCCGCAAGTGTATGGTCCATACAATTTCCATGCAATTTTCGTGTATGGTCCATACAATGGAGAGTCCCATGGCCAGCAAACAGAAGGTTGATTTTTCGACGACATCGTTTGGGATCGGCATTAAAGGCCGCTGCCCCCATTGTCGCGAGGGGTCGATCTTTTCGGGCTATCTGGCGCTGGCTGCGCGCTGCCCGACCTGCGGGCTGGACCTGTCTTTTGCCGATCCGGCCGACGGGCCGGCCTTCTTCACCATGTCGATCGTCAGCTTTCCCTTGACCGGTTTTGCGGTCTGGCAGGAGTTGGTGTTCCAGGCACCCTATTGGGTGCATCTGTTGACCACCCTGCCCGTCACCATCCTGTCGGTCCTGGCCCTGTTGCGACCGTTGAAGGGCTGGCTGGTCTGTGCCCAGTATATGAACAAGGCGGAACAGGGTCGGCTGGATGATGGCGGGGACGAAACAGGTCAAGGGTAACGGCGTATGAGCGACTGGATGCCCCCTGCCCTGCCGTCTGGCGTGCCCCTGTACAAGGCCATCGCCGATGCCATCGCGGCCGATATCACCTCGGGCGCCCTGCCGCCGGGCACCCGCCTGCCCACGCACCGGGCCCTGGCGGAAGCGATGGGCATTGATCTGACGACCGTCACCCGCGCCTATACCGAGGCCAGGATACGCGGGCTGGTGGAAGCGGCGACGGGGCGCGGGACCTATGTTGCCGGTGCCGCCAGCCCGCAGCGCACCAAGGTAGAGCTGGACTTGTCCATGAACCTGCCACCACAGCCCGCCAGCGCCAATCTGGCCCTGCGGTTGGGCCGGGCCATGGCGGGGCTGACGCGGCGGTCGGACCTGTCCAGCCTGCTGAATTACCAGCCCAGCGGCGGCGGCGACGGCGACCGGCGGGCGGGCGCCACATGGCTGTCACCGCGCATTCCCGATCTGGATGCCGGCCGGGTGCTGGTCACGGGGGGGGCGCAGGCCTGTCTGACGGCGCTGCTGGCCGTGTTGTGCGACTGGGGCGGGCATATTCTATCGGACCCGTTCTCCTATCCGGGTTTCCGCATGGCGGCGCAGTTGCGCGGCCTGTATGTGACGCCGGTCCAGAATGATGCCATGGGCATGGTACCCGAGGCGCTGGCCAGCGTGGTGCGCGATGCCGGTGGGCCGGTGGCCGTTTACCTGATCCCTACAGCCCAGAACCCGACGGGCACCACCATGCCGCTGGAGCGGCGGCACGCCCTGGTGAAGGTGGCGCGCGAACATAACCTGATCCTGATCGAGGATGATGCCTATGGCATGCTGGCCGATCCGGCATTGCCGCCGCTGGCCGCCCTGGCACCGGAACGGGTCTGGCATATTGCCAGCCTGTCCAAATGCCTGACGCCGGGGCTGCGCGTGGCCTATCTGGTGATGCCGCCCGGCGCCGATGTGCCGGCGGTACGCCTGCATCTGCGCGGCACAGCCCAGATGGCCCCGCCACTGTCGGTGGCCGTAGCAACCGGGTGGATTGAGGATGGCACGGCGCAGGAGATCCTGGCCGCCATCCGGCAGGAGGCAGAGGAGCGCCAGGCCATCGCGCGGCGCGAGCTGCCCTTAGGCTCCCTCTCGGCGCACCCCCAAGGGCACCATGGCTGGATCACCCTGCCGCCGTTCTGGACCGACCGGGCCTTTGCTGAGGCCGCACGCAAGATGGGAGCGGCGGTCATTCCCGGTGCGGCCTTTGCCATGGCCCCGGAACCGCCGGCCCGGTTTGTGCGGGTGGGTCTTGGGGCGGCCCCCGATCAACAGGCGCTGACGGTAGCGCTGCGGCGGCTGGCGGCCCTGATGCGCAACGGGCCGGTGGCGGAGGAAGAGGTGGTTTGAGGGGGGCGGCTCCCCTGACGCTCTGCCGCCTCCCCGGCGAAGGCCGGGGTCCAGGGGGTGCATGCCCGACTTTTCGGCGGTGTTGAGCGGGGCAGGGTGTGCCTTTGGCCCCTGGGCCCCGGCCTTCGCCGGGGAGGCGTTTCTTATTGTTGGGGCGAGTGGAAGCGGATAGGCATTTGGACTGGCGGAGGGATGATGTATTCTAATCTTCAACTTTATTGAGGTGGAATGCCAGCGGATGGAACGGGTGGGCTATGTATACATCATGGCCAACCGGCGGAATGGCACCCTTTATATCGGCTGGACGGGCGATCTGACCCGGCGGGTTTATGAACATCGCAATGGCTTGCTGCCCGGCTTTACCCGGAAGTATGGGTGCAAGTTTCTGGTTTATTATGAGCTGTTTGGCGATCCGGGCGGAGCGGTCCGGCGGGAGAAACAGCTGAAGGAATGGCAGAGGGCGTGGAAGATCAGGTTAATCGAGCAGGATAATCCGCTTTGGGTTGATCTTTACCCGACCTTGGCGTGAGGACGTTCTTCGGTCTCCATCATTTTTGCCTCCCCGGCGAAGGCCGGGGCCCAGGGAGCGCGTGCCCGACGGCTGTACGGCGGAGAGCGGGGCAGGTGGACAGGGGTGTGCCTTTGGCCCCTGGGCCCCGGCCTTCGCCGGGGAGGCGGATTTCCTTTGGGGTGGGGGCGGTAGTGAACGGGTGGCCTCACCCCTTCCGGCACACGATGTAATCCAGCGCCGGCACGGTGACGCTGTAGGCCGTCCCCTGCCCTGTCGCGCAAGCGCCGTGCAGGGCGGTCCAGGTGGTGCCCGGCCCTTCGGTGTCGAGGTTGACGGAGCGGGGTTTGGTGTCGGTGTTGGCGACGATAAGGAATTGTTCGCCGCGCGCGTCGTCGATGCGGGAGAAGGCCAGCAGGCCCGGACCCTTGCGTTCGAAATAGCGCATGACCGTGCGGCCCTGGCGCAGGCCGGGATGGGCCTGACGGATGGCGGCCATGCTGGCAAACGCGCGATAGAGGCTGTGGCTGGGCTGGAAGGCGTCGCCCGTGCGGGGGCCGATGGTGCCCAGCCGTTCTTCGGTATTGAACTGCTTCGACGCGTTGGCGAACATGGGCTGGCGTGAGGCCTTGTCATCGCCCAGGCCCACGAAGCCCTGTTCATCACCGTAATAGAGGGTCGGCACGCCACGCGAGAAGAACATGATAGCGTGGCCGAGCGCGACGCGGGCCTGCAGCTCTTCCGCCTTCATCTTGGGATTGGCCTTGCGGATCTTGAACGCCAGACGCCCCTGATCATGGTTGGAAATGAAGGTGGCCAGTTGCAGGGCCGTGGCGTCACCACCGGGATACAACCGATCGGCGCGGAACAGGCCATCCCACAGGTCGAGGTCGGCGCCCAGGCCCAGCGTGTCGCGCGCGGCCACGGCCACACCGAAATCCAGCACTGAGGGCAGGCCCAGAATGCCGGTATAGGCGGCGAGGTCCGCCGGCTTCTCATTCGCCACTTCACCGAAAATGATGAAGTTGGGAATGCCCTGCGCCTTGGCGAAGGCCGTAATCTCGGGCACGAAGCGGTGCCAGAATTCCGGGTTCACATGTTTGGCGGTGTCGAGGCGATAGCCGTCGATGCCATATTCCCGGATCCAATGCTTGTAGATCTCAATCATCCCGTCCACCACGGCGGGCTGTTCGGTGTAAAGATCGTCCAGGCGGGAGAAATCGCCAAAAAGACTGTCCTCCCCGCTGAAGTGACTGTCGCCACGATTATGGTAATGGCGCGGATCATTCATCCAGGCGGGATTTTTCACACTGGCTTCCGCCGCCGGGACATAAGGTGTGTAGGCGTAAGTGATGTCGGTCAGCGTGGCGTAGTTGGGCACCGTCTGATGGGCCGCACCATCGCCCTTGAAACCCGGATTGATGGCCGCACCGTCCGATGCGCGGCGCGTGGTGGGAAAGTCGCCCTTGGACCGGTAGGGGCAGGGTTTGGACATGCTGCTGCCGTCGCATTCCCGGTACTGGATCACGTCGCCCGTATGGTTCACCACAATATCCATGATGACCTTGATATTGCGGGCATGCGCCGCGTCGACAAAGGCCTTGAAGGCCGCATTGCCGCCCAAATGCGGGTCGACATTCAGGAAATCCAGACCCCAATAGCCGTGATAGCCCGCCGACAGGCCGCCATCATATTTGTGCACCACCTTGTTCACGACGGGCGGAGTGACCCAGATGGCGGTGACGCCCAGACCCTGGATATAATCCAGCTTCTGTGTCAGGCCCTGGAAATCCCCGCCATGGAACATGCCGATATCGGTGGGATCATAACCTGTCTGTTCCGGCCCACCCGTCAGCCCGCCCTTGTCATTGGCGGTATCGCCATTGGCCATGCGGTCGGTGACCACAAAATAGACCACGTCATCGGCAAAGGGCCGATCCCGGTAGGGGGCCGGGCTTTCAGCCAGCGCAGGGGCGGCCAGGGCCAGCAGGGTGGCGGCGGTCGTCAGCAGGCGGGGCATGGCGGGTCCTTCTCTGTGGGGTGGCGGGGTATCTGCCGCCTCCCCGGCGAAGGCCGGGGTCCAGAGGCCGCAGGCTCAACCTCTAAGCGGGTTTGTTCAACGCGGCTGCGAGGTCGGGCGTTTGGCCCCTGGACCCCGGCCTTCGCCGGGGAGGCAATCTTGGGGCATGCGTGGGTGAATGACGAAACGGCAGTTACTCACTCTCCCCCCCGCGAAAAGTCCGGCCGGCGGGGCGCCCCGCCGGCCGCAGTTTCCCTTGAGGGAGCAAGAACCCGGTCAACGCGACCGGGACGGCCCGGCGGATGGGAACCGCCGGGTTTGGGGGTGCAGGCAGGCTCAGGACAACCGGGCGGCGGCATGACGGGCGATGAAGTCGGCATGGGTCGGCAGGACCGCCATTTCATGCGCGATCATCGCCTTGATCTCCGCCAGAAACTCTTTCAGTTCCGCCTCGCTCAACTGATCGGCCAGCGGATGCCAGGACCGCGGGATAATGCCCTGGCCCAGGAAGACCTGAATCCAGCTCACATCCAAGAACAGCTCGTCAAAAACGCGGGATACACGCCCATGGGAGGCGAAGACGCGCATGCGGCGCTCCAGCTCCTCCGGGATGTCCATGGCGCGGCAATCGCGCCAGAAGGGACTGTCGTCGCGTTCGGTGGCCTTGTAATGCAGGATGATGAAGTCGCGGATGCGCTCATACTCTGCCTGGGCCTTGGCGTTGAAATCATCCACCTCCACCGCGTCAATGCCGTCATTGGGCAAGGCCATCAGGATGCGGGTGATGGCCGATTGCACCAGATGGATCGAGGTGCTTTCCAGCGGCTCCAGGAAGCCGCTGGACAGGCCCACGGCCACGACATTACGATTCCACATCTTTTTGCGTCGACCCGCCGTGAAGCGCAGCAGGCGCGGTTCGGCTTGGGGTTCGCCGTCGAGATTGGCCATCAGGATGTCGCGGGCCTGTTCCTCGCCCATATAGCGGCTGGCAAAGACATGGCCGTTACCGATGCGGTGCTGCAACGGGATACGCCATTGCCAGCCGGCGGGATGGGCCGTGGAGCGGGTATAGGGGGTGAATTCGCCGCCATTGGCGCAGGGGACAGCCCAGGCGCGGTCGCAGGGCAGCCAGTGAGACCAATCCTCAAACCCGGTGCCCAGCGCCTGCTCGATCAACAGGCCCCGGAAGCCCGAGCAATCAATGAACAGATCGCCCTCGATCTTTGAGCCATCCTCCAGTTCCACAGCCTCCACATGGCCATTGAAGGCGTTCAGGATGGTGCGGCGGATCTTTCCTTCGCGGCGAACCACGCCGCGTTCGGTGGCGAAGCGGCGCAGGAAGGCGGCGTAGAGGCCGGCATCGAAATGGAAAGCGTGGGTCAGCGGCTCGAGAGGCGACCGGCGCTGCGGCCCCGGACGGGCATAGCGCAGGGCGCGGGCGGCCACGGTGTTATAGACATACTGTTCCCAGTCCCCGTCCAGCCCCAGCGCGTTGGCCCGGCGCCAGACATGGTGGAACTGGGTCATGCCCAGAGGACGGCCCAGCGCGCCGAAGGCATGCATGTAGCGGTGGCCCTGGCGGTACCAATCCTTAAACTCGATGCCCAGCTTGATGGTGCCGTTGGTGGCGCGCAGGAATTCATCCTCGTCGATGCCCAGCACGCGGTTGAAGGTGGCAATTGGCGGGATCGTCGCCTCTCCCACACCTACGGTGCCAATCTCCTCCGACTCCACCAGATGCAGCCTGTGCGTCTTGCCGGCGACGCGGGCAAGGGCGGCCGCCGACATCCAGCCGGCAGTGCCGCCGCCAACGATCACGATGCTGCGAATGGGTTTATGCATGGTGTTCCCCGGTTGGTTTGGGGAGAAGGATAGCGCAAAGGCGGCGAAAAGCTGCCCGGTCTCCCTCAAGGTTCATGCCTAAAGAAAAACCCCCGCCGGCACAGGGTCGGCGGGGGCATAGGGAGACAGGATCAGAACTTGTAGGAAGCGCCCAACAGGTAGCGGCTGCCATAATCCTCAAACCGCTCAACCAGACGCGTGTCGCCACGGCCATAGGCGGTGAAGGGTTCGTTGGACAGGTTATAGCCCTGGAGCATCAGGGTCAGGCCCTCAAGCGACGACCCTTCCTGGAACTCATACGACACCTGGGCGTCGTAAATGGTCTCGCCCTTGCCCATACGCAGGGCACGGGACTGACCGAAGCCGGTGACTTCCGCCAGGAACTTGGAGCGGTAGTTGGCCGAGACACGGGCCTGGAAACCGTCCTTATCGTAGTAGAAGGTCGCCTGCGACGTGTACTTCGAGAAGCCCGGGATCGGCTGCGCCGGATCGCCCGGATTCGGCTGGATCGAGGTCTTGGTGTAGCCAAAGCTGCTGGTCAGACCAAACCCATCCAGACGCTCGCTGATCATGTCGAACGGCAAGGACAAAGCCAGTTCGAACCCATAGATATCGCCGCCATTACCATTGGCCGGCAGGTTCGAATAGCCCTGGAAGATACGCGGCGTGACCGTACCACTGTCAAAGCCGGTGAAATCCAGGATCTGACGCTCATTGTAGATATAGGTCTTCAGCCACTTGTAATAGGTGTTCAGGGCGAAGTAACCGGCATCGGCGAAGTAGAATTCATACGTCGCGTCAACAGCATCCGCCACCCAGGGCTTCAGCTTGGGGTTACCATTGCCGTCACCACCTGCACTCCACGGCGAGAAGTCGATGGAGGTGTTATTGGCGAAGGCTGGATTGAAGCTGAAGGTCGACAGGGCCGACAGTTGGTCGGGGCGGGCCCGGGCCATCTGACGCGAGGCCGCCAGGCGGATCTTGTGATCCTCGTTCGGCATCGTGAAGATCAGGTTGGCGCTGGGCAGGAAGTTGTAATACTTGGCACCGGCGGTGCGCAGACGGAAGCTGCCGTTGCTGGCAATGGCCGGGCCGGTCGAGGACTGGTCGGTATGGACATACTGGGCGCCGACATTACCGGTCAGCTTGACCTCTCCCAGCATGGCATCCAGATCAACCTTGGCAAACCCGGTCCAGACCTTCTCATTGATCTGGTAGGCCAGGTCGTTGACGCAGTTGTTACGCGGGCACTTGACCAGAGAGTAGGTGCCGTTGGCCAGCAACTCACGCGGGTCGAAGGCCAGCGTATCGCCCAGACCGATCCAGGACAGATCCGTCGGCTTCAGAACGGAGCTGGCTGGGACCGGCACCGAACGCTGGGCGCGCGGGTTCTGCACATTGGCCGTGGTGACCACATACCATTCCGGCTGAGAATAGTTCTTCTGGCGGTCGGTGTAGTTGACGCCGGCCGTGATAGCGCTGAATGCGTTGCTTTCGATCTCACGCTTCACATCGAAGCGGGCCGACCAGAGTTCGTCATCAATGGTGGGCGTGTTCAGGTAGCCGTTCTGATCCAGGGTGCCGATGGAACCGCCGGACCACCCACCCGGATCGGTCAGCAGCATCAGGCTGGGATCGGCATAGTTCAAACGTTTGGTCAACTGCCAGCCGAAATCATTCGGCGCAGAAGTAAAGCCGATCGTATCGGTCGCACCGGTACCGGCACGGCCCGTGCCGTAATAAGCCTCAAAACGCGAGGACTTGCGGTCGGCCGAGCTGTAGCCGATATCGGCGGTGACGGTCCAGGCGTCCTTGTTATAAACGCCGTTCCAGCCGGCAGAGTACAGGTCGGCCTTGGTGGTGCGGATGTCCGAACGACCAACGCCCTTGACGCCCGAGAAGGAGCCGGCGGTGATCAGGCCGTCTTCCTGGGTGCGGCCAGCGGTGGCCAGCGTGGCGCCGGACCAGAACAGCGGCAGTTCCACACCGCGCTGATACTGCACATCGTCGAACTTCGAATAGTAGAAGTCGGCCGTGCTGGTGAAGTTGTCAGACGCTTCCCACTGCCAGGTGGCGACAACGCCCGTACGCTTCAGCGTCTGGGAATTGGCGCGGAATTCGCCACCGCCGATGATCCACGGATCAGTCTGGGTGCCGCCGCCCGGATAATTGCCATCGCCCCAGAAGCGGGCCGACTTGATCTGCGTCGGCTGCATCAGGTGCGAGACGCCGAGCGAGATGCCCATCGTGTCATTGGCGAAACGGTCGATATAGGTGCCGGAGAAGCGATAGCCATATTCATCGCTGTCGCTGTTCAGCTTGCCATTGGTCACATACTCGGTACGGGCCGAGACGGACAGCACCCGCTCCTTGTAATCCAACGGACGGATGGTCTTCAGATCGACCGTACCGGCCAGACCCTGACCGATCACGTCGGACTGCGAGGTCTTGTAGACGGCCACACCGGACGAGATTTCCGCCGGGTACTGGTCGAATTCCACCGAGCGGTTATTGCCGGTCGTCACCTGTTCGCGGCCATTCAGCAGCGTGGTGGTGAAGTCGGGGCCCAGACCGCGCAGGCTGATCGACTGCGCACGGCCATCGATACGCTGGGCCGCCAGACCGGGCAGACGGGCGATCGATTCCGCAATGGAGTTATCGGGCAGCTTGCCGATATCCTCGGCAGTGATCACTTCCACGATCTGCGTGGCGTTGCGCTTCTGCTCAATCGACGCCTGGAGCGACTGGCGGAAGCCGGAGACGATGATCTCTTCCAGCAAGCCGTCGCCGGCAGCCGGAGCGGCGGCGGCCGGGGCGGCCTGCGCCACCTGGGTCTCTGCCCGCTGGGTGACGATGCTGTCATCGGCGGCGATCGCGGCGCCGGCCGTCAGCATGGCAGTGCCGGCAACCGTCGCCAGCAACGCAAAACGCATTGGATGAACCTTGGACATTCCTCTCACTCCCCATCGACTAGCGTCACCGACGCCATTGTTTTTTGTTGACCCCGTTCGGGGCGCAGTTCCAAACCGCGAGCGACTTCCGCCCGGATCAGCCAAGCCAGTCCCATTGCCCGGCGCCAGTTTCGGCCCCGAACCCGCTTTTCGCTTCATCCGAACGCGCAACAACCATAACAAGCGGACGCGACGACTACCCTCACCCGCAACAGCCCTGATCTTTATTGGCCAGCCTTTGCAGCCCCTGTTTATTTGAGCGGCAAATAAATGGATGAATGTATCCTGTGCAGGAACAATCTACCCACTGGCGGCGTTTGCAACCGACCCCATTTCAGGGCCTGTTGTTCCGGCATGTTGCATTCCGAATTTAGTTACAAACCCCGAAAACGGAGAGCGCGAAAATACGTATGCATAAGATTGCTGCGTTGCGACGCATACGTATTCAGATGCAAATCCGCGACAACTGGGTGATCCGGCGCACTGTCGGCCCGGCCGCTTCCCGGTTGCCCCTGCCCGGAAAATGCGCGCGGCCTACATTTCAAACTGGCACCGGGGCCGCGGCGGCGGCATCATCGGCGCCCGGACCGGAAGCCGTGAAACAAGGACCACGATGCACAGAACGGGTTGGGGAAGGGCATGGCTGATAGCGGGGCTGGCGCTGCTGCTGGCGGGGCCAGGTCTGGCAGCCGACCCGTCGCCGCAGACCGGCAGTGCCGGCGCCAACCCTTCTACGGCACGTGCCCTGGTCACCATCATCGGTGAATTGAGCTATCGGGAACGGATCGCCCTGCCGCCGGGCGCCACCTTGCTGGTCACCCTGGCCGAGCAATCCAGCGGCGGCGATCCGGCAGGCCCTGCGCTGGCGCGACAGAGCGTCGATCTGGCGGGCCAGCAGGTGCCGTTGAGTTTCCGCCTGACCGCCGCCCAGGCCAAACTGAAGGCGGGGGAGCGTTATGCCCTGCGCGCCATCATCCAGGACCGGACGGGCCAGCCGCTCTGGTCCAAACAGAGTGCCCATGTCATCAATCCGGATCAGCCGCTGCATGATTTGGGCATGCTGTGGCTGACCCGCGCCGCGGCACCGGCCCCCGCCGCCGCCATGGACAGTCCTGCCCCCACCCTGCCCGGCATCCCATTCCAATGCGGGGATCGCCAGGTGCTGGTCCAGGCCCGTGATGACGGCCTGGACCTGACCCTTGACGGGGTCACCCACCGGCTGGAACGCCTATTGTCGGCCAGTGGGGCGCGGTATGGCACCGGCTTGCCGGACGGGCGGGAGATCCTTTTCTGGACCAAAGGGCGCAATGCGCGGCTGACCATCACCGGCGAGGCCGGGCTGTCATGCGCTCAGGCGGAATTCCCTGACGACCCGGCCCCCAGACCCGGCCAGTATGAGGCGAGCGGGCGCAGCCCGGACTGGACCTTGCGTATCGGGCCGGAGCGTCTGGAACTCGTGAGATCTGTCACAGGAACGTCCCAGATCGTGCAGATCCCCGTGCCCGAGCGGCAATTGCTGGCCGATGGCCATCGTTATGTTGCGCGGCTGAGTACCGGGGAATTGAGGGTGACCATCAATCCCGGCCTGTGCCTGGAACCGCGCACCAGTGTGCCATTTCCAGACCGCGTAACGGTCGAGATGGGCGAACAGGTGTTGAGCGGCTGTGGCGGATCAGCGGCAGCCTTCCTGGCCCAGGCGGAGCAATGGTCGGTGACGCTGCTGAATGGCGAGCCGGTCACCGATGCCGGCCTTTCCCTGCGCTTCACCAGCCAGGGAGAGATCAGCGGTAACGCCGGCTGCAACCGTTTCATGGCCCGCTACCGCGCTGATGCCAATGGCTTGACTATCGCCGGCCGCAGCGGCGGCAGCACCATGATGGCCTGCCCGCGAGAGATGATGCTGCGCGAACAGGCCTTCCTGTCGGCCCTGCGCAGCGTGCAGACTCATACCGTGGAACCTGACGGCACCCTGGTCCTGACCGGCCTGGATGAGACGGAGATACGGTTACGGCGGGTGGGCGGGCCGTAGAACGTTATGGCTTCGCTACGCTCGGTATAGCACAAAAAAAGGGGCGCCCTGGTCCCTGACCACCCGCCATGGCATCCCGGATCAGCCTTGCATCGGTTAGATCAGGTAGAGAGGGATCAACAGCACCGAACGGAGACATTGGCGTGCTGCCATCCTCGCGGGCGTAGAAGCGGATCAGAGCCTGTTGAATCTGGGCGCGCTGGATAGCGTCAGCGGGATCTGTGCTTGCCAACAGGTCGGCCAGAATGAATGGGTCGCGAGCGTCCGTGCCAGCATAGAAGATAAACATCTTCCGCGCACCTGGATCGCTGCACCATATCTGTTCAATCAGGGGCCGCATGCGGGGCCATTCGTTCATCGCCAACAGGATGGGCGCCAATCGCTGCGCGCCCGTCATTGGTGGTGGCCAGCCCATCGGAATCGGTTCCGGTAATTGCGGAATCAAGGCAGCGGCCTGTGCGTGCGCCCAATCACGCACACCCCGGTTGCTGGTGGTCGCCAGGGCGGCTGCCATTTCCTCATCATTGGGGACATACTGGCTGTGGCGGCCGAATATATCTTCCAAAAGCCGATCACCGAAACCTCTGACCTCCCTTCCCAGGACCAAGGCCACTTTCGGCCAGCGGGTGGCAACGGCGGGGTCCTGTAGCCAGGCCTCACTCTGTTCATCGGGGCCGACACGGCCCTGCATGGCCCGAATGAAGCCCTCCAGGTCGTCACTATAATGCCATGGATTGTCCGTGAAGATCAGGAGTTCGAAATCCCGCTCCAGCAGGTCCAGTGCCTCCGCCCGGCGGCCCAGCAAGGCGAGATGGCGTATGGTCCAGATCAGGCTTCGCAGGTCACGGTTATGGTTCAGCCGAGCCTGGAAGAAAGGTACAGCATCGGGATGATGCCCAGTGACCAGTGCCAAGAGGGCATAGTCGGCGCGGCGGCTATCCTTGCCTTCCAGCGACTGCCCGGCCCCATCGATCACGCCAGCAAGCAGTTCCAGCCAGGGACGTTGGTCAGCCCCCGACCAGGGCAGGTAACGCCCCATCCCATTGTCAATACGACCGCCCCAGGCCGGCGGTTCTCCTCGTTCGGACCGTGTGACCATGGCTGTAAGATGCGCGGTCGGCATGGAAGGCCAGGCACCCGTCAGATAATCCAGCGCATGACGGGCGCGCCATTGCGCATCCGGGTCCGCATCAGGACGGAGCCGGGACCGCAAGTCGGCTTCCAACGCGCGTAAGGCGGTCTCTGGCCCCGCCTTCTGCATCGCCACATAATCGCGGATCAGGTGGACCCAGCGTGACTTGGCACCACCATAAGGGGCTGCCACGTCCCCACCTGCCGCCGACAGAATTGTCCAGGAACCGTCCGCTTGTCGCGCAAGGAACAAAACGTAGCGCTGCCCCCGCTGGGGCATGAAGAGTAGGCAGGGATTGACCTGATCAGCCCCCAGTGGCCCGCCGCTGAAGAAGCCCAGCGCAAGATCGGCCTGTTCCGGCCCCACCCCTTTCAGCGCCGAAAGCCGGCGAAAGGTCGCGAAGGGCGGGTATTGGTAAGGCTCCGGCCCCCGCCGTGGGGCCAGAGACGCCGCCTCCGCCACAATGATGGCGTCGGCTCGGGCCACCATATCGAATGCCGCACTACGCGCCATGTCCGCATATCCACCGCAGCCACCGGGCGGAGGGGACGGAAGGGACAAAGCCCAGGCCGGGGGTACGGCCTGGAGGAGGAGCATTGATAACAGCAGACTCCACAGAGCACGTGTTCGCAAAGTGCGGATCAACACGGTGTTCCTTCTCGGCAGGTTCGGTGGAGCAACATGGCCATAGCTGTTTTCTTAGTCGTCTTTCCGCATCGGACAGGAAAGTGGTTCCGCTATTGGTTTGCCACCCTTCAGGATGGGAAGAAAGTCACGCTCGCTGTAGGGAAAGCGGCTTGCAGCAGCTGCAGCTGCCAACAACAAGCCGTCGCGCTGCTCCTCTGACAGGCCGGGCGTGACCAGCATGCGGGCAAAAAGGCGGTCTTCCATACGTGTCAATTGTTTGCGGAAGGCTTGGATCACCCCCATACGGGATTTGCCATCGCGGCAGAACAGCTCCGTCAACACAGCTTCGCCCTTGCGTTCGCCCACCAGCAACTGCAAGGCCAGCTGCGGGTCGTCCTGTTCCCACCCCTCATATTGCTGATCCCATTCCACGCGGTTAGCAGGGTCGCGAAGTTGTTTCTCGGCCCACGCAAGCAGCGGATGGTCTGTGGTCACATAGGTCAGCCAAAGGGCTTTATCCGGTTCGGCTATCGGATCGGGAACCATCAGGTAGGGAGCGATATCGTCGAAAATCCGGCCACTGGAATCCCGTCCCAAATAATCCATGATACGCCAAGCCAGATCGGGCCAGATGGCACGCAAATCGGGGTCGCGGTGCCACGCTGGCTTCCCATCACGATCAGTGTAGCCGGACATAGATTTTTCAACCATGCGTATGTATTTATGCACCTCTGCGATTGAAACGGTCATGATCCGTGTGGACAAAAGCCGCGCAGCGTCAGCCCGTCGGTCATCCCACGCCATGTGGATGATGGCGAAGAATAGGCCAGCGGGATCATCATTTCGTGCCGCCAGACCCGCGAAGAACTCAGCGGCATCCGGATGCCCAGGCCGCGACAGCGCCCAAAGTACGGCAACACGGAATTCCGACGCGGTATAGACATGAGGGCCCGTCACCGTGCCATCGCTGCTGGTGACTGTCCAATCCTCCACCCACGGATTCCAACGCAGCTCGGCGGGGATGCGGCCCGCCTCCAACTCCCCATGTAGCCAGATCAGATGGCTTGTCGGCTGTGTCGCCTGTATCGTGTCCAATTGTTCCGACAGACGTGCTGCCTTGAACTTCTCCGTCTCGCTGGCCTTGGGGTGCTGAACCCGTGCCAGAGCGGCACGGATGGCAGCCATTCGCTGATCCGGCGGCAGGTCATCCTCGATCCGCACAATTTCTGCCGCCACCTCTACCCAGGCCCGGCGGAGGGACGAGTGACCCGGTGCAAACTGCAAAGGCGAGGCATTGGGGCTGTAGCCCCCCTTGTCATCGGGTGACAGCAGCAGCAGGTAGGTGGCACCCGCCTGATAGACGTCGTGAAAACATTCGCCCAACCAGCCGCCGTAGGTCCGCAGATCGGAAAAATAGCGTCCAGAAACCCGGATGCGTCGTTCCGCCGTTCCGCGCAGCACACGCTTCACGGCGAACTCAACATAGTCATCCGCCAATGGCCGGATCACCCGTGCCTCCACGACAATAGGTGCCGCAGCCACCTCTGCATAAGGCGTCCTCGGCGTTTGCCCTGGTTCGTAATAGGTAGAACAGGCACGGACCGC
This sequence comes from Niveispirillum lacus, assembly GCF_002251795.1. Lineage (GTDB taxonomy): Bacteria > Pseudomonadota > Alphaproteobacteria > Azospirillales > Azospirillaceae > Niveispirillum > Niveispirillum lacus. The sequence goes on along the minus strand of NZ_NOXU01000032.1, from coordinate 612,636 downwards.
AGGTGCTGCAAACAGCGCCAGCAGCAGCAGAGGCAGCAGCAGAAGCGACCAGCCACGCCCCGCCACCGCCGCCTCAACCAGGGCGCGGTCATTCTCGGGCAGATGCTTGGGCATATTCGGCATGGGCGGGTCCCGGTGTGGAAGATGGTTATCTTTTCACAACCGGGTGGGGTGCGGCAATGGGGGTGGTGCGGACCGCTATGCAGCGCCCGCGATCATGCCGGTCGCCTTGTGACGGCGTTTATGTAGCGCGGATCAGGGCCTATTGAAATTCCGGGTGCAGCTTTACTAACCCATTGAAATTCATAAATTGCCTCCCCGGCGGAAGCCGGGGTCCAGGGGCCACACGCCCAACGTGGGTGCTGCGGATAGCGAGGCAGGTGGAGAACGCGTTACCTTTGGCCCCTGGGCCCCGGCCTTCGCCGGGGAGGCGGGTACGGGGGTGACAGGTGTGTCCCCTCCCCTCCGTTTAGGGGAAACTGACCGCCACAAAAGCCGCCACCCGCCCGCCGCATTTGCAACCATCCACGTTCTTCAGGCTGTTATCGGTATAGGCGATGCCAACCGTGGCGGGGGTCAGGGCGTAGGAGAGTTCAGCGCCCCATTCCCAGAAGTTGGGGCCGCCCAAATCCTTGCGGTCATACCATTGATGGCCGAGATGCGGGGAGAGGGCAAAGCGCTCGGCAAAGGGGAGAGTGACGCCGATACGATGATAGAGCGCGTCGCCGGCCCCGCCATCATCGGGGCTATAGACCATTTCCGCTTCCCATTGGAGGGTGTCGAAATCCAGGGCCACCGCGAGGGCGAATTCCCATAGATCGGCACCGGCCCCTTTGGGAGCACCGGCATAATGGGTGCGGGCAATGCCGGCCACCAAGGCGCCTTGGTCCCAATCCCATTGATAGCCCCCGACAAAATTGACTTCCGCATCGGTGCCGTCATTAAAGTCGACGGTCGAGCCATCCACCCCCAGGAACAGCCCCCCCTTCAGCGATCCAGGTCAGGCCAGCCTGAAAAGCCGCATGACCATCGGATTGTGAGGCCCCCTTGTCGATATAGTCGGTGGTGATCGCCACTGAGCCTTCGATATCCGCCAGGGCCGGCCCCACCCAGACACCCGTTACCAACGTCAGTGCTGCCAACTGTTTAAGCATCCTGCCAGCCTTTTCTGTGCCCTTTTGCGTTTATGATACCCAGGGGCAGAGGTTAACCGGCGGCAAAATAAGGGGTTGCTCCGGCATTTTCATGCGGTGCATCGGGATATATCGGCAGATGGTCGGCGATTGATTTTGACTTTCAATAGTATTCAGGCACCGGCCAGCGCCATGGGTCAGCCTTCCTGTTCGGACCCGAACAGGGGTGTCGGCATTTGATCACGAACCGGCCGCAGCACGATGTTGGAGGTGACACGGCTCACCCCCAGTTCGGTATCGTCAATCCAGCCCTGGGTCAGTTCCTGATAGGCATCGACATCGGGGCAGATCAGTTTGGCGATATAGTCGAATTCGCCGCTAACCTCAAAACACTCCACAACCTCCGGCGTATTGGCCAGACGGCGTTCAAACAATTGACGCCCATGTCGCCCCTGATGTTCCAGGGCAATCTGGGTCAGCACCGTGATGCAGCTTTGCAGCTTGCGGATGTCGAGCACCGCACGGTAGCCGGTGATCAAGCCTTCCCGTTCCAGACGGCGGACCCGTTCAAGGCAGGGCCGCGCCGACAGGCCCACCCGTTCAGACAGGGCCTGGTTGGTAATGCGGCCATCGGCCTGGAGTTCGGTCAGGATACGCAGGTCGATCTGATCAAGACGGCGACGCATAATGGGTCCGGATGGTGGCGGGGTGACCAGCGTAGCAGGAAACCCCCGCCAGGGTGGAGGGGGTTTGACAAAGGCCTAGAAGACGCAAAGGTCAGTCATCGTCCGACAGATCAGGCGACCAGCGCTGTCTGCCCGTCCCGCCCAGCCATAAAGCCCGCCAGCAGATGTTCAACCACATGGGCGGTGCGGTTACCCTGGTCCTGCGTCGCCGCATATTCAACAATATCAAGCGATTGCACGAGGCCAGAGGCACCCAGGAGACGCAGGCTGTCGACACATTCGTCCAGCAGCAGACCACCGGGTACCGGCGTACCAACCCCTGGCGCCACCGAAGGGTCCAGCGCATCAATATCAAAACTGACATGAACATGGCCACCGCCGGCGGCCTGGATGCGGCTGATTGTATGGGCGACCAGCGCGGCCAGCCCGCGTTCCCGCACGGCCGGCATCTCATGAAACTCAATCCCGGACCGACGAAGATTCTCCCGTTCCCCGGCATCAATGTCGCGGATACCGAACTGAACCAACCGGTCGGGGCGCAGCAACGGCGTGAAAGCCCCTACCCGCAGCAGACAGGGATGACCGATGCCGCAGGCCAGGGCGGCCGGATACCCATGGGTATTGCCCGAAGGTGAGGTTTCCGGCGTGTTGAAATCCGGATGGGCATCGAACCAGAGAACATAAAGATTCCTGCCCTGGCGGCGCGCATGCTCCGCCGCCGCGGCCACGGAGCCCAGCGCCATCGCATGGTCACCGCCCACCATCACCGGCACCCCGCCATCGGCCAGAACCCCGGCCACAGCATTACGCACCCCCGTACACCAGGCGGCGGTTTCCCGAACTGACCGGCTGCCGGTTTCATCGGGTGTGCCGTCATAAGCGGGGCCGCGGACATCACCGCGATCCACCATACCCATCCGTGGCGCCAGACCGATGGCGCGCAGGGCCGCCGGCCCCTCTGCCGCGCCGCAAGCCTTGTTCCCCACATCCGTGGGCACCCCAATGAAACCGTACCAGCCGCTCATCTGCGTTTCCTGTTTTTCTGTTCTTATCAACGGTTGGTGAGATGGGAGAGGGTATCGGCGAACCGATCCAGCGCCCAATCCAGGTCCGCGTGGTCAATGACCAGGGGCGGCGCGAAACGGATGGTGGTGTCGTGGGTCTCCTTCGACAACACACCCTGCCGCATCAGCAACTCGCAGACATGCCGGGCGCTGGCAATCGACGGATCAATCTCTACCCCCACCCAGAGCCCCCGACCGCGCACGGCGGTGATGGCCGGGCTGCGGATGGCCCGAAGCCGCGACAACATATGCGCGCCCAGCGTCGCCGACCGTTCGACCAACCCCTCATCGGCAATCGTATCCAGCGCCGCAAGACCAACGGCCGCTGCCAATGGGCTGCCGCCAAACGTCGACCCATGGCTGCCAGGGCCGAACATGTCGATCACGTCACGCCGCGCGACAAAGGCTGATACCGGCATGACACCGCCGCCCAGTGCCTTGCCCAAACAGAGACCATCCGGGCGGATGCCGTCATGCTGATGGGCAAACCAATGGCCGGTGCGACCCAGACCCGACTGGATTTCATCCAGAATTAACAGGACATTGTGGCGGTCACAGATGTCCCGCAGGCGCCTCAGATACCCGTCCGGCGGCACGATGATCCCCGCCTCCCCCTGGATCGGTTCGACCAGGATGGCCGCCGTGTTGGGGGTGATTGCTGCCTCCATGGCAGCGGCATCGCCAAAGGGCACGATGCGGAAACCGCCTGCAAAGGGCCCAAAACCGTCACGATAGGCCGGTTCGGACGAGAAGCCGACAATGGTGGTGGTGCGACCATGGAAGTTACCGTCGGCAACCAGGATTTCGGCCTGATCGGCGGCGACACCCTTGACCCGGTAGGCCCAGCGACGCGCGGCCTTGATCGCCGTTTCCACCGCTTCGGCGCCCGTATTCATCGGGCAGGCGCCATCCAGCCCGGTGAGGCGGCAAAGACGCTCCAGAAACGGGCCCAGCTTATCCGAGTGAAAAGCACGGGAAATCACAGCGACCTTTGAGACCTGGTCCGTCAGGGCCGCCAGGATACGCGGATGCCCATGGCCAGTATTGACGGCGGAGTAGGCCGCCATCATATCCAGATACCGCTTGCCATCGCCGTCCCACATCCAGGCCCCCTCGGCCCGAGTGATCACCACCGGCAGCGGCTTGTAATTCTGTGCGCACCAGCGCTTCTCAACTGCAATGGCATCGGCATTGATGCTGGTCCGCATATCCATGATCGTCTCCCCGACGGGTGCTTTTCGTTCCCTTCAGGATGGCAGTCGGGGACAGCCGAAACGGTTGAACTTCACCCGACAAACGACAGGAATGGGGCGGGCAAAGGGGTAGGGGCAGCCGAACCTGTGTGACGTCACACAGGCCCAACGCCACCCGTGCGGTTTGGCACAGCAAGGACACCAAACCCTTCTGTGTGACGTCACACACAGCACCCGTGCATTGCGGCACAGTGACAGGCCTCCGCACCAGACCCCTGTTCTCCATTGACGGCGCCTGTGATTTGAGCCAATTCTCAAAGCCTCAAATCCCCACCCATGGACCGGTGCCATGACGCCCGATGAACTGCGCCATTTCCGTGAAAGCCGCGGCGAAAGCCAGGCCGCCTTTGCGACCTGGGTGAATGCCAAGCTGGGCCGTAAATATGATAATGCCACCATCAGCCGCTGGGAATCCGGTGCCGAACGCCTGCCGGTTCGGGTGGCGGAGTTTCTGGCCGCCGCCAGTCAGCGGACGGCCACCATCATCGCAGTGGCCAACCAGAAGGGTGGCGTCGGCAAGACCACCACGACCCTGAATCTGGGCTATGCGCTGGGCGAACTGGGCAAAAAGGTGTTGATCGTCGATGCCGACCAACAGGCAACGGCCACCGAAGGATCGGGCATTGATCCGCTGGAAGTGCAGGATCGAAAGGGCGGTCTGGAGGATGTGCTGTTCGGGCAGACCGGCATTCATGACGCCATCGTCAAATGTGACGGGTACGATCTGCTGCCCTGTACGATCGCCCTGGCAGAGGCGCAGATCAAAATCCTGCTGGACCCCGACGATGGGCGCTATGTGCTGCGGGAAAAACTGTCAGAGATTTTGCGCGATTACGACTTTATCGTTATCGACTGCCCGCCCGAACTGGCGTTGATTACTGTCACGGCCCTGATTGCCGCCGATTACCTGCTGATCCCGACAAAGGCCAGCCGATATGATGTCCGCGGCATCCCGCTGATCTTTGATACCGTGTCAAAGATTCAGCGGCGGCAGAATCCCAGCCTGAAGGTGTTGGGTGTACTGCCCACCATGTTCAACCGCAACTTCGCCGTTGAGCAGCAGGTGCTGTCGGACCTGCAGGAAAGCCTGGGCGACAAGGCGCGCATCTTTGCACCGGTGCCGCGATCCACGGAGATCGACCAAGCCACCTATGCCGGCGCCGTGCCGCTGAAAATGCTGCCCAAGAGCCACCCGATCGGGGTGTACCGCACCCTGGCACAGGAGATCGTCAATGGTTAAGAACTGGCGTAAACCGGCAGGCCCGCAGCCGACACCCCAGCCGACCATGGTGGCGAAATCCATTGGTGAAAGCCTGGAACGACCCGGCGCGGATCTGATATTTGGCACGGCCGAAGGTCTGCGCGACACGGTGTTGTTACGCCTCACCGATGTTGAGCCAAATCCCAACCAACCCCGCCGCCATTTCGATGAGGAGGAGTTGCAGGCATTGTCCTTCTCCCTGCGGGAAGTCGGGCAATTATCACCGATCCTGGTACAGGCGCATCCAACCCAGCCCAAACGCTTCATGCTGGTGGCTGGTGAGCGTCGCTGGCGGGCAGCGGGCATGGCCGGCCTGACCAGAATCATGGCGCATATCCTGCCCACCGATGCCAATACCGATCAGATTGCCCTGATTGAGAATTTGCAACGGGTGGATCTGTCACCCGTGGAGGAGGCCGAGGGTATTCGTCGGCTGATCGAGACCCATGATTATAATCAGGAAGCGGTTGGAGATCTGCTGGGCCGGTCACGCACCGAGGTCAACACCACGCTGACCTTGCTGAAACTGCATGCAACAATCCGCAGCGACTGTGTGACGTCACACAATGACGTGCCGAAGGCTGTGCTGCTGGAATTGGCCCGGATGGAGGAGGTTGACCAATTGAGCCTATGGCTCAAGGTCAAGAAAGGTGAACTGACAGCCCGCGAAGCCCGCGAATATCGGGCCCGCCTGCAGCGCCCCCCCGATGGGGGCAAAGGTGCGCCGGGCGTGAAACCTGTCACAGCAAAGAAATTCATCGCTGGCCTGGGCAAGCTGGAAGAAAGCCTGTCTGCCGGAATTGAGGCTGTCGCGGAGAAGGGGCCTGGCCGCCTGAAACCCGAAGAACGCGCCCGCCTGGAGGCGTTACGCGCCACACTGACCCGTATGGCAAGCCGGCTGGATGGTCTGTTGGAACCGTGAGATCCGGCACAATGTCGCCAACCGGCTGTGGCTGGGCCGTGGGCACACAGGTCCGACGCCGGCCCGGCCGTCAGCGCCGACCATCGCCCACCTGTTTCACCCGGCGCCGTCCCAGGAATGTCTGGATACGTCCATGGCGTTGCGCCGTCAGTGGATATCCGGCGATCACCAGCATCGACAGACCCAGGCCCAGCACCGGCACAAGCCCGGCCAGAAGGCGGAAGCCGGTCAGGCTGGCCATTGTCTGAGCCGCCCCCGGCACATAGCCAACCCCGTCCAGGGCCAGACCGCCCAGAAAGGCAGACCCGCCCAGCGCCAGCTTGAAGATCAGCGAGGCCAAGCCATAAACCTTGGCCTCATCCCGGCGGCGGTGGCGCCAATGGGCATAATCGACGGCATCGGGCAGCATGGACCACATGGCCACCGCATGCGCCGCATGTCCAAAGGAGATCAACGCCAGACAGGACAGGGTTGGCCAGAAAGCGGCGGGTGATGTGAAAGCCAGGGCGACAGCGCCAACCATGACCAGGGCGCTGCCGGCCTGCCAAGCCATGGCCTTTGACCAGCGGCGGGCCACCCAGACCCATAAGGGCACGGCCACCACCCCGGCCGCCGAAAACCAGACCAGGGCCTGCGCGGACAGGGCGGCATCACTGCCCAGATCATATTTCAACAGATACGGAATATTCCGCATCAAGATGCCCAGCGACAGGTGCAGAGCCACCGTCGCAGCCAGCAGGCGCAGCAACGGTCCGTTGCGCAGCACCGCCCGCAGGAAACCGCCCAGATCGGCGCGCAGGCCCGGCAGTGGCGCCACAGCCCCTGGCATTGGCGGTGGCAATTCACGCACGACAGCCACACAAACCAGATGCGCCAGCACCGCCAGCACCCCGACACAGGCCGCTGCCGGGCTGTAGCTGCCGAACCAGCCAGCCAGCAATGGCAGCATTGCCGACACGGAGGTTGATCCGGCAAAAGCCAGCAACATACGCCAGCCCGTCAGGCTGGCCCGTTCATCGCTGTCGCGCGTGATCGCCGCGGTCAGGGAGGAATAAGGAATGGCGACAACGGCATAACAGGTGCGCAGCACCATATGGGTCAGCGTGGCGAAGACCAGCATGCCCAGCGAACCGGCCACCAGGAAATCCGGCGGGGAAAAACACAGCCAGAAGGACAAGGCCAACGGCACCGTGCCAAACAGGATATAGGGACGGTACCGCCCCATCCGGGTCCGGGTGCGGTCGGACAGGATGCCCATCAGCGGGTCCATGCAGGCATCCCAGATCGACGCGATCAGATAGGAAATGCCGGCATCCACCGCCGAAAGGCCGAGCGCATCCATCTGAAAAAACAGAATGAACAGCAACAGCGATTGCCAATAAAGATTGAGGCCGAAATCGCCGACCGCATAGCCGACCCTGGCCCGAAGACCCACCATTCCCATAATCGACTGACGCCTCCCCCGCCCGGATTGCCACCGGACTTGGGCGCGGACCTTATACGGTTTCACCAGTTGCGTCACGGATGACCGGCACGGACGGGCAGGAGCCTGGTCGACAGGTCCATCAGACATAGTCCGATTCTTTCAATCAGAAGGCAGTTATGTTACTTCCGGCCTAATCCTTAAAGTTAGCGATCACAGGGCCTGTCATGCGTCTCAACCTGTCGATGAAGATACTGCTGTCGAACCTGGCCATCCTGGCACTGCTGCTGATCGCCGCCCTGGTCATGGCAGTGGGCACCAGCCAGCAGCGGGCCCAGGTTGCCGTAGCCAAACAGGCCGCCGACCGCGCCGCCGATCAGGCGCTGACACTGGTGGCCCTGGTCAAGGATATCCGCGGTGATGTCATGCGGGTACAGCTTTGGCTGACCGATGTGGCCGCCACGCGCGGGCTGGACGGGCTGGATACGGGATTTGCGGAGGCAGAGAAGGCCAAGGCCGATCTGCTGCGCAACATGCAGACCGCACGCGCCCATGCCAAATCCATGGGTCTGTCCGATGTGGAGGCCGCCCTGGGCCGTGTGGAAGGGTTCTTCGCCCATTTTTATGCCAAAGGCACGGCCATGGCGACCGCCTATGTCAATAGCGGGCCGGAAGTGGGCAACATGCTGATGGGGGCCTTTGTCGGCGAAACCGATGGCATGTCAGCCGAGCTGGACGCCGTGGCCGAGGATGTGCGCAAGGTGGCCGAGGCCGCCAAGCAGAAAATGCAGACCGAACTGGCCGCCGCCGACGCCATCGCCGCCAAGCTGACCTGGCTGGTCCTGGCGCTGGCCGGGATCGGCGTAGCGATTGCCATCATCGTGCTGTTGGCGCTGCGCGGCAATGTTGTCATGCCGCTGATCGGGCTGACAGGTGAGCTGACCCGGATCGGACGCGGCGAGTTGAAGGTCGCAGTGCCCGCCATGACTGACCGCCATGACGAGCTGGCCGACATGGCGCATGCCATCGAGGCGCTGCGCGATCGGTCGATCGAAGCCGCGCGACTGCGCGAGGAACAGGCCGCCAAGGATGCAGAGGCCGAACAGCATCGCCGCAACGCCCTGCGCCATATGGCCGAAACAGTGGAGGCGGAAAGCCGGGCCAGCGTGGATGGCATTGCCCTGGAAACCCGCGACATGGACGGGGCCGCCGCCGCCATGGCCGACAGCGCGTTGCAGGTACGCGATAGTGCGGCCAACATGGCCAGTGCCGCCATGCATGCCCTGGCCAACGCCCAGGCCGTGGCCGGCGCCACAGAGCAATTGACCGCGTCGATCAATGAGATCAGTGCCCAGGTGGCGCATGCTACCAGCCTGTCCGGTCAGGCGGTGGAGCGCAGCCGGGCCACGCGCGGCACCATCGACAGCCTGTCGGAGGTGGTGGACCAGATCGGCGGGGTGGCCAATCTGATCCGCGATATCGCCGAACAGACCAACCTTCTGGCGCTCAACGCCACCATCGAGGCCGCAAGGGCCGGCGATGCCGGCAAGGGCTTTGCCGTGGTCGCGTCGGAGGTAAAGAACCTGGCGACGCAGACCACGCGGTCGACAGAAGAGATTTCCGCCAAGATCATGCTGATCCAGAATGTCACGGCAGAAGCGGTGATGGCCGTGGAGGGCATTGCCGATGCCATCCGCGCCATGGATGAAGTGTCGGCCGGGATTGCCGAGGCCATGGAAGAGCAGGCCGCCGCCACCAGCGAAATCTCCCGCAATGTCACCGAAACGGCAGAAGCGGCCCAGGAAGTGGCGACCCGCATCGATACTGTTTCACGTGAAGCGGATAGCACCGGCGATAAGGCCGCAGCCATGCGCGAAGTGGCCATGCGCATCGTGGGATCGGTCAGCGACCTGCGCCAGACCCTGGTGCGCGTGGTCCGCACCGCCACTGTGGATGTCGATCGCCGCCATGGCGCCCGCCATATCGTGGAACTGGACGTCTCGGTTGTGGTCGGGGGTGAGGTCCGACAGGGCCGACTGCTGAACATTTCCGCCGGCGGCGCGCTGATCGAAGGTTTGGCGCTGGCCGAGGGGACAGAGGGTTCATTGTCGGTGCCAGGGCTGGAGGGTACGCTGCCATTCCGGGTGAAGACACGCGAGGGCGCGCAGAACGGTGTCGCTTTTGTGTTGGATGATGGCCAGAAGCTGCATCTGGGCGGCCGGCTGGTGGATCGGTTTGCGGCGTGAGCGTTACCGCCCATCCCATGGGTTGAACAGGGTGGCACCGCTGTCGGCGACGTCGCGGATATTGCGGGTGACGAGGCACAAGCCGGCCTCCAGTGCGGTTGCCGCCAGCATGGTGTCGATGACTGGCGGCGGGTGCCCCTTCAGGCGCCGTGTGGTGCCCATGATCACTCCCCAACGGCGCACCACCGCATCCGTTACCGATAGGATACGACCGGCGAACCGGTCCAGCAACTCATCGCGCAGACCGGCATAGGCAAGTCGCCGCGGATCGTCGGGCGGCAAGGCAGCGATGCCCTTCTCATACTCGCCGATAGTCAGGACGCTGACATGGAACAGCGCCTCGTCCTGGGCCGCTGCCCAGTGCTTGACGCTGGGCGCACCTTTGGGGTTGATCAGGGCGGCGATGACGGTGGTGTCCAGCAGCCAACCACTCATAGATCAATCTCGCAGCCGGTATCCCGTTCACGCGGGAAATCCAGGTCCAAGCCGGGCAAGAGCCAGCCTGATTGATGACAGCAGGGGATAAATCACCCGTATTCGTATCACGACGAACGATTCTAGACCGACCTCTGTTGCTTCCTAGACGTGGCCATCCCCTAGCGATCTGGCCAGGTCCGCCTCAACTCCCCCGGTAGGTCGAGTAACTCCACGGGCTGAGCAGCAGGGGGACGTGGTAATGGCCGTCGGCCTCTGCAATGGCGAAGCGCAGCGGGATCTCGTCCAGGAAGGGCGGGTCGGCGAGGGGCACGCCAAGGCTGCGGAAATAGTCGCCGGCCTGGAACAGCAGTTCGTAGGTGCCAACCGGGATCGTGTCGCCCGACAGCAGGGGGCTGTCGGTGCGACCGTCGCTGTTGGTCCATTCGGTCTTGATCAGGGCGCGTTGCCCGCCTTCCAGAGAGAACAGCTCCAGTTTCAACCCGGCAGCGGGGCGGCCCGTGGCGGTGTCCAGGACATGGGTGCTCAGGCGGGCCATGTCGTGCTCACCAGTTCGGGTTGGTCATAGGCTTTCAGGTCTTCCAGGAAATGATCCTGGTCGGCCAGCCACAGGTCGCGGATGATGCCCTGCACCAGCCGCTGCACCCCATATTTCATGCCGCTGATCGACGCCCCCGACAGGCCCATGGAAAGCGTGGCGCCAAAGGTGAAATTATGGATGTTGGCCAGATGCGGGGCACAGCCGGGGACGCGTTCGGTAAACTGAAACGCATCCCCCAGATAGGGGTAGCGGATCAGCAGCGGGTTGCCCTCCCCCTTGGGCGGGGTGAAACGGTCGGCCCAGGTGGCGATATCCTTGGCGAAAGCCGCCACTTCCGGCCGGAAGGCGGCTTCGACGATGAAGCCGGTGCCCACCACCAGGAAATCGAAGATCATCACACCCTTGGGCGTGCCGACATGGATTTCATCGCCCTCCATGCGCAGCCATTCCCAGGGGCAGGCCGTGTGGAAGGCGAAATTGGGATGCATGGCGCAGCGGTGGAACGTGTCCTGCGGCGGCGGCTGGTTCAGGTCAAAGATGTGCCGCATATAGCGCCAGCGGTGGAGATCGCCCATCGCCGCGAAATGGCCCAGGAAACCGGAGAATTCCATCCAGCGATAGGGGTTTACGCGCGGCAAGTCAGGCCGGCGCAGGCAAAGATCGACCGATGCCACGCCCGATTCCAGCGCCGTACCGGCATTGTCAAAGGCCGACGCGCCGGCCCCCAGCACGCCGATGCGTTTACCCCGCAGTTCCGTGAAGTCGATAAATTCAGAGGTGTGGGCATAGCGGCTTTCCGGCACAACGCCGCGGATAAAATCCGGCACGTGCCAGCGACCGGCCCCGTCAATGCCAGTGGCCAGCACCAGCTTGCGCGCCAGCAGCAGTTTTTCCCCCGCCGGTGTTTCAACGCCCAAGCGCAGGATGCCGCTCTCCTCCTCCGGGTCGATGCGAACCAGGTCATATTCGTTGCACACGGGGATGTTCAGGGTCTGGCGATACCAGTTCAGATAGTCCTGCCAGACCTCCTTGGGCACCTTGCCCAGACCGGCCCAGGCATCGCTGCCAAACCGCGCCTCATACCAGGCGCGCGGCGTCAGGCTGGGTACACCCAGATCGGGACCGGTCAGATGTTTGGGTGTGCGCAGCGTGATCATACGGGCAAAGGTGACCCAGGGTCCTTCCTGGCCGGCCTTATTGCGGTCGATCACCAGGATATTGCCGACCTTTTCCCGCATCAAACCAAAGGCGGTTGCCAGCCCCGCCTGTCCGCCGCCAACAATCACCACGTCATACACATGGCCGTCGGCATGGGTGCGCGCCGGCACCCAGGGCCGGGCGGGATAATCCAACAGGGTCAGGTCGCGCGCAACCTGGGCAGCAAGCGCTGCCAAACCATCATCACTCATGTCCCAAAAAGCCCCTCCAGGCGGAATTTGGCTATTTTGGCGACTTCTCCCAATGCTGTTTTCATTTCCACGGCGGGATCATTGTCCAGCCGGGTTGCCAGAGCAGCCTTGATGCTGTCCCTGGTGTTTTCCTTCACCGCGATGATGAAAGGAAATCCGAAACGGTCGCGATAGGCACTGTTATGCCGATCAAACCAGTCGAATTCTGCGTCGCTGAGCCGGTCCAAGCCTAAACCCGCCTGTTCGGCGGTGCTGTGCGCCGTCAAGCCGCCGCCACGCGCCAGTTTGCCAGCCAGGTCGGGATGGGCACGCAGCAGGGCCAGTTGCGCCTCATGCCCGGCATCCCGGACGGCCCGCACCATCGCATGGTGCAGTGCAACAATATCAACGAAGGGCCGGGCCTCAAACGCCGCTTCCGCCACCCAGGGGCTGTCCTCCCAGATGCCACCCAACAGATGCACAAAATCAGCGTGGGCCAAGCTGTTCAGCAGGGCAGGCGTGGATCGGGCGGGGACGGGGTCGGTGTCATCAGCCATGACCCATGGTGCCATGGATTTTCTTGTGCGCAAGCGAAACGATAGGTGAGATTATTGTGAAGATCGAGCCCGTCAAGGATGAGGAGGTTCTCGCGCATGACCCAAGCCTATCCCCGTGACCTGATCGGCTATGGCGCCCAGCCGCCGCATCCGCAATGGCCGGGCGGGGCCCGCATCGCGGTGCAGATCGTGATGAATTATGAGGAGGGCGGGGAGAATTGCCTGCTGCATGGGGATGGGCAGTCGGAGGCCTATTTGCAGGAGGTGGTGGGCACCCAGCCCCTGGCCGGTCAGCGCAACCTGTCGGTGGAATCCGTCTATGAATATGGCAGCCGGGCCGGGTTCTGGCGGTTAATGCGGTTGTTTGACCGCTATGGCATCAAGATCACTTGCTATGCCGTGGCCATGGCATTGGCCCGGCATCCCGATGCGGGCCGCGCCATGGTAGAGGCCGGGCATGAGATTGCCTCGCACGGCTGGCGCTGGATTGATTACCAGAATGTGCCGGAAGCGGTGGAGCGCGAGCATATGCACCTGGCCATCAATACCATCCGTGACCTGACGGGGGAGCGGCCCCTTGGCTGGTACACGGGGCGTCTGGGCCCCAATACGCGCCGGCTGGTGATGGAGGAGGGCGGGTTCCTCTATGATGCCGACGCCTATAATGACGATCTGCCCTACTGGCTGCCACCCGGCACCTGTGAGGGGCAGAGCCAGCCGCATCTGGTCATCCCCTACACGCTGGACGTCAATGACATGAAGTTCGGCACGGCCCAGGGCTTCAACCAGGGGGATGATTTCTTCACCTATGCCCGCGATGCCTTTGACGCGCTGTATGCGGAGGGGGAGACGGCGCCCAAGATGATGTCGGTGGGGCTGCATACCCGCCTGATCGGCAGGCCGGGGCGGGTGCGCGGGCTGGAGAAATTCCTGGACCATATCATGGCGCATGAGGGCGTCTGGGTGGCGCGGCGTGTCGATATCGCGCGGCATTGGCGGGATGTGCATCCGTGGGCCGGATGAGCAGGGATCTGCGCTACCAAATGCTAAGCGACCGCCCAAATTCCGTACAAAAGGCAGACCGAAACCAACAGGGCGGCCGTTGCGGGCCGCTCTTTCGTTTTCACTGCGTCGAGACCCTCACCGCGCCTCGCGCAGTTCCGCAACGTCGCTATCCTGATCCTTCAACTCCCCCAATTCGCCCCGCGCCCTGGCCTTGCGGCCATAGACCAGTTCAAACAAAGGCGAAGCCATCAGGGTGGTGATGATGGCCATCAGCACCATGATGGAGAACAGGGCCGGGCCGATAATGCCTTTCTGCAGGCCGATATTGATGATGATCAGTTCCATCAGGCCCCGCGCATTCATCAAGGCACCGATACCCATGGCGGTCGCATTGTCCTGACCCGTCAGGCGGGCCGCCGCCCAGCAGGCCCCACCCTTGGCCAGGATGGATGCCCCCAGAATAGCCACCGTCACCAGCGCCAACTCCCAGTTATCGACCAGCGTCAACTGGGTATGCAGACCGGAATAGGTGAAGAACATCGGCAGAAGCACGACCACAGCAAACGGTTCCAACTGTTTGCGCAACTCGGTGCTCAACACGCCACGCGGCATGACACAGCCCAGCAGAAAACCACCGAACACCGCATGGATACCGGCTGCGTCCATGGCCCAGGCACAGAGCAGGAACAGGATCAGAACGATGCCCAGCGTCGTGTGATCCACACGACCCATCCGTTCCGCCCGACGACCCAGCGGAGCCAGCAGCTTCGGCCCCAAGGTCAGCATGAAGATGGCGAAGGCGCCACCGCCGCCAATGGCCTTTACCGCGACCATGGGACCATCGCCAAAGGTGGCCAGCACAATGGCCAGAACCGCCCAGGCCCCGGCATCGTCAATGGCGCCGGCTGACAATGACAGGGTGCCCAGGGGCGTGCCTGACAGACCGCGTTCATGGATGATCCGGGCCAGCATGGGAAAAGCGGTGATGGCGATGCAGGCACCCATGAACAAGGTGGCCTGGGGCAGCGTCAGCCTCTCGTTGAACAGACCATGGCTGACCAACCAGGGTGTGATCAGAATGGCCAGAAGGAAGGGTGCGGCCATGCCCGACAGGGAGACGGCCGCAGCGCTGCCGACATTGGCGCGGAAATGGTCGGACCGGAAACCCAGGCCGACCAGGAACATGTAAAGTCCGACGCCGAACTGCGCCCCGACAAACAACACGCCCTGTGACTCCTTGGGAAACAGCAGCCCCTGAATATCAGGCGCAAACAGCCCCAGCAGGGATGGCCCGAGGATGACGCCGGCAATCATCTCTCCCACCACCTGCGGCTGGCCCAGATAGCGTTTGGCCAGCCAGCCGACGCCACGGCAGGCCATGATGATCACCGCAAGCTGAATGAAAAAGACCACACTGAGCTGGGCTGGCGTCACGCGCGTGTCCTCCCTTTCGGACAAGGTTGTCTGGCCGTGTTTACCACGTCTTCAGAAATTGACGGGATAGCCCATATCAGGCCCGGAGACACCATGCATAGCGCCAATTTTATCGCTGGGCTGTTCATTTACGGCGGCTCTGGCAGCGGTAGATACCATTGCCAACGCGGCCCTCATCCGCCCAATCAAGCGCAGTGCAACATCCCGCGTGGGCAGATGTCACATTACTGTAACATTCCAGCCTTTACTTCCTTTGTGTGGTCAAACTGCATCACCGTCATAGCAACGTCACACACCCCCCTGCGCGCCATCTTGAAAGCGTCGGCAACCCTCTCCATGCTGTGTCGCAACAAACATGGACAGACCCGGACGGGTATTTCTATGTGAAGATGGGCGAACGTCTCTCGTGCCAAGACAGGGAAGGGACGACGCTTTTGCAACGGAATCGACGCAGGCGGCATGACCCGCCGCATCTAAGGCTCTGAAGGGGGCATTCAATAATGCGTACAGGCAATCCGTCATTCACCCGTCTGCTGGCCGGCGCCGCCAGCCTTATGGCCCTGTCCGTGGCCGCCCCGGCCACCGTGCAGGCCCAGGCCGTACTGGACGAAATCATCGTCACCGCGACCAAGCGCGCGGAAAACCAGCAGCAGGTGCCGATCTCCGTTGGTACCGTGGCCCCGGAAAAGCTGGATGCTGTGATGTCGGGCGGTGTTGACCTGTTGGCCTTGTCGGCGCAGGTGCCCAGCCTGTATGTGGAGTCCACCTTCTCCCGCACTTTCCCGCGCTTCTATATCCGCGGCCTGGGCAACAGCGATTTCGACCTGACCTCCACCCAGCCCGTGGGGCTGGTGATCGACGAGGTGGTACAGGAAAACCCGATGCTGCGCGGTTTCCCGCTGTTCGACGTGGAACGGGTGGAAGTGCTGCGCGGGCCGCAGGGCACTTTGTTCGGCCGCAACACGCCGGCCGGCACTGTCAGCTTCATCTCCAAGAAGCCGACACAGGAAACTGAAGGGTATCTGACCGCCAGCTATGGCTCCAAGAACACGATCGGCGCCGAAGGCGCGATCGGTGGCGCCCTGGTCGACGGCATCCTGTCGGCCCGCCTGTCGATGAAGTACGACCGCAAGGACGATTTCATCGACAACACCTTTACCGGTGAAAAGAACGCCGCGGGCGGCCATAACGAAGTCGCGGCCCGCCTGCAGCTGGCCTATGAGAAGGGCCCCCTGTCCGCCCTGTTCAATGTCCATGCCCGTGACCTGGACGGTACGGCCCGCGTGTTTGTGGCCAATGCGATCAAGAAGGGCAGCAACGACCTGTCCTCCACCTTCTCCCGCAACAGCGTGTTCCAGAACGGTCAGAACGCCCTGTCCGTGTCCAGCCAGGGCGGTAGCCTGAAGCTGGAATATGATTTCGACGGCGTGATGCTGACCTCCATCACCGGGTTCGAGACGGTGGATGTCTACACGCGCGGCGATATTGATGGCGGCGTGGCCGGCCGTGGCCCCGGCTTTGTGCCGTTCGACAGCGAAACGGCCGACGCCGTGCCGGACCATGCGCAATGGACACAGGAACTGCGCCTGTCTAATGCCGATGGCGAGCGGTTCCGGTGGCAGGGTGGCCTGTTCTATTTCAATGAGGACGTGACCGCCTACGGTTATGCCTATGGCAATGCTGCCGATCCGCGCGGCATCGCCATCTTCACCGACAGCCAGCAGGAAACCAAGACCTGGGCCTTGTTCGGTCAGGCCAGCTACGATCTGACCGAACAGGTCACGCTGACCGGCGGCCTGCGTTACAATGACGAAGAAAAGGATTTCGCCGTCATCCGCACCATGCCGGGCGTACCTGGCTCCACCACCGGCGGCGCCGAGCTGTCGGACGGGCAGGTGACCTGGGATCTCAGCCTGACCTACAAGGCGACGGATGATGTCAACCTGTTCGCCCGCGTGGCCAACGGCTATCGCGCACCGTCGATCCAGAGCCGGCCGCTTTTCTATTTCGGCAACAACATCAACCGCGACGCCCTGTCCATCGCCAAGGCCGAAACGTTGATGTCGTATGAAGCTGGCGTGAAGTCGGACCTGTGGGAACGCAAGGCCCGCCTGAACGTCACCGCCTTCTATACCGACATTGAAGATCAGCAGTTCACCGCCGTCGGTGGCGCGTCGAACAACAACACCCTGATCAATGCCAAGGGCGGCGAAGGGTATGGGTTTGAAGCGGAACTGGAACTGCTGCCGGTTGAAAACCTGATGCTGACCGGTGGCCTGTCCTACAATCACACGGAAATCAAGGACAGCACGCTGCGCATTCCCGTCTGCGGCGGTGGCTGCACCGTCACCGACCCGGTGGTGAACGGCTTTGCCCAGTTGGATGGCAATTCCTTCCCCAACGCGCCCAAGTGGATCTTCTCTGCCAGCGCGCGCTACGGCATCCCTGTGGAAGGGGGCGAGATCTATGCCTTCACGGACTGGAACTACCGCTCCAAGGTCAATTTCTTCTTGTACACGTCGCGGGAATTCTACTCCGACAGCAAGCTGGAAGGCGGCCTGAAGCTGGGTTACGTGTCGGATGATGAAAAGCTGGGCGTGGCCATTTTCGGTCGTAACATCACCAACGAAAAGTCGCTGGAAGGCGCCATCGACTTCAACAACCTGACCGGCATCGTCAACCAGGCCCCGTTCTATGGCGTGGAGCTGACCTCGAAGTTCTAAAGCTTTTGTGTTCCCTCAGGCGCCGGGCGGCGGCATCCGCCGCCTTGGCTTACGCGGCACGTGCCGCGCGTCGGCAGTCGCCGCCGGAGCGGTTTCCCCCATCTGGGAAACCGCTCGCCTTCGGGGATGTATACGTGTGGAAAGGGCCGCGCCGGGGGATCGGGGCGGCCCTTTTTCAATCAAGGGGTCAGGCTGCGATAGCGTTCCCACCACAGCGCCCGCGCCTGCGCTTCATCCACCACCTCAATCGGGGCGGTCCACAGCTTGCCGCGATAGCCGGCACCGATATCGCGGCGGGCCAGCCTTTCCGGCCAGCCCATCAACTGAATGGCCTCTGACACCGCGATGATGCGATCGGCCTTCTTGATCAGGTCAGTATCGGCGGGGGACAAGGGCCAGGGCAGGCCCGCAGCCAGGAACAAGGCCCGGTCCAGCCGCGCCTTCACCTCCTTCAACCCCGCCGTGGCGAACAGCTTGCCATAGGGGGTGACCACATCACCCAGCCCCCCGCCTTCATGCAGGTCATGCATCAGGGCCGCCCGGCGCAGGGCGGGGCCGGCATCAGGCGCCAGCAGGGTGACCAGCACCTGTTCCAGCAGCACCGAATGCTGCAGAACATTGTAGGCACAGTCACCGCGCGTCTGTCCGCCCCAGCGGGCCACGCGAGAGGCACCGGTCACCCAATCCTCCAGCACGATATCTGTGGGGGAGGGGTCATAAAGGTTCACCCAACGGCCCGACCGCATCAGCAGGTTGGTGCGCGGCGCATCCAGATGGGTGGGAACGGGGTTGGGTCTGGTCATGGGGGCTCAAAACAGGATGCCGGGGCAGGAAGGGCCCTATGGCAGCATCCCGATCCCGCCGCCGTCAACCCGGAAGCGGGCCTGTCGATTGCCGGACCATCAGTTCAAAATCAAGCTGGCGCACCGGCTCACTTTCTCCATCGCCAATCAGCAGGTCGACGGCCGCCGCCGCCATGGCCATGGTGGGCTGCCGGATGGTGGTCAATGGCGGCCAGATGACCTGCGCGATGGGGCTGTCATCGAAGCCCACCACCGACAGGTCACGGGGCACCTGCAGCCCGTGCTTGTTGGCGGCCGCCACCGTGGCCGCCGCCATATCATCATTGCCGGCAAAAATGGCGGTGGGACGGTCGGGCAGCGACAAAAGCCGTTCGGCCGCCGCAAAGCCGCTGGCGAAACTGAAATCACCGGGCACGATATGATGGGGCAGAAGGGTCAGGCCACGATCCGCCGCCGCCTGCTGAAAACCCCGCTGGCGCAGCATGGCGGCACCATGGTCGGGATGGCCCAGGATCATGCCCAGCCGATGATGCCCCAGATCAGCCAGATGCTCCGCCGCCAACCGGGCCGCCGCCTGATCATCCATACATACATGGGCCGTGCGTTCCGGATCAGTCCGAGGGGCAATACGCACCAGGGGCACATTGGCGGCGGCAACGGCATCCAGAACATCCTGTCGGTCCACCAATGGCGGGGTCAGGATCAGCCCATCCAGGCGGAACCGCGTGGCCACGCTCACCATCAGGCGGGGCAGATTGGGATCATCCGCCTCACAAGGTTCGGTGAGCAGGTGATAGCCCTTCTCCTGACAGCGCCGGATGGCCCCGCCCTTGATATCGGCCATATAGTTGCTGGACGGGTTGTCATAAAACAAACCGATCAGATAGGACCGGCGACCGGCCAGCGAGCGGGCATTGGGATTGGGTCGGTAATCCAGATCGGCCACCGCCGCCCGTACCCGTGCCAGCGTGTCCTCGGCCACCCGCCCCTCATTGTTCAGCACGCGCGACACGGTCTTGGTCGACACGCCCGCCCGCCGCGCCACATCGAAGATGGTGGCGGCCCGTGCCGGCACCGGTGCCCGGTCATTGGCGGCATAAAGCTGAAAATCGGTCAAGGAACGCCCCCTCCTGCCCGGACCTTCACATCCGGTACATTGTGGGTTTAGCATGGATCGCCGCATCTGACAACGTTGTCCAATCCGGACAGGGCCGGGACACCTGTTTTGTCGGCCGATGACGACCTGAATTTGACTGGAAGATTGTCGCAGCGCGGGGAAATCTTGTCAGTGACACCGGTGACAATTACCCTCGCCCTCCAGGGCCGACGTTAGTCCGGCCAGGATCAGGCAAGGGGATGGCGATGCAGGGGATTGGAGTGACGCGGCGGTCGCTGCTGCTGACGGCGGCGTCCGGGTTGGTTCTGGCATCGGGGGCGCAAGCAAGCCCTGCCAAGGGGCCGGTGGTGAAGACGGCCGCCGGCCGGGTGCGGGGCCGCACCCTCAGCGGCGTCCATGTCTTTAAGGGTATCCGCTATGGGTCCGACACCGGCCCCCGCCGGTTTCAAGCCCCCCTGCCACCCACCCCCTGGAAGGGGATCGTCGACGCTGTCGATTTCGGTCATGCCAGCCCCCAGGGTTCGAACGAGGCGAACCAGTCAGAGGATTGTCTGTTCCTGAATGTCTGGACGCGTGGCTTGAGCGATGGGGCCAAACGACCTGTCATGGTCTATATCCATGGCGGCGCCTATGCCAACGGGTCGGGGTCCGACCCGCTTTATGACGGTACCAGGCTGGCGCTGCGCGGCGATGTGGTGGTGGTCACCCTGAACCACCGGCTTAATTTATTCGGGTATCTCTATCTGGCGCGTCTGGCGGGGATGGAAGATGAACGGTTTGCTGACAGCGGCAATGCCGGACAACTGGACCTTATCCTGGCCCTGCAATGGGTGCGGGATAATATCGCAGCATTCGGCGGTGACCCTGGCAATGTCATGCTGTTCGGTCAATCGGGCGGTGGGGCCAAGATTGCCACACTGATGGCCATGCCCGCGGCACGCGGGCTGTTCCACAAGGTCGCGACCATGAGCGGGCAGCAGGTGACCGCCGGCGGCCCGCGCAACGCCACGGCCCGCGCCGTTTCGGTATTGAAACAATTGGACCTTTCGGCGGATCGGGCCGGAGCGGAAGCGTTGCTGTCGCTGCCGGTGGAACGGTTGAAGGCCGGGTTGAAAGCCGTGGATCCCATCGCCGGATCGGGCGGTGTTTATGCCGGCCCGGTTCTGGACGGGCGCAACCTGCCCCGCCATCCGTTCTTTCCCGACGCGCCCGTCTTGTCCGCCGACATCCCCATGATCATCGGCAATACCCATGACGAGACACGCAGCCTGATCGGTGGCGGCGATCCGGGCGCCTTCTCCCTGACCTGGGAGGCGCTGCCGGATAAGCTGTTCCCCGCCATGCGGGTGGACATCGCCCCGGAACCGGTGATCGCTGAATATCGCCGCCTTTATCCACAATACAGTGCCAGCGACGTGTTTTTTGCCGCGACCACCGCCGGCCGATCCTGGCGCGGGGCGGTGGAGGAACTGGAGGCCCGGGCGAAACAACCAGCAGGCACAGCGCCCACCTGGGCCTATCAACTGGATTTCCGGTCACCGCGCGATGGCGGCAAATGGGGTGCCCATCACACGCTGGACATCCCGCTGGCCTTCGACAATACCGACCAGCCCGGCAGCCAGACGGGTGACGGCCCCCAAGCCCGGCAAATGGCCGCGAGGCTGGCCGATGCCTTCATTGCCCTGGCCCGGACAGGCAATCCTAACCATTCTGGGCTGCCGGATTGGGCGCCCTATGACCTGGCCCGACGGCCCACATTGATACTGAACGACGAGTGCCGGATGGTGGATGATCCACGCGGGGCGGAACGCCGCCTGTTCGCGCAAGTACCCTTCATTCAGTTCGGAACATGATCTTGCCCCAAACCGCGCGGACCTGGGCCACAATGTCCACAGATCCCCCATGTTCGACACCGGACGGATCATCGAATGCTAAAACCCGTCAGCGCTTCGCGGCCGGTGACCGCTGACGGCGAGCGCTCGGCCGTTAGCGGCGCCAGCGGTTGCGATGAACCGACTGTGTCGGGCAATCTGGTAACGAGGAATTTGCCGTCATCCTGTCCCAGTTTTCACCCGCAGACGCGGTCGCCCTTTTGGACAGGGTGCGCTGCGGTTTGCGGACAGCCGGTTTCCGCAGTGCCGGCATGGTCGGGTTGACGGATACTGGCCACGTTGCCGCCCTGACCACGGCTGCTGGTTCTGCGCTTTACTTTGCCAAAGGTGCTGGTCGTGACCATGTGCATCTGGCTGGTTCCCTGACCGCCTTGCCTGTGGGGAGTGTGGGGGAATACCGATGCCAGCCTGGTTGTTTATCCCTTGCCTCAAATTACCCTCAACCACCCTGTTCGTTAGATTCTATCCTTTCAGGATTCATTGTTCATGACCCGTTTATCCCTTTTATAACAATGTGTTGTTACCCGACCCTGTGCCATCGGGTACGGCTTCCTGTGCCATGGCTTACGAGTCCTTGTGCCGGTTCTGACGGCTTGTTGTGCCAATCTGTCCGGCTTCCAGGGCCATATCTCACGCCCACACCCTCAATCCTGTGCCATATCTTACGGGGCCACCCTCAAGCAAGGTTGAGAATCAAGGATTTGTGCGGCTTTTCGCGGCTTTTCTGTGACAGATCGCACGGGGTTGGCACCTCGGCCAGCCCCCTGGCGCCGTGCTACGGGCTTCCTGTGCCGGATATCACGGGGGCGATTCCCTTGCTGTGCCAGTGTTCACGGCCCCCCGATCCTACCGATTCTCCGGTTTCGGCCGTTCTTGTGCCGGATTGCACGGGCATTATCAGGTTTGGCGTCCTCTCTGTGCCGGATTGCACGGATCAGAATCGGCATTTCCAGTCCTCACTGTGCCATCTCGCACGGGGGTGATAATTCCTGCTTGATCCCTGTGCCCTGCAGGTGATGGTCTGTCACAGTGACGTGACTCACAGGCTCTTTGGCACTGAGACAGTGCGCGTGGGGGGATCAATGGCGGCGCAGGCGAATGCGGTCAAACCGGACATGGTCCGGCCGCGCATTACAGGCAATGTCCTTGACCTGTCCACCGACCCAACCCTGCCCAAACCGCGCACCCAGATCGAGGTGATGGAGACGGGTAATGGCCTGACACTCGCGGATCGTAAGCTTTTCAATGTGTTGCTGGCCTATAGCTGGGACAAGCTGGCCGATCCGGAAGCGCCGCTGCCGCCCTTCCGGGCCTCCACCGCCGATCTGCGCCGGGCCATCGGTGATGATACCGAAAGCAACAATGTGCGTCTGCGCCAATCCTTCGACCGGCTGATGCAGACATTGGTGCGTTTCCCCTATTGGAGCGAGGCCGACCAGCAATTGAAAGAGGGGGGATCGCCGCTGCTCTCCTTCCGGGCTCTGCCGCGCGGTTCGGGTTATGCCGAATGGGAATTTCCGCCCAAGCTGCGACCGCTTCTGGCCAAGCCCGGCGCCTGGGCCCGCATCCATCTGGCCATCTGTGCTCAGTTCTCCTCCAAATATTCGCTGGCGCTGTATGAACTGCTCAGCCTGCGGGTCAATCTGCGCGAACCGCGCTGGGAAGTGAGCCTGGACGATCTCCGTGAAAGCCTGGGCTGTGCCGACAAGATGCCCAATTACGCCCATTTCCAGCGTCGGGTCCTTGACCCCGCCGTGGGAGAGATCAACGAGCTTTCGGGTCTGGTGATCGCGTATCAGGAAATCCGCTCCAACGGGCGCGGCCGCAAGGTGGAGAAACTGCTGTTCGATGTGAAGAAGAAATCGAACAGCGAGTTGGTGGCGACGGCCCGCATCACCGAATTTGCCAAGGCCCCGGTGGGGCGGGCGGCCCCGTCAACCAATGGCCGCGATCAGGACACGCCCGATCTGGAAGATGGCCGCACCGACCGCGAGCGCGGCCCGGCGGGCACGCTGGGCCTGATCCAGCGTGTATCGCTGGGGGTGATTGAGGAATTGATGGCCCAATATCCCGACGTGGACATGCAGGCCGCCATCTTTAGCTGGGCTGAATGGGCCATGCGGCAGAAAGAACCCTGCCGCAACCCGTCCGCTGCCTTCCGTGCCTGGTTGGAGAAGCTGCATCCGGCCGCCTCGGCCCCTGTACGGTTGACCCCCGAAGGATCGGAACCGCCCGTCCTGTCCGCCACTGCACAGCGGGCGCTGCAGTTCCTGACGGGTGAACCCTATGCGGTGCGCGCCAAATGGTATCGCAAGGCCCAGAGCCTGGGGGCACCGGACATGCGCGCCGCCACCGCGCCGGAGAACATTGTGCGCTGGATTGCCCTCGTGGCGGATGATGTGACCAAGGCCCTGCGGGTGTAAGCCGCAGGGGCCCTGCTGCGCGTCCCTTACCGCCCCATCAGTTCCCGGTCGAAAAACGCCTTGGTTGACAAGAAGTAATGCGCGGCCAGATTGGTGTCGTAAAAACCATGGCGTTCGCCGGGATAGAACATCATGTCGAAGGGCTTGCGCGCCTGTTGCAGGGCGGCGGCCATGCGGACGGAATTGTCGAGGAAGACATTGTCGTCGGCCATGCCGTGGATCAGCAATAGCGGCTTTGACAGTTTGTCAGCCAGTTTGGTGGCGTCGGCCCGGTCATAGACCCCGCCCTTGGCATCGGGCATACCGATGAAACGTTCGGTGTAGAATGTATCATAGAGCCGCCAGTCGCTGACCGGGGCCGCCGCCACACCCGCAGCGTAAAGATCGCCATGGCGCAGCAGGCTCATCAAGGTGTTATAGCCGCCGTAGGAATGGCCATAGATGCCGATGCGGTCGCCCTTCACAAAGGGCAGCGTCTTCAGATATTGGGCACCGAGCGCCTGATCATCACTTTCGATGGTGCCGAAGGCGTTATAGATCTGGTCCAGGAAGGCCTTGCCCTGGCCCGGTGTGCCACGATTATCGAGCATAAAGACGACGTAACCCGACTGGGCCAGCGCCTGCAGGAACAGGCTGGTGCGGCCGCCCCAGCCTTTTGTGACGACGCGGGAAGTGGGACCACCATAGGTATAGAGGATGGCCGGCGCCGGGTTAGCGGCATCCACGCCGGGCGGCTTCAGCATCGACCAGTGCAGGGTGGCCCCGTCCGGGGCCTTCAGGGTGCCATAGACCGGCAGGATATGGTTGGCCCGATAGGGGGCGTAGGGGTGCGCCCCCTCCACCTTGTTTTCCTGCAGCCAGGTCAGTACCTGGCCGTCGCGGTTACGCAAGGAGAGCTGTGGCGGCTGTGTCGGGCTGGAAAAACTGTTCAGCCAGACGCCGCCGGCATCGGCCAGGACGGCCCCGTGCCAGCCTTCGCCCTGGCTGACCCGTCGGGGGCTACCAGCGTCCCGGCCATCCAACCGTGCGGTATAAACATGGGTCTCAAGCGGCCCTTCCCGATGGGCTGTGAACATGACAATACCGGTCTTGGTCTCAACACCGGCCAGGGATTTGACCGGCCATTTGCAACGCGTGATGGCGTGCAGGCGTTTGCCATGGCGGTCATGCAGGTAGAGATGGCGCCAGCCGGACTGTTCGGATGACCAGATGAACCGACCATCCGCCAGGAAATACAGATCCTTGTGCAGATCAACCCAGGTGGATTGGGTGTCGGACAGGGCGAGGCGGGTGCGGCCGGTCTTTACATCGGCGAACAGCAGGTCCAGCCGTTTCTGGTCCCGGCTGATGCGCTGCACGGCCAACCCGCCATCCGGTTTCCAATTGACCCGCGCCAGATAGATATCGGGGTCACTGCCGAGATCGATGGCGACAGGTGGGGCGGAGCCGTCGATGGGCGCCACCAACAGCCGAATGGCGACATTGGGCCCGCCCGCAAACGGGTAACGCTGTGGAATGACCTTTACCCCGTCGGCGCCGTAATCATATCGGTTGACCAGTGGCACCTTGCTTTCATCCACACGGGCATAGGCGATGGATTTGCCGTCGGGCGACCACCAATAGCCAGTGTCGCGGTCCATCTCCTCCTGCGCCACAAACTCGGCCATGCCGTTCAAGATGGCGTCCTTGCCACCATCGGTCGTAATGGCCCGTTCCACGCCCGTGGAGAGCGACTGAACATACAGGTTGCCGGCCCGCACATAAGCGATATGGGTGCCATCAGGGCTGAATTTCGGGTCGGTTTCCGCCTCTTCGGTACGGGTCAGGCGACGGACAGGACCGGTGAGTGGTTTCAGCCAGATATCACCCGATTTCGGGACCAGGATGGCCAGGCCCTGATTGTCCCAGACATATTCGGTCACCCCGGTTTCCGGGATGCGCTGCCGTTCCCGCCGTGCGCGCTCCTCTTCGCTTTCCGGCACGGCAGCGAATTCGGTGCTGTCCAGCAGCAGCACGGGCTTGCCCTGTTTCAGGTCATAGGCCCAGAGGTCGCGGCGGCTGGCATCGCTGGCCGCGCGCTCCAGATAGGTGACGCGGGTGCCGTCGGGAGAGAATTCCACCCCGCGCGGGGCCGCACCCGACAGGGCGGGACTGGCCACCACACGGTCGATGGTCAATTGTTCGGCGGTGGCGGGCAGGGCGGACAGGCAGGCCAGCAGAAGGGCCGAAAGGGAGGAGCGCATGGATTGCTTTCTTGTTTGGGCATTGAGGTCTTTGTCGCGCCAAGTCCGGTGAAAGGCAATGGGCAGCACAACCGCGTGTCAGCCGGGAGGAGCGGCCTGCCGTCAGCTATCGGTTCCGGACCGTTGCCACCCAATCGGGCAGCCGCTCCATCGGTGTACGGCCCCCGCCGACAATGCGGCGAAACTGATCGAACTGCTGGGTTGGCGCTGGTTGCGGCAGACCGGAAACAGCGCCGGCGCTGAAGGCACCTGAACGCACAGAGCATGTCCGGTCAACAAACGCACGCGCTCAGGGGCTACTGGTTCAGATAGTGCCAGCCGTCGGTCCAGCCCTTGGCGATCAGCCGGCGGACAATCTCCCTGTACCGTTCCTTGGCGCATTTCAGAAGGGGTGCGTCCGCCAGCAGGCATTGCAGAGCGGCACAGTCCCTGTCCAGCTTGTGCAGGGCGTGCAGCTCCTTGAAGAAACAATCCGTGTCATAGGTGCCCACCGCTGCCTGATCCACCTCTGCCCTGGTTGGAAAGTTCATGTCCATCAGGTTCAGAATGGTAGTCGCATCACGACCGGTGCCAATGACGATGACAAAATTTATTCTATCAATGATATTCTGACCGAGGATAAATTCAATTGAATAGATCAGATCTTTCTTTTCAGCTTCTCTCTGTAAGTGCCGCACCTGATTATTATGAGATTGACTGGTTGCCGCCAGTTCCTTCCTGGTCAAAGCCAGTTCTTCGCGGGTCAGGCGCAATTCCTTCACCTGCAGCCGCAGAGAGGCAATCAGGATCATAAAGCTGAAAAAGGCAAAAATGGAATTGAGGGTGCCACCGACGAAAT
Source organism: Niveispirillum lacus (assembly GCF_002251795.1). Lineage (GTDB taxonomy): Bacteria > Pseudomonadota > Alphaproteobacteria > Azospirillales > Azospirillaceae > Niveispirillum > Niveispirillum lacus. Next base: position 585,249 of record NZ_NOXU01000032.1, on the reverse strand, counting down.
CACCGAACTGGCCCCAGACGTCCGGTTTTCCGGCTGGCAATTCGCCATAAACGCTGAAATAGAACGTCCAGACCGCGATAATCAGGGCAACCGATCCCAATAGAATTTGGCCGGCACGATTGGCGATCTTTTCAATGAAGTCGGGTGGGTCCTGATTGTCGGGGATAGAGCTTTGCATATTCTTATCAGCATAAAATTCTACCAATAAGAGTATTATGCATATGGATGCGGCTGCCGCAATCAATCTTCTGCCGGCCTTCACCCAGGGGAGGCGGCCGGCAGAAGACAGGTCAGTCTCACCCCAGGATGCCCGGCAGGTTCAGGCCCTTTTCGCGTGCGCAGTCGCGGGCAATGTCGTAACCAGCGTCGGCGTGGCGCATAACGCCGGTGGCGGGGTCGTTCCACAAGACCCGTTCCAGACGGCGGGCCGCCGCATCCGTACCGTCGGCGACGATGACCACGCCGCTATGCTGGGAGAAACCCATGCCCACGCCGCCGCCATGGTGCAGCGAGACCCAGGTGGCCCCCGAGGCGGTGTTGAGCAGGGCATTCAGCAAGGGCCAGTCGGAGACGGCGTCGGAGCCGTCGAGCATGGCCTCTGTTTCGCGGTTGGGGGAGGCGACGGAGCCGCTGTCGAGATGGTCGCGGCCAATGACCACGGGGGCCTTCAGCTCGCCGTTTGCCACCATCTGATTGAATGCCAGGGCCAGACGGTGACGGTCGCCGAGGCCGACCCAGCAGATGCGGGCGGGCAGGCCCTGGAACTTGATTTTCTCCCGCGCCATGTCCAGCCAATTGTGCAGATGGCCATTGTCGGGCAGCAGTTCCTTGACCTTGGCGTCGGTCTTATAGATGTCTTCCGGATCGCCCGACAGGGCTGCCCAGCGGAAGGGACCGATGCCGCGACAGAAAAGCGGGCGGATATAGGCGGGCACGAAGCCGGGGAAGGCGAAGGCGTCGGCTACCCCTTCTTCCAGCGCCATCTGCCGGATATTGTTGCCATAATCCAGCGTGGGCACACCGGCCTTCCAGAAATCCAGCATGGCGCGGACCTGTACCGCCATGGAGGCGCGGGATGCCTTTTCCACGGATTTCGGGTCGTCTTCGCGCGCCTTGGCCCATTGATCGAGCGTCCAGCCGGCGGGCAGGTAGCCGTTGATCGGGTCATGGGCGCTGGTCTGGTCGGTCACGGCATCAGGCCGCACGCCACGGCGAACCAGTTCGGGGAAGACATCGGCCGCATTGCCCAGCAGACCGACGGAGACGGGTTTTTTCGCCTTGCAGCTTTCAGCGATGATGGATAACGCCTCGTCCAGGCTGTCGGTGGCGCGGTCCAGGTAACCGGTGCGCAGGCGCATGTCGATGCGCGAGGGCTGACATTCCACCGCCAGGCACGACGCGCCGGCCATCACGGCCGCCAGCGGCTGGGCCCCGCCCATGCCGCCCAGGCCGCCGGTCAGGATCCAGCGCCCAGCCAGGCTGCCGCCATAATGGCGGCGGCCCACCTCGACAAAGGTTTCATAGGTGCCCTGGACGATGCCCTGGGTGCCGATATAGATCCAGCTTCCCGCCGTCATCTGGCCGTACATCATCAGGCCCTTGGCATCCAGCTCGTGGAACTTGTCCCAGGTGGCCCAGTGCGGGACGAGGTTGGAATTGGCGATCAGGACGCGCGGCGCATCGGCATGGGTGCGGAAGACGCCGACAGGTTTACCGGATTGCACCAGCAGGGTCTGGTCATCCTCCAGATCGCGGAGCGCCGCGACGATCCGGTCGAAACTGGCCCAATCGCGCGCAGCCCGGCCGATGCCGCCATAGACCACCAGTTCCTCTGGCCGTTCGGCCACGTCGGGGTCCAGGTTGTTCATCAGCATGCGCAAGGCGGCCTCGGTCAGCCAGCTTTTGGCGGTGCGGTCGGTGCCGTGGGGGGCGCGGATCACGCGGGTATTGTCGATGCGAGACATGTTTTCCCTCGGTTACTTGGGGTCCGTCGCCCAGCCGATGCAGGCGGTCAGGATAGTGCGCAGGGCCTTTTCCATCGGCGCGGCATAGGCCGCGTCATAGGCGGGGGGCCAATTGTCAGGCGCCGGGTCGTCGTCGGGTTCCAGCAGGTAACCGCGCGTCGCCAGCTCCATCTGCACCGCATGCACGCCCTTGGCGGGCTGTCCGTAATGACGGGTGATGTAGCCGCCCTTGAAGCGGCCATTGGTCACGCGGCTGAACTGTGTGGCGTCACACGCCGCCTCCATCACGCGGGTCAGGCCGGGATCGCAGCTTTTGCCCTCGAACGTGCCGATGTTGAAATGCGGCAGCAGCCCGTCGAACAGGCGCGGCACCCAGGACCGGATCGAGTGGCAATCATAGAGCACCACGCGCGGATGCGTGCGGCGCAGGCGCAGGATTTCGGCCATCAAGGCGGCGTGATAGGGGGCGTGGAAGTGTTCGCGGCGGCGCAGGACCTCCATCGCGTCGGGTTCCTGGCCCGGATGATAGAGGGGTTCGCCGTCGAAGGTGGTCAGCGGGCAGAGGTCGGTCGTGGCCTGTCCGGGATAGAGTGAGGCACCGTCGGGTGGGCGGTTCACGTCGATCATGGTGCGCGACAGGGTCGTCTGCACGATGGTGGCGCCCAGGTCGCGGGCGAAGAAGTAAAGTTGCCCCACCCACCAGTCGGCATCCTTGCGCGCCCGCCAGGGATCGGCCAGCGCATCCTCCAGCGCCCAGTCAATCTCCGTTCCCGCATGCGGGATGGAGAGGATCAGGGGGGCGGTGCCCTGGTGGATGATCAGCCAGTCGGGTGTTTCGGTCATGGCGATGTCCGTTGGGGTGGGGGTGGGTAACGCGCGCCCTCATACTCTCCTTTTCGTCATCCCCGCGAAAGCGGGGACCCAGCGAGAGGCGCGGTTAGCGCCGATATGAGTCATATCGCGGCTATCGCCGCTTACGCTGGGTCCCCGCTTCCGCGGGGATGACGAAGAGAAGGGGCGAGGGAATGGATTGTTTCACACCCCAGGCAGCTCGACACCGCCCTTCGTCACCGTCCTGATCAGGGCACCGGTGCGGACCAGGGTCAAGGCGGCGGCGATGTCGGCGTGGAAATAACGGTCGTCAGTGAGCGTCGGGACTTCGGCGCGCAGGGTGGCGCGCAAAGCCTCCAGCACCGTGGAACTGGTCAGGGGCGCGTGAAAGTCACAGCCCTGGGCGGCCGACAGATATTCGATGGCCACCACGCTGTCGGCGTTTTCCACCATGGACAGCAGGCGGCGGGCCCCATGGGCCGCCATGGAGACATGGTCTTCCTGGTTGGCCGAGGTGGGGATGCTGTCGACGCTGGCCGGGTAGGCGCGCTGTTTGTTCTCCGACACCAAGGCGGCGGCGGTGACCTGCGGGATCATGAAGCCGGAATTCAGGCCGGGCTTCGGCGTCAGGAAGGCGGGCAGGCCGGACAAGGCCGGGTCGACCAGCATGGCGATGCGGCGTTCGGACAAGGACCCGATTTCGCACACGGCCATGGCGATCATGTCGGCGGCAAAGGCCACCGGTTCGGCGTGGAAATTGCCGCCGGACAGCACGCTGTCATCTTCGGTAAACACCAGCGGATTGTCGGAGACGGCGTTGGCCTCTGTCAGCAGCGTCTGGCCCGCCTGACGCAGCAGGTCCAGGGCCGCCCCCATCACCTGCGGCTGGCAGCGCAGGCAATAGGGGTCCTGCACGCGGATATCATCCTCGCGGTGCGACGCGCGGATGGCAGAGCCGTCCATCAGGCGGCGCAGCGTGTCGGCCACCGCGATCTGGCCCTTATGGCCGCGCAGCAGATGGATGCGCGGGTCAAAGGGCGTGTCGGAGCCTTTGGCGGCCTCCGTCGATAAAGCACCGGTGGCCAGTGCGGAGCCGTGCAGGCGTTCGGCCTCAAACAACCCGGCCAGGGCATAGGCTGTGGAGAATTGGGTGCCGTTCAGCAGGGCCAGGCCTTCCTTCGGCCCCAGGGTCAGGGGCGACAGGCCGGCGGCGCTCAACGCCTCGGCGGCGTTCATGCGCGTGCCCTTGGCGGTGACCTCGCCATGGCCGATCATGGCAGCGGCCATATGCGACAGGGGCGCGAGGTCACCCGAGGCGCCGACCGAGCCCTGGGCCGGGACCACGGGCAGGATATCGTGATGCAGCAGGGCTTCCAGCAGGTCGAGGGTTGCCGGCTTCACGCCGGACGCGCCTACGCCCAGGCTGGCCAGTTTCAGCGCCATCATCAGGCGCAACACGTTGCGCGGCATCGGATCGCCCACGCCGGCGGCATGGGAGAGCACGATGTTGCGTTGCAGCAATTCGAGATCGTCCGCAGCAATCCGCACCGATGCCAGCTTGCCGAAGCCGGTATTCACGCCATAGACCGGGTCGCCCTTGGCGATGATACGGGCGATAGTGGCGGCAGAACGTTCAACCGCCGGCCGGCAGGCGGGTTCCAGCGTGACGGCGGCACCCTGATAGATGCGACGCCATTCGGACAGGCTGACAGCGCCGGGGCGCAGCGTAACGGTCAACAAATCCGACATCAATTCCCCCTGTGGATACGGGCATGCAGGGGATTGAACCCCATGCGGTAGACAAGTTCGGCGGGACGCTCAATGTCCCAGATGGCGAGGTCGCAGTATTTCCCGGCTTCCAGCGTGCCCACCGAAAGCTGGCGGCCCAGCGCCTTGGCCGCATGGCGGGTGGCGCCCAGCAGGCACTCCTCCACACTCATCCGGAACAGGGTCGCCGCCATGTTCATGGACAGCAACAGAGAGGTCAGCGGCGCCGTGCCGGGGTTACAGTCGGTTGCCACCGCCATAGGCACGCCATGGGTGCGGAACAGGTCGATCGGGGGCAGTTTGGTATCGCGCGTGAAATAATAGGCGCCGGGCAGCATGACGGCGACGGTGCCCGACTGCGCCATGGCGCGCACGGCGGGTTCATCGACATGTTCCAGATGGTCCGCCGACAGCGCCCCGCATTGGGCGGCCAGGGCGGCGCCCTGCAGGTTGGAAAGCTGTTCGGCATGCAGCTTGATGGCCAACCCATTGGCCTTGGCGGCGTGGAAAACCCGGCGGACCTGGGCCAGGGAAAAGCCGATGCCTTCACAGAACCCGTCCACCGCATCAGCCAAGCCTTGCTGGGCCACCTGCGGGATCATGGTGCGGCAGACCAGATCAATATAGGCGTCGGGATCGTCGGCAAATTCCGGCGGTACCGCATGGGCGCCTAGGAAGGTGGTGGCGATGCTGACGGGGCGATGGTTGGCCAGCGCGCGGGCGGCACGCAGCATCTTCACCTCGTCCGCCAGGGTCAGGCCATAGCCGGACTTAATTTCCACCGTCGTCACGCCCTCGGCCAGCAGCGCGTCCAGACGCGGCATGGTCTGGCAGGTCAGTGCCTCCAGGGTCGCAGCCCGCGTGGCCCGCATGGTGGAGAGGATACCGCCGCCCGCCCGCGCGATTTCTTCATATGTTGCACCCTGCAGGCGCCGTTCAAATTCATGCGCGCGGTCGCCGGCATGGACCAGATGCGTGTGGCAATCGATCAGACCGGGCGTGACCCAGCGGCCCTGAAGGTCCGTCGTCTGTGCTGCGGTGAAGGTGGGGGCATCGGCAGCGGCACCGGCGAAAATGATGCGGCCATGCTGCGCAGCAATGAGCCCATCCTCAATGATCCCCAGGCCGGGCAGGTCGGGGCGCATGGTGGCCAGCCGCGCGTTTGTCCAGAGGTGGTCAGCCTGCATGGGTGGGGCTTTCCGTCCACTCAACGCCTTCCCGGCGAAGGCCGGGACCCAGGGGCCAAGCGCCCGACCGGACGGGCTTGTTATAAAACGGTTCCAGCCAAGGCGTGGCAGCAGCGGCCCCTGGGTCCCGGCCTTCGCCGGGAAGGCGGGTGGAGGATGTCATCACGGGATGACCACTGAACCAATGCCGCATGCCCAAACCCTTTCCCCACTGAACCGTCTGGCGTCTGTCGCGCTGGTTTTTCCCTGTTTTATGTCTATACATTATTTATGTCTATACATTAATATGAGGTCAGAGACGAAATTCGGGGAGCGGGTGATGGCCGGGTTCTGGTTTCAGCAGGCGCTGCTGCCGGGTGGATGGGCGGAGGGGGTGCGGGTGGTGGAGCAGGGCGGCGTGATCGCGTCTGTAACCATCGGCACGGCTCCTGAACCCACCGACGAGCGTCACGTCATCGCCCTGCCGGGCCTGCCCAACCTGCATTCCCATGCCTTTCAGCGCGGGATGGCCGGATTGGCCGAGAGGCGGGGGCCGGGGGAGGATAGTTTCTGGACCTGGCGGGAGGTGATGTATCGCTTCGCCCACCGGATCGGCCCCGACGAGATGCAGGCCATCGCCGCCATGGCCTTTGTCGAGATGCTGGAGGGCGGGTTCACCCGGGTCGGCGAGTTCCATTATATCCACCAGGATGTCGATGGCCGGCCCTATGCCGACCCCGCGGAAATGGGGGCAAGGCTGGCCCAGGCTGCGGCGGAAACGGGGATTGCGCTGACCCTGCTGCCGGTCTTGTACCAGTATGGCGGTTTCGGCGGGCAGGCGCCGGGGCCAGGGCAGAAGCGGTTCATCAACAGCATCGACGGCTTCACACGGGTGGTGGAGGCCAGCCGGGCCGCCCTGTCCACGCTGCCCGACGGAGTGGTGGGCGTGGCGCCGCACAGTCTGCGCGCCGTGACGCCGGACAGCCTGTCCCATGTGCCCGCCCTGGCGGCGGGTGGCCCCATCCATATCCATATCGCTGAGCAGGTGAAGGAAGTGGCCGACTGCCATGCCTGGTGCGGGCAGCGGCCCGTGGCGTGGCTGTTCGACCATATGGCAGTCGATGGCCAATGGTGTCTGGTCCATGCCACCCAAATGGATGCGGCGGAGACGGCGAAGCTGGCGGCCAGTGGGGCGGTGGCGGGCCTGTGCCCCATTACCGAGGCCAATCTGGGCGACGGGATTTTCAATGGAAGGGATTATCTGGCCGCTGGCGGCCTGTTCGGCATCGGATCGGACAGCAATGTCCTGATCGATGCGGCAGAAGAACTGCGCAGCCTGGAATATGCCCAGCGTCTGGCCCATCGGGCGCGCAATGTGCTGGGTCGGGCAGATACGCCCTCGACGGGGCGAGCGTTGTTCGACGGTGCGCTGACCGGCGGGGCGCGGGCGCTGGGCCAGAAGGATGTCGGCCTGTCCGTGGGGGCGGCGGCGGATTTTCTGACCCTGGACGCCACACAGCCCAGTCTGACGGCGCGGCGCGGCGATGCCCTGTTGGACGGGTTTATCTTTGCGGGGCAGCGCATGGTGGACGGGGTTTGGCGGCGGGGCCGGCGCGTGGTAAGCGGGGGCCGCCACATCGTGCGCGACGCCGTCGCCGCGCGTTACCGTCTGGCGCTGGGAACCATCCTGTCATGAGTTTGGACGATACAAACCTGTCGCTGCATGCCCGTATCCGGGCCGATATCGAGGGGGCCATCCTGTCCGGCACCCTGAAGCCTGGTGACCGTATCCCGTTCGAACATGAGCTGATGACGCAATATGGCTGTGCGCGCATGACGGTGAACAAGGCGCTGTCAGGGCTGGTGGAGGCGGGGCTGCTGGAGCGGCGCCGGCGGGCAGGCACCTTTGTGTCGCGTCCGCAGATCCATATGGCGGCACTGGCCATCCCCGATATCCAGGCGGAGGTGACAGGACGGGGCCAGATCTACCGACTGGAACTGCTGTCGCGCGACGTGTTACCAGCGGCGTCAGTCGACCCAGAGCGGATGCGGCCGCCCCGCGGGGCCAAGGTGCTGGCGCTGACCTGCCGGCATCTGGCCGATGGCGTGCCCTTTGCCGTGGAGGAACGGTTGATCAGCCTGAAAGCTGTGCCAGAAGCCGCAACGGCGGATTTCACCGAAGTGGCGCCGGGCTCCTGGCTGCTGGCGCATGTGCCGTGGACAGAGGCCGAGCATCGCATCACCGCCGCGCCCGCCGCGCGGCTGGCCGGTGCCCTGGGCGTGGAGGAGAGCACGGCCTGTTTGATCCTGGATCGCCGCACCTGGCGCGGGGACCAGCCCATCACCCATGTGCGGCAGGTGTTTCCGGGGGCGGGCTTTGATCTGGTGGCGCGCTTTACCGGTGCCGGGGGGGCTGCGGCATGAGCGGACTTCTGCTCCGCGCGGCGACCCGCGTATCGACGCCCTGGAAGAATGGCGGGGGCGAGACAACGACGGTGGCCGTTTTCCCGGAAGGGGCGGGCCTGTCGGATTTCGACTGGCGCATCTCCATCGCGCGGGTGGATGGGGATGGGCCCTTTTCGGCCTTTCCGGGCATTGACCGAACCCTGACCCTCCTGACGGGCGGGTCCCTGGCGCTGAACGGCCATGTGCTGACGCCCGACAGCGCGCCGTTCGCGTTTGATGGGGCCCTGCCGATGCAGGCCTTGGTGACCGGTGGGCCGGTGCATGATCTGAACGTCATGACACGGCGCGGGCGTTTCAGCCATTCCGTGGCGCGGGTGCGCGGGCCGGTCGCGCTGGGCGGCGTGCCGGCGGTGCGGCTGCTGCTGGCGCTGGAGGACGGTTATCGGGGCTTGAGCCGCTGGGACGCGCTGCTGGTCGGTCCGCATGAGGTGGCAAAGGTAACGGGGGAGGGGACGGGTTTGCTGGTGGTGATGACGGAACTGCCAGGGTAAACTCACCCGGACTATGGATGATGAGAGTGCCCCCGTCCGGAGGCCGTAACTTGTTTTCCGTTCGGGCGGGGGACCTGCATGGCGCGGCTGGTTCTCAGGGGACTGAACCTGTCGGTCAGCCCGGTGCGCTGGGTGCGGGGCCATCCCCCGCCGCGTTTTCATCGCGACCCTACCGACCATGGGTCGCTGGTCACCATCGGCGAAGTCGCCATTGGTGCCGACCCGGCCAAGGCTTGGTGTTGCGCAGCGGATCAACCAGCGTGGTGCAGAATATTCCGGTTGCGTAATAACTAAGATTTTCAAAAACCCTCCAGCTCTGTGAACCGCCTGTTGCCAGACATCATTACGGTACCGTAATGATAAAAGTCCCTGTGCCACAGGTTGAAGCCGATGGCCCGCCGCGGCCCCCTATCGCCATCGACCCCCAAATCGTCATCCTGGCCGACCCAGGGATTGGCTGACACCAACCAGCGTCAGGCAGGGTGGTTCGTCTGATCATTCATGATATCCGTATCATTTCGGTGCGGACCTCCAAGCTGGTGGCGGGGCCTGGGTGATGGGACTTTGCCAAGCCCTTGGAAAGAATCGCTTCCCGTGCCAATCTCGACATCTCCGTCCGTCATCTGCCGAAGGCCCGATGCCCAAGCCCGCCGCCACCCGCGGACCCGAGACTGAAGCCAAGGCCGGGCCCGCTGGCCGGTTGACCATGGCCGATCTGGCGGATTTGGCGCAGGTATCAAAGATTACGGTGTCGCGGGCCCTGCGTGACAGCCCGACGGTGAAACCCGACACACGGGCCAAGATCCAGGCGCTGGCCAAGGAACATGGCTATAAGCTGAATCTGTCGGCACGCAGCCTGCGCCTGCAACGGTCGAACATGGTGGCTGTGGTGGTGGAGATGAAGCCCAACCCCGACCGGCCCCTGTCCGACCCGTTCCCCATGGCCCTGATAGGCGGCATCTGCCAGGAACTGACCAGCGTCGGCTATGCCGTCCTGTTGACCACCCGCGACGGGGTGCATACGCCCGCCGTGCAGACAGCGGATGGCCTTATCCTGCTGGGCCAGGGCCGCCAGGATGAGGCGGCAGCGCTGTTGGCCGACAGCAACGTGCCGCTGGTGGTCTGGGGAACCGAAGTGCCAGGGCATGATTATGTGACGGTCGGGCCGGATAACCGACAAGGGGGGGCGCTGGCGGCGCAGCATTTTCTGACCATGGGCCGTCGGCGGGGATTGTTCATCGGCGACACCCGCCACGCCGACATCGCCCAGCGCCATGAGGGGTTTCGCAATACCCTGGTCGCGGGTGGGGGCCAGTTGGTCGGCGGCATTTCCTGCCCGTTCAGCCTTGCAGATGGATCGGCGGCGATTGCCCAGTGGGTCGATGGCGGCGGCGGTGCGTTCGACTGTCTATTGGCGGCCAGCGACCTTCTGGCCATCGGCGCCCTGCAGGCCTTGCGGAAACGTCATATCGCGGTTCCGGATATGGTATCCGTGATCGGTTACGACGATACGCCGCTTGGCGCCAGCCTGACACCTGCCTTATCCTCGGTACGACAGGATTGGCAGGCGGGTGGCACCTTGCTGGCGCGCCGTATCCTCTCCCTGATCAACGGAGAAGAGGCGGCATCGGCCAGTCTGGCCGCACAGTTGATGGTGCGCGGCACCTGAAGGCTGGCTCGGCCCTTGCATCAATGGAGCAGACCGCCGGCTTTGTTCCGGTGCGCCAGGAAATATTTGCCGCCGGAGTGCGTTCATGCAGACCTTGAAGAGCGTTCTTGATGCCGCCATCACCGCCGGGGTGCCTGCGACTGACGAGATCGACCTGTTCCGCGATTTGTTGAACCAGGCGGGCATGATCTGGGGTGGGGAGCGGGTCAGCAACGGGTCTACGGACAGCGTCACCATGGTGGATGACCGGCTGGATAGCTGGTCCGACTATCGCACGGTGGCGGTTAAAGATCTCGTCTACATGTACCGCAACCTTCAGCCCGGTGAGATCCTGCATTTTGTCTGGAACAACGGCACCAGGATCGAGGCCCATAGTGTCATCGTCTATGCGGTGGACAAGCTGAACGCGGTCATCACCGCCTTTGATGCTGGTGGGACCGGCGGTGCTCCGCGCCTGTTTACCTTGTTACCGGAAACCATTCAGGGGCCGGTACAGGTCCAGACTTTCAACAACAGCCGGTCAGACACTCTGCGTGGCGACATCAAGGAGCGGTTTGAGAATTACATCGATGGTGGCGACGGCAACGATACGATCGATGGGGCGATGGGTAATGACACGCTGATTGGCGGATCGGGCCATGACAGCCTGATTGGCGGTTATGGCGATGACAGTCTGGAAGGCGGCTTTGGCAATGATACGCTGGTGGCGACGGCCGGCAATGACGCGCTGATCGGCGGGGCGGGCATTGACCGCCTGGTCGGCGGATCGGGCCGTGATCGCTTTGTCATGGCCCGCAGCAGCGATACCCGCCTCACAACCGCCCTGACCTTCAACAGTATGGATACGATCGTCAATTTCGATTTCGGCGGTAGTGGCAACCTGCTGGGTGACAGTGTCGAATTGCCTTTCGCCGTGAACAGTGTGGTCAGCAGCAGTGTTGTGCGTGCCACGGGCGTGTCCTTCTATGAGGCGATGAACGGTCTGTTCGCACGGGGCCGCCCGCTCAACGAGACCAACACGGCCGGCCTTTTCAGCTATCTGGGAGAGGTCTATCTGCTGATCTCGGGGCCGACACGCACCAACAATCTGGGCACAGATGACTACATCTTCCGTCTTCAGGCCTTTTCCGGGTCGTTGGACGTCACGGATTTCGGTTATTCCTTCAGCGTGACCGATGCTGCGGGCAAAGTCACCGTCAACACAACGGCGGCGTCCTATACGCTGTCGGCGACCCAGGATAATATCCTGTATTTGGGGGCAGGCACGTTCCGCGGTTTCGGCAATGATCGGAACAACTCCATCACGGGCGGTGATGGCAATGACACGCTGGACGGTGGTGCCGGTGCTGACACCCTGACCGGCGGCGAAGGCAATGATACCTATGTCATTGATGATACCGGCGACGTGATCGCGGAAACAGATGGCATCGACACCGTACAGACGGCCCTGACCCTGTTTACCCTGGCCGCTGATCTGGAACATCTGCAATTCACCGGCACGGCCGATGCGACGGGCACCGGTAACGGCAGTGATAACAGCATCAGCGGCGGCACCGGTGCTGACACGCTGACCGGGCTGGCTGGCGACGATACGCTGGACGGCGGCAGCGGCACAGACAGCCTGGTGGGTGGGGCCGGGAACGATACCTACATTGTGGACAATGCCAATGATGTGATCCTGGAACTGGCCGGTGAAGGCACCGACACGGTCCGGTCACGCTCGGCAACCTATAGTCTTGGCGCAGAGCTGGAGGCGCTGGTCTTTGTCGGGGTTGGCGCCTTTACCGGCACGGGCAATGGCCTGGACAATGCCATCACCGGCGGCACGGGCAATGATACGCTCAACGGGGCAGCCGGTGCCGACACGCTGACGGGGGGTGGCGGTGCCGATGTGCTGATCGGCGGGGCGGGCAATGACGTCTATATCGTCACGGCCGGATCAGCCGCGATCACCGAGCTGGCGGGGGAGGGGACGGATATTGTCCGCACCAGCCTTACAACCTTCACCCTGGCGGCCGAGGTGGAGAACCTGATCTATACCGGCACTGCCGCTTTCACCGGCACGGGCAATGACAGCAACAATATCCTGACCGGTGCCGCCGCCGCCGATACGTTGAGGGGTGCGGCGGGCGATGATTCACTGGATGGCGCGGCGGGTGCCGACCGGCTGATCGGTGGTCTGGGCAATGATACCTACATCGTCGACAATGCCGGTGATGTGGTGGTCGAAGCGGCCGGCGAGGGCACCGATACGGTGCGGACCAGCTTGACTTCCTATAGTCTGACGGCCGATGTCGATAATCTGATCTACACTGGCGGCGGCAACTTTATCGGCACCGGCAACGCGCTTGCCAATGCCATAACCGGTGGCGCCGCGGCGGACACGCTGACAGGCGGCGGGGGAGCGGATACGCTGACCGGTGGTACGGGGGCTGACAGCTTTGTGTTGTCGAATGCAAGCGACAGCCCTGTTGCCACCGCCATGACCATTGCCGATTTTGCCACGGCCGACGGCGACCGGATCGACCTTTCCGGCATTGATGCCGACAGTTCCACACCGGCCGACAATGCTTTCACCTTTATCGGTGCCGCAGCCTTCACCAATGTTGCGGGACAGTTGCGCATTGCGGCGGCAGGGGCGGATCTGCAATTGCTGGGGGATATCAATGGCGACGGCACTGCTGATTTCGCCATCACCCTGACGGCAGTCACCACGCTGGCGGCCACGGATATTGTGCTGTAGGGCTGTCGCGACGGTGTCAGGCCGCTGCCACCACCTGATTGCGCCCGAGGCGTTTGGCGCAGTAAAGCGCGCCATCGGCCGCCTTCAGCAGGGATGACCAGTCCTGTCCATGGGTTCCGTACCAGGCGACACCGAAGCTGGCGGCCACCTGCACGGGCCCGGCTGCGCTGTTGATGACAAGAGACGATACCTGTTCGCGAAGCCGTTCGGCCAGCGCCAGCGCATCGTCGCCGACCACGCCCGGCAGCAGCACACAGAACTCTTCGCCCCCTAAACGGGCGACGGCATCGTTCGGGCGCAGCAGACGCCGGACCGTTTCCACCACGCCGACCAGGGTGGCGTCGCCCACCACATGGCCATGCGTATCATTCAGTTGTTTGAAATGATCCAGATCGAAGGTGGCCAGCGCAAAACCGATGCCATCGCGCGCCGCCCGCGCCCGTTCCTGATCCAGCCGGGCCAGCAGGGCGCGACGGTTCAAGGCGCCGGTCAGGGGATCTGTGGCGGCCTGTATCACCAGGTCTTCCTGCAATCGTCCCACCACCAGCCAGATCAGGCCCAGGGCGTGGCAGGTTAACATCACGGTGGCCATCAGCATGGCCGGTGGCAGCGTGGCGATGGCCGCGGGCCGTTCAAACCCATGGGCAGCGATGAAAATCAGCCGGCCCAGGGCGAAGAGGGCCCATAATCCGTGTAGAGCAGCCAGTGTCATGGCGGCGGGGCGCAGGGCGCCCCGGCCATTGCGAAACAGAAGCCAGGCATTCATTGCCGCAGTGCTGCCCAGAATCGCGATGGTGGTTGCAATGATCAGGCCCGTCCGTTCCGTCAGCGACAGAAGCGGCAGAAGGACCAGCACCGCCAAAAATACACTCGCCGCCACCCGCGTCGCCCAGGGGGCCAGTCCCAGAAATCGGTGGAAACCGAGGCTGGTAAACAAGGCGCCAGCAAAGCTGAAGAAAAAGCCCAGTAGGGCTGAGCGCTGAAACGCATCCGCCATCGACAGATAAAGCAGCAGGAAGCCGACCGCATAGGCCGCCTGCCCCGTCGCCCAAGAGCCGATACCATTGATGGCCGGCTGATTGCGCCGCAGCACGCTCAGCACCAGGGCCGTCACAGCCGCAATCGCGCTGTTGGTCGCAAAAATGGTGGCAAGGTCCAGGGGAGGCAGCATCGGCAACCCAATATTGTGTGGGCAGCGATGCTACACCAATCTCTTTCCCCGGCAATGCCATTCCATAAAGCATACCAATGTGTGGGGTGGAGCGATCAGCGACTCCCGATCAACCGCAGCGTGACCGCTGGTGTGACCAGATCAATCCGCGCTGTTTCAACACGATTGCGTCCGTTGTGTTTGGCCTGATACAGCGCTTGGTCGGCTGCCCCCAGCAGCGTTTGCCAGTCTTTGCCATGGGGGCCATACCAGGCCACCCCAAAACTGGCCGTGACACTGACCGGCCCGGTAACAGACGGGATCACCAGATCGGCGATGCCCCGTCTGATCCGGTCGGCAACGGCGATGGCGGCCGTATCTGCGCTTCCCGGCAACAGCAGGCAGAATTCCTCCCCACCCAGCCGGGCGACAAGGTCAGAGGGCCGCAATTGCTGTCGCACCGTTTCCACAACCCGCACCAGCACGGTGTCACCCACCATGTGCCCATGCGTGTCATTCAACAGCTTGAAATGGTCCAGGTCAAACGTGACGAGGGCGAAGGGAGGTCCCCCCCGTCCCGCCAGCGATTGATGTTCGCGGCCCCTCTCCTCCAGACCACGCCGGTTCAGCGCGTGGGTCAGGGGGTCGGTCAGGGCCTGGGTCAGCAAATGCTGCTGCATCCGGCCAACGACCAGCCAGACGAGACCCAATGCGTGACAGGTCAGTACCAGGGTGGATACCAGCACTGCGCTGGGCAGCGTCGCCATCGCCACGCTTGTATCCGCGCCGTGGACCAGGATGAAACCGAGCCGCACCACACAGAACAGCGCCCAAAGCGTGAAAACAATCGCCAGCGCCAAAGCCGGCGGACGCAGGGCCCCACGCCCAAAATGCCAGAGCACCAGGATGTTGGTGACAGAGACCAGGATCTGGATGGCGGGCATCAGGGTTAGCACCGGGCCGGTCGTGTCCCAGATCAGCATGGCTATCACCAGCAGCGTCCAAACAATGGACGCTGCCACCGCCAGGAAGCGCCGTGCGGTGGTGCCGGCGGCCTGGAAAAAACGCAGCAACCCGAAACTTGTCAGCAGAGAACCGGTGAAAATCACAAAAAAGCCCGGCAAGGCCGCGTGCGGCCCCGGGTCCGCATCGACCAGAAGCAGGAGCAGAAAGCCACCGGAATAGGCGGCCTGACCCATCGACCAGCACCCCACCCCCTGCATCTGGGCCTGTTGCCAGCGCATGCACAACAGCACCAGCGCCGACACGCCGGTCAACATGCTGTTGGCAAGGCAAAGTGATGTCAGATCCAAAAGCATCATTATGGGTTGATCCGCCGAAGACGGACCAATCCTAGTCGCCTCCGGGCTACAAACAATGCCCGATCCGGAAACTATCCATCAGTACAGGATGGCGGGCCGGTCAGTCCTTCAGGCCGACCGCTCGATCCGTTGCACGTAAGCGGCGATCAACTGACGGATCAGGGTTGGGGCGGTGCGCAGCAGTTCCTCAAACCGGTGTCGCTGAATTACCTCGCATACGGTCAGTTCGACGGCGGTTACATTGGCAGACCGGTTGGCATCACGCAGCAGCGCCATTTCCCCAAACACCGCACCGGGTCCGGCCCGGCCCAGCACCTGGACCTGATCATCGGCTGTTTCCCGCCAAATTTCCACCAGACCGGTCTGAATCAGGTAGGCGCCATGCGCGACATCCCCGCGGCGGAAAATGACCCGACCGGGCGCAAAGGTATCGCGGCGCAACAGCTTGTGCGTGCGCTCCGACACGATAGGCTCGTCGGCGAACAGCGGGTCGCCATGGTCGGCGGGGATACCGTTCAGGGACCGCAGCATGCGCACCAGCGAATGCAGCACGTATCGCACCAGGGGGGGGCTGGTCCGGAGCTGTTTTACAAACAACTCCCGCGAGATGACCACCAGACGTGTCGGTTCCATCGTGGCGATACAAGCCGACCGCGGCGCATTGTCAATCAGGCCCATCTCCCCCGCGATGTCGCCCGGTCCCAGCGTGGCCAGCCGGTGTTTGGTGCCGTTGACAGCCCGGAATACCTCCACGCGGCCGCTGGTGATCAAGAACGCATCGCCCGACCCGTCGCCTTCCTTGATCAGCAACTTTCCCGGTCCGACATTGATCTCTTCCAATTCCGATTTCCTGTTCGGTGGCGGCGGAATGCAGTCTGCCAGTCGTGGGTTAACAATCATTTACGGAGGTCGGTTGGCCCGCACAAGAGGAACCTATCCCGGAATCTTGGTGTGTCGGGGCTGTGGGTGGTTGCCCTTTTCCAATCCTTGGCTGAAAGTGCCGGCGTTGGGTCCGCGACTGATCCAGCGTCATGGGCGGCGGTGGACTGGCGGGCTATGGGCGATAATGGCTTTTTTGTGCGATTCTGGGGGGTGCGCGGCAGTATCGCCACCACGGGCCCCGACACGCTCCGCTATGGGGGGAATACCACGTGTCTGGAAATGCGCTGTGGCCCGCATCTGCTGATCTTTGACGCCGGCACGGGTATCCGTCTGCTGGGGGATGCGCTGGAGATGACGGGCGAGCCGGTCACGGCTGATCTGTTCTTCACCCATTCCCACATTGATCATGTTGTGGGTTTTCCGTTTTTTTCCCCCTTTCATGACCAGCGCAGCCGGATCAGCCTGTGGGAGGGGCATCTGGGCCCCGATCTGACATTGGGCAGTGTGCTGGGCAGTCTGATGGCAGCCCCCCTGTTTCCTGTACCGCTGCGCGGCCTGGAACGGTGCCTGGACTATCGTAAATTTGCCGCCGGCGCGGTTCTGGAACCACGGCCCGGTCTGGTGGTGCGGACCTGCCCCTTGAACCATCCCAACGGTGCCACCGGTTATCGGGTGGATTACCAGGGTCGGTCCATCTGTTTGATCACCGATACCGAGCATCCGGTCCATGGCCGGGACGAGACCATTGCCGATCTGGTGCGTGGCGCCGATGTCATGATCTATGATGCCAGCTACAGCGATGCCGAATATGCCGATCATGTCGGCTGGGGCCATTCCACCTGGCAGGAGGCACTGCGGCTGGCCGACCATGCCGGGGTGCGTCACCCGGTGATTTTCCACCATTGCCCCGACCGCACCGATGCAATGTTGGACGAGATTGCGGCAGCCGCCCGTGCCATGCATCCAGGTGCTCTGGTGGCGCGGGAAGGGCAGGTGATCACACCGGATGGGGAACGCCCGGACTGACGCAGCATTACCGGCACGCGGCGTAGGAACTGCGACCAAGGGCTGTGTAATCGCCCGATGATGATCGTATTTCATCTTTGGCTTCGCTGATGGACAACCGGGGTTTCCATTGCGGTGTCAACGCATAAACGGCTAGCATACCCTGGATCACTTGGCTTAAATCTTCGGCCACGTACAGGGGAAGGCCCGTAACAGGATGCGACGGCGGTTGGTGATTGCGGGCATGGCAGCAGTTCTGGTGCCGGTGGGGGCCGGTGCGCAGTCGGTGCCGGGGGGCCGCCTGCCGGGCAGCGTTGAGCCCGGCCGTCCGAGCGTTCCAGCGCCGCTGGACGAGATGCGCCGGGCGCCGAAAGCGCAGTTGCAGTTTTCCATTCCAGCACAGCGCAAGGGCGCGGCGGCGGCTGGGGCTGGTGACTTGCGTTTTCCGCTGGCCCGTATCGCGGTCGAGGGCGCAACCGTCTTTAACCCGGAGACGGAGTTTTCCGACGCCATCAAGGCGCTGATTGCGCGACCTGTCACGCTTGCCGAGATATCGGCCCTGGCTGACCAGATCCAGGCCCGATATCTGGAACGCGGTTACGGCCTGACCCGTGTCTTTGTGCCGGCGCAGGAACTGCGCGACCAGACCATTACAATCCGTGTCATCGAAGGCCATCTGGAACGCGCGCGAGTCGAAGGCGGGGGATTGCGGGAGCGCGCGCGGGTGGAAGCACGGCTGGTTGACGCGCTGGCGGCACGACCCGCGCGGGTCGATCTCATAGAACGCGGCCTGCTCCTGGTCGATGACCTGCCGGGGGTCACTGTCACTGGACTGGTCCGGCCTGGCGACAGTTTCGGTGCGGCCGAACTGCTGGTGGGCTATACGGAGGCGCCCTATGCGATGGTCGCCGGTCTGGGGAATCGCGGGTCGGATTTTGCCGGTCCCTGGTCGGCCTTTGTGGATGTTGCCGCCAATTCACCGCTGGGCTTTGGGGAGCAACTGGGTCTGACCCTGTCAGCGACGCCGCAGATCCGTGAACAGCGCTCAGCCAATGGCCGCTGGGTGCAGCCTTTGGCCGGCAGCGGTCTGTTGTTGACCAGCAATGCCAATTACAGCCGGGGACGACCAGGGGCGGCGCTGAAACCCTTTGCCGTTGCCACGGAATCTTATGGTGGGGGACAGCGCCTCGCCCTGCCGTTGGTCCGGTCGCGGGCACGCAATCTGACCGTCGAGGCCGGGTGGAATGCGCAGACGGCGACAGTGAACCTCTTGAACCTGCCATTCAGCCGTGACCGGTGGCGCAGCCTTGACGCCAAAGTCAGCTACAGCCAGTTGCGGTTTCTGGGTGGGGACCTGTTTGCCCAGGCCGGTATCACCCAGGGTCTGGATCTGGCCGGCGCCACGGAACGGGGGGACAAGGCGGCCAGCCGTCTTCGGCCCACCCCCTGGTACCGCAAGCTCAATGCTGAAATTGCATATGGCCGGCGCCTGCCCGCCGATATTGGCGCCACACTCACGGTCGCAGGGCAATACACGTCCGACACGCTTCTCGCGGGGGAGGAATTTGCGCTCGGCGGCAGCCGGTTCGGGCGCGGCTACAATACGGGTGACCTGTCCGGCCCCCGTGGCCTTGGTGCTGGCCTGGAACTGCGACGCGCCTGGAATCCCGGTGTGGAGCGGGTTGATGGCATGACCTTCTACAGCTTTCTGGATACGGGCCGGGTTTGGGACAGTGTGGCGGCCAGCACGCATCTGCTGTCGGCCGGCTTCGGTGTGCGCCTGGGCCTGCTTGGCCAAGCCAACCTGTCGGCGGAATTGGCGCGCACCCTGCGTTCCTTGCCGCTGCCAGGCGCAGAGGGGCAGCGTACCCGCCTGTTTATCGACCTGACGATCCAGATCTGAGGGCGGGCAATGGCGGCAGCATCGCAACCACAGGCAAATGCGCACAGGCGGTGGGGGCGGGGGTTCCGCGCCCTGACCCTGGCATCGGTCTTTACATTGCCGGCGGCAGCCCAGACGCCGCAGGGTGGGACCGTGGTGGTCGGTGGCGCGGTGATCAGCAGTCTGGGTAATCATACCTTGATCAACCAGACCAGTGACCGGGCTCTGATTGACTGGCGGCGCTTTGACATCGGTCCGGAGGGGTCAGTGGCGGTGGCACAGCCAGGCGCCAGCTCCATCCTAATCAATCGCGTGACCGGTGACGGTACAGGGACATATATCAACGGAACCTTGTCTGCCAATGGTCAGGTGGTGGTTATCGACAAGGCCGGTGTGGTGATGGGGGCGCGGGCGCGCGTGGATGCCGGCGCCTTTCTGGCGACCAGTGCTGATATTGACAATGCTGATTTTGCGGCTGGCCGTTTGATCTTTGGTAAGGCCGGGCAGGCAGGGGCCGCCATCGTCAATGAGGGCACGATCCGGGTGGCCGATGGTGGCTATGCCGTACTGGCGGCGCCTGAGGTCCGCAATAGCGGCGTTGTGGAGGCACGCCTGGGTCGGGTTGTGGTTGCCGGGGCCGAACGGTTCAGCCTGGATCTGGCGGGGGACGGGCTGCTGCGTTTTGAAGTGCCAGCCGAACTGGCCGGCCGGGTGATCAATGAAGGTCGGCTCGCCGGGGCGGACATCCTGATGACCGCGCGCGCCGCGCGCGACGGTATGGCGGGGGTGGTCAATGCCGGCGGTCTGGTGGAGGCCACCAGCGCCCGGAACGTCCAGGGCCGGATCATCATCGGGGGAGAGGGTACCGACACCGTCGTGACCGGTACGGCGCATGCGGCGGGCGGGTCCATCGACATTCTGGGTGATCATGTCGCCCTGACCGGCGCCCAGGTCGATGCCAGCGGTCAGGGCGATGGTGGCCAGGTGCGTATCGGGGGGGATTTCCAGGGCGGCGGCGACCTGCACCGTGCCAGCACCACCCGCATCGACGCCAACAGCCGGGTCAATGCCGATGGCAGCACCGGCACCGGCGGACGTGTCATTGTCTGGTCCGACGGGCGCACGGATTATGCCGGGGCCATCAGCGCCCGTGGCGCCACGGATGGCGGGTTCGCCGAAGTGTCGGGCAAAGGGTCACTGCGCTTTGACGGCACCGCCGACCTGATCGGTGGACCGGGCGGCAAGGCCGGCGAATTGCTGCTGGACCCGACCAACATCACGATCGGCGGCACTGCCGATGTGGATGGCGACAGTTCCACCGGCGATGACCTGCCAGGTGATGGCAGCATCGCGGCCGGCGATTATAGTGGCGCTGACAGTCTGATTACTGCCACCGCCATCACCAGTCTGCTGAACAGTGGCACCAGCGTTTCGTTGGCCGCCAGCAACGATATCAGGGTCAACAGTGGCATCACCAAGACGGGGGGTAGCGGGGCGACCTTGTCCCTGACGGCGGGGCGTGACCTGACCTTTGCGTCGGGTGTGGGGGTGACGTCAAACAGCAGCAGCCTGTCCATGGGTTTTACGGCAGGCCGGTCCTTTGCGGCCAGCAACGCCACCTTCACCAGCAATGGCGGCAGCATCAGCATTACGGCCACCGGGGCCGCAGCCACCACCGGCATCAGCCTGTCCGGGGTCGCCATAACCAGCGGGGCGGGCAGCCTGTCTCTGACCGGCACCGGTAGCAGCACCGGGGTTCTGCTGGACAATGCAGCCAGCCTTGTCAGCGGCTCTGGCAGTGTTTCCGTGACCGGTACGGGTACAAATGGTATTCTTGTACAGAATTCGTCGCTTCTGCGTGCGGGCACCGGTATCCTGACCCTGACCGGCACAGGTGGATCGGGAGGAACCGGTATCGCCGCCAGCGGCGGCAGCACGCTGGGCGGTGTCGCGCAGTCTGGTCGGGTCACCTTGATTGCCAATGACATGGCCCTGACCGGTGCCACCCTGCGGTCATCGGGGACCGTCAATCTGCGTACCCGCACGGACAGTGCCGCCGTGATCATCGGGGGTACCGACGACACTGCCGGTCTGGCTCTGTCCAGCACGGAACTGGCCACTGTCACGGCCGGCACCCTGTCCATCGGGCATTCGACCCATACCGGGTCGCTGAGTGTATCGGCCAACCCGTCGACCACCGCGATTGAAGGGCTGGAACTGATCAGCAGCAGTTTAAGCCTGGGCAGCGCCCTCACCGGCCTGTTGGAAACCTTCCTGAACGCGGGCAAGGATGCCACGGTACAGACCGCCGGCACCATGACTGTCACCGACAGCATCGCCAAAACCGCTGGCGCCGACGCGACTTTAACCCTGCACGCTGGCGGTGACCTGATTTTCAGCAACGCCATCGGGGTTACCTCCAGCAGCAACAGACTGTCCATGGATGTTACCGGCGGCGGCAGCACGACCGGCAGTGTCACCACCAGCGGGGCGGGCAGCTTTGCCAGCAATGGCGGCAGCATCGGTTTTTCAGGGCGCACCGGCCTTTCCCTGTCGGGCAGCAGTCTGACTGCCGGGGCCGGGACCATCACCCTGGCCGGCGGGGACATCGCCCTGTCCGGCACGTCCATCACCAGCACGGGCCGTGTCATCCTGCGCCCCTTCACGACGGGCGGGCATATGAGTTTTGGCGGCTCCGCTGGCGGTGTCACCAAAATCTCTCAGGCTGAATTGAACCAGATCAGCGCGGGTGTGGTGCGCCTGGGCGCGCTCGACGGTGGCAATCTGGTGATCAGCAGCGCCTTGAGCCATGCCAGCGATGTGGTTGAACTGGCCAGTAGCGGGGCGGTGACACAGAGCGCTGATATCAACGTTGCCAATCTGTCCCTGCTGGGCACCGGTGGCACCCATAGTTTGACGCGCAGCGGCAATAGCGTCACGACGCTTGCCGCGAATACCGGCAGTTTCGATTTCCAGTCTGGATCGTCCTTCGCCGTTGGAACTGTGGCGGGGACAACAGGTATTACTTTCACCGGTGACGCCAGCCTTTATGCCCATAACACGCTGATCACCTTGGGCCAGACCGCCACCTATGCAGGGTCGGGGACGGGCACGCTGACCGTCTCCGGCCATGTTGATCTGACAGTGTCGGCCAATGCCGGCGTATCGAATGGCGGTAAACTGAACATTGTGCTGGCTGCTGATGGCAATGCTGCCGGGTCACCGGGCCGAGTGGCCATCAGCAACGCGACCCTGTCCACCAATGGTGGCAACATCACCATTGGCAGCGGCGCGACCCCGGCCAGCCGGGCAGCCATGGGCAAGTCGGATACCGGCATCGGCGTCAATATCCTGTCGAGCACGCTGAATAGCGGGACAGGCGGGGCCATTGTGATCAATGGCGAGGGCGCTGCCAGTGGCACGTTCAGCGCCACCGGCATCGGTATCAACATATCGGCCAGCAGCCTGATCGCTGCCGGGTCGGGAACCATCACGTTGAACGGGACGGGCGGGTCGGGCAACACGCTGACGGCGGGAATTGCCATTGGGGACGGCAGCATCATCCGCACCGCGAGCGGCGCTTTGGCCATTAACGGGGCGCAGGCCAGCAGCGGCACCAACCGCTATGGTATTCTGTTGCGCAATGATCCGACCACGCGCAGCGCCATCTACGCTACCGCCAGCGGCGGGGTAGAGTTGAAGGCCACGGGAACGGATGGGCAAATTTCGGCCCATGGCGGCAGCGGTGACAGCAGCCGCGCCCATATCGGGTGGGACGGCACCAATGCCTATGGCGGAACCGTCAGCCTGGTCGCCGATAATATGGTCCTCACCAGCGCCAGCGGCAGCGCCGATATCAGCATCGGCGGCTCCGGCACCCTGGTCCTGAAACCGGTCAGTACCGGCGCCAGTGTCGGCGTCGGCGACGGTGCCATCGGCAGCCATGATCTGGAACTGGGCCAGGCCGAGTTGAACACGCTGCGCGCGGGCTTCGGCAGCATCGTGGTGGGTCAGACCACTGGCACCGGTGCGATCACCGTCTCCGGTGCTGCCTTTACCAGCAACACCACCATTCAAGGCGGGACCGGTGCCGTGACCGTCTCCGGCGCCCTGTCCACCGGTACGGGCAGCGATGCGGGGACCTTGTCGCTGGAAACCCGGGGGCTGTTGACGGTGGGTGCCGCCATCACCACCCAGAACCGGGCCATCACCCTGGCGGCAGACCGGCTGGCCCTGACCGGCGGTGTGAATGCCGGGACCGCCACGGCCACGCTGACCACCGCCACCGCATCACGGGCCATCGACCTGGGGTCGACCACCAACGCGGCCAATGCCCTGGAGATTTCGTCGGCTGAGCTGAATCAGGTCACCGCCGGCGTGATCCGGGTGGGGGCCAGCAATGCCGGCGCCATCAGCGTGACCCAGGCCATTGAACCAACCGGCAGCCATAGCCTGCATCTGCGCAGCGGGGCCGGCATTACCCAAACCAGCAGCATCACGGTCAGCAATCTCGCCCTGACGGCGGGAGGGACTGTGGCTCTGGCGGCGGTGAACAACGCCGTGACCAGCGTCGCCGCCAGCGCCAGCAATCAGAATATGGCTTTTCGGGACGATAGCGGTTTTGCCATCGGTACGGTGGACACGGTCGCAGGCATCAGTTTGGGGACCGGCACCCTGAACCTGATCAGCACCAGCGCGGTCACCCAGACGGCTGCGATATCTGCTGCGGGTCTGGCCCTGTCCGGCACGGGCGCCGCCTATACGCTGGCCCATACGGCCAACGCCGTTTCCACCGTTGCTGCCAATACCGGATCGGTTGATCTGGGTCTATCGGGGACGGCCAGTATCGGCACCGCCGGGTCTGTGACCGGCATTACAACCACCGGGACGGTGAAACTGAGCAGCGGTGGCAACCTGTCCATCGCGTCTGGTGCCAGCGTGTCGGCTGCGGGCGCGGGGGATGCCCTGGTTCTGGCAGCCAACGGCACCTTCACCAACCAGGGCGGGGCCAGCGCCCTGTCGGTATCGGGCGGCGGGCGTTTCCTGGTCTTCTCCACCTCGCCTCTGACCAGCAGCACCGGCGGGATCACCGCTCTGCCTTATTATAACCGCTCCTTCACCTTCTCGGGTCGCACCTATACGGCGCTGACCAATACCGGCAACCGGTTTGTCTATTCTTACGCCCCCAATCTGACCGTCACCCCCGATGCGGTGAACCGGACCTATACGGGAGCAACATTCACCGGCTCAACCTATACAATTACCGGACTGGTCACGGGTGATAGTCTTTCGGATGCTGTAAGCGGTACAGGAACCATCAGTGGGTCCGGCCGCAATGCCGGCACCTACACCTTGACCGCTGGGGCGGGTACCCTGGCCTCGGACCTGGGATATGGGTTCAACTTTGGCACCGGCACCCTGACCGTGGCCAGAAAGGACCTGACCTACGCCGTTGCCAATAGCACCGTCACCTATGGCACGCTGGCCGGCAATGGGGCCGTCACCCTGACTGGTATTGTCGATGGGGACAGTGTGGCGGGTACGGTCACCACCTGGCGCGGCAGTACGGCCGAAACCCTGACCACCCGCAGCGATGTGGGTACGCTGGCCCAGAGGGTGACGGCCCTGACCGGCACGGATGCCAGCAATTACCAGATCGCGGCGTCGGGAAACAGCGACGGCACCCTGACCATCGGGCAAAAGGCGCTGACCTACGTCATCGGCGCCGCCAGTTCCGTCTATGGCACGCTGGCCACCCTGGGCGCGGGAACTTTGACGGGTGTCGTCGATGGCGACACCGTGACCAGTAACGTTGGCCTTTCGGGGGCTACCCTTGCGGCGACCCTGGCCGCCGGCACCTATGACCAGACACTGACCCTGGGCGGGGCCGATGCCGGCAATTACACCCTGGCCGGCACAGGCAATACAATCGGGCAACTGACCGTTGCGCGCAAACCCCTGACCTATGTCATCAGTGATGTGACCAGCACCTATGGCACCCTGGCCACCCTTCCCACGCCCAGCCTGACCGGTATTCTGTCCGGGGACACCGTGACCTCGGCGGCGCAGTTGCAAAGCGGCACCCTGACATCGCGACTGGCCGCCGGCAGCTATACGCTGGTCAGTGGCGCCCTGTCCGGCGCATCTGCCGCCAATTATATGCTGGCCGGCAGCGGGCACACCGCCGGTACCCTGACGGTGGCGCGCAAAAGCCTGACGGCCAGCATCGCCGCGGTTACGGCCACCTATGGCACCACAGCCACTACGGGTCCGGTCAGTTTCACCGGTGTTCTGGATGGCGATACCGTCGGCGGTGTCGTCGCTGTGTCGGGCACTGGGGGAACGGTCACCCTGTCGCCTACCCTCGATGCCGGTTCCTACACCCAGACCGTGACCGGTCTGACAGGCAGTTCAGCGGCCAATTATGAATTGACAGGTGGACCCGTCACTGCCGCCCTCACCATCAACCGCAAGGACCTGACCTATTCGGTCGCTAATGGCACCGTCACCTATGGCACGCTGGCGGGCAATGGGGCCGTCACCCTGACCGGCGTGGTGAATGGGGATGATGTTGGCGGTATGGTCACCACCTATCGTAACGGCACGGTCGAAACCCTGGCCAGCCGGACGCCGGTGGGCACCCTGACACAGAGGGTCACGTCGCTGACCGGTGTCGACGCGGCCAATTACCAGATTGCCACCGCTGGCAATAATGATGGCAGCCTGACCATTGCACAAAGGGCCCTGACTTATGTTGTGGCGGCGGTCAATTCCGTTTACGGCACCCTGGCCACCCTTGGCACGGCGACCCTGTCAGGCGTGATCGACGGTGATGATGTCTCTGCCACGGTGGGCCTGGCCGGCGGCACGCTTTCGGCGAGACTGGCAGCCGGCACCTATGACCAGACCATCACCCTGGGGGGGAGCGATCTGTCCAATTACCGGGTCGCGGACAATGGCAATGCCATCGGCACCCTGACCGTGGCGCGCAGATCGCTGACCTACAGCATTGCCGACACGACCAGCCTTTACGGCACGGCACCGTTGGCGCCCACACCGGTCCTGGCCGGGGTGGTGGAGGGTGATGTCATCGGAGCCACCGCCGTCCTGCAAAGCGGCAGCCTGTCGGAGCGGCTGCCGGTTGGGTCCTACACGCTGCGGCTTGGTGACCTGACAGGCAGTGCGGCGGCCAATTATGTCATTGCCGATGCTGGCAACCGTCACGGCATCCTGACCGTTACGCCCAAGGCGCTGACAGTCAGCGTCGCCAACGTCAGCAGCATCTATGGTCAGGCGGCTTCGGTCGGGGCTGTCGCTCTCACCGGTGTCATGGCGGGCGATGATGTCACGGCTGATCTGGTGGTGGAAGGCGGCGGCGGTACTGTTGCCCTGGGACCGAAATTGGGGGTCGGCACCTATACCCAGCGGGTGACGGGCCTGACCGGCAGTTCGGCCAGTAACTACACCCTATCCGGCGGGCCGGGGACCACGGCCACCCTGATCGTGACGCCGGCACCCCTGACCGTGACGGCGGACAGTCTGCACCGCCTGTATGGCGCCGCTGACCCCGCCCTCACCTATAAGGTGGTGGGACTGGTCAGCGGGGATGCGGTCACCGGCAGCCTTACCCGCGCCGCTGGACAGGATGTCGGCACCTATGCGATCAGCCAGGGCAGCCTGTCTGCCGGGCCCAATTACAGCGTCAGCTTCCAGAACGGGACCCTGACCATCAATCCGGCCCCCCTGACCATCACCGCCCTGTCGGCGACTAAAATCTATGGCGACGCTGACCCCGGCCTGTCCTACAGCGTTTCCGGTCTTGTGACGGGCGACAGCCTGACCGGCGATCTGCGTCGGGCGGCCGGGGAAAATGTTGGCACCTACACGATCGAACAGGGCAGCCTCACCGCGGGCCGCAATTATGACATTGCGTTCCAGTCGGGGCAGTTGGTCATCACCCCTGCCGCCCTGTCCGTGACCGCCAGCGCGATAACCCGCGTCTATAGCGATGCCGACCCGGATCTGACCTATCGTGTGTCAGGACTGAAGCGGGGCGATGCGGCCACCACCGTGCTGTCGGGTGGTCTGGTCCGGGCTGCGGGGGAAAATGTCGGTACCTATGCGATCGGCCAAGGCAGCCTGACCGCCAATGGCAATTACACGCTGCGCTTCACCGGCGCCGATTTCACGATCACCCCGGCCAACCTGACCCTGGCCGTTGTTGCGGCCAATACCGCCAAGGTCTATGGCGATCCCGATCCGGTCTTTGGCTACACAGCCAGCGGTTTTAAGGGTGTGGACAAGGTGGGCACTGTGCTGTCCGGCAGCCTGAGCCGTGAGGCGGGTGAGGCGGTGGGAACCTATGCCATCACCCAGGGCAGTCTGGCGGTCAGTAACCCCAATTATGTCCTGGTCTTCACCCCCGGTACTCTGACGATCAGCCCAGCCAACCTGTCGGTGGCGGCCCTGATGGTGACCCGCACCTATGGCGATGCCGACCCAACGCTGACCTATGCCGTGTCGGGCCTGAAAGGTGGGGATAGTGCCGGTACGGTTCTGACCGGCGCGCTGTCACGGGCGGCCGGGGAGGATGTAGGGTCTTATGCCATTGGGCAAGGCAGCCTTGGGCTGGCCAATGGCAATTATACTTTGTCGTTCACGGGCGCGACATTGACCATCAACCCGGCCCTGCTGTCGGTAACAGCCAACGCCGTCACCCGGCTCTATGGGGCGGCCGACCCGACCCTGTCCTACACGCTCTCAGGACTGAAGCGCGGGGATGCAGGGGAAACCGTGCTGTCTGGCACCCTGGCGCGCGCCGCCGGGGCCACGGTCGGGCGTTATGCCATCGGCCAGGGCAGCCTGACCGCCAATGGCAATTACCGGATCAGTTTCCAGGGCGCCGACCTGGTCATCACCCCCGCGCCCCTGTCGGTGCTGGTCGATAATGCGACACGTCAGGCCGGTGCCGCCAATCCCGTCTTTACCGCACGGTTCCAGGGGTTGGTCAATGGCGACACGGAGAGCAGCCTGACCGGCCTGTCCTTGCTGACCAGCGCTGATAGCGCTTCGCCAGCCGGTACCTATGCGATCCGTGCTGGCGGCATCGCCAATGCCAATTACCAGATCACCTATGTTGATGGTGTGCTGACCGTGACCGGTGGCGGTGTCCTGCCACCGGTGGTGGCCGAAACGGTCCCGGTGACCACGGTGACACAGCCGGTACGGGCCCCGAGCGTGCCGACCGTGACCGCAGCCGCCCCGGTTGCTGCGCCGGCCGCGCCGGTCAGCACCGCCCCGCCCCCGGCGACTGCTCCGTCCACGCCGACCACCGACGGCGGCAGCGCTGCCCTGGCCGCGGTGAACCAGAATGTGCAATCTGCCAGTGGGTCTGCTGCCGATGATGACAGCGCCGCGGAGGAGATGATCCCCGGTCTATTGTCACAGCAGCGCCGCTTGCCGGGCGAAACGCCAGAGGGAACGCCCGGCCTGGAACAGCAATTTCCCAATCTGGGGCGGGTGTGGTGATGATACGCAGCCTGTCCCTTCTGATCCTGGCGCTGTTGCTGACGGCCTGTGCCGGCAAAGGTCCGCCAGCGCCGGAACAGGCCGCCGGGCCCATCGCCATGGGCCGCAACATGATCGGCGAGGAATGCCGCGCCCTGCCAACCGACAGTGCGGACGGTGAGGCCTATGCGCTCTATTGCGGGCTTTGGGAACAGCCCAGCGGTACCATCGCTGTGACCCAGCTTTACGACCCGTTGCCGGAAGCGCCGGACGCGCGGGCGCGGCAACTGGTTCTGGAGACCAATCGCACGGCCTGGGCCGGATCGCTGGCCCAGAAAGCCATCTGTCAACCAGCACAGCCCGTGCCGGGTGGATTGCTGGCCCAATGCCAACTGCGCGAAGGTGGTTGGCCCTATATCGGCATCAGCCTGGTGGAAGGTCGGCGCCTGGTGCAGGCTGATGGCATTCCGGCCGTGGCGGATCTGATGATGGCAGCCCCCGCCCTTCTGAAGGCCGGAC
Source organism: Niveispirillum lacus (assembly GCF_002251795.1). Taxonomy (GTDB): domain Bacteria; phylum Pseudomonadota; class Alphaproteobacteria; order Azospirillales; family Azospirillaceae; genus Niveispirillum; species Niveispirillum lacus. The sequence goes on along the minus strand of NZ_NOXU01000032.1, from coordinate 555,885 downwards.
CGGTCACACAACAGCAGGATATATCAGCCCTTTTGCGCGCTGCGCTGGGGGATGAGGCGTTGCGGTTCGGGCGGGGGGACCTGAACAGCTTTGAGCGCTTGTCGGAAGTAGGGCGCCTGTCCAATTCGGTGGAGGATTATGCCGGGGCGGAAGCCGCCTATCGTAAGGCGCTGGACCTGCAGGCCCGTGCCCTGGGCCCCGATAGTCCGGGGGCGGGCGATACGCTGATGGCGCTGGCCCTGGAAGTGTCGAACCAGGGACGGGGACCGGAGGCGGATGCCCTGTTCCGTCGCGCCGATGCCTTGTTGCAGAAGAGTTTTGACAAGGCGGCGCGGGCGCGACTGGGCAGTTACATGGCGTTTCACGCCGCCAATTCCGGTGATGCGCGCCGCGCCTTGTCATTGGGCCGCGACAGCAGTGCCATCCGCCGGGCCCTGGTCGATGATCTGGAGGAACAGGCCGGCGGTGGGGCCAACCGGGCCGTGCTGGGCAGTCTGGCCGCAGCCCGAGGTGACCTGATCCATTCACTGCTGCTGGAGGCAACGGTTTCCCTGCGCCTGGAACAGTTCGGATTGGCCGAAGCGGCGACCCTGGAGGCCGCGACCCTGTTCAGCCGTACACGCGGCCTGCCGCCCTGGTGGCATGCCCGGATTTTGGGCATGCAGGGGCTGGCGCGGGCCGGCAAGGGTGACGCGGCGGGCGGCGCTGCCCTGATGTCAAAGGCTGTTGCGTCCAACAAACAATTATTCGGGGCCGGATGGCCCGTCGCATCCAGCATGTTGGAACTGGGTCGTGTCTATGCCCAGGCTGGCCTGGATGCGGAAGCCCTGGCCATCTATCGCGAGGCGCTGTCGATGGTGGCGGGGTTGGATACGGAGCGCGGACAATTGCCGTTGGACCGCCTGATCCCGTTCCTGGATACGCTGTATCGCATGGCCCAGGCGGAACCCGACCGACGGGCCGAGTTTCATGCGGAAATGTTCACGGCCCTGCAGGCTGTGCGTGAAGGGGTGGTGGGGCAGACCATCACCCGTGCCGCCGCCCGTTTTGCCAGCAGCGATCCCGCCGTTTCCGACCTGATCCGGCAGCAGCAGGACGCTGTGCGCAGCCGCGACCGCCTGCGGATCGAACTGGCCTCCGAAACCGCAAAGCTGGACGGACAACGGGACCGGGCACGCGAGGAAGCCCTGGTCAAGCAGTTGCAAGAAGCCACAAATGTTGCCCAGGGGTTGGAGCGGCAGCTGCAGGCGGCTTTCCCTGATTATGCAAGGCTGACCAAACCGGGGCCTGTACGCCCCGCCGATCTATCGTCCCGGCTGCGACCGGGTCAGGCCCTGGTGCAGTTTGCGTTCGGCATGGCGGGATCATACGGGTTCATCCTGACCGACAAGGGGGTCTTCGCCTATCCAGTTCCGATCAGTCGTGCCGCCTTGCAGGACCAAGTGGGGGAGTTACGCCGCTCGATTACGCCGCGCGCCGGCGTGCTGCCGCCCTTCGATCTGGACCTGTCTTACGATCTCTATGGTCGGCTGTTCGGTGGGGCCACAGATCTTCTGTCCGATGTGAAGCACCTGGTACTGGTGCCGTCGGCTGCCCTTTCCAGCCTGCCGCCCGCCCTTCTGGTCCGCGACAGGCCGACAGCGCGCGATTATGCCGGCGCCTCCTGGCTGGTCCGTGACATGGCGGTGTCGGTGGTGCCGTCGGTCCCGTCCTTCCTGGCGCTGGCGGGGACGACGGCCCGCGCATCGGCACCCAAACCCTTCATTGGTTTTGCCGCCCCCCCGTTTCAGGGACGGGATACAGGCGGGCTGAAAGCGCTGGGCGAGGAATGCCGAACCGATGCCGCCCTGGACCCGGCCCTGCTCCGCGCCCTGGCGCCGCTGCCGGAAACGGCCGATGAGATCCGGTCCATCGGTGGGCGGCTGGGTGCCGCCCCCGCTGATCTGATCACCGGGGAAAGGGTGACTAAGGCCGCGGTGCGCGGGGCAGGCCTGGACCAATATCGTATTGTCTATTTCGCTACCCATGGCTTGTTGCCGGGAGAATTGCGTTGCCAGTCGCAGCCCGGTCTGGCGTTGGCCCCGCCCCCTGTCCCACCCTCCAGCCCCGCCGATGATGGTCTGCTGACCGCTTCTGATATCGCCCTTCTGCGCCTGAATGCGGATATGGTGGTTCTGTCGGCCTGTAATACGGCGGGGGGGGATGCGCGGCTGGGTGGTGAGGCGCTGTCCGGTCTGGCGGAAAGTTTCTTTTTCGCCGGCGCACGCTCGCTGCTGGTCAGTCATTGGCAGGTGCCGTCGGTGCCGACTGTCCGCCTGATGACTGGCCTGTTTGCCGGTGAGGGCGATATCGCGGTTGCCTTGGCACGGGCGCAAAGGAGTCTGGCGTCCGATCCCGCCTCGGCGCATCCTTTCAATTGGGCGGCCTTTACCCTGGTGGGTGCCGCCCCGCAATCCGACAAGGGAGTTTGATCCATGTTCCGCCCCGTCACGATCCTGGCGCTGGCCCTGTTCCTGGCCCTTCCGGCCCATGCGGCCCCGCTGGTGGTGGTGGAGGCCAAGGGTACGGACCTGACCCCCGGTGCCACCATTGATGACAAGGTCCCGCTGACCCTGGCTGATGGGGCGCGGTTGGTCCTGATCGGTGAGGACGGGTCGCAGGTGACGCTGCGCGGACCGTTCAAGGGCACCCCGGTCAGTGTCGGACAGGGGGCCACCCAGCCATTGGCGGGCCTGTTGTCGGCACGGGGTAACGACACGACCAGCCTGGGGGCCGTGCGGGATGCCGGAACGCCGGGTCCGCTGCCGGACGCGTGGGTGATCGACCCGGCGGTATCGGGTGCGGTCTGCGTGAAGCCGGGCCAGGAACTGGTGTTATGGCGGGCCGATTCGGCCAAAGCCGCCAGCCTGACCCTGATGCCCGCCGACCGGGCCTGGACCGCCAATGCCGAATGGCCGGCGGGGGAGGGGCGCTTGGCCCTGCCAGAACTGCCCATCACTGATGGTGGGACACTGCTGTTTGAGCTGGACGGGACAGCGTCGGCGGTGACGTTCCACCAGTTGCCGACCAGCATCTCCGCGCCGAAAATGGCGGCCGGCTGGATGGCAGCCAAGCAGTGCGACCGGCAGGCGCGCGCGCTGCTGGCCGCGAACTGATCAACCATGCCCGTTCGCCGCCTCACGACCATGCTTGTGATCCTGCTGCTGGCGGGTCTGGCCCCGGTACTGCTGGTACGGGCGGCCCCGTTTCTGCAGGGGATCGAGAATTGGGTGGCGGATTATCGGGTGGCGACCCTGACACCGGCGCAACCGCAGCAGCCTGACATCGTTATTGTCGCCCTCAATGAGGATACGCTGGCGCGGTTTCCCTATCGTTCCCCCGTCGACCGGGCGTTCCTGGCCGATCTGCTGCGCAATTTGCAGGCCAAGGGGGCGAAGGCAGTTCTGTTGGACGTGCTGCTGGATCAACCCACGGAAGCGGTAAAGGATGCTGCCCTGGCGGCGGCCCTGCGTGAACTGACCATCCCGCTGGTGGTCAGTCACGGCAGTGCCGCAGAAGGGCTGACCGAAGCGCAAGTGGCCTATATTAACGATTTCGTGCCGCCCGACCGGCGCGGCTGGGCCAACCTGGTCAAGGATAATCTGGATGGAACCGTCCGTTGGATTTTCCCCGGCAAACCGGGGGCGGATGGACAGTGGCAGGCCGGCGTGGTGCCGGCCCTGGCAGCGCATCTGGGCCTGTCCCCCCCAAAAAGCCTGATACCCATCGCCTGGCGCGGACGGCCCGATGCCGCGACGGCCCCTTTCCGGCAGTTTCCGGCCCATGCTGTCTCGCTGCTGCCGCCGGCCTGGTTCAAGGACAAGATTGTCCTGGTGGGGGCCGACCTGTCGGACCGTGACCGGCATGTGACGCCCTATCGCACGGCCTTTGCCGGTAATGCCGGGGTGTTGCCCGGTATCACCATCCATGCCCATGCGCTGTCACAATTGCTGGAGCAGCGGACGGCCCCGAACCAGGGGTTGGCGCTGGCGGTGGCTGCCGGGCTGATCGCGGCAGGCCTGGGTTTGATCCTGGGTCTGGTGGAAATCTCGCTATGGCTGCGTGCGCTGCTGGGGTTCGGGGTGGTGGCGGGTCTCTGGCTGCTGGCGGGGCCGGCCTTTGCCAAAGGCAATCTCTTGCTGCCGCAGATCGGCCCCTCCTTGTCAGTGCTGCTGGGCCTGTGGCTGACCGATATCTGGCGCGGACGGCAGGAGCGGGACCAGAAACGGTTCGTGCAGGCGGCTTTTGCCAAATATCTGTCGCCGGTCCTGCTGGATGATATCCTGAAGGACCCGTCAAAATTGTCTATCGATCCGAAGCGTCGTGACATGTCTTATGTCTTCACCGACGTTGCCGGTTTCACCACCATATCGGAGGGCATGGACGCCACAACCCTGGCGGATGTCATGAACCGGTATCTGGACGGAATGGTGAAGGTTGTGTTCGCCCATGGCGGTACGGTGGACAAGTTCATCGGTGACGCCGTCTTTGCCCTGTTTGGGGCCCCGCGCGATATGCCGGACCATGCCGCCCGTGCAGCCGCTTGCGCCCTGGAGCTAGATCGGTTCGCGCAATCCTTCCTGGCGGCGGAAACCGCGGCGGGGCGTCCCTTTGGCATGACCCGTATCGGGGTTCATTCCGGCCCGGCCAGCGTGGGCAATTTCGGGTCCGAGGCGCGGTTTGAATATACTGCCCTGGGCGATGCCGTGAATACGGCCGCCCGGCTGGAAGGCCTGAACAAGTATTTCGGTACCCGGGTGGCGATGAGCGGGGCGACGGCGGAGCGCTGTCCTGACCTCCCGCGCCGGCCCATCGGCCGGATCGTCCTCAAGGGCAAGACCGAACCCATCGCGGTGTTCCAGCCCCTGACGGATGAAGAGGCGGCAAGTGTCTTCATGCAGGGCTATCAGCGGGCCTATGCCGCCTTGGCGTCGGGACAGACGGGGGCAGCAGCACTGTTTGAGGCCCTGGCGATGCAGCAGCCTGATGATGGGCCGGTCGCGCTGCATCGTGAACGGCTGGCCAAGGGCGGGGACAGCGACCTTGTCATCATGAGTGACAAGTAGTCCCAACATTACCTTGCCAGCGCGGGTGCAGGGAACGATAACCACCGTATGCTAATTCAGGGATCGGGCAATGGCCGAAGGTATCCTCAACCGTAAATTTGTTCCCGCTGGCAAGCAACTGTTCCTGACCGGAGACCGGGGCGAGCATATGTATTTGGTGCAATCGGGCCGCATCCGCATCTGGCGGGGCGAACCGGAGCATCCGGTCGTGCTGGCCGAGGTGGGGCCGAACTGTCTGTTCGGTGAAATGGCCCTGATCGATGAAGGGACCCGGTCGGCCTGCGCCCACGCGGTGGAGGATACGACGCTGATCGTCATTTCCGGGGAAAAGGTGCGCCAGCGTCTGGCCGATGCCGACCCGTTTGTGGCCAGCATCGTCCGCATTCTGGCCCGTAATCTGCGCGCCGCCAATGACCATCTGGAAGGTTTGATGGGCCAGGTACTTGCGGTCAGCGCCATCAAGGCCCGCGAGATTGCCCCGAACGAAGATGTGAAGACCCTCAGCAGTGGTGCGGCCGAGGAATAATCACGCCTCTGCCAGAAGCGGCCAGGCGTCCTTGCAGCGTTCGGAAAAGATGCGCAGGTGGCCGATGGCGCGTACGCCGGCGGCGGCCACCGGGATCGTGTGGTGGCTGACACGGGCTGCGGGGAAAAAGGCGGCATGGTCGCGCACCACATCAGGCGGGATCATCTCATCATCCTCGATCGCGATCAGCCGCACCTCTCCCGTCATGCGTGAGAGGTCGGGCTGCGGCAGAGCCCGCCCCCAGTCATGCCGGTAAAAGCCACGCCGGATACACCAGCGGCGCCATTGCCAGAAAGCGCGGGCAGGCAGGTCAGCCCCCTGGCCCAGGATGCGCCCCGGCAGATAGCCCAGGGTCAGGGTGGCGACCGGGCCCAGCAGAAACCAAAAGGCCATGGCCTTGCCGATGAAGTGGCGCGGGTGGCGGGTCCAGTGCGCCGGGCCGGTGGCGACTGTGGTCAGGCGACGCACCATGCCCGCCTTTTCATGAAAGGGCAGGCCCATGCCCCCCAGCGAATGGCCCATCACCTCCAGCGGCACCCCCGAAAAACGGGCCGCCAGCCAGTCCAGTGCTGCGCCCTGGTCCCGAACGGCCCAGTCCCCCATATCCGACCGGGCCCGGCGTACCGGCCCGCGGGCTGAATGGCCGCAATCGCGGTAATCATAGATCAGCACCGCTGCCTGCCGGTACTGGGCGAACCAGGCGGCAAAGCGCGCATAATAATCCCGCGGCACACCGGTGGCTCCGTGCATGACCATCGCCAGGGCCGGTGTACCCCCCGCGAGCGGCAGGAACAGCCGCCCCGCCAGAACCGGCCCGTCGGCACAGGGAATGTTGACTGTTTCTTCCGATTGTGCGCCGTCGGCCTGTTGCATGGGATTTGTCCTTCAACAAGGGTACCGGGCAAAAGATAACGAACGATCGTGCTAAATACAAGCGGGTGATTGTGGGTGTGGCCCCTCTCCTGCCCTTTCGCGCTGATTGCCAGATGCCCACGACGCTCTATATGGTGTAGTTGGGAGATAACAGGCAGAAGCCAGGACAACAATGCGGGCGAAAAGGCCGACGTCCTTTGACATTGCGGAACTGGCGGGTGTGTCGCAATCCACCGTGTCGCGCGCCCTGCGCCATGACAGCATGGTCAGCGAAGATACGCGTCTGAAGGTGGAACAGGCGGCGCGACAGTTGAATTATAAGGTGGATGTCAACGCCCGCAACCTACGCTCGCAGCGCACCAATACCTTGGCCTTGCTGTTGTATGAAGATCCAGGGACATCGGAGTCGCTGATCAATCCGTTTTTCCTGTCCATCCTGGGCAGCGTCACGCGGGCCAGTGCCAAACGTGGTTATGATCTGTTGATTTCGTTTCAGCAGTCCAGCGCGGACTGGAACGCCGACTATGCGGCCTCCAAACGGGCCGACGGCATCATCTTCCTGGGCTATGGTGATTACACAGCTTATCTGGACAAGATATCGTCCCTGGATGAAGCGGGAATCGAATACATCACCTGGGGCCCGGTGATCCCCGGCCAACCAGGTCACTTCATCGGTTCGGACAATGTGCAGGGCACGGCAGAGGCCGTGTCACATTTGATTGCCACCGGCCACCGCGATATCGCCTTTCTCGGCGATATATCGGAGAATTGTCCCGAATATCGTGACCGGCACCAGGGTTATCTGAAGGCCCTGGCCGCCTGTGGCCTGTCGGCCGACCCGGTCCTGCGCATCGACAGCCAGACCTCTGAGGAGGCGGGATATGCTGCGGCCATCCGTCTGCTGGACAGTGGGCACCGGTTCGATGCCGTGGTGGCGGCCTGTGATCTGGTGGCCATCGGGGCGCTGCACGCGCTGCGCGACCGGGGTGTCTCGGTGCCGGGCGACGTGTCGGTGGTCGGGTTCGACGATATCCAGGCCGCCAGCTACACCAATCCACCGCTGACCACCGTCCGCCAGGATACGGTGGCGGCCGGTGAGTTGCTGGTGGAGAACCTGTTGCGGCTGATGAATGGCCGGTCGTTGGAGCAGACCATCATCCCCGCCCGCTTGGTGCTGCGCGGGTCGACCCGACGGCGGGAATAGGTTTACCCAGCGTTCTGCCTGCAGGGCCTTGGCTTTAAACCAATATCGGCGCGCCGTCGGCCAGGGCCGCCAGACCGTCGGCCGTCACACGCAGGTGACGCAGGGTGCCCGGCGGGCCGTCCAGGCTGGCCGCCGCCAGTACATGACCATCGACGTCCCATTGCGACAGGCGCCAGTCGCCGGCGCGCAGCCAGTCCTCTTGCGTGGTCATGCTGGGGCCCGTCTCCGCCGTCGGCGGGGTGACGGTGAAACCCGTCAATTCCTGTGACAGGCCACGGCCCGTCGCCTTGATTACCGCTTCCTTCAGGTTCCAGATGCGCATGAACCGGGTACGCTTGGCATCTTCATCCAGTTCCGTGCCGATCTGTGCGACTTCCTGCGGGGAGAACCAGCGGTCGGCGATGTCCAGTTCGACAGTCCGGTTGGGCACCAGGGGTTCAATATCGACCCCGACCTCCCCCTGCGCAGAGACGGCAACGGCCACCATGGACCGTGTATGCGACAGGTTGAAAGACGCGCCGCCACGCACCAAGACCGGTTTCCCATACGGCCCGGCATTGAAGGCCAGCGATCCCGGCGACCGGCCGGTCCAGGCGCCCAGGAACAGGCGGGTCAGGCCGTGGGCGGCGATATAGGCGTTTCTGTCTGCGTCGAACTGGAAACGGGCGGCGCGTTCCCGCTCCGTCCGGTCGAGCGTGTGGGAGAGGGGCGCCAGATCCCGCGTGCCCAGGCCATCCACGGCTAAGGTCAGCACGATCACGTCATGTCGCCAATCGCCACGCACGGAAAAACCGTCCCGCATCCGATGCCCCCTATTCCCCAGAAAGCGCGGATCATAGGCGTTTCGACTTGGTTTGGTAAGAACAGAAGCCCCGACGCAGGGTGAAGGCGGCCCCGCGATTCCCGAAGGGCGGGCGATTTCATGTCTGTTACCGACCCGTTACAATATTCCCGACCCCAATGCCGCGAAATCATTTTGCGTCGATATCAGTTCTAAGCATTATCAGTGTCTTGTCGGCAGCGGGCCCATCCGGACATGGGCCCGGTCGTATGGCTGGGGGTTGGGATGGGGTATTGGCAGGGACGCACGGCGCGCCTGGTGGCAGCCGTTTCTTTTGTGTTTTCGGCCGGTTTGGGACTGGTTCCCATGGCCTTGGCTGACGCAATCGAACAGACCAAAGGCAGTTGGCAGGACAAGTTCCGCCAGTTGGACGTGGACCTGCCCACCCCCAATACCTATCGCACCGCATCGGGCGCACCCGGCCACCAATATTGGCAACAGCGCGCCGATTACAGCATGGACCTGAAGCTGGACGCGGAAGGCAAGCGTCTGACCGGGCGCCAGACCGTGCGCTACCACAACAACTCCCCCGACACGCTGCGCTATCTGTGGCTGCAGCTGGATCAGAATATCTTCAAGGAAACATCCATCGCCGAACTGACCCGCACGGCCAGCCCGGCCAAGGATGGTGGTGATCAGATCAGCTATGGCACCTTGGCCCGCGCGCAGGCGCTGAAAGACACCCAATATGGTGTCGAGGTGGGGTCCGTCACGGATGAAGGCGGGCGCAAGCTGCCCTACACAATCGTCGACACGATGATGCGCATCGACCTGCCCCGGTCGCTGGCCCCCGGCGCTAGCTTCACCTTCAAGGTGGAATGGGCGCACAATATCATCAATCAGGATATTGTCGGCGGCCGCAGCGGGTATGAGCATTTCCGCGACAACAACACCGATCTGTTCTTCCTGGCGCAATTTTTCCCGCGCATGGCCGCCTATACCGACTATGCCGGCTGGCAGCACAAGGCCTTTCTGGGGCGTGGCGAATTCACGCTGGAATTCGGCGATTACGATGTCGCCATCACGGTGCCGGCCGATCATATCGTATCGGCGTCGGGCGAATTGCAGAATCCCAATGAGGTGTTGACGCCAACACAGCGTGATCGCCTGGCCAAGGCCGCCAAGGCCGATCAGCCCCTGTTCATTGTGACCCCTGACGAAGCCCTGGCCAATGAGAAGGAGACGGATAACGGCTCCAAGACCTGGCGCTTTACGGCAAAGAATGTCCGCGACTTTGCCTTTGCCAGTTCCAACAAGTTCATCTGGGATGCGATGGGGGTGAAGCAGGATAATCCTGTGGGCAATCCCGTCCTGGCCATGTCCTTTTACCCGAACGAGGCCGAACCGCTCTGGTCGAAATATTCGACCTGGGCTGTGGCGCACACGATCAAGACCTACAGCAAATATTCCTTTGCCTATCCGTACCCGACAGCACAGTCGGTGAATACCTGGGACGGGGGCGGCATGGAATATCCCATGATTTCCTTCAACGGTTTTCGTCCTACCACGGACAAAAAAACCGGCAAGCGCACCTACTCCGCCAATGCGAAATATGGTCTGATCGGGGTGGTGATCCATGAGGTCGGGCACTTCTATTACCCGATGATCGTGAATTCCGACGAGCGGCAATGGACCTGGATGGATGAAGGCCTGAACACCTTTGTCCAGAACGTCGCCCATCTGGAATGGGAGGAGTATTTCGGCGAACACCGTCGTAACCCGAACCTGCCCGCCGCAATCACCAGTTACATGACCAGTCAGGGTCAGGTGCCGATCATGACCCAGTCGGACTCGGTCTTACAATTCGGGCCCAATTCCTATACCAAGCCGGCCACGGCATTAACCATCCTGCGCGAGACGGTGATGGGTCGGGAATTGTTCGACCACGCTTTCCGTGAATATTCACAGCGCTGGAAGTTCAAGCGCCCCACCCCATCGGATTTCTTCCGCAGCATGGAGGATGCGTCGGGTGTGGATCTGGACTGGTTCTGGCGCGGTTGGTTCTATACGACCGACCATGTCGATATTGACCTTGCCAGCGTGCGTGAATACCGCATCTCCACAGGTAATCCGGATATTGAAAAGCCGCTGGAACGCGCTGAATACCGTCGTGACAATGCAGAACCGCTGGCCCAGATCCGCAACCGCGAACAGGGGATAAAGACCCTGCTGGAGCAGGAACCCGGCCTGAAGGATTTCTATAATGAGAATGACCAGTTCACGCCCACCAACAAGGACCGCAACAAGTTTGCCGATTTGATCGAGGGGCTGGAACCCTGGGAACGTGAGGCGCTGGCGCGGGCAGAGAAGGATGGCGACTGGGTGTATTTCCTGGACTTCGCCAACAAGGGCGGGCTGGTCATGCCGCTGCCGCTGCAACTGAAATATGCCGACGGGACCGAGGAGTTCATGATGATCCCGGCGGAGATCTGGCGTTACAATGCCAAGGCTGTGACCAAGATGCTGATCTTGCGCAAGCAGGTGGTGGCGATTGAGCTCGACCCGCGTCAGGAGATTGCCGACGCCGATGTTTCCAATAATGCCTACCCGCGCAAAATCGCCGCTTCGCGCCTTGAACTCTACAAGATGAAGGACGAGCAGAAGGACCTGATGGCCGACATGCTGGTTGAACTGAAGGCCAAGAAGGAAGGGGAGGGCAAGGAAGGGGCCAAGGACGTGCCATTGACGCCCGGAGGGCAGCAGTGACCCATGACCTTAACGGCCGGCGTCAGTTTCTGGCGCTGGCAGGGGCCGGGCTGCTGATGGGCTTCGCCCGGACGGCCAACGCGCACCGGGCCAAGGCGGCTTTGACCCTGGTCACCTGGAACAAGGCGGCTGGACTGCTGGAAATCGACCATGCGTTGCATGCCCATGACGCGGAAGTCGCCCTGTCCCGGACCGGTGGGGTCGGTGCCCCCGATCTGTCACGGCTGGAGGATCAGGCGCGGCTGGCGCTTTATGTCGAGGCGCGTTTCGCCCTGACCCTGCCTGATGGTCTGACCCTGCCCTTAAAAATACTGGGAGCGGAGTTGCTGGGCGATAACATCCATGTCTATCAGGAAGTCCCCCTGACCGCACTGCCAGCCCGTCTCCTGGTACGCAACATGATCCTGCGCGATATCTTCCCGACACAGATCAACCAAGTGAATGTTGATACCGGGCGCGGCCCCGACCGGATTCGTACCCTGACTTTCCTGGGGAACGACGGGGAAAAGGACGTGGCCTTGTAACAGTGGCAATTCCCTCCTTCCTCCCGTATATTGAGCGAAATTGTTAACGCTAACAGTGCCGGAAAGCCGGTGCGGGGGGAGGAGATGGGTTTGCTGCACTATGGGGCAAAGTGCGCCCTGATCATGTCTGCGGTGCTGCTTTCAATGCCGGTCCTGGCGGCCGATTGTGGGCCGGACGCGCTGGGCACGAGCCGTACCTTGCTGTTGAAACGTGGCACGGGTGGTGCCTTTGGAAGTTTGCAGCATGCAGCTCTGCCGGGTCTGGCGCCCGGAGAGGTGGTGCTGACTTTTGATGACGGGCCGGTGCCGGCATTGACACCGCAGGTCCTGGACGCACTGAAAGCGGAATGCGCCAAGGCCACCTTCTTTATGACGGGCAGCAATCTGGATACCCATGGCGAGATTGCCAAGCGGGTCACCGAAGAGGGCCATTCGGCGGGTATCCATAGCTATAGTCACCCGCAGCTCGGCACTTTGAGCGCGGCGGCGCAGTTGGACGATCTGTCACACACACAGGCGGCCTATCAGCGAGTGTTTGGCGTGCCAGCCCCATCCTACCGCTTTCCGTTCCTAGGGGAAACTCCGGTGTTGATGGCGGCCCTGGCTAAGGATGGCGTCACGGTCTTTTCCATTGACCTGGGGATCACCGATTGGCAGCCCGCCGATACAACCGCCATCCTGGCTGACCGCTTGTCCAAGGCCCTGGATGAGAAGGGGGGCGGCATCATCCTGATGCATGATGCCAATCCCCCCACTGCGGCGGCGATACCGACATTGCTGCGGGTGATCAAACAGAAAGGCTACAGGCTGGTGCATGTGGCATGGGAGGGGTGACGCTGTCCTTCCCCCGCCTGCACCCGGCGGGGCGCAGGCGGGGGGCCATCCTTATTGCTCTGTCACCAAATCCTTATAGGCATGCCAGCTTGCATGCCCGATCAATGGCAGGGTGAAGACCAGGCCGACAAACAGGGTCGCAATGCCAACCATCGTCAGAAAGACGATGATGAAGGCCCAGAGGGCCATGGCTGGCAGGTTGACCCGCACCGCCATGATGCTGGTCGCCATGGCAGTAAAGGCGTTGGTGCGCCGGTCCAGCAGCATGGGGATGGAGACGACCGAGACGGCAAAGGCGACGGCAGCGAAACCCGCCCCCACTGCCGTGCCGACGATCAGGAAGGGCAGGCTTGCCCCGCTCTGGAACAGCGTGGTGACCAGGGTGTCCAGGGTGGGCGACAGTTCAGAGAAGAACAGCGCATACATCAAGGTCGCCACCCGCACCCAGAACAGGTGCAGCAGCAGCAAAAGCACGCCCAGGAACCCGACCTGCAGCGGATTGACTTGCCAGGCTCTCAGTGCGCGGCCCAGATCGGGCGCCCGACCGGCGGCGATATCGCGGGATGTGGCGTAAAGCCCCACCGCAATCAGCGGTGCCACCAGTGTAAAGCCGGCGGTCAAAGGCAGCATCAACATCACATGGCCCGACCCTGCCACCAGCAGGGTCAGTGCCAGGCTGAACGCGGCGATCAGGGCGCCGTAGGTCAGGCTGACCCGCCAGGCAGCCCCCAGATCCGCCATGCCCAGTTGCAGCCAATGCCACGGCCGATCCACGGCGACGTGACGGATATGGGGCACCGGTCCACTGAATACAGGGACGGGGCCGACATCATCTTGTTGGTCGATTGTCATTTCCTACCCCAATAGTTCGGCAAGCATCGCTTTTTACGGCTTTTCTTGAGTATGGCAGGTTTTCCGGACATGGGAAGGGGGGCTATGCTTCAGGTGAATATTAGGGCTGTGAGAAGGTCTTGCCTGAAAGGTCTTCCTGGTCTTCGCGGGCAAGGCCGGTCCAGCGGCCGCCTGCCGGGCTTTCCATGCACCCACCCCCTTGATCTTCCAGTCACCGGATGTTTCCCGCCCGAACCATCGCCGCCTTGATGCATGTCAATGCACATCCCCCCGGCATGGCCCATGAAGGCAGGGTCGGGGACCGGGCAGGGGTCTGGTCCCGTTCAAAAAGTTTCCGCCGACACCGGGGGTTTGTCATGGGTGTAGCAATCGCCGACGGGGCGTATGGGGGCAACGGCCAAGCCGTACCCGTCGAGGCGTATCACGAGGACGTTGTCCGTGCTTTCGTGATCGCCGCCATGTTCTGGGGCATCGCGGCGTTTGCCGTCGGTGTCTATATCGCATTCCAACTGGCCTTTCCCGACCTGAATTTGGGCCTGGAATGGACCACATTCGGGCGGCTGCGCCCGCTGCACACATCCGCCGCGATTTTCGCCTTTGGCGGGTCCGCCCTGATCGGCTCGTCGCTTTATGTGGTGCAGCGTACCTGTCGCGCACCCTTGTTTGGTGGACGGGAATGGGGCTGGTTCATCTTCTTCGGCTACCAGCTTTTCATTGTGATGGCAGCCACCGGCTATCTGCTGGGCATCACCCAAGGTAAAGAATATGCCGAGCCGGAATGGTATGTCGATCTGTGGCTGACCCTGGTCTGGGTCGTCTATCTGGTCGTGTTTGTCGGCACGATCATGAAGCGGCGCGAGCCGCATATCTATGTGGCCAACTGGTTCTATCTGGCCTTCATCCTGACCATTGCGATGCTGCATATTGTCAATAATGCCTCGCTGCCGGTCAGCCTGACGGGCACCAAGTCCTATGTGGCCTGGGCCGGGGTGCAGGATGCCATGATCCAGTGGTGGTATGGGCATAATGCAGTGGGCTTCTTCCTGACCGCCGGCTTCCTGGGCATGATGTATTACTTCATCCCCAAGGCAGCACAGCGGCCCATCTATAGCTACCGCCTGTCGATCATCCATTTCTGGGCGCTGATCTTCCTCTATATCTGGGCGGGTCCGCACCATCTGCACTATACCGCGCTGCCCGACTGGACGCAGACGCTGGGCATGGTGTTCTCGGTCGTGCTGTGGATGCCAAGCTGGGGTGGCATGATCAACGGGATCATGACCCTGTCAGGCGCCTGGGACAAGCTGCGCACCGATCCGTCCTTGCGCTTCTCGGTCACCGCCGTCGGCTTCTATGGCATGAGCACGTTTGAAGGCCCGGTCATGTCGGTGAAGGCGGTCAACGGCCTGTCGCACTATACCGACTGGACCATCGGCCATGTGCATTCCGGTGCGCTCGGCTGGGTCGCCTTCATCTGCTTCGGCATGATCTATTATCTGGTGCCGGTCCTGTGGAAGAAGCAGCGGCTCTATTCCGCCCGCCTGGTCGAATGGCACTTCTGGACCGCAACTGTCGGCATTGTCTTCTACATCACCGCCATGTGGGTCAGCGGCATCATGCAGGGCCTGATGTGGCGCGCCTATGACGAATACGGGTTCCTTCAGTATTCGTTCGTGGAGACGGTCGCCGCCATGCACCCCTATTACATCATCCGTGGCATTGGCGGTCTTCTGTTCCTGACCGGCGCCATCCTGATGGTCATCAACCTGATCCGCACGGTTACCCGCAGCCCGGCCCTGGAGCCGGTGCCGCAGGGCGCCGCTGTGGCTGCCGAATAAGGGGGACGGAACCATGAAGTTCTCCCACGCGATCATCGAAAAGAACGTTATCCTGATGGCCGTCCTGACCCTGATCACGGTGTCGATCGGTGGTCTGGTACAGATTGTGCCGCTGTTCACGGTGGAAACCACCATCGAGCGGGTCGAGGGCATGCGCCCCTACAGCCCGCTGGAACTGGCCGGTCGCAACATCTATATCCGCGAAGGCTGCTATGTCTGCCATAGCCAGCAGATCCGTACCTTCAAGGACGAGGTCGAACGGTACGGCCATTACAGCCTGGCGGCAGAAAGCATGTTCGACCACCCGTTCCAGTGGGGGTCGAAGCGGACGGGGCCAGACCTGGCCCGTGTCGGCGGCAAATATTCCAACGACTGGCATGTGGCGCATCTGAACAATCCGCGCGCTCTGGTGCCGGAATCGATCATGCCGTCCTATGCCTTCCTGAACCGGCCGCTGACATTCGCGGATGCGGCGGATCATCTGAAGACACTGCGCGCCGTTGGCGTGCCCTACTCCGAAGATGACATCGCCAATGCCGCGAGCGATCTGAAGCTCCAGGCGGGTGCCCTTCCGGATGCGGACAGTGCCGACCTCCTGGCCCGCTATCCCAAGGCGAACCTGGGTGATTTCGACGGCAAGCCGGAACAGGTGACGGAGATGGACGCCCTGGTCGCCTATCTCCAGATGCTGGGCACGCTGGTCGATTTCACCAAGATCAATCCCGACGATCTGAAGCAGTGAGGGGGATGTCATGCATGAACTTCTCCCCCTTCTGAAACAGCTCTGGCTGGTCTGGTTCCTGGTTCTGTTCCTGGGCATCGTGTTCTGGGCCCTTCGGCCCGGTGCCAAGCGCCGGTTTGAGGCCGACGCCATGATCCCCCTGAACGACGATCCCAGCCCCGCCCGAAACAACAGGTGATCCCATGCCGACGAAGATCGAAAAGGACGCCGCCACGGGCACGGACACGACGGGCCATGAGTGGGACGGCATCAAGGAATTAAACACGCCGCTGCCGAAATGGTGGCTCTATACCTTCTATGCCTGCATCGTCTGGGGCGTGATCTATACGGTCCTGTTCCCGTCCTGGCCCACCCTGTCCAGCCATTTCGGCGGCACGTCCGGCTATTCGCAGCGGGCCGACGTGGCGGCGGATCTGGCCGCACAGAAGGCCGGACAGGCCGATCTGCGTGAAAAGATCGTGGCCATGGATATTGACAGCATCCGCAAGGATCCGGCCCTGATGGGCTATGTCCAGGCGGCGGGCCGTGTTGCCTTTGCGGATAATTGCGCGGGCTGTCACGGGGCGGGCGGTGCCGGTGCCGTGGGCTTCCCGGTGCTGGCCGATGATGACTGGATCTGGGGCGGCAAGCCGGACCAGATCCTGCAAACCATCACCTATGGCATCCGCAACGCCAATGAAAACAGCCGTATCTCCGACATGCCGCGTTTCGGCGCCGATCAGTTGCTGACCAAGGAACAGATCAGTGACGTCACCGATTATGTCCTGTCGCTGTCGGGAACGGCTGGTGACGTGGCAGTGCTGGAACGCGGTGCCGTGGTCTTTGCCGAAAACTGTGCCGCCTGTCATGGCGAAAAGGGCGAAGGCGTCCAGGATATGGGCGGCCCCCGTCTCTCGGACGGCATCTGGCTCTATGGCGGGGACCGCAAGTCTGTGGTCGACACCATCACCAATGCCCGCCGTGGCAATATGCCGGCCTGGATCGAACGTCTCGACCCGGCCACGGTCAAGGTGCTGGCCACTTATGTTCACGCCCTTGGTGGCGGGCAGTAACCCCCCAACCCCTTTGCCCCCACCGCACTTGCACCCCGCCGGAGAAAGACCGGCGGGGTGTTTTCTTTGCCCGCCAGATAGCGTGTCGGGCCCATACCCTCTGCCCGTGATCGCCCGCAGTCGCGGCGCCGCCAACGCTGTCGCGGGCAGATCCCATCCGATGGATCGCCATCCACAGGTTTGGCTATAACCCATTGTTTTAAAGAGATGAGCAGGGCTGATCCTTCTTAAAAAAAAAAGGCCCCGCTCCTGTTGCCAGGGGCGGGGCCAGTGATCGTGCGGGGAAGGAAGTCAGCCCGCCGAACGGGTTCACATGTCAGATGACCGATCTGACATGGTCAGATCAGAACCGGACGCGGGTGCCGACACGGAAGATACGACCGGAACTGGCATATTGCGTGACCGCCTCCTGACCTTCATAGGCGTAGCGGTCGCTGGTCTGGTTCGTCAGGTTGAGGCCTTCCGCCGTCACCGTAATCAGATCGGTCAGCTTGTAGCTGATCGAGGCATCAATGTTGGCGGTCGACCGGCTGAAAACGAAATCGTTGATCAGCGGGCTGTCGCAGGCCGTGCCCTGTGTGGCCGGACTGGTCGGCACCGGGCTTTGCAGGCCGGGGGCGCAGGCGCCGGCGGCGATGGGGTAGGCCGTGCTGTAGCCCTTACGCTGCGCCACCGAGACACGGGCGCGGAAGCGATCCGTTTCATAATAGAGGGTGGCGTTGAAGGCATCCGGCGATACATTCAGGAACGGGCCGGTGGCAATGGTCGGGGCAACCGTGGCCGTGCCGGGGTCAAGGATGTAGTTCAGCTTGCTCTTGATGTGGGTATAGTTGAGCTGGGTTCCGAAATCCGACCAGAATTCCGGCAGGAAGGTAAAGTCCATCTGGAAGCTGGCTTCAAAACCACGCAGCCAACCACCAGGCGCGTCCCGGAACTGTCGCGCCGTGAATTCGTAGCCACCATCCAGATAGGCCAATTGCTGGGCATTGGTGAAGCCGGCGCGGATGGCCTGGATGCCTTCTTCATCCAGGAAGTCGGACAGATTGGCCGAATAGAGCACCGTTTGCGGGAAGCTACCGATATCCTTGCTGAAACCAGCAATGGAGATCAGGCCGCCCGGCTGGAAATACCACTCGACGCTGGCATCAAAATTGTCCGAGCGGAAGGGCTTCAGCTTCGGATTGCCGATGGTCAGTGTCGCCCCCGTGGTCGCCCCTGTGTTGGGGATCGACAGGGCCGTGATGGTCGGTGACAGATTGCCCAGCAGCGGGCGGGCCATCACCTTGGATGCGCCAAACCGCAGCAGCACATCATCGATGGGTTCATACACCATGTTCAGCGAGGGCAGGATGTCGGTGTATTTGTTGGAGCCCTTCAGCGGCCGGCCGGCATTGCTGTTGCCCAGGCTGTCGACTTCCGTCACCGCGATGCGGGTGCCGATATTGCCGCGGAATGGATTGCCGAACAGTTCCAGGTCCCAGTCACCCTGGACGTAATAGCCGGTATCCCGCTCGGTCACGCTGTAGCGCTCGCGCCCGCCATTCCGTTTGTTGGTGATCCGCCAATCACCCCACTTGTTGACACAGTTACAGGTGAAGTCAAACAGCTCGTCGAAAGCCTGGATGGAGGGGACGACAAAGCTGGTCATGGTGCCATCCGGCACCTTCAGCCCCTGGCCAAATTCCACCACGCGGCTGACGCTGGCCGTCGTGACGCCCGCTTCCTTCAGGGTCGGGTTCAACAGATCATTGTTGCGTTCAAACTGGTCCGTTTTAAACGCGAACTCCTTGTAGTTCGCCCCGAAACCCAGGCTGAACTCATCCATGATCTGCCAGTCGAAATCGATCTTACCCTGCTTGTAGGTGTTCTCCACCGACCGCCGGAAGTGGCGGATGCCGGAGAAGCCCTTGACGGTTTCCCAGTTGGCAGGGTTGGCGGCATCAAAGCCAAAATCGATCACCGGCATGGAACCGCCGCCCCGCTCGTCATAAACGAACAGACCCTGGCTATCCATACGGTTGAATTCAACCAGCAACCCCTGGCTGTTATTGGTCGATTTCGACATGCCGGTGATGATCCGCATGGTGAAATCTTCACTGAAATCATGATCAAGCTGCAACGAGCCCTGCTGGAACTTCGTCACATACTGGCTCTGATCGGCGGCCGAGCGGAAATCGACATTCCGCAGAACCAGGTAATCGGCCAGACCATTGGTGACATTGGCATCCAGCACATCGACGCTGGGGCGGCCGATCAGGTTGCCACGGAAGGCCAGACGGTTGCTGGACGGGATATACCCCACGGAACTGGGGTTGTTGTAGTAATCGTAGGGATCAAGATTGAAAGGGTTCGTCGAAAAGATGTTGGCGGTGCCGGGTGTGGTGGCCCCCGGTACAATCGCGGCCGAACCCAGGACTGAGGCGACCCGCTGGCCCGCGGCGTTGAAAGCGGTAGAGAAGGCCGGTGTTGTGCCGTAGAGCTGCTGTCCGCAATCCTGTGCGGGCACCAGATCGCTGCCGGCGTTGGGCACGCAAAGGCCGGGGTAGAGCGCGCGTGCCGCCACGGGCGTGATCGAGTTGCTGGCCGTGTTGTAGGCGGCATTGGTGTTGTTGCGGTTCAGGCCGACGCTGGACACCTGATTGAAGGTCGACAGATTCTCCAGTCGGGAATAGGCGCCGTCGATCGACAATTTGGTGCGGTCATTGACCTGCCATTGATACGCCGCGGTCAGGCCCAGCCGTTCCTGCTTGACATCCTGCTGCTCGATCGACGCGAGCGCGGGGATACGCACCCGACTGTCATTGAAGCGACCGGGCGTGTTGAATGGCGCGCCTGGATACAGCTTGGCATAGGCTGCCGGGTCGGACCCGGTCTGGAAGGCAATGGCGTCTGGGTTGGTGATGACATTGCCGAATGTTGTACCGACCGGCGCGGAGAAGCCGGCGCGCTGCGGGTTCTCTTCCCCCGCCCATTGCGAACCGCGGTAAAGATAATCCGACTGACCCGGACTGCGGCGGAACTGGTCAATCTCGTTCACTGATTTTGAATAGGCCCCGGAAATCAGGATGCCCATCGTCTTGTCATTGAACAGGTGGGAGATCAGGCCGGCTGTCCGGGGGTTGATCTTGCCGGAATTCACATTGTAGCTGCCCTCGGTCGACAGGGCGTAGGTGTCTTTCCGGTAGTCAAAGGGCCGCCCGGTCTGCAGGTCGATGGTCGCGCCAAGAGAGCCCTCGTCGGTCTCTGCGGACGCGGATTTCTGCACCTTCAGTGATGAGAACAGTTCTGAGGCAAAGGTAGAATAGTCAAAGGACCGTGACCGGTTGGGCGAGGTGCCGGCATCATTGGACCCAGCGGTGGACAACGCTTCCAGACCGTTCAGGCGGGTGCGGTTGAAATCGCCGCCCAGACCGCGCACCGTGATTGAACGGCCTTCGCCATTATCACGGTCGATCGACACACCAGGCAGGCGTTGCAGGCTTTCTGCCAGATTATTGTCGGGGAAGTCGGCAATATCCTCGGCATTGATGGCATCCACCTGCTCGGTGGTGTTGCGTTTCTCGGTCAGGGCGGAGCGCAGCGAGGCACGAAAGCCGGTGACGATGATCTCTTCCAGGGCGGTGCCGGTGGTGCCCGAACTGGCCGGCGCCGACTGTGCCGATGCGGTGCCAGGAATGACCAAGCCGGCAATGGCCAGAGCCAGGATGGAACAACCACCGCGGCCGCGTGTCAGGGTCTGCTTTACACTCATCTTCCTCTACCTCCCCTTGTCAGGCGCTGGTGTTCCCGGTCTGTCATGCCGGTTGCCAGTCGCCCCAGATGTTTGATGTGTCGAATGTCGCCAGATCAGCCGTTGACAGCAGGCGCCGGCTGCGGCTGGCACTGCCGCTCCCCGGTCCCTGGCTGCCAAATTCAAAAAGCCGTGCTTCTTCCGGTGTCAGTTGGGCGCGCGCGCCATTGCGGGCATAGCCCATGGATGTCCAGCCATCGGGATGGATATGCGCATCCATCCAGCAATCAATGAAGGCGCTGGCGCCCAGCAGGTCCATATTGCCCCCCGCCCGCCAGGGCCGACCCAGATAGACAGAGCCATCCGGCAGACCCTGTTCCCGTGTCAGACGGCAATTGCGGAACACAAAACCAACCGACTGCGCCTGGTGTGTGCTGGGAGCGGACACAAAACCCTGAACCCCATCACCGGGTCGCCGGCGGGACCGGATCTCACAATGGCGGATGAGCGCGGCAGCCCCGCCAAAGATGAAATCCACGCTGCCGGCGATCAGGCTGTCTGCCACCAATGTGCGGCCCGCGCGCAGGTACAAACTATCCTGGTGTCCGATGATGGCCACATCCCGCAGCACCGACCGGTCGGCTCCCGGTCCCAGCGCCAGAGCCACGGCCTGCGCCCCGTTGATACCGTCGGGCCGCAGCGTGTTGGCGACATAATCGAAGTCATTCCGGATGGAGAGGCGGGTGGCCGTGAAATCCGGTGCCTCCACCGTGACCGCCGACGACCCATAGGTGCCCCAATTGCCCTTGTCAGGTCGCTTCATGCCAGCGGCGATAGAGTAGGTCAGGATGGTCCGATCCCGACCCGCGCCCGACAGGGTGACATGCGGCCGTGTGATGCGCAGCTTCTCTTCCCAAATCCCCGGGCCAATCGCGATATGCCATGGCTTTGCGGGGTCCGAAGGGGCAGCCGCCAGCGCATCCGCCACGCTGCGGAAAGTGCCGGCCCGGCCAGCCTTTTCCACCCGGACATCCGGCTGGGCAGCGGCAATTGCGGGGGGTGGCAGAATACCGGCCACGGCAACGCCTGCCAGGAACAGCCGACGGTTCATGGCAAAACAATCGCGTGCGCCGTCCACCGAAAGGCGGGGCGTGGACATGACGATTTCCTGAAAAACATATGGGCGGTCTTGGTTGTGCGGCGCGGCGGCCCCGAACGCAGAAGACCGTTACACTGGATGGCGGTTTGTCCGGGTTTTCATGTGCCTCCCCTTACGTGGTCGACGCCGTAGCCGGCGTTCCGGGCGTTATCGCCGCATACCAATCCGGTCCCAGATAGGTCCATCGGATTGACCTTATGAATAAAAGGTTAAGTATCGCTGTCACCGGTGTCAACGTGAAAATGTTAGCGATAACGGAATTTGCGGTGCGGCCGCAAGCGATTGGCAGGGGGAGAACGATCGTCGGGCGCGGGTCCCTGTTGGTTGTCCCTTGCCGCCGGCGATTTTTGTGATGATACCCTGGCTATGCTGCGGCCCTATCACAGGGGCGGGACAAGACCGTTCAGCCATTGTTCCAGGTTGCTGTATCCGTCGGCACCGATCAGGGGGCCGTCACGATGATCCTGCGGGTTGAGCCGTCTGGCGGTTTCCCAGGCATCCGGCATCCCGTCACCATCACTGTCCGTCCAGGGTTGGCCGCGGGCCAGATCGGGCCAGCCGCCCGCTTGGGTCTGGCTGTCAATCAGGGTGCCGGTGCCTTGCGTCACACTGGTGACCACCTGCTCGTCGATCCGGTCGCGCACAAGGGAGGCGCCGGCACTGGCCAGTACCCGTGGCAGCGCCGTCGCCGCCGGGTCTTGTGTCAGCAATGGCAGGTCCGGCAGGGGGGCGTCACGGCGCGTACCAACCGGGGCCTGGACCAGCGACCAGGGGTCGACGGGAACGGTTCCTTCCATGCTGTTGCCGGCAAAATACAGGCTTGCATTGGGGTTGGCCTCCTCAAAGGCCAGTTTTCCCTGGGAGTTCGGACCAGGGATGTAGCTGTTATCAATGAAATCATAACTGACCATGGAGGCCTTGCGGCCTTGGTCCGCATTATATCCTGATGCCGTACCGCCCCAATTGTAAAAGACATTGGACTGGAACTGGTAGAAGGGGCCGATGCTGTCTACCGGTGGCATCTGGGTATTGCCCGGCCGGGGCATGCGGGCCATGTGGTGGGCCCAGAGATTATGGTGAAAGCTGATCTTCGCCCCGTGGGAACAGCGCAGCAGCGTGCCATAGCCATGCTGCCCCTTGCCGTGCAGTGATCTGTTCAGCGACTGGGCGATGATCGACCATTGCACGGTGATGTCATAGGGCCCATCCGCCACCTGTTTGTAGGTGGACCCGATCGACAGGCTTTCATCCACGGACCAACTGGCGGAGACATGGTCGACCATGATCCGCCGTCCGCCCGTGATTTCAAACGCATCGCTTTCAATGCCCTGTTCATCCCCCAACCGTACCCGCAGATAGCGGACAACCACATCATCGGCATGGATGCGGAACGGCTGCCCGCGCAGCGTAATGCCACCGCCGGGCGCCGTTTGCCCGGCAAGGGTGAGGCGCCCTTGCCGAACTGTCAGCGGGCTTTTCAGGGTGATGGTGCCACCGATATCAAAGATGATGGTGCGCGGCCCCGCCGTCTCCACCGCTGCCCGTAGCGACCCCGGACCGCTATCGTCCAGGTTCGTGACCCGTAGGACCACGCCACCCCGCCCGCCCAGGGCGGCGGCACCCGCGCCCTCGGCACCGGGAAAGGCGGGTATGGTGGTGGCCAGGGCGGCGGCAAGCAGCAGAGCCGGCACGGTCACAGCGCCTTGAACGTGAAGTTGGAGAATTTAGCGGTGCCGGCCCCGGCAGAATAGAGCCCCGGTCGCAGCATCAGAAAGCCGCCGCGCACATTATGATGGTACCCCGACACTTCCATGCCCCGGTCAAACCGGGTCCAGGTTTTGCCGCCATCGCCGCTGAAATCGTAATAGACGATGTGGCGGTCGTTCGTGGTACGCATCCGCATCTTGCGCCCGTGTGGGTTGGCAGGGCGGCCGCGTTCAATACCGTATTGATGTGTCACAAAGCGCTTCTCATCGAAACCGACACCGCAATAGAGCCTTTCATCATAGAACAGCACCATGCCGGCAACGCCGCCGGCGTCGATCTCGATATCGCATTCAAACTGATAGGCGGTGTCGCCGGCCACCAGCAGCAGGGGTGAGCTGTCCTTGGGGGCGGTGCCACTGGCTACCAAGGACAGTGTGCCGTTGGCAACGCTGGCACGGCTGCCTTCGGTCGGGCTGGGTTTGAAGAAATTCCACTTGGTGCCGATCTGCAAGGTCTTGAAATCGTCCGACAGCGCCATGCCATGCGGCCCTTTCTTGCCCCCCTTGGGCGACGGCAGCGGTTGGGAAAGATCCCCACCTGTCATGCGGAACCAGCCATCCGCCGTCCATTCGATCGGGTCCAGAAGGGTCTGCCGGCCCAAGGTCCAGAAGCCATTCTCATACCCGTGATAGACGGACCACCAATCCCCCGCAGGCCCTTCCACCAGCGACGCGTGGCCCCGTGACCACCAATATTCATCATTGCTAAGGGTGCGGACGATGGGATTATGGGGGCAGTCCTCCCAGGGGCCATGGATGGATTTTGAACGGGCGGCGATCACCATGTGGCCGGTCGGCGGGCCGGCCGTCCCACCCACGGCGGTGATCATGTAGTAATAGTCGCCATGGCGTGTGATCGTGGGCCCTTCGGGGGAGAAACTTTCCACAATCCAGTCGGACGGGTAACGCCAGGGATTATAGACCTTTTCCGGCTCCCCAACGGTCGACAAGCCGTCATCTGTCAACCGGATGCGGCTGCCACCCGACAGGAACAGCCAGCGTGACCCATCCTCACCGACGGCATGGCCGGGGTCGATATAGTTGGGCAGGCCCAGATATTTCGGCTCGCTCCACGGCCCTTCGATCTTGTCAGCCCAGATAACATAGGTTCCGGTCGGCGTGCCTTTGACCGGCAGATAGATGAAGTACCGGCCGTTATGCTTGATCAGTTCCGGCGCCCAGACAGAGCCCAGATTCTTGGTCAGTGCCGCCGTCACGGGGGTCCAGTTCAGCATGTCCTGGGAATGCCAGATGACCAGACCCGGATAGCTGTCGAAGGTGGAGAAGGTGATGTAATAATCCTTGCCATCCTTCAGGATCGTGGGATCGGGATGGTCGCCGGAAAACAGCGGGTTCAGGAAACGACCATCACCCAGGTCGGGCTTGCGCTGATTGTCCAGGCCACGCGCCCATTGCAGGCCACCGGGCTTGCCGGGCGGGATGCAGGCAACCGGGGTTGACGGCACAGCAGCATCAGCGGAGGTCAGTACGGGACCGGCGGCAAGGCCCGCACCACCCATCAGGGCCAGGCTCAGCGCGTTGCGGCGGGAGATATCGGTCATGTCTTTTCTCACGTCGGTTTGGTCAGGGGATCTGGAGACGGCACAGTGGTGGCACGCTATCGGCCATTTTCCTGGTCACCATGGTGGCAGGATCATCGGCCTGCCGGGCCCCGGATGGGTCTTGTCGACGGGCAATGTTGCCGGACCCCTCGGCGCCACAGCCGCATTGGCCCGGACTGGTGTCGGTGCCACCTGGGTCAGGTGCCTCGCCTTTGGCCATCTTATCCGCTGCGCTGCCTGGCAGGAACGGCTGTGCCGGTCGATCAGCGATAGGTGCAGGCCGGTCGTCATCGGGCGGTTTACCGCTGCCCAAGGGCTAAGACCGTCCTGTCGCATAGGATCTTGCAGCGGCCGCCATCTGTGGGCGGCGGTGGGTGCGGCCCCCATGCTGGCCGCCGTGCTGGTATGGTGGTGCGCCAGATCGGGGGCGGTCAGGGTACTGGCACCACGGCCCTTGCGGGCCTGTTTTCGGGTCCAAACGGTCATTCCTGCTCTCGTTCATGGTTTGCGGGTCCAACAGCCGGGTGGGAGACTGAAGCAGGGTAGACACTGGCACTGCCGATCCGTCCCGATTGCAGATTCTGCAATTGATACCGGTGTCATGCCAATGGTTTTTCGGCGGCCCGTTTTGGGCCGCCACAGGGTGTCAACATAACCGTATAGCCTTGCTGATCGGTTCAGCAATCCTGCACTTTACGGAAGGGTCGGTACCTGCGTCCGCTGCTTCATCTCCCTGCTACATTCATGTTATTTTTGTTTGATAGCGCTACCATATGGCCCGTCTGAGCGTCCGTCAACCCACTGCACCCGGCACCGGCGAAGTTTCTGCCAATTATGCCGGCACGGGCCACCCATCGCCTGGGTCACCGGACGGTGCGGTGCAGCGGCAGGGTCGCCTGCGCCCGCAGTCCCCCTTCTGGCCTGTTGTACAGGGTCAGGTCGCCGCCATGGGCACGGGCCACAGCCCGCGCACTGGCCAGGCCCAGCCCGGCGCCCCCCGTATGCCGGTTCCGTGACGGTTCCAGGCGAAAAAACGGCTCGAAGACCCGTTCCAGCAGGGCGTCGGGAATACCCGGCCCATCATCCAGGACCTGGATAATCGCACTATCGCGTTCGACCGTCAGGCAAACAGTGACCGACTGGCCATAAGTGACGGCATTGCCGATCAGATTATCCACCATGCGGGCAATGCCCGACGCATCACCCTCAACCCAGGCAGGTTCCATGGGCCCATCCGTGACGGGTTCCCCCATCTGGCGGCTGGCCTTTGTCTGGCGTTGCAGCAGCGCCAGCAGGTCGATCCGGGTCCGCGTCACCGGCTGTGACATGTCCTTGACCAGGGACAGGGTGGCGGCAATCATTTCCCGCATTTCGGCAATGTCTCCGGCCGCTGCCTCGCGCACGGCGTCGGGTGCTTCTTCCAATCGGAAGGCCAGCCGGGCCAGCGGTGTGCGCAGATCATGGGCAATCGCGGCCACCATCATGGTTCGGTCTTCCACGTAACGGCGCAGCCTTTCCTGCATCTGGTTAAAAGCGGTGGCGGCAGCGCGGACCTCCGGCGGCCCGCCATGGGTGGGCAGTGCCGGGGCGCCAGGATCGCGTCCCAATTGTTCGGCCGCTTGGGCGAACATGGCAATGGGACCGGCCAGCCAGCGGGCCAGCCACCAGGCCAGCGGCACCACCACCCCCAGGCCGGCGATCAGCCAATAAAACATGCGCAGATACCAGCCCCGCAGCCCGCCACCGGCGGGCTGCACAACGCGCCATTCCCCGCTGGGCAGTTTCAGGGCGGCAGAGAAATCGCCGATAATGGCGTCGTCACGGTGCATCATGCCGGCGGGAAGCGGCATCGGGGGAACCGGATGTGCGCCACCGAAACCGCCATCGGGGGGCGGTGGCCGATACCCATCGGCCGGCGGGCGGTCGCCGCCGGGGGGTGGGGGCCTTTGTCCCGCCGATGGCGGTGCCATCAGGTCGGCGCCTGCTTGCTGCCGCGGCCCGCGCAGATCCAGTCGGACCAGACTTTCATCGACGCCAAGGGCGTCGACCAGCCATTGACGGTTGACGCGCAGCCGCTCCTGAGGGCCGTTGTTGGGTGGCGGCTTCGTTGTCACCGCGACGTCAAACCCTGGCGCGGGCAGACCCGTCCGCAGCGTTGCCACCACGCCGGCCAGCATATGCTGGCTGGGCGGTGGTGTCGGCGCGGTCACTAGCAGCACAAAATTCAGTGCCTGGGCCAGGACAACGCCGGCCAGCATCAGCACAAAGATGCGCACGAACAAGGGCCAGCCGGCGAGGAGGTTTGGAAATCTGAACAGCGCAGCCACCTTATGCCATGATCTCAGCAACAGGATAGGCGGGAGGCTCGCCCTTGCGAAGGGGCAAGCCACCGATACCAGCGTCAGACGCCAACTGTCACCGTTGCAGTGTAACCTGCCGACACGCTGCCCGACATGGTCAGGGTCTGGGCGGCGACCTGGGCGGCGGTATTGTCACCGAACACATTGTCGCTGGACAGGGTGATGGCGTTTAAGGCTGCCGTGCTGTTGCCATAGCCGCCGGCGGCATAGACCGTGGCACAGACGCTGCCCGGCACCGCGAACTGTGAAATCAGGGCGGCGGTGCGGCCCGTGCCGCTGGTCGCGGCCGCCTGGCTGGTGAACACTTCAAAATGGATATGCGGGTACCGGCCCGAATAACAACCGGGCACGATGGTGGTGAAGGTCACTTGTCCATTGCTGTCGGAAATCTGCACCCCGCGCAGATAACTCTCGGTCGGAAGATCATAAAGTGAGTATCTGCCCGCTGCATCGCAGTGCCAGATGTAAATGGCATAACCCGACAGCGGCGTGCAGCCCGTGGAATTTTGCAAATTGATGGTCAGCGTCATCGGCACGCCCGTCGCCTGGGTCGTGGAGCTGATGAAACTGGACCGAATGTCGGAACGGATCACACCTGACGAGGTCAGGACGTTTGACGTCGCACCGCTGGAGCTATTGGTGCCATCGGCGGGGTAGGGACCGTTTGTTTCGGTAGGATAGTCAACACAGGAACCGCCTGTTGTTGTGGTCGTCCCGCCTGTGGTGGTGCCCGTTGTGCTGCCGGTGGTGGTCGTGCTGCTGCTGGTCGTGCTGTCCGAGCCGCCGCCACCGCCGCAGCCCGCCAGCAGGGCCGCCAGACCTGCGCCACCCAACAGCGACAGGGCGCGACGGCGTTCCAGGATCTTGGTGTTCAGGGTTTCCAGATCGAAGAGCAGGCCACGGTCATGATCGTCGATGTGATGTTCGCTCATCTCTTGTCTCCATTTTGGGGGTGTCCGACGGGAGCACCGCCGTTCGCGGTTCAAGGGATGGCGGCTGGATGTTGCCTGGAAATGTCAGGCATGTGTCATGGGGTGCGATAAATTATGTCGCCTGAAAAATGATGTCAGCGCTCCGCCATCACGATCGAAAGGGGGTGTGGCAAGAATGCTGCAATCCTTAGCGGGTGACGGCAGGGACGAACATGTACCCTTCGTTCCGCACCGTGCGGATCAGTTCGGCACTGTCATCGGCGGCGGCCAGTTTGCGGCGTAAGCGGCTGATCTGCACGTCAATGGCGCGGTCAAAGTGATCGGCACTTTCGCCATGGGCGTAATCCAACAATTGATCGCGGGTCAGCACCCGGCGCGGATGATCGACCAGCGCGCGCAGCAGCCGGAACTCTGCATCCGACAGGGTGACATCCTGTCCGGACGGGGCAGAGACCATCCGGCTGTCCGGCTGCATGCGCCAGCCGGCAAAGCCGATCCAGTTCTCCGCCACCGGCGGCGGGGCCATGGTTGGCGCTGGCTCTGCGGCAATGGCGCTCCCCCGGCTGCGGCGCAGGACGGTGCGGATGCGGGCCAGCAATTCACGCGGATTGCATGGTTTTTCCATGTAATCCTCGGCCCCCATTTCCAGGCCCACAATACGGTCGACATCGCCGCCGACCGCCGACAGCATGATCACGGGGGGACCGCCGCCAGCGACCAGCCCCTTCAGCGCCGTCAGGCCATCTTCCTGCGGCATCATCACATCCAGGACGATCAGATCGTAACTGCCGGAAGCCAGTTTGGTCCGCATTTCATGCGGGTTGCCGGCCGTATCCGTACGGTAACCGTGCCGGTCCAGAAAGGTGGAGATCAGGCCACGCAGGCCCGGATCATCATCTACAATCAATATGCGGGTCATCAGATCCATATCCCGATTATGGCGTCGTGCCCCTCTCTGTACGAGCTGAAAATCTCTGCCCCATGTCGGATTGTTTCAGCATGTTGCAGTCCGTGGGCCGTGATGCCCCCGTCAGCAATGCGGCTGACACAACATGGCGTGGGGCTCCATCGTTCCGACATATGCAGGCAAAGCGCGTCCCCTATCCCTTGGTCCCGGTTCTGATCATTCCCAAGGGAGAAAAGCATGCGTAGCCTGAAACGAACTCTGGCGGTGTTGGCGCCGCTGTTGCTGTCGGCCCCTGCGGCCCTGGCACAGACTATCGGCGGCGATCCCAAAGGGGCCGGTCCCATCGTGGCCGCCCTGTCCTGGATGCAGGGAACGCTGATGGGCAATGTCGCTACGACGGTGGCCGTGATGGCTGTGGCGGCGGTCGGGTTCCTGATGCTGACGGGCCGCCTCAACTGGCGCTTTGGCGCCACGGTGGTGATGGGCTGTTTTATCCTGTTCGGGGCCGGGGCCATCGTGTCGGGCATCCAGGCAACGACATCCGTCGCGCGCTGAGGGGGCTGTCCATGCTGACCCGTGCTCCCGTGTTCCGCGCCCTGACCCGGCCGCAGATGTTTGCGGGCGTGACCTACAACTTCTTTGTCATCAACCTGCTGGTGACGACGGAAGCCTTTCTGGTCACGCGGTCCTTTCTGGCCCTGCCCGTCGCGTTGCTGGTGCATGGCGCCGGCTACCTGGCCTGCCTGCGTGAGCCCCGGATTTTTGATCTGTGGCTGACCAAGGTCACCACCTGTCCGCGTATCCGCAACTGGAAGCGCTGGCGCTGCAATTCCTACGGGGCGTGACCGCCCCCTTCCGGTGGAGAGATCCTATGCCGACATGGAAAGGCCCCGCATCCTGGGCCGGTGGAGAAGCCTGCGCTGGCGACCGGCTGCCCTATAAGGCGCTGCTGGAGGATGGCAGCCTGCTGCTGCGCGACGGGTCGCTGCTGCGCACCCTCCATGTCGCGGGTCTGGCCTTTGAAACAGAGGATTCAGAGGCGCTGAACCACCGGCTGGCGGTCCGGGAGGTGATGCTGCGGTCCGCGCTGGATGCCCGTCATGTCATCTATCACCATGTCATCCGCCGCCGTATCCAGCCGGAATTGACCGCGACATTCGACAGCCCGCTGGCGGGCCTTATCGACCGCCGCTGGCAAGAACGGCTGTCTGACCGTCGGCTGTTCATCAATGAACAGTTCCTGACCATTCTGCGTCGCCCCGCGCGGGGCAAGGCTGGGCTGGTGGATCGTATCCTGTCGCGGGGCCGGTCGGCCCAACGGCTGGACAGCGAACGTCGTGCCCTGGACGCCGCAGTGGGCGCCCTGCTTGCCGGTCTGGAGCCCTATAGCGCGCGGGCCCTCGGCACCTATGACACGGCACATGGGCCCTGCTCGGAAGTGCTGGAGCTGCTGTCGGCGCTGTATAACGGGGAGATGCGGCCCGTCCTGCTGCCGCCCAAGGGCACCGATATCGGCCGCCATATCCCCTATGCCCGTGTCAGCTTCGGTGTCGAGGCGCTGGAACTGGCAGGTCCGCAGGGCCGTCAGGTGGCCGCCGGCCTGTCGGTGAAGGAATATCCCGACGCCACCCGCGCCGGCCTTCTGGACAATATCCTGCGCCTGCCCATCGAATTGACCCTGACGGAGAGCTTTGCCCCGGTGGACCGGCAGACGGCGCGCGAACGGATGGATCTGGCACTGCGCCGTCATCGTGCCACGGATGAGGACACGGTGACCGAACGGGCGGAGATGCTGGCCGCACGCGACGCGGTGTCGGCGGGGCAGGTTGGGTTCGGGGATCACCATCTGGGGCTGGTGGTGCGAGCCGATAACCTGACGTCATTGGATGATGCCGTGGCCCTGGCCGGTGCCGCCCTGTCGGATTTGGGTGCCATTGCCGTGCGCGAAGATGTGAACCTGGAACCGCTGTTCTGGGGCCAGTTCCCCGGCAATGAGCGTTTCCTGGTCCGCCGCGCCCTGATTTCTACGGCCAATGCCGCCGGCTTCTTGTCGCTGCATGGTTTCCCCCTGGGCAGCGCCGGCGGTAACCATTGGGGTGACGCCGTCACGATGTTCGAGACGACGAGCGCCACGCCCTATTTCTTCAATTTCCACGAAGGCGATCTGGGCAATTTCACCATCATCGGCCCCTCCGGGTCGGGTAAGACGGTGGTGCTGAACTTCCTGGCGGCCCAGGCGCAGAAATTCAAGCCGCGCACCATCTTCTTTGACAAGGACCGGGGGGCGGAGATTTTCCTGCGCGGGATCGGCGGCCATTACAGCCGCCTGCTGCCCGGCGAGCCGTCGGGCATGAACCCGCTGCAATTGCCCGACAGCCCCGTCAACCGCGCCTTTCTGCGCCTGTGGCTGGCGTGCCTGCTGAAGGCAGAGGGGCCGGAGGAAGAGGCGGCGATTGCCGATGCTGTTGATGCCTGTTTCGACCATGCCCCGCATCTGCGCCGCCTGCGTCACTTCCGCGAACTGCTGTCGGGCGCCAGCCGGCCCATGCCGGGCGATCTGGCCAGCCGTCTGTCGCCCTGGATCGGGGCGGGTGAACATGCATGGCTGTTCGACAATGGTGAGGACCGGCTGGATCTGGATGCGCGCGTCCTGGGCTTTGACATGACGGCGCTGCTGGACGTGCCGGCCTTGCGCACGCCGGCCATGATGTATCTGTTCCACCGGGTT
The DNA here is from genome assembly GCF_002251795.1 of Niveispirillum lacus. Taxonomy (GTDB): domain Bacteria; phylum Pseudomonadota; class Alphaproteobacteria; order Azospirillales; family Azospirillaceae; genus Niveispirillum; species Niveispirillum lacus. Next base: position 523,644 of record NZ_NOXU01000032.1, on the reverse strand, counting down.
GACGAGCGGCTGGACGGGGACCCGTCCATGATCCTGATTGATGAGGGCTGGAAGGCACTGGACGATCCGGTTTTTGCAGCGCGTATCCGCGACTGGCTGAAGACACTGCGCAAGCGCAACGCCATTGTCGGCTTCGCCACGCAATCGGCCCGCGACGCGCTGGACAGCCGCATCGCCAGCGCCATTGTCGAACAGACCTCCACCATGATCTTCATGCCCAATCCCAAGGCGCGGGAGGATGATTATTGCGCCGGGTTCGGCCTGTCGGCGCATGAGTTGGACCTGATCCGTGGGTTGCCGGCGCATGGCCGCTGCTTCCTGGTTCGCCACGCCAACCATTCCATTGTGCCGCGCCTGGATCTGGGCGGCATGAATGACATGCTGATGGTGCTGTCGGGGCGGGAGGCCACTGTCCGCCGTCTGGACATGATCCGCGCCAGCACCGGCGATGATCCCGACCGCTGGTATCCCCGCCTGACGGGCACGCCCTGGCCCGGCGCGACGGATCGGCCCAATGTGGAAAGGATGGCAGCGGAATGAGCAACGCGACCTGCCCCGGATTTTCCAGTCTGGATGGACAAGGCGGTGTGGCCGCTGCGCTGCGCGCCGTAGACTGTCTGGCCGCCCAGACCACGGAAAAGGCCTTTTCGACCCTGCTGGGCCCTGATGGTGCGCTGGGTCAGGCGTTGACCCTGCTGCTGACGCTCTATGTCGCGTTGATGGCGGTGCGGATGTTGACAGGCCGCACCGGGGTGGGCCTGTCCAGCCTGACCCCGCGCATGATGGGGCTGGGCCTGGTCCTGTGCTTTGCCACCTCCTGGGCCGCCTATCATCAGGTGGTCTGGAACCTGCTGGTGGGAGCGCCCGACCATCTGGCCTCGCTGCTGGCCGGGACACGCGGGTCGGCCCCGTCATTGTTCGCTGACCGTCTGGATCAGCTCTTTCAACTGGTACTGGACGCAGCGCGACAGTCGGCGGTTGCGGGGGCTGAGAAACCGACGATGTTGGCCGGCATGCGCCCGGCGGACTTGCTGTGGATCGCCTCGCTGCTGTTGCTGTTTGGGACCGTGGGCGTGCTGGTTGCTGCCAAGATCGCGCTGGCGGCATTGCTGGCGCTGGGCCCGGTCTTCATCATTCTCGCCCTGTTCAGGGCAACCAGTGGCCTGTTCGAAGGGTGGCTGCGTGCCGCCATCCTGTTTGCCATCGTGCCGTTGCTGACTGTGCTGGTGGGTACCGGTGCCTTGGCCCTGATTGCGCCGATGCTGTCGGACCTGGCCCTGGCAGGCGGGACCCCGACGCCGGAACTGGCCGTGTCGGTCCTGCTGGGGGCAGGCGTGTTCAGCCTGCTGATGCTGCTGGTCCTGCGGGTGGCGGCAACACTGACGGCGGGCTGGCGCCTGAACCTGCATGGACAGCCTGATACAGTCCGCCGTCAGGCCGGGCCCGCCCGCACCGGTGCCCCCCTGGTCACTGTCCAGGCTCCCGCTGCCACTGCTGCCCGCGCCAGTGCCAGCGCCCACAGTAACGCCGCCGCCGCCCTGTCGGGCGCGGCGCTGCTGACCCAGAATTCCTTTCAGACCGCGCCGCGCGCCGCCGCCATGGCGCTGCCCGGTGGGCTGACCCAGCCGGGCGATGCCGCCCGCCAGAACCCGACCGCTGCCCCGCGTAACCGCCACGCCACGGGTCTGGGCCAGCGTTTCCGCCGCCCATCCGTGAAAGGAGCCTGATCATGACCAAGCGCCTGTTGACCCTGCCGCTGCTGGCGGCCCTGCTGACCACCACGCCCTGCTTTGCCGACCATCGCATCCTGTGGAAGGACTATGACGAGGCCGCCGTCGTCACCGTGCCGGGCCGTGCCGGCATCCAGACGACGATCCAGTTCGAGGCGGGGGAACGGATCGAAAATGTAGCCATCGGCGACAGTGCGGGCTGGCAGGTCACGCCCAACCGCCGCGCCGACCTTCTGTTCTTGAAGCCGATCCTGCCCGACAGCCGCACCAACATGACGGTCGTTACCGACCGCCGCACCTATCTGTTCGACCTGACAACGGGGGGCAAGGGCGGCCCGCTGTATGTCATGCGCTTCAGCTATCCCAAGCCCTTTGCCCCACCGGCCCCCGTAGTGGCAGAGGCACCACCGCCCGAGATCACCACCAACCCGGTCCCGGCGGAGACCACGCAGGCCCAGCCCCCGCTGCCCAGCGATCTGAACTTTGCGTGGGAGAAGGAGGGCCCGGAAAAGATGCTGCCGGCGCAGGTGTTTGACGATGGTCATTCGACATATCTGCGCTGGGAGGCCGGGGCCGAGGTGCCGGCCATTCTGGTGGCCGGTCCCGACGGTGTCGATGGTCCCGCCAATTACGCCCTGCGCAATGATCTGATCGTCCTGGATGGGGTGCCGCGCCGTATCACCCTGCGCAATGGCAAGCGCACGGCCAGCCTGGCCCCCGTCACCCAGACCGCGGAAAGGACCCCGTGATGAGCTTCAGCGCCGACCCCGTCCGCGTCAGTGACGATCCCCGCCTGTCCATGTCGGCCGGGGCCCTGGTCCTGGCGGGCCGTACCCATTACCCGACCGTGGCCGACAGGCGCGGCGCGGGCACTCTGGGGCTGGCCGCCGGCCTGGCCTGTGTCCTGGCCCTGGGTGGTCTCACCTTCTGGGGCTTGAACCAGGCGCGGCAACCGGTGGCGGAACCCGCCCCGCTGCCGGCCCCGCCCGTCCCGCCACCGGCGCCATTGGCCGCCTTGCCGGTCCCACCCCCGGCCCTGGCGCCGGTGGCGGTGACGCCCCTGCCGCAGCCGGCGCGCGTTCCAGACCCACAGCGGCTGGCCGCCCCCGTCATGGTCTTTGACATGTCAGTCCCGGCACCCGCCACGTCCCCCATGGCGGCCCCGACCACCGCATCCGCCCCCCCAGGGCCGGTCGCAGCGGTGCCGGCGGCCCCCGGCGCCCTGTCAGACAATGAGGCCTTTGCCCTGCGCGTCGGCAATGGCGGGGTGGATACGGCCAGCGCTGTCCATGCCATCGCGCCATCCACGACGGTGGCGCAGGGGGCATTCATTTCGGCTGTGCTTGAAACCGCCATCGACAGTGACCTTCCCGGCCATGTCCGTGCCGTGGTCAGCCAGGATGTGCGGTCGTTCGATGGCAGCCGGGTCCTGGTCCCCCGCACCTCCCGCCTGATCGGACAGTACAAGTCCGGCCTGCAAGCAGGACAGAAGCGGGTTTATGTGCTGTGGACCCGGCTGATCCGGCCTGATGGCGTCTCGGTGGCGCTGGCATCGCCGGCCATCAGCCAGGACGGCAAGTCCGGCCTGTCCGGAGATGTCGATACGCATTTTGTGGAACGGTTCGGGTCGGCAACCATGCTGTCGGTGGTTGGTGCCCTGTCGGCCATCGGCAATGCGGCCCTGATCCTGTCGGGTTCTCAGTCGGCGGCCAGTGTCGCCGCACAACGCGACAGCCAGATCCCGCCCACTATTCGCATTGACCAGGGACAGCCCATTCGCGTCTTCGTGGCGCGCGACCTTGACTTCTCCCTTGTTGCCAACGGAGGCCGGTCATGAATGCCAGTGTCGCCATCCTGAACGAAGCCGTCTATCTGGCCGAGTATCTGGCCCCGTTCCAGCCCTTGCTGAACGACACTTTGGTCACGGAAATCATGGTGAACCGGCCCGGTGAGATCTGGGCGGAGCGGGCGGGCAGCGGCATGGTTCGCCTGACAGACCCGCGTATCGACGAGCGATTGCTGCGCCGCCTGGCCGAGCAGGTGGCGCGCCTGTCCAATCAGGGGATCAATCGCAACCAACCGCTGCTGTCCGGTCGACTGCCCGATGGGGCGCGGGTGCAGTTTGTGGCGCCGTCCGCGACACGCGGCCATTGGGCCATGGCCATCCGCCGCCACCGTCTGGTCGATGTGCCGCTGTCAGCCTATGCCGCCCTGGCGCCGGCCGCTGATGAGGGGTGGCGGGGGCTTGATCCGATGCGAGACCCCGCCGCCTATCTGACGGCCGCCATCAAGGCCCGGCGCACCATTCTGGTCAGCGGCGGCACCTCCACCGGCAAGACCACCTTTCTGAACGCCCTGCTGCGGCAGATGCCGGAACAGGACCGGCTGGTCGTGGTGGAGGATACGCCGGAGATCACCCTGTCCGCCCCCAACGCCCTGGGCCTTGTGGCGGTGAAGGGGGAAATGGGGGAGGCACGGGTGACCACCAACGACCTGTTGCAGGCGTCGTTGCGCCTGCGACCGGACCGCATTGTTCTGGGCGAGTTACGCGGGGGAGAGGCGGTCAGTTTCCTGCGCGCCGTCAATACCGGCCATCCTGGCTCTGTCAGCACCATCCATGCCAACAGCCCGCAAGGTGCCCTGCAGCAGTTGGCCCTGATGGTGATGCAGACAGGCTTCAACCTGTCGGTACAGGATACGATCGCCTATGCCCGGTCAGTCGTGGATGTGATCGTGCAACTGGACCGGCGCGACGGCCAGCGCGGGATCAGTGCGATCTGGTCGACCGTCTAACCTTTGGTGACCATGGCGGCGATGATGGTGTCAGCGATCTGTGCGCCGGACAGGAAGGCGGCCTCCACCCGGCCCTGACGCAGCCAGTCACCGCACAAGGCGATCCGATGGTCGGGATCGATCTGCGGGCCGTCCGCGCGGACAGGGTCGCTATTGGCGGACGGCCAGTGATGAAGGGTTGTTACGCTGGCGTGAAACGGACGTTCACACAGGTCGGAAAGAGCCGCTAGCAACGCCGCCTGAATGTCGGCCGGGGGGCGGTCGCGGTTGGCATCGGCCCAGGCATTGGCGGCAAGGGCGACGATACCGGATGGCCCCTGGTGCCCCGGTCGCGACCCGGTAACCGAGATCCAGCTAAGTGGGGCGTCCTTCACCAGGGCGGCATCGAAACCAAGATCAAGGTCGCCGTCCAGACCCAGCATCAGGGCGTAGCAGGACTTCATCCGCGCGCGGGCGGTGACAGACCGCAGCGGGCAATCAGCCGGCAGCAGCGCATGCGCCCCTGGGGCCGGCAGCGCCAGGATGACCAGACCAAATGGTCCCTGTTCACCATCGCTGTCGAGGGTCAGCCATGTGCCATCCAGGGCGGAGCGCAGGCCGGTCACCCGGCGCGACAGGCGCAGATCCAGACCGGTCGCCCAGGAGGCGGCAAGGGCCCCCATGCCACCGATCCCCACATAATGCGCGCTCTCTGAGGTCCATTGTCGACGCGACGCGATGGTGCCGCCCCGGAATTCCGCAAACCGTGCGATCCAGGGTGCGACCACCCCCTGGTCGACCAGGCGGCGCACCTCTGCTGCAAACCGGGGATGGCGGGGTTTGAAGAACTGGGCGCCATGGTCGAAAGCGTGCCCGTCGCATCGCCGTGTGGCCAGCCGCCCCCCCACACTGGCCGCTGCGTCGTACAGCACGGTGGGGATGCGTGGCGACAGCAGGCGCGCAGCGGTTAGTCCCGCGACACCGGCGCCAATGATGGCGACAGGCTGTTTATGCTGCCGCAGAGCCCAGTACGCATCCGGCACCCTGTCTCTCCCCCTGTCCGGAAAATACACCATGATGGACATGGGGTATCGCGGCGCAGATGCCAGCCCCGATGCCGACAGAAGAGGCTGGACCGGGTCAGGGCTGCGCGGGGCTGAACAGGGGATCGGCCATCCGTACCGGTTCGACATCCAAGGACAGGTTCAAGGCCGTGACGCCATTTCCAGCCCAGCCCTGGCTGTCGGAGCGGCGGGACAGAAGCATGCGGAAGGCGGGGCGGCGGGCGGGATCGGCGGCATCGAAGGCCAGTCCTGTCGCCTGACCCTGGCGGCTTTCCAGTACCTGTGCCATCAGCCGCCCGAACTGCCAGGGCGCCAGAATGTCCCCCGTTGCCAGGATGGATGGCAATTCCGGATCAGGGGCGAAACCGGGGCTGGACGGTGCGATCGGTGCTGCGGCCCGGGTCGGGCCGGGTGTCACGGTACCGCTGACAAGGTCGAGCCGGTCACCATCCCGCAGCAAAGATACTACCGTACCCGTCTGCGCGAAGGGCCAACCGGGGCGGCGGGTGGCGGTGCGGGTATCGAGCAGCACAACCCCGCTGGCCCCCACCACCTCCGCCTCCTGGCGCTTGCGGATGATGATGGCGGTATTCTCATCCACACCCAAGCCGCGCGTATAGCCAGCGGCATCCATGGCCACCAGGGTGCGGGCGAAACGACCGCGGGCCAGGAAATGCTGATCCACAAACCAGTCGGGGCCGATGAAGCCCAGGCCCGGACCCAGGGTACGGCCCGCGATGGGGCCGGCGTCCAGCAGGTCCAGCGTTTCGGGCGCGTCCTTGATCATGGTGGCGGACATGATGGCGGCCCCGGCGGAAGAACCGCCAATCACGGCGCCCGCCGCGTGGGCGGCGCGGATGGCGGCCAGCAGCGGCGTGTCAGACCCGTCGGCACGAAGAAGGGCTGCCGTATAGCGTGACTGATCGCCGCCCACCAGGAAGAAGCCGCCGGCATGGCGGGCGCGGTCGACCCACAGGGGATCGCTGACAATCGCCGCCGGGGGACGATCAAAGCCCTTTTCGGCCAGCGGCAGCAGCATGGCATTGGCACCAAGGCTGCGCAGATGTTCCACGATGCGCCCACCGCTGCCGACGGGATCGCCGCTGGCGGTCGGCAGGACCAGGATCATGGCCCCCTTGCCGCCGGCCAGATCCACCAGCCGGGACCAACCGGGATTCTCCAGTTTAAAATCCCCCCCTGCAATAAGCAGCGATCCTTTCACCGGTTCCGACCATGCCGGCAGGGCCGTTGCGATGACAGCAAGCAGACACAGGACAAAGCGGCGCATGGGGACATCCGGGCGTGGGTGGCGAAAAGAAAAGGCGGTCTTGCGGGAAATGTGCCCCTCCCGCAAGACCGCGACAACGCTCGACCGGCAGATCAGAAGACCAGACGGGTGCGCAGATAGTAGGACCGGCCGATGGCGGAGGCCGGACGGCCGATATCGCCAAAGAACTGGCCCTTGTTGGTCAGGTTATTGACGCCGGCGGTCACCCGCATCTCGTCCGTCACCTGATAGGACACGGTCGCATCATGCACCCAGGCAGCAGGCGCGTAGGCCTGAACAAAGGTGCTGGCCGTTTCTGTTTCAACGCCGGTCAGGGTCTGCCGCGACTGGTAGAAGCCGTACCAGGCGACACTCCAGACATCGTCGCTCCACGACACGGACGGGTTCAGGTTCCATTCGGGGAACAGACGTTCACCCAGAGCGTTGTTGGCAGCGGCGGCGTTGCTGGGGCTCTGGAACGTGCGGTTCTTCTCGTTCCAGGTGCCCGTCAGGCCCAGCGTGACGCGGCCATTCTCACCCAAGCCGATTTCTTCCAGATCCACGGGGTAGACCAGATCGAAATCGATGCCGCTGGCTTCGAACCGGGCGAAATTGATCGTCGTCTGGTTCAGCGAATTGACGGCCAGGAAGGTGGGCGAGGTGCTGGTGCGGTTACGACCCACCTGCGAACAGAAGGGATTGTCCCGGCTGGGCGCATCATAACAGGCATTCAGGATGTTCTGGCCCGTCACTTGGCTGATCGCATCCTCGATCTTGATGTTCCAGTAATCGACCGCCAGCGAGAAGCGGGGCAGGAAGGACGGCGTCAGCACCACACCGGCCGTATAGCTGGTGGAGGTTTCCGGGTCCAGGTCCGGGTTGCCGCCGGTAAAGCCCGGTACGCGGGCGGTGCGGGTGTCCAGCCAGCCATTGGGGATGCCGTCAGCGGCGCAGTTGGCGCGGCGGTTGGCCGGGTTGGGGCCAGTGCCGATCTGACCGGCATCGCAGGGATCAACGACAGAGAACAGGGTGGACGAACGCGGGGCAAACAGTTCCTGGATGTTGGGGGCGCGGATGGTGCGGGAATAACCGCCACGCGCACGGATATCCGCTACCGGGGCATAGACACCGCCCACCTTCCAGGTATTCACACCGCCCACCGTGCTGTAATCGCCATAACGATAGGCGCCATCCAGCGACAGCAACTCCACGCCCGGCAGGTCGGCCAGCAGCGGGGCGTTCAATTCGACAAAGCCTTCGGTGACGTCAAAGCCACCGACCACATTCTGGCGGCCGCCACGGTCGGTGTAGTTGAGACGCTCAAACTCCGTGACCTCGAAACGGCTGTCTTCCTTGCGGTGTTCCAGACCGGCGGCAAAGCCGATGGGACCGCCCGGCAGGGCCAGGGTTTCGCCCAGGTCGCCGGTGATGCTGGCGTTCCAGACCTGCTGCTTGATGGTGGACTTGATGGGATTGTCGTAGGTGACAAAATCCTGTGCGGCTTCTGACGGGGCTCCCAGACCGAACAGGTTCAAGGGCTTGCACGAACCGTCGCCGGCCTTGAACGTGTTGTACCCGGACCAGGAGAAGACCGGGAAGTCCGACACAGACGGAACCGAGGTGGGGTTCAGGTCGGACCGGCAGACAATCTGGCCGTTGGGGGCGCGCACGGCGTCGATGGCGGCGAAGAACCGGTCGTTCAGGCGGGTCGGGCGCTTGTCGGTGGCATCGGTGCGACCGTAGTTGTAGGAGGCTTCATAGGCCCAGCCATTGTCCAACTCACCCTCGAAGCCCAGCACGCCGCGATAGGTGTCGCGATTGTTGCGGACGACCGGGTCGACCACGTCTGAATGGTCGCGGGTGATGATGAACTGGTAGGTATTGGCCAGGGCCGGTTCCGCCGCGATCTGGGCATTGGCGATGTCACGCAACTGCTGCGGAATGAAGGGATTGTCCAGCTTGATGCGGATGCTGTCGTCAAAAGTGCGGACACTTTCGACCTGACGGCTGGTGTTGCGGACGTACTTGGCTTCCACGAACGGTTTGAAGTAGGGGCTGACCTCGTAGCGGGCATTCAGGTTGGCCGTTTGCGTGGAGAGGTCACCGACCAGGGTGGCGCGGTCCAGATAATCGGGTGTGCCATCCCCACCAAGCTGGTCATTATTGGCGAAGATACCGTCCTGGAATGGGCGGATGCGACCCGTGCTGGGATCAATGACCAAGCAGCCATAGCCACGGCGGCCCGGATAATTCTGCAGGCAGTCGCGGGTGCCGTTATTGTCCAGGTCGATATTGGGTGCGCGGCTGTTGGTGCCGGACACGGGGAAACCCGTGCCGCGTGGGTCAAAGCCGATGATGCCGTAGATGGAGGATAGGCCGAAACGCTGGTTCGTGCCGAAGGCGCGGGCCTTGGCATTCTGGGCGCGGGCGATCAGGGTCTGGCCGGCAATGGCCTGATTGGCCGTGGACAGGGACAGGATGCGGGTGCCAGCGGTGACGCCGGCCGCACGCAGGGCCGGGGTCAGGTCCGTTTCTTGGATGAACAGTTCCGGGTTGGCCGTGTCATCGGCGATGCCATTGCCGCGCGACCATTTGCGGTCGCCGAATTCCAGTGGCTTCTGATCCACTGAGGACAGGGACAGGGTGATATTGCCCTTGCCGTCATCGAAATTGCGGCCAATGGTGGCGGCGACATAACGGCGGTCGGCATCGCCCTTTTCCGACAGGCCGTATTGCGCCGTCAGATCCTGACCTTCGAAATCCTTCTTCAGGACAAAGTTGACCACACCGGTCACGGCGTCGGAACCGTAGACGGCCGACGCACCGCCGGTCAGCACATCGACGCGTTCGACCAGGGCCGACGGAATGGTGGAAATGTCCACCGATGCCTCACCGGCGATACCGGCAACATGGCGGCGGCCATTGACCAGCACCAGGGTGCGCGCCGCCCCCAGGCCGCGCAGATTGGCGGTGGGGACAGGGGCAGCAGAGGAGAGTTGGTCCGACGAGCGGGTGTTCTGCAGGGCGGGCAGGCGGTTCAACGCATCGGAGATGCTGGTGATGCCACGCGCCGACAGTTCCGCCTCGCCCAGCGCCGTGACAGGCACGGGGCTCTGTTCGGCCGGGCGCGCGATGCGCGAACCGGTCACGACAATTTCTTCCAGCAGCCCGCCTTCCTGCGCGATGGCGGGGCTGGCCAGGAGGGCCAGCGCGGTGGTGGTCACCAGCAGATGTTTGGTTTTCATGGTCATGTCCCTCAACTGAAGTCTCCCGAGTTTCTGGATGGGGCTGCCCGTTTGCCGGGTCTGGCGCCCATAATGGTTGGGTGGCGTTTCGGTTTGGCTCAGGCGTGGCCGGCGCGGTGCAGGCTGCTGGCTAGGAAGGTGCGCAGGCGGTCGCTCTGCGGATTGGTCATCAGGTCGGATGGCGTACCCTGTTCCTCGATCCGGCCCTTGTGCAGAAAGACAAGCTGGCTGCCGACATCGCGGGCGAAGGCCATTTCATGGGTCACGACCACCATGGTCCGCCCTTCCTCCGCCAGACCCCGCATGACACGCAGCACCTCGCCCACCAGTTCGGGATCAAGCGCGCTGGTCGGTTCATCGAACAGCATCACGTCGGGTTCCATGGCCAGCGCACGGGCGATGGCCACGCGCTGCTGTTCCCCGCCCGACAGATGGGCGGGATAGGCATCGCGGCGGTGCAAGACACCAACGCGGGCCAGGTAATGATCGGCCCGTTCAATCGCTTCCGCCTTGGACAGGCCATTGACCCGGATCGGTGCCTCGATGACATTGCGCAGGACCGTCATGTGGCCCCACAGATTGAACTGCTGGAACACCATCGACAGGCGCGCGCGCAGGCGGCGCAACTGGGCGGGATCGGCGGCGGTCAGCTCTCCTGCCCGGTCGGGCGTCAGGGCCAGACGCTCCCCCGCCACCGTCAAGCAGCCGGCATTCGGGCGTTCCAGCAGGTTCAGACAACGCAACAGGGTGCTTTTTCCTGATCCGGATGCACCGATCAGGGCGATCACATCCCCGGCGCGGGCCTGCAAAGAAACATCGTGGAGGACGTCGATGCTGCCATAACGTTTGGCGATATTGTCGGCTTGCAGCTTGATTTCCATGGGGTGTCTCACGGGCTCAACAGATTGCCGGAACGGCGCAGGCGGGTGCCGGCCAGCTTGCCCAGGCGGTTGCCGGGGAAGGCCATGCGGGTGGCGATGCGGGCGAACAGCAGGCCGCCGCCCTGGCTGGCAACCGGGACGGACTGACCGGTAACGGGGTCGATGATGTCGGCGATAATCTCCCCGGCCTCTACCGCCGCGCCCAAGGGCCGGCGATAGACCAGGACACCGGCCGCCGGGGCGATCAGCGGTTCAACCGCTTCCAGCGGGGTGGGGGCACAGAGCGGCAGGGGCAGGGTGGGGGCAGGGCCTTTGGCAGCCCCGGCATGGGTCAGAAAATCCACCAGCGCACGGGCGTCGCGATCCGCCAGATCATGGTCGACATCCGCCTGCCCGCGCAGTTCCACCGTGACCGAACGACAGGCCAGCGGAATGGGAAGATGGGGGAAACGGTCGCGCAGGGCCTTCCATGGACGGCTCACGGCCTCGTCGAACGGGTTGTCGCCGCTCTCATCGGCGGTCAGCAGGGCCTGGCCCCCCAACAGGCGCGTCAGGGGTTCCATCTCTGCTGCCAGGGGGGTCAGGGTATAGAGATGCATCACGGCCTCATGGTCGCAATGCAGGTCCAGCACCCAGTCGGCCCCCACGGCCAGCGACATCAGCAGCACTTTCAAATGCTGGGCCGGCGATTGCGGCCGCATTTCCGACAGCGCATCGGCCAGGGCCGCCCGGATCAGGGCCGTGTTGGCCTCGGCATTGTCGCCCAGCTTGCCCTGTACGCGGGCGGCAGCGGCCGGGGCCAGCCAGGGGAAGTCGCGGTTGAAATTGCGACCATCGGTCAGGTCGAACCGGCCCAGCATGTCGCCCAGCACCGCCTGTGACAGGCCGATCGGGTTGGCGATGGGAACCAGCACCACCTCGCCCAGCAGCTTGCCTTCCGCTTCCAGCCGCGTCAGGTGACGGCGCAGCTTGTCGGCCACCAACATGGCGGGGATTTCATCGGCATGCAGGCTGGCCTGGATATGGATGCGGGGCCGCCCGCCGGGGGGGCCGAAGCGCTGCACCGTCACGGTACGGTGGGTGCCTTGCGTCGTGCCGGGCAGGGACAGGGTTTCAGATCGCACGATGGTGCCGCTCCTCAAGAGGCACCGGCCGGATGCGCCAGATGCCGCAGCAGGCGGCGCTCCAGCAGCCGGAACAGGCCGGTGATGCACAGGGTCAGGGCGAGATAGAACAGGGCCGCCGTTCCAAACGCTTCCACCGCCAACAGGGTGTTGGCATGGACGTCACGGGCCACGCGGGTGATCTCCACCAGGGTCACCGCACTGGCGATGGAAGTGGCATGCATCAGCATCACCAGCTCATTGCCATATTGCGGCAGGGCGCGGCGGATGGCGCCGGGGATCAGGATGCGGGTGTAAATGTCAAAACCCGTCATGCCCAGGCTGCGCGCCGCTTCCACTTCACCTGACGGTGTGGCGCGCAAGGCGCCGGCCAGCATTTCGGTCGTGTAGGCGGCGGTGTTCAGGGTGAAAGCGATCCAGGCGCAGAACCAGGGCTCCCGCAGCAGCGGCCAGAGGCTGCTTTCGCGGACCAGATCAAACTGTGCCAGTCCGAAATAGACCATAAAAAGCTGCACCAGCAGCGGTGTGCCGCGCAGCACATAGGTGAACAAAAAAACGGGCTTCGACAGGAACGGGTTGGCCGACACCCGCGCCACCGCCAGCGGCAGCGACAAGGACAGGCCGGCAGCGGCCGAGGCCAGCAGCAGCAGGAGGGTAACGCGCGCGCCGTCCAGGAAGGCGGGCAGATTGTCCTGGATAATCTGAAGATCGACCATCACAGCACCGCCTTGCGCACGCCCAGCGAGAAGCGCTTTTCAACCTGGCCAAGCGCCAGGATAGAGACCGTCGTCACCACCAGATAAATGGCCGCGACGGCGGCATAGAAGGTGAAAGGCTGGGCCGTGGCGGCGGTCGCCAGGCTGGCGCGGTGGACCATGTCGTCCAGACCGATGATCGATACCAGGGCCGAGGCCTTGACCATGACCAGCCAGTTATTGGCAAAGCCGGGAATGGCATGGCGGATCATCTGCGGCAGGGTGATATGGCAGAGAACCTGCACCCCACTCATCCCATAGGCCAGACCGGCTTCGGCCTGCCCCTTGGGGATGGACAGGAAGGCGCCCCGGAAGGTTTCCGTCAGATAGGCGCCATAAATGAAACCCAGGGTCAGGCTGCCGGCCAGAAACGGATCGACATCGATATAATCCCAGCCCAGACGCAGGCCGATATCATTGACCAGGGCCTGACCGCCATAGAACAGGGCGAGCATCAGCACCAGATCGGGGATGGAACGGATCAGCGTGGTGTAGGTGCCAGCGACAGCCCGGGCCCCGCGACCCGACGACAGCTTGGCCAAGGCGCCGGCCAGACCGAACAGCGACGCGATGGCGAGCGACACCAGCGACACCGATAGGGTTGTCAGCAATCCGTCAAGCAATATGGGCAGATACTCGATCAGCATGGGCATGCAACCGGCGTTCACCCCCGGCAGGGCCGGGGATGGGGAGGGAAGGGCGGTGGTAAAAGGGGCGGGGTGGGATCAGGGCGGCGGTGCCGCCCTATCCCTCAGGAGTTCCCGCCCGAAACATCGAACGTGAAATAACGTTGGGCGATCTGCTGATAGCGGCCATCGGCCTTGATGGCGCGCAACGCGGTGTTGATCTTGTCGCGGAGCGCGGTGTCGCCCTTGCGCACGGCAATGCCGACATCACTGTCACCCTTCAGGCGCAAGGGCTCGCCCACAGTAGCGAACCCTGCCCCTTCCGGCCGCTTCAGGAACAGGCCTTCTGCAATCACCGATGAGCCCAGCGCGATATCCCCGCGTCCTGCCCGCAGTTCCAGATAGACATCCGTCTCTTTGGCGACCAGCAGCAGGCGGCTGTCGGGATATTTTTCCTTGGCATGTTTGGCGCGCGGACTGTTACGCAGGACGATAATCGTCTTGCCCTTCAGCGCATCCGGCGTAGGCTCCGTAAAGGCGCCCTGCTTGGCGACCCACCGGGAGGGGACATCATAATAGACGTCGGAGAAATCGACGATTTTCGCCCGGTCGGCGGTGATCGTCATGGAGGCGACGATCATGTCGAACTTGCGGGTGTTCAGCGCCGGGATCATCCCGTCCCATTCCTGCTGCACCAGGGTGCAATCGACCTTCATTTCCGCACACAGCGCGTTGGCGATGTCGATATCAAAGCCAGACAGTTTCCCGTCCGGCCCAATCACCGAGAAGGGCGGATAATTGCCTTCCACCCCCACCCGCATGCGGGCGTTCTGCGCATCGGCAGCGACGGTCAGAAGCAAGAGACTTGCGGCGAACCCCGCCGTCAGGGACATAAGGCGCATCATGGCAACTGGCTTCCGGCACGTTTCGCAATGATCGGCTCGATGACATGGACAATGACACGGAATTTTCATAAGATCAATCCATGAAAAAATCCTCTCAGGCTGATTTTCACGCCCCGGGCCAGGGCGACGCGCAAAGCCAATCCGCCCCCTCAACCGAGGTGGCTTTTGCCGATACCGACCTGGGCCGACGGCTGCTGGCGGTGATGGCGGATGGGACGGCATCGAACCGGACGATTGCTGAACATCTGCTGCGTAATCCCGTGCGCATCACGGCGTGGAGCATCGAGGATCTGGCGGGCGCCATCGGTGTGTCGAATGCCACCTTAAGCCGGTTTGCCCGCGCCGTGGGATATTCAGGCTACCCCGACCTGCGGGCCGGCATGGCGGAGACGTTGCAGACGGTGCTGCGGCCTGTTGAAAAACTGCGCAGCAGTTTCGACCGTGCCGACCCGACCCAGGCCGCGATCAGCGAGGGGCTGGAAACCACACTGGCGCACCTGTCGCGGGTGGCGGATCAGTTGGCGGGGGGCACGCAGCTATCAGAACTGGTCGCCCGACTGAACGCCGCACGCTCGATCTATGTCATGGGTTTCGGCCTGTCGGCGCATGTCGCAGGGTTGCTGGCCCTCGGCTTGCAGCCCTTTTGTGGCAACCTGGTCAATGTCGTTGAATTTGGCGGCACGGAGGTGGCGGCGGGCCGACTGATGAATCTGGGTGAGGGGGATGTGCTGATCGCCATCGCCTTTCCCCGCTACGCCCAGGCAGCGCTGCATCTGGCAGGTTTTGCCAAATCGCGCAGGGCGCATGTGGTGGCCATCACCGACAGCCCGGTCTCCCCGCTGGCACAGCGGGCGGATACTGTCCTGTTGGCGGAAAGCGCCCATCCGGTCCTGTCCAGCAGTCTGACGGCGGCGGTGTTGATGGTGGAAACGCTGGTAACGGCCATGATGCTGTCCAACCGCGACAATGTCGCCCGCGCCGAAAGCCTGACGGACGCCATTTCCAGTTACCTGCATAATCCGTGAGTTTGCATGGTGTCTGGCGCTGACACTGCTTTGTAACTTCATTTGCGGCGGTGAACGCGTCATGCTCCCGGACCCGGCCTGGCCAATGTCAGGCCTTTTGTCCCGTGGAGCCTACCCGATGGATTTCTTCCGCCGTTTCAATTTCCTGGTCTGCGCGCCGGCCTTTGAGGCCGATGAACTGGAAGGGTCGCGGCTGCAGGATATCATTGGGGAGGTGGAGAGGCTGGGATTTGAGGTCACCAAGGCCAGGCGGATCGAGGATGCCGAACTGGCCATCCGCACCGACGCTGCCATCGGCTGCATGGTCTTGGACTGGGGCAAGCGCTGGTCAGAGGGCAAGGCGGCGGCCCTGATCTCTCTGGTCCGCGCCCGCGGACTGGAAATGCCCATCGTACTGCTGGTCCGGCGCAAGCGGCTGGAGGATATCCCGGTTGAGGTGATGCGGGAGATTGACGGCTATGTCTTCCTGGCCGAGGAGACGCCGCAATTCATCGCCAAGAACCTGATCAGCCGCCTGCGCCAATATGCGGAATCCCTGAAGACCCCCTTTTTCGGCGCGCTGGTCGATTATGCCGAGGAAGGCAACCAGATGTGGACCTGCCCAGGCCACAATGGTGGCATTTTCTATAGCCGCAGCCCCATTGGCCGCATTTTTGTGGAACATCTGGGCGAGGCGATCTTCCGCGACGATCTGGATAATTCCGTCGTCGATCTGGGCGATCTGCTGGTGCATGAGGGGCCGGCCCTGCGCGCCCAGAAGGAGGCCGCCAAGATTTTCGGGGCAGAGCGCACTTATTTTGTGCTGAACGGGACCTCGGCGTCGAACAAGGTCGTTCTGGGCGCCCTGGTGGCCGAGGACGACCTTGTCCTGTTCGACCGCAATAACCACAAGGCCGCCCATCATGGCGCCCTGCTGTTGGGCCAGGGTACGCCTATTTTCCTGGAGACTGACCGCAACGCCTTTGGCCTGATCGGTCCCATCGATTATGAGGCGCTGGACGAGGATAAGATCAGAGAGAAGATCCGTACCAGCCCCTGGGTGAAGGACCCCGACGCCTGGAAGAAACCGCGGCCTTTCCGCGTCGCGGTGATCCAGCAATGCTCATATGACGGCACCATCAACAATGCCGATCTGCTGGTCGAAAAGCTGGGCCCGCTGTGTGATTACATCATGTTTGACGAGGCCTGGGCCGGCTTCATGAAGTTCCACCCACTGTTCCAGGGCCGCTATGGCATGGGCGTGAAAAACCTGGGCCCCGACAGCCCCGGCATCATCACGACCCAGTCCACGCACAAGCAGTTGGCCAGTTTCAGCCAGGCGTCCCAGATCCATGTGAAGGACAAGCATATCGGCGATATCGAACGCCGTGTCGAACATCGCCGGTTCAATGAGAGCTTCCTTCAGCACGCCTCCACCAGTCCCTTCTACCCCATCTTCGCGTCACTGGATGTCGGTGCCCAGATGATGAAGGGTAAGTCGGGTGAGGTCCTGTGGGACGATACGATCCGCCTGGGTATCGAGACGCGCAAGAAGCTGCGCGCCATCGCGCGGGAATTCATCGACAAGGAAAGCGATCCCACCCGGCAATGGTTCTTCGATCCGTTCGTGCCCGATGTCACCCGGTTTGAGGGCCGCGATATGCGGTGGGAAGATGTGCCCACGGACGATCTGGCCCGCGATCCCGCGCATTGGATGCTGGAACCGGGGCGCGGCTGGCATGGGTTCAGCCATCTGGGCCCCAATTATGCCATGACCGACCCCAACAAGCTGACCATCCTGACGCCGGGTTTTGACCGGCGTACAGGCGCCTATCTGGATCAGGGGATACCGGCCCCGGTGGTGGCTGAATATCTGCGTGAGAACCAGATCGTGCCGGAAAAGAACGACTTGAACTCACTGCTGTTCCTGCTGACGCCCGGTGTGGAAAGCAGCAAGGCCGGCGGGTTGATGAGTGCGCTGATCTTCTTCAAGCGGCTGCATGACGATAATGCCCTGCTGGATGAGATCATGCCCGATTTCGTGCGCCGGCGGGCGCCGCGCTATAATGGTGTCCGGCTGGGCGACCTGTGCCGTGACATCCATGCCTTCTACCGCGAACATAATATCAGCGCGTTGCAGCGCGCCCAGTTCCGGCCCGAACATCTGCCGGAAATGGCCATGCTGCCGCATAAGGCCGCCAAGCAGCTTGTTCGCAACAAAGTGGATTTTGTCACCCTGGACGAGCTGCCGGGCCGGATTGCCACCACCTTGATGCTGGTCTACCCGCCCGGTATCGCCACGGTCCTGCCGGGGGAGCGGCTGACAGAGGCCGCCCGTCCCATGATCGATTATCTGAAAGTGTTCGAGAAGGGGGCGAACCTGTTCCCTGGCTTCGATAATGAAATTCAGGGGGTCTATCGCAAGCAGGATGCCGATGGCCGGACCCGCTTCTATACTTATGTGGTGCGGGAGTAACGGCGGGTCTGGCGACAAAAGTACGGGCATCAGGCGCCCGGGGTCTTGAACCGGGGCGCGGCTTCACGCAAAACCGCGGGGTGTTTGGTGTAGCCGTGCCGCCGGAGGACAGATGTTGAAGGCCAGTACCCTTTCCCCATGCCGCCGCCTGCTGCCGCTGGCCGTCCTGGCGGCTGCATTGATCGGGTCGCCGGTGCTGATGGCGCCACCGGCGCGTGCGGCGGGCCCTGAAATCACGGTGAGCCCCGCTGTCGGTGTACCGTTGCAGGCAGCGAAGGCGGCCCTTGCGGCCAAACGGTATGATCAGGCGCTGGTGGAGATTGAAAAGGCCCGCGCCGTCACCACGGCCACAGCCTCGGAAAAATGGGCCATCGAACTGACGCGGGCCGCCATTTACAAAGCGCAGTCGCGCTTCGATCTGGCGGCCAATGCGTTCGAGGCGGCATTGACCCTGGTGCCGATGTCGGCGGAAGATCAGGGCGGCGCGTTGGAAACCCTGTCCCAGCTTTGGTACCGGGCCGGCGATTATGCCAAATCCGCCGATTTTGGGGAAAAGGCCATGGCGGCCGGCCGGCGCAGCGATGCGTTCCGCCAGATGGTGGCTGAAGCCTATTACCGCAGCAAACAGCCGCAGCCGGCTGCCAAGCTGGCCAAGGCCCTGGTCGAGGATCAGCGTAAGGCCGGCCGCGCCCCGTCGCAGGATATTCTCCAGCTTCTGGCGGCATCGGAATTCGACAGCGGCAACAGTGCTGGCTATATCAAGACCCTGCGCGAGCAGATCCAGAATGGCGATAACAGCAAGCTGACCTGGTTGCGCCTGTTCGACGCCATGCAGCGGGAGAAGCCCATCCCCGACCGGCTGGATCTGGACTGGGCGCGGTTGCGCCTCGCCGCCGGTGCCTATGAAAATCCCGACAGCTATACCGAGATGGCGCAACGCGCCATGGTCGAGGAGTTGCCAGCCGAGGCCGAGGCGGTGCTGGCCAAGGGCTGGGCGCTGGGCATTCTGGGGAAGCCCGGCCCCAAGCTGGAACGCCAACAGCGTCTGCGCGACTATGCCGCCCGGCAGTTGCAGACCCAGCGGCAGGAGTTGGACGAACGGCAGCGTCAGGTTCTGGCTGGCAAGGATGCCAATGCCATCGCCAAGCTGGGCATGATCCGCGCCTCTCTGGGACAGGTGGATCAGGGGATTGCCCTGCTGCAACAGGCGTTGAAGGGCAAGCTGATGTCGCCAGCCGCCGTCCGTCTGCGTTTGGCCATGCTGCAATATCGCGCGGGGCAAAGTCAGGCGGCGGCCCAGACCCTGGCGGGCCTGCCGGCGGGCAGCGATGAGGCGCGTATGGGCCAGGTCTGGGCCCTGCTGCACAAGGGCGGCCGGTGACAGCCGCCACCGGTCGCCCCTATTTTCGGGAGAAAGTGATGTCCCGCCGCAGGACCCGCCCCATCACCGCCTTGCTTCTGGCGCTGGGGTTGCTCGTCCCTCCGGTCCTGGCGCAGGTGACACCCAGTCAGCAGGAAGCGCGGCGCGCGCTGTATGGGGAGAAGCTGAACAGCCTGACCTTCCGCCATATGGACGAGATTTTCGACACTGTTCCGGTGTCGTCTGGCCAGCGGGTATGGCGTTTGCCCGAACAGATCCAGGCGCTTGACATTCTGTACAGGGTCGACGGACAGCAGCGGACGACCGCTGATTTCCTGGAACGTACACGCACCAATGCCTTACTGGTCATCCGGGACGGGCGCATCGTGCATGAGATTTACCGCAACAAGAGCGGGCCGGAGAGCCGGTTCATCTCATTCTCGATAGCAAAATCAATTATTTCGGTGCTGATCGGGCAGGCCATCGCCGATGGGCTTATCGGCGGAGTGGATGACCCGGTTACCCGCTATGTACCGGAACTGGCCGGTGGCGCCTATGAGGGGGTGACCATCCGACAGGCGCTGCTGATGCGGTCAGGCGTCGGGTTCCGTGAGACCTATGGTTTCGGACAGAAGAGCCAGATGGAGGAACTCTACGAAAACAGTCTGGTCACCGGGCGGCAGCGATTTACCGATTTGGCCTTGTCTATCGAACGGGCGCATCCGCCCGGTGATTTCTTTAATTATTCCACGCTGGAGACCGGTGTCCTGGGCTGGGTCCTGGAACGCGCCGTCAAACAGCCGCTGGCCGATTATATGGCCGAAAGGCTGTGGCAACCAGCGGGCATGGAGGCGCCGGGATATTGGCTGATGGATGGACCGCCGGGGGTGGGCCGTGCGTGGGCCGGGGCCGGCTTCAACGCCCGCCTGCGCGACTATGGCCGTCTGGGACTGATGATGTTGAACAATGGCCGGGCCAATGGCCGTCAGGTGGTGCCTGCGTCGTGGGTAGCGGCATCGACCCTGCCGCAGGGAACGGAACCGGCCGCCGCCGACCGGGTGCAGGGATACCAGTATCAATGGTGGACCTTGCCCGACAGCGACGCCTACATGGCCAAAGGTGTCCATGGTCAGTTTATCTGGATTGATCCGGCCAGCCAGACTGTGATTGTGAAACTGTCCCACTGGCCCACCGCCTGGGTAAAGCCTCTTGAGGATGAAACACTGGCCTTTTTCAAGGCCGTCGTCGCCCGCCCCGAGTGGCGGTGAGAATCACCACCAGTTGCCGATCAGGCGAAAATGTGGTGGTGCCAGCCATCGACTTTGGCGTGGCTCAGGCGACCGACCCCGCATTTCCGCCATTTCCCCCTTTGGCACGGTGTCTGCAATCAACAGTGCCCAACGGGGCGGTTCGTACCGGGGAAGCGGCGGACCGGCCCAACCGTTGAAGGCGAAAGCCAGGGCATATGGGGGTTGGTATGGAAAAGGATGCCGTGATGCAGTCCGGACGCCATTGGGCGTTGCGGGGGTGGGGGGACCGGCTGCGCCGGCCTCAATGGGCGTCCTTGAGCCCGCGGTCGAAGCGGGTTGTGGCTATTGGCGGTGTGTTGCTGCTGGGCGTCAGCGGCTTCACCCTGATGGTGGCCAGCAAGCCGGAAGTGGCACGGGAAGACCGGCCGGAACGGGTCTGGTCCGTCGATGCGGTCACAGTGGCCCGCGCCGATCACCGCCCGGACATGAGCCTGATGGGGACCCTGGTCGCCGGTCGGTCGGCGGAACTACGGCCCCTGGTGGCCGGCACCGTCCGGTCGGTGTCGCCGGCCCTGCGCGACGGCGGTCTGGTCAAGGCCGGGGAAACCCTGTTGGAGATCGACCCCTGGGATTATGAGCTGACTGTGCGGGAGACGCGGGCACAATTGGCCGAAGCGAAAGCCCGTCTGGATGAGTTGCGCGCCACCGCCGCCGCGGAAAAGGCGCGGGCTGAATTGGCCCGACAGCAATTGGGCCTCAAGGAGCGGGAGCAGGAACGCGCCCAGGCCCTGTTTGAAAAGGGCACCATCTCCATCGCGCGTCTGGAACAGGCGCAGGGCGCCCTGGCGGCCGAACGCCAGACCCTGGCCGCCATGGAAAATGGGGCGCAGGCCGGGGCTGCGCGCGTGCGTCAGCAGGAAGCCAGCATCGACCGGCTGAAGGCGGCCTTGGACCGGGCGGAAACCGATCTGGCGCGTACGAAACTGACAGCGCCCTTCGATGCCTTTGTTGGCCAGACCAAGGCCGAGGTGGGCATGCGTGTGTCGCCGGGCGATCGGGTGGCTGTGCTGTCCGGAGCAGAGGGGCTGGAGGCCCGTGTCACCCTGTCGACCGAAGCCTATGGCCGACTGGCGGCGGATGGGGAAGGTGTGGTGGGTCGCCGGGCCGAGGTGACCTGGAAGCTGGGGGAACAGCGCCTGACCTATCCGGCGACGGTGGAACGGGTGATTGACCGGATTGATACCGCCACCGGTGGCGTCACCATTTTTGTACGACTGGAACCCCAAAGCCTGGACCAGCCGTTGCGCCCCGGCGCCTTTGTAGAGGTGGCGTTGCCCGACCGTGCCTATGTTGCGGTCCATCGTCTGCCCGTCACGGCAGTGCATGGCAATAACACCGTCTATGTCGCCACTGCCGACGGGCGGCTGGAAAGCGCGACCGTACATGTCGTGGCCCGTACCAGTGATGCGGTGTTCGTCGATAAAGGGCTCAACGATGGTGCCAAGGTGGTCACCACCCGGTTCCAGGAGATCGGCCCCGGCCTGAAAGTGGCGGTTCGGGAGGCGTCGGCCACCGGCGCTCAGGTCGCCACCAATCCACCCAAGGAAACCCAGGACAAGGACACTCAGGACAAGGCCGGGGCCGGGGAGAAGAGCGAATGAGCAGCGCCGGCTTGATCCGCACCTTTATCCGCCACAAGGTGGCGGCCAATATTCTGATGATCATGATGATGATCGCCGGCTTCTGGGCGCTGGCCAAACTCGAACGACAGATGGAACCGGACTTTGACGTGCCGGGTATCTATGTCGGGACCGTCTGGCAGGGTGCATCCGCCGACGATATTGACCGTTCCATCATCGAGGCCATGGAACGTGAAGTGCGTTTCCTGGAGGGCGTTGATCAGGTAACGGGCCGGTCGCGTGAAGGCATCGGCGAACTGTTCATCAATTTCAAGCATGGCACCGACATGGCCAAGGCCCTGTCGGAAGTCGAAAGTGCCATCAATAACATCACCACCCTGCCGCAGAGCGCCGAACGTCCCGTCATCAACCGTTTCACCATCACGGACGAGCTGATGGAACTGGCCATCTCCGGTCCGCTGCCGGAACCTGCCTTGCGTGCATTGGCCAAACAGGTGCGTGACGGGGTGACGGCGCAGGGCGTGGACCGTGTTTACATGACCGGTCTGCGTGCCGCTGAGATCTGGGTCGAGGTGCCGGCGGCGGAGCTGCAGCGCCTGGATACGACGCTGGGCACAGTTGCCCAACGTCTGGCCCAGGCGTCGGCCGATGTGCCATCGGGTACCTTGTCCGGCACGATCGAGAAGCAGATGCGTTCAATGGGGCGGCAGGATGATGCGGCCGGTGTTGCCGGACTGACCCTGCGGACCGATGAACAGGGGCAACGCGTCAGTCTGGGCCAGGTGGCAACGGTCAGCGATACGTTCTATGACCGGGGTGTCACGGGCCGCCGCAATGGCCACCCGGCCATCAACCTGTCGCTTCAGACTTCCAAGAACGGCAATCTGATCGCCATCACCGAACGGGTGGATGCGTATCTGGAAAAGCTGCGCCCCACGCTGCCGCCCGGTGTGACGGTCGAAAGCTATGACCGCAATTCCGATGCGCTGGAAGACCGGATCGGCATGCTGATGGACAATGCTGTCGGCGGCATGGTGCTGGTCATGGCGGTGCTGGTTGTGTTCCTGCGCCCCTGGGTGACATTCTGGATCGCCGTGGACATCCTGGTCAGTTTCCTGGTCACCTTTGCCATCATGGTCATGATCGGGCAAAGCATCAATGTGATGAGCCTGTTCGCCCTGATCATGATGACGGGCATCATCTGTGACGATGCCATCGTGGTCGCCGAACATGGCCAGACGTTGATGGACAGAGGCTTGGAGCCCGCCAAGGCCGTGGAGCGCGCCGCCCAGCGGATGTTCTGGCCCGTCACGGCGGCCGCCATCACGACCGTTGCCGCCTTTGGCCCCATGCTGATGATGAGTGGGACGACAGGGCAATATGTGATGCCGCTGCCCGCCATCTCCATCGCGGTGATCATCGCGTCACTGTTGGGCTGCTTCTTGATGCTGCCCTCCCACATGCGCCACGCGCTGGAGAAGGGTCGCAACGCGCCGCCGTCAAAGCTGCGTGTGGCGTTCGATGCGAAATTCATCAGCTTCCGCGACGGGCCGTTCACACAGGCCATTGCCTGGGCCACCCATAATCGCGGCATCACCGTGGCGTCGGCCTTGACCATCATGGCGCTGGCGATCGGGTTGCAGGCGGGTGGGCATGTGAAGTTCGCCTTCTTTCCGCAACCGGAGGGCAATCAGGCGCAGTTGAACCTGCTGTTCAGTCCGGGCACGCCGCGTGAAGTGGTGGCCAAACAGATCGACGAGGCCGAAGCCGCCCTTTACCGCGTGGAAGCCGCTTATGGTCTGCCCCGGGGTGAGATCGTGAAGATGACGTTCGGCAAGCTGGGCGTGACCACCGGTGACAACCTGCCTGAACAGGTCGGCGACTATATCGGCTCGATGAATGTCGAGTTCTCGGTTGCCGATGACCGCGACCAGCGCCTGCCCGACATAATGAAGAAGTGGGAGGCGGAGACCAAGCTGCTGCCCGGTATCGACCAGGTGATCTTCTCCACCGAGCAGGATGGTTTCGGCGGCGATGGGTTCGGTTTCCGGCTGGTCCACAATGACCCCTATGTGCTGAAGGCCGCGTCAGAGGAACTGAAGAAGATCATCATGACCTATGGCGGGGTCAGCGGGGCCCGTGACAACCTGCCGGCGGGCAAACCGGAACTGGTGGTCAAGGTCACGCCGCGCGGCGAGGCTCTGGGCTTCACCACCGAGAATGTCGGCCGCCAGTTGCGTGACGCCATGGATGGGGCCATCGCCATGCGCTTTGCCCGTGGCGATGAAGAGGTGACGGTGCGTGTCCGGTTGCCGGAGGCCGATCAGACCGAGGCGCTGCTGACCAATCTGAAACTGCGGTCGCCCACGGGCATGCAGGTGCCGCTGGCGGATGTGGTCGAACTGTCCGAACGGCCGGGCCTGTCACGGATCGTGCGTAACAAGGGCCAGCGCACCGTGTCCATCTTTGCTGAGGTCGACCACCTGAAGGCCAATGGCGGTGAGATTCGCAAGGATATCGAAGAGAACCATCTGCCCGGCATCATGGAGAAATATGGCGTCAAGCAGGACCAGAATGACGGTTCACGTCAGGAAGCGGAATTCTGGGCTGATTTCATGATCGGCATGCTGGTGTCGCTGGGGGCCATCTATCTGGTGCTGGCCTGGATCATGGGCAGTTTTGCCCGGCCGCTCGCGGTGCTGATGATCATTCCCTTCTCCATCGCCGGCACCATCTTCGGCCATTGGGTGATGGGGGCGGATATGACCATCTGGTCTTACATCGCCATCATGGGCATGGCCGGTGTGCTGGTGAATGACAGTATCCAGGTGGTCAGCAGCATTGATGATCGCATCAAGGAAGGGGAGGCTGTGGACAGTGCTGTGGTGCATGGCGCCGCAGAAAGGCTGCGTCAGGTGCTGCTGACCTCGTTGACCACCATTTTCGGCCTGCTGCCGTTGTTGACCGAGACAGCGTTCCAGGCGGCGTTCCTGGTGCCGATGGCCATCACCTTCGTGTTCGGCATCGGGACGGCCACGGTTCTGGTCCTTCTCCTGATGCCGGCACTGCTGATGCTGGTGGAAGACGGCAAGCGGCGTTTAGGTCGCCTGCGGGGTCGGTTTGGCCATCGGGTGGTGACGACCACCGCCGGCTGACCAGTGCCGGTGGAACGCCATCATCCTGGTGCCCGTCGGCACCAGGATGATGTGCGTTTTGGCCGGGATGATTACGTCGATGAACAATGTTGCGCCCTGTGTTAGAGTCGCGCCGTTGGTCAAGGAGAGCCCATGCAACGTTTCTCCACCAGCGGCCTTCCGTCGCCGCGCGCTAAGATCGATTATCTGAAGCAGATCCTGTCCTCCGTCTTTACGGATCTGGATGTGGAACCGGATGTGCCGGGGGATTTCGATAATCATCTCCGCAGTACCGGATTGGGCGGCCTGTCGATCACGCACGCGACCTCTACGCCAGCCCGCATCATCCGTCGCCATGGTGTCACCGCAGCAGGCGAACATCTTTATTTTCTGCACACACAGTTGGAAGGGCGCATGCATGCGGTGCAGGATGGGCGCGAAGGCTGGCTGGAACCGGGCGATATGGTCCTGTGCGATGCGGCCGCCCCCTATGATCTGGGCCTGTCAGGCACATCGCGGACCCTGATCCTGGGGATTCCGGCCTCTGAACTGCGCCGGCGGGTCGTGGCGCCGCACGGCCTGCTGGGACGGCGATTGCAGGGTGCGGCGGGCCCCATGCGGATGGTCCGGACCCTGGTGACGGAGGTCTGGGAACAGGCTGATGGTGGGGATGAGCTGTCACAGCCGGTGGGTGAACGGCTGGGTGCCACCATCCTGGACCTGTTTGCCACGGCCTGTCACATGCAGTTCGGCGCCGGGGCAGAGGAAGGGGCATTGGCCGATGGCCACCGTGCCCGCATCCGCCGCCATGTGGAGGCGCATCTGTTCGACCCGGAACTGGGCCCCGCCGCCGTTGCCGCGGCCCTGGGCCTGTCGCCACGATATCTGCGCCTGCTGCTGGCCGGCGATGGAGAGGGTCTGACCGCCTATATCCTGCGCCGCCGGTTGGAGGAATGCGCGCGGCAGCTTCGTGATCCGCGCCATGCCAGGCGCAGCGTGACGGAACTGGCCTTTGCCTGCGGCTTCAATGATGCCAGCCATTTCTCCCGCGCCTTCAAGGCCCGGTTCGGCCGCACACCCCGCGATTACCGGCAGGACCCGTTTTCGGTGGTCTGATACCAACGGTCATAACTTATGACCGCTGGTACGGCGGCGACCGCCGCCGCGCCGCACAGGCGGCGTGCCCGAGCCAGCGGATGCTGGCGCCGGCGATTGAGGAGCAGGAACGTTTGACCAAAGGTCAAGATTTCATGCCGCTGGTGTGATTGCCGTTCTGACCAAGTTTCCCTGCCGCCCCGGTCAAGCAGTCCTGCCTGGAAAATGATTATATCACAGTACAATTAACGCCAATAACAATGGCGCCTCGTACTGGGAGGTACATCATGAAGGGCAGCAAGCGCGCGGTTTCCGCGCTGTTAAAGGCATGCGTTTCCGCTTTGCCGTTTACCGTATCGTTTCTGGGGCTGGCAGGTGCCGCGCAGGCACAGGATAATGCCGGTGTCGCCACGCTGGAAGAGATTATCGTGACGGCCCAGAAGCGGGCCGAAAATCTTCAAGAAGTGCCCATCGCCATCACGGCGCTGAGTGCCGATGCGTTGGAGGCCAAGGGCCTGACCAATGTCACCCAGGTCACCGACTTCGCCCCCAATATCCAGATCGATCAGGCCTCGCCCTTCGCGGGTTCCTCCACCATCGTTTCGGCCTTCGTGCGCGGCATCGGGCAGAACGACTTTGCCTTCAATATGGAACCGGGCGTTGGCCTGTATGTTGACGGCGTCTATTTCGCCCGCACTGTGGGCGCCGCCGTCGATCTGCTGGATATTGAGCGGGTGGAGGTGCTGAAGGGGCCGCAAGGCACCCTGTTCGGGCGCAATACCATCGGCGGTGCCTTGTCGGTGGTCACTGCCGACCCGACCGATGAATTCAAATACAAGGCGGAAATGACGACCGGCAGCTTCCATCGGTTGGATGCGCGCGGCACCATCAATGTGCCGCTGGTCGCGGAAAAGCTTGCAGCCTCTGTCTCCTTCTCGTCGAAGGAACGGGATGGCTATCAAAAGCGTATCCCGTTTCCCGGTGCGGAACGGTTTGTCACGGACACGGGCCGTTTCATCACCTCGCGCCCGCCGGGCGGTGACCGGCAGGGCAATGAGAATGTCCGCACGCTGCGCGGTAAGCTGGCCTTCACCCCGAACCAGGATGTGAAGCTGGTCCTGGCCGGCGATGCCTCCTGGGCCAATGAACAGGCGGCCCCCAGTACCTTGCTGGGCACCATCACCGATCCCGCCAGCCAGTCCATCGCGTCCGTCTACAATGCCTGTATCAGCCTGCCGCCCGCCGTTCTGGCCGGCATCGGCTTGGGGGCTGCCTGCGGGCCGCGCGGCACCGTAGGCACGGGCCTGGCCGGGGTGAATGTCGATGCCGATCCGTCCAATAACCGCCTGCCCTATGATAATCGCTTTGTCACCGGCGATATCGACACCTCCTATGCGCGGGGCAGCAACTATTCCATCGTGAATACCTACGGTCTGTCGGCCACGCTGGATTGGTCCTTGTCTGAAAGCCTGGGCTTCAAGTCGATCACCGCCTATCGCAACCTGGACAGTGCCTTCGGGGTGGAAAATGG
The DNA here is from genome assembly GCF_002251795.1 of Niveispirillum lacus. Lineage (GTDB taxonomy): Bacteria > Pseudomonadota > Alphaproteobacteria > Azospirillales > Azospirillaceae > Niveispirillum > Niveispirillum lacus. Next base: position 495,785 of record NZ_NOXU01000032.1, on the reverse strand, counting down.
CGGCGCGCCCTTTGTCGTCTCCGATACCTCCTTCAACATGCAGCAGGAGCAGGTGTCGCAGGAGCTGCAATTCACCTATTCCGGCTTTGATGACCGGCTGAAATCGGTGGTTGGCGCCTATTATTTCAAGGAAACGGGTAGCCTTCTCGACACGGTTCCCTTCGTGGAAGGTCTGGTGCAGGTCTATGGCCCCAATGATTTCCGCAATGTCGCCTGGGCCTTGTTCACCCACAATAATTATCAACTGACCGACCGGATCGGCCTGACCTTCGGCGCGCGTTATACCGAGGAGAAAAAGCGGTTCGAGGGCAAGCAGCGCGACCTGAACAGCTTCGCCCTGAAAATGGGCTTCCCCGCCGCCTTCTATCCAGACCAGACCGACCTGACTCGTGTTTATCCGTTGGGCGTGAACCACAAGAAATTCACCGACAGCTCTGTCCGGCTCGGGGCCGAATACAAGCTGACCGATGATGTCCTGGCTTATGCATCCTATGCGCAAGGCTTCAAGTCCGGCGGCTGGACCACCCGCCTGACGGCGCCGGAACCGACCGGCATCGCCCCTGATTTCGAACCCGAAACGGCTGACACCTATGAGGCGGGTATCAAATCGGAACTGTTTGACCGGCGCCTGCGCCTGAACGGGGCCGTGTTCTGGACCGATTATAAGAACATCCAGGTGGTGGTACAGCGCGGCATCTCCCCCACCTTTGAGAATGCCGGCACCGGCCGCATCAAGGGGTTCGAGCTGGAGGCCGAGGCGGCTGTGACCAACGCCTTCACCCTGAACGCGGCCCTGGGTTATCTGGATGCCGCATACCGCAAGCTGGAAGCCGGATCGACGATCAGTCTGGATGACAAATTCGTCAACACGCCGGACTGGACCTTCAATGTCGGCGGCGCTTATGAGGTCGGGCTGGGTGATGCCGGCACCGGCACGTTGCGCGCTGATTATGTCTACAAAAGCGCCCAGGCCAAAGACGCTATCAACAGCCCCGCCCTTATCCAGAGTGGCTATGGTGTCGTCAATATGGCGGCGGAATACCGGCCCGCCGACAGCAACTGGCAAATCCTGACCGGCGTGCGCAACGCTACCGACAAGCGCTTTCTGGTCACGGGCCTGACCAACAGCAGCATCGGCAACACCACGGGCACCTATTCGCGGCCGCGCGAATGGTTCCTGACCCTGCGTGTGCGCGGTTGATCGGGGGGACATGACGATGGCGGAGAAGACATCCCTGATGGGACAGGACTGGCAGGGCCTGCTCTACAGCAGCGGTTGGCGCCCCGGCGCCGGGCCCTTGACCGTGTTGGAACCGGCCACAGGCCAGATTCTGGTCAGCGTCGGTCTGGCCGGTGCCGCACAGGTGGCGGCGGCGGCGGAGCGGGCGGCCTTGGCGCAGCCCGCCTGGGCCGCACTGCATCCCGGCGCACGGGCCACCATCCTGCGCCGGGCCGCCGACCTTCTGCGTCAGCACCAAGACGAGGTGGCGGGCTGGTTGGTGCGCGAAGGTGGCTCAATCCAGGCCAAGGCGCGGTTGGAACCCGACCATGCCGTCGGGTTTATCGAGCATGCGGCGGCCCAGGCCCTGGAACCGCGCGGCCATGTCCTGCCCGCCGATCCCGGCACGGACAGTCTGGCCGAGCGGGTGCCGCTGGGCGTTGTTGGCGTGATCTCGCCCTTCAATTTCCCCTTGGTCCTGTCGCTGCGGGCCGTGGCCCCGGCGCTAGCCGCCGGCAATGCGGTCCTGCTGAAGCCCGATCCGCGCACACCCGTGTCGGGCGGCCTGATCATCGCCAAACTGTTTGAAGCCGCAGGGTTGCCGCCCGGCCTGCTGCATGTCCTGCCCGGCCATGCTGAGGCGGGGGAGGAACTGTGCACCAATCCGGCCATCGCCATGGTGTCCTTCACCGGCTCTCCCCGTGCAGGGCGACGCGTGGGCGCGCTGTGTGGGGAGAACCTGAAGAAGGTGCAGTTGGAACTGGGCGGCAAGAACCCGCTGATCGTGCTGGACGATGCCGATCCCGACCTGGCCGCCGCTAATGCCGCCTGGGGTGCGTGGCTGCATCAGGGCCAGATCTGCATGGCCACGGGCCGCATCCTGTTGCAGCAGAAGATCGCAGACGCGGTGACAGACCGGCTGGTGGAAAGGGCCAAACGGCTGCCCGTGGGCGACCCGCACCTGAACCCCGACGTGGCGCTGGGCCCCCTGATCACGCCGCAGCAGGTACAGCGCCTCGATACGATTGTGCAGGACAGTGTCAAGGCGGGGGCAAGGCTGCTGGCCGGCGGGCGCATCAATGAGCGTTTCTATGCACCCACCGTCCTGGCCGATGTGCGCCCCGGCATGCCGGCCTTTAATGAGGAACTGTTCGGCCCCGTCGCGGTGATCACGACCTTCCAGGACGATACAGAGGCGGTGCGGCTGGCCAATGCCACCGCCTATGGTCTGGCCGGTGCCGTTATCGGTACCGACCTGACACGGGCCAGGGCGGTGGCCGCACAAATCCGGGTCGGGCATCTGCATGTGAATGACCAGACAGTGCTGGCCGACCCTGCGGCCCCGTTCGGCGGCTTCGGCCAGTCCGGCAATGGCGGCCGCATCAGTGGCCCCGCCAATTGGGATGAATTCTCCACCTGGCGCTGGTCCACGGTGAAGACCCGCCCGCCCGCCTATCCATTCTGAAAAGGGTGCCCATCATGAAGATCACGGCGGCGGTGACCCGCGAGACGGGCGGCCCCTTTATCCTGGAACAGCTTGATATCGAAGATCCGTTGCCGGGGGAGGTGCGGGTCCGCATCCTGGCCACCGGCATCTGCCATACCGACATGGTGATGCGCGACCGGCTGCTGCCGGTGCCACAGCCGGTGGTGCTGGGCCATGAAGGGGCCGGCATTGTGGAGGCGGTGGGCGCCGGTGTCGCCAAGGTACGGCCCGGCGATGCGGTGGTGATCAGTTTCAATACCTGCGGCACCTGCCCGGCCTGTGCCGGTTCCGCTCCCTCCTATTGCCGGGAGTTTTTCCCCCGCAATTTCTTTGGGTCCCGCCTGGATGGCAGCAGCGGCCTGTCCAAGGATGGCGAACCCATCCATGGCAATATTTTCGGCCAGTCCAGCTTTGCCACCCATGCCCTGGCCCATGAACGCAATGTCGTGAAGGTGGCGGACGATGTGCCCACGGCCCTGCTGGGGCCGCTGGCCTGCGGCGTGATGACGGGGGTGGGCACCGTCACCAATGCCCTGAAGATACGGGCCGGGCAAAGCGTGGTGGTTATGGGCGCTGGTACCGTGGGCCTGTCGGCCATCATGGCGGCCCGGATGCTGGGGGCCGGGCGCATTATTGCCATCGACCCGCAGCCGGCCCGCCGCGACATGGCCCTGTCGCTGGGCGCCACCGATGTGATTGATCCCATTGGCACCGATACCGTGGCTTCCATCCTGGCCCTGACCCAGGGGGTGGGCGTCGATTACAGCATCGACACGACCGCACGGGCCGATGTCATCCGCAGCGGCATCCTGATGCTGGCCCCCATGGGTGAATGCGCCGTGGTCGGTGCCATCGCCCATGGGCAGGACATCGCCGTTGATGGCGGTCATCTGCTCAGCGGCGGGCGTCGCCTGCGCGGGGTGGTGGAGGGGGATGCCGATCCCGAAACCTTCATCCCCTGGCTGGTGGATCTGTACCGCGAAGGCCGCCTGCCCTTTGACCGGCTGGTGCAGTTCTATCCGCTGGCCGAGATCAATGAGGCTGTGGAAGCCTCTGAACGCGGACAGGTGATCAAGCCGATCATCCTGATGCCCGGCACGCCGATACCGGCCTTGTAACAGGGGAACACCATGACCAACCTTGACCCGGCGATCGCCGGCATGCTGGCGCATATCAATGGCCTGGGGCAGCCGGACATGGCTGACCTGCCGGTTGACGTGATCCGGGCCGTCATGACGGAAAATTGCCGCAGGATGGAAGCCCCACCCCCCAGCGAACCCCTGACGGTGCAGACAGTGTCGCTGACCGGGGCCACCGGCCCGCTGGAAGGGCGGCTTTATCGGTCGGCAGGCGGGGGAGAGGGGCCGGCCACGGCCATCCTCTATTTCCATGGCGGCGGGTTCGTGGCGGGGGGGCTGGACAGCCACGAGATGGCCTGCCGCCGTCTGGCCACCCTGTCGGGCATGCCGGTATTGGCCGCCACATACCGTCTGGCGCCGGAACATCCCTTGCCGGCCGCCCATGATGATGCCTTAGCCATCTTGGCCCAGATCGGGCAGCAAGGCCCAACCTGGGGTCTGGCCCCGGACCAGGTGATCATCGCCGGGGATTCCGCCGGGGCCAACCTGGCGTTGGCGACGGCATTGGATGCGCCCCCCGACGGTCCCCGCGTCGCCGGTATCCTGATGTTCTATCCGGTCGTCTCCTTCGTGCGACAGTTTCCGGGCCGCGCACGGCTGGGCCGTGATTATCTGCTGACGGAACGGTCAATGCAGACTTTCACGGCCCTGGCCCTGCCTGACCCGGTGGGCCGCGGTGATGCCCGCTACAATTTCCTGGAACGGGGCCCTATGGGCCATTGCGCGCCCGTTATGCTGCTGACCGCCGGTTTTGATCCGCTGGGCGAAGAAGGTGAAGCCCTTGCAGACCGGCTTTTGGCCGACGGCGTGTCGGTCACACACCGCCATTGCCCGTCGATGATCCACGCCTTCATCCATATGACCGGGGTGACACCGGCGGTAGAACCCCTGCTGTCAGAGGCAGCGGACTGGTGCCGCCAGACCCTGAAGTCCGACGGTAGCGCCGTTCTGTCGCCCTGAGGCTGCGGGCGGGCTGACCTTACCGAACGATGGTCGCCAGATGGGTGACAACCTCTTCCAGCCCCACCACATCGGCATATTTGGCGTTCAGGTCGAACAGGTTCGCCTTATGCACCCGTGGGTCTCTGTCCCCCACTGCATCCTGCACGACCAGCGGTATGAAACCATGCTGGCAGGCATCCAGCGCCGAGGCCCGCACACAGCCAGAGGTCGACAGGCCGGCGATCAGCAGCGTGTCGATGCCACTGGACGCCAGGGTGGAGGCCAGTGATGTGCCGAAAAAGGCGCTGGCATATTGTTTGGTGATCACCGGCTCCCCGGCCGCCGGTTCCAGCCCGTCGGCAAAGGCGGCCCAATGCGGATGCAGACCGCGTTCAAAACAGGACAAGGCCTTCACCTTACGGAAAAACACCCCTCCATCCACACCGCCCGGTGTGTAGGCGACATTGGTATGAAAGACCGGGATGCCGGCGGCGCGGGCGGCCAACAACAAGGTTGCCGCCTGATCGCGGACGTTCTCCACGCCGGCATAAAGCGGGCAGGCAGGGTCGAGGTAGGCATTGACGAAATCAATGATCAGCAGAGCCGGGCGTTTGCCCCAGCCCAACCGGTGCCCGAACCCCGCCTGCGCATAATCGGCATCCAGGTCCTGTGCCATGTTCAGATGATCCCCGCCGCCTTCAACGCTGACAGACGGTCCTGGTCCAGGCCCAGAATGCCGCCCAGCACTTCAGCCGTATGTTCACCCAGCTCGGGGCCAGGATGGACCACGCCGCCCGGCGTATCGGACAGGCGCGGGGCCACGTTCTGCATGGCCAGTTTGCCAAAGATCGGATGAGCTACTTTGATGATGTTCTGACGGGCCTGGAAATGCGGGTCCTGCATCATCTCCGGCGCACGGTAGATACGCCCGGCCGGCACACCGTGTTTTTCCATCAGGTCCAGAAGCGGCCCGGCTTCCACCGTGCGGGTCCAGTGGGAAATCAGATCGTCCAGTTCCTGCTGCACGGCACCGCGCGCCGAATGGGTAGCATAGCGCGGATTGCTGGCCAGTTCGGGCTGTTCCATGGCGTCGGCAAGACGCTTGAACACTGTGTCCTGGTTGGCGGCGATCAGGATCATCTGGCCGTCGCTGGTCGGATAGACGTTGCTGGGCGCCACATTGGGCAGGATGGGGCCGGTGCGTTCACGCACATAGCCGGTCTGGTCATACTCGGTGACCAGACTTTCCATCATGGCCAGCACCGCCTCATAGATCGCGCTGTCCACGACCTGCCCCCGGCCGGTGCGTTCACGCGCATGGACGGCCATCAGGGCGCCCAACGCGGCATAGGTGGCGGCCAGACTGTCGCCGATGGAAATGCCCATGCGTGAGGGCGCCGTGGACGGGTCACCCACCACATAACGCAGGCCGCCCATAGCCTCCCCGATGGAGCCATAGCCGGCCTGTGACGCATAGGGCCCCGTCTGGCCAAAACCCGTGACCCGCACCATCACCAGTTTGGGATTGATCTGCGACAGCACATCATAACCCAAGCCCCAGCGTTCCATGGTGCCGGGGCGGAAATTCTCAATCAGGATGTCGGACTTGGCCACCAGATCACGCACGATCTGTTGGGCTGCCTTTTCGCGCAGATTGAGGGTCACCGATTTTTTGTTGCGGGCGACGACCGGCCACCACAGCGACTTGCCATGCGGCTTTTCCCGACCCCATTCGCGCATCGGGTCACCGCTGCCGGGCTGCTCCAGCTTGATCACCTCCGCCCCGAAATCGGCCAGCAACTGACCGCAGAAGGGCCCGGCCAGAAGCTGCCCCATCTCGATCACGCGCAGGTCGGTCAGGGGGCCTTGGCGCTTGGCCACCTGACCCGTGCTTTCATTGGCGTCGATGCCCTGGTCCGTCACCGTCGTCTCCCAATCAATGTATACATTTGGAATTTCGGCCCCGGTCGGTGGCGGGGAAGGGCCTGCCGACTGGAGTTCCGCTAAAGGATGCACATAATAAGGCGCCATGGCAAGGGGTGGTGCGGAGAAAATCCGGTGCTCAAACCCTCTTGTCAGGGCTGTGTCGGGCATGGTTGTATACATTTGACAGCGATTAGGGCATGTCGGGCCATTGGCCTGCCTGTCCGCAGCAAGGAAGAAGCGGATGCCTTCCCAGGTGGAAATCGTCGAGGTCAGCCCTCGCGACGGCTTGCAGAACGAGGCCACGCCCGTCAGCACCGAACAGAAGGTGGAATTGATCAACCGCGCCATCGCGGCCGGGGCAAAGCGGATTGAGGTGACCAGTTTCGTCAATCCCAAGCGTGTGCCACAGATGGCGGATGCCGAAGCGGTGTTGGCAGCATTGCCCCGCGACAACGGCGTCTCCTATATCGGTCTGGCCATGAATGGCCGTGGTTTCGATCGGGCATTGGCCGCTGGTGTGACCGAAGTGAACTATGTGCTGGTGGCGTCCGACACCTTCAGCCAGCGCAATAATGGTGCCCCGACGATGGAAACGCTGACCGGTTGGGCGGAAGTGGCGGCCGCCGCCCGTGCGGCCAAGATTCCGACCAGCGTGACCATCGGCGCGTCTTTCGGTTGCCCTTTTGAGGGGGAGGTTGCGGTAGCGCGGGTGGTGGAAGTGGCCAAGCGTGCCGCCGACCATGGTGTGGATGAGATTGCCCTGGCCGATACGATCGGTGTGGCCAGTCCTGCCGATGTGGTGGAACGGTTTCAGGCCGTAGCCGAAGCCCTTCCCGGCATTCGTCTGCGCGCCCATTTTCATAACACCCGCAATACCGGCATCGCCAATGCCTATGCGGCGACGACTGTCGGCGTTGCTGTCCTGGACAGTTCGCTGGGGGGCATCGGCGGCTGCCCCTTTGCGCCGGCGGCCACGGGCAACATCCCGACCGAGGATCTGGTCTACATGCTGAACCGTATGAAGATCGCCTCCGGTATCGACCTTGCGGCGGCCATAGAGGCTGCCCGTTGGTTGGAAGGGATCATCGGACGCCGGAATCCGGCGATGCTGGGGCGGGCAGGCATGTTCCCGGCACCAGCGCAAGCAGCGGAATAGCGGCGGGACAAGCCACGCCGCATCGAAAGCAGAAAAACATTCGGGAACAGGAGTTTTAGAATGGCTTACAGGCTCGGCGTGGACGTGGGGGGAACCTTCACGGACCTGCTGCTGATCGAGGATGAGACGGGGGAAACCTTTCGCGACAAGGTGCCGTCCACCCCGCACGACCCGTCGGTGGCTGTTGTTACCGGCACCCTGAAAATCTGCGCCAAGGCGGGCATTGATCCGAAGGATGTGCAGCTTTTCATGCATGGCACCACGGTCGCCACCAATACCGTGCTGACCAGCACCGGGGCGCGGGTGGGGCTGGTGACGACAGACGGTTACCGCCAGGTGCTGCACATTGCGCGCAGCTTCGTGCCGGGCGGCCTGGCCGGCTGGATCGTCTGGAACAAGCCGCCGCTGACGGCCCCCCTGGAATGCACCGTAGAAGTGCCGGAGCGTATCGGGGCGGACGGGTCGATCGTCACGCCCCTGGACGAGGCTGCCCTGCGCGTCGCCCTGGAAAAGCTGAAGGGGGAGGGGATCGAGGCCCTGACCATCGCCTTCATCAATGCCTATCGCAATGACGCGCATGAGGTGCGGGCCGGCCAGATCGCGCGGGAGGTCTTCCCCGATCTGCCCGTGTCGCTGTCGTCCGAGGTGCTGCCGGAGATGCAGGAATATGAACGCGCCCTGACGACCGTTGCCAATTCCTATGTCCGCCCGCGTGTGGCCAATTATGTGCGCAACCTGAAGGCCGAACTGAACAAGGCCGGCATGAACGGGCAGATGAACCTGCTGCGCTCCGACGCCGGTCTGATGAGCTTTGAAAAGGCCCAGGATCATCCCGTTAATCTGCTGATGAGCGGACCGGCCGGCGGTGTGGCCGGGGCGCTGTGGGTGTGCGGCAAGTCGGGCTTCAAGAATCTGCTGACTGTCGATGTCGGCGGCACGTCGACCGACGTGGCGTTGATCGAAAATGGTCAGCCGCGTCTGGCGCGCGAAACCGAATGCGGTGATCTGAAGGTGCGTGCCACATCGCTGGATATCCGCACGGTCGGGGCCGGCGGCGGCTCCATCGCCTTTGTGCCGGACCTCACCAAGGCGCTGCGCGTGGGCCCGGCGTCGGCCGGGGCCGTGCCCGGCCCCGTCTGCTATTCCCGCGGCGGGGATAAGCCGACCGTGACCGACGCCAATGTCGTGCTGGGTTACCTGCCCGAAGAGTTATTGGGCGGCACCATGCGGTTGGACCGGCCCGCGGCGTCGGCGTCGGTGCAGAACATCGCCGACACGCTGGGCATTGATCTGGCGGCGGCCGCCAACGGCATCTATTCGATCGCCAATGAGACGATGATGGGGGCCCTGCGCCTGATCTCGGTTCAGCAGGGGTATGACCCGCGCGATTTCGCGCTGGTGGCCTTCGGTGGGGCGGGGCCGCTGCATGCCAATGCCCTGGGCAAGCTGCTGGGTAGCTGGCCGGTCATTGTGCCGCCCAGTCCCGGCGTGCTGTGCGCCTTTGGCGATGCCACCACCCGCCTGCGCGCCGAACGCGCCAAGTCGGTGGGCAAGATTTTTGCCGAAGTGAGCAATGCCAATGTTGCGGCGCTGCTGGCCGACCTGCGTGCCGCGGTGGCCCGCGAACTGCTGGCCGAGGGGGTGGCGGAAGCGGATCAGGAAATCACGTTTGAGGCCGGGGTGCGATATTCGGGGCAGGCGTTCGAAGTGTCGTTACCCGTGGCGCTCGACGGGTTTGCGGAAGGCGGGCTGGAAGCGTTGGCAGCATCCTTTGACAAGGAGCACGAGCGCTTGTTTACCTTCTGCCTGGACAGCGACCGGGAGCTGGTGACGGTCCGTGCCACGGCGCTGGGCAAGGCCTCAGCCATCCGTCTGGAAAGGCTGCCGCGCGGCGATGGCAACCCGGCGGCTGCCAAGGTGCGCGACCATGTCCTCTGGGCTGATGGCAAGGAGCATCCGGCGGTCATTTACGACCGGGCCAAGCTGAAGGCCGGTGACTTTATCACCGGTCCTGCCATCATTTGTGAAATGGACAGCACCACCGTGCTGCTGCCCGACCATGGGGCGGAGGTTGACGATTACGGGCTGATCCTGATCCGCCCGCTCGCCACCGCCTGACGACACTTCTGGACAGAGGGACAGACCCATGGTTGCCAAGATCATTGAAACCAACCCCACCCCGTTCCAGAAGGTCGCCATCGACCCGATCACGCTGGACATCATTGAAAACGCCCTGCGCAATGCGCGCGCGGAAATGGATGCCACCCTGTTCCGCACGGCCATGTCGCCCGGCATCCGTGAACAGGGCGACGCCTTCCCCCTGATCGCCAATAACGAAGGCAAGATGGTGGTGGGGCAGTTCGGCTCCTTCCTGGGCGGCTTCCTGAAGAACTACAAGGGCACGATCGAAGAAGGCGACATCATCTGGTTGTCCGACCCCTATTCGGTAGAAGGGGCCATCAGCCATCTGAATGACTGGCTGGTGATCATGCCGGTCTTCAAGGATGGCAAGCTGGTCGCCTGGACCTGCCATTTCGGCCATCAGACCGATGTCGGCGGCAAGGTGCCGGGCAGCCTGCCCACCGATGCGACTTCCATTTTCCAGGAAGGCATCCGCATCCCGCCCGTAAAGCTGTATCGTAAGGGTGTGTTGAACGAGGATCTGCTGGAACTGGTCCTGAACAATACCCGCACGCGCGACTGGTGCCGGTCGGACCTGAATGCCATCATCGCGTCCTGTCGAATCGCTGCCCGACGGATCACGGAACTCTGTGGCCGTTTCGGGACCGAAACATTCGTTTCTGCAACGGGAGAGTTGCTGGAGCGGAACAAACGCGCCATGGCGCAACTGATCGCCACTTCCATTAGTGAAGAAAAGGTCAGCTTTGAGGACTACATCTGTGACGATGGTCGCGGATATGGTCCATACAAGCTGAAGGCCACCATGTGGCGGGAGGGCGATAAGGTGATCTTGGACTGGGAAGGCACCTCGCCCCAGTCGGAAAGCTCGATCAACTTCTACCTCAATGAAAATATGCTGAAGATGTTCTTCGGCATCTACATGATCATGGTCTTCGACCCGCAGATCCTGTTCAATGACGGCTTCTATGATCTGGTGGAAACCCGCATCCCGGAAGGATCGCTGCTGAAGCCGAAATATCCGGCAGCGCTGTCCTGCCGTACCCATGGTATTGGGCGGGTGTTCGACGTGCTGGGGGCCTTGTTGGGGCAGCGCACGCCGGAATTCCTGAACGCGGCCGGTTTCTCCTCCTCCCCGCATTTGATGCTGTCGGGCACCTATCGCGGGTCTGGAAAGTACTACCAGTTGTTCCAGATCGGCTTTGGTGGCATTCCGGGCCGCCCCTTTGGCGATGGGCCGGACGGACATTCACTGTGGCCCAATTTCACCAATGTGCCCAACGAGTTCCTGGAAGCCTATTTCCCGCTGCGCATCGAGCGGTATGAGACCATTCCCGACAGTGGCGGCCCCGGCCTGCATCGCGGCGGCAATGGTGTGCGCATCGCTTATCGTTTCCTCGAACCGGGTGCCATCGCCATCCATGATGATCGCTGGTTCACCTATCCCTGGGGTGTGAATGGTGGCGAACCCGGCTGGCGTTCCCGCCGCGTCCTGATCCGGGCTGATGGCACAGAAAAGGTGCTGGCTGCCAAGATTGACGATATCCAGGTCCGCCCCGGCGACCTGCTGATCTTCGACACCTGGGGCGGCGGCGGCTGGGGCGACCCGCTGGCCCGCGACCCGGCGCTGGTGGCGGGGGACGTCAAGCGTGGGCTGGTCACGGCAGACGGCGCCAAGCGCTATGGCGTGGTGCTGGCCGCCGACGGATCGGTGGATGCGGCGGCCACGGACAGCCTGCGCGACAGCCTTCGCACGGCGCGGGGCGAGACGGGCCTGTTTAACTTTGGCGGTGACATCGAAGAACTGCGCGAACGCTGTGTGGCGGAAACCGGCCTTCCGGCCCCGGTTGATCCGGCGATGCAGGAAAGTGTGCGGGCGGCGTGAGAAGTTGATTGGCGGGGCTCGGTGCCCCGCCAATCACTCCGCTGCTTCCCTGACCGCCATCGTTTCCGCCCGGCTTGCCTCAATCGCGTGCCAGGCGGCGGCGATGTGGCTGCGCATCACGGAGCCGGCCCAGGCACCGTCGCGCACCTCAAAGGCGGAGACGATTTCCATATGGTGGCGCAGGCTGCGGCGCAGCGCTTCGGCGTTGTAGCGGTGGAAGGTGCGCAGGACCAGCGGCACCTCGACCACCTGCGCCATCATCAGGGACAGGCGCTGCGTGCCGGCGGCTTGCACAATCAGGCGGTGGAACTCGCCATTCGCCTCTGCAATCCGGGATAACGCGGCGGCTGTTGCCTTGGGTTCCAGCGCCAGCATCTCTTCGGCCAACTGCCGGAGCCGCGCCACCTGTTCCGGAGTGGCGCGTTCGGCGGCGCGTTCGACGGCGTAGCCCTCCAGCATGGCGCGCAGATCAAAGATTTCCTTGATCTCATCCAGCGACCAGTCGGCGACAAAGGCGCCGTGGTTGCGCATGAACTTCACCGCCCCTTCGGCATTCAACCGGCGCAGCGCCTCGCGGATGGGGGTGCGGCTGACGCCGATCAGATCGGCCAGCTCCCCTTCCTTCAGGTGCGCGCCGGGAGGGAATCGGCCGGCATGGATGGCGTCGCGGATTTCGGCATAGGCCTTTTCGACGGCATTGCTCATCGCTGCATGTCCTGGTGGCTTCCAACCCGGCGGAGTGACACTTGTTCTTAGCGCAAGGACGGGTGATCGCACCACCCATCCGTTCTGTCGGGCCGGTGCGTCGGGTAACCACATCCTGCGCCGCGTAGCTTTGGCAGCCACCGCGGCATTCGCGTCACATCCAATCGATAAAGTATACAATGTCATGCATCCGCGCTTGCCGAAAGCGGAATCTCATATAAGTTTTTGCTGAGGCGAGCGGGACGGCGACACGCCGGTCCAGCCCCGGAAAATCAATAAAATCCATGGAACAGCGGAGACAGGTGATCATGCGAAACGGTATTTCCTCGGCCCGCCTGCTGACCGGCACGGCCATATGTGCATCAATGATTGTATCCAATATGCCAGCGCAGGCGCAGAGCGCGCCGCCGGCAGGGGCCAACAGCGCCACCATGATCGAGGAAATCGTGGTCATCGCGCGCCAGCGCAACGAAACCGCGCGCGAGACGCCGGTGGCGGTGGCGGCGTTCACGTCGGAGACGATTGAGAAGGCGGGCATTTCCGGCCCGGCCGACTTCCTGGCCCTCACCCCCAATGTCAGCTTCCTGCAGACCACCAATGTCGGTGAAAGCCAGGTCCATATCCGTGGCGTCATTCAGCCGCGTGATGCCGAGCCGCCTTTTGCCTATGTCCTGGACGGGGTGCTGGTGCCCAACCCCAACGCCTTTAACCAGGAGATGGTGGATATTGAGCAGATCGAGGTGATCAAGGGTCCGTTGGGATCGATTTATGGCCGTAACGCCATCGGTGGTGCCATCCTGGTCAGCACCAAGAAGCCCGGCGATACGCCGGAAGGCCAGGTACAGGCCGGATACGAGTTCCGCGGCAATGAATATAAGGTCGGCGGTTATGTCGGTGGCCCGCTGGTGGAGAACAAGCTGTTCGCCCGCGTCACGGCCGTCCACAAGGATCGCAAGGGCTTTTACGACAATATCACCCTGAAGGAAAAGGAAGACCCCTTCACCGAAAGCTTGGTGCGGGGCCGTCTGGTCTATAAGGCGACGGAAGATATTGAGATCGACCTGTCGGCGGGCTATGGCGAGATCGACGGGTACGCCTTCAACTTCAATAACCAGACGGCTGGCACGCCCGGCTTTGTCACCGGTGTGGATATCCGGGACACCTCCATCCCCTATGCCGGCAATGTGCGCAGCTTCAACAATCAGGAACGTGTTGACCTGTCGGGCAAGGTGGATTGGAACAGTGAGGCGGGCACCCTCACTTTCACCGCCGCCTATCACGACCTGAAGGAGAATATGGGCGGCGAAGGTGCGGTGGACTTGGCCTTGTTTGGGGTGCCGTTCCCCGGTGGTCCAGCCCCGTCTGCCTTTTTCACCAATCCGGCTTTGATCGAAGGTTATGGGCCCACCCTGCGCGATGGTACGCAGTATCAGGAGCGTAATCAGGACGATACGTCCTTTGAACTGCGCTTTACCTCGCCCGGTGAGAACCGCCTGCGCTATATCGCCGGCGCCTATTATATCAAGTTCAACCGCGAGGTCGTGTTGAACCGCGGTAACGATTTGGGCCAGGGCGTGATTGTGCCTGATCCGCTGGGTGGTGCGGCAAACCCGGTCGTCGCCGTCACCTGGACTGACAATACCAACGAGGCCTGGGCGGTGTTCGGTCAGGTGGCCTATGACATCACGCCCGAACTCGAAATCTCGACCGCCATGCGGTACGACAAGGAAGATCGTGAGACCAAAAACCTGACGCCGGCTGCTTTCTCCCCGCTTCCCAATGTGACGGGTCTGGTCCGTTCGGACAAGTTTAGTGCCGCACAGCCGCGGGTGTCCTTGCGCTGGAAGGCGACGGAGGATGTGTCACTCTACGCCACCTATGGCGAGGGCTTCCGCTCCGGCGGTTTCAACCCGTTGGGCAGCCGTTTCAACATCATCAACACTGACGGTGTGCGCAACACCACCGTTCAGGATGCGTTCGGCAAGGAGACCTCGTCTTCTTATGAGGCGGGCGTGAAAAGCCGCCTGCTGGATGGCCGTCTGACCCTGAATGTCGCGGCCTTCAGCACGAAGGTGGAAAACGCCCAATATTTCCAGTTCTTCCCCTTCTCGCTGTCGCGCGTGATCTCCATTGTCGATCGCAACCAGATCCGGGGCTTCGAATTTGACGGTCAGGCACGCGTGGCCGAAGGGTTGGACCTGTTCTTCGGCTACGGCTATCTGGACAGCGAGATCAAGAAGAATGCCGAATTGCCGCAGACTGTCGGCAACCGCTTCCCGTTCACGGCCAAATATGACGCGATCCTGGGCGCCCAGTATACGGTACCGGTCTTTGCTGATTACGATATGTCGGCACGTGTGGAATATAACCGCACTGGCCCGATGTTCTATGACACGCTGAACACGCCCGGTACGGAACGGCCGGCCATTGATCTGGTCAATGTCCGGCTTGGTGTGGAAAACGAGACATGGAGCGCCACGCTCTATGCCCGCAACCTGTTTGACAAGCGCTACAATGTCGATGGCGTGGTGCTGGTCGTGCCCAACACCACCGTCTTCAACTTCACCACAAAGGCCCCGCCGCGCACGGTGGGTGTGGAGTTGAAGGCACGCTTCTGATCATCAAAGGGGCGGGGCCGGCGATCGGCCCCGCCCATCTTGTCAGAACTTGTACCCCGCCGTCAGGGTCCAGGTGCGCGGCTCCGCTACGGCGATGGCGGCGCTACTGGGGGCCGTGGTGAAGTAGCTTTCGTTGGTCAGGTTCTTGCCGGCCAAGGTCAGGCTCCAGCTCTCATTGTCGGACACAAGGGCGACGGACCCACTGACCAGACCCACCGTCTCTGTCCGGATCAGGTTGGCGACGGTGGAATAATAATCATCCTGATACTGGTAGCTGGCCGATAGCCGCACCCGTGCCTGATCCTGCCAGAAGGCAGGGGTTTCATAGGTGAAGCCGGTCTGGATGCTCCACGGTGAGAGCAGGGGCAGATGCTTGGCGCCCGAGGTGGCGCTGTCGGACAGGGGGTTCTTGGATTTGTACTGGTCGTCCATCAGGCCCAGATTGGCGAACAGATCCAGCCCTTCCGCCGCCTTCAGGGTCAGTTCCAGTTCCACACCGTCCACACGGGCATTGCCGATATTGCGAACGGCGAAGGAACCGGCGGCGACCTGTTCGGTCTGCTGCAAATCATACAGGTCGTTTCGATAGACGGAGAGGTTGGCCCGCAGCCGCCCCTCCAGGCCCGTGACCTTCAACCCACCCTCATAGGCCCAGACGGTCTGAGGATCATAGACGGTGCCGAATACCACGGGGTTGGCCACGGCCAGCCCATTGAAACCACCGGCTTTGAACCCGCGCGACACCGTGGCATAGGCAAAGACGTCGTCTGTGATCTTATAGTCCACCCCCAATTTCGGCGACCAGGCGCTGAAACTGGGTTCGCGCTTGACCGGGACCAGCGCGATGGCCGGGCCGGGCCCAAAGGGCAGATAGTTCTGGATGGTGCCATCCAGCTTCTTCTTGTCCTTGGTATAGCGCAGGCCGCCGGTCACGGACAGACGGTCATCCACCTGATAAGTCGCCTGGATAAAGGCGGCGTAGCTGTCGGTGGTGGTGTCGATGGTCTGCGGCAGGACGGGCATGGTGAAGAACTGGCCCAGTACCAACTGGTCCTTCAGTACCTGATGGCTTTCTTCGCGGAAGTAATACAGTCCCGTGATCCAGTTCAGCGTGCCGTCCAGCCCATCACCCTGGAACTGGAGTTCCTGGCTATATTGGTCGGTGCTGCCACGGCCATCCCGCACCAGACCGTTGGGACGGTAGCTGCCGTCGGGGTTGCGGATGCCGCCCGACAGGTCGAACGCGAAACCGTCCTGCGTACCGACAAAGGCAGAAATGGACCGCACCGTCACTTCGCCCCATTCGGCACTGATATCCAGCGATACTGCCGTCTGGTCGGTATAGCCATCGGGTTCGGCGGTCGACAGGCTGACATAGCGGGAACCGGCACGGGGGATGGCGTCGGTGGTGGAAACCGCGTTGGCCGCCAGGGTGGGGAAGGTGCCGGCAAAGCGGACGGGGATCAGGTTGGCCGGGCCGTCATTGCGGTCTTTGGTGTGGGTGACCGCCAGGGTGGCCTTCAGCCCCTCACGCCCATAGAAATGCAGCTTGCCGCGCAGGGCCAGATTCTCTTGCCCGAACACATCCTTGTTCAGGGCCTGATTATACACATAGCCGTCCTGGTCGCGGTACAGCACGGAAAGCGATGCGCCCAGCGCATTGTCAATGACGTCACCACCCCAGGAGGCGGCACCATAAACCAGATCCTGTGACCCGATACCGCCCTGAACCTCTGCCCATTCATCCTCCCCCGGCGTGCGGGTGACGATCTTGATGGCACCGGAGAAGGAGTTGCGGCCATAGAGCGTGCCCTGCGGCCCGCGCAGCACCTCGACCCGCTGAATATCGGCCAGTTCCATATTCGACCCGGCCAGACGGCCGCGATAGACGTCATCGACATAGAAGGCGACAGCGGATTCAGACGTGACCAGACCGCCTGACTGTTCCGTACCACCGCGCAGGCCCACCTGCAGGGTGGACCGGCTGGCCGTGACGGGCAGCATGGTCAGGCTGGGAACCAGGGCGGACAGATCCTCTGCACTACTGACATTCTGGGTGGCCAGGGCGTCGGCGTTCAGGGCCGTGACGGCGACGGGCGTCGTCTGGAGCGAGGTTTCGCGACGCTGGGCCGTCACGATAATCTCATCCAGCACCAGATTGTTGGTCTGCGAGAGCGCTGGGGGAGCGGTGGCAACGATGGTCGTGGCCAGGAGCAGCGAACGGCCGGTCTTGCGATTGGCGAACATCAGATATTGATCCTTGATCGAGTGGTCACATTACCGGCAGGTCACAGGACCATGCACACGGTTTTGATTTCCAAGTATTTTTCGATGGCTCCGGCCCCGCTTTCGCGGCCCCAGCCTGACTGTTTGAACCCACCGATGGGCAGCGCCACATCCCAGAACGAGTGACAGTTCACCCACACCGTACCGGCGCGGATATCGGATGAAAGGCGGTGTGCCGCCGACAGGTCCTGGGTCCAGACGCTCGCAGCCAGACCAAATTCGGTGTCATTGGCGGCGGCGACCACTTCTGCCACATCGTCGAACGGGGTGGCGACCACCACGGGGCCAAACACTTCTTCGCACATGATACGCGATGCAGGATCAGCATTGGTGATCACGGTCGGCTCGATGAAGGTGCCAGCGGGGCCTTTCTGCCCGCCGCCCGTCACCAGGGTGGCGCCATCGGCCACCGCCTGATCGATATAGGCCTTCACCCGGTCGGCCTGGCGCTTGCTGACCAGCGGCCCCATCTGTGTGTCTGGTGAGAGGCCGTGACCCAGGCGGGTGCTGCGGGCAATCGCCGCCACACCGGCCACCACCTTGTCAAAGATGGACCGGTGAGCATAAAGCCGCGACCCCGCCACACAGACCTGTCCGCCATTAAAGAAGATGGCATTGGCAGCCCCAGGGATGGCGGCATCCAGATCCGCATCCGGCATGATCACGACCGGCGACTTACCACCCAGTTCCAGGGTCACCTTCTTCAGATTGCCCCTGGCCCCGTCCAGGATGGCGCGGCCCGTCTGGGTGGAGCCGGTGAAGGCCACCTTATCGACATCCTTATGGGCGGCCAGCGCTGCCCCCACGACCGGGCCCAGCCCGGTCACGACATTGACCACGCCGGCCGGCACGCCCGCTTCTACCAACAGTTCCGCAAGGCGCAGGGCCGTCAGCGACGTTTCCTCCGCCGGTTTCAGGACCACCGTGCAGCCGGCGGCCAGCGCCGGTGCCAGTTTCATGGCATGCATGATCAAGGGCGAATTCCAGGGCGTGATGGCGGCCACCACACCCACCGGCTCCTTGGTGGTGAAGGCCGCGACCCGCTTGCCCACCGGCTGATAATTGATGCTGGATGGAATCGTGTCGCCCGTCACCTTGGTACACAGGCCGGCGAAGAACCGAAATTGTTCGGCAGCCATCGGGATTTCGGCCCAGCGCCCGACATAAAGCGCCTTGCCCTGGTCCAGCGTCTCCAACTCCGACAATTCTTCAATATGGGCATCAATCAGGTCGGCGATACGCCATAACAGGCGCGCACGCAGGGCTGGTGTCATCGATCGCCAGGCACCATCATCGAAGGCCGTGCGGGCGGCGGCCACGGCACGGTCGACATCCGCAGCATCGGCAGCGGCGATCTGGGCCAATACCTCGCCTGTCGCGGGATTGATGGTGGCCAAGGTGCCGCCGGCAACCGGGTCAACCCACTGCCCGCCGATCAGCAGTTGATGTCGGGGCTTCCTCAGCCATTCGCGGACAGTTTCCTGTACCGGCACAATGTTCTCGATCTGCATATCCCGTACTCCCAGTTTCGTCAGTGCTGCCTTTGGCCGGCGTTGTTGTTCTGGGAAACAATTGTGGGGAAGGAAACGGAGTGTGGCAGCGGCGATATCATCTTTATCCGCTGTGTGGCGATAAATGTAATTTTGGTCTGTTCTGCCTGAACACTGCGACAAATTTGTGCATCAACTGCCGGTTAGTCGTATGGCCACCTGGCGGATAACTGCCGCCGCCATTTTGGCGCGGGTTTCTTTCCGTGGCAGGCTGAAGAAACTTCAACCAACGAACCATGAGCGTCGACAGCTTTGCCGCAAGAGGGGAGTCCATGTCGAAAAACCGGGTATTGATGCCATTCCTGGCCACCGCCATCTGTGGGGCAAGCCTGTCCTGTTCCGCCGTTGCCCTGGCGGCGGGAGAGGGTTGGCGCAACCCGTCACTGTCGCCCGATGAACGGGCCCGGTTGCTGGATGCTGAACTGACGCTGGATGAACGGATCGGTCTGCTGCATGGGCCGATGGCACTGAGTTTTCCCGGCGGCCCGCCCCTTCCGGCGAGATCAGTGGGTGGCGCTGGCTTTATCCCTGGTGTGCCGCGTCTCGGCATTCCGGCGCTGACGGAAACAGACGCCAGCCTGGGCATCACCAATCCGGGCGAGGTGCGGCCGGGCGATACGGCGACGGCCCTGCCAGCCAGTGTGGCGCTGGCCGCCAGCTTCAATCC
Organism: Niveispirillum lacus; assembly: GCF_002251795.1. GTDB lineage: Bacteria > Pseudomonadota > Alphaproteobacteria > Azospirillales > Azospirillaceae > Niveispirillum > Niveispirillum lacus. The sequence continues at coordinate 476,067 of NZ_NOXU01000032.1, read as the reverse complement.
CAAACTCGCCTACGAAGGTGGGGCCATCATCGCCAAAGAGGCTGCGGCGCGCGGGTTCAACGTGCTGCTGGCCGGCGGCGTCAACTTGGCCCGCGATCCACGCAATGGCCGCAATTTTGAATATTTGGGGGAAGATCCGTGGCTGGCTGGCACGCTTGCGGGTGAAAGCATCAAGGCGATCCAAGACCAGAACATTATTTCTACCGTCAAGCATTTCAGCCTGAACGGGCAGGAAACGGGGCGCTTCTACGCCAATTCCATCATCCAGGAAGCCGCCCACCGCGAAAGCGATCTGCTGGCCTTCCAGATCGCCATCGAGAAGGGCCAGCCCGGCTCTGTCATGTGCGCCTATAACCTTGTGAATGGCGATTATTCCTGCGGCAACGACCATTTGCTGAATGGCGTGCTGAAGGGGGATTGGGGTTACAAGGGCTGGGTCATGTCAGACTGGGGAGCAGTCCACGCCACCGACTATGCCTTGAAGGGGCTGGACCAGCAGTCGGGTGAACAGTTGGACAGCCAAGTCTGGTTCGGTGAACCGCTGAAGCAGGCGGCGTTGGCCGGCACTGTGCCAGAGACGCGTCTGTCCGACATGTCCCGGCGTATCCTGCGCTCTATGTTTGCTGCCGGCTTGTTCGATGGTAAGCCGGTGAAGCCGCAGATTGATCCGGCCGCCCACGCTGCGGTGGCCAAGAAAGTGGCCGATGAAGGTATTGTTCTACTGGCCAACAAGGGCCTTCTGCCATTGAAGGGCGGGGCCGGGAAAAGGATCGTGGTCATCGGCGGCCATGCAGATGCCGGTGTGCTGTCGGGTGCCGGTTCGTCACAGGTGACGGCCACGGGCGGTAATGCCCGCGTCGTGCCGGTGGGTGGGGACGGACCCATGGCCATGTGGGGCCGACAGATATTCCATCCCTCTTCCCCGTTGAAGGCGCTGCGCGCGGTCCTGCCCGATGCCACCATCAGCTTCGCGGATGGTCGCTATCCGGCGGAAGCCGCCGCCGCCGCCAAGGCCGCCGATATCGCCATCGTCTTCGCCAACCAGTGGATGGCCGAGGCACTGGATGCCTACGACCTGTCGCTGCCCCAGGGCCAGGACGAAATGATCCAGGCGGTGGCCGCCGCCAATCCCAACAGCATCGTGGTCCTGCAAACGGGCGGCCCGGTCCTGATGCCCTGGCTGGACAAGGTGGGGGCGGTGGTCGCCGCCTGGTACAGCGGACAGAAGGGGGGTGAGTCCATCGCCGATGTGCTGACCGGCCGGGTCAATCCGTCGGGCCGCCTGCCAGTCACCTTCCCGGCCAGCCTGGACCAGTATCCGCGCCGTGATCTGCCGGGCTGGGGCCTGCCCAAGAAGCAGCAGTTCGACGTGGTCTATGAGGAAGGGGCCGATGTCGGCTATCGCCGCTTTGCCACCCTGGGCATGAAGCCGCTCTTTCCCTTCGGCCACGGCCTTTCCTACACGACCTTTGCCTATGACAAGCTGTCGGTGAAGGGTGGTGACACGCTGACCGTCAGTTTCCGGGTCACCAATACGGGCGCTGTCGCGGGCAAGGATGCGCCCCAGGTCTATCTGACCGGGGCCGGCGGGGTGAAGCTGCAGCGCCTGATCGGCTTTGACAAGGTTGACCTGAAGCCGGGTGAGACGCGCACCGTGACGCTGAAGGCCGATCCGCGCCTGCTGGCCAGCTTTGACGAAGCTGGACGCCAGTGGCGCATCGCGGGTGGCACGTACGAGGTCACTGTGGGCCCGACGGCAGAGAAGGCCGCATTGACCGGTACGGCCAAAATCAGCAAGCGGGTGATGAAACCCTGAGGGACGGAAAGGGCCGGCAACCTCTGGCCGGCCCTTTCTTTCTCACCGCGCCGACAGGTGCGTGATCGCCTCTTCAATCCCGATGACATCGGCATATTTGGCGTTCAGATCGAACAGGTTCGCCTCATGCACCCGTGCGTCTCGGTCGCCCACAGCCTCGCGCACCACCAGCGGCACAAAACCGTGCTGGCAGGCATCCAGGGCCGAGGCGCGGACGCAGCCGGACGTGGACAGGCCGGCAATCAGCAGCGTGTCGATGCCGCTGGCGGTCAAGGTGGAAGCCAGCGATGTGCCGAAAAAGGCGCTGGCATATTGTTTGGTGATCACGGGTTCCCCCGCTGCCGGCTCCAACCCCGTTGCGAAAGAGGCCCAATGCGGATGCAGACCGCGTTCAAAGCAGGAAAGCGCCTTGACCTTGCGGAAGAATACCCCGCCATCCACGCCACCGGGCGTGTAGGCAACATTGGTGTGAAATACCGGGACGCTAGCGGCCCGTGCCGCCGTCAGCAGCGTGACAGCGCCGGCCTGCGCCCCCTCCACCCCGGCATAAAGCGGGCAGGCCGGGTCCAGATAGGCATTGACGAAATCAATGATCAACAGGGCCGGGCGCTGGCCCCAACCCAGGCGGTTGCCAAAACCGGCCTGGGCATAATCGGCATTCAGATCAATGGCCATGATTGGCGACCCCTTTGGCAAAGAAAACGGCCTTTCCCGATACGCGACTGGAACGTCTGTGACCTGCCTGTTCGCTGCAACTGTCCGTCAGTTGAACAGGCCATGGGCGATCCGTTCGACAGGCGCACGCCAGGGGCCCGGCGATGGCGGTCATGGCTGATCATTTGTCAGACCCGGATCGACTGTCCAGCCACTGGACAAGGGCAGTGAAACTTTTAGCCGGCAGACTGGTTTGCGATTGCCTAGGCCGCCCTGCCTTGATCATAATGATACATCATTATACCAATTAGATTGACCTGGGGGCTTGCATGTCTGTCGATCGGTCAGAATTCAGGCAAGGCTGGAAGGTGGTGGCCGCTTCCGCCCTGGGCATTGGTACGGGGCTGTCGCCGATCCCTTTCTATACGACCGGCGTCTTTGTGGCGCCATTGTCGGCGGAATTCGGCTGGGGCGTGGATCAAATCATGTTCTCGCTGGTCATCATGACCTTTGGGGCCATGTTGGTCGGGCCGCTGGCTGGCATGGCGGCGGACCGGTTCGGAGTGCGCCGGGTCGTGCTGGTCTCGGTGCTGCTTTTTGGGGTGACGCTGGCAGGCTTTGCCCTGTCGAACGGGTCTTTGACCCTGTTTTATGTGAACTGGATGCTGATGTCGGCCCTGGGCGCGGGGACCTTGCCGATCACCTGGACACGGGCGGTCAATAACTGGTTCAACACCCATCGGGGTCTTGCCCTGGGCCTGTCCTTGTTGGGCACGGGCCTGTTCGGGGCGATGGCCAAACTCTATGCCAACTACCTGATCGGCGTCGTTGGCTGGCGCATGGCCTATGTCGGACTGGCGTTGCTGCCGCTGCTGCTGTCGCTGCCCGTGGCCTATTTCCTGTTCCGCGATGTGACGGACAAGGGCGCCGTCGATGCACCGGTCCAGGTCGCCCATCGTGGCCTCACCTTACGTCAGGCTTTGGGCACCTACCGGTTCTGGATATTGGCCATCGCCTTTGTGCCCATCGCCTTTGCCGTGGGCGGCCCGATCCCCAACCTGGAGAAAATCCTGGGGTCGAAAGGCATGGACCCGCAGCAGGCGGTACAGATTGCCAGTCTGATCGGTCCATCGGTGATTGCCGGCCGTCTGATTGGCGGCTGGCTGATCGACCGGTTCTGGGCGCCGGCGGTGGCCTTTGTGCTGCTCGCCCTGCCGGCATCGGCTTGTCTGCTGCTGACCGGTGATGGGGTGACCACACCATCCGCTGTTGCTGCGGTCCTGCTGATCGGATTTGCCGCGGGGGTGGAGTACGACATTCTGGCCTTCATGGTCAGCCGCTATTACGGCATGCGGGCCTATGGGGCCATCTACGGCATGATGTATGGCTTCTTTGCCTTGGGGGCGGGCTTTGGCCCTTTCACCTTCGGCCGACTGTTTGTGACCACGGGCACCTACGATAGCGCCTTGCTGGCTGGTGCCATCGCCTTGCTGGCGGGGGCAGCCCTGCTGCTGACCATGGGGCGCTACCCCGATCCCAACAGCCTGCCCGGCGACGAAACCCAGACATGACGCTGATAGCGGCTTCCGCATCGGTGAAAATCTGATAAAGATATAACAATAGATCATTTTGCGGCGGGCATCGACGCCGCCATGGGTAGGGGAAGATGGCCCGATCACTTGTCGAAAAACTCTGGGAACGGCACTGTGTCGCCGATCTGGGCGACGGGACGGACCTGCTTTACATCGACCGTGTGCTGCTGCATGAGCGGACCGGGTCCATGGCGCTGAAGGGGTTGAAGGAACAGGGGCGCACGGTGCGCCGTCCCGACCGGGCCTTTGTCTGCATGGACCATATTGTTGACACGCTGCCAGGGCGCGGTGATGCGACGGTCATGCCCGGTGGCACTGCCTTTATCCAGGAAACCCGCGCGGCAGCGGTCGAGGCCGGCATTCGGGTCTTTGATATTGGTGACCGCGGTCAGGGGATTGTGCATGTCGTGTCGCCCGAACAGGGCATTGCCCTGCCGGGGGCCACGATCGTGTGCCCCGACAGCCATACCTGTACGCAAGGGGGCTTGGGCGCGCTGGCCTGGGGGATCGGATCGACGGAGGCTGCGCATGCGCTGGCCACCCAGACACTGGTGGTCAAGCGGCCCCGAACGATGCGGGTGCGGTTCGAGGGAGCGCTCTCCCCCGGTGTGGGGGCGAAGGATATGGTCTTGCACCTGATCGCCGCTTATGGGGCTGGCGGTGGTGCCGGCTATGCCATTGAGTTTGCCGGATCCGCTGTCACGGCCCTGTCGGTGGAGGGGCGCATGACCCTGTGCAACATGGCGGTCGAATTCGCCGCCTGGACGGGTCTGGTGGCGCCGGATGCCAAGACCATCGACTGGGTCCAGGGTCGTCCCTTTGCGCCCAAAGGCGATTTATGGGATCGGGCTGTCGCCGACTGGCAGGAACTGGTGAGCGATGCGGAGGCGGTCTTCGACAAGGAGATCGTTCTGGATGCGCCCAGCATCGCCCCCACCGTCACCTGGGGCACCAGCCCGCAGCATGCCATACCGCTGACCGGTCATGTGCCCGATCCTGAGCGTGCGGCGGACGCCAACGCAGCCCAGGCGCAGCGCCGGGCGCTGGAATATATGGGCCTTCTGCCGGGCGACGCCCTGATCGGCCTGCCCATCAACGGAGCCTTTATCGGCAGTTGCACCAACAGTCGCCTGTCCGACCTGCGCGCTGCCGCCGCAGTGCTGAAGGGACGCAAGGTGGCAGCCGGCGTTCGCGCCATCTGTGTGCCCGGTTCCACGCCGGTGAAGGCGGCGGCAGAGGCCGAGGGCTTGCACCTGATCTTCCAGGCGGCTGGATTTGAATGGCGGGAGAGTGGCTGTTCCATGTGTTTCTTTGCCGGGGGCGAGCATTTTGGCAAAGGACAGCGGGTTGTGACCTCCACCAACCGCAATTTTGAAAATCGCCAGGGTCCGGGCACCCGTTCGCACCTTGCCAGCCCGGTGACGGTGGCGGCATCGGCCATTGCCGGCCATATCGCCGATCCGCGTCCGCTGCTGGGGGAGGCTTGATCCCATGGATAAGTTCACCCGACTGACCGGTGTGGCCGCCCCCCTGTTCCGCGCCAATGTCGATACCGACGCCATCATTCCGTCGCGCGAGATGAAGCGTGTGTCGAAGGAAGGGCTGGGGGAGGGCATGTTCGCCGACTGGCGCTACAGCGATGTGGCGGCGCGGGTGGAAAACCCTGATTTTGTGCTGAACCGCCTTGGCTACCGCAAGGCGCCAATCCTGCTGGCTGGTCCCAATTTCGGTTGTGGCTCGTCACGCGAACATGCCGTCTGGGCACTGCAGGATTATGGCATTCGCTGCGTTATTGCGCCCAGTTTCGGGGCCATCTTTCAGAGCAACTGTGTGCGCAATGGCATTCTGCCGCTGGTCCTGCCGGAACCGGCGGTGGCGGCCCTGGCCACGGCCGACCGGCCACAGACCCTGACCATTGATCTGGCGGCGCAAACTGTGCGCGTACCGGACGGGACCGAACTGCCATTCACCATCGCACCCGCCGACAAGGAAATGTTGCTGGAAGGGTTGGATGCTATCGGCATCACCCTGAAACGCTTGCCCGCCATCCAGGATTTCGAGGGCGGATACCGCGCCCGCTATCCCTGGCTTTTCTTCTGACCTTCAGCGTTCGAGGTTCTTCATGTCGCAGGACGACAAAGCCGCCGCATTACCCTTGGCCGGATTGAAGGTGGTGGAATTCACCCACATGGTCATGGGGCCGACGGTGGGCATGGTGCTCGGCGACCTGGGCGCCGATGTCGTGAAGGTGGAACCGGTCGGCGGCGACAATACACGCCGCCTGCTGGGGTCGGGTGCCGGTTACTTCCCCATGTATGGTCGCAACAAGCGCAGCCTGTCGGTCGATCTGAAATCCCCGGAAGGAAAACAGGTTGCCTTGGACCTGATCGACAAGGCCGATGTCCTGATCGAGAATTTCCGCCCCGGTGCCATGGATGCCCTGGGGTTCGGGGAAGAGGCGGTGAAGGCGCGCAATCCCGGCCTGATTTATTGTTCGGCCAAAGGTTTTCTGTCCGGCCCTTATGAACATCGTGCGGCCCTGGATGAGGTGGCACAGATGATGGGCGGGCTTGCCTATATGACCGGACCGCCGGGCCGCCCCTTGCGCGCCGGTGCCTCGGTCATCGACGTAATCGGCGGTCTGTTCGGGGTCATCGGCGTGCTGGCTGCCCTGATCCAGCGCGGCACCCTGGGCCGGGGACAGACGGTGAAGTCGGCTCTGTTCGAGAATTGCGTGTTCCTGGTGGGACAGCATATGGCCCAATATGTGGTCACCGGTACGGCCGCACGGCCCATGCCGGTGCGCATTTCCGCCTGGGCCGTCTATGACCAGTTCCAGACCAAGGATGAACAGACGGTCTTTGCCGGGGTGGTCACCGACGGGCAATGGGCTGGCTTCTGCAAAGCCTTCGGTTTGGACGATTTCGCTGCGGATGAGACGCTGGCCAGGAATAACGGGCGGGTCCAGGCCCGCGACCGCATCATTCCGCGCGTGCAGGAGCTGTTCAGAACCTTCACCAAGGCCGAGCTGCTGGCGCGTCTGGAAGAAATCGGGCTACCGTTTGCCCCCATCAACCGACCGGAGGACCTGTTCGACGATGCACATCTGGCGGCGTCGGGCGGTTTGCTGGACCTGCATCTGCCCGACGATCAGCGTCTGATCCGCCTGCCCGCCCTGCCGGTTGAAATTGATGGTCACCGTCCCGCGCTTCAGCATGACCTGGCCAAGCCTGGTCAGCATACGACCGATGTGCTGAGCGAGTTGGGCTATGACCGGTCCCGCATCGCCGACCTTTTGGCGCGCGGTCTGGTCGTGCAGGCGGAGGGATGACCCATGTCCGGCAGCTTTATCGAAATCTCCGAGGTTGGTCCCCGCGACGGTCTGCAATCCATCTCCCCAATTATGCCGACCGAGGCGAAGAAGGCCTGGATCGCGGCAGAGGCGGCGGCTGGCGTGCGGGAGATTGAGGTCGGGTCCTTCGTACCGGCCAAAATCCTGCCGCAACTCGCCGACACGGCCGAACTGGTCGCCTTTGCCCGTACCATCCCTGGCCTGACCGTGGCGGTGCTGGTCCCCAACCTGAAAGGGGCAGAGGCCGCCGTGGCGGCGGGCGCCCACAAGATCACCATCCCCCTGTCGGTCAGCGAGACCCACAGCCTGCGCAATGTAAGGCGCACGCATGCGCAAATGCTGGAGGAGACAGCCGCCATCGCCGCCTTGATCCAGGCGCAGCCCGAGGGCCGCCGACCGAAGTTTGAGGGCGGCCTGTCCACGGCCTTCGGTTGCACCCTGGAAGGGGTGGTACCAGAAGCCAAGGTGCTGGAGATTGCCGAGGCGTTGATGAAGGCCGGCTGTGACGAGGTCGGCCTGTCCGACACGACCGGTTACGCCAACCCGGCCCAGGTCAAGCGTCTGATCCGCGCGGTGCGCAGCGTGGTGGGCGACCATGCCTGTGCCGGTGTGCATCTGCATAATACGCGCGGCCTGGGTCTGGCCAATGCGCTGGCGGCGCTGGATGAAGGGATCACGACGCTGGACGCGTCCTTGGGCGGCATCGGCGGTTGCCCCTTCGCGCCCGGTGCCTCGGGCAATATCGTCACCGAAGACCTCGCCTTCATGCTGGCCGCCATGGGCTATGAGACGGGCGTGGATCTGGAAAAGCTGCTGGCGGTGCGGGACGTGGTCAAGGCCGCCCTGCCGGACACAGAACTGTACGGTTTCACGCCGGATGCTGGGCTGCCGAAGGGGTTCAGCGGGGCGTGGGGGCTCTGATCTTCAACGCGCCTTTTGGCTCAGCGCAGGCTGGCAGCACCTGGAGGGGGCGGACCCGTGGCGGTCTGCCCCCTGTCTTCTACCCCAACTGCACCAGTTCCACCAAGGTACCGTCGGGTGCGCGGAGCGTGCCGGTCAGGTGCCCGCCATAGACCGCGCCGTCGCGGCGGGTCGGCGGCGTGATCCAGTCGCCTTTGACCTTGGACAGGTCAGGGTGGGACAGGGTGCAGATGGCGATGCCAGGCGGCAATTGTCCGGCATGGGCCGGGCGCGGGGTGGCGGCGTCGGGATATTGATCCAGCTCTAGGAACACGTCGCGGTCATGCACAACGGTGCTGATCGTGTGCAGTTGTTCCATCGGCAGATCGAAGGCATTGGCCAGCATCGTATAGACGATGTCCATTTTACGCCCCAGGCTGAGGCCGACCACCTTTTCAAACCAGTCGATGCTGGCGTCCATGTCCGAACAGGCCATGACCAGGATGAACAGTTTGTCGATCAGGCTTTCGGCACGTGGCAGGTCAAAGGCCGGCAGGTCGGACCGGATCTGCGTCAAATAAACGATCTCTCCGTCCGGTCCCTTCACCTGCATCGGGTAGATGGCGGGCAGCCCGTCGATCTCGCGCGGGGGACCGATGATCTCGAACGGGCTGTTCAGCATCCGCTCATTCACTTTCAGCACATCCTGCACGCAGATCTCGATGGCGGCCCAGCCATAGGTGCGCAAGGGGCGATATTCGCGCACCGCGTCACCGGCCACGAACCGCAGATAGACCGGCGCTCCGCTGGAGGGCTTCAAGACGACAAAGGCTCGGCCTTCGCTGGCCGGCGCGCCCCAGGCGGCGGCCAGGTCGCTGGATAGGGTTCCCCGCTCGACGAGGCTGTAATCCAGCCATGCGACATAGCGGGCGGCACTCGCCTCGGGGTCGGTGACGGTCAGGGTGGCGGCACGCAGAAGCTTCATCGGGCCAGCTCCTCAGCGATCGTCTCGCTGCTGTCATCGGTGGCGGTCAGGGCCTCGGCTTCCTGTTGTACCACGCGCAGCACGCGGGCCAGGAATTCCTGGTTCCACAGGCCGCGTTCGGCCGCTTCCGCCTTGGTCGGCGTAAAGCCTTCGATCTCGTCGCGGCTGACAATGCCCTTGGCAGCCAGCAACCGTTCCAGCGTGTCCAGACGCTGGCGCGTGACCACCAGTTCGCCGGCCAGCGACAGGGCGATCGCCATGCTCCGCTCTGCTTCCCAGCTTTCCAGGAAATGCGGGCGCTTGCCCGTGGGTTTGGCCGATGCGCCGGCCAGGGCCATTTGGATCGACATCACACACCCTCCTTACGGGCGCCCACGACATGCCAGGCTGCCTTACGGCCATAATCCTCGCCACTATCCTCAGCGGCATCGGGGAAGACGGATTTATCCACCACGGCGGTGACGCCGCCATGGATCAGGCTTTCCTTGGTGAAGCCCGCCTGCACCATCCAGGCGTCAAGATCGGCCTCATGCATCTTGGTCCAGAACGGTTCGGCGTTGTAAAACGCGTCCCAGTCCCGCATCGCCTGTTCAAACAGGGGCATGGCCGGGCTGTATTGCGGTTGTTCTACATGCAGAACGATGCCACCCGGTGCCAGCAGGCGATGCGTCTCCTTGAAGATGCGCTGCATGGAACTGTAGCTGGTTTCGTGCAGGAACATGGTCGTCTGCACCCAGTCGAAACGGCCATCGGCGAAGTGCGGCAGGCTTTCGACATTGGCCTGAACGAAGGTCACGTTTTCCACGCCCAGCGACTTGGCCCGCGCCAGACCGTAGCGCAGCATGGGTGCGCCCACGTCCACCGCCACAATCTCGGCATCGGGGAAAGCCTGGGCGATGGGCAGTACATTGTGACCAAGGCCGCAGCCCATATCCAGGATGCGCCTGGGCTTGAAGTCGGGCAGGTTTCGGGCAACCCAGCGGGCGACAGCCTGGCCGCCGCCGTCGGAATAACGGCCCAGCATGCCACCGGTGGTGGCAAACAGGCCGCTGTCATAATTGGCGGCGTTGGCCACGTCGCCCGGACCATATTCGGTGTGATAGCTGCCGGGCATGCAGTGATGGTCGATGGAGGACACATAACGGGGCAGAACCAGGTTGGGGTCCAGCACCAGACGTGGATCGCCATCGGTCAGGGCCGCCACGCGGGCCGCCAGTTCCTCCTGCTGGCGCAGGGTGACCCAGCGCCCGGCCTGCTGTCGCATTTCCATCGTGTTGCGGCGCAGCGCGGACCAAAGCTGCCAGTAGGGGTCCTTGACCAGGGCGCGGCGTACCTGATGGCGATCGGTGAAAACTTGACCGGGGGCGACCCGCGTTTCAAACGCGTTCTTGACCGCCGGCATGACGCGCCCGGCCAGATGGCGGTTCATATGGGCCAGGAAGTTGAAACGTTCGATCTCGTCATGCGTCATGTCCGGAAAGACGCCGTGACGGCCGACGACCCGGTAATCGGGTGGGCCGTCATAGGCGGCGACAAGGGCCGCATCCCGGTCCTGAACGGGTTTGCCTGAACCGTCCATCTCACCTGTCCTCCATCTGTTGCGGGCGTTTATTCGGCCCGTTGATACGTAGTTTAAGGCCAAGGCTGGCCTATGGCCTCACATCCAGTTGTCAATCGCCACTACGCGGATTTGTGGCTGCTCATCCGCCGGTTCCCCCGACACCCCATTCGTGCGGACCTGTGACACAACTGATGTTTGTGCGGTTTCCCAACTGCTTGGCTGGACCAACGGTTTTCGGGCGGTCAAAGATCACCGGTAAGCAGAGCAAAGCAGGGCGGGGCGGCGGCGATGATCGAACGGCATTTCATCACGGTGGAGGGACGGTTGGTCCATTACCGCCGCACCGGAAACGGGCCGGCGGTGGTGGCCCTGCACCAGTCCCCGCGTGACAGCGCCGAACTGGTGCCGCTGATGCGGGCGCTGGCGCCCTACGCCACCGTCATCGCTCCGGATCATCCGGGCTTCGGCCTTTCGGACCCCTTGCCCGATGGCCCGGCCTGCATTGACCGGTTTGCCCAGGCGATGGTCGACCTGTTGCAGGCACTGGGGTTGGAGAAGGCGGCTTTCTATGGCTTCCATACCGGTGCCTGTATCGCCAACCGCGTGGCGGCCCTGTATCCCGACCGGGTGACAGGGGTGGTGGTGGACGGGTTCATGGTGATGGGGCAGGAGGAGCGGGAGGATTTCCTGGCCCATTACCTGCCGCCCTTTCAGCCGCAATGGGACGGGGGGCACCTGGCCTGGGCGTGGCACCGTATTCGTGACCAGGGCATCTTTTTCCCGTGGTATCGGCGCGAACCCTCGGCCCGGCTGGCACGGCCCAAACCCGATCTGGCCCGGATGCATGCACAGGTCATGGAGTTGATGCGGGCGGGCGACCCTTACCGTGTCGGTTACGCGGCCGCCCTGTCTTACTGCCCAACCGAGGATATGGCGTCCCTGTCGGTGCCAGCCCTGCTGTTCATCGCCCAGGATGATCCGCTGGTCCGCTATTTGTCCAAAGTGCCGCCCTTGCCCGACGGGGTGGCGGTGGCAACGGCGTCGGACCGCAGTGCCGCCTATGGGGTGATCACGGATTTTCTGCGCCAGCACATGCCTGATGTGGCAGCACCGCCAGCCCCTGCCTGTGACGCTTGTGGTGTGACCAACGGGATGGCCTGGCGGGCCGGCGGGCAGGGAGAACCTTTGTTACGCCTGCATGATCTGGGTGGCGCTGGCGCCCTGCTGCCCGCACCGGCGCAGGGAGCTTGGCTGGCCCCCGACCTGCCCGGCATGGGCGACAGCGATCTGGCGGCGGAACCCGGTGATCTCACGGCGGTTGCCGATGCGGTCGCGGGGTTGCTGACCGCGCGCGGCTGGTCCGGTGGCGCGGTTGAAGGCTGGGGCTATGGGGGGCGGGTGGCCCAGGTCCTGGCCAAACGGCATCCAGGACAGGTCAGCGGGCTGACACTGCACCCCGGCCACACCACGGCCCCACCGGACCTGCGCCCGGTAGAAGGCGGTGGTCATCTGCTGGCGGCTTGGCAGCAGGCACGGGACGCCCATCTGTTTGCGCCCGGCGACGGGCTGCTGCCAGACCCCGCGCGGTTGCAGGCCGAAACCTGGTATTGGCTGAAGGCGGCACCGATCCTGGATCGGGCCTGGCGCGCCATGGCGTCGGGGGATTAACCGCCCCGCCGCCAATGGGCCGATTTATCGCCAAAGGCCGGCAGATCGAAATGTGGGTGTGCTGGTTCATCGACAAAGCGGATGGGCACACCGATATGGCGGTAGCCGCCCGCATCGGTCAGCATCATGCCGCGTTCGACCACAAAGGGATCGTCAAACGCATCCTTCAGGCTGCGTACCGGCGCCCAGCAGCAATCAACCGCGCGCAGGAATTCCTGCCAATCGGCCAGGGTTTGGCTGGCAAAGGTGGCTTTGAGAAACGCCCGCAGCGGTTCCTGATCCGGCCCCGGCGGCTTCTTGGCGATGGCGATCAGGTCGGGCCGGCCGAGTGCGGTCAGCAGGTTTTCGGCAAACTTGATCTCCGATCCGCCCAGCACCAGGAAACGCGCGTCGGCTGTTTCATAGATGTGATACAGGGCCGAGCCGCCGAAGCTGCGCATGTCCTTGACGGGCGGGTGGCGGTCCTCGGCAAAAACCGGACCGGTGACATTGGGTGTCCAGGCCAGGGCGGCATCGAACATGGACAGGTCCAGATAATCCCCCTTGCCCGTTGTGGCACGACGCAGCAGCGCCATCAGCACGCCGGAAAGGGCCATCAGGCTGGCAGCCATGTCCGCCACGGGCATGTTCGGGCTGGCCGGTTGCGTGTCGTTCAGACCCCGATTCAGGTCCACAAGACCGGCCAGCGCCTGCACCGTCATATCATGGGCAGGTTTGTGCGCGTATCGGCCCGTCTGCCCGAAGGCGGAGATGGAGCAATAGACCACGCCGGGATTGATGGCGCGCACGGCGTCGTAATCCACACCAAGGCGTTTGACCACGCCGGGGCGGAACGCCTCCACCACCACATCGGCGTCCTTGGCCAGATCCATGAAGATGGCATGGTCGGCCGGGTCCTTCAGGTTCAACGCCACCGAACGCTTGCCACGTGCGATATTGCGAAACCAGACGGTAATCCCGTCCCCCGTTTTCTGGCCGATCTCCCGCGTCGGTTCGCCCGTGCCGTTGGCGGGTTCGACCATGATCACGTCGGCGCCGTGGTCGGCCATCATCATGGTCATATGCGGACCTGGCAGGAAGGCCGACAGGTCCAGAACCTTGATCCCTTGCAGTTTCATTCGGCCATTTCCCCCAATTTGGGGGCACGCACGCCCCTGGGCCTTTCGCCATTGATGCGGATGGGGGATGAGAGCAGGCGCAGGCTGCCGCCGGCCGCGTCCGGATGGTCAACCGTTTCCACCATGCCAATCTCCCCCACAAACGGATTATCCAGTGCCTGATCCAGATTGGTGATGGGGGCGAACGGCACATGCCCGCCCAGGATCGACAACCATTCCGCCGTGGTTCTTGTGGACAGCAACGCGTCCAGCGTGTCGGACAGCAATTGCCGGTTGTCCCGGCGGGCCGGGATATCCTTGAATTCCGGACGGTCCAGCAGGTCGGCGCGGCCCGCGCGGCGGCAGAATTCCTCCCAGAATTTCGGGGTCTGGCACATCAGCATGGCCCAGCCATCACGTGTCTTGAAAGACTGGCTGGGGGCGATGGACGGATGCGCGCCGCGTGGCAGGCGTGTCACCTGGTCACCGGCATTCAGATACCAGGTGGCGGGATAGGAGAGCTGGTGCAGGGCCGTATCGAACAAGGCGACATCCACGTCGCAACCGATACCCGTGGCCCTGGCGCCCAGAATGGCCGACACGGTGCCGAACGCCATCATGGTGCCCGTCATGAAATCGACCATCGACACGCCCAGCCGTGTCGGTGGCGCATCCGGTTCCCCCGACAGTCCCATGAACCCGGCTTCGGCCTGCATCAGGTAATCATAGCCGGGCCAGGTTTCCCGGCTGTTACCCCGGCCATAGGCCGACAGGTGCGCGCAGACCAGACGCGGATTGATCGCCTTCACCGCGTCATAGGTCAGGCCCAGCTTTCTCGGCTGGTCACCGCGCAGATTGTTGATCAGGGCGTCCGAACCAGCCAACAACGCGTTAAAGGCGGCCCGGCCATCCGGGCTTTTCAGGTCGATGCTGGCCGATTGCTTGCCCTTGGAAAAGGTCTGGAAGAACTGGCTGTCGCCATCGCCCAGGAAATGCGGCCCCGTGGCGCGGGAGACGTCCCCGCCTGTTGCGGCGTTTTCCACCTTGATCACCGTGGCCCCCAGATCGGCCAGCAGCATGCTGCCATAGGGGCCAGCACCATATTGTTCCACCGCGATCACGCGGACGCCGGACAAGGGGCGGGTCATGGGGGGGCTCCGTTGGGGAAGGGGCTGGAATTGCCGCCTTTTATCGCCTTCCCGGCTTTCGCCGGGAAGGCGGGTAGGAATGAATGATCAGGATCAATCACACCGGATGGCGGGCGATCATCTGCTTGGCGATGATGATGCGCTGCATCTCATTGGTGCCTTCACCAATGCACATCAGGGGCGCGTCGCGATAAAGGCGCTCAATCGGGTATTCCTTGGAATAGCCGTAACCGCCAAAGATACGCATGGCCTCCAGTGTGACCTCGACCCCCGTTTCGGAGGCGAAATATTTGGCCATACCGGCTTCCATGTCGCAGCGCTCACCTCGATCATAGGCGCCTGCCGCATCCTGGACCAGCAGCTCGGCGGCCCGCACCTTGGTGGCCATTTCGCCCAGCTTCAACTGGATGGCCTGATGTTCCCCGATGGGCTTGCCAAAGGTTTTGCGGGTCTGGGCATAGGCCACGCTTTCCTTCAGTGCCCGGCGCGCAATGCCGACGGCACGGGCGGCAATGTTGATCCGGCCCAGTTCCAGACCCCCCACAGCCATATGGAACCCCTTGCCCTCGATACCACCCACCAGATGGCGTTCAGCATCCAGCTCATAATCCTCAAAGATCAGCTCGGCACTGTCGATGCCCTTATAGCCCATCTTCTCCAGCTTCTTGCCGGTGCGGAAACCTTCGTAGCGCCTGCCCGTGTCGGGATCGACCTTGGGCGCGATCAGCATGGTCATGCCCTTGTGGCGTGGCTGTGCGTCGGGGTCGGTCTTGACCAGCAGCGCCACGGCCCCGCCCTCGATCCCGTTGGAGATCCAGGTCTTGGTACCATTGACGATATAGGTGCCCCGATCCGTGCGGGTGGCGCGGGTGCGAATGGCCTGCAGGTCAGTGCCGGCATCGGCCTCCGTCAGGCCCAGACCGCCACGGATCTCGCCGGAACAGAATTTGGGCAGCCAATAATGCTTCTGGGCTTCGGTCCCGAACTTTTCCACCACCGTCGCCATCATGATATGGCTGTTGAAGATGCCGGTCAGCGACATCCAGGTTTCAGCGATCAGGCTGACGATGCGGGTATAGGTTTTGGCCGGCAGGCCCAGACCGCCATATTCGGGGCTGATGGTGGCGCCGAACAGGCCCAGGTCCTTCATCTGTTCGACCAACTGGATCGGATAGATATCATCATGTTCCAGCTTGTCCGCCACGGGGCGAACCTCGCGGGCCAGCCAGCGTTCGATACTGTCCAGGATGGCGGCTTCATCATCGGGATGGATACCGGGGTGGGGCGTGCTGCTCATATCTGTTGGCTCCCGCATGCGATCAGTAATGTTCGACCCGGTCTTCCACGGCATGGCCACGGAAGGGGATCAGCATGTTGCGCTTGAACGAACAGACGGTGACGCCGTTCTGATTCTTACCCTGTGTGCGAATGGTGACGATGCCCTGGTTGGGCCGCTTTTCCGAGACGCGCTTGGCCAGCACTTCGCTTTCGCCATACAGCGTGTCGCCATGAAAGACGGGGGCGCTGAACTTCACCTCGTCCATGCCCAGATTGGCGATGGCTTTCTGACTGACATCCGTCACGCTCATGCCGATCAGCAGGGCCAGCGTATAGGGACTGACCACCAGGTTCTGCTTGAACTCGCTGGCCTTGGCGAATTCGGCATCGAAATGCATGGGATGGGTGTTCAGCGTCAGCAGCGTGAACAGGTGGTTGTCATATTCGGTGACCGTCTTGCCGGGGCGATGCTCATAGATATCGCCGACATGGAAATCCTCGAAATAGCGCCCAAAGGTCTCGCGGTAGCGGTTGGGGCCGACTTCTTTCCAGTTCTGTACCATGGTCTGTTCCTTTATCGTCCGGCCGCGGCCAGCACCCGCCGCGCCGCCCGCACCACGGGCATTTCGATCAGTTTTCCATCCAGCAGCGCCACACCGCCGCCGGCCTGTGCAAAGCTGTCCACCACGCGGTGGGCCCGGTCGATGTCCGCCTGGCTTGGTGTGAACACCTCATTCACCACCGCAACCTGTGACGGGTGGATACAGGCGCGGCCCGTGAAGCCCAGCGCCTTGGCGCGCTGGGTGGAGGACCGCAGCCCCTCCATATCCGCAACGTCAATGGAGGGGACGTCGAACAGGCCGATCCCACCCTCCGCCGCTGCCGCCACCAGGCTGGAGCGGGCGAAAAGAAGCGGTTCCCAGTCAAGTGTGCAGCCCAGTTCGGCCGCGAAATCCACCGCCCCAAACAGCAGTGCCGTGACATGCAGGCCACGGGCAATGGACGCCGCCTGCCGTAGCCCTGCCGCCGTCTCAATCAGCGGTACCAGCGAAAGGGACCGGTCGCCCAGCAACTCGGCCAGGAAATCCAGGTCGGATGGGTCTGACAGTTTCGGCAGCATCAATGTGCGGGGGCCGGCGGCGCTGTCCAACACGGCCAGAAGATCAGCCAGTCCCGCCTTGCTGCGCACCGGATTGATCCGCAGCCACAGGTGATCGGGCGCACCCTTTTCGGCAATGAAGGCCAGCGCAGCCACCCGCGCCCCCTCCTTGCCGGCCGGGGCCACCGAATCCTCAAGGTCAATGCAGGTGATGTCGGCGCCCGCGGCCAAGGCCTTGCCAAACCGTTCCGGACGGGAACCGGGCACGAACAACAGGGAGCGTTCCGCCATCGCGATCCTCGATTTCTATTTGTCCGGACATATTAGGGCAAAAGTGAGACCCGTCAAGGCGGATTGGTGCCGCCACAGCGTAATTTCGGCAGTCCAAAGGGGGGGGAGGGCGCAATGCCCCGACCACCGCCCCTGTCGCCGGGGCGGCGTCATCACGTCACCGATGGATGAGAACTCACCCGAAGGTGAAGGAGGGCTTGCGCTTGTCGCGGAAGGCGTTACGGCCTTCGATGAAATCCGCACCTTCGATCGCGTCCAGGAATTCCGCAACCGTCTCGGCCGTGTCTACGACCTGTCCGGCCAGCACGCGATTGATCATGCGCTTGGTCGCGCGGGCCGAATATTGGCTGGCGGCGGTGATCTGAGCGGCATGGTCCAGAACGGCAGCCTCCACCCGGTCCGGTGCGGCCACCCGGTTGACCAGCCCCATGGACAGGGCCTCACCGGCCTCCAGCAGGCGGCCCGTGTACAAAAGGTCCTTGGCATGGCTGGGCCCCACGGCCTGCACCAGCCGCTTGGTATCGCCCAGCGGATAGACCAGGCCCAGCTTGCCCGGCGTGATGCCCATGCGGGCGTCGGATGCCGCAAACCGCAGATCGCAGGCCAGGGCCAGACCCAGCCCACCCCCCACACAGGCGCCCTGGATCAGGGCGATGGTCGGTTTGATAAAATCGGCCAGCCCATCCATGGCCCGTGCAATATCGCCGGCATAGACGGCGGTACTCTCCCGCGTCGCATAGGCGGCTTCAAATTCGGAGATGTCGGCCCCGGCGGCGAAGGTGCCGCCGGCACCCTGGACCACCAAGACGCGGATGGCGGGATCGGCAGCCGCCTCGGCCAGCCGTGCGGGCACCAACTGCCACATTTCCTGTGACAGGGCATTGCGCTTGGCCGGCTGGTTCAGGATCAGGCGGCCGATACCGTGATCCTCACGGCGCAGAATGACTTTGTCGGACATTCAGTTTCCTCTATGTTCTTAGTGCTTAACGTATTTCTTTTGGTGGTGTCGTTTTTAAATGAATCATAAACGATTGAGGACACAATATTCAGCAGAACTGTGATGACGGCATACATAAGAAATTTTCGTGATTTTGAGGTGAAGTCTTCCTCTCTAGAGGTGACTCTTTTTATTCGTTCTTGATCGCCCTTCGTAAACTTTATGAATGCCACCGGCCCAGTTTTTTGAATTGATGCCTTGAACGAATCAAAAAGAAACCAGAGAACCACAATATTGAAGCAAAAGACCAGTCCGCTTAGGGACAGATATTGAGAAAATTCTTGAATAGATATCTCTGAGTCACGTGATACAATGAAAAAGCAAATAGATGTTGTTGCGACAGCAAGAACTTTTGCGATAGACCCAGAATGCTGGGAGTTCTTCCTAAGGTACTCCGGGAACTTTTTTATAGTAACGGTTGGCAAGGAATCCGCCCACCCGCTGACACAGTTAAATATATTTTTGCCTACTATATAGTCAACATACCTTACTCTGGTAAAAATGTTCCCTTGTTCTGCTCCGAACAATATAGACATAATATTTTCTTTTTCTGGACTTTCGCAGCGGAGCCCTATTTCAATGACATACATTTCCGGAGGAGCATCTGAACTAACTTTAATCGTAATGCTACATTCTATGTTAATTTCTTTCACGCTTTCTTTTTGAGATGAATCGAGTTTTTTGAATGCGTCTATGGAAAAAATTTTGAAAGTCTTGCCATTATTGAGATGAACTTCGATGCTGATCGTTTCTGCTACTATTTTATATTTTTCTACCTCTTGCTTTATTTTTTCATATACCTGGCAAACATCATCGACCTCTAATATAAAAACTTTGTTTTTTACAGCTGAAATTGCACTTTGGCCAGTCATCACGGACATAATTACATTTTTTATTTCTTCATTTGGGGCTTCTGCCAAAGTTATGCCTCGATTCTGCATCTCGGCTCCTCCTTTCCCTGGAGGTATTACTTCAACTTTATCATTCCGATGATCCATTGCCGTCGCCCCATTGTGTTATGGCTTAAGTTTGAGCTAAAGTTATTACTCTTTATAGTGATGGTAGCAGTTTTGCCCTTAAAAGCAATCAGCCCTCTGTCCGCCAGTTGCTGCCGCCTTTGCGGTTTGATCGCATGTGATATTTAAACCGGTCAGGGCGGTAATGGGCATAGATCAGTTGGACGGCCCGTCCGGCCTTGTCCCGCATCACCCGTTCCACCCGCAGCAGCGGGGCGCCGGTGGCCATGTCCAGGGCGGCGGCGATGTGCGGTTCGGCGGCGACCGCCGTAATCCATTGTTCGGCCTCATAAGGCGGGACACCGGCCCGTTCCAGCAGCACCAGCATGGGTACCGTCTCCATATCAGCCCGGCTGATGCGGGCGGCGATGTCGGCCGGCATATATTGGATCAGATAACTGAACGGTTCGCCCGACAGTTTGCGCAGACGGACCCCCCGCTGCACCTCCATGCCCGGTTCCAGATCCAGCAGATTGGCGACGGCTACCGGGGCCGGCAGGTCGGACAGTTCCAGCACCTCCACCTGCGTTTCCAGGCCCAGGGTTTTCAAACTGTCGATCAGATTGTCAAAGCTGCCATGGACCTGCGGCAAGGTGGCGGACGGGGTCACGACGGTGCCGCGCCCGCGATGCCGGCTGACCAGGTCATGGGCTGCCAGTTCATTCAGGGCGCGCTTCACCGTGATGCGGGAGACATCGAACAGCTTTGACAGTTCCTGTTCGCCCGGCATCACCGAGTTGGCGGGAAATTCGCCACTGCGGATCTTTTCACGCAGCACCAGATAGATCTGGTGGTACAGCGGGGTCGGGGCATTATGGTCCAGCTGTTCGGGGCTCAGGCCCAAGGGCAGGGTCGGCTGGTCCATGGAACTCCATCCAGGTTGAACGGGCAGGGAACTGTTACCGCTTTATCAGCGTCTTCGGGCTTTCGCACAAGATCGCCGTTGCTGTCCCCCTCGCCGGCACCACAATCGCCGCCCAGGGGCGGACACATATCCCGGCTGTCATAGGCTCTATTTTATTGGTATAACATTATACCATAAACCGGCCAACGTGAAGCCTGACAACCCGAACCGGGCGCCGCTGCTGGTGCCGTCGCCCGAACATACCGAAATCTTCTGGGTACGATTGCTTTCCGATTGCCGGAGGCCAAGACCACCCCCATAATAATCTATAAATATATCATTTAACATCGGGAGAGCACATGTCGGACGCGCGCTCGGAATTCAGCCAGGGCTGGAAGGTGGTTGTCGCCTCGGCCCTGGGCATTGGCACGGGCCTGTCGCCCATTCCCTTCTATACGATCGGGGTGTTTGTGGCCCCGTTGAGCGCGGAGTTCGGCTGGGCCGTCGATCAGATCATGTTCTCCTTGATGATCATGACCCTGGGTGCGGTTGTGATGGGGCCGATTGCCGGGATGTTGGCTGACCGGTTCGGGGTGCGGCCGGTCGTTCTGGCCTCCGTGACGCTGTTCGGGTTGACGTTGGCCGGTTTCGCCCTCTCCAACGGATCGCTGACCCTGTTCTACATCAATTGGCTGCTGCTTTCGTCGCTGGGGGCGGGGACGTTGCCCGTCACCTGGACCCGCGCTGTCAGCAACTGGTTCAACACCCATCGCGGTCTGGCGCTGGGCCTGTCATTGCTGGGCACTGGCCTGTTCGGGGCCGGAGCGAAGCTTTATGCCAATTACCTGATCGGGGAGTTCGGCTGGCGCACGGCCTATATCGGCCTGGCGCTGTTGCCGCTGCTGATTGCCTTGCCAACGGCCTATTTCCTGTTCCGGGATACGACGGATGCCAAGGCCAAGGGCGCGCCCGTGCGGCAGGCCCATCGGGGTTTCTCCCTGCGCCAGGCAATGAAAGGCTACCGTTTCTGGCTTCTGGCCATTGCCTTTATCCCCATTTCTTTCGCAGTCGGTGGCCCGATCCCCAATCTGGAGAAGATTTTCACGTCCAAAGGCATTGATGTGCAGCAGGCGGTGCAGATTGCCAGCATCATCGGCCCATCGGTTATTGCCGGTCGCATTATCGGAGGCTGGTTGATCGACAGGATCTGGGCGCCTGGTGTTGCCTTTGTGCTGCTGTCCCTGCCGGCCATCGCCTGCTGGCTGTTGACCGGCGATGCCACCACCCCGCTGATGGCCACCTTTGCCGTCATCCTGATCGGTTTTGCCGCCGGTGTGGAATATGACATGCTGGCCTTCCTGGTCAGCCGCTATTACGGCATGCGCTGCTATGGTGCCATTTATGGCCTGGTCTATGGCTTTTTCGCCCTGGGTGCGGGGTTTGGGCCGTATACGTTCGGCCGCATCTTCGTGCAGACGGGCAGCTATGATGCCGGGTTGCTTTATGGCGGGGTCATGCTGTTGGTGGGGGCGGCCTCGTTGCTGCTGCTGGGCCGGTATCCCGACACCGCCACCTTCCCGGCGGCGGAGGCCAAATGATGACGGCGTACATGATCATCACCGCCCGTATCCATGACCGGGATGCGTTCATCGCGGGTTATGGCCGGCAAGCCGCTGAGCTGGTTGCCCGTCACGGCGGGCGATATGTTTTTCGCGGACGCGATGCCCAATTGCTGGAAGGCGATTTCGGCGACGGTGCCGCCATCCTGGTCAGTCGCTGGCCGGATATGCAGACATTGCGCCGGTTCTGGGACAGTCCCGACTATGCCGAAATCAAACGCCTGCGCGATGGCATGGCCGATGTGCAGGTTATCGCCGTGGAAGGGGTATGGCAGGAATAGATAATTGTCCGGACAAATGGCTTTTTTCTGGCGGCATGAAATGGTATAAGAATGGACCAACTTAAAAGCGGCCGGATCGCCGGCCGCGGTCATGCCGCAACAGGGAAGGGAAGTCATGGAGGATATTCGCACGGGCATGCCGGTTCTGGCCCGCCATGCCGGGGAATGGGTCGGTGTTTACACGCATGTCGACGCCGATAACAACCTGATCGACCGGCATCGCTCACACCTGACCTGTACCTTCCCGACGGAAGGTCCCCATGCCTATCACCAGACCAATGTTTATACCTGGGACGATGGCCGCCAGGAGACGCATCTGTTTCCCGCCACCTATCGCGCGGGCCGCATTTTTTGGGATACCGACCGCATCCAGGGCCACGCCTGGGAGGTCGATCCGCGGACCGTCTGTCTCTACTGGGAACGCCTGAACATGCCCGGCTGGTATCTGTATGAGATGATCCAGCTTTCCGATTGCGGCAACCACCGGGGCCGCACCTGGCACTGGTTTGAGAATGACCAACTGGTCCGCCGCACCTGTATCAAGGAGACGCGGCTAAAATAAAACCGATCGGGGTGCCTGCGCCGTCGATGTTAACGGCGCAGGCACCCCCAACGCTACTGACCTGTGAGAGGCCTGTTAGAAGCTGTAACGCACGCCGGCCTGGATCAGGCGCGGCGCGCCGGGAATGGTGCCGCGCGACCGATCGACGACATAGGTGCGGTCGAACAGGTTCTTCACCGTGAACAGGGCCGTCACGCCGCTATCGCCGACCGTCTGGCTGAGCGACAGGTTGAAGATATTGGCCTGCCCGATGCGCCCTTGCTGGCCATTGGCGCTGACCGGGACGGAGTTGATGTCGTCGGTGAACATGGACCCCGTATGCACCCATTCGACCAGGGCGTCGAACCCGGCATCATGGGTAAAGCCCAGACCCAGCGTCGCAATGTTTTCCGGCGCATAGGGCAGGCGGTTGCCACGGACCGACACAGCAGTAAAGCCGCTGAGGTTGCTGAACCGTGTGCCGCGATATTCCGCATCGGCCACCCAGGTCCAGGCCGCCGACAGGGTAACCGCGTAGGGTTGCTGGCTGGACAGCAGATCGCGGCTGTTCACCTGCACGGAAGCTTCAAGTCCCTGATGCAGCGTCTTGCCTGCACTGGTCAGGGTGGCACCCGCCCCGCCAGCCACGCTGGACGGCACGATCTGGTTGTCGAAATCCATCCGGAACAGGCTGGCTTCCAGCGTCACACCGGGCTGTATCTGACCCCGCAGGCCCAGTTCGTAACTCCAGCTCTTCTCCGGGCCCAGATCGACACTGCCGCCGGTGGCATTGATGATGTCTTCGACACGCGGCGGTGCGAACCCGCGATGCAGGCCGGCAAACAGGGTCGTATCAGCAATGCCTGTGTAGGACACACCGATGCCGGGGATCCAGGCGGTCAGGTCACTCTCGCCTTTGGTGTTATTCAAACGGTTAAAGCGGTCGTAATTGATATTCTCGACCCGCAGGCCCGGAGTGACGGCAAAGGTTCCCATCCCAAACCGGTTCTGGATAAACCCGGAATAGGCCGCCACCTCGCGGCGGTTATCCTCTCGCAGACCACCATTGACGCTGGTGCCGGCGGTGCGGGCGTTGGGCGTGTCACCATGGACCTGCCGACGCTCCTGCTCTTCCCCATGGGCACGCACACCGATGGTGGTTTCACTGTCCAGCGACCCTAGATCGCGGCGAAGCGTCAGTCGGCTGTCCACGCCATAGGTGTAATAGGTGCGCAGCCGTCCCTCGTTGCCGCAGGTGGTGTTCAGGTTCGCCATACCCGCACAGCGCGGATCACTGCTGTCATTGGGCCGCTGGGCAGAATTGCTGGATTGCCGCCACCAGTCGCGGTCGAACCATGTCCCGTACAGCGCCGTCGTCACATCATCATTATCGTTCAGTGCGGCTTTGTGCACCAACGATGCGCCGGCCCGGCGGGTGCGGAATTCGTCATTGGTAAAGGGATTGGCCCGCGGATCAGCCGCATATTCCGCCCGTGTCAGCCCGGAATATGGAACGTCGCTGTCTTCGTCATGCCAGGATAGTTTCGCAGTCAGGCTTTGCCCCTCTGTCAGGGACCGGACGATCTTGATGCTGGCATCGTTGGTGCGCAGATGGATGTTGCGCCGTGTGCCATCCGTCTCCCGCCGCTGACCCGTGAACAGCAGGCCGGTGTCGCCAACCGTGCCACCAACGCTGGCCTCGGCCTCATAGAAATCACGGTTGCCGGCCCGCAACATGACCGTGCCGCCGGGCTGGGTCGGTGGGGTCGGGGTGATGTAATTGATGATGCCGCCCACCGTATTGGGGCCAAAGGCAATCTGCCCAGACCCTTTCAGCACCTCAATCCGCTGATACTGCGTTACCGACGGATGGAAATAGGTGGCGTTGTCGCCATAGGGGGCGAAGGCCAGCGGCAGCCCATCTTCCAGGAACAGGGTCTTGGTCGACCGCGTCGGATTCAGGCCGCGAACACCGACATTCGGCCGCAGCCCGCCGCCTTCCTCCTCACGCGGGAACAGGCCCGGCACTTTGCGCAGCGCATCATTCACTGTGAAAATCTGGCTGCGGCGCAGATCCTCGCCATCCACCACGCTGGCCGACCCCGGTATCCGGTTCAACCCTTGGCGGCCGCCCACAACCACGATTTCCGCCACTTCACTGACGGTACCTGCGGCCCTCTCCGAGGGAGCGGACTGCGCCAGGGCGGGCAGAGCCGCCACACTGGACATGAAAAAGCCGATCAGGCCAAAGGGATAACGGGACATCGAACTGCCAGCTCCATTTATTAACTTTATGCCGGCAGCAGATAATTAGAGTGAGAGTTACTATCAAGCAGACATAAGAATCACTCTCATATTCAATTGCACCTGTGTCGCTTCGGCAACAGATGCAGGACAGCATCTGCCGCCGATGCCCTGGGCCGCCTTGGCGGGCGACAGGGTCGCCGTTGTATCGTGCTGGCCCAAAAATTGTTCAGACAACAGCTTACGGGTTCAACTGGTACAGGATCACCAGATGCCCGTCGGGGTCCAACAGGCCCTGTTCCTTGCCCTGGCGACCATCCACAGTGGTGAGGTCCAGTTCCTTGAAGACGGTCAAACCGCGTTCGCGGGCGCGGGCGGCCATGCCGGGCAGGTCCGGGCTTTGCAGCACCATAGCATGGGGTCGGGGGGCGGTGGGCATGTGGATGGGCGCACCCTTTACCTCGATGATGGCCAGGGTCCGCTGCTGGGTATCGGATGACAGCATGGCCATCCGCATCTGTGCCTTGCTGTCGATATTGAACATGACATAGGCGTAGGAGGTGGGTTTCAGCGGCATCTCCACCTCCACCTTCAACCCCATCAGGTCGCGATAGAAGGTCAAGGACCGGTCCAGGTCGGTCGTCAGGATCGTGGCCCGCTTGTAATGGACGCCGTCATAGCTGGCGCTGTCTGCCCCGGCTGGTTTCACCTCGGCCCCGACAGGGCCAGACAGGAACACAGCCGCCAGCAGGGTGAAGGTCAGTTTTTTCATGATCCAGGACCTTTCAAAAGAAAGGCCGGCGCCGCGCCATCCGGTCAGGGAAGGAAACGGGCCGGCCACACCGGCAGCAGGGCATTGGCGCGAACAGGGGAGGAGGAACGCCGTCAGCCCCCGCGCCGTCAGAAGCTGTAGTTCAGCGTCACGCCTGCCTTCCGGCCAACCGCACCAGTCACCAGCGGGGTGGGGATCGAGAAATTGACGCTGTCGAAGAAGCGCACCGCTGTCAGCGGTGTGCGGTCATCAAAGGCATTCTCGACAAAGGCGGTGACGCTGACACCATTTTCAAAGCGCAGGCCGGCACGGAAATCCGCCACGGTCTTGTCGCCGATATAGGCCAGATTGTCGGCGCGGATGTAGGACTTGCTCTGATAATTCACATCCGCCCGCATGAACATTTCAATGTCGGCCGACAGGTTAAAATCGGCCCTCAGGCTGGCGAACAGTTTGTTCTTCGGCACATAAGGCAGGGATTTGCCGACAAAATTCATCGGTGGCAGGCCCCCGGCGGCCAGGGTTGCTGTCAGGCTGTCATCCACAAACTTTTCATAAGCGGCATCTGTCCAGGAATAGCCCAGGCTGGCCGTCAGGACATCGGTCAGGCGCATCTGGGCATCCACCTCGATACCGTCAATGACGGCCTGGCCGACATTGCAGGTATAGGTGCGCTGGGTGGAGGTGCCGCCCACCGAAACCGGGTTCTGGCAGGCCACTTGCTGGTCTTTCCAGTCCGTGTGGAAATAGGCGAGATTGGTGGTGGCACGGCCACCCAGCCAGGTGGCTTTTATACCGGCCTCATAGTTCCAGGAGCTTTCTTCCTGATAGGTGAACTGGCTTTCCAGAACACGCAGACCGGTATTGAAGCCGCCCGTCTTTGTGCCCTTGGCGACATTGGCATAGGCCATGATGTCATCGCTGATCGTGTAATCAACGATGAAGCGCGGGGTGAAAAACTTGAAGTCCTGTTTCAGGTTGATGTTGCGCAGCGATGCATCCGTGGCGGCGACACCTGCCGTTACCGTGGGACGCTGCTTGTAGGTCTGATCTTCCCATTCCTGCCGCGCCTCCGCCGTCACCGTCAGGTCATCGGTCACGTCATAAGCAACAGAGGCGAACAGGCTTTTGGCTTCCGTTCCCAGCCTGGCCAGCGGATAGCCAAAGGCCGGTGGGTTGGGCAGCATCGGTGACAGGGAACGTTGAACCGCACTGACCTTCGACCAGTAATAGAATCCGCCGACAATCCAGCGGATTTGCCCCTCGTCGGGTGAACTCATCCGCAGTTCCTGGCTGAAATCCTTGGTCGTATTGACTTCGGAGGAGGTGGCGAACTGCGACTGGCGGAAGGCGATCGGCCGGAAGGTTGGCAGCGGCGGCCCGAAGTTACGGCACCCCAGCGTGTCTTCGCAGACAGTATTGTCTCCGTCGATCTGATATTCATTGTCGCGCTTGTTATAGGCAGTGACGCTGGTCAGGGTCATTGCCTCCAGATCGTAATCCAGTGCCAGGCTGGTGCGATAGGTTTCCTGGCGGTTGCCGTAATCCGCCAGTTCGGCGGCGATCCGGCGCTGGGTATTGACCGGCAGGTACTTGCCCATCTCTGGCAGTTGCCCGACATAGGTCTGCGGGCTGCCCACCGGGATGCCACCATTCAGCGCCACCGGTACCGTGCGCGCAATGCCATTGGCACGCACCACCGCACTCGCCGGCTGACCGCTATCATCCTTGGCGTAGGAGAAGCGCAGACGCGCCGAGAGTGCGTCCGTCGGGGTGAACAACGCGTCGGCGGCGACCCCTTGCGTCTTCTCGAAATCAATGCGGCCATTGTCGATGGAACTGCGGTAATAGCCGTCAAATTCCTTATGGCTGACCCCCAGGCGCAGGGCCAGCTTGTCGGCAATGACGGGGCCGGTGATGCTGGCGCGGCCTTCCAGCATGCCGTGCGACCCCACAGTCAGTTCCGCTTCACCCCCCAGGGTCATCTGCGGGGCCTTGGTGATGTAGTTGATGGCGCCGGCAAAGGTGTTGCGGCCATACAGAGCGCTCTGAGGACCCTTGATCACCTCGATCCGTTCCAGATCCGACAGGGCGATATCCATCGCGGCCTTGCCGGTCAGATAAATGCCGTCGATGAAGACACCGACATTGGGCGCGCCGAACGTCTGGGTCGATCCGCGGATGATGGGCGTCGCCGCAGCCGGGCCGAACAGCGGGGCATAGTTCAGGCCGGGTGTCAGTTTCGCCACATCATCAATGCTGGTGATGCGGGCTTCGGTGATCTCCGCAGCGCTGAAGGCAGTGATCGCCTGCGGGGCTTCCTGCAGGCTTTCGGCCCGTTTGCGCGCGGTGACGATGATTTCTTCCAACAGCAAAGGTTCGGCTGTCTGGGCCAGGGCACTGCCCGACGCCAGGGCGAAACCGGCCACCAGGAAGGAGGATCGCAGCAGTTGGTTCTTCATGACGTGAGCAACTCCCGATTTTCTGTGCGGGCGCGTCAGATCGTTTATCGGGCGGGGCCCAAGGCCGCCTGCACGCCGCTGATTGACTGTCTTTTCTTGGGGCGGCAACGATGGCCGCCGTGTCAGTTGGCCTTTGGCGCGGATGCCCGGCGTTCTTCCATCACTTTTTTGTAGTAGGTCCAACTCGTCTCATTGCGCCGCGGATCGTCCAGCGGCGGCGCGTCCGTGTAGATCGGATAATTGGCGCGGATTTCCGCCTTCAGCGTTTCAGGTAAGGCGTCAAAGTCCGGGACGCGCGCACCGACTGTGCTGAAATAGAGGATGCCTTCACGATCCCCCATATCCATCCAGGGCAGCCATTGCGAAAGCCGGGTCCAGGAAATGACAGCATCATCGACCGACTTGGTCTTCGGGCTGACCAGCTTGTCCTTAGGCATGGAGAAATTGAACATCTCCGTGGCATGGTAGGTGCCGCCGACCTGGACCTGATACTCCCCCGCCAGCGGGTTGGGATAGAACAGCGGTACGGTGAAGGACACAAAGGCAGCATTGCCCATGCTGGTAAAGGCCGATGGCGTTGGTTTGCCGTCGCGGCCGATGCTACCGAAACTGTTATTCACCGGGTCGTTGGCGACATGCAGCACCTCGACCTCCTTGCCGGTCCAGGGATTGGCCCAGCGGCGCAGGATTTGACCCGTCACGGGATCGAGATAGACCAGCACCTCGCGGCTGACCAACCGAAAACCCTTGCCCAGCTTGGGATCATCCACTGTTTTGCAGGCCCGGACATTCATGCCCTCGACCTTGAACAGTTTTTTGTCCGGCTCGCCCCGGCGGCGGGCAAACACTTCCCCCGACCAGGCATAGAAGGCGGGTTTGCCATCATCCAGGTGGCACTGCAATTTGCGCATCGCGATCAGGGCATCGGCCGGATTGTTCAGATCCAGTGTTTTGGTGGCGGCCTGTGCGGCCAGTCCGGAACAGAGCGAAACCGCCGTGGCGATCAGAATTGTGCGTAAGGTCAACAGCTTCATCGTGTTCAGTCTCCCAGTTCCCGCACCAAAGGACTTTCTGTCCGGTTATTTGGTATAAAAGTATATCATTGTGTTCGGGGTGCAAAGGAAAAATGTCATTTGACCGGTCAAATAACGCCGGACTGGTCCAGGCGCGCGATCACCTGTAACTGCCGCTCGCGGTAGAAAGCCGGATCGGGCGCGTGCGGCGCGCCGTCAGGGTCCAATAAGCCGTTGCGCACCTGCGCTTCATGTCCGGCATAGGCCTCTGCGAACAGGGCAAGCGGCAGGCGGCTTGGTATGTTGCCCATACCAGGACGGCGGCGCCAGGCGTGCAAGGCGCCCAGATCAATGGGGGCAAAGGCGGCCATGCTTTCGCCATAGCCTGCTTCGGCCAGTACCTGTCCGCGATAATCAACGATCTTGGAGCTGGCATCGGTGGACGCCATCGGAATGGATATATCGGCCACGCCCGCCGAATTGGCGGAAACGACATAAGCCAGGTTCTCAATGGCGCGGGCCTGTTTGGCGATGTTTTTCGGCGTGGCCAAAGGGCTGGCCACTTCGGACGAAGAATGGACGAAAATCTCCGCCCCGCGCAGGGCGTGGGCGCGCGCGATTTCCGGATACAGGATTTCCTCCGACGCTATGGCAGCCAGCCGTCCGATCTCTGTCTCTACAACAGGGAAGATCGCGTCCTTGCCATAGACCGACAGGTAGTGATCCCAGACATCATAGGGGCTGGGGGCGAACATGGAGATCAGGCGGCGATAGCGCAGGATCACATTGCCCTGCGGCGCCACCACAAAGCTCGTCTGGAAATAGAGCCGCGGAAAATGCGGGTCACGTTCATAGGCATTGCCGGCGATGAAACAGTCTGCTGACCGCGCTGCCTGACCCAAGGCCTTGTATTCCGGTCCATCCATCGCCAGCGCGACCTTTTCTGCCCACAGCGCCGGGCCTTCGCCCATGGGAAAGCCGGTCAAAAAATATTCCGGCAGCACCACCAGACGTACATCCGGCCCGATGAAGCGTTTGGAAGCGATGATCTGGTCCTGGATGCGGGCGATGCTGTCCGCCATCCGTGACCGGGCGGCCGCCCGGTCGGCACACCGGTTGACGGCGTGGCAGGTCACCTGCAGCGCCAAGGCCATATAGGTCGCATCCCGTGACATCCTTGTCCCCTTTCCACACCACATCGGGCGTCTGTCAAAATGTTTGTCGCCGACAATTCCTTAATGATATACCTTTATATCATTAACAAGGAGGGGCGTCATGGAGATTCCGGTCCGCAATCCCCGCACCGGAGAGCAGGATGGCCGCGTCGCGGTGGTCGGCGCCGCAACCGTGCTGGCCACGGCGTCCCGGTTGCGGCTGGCCCAGAAGGGCTGGCAGGCGCTGGGTCTGGCGGGCCGGGTGGTTGCCCTGCGCCGGTTCGCCGAGGCGCTGGGCCAGCATCAAGATGGACTGGCGGCGGCGCTGGCTGTCGATACCGGTCGGGCCCGCATTGCCCGAATGGAAGTGGAGGGGGTGCGCGGCGCCATCGCCGGCTGGTGTGCAACGGTGCCGGAGACCTTGCCCGGCGCCTGGATACAGGGAAGGTCCAACCCGGCCATCCGCCATGCTGCGCATTGGGTGCCCTATGGGTTGGTGGGCGTGATCAGCCCCTGGAACTTCCCCCTGACCCTGTCTTTGATTGATGCGGTCCCGGCCCTGCTGGCGGGCTGTTCGGTGATGATCAAACCGTCGGAGGTAACGCCACGCTTCGCCGACCCGCTGGCTGCCGCCATCATGGAAGCCGGCCTCGCCCATGTCCTGGCCCTGGTGCGCGGGGACGCAACCACAGGACAGGCGCTGGTCGATGCCGTTGATTGTGTCTGTTTCACCGGTTCGGTGCCAACCGGCCGTAAGGTGGCGGTACAGGCGGCCCAGCGTCTGATCCCGGCCTTCCTGGAACTGGGCGGCAAGGACCCGATGATCATCCTGGAGGGGGCTGATCTGGACAATGCCGTGACGGCGGCCCTGCGCGGATCGGTGTTGGCGACTGGTCAGGCATGCCAGTCGATCGAGCGCATCTATGTCGCGGCCCCGATCCATGATGCCTTTGTCGACCGGTTGGTTGCCGCTGCATCGCAGGTGCGCCTCAATACCCCTGATATCAGCCGGGGAGAGCTCGGTCCGATTATTTTTGACAAGCAGGCCGACATTCTGCGCCAGCAGATTGCCGACGCCCGTGCCAAGGGGGCTCGCATCCTGACCGGGGGGGCGGTGGAGGATCATGGCGGCTTCTGGTTACGCCCCACCGTCATGACCCATGTCCACCATGAAATGGCGGTCATGCGGGAGGAAACCTTTGGCCCGATTCTGCCTGTCATGCCGTTCGACAGTGTGGAACAGGCTGTGACCCTGGCCAATGACAGCCAGTATGGCCTGTCGGCCGCGGTGTTTGCCGCCGACCTGGACCAGGCCGCGGCCGTCGGTCGGCAATTGGTGGCCGGTGCGGTCAGTCTGAACGATGCCGCCTTGACCGCCCTGTTCCATGAAGCCCCCAAACAGAGTTTTCGCGACAGCGGCCTGGGTCCATCGCGCATGGGGCTGGACGGCTATACCCGGTTTTTCCGCCGCCAGGCACTGATCGCCCAGACCGGGCGTCCGGCTCCCCTGTCGGCCTTTGCCGAAGATGCGGGTGGCTGACCCTTCGGCCGCTTGTGAGAGAAGATCGACATTCGGGAGGTTAGCGTGATCAATTTGCATCGGCGGGCCCTGGCGGCGGCCCTGTTCTACTCGTCGCTGCTGCTCTCTCCGGCTGCTGTGGCGGCCGATCCTGCCGGACCGGCGGCGTATCAGGGCCCACTGTTCAAGCGCGCCACGCTGCTGGTGTCCGATATCGACCGGTCCCTTGCCATCTACCGTGACATCCTGGGTTTTCAGGGCGGGGAAGTGCGGCAGTCGCTTCCCACCTCCTATTCTTATGAAGTGTTCAACCTGGACCCCAAGGCCACGTTGCGCACTGCCATGCTGTCGGCTGGACCGCAGCAGGTGCGCACCCTCGCCCTGTTTGAAATCAAGGGTCAGGCCATCACCACCCCGCAATCGCCCCGGCCCGTGGCCATGGTGATCAATGCGGTTGCCCTGCCGGCGGTGATGGAGAAGATCAAGGCCCTGGGGTTGACCACCATCGCGCCGCGCCCGTTGCGCACGCCAGAAGGGCGGACGGGCACAGAGACCGCTTTTATTGATCCCGACGGCCATTTGATCGTCCTCTACGAACTGACAGGACCCTGACGGGTGATTGCATGATCGGCAATCATGCCACTGCCGCTCCCGGCGCCCCCAGCGACGGCAGGCAGGTCGGGGCCGGTGCCTTTTAATTGTCCGGACATATTGATCTGGATCAATGAGTGTCCTCCCTGCGCCGGGCACTCTGCCCCAGGGGCCTGAATGGTTCGGCCCGGCAATCAACAAGCAGGGAAGCGTCATGGAAATCCTGGGGATGTATCTGGATGAGCATCTGGTGCTGCGCTGGATGCATATCGTGGCCATGGCCTATTGGCTGGGCGGGGAATGGGGCGTGTTCAACGCAGCGCGGCCCTTGACGAACACGGCTTTGTCGCTGGACGAACGCCGTCGGCACATGGAAACGGCGTACCGCATCGACATCCTGCCACGCAGCGGTATCGTGCTGTTGCTGCCCTTGGGTCTGCATCTGGGCTACAATATGGGGGTGCAACCGCTGGGCGGCCCCTGGCTGATCGGTATGTGGATTTTTGTGGCTGCGTGGCTGTCATTGGTGATCTTCGCCTTTTTCCAGCGCAAGTCACCGGCCTACATGGTCCTGACCAAGACGGACGAGGCCATTCGCTATGTCGTGATCCCGGCCCTGTTCTGTGTCGGTGTCTACAGTCTGCTGACTGGCGGTCCGTTGTCGGCGGGTTGGTATGCCGCCAAAGCAACGTTGTTTTCAGGGCTTCTGATCATCGGGTTGCTGCTGCGCTATATCATGCGTGACTGGATCGTGATCTTCCGGCAGTTGGACGCGGGCGGCCCGTCCGCTGCCCTGGAAGCCAAACTGGATGGCGCCTTGGCCGTGGGGCGCAAACTGGCTTATGTCTATTGGGCCGGCATCATCACCATGGCGTTTCTGGGAACCGTCAAACCTTTTTGATCTGCATAAAGGGCGATATCTCTCGCCTCTATGACAAGGTTGCACACTCTGGTTCGGGTCATTTGGGTGGCGCCTTCTGTTCCAGGCTGGCAATCGCCGGTGGGTTCCGGAATGATATGACCAACGTCCCGCGCGCCGGGACCTGCATGATGGACCGGCACCATGGAATTACGGGACCTGGAATATTTCCTGGCCGTCGTTGATACCGGCAGCCTGACCCTGGCCGCGCGCCAGAAGGGGCTCAGCCAGCAGGCCCTGTCAAAAAGCTTGGCACGTCTGGAAGGTGAGTTGGGGGTGCTGCTGCTGGAACGGACCCCCAAGGGTGTGCGCGTCACCCGCATGGGCGAGGCGCTTTTGTCGCGTGCCCGGTCGGTCCTGGGGGAGATGGGGCAGTTCCGGCGCGATCTGGATGTGGCCTTGGGCCGCAGCAGCACCCAACTGGCCCTGGGTATCAGTCCGGCGGCCGCCGCCGGCATCGGGCGGCACGCCATTCCCCGACTGCAACGTCTTTTCCCCCGTCTGCATCTGCGGGTGGAGGCGGGGGTGGAACCTCTGTTTGTGCGGATGCTGCTGGCTGGGGAGATTGACCTGGCGATCAGCACCAGCGCCTCGGCCGCCGATCCGCAGATTGTGGTCAGCACGCTTGACCACGAACGCTGGGTCGTCGCCGGGCGGTTGCATCACCCGGTCCTGTCGTCGGCACGATCCCTGGCCGACTTGGCGGGCTGCGACTGGATCTATGGCCCCATGCCGGATGGGCTGGACGGTCGCATCGACCGGTTTTTCCTTCAGCAGGGGGCAGACCCGATCCGCCCGCGGATCACGTCATCATCCATTCTGTTCGGCTTGTCAGTGCTGACCAGCAGCGATCTGCTGGCCATTCTGCCGCGATCCATGGTGACGGGCAGCAACGGGCTGATCGGTCGCGACTTGGCCGATGGGGCCTGGACCACGCCGCTGACCATTCTGCGCCGCCGACGCGCCTCACCATCCGCCTTTGAAACCGCCCTGATCGATATTCTGTCGGACGAAGCACGCCGCTCGGACCCGATGGATGGTAAAGAAAAAATCACCAATGCGTGATGGCCCGCACTGTGCGGGCGCTGGAAACGTCATTTTGTACCCCGGAACTTGTGCGCGGTGGGATATGAACCATATTGCGCCGCACAATTTTGCGAAGTGATGCGTTTGGTCCATGTCTGCGTGCATCTGGGGGTAGGGAATGAATCGCCGGTCCGTCATCATTGCGGCCGTCATTTTGGCGTTTTCCGTATTGTGGATTCTGTCCGGCGTCCTGTTCGGTGGGGATGACCCACCGCCGGCGGCCGAAGCAAAGGCAGCCGGTGCACCGCCGCCGGCGCCGCGGGTACAGGTGCGTCGCCAGGAAGCCGAACTCATGCAGGCGGCACTCGCCATTCCAGGCCGCACGGAAGCACAGCGTAAGATTTCCCTGCGCGCGGAGGTGGCGGGACCGGTGGAAGCCATCCTGGCCGAACGCGGCGCCAATCTGCGGGCCGGGCAGCCGGTCCTGCGCATCGCGGCCAAGGCGCGGCGTGAAAGGCTGGATGAAGCCACCGCCCGGCTTGAGCAGCGCCGCATCGAATATGAAGCGGCCAAGACCTTGCAGGCCAAGGGTTTCCAGTCGCAGATCCGATTGGCCGAAACCCGGGCTCAGTTTGAAGCCGCGCAGGCGGAAAAGCGACAGGCGGCCCTTGACGTCGACAATCTGGATGTGAAGTCCCCCATTGATGGCGTGCTGGAGACCCGTGACGCCGAAGTCGGCAGCTTCATGGAAGTGAATGGCGTGGTGGGCACCATTGTCGATCTGGACCCGATCCGGATCGTCGCCAATGCCACCGAACGCGACGTCACCCGCTTGTCGGCGGGCATGAAGGGCAGTGCGCGTCTGCTGGACGGCACCGAATTGCAGGGCACGATTGTGTATGTCGCCGCGGCGGCCGAACCCAATACCCGCACCTTCCGCATCGAGCTGGAGGTTGCCAACCCCGGAAATCGCATCCGCGACGGCCTGACCGCCTCGGTCACGCTGCCGGTGGCGCAGACGAAGGCGCATCGCGTGTCACCCGGCATCCTTACCCTGGCCGATAACGGCACAGTTGGGGTCAAGCTGGTGGAGGCGGATGGCACCGCCCGGTTTGCGCCGGTGCAACTGCTGGGCAATGCACCGGATGGCTCAATGTGGTTGGGGGGGCTGCCCGACACCATCAATCTGGTCACGGTCGGCCAGGACTTCATCACCCAGGGGCAGAAGGTCACGGCCGTGATGGAGGCCGCGCCATGAATGGGATCATCAACTGGGCATTGGCCCATGCCCGCACGGTGATGCTGTCGCTCTGCTTCCTGCTGGTGGCCGGCACGGTCAGCTTTGTCAGTATTCCCAAGGAAAGCTCGCCCGACATCAACATCCCGCTGATCTATGTCTCCATGTACTATACCGGCATCAGCCCGGAAGACAGCGAGCGGCTGTTACTGCGGCCGGTCGAACTGGAGGTGCGGACCATTGAAGGCATCAAGGAGATGCGGTCCACCGCCTTTCAGGGCGGCGGCAACATCGTGCTTGAATTCTCTGCCGGGTTCGATGCCGACCAGGCCCTGGCGGATGTGCGGGAAAAGGTCGATATCGCCCGTGCCGAACTGCCCGATGGGGTGGATGAACCGCGCATCCAGGAAGTCAACTTCTCGCTGTTCCCCGTTGTCTCTGTCGTTCTGTCAGGGGATGTACCGGAACGCACGCTGTTGCATCTGGCGCGCGAACTGCGCGATCGGATCGAAGGGATCGACAGCGTGCTGTCCGCCACCATCCGCGGTAACCGGGAAGAGCTGGTCGAGATCATCGTCGATCCGGTGAAGGTGGAAAGCTATGGCCTGGACGCCACCCAGATCGCGCAGCTTTTCTCCCGTTCCAACCGGCTGGTTGCTGCTGGCAGCATGGATACGGGCCAGGGCCGGTTCGCGGTCAAGGTGCCCGGCCTGTTCGAGACGGTGGAAGATATCTGGAACATGCCCGTGAAGGTGCAGGGCGACGCCGTCGTCCGCTTCCGCGATATCGCGGAAATCCGCCGCACCTTCAAGGATGCCGAAAGCTATGCCCGCCTGGATGGCGACCGCGCCGTGGCGTTGGACGTGTCCAAACGCTCGGGCGAAAACATCATCGATACGATTGAGCGGGTGCGCGCCGTTGTGGCCGCCGAACAGGCCTATTGGCCCGCCAATGTTGTGGTCAGCTACACCGGTGACCAGTCGGGCGACATCAAGATGATGTTGAACGACCTGGGCAATAATCTGGCCATCACCGTCCTGTTGGTCATGGTGATTGTGGTTGCCTCGCTGGGGGTGCGGACCTCCGTTCTGGTCGGCATTGCGGTGCCAGGATCGTTCCTGACGGCGATCCTGGTCCTGCATGGGATGGGCTTTTCCATCAACATTGTCGTGCTGTTCGGCCTGATTCTGGCGGCGGGCAATGTCGTGGACGGGTCCATCGTCGTCACCGAATATGCCGACCGTAAGATGGCCGACGGTATGTCGCCCCGCCGCGCCTATGGCTTGGCGGCGCGCCGCATGGCCTGGCCCATCATCGCCAGTACCGCCACCCAGCTTGCCGTGTTCGCTCCCCTGCTGTTCTGGCCAGGGGTGGTGGGCGAGTTCATGAAGTTCCTGCCCATCAGCCAGTTCGCCACCCTGATGGCGGCGCTCGCCATGGCGCTGATCTTTATCCCCGTTCTGGGCGCACGCTTTGGGCGGGCACATGGACCGGTACTGCCCTATGCGCCGGCCAACCAACTGGCCAATGAGGATGAATCCGACCCGGTGGACCCGCCGGCCAAGCTGAACGGACCCTATGTTGCCCTGCTGCGCTGGGCGCTGGCCCGGCCAGCGATGGTCATCCTGGCCACCATTGGTCTGTTGATCGGGGTGCAGACCTGGTACGCCACCCATGGCAACGGCGTGGAATTCTTCGCCGATGTCGAACCGGACAATGCCGCTATTCTGGTCCATGCGCGTGGCAACATGTCCATTGACGAACGTGACGTCCTGGTGCGTCAGGTCGAATCCCGCATCCTGCAACTGAATGAGTTTGACAGTGTCTATGCCCGCACCAGCGGGGATGGCAATGGCGGCGGGGGCGGCGATGATGCGGCCCTGGATGTCATCGGCCAGATCCAACTGGACTTCAAGGACTGGCAGCAGCGCCGCAAGGCCGAAGTGATCCTGGAGGATGTGCGCAGACTGACCGCCGACCTGCCCGGTGTCCAGATCGAGGTGCGTAAGCAGGAAAGCGGCCCGCCGACCGGGAAGGCGCTGCAGGTGGAACTGTCCTCCCGTTTCCCTGACCTTCTGCCCGATGCCGCTGCCCATGTCCGGCGCGGTCTGGAATCGCTGGGCGGTGTCATTGATATCGAGGATAGCCGCCCCCTGCCGGGTATCGAATGGCAGGTGGATGTGGACCGGGCGCAGGCGGCCAAATTCGGACTGGATACCTCGGCGGTGGGGGATGCCGTCCGTATGGTGACCAATGGCCTGATCTTGTCCACTTATCGCCCGGACGACACGGATGACGAGATTGACGTGGTCGTCCGCTATCCGGAGGAATACCGCTCCATCGACCGGATTGATGCCGTGCGCGTCGTCACCTCCGCCGGGTCCGTGCCCATCAGCAACTTCGTCACTGTCACCCCGGCACAGAAAGTCAGTCAGGTCGACCGTGTGGATGGGGAGCGGGTGATGCGGGTGAAGGCCGCTGTCACCTCCGGTACCCTGCCAGACACCAAACTGACGGAGCTGAAGACCTGGTTGGTCAAGAACCCCGTTGATCCGCGCGTCGACGTCAATTTCAAGGGTCAGGACGAAGAACAGCAGGAAAGCCAGACCTTCCTGACCCAGGCTTTCCTGGCCGGTATGGTCATTATGGCCATCATCCTGGTGACCCAGTTCAACAGCCTGTACAGCGCCTTCTTGATCTTGTCCTCGGTGATCATGTCGACCATCGGCGTGACCTTGGGCCTGATCATCACCGGCCAGCCCTTCAGCATCGTGATGACAGGCCTGGGCATCATTTCCCTGGCCGGCATCGTGGTGCAGAACAATATCGTGCTGATCGACACCTATGATCAGTATCGCAAAACGGAGGCCAGCGCCTATGACGCCATCCTGCGCACAGGTGCGGAACGGTTACGGCCCGTGCTGCTCACGGCGCTCAACACTGTCCTGGGCCTGCTGCCCCTGTGCCTGGGCGTCAATATCGACGTGTTGGAACGCGCCGTGACGGTGGATGCGCCGGCCACCCAATGGTGGACGGCCATTGCCAACGCCATTGTCTTTGGCCTGACCTTCGCCACGCTGCTGACCCTGGTGGTTACCCCCTGCGCCCTGATGCTGCGCGCCCGCCTGCATGAGTGGCGACAGGCCCGGCGGCAACCGCCGGCGACCCCGGTTGTGCCCCCCATGCTGGACCGGGCGGCGGAGTGAGCTGCCTCTGCCGGGGGTATGTGCCTTGGCAGAGGGGCCCCCGGCAACCGACGGCCCGGCGCCCTTGTCGTGTTCATGCCTATTCGCTGCGCTCGCGGTTGAAGCTCATCGAATAGACAAAGCGGTCGGCCGGGTGGGCGCTTTCGCTGGCCAGGAACAGGGCGCCATGGCCGTCATGGTAGAACCGCCGGGTCAGCAGGGCCGCCGACCCCGGCTCGCTGCCCAGCAGTGACGCCACCTGTCCATCCAGGACCATGGCGCTGATCTGCTGATCAATGCGGGCGGCTGCGATGCCATACCGGGCCTCAATGGCATCGGCGATGGTGGGGCGTTCCTCAATTTCCGCCTGGGTGGGGGCGCAGTCGGTCCGGACCAGCACACGGGTCAGGCCAACAGTGGCGGTTCCTGTGCCCCGCTGCCCCCGCAACTCCCGCCAGCCTCCTGGGTCCAGGCCCAGTTCACGGGCAAAACCGTCGGCGGGAGCCGGGCCATAGGCCAGAATCTTCAGGCGGGCGTCGCGGGCATATTGCAGCAGATCCTGAAAACCGCCCAGCGGTTGGACAAAGACGGTTGGCGGGGTGGCGGCGGCAACCACCGTACCCGCCCGCCTTTTGCGGGTCACCAGCCCCGCTTCCGTCAGCAGGCGCAGCGCATCGCGGGCCGTGTGACGGGAAATCTCGTGGGTGGCGCAGAGTTCCTGTTCGGTCGGCAGCAGGTCGCCCACCTTATAGGTGCCATTGGCGATGGCGGCACGCAGCATCTGGGCGATCTGCTGGTACCGGGGCGTCGCGGTCATTGCCAAATCCTGTGGTTCCTCAACGGCAGCACATCTGCTCCCAGGCAGCGGTAAGGTCGTCCCGGTGCGCGGGGTCTGCGATGGAGATCAAGGCCATGGCGCGGGCCTGTTCGTCAAGTCCGCGCAGGTCCGCCACGCCATGGTTGGTCACCACCAGCCCGACATCGCAACGGGCAACGGTCACACTCGGCGTCGCCAGTTTTGGCACGATGCGCGACACTGTGCCGTTGCGGGCGCTGGCGACCAGGGCCAGGATGGGCATCCCGCCCGGCGACAACCGTGCCCCACGCAGAAAGTCCAGCAGCCCGCCCCCGCCCGAGACGGCCCGGTCGCCCATAAACTCGGCATTGGCCTGTCCGAACAGGTCGATCTCAATCACCGAATTGATTGCGATCAGCCGGGGAATGGCAGCCAGGGTGCGGATATCATGGGTGAAGCCGACCGGCCGGAACCGCAAGCGGGGGTCACCGGCCACGGCCCCGTACAGCGTTCCCGACCCCAGGGCCACGCCCGCCGTGATCGATCCCGGTGCTGGACACAAAACATCCTGGGACAGCAGGGGCAGCAGCGGATCGGACACCATGCCCGCATGCAGACGGAGATGGCGCAACCCGCCCAGATTGGCCAGCATGGCCAACTGCACCTTGCCCAGGCCGAATTGCAGCGTGTCACCGTCACGCAACAGCGGTTTGATGTGCCCGGCGATGGCGGTGAAGGCGCTGTCCAGCGCCACCGGCGGTACGGTCAGCACCGGCTGATCCACCTCCACAATGGCGTCCGCCTCGGCCAGGGGCAGGCGGATACCATCGGCAGGCACCGGCATGTGCGGGGTGATCAGCAGCAGACGGTGGCGGGCGCGGGCCCAGGCGGCGGGCGTGAAATCGGCCGCTACGCCCAGCGAACAGAATCCATCGGCATCCGGCGGGGCAACCAGCGCGACCGCGACATCGGTCGATGTCGTGGCCAGACGTTGCCAGCTTGCGCTGTAGGTTTCAGGCACAACACGAAACCGACCTGTCTGCTGGCTGTGCTGCCAGTCCGGGCTGGCGAATGTCGCCTCGCCGCGGGCATTGGGGTGCAGGCCGGACCAGTCCAGGCGGTTGACGCCGGGAATCCAGATGCCATGGAATGTCAGGTGGCGCGCCTTTTCCGGCATGTGGCGAAAGGCCTCGAACAGGGCGGTAGGCTGCCCGGAACAGCCGGCCACATAGACACGGGCATTGTCCACCGCGCGGGCGGCGATCCAGGCGGGTGCATCCATCAGGCCGATTTTCTGCATCTGATCGTCTTTCCAATCTTCCCAGCAGGCGGGAACTCATGATAATGAAAATATGTCCGGACAAATAGAGGCATCATGTCACTGATTGCACGGTTTGCCGATCATCTGCACCGTCCCGTTCCCGCAGCCCTGCGCCAGCAGGCTGCCCTGCATGTCCTGGATTGGGCAGGCTGTGCCGTGATCGGCGCCACCACGCCTGTGGCCGGACTTTTGGCCGATATCTTCCTGCGTGACCAGCAAGGGCCCTGCGCGGTCATCGGCCAGGCCGGCACGGTGGGTCCGGAGGCGGCGGCCCGCTATCTGGGCGCCCTTGGCAACATCTATGAAATGGATGATGTCGACAAGCGGGCGCGGCTGCATCCGGGTCCGGTTGTCATTCCGGCGGCCCTGGCGGCGGCGCAAGCGACGGGGGCCGACGCCGGCACCCTGCTGGAGGCGGTTGTGCGTGGCTATGAAGCCATGGTGCGGCTGGGCCGGTCCCTGGGCGATGCGCATTACCGCTATTGGCACAGCACGGCCAGTTGCGGCACGGTGGGGGCGGCGGTGGCGGTAGCCTCCATCCTGGGCCTTGACCGCGACGCCACGGCCCAGGCGATGGCCTTGGCCGTCACCCGTACGGGTGGCCTTTGGGAAACACGCAACGATCCGCGTTCCCACGCCAAGCAAATCCACAATGCGCAGGCGGCGGGCGATGGCTGGCTGGCGGCGTCGATGGCGGCGGTGGGGCTGCGCGGGCCGTCTGGGATTCTGGACGGGCGGGAAGGGCTGTTCGCAGCGACCGCTGGCGCTGCCGATCCCACCACCATCCTCACCGATGCCAGCGCCGACGCCTGGTGCCTGACCGAGATCAGCCTGAAACCCTGGCCCGCCTGCCGCCATGCCCATCCGGTGATTGATGCGGCCTTGGCCCTGCTTGAACAGCAGGGCCGCCCCTGTTTGCGGGGGGAAGAGGTGACGGGCATCGCCATCCAGACCTATGGCGACGCCCTGCGCTTTTGTGACCGCCCCCACCCTGGCTCAGTGATCGAGGCGAAGTTCTCCCTTCAACATTCGGTGGCTGTGACCCTGCTGGAAGGGCCGCCCTCCCTGTCGGCTTTTGACCTGCCGGCCATCGCCGATCAGGCTGTTGCCGCGCTGCGGTCAAAAGTGACGGTGGCGGTAGGCCAGCCCTATGAAGAAAGATATCCGGGCCGCTTCGGGGCGCGGCTATGCTTGACCCTGGCCGATGGCACCCTGTTGGTGCGTGAACAGGCCGATGCCCTTGGCGATCCGGAAAACCCGCTGCCACGCGACCGTACCGTGGCCAAGGCCCGGACCCTGATGCAGGCGGCCGGCATGGACCAGGGTGTGGTAGACCAATTGATCGGTGACTGTCTCAGCCTGATCGGCGGTGCTCCTGTCCGCCTTTCCTGGCCGGATGTTCTGACGCGGGGGACCTGATGAACGCTTCGCAGATCCTGGCCCGGCATGCGCTGTCGGTTGACTGGGCCACCCTGCCGGCACCGGCACAGGACACGACCCGTATCTTCCTGCTGGATACGCTGGGCGTCGGCATCGCCGGTTCCCGCGCGGGCTTTGCCGATGAAGTTGCTGCTGCGGCGCAGGGTTGGACGAGTGCTGGTACCGCCGCAGTGCTGGGGCGGGGGGCATTGGTCGGCGCGCCGCAGGCCGCGTTCATCAATGCCTATCAGATCCATGCGCAGGAGTTTGACTGTGTGCATGAAGGGGCGGTGGTGCATCCTTTGGCGACCATCCTGTCGGCAGTGATGGCCGACACGGCACGGCTGAAGGTGGCCATGGCGGGCACGGAATTCGGCGCTGCTCTGGTCGCCGGTGTCGATATTGCCGCCACACTGGGGCTGGCCGCCAAAGCCCCGCTGCAATTTTTCCGTCCTGCCACGGCAGGCATCTTCGGCTGTGTGGCCGCCCTGGCGCGGCTGCGCCGCCTGGATCTTGCCACCACCGTCAGCGCCTTTGGCCATGCCCTGGCCTTTGCATCGGGCACCATGCAGGCGCATGTGGAAGGCAAGCCCGGCCTTCCCCTGCAGGTGGCGCACGCGGCGCAGGCCAGCCTGATGGCCATCGACCTGGCCCTGGCCGGGCTGCCCGGCACCACGGGCAGCATTGATGGCCCGTTCGGCTATCTCAGCCTGTTTGAAAAGGCGACCGACCTGCCGCCGCTGCTGGCCGATCTGGGCCGTGTCTGGCGCATCGCAGAGGTCAGCCATAAGCCCTTTCCCACCGGCCGCGCGGCCCATGGTGCCATTGTCGCCACCCAGGCTCTGATGCGGGATCATGGGGTGACGCCGGCCACGCTGGAAAGCCTGACCTACACGGCACCGCCTCTGATCCACCGGCTGGTGGGGCGGCCGCTGCCCGCCTATCCGGGGGCGATGACCGCTAATTATGCCCGGCTGTGCTTTGCTTGGCTGGGTGCGGTGGTCCTGACGCGCGGCACCGTCGGGTTGGCCGATTTCACGCCGGGTCGCCTGACCGATCCGGCGCTGCACAGCCTGGGGAGCCGCATTCAGGTGCTGGTTAATCATAATCCCGACCCGGCGGCCTTTGTGCCGGCAGTCGCGCAGGCGAAGTTGACCGACGGGCGCATGGTCCAGGTGCAGATCGACAGTCAACTGGGGAGCCCCGCGACACCGCTGAGCCGGGAGCAGCACCTGCGCAAGTTCCGCGCCTGTCTGGACTTTGCCGGGGCCACCGCGCTTGCCGACCCGCTGATCGACGCGATCGACCGGCTGCATGAACAGGAAGACATGGCCGCGCTGCTGCGCCGGGCCGCCGGCCTTGCCGGATAAACCACAGGAG
Organism: Niveispirillum lacus; assembly: GCF_002251795.1. Taxonomy (GTDB): domain Bacteria; phylum Pseudomonadota; class Alphaproteobacteria; order Azospirillales; family Azospirillaceae; genus Niveispirillum; species Niveispirillum lacus. The sequence goes on along the minus strand of NZ_NOXU01000032.1, from coordinate 432,290 downwards.
ACGAAACCCATGGATGGGCACAGGACCTATTTCAACGCCGTGGATTGGGACGCCTTGCAGAAGGACCATCCCATTGGCGATGATTTTGTGCGTTTTGCCACACAGACCAGCCGGGATGCGCTGACGGCCCATCAGAACCGGCTGTTTCTGCGTTGCGTCGCGCGTGCCTGGGCCACGCCGTTTTATCAGCGTCTATGGGGAAAGGCTGGCATCGAAAAGGGGGATATCCGCTCCATCGAAGATCTGCCCCGGCTGCCCAGCTTCGACAAGTCCGACATCATGGCCAGCCTGGATATCGCGCCGCCCTTTGGCGATTTTTCCGGTTTCAACACCTACCCGGATGGCCACCGCCCGCCGGTGATTTTCCACACCACCAGCGGCACGACGGGCAAGCCACAGGTGCTTCTGTTCGGGGCCAAGGGGCGGGAGGCGCAGAACCTGTTGCTGGGCCGGCTTTACCGGTTCCAGGGATTGCGGCCCGATGATGTGATCCATTCCGTCTATGGTCACGGCATGATCAATGGCGGCCATTATGTGCGCGAAAGCGTGGTCCACTGGACTTCCGCCATTTTCATGTCAGCGGGGACCGGGGTTGAAACCCGTTCGGTACAGCAAATCCAATTGATGAAGGAATTCGGCGCCACCGTCATCGTGGGTTTTGCCGATTACATCAAAAAGCTGGCAGAGGTGGCGCGGGAGCAGGGGCTGGACCCGGTGCGCGATCTGAATATCCGCATGATCTCCGGTCATCTGGGCCGGGAGGATAAGGAAAGCCTTTCCCGTGCCTGGGGTGGGGCCACGTGCTTCGACTGGTATGGGGTTGGTGACACTGGCTGCATCGCCGGCGAGGGGCCGGATCGCGATGGTCTTTATGTCATGGAAGACGCCCAATATCTGGAGGTCTGCGATATTGACAGCGGCAAGCCGGTTGCCGATGGCGCCCTGGGCGACATGATTGTTACCTGCCTCTACAAGGATGATATTCACCCCATCATTCGCTTCAACACCCATGACGTCACGCAAGTCCGCACCGATGCCTCTTCCATCGGCGTGGTTTACAAGCGTATTGAAGGTTTCATGGGCCGGTCCGACAATATGGTGAAAATCCGGGGCATCAACATCTTCCCACAGGCCGTTGGGCCGATGCTGGATGGGGTGCCCGGCATCACCGGCGAGTTCATCTGCAAGGCGGTTCGTGATGCTGGCGGCCGGGATGACTTCATCGTTATCGCCGAAACCAGTGCCATTGGCGATGACCGCCAGGGTGTGGCCGAACAGTGCCGCGCGGTGCTGAAGCAGAAGATCGGGATTGAGGTGGCGGTGGAACTGGTGGACCATCGTGCCACCGCGGCCTTGACCCAGATCGACGTGCGGCAGAAGCCGGTGCGCCTGATCGATGAACGGTTCAAACAGTGATGACGGCCCCGTTCAATCCCAGCAGCACCGGTGCTGCCGATCTGGCATCGCTCTACCGGCAGGGCGACACCGACCCGGTCGCCGTCACCCGTGCCTATCTGGATCGGATCGCTGATCTGGATGGGCAGGTCCGGGCCTACAATCAGGTATTGGGGCCGGCGGCGCTGGAGGCGGCAGCGGCATCGGCCCACCGCTGGGCAGCAGGGCGGCCCCTGTCGGCGCTGGATGGGGTGCCCATCGCGGTCAAGGCCAATATCGCGGTCGCCGGTGCCTTTTGGCATGCCGGCATCGGGGCCTACCGGGACCGGGTGGCGGCGAAGGATGCCGATTGTGTGGCGCGCCTGCGTGCGGCCGGCGCCCTTATCCTGGGCACCGTTAACATGCATGAAGGGGCGCTTGGGGCGACCACCGACAATGTCTGGTTCGGACGCACCCAGAACCCGCTGCGCGCTGGCTTCACCCCCGGCGGGTCCAGTGGCGGATCGGCGGCCTGTGTTGCGGCGGGCATGGCGGCGGCGGCCCTGGGGTCCGATACGATGGGATCGGTACGGATACCCAGCGCTTATTGCGGGCTTGCCGGATACAAACCGGCGCGGCGCGCCATCAGCCTGGATGGCGTCATTCCCCTGTCCACCACCCTGGACCATGTTGGGGTGCATGGGCGGACCGTTGCCGATTGTGCCCTGGTCGCCGCCCATGCCGGTGCGGTTTCCCCGCGTGGCCCGGCCAGCCTGTCTGGCCTGCGCCTGACCGCGCCCGACTGGCGGGCGCGCGTCGATGCACCCGATAACATCTGGGCAGCCCGCGACAACGCGGCGGCGCGGTTGCTGGCCGGCGGCATGACCCTTGTTGACGCAGACCTGCCCGACTATCAGCCGGGACAGGCCCGCCGCCTGGGCCTGCTGGTATCAGAGGTGGAAGGGCTGAACGCGCATGCGGCACAGTTGGCCACTGGCGATGACGGTTTTTCCGCCGAATTCCTTGGGCTGCTGCGGTGGGGCGGTCAACAGCCGGCGACCAAGGTGGCGGCGGCCTATCAGGGGTTGGATGCCATAAGGCTGACGGGCCTTGCCTGGCTGGACATTGTGGATGCCGTGCTGTTGCCCACGGCCCCGCAAACGGCCTTCTCCTTCGCCGATCCTGTACCGGCCAATCAGGCGGATTTTACCGCGTTGGCCGATTTTATCGGTTGCCCTGCTGTGGCGGTACCCGCCGGGCTGTCGCCTGATGGCTTGCCGCTGTCGGTGCAGGTCATGGGCCGCGACGCCGCCACCGTTCTGGCCGTTGCGTCGGCTCTTGAATAAGGGTGTGGGCCGGGGCTGGCCCCCGGCCCGACTGCCCCGTTTAGTTCCGCTTGATCAGATATTGATCCTGGATCATCCAGCATCGGATTGGATCGTTTGCGCCGGTATGGCGGCGGCAAAGGCCGCCGCGATGTTGGCCCGGCTGGTCACCCAGACATCGGGATGGCGCTTCACATGATCCAGAAAACCCTGAAATGCCCCGATGCGCCCCGGCCGCCCGATAATGCGCAGATGCAGGCCCAGACTCATCATCCGCGCCCCTTCCGTCTGCGCTTCGCGGTACAGCCAGTCGAAACTGTCGATGGCATATTGTTGCCAATCGCGCGGTGTCAGCGACGGTGACAGCCAGAACTTCATATCATTGCTGTCGATGGCATAGGGCAGAATGACCAGCGGTTTGGTCGTTCCGTCGGACAAGGCCACCTGATCCCAGAACGGGAAATCGTCCGAATAATCATCCATGTGATAAGAATAACCTTCTTCGGCCAGCAGACGGCGTGTGGCTTCCGTGTGCAGATAGCGCGACAGCCAGCCAACCGGCCGCTTGCCGGTGGTTTTCTCAATCGACTGCCAGCCGTCGCGGATAAACTGCCGCTCCCGGTCTTCCTTCATCCAGAACTGATGTGTCCAGCGATGGCCATGGCAACAGACTTCATGGCCCTGGGCCACAATCTCTGCCGCCAGGGCGGGTGCGCGTTCCAGGGCCACGGCAGCGGCGGTGAAGGTCGCCTCCACGCCATAGTCTTTCAGCAGGCGCATCACGCGCGGGGCGCCGGCCTTGATACCGTACTGGTAATTGCTTTCATTGCCATGCATGCGGATGGGTTTGGCCACATGCACGGACAGTTCGTCCACCGGTTCCGGCCCCTTGTCGCCGTCGCGGATATTCTGCTCGGCCCCCTCCTCGACATTAACGACGATGGACAGGGCCAGCTTCGACCCGTTGGGCCAAGTGAAATCGGCGGGTGCGGGCATTTCATCCTCACGCATCTGAACAGAAAAGGTTGACGGTGGGGACCGTCAGTGCGGTTCCTCGCCGCCCGACACATTCATGCTTTCGGCCGTGATATAGCCGGCATCATCGGAACAGAGGAAGGCGACGGCGCCCGCTGTATCATCGGGCAGGCCGGGGCGGCCCAGCGGAATCCGGTTCTTCATCGCCTGGAGATAGTCTTCCAGCGACAAGCCCAGTTTCTGGCTGAAATACTCATTCTGCCACGCGCCCAAACCCGTGGTCACATGGTTGGGGCAGACATTATTGACGGTGATGCCGTGCGCGCCCAATTCGATGGCGGTGGACCGAACCAGACCGACCAGCCCATGTTTGGAGGCACAATAGCCGGCAGCGAAGGGGAAACCCGACTTGGCCGCCTGGCTGGCGATATTGATGATGCGCCCACCTTTTGCGGCGGGCACCATCACTTCTGCTGCCGCTTTGATACCGTTGAAGCAGCCGGTCAGGTTGACATCAATCACGGCCTGCCACTCGGATGCTTCCAGGTCCAGAAGCGGCTTCATGATATAGCCGATCCCGGCATTATTGACCCAGAAATCCAGTCCACCCAGTTCCCCTGCCGCAAAGGCCGCCAAAGCCCGCATCTGGGCCAGATTGCGCACGTCGCAGGGGAAGGTTTCCACCCGCGATCCTGTGCTGGCGGCAATCTCCGCTGCCAGGGCCTGCATTTCCGATAACCCGCCGATCATGCTGTCTGGCGTGGCGGCATCGGCGGACTTGCCAATATCCGACAGTACCACCGAGGCCCCTTCGGCCGCCAGGCGACGGGCAATCGCCTCGCCCAACCCTTTGCGCCGACCCGATCCGGTGACGACGGCAACCTTGCCTGCAAAACGCTTGGTATCCGCCATATCCGCCCCCGTCAGCCCAGCTTGTCGGTCAGGATAAAGGTAACATCGGCCATCTCCTGAAACTGCGCCGCGATCTTCTGCATGGTTTCAGTGGCGATATCGCGACCGAACTGCTCCATGTCGGCCACGTCAATAATCTCAATATATTGGTAGGGCGGCGGCGCCTCACTGCCCAGCGTGACCGCAGAGCGGAACACGGTGAACTCTGTGATCGACGGCAGGCCGTTGACGGTGGGAAGGTCCGTCGTGCGAGCCCATTCCTCATAGGCGGCGCGGTCGATGCCGGGTTTAAGGTTGAACAGGGCGATGATGCGCGTGGCCATGGGTTTCCTCTGCCTCGAAACGGGTTAGGATGGGCTTGCAGGAATTATTGATATAACATTATACCAAATACAAGCGCCTTGTTGCCGCCTCTCTTTCAAGGACCCTCCGATGAACAAACGTATCGTCCTGGCCCGGCCCACCGGCCCTTCACCGGTGACCGGAGATTTCCGCGTGGAGGAAGCTGCGATGCCATCACCCGGCCCCGGTCAGGTGCTGATCCGGGTCGATCATGTGTCGCTGGACCCCTATATCGCCAGTTCCCTGCGCGGCCGTCACATGTCCGGTGGCGTGCCGGTAGGGGGCGTCATTCCGGGAGAGGCGGTGGGCACCGTCATTGACAGCCGGGGTGAGGGTCTGGTGGCCGGTGACCGGGTGATCTGCCGTGCTGGCTGGCAGCACTTCACTGTCGCCGACATTGCCCCGCCGGGGGTGGCGCAGGGCCCGCTCAGTCTGGCGGCACAGAAGATCACGGTGCCTGATGGCGTCTCCTACACGGCACTGCTGGGGGTGCTGGGCATGCCGGGTCTCACGGCCTGGGCCGGCACGATCAAAATTCTGAAGCCCATACCCGGCGATACTTTTGTCGTGTCCGCTGCGACCGGCCCTGTCGGCGCCACCGCCGGCCAACTGGCCAAACGCATGGGCGCACGGGTTGTCGGGATTGCCGGTGGGCCGGAAAAATGCGCCTTCGCGGTGGAAACACTGGGCTTTGACGCCTGTGTTGACCATCGTGATCCAGATTGGGTGGCAGCACTTGCCGCCGCCTGTCCGGATGGGATCGACTGTTATTATGACGGGGTGGGTGGCCGTATCCTGGAAGGGGTGCTGGGCCACCTGGCCATGGGCGCCCGCATTGTCCTGGTTGGCATGATGGAACAGTACAAGGCCCCGGCCCCGCTGCCCGGCCCCAATCTGGTCCCCATTATCAAGTATCGCGCCACTGTTGACGGGCTGGTCGTCTATGACCACTGGTCCGATATGGCCAATTTCCGCCGCCGTGTCGCGCCGCTGGTCCGTGATGGCAAGGTGATTGTGCGCGAAGAACGGGTCGCTGGTCTGGAAGCGGCCCCCGACGCCCTGATCCGCCTGATGGATGGCGGTAACTTCGGCAAGATGGTTCTGGATCTCTGAAATCACGCGCCGGTGCGCCCCCGCGCACCGGGCATGGAACCGCCGGCGACGATGGTCACGGGTCGGTTCTGATCAATAAATCATAGCATGAGGCTTCGAGGATGAGCAGCGCTCCCCCCACCGTTCCGCGTATCGACAGCCCGACCTTCCTGGTTCTGGCCTATGACATTGCCGACAGCGCCAAGGCCCTGGCCCTGCGTGATGCACATATGGAGGGTCATCTGGGCCATATGGAGGCCAATTGGACCCGCTATGTCAGCGCCGGCCCGATGCGGACCGACGATGGCAAGGGCTTTCTCGGGTCCATGTTCTTGCTGAAAGCCGCTGACCGCGCCGATGTGGGCGCCCTGATGATCGGCGATCCGTATTTTCGCTGTGGGCTTTATGACAGGGTGGAGGTGGTACCGGCTGTGGTCGCCATCGGCACTGCCATCGGCGGCCGCATCTGGGCCAGCGCAGATCAGTTGAAGGGGGCGCCGGCCACAGCGGTGTCAAAGGGCTGATGCGGGCGGGCGGGACGTCGATGGCAGCATTGCTGACTTCCCGCCTGAACTCTGCTATCCTGTTGCCCTTGCTCTTCCGTTTTATGCCCACCGCAATTCGGAGCCATCGGCTTTCGGAGCCCGATCCCTGCGCTTGCTGAAACAGACCCCGTTTTTCTGTTTCACACTGTTGCATTTGCCCACGCATTCGGAGTGAGGCACTCAGCCACTCCGAATGCGTGCATGTGCCATTGCACTTACCCTGTTCCTGGACCGATCAATGCTCAACGCGCCGTTCCAGGGTCCAATCCCAGCGGGACGTGGGCATCTGGTCCAGGCCTTGTGGCTGGCTGCTGGCTTTCCAGTCCAGATAGGTCTCGCCAATCTCACGGGCTGCTTCCTTCAGATCAGGAAGATAGCGGTTGGCAAACACCGTCTCCGTTACCGCCTTATCCATGAAACGCATGCCGACCACCCCGAGCAGGGCCGAGCCGGCGTAAACCGGGACAGCGGCAGTGGATTCCCCGCGATATTGCCGGATGCTGACGGCGTAGCCGGATTTGCGGATGCCCGCCAGCAGCCTTTCGATAACGTCGCGCTGCCGACCAGCCCCCTCCATCTCTCCGCCGGAACCCAGGGCGATATCCAGCAGGGCGGCGCGCTGTGGGGCAGGGCTGAAGGCCAGATAGGTGCGACCGGATGCGCTGTTCAGCAGCGGCAGCCGCACCCCGGCACTGTACCGTTCCAGGGCCAGGGGGCTGTGTTTGTCGGTGGTGTGGCGGACCAGCATGACATTGCCCTGGTTCGTGCTGATCGACACCGGCCAGACGAGTTTGCGGCCCAGTTCGCCCAGCAGCGGCTGGGCCACATCACCGATCCAGGCTTCGTCGTCATAACCATCGGACAGACCGCGGACCAGCACGGTCAGGCGGTACCGGTCGTCCGACCCGTCACGCACCGCATAGCCGGCTGAACAGAGCGTTTCCAGAACGCGGTATGCGGTGGTCCGCGGCAGGTCGATTGCGTTGGCCACATCCGTAACCGTCACGCCGTTGCGGCTGTTCAGCACTTGCAGAACATCCAGTACCCGAAGCATCGCCCGAACAGGTTTGATCTTGTCCATTCCCGAACCTCCTGACGCGCCAACTATCTACCGACCGCACCGATCATGACGGCGAATTAGAACTGTAACCGAACAATATGCTTGTTTGTCCACCTGTCGGATAAGCCCGGCGACAGACAATGCTGTTCCGGGGGTATTCCCAGGTTTTTGCCGGTGCGCTTTGCACCTTGCATAATCGCCTGCCGGACAAAGAAGCGGCAAATGCCCGCTAGGCTTACATTTTTCAGGCCTGTGGGCACGTCCGCCGTGTGGACAGCGGACCGCAGGTGCCTATCCAGGTGGCACGGACAGCCCGCCTAATCCGTCGTGACGCCGATGATGGGTCGGCTGTCAACGAATCGAAGGCTGAAAATGCCCATGACAAAAGCGAGAATAACGATCGTCGGTGGTGGCATTGGCGGGTTGACGGCAGCCATTGCGCTGTCACGCCAGGGTTTTGCTGTCACGCTGTTGGAAGCTGCCCCCGTTTTTGCCGAAATTGGCGCCGGTGTAACCCTGTCTCCCAATGCCATGAAAGGATATGTCTATCTGGGGTTGGCGGAGCAGATTGCCGCTGCGGGGGTGGAGCCAGCCCGGCAGCGTATCCAGCACTGGCAGGATGGGCGCCTGCTCCGCGCCATAGACCGTTGTGACATGCGGGCGCGATTTGGGGCGCCCTATGTCTATATTCACCGCGCCGATCTGCACGCCATTCTGGTGGCGGCAGCGCAAACAGCGGGGTGCCGCCTGCTGACCAATGCTGGTGTTGTTGCGGTGGAAGGTACCTCCGCCGTGCTGCATGACGGGCGCCGCATCGACGGCGACCTTGTCGTCGGCGCCGATGGTCTGAAGTCGGTGGTCCGCCGCCTGTTTGAACCGGTATCTGCGCATTTCACCGGGCATGTCGCCTGGCGGGCATTGGCGCCCGTGGAAGGCGCATTAAAGGAGCTGGTGGATTGGCCCGGTATGCATATCGGTCCGAACCGTATGGTGGTTCGCTATCCGGTGCGCGGGGCCAAGATCATCAACATGGTGTTCTTTGCCCGCCAGGATGGCTGGACTCAGGATGGCTGGACCATTCCGGCCGAACGGTCCGACCTGGAGACGACCTTTGCCGGTTGGGCACCGGAGGTTCAGACGATGATCGCCGCCGTACCGGAGGGCAAGGTCTATAAGTGGGCCATCAACGCCCGTCGACCGCTGGATACCTGGGTCCTGGATGACAAGGTGGTTCTGCTGGGCGACGCCGCCCATGCCATGACGCCGTTCATGGGCCAGGGTGCTGCCTGCGCCATTGAGGATGCCATCATCCTGTCGCGCGCCCTGGGTGACAGCGCCAGCACGGGTGAGGCGTTGCGCCGCTATGTGGCGGCCCGCCATGAACGCGCGACCTTCATCCAGTTGGAGTCCAATGCCAATGCCGATCGGATGCAGGCTGCCAATACCGAACTGTTCGGTATCGAAGGCCTGCGTAACGAGGATACGCTGGGCCTGCTGGATTATGATTGCTGTACCGTTCCCGTCTAATCGCAGGGAAGCCAACCGATGACGCTGCAAACCCTGCCGTTCGACGGCCTTGCTGTTTCCGCCATGACCCGGGCCTTTCTGGCTGAACACCATGGGCTGTTCATCGACGGGCAGTGGCGCCCATCGCTGTCGGGTGCCACTCTCAATACTGATGATCCCGCGACCGGACTGCATCTCGCCACCGTGGCATCGGGCGGCGCAGGCGATATTGACGCAGCCGTACAGGCCGCGGCACGCGCCTTTAACGGTCCTTGGTCGCGGTTGAAGGCGCGGGAACGGGCGGGCCTGCTGGTCCGGCTGGCCCGACTGCTGGAGCGGAACGCCGATTTCTTCACCGAACTGGAAATTCTGGACAATGGCATGCCGCGCTTCATCGCCGGCCTGACCGTGTCGAACTGTGTGGAGATGTTCGATTATTACGCCAGCGCCATTCTGCGCATCGAGGGGGTGACCACCACCCCGCCGCCGCACGTGACCGCGGATGCAGAAGCGCTGACCTACACTCTGCGCGAACCCGTGGGCGTGGTCGGCCTGATCGTGCCCTGGAATGTGCCCGTCTCCACCCTGACCTTGAAGCTGGCCCCGGCGCTGGCGGCAGGCTGTACCGTCGTGGTCAAGCCGGCGGAGGAAACACCTTTGTCAGCCCTGGCGCTAGCGCGCTTGCTCCAGGAGGCGGGGTTCCCCGATGGGGTGGTCAATATCGTCAATGGTCCAGGCGAAACAGCAGGCGCGGCGCTTTCGACCCATCCGTTGATCGATAAGATCAGCTTCACGGGCTCCACGGAGGTGGGGCGCAAGATTGTGCAGGCTGCTGCCGGCAACCTGAAAAAAGTCAGCCTGGAACTGGGTGGCAAGTCACCTGTGGTGGTGATGCCGGATGCTGACCTGGAATTGGCTGGTCCTGGCGTCTCCATGGCAACCTTCTTCTTGCAGGGCCAGAACTGCATGGCCGGCACCCGGATCTTCGCCCATGCGTCGATCCATGATGAACTGGTGGCGCGGATGAAGGCCTTTGCGGGTTTTCTCACGCTGGGCCACGGGCTGGATGCCGGTCATAATTTCGGTCCCCTGATCAGCGGACCGCATGCGTCGCGCGTGCTGGCCCATGTGGACAGGGCGTTGGCGCAGGGGGCGACGCTGGTAACCGGTGGCTCGGCGCTGGACCGGCCCGGCCATTTTGTGCCGCCCACCATCCTGACCGATGTCCGGCCTGACATGGATATCTTCCGCGACGAAGTGTTCGGCCCCGTCATGGCGGTCCACCGGTTTGAGACGGCGGATGTGGAAGAAATCGCCACACTGGCCAATGACAGTGTCTACGGCCTGTCGGGGTCTGTTTGGACCCGCAGCCTGTCCACCGCGCATAAACTGGTGTCGCGCATCCGGTCAGGGCAGGTGTCCATCAACTGCCACGGCGCGATTGCGACCAACATTCCGTTTGGTGGATACAAACAATCCGGCTGGGGCCGGGAATTCGGACGAGAGGGGCTTGACGCCTATCTGGAAACAAAGGCGGTCACGGCGCGGCTGTGACGGCGCGCTGCTCCCTCGCCCCGATCGGTTGGGTTTCGCTTCCGCCCCGTCGCCGGTCGTTTTTTGCCGGATGGCCCTAAACGCACCCTTCACCGGTGCCATTGTGCTTGGTCAAAGGTACCGGGACCCCCGTAGCGATGGACGGGCTGGCCAGCCGCTCTTTCAACAGATCCCAGGAGAATGAGCGACCCCTTGACGCTATCCGTCAGGTGGACACTGCGGGCTGCATTGTTGTGAAACGCTCAGCAAAGGAATTAGCTGAACCGGCAGGCAGATATCCGGCTAACAGGCTGATCGGGTCATCACAGCGCAGGTAAAGCTCATAAGCTCGCGCAGACCCCAAATGATGAGCAGCCGCCAGAAAACGGGAACCTGGCGCCGAAAATAATGCCGCTCGAAATGACCGTAAAAATCAAGGGGGCTTCATGTACCGTTCCAAAATCACTGCGTTGGCCACCTCGGCATTGGTCAGTGCATTCGCTGCGTCTTCTATGGTCCCGGCTGTACTGGCGGCAGAAGGCGATCTGGTACTGGAAGAGATCATCGTTACCGCCCGTAAGCGCAAGGAGGACATCCAGACTGTCCCTATCGCTATCCAGGCCTTGACGGCGGACGATCTGGCGGAGCGCAACATCACCAGCCTGACGGAACTGGCCAACAATACGCCGGGTATCTCTGTCACCAACATCACTGGTGGCACCTTCACCAATGTCTTTGTGCGTGGCTTGGCCCCCGCTAATTCCTCCATCGATCTGAATGTCGAGGCTAATGTCGGTGTATTCATCGACGGCATCTACCAGACCAGCCGCAATACGGCCGATGTCCTGGGCACCGTCGATATCGCCCAATTGGATGTGGTGAAGGGTCCGCAGAGCGCACTTTATGGCCGCTCCACCTTCGCCGGTGCCGTTGGCATCACCACAGCCCGTCCCGGCAGCAGCCCGGAAGGCAAGGCCACTGTCACGATTGGTAACAATGGCGATTATCGCGGCAAGGTGTCCTTGTCCCGCCCGATCATCGAGGACAAGCTGGCCGGGTCCATCACGGCGACCTGGTCCACCTATGCCGGTGAGTTCAAGAACAATTTCGATTTGAATGACAAGCTTGGCGGCTACGAGAAGCGCGGCGTCTCCGGCGCCTTGGTCTTCACGCCGACCGAAAATTTCACGGCGACTTTCACGGGATTTGCGACCAAGTCTACTTCGGAATTGCCGGGCCTGTCGCTGAACCCGGTGACGACCCATAATTGCGGTGGCTTCAACACCCAGTCGCAGGCTTTCCTGCTCTATTGCGGCAAGATCCCCACCAACCTGCCGATTGATGTCACCGCCACGATCCCGGAAAGCGTTTCCAAGTCCCGCCAGGGTGCGCTGGAACTGGAATATGAATTCGAAAATTTCTCCGTTGTCAGTGTCACGGGTGTTACGGCATCGGAGGTCTATGCTGCCAACGATTCCGATGTCTTTGGCAATGGCGCGCTCTATGGGGTCTGCACGGTGGGGACCACCTGCGGTGCTGCCACCGGCAGCTACACCCGCACGGTTCGTGCCAACTCCATGCTGGTCAGCAATGATGAGGTGGTGACGAAGAGCCAGGAGATCCGGATTCAGTCGCCCGATAGCAACCGGTTCCAATGGCTGGCCGGGGCCTTCTTCTTCCAGTCAAACGTCGACAGCAAGTCCTGGGCCGGCACCACCGCGCCGGGTCTTGGCGCCAATGAGCGGCTGGTGCAGGTCCTGCCCGGTTTGCCGGTCGGCACCGGCCCGATGGCCGCATTGGCCAATCCCGGTCTGATCCTGGACCCAACCGTCGTTGCCCGGCTGGCCAGCCAGAATTACAAGCAGAACATCACCCGCTCCGTGTTCGGTTCCGTCGGGTATGAAGTTACGGATGGTCTGCGCGTCGCCGCCGAAGGCCGTTACAATATCGACCGCAAGACCGACCGTTGCACCCTGACCTTCTTCAACGCCTTTGGTCCCTGCGTGGCTGGTCAGCCGTTCCGGGGCGAATTCACCAGTTTCACGCCGCGCTTCACCATCGACTACAAGGCCACGGAAGATGTCTTCCTGTTTGCGTCGGCCGCCAAGGGTGTACGCTCGGGCGGTTTCAATTCGCTGGCCGGTTTGTCCGATAACGAAAAGACCTTCGACGAAGAAACCAACTGGACTTATGAGGCCGGCATCAAGTCGTGGCTGTTCGATCGCCGCGTTATGCTGAATGCCTCGGCCTTCCGTGTGAACTGGACCAACCTGCAGCTTTCCACCTTCTCCCCCACCGCGTCCGTCGCACAGGCCATCATTATGAACGCCGGTAAGATGGAGACAAACGGGTTCGAGGTGCAGACTGAAGTCAAGGCGACGGACATCGTCTCGGTTGGCGGTTCGGTAACCTACTCCGATCCGAAATTTGCCAAGGGCACCTATGATCCGGCCTATTCCTCGCAGTGCGGCAACCCGTCCACTGTCTGTGATCTGGTCACCATTACGGGCCGTGGTGTTTTCGCCTCCATCGCGGGCAACCGTCCAGCCCGGTCGGTGAAGTTGCAGTATAACCTGCACGCCACCGCCGACGTGCCGGTTTCCGCCGACTGGACACTCGCCGGTCGTGTAGACGTCAATTATACCGGCCCCACTTATGTCAACAGCCTGAACCTCACCACCTTTGGTGAGCGGACATTGACCAACCTGCGGCTGGCTCTGGAAAGCGACACCTACTCCATTGCGGCTTGGGTCACCAACCTGACTGATGAGGAGTACAACGCCAACATCATTCAGCAGCCGCGTAACTACAATGTCGGCACCCAACGCATCTTGGAAGTCTACCATGGCGAAGGCCGTCGTTTCGGCGTCACGGCTTCTGCCAAGTTCTGATGGTGCACTGACATTTCCCCCGGTCCGCAAGGCCGGGGGATTGTTGTTTAAACAGGTGGAGAACGCGCTTATGACCCTCCGTCAGCCAATCCTGTCCCGCCGTTCCATTGTGGGCGGTATGTTGGCCGCTGTTCCTTTGCTGGCGGCCCCGCGCGGTTGGGCCAACGGGCCCCAGACCGTTGACGTCGTGGTGGTCGGTGCCGGTCTTGCCGGCCTGAACGCCGCCGCTATGCTGGAGGAACAGGGGCTGGTGGTGCAGGTGGTGGAAGCGTCCGACCGGGTCGGTGGCCGTCTGCGAACCGGCCGTGCCGAAGGCTATCAGGCTGAACTGGGTGGCAGTGAGGTGGGCGCGCTGTATGGCCGTGTCCGTGACGCTTGCGCCCGGCTGAATGTCGGGTTAACCACCAAAGGGGCCAAGGGCACCGATTTCCTGATCCATGTGGATGGCACCAGCGTGCTGCCGGCTGATTGGTCCAAATCAGCCGTCAACCAGACGCGCGGCAAGGAACGCGATTTCCTGCCCTATATCCTGCAAAACCGCCTGATGCATGATTGGCTGCCCTTCAAACAGACCAATGCCTGGTTGTTGCCCGAAAACTTGCAGTTCGACATTTCCGCGGCCGAGTTGATGCGGTCCAAGGGTGTGTCGGAGGCGGCGATCCGGCTGGCCGATATCGATCTCAATGGCGCCAGCCTGGAGGGGGTGTCGGCCCTTTCCATCTTCCGTGACATGGCCCGCGCCCAGGTGGAAGGGTTCAAGGACCCCAACAAGCCACAATATGGCGGTGCGTCCCTTGCCTCCGATCGCAGCTATATCGTCGGCGGGGCTGACATGCTGCCGCGCGCCATGGCTGCTGCGCTGAAGCTGCCTGTGCGCCTGAACAGCCCGGTCATCGCCGTCGATCAGACGGGGGATCAGGTCAAGACCCTGTTGGGCAATGGGGACGTACTGACCAGCCGGTTCATGGTCATGGCAGCGCCGTTCAGCGCTGTCAGCCGCATCCGGTTTACGCCGGGCCTGCCCGATGCACAGGCGGACGCCATCGCTGGTGCGCGCTATTCGGCAACCACGCAGTTCCATTTCAAGATCAACAAGCCCTATTGGGAAAAGGACGGTCTGCCTCCCTCGATCTGGAGCAACACGTCCTTTGAACGTGCCTTCGCATTGAAACACCCGGAAACGGGTGCGATTGACAGCATGATCGTTTGGGTTAATGGCGACGGGGCCACGCGCTGGGACGACCGTGATACCGCCCGGCAGGTGGAACTGGTGCTGGCCGAACTGACCCGTATCCGTCCCTCCATGGCCGGCGCTTTGGAGTATAAGGTTGGGTACAGTTGGGGTCGTAACCCGTTCGTCGGCGGTAACAAACATTTCTACGCGCCGGGTCAGGTGAAACGGTTTGCCGCCGATATGGGCAAGCCTGCGGGTCGCATCCATTTCGCCGGTGAACATCTGCGCCGCCTGGAACATGGCATGGAAAGCGCCATGGAGACGGGCGAGGCTGCCGCACTGGAAATCATGGAAAAGATCTGACCGGCCGCATCGAGGCCGCAGAGGGATATCGTCGATGGAACATCGTGACGTGAACCGGCCGCTGGACAAGATCCTGGCCTATGGCTTGCCGCTGCTTGTCCTGGTGCATGACCTGCTCACCATGATCCTGTTGCGGTCAGACAAAGCGTCCCCGATCCGCGAAGAGCTGCGCGGCTGGCATTATTTCCTGGGCACGGCCTTGTTCCTGTATGCCGTGATGCGTCTCTGGCAGTGGCTGAAGGGACGGGCACCGGGTCCACAGGTGCCGCTGCCGCCGCGCGCCAAAGCCTGGGTCATGGCCCTGGTCAACGCCACCTACCTGATGTTCTTTGCGGCCCCGCTGCTGGGCGTGCTGGTGGTCTGGAGCCACGGGATGGACCTGCATTTGGGGCCCATCCCCATCCCGGCCCTGTTGGGGGAGAACCGGGAGGTCTGGCTGTTCACCGGCTATTTCCATTCCGGTGTCAGTACCAGCCTGCTGGTGTTGAAGCTGGCCGCCCTGCTCACAGCGGTTTGGTTCCTGTTCCGGCATGGTCGCGGCCTGTTCGGCGCCTTTCCGCCGGGTTTCGGTCTGTTCGTGCTGCTCAGCTTTTCTTCCTCCGTTTTTGCGCTGTCGACTTTCAAGTCGTATGAGCGGGGGCCGGGCGCGGTCGCCATTTTCCTGTGTATCTGCGCTGCCATCTGGGGCCTGTCTTGGCTGATGCGGCGTGGTCGGGTGACGGCGGTGTCTGATCCCGGCGCGGTGCGTGGTGTCGTACCGGCGGTTCTGGCGGCGGTGGCGATCGTGGTTCTGGGCATGTACGGTCCGCATATGCTGTTCCGCGTCTCTCCCTTCGCACAGGGGCAGCGGGTGGCGGCGGCGGCCCATGTCACCTCGCATGAAGCGCCCTTGATCATTGAGCAGTTGCCGCCGGAAACCGACTTCGAGCGCAAAGTGCGGGCGGAAACCTTCAAGTGGTGCACCTTCTGTCACACGATGAACAAGGGCGGGGCGCACATGGTCGGCCCCAACCTTTACGGCATCATGGGGCAAAGGATGGCCACCGTGCCCAACTTCCCCTATGGCGACAGTCTGGCCGCCCGTGGCAAGGCGGGGGAGGTCTGGACGGATGAGAATCTGGCGATGTTCCTGGCCAATCCGGATGCTTTTGCCCCTGGTACGTCCATGGTGGTGTCGTCCGGTAACATCACCGATCCGGAAACTCAAAGGGCGCTGATCACCATTCTGAAGCGCGAAACGGGGTCGGCGGCGCCCGATTAATCCGATCATTCATCAAAGGATGTCCCATGGTCCCGGTCTGGAAAGCCTATGTCGATATTCCGGCAGGGCAGATGCATCTGCGTCGGGTAAAGGGAACGGGTATCCCCTTTATTCTGCTGCATCGAACCCCCGTCGATAGCAGCAGCTTTACCCCCGTGATGACCAAGCTGTCAAAACGGGGGCGCACAGCGATTGCCATTGACACTCCCGGTTTCGGGCAGAGTTTTCAGCCCGACGGCAATCCATCAACCACAGATTATGCGCGCTGGTTCTTGGAGGCCATCAATGCCTTGGGCATTGACGATTTCCATCTGGTTGCCCATCACACCGGAACGCATTTTGCCGTGGAGTTGGCCTTGCTGGCCGACGCACGGGTGCGGTCATTGACCCTGTCGGGCGTGCTGCATGCCGATGCTGCCGAACGCACGAAAAGTCGGGCGGATATCGGCCTGGCCCCGCCGGTGGACAGCGACGGCCTCTATGCCGCCGACACCTGGAAGATCATCCGCTCCTTCTATTGGGATTACGATCCCGCCTTGGTTCACCAGGAATTCCTGGGTGCGTTGGGCAGCCCAAAGGGCCGCAATCAGGCCTTCGATGCCATCTTCGCCCAGGATTTCGCCGCGACTTTGGCGCGCGTCACCTGTCCGGTGCGGGTGGTTCAGGCGTTTGATGATCCATTGTCATTCATGCTGCCGCGCGTTGCGGCCAACCATCCCGATATCCCGGTAAGCCTGATTGGTCCGGCGGGCATCGCTGCACCTGAACGTCAGGCACCAGCCTTTGTTTCTGCTCTGCTGGCCCATGCCGTGGCCGCAGAGACCCTATCCGACCCCAAGGAAAATACCATGACCAGTCGCCGCTTTCTGTTGTCCGCCGACGGACAGTCGTTCCGCCTTCGCACTGAAGACGCCCCGGTACCGACCCCGGGGCCGGGGGAGGTGCTGGTGCGGGTGCGGGCCGTGTCGATCAACCGGCGCGACATCATGATCAAAAAGGGCTTCTATCCGGTCAATGGGGCCAATCATTTCGTTCCCGGTTCGGATGCAGCGGGCGAGGTTGTGGCCGTCGGTGACGGTGTGGAGTCGGTAAAGCCAGGCGACCGGGTTTGCTCCACATTTTTTCAAAACTGGCCGGGGGGGCGTATCAATTTTGCGGCCTTTGCCTCTGCGCTGGGTGCTGGCGGTGTCGGTGTTTTTGCCGATCACGTGCTTTTGTCGGAAACCGGTGTGGTGTTGGCCCCAGAGGGTTGGAGCTTTGAGCAGGCGGCCACCATCCCTTGCGCCGCCGTCACGGCTTGGTCGGCCCTGTCCTCAGTGTCCCAGGATGATTGGGTGCTGATCCAGGGGACGGGCGGGGTGGCGCTCTATGGCTTACAGATCGCGGTGGCGGCGGGGGCCAGGGTCCTGGTCATCAGTTCCAGCGATGCCAAGCTGGAGAAGGTTCGGGCCATGGGAGCTAAGGCCACAGTTAATTACCAGACCTACCCGGACTGGGATGGGGAGGTTCAGCGCCTGACAGGCGGCGGTGTGCAACATGTGCTGGAATTGGGCGGGGCCGGGACATTGGCCAAGTCCATCCGCGCCACTGCGGCGGGCGGGCGTATCGCCCTGGTGGGGGGGCTGGATGGGTTCGGTGGTGACATTTCTGCCGCCGATCTGGTGATGGGCGTCAAGACCGTGTCCGCCGTCGCTGTGGGCAGCCGCGCTGATCACCTGGCGGTCACTGCATTCCTCGCCAAACATGCCATCACACCGGTCATCGAGCGGACATTTGACGCCGACGAGATGGCAGAAGCCTTTGCAGCAGCGGATGCCGGCGCCTTTGGCAAGGTGGTGGTCCGCTTGTGATGGCCACAGGGTACGGCCACCAAAGACGGATCGGGTCGGTGCCCGACAGATCAGTGTCGGCTGTTGGATACCAATGCCGTCAACCAACGCAGGGAGCGTGACATGAAACTGAGCGTGCTGCGAAAGGCTCTGGTTGGCACCGGGCTTGTGCTGTTTGTGTCTTGTGCAACCCTTGCTCAACCGACCGCGCCGGCAGGGGCGGTGCTGGCAGGGGATGATGCGTTGCGGGCGCAATACACACTGCCCAATTCGCGCTTCATGAATATTGATGGCACCCCTGTTCACTATGTTGATGAAGGATCGGGCCCCGCCATTCTCCTGCTCCACGGCTCTTATTCCAGTCTGCGGCAATGGAATGTCTGGGCGGCAGAACTGAAAAAGAAGTATCGCGTCATCCGATTCGATATGCCGCCCGCCGGTCTTTCCGGGCCTTCAGCCCACGGCAATTACACGACTGAAGACAATTTCCAACTGATTGACACGCTCACCCAGCGGTTGGGTGTCAACCGCTTCATGGTGATCTCCACCTCAACAGGTGCCATCACCGGCGTCGCCTATGCGTCTCTGCATCCCAACAAAGTGATCGCGCAGGTTTTCGGCAATGCCGTGGTCGGCCCCTTCAAATATGACCCTTCCAAGCTGTCCGAGGATTTGAAAAAGGCCCTGGCAGAGGCCGCCACGCATCCAGGCTATCATAAGCCCGAGTTCTGGCGGCAGATCCTGCTGGCCAATATGGAGGACAAGACCAAGGTCACCCCGGAACTGGCGCAGGAATGGACGGATTTGAACAACCGGGCACTGCGCATGCCGACCAAGGCGACCAAACCCTCCTTGACCCGCACCGCAGAGGATCTGAAATCCATCCGCGTACCGACGCTGGTGCTTTGGGGGGCGGAAGATCATGAGATGGGGCTGGAGCATGCCGAGGCCGCCATGGCGCTGCTGCCAGGACCCGACAAGCAACTGATTGTAATGCCAGGTTGTGGGCACATGATGCCGCCGGATTGCGCCGGTGATGCGCTGGCGAAGGCCATGCCCTTTATTGATCGCGTTCTGCAGGCTGCAAATTGATCGGGGTGCGAATGGTATCCCTCAATTTATCATTGCAAGCCGGGTGAGACGCCGCGGTGCTGGAAGCGGAGCGAACATCCGCACAGCGGTCAATCCATCGCCCCCTCCAGGATGCGGGTCCAGTATTCCGCTATCAGCAAAGCAACAAGTTTCACGCTTCCAAAACAGGGGGATGCGATGGGTTTCCGCTTGGGCGTCGATGTGGGGGGCACCTTCACCGACCTACTGCTGTTCAATGATAAGACCGGCGCCTTCTGGCGTCACAAGACCCCCTCCACCCCGGCCGACAGTTCGGTGGGTATCTTGAACGGCGTCACGGCCATCTGTGAGAAGGCTGGGATCACCCCAGCCGACGTTGAGTTCTTCCTGCACGGCACGACCGTCGCCACCAATGCCGTGCTGGAAGGCAAGGGCGCCAAGGTCGGGCTGATCGTGACCGAAGGGTACCGTCAGATTATGCAGATCGCGCGTTCCTTCGTGCCGGGCGGTCTGGCCGGCTGGATCGTCTGGCCCAAGCCGGAACCGCTGGCCCGGTTGGAAAACACGGTCGAGATCAAAGGCCGCATGGACGCCCACGGCAACGAACTGCGCCCCATTGACGAGGCCAATATCCGCGAGGCGCTGCTGCGGCTGAAGGAAAAGGGCGTGGAGGCGGTCACCGTTTCCCTGATCAACGCTTATCTGAATGGCGCGCATGAGAAGCGCGTGGGTGAACTGGCGGCCGAAATCCTGCCCGGCGTGCCGGTGTCTCTGTCTCACGAGGTCCTTCCCGAGATGCAGGAGTATGAGCGCACGTTGACCACGGTGGCTAATGCCTCGGTCCGGCCCATTGTCGGGCGCTATGTCCGCAATCTGCGTGAAAAGCTGAAATCGGCGGGCTTTGTCGGCTCGCTGTCGCTGCTGCGGTCCGATGGCGGTCTGATGTCCTCGGAAAAGTCCGAAGAACATCCGGTGTCCTTGCTGATGTCGGGTCCGGCTGGCGGCGTGACCGGTGCTCTGTGGGTGGGGGCCAATTCCGGTATCCGCAACATCCTGACGCTGGATGTGGGCGGCACCTCCACCGACGTTGCCCTGATCGAAAATCTCGACCCGCGCCGGGTGCGCACGACAGAGGTCGGCCATCTGGCCGTCCGCGCCTCGTCCCTGGATGTGAAGACGGTTGGTGCCGGTGGTGGTTCCATCGCCTATGTGCCCGAACTGACCAAGGCGCTGCGCGTTGGCCCGCAATCAGCCGGTGCCGTGCCAGGGCCTGTCGCCTATGGCAAGGGCGGCACGCTGCCCACCGTGACCGACGCCAATGTGGTTCTGGGCTATCTGCCCGAAGCCCTCTTGGGCGGTACGTTCAAGCTGGACCGCGAAGGGGCCAAGAAGGCGGTGCAGAGTATCGCCGACACACTCGGCATTGACCTGTACGCAGCGGCGCGCGGTATCATTGATATCGTGAACGAGAACATGTTCGGTGCGCTGCGCATGATCTCGGTCCAGCAGGGCTATGATCCGCGCGATTTTGCCCTGATGGGCTTTGGTGGCGCTGGCCCTCTGCATGTCAATGCTGTGGCCCGTCTGATGGGATCATGGCCGGCGGTGTCGCCCGTGTCTCCCGGCGTGCTGTGCGCGCTCGGTGATGCGACCACTCGTATGCGCACGGAAACCGCGCGTTCCTTCTCCCGCCGGTTTGATGAGACGGACGAGGCGGAAGTGATCGCCCTGCTGGAGGCGATGGCCACCCAGACGCGCGACGAACTGAAGGCCGAAGGCATCCTGGATGCCGATATTACCAGCCTGTTCGAAATTGATGTCCGTTACGAGGGGCAAGCCTTTGAAGTGCCGCTGTCCATCGACCCGGAAACCCTGCGCCGGGACGGATTGGTCGCTGTGGTCAAGCGGTTTGACGAGGAGCATCACCGCCTGTTCACCTTCAACATGCCCACCCCGCATGAGTTGGTAAATCTGCGCGCGGTGGCCCTGGGCCCGGTGCTGGACCTGCCCGCCGCTGAACTGCCCAAGGGCAATGGCGACCCGATTGCGGCGAAGATCCGCGATCATGAGCTGTGGATGGATGGAAAGATGGTGCCGGCCGTCATTTATGACCGGTCACGGTTGAAGGCTGGCGACCTGATCCAAGGCCCCGCCATTGTTATCGAAATGGACAGCACGACGCTGATCGAGGCCGGTTGTGACGGCCTGGTTGACCGCGTCGGCAATATCCTGATCAACCCGCGCTGAAGGGGAGTTTGATCCATGGCCGCGACTATCATCCAGACCAACAACACCCCCTTCAACAAGGTCAGCATCGACCCGGTGACCCTGGAAGTCATCGAGAATGCCCTGCGCAATGCCCGTATCGAGATGGACGCCACGCTGGTCCGCACGGCCATGTCGCCCGGCATCCGCGAACAGGGCGACGCCTTCCCCCTGATCGCCGATCGTACCGGTCAAATGATCGTTGGACAGTTCGGCTCCTATATCGGCCCGTTCCTGGACGGGTTTGATGGCACGGTAGAGGAAGGCGACATGATCATGTTGTCCGATCCCTATTCCGTAGGCGGGGCCATCAGCCACCTGAATGACTGGCTGGTGCTGTTGCCGGTGTTCAAGGATGGCCGCCTAATCGCCTATACCTCCATGTTCGGGCATCAGTCCGATATTGGCGGCAAGGTGGTCGGCTCCATGCCCATCGACGCCACCTCAATCTTTGAAGAAGGTGTGCGCATTCCCCCGATCAAGATCTATAGCAAGGGCGTCTATAACGCGGACCTGATCAAGCTGATCATGGCCCAGACCCGCAAGCCCGATTGGTGCACTGCCGACCTGAACGCCCTGATCGCGTCCTGCCGTGTCGCGGCCCGGCGCGTGGTGGAGATGTGCGAGCGTTTTGGCGATGACGTGTTTGCTGCTGCCACCGATGAACTGCTGGCCCGCAACTATCGCGCCATGAAGAAGCTGATCGCCAGCTCCATCAGCGAGGAGAAGGTCAGTTTCGAGGATTATGTCTGCGATGACGGTATGGGCTATGGCCCCTACAAGATCCGCTGCACCATGCACCGCGAGGGCGATATCGTGGTGCTGGATTTTGACGGGACCGACCCGCAAAGCCAGGCCTCGATCAATTTCTTCCTGAACGAAAACATGCTGAAGATGTTCTTCGGTATCTACATGATCATGGTTTTCGACCCGCAGGTGCTGTTCAATGACGGCTATTACGACCTGATCCGGGTGAAGATCCCCGAAGGCTCCCTGCTAAAGCCAAAATTTCCGGCAGCCCTCTCGGGCCGCACCCATGCGCTGGGGCGTCTGTTCGACATCATGGGCGGGCTGCTGGGACAGAAGACGCCGGAATTCCTGAACGCTGCCGGCTTCTCCTCCTCCCCGCACCTGTTCTATTCGGGCTATGACGCCAAGGGACGCTGGTTCCAGCTTTTCCAGATCGGGTTTGGTGGCATTCCCGGTCGTCCGCTGGGCGACGGGCCGGACGGCCATTCGCTGTGGCCCGGCTTCACCAATGTGCCCAACGAGTTTCTGGAACGCTATTTCCCGCTGGTTATTGAACGGTATGAGACGGTGGCCGACAGTGGTGGGGCGGGCCTGCATCGCGGCGGTAATGGCATCATCATGACCTACCGCTTCCTGGCACCCGGTACCATCGCCATCCATGATGACCGCTGGTTCACCATGCCTTGGGGGGTGAATGGTGGCGAACCCGGTGCCCGCGCCCGCAAGATCCTGGAGAAGCCGGATGGCACCCAGATCGTTGTTGGCAACAAGCTGGAGAACCTGGCGATCGAGGCGGGTGACCAGTTGCACTTCATCACCTGGGGCGGTGGTGGCTGGGGCGATCCGCTGTTACGCGATCCGTCACTGCTCGAGTTGGAGCTGGAGCGCGGACTGGTCACGGTTACAGGTGCAAAGCGCTACGGCGTCGTGCTGGTGGATGGCAAGGTTGATGTGGCTGCAACGACGTCATTACGCGATGCGATGCGCGCCGAACGTGGCCCCATCACTTCTGTTTTCAACTATGGCCCTGACATCGAAACGCTGCGCGCCAACAGCGTCGCAGAAACCGGCCTTCCCGCCCCAAAGGCCCCGGTGGCACTGGCCCATTTTGCAGCGTAGCATTTTGCAGCGTAAGGGTGTGATGAGGGGGCTTCACCTGCTCTAGCCCCCCTTTCAGGGCAGTAGAGGATGTGTCTCATGAGCGTGCTGTCCCGTCGTCTTTTCCTGTTGTCGGCGACCGCGCTGACCGCCTTACCGGTTTTGGCGGTGACGCCACCGGCGCTCACGGTCAAATCCGCTTCTGGTCGGGCGGTAGCGGTGCATGTCTGGAACGCGCTGGGCAGGGAGCGGGGACGCATCCTGTTTTCCCATGGGGCCCTGTCGGCGCCGTGGAAGTATCAACCGCTGGTCGATGCCTGGACGAAGGCCGGCTACAGTGTCTATGCCCCGCTTCATGTCGACAGCACCGACCACCCCGACCACGCAGATTTCAAGGGCATGGCCAGTTGGCCTGCACGGATTGAGGATGTTCGGGCGCTGGCAGATCATCTCAACAGCCCCTATATCGCTGCGGGCCATTCCTACGGCGCGCTTGTAGCACTATGCCTGGGAGGGGCAGCCATCGCCGTGCCGGCAGAGGTGAAGACGCCACTACGCGATCCACGGGCGGTCGTCGCGCTGGCCTTCTCCCCGCCCGGTGCCGGTATGGGCTTCATCAATCCAGGGGATTATGCACCTTTGGCGGTGCCCGCCTTCATCCAGACCGGCGACAAGGACGTTCCCCCCGGTCCCGGCGGCGACTGGCGAAGCCATCTGCTACCGTATGACGAGGCGACTCCCGGCGGCAACCGTTATGCCCTGGTGCTGGAGGGGGTCGATCATTATTTCGGCGGCGGCATCTGTCGACCGGAACTGCCGGGGCCGGTTCAGGCGACACAGTTGGCCATCGCGGCCGATCTGTCGGTGCTGTTCATGCGTGCCCATGCCGGAGCAGACAAAGCGGCGCTTGTGAGCCTGAATGCCCGGCTGACGGAGACGGGGCCGGCCCGTTTAACGCGCAAGTAGACGCGGACGTCCGCGCCGGGCGGGCTTGATCAGCCCGTCCCGGCTGAGCAGTGCCAGGGCGGCGCTTGCCGTGCCGCGACAGACGCCGTAATGGGCAGCCAGCCCCTTCTGTGTGGTGGGCACGCTGGATGCCAGATTGGCCAGCAACTCTGCCCGTAGCAGCATATAGAGCCGGTAATAGGCCGGGATCATCAACACAACCTCCGGTATGCCGGTGGTGGCGTCCAGACTGCGGCGCAGAAGCTGGCTGTCGAGGGAGAGCTGCATGTGTGGCTCTGCTTCAAAGACAAGGCCGCCACCCACGCAGAAGCCGTGGGTGGCGGCAGTTTGGGGAGAGAACAGAAAGCGCGGACCGCGTGGCTTACGCCTCCGCGATCTCAGCGATGGTGCGGTTATAGCGTTCCTTCGTATCGGCTTCGGCGGCCTCGCGGGCTTCCTTACGCATCAGATAGAAAATCCGATCAAGGAAATCCTGACGCCAGGCTTCGCGGGCCTCCAGCGCCTCCTGATCCAGAACCAGGGTCTCGACCCCGGCGGCGAGGTCCAGGCCCTTGATCTTGGCATAGCGCTCAACGCTATCCAGGCGGTCATGCAGAACGGAAATCTCGTTTGCAAGCACCAGGATCATGGACATGGCCTGATCCATGCCAGGCGCTTCATAGAATTGGGGGCGTTTGCCTTTGGCGTCCTTGACGACGTGCGGGCGGTTGGCTGTGCTGGTCATCAGGCGGCATCCTTGACGGCAATGGTCGTCTGTTTCTGGGCGATGAACACTTCCCAACCACCACCTGGCGCATATTCACCGGCGGTGAACTCCCGTTCGGCCACGGCGCTGGCAGCATCCTGGCTATAGCCAGCGGCCTCGCTGGCGGCGAACTCCATCACGGCCATGGGGGCGGTATCGAACCGGGAGTCCGCACGGTCAAACCCGGCCTTCTCCGCGAGATCGAACTGGTCCATCTCGCGCATTGCCCCCCAGAATGGTTCGTTATTGTACCAGGTCTCGTTATCCAGGATGAACTGGGTGAATGGGTCCATCAGGTCAAAGGGCGGCAGATCGGCATGGATCATCAGTCCGCCCGGCGACAGCAGCCGGTAACATTCCTTAAAAATGCGCGGCATGGCCTTGGCTGATGTCTCATGCAGCAGGATATGGCTGACCACTAGGTCGAAATGACCGTCGGGGAAGCGGGTTTCTTCGGCGTTCATCTGCGCGAAATTGACCTCTAGGCCCAGGCCCGCAGCACGGGCGTGGGCATAACGCACGCAAGGACCGCCAACATCGATGCCCCAGACCTCGGCATCCGGAAACAGCTCTTTGTAGGGAAGGGTCGCGTGCCCCACGGTGCAGCCCATGTCCAGGATACGCTTGGGCTTGAAGCCGGGCATCCGACGCTTCAGGTAGTTGCAGACCGACCGGCCCATATCGTCGTTCAGCGGGCCCATATAGCCCATGGCGTAAAGATAGACCCCACGGTCGTACAGCGCGCCGACGGAGATGTCGTTCTTGGCCACCTCCGTGGCATAGCCGCCGGGCATACAGTGGATATCCAGCGCCGTAATATAGCGCGGCACGACAAATCCTTCTGGAATGTCCAGTACCGCTCCCGACTTGGCCGACAGTTCCACCGCCTTGTCGATCAGTTCCGGCAACTGCCGGTCGATGCTGATATTAGTGGCTTCCCACAGGAGTTCCTGGCCGATGCGGTTGGCAGCGGCGTAATGCTGGAAATACAGGTCGCGGACCATGCCTGCGCGGATGTCACGCCGGTCGGCAGGCGCCCGACCGTGCTGCGCCTCAAAGGCGGGGGCGACGCGGTTCTTGTAGATCGGTGTGAGGCCCGGCAGAAGCTTCTGTTGAATGAAGTTCTTGAAGCTTTTGGTGAATTCCTGGCGCGACGCTTCGTCATGCGTGGCAGTGGGCAGCGCGGGGTGTGCCTGTTGCTGGAATGTGTTAAGCATGACCGCTCCCGGATCGGTGATGGTTGCCTGGAAAACGCTGCCAGCATTGAACGGTCTGATAGGCGGCAAGGCAAAGAGCGCAGCCCATCAATGTCCATCAGGTGGATATGGCCGGGTATGATCGTTTCCAGGCTGAACTCTTCCGCGTCAGATTTGTCCCTGACAAGGACGGCGGCCCCATGTCCGCCATCCAGAACAAGGGAGTTCCGGGATCATGAGCGGACCTGAATTGACGCGCCGTCAAAGCCTGGGCCTGGCGGCCATGGCTGCCGCCGCTGGTGCGGTCGGTGCCGGCGCGTCGGCGGCTTCGGCAGCGTCCTCTGCCACGCCGTCCTTCCTGACGAAAATTGATTTCAAAGACCCGAAATGGAACCGGGACAGCTATGTACGCCTGGATGCCGATATTGATCCAAGCAAGGAGAAAATCGGCTGGTTCCGGGGCAATGTCTATGGCGTGCGCGATAACGAGCCGGTACGCACGTTGTTCGTGTTGGACGGGTTCAGTTTTGTGCGGACCAAGCGGCTGGAAGACGGTTCCTATCGCCGCATGCTGCGCGAAATCGGCTTCTATCGCGATGCCAAGACCGGCGAAATCCTGAAGACTTGGCGCAACCCGTACACAAATGAAGATGTGCGCGTCGTTCCCATCGCGAATGATCCCTATAACTACACGATTGGGGAGTTCCGACCGCAGCCACCTTCTTACGGCGGGTTGAACAAGGATAAGCCGCCGCCGGAGCCGTTCCTTCTGGATTGGCGTTATGGCCCGGATGACACCGTGATCCTGACCACGGATATCCACCTGTTCTATCCCAACGCCCTGCAACCCGAAAAATGGGTACGTGAGTCCGCGGGTGCTTTCAACCGGGTTTCAGAGCTGTTCACCTATGTGATTAAGCGCAAGGATTTGGAAAACCCGAAGCTCACCCATGTGAAGTCGGTCGGCTCCTGGTCGCGTATCACGCCCTGGCTGCCCTGGATGCTGATGGGTCAGGCGCCGGGTCATATCTCGTACTTCTGCTCCTTTGGCGCCTATGACAGCGTGAACGACATCCCGGCTGATATTCGGGAAGCGGCCCGCGCCATGGACCCGAAATGGCTGGCGGCGCCGATGGAGGATTATGGCCCGTCCTTGTCCAGTATCGAGAACTATGCCCGGTTCCAGACCCCGGCCCCGGTGCCGGCCGGATGGACCCCACCGCAGCCGCCACCGCCCCGGACGCTGCCACCGATGCCGCCAAAGTAAGCGGATATCGGGGCGGGCGGGCGCTTGGGTGCCCGCCCGCCCTTTTCGTTTCATCAGCAGAGCGACCGACTTAAGGATCAATAATGACCGCCGCCCTTAGCGATGCGCCCCCACCCGCCGCCGGTCGTCTGGGCCTTCTATCCCAGGTTGGCTATGGTGCAGGGCAGGTGGCCGGACAGGTGTTTCGCGACGTACCGTCATTGTTGCTGCTGTTCTTCATGACCACGGTTCTCGGCATCGAGCCGGCCCTGGCCGGTGTGGCGATCTTTGTGCCGAAACTAGTCTGGGGTGTGGGCTGCGACCTGCTGGTCGGTGTGCTGTCCGACCGCTGGAAACACCGGTTTCATCGCCGCTGGTGGTTGTTGGCCGGGGTTGTGGGCTCGCCCATGGCCTTCCTGCTGCTGTTCCATGTTCCGGCTGGCCTGTCGGAGATGGGGCGTGTCGTCTATGTGGCAGGCGCCTTCAGCCTCTACATGGCGGTCTTCGCCAGCTTTTCGGTTCCCTATCTGGCGATTGCCGGCGAGCTGTCTGACGACCCGCATCAGCGCACTGTGCTGATGGCCTGGCGTCTGGTCTTCACCGCCGCTGGTGTCTTGATCGGCGGGGCGGTGGCGCCGGGTGTGGTGCAGTATCTGGGTGGCGGACAACCGGGATATGAGGGTATGGCCCGTATCCTGGCCGTGATTTGCCCCCTGTCTCTGCTGATCGCCTTTTTTGGTGCAGGGCGCGCCGCGCGCCAGGCGGGCCGGGCGCCAACCCTGGCGACCGGGGAACACATGACCGTTGTCGCGGCCATCGCCGTGCTGGCAGCCCCGCGTTTCTCAGTTCTGTTGGCCTCCAACCTGCTGCAACTGACCGGATCGGGCATGGCCTATGCGTCGATGCTTTATTTCCTGACCTACAATATGGGGCAGGGCGCAGCGGCCTTGCAACTCATCGGCGGGCTGATCGTGGCTGTGTGCGCGGGCATCATCGTAGCCCAACCCCTGTGGGTGGCAGCGGCCAAACGGGTAGGCAAAAAGCCGGTCTATGTGTTCTCGGCCATCGGCTACGGCGTCACCTATATCGCCTGGTCGCAGAATGCTGGCTCTGGCGTTCCGATTGCTTACATGTTTTGCGTCTTGGCCGCCCTGTTCAATTCCGGCTGGGCCTTGCTCAGTTTCTCCATGATGTCCGACATTGCGGGAGAGGACCGGGCCAATGCCGGACTTTATTCTGCGGCCTGGGTGGCGGTGGATAAGATCGGCTTCGCGCTGGGCGGCACCTTGCTGGTGGGGCTTGTTCTGTCGGGCTTCGGCTTTGATGCTGCGCGGTCCATGGCCGGCCTGCCGCAGGACCCGCGCGCCCTGACCGGTGTCATGCTGGCATTTGGTGTGCTTCCCGGTCTATTCAATCTGGCTGCGGCGGCGCTTTATGGCCGCTATGGTCGCCACTGACAGCAACGCGGGAAAGCGGAAATCCATGAGCAAGACAGAGGAATTCCGGCGCGGCTGGTCGCTGATCCTGGCGGCGGCGACGGGTGTCGGTTTGGGCATCACGGGCCTGACCTTCTATACGCTTGGCATTTTCATCGGTCCGCTGACCCAGGAATTCGGCTGGTCCCGCACCTCGCTGGCCTCTGCCACCATCCTGACCACGCTGACTACCCTGTTCCTGGGGCCCGTTGTGGGCCGGTTGGCCGACCGGTTCGGCGGGCGGACAGTCGGGTTGGTGTCACTGGTCGGTCTGGCCGCCGGCCTGGGCGGGTTGAGCCTGATTGGTGCCGACCTATGGAGCTTTTATCTGGCGTTCGGTGTCGCCATGGTTCTGGGGGCTGGCACCTTGCCCATTGTCTGGACCCGCGCTGTCAATGCCGGGTTTGACAATGCACGTGGTTTGGCACTGGGCCTGACTCTGACGGGAACTGGTGTGGTCGCCATCCTGGCGCCGCCCTATACGCAATGGCTGATTGCCGACCATGGTTGGCGCATTGCCTATCTGGGGCAGGCGGCCCTGGTGCTGGTCATCGGCCTGCCCCTGGTCTGGCTGCTGTTTCATGAGGTGGGTGGGGTGAAACAGGCCACCGCCATCCCGGTCGTCCGTTCAGGCATGAGTGCCGCCGTCGCCCGCCGGTCGCGGCAGTTCTGGATGCTGGGTGTGGGTTTTCTGTTCGCTTCCTTCGCCGTCTCAGCGCTGATTGTCCATCTTGTGTCCATTCTGTCAGGCGGTGGAATGGAGCGGGCCAGTGCGGTCTGGGCGGCCAGCCTGTTGGGTTTTGCCATCATTGCGGGCCGGCTGGGCGTCGGGGTGCTGGTTGACCGTTTCTATGCACCTGCCGTGGCCTTCGGTATCCTGGCCATCGCGGCGGGTGCCTGTTTCCTGCTGATGCTCGCGGGGGGCAGCCTGCCACTGGCGCTGGCGGCGGTCGTGCTGATCGGTTTGGCGGCCGGGGCGGAGGTCGATCTGGTTGCCTATCTGGCCAGCCGCTATTTCGGGCTGCGCGCCTATGGCGAGATTTACGGTTGGCAGTTGGGCTTCTTCGCACTGGGTGCGGGGCTGGGACCAATGGGCGTGGGGCGCCTTTATGATGCGACGGGTTCTTACACAGTTGGCCTGATCGCCTGTGCCATCGGCTTCGCTGTGGGGGCGGTGCTGATCGGTTTGCTGGGCCGCTACCCAGACCGGTTTGAAGACTGACACGCTTGTCCGCTGTCCGGACAACGCGTATCGCCGCTGCAACCAACCTGGCCGGTTCCTGGCACTGTGTCGTCCACAGACGCATTTCCCAGGGAAGCCAGTACCATGCCGGATACCGTTACCCCCACTTCGGACCTTCTGCCGCGTCTGCGCGCCGTGCTGGGGGAAGGCGCCGTCCTGAGTGATCCTGACAGCCTGACATTTTTTGGGCAGGACGTGCATTCCATCGGTGCGCCCCTGCTGGCCGTCATTCGCCCGGTTTCGCGGGAGACATTAGTTGGCGCGCTGAAACTGCTGCATCAACTGGGTGTCGCTGTGGTGCCGCGTGGTGGCGGCATGTCTTACTCAAACGGCTATCTGGCGGATAGCCCCGGTGCTGTCCTGGTGGATACGGGCGGTCTGGACCGGATCATCGAAATCAATGCCGACGACATGTATGTGGTCGCGGAAGCTGGCACGACCTGGGCGGCATTGGATGCGGCCCTGGCCCCGTTGGGTCTGCGCACCCCCTTCTGGGGTCCGTTCTCCGGCATCCGCGCCACACTGGGCGGCACCATGTCGCAAAACGCCGTCACCTATGGCACCGGCACCTTCGGTACGGCGGTGGACAGTTTGCTGGGGCTGGAGGTGGCGTTGGCCGACGGGTCGGTTCTGCGCACCGGGTCCTGGGCACAGGCCAACAGCGTACCTTTCTTCCGGCATTACGGGCCTGACCTGACAGGGCTGTTCAGTGGCGATGCCGGTGCGATGGGCATCAAGATGGCTGTCGCCCTGCGCCTGATCCGCCGTCGGCCCATCAATACCGGCATCTCCTTCGGTTTTCAGACCTTTGATCAGTTGTTGGGCGCCATGGCTGCCGTCGCGCGCGAGGGCGTGGCGTCGGAGGCGTTCGGCCTGGACCCGTTCCTGCAAAAGCAGCGCCTGGGCATGGGCGATCTGAAGTCCGATTTGAAGATGCTGCTTGCCGTCGGGCGGGCGGGGCGCGGTCCGATTGAATCGCTTTGGCAGATGGCGAAGATCGTCATTGCCGGTCGTGGTTTCCTGGACGGGATCAACTATTCTGCCCATTACACGGTTGATGCGTCGGATCGGGATGAGGAACGGTCCATGCTGCGCCGTATCCGTGCAGCGGCAGAGCCGTTCGGCAGGGAGATCGAGAACTCCATGCCGACGCTGGTCCGCGCCTATCCGTTCCCACCGTTGAACCATATTCTGGGCCCCAAGGGGGAGCGCTGGGTCCCTGTGCATGGCATCCTGCCTTTCAGCCGCGTGGCCGCCTTCCGCGCCGATCTGGATGCGCTCTACGCGCGCCACGCGGCAGAGATGACGCGGCACAAGATCCTTGCCGCCGCCATGTTCTCCACGATCGCAACCAATGGCTTCCTCTATGAACTGGCATTTTATTGGGAGGATGAGCGCGCGGCGCTGCATGACCGCATCCTGGAACCGGATGCGGCCAAGAACCTGCCGCGCTATCCTGCCAATCCCGATGGCGCGGCCCTGATGCGGCAATTGAAGCAGGAATGCGTGGCGCTTTACGCCAAGCATGGTGCCGCCCATCTGCAGGTCGGGCGGCTGTACCCGGTGACCGACGCCATGAACCCGATGACGCGCGAGGTTCTGGGCGCCGTGAAGGCAAAGGTGGACGGCACCGGTTTGATGAATCCGGGTGCGTTGGGGCTGTAATCAACCATGGGGCGGGGAACACCCTGCCCCGATTGATTTAAGGCAGAACCACCTGCCGGATGACGCGGCCTGCCGCCAGCTCATCCATCAGCCGGTTGATCTCCGACAAGGGGGCTGTCCCGCTCAACAGCCGATGCACGGGCAGCCGCCCCGCCCGCCACAGGCCGATATAGCGCGGCACGTCGCGCGACGGGATGGAGGAGCCCATATAGCTGCCCATCAATGTCTTGCCTTCCGCCACCAACGACACGGCCGGGAAGCTCAACATTTCCGCCGGATTGGGCAGGCCGACCGTGACGGTGCGCCCGCCCCGGCGGGTGGATTTATAGGCGGCGGCCAGCACGGCGGCCTTGCCCGCTGTCTCAATTGCCACATCGGCTCCCCCGCCCGTCAGGTCGGCGATGGCCTGGGCCGCATCGGCAGGCGCCACGGCGGCAGCAGCGCCCAGCTCCAGTGCCAGCTTGCGCTTATCCTCGATGGGATCGACGGCGATGACCGGGTTGGCGCCGGCGGCCACGGCCCCCAGCAGCGACGAAAGGCCGACCCCGCCCAGCCCATAGACCACAACGCTTTCGCCCGGTTTTACGGCGGCGGTATTCATCACAGCGCCAACACCGGTCAGCACGGCACAGCCGAACAAGGCCGCAATCTCCGGCGCGATGTCCGACGGGACTTTCACGGCGGAACGCTGATCCACCACGGCATGCGTGGCAAACGCCGAGACGCCCAGATGGTGGTTCACCTCTTTGCCCGGCAGTTCCATGATCCGCCGTCCGCCGCGCAACAGCCGTCCTTCGCCATTGGCCGTCGCCCCCGGTTGGCAGAGATAGCCTTCGCCAGCCCCGCAGCAGGCGCAGTGTCCGCAGGCCGGCAGAAAGGCCAGAACCACACGGTCGCCCGGCGTGAAGGGGCTGTCGGGATCACCCGTCTCCATCACCGTCGCCGCTGCTTCGTGCCCCAGGGCCATGGGCATGGGCCGCGGTCGGTCGCCATTGATCACCGACAGATCAGAATGGCACAGGCCGGCGGCATCGATGCGGACCAGCAATTCACCGGCGCGCGGCGGGGCCAGTTCCACCTCGGCCAGGCGCAGCGGCCGGCTGTCGGCATAGGGGCCGGGCAGGCCGATCTGGTCCAGGATGGCGGCGGTGATGCGCATTTGGCGAATCCTTGTTGCTTGGACGGTGGCCCTCACACTGGGGCATGGCGGACAGTGCCGATCATGCCCCGGATCGTAGCCTGATGGTAAGTCACGTCGGTTGCTTGGCAACGACCAGCCGGGCGGCTTCGGCCCCGGCCAGACGGCCCAGCGTGACCGCCGCACAGATGCCCATCGCCGGCAGATAACCCCAACAGGAAGGCCCGGAAACCGAGCGCGCGGCCCCGCCACAGGCGAAAAGGTTGCGCAGCGGCTGGCCGTTCTTATCCAGGACGCGGCCCGTGCCGTCGGTCCTGAGCCCGCCTTGGGTATGGTAGATGGCACCGCGCAGCCGCAGCGCCCTGAACGGTGCCGCCGGTGGCGGCTCACCCCAATGACGGCCCTGGCTGTCGGGGTGGCCGGCCGCCTTTGCGTTGCGGATATCCTGCAGGCTGGCGGTCAGACGCACCGGGTCGGCGCCAATGCGTTGGGCAAGCTCGTCAAGGCTGTCGGCGGTGCGGGCGGCGTTCAGGTCGTGCAACTGGATGCTTTCGGGGATATGAGCGCAGGCCTGCTCGATCCGCTGGTCGAAGATGACCCAGGCTCGGCCATCGGGTTGCGCCAATACCGGATGCACGACCGCTGAAATATCGTCGGTTTCATCAACGAAACGGTCGCCATGTTGATTGACCAGGAAACCGCCTTCCAGGATGAAGCCCGGCGGCAATGTCACCCCCTGTGGGTCGGTCAGCATGCCATACCCCTGATAGGCGCCCATATCGGCCAGATCGGCACCCAGGGCCGCGCCTAAGCGGATACCCAGGCCATCACTGCCTTCATGTCCATGATAATGGGCGTCACCGGCATCAGGGATATGGGTCCGCACCATATCGCGGTTGCCGGCAAAACCGCCTGTCGCAAGGATCAGGCTGTCGCAGCCGATGGCTTCGTGGCTGCCGTCGGGCCGTTCAATTACGACGCCTGCAACCCCGCCCGCACCGTCATCGGCAATTTCAACCAGCCGTGCCTGATGGATCACGTCCACCCCGATCTCTTCCAGGCGGCGGTGGAAATACATCAGGGTATCGTTGCCGCTGCGCCCCGGCCAGCCATGGACGCGCAGCCGCGAATGGCCGAACGCCGCCTTGAAGCGGACATCCAGTTCATAGGGAAGGCCATGCTGTTCCACCAGCCAGTCCAGCGTCGGGCCGGCATGGTCGGCGATGGCGCGGGCCAGCACGGGGTCGGTTTGTCCCCGCGTCTTGGCCAGGATGTCGGCAAACAGAATGTCAGCGTCATCATGAATGCCGAGGCGCTTCTGCGCCGCCGTGCCGGCAGCACAGAGCAGGCCCTGGGACATGGAGGTCGTGCCAAACGGCACGGCATCCTGCTCAATCAGCAGCACATCCGCCCCGGCTTCACGGGCGGCAAGGGCGGCGACAGCACCTGCCGCCCCACCACCCGCGACGATCACCGGTATGGAATAGTCGAACTGCATGGCCGTGCGGATCAGGTGTTCGGGGCGCTGGTGTTGGTGAAGTTCTTCCAGTCGCTGGTGACGAACACTTCGTCGATCAGCGTGCGCTGGAAGCACTTGCCGCCCTTGTACCAATGCCAGGTGCGCGACCGGAACTTGCCGCAATCGGAAATCTGGATCATCTCGTAGAGATACAGATCGTCGTCGCCCTTGCGGGTCCAGTGCAGGCAGGTGGAGCGGTTGAAATCGTCGGGCTTCATGGCGGCGGCCCAACCCTTGATCAGGTCATTGTCCCACCAGATGCGGCCATCGGCATAAGAGGCGGGGAAGTCGCGCACATCGGTGCGGCCATCTTCCCAGAAATAATGGTTGGTCTGATGGTACGGGAACTCGCCATCTTCCTTCAGGCGGCAGATCAGGCGCGAGCGGTGTTCATCGACAAGCTTGCCCGTTTCCGCGCTGTAATAGCGGTACCAGCCTTCCCAGACGCCTTCGTTGCGGGCCAGCAGGGGCATGTCACGGCGCAGTTCGGCGACATTGTTGCTCATATCCAGAAATCCTTATGCTTGTGAGTGTCGGATCAACGAAGATCGACGGTGACCTTGCCCATTGACCGCCCGGAAAGCAGGTGCTCCACGGCGTCTGGCACCTGGGCCAGACCCGTGAATGGCGCGTCATCGAAGGTGACGGCAATTTTGCCAGCGGCGTGCAGGCTGAACAGTCTTTCGCGCGCGGCTGGCCACAGGTCGGTTAAACGGCCATTCATGAAGCCGCGCACCGATGCGCCCTTATAGTAGAGCTTGTTGCCAACGCGTGGTGCCGTGACGATTTCCGGCTTGCCGTCCAGGTCCTGGGCGGCCCCCGCCACGACCACGCGCCCCAGCGGGGCGACATTGTCCAGGAAAGCATCGAAGATCGTGCCACTGACGGTGTCGACGGCCAGATCCAGGGCATCACAAAACTCCGTGGACAGGACCTCAGCCACATCCTCGCGCTTGTAATCGATCACCCGGTCGGCGCCCAGCGACCGGACAAAGGCCGATTTCCGTTCCCCGCCACAGACGGCGACCACCCGCGCACCGGCCAGCTTTGCCAGTTGCACCAGCAGATGGCCAAGACCGCCCGCCGCTGCCGAAATGGCAACCGTCTCACCCGCACGTAGCCCGCCGACATGGTCCAGCGCCAATAGGGCCGACACACCGGTGGAGGCGAGCGCCAGATAGTCGCGATGGGCCGATGGTACTGGTATGAACTGTGCCGCCGGTGCAATGTTCGCTTGACGGTAACCGCCGGTGAAGCGGTTGGTGGCGGCGGCATCACCCGGCTTGAAGCCCGTGACCCCTTCGCCCACCGCCTCCACCACGCCGATGGCTTCCACCCCGGTCCAGGTAGGCAGGGGGATGCGGATGTAATCGACGGCGTTGCGCGCGATCTGGGTATCGAAGATGCCGTTGACGCCACACCAATGGTTACGCACTTGGATCTCACCGGGACCCGGATCGCGCAGTGGCTGATCCACGAGTTCCACTGCTTCACGGAAGCTGCGGGCGAAGCGAACCTGTTGCAGGGCTCTATAGGACTGGCTCATGTCGGGTCCTTAGCGAACCCCAGCACACCGGGATTAAGCTGTCGGTCGGGGTCCACCGCAACCTTGAGGGCGTCGAGCAGGGCGCGGCTGGCCTCGTCACGGCTTTCACGATAGGGGTAGGAGCGGCCAACCTGAAAATGACCGCAGCCAAAACGCCGGAAGGTGGCGATCAGGCGCTTGCGTGCCTCCGCCACTACGGTCGTCGCTTGGGGATTATCCGCATGTTCGGGCAGCCGGGCCATATGCGCGGGTTCCAGCGCCTGATAATGAACCGGCAGACGCTTTTCCGGCCAATAGATCACGGGTTCCACGATCAGGGCGTTGGTCGAGAGGGAGGTGAACAGGTATCCCGTCTTGATGCCGTGCTCGGCGAAGTCGTTGGCCATATCGCCGAAGACCTGCTCAAGCGCCTCATACAGGGCAGGGGCCTTGGACAGGGAGATCTGACCATGAATGGGAATCCAGCGTTCGCCACCCGGTCCCAGCGCGCTGTTCAGCGGGGGAAAGGGCATGGCGCGGATGACTTTGGCGATGGTGTTCGCCACTTCACGGCCATGATGTTCCGCCGCGATGCGCCGGGCGGTGGCCATATCATGTGCCACGCCTTCCGCCGACCGGCCCTCAGCGTTCAGATGCAGGGGAAAACTGTCCTCGGAGACGAAACTGCGGCCAGCCCCGGCGACCCGCACCGCTTCCCATAACCCGCGCAGCAGGGATTTCTGACGCGTGACGACGGCACCCAGCGCCTTGACGTCGCTGGTCATCGACGCGCGCTGCATGCGCACGCGTGTCAGGCCGGGGTCGAAGGCGCACATTTCGGCCGCGACACCGGCCCGTGCCAGGGCCGCCATGGCCCGCATCAGGTCGCCGCCGGTGGGGAATTCAAAGCTGGCGTAGTCCTCGTGTTTTGGGGCCTGGATCAGGCGCAGGGTAATATGGGCCTTTGTGCCGAAGGCCCCGCAATCACCGCAGAACAGGCCCGTCAGGTCAGGGCCGAAATGCCGGTAGAACGGCGTGTCGCCATCCTCCCCGCGTGCGCCGGTCCGCAGGATCGACCCGTCGGCCAGTACCATGGTCAAGGCCACCACACTTTCGCTGGTCGTCCCGTAATGGCCGGCCCCCAACATCGCGTTCTGCTGTGACACGCCCCCGCCGATGGTGCTGATCAGGCCGGACATCGGCCCGAAGAACGGGGTGCGCAGCCCGTGCGGTGCCAGGGCCTTGTTCAGGTCTATCCAGGTGCAGCCGGCCTCGACCGTCACCACCATATCGTCGGGGCGCAGATCAATGACGCGGTTCATCCGCCGCATGTCCAGCGAAACGGTGCCCGACACGGTGGGAATGTACCCGCCGGTATAGCTCATCCCGCCACCGCGCGGTGCCAGGGGCACCTTGTGACGGTGGAGCAGGGTGATGATCGCCGATAACTGCTCCAGATTGTCGGGTGCAACCACGAGAGCAACGGGTTCGGCACTTTCTGACCAGATATCGCCGCTATGCAGGCGGCGGGTCGTCGCGTCATCGGTCACGCCACCGGGGCCGGTGATGGCAAGCAAGGCAGCCTTCAGGCCGTTATCCATATTGTCCCCGTGCGAAACGCTGTCCGGCATAACCCTGTCCCCAATCCTCGACAATTCCGCGGCGCAGACTATCTGGCAGCGCGGTGCCCAGCGCGGTCGGGGCGTAAGATTGTCCGCAAGGCGGTCACAAGTCCGTGTGGGCTTGGCGCGGACGGCACGGCATGGTGTGTTCCGCGCAGATGATACTCAGGTTCCGGGGATCGGACGATGCCGTCAACCCTTTATGACAAGCTCTGGCGCAGCCATGTGGTGGTCGAAGAGGCTGGTGGGGTCAGTCTTGTCTATATCGACCGCGCCATGCTGCATGAGGTCAGCAGTCCGCAGGCCTTCGCCGCTTTACGAGAAAAAGGGTTGCAGGTCCGCCATCCCGCAGCCTTTCTGGCCGTCGCCGACCATTCGGTGCCGACCCGTGGTCGCGACCGTCCCATCGCCGATCCACAAGCCCGCGCCCAGGTCGAACTATTGCAGAAAAATGCCACTGATTTCGGTATCGACATGATTGGCCTGGATGATCGGCGGCAGGGGATCGTCCATGTTACGGGACCGGAACAAGGCTTTACCTTGCCGGGTTTGACCCTGGTTTGTGGTGACAGTCATACGGCCACCCATGGCGCCTTTGGCACGTTGGCTTTCGGCATCGGGTCGGGTGAATGTGAAAGTGTGCTGGCAACGCAAGTTCTGCGCCTGACCAAGGCCAAGACCTTGCGGGTGAATGTCCATGGCGACCTTCCGCCTGGGGTTGAGGCGAAGGATATCATCCTGGCCGTGGTGGGAAAGCTGGGCAGCAACGGCGCCATTGGCCATGCCATCGAATATTGCGGTCCCGCCATCCGTGCCCTGTCCATGGAAGGGCGCATGACCTTGTGCAACATGAGCATCGAGGCGGGGTCCCGCACCGGCCTGGTGGCGCCCGATGACACGACCTTCGCCTGGCTGAAGGGCCGGCCGCTGGCGCCCAAGGACGCGGATTGGGACGCTGCCGTCACCTATTGGCGAACCTTGCCCAGCGACGATGGTGCGGTCTTCGACAGGGAGATCGATATTGATGTCACCAAACTGGTGCCGCAGGTCAGTTGGGGCACCAGCCCGGATCAAGTGGTCGATGTCACGGGCCGCGTGCCCGACCCGGCCCATGCTGTCGACACCGAGACGGCAGCCAAGATGGTCAAAGCCCTGTCCTACATGGGCCTGACGCCAGGCATGCCGGTCCGCGATATTGCCATCGACCATGTCTTCATTGGCTCCTGCACCAATGGAAGGATCGAGGATTTGCGTATCGCCGCGCGCATCCTCAAAGATCGCCATGTGGCTGACGGGGTGCAGGCCTTGGTCGTTCCGGGATCGAAGGCGGTAAAACAGCAGGCAGAGGGAGAAGGATTGGATGCCATCTTCCGTGCGGCCGGTTTTGACTGGCGGGAACCCGGATGTTCGTTATGTGTGGCGATGAATGACGACCGGCTGCCGCCCGGTGCGCGTTGCGCCAGCACGTCGAACCGGAATTTCGAGGGTCGGCAAGGTCAAGGGGCGCGCACCCACCTGATGGGCCCGGCCATGGCGGCGGCCTCTGCCATCGCCGGCCAAATCACCGACCCGCGTGATTTTCTAGGGGAGGCTTGATCCATGCAGCCCTTTACGACCCTGACCGCCATCGCTGCGCCGCTGGACGAAGCCGATATCGATACGGACATCATCTATCCCGCCCGCTTTCTGACCATCACGGAGAAGAAGGGGTTAGGCCGTTACGCCTTTCATGACCGCCGCTATGACGGGCAGGGGCGGGAGGTGGCGGATTTTATCCTGAACCGCGATCCCTGGCGCCATGCTGGCATCCTGGTCGCCGGCCCCAATTTCGGCTGCGGGTCCTCGCGTGAACAGGCACCCTGGGCCATTCTGGACTTAGGCATCCGCTGCATCATTGCCCCCAGCTTTGGCGAGATTTTCCGCGGAAACTGCTATCGCAACGGCATGCTGCCGGTCACGGTGGGGGAGGCGGATCACGCGGCCCTGCTGTCTGATGCCAGCGCTGGTGCCAGCCTTCAGGTTGACCTGACTGCGCGCACCATCACAAGGCCCGATGGTTCTGAAATTACCATCCTCATTGATGACGGTAAGCGGGATGCGCTGCTGAATGGCTGGGACGAGGTGATGGGCATCCTCAACCTTTATGCCGGTGCCATCGATCGGTACGAGCAGGAGCGCCGCCGCCGCCTGCCCTGGCTCACCCGCTGACTATCTCCATTTTCACACAGAGAACATCATGGCCAATCCCATCCTTCGCCAGAAACTGGCGTCCCGGCAGTTCATCACCGCCCCCGGCATTCAGGACATGATCGCCGCCGTCGTCGCCAACAAGGTCGGTTTCGACATTGTCTATGGCAGCGGGTACTGGACCGTGGCGTCGGCCTACGGTCTGCCCGATGCCGGTATCGCGTCGGTGACACAGATGGTCGACCGTATGGCGACCCTGGTCCGCACCTGTAACGCTGCCGTCGTGGCCGATGCCGATACGGGTTTCGGTGGCCTGCTGAACGTACATCACACGGTCCAGGCCTATGAACAGGCCGGCATCACTGCCATCCAGATCGAAGACCAGGAATTCCCGAAAAAGTGCGGCCATACGCCGGGCAAGCGCGTCGTCCCCGCCGAAGAAATGGCCGACAAGATCCGTGTCGCGGTGGAAGCGCGTCGAGATGAGAATTTCTTGATCATCGCCCGCACCGATGCACGGCAGAGTGAGGGACTGGAAGGGGTTCTGCACCGCATGAAGCTGTATGCCCAAGCCGGAGCCGATATCCTGTTCCCCGAAGCCCTGACCAGTGATGAGGAGGCACGCATCGTCACCGGCTCGATCGATAAGCCGATGATGGCCAATATGGCCGATGGCGGCCTAACCCCCATTCGCGATGCCAAGACACTGGAAAGCCTGGGCTACTCCATGGCCATCTTCCCGGCCATGACCAGCCTGGCGGCGGCCGCGGCCATGGAGACGGCATTGCTGAACCTGAAGCAGACGGGCACCAGCCTGTCACCCGATATACCGCTGTTCAATTTCAAGGAGTTCTGTTCCCTGATCGGGTTCGAGCATGTCTGGGCGTTTGATAAGAAGTGGGCGCGCTGACCCACACTGTCCAACAGGCGGATAGTTGATAACGCCCTGTGCGACCGGTACCCTCTAAGCTTGGCACCATCCAACCGTCATATTTGTCGGGGGGAGGGGTGAATGGAAAAGGGGGTGCCGATCCGCGCCATCAGTCGTGCCATTGCGGCCTTGAAGGCGATCAACCGGCAGGGGTCGCTGACCATGATGGAGATCGCCCGGTCGGCGGAGGTGCCCTATCCCACCGCCTGCCGGCTTGTTCAGACCCTGGTCTATGAAGGGCTGGTGGAGCAGGAACCGGATCGAAAGCGCTATCGCCCCACGGCCATGGTTCAATCGCTGGCCTATGGGTTTCAAGATGACGACCGGTTGGTGGAAATTGCACGACCACATATCGTGTCGCTGACCCGGCGCATTGGCTGGCCCATCTCGATCGCAGCGCGCGTCGGCCGCAACATGATGCTGCGTGACAGCACGCACGCCAACACGGCCCTGACCTTCGAACGCTATTATCCGGGCTTCACCCTGCCCGTGCTGGACAGTGCGTCGGGCAAACTCTCCATGGCCTATACGCCGGATGAAGAGCGCGAGACCCTGCTGCGCTGGATGAAGGTGTCGCAGGAGGTGGACCCGGAATATCTGAAAGCCGCCCGTGCCGCCCTGAATGTGGAGCGTATCCGGTCACAAGGTTATGCCGTCCAGGGTCGCAACCACCACAATCTGACGCCGGGCAAGACGGCCTCGATCGCCGTGCCCATTTTCCTGGGCGAGTATTTCAAGGCGGCGATGACCATGATCTTCTTCGCCTCGGCCATGAAGCCGGAGGCCGCGCTTGACCGCTATCTGGACGATCTGAAAGGCACCGCCGACATGATCAGTGCGGAACTGACCCAGGCGGCGGTGCAAAATCATAAAGGGTGATTACCTCTCCTGCGCGACCAGCGTCACCGGGGTCACCAGCCCCCGCAGCAGGGTGTTCGGCAGGTAGGCATTGTCCCAGTCCATCGTTTTCGGTGGGGTCGGCCCCATGCGCAACGCGATCAGGCCCGTTCTGCGCGAGACAAAAACCGTCTGGTTGCTATTGCCGTCGAACAGGAACAGGTCCTTGTCCAGGTAGGGTTCGGAATGCAGCACCTTCGGACCGGGCGCGCCTGGCGCACCGAAACCGCGGCGCTCGACATAAGGACCGGCGACCCAAAGCCCCAGGCCATAATGCCGGTTCTGCGCCGTAGCGGTGGCCATTTCCTGCACGTATCCCCGAGGCAGCAGCCGTTTGCCGCCAACCATACCATCATCCAGCAGCAGCTTGGCCATGTGCAACCAAGTGCGGGCTGGGAGCATCATGCAGCAGCCGGAATGGGCAAGCCCGCCCGGTCGGTTCACCCAGACCTCGCCACCTGGTGCCCCGGTTGGGACCAGCAGTTCCGTGCCGACAAACTCCGCATAGCGTCGGCCCGTCGCGCGCTCAATCACCAGCGCTACCAACTCTGACGTGGCGTTGGAATAGCCGTACCGTGTGCCCGGAGCATCGGTCAGAGGATAATCGTTTACGATGTAAGTGCCGTGATCAACCGACAAATAGGCCCGGTTCCAGGGATGGTTGGGGTCGGCATTGAACCCCTGTTCCAGAAAGCCGGTGCGCATATCCAGCAGGTGGCGGATCAGCATCGCTTCCTTTGGCGTGCCTTTCCACTCGGTGATGAAATCGGAAACGCTCTGGTCCAGGGATTTGATTTTCCCCATTTCGATGGCGCGCCCCACCACCATGGCCGTCATCGGTTTGGACAGGGATTTCGATGTTAGCGGCGTGTCAGCATTGCTGCTGCCAAAATAGGTCTCTTCCTGCAGCTTACCGTCATGCCAGATAATCAAGGCTTGGGCGCCACTGGCAGCGGCATAAGAACGGGCAGCGGAAAGTGCTTCGGCCCTGATGCTCTGTCTGCCCGGTTCCGCCATGGGAAGCGCAGCCATGACGGCACCGTGGACCGGTTCACGTGGCTGGTACAGGTTCTCCATCGGGCCACCGGCCGTCAGGATGGCCAAGCGTTGGGCATAGATCGCATCGGCTTCCGTCTTCGCCAATACAACGCCAGAGGTGGCCAGGGTCAGAAGGGTGGTCAACCAGAAAGACGCGCGCCGCATGCCAAACCTTCCCTTTTTCGGTCGGTCGCCAACGAAAAAGACCGCGGTGTCGAAGGATCGGCGCCGCGGTCAGTGTTCGGGAACTCAGTGCTCGCGATGCGGTGAACCGCCGGTCGCAGATTGATCATAGGGGTATTCCCCGCGCCCCTGACAGGATGAGCGGTTGTTTTATCCACCCTGTGGCCAGAATGGTCCGCCCGTATCGACGCGCCATGCGCCATGCGCCCAAATACCAACATGCGGATCGCCCGCTTTGATTGGTGGGGTTCCAAATAATGGTGCGGTATGGAGGCATGAACAGTCATGGCATTTGTCGGAAAGAACTATAGCCGCCTTTCGGCGCGCACCCTGATTCCTGCCATCATGGCCCTGGTTGTGACGTTGCATGCTCCGACGGCTCTCGCCCA
Organism: Niveispirillum lacus; assembly: GCF_002251795.1. Classification (GTDB taxonomy): domain Bacteria; phylum Pseudomonadota; class Alphaproteobacteria; order Azospirillales; family Azospirillaceae; genus Niveispirillum; species Niveispirillum lacus. The sequence continues at coordinate 388,959 of NZ_NOXU01000032.1, read as the reverse complement.
GGCTGCGCCGGATAAGGGTGAGCGTCTGTTCCTGCGGTGCCGCACCTGTCATGAGGTGGCAGCAGGCAAGCCCCACAAAGTTGGCCCCAACCTGCATGGGTTCTGGGGTAAGCCGGCCGGTCATATCGAAGGGTTTAAGTATTCCGACGCCCTGCGCAACAGCGGCGTCGTCTGGGATGAGAAGACGCTGGATGTCTGGCTGAAGCACCCGACCACGCTGATCAGCGGCACAACCATGGCCTTTATCGGTCTGCCGGAGAAGGCCGACCGGGATGCTTTGATCGCCTATCTGCAAAAAGCCACCAAGTAACATCCCCACCCGCATAAACAGAAAGGCATTTCCCATGATCCGAACGCAGGTGGTGATCGCCGGCGCCGGCCCGGTTGGCACGGTTGCGGCCTATTATCTGGCCCGCCAGGGTATTGATGTTCTGGTGCTGGAAGCCGGTGCCGACTGTGCCCAGGACCTGCGTGCTTCGACCTTCCATCCGCCGACCCTGGAAATGCTGGACAGTTTGGAGATCACGCCCTTCCTGCTGGAGAAAGGCCTTAAGGCACCGATCTATCATTACCGTGACCGCCGCACGGGTCAGATCGTCGAATTCGACCTGGGCGAATTGGTTGGCACGACGCGTTATCCTTACCGTCTGCAATGCGAACAGTATCATCTGGCCCGTGCCCTGGCAGAGAAACTGGAGGGCCATCCCAAGGCTACCGTCAAATTCGGAAGCCGCCTTGTCTATGTCAATCAGGACGAGACGGGCGTGGATCTGGCCTATGAGACGCCCTTTGCCATTGAAAAGGTGCGGGCCGACTGGTTGATTGGGGCCGATGGCGCCAATTCCGCAGTTCGTAAGTGGCTGGGTATCGGGTTCGAGGGATTTACCTACCCCGAGAAGTTCCTGTGCCTGTCCACGGCAGAGCCGCTGGAAGATTATTTTCCGAATCTGGCGCATGTGAATTATGTCGCCGACCCCGAAGAGTGGCTGGTCCTGCTGCGTGTGCCGTCGGTTTGGCGCATCCTGTTGCCCGCCACGGCGGAAAGTTCGGATGCTGATCTGGTGTCGGATGAGAACCGCGACCGCGTGTTCCAACGGCTGATCGGCAAAACCGGGGTCAAAACCCATCACCGCACCATCTATCGCATGCATCAGCGGGTGGCGGACAGTTTCCGGAAAGGCCGGGCTTTCCTGGTTGGTGACAGCGCCCATTTGAACAATCCGTTGGGGGGGTTCGGCATGAACAGCGGTATCCATGATGCCTTCAACCTGTGTCAGCGCCTGACCGCCGTCATCAAGGATGGCGAGGATCAGGGCACGCTGGATCAGTTTAGCCGTCAGCGCCGGGGTGCGGCCCGCAGCTTTGTCCAGGCGCAGACCATCCAGACCATGGAAATGATGAAGGAAGGCCATGTCTCGGCGCAGGAAAAGCGCCGTGACGAGATGCTGGCCATCCGCAACGATCCGGAGAAGCGACGGCAGTTTCTGCTGCGTCAGGCGATGTTCCAGAGCCTGGCCGACGCAGCCGCCATTGACTGATGCTTATCCGCAGACAGGGGATAGACCATGCAGAGTGACGGCAAGGACAGCCGCGGCTGGCGTAAAGTGTTCGGCGTGCTGGGGCCCAGCACCAACACCACGGTTCAGCCCGACTATGATGATATGCGCCCCGCCGGTGTGACCAACCATTACAGCCGGATCATTGTTTCCAACGCCCAGGCCATCAGCAACGAGACGTTTCTGGCGGGAACGCAAGCCATTGCCGACAACACGGTCGATGCCGTGAAGGCGGTGATGACCTGCGATCCGGACTATCTGGTGATGGGCATGTCAGCCATCACCTTCTATGGCGGTGCAGAAGGAGCGGCCAGGTTCCGTCGACAGATCCGGGAGATTAGCGGACTTTATCTCTCAACCGGCTCAGAATCGCTGGCCGCCGCCATCGCCGCCTATGGCGGGGTGAAAAAGGTGGCCTTTGTGTCGCCCTATTTTCCGGTCGCCAATGAGCAGGTCCGCAATTTCCTTTCAGATTACGGGTATGAGACGGTGCGCGACGTACCGCTGCAATGCCCGTCCTGGACTTCTATCGCGCGGGTCGGTACCAGCCGTTTGCGTGAGGTTCTCAAGCAACTGGATGGCGATGATGTCGACGCGATCCTGCAGGTCGGCACCAACTTGTCGATGGTCAGGCTTGCGGCGGCCGCCGAAATGTGGCTTGGCAAGCCGGTGATCGCCATCAATACCGCCACCTACTGGCACGCGCTGCGCGCCAACGGCATCCAGGACAAGGTCTACGGCTTCGGCCGCCTGCTGGAGGAATTCTGAGCCATGCTCTCCTATGATTACGTGCCGCTGCCCCACCGTGGTCCCCTGCGCTGGCCCGATGGCAAGAAGGTCGCGCTGATCCTGACCTTCAACCTGGAAACCTGGGACCTGACCAAGGATACGGACAAGCCGTACTATGCCGGCGGCCCGGCTATCCTGCCGGATGTTCTGCCTGGCGATACGCCCGACTTTCCCAATTTTACGTGGCGTGAATACGGGCAGCGGGTGGGCATCTGGCGGCTGTACGACCTGTTCGATGAAATGGGCGTCAAGGCAAGCTGCACCACCAACGCCGTCACCTTTGAACGGCGCAAGGCCATGGTTGATGCTTGCCTGGAGCGCGGTTGGGAACTGCTGGCCCATAATTACGAACAGGGCGAGCTGCTGACCAATTTCGCCAAGGAACCGGCCAAGGAGCGCGACATCATCCTGCGCTCGATTGAGATGTATGAGCGGCATGTGGGCCGCCGGCCTCTGGGCTGGCTATCCTCGTCCCTGCGCGGCACCTTGAATACAGCGGGCATCCTGGCCGAACAGGGTTTCCTGTTCTATTGCGACATCATGAATGATGATCAGCCCTTTCCGTTGCGCACGGAAAACGGGCCGCTGGTGTCAGTACCCTATTCCAACGAAATCAACGATTTCACGTTGTTGACCCGGCGTAACCTGACGACGGATGCCTTCCGTGACACGTTGATTGAGGAATTGTCGGTCCTTCGTCAGGAAGGGGCGAAGACGGCGCGGTTGATGAATGTCGGCCTGCACCCGCATGTCACGGGGCGTGCCTATCGCATCCGGGGGCTGCGGGAGTTTTTGGAATATGCAAAGAGCCTGGACGATGTCTGGTGGCCGACCCGCGAGGAATTGGCCCGCTGGTACTTGGCCAACAGTGAAGGCCACATGCCGGCCTGACCATGTTCGTCGATGAGCGGCCCTGGTACCGGCTTGTGCCAAGGCCCTGTTTTCATCAGTGCGGTCCCGCCTTCACCGTCTGCAACCCTCTGCATCTTGCCGTTGGGTGCGGCAGGTGTTGACGGGGTCCGGCCTGATCACTTACCAAGCGATATGCCAAGCTATCGCTGTCGCCTGTTGACAGGGGCTATCCTTGGTTTGTGCGCAGGCCAGCTTCCATGATCAAGCAAGACGACCTGACCCTTGTGCGCAGTTTGCCCATGTTTGCCAGGGTGACGCCGGCACAATTAGACTCTCTGACACGGCATGGGTCCTTGCAGCGTTACCCGCGTGGCACCCTGTTATTTCAGGAAGGGGAACGGGCGGATTTCCTGATGGTGCTGCTGGAAGGCGGCGTTGAGCTGTTTGCGCGCGATCAGGCCGGTACTGAGGCTGTGGTCGAAACCCTGTTCCCGGTCGACAGTTTCATCCTGGCCGCAGCCTTGACCGGTGCGCCCTATCTGATGTCAGCGCGGACGCTGCTGCCGTCGCGGGTGCTGCTGCTGGATGCTGCAACATTCCGGGCGACGGTGGCGGCCGATCCTGACCTGTCTGCCCCGGTGATGGCGGAACTGGCCCAGTATTTTCGGCGCCTTGTCCGGCAGATCAAGGATTTGAAGCTACGTACGGGTGTGCAGCGTTTAGGATGCTACGTCCTCGGCATGGCGGGGCCTGCTGATGAGGTGCAGCTACCTTTTGACAAGCGCACTCTGGCATCACGGTTGGGCATGACAGCGGAAAACCTCTCCCGCGCTTTTTCCACGTTGCGTGACCATGGTCTTTTGGTCCAGGGCAGCCGGCTGCTGATCCTGGATCGTGACAAACTGACCCTGTTCTCGCGACCGGACCCACTGATTGATGCGCAGGAAGGGCCCTTGTCCCTGACCGGGGAGTAATTGGACCCTTTCTGTTTCCGTCAGGCAGTGCGGGACCGCGTCAGAGCCGTGACATTGCGGCAGCGGCCAGAAGAAATGCCCCTACACCATAATATTGCGTGTCCTGAGGCTCCACCTGCTCCGGCCGGTCGCTGACCTGCTGTACCCAGCCCAGCCGGCCATCCGGCTGCAGCGACAGGGTCAATGCGGCCCAGCCGCGCCGTGCAACCGGTTCATATTCTCGCCGTTCCAGCAACCCCTGCTGCACCCCCCAGGCAATGGCGTAAGTGTAGAACGCCGTACCGCTGGACTCGGGAGGCGAATTTTCCGGTGCCAGCAAAGACGGGGGCCAATAGCCGTCCGGTTTCTGTGTGACCTTGATCTTGCGGGCCATTTCCTTGAACAGGGCCTCAATACGTAACCGGTCGTCACTGCCCGGTTCCAGAAGCGGGATGATTCGGGCGAGACCAGCCAGGACCCAACCATTCCCCCGGCTCCAGAACATTTTGCGCTGCTTTTCGTCACGGCGTTCAAAGAAACGACTGTCGCGGTAGTAAAGGCTTTCTGCCGGGTCATAAAGGAAGTCCGTTGTCGCCCAGAATTCCCGTAGCGCAAATGCGCGATAGCGATCATCCCCGGTCTGGCGTGCCATTTCCAAGAAAGCCGGTGGCGACATAAAAAGGGCATCACACCAGCACCAGCGGGTCAGACATTCGGCATCATTGTATCCTGTTGGCGGCACATAGAAGGCCAAGTTCACCCGTGCTGGATTGGCCAGGACATGATCGAAAACCCTTCTTGTGGGTTCGATGGCACCGGGTCCAGCCCCGTGCTTTGCGGCCCAGAGATAGGCCTGGGCGATAGCATGATCATCGGCATGATAGGGACGGTCAGCCGGTTTCCAGGCATTGGCAGCACCAAGGTCCAGGATGGCTTTCTTGATGTCCACCGGTGCCCCCGCCTCCGCCAGTTCTGTCATCCCGATCCAGAAAACCGCCTGTTCCCACCCGCGCGGGTTACGGGTGCCGGCTGTCGCACGGGGTATAAGGCTGGTATCGTTCATCCGCGCCAACTGCCAGCGGGCGAGCGCCACACCTGTATCAATCGCGGCCTTGGCGGCAGGCGCCTGGGCCGCTTCTGCTGCCACCGCTGTGACAGGCGGGAGCAACAAGGGCAGGGCCAGCAACATGATGGCAAGGGCTGTCGGCTTCTTCATGCGAGATCCTTGGGCGATCGATCAATCAAGATGAAGGTGAATGGAACGGACGCCAGCAGCACCGCCGCCATCATCCGGGGCTGGTGCCAGTCATTGCGGCACTCACGGTTTGGCCTCCCCGCGTCCCTTGCCGCGCGCACCGGCGCTCAACATTGAATGACGGGTCAGGCTTTCCTGCATATGGTGGCGGGCAGCGTCCCGGGCGCGCTGAGGGTCCATACGCACAATGGCCTCCAGGATGGCCTCATGTTCCCCATGAACCTTCGCGGCATAGGCGCGGTGAGCTTCCGCGGGCTGATCGCGCAGATAAAGATTGCGCGGCGGGACAAGGCGCAGGCCCAGGAACTCCACAAAGCGAGCGTAATAATCATTCTGGGTGGCGCGGGCGATGCACATATGAAAGGCGGTGTCCGCCTTGGCTGCGGCCACCGGATCGTTTTGCAGATCATGCATGGCCTGAAGCGCGTCCTGGATGGCGCCGATATCAGCGGTGGTGCGTCGCGCCGCTGCCAGACCGGCCATTTCTGTCTCCACACCCAGGCGCATCTCCAGCAACTTTACAATGTCGGCCAACTCATTCACCTCGTCCCGGGTAATCTGAAAGGCCCGGTATTCGGCGGTATCCGCTACAAACATCCCCGATCCCTGACGGGACGTGGCAAGGCCCTGGGCCATCAAGCGGGCGACCGCCTCACGCACGACCGTGCGGCTGACATTTTCAGTCTCGGCAATTTCCTTCTGTGTAGGCAGGCGTGTACCCGGTGCCCAGTCACCCGACCGGATCCTGGCCTCCAGTTTGATGAAAAGGTCATCCGTCAGGGACGTTGTGCGTGCCAGTTCGTCACTGTTTGTGCCCATCGTTATCACATGCGCCACAGCGCCCCTGCTTGTCATATCAATCATTGTCCGCTACCCCTATCGTAACATCAATCATGTCAATGGTCGACCAGTCCGCAACCGATTTTCGGGAGGTTGTCATATGTATCATCCCTACATTATCGCCCTGACTGTCCTGACCATTTGTTGTTTCGTAACCGCGCCGGCGGTTTCGCAGGAACCGGTGCCGAAGGCGCAATTGCCTGTTCAGGCGGACCGCAGCCCGCAGGCCCGGGTGACCCTGGCGGATTACCGGTATGACGACCTGATGTGGGAGAACGACCGGACCGCCCACCGTATCTATGGCCACGCGCTGGAGGCCGCAGAGCCCCCTTCCGGGTCCGGGATCGATAGCTGGGGCAAAAAAGTGGTCTGGCCCTTTATGGATCGTCAGTTGCGCACCCGCGACTATCATAACGACCTGGGTGAAGGGTTGGATTTCTACAATGTTGGTCAGGGGCGGGGCGCCGGTGGACTGGGCATTTGGCAGGATAACAAGCTATGGACATCGCGGAATTTTCGGGCTCATCGCATCTTAAAAAATGGCCCGGACCGCGCCGAATTTGAGGTGGACTATGCCCCCTGGCCAGTTGATCTCGATCGCAAAGTCTGGGAAACGCGGCGTTTCACCCTGCCTTTGGGCAGCCATTTCACCCGCATGGTTTCGACCTTGTCATCCGACCGTCCAGAACCGCTGATCGTTGGCATCGGCATTGGCAAGAAGACAACAGGCAATGGGGGGGAGTTGACGGTTATGCGGGACAAGGGCCTGATCTCCTGGTGGGGTCCGGATGATCCGCTGCGCGGACGCATGGCGGTGGCGGTGCGGGTGGACCCGGCGATGATTGTGGATGTCCGGCAGGATGCCGACAATCACCTCGTCCTGTTGCGGGTCACACCGGGCCAGGCCTTTGTCTACTATTCCGGTTCCGCGTGGAGCCGTGGGAGGGGCGGCTTTACGGACCGCGTCGCATGGGACAGCCATGCTGCCGCCGAGCCGGTGGATTTTACAGTGTCAGCGCAATAGGCCCCGAGGATCACCACTCGCCGTATTTATCAGACAAGTGGGCGCGATGCGCCCAGATTACCTTCCCACAAACCCACCGATCGCCTGAAGATGTAAGTTTCTGGTCATGCCAAAGTTGTCATACGAATTTGTTGACAGCCGGCCTGGCCGGACGCATCATATCCCCATCGCTTCCCCATTGGCCGGACCGGTACCGTCAGACCCTGTCCTGTCCGGGTTCATTCCGAACCCGTCGGCCCTGGGGGAAAGATCAGCCAAGAAAAGACGGCACCGCTTCACGCCAAAGCGGGAGGGTGCCGCGCATGTGGGAGGGATAGGTTATGGCCAGTTGGGCTGTTCGGGGTGCAAGCATTTTTGCCGGCGGCGTATCGCTAGCCGTGCTGACCATGTCACCGGCATTGGCACAGAGTGAGGCGTCGGAACAACCGGTTCTTGATGAAATCATCGTCACCGGTCTGCGCGCGTCATTGGAACAGGCGGTCGATATCAAGCGGGATGCCCCGCAGGTGATGGATGTCATCACGGCCAGTGACGTGGGCAAGTTGCCGGACATCAATGTCGCAGAGGCGCTGCAACGGGTTACGGGGGTGCAGATCACCCGTGTCTTTGGTGAAGGCCAGTCTGTCTCGGTTCGAGGCCTTCAGCAGGTACGCGTGGAAGTCGATGGACGTACGTTGCTGGGCTGGTCTGCCCGCCTGTCACCGCCGGAAAATGACCAACTGGGGCGGTCGTCGGGCCTGGACAGTGTGCCCTCCAGCCTGTTTGGCAAGCTGGCCGTCTACAAAACGCCACTGGCGTCACAGGTTGAAGGCGGCCTGGGCGGCACCGTCAACCTGACCACACCCAAGCCTCTCAGCTTCAAGGAACCTACCTTCACCTTCCAGACACAGGGTGTTTATTCCCAGGTCACGGACAAGGTGGAGCCGGCCTTCACTGGCTTTGGTACCACCAAGTTCGCCGACGGCCGTATTGGTGTGATGTTGGCTGGGGAGTATCAGAAGCGTACCTCCACCACCCAGGCTTTTGAGCGCAACAATTTCCTGAACAGGACCTATACCGGCACGAATGCTGGTGTGAATCAAACACCGGCATTGCTGCAGTACGAAAGTTTTGTCGTCGACCGTTCACGCACGGGTGTGAATGGCGCCATCCAGTTCGAAGCGACGCCGGAACTGACCCTGACGGCTGACGCCCTGTATTCAAAACTGGTGACCGGCCGACATCAGGACTTTTTCAGTTTCCGTTTACCCACCGGCAGTAATCCTGTCACGAACCGCGTGACGGAAAACAACATGGTAGTGGCTGGGAATGCCAACGGCACGGTCACCACGGCCGGACAAATCCGCAACGAACCGACGGAAAGCTACCTCTACGGGCTGAACGCAAAATATGCGGATGACGGCCTGAATGTCGAAGCTGACGGCTATTATAGTCGCGGCACCATAGATCAGACCATCCAGATCATCACTTTGCAGGCCACTGCCGCCGTACCGGGAGCGTTTGATTTCCGCGATCAGACTGTGCCATCGCTGACCTTGGGCGGGACCTTCAATCCCGCCAACTATGCCTCCTACAATCCTGCTGGCAATGGTGTCCGGTCGAACCGGCTCCTCGGTGTGTTGGACGAATGGACCGGTAAACTGGATGTCAGCTACGAATTGGAGAGCGGCCTGACCCTTGCCGGTGGCTTCCGCTATACTGATCTGGGGGCACGGTCCAATGCCTATCGCAGCCAAGTGACGCCCACACGGGCGGAGATCGAACCTTATCTGACCGTGATCGATGCCAGGAAGTTCCTACCGGACATTCCGGGATCTTTCCCGCGGACCTTCCTCTCTACGGCGCCAACATTCGATTATGTGTTCACCCGCGCGCAGGCGGCACAGCCAAACCCAAATCCGAATGACCGCTCTACCCTGCTGCCGAACAGCCAGCGCGATTACGATTTTTCCGAAAGAACGCTGGGCGGCTATCTGATGGTGTCGGGTGAGGGAGAAGTCGGGGATATTCCCTTCCGGGCCAATGCTGGCGTGCGGGTAGCGCGAACGCGACTGTCAATGGATACCTTCCTGAATGTCGGAACCACCAGCACCCTGGTCACTGACAAAAACAGCTATACGAATGTTCTTCCCAGTGCCAACATTGCGTTTAATGTTACCGATGACTTCCTGGTCCGTGTTGGCGCGTCACAGACGATGCAACGTGCATCGATCGCAGATCTGGCGCCATCGAGCTTCTTCAATGCGACAAACCTGTCGGTCACCGGTGGCAATGCACAGTTGAAGCCTCCAGTGTCCACGCAGGGGGATGTAAGCTTTGAGTATTACCGCGGCAAGAGTTCGCTGATTTCCGGTGCGGTTTTCTACAAGGATGTCGATGATTTTATCGCCAGTTTTGTGACCACCGGTGTGGATACCAACCTTGATCCGCAAGGCCGTGAACTGGTCTTCTCTCGCCCAGAGAATCTGGCGAGTGCCAAGATCAAAGGGTTTGAGATCGGTATCCAGCAGTTCATGGATTTTCTACCGTCGCCATTCGATGGTCTGGGCCTTATCGCCAACTATACCTATTCGGACAGCGAAGATAATGCCGGGTTTCCGCTCGTCGCGGTTTCCAAGAACAGCTACAACCTGATCGGCCTTTACGAAAAGGGCGAATTCTCCGCCCGGCTTGCGTATAATTACCGTGATGAGGCTGTCTTTGAGTTCTCCGAAGGTCGGCCCAGCTTTATCGGCGCGCGCTCGCAACTGGATGCGCAGGTCGGGTACCAGTTGACCAAAGAGATCTCGGTTTCCCTGCAGGCGCAGAACCTGCTGCCCAAGAAGTCGGCGACATCAGAATACAGCAATTTCAACGAAACGGCCCTGAACAGCTATGCCCTTTCGGAACGCCGCTTCTCCGCAGGGGTTCGGGCGAAATTCTGATCCGTGCGGGCCCGGCCTTTGTCAGACCGGGCCCGCATTGTTCATCTTTTGGGGAACCAAGACATGATGCGCCTCTGGCTATCCCTTGTGCTGTCAGCGACGACCCTGACCGCCCAGGCCGCAGACCTGCCGAAGATCCTGTCGGACAAGGCAGTGCGGGCGGCCCATCCGCTGCCTGATTTTTCCTATGCCGGTTACGAGTTCGGTCTGGGGGTCATCCCGTCGGATCCTGGAACCATCATTGACGTGACCACCTATGGGGCAGTGCCCGATGATGGCCTGGACGATACCAAGGCGGTCCTGCGAGCGCAGCAGGCTGCCAATGCCGTCAACGGTAAGGTTACCCTGCGTTTTCCTAAAGGGCGCACCCAGATCACAGAGGTCCTCCGCATCACGCGGTCCGATTTTGTGATGGATGGTGCGGGTGACGGGCCGGGGGGAAGCGAACTATACTTTCCCCGCCCATTGAAGATGATCGACGACAGCCAGGATTTCCATGAGTTACGCCAATATCTGGTTCGTGAGAAAAAGTACGAGGTACAGCCCGAACACAATATCAACTACCTGTTTTCAGAATATAGCTGGGCCGGCGGTATGATCTTTGTGGGGCCGGACCGGACACGTCCCGCCTCGTATGACCCGGCCTTAGACCGACGGGACCAGACGCTGGCGAAAGGGATCGCTGGCAAGCAATTCGACCGTATAGTGACCGTGGATGATACTTCGCGCCTTACGGTAGGCGGTGTTCTGCGGGTAGAATGGTTCGCCACGGCCGGCAAGGACAGCCCCATCCTGAAGTCACTTTATGGTGATACAGACCTGCCCATCGGCTCGCATCACTGGACCTCGCCCGACCGTGCCGTCGTGGCGCAGTCGACAAGAATTGTCGCGATCCGCGGCAAGCGGGTGACGCTGGGCGACCCGCTGCTGCATGATGTCCGCGCTGACCAGCCGGCAGTCCTTAGCCGGTGGGACCATCTGACCCGGGTCGGCATCCAGAATCTCCGCCTGCAGTTTCCGGAAAGCCCGTCTTTCGGGCATCACCTGGAACAAGGGTATAACGGCATCTATATGACCGGCGTATTTGACGGTTGGATACAGAACCTGACGATCGACAAATCGGATAGCGGCATCCTGACCGACAATGCTGCCAGCCTCACAATCAAGGACATTGTGACCTCCGGTGATCGGCGGGCCCACTATTCGGTCCATGTCGGGGCAACGCATAATGTTCTGGTCGAGAACCTGACCGTCGAAAATCCGGTCATTCATCCGTTGTCGGTCAATACACGGTCTACCCGCGCTGTTTTCCTGCGCGCGCAGGTGAAACGGGATGCGGTGATTGATCAGCATAGCGGGTCAAATCATCAGAACCTGTTCGACCAGATCAGCATGTGGATCGACCCTGCTGAAAAGCAGGGGGAATGGCGTTATCGCCTGTGGGTTGGGGGCGGGGCTTCTTACTGGAAGCCGGGTCACGGTCTTTACAACACGGTGTGGAACGCCAGACTGATCATACCCGACAGCGTACCGCCAGATGCGGCGGTGACCATCACCAGCGGACTGGAGGGGCCAGGGGAGCGCATCATCGGCCTTCACGCCAACCGGCCCCTTGATGTGCGCTACACCCCGCAGCCCTATATCGAAGGCACCGGCAAAGCGCTAGACGCGGTTCCATCGCTTTATGAATACCAGCGGGCCCAACGCCAGTGACGACAGGCGGCCGGTAAAACACCCGATCAGCGATCGTAGAACTCACGGAACCAGGCCACGAAACGAGGTATCCCGTCAGCCAGGCTGACGGTTGGTTCATAACCCAGGTCGCGTTGACTGCTGGTTATGTCGGCGCAGGTGCGAATGACATCACCGGGCTGCAGGGGGCGGTAATTGATTGCTGCCTTCTGACCCAGCGCCGCTTCGATCAGGGTGATCATGTCGGTCAGCCGCTCCGGTCGATGGTTGCCCAGATTATAGACTGCATGCGGTACACCATCGCCGTCAGGGGCCGGCGGGTTCAGGTGCGCAGCGCGGACACCCGCGACAATGTCGTCGATATAGGTGAAATCTCGCCACATCTGTCCTTCATTGAACACGTCGATGGCTCGACCCGCCAGGATCGCGTCGGTAAACAGATAGACCGCCATGTCCGGGCGTCCCCAGGGACCATAAACGGTGAAGAAGCGAAGGCCGATGGCCGGGATTTTAAACAGATGGCTATAGGTATAGGTCATCAGCTCGTCGGCACGTTTGGTCGCGGCGTAGAGCGAAATCGGCCGGTTGACAGCGTGATCCACAGAGAATGGCGTCTCTTTGTTAGCCCCATACACCGACGATGAACTGGCATAGACAAAATTACGCAAGCCCGGCAGCGCTCGTGCCAGTTCCAACATCACCACCTGTCCTTGCAGGTTGGATTGCACATAGGCGTAGGGGTTGATCAGCGAATAGCGCACACCAGCCTGGGCCGCCAGGTGAATGATTTCTGTGATATCCGGGTGCTGTTGCCGGATGAAATCGACAAGGGCGATGTCGGCAATGTCCCGGCGATAGAAGATGAAGCCTGGATGCCGGGAGAGGATCGCAAGGCGCGCCTCCTTCAGCCGTACATCGTAGTAGTCATTGACGTTATCAATGCCAACAACGGTTTCACCCGCATCCAGCAGAGCCTGGGCAACCGAAAAGCCGATAAACCCCGCCACGCCCGTCACCAGTTTGACCATTACCGCACCACATTCTCACCGTGTCCCATGCAGCAAACGATAGTGACCATGCCGCGTTTGCTGAATGCTTGGCTGCAATAGGTACGCGGCCATGGCCTCTATTTCCAGCGCTGCGTAGATGTTGGCGTTGGGAGCACTGGGCGGATGGTTCCTGATTGGTTTTTGCTGCCATGGTTTTGTTGAAGCGATTGACCACACGCAGGGTTGCGTCATGCGTGACCTGGACGCCGCGCCACGGGCGGCGACTTTGGTGAACGGTGGCAGGGGCGATCTACCCGACACTCCGTTAAGATGAGCTGTTCATGTCCCCATTCTCCAAAACCAGCCGCACCCCTAATCATGATCAGTTGCTATCCAACGTGAAGAAGCCTCGGTACCGCAGCCATTCGATGATTTTCGAGGCCTGCGTTTCCTCATCGCCATCTGCCGGTGTCAGATGGATATCCGGCGTAACGGGCCGCTCATACGGACTGTCGAGACCCGTGAAATTCGGCAACCGGCCGGCACGCGCTTTGGCGTACAGGCCCTTGGGGTCACGGGCTTCACAAATGGCCAGCGGCGTGTCGATGAAAATCTCTACAAATTCGCCGTCGCCGACCATGGCGCGGGCCATGTCCCGATCTTCCCGGTAAGGGCTGATCATGCTGACCAGCACCACCAGTCCGGCATCAACCATCAACTGAGCCACATGACCAACACGGCGGATATTTTCCACCCGGTCCGCCGCCGTGAAACCAAGGTCGCGGCATAATCCGTGACGAATGTTATCGCCGTCCAGCGTCATGGTTCGACAACCGGCCGCATAGAGTTTCTGTTCTAACTTGTCGGCGATGGTCGACTTGCCAGCCCCTGACAGGCCTGTGAACCACAGCACAACGGGTCGATGGCCCGCCTGGGCGGTGCGCGCGGCCTTATCCACCTTCAAGGGCTGCCAGCGGATATTGTCCGCCCGGCGCAATGTATGCACCACCATACCACAGCCCAGCGTAGCATTGCTGTGCTGATCAATCAGGATGAAGGCCCCGCCGGCCCGATTATCCTGGTAGGCCTCCACCGGCATGGGACCGTCCAATGCCAGATTGCACAGGCCGATATCGTTCAGCCCCAGCGTCTCGGCCGCCAGATGATCGCCGGTAAAGATATCGATACGGTGTTTAAGCGACGTGATCCGGGCACCGATCTGCCGGGTTCCAAGCCGCAGCAAATAGGCCCGCCCGGGCAGCAAAGGCTGTTCGTGCATCCAGATGACATGGGCCGTGAACTGGTCTGTCACTGCCGGTGGCTGTGCGGGGTCACACAGGGTATCCCCGCGCGCCACATCCACGGCGTCGGCCAGAACCAGGGTTACAGCCTGACCGACCTGCGCCTCGGACAGGTCGGTGTCAGCGGTGACGATCCGGGCCACCCGGCTTTCGCGTCCCGTGGGCAAGACGCGCACCGGATCACCAACGCGTACCACCCCGCTGGTGATCGTGCCCGCAAGCCCCCGGAAATCGCCATCAGGCCGGATCACCCATTGCACCGGCATACGCCAGGGCTTTTCGGTAATGCCGTCCGCCGTGTCAGCGGTTTCCAGCAGTTCCAACAGCGGCGGGCCCTGGTACCAGGGCATGTGATCGGACGCGATTGTCACATTGTCGCCGGTCAGCGCGGACAGGGGGACGGCCTGAACTGTCCTGAAGCCTAACGGGGCCGCATAGGCCCGGTAGCTGTCGACAAGGGTGGTGAACACCGCTTCATCCCATCCAACAGCGTCCATCTTGTTGACGGCCAGCACGACATGGCGAACGCCCATCAAAGACAAGATCAGGCTGTGCCGCCGCGTCTGGGCCAGCAATCCCTTGCGCGCATCGACCAGCAGCACCGCCAGTTCGGCGGTTGAGGCCCCGGTGGCCATGTTACGGGTATATTGCTCATGCCCTGGCGTATCAGCGACGATGAAACGCCGCCGGGTCGTGCCAAAATAGCGGTAAGCAACATCGATGGTGATGCCTTGCTCCCGTTCGGCAGCCAGGCCGTCGACGAGCAGGGCCATGTCGAGATTGCCGGCACCGGTTGTGCCGTGGCGTGCGCTGTCCCGGCGCAACGCCTCCAACTGATCCTCAGCCAGAGCGCCGCAATCATGCAACAGCCGGCCGATCAGGCTGGATTTGCCATCATCGACGGAACCACAGGTGATAAAGTGCAGCAGTCCGGCCATTAGAAATAGCCCTCGCGCTTTTTCTGTTCCATCGAAGCGCCGGCGTCGATGTCGATCAGCCGTCCCAGCCGTTCGGATTGCCGTGCTGCGGCCAGTTCCGCCAGGATCGCCTCCAAAGTGTCCGCCTGACTATCGATGGCCCCGGTAAGGGGGTAGCAGCCCAGTGTGCGGAACCGCACCCAGCGGTTCTGCGGTACCTCTCCGGGGTGGAGCGGCAAGCGATCATCATCGACCATGATCAAGGTGCCGTCCCGTTCCACGACAGGGCGCGGTTTAGCAAAGTAAAGCGGTACGATGGGAATATTCTCCCGCGCGATATAGGCCCACACATCCTGTTCGGTCCAGTTGGACAGGGGGAAGGCCCGGATACTCTCTCCCGGGCCGATACGGCCATTGTAAAGGTTCCAGAGTTCCGGTCGTTGGTTGCGGGGATCCCAGCCATGGCTGCGGTCACGGAACGAGAAGACCCTCTCCTTTGCCCGCGATCGTTCTTCATCGCGCCTGGCGCCGCCGAACGCGGCATCGAAGCCGTATTGATCGAGCGCCTGCTTCAACGCCTGTGTCTTCATCACATCGGTGTGAACCGCAGAACCATGGCTGAACGGTCCGACTCCGCGTGCCAACCCATCTGGATTGGTATGCACCAGCAAGTCCAGGCCCAGCCGCGCCGACGTTTCGTCCCGGAATGTGATCATCTCCTTGAATTTCCATCCCGTATCAACATGAAGCAGGGGGAAGGGGGGCTTTGCGGGATAGAAGGCCTTCATGGCAAGATGCAGCATGACGGCGCTGTCCTTGCCGATGGAATAGAGCATGACGGGTTTCTGGAATTGAGCGGCAACCTCGCGAATGATGTAGATGCCCTCTGCTTCCAGCCGGTCCAAATGGGTCAGGTCGGCTTTCATGTCAGATGATCCTGAAACTGCTGCCCTTCGGCCAAAATCCTCTCCGTTCGCGTCGCCAAGGACAAACTCCCGCGTGTTGTTCTTGCCAAAGGTTGGACGTTGCTTCCGTCAATACGGCTCTGCCACCGTACCCCATGGCAGAGCCCGAACCAAGAGATGCCACCTTTGGATGGATCGCGGCGTAACCTTGCTGTTGTTGCCCTGGCCGTTTGTGTATGCCAAACAAGACATTGTGGCCTCCAGGCTGGGGGATGAACGGCCGGAGCGGCAGGCGTGGACCAGATGAGCTCAGTGGTTATTGGTGGCGGGGTAGTCGGGCTTGCGGTTGCCCGGGCGTTGGCCATCGCTGGCCGTGAGGTGCTTATTCTGGAAGCGGAAAGGCATTTCGGCCAGGGTATCAGTTCGCGCAACTCTGAAGTTATCCATGCCGGGCTCTATTATCCCACAGGATCGGTCCGCGCCGCATTATGTCTCGATGGCCGGGAGCGGCTTTATCGGTATTGTCAGGAACGCGGCATTGGGCATCGACGCCTGGGAAAACTGGTGGTGGCAACCGACACCGCCCAGGTATCAAAGCTTCACGATCTGCTAGCCCAGGGACGTGCCAATGGCGTTGACGATCTGCGCCTGTTGGATGCTGCTGGGGTGCAGGAATTGGAACCGGCGTTGCGATGTGTGGCCGGGTTGTTGTCGCCCAGCACTGGTATTGTCGACAGCCATGCATTGATGGTCTCTCTATTGGGTGACGCGGAGGATCACGGTGCGATCCTTGTGCGGGAGACACCGGTTGTTGGGGCGGAATGGACTGGTTCCGGCTTCACGGTTCACACTGGTGGTCGGGAGCCGACGACCATTTGTTGCCGGGAGTTGATCAATGCTGCGGGGCTTGAGGCCTGGAGTGTGGCCCGGAGCCTGTTGGGCTATGATCCGGCCCACATACCACCGCGCCATTATGCCAAAGGCAACTATTATGCCCTGCAGGGCGTGTCGCCCCCATTCAGTCGTCTCATTTATCCGATCCCCGAGGATGGTGGTCTGGGAGTTCATCTGACGCTGGACCTGGCAGGGCAGGGACGGTTTGGCCCGGATGTCGAATGGCTTCCGTCAGGTCCGCTGAACTATCAGGTGGACCCACGGCGCGCTGACGCCTTCTATCAGCGCATCCGACTCTATTGGCCTGGATTGCCAGATGGGGCTCTGGTGCCGGCCTATTGCGGCATCCGCCCCAAACTGTCGGGGCCGGGTGAAAAACAGGCGGACTTTTTGCTCCAAACGGAGGCTGACCATCATGTCCCAGGCTTGGTCCATCTATTCGGTATAGAGTCCCCCGGCTTGACCTCCTCCCTTGCTATCGCACAGCGGGTGGTCGATACTCTGCGCTATCAGGCTTGAGTAGTGTAAATGCCCCTCCTATCGGGGCGCTATTATACAGAGGCACTATGTCTAACAATTTGAACGCTGTCATCGAGACCTTTGCCACGATCTCCGAAAACTTCAAGAAACTTCAGGATTTGTCGGGAGAGGTCGTCGAAGCTGCCGACATCATGGTCGCGTCGCTGCGCAACGGCGGCAAGGTCATGTTCTGTGGCAATGGTGGGTCGGCTGCCGACAGCCAGCATCTGGCGGCAGAGTTGATGGGACGTTTCATGCGCGACCGCGCGCCGCTGGCGGCGCTTGCCCTCACGGTCGATACGTCCGCCCTGACCGCCATCGGCAATGATTACGGATTCCGCGATGTGTTTTCGCGCCAACTGCGAGGTGTCGGCCGGGCCGGTGACGTGCTGGTCGGTCTGTCCACAAGCGGCAACAGCGCCAATGTTGTCGATGCCATGCATGTGGCCCGCCAGATGGGTATTCGCACAATTGGTTTGACTGGGGCGAAGGAGGGCGCAATGACACCGCTGGCTGACCTGTGGCTGCCGGTTCCGTCCACGATGACGGCCCGTATCCAGGAAATGCATATCGCTGTCGGCCACACCATTTGCGAGCTAGTGGAAAACGCGATGGCGCCTGTGGAGTGAGTCTCGTGACTGCCGGGTTGGACGCTATGCGCCAGTTGGTCATTGTCGATCACTCCTTGTCGTCGCAGGGCGGGCATTACTTTGAGTATTCCCGCGCCGTGGCGCAGGGGGCGGTCCAGCGCGGATGGCAGGTTCAAATTCTGGCTAATTGCCAGCTCCGTTTGGATAATGATGTCCCTTTGGAGCAGGCTTTGGGTGTGCAGGCGGTCCGGCCCGTCTTTTCATATGGTTGGAACCATTGGTCCGACATCCCGCCGCATCGTCCGGCTTCGGGACATTTCGGTCATGATGTTTTGCAGGAACTGGCGGCGGCGGGGGCGGGTTCGGACGATCTGGTCCTGATCCATACGCTCGGCTGGTCGCAATTGGCCCAACTGCTATGGTCCTTATCGGCAATACCGCCATGGCGAGCGGCGGGCCTGCCCCGGTTCAGCATTGTCCTGCGTTATGATCCGCGTGACCTGAACCCGGCTTACAGCTCGAAACTGGCAGGGCTGTTCGGGCGGTTGGCCGCCAACAAATTGATGTCAGGCCGCGTTCGCTTCCATACGGACACAGATCGGTTGACCGCACTGTGTGGGCGGCTGTTGCGTGCCGTGGCTTCCACCCTGCCCATTCCATTTGATCAAGCCGCCATGGTGCGTGCGTTGGAGCAGGTGGCAAACAAGGATGCAAACGGCTTTGGCCCGCAAGCCCCCCTGACCCTTGCCTATATCGGCGATGCCAGAGAGGAAAAGGGCTACCCCCTCCTGCCGGAAATGGTCCGGCAAATGTGGGACAGCCATTTCAGAACCGGCCGGGTCCGGCTTTTAGCGCAGTCGAACTTCAATGTCGCAGGCGGTGAGCCGTCCGTGCCGGAGGCGCGGCAGCGCTTGCGGCAGTTCCCGTCGCCGGAGGTTCAGCTTTTGACCTCGGCCCTCGATACGCAGGCTTACTATGGGCTGCTGGCCGCTGCCGACATTGTTCTGATCCCCTACGATTGTGAGCGGTATCAAGCCCGCAGCTCCGGTATCATGGTTCAGGCCCAATGCGCCGGCAAAGTGGTGGTGACCAGCAGCGGGTCGTGGATGGAGACCCGCGGCGCGACCGGGACTGTTACATTTGATGAGCCCGCAAACTTTGTCGCTGCGGTTCGCCGTGCCGCTGACGGATTTGCTGGTCTTCAGCAGCAAGCGGCGGCGGCTGCACAAGCGTGGCGTTCCGAAGCATCGGCCGACCATTTCATGGCGGTGTTGGAGCAGGCTCACGACTGGACCGTTCCAGCCGCCCCCGCTGTCCCGGGGCCGCCAGTGCTGTTTGTGATGGATGGCAATGCGATGGTCCTGCGTAATGGGGCCAGCAGCGTTGCCCGGTCGCAGTTACAGGGCCTATTTGACCTGGGGTGCCAAGTCACGGGACTGTTCGTTCAGATGAACCGGCCTGCCAGCGCAGATGCGCTGTTCGACTTCTCCCGCGCGCTGGACGAGACATTGTCGGCGTTCCCGTTTGCTGCGGTGCATGTGTGCTCCTATGCACCGGATGCTACATCCCAGGCGGCGCAAGACCTGTTCAGGGCAGCCGAGGATAAGGGGGAATACTCCATAGAGCGGGATATCCACTACCGCGCGTGTCTTCAGATCCCGGCTGCGTTGTGGCGGTCTATCGCACGGCAGCGCCCTGAACTTGTGGTTTTGAACTATATCACCAACCTACCCTTGATAGAGAAGTTGGGGCTGCTGGACGAACCCCGGCCGGTTCCCGTGCTTTGCGAAATTCATGATATCCAAAGTTTCCAGACGGCCATCTATGGGCATCGGGACCTGTCGGAACAGGATCTGAAGCGGGAACTGGCCATGCTCGCCCGATCTGCGATGGCGGTATCGCTCTCCACCTTCGAAGCAGATCTGCTGCGTCGACATTTGCCATCGCTCGCGGTCCGACATTTGCCGGCACCGGTCCCCGACCATCCGATCGGTCCCGCCGATTTGGCTGCCATTGCCGGGCTGGATGCCCTGCCGCTTCTGGCGGGAAGCTGGATTGAGGATCAGCAACGTCTTGAGGCTTTGGTCCAGCAATTGGCTGGCTGGCGACAGGTTGATCTCCTGTTCGTCAGTTCCGCGCACAAGCCGAATATTGACGCGCTCCGTTGGTTCATCGAAAAAGTGTACCTGCCGTTGCTGGCGCCGATGGATATGACCCTGGCCGTCGTAGGCGATATCGCCGATCAGCAGGATTGGCCAGTCCATCCGAATATCGCTCTTGTCGGACGTGTATCCAATCTTCGACCTTTCTATGCTGCGGCGCAGATAGTGGTTCTGCCGATTTTCAGCGGTGCCGGCAGTCCTATCAAGGTCTTGGAGGCGCTGTCCCTGGGCCGGGCCGTGGTGGGTACGTCATACGCTTTGCGGGAGTTGATGGATGCCACCGGCATCCGCTTGCCCATCGCAGATACACCGGATCGGTTTGGCCAGGAGATCTGCCGACTTTCTATCAGCCCGGATGCCCGACGAGAGGTGGCACTGGCCGGTTTAGCAATCGCCAGGACACAACAGGCCGGCGAGGGCAGAGACCGCAGGTTTGCGCAGTTGGCGGCTCAGGTGCTGGGCTTGTCGGGGGGCGCCGCGCTGGCCCTGACGCCGTTGTCTATCCCCGATTACCACGAATGGAGTGCCGACTGGCGCGCCATTAATGCCTGTGTTTCCTTGCTCACTGCCGGGGAACCGACAAGTCTGCCTCTGCTGCGTCGGGGTCTGCTGCTGCTGGAAGGCATGGATACTGCACAGCGGCTTTCCCTGCTGTCCACAAATGAGAATGCCGCCAGACTGGAGCCGTTACTGCTGGCGATGCTGAAAGTGTTGTCAGGTCACGTTGTCTGGAGCTTCCCGGATGGTCGGCCCGTGCCCGTCATAGGTGGCAGGATCTCTTTGTCCGCCGGCAGCGTGGTCCGCTACTGGGTTGTGTTGCCGGCCGATGCGCCTTTCCAACTGACATTGTGGTGCAGCAACGGACAGGCGAGCGCATCGTTGCCGTCGGCGCCCAATCTGCATCTCTCCGGTATTCAACATGCACACCAAGTCGGAAGTGATTCCGGCCACACGACCTTTTTATGTCGCACCCAGTCTTCGCCACTGGCTTTGGTGCTGGTCGGGATTGAACTCAGGGGCAACGATCAACCCATCACCATAGAAGATTGCCAGCTTTCTATGTGTCATGTCCCGTGGCCTCAGCCTGGGCAGGAACAGACGGCGATCCTCTTAGAAACCCGACAGGGGTGGCAAGGGGTGGCAAAGAGCAGCAATGGCATTCCTTATGCTCGGGGGCCGCTCACGGGTCCGGCTAGCTTGGCGGTCGCCCAGCTATGCGGTTGGCGGCCAAGTGTGGAGATGACACTGTTGGATCTTGGGGGACGAGACTGGCCTTCCATCCAGATAAATCTGGGTCAGTCCCTGCACCTGGCAGCCGCACATGCCGAACCAGTAGCGGGCGGTATCCGCGTCCGGTTTCACGATCCAATGGAAGCGCAGTTTATCGAAACGGGGACGGTTCGGCTTATGTCGGTCGGTGCGGAACGGGGATTGGCACTGGCATCGCTTTCGCAGACGGTCTCGCTGCTGCCCCCCCCCTCTCCTGGTGAGCAGGCTCCGGTCGTCGCCGGCCATGTGGATTCGGTTTCGGCTGACGGCCGGGTCACCGGCTGGGCCTATGACACTGCGGCACCGCGGCGCCGTCTGACTGTCGAAATCGTTAACGATGACGGGCTATTGGTTTCCACTTCGGCATGGGGCGAACGGCCGGATGTCCGGAAAGCCGGGTTCGGGGAGGGCTATTGTGGCTTCTCCCTGAGCCTGCCTGTCTCAGCGCGTGGGAAGCCGTTCCGCGTAGAGATCGCCGGTGCCCCGGTGTGCCTTGCGGAAGACCTTGTTTGGCCCTGAAGCAAAAAATGCCAAGCCCATAAATTTATTGGAAAATTTACCTTGAATGCGTTATGTTGGAAACGAATGTTCGTTCGCTTGCTAAATGACCGTTCAAAAGGAAAGTAAAGTTTTCTCTTGCGAGCTGGCTGAGCTTGGCTCTATGGGTACTTTGTGCGTTGTGGGGAATTCATTATGATAATAACGTGCAGGACGCCGTTGAGGGTGAGTTTTTTCGGGGGCGGTACTGATTACCCCGAGTATTTCAAGAGGGCTGGTCGCCGCGGTGCCGTTATTGGGATGGCGATAGATAAATACATTTACATATCCGCACTCCGATTGAGCGGTATTCAGCCTTATCGATATCGGTTAAGTTATTCCCGTCTGGAAACAGTCACGCAGGCTTCGGACATTCAGCACAATGTGGTTCGCGTTGGCTTGTCTGTGTATGGTTGTAACGAAGATCTCGATATTTCGATTATGTCGGACATGCCGGCCTCTACGGGGCTTGGGTCGTCCTCGGCATTCACCGTTGGTTTTGTCAATCTTCTCAGTGCCCTGCAAAACCGACCCCGGACGAAGTTGGACTTGGCCAAGGAGGCCATCCATATCGAGCGTGATCTTTTGCAGGAGCGGGTGGGCGTGCAGGATCAACTGCATGCGGCCTTTGGTGGAATCAATCGTTTCGACTTCGATGCAAACGGTTTCAGCATCCGCCCTGTCGCCATGAGTTCGGACTGTCTGGAGGCGCTCTGCTCGTCCTTGCTGCTGATTTATACCGGCCAGACGCGGCATGCCTCGGCAACCCTGGACGAACAGATTCAGAAAACGACCGAAAACAAGGTTGACCGGGAGTTGTCCGATCTTCTGGCCTTGGTGGATCAGGGCATGGATCTTCTCCAGGGGAATGATCCCGAGACGATGCTGCGTGATTTTGGCGCCATGATGCATGAGGGCTGGAAGATCAAACTGTCCTTGTCCAGCAAGATCAGCTCCAGCGACATTAACACCCTTTACGATGTTGCACGGCGCCATGGGGCACTTGGTGGTAAACTGTGCGGCGCTGGTGGTGGCGGCTTCTTGTTGATGGTTGTTCCGCCAGCTTATCAAAAGTCTGTCATTGAGGCTGTGTCGCCGGCACGGGTGGTTCCTGTCGGCCTAGACACACTAGGGTCCACCATCATCATGCGATAGTCGCCCCTTTGGGTTCTGGTTTTCGGGCGAAATGTGAGGAAAAAATGAAGGGCAAGGTTCTGATCACCGGCGGCGGTGGCTATATCGGCAGTATCCTGGTTCCGCTGTTGCTGGAAGATGGCTATGCCGTTACGGTCATCGACAACTTCCAGCATGGCTTCAACTCGCTGGGGCTGCACGCGGCGCATCCTGCCTTCGATGCCGTCCGGGGTGACTGCCGTGACCGCTCGTTGGTGGCTCGATATGCTAAGGACGCCGATTGGGTGATCCCGCTGGCGGCCGTGGTTGGTGCGCCCGCCTGTGCGCAGGACCCGCTGGCCGCGACCTCGATCAATCTGGATGCGGTGCGCATGTTGCTCGGCATGCTGTCATCCGACCAGCGCGTTATCTTCCCGGTTACCAACAGTGGGTATGGTGTTGGTGAAGCTGGTATTTTCTGTGACGAGCAGTCGCCGCTGCGCCCGATCAGCATCTATGGCCAGACAAAGGTGGATGCCGAAAAGGCCGTCATGGATCGCGGCAACGCAATCTCGTTCCGTTTGGCCACTGTTTTCGGTTTTGCGCCCCGCATGCGTATTGACCTGCTGGTCAATGATTTTACCTATCGTGCGGTCCGCGATCGGGCTGTGGTAATTTTTGAAGGGCATTTCAAACGCAACTACATCCATATCCGCGATGTGGCCAAGGGTTTCATGCATGGCATGAACCAGTTCGAAGCGATGAATGGCGAAGTCTACAATATGGGCTTGTCGGACGCGAACCTCTCCAAGCTGGAACTCTGTGCCAAGATCAAGGAACAGGTGCCCGCTTTCGCCTATCTGGAGGCCCCGGTGGGCGAGGACCCGGATAAGCGCGACTATATCGTCTCCAACGCCAAGCTGGAGGCCACTGGCTGGCGGCCCGCCCATTCTTTGGAGATGGGAATCCAGGAGTTGATCAAGGGCTACCGGATGATCCGGAACGAGATTTATTCGAACGTGTGACAATGCAATTGCACGAACCGGCCCGCACGGGGAAGGCGGGCCGGTGTCCTAATTTGTGATGTGCCGATTACAGGTTTCGGGGAGCCAAAAATGCGGCAGCGGTTTGTTCTGTGCGATCCTTCGATACACGATGTTGGTGGCCACTATCTGGTCTACGCAGAGCAAGTGCTGCGTGCTGCTGAGAAGCATGGGTTTGAATGTATTCTGGTCGTAAATTCGGCTTTCAACGATGACGGCAACCGTCAATTCAGGATCATCAAGGCATTTGAATATGACATCTGGGGACAACGGCCGAGCGAGCAAAAGCCCGCTGAGAGTGGCTTTACCGTTGATGATCGCCGTTGGCTGCGTCGCCGCTATTCAAAAAGCGGCTTGATCTTTGCTGCCGCAAACAATCTGAACAGCTTCCAGCATTACAATACCCAATTCCCGCTTAGCGCCCTGGATACCCTGCGTTTTAAACGGGCGGTGATCGCACGCCGTTTGCTGACGGGCTTGGAACAGTCCGAAGCGGCGGAGACGTTCGATCCCCCGCCGCCAAAGGGGCCGCAGCGTCGCCGCTGGGAGATCGGTCGCCAGCGTCGTCTGTTCCGTCAGGCGCTGGCCCAGAACGGTACGGCTGCGCAGCAGTTGCCTGAGCGGGATCAGCAGTATTTCTCCAACCTGACCAACATGGGCATCGCAGCGGAGTCCTTCAAAAAGGCGTTGATCCGCGTCGTTGAGGGGTTGGCGCTGGGCGAAGAGGATCACATCTTCTTCCCGACCATGGCGTTTTTCGAGATAACGGCTTTGTCGTCGGCGCTTCGCAGACATCGCGCATTGCGGCGGCCCCGCTATCATCTTTTGTTCCGCCGCAACGTCTATGATGGCTATTCGACTTTTCACAATGGGCAGGAATGGCCGGTCCATTCGCACCGTACCGCCTTTGCCATGATGGATGATATCCGTCGGACCACACGGCTGAACTTCTACACCGACACAGACCCGCTTACCGATCAGTACAACCGGTTCGGCACTGTGCCGTTCAAGACCTTGCCGGTCCCGGTTGATCCCGATGCGCTGGCCGCCGCGCCTGTGTGGCAGGAACGTTCCACTGAGCAAGGGATTAATGTTGCTGTCATTCATGAGACGGGATCACTGAATAGCGCTGCTTTCGGTAACCAGGTCGCAACCAACCTCGCCAGGATGTCAGACCTGCCATGGCTGTTGTCTGTCGTTGGTGATCGGTCGGTGGTTCAGGAACGGGTACAAGTCAGCAGCAAGGTCCTGCTGAAGCCCTCCACACAGACCATGCAGGACCCTAAGTCGCTGCAGACGATCCTCGCCAGGAACGAAATCGCTGTCTTTGCTGACAGCTACAGCGCCTGCGACGAGCGTGCGGTGAATGGGCGGGTGAAAGCGCTGGAGGAAACAGCCACGCCCTCCATCGTCCCTGCCGGCAATTCATTGGCCGCAGAACTGGATTTGAAGAATTTCAGCTACCATCAACGTAGCTTCTCCAGCGGCCGTGAACTGTCCATTCAACATGCCCGGGATATTGTTTGGCGCGCCTATGAATATTCTGGTGTGGACCGTGATGCACCGGAGTGCCTGAGCGACGATCGCCTGTTGCTTCGCCTGCATATGGATGCATACGTATCATTGTTGCTGTCCCCCGGCTGTACCCATCTGTGGATCACGTTTGAGACGGATGGAATGGGCTTGCCGGGCGAACGCATGGGTGTGCGTGTCGTCGCCGGCTTCACCGATCATGGTGGCGCCAAACATTCTGAGGATGTTCAGCTTCTCACGGTGAAGGCCGGGCGGCGTGACAAACATTCGGTGGTCATTTCCGTCCCGCCCAAGGCTGGTGCCGTCTGGCTTGGCTTCAGCAGTCTGTTCCATAACGGCTTCCACATTGCCAAGTTAAGCTGCCGTGAAATGGCTGTTGCGCGGTGGGTGCCGGCGACCTATGGCGGGATTCGCTTCCTGCCGGGGCAAAGGATGGATGAAACCACAGAGGTTGTAACGCGCGCGGTCATGCGCTTGCAGGGGGAACTGGAGAGTTTCACACAGATCCTGCAGGATGCCGGCGCCGTGGATGCCGACCAGGAACAGCCAAAGAGCGCCATCAAGATCGGGTTCTTAGGCGATGCGCGCAAAGAAAAGGGGTTCCATCACCTTCCTGCCGTCATGGGACGTCTGCTGGCCAGCCGGTCTGCCGAGGCCACGCAGATCGAGTTTCTTCTGCAGGTCTATGCGCCAAAATCCGCGCATATCGACGTCAATATGCTGACAAGCATTCAGTTGCTGGACCGCAGGCTGCGCAGCCTGCCGGCCGGCATGGTTTCAATCGCCAAGGGCGCCCTGGATGTGCCGTCCTATAATGCCATTCTGAAGACTGTCGATGCCGTCATCGTTCCCTACCTGCGCACAAACTATGTCGCGCGCAGTTCGGGTATCTTCACAGAGGCCATCGCGGCGCGCAAACCGTCCATCATCCCGGCCGGGACCTGGATGTCGCAGATCATCAATGAACATGCGCATGAATTCCATAATGCCGCTGTCGCGGAGGAAGAGATCCTGGCCTGGAATGTCGTCCCCCCGGCGCGGTGGGCCGAATATGCCAGTAACGGTCAGCCGCTGACCAACCAGGAAATGACCCATATTCCCCGTCAGGTGAAGGTACGCCGGGGCTGCACCAGTTATACCCACATTCCGGTCCCCGCCGGCGCCACCCATATCTGGTTGACCTTTAACCACATGCAGGTGGCCATTAACGACCTGACCGCCCGTATCGTTTTTGCGTTCCAGGACAAGGAAGGTTTCAGCAACGAGATTTCCCGAACGGATGTGATTGTAAATGGCGCCGCAGATACGGTCTTCTCGGTCGTGCTGCCTGTCGCATCCGAAGGGCGCAGCATCTGGCTGGGCTTTTGTAACGCCTACAGTGATATCGACTTCTATATCAGCAAGGTCAAGATCCATTGGCTGATGCGAAAAGACCCGATCGCCATACAGCCAGGCGCCATCGTGTATGTCGATGATGGGTCGGACGGAAAGATATGCGAGGAACTGACCAAGGGGTTGAGCCTGCTGGCGGACAATTACACAGCTTACGCCCACTCTGCCGATTGGCTGCACCGGAAATTGGGTGACTATTTCACACCGGGAAGACTTGTCGAAGAAATGCTGGCGCCCGAAAACGCCCCGGCAACGATCGACGGTTCCACTGTCTCCCGCTTCTCCGCTCGCGAATGGTGATCCCTATGATGACGGATATGGTTCCCCTGCTGGAGCGCCCGAAAATGCGTGGCACCGGCGTCAAGGTTGTCGGGCTGGCCGATGTTGCACTTGGTTATGGCTATCAGCAACTGGAACTGATGGTCACCGCTCTGGCCCAGAAATATGGGGCTGCAGAGGCCTATATCGTTGAACCGGATATGAAGTTCCGGCGACAGATGCACGAACGGGAGGGGCTACGGATTGTCCGTTTCGGCTCGCGGATGCCGCCGCATGATGAGACGTTCCATATTGAGTACAACATCCAGATCGAACGGTTCCTGAAAGAGGTTGAACCGGACATTGTTGTGTTCGTGAATGCGGCTGTTCTGCCAGCTCTGCTTCTGCAAAAACGCCGGCCCCCGCTTTGCATCTATTACATGTTGGAAAGCCTGCACCATCAGCGGCAGGCGGGCGGGGAGAACTTTATCCGTCTGAACGAGATGGCAAAACATCTCGTGGATCTGGTGATCGTGCCCGAACGGCGCCGCGCCGATCATGACCTCACAACACTGGGGTGGAATGATGCGCGTGTTGTTGAGGTCTTGAACTTGACGCACCAGGGATTTACGCCGCCCGCCGTCAAGACGGAGCCTTCATTCATGTATGCTGGCACCATCGGCAGGCAGACGCAATGCCACTATCTGCTGGATTCCGCCTTGTCCGGCTACAGAATAGACTTGGCCGGGCCAGCCTATAGTGAAGATGCCAACCAGATACTCAAATCTGTTCAAGAGCGTAATAATATCCGCTATCTTGGCGTTCTAAGCTCGCTGGAGCTTGATGCTGTTAGGCAACAATATGCGTACAGTATCGTGATGTGGGCTCCCACCGACATCAATCAACTCTATGCTTCACCGAATAAGTTCTTCGAGGCGATTGCTTCCGGCGTGCCGCCGATTTGTGCACCACATCCCCAATGTGCGGAGGTGATTGACGAGTTCGGCTGTGGTTTGCTCATGGAGGATTGGTCGTTGGGGGCCTTCATCGAGGCTATGAAAGAAGCATCTTCAATTGTTGGCACTTCTCGATATGAACAACTTGTAGCCAACTGCAAAATTGCAGTCGAAGAGAAGCTCAATATCCCGGAGCAGTTCAAAAAGGTTGAAATGGCTCTTGAAGCGTTTGTGTAAGTATTGTCTAGGTGTGCAGTCGGGACGAGGTGCAATGGGATAGCGCTTGTATTGGGCTGTTGATGAAGCGTCCAATAATGAACGCGTTGTTGTGAGACCTAATGGTTGCCCAGGCTGCTGAGGCATAACAAGGTATCAATCATATCGTCGGTTTCCCGCTGAGGGAGGCATTATGCCGGTCTAAGGTAGGGCTATCTGAGACCCTATAAATCCCATCCCAGTGATTGTAACTCATCGGGATGGGATTCAGCGCAGCCGCCGGATGACGGTGTTGGCGATAAAACTACAGAGGCCGATCAGGTCACTTCGACGGTGTGTTGCTGTCAACGCTTTCTTCGATAAGGTTTTTGATCCGATTGACCTGAGGACTGGTCGGATTAATGGAAGTTGCTTCATCGATGTCTAGCTTAGCACTCTGAGCGTCACCGATTTGCAAGTACGCTTGGGCTCTGTGAATGAGGTTCCAGAAACGATCTCCACCCAATGCCAAAGATGTATTGAAATGTGTAATGGCGACGCTGGGTGTAGAATTACGGAGCAATAAAATCACACCGTAAAGATAATTCAAACGATCACTTTGTGGAAATTGCTCCACAGCAACCCGCGCCAAATCAAAAGCCTCTTCACTCCCGAGACGTTGGTCAAGTTCTAACTTGTGAAGCGAGGTAACAAAGTTGCTTTCTGTGTTAGAGTTTGGATTCAGTGATGTCATAACGTAGTCTGTATTGCTTCGCTTTACCGCAGCCGTAAAGTGCTCAGATATTAACCCGCCTGGAGTAGTGTTTCTGTTAATGACGGGGATCGAAAAAGTTTCCGGGTCATAGTTAACTTGGATCAAATCAAAATAGGAGATGGCTTCCGCGCGCTTCTCTTCTTCCTCTTCAGTCAGGTTAATCGGAGCAGTGGCGGTCTTCCAAAATTTTGCCCCTATACAACCGACGGGTAGGGCCAGTTCCAAGCCAATGTGGCTTGCCATGCGTTGCATGGTCAGTTCATTCAAATCGTCATGAAACACCACATATGAGTAGGGGAAGGATGTAGCGATGATGTACCCAATAATGAAGGAGTTTATCCAATGTTGGTAGAGATTGAGGTAGCTGAACTCCGGAAACATTTTCTTGAGAGATTCGACATTGCTGTCTGGATGTCGGACGCTAACGATATGGGTGGCATCAAAGCAGTGCGTGGCAAGAAAGCCTAGAATTTGTGTATTCTCTACACGCCCAGGGCCGACAGCAAACTTATCGCCAACATAACCATAGGTCCTTTGTAGACGCGTTAGTGCCTCTGCGCCTGTCAAGCTCTCATCGATATTACTGAGTAAAATATTACCCTTCCCTGAAAACAGTGTACCCTCTTCCCATTTCCGGAGATTAAAAGTCTTTGAGAATCCTTTCCTGTCCCAGTGCAGATGTATATCGGCCTCTGAAAGAATCAGGCAATCCCGGTGCGAGTTAAGCGCAGACAATACCGTTGTTGTTCCAGACCGTGCGGTACCGTAAATAAAAATTCTTTTGTCCCTTGACATGATCAGCCTTTAATCGCGTGAGTAATCGCTAAGTTGTCTCTCGATTTATGCTGTGGTGCTAATCCGAATGGGGCTGTGTATTAGCTCTCCCGATGCACCCTGAAATAAATGTGCCCAATTGAGGTGAAGCAAAGAAATTCCAACCTGACGCCAGGCCAATTCTGAAGGCCTTCATAAAGGGCCTTTGTTTCCCCTTTAGCGAGATCGAAGGTCCAATCGTCAAATACGAGAATAGCGCCATCAACGAGACGCGATTTAAGATAGTCTAGACACTCCACGGTAGGGCCATACAAATCACAATCAATCCTGGCAAAAGCAATTTTTGTAATGGACTGAAGTGGTGGTGTGGGTAGAGTGTCACTAAACCATCCACGATAAAGGCGTACATGCGGCCGTTCACTGACCCGGAGGCGAGCAGACACCGTTGCAAAATCCGCAGCATAGTCGCCCTTCTTCCAGCAGTTTAGGTCAACGTCTGCATCTGGTTCCGGTAGCCCCATGAAGCTGTCTAGTCCGTGAATAAGTCTCCTAGAACTTAGCGCTTCGCTCTCATTAATCAAAAATTCCATCCAGCCACCGCTGAATACACCGAACTCGATAATATCGCCAATTATTTCCTTTTCATTTAATTCCTTTAGGAGTGTGGATGTGAACTTCTTTTCAGCATCAACCATAGCATTATTTACAATTTGACCCCACGGATCTTGTAAAGTCCATGACATGGCTGGGAAAGTATTTGGCCGTGGCCTGTAAGTTTTAAATGTATTCTGAAACCACATATCGTAATTCATGCTTTCTTTCTCCATAAAATCGGCCGCCTTCGCAAGAGCATTGGGCGACAGCACCTTTCAGAAGGTGCATAGCTTGTTGGAAGGGTATGTTACCTAAAAGCTGCGTTGGATGTGACGATATCCCTTGCCGCCGCCCATAATTTCGAAATCAAGCCACAATGTTTCCCCAACACTTCTGACCCAACGAGTGGGCCAGTCACACGTTAACAACAACCACGTCTCCGACGGTCGGAGCGTATCGCAAAGCAAAAGTTTTTGGAAGAGCGGGGGTTCGTTGCCAACTTTCTCATCAACATTCGGCGATGGTTAGACCCCCTCGCCTGTTCCAGAACGGGCGGGTGCGTCCTGCCTCGGGTGAGGCTGAGATTTCTTACAGGTATCTATCACGCAAGCGAGCTTCTAAGGTTTGAGCCTGTCAGTTTTAGCTGTTTGTTCACGACGGTTTAGTGCTCCACAGTGCCGGCTGGCCCTGGAGTTTCGGTGCGGGTAGGGGGCTGCATTGCTCCCTACCTCCCCTTCACATAGGTTCCGCTCCGAGATCTATGAATTTGTTTGATTTTTTAGGTCAGTGCAAATCCACCCAAGTGCCGGCAGCACGGATGCGTAGCTTTGCCATTGTGGTGTCGAAGTAAACGGCGCCGTCTGTTGTTACGGCGGGGGCGCTGCCCGAGGCTGGAAACAAGACGGCGGGAACGGCGGGTGCGAAGGCAAGAGCGCCCCCAGTCGTTCCAATGCGCGGCGCAGCCCCAGTCACCGCACCAGTTATGCTGACGGATTGGCTGGCCATCGCGGTATGCGCGATGGTCAATTGCACGGTCCCGGACGCGGCACCACTGGATGCGCCCGTCGCGACATAGGCATCTCCGAAGGCCGCAATTTTTGGTCCGTTAACTAGCCGCGTGATACCCCACACCATAATTCCGCCGGCATATCCGGCAATGCCCTGGCCCTCGGTGACGGCGGCGAGCTTCAACACCCCACCCGTTCCGGTTACCACGCCGTTGCCCTTGGGCATGAGGGTCAGGTTGATGTCGGCATCATTGCCCTGGGCCTGGATGGTGGGGGAGGCGCCGGTAACGCTGCCGCGGATATCGACACGATTGACGGCGTTGGGCACCAGGGTG
This sequence comes from Niveispirillum lacus, assembly GCF_002251795.1. Classification (GTDB taxonomy): domain Bacteria; phylum Pseudomonadota; class Alphaproteobacteria; order Azospirillales; family Azospirillaceae; genus Niveispirillum; species Niveispirillum lacus. The sequence goes on along the minus strand of NZ_NOXU01000032.1, from coordinate 357,016 downwards.
GCGCGCAGGGACTCGGCGCCGGGGACACCGCCAAGACTGATGGCGCTGGCTGTGGCGCGGGTGATTTCCGTGCCGTCGGCAGTCAGGCCGAGAACACCGGCCGAGGGCTGATAGACGCCCGTGTCAGGGTCGCTGCTGAACCCGATCGCCGGGGCTGTGCTGCTGCCCCCGGCCAGGGTGACCTGTCCGGTGAATGCGGGGTTGCGGGTCGGGATCGCGGCCGGAATGGTCGGCAGATGAAAGAGCGCCTGCATGGGATCACCGATAAAACAGGAGATTGACGATGCTGTCGGTTGCGGCAACCAGACCGATCTGGGAAATGCCATCCAATCGTCGGCCGGCGGGGTTCAACTCCGGTGCCGTGCCATCCAGGATGTCGACCGTGGGCAGGGTCACGGCCAGGCCAAAGCGGGCCCAGAAAGCCTGTGTCGCATTGAACAGTACCAGCCGGGCATTGGCGGGCACGGTGATCAGCCTTGGCGTGCCGGCTGTCAGGAAGACAGCAAGACCCACCGAGCATGGCGGCGCAACGGGCAGGGCCCGTCCCATATTGTCAGTGGCAAGTTGAAATGCATTCACGATGTCGGCCTTTCCAAACGCAAACGGCCCGTCAGCAGGGCTGACGGGCCGTTCAAGGTGGGTGCGGTGCGGTGGGCGATCACCTGGATCGGCACCATGCAAGCCCATCATGACACAGTGGCCGGAATGTGCAAGAAAAAAGTCCTATTTAGGCGGAGTATCCCATCGCGACATTCAGCTCCACACCGCCCAGTGCCGCGAAGGCGTTTTCCACTTCCGCTGTCCATAGGCCGTCCCGACGGCTACGCTGGCCTGACCAGGTTTTGGTCGGTTGCCCCAGCACCTGGTGACGGATCCTGTTCCATGCTGGCGGTTTTTGCAGGCCAATATGCGTGGACAGGGCGCGGATGGTCGCCGCTGCCTGTCGTTCCCCCTGGTCGCCCATCAAGGTCTCGAAACGGACCGTGAGCATGTCAGGTACGTCCAGCCACGGGCGGACGCCGGCCACCATCTGCATATAAATGCGACCCGTTGATTGCAGATACCGTAGCAGCCGATCCGGGCCATGGGGAATGTCCACCCAGTCCTGCCCCGCGGCGCGTCCGGCATCCGCCATGAACCGCATATGCGAAACCACCGCATCGCGCAGGTCACGCAGCAGCAGCAGCTTCTGGAACCCGTCCAGATCACGACGATTGGCAAATGTGCAGGGGATATGGCCAACAAGGAACTGTCCGCCATGCAACAGCCTTGTCAACTCCGACAGCCCGATATGTCGGGCCAGATGTGGGCCACCTTGCTTGGCCTCGGCCGGCGACAGGTCCCGATAATCATCAAATCCGCCCATGCCGGCATGGGCACCGCTATCGATATAACCCAGCGTTTTCAGCAGATGCCCCACCAGATAGGTCCCGGCCTTGGGCACGGAGATGACGGCCACCCGAGGCAGATCGTCCCGATGCTCCTCCCGCAGCGCGGGCAGGCCGTTCCGGCCCCGTACAACACGCACCGGCCTATGGGGATGCTGAACCAGCGGGATTGCCTCCGGTCGGGAGTGGAAGACCGGGACGAGGCCGGGAAGAACCGGCAGTTCAGCCGGGGTGACCGGCGGTCGGCGACGACACAGGCCGGTGGGTGGCACCAGCCTGATCCAGCCGTCCGGGTCCCCATCATCATCGGCGCCAGGCGGTGCCCAGGCCAGCAGAAGCCCATCGGGGGCCAGAAGTTGCTCAGAGACCAGCCGAAGCAGGCGGTCGGCGGTTGCAGCCGGCGCTTTGTTGAGGAGGTCCCAAGCGATGACGAGGTCGAAGCGATCCTCCCCGAACCCGGTTGTCATCGCACCCAGATCAACCAGATGCAGATGATCGGCCAGGGCCAGCCAATGGCCCTCCGGACGCTGCTGATAGGTCGGATTTCCCTCCAGGCCGGCCGCGCGATGGCCGCGCAGCAGAAAATCCAGGACCACCCCCCCCTTTCCACATGCCAGATCCAGAACGGTGAGACGCCGCCCCATCAGTCGCTCGCTCACGGCAACAAGGCCGGGATGCCGGGCGGGCTGCGCGTGACCGGCACTTATGGTTCCGCCAATCCCCGCCCCCGAAACGCCGGATGATGGCACCAACGGTGCTGCGAATAGGCGTGGATTGCCGAGCAGGGCCATCATCAACGCGTCGTCGGTTGTTATCGCGTCGGAATTTGTGTCGGCACGGACGGCCGCACCTGTGGCCTTTGCTGCTGGTGCTGTCGCCGTCTGTATCGGGATCAGGCGTTCGAGCGTTTTGAGGATGTTTGTGGTTTCCGCCGGTAAGTGTTCGCGCAAAAGTTCAAGCGACCAGAGGCGCGCCAGATTAAGGGCGCCGACATGCTGACCATCAATACCCAACGCCGACGACAGAGCCACCAACGCCTCTTGACGCCTGCCAAGATTGCTCAGGCACATGGCCTGCATATACTTCACCCAGAAAGGGGCGAAGCCCGCCTTTTCGGATCGCCGCAGAAGCTCCAGCGCGCGAGGCAGGTCGCGTTTCACCTGAAGCAGGCTGAAACCATGCAGGTAGTCAATCTCTGCGGTGGGGTGTTCCACCGTGGCCATGATGGCCAGGGCCGCCTCAAGTTCCAGTTTGTCAACGAGCTGGCGGATCTTCTGAGGCGTCGCTGTTGTCATGCCCCACTCTCTCAAGGCCTGTTACGCTGGCGCCAATCCGCGCAGCAATCCGATAATGCGTTGTGTGGCGGCGCCATCGCCATACGGGGATGCACCCGAGGCCATGGTGGCGTAATGCCTGTCATCGTCCAACAAACGCTGTGCCTGTTCCCGGATATTGTTTTCGTGGGTACCAACCAGCAGGGCAACGCCCGCGGTGATGGCCTCGGGCCGTTCTGTGGCCTCCCGCATCACCAGCACGGGCTTGCGCAGTGACGGCGCTTCTTCCTGCACGCCGCCGCTGTCAGTCATGATCAGGTAGCTGCGCTGCATGGCGGCGACGAACTGGTCATATTCCAGCGGCGCGGTCAGGTGAATGCGATCTTGCCCGCCGAACATGCGCGCCACGGTTTCCTTCACATGCGGGTTGGGGTGGACAGGCAGAAGCAGTTCAACATCCGGGTTGTTGCGAACCAGGGACAGGGCCGCGCGACAGATGTTGGCCAACGGTTCGCCGAAATTCTCCCGCCGGTGAACGGTCAGAAGGATAAGGCGCCGACCAGGCGTCACCTGAACCGGCAGGGTCGGCTGTTTCGCCGCCATCCACAACAATGCATCAATGACGGTATTGCCGGTAACATGGATGTTGGCCGGCGGCACATGTTCATTCAGCAAATGGTCACGCGCGCCCTCCGTGGGTGCAAAATGCAGCCGCGTGACCACGCTGGCGACCATACGGTTGAATTCCTCCGGAAATGGCTGCTCCAGATTATGGGTCCGCAGGCCGGCTTCCACGTGACAGAACGGGATGCGGCGATAGAAGCAGGCCATGGCTGTCGCCAGCACTGTCGTCGTGTCGCCCTGTGCGACCACGGCGTCAGGCTTGAGTTCGGCCAGTACCTGATCCAACCCCGTCAGCGCACGCGCCGTCACGTCCGCCAATGTCTGGTTGTCCCGCATCAGGTTCAGGTCGATATCGGCCGTTATGCCGAACAGGCCAAAAACCTGATCCAGCATCTGACGATGCTGGGCGGTGGCAACAACCGTCAACGCACACCACGGGCTTTCCCGCAGTGCCAGGATGACGGGTGCCATCTTGATGGCTTCGGGCCGGGTCCCGACAACACACATTACCTTCATTGACGATCACCCCGTTCCAGGCGTGCCCCAGTCTCACTGTTTATCAAGGAACTGGAAGACTTCGCTTTGGCTGTCGGGCAGCACCTGCCCATGCAACTGCGCCAGCTTTTCCAGAGACAGTTCGTAGCGAATGGTCGGGGCATCTGGTTTGAACGTGGACGTCGATCCCAGATGCGCATGCACATCGGCCAACCGAACCATGCCGGTAGCACCAAGATTGATGATTTCCTTGGTTACACCTGCCTGAACCAATGACCAGACCAGCGCGGCGGCGCTGTCGGTATTGATGAACTGCAAAGTGCTTTCGGGTGACAGCCAGACCGGGTCACCCTGCATCATGTCATAGATGGCGTTTTTGCGAAGCCCTTGGCCGACAAATCCGCCCATACGCATGATCAGCCAGTCACGATGAACACCCTGGACGGCCTGTTCCGCCAGATATTTATGCAAACCGTAGCGGCTGATCCGGGAAAGGTCGATGGTCTGGCTTTCCAGGCTTTTGCAGGGCGTGTCCGTTTCTGGGTAGACATCGCCTGATGACAGGAACACGTATCGCCCAGGTTTGAAAAATTCCAGACTGCGCACAACACTGGTCACGGACGCATCGAAGTCCCAGACCGGATCGCGCACCGACATGAATTTTTTGCTGTTGCCGTTGGCATTGATCAGCACATCACATGATGACCCGCGCAATTCATCAAAATTTGCGCGGGTTACCTTGGTGTGAGGCAAGCCCAGTCGTTCCAGCAGCCGAATATAGGCCGAACCAACAAAACCGTCGCCACCAATAACGTAAATCATAGGCGCAGCCCATCACCACGGGTCGCATAGTTCGCAGCGAACCAGTCGATGGTATTGCGAAGGCCGGCTTCCAGCGGCGTGGGGCAGGAGAGGCCCATCTGTGCCATACGGTCGGTCGCGAAGATCTTCACCATCTGCCCGTCCGGCTTCTCGGTATCCCAGGTGATGCGCCCCTCGAATTTCACCAGCTTAGCAATGGTCTCGGCCAGTTCCTTAATTGGAGTGCGGGTCCCCGACGACAGATTGACCGGTCCTTCGCCAATATCATTGTCGATGAAGAAGGGCATCAGCGCCGCGACATCGGCGGCATAGACAAAATCGCGTTGTGGTGTGCCGGTGCCCCACATCACCACTTCATCCAGGCCGTTGAGCTGTGCCTCGTAATAGCGGCGGACCATGGCCGGGACGACATGGCTGTCCAAGGGATGGAAGTTGTCGTACTCGCCATACATGTTGCCAGGAATGACGACGGTGGCCTTCACCCCATGCTGGAACCGATAGGATCGAGCGGCGACCGTGCCCATCATTTTCGCGGTGGAGTAGGGGGCGCTCTCCGGTTGCGGATAGCCACACCAGAGCTGGTCTTCGCTGATCGGGCTGGTCGCCTTGGCGGGGTAGGAGCAGCCCCCCATGGGATAAATCAGCTTTCCAACCCCACGGCGGGCACAGGCCTCGAACATGTTGGCGGTAAGGATGGTATTCCGAAAATAAAAATCCGCCGGGTAGGTACGGTTGGCACCAATCCCACCGGAATAAGCGGCGAAGTGCAGAACCACCTCTGGCTTGACCCGGTCCAGAAGGGCCAGGGCCTGATCGAACTGCATCAAATCTGAATCGGCGGATGAAACACCGACCACCGTCTCGGCCCCATAACGGGCGCGCAGCACAGCCATTGTGTGGCGACCCAGGAAGCCGCTGGCTCCTGTAACGAGAATCATTCTTAGTTCCTGTCCCGACCATAAGGCATAGCGCCCACAGAGGTACATGCGTCGTCGCAAAAGAACAACCCATCGTGCTAGATCAATTGGTGAGGTTGATTTCTAGCTTGAACGCTGTTTCGTATGTCCAGGACGGTCGACGAGGAGTGTGCGTGTTGTTTGCCAGGATTGCAGGGGAAATGTCCAAAGCCCAGGTCCAAGCGCAGATTGTGTCGGGACCGCAGGCGGTTATCCTGGTCGGGGGACGCGGCACCCGCCTTGGCCGGCTGACAGATAATACCCCGAAACCGTTGCTGCCGGTCGGGGACGTGCCCTTCCTGGAGCATCTCATTGCCAATCTGGCCCGGCACGGGTTCCGCCGCATCATCCTGCTGGCAGGCTATTTGGGCGATCAGATGCAGAGCGTGATCGACAAGGCACCTGAACTGGGTGTGGAAATCACCTGTGTGATCGAGCCGGAACCGGCTGGTACCGGCGGTGCCCTGTTGTATGCCCGTTCCCTCCTCGACCGACGCTTCCTGCTGCTGAACGGTGATTCGCTTCTGGACATGAATTATCTGTCGCTGCGCGCTGATGCGGACTGGCGTGAGGCAGATATGGGGAGGGTTGCACTCCGCGCCGTAGCGGATGGTAGCCGCTATGGAACGGTCGAGCATACCGATGGCCGCATCACCCACTTTGCCGAGAAGTCGGGCCGGCCTGGCCCCGCTGTGATCAATGGTGGCATTTACTGGCTGGATATCGGTGTTCTCGACATGATCGGAGCGCTGCCCTGTTCGCTGGAGCAGGAGATCCTGCCGGTCCTTGCCCGAACCGGCCGGTTGGGGGGCGAGCTGTGCGAGGGCTATTTTATTGATATCGGCGTGCCAGACGATTTCCAGCGGGCACAGACGGAGATACCGGCTTGGTGGCGTCGACCCGCGGTTTTTCTGGACCGTGATGGGGTGCTCAATACCGATATCGGTTACGCCCACCGCCCGGATCAGATTGAATGGCTGCCGGGCGCGCGTCAGGCTGTGCGCTATTTGAACGAGCAGGGCTATTTTGTGTTTGTGGTCACCAACCAGGCTGGTGTGGCCCGTGGCTTCTATGATGAGGCCACAGTCCATGCGCTGCATGCCTGGATGCAGGGTGAACTGGGCCGTGACGGCGCCCATATCGACGATTGGCGCTATTGTCCCTATAGCCCTGAAGGGTCGATCGACGCATATCGTCAGGTCCATCACTGGCGCAAACCGGCGCCTGGGATGATTCTGGATCTGCTGGAAAGCTGGCCCGTGGTGCGGGAAGGTAGCTTCCTGATCGGTGATCGTGACGGTGATGTGCAGGCTGCTTTGGCGGCCGGTATCCCCGGATACATCATCGAGGCCAATAATCTTCAAGATCAGGTGCGCGCCCTGGTTGCCAAGCATAAACTTAAATCGGAAATTGCGGTATGACTTCCAATCCGGCTGACACCGACCACCAGACCAAACAGCGGCTGGCGCAAACGCGACAGACATTGTGGATGTTGCGGCCGGATGTCCGCAGTGTTTGCGCTAATGATCGTTCCCGTTTCGACCTTTGGATGCTGACCCAGGGCTCCAAGGAATACCCGCCCCTTGCTGAGCCGGAGATCATCCGGGAACTGTACAGGGAGTTGTCCGCCCATCCTACCCCGCCCCTCACTGCCGGATCGCTGTCGGTACCGCCACTGGCGTTGTTGATCTGGCGGTCGCGGTCAGACCTTTCCGGAATATTCGATGTGAACCGGCCGGAGGGGGCAGCGGCACTGCTGGTGTGGTTCTATGGTTGCGGCCTGCGTGAACTAGGCTTGTTGGAGTTTGTTGGCCAGGAAGATTTGGCGCTGCTGCACCAACCGGCTGACGGGCGGCAGGGCGGGGCCATCGCCCTGTCAAAGCTGATGGAGGTCGTCTGGCTGGCGCGGGCGGACCTCAAAGCGGCGATCGACATAACTCAGCCAGCCGGTGCCAGCGAATTCATCCGCTGGTATCTGGTTCACGGTTTGGTCGAAACCGGTCTGATCGACGTTCTTGACCTGGACACCGCACGGCATCTGGCGGCGCAGGCGCCCCGTTTCCTGTATGAACACGAGACTGGATGGGCCCAGGAACCAGCACCCGGTGCCGTGCAAGCCTGGCTCCAAGGAGAAGGGCTGAAGCGTTATCCCATCATCGAGATGCTGTACCGCGTGGCAGGGCACCCCGTTGAAGCCGCGATCGAAGCGCCGGCCGTTCAGGCTCCGCGGCCGATGCCGCTGCGTTCTGATGGGGTGAACCTTATCGGCCATGCCCGGAGTGAATTTGGTGTTGGCGAAGATGTACGGGAAGCGGCGCGTGCGCTGACGGCGGCGGGCATTCCCTTCGCCGTTGTCGACATTCCGCCCGGTTCCGCTATTGGCCAAGGCGACCGGCTGCTTGAACAACAGATCGGTGATCGGTTGCCCTTCGACACCAGCCTTTTGTGCATGACCGCCATGGAGACGGCCCGGCTTCAGGCTGACCGGGGTGACCGGATCTTCCAGGGCCGGCGCACCATCGGCTTCTGGCCTTGGGAACTGCCCCAATGGCCGGACGGGTGGCGTCATTGCTTTGATCTGGTGGACGAGGTTTGGGCCTCCAGTCGCTTTACCTATGGCGCGTTCCGATCTGTTGTTGGGCGGAAGGTTCGCCACATGCCCATGACCGTCACTGTCGCTGGCGCTGCCGGTGATATCCGGTCCCGGTTGGGCATACGGGAAGGGGTTTTCATGTTCGCATGCGCCTTTGACGGGCTTTCTGGCATGTCCAGAAAGAACCCTCAGGCGGCCGTTGCGGCGTTCCGAGGAGCTTTTCCTGCGGGCGATGAACCGGTGGCCATGGTTGTCAAGGGGATGCGCGCGGCCGCGGCGGGTGAGGAAGCCTATCGGCAATTGGAGCAGGCCTGCCGCCAAGACCCGCGAATCCGGCTGATCGACGGGACTTTGTCGCGGTCCGACATGCTGGGTCTCCTGTTGGCGGCCGACTGTTTTGTGTCGCTGCACCGGGCCGAGGGCTTTGGTCGCTGCATCGCCGAAGCCATGCTGCTTGGCAAACCAGTCATTGTTACCGGATATTCCGGCAATATGGATTTCACCTTGCCGGGTACTGCTGCGCTGGTCGACCATGACTGCCGACCAGTTGAGGCGGGCGAATATCCTTACGCAGAGGGCATGATATGGGCAGAACCGGACATCGCCCATGCAACGTGGTGGATGCGACATGTATTGTTGGAACATGGCAACCGTAGCCGGCTGGCACTGGCAGGGCAGGCACTGATTCAACAGACTTATGCTGCCGACATTGTGGGCAGAATTTATGCCGACAGTCTTGGCCTGCGGCGATGATCCTTGCTGCCGCTGACGGCTGGATCGGATCAGGGTCTGTCACAGCCTGATCCGGTTCCAGCCAGAATTGAGGCCCTATAATGCCGATCCTCAGTGGGGCGTTGTCACTGGGAAGCCGCTTGGCAGTGGCTGTTGCCAGCCAGCTTTACAGTGAAATGAGGTGCTTCAGCCGTTCCATCTCCTCCCGCACCAGTTGGTCGCGGTTGGCAAGGCTCAGATCTTCGACATCATTGATGTCGTGTGTCGCGAAATGCTCGTCCGGTCGCAGACGCGCGCTGCTATCGACGGTTTCTGTTGCCTGCCCCCGGCTGCGTTTGCGTGCCCACTCTGCCTTGGATTTTGTGAAGTAATGGTTGATCACTAGTTTCCGGGCGTCGGGAACCGCGTGGTGGGAGGGGTGGCCTTGCGTGCCTGCCACGCGCCCAAATTCGTCGATCAGCGATCCGTCGGTAATGCTTGGCGTATGAATATCAGGCCTTGCCACCAGCCGTGCCTGGACAATCGTTTTGACGGATCTGTTCAAGGGATGGTCCGCAGCCGCACGACGGGTGAAGCGACGGATGACCAGATCGTCTTGTTGCTCCAGCAGGCCATTTGATCCAAAGATCCGCCAGGGGATGACAAGACCCGCCGCAAGATCGTAATCGGCCAGGATGGCCGGCACGTCGCGGCCGTCGATCGGATTGAGGAATTCGTCGGTATCGATAAAAGCGACCCAGCGGCAGCGATCCGAAAGCCGGGCCAATCCGGCGACATAGGCAGGCCGCTGGGCGGCGACATGGGGAATATCGGGCCAGGGGACGTGATCCACAATACCGGCGCGCGCCAAAGCCGACAGCAGGCTGGTTGTATTGTCCGTACTGGCATTATCGAAGATTACAAAATGTTCAACACCGACCATCCGATGATGGGCGATCCATTCGAGCAGATAGGGGCCTTCATCCTTGACGATGGCGCAAATGGATAATGTCAGCGGAGGTGGTACCTGTGGCGGAGCCACGGGTTTGAAACGATTGTTCGGCAGCGTGATCCGCACCGGCGTCCCGCCCAACGCCTGGCCAGGATTGCCTGCGATCACGGTCAAGGTGCCGGTGCGGCCATCGGTCAAGGCTTCAGGAAGCGGCAGATAGAAAGCGTGGTTGCCCAGACCGATCCCGGCGGCATGAAGGTCGGGGCGATGGTGGTTGGCCAGACCCTGGCACACGACCATGCCGTCCAGAAGGACGGTAACCGGCTGGGCCTCCAAGGGTTTACCCGGAGACCACGCCCAACCGCAGACATCGCGCCCGGCGATACAGTCAAAATTGCCTTGGATCACCGACCAATCCTCCAGGGGTGGCGTGGAGGCAGTGCCAATCCGGTGAAGGGCACCCCATCAAGATTCAGATTGGGATTATAATGGGGGTCAGACATGGAGAGATTTTTCCAACGCCGCCGCATAAAATTTTCCTCTTTCATGGCTCGCGCCACCCTCTCCGGCGTGTTGTCCCGGCCGCGGCTGACGCTCTCATGATGGTAGAGTTCGATGTCGGGTGTCCAGACGATCAGCGCTCCCGTCTCTCGCAAGCGCAGGCAGAAATCGACATCATTGAAAGCGACAGGCAGGTTGTCGGCGTCGAACCCCCCCAGGATTGTAAAATCAGACCGCCTGCAGAACAGGCAGGCGGCGGTGACGGCACTGTAATTGCCGGTAACCCTTGTCCGGTGGAAATAGCCGGTATCATCGACATGTACGGTCTGAAAAGCATTCTCGGCCAGACCCCCTGTGCCGACCACAACACCGGCATGCTGGATCATGCCATTTGAAAAGCGCAGCCGCGCACCGACGGCACCAACTTCCGGGCGTTCCAAGTGGCTGGCGGCAACGGTCAGCCAATTGCCACTGATCAATTCCACATCATTGTTAATGAAACCCAGAATCGTTCCCCGGGCCTGTTCCGCTGCGCGATTGTTCATGTCGGCAAAATTGAAGGGGGCGTCATAAGGAATGACCCGAAAGCGTCCGCGCCGCTGTCCTTCGTTCAGCCAATCCAAGGTCTCTTCCTGCTGGCTTTGATTGTCGATGATAATGATTTCGTACCGTGCATCGACCGTCTTAGCCTCGATACTGTCGACCGCCGCCTTAACCAGCGACAACCGGTCGCGGGTTGGGATAATCAGGCTGAAGAAGGGGGGCTCCTTGGGGGATGGCCATTCCACGCGCCGCAGCCCTTCATGCTCGTCGATAGTCGTTACAATGGCTTGATCTGCCCCCCGACTATGCAAATGTTCCAAGACCGCCTGACGGGCATGTAGGGCCAGCTCAGGTCCCGGTGAACGGGTGAGCTGGGACAATACCTCCGGCACATGATGGATGCGCCCGTTCGGCCCCTGCCTTAACAACGCGCGCAGGCGCAGCAGGGTCGCTGAGGAGCAAGACCCTATCTCCCGCAGCAAAGCTGCCCTGAACAGGGTCAATCCCCGGGTGTAGTCCTGTGACAAACACAGATCATAGTTCCAGTCGGGGCGGAACCAGGGCATCAGGCCACCATCGACCGGCAGATCAGCGTCGCCATAGATGATGTCGGCATCCACGGTCTGCATCACATCTATGATCCGGGACAAGGCGCCGGGATAGAGCAAGGCCCCTTGATCCAGCACGGCGATCCATTCAGCGCCGTCCGGCTGACGGATCATCTGCACGGCTGCGTTTAAGCCGGGTCTGTCTGCTGCAAAGGCTGCGGGGACGTCGTCCTTTTGGGTGCCGGTAAGGGCCGCCCGCCATTCGGGGTAAAACCCGAACCCTATGCTTGCGGGTATCTGTTGTTGGACCTGTTCCAGATAGCATTGCAGCAAGCGCACCGCGGTTGCCGTATCGGGGTTGCGCATGTTGGCATCGGTCGTCGCCTGCTCCAGAAGCGAAAGCGGACCGCCTGCAAAACAGAGGAAAGGAATGGCAAATTCATGGATGGCGCCATGCCCTTCTGCATGCACCATGACATCGCGCTGTCGGCCGTCCAGACACCAATAGGGCATGCGCAGGTTAAAGGCATGATCACCCGCGCCGATACCGGCATTGACCAGATCTCCGCGAATCTCGTTGGCCATGGCTTCAGCCACGATCCGGCCATCGACCATGGCTTGAACCTTGACATGCCGGTCTGGATGGCTGGGTTGCCAACACCAGCCGCGGATCACTGTGCCCAGCACATTATCCACATTTCCTTGAACAATATCCGACCGCAGTGCGGGCCGGTCACCCCCATCCGTGCCGTCATCCTGCTCGGCTTTGTTGGCATGGCTGAAGGCGAGGGTGCCGGTCGACGCCTCTCGCACCACCAGTTCCTGACCGGGTGGGAGATGAACTCTGATCCGAAAACCGCACTGCCCATCACCATGTCCGGCCGCAGCAACGTCCTGACGATCAAGATTGGCAAGACCGGCGGCGACGGGAACGCCATCACATTCCACCAGCAGCACCAGACGTTCCCCCTGTCGGTCTGGTGAGTACGCCCAACCAACCAGGGTGTTTTCGGCGTAGCCCTCGACATACCCGACGATACGCATCCTCACCCCAACGATTATTCCGGGTCACGACGTGGAGTTCCGGTTACCCCCTGCCACCCCATAGCACAGGCCATGATCGGTACGATCTGCGGCGGCACCATCACATCGCCGCAATGTCACGCTGTTGTATAACGTAAAGAAGTGGCCAAGTGCGATAGGTACGAATATCGCCGCTCGGACATGCTATGACCTTTTGTGGATGAAGGTCGTGCGCTCTGGGCAGCGACCGCAAGCCGTTGATCAATAGGCTGATGCGCGACCGTCACTTGACACCTGCCTGCCTAAGCGGCCACTTTCCCAACGCGAGCCGGTGGTAGTTGCCTGGAAGGATGTGCAGAGTGCAGACGGAGTACGAGGCAACCGTGGGGGCGGAAGAGGTCCTGCAGAAAGCCAACGCCCACAGTATGCTCGAAGGATTGCGGTATGTTGCGCGTCATCATGGACTTCATCTGTCGCGCGAGCAGCTTTTACGTCAATATGTACGCGATGAAGACGAGGTTTCCTCTGCGGTCATTGTTGGTGCTGCGGAACGGTCCGGCCTGGCGGCCAAAGTCTCGCGCATGCGCTTTGACCATCTCCTCCGCCTAGGCCGCGCCATTCCCGCCCTGCTTCGCTTGCGCGACGGCACTGCACGCATTCTGGTCACCGTTCATGCCGGTGGATCGCCGCCGGTTGTGGTCCTGCGTCACCCGATGGATGGCAGCCAGCCGGTGCCGGTTGACAAGGTTGGCCTGTCCGCCATTTGGGACGGCGAGGTTATTGTATTCAAGCGCAAGCAGGCGGCGCAGGCAGATAACAGCGATTTCAGCCTGGGTTGGTTGATCCGGCAACTGGGCAAGGACAGGGCGATTTATCGCGATGTCGGGCTTTCGGCCATCGTGATGTCTATCTTTGCGTTGGTTCCGCCGCTGTTGTACTTCCTGGTGGTCAACCGCGTTCTTGTTCACCAGAGGCTATCCACCTTATTTGTGTTGGTTGTCGGCGTGGCCTTTGTCGTGGTCTTCGACACGATCTTTGGATATCTGCGCCGTCGTTTGGTGGCCGAAGGCACCGCCCGCGTGGATGCCCGCATCGGCACCTATATTTTTGACCGTGTCATCGGGTTGCCGCTGGATGTCTTTGAGCGACAAAGCACAGGCGTCATCAGCTACAAGGTGGGTGAAGCAAACCGTATTCGGGCCTTTCTGACGGGCCAAGCCTTCTCCACATTGCTGGACAGTACGGTTCTGATCGTCCTGCTGCCGGTCATGTTCTACATGCACGCCCCCCTGACCTTTTTTGTCCTTGGTCTGGCGCTGCTCATGTTCATCACCATCGTGCTGTTCATGCCATCCATTGGTCGGGCCTATGGACGGCTTGTCCGGGCGGAGCAGCAAAAGGGGGCGTTGCTGATTGAAACAATCCACGGCATGCGCACCATCAAGACCCTGGCCCTGGAGGGGCGCCGACGGCACCAATGGGACGATGCGGCGGCCGAGGCCGTGAAGGCCTTCCGCGATATGAGTTTTTTGACGAACCTGCCGCAGACGATATTGCAGCCCATCGAGAAGCTGATCTATTCCGGCTCACTGCTGCTTGGTTGCTATCTGGCCCTGACCACGAAGGAAGGAGCTGTGGCCATTGGCGGTCTGGTGGCATTCACCATGCTGGCCGGCCGCATCACCCAGCCCTTTGTGCAGATCGCCGGTCTGCTTCAATCCTTACAGGAAATTCGGGGAGCACTGTCGCAGGTGGCCTCGCTGGTGAATGTACCCGCAGAGGACACGCGGTCGACGCATGGTCTGCGCCCGCGTTTCGTTGGGCACATTGTCTTTGACGAGGTGCGTTTCCGCTATCCCGGTGCACAAGCCTATGCCCTTGATCAGGTGAGTTTCCAACTCCCACCCGGCAGTGTCACTGGGATCATGGGTCGGAGCGGATCTGGCAAGACCACGGTCACCCGCATGCTCCAGGGCTTGCACCAGGATTATGACGGTCTCATCAAGATCGATGGCACTGACCTGCGTCAGATGGATCTGCTACATCTTCGTGCCAATCTGGGCGTCGTCCTGCAGGAGAATTTCCTGTTCACTGGCACGATCCGGGAGAATATCGGCATTGTCCGACCCGAGGCCACGTTTGAGGACATTATTGAGGCCGCCCGACTGGCTGGAGCCGAGGAGTTCATTGAGCGGCTTCCTGCCGGCTATGACACGGTGCTGAGCGAGGGGGCAAGCAACCTGTCGGGTGGTCAACGGCAGCGCTTGGCCATTGCCCGTGCGCTGCTGGTGGACCCGCCAATCCTGATCCTGGACGAGGCGACGAGTGCGCTGGACCCGGACAGCGAGGCGATCGTGAACAACAACCTGCGGCATATTGCTGCTGGTCGGACGATGATCGTGATTTCGCACCGGTTGGCGTCGCTTGTGGAATGTGACCAGATTATCGTCATGGAGCGCGGCAAAGTCTTCGATATCGGTACTCACGAGCAGCTTCTGGATCGCTGCGCGATCTATCGCCATTTCTGGTATCAGCAGAACCGTCACCAGTCCCCACACACCGGAGCAAGCCATGAACGGTCGATCACTGGCCCTGCGTCCTGACCGTCGGGACAAAGCCGCCGATCAGACCATCAACGATTTCCAGTCGCATATGGCTGAAATCATTGGTGCGCCTTATCCCCGTAGCCTGCGTGTCACGGTCCATGTGCTGGTACTGATGGTGGTCATCGCCATCACCCTTAGCTTCGTTGTGCACCTTGATCGCGTCGTGACCGCGACGGGCCGACTGGTCTCCCGGACGCCAACACTGTTAGTGCAACCGCTGGAATCCTCGGTCCTGCGGGAAATCATGGTGCGTCCTGGTGACCAGGTGGCAAAGGGCGATGTCCTTGCGACCCTTGACCCCACGATCTCCGCTGCCGATGTCTCGACCCTGCGCTCCAATCTCGCGGCGCTGAAGGCCCAGGTTGCCCGGCTGTCAGCGGAACAGGAGGAGCGTCCCCTTGACCCGCCGGATGCGAATGATCAGGCGGCCGTGACTGAATTTTCGATCTGGACATCGCGGCAGGCCGAACGGGAAGCGCGTCTGTCCGTGTTTGACCAGCGTATTCAGGCAACCACCGGGCTGATTGCCAGCGGCCTGCGCGACGCAGAACATTTCCGGGCCCGCCTGAAGGTCAGTGAAGAAATCGAAGGTATGCGGTCCGAACTGGCCCGCAAGGAAGTGGGCAGTCGGCTCAACGTTCTGATCGCCCAGGACACAAAAGCCGAGATTGCGCGCAATCTATCCAACAGTGAACAGCAGGTCCTGACCTCCCGCAACGAGCTTGAATCCATCCGTGCCGAGCGTGAAGCGTTTTTGCAGCAATGGCGCTCGGAACTGACCACACAGTTGGCCAGCAAACGGACCGAGCTTTCTCAGGTCGAAGACAGCTTGTCCAAGGCGGAATATATCCGCGACCTTGTTGAGTTGCGGGCTGCGGCGGACGCCACGGTCGTCAGTGTCGCCGATCTTGGTTCTGGTGCTGTGGTGCCGTCGGGCGAAGTGCTGGTGTCGTTGATGCCGGTCAATGCCGCCCTGGAGGTAGAAGCAGATGTTGCTGGTATGGACCAGGGCTTCGTCAAGGTAGGGGATGAGGTTCAGGTCAAGCTCAATGCCTACGAGTTTACGCGATACGGTATGGTCAAGGCGGAAGTGCGTTCGATCAGCGAGAACAGTTTCTCGCAGCGTGACGACGGTACGGTGGCAGCAGAACGCTTTTATAAGGTTCGGGCGGAGATCAAAGCCATTGAGCTGCGCAACGTGCCGGAGAATCTGCGGTTGGTGCCGGGGATGCCACTACAGGCTGACATAGTGGTGGGGAGCCGTCCGATCATCGCGAATCTTCTGGATCGTGTCATTGCCAATGCCCAGGAGGGATTGCGGGAACCCTGATCCGTCCCTTCGAAGGCCCCTGTGGAAATCCTTATGGGCAGCGGGGGGCAGTGTCCGCAGGCCTGCTCCGCCACTGTCGCACAGGATCGGGTCCCTCTATTATGTTTTGTCTTTGGTTGGATGCCCCGAACCCGTATAATTGACGCCGACGGGGCCGGCGTGTGCGTTGGGTTTTCAGTGGGTGAGCGTCAGAAACCTAAAAAGAATGCCTGGTCTGTTTGCCTTTTATGGTTTTAATATTACGGATCGAAAATAATCATGGCGCTTAAGCATAAGATCAATCGTCTTTGGAATGAAACCCTCGATTATGTGGATTTTGGGCGCGCCTATGCGATGCTCCCATTTCGGCCGAATTACATTCGGCGTAAATGGGACGGTGCCGATGACATCAACAGTGCGCGTCGTGTTGTTGTGTTCAATCACTACGACAAAAGGGGCATCATCCATGATTATGTTGTCTTTTATCTCAGCGAATTGAAACGGGCCGGCTTCGCCATTGTCTTTACAAGCAATTCACCCAAGTTCCCGCAGGCGAGCGTCGACCGGTTGACCCCCCTGGTCGCCCGGATTCTGTGGCGCAGAAATGTCGGCTATGATTTCGGCGCCTTCAAGGATGGCATTGCTCAGGTGCCCGATGTCACCGCCCTTGAAATGCTTCTGGTGACGAATGACAGTATCTATGGCCCGTTGCAGGATCTTGTAAGCGTTATTGAGAAGGCTGACCCGCAGGAAGCAGAAATCTGGGGTATCACGGATTGCTGGTCCCACTATTATCACCTGCAAAGCTACTTTCTGCTGTTTCATCGCGCAGCGTTGCAGTCGCCTTCATTCAAGCGTTTCTGGGGCTATCTTCCCTATTTCCGTCATAAGCACTGGGTTATCAAATATGGTGAGATCGGGTTGACCCAGTTTTTCCTGCGTCGGTCGCTGCGCTGTCAGGCTTTGTTTCCCTACAGGGCCATGGTTGCCAATGTTGCGCCCCGGATTGAAGCCTATCTGGAAGAAACCGACGTCGAAAAAGACCCCATCCGGTATCGTTATCTGGAGATGATCGCCCGTTTCTTGCGGGAAGGCGTGGCGTTGAATCAGACCCATTTTTTCTGGGACGAGTTGCTGGTGACGGCACGCTGTCCCTTCATCAAACGCGACTTGTTGCAGCGTAACCCGATCGCTATTCCCTATTTGCATCATTGGGAAATACTGATGAATGAAGTCTCGTCCTATGACGGGAAGTTAATCGTTAAGCATCTGGAATATTCGATGCGTAACCGGGTTTATTGATCCCGCTGCGCCCGGCACCCCTGATGGTGGGGCGGCCAGGGCCGGAAGGTGCGAGAGAAGTCGACCCTATCCAGGGTGAGAATCGGGGTATAGAAGGGATTGGTACACC
The DNA here is from genome assembly GCF_002251795.1 of Niveispirillum lacus. Classification (GTDB taxonomy): domain Bacteria; phylum Pseudomonadota; class Alphaproteobacteria; order Azospirillales; family Azospirillaceae; genus Niveispirillum; species Niveispirillum lacus. The sequence goes on along the minus strand of NZ_NOXU01000032.1, from coordinate 339,260 downwards.
GGCGATCCGTCCTACCCCTGCACTGCGGCGACCGGGCCGAGGGTGGCCACTGGCCGCAGCACGCTTATTCCTGGTCAGGGCTGTAGCGAGTGGGAGAATCTGCGTCATTGTAGTGCGCAGGCACGTGCAGACCCAGTTGGTCTGGGGTGAAAGACGCAGCACTTTGCAGCAACGCATCGTTGATAGCCGGTGCAGCGGCGTGGATCGGCAATAGCATGGCGTGGCCACGTTGGCGCAACCGCTCTGCCTGTGCCCCCAGGTCGAAGGCGGCGATAAACAGGCCCGCCGCCATCACATGGGTCAAGGCATAACACCAGGTTTCCGGCCAGACTGACGGCAGAAACGCCATATGGGGCCGCAACTGCGCCATCAGGGCCGGTACTTCTTCTTCCCGATACTGTCCGCTGATCACCACCCGACCGGTTTCCAGTAGGGCTGCATCATCCATACTGTACCCCAGCACCTGCCATTGCAGTGGAAGCTGCCGGTGGGCGGCATCATGGGCGCAGGCCAGAAGGACATCATAGCCCTTGCTGGGGCCGATGGCACCCGGCACCAGAACGCGCAGCGGTTCGCTTGTGGAGGACCGTGCCGGCGCCATTATTGCCGACGGCGGTGTGTGTGCGGCCTCTGCTGGCAACAGCTTAAACCGTGCTGTTGGCACGTAGCGGCCCATGCGGCGGGCCGTATCAGCACTGGAACAGGTAACGGACTGGGCAGCCGCCAGCACCCGCCCGGCAATTGCCCGCCATTCGGCCACCGGTATGCCCAGCCCCATCAGATCACCATGGTCGGCGACACATTGATCACAGATTTTGGTGTCCTGCGGTTCCCCACAATACCGGCCAGAACCGTCAATCAAGGTGTAACGCGGGCAGATCCACCCGTAATCATGGATATAGGCGTGGTTCGGGAACCAAGAGGCCAGTTCCAGCAGTAGGGAAGGCGGCAGGTTCATGGCGTGATGCAGTTCCAACGTCGCAACACCCATGTCGTTGAGATCATCGCGCAACTGCGGCAATTCAACACGGGGATCATAAACAAGGTTGGGAAAATCCAGCCGATCTGGCACTTCCAGGCGCAAGGTGACGATATCGCCCTGTTTTTCCGGGCGCAGGATAAGGGCGCGCCGTCCTTGAACTTGGGCCTGGTCGATTTGCGTGCGGATAAAACGGTCGGTGCCCCCACCCAGACTGGCGCACAGGATCAGCAACGGCCATTGTTCCGATAAGTCACGTAACCGCGCCAGATCGAATATCCGGCGGGCGGTCCGCAAGGGATCGGTTGCAATGAAGGACTGCACCTCCTCGCCATAACCGGGATAAAGCCGTTCGAGAACGCGCAGAGCCGATTGGATTCGCGCCTGCTTGGCAGTGCCGAAAGAACCGCCGCCAACATGGCCCACAAACACATTCAGCGCCATCCGATGCTGCCACCCCTGGGCGGTGGCCCGCAGACAGAAATCATTTTCTTCGCCATAGCCGATACCGAACGTATCGGCATCAAACCATCCTGTCTGGGCCAGGCAGGGACGGCGTATATACATGCAGAAGCCGACAGCCGTCGGCAGGCGGATGGTATGTCCGGACAGGGTGCTTGCCGCCAACCGGTCCAATGCCGCGATATCCAGGCCAGCCAGCGGCGTTGGCTGGTTGGCGGCGGGATAAGAACAGATCGTGGCGTCATTGGACCAGGGCGTGACCGTTCCGGTTTCCGTGCTGGCCAGCGCCGCCTGGCGCAAGCGCCCCAGCCAGCCGGCCGCTACCACCGTGTCAGCATTTAACAATACAAGGTCCCTGCCATGATGCAGGGCCATCCCGATGTTCACCGATCGCACGAAGCCAAGATTGGTGGGATTGCGGACCAGCGCGATCCGTCGCCCCCGGGCCAGATCATCCAGCATAGCGCTGATCCGGGGATCCGGACTGGCATCATCAATGGCAATCACCCGCATGGGCGTACCGGGGTCCTGCGTCAGCAAGGCGGTAAAACACGATTGGGTGGCGTCGAAATCGCCATGCACCGGGATGATGACATCCACGATGCCATCATCGGCGCCGACAGGGGGCGGGGGGCCGATCGGTTCCCCGGTCAGGTCGGCGTAAAGAACAGGGTTTTCGGTGCCTGCTGGAATTTCGATAGGTGTGGCTGGTATGTCTTCGAGACCAGTAACGGCATAATTCGTGACCGGTACACAGATATGGCGGCCAATAATCTGATCGCCGTTGCGCAATTGCAGGGCAACCGGTCGGTCCGGTGCTGCCCGGTCCATCGCCTGTACATGCCAAAGGCTGGGGTTCATGACCTGGGTAACAGCGGCCAATCGGGGTGCGGCCAATAGGCTGGCGGGGAAAGGCCCCTGCGGCAGAGCGATCCCATCGACAAACAATGTGGGATCGACGATCCCACGCAACGGTCCAGGGACGGGCAGCGCGATCTGGCGGACCTGATCCGACGGTTCCAGATGTATTTCCGCCAGGGTGAGGTGTCGCCAGCGGAGGGCGGCATGCCGGGCCAAAGGTGGCAACAGACATCGGACGGTCCGCGCGACCACGTAACCCTGCGGTTCGCCCGTTGCGACCACATGGGAAACAAGCAGATCGATGACAGCCGGGTCGCTTTCCGTATGCCAACGTAAAGCGCGCAAGGCCGATGCGGTCAGGGGGGGGGCCACCCGTGCCAATGTCATCGCCGCCATCTTTTGGTGCGGGTCCAACTCCAACGCTTGGTCAAGCAGTCGCCGCGCCGCCACCAGTTCCCCCTTGCAGGCCCAGGCCAGCGCAGCAACGGTCAGATCATCGGCATGAACAGGGGATATCCGGGCCAGATACTGGGCAAACAGCGCGGCCTGATCAAAGTCCCGATTGGTGATGGCCGTAAAGATACGGGCCCGGATGGCTGACCGATCGGTCGGGGACGCTGCCGGCGCGGCTGGGTGGGCGTCCCTATCCCTGTCGTCACCGGGGGACAACGGCCACCCGAACGGCAATCAGGGGGTCCTGTGCCTGTGCGGATCGGCAGGGTTCGCCATCGGTACCCGTGACCTCACCATGGCGCAGGAAGCGAGCGGCATACACGACCCGATGGGTTTCTGCCAAAGGTGGTAACAGACGGAAGGCGATGCCCGCCAATGGTGCTCCACCCGGCGTGCCGATTCGACCTGGAGCCGGGGTCCAGGCACCATCGGTTGTGCTGACACCCGGGACCCGGTATTGCAGCAATTGTCCGATGCTGGGCGTGACGTCCAACCATAAGGCCTCGATCCAATAGGGCGCATCGGCTGCCGCCCATTCACCTGCGGCAAATCGTTGTTCACCCACTTGCTGAATATGGGCATGAACAATCAAACCGACCGGCGGTGTCTTCTGTACACGGTCCAGCCTTGTAATCTCCAGATCCATGGATTTCTGCAATTCCGGACCGTAGAGATAGTTTGTAATCAACAGGGGTGCTGCACCAGCAGGCACGGTGATGACCGCAACATCAAGGCCGCTCAGCCAAACGACTGGCGAAAGATTGCCCTTATGCAAGATGATGGGTGCTGTTGTTCCAGGCTGCGGAATGCTGGAAATCTGGGTGGCTGGAAAGGATACGCCATTCACCAGAGTCGGGACCTGAAAGGCCGGTTTCAAGGCAGCGAGGTATAAGCCCTCCGGCAATCCCACGACCTGTGGTGTGGCCCGAAAACGATGCGCACCGCCATCAATCGTTGCCGTTGAAACCAACCCATTCGTCATCGACATGACCACCACATTCAAAGCAGCTTCTGCATAAGCAGACTAACAAATGAAAATGGCGGACATAAGTCCGCCATTTCCACGAATGATGAGCTTGGGTAGGGTCTTACTTAAGAGTGAACCAACTGACATTAATGCCTGTGACACCTGCGATGGTGATGGTCGAGCCATCCGGCATCGTCAGGATCGTGTTCCCGCCGGAAACCGTTGCACGGTTGATAATATCAACCAAGGTCAGACCAGCAGCCGTAATATCACCGAAATTCGCCATCCCAAGCGTATCGTTGGCGGGATCAAAAGACGAGATCACGTCATTGCCACCGCCGCTGGTGTAGATGAAGACGTCCTTACCACCACCGCCAACCATCGTATCGTTGCCAGACTCGCCAATCAGCACGCCGCCGCCAGAGGATGCCACAATACTGTCAGCGCCGCCGCCACCGCCAAGCGTCGCTACCCCAAGACCGCCAACAATTGTATCAGCGCCAGCGCCACCATTGGCCACACCAGCATCGCCGAGGCGAACAGTATCGTTACCCCCACCGGAAACAACCGTATCATTGCCAGCACCGGTCACGATGGTTTGGTTGACGGTGCTCTGAGAAGCATCAATCAACTGCGTCCCGGCATCGCCAACAATCAACGACGCTGTGCTATTGGACGAAATCACGAGGCCAGTGACAGTGCCAGTAGGGGTACCCTGGATCAGGACGCTGCCGATATTGTTGTCCACAACCAAATTGTTGATGGAGCCCGACGAGCTGCTTCCTGAGGAGACGTTTGCCACAACCACGGCATTGGTGCCGGTGGCACTCACTGTCACATTCGATACTGATGTCGCATCAAAGGTGCCGACGTTGATCGTTTGAGTTTGCGTGACCGGGGGCGTGAACGTCACGGTCTGCTGAATGACAGGCGCAGTTGAAAAGTTGGACTGCAGGATCTGCGAGATCGTCGTGTTCTCCTGCTGGGTCGTCCCCACTGTTGCGACCGTCGTGCCGCCAGCCAACGTAGCCATAACCTACCCCCATCTCCAAAACATCAACCCGGTCCGCCCAACAGGGGATAACCGGCAGCCCCAATCAGCCGCATCAAATTTTATCTTTATTTATCACCCTTCGCTGTCTTTCGCAATGGCGTTAGAAGCGTCAACTCTTCGATCAAAAGTTATAGGCCCCATCAGGGCCGAAGGTGCTGCATCCTATGTATCTGATTGGAAAGGGTTTGGATATTCATGCCCGTGGGCGTACCGCAAAGGGGGTAGGGAGTAACCTGTCCGATCAGCGGGCCGACGCGGCGATGGCAAGCGCTGTGGCAACGGGCTCATCGTTGGCCAAACCCGGATCTTCCCAAGCTGTGAAAAGTGATTCCGCATCTGCGAATGCGCCCAGCAGAACCAGCCGGATCAGGGCCAGCTTGCGGGCCTGCCGGATCAGGGCCGGCGACTCCGCGGCACCCGGCCGTGTCCACAGGGCCCAAAGCGCTTGTTTGACGCCTTGGGCATCGGCTGCTTGTTCGATGGCTGTGTAGTCACCCGCCGGTGTCACGCGACCCTGGCGTCTTGCGGCGGCGGCAATGGCGAGGGCGTCAGCGACCGACCGGTCATCCGCCAGGGTCTGATCTTCCCAGACCTCGAATAATGTCTCCGCATCCGCATAAGCACCGAGCAGAACCAACCGAATCAACGCCAGCTTGCGGGCATGGCTGAGGCTGGCCGGCGCCTCGCTGATCCCTGGCGTACACCAGATTTGCCATAACGCGTGACGCACGCTATCGGCATCCGGTGCTGTCTGCAGGGCTTCAAACGCTGCCACGGGTGCCACAGGCAGTCCGGTGGCCAGGGCGTCTGACAATATTGCCGCCTCGTCCAGCGGGGCCGGATTGATGACCTGCAAAGCCCGCCACAGCAGCGCCGGATGCCGTGTCGCCCGCAGGTCGCGCACCACCAGATCCCGTAACTGGCAACGGAAACGGGCGGGCAACAGCAGACCGCCGTTTTCGTCGCCATGTTCTACTGCTGACAGTAAGGGTGCGGTATCCACGCCCACACCGGCGGCGGCGGTCAGATACAGGTGCATGGCAGCCATGGCCAGTGCTTCGGTTTCGCCATCTTCGATGCCCACGGCACGCAAGGCCAAGCGCAGTGATGCCCCGGCCTGTGCCGCCCGTCCGGCATAAAAAGCGGCTGACCGGGCATCCTGCTCGGCATTGTTGGCCAGCACCGCACGGAAATAGAGCAGCCCGGTAATGTTGCCGGGCATTAATGCCAGCCATTCCCGGCTCTCTATCCCGGCTGGCGGCAACAGCAGACTTGCCGGGTCGTCAAGATCAACACCGAATCGTTGCCGCAGCGCCGCAGCCATTTCGGCATAGAGCTGCAGGGCGCCGGCCTGATCGCCCTGATTGACCAGTTCCTTGAACAGGCGGTAACGCAAACCAGACAGCAGTGCGGGTGCGATGTCCGGGGTGGCAATCCGGCGTCGCAGATACTCGACATAATACTCAGCTTTCAGCGGGCGCAGCGGCGGCAGGGTGCTTGCGCTGGCAAAGGCGCGAAGCTGGGCGCCATCTTCTTCGACCTGGACATGGGCAAATCCGGCCATCCGCAGGGCCAGGTCCAACCCTTGCGCGCTGAACAGCGTCAGGTGCAGTCCAGGGCTGGCAATGGGAACCAGCATACCGGGCGTCGTTCCGGGATTGAGAGCTGCACCATTGGGTGTGGTCAATGCCACAACACCCTGCTGCCCGACAGCTCGGCGCATGGCGGCAAGGAACGGTCCCGGTTCGGGAATATGTTCGATTACCTCTGACGCATAGGCGACATCAAAGGGCTGCTCCAGGGGTGTGTCGCTTGTCCAGTAGTCGCGGGTGATATCCAGGCCCAGGTAACGCTGGCCCATAACGGCAAGGCCGGACGGGTCGAAGCCCTTGGCTGTCCAGCCCAAAACGGTCTGTACATAATCACTGGGAAAGCCAAACCCACCACCGATTTCCAGCATCCGGCGCGGTCCTGGTTCGGCAAAGCCCAGTGGTTCCAGCATCGGGCGCAGGCCGGCCCCCTGTTCCATATAATAGTGCAGGAAGGGCGTATCCGGCACATCGCCGCCATGATAGTCGGCCCCTTGCCGATCCGTGGAGAATCGGGACCGGCAGGAACGGCATTCGATCACGCACCAGTCGCTACCGCCAGGTCCAGCGCCGGTGAGGATCAGTGCCGCTCTGTGCGGTCCCGGATCGGCACAGACCGGACAGTTTCCTGGGACAGGCTCGCTGGATAGGTCCGGCCAGATGAACTGCAAAGGTTGGCTCCACTTGTCCTGAAGAGATGCCGGGACGTCCCCGTCTGCATTTTCACCATAAGCGGCTGCCCGTGTGGTGCAACCCAATTGTCTTGCTGCCCATCGACAGTTGCGCGACCCTGGGCTTCTGAATGCGGTGGCGGCCATGTGGGACATCAATGTATAAAGTATTGTTTATCCATAAGTTTTTTCCAGGGCAGTTTGTGCATTTGGCCCGTCGCCTTACCCGATTTCCGGGGGTGCAGGTCGATGCGATGGCCAGTGACCCCGCCGGCAACGTGGCAGGTGTCAGGTTGCACCACTATGATCTCCATAATCAGGGGGACGGCCGCATTCATCCCTACCTGACCCGCACGGAAGCCGCAGTTTGCCAAGGGCAATCCGTTCTGGCGGCCTGTACCCTCCTGGCGCAGGGCGGATATCGTCCCGATCTGATCATTGGCCACCATGGTTGGGGTGAATTGCTGTACCTGAAGGACCTGTGGCCGACCGTGCCACTTGTTGGGTACTTTGAATTTTACTATCAGGGTACCGGCGCAGATGTGGGCTTCGATCCGCCGGGGCCGGTCAGTCTCTTTGATTTGGCCCGTGTCCGCACCCTGAACATGGTGAACCTGACACAACTCGAAGCGGTGGATAGGGGCGTGTCGCCGACCCGCTGGCAGCGGAACCTGCATCCCTCGCCCTTCCGGGAGCGTCTGACACAGATCCATGAAGGGATCGATACCGCCTTTGCCAGCCCCGGATCACCGGAAGCGGTTACTTTGTCCGATGGACGATCGCTGTCTGCTGACCAAGAGATCGTCACTTATGTGGCGCGCGACCTGGAACCCTACCGGGGTTTTCACATTATGATGCGGGCAGCGGTGCCACTGTTACGGTCCCGCCCGGCGACACAGCTTGTGATCGCGGGGGGCGATGGTTGTTCCTATGGACCACCGCCCGATGGCGGTGGGAACTGGCGGGAACGTTTGCTGGCCGAACTGGGCGCGGACCTCCCCCTCGACAGGGTGCATTTCCTGGGCAGCGTCCCGCATGCAGATTTCATCAACCTGATGCGTCTTTCACGGGCGCATCTTTACCTCACCTATCCATTTGTCCTCAGTTGGTCGATGCTGGAGGCGATGTCCTGCGGTGTCGTGCTGGTTGCGTCCGATACGCGGCCGGTCACAGAAGTCGTGGAACATGGTGTCAATGGGTTGTTGGTGCCGTTTCATGACCCCGCGGCCGTCGCGTCCGGATTGGTTGCTGCGCTGGACATGCCGATGGCGCAACGCCTACGATTGGGCAATGCCGCCCGTCGGACGGTTGTCGAACGCTATGATCTGGAAACCATCGGACTGCCTGGATGGCTGGAGATGCTTCACCAGGAATTCGGTTTGCCTCGACCTCGTTGATGATGACAATGCTTCGTTCTTTCTCCGGGGCCAGAGTTGGGGTAGTCCAAGGTCAGTTCCGGTGGTCGACCATGTAGGGTGCCGTGGCAAAAACATATATCGACCGGTTGAAAACCAGCCTCTACGGCACGCCCTTCACGCGCGGCAAGCAGGCTGCCGAAAAGGGACGCCTGACCAAGGCTGTGGATATCTGGCTTGGTGCGGCTCAGGAAGGCGATGCTGACTGTCAGTTGGCCGTCGCAGAGGCTGTCTGGCAGGGCCAAGGCGCCTTGCGCGATCTTCGCATGGCCATGCACTGGTACCAGAAGGCAGCGGACGCGGGAAAGGCCGCTGCGCAGGCACGACTTGCGGCCATCTATGCCACCGGAGTCGGTAACGCCCCCTCCAAAAAGGACAGTGTGAAGGATGATAGCGGTCCGCTGGTCGTGGTTCGGGACAGAGCCAAGGCTCGGCATTGGGCGCGGCTGGCCAGCGAACAGGGTCATATCGAGGCACAGGTGCTGCTGGGCTGGCTGTGTAGTATGGCCGATGACCCGGAAGGGCGCGATGTCAGCCAAGCGATTGAATGGTACAGCCGCGCCGCCGAACAGGGCAACGCCACCGGAATGGTGGGTCTGGCCGGTCTGATCAGTGTGGGCGAAGTACCGGGCCAGGGGCCCGAAGATGCCTACGCGCTGTATCGCCGGGCTGCGGAACAAGGTAACAAAACAGCCTTCTATTATCTGGGCAGCAGCCTGTTGAGCGGGACAGGTGTTACTGCTGATCCGGAAGAAGGGCGTAAGTGGCTTTTGCGTGCGGCCGGTGAAGGTGTTCCCGGTGCCATGCGCATGCTTGGGCAGATTTACCTGAAAGGGATTGGCAATCAGCCTGTGGATATCGGGCAGGCGGAAACCTGGTTTCGCCGCGGCGCCGTGAAAGGCGACGTTGAAAGCATGGTGTTCATTGCCGACCTCCATGCCTTGGGCAAGGCGCATATCCCCAACCCGGCAGAGGCGATTGTCTGGTACGCGGCCGCCATGGAGGCGGGTTTCGCCCCCGCCATGACGGCAATGGGGCTCGCCCATCTGGAGGGGAAGGGGGTGCCGAAAGACCCGGTACGGGCGACGGACCTGTTTGCCAGGGCGGCTGACAAACATCTGGAGGCGCGGTTCCAACTCGGTCTTTCCTACCTCCTCGGCCGCGGCGTCCCCGCTGATCCGGCCCAGGCGGCGCAACATCTGTTAATGGCAGCCGAACTTGGCCATCCGGATGCAACTTATAACTACGGAACCCTGCTGTATCATGGGAACGGCGTGCCGCAGGATCGTAAGGCGGCGTTCGACTACTATATCCTGTCGGCGGAACGGGGCAGTGCATCAGGGCAGTTCCGTGTTGCCCACGCCATGACGCTGGGCAGGGAACTGCCACTAAACAATGACCGTGCCCTGGAACTTTTTGCTGCGTCGGCCGCACAGGGTCATGTGTCGTCCCAGATCAATCTGGCGCGCATGACCCTTCTTTACCGGCCGCAGGATCATGCAACCTTGGTGAAGGTGCGCGCGCAGTTGCAAGAACCGGCAGAGGCCGGTGTCATGGAAGCGATGACGATGCTTGCCGAACTGCTGTGGCGTATGGACCAGGATGCTACCGGTGCCCAGCTCTGGCTCGACCGCTCGGCAGCACTGGGTGACCCGCTGGCCGCCTATGTGCGGAACATGATCACATCCGCAAACCCGACGGCACGAGCCTTAACCGCTTCTGGAACGTGAATAGGTTAGGCCAATCATACTCCCGTTCTCGTCGGAACTGTGGTAATGTTGGGTCGTATTGGTCAGACCACTCGCCCCGGCTCGCGGCGTGCATGGTTTGAAGCCGTGTAAATCAACCTCTTTCGCGTTGTTGAGATGATGCCCCCCACCGAAGGCCGCAAACTCTACCAGAATATCGCGACCGCCATTTCCAAGGCCATTCGCAACGGAACCTACCAGCCGGGCCAGCGTTTGCCGCCGGAGCGGGAGTTGGCGGAGGAGTTCAATGTCAGCCGCCCTACGATCCGGGAGGCTATGATCGCCCTGGATATCATGGGACTGGTGGAAGCGCGGCAGGGGTCTGGCATCTATGTCACGCATTCGCGCCCGGCTGAACAGTCGGATGATCTGGATATCGGGGCGTTTGAGCTGACGGAGGCGCGCCGGTTGTTCGAGGGTGAGGCGGTGGCGCTGGCGGCCACCACCATTACAGATGAAGAGTTGACGGAACTGTCGGCCATTCTGGCGGATATGGTGGATGAAAATGAACGCGACATTGTTGGCGATCAGGCTGACCGTCGCTTCCATGTTGCGATCGCTCGGGCCACACGTAACACCGCCATTGTCCTGGTGGTCGAGACACTGTGGGACCTGCGCTACAAATCCCCGCTATGTCGGAACATGCTTGCGCGTGCCCGTGCAGTTGGTGTCCGCCCGCTGGTCGATGATCATGTTGAAATCCTGGACGCCCTGAAAACCCGTGACCCCAGGAAGGCGCGGGCGGCCATGCATCACCACCTAGGCACGGTGATTGAAAATTTGTTGACCGCCACTGAAATGGAGGCCGTGCAACGGGCCCAGTCGGAGGTGGCGGCCCGGCGCAGCGAACTGGCCCGCCGTACCGCCTTGTGAACCTGTTCGCCCAGCAAGGTTTCTCTGGAACATTCGGCGAACATCTTGTAGCGTCGCCACCATGATCGGACCTGAAATCGACCGCCTAATCCAGTTGCTTGCCAAGCTGCCGGGCCTTGGCCCTCGGTCCGCGCGTCGTGTGGCGCTGCACCTGATCAAGCGGCGGGAGGGGCTGATGGGTCCGCTGGCAGAGGCGCTGGCCGCTGCGGCATCATCTATCCGTACCTGTTCTGTCTGCGGCAACCTGGACAGCCACGATCCCTGTTTCATCTGCACCGGTGCCGGCCGCGACCCCAGCCTGTTATGTGTCGTAGAGGATGTTGGCGATCTTTGGGCGCTGGAGCGTACGGGGGCTTTCCGTGGGCGCTACCATGTCCTGGGAGGGACACTGTCGGCGCTGGATGGAGTCGGTCCTGATGATCTGTCGATCCCTGGCCTGCTGGAGCGGGCAAGCCAGCCACAGGTTGGTGAGGTGATTCTGGCCTTGAATGCCACCGTCGGCGGTCAGACGACGGCCCACTATCTGTCAGACCGGTTGGCGCCTTGCGGCGTTCGGATATCACGCCTTGCCCATGGGGTGCCGGTGGGAGGTGAACTGGACTACCTGGACGATGGCACCTTGACGGCAGCGCTCCGGTCACGCCGCACACTGTAACCGGCCAAGATCACCCCCTGGTCAACAATCCGCTCTGCTGCAAAAGCGGGCAGGTGAGACCGGTGTCAGGGCGACACCCCTACTTTGGTCGTGGGGGCATCTTCTTAACTGTTTCGAGATTTATCTGTTGCAACCTTGTCAGGCGTGGTTACGCTGCAGACCTGAGACAGGGTGCCGCAGGGGTACCACTTTTGTAGGTAAAGGATCGTCCGGCGTTGGGGCGACCAGTTGGTTGAAAGGGGACGTTCGAAGTGCTCTATCACCTTTATGATCTTCACCATGCAGCCTTGACGCCCCTGCGTCTGATGGCGGAAGCAACACAGCAGACCTTCCAGAACCCGTTTCTTCCCGCATCCTACACGAAGGTTGGCCGTGCGGTGGCTGCCGGTGCAGAACTGATCGAGCGAACCACCCGGCGTTGGGGCAAACCCGATTTCGGTCTGCCGACCACTCGCGTCAATGGGCGGGAAGTGGCGGTGACCGAACGTGTGGTGCTGGAGCGTCCGTTCGGCAATCTGGTCAATTTTGAACGTGCCGTTCCGCATGATGACCCCAAAGTGCTGCTTGTAGCGCCGATGTCGGGCCATTATGCGACCCTGCTACGCGGCACGGTCCAGGCACTGATGCAGAATCACGATGTTTACATCACCGACTGGCACGATGCGAAACTCATCCCGCTCGCCCGTGGTCGTTTCGATCTGGAAGATTACATTGACTATGTGATGGATTTTATCCGTCACTTAGGTCCCAACACTCATGTGATGGCAGTCTGCCAGCCGGCGGTGCCGACATTGGCGGCCGTGGCCCTGATGGCGCAGTTGGACGACCCATGTCAGCCCGCGACCATGACCCTGATGGGGGGGCCGATCAATACCGCCGCCGCCCCGACCGTCGTGACCAAACTGGCGGAAGACAAAGACATCAGCTGGTTTGAACGCAATGTCATCTCCAGCGTTCCGTTCTACTACCCGGGCGCCATGCGTCAGGTTTATCCGGGTTTTGTGCAGTTGACGGGCTTCATGTCGATGAACCTCGACCGGCATGTTGGCGAACATCTGAAGCTGTTCAAGCATCTGGTGCGCGGTGACGGTGAAAGCGCTGAGGGGCATCGCAAGTTCTATGATGAATATCTGTCGGTGATGGATCTGACAGCAGAATTCTATTTGCAGACCGTCAATCAGGTGTTCCAGGAGCGCACGCTGCCGACTGGTCGCATGAAATGGCGGGGCCTGACTGTGGACCCCTCGGCCATCGAAAAGACGGCTTTGCTCACGGTCGAAGGGGAGTTGGACGATATCTCCGCTCCGGGCCAGACCATCGCTGCCCATGATCTTTGCAACAACATTCCCCAGGCCAAGAAGCATAATCATTTGCAAAAGGGTGTCGGTCATTACGGCATTTTCAATGGCCGTAAATGGCGCGAAGAGATTGAACCGCGGGTTCGCCGTTTCATCCTGGAAAATGACGCTGTACGCTCTGGCCGCCGGTCAACGGCCGCAGCCTGAGCGCGGGGAACAATGAGAAGGAAGGGGCGTCGGTGCGCACCGACGCCCCTTCACATTATGTGCCCCGACGTTTGGCCCGCGCCGTCGGTTCGGCGATCAAAGGGTCGTCGGGCCAGTAATGGCGCGGATACCGTCCCGCCAGCTCCTTTTTCACTTCCTTGTATGATCCGGCCCAGAAGCCTGCCAAGTCGCGTGTGACCTGAACTGGGCGATGGGCTGGTGACAGAAGATGCAGCAGCACCGGGATGCGCCCGCCGCCCAGCCGTGGCGTTTCGGCCAGCCCGAACAGTTCCTGCAATCGTACCGCCAGAACCGGCTCCTCACCGGAATAATCAATGGGGATGCGGTTGCCGGTGGGGACCGTCAGATGGGTGGGGATTTCCGCATCCATGGCCTGGCGCTGGTTCCAATCCAGTATGCCAGTCAGGGCCGCATACAGATCGACCCGGTCCAGATGCGACCGCCGCGTGATACCCGACAGGTAGGGCGCCAACCAATCCTCCAGACTGGCCAGCAGCCCGTCGTCAGAGACATCGGGCCAGCGGTCGGGCGATGCACGGTGCAGAAACGCCACCCGCCGCCGCCATCCTTCCAGCTCCTTGCTCCAGGGAAGGCAGGACAGTCCCATGGAACGCACCCCCTCCAGCATGGCGGGCAGGACCAGATCGGCCGGTGGATTGGTCAGCGGTTCATCCTTCAGCGACAGTTCGAACAGCCGCCGCCGCCGGCGCGCCTGTACGACCTGTTCACGCCCATCCCAGACCACTTCCGTTTCGGCCCGGATCACGTCGGCAAAGGCCTCTTCCAATGCGCCTTGCGTGACGGGTGCGGCCAGGAAGATGCGGGCATCCCGCCCTTGACCGTCCAGATCGGCCACGGCCAGCAGGTCGGCGGTGGCCAGCGCATCGGTCGGGTCCAGCATGGCCCCGCGCCCGCCCGACAGGCGGAATTGGCCCGCCGCGCCCGCCCGCCGCTGTCCGATCCGGTCGGGATAGGCCAGTGCCAGCAGCAGGCCGGCATCCTCATGGTCGATGGGACCGGGCGGTCCGCCCACCTGCCGTTCCAACTGGCGGGCCTGTTCCAGTGCCTGATGCAGGGCGCCCCGGTCGACATCGCCGCCGCGCCCGCGTTCATCCAGATGTTCCAGGCGGGTGCGCAGGTCGGCATCCCGCCGCCCTCCACCGCGCAGAATATCCCGCTCTCCGATCAGGGCCGCGATACGGCAGGCCAGCCTTGTGCGGCCCAACTCCTTACCGCGCAGGACCAGATGTGCCAGACGCGGATGTACCCCCAGCCCGGCCATGGCCTTGCCATGGGCCGTTATGCGCAAGGCCTCATCAATGGCACCCAACTGTTGCAGCAGCTTGCGCGCCTGGGCCAGGGTTGCGGCGGGCGGACTGTCCAGCCAGGAAAGCTCATCGGCATCGGTAATGCCCCATTGCGCCAGTTCCAGGGCCAGGGGCGTCAGGTCGGCGCGGGTGATCTCCGCAGGGGTGAAGGGGATCAGGGCGCGGTCGCTGGCCTCCGACCACAGCCGGTAACAGACACCTGCCGACAGACGTCCGGCACGGCCCCGCCGCTGATCGGCCGACGCACGCGACGATTTAACAGTTTCCAGCCGACCCATGCCGCTACGCGGATCAAATCGTTGCAGGCGCGACAGCCCGCTATCAATAACGATGCGGATACCCTCGATGGTCAGACTGGTCTCGGCGATGCTGGTGGACAGCACCACCTTGCGCTGGCCTGCTGGGGCCGGGCGGATAGCGATATCCTGGGCCTCCAGGCTCATGTCGCCATAAAGCGGTGTTAGCAGGACATTGGCGGGCAGGGGGCCGTCGGCCAGCAGCTTCTCCACCCGCCGGATCTCCCCACTGCCGGGCAGAAAGGCCAGGACGGAACCCGCCTCATCGGCCAGCGCCCGGCGGATCGTGCGCGCCATATGCTCGTCCGGTCGGTCTGTGGGGCCGGGTTCCACCCACCGCGTCTCCACCGGAAAGGCCCGCCCTTCCGACGTCACCAGCGGTGCCCCACCCAGGAGGGCCGCCACCGGCCCACCATCCAGGGTCGCAGACATGACGACCAGTCGCAGATCATCGCGCAGCAGGTCGCGCGTCTGCAGGCAGAAGGCCAGCGCCAGATCGGCATCCAGGCTGCGTTCATGAAATTCGTCAAACAGCACCGCCGACACGTCCTCCAGCGACGGGTCGGATTGCAGGCGGCGCAGGAAAATCCCCTCCGTCACCACTTCGATCCGGGTGGCGGCCGAGACGCGGGCATCCATGCGAACCCGGTAACCGACCGTCTGCCCGACCTCTTCCCCCAGCATCTGCGCCATCCGCCGCGCCGCCCCGCGTGCGGCCAGACGGCGGGGTTCCAGCATGATGATGCGGCCCGACGCGGCCCAGGGCTGGTCCAGCAGGGCCAGGGGGACGCGGGTGGTCTTGCCGGCCCCCGGCGGGGCCTGCAGCACAGCTGTCGTGCCACTGTTCAGCGCCGACAGCAGCGCTGGCAGGGCATCATCAATGGGAAGGGCGGGAAAGTCGGGCATGGGCCGATGCTATAGCGGGTGGTTGGCTGCAAGGCCAGGGCACTTACTGCCGCGTCATCCACCCCGTAATGTCGAAATACAGCTTCACCCGCTGCCCGTCGACATTCTCCAGTTCCAGCACATCGTAATCCTTACCTTCCTTGTCCATGTGAAGCGCCTGCGTTACCCGCTTCCAGCCCGGGTAGAGTACCGCCATGACCTTGTATTCCAGCGGCACACCCTCATGGCTGCCGGCCAGCGGCTGAGTGAAGGTCATAGCGCTATCGAAATAATCGCCGGTGCCTGTGCCGGGAGGTAGTTCACCGGTGCCGCGGAGATCGGCCAGAAGCTTACCATAGACCTCCAGGGCCATGGCATCGCCTGACCGGCGGGCAATGTTGAACCAATAGGGCGCGTGCTGGTTCAGATTGCCCGACCGGGACATTTTCGACAGCCGCCAGAGCGACATGGCCGCCTGTCCATGGCCCTTCTTGGCGAGGTCCAGCAGCATGTCAAATCCGTCACCCACCTTGTCTGGCCCAGCGGCAGCAAAGGACAGCAGCGTGGCGTAGTGGTACTTGCCTTCCGGACTGCCGGCCTCCGCCGCCTTCTGCCACGCCGACAGTTGCGTGGCGGCGTCACTTCTCGACTTGGACGCAGCCTCCGCGCCGGCCAGCGCCGCTGCTGCTTCTGCCGGCTCTGCGGGCGGGGTGATGGGACCCTCGGGCAGATTGGCAACGAAGCGGGCATCGGGCGGTCGCTCCACCAGGGCCGTCGGCTTGGTCGTGCCGCATCCGGCCAGCAGCAGAAGGGTGCAAAGGGCGGCCAGCGGGGCAAGGCGGATCGACAAGCGTAAAACTCCCATCGCAATGCAACCGGGGTGATAGTCGCCCGCCCGTCGATACGGGTCAATACATCCGCCGGCCTACCTCCATCGTTGGGAAAAGTGGACCTGT
Organism: Niveispirillum lacus; assembly: GCF_002251795.1. GTDB lineage: Bacteria > Pseudomonadota > Alphaproteobacteria > Azospirillales > Azospirillaceae > Niveispirillum > Niveispirillum lacus. Next base: position 322,542 of record NZ_NOXU01000032.1, on the reverse strand, counting down.
TCCAAGGGCTTGACCATGGCGCTTCAAATCCGGGTCCCGACTGTCTAGTATGGGTGTCTTGGGTCCACCATTAGCGGGTAGCCGCGAAAGATATGTCCGCGCTGAAAACCGTCATCGTCCCGATCAACAAGGCCGGCTGGCCTTTTATCGCGCTGTTCGCCGTGGTCTCGGCCCTGCTGGCCACCTGGTCCCCGGCGTTGGGCTGGATCGGGTTGGTCCTGACCGCCTGGTGCGTCTATTTCTTCCGCGATCCCGACCGGGTGACGCCGACCAAACCCGGCCTTGTGGTGTCGCCCGCCGATGGGCGTGTCACCTTGATCACCAAGGTCGCCCCGCCGCCCGAACTGGGCATGGGGGAGGAGAAGCTGACCCGTATCTCTGTGTTCCTGAACGTTTTTGACGTGCATGTGAACCGCTGCCCTGCCGATGGTGTCATCAAGGCGGCGGAGTACAAGCCCGGCAAGTTCCTGAACGCCGACCTGGACAAGGCCAGCGAAGAGAATGAACGGATGTCCATTCGCTTGGGATTGCCCGATGGACGCGAGATCGCCTTTGTGCAGATTGCCGGGCTGGTGGCCCGCCGCATCATCTGGTGGGTGACGGCGGGTCAGTCGTTGAAGGCTGGCGAACGTTATGGTCTGATCCGTTTTGGCAGCCGCTGCGATATCTATTTGCCCGACGGCGTCCATCCGCAGGTTGTTGTGGGTCAGAAGATGATCGCCGGTGAAACCGTTCTGGCCGATCTGAACAGCAGCGAGGAACAGCGCGAGGGTGAGGTCCGCTGATGTCGTCCGAGGAGAACCCGCCCCGCGCGGGTCACCATCGGCACCGGGTCCGGCGGTTGCGGCCGCCGCGCCTGAAGGGCCTGTCCATCAACAAGCTGCTGCCCAACATGCTGACGATGCTCAATCTGGCATCGGGCATGACGGCGATCCGATTCGCCATGGAGGGCAAGTGGCAGGAAGCGGTGATTGCCATCGCCGTGGCCGCTGTCTTCGACATGCTGGACGGGCGTATCGCCCGCATGCTGAACGCCCAGAGCAAGTTCGGCGAGGAACTGGACAGCCTGTCCGATGTGGTGAGCTTCGGCGTGGCCCCGGCCATGATCCTTTATCTATGGTCGCTGGACGATGCCCGAACGCTGGGCTGGATGGCGGCTTTGCTCATGGGTGTGTGTGCGGCCCTGCGTCTGGCGCGGTTCAACACCATGCTGGGGGCGGCGGCGGAAAAGCCGGCTTTTGCCTATAATTACTTTACGGGGGTTCCGGCCCCGGCCGGGGCGTTCCTGGCGCTGTTACCGCTGATCGCGACGCTGGAGGCAGGTCCGGGATGGTTCGACAGCCCCTGGATCGTCGCCCCCTGGACGGTGGCGGTGGCCGGCCTGATGATCAGCGCCGTCCCCACCTTCTCCATGAAGGGGCTGCGCATCCCGCAGCGCTATGTCGTTTTCGTGCTGCTGGGCGTGGGGGCCATCGCCGCTGCCTTGGTCAGCGCCCCCTGGATGACGCTGTCGGTGGTGGGGCTGGCCTATATCATTTCCATCCCCTTCTCTGCCCGCCGCTACAAGGAACTGGCCGAAGCGGCGGCCATTTTGCAGGAAGTGCCGCCGACGGCGGAACCGGACGCTAAAGACTAAACCCGGCGGTTAGCGGGGGGCGGCGATAAACAGCCGCATTCCCCGCAGGCCGGGCACGGGTCTTTCCACAAACCCGTGTGTCATGGCGTAGTCCAGCAGCGGCTGTTCCAGCGCCAGGCCTTCCCGTCCGATCAGGATGGCCGCCGGCGGCTTTGCTGCCAGCAGCGCGGGGAGGTCCCGCCGTCCCACTGCGTTTAACGCTTGCAGGCTTTCCGCGCTCAACCGGTCGGCGGTGCGGTAGAAGAAGGGGCCCGTTGACAGCTCGGGATAGATGCTCAACCCGACCTCCAGCACCGGAATGGGCGACAGGGTGGCGACGGGGCCGGCAGTCACATTGGCTGCCTGCATGGCCGCCCGTATGCCGTTCCCCGCTTCGGTAATACGGCTGACCATCCATTTTTCCGGCTGCAACAGCCGGGGTGCGTTGGCCAGCAGGACCAGCGTGCCGGGCAGGGCGCCCAGCAGCACCACTGCCGTCAGCAGGGCCGCTCGCATCCGCCCCACACTTTCCAGGGCCGGCCAAGCCGCCGCCATGGCCAGCAGGGTGAAGGCGGCAAAGGGCATGAAATACTGGATATAGGGCGGGCGCGGCAGCAGCCCGAAAACCAGCGCCCCCAGCATCAGCGCGGCCAGCAAACCCATCTGCCGGTCCCGCAACACCGCCTTCACTGCCGCATCCCGCCGGCCCAGTACCCAGGCGGTTACCAGGAACAGCAGGCCCGCCAGCACGGCATCGGTGAAGACCCGCCGATTCAGGAACTCCGCCAGATATTCCATCTCGAACCAACTGCCTAGACCGGCTTCCGCATGCCACAGGGCCGGTGTGACACGGTGATAGGTAAACACACCCTCCAAAAAACCATCCCACCCGGCGACCGGCCAGGGAAGCAGCAACAATCCGCCCAAAGACCCGCCAGCAATCAAGCCGGGCAACAGTGTGCGCCGTTGCCAGAGCGACCAGAGGATCAGCAGGCAAGGCGCGAATACATAGGACAGTTTCATGCCCACCGCCCCCGCCAGCAGCAGACCCGCCAGTACCGTCATGGCCTGTCGCGGCCGTTCGCGCTGCCCCTCCCACAGAAGCAGGACAACCGCCCACAGCGCCAGGGCGCAAGGCGCCATGTCGTTGCGCATGCTGTCGATGGCGGGCTGGATTGCGGTGCAGGTGGCGAACAGCAAGGTGACGGCCAATGCCGGCCACGGGGCCACCGCCTGCCGGCGCGCAAAGCACCAGAGGGCGGCCAGCGCAGCCAGCGTGAAACCCAGATTGGCCAGCCGCGCAACCAGGAAAAAGCCCTCCGTCAGACCCAGCAGTCGGAACAGACCGGACAGGAGAGCCGGATAGGCCGGCGGTTGCAGATAGAGAAAGTCGCGGTACGGCACCTGATCCATGGCCAGTACGGCGGCGGCCAGGAACTGTTCCTCATCATGATTATAGCCGCGCCCCAGCACAAAACCGGTCAGCAGCAATCCCAGAAACAGCCAATAGGCGAGGACCAACCGGTTCTGATCCACCCTTAGGCTGCCAGACGCGGGGGGGTGGGCTGTGGCTGGTTGGGGAAGCTCGACGGGCGTCCTGCCAGGGCCAGCAGCGCCTGTTCATAGGCTGCGGTCGCGCCAGCCACCGTGAAACCACGCACCCGTTCACGTAGGACCGTGGACGCCACCGGATGGGACAGGGCTGCGTCCATCCCGTCGGCCAATGCGGCGGCATCATCGACCGGCACCAGCGGACCCAGCGCACCATGGCGCAGCAATTCGCGCGAACCGCCGGGGCAGTCGGTTGAGACCACGGGGCAGCCCATGGCCATCGCTTCCACCAGCACGCCCGGCATCCCTTCCCAGCGTGACGACAGCACAAACAGATCCGCCGCCGCCATGCGCGTAAACGGGTCTTTCACCAGACCGGGAAAGCTTACATGCTGTTGAATACGAAGATCCCGGCACAAGGCCTTCAGGCTCGCTGCATCGGGACCATCGCCTGCCAGGGTCAGGTGGGCTGGACGGCGTTCCAGCAGCAGGGCAAAGGCCCGCAGCAAGGTATCGAAACCTTTCTGGCGAACAAAACGGCCCATGGCCAGGATCTCTGCCGGGGCGCCATCCGGATGAAGGGATCGGACGGGCAAGGACAGGCTGTCGGGCAAAATGGGACTGGGCACTGAAATGATGCGATCCGCCCTCCGGCCGGTCAGGCGTGCAACATCCCGTGCCACATCGTCCGACACCGCCAGGACTCCGTCAGCACGCTGCCACAGCCAACTCTCGGCCATACGGCGCAAGGAAGGCCCACCGGTCCGGTTGCGGGATAGATGGTTACTGGCACGCAGAACCAGACGTGTCGCCTTTTGCCGTGCGAGCAAATGGGCCATGACGGCTGGTGGAACGGCGTGATTGGCCATGGCCACCAGCATCGCCGGGCGCTGCTGCTGGATATAGCGGGCGAGTGGTCGGATGGCCGAAAGAAGTTCACCGGCCCTTACACCCCCAGTCGCGACATCACTGGCAGAGTTAGCGGCCAAGGCGATGATATTCACGTTGGCGGCGACAAGCCCGGCCTGCGGTCCGCCAGCGGTGGCTGTGATCAGATCGACATCATGACCGCGCGCGGCCAGCCCATTAGCCAACATCGCCGTCCGGCGCTGCGCGCCCCCGGTGCTGAGCGCGTGGAGGAAGAGGGCAATATGCATGTCAGTCACTGTTTGTCACAGATATCGTCATCAACCATAGCGGCCGATGCTGACAGTTTTCTGACCATGCCCCTGTTTATGATGGAACCGCACGCATTGCAGCAATGCGCTGACCAGCAGGGTCTTCATTGGCTCGTGACCAAAAAATTAAACATTTTTTGCCGCAGGGTCTGCCGCAGGGCAGCGTATAAGAGGTTACGAAACCAGTCCTGCCAAAGAAGCGATGATGCAACCTGCTGCGCAAGTCACGACCAAGGCCCATAGCAAGCCGCCGGGCGGTCGCCGGAAACCAAGCCTGTTCCGCCTCCGAAACATCCTGATCGGGGTGGTTGCGCTGGCTATTGCCACCGGTGTCTACTGGTGGCAAGCGGGTAGCGGCGGAAACGGGGAAGGCGCAGCCGATTATCTGACTGCGGCGGCTGATCGCGGCAATATTGAAGACAGCGTGACGGCTGTTGGTAATTTGCAACCGCGCGACTTTGTCGATGTCGGCACCCAAGTGTCGGGGCAGTTGCGCAAAGTGCATGTAGAGATCGGTCAGCAAGTCAATCAAGGCGACCTGCTGGCGGAAATCGACCCGACCGTCTATCTGACCCGTGTCGAGGCCAATCGCGCCCAGCTTGAAAATCTGGGGGCGCAACTGACCCAGCGGCAGGCGGAACTGGCCCTGGCGCAACAGCAATTCACCCGACAGAAGAACCTGCTGGCGGAGAATGCAACCAGCGAGGATGCCTTCCAGAACGCTGAGAAGACACTGCGCGCCGCAGAGGCAGCGGTGAAGGCGGTGAATGCCCAGATCCGTCAGACAACCTCCACCCTGCGCGGCGACGAGGCCAATTTGGGCTACACCAAGATCTTTGCCCCGATGTCGGGGACCGTGGTGTCACAGAATGCCAAGCAGGGTCAGACGCTGAACGCCAACCAGTCAGCCCCCATCATCCTGCGGATCGCCGATCTTGCCGTGATGACGGTGACCACCCAGGTGTCCGAAGCCGATGTTTCGCGTCTTCGTATCGGCATGCCAGCCTATTTCACCACCCTGGGTCGCCCCGATCGGCAGTGGCGCGGTACATTGGCGAAGATCAATCCGACACCTGAGGTGGTGAACAACGTTGTTCTCTATAATGCCTTGTTCGATGTGGAGAATACTGGCGGCGCTCTGATGACGCAGATGACGGCGCAGACCTTCTTTGTCGTCGCCGCGGCCGACAATGTGCTGCGGGTTCCCGTCGCGGCGTTTCAGCGTCCGGCCGCGCGCCAAGCCGGTGGCCCGCAGCAGGCTGGTGGTCCGCCGCAAGCCGGTGTCGAAGGGGAGCGTCGTCGCCGCGATGGGGCGACGTCCGCTGGTGCGCCGCCGGCTGATCCTGCCGGCCAGCGCGAACGCCCCCGCATGGTCCAGGTGTTGAAGCCTGATGGTACGGTGGAGGAACGACGTATTATGATTGGCGTCAGCGACCGGGTCTATGCGGCGGTTCTGTCGGGCCTGAATGAGGGCGACCTTGTGGTCGTGGGCCGCAAACCCTCCGCCGGCCAGTTGAAGGTTCAGCAGCAACAGCAGCAGCAGAACATGCAGCGCATGCGGCCCCCGGGGATGCTATGAGCACGCCACACAGCCGGGGCGACGCCTCTCCCCTCATCGAACTGGTCGATATCACCAAGACCTACTCCACCGGAGAAATGGCAGTCCAGGTGCTGAAAGGCATCTCGCTGAAGATCCATCCTGGGGAATTTGTGGCCATCATGGGCCAGTCGGGGTCGGGTAAATCGACCCTGATGAACATATTGGGCTGTCTCGACCGGCCAACAACGGGCCAATACCTGTTCGATGGGCGGGATGTCTCGACTTTTGATCGCGACATGCTGGCTTTGCTGCGCCGGGAAGCGTTCGGCTTTGTCTTCCAATCCTACAACCTGATTTCGATGTCCACGGCCGTGGAGAATGTGGAAGTGCCGGCGATTTACGCCGGGCTGGGCCGGGAGGCGCGGCGCGACCGCGCGGAGGAACTGCTGAGCGCGCTGGGCCTGTCAGAACGAATGGACCACAAGCCCAACCAGCTTTCCGGTGGACAGCAGCAGCGCGTGTCCATCGCCCGTGCCCTGGTCAATGGCGGTCAGGTCATTCTGGCCGACGAGCCCACCGGCGCACTTGACAGCCGCAGTGGTGAAGAGGTGATGCGCCTGCTGTCCGATCTGGCATCCAAGGGCCACACCGTCATCCTGATCACCCATGACCGCGATGTGGCCAACAACGCCCGCCGTCTGGTCGAAATCAAGGATGGGCAGATTGTGGCCGACGGGCCGACACCCCGCGCGCTGGCCCAAACGGCCCCACCGCCAGTGGCTGCCCGCACCATCCTTGTCCCTGAACCGGGCCAGGACACAGGCTGGACAGCGAAGGAGTTGCTGGAGGCGTTCCGTATGGCCCGGCGTGCCCTGTCGGCCAATCTCTATCGCACCATACTGACCCTGTTGGGCATCGTCATCGGTGTGGCGTCGGTCGTCACCATGCTGGCTGTGGGCAATGGCTCGCAACAGGCCATGGTGGAACGGATCAGCGCCATGGGCACCAATTTGTTGGTGATTCGGCCTGGTGCGCCTGGCCAGCGCAATGCCAACGGGGTTGCGACATTGGTGCCGGATGATGCGGCGGCCATCGCCAGAGTGCCGAATGTGGTGGTCGCCGTTCCTGAATTTTCCGGCAATATGACGGTGCGGGCCGGCAACCTGGACTACCAGACCCAGATCACGGCAACCACACCCGATGTGCAGGCCGCCCGGGCCTGGGATCTGGCATCTGGTACGTTCTTTGACCAGGAGGCATTGGGGCAATATGCACCGGTCGCCGTAATCGGTCAGACCGTTGCCAATAATCTGTTTCCCGGTCAGGACCCTGTCGGTCGCTACATTCTGCTGCGCAATGTCCCCTTTCAGATCGTTGGTGTCATGGCGCCCAAAGGGGCGAACCCCGGTGGCCAGGACCAGGATGATGTCGTCTTTGTCCCATTGACCACCGGTTCTTACCGCCTGTTCGGGCGTCGTGACCTGCGGACAATTACGGTCCTGGTCGATGATCTGGCCGTGATAGATGAGACGCAGGCCATGATCACCAGCCTGCTGATCGCCCGGCATCAGGCAGAGGATTTCCAGATCCGCAACACTGCCTCCTTCATCGACACCTTGTCGGCCATGCGAGAGACCATGACCATCCTTCTGGGCTCCATCGCTGCCATCTCGCTGCTGGTGGGGGGGATCGGCGTGATGAACATCATGTTGGTCAACGTAACTGAACGGACACGGGAGATCGGTATCCGTATGGCGACCGGCGCCCGCGCCCGCCATGTGATGCAGCAATTCCTGCTGGAAGCACTGCTGGTATCGGCGCTGGGCGGCGTCATCGGCGTGGTGTTGGGCATCGGCATTTCTCTGTTCCTCACATTGTTCAAGGTCGATATCCAACTGACCTTACCGCCCATGCTCCTGGCCTTCTCCTGCGCCTTCGCCACCGGCCTGATCTTCGGCTACACGCCAGCCCGTCGGGCGGCGTTGCTGGACCCTGTTGTGGCGCTGGCCGCCGATTGACCTCTTTTCCGGATGATGTCCCCGAATGATCGTCAGATCCCAGCACCTGATCCTGTCGCTGCTGCTGTCCGGTACCATCCTGAGTGGCTGTGCCCAGGGTGACTATGGCCACAGCGCCAGCCCCGTTACCCCCCCGTCTGTCTGGCAGCAGGCAGCGGCTGACAGCAATGCCACCCCATGGCCATCCGCCGACTGGTGGGGCGGTTTCGGGTCGGCTGAACTGGTGGCGCTGCTGTCGGACGCCCGTAAAGCCAATCCCGATCTGGCGGCTGCCGCCGCCCGGTTGTTGCAGGCTGATGCCCGTGCCCGCGCGGCGGGGGCCGATCTTTTGCCGAACTTTGGCGCTTCCGCAGGTCTCAGCCGCCAGGAAACGGATGCCGCCGGTGCCGGTGGCCGTTCCGGCCGGACCAATGCCAGCGCTGGTGTCAGTGCCAGTTATGAACTGGATTTCTGGGGCGCAAACCGTGCCGCCGCTGACAGCGCGGCGGTCAGTGCCATCATCAGCCGGCTGGACCAGGAGACGGTGGCCCTGACCGTCACCTCAACCATCGCCAATACCTATTTCCAGGTCCTGTCGCTGCGCGATCGCATTCGCAGCGCTGAGGAGAATCTGGGGCTGGCCGAACGGGTGATGGCGGTGGTCGAGGCCCGTTATCGCAATGGCGCCGCCACCGCGCTGGAGGTTGCGCAACAAAAAACCGCTCTGACCAGCCAGCAGGCAGCCCTGCCGGCCCTTCGACAGCAGGAACTGTCGGCGACCAATGCCCTTGCTGTCCTGTTAGGCCGCGGCCCCGGTGATTTGTCCCTGGGAGCCACAGGGTTGGGCGGGCTGGGCCTGCCAGCCACTGGCGTCGGCACCCCGGCCGACCTGCTGGAACGCCGTCCCGATCTGAAGGCAGCGGCCCGGCAGTTGGAAGGGGCGGGCGCTGATATCGTGGCTGCACGGGCGGCTCTTTATCCGTCAGCCACACTCAATCTTTCCGGTTCGTTGGCCGCGGGGGGGCTGTCTGGACTGGTCAACGCTCCCACTGCGGTTGCCAATGCCGGCTTGTCTTTGGCGCAAAGCCTGTTTGATGGGGGGCGCCGCAGTGCCCAGGTGGATGTGGCCGAGGCGCGCCGCGTGGAATTGGTGGAAACCTACCGCAAGGCCATTCTGACCGGCTTTGCCGATGTGGAGACGGCCCTTTCTGCCGCGCGCAATACCGAACGCCAGCGGCAGTTACAGGAAGAGGCGGTGCGTCTGGCGCGCGAACTGTTCCGTCTGGCCGAAACACGCTACCGGGAGGGGGCAACCGATCTTCTGACCCTGTTGGATGCACAGCGTTCACTCCTGTCAGCGCAGGATCAGTTAACGCAGGTGCGGCTGGCAGAGTTGCAGGCGGCGGTGTCGATGTACCGCGCTCTTGGCGGCGGCTGGTCGCAATCCTGACGGGTCAGGCGGCGATCACCCGGTTACGCCCGCAGTTTTTGGCCCGGTACAAGGCGACATCCGCGCGGCGCAGGACCGGCTCTATACTGGTGTCTCCGGGTAACACCACAGAACCGCCGATGCTGACCGTGATACTTGGTGAACCGGAATCGGTATGGATGGGTGTCTGCTCGACACTGCGGCGCAGACGCTCCGCCGTCTCAGCCGCCTGATGTGCGTTGGTGTCCGGCAGTATCAGGCCAAATTCCTCGCCTCCCAGGCGGGCGAAGACATCTTGTACACGAATGCACTGGCTGATTTGGGCAGCGAACTGCGCCAGGACCTGATCGCCGGTATTATGGCCATAGGTATCGTTGATCTTTTTGAAATGGTCGATATCCAGCACCAGAACGGCAAGATCGGAACCGATCCGCTGCTGCCGCCCGATTTCCCGTTCCGCCAGCGAAAAGAACGTGCGTCGGTTCAGCGCACCGGTCAGCGGGTCGGTCTGCGCCAGCACTGATAATTCACGGTTGGCCAGCCGTAGCTCCAACTCGTCCATGACGATGGCGGCCAGATCGGCCAGCGTTGCCTGTTGCTCTGCGTCAAGGCTGCCGGGCACGCGGTCGATCACACAGATGGTGCCTAGGGCCTGGCCATCGCGGGTGACCAGCGGGGCGCCAGCATAAAAGCGAATTCCCGGCTCTCCGGTCACCAGTGGATTGTCCTGGAATCTTGGGTCTACGCGCGCATCCTCCACCACCATCACGGTCCGCCGCCGGATGGCATGGTCGCAGAAGGCCAGTGACCTCGGCGTTTCCGCTACTGATAGTCCTTCGCGGGCCTTGAACCATTGCCGTTCTTGATCCACCAACGAAATCAGGGCGATCGGCACCTTGAGGATGCGTTTGGCCAGGGCAACAATACGATCGAATTGCGGTTCCGGCTGGCTGTCCAGAATGTGATAACGGTCCAGCGCGTGCAGACGCAAAATTTCGTCCGACAGCAGACCGCAGGGATTGGCAAAGGCGTCATCGCCTGACGCTTGTGGGTCCGGCGGCTGGGTATCGATGCTGGCCGTCATGCTCGCCCCACCTCTCATGATCGCTGGCGATCATTGTCGTTTCAAAATGTATATTCACTTCGGGTGTGGGCGATACCTATCCATTCGCTGTGGAAGCGGAAGTCCGGTGCCAGCGCTTATGGCGGATGAATGATTACTCAGGGACGATGCCATGATCTCCGTTCTTTATCAAGCTGTTGCTAGTTGAGAACAGTGATCGGCGCCAGCGTCCCGTCTGTTGCGCGTAGCACATCGGCGGGTGCGGCCGCGATCTGAAGGCCTCGCCGTCCGCCGTTCATGATCATTTCGATCAGGTCGGCGGCACTGGCATCAATCAGCGTTGGCAGGCGTTTGCGCATGCCAAGCGGGCTGATACCGCCGATGACGTAGCCCGAGACCCTTTCGGCCACCTTCGGGTCGGCCAGGGCCGCCCTCTTTCCGCCCGCCGCAACGGCCAGAGCTTTCAGGTCAAGCCGGGCAGGAGACGGGATGACGGTACAGACCAATCCAACCCCCTCGACATCGGCCACCAGTGTTTTGAACAACAATGCCGGATCGACACCCAAGGCGGCTGCGGCAGCCATACCGATCGCATCTGCGTCGGGATCGTATTCATATTCCAGCAGCCGATACGCAACACCGGCCTTTTTCAGGGCGTTGATGGCGGGTGTTGCCTTTGCGGACATGGGCGACAATTTCCGGTGTGAGGTCGACGCGGCATTTTTTGCGCGCGACACCACAAGGTCAAGACTGCAAGGTGCCACAAACCGATACAATTTGAGACGCAGTCACGCCTTCCCGTGACTATCAACGCATGCCATGTTGAGGGGCAGGCAAATCATTTGATCAAGTACCGATGCAGGCTACCGAGAACCCCCATATCCTTCTGGTCGATGACCACCGCGATATCCGCGAAACCCTGACCCGCTTCCTGGAAAAACATGGGATGCGGGTGACAGCGGCAGAGGATGCGGCGGTGGCGCGGCGGCGGCTGCGCGCCTGCGCCGCTGATCTGATTGTCCTGGACGTCATGATGCCCGGTGAGGATGGGCTCAGCCTGTTCCGCCATATCCGTGAGAGCATGGATACGCCTGTCATCTTCCTCACCGCGATTGGTGAGGCCACCGATCGCATCGTCGGGCTGGAGATGGGGGCTGATGATTACGTCACCAAACCGTTTGAACCACGGGAATTGCTGGCCCGTATCCGCGCGGTCCTCCGCCGTAGCCACAGCCTGCCCGTGACAGGGATACGCCGAAAGGCCGATGAAAGCCGTCTGACGTTCGATGGCTGGCTGCTGGACCTGAACCGGCGTGAATTGTTGGGCGCGGACGGGGTCGTTGTGTCGCTGTCCACCGCCGAATTCTCGTTGCTGGAAGCCTTTGTGCGCCATCCCAACATGGTCCTGACCCGCGAACAACTGCTGGACCTGACCAAGGGGCGGGAGGCCGATGTTTTCGACCGATCCATCGACAACCAGGTCAGCCGCCTGCGCCGCAAGATCGAGCCCGATCCTCGCAATCCTACTTTGATCAAGACAGTCTGGGGTGGCGGCTACTGCTTGGCGACTGAGGTCAAGGCGGCATGAAAGGGCTGACGGCTTTGCTGCGGCAGCCGCGCAGCCTGTTTACCCACATGGTGGCGCTGTTGATTGGCGCCATGCTGGTGGCCAAGCTGGGCAGTTGGACAGCATCGCTGGATGACAAAGCTGCCACGGTGCGCCGCACGCATGTGGAGGAGATGCTGCCCCGCATTGCCAATACCAGCCGCATCATGGGCATCCTGCCCCGAGAACTGCGCCAGAAGACATTAAGTGGCATCCGGGCGCGCGAAACCCGCTATTCCGTTGATGACAAACCCCTGCTTTCCCCTGATTTGGTGCTGACCGATCCGCAGGCAATTGCAGCCCGTGACCGACTGATGGACCTGCTGGACCTGCCGCGCAGTGCCGTTTTGTTCAAGATGTGGAACAAGGCCGAGAATGCTGAACCTTCCTGGTTCCACAACCCTTGGGCCGCGATTGAACCGGTGGAAATGGGGATGAAGTTTTCGGTGCGGCTGCCGGATGGTCAGTGGCTCAATGCCGTGAACCGCCGCACCATACAGCCGACGGTGTGGAGCAGCACATCGACCTGGACGATGCTGACTTCCATCCTGATGGTGGCCCTGGCCAGTTTCTACATCTCCCGCCGATTGTCGCGCCCATTGCGGGATCTGGCCGACCGGGCCGATCGGTTGGGTCGCGGGGAAGCGGTCCCGACACTGGAGGCTGAACGTGGGCCCGAAGAGGTGCGCCGTGCGGCCCACGCCTTTAACGCCATGGGTGCCCGCATCCGTCGGTTCGTGGATGACCGGACTCGCATCCTGGCGGCCATCTCCCATGATCTGCGCACCCCCATCACCAATCTGCGCCTGCGTGTGGAGTTGCTGGATGAGGGGGAGACAAAGACCCGCATGCTGGAGACACTGGACGAGTTGCGGGCCACGGTAGAGGCCACCTTGTCTTTTACCCGCGACGAGTTGGGGGAGGAAGCCGTGCGTGCCGACCTCTCCACGCTTGTGGAAAGTGTCTGTGACGATTTTGCGGATACTGGCCATCCTGTGAGCTTCAGTGCCGCTGACCGGCTGCCTCTGATCTGCCGCACAGGATCAATGCGCCGGGCCATTCGTAACCTGATCGAAAATGCCCTGGCCTATGGAGGCACCGCGCGGGTTTCCATCCGTACTGATGGAACGGAAGCAGTTATACTGGTCGCTGATGACGGGCCGGGGATTCCGGAAAACGATTTGGAGCGGGTATTCGAGCCGTTTGTGCGCTTGGAATCGTCGCGCAATCGCCGTACCGGAGGTGTTGGGTTGGGCCTTTCCATCGCGCGGTCCGTGGTGCATGGACATGGCGGGGATATCCGCCTGCATAACCGTCCAGGGGGCGGGTTGGATGCGGTTATCACCCTGCCGATCCTGTCCGGTCCCCACCATGAAGGCCTGATTTACCGTAAGGCCGCGTGATGCCAGCCCTACCGTACCCGCCCCATGCCATGGTCCCAGTCCCGGACGACACGGCCATATCCGGCGGCAAACCGCAGGTCGGAAAGGGTCAGCGTGCGATCCAGCCTTTCGGCATTTTCCCGCGCCATCGGGCGTACCCGGACGCGCGCCACGGTGTCCACATGTTGGCCAAAACCGATCAGGGGCAGGGTTAAGGTCAAGCCGATCCGGCTGCTGCCGGTTGTGACGGTGGCGTCGATCGCCCAAGTGACGCCGGTTCCGAACTGCCGCGACAAAGCATAGGTCGCGCCCCAGTCGCCGGCCAGATAACGTCCCAAGGAGAGGTTGCTGCGGGTGCCGCCATCCTGCCCTTCCCACTCACCGGTGAGAAATCCGGTCAGTTGGCCGGTCCCACGATAGAGCGTCTGCACCCGCGGTGGACGTTTCCACACCTGGTGGAGGACCGTCCCGACCGACCAGCGCGCACGCCAGGGCTGGTAGCGAAGCTCAACTCCGCCGCCGCCATACATCGGGTCCAGATGTCCGGTCTCCACCAGCAGGTCTACAGACGGGGACAGGGCGCGGACAAAGGTTACCTGCACCCGATCCAGGCTGTATCGGCGGTACAGATAAAGGGCGGCATCGTCGCGCCCCGCCGATGGTGGTTCCCGCCGGGGCCAGCCGATATTGCTGGCCATGGCTATCCGTCCTTCGGCTGTTAAGATCACGCCGACAAAGGGCAACAGATGCAATCGGCCCCCGACAGATGTGCGGCTGGACCAGGGGGAGCCACGTGGCCCGGGTTCGAACTCGTTAAAGACATCCGCCTGCATTTCCCACCGGTGGGACAGGCTCTCGGGTGTCGGGGCCCGCTGGAACTGACTGTTGCGGCGGATTTCGGCCGGGCTGATCCGGTGGCGGCTCAGGGCATCAAGGTCGCTGCCGGCGACACTGGCTGCCACACCGGGCAGGCCCAACCGATGGCTCGACACCGTGATCCGGGCCGGCGGTGGTGAGCCGGTCTCCAGCAAGGCGGCCCGCAAGGCCATACCAGGTGACTGGTCGAGTCCGATATCGGTGAAGCGCCCGCCATCAGGCCGTCGTGACCGGCGAAACCAAGGCTCCGCCAGGGCCTTACCGTCAAACTGGATGCCGGCCCGGCCGATCAGACCCCGGTCGCGGCGCCAGCCCAGGGTCGCAAAAGACCCAGACCCCCGAACCGCCCATCCTGCTTCCAGCAGCGGCCCATCGGGCCCCCCCATGCCACCGGATATCCAAACATCACGCAACAGAGGCAGCCGGAACGGAGCACGGACATTCAAGACGGGCCGCAGGTGCCCGCGCCAATCCTGGCCAATACCAGCGGACAGTTCTACCTTGCCGATTTGGCCACCTAATAAAAGGCTGTCCAGCCGGCCAGTGATACTGTCGCCATGGCCACGGCTGTCCAGGACCAGCGAAGGCATGTGCCGCTGCTGGGCCAGCATTTCCAAGGCAAAGTCGGCAACCAGACCGTCCTCGCCCTGGCGAAGGGTGGTCAGCAGGGCCCGGACGGGGCGAACACCGAAACTGGTCGCAGGCACCCCATCGGCGGGCATTTCCATTGCCGTCCAACCCGATCCGATGGTGGTCAGAAAGGCGGTGGGCTGATCGGTCGGCGGCGTATCGGCCCGGCAGATCGGGGCCAACAGCAGCAGGCACAGGTAGGGCAAACAGCGCATCTGTGAAGGCGATCCGTGGAAGGCCTTCACTATTCATCAGCGTCAGTAGAAAAAGCAATCCCATTGAGATTGTCAGACGTGATGAAGATACAATTTGTAGTCCGTATCCGGGATGGTTTCCGCCACACGCAGAAGTTCAGCACGTTTGATTGCCAGGAACGCCGTGTGCAACTCGTCGCCAAGGGCTGATTTCAGGAAGTCGGACTCTGCGGCTTGCGCGATGGCGGCGCGCCAGTCTGCCGGCATCTTCCGGGCAAATGCTGTCTGCTGCGTAAATCCCTGCCCTTGGGCGGCCGGTCCTGGATCAATGCCATGGGTGATCCCGTACCGTATCCCAGCCAGAACGGTTGTGGCCACAAGATAGGGATTGGCATCCACCCCGGACGGCCGATGTTCGAGCCGACGGGCCTGCGCCGCGCCTGCCGGGATGCGCAGGGCGACCGACCGGTCATTGATCCCCCAGGTTGGCTGTACCGGTGCATAGAGTTTCGTCACAAACCGGCGCCAGGAATTGGCATGGGGCGCAAAGACCAGCATGCCATCCCCCATAGTGGCGACCAGCCCACCAATTGCCTGACGCAGCAGAGGGTTAGGGGCCTCTGTCCCTGCCAGTTCCGCAAATTGGTTGTGGCCCGCCCTGTCATTGAGGGAAATATGTAGATGCATGCCGGATCCGGCTTGTCCCGCCAAGGGTTTGGCCATGAAACAGGCCGTCATTCCCTGGCGCCGCGCCAATGCTCTGACCAGCCGTTTCAGCATGACCAGATCATCGGCGGCGCGCAGCAGATCGTTGCGGTAGTGAAGGGTCAGTTCGTACTGTCCTGGCGCATATTCGGAGATCAGCGTTTCCAGCGGTAAACCCTGTGCCTTTGCCGCCTCATAGACGGGGCCAAAAAACGGCTGCATGCCGTCCAGATCATCCAGACCATAGACCTGCACCTGACCATGCCGCCGTCCATCCAGTGCCATCGCCGCCGGTCGCGGTTTGTCATCTGGTCCCGCTGCTGCATCGAGAAGGTAGAATTCCAGTTCAAAAGCACCGGCAGGCGTATGCCCCGCCGCAGACAGCATTTCCAACTGTCGGGTCAGGGCATGGCGCGGATCCGCCCCATGCGGACGACCGTCCAGATGATAAAGTCCGAGCAGAACCTGGGCCCGCAGCGGCCGGGTCCAGGGCAGCAGCACCAGGGTGCCAGCGATTGGCCAGGCGCGCAGGTCGGCGTCTCCAACCGACCAGACGAGACCCGTTTCCTCCACATCCTCGCCGGTCACATCCAGGCCCAGGATGGACGAGGGGAGATGGCGGCCGTTCCGGTACAGGCTTTCCAACTCATGCCGCCGGATGATCTTACCCCGCCCGATGCCATTGGCATCAGTCAGGACGATATCCACGGCTTCTACCTCCGGGTGTGCGGCCAGGAAGCCCTGCGCCTCTGACCAGTCGGCGATCTGCCTGTTCATGGGGCCCCCAACTTTCCCTGCGCCAGAATGCCGGCAACGTCGGCAAAGGCGGCGATCAGTGCATCGACCTGGGCCTGGGTGGTCAAGGGACAGACCAGCATCATGTTGTGAAAGGGGGCGATCAGGATGCCCCGATTCAACAAGGCCAGGTGGATTGCCTGTTCCAACGGCCCGGCATGGGCTGCCTCGGCCTGGGTTCCATTACGCAGAGGTCCGGGTGCACAGATGAACTCCACCCGCGCCCCCACCCGCACCACATGCCACGGCAGGCCGATGCTGGTGATGACCTGTGACAGGCCGGCCTCCAGACGAGCCGAAAGCCGCTCCATGTGGGCATAGGCCTCCGGTGCCATCACCTGTTCCAGTGTCGCCCGCATGCAGGCCAGGGCCAGGGCGTTGGCCGACAGGGTGGTCCCCATGCCGGAATGGCCAGCGGGCGTTCGGGCGCGCACAGAATCCAACCGCAGCGCAACATCATCGCTGAAGCCCCAGATGCTGGCCGGCACCCCGCCCGCCACCGGTTTGCCAAGCACAAACATATCCGGTTCCAGCCCGTATGCGGTGGTGTACCCGCCAGGGCCGGTAGAGATTGTGTGGGTTTCGTCGATGAGCAGCAGGGTTCCGCTCTGACGGGTCAGGCGGCGCAGGGCCGCATGAAAGCCCGGATCGGGCAAGACCATGCAGCAATTTGTCAGGACGGGTTCGGTAATGACACAAGCCACCTGCCCATCGGAGAGCGCCGCTTCAAGGGCCGGAATATCGTTGAATTCCACCACCCGCGTCTGCGCGGTCAGGTCAGTGTACTGCCCAAGAAGGCCGGGTCGATGAACCGTGGCACCATCGATCAGCCGGACGAATGTCTCATCGACGGTACCGTGGTAACAGCCATTGAAGACCAGAATTTTCCCGCGACCGGTCACCGCTCGTGCAACACGCAGGGCAAAACGGTTGGCGTCTGTGGCGGTTGTGGCCACCTGCCAATGTGGCAGCCCGAAGCGCTCGGTCAGCAGGCGCCCGACGGCGATGGCATCATCGGTGGGCAACATGTAGGTCAGGCCCCGCCCGGCCTGGGCGATGATGGCGTCGCGCACCGGTTCCGGCGAGTGCCCGAACATCGAGCCAGTATCGCCGAGACAAAAGTCGGCCAGCACATGACCGTCGGTATCGGTAAGTGTCGCCCCTTGCGCGTTGGCCACCAGAAACGGGAATGGCATGGGCCAGTCCCGCATCCAATGCATCGGCACTCCCTGATAAAAACCAGGAACTCCCGTACCGACACGGGCCGCCGCATCTGGGTGGGTTGCGGCATATCGCGTCCGTTCAGCCACCATCAACGCATGGATGGTGGCTGTGCTGATGCCGCCAGAGCCGTCCCCCATTCACACCACTCCCCAACTGTTCCCAGGTTCGTCCGCCCAACTGTCGGGGCCGGTTAAGGGAACGTCAAGGGTCTGTCAGTGGGGGAACCAGACACCAGCCACGCGGTGCAGTCGGTCCAGGTCGTCCATCGACAATTCGACACGGCGGCGTGACAGGGTCATGCCATAGATGACACCCTCATCGTCCTGGCGCAGATAAAAGGCCAGCGGTGCGAAGTTAAGACGGTTGATCACCAGATCACCGACATTGGGCGGCGCATTGGGATTAACCAGCAACGTTGTGCCGATACTGATGGCCGGTGCATTGGACAGGTCATGGACCGTCACGGCATAGGCGCCCTGGACCCCCCGCATCTGCGGCGAGCGAGGCATTGTGCCGGCAGCCTTTGCTTCCACCCCGTCGCGGGTCAGATCGCGCCCTTCATAGACGGGCACTTCCGCATCTGCTTTGCTTTCGCTCAACATCGACCGCAGCGGGCTGGCCGGGGACAGCATCTCCGTCGGGCCGACGCCAAAAATCTTGGCCAAGCGGATCACATGGTCGGGCCGAAAGGGCCGAACACCGTTTTCCAACTTGGATATCTCACTCTTGGACAGGCCCGCGGAGGCGGCGAGCGCCGCCAGACTCATGCCCCGTGAGTTGCGCATCATGCGCAAATGGACCCCGTCATGATGTTGCACTTGTTGATGTCTCCCCTGACAGACTTCAAAGGAAACATACATTGTTGCCGGCGCTCAGTAAGGTCGTGGAGTTAGTCCAAACGGATAGGTCGTTTTTTACGAAAGTTTAATCGGTAAATTCAGGTAGGGGCCTTTCCCCTTGCTTTTGCCTTGCCCAGCGTTGTTCGCAACGTCCCTTATGCCCGATCGACGCCGGCCTCCATCCCGTCGCACGTCCCGTGTATGTGGGTTGACGCACATCGGGATGCGTTTGTCTGCGCCTTGTCGTGCGCGTGCTCCCGTGCCACCTTCCTCATTAACAAGTCTGAGGGAGGATCACTTGGTCGAGAAGCTGTACCATTTTATCGGCGGCGCCCGTGTTGCAGGCAAGTCTGGCCATTTCGCCCCGATCTTCACCCCGATGACGGGTGAGATTTCGGCCGAGGTGCCGCTGGCCAGCACGGTGGAACTGGCAGAGGCTGTCGCCAATGCCAAGGCTGCGCAGCCCGCTTGGGCCGCGACCAACCCGCAGAAACGCGCCCGTGTTCTGATGAAGTTCCTGGACCTCCTGGCCCGTGATTTTGAGAAGATCGCCCTGAAGCTGGCCCTGGAACATGGCAAGACCCTGCCCGACGCGCGTGGCGACATCCAGCGTGGGCTGGAAGTGGTGGAGTTCGCAATTGGCATTCCGCACTTGCTGAAGGGTGAATATACCGAGGGCGCTGGCCCCGGCATCGACATGTATTCGATGCGCCAACCGCTGGGCGTGGTGGCCGGCATCACGCCCTTCAACTTCCCTGCCATGATCCCAATGTGGAAATTCGCTCCGGCCATTGCCTGCGGCAATGCCTTTATCCTGAAGCCGTCGGAACGTGACCCGTCTGTGCCGTTGATGCTGGCGGAACTGATGTATGAGGCGGGCCTGCCAAAGGGCATCCTGAATGTCGTCAATGGTGACAAGGAAGTGGTCGATGCCATCCTCGACCATCCGGACATCAAGGCCATCGGCTTTGTCGGTTCCACCCCCATCGGGGAATATATTTATACCCGTGGCACGGCCAATGGTAAGCGCGTTCAGGCTTTTGGTGGGGCCAAGAACCATGCCCTGATCATGCCCGATGCCGATCTGGACATGGTAGCCGATGCCCTGATCGGGGCAGGCTATGGCTCTGCCGGTGAGCGTTGCATGGCCATTTCCGTGGCGGTGCCGGTGGGCGAGAAGACGGCGGATGCCCTGGTTGAACGGTTGGCCCCGCGTGTCCGCACCCTGCGCGTTGGCCCCTCCACCGATGAAAAGGCTGATTTCGGCCCCGTCATCACCCGCCAGCATATGGAAAAGGTGAAGTCTTACGTCGATATCGGCGTGCAGGAAGGGGCCGAACTGGTGGTTGATGGCCGCGAGGTGAGGCTTCAGGGCTATGAGGGCGGCTATTATGTCGGCGGCGTCCTGTTCGACCGCGTGACCACCAACATGCGGATCTATAAGGAAGAGATTTTCGGGCCTGTCCTCTCTATCGTGCGCGCACCGGATTATGAGACGGCCCTATCCCTTCCTTCAGATCATGAATATGGCAATGGCGTTGCCATCTTCACCCGTGACGGTGACACCGCGCGTGACTTCGCGGCCCGTGTTGACGTGGGCATGGTCGGCATCAATGTACCGATCCCGGTGCCGTTGGCCTATTACACCTTCGGCGGCTGGAAGCGGTCCGGCTTTGGTGACCTGAACCAGCATGGCCCGGATAGTATCCGCTTCTACACCAAAACCAAGACGGTAACGGAGCGCTGGCCGTCGGGCATCCGCTCCGGCGCGTCCTTTGTCATCCCGACCATGGGGTGATCGCTACCTTCGCGCTGATCAGACGGCCCCGGCAAGATGGTCCGGGGCCGTCGCCATTGGCCCAGCTTCGACCATCAAGAACAGGATCGCCCGATGGATTTCGATCTTTCCGAGGATCAACGCGCCATCCAGGATCTGGCCCGGGGGTTCGCAGCCGAACACATGGCCCCGTTCGCCGGCGACTGGGATGAGCATCACATATTCCCCGTCGATACGCTGCGCAAAGCGGCTGAACTGGGTTTTGCCGGCATTTACTGTTCGGAAGCGGCTGGCGGCACTGGCCTGGGCCGGCTGGATGCAGCGATTCTGTTTGAGGAATTATCGGCGGCTTGTCCCTCTACGGCGGCCTATATCTCCATTCACAACATGGCCGCCTGGATGATCGACACGTTCGGCAACAGTGATCAGAAATCCAGATGGCTGCCCGACCTGTTCTCCATGACCAAGTTCGCCAGCTACTGCCTGACCGAGCCTGGTTCCGGTTCTGATGCCGCATCATTACGCACCAAGGCAGAGCGCGAGGGTGACCACTATATCCTGAACGGGTCCAAGGCCTTTATCTCCGGCGGCGGCGCCTCCGACATTTACGTCGTGATGGTGCGCACCGGCGGGCCGGGGCCGAAGGGTATCTCCTGTCTGGTGGTGGAAAAGGGCACGCCAGGCCTCTCCTTTGGCAAGCAGGAAAAGAAAATGGGCTGGAACAGCCAGCCCACGTCGCAGGTCATCTTTGAGGATTGCCGGGTTCCTGTCACCAACCGCCTGGGGGCCGAGGGCGATGGGTTCAAGATCGCCATGAAGGGCCTGGATGGCGGCCGCCTCAACATCGCCTCCTGCTCCCTGGGCGGGGCCCGCGCCTGCCTGGAGGCCGCGAAGGCGCATATGGAGGTGCGGCAGCAATTCGGTAAAAAACTCAACGAATTTCAGGCGTTGCAGTTCAAGTTCGCTGATATGGCGACAGAGCTTGAGGCCGCCCGTCTGATGGTCCACCGGGGTGCCGCCGCTCTGGATGCCGGCCACCCCGAGGCTACGCTTTATTGTGCCATGGCCAAGCGTTTTGCCACCGATGCCGGGTTTGCCGTCACCAATGATGCGCTGCAACTTCACGGTGGCTATGGTTACATCCGCGAATATCCGGTGGAGCGCATCCTGCGCGACCTGCGTGTCCACCAGATCCTGGAAGGCACCAACGAGATCATGCGCGTGATCATCGCCCGCCGGCTGTTGGGTGGGGCATAATGCCAGTCTGGAAAAGGCGTGCCCTTTGATAGATTGGAGCCTGGCGATTATCAGCCCGGCGCCCATGCGCCGTGAGCCATGCCGCCGGATGGCGGCGCCCGGCGTCTGTGGGAAAAGCTATAGGAAGGCAAAGGCAAATGACCGAGACCTATGAAAATATCCTGGTGGAGACCAAGGGCGCCGTCGGCATCATCCGGCTGAACCGGCCCAAGGCCCTGAACGCCCTGTCCGACGGTCTGGTGACCGACATGGAAAAGGCCCTGAACGCCTTTGAGGAGGATGCGGCGATCAACGTCATCGTCGTTACCGGTTCGGAGAAAGCCTTTGCGGCGGGAGCGGACATTAAGGAGATGATGAATTTCTCCTATATGGACGCCTATCTGAATGATTTCATCACCAAGAAGTGGGGCCGTCTGGCCACCTGTCGCAAGCCGACGATTGCCGCCGTTGCCGGGTACGCCCTGGGTGGCGGGTGTGAACTGGCAATGATGGCCGACTTCATCATTGCCGCCGACAATGCCAAGTTCGGTCAGCCGGAGATCACCATCGGCACCATCCCCGGTGCGGGCGGTACCCAGCGTTTGACCCGTGCCATCGGCAAGGCCAAAGCCATGGAAATGTGTCTCACGGGCCGCATGATGGACGCCGCTGAAGCCGAACGGTCGGGTCTGGTCGCCCGCGTCGTCCCGCTGGCCGACCTGATGGATGAGGTGATGAAGACCGCGGAGAAGATCGCTTCCATGTCGCGCCCCGCCGCCATGATGGCGAAGGAAGCCGTCAACCGCAGCTTTGAGGCCACCCTGACCGAGGGGCTGCTGTTTGAACGCCGGGTGTTCCACAGCACCTTTGCGCTCGCCGATCAGAAAGAAGGCATGGCCGCTTTCGCCGAGAAACGCCCGCCGAACTTCACGGGCAAGTAATCGCTTCTGCAAGGGGCGGGGAGGTCAGGGCTTCCCCGCCCTTTGTTTTTGTAACGGTTGCAACGCCACTACATGCGGCTTATCTGTCGCACCGCAAAAACACCGATCTGGGAGGATCACCCGTGAGCAGCTTGAACGACGTCGTCATTGTTGCTGGCACCCGTACCGCGATTGGAGGGTTCGGTGGCAGCCTGAAGGATCATGCCCCCGCCGATTTGGGCACGCTGGTGATCAAGGAGGCCGTGAGCCGTGCCGGTATCGCTGCCGCCGATGTGCAGCATGTGGTGATGGGGCAGGTCATCCCCAGCGGTCCGCATGATGCGTATCTGGCCCGCGTTGCCGCCGTGAATGCCGGCGTGCCGGTACAGGCTCCAGCCCTGACTTTGAACCGCCTGTGTGGTTCGGGCGTGCAGGCCATCATTTCCGCCGCTCAGATGATCAAACTGGGCGAATGCGATGTGGCCGTGGCTGGCGGTGCAGAAAGCATGAGCCGGTCACCGCATGTCATGCCGTCGGTCCGGTGGGGCCAGCGTATGGGTGATGCGGCCGTGGTGGACGCCATGGTGACCGTCTTGACCGACCCGTTTCACAAAATCCATATGGGCGTTACGGCCGAGAATGTGGCGGCCCGGCACGAGATTGACCGCGCCGCCCAGGATGCTTTGGCCCTGGAAAGCCACCGCCGTGCCGCCCGTGCTACCGCCGAGGGGCGGTTCAAGTCGCAGATCCTGCCGGTAGAGGTGAAGGTCAAGGGCGGCACCAAACTGTTCGACACGGACGAGCATTTCCGTGCTGACGCGACCGAGGCGGATTTCGCCAAGTTGAAGCCTGTCTTTAAGAAGGATGGTTCCGTCACCGCGGGCAATGCGTCGGGCGTCAATGATGGTGCCGCCGCTGTGGTGTTGATGTCCGCTGCCGAGGCGGCCAAGCGTGGGACCAAGCCGATGGCCCGTATTGTTAGCTGGGGTCATGCCGGGCTGGAGCCGGAGGTAATGGGGCTGGGCCCCGTCCATGCCGTGCCCATTGCGCTGCAACGTGCCGGGCTGACTGTTGCCGATATTGATGTGATCGAAAGCAACGAAGCCTTTGCGGCGCAGGCCTGTGCTGTGTCCAAGGTTCTGGGCTTCCCGGCTGACAAGTTGAACCCTAATGGTTCCGGCGTCTCGCTGGGTCACCCGGTGGGTGCGACCGGCGCCATCATCACGGTCAAGGCGCTGTATGAGCTGGAGCGCACCGGTGGCCGTTACGGCCTGATTACCATGTGCATTGGCGGCGGCCAGGGCATCGCCATGGTCATCGAACGGCTGTAACCGGGATCATCCGTCGGTTAAGTTCGGCCCACCTCTCAGAGCTGTTTTCGGCTCACCGGAAACAGCGCCGGCGGCGACTGCCGCAGCGCCGCCTATGCGGCGTGAAGCCAAGCTGCGGATGCAGCGCCGGCGCTTGAGGAAACGAATTCTCTACAGCGTGTTTCCGGTCAGCGGAAACACGCTATAGATGGCGGGGTGGGTCATTTCGTTTCGGTTCAACAATAATCATTATAAAGGTGGGGTCCATGCACATCCGAAATATACTGCTGCCATTGTCATTGCTGGCCGCTTTACCTGCTGCGGCCGCCCCGGCGGACGATTTCCTGGCCGCCCTGTTGCCCCTGTGCGGCAAGGCGTTTGAGGGTACCATCACCACAAACGAGGGTGGCGCCGCCAATGACCCGTTTGTGGGCAAGCGGCTGGTCATGCATGTGCGTGAGTGCAAGGCGGGGGAGGTGCGTATTCCCCTGCATGTGGGCGAGGACCGGTCGCGCACCTGGATCGTGACCCGCACGGCCAATGGCCTGCGCCTGAAACATGATCATCGCCATCAGGATGGGACGGAGGATAAGGTCACGCAATATGGCGGTGACACCATCGCGGCCGGCACCGCGGCGCGCCAGGACTTCCCTGCCGATGCCTTCTCCAAAACCCTGTTCGCCGACAATAAGCTGCCGCCCGGCGCGCAGCAGAATGTCTGGGCGCTGGAACAGGGGCAGGGGCGTTTTACCTATGAACTGTCCCGTCCAGGCCGGGTGGTGCGTATGGTTTTTGACCTGACCAATCCCGTCTCTGCCCCGCCGGCGCCATGGGGGCATCAGTAAGCATCTGGGGGCGGTGCACAGACCACCGCCCCCAGACAGACCTTGTTACCGAACTGTCAGAACCACTACCGATTTGGCTGGCAGCGTTACCGACAGGGCTCCACCCTGTATACGCGCGCCTGTGAATGCCGCAGGTTTCACAGCATCAGCTTGGCCGAAGCTGTTATGGCTGTTCATGGCTGGTGCTGTCAGGATACGCCCGGAGATTGTTGCCGCTGCCGCCCCCTCTAGGGTAACGGTCGCGGTAACAGTGTTGTTCGGGTCGATGTTGGTCAGCGCAACCAGGATGCTTCCATCCTTCGCTCGCGCTGATGAGGCGCTGATGGCGGGGAGACTGCGTTCCGCATAGGTATATTTCGGCCCTGCCACAGTGACCGGGAACTGGGTTGCACCTTGGAAATCCTTGTACATGTCAAAGACATGATAAGTGGGTGTCAACAGCATCTTCGGTCCGTCGGTCAAGATCAGGGCCTGCAGCACATTGACCATCTGCGCAATGTTGGCCATGCGGACACGGCCAGCATGTTTATGGAAGATATTCAGGTTGACGGCGGCCGTTACGGCATCGCGTAACGTGTTCTGCTGTTCCAGAAAGCCAGGATTTGTGCCCGGTGTGGGGTCAAACCAGTTGCCCCATTCATCGACAATCAGCGCTACCTTTTTCTTGGGGTCATGTTTGTCCATGACGGCGCTGTGTCTGGTCAGCAGATCATCCATCTGCGTTGCTGTCACCATCAAGGCGAACCAGTCGCTTTCGCCGAAGTCGGTTGCCGATCCCTTGTCCTTCCAGGTGCCGCGCGTCGCTCGCCCGAAAGAGGGCAGAGCATAATGGTGGAGGCTGATGGCATCGATCATGTTGGCAGAACCGGCCATCACAACATCGGTCCATTTCAGATCATCGGAATTGCCGCCACTGGCAATGATTTTGGTCGGCTGTCCAGGGGCGGGCTTAATGAAAGTCCGGATCTGTCGAAGCTGGTCGGTGTAATATTCTGGTCGCATGTTGCCGCCACAGCCCCAGGTCTCGTTGCCGATGGCGAACCAGTCCAGGGTCCATGGTTTGTCCCGGCCATTGGCACGCCGCAACTGCGCCAAGGTGGAGTTGGAGGGACTGGTCATATATTCAACCCAATCCGCCATTTCACGTGCGGACCCGGTGCCGATATTGCCATTGACATAGGTTTTTGCGCCGACCAGCTCGGCATACTCCATGAATTCATGGGTGCCGAAGGCGTTGTTTTCTTCAACACCGCCCCAATTGGTGTTCACGCCGACCGGCCGTTTATGTCTGGGGCCGATTCCGTCACGCCAGTGATATTCATCCGCAAAACAACCGCCAGGCCAGCGGATCAGAGGAACACGGATCGCCTTTAGGGCCTCCAACACATCTTTGCGATACCCCCGAACATTGGGGATAGCGGATTTTTCCCCCACCCAGATGCCTTCATAAATCAGGCGGCCCAGATGTTCGGCAAACTGTCCCTGGATTTCAGGGGCCAGGATCGGACCGGGCTGCGCTGCATTGATCGTGACAGTGGCTTCCTGTCCCCAGACCGGGGTGGCGGTTAACAGCCCAAGGCACAGGGCCAAACTTTGGCGCAAAGTTTTCATGCGTTTTCCTCCCCCGCACGTTCCACATTGTGATGGGCATGCTAACCGGATTCAGCGGCGGAGGCAGCATATTAGTACGATTATATTATAAAATCTCTCGGCAGCAACGGCACCAGCGCGCCAGACCGCGCGTGCCTTAGGGCGAGGGCACTGACGCCACCTGTGACTGCCGGGCTTTGAAGGCGCGCAGTTCAATATTGAAGCGGCTGACTGTGCGCTCCAGTTGATCAACCACCTGCTGGCGATGGCTGATGACGTCCCGTCGATAGGCGGCAGACGCCATTTCTGCTGGACTGGCGGGGTGTTCATCCAAACAGGTGAGGTAGGTCATCAGTTGACCTGTGTACGCCCGCATGCCCGCCCCGTAGGTGCGCATCGCCGTTTCGTCTGCGCTGTCGCCTCTGGTAACGGATGGCGCCGCAGGCAGGCCGCCGCAGGCAGCGTTCAAACTTGCGACATCGGCCAGTACCGGGTTGCCGGTGGTCAGAACGAACATGGAAAGGAGCAAGGCAGACAACAGGTTCTTCATTGCGATCCTCACAAAGCTGGACGGTAGCAGGCGCCGGCCGTCATGATTGCCTTGCTCGATCATTTCCCCCAGGTGCCGCAGGTCCCGCTGGGCCAACGGTTCGCTTATGAAGGTAGCGTACGCCTGTAATTCCGTTACCGCCAGAGGATAAGTTATGCGTTTATGTTGCGCCGCAGCAGTACCGGTTCACATATCGTCATAATCCTGCATACCACAGGATGTGGCGCAGCCGGTACAACCGTTGGCATCCCCCGCTGGTGCTGGTTTTGGCGTGGTGACGGCGTTGGGCGGGCTCAGTAACTGTGCCGCAACGGCCACCGCGATCTCCCCCGGATGCTTGCCGTTCAGCCCCGGAAGCCCGATCGGGCAGATGAGGCGGGCCGGGTCCAGACCATCGCCGCGCAGGCGCGAGGCGAAACGCGCCCGTTTGGTCTTCGACCCGATGACCCCGACAAAGGAGGATGTGGACAAAGAAAGTGCAGTTTTTACAAGCCGATAATCAAGGGCATGGTCATGGGTCATGATCAGGATGTGGCTGTACCCGTCGCCCACAGCCAAGGTCGGATCCTCTAGAGTCTGGGCTGTGACATTGTTGGGCAGGGTGGCGGGAAACAGCTCGGGACGGTTATCCACCCAGGTGACCCTGGCTGGCAGCGTGCCCAGGATGGCGACCAACGCCTTGGCCACATGGCCGGCCCCGAACAGGCCCACACGCAATGCGGGTGGGCAGATCGGTTCAAACAGCAGGCTCACATGCCCGCCGCAGCACTGGCCCAGAGCGGGGCCAAGGGGATACGATTGTGTGCGTAATTCCGTTACATGATCGTCCAGCAGGGCGCGGGCGGTTTCGATGGCTGTGAATTCCAATGCGCCGCCGCCGATGGTGCCGTAGAGCGCATCGGTGGTGACCAGCATCTTGGTGCCGGCGGCGCGGGGGGTGGAGCCCGCGACCTCTGTCACGGTGACCAGCACGCTGGCCCGCCCGTCACGCTGACAGATGGCAAGAGCCGTGATCCAGTCCGCATTCATGCCCCGGCTCCGGCTTGACGGGCCCGGACCGCCATCAGGACGCGTTCAGGTGTGGCCGGCGCATCCAGCTTCACGGGGCCATTGCCACCCGATGCGGCCACGGCGGCCTTGATGGCGTGATAGGCGGAAATGGCCAGCATGAAGGGCGGTTCGCCCACGGCCTTTGACCGGTGGATGGTCTCCTCCTGGTTGGGTTGGTTTACCAGATCGACCTTGAAATGATCGGGAATGTCGCCGCAGCCGGGGATCTTATAGGTGCTGGGGGCATGGGTGCGCAGGCGGCCCGCCGCATCGAACACCAGTTCCTCCATGGTCAGCCAGCCCATGCCCTGCACATAGGCCCCTTCCACCTGTCCCCGGTCCAGCACGGGGTTCAGCGAGGTGCCGCAATCATGCAGGATATCGACGGCCAGCAGCTTAGTCTCGCCGGTCAGCGTGTCGATCACGACTTCGGAGACGGCGGCACCATAGGCGAAGTAATAGAAGGGACGGCCGATCAGGGTTTCCTTATCCACATCGATCTTGGGCGTAGCGTAGAATCCGGTGGCCGACAGGGAAACGCGGGCCAGATAGGCCTGCCGCACCAGATCATCAAAACTGATGATGTTGTCGCTTGCCATCACCTTGCCATTGGCAAAGCGCAAGGCAGATGGCTCTATCCCCCAGCGGGCGGCGATAAAGGCGGACAGTCGGTCGCGGATGGTGCGAGCGGCATTGAAACTGGCCATACCGTTCAAATCGGCCCCGGCGGAGGCGGCGGTGGCCGACGTGTTGGGCACCTTGTCGGTACGGGTGGCGGTGATGCGGACCCGGTCCAGCCCGATGCCGAACACATCGGCCACCACCTGCGCCACCTTGGTATAGAGGCCCTGGCCCATCTCCGTCCCGCCATGGTTCAGCAGCACCGACCCATCGCTATAGACCTGGATCAGGGCACCGGCCTGATTAAGGAAGGAGGTGGTGAAGGAGATGCCGAACTTCACGGGCGTTAGCGCGATACCGCGCTTCAACACAGGGCTGGCGGCGTTAAAGGCGGCAATGGCGGTGCGGCGCGCCTGGTAGGAGGAGGTGGATTCCAGCCGGTCCAGCAGGCCGTCGGCGATAAAATCCTCCACCTTCATGCCATAGGGCGTCAGGTTGCGGTCTGGCCCGCCATAGAGATTGGCGCGGCGCACCGACAGTGGGTCCAGGCCTAGATGGTGGGCGATGTCATCAACCACGCCTTCAATCGCCAGCATCCCCTGTGGCCCACCGAAGCCGCGAAAGGCCGTGTTTGAGACGGTGTGCGTTTTATAACGGTAGGAGGTGATGCGAACGTTGGCCAAGTAATAGCAATTGTCGGCATGGAAAATGGCGCGGTCATTGATGGCACCCGACAGGTCCGTCGACATGCCGCAACGGCTTTCCAGAATGATATCCAGGGCCAAGATACGGCCCTGATCATCAAAGCCGACATCATAGGCCACCTCGAAATCATGGCGCTTGCCCGTCATCACCATGTCATCGTCGCGGTCCAGGCGCAGCTTGGCCGGACGGCCTGTGCGGTCGGCGACCAGGGCGGCGACCGCAGCGAACAGGCTGGCTTGTGTTTCCTTGCCCCCGAAGCCGCCCCCCATGCGCCGCACCTCCACCACGACATGGTTGTCGGGACGGCCCAGGGCGCGGGCGACCAGATGCTGTACCTCTGACGGGTGCTGGGTGGAGCAGAGGACATGCATGTCGCCATCCTCCCCCGGAATGGCCATGGAAATCTGGCCCTCCAGATAGAAATGATCCTGCCCGCCCATGGCGAGGTTTCCCGACAGCCGGTGCGGAGAGGTGGACAAGGTACCCAGCGGGTCGCCGCGTTCCACCCGCTTGGGCGGCAAAATGTGGCTGTCGGTGGCGCGGGCGTCGGCGATACTGATGATCGCCGGCAGTTCTTCATAAGTGACCTTGGCCAACCGTGCAGCCGCGCGGGCTGCGATACGCGTGGTGGCAGCAACGGCAAACAGGCTTTGTCCGACATATTCGACCAGACTTTCGGCGAAGATGGGATCATCGGCCACCACGGGGCCGACATCGTTCATACCGGGAATATCGGCTGCGGTCAGGACGGCGACGACACCAGGATAGGTGCGCACGGCAGACAGGTCCATGGACAGGATGCGGGCATGCGCCTTGGCACTCTGCCCCAGCGCCACATGCAGCAGGCCCGGCGGTTCCGGCATGTCATCGACATAGCGTGCCGTGCCCGCCACATGCAGCGGGGCGCTGTCATGGCGGATATTCTGATGCGTGGCGGGGAAGGGGATGGGTGCCGGGCTGCGAGGGGGACGCGCACTCATGCCGCACCCCCGATGGCGCGGGCGAAGGCGGGCACGCGGGTGGCGGTGGCGGGCAGGGCCTGCTCCATCTGCCATTTCAGGATCAGGTTGCCGGCGGTGACCAGCCGGTAATCGGCGCTGGCACGCATGTCGGTCAGGGGTTGGAAATCCTGGGCCAAGGCAGCGGCGGCTTCCTTGGCGGATGTCGCATCGAAGGGGCGACCGATCAGGGCGGCCTCTGCGCGGCTGGCGCGCTTGGGCGTGCCGGCCATGCCGCCGAAGGCCAGACGGGCCTCTGTCACGATACCGTCTTTCAGGGTCAGGCCGAAGCCGGCCATGACGGCGGAGATATCCTGGTCAAAGCGTTTGGAGATCTTGTAGCAGGCGAACAGGCGGTCGGCGCTGGGTTCCGGCACACGGATGGCGGCCACGAATTCGCCCGGCTGCAACGCGGTCTTGCGATAGGAAAGGAAGAAATCCTGCAACGGCATTTCGCGCGTCACGCCACCGCGCCGCAGGACCAGGGTGCTGCCCAGGGCGATCAGGGCCGGCATGCTGTCGCCAATGGGGGAGCCATTGGCGATATTGCCGCCCAGGGTGGCGGAGTTACGCACCTGTTCAGAGCCATAGCGACGGAACAGCTCACCCAGGTCGGGGTAGAGCCGGGACAGAATCTCCGCCGCGTCGGTCACGGTCGCGGTGGCGCCGATGTTGATCTGGCCGTTGGTGTGAGTGATCCCCGCCAGATCGCTGATGCCGCCAATATGGATGATGGTGCCCAGGTCGCGCATCTGCTTGGTCACCCACAGCCCGACATCGGTGCCGCCGGCCACGATGGTGGCGTCGGGATGGGCCAGCAGCAGATCGGCCAACTGGTCCGATGTGGCGGGCGCAAACGCCGTGCCGCCGGGATGGGACAGGGTTTCGTGGCGCTCTATGCTGCGCAGCAAAGCCAGGGTTTCTGTCATCTGGGCGGTATAGGTGTCGGGCGCGCGGCCCATGGCGCGGGCAGCATCGACGATGGGACGATAGCCTGTGCAACGGCAGAGATTGCCCGCAAGGGCGGCGTCGATGCGTGGCCGGTCGGGGTCGGCCTCGGTGTGGTAGAGCGCGAACAGCGACATGACAAAGCCGGGCGTGCAGAAGCCGCACTGGCTGCCATGATGGTCGACCATGGCCTGCTGGATGGGGTGGAGCGTGCCGTCGGGCCCGGCCAGATCCTCCACCGTCACCAGCTCCTTGCCGTCCAGGGCGGTGACAAACAGGATGCAGGCATTGACGGCCCGGTACTGGATGCTTTCCGCCTCCGTCACGCCCAACACCCCGACCCGCGTGCCCAGCACGATGGTGCAGGCGCCGCAATCCCCCTCGTTACAGCCTTCCTTGGTGCCGCGCCGTCCCCGATCCTCGCGCAGGTAATCCAGCACGGTGCGGGTGGGCGGCACATCGGACAGGGTCACCACCTGTCCCCGGTGCACGAAGCGGACGCAATCGGCCATGGTGTTCCATTCGTTCCAAAAGAAAGCATGGCAGAACAGGAAACGGCCCCTGTCAAGTCGCTTTACAGAACAATGATGCGATGCAACATTTTGTTCTGGGGCGGAAACGTCCCCGTGAAACAAACGATCTTGAACAGGGATTCCCACGCATGACCTATCCGAGCAACCGGTCCTTCGGTTCTATCGCCGCCCTTGTCAGCCGGGATCGGTTGGCGCAACGGCTGGCCGATATGGCGAAGATTGGGGCGACGGAGAAGGGTGGGGTCAATCGCCAAGCGCTGAGCCGTGAGGATGGCTTGGCCCGTGCCCTGCTGACCCGTTGGGCCACGGCGCGCGGATTTTCGGTGTCCACCGATGGGATCGGGAACCTGTATGTGCGCCGCGAAGGCAGCGACCCGACCCTGCCGCCCGTGATGACGGGCAGCCACCTGGACAGCCAGCCAACGGGCGGACGCTATGACGGCGTGTACGGCGTGCTGGCGGGGTTTGAGGTGCTGGAGGCGCTGGAGGATGCAGGTGCCGTGACCAAGCATGCGGTGGAGGTGGTGGCCTGGACCAATGAGGAAGGGTCGCGTTTCCAGCCCTATTGCATGGGATCGGCCTTATTTGCGGGCAAGATGGATCTGGAGATGGTCCTGGCCTGTACCGATGCGAAAGGGGTGAGCGTGCGTGACGCGCTGGCCGAGACGCTGGCCCTGGCGCCTGCCATGCCGGTGCGCGATTTCGGATCGCCGGCCGCCGCCTATGTTGAGGCGCATATTGAGCAGGGGCCGCGCCTGGAGGCCGAGGGCAAGACCATCGGCGTGGTGCAGGGTATCCAGGGTAGCCGCTGGTTCCAGGTGGAGGTGACGGGCCAGGAGGCCCATGCCGGCACCACGCCCCATGGCGCCCGCAAGGATGCGTTCCAGACGGCCCTGAAAATGGTCAATGCGCTGAACGAGCTGATGTATGACCCGGATGATGTTATCCGCTGCACGTTCGGCCGGTTTGAGGTGCTGCCCGGTTCGCCCAATACCGTGCCCGGCAAGGTGATCTTCACCATCGACTTCCGTCATCCTGACGCAAAATTGGTGAAGGAGCGCGGGGATCAGGTGGCGCCGCTGATCCATTCCCTGGCCAGCCCCTGTGAGGTGGTGGTCAAGGAGACCAGTACGACGGCGCCCGTGGATTTCGACGCGGGCGTGGTGGATGCTGTGCGCGAGGCGGCGGAAGGGTTGGGCTATGCCAGCCGTGACATGCCGTCGGGCGCCAATCACGACGCCAAATTCATGGCGCCGCGCTGCCCCACGGGCATGATCTTCATCCCTTGCCGGGATGGGATCAGCCATAATGAGGTGGAGTATGCCAGCCCCGAACATTGCCATGCCGGGGCGGCGGTGCTGGCGGAAACGCTGGCGCGGTTGGCGGGGTAGGCGGTCCCATTCCTCTTGCACTAACCGCCTTCCCGGTGAAGGCCGGGGCCCAGGGGATCAAACCTTACCGCAGCATCGATCAAAGCTGCTGGTAGGTTGGGCGTGTGGCCCCTGGGTCCCGGCCGTCGCCGGGAAGGCAAAAATTACGGCCCTCCTGCTCCTCAGGTTCCTCCACCATGACCCATCCGGTCCTTTCCATCCTGTCCGACCTGATTGCCATTCCCAGTACCTTTCCGCCGGGGGATACGGCGGCCATCTGTGCCTATGCCGCCGACCGGCTGGAAAAGGTGGGCTACAAGGTGCAGGTGTTGCACCGTGACCGGCCACAGATCGCCAATGTGGTGGCGGAGTGGGACGGGGCGTTACCAGGACCCACCCTGATGTTCAACGCTCATGCCGACACCGTAGGCATTGGCGAACGCGCCATGTGGGAGACAGAGCCACTGGTGGCGACCGTCATCGAGGGCCGGGTCCACGGGCTGGGGGCGGGCAACTGCAAAGGGTCGATGGCGGCACAGCTCTGGCTGGCCGAACAGGTGGCGCGGCGGGGTGGACCGGCGCGCGGCAAGATCATCTTCACCTTCTGCGGGGATGAGGAGAATTTGGGGCCGGACGGGGCCTTTTACCTGCGTGAGATTGGGGCGGTGAAGCCCGACATGCTGGTGGTCGGCACGCAGACGGAAAACCAGTTGATCACGGCGGAGCGCGGCGTGATGTGGGTGGAGGTAACGGCGCGGGGGCTTTCGGCCCATGCCGGCAACCCGGCGGCAGGCGACAATGCCATCCTGCGCCTGATGCGGGTGATGACCCATATTGATGGTGTGATGACGGCACGGTTGCAGGATCGCCGGGTGGGCGAGCAGCAATCGACCATGAATATCGGTATCTTCCGGGGCGGGGAGAACACCAATGTCGTGCCCAATCTGGCACGCGTGGAGATCGACCGCCGCCTGCTGCCCGAGGAGAAGATCGTCGAGGCCTTTGCCGAGATTGAGGCGCTGGTGATGGCACATCCCGAGGCCGAGCATTTGTCCTGCCGCCTGCTGACCGGCACCAACGGCTTTCGTGCGCCCCATGAGGGGCCGCTGGTGAGTGCGCTATGTGCGGCGATTGCGGGGGTAACGGGGGCACCGGCCCGGTTCCTGAAAGATACCGGGGCCAGCGATGGCCGCTACTTCGCCGATGACGGCATCGAGATTGTCAATTTTGGGCCGGGTGCCGGCTGGCAGGGTCATAGGGCCAATGAGTTTGTACCCTTGGATGAACTGATCGCGGCAACAGACATCCTGGAAAGGGTGGTGGAACGGGTGTTGGGGTTGAGCTAGGCGCCTTGCCGGCATGCTGCTCCCGCCATGGGATGGCGCCTGCTCCCCCGCCGCCTGTAACATCCCGTTACAATTCCCTACCATCCATTAACCAAGCCCAACGGACAGGTTACACGCTCGCGCCTATGGTGGCGCCATGGCGGGTCGGTTTGTCGGACGACCGTAACCGCGTTTCCGCATGTCCCAAATGGACAGAGGTTGGTCATGGATGTCATCAGGCTGGGTTTGCGCAATCCGGCGGCCTTGGCGGTCGCGGTGCTGTTGGTGTTGGGTTTGGGGATCTGGTCGGCGCTGACATTGCCGGTCCAGTTGTTCCCGGAAATCAAGCAGCCGACGCTGGGCATAGAGGCCTCCTGGCGTGCCGCATCGCCGCAGGAGGTGGAAAGCGAAATCCTTGAACCCATCGAAGAGGTGATGAAGGGCCTGACCGGCGTCACGGAGATGCAGGGCTTTGCCAATCCTGGCGGTGCCTTTGTCAGTCTGGAGTTTGATGCCAAGACCGACATGCAGCAGACAATGCTGGATGTCATCAGCCGGTTGAACCGCATCCCCTCGCGCCCCGCCGATGCCGATCCGCCGCGCCTGATCATGGGCGGGGGTGATGGCGGTGGTAACGCCAATGAGACCCTGATCTATTATTTTGTGCAGAAGATGCCGGGCACGCCGGGCGTCCTGACCGACCAGTATCATTACATCATCGAGGATGTGATCCCCCGGATCGAGGCGATCGAGGGCGTGGCGCGGGTGGATTTCGGCGGGCAGGCCGAGGCACCGCAACAGGAAGTGCAGATCATCTTCGACCCGTTCAAGATGGCGCAGTATGGCATCACGATCCCCACTGTGTCGGGTCTGGTGGGCCGGGCGCAGGATGTCACGGGCGGCTTTGTCGATGATGGTCGGCGCATTTACACCGTCCGCTACAAGGGCCGGTTCAAGCCGGAACAGTTCAGCGACCTGGTGCTGGAATGGCGCGATGGCCGCCCGGTCAAGCTGGGCGATGTGGCCGAGGTCAAGGTGCAACTGGGCCGGCAGTGGCAATACGCCTTCCAAAATGGCAACGAGGCCATCGGGTTGCGCGTCATCCGCCGCGAAGGCGCCAATGTTCTGGCCACCTTGACCGAGGTCAAGGAACTGATGGCCGAGTTGCGCGATGGCGAGATGAAGGAAAAGGGCCTGACCAATAATCAGAGCTTTGACCCGTCCGTCTATATCGAGAGTGCCATCGGCCTGCTGACCGGCAATCTTCTGTCGGGTATCCTGTTGGCGGTTGGCGTGCTGTGGCTGTTCCTGCGACGCACGCAGTTGACCCTGCTGGTCGCCATGACCATTCCTATCTCGCTTCTGTCGCTGTTCGCCGTATTGGCCATCACGGGCCGGTCGATTAATGTCATCTCCCTGGCAGGACTTGCCTTTGCGGTCGGTATGGTGATCGACAGCGCCATTGTTGTTCTGGAAAACATCGTCCGCATGCGTGACCGGGGCATGGGCAATGATGAGGCCAGCCATGAGGGCACCCGGCGCGTGATCAAGGCCCTGTTCGCCAGTACGGCCACCACGGTCATCACCTTTGTCCCTATCGTGTTCATGCGTGAGGTCGAGGGGCAGATTTTCGCCGATCTCGCCCTGACCATCGCCGTGGGCGTCACCATCAGCCTGATTGTCTGTGCCACAGTGCTTCCCGTGGCCGCCGCCAAGCTGATGAAGATGACGCCACGTATGGCCGGTGAGGCGCGCTGGGTGGAATGGCTGTCGCTGAAGATCATAGATCTGACCAACACCAACAGACGCCGCGCCGCCGTGGTCGCGGGTCTGGTGACCCTGTCGCTGGGCGGGTCCTATCTGCTGTTCCCGTCCATGTCGTACCTGCCGCCGGTGAAGCGTGACTCGGTCGATGCCTTCCTGAACTTCCCCGTCGGCACCTCGGTCGATCTGTCGCGCGAGGAGGTGGCGAAGGTCATCGTGGACCGGTTCATGCCCTATTACACGGGCGAGAAACTGCCCAAGGCCAAGAATTTCTATGTCCTGGGCTGGCCCGGCGGCGGGTCCATCGCGGTGCGTCTGGAAGACGACACCAAGCTGGACGAGATGATGGGCATCGTGAAGAACGAGATCCTGGCCGGTTTCCCGGATGTGCAGGGTTTCACCAATCGCGGCAACCTGTTTGGGGGCTTAGGCGCGGAAGGTAATGTCTCCATCCTCCTGCAATCGTCGGACGCGGCCGGTCTGTCGGAGGCGGCAGCCAAGGGGCTGGCCCTGCTGCGCGAAAAGCTGCCCGATGTGCAATCCTGGTCCAATCCCAACCCGGAGATGGCGCAGCCGCAGTTGACCGTCATCCCCAATGACCGCCGCATCTCCGAGGTGGGCTGGACCCGTGTGCAGGTGGGTCAGGCGGTCCGCGCGCTGGGCGATGGTCTGTGGCTGGGTGAGCATTTTGACGGGCAGAACCGGCTGGACATCATCCTGCGGTCGCCCGCCTGGACGGGTCCGGAGGAACTGGAACAGGTGCCGGTGGCGACCCCGTCGGGCACGGTTGTGCCGCTGGGCCAGCTTGTGACAGTAACGCGGGAGGTGGGCCCGTCCAGCATCACCCGTGTTGATGGACGCCGCACCATCACCTTGAACCTGCAGCCCGGAGAGAATATCGCGCTGGAGGATGTGATGACCATGCTGCGGCGGGATATCGAACCGCAGCTCCGCGCGTTGCTGCCGGCTGACGGCACATTGCGCTATGGCGGCTCGGCCGATCGTCTGGATGCCACGGTGGCCGCCATGGGCAAGAATTTCGTGATTGCCCTGGGCCTGCTGTTCCTGCTGATGGCCTTGACCTTCAAGTCGGTCAAACACAGCGCCATGGTGATGGTGTCCATCCCGCTGGCCACCGTTGGCGGGCTGGCGTTACTGGACCTGACCAATCTGTTCACGTTCCAGCCGTTGGATCTGCTGACCATGATTGGCTTCATCATCCTGCTGGGTATTGTCGTCAATAATGCCATCCTGCTGGTCGATGAAACGCGTCTGTGCGAGGCGGAAGGCAAGGGCAGGGCGGAGGCTGTGCATCAGGCCCTGCGTTCGCGAATTCAGCCGATTTTCATGGGTACCCTGACGACCGTGGCCGGTATGGCGCCCATGATCGTGGTGCCAGGGGAGGGCAGTGTCATCTATCGCGGTATTGCGGCTGTCCTCACCGGTGGTTTGGCTGTTTCAACGGTCTTTACCCTGCTGCTGCTGCCGGCCCTGCTGCGTATGGGTGAGAAGGACCGCCAGGCTGTGGAGGAACCGGAGCCCGATTATGGCCAGAAAGTCACGCGGCTGGCGGCGGAGTGACGGGCGAGGTTTGTTATATGCGCATTGCTTATGCGACCGACGAACGGATGGAGGTCACATAAGGGTGCAGGTCCGGATGCGGCAGAATGATCACCCTCGCCTCTTCTTTGCCTTTACACACCCGTTACAGTTCGAAACCCGCAGGTAACGGGGTTTTGATTACAAGGATGCAGTAAACCTTGTTTGAGGATATCGCCATGACCCGCTGTATCGCGCATCAGATCGCCGCCGCCCTGCTGATCGGTACGCTCGCCCTGCCGGCATCGGCACAGCAGGCACCGCCGCCGCCCGCGGCCAAGGTGAAGGTCGAGATGGCCAGCCTGCGGCAGATGGCGCCTGTGCTGCAGGTGCCGGGCAGTGTGATGTCGCGCCAGGATGCCGATGTGGCAGCGGAAGTGTCAGGTCGCGTTACCTGGGTGGCCGAGGCCGGCACCAAGCTGGCGGCGGGCGAGGCCCTGGCGCGGGTCGATGACCGGCTGCTGCGCCTGGAACTGCGCCAGTATGAGGCGCAGATCAAGAGCCTGCAAAGCCAGTTGGCCTTCCAGGAGCGCGAGCTGGAGCGACAGCGTCAGTTGGCCGAGCGCGGCACGGCCACCATTGTCAAGCTGGAGGAGGCCAACAGCCGCCGCGACGTGCTGGCCCAGGATCTGATCCGTGCCCAGGCCAGCCGCGACCGCACCGCCCTGGAAATCGAGCGCACCGTCGTGAAAGCACCGTTTGCCGGACAGGTGGCGGAGCGTATGCTGGAGGTCGGTGAATTTTCCGCCCCCGGCGTGAAGGTGGCCCGTCTGGTGGCCGTCGACCAGATAGAGGTGCGGGCCCAGGCCCCCGTTTCCATCGCCCGGCATCTAAGCGAGGGGATCAGTGTTTCCCTGGATATCGAAGGTCAGCCCACCCAGGGTAAGGTGACGCGCATCATCGGCATCGGTGAGGCGCAGTCGCGCACGTTCCAGGTCCGGGTGGCTCTGCCGCGCGGGGAGGCAAACTGGATCGTCGGGTCCGCGGTCAAGGTTGGCCTGCCCTCGGCCACCGCCGAACAGGTGGTGGCCGTCCATCGCGACGCCCTGGTGCTGCGCGGGGACGGAACCTGGCTTTTCCGGGTCAATGCCCAGAACAAGGCTGAGCGTGTGGCCGTGAAGACCGGCACCAGCATCGGCGATTGGGTGCAGGTGACAGGCGATATCCGCGACGGCGACCGCACCATCGTGCGGGGGGCTGAACGGCTGCGTGAAGGGCAGGAGGTTGAACTGGACCCTAAGGTGAGCTGATCGGTGATGAGACCGGCGTGGCCCCACGCTTGTCCTTGATCTTCATAGGGTTTCCCTGGCACCCTGCGCTTGCGTGGGGACGGGGGGTTGCATGAGCGACGGGATCGAATCTGTGGGCGCCATGGCCACGGCTGGCATGGCGGCGGCGGCCATTGAGGGCGAAAGCGGCAAGCATGGGCACGGGGCACATGGGGTCTGCGCCAATTGCGGCACGGTTCTGACCGGTGATTTCTGTCATGCTTGTGGACAGGCCGGTCATCTTCACCGGTCCATGCTGCATATCGTGGAGGAGTTCTTCCACGGCATCCTGCATTTCGATAGTAAAGCCTGGCGTACTTTGCCGTTACTGGCCTTTCGGCCGGGCAAGTTGACCTATGACTACATCCATGGTCACCGCGCGCGATATGTGACGCCCATGGCCATGTTCTTGTTTTCTGTGTTCCTGATGTTCATGAGCTTTTCGCTCCTGGGCGTCACCACCAATGTCCCGGTTGCCCTTCCGGTCGCGCAGCAGCAAGAGGCGCTGGCCCAAGCTCGGCAGGGACTGGAGGAAGCGCGGGCCGATCTGGCAGAGGCAGAGGCGGAACTGGCCCAGGCGCTCAGCACGGGCGAAGACGTCACAGCGGAGACAAGGCAGCGCGACAAGGCGCAGCGGCGCCTGGAAACGGCGTTGAAATCAATCGAGGCTATGGATGCCGCCCTGGCAGCGGCCGGCGTTGCCATTGTACCGCCCACCCCGCCCAAGCCGGGCGAGCCGCCGACCGCCCCCGATCTGCCCAAGGTTGTGACCAATGGCCCGGTCACCACGGAGAACCTGTCAGATGTCCTGACCCGGAATCTGGGTGAGGATCTGGACATCAATATCGGCAACCCTGAGCTTGAGGAGAAGATCAAGAAGAAACTGAAGAACCCGGAACTGCTACTCTACAAGATGCAGAACACGGCCTATAAGTTCTCCTGGATACTGATTCCCATCTCACTGCCGTTCCTGTGGCTACTGTTCTTCTGGAAACGCGGCGTGGCCATGTATGATCATGCCATCTTCTCGCTTTATTCCCTGTCCTTCATGTCACTACTGTTTATCACCCTCTCGCTGGTGATCAAATTTGCACCGACATGGGAAGGGGTGATCGCGTTCCTGATCTTGCTGGCCCCGCCGCTGCATATGTTCTTTCACCTGCGCGGCACCTATCGCCTGTCAATTTTTAGTGCGCTGTGGCGGACGGTGGCTTTGCTGTTCATTACGCTGGCTACCAGTGTACTTTTTGTGATGTTCATTGTGTCGATGGGAGTTGCGGGTTAAGGGCGGCACCGCGCAGGGTTCAGATCAAAAGGGGGGGTGTGACGTCACACACCCCCGTCACACACTTAGCGCCCGACCCTCCGCACATGCGCGGCAAGGCCCAGAAAAGCCGGGTAGGGATGGGTGACAACATAGGTCGGGATCGGGCCGAGGAAGGCGCGCATGCGGCCCTTTTCTACGAAGCGCTTGCGGAAGCGACTGTGCTGGAACCAGCCCATGAAGCGCGGGATGATGCCGCCGGCAATGAAGACGCCGCCACGAGAGCCCAGCGACAGGGCCAGATTGCCCGCGACCGCCCCCAGCATGGCGCAGAACATGTCCAGCGCTTCAACACAAATCGCGTCGCGCTTGCCCACCGCCCGATCGGAGATGTCGGCGGCGGTCAGTTTCTCATGGTCCACCCCGTCCAGAAAACAGAGCGTTTCATAAAGGTTCACAAGGCCAGGTCCGCAGACAAGCCGTTCGGCCGAGACATGTTCGAACTGTTTGCGCAGTTGCGCCAGCACGGCACTTTCACGGTCGGTGATGGGGGCCATGGTGACATGCCCGCCCTCGGTCGCCAGCGCCGTGAAATGGCCGGCACTGTCCGGCACCAAGGCAGACACACCCAGACCAGAACCGGGGCCTAACACGGCGATAGGGGCGCCCGCGACGGGTTCGCCTTCCCCCACCTGGGTGTAATCATCCGGGGTCAGTTCCGGGATGCCGAGTGCGACAGCGGTGAAATCATTGATCAGGTCAAGGCGCGCGAAACCAAGATCCTGGGCCACGGCCCTGATCGAGAATTCCCAGGCCAGATTGGTCATGCGGATCAGGTCGCCTGTGACGGGGGAGGCGACAGCAAAGGTGGCGGCGTGAACCTTGCCTACCAGATCCTGCATCGTCAGATAGGCCAGGGCCGCATCCTGCAGGGTGGGGTAGTCCGCGCAGCGCAGCACCTTTTCGTTAAAGGGCGCGCCAGTTGGCCCTACCAGGGCGAAGCGGGCATTGGTGCCACCGATATCGGCGATCAGGAAGGGGGCGGTACCGTCGGTCATGCGAGTCGTTCCAGGCAGGCAGATGAGGCGAAGGGGTGATCAGGCGCTGCGTTTGGTTCGCAGTGCGGCCCCCGGCGCACCGGGGGCCGGTCCCGTGGAGCCGCGGACGATCAGGGCGTGATCGAGTTGCCGATGCGGCATCGGGTTTTCCCACACGCCCGCATCCTTGCGCTTGATCAGTTCCAGAAGAATATCGGCCGCGGCCTCGGCCATCTGGATCACAGGTTGGCGGATGGTCACCAATTGCGGCCAGACCATGCTGGCAATCGGCATGTCGTCAAAGCCGACCACGGAAAGCTGTTCAGGCACGGTAATGCCCATGCCATGCGCCACCGCCAGTGTGGCGGCGGCCATTTCGTCGTTTGATGCCAGGATGGCGGTGGGACGGTCGGCCCGTTCCAGCAGGCGTGTGGCCGCCGGCAGGGCGGAGGCGTAGTTGAATTCGCCCACCTCGATTAAGTCTGGCATGGGCGCCAGGCCGTGATCGGCCAGCGCCTCGCAGAAGCCGGCATAGCGCAGGCGGGTGGCGGCGTGCTGCGCCTTGCCCTTGATGAACCCGATGCGCGTATGGCCCAGGCGGATCAGATGTTCCGTCAGGTCGCGCGTTGCCTTCCATTCATCAATACGGACGATGGGCGACGTGTCGATATCGCGGTCGGGCGCGATGCGAACATAGGGCACGCCAGCCCGCTGTAGAACACCCAGCACGATGGGATTATCGGTCACCGGTGGGGTCAGGACCACGCCGGCCATCCGCACCTGATTAACCAATGCTGCCGCACGCTCCTCCACATCCGGGGCGTTATAGGCGATTTCCTCGATCAGCAGATGATAGCCGGCCGCGCGGCAGCGGTTCAGCATGCCAAGCTGGATATCGTGGGTATATTGGCCGCCCGTATCGCCATAGAAATGGCCGATCAGAAAAGAACGCTCACCGGCCAGCGACCTTGCCGATAACGAGGGCTGATAACCCAGTTGCGTGATGGCCGCCTGCACCCGTTGGCGCACCACGTCGCGGACATTCGGTTCCTTGTTCATCACGCGGCTGACGGTCTTGATCGACACCTCGGCCAGGGCCGCGACGTCGTTAATCGTCGGCTTGCGATGCGACTGCGCCATGTTCGAAGTCTCTCCCGGTTCAACCGGTGCAATTGTCTGCTTATTCGATTGCCGGGTCCACCAAAAGTGGAAGGGTAGCGGGGACTGTATGGTCCCCGCTACCCAAACAACCGATGAATCCGTCAGCGGATGCGGCCGTAGCCGTTCTCCAGCGTGCCGTTAGTGCATTTCAGACCGAAGGCCACGATCACCAGATAGCAGACCACCGGCACGATCATGGACAGGTGCAGGTTGGTCGCATCGGCAAACAGGCCGGTCAGCACCGGGATGATCGCCCCACCGACGATGGACAGGCAGAGCAGGCCCGACGCCGCCGGTGTCTGATCATCCATGTCCTTCACCGACAAGGAGAAGATGGTGGGGAACATGATGGAGTTGAACAGGCCGATGGCGATGGCCGTGTAGGCCGAGACCGGGCCGGTGGTGAAGCCGGAGATGGCGGCCAGCGCGGTGGTCATGATGGCGCAGAAGGCCAGCACCTTCGACGGCGCGATTTTTGACATCGCGGCAGACCCAATGAAGCGGCCGACCATGGCTCCGCCCCAATAGAAGGCCAGATATCGGGTCGCCTCTTCTTCGGTCAGGCCCAGAGTGCTCTCCAGGCCCAAATAATTGATCATCAGCGAACCGATGGCCACTTCAGCCCCGACATAGACGAAGATGCAGAGTGCACCAAAGGCAAGCCGCGGGTTTTCCTTCAGGGACGGCATGTGCCAGTGGGCGGTTTCCCGGCGCACGACTGTTTCCTTGCCGCGCAGGAACCAGAACAGACCGGCTACCGCAAACATCATACCAGCCAGGACAATGCAGGGCGTTTCCAGAACGCGCAGTGCAGTTGTGGCGGAGCCTTCCCCGGCGGGTACAACTTCCGTCACCGCGTCAAAGATGATCGCCCCGGCCAGCAGCGGGCCGATGAAGGTGGCGACTGAATTGAAGGCCTGCGCCAGGGTCAGACGCTGGGGGGCCGTTTCCGGCGAACCCAGGCCGGAGGTCAACGGGTTCATCACGACCTGGATCATCGTCACACCGGTGGCGATGATGAACAGGGCTGCCAGGAATACCCAGTATTGACCGATCTCAATAGCGGGAACGAACAGCAGGATGCCCAGCCCGACCGTGACGAAGCCAATAATGGCACCGCGCAGATAGCCCACCCGGTCAAGCACCCGACTGGCCGGCAGCGAGACCAGGAAATAGGCCAGGAAATAGCAGAACTGCGTCAGCATCGCCTCGGCATAACCAAGGCTGAAGGCCGCCTTGAACTTCGCCACCAGCGGGTCGACCAGCACGGTCACGAAACCCACGACGAAGAACAACATGAAGGTGAAGGGCAGCATCGAACGGGCCACCGGGAACGTGCTGTCCCCCCCGGATGCGGAAATTGGACCGGACTGCGCCAAGGCGACCTCCCATTATTTTGCTTTGTCTCGACATGTCGCAGAAATTGACAACGCTGTCGACACTGATTTGTACGAACGGTTCTTTTTCTGCCGAAACCCGTAACGATGCAACAGGAAAACGGGTATGATTGTGTAATTTCGTAAACAGCCTTGGCAGCAGCGTTCGAACCATGTTCAGTGGTGGGCAACAAGAAGCGTTGGGGACAGGTGGAAACCACCGCTACCAGCGCGTCCCTGGGAGGACAAGCCATTGGAGCGTAAGGCGGGCAGGGTAAGCCTGGGCCGGAAGTTTGGCTATGGGCTTGGTGATTTCGGCCTAAACCTGCATTGGCAGGCGATGGGCCTGTTCCTGACCTTTTTCCAGACCGAAATCATGGGGCTGTCGCCCGTTTGGGCGGGGGTGACCTTCTTCATTGCGGCCCTGTGGGACGGCGTTACCGATCCAATCATGGGGCTGATTGCTGATCGTACCAGGGGCCGCTGGGGACGCCATCGTCCGTACCTGCTCTTTGGCGCGGTGCCGTTGGCCGCTTGCCTGGCACTGGCCTTCACGGCGCCCGGCTTCACGGGGCCTGCGGCCGTGATGTATGGGCTGGCTACCCATATGTTGCTTCGCACTGCCTATACGGTTGTTGCCATCCCTTATTCTAGCCTGTCAGCCAGCATGACCAGTGAC
Source organism: Niveispirillum lacus (assembly GCF_002251795.1). Taxonomy (GTDB): domain Bacteria; phylum Pseudomonadota; class Alphaproteobacteria; order Azospirillales; family Azospirillaceae; genus Niveispirillum; species Niveispirillum lacus. Next base: position 277,992 of record NZ_NOXU01000032.1, on the reverse strand, counting down.
GCTGACGAACGCACATCGCTTACCGGATGGCGCATGCAGTTCGCTTTTCTGGGCGGTGCTGTCGTTGCCACCCTGATGCCGGTGCTGGCTAAACGGTTTGCCGGCCTGGACGGGGCCCAAGGCTATGCGATCGCTGCTCTGATCATTGGTGGTCTATCGGTGGTGGCCTTTGTCCTGTGTTTCCTGATTGTGCGGGAACAGCCAATGGCGGAAAGCCGCCAGCCGCCGGTGGGCAGCCTGTGGCAGGATCTGACCGGTTTCCTGGGTCTGGTTCGGCGGGGCGGTCCGACGGTGCAGCTTTATCTCTGTATTCTGATCTCGCAGATCATGGTGCCGCTGCAATCCCGTAACTATCTGTATTTCTTCAAATATGGCGTAGGGGACCTGGGGCGCGCCGATCAGGCGTTGGCGCTGTTTGGCATTATCAATGTCATCTGTGTGCCGCTCTGGGTGTGGTTGATCCGGCGAACGGAGAAACGTACAGGTTTTATGCTGGGCGGTGCGTTGTTCGCCCTGGGGAGCGCTGGATTCGCGCTGATTCCGCATTGGTCCTATTGGAGCGGCTTTGCCGCCCTGGCCATCGCTTGTGTTGGGCATACGGCCTATGCCGTCTGTATCTGGGCGATGCTGCCCGATACGGTTGATTGGAGTGAATGGCGATTCCGCCGCCGCGATGAGGGGAAAATTTTTGGGCTGGCCGCCTTTCTGCAGAAAGCGGCGCTGGGTGTTTCCGGCTTGCTGATGGCCGCAGTCTTTCATGGATTCGATGTCACCAAGGGCCAGGGACCATCATCGGAAGCGGGGTTGCGGGTCGTCATGGGCCTGATCCCGCTAGTCGGCATCCTGGTCGCTATGTACATCATGCGCGATTACCGGCTGAGCTTCCGCTGCCATGCCTGCATTGTGGAGCGTCTGGGTAACCGGTGACAATTGTCAGCGTTGTCGGGAATTTTGTCCGACAGGTAGACATGTATGACAAATCGCTGGTCAGGCAGAGGGGTAAATCCACACTCATTGATAGCGTTATAATTTATCAATACACTAAAAAGAATTTATGGTTGTTGTGATAGCGCTCACATTTTTGATTGCTTGCCATGCGAAGGAACGCTTTACTGTCGTCGTAAAGAACCCGGTGAACCGGGAAAGGGAGGAAACATGGTCAGGAAGTCTTGGGTCCTGCCGGCGATGGCTTTTGTCCTGCTGGCAGGCAGTGGATTTGCGTTGCCTGGTGATGCTGCCGCCGACGAGGCGGCACTGGCGGCTTTGCAGGCGCAATTACCCGGCAAACTGATGAACGACCCGACGGTACTGGATTGGACCGTTTATGGTCAGGGTCAGAAGAACAAGCGGGTCAAGACGCCGGGCATCGGCGGCGGGGCGGCGTTACAGGTGACATCACCGGTCGCATCGGATGCGGCGCACAATATTGGCGTGAATGTGCCCCTGAAAGCCGGCTTCACGCCGGGGCAGGCCATTACGGTGGCTTTTTGGGCACGCACCGTTTCAGCCGACACGCCCGACGGCAAGGGCAAGCTGGGCCTGCGCCTGCAATTGAACGAGGCACCCTATAGCGGGTTTGGGGATACGATGCTGGCCATCGGGCCTGAGTGGAAAATGTACGAGGCGAAAGCACAGGCCAGCATTAGCGTTGATCCCGGCAAGGCGGTCCTGGGCTTTCAGGTCGCCGCTGCCAAACAGGTGGTGGAGATCGGGCAGATCTTCGTTCTGGATATGGGCATGAAGGCCATGGCGGCCGCACCCGGCGGCGGGGGAGGGGCGACCGCCATCCGCATGCCCGTGCCCGAGCGGCTGCCGGGGGTGCTGCTGAACGATCCGGCGAGTATCGACTGGCCCGTCTATGGCGCCGGCCAGACCAATGCCAAGGTGCAGACGCCGGATATCGGCGGCGGCTATGCCATGCGGATCAGCAGTCCTGTGGCGAACGAAAAGCCATACAATATCGGCGTCAGCGTTCCCCTGGTGACGGCCATCGCAGCCGACCGCGACATCACGGTTGCCTTTTGGGCGCGGACTGTATCGGCAGACACACCGGACGGGATGGGGCGGATTGGTCTGCGGATGCAGGAGAATGCCGCCCCCTATGCCGGGTTTGGCGATGGCATGCTCTCCGTTGGACCCGATTGGAAACTGCATCAGGTGAAGATGCGGTCCAGCATGGCGCTTGATGCCGGCAAGGGCGTCCTGGGCTTTCAGATCGCCGGTGCCAAACAGGTGGTGGAGATCGGGCAGGTCTATGTCTTGGATCTAACGAAATAGGGGGGCTTTCGGCCCCCCGCATACGTATTTCGCCCGGCTTCGCAGCGCACAACATACGTATTCAGCCGACAAAGTCGGCGGTGATACCCGATCTATTCTCCTCAAACGCCACGGCCATGAAGTCCGGGCGGTAATCGGTTGGATTGGGGAGAGACATGACCAGGACCTTGCGCATTGCCGCCGCCCTCACCGCGACTGGCACCCTTGCCGCCTTGTTGATGAGTGGGACGGCCCTGGCCGCAACCGCACCGGGGGCGCCGGGGGCCAAACCCACTTTTTCCTACGCTGGTAAGGACGGGATCGGCACCTCCTATGAGGCCTATGTGCAGGGCCGCTATCAGGATGGCGGTGTGACGGGACCGGTGTCCAAGGTCTGGTTCTCGCTGGCCCGTGGCGTCATCACGGAAACCATGCAGGGTATGATCCATGAGGCGCAGTTGCGCGAACTGCAATTCGCCGTGAAGGGCGAAGGCTTCGTCCATACCGAATATGACGACATGGACACCCAGGTCGATTATCTGCACAAGGATGAAGCCGGGCGGCCCCTGTCGCTGGCGTACAAGGTGGTCAACCGCGACCGCCAGGGCCGCTATGAGATCGAGAAGCATGTCTTCACCGATCCCGATCGCGACACATTGTTCGTGCGGACCATTTTCCGCGCGCTGAAGACGGGGATCACGCCCGTCCTTCTGGCCGACCCGCAGATGGCGGGGACGGGCAGCAATGACAAGGCCGACACGGTCGGCGGTACGCTGAACGCCGTGGAGGGCACGCACAGCCTGGTTATCAAGGCGGATAAGCCGTTTGTGAAGACCAGCGTCGGCTTTGTCGGCGCGTCGGACGGGTTGAGCCAGTTGCGCGAACGCGGCGCGCTTGCGGTCTATGACACGACGGGAACCAAGGCCGGCAATGTCGCGCTGGCGGGTGAACTGCCGGCACTGTCCGCCGGTCAGGAGGCGACCTATGATGTGGTCGTGGCCTTCGGGGCCGACCGTGCCGCCGCCAATGCCCTGGCTGATGCCACCCTGAAGGCCGGCTATGCCGCCACGTTGGCGAAATTCAACGGTCAGGGAGAGGCTGTCGGTTGGGAGGATTACATCCAGGGTCTGGCGCCACTGAAGGACCTGGCCGCCATGGCGACGGACGGGGGCAGTCTGGCCTTCGTGTCGGCCCTGGTGTTGAAGGCGCAAGAGGATAAGACCTATGCGGGCGCCCTGATCGCGTCCTTGTCGGCGCCGTGGGGCGAGACAGTGTCGACCGAAAAGCTGGCCACCGGGTACAAGGCCGTCTGGCCGCGCGATTTCTATCAATGCGCCATGGCGCTGCTGGCGCTGGGCGACACGGCAACGCCACTGGCCGCCTTCAACTATCTGACGACCGTGCAGGTATCCGCCCAGACCAAGGGCAATAAGGGCGCCAATGGCTGGTTCCTGCAGAAGACCCATGTCGATGGTACCATCGAATGGGTGGGCGTGCAGTTGGATCAGACGGCCATGCCCATCATGCTGGGATGGAAGCTTTGGCAGGCCGGGGTCGTGGATGATGCGACACTGAAAGCCATGTACCCGGCCATGTTGAAGCCGGCGGCGGACTTCCTGGTCAAGGGCGGCAAGATCGGGTTGGACTGGAACAAGGCCACCATTACCCCACCCAGCAGTCAGCAGGAGCGCTGGGAAGAACAGCCGGGCCATTCGCCTTCCACAACCGCCGCTATCGTGGCGGGGTTGATCAGCGCTGCGGAGATTGCCGACAAGTTGGGCCAGACTGAGGATGCCAAGACCTATCGCGCCACGGCGGATACGATCAACGCCGCCATCGAGGCGCGGATGTTCACGACCCAGGGCACCTATGGCAATGGCCGCTACTTCCTGCGCGTCAACCAGAATGACAATCCCAATGACAAGGGCCCGGTCAACCCCGCCAATGGGCAGCAGGGCCTGACCGAAAATGTCTATCTGGATGGTGGGTTCCTGGAACTGGTCCGCTATGGTGTGCGCGCGCCCAATGCTGACAGCATTGTGGACAGTCTGGGCGAACTGGACGATATGTCGATCCCCGACCATTTCCGCGTGAAATACACGTTCACCTTCGCAGGCGATCCGGCCACATATCCCGGCTGGCGCCGGTACGGCAATGACGGCTATGGCGAGGATGTCCGCAATGGCGGCAATTACGGCACCGGTGAGCTGACCGGCGGCATGGGGCCCGGGCAGCGCGGGCGCGTCTGGCCGATTTTCACCGGCGAGCGGGGGCACTATGAGTTGGCCCGCGCCAATGCCAAGCCGGGCGGTGTCACGGCGGCGGACCTAGATGCCATCCGCATGACTTATGTCCGCGGGATGGAGAAATTCGCCAATGACGGTCTGATGATCCCCGAACAGGTGTGGGACGGCGTTGGTGTGTCGCCCAAGGGATACAAGTTGGGCGAAGGCACCAACAGCGCCACCCCGTTGGCCTGGAGCCATGCCGAATATGTTAAGCTGCTGCGGTCGGTGCGTGATCGTCAGGTCTGGGACCTGTATGCGCCGGTGGTGGCGCGGTACGGGAAGTGAGGGCGGCGGCTCCGGCCTAGCAGCACTGGAAAGTCGGTCAAGACGATCATTCCCCTATCTTCGCCGTCAACGCCGCCAGTGACGGCGATCAATACCGCCTGCGGGTCGTGTCTCATGCTGCCGCGGGTATCGGGTGGTCACCAACGCCCTAACCGCGCCAAGGCGTCGGTCAATCCACCTGCTCCAGGCGGTTGATCGGCGGTGCTGGTGCGGGGCTATGACAACAGGCCGTTGCGGTATAATGGCCGGGCCGGCTGTGGTCTGTGCTGCGCTTCTTGTCAGCGACCAATGCCAAGGGCTTGACGCACCGGGGCTAACGGGTGTGTCTGATGTCAGGAAAAGGGAGGTGGCATGGGGGCAGCGGACATCGCGACCTTGCGCCTGGGCTTGGGGTACACCGGATTGCTGTCGCTGCTGGTGACAGCAACCTTGTGGCAGGCCCGTGCGCGGGTGCCGGGAACGGGCGCATGGCTGATGGCGGCTCTGCTGTCGGCCATAGCCTATCTGCTGCCACCGGCCGTGCAATGGGCCCGGCCTGACTTGGGGATTGCCATCAATTGCGGACTGACGCTGTCCGCCATGCTGTTCATGCTGGATGGCAGCCTGGCGCTGCGTGGCTTTGGCGATGCGGCCCGGCGACGGATGCCAGTCGTAACCCTGTGCCTGGCCATTCTAGCCCTGATGCTGGTTTCCGCTGGCCACCCCTGGCTGCGTATCAGTCTGCATGACGGCTTCGCCTTTCTGCTGCTGATGGCGACGGCCCTAACGCTGGTCTGGCGGGCGCCACGCTGGTCCTGGCTGCCGGCTGTCGGACTGGGGGTGCTGTTTGCAACATTGGCCATGCTGATGGCGTGGCGCGGGCTGAACCTGCTCATCACGGGGCTGGATTTGGGAGCGGCGGACACCCGCATGCCTTCCTGGCTGCTGGCCGCAACGCTGGCCTGGGCCTTGGGCTGGACGGGCCTGTTTCCGACACTGGTTGCCGCCACCGAAGGGGAAAGCCTGCGTCAGCAAGCGGAACGGGATACTCTGACCGGCGTGGCCAGCCGTACGGCTTTCCTGTCACAGGCAGAGGTGGTTAGCGACCGGCAGTACGGGTTGTTGCTGCTGGGCATGGAGGGGCTGCGTACCTTGAACAGCAGTCTTGGTCATGGGATGGGTGACCGCATGCTGTCCGCCTTTGCCGCCCGTCTGCGCGACACGGCGCCGCCGGGTACCCTGATCGGGCGATTGACCGGCGCACAATTCGCCTTGCTGCTGCCCGGTCTGTCGACGCGGGCTGACCTGATGGTCAGAGCCGACGGGCTACGCCTGGCCCTGTCGATCCCGCTGGTCATCGGTGACCTGGTGCAGACGCCAGAATTCACCCTGGGGGCAGCCTTGGCCCCGGAAGATGGCAAAAATGTCGAACGGCTGCTGGAGGCGGCTGAACGCGCCATGTTCCGGGTCCGCGCCGCGCAGCGGCCAGGGTAGAGACTGGCCGGTGGTTACCGCGTACCGGCTCAGCCCAAGATACCGTCCGCATCAAAGGGCAAGCGACCCTCTACCTGCCCGACCAACCGGTAATGGCTGAGCCCGCTCTCAAACACACCGGCGGCGACGGCAGCCGCTACATCCGGATTCTGCGCCAAGTAGAACGTTTCGCTGAACTGATCAGTGGCCAGCCGCCCTTCAAACCGCCCGAAATTCAGGTAATGATCGATGGCCGACCCCACCAGGCCCGCGCTGATGGCGGCAGCCACGTCGGGGTTCAGTTCCAGATAGTCAGCGGTGTTGAAATAGGCATTGGGGTTGCGGCCTTCAAACTGACCGAACAGCAGGTAATGTTCAAAAGCACTGGTTACGGTCCCGGCCGCCATCGCAGCAACGATGTCGGGATTACGGGCCAGATAATAGTCGGTATCAAAAAAGGCAGCGGGGTCGCGCCCTTCGTTGACGCCAAAGGACCAGAAATGATCTTCCAGCGAAGAGATGGCACCGCCAGTCACCGCAGCCGCCACATCCACATTGCGGAGGCCATAGAAACTATCATCAAAGCGAATCCGGGTGAGGTTTTCCCCCCAATTGCTGCTGTCGATGACGCGGTCGGCGAATTCCACATATTCCACATTATGGATACTGATCTGGCCCTCGGCCCCCGTAATGACGGCCCACGTGCTGCCATCAGCCGCCGTGACCGGCGCAATCTTGTAGCTGGCTGCGGTACCGGACAAGGTGATTCGGTCCAGGCCGGCACCGCCATCCACGCGATCACCATCGGTAAGACCAAAGATCACATCGTTGCCGCCGCTGGCAGCGATACTGTCAGCCCAGGCCGTGGTGCGGATGCTCTCACCACTATTGCTGCCCAGAATGGGCACAACGGCAGTCTTGGCGGCCTTATCCGTATAAGTGCCGAAGGTGGCATAAACCATGTTGCCAGCTATACCGATGCCAACAGCATCCCAGTTCACGGCCAGCAGATTACTGGTCATTGCTGGCTTGGCGAGCCAGCTTGCCAGCACATCACTGCCGGCGTTAGCAACCAGCAGACCCTCAGCATTCTCACCGATGCTTTGCGGCAGGGTGAGTTTGAGGGAAGCAGCCAAGGCCAGGACGCCGGCTGTGTAGCTCTGCCCATCACTCCAATGATGCAGCGACGGGACCGTCCGCGCCGTCACCGTCGCATTCGACCAGGCGACAAAGCCGACATTGGTGTCGAAATCGGTGGCATGCTGACCTGCCAGGATTGTCAGGTCGAGCGACGGTTTCAGCGGCGTCAGACCCTTGGCCAGACGCAGATCATTGATCGCATGATAGAGCGCAAGCTCGTCGATCGACAGGCTATTGCTTCCGGGAAGAAGGGTAACCAGGGCTGCGATACTCATGTCACTCAACCTCCAACGACCAGCGAAGTGGTCTGCACCGACAGATGGATCTCCGCCGCTGCCTGACCAATCACCGTCAACTGTTGTGCGCCGTTGGTAACCAAAACCCCCAAATCCGTGATAAGGGCGCTGCTGGTGCCCAAATCGCCGGATTGTTCGATCACCAGACTATCTTGCCCCTTTTCAAAATTCCCCACCTTGGTCGTCACTTCACGGTCATTCTTGCCCAGAATGATCAGGAAGGTATCCGCCTTGTTCTCCGTCCCCATGAAGTAGGCGTTTTCATTGTAAGAAACCTGCACCGTGTCGCCGCCCCGTGCGGTAAAGGACAGGGCGATGCCGTCATCATGGTCGGTCACGGCGACGATTGCCTGCGCCTTGGCCGTGTTGACAATCTCCTCGGCCTTGGCGTTATCAGCGGTTACGGCATCCGACGGCAGCGCTGTGGCCAGGGCCATCGGGGCCGTGACTGTTGCGGGCGCATCGGTGCCGTTCGCCAGCTTTTCAGCCTTCACCAGCATCAGTGGCTTATCGGCTAGGTTCGACGCGGCCGGATCAGATGGCGCGTCCTGACGATCAGCGTTCGGCAGGCTGGCCTGCACGGCTGGCAAATCCAGCACGGCCTTGTTACCATCGGCGCCGTGGTCGCCAGCGTCTGGCGCACCGGTCGGGGGCAGGGGCGATGCCACCGCATCGTGTGTGACGGCGCTGGCGATCACGTCCGCTGTCAGCACCGCCACCACAGCGCTGACAATGCGCAGGAACGCATGGGTGCCGTCGCGATCATCATCGCCATCGGCGGCATTGTTGTCATGATGTGCAGCACCGGTATCGGTACCCGGCAAGGTGCCCATGTCGATCTGTGACAGGGCCGCGCGCAGCGTTTCGCCAGACCAAGTCTCGCCGTCCAGCACATGCACCACAAAGAAACCATCAATGCGCGCAATATGGATCAACGCATCGCCGGACGACACATCCTCAATCGCGAACCAAGGATCGCCTTCCTCTGACAAGCCGGACGCCGCCTCAACCACCAGACCATGGCGGGCAAACATATCCAGGCAACGATAAACGTCGGCGATTTCCTGGTTGGTCCAGGCACCTTTGCTGGCATTGTCCGCACCCCGGCTGGGGAAGCGGAATATTTCGGCCGACGCGCTCATGCCGGCCTCCCTTCTTCCTGGCTCGGCCGCAGGGCGGCGAAAGCGTCGGGCTCAAAAGCCGACAGATAGCCGGCGGCGAAATCGGACGGTTCCATGCCGATGGCCAATGCCCAGCCGGCAAGAACGCCATCAGGGAGGCGGCCACGGCCACTTTCAATCGCACTGACCAGGGTGGGGCTGGGTAGACCAACCGTGTCAGCCAGCGACCGGGTGGTGAACCCATGATCCAGCCGCCGTTGCCGGATGGCGCGCCCCCAGGCGGCCCGGCGTTCGCGCAAGGCCATCATCCGTTCGCGTGCAGTATTGTCGGCCGCCTCGGGGCGGGCGGCCTTCAACTGTGCGATCTGGATGGAGACGATTTCGCCCATGGCGGCGGCTCAATACCTTCTATGGATTATACCCGTGCCGGGTTCAGACCACGCGGAACTTTGGCGCCGCCTGCTCCCCACCACCGGCAGAGCCGGAAGGAGAAGTGGTACCGGCGTCGCCGAACAGAATAGAATGGGTAATCGGATCGTAGAACTGCATCAAGGTCCGCACGAACTCTGCGGGCTGCATCTGCAGCGCAGCAGCCCACGCCAAATAGCTGTCCGGCGGGATGCGACCGCGCCCCGCCTCGATCATCGAGACCATCGTGTAATATTCAAGACCGACAGCCTCCGCCAGCGCACGCTGGGTCAGCCCGACCTCTGTCCGGCGGTTTTTCAGCCAAGCCCCCGCCTGCCGGCGCAGTTCCTTGACCTCTTCACCGCCACCATGTTGAGGATGTGAGTACATCCGACACCCCGTCGACTATGCCTGCTGCGAACATAAGCGACTTTATAACAGATTACCACTTTTCTCTCGCCCGTGTTCGAGGGGGACGGCTTCCACGCGGTCGCATACGATGAAATGCCTGTAAAACGGCCAGAACGTGGCCGACGCAAGGCATTCTCAGGGTCTGGCGTCCGTCTGGTCAGGGCGACTCCGCCGCGACTCCGCTGGCCCGTCGGGGGCTGGGGGTGCGGCTTGACCAAGGGTGATCGCTTCACTAACGTGCCGGCGATCGCTGAGGTAACTCTCTGCTGCGGACCCGGACCAAGCGTGGGCATGATGGACGTCTTCTTCGACGCGCTGTTCGCGCTGAACCTGCTGTATAATTTCGGGCTCGAACCGTTGTTCCTGCTGTTTTTTGCGCGGCTTCTGGGTCTTGCCTATCTTAACCCGTACTCAATCACCGTATTTGCCCTGCTGCCGGTGCGGCTGCTCTGGTTGTTGGCTGGGCCGTCGGTACATTTCAACAATGGTGTGTTTGATCAGACATATCAGTACCTGATCCTCCTGGAGAACCTGCATTTCACCCTGCGAACCGGCGTTGCGGCGCTGCTCGTCTTCTACCTGACGCGCGACGACGTGTTGGGACGGTTTGTTGACCGGTTCCATTTCCGTCCTCTGCCGGTGCAGCGACTGCGCCTCTGTGCGGTGCTGTTTTTTGGGGTGTTTCTGCTGGCGTTTGTCATCACTGCCAGTTGGAGTTTTGGGTTGGTCAACTGGTTGCTCAGCCCACGCACGGGGTATCAGTTGCACCGGTCCGGGGCAGGGCCATTTTATGCCATGTCCGTGTCGATGATTGCCGTTTCCTATATCCTGGCCATGCTTGCGGCCGGCACCCAGCGGCGCATCATCACCACATGGCTGGTCTATCTGCCTTTTGTCTTTCTGCTTGGGTCTAAAGGCTATCTGGTACTCTATACTGTTACTGCGTTTGCCTTCATGCTGATATCCGGTTTCAAGCTGAAGATTTCCACCGTCGCGGCGGTGGGGTTGGTGATGTCGGCCGCGGTGCTGGCTAACTTTGGTTCGGCCGATCTGGTCGATATCTTCCTGTATTTCGACTATTACTCCAACAGCGCCTATTTTGTGCGCGCCTATCAGAACGGATTGACCGACCTGTTTTATGGTCAGATCGCATCAACCGACATCATCGGGGCAGTGCCGCGCGGCCTATGGCCGGGCAAGCCCTATGTTTACGGCCCCACGCTGCTGAACGAGATGTTCTATCCCGGTATGGCCGAGGCCGGGCACACCCCGGCCTTTGGCGGCCCCATCCTGGCCTATGCCGATTTCGGGGTGCCGGGGGTGGTGCTGTTCGGCCTGACCGACTGGTCCTACCTTGGATCGGTGCTGATGGCGTTCCTGCTGCTGACCCGGCTGCGCGACCGGGGGCCGGATTTTGTCCGGACCCATCATTTCTACATCTTCCTGGCCTTGTTGATGCTGGCGCCTGGCTATCTGAACTTTTTCCAGTTCCCGCTGAACCTGGGCATCATGGCCTTCGTGGCCTTGGTCCTGACTGGCTGCAACCTGTTCCCGCGGACACGGTTCATCCGGTTGGCCTGAAAGACCGCCCTGAAACCCGTTGCATCCGCAACGGGTTTGATCAATGATTATCGCCTAATCTAAAAAAGAAAGCCGGCTGCGCGTGGCAGCCGGCCAGAGATGAAGGGAGCCTCATAAGGAGGTAAAGTCCCTGACAGTTGCTCATATGCAACGGTCAAGTCACTTTCTTATAGCCCATCTCCACGGGCTTTGAAAAGTGAAAAATGTGTCCGAAAGGCTACACTAACGGAAAAATCATCATTGGCCCTTGCATTGGGCGCGATGCAACAGGGTGTAACGGCGCCCTAGCGGCCGTTGCCGTGCCGGCGCAGGATGTGTTGCCCGGAACGATATGGTTTGCCGCCCCTTAGGCGGATGGGGATGCGCCGGGAAACCGGTCGACCTTGCGCAGGGCCGGAAACAGCAGGCACCAGAGTGCGACCACCACCAGCGTGCCCACCCCGCCGACAATGACGGCCGGGCCGGCCCCCCACCACGAGGCGGTGAGCCCACTTTCGAACTCGCCGAGTTGGTTGGAGGCGCCGATGAACAGGCTGCTGACGGCGCTGACGCGGCCACGCATATCATCGGGTGTTTCCAATTGGACCAATGACTGCCGGATAAAAACGCTGACCATATCGACGGCCCCCATCACCACCAGCGCACCGCCGGCGATCAGGGCCGAACTGGTCATCCCGAAGAGAATGGTGCAGACGCCAAAGGCTGCGACGCAGACAAACAGCACCCGGCCTACCCGTCGTCGCACCGGCCACACAGACAGGGCCAAGCCCGTGGCCAAGGCGCCAACCGAGGGGGCGGCACGCAGGATGCCGGCCATGACCGGGCCGGCATCGAACTGGTCCTTGGCCAGCACCGGCAGCAACGCTGTCGCGCCGCCCAGCAGCACGGCAAACAAATCTAGCGATATCGCGCCCAGCACGATGGGTTTCGACCAGATGAAACGGAACCCGGCAAACAGGGTTTCCAGGCTGACCTTCTTTACGGCCGCTGCCATGGTGCGCGCCGGCAGGCGAATCAGGGCCACCAGAATGAAAGCAATGACAAACAGCAAGGCGCAGATGGCAAAAACCCAATGGCCGATTAGACCATAGAGCAACCCGCCCAGCGCTGGCCCGACGATGGCCGATGCCTGCCAGGCCGATGAGTTCAGCGCGACTGCTCGGGGAAACAGCCCTGGCGGCACCAGATTGGGCACCAGAGAAGACGCCGCCGGCATTTCAAAGGCCCGTGCCGTGCCCAGGATGGTGACGGCAACAAAAGCCGGCCAAAGGGCCTTTGTCTGGTCATCCCACAGCGCCAGCCACAGCACCAGCATGGCCAGAATGGCGAGCCCCTGACAGAAATTGATCACCCGACGACGATCGAACCGGTCAGCAACGTGACCAGTCACAAGCACCAACAGAATAGACGGCAAGAATTCCGCCAGTCCGATCAGACCCAGCGCCAGGGGGCTTCCCGATATGTCGTAGACCCGCCAGCCGGTAGCGACGATCTGCATTTGCAGGGCCAGGATCGCCGCGATGCGGGCAAACCAGAACAGCCGAAAAGGCACATACGCGAAGGGGCTGGTCGGCGAGGCGATTGGGTTGGCGTCGGACATGGCACCGGAGCACGTGACGGGCGATACCGAAACTATGGCCCCAGTGAACGTGAAGCGTTAAGGGCGGTTCCTGCAAGGCAGGGACGCGTACGGCGTTACGTCCTGACCTCGTGAAGGGTGCCGACTGCTGGGGGCCAGTCGCCAGCGCCGCCCGACGCCATTCTGAGATGCGCCACGTACCGTGACCGGATTATACTTTGAACCGGTGAATGGCCGCCAGCTTGCCGCGCTGCCATCATCTGATCGGTCGCAGGATCAGGACCCCGCCGCCGGCAGCGGCCAGTGGCACGAGAAGGCGGTCGCTGCTGCTGGCGGAGCGGGTGTTGCGGGTCAACGTGGAGGGGGTGGGGCCATCGCCGATGATGTCGGCGGTGAAACGGCCCGCGCCAAGGAACGACAGGGGCAGGTCTAGGCGGCGGGCCTGTTCATTGTTCAGGATGCCAACATACCAGACATCCCCCTTGCGCCGTGCCAGTGCGATAGAGGTTCCGACTTCGCCTGCGACAAACCGCACCTCGTCCCAACTGGTGGGGACGTCGCGGATGAAGTCCAACCCGTCTTGCCCGGCATAGGCGTCGGGACTATCAGAGACGCAGGCAAACGGACTATCATAAACGACATAAAGTGCCAGACCGTGAGCGCGGCTGGTCTGCACCTCCGGAAGCGTGTAGCGGGACTGGAACGTGTCCGGTGTGGCATGGCGGAAACCGCCGGGCGTGTAGTCCATCGGCCCCAGCAGCAGACGGGTATAGGCCAGCATCACATTGTGGCTGGGCGTGATTCGGCTGGACCATTTATTGTACTCCGCCCCCAACACACCTTCCTGGGTCAAATAGTGGGGGTAACTGCGGATCAGGCCCGTCGGGTGATAAGCGCCGTGCAGGTTGACCATCAGTTTATGCTTGGCCGCTGTGGAGAGCAGACGGTGGTAGAAGTCCACCATCCATTGGTCATCCCGGTCCATGAAGTCGACCTTGATGCCCTTGATCCCCAGGCTGGCATAGTGGGCCAGGACCTCGTCCATCCGAGGCTCCAGCACTTCCCAATGCATCCACAACCAGAGGCCGACCCCCTTTTTGTGGGCATAAGCAATCATCGCGGGCAGATCCAGGCCAGGCGTGACCTGCATGAGGTTGGCCCCGTCCTTCACCGTACCTTCGCCCCCGGAATTCAGGTACCAGCCGTCATCAATGAGCATGTATTCCAGCCCTAGGGCAGCGGCTTGGTCGATAAAAGCGGTGACGGTGGCGTCATTGGCCTGCGCCTTATTCTGCGCGTCGGGCGCCCGCCACCCATTCCACCAGTCCCAGGTCGCCTTGCCCGGTTTGATCCAGCTTGTGTCCCTAAAGCCGGGATCAGGATTGAGGGTGGTGATCAGATTGCTTTCATTCAACGCACCGGGATGTCGGGCCAGCATCAGCACGCGCCAGGGACTGAAGGCACCAGCGGCGGGCAGGGGGCGCCGGACGGCGATCTTGGGTTCATCGGGACGCGGGGACAGCACGCTTTCCACCCCGAGGCTACCATCACCGGGGCGGGTCAAGTACAGGCCGGCATAATCGCGTAAATCCGCCTCCGCGATGGCAAAGGCCGGGCCACCGGGTGCCGTTTGGCAGACCAGCGGCGCTTCGTACAGATGGGTGGGCCGGATGCGGCTCGCCATGACGGGGTCAAACTCGCCCTCATGCGCGGTGCGGAAATGGCCTAGATTGAGGCCCCAGCAAGAAAAATCGCCGGCGAAGCTGAAGCGGGTGCGTTCCTGGCGAAGGACAAAATCGGTCATTCCCGATTGGGCCGGCACCCGGTAACGCAAAGCCACCCCGTCATCATAGGCGCGCAGGATGATATCCAACCGGCGCCCCGGTGCATTGGTTTCCGCCAGAGACACGGTCAGCTCGTTGAAATGGTCACGGGCCGAGGCGACCTTGCCCACAGTGAGACGATACTGGCCATCGTGGCTGCGCGTGCTGGTGTCGGTGATGGTGAGGCCGCCGACCAGGGGCTTGCGCTGTCCGTCCAGATCCAGGCCCAGGATGGAAGGCGATAGGATGGCTGTGCCATCATAGGTGACGGCATAGGTCAACCGCGCCGCATTGTCCTGGTCAAGGCGGACACGGACCTTGCCATTGGGGGAGGCAAGGTCGATGGGGGCCGCGAAAGCAGGTGTGGTCAGGGTCAGTATCAGGGCGAGAACCAGGAAACGGGGTAGGGGCATGGTTTCCTCCGGCTTTGTAGTTTTTGCGCGCGATCAGACGAGACCGCGCCCCGAGAGGCGCAGGGCCAGCATGGGCGTGTCGTTGGGCCGGTCGGGCAGGCTAAGTTCCAGCCCGGTTTCGGTCTGACGAAAGGCCAGGGGTGTGCCGTCACGGCCCAGCAGGTCGACCCGGTCAACCACACCATTGCCGTCGCCGGCCAGGGATGTCACCAACAGGCGCCCGTCGGCGGGCCAGTCCATGACCAGAACGTAAAGATGCTGCCCGCGTACCGTGAAGCGCAGATCAGCCGGGGTGAAGGGCGCCTGCTTTGCCTCATCCTGCGCGAACCGGGTTGGGCCTTCACCAAAGCGCCGCCAGGGCCGGGTGGCAAAAATCGCCTCTCCATTGGTGGTTGTCCAGGCGGCCAGACCGTCGAGAAAGCGTATCTCCAAATCATCGAGGCTGCCATCGCCCCGCAGGGGCACAGACAGCAACAGATTGCCGTTCTTTGAAACGATGTCGGACAGGCTTTGCACCACCTGCCGCAGGGATTTGTAGCCGCCACGTTCGTAAAGCGGCCGGTCGTAATGCCACTGACCGATGCAGGTGCAGGTTTGCCAGGGGTCCGGTCGGATATCCTCGACAAAGCTGCGTTCATGATCCTCCACAATGGCGCGGCGCTGTGTGTCGGTGGCCAGCCGTTTGCCATTGGCCACCACGTCCATTCGACCGCCATGCCATTGGTGCGACAGGTTGTAGTATCGAGCCACCAAATCCAGCCCGACCTGTCCGAAGGGCAGGCCGTAATTATCGAAATAAACCAGATCGGGCCGGTATTTTTCAATGACGTCCAGGGCACGCAGATACCAGGATTTGACGAAGGCGGGATGGCCCGGTGGCGGTGTTTCAAGCCACTGGCCGGTATGAGTGTCGTGCCATTCCTTCATCGCCTTTACCGTGGCGATGCCGTCGGGGGCCACTCGCATCGGGCCACCATAAAGGTCCTGCGGGTCCAGCCCGTCCCACCATGTGCCCTTGCCGTCAGCGCGTGTCAGGCGGTGGGCGTCATAGCGGATGCCGGCTTTCGGTCCTTCCGGATCATAGCCATAGGCCGTTTGGAACCAATGCCAGGAATGGGCACCATGATTGGAGATGCCAAAACGCAGGCCGGCCCGCCGTGCCAGTCTTGCCCAGATCCCGACAATGTCGCGTTTTGGCCCCACCCGCGTTGAATTCCAACCATGCCAGCGACTGTCGAAACAGTCGAAATTGTCATGATGTTGGGCCATCGCCACGACATAGCGGGCGCCAGCCCGCTGATAGCGGCCCATCAGGTCCGCCGGATTCCAATTCTCCGCTTTCCAGCGACCGATGATTTCCATGAAGCCGGTGTCAGCCGGGTGGCCATAGGTCTTCAGGTGATGATCATACATGCGATGGCCTTGCATATACATGAAGCGGCCATACCAGTCCCCGACCTCGGGCACGCATTGCGGTCCCCAATGCGCCCATAGACCCAGCTTGGCATCGCGGAACCAATCCGGTGTGCGATAGCCGTTGGCAAGACTATCCCATGTCGGCTGAAACGGGCCGTTTGCACTGGCCCCGGCCGGCAGGGCTGCCAGCCCCGCAGCCGACACCGCACCCAGAAGATGGCGTCTGGTCAGCAACATTTCCCTTTCCCCCCTTGCGGTTGTTTTTGCTTCGGCGCTTGGCGATATAACGGACGTATTTATCGGATAAATAATCTATACACCCTTGCATACCGTCGTTGATAGCGCTATCATTCGATAAATAAGACAAACATCCGAATGGAACGCGGGTGGTTTTTGGGGGAAATGCGGGCACAGAGAACGGCGATGAAAAGGCCGTCCTGCCGCCCATAGGGAAGGCGTCCGATGAAGTTGCGCAACATCCTTTTGTGCGGGATTGCCGGTGGCTTAACCGTGGGTTTGCTCCTGTCGGCTGGTGCGGGCGCTGGTGTGGTGCCCCCCGGTTCCGATGGTAAGACCGGGATTGCCAATCCCGCCCGTTGGCCCGCTTTTGCTGCGCCGAAACTGGCCGATGCTGCAACTGAGGACCGGATCACTGTCCTGTTATCCCGTATGAGCGTGGAGCAGAAGGTTGGCCAAATGATCCAGGCCGACCTGCCGTCGATAAAGCCGTCGGATCTGCGTGAGTACCCCTTGGGATCAGTGTTGGCCGGCGGCGACAGTGCGCCGTTCGGCGCACCCGACCGGTCGGCTGTGGGGCCGTGGGTGGAAACGGCCCGTGCCTTGCGTGCCGTGGCCCTGGAACAGCGGCCGGGGCATGAACCGATCCCCCTGATTTTCGGCATCGATGCCGTGCATGGGAACAGTAATGTCGTTGGTGCGACGTTGTTTCCGCATAATATCGGTTTGGGCGCAGCCAATGATCCCGACCTGATCCGTCGGATCGGTGCCGCAACAGCGGTTGAAACCGCGGCGGCGGGCATGGACTGGGCTTTCGCGCCGACATTGGCTGTGCCACGGGATGACCGCTGGGGCCGCACTTATGAAGGCTATTCGGAAGATCCCGACCTTGTGCGCCGCTATGCCGGGGCCATGGTAGAAGGGCTGCAGGGCGTTTATTCCCTTGGTAATAATGACAGCGCTGTCCAGAAGGGGCGGGTTGCAGCCTCGGCCAAACATTTTCTCGGTGATGGCGGTACGACCGGCGGCATTGACCAGGGCGATACGGTGGTGAGTGAGGATGAACTGGTCCGCATTCATGCGGCCGGCTATCCCCCCGCAATTCAGGCCGGGGCCATGACCGTCATGGTCAGCTTTTCCTCCTGGCAGGGGGTGAAGATGCACGGCAATGGCACGTTGTTACAGGGTGTACTGAAGGATCGCTGGGGTTTCGACGGGTTCGTCATCAGCGACTGGAATGGCCATGCCCAGGTGCCTGGGTGTAAGGAGGATGATTGCGTTGCCGCCGTCCTGGCCGGGATTGACATGTTGATGACGCCCTACGATTGGAAGGCGTTGTTCAAGACCATGGTCGCGCAGGTGAAGGCGGGGACCATCCCGACGGCCCGCCTGGATGATGCGGTACGCCGCATCTTGCGCGTGAAATTCCGTCTGGGCCTGTTCGAGGCGGCGCGGCCGCTGGAAGGACGCGCAGAGTTGTTGGGCAATGCCGACCACCGGGCCCTGGCACGGGAAGCAGCAGCCAAATCATTGGTATTGTTAAAGAACCAGGGCAATGTCCTGCCTTTGAAAGGCAATGCGAGGGTCATGGTTGCCGGCAGCGGTGCCGATGACATTGGTCGGCAGTCCGGCGGCTGGTCGCTGTCCTGGCAAGGGACGGGCAACAAGAACAGCGATTTTCCCAACGGTCAGTCGATCTTTGCGGGGGTGCAGGAGACGCTGGCCGCGCAGGGCGGCGCGGCGGTGCTGTCCGTCGACGGTAGTGCCCAGGATAAGGTCGATGCCGCCATCGTCGTGTTCGGTGAAACACCCTACGCGGAAGGGCAGGGCGACATCCCAACCCTGGAATATCAACCGGGCGACAAGTCCGACCTGGCTCTGCTGAAAAAGCTGCGGGCGCGGGGCATTCCGGTGGTGGCGGTGTTCCTGTCGGGTCGGCCGCTCTGGGTCAATCCCGAAATCAACGCATCCGACGCATTTGTGGCAGCCTGGCTGCCCGGCAGCGAAGGTGGGGCCGTGGCCGATGTGCTGATCGGTGACAAAGACGGCAAACCCCGCCGGGATTTCCAGGGGCGGTTGTCCTTTTCCTGGCCGAACAATGCCGCACAGGCCGTGCTGAACAAGGATCAGCCAGGTTACGCGCCGCTGTTCCCGCTGGGGTATGGCCTGGATTACGCAGGCACGTCCAAGCCCGTGGCGGCGCTGGCGCGTCCTTTGTCCGAACAATCGGGCGTGTCGCCGGCGGCGGCCAATACCGATACCTGGTTCGTGCGCGGTCGTAACCCAGCGCCTTGGACCTTTGCCCTGCGCCACGGGGCGGTGCAGGTGCCCGTCGGCAATGACGGCAGTATAGTGACAGCAGGCGAGGCGCTGTCGCTGCGGCCAGTCGATGCCGGCGGGCTGCAGGGGGCCGGGCGCGCCCTGTCCTGGACGGGCAAGGGCGATGCGGCCCTGATCGTGACTGGTGGTCCGGCCCTGAATCTGGACCGCTTGTCGTTGGGTAATGCCCTGTTGATCGATTACCGGGTCGATCAGGCTCCTGCCGGTATCGTGCGGGTCGCCATCGGCCAGGGCGCGGCCCTGGACCTCACACCCACCCTGCGTACGGCCCCCATCGGACAATGGCAATCGGTCAAGCTGCGTTTGTCCTGTTTTAAGCAGGCCGGAGCATCGCTGACATCAGTCGAAACGCCGTTCAGTTTGGCCACGGGCGCGCCCGCGGGCCTTTCCGTGGCGACGGTCAGGATCGTGTCGGACGTGTCCGACGCCATCTGTCCCGCCGCTGTACAGCAGCCCTGAGGCCGCAACCCGGATCGGGGATGGTCACCACCCAAGCACCATGGCGGTCACCATGGTCCAGCCTAGTCAAGAAAGCAACGACGGGGGGAATTGAGATGAGCGGTAGCAAGGTTGGAAGAAGCATCTGTCGTGGTGCGTCGCTGGTCGCGTTGACAGCGCTGTTGCCAATGCAGGCGACGCTGGCGCAGACGGCGGATGGTGGCACACAGCTCGAAGAGATTATCGTCACCGGTATCCGCGCCCAGGTTCAGTCCGCCCAGGCCATCAAGCAGAATGCCGAACAACTGGTCGACAGCGTGACTGCTGTGGATATCGGTGCGTTGCCGGACCGGTCGGTAACCGAAGTGCTGCAGCGTATCCCCGGCATCACCATTGGCCGTACCGCCAATGGCCGTGACGCTGACCGTTTGTCGATCGAAGGCAGCGGCGTGCAGATCCGTGGCCTGTCGCTGGTGCGGGGTGAGTTCAACGGCCGCGACAGTTTCGGTGCCAGCAATGGCCGGGCGTTGGGCTTTGAGGATGTGCCGCCCGAACTTATGGCCGGCGTGGACGTGTATAAGAATCCCTCGGCCGACATGATCGAAGGGGGCCTTGGCGGTCTGGTCAACCTGCGTACCCGTACACCATTCGACGCCAAAGGGCGGATTATCGCCGGGTCTGTCGACTATTCCTATGCTGACCTGCGCAAGCAAGGAAAACCGTCCGGTTCGGTCCTTTACTCCGATCGGTGGGACCATAACAAGCTCGGTGAGTTCGGCGTTCTGGTCGATGTCGCCTATTCAGAGCTGGCGACCCGGGCCGACACCTTCTCTGTCAATGCCTATCGTGAGCGTGTCGGTGCCGACCCCAATGCCACCAACAAGCCCGCCAACTATATTGCTGGCGTGGCGCCCGGCCGGACCGTCTTTGTGCCCGACGGCTGGGGCTATCGTACCCTGGATTTCGAGCGTGAGCGGTTCGGTGTGGCCGGCGTGGTGCAATGGCGGCCCGACGCGCGCTGGGACATTACGGCCCAATATCTGCGTTCCGCCGCCGAGCAGGCGGCGCTTGAACATGTGGTGGGCCTGAATACCGGATCGGCTAACGGCCCGGCGCGTGGCACCAGTTTCACCTATGATGATCGCGGCTATTTCATCAAGGGTACGATTGCCAATGCTGCTGACGGCACCGGCACCACGCAGGATATCGACCTGCTGGACGCCCGCTGGAATCGGCGGTACTCCACTACCGAAGATGCATCGCTGAACATTAAGTTCAACCCGAATGACCGCTGGTCGTTCACCGGTGACGTGCAATATGTGAAGTCAAAGACCAAGTCGATCGACTTCACCATCTTTAACGTGTTGCCTGGTGGGTCGGCAGTTCCCGCTTCAACACTGGATCTGACGGGCGGGTTGCCCAAGGTGACGCTGGATATTGCCAGCAGCTACCTGTCTAACCCTGCCAATTATTTCTACAGCGCCGCGATGGATAACCATCAGCGCAACCAAGCTGACCAGTGGGCCGAACGGTTCGATACCGAATACACGTTCGACGATGATTGGCTGGCGTCGGCCCGGTTCGGCGTGCGCCATAATAAGCGTGAGGCCATCACCCGTGACAGCAACTACAACTGGGGTTGGATCAGCCAACCCTGGACGGGGGCCGGTCTGGCCACACTGAGCACATCCACGGCGGTGCCTTTCACCACCTATGGCGATGATGATTTCATGCGCGGCGACATCAAGCTGCCGGGCGTGTTCCTAGTGCCGGACGGCACGCTGGCCAAGAATTATGTTGCCGGTGCCGCCGCTGTCCGGTCGATCCAGAAGGAACCGGATTGGGGTGGCGGTTGGCGCCCGTTCAACGGTGACTTCGAGGCCCAGACCGGTGGCGGCGGCGGTGTGAACCGTCAGCAGGAAGAAACCTGGGCTGCCTACGGCCTGCTCCGCTTCTCCAATCAGATCAAGTTGTTCGGTGAGGACAAGGATCTGGATGGCAATATCGGCCTGCGTTACGTCCATACTGAGACAAAGGGTCAGGGCTTCTCTGTCGTGCAGTCGGCGGGGTCCCTCAACCTCGGCCCAGGGGCTCTTGCGCAGGATCTGGCATTCCTGAACGGGGCACGTTCACCCATCGAAGGGGGCCGCAGCTATGACTATGTGCTGCCCAGCCTGAATGTCCGCGTGAAGCTGACCGATGAACTACAATGGCGTTTCGCCGCTGGCAGTTCGATTGTGCGGCCGGACCTTCAGCAGTTGCAGCCGACGGCCAATATTTCTGCTGAGGGTGGGCACCTGGTCAATGGCGTCTGCCAGAGCGGCTCCGGTCCTGGCAATGTCACCAACTGCGTCTACCAGTTCAAAGGTAATGCCGGTAATCCGGACCTGAAACCGCTGCGTTCCAACCAGTTCGACACGTCGCTGGAATGGTACTTTGCGCCGACCGGCAGCCTGACGGGCGTGGTGTTCTATAAGGATATCTACGACTTCATCACCAATACGCTCCAGACGGTGAAATTCACCAATAATGGCGTGACCCGTGATGTGTTTGCCACCCGGCCCTATAATGCCGGCAAGGGCAGCATCAAGGGTTTTGAACTGGCCTATTCGCAGTTCTATGATTTCCTGCCAGAGCCGTTCAACGGTCTGGGCCTGCAGGCCAACGTTACCCATATCCAGTCCAAGGGTACCCGCAACGCCGCTGTTAACCCGTTTGATGCCAACCAGCAGGCCAACGTCCAAGGATCAACCAACCTGCCATTGGAAGGCATGTCGAAATGGTCCTACAATGTTCAGGCCTTGTACGAAAAGGGACCTGTTTCCCTGCGTCTGGCGTGGAACTGGCGTCAGCGTTACCTGCTGACCACTACGGCTGCCAATATCAACATCCCGGCTTGGGCGGATGATTATGGTCAGTTGGATGCATCAGCCTTCTTCACCATCAATGAACATCTGAAGGCAGGCGTTGAAGCCGCCAACCTGTCCAACTCCCGCACCAAGGTTTTGGTCGGGTTCCCAGGCAGGCTGACCATGCATAACTGGGTGGATGCCGACCGGCGTTACACCTTTGTCCTGCGTGCGACTTACTAACTGTTCCTCAGGTACCGGGCGCCGCTCTTCTGCGGCTTGGCATCGGTCGGTCACCCTGACCGATGGGCGCCCGTTAAGGCTCCCAGACCCCTCCCAGGGCTGGAAACTTCCGGACCGGCGTCACCGCCGGTCCGGGCCTTCTTTTTTAGGGCGGGCCTAAGTCGGACGATGTTACCGTTATCCAAAGTGCCGCAAAGGCGCAGGTGACCGGGAGGATGGATGATGAAGTCCAAGGCACATGACATTGTCATTGTCGGCGGTGGTACCGCAGGGTGGATGGCGGCAGCCATTCTGGCCAAGTCGACGAAGGGCCGTTTGGGTCGGATTACCCTGATTGAATCTACCGAAATCGGCACGGTCGGCGTGGGTGAGGCCACCATTCCGCCCATCCAATTCTTTAACCAGCTTCTGGGTATTGATGAACGCGACTTTGTCGCTCGCACCCAAGCCAGCTTTAAGCTGGGAATTGAGTTTCGTAACTGGCACCGCAAGGGCCAGTCCTACATCCATCCGTTCGGCACCTATGGCGGCAACATGGATGCCGTATCGTTCCATCATTACTGGTTGCGCCTGCGCGCACTGGGCGATGGCACGGATATCGGTGATTACTGCCCTGCCATTGCCGCTGCACGACAGGGGCGCTTTGCGCCGGAAATGCCCGATGGGCCGCCGGGCGGGCCGGTTCTGGCCTATGCCTATCATTTCGATGCGGCCCTTTATGCGGCCTATCTGCGCGACTACGCGACGCGCGCCGGTGTGACGCGGATCGAGGGGCGCATCACCAGTATCCGGCAGCGCGCCGAAGATGGTTATGTCACCCATCTTGATCTCGCCGATGGCAGCAGCGTCACCGGCGACCTGTTCATCGACTGCTCTGGCTTCCGCTCCCTGTTGCTGGGCCAGACGCTGGGGGTCGGGTTCAAGGATTGGAGCCGGTATTTGCCCTGTGACCGCGCCCTGGCTGTCCCGTGCGAAGGGGGAGAGGCGATCACGCCCTATACCCGCTCCACCGCGCATACCGCCGGCTGGCAGTGGCGTATTCCCTTGCAGCACAGGATCGGCAACGGCCATGTCTATTCATCTGCTTTCATGTCGGACGAAGAGGCAGAAGCCATTCTGCTTGGCAATCTGGATGGCAAGGTGCAGGCCGATCCACGGCCCCTGCGCTTCACTGCGGGACGGCGCGAACGGTGCTGGGAACGCAATGTAGTGGCCATCGGCCTGGCGTCAGGTTTCCTGGAGCCACTGGAAAGCACATCGATCCATCTGGTGCAGACAGCCCTGTTCCGTCTGCTGGCCCTGATGCCTACCGATATCAAGGATCAGGTGACGCGCGATGAGTTCAACCGCCTGACAGAGGCGGAATATGAACATATCCGCGACTTCCTGATCCTGCATTACCACGCGACAGACCGTGATGATTCCGACTTCTGGAATTATGTGCGGACCATGCCCGTTCCCGACAGTCTGCGCCACAAGATGGAGCTGTTCCGCGCGCGCGGACGGGTGGCAAGGGTCGATGGGCAGCTATTTGTCGAGGCCAGTTGGGTTGCGGTGTTCCTGGGTCAGGGGATAGAGCCCATCGCCTACGACCCGATGGCGGATGTGGTGCGCGAGCCTGATTTGCGACAGCGCCTGTCGCGGCATCTGGACCATGTGCGCCGGTCCGTGGCTGCGATGCCATTACACCGTGATTTCATCAACCGCCACTGCAAAGCGTCAGCCACTGCCGCCTGAGATGTTCTGCACCCGACCCCGAATGGAGCCGTGATGCCTGTTTCCTGCTTTTCCAAACTGTTGGCTGCCGGCCTTCTGTCGGTCGGCCTGTTGGCCGGCCCGGTGCTGGCCGCCGATGCCCCCCTGCCGCGTATGGTCACTGAACAGGGACGCCATGCCCTGCTGGTGGATGGCAAGCCGTTCCTGATCCTGGGCGCGCAGGTCAATAATTCCAGCAACTATCCCGCTCCCCTGACCCAGGTCTGGCCGGCGGTGAAGGAGGTGGGCGCCAACACGGTTCAGGTGCCCATCGCCTGGGAGCAGATCGAACCCAAGGAAGGTCAGTTCGATTTCAGCTTTGTCGATCATCTGCTGGAACAGGCCCGCGCCAATAATGTACGGCTGATCCCGCTGTGGTTTGCCACCTGGAAGAATAACAGCCCCAATTACGCACCTGCCTGGGTCAAGCTGAACAATGACCGTTTCCCGCGTGTGGTGGAGGCCAAGGGCATCATCCGCAATTCCTTGTCCCCCCATGGTAAGGAAACGCTGGAGGCCGACAAACGCGCCTTTGCCGCCCTGATGCGCCATCTGAAGAAGGTGGACCCCCAGCGCACGGTCATCATGGTTCAGGTACAGAATGAGGTCGGCACCTATGGCGCCATCCGTGACCATGGCAAGGTGGCGGAAAAGCTGTTCAACGGCCCCGTTCCCGCCGATCTGGTGAAGGCCATGGGCAAGAAGCCTGGAACCTGGCGCGACGTGTTCGGCAAGGATGCTGATGAATTTTTCCACGCCTGGCATATCGGTCGCTACTGCGACGAGGTGGCGGCCGCGGGTATCAAGGAATATGACCTGCCCATGTATGTGAACGCGGCGCTGCGCGACCCGTTCAATGACCAGGACCCCTACACCTATTCTGCCGGCGGACCGACCTGGAACGTGCTGGATATCTGGAAGGCTGCGGCACCCAATATCGATTTTCTGGCGCCCGACATCTATATGGACGGCTATGCGCCCTATACCAAGACGCTGGAACAATATGGCCGGCCCGACAATGCCCTGATGGTGGCAGAGATGGGCAGCAAGGCGGTCTATGCCCGCTATCTGTTCGCGGTGCTGGGGCAGCAGGGGATCGGGTTCAGCCCGTTTGGTCTGGATTATACCGGCTATTCCAACGCCCCCTTGGGGGCCACGAAGATCACACCGGAAACCCTGGCGCCCTTTGCCTTGGCCTATCGTGCGGTCACGCCGTTGGCCAGCCTGATTGCCGAACGCAGCCTGAAGGGCAAAGTCTGGGGTGGGGCGGAGCCGCAGGCCGAGCACCGCGAGGCCATCACCCTGGGCGAGGCACCCTGGACACTGGAACTGTCCTATGGGCTGGGCCAGTTCGGCATGGACAAGCCGCCCGGCAACCCCACGCCCATGGGGGGGGCCGTGGTGATTGAGATGGGCAAGGATGACTATCTGGTCACCGGCATGCATGTGCGCGTGGATTTTGTCAGCACGCGCGACGGGCGCGGTCGCCTCTTCGACCGGGTGGAGGAAGGGCGATTTGTCGATGGCGTCTGGGTCGCGGATCGCGTCTGGAACGGCGACCAAACCGATTATGGCCTGAACCTGACGGACCGCGCCCAGATCCTGCGCGTGAAACTGGCGACATATCCGACGAAGTGAGGGGCGCAGGCCCCCATCAACAACATTGGCAGTTTGCGAGGGAGAAACAGACGCATGACTTTTCGATCCACAATGCTGGCCCGTGCGGCCCTTTTGCCGCTGCTGCTGCTGGCCGGCTGTGATGGCGGGGCCAAATCCGGTGGCGACACCGTGGTTCAGGTGGTGCAGCCGGGTTCCGTGCAGCAGACCCAGGATGGTCTGGTCGCCACCTTGGCTTCGGGCCCGGTGAAGAAGCTGCGTCTGCAGGTGATCAACGATCGCACCATCCGTGTCACGGCGGCGCCGACCGACAGTCTGGATCTTCCTGCCAGTCTGGTCACGGTGGCTGGTCCCGCCAAGGATGGTTTCAGTATCGAACAGGATGGCAAGGTCGCCCGCCTGAAGACGCCGGCCCTGGTCGCGGAACTGACACTGGCTACGGGTACCGTCCGTTTCCTGGACAAGAACGGCAAAGAACTGCTGGCCGAAAAGGATCGCGGTTCCATCGCGCCCGTGAAGGTGCTGGACCGCGACTATTACACGATCAGCCAGACCTTTAATCCCGGTACGGATGAGGCGTTTTACGGCCTGGGTCAGCATCAGAACGGGGTGCTGAACTGGAACGGCGAGGATCTGCGTCTGGCCCAGCACAATATGGACATCGCCGTGCCCTTCGTGGTGTCCAGCCGCAACTACGGCCTGTTATGGGACAACAACTCCATCACCCGTTTTGGCGTGCCGCATGATTACGCCGATCTGGATGGGTCGCTGAAGCTGTTTGATGCCGAGGGCAAGGAAGGGGCCTTGACTGCCACCTATAGCAAGGATGGCGAGGCCAAGCTGGTTCGACGGGAGAGCAAGATCGACTGGCGCGATCTGGATGATCTGTTGGTCTGGCCGGCAGAGGTGGGCGGAAACCGCCGCCCCGACAAGACCCGTGACACGCCGGGCCAGAAGGTCACCTGGCAGGGCAAGATCAGCACCGACAAGGCCGGCACGCATAAGTTCCAGCTCTATTCATCGGGCTATGCCACCGTCTTCATTGACGGAAAGGAAATTATCCATCGCTGGCGTCAGAACTGGAACCCCTGGTTCCATAATTTCGAGGTCGCCCTGGAAGCGGGCAAACAGCACGATATCCGCGTCGAATGGCAGCCCGATGGCGGCTATATCGGCGTGTCGCATCAAGACCCCCTGCCGCCTGAACAGCGTTATGCCCTGTCGCTATCGTCGGAAGTGGCCCATGCGCTGGACTATTATGTCATCGCCGGTGACGACATTGACGGGGTGATTGCCGGGTACCGCCAATTGACCGGCAAGTCGGTCGTGCTGCCGCGCTGGGCCTATGGGTTCTGGCAAAGCCGGGAGCGGTACAAGACCCAGGACGAGGTGGTGGGCACGG
Source organism: Niveispirillum lacus (assembly GCF_002251795.1). GTDB lineage: Bacteria > Pseudomonadota > Alphaproteobacteria > Azospirillales > Azospirillaceae > Niveispirillum > Niveispirillum lacus. The sequence goes on along the minus strand of NZ_NOXU01000032.1, from coordinate 250,642 downwards.
TCAAGGAATATCGCAAGCGCGGTATCCCGTTGGACAATATCGTTCTGGACTGGAACTACTGGCCCGAGGATGCCTGGGGCAGCCATGATTTCGATAAGGCCCGCTTCCCCGATCCGGCCGGCATGGTGCAGGAAGTGCACAAGCTGAACGCCCGCTTCATGATCTCCGTCTGGCCCAAATTCTATCCCAATACGGAGCATTACAAGGAGCTGGACGCCAAGGGCTATATCTACCGTCGCAATGTTGAGATGGGCGAACGGGATTGGATCGGAGAGGGCTATCTGAACGCCCATTACGATCCCTACAGCCAGGAAGCGCGCGATATCTTCTGGCGACAGATGCGCGACAAACTGAACGTGCTGAAGATTGATGCCTGGTGGCTGGACAATACCGAACCGGACGTCCATTCCAACTTGCCAATTGAAGAGGTGAAACTGCGCATTGGCCCCACGGCGATGGGGCCGGGGGCGGCCTTTTTCAATACCTATCCTCTGATGCAGACCAAGGCCGTGTATGAGGGTGAACGCCGCGATGATGGCGGTCAGCGCAGCTTCATCCTGACCCGGTCTGGCTTCGCCGGTCAGCAGCGCCATGGTATGGCGGTCTGGTCGGGTGATGTGGTGTCACGCTTTGTCGATCTGGAACATCAGATCGCGGCAGGCATCAGCACCTCCCTGTCGGGCCTGCCCAACTGGACCTCTGATATTGGTGGCTTCTCGGTTGAAAAGCGGTTCGAGGCCCAGCCCATGAAGCCGGAGGATCAGGCTGAATGGCGGGAGTTGAACCTGCGCTGGTTCCAGTTCGGGGCTTTCAGCCCGCTGTTCCGCAGCCACGGGCAGTTCCCGCTGCGCGAGATCTATAATATCGCGCCGGAAGGTTCCGACGTGTATCAGTCCATGGTCTGGTACACCAAGCTGCGCTACAGCCTGCTGCCCTATATCTACACACTGGCCGGTGACACCTGGCACAAGGACGGCACCATCATGCGCGCCCTGGCGCAGGATTTTCCGGCCGATCCCAAGGTGAAGAATCTGGGCACGCAGTACCTTTTCGGTCCCAGCATCCTGGTGGCCCCCGTCTATACGCAAGGCGCCACGGCCAAGGAAGTGTATCTGCCCGCCGGGGCTAACTGGGTGGATTTCTACACGGGTGAGAAGCTGACGGGTGGCCAACAAGTCACCGTGGATGCGCCGCTGACCCGCATCCCGCTGTTCGTGCGGGAAGGGGCCATCATCCCGACCGGCCCGGCCGTGCAGTCGACGGCAGACAAGCAGGATGGTTCGCTGTTGATCAACGTCTATGCTGGGGCCGATGGGTCCTTCGACCTCTATGAGGATGAAGGCACCACCTATGGCTATGAGAAGGGTGAATTCAGCCGCATCAAGATAAGCTGGAGCCAGGCCAAGGGCGAATTGACCATCGCTGACCGACAGGGTGCCTTCCCCGGCATGGTGAAAAAGCGGACCATCCGCGTGCGCTGGATCGACGGCCCCAACAGCAAGGCGACCGACTTCAACGTGAAGGGAGAGCGTGAGGTGGTTTACGACGGCAAGCAGATCGTCGTGAAGCGCTGAGAAGGGTGAGCGAGGGTCGGGCTTATCCCGGCCCTCGTTTCTTTATATTCAGGGATCGGAACCATGAACCGTCGTCATCTGTTGGCCGCCCTTCCCACCCTGCCGCTGCTGGCAGCCATGCCGGCTTCGGCAGAAGGGGCGGGTGACGGTGATTGGGCCAACCGTGGCCGTTATGCCCCCACCAATGTTAAAGACAAGGCCTTGCCCGCCGACAAAAGACGGGTTGTGTTCATGGGTGACAGCATCACGGAGAACTGGGCCCGGCCCGAACATGACGGGGCGTTCTTCCCCGCCAACGGCTTTATCGGACGCGGGATTTCCGGGCAGACCACGTCACAGATGCTGCTGCGCTTCACGCCGGATGTCCTGAAGCTGCAATCGCGTGCGGTGCATATTCTGGCCGGCACCAACGACGTTGCCGAGAATGGTGGCCCCTATGATCCCAGCCTGACCCACGACAATCTGGCGGCCATGGCAACCCTGGCCAATGCTGCGGGGATGAAGGTGTTTATCGGTTCAGTGCCACCCGCCCGCGATATCTACTGGCGCAAATCGGTCGCGGATCCAACCGCGCGTATCCTGGCCCTGAACACCTGGATAAAGGGCTTCTGCCGCGATCAGGGGTATACCTATATTGATTACTGGCCGGCCCTGGCCGATGCCGCCAACGGCTTGAAGGCCGAACTGGGCTTGGACCCTGTCCACCCCAACCGCGCGGGCTATCTCGCCATGGGGCCGGTGGCGTTAAAGGCCATGAGCATCGTGTAAGGGAAGGGGGGACGGTCCGTTTGGCGGTGTCGCTAACGCAAGCCCAGTGACCGGCGACGATCACTGGGACTCCGGGTTCAGGGGGTTATTCCCCCTCGTCGCCCTTGTTAACGGCGCTTTCGATCAGGGTCATGGCCTCGACGATGAGATGGCGCATGGCGATGGCGGCCCCATCGGCGTCGCCGGCAGCTATCGCATCGGCCACTTTCTGGTGGTCGGCGACGCTGGCCAGACGAACACCCTTCCGTCGGTTTGTCAGGCGGATTGAGGTGCGCAGGGCCGCGTCGATGATATCACGCAACTGGGCGTAGAAACGGTTCCCCGTTGCTTCCAGCACAGCCACATGAAAGGCAATGTCGGACGTCAGCGGGTCATCATCGCCAAGTTCCGCCGCTTGCATGCGGCGCAGGGCCGCCTGGATGGCGGCCTTGGCCTTGTCATCAGCATGGCGTGCCGCCAGCGAGGCGGCCACCGGTTCGATGGCGAGACGCACCTGGGTAAATTCCAGCAAAAGGGAGGGGGAGAACTTCCGTTCCAGCAGCCAGCGCAGAACGTCGGGGTCGAGCAGGTTCCAGTTGCGCTCTGGCTCGATCCAGGTGCCCTGGCGCGGGCGTGCCTTCAGCAATCCCTTGGCCGTCAGCATTTTCACCGCCTCGCGCAGAACCGAGCGGCTGGCCCCAAGTCGCTTGCACAGTTCCGCTTCGGTGGGGAAGGGGTTGGCGTGCCCGTAGGTGCCGGTCACGATGTCCACGCCAAGCTGCTGGAGAATGCCGTAAGTGAAGTTGCGGCCTGACTCCGCGCGCAAGCCCCGTTCATTCCCGCTCATACGATTGCGCTCCCCCATCATCGCGGCCCGTCCCGTATGCGGTTCCGCTCATCGCCTGGCTGTTAGCATATCCTAAAGGCCGGGTGGAAAGGCAAGATACCGATATCACACCGCCGTTGCCCGCCATGCCGATATAATCTGCCGCGCGCGATCACCAACTTCTGCTGCGCTGAAACCGGGCTTGAAAATTTCACTGCCAACGCCGATGCCAGCGACCCCCGCCGCTCGCCAGATGTGTAAGTTATCGGCCCCGACCCCCCCCACAGCATAGAGTTTCACCGTCGCCGGGATCACAGCCGACAACGCCTTGATATGGCCATGGCCATAGGTGGCAGCGGGAAAAAGTTTAAGGTGGCGGGCGCCGGCTTTGATGGCGGCAAACGCTTCGGTTGCCGTGGCGAAACCCGGCATGGGTAGAAGACCCAACGCAACGGCCCGTGCAATGACCGACGGGTCGCTATTGGGGGTGACAACCAGCTTGCCGCCGGCTCCGGCGACGGCATCCACGGCATCGCTGCTCAACACTGTGCCGGCCCCGGTCAGGCAGGTATCGCCGAAATGGGATGACAGGCGAGCGATGCTGTCCAACGGATCAGGGCTGTTCAACGGCACTTCGATGGCACGGAAACCAGCATCGTATAGAGACTGGCCGATGGCGACCACGGTAGCAGGGGTAACGCCGCGCAGAATGGCAACAAGCGGTGCGTCGGTCAGGTGGCGGTCCAGGGTCATGGTATACAGGCTTTCAAGACAGGGCGGTCAGGACAGGATGGCGGCGCGGACGGACAGCAGGCCCGCCAGGGCCAGTTCACCACCATCCAGGGCAACGGTATCGCGGCCCGTTGCAGCCAGAGCGGCAGCATAGGCGTCGGTCAGGATGGGGCTTGCCACCAGTGTGACCGGCCCGTCCAGCCCGTCAGCGGCCATGGCGATGCCGCCGACAACATCGGCGCCGATCACCAGACCCGACAGGAAAGAAAGCGCGTCCTGCGCCGACATGCCCTCCAGCAACTGCCGTGATCGCGCTTCAAACAGCAGGTGCGGCAGAGGGGCGCTGGTCAGGGACCGTTGCACCCCTTGGATGAAGGCCGGTCCAATCTGTGGCAGCAGCCCGTCCGTACCTCGGCCCAGAACAGAATGGCCACGCAGCAGAGCGAACAATTCACCGCTGAACCCGGTCTGGAACATCACCACGGTGCCGTCGCGCAGTAGCACCCACTTGGCATGGGTGCCGGGCAGGCATAGCAGGCGGCGGCCGATGCCCAGGTCGGGATGGCTGGCCAGGGCGCCCAGGATCTGCGTTTCTTCTCCCCGCATCACATCCGGCGCCCCTTGCGGGTTGCGGGTGGACAGGCCGGGAATGATGGCCATGGTCGCCCCCAGTGCTGTGAAACGGGTCAGCCCGGATGCCAGCGACCCCACATTGGCGGGGCAAGGATGATAGGCTGCTTCCACCCAGCCGATGGTCGACCCCACCATGCCACAGAACAGGGCCGGCAAGGGGCCATCCGCGGCACGCCAGGCGGCCGTGGCGTCCAGAAATGCCGCTTCTGCCCGGCCTGGAACCGCCGCCACTCCTGGTCCGTCGGCCCTGTCCAACACCGTGCCATCTGCCCCGCACAGCCAGAGCCGCAAATTGCTGGTTCCCCAGTCGCCGGCGATGAAAGGCGTGTCGCCCCGCATGGATCCCCCTCATGTCAATGAGCATGAAATATATATGATAAATCAGCATTGTGTAAAGCCACAGACTTCAATAGTCTTACTTATCATATAAAATCAGCCATATACACCAGGTTCGCTGCACGCCGGGCCGCTGATTGGCCCTGGCTATGATGTCGTGATCCGTCCCCGACCCGGCCAACGCGCCTGGCAGCCGGGTTCCTTCACTTGCCGTCGAGCCATCTTTCCACCAGATCCAACCGGTCTCGCAGTGGATCAATCGTGATCCTGGGGCCATCATTGGTGAAGTCGATTATTCGTTCATCATCGGCCGTCAGACGCGGGGCTGCCGGACCATCGGGGGCCGCTGGCACACCCGTCCTGGCAAAGCCCGTCCAATAGGACCGCAGCCGGGCCGCCATGGTCAGGTCTGCCGGCGTGGCCGCTGTGCCGTAACGGGCCAGGACCCGATCAAAAACAAAGGGCAGTTCCTTGGCGTGCGGGGTGCCAGTCCAGATCCCCCGCCGGTTCTGCGCGACGTAGGAAAAGCGATATAGATAGACGGGCTGCCCTTGTGCGGCCAAGGCACGCCCTGTGGCACGGGCTGGTTCGATGAACATGGCATCGCCATTGACGCGCTGTCCAACCTGTAAGGCACTGTCCTGACCGGTCGGGTCGTAGAGGCGGGTGGCCTCGGCCGCCAGCGGACCGAATGCGGCCAGAATATTCTCCTTGCTGCCGCCGCTGTACCAGCCATCGGCGCTTGTGGCGCCAAGCATGACGGGTATTTTTGCGGCCTTGCCGGCTCGGAACTGGTCAATCGGTTCAGCGGGCATGAGTTGGCCATCGATGACGGGGCCGGAATAATCATCGGCAGCCGACAAGGAGGCTAAATTAAGGGTGCCGACCACAATGTCTACCGGCAAGGCCCGCAAGGCTGACAGCGCCGCAGGGCCGGTGTCGGTGATGCCCTGGCGAGCGGCGAAACGGTGGCCCGCGTTCTCGCCCACCGCCAGCGTGGGGGTGGGCAGCAGCGTAGAGCGACCGCCCCCCGACATCGCGATGGCCTTGTGGAACAATCCCTGTGCGGGCGGTGACGACAGCAGGATGTTAACGGACTCCCCACCGGCACTTTCACCGAAGATCGTGACGTTGGCCGGATCACCGCCAAATGAGGCGATGTTGGTGGCAACCCAGCGCAAGGCAGCGATCTGATCCATGAAGCCGAAATTGGCGGTGGCGCCGCCCGCTGCTTCCGCCGTCAGCGCTGGATGGGCAAAAAAGCCCAAACGCCCCAGGCGGTGATTGGCGCTGACCACCACAACCCCATCAAGGGCTAGCCGCGACCCGTCATAGATGGCCGGCGAGGTACCGCCATTGACATAGCCGCCGCCATGGATCCAGACCATCACGGGCAGTTTTTCCCCGGCCCTCTGCGCTGGACGCCACACATTCAAGAACAGGCAATCTTCCGACGGCTGCGTCGCCAATGGTGCATCATCCCGAATGAATGGCTTCTGCGCGCAGTCGGCACCATAGGTGAAGGCGGGGCGTTCCCCGGTCCAGGTGGCAGCGGGGGCTGGCGGGCGCCAGCGCAAGTCGCCCACAGGCGGCGCCGCAAAAGGGATGCCCAGGAAACGGTCCACACCATCGGCGGAAAGGCCGCGTACGGTCCCTGCTTCGGTGCGGACCAGGGGGCCGTCGGCGGCAAAGGAACCCGGTACCGCTAACATCACGAAAAGAAGGAAGAGTGCCCTGGCGTTCATCCCTGTGTTTCCTTTTTGATTTTATGACGCCACCGTAGCAAGAGTGTGGCGCCCCCGCTACCCGTTCAGCAGCGGATGAGCGCGCAGCCGGTCGACCGCCATGTCGACAAAAGCCCGGACCTTGGCGGGTGCATGCCGACCCTCCGGATACAGGATATGGACCGGGACCGGTTCTTCTTCATGTTCGGCCAGCACGATGCGCAGCCTTCCCTCTGCCAAGGCCGGGCCGACCTGATAATGCAGCACCCGTGTCAGACCCCAGCCAGCCAGGGCGGCACTGATCACGGCCTCGTTGGTGTTGCATTGCAGAGCAGGGTGAACCGTCAGGCGCTGATCCCCCCGGAACCGCCATTCATGAATGGCCCAGGCGCCGGTTGGGGCGGCAATGCGGTGTTCATGGAGATCGACGGGAAGCGACGGCTCGCCATGGCGCGCCAGATAGGCCGGGGACGCACAGATCACCCGCCGTACGCGGCCCACCCGGATGGCGGTGAAGGCACTGTCAGGCAAATGTCCGATCCGCAAGGCAATATCGACCCCTTCATCAATGATGTTCACAGACCGGTCGATGAACAGGGTGCGTACCGCCATCGCGGGATAGGTATCCATATAATCCAACAGGATCGGCAACACATGCATCTGCCCGAACAGCAGCGGGGCCGTAACCGACAATGTACCTGTTGGGGTGGCGTAGGCTCCGGCGGCGGCAGCCTCGGCCTCGACAATGTCGGACAGGATGCGGCGGCAATCCTCCAGATAACGAAGCCCGCCCTCTGTCAGTTTCACCGAGCGGGTGGTGCGTGCGAACAGACGGGCGCCGATGGTTTCTTCCAACGCCGCAATGGCGCGGGTGACGGCGGGCGCGCTCAGGTTCAATCGGCGCGCAGCTTCAGCAAAGCTGCCGGTCTCCGCGACTTTTACGAAGATGCGCATGGATTGCCAGCGATCCATCCTTGTCCCTCCCCTGCGGACATTCGCGCGCGGCATCATACCAGAGATCGCAGCGGCGTGATGTTGCCGTACTCTCCCCCTCCCGTTACGAAAGCAGGGTTGCGGGAACCTTCCGATTAAAACCCGAAATGGCTGAGGCCCGGATGGTCGTCGGGGCGGCGCCCTTGGGGCCAGCGGAAACGGCGGTCGGCCTCGGCGATGGGATGTTCATTAATGCTGGCATAGCGCGACCGCATCAGCCCATCCCCGGCAAATTCCCAATTCTCATTGCCATAAGCACGATACCACTGGCCGCTATCGTCGCGGTACTCATAGGCGTAGCGGACGGCGATACGGTTACCGGCGAAGGCCCAGAGTTCTTTGATCAGTCGGTATTCCAGTTCCCGGTTCCATTTGCGGGTCAGGAAGGCTTCCACCGCCGCCCGGCCAACCACAAATTCGGTGCGGTTGCGCCAGCGTGTGTCGGGCGTATAGGCCTGCGCCACCTTGGCCGGGTCGCGGCTGTTCCAGCCATTTTCGGCCAGGCGCACCTTCTCAATGGCGGATTGTTCGGTGAAGGGTGGCAGGGGTGGACGGGACATCGGCGGTCTCCGGGATCACAGGTTGAGTTGTATGGGCTGATCACCGCTGGGCACCGCGCAGCAGATCAGCACTTCATCTGGCGCGCGCGGGGCTGTGGGTGCCCTGACATAGCTAACGGTACCGGCCAGCAGCCGGGACTTGCACGCGCCGCAGGAACCGGACCGGCAGCTAAAGTTCGGGGAAAGGCCACGCGCCTCCGCCAGTTCCAGCAAGGTGCCCGAACCGGGTGTCCAGCGCGCCTCCTTTCTGGAGGCCGTGAAGGCTACGGGTACCGGGGCGGTGGCGGCGGGAGGTAGCGGTACTATCGGTTTGGCGCTGTCGATGGTGCGGGTCAGGGCGGAGGGGCCAAAGGCTTCGGCATGGATGCGGTGGTCGGCGATGGTCAGCGCCCGCAAGCCGTCATACTGCGCCTGGGTAAAGGCGGGCGGGCCGCAAAGGTAGAAGTCATAATCATTGAAGGGCAGATGCGCCTTCAGCAAGGCTGTATCAATCCGGCCCGCAACGTCGTAATCGCGGCCTTGCACGGCATCGTCGGGGTCGCTCAAGACCCGGATGATACGCACCGCCCCGCCCGCCGCCGTGACCAGTTCGGCCAATTCCCGGTCGAAGGCGCGCTCTGGCTTGGTGCGGGCGGCCTGAAACAGGATGATCGGGCGGATGGACCGGGTGCGCAGCCCCTCGTGAACCACATGGCGCAGCATGGCCAGCAGTGGTGTGATGCCGACGCCAGCGGCCAACAGGATGGCGGGACGCTTTTCGGCAGCGTCAATGGTGAAGGCCCCAGCGGGGGCCCGTACCTCGATCCGGTCGCCCCGGCGCACATGGTCATGCAGATAGCGGGAGACCAGCCCGTCGCGCTTCACACTGATCCGGTAACATCCATCAGATGGCGCCACCGACAGCGTGTAAGTGCGGATCAGCGGCTTGTCGCTGCCCGGCACGGCCAGGCGGATGGGCAGATGCTGTCCGGCCAGATGCGGCAGCAGACCCGCCCCGTCAGCCGGGGTCAGATGGAAGGAGCGGATGGTCCTGCTTTCCTCCACGATGCGGGCCACCGTGAAGGGACGCCACTGGGTTCCAAGCTCGGCGGCGCGCAGCCGGTCCGCCGCCTGTTGCCAGTCGCCCGTCATCAGGGAATTCGGCGACCAGCCCTGTTCCCGGAAAGACCAGCGCAGGGGCAAGGCTGCGGGACGGTGGATGACACGTCGGGCGCGGAAGGTCCAGAGCCGCTCGGCCCCCTGGAACGACGCCACCTCCGGCCCGTCCAGGATCAGGCTGGCATCGCCCGTCAGGTGCAACATGTCGCCGGTGCTGAAATCGACAAAAACCAGCCCGGCCTTGCCGTTCAGCAGGATGTTGCCCAGCGTGGCGAAGAACAGGTTGCCAGCGAAATCCGGGATGGTCAGGGTGCCGTCTTCGCCGACGCGCACAAAACCTGCTTTGCCGCCACGATGAGAGACATCGACCTGGCGCTGTCCCTGCCGATCAGCGTAGGAGGCGACAAAGAATGTGTCTGCCGCTTCGATCATGTCCCGCGCCGCGGCATCAATCTGACCGCTTTCCCGCACCTCCCCCGTGAAGGGCAGGTCCGCGTCGCGGGCCAGGGTGATGTCACGCAACTGAATATATTGCGGACAGTTTCCGAAGCTTTGATCCACTTCAAAGTGCAGCAGGCCAGGGTGGGCGGCGCGGATAATGCCATTGACCCGGTTGCGGCGGCGGGTGTGCAGTTCAATTCCCAACAGGCCGACGGCGTCACCCGCGCCCATGCCGGCACTGGCCGGATCCTGCGGGCTCAACGGGGTCTGGATGTCCAGCCGGGTAGCGGTAGGGGAGGTGATGAACCCCGCCCGGCCGCCCAGCAGCGTGGCCCAGGTGTCGCCCTTGCCATCCACTGACCCCGCCACAATGAAGGGCATCTGAGCATAGAAATCGCGATGCTGCTGGGGCATGAAATCACGGATCACCCGTGCCCCCACATCCCGCATCCGCGCGGCCACGCCCAGCCTTTCCTGAAGCGCGGTTTCCCCTTCATGCCAGACGGGCCCCCTGCTGCCCATGATCCCCTCCTGTTTCGAGCCAGCTACGGTCGTGGCTGTCCGAAACCCGATATGCACAGCACATCGGATGTCGGCTTATCGCACGGGTCAGACCGCAAGGCCGACTTTGTTGCGGGCGAACGGGACGAAGCCCGGCAGTCCTTCAATCCGGGTCAGGAAGGCCCGGACGTGCGGATAAGCGGACAGGTCGACATTGCCCTCCGGCGCGCTATAGAGGTAGGAATACAGGGCAATATCGGCGATGCTGGGGCGGGTGCCGACCAGCCAGTCACGGCCATCGAGATACGCCTCCAGCCGGGTCAAGAGCAGATGTGCGCGGGTGATCACTTCATCGGCGTTCAGTTTGGCACCAAACAATGTGACCAGTCGCGCCGCCGCCGGGCCATAGGCCAACTCGCCCGTCGCCACGGCCAGCCAACGCTGAACGGCCGCCGCCCCTTGCGCATCCTCCGGCAGCCAGCCACCGCCATGCTTTTTGGCCAGATAGACCAGGATGGCGGTGCTGTCCGGAATGACCACATCGCCATCCTCCAGCACCGGCACCTGACCGAACGGGTTGAGTGCCAGGAAGTCCGGCTGCTTATGCGCACCGGCCATCAGATCGACCTCAACCAGATCATGCGGGACGCCCAGCAAGGACAAGAACAGGCGGGCGCGGTGGGCATTGCCCGACAGGGGGTGATAATGGAGCTTCATGGTTCTGATCCCTGGTTTCATGGGGGCCGGCGTTCGCGGCCGTCCAGGGCAGAATGGGTCAAGAAGACAGTATCGTTAATCTGCTGATTGGACAGTTCATTATTTCATTGAGCGGAATAATTGGGTCTTTCAGCCGCTCATTCAGCCTTCCATCCGCATCCTGGCGGTCGCCAGAGCCTACACAGTAAGGGCGGCGCCGTTTGGCACCGCCCCTTGGTGTGATTGGTCAGTTGGCTGGTCCGGGTTTCACCTGGGCCTTCACCCAGCGTTCGACTTCGGCGTACCAGAAGACGCTGTTTTGCGGCTTCAGGACCCAATGATTTTCATCTGGGAAATAGACCAGACGGCTTTCCACACCACGGCGCTGCAGCGTATTGAACAACTCGATGCCGTGGTTGATGGGTACACGCAGATCCTGTTCGCCATGCAGGATCAGTGACGGGGTCTTGAAGTTACCGGCCTGCATATGCGGGGAATTGCGGGCGATCACCGACTGGTCCTCCCAGAATTCCTTGAACCGCGCCTGGCTGCCACTGAAATCGGCGGCATATTGGGTATAGAGGTTGTAGACCGGCGCATGGATCACCAGGGTCTTGAACGGATGTTCGCGGCCCAGGATGAAACTGGTGAGGTAGCCGCCATAGGAGGCACCGGCGGCCAGCATGCGGTCCTTGTCGATGAACGGCTTGGCGGCCAGCCATTCGGCCGCTTTGATTGTATCCTGATACGGCACCTCACCCCACTCGGGGTTGATGCTGTCGGTGAAGGCCTGTCCGAAGCCGCTGGACCCATGGAAGTTGTGCCAGGTGACAACATAGCCCCAGCCGGCAAAGACCTGCGCATTCCAGCGATAGCTGAAAGCGTCGGTGATGGCATTGTGCGGGCCGCCATGGACCAGCATCATCGCCGGGTACTTTTTCGTGGGGTCGAAATTGGGCGGATAGATCACCCACATCTGGATGTCTGCATTGTTCGCCCCTTTGTAGGTGACGCTCTCCACCTTACCCATCTGGAAACCGGCCAGGGCTTGGGCATTGGCAGCGGAGATGTCGCGGATCTTGCCGGACTTTGCGTCAATGGCGACCAGTTCAGCGGGCGCGCTGATTGATTGGCGCAGACCCACCAGTGCCTTGCCCGCCACTTCCACATCGGTCACATCGCCAGTGGCCCCATCGGTGATCCGCCGGGGCTTTTCCTTGCCCTTGGGATCATACCGGTAGACCCGCTGCACCGAAGCATCGTCCACCGCGCCGTACAGGGCGGCACTGTCGTCGGTCCAGGAAAAATCGTTGGCCGAGCGGTCAAAACCCTCGGTGATGTTGCGCGTGGTGCCGGTGGCCCGGTCACGCACGATCAGTTTCGCATTTTCACCATAGAAGCCGAAAATCGTGCGTTGATTATAGGCCAGCGACTTGCCGTCGGGCGAATAGGCGGGATTGTTGTCCGGCCCGGTCTTGTTGTCCGGCGTGATGTTGGTGGCGGCACCCCCCGTCACCGCGATGGTGAACAGGTCGATATTCGGACGGTTCCCTACTTTGTCGACATTGACCGGGAACGCCACTTCCTTGCCGTCGGGCGAGATGTCGAACGGGGCCGAACCCTCATTATACTGCACCGACACACCGGAACCCAGGGTGATGGTACGCGGGGTGGCACCGTCAAGATCGGTGACATAGAGATGGTTTTCGCGGTCGTCCAGGTAGTGATCAAAGTAGGCGATGGGCGCCTTGTCCCAGACGCGGGCCGTCATCTTCGACTCTTCCCGGTCTTTCAAACGTTTGGCTTGATCCTCCCAGGTGGGCAGGTCGGCCCAGACGCGGCTCATGAAGACCAGTCCCTTGCCATCGGGCAGCCATTTCGGTGTCCGCGCCCCGGTGGGAAGGGTGGTCACCCGCTTCGCCTCGCCCCCTCCCATCGGCAGGACATAGATCTGAGGCGCCTTGTCATCGTCACGCCGGGCCGTGAAGGCGATGTACTTGCCATCGGGACTCCATACCGCATCGGCCTCGGCGGCTGGATCGGTGGTCAATTGCCGCGCCGGCCCGCCATCGACGGGAAACAGCCAGAGATCGGCGCTGCGCTTGTCGGTCTTCAAATCGAAAACAGAAACCGACACAACGACCGATTTGGCATCCGGCGACAGGGCAGGGGAGGAGACCCGCTTCATGCCCCAGATATCGGCGGCGGTCATCACCTTTTTGTCCTGCGCCGTTGCCGGGTTGGCAATGGCGGCGTTAGCGCAGGTCAGCAAAAGGCCCATCCGGGCCAGGGTCCCAAAACGCATGCCTATTCCTCCATCCGACAGGATTTTGCCGAGGAGGATGCCAGGGGTGGGGCCTATCGGATAGGCCTGTAACAAAGCAGTTACGCGCCTGTGACAATTGTGTCGGTGGTTAGCCCCGGCTGAGACGGCAATGTCCCCTCACCATGCCGGTACGACGGCGCCCTTATAGGTCGTTTCGATGAATGTCTTGACCGGTGCAGAATTGTACACCGCCATCAGTTTCTTGACCCAGGGTTTATCCTTATCAGACGTGCGGACCACGATGACATTGGCGTAGGGACCGTTGGCTGGTTCGCGTGCGATGGCGTCCTTGATCGGGTCCAGCCCGGCTTCCAGGGCGTAATTGCCATTGATGGCCGCGGCGTCGACATCGCCGAGGCTACGTGGCAACTGGGCGGCGTCCAGTTCAATGATCTTCAGGTTTTTCGGGTTCTGCGTGATGTCCAGTACCGTAGCCTTCAGGCCGACCTTAGGATCAACACTGATCAACCCCTCCCGGGCAAGCAGCAGCAGGGCCCGGCCGCCATTGGTGGGATCGTTAGGAATGGCGATCTTGGCCCCTTTGGGCAGCGCCTCCAGGGATTTGGCCTTGGACGCGAAAATGCCCAGCGGAAAGGTCACACTCTTGCCGACGGACACCAGATTAAAGCCGCGGTCGGTGATCTGATTGTCCAGGTAGGGTTGATGCTGGAAGCTGTTGGCATCGAGGTCACCGCTGTCCAGGGCGGCGTTGGGTACAACATAGTCGCTAAATTCCATCACCTCCAGGTCAAGACCCTGGGCAGCGGCTTCTTTCTTGACCACCTCCATGATCTGGGCATGGGGGCCGGGGGTAACACCGATCCGCAGTTTCTCCGCTTGCGCGGGCAGGGCGGTGGCCAGGACAGTGGTGATAAGGGCCAGCAAGGCGGAGATGCGCATCGGATCGACCTTCAGTTTCCGGGATTGCGTTTGTCCAGGCGGCGGGCCAGCGCCTCACCCCCCGATTGCAGGGCCTGAACCACGATGATCAGGATCAGTACAACGGCCAGCATCATCTCTGGCATGAACCGCTGATACCCATAGCGAATGCCCAGATCGCCCAGACCCCCACCACCCACTGCCCCGACCATGGCGGAGTAACCCACCAGATTGACGGCGGCGAGCGTCAGGCCGCGCACAATGCCCGCGCGGGCCTCGGGCAGCAGGATCTTGGTCACGATCTGACCGGGCCCGGCCCCCATGGCGCGGGCGGCGTCGAGCAGACCATGATCCACCTCCCGCACGGCACTTTCCACCACCCGAGCGATAAAGGGGATTGCGGCCAGGGTCAGCGGCACTGTGGCGGCAGCAGTGCCAATGGACGTACCGGTCAACAGCCGGGTCAATGGCACAATGGCCACCACCAGGATGATGAACGGCGTCGAGCGGGTGGCGTTTACGATCAAGCCGATGGCGCGCTGCAAGCCTGGTCTCGGCAGCAGATCGCCCGCACCTGACAGGGCCAGGAACAAGCCAAGCGGCACTCCGGCCAGCGTCGCGAGGACCCCTGCGACCACCACCATCAGCAGGGTCTGAACTGTGGCATCAGCCAGCAGTGACAGCATCTGTGGCGACATGGCCCAGAACCTCGATCTCCGCGCCACGGGCGCGCAATTGATGGATGGCGTTGTCGATGGCGCCGACATTGCCAGTCAAAGCGGCGATCAACCCGGCAAAGGGCCGGTCGCCCAGCGGCTGAACCCGCCCTGCAATCAGACGCGCCGCAATGCCAGCAGCCCCCAGATCGGACAGAAGCGGGGACGCAGCAAGTTCGCCTACGGCATGCAGGCGGATCAGCGTGGCGCCATCAGCGATGGGGGTGGTTAACAGGCGGGCGGCCAGGGCTGGCGGCAATTCCGTGCCGGTTTCCCCCAACAGGAAGCAGCGTGTAGTCTGATGTTGCGGATGGGCGAAAACCTGGGCCACCGGTCCCTGTTCAATGATGCGGCCCGCCTCCAGAACCACAACCTGATCGGCCACCTCCCGCACTACCGCCATTTCATGGGTGATCAGCAGGACGGTCAGGCCCAGTTCCCGGTTGATCTTGCGGATCAGGGCCAGGATCTGCCGCGTGGTTTCTGGGTCCAGGGCTGATGTCGCCTCATCACACAGCAAGAGTTGCGGATTGGGGGCGAGCGCGCGGGCGATACCGACCCGTTGCTTTTGCCCACCCGACAAGGCGGCGGGATAGTGCGTCGCCTTGTCTGTCAGGCCCACAAGGTTCAGCAGTTCGGCAACGCGGGGGCCGATTTTCGCCGTCGGCCAGCCCGCCAGTTCCAGCGACAGGGCGACATTGCCGGCAACCGTGCGGTTGGCCAGCAGATTGAAATGCTGGAAAATCATGCCGATGGATTGCCGCGCGCGGCGCAGGCTTTCGTCATCCAGCGATGTCAGGTCGCGGCCACCAACGTTGACGGTGCCCGTATCTGGCCGTTCCAGCACATTGACGGCGCGCAGCAGGCTGCTTTTGCCAGCCCCGCTAGGTCCGACAATCGCGGTGATGCCACCCCGCAAAATATTGAGATCAATACCGGCCAGGGCTGCAACGGTCTGGCCATCCTTGCCATGAAAGATCTTGGTGATGCCCGCCAGCCGCACCATGAAGGCGTCGGGCGCGTCCTGTCCTGTCACAATCGGGTCCATGTCACTGATCGGGCGGTCGTTGACCGATCCTGCCCTGGATTGCTGTCACCGGGAAGAGTGAAGCGGGAAGGAGTATCGGGCAATCGGCGAATTCACGTGTCTGCTATGTGGTGTCAGTAATACCACATGATGAAGTTGTTATTTAACGCCAAGGGCGATATACGCTGTTTCAGAACCGGTGACCGGGGCTAACTCTGCGCGCGTTGGCACAGGGACCACCAGTCAGAGTGGGCCGATAATGTTACTGGTCCTGCTGGCCGAAGACGGAACCGGACAGGGACGGGCTCATGAACTCGCCCAGATTCTTGAAGGCAACCCTGAAAAACAGCCGGTCACCCCGGTCAATACCGGTACGCCGTGTGTTGTCGCGTTCAGCCACCAGTTGGAAGGTCAAGCAATCCTCCTGGTAGGTGAGGGTTGCTGAGGACAGGACGGGTCCGCCGCCGGGAGCCAGATCACGCCGATGGTTAACCCCGATTGACCAGCGGTCGGTCAGGGCCGAGGAAATGCCCAGTGTCAGCTCTTCACGGTTGCGGGTGGCCAGGCCACCCTCTTGGGTCAGCTTGTCTAGATAGACATAGGAGCCGGACACCCGAAATTGCGAGGGTCCGAAAACGCCATACACATCGTGCAGGCGCTGCGCCATCGTGTCGCTGTCCAGGCGGAATGAATAGGAAATGTCCATCCAGGGGCTGGGCGTCAGTTCCAGCTTGCCCACGACATCGGACGCGCGGCGACGCAGGCCCGAACCACCGGGGAAGTCGGTATCGCCTTCCAGGCGCTGGCTTTGGCCCAGGAACAGGGTGGAGGAGCCACCGCCAAAGCCATAAAAGCCAGTCTTGACGCCATAGGTCAGACGTTGCCCGCCCTCCAGCCGGTCTATGCCGGGGTAACGTGAGGCGCGGAAGAGGTTTGTGTAGTCGAACTCAATATCCTGACTGTCCTCGTTGGGGATGTTGGCGTTGTTGTTATAGTTGGGGGCTGCCGACAGCATGACCATGGGTTCCACCAGGGTCTGTACCGTGGCATCCTGGCGGGCCAGCGGATAGGAAACGGTCCAGTCGGCATGTGGGAAGGCGCGGAAACGCACCTTGTCATCCGGTTCCACAGTGCCATCGGCCCGGCGCAGGTTTGATACCCAATAGCCATCGGCCCGTGCTTCGGCTTTCAGCACGGAGACAAGGCCGAAGCCCGTTACATCATCGCGCCGCCAGCCCGCCGCCGATGAAACCCGGCGGGTATCATTGCCCGACGACCGCAGCAGCGACAGGAACCCCGCATCGGCTGACCAACGACCGCCCAACACCCCGCCTGGTTCGCCCAACGCGCTGTAGGTGACCATGGGCAGGACGACCGGTTCTTCCTCTGGATTGCCGGGGCGAAGATCCTGGAAATCATAGACATTGAAGGCGAGGTAATCGCGGCCCTGAAACCGTTCTGCAAATGCGCGACTGGCCAGGATATCTTCCCGGCTATAGTCATATCGCAGCAGATGGGTGTTATCGGTCACGCGTTTGACATCAAAACCCCAACGCCAATTTTCATCGATATCAAAACGGCCGGTACCGAAAATGTGGCCCCGGAAATCCTTCTTCTCCACCACGCCCGCTGTGGTTTCCCGCGCGCGATCAGTGTAGGTGGCGCTGCCCGACAGCGTGATAGAGCCGGTGGCGAACCGTTGCCGATACTCACCGCCCAATAGCAGCCCGTCCTCAGTGCTGGGGGTTACCTCCAGCGTGAAATCCTTTGTCTCATCAATATCAAAAAAATAATTGATACGGGCATAGGTGCCCAGGTCCGAGCTGATGCCGCCGCCGGGCGTCAAGAACCCGCTGCGCCGTTCGACCGTCGGGTCGGGATGACCGAAAAAGGGCAGCCACATGACCGGAATGCCCGCAACTTCCAGCGTGGCATCGCGGTAATAGACATCCCGCGCCTGCTGATCATGGGTGATGCGGGCGGCCCGGATCTGCCAGATCGGTGGGCGCGAAGGGTCGGTCGCGCACAGTTCGCATGGGGAATAGACGGCATTCTCCATACGGGTATAGCGGCCTTCGCGTCGCTCTCCCTGTAGGGCCGCAAATTTCGCATTGTCGGACAACAGGATGCGAACCTGATCCACGAAGCCTTGCTGGAGATCGTCGGTCAGTTCGGTGTAATTGGCGAAAAGCACCTCGCCGGTCGGCTCCATGATGGAGACATTGCCCGAGGCGGTGACGACATTGGTCTTTTCTGAAAAACTGACTGTATCGGCCAGCAGCAGGCGCCCGCCCTGCGACAGCTCCACCTTGCCCCGGGCTGTGATAATACCCAGCTCCTCGTCGTAATCCACCGTGTCGGCAGACAGCAGCACAGGCTGTCCAGTTTCCTTGCCCATCTGGTCGGTAGCCGGCGCCGGCTGTGCCAGCGCTGCATCCGACAGGCCGAAAGCCAGCACCGTGGACAGGAGCAGGCGGCGATAGGTCCGGGCAGGATGCATTTTCAACAGCGTCTCAGGCTTACGATCGACAGGTGCTAGCTTGTCCCCGACGCCGGGTGCGCTGTCAACTGATGCAGGCGGGTGGGCAGGTGGGATGTGCGAGAAGGGAAGGGGAGAAAGCCGTGTGCTATGGGACGCTGTTCAGCAGAGCCCCTGTGCCATCATCGCGAGAAGCCATGTTGGTTAATACTTTAATGGTCAAAAATCTATAGTATCGCTTCGGACGATTTATTAAATTCTTTGTAAATAGGCCCTGAATCCTGGAATAAATGCGCTCGGGCTTAGGGTATTGCAGCCCAATTCGGACTGGGCGATCTCAAAATATTCAAGGCACATCTGTGTAGAAAACAAAACCAGCTTGCGCTCATGCGCGCGCCGAGTCGTGAATCTGACACGACGTTTCCACGTGTGTCCCGGTGAAATAGCTAAGGTCGACAGCAAGTCCATCCCAAACAAAAACCCCCGGCGGATTGCTCCGCCGGGGGTCTTCGCATTCAAGCCGGTTCGGCTGAACGACGTCGGACTTAGAAGTCCATGTCGCCCATGCCGCCCATGCCACCCGGGCCACCGGCCGGAGCGGACTTCGGCTGCGGCTTCTCGCCGATCATGGCTTCCGTCGTGATCAGCAGGCCGGCGATGGAGGCGGCGTCCTGCAGGGCGGCGCGCACCACCTTGGTCGGGTCGATGACGCCGAACTTGAACATGTCGCCATATTCGCCGGTCTGGGCGTTGAAGCCGTGGTTGGTGTCCGCCTGCTCCAGCAGCTTGCCGACGATCACCGAGCCGTCGAAGCCGGCATTCTGGGCGATCTGACGGACCGGGGCCTGCAGGGCCTTGCGGACGATGTCCACGCCGAACTTCTGGTCGGCGTTCGGGGCAACCAACTGCTCCAGCTTCTTCGTGGCGTACAGCAGGGCCACGCCGCCGCCGGCGACGATACCCTCTTCCACGGCGGCGCGGGTGGCGTGCATCGCGTCATCAACGCGATCCTTGCGCTCCTTCACCTCAACCTCGGTGGCGCCACCGACGCGGATGACGGCAACACCGCCAGCCAGCTTGGCCAGACGCTCCTGCAGCTTCTCGCGGTCGTAGTCGCTGGTGGTCTCTTCGATCTGGGCCTTGATCTGGGTGATGCGGGCCTGGATGTCTTCCTTGGCGCCTTCGCCGTCGACGATCGTGGTGTTGTCCTTGCTGATCGTCACCTTCTTGGCGCGGCCCAGCATATCCAGCGTCACGTTTTCCAGCTTGATGCCCAGGTCTTCGGAGATGACCTGGCCGCCGGTCAGGATGGCCATGTCTTCCAGCATCGCCTTGCGACGATCACCGAAGCCCGGAGCCTTCACGGCGGCGATCTTCAGGCCGCCGCGCAGCTTGTTGACGACCAGCGTGGCCAGAGCCTCGCCTTCCACATCCTCGGCCACGATGACCAGCGGACGCGAGGACTGTACGACGGCTTCCAGCACCGGCAGCATGGCCTGCAGGCCCGACAGCTTCTTTTCGAACAGCAGGATATAGGGATTTTCCAGATCCGCGACCATCTTGTCGGCGTTGGTCACGAAGTAGGGCGACAGGTAGCCGCGGTCGAACTGCATGCCTTCGACGACGTCCAGCTCGGTCTCCAGGCTCTTGGCCTCTTCAACCGTGATGACGCCTTCGTTGCCGACGCGGGCCATGGCCTCGGCGATCTGCTTGCCGATGGAGGCTTCGCCATTGGCGGAGATGGTGCCGACCTGGGCGATCTCGTCGTTGGTCGTGACCTTGCGGGAACGGGACTGGATGTCGGCCACGACGGTGGAGACAGCCAGATCGACGCCGCGCTTCACGTCCATCGGGTTCATGCCAGCGGCAATGGCCTTGGCGCCCTCACGGACGATGGCCTGGGCCAGCACGGTGGCGGTGGTGGTGCCGTCGCCGGCCAGATCGGCCGTCTTCTGCGCCACTTCCTTGACCATCTGGGCGCCCATATTCTCGAACTTGTCAGACAGTTCGATTTCCTTGGCGACCGAGACACCGTCCTTGGTGATGCGCGGAGCGCCGAAGCTCTTCTCGATCACGACGTTGCGGCCCTTCGGACCCAGTGTCACCTTCACGGCGTCAGCCAGAATATCCACGCCGCGCAGCATCTTGGCGCGGGCGTCGGAGCCGAACTTAACTTCCTTGGCAGCCATTGCTCTATCCTCTGAATTTCTGTGGTTGTCAGACGGGATCGGATGATCCGACTCAGGCGTTCAGCACGCCCATGATGTCGCTTTCCTTCATGATCAGGTATTCGACACCGTCGATCTTCACCTCGGTACCGGACCACTTGCCGAACAGGACGCGGTCGCCGGCCTTAACGTCGAGCGCGACCAGCTTGCCAGCCTCATCGCGGGCACCCGGACCCACCGCAACCACCTCGCCCTCCTGGGGCTTCTCAGAGGCGGTGTCGGGGATGATGATGCCGCCGGCCGTCTTCTTTTCGGACTCAACGCGCTTGACCACGACACGGTCGTGCAGCGGACGGAACTTCATAGGATCTCTCCCTGAAAAGGCAAAAGGGTTTGGGCGGGAGCCTGTTGTTAGCACTCACGCCCGGTGAGTGCCAGAGACCTAATCAAGCCGACCCCGCCTGTCAAGCAGCAGCCGATCAAATTTTGATGACAGCACCGCGCAGCGGTCGTCCCGTGCGTGGTCCTGTGCAATGGATGGTGTATTCCCATAAGAGAAGTGGACAATGCCGTTCGATCCGCTATCAATTCCACATGGGTTGCCATGATGGCGGCATCAAAAAACCAAGGATCATCCATGCGCACGATTACTTTATTGTCGGCCAGTCTGCTGTTGGCGTCGGTGTTTGGGGCACCGGCCCAGGCCCAGGTCGTGGCCCCCACGGTATCGGTCACCGATATCAAGGCCCTGCCCACCCCCCTGCCGCTGCCTTATGATGAAGAAGCCGACGCGGATGCCGATGTGACCCGCGCATTTGAGCGGGCGAGGGTGAATGGCAAGCGTGTGCTGCTGAATTTCGGTGGCGACTGGTGCCCCGATTGCCGGGTCTTCGCCGGCATCACCGAATTGCCCGAGGTCAAGGGCTTCGTTGCAGCGCATTATGAGGTGGTGAAGATTGATGTGGGTCGCATCAACAAGAACCTGCATATCCCCGCCCGCTATGGCGTGGAAAAGCTGCGCGGTGTGCCCAGCGTCCTGATCGTCGCCGCCGACGGCACCCTTCTGAACGCCTCCAACAGCTCTGACCTGACCAATGCGCGCGGTATGACCCCACAGGCCATCGCCGATTGGCTGGCCAAGTTCGCTGCACCGGCAAAGAACGGATAAACGGTTCAGATTGTTGCCAGCGGCCATCGGCCGGAGTATGGCAGTGGCATGAGCGACGCCGATACCATGTTCCTGTTCGACCGGCCCCTGATCCGCCAGCGGCGCGACCGCGCGGCGGCGGGGCTGGCATCCCATGATTTCCTGCTGCGCGAGGTGGCGGACAGGCTGGGGGAGCGGCTGGATATGATCCGGCGCGATTTTCCCCGCGTCCTGAACCTGGGCAGTCATGGCGGTGAGGTTGAAGCGGCGCTGACGGGCCGGAATGGTATCACCCAGATGGTGCATGCGGACCTGTCCCCGGCCATGGCCGCGCTGGCCGCCCGTAATACCGGCAGCCCCGCCCTGGCGCTGGATGAAGAGGCGTTGCCCTTCGCTGCCGACAGCTTCGATATGGTGATCTCCAACCTGTCCCTGCATTGGGTGAACGACCTGCCCGGTGCCATGATCCAGGCGCGTCAGGCCTTGCGCCCAGACGGGCTGTTCATCGCCGCGATGTTGGGCGGCGATAGCCTGTTTGAGCTGCGTCGATCCCTGATGGAAGCAGAGATGGAGGTCACCGGCGGTGTGTCGGTCCGGATCAGCCCGATGGCCGGCATCCGCGATGCCGCCGGACTGCTGCAGCGCGCTGGTTTCGCCCTGCCGGTGGCGGACATGGATAGCCTGACCGTATCCTATCCCGACCCGTTCCGCCTGATGCGCGACCTGCGCGGTATGGGGGAGACCAATGCCGCCCTGTCGCGCCTGAAACGCCCGACCCGGCGGGAGGTGATCATCCGCGCCGCCGAACGTTATGCCGAACTGTTCCGCGAGGAGGACGGCACCGTGCCGGCGACATTCGACGTGATCTTCCTGGCCGGTTGGTCGCCGGATGCGTCGGTGCAGCAGCAGCCGGCCAAGCGGGGCAGCGCATCACACCGGTTGGCGGAGGCTTTGAACAGCATAGAGCACCCCACTGGGGTCAAGCCGCATTGATGTCGGCGCCATGGCGTGACACCCAGTCCTTCCACATTCGGCGATAAGCGGCCTCAACCTGCGCTGCGAAGCCGTAGGTATCGCGGAGCGGGCTGGATTGCATACGCGGGCGCAGGGTGTGGCGCAGCGTTGCCAGCCGGTCTAGATCGGCGGCCAGCCCGATGGCGATCTGCAAGTAGGTTTCCGGGCTGTCAGCAACCAGATCATCCAGGCCGATCCGGTGCAGCAGGCTTGCGGTGACGCGGGCGACATGGTGGGTGCCCAGCAGGGTCACCACCGGCACTCCCATCCACAGCGCCTCGCAACTGGTCGTGGTGCCATTGTAGGGGAAGGGGTCCAGTGCGATGTCTATGCGGTCATAGGCACGCAGATGGTCGCCCTGGTCCGCAATCTGGGGCAACAGGTCTATCCGGTCGGTGGCGATGCCATTGGCATGGAACAGGCTTTGATAGCGGGTCTGTGTGGTCGGGTCGGCGAAAGGTTTGCTTTTCAGGATCAGCCGGGACCGCGGGACGCGCAGCAGCAAGCGCGACCAGAGCGCCACCACTTCAGGCGTGACTTTGCTGTTGTTGTTGAACGAACCGAAAGTCACAAAACCATTACGGCGCGCGGGCAACTCCCCGGCGGGGGCCGTGTCCAAAGACGGGCGAAAACAGAGAAAGCCATTGTCGAGCCGTACCAAGGTTTCCAGGTGCCAGCGGTCGGTTACACCCGGTGGGTCGGCAATGGCGTCTGTCAGCCGGTAATCCATGGTTTTCATACCCGTACCGTCCGGATACCCCAACCATGAAACCTGGACGGGTGCGGCGCGATGGGCAAAAATCAGCGGCCGGCAGTCGCAGGTATGCCCTGCCACATCGACCAGAATATCGATCTGATCAGCCCGGATACGCTCAGCAGCTTGTGCGTCCGTCAGATCGGTCAGGGAGAACCAGTGGCCAGTGATGGCCCGGAAACGATCTGTGACGGCATCCTGACGTTTGGAAATCGGGTAACAGAAGATCTCGACCTGTGACCTTTCATGCCCTCTCAGCAAAGGCTCCAGAAAACAAGAGACAGCATGACCGCAAAAATCGGGAGAGACATACCCGATCCGCAGACGCCGGTTGGGTTCGCGGCTGTTGGTGAACACCGGGGGCGGGTTTGACGTCACTGGGTCGGCGTGGCGTTCGCCCCAATGTTTGTGGGCGCGGAAGATAACCTCCGGCGGCACGTGGGGCGAGTAGTGCAAGGCGAACAGCAGGTTGGAATGCATCAGAGGCAGGTTTGGATGCTGTTCCATTGCATGTTGAAGCAGGGTGATGGCATCGGTAACGCGACCTTGTTCTTTCAACACCTCCCCGAGGTTGACATAAGGCTGGGGCATTTGCGGCTGCAGGCGCATCGCGGTGCGATAACATTCCAGAGCGTGGGTCAGGTCACCCTCTGACTTATGAATGTCACCCAGGTTCGACCAGGCTTCCGCCATATCCGGGCGGATGCGTAATGCCCGGCGATAGGCATGGCGGGCCTGTTCCATCCCCCGCAGGTTGCGCAGTATATTGCCCAGGTTGAACCACGCTTCTGCGTAATCAGGGCGCAAGGCGATGGCAATCATGGCCACCTTGGCTGCCTGCCCATCGCGGCCCAGATCGGTCAGCACGCATGTCAGGTTATTATAGATGCTGGCATCTTCCGGCATTGCAGTGATCGCCCGCTGGTAGCAGGCAACCGCTTCCTCCCACCGCCGCTGGGCCCGCAACAGGATGGCGTAATTGTTGTTGGCGAAAGGGTGATCGGGGGCTTCCGCCAGCACAGCGCGATAGAGTTGCTCTGCTTCGCGCAGATTGCCTTGCTGGTGATGGGCCAGGGCTTTGTCGAAAAGCTCACTCACAACGCACCCCCCTGATGCAACAGACCGGCATCGGCCAGGATGCGCCGCAATTTGCGCGCAGCCTGGTCCCAGGTGAAATTGCCCATCAGGTGAGCACGGGCATCGGGCAGGCCCTTGTCGCGGCCAGAGATGATGCCGGAAATGATCTCAGCCGCGGCTGTTTCATCCGGAACCCACCATTCCAGTCCGAAAAATGGTTCCCATGGTTCGTGGCTATAGGGCAGATGCGCTGGCCCGATGGTACATGGGATCAAGTGCGCAATGCGGTTATCCAGATAGTCAAGATAGGAGGAATGGGCTGGCGCGATCAGGCCCAGCCCCATCGCCCCGGCCTTTGACAGCGGCAAGTCCCAGCCCTCGCCATGCGAGAGGCTGAAATAATGATTAGCGGTCCGGAACAGGCCGGTCATTTCCGCCTCGCTCAACGGCTGGTCGACCAGCACGATGGGGGCAGCATCCGCAAAGGCACGGCCGACATGCTGTTGTGTCCGTACAACAATGGATTGGAGATGCCGACGCGCTGCCTCGGTCCCACCCTTGCCGGGTTTCAGGATCAGCACAGCATCGTCTTCCCGGTTCGTGGCCTGCAGCCAAACCCGCAGCACGCCATCCAGGTTCTTGCGTGGGATGGCATCGGATACATTGAGGAACCGATGGCGGTACGTGTCGACACGGCGGCCGTTGCTGTCAACCAGGGTCAGCGGCGGGGCATCCGCCGACGCCGGTTCGGCATCGACACCGAGCGGACAGACGTGGATCCTGTCCTCCGGATAGCCCGCAGATGCCCAAGCCACACGCGAACTTTGGGTGGGCACGATCACCATGTCAGCGGTGAGGCTCTGTTTTGCCCAGGTGCGGGAGATGCGGGGGCCTTCAAACATCGAATAAAGGATGGTGGCGAGGCCCGGTATCGGTTCGACCGCCAGCGGTACCATGATGTTGATGGCGGCCTTGGCGCCCACCGGCGCTTCCAGGGGCTCGTCTGCCCAGGTTTCGTGCCCAAACACCCCGATGATTTGTAGCGGCACCTGCTGCTGACGCAGAGTCTGGATGTATCGGCGGCCCATATGGGCATAGCCGCTTGCGGTTGAGAAGGGGCCGCGTAGTACCAGGCCCGAACCGGGTCCCGGTGGTTGTGACGCCGCTGACTGACTTGCCGCATGGTAACGCTGACAACGCAACGCATGTTTGATGGCATCGTCATTGGCCGGGTCCAGTTTCAGCGCACGGCGCACCGGGTGCAAGGCCGCCTGCAGCCGCCCCTGGCGCAAAAGCGCTCCTGCCCGCTGCACATAGGGATACGTATCCTGTGGGTTCAGCACGGTGGCGGCGCTCAGTGCCAGGATGCTCCGGTTCAGGTCATCCGGCGCCCAGGCCAGGGACTGGTTGACACGGATACTGACGTCATTCGGAGACAGGCGGACGGCGCGGTCTGCCAACCGGGCTGCTTGTTCCCGATCTCCGCGCCAGATATTGGTTAGAAAGCCTAACCGGTCGCAGGCCAGAACATTTGCCGGGTTCAACACCAAAAGGCGTCGCAGGCAGTACCAAGCCTGTTCCTGTTCCCCGTAAGCGTACAATGCCATCGCCAGGTTGGTGACCAGTTTCTCATGGTCGGGCCAGCGCGCAACCGCGTCACGCAGCACCTGGATACCTTCCGCCTTCTGTGAGGCGTCGATCAGGCAGACACCCAGCAGGTTGTGGACCAGCGGGTCGTCAGGTGCAGCGGCCCGTGCCGCCTGCGCGGCAGCGATGGATTGCGGACCTTCGCCAGCGTGGTGATGGGCAACAGCCTGTGCGTAGGCGTCCATGGACCTACCTGTACGGATCGGGCTGTGACAGATAGTGCTCGACATAGTCTGTCACCCCGTCTTCCAGCACTGTCATCGGGGCGGTGTAACCCGCCATTCGCAGGCGCCCCAACTCGGCTTGCGTAAAATACTGGTACTTGGCCCGCAGTGTTTCCGGCATGTCGATGTAGTCGATAGCGGGTTCCCGACCCACGGCACGGTAAAGGGCTGCCATCAGGTCTGCGAAGGACCGGGCTTGACCCGAGCCGACATTGAAAATCCCATTGGTTGATGGGTGGTCCAGCAGCCAGAGAACAACATCCACACAGTCACGCACATAAACAAAGTCGCGCAATTGTCCGCCATCGGCATAATCGGGCCGGTGCGATTTGAACAGACGAACCCGTCCGCCAGCCACCGCGGTGGCGTAGTTCTTGGCCGTCACACTCATCATTTCGCCCTTGTGGTACTCATTGGGGCCATAAACGTTGAAGAACCTCAGTCCGGCCCATTGTGGTGGGCGGCGTCGGCCCCGGCGTATCTGGTCCACCGCGAACCGATCAAAGACCAGTTTGGACCAGCCATAAGCGTTCAGCGGCCTCAACCGCGCCAGGGCGGCCGGATCATTATCATCGGAAAACCCTTGCGCCCCATCGCCATAAGTCGCGGCGGACGAGGCATAGATCAGCGGCACATCCTGCGCGGCACACCAGTCCCAGAGCAGGTTGGAGAATTTGATATTGGTGTCGGTGATCAGGTCCACATCGGTTTCAGTGGTAGCTGAGATGGCGCCCATGTGGATTACCGATTTCACGGAACCGGCATGTGCCGCCAGCCAACCGGGCAGGTCTTCCGGGGCGACAAAACCTGTTACCAGATGCCTGGCCAGATTACGCCATTTGTCGCCGTAGCCCAGCCGGTCGCAGATCACAACCTCTTCGCCGCGAGCCGCCAGAGCGCCGGCAATGTTGGAGCCGATAAAGCCCGCTCCGCCGGTGAGGATGGTCAGTGCAGACATGATAACACCCCCTGCCGCTTCATGCTGCCGCATCAATAAAGTTTTCGGCGAAGTCGCGCCATGTCCGTTCGGTGCGGATGAAGATTTTACCCCGGTCGGCCATGGCGCGGGCCGCCTCGCGGTTGGCATAGAGGGTTTCCAAATGGGCAAGCGCTTCGTCCACTGAACTGTCGCACCAGCCCTGCCGGCTGCCCTCACGATCCGGCAGCGGGGTTTGCAACGTTAACGCCAAGCAGTTGGCGTCTCGGATAAGGTCACGGTGGCCCGTGTTGGCTGACAGGATCACCGGCACACCACAGGCCATCGCCTCCATCGCTACCAGATTGGTCGCTCCCTCGCAGCGGTTGGGGAACAGGGCAGCATGGCATTCGGCCAGGATGGGTGCGATCTGCGCTCGTGTCAGGAAACCCAGATCCACGAAGTTTTTCGCCGGCACACCATGATCGGCGGCCCAGTCGGTGATGCGCAGCTTGAAGGTGGCCTTATCGATGCGCGGCGCTGTCGGCGTCAGCGTGGATTCTGCAATGTCAGCGGAAGTGTGCGGCCACGCATTGTGCCAAGCAGTGACCAGCAGGGCGTCGGGGTGACGTTCCAGGAACCGCCGGAAGGCCGCCAGGACCACATCCTGGGCCTTGCGATACTCGATCTTGCCGCCAGAAAAGACCACGAACCGGTCGCCGAACAGACCTGTCGCAGGCAAAAGCGGCATTTCCGTTGGGTCCACCCCCTGCAAGGCGACCCGCACATCGGGCAAACCCCGATCCAGTAGCAGGTCCCGGTTGAAGCTGGAATGGACGATGATCCGGTCATAAAGGCGCGCGCGGTCCAGCGTAGCGGCATCCAGCCGTGTGTCCTCGAACGCGATCACGCCGATATTGCCGGCACCGCCGTGATAAAGCTCCGAGGGTGGGCCGGGGACGAACCCGTTGCCGAGGGCATGCAGGGCCGTGCAGTCATGGAGCTTTAGCTTCCGCCCGCCATGTTTGACCGACAGGGCACTGATCTGGTGATAGCCCTCCATCAGGCCTTCCAGTTTCTCCCGGGTGGAGGGACGCATGGTGATGAAGGCTGGTTTTTCCAGCAGCAGCGGCGGCTGTTGACGGTCAACAAGGCAGAGAGCGGTGTGGACCCCCACCAGGCCCCATCCGTGGATCTCCGTCAATTGCCAAGTCAAAGCCAGATTTTGCGCCAAACCCCGTCCCCATCATGCCACCGGCCTGAAATTCTGACCTAAGGTCACTCTCATCCACCAGCCAATTACCCGCCCCCGCTTATATCCGGCATAACCCTGTGTCTGGGCCGCTGGTCATGGCCCCTGGTCAAAGGCACCGGACAAAAAAGGGGCCGATCGGCAGCTTGGCACCGGTCAGCCCCCTTTGTCAGCAGAATGGATCATCCCCCAAAGGTGATGTTACCTGTCCCCAACCGTGTATTGGAGACGATACCCAGCAGTTTGATCTCACTGGACGCAATGCTCTGTTCGCTGTTGGTTTTGGTCACAACAAAGACCCCTGTATCCTTATCATCGCTGGCCAACACCATCACATTCCCCCCCACTTGTGGATTGCGAAGGGCACCAATGGCGGTGCGGATGGCGATCAGGCTGTCATCGGTCAGGCTGTTGGCCGTTGTGGTCAGGCGAACCACCTCGTCCGTGGCCATGTTGATCTGGCCTGTTGCCCGGTCCGCTGCCTGAACCAAACCGTCGCCATTGCGATCCAACTGGCTCCGCAAACTACCGGCCAGGAGCAGACTGTCGATCGCGGTCTGGAAATTGGTGATGCGGTCAAAGCCAATGTTGGTCCCCGCTGCTGCTCCATCAGTGGACGTGCGATAGATAATCTGATCTGCCACCGCGTCGTTATGGAGTGTGACCTGATCGGCCCCGGCCCCCCCATCAAAGCGAAGGGGTTTACCGTCAGCCACCGTCACGATATCCGCCCCGCCGCCGCCGGTCAGGGTTTCGATACCGCTGACCCTGACAATGCTGCCCAGGCTACCGAGGGCAACCACATCCTTCGACGCACCACCGATGAGGGTTTCGATACCGCTGACCAGCATTGTGGCGCCGCTGTTGCCCAAGGTCACGATGTCGGTGCCCGAGCCGCCCAACAGCGTTTCCAGACCACGGACCAGAAGGCTGTTGCCACCATCGGCCAGCCTTACGCTGTCGATGCCGCTGCCGCCGACCAGAACGTCGATGCCTCTGGCCCAGAGTGAACCGCCCGCCGGGCTGGTAAAGACCAGATCAAGACCGGTACCACCGATCAGGCTATCAATACCTTCCACACTAATCGTCCCACCCGTGCCGGCCAGTGTGGCCCGGTCGATGCCGGTGCCGCCGATCAGGGTTTCCAGGGCCGTGACCGTGATGTCATTGCCGCCATTCCCCAAGGTAACGGTGTCGCGCCCAACAGAACCGACCAGGCTTTCGATCCCCTGCAACCACATGCTGCTGGCGGCACCCCCCAGATAGATCAGGTCGGTGGCCGGGGAACCGGTCAGGCTTTCCAGCAGTTCTACCGTCATGGTGAACCCGTTGGTACTCGAACTGGTCACCACATCGCGGGCAGCACTGCCGATCAGCGTTTCCAGTTGGGTTACCGCCATGGTGGTGCCGGCTGTCCGGGTGAAGGTGATCACGTCTTGGCCGCTATTGCCGATGATGGTGGCATAGCGGTCGACGGACAATGTTGCCCCCGATGCTGGCAGGCGCAGCACATCATCCACGGTGGTGATGGTCACGACCTTTTCACTGTCTGCCGTGCGGGCATCCAGGTCCGACGTCTGGACCCGCAACTGCGCCGTTGCGACCGTGTCAAACGAGGTGAACAGCAAGGTTGCCAAGGTGGCGTTGATATCCGCCACACTGCCGGTGATGCGGATGACATCGTCACTGACCTGCGTCAGGCTGGCGCTTCCGGTCAATGTTACTGCTACGACACCGCCGGTCGGAATCAGAGTGACCGACAGCACGGGGCTGTCCGCGTCCGCGATACTGACACCGGAGATCGCGGTCGCCGCCCCGCGCGGAAGGGTCAGCCGCTCCGGTGCGGTCGTCTGTGGCGGTTGCAGGACTTCAATGGTGATCAGATCACTGTCGTTGGGTGTGATTGCATCGCGGTCATCAGTTTCGATACGCAGCGTGGCCGCAGGCTGCCCAATCAGGCCGGTGAATTCGACGCTTGCCAATGTCTGCCGGATAGCGGCGGTTGAGCCGGCAAGGATCAGCGCACCATTGGTACCTTCCGTTACTGTCACATCCCCAAATCGGGTGACCGCGACAGTGCCGTTGGTGGGGGTCAGGGTGACGGTCAGGGTCGGGCTGTCGGTGTCTGTGACGCTGATGCCGATGATCTCTCCGGCCACACCGGCCACCACAACCGGTTTCACCGGCAAAATATTCTCCGGTGGGGCCGCGACCCGCAGAGCGATGGTGCGATCGTCACTCAACGGGACGGCGTTGTCACCGGCCACAACGCGCAGGGATCCGGCCGTGCCGCCACTGACGGGCGTGAAGTAAAGCCCGGCCAAAGTGGCATTCACATCCGCCAGCGTACCGGTCAGCGTTACGCTGCCGCTCCCCCGGCTCTGGCTGGCCGGACCGACCAGGGTGATGGCCCCGCCTGTTGCTGTCAGGGTGACGGTCACGCTGTTGCTGCGGGCGGCCTGTACAGCAATACCACCCAGCAGTGTGCTGCGGCCAGCCAGCACAGCGGCGCCATCGGTCGCAATGATGCGCGGGCTGGCCGGGTCGTCATTCAAGATAGTGCCGATGGCCTGCGCCACCTGGATATCCATACCGCCGGTGGCATTGGACAGGGACACGGTGAACCGTTCATCCGCCTCAACCAGGGTGCCGCCGCTGACATTGAGGGTGATGGTCTTGGTGGTTTCGCCTGCGGCGAAGCTGATGGTGCCCGCTGGCAAGGTGCTGCCGAAATCAGCCGCATCCAGGCCCGAATCACCACTGACGCGGTAATCGACACTGGCGGCGCGGAGGTCTGTGCCCGTGCGGGTGACCTGGAAGGTGAAAGCGGTCGCGCCGCTGTCGCCTTCTACTTTGGTGGCATCCAGGGCAGTGATCGACAGGCGAGTGGGGATGATCGTCCCCACAACTGCGCCCGTGACAGCGGCATCCAGTCCGGCACCTGTCAGATTGGCAAGGGCGGCGTCCAGACTGCCAGCAGCGACACCGTCCCGCAGGGCCACAAGGCTGCCGGTCTGGATCACGACCTGAACACGTGCCATGGCGGTAAGGGCCGCCAGCGGATCGGTAATGGCGGCAGCGGCATCAATTTTGGCATTGCCGGCCGCGATGATTGAGCCGGCAGCGGCGGACAGGTTGCCCACCCTGCCCGCATCGACACCGGACAGGCGTGCCGCTGCGCCCCGCAGGATGGTGGCCAACGTGGAGCTGTCGGCCAGGTTCAGGGTAGATCCGGCGGGCAGGACACGGATGGCATCGGCCAGCGCATCCAGTATAGCGAGACCCGCTTGTCCAGGGGGCAGGGTGGTCGTGGCCGCTCCATTCATCACGGCCGCGCCCTGCGCGATCAGGTTGGCAATCTTTACGGCCTCTGCTTGCGCATCCACCGCACGGGCCACCTGTGACGCCGTGGCACCGCTGGCCGTGGCCGCCTGCAACGGATCGACATTCAGCAGATCCAGACTGGCATCAATACCCAGGGCTGTTTTCAACTGCGCCGAGGCGGCCAGATTGGCTTGTACTGTGGCCTGCCTGCCGGCCAACCCGACTATGGCGCTGGTCAGCGGATTAATAATGGTGGCGCGGGCTGGTGCTTCATAGACGCCATCAAACCGCTGGCCCGTGGAAATGTCGGTGCCGCCAACCATGATATAGGCGCCGCTGCCCCCGGCGATCGTGTAATTGCCGGCAGCATCGGTGGTGGCGTTGGCTTCGCCTGCGTCGAACCGGCCATTACCATTGGCGTCAGCAAAGACCTGGGCACCGCTGATATAGCCGTCTACCGTTTTGCCGCGGACAAAATTGACCAGGAGGTTGGAAAAGGCACTGGCGGGAACAGTAAAATCGGCCAAGGTCGCGTTGCCAGCCGCGTCGCGGATGCCGTCGGCCCCGGTGATCCGGCCCGCAACGGAGATCCCGTCGCCGTCGACATCGTCCATTGCCACCGTGTACCGGAAGGTCAGCGCAGTGCCGCCTGATCCGCTAACATAAGTGGCCTGCCGAGCAACATTCCCGACCAGCAGGTCAAGGAACGGCGTACCACCGACCGTTACCACCTCGCTGAAGGTCAGCGTAATGTCGATCATATCGCCAGCGAAGCGGACGCCGCCCGCTGGTGCGTCAATGTTGGTGACCTGCGGCGGCAGACGGTCGCGCGTCCCATCAAGGATCGTGCCGCTCGCGCTGGAAGGATCATTGATGCGTGGGGCCAGGACCAGGCCCGACGATGTCAGACCATCCAGGGCAATTGTAAAGGTTTCATCCCCTTCCACCAGGGTATCGGCGCGCACCAGGATGGTGATGTCCTGGCTGGCCTGACCTGGGCGCAGGGTCACAGTGCCGAATGGCAGTGCGTCGTTCGCGAAGTCGAACCGGTCAATCCCATTGCCCGCATCAATGCGCCAGTTAACGCTGACAGTACCGTCAGTCGCGGGGGTCTGGCCCGCCGTGCGGCTGATGGTAAAGGTGTAGGGGACAAGCCCGTTTGTCGTGGGTTCCACCTGGACCGACGGGGTACCGTCCGTCACCGCGATGGAAATCAGTTGTTCCTCGGCGATGGTAATATCCACCGCGCTTGCTACATTCCTTTGCCCGTCACTGACCGAGTAGGTGACGCGGCCCGCCGATCCGGAGAAGCCGGGATCAACGCGGAAGGTCAAACCGGCCAGTTCCATCGCCGACAAAACGGCGCCGCCAGCAACGGCCCGGCCATCGGCATATTGCAGCACACCATTGCTGGGCAGCTCGCCAATGGTCACCGACAGCGGGTTGCCGTCCGGATCAACCGGCATGTCGATGGACAGACCGATGGGACCGGAGTTTTTGGCGATTGTCACCTGCTTGGGCGACTGGATCAGCGGGTCGTTATTCTCACCATCAATGGTGATGGTCACGCTTGCCGTGGAGATCAGACCCGCCTTGTCAGTGATGCTGTAGGTGAAGCTGTCCTGACCGGTGCCGCCAGTCGGCAGGAACTTGAAGGCGCCGTTAGGGTCGTAGATATAGGTACCGTCCGCATTGACCTGCAGCTTCGCACCCGATGCCAGTGTTAAGGTGCTGCCCACTGCCGCCGCACCATTGACGCCGATGATCGTACGCGTGTCGCCCCGATCAATGTCTGTATCATTATCCAGCAGGCCAGACCCGGACAGCACGCCCGTCTCAGCGACACGACCCGTGTCATTGACGGCGACGGGGGCCTGGTTAACGTCGGCCACGGAAAGGGTAAAGGTCTGTGCGGCTGTGGCGCCGGCCTTGTCGGTGGCGGTTACGGTCACGCTGACCGTGCCAGCATCCTGGAAGCCGGGCGTACCGGTGAACTGGCCCGTTGCGGCATCGAAACCCAGCCAGGCGGGCAGGGCGCCACCACCCGCCAGCGCGGCGGTCAACGTCCTTGTATCGCCAGTATCGACATCTGTGAAGGCGCTGCTGGGAAGGGTCAGGCTGAATGCCCGGCCTTCCGTCAAAGTCTGGTCGCCAATCGCGGTTCCGACCACCGGTGCATCATTGATTGGCGTGGCCACCAATCGGATGGTGCCGCCTACGGGGGCGTTACCGACCACATTGTCAGTGATCAGTAGGAAGATACTGGTCGGCTTGTCATTGTTGGCCACGGGCACAAAACCAGCCGCCGCCAGGGCGGCGTTAATCTGGGCCTGGGTGCCTGTCGCAGTCCAAACACCCGTTGCCGGGTTGTATGTGCCGCCGCCATCAATACGGCCAAGGCGCGGGTCGGCCAGGGTCAAGGTCGCCGTCAGGACGGCATTGGCCGGTGCCTGGGTCAGGCTGGCGCCGGCCAGGGAGACACTGCCGCCATCCTCCGTATAGATCAGATCCTGTGACAGGCCAGTGGCGGCGATCAGCGCCTGTCCCACGATGAAGGGGGTGCCGGACACGGATCCGCCAAGGCCATTGCCGGCAATGTCGATGATGCCTGTACCGTTTACTGTCAGGGCGACGGTACCGCCGCCGGTGATGCTCGTGGCAGTGACCTCCACC
This sequence comes from Niveispirillum lacus, assembly GCF_002251795.1. GTDB lineage: Bacteria > Pseudomonadota > Alphaproteobacteria > Azospirillales > Azospirillaceae > Niveispirillum > Niveispirillum lacus. The sequence goes on along the minus strand of NZ_NOXU01000032.1, from coordinate 216,158 downwards.
GTCCGGCCATCGACCAGATTGACGGCCCCGATTGCAGCAGTGGCCGTTCCCGTTGTAGCCACACCGAAGCCGGCAGCCGTGGCGCCGCCCACGGGTTCAGAGAAGGTGACCCGCCAGGTCAGGGTACCGGCCGTACTGGCCGGCGTGCCGACAAGTTCCACGCCGGTGACTGTGGGTGCGGTTGCATCCACAGTCACGCTGGTTGCGGTGCTGGCTTCACTGGTCAGCCCGGATTTGCCAACAGCCGTGGCGCTGAAGAGCAGGGTGCCGGCTGTGGTGGCTTCAACGGTGAAACTGTAGGCGCCATTGGCATCGGCCACGGTTGTCTGGCCGGTAGCGGTGCCACCGATCAAAAGGTTGACGGTGGCGCCAGCTTCGGCTGTGCCGGTCAGCAGCAGGCTCCCGGTGCGGGTGATCCCGTCATTCGCCGAAAGGCCAAGATCACTGCTCGCCACCAGGGCTGGGGCAGAGGGTGCCTTGGTCTGGGCCATGATGGACAGGGTGAAGCTCTGCTGGCTGAGCCCACCCCTGCCGTCACTGGCCTGGACCGTCACGGTCCGGTCACCGCTGATGCCGGTTGTCCAGGTCACACCTTCCTTGACGCTGACCAGACCGGATTTGCTGTCGATGGCGAGAAGACCGCCAGCATCGTCTATGAGGCTGTAGGTGAGGGGGGTGCTACCGGGGTCTGTGGCGACGGCCGTGATGCCCACCGCTGTGCCGGCCGTGGCCCCGACCCGTACCAGATTGGCCGCAATATCGGTGTCAACAGGCGTTGTAGGGGCAATGTTGGTGACGGCGATGGTGAAAGCCTGACTGCTGACACCGCCCCTGCCATCGCTGACCTGGGCGATAATCTCGTGGCTTGCTGCCGTTTCGAAGTCCAGCCTGCTGGCATCCTTGACCGTGATGGCGCCGGTGCGGGCATCAATGGCAAAGCGACCATCTGCATCGTTGGTCAGGCTGTAGGTCACGGCGGTGGCGCCGGGATCGGTGGCACGGACAGTCACCCCAGTGAGGCTGCCGGTCGCTGCTCCTTCGGCCACGCTGTTCGGGGCGCCGTCATTGTCCACCGGTGCGGTGGGGACAACGTTGGTGACGGCTATGGTGAAAGTCTGGTTACTGGTGCCGCCGCGGCTGTCGCTGGCCTGGACCGTCACGGTGTGGCTGGCCGCTGCCTCGTGATCCAGCAGGGTTGCGTCCTTCACCGTCACGACACCACTGGTGGCGTCGATGGCGAAACGACCGCCGGCATCGTTGGTCAGACTATAGGTAACGGCGGACTGACCGGGGTCGGCCGCACGGGCTGTGACACCCACCGCTGTGCCATTTGCTGCACCTTCGGCGACACTGTTATCGGCAGTGTCATTGTCGATTGGGGTGGCCGGTGGGGCATTGGTGACGGCGATGGTGAAAGACTGGAAGGCCACGCCCGTCCTGCCGTCACTGATCAAGGCGGTGATCGTGTGGCTGGTCGCGCTTTCAAAATCCAGCTTGCTGCCATCCTTCACCGAGACAACACCGGTCGCGGCATCAATCTGGAACCGGCCGCCGGCATCGTCGCTCAGGCTATAGACCAGGTTGGCGCTGCCCGGATCACTGGTGCTGACTGTGACGCCGGCCAGAGTGCCTGTTGCTGCCCCTTCCACCACACTGTTGGCACTGCTGTCGGTGTCGGTCGGTGTGGCTGGGGCCACGTTGGTGACATTGATGGTCAGCGTCTGCGAACCGGTCAGCCGACCGTCGGAGACCGTCACCGTGATATCGTGGCTGGTGGCAGTTTCAAAGTCGATCAGAGCGCCATTGGCGACGGTTACCAGACCGGTGTTGCGGTCGATGGCGAAGCGCCCGCCAGCGCTATCGGAAAGACTATAGGTGACGGTGCTGACGTCGAATGCGCTTGCATAGCCGACCGCTGTCCCCGATGTCGCGCCTTCCACAACCGAGGTGAACTGACCCGTGATGGTGGTGGGGGCCCGTGTATCGACGAAATGCAGCCCGTTGCCATTAAAGCTGGTCGATAGGATATTGCCGGCCAGGTCGCGGATGCCGCCGGTAACCACATCCAGACGCAGTTGTCCCTCGCCTTCAATCCGCTCCAGCGCTACGTAATACGTGTCACCACTGCCGGTGACCGAGGCCATGGTGTAGGTGACTGTGCGGCCATAGCCGGAAGCGTCGGTAATGACGAAATCCGCCAGATCAACCCCTGTGACCGCCTCGGAGAATTTCACCTCGAAACTCATCGAGGTGACGGTTGGTGTGTGGGTATTGAATGGCCTGGAGGAGGTGACCGTGGGCTTGACCGTATCGACGCTGATCAAGGTCCCGCCGGTGCTTTCACGCGTATAAAGATTGTCTAGGGTCAGGCCAGCGCGGCCCAGCAGCGTGATGGTGATCGCGCCATCGATGGTCAGCACGGCATTCGCGCCGCTATCGACAATCGTCATCTGGCTTTCGCTATAGACACTGCCAGAGACACGTAGCTGTTCGCTTTCCGCCAGGTCGGTCACCGTATCGCCGTTCCCGACATCGAACAGGTCGCTGCCGCTGCCACCGGTCAGGCTGTCATTACCGATCCCGCCGATCAGTGTGTCATTGCCGGCCCCGCCGGTCAGCGTGTCATTGTCGGCCCCACCATCCAGAACTGTGGTCAGCGTGCCGTCGGTGGTGAAGATGCCATTGTCCGCCGTGGCGACACTGATCATGTCGGCGGCGGTACTACCGACCACGGTTTCCAACAGCCATGCGGTGATGCTGCTGCCAGAGGACAAGGTGACCATGTCCAGGCCAGCGCCGCCGACGATGGTTTCCAGCAGCGATACAAGCATGCTGTTGCCACCCGAGCCCATGGCCTTCACGATATTGGTGCCCGCACTGCCAACCAGTGTTTCAAGCTGCGACACCATCATGGTGAAGCCCAGCGTGCCATTGGCGCGCAGGACATCCGTACCGGACCCGCCGAGCAGCGTCTCCAACCGGGTGATGGCCATGGTGGTGCCGGTGCTGTCCAGGCGGACCAGGTCCTCACCGCTGTTGCCGATCAGCGTCTCCAGCAGAGCCACCAGCATGGAGGAGCCAGTGGTGTTGGCGATGGTGACATTCTCGACGTAGCTGCTGCCGGTCAGGGTTTCCAGCAGTTCGACAGCGACCTGCGAGCCCGTCGTCTTGGTCAGGGTGACGACATCCTTGCCCACATCGCCAACGATGGTCTGGAACGCATCAACACTGACCGTCGCCCCTGCCGACGGCAGATAAAGGATGGTGGCGGGGACGAAGATCGTGACCGTGGTCAGTGCGCCGGCCAGCGACAGGGTTTCAGTGGGCGTATAGACCGTCTCCACCCCGGATACCAGGATGGTGGCGCCGGTATCGGTGAAGGTGACCACGTCAGTGCCGCTGTTGCCAATCAGCGTTTCCAGGCCGATGGCCGAAAGGGTGGTGCCGCCGCCGGCGCCGAGCCGCACCACATCAACCGTGCCGGCAGCACCGACAATGCTTTCAACATTGGTCAGAGTGGCAAGGGACTCCAGCATCGTTACGGTTACGGTCGTGTTGCCATCCAACTCTTGCCGGTCAACCGCGGTGCCTTTCAGGATGGCTACGTCATAACCGGCGCCACCGGTCAGCGTGTCGATCAGGGTCAGGGTCAGGGTGCTGCCCCCGGTGGCGGCGTTGGTCACCGTTACGACATCGCTGCCGGTGCTGCCGATCAGCCCTTCAATATCCGTGACAGCGATGGTGCTACCGGCGGTGCCGCCAAAGGTGACCAAGTCATAGCCGATGCTGCCCGTCAGGGATTCCAGGCTGGTGACGGTCATGGTGCCAGCGGCAGCCATGCGAAGATGGTCAATACCAGCACCGGCATTGATCGTATCGATCTGGGACACGCTCATTGTGTCGTTGCCGCTGCCCAGCGTCACCAGATCCGCGCCATTGTCACCGATCAGGGTTTCAATACCGGTGACCACAACGCTGCTCAGCAGAGTCGGTACGTCGTCGATGGTAACCAATGTGGATTGCAGCGCCACAATATCGGCGCCCGCACCACCCGTGATGGTCTCAATCCGGGACAAAAGGATATTGTTGCCGCCATCGCCCAGCGTCACGCTTTCAACGCCGCTATTGCCGATCAGCGTTTCGATCTGCGTGATCAGCATGCTGTTGCCGCTGCCGCTGATCAACCTGACGACATCGGTCCCGCTCCCGCCCAGCAAGGTTTCCACCCCCTGCATGGCGATGGTCTGGCCGGCAGTGCCGGTATCGGTGATGACATCGGTGCCGCTGCCGGCTGTCAGGGTCTCCAGCAGGGCCACGGCCATCGTCGCGCTGACCGCTGCCGTGGCGATATCGGTGCCAATGCCACCGGTCAGGGTTTCCAGCGCTTCGACGACCAGCGTGTTGCCGCCGGACCCCAGCGTAATGTTGTCCAAACCGGCACTGCCAGTGATGGTTTCAAAATCAACCAGGCGGGTGTTGTTGGTACCGGACAAGGTGACGGCATCGGTCCCGGCCCCGGCGACCAGTGCCTCCAGGCCAGACGCCGTGACCGTGTTGCCCTCACTGCTGGTCAATATCGCCGCGGCGCTGCTGTTATTCCCGATCAGTGTTTCGATGAGCGTAGCGGTCAGCGTGCTGCCGGCTAGACGCACAAGATCGGTGCCGCTGCCACCGATGATCGCCTCAAACCCGGTGAGGGAGACTGTGTTGCTGGTATTGACCATAACAGCGACATCCCGCGAGCCGCTGCCGGTCAGGGATTCCAGCAGCGTCACGGCCAACGTGCCGCCGCTGGTATCCATGTTGGTAATGACATCAAGTCCGCTGTTACCGGTCACGGTCTCGATGTGCGAAACGGCAAGGGTGCCGCCGGAGGCGGAGAGTCTGACCTGATCGGCATCCGCACCACCCACCAGTGTTTCCAGCGATGTCACCAGAACGGTCGCGCTGCTGGCCAGGGTGACGACATGCGTGCCGGTACCGCCGATGATTGTCTCAAACGACGACATCAGCATGGTGGCGCCCGACGTACCCAGAGAACTGACAACATCTGTTCCGCTGGTGCCGATCAGGGTTTCCACGCGTTCAACAACAGCCAAGGTGCTGGTGGCTGCCAGGGTAACAACATCGATCCCTTCGCCGGTGCTGATCAACCGTTCCATGGCGCTGACGGACAGTGTGTTGCCTCCACTGTCGAGCAATGCCGCATCGCCGCCTACACCCCCGATCAGCGTCTCCAAGAACCGCATGACAAACGTGCTGCCATTGGAGTGATAGCTGACTACATCCACGCCAGCGCCACCCGTCAGCGACTCCAAGCGGAAGACCTGTACCGTGTTGCCCGTGCTGGCCAAACTGGCGTTATCGATCCCGCTGCCCCCGGTAAGGGTCTCTACGGCGGACACAGTAATGGTATGGCCGCCGGTTGACAGGGTGACGACATCGTTACCGCTGCTGCCAGTCAATGTCTCGACAAACCGTATTGTTATGCTGCCGCCGCCATCACTCAAAGCAATGACATCGGTCCCGGTGCCGCCGACGAAGGTTTCAATCCTCTCGACCAGCATTGTATTGCTGTCGACACCAACAACGGTAACGACTTCTGTTCCTGTTCCGCCAATCAGGGTTTCAATTCCGCTGATCCCGACTGAGTTGCCGCTGTTGCTAAGGGCCAGAAGGACATCCGTTCCCAGGCCGCCAATAATGGTTTCCAGCAGGGACATGCCCAAGGTGTTGCCGGTCGACGTCAGGGTAACGGCATCCGTCCCTGAGGCACCCGTCAGCGTTTCAATGTCACCAACAAGGATGGTGTTGCCACCCGGTGCAAAGGTCACCTGATCCCTGCCGCTACCGCCAATCAGTGTCTCCAGCAAGGAGACCCGGACGGTGTTGCCCTGGTTACCCAAGGTGACGGTGTCCGCCACACCCGTGCCGCCCGTCAGCGTCTCCACCTGCGAGACAACCATCGTGGCACTGCTGCTGGCGATGCTGACAATGTCGTTGCCGCTGCTGCCCGCTAGGCTTTCAATCAGGGCGACCGCATAGGTGCCGCCCTGCGTAGCCGTCAGCACGTCCGTACCAACATTGCCGATCAGGCTTTCCACAGCACCAAAGGCCAAGCTGTTGCCCAGGCTGCTCAGCAGTGCCACGTCGACGCCCGTGGAACCGACCAGCGTTTCAACCAAGGAAACGGTGGTGGTGTTACCGCCGGACAAGAATGTCACGACGTCCTTACCAAAGCTGCCGGTCAATTGTTCCAATGCCCGGACCGTGACGCTATTGCCGGTATCGGTCAGGGTCACATCATCGGTGCCACTACCGCCGATCAGGCTTTCGACGCCCGAAACCGCCATGGTACCGCCCAGGCTGGCGAAATTGACAACATCCAGACTGCTGCTGGCGATCAGGGTTTCCAGCAGGGCCACTGCTACCGTGTTGCCGGTGCCGGCCAATGTGACCAGGTCGGTGCCGTTGTCACCGATGATGGTTTCTACGGAGAGAATGGAAAGGGTGGCACCCAGCGTGCCAGTGCCATTGACAACATCCGTCCCGGCTGACCCGGTCAGGGTTTCGATCAGCGCCAGCGACAAGGTGGTGGCTGCGGCCAGCGCCACAGTGTCGGTGCCCGCACCACCCGCCAACCGTTCGATCAGCGACACGGTGGTTGTGGTGCCGCTGCTGGTCAGAACAACATGATCGGTGCCGGTGCCGCCGATCAGGGTTTCCAAGGCGATGGCCCGCAGGGTGGTGTCGCGCCCATCCTGGAAGCGCACAGCATCTTGCCCAGTACCGCCGGTCAGAGTTTCCAACAAGGCAACGGTTATGGTGTTGCCACTATTACTGACCAGTGTGGCAATGTCAGTACCGCTGTCGCCGATCAGGGTATCAATGGCGTCGACCAGCAGCGTGATACCCGCCGTGCCAGTGCTGGTCACTGCCTCTATGCTGGCGCTGCCGGTCAAGGTTTCGATCAGCGCGACGGCGAAGGTGCTGCCACCTATTGCTACCGCCACAACGTCAGTACCTGCGGCACCCTGCAGCGTTTCGATATTTCTGATGCTGATCGTATGGCCGCCAGAGGTCAGGCTGACAATGTCACTACCGTTACCACCGGTCACGGTCTCTATCGACACAAGGGTTATCGTATTACCCAGGTTCGACAGGGTCACGATGTCGGTGCCGGCGCCGCCGCGCAGCGTCTCGACGCCGCCCATACTGACAGTATTGCCAGACGCAGCCAGTGTCAGATCGTCGATACCCGTGCCGCCGATCAGGGTTTCAACCTCTTCCACCAGCATGGTAGAGCCAGAGGTGCCGGTTGTGGTGACAAACTGGTCGCCCGTACCGCCAAGCAGGGTTTCGATAGCGCTGGACGCAAAGGTGCCGCCGCCACCATAGGTTACGACATCCTTGCCGGTCCCGCCGATCAGGCTTTCCACCAAGGAAGCGACAACGGTGTTGCCCGATGCTGCCAGCAGGACTGTATCGGTGGCACTCCCGCCGATGATCGTTTCCACCAGGGATATGTCGATCGTACCTGCGCTGGTGCCCATGGTGATATGATCAAGCCCGGCGCCGCCACCCAGGCTTTCAATCAGGGAGACCAGCATGGTGATGCCGGACGGACCCGTGGTCGACACAAGATCCGTGCCGCTGGAGCCGATCAGGGTTTCCACGGCTTCCACCGACATGGTCGACGGTGTGGTGAAGGTGACGACATCCGCGCCACCGCTGCCGATAACGGTTCGGTAGGTGGAGATATCGTTGCCGCTGGGCAGATTGATGATCTGGTTGTTGATAATGATGTAGCGACCGTTGGTGAGGTCGGTGCCGCTGACGGTGATGGTGCCGTTGGGCGTATGAACGGTCTCGATCCCCACGACCCAGATGGTCGCGGCGGGGTCGGTGAAGGTCACAGCATTGCCGCTACCGCTGCCGATCAGCGTTTCCAGGCTCGAAGCGGTGAGCGTGGTACCGGCGGTCAGAAGCACGTAATCGGAACCGGTGTTCCCGATCAGCGTTTCGATCAGCGAAACCGCACTGGTGTTGCCGCCCGTGCCTAGCAGGGCCGTGTCAGCGCCGGTGCCGCCAGTCAGGCTCTCCACCTGGCTGATCGACAGCGTATTGGCAGCGTTGCCGGCAACGGTCACCTGATCATGCCCGGCAGTACCGGTGAAAGCCTCGATCCCGATGACCGTCAGTGTCGTGCCGGCGGAATAGGCAAACAGTTCGTCCCGGCCACTGCCGCCAACAATCGTTTCGACGCCGGCCATCATCAATGTCTGACCGTCGTTGCCCAGGGTGAAATGGTCAGCACCATTACCGCCCTGCAACGTTTCCAGATGCGACACGGTCATGGTGACGCCGCCTGCGTCTGTCACCAACACCGCATCGGTCCCACTGCCGCCGATGATTGCTTCAATCGCAGAGACTGACAGCGTGCTGCTATGCGTGGTCAGGCTGATGATATCTGTGGCGGTGCCGCCGGTCAGGCTGCTGAACTCGCCCACCAACAAGGTGCTGCCGCCATTGTCCAACAAGGCTACGTCGCTGCCAAGACCGATATGGCCGATCAGGGTTTCAAGGCTGCTGACCGCCAGGGTAGAGCCAAAGGAACCCGTATTGACAATGACATTGGTGGTGGCGTTGCCGATGATGGTTTCCAGCAACTCCACCGCCATGGTGAACCCGGCTGTGCCAGCCGTGGCGACCACATCTGTACCCGCACCGCCGGTCACGGCCTCCAACGCCGCTACGGAAAGGCTGTTGCCATTGCTCGACAGCCGCAGCCGGTCCAGGCCCGTCCCACCGATAATCGTCTCTATATCGGAAACCAACAGGGTGGAGCCGTCAGTACCCGTATCGGTGATGACGTTTATGGCACCGTTACCGATCAGCGTTTCCAGCAGTTGCGTCGCCAGGGTGGACGCGTGGGTAAACGTGACAACGTCTGTACCGGCCTTGCCGATAATGGTCTGGTAACTGTCAACACTGACGGTATTGCCGCTGATGCTGGGTACCTGCAGGATGCTGTCGGCAGTAATCACGACCGTGGCGGTCGCGCCGGCCAGTGCCAGCGTGGCGTTATTGGTAAAGACGCTTTCCAGGCCGGTGACAAAGATTGTCGCAGCGCTATCGGTGAAGGTGACCGACTCCGTCCCGGCGCCACCGATGAGGCTTTCCAGGCCGATGGCGCTGACGGTGCTACCGCCGCTGCCGAACTGCACCACATCCGGACCGGTATTGCCGATGATGGTTTCCAGCAGGCGTGTGGTCAGTGTGTTCCCGCCCGATGACAGCAACGCAATATCAGACCCGTCACCACCGGTCAGGCTTTCCACCAGGGTGACAGCGATGGTGGCGGTGCTGCCGCTGGTGCTGCCGATCAGCACGGCGTCATTACCGCTATTGCCGGTGATGCTTTCCACCTGTGTGACGGTCAGGGTGCTGCCACCCGTGCTCGCCAGGGTAACGTTGTCGGTACCGCTGTTGCCGGTCAGGCTTTCTACAGCGGTAATGCTGATGCTGCCGCCACCAGTGCCGGCCAGGGTGACATGGTCTGTGCCCGTGCCACCGGTCAGGGTTTCCACCAACGCGACCATCATGGTGCTGCCGTTGGTGCCCGTGACCGATGCGATGTCTGTGCCGGTGCTGCCGGTCAGGCTTTCAATCAGCGAGACGGCCAGCGTACCGCCGCCCGCAGCCATGATCACCTGATCAACCGTGGCATCCGCTGCACCCAGGACACGTTCCACACCCTGGACTGTCAACACATTGCCATTGGTGCGGGCAGCCAGTAGGACCGTGTCGACACCGCTGTTGCCAACAATGCTTTCCACAAGGGAAACAAGCAATGTGTTGCTGCCCGGCCCCGTCACAAGGGTGTCGTTGCCGCTGCCCCCCTGCACACTTTCGACCAGGGAAACGGCGAGGGTGTTGGCGGCAGTCATGCCAATGCTGACCAGATCGCCCCCGTCGCTGCCGCTGACACTCTCAACACCGGCGACAAAGAGAGTACCGCCTAGGCTGCCCCCCATGACGGCCTGGTCAATACCACTACCCCCGATGATGCTTTCGACCAACGTCACGGCAAGCGTGGAGCCGCTGTTGCCGGCTGTCACAATGTCTGCGCCGTTGTTACCGATCAGGCTTTCGATCAGCGAGACCCGGACGGTGCTTCCAGCGGCGTCACCCAAGTTGACGACATCGCTGCCGCTGCCGCCGACAAGCGTTTCAATCAAGCTGGCATTGACGGTGTTACCGTCGGCCCGCAGCACAACGGCATCGTTCCCGGCGCCACCGACCAGGCTTTCGATCTGCGACACCGACATGGTGCTGCTGCTGCTGCTCATCAATGCGGTGTCCGCACCGCTGCCACCGATCAAAGTATCCATAAAGGAAACAGAGACGGTGTTGCCGCCCGATACCAGCAGGGCAACCTCAGTGAAGGAGGAGTTGCCCACCAGGCTTTCAATCATGGAGACGGTTGTGGTCGACCCAAAGCTGTCGAAGATTGCCGTTTCCGTGGCATTGCTGCCCACCAATGTCTCGATCTGAGACACTGTGAAGGTGCCTGCCGTTGTGCCGGCCAGGGTAACCCTGTCAGTTCCGCTGCCACCGATGATGGACTCAACATTGGTGGCCGTGACGGTGTTCCCGCCGCTGTGATACAGGTTGGCGAGGTCTGATCCGCCACCGCCAACCAGACTTTCCACCCCTTGCACACTGACCGTGCCGCTGGTGGTGGTAAAACTGACCAGATCGATCGCGGCGCTGCCGATCAGGCTGTCAACAGCGGTCACCATCATGGTGCCGCCCCCGCTGGCGAAAGTCAGAATTTCACGGTTTGAGGTGCCGATAAATGTCTCGACCCCCGAAATCAACACGCTCAGGCCACTGAAGCTTGTGCTGCCGACAACATCGGCCGAACCGGCGCTGCCAATCAGTGTCTCGATGGTCGCCACAACCAGCGTGTTGCCGTTCGTGTTATTCAGAAGAACAATATCGGTTCCACCAATGGCGCCTGCGATCGATTCCAGCAATGAGACCGCGATAGTCGTTCGGTCAGTACCCAAAAGTTGAAGCAGATCCAGGCCGGAGCCACCGATCAGGGTATCGATCTGTTGCGCTGCCAGCGAATTCCCATTGCTGCCCATGCTGACAACGTCGGTGCCGCCGCCGCCGATGAGTGAGTCCAGCGCCGAGACATTGACGGTGTTGCCATTGCTTGACAGCGCAATCGCTTCTTGGCCGGCGGAGCCGATCAGGCTTTCGATACCGGTCACCAGAACATTGCTGTTGTTCCCGGTGAAACTGATGACATCCACCCCGGCGCCCGACCCGATCAATGTCTCCACTGTGGAAACATTCATCGTGCTGCCACCGCTGTCGATCGTCACAATGTCGGTCACGCTGTTACCGACCAGGGTCTCCAGCGCCGAGACAAGTAACGTTGAACCGCTGATCAGCGTCACACTGTCGGCGCCGACACTGCCGATGATTGTTTCCAACGCACTGACCAGCATGGTCGCGGCTGACGTAGCCGTGCTGCCGGTCGCCGTGATCACGTTGATGCCGGCACTACCGGTGATGGTATCAATGGCCGTGACGGCCATGGTGAAACCGGTTGTCCCGCCGCCGGTAACCGCATCCTGACCATCGCTGCCGATCAGGCTTTCGATGCCCTGTACGGCCACAGTGCCAGCGTTGGTGCCAAACAGAATGGCATCGACACCCGTGCCGCCCGCGAGGCTTTCCAGTTGGCTGACCTGCATGGTGATGCCATGCGTACCAATAATGTTCACCTGCTCAACGGCGCTGCTGCCGACCAGGCTCTCCAGCAACTGCACGGCCAGCGTGGAGCCCTGCGTTTGTGTGACCGTGACGATGTCGGTGCCGCTATTGCCGATGACAGTTTCAAACGGCAGGACAACATCGCTGCTGCCGCCGGTGGCCGGCATGGTCAGAATGTTGGTGACACCGCCAATGACAATGGTCTGGCTGGCACCGGCCAGGGCCAGGGTTTGTGAGGCGGTGATGACGGTATTAACCCCAGACACAAGGATGGTGGCCTGGGTGTCGGTGAAGGTAACGGCGTTGGTGCCACCGCTGCCGATCAAGGTTTCGACCGCCGTTACCTGGATGGTGCTGCCAGTGTTGGCAAGGGTGACGACATCCTTACCGCTGCTGCCGATCAGGGTAGACAGCATATCGGCTGTTACTGTCTGACCGCTGCCCGCCAGTTGCACGGCGCCGGCGCCGTTGCCGACCAGGGTTTCAATCTGCGATACGAGTATGGTGACGCCTGACGTCCCGTCCGCGCCGACCCGCACCGTATCAACTGCACTGCTGCCGATCAGTGTCTCCACGGCGCGTACCTCCAGCCCGGAGGCGGCGGTACGCAAGGTCACGATGTCGGTCTGGCTGGAGCCGATCAGCGTACCGAGCATGTCCACGCTGATGGTTGATGCGCTGGACAGCCGGATGATGTTGGCCGTGTTTCCGCCTGTCAGGGTCTCGATATCAACAACCCAGCCGTCCGTGCTGGTGCCGGCGATGAACTGAACGGTGTCGGCGCCACTGGTGCCGGTCAGTGTTTCAATGGCGGCCGCCGTCAGGGTGCCGGCATTGGTGAAGGTGATGGCGTCGGTACCTGAACTGCCGATCAGGGTTTCGATATCCTGGATCAGCATGCTGTTGGTGAAGCTGCCGACCTTCGTCATCGTGACGATGTCGGCCCCGGTTGTACCCAGCAGCGTTTCCAGCAGGGCCACATTGGTCGTGCTGCCGCCGGTTTGCCGGATGCGGGCGAAATCACTTGTACTGGTGGAAGAGCCGATCAGCGTCTCGATCTGGCTGATGCTCATCGTGGTGCCGGACGTGGAGCCAGGGGCACCCATCACGACCACGTCGACTTGCGCCGTGCCGATCAGCGTTTCGACCAGCGAGATCAGCATTGTGCCCATGCTGGTCGCGGTAACCAGCGCGGTGGATCCGACGATCGGGGTTGTCCGCCGCTCGTCAAGGGTAACGACGTCCTGCCCCCCGCTGGAGCCGGTCAGCGTATCGATATCGGCAATGGTGATGGTGGTGTTAACATCCGTGAGAGTCAGCCCATCGCGGCCGGCCGACCCGCCGGCGAAGTATTCAATGCCCGACACGCTCAGTGTCATGCCGCCGGTGCGGGTTTGGATCGTGTTAAACTGGTAGGCGTTGGTGACGATGTCGTAACCGGAGCCGCCAAACAGCGTGTCAGCGAATGAAACGCCCACCGTGTTGCCGCCATTGCCCAGCGTCAACACGTCGGTCCTTGAGCCATTACCCATCACATACTCGAAACCAATGACCAGCATGGTGTTGCCATTGGCGGAGGCTACGCTGGCAACAAGGTCATTGGCGCCATTGCCGATGATGGTTTCAAACAGGCCGACGGTCGTCGTCGTGCCGACCGTGTTGGTGGAGACCATGACATCTTTGCCACTGTCGCCCAACATCGATTCAATAAAGCTGATGGAAACGGTGTTGCCACCGGTACCGGACAAAGTGATGAAGTCGGTTCCGGTGGCGGCGCCAATAAATGTCTCGATATTGCTGACCAATATCGAGTTACCAGTAGACAGAAATGTCAGCGTGTCTCTACCGGTATTGCCTACTAGCGTATCGATAAAGGTGATGCCAAGGGTGTTCCCGCCAGTAGAGCCTAGATTTACTAATTTCCTGGATGTCGATGCCGTGACTTTAGGTGAATAAATATGATCAATATTGGTGACGGTGAGGGTTTGTCCGTTGGTGTTAAGCACCAGGCCCTGGGAACCACCGACACCCCGGACGAAGGAATAAACCGTACCGGTGGACAGGGTGACGTCTGCACCACCCGAAAGGGTCAAGGTACCACCAGCAGCCATGTCTATTCCCCAATTCAGTTCCGGCCCAGGCTTCGCCCGTCCGAAAGAAATAAGCTTCACCGCCCGAGTGGGGTCGGAGCACTCTCATCACACACTATTGTAGTACCCTATGAAGATGGCGCGGCAAAATGAAAAACCATTGGTATTGCTTGTTTTGAAAAGATCTTAAGTATGTTAGGCGACGAGGAGCCGATTGGGAATCATTCTCCCCAAACACCATTAAGATGGCATTTACATTAGGGGCCGCGATATAAGGCTGCGTCTTAATCGCAATAGGGGGTATTATTAGTAAATAATTTTATAAGATAATTGCTTTCTGATTAATATATTCAAACTTTCTCAGACTTTTTTTCTTACCCTAGAAGCACAGGTGACGACCAAGGGCTATAGGGGCAAAGGCTGGTCGAGGCTCGGTCTGGGCGATAGAAAGCCTGTGCCCGACGGTTAAGCAGGCCGGCTGTAAATGAAAAAGTACTGTTGGAGATGGCGACGATGTCGGCCACGCACAGCACCTGGAAATCATCAAGGAAATCAGCCCCCGGCACCGGCGGCAGCCCAAGATCAGCAGCGCAAACCGGCTGGAACGCCGCAAACGGGGCCATGCTGGTCGGATCATCGGTGGCGATGTAGAGGGTTGGGCGGTTCAAACCCGGCCAGATTGAGGTTAGCCATTCCAGGTACCAGGATTCCGGTGCGATCCAGAAGGGACCCCAGCCAAAATCGCCGCGCCGCAGGTGCAGGGCAATGACCGTGCCGCCCGGCCGGCATAACCGGTCTGCAACCTGTTCCGCCCGCTCCTGCCAGAAGCGACTGCCGGTAAACAAACGGCGAAAACCCTCAGCGTAGGGGGCAAGGGGTGTCATGTCCCCACAGAAATAGCCATCAATATCATGACCGGCAGCATCGGGTGTTGATCCAGGGGCAAGACCAGCGGACAGGCCGGCATCCTGTTCCGACAGGCGCGGCAGTGACGGTCCGGGTAACGGATCGTCCAGATCGAAGAGATGTCGGCCTATCCAGGCCGGTGTTTCAAGGGTCAGGCCATGGCGTTCCGCATAAAGCCGCGCGACACCATATTGCAGCAACTGATTGCCAAAACGCCCATTGCAGCCCAGGCGGGTAACAGCCAGCCGGTGGCTCTCCTTTTTGGCATTGGGTCGCGCGACCGGCGCAGGGCCCCACTGTTCCGTCAACAGAAGCAGGGCACGGCGGGTGAAGGCCTCGCCATAGCCTGGGTTGCAGGCAATGGCCCGTTCCCAGGCCCCCAATGCCTCAGCCCTACGGCCAGCCGCTTCCAAGGCCATGGCGCGGGCGGCATGGGCATCATAGAGTCTGGGGGAAAGGGTCGCGGCACGGTTCGATGCTGACAGGGCCGCCGGCACATTCCCGCCATCCAGCAGCAATCCCGACCATTCAGCCTGATATTCGGCCCGGGCAGGGTCCAATATCATGGCACGCCGGAGGTTTGCGGTTGCTTCGGCCCGTTGGCCAAGACGGCGTTGGGCGCGACCCAGCAGGAACGGGACATTGGGGTTCCCTGGCGCCCTGTCCATGGCCTGGCGCAGATGCGGCACGGCATCCGCTGCCTCTCCATCCTCCAGCATCAGCAGGCCCAGATTGGTCTGTGCCGCTGCCAGGTCCGGGCGCAGGCCAGCAGCGCGGGCGAACGCTGATTTCGCCTCCGCGCGTCGTGATAATCGATGCGCGGCCATCGCCAGTTCAAACCAGGCCAGGGGCTGAGATGGGGCGATATCGACGGCCCGGCGCAGCAGCCTGTGGGCCTCCGCATGGTCACCAGCTTGGGTCCGTTCGTTGGCCAAGGCCAGCAGGGGATTGACGGTGTTGTGCCGTACCTGCGCCATCATCTCTGGCCCGGTGGACAGAGCATGGAGACGGCTTCGGATCAGGATTTCGATGGCCATGAAGCGCCCATCGACATGCGCCCCTTCTCCTGGCTGCCGGCCGCTGACCATCTCCGCCTGCAAACGGTCCAGGACATTGCCGGGACTCATTCGGTAGAAGACGGTCTTGATGCCGATCTTTACGCCTTTCAGGGTCTGTGTAATCGCACGCGAATAGGCGACATCGTCGGCGGTGGCCGGCCAGAAGGGCGTTTCTTCTGGGAAACCGCCGGTGCGTTCATGGGCCTCCCGCCGGATGCACAGGTTGCACGGATAGGTGCGCACCGAGGCTTCCCGCCAGACCGTGGACACTTGGCTGTCGATCTGGTCGAACACCATGTCCGTACGCACATAATCCCAATGCGGATTGGCATCCAGGGCGCTGGCCGTTAAATGAAAATGCCGTTCCAGATAGCGGTCGTCAGCATCGAGAAACCAGAGATAGGGGCCTAAAGCGGCCGCCACCCCAGCATTACGGGCGCGACCAGCCCCACAGTTCCGGTTGTTCACGATCAGCGCCAACCCCTGGTCGGGATGTGCCCGCCCCCAGGCCCTGACCACATCTACCGTGTCGTCGGGAGAGCAATCATCAACCACAACAATATGAACCTGGGCATCTTCGCGACCCGAAGCGGTGCGGTAATGGGCCAGGGTGGCCCGGATGCTGTCCAGACTTTCGACAATGGTGCCAGCCGCCTTATAAGCGGGGATTACAACGGTGCCGATCACACCATAATGGCGGCGATGGGTTTCCAGGGCGGCCAGGGCGATGGCGATGCCGCTGTCGGATGGCGCCGTGACGCCGGCTTTCGGCAGCATGGCAATGGCATCGCCCTCCCGTCCCAGGATCAGCCAGACGATGGTCAGCAGCCGCGCAAGATGGCCTGATGGCGGAATGAATGCCGCCAGCCACTCCAGATGGACCGCCGCCTCCTCAAAACGGCCGGGGTCCAGCAGCCCGGAAATCTGGTTCAGGGCCACATGAAGGGTGGTTTCCACCTGATGGTCGAACACCCGTTTGTCCTGATGCAGGGCGTAGGCGCGCCGTAAGAGGCGCATGGCATGCAGGCCGTCGCCTTCATCACGCAGATGGGTCGCCAGATGCTGCAAGGCCAACAGATGGGCCGGATCGTCCGCCAGCAGGCGGCGGCATTCCGCCGGGTTCATTCGCATCAACCAGTCCCTAGCCTGTATCCTCACGCATCCAATAGCAGTCAGATTATGCTAACAGCAAAGATGCTGAATGGCGGTATGGTTCAAAGGGTCATGAAACTCGGATTCCTCGACACGACCTTCGGCGACTACACGCCGCACACCGTGCGGGCTGCACCCTTGGGCGGTATGCAGTCGGCTGCCTGTTATCTTGCGCTGGCCCTGGCACGGGCTGGGGCTGATGTCACCCTGGTCAACGGCACTGCTACGCCAGGTGCTGTTGATGGCGTGATGTGCCGCCACCACCGAACCATGCCGCTGTCGCTGCTGGCACAGTTTGATGTGCTGGTGGTGATGGGGGGCTGCGACCGGGAAGGGGCGTTGAACCTGCGCGGGGCTATGACCCATGGGCAGAAACTGGTCTTGTGGACTCAGCATGCGGGCGACCAACCCAGCGTCGCCAACCTCAGCGATGCGACGACAGCAGCCGTCTGGGATGCCTTTGTTTTTGTCAGCCGATGGCAGCGAGAGGATTTCATCCGTCGGTTCGGTCTGCGCCGCGATCGGTGTCATATTCTGCGCAATGCGCCGGCCCCATACTTTGCTGGCTTGTTTCCGGACGATGCCGACATTCAGGCTGCCAAGCCATGGCCACCCATACTGGCCTATACCAGTACGCCGTTTCGGGGGTTGGATGTACTGCTGGCTGCCATGCCCCAGATCCGGGCCGCCATCCCCGGTACCATCCTGCGGGTCTATTCCTCTCTGGAAGCCTATCAGGTGCCGCTGGACCGCGATCCCTATGTCGGGCTTTACGAACAATGCCGACGCATGGATGGGGTAGAGTATGTCGGCGGTGTCGCACAGCCGGTTCTGGCATCGGCCCTGCGTAGCGTGACGGCATTGGCTTACCCTAACCGGTTCGCCGAGACTTCCTGCATCAGCGTGATGGAGGCGATGGCGGCGGGATGTCTGGTGGTATCCAGCCGGCTCGGCGCCTTGCCGGAAACAACCGCCGGCTTTGCGCGTCTGCTGCCGGTACCAGCGGCACCGGCAGAGCACGCGACCCTATTCGCCGGGGTGCTGGTCGAGGAACTGCGTCGTCACCGCGATGATGCCGCTGGCACGCACTCCCATCTGCGCGCCCAGATGGCCCAAGCGGGCGCCGAGGGCGGTTGGGACCGGCGGGCAGCGCAGTGGCTTTCATTGCTTTCCGACATGTTGACGGACGGCCGGGAAGAGAATGTGTCGTCCCTGCTGTTCCGCCTGCGCCGCCCGGCGACGGTCAACGATCATGACGCCATGGCGGATCTGTGCGAGCGCATCTTGGTCCTGGACCCCGTGCATGCAGGTGCATGGCGCCTGGCAGTGCAGATACAGGCCGCACTGGCGCGGCCGACCGATGCCCTTCTGTCACTTGGCCGTGCCCTGCGGTTGGATGTGTCGCTGGCGCCGACGGAATGGCAAGGCTGGATGGGAGCGCTGCTGAAAGGCGTCAGCACCGGGGATGATGACCGACCGCTGGGCCTGCGGGTGCGTGCGCTGTGCGGTGTCTGGCCGCTCTTGTCCGATGGCCCCTGGGTGTCGTCGCTGATCGGGACAGCCCGGCAACTTGCCACTCAGGCGCAGGCGGCGGGGGATGGGGCTGCCATGCTGTCGGCCTGTCTGCTGATCGCCAATGCTCTACCGCAAGATATCGGCATCCGGCTGGCGGCCGGGCTCGCGGCCCATGGACTGGGCGACCATGCGCTCGCCCTGGAACTGGCCGCGGCAGCCCTGCGCATTGACAGCGCCGCCGTGCTCGGCGGGCGGCAGCGGCGTAATCTGTTGACCCTGTGGCTGTCCGCGGCCGAACAGTCGGCCTTGGCCGCTGCTGACGGTATGGGTATGGCTGAGGCCGGGCGTCTTTTTTCAGCAATGGCCCTTGTCGCGGCTGCGCTGGGAGAGGATGCCAGTCTGGCGCGACAGGCGGCTAAGACTACCGATGCGGACCAGCGCCGGTCACTGATGTTGCGAATGATCGCGGCGCGTCACCGTCTGGCCGGGCGGCGTGACCAGCAAGTGGAATTGCTGCGCCAGGCTGTGCAGCCGGGCGCCGACCCTGACGGACATCGCCGCCTGAACGCCGCAAGGCTGGCCCTGTCACAGCGTTTGTTGCTGGAGATGCTGGGCACAGTGCTGACTGAAGGAGCCAATGGCCGGATGGGCGTCGATTGGCGGGATACCGCGCGGGCCCTGATGGTCCAGATCGGGCAGTTGTTGGATCTGCCCGCGAATGATGAGGGTGAACGGTCCTTAATGTGGGGCACATTGCGCGGCTATGATGCGTTTCTGTCCTGGTTCGATGCCACCGGCCCGTTGGCCGCACCGCTGCCACTGCCGCCGCCGCAGGGACGCAAGATCTATGATTGTTTTCAGTTTTATAACGAACTGGACCTGTTGGACCTGCGGTTGGCCGAACTGTCTCCCGTGGTCGACCATTTTGTGCTCGTGGAGGCGGCCTTTACCCATGCCGGCGCGCCCAAACCACTGTATTTTGCAGAAAACAGGCATCGGTTTGCCCGTTATAAGGACAAGATCATCCATGTGGTGGTGGAAGATGACCCCGGCGGCTTCGCCTGGGTGCGGGAAGCGCACCAGCGTCAGGCCATTCAGCGCGGGCTGACGGCGGCTGGACCTGCGGACATGGTAATTGTCAGTGACGCCGATGAGATATTGCGGCCGGAGATCATCTCACGGCTGCGCGCGATGGGGGCCGACGGGCCGTCGCTGTTTGCCCCGCATCTGGATATCCATCTCTATTTCCTGAACCTGCGGGCGCCAGACCCCTGGGTCTCCGTCGCGGCAGCACCGGTCGAGCTGGTGCGCCGGGTGGGCGCCAACAATATGCGCTATTTGGCCAAGCAGGGGATCGGGCAGGTGATCGCGTCGGCCGGGTGGCATTTTACCTGGATGGGCGGCATTGATCGGTTTCTGGCCAAGCTTGACGCCTTTGCGCATCGCGAGATGGTTGGCACTTTCGGTGCCGATGATGCAATCAACCGTGCGCGGCTCGAAAGGTTCTTCGCAACCGGCCGTTTCGAGGAGGGTGCCATCCCCGGCATGTGGACGGCCCTGACCCGTGTGCCAATTGATGAGGGGTTCCCGGCCACTCTTCGCGCCCGGCTAGCGGATTTTGTCCGGATGGGTTGGATCGCACCCGGTACCAGCCCATGACCCTGTCTGTTGAGCAACTGATGGCCGACGGCATTGCTTTGCAGGGGGCGGGCCGGATCTCAGAGGCTGATGCAGTCTTCCGCCTTATCCTGGATATCCGCCCCGAGGACCCCGAGGCGTTGCATGCGCTGGGGACCGGGGCGCTGCTGGCTGGCGATGCGGAGCGTGCGGTACCGTTGCTGGCCCGGTCGCTGCGCCGGCAACATGCCAATGCACCGGCCTTTTCCAACCTTTGCGCGGCGCTGCGCCAGTTGGGACGGTTGGATCAAGCCGCTATCGCGGGACGCGAAGCGGTGCTGATCGACCCGGATTTTGCGCTGGCCCATCATAATCTGGCCTCTGTGTTTTTGGATCAGAAGGACAACGAAGGCGCGTTGGCGCCGCTGCGCCGTTATATCGACTTGGTGCCGGACTGTACGCAGCAGCGTTTCCTGCTGGCGACCGCACTGATGGCCTTGCAGCGGGATGCAGAGGCCGAGATGGCTTGGCGTGAGCTATTGCAACTGACGCCACAGGATGGCCGTGCCCATGCCAATCTGGGTGTCGTCCTGAAACAGCAACAACGCTACTGCGAAGCGATCGAGGCCTACCATCGGGCGCTGATGCTGATGCCGGGTGAAGTCGCCGTGCTGAATAATCTGGGCCTGGTCCTTTCGCAGACCGGCATGCGCGACGCGAACGCGTCGGTCTGGCTACACCGTGCCATCCGGCTTAAGCCCGACTTCGCCGATGCCTGGGTCAATCTGGCGTTGCTGGAACGCAACCGCAACCGCGTGGACGAGGCGATGGTGCTTTGCCGTCAGGCCCTGACCGTCGATGCTCTTCATCCGGAGGCGAATACGCTGCTGGGCACCTGCCTGCTGCTGAAGGGGAAGATACAGGCAGGATTCGCGGCCTATGAATGGCGTAAGAAGCTGCGGGAATTCCGGGCGCCGGCGCAGGCCTACCCATCGCCGGCCTGGGAGGGCGGGGACCCGGCAGGGCGAACCTTGCTTCTGCATGATGAACAGGGCCTGGGGGACGGTATCCAGTTCGCCCGCTATGCCCCGCTGTTGGCAGGACTCGGGGCGCGGGTGTTTGTCGAATGCGCTGCACCGCTGCGCCGTCTTTTTGCCAGCCTGCCCGGTGTGGCCGGCGTGCTGACGACAGGCCAGCCTCTGCCGCCGCACGATGCCCACGCGCCGCTGCTGAGCCTGCCCTATTTGTTGAATGAGGCGGTGGAGCCGACCTTCGCCCCATATTTATCAGCAGAACCTGCGCTGGTGGAACGCTGGGCGGCACGGCTGGGTAGAGATGATGGGGTGAAGGTTGGGCTGGTTTGGGCTGGCAATCCGGAATTCAAGGACGACCGGCGGCGGTCGCCGGGGCTGGCGGCGCTGCTGCCGCTGCTGTCGGTGCCGGGGGTGCGTTTCGTCGCGTTGCAAAAGGGCGGGGGGCGTGCCGATCTGGCGTTGCTGACGCCTCAGTCACCGGGGCTGCAATTCACCGATCTGGGGCCGGAGATCACGGACTTTGCCGATACCGCAGCCATCATGGCCAATCTTGATCTGGTCATCAGTTCCTGTACGGCGCCCGCGCATCTGGCCGGTGCCCTGGGTCGGCGGACCTGGACCATTCTGCCGTTGAATGCCGATTGGCGCTGGCGGGATCATGGGGATCGGACCAACTGGTATCCGTCAATGACCCTGTTCCGACAGGATTGTGCGGGGGACTGGGAGCCAGTGGTAGGGCGTATGCGCGCGGCCCTGGTCAGGTTTGTGGCGGAATGCTGAACCCGGCCAGCGCCAGCCCCGCGGTGTGACGTTCCCACATCAGCCGATAGGCTGTTTCCAGATGGCGGGTAAAGCGGGGCGTGTCGAACAGCGGGGCGGTGCTGCGGACCCGCTCCAGATGTGCGGCTAGTCGGGACAAACGGTCCCTGTTACGGGCCAGCGATAGGGCCAGTGTTTCGTATCCGATCTGGTCATCGGCGATCAACTCCGGTAGGCCGACGGCATAAAGCAGGCTGGCTGTCACCCGTGCAGCAAATGCATCTCCCCGGCAGGTGACAACCGGCACGCCCATCCACAGTGCATCGGACGATGTGGTGTGGCCGGTGTAGGGAAAGCTGTCCAGACACAGATCAATAGCACGATATCGGGCCAGATGGGTCGCCAGAGGGGCTGGGCCAGCGAAGACAAGTCGGTCCGGATCGATCCCCGCTGCCTGTGCCGAAGCCCGCAGGTTGGGGGTGGCAGCCCCATGAGGGTCGTAAAGATGCAGACAGGCGTCGGGCACAGCCCACAGAAGCCGCATCCAGCAGGCGAACAGATCCGGTGTCAGCTTGTGCGGGGGATGCAGCGCGCCGAAGACGAAGCCGGAGGTCGACCTTACGGACGGATCGCACGCCCCCGGCAGTGGGCGTTTTCGGTCATTGACCTGATAGCTGTCGGGCAGCAGCACCAACCGTTCAGTGAAATAAGGTTGGTCACTGGCCGGGGTGACCACAGGATCACCGATGAGATAGTCCAGTACCGCACCGCCCATTGTGCCAGGATAGCCCAGATAGGCCACCTGCACCGGGGCCAGACGGCGCGACAGCAGGTCCAGCCGTGCCCCAGCGGTATAACCCTTCAGATCCACCAGGATATCGATGCCTTCCGACGCCGCCCACATGGCGGCATCGTCGGCTGTCAGTCCGCTCAAGCTGTGGAAGCTGTCTACAGCCGCGCGAATGCGGCGCCGCGCCGCACTATCATCGTCAGGCCCATAACAGCCCGCGAGGACGCGGAAATGCCGCCGGTCATGGCATTCAAACAAGCCGGTGATCAGATGGGCTGTGGCATGATCATGGTAATCGGCTGACAGATACGCGATCGTAAGAGTGCCATCGCCCCGATTGCGGCGTGGGATCGGCGAAGCCGGGGCCGGAGCAACATGCGTGCCGAAGATTGTCGTTGCGGCGCGGTGTTGACGTCTGGGATCGATCCCGATCCACTGCATCAATAGTGGCAGCACGACCCCTCCCTGATCTATGCGCTTTACAATCCGCTGCCGCCGGGATGCGTAATCCCGCCAGTCAGCGGCTTGCAGGCGGCAGCCGAAGGCTTCACTGTCGGCCAGTTCGAGGGTGGGATCGATGCGATAGGCCCGGTCCAATGCGCACGCCGCTGCGGTCAGGTTACCCTGCCTTCGATATAGCAGGCCCAGACCCCGCCAAGCTGCCGCCGAAGCGGGGTCCTGGGACAGCGCATAGCGGAAATCACATGCCGACTCCTGCGGCCTGTTCAGGCGCAGCAGGGCACGGCCGATCCGCCAGCCGGCATTGTCCGGCGCCAAGGTGGCGGCGCGCTGGAACAGGATTTCTGCCTCAATCAGGCGCCCTTGCCGTTGCCGGATCATGGCCAGATTGCCATGGGCATCGGCGATGGCTGGGTCCAGGGTCAAGACCGTCTGGAACAGATCGGCCGCCGCATCATCCCGTCCTGTGGCCACACACAATACGGCCCGCAGAAACAGACCACCGCTATGGCCTGGCTGCGCGCGCAGAAGTGCCGTGCACATCCCCTCTGCCGTCGCCATCTGGCCCTGGCGATAGGCGACCATGGCGGCACGAAGCAGGTCTGTAGGCATGGCGGGGGGCAACAGGGGGCGTCTTTCAGCAGGGTCCGGTAAGGATGCCGGGCTGGGGCGGCATTGCCAAGCCGCTTGTCAGGTCCTATGCATCAGAGGAACGGCGGCGGGGGGCGGGCGATGGTCGATGATGCTTTCCGTATGGCAATCAACGCGGGTGTGCAGGCCCATGCCGGTGGCCGGCCTGATCTGGCCGCTGCTCACTTTGCCCATGCCGTGAAAATCGCGCCCGACCATCCCGTGGCGCTTTTTAATCTGGGCATTGCGCTGGAGGATGCCGGCCAGGGCGATGCGGCGCTGCCAGTGCTGGAAGAGGCTTTGCGACGGCGCCCCGACCATGCCCATACGTTGTTCCGGCTGGGCAGCCTACTGGTGTTAAAGGGAGGGCTGGAGCGCGCGACGGCGCTGCTGATGCGGCTGCTGGAGGGTCAGCCCGACTACCCGGACGCGGCCTTCCGGTTGGGTAACGTACAGATGGCCCTGGGTCGTTACGATGCGGCGGCGGCGGCTTACCGTCGGGCTCTGGTGCTGGCCCCTGATGCAGGGTCGGTAACCAACAACTTGGCTGGGGCGCTACGACGGCAGGGGAGGGCGGTTGAGGCGGCGCGGCTCTACAAGAGGGCTGTCCGACTGGCGCCAGACTTCGCCGACTACCATAAGAATCTAGGGGCTTGTTTAATCAGCCTGGGCCAGTGGGAGGAAGGATGGCCGCACTATGACTGGCGCCATCGGCAGGCGGCGTGGGGCTGGCGCCGTGACATTCCGGGTGTGCCGCGCTGGGACGGGTCACCGTTGGCCGGGCGCACCATTTTGGTGCATTTTGAGCAAGGGCTGGGCGACACGCTGCAATTTATCCGCTACCTGTCGGTGCTGAAGAACCAGGGCGCCCGGACCCTGTTCGAATGCCAGCCCACGATGCGGGATATCCTGCGTGGCGTGGCCGGTATCGACCAGCTTGTGTGTCACGGTGAGCCATTACCGCAGGCTGACTGTCACGCACCGCTGATGAGCTTGCCGGGCCTGTGCGGCAGCTCACCACAGTCCGTGCCGGGGGCCAAGGAGCCCTATCTCCATCCTGACGCCGACAGGGTTGCCGCCTGGGGTCGGCGCATCGCAAGGGATGGGTTCAAGGTGGGGATCAACTGGCAGGCAGCCGGGGACGAACGGTCTATCCCGCTGGGTGCGTTCGCGCCCCTGGCGGCGGTGCCGGGAATAAGGCTGTTCAATCTTCAGCAGAAGGTCGGATTGGATCAGTTGCAGGCGCTTGCCGGCCCTTTTGGGATCACCTGTTTCCCCGATGCCGAGCAGGACCAAACCCATGGCAGTTTTATGGATACTGCGGCCATCATCGCCAACCTGGATCTGGTCGTCAGTTGTGACAGCGCCATGATCCACTTGGCAGGGGCGATGGGCAAGCCGGCGTTCCTGGCCCTGCCCTGGTTGGCCGACTGGCGCTGGCTGACCCACCCCGACCGCACCGTCTGGTACGACGGCATCCGTATGTTCAGATGCGAACGGGAAAGTGGATGGGACGGCGTCCTGCGTCGGATCGCACAGAGCACAATTGATCTTATTAACCTTAAGGTTATACCGTGCCAGGGATGAACTTTATGAAATGATAAGCATTTCCGACGATCGTGGGTTATAAACTCTGTCTGTTGTCCATATGCCTTCTGGTTTTGGGCATACTCTACATACTCACCTCTATTGGCTGTTCAAGTGCCGTTAATCTTGATGTGGGGGCAGAATTCATGAACGGGTTTGCGCGCCGGCCTGTGGCCTTGTCCAGCATCAAGATGGCCCTCCTGGCGAGCGTAATGATGCCGCCTTTGTTGGCCGGGGAGGCTGGCGCCGCTGCCTGTGATGCCGGCGCATTGCTGTGCAATGGCAGTTTTGAGGCGATGACAAAAATCGCAGGGTCAGAGACGGTGGCCTTCGATAACTGGACCAGTACCGACCCTACGGGCCTGCGGGCCGGCATCGGTGCCGACGGCAGCGGCAACAGTGTGGAATTCCTGTTCTCCACCAACATGTTGACCCAGACGGTGGCGACCGGCGTTGGTGCCCGTTACAATGTCACGTTTCAGTATAAGAGCGATGGCGGCCAAGGTCTGACCGCCTATTTCGGCGATGCCCGCATCTTCGACTATGCCGGTGACAGCGCCCCACCAACGGGTTGGGTCACCTACAGCTTCAATGTTCAGGCCTTCAGCAGCCAGTCGGTTTTGCGCTTTGTGGCGAACAGTCTTGGGGCCGCGCAGAATATTGACAATGTCATGATCACGCTGTGCCCGACCTGTACGCCCAATGTCGCTGGCAATCTGGGTGCTGTCATCGACCGGAACCAGGCGTTCTATACGACGAATGACGCAGCGGGTCTGGGGACCACTCTTTCGGGAACCCGGACCCTGACTTTCGATGGCGGCACCCTGCGCCCAGGTGCCGTCGGCGCGCTGGGCAGCATCAGCCAACCCGTCACACTAGTGCTGAATATTGGCTCGGTTGGTGGTGCTCTTGATAATGCCGGGCAGAATATCGGGCTGGCAGGAAGCATCATCAATACGGCTGCCGCTGCTACACCCTTTGCCCTTATCGGTTCGGGACAGGGGGTGATTGCCGGCCCGATCACCAATTTGGGTACCCTGGTCATTGCCACGAGCGGGCGCACCCTGTTGACCGGTGCCATCAACAATGCTGGCGGCACTGTCGCAGTGCGGAATGGTGGCCAGGCCAACCTGACGGGGGGGCTGACCGGGGGCGTGGTGCAGGTAGAAAATGGCCAACTCTCGGTCAATAGTCTGCTGACTGCACCCGTTACAGTGGGCGCCCAGGGCATCTTGCGTGGAACGGGCCGTGTTGTGGGCACCACGACCATCGTCGGTGCCCTGCGCCCCGGCAATTCCCCCGGCACGATGACCTTCACCGGCCCGGTCACACAACAGGCCAACAGCAGCCTGGTGCTGGAGATCGACGGCGCTGGAACGGGCAATGGCGCGGGCAATTATTCGCGTGTCCTCGTCACGGGTGCGGGCAATGCATACACGATTGGTGCGGGCGTCACGCTCACGCCGGTTCTGCGCGGGATTACCTACGCCCCCGGGGAACCGGCTGGCAGCAACAGCTATACATTGTCGCTGGGCCAACGTCTGGCGGGTGTTGTGCAGGCGGAAGGTGGGGTGACTGGCACCTTCACCACCATTACGCAGCCGACGGCGGGTTTGCCGGCCAGCGGCCGCATCGTGGCCCTGTACAGCGCCAACAGTGTCGATCTTTATGTCGGCGTCGCTTCTTATGCTGGACTGTCGGGTCTGACGTTTAACCAGCGTGCGGCCGGCAGCGCCGTGGATGCGTTGGAAGCGGCGCGCAGCACGGCGGCGCAGCCGATCTTGAATGCGCTGATCCCGTTGGGTCTCAATGCTGTCCCTGATGCATTATCCAGCCTCTCCGGCCAGTTCAACGCCAACTTGCCCCTGGTCGCCATTGATGTCAGCCGAGGTTTCGGGACGCTGGTGGCCAGTCGTCAGGGCAGTCTGCAACAGAGCACCGATGGCTGGCAGGCTTGGGGCCGCGCCTTTGGAAACAAGGCGCACACGGGTAGTGACGGTAACAATCCAGGCTTTCGCCACCGCATGGCGGGTGGTTTGGCTGGGGTCGATTATGGTGTCGCCGCAGACGGGGTGCGACTCGGTGCGGCCGTCGGTTATGCCGACAGCCGTGTGACAGGCCGCAACGACAGCGGCCGGGCCAGCATCAGCAGTTACTATGTTGGCGGTTACCTAGGTTGGAGCGACGCAGCGCTGTTTATCGATGCTCAGGCCGGCATGACCTTTAGCGATTATGAGACGCGCCGGGCCGTCATTGTTGGCAGTCTGAACCGCATTGCCACTGGCAAAACTGACGGCAAGAGTGTCGGTGCCGCCTTTGAGACGGGCTATCGGCTGCACATGGGCCCCGCTGTGGTTACGCCAAGCGCTTTCCTGCGTTATGACGGCAGCGATGCTGACGGGTTTACGGAGGTCGGGGCCGACGCCCTCAACCTGTCAGTGACTAATGATAAGCAGGCCGGTCTGCGCGGTGGCTTCGGCCTTCGCTTCACCCATCCGGTGGCGCTGGCTGGTGGCGGCATTCTGGTCCCGGAACTGTCAGCCCGCTGGGAACATGACTTGGTCAATCCCGGCTATAGCACCGGCCAGACCCTGCTGGGCCAGTCCTTTAGGATCCGCGCGGCAAAGCCGGGACGCGATATGGCTGTCCTGGGCGGTGGTGTCAGCACCGAAATAGCCGATAACATCCGCCTGTCGGCGCGCTATGATGCGGAGTTGAGCGATAACCGCACCCAGCATGCGCTGACCGCCCAAGTCCGCGTCGCCTGGTGAGGCGGCAGCCCGCGTCTGAGAGCCAGAGTAAAGTGACCGCCAAGAAGCGTAAAGCCGCTGCCTCACCGAAACCACCGCCCGTCCACCGTGCCGCCCCGGCACCGGTGCCGGTGACCGGCGCGCCGGCTATGGTTCCACTTCCGGCGGCGCCGCTGCTGACAGCGGCCGTGCCAGCCCCCACCAATGCGGATGAACAGGCGTTGCAGGCGACCGAGGAGACGCTGCGCGCCAATCCACGCGATGGCGGGGCATGGAGCACGCTGGGGATTTTATTGCGACGGCTCGGCCGCATTGACGAGGCGATGATCTGTCATCGCCGTGGTCTGGAATTTGATCCCGGCAATGCTGGCATCTGGTCCAACCTGGGCAATCTGCTGACCGAGGCCGGTCGCCATGATGAAGCTGCGGAAGCCCACGCCCAAGCTATGCGTCTGGTCCCCGACAACCCGCAATTGCTGTTCAATGCCGTCATCGGCCGCCGCAAGGCTGCGGCCTATCGTGAAGCGCTGTTCCTGCTGGACAAGGCTGTGGCATTGGGGCCGGTCACACCGGCCCTGTGCTGGGAACGAGCCTTGACCCTTCTGCAGGTGGGCGAGTACGAGCTGGGCTTTCGCGAATATGAAGCCCGCCGGCATATTGCCGCCTATCGGACCCGGCCGACGCCGGGTGCTGCCTGGGATGGCAGTCCCCTGAATGGAAAGCGCATCTTCCTTTCCACCGAACAGGGGTTCGGCGACACGCTCATGGCCGCCCGCTATGTTGAATTGGTTAAGGCCCGCGGTGGCCGCATCCTGTTCGAATGCCACCCGGAACTGCGTCGCGTGCTGGGCGGATTGCCGGTGGATGAGTTCGTGCCCGCCGGATCTGACTTCCCGGAATTCGATGTTCAGGCTTCGCAGATGAGCCTGCCTTATCTGTGCGGTACCACCTTTGACACAATACCGCCGCCGGTCCGGCTTCATATACCCCCCGAAGCCAGGGCCAAGGCGGCCCGGGTCCTGGGGTCTGCGGAACCGGGTATCCTGCGCGTTGGCATCATCTGGTCTGGTCGTGTGACCTTCGCCGACAACCAACGCCGGGCCACTGACCTGTCGCGCTTCCTGCGTTTTGGCGAGGTGCCAGGCGTACGCCTGTACAGTTTGCAGAAAGGTCCGCCAGAAGAACAGCTAGACGCACTGTCCAGCCGGCTTCTGGTCACACCGCTGGGACCGCATATCGATGATTTCGCCGATACCGCCGCTATGCTGGAAAAGCTCGATCTCCTGATCATGACCGACAGCTCCACGGCGCACTTGGCAGGATCGCTGGGTACGCCGGTCTGGAACTTGGTGCAGTACATGCCTTACTGGGTCTATGGCGACCGTACGGCTGGTACCCCCTGGTATCCCAGTATGCGGCTGTTCCGGCAGACCAGCGACCAGGACTGGGAACCGGTGTTCCAGGCTGCGGTGGAAGGGTTGCGCGAGTTGGCCCGTGCCCGGCGCGCCGCCGTCAAATCTTGCGGGGCCTGACCGGGTTCCTGTATCAGTCAGCCTGCTGGCCGGGCGCAGGGGAGGAATGTTATGGGCTACTATGATATGGTCGAAAGCTGCTGGCAGCTAAGCGATGCGGCCCTGGACTATGTAAAAAAGGCAGGCCGTTCTGTAGAGGCATCGGAGGTGTGGGAGAAGGTGTTTGCTCCTTCGCCGCTGGTGGATCATGAGCGCACTTTGCGCGAAAGCCCGCTGCACGACAAAATCTTCCTGAAATCTCCCTATGGATTACAGTACCGGCCGGACCACAAGGACTGGGTGCCCTTCCGGCACGGTCCCGTCGATCTGTCGAATGAAAACAATATCTGAGCGTCTGGCCACCGCGCTGGCCGATCATCGCGACGGTCATATCGACCGCGCGGCCGATGCCTATCGGCAGATGTTGAAGGCTGACCCCAACAATGTTGATGCCCTCCATCTGCTGGGCCTGACAGAGCTGCAGGCCGGGCGTACCGATCAGGCCGTGGCATTGATGGCGCGCGCTGTGCAACTGGCCCCCTGGATGGTCGAGGCGCGACTGAACCTAGCCAATGCGCTGTCGCAGCGGGGTGACAGGGACAATGCATTGGCAATGTGGCGGTCCGTACTGGCGCTGGACCCGTCAAACACAGCGGCGTGGCATGCGCTGGGGGCGGCATCGGCCGGGCATGGGGGGGCGGGCCGGGCTGGTGCCATCCGCGCTCTGCGTCGCGCCGCCAGGCTGGAACCGACACGGGCTGAAATCCATCATGATCTGGGTCTGTTGCTTCGCCAGGATGACCAGAATGAGGAGGCCATCGCCTGCCAGCGGCAGGCCCTGTCCTTGCAGCCGGGCATGCTGTCCGCCTGGATGAGTCTGGGCAACGCGCTGCTGGAAAAGGGCGAGGTGCTGGAGGCCGAAACTGCCCTCAAACGCGCCATCTGTCTGGCACCGCATCGGCCGGAAATCTGGTTTAACCTGGGTAATCTGCACTACCGCAATGCCAATCTGGAGATGGCGCTGACCTGTTACCGGCGCTCGGCGGCGTTGGGGCTGGCGGCAGCGCGGGCGCGTGTCGTTGCGACCCTGGTCGATCTTCGACGCGATGGCGAGGCCGAGGTGGCGCTGGTGGCCTATCTGCCGCTGGACGGTACGGATGTATCCACCTGCCTTGAGTATCTTTACCTGCTTCTGGTGCGCGGAGACCGGCAGTCCGAGGCACGCAGCCTGTTCAGCAGGCTGGAAACGGTGCCCATGGCAGGCCGGCTTTATCCGGTAGAATGTCGTACAGCGCTGTCGGCCCTGGATCTGGCTGATGGGGACCCGGCCAAGGCGGTCGCGCGCCTGGAAAATCTGCGCAGCGACAACTGCTGGATGTTTACTGTGCGTTCCCTGGCCGCCTTGGAACGGACACGCCGGCAGCAGGGATGGCACTGGCATCGGCCCTCCAACCATGATCCGACGCGCCCCCGCCTGACATCGACCACCCTGGGCAACCGGGGGCGGTTCGCCCACAATGTGCTGGAATATGTGCTGCTGCGCCTTTACGCGCAGCAGCGGGGCTGCATCCTTGAGACACCAGACTGGGTAGGCGGTGCCTATTTCGAACTGGACGATCCGGTACCCAGCGGTCCCTTGCCGCCCTGGCCCTTTGGCCGCCGCATCCTGAACGGCTTTGTCACCGGGCACTACCAAGGGGAGGCACCGGTGGATCGCGACGCCCTGTCGCCGCTGTTCCTCTATGATTATCCATTGGCGTTGCGTGATCGCGTGCGGTCGTGGCTTCGCCCGCGTCGGCAATGGGCCCCCTGGATTGACCCGCCCGTGAACGCGCTGCGTGCCGTGGGGAAGACAATCGTGGCAATTCATATCAGGCGCGGGGATTTTCTGCAGTACGGCTATCCGATCACGGAAACCCAGAGCTATGTTGACTGGCTGCGCCGTCTGTGGCCGACGCTGGATAAGCCGGTCCTCTACCTTGCCAGCGATGATATTCCAGGTGTGAGAGCGGCCTTCCGCGAATTTCGGCCCGTCACCCTGCATGATGCGGGGCCGGCTTGGCCGGGGCTGGAATTCCTCCAGGATTTCCATGTGCTGACACAGGCCGACATTGTCGGTATCAGCGCTGCCAGCGGATTCAGTCAGTTGGCGGCCCGCCTGAACAAGAATGCTGTACTATGTGTGGAACCCGATCTGGCGACAGGCGGGATCAAACCCTTCGTTGGATGGGTCTAGGGGGTGAAAACGAGGCCGGTCCGGGCCCGCAATGCAGCGCTTACCCGGCCGATGACCGTGCCCCAGTCACCCCGCTCAGGCTGTCGGAACAAGCGCATGGTTGGGTACCAGAACGTGTCTTCCCCTGCCGCCAGCCAGCGCCAGTCAGGGGAGAAGGGCAGCACCGTCCAGGTTGGCCTTCCCAATCCCCCCGCCAGGTGGGCAGGGCCGGTGCAGGAGGTGATGATCAGGTCCAGGTTTGCCATGATGGCGGCCGTATCGGCGAAATCCCCGATCTCCGGCCCCAGATCCGTGAAGCTGACAGGCAGGGGGCCGATGGTGTCTAGATCTTGACGCCCTGGCCCTTTTTGCAGCCCGAAGAAGGAAACGCCAGGCAGGTCCAGAAGGGGCCGGAAGGCCCGCAGACCGGGGGAACGCAGGCGGTCAGCCTTGAATTCCGGATTGCCAGCCCAGACCAAGCCGACCTTCACTCCCGCGAAATCCGACAGCCGGTTTGCCCAGTGCGCCTGCACATCCGGCTCCGTGGCGAGATAAGGCACCTGCGCGGGGACATTATCGACACGCGCCCCCAGCAGATAGGGCAGCGACAGCAAAGAGATATGCGCATCGTGCGGCGGCAGCGGCTGGAACCGCCCGACAACCTGATCCACACCCGGCATGCGCCCAAGCAGACGGACCAGTTGGCTGTTGCATTCCAAGATGACCTTGAAACCGCGCGCTTTCAGCATCGGCAGATAGCGCACGAATTGCAGTGCATCACCCACACCTTGTTCATCATGCACCAGCAGGGTGCCACCCGCGCGGTCCGACCCGTCCCAAACGGGTGAGGTGAAGTCGCGGCGGGGTGAGGGAAAGTCCGCCATGCGGCTGCGCCATTCATACTCGGCCAGGCCCTCTTCATATTCTCCCTGCATCAGCAGGCTGACGGCCAGGGCCGTGTGGGCGGCGGCAAGGCTGGGGTCACATCGGACAGCAGCGCGCGCACAGTCCACCGATTGCGCGATCCTCATCTCTTCCCGATAGGCGACGGACAAGTTGAGATGGGTGGTCGCACTGTTTGGCTGTCGAACCAGGGCTTGCCGGAAACAATCCATGGCTTCTGGATACCGATACTGATCCTGAAGCACGATGCCGAGATTATTGAGCAGGCCCGTATCATCGGGGGCAAACCCCAAAGCCGTCCGATAGGCAGCGGCGGCATCGTCCAGCCGGCCCAGCCGGCGCAGTGCCACGCCCAGATTGGTATAGGCGTGTACCGACAGCGGCTGCATGCCTAACAGGTCATACAGCGCCTCCACCGCTTCTTCGGGCCGGTTATCCAGAATCAGAAGCCGGGCCAACTGCAACCGGGCCTCACCTTGGTACGGACGCAGCGAGATCAGTTGTTTCTGGGCCCTGATGGCATCGCCGTAACGCTGCATCTGGTCCAGAATATTGACCAGATTGATATGGGCATCGACAAAATCCGGTGACAGGCGCAGGGCTTGAATACAGGCGTTCAGGGCCTCAGGCAGCCGGCCCAGCCGACGCAAGGCGCTGGCCAGGTTGGAATGTTGGACCGCACCATCCGGTTCCGCCATCACGGCCCTCTCCAGTACAGGCAGGGCTGCCACAAAATCCCCGGTCTGAAGATGCAGGATACCCAGCCGATGCAGCGCCCCCGCATGGGCCGGGTTACGGTCCAGCACCGCCCTGTATCCCGCCAGCGCCTCATTGATGCGCCCTGCGTCATGATCGGCGGAAGCGGCGGCGAAAAGATCGGGTGGCGGGGGCATAGACCAGTTCCGAATGAAACATCGGGAAAGACCACCATTGGCACCGATATTCCCGAACCAAACCGGTGCCGAACACTCTATAGATAGTCATTATCCGCATCGGCACTGCCGATGCCATCGCAATTGTCGGAATTGGCGTATGAGTGGGCATAGCGGAACAGGGGGCCGGCGGGCGCTGATTACCGGCATTACCAGCCAGGATGGGGCCTATCTGGCTGCCTTGCTGCTGGATAAGGGGTATCGCGTGACCGGCACGTTGCGTCCCGGCGGCACCCCGATCAGCGCGGCTTGGCGATTGGCGGAGATGGGGTTGACGGGTCGGGTGACCAGCGTGACCGTCGATCTGACTGATGCCCGTGCCGTTTCCTGGCTGCTGGACGACCATGCACCAGACGAGATCTACCATCTGGCGGCCCATAGTTCGGTCCATTCCTCATTCCACGTGCCGGCAGAAACCTTTGCCAGCAACGCGGTCTCCACCACCAACCTGCTGGAGGTTATCCGGACCCGGCATCCGGAAGCCCGCTTTTACCATGCATCCACATCAGAGATGTTCGGGGACGCGCCGGAGGTGCCGCAACGGGAAACCACCCTGTTCCGGCCGCGCAGCCCTTATGCAGTCGCCAAGGTGGCTGCCCACCAGATGACCACCCTGTATCGCCTTGCTTACGGCCTGTTCTGTGTCAACGGCATCCTGTTCAACCATGAATCGCCCCTGCGTGGACCGGAATTTGTGACGGCCAAGATTGTCCGGCGTCTGGTGCGTTGGCAGGGTGGAGCAGAAGATGCCCCAATCACGCTGGGGCGCCTGGATGCTCGCCGCGACTGGGGCTATGCCGGTGATTATGTCCGGGGCATGTGGTCAATGCTGCAGGCCGGCGCGCCAGACGATTATGTGCTGGCCAGCGGATGTACATGGAGTGTACGCGATTTTGTCGGCTTGACGGCGCAGACTCTGGGCCTGCGTCTGGAATGGCGGGGAAAAGGAACGGCGGAGACGGCCATTGATCTGGACAGTGGCCGCACCTGCGTCACGGTCGATGCGGCCCTCTTCCGCCCGGCGGAGGTGGGGGAACTCCGGGGGGACAGTGGCCTCGCGCGCGAACGGCTGGGCTGGTCCCCCACGGTCGATCTGCCGGCCCTTGTCGCCATGATGGTGGCGGCGGAAAAGGCCCGGCAGGCCGCGGCCAGCGCCAGTATCAAGGGATAAGGGTCACCGGTTCCCCGTTTCCTGGGTCGGCTCTGGTAATGGTCACCGCCGTCTCGGCGGGCACTTTGACACGGTAGCTCATGCCGCCCGACAAATAGGCAAAGCAAGAAAGGCTGACGGCGCCGTCTTCCGCCTTGCCGCGGGTCAGCGGGCATTGCTGGCCGCTTATTGACAATTCGCCCAGCTTTTCAGCTTGCGCGGCAGGAAGACGCAGTTGGATACGGTGTACGCCTTCCCGACCTGGTGTGAAATCGCAATAGCCCGCAGGGGCGATGCATTGTTCATGTGCGGACTCGGTGGCGGCTTGGGCAACCGACAGCGGGGCGAACGCCCATATCCAGGCCAGCGCGCCGAGGCCCGCTGACACACGGATCATGGAAAACATTGGAAACCTCGTACCGTAATCTAGATGAACGCCCCAAACTCTGAATAGGGCATGAGCGTTCCTAAAATCAACCCCTGACGTGTAGTGCAAGTGCCATACCCCATCCGGATAGGCTTCTGCGGTCGTGATACGCAATGCAGGAAAGGGATGACGCGGCAGGGGAGGGCATGTTTTAAGGACGTTATGCGCGCGCCGCCGCGTCAGTCGGCGCGGGGGCCAGGCTCAGATAGTGCGGACCCTGGTCTCAGGCCCTGTAGAAGGAAGGCCGATATGCCGGCAGAAGAAGATATTGTTGAACGTCTGCGCCGTCGCGCCGCCCGTGCCCGTGATCGTTACCCCGATGAAGCGGACGACCCCGCGACCCTTGTGGGCGGCCTGATCCAGGATTACGAAGCCGCCGCCGACGAGCTTCAACGCATGCGTGACGCCCTGAAAGACCTGTCGCGTCAGGCGCTGCGGGCGATGCTTGGTTAAAAAACCTATCGATTCCAACGTGATATTGTACAATCACATTTTATGTAAGAAGCATTTGCACCGGCCGGACCGATGCGCTATGGTCCGCGCCGCTTGGGGTTTTCCCCCAATGCCGGCATGGACCCGTAGCTCAGCTGGATAGAGCGCTGCCCTCCGAAGGCAGAGGTCGCACGTTCGAATCGTGTCGGGTCCGCCATTTTCTCTCAATGAAATCAATAACTTAGCCATGTTACGGCAGTGATTGAAGTCAAATCACTGACCGCATCACTGACGCCATGGTCCCGACCGTGGCCGTGGTGGTGGTCGGTCAGGCGGGATCGTCGGCGGTGAATCAGGTGTCAGCGCCCTGCACGACCGCCGCGGTCCAGCAGGTCCCTGATATCGTCATGGCGCCCGTCGTGGTGAGCGTAGACCTTCTCTGCGGTATCCAGTGTCAGATCGACCCAGGCGGCAGCCCTGAATAGGGGCACCCCAGCGTTGGCCAGGTAACTCAAGCAAGTGTGGCGCAGGACGTGGGGAGTGACCTTCGTCGGATCCAGGCCAGCAGCAGCTGCCGCGCTGGCAAAGCTGCGCTTCACATCTTTGATTCGACGCGGCTCTTTCCCGTCTGCTCCATATTCGAAGACGAACTTCTCGGTTCGCTGCCGAGCGTACCGCAGGAAGCGCAAGAGCCTGGCCGGAACCTGAAGCCGTCCTCGGCGTTTGGCAGTTTCGGCCCGCCCGACCGGCCGGAAGTCAATGACGCCCTTATCCAGGTCGACATGTCCTCCCTCCGCGTTCGGTTCCCACCGAAGCGACAAGATCGCATCCTTGCGCCTGCCCGTGTAATAGCCCACCAGCACAAACAGTGGTAGGTGCCATCGGGTCCGCCTGTCCCTTCGAGCGGCCTTGACCAGTCCAGCAACCTCCTGCCGCGACAGATAAGTTTCCTTGGGCGGTGGCGCTTCCG
This sequence comes from Niveispirillum lacus, assembly GCF_002251795.1. Taxonomy (GTDB): domain Bacteria; phylum Pseudomonadota; class Alphaproteobacteria; order Azospirillales; family Azospirillaceae; genus Niveispirillum; species Niveispirillum lacus. The sequence continues at coordinate 179,478 of NZ_NOXU01000032.1, read as the reverse complement.
GCAACCACACCCTTGGCGCCGCAGTAATGTGCCCCTCTTTTGCGCAGTAGTTGAGGGCAGCGGCAAGAACGCCAAGTTCCCGACGCACTGTCGCCGGAGCAATGGGAACCGTTCGGTATTCCGCCGGGTCTGTGTCTGGAATGCGCCTTTCCATTGTGCGGCTGGCGACGTAGCGCCTGCATGTTTCGCCACGTACCTCAGAAACAGGAACGTCGCCCCAGAATTCTGCCAGGGCCTTGAGTGCCCAACCGATCCGTTCGGGCGCTGCGGTGCCTGGGACGTGCTCATGGGCGTAAATCGTCATTGCCTGTCCGCAGGTAATACGGTCCGGCCGCAGAGCAGCGCCCGGCGCAGCGCTCTGTCGCGCAGACCACTCTACCAGAAATTCACCTAACAGCCGCTCTGCACCTGCCCGGTCCTCGACCGGCAGGCCGGTTGCCTTTTCCCGCTTACGACCATCCTCTCGCCAACGAATGGACCAGCGCCAGGTAACCGAACCTGGTGACAGCACAGGAACGAGATGGGGGCTGGACGCACCGGTTGTCGCCGTCTTCGGCTTGGCCTTGGCCATGTGGAGCAGACCCTATGTATTGTAGAGAGAGTTCCGGTCAACCCCGACGGCGCGTCAGCCTATCGGCTACGGCGGTGAGATGAGCGGAGGACGAAATGGGAGCGGCCCCGGTGCGGCGGGCACGGGGTTGCTTCGTAGCGATTGCGTCGGCGTGAGCACGCCCTTTAGGCACCAGAGCGGACTGTCTGGCGGCTTGGATGAACTCGTCCAAATCGGACTCAGCCACGAAAATACGGCCCGCGATCCGTGTCGGCTGAAGGCGGCCGGCTGAGATTTCGGAGCGCAAGCTCCGAGCTGAGATCAGACCGTCCGGTCGAAGACGGACGGCTGCTTCTTCAAGAGTCAAAAGCATGGTCATGACGCAGGATCACCTGGAGCGTGATGAGATCCGATCCACTGCTCCCACGGGGACGACTGCCGATTTCAGCTATCGTCGCCGGCGGGCTCACTATCTAGGATCTCTATTATCTTTCCCAACTGGCGCATGGACACGCTACGGTTGATTTTCAGCCAGACCCGGCCGGCAGCGGCGGTTTGCATCACTTCCATGGCAGCGACGCCAGTCCGCGCCGTTGCCGCATCCGATGCGCCCGGCAACAAATCGTCCGGTTCGACGCCCAAAGCCGCAGCGATGCTGGTCAAATGCTTGGGTCCCGGCAGGCTCTTTGCGCGCAGGTAGACCGAAACGCTGTCCCGTCCGATATCAGCCGCACGGGCCAAATCGCTCTGATTCCAGCCCTTCGCGTTCAGCGCATGCTGCAACCGACGCGCGAAATCGGCCTTCACAGCTTCGGCGGGCGCGCCAATGTCGAGGAGGCTGGGGCCGGCAAGGGTCGGCGGCGGAAGGACTGCGCTGGACTTGGTCATCTGGGCTGGCTCTCCACACTCTATATAAGGGCCGCCCTGGGGATGGTCGGTGGCGGTCCGTGTTTCTGCATTTTAGGTATAGCATATGCCGATTTGTCGGTCGACAACAAAATGCTTTTCAACAGGCGATTTTGGAGCTATAGGTTGGAGCCAGGGAGGAAGCCAGTCCCAGAGCCAGCTAGGAGATACGAATATGCGCCCGACGACGGAACCCGTGATAGGAAGCCAGCCGCAACCGATATCTGATGCGGCTTACCGGCGCCTTTGGGGGGCCGTTGTCGAGCAAGTCATATCCGATGCCTGCCGGCCCCTCCCTTCGGGAATGGTGGCAGACGATGAGCGCTATGAAGACGCCAGAGACCGTGCGGCGGTGACGCTGGAAGCCAGGGCCATGATTCTGGACCCAGCCCGTTGCAATGAGATTCAGGACTTGTGCGACTATGCCGGGATCGAGGCTATCCCAGCATGCATTAAGACAAGGATCAGAATCGCAGCCGAGGCGGACAAGGCGAAGCCGGAAAGGTCTGGCTGGCGGCTGATCGGGGAAAACCTGGCCGCCTTCGGCGACCGGCAGGGTAAAGCGGCCACGAAAAAGGCGTTTTTGGCTGCCTAAGGTGTAGAAAACACCGAACGCCATCATCAAACATCTCGCCAAACAAGGCGGTTTTAGGAAAATAGGCAAACAGGAGTAGGAAAAATGGCAGAAGGTAGAGTGTGGTCCGACATAACGTCGGCGACACGGGCAAATCGGAAAAACCCTTGTTGGGCTTGTGGCGCGAAGGATTGGCCTTGCTGCTATCAAACGCACGTCACGACTGGCGCGATACGCTGGACCTGCGGACATGCGCACGACGAATTCCATTATTCTCCAGAAGGTCGCGAGATCTCATGGCATGAAGCCCGTGGGTACGAACGGCGCGACGGTTGGGTGCCCACAGCGCGGCGGCGGCTGGCAGCGCGGGACGCGAAAGCCGAGGCCCGCGCCAGGAAGCCTGCGGCCAGCGCGCTGACCTGCGACGCCGTTTATGAAAAAGTGCTTTCTATGTGCCCGTTGAGCGATGGGCATAGGGGCGCGCTGCTGGCCCGGCCCGGCATGACCGAAGAGATCATGAAGGTGGCTGGCTATGCTACGGCGAAGGCGCTGGACGGCGTGGGGCTGCTGATACGAGACATCAAGGGCGCCGAAAAAGTTCCCGGTATGCCTGAACCCGGTTCGCAGCGTTTTCAAATGGTCGCCGGCGCACTGCTCGTACCAGTCCGCAATCACGCGGGCGACATCGTTGGAATGCGCCAGCGCGTTGAGACTGAGGATGGCGGGAAAAAGTATCTGTGGCTTCCGGGCAGCGTACCCGCTGTCCATTTCCCGGCCGTTACGGCCGCCCGTCAAAGCGGCAGGCTGATAGTTACAGAAGGTGAGATCAAGGCCGATCTCGTTACGTCCATAGGCGATTACGCCCTGTCCATCCCGGGTGTGTCATCGTGGCGCCTGGCAATCGATGAGGTCGTCGATTGCCAGCTGGTAGATGCTGACGGCGGATCATTTTACAATGAACTCGTCATCGCACTGGACGCTGATTTCAAACGGAAATTTGGCGTTGCTCAAGCAGTTGCGGCAATGGCCGCAGAAGCACTGGCGCGCAATATCCCCGCTTCGGTGCTGGACTGGCCCGAGGCCCTGGGCAAAGGCCTGGATGACTTTTTGACCCGCGAAGGTGCTGGCCGTGGCCCAGATCTGTATGCCGGCGCGACGTTCCGGCAGGTGACGGAAGAGCTGGTTGAAGAGCTGCAGGCTCTGGCGGACCGGCTGCTTCAGGAAGAGCAGGACCGGCGGGATGCCGCTGCTGCTGCGGCTGGCGGCGTTGATGAGAGCCCTGCGATCGGCGGCGAGGATGATTACGAAGAATACGATCGGCTGGCGGGTGACGCGCTGCGCGGCTTGATTGACGAAACCCAGGAAGTGGGCAGCGAGGGGCATATACGGAAGATGGAAATGCAGGAACAGCAGGAATTCGCGGTCGACGCAGCCAAGGTCGCTGTTCGCCGGATCGTTGACCGCCCCCGGAAGGAGCTGCTTCTGGATGACGATCTCAGGCGGGCCTTTTTGGCGCATGTGGAAACGCTCGGTGAAGCCGAATGCACCCGGCTGCGCATCTACAAGCCCATCATTGAGCTTTTCAGGAAAGTCGACACAGCCCTGTCGGCCGACGGCTTCGCCGCACCTGCCCGCCGGGCCCTTGAAGGATACCTCTCACACGCTCGGACTGAGGTCGGCTTTGCGCTTCGTATGGCCGCCCGTTTCCGCCACGAAATCCTGCATGCCGGCGGCCTTGGCTGGTACGTATGGGACGGCATGTCGTGGGTCCATGACCCGGACGAGGTACGAGTCATGGCCAAAGCCCAACAGCTCACCTTCGAGATCGAGGCTGAGCTGGATTTTGCAGAAGCGTGCGCTCTTGCAGGGGTTTACGGGCCAACGAAGGCATCCAAGGCGGCCGCTGAATACAGGAAAGTCGCCGGGAATCTTCACGGCCCGTCCGACGGAGAAATGCGGGATTTTGCTGACAAAGAGCGGGCCGAACACGCGAAATACTGTGATCACACTCAGTCCGCTGCTTTCATCCGCTCCGCTGTGTCTTTCCTTAGGCCGCACCTGGAGGTGGACGATAAAGCCTTGGATGCTCACCCGCACCTTCTCAACACCCGGTCCGGCATTGTTGACCTCCGCACCGGCGCGCTGACACCCCACGATCCGGCAATGCTACTTACCCAAATCACCAGCTGCGGATGGTCGCCCAGGCCGGCGTCGTGCCCACGCTGGACCAGGTTCGTCGAGGAGGTGCTGGCTGAAGAAGATGGCTCCGTTGATCCTGAATATGTGCGGTATTTCAAAGCTTTGATTGGCTACGCTGCATGGGGGATTGCGACAGAACAGAAGCTTGTGTCGGTTTGGGGCGAAGGCGCGAACGGGAAAACGGTGTTGTTCGAGGCAGTCAGGGACATCCTCGGTAGCTACGCCCGGACGATAGAACCGGCGCTGCTGATAAAGGCTGACGCTGACTCCGGCGGTAAGCCCCGGGCCGACATTCTTGCCTTGCGGGCAGCCCGGTTCGTGTTAGCCAGCGAACCTGAACGCGGGGAAGCGATGGCTGAGGGGCTCGTGAAAAGGTTGACCGGCGGCGATCAGATGAGCGCCCGGTATGGCTACAGCAACGAGGTCGTCGAGTTTCGCTTCAACGGAAAAATCTTCTTGCTTTGCAATAGTTTGCTGCGCATTTCGGGTACCGACAGGGGCATCTGGAGGCGGCAGGAAGTTCTGCGGTTCCTGCGTCTGTGGCGCGTCGCTGGTGAAGAAAATGACCAGCGGATGAAGGATTTGCCGCTGGCGGACAAGAATCTCGCTATGGATCTGCGTGGGGAGATGGACGGGATTCTGGCTTGGATCGTTGAGGGGGCTGTGGACTGGCACAAACATGGGCTGATCCGGCCGCGACGCGTGACGGATGCTGTGGTTGAGTACCGCGGGGAGCAAGACCGCGTTGGTCAGTTCATTGCTGAGCGGGTTGAGCGGGATGAGAGTAGTGATAAGCCCTGGGTCGCACAATCGAGGCTGTACGACGCATACAAGAAGTGGTGCCTGGACTCTGGAACGCAGCCGATGGCGAAAGATCGGCTGAAGGGTGCTTTGAAGGATCATGGTTTTCATGAAAGCCGCAATGCAGGCGGAATGATCTGGAAGGGCCTGTATCTGTTGCCGGAGCCGGCTTCTTCGGATCGAAATGACCAGGCCGCCGGTAGGACTGGCAGCTATTACAACGGCGGTCATGTGCAGCAACAGGCTCCGGCGCAGCAGCAGCGCAGAATGCGGTTTTGAGAGGTCAAGAGACGGCCCAGCCTGCTACATTTATAAATGAGTGATGGGTGGCGGCTCGGTTGGGCCGCCATTCGTCTTTTTGCGCTGATTCGGTTGTCGTTGACGATCAGCAAAACCGACACAACCAGCCATCGCACTCGCCCCTCCCTGCGGGTCCACCGACGCCTTCGGCGCCGTGGTTAAGGCGGTGGGGATCATGGCGGAATCCTGCCTTCGGTGAAGGCGGTGGTTAACATTCATTAATTTTCGGTGCAGAAACCCTGGCCAAGGTTATGTAGGGATGTAGAAGCTATGTAGCCTCACTACATCCATCAATGCATTGATCTAATTAGAGTTTTTGCAGTTTATGTAGTTATGTAGCTCAAAAGAATTTTTGTGATGGAAAAATATGGGAGGGTATCGAACTGATATATTGGCTCCTTATATATACGTATAGGGATTCTTCGGTTTAGACTACATAACTACATTTTCAGCATTTTTGGCAGTCATATCAGATAGTTACGCCATGTAGCGGCCCTACATAGCTCCTACATGACTACATGTCCACCTTCTGGATTACCGCACTTTCGTCGATTTGGCGAAAAACGTCTTGCGACACATCATCCATCCGGGCTATTGTCATCCAAAGAAGCGCACCAAGGCGGCAGCCACCGCCAGCGCCAGGAGATCGCAGACATGACCACCGCCGGACTGGCAGCAGCTGACAGCATAATACGCTATTCCTACCCGGCCCGTGGGCCGGACGGCCGGGTTGCCCAGTTCGAGGCAACAGCGCTTACTGACCAACCGACCCTTGTCACGCTCCAGCAGCACGGCGATGTTGTTGACCTGTCCCTGCGGCCGACGCTTTGGGCAGCCGCAGGTGCCGGGCAAAACCGCGTGAAGCCAGGCGAACCCGGCTTCGTTTCTGGGATTCATGACGATCCAATGGCTGTCGCCGATACAGCCTACGTTCGTCGGATGCGGTATTGGCTGCACCCTGACACAGACAAGACGAAGCTTACAGCTTATGTCCCGCGCGTTCTTGCACAGCTCGCCGGCGCCGATCGGCCCGACTGGCAGCGCCACGACCTATCCATCCAGGCCACCACTCTCGCTGAGGACCTGGGTATAAAGATAATCAGCGATGCGGTTTGGTGCGAAACGGACCTTACGGTCCGTCGCGTCGACGCCGTAGACGCGGACCCAGATGCTCCGGCATCTGAAGACGCATGGGAAACCTTCAGGGTGGCGATGACGCCAGTAGTCCGCGCAGCCATTGCTGACCGTTTCCTACCCATCCATCGGCCCGCTGACAACATCGCCGCCGGCTGCCCCGTCAGCCCCAGCGTCTACGCCGCGGCCCGATCGGCCATGCGCGCCCTGCGCGATGCCGGCGGCGAGCTGCTGCTGTGCCGGTCAGGTGGCGACCCCCGGGTTGCTGTGCAGCAGCCGGGCGCGAAGATCCCGAACGAGGTTATAGAGGGCGTCAGGACGCACTTGGGGGCCTGCATCGAGATCCTGGAGGTCCAGGCAAACTGGGGCCGGGCCATTGCGGATGGCTTGGCCACGGACATAGCGCCGCTGATCATCAATGCCGCGATGCACGAGGCTGACCGCGCCGCAAGCGCGCTGTCCATGACGCCCAGTCGATATTCGGACAATCCGGAGGGCATCGCGGCCTTCCTGGGTCTGTTGGTTGACCTGGATCTCCTACCTACTCATATCGACCCAGCCACAGGCTGGCCGATGCCGCCGGACTTAGCTCGGTGGCTCGCCGCTCCGGCGGAGGTCCGGGCAGGATGGGAACAGTATGCGGATGCACTCAGGACCCGCCTGCTGGCTGACCATGTCGTTTCGCTGGCCGACCTTCGCGCCGCAGGCTTCGATGCAACCATCGCCCGCGATACCGCCGGCCCCCACATATCGCTGACCATCGAGCCGATCGTCAACTACACCCAGGAGCCGGACGGCTGGCCCGGCAATCGCCACATCGCCGAAAAGGACGCGGCTTCGCGCAAGATTCCCCAGGATCTCTGGATGCGGATACGCTATTCCGCTGCACGCATCGCCGCCGAACTTTTCGCCGAAGCTGGCGATGGCCAGCAGCCGGATTACACTGCCGCGATCCAGGTCATCCCGCCACCTTCAATGGCGCGGGGGTCGGCCGCTGGCGACGAGGATGTGGATGCGCCGGTCAGGTTGACGATGATTGCGCCGGACCATTTCTGCGAACGCACTGCGGCCAAGGCCTTTATGGCTGCGGCGCGGAGGGGTGACGTAACGCGGTCTGAGGCGATCCGGCTTGCGACCGATGTTGCTTTCCAGGGTGCCGGTATCGGCGAGCGTAGGGAACTGGCCGGGCGGCTGTTGGATGCGGTTACGGATCTAGCGGTTCGCATGACGGAGGAGCAGGAACTGGCGGTGGAAGCCGGTGGCTGGAAGCGCCTACCCGCTGACCTGGACAATCTACACGGCGCTGCGCACGATCTGGCGATGGCCTCACCGATCTACGCACTTGCCGGCATTCGTGACGTCCTGCCTGACTTTCCCGAAGCCCGGGATGTCATCGACAAGTTGATGTCCGCTCTTCACAAATCGGGCTATCACCTGCCAGGTTCGCCAGCTTCTCCGGGAAAGGCAGCCTGACGATGATCAGGCCGCTCTCCTCTTTTTCTCCGCTTCGCTACGGATGACGGTCGCAGCCCAGGCTGCGATAAGCAGAGCGTCTGCTTCGTCATGGTCCGCCGGTTCGTGCCCAGGAAAAGCTTTCCGGGCAGCGGTGACCATCTCCGACTTGTCGGCATCTCCCTTACCCGCGGCCCATTTTTTCAGCTCGCTGGGGCCCGTTTCCATACGCCTCAAGCCGAGGTGGTGGCCAACCCTGTGTGCGGTCCACACCAGCCCAAAAAGCAGGTAAGTGCTCGCCCCGCGCATCGGTGGACGCTCGATCGCAAGTACGTCGACCCTGTGCTTGCGGCACATACCCAGCAGCCATCCCTCAAAAGCCTGCCCAATCTCAGCATAGTCATGAATGTGCTGGAAACTCTGGCCTCCGCTCGCCAAGCGGGTCCAGCGAACCGCGTCAATGACGGCCCAGCCAGAGTTTCGTTTCGAGGGGTCAATCGCCAGAATCTTCATGTGTCGATTGTCGATTATTTCGACAGACAACACAATATTTTTCTTGCATCATCCGACACTCTGACCTACATTCAGATCTGCGGGCTTCGCCAAAGCCTGTTGTTTGCTTTCCTTCTCCTACTGCCAAACTCGGCCGGCCTCCAATCGGGGCCGGCCACTTTTCCCGCACGCGCGCGGCGCGGCGGCAAGGAGGTGGAGATATGTTGCCGACCCAACAAAATCACGATGCGAAGCCGGGCCCAGTCCTGCCATGGACACCGAGGGATATCTACTCGCGGCCTTATCGGGCCGCGGCAATCTTGGAGATGGCCCGGATTGGCGATGATCAAGCCATCGCATATGAAGCGATACGAACGATGCGGATACTGCTGCCGGCGTGCAGGGTCTCTTCCTCGACCGTTCCGCTTGAGCATATCCGGGAGCGGATATCCGATCTCACGCCCGCTATGAGTAGGCAGTTTATGCATCTGCTCGCCACGGCGGCTGGTATGCAGGACCCAGATTTTAGGACTGTTTGCCGCGATGAGCTTGGCCTGGATGTGCGAAAAATTCCTATCCAGGATAAGATTTTTTGCCAACTCATCGCAAAGGCTGGCCCTGCGGCGATGACGGATGCTCAGCGGGTAGCTGTAGCTATTATAATCCATCACACGGTTATGTCGTTTGTCGCGGGGGTACAGGGGATTTTCCCGGATCAGTATGCCGCCGCAATGGGTAGCGATGGCGATGATGGCGGTGGATCTGGCGAGGCTGCGGCAGCAGCTGCGCTTGCCCCTGCACCAGTCGATCCGCCTGACTATGCGCCCGCTTTCTCGGTGATCGAAGCGGCTATGGCGGCCGCGGACGATGACCCATCCCCATGACGACGATGACGATGTATTGCATAGTGTCACGGGCGGCTATCGACGCCGCTGGTGGCGCTCGGGGCAAGATGATGGCCCAAGCCGGCCATGCCTTCCTCCACGCCTTCCTTGACGCCACGGCCCGCTTTCCAGGCGCTGCGGCAGCCTATGTTGCTTCAGATGCGCCGCGCAAGATCGTCTTGGTAGCCGCCACCGCCGCCGACCTGGCCGCCCTGGCATCTGCCTACAGCGACAGGTGCGGCACCTTTCTCGTGGTCGATGCCGGGCACACGGTTTTCGCGGCGCCGACGGTGACGTGCCTTGGGATCGGACCGATCGAGGCCGAGGATGTCGGCGGCGACCTGCGGGGCCTTCCTGCGCTGCGGTGATAAGCCACCAGGCAGGGCCCATGGCAGACACACCACGGCGACACACAAACTATCCAGGGGCGGCCGCAGCAATGCGTGCCGCCCTTTCTGCATCCGCGGCGCGACGGCCGACAACCGGGCTTCGCCCCACCCCTGCGGGGTCGCCACCGACGCCTGCGGCGCCGGGTGAAGGGCGGCTGAAGTGCTGGCGGGATCGTGCCTTCGGAAGAACGGAATGGTTAACGTTAGTTAATTTTTTTGTGCGGCAGCCCTGGCCCGGCTTTGTGTAGCTGTGTAGTTGCTGTGTAGGCCCGCTGCACAGTATAGCTCATTGATAAATATGGACTTTTTGCCATTTGTGTAGTTGTGCAGCTTAAAAGAATTTTTATGACGGAAAAATATGGGAAGATATCAAACTGATATATGGGCTCCTTATATATACGTATAGAGGTTTTTCGGATTTCGCTACACAACTACACAAATGTCATTTTAGTCAATTATATCAATGATTTATGCTGTGTAGCGGGCCTACACAGCAACTACACAATTGCACAACAGGCGGCGGGATTTCCTCACTTTGGCGAAATGTCGATCGACAGTGCAGACTTAATCTCATGCTGCCTACATTTTCCCCTTGACGGGCGTCTCGTTGTCCATATATATACGGACACACAGGGCGGCGCTGCCGCCCGATCACCAAATCGGCCAGGAGCCCGACATGTCCATATCCATCCGCATCATCTCCGAAGGCGTAGTCCGCGGCATCGAACTCGGCCAGCGGCCGTCCGGGCTGCGCGTCGGCCATGCCGACAACGCGAGATCCGAGAATGCCAAGCTGCAGATTGTCCTGCCCCCGTCGATGGAGTATGCCCCAAGCGTCTACGAGTGGGCCGCCAGCCAGACGGATGTCTCGACGGCGAGCGACGGCCGTGTGGTGATCATGCCCGGCCCGACGGAAGCGGACCTGCTGGCGGCACTGGATGCCCTGGTCATGGCTGGCGACCGCGGCGGCATCGCTCCGGGGGTCCACGGCGATTTCACCGTCTCCGCCTCCTCGTCGGCCTGGCGCTATGAGGTCGAAGGTCCTGCCAGCGCCCGCCCGTCCCTCAAGCGCATCGGCGGGGAGGCGATCGTCGGCGCACCCAATCGCCTTGGCGTGCCATTCGAGCACGCCGAGGCCCTGCTGGGCCTCTTCGCCAAGACCACCCGTGCCGCTGCGAAGGCAGCGAAGGGCGACGTGGTCCTGCCACAGGTCCCCGGGATCGCAGCCTCTGTTTCTGGCGGGCAGATCATCCTGGCTGGGTGGCCGGGCGATGCGATCGCCGACCTAATAAAGGCTGTCCCCACCGCGCGCTGGGACTCCTCGCTGAAGTCGTACTCGATCAGCACCCGCTACGCCAAGGCTGCGATCAAGGCCATCGACGAGGCGGGCGTCAGGATTTCCCGTACCCGTGCGGCGATCATGGCCCAGCCATGGGCACCCCTGACGATCACCTTCAGCGAGACGCAGGCCACTGCCAGCTACGGCGGCTACTGCGACGGCGCGTACAAGGCGCTCATCCGGCTCGGCCGTGTCAGCGACAAGGCCGTTACCTTTGACCTCGCCGTCGAGGATCCGAAGAGGATCCTCGGCGCCCTGCGCGACGCGGTTGCAGCCTTGGTGGCCAAGAAGGCGGATGATGACCGCGCCGCCGCCGCGGCCCTGGTGGCCGAGCGGGAGAGGGCTGAGGCCCGCAGCGAGGCCAGGAGGACCCGCCGACAGTTCACCGTCTCCGACGCCCCCGCTCCAGGTGAGGTCTTCAGCGACGGCTTTAGCATCCTCGTGTCGACCGGATCCGGTCAGTCCTGGCATCAGGACGGAGATGATCACTGCTACGTCTATACCCGCGAGGCCACCGAGGCAGAGGCAGCGGCGTTCCGGCGTACTGAGGCGTCCCGGCCGAAGGTCGGCCAGTTCCTCGCCTTGACGCAGCGCGTCCCCGCCGTTGGCGATGTCGTGCGGCTGCCAGACGGGATGCCGGTCGTGGTGACGAAGATCGGAAAGTCGTTTTTCTTCGACACGGTCGAGGACACGTCCGCCAGCAGCCACGTGTCGTCCCAGTTTTGGGAGGAGTGGGTCTCCTGGGTCTCCTGGCGCCAAGCCGATGCGAATGAGGTCGCGGCATGACACGCGACCAGGAAGACCTCGCTCTCGCAGGCGAACTGCTGCTAGGGGGTGAGTGGCGTCAGCCACTCGCTCGACTGCTTGGCCCACATCACCCTCGCGGCCCTCGGGATGCTATTGACGGACGGCTCGTGCAGCGGTGGGCTGCCGGTCAGCGGCCAATCCCAGGATGGGTCTGGCCGGTCCTGGCCAAAATGTTGGAGAGTCGAAGGGCGGAGTTAGTTGGCACCCTGGATCGCATTGACCGCATGTCATCTCACCTGCGCGGCCGCGGCGACGGATCCTGATCTCAGGATCCGCCCCCATTCCCCTGCGGCGCCGGGAAGGGAGGCCAGATTTCCGCACTTTGGAGAAATGTCGATCATCCGCTTGCTGCATATCCGACAATCTGCCATCATCCCCAGCAGAGACAGCCACAACCAGAGAAGCGACCGCCCCTATGCCCCCGGCCATGATCGACATACGCACCAACGCCGGCCGGGTCTCTGATGCTTTGGGGCGCATGTCAGCGAAGCTGGAGCGTGTCGTGGCTCGTGGGGTAAACGACATCGCGAAAGCTGTCCAGGCGCACGTCACGGCTCAGCTGGATGTCCGCATCGACAAACCCACACCTTTTACGAAGCGAGCCTACCGCATTGCCTACGCCGCGCCAGGCTCGCTCATTGCCCGCGTCTTCGCGCAGGAGCTTCAGGCTGCATACCTCATCAAAATCGAAACCGGCGGCACGACACATGTTGCTCCCGGCAAGCCGCTCCTGATGCCTTTCGGACAGCGCACCAACGCCAACGGCAACATCCCCAGGGGCGCCATCTCACGCGCCTTGGCTCGCCCTGACGCATTCGCCGGTCGCCCAGGCCCCGGTTCTCAGCCCGGCATCTGGCGGCGACCGAAGGCCAAGCGCGGTGCCGCCGCCGGCCGGCCCGCCCGCTCCGAGTTGCTCATCGCCTTCCTACGCAAGCGCACTCACAAGCCCCAGCTGCACTTTACTGAGGACGCAAGGGCTGCCGCTGAGCGCAATACCGGCAAGGTCGCCGATGCAATCCAGGCGCTGGTCAATGCCTCCATCGTCCCGTAGCCGGGTCGAAAAGTTTTTGGTCCTCACAGGTAATTCGCGCACTTTGTTCTGTCCGACACAAGACCATTTTCCTATCTGACACCGCCGGGTTGGCCCTCCACCGCTGTTGTGCCAGCCCATCATCCTCCATCCGCACCGGTCCGCCCACACCTCCGCAGGATCCCATGTCCGCCGCCGCTATCCTCCATCCCCAGGGCCAGACGCCAGCATCGCTTCCGCCCTGGCCTGGCGCTGCTGCGCCTGCGGTGGTGATGGCTGCTGTGGCTGCGCGGCGCGTGGGTAAGCGGTGGGCGATGAAGCGGGAGCTGGGCCAGCAGGAAGGAGATGAGGGGGATGCTGGTCGGTGGTGGGAAGGAATGGATGCCAGACCGCCGGGGACCCAGTGTGGAAAAATGAAAAAGGGGTAATTCGCGCACTTTGATGTGCTTGCGATTTCATGGTTTTGGGCCATGACACCTGGCTTGCTCCCCGGCCCCCTCCATCCTCCAGCCTCCCAGATTTGCGTGCCGCGCCGCTGCAATGTAGACTGTCGTCATTCTCGATTTTCGACAGTTTCGGACACCACGATGCCCCGCCGCGACCCGCCACCCATCCTCCACGATGTCCCGTTCTTCGAAGTCGGTGGTGATGATGCTGGCCATGCCCAGGATCCCATCGACGCAGATCCCGCCCCGATACTCGGTGCCGCTCCAGCTGCTGGTATTCGCCTTGCCGGCCCGCCTCCGAAGCGCGGCCGTGGCCGCCCCCGCAAATCCGCCGCTCCGGAAGGTCTGATGCTCGCTGGTCCGGCACCGGAAGATGTCAGACGCCGTGTCGCCGATGATGAGCCAGCCGCTGCCGTCCGCCTGGATGATATGGCTGTCGACGACTGCGAAGCTGATGATGGTGCGGTGCCTGGTGGGCGATACGTGTCCCTTTCGCAGCTCGCGATGATGACTGGCCGGTCCCGCAATACCATCCGCGCCTGGATCGCTGACGGCATGCCTGTGCATCAGCGTCCCGACAATGCGGCGGATGGCGGCGGCTGGCAAATAGACATCGCTGCCGTCATCGCCTGGCGCGAGGAAAGAGCCCGCGCCGCTGCCGGAATGGACGACGACAGTCTGATGGATAAGGAGGAGGCGCAGCGTCGGAAACTGTCGGCCGAAGCCCGCATGGCTGAATACCAACTCGCGCGCGTTCGCCAAGAGACTCTGATGCTCGCCGATGTGGTCCAGATCGTGTCCGAGGAATACTCAGAGGTCCGGGCTCGCCTGCGATCCCTGCCGGCCCGCGTATCGCAAACGCTCGCTGGCGCTGACGGGGAAACGCTTTTCCGTGAAATGCGGAAAGAGATCGATGTCGCGCTGGAGGCCTTGGGCTACGACGCTGCAATCCAAAGGCAAGCCGATGACCAACATCGTAACAACCAGGCCGATGGAGGCGATGATGAGAACCGCGCCTGAAGCCCGGCAGGCCCTGGGCCAACTGCTGCGCATAAAGTCTCGCGGCGCACTTCTGCCGCCGCCGAGACTTACCGTTGACCAATGGGCAGATGAATTTCGAGTCCTGGGACCGGAGGGCAATGCAATTCCGGGCAAGTGGCGCACTTCTACGCAAGAAGTTGCCCGTGGGCCTATGCGCGCAGTCACCGAACCGGGCGTGCGGACAATAACTATTATGTCATGCACCCAAATAATGAAAACGAGTTGCTTAGAGAATACTTTCGGATACTTCGCTCATCTTGATCCATGCCCAATTTTATTTGTTCAGCCGAAAGAAGATGCGGTCCAGACTTTTTCCAAGAAAAAGATTTCGCCTTTGATCCGCCATTCGCCGGTGCTGCGCGACCTTGTGCGCGATGCCGCCGATCGTGATGGCAAAAGCACCCAGGCTTACAAGAAATTCCCCGGCGGCGACCTGCTCATCACCGCCGCCGGCTCGCCCACAAACCTGGCTATGATCTCGATCCGCGTCGTTGGCCTTGATGAGGTCGACAAGTATTCCACCACGCCCGAGGGCGACCCCATTTTGCTCGCTGAAGAGCGCATGTCCTCCTTCGTGGCCAATTCCTTGTCGATCCGCACCTGCAGCCCGACGACGAAAGAAGGGTCGATCTCGAAAAGCTACGCCTCATCCGACCAGCGCCGGCCCTACGTCCGCTGCCCGCACTGCGACCATGAGCAAATCCTTCGTTGGTCGCAGGTCCAGTGGGATAAGGACGAAGACGGAAATCACCAGCCCGAAACCGCCAGGGTTTACTGCGAAGGCTGCGGCGCGGGCTGGACCGATCGCGAACGACATCACGCTATCCGCACCACCATCCGCTGGCGGCAAACCCGGCGCTTCAGGTGCTGCGGCGAAGACCAGGATCCCCAGGTCACGCGCATGTGGGACTGGGACGATGAGCACCTGATCGGCCGCGCTCTGTGCCGCCACTGTGGCAAGCGCGCCGTTTCCAACCGCCACGCAGGCTACTGGGCCAGTAAGCTCTACAGCTGCACGCAAACAGTATCCGAACTCGTATACAAATGGATTACCGTCCAGGATGATGTAGAACAGCTTCGGTTCTTCATCAATACGCAGCTTGCCGAAGAATACGAAGAACGCGGGCAGAAACTGGACGACGGCGTACTCATGTCACGCCGCGAATCGTACTCCGGGATCATCCCTGATGATTCCAGCTTGCTTGTCTGCTCCGTCGACGTCCAGGACAATCGTCTTGAGGCGTTGATCGTTTCCTATGGCATCGACGAGTGCTCGTCGGTCATCGACCATGTTGTGATCCCTGGCGATCCAGGCCAGGGTCACGTTTGGCTCGAACTCGACAAACTCCTCAAGACCCCCGTAAGCCGTTGGGATGGCCGAGCCTTTCACATCCAGGCCACCACCATCGACACCGGTGGCCATCACGCCCAGAGGGTCTACGAATTCGCCGCCGCCCGCGCCGGCCGGCGAGTTTGGGCAATCAAAGGCGCGTCCGAGCGTAACGGCCAGCGGTCGCCAGTGTGGCCGTCAAAGGTCTCCATGTCCAAGTCCGGCAAGACTTTTTACATCGTTGGAACCAACGCCGCCAAAGACCAAATCCACGCCCGCCTGAAAATCGAAAGTCACGGGCCTGGCTACATCCGCTTCGGGCAAAACCTCGAAAAGGACTTCTTCGAGCAACTTACTGCCGAAAAGTTGGTGACTGTCCACGAACGCGGCGAATACAGGCGCTACTGGAAGAATCCAGAGCGCAAGCGAAACGAAAGTTGGGACTTGATTTGCTACGCCTACGCAGCGCTGTGCGGCCTCAAAGCCTATGGCCTGAGGCTCAACACCTACGTTTCGCAGCGTGCGCCGTCCGGCTCTGTCACCGCCGCACCGGCCGCCGGCCCCGGATTTGCGTCAGCCCCAAATTCCATGCTATCTTCGGCTCACGATGTTGAAAAGCGCGACAGACACCATTCATCTCCTGTGGTGGGATCGCCAGACATCGGCCCGGCCCCTCGGGTGGCTCCCGCCGCCGGGCAGCCGGCCCGGCCTGCCGATCATTCGGCCGCCGGGCCGGCCCCCTCTCCGCAGCCACCGCCGCCGGCCCCCGCGCCGAAGGCAAAGCGTCGGAGCGGGCCGCGGTTCGTCATGGGTATGAGATAGAGGTGAGTGTCGCGCAATGGCTGCTATGTCTACCCCAGATCGGATCGTCTACCTCGAAAACATGCGGGCAGAGCTGGAATCCGCTCTGCTGCGCGGCGCAACCGAAATTTCCTACGGAGATCAACGGGTTAAGTACGACTCGGAAGCCGCAATGCGCTCGCGCCTGCGTTCCATCGACGATGAACTGTCCGCGCTGACCTCGCCCACGGGCACCGCCCGCCGCCGCTTGCGCCGCATCATCGTCAGCACCTGCAAGGGATTCTGAAATGCCAGCCCATAAACCCAGAGTCCGCGTCAGGGCCGGCTCAGTATCGGTCAAAGCCGCGGTGTCCGGCGCAGAGTACGAGGCTGCCAGCGGCGAAGGCCGTGGCGCGAACTGGGCTGCGCCGCAGACCGGGCCGAATGCCAGCTTAATCAACAACTTGTCGACCCTCCGCGCAAGGTCGCGCCAGGCCGTCCGCTCTGACGGATGGGCCGCCGACATCGTTTCCAAATTTTCGCGCGATGTAGTCGGGACTGGCATCAAACCCCTGCTGCAGCTTCCAGATCATCCAGAACTCAAGCGCAAAATCCAACGCCTTTGGGCCCGCTGGTGCCGCCAGTGTGACACCTTTGGCCGCCTGGATCTGTACGGCATGCAAAGTCTGGTCGCCGGCGGCACCGCTGCGGCAGGCGAGATGTTCATTCGCTTCCGCCCGCGCCGGCCCGAAGACGGCCTCGCTGTACCGCTGCAGCTGGAAGCCATCGAGGCCGAACAGGTGCCGCTGTTGTATCCGATAGTGCCCGCCGTCCCCGGCAACAGGATTGTGGCCGGCATCGAACGCGACCAGATTGGCCGCCGCGCTTACGTCCACATGCTGCGCCGGCATCCAGGGGAAATGGGCGCCGGCATCTGGGATTACGATGCTGGATCGACCATCGAAACCGTAGCGGTGCCAGCCTCGTCTGTATGCCATGTCGCTCTGAATCCGAATTTCCGTGCGGGCCTTGAGCGCGGCGAACCACTGCTCACCAGGGCCCTCATTAAACTGCGCGAACTGGACGCTTACGACGATGCAGAACTCGTAAGAAAGAAAGCAACAGCAAACATAGTCGGGTGGATCACAAATCCAACAGACACGTCAGGCCCCGTTCTTGGTGAGGATGAGCCAGACGATCGCGGCGACTCAACCATGGTTTTGCAGCCCGGAACTTGGCAAATGCTGGACCCCGGCCAAAAACCCGAGCTTTCACAGCCCGCGGAAGTCGGCGGCAGTTACGATCCATTCTTAACTTGGCAGTTTCGCTGGATCTGCGCATCGGTTGGCATGCCCTACGAAGTCCTGGTCGGACCCACGTCTGGCATGTCGGACCGTACCCTGCGCCAAGTTCTGATCGAGTATCGCCGCGGCTTGGAGGCCTACCAGCACAACCTCATGGTGCAGCAGATGTGCCATCCCATATGGGAGCGCTGGATCGACACCGCGATCCTGTCCGGTGCCATCGAACTGCCCGCCGGCGTTGAGGTTGAAGACCTTTATGACGTGCGCTGGACGCCGCCGAGCTGGGGCTATTTGCAGCCCGTCCAAGAGGTCCAGGCGAACGAACTGGCTGTCAAAAATGGCTTCAAGTCTCGCTCTGAAGTTGTGTCAGAGGCCGGCTACGACAGCGAGGATGTCGACAGCGAGCATGCCAGGGACAACGCGCGGGCGGAGAGGATGGGGCTGCGATATGCCTCGTCCACCGCCGCGCCGACGCCCGGTTCCAACCCAGCCGCGCGGGCCCAGGCCCGCCGGTAAAGCTCAGCCGGGTCGCCGATTTGCGTCCAGGCCGGACTGCATGTAAACTGTCGGAAACGTCGAACAACATCTATATAGTGAGTCGCAGATGAGCCAGATGGCCCGAGAAAAGCTGACGCTCCGCGCTGTGGGCCAGACGGTCCCCGCGCTGCGACCGTCCCTAACAACCGCGCTTACCACGGGCTCAAGCGCAGCTGTGCATTCGCCAGTTGTCGGTGAGCTTACGTCCGTCGTCCGCTTGGCAACCACGACTCTTGCCCGCGTGGCCATCGGTCCCGATGCCGACGCGGCGGCCGGCGACATGATCTTGCCGGCCGGTGCCGTTGAGTATTTCAGGGTCCAGCCTGGCGACCGCATCAGCCTGCTGTCGCCGTCTGGCGCCGGCTTGGCTACCGTTACGGAGTGCTAAATCATGGCCACTGCCAACAAGCCCAAGAATTCCTGGTACCGCATCGGCGGCCTGGTCACGCCTGCTGAAGGCGAAAGCTCCGTCGAAATCACGATCTACGACGAGATTGGCTTCTGGGGCATCAACGCCAGCAGCTTCATCAGGGATCTGCGCAGCATCGGCGCCGTTGACCGGATCGACCTGCGCATCAACAGCCCTGGCGGTGACGTTTTCGATGGCGCGGCGATCTATAACTTGCTGCTAGCGCACCCGGCCCGTGTCGTTGTCCACATCGACGGCCTGGCCGCCAGCATGGCGTCCGTCGTGGCCATGGCTGGTGACGAGATCAACATCGGCTCGAATGCCTTCCTTATGATCCACAACCCCTGGTCCGTCAGCGTCGGCGATGCCGACGAGATGCGGTCCATGGCGGACTTGCTGGACCAGATCGGCCAGACGATCGTCACTGCCTACGAGCGCAAGACTGGGATGAGCCGGGATGAGCTGAAGGCTATGATGGATGCCGAAACCTGGATGGCCGGCGATGAAGCCGTTGCCAAGGGTTTCGCGGACAATGTCACCGGTGCCGTGAAGCTGTCAGCCAGCGCCAACTTTGGCCGTCTCAGGACTTTCGGAAGCGTGCCGGCCAACCTGCGCGCCGTGGCAGATCCAGACACCTGGGCCGAAGCCGACCCCGAAACCACCGACGCCACCGAGGCCGGCACCGATACCCCCGAAAATACGGGCCCGTCAGAAGCCTCTACGACGCCTCAGACGTCCGAAGATACCTCTGCCTCCCACGGAGGCCAGGAAAACGGCCCTGTAAACGAAGGTTCTAACGAGCCCGCCGCCGATGCAACCCCGCCGGCCAACCAGCCCGCCGACGCACCGCCGGCCGCTGACCCCGATCCCGTGGCCGCCGCCGCTGCGCAAGCCGCTGAAATCGCTCGCATTTGCGCCGAAGGCGGGATCGCCAACCGCGCGTCGGAGCTTATCGCCCGCCGGGCAACCGTTGAAGAAGTCCGGGACATCGTCCAGTTCGCCGGGGCCGCCAAGGGCCTGGTCGACCGCGCCCGCAAGATCGGCGCCAGTCTCACCGCCCAGGTCGAGGCTGAACTGACAGGCGGCACCCTGACCGTCGATCAGGTCCGCAGCCGGTTGTTCGACCTCATGGTCGCCGGCGACGCCAGGCTCCAGATTGACCCGTCGCTCAGCCCCGCCGGCGCCCTCGGGTCCATCGTGCCGCCGCGCAACGTCCCCAAGATCGACGCGGCTGACGCGATGAACCGGTTCGCCGGAAAGGTTAAGTAAAACAAGGGGTTGGCCAGGATTTGCGTCCGGGCTGAGCCTGATGTAGATTATGTCTGTCAACCGTTTTCGCCCGACCAACGCGGGCATATCTGTGGAGTAAGCACGATGCCCGTTTTGACCGAAGGTCTCTACCCTGGCGAATACCTCATCTCGGAGGTCGGCGCCATTTCGCGTGACCGCGTGACGATTTCCGGCCTGACCGGCGGGGCTGTCTATCAGCCCGGCACCGTGTTGGCTCAGGTGGAATCCGGCGGCTCGGCTGGGACTTGGACGCAGTATGACCCGTCGACGTCCACCATCGACGTTCCCGGTGCCATTCTGTACGCCCGCGCTGGAAACGGGCCCGCCGTCGTGACCGCCAGGCTGTCCGAAGTTCGCGCCTCGGACCTGGTCTGGCATGTCGGCGTCGACAGCACCGAAAAGGCCGCGGCCCTGGCCATCCTTTCCTCCACGAAACAGATCGTCGCCCGCTAAGGCCTCGACATTTTCGCATGTCTGCAATGTCGAATATGACGACCAACAAGTAAGGACACATCATGACGATGATCAATCCCTTCGCCGGCGACGCTTTCAGCACCACGAGCCTGACCGCGGCGGTGAACAAGCGCCCGTACGCGCCGTCGAAGTTGCGCACCATGGGGCTTTTTACGCCCAAGAGCGTCCGCACGGACACTGTGATCGTCGAGGAAAAGGACGGTCAGCTGGGCCTTATTCAGACCTCGCAGCGCTACCAGCGCGCCCCGACAAAGGGCAACAGCAAGCGCAAGGCCAGGTCTTTCATCATCCCCCATCTGAAGCAGGAGCGCACGATCCGGGCCGATGAGGTCCAGGGTGTGAGGCAGTTCGGCAGCGAGAACGAACTGGAGACGCTGCAGTCGAAGATCGATGAAAAGATGGACGAGGCCCTGAGCGATCTGGATGCCACGACTGAGCATCACATGCTGGGCGCCGTGTCCGGCCTGCTGCTGGATGCTGATGGGTCGGTGATTTACGACCTGTTCAGCGAGTTCCAGGTCGCCCAGCATACGGAAGTCGACTTCGACTTGGACAGCGCTGCCGCCGGAATCCGGTCGAAGACGTCCGCCATTCGCCGCCTCATCAAGTCTGAGCTTGGCGTTCAGGGAAATTTGCCGTTCGGTCTGGAGGCGTTCTGCGACGGCGAATTTTTCGATGCCCTGATCAATCATCCTGAGGTCAAACAGGCGTATGATCGCTTCCAGGAGGGGGCTGCCCTTCGCGAAGACTATACGCACGGCGTTTTCACGTATGCTGGAGTGAGGTGGCACGATTACCAGGGCATGGACGACGGTTCGTCCGGAATTGGCGACCAGAAGGTCCAGTTTTTCCCGTCCGGTATTCCTGATTTGTTCACGGTTACTTTCGCTCCGGCCGATTGGAATGAAACGGTGAACCGCCCCGGGTTGCCGCGCTACGCCGCGATGCCGACGGAGTTGCAGACCATCCGGTCCGCCACGCTGGAAGTGCAGAGCAACCCGCTCTGCCTCTGCACCAGGCCGCGCGTCCTGATCAAGGGCAAGCGCACTTAACCCACCAACGCCGACCTTTCCGGCCCTCACCCCCGGCGGGCCAACATCCCGCCGGGGTTTTTCTTTTCCGCCCACTGCGTCACCCGCCGTCGGCCGCCACCCCGAGGCTTCGCCAAAATGCTGATCCGCCCCGGCACATTCATGACGCCGATCCGCGCCGCCGGTGGCGGGTCAGCCCCGCCACCGGATCCGGATCCTGGGGCGGCCTTCCTGCTGGAATCCGGAG
This sequence comes from Niveispirillum lacus, assembly GCF_002251795.1. Taxonomy (GTDB): domain Bacteria; phylum Pseudomonadota; class Alphaproteobacteria; order Azospirillales; family Azospirillaceae; genus Niveispirillum; species Niveispirillum lacus. Next base: position 157,732 of record NZ_NOXU01000032.1, on the reverse strand, counting down.
AGCTGATCCTGCTGGAGGATGGCCAGGCCATCGCCCTTGAGATCTCCGATCCGCCAGATCCGCCGCCGTCCGGCGAGGCCATCCTTCTCGAAACCGGCCTGCCGATCCTGACCGAAACCGGCGCAACAATCGTACTGGAGTAACTCAAAATGAGTCAGAAGATTTCTGAAATGACCGCCGGTTCGGCAATTGGTGGCAAGGAAATGCTGCCGGCTGTCCAAGGTGGCGCCAACGTGCGGACCAATCCTGACGCCGTGCTGGCTGCCTTCAAAGTCCTGCGTCCGGTCGCGCGCGTCGCGTTTCTGCAGTTCGAAGAGCCTGGCGTTGGTGCTCTGCCGCCAGCTACCACTGGGGACCGGTACGCCGTTGGCTTTGTCGGCTCGCCGGCGGGGTCATGGGGCTCGATCGCCGGCGTGGCCGCGGGTGATATCATCCAATACAACGGTAGCGCCTGGGTCATCGATTGGGATGCATCCGCCGCAGTTGCCGGCGGCGCCGGTTTCCTGGTGCAGGTCGCTACCGGGGCAAATTTGACGGGGGGCGGCTGGCACGGCTTCATTGGCGGATCGTGGCAAGCTCTGGTGCAAGCGCCGGCCGTCTACTCGGTTAACGCAACTGGCAGCAACGCATCGGGCGCAGCGTTTCATGGTAGCAACGGGTTGCCGTCGTCGGTCGTCGTAAATTCCACCGCCAGCGGCCAGGGCGTCAGGGCCAGCAGCGCGGTGGGTCCGACCACGTATCTCAACACCTCGGGAAACCAGGTCGAGCTTTATCCAGCGTCGAATTCAGATCAGTTCCACGGCCTGAGCCAGGGCCAGGCTGTGCCACTGTCTGCCGGCGGTTGGCGAACGATAATGACTGTCTATCGCCAGGATATCGGCCGCAATATCCACGTTACACTCGCACAGAGCGCTTAAGTCGTGGGTGTGAAAATTACTCCTCGTCCGGTTTGTCGCTCCACTTCAGCTTCTCGAAAGGCGGATTATAGAGTCTAGCTCTGTAGTCCGCCTCATCAATATATATGTCATCAGGATAATCGCCGTCCGATATCATGACTTTATTTGGCCCACCGTCTTTACCTCTGACTTTAAACACACCTTCCCATGTCGGCATAGTGAGATATTCCCTTTCAAGATCAGGTTGTCATCACAGAACGCGGCATGGCAGCAGAATTATCTAAGATAAGTCTCTGATAGCCATGCTGCTCCAACAAATATTGTGTGTCAGATTTTGTTCAGTTCCCTGATAAAATAATCCAGAACATCTTTCGTATATTTGATTCTACTGATTACCGATGGTCCGCCAAACATGGTCGGATTGACATATTCGTCCTTGAAACCAACTCTTCTGGTCACCAGTGCGGCATCAGTAAAGTTTCTTGCAGCAGAATCAATGCGCTGGAACAGGTCGTTAATACTAACGCCACCTGACTTCACGCTTTGAATCATAAGATCAACAGTCGCATTCTCGATTTTGTTATAGTCTTCAATAATTTGAGCTATAATTGCGGAATGTTGGCTATAAGCCGGATCTCTACTGCCAGAACCATTATATAACGCTCTCAATACATAATCATTTATACTTTTCAATATCGGGTCAAGTTTCGCCTTTATAGCGGCGGTAGGGTCGTCGGCCTGCATAATCTGCACCTTCAGTATGTGTTGCGACCGACATAACGTATCCGAAAATTGATGTGGCTACGACTCTTGCATTTCGCTGGGCGGATTTGCGTTCGTCGTCGCGCCCATGATATTGTCGATCATCACCAGCCGACACGGCCAACCACATACCCCAAATATTCGCGGTGCCTCCATGGATGAACTCGATCTGCTCCTCAAAATCGCCGGCACCGCTGTTTCAGCCGTCGGCGTCGCCTGGGGTGTCTATTCTTTCTTGTCCAAGAAAATCGACAAGACCCGCGTCGAAATTGTCGCCCGCGTCGACCGCGACCGCGACGAAATCTTCAGCCGCCTCGATGACATCCGGGATGATTACCTGAAGCGCGCTGAATACGTCGCTGATCGCGAGCGCATGGAAACCCGCATCAGCGACCTCGGCGCCGAGCTTCGAGCAGGATTCGGTGGGCTCACCTCCCGCATCGATTCCGTCCTTGCTGCCCTCGCTTCCCGTGGACCCGGTGGCGGCCCATCCGCAAGGATCTAAGCCAATGCCCGCCTCCATCTTCGCCGCACTGCCTGCCCTCACCATCGGCGCTTTCGCCGACCGCCAGGCTTGGACTTGGCGGGCCAGCCCGTCGTCCGCAGGTACGCCGATCCGCCTGATTTTCCGCGCTGACGCTGTGGTTGTTGATGTTCAGGACGGGGTTGAGTACCAGTCCACCGCCCCCATGGCCACGATCTCCGCAGACGCAGCGCCCGGGATTGCCGAAGGCCACAGCCTCATCTCGCCCGACGGACATATATATAAGGTGCGAACAGTGGCCGAGCCCGCGGGCGGGCTCGTCGTCTGCCGGCTTTCCCGCAGCTGATCCCGCCAGCCGGGCTCAGATTTGCGCCAGCCAGATCGCCGTGATAGTCTGCCTTTTGTGTAGAAAACAACGATCTCCAACAATCGCCATGACCGCCACCGTACCACACATCCGCAGCCAGGTCAGGGACGCCATTGTCGGCGCGCTGACCTCCGGTGTGCCAGTGGCAGGCACAGTTGAAGCCAGCCGCGCTTACCCGCTCGCTGACACGGCTTATCCAGCCGCGCTGGTTTATGTCACCGGCGAGCGCGTCTCCACCGGAAGTGCGGGTCGGCCCGGCAGCAGGATGCTCACCAGGACCGTTCTCGTGACCATTGTCGGCGCGAGCCGCGGCGATGACGGCGAGGATGCCGCAGAGGCTGTCGCCGCCGATGTAGAGGTCCGCCTTTTCGCCGATGTGACGCTCGGCGGGATCGCCGCAGATCTGCAGCTGACTGGCGCAGAAAAGGCAATCACGTCTGAGGGCGACCGCCTCACTCACTCCGTATCCGCGACCTACGAGGTCGATATCGTCGCCCGTGAGGGCTCCACAACCAAGTAATCACCAGGAGTTTTCCGAAATGTCCAAGGTTTTCAGCCCCCTGAGCGACGAGTTTTATTCGATCCCTAAGGCGGAACTTTTGTTTCAGCCGCGCGGAAGCACCAAATTCCTGAACTTGGGCGATGCCGACAGTGTCGAGATCACCATTTCGGTCGAAGAAACGGACAGGTACGCGAACAATCAGGCGACGCGAACCCTTGTGAAGCGGGTCGTTTCCCAGGTCGACGCCGAGGTCTCGATGACGCTCGCCCAGATGTCGCCGTACGCCCGCGCCGCGAGCCTCATGTCCACCGCCACCGTCATGACGCAGGCCGCCGCGACGGATCAGACGCTGGTTATCCCCTCCGCAGACGTTGAAGCCGGCGGTATTTACCGCCTGCCGCGCCTGTCCGTCAGCGGCGTCGAGTTGACGTCCGCCACCGGCACCGGCACCTGGGTCGCCAACACCCACTTCCGCGTCGACGCTGCCGCTGGCTTGGTCGAAATCGTCGCCATTCCCTCGGGCCTGTCCGGCGACCTCACCATCGGCTACGACGCCGCCGCGATTACCTCGGGCCACCAGTCGGGGATCGCCGATGGAACCGGAATTCGCGGCCGGCTCATCGTTCGCGGGATCAACGCCATCGGCGTCAAATCGCTCGTTGAGCTGCACGACGTTGAGCTTCGCCCCGCCAGCGCCCGCGCTCTGATTTCCGAGAGCGACTTTGGCACGGTCGAACTGTCCGGGCGCGCCTACCCCGACGGCACGCAGCCCGCCGGGTTCCAAATCGGCCGCGAGTCCACCCTCTAATTCTCCCGCTATCCAGTTGATCTGATTGGAGATATCAGACTATGGCATCCCTTCTCGATATCGCACCCGCCGGCCGCACCGTTCCCGTGAGGGGGACGGACGTGGCTGTCACCGGAGTCTCGGCGGCTGGACTGGCTACGCTGCTGCACCGGTTTCCGGCGCTGCTGGCGGCCCTCGGTGGCGGCAACATGTCGGCTGAGACGCTGGCTGAGGCTGCGCCTGAAGCCTTGGCCGCGGTGATCGCCGCCGGCACCGGTTCGCCGGGTGACAGCAAGGCGGAAGCCGTGGCCGCGACGCTGTCCGCCTCAGAACAGCTGGATCTGCTGTCGGCCATCATCGCTGAAACCATGCCGCAGGGCGTGGAGGATTTCGTTCGCCGCCTCGAAAGCCTCGCCACCGCGGCGACCGGCGGTCGGGGCGCTCCGAAGGACCGCTGAGCGAATTGGCGGCGGCGATACATCAACTGATTGCCGCCGGCCATCCTCCGTCGTCAGTTTGGCAATACACCCCGCGCCAGATCGCCGCCTTCGCCGCCATCGACGCCCGCCGCCTGGATCTCGCGATGGCCAGGTCCATAGTCGCCGCCCGCGCTGCGCACCACGGCAAAGACGACAGTGTCAAAAAATTGCTCAAGGAACTGAGCGGAGCGTAATAAAATGACTACCGGATCGGCCAGTCAGAAACTTAGTTTCGAGTTTGACGCATCCGGCGTGGGCACGGTGACGACTGCCCTGGATAGAATCCGGGCGGCCCTGGGCGATATTGAGGTGGCGACGACACGGGCGATGTCCAAGGTCGCAGCGCTGACGACCGATCTCAACGCCGCGGCAGCCGCTGCCGCGGCGTTGAAAAGCGCTTCTGGGAAAATTGACATCGAGTCTCCAGGTCTGGCTGCCATCGCCCGCGATCTTGCCGCCGTTTCTGCTGGTCTTGCCGCCGTTCGCAGCGGTGCCGGGCCGGCGATCGGCGGCTTGGATTCAGCCGCCAGTGCCGCAACGACGAAGGTCAGCACGCTGTCGACCGCGATTGGCAAATTGGTGGCTGCCATTGCTGGCATCCGTTCTCCGATCGACATCGACGTTACCACCACCGGCGCTCCAGCCGCTGAATCTTCCTTGTCCCGCATCGCCACCGCCGTCACCGCCCTGCGCTCCGCGTCTGCATCCATTGATCTTCGCGCTACTGGCGCCGCTGCGCTGTCGTCCGACCTTGCGCGCATCGCCACCGACCTTACGACGATCAGGTCGACCGGCGCCGCCGCGGTCGGTAGCCTAGCCACCGCCCTGGGCCGTGCCGCCGTTCGCGGTGCCCGCGTCGCCCGACTGCTCGATGACATCGCGGCGGCGCTCACCCGCGTCGCAGCCGTCGGTTCAGCCGGCACTATCGCCATCCGGATCACCGGCGACGCCGCAGCCGTGGCTGCCCTGAAGCGCGTCACCGACGCAATAGACAAACTCGTCATTTCCGCGACGAGACTAGAAACCGCGCTGGTTGCAATCAACGCCGCCCTAAGGTCAATCGCCACGACCGCCGGTTCCGCTGCGACGGCCATGTCCGCCTTCACTTCCGCATTGCCGCCCTCCAGTGCCGCTTCGTCCATCTCATCTATGGCCGCTGCGACCGGCCCGCTGGCGTCCGGCCTTTCTGCTTCCACTTCAACAGCGGGCCGCCTGCGCGGCGCACTCCTTGGCGCTGCTCGCGCAGCTGCTGGGATTACCATCCGCACCGGCCTGGCGAGCCTTGCCGCCGGCGCCGCAGCGGGTGCCGGACTCGCTGTCTCCCTTCGCGACAGCGCGGACGAAACAGCAAAGCTTCAGCGCATTACGCAGTCCAGCGGTTTTTCCGGGGGCGTTGGACAGTATTCCGCTTTTGCCGCAGTTGCCCGCAAAACCGGCATTGAAGTCGATGACCTGTCCGGCGCTCTGTCCGGTCTGACCGACGCCTACGTCACAGCGCTCCAGGATCCAGAGAGCGAGCAAGCCAGCGTTTTCAAAGCGTTGGGCGTTGCTTTGCGCGGGCCGAACGGCGAGTTGCTGACTATGAGCCAGCTCATCCCCCGCGTCGCCGATGGTCTTGCCGCCATGCCGAATTCGGCTGGCCGGACTTTCGCGTTGCAAAGGATTACTGGTGAAGACGATGCAATAAAACTGCTGCCACTCCTCGAAAAGGGCAGTGCCGGCATCCGAAAGGAAATGGAGGAAATTTATCGACTGGGCCTGTTTGTTTCGGATAACCAGGGGAAAATTGCCGTAGAGGTTGACTCTGCTTGGCAAGGACTTGTTCTGTCTTTGAAATCGGTTCAGCGCGCCTTGCTGGAAGCCCTTGGGCCGCAGTCCGCCGCAGATCTTCAGGCGCTTACCGCTTGGATCGCTGAAAACCGCGCCGCGATCGTTGACCTCGCTGCGCAGGGGTTCGGCTTTTTGCGCAGCGTCATTGTCGACATCTTTAAGTTGCTTTCCGGGAGCCAGGAGCCGCTGACCAACGATTGGCTGAAAGCATTTACCGGCGTTGCGTCTGAAATCCGCGGGATTTTCGGCGAGATTTTCAAGTTCATCAACGGCCAGCCAAGCGCTGTACCGAAATGGATCTCAGAGGCTCGTGCAACTCTTACAAAAGAGTTCAAAGCGCTGTTTGACGACTTTGTCAAGGTTTACGATCGTGACATCAAGCCGATCCTTGATGCCATCAACGAGATTATTAAGTACATTGTCGGTTTCGCTGGTGATGTGTCTAAGGTTTTCGAGAAAATCTACAAGCCAATCGAAGCCTTTGTTGAGCCTGTACTGGCTTTTCTGCGCGAGTTGACAGGCGCTGAGAACAATCGTCAATTGTTTATCCTGATCGGCTTGTTGGCGCCGCTTGGCGGTGCGCTGCGTGCCGTTTTTGCAGTCGTATCAAGACTTTGGCCGGTTATCGTTGCGATTGGCGATGCGCTGGCTGGCGTTGTCACGGTCATCCGAACTTTCCCGCTGCCTTCGCTCGCCGCAATTGGAACCGCGTTGGTCGAAGGATTCACGGGCGCAATTTCCACTTCCATAATCGCGTGGAAGGACCTGTTTGCCGGATTTTGGGACTGGCTGCGCACTACGGCCGCCGACGTCGGCCGGTCCGTTGGCGAAGCTTTGTCCGCCGCGGGCCGGTTCCTGGGCCTGTCTTCACCAGCCACCTCATCCACCACCCCGTCCATCCCCGGCTACGCCGACGGCGGCCAGGTCTCCGGGCCCGGCGGCCCGACCTCTGACTCTATCCTTGCCCGCCTGTCCACAGGTGAGTTCGTGGTCAGGGCCGCCGCCGTGCGCCAGTACGGCGTCGATTTCCTCAATCGCGTCAACGGCTTGCGGTTGCCCGGTTTCGCCACCGGAGGGTTCGTCGGGGCCATGTCCATGCCCCGGATGTCGGTCCCAAGCCTCGCCGGCATCGGCGACGTTGGCGGTACCGGAATGGGCGCCGGCCTGACTCTCGTGCTGCCAAGCGGCCAGTCCGTGGCCGCGCGGACGTCGGACGCCGGCATCAGGGACATCAAGGCCGCCCTGCAGCGCACCGCGCGCGTGTCTTCGAGCGGCAGCCAGCCCGCCTGGCGCTAACCCCTCCCGCAAGGCCGTAGGACGACAATCAGAATAGGAAAACAACGAAATGACCGATGCTCCAGATACCTATCTGCGGATTATTTCCTCGGAAATAGGGGAAGTCGTGTTCCCGGTCCGTTCTGCCCGCGGCATTGACGTGGACGTGTCGCCGATCGATGCCGGCGAACTCCGGAGGACGGTCAACGGCACGCTCAAGAACCTGTCCAACCCATTGTTCCGCAAGGTCAAAATCTCGCTAGCGCATAGCGGTGGGCGGGTTCCGACGCTGGTGGGTTTGTGGCGCGGCATGCCGGTCACTGTGCATATGCCGGATCCTGTGGAGCAACTGCCGACGCCGGGCACGCCGACGCAGGCGGTGTTGGCCCGGCAGCCGGTGGCGGGGTCAGTCAGGGGCGTGACTGTCGACGGAGTCGAAATTTCGCCATCCACAAGTTCGACAAGCGCCCCGTGGAGTGTTACTTTTCCGGAAGCAGTCGCTTACGTGACATATCGGCCCATTGTTCAGTGTCTGGTCGCATCCTGGTCCAGGTCGGAAAATGATTGGGGCCGGTCTGCAAGCTGGGGCGTTGAACTCGAAGAGGTTTGATTATGTCGTCTGGGAAGATTTATTTCGCGTGGGTTGACGATGCGGAAGTTTTCTCGGTTGCTACTCACGCCCGCGAGGACGAGGAAGTCTTTGCATTGACGATTTCCCACGGCGAGGGTGAGTTCGCAACGGCATCTGTCGAGATCCGGAATCCTGGGATTGGCCTTCTTGCGCCAGGCAGGAAGCGTCGGGCCTTCATTTCCTGCGAGTTGACCGCCGGCGCGAGCCCAACGCTGCTGTTCGCCGGTTCGCTGACCGCATTCCCGGTCGGCCTGGTTGGTCAGGAAAGCGTTGCTATAGAATGCGTTTCTAGGCCCTTTGATGACCGCGGGGCCCTTCTGGCGCTGTTCGGCTCTTTAAACGGCCTTGTATCGACGGCTTCACTCCCACAATCTGGGATTCTGGCCGGTGCGAAGCTCAACCTTGGCTTCACGCAGCTCGCGTCCGCCGATGTGGTCGACCCGCTCTGGATCGAAAACACGCACTATCGCGTTGATTTCGCTGCCGGAATCCTGACCGTCATCGAAATCCCAGTTGGCTGGACGCCGGCGAACCTTGCGGTGTCGATCTCCAGGCCGCGCCGCCCCCAGTTCGAACCACTTTTGCTGCCGGAAGATTACGACCCGGCGGATCCAGCCGTGGCACTGGCCGCGATCCCTTTGGTGGTCCATTGGCCGCGCGTCGGGGGTTCACCGACGCTGAGCCACATTTTCGCGGGCAGTGGGTTCACCACTTTAACAGCTTCGGATGTGTGGAATGTAAGCGTTGAGGTGACTGAACCGCCTGTGACACAAATTGATGTCGAGTTGGATGTGGGCTGGTCGCAGCGGGTTGCGACGCAGTTCGATGCGGCACCGAAGATTTTCGCGGCTGCAAACGGCGGAGTTCCGACGACCACGATATCCACGATAACCCAGGACGACCTTGAAAGCGCCTGGACCGGGGCTGTGTCAGGTTCGTCGTCCGGCTACTCCGTGAAATATGCCGCACTGCGAAAAGTGGGTACAACTGTGTCGTCCGCCGCCACGGTGTCGGCGCTGGACTACCCGTCCGGCGACCCAGAAGTGGACTACATTCGTTCGCCCGACTGGCCGGCCACACCCGACGTGCCGCGGAACCGGCAGATCAGTTACGAAGTGGGCGTTTTCACTGGGCAAATGCAAATCGAGGCGAACTACGAGCAGCCGCGCCGGGAAGTCGTTTCATTCTCAGTAACCGCTGGTATTCAGCCACTTTTTGTGGCGTCCGGTTCTTCTGCCAAGAGAGAAAAGCTGGCCCTGAAGGCCAACTCTTACATTGATGCTGAGCTTGAGACTTCGCAGCTCGTGGAATACCAGTCGCCGGATGGCGAAACGACATGGAAAACCTCGGTTCGCCAGCGAGCCGCGGCCAGCGCATGCTTCGCCGGCGGCGGGTTGTCGACCCTGGGCCTTAACCTGGTCCAGAACGCCATGCAGCGGGCCAGGGCGAAGCTGGCCGCGGCGGCCAGGGCGATCGCGGTGAGCTTCGAATGCACCTTCGAGGCCGCCGCCGCGCTGACGCTGTCGTCCTCTGTTCGCCTTTCTGGAATCCCAGGGCTGGGCACATGCAGAGGAAAAGTGACACAGCTCACGTTGTCGGCGGACGCGGATGGTCAGCGGACGGCGAAGGTCACGATCGGCGTCGCGATCGGTACGGGCGTGCAAGCGTCTTTGACGGGCTGGCAAACTGCCGGGGCGACAAGCTGGCAAAACGAAACCGCGGATGGACCCGCGGGTCTGTCATCATCGGTCATGTCGTATGTCGGCACCAAGACTCCGGAATCCGGGGTTTACCCCTGGCGCCCTGTTGATGCCGCCGCACTTGTCGCGGATCCGGACGATTTCTGCATCACAAACGTTACCGTTACCAACGCGCTCGGGTCGCAGAACACCGGCCTGGCGCTGACATCTGACCCCGAGGCGTACCTGCGGGACCATCCCATCAGCATCAGTATCGCGCTGAAAAACATTGAGCCGCAATCCGGCGAAATATTGCTCGAAGCCGATCTGCCCAGCCTCGTCGCCGGCCTGCCGCTCGGCATCAACCTCGCCCGCACGGCCTGAACCAGAACACCAAGGGACTGCCCACATGTCCACCGATCTCGCCTCACTCATCGCCACCACAGCCCGCCGCCCAGCTGACACAGCGTCCCGCCGGCCCGTGCCCGCATCGCCGGCAGGGGGTGGCCAGCCCGCCGTTGCCGGCGTAGGGCCACCTGAGCCGGGCCGGGCCGTGCGGGCCGATCCGCTCCACGATATTAGAGATTTAACGATCCTCGGAAAGATGGACTTGCTGGATTATGGCGAAGTAATTCAAGAGCTTAGCGGGTCTTCTGTGATCGCCGATCCGGCCCGCGGGCAAATCGTCGTTTGGAATCTACCGGGCTTGTCGGGCTCACTGTCTGTCGCCTCGCGTCCAGCTGTTCCTGCCGCCCAAGTTCCAGCCGGGCTCGCCCCCCGCCGCCGGGCATGGAGTCTGACTGTTTTCATTGTCCACGGCGCGTCCGGCGCCAAGACGTTGTCGCTGCCTGGCGGCCTGGGCGCCGTGCCAGCCGACGCGACGCAAATCCAGTTTTCAACCACCGCTGGGAAAATCGACGTAATAACATGCACTTACGTCGAGGGGTTGAACCGCTGGTTTTCGTTTGTCGGCGGCCTGGGGTACTAAAATCATGCCTATTGCACATCGCACAATCGGGACGCGGCCGGGCTGGTATCAAGCCGGCCGGCCATGGTGGTGGCACCTTTATCCGCCGGCCGCCGGTACAGCCTGGCCCTGGAGCCACAGCTTCGCCAGGGCGAGCCAGTCCGGCCGCCTTGCCTTTGACCACAACACCGTCGCGCCCGCCACGCCGACCACTGACCCGGCGCGGACGCTCACCGCCGTGCCGGTCAGCGTGGCTGGCCTGGAATTCCGAACCGCCGGCGGCACTGTCATAACCGACATGCAGTATGCCTTTGGCGGCGCGACTGCCCTGGGCCGTCCGCTTCTTATTGCGTATCGCAGCCAGGCTTCGCGATATGGCGTCGCGCTGTTCTGGCAAAATGCGGCGACGGCGACCAGATACGACAGGGTATCGGCTGAAACCATCGCGGATTCCGGCGCTTTTCCAGACATCGCGCGCCTGGCTTGGCCACTCAGCGCCGCAAAATTCCCGGCGATCGGCTTCACCGCGACGGTCGACCCGGAATATTGGCAGGGCTGGAGCCAGCATAACGGAACACTCGTTGGACTGATTACTTATTCCGGGTCAACAATAACGGCAACTGGCCTTTATACCGGGGCAGGTGGTCTGGCCATTGCGAGACTTCAGTTTCGGTCAACCAGTGTAGTCGCCAATGATTTTGGCGGTCCGTATACGATGCCGCCGTTTGCTCTTGCCACAGGCGGAAGTGGCGGGATCATTTCTATGCGATGCGCAGCGATGTTCGACGATGTATATGCAGGGTCTGGCCGGCTGCGAACGTGGTCGATTGGCGGGCCTGGCGGTGAAATCGGGTCCGTGAAAATCACGGATTACGGAACCGTGCCCGCGGATCCTGGTGATGCGTGGTCGGTTTACCGCCCTGCGGCGCCTGGCATGACTGGAATTTTTACTGCCGATGTGCCGACCAACGCGACACTAAATGCAAGAGTTCACGCGCTGTATGGTCCAGTAGCAGATCCTCGCGATGCAAGTCGCACATACTACATCGTATATCGCACAAATGATGCGTCGGCGACCTTGCCTCCCAATCCTACACAGGTAGTGCAGCTTGCTGTATCTACCAACGGGTCTACGTACACTATTCTTACGAACGCAGGTGAATACTCAGGTGCCAATCTCTCACCGCAGGGAACCGGCTTCTATATGGATCCAACAGGCGTTTCCACGATTGTGATGGCAATTTTCCACGCAACTGGATCGCAGCTGCGAGGCGTTTTCAGCCTGGACGGCCGGCTCCACAATATTTTTCCCAGCTCGCCTGGCTCATCTGCGTCCTTCTGGGTCGGCTAACCCATCCACCCATGCTTAACCTGCATACGCCTCTAGCGCCACAGTCATACCTTGCCAGATTCTCCATCATTTTCCTTAAAGGACTTCATAAGGAGAATGGTGGTCGATGAATGGAAAGTTCCATGGAAAACCAAATTCTCCTTTAAGCAAAGTTTGGGAAGTAATCGGCGGAGATTGACTGCACGGCTATGTTTTCTCTGAAATTATTTACTTGCTGTGACCACGGCATTGGATTCATGTTGTGGTCACACAGCGCGGCGAACACAAGATCTAGCCAGCCGCACGAATAAGCAAATGGCCAACCGATGCAATCGGGGATGGGTAGCCCGTCCCCGCAGGAGAAGAAGCATGTCCGCACAGATTGAAGCCTTTGAGATCGCAGTCCGCGGCGCTGAAGCCGTCGCCGCCGACCCCATTCTGTTTCCGCTCGTAGCCCGTGCCGAAGCGGCCATCGCTGCCGCTGGCCGCACTGCTGCCGACCTGACCGATGCCTTGCTGATCAGGACCCTGCGCGGTGTGGATGGCGGCCGCTGGTACGTGACCCTCGTCCGTGCCGCCGGCGCATGGAGCGTGGCAGCCGTCGAAACGGACGAGGACGCGGACGACCCGTACGATTTCGTGGGTGATGTCGTCTTCCGCGGCGGCGAAGAAATCCAGGTCGCCGCCTGACACCTACCCGTTGTTTTCCTTCGTTTTCCTGCCCAACCGAAACCCGAACCGACACACACGCCGCGACAGGCAGCCAAGACAAAGGACACCCGATGACCACCTCTTCGACGCCAATTCCCGCCGACATATCCGCCGCCGACATCCAGGGCCTGCTGGCCCGCAACGGATCCTTCCGCGCCACTGCCATCCGCCAGGGCTGGGCCCTGTCCAGCCTGCACCGCATGTGCAAAAAGCTGGGCATCGCCTCGCCGGCGCAGAAGGTGCCGGGCAAGCCGGCCTCCGCCGCGCCGGTGGAAGAGGAAGGCCGGGCGGTCAGTTTCGAGGATCTGATGGGCGGCCTGGGCGGCGTGAGAATGTCCGAGCCGCCGGTGCCGAAGGCGGCGGATGATGGGCTTGATGGCGGCATGGAAGATGGCCGGCCGCTGGCTCTGGACAAACGGGCGGCCGCCGCCGAGGTGGTTGAAGAGATCGCGCCGCAGAAGCCGGAGCGTTATCGGATCGACGGTTCACCAGCATCCCGCCGGATCATAGGTCTGGAAGACGAGGTGAACCGGCTGAAGGCCGAACTGCGCCGGGCGCATCGCGCCGAGGCGAGTGACGAGCGTGTGTTGGATATTCTCGGTGTCATCGGGAAAACCAACCTACGCCAACCGGAATGGCGGGCTCAGCCGCAAGGAACGACTTCGGGCGCCCCTGGGATACCGATCGCAATCTGGTCGGACTGGCACTGGGGCGAAACCGTCTCTCTGCGAGAGATGGATGGCTACAACGAATACAATCCACAGATCGCACATAAGCGTCTGAAAACGTTGGTCGAGCGCACGATCGACTTCGCGTTCGGTCACATGGTGAATCCGCGGTACCCAGGCCTTTACCTGTGCCTGGGCGGCGACATGGTGTCGGGCGATATACATCATGAGCTTGCCCTGACGAACGAGCAGACCCTCATGGAGAGTATCTACGACCTATCCTCAAATATTTCTGCCGCCATAAAAGAAATGGCGAAGGCATTCGGAAACATCCATATCGTCTGCGTCACTGGGAACCACGGCCGCACCAGCCACAAACCGATGGCAAAACTGCGGAATGCGACCAACGCCGACTGGATCTCCTACCGCCTGGCACAGCGCGAAACCGAGGGAATTCCCGGTGTTTCGTGGCAAGTCGCTGACAGCAACGACGCCCCATTCAGCGTCTTCGGCAAGCGTTACATGCTGACACACGGCGATTCCCTGGGGGTGGGTGGTGGTGACGGCATCATCGGGGCCGCCGGTCCGATCATTCGCGGCGCCAAGAAGATGATGGCAGCTTATGCCGCTGCAAAGTCTCCATTTGACCATCTTTTGCTTGGTCACTATCACAATTACATGTGCCTTCCGAATATTACCGTCAACGATTGCTTGAAAGGCGCCGACGAGTGGAGCCGCGCTATGCGCTTTGCCCCGCATCCGCCAAGCCAGTCTCTGCATTTTGACCACCCCCGCTGGGGCACCACGATCCAGACCCAGATCTTTGTCGACCAGCCCGCCAGCAGGGCATTCGGTGACACGCAGTCGCCCCGCTGGGCCGTCCAGGAGGCCCAGTGATGCTCCCGGCCGCCCTGCTGCCCATCATATTCCTCCAGATTGCCGCCTCCTTCTTCATGGAGGCGGCGGCCATCTTCACCCCGCCGCAGCAGGAGCCGCGCCATGAAGACCGCTGAGCAGGGCCCGGCAACTGGCGGTGGGGATGGCGGGGCCGGCGGCGGGTACGACCCGAAGGCTGAGGCCGGCAGCAAGAAAACGCCACTGAGGCTGATCCCGCCAGCGGCGATGCGGGAAGAAGCCTGGGCTTTTGAGCTTGGGGCCAGGAAATACGGGGCTTTTAACTGGCGGCTGGAGGGTCGGCGGCCAAAGGCGAGCGTGTATTATGAGGCCGTGCTGCGGCATGTGACTGCATGGTACGACGGCGAGGACATGGATCCGGAGAGCGGTAGGTCGCACCTGGCGCATGCGAGAGCCGGGCTCGGGATTTTGCTGGATGCGATTGATAGGGGGCGGCTGGAGGATGACCGGCCGCCCCTATAGTGCATTAGACCTTTAATTCGGACTTATTTGGCATTAATTCATCAAGTTTTGATTTTGCTGACTCTATGCTTTTCGAAATACATTCGAATGCCTCACTATCAAAAGTACGTCCGCCGCCGATTAGAATACAGAAGAATTCAAACATACTAGCCATCAGCCCAAATGATATACCAATTATGCCATCATCAACTATTTGGTCTTTTAGTTCACTAAAATCTTCATTTGATATGCGATCGACATCCTCTTTCACATGGGTCATAAATGATTCAACATAATCTTTGAAGATGTCACATAGATTCAATAATTTTGCGACCGCACCCTCAAATGTGTCGGCACTCCCAACATAAATATTGTCCGAGCTATAAATAGAGTACCCAAATACTCTATCAATATCTCCATTCTCTTTAAAAAGACAATGAGCGTAAACACCAAAGCCTTTGGCACCGGTAACTCTGCAAAGTCCATAGCGCATAGCCGAACCTTTCTTCTTTTAGTCTGGAATTCTATTCATATTAGCAGTCACTATTCAACATCACCTTCTTCACCACCAGCCTCGGTCTCGACCGAGAAAGCTCCACCCAGAGCCATAAATCGCCGATCCGCGAGCCACTGCAGCCTCTTGGCCTGTGTCAGAAGCGTCCTGCGCAGACCGCCCTGAACCTTGCGTTCGGATATAACCTGGGCGAGGCGGCTGATGATGTATGCCCGCCGAGCAATACGAAAATCCGGGTGAGATCTGATTCTGTAAACTTCTTCAGACACAATGCACCCGGAGAAGCAAACAGGTAGGGCGCCGAGCACAACGGTCGATGGTGGCGGGTCCTTCTCGTTCAGGATTGCCCTGAATTCGCTTCTGTTGATCGAATCATCATAGATAGCCCGCTCAAGCCCATCGAGATGAGCCTTGGCCGCCTGGAACTGCTCCTTATTGCCCTTCCCGACATTCTGGTACTGTGGAAGTGGATAGACATTGATCGTGTGGACTTCAAACGGATCAAGTACCGACATAGCTACAGCGTCAGTGCGCTGGTTTGTCAGATGTCTCCTGATCCTGGTTCTCAGCATCTCATTGGTTTGACCGACATAAATCGGCTCACCGTCGTAATCAAAAAATGCGTATACACCCCACTTATAGTTCCCAAGAACAACATTCTTTCCAGTTATCGGGTCAATGACTGTACGGTTAAGGAAAAGCTCCAGGTTTCTCCTAAGGTCTTCGGTTTCAAACGGTGGGAAATTTACGGAATCCGGGTTGCGGCCTATTATATCGGTCGGCAAGATACAAGCCTCCAGGCGAAGACGGAATCAATGCCAGGAGTCATAACCGGATGAGTTGAGAGAGTCGAGTGGTTCGTCGCTCACTCAGCAGCAATGGTATGATGGACAACATCGGTCGCGGATTCCGACGATGCGACGATCGGCTCGAAGATATGCGCCGCCAGGTGACGGACTACGGGAACCGCGACGCCATCGCCGGCCACATGGTATGCGTCGTTGTATCCGGCCGGAAGCTTGTATGTGTCGGGCAGCCCCATCAGCCGCGCAGCCTCCCGCGGCGACAACAGACGCGACCGAACGCGCTGGCCGTCGACGACCAGGATGCTCTGGCGAGACGATCCGCCAGCGGGCGTGCGTAGGCACCCGGCAATATCGTCGAACCGAACCTCGGCCCGCTGCTTTTTCACACCATCTTCTGACCTGGTGCGCTTGTAGACGCCGCCAACCATTCGGCGACCGGCCACCTTGGCGCGCTCGACCTTCGCCAGATGCAATGGATTCATGAGGCCAAGCAAGGCCTTCGTTTCCGCGGCTGTGTGCCAGTCGACGCCGTTAGGCTTGTCCTGGATGATATCCGCGAACCGCTTGGTGCGCGCCGGCGGCGTAGGCATGTCCCACCAAACCCACTTTCGTTGCGCCTCGGCCGAAATACCCTGCTGCGCGGCGACCAGAGAGGACGGATGCCACGGATCGGCCGGACCAGAGCAGCGGATGCTGGCCGGGATCTCGACGTCTGAACGCACACCGACGAAGAACAGGCGCGGGCGTGAGTGCGGCAGGAACAGCTCTGCGTCGATTACCATCGCACCGAAGCGATAGCCGGCACCGCTGAAGGAGCTGCTGATCGCGGCAAAATCCTTGCCGTTGTTCGATGTGATTGCGCCGTAGACATTCTCCAGGGCGATGATCTTCGGCGCACGCCCGGCGTCGATCAGACCACGCATCAGTCGCCAGAACGGCCAGAAAGTTCCAGATCTGGTCTTCTGCTTGTCGCCCCAATGGCCGATGCCGAGATAGTTGCCGGCCAGGGACAGATCCTGGCACGGGAACGAAGCCCAAACAAGATCTGCCGCCCCCGCGCCGCCGCTGATATCCGCAACGGTGACGTTATTCACATCACCGACGTGGAGATCATCGGACGGCCAGTTTGACCGGTAAGTGTCGGCCTTCATCTCACTGAAATCGTTAGCAAACTTGCAGGTCCAGCCGTTACCAAGGCCGGCCCGAGCCATGCCGCCACCGGCAAAAAACTCGTAGAAATCCGGCATGACAGCCCCCAAGTCGCTCTGCGTAAGATGATGTTTTGCCATTCTGTTTCGCACCAATCCATTTTCGGGACAATGCGATTTTTGGACATGTCAGATTTTGATCCAGATACACCGCCTGGAAGCTGACCGGCGGCTGGATGCCACCGCATAGAGAACGCCGCAAAGAAGAAGGGCGACAGGTAGGGCGTACAGCGGGATTTGCTCCATTCCGGCTGACAGCGTAGCGTAGCCAGCCATTGCGAAACCTGCAGGCGACAGCGACAGACGCATTGCCCCGCACGTCGGGCACGAGCTGCACGTTGGGCCGACTTCGGTTCCGCAGTATGTGCAGCGGCCAGGCGGCGGCGCAGCTTCCCCTTCCGCCACGGCGCGCGGCCGGGCGATCAACGCCATGATTCCCATTTCCTAATCTCCGTCGATTTGCGGACCGTGCCGCCTATGCGTATACTGTCGAATAAGACGATCTACGTCAATCGAAATCTGACAATCGTCCTACGGTTTATAGGACAGGAGGCCGCAAGTGGCTGCGAATACAGGAAAAATTAGCGTGGTTGCGGTGAGCGAGGAGGTCCGGCGCGAGGCTGTGACGATCCTCCAGCAGATCCTGCGACGGTTCGAGGGTTGGCACGATGGGGACAAGCGGACGCCACATTCTGACCCTGTGCTGTGCCCGACCGGCTACGTCACTGTCGGGTGGGGCCGGGTCCTGATCGACCCGCAGACTGGCCAGCAACTCAAAGGGAAGGCAGGCTTGGCGCGGGCCAAGGAACTGTGGCCGCAGGGGTTCAGTCGGGCAGAATGCGAGCAGATGCTGCGTGAAGACATGCAGAGGTTCATGTCCGGGGTCATTGATCTGCTGGCGCAGCCGGTTACTGCTCAGCAACTCGCTGCGATGACAAGCCTTGCTTACAACGTTGGCCTTGGCAAAAAGGGATTTGCTGGCTCTAGCGTCCTCCGGCTGCACAACGCCGGCGACACCGCCGGCGCCGGCCGCGCCTTCGGGATGTGGACGAAGGGAACGATTGATGGCAAGCGGCAGGATCTTCCAGGGCTTGTCCGCCGTCGCTCTTACGAAGCGGCGCTCTATCTCTTAACACCTGCCTCCGCACCGGTCGCGGAAGGCGATGACCAGGCGGGCGGCATGACTGAAAGTGCCGCCATGCCGACCGTCGCGCCGCTGACTGCAAGCCGGACTGTCATTGGATCGGCCACGGCGGCTGTGGCTACCACTGCATCTGTCGTCGCTGACACCCAAGATGCCCTACAGCCAGTGCAGGCTGCGCTCTGGAGCATCGGTGTCGACGCGCCGACACTAAAAATGGTGCTGGCCGGCCTGGCCATTGCCGGCGCGCTGCTCGCCCTGTATGCCCGCTGGTCGGATCGCCGCCAGGGGAGGCGGTGATGCTCGCCTCCATCCTCACCCGCATCGCCGCGTCCGCCGTCCCATGGCACCTATTCGGCCTGGCTGCTGCCGGCCTGGCCCTCACCACGGCTGTCGCATTCCACATTGTCACTGTCACCAGACTGGAGGCCGCCGTCGCCCGGGCCCAAGTCGCCCAGGCCGAAGCCCTGGCTGACATCGCCCGCCGCGATGCGCAGATCGGTGAGCTTGAGCGGGCGATCGCCACCCAGAACACCGTCGTCGCACGAATGCAGGCCGACGGCCAGGTACGGGCCAGGCGGGCCGACGTCGCAGCGAAACGGGAACTTTCCCGACCGCCGACGCCGGTTCCGCAGGATGTCGCGGCCTTGAATGTATGGATCCGCCAACCCACTGGAGACGCACGATGACCACCAGGATCTGGGCCGCCATCCTGGCCACCTTCACCATGCTGGCCCTGGCCGGCTGCTCATCCCAGCCGCCCCCGCGCGAGACTATCCGCACCATGGAGGTCGCGGTGCCGGTCCCCGTTTCCGTCGCACCGCCCGCCGAACTCCTCGCCGCCATCCAGCCGCCGGCCACCGACGTTTTCCTTCCGCCTGGCGCACCGGGCGCTGTCGCCTGCATCGACGCTGCTGGCCGTGCCGCGCTTGTAGGATATGTCGATCAACTACGAAATGCTGTTTCTGCATGGCAGGCATGGGCCGGCGCGCAGGCGGACTGACTCGGATCCCCTTGACGCCTGCCGCCCAGCTGCTGCAGGCTAACAGCATGGAATATACATCATATACCACATCCTTCATCGAGATATGCGGCGGCCTCATAATATCGGGCTGATGCCCGGAGCCGCGTGCGCGTTTGGCTGACAATCAAGCCAGCGCCAGACAAATATCCAGATGATGGTGGTAATGATGATTAAGTTGCGTCGGATCAAAAACGCGCGCCATGACGACTTTCGGCGGTTGTTGTTTGGCATGACTTCAATCGAACCGAAGGATCACCAAGGCGTCAAGGCTGCATTACTTCGGCGTTCGGAGAGCCTGAGACATGTTATTCTTGCCCAGGCCCGTGGCGATGATAGAATCGACTGGTTAACTGCGGCACTGGACGATGCGATTCATCTCCTGCGCGATCAAAATGTCCGGCCGCTGGCACACAGGCCTGAAGTAATCGTGAGGCTTATGGAAGCCGCTCTTGGCATGATTACAGCCAGCTCACGCAGAAACAATGTTGTCTACCACAAATATTATATGCATATCTTCACTTTGGGCATCGGCTTGTTTACTACTTCATATTACATCGACAGGGCCAAGCATTTTCACGAATACGCCGTTTATCTACTCTATTTCCATTTCCTGGTTTGGTATACGCAACTTGCGTCGCGAATTGTCCGCGGAGAACAGGCGCTTCCCGACGGCGACCTGCTGTATAAGCATGTATTCGCTGACGACAAGCGCCGAGGAAGACTTGGATATCTTCGCGGCCAGGCCAAGGTTTTCACTGCTGATTTCGTGGCGACGACCATCGTTTTAGTTGACGATCATCCACTGACGACTGCCGCCATGGCGATTGGCTGGATGCGTCCGCATGGGCTGTCCGAAGCTGCCGGACGCAAGGATGACGCTACTGAGGCGGAAGGTGGATCGTCAGAAAAACCGAGGACTCTCGCCGATCTGAGCCGTGAACAGGCGTTGGCGGCCATCAGGGCGGCGCGGGAAAAGGATGGCCCGGAGGCGATCACGGAAGACGAGGCGATGGTCCTCGCGGCGCATGAAGATCGGCGCGCGAAAGCGGAAGATGCCAAGAAACCGGAGCCTCGGGCGCGGAGTATGAAAGTGATGCCGCGCCCGCCGTCTGACCTTCCCAATGGGGACAAAAGGCCGGACTTGGTGAAAATGATCCAGTATTTCCATGAAGAAACGCAGCGGATCGCCGGGCGCATGACAGACTACGCGCAGGGCGTGAAAGTATCTGCGCCGTGGGCCGAGGAAGTTATCAAATTCGCGGCTGAACAGGAAAGAATTATGAAGATGAGCCGCACGGGGTTCAGGAACCTGCCGCCGGTTTTGCTTGTCGGGCCGCCGGGTTCCGGCAAGACGGCGCTGGCGCGTGAGCTTGGCTTCTGGCTCGCTCTGCCTGTCGACATCATTTCCGCCAGCGGCGCGTCGGACAACCGAGATTTGGCCGGAACCGCGGCCGGCTGGTCAAGTTCCGCCCCGTCGCGGCCTGTTGCCACGATTGCAAAGCATAAGGTGGCCAATCCTTTAATCATTGTAGATGAGGTCGACAAGATTGGCAGTAGTCGCCATAACGGCAGCATGACAGACACCTTGCTGACCATGCTGGAGAAGGAAACCGCCAGCCGATACTATGACGATGCTTTGCGAGCCACCTTCGATATCTCCGCGATTTCCTGGATTATGACGGCGAATAGCCTGGACAGCGTCCCGCTTCCGCTCCGGTCCCGCCTCCGGATCCTGCATGTGGGCCGGCCTGGACTGGAGCATGCGGATGAGGCGATCCAGGCCCTGTTCAGGGGGATCCTGGCGGACAGGGGAATTCCCGCGGACGCAGTGCCCGGCATCCGCGGGGATGTGATGGCGGTCATCCGGCGTGGGTTTGCGAAGCCGGGCGGGGCCGATTTGCGGAGGGTCAGGGCGGCGCTGGAGCGTGCCCTGGCGCTGGAGCTTGGCGATCTGGTGCTGCACTGATGTGACAGGACGGCGTGGCAGATGCGCAACGCTGGTAGTCAGGCGGGGGCGCGGTAGGCAGCCAGGATGGCGTCCATTTCGGCAGCCTGGGCGTTGGTGCGGATGGTCATGAATTCGCAATAAGGCCGGCCATCCAAGCTATAGATCTGGCCAGAATTGTCTGTGCGGATGGCCATCTGGGCGGACCAGCCAGAGAGTCCGATGGTGCATTTGATGTGAATGGGTGGCCCGCCTGACGGCGGGTTGACGGGCAGGAAGAAGTGATAGCCGATCCTGGCCAAGCCCTGCGGAAGCTCGTCGGCATCCAGACGCCGATCGGCCATAGCGCAGGCTTGCGAAACCGGTGCGGCATCCTTTTCAATTGGCGCAAAAATATCACACCCGAAGACCTCGGCTTCGATGTCTGCCGGGGTCCGCAGGGTCAGAAGTTCGTCGGCGGTGACCGGCGAGGCGATGATCCGGCGGACGTGGGCTTCATCTTCCGGCTGCTCAATGTCCAAGGCGCGGCGGGCGAGAAGGTAGGCACAGGCGATAAGCCGCGTGTCGGTTTCAGGCGGCGGCAGGATGTGTCCGGTTTCCAGGATGTGGTCGCCCAGGCGGGTGGCGGACGGGCGGCGGCCTGGGCCGCCGATGGTGCCGACGTCGAGCTTTGAGCCGCCTGGGCCGCTGGCGTAGTAGCAGCGGAGAATGAGGGGCTGGCCGCCGCTGTGGGCTGAGGGGCTGATTGAGATTACGACGGTTTTGACCGGCGGGCGCCGGTAATATCCGAGACACTCGCTGAGCAGAACTGGTTCAGGTTCAACTTCAATTTCTGTTACCGTCAGCCGGGTTCCGGCTGACGTCACGAGTCTGAGTTTCTTGTCCGACATGAATGTCTCCGCGAAATATACAAAGCATTAGATCAGTCAAACCTTATAACGACACCGCCTTCATCCACGGGAATTACAATCGAAAGATCGTCGCGGTTGGGAAGAAAAAGACTATCGCCATAGTAATGCTCATCTTCGTTATCAGGATCAGCGGCGACCACATCCTGTATTACCCAATTTTCAGGCCCATCGCGGCGAATAGTTACATGCACCATTGTCTCAAGCGCTTTCACCGAATTGTGAAGTGTCACATGAAAATGTGCGTTCTCGGCTTCTTTCGTAGTAATTCCGGAGCGCTTAATTGCATCTTCGAACAACTCAATGGTCCGACTGAGAATGGGCTGTCGGCGAACAACATCCTCACCGCGAACATGAACTTCGAGTTCCCGGATGGTACACGAGGAGGGATGGTTATTCCAAAATTCATAGACGGACTGATCGGCAACGGCGATGACGCGGTCGCTGAAGTGCAGCATGCGCTCGAAGGGGCCCATTTCTTCGTAGCACTTGCCCTGGTAACCGCGGGCAGCCTGGCTTATCTCAGTTTCAAGATCGCCACCTTCAAACGGGTTCAGGGGCCGACGGCAAGAGCCCGTGTTCGGCCCGAAAAGCTCGACTCCGGTCATAACAGACCAGAACTCTTGGCGGCTGATAGCGTTGTAGATCAGTGGCTTGCCGTCATCACCGAGGGTGTAAAGGCTGGCCCGTTCCTCCGGGGAGCAGCGGTGAACGTGGGTCCACGAGCGCTCCTGGCCGTCGCGGGCCGAAGTGCCGCGCAGGATGTCGGCATGACCATGTTCAGGGTAAGCAACTTCAACCACGACGTCGGCGGTCTCGCCGTCGGGGTTGGGGTTGAAGCTGAGAACGGTGGCGGCGGTGGCCATGAGCTGTGTGCGAGCGGTGGACATGGGGCTATCCTTCTCCTGGGGCCAGGCACGGCAGCCGGCCCGTCATTGTGACGTTGTTCGTGCGTGGCGCTTTCAGGCGGCGGCGCGCTGGTGGCGGGTGCGGCGGCCATCTTCGATGGAGATCGTACGAACAGTGCCGCGCCTGGTGCGCATGACGATCTGGCAGGGGGTGGCGGCGGGCGTGTCCACGATTTGAGCGACCCACCAGCAACGGAACGGCGACGCGCGGGCGATGTAGAGGTCAACGAAGCGGCCGTCGGTTGTGGGGATAGACACAGTGGTGGCTTCAACAACTTTGCGGGCGGAAAGTTCGCGCCGGCGCAGGGCAGCCTGGGCGGCTTCCAGGTACGTGATGACGTCCGCAATCTGCAGGCCGACGGTATCCAGAATGCCTGAGGCGACCTGCGGCGGCATGATAGCAGCCGCTGACGGGCAAAGGGCGATAGGGACGAGACGCTGGTCTCCCATAGTGTCGGCCTCATGCGAAATTTCGCGCAGGACATAGCCGCCGTCGCTTTCCGGGATCATCGCGACCCTGATCCCGGCTCCATCTGCAGGGGCGTCAACCCACACGTGGAAATTCTGTCCAGGCGCCGGCTGAGGGGAACGGCTGGCTGCGGCGGCGATGTCGGCGCTGCGCAGGGACTGGAAACCCATGGCGGCCAGGCGCTTGTCGATTTCGGCGGCGGACGTTTCGGGTGTGAGGTACGGCAGGCGGATCTCGGCGGGCATGACTTCTCTCCTTCGGGCGCTGCCCGGTTGAGCAGGGTCCGACTTCTCGGTGTTGTGGGTCTTGGGATGTGGCCTGGGTGGGCTGGTCAGCCAGCCCACCCGGAACTGTGCTGCTGTCAAGCGGCCACAGGAACCGTCGCCTTGAACGGCAGCGTGGCCATGTTCCTATCGTGCTTGCGCTGAAGCGCACCTACGATACTGCTCACGCGCAGCTTGATCGGATCGCCGGCATGCGGATGCGCAGCAAGCTTGTTGAGAAGCGCGGTATAAACTGCGAGATGAAGTGCGACTGAGTCGTCGTAGCGCATCTCGCCGGTTGCGGTAATCATGTAGTGCATCGAACGCAACGATTCATAGTGGCGGAACTTCCAGCGAGGCTTCTTATTGTAAGCCGGGCTGTAATATACGCGTTCTTGGTAACCATAAGTAAAAGTAGTGTCGCTGAGCAGCTCCTCGTCATCGCCAGCGCGGTTGTGCTTTAGCACAAGTTCAACCATGGGTCCAGCCGACCGGCTAAACCTGCGGCCATTGCTAATCGACCGGAAGTCGATGTTGACCAATACCTCGCCATCACGTTCAATTGGCGATGCACTTACATGGAAGTCAAAAGTCACGCGGCTCTCAGAGGCGTCATACACATTCATATCTGTTACACAAAATGAATAGTAAACAGCCGGCACAACAACCTGATGGTTCACGGAAGACGTGGACATGACTACTCTCCTTCGCCGATGCCAATATCGGCTTTTGTTCATATTGTGATTATGATGGGGTGGCGGGAGCCCAGATACCTGCTCAGCGGCGGGTATGAGCAGAACATAATCCAGCGTTTTTAGGCTGTCGAGCGATAAAAAACCTATTTTACCGAAAATATCCGCAAGATAGGAATGTGTTACGAATTAGTCACACAGCCGTTAACCATTATAATTTTCCGCACCTTCGCCAATATGCCCAAAAAACCCAGGATTTCCGCCACTTTCGGAGAATAGGACGGTCATGCGATTTCGTTCTTTTCCTAATGAAAGTAGGTCAATTATCCTATTGATGGCCTGGAGGGGTAATTTGTCTTCAGGGCAATAGAAATTGCCTTATTAGGTTGCGCCAAACGCATAACGAATATAGTTGACATGATTTTGAGGTAAGTCGGTAGAACGCCAAAATCACTGACGCATCACTGCCGCCCAGAGCAGATTTGGGCCGTCAATGAACGTCAGTGATAGTCAGAATGTGCAATGCGGCGCTCATAAACCCCGCAGAAATCCTGTGTTTTTTGCAAAATCGGAGAAGTGCCGCTGCCCTCCGAAGGCAGAGGCCGATGGTTCGAATCCATTCGGGTCCGCCACCTTCTTTCCCCGGAATCTATACTGACCCTGCGGCTCCCGTCCGTTATGTCCAGCGCAGGCTGGCCGCGTTGGTGGGCCACCGGCACTTCTTCCTGCCCGCCCCTCAGAGAAGGGTGGTTGTGGCGACCCCGCCAATCCTGATTGGTTTGGGTATGCTCTTCTCACCACTTCTTTGCCTCTTTTCACCGGCGTTCCTATGCGCTACCTCGGGAAGCCGATGACCCCGGTGGTGGGGTCATGTGCGAAGAGGAGCCCCGAATCAATGGCGACGATCTTTGTTGCGCGCAGCGCCAATCTTAGCCAGTGGGGCTCCGATGTCGGTCTGGGCAAGAATCTGTTCAAGGTCGGCGTCTGCGACGGTGATCCGGCACCGCTGCTGGCCGAGGGGTTTGCGGGCGAGAAAGACTGGACCCTGGTGAAAAAGCAGGCCGATGTCGCGGTGAGCGAGGACGAGGTGGTGGAGCGTTTGTGCAAGCGGCAGAAACGCGTCGATCCCACCTATTACCCCCGGATCAAGGGGGAGACCGCCCTGTTCAAGGTGGTAGAGGCCGATGTCCAGCGCCATATCGTGCTGGCCCGTGCCATGGCAGGCGAAAGTGAACGGGCTGGTATCAAGCTGAAAGTGGCCGACTATGCCGCCTACCTGATCAGCAACGCCTTGCGCTGACCAATCATTGGGGCCGGGATTCCATTGATTAACACTCTGCGCCTTCGGTACATGTTCTATAGGATCGACCGTGGCGGGGGATGGGACGGTGCAGAAGGCGGGCGTCAATCAAAAGGTACTGGCGGAACTGAACGCGGCCAAGCAGGTCCATATCGCCGGGAACATCGCCGAGGCGGAGAGCCGGTATCGTACGCTGCTGGCCCGCAACCCAACTCTGCATGATGCCCTGCATCCGCTTGGTATCGCGCTTCAGCAATTAGGACGCCACGCCGAGGCAGAGACCATCATTGCCCGCTGGCTCAGCCACGCGCCTCAAGATGCAGATGCGCTGGTCAATCACGGTAACTCCCTGTTGGCGTTGGGGCGTGCGAGCGAGGCTGCGGGTGCTTATCAGCGGGCCTTGTCTCTACGGCCGCAATCACCGGAGATCCGCTGCTTTCTGGCCAACGCCTTTTATGCGCAAGGCGATGCGGCGGGGGCAGAGGAGAATTACCGCCTGGTCTTGAAGGAACATCCAGGCGCGGCCATGGCCCTATTCAACCTCGCGAATATTCTTTGCGATACGGGTCGGGCGGACGATGGCATCGCGGTCTATGAAGAGGCGCTGCGCCATCATCCCGGCATGGTCGAGGCCATGGTCAATCTGGGCAATCAATTGTCAAAGCGCGGTCGTGGGGAAGAAGCGATCACGCTTCTGCGCAAAGCAACCCAGCTTCGGCCTGATCTGGCGGAAGCCCACATCAATCTGGGCAGTGCCCTGTATGATGTTCATAACGACCTGGAAGGGGCGGCAAGCAGTTTCCGTGAGGCCGTGAGGCTTGTCCCGACACATCCTGACGGTCTGAATAATCTGGCTAATACCTATATGAATATGGGCCGGGCAGCGGACGCGGAGGAGATCGTGCGCCGGGCGCTGCGCCACCACCCTTTGAGCCCGTCGATCCATGGTACAGCGGCGGGCCTGTTTCTGGGTGCCGGGAAACTTGAAGAGGGATGGGCTCATTTTGAGTGGCGCTGGCTGCGCCCCAATCTGCCGGTTCCGCTGCGCGATTTCGGCAAGCCGGAATGGCAGGGGGAGGATATCTCGACCAAGACCATTCTGCTGCATCACGAGCAGGGGCTGGGCGACAGTATCCAGTTTGTCCGCTTCGTTGCCGATGTCGCCGCCCGGGCACGGCAGGTTATCCTGGAGGTGCCGCCTAACCTGCGTGCGCTGTATGGATGCCTGCTGAAGATCGAGGGGGTGACCCTGGCGACCTATGGGGAGCCTGTTCCGCCGTTTGATGTGCATCTGGCCATCATGAGTGTGCCTTTTGTCCTGGGTACCACGCTGGCAACCATTCCGGCGCCGATTCCCTATCTGTTTGCGGACCCGCAGCGGGTGGAGATGTGGCGGGATCGCTTACCGCCGGGCGGGTTCCGGATCGGGATTGTCTGGCAGGGCAAGGCCGGTGTGGGCATTGACCGTGGTCGTTCCTATGGCCTGCATCATCTGGCGGCGGTCGCCCGTGTTCCGGGTGTGACCCTGGTCAGCCTCCAGAAAGGTTATGGCCTTGATCAGTTGGAGAATTTGCCCGACGGCATGCGGGTGGAAACGCTCGGCCCTGATTTCGATGCAGGCGCCGATGCCTTCCTGGATACCGCGGCTGTCATGCAGCATATGGATCTGATCATTTCCTCCGACACTTCGGTTGCCCATCTGGCCGGTGCCTTGGGTCGGCCCGTCTGGGTGCCGCTGAAACTGTCGCCCGATTGGCGTTGGCTGACCGACCGGGAGGACAGTCCTTGGTATCCTCATACCATGCGGTTGTTCCGGCAGCGGCAGCCGGGCGACTGGCCGCAGGTCTTTGACCGGCTGGCGGCAGAGGTTGCGGCCCTGAAAGATGGAGACCGGTCGCGGCTGCTCCCGCCGCCACCGCCCGGCCCGGCACCTGCCGAAACATACCCGCCCGTATCCCGTCCTCCGCTGCCCCGGTATATGCCGCCGGTCTTGCTTAAGCAGGCACCGGAAGAGCAGGTGTCGGCGGGACTGCGACAGGCAGCCACCCGCACTGGTCCCATGTGGTATCTGGGCACCGATCAGTTTATTGGTCGCTCCCTTGAGCTTTATGGCGAATGGTCGGTGGAAGAAGCATTGGTGTGCCAATCCGTGCTTCGACCGGGCGATATAGTGGTTGAGGCCGGCGCCAATATTGGCGCCCATACGCTGTTGCTTGCCAATGCGGTTGGGCCACAGGGGCATGTCCATGCGTTTGAGCCGCAGAAGCGGATCAGTGACGTGCTGACCTTGAACCTGCAGGCGAACAAGAACAGCAACGTGTCCGTTCACCCGGTGGCGGTCGGGGCCGAAATCGGGACATTATATGTCCCCCGGACAGATTATGATCAGCGCGGAAACTTTGGTGGCATTTCGCTTCATCACGCGGGTGATGGTGACCAGGTTGACGTTGTGACGATTGACAGCCTGAATGTGCCCCATCTCCGGCTTCTGAAAGCCGATGTTGAAGGTATGGAAATGGCCGTGCTTGACGGTGCTGTCGGCACCATTCAACGGTGCCGGCCTTTCCTTTATTTTGAATATGGCGCCAACGTCGATACGGCCAGAATGTTGGAGAAGATCCATTCCCTGGGCTATCGCTGCTGGCGGCATAAGTCGCTGATTTACAATCCGGATAACTTCAAGAAGAATCCCGACAACCTGTTTCCGAAAGTCGTATCGTTGAATATCTTCTGCGCGCCGGCAGAGATAGAGATCGTGGTTGTTGGCATGCCGGAGATCACCCCAAAGACGTCGTGATACAAGGCGAGCGTTCTGACCGATCCGCAATGGGACCACCGGAAGCCACACAATTTACTCTTGTGGGGTCTGTTCAGCCTTCAGGCGGGAAAAGCGTCTGACGACCCTACAAAAAAGCCCGGCGACCGTTGGCGGTGCCGGGCTTTTGTGGGTCCGCCTGGATCAGATCTTGGCAA
Organism: Niveispirillum lacus; assembly: GCF_002251795.1. Classification (GTDB taxonomy): domain Bacteria; phylum Pseudomonadota; class Alphaproteobacteria; order Azospirillales; family Azospirillaceae; genus Niveispirillum; species Niveispirillum lacus. The sequence goes on along the minus strand of NZ_NOXU01000032.1, from coordinate 128,857 downwards.
TACGCAGGTTGTTGGTGCTGCCGGCCTGTCCGAAGGGGATGCCGGCGACGATGACGATACGTTCGCCCGGCCGCACAAACTCTTCCTTCACCGCCAGGGTCCGGGCGCGGTCCACCATTTCTTCATAGGTGCCGACATCACCGGAATGGATGGCGTGCGCCCCCCAGACCAGCGCCAGACGTCGGGCCACACCTTCATGCGGGGTCGCCGCCAGCACCGGCACATCCGGCCGTTTGCGGGCGATACGGGCCACGGTGTTTCCGCTGGATGTGTAGGCGAAGATGGCGGCGGCGTCGATGGTACCAGCCAGATCGGCCGCCACCCCGGCCACAGCATGGGACGGGGTGTGGTCCACCTCCGGCTCCAGGGCGGTGATGATGGGACGGTAGGTCCCATGTTTTTCCGTGCTGGTGATGATGCGGTTCATCATCGACACGGATTCCACCGGGAACTGACCCGACGCGCTTTCGGCAGACAGCATGACCGCATCGGCGCCGTCATAGACAGCAGTGGCCACGTCCGACGCTTCGGCGCGGGTCGGGGTGGGGCTGGCCACCATACTGTCCAGCATCTGGGTGGCAACAATCACCGGCTTGGCGGCCAGACGCGCGGCGCGGACCAGTTCCTTCTGGCGGCCGGGCACATCCTCATGCGGGATTTCCACGCCCAGGTCACCACGCGCCACCATGATGGCGTCTGACAGGCGGATGATATCTTCAATCTTTTCGAGCGCCTGCGGCTTTTCGATCTTGGAGACCAGACCCGCCTTGTCCCCGATCAGGGACTTGGCCTCGATCACGTCGGACGGGCGCTGCACAAAGGACAGGGCCACCCAATCGACGCCCAAGGAGAGGCCAAAGGCCAGATCGGCGCGGTCCTTCTCCGTCAAGGGTGACAGGTCCAGCGCCGTACCGGGCAGGTTCACGCCCTTACGGTTGGAGATGACACCGCCGACGATCACTTCCGCCGTGATCTTGTCGTCGCTGACCCCGCGCACCCGCACCCGCACGCGACCATCATCGATCAGCAGGTCCTGGCCCGGCATGATGGCCTTAAAAATCTCGGGATGGGGCAGGGGGATCGTGTCCTTGCCGCCGGGTTCCTTGCCCAGAACAAAGGTCACCTTCTCCCCATTCACCAGCTCTTCCTTGCCAGCGGTCAGGGTGCCGATGCGGATCTTGGGGCCCTGCAAATCCTGCAGGATGGAGATGGGGCGGCCGACCTCTTTCTCCAGCGCCCGGATGGCGGCATGAACCTTGGCATGGTCCTCATGGCTGCCATGGCTGAAATTCAGCCGAAAGACATCGGCCCCGGCCAGGAACAGCTCCTTCAGCTTTTCCGGCGTATTGCTGGCCGGGCCGACGGTGGCGACGATCTTGGCATGGCGATGGCGGCGCATGGGCATTCCTTGGGGCTTGGTGGTCCATTTATCCGGTCGCGGCATGATGCGACCTGTCATTGACAGCACTATAGCACGCCCGGTTGCGGAATTAATCCCCCAGTTACAAGAATTCGATGTCAGTTTGGTAATTCAGTTACCACGGCGCCACTCCTGCCGCCTTCGTGCAACAGGATGCAACAGAAAACAGGGATGTGTTGCATGGGCGTTGGGGACGACCTGCCGGACAGACAGGGTCCGGGTGCTGTCCTGGCACAGTATAGCAGGGTTGGGCGGGGAAGTCAGCGGTCTGGGGGGGGAGGGTGAGCGAACACCCTCCCTACCCCCGTCATCCGCGGGCGGGGCGGCGCAGGAAATCGGGTGTCCAGTCGCCGCCTGCCTCGGTCGTTTCACGGGCCGGGCGCTGGGCCCGCTGCGGTTGGGCGGCACCGTCGCGCGCCGGACGGTTGTCGGCGGCCTGTTTGGCGGCGGGGCGGGAATGGTTCTGCGGCTTGCCGTGCGGGGCGGGCCGCTGGCCCTGAGCCGGGGGGCGCTGGCCCTGCTGCCCCTGGGGGCGGGGGCCCTGCTGGGGGCGCGGCGGCTGCGGCCGGGCAGCGGGGGCAGCGGCCGGGGCAGCCGTGCCTTCGGCACGCAGCATGTCTGACCGGGGCGCATCGGGGCGCGGGCTGTCGTTGCGGGCGGCCTCGCCATGGCGCGGCTGACCGCGATGGCCGGGGCGGCCCTGGCTGCTGCGCTCACCCGGCTGGCCTGCGGGCTTGGCCCGGTTACCACGCTTGGGCTGTGGCTGCGGCGGGCGTTCGGGCTTCAGTTGCGGCAGGATGGCGGCGGCGGCCGGTTCCATCGGGTGGCGCGGGATCGACTGCCGCGTCACCTTTTCAATCTGCTTCAACAGCGGCCGGTCGGCAGGCGTGACCAGCGATACCGCCGTACCGGCCCGGCCCGCGCGGCCCGTGCGGCCAATGCGATGGACATAGGCGTCGGGCACTTCCGGCAGGTCATAATTAAAGACGTGGGTAATCAGATCCACATCAATGCCGCGTGCGGCAATGTCGGTGGCGACCAGGGCGCGGGTCTTGCCGGCGCGAAACGCATCCAGGGCACGTTCGCGGGCATTCTGCGACTTGTTGGCGTGATAGGCGTCCGCGCCTAAGCCAGCACCCGCCAATTGTGCCGCCAGTTTATTGGCGCCATGCTTGGTGCGGGTGAAGATGATGGCGGTTTCCACCGCCGGATCGGAGAGAAGCTTCACCAGGGTCGGTGCCTTCTGCGCCATGTCGAGATGGATCACCGACTGATCAATGCGCTCCACCGTGGTGGCGGGCGGCGTCACCTCCACCCGGACATGATCATGCAGCAGGCTTTCGGCCAGACCGGACACATCGTTGGGCATGGTGGCAGAGAAGAACATGGTCTGGCGGCCCGCCTTGGGCAGCTTCGCCACAATCTTCTTCACCGCCGGCAGGAAGCCCATGTCCAGCATGCGGTCCGCCTCGTCCAACACAAACAGGACAACATTGTCCAGCTTGCACTTGCCCTGATCCATCAGGTCGATCAGGCGGCCCGGCGTGGCAATCAGGATATCGACCCCGGCCGCCAGCGCCTTGATCTGCGGATTGATCGACACCCCGCCATGCACAACCGCATTGGTGAAGGGCAAGTGCAGGCCCAGCAGGTCGAAGACCGTGCCGACCTGCAGCGCCAGTTCGCGCGTGGGCAGCATGATCAGGGCGCGCGGATAATGCGGCCGGGCGCGTTTATCGGCCTTGGCCAGGGCCTGCAGGACGGGCAGGGCAAAGGCCGCCGTCTTGCCCGTACCCGTCTGGGCCAGACCCAGTACGTCACGACCCGCCAGGGCGGCGGGCAGGGCCTGCGCCTGGATGGGGGTGGGTTTGGTGTAACCGGCAGCGGACAGCCCGGCGGAAAGCGGGGACAGCAGCCCCAGACCATTAAAATCAAGCATGTGAGGAAACGTAACCTTCGTAACCGGCCCGGCGCAGGATGCAGCCGGACATCATAAGCACCACCGGAACGGTGGCGGCCCGATGGGGCGGCGGTTCCAGAATGTTGCGTTATAGAGTGCTTATCGCATGGGATTGTGCGCTGCGACAAGGGCGGATGGCGGGGGGCAGGGGTGCGGTGGGGTGGGGCAAGGCGTTGGGTGCGGAGGGGGGGGGAGGGCCTGGAGGCACCAAGATCACCACCTCTCCCCCACTCTCCACCGCCTTCCCGGCGAAGGCCGGGACCCAGGGGCCAAGCGCCCGACCTTTCAGCTTCGTTGATCGAGGCTATGGATAGGGGTGTGCTTGTGGCCCCTGGGTCCCGGCCTTCGCCGGGAAGGCGGAAAGGGGCAGCGGATCACTTCATCCGGAACCGGTTGCGCAGGCCGAGGCCGATAAGGAAGAGGAGGATCAGGCCCAGAACCATCTGTATGCCGGAAACGATTAACGCCCCGGTGCCCAAGCTCTCCACCGTCTTGCCCATCAGTTCCTTGCGCAGGCCGAAGCCGGCCAAGCAATTGACGGCGCTCAGTCCGACCGATTTTGTCCACCCTATATCAGGTTGAAGGAAAAACAAGGCCGGGGCACCAGCATTGAAGAGCGAGAGCAGCCATAGGAACGGCCAGTAGTAACTTCGCCCATAGTCGGAAGTGAGCCAATACAGTGAGATCGGTAAGCCTTTGAACCGTCCTAATTCCCTCCGCCGGCATTCCAATTCCTTAGCGAAGAATAGAAGCTCATCCTCGTGCCGCTTTTGCTTGTCCATCTCCAGCTTGAGGATGCAATACGCATCGGTCAACGCTTCAACATCTGCAGGCTTTAATCCCTTCAGTCGTGGCCAAGCAACCCGACGCCAGTTAGTGCGTGGATGGAGCGTAGCACCTTCAAATTGGGGTGGAGATTTTTCGAACCGGCAATCGGCAAAGTCTGTCGCCGCCTCCAATTCTGCACCGGAGAAGATAACTTCCCTTTCGAAACTCGCACTGTCGAAATTCGTGCGCCCCTTGAATTTTACACTGCGGAAATAGGCTTCCCCGCAAAAGACTGCGTGGCGGAAATACATAGACCTTTCGAAGGTAGCATTGCTGAAATGAGCGGATGTAAAAAATTTAGCACTATCGAAATGGACCTCTCCTGCAAAATTAGCGCCGCGAAAACAGGCCTCACCGCAGAAGGTGGCGTTGCTGAAATATGCGCCTTGAGAGAATTTGGCATGAGTGAAATAGGCATCCTTTAGAATATACGAACTAAAACGAAAATCTTGGTCAAAATGACAATCTTCGAAGTTAATTAACTGGTCAGCTCTTGGTATATCCACCGCTGCTTTTCCAGCCCTTCTTGCAAATTTAAGTCGGATTTCCTCCATCTCGTTATCGTCAAAAGGCGTTATTTCCTCGGCGTCAATCTTGTTGGCTAAGTACTTTCTTTGAATATCGGTCCATTCGTTTGCATAAAAGCGGTTCCAGGCGACCCGGTTCTGTAGCCGAAGGTTATCGTCGTCCAGGCTAGGCACTCCATACAGCGTTGCGAGCAAATACCAAGGATTCTCCTCAGCGGGCTTCGGTGTCGCTTTTTCGGTGCTGTTGGTCATGAGCGTGGGCTGCGGCTTGCAGTTGCAGGGTATACGCAGGATACAGCACAGAGTTCCTGAAAGACAGGCAAGTGGTAAGGTTAAGACTAGGGACTCACCCGCAGTGAAGTCAGTCATATCGCGGCAGACGCCGCTTACGCTGGGTCCCCGCGTTCGCGGGGATGACGGGAGAGTGTGTTCGGCGCGCACGGGGGCGGACGCTCCCGTCCGAAATCCCGCACAAACCCCACACCCCCTGTCCGAACTTCCAGACAAAACCCGCCCGCACCCCACGCCAACCCCTTGATTCCCAAGCAACTCGCCCCCTGGCACGCCCCATGCCTATAGGCCCCTGAAGGCGGGACGGGGCTATGTGGCCTCCCAACCCGGCGGACACGGATCAATTGGGAGAAGCGACATGGCCCAGGGTGCCAGCATCGCCGCCAGCCCGGCGGCGCCGAAAAAGTTCTATCAGAGCCTTTATGTGCAGGTGCTGGTGGCCATCGCCATCGGCATTGCGCTGGGGCATTTCTACCCGTCGGTGGGTGAAAGCATGAAGCCGTTGGGCGATGCCTTCATCAAGATGATCAAGATGTTGATCGCGCCCATCATCTTTCTGACCGTCGTGCATGGCATTGCCGGCATGGAAGACATGAAGAAGGTGGGGCGGGTCGGGTTCAAGGCCCTGATTTACTTTGAGGTTCTGACGACCATCGCCCTGGTGCTGGGCATGGTGATCGTCAATGTCTGGGAACCCGGTGCCGGCATGAATGTCGATCCCGCGACCCTGGACACCAAGTCCATCGCCTCCTATGCCGCCAAGGCGCAGGAGCAGGGGACCATCGCCTTTCTGATGCATATCATCCCCACCACCGTTGTCGGCGCCTTTGCCGAGGGTGAGATTTTGCAGGTGCTGTTCATCGCCATCCTGTTCGCCTTTGGCCTGCAAAGCCTGGGCGACAAGGGCCGGCCCATGCTGCACCTGATCGATCAGGCGTCGGGTGTCTTTTTCAAGATTGTCGGCATCCTGATGAAGGTGGCGCCCATCGGTGCGTTCGGGGCCATGGCCTTTACCATCGGCAAATATGGCGTCGATACGCTGATCTCGCTGGGGCAGTTGATGGCGGCGTTTTATGCCACCTGCCTGATCTTCATCTTCGGTGTGCTGGGTGTCGTGGCGCGGGTCTGTGGTTTCTCCATCACCCGCTTCATCCGCAATATCCGTGAAGAGCTGCTGATCGTGCTGGGCACCTCATCGTCGGAAAGTGCGCTGCCGCGCCTGATGGTCAAGCTGAACAAGCTGGGTGTGGAAAAGTCGGTGGTGGGGCTGGTCGTGCCGACCGGTTATTCTTTTAACCTGGATGGCACCTGCATCTATCTGACCATGGCCGCCATCTTCCTGGCCCAGGCCACCAATACCGACCTGACCATCTGGCAGGAACTGGGCATTCTGGCCGTGCTGCTGCTGACCTCCAAGGGTGCTGCCGGGGTGACGGGATCGGGCTTCATCGTGCTGGCGGCCACGCTGGCCACCGTGGGCCATATCCCCGTGGCCTCCATCGCCCTGATCCTGGGCGTTGACCGCTTCATGTCGGAGGCGCGTGCGCTGACCAACCTGATCGGCAATGGTGTGGCCACGCTGGTGGTGGCCAAGTGGGAAGGCGCGCTGGACACCAACAAGCTGCACGCCGAACTGGCCAACCCGACGGGGATTGAAGAGGCGGTGGAACGCCCCCGCACGGTGCTGGCCCCGGCCGAGTAAGCGCTTCCGCAGAACCTGTTTCATCCTTTATCCTTGGCCGCCATGACCTCCCCCCCTCCCATGCGCGGCCCCAACAGGGTGAAGACCGGCCTGATCGGCCTGGGCTTTGCCCTGTTGGCGTTTGTGCTGGCCTGGGGGGGCGGCGAACTGGCGGCGGGGATCAGCCGGGAGGCGCTGCTGGATCAGGCGGGGCCGCGGCGGGACCTGCTGATTGCCGGCCTGCGCAGCGAGTTGACGCGGCATGAGACGACGCCGGCCATTCTGGGCCTGTCCGCCACGCTGCGCAGCGCCCTGCAAAGCCCCGATGATCCGGCGGCGATAGAGGCCGCCAACATCCATATGGAACAGATTGCGGCGCGGACGGGGGCGGCAGCGCTCTATCTGATGGACACCGCCGGCACAACGCTGGCGGCCAGCAACTGGCGGCAGACCGACAGTTTTGTGGGCCGCAACTTTGCCTATCGCCCCTATTTCCGTGACGCGCTGGCCGGCGGTTCTGGCCGGTTCTATGGCGTGGGCACCACCAGCCGTGAACCCGGCCATTATTTTGCCCGCGCGCTGGAGGACGGGGGGCTGACGCTGGGTATCACCGTCGTCAAGGTCTCGCTGACCCCGGTGGAAAAAAGCTGGGCCGGGCTGTCGGACCGTATCCTGGTGGTGGATGGCAATGGCGTGGTGATCCTGTCGTCGGTGCCGGACTGGACCTTCCGCACGCTGGCCCCGCTGTCAGACGCGGAGAAGGTCAGGCTCGCCGATACGCGGCAATATGAGGGGGTGGCGTTGCGCGCCCTGGACTGGCGCGCCGGTGACGATGGGACAGTGACGCTGGCAGGTACGCCACGTGCCTATCTGGCCAGCAACAGCGCAGTGGAGGGCACGCCCTGGCGGCTTTACCTTCTGTCCAGCCTGGACGGGGTGGCCATGGCCCGTACCGTGGGCAGGGTCGGCGGGGTCGGGCTGGCCGCACTGGGCCTGCTGGGCTGGCTGTACTGGCGGCAGCGGCGGCGGACAAGGCGGGCCTGGGAACGCTCTGCCGCCGCCCTGGAACGCGAAGTCGCGGCGCGGACGGCGGCGCTGGTCGCGGCCAACGAGGATTTGCGCCGGGCGCAGGATGATCTGGTGCAGGCGGCCAAGCTGGCGGCCCTGGGCCAGCTCTCGGCGGGCATCACGCATGAGCTGAACCAGCCGCTGGCGGCACTGCGCACCTTCTCCGACAATGCGGCGGCCTTTCTGCAACGGGGCAGGCTGGACCGGGTGGCGGAAAATCTGCGCCATATTGCCGGCCTGACGGAACGGATGGCGCGGATCACCGGGCAGTTGCGCACCTTCGCCCGCCGGTCGGACAACCGGCCCGACAATGTGGTCGTGGCGCGGGCCGTTGAGAACAGCCTGACGCTTTTGGCCGAAAAGGTGCGACGGGTGGGGGCGGAGATTGTGCTGGATCTGGCCGATGGGCTGGCCGTGCGCTGCGACAAGCTGCGCCTGGAACAGGTGCTGGTCAACCTGATCGGCAATGCCCTGGACGCGGTGACAGGGCGGGAAGTGCGGCGTGTGGCGGTAACGGGGCAGGCGGCGGGGGGCCGTGTGCAGCTATGTGTGGCGGATACCGGGCCGGGCATTGCCGACGCGCATATGCCGCATTTGTTTGAGCCCTTCTTCACCACCAAACCGCCGGGTGACGGTCTGGGCCTGGGGCTGGTGATTTCAGGCAGCATCATCCGCGACCATGATGGTAGCCTGACGGCCGCAAACAGGCCGGAAGGCGGGGCGGTGTTCAGCATCGACCTGCCGGCGGCAAAAGAGGGTTAGCGTATGGTCGCACCGCGTATCCTGCTGGTGGAGGATGATGACGCCGTCCGGTTGGGCGTGGAGCAGGCATTGGAACTGGCGGACCTGTCTGTCGCAGGCTTCGCGGCGGCCGAACCGGCACTGGCGGTGTTGCGCCGGGACGGGGCCGATCTGCTGATCACCGATGTGCGCCTGCCGGGGATGGATGGTCTGGCACTGTTGAACGCGGCCCTGGCCGTGGATGCGGGTCTGCCCGTCATTGTGATGACGGGACATGGCGACATTGCCATGGCGGTGGGGGCCATGCGCGATGGCGCCTATGATTTCATTGAGAAACCGTTCGCGTCCGACCGGTTGATCACCACCGTCAACCGGGCGCTGGAAAAGCGTCGGTTGGTGGCGGAGGTGGGGGCGCTGCGTCAGGCGCTGGTGCAGCAGGATGGGCTGGATGCCGCCCTGCTGGGCCGGTCAGCGGGCATGATGGCGGTGAAAAAGCTGATCCGGCAGGTGGCCGATACCGGCGCCGATGTCCTGATCCTGGGCGAGACGGGCAGCGGCAAGGAAATGGTGGCCCATGCTCTGCACCAATTCTCCAAACGAGCGCCCAAACCGTTTGTCGCCATCAATTGCGGCGCAATCCCCGACAGTATGGTGGAGAGCGAGCTGTTCGGGCATGAGGCGGGCGCCTTCACGGGGGCTGCTAAGACCCGCATCGGCAAGCTGGAATTTGCCGATGGCGGTACCGTCTTCCTGGACGAGATCGAAAGCATGCCGCTGGCGGCGCAGGTGAAGCTGCTGCGCGTGCTGCAGGACCGGCGGGTGGAACGGCTGGGCTCCAACCGGTCGATCCCGTTGGATATTCGCTTCGTGGCGGCGACCAAGGAGGATCTGGGCGCCCTATCAAAACAGGGTCGGTTCCGCGAAGATCTATATTTCCGCCTGAATGTCGTGCCCCTGGCGATCCCGCCGCTGCGCCACCGGCGCGACGATATCCCGCTGCTGCTGGACCATTTCCTGCTGACGGCCAGCGACCGGCTGGGCACCCCGCCGCCATTGCTGCCGGCAGCAGAGCGACAGGCGCTGTTGGCCCATGCCTGGCCCGGCAATGTGCGCGAGTTGCGCAATGTTGCCGACCGTCTGGCCCTGGGCCTGCCGGCCCTGCTGACGGGGGCAGCGGAAACGGTCGGGCTGGTGGCCCAGGTGGAGGCTTTTGAACGGCAATTGATCAGTGCCATGCTGGCCGATCATCAAGGCGATGTGGCAGCAACGGCCGATGCCTTGGCCATCCCAAAGAAAACCCTCTATGACAAGCTGAAACGTTTCGGCATCGAAATAGGTAGTTTCCGGTGATGTGACTTCGTTCCGGAAGCGGAATAAGATGGACTGGGAGGTCGGTCATAGGACTGGATTGACGTGCATGGGCATATACCCTATTAAACCTAAGCGATAAAAAGCGGGGGGATGGGATCATGCTGCGTACGGTTGAACCTTCACGTCGTCATTTCCTGGTCGGGTTGGGCCGGTTTGCGGCGGTGGCCCCGCTGGCCACATCCCTCCCCTGGGCCTTGGGGGGTAAGGCCCGCGCTGCAACGCCGCCGCTGGCCTGCCCGCCGCCTTCCGCTTGGAACGATCTGTCCCGCCTTCTGGATGGCAGTGTCCTGCGTCCGCATGACCCGTTTTTCACCGATGTCTGCCGGCCCAACAATCTGCGCTACAACACCCTGCCGATGGGCATCGCCCGCTGCCTGTCGACCGAACAGGTGCAGGCGGCGCTGAAATGGGTGCAGCAGCAGGGATTGCCGTTTGCCGTGCGGTCGGGTGGCCATAATTATGCGGGTTATTCATCCACCAACGGCCTGCTGATCGACATGTCGCTGATGGCCGGGGTGGAGGTGGTGGATAAAAAGGATGGCATTGTCCGCGTCAAGGGCGGCACGGGCAACGCCCTGGTCTACAAGGATATGGAGAGATTGGGCCGCACCATTACCCATGGGCGGTGTGATGCCGTGGGGGCGGCGGGGTTCCTGCTGGGCGGCGGTATCGGCTTTAGCATGCGCATGTATGGCATCGCGTCCGACCTCCTGGCCGGCACGACGGTTGTGACCGCCGATGGTGAACGCCGCGACGCCAATGCCAAAACTGACAGTGATCTGTACTGGGCCTGCCGGGGTGGGGCGGGTGGTAATTTCGGCATCAACACGGAATTTCTGCTGCGCACTTTCCCGGCCGAAAACGTGTCGGTCTGCCAGTTGAAATGGACCGACAATCAGGCGGACGTGCTTTACAAGCTGTTGACAACATTGCCGAATGCGCCGCGTACCTTTGGCAGCAAGATCAATGTCACCCTGCCCAGTATTCAGCAGCGCTGTCAGGGTAAGGGCAGCGAAGTGTCGATCCTGGCGCAATTGCATGTGACCAAGGGCCAGACACTGAAGGATATCTTCGGGCCGTTGTGGGAGACGGCCACCAAGGTCTGGGTCCATGAAAACATCCCCTATTGGGAGGGGCAGGACTATCTGGCCGAAGAAACCTATCCTTATTTCTATCAGGAAAAATCCAGCTATATGCAGGCCTCTCGCATCACGCGGGGCGCCATTGATGCGCTGTTCGATGCGCAACGTGCGCAGCCGGGCACGTCGATGCCCGTCGCCTATAAGTTCTTCCAGACGGGCGGCGCCTGCAACGACATGAAGGCCGACGCCACCGCCTATGTCCATCGCGGCAATGACTGGCTGTTCTCGGTGGAGATGAACTGGTGGTTGCCGACTGATCCGGCGGGCCTGGTTGAGGAAAATCTGCAGTGGCAGAAGGATTTCTACGCCCTGGCCAACAAGCTCTGTTCGGCCGCCGGCGCCTATCAGAACTTCCCCGACCCGACCCTGGATGATTATGCCAGGGCCTATTACGGGGAGAATTTGCCCCGTCTGCGGCAGGTGAAAAAGCGGGTCGACCCGAACAGCGTCTTCACCTATGGCCAGGGGATCACGCCGGCGTGAGGCGATGCACCCGCGCCGCGTCGCCCAAGGCCTCTACCCCCGCCTGCACCACATATTCATGGTGGGTGAACAGGACCACCTGGGTGGCTTGGCCCAGTTCGGCCAGCGCCACCAGGCCGGCGCGGGTGCGGGCCTCGTCGGAGGTGATGAACAGATCATCGGCGATGAAGGGCAGGGGGGTGGCCTGGGTCACATGCGCCTCCACCGAGGCGATGCGCAGCGCCAGGAAAAGCTGGTCGCGCAGGCCCTCGCTCATCCCCTCCACATAGGCGTCGCTGCCATCCCGGCGTACGCCCACCAGGACCGGGCTGTCGCCGGTCCCGTAATCGATCTTCAACCGGACCACCGGATTGCCACCACTGGCGGCCATGGTGGCCAGGATGGACCCGGCGCGCGCCAGCAACGGGTGTTCGTTGCGGGTGCGATAGCGTTCAACCGCCTGGGTCAGCAGCAGCGACGCTGCACGCAGGCGCAACCAGCGGTCGGCCAAAGAGCCTGCACTGGCGGCGGCATCTGCGGCATCCTGGGCGGCGCCGCCAATGCCGGCACGCTGCCGCATCTCCGCCAAGGCCCGTTCCGCCTCCCGCAGCTTGACCGAGGTTTCGGCCAGATCATTCTGGGCGGTTTCAATTTGGGTAGACAGGTCAGCAACCTGCGCCGTCAGCGTGTCGGGGTCCAGACCGGTCACCGCCGCGCGTAACTGATCCGGGTCCAGCCCATCGGCGGCCCGGCCGAGGTCGGCCCGCAAATCCGCCTCCGTTGCGCGCAGGTCGCGGCGGCGGGCGGCGGCGGCGACAAGGCTTGGCACATCATCGGTGTCCGCCAGACGGTGCAGGCGGCGCAGATCGGACAGGGCAGCGGCGGCATCGCGGGCGGCCCGATCGGCCTGTTCGGCCCGCCTGGCGGCCTGATCACGCGATTGCAGCAGGCTTTCCCGCCGCGCCGCCTGGGTCCGTGCCAAGCGCAGCGCGTTATACAGCGCGCTGGCGGCCGCATCGGCGGACACATCCAGACCGGGGACCAGATCCGCAGCAGCGGTCAGCAGGGCGGCACTGTCGGTCCGGTAACTGTCAATATCGCGGCCCAGACCGGCGATGCGATGGTCCAGATCACGGATCTGGCGCACATCACCAGCAATATCCTCCCATACACGCAGGGCGGCCTCCGCTTCCGTCGGCAGCGCCAGCGGGGGCAGGCCGATGGCCGCCATGTCGGCGGCCCAGCCAGCACCCCAGCCGGCCAGGGCCTTGTCGGCGGCGGCAAGATCCTCACCGGCATTGTCCAGGGCAGTGCGGGCGAGGGTGATCCGCTGGTCGGCCTTGGCGGCCGCATCGGCGGCCCGCCGCGCTTGGGCAAAGGCGGCCTCCGCTGCGACACGCAAGGCGGGGAGCGGGCCCGTGTCCAGGGCATCGCCGCCACACAGGGTCAGCACCTGATGCAGATGGGCGGCGCATTGGCTGGCATCGGCGGTAACGCTGTCCAGCCCGTCCTGTCGCTGGGATTGCTGCGCCATTGCGGCCAGAACCGCCGTCGCCTGGGTCAGGAAGGCCGACATTTCGGCGGCCCCGCCAGGGGTGATGCCCGCCGGGCGCCACAGCTCCGTCCAGGCCTGCGACAAGCGCTGCTCTTCTTGATCCAGGGCGACGGCCTCCCGCTGGAGGGAGGCCAGCCGTTCAATACAGGCGACAAGATCGCTGTCGGCGCGCAGATAATCGGCCACCCGTTGCGCATCGCGGTCGCGCCGGTCGGCCAGATCGTCGGCGTTGCGCAACGCCGTTTCAAAAACCGGGACCATATCGGCGGGCGGGACCGTGCCCGTCAGAAGATGCGGGCGCAGGATGGACCAGCACTGGTCACGGTCGCGCCGGGCCTGGGCGATCACTGCCGGGGTTGGCACATCACCGGCAGTGGTCAGCCGGCGTAAGGTCTGGCGCAGACGAGTCGCGTCGGCCTCGGCGGCACGCTGGTCCTCCATCAGGCGCAGGCGGCGGTTATCCAGCGCCTGCTCCTGCTGCCGTTGGCGTTCCACCGCCTCAGGTGGCGGCAGGGGAAGGGCGCCCAGGCGGTCGGGTGGCAGTGCAAAACGCCCCAGGCGCGCGGTCAATTGGGACAGGTGCGTGCTGGCTTCCTCCAGCGCGCGGCGCGCCTGATCCTGGCGTAACTCCACCTCACCAAAGCGGCGGGCAGCAGACAGGGCGGCGTCGGCCTGGGACAGGCGGGTGGCATCGGGAGCGGGGGCCGGCTGCTGACGTTCAGCCTGTCTGGCATCGCGGCTGGCGGCGTCATACCGACGGGCAGCATCGGCGCGGGCCTGATCCAGCCGCGCATGCTCTTTCACCTTCTCACGGATGCGGGCAATCAAAAGCCGGTCGGGCAGAAGCGCCGACAGGGCGTCAAGATCTGGGGTCTGACCAATATCCCGCGCCGCCTGTTCCAGGCGGGCCAGAGCAGCGGCTCGCTCCTGCTGTCGCTTTGGCAGGTCGGCGGCGGACTTTGCCATCTCCCCCTGCCGCTGATACAGCGCCTCGATCGGGGCGGCCAGGCTCAGCAGGGCTGGGATGGGACCGGCCGCAGTCAGGGCGGCTTCCGCCTCTGCCAAGGTCAGGGCGGCCTGCTCCGCCTGCCGGGTACTGGTCAGCACCTCCGCCTCTGCGCGGCGCCAGTCGGCGGCGAGGCTGGCGGGCAGGTCGGGGCCGTCACCGGCATCGGCAAGCAGACGGGACAGGTCGTCCAGTCGGGCCAGCAGGGGGCGGACACGGCGCAGCCGTTCCAGGCGGCTGCGCTCCCGCTGCGCCTCGGCCAGGCTGGTGCGGATCGCTGCGAGTTGCTGCTGTGCCACTGTAACCGCGGTTTCAGCAGCGTCCCAGGCCTCGGCCTTTGTCGCCTCATTCCGCATACGGGCGCTGGCGTCGGCATGGGCGTCGATGGCTTGCCACAGGGGTTTGCTGGCCTGCTTGCGGTGGGGGCTGCCGATGGCGTCAGCATCCGCGGTGAGACCGGCCACAATCCGGTCCAGACCAGACAAACCGCTTCCCGCCTGAAACAGGGTACGGGCCAGATCGCCCCCTGCCGCCAGCATCGCCTGCCCGCCAGCCCGCAGCCGTTCATGGTCCAGGCCGAACAGGCGCTGAAACCCGGCGCGGTCCAGGCCGCAAAGATGTGGCAGCAACAGACCTTCGGGCAGGGGCGTGGTGCCGTCCCCGTCCAGCAGGGTGGCTTTGGTGCCCTTGCGTCGCTTCACCATCAAGCGGCTTCCATCCGGCAGGGCCAGAAGGGCGCCGATGCGCAGCGCGCTGTTGGAATGGCGGAAGCCCATGCCGGAATTGCCCGGTACGCCGAACAGCAGGTCGCAGATGGCGGACAGGGCGGTTGATTTCCCGGCCTCGTTGCGTCCATGCACAATATGCAGACGGGCCGCCGGATCAGACAGGTCCAGGCTGGTCCCGTCAAAATGCCCGTACCGTTCCAGATCCAGACGCTCGATACGCATCAGGCCTCCCCCGCCAGCCGGTTCAGCAGCAATGCCTCTGCATCGGCCAGCAGGGCGGCCAGGACGTCCTGGCGATCCAGATCGGGATCGGCGTGGGCGGCGGCGGGCAACCGGGCCTTGATCTGCTCAAGATCGGCCAGAAGCGGGGCCAGCGCCACGGGATCGGCCTTGACCTCGGCCAGGATGGCGGTCAGATCGGCCAGCCCGTCGCCTCTGGCCTGTGGTTCCGCCCAGTCCTGGGTTCGCACGTCCAGCTTTTCGATCCAGATATCCCCGCCGGCACGCGATGCTGCCATCGCCACCTCTGCCGACACCCAGTCAGGGTCTGCCTTCAGCCGGCGATGCAGACGGGTATGGCCTGTGAAGGTGAGCCGCAGGGCAAGGGTGCGGTCACCTGCCTGTTCGCGTGCCCTGGTCAGGGCGGCGGCGGTTCGGTCTGCCAGCGTCCGGTCATCACCCACGCCGGTCAGGTCCAGCGACAGCCGATCCCAGCGCACATCGTCCAGCACGATATGGGCCACTTCGACAATCCGCCCGGCCGCCACCGTTACCATCGTGGCCCCCTTCGGCCCTGTCTCGTTGACATGGCGGCCTTGCAGATTGCCGGGGAAAACGATCCAGGGGTCGCGGTCGACCACAGTGCGTTCATGCACATGGCCCAGCGCCCAGTAATCATAGCCCTTGGCCTTCAGATCGGCGGGCGAGCAGGGAGCGTAGCGCGCGTGCGGCGGTTTGCCCTCCAATGCGGTATGCAGCACGCCGATATTCAGCAGGCCGGCGATGGGTGCTGGATAGGTTGCAGCCAGGTTGTCAGTGACGTCGCGTGTATGAAAACTGCGCCCATGTAGAGCCACCCCCAGATCGTCGCGACGAAACGTCTGCGGTTTTCTGGGATCGAACACATGGACATTGGGCGGCAGGGTCAGGCGCCGCGTCATCGTGCTTTCGGCATCGTGATTGCCGCGCAACAGATAGACCGGGATGTTGGCCCGTTCCAGTCGCGCCATTTCGCCGGCGAAGAACAGGCCGGTCATGAAATCCCGCCAGTCACCATCATACAGATCACCAGCGATGATCAGGAAGGCGACCTGCTCGTCGATCGCCAGATCGACCAGTCGCACCAGTGCACGGCGTGTGGCACCCACCAGATGGTCCGCCCGGCCACCGGCCTTGGCAGCCAGACCCAGCAACGGGCTGTCCAGATGGATGTCGGCGGCGTGCAGAAAGCGCATGGGGCGGCCCGGAACGGGAAAGAGAAGATAGGCTTACCCGTTCCGGGGGCGCAGGTGCAATGGGTTGGGGCGCGTGCTGTCAGCCCGCCCGGATCTGGGCCACAAAACCGCCGACCTTCTGGTCTGTGGCACTGGCGTTGTCCCGTACCTTGGCAGCATTGTCCAACGCCATGACGGCAGACTCCGTCACGGCCAGGACCTTGTCAGCGATCCCCTGGATGGCGCGGGACGCCTCATCGGTGCCGTTCGCAGCTTCTGTCACATTGCGGGCGATTTCCTGGGTGGCGGCGGTCTGTTCCTCCACCGCGCTGGCGATGGCGGCTGCGGTTTCGTTGATGGTGCGGATTGTGGTGGCAATGCCGACCATGGCCTTGGCCGCCTCTGCCGACGATCCACGGATGGACGAGACCAGTTCGGCAATCTCCTCCGTTGCTTTGGCCGTCTGGGTGGCAAGGTTCTTGACCTCTGATGCCACGACGGCAAAACCCTTGCCGGCTTCACCGGCGCGGGCAGCTTCAATTGTCGCATTCAGCGCCAGAAGGTTGGTCTGGCTGGCAATCTCGCTAATCAGGCTGACAACGGCGCCAATACGCTCGGCGCTGTTTGTCAGCGCATCGACGGTACCGGTGGCGGTGCCGGCCTCTTCGGCAGCGCGCGATGCGATGCTGGCCGACATCTGGACTTGGGATCCAATCTCGGCGATGGACGCACGCAACTGTTCGGCGGCGGCGGCCACGGTCTGCACATTGCTGGCTGCTTCTGTTACGGCAGACGCGCCCAGGGCGGTGCTTTGCTGGGTATCGGCGCAATCGGCGGACATCAGTTGCGCCATCTCCACCATTTGTTCGGCGCTGTTGGTCACCGCATGCAGCAGGGCACCCACCTCGCGTTCAAACCGGTCCGCCAGTGCCAGACGGTCGGATTTCAGTTTGGCCTCTGCTGCCGCATCCTTGCGGGCGGCTTCCGCCCGCAGGAATTCAGCCTCGGCCAGCCCATCGCGGAACGCCACCACGGCTTCTGCCATATTGCCGATTTCGTCGATCCGGTCCGTGCCAGGGATACTGCTTTTCAGGTCACCGCGCCGCACGCGCGCCATCGCCTCTGTCAGGGCCAGAATGGGCCGGGCCAGATTATTTCCCATCAGCGCAAAAAGTCCGGCGCCGACGGCGACGAGAATGGCAGCGATGATGGCAAGGGTGGTTACCGACCGGATCAGGGCATCGCTGATCACACTGGTCGGTACCGTGGTCAGCAGCACCCATTGCTCCTGCACCCCGTCAAATCGGATCGGTGTTGCGAAGACCAGCCGTTCCGCCCCCTCCAGCATCAGCGTCGCAGATGTGGCGCGACCGTCTTTTTGGGCCTGCCCCACCAGATCGGCGAGCGGCCCCTTGGCCAATGGCTTGTTCAATTGGGCGGCGTCGGGATGAACCACCCAATTGCCATTCTGCGCCAGCAACCGGACATCGCCTGCTTCCAGCGGCCGGAAGGCAGCAAACTGTTTTTGCAGGGCGGTCAATGCCATGTCGGTTGTGACGATACCGATGGGCTTGCCGCCGCGTCGGATGGGGGTGCTGACGGTCACCATCAGCACTTCCCGGCCCTCAACCGGATAGGGGTATGGGGCCGTCAGCATGGTGCGGTTCGCGGCAAGCGGGTCCAGGTACCATTCCTTGATCCCCGCCTCCACCGTCATGACCAGCGCTTCGATGCCCACAGTGCCATCGGATTTACGGAAAAAGTAAGGGACGTAGCGGCCAGCGGCATCGGCACCGGGCAAACCCTTGCCGGCCGCATCATTGCCGTCAAAGCCGTTGGGTTCAAAGGCGGTCGTGACACCGACAATGTCTGGATTGATGGCAACGGCGGCGCTGACCTGCTGCGACAGCATCTCACGCGAATAACCGGCGGTGGTCAGCCCGCCCTCCGTCTGCGCATTGACGATCAGGGCATTATTGATGGCGTTTTCAACCAGATCGGCGGCGATCAAGGAAAAGCCCGTCGTCGCTTCCCGCAGGGCGAGGCGGACCTGTTCACCTGTTGTGCGTTGCACCTGAAAGGCAGCGCCAATGGTCAGGGCCAGACCCAACCCGAGACATAGGCCAACACTGGAAAGGACAAGGCGGTTTTTCACCGAAGAGCGCAGCGACAGGATCATGGGCCTTTTCCCTTGCTATTTGGGGGAAACTGGATACGTCCGTGTGCTTTTGTCGATTTATCTTGACGCCGATTGATGTCCGTTTTGTTCCAATCCGTTGACGTTGCGGGATCGTTTGGATTTTGGCCACGATCTTTTTTTATGCAACTGTCCACCACCGCTGGTTTTGTCCGACCGTCACTTCCATGCCACATCCGGGATGGTGGCATGTCGGACGCAGACCTGCGGCGCTCTTGCGCGCCAACGGCGGGCGCGCTAAGACCAATTTATCGATGGTTTCCCGAAAGGGATGAAAAGGGAACATGGTGCGGCGCCGCGAGGTGCCAATGCCATGGCTGCCCCCGCAACTGTAAACGGCGAGTGCTGCCCGACATGGCCACTGGGAAACTGGGAAGGCCGGGCGAGTGCAAGGACCCGTGAGCCAGGAGACCTGCCATCGGCAATGCGTCGCGCGGCCATTGGGCGGGGTGCCCCGATGGGACGGTTCACCGTTTCGCGCTGGCGCTTCGGAAGGAGTGCGCGGGTGAACCGGTTCGATGCCAAGCCCCCCTGGGGCTTACACAGGACCAGACTGTCAAATTGACGCCAGCCGTGTCCCTGCAAGGGGACGCAACGGGCAGCCATTATCTGCGCATCACCGCCGAATTCGTCATGGAAACGAAACGGAGTGATGAAGTGAGCCGAGTATCCTATTTCCGCGCCACCCTTCTGGGGGCTGCGGCCAGCCTGACCGCCTCCGCCGCCCTGGCGGAGCCGACGCAGGTGGCAGAGATTATTGTTTCCGCCAACAAGCTCCCCACCGCGCAGGAACGGGTGGGCAGCAGCGTCAGTGTCATCACCCGCACCGAGATCGAGCGCCGGCAACAGGTGCAGGCACTTGACCTGCTGAAGCGTGCGCCAGGCGTGTCCATCTCCCGCAATGGCGGTCTGGGCAGCACATCCACGGTGCGCCTGCGCGGATCGGAAAGCGGAATGGTCAAGGTGCTGATCGACGGGGTCGAGGTGAATGACGCCTCGGGCGCCAATAATGAGTTCGACTTCAACAGTCTGCTGACCGGCGATATTGAGAAGATTGAGGTGCTGAAAGGCCCGCAGAGCGCGCTTTACGGCAATGACGCCATGGGCGGCGTGATCAATGTCATCACACGGCGCGGCGAAGGCGAAGCGGCGATCCGTGGTACGCTGGAGGCCGGTGCGCACGGTACGTTCCGCCAATTGGCCAGCCTGACGGGCGGCACGCAGCAGGTGGATTACGCCCTGTCGGCGGCCAACCTGCACACGGACGGTTTTTCCCGCACGATCGTCGGCAATGAGAAGGACGGCACCGATGCACGGTCGGCCAGTGGCCGGCTGGGTGTGACAGCGTCCGATATTCTGCGCTTTGATCTGAATGCGGGCTGGTCCTGGATGGACACGGAGTTTGATCCGTTCGGCGGCGACGGCCCGTCTGACCAGGAAAAGGAAACCTGGCAGGTGCGTGGGGCGGGTAGCTTGAGCCTGCTGGACGGCGCGTTTGAGAATGTGCTGGCCGCCAGCTACGCCTCCACCGACCGCGACTTTGATGAGCCCACGGGCTTCTACCGTTTCTCCACCTTTGACAGCCGGCGTAAGGCGCTGGATTACCAGGGTAATCTGCGCCTGCGCGATGCAGACATCGCCACCATCGGCGTGTCGGTCGATGAGGAGGATGCCAAGACCACCAATACGGTGGGCACCGCCACCACCACCGGCCTGGATGACAGCGTCACCACCAAGTCGGCCTTTGTCCAGTATCAGACCGCCGTCAGCAGCGACCTGACCCTGACCCTGGGTGGTCGTGTTGATGATCATGAGCAGTTCGGGACCGAGGGCACCTGGCGCGCCACGGGTGCCTATCAGGTGCCGGCCACGGGGACCGTGCTGCGCGCCAGCTATGGCACCGCCAACAAGGCGCCCACGCTGTTCCAGCTTTACGACCCGACCTATGGCAATGCGGCGCTGCGGGCCGAGGATGGCAAGGGGGCCGATATCGGGTTTGAGCAGAAGCTGCTGGATGGCCGGGTGGGCTTCGGTGCCAGCCTGTTTCGCAACAGCTACACCAACCTGATCGGTTTCTCCTTCCCCGCCGGCTATGTGAATATCGCACGGGCCCGCACCAAGGGTGTGGAACTGACCTTTGAAGCCACCCCGGTCGAAAGCGTCCTGATCCAGGCCAATTACACCTATCTGGAGGCCAAGGACCGGGTGACCGGCCGCGACCTGCCGCGCCGTCCGCAGGACACGCTCAACGCCTCCATTGACTGGACCGTCCTTGAGGGTGTCGATGTCGGGGCCGCCCTTCGCTATGTCGGCAAGCAGCGCGATACGGCGTCGGCCACCTCGCCGATCCTGGACAGCTACACCACCGTGGATGTCACGGCGCGCTGGGCGGTCCTGGACAATGTCAGCCTGTTCGGGCGGGTGGAGAACCTGTTTGACGAGGATTACCAGGAGGTTCGCACCTACCGTGCGCCGGGCCGCTCGGCCTTTGGCGGCGTGACGGTGACCTTCTGATGCGGGCCGGCGTCGCCCTTCTGGTGGCGGCCTTGATGGTGCTTCCGGTGGGAGCGGCGCCGGACCCACACCCGGCCGGCCGGGTCGTCTCCTTGTCGCTGTGCGCGGATCAGTTCCTGCTGGCCCTGGACGCGCAGGCGCAGATTGCCGGCCTGACCCGGCTGGCAGGGGATGACCATCTGTCGCCTTATGCCGACCGGGCCGCTGGCCTGCCCATCCATGACGGGACAGCGGAAAGCGTTTTGATGCTGAAACCCGATCTGGTCATTACCGGCGGTTATGCCCGGGCGCAGACGGTGGGCATGCTGGAACGGCTGGGCGTGCCCATCCTGCGGCTGAAAACGGCGCAGACCCTGGCCGATATCCCGCCGCAGATCGAACAGGTCGCCAGCGCCCTGGGGCGGGCGGCGGCGGGACGGGCCTTGGCCGACCGGTTGCGGGCCAAGCTGTCGGAACCGGCCGCCGGCCTGCGCCCCACGGCGGCACTCTACCGCCCCGGCGGGGACGTACCGGGATCGCGTGGCATTGTGAATGACATGATGAAGGCCGCCGGGTTGCAGAATATCGGCGGCGACCTCTCGGGCCGACCCAATGGGCGGGTCGCGGTGGAAAGTCTGCTGCTGAACCCGCCTGACCTGCTGGTGCTGGATTCTGTCCGTCCCGACCGGCCCGGTATCGGCCAGTCGGTGCTGGATCACCCGGCCCTGGCGGCTGCACAGGCGGAGATGGCGATCGCCACTTTCCAGATCGCTTGGTGGCTCTGCGCTTCGCCGGCCTCAATCGCGGGGGTCGAGCATTTGGCGGATGTGGCGGGCAAAGCATTGGGGGGGCGGAGATGAGGGCGATGTTTCGTACAAGGGAACCGTGGCTTACGCTTCTTCCTTGGCACCGGGCCCCGGTAACCAGCAGGGTGATGGCAAAGGCCTTGGATGCCGCAGGAGATGGCCCATGACCGCCGTCACGCACGCAAGGTTGGCAGCACCGGCCAAAGTGCCGGTCCACATCGCACTCCTGATCCTGTTCCCCTGCCTATTACTCGCCAGCTTCCTGATTGGTCCGGCGGAGGTGCCGGCGGCTGATCTGCTGTCGGGCCTGTTCAGCGGGCAGGGCAGCCCCGCCGCCCTGATCGCGCTGGAAATCCGGTTGCCGCGTGCCCTGCTGGGGGCGCTGGTCGGGGCCGGGCTGGGCATGGCGGGGGCGGCCCTGCAAGGCTATCTGCGCAACCCGCTGGCCGAACCGTCGCTGATCGGGGCATCGTCATCGGCCTCGCTGGGCGCGGTGCTGGCCATCTATTTCGGGCTGTCGGCCACCGTTCCCCTGGCATTGCCGGTGGCGGGGATGCTGGGGGCCGCGCTGGCCATGCTGCTGATCCAGGGGCTGGCGGGGCGGGAAGCGTCTGTGCTGATGCTGATCCTGGCCGGGCTGGCAGTACAGACCCTGGCAGGGTCGCTGACCTCGCTGGCCCTCAATCTGGCGCCCAATCCGCATGCCGCACTGGAGATCGCCTTCTGGCTGCTGGGCAGCCTGACCGACCGCACCAACGACCATCTGCTGGTATCTGCCCCCTTTATCCTTGCCGGTATCCTGGTGCTGGCCGGATCTGGCCGGGCGCTGGATGCGCTGGGTCTGGGGGAGCGGACAGCGGGCAGCATGGGCGTGGACCTGAACCGGTTACGCTGGCGCATCATCATCGGCACCGTCCTGGCAGTGGGGGCAGCAGTGGCGGTGACGGGCAGCATCGGCTTTGTCGGGCTGGTGGTGCCGCATCTGCTGCGCCGGGTCACGGGCAACCAGCCGTCACGGCTGCTCTGGCCGTCGGCGCTGGCCGGCGCGTGTCTGCTGCTGGCCGCCGACATTCTGGTGCGGTTGCTGCCCACCAATGATGAGTTGAAACTGGGCGTTGTCACCGGTCTGATCGGGGCGCCCTTCTTCTTTCACCTGCTGCTGAAAACCAGGGAGCGGATGCGATGAGCCTGCTGTCAGCCCGCAATATCCGGTTCGCGCGTGGGGGCCGGCCCATCCTGGATGGGGTGGACCTGTCGGTGGGGGCGGGGGAGTGTGTCGGCCTGATCGGACCGAACGGTGCCGGTAAATCCACCCTGCTGTCGGTCATGGCGGGCCTGCTGAAGGCGGATGGTGCCGTCGCCCTGGATGACAGGCCGCTGGAGCAGTGGAAGCGGGCCGATCGGGCGCGGCGTATCGGCTTTCTGGAGCAGGGTGCCACCTGCCATTGGCCCCTGACGGTGGAGCGTGTGGTGACGCTGGGCCGGCTGCCCCATGCCAGCCCGTGGGGTGGCGAAGCCGAGGCTGACCGGGCCGCGATTGCCCGCGCCATGCAACAGTGCGACGTCACACAGTTTGCCGAGCGGAGTGTGACAAGCCTGTCGGGCGGAGAGCGGGCGCGGGTCATGCTGGCCCGCGCATTGGCCGGCGATCCGGCCATCCTGCTGGCCGATGAGCCGGCGGCGGGACTGGACCCGTATCACCAGTTGCAGGTGATGGAATTGCTGGCCGGGCTGGCGGCGGGGGGCATGGCCGTCGTGGTCGTGCTGCATGATCTGACACTCGCGCTCCGGCACTGCACACGCCTGTGCCTGCTGGATGAGGCGGGGAAGGTGGCGGCGGATACGGCCCCCGCTGACCTGCTGGACAGCGGTGCCTTGGGCCGGGTCTATGGCATCGAACTGCTGCGCGGTGGGCATGAAGGGGCGCCGTTTGCCTTGCCCTGGCGGCGGCTGCGGTCGGAGATGCGGGCATGAAAGGATTGACGCTGATCCTGGGCGGCGCGCGGTCAGGCAAAAGCCGCAAGGCGGAGGAACTGGTGACGGCCCTGCCGGGCCCCTGGGTCTATATCGCGACGGCCCAGGCCTTTGATGCCGAGATGCAGGACCGGATACGGCTGCATCAGGGCGGTCGGGCCGATGGCTGGGTCACGGTGGAGGAACCACTGGATCTGGTGGCGGCCTTAAGCCGCGCCAATGCCACCGGTCGGCCCGTGCTGGTCGACTGCCTGACCCTGTGGCTGACCAATATCATCCTGGCCGGACGCGAGGTGGAGGGAGAGACGGCACGGCTTCTCGACCTGCTGCCCGGTCTGACGGTGCCCGTGGCCCTGGTCGGTAATGAGGTGGGGTTGGGCATCGTGCCCGACAACCGTCTGTCGCGCCTGTTTCGTGACCATGCGGGCCGGCTGCATCAGGATATCGCGCGCATCGCCGACAAGGTGCTGTTCATGGCTGCCGGCCTGCCGATGCAGTTGAAATGACACCAATGGTCAAGGGCTGTGACCGCTGGTACGGCGGCGACTGAGGGACATGCAGAAGGGAACAATGATGGACGCTGCGATCACGCCGGAAGAGGCCGAGCGCCACAAGGCCAAGATGCAGAAGCGCAAGGAACTGATGGATCGGCGTGTTGCCGAACGGCAGAGTGAGAAGGGTTTGCTGATGGTCCATACGGGGCCGGGCAAGGGTAAGTCCACGGCGGCGCTGGGCCTGATGATGCGCGCGGCCGGCCATGGTTTCCGTGTCGGCTTCATCCAGTTTATCAAGGGCACCTGGGCCACGGGTGAACAGGTGGCGCTGGAACGGTTCGATGACCTGATCGACCATCATGTGATGGGCGAGGGCTTCACCTGGGAAACCCAGGACAAGGAACGCGACATCCAGGCCGCAGGCCGGGCCTGGGACCAGGCCCGCGCCATGATGCAGGATCAGCGCTATCGTCTGATCGTGCTGGATGAGATGAATATTGCCCTGCGTTATGGCTATCTGAATGTGGAGGAGGTGGTGGCGACGCTGGTGTCGCGCCGGCCCGATCTGCATGTGCTGGTCACAGGCCGCAATGCCAGCCCGCTGCTGGTGGACGCTGCCGATCTGGTGACGGAGTTCCAGCAGGTGAAGCACCCGTTTAATGCCGGCATCAAGGCCCAGGCCGGGATCGAATTCTGATGGCGACGGTGCCCCGCGCCCTGATGATCCAGGGGACCGGATCGGATGTCGGCAAGTCGCTGCTGGTGGCGGCGCTGGCCCGCGCCTTTGCCAACCGGGGCCTGTCGGTGCGGCCGTTCAAGCCGCAGAATATGTCCAACAATGCTGCCGTCACCGCCGACGGGGGAGAGATCGGGCGGGCACAGGCGCTGCAGGCCCGCGCCGCGCGGGTGGCGCCGTCGGTCCATATGAATCCGGTCCTGCTGAAACCGCAGAGCGATACGGGTGCGCAGGTGGTGGTGCAGGGCCGCATGATGGGCACCGCCGAGGCGTCGGAATATCAGCAGCGTAAAGGCACGCTGCTCACCGCCGTTCTGGACAGTTTCGCCCGGTTGGGGGAGGGGGCAGACCTGATCCTGGTCGAAGGGGCGGGCAGTCCCGCAGAGACCAACCTGCGGGCCCGCGACATTGCCAATATGGGCTTCGCGCTGGCCGCCGATGTGCCTGTCATCCTGGCCGGCGATATCGACCGGGGCGGGGTGATCGCCAGCCTCGTGGGCACGCATACGGTCCTGGACCATGCCGACCGCGCCGCGATCAAGGGCTTTATCATCAACAAGTTCCGGGGCGACATCCGGCTGTTTGATGATGGTCTGTTGGACATTGCGCGCCGCACCGGCTGGACCAGCTTCGGCGTGCTGCCCTTCCTGGCTGCCGCCGCACGGCTACCGGCGGAGGATGCGGTGGTGCTGGACCAGTGGCGAGCGGGATCGGGCCGGCACCTGCGCATCGCGGTCCCCATGCTATCGCGCATCGCCAATTTTGATGATTTCGACCCGCTGCGGCTGGAGCCGTCGGTGTCGGTCACCATGGTGCCGCCGGGCCGGCCGCTGCCGCTGGATGCCGACCTGATCATCCTGCCGGGCAGCAAGGCCACCATTGCCGATCTGGCTTTTTTCCGGGCGCAAGGCTGGGACGTGGACCTGCATGCCCATATCCGGCGCGGCGGGCGGGTTTTGGGCATCTGCGGGGGCTATCAGATGCTGGGCCGGACCATCGCCGACCCCGGCGGGATCGAGGGGCCGGCGGGCCAGGTACCTGGCCTTGGCTGGCTGGCGGTGGAAACGGTTCTGACGGGATCGAAGGTGCTACGGCCGGTCACGGGTATTGGTGCGCGGGGGGAGGGGGCCTTTACCGGCTATGAGATGCATGTTGGCGTGACGACGGGGCCGGGCCGAGACCACCCGCTGCTGCGCATTGATGGTGCAGGGCCGGAGGGCGCCGTGTCCGCCGATGGCCGCATCGCCGGCTGCTACGTGCATGGGCTGTTTTCCAGCGACGGGTTCCGGGCCGGGTTCCTGTCCGGCTTCGGGGCGGGGTCGGGCCTGTCCTATGAAACGGCGGTGGATGCGGCCCTGGATGAATGTGCGGCGGCGGTGGAGCGGCACCTGGATCTGGACGGGCTGCTGGCTGTGGCGGGGTAGGTCAGGTCGCGCCGGAGGCTCGTCCTGACCTACGGTTGGATCGCAAGGGGATATGATGCCCGCCGGAACCAGATCATCCCAGCAGCACCCACCCCACCGCCAGCAGCCACAGCAGCGCCAGCGCGCGGCGGTAAAGCCGCAAACCCGCGTCAATATCCGCCGCCGTTGCCGCCGCCCTTCCATCGCCCATCCAATGGTCGTCCACGACATGCCCGGCATAGCGGCGGGGACCGGCCAGACGCAGGCCCAGCGCGCCGGCCATGGCGGCCTCCGGCCAGCCGGCATTGGGGCTGCGATGTTTGCCGGCATCCCGCCAAACAGCCGTGAGCGCCGCCCCCGCACGGCGGCCAGCGGCGAGTGCCAGCAGCAGGGCAGTCAGGCGCGATGCAGGCAGGTTGACCAGATCATCCAGACGCGCGGCGGCCCAGCCAAACGCCTCATGCCGGGGTGTCCGGTGGCCAATCATGCTGTCGGCGGTATTGATGGCCTTATAGGCCAGGATGCCGGGAAGGCCACCAACGCCCAGCCAGAAGGCCGGTGCCGTCACCCCGTCGGAGAAATTCTCTGCCAGGCTTTCGATGGCGGCCCGCGTCACCCCCGCCTCATCCAGGCTGTCCGGATCGCGGCCCACAATATGGGCAACGGCAGCCCGCCCGCCGGCCAGCCCGTCTTCCTGCAGGCCAATCGAAACGGCCTTCACGAACCGATACAGGCTGCGCTGGGCCAGCAGGGTGGCAGCCAGCAGCGCCAGGGGTACCCAGCCCCAAGGCAGGGACAGCAGCCAGACCTGCAGCGCAGCCCCGATCCCGACCGCCCCGCCGACCAGGATCAGCACCGCCACCATACCGCCCAATCGTCGTTGCCAGCCCGGCCCCCGGTTCAAGGTGCGGTCCAGGGCGGCAATCACCGTCCCGATCCAGACAACCGGATGCCGGATGATGCGGAACACCGTGTCCGGATAGCCCAGCAAGGCCTCCAGAACCAGCGCACAGATCAGCAAAGGTGGGAAAATCTCCATGATGGAACAAGGTGATAGCATGGATGGCAGCACCGTGCAGCCCCATGGCGGCGATCTGGGGGTGATGTCTGCCCTGTTCCCCGATGCATTCCGGCCCTGGATCGACCTGTCCACGGGTATCAATCCCTGGCCCTATCCGCTGCCCGCGCTGGACCCGGCGCTTTGGGCCCGTCTGCCCTCTGCGTCGGATGCGGCGGCATTGCAGCGGGCGGCCATGGCGGCCTATGGCGTGGCCGACCCGGACGCGATCCTGGCGGCTCCGGGGTCGCAGGTGCTGATCAACGGCCTGCCTTTCCTGCGGCCACCGGGTGATGATATTGCCATTGTCGGCCCTACCTATGGTGAACACCAACCGGCCTGGGCGCGGGCCGGGCACCGGGTGCGGATGATCACCGACCTGCCCGACCCGGCCGGGCCGCTGCCCGATGTGCTGCTGCTGGTCAATCCCAACAATCCCGACGGGCGCACCCATGATCCGGCCCGGCTTCTGCCCCTGCTTGAGGCGTTGGCGTGTCGGGGAGGATGGATGCTGGTGGATGAAGCCTTCTGTGACCTGCGGCCTGACCTGTCACTGGCGGCGCTGGCCGGGCGGCGGGGGTTGCTGGTGTTGCGCTCCTTCGGGAAGTTTTATGGTCTTGGCGGACTGCGACTGGGCTTCCTGCTGGCGCCGCCAGACCTTGTCCGGGCAGTGTCGGGCCGGTTCGGGCCGTGGGCTGTGTCGGGGCCAGCGCTGGTGGTGGGGGCGACGGCCCTTTCTGACCAGGGCTGGCAAAAGGCCATGCGCCGCCGGCTGGCACAGGCCATGGCTCGGTCCTTGAGTCTATATCAAAAGGCAG
The DNA here is from genome assembly GCF_002251795.1 of Niveispirillum lacus. Taxonomy (GTDB): domain Bacteria; phylum Pseudomonadota; class Alphaproteobacteria; order Azospirillales; family Azospirillaceae; genus Niveispirillum; species Niveispirillum lacus. The sequence continues at coordinate 100,666 of NZ_NOXU01000032.1, read as the reverse complement.
GGGTGGAGCTTATCGGCGGCACTGATCTTTATGCGCTGATCCGGACCCGGATAGAACGCGATCTGTACCGTGAATTGGGACAGGCCGGGCTATTGGCACGATCATTTCGTGACCGGCCCGGTCTGTTACGCCTGGGCCTGCCCCCCGATTCTGTGGCGATGGATCGCCTAACCAAGGTTCTAATACCCTGAAATTGCATGGATCCGCGGGGGAAATATGCAGAATCGGGGATGTTTTGACATGTTTTGATAAAAAATCATCTTGTTAATCGACCGTTAAGCATGCGGCGCTAACGGCCCTTTACAGAACTGGCCCCATCCCTATCATCAAAATCGGCTTAGTGCTTATTGCCTAAGCCGACAGCATGGTCATGAACGCGGGGAACGCCAATGGCGGTGGCAGTTGCGGAGCCGACAGCACAGGAAGCGAGCCTGACGGCCATGCGGCTGATGGGGACAGGCCGGCTGCGTGATGCACTTGAGGTGTTGGACGCGGCGCTGCGCCGCTTCCCTGCCGATGTCTCCTTATGGTTGAACCTAGCCGTTGCCCACCGGGCCAGCGGGGATTTGCCGGCAGCGATGCTGGCGCTGGACGGGGCGTTGCGGGCCGATCCGCGCAGTTTTCTGGCGCTGCTGATGCGGGCTCATATTCTGGAGACGCAAGGCCACAAGCGGCAGGCAGCCCAGGCCTATGGCGTGGCGCTGACCCAATATTCACCGACCGGTCATTATGACGAACCGACCCGCCGGGCCATCGCCCGCGCTCAGCACCTGCATGCGGAGTATATGTCGGAACTGGAAGGCAGTCTGCGCGGGTCGGTGGCAGCACTGGGCAGTCCGCGCGGATCAGCGGAAACACGGCGCATCGACCGGATGATTGATCATCTGATGGGGCGTCGGAAGGTCTATACCCAGCAGCCGACCCATTTCCACCTGCCGGGCCTGCCCTCCATCGAGTTTTTCGAGCGGGAGGAATTCCCCTGGCTGGCGCGGTTGGAGGGGGCGACCCGCGATATCCAGCGTGAACTGGCCGGCATGCTGGACAATCCCGAACCATCCTCGGCTGTACCTTATATCCAGTATCCGGACTGGGCCCCGCTGGACCAGTGGAAACCCCTGAATAATTCCCCGCGGTGGAGTGCCATCCATTTGCTGGAGAAGGGTATCCCCGTTCCGGCCAACGCCGACCGTTGTCCTGTGACCATGTCCGTCCTGGCCGACATGCCGCAGCCGCGCGTGCCCAACCGGTCGCCGGTGGCGATGTTCTCGCTGTTGAAGCCGCGCACCCGCATCCCCCCGCATCATGGGGTCGCCAATACCCGGCTGGTCGTGCATTTGCCGCTGGTGGTGCCGCCGGGATGCGGTTTCCGGGTGGGATCGGAGACCCGGGAATGGAAGGTCGGTCAGGCCTGGATATTCGATGATACGATTGAGCATGAAGCCTGGAATGACAGTGACGAATTGCGGGTCGTCTTGATCTTTGACATCTGGCATCCCCATCTCTCAGCGGTTGAACGGGAAGCCTATGCCCGGATCATGGCCAGCATGGACGCGGTGACAGGCGAGGTTGCCAATAGCGGCATCTAAGCGCATCGGCATGCCTCCTGGCTGATCGATATGGCGGCGTGCGGGGCCGTTGCCTGTTGGGCTCCCCCTTTCCGGTCGGTGGGGATGATCTATCTCCCTCTGCCATGCAGACGATCCATTTCCCCCCGACACGTGCCGCCGGTCTTGACCGGCTGACCCGTTTTACCCCCCGCATGGGCCGGACCTATGCCGCCGGCCGTAACAGCGATCCCGGTCCCGGCAAACGCACGGCTGTGTCCGAGCTTTCCCCCTATGTCCGTCACCGGCTGCTCACCGAGGCGGAACTGATCCGTGCCGCCGTCGCCACACATGGCGCAGCGGGGGCGGAGAAGTTCATCCAGGAAGTGTTCTGGCGCACCTATTGGAAGGGCTGGCTGGAGATGCGGCCCGCTATCCATGATCGCTACCGGGCCGGACTGTCCGCAGCGATGACCGCGATGCAGCATGATCGGTCGCTGGCGCGGCGGGTGGAACGGGCCTGCGAGGGCCGATCCGGCATTGACGGCTTTGATGACTGGGCGCGCGAACTGGTGGAGACGGGGTACCTTCACAATCACGCCCGTATGTGGTTCGCCAGCATCTGGATATTTACCCTGCGGTTGCCCTGGGAACTGGGGGCAGATTTTTTCTATCGCCATCTGCTGGATGCTGATCCGGCCAGCAACACCTTGTCCTGGCGCTGGGTGGCCGGTTTGCAGACACGGGGCAAGACCTATCTGGCCCGGCGCGACAATATCCGTGACCATAGCTATGGTCGGTTTGACCCAGAAGGGCTGAGTGGCGTGGCACTGGCCCTGGACGAACCGCCGCCACCCCCGCCGCTTGCCCTGCTGCCGCTGCCGGCACCCGACCGGCGGGCGCCCACGGGTCTGCTGCTGCATGGTGATGATGTGGCCGGCATCGGTCTGGCGGTTGCGGCTGATATCCAGGCGCTGGCGGGTCTGGTGATCGAGGATGGGCGTGTGGCGGCCGCACAGGCCTGGACGGCGGCGGCGCTGGACAACGGAATGACTGAGGCTGGCCGGTCGCAGGGCCTGACCGGGACCACCCTGTCCGTCGGGGAGGTGGTGGCATGGGCACGACAGAACAGACTGACCCAGATCGTTACACCAGAGGCACCGGTGGGTCCTGTGCGTGCGGCGTTAACAGCGCTGACCCCGGTGCTGTCGCAGGCAGGGGTCCGGCTGGTGCCGGTGCGTCGGCCTTATGATGCGTTGTGCTGGCCGCTGGCGACCAAAGGTTTTTTTGCCTTCAAGGAACGTATCCCTGACCTGTTGCCGCAGGTGATCCAGGACGGATCGCCGGGCTCATCATGAGGATACGGTTTTGCAGCCTTAGCGTTTGTGCTGGTCGCGGTGACGGCCCTGTCGTTGCAGCCAGACAAACAGGCTGAACAGACCGGCCGCACCCAGGACAGCGGCAAGAATGGCGCCGCGCCCGGCGGTGGGCAGCGGCGCCAGGGTTTCGGTGGTGTGGAAGGTGGCATAGGTCAGGGCACCCATCCCCAGCATGGCCCCGATCAGCAGCACAATGAAGGCGCGCAACGACCCCTCCTCTCCAGCAAGACTTCGCACCAAGGCACCCGCCGCCGCACCGAATGCAGCGCCCGCACCCGCGCGGTTCCGTCCCCCCTGATCTTATCACGCCCTTGGCGTTTGCGGCACGGATTGCGGCGGCATCCGGCCGGCGACGGGATCGCTGTCAGTGGCTGCGGGCAGGATCAGGCGCAGGGCACGGTCAGGTCCGCGGCCATGTGGTTGCCATTGCCGGGGATAACCCAGCGATACTTCTTCGAACCGCACACCGTCGCGCCAATGCGTGGCGGGCACATGCAGATGTCCGTGGATGCAGGCGATGGCGTTGAAACGCCGATGCCAGTCGTTGGTTGCGGTTGTCCCGCACCAGGGGCTGAAACGCGGGATACGGCGAAGGGTGACCAGATCGGCCCGCAGCGGATAATGGTTGATCAGCACGGTCCCCATGCCCGGCGGCCGTTCGATGTCCAACCGGGCGGCCGTCCAGGCCACTCGTGCCGCACACCATTCCTGGCGGGTGGTGTAGGGGGTCGGTGACAGCCGTGTCTCGTCAGCGCTGCGCAGCCGCCTTTCCCATGCCCAGTCCAGAACGCGGTCCAGCGGTACATCATCGGGGCGAAACGAATAATCAAAGCCCAGAAACATCGGCACCAAGAGGGCCGGGCCGCCGGGGCCCTGCCAAAGAGGGTAGGGATCTTCCGGTGTCACCACCCCATGGCGCTGGGCAATGGTTACCATAGCCCGATATTTCGCCTCGCCCGATAATGTCCCGTTGGGTGTCTTGACCGTCCAGAGTTCGTGATTGCCAGGAACCCAGATCAGACGGGCGAAGCGCTGGCGGAGCATGGTGAATGCGGCGGCCAGGTCCGCGGGCTGCTCGGCAAGATCACCGGCGAGGATCAGCCAATCCGGCCCGTGGTTGGGTAAGGCCTCCACTGCCTGACGGTTGCCAGCCAGGGACAGATGCAGATCGCTGATCGCCCATAGCCGCGCAGAACAAGGCTCTGCTCCGTTTGCAACCGTAAGCCGCATGGTGGTTTTCGTCCGGAAATGCTAATCTACATCCCTAGTGTGAGACGGGAGAAGAGTTTGGGCAACGCTGCATGGCCAACACACGGCTGGATGCCGGCCATGCGTCGGTTCTTTCAACGTGCCTTTTGCGTTTTCTATGCATTATCGCTGTTTTTCATCCTGGCAATTGTCGCCAAAGCGGATGAACGGCCGGCGCCTTCCTACTGGGACATGCAGGCTGCGGTACTGTATGAGCGGATCGGACGCGGTGCCGGGTTGCCCAGCGATATCGTCACGGCCATTGCCCAGGACCGTGCCGGCTTCATCTGGGTTGGTACGCCAGTCGGCCTGACGCGGTTCGACGGGTACCGGTTCCGGGTGTTCCAGCCAGACAGCCGTGACCCCAGTTCCCTGCCTGACGGCTATATCAACGCCCTGCATGTGGACCGGCGCGGACGCCTGTGGGTTGGGACCAATAATGGCGGAGTGGCAAGGTTCATTCCGGAAACGGAAAGTTTCGCCCAATACCCGGCCGGGCCGGGCGGGCTCGCCCATCCCACGGCTTACCGGTTTCAAGAAGATGGGCAGGGCAATATCTGGGTCGCGCTGCGATCCGGCCTCGCCCGGCTGGATGCCGATACCGGCGCGGCTGAGAATTTCCGGACCCAGGACGGGCAGGAGGGTGGGCTGCCCGGCAATGTCGTTCTGGACCTGTTGTTTGATGCATCGGGCATGCTGTGGGTAGCCACAGACCAGGGGTTGGCCATTCGCCGACCGGGCGAACGCCAGTTTCAGCCCGTCCAGGAGGTTGTGCCACTACCATCGCTGCAGCCCGATACACCCATCTCGGCCCTGTATCGTGATGCACAGGGCCGGGTTTGGATCGGTACGCGCGCTGGCATTGTCATCTGCTATGACCCGACATCCGGTATCGCCCGGTCCTTTGACATGGCCCTGGCCGAGGGCCGTATTGCTGACCGTCCCCATGTGCGCGCCTTTCAGGACCTTCAGTCAGACGGGACTGTGCGCGACCGGATATGGGTGGCAACCGATCCTGGCGGCCTGATTGAGCTGGATGTCAGGACCGGCGCTGTCCGGTCGATCCATCATGACCCGGCGATCCTGTCCAGCATCAGCAGTGACGCGACGCGGTCGATGCTGCGGGACCGGTCAGGCCTGATCTGGGTGGCGACCTGGGGGGGTGGGTTGAATGTCCACAACCCTGCCAACCAGGGCGTGCTGTCGGTCTTCTCCTCGCCGTCGAAGCCGGGCAGTCCCAGTGAACCGCAGGTGCGGTCGGTAATGCCGGCGCGTGACGGCAAGGTGTGGCTGGGATTTGAGACCAGAGGGATCGACATCATTGACCCGGTCACCGGTGCGCGTGAACGACTGTTCCCCGGACAAGGCAAAGCGTTAGGGCTGCCGCGGGCCAATGTCCTGTCGATGGCGGAGGAGGGTGCTGACACTGTCTGGATTGGCACGCAGCTTGGTCTGGCCCGGTATAGCCGGGCGACAGGTCAGGTTACAGCCGTTGACTTGCCAGGGTCCGTCGCCGGCCTGCCCATCCATGCCATCCTGGTGCGTCAGGGGGAATTGTGGCTGGCCAGCGAAGGGTTGATCCGCTTCAATCCCCAAAGCGGGTCAATCACCCAGTTCCGGCATGATCCGGACGATGAGGCCACCTTGGCCGATGACCGGATACGGGTCCTTGCAACCACGACGGATGGGCGCATCTGGGCCGGAACCCATCGCGGCTTGCATCTGGTCGATCCGGTCAGCGGACATGTCAAGCGTATCCAGAACCGGTCCTGGGATTGGTCGTCGCTGGCCCATAACTACATTACCGGCCTGCTGCATGACCAGCAGGGACGGCTGTGGGTCGGGACGCTGGGGGGCGGGGTCAGTGTCCTGACCAGCGATCTGTCCGATGAACGCTATCGCTTTGTCACCCTGTCGCAGCGCCATGGATTGCCGGGCGACAGTGTACAATCGATGGTGATGGATGCGCTTGGACAGATCTGGGTCAGCACTGAAGATGGTCTGGCGCGCATCAACCCTGAAAGCCGGGCGGTCACCGCCATCGGCTGGGATGACGGGTTGGGTGTACGTGGTACCTGGATCGGGTCAGCGACACGGCTGCTCAGTGGCGAGTTGTTGTTTGGCGGCCGCGAGGGATTGACCGTGGTGCGGCCCGATGCGTTGCAGCAATGGGCGTTTCAGCCACCGCTGGTGCTGACTGATATCCGCATTGACAATGAACCGGTACCGGCCGCAGCCCTGAACCTGACGCCCGCCCCCACAGAAATGCCAGCAGGGGCCGCCAAGGCCCGGCCGTTTCTCGCCGCCGCCATCACGCTGCCGCCGGCAGCACAAACATTGACGGTGGGTTTCGCTGCGCTTGATTATGCCGGGCCTGCAAGTTTGCGTTACAGCTACAGCCTGGAGGGGTTTGATAAGGGTTGGACGGACGTGGATGCCATGGGTCGGCTGGCCACCTACACCAACCTGCCACCCGGCACCTACACACTGCGCCTGCGGGCCACCAACAAAGAAGGGGTCTGGGGGGCCGCCGACCGGACCGTGACGGTCCATGTGATGCCGGCCTGGTATCAGACCGGGCTGGCGCGGGTCGGCGCAGTGCTGATGGTGCTGGCCCTTCTAGGGTTGGTGGTGCAGGCACGGACCGCGGCCCTGCGTCGACAGCGCCATTGGCTGGAACAGTTGGTGGCGCAGCGGACGGAAGATCTGGTCAATGCCAATGCCGAACTGGAGCGTCTGGCCAGCACCGATGGCTTGACCGGACTGCTGAACCGGCGCCGTTTTGATGAAATGGCCCTGGCGGAAATTGACCGCGCCCAGCGATATTGCCGGCCTTTTTCTCTGCTTCTGGTGGATCTGGACCATTTCAAGCAGGTGAATGACAATTTCGGCCATAATGCCGGGGACGCCGTTCTGCGCAGCGCGGCGCAGCGGGTGATGGAGTCCGTCCGTACCACGGATGTCGTGGCCCGATATGGTGGTGAGGAACTGTCAGTGCTGCTGCCTGAAACCGATGAGGCCGAAGCCTTGGTTGTTGCCGAGCGTATCCGGCAGATGATCGCCGCCCGCCCGGTGGACCATGAGGGGCGAGAGATCATCCTCACGGCCAGTGTCGGGGGGGCCGAATACCGGCCGGCGGATGACAGCGTTGCCCGACTGATCGGCCGTGCTGATGCCGCGCTGTACAGTGCAAAACAGGCCGGTCGCAACCGGGTCAGGTTCAGCGGTCAACAAGAAGAAGAAGCGACGCCGGCGCCGCCACAGGCAGCCGCACAATGACCTGCGGGACGGGTCAATAGTGTTTTTCTGACGGATCAATTATAATATAATAATGGAAATATATCCCCGCCCATGCTATGTCCAGGGGGCTCGGCGCCGCCTTGGCTGCGTGGTGCCGGTGTTTCAGGGGAGATTGAGGAATGGCCAAGGATCAGGTCGCGCAGGGCCAGGGGGCCCGCCGCCTGCGGTCGCAGGAATGGTTCAACAACCCGGCCAATGCCGACATGACGGCGCTGTATCTGGAGCGCTATCTGAATTTCGGGTTGAGCCGCGAGGAACTGCAATCGGGTAAGCCCATCATTGGCATCGCCCAATCCGGTTCCGATCTCAGCCCCTGCAACCGCCACCATATGGTGCTGGCCGAGCGTGTCCGGGAAGGCATCCGGACGGCCGGCGGCATCGCCATCGAATTTCCCGTCCACCCCATCCAGGAGACGGGCAAACGGCCGACGGCAGGGTTGGACCGCAATCTGGCTTATCTGGGGCTGGTGGAACTGCTGTACGGGTATCCGCTGGATGGGGTGGTGCTGACCATCGGTTGCGACAAGACCACGCCGGCCATGCTGATGGCTGCCGCCACCGTCAATATCCCCGCCATTGCCCTGTCGGTTGGCCCCATGCTGAATGGCTGGCACAAGGGGGAGCGCACAGGCTCGGGCACAATTGTCTGGAAAGCCCGACAGATGATGGCGGCTGGCGAGATCGACTATAAGGGCTTTATTGATCTTGTGGCATCGTCCGCCCCGTCCACCGGCTACTGCAACACCATGGGCACGGCGACAACGATGAATTCCCTGGCGGAAGTGCTGGGCATGCAGTTGCCGGGCTCCGCCGCCATTCCCGCACCCTATCGGGAGCGGCAGCAAGTGGCCTATGAGACGGGCAAACGTATCGTCGGCATGGTGGAAGAAGATCTGAAACCGTCCGACATCATGACGCGCGATGCCTTCCTCAATGCTATTGTCGTGAATTCCGCCATCGGCGGGTCCACCAACGCGCCCATCCACCTGGTTGCGATCGCCCGGCATGTGGGGGTGGACCTGACGCTGGACGACTGGCAGACCCATGGCCACAAAATCCCGTTGCTGGTCAATCTGCAGCCAGCCGGTGAGTATCTGGGCGAAGATTATCACCATGCCGGTGGTGTGCCGGCCGTGGTCAACCAACTGATGCAGCAAGGGCTGATCCGCGAAGGGGCGATGACCGCCAATGGACGCACCATCGGGGAGAATTGCCGCGGCAAGGCCATCGAGATGCCGGAGGTGATCCGCACCTTCGACAATCCGCTGAAGCCGGAGGCCGGTTTCATCGTGCTGCGCGGCAGCCTGTTTGATAATGCCATCGTCAAGACCAGTGTGATCAGCCCGGAATTCCGGGACCGCTTCCTCTCCAACCCCGACGATCCGGACGCGTTCGAGGGCCGGGCAATCGTCTTCGACGGGCCGGAGGATTATCACCACCGCATTGATGATCCGGCGCTGGATATCGGGAAGACCGATATTCTGGTGATGCGCGGCACCGGTCCCATCGGTTATCCCGGCGCAGCGGAAGTGGTGAATATGCGTCCACCTGCCTATCTGATCAAACAGGGGATCACGGTCCTGCCCTGTATCGGTGACGGGCGTCAGTCGGGTACATCGGGGTCACCGTCGATCCTGAACGCCTCGCCCGAGGCAGCGGCCGGCGGGAATCTGGCCATTCTGCGCACCGGCGACCGACTGCGCGTCGATCTGAAGCGGGGGCGGGCCGATATCCTGATTGCACCGGCAGAGATTGATGCGCGCCGCCGCGCTTTGGAAACGGCCGGCGGCTATGTCTATCCACCATCGCAGACGCCCTGGCAGGAAATCCAGCGCCGTATGGTCGGGCAACTGGGCGATGGTGCGGTACTGGAACCCGCCGTGCAGTTCCAACGTATCGCGGAAACCTACGGTGTGCCTCGGGATAACCACTGACCCGGACCGCCGCGACGTCCTGCTTGACAGGCCCGATGACATGAACGATGTTCAAACTATCGGGCCTGCGCCGTATTGCTTCTGGTAATTGGCCCTGATGACCGGCGCCCAGGGGTGCTATAGTGGTGTTGTCGGTTAAAGGGTCACCTGTTCCATGAAAAAGATCATCCTGCTTGTTCTGGCTTTGCTGGTGCTGGTCGGCGCTGGTGTCGGCGGCTACGTCATGTTTGGTCCCAAGGCACAGAAAGAGGGGGAGGAACATGTCGAAGAGAAGCCCAAGAAGAAGGAGCGGACCGGCCCGCCTGTCTTTGTACAGGTGGGCCCAATGATTGTTCCGGTTCTGGGCGCCAAGACGGTGGAACAGAACATCATGATCACCATCAGTCTGGAGGTGGATGATGATGCGGCCCGTGATCAGGTTCGCCAGCAAAGCCCGCGGCTGGTCGATGCCTATGTCCAGGCCCTGTATGGCGGTATCGACAAGGGTCAGGTGATCGACGGGCAGGTGCTGAATATCCCGGCGCTGAAGACCAAACTGATGGAGACCACCGAAAAGGTGCTGGGCCCCGATGTGGCCCATGATGTGCTGATCCAGTCGGTCAGTCAGCGCCCCGTCTATTGAGGTCCGGCTGAAACGGACCGTTGCAGCCGTCAATCGCACGGAAATCCAATTGGCTATATCCTGATTTCCCAACGATCCAGGACGGCCCGTAATGCCGGGGTCACCGGCAGGCTGGCGTAAAGATCGGTATTGGTATGGTGCCAAGCCCAGGGCACCACATGGTCGGGCAGGATGGTGGGGCGGGAATTCAGGGCGCCGAACCAGTCCCATTCCCCCATGATGTCGATGACGGTCCCGAACCGTCCTGGCATGCCGATGCGGGCGCTGACAGTCACCAATGCCGCCTTGTCCGCCAGGGATTGCGCCGTTTCGGGCGCCTGCTTCTCCAGGGCATACAAGGCCTCTGCCAGGACAAGGTTACCCTTGGAGTGGCCGGTCAGCAGCCGGAAGTCGAAGCCCGGTTCTGTCAGCAGCGACAGAACGGTCTGGGTATCGCGGCTGCTGCGCAGCAACAGGTCACCCAGGCCGTCGACGCTGGCGCTGCCGGGTGCGGTCAGGCGATCAAGCGCCTCGAACCGGTGGCGCAGACCGTTCAGCATGCCAAAGAAGAAATAGCCGCCCAGGGCTTCGGTCACCAGATCGGACAGCCCATAGCCAGAGATGACGGCAACCACGGGGCCGCCGATCGCATCGGCCACGTTGCGCGCGAAAGCCGCCGTGCCCAGGGCGGAGCTGCCGACGCCAGCGATGGCCAGTGCCTTCAGTGACCGGCGTTCTGCTTTGTTGATGTTCGCGGGACCATCCACCAACCGCAAGGGCCCGGCGTCGCTGGGTGGGACGATCAGTATCTTGCCCTCCGCCCCCCAACGCGGCGCGATGGCCCTCGCTTCCGCAGGGGTGATGACCTTCACGTCGTAGAAAATCCCATCGAGGAGGGCGTTGCGCCTGCGGAACCCTTCCAGCAAACTTTCGCGAGCGGGAACCGGCGCGTCAAACTGCGCCGGCAGGTCGGCCAGTCTGGCGGCAATGGCGGCACCCAGAGGGCGGATGAAGCTCTGCTGCTCACCGGTAGACATCATTCGATCTCCCCCTTGCTGCCCGATATATATTTTATGTTTATAATTGATATGCTTTCCCACCAAAAGGGGGCGTTTTTCATATGCCCCGTCATCGTGCGAACCGGGCCGGGCCGGCCGTACCGCGCGGAACGCCTTGATCCATTTGGATAACGTGGCGTATTGCCGCATTCAAAAACGCATGGCATGCTTGCGCCCGCCTAATGCCGCCGGCCGTCCGGTCATCAAAACAGAAGCGGCATCTTCAACAGGGTAAGGAAACGACATGACCACGCAAGTGCTGTACTTCGTGCTGGCATGTGGGGTGCTGGCCATTCTTTATGGGCTGGTAACGGCCCGTGCCGTGCTCTCCGCCAGTCCGGGCAATGCCCGCATGCAGGAAATCGCCCAGGCCATCCAAATCGGGGCCGGCGCCTATCTGAACCGTCAATATACCACCATCGGCATCGTCGGAGTCGTGATTGCGGTGCTGGTCGGGGTGCTGTTGGGCGCCAAGGTTGCCATCGGCTTCATTATCGGTGCCGTTTTGTCAGCGGCGGCTGGCTATATCGGCATGAATATCTCAGTGCGCGCCAATGTCCGCACGGCGGAAGCCGCGCGCCAGGGGCTGGCGCAGGGTCTGTCGCTGGCCTTTCGCGCTGGTGCCGTCACGGGCATGCTGGTGGCGGGTCTGGCCCTACTGGGGGTCGCGGGCTATTATGTCGTGTTGACCGGGATGGGGGTGACGGGCCGCGAACTGATCGACGCGCTGGTGGCGCTCGGCTTTGGCGCCTCGCTGATTTCCATCTTCGCGCGTCTGGGCGGCGGTATCTTTACCAAGGGCGCCGATGTGGGCGCCGATCTGGTGGGCAAGGTCGAAGCCGGCATTCCCGAGGATGATCCGCGCAATCCCGCCGTGATCGCCGACAATGTCGGTGACAATGTTGGCGACTGCGCCGGTATGGCCGCCGACCTGTTCGAGACCTATGCCGTGACCGTGGTCGCCACCATGGTGCTGGCCTCCATCTTCTTTGCGGGTCAGGCAGTGCTGGAGTCGGCGTTGATTTATCCGCTGGCCATTGGCGGGGCCTGCATCATCACCTCCATCATCGGCACCTATTTCGTAAAGCTGGGTGCGTCCAACAACATCATGGGTGCGCTGTATAAGGGCTTCATCGCCTGCGGTCTGCTGTCGCTGGTCGCCATCGGCGGCGTGACCCATTATGTCCTGCCCGAAGGGTTCCAGACCGTATTCACCACCGGTGATGGGGTGACCTTCACGGGCCGGCACCTGTTTTATTGCGGTCTGATCGGTCTGGCCGTGACCGGCCTGATTGTCTGGATCACTGAATATTACACGGGCACCAACTACCGCCCCGTGAAGTCGGTGGCGCAGTCCTCCACCACCGGCCATGGCACCAATGTCATTCAGGGTCTGGCCGTGTCGATGGAATCGACGGCCCTGCCGGCCCTGGTGATCTGTGTGGCCATTATCGCCTGCTTCCTGCTGGCGGGTCTGTTCGGCATTGCCATTGCGGTGACCAGCATGCTGGCCGTGGCGGGCATGGTGGTGGCACTGGATGCCTATGGTCCTGTCACTGACAATGGCGGCGGCATCGCAGAAATGGCCGACCTGCCCAAGGATGTGCGCGTCACCACCGATGCGCTGGACGCCGTCGGCAATACCACCAAGGCCGTGACCAAGGGCTATGCCATTGGTTCCGCCGGTCTGGGGGCCCTGGTTCTGTTCGCGGCCTATAACGAGGATCTGAAGTTCTTCATCGCCAATGCCGCGACATATCCCTATTTCGATGGGGTGACGGTGGATTTCAGCCTCGCCAATCCCTACGTCGTCGTCGGCCTGATCCTGGGCGGCCTGCTGCCCTATCTGTTCGGTGCCATGGGTATGACCGCTGTGGGCCGCGCCGCCGGTTCCGTGGTGGAAGAGGTGCGCCGTCAGTTCCGCGAGGATAAGGGCATCATGGCGGGCACATCCAAGCCCGACTATGGCCGCGCGGTCGACATGCTGACCAAGGCGGCCATCAAGGAAATGATCATCCCCTCATTGCTGCCGGTGCTGGCACCGGTGGTGCTGTATTTCCTGATCGCCGCCATCGCGGGCAAGGGGGCGGCGTTCAGCGCCGTTGGCGCCATGCTGCTGGGCGTGATCGTCACGGGCCTGTTCGTCGCCATTTCCATGACGTCGGGCGGTGGCGCCTGGGACAATGCCAAGAAATATATCGAAGAGGGCCACCATGGTGGCAAGGGCTCGGACGCCCACAAGGCGGCCGTGACCGGTGACACTGTCGGCGACCCGTACAAGGACACGGCCGGTCCCGCCGTGAACCCGATGATCAAGATCACCAACATCGTGGCGTTGCTGCTGCTGGCCATCCTGGCCCACGGCTAGCCGCCACAGGCTTTTGCGCGACCCCGGTCCGGCAACGGACCGGGGTTTTTTAGGGTCAGAACCCGGCGTCGGCCGCCAGCAAGGTCGACAGTTTCGGCGTCACCGACCATTCCTTCACCAGGGTCTGGTACTCCGTCAATGCGGCGGCGTCCGGCTTTACCCCCGTCCGTACGGCCCGCAGCAATGTATTGCGGGGCGTATGTTCGGACGGCACGAATTCGATGATCTCTGTCCTGTATCCTGCCTGCCGCATCAGGCTGGCGCGCAGGGCATCGGTCAGCATGTCGGCGAACCGTTCACGCAGGATACCGTGGCGGGTCAGCAGGCCGTAAGCGGCTGGTGCTTCCCCCCCGCGTAGCTGCTTTTGCAGATCATGGTGGCAGCAGGGCGCTGCCAGCACATATTTCGCCCCCCAGGCGACCGCACGGGCCAGGGCATCATCGGTTGCCGTGTCGCAGGCATGCAGGGCCAGCACGATATCGGCCCCGTCGACGGGCGCGTCGGCAATCGTGCCTTCGATGAAATGCAGCCCGTTCCAGCCCAGGCCAGTGGCCAGTTCGCTGTTGCGTTCGCGCGCCTGGCGTTTGGTATCGACACCGGTGAAATCCACATCCAGTCCGCGAACATGGGACAGGAAACGGTATGCGGCGAAGGTCAGATAGGCATTGCCACAGCCAAGGTCCACCACGCGAAGCGGCCGGTCGCCGGGAAACACCGCGCCCTTCAGCACGGCGTCCAGGGCGCGGATAAATTCCTCCACCTGGCGGTACTTATCCTGACGGGTGGGTTTGATCCGGCCTTCAGCATCGGCGATGCCGACGGCGCGCCAGAACGGGTCTGCGGGGTCCAGCAGGCGTTGCTTGGCCCGGTCATGGTCCAGGGTGCGTTCATTAGGCGCGGCGGCGGCTGTGCGGCTGACCATGGCTTCACCCTTCTTTGTGATGCGCACCTGCATGGTGGTACCGAGCGTTTCCACATGCCAATTGCCCATGCCAAGGGCCAGCAGATCATCGACGGCCTTTTCGGCGGCGGGGCCGAAGGCGGCGTTGCTTGTATGGGCCTGACGGTCGTCATACGCCACGGTCTGCAGATGCGGACCCGCCTTCAGCGCCACAGGACGCAGTTCGACCCGGCGCCAGGGGGGCGCCATGTTGCGCATGCGTCCGCTGGCCACCGCACGCACCAGCCTGTCCCCGTCCAGCAGCAGCGCACGGAGTTCTGCAAGGGCAGGGGCGAGGGGGCTGGCCATGGCAACAATCATCAAAGACGGAACAGGGCCGGCAATGTACCGGCCACGCTGGTGCGGCGACCAGTGCTAATCACGGGCGCCAGTCCGGATCATAGGGCGGGCGATCCATCTGCAATGTCTCCCCGTTGCGCACATACCAACCCCGCCCATGGGTCCGGCCGATCAGTTTCATCGCTGGCGTGTCGATATGGTGATTGGCAGCATCCAGGATGAACCGGTCGGCGATGTGGGCGGCCAGCACCTCCCCCAGGATCAAGGTCTGTTTTGGCCCTGTTTCAATCACCGTATGGCGGCGACATTCAAAACTGGCGGGGGCACTGGCGATCAGCGGGGCACGGATCAGGCTGGCGGGAACGGTATCGATACCGGCATAGGCCAATTCATCCACCTCCGGTGGGGCGTCGGCGGAACAGCGGTTCATGCGCTGCGCATCCTCCTCCGATACCAGATTCACGGCGAATTCGCCGGTCGCCAGGATATTGGACGTGGTGTCTTTCAGCCGTCCATCCGGCCGGTGCATGATGCCCAGGGCCAGCAGCGGCGGATCATCGCCGACCATGTTAAAGAAACTGAAGGGGGCGGCATTGCGCACCCCATCAGCCGAAACACTGGTCACCCAGGCGATAGGACGCGGGGTGATGGTGGCGGTCATGATCTTGTACCGCGTGGCGGTCGGCAGGTCGCGCAGGTCAAAGCGCATGGGACGGTCCTTGGTTGCGGAATTCCTGCTTCAGTTAGGGGTGGGGCGCCGGGAGCAGCAAGTGGGTGGTCGCGCAACCCAGTAAAGGCTCTCACGCGGGGACAAAAATACCTGACAACAGATGTCAGGTAAGGGGCCTTACAACAGGCGCTGTCCCTCAGCGATGGAGCAGCCATGATGTCCGCCGATCACCATACCCCCCTTGTTCCAGCCAATCCCCCGGCAGGAAGCCCGCATGATTTTGCCTTTCTGAACGGTCACTGGCATGTACGGCACCGCAAGTTGAAAGCGCGGTTGGTCGGTTGCGACACATGGCTGGAATTTGCCGGGTCGTGCCATGCCTGGGAATTGCTGGAAGGCAGCGGTAATGTCGATGACAACAGGCTGGAGGACCCGACCGGCCCCTACCGCGCCATCACCCTGCGCCGCCTCAGCCCCCTCACAGGCCTTTGGAATATCTGGTGGTTCGACCAACGGTTCGATGCGGTGGGCGTGCCCATGCAGGGCGGGTTCCAGGATGGTGTCGGCACCTTTCTGGCTGATGAGAGATTTGACGGCCGTTGCGTCAAGGTCCGTTTCATCTGGTCAGCGATCACACCCGTATCGGCCCGGTGGGAACAGGCCTTTTCCGCCGACGGTGGCGAAAGCTGGGAAACCAACTGGGTGATGCTGTTCGAGCGCGCGGCGTGACAGCGCCATCACAGCGCCGTTGGCCGGGCAGGGCCGGGCCAACGGCGCTGGTGGTTGGTTTATTCCGCCGGCAAGGCATCGCCAATCAGGGCAAGGTTCTGATAGGCGGCCAGTCCCCATTGCGAAACGCCATTGGTGGACATACCCGCCACCTCATCCACGGGGTTCAGGACCATATTGCCGGTGATGGGTGTGCGGGTGCCGCCAATCTGCTCACCTTTATCGAAGAATTCTGTCCAGGCGCGGGACGCCAGGGCAGGGTCGTTCAGGTGATGGGCGGCATAGGCGGTCAGTCGGGAATGGGCCAGACGCAGGCCGCGCCCGCGCACATCTTGCCCGAACCGTGCCCGGAACTCCGCTGCCGGCGCATTATAGAAGGTACAATATTCCAGCCACGCAGCCCGATAGTCAGGCACATCCAGCAGGGCCAGCAACTCAGCATGGATCTCGACGGCGCCGAACACGGCAGACAGGTGGGAGATGCCGATCCTGTCGCCGGGTCCGGAGAATTTGCCTGTTTCCAGGTCGTAGGGGGCGCCGCCGGCCAGCCAACGATGCTGCAGCGCCGCGATACTGCGCATGCCATTGACGATACGGTCGCGCCACCGTTTATCGCCGGTCCGCTCCCATTCGGTCAGCCAAGCGGCGACCAAGGAGGACCAGGTGGTGCCGAACCCGGCCTCAATCACACCGGGTGGCGTGGGATTGGGCAGCTTGCGGCTGATATCGACCCTGGCCAATGTCTGGTCGCTGTCCACCAGATCGCGCATCAGGTCGCCCACCCGTTCATCGGCGGTGAGATAATAATAAATGCGGCGATAGGCGGCATTCGATACCCGCGGCTGTTTGGAACTGTCGGCCCAATGCTGGACCCCGTGGCGGGTGCCGAACCCTTTAAACGGGCCGATATGGCAGACATCAACCTCGCCCGTGTGGCGTGTCATCGCCTCTGCCAGACGGAAAATGTCGGCGCGGCCCGTGCGCAGGAAACTGTACCAGAGCCAGAGATCGGGGGAGAGTTCAGAATTGGCCCAGGCATAACCGCCAATGTCATAGCGCCATTCATGCCGGTCGCTGTCATAAGAATGCATGACATCGCCATAGTGCCAGAACCCATACCAGCGGCGCTGTTCCACCTGATCACGGTATAGCGCCAGCAGGAAATCGGCCTGATCTTCAATCCGTGTGCGGGCAGGCGTAAGACGGCTGACCAGATCCCAGTCGCCAAAGATCGGGACAGCGCGCAGCCGGGCGGGCGGTGCCATCAGGCGCGGTGGGGCGTTCAGAATGCCGGCCACGTGCGTGAACCAGTCACGCGATGGCGTCGCGGGCAGGGACCAGAGGTGCAGTTCGGTGGTGCGGGCAATTCCATAGGGCCGCCCCCAGCCTTCCTCATAATCCTCATATGTGATTTCCAGGGCTTCGCGTTCCTGTGCATGGGTCTTGATGCCCAACCCATCATGATAGAAACGCAGGTCCATGGCGGGCGCATCGGGTGACCAGAGCCAGGCGGTCAGTTCCGCTGTTTCCGTGGCTGCGTTACGCACATCCAGCCGGGCGGGATGGCGTTTCCAGAAATCGGCCATGGCCACGGCTGCACCCCCCGCCGCTCCGCCAATATAGGCCAGTCCGCCCGCACGGCGGCCCGACTGTGCGTCGATCCAGCCATGGCCGGGCTTGGTGCGTTTGCGGATGGCAAAGCCGTCCGCATTGGCCTGCGATAAGGTAAAGTCACCCCAGGTCGGGATCAGGTCCAGCCGCTTTGACACCGTCTCTGCCATGCCGGACAGGGGCGGGATGGCGCGTCCATCAATCTGCGCCTGTCGATAATCCTTGCCAGGGTCACGGCGCAGGCCGGTCAGGGGGCGGATAGCCTCGGCCCACAGCCCGTCACCCTCGCCGGTGAACCGCACATGACGGTCGTGCGGCGCGTCGGACATGGCAACCGACGCGGTGACGCCCAGACCGCGAATGAAATCCTTCTTTTCATCCCCGTCAAAAATGAACGAATGCACGATACGGACGGACTCCGCCCCGGCATAAAAGTAAAGCCGGACGGTAAAGGGCAGCCAGGAACGTTCCCCGTCTTCGTGGCTGCCTTCCAGCTTCACCACGGCCCGCACAGGCCCGCGCTGTTCCACCGTTATGGCCGTGACGGTCCCGATGGACCGACGCTGGCTGACCGTCTGTGCCTCCGTCAGGTCGGACTGGTCCTGCGATAGACACACAAGGCGCAGATCCCGCAGGATCGTCTGACCATTGACGGTGGCGCTGTCGATCAACCGGTCACCGCGCACCGGGATGCGCCATTGCCGAGGACCGGTGCTGATGGTGATGGCCTCGGCCCCTTCGGTCACCTTCACCGGTTCTGCTGGTGCCGCCGCCTTGCCGGCCGACAGGGTCAGGCCGGACGGACCCGCCCCAGCCGCGATACTGTGCGCTGACCATTTCAGTGAGCCGTCAGGCCAGGTGGCCAGCGGCCAGGACTGTACCGGCACTGCCACGCCCGATCCGTCGGTCAGGCGGAAACGCTGTGCCGGCCTGTAAAGGCCCTGTGGCCAGGGCACCCCCCACGTCTGACCCAGATGGCGGGCCGGTGCTGTACCGTCGATCCAGCCGATAGGCGTATCTGGGGCCGACGGCTTGGCCTGCACGGACCCACCCGCCGCCCCTGTTGCCAAGGCCGTCAGTGCCGTCGCCTGCATGAATTGCCGCCGGTTGAAGCCAGGCACGCCCATCATTGTTTCCTTCCTGATATTAAAATTTACCACAATATGATACATCATCCTTAATATTGGAATTCAAATGTCATCTGGATCAGACTAAGCTCTGGAAAACCTGTTCAGGGAGGAAAGATTGGCGACCCGGAAATGGCTGACAGCCGCTTTGTTGTGCGGGATTGCCGCGATGCCGGTGACGGCACGGCCGATGGAAAAGCTGGATCGTGGTCTGGTGGCCGTGACAGCCGAGGGCGGGGTGCTGGTGGGGTGGCGTTTGCTGGACAGCGATCCGGCGGGAGCTGGGTTTGACCTTTACCGTGACGGTCGCAAGCTGAACGCCACGCCGCTGACCCAGGCCACCAGTTTTCTGGATAAAGGAGCGGATGGCACAGGCCGGTATGAGGTGCGACGCGTGGGCGAGGCTGCGGGTGCGACCGCCAGCGTTTGGCGCGATGGCTACCTGTCCATCCCCCTGCAGCCGCCTGCCGATGGTGTCACGCCGGCGGGGGAAGCGTATAGCTACAATGCCAACGATGCCAGCGTCGGTGACCTGGATGGCGACGGGCAATATGAGATCATTCTGAAATGGGACCCCAGCAACGCCAAGGATAATGCCTTTGGCGGCTACACGGGGTCAGTGATCCTGGATGCCTATCGGCTGGACGGCACCCGGCTGTGGCGTATCGACCTTGGCCACAACATCCGGGCTGGCGCCCACTATACCCAGTTCCTGGTGATGGATTTTGACGGCGATGGCCAGGCAGAACTGGCCGTTCGCACCAGCGATGGCACGGTGGATGGAACGGGTACTGTGCTGGGGGACGCCAAGGCCGATTGGCGATCGCATGACGGGGAAGTGCCACAGGCCGACCGTACCGGCGCCACCACCACGCCCGACGGGCGCAAGGTGGCCCGTGTGCAAGGTCGCATCATGAAAGGGCCGGAATATCTGACCGTTTTTGACGGTCGGACCGGCAAGGCCCTGGCCAGCGCGCCATACTGGCCCGCCCGCCATCCCGACACCAACGACCCCACACCCGACCAGATGCAGGCGATCTGGGGCGATGGTTATGCCAACCGTTCCGACCGGTTCCTGGCCGGTGTTGCCTATCTGGACGGGAAACTGCCCAGTATGGTGATGGCACGGGGGTACTATACGCGCACAGCCATCGGGGCCTGGGACTGGCGCGATGGCAAACTGACCCCGCGCTGGCAATTTGACAGCGCCACACCGGGCAACGACGCCTATGCTGGGCAGGGCAATCATCAGCTTTCCGTCGCCGATGTTGATGGCGATGGCAAGGACGAGATCATCTACGGCGCCATGGCGCTTGACGATGATGGCACGGGCCTGTGGTCGTCTGGCTTGCTGCATGGTGATACAATGCATGTGTCGGACCTGGACCCGCTGCGTCCGGGTCTGGAGAAGTTTGGCGTGCATGAGGTGCCGTCGCGCAATGGCGGCATCGGTGCTGCCATGCTGGACGCGGCCACCGGCAAGGTGCTGTGGTCCACCCCCACCGACAAGGATACGGGCCGGGGTGTCGCCCTGGATATCGACCCGCGTTCGCCGGGGGCAGAGGCCTGGGCCAGCAACAGTCCCAATCTCTACAGCGCACAAGGCACCATGATCGCCGCCACCCGACCGCGTCAGGTGAATTTCGGCCTTTGGTGGGATGGCGACCTGTCACGCGAACTGCTGGACAAGGAACAGGTCCTGAAATGGGACTGGAAGAAGGGAGAGGCGGTTCCCCTGCTGTCCCCGCCCGATGTGTCGTCCAACAACGGCACCAAGGCGACACCCGCCCTGTCCGCCGATATCATCGGCGACTGGCGGGAAGAGGTGATCTGGCGGACCAAGGATAACCGGTCCCTGCGCATCTACACCACGCCATTTCCCACCGCATACCGTCTGGTAACCCTGATGCAGGACCCGGTCTATCGGCTGGGTGTGGCGTGGCAGAACGTCGCCTATAACCAGCCACCGCACACCAGCTACTTCCTGGGTACGGGCATGAAGATGCCCTGATACCGGCGTGCGGCTGTTGCCGGCCATCGGGAACAGGCTCTCCGGGTCGTTGGCCGCTGTTCCAACGGTGCGGCGGCAGCGGTAAATCATCATTCCGGGTCGCGTCTGGCAGGGTCAGGCGCGACCCTTTTTATTGCAGGCCAAGGGGATTGATGCCCGTTTGGTTGACGTGATTGGCACGGAATAAAAAAGGCCGGCGCGTTTCGGCGCCGGCCCGTGCTGAGATCACCCCGGTGATCAGTACTTATAGGAAGCACCCGCATAGAAACGCTTGCCGGAATAGGCCAGCTCGCCCAGGCGGATATCGTCACCCGACGTCGTGCGCTCCGCCTCACCCGTCAGGTTCTTGCCTTCGATGAAGAAGGACACCCCGGTGTCGCCCAGACGGTAGGTGGCCTTGGCGTCCAGATAACCGGTGCCGTCGCGGAAGACAGGATTGCCCGAGCGTTCGGCAGCAGCCTGCAGCCACTTGGTACGGCCATTATAGGCGACGCGGATATTGATGCCGTCCTTGTCGTAATAGGCGATCAGGTTGTAGCTGTGCTTGGAGAGGCCGGGGAACGGCAGTTCCTCGCCCGTCAGTGAATTGAACAGACCCACATCCTTGGCGCGGGAATAGGTATAGTTGACGCTGGCGCCCAAACCATCGAACGGCGAGGGCAGGAAGGTGAAGGCCGTTTGGGCCGACAGTTCCAGGCCGTCAATTTTGGCCCCGCCACCATTGATCGGCATGGTCACATCAAACAATGCGCCATCATTGAACAGTTCGATGTTACGGACCAGCGTCCGAGCCAGAATAAAGCTCTTCACATCCTTGTAGAAGTAGGACGCGTTGAGCAGCGTATCGGCATTGATGTACCAACCGACATTCAGATCATACTGGTCGGCGCGATAGGGATCGAGGTCCGGGTTGCCCGACGTGCAACTATCCAGCAGGTTGTCGGCCTGACCAGCTTCGGTCAAGTCAAACAGGCAGTTAGACGCTGGCACCAGATCGGTGGGCTTGGGCCGCGCCATCACCTTGGCCCAGCCGACACGGGCAATCACCTCGTCCGGGATCAGACCAAAACTCATATTGAAGGCCGGCAGCGTGTCGGAATATTTTTCAACGATGGAAACCGGCGTCACGCCCACCGTCACGATGGTGGTGATGGGCGAACCGGTGGTGGTGGTCCCCGTCTGGCGGCGTTCGCGGCGGGTCAGTGCGCCGGAGGCCGTCACTTCCGTTTCCACATAACGGACGCCAAAATTGCCAGAAACCGGCATGTCGCCAACATCGAATTCAAAATTCGCCTTGGCGTAACCAGCGGCCACTTCCTCATCAATGTCATGGGCGGGGATCTGGTCGCGGCCATTGGCACGACGGATCAGATCATGATTGAAGCCTGAAACATCGAACCAGTCGCCGATCTGGCGCACCTGAGGTGCCATCCAGCCATTGGGCACATTGCCGATGTTGCCCTTATAGCCGGAATAGAAATTCTGCGGCGTCTGATGCGCCGTTGCGCGGACAAAATCCACAAGCTTCTGCGGGGTCCAGATCAGACCATTATTTGTGGCACCCAGCGCAACGTTGGAGGTGACATTGGCAGAGGGCACAACGGTGCCATCGGTCGCCGTGTAACCGCCACCGGTATAACGCAGCGAACCGGTCTTACGCCACTGCCCACCAACTTCCAGGGTGGTCAATGACCAGCGGTCGAGGCTGTAATCCAGGTCCAGCTTGGCGGCATCCTCTGTGGTCTCCACCTCTTCCGGGCGATACTGTATCCCGGCACCACCGTTGCGGTAGGTCTCCGGATTGGACGGGTCAAACCCGGTCGGGAAGGTGAAGGTCGGAATGCCATTGTCCGACAGGGTCACCCCGATATTCGGCACGGTTGCGCTGATCGCGACGGAATTGCTGTCGCTGTGCATCGTGCTTTCAGCGGTCGAGAAGAAGCCCGTCGCAACCAGGCTTTCACCAGACCAGTTGAAACCACCCGTGTAATATTTGGATTCCAGCGTGTAGTCGAAACCACGCATCTGCGAGCCGAAAATATTACCCGCGCCGGTCGTGCTGGTCGGCGCGGTCGCGGCGGTGGTCAGCGCGATGACATTGTGATTCTCATCAACCGACACGCCCACGGGGTTGATGCGCGTCGCAGCGGTCAGGTCGATGGAATAGTTATAGTCGGTCAGGAACTGGTCTCGCTTGTTCCAGTTCACATCGGCATAGACATCCAACTCCTCCGTGACCTGATATTGCAGCGTCGTCATGGCCGAGACGCGCTTATCATTGCGGTACCACATGCCGTAACGCGGAATGCGCGGTGACAGGTCGTACCATTGCGATTCACAGGTGGTGCGATTGGCGGCCGTGCTCTGGCTGGCACAGGCCGCCTTAGTCGCCACACTCTCGAAACCCGCGACATTGCGGGTCTTGTTGGGGGAATTGTCGTAGTCAGCCAGCGCCACCCATTCGGTGTTGCGCAGGAAGTCGCCGCGCGTATCAACATCATCATAGGTAACGTTGACCAGCAGACCCAGCCGGTCATCCAGATACTTGTCACCAAAGGTCAGGTTGCCGCGCGGGGTCACGCGCTTCTGCAGGTCCAGATACTGGCCCGCGGCCGTGACCGAAAACAGGGTCCGCCGCAGTTCCAGCGGGCGGCGGGTCTGCACCGACACCGTGCCGCCAACGCCGCCCTCCGTCATGTCGGCGGTGAACCCCTTGAAGACATCGATCGATTTGATCAGTTCCGACGCCATGTCACGCAGGTCGGCACCACGCGAACCGGTCCCTGCACCGCCAAGGACGGAAACGCCGTTGATTTCCACACGGTTCAGGTCAGGTTCAACGCCACGGATAGAGACCGACTCACCCTCGCCAAAGGAGCGGGACAACTGAACGCCGGTGATACGCTGCAAGGCCTCGCCGACATTCTTGTCGGGGAACTGCGCCACATCCTCCGCCACCAGGCTGTCGACAACCGTATTCGCCTTCTTTTTGCGATCGATGGCAGATTGCAGCGACAAACGGGTGCCGACAACGATGATCTCTTCCAGTTCAATCTTCTCAGCCGGGGCCGTCTGTGCCACGACAGGCAGGGAAACCGCTGTCATCAGCAGGCCCAAGCCCGCGCTGGTCAACAGATTTCCCGACCGCGCGGCGCGGCCCATTGCGTATGCCATCTCTAAACTCCTCCCCACAAGGTGGGCCGCTGGTTGACCGGGCGGCCAGGGTGTTTTTGGTGCGTCGTACACCGGAAGGGCCCAAGGCGCATCCCCAGCCGGTGCGGTTTCAACATATGGAACGTAATCCCATAAATAACATAATACCAAAATGTGGCCCGCGAAAGCGTATTATGGGACCACTATCCAAAATTCTGCCAGATTGTGACAGAAAAAATACCCGGCCGGGACCGACCCGACCGGGAGAGATAGGAGGGAAGCAAGGTGAATATCACCTGCAAATCCGACGACCCACCATTGGGCGGGCAGATCGGAGACCGACCGACGGAGAGCCGCCGGACGGTAGAGAACGGGGCGTGTCGGGCGCCGTTGCCAAAGCAACACACGACCAGACAAGACCCGAAAAGGCGTCGGCAGGAACGACAGGACCGGACGGCCATGCAGTCACTTTCGACGGCCCTCACCATGGCGCACTTTTACCCCCCTGGCAAGCATATTTTTTCATATGTCAGAACAGATAATCACAATATGGGATTTGCTGGGGCTCAGCGGTTTTCTGACAGAGAGGTCGCCAGCGCGATCGGTTAAATTTCGATCGGATAGAAATCTCATATTGTGTGATGACTATCCACATTGTATGACTAAATTGTATGATATTTAGGATGGCTCCATAGAAGGGCCGCCGCTAATGGCAAGGGAGTGGATCCATGACGCCCATTGCGTTCCGCATGAAGCTGAAGCCTGGACATGTTGCCGAGTATAAACGCCGCCATGATGCGCTCTGGCCCGATCTGGCCGCAGCGCTGCGCGATGCCGGCATTTATGATTACTCGATTTTTCTGGATGAGGAGAGCCTTTCCCTGTTCGCCGTGCTGCGGCTGACAGAGAATAACAAGGCCGACGAACTGCCCAAACTCCCCGTCATGCGCCGCTGGTGGGACTATATGGCCGACATCATGGATGTGAACCCGGACAACAGCCCCGTGCAGGTGCCGTTGCCCAGCATGTTCTATTTCCCGTGATCGAGGTAGCCTGACCCATGACGCAGATTTCCCGCACCGCGCGCCGTCTGGCGCTGATTCTGGCTCCGCTTCTGTCACCGGTGGCAATGGCGGCGGATGCCCCGTCCTATATCCTGACATCCTTCATCAATGGCGATGCCAAGTCGATGTCGGTTTACCGCTCAACCGATGCGGTGAATTTCACGCTGGAAAAGGCCGAGGCCTTTAAGCCGCCGCAAGGGCTGCTGCGTGACCCCAGCATCATCCGGCACAAGGATGGCTGGTACTATGTCACCTACACAACAGACTGGAACAATGACCTGATCGGATTTGCCCGGTCGAAGGGTCTCAAAGACTGGACCTTCCTGGGCAACCACAAGATCAGCATTCCCGGCACCACCAATAGCTGGGCGCCGGAATGGTTCGTGGATGAGGATGGCTCGGTCCATATCATCCTGGCCGTGTCGACCAATGGCCCCAACGGGCAGTTCAAGACCTACCGCCTGACCGCCACCGATGACAGCCTGTCCAAATGGACGGAACCGTCCGTGCTGCACGGGCTTGGCCCCAACCATATTGATGCCAAGATCATCAAAGAGGCGGGGCGCTACTACGCCTTCATCAAGAACGAAACGACCAAGTTCATCGAACTGGCGACGGCACCGACGCTGGATGGCCCCTGGGTATTCATCCGCACCGGCGACTGGGCCGGGTGGGGCACGCTGGTGGAAGGGCCGGCGGTGGTCAAGCGGCCCGATGGTGGCTGGCGTATCTATTTCGACGAGTATGTCGACAAGCGCTATTGGTATAGCGACAGTGTCGGCCCTGGTTTTACCGGCCAATGGGCGCCCAAGGTGGAACTGCCAGGTGGACTTTCGGGTAAGGTTCGTCATTTCACCGTGCTGAAGGACGGGCCGCCGGAAAAGAAGGCGCTCCCCGCCCCGGTGACGACGCCTGTCACCTGGGACCGCTATTCCCTGAAGATCGGCGGAGAGCGGGTGTTCAGTTGGGGCGGGGAAATGCACCCGTTCCGCCTGCCCAGCCCGGATCTGTGGCGCGACGTGTTCCAGAAGATGAAGGCTTCTGGCTATAACACCGTCGCCATCTATTTCGGCTGGGGTTATCACTCTCCCAAGCCCGGCGTGTACGACTTTACCGGCGTGCGCGACATGGACCGCGTGCTGACCATGGCCAAGGAGGCGGGGCTTTACGTCATCGTCCGGCCCGGTCCCTATATGAATGCCGAAGTCACACGTGGTGGCTTCCCCAGTTGGCTGGTCAAACAGCAGGCGAGGGCCCGCACCGACCATCCGGAATATCTGGCGGCGGCCAATGAATGGCTGACGGCCATCAATGCCATCCTGAAAAAGCACCAGATCACCGATGGCGGTGGCAACATCATCGCCTATCAGATTGAAAATGAACTGGATGTGACGCAGCCCACCCAGCAGCGCTACATGAAGTTTCTGTATGATAAGGCGCGGGCCGACGGCATCACGGTGCCCATCTTCCATAATGACAAGGGCCGTAACGGCATCTGGGTGCCCAAGGGCAGCAATGTGCCGGGCACGGTCGAAGGCCCGAACGATCTCTATGCCTTTGACGGCTATCCGGGCGGGTCATGCGATGTGGACGCCACGGTCGGCAAGCCGAACCTGGCGCCCGACTGGGGTCTTTACGGTCCCGGCGGGGCCTCGGGCGGGGCCAGCGCCTCTCCCAATACACCGGGTTTTGCCGCAGAGTATGGCGGTGGCTGGTTTGATTATTGGGGCAGCAATGGTGCCTATAACTGCAATGCCCAGCGTCTGGGCAGCGGCTATCAGCGTGTGTTCTACGGCACCAATATCGCCAATGGCCTGACCATTCAAAGTTTCTACATGACCTATGGCGGGACCAGTTGGGGCTGGATGCCGGCGCCGGTGGTCTATACGTCCTATGATTACGGCGCCGCCATTGACGAGGCGCGGGGCCTGCGCGAGAAGGCACGCGGCATCAAACTCATGGGCCATTTCCTTCAGACGGTGAAGGATTTGACGCAGATGGACCGCGCCACTGGTCTGGTGCCCAGCAACCCCAAAATCCGTCTCTATCACAATGTGAATCCGGAGACCGGCACCCGTCTGCTGGTGGCCACGCATAATCCGAACAATGGGCAATTCGATGAGGCTTTCAGCTTCAAGGCGGCATTGCCCGATGGCGAATACACGATCCCGCAGGCCGGCACGCTGCGCCTGAAGGGCCATGACGCCAAGCTGTGGATGGCCGGGTACAATCTGGAACGGCAGCGGCTGGTCTATTCCACCTCGGAGCTGTTTACCCATCTGCGCCAGGGGAATGGTGACCTTGCCCTCCTTTATGGCCGACAGGGCGAAGACGGGGAGACGGTTCTGCGTTACAGCAGTGCCCCCACGGTGACCGTGCTGGACGGTAAGGTGGACAGCAGCTTTGACGCGGCCAAGGGCGATCTGCGCCTGAATTACAGCCACCAGGGTCTGGCCCGCGTGCGGATCAGCGGCGGCGGTCGTCCTGACCTCACCTTGCTGATTGCCGATCTGCCCATGGCCGAGACATTCTGGCGGCAGGAAACCAAGGATGGTGTGTTGCTGCAACGCGGCCCCACCCTGGTGCGCACCGCGTCGGTCAAGGGCAAGACCCTGGACCTGACCGGCGATACCGAAAGCGACAGCCCGCTGGAGGTTTGGGCACCCGAAGCGGTGACGTCGGTGCGCTGGAATGGCGCAACGGTCGCCATGGAAAAGGGCATCGGCGGCAGCCTGATTGCCCGCAAGGATCTGTCCGGTCCCGTTGCGGTCACTCTGCCCGACCTGACCAAGGCAACCTGGCGCTTCCAGACCGGATCGCCGGAGGCCGCAAAGGATTTTGACGACAGTGCCTGGGCTGTGACCAAGCCGGGCCGCACGGCCAGCTTTGTGAAGCCGCCGGGTGGTCAGCCATTGCTGAACATGGACGACTATAATTTCCACCATGGCGATGTCTGGTACCGGGGCCGCTACACGGCGCAGCCGGGCGTGTCCAAGCTCGACCTGCATTATGGTGGCGGCGGGGCCGGCATGGTTCAGGTCTGGCTCGATGGCCGCTATATCGGTCAGCATGTGCTGCCCACCGGTCTGCCGCGCCCGCCGGGTCAGGGTCTGGCGACCTTCACCATACCGGAAGATTTGCAGGCGCCGGGTGAACGGGTCCTGTCGGTCATGGTCCGCAACAATTCCCACCATTGGGATCTGGACGCCGATGATTTGCATAAAGAAGCACGCGGCCTGATCTCCGCCTCGCTGGCCACGCCCACGGGCAAAAGTTTTGCCATCCCCATAAGCTGGAAGATCCAGGGCAATCTGGGCGGCCAGGACATTGCCGACCCTGTGCGCGGGGTGTTCAACAATGGCGGCCAGTATGGGGAGCGCCATGGCTGGCATCTGCCCGGCTTTGATGACAAGGGCTGGACCACGGCGGCGGTCCCGGCAACGACGGCACAGCCCGGCACTGTCTGGTACCGCACGGAGTTCAGCCTTGACCTGCCAAAGGGTCAGGATAGCGCCATTGGCCTGTCGTTCGGTGATACCAGCGTCCCCCGGTCGATTGGCTCCTATCGTGTGCTGATCTTTGTCAATGGCTGGAACATGGGTCAGTTCATCGCCGATGTCGGGCCGCAGCGGACCTTCGTGCTGCCCACCGGTATCCTGAACCCCAATGGCAAGAACACGCTGGCCCTGGCTGTCACATCCGATGGCAAGCCACAGGACGGACTGGAGGCCGTGCGTCTGGTCAGCCTGCGCAATGCCCGGTCATCGCTGGTGGTGGGCACTGTACCGGCGCCGGGATACAAGGAGGTGGTGAAGTGATAGAGAACCTTCTCCCTTCTGTTCCCGCCATTCCGGCGAACGCCGGGCTAGTCTAGCCGCAAGTCTGCCGGTCAGCCGGCGCCCTGCGACCCAACCCCACTCTTAGCGCCCTTGGCCCCTGGGTCCCGGCATTCGCCGGGATGCCGGGGGAAAGGCGGATCACCAACCCCAAGATTACGTCCCCAGGAAAGACCGATCCCATGCCTAACCTCGCCCATGGCCTGCAGGCCGCAGATGTGACCCGCACCATCGACCTGTTGATCAGCAATCTGGTCGATATCAAGGATGAAACAGGGGAATTCCTGCTGCGACTGGAGGATGGCCGCGTCATCGACACCAAAGGCTGGAATGACTGGGAATGGACCCACGGCATCGGCCTGTATGGGATGTGGAAATATTATGAGATGACGGGCAACGAGCGGGCCTTTCAGATCATGCTGGATTGGTTCCGCGACCGTTTTGCCGCCGGCACGCCCACCAAGAACATCAACACGGTCAGCCCCTTCCTGACCTTGGCCTATCTCTATGAGAAGACGGGCAACCAGACCTATATCCCCTATCTCGACACCTGGGCCGAATGGGTCATGCATGGTCTGCCCAAAACGGAGGAGGGCGGGTTCCAGCATATCGTGTTCAACAGCGAGAACCCGCAGCAGCTCTGGGATGACACGCTGATGATGTCGGTGCTGCCGCTGGCCAAGATCGGCTTGCTGCTGAACCGTCCAGAATATGTGGAGGAGGCCAAGCGCCAGTTCCTGATCCACATCAAGTATCTGTTCGATACCAAGACGGGCCTGTGGTTCCACGGCTGGACATTCGACGGTCGCCACAACTTTGCCAATGCGCTGTGGGCGCGCGGTAATTGCTGGGTCACCATTGCCATCCCGGAATTCATTGAACTGCTGGACCTGAAGGCCGGCGACCCGCTGCGTACCTTCCTGATCGACACGCTGGAAAACCAGATCAAGGCGCTGGCCAAGTACCAGACCGAGGATGGCCGTTGGCACACATTGATCAACGACCCGACCTCGTATCTTGAAAGCTCGGCCGCCGCCGGCTTCGCCTATGGCATCATGAAGGCTGTGCGCAAGCGCTATATCAGCGCGGATTACGAGCCGATGGCCATCAAGGCAGTGCATGCCGTCCTGAACAAGATTGCGCCGGACGGAGAGCTGCAGGAAGTGTCGTTTGGCACGGCCCTGGGCAGCGACCTCCAATACTATCGCGACGTCAAGCTGACCTCGATGCCTTATGGCCAGTCGCTGGCCATCGTCTGCCTGACGGAAATGCTGCGCCGGTTCATTTGAGGACGGACGCCGTTGCGGCTTTGAGATTGTCAGGGCGCGGGTCTCCCCCCCGCCCTGACCCGCGGGCCTTCACAGGATAACGACAACACCCCAGAGGAAACTCCGATGAGCCAGCGTAGTGTGAAGCCTATCAATTACCTGGCCTATGGCGCCAACGACATCCTGGGCGCGGGATCAATGGCCGTCATCAGCGGCTGGATCCTGTTTTTCTACACGACCTTCTGCGGCCTGTCGGCGACGCAGGCAGCGGCGATCTTCGCCATTGCCCGACTGCTGGACGCCATTGTCAGCCCGATTGTCGGGCATCTGTCGGATAATTTTTATCGCACCCGTCTGGGCCGCCGGTTCGGCCGTCGGCGCTTCTTCTTGCTGATCTGTATCCCGCTGGTGCCGTCCTTTGCCCTGATGTGGGTCAGCGGCCAGGGGTTCTGGTATTATCTGGCCACCTATGTGCTGTTCGAGACGGTCTATGCCATTGTCCTGATCCCTTATGAAACCTTGGCCGCCGAGATGACCAAGGATTATAAGATCAAGGCCAAGCTGGCCGGCATCCGCATCCTGTTTGCGCAAAGCTCCGCCATCGCTGCCGGTTTCCTGCCCGCTGCCATTGTCGGCTGGGCGGGTGGCAAGGACAGCGCGGATACTTTCTTCATCATGGGTGTGATCTTCGCGGTGGTGTTTGCCGTTGTGCTGGCCTTCACCTGGGCCTTCACCTATGAGCGGTCGGTGGAGGAAGTGGAGCAGATGAAGGCCGGCGAACCGGTCCTGACGCTGGGCGACAGTTTCCGCAAGCTGTACAGCGACCTGTTCTCCACCCTGAAGATCCGTGCCTTCCGCCTGCATCTGGGCATGTATCTGGGCGGCTATATCAGCCAGGATGTGTTCAACGCGGTCTTCACATATTTCATCGTCTTTGTGCTGGCCGGGTCGGTGTCAGAAGCCTCCAACTTGCTGGGCAGCATGTATATCGCACAGCTTTTTGCCGTGGCGATGTTCATCCAGCTCTGCCTGCGTATCCATCCCGCCCCGTCCTACCGGCTGGCCGTCTGTTTCTACATCCTGGGTGTTCTGGGCTTCCTGGCGATCCATTTTGTCCGGCCTGAAAACCTGCATCTGTGGCTGTTCGTGCCCATCATCCTGTCGGGTCTGGGCCGGGGTGGTTTGAACTACATCCCCTGGAACACCTACAATTATATGGCCGACGTGGATGAGGTGGTGACCGCCAAGCGCCGCGAGGGCATTTTTGCCGGTGTCATGACCTTCATCCGCAAGGCCACCCAGGCTGCCGCCGTGATGGGCGTGGGCCTGATCCTGGAGGCCGGTGGCTTCATGCCCAAGGCCGAAACCCAGAGTGCCGAGGCCATCAACACCATCCTGGCCGTCATGGGCATCGGTACGATCGGCGTGCTTCTGGCCGGATTTGCCGTATCCCGCCGCTTCCAACTGGATGGCCCGCGCCATGTGATCCTGATGGAGGAAATCGCCCGCTTCAAGGAGGGTCAGAAAGAGACCACGCCGGAGCGTCGCGCCATCCTGGAGGACCTGACCGGGTGGAAATATGAGCGGCTGTGGGGGCGGTGAGAAGTCCCTACGTTCCCCTTGCTGCTTTCCCCGCGCAAAGCGGGGGCCCAGGGGCCACTGGCGACCACGTTTCAGTGCAAACGGCCCCTGGATCCCCGCTTTTGCGGGGGAGGCAATAAGGTAGAGACCTGGCTTCAAGATTCTTGACCGGAGCAGTCCCATGACCAGCCTGCCCATCGTCGATCCCCACATGCATCTGTGGGATTTCACGCGTCAGCATTATTCCTGGCTCATGGACCGGCCCCTGCCGTCCAACGCAGCGGGAAATGTGGAGCCGATTGCTACCCCCTATGGCCTTTCGGACTATTTGGCGGACACTGCCGGGTATGATGTGCGCGGGGTAGTGCATGTGGAGGCGGGCGCCAATCCCGCCCATGCCCTGTCAGAGACGACTTGGTTGCAGGAAGTGGCCGATCAGGGGCGTCTGCCGATGGCCCTGGTCGCCTTTGCGGCCCTGAACGACCCGGAAGTGGAAGCGCTGCTGGCTGGCCATGCCGAGCATGCGGCCGTGCGCGGCATCCGGCACATCATCAACTGGCACAAAGACCCGGCCAAGACCTATTCGGCCCGTGATGTGATCGGCGATGCCGATTGGCAGCGCGGCTACGCCCTGCTGGCCAAATATGGCCTGTCCTTCGACCTGCAGATCTACCCGTCTCAGATGGATGTTGCGGCACAATTGGCGGCCCGGCATCCGGATATTCCCGTCATCGTGAACCATGCGGGCATGCCAACGGATCGGGATGCCGATGGTCTGGCCCTGTGGCGTCAAGGCCTGGCCCTGTTGGCCGCACAGCCCAATGTCGCGATCAAGGTCTCCGGTCTGGCCATGATCGACCGGCAATGGACCCTTGAAAGCCTTCGCCCCTTCATCCTCCACACCATCGACGCCTTTGGAGCGGATCGCACCATGTTCGCCAGCAACTTCCCAGTCGATAAGCTTTACGGCGCCTTTGGCACGCATTACGCGGCCTATGACGCCATCACGGGTGACTTCACGGATGCGGAACGGCGGGCGATGTTCGCTGGCAATGCGGCCCGCATCTACCGTCTGGCGGTGACGTTATGAGGGGGCTGACGCGGCGAGAACTGGGCCTCTCGGCGCTGGCCGCCGGCGCGTGGTTCGCCCTGCCAGCGGGAGCAGCGGTCGGGCCGGAACGACCGGGTGCCTATATCATGGGGGCCGACATCTCCTGGATTCCGGAGGATGAGGCGGCGGGCGCAGAATTTTACCTGAACGGCCAGCGCCAGGATATCTTCACCATTCTCACCGGGGCCGGGTTCAACTGGGTGAGGCTGCGCCTATTCGTCAATCCGGAAAATGGCTATTCGTCGGGAAAGAAGGACAGCCCCTGGTGCGGTCTGGAACAGACCATCAAGCTGGCCCAGCGGGTAAAGGCGGCGGGGATGAAGATCGCCCTGACCTTCCATTATTCCGACACATGGGCCGACCCGCAGCATCAGGAAAAGCCCGCTGCCTGGGCGTCCCTGTCCTTCCCCGATCTGGTGAAGGCGGTGGCGGCGCATACACGCGACAGCCTCTCTGCCATGAAGGCAGCGGGCGTGGCGCCGGACATGGTCCATATTGGCAATGAGGTCACGTTCGGCATGCTGTGGCCTGACGGGCGTGTGGCCCTGCCGGTGCCGACCGGCAACCCCGCCACCGATGCAGTGCATCTGAAGCCGGAAGGCGTTGGCGGCTATGATCAGTTTGCCACGTTGCTGAAGGCAGGGATCAACGCCACGCGGGAGGTTCTGCCCCAGGCCAGCATCATGCTGCACAACCATCTGGGCCGACATTGGGTGATCGTTCGTGAATGGACCGACGCGCTGCTGGCGCGCGGGGTCACCTTCGATCTGATCGGCTTTTCCTGCTATCAGCAACTGGCGGAAGGCGACTGGGAGCGGACCTTCACTGAGTTCGTGAAGCGCTATCCGCAATTAGGCTTCTGTGCGGTCGAATATTCGGGCCGCAAGGAATATATCAACGATCTGGTGTTCAACGCGCCTGGTAAACGCGGCTGGGGCAGCTTCATTTGGGAGCCGACCCGGCATCAGGAGGCCGTGTTCGACAAGAATGGCCGCAATGCCGGGGGCGGGGCCAAGCCCAATCTGCTGTCGCAAGGTATCAATGCCGCCGAGGCACCGGGCGCGGTACAACCCGGCAGCGCGCCGCCACCGCCGCCGCCGCCAGGGCCCAAGCGCCATGGAGAGGGCGGGCGGTATGACGCCAACCAGTTCCTGGAGCTTTATCGCGGTCTGTCAAGGAAGTACGGGCTGATCTGATGATGCGCTGGGGGGCCTTGATACTGCTCTGTCTGGGGATCGCGATGCCCGCCCGCGCAGAACCTGATCGCTGGGAATTCCGCTTCGCAGGCCAAGGTCCCGGCACACCGGTGACGGCGACGGAAACCTATGATCCTGTAAAGGGCTATGGTTTCGAACCGGGCCTCGCACCCGGCGGGGACCGGCCCTTTCGGTTCTCCGTCAAGGTGCCGGAGGGCAATTACCGGGTGACGGTGACGCTTGGCGATGCCAGGGCCAAGGCGCGGACCAGCGTGAAGGCGGAAAGCCGTCGTCTGATGCTGTGGGGTGTGGAGACGGACAAGGGCCGGTTCGATACCCGGTCCTTCATCGTCAATGTCCGCACCACGGCCCTGCCGCCGCCGCCACCAAATGCGCCGGGCGGCACCGCCGTCCGCATAAACGAGCGGGAGGTGGGGACGCTGCATTGGGACGACAAGCTGACCCTGGAATTTGCCGATAAAACCCCGCGCGTGGCGGCGGTGACGGTGGAGAAGGTCGAGCTGCCGACCCTCTATCTGGCCGGCGACAGTACCGTGACGGATCAGCCCGCCGAACCGGGTGCCAGTTGGGGCCAGATGATCACCAGCATGCTGACGCCCGAAATCGCGGTCGCCAACCATGCGGAGTCTGGCGAGACGATGAAGAGTTTCATCACCGGTCTGCGCCTGGACAAGATCCTGTCCAGCATCAAGGCCGGCGACACGGTGCTCATTCAGTTCGGCCATAATGACAGCAAGTCGGCCTGGCCGCAGACCTATGTCGATGCCGCCTCCACATATCCCGCCTATCTGCGCGTTTTCATCGCCGAGGTGCGGCGGCGGGGTGCGGTACCGGTTCTGGTGACCTCGCCCCATCGCCGTACCTTTGACGCGGCGGGCCGTATCACCAACAGCCATGGCGATTATCCCGATGCCATGCGCAAGGTGGCGGGGGCGGAGGGGGTGGCGCTGATCGACCTGAACGCCCTGTCGAAGGAGATTTATGAAGCGTTGGGACCGGAGATCGCCCCGCGTGCCTTCAGTAATGACGGCAAGGACGCCACCCACCACAATAATGTCGGCGCCTGGCTGATGGCCCGCGCCGTGGTGGCCGGGATCATGGCGAGCGATCTGGCACTCAAATCCCATATCCGCCGCGATCTGCCACCGTTCGACCCAAGGCACCCGCCGGGGCCGGATGCGTTGAACCTACCCGAAAGCCCGGTCCGGTCGGAAGTGACGCCACGGGGCAACTAACCGACTAGATCTTCCGAAGGATGTAACCATGAACCGCCGCCAGCTTTTCTCCGCCGCTGCTGCGACCGCCCTGGTGGCGGGAGTTGCAACCCAGGCCGGTGCTGCCGATGCGCCCGGCCTGGTGCTGCCGCTATGGCCGGGCCAACCGCCGGGCGGGGAGAAGGTGACGGTGACCCAGTCGGAGATCGCCCGGTCGGACGACCCGCGTTTCAAGGATGTGGCCATCCTGAATGTCACCCAGCCAAACCTGACCCTCTTCCGCCCCGCAAAGCCCAATGGGGCCGCCATGCTGATCATCCCCGGTGGTGGGTATCAGCGGGTGGTGGTGGGTAAGGAGGGTTATGATATCGCGCAATGGCTGGTAGGGGCCGGGATCACCGTCTATGTCCTGCTCTACCGCCTGCCCGCCGATGGCTGGGCCGCCGGGCCGGATGCGCCCTTGCAGGATGCCCAGCGTGCCATCCGCGTGATGCGGTCGCAGGCCAGCCGTTACGGTTTTGATCCGAACAGGCTGGGGGTTATGGGTTTCTCGGCCGGTGGGCATCTGGCCGGGATGGCGGCCACGCGCTACGGAAAAGAAACATATCAGCCAGTGGATGAGATTGACCGCCTGTCGGCCCGGCCCGACATCGCGGCCCTGGGTTATCCGGTCATCTCCATGCTGGCGGGCATCACCCATGGCGGGTCGGCCAAGAACATGCTGGGGGAGAACCCCAGTGCCGCAAAGATCGAAGAATTTTCGGTCGACAAGAGCGTGCCTGCCGATGTGCCCCCCACCTTCATCACCCATGCTGCCGATGACGGCGCGGTCCCCGTTGAGAACGCCCTGCTGATCTATGCTGCCTTGCGGGCGCAGAAGGCAAAGGTCGCCATGCACCTGTTCGAAGCGGGCGGTCATGGCTTTGGGCTGCGCGCGGAAAAGGCCGCCCCCGTGGCGGCGTGGCCGCAGCTTTTCCTGGACTGGAGCCGGACCCATGGCTTTGCTTGATGCTTCCCGGATAAGCCGGATGATCGGGGGTATCGCAAACCTGCTTTCCCCGCGAAAGCGGGGACCCAGGGGCCACAAGCCCGACGGTTGGTGCCCTTGGCCCCTGGACCCCCGCTTTCGCGGGGGAGGCGGGAAGGGGCTTGCTGGTCTGTTGGGGCTGTTGCTTTTCGTCGCCACCCCCACCTTTGCTGACGCGCCCAAACCGCTCTACCGCGATCCTGTGTTCGACGGCGCGGCGGATGCATCGCTGGTTTATGATCCGGCCGGGCAGCAATGGGTGATGTTCTATACCAACCGCCGCGCCACCCTGGCGGACGCGCAGGGTGTGGAATGGGTGCATGGCACACGCATCGGACGGGCCGTGTCCAAGGATGGCGGCAAGAGCTGGACCTATGACGGCACGGCCGATATCCGCTATGGCAGCGGGGAGGGCATCACCTATTGGGCGCCGAATGTCGAATATATCGGCGGCCAGTGGCATATGTTCCTGACGATCGTGCCGGGGGTGTTCAAGGATTGGAACGCATCGCGCGAAATTGTGCATCTGACCAGCCGCGACCTGAAAGTCTGGGATTTTGCCGGCAAGGTTGATCTGGGGTCGGACCGGGTCATTGACGCAGCGGTGCATCCGCTGCCGGGTGGTGGCTGGCGGCTTTGGTACAAGGATGAACGTGACGGTTCCTCCACCCATTATGCCGACAGCCAGGATCTGAAGACCTGGACCCATGGTGGCGTGGCCGTGAAAACGCGCGGCGAAGGCCCACAGATCATTGAATGGCAGGGTTGGTACTGGCTGATCCTGGATGCCTGGGACGGGTTGGGCGTCTATCGTTCCAAGGATCTGACCACCTGGGAGCATCAGCCCTACAACCTGCTGAAGCAGCCGGGCCGCGCCCTGACCGACCGGGCCAAGGGCGGGCATGCCGATGTGGTGGTCAGCGGCGACCGTGCCTTCCTGTTCTATTTTGTGCAGCAAGGTGGGGAGCCGGAGGCAGCCAGCGACCCGACATGGCAGCGCCGGTCGGTCATTCAGGTGGCCGAACTGGGCTTCAAGGATGGCTGGTTGACGGCCGACCGGGAACAGCCGGTGGATGTCAGGCTGCTGCCACCATGACCACGTGGATCGATATCCGCGACCATGGGGCCGTGGGCGATGGCGTGACCATCGACAGCCCGGCCATCAACCGCGCCATCCAGGCCGCTGCCGCCGCAGGTGGTGGGGCGGTGCGGGTGCCGGCAGGGGTGTGGCTGTGCTTCTCCGTGCGGCTGGCATCGCATGTCCGCCTGCATCTGGATGCAGGCGCCGTGATCCGCGCGGCGGTGCCGGGGCCTATGGGTGCCTATGATCCGCCGGAGCCTAACCCCCACGATCTCTATCAGGATTTCGGCCATTCCCATTGGCACAACAGCCTGATCTGGGGCGATGGCCTGACCGACATCGCCATCACCGGCCCCGGACTGATCGACGGCCATGGCCTGACCAGTAAGGGGCCAGGGGCGAAATGGGCCAAGCGGAAAGGCTATTTCCCGGAAAGCATGGCGGGGATGAGTGCGGCTGAACTGGCCGCCGAGGACCCGGAAGAAGCGGCGATGCAGGGCCAGGGCAACAAGGCCATCGCCCTGAAACACTGCACCCATGTGACCCTCCGCGACGTCACCATCGCCAGGGGTGGGCATTTTGCGGTGTTGGCGACGGGCGTGGATCACCTGACCATCAACCGCCTGCGTATTGATACGCAGCGCGATGGGCTGGACCTGGATTGTGTGCGCCATTGCATGGTAAGCCATTGTCGCATCAACACGCCCAACGATGATGCCATCGTCCTGAAATCCTCCCTGGCCCTGGGCGAAGCAAGGGTGACGGCGCATGTGCGCATCCATGATTGTCATGTCAGCGGCTTTGATCCCGGCAGCATGCTGGATGGGCGTTTCCGTCGTACCCAGGACAAGGCCCCCGATCAGGATGGCATGACAGGCCGCATCAAGTTGGGCACCGAAAGCAATGGCGGCTTTCACGATATAGAGATCACACGCTGCACCTTCGAGCGGTCGCGTGGTTTGGCGCTGGAAACCGTCGATGGTGGGATGCTGACCGACGTCCGCATCAGCGACATCACCATGCGGGAGATCACAACGGCCGCCTTGTTCATCTATGCCGGTGCCCGCCTGCGAGCACCCGATGGGACGCCGCCCGGCGGCATCCGGGGTGTGCGCATCGAACGGTTGCGGGCGACCGATGTTGATCCCCGCTTTGCCAGCATCATCGCGGGGCAGGCGGGCTATCCAGTGCGTGACGTGGTCCTGTCCGAGATCGACATCACCTATCGCGGCGGCCGGCCCGCGCTGGATGGGCCTGTACCGGAAAAGCCCGATGCCTATCCAGAGCCCAGCATGTTCGGCCCGATGCCGGCCTGGGGCCTGTTCATGCGCCATGCGGCGGATGTGACGATCGCCGGCGCCACCCTCTCTACCGCCCAGCCCGATGGCCGCCCGGCCCTGTGGCTGCATGATGTGGCGGGGGCTCATTTTCAGGATATCCGTTTACGGAACAATGCCATGACCCTGCCCCTGGTCTGCCAGGATGTGCGCGGCCTGACGGGGGAGGTAGTGCCATGATGATCAAGCGCCTGGGGCTTCTGGTCGCGACCCTGCTGGCGGGCCTGTCAGTAGCGGCGGCGGAACCGCCACGCGAATGGGTGGACAAGGATACCGGCCACCGCATCATCCGCCTGTCGACGGAGCCGGGGACGCGCAGCCTCTATTTCCATCAGAATGGCTATACGCCCGATGGCAAGACCCTCATCGTCACCAATCCGGGCGGCATCGACATGATCGACCTTGCCACCCGCGTGCAGAAGCGGCTGGTGGCCGGTGCCGACCTGAACCTGCTGTTCACAGGTCCGAAGTCGGGCCGCGTGTTTTTCACCCGTAAACCCCAACTGGCGGAAGGGGAGGGGGTGGAAGTCTTCGCCGCCGATCCCGCCACGGGCACGGTGGCAAAGGTCGCCCAGGTGACAAAGGGGCAGATCGGGTCGATCAATGCCGACGAAACCCTGCTGCTGGGCGTGCTGGCCGAAAGCAAGTTTGAGCTGCAGCCTGGAGCCCCTGACCCGAAGCACACCCGTTTTGACAATCACTACGAATATATCGGCCCCGATGGCAAACCCATGACCTATGCCGACGCCAAGGAGGTGCGGCTTTATCAGCGGTTGGAGGCGCGGGTGCCGATGGAGATGTTCACCATCGACCTGAAAACCGGTCAGCAGCGCACGGTCCACAAGGCGACAGACTGGCTGAACCATCTGCAATTCTCCCCCACCGATCCCACCCTGATCATGTTTTGTCATGAGGGGCCGTGGCACCGGGTCGACCGTATCTGGACCATCCGGGCCGACGGGACGGGCCTGACCAAGATCCATACCCGCACCATGAACATGGAAATCGCAGGCCATGAATTTTTCAGCGCCGATGGCAAGACCATCTGGTACGACCTGCAAACCCCGCGCGGCGAGGATTTCTGGCTGGCCGGCTATGAGATCGCGACGGGCAAGCGCACCTGGTATCACCTGACCCGTGATGAATGGTCGGTGCATTTCAATGTCTCGCGCGACGGCACCCTGTTTGCGGGCGATGGCGGCGATGCAGAGATGGTGGCCAAGGCCAAGGACGGAAAATGGATCTATCTGTTCCGGCCCGAAAATATCCCCGATGTGGCAGGCATCCATGCCCCCAATGCCGATGATCTGATCCGTCCAGGCGTGCTGCGCGCGGAAAAACTGGTCAATATGCAGGACCATGATTATCGACTGGAACCGAACATCACCTTCACACCTGACGGGAAATGGATAGTGTTCCGCGCCAACATGCATGGTGATGTGCATGTCTATGCAGTGGAGCTGACCAAGCCCTGAGCGGGAATGTTTGGCGTTTACGCCCCGAAAATTCGTGACTTCCCGACGCCCAATCTTGCATTTTTTGTTAAAAAATGGGATTATGTTCCGTAAATTGAGAAAGTGATTGAAGCAGATGTGCAGCGCAATCGTCGACCATGATGAAGAATCAGCCCCTAAAACCACTCCAAGCGGCAGCCAGACGTTGTTGCGGGGCTTGGATGTGCTGGAGGCGGTGGCGGATGGACCAATCAATCTGGCCAAGCTGGCGCAACGACTTGACCTGACGCGCAGCACGACTCACCGGCTTGCTGCGGCCCTTGTCGAACGCGATTTCCTGATTCTGACCCCGCGCGAGGGGTATCAGTTGGGGCCGAAACTGCTTGAACTGGGCTATCTGGCGCAGCAGCAGATGGATATTCCGCGTGTCGCCCGCCCGCATATCGAAGATCTGGCCGCTGCGACCGAGGATACGGTGCATCTGGGCGTACTGGATGGTGATGAAGCGCTGTATCTGGATAAGATCCCCGGCCGTCGACGCATTGAAATCGGCTCACGCGTGGGGGAGCGCCATCCGATTGCGTCCACCGGCCTGGGCAAGGCGCTGATCCTGGACGAGGGTGAGGGGCGTTGGCGCTCGTTTCATCAGAAGCGCTACAGCGAGTCTGAATGGCCCGTCTGGCATGAACGGATGCGCAATTATGCCAAGGGCGGCTACGCCTTCGACCTTGAAGAGAATGAGGACCGCATCCGCTGTGTTGCCGCCCCGATCCGGGGGGCCAGCGGCAAGATCATTGCTGCCATCAGCCTGTCCAGCGCTGCGCAATATATGAGCGATGATCGCATGCAGGAACTGATCGCCACCGTCAAGGACACGGCCCGCGCCATCAGCAAGGGCATGGGATGGAACGATGCCACGGCGCGGCGTTGATCACAGATGACCATCGGGGCGGCGCCGGGAAGGTGATCGCACCTCCCCGGCCTGTGATTGTCATTGCAAATTCACAAACGCACCGCCATCGACCAGCAGCGCGGCGCCGGTGACATAACGGGCAAGGTCGGACGCCAGGAACACCACCGGTCCGCCCATATCCTCTGGCTGGCCCAGGCGGCCCAGGGGGATGCGGCCTTCCATGTAGGTCCGCTTGGCGACATCTGCCAGGTCATCCTTGTTGATATCGGTCAAAATGGTGCCCGGCAGCACAGAGTTGCACCGAATACCATAGGGGCCAAGGGCGATGGCGCAGCTTTGCATCAGCGAATGCACGCCGGCCTTCGTGGGGGTGTAATGCGTCTGCATGCCACCGCCGACCAGCGCGGAGATTGACGAAATGGCGATGATCGCCCCGCCACGGCCCTGGTCCTTCATCTGGTTGGCGGCGGCCTGTGTCATGTAATAGGCACCGTTCAGGTTCACCTTGATCGTGCGGTCCACGACCTCAACCGGCATGTCCAGGAAGGAATGGAACGGGCAGATGCCGGCATTGGAGACGAAGACATCGACACCGCCAAAGGCCGCCACCGCGGCCTTCACAAAGTCCTGGGCGGCTGACGGATCGGCTACGTC
Source organism: Niveispirillum lacus (assembly GCF_002251795.1). Lineage (GTDB taxonomy): Bacteria > Pseudomonadota > Alphaproteobacteria > Azospirillales > Azospirillaceae > Niveispirillum > Niveispirillum lacus. The sequence goes on along the minus strand of NZ_NOXU01000032.1, from coordinate 58,936 downwards.
GCCTTTCACGGCAATGGCTTTCTGACCCAGGGCGGCGATCTGGGCCACCACATCCTCGGCCGCTGCCGGGGAAGCGGCATAGTTGATGGCGACATTGGCACCGTGCCGGGCGCATTCCACGGCCACGGCGGCACCGATCCCGCGCGATGCGCCAGTGATCAGAACGGTCTTGCCCTCTAGCAAACGCATGGCTTTCCTCCAAATCTCATATTGCGGAATGATGTCTCATAAATCAAAATCAGACGCAAGCCTGATCCCCCCATGGAAGATGGTGACCGGTATCAGGACCGCATTGACAGTTGTTGTCCCATTTTATAAAACTGTATCCCACAATTAAGAACATGCGTAGACGACTTGCCGCGCACGCATGCCCTTCAGGGAGTGTGAAAACACCATGGCCTTCCCCCTTATCCGCGATGTCCGCGCCTATGTGGTGCGCGGCGGTGGTGCCGATTACCATGACCAGGGTGACGGCCACTGGATCGATGATCATATCGCCACCCCCATGTCCCGTTACCCGGAATATCGCCAGAGCCGGCAAAGTTTCGGCATCAATGTGCTGGGCACGCTGGTGGTGGAGATTGAGGCGGCGGACGGCACCATCGGATTCGCGGTGACCACGGGCGGGGAGCCGGCCTGTTATCTGGTGGAAAAGCATTTCGCCCGCTTCCTGATCGGCCGTTCGCCGGTGGAGGTGGAGAAGATCTGGGACCAGATGTATTTCGGATCGCAGTATTATGGCCGCAAAGGTCTGGTGGTGAACGCCATTTCCGGCGTCGATCTGGCCCTGTGGGATCTGCTGGGCAAACTGCGCCAGGAGCCGGTCTATCACCTGCTGGGCGGTGCCGTCCGCGATGAACTGACCTTCTATGCCACCGGTGCCAGGCCCGATCTGGCCAAGCAAATGGGCTTCATCGGCGGCAAGATGCCCCTGCATCACGGCCCGGCCGAGGGTGAAGAGGGCCTGCGTAAGAATATCGAGGAACTGGCCACCATGCGCGAGCGGGTGGGTGAGGATTTCTGGCTGATGTTCGATTGCTGGATGGCACTCGACCTGAACTACGCCACCAAGCTGGCGCACAAGGCGCATGAATATGGCCTGAAATGGATCGAAGAGGCGCTGTCGCCCGACGATTATTGGGGCTATGCCGAACTGAAGAAAAAGGCCCCCACCGGCATGCTGGTGACGACGGGCGAGCATGAGGCCACCCGCTGGGGCTTCCGCATGCTGATGGAAATGGAGTGCTGCGACATCATCCAGCCGGATGTGGGCTGGTGCGGCGGCGTCACCGAACTGACCAAAATCGCCAACATGGCCGACAGCCGCGGCATCATGGTGATCCCGCACGGGTCGTCCGTGTACTCGTATCATTTCGTCATCACCCGCCATAACAGCCCGTTCGCGGAATTCCTGATGATGGCACCCAAGGCCGACAAGGTCCTGCCGATGTTCCATCCCCAGCTTCTGGGTGAGCCAGTACCCGTCAATGGCAAGCTGAAACTGTCCGACAAGCCCGGCTTTGGCGTGGAACTGAACCGTGAGGTCAATCTGCACCGGCCTTATGTCGGGCAGGGCAAATAATCCAATCATTTCCGATCACGAAAGCCACATATCATGAAGCTGCTGCGTTACGGCCCCAAGGGCCAGGAAAAGCCGGGCTTGATGGACGCCACCGGCACCATCCGCGACCTGTCCGGCATCGTGTCCGACATTACCCCGGACGTGCTGTCGCCCGCCGGGCTGGCCAAGATTGCTTCCATCGACCCGGCCAGCCTGCCCGCGGTGGAAGGGTCCCCGCGCTATGGCGTGCCCATCAATGGCGTGCGCAAATTCATCGCCGTCGGTCTGAACTTCGCTGACCATGCGGCGGAGAGCAACCTGCCCATCCCGACAGAACCGGTGCTGTTCACCAAGGCCATCTCCTGTCTCACCGGCCCCAATGACCCGGTGATGATCCCCAAAGGATCGGAAAAGACCGACTGGGAAGTGGAGTTGGGCATCGTCATCGGCAGCCGCGCCCGCTATGTCAGTGAAGAGAACGCGCTGGACCATGTGGCCGGTTATGTCCTGATCAATGACGTGTCCGAACGCGCCTTTCAGATCGAACGCGGTGGCACCTGGGACAAGGGCAAGGGCTGCGACACGTTTGGCCCCGTCGGCCCCTGGGTCGTGACCTCTGACGAGGTGGGTGATCCCCAGAACCTGTCCATGTGGCTGGAGGTCAATGGCCACCGCTATCAGAATGGCAGCAGCAAGACCATGATCTTCACCTGCCGTCAGTTGGTTGCCTATATCAGCCAATTCATCACGCTGGAACCGGGCGACCTGATCACCACCGGCACCCCGCCGGGTGTAGGGCTGGGCCAGAAGCCGGAGCCGAAATATCTGAAGGCCGGCGATGTCATTCGCCTGGGCATCGAGAAGCTGGGCGAACAGCGCCAGGATGTCGTCGCTTGGACCCAGGAAGGTGTGGCATGAGTGTCTATGCCGACCGTTTCAAGGGGCAGGTCGCCATCGTTACCGGCGGCGCGTCGGGTGTGGGCCGGGAAGTGGCCGCCCGCCTGACCCAGGAGGGGGCGAAGGTCGTCCTCTGGGATATGAATGCCGATGCGCTGGCCGAGGCCAAAGCCGCAACCGGTGCCGTGGATGCGGTGGCACTGGACGTGACCGACGCCGAGGCCGTGCATGCAGCCGCGGATGCGGTGGCCCAGAAGCTGGGCCGGTTGGACGTGCTGGTGGCCAGTGCGGGTATCACCGGGGCGACCGTCCCGGTGCAGGATTTCCCGCTGGATAGCTGGCGCCGGGTCATCGACATCAACCTGAACGGCCTGTTCTATTGCTGCCGCGCGGTTATCCCGCACATGCTGAAGAACGATTATGGCCGGATCGTCAATGTCTCCTCGGTGGCCGGTAAAGAAGGCAATCCCAACGCCTCTGCCTATTCGGCTTCCAAGGCCGGTGTCATCGGCTTTACCAAGTCGCTGGGCAAGGAACTGGCCAAGACCGGCATCCGCGTCAACGCCCTGACGCCGGCCACCTTCAAAAGCCCGATTCTGGACCAGTTGCCGCAGAGCCAGGTCGATTACATGCTGTCCAAGATCCCCGCCGGGCGTCTGGGCGAGGTGCATGAGGTGGCGGCCATGATCAGTTGGATGGCCAGTGCCGAATGCAGCTTCACCACCGCGTCGACCTTCGACATTTCCGGTGGCCGCACGACCTACTGATCGACTTGTGCGACGTAAAAAAGGCCGGTCCGTTTGGGCCGGCCTTTTTCATTTACGGTGCAACGACCTGTCGGCCCAGATTTATGATAACCGCCGCGTCGGGCCTGCCCGGTTGCGGGGCGGGGCCAAGCGGGGCAGTGGATTACCGCTTGCCCTTCGCCTTGGCCGCCGCAAATGCCGCTGCAAAGGCGTTATCTTCCACCGGAGCCGGCTTTTTGGGTGGCGGATTGTTGTTCTGCTGCGGCGGACGCTGCTGCCCTTGCTGCGGCCGGGCCGGCGGCGGACCGCGGCGGTCATCGCGCCGATCAGGACCCGGGGCGGCGGGCCGGGCCGGGGCGGGGCGTTCGTCCAGCTTCATGGTCAGGGCCACGCGCTTGCGCTTCAGGTCCACCTCCAGGACCTTGACCTTCACAATGTCGCCGGCCTTCACGACGCTGTGCGGGTCCTTTACGAAGGTATGGGACAATTGGCTGATATGGACCAGCCCATCCTGATGCACGCCAACATCGACAAAGGCCCCGAAGGCGGTGACGTTGGTCACCACCCCTTCCAGCACCATGCCAAGCTGCAAATCCTTCAGCTCCTCCACACCGTCCTTGAATTGAGCGGTCTTGAATTCCGGGCGCGGGTCGCGGCCGGGTTTTTCCAGCTCTTTCAGGATATCGGTGACGGTGGGAATGCCGAACTTCTCATCCGTGAAATCGGCGGGGTCGAGTGATTGCAGGAAGCCGACATCGCCGATCAGCTTGGCGAGCGGGCGGCCGGTCTTTTTCAGGATGCGTTCGACAACCGGATAGGCTTCCGGATGGACCGAGGAACCGTCCAGCGGGTTCTCCCCATCACGGATGCGCAGGAAGCCGGCGGCCTGTTCAAAGGCCTTCGGCCCCAGACGCGGCACGTCCAGCAATTGCCGGCGGCTTCGGAAGGCGCCCTTTTCATCGCGAAACGCGATGACATTCTTGGCCACATTTTCCGACAGGCCGGACACGCGGGCCAGCAGCGGCACCGAGGCCGTGTTCAAATCCACGCCGACGCCATTCACGCAATCCTCGACCACCGCATCCAGCGCACGGGACAGCTTCGCGGGGCTGACATCATGCTGATACTGGCCGACACCGATCGACTTCGGGTCGATCTTCACCAGTTCGGCTAGCGGGTCCTGCAGGCGCCGCGCGATGGAGACAGCGCCACGCAAGGACACGTCCAGCTTGGGGAATTCCAGGGCCGCCACTTCCGACGCGGAATAGACCGAGGCGCCCGCCTCCGACACCATGACCTTGGTGATGCGGTGGTCGGGCAGCAGGGCGATCAGGTCGGCGGCCAGCTTGTCCGTCTCCCGGCTGGCGGTGCCATTGCCGATGGCGATCAGGTCAACATTGTGACGCTTGACCAGCACGGCCAGGGTGGCCAGCGAGCCCTGCCAATCCTTGCGCGGCTCATGCGGGTAAACGGTGGTGGTGTCCAGCAGCTTGCCGGTGGCATCGACCACGGCCACCTTCACGCCCGTGCGGATGCCGGGGTCCAGGCCCAGGGTCGCCCGCTGTCCGGCGGGCGGGGCCAGCAGCAGGTCCTTGAGATTGCGCCCGAATACCGTGATCGCCTCATCCTCCGCCTTCTCGCGCAGGACATTCATCAGATCCAGTTCGATATGCAGCGAAATCTTCGTCTTCCATGCCCAGCGGCAACATTCGGCCAGCCAGCGGTCGGCGGGCCGACCCCGGTCCTGAATGCCAAAGGCGGCGGCGATCAGCCCTTCCGCCGGATGGGCCGAACCGGGAACGGGATCGTCACCGACCGCCAGTTTCAGGTCCAGAACACCCGCGGCCCGGCCCCGGAACAGGGCCAGGGCGCGGTGGGAGGGCATTTTGGTCAGCGGCTCGCTGAAATCGAAATAGTCGCTGAACTTGGCCCCTTCCTCCGCCTTGCCATCGACCAGTGCCGACACGATGCGGCCCTGGGACTGGGCGAAGTCACGCAGGCGACCGACCAGGGTCGCATCCTCGCCCATCCGTTCAACCAGAATCGCGCGCGCCCCCTCCAGGGCGGCTTTCACATCGGCGACACCCTTGTCAGCACTGACAAAGCCGGCGGCTTCCGATTCCGGCGACAGGGTCGGGGTGGAGAGCAGACGGTCGGCCAGCGGCTCCAGCCCGGCCTCCCGCGCGATCATCGCCTTGGTCCGGCGCTTGGGGCGATAGGGAAGGTAAAGGTCTTCCAGCCGGGTCTTGGTGTCGGCCTCACTGATCTGCTTGGCCAGTTCGGGCGTCATCTTGCCCTGCTCATGGATGCTGGCCAGGATGGTGGCCCGTCGCTCCTCCATCTCCCGCAGATAGCGCAGCCGTTCTTCCAGATTGCGCAACTGCGTATCGTCCAGGCCGCCTGTTACTTCCTTGCGGTAGCGCGCGATGAACGGAACGGTCGCCCCCTCATCCAGCAAGCCTACCGCCGCCTCCACCTGGGCAGGACGGACGGACAGTTCGGCGGCAATTTTGTGGGCGATAGACAGCATGCGACAGGCCTTGGAAGAAGAAACCAGGGCGTGGGTGATAGCGCATCACAGGGGCAGGGGGGAAGGATCAAGGGTAGGCCTGGCCGACCCTGTGGTGTTGCAGTGCAGAGATGCGCAAAATATCACCGCGATTAACCATTCCATAACTCCTGTCGCCTAAAAGAACGGTCAGCAACATCTTCTGTTGTTTCCCTCCCAGAAGTTCCCACCTTCAAACCCCGGCGCCTGATGGCGACGGGGTTTTTTTTACGCCATGCTGGGGTCTACACCCGCAGGGGAGAGAATGATGAATATCGGAGAGGCGGCGGCAGCGTCGGGCGTGTCGGCCAAGATGATCCGGCATTATGAAAGCATCGGCCTGATCAAACCGGCGTTGCGCACCATTGCCGGCTACCGGGTCTATAGCGATGCCGATATCCACGCCCTGCGTTTTATCCGCCATGCCCGCGATCTGGGCTTTGCGCTGGAGGATATTGATGCGCTGCTGCGCCTGTGGGGCGACCGGGCGCGATCCTCCTGCGAGGTCAAGAAGCTGGCGTTGGATCACATCGCCACCTTGGACCGAAAGATCACCGAACTGCAGGCCATGCGCAAAAGCCTGACGGATCTGGCGGACCGCTGCCATGGGGATGAGCGACCGCATTGCCCGATTCTCGAAGGCTTGGCGCAGTGATAACGCTAACAGACCGACCCATCGGCGGACGCTATCGGTGCGATAGGCAAAAATTAAGAGATTTTTAAGCCTTCAACAGAAAATGGCTTGACCCAGGGCGCGATTTGAAACAAATAGTCGTCACCCAGGCCGGAGCGTTGCACTTGTTTCAAGCGATGCGCCCCGGGCTCATGCAGCAGGCAAAAAGAAAGGCCGCTACATGAGCGGCCTGAGTTTAGGGAGGAAACGCCCGATAAGGGCAAGCAGCACAACGTGCTGCGATGCAAAATATGGCTCGAATAAGGGCCGATAGCAAGTACAAAGACAGCCCCGTATGGGGCTGTTTCTGTTTGTTTGCCACCGGTGGACAGTCTGACGGCCGGGTGAGCAAAGGCCAACCTTCCGGCCATATTGATCTGGGTTCATCATAAACCCTTCCAAATGAATATGAATTACCATTCATCCACAGGGATGGCTGGATATTGCCATGCTGCAATGCAGCACGCCTCATGCGTGAACGCACATTACGCCATGTGATCCGCGCATGGCGCAGCGTTGTTGTTCCTTCCTGCGCTCGCGGTGGGTGGAACATTTCGGAAGGGGGCGCTGGCAATGGCTGCAGCAGCAGTTTCTGTCTGATGCTTCAGAATTAAGATGATATTCGATCTAATATCGATAGATAATTCCGAAGCGGTCAGTAACCATGACACAGACCCATGCCTGCCATAATCGCTAATGATTGAAACGTATGCGGCAAGGGTCCGGCTCAATTGGGGCAATTTCATGGTATTTTTACTGTCATACGCCGAAAGTATTCATAGGGTACGGCGTTTGAGGGGTGTTGAACGCGAATGGGGAGGGCTAAACTCTTTACAGATTGCAATGCCGGTGTTTGACGACCCCCGACCTGGACCGGTCGTCCCACCACTGGCCGGGTAGGGAGTAATGCTATGAGCACACAGACCGTCATGCTGATTGATGCGAACAAACTGTTCCGGGAAGGGCTGAGCCGCCTGCTGCTGGACGTATCGTTCCAGGTGACGGCGGAGTTTGCCAGTGTGGACGAAGCCATCGGCGAACCGGCGGTCCAGGCGGATTTGGTGCTGGTTGATCCGGGCGAGGATGCAACGGCCCTGACACGTATCGGCCCCTTGCGACAGCAGCGGCCAGACACACCTTTGGTGATTTTGACCGGCAGTCTGGATGCACGGCGCCTGACCCAGGCGTTGGAGGCTGGAATATCGGGCTATCTGATGAAGGATATGTCGGCCGATGCCCTGGCGCAGTCATTGCGGCTGGTGATGATGGGTGAAAAAGTGTTCCCCACCCACCTGGCGGAACTGCTCTTGTCTGGCCAAGTGCAACCACAGCCCGCGACGGAGATCACCGCCCTGCGCAAGGGCCTGTCGCAGCGGGAGACGCAGATACTGCGCTGCCTGATTGATGGCGACAGCAACAAGATCATTGCCAGCAGCCTTGGCATCACGGAAGCGACGGTGAAGGTCCATCTGAAAAGCCTTCTGCGCAAGATCAATGCGGTCAATCGGACACAGGCAGCCATCTGGGCCATGAATAATGGACTCGGTCAGGCGGAGGTGACCCAGGCGGCCAACAGCGATGGGCCTGCCACCATTGGCGTCGCCACGGCCTGATCCGTCACAGATCGCCATCAATGCCGCTGCCCAAGGATGCCGGGTGGCGGCATTTTTGTTTCTGCATATGACAAGCGCAATTTTGCCGCGACAGCATATAGCAGTATGTTTTGCTGGCGCCTGGCCGTCGGCAACCGGTTCTTATAGGGACCTTTGCGGGCTGTGCCGGCCCTATCCTGGGGGATAGTGCGTTACATCGGTATTACATTTTTGGATTTTTGATATAAGTTGAGTATCAACGTGAGTTGCATAGGTTTTCGTTAATAGTTTCCTAAAATCCCACTGGAAACTATTGGCTTATGCGCAACGCTTTGAAAGATCGACTTAAATGCTTGGCTGATCAGTGATGGTGGCCTGTCCAGGTGCCATGATTCAACACACCATATAAGTGGTGCGATGGATTGATGGCTGGAAGGTTTGACCATACCGGTCTGGCAACGGGGATTTCCCGGCATCGGGCGATTTTAATTGCGGTTGCTGCATAAAATTGTAGGAAGCCAAAAGCTCATGTATAGTAGGGAAAATCCGTTGCCCAGCATCCATGGCAGGTTGCGGGAACAGCGTAGAGGCCGTGAACAATGCGTCTGATACTGATCGATCATGAAGCCGCCTTTGTCACCCGCGTCCGGCAGGTTGCCCGCCGTGCCGGGCTGGTCGAACCGGTGGATGAGGTTGCCGACCTGTCGGCATTGGCCCGTCTGGCAGAGCGTAATCCACAACTCACGCTGGTTGGCATGGTCTCCACCACGATGGCCGTTCGTGGTGCCATCAAGGAATTTGTGCAGCGCTGCCCGCAGGTGCCGTTGATCGCCGTGGGCGGGAATGATCCGGAACGGATGCGTGCGGCCCTGGGTGAAGGGGCACGGGCCTATGTTCGCCGTGGGGACGTGGGTGAAGAATTGCCCAACGCGCTGGACGTGGTGCGGGATGGTGGCGTGTTTGTGCCGCCCGTGGTCGCGATGCGGCCAGGGGGAGAGCCGCTGATGACCGTTGCAGGCCCGGTTCCCGCCGGCTTTTTCCGGGAGGATGCGGGCAAACAACTCACCCCGCGCCAGCGCGAAATCCTCTCCATGATCCGCTCCGGCCGCAACAATCAGGAAATCGCCGACACGCTGGACCTGACAGTCGGCACCGTCAAAATCCATATCACCGCCATTTTCAAGGCATTAGGTGTGCGCAACCGCACGCAGGCCATGGTGGCGGCAGACTGGCTGGACCTTCCGATCCTGGCTCAGCGGGTGCCGACGGAGGCTTGATCAATCGCCTGCCATCTTGTTGCGGCGACCAGTTTCCGGGGCGGCGTGATGCCGCCCCTTTGCTTTTTGCCCCGCAATTGCCAGAAAGCAGCGTATTGTATTGGCTGTCGTACCGCTTGTTCTGCCCCGTCCGGGCGTGCAAGGGGGGAACCGCGGGGGCAGCCGCCTTGACCCGGAACGGGGCGTCTGCTATCGCCGCCCTTTATTTATTCGGTTCGGCAAGCGGCCGAGGGTGATGCATGTCCGATATCTTTCGCGAAGTTGACGAGGATCTGCGCCGCGACCAGATCATGAAGTTCTGGAAGCGGTATGGCGGTCTGGTTATCGGGGCTGCCGTCCTGGTGGTTGCGGCCACAGCCGGCAATGTCGGCTGGAAGCACTGGCAGACCACCCGCATGGAAGAACGGACCGCCGTTCTCTCCGCGGCGCTGTCCAAGCTGCGCCCGGTCGATGAGAACACCCCGCCCGACACGAAGGCGGCTGCCGACGCACTGTCGGCGGCCAGCGCCACATTGGGGGCGGGGCATGCCGATGTGGCTCGCCTGTATGAGGCGGGTCTGCGTGCCCGCGACGGGCAGCGGGACGAGGCTGTGAAACTGTATGATCAGGTGGCAGGAACGGCCAGCGCCGATGGGATGCTGCGCGATCTGGCCACCTTGATGTCGGTGCAGTTGCAGCTCGATACCGGTGATGCCGCCGCCTTGCGCGCCCGTCTGACGCCGCTCTTGAAGCAAGGCAACGCCTGGAAGGCCTCGGCTACCGAGGCGTCAGGCCTTCTGGCTGTGCGTGCTGGCGATCATGCCGCGGCGGCCGCCCTGTTCAAAGAACTGTCGGAAGACAGCACTGCCCCGCAGGCGCTGCGCGCCCGTGCCACCGAGCTTGCCGCGCTTTTTGCGGCGACGAAATAAGTCCGGGATCAAGCATAAGATGGTCGATACCACCCGTTCCGCCGCCGCGCTCACCCGCCCCGGCATCGCGCCGACCCGGACCCGCTATCGTTTGGCCGCCCGCATGGCGGCGCCGCTGCTGGCCAGCCTGCTGCTGTCGGGTTGCGGCATCACGGACTGGTTCTCCGGTGAGGAGGACGGGCCCAAGCTGGGCGGCAACCGCATCTCCGTGCTGCAGCTGCAACAGCAGTTGGAAGTGGACCCGCAGGTCAGCGCTGCCGAGGTGACGCTGCCGGCGGCAACCGTCAATGCCGATTGGGCCCAGGCCGGCGGCAACCCGGCCCACAATCCGGGCCATGTGGCATTGGGCAACAATCTCAGCAGGGCCTGGAGCACGTCTGTCTCTGGTTCCAGCAGCAGTGCGCGTCTGCTGGCCGGCCCGGTCGTTGCCGGCGGCCGGCTGTTTGTCCTGGATACCGATTACGACCTGCATGCATTCGATGCCAGGACCGGCAAGCGCATCTGGACCCGCAACATCCTGCGCGAAAACCAGGATGGCGAGGCCTTTGGTGGCGGTGTTGCCGTTCATGAAAACCGTATCTACGCCACCAATGGTTTTGGCGAGGCGGTGGCACTGGATTATGACAGCGGCAATGTGATCTGGCGCCGCCGTATCGCCGGTCCGATTCGTTCCGCCCCCACAGTGCTGGACAATCGCGTCTTCGTCTCGACCGTCGATAACCAGATGATTACCCTGTCGGCCGAGAACGGCGCCTTGCAATGGTACCATACCGGCTTTCTGGAGCCGGCGGCCCTGCTGGGGGGCTCGGCTCCGGCTGTTGAGGGCGATACGGCGATTGTGCCCTATTCATCGGGCGAACTGTTTGCCCTGCGTGTCGAAAACGGCCGGCAGTCCTGGCAGGACAGCTTGGCGGCGGTCCGTCGGGGGGAAAACCTGACGGGCTTGGCCGATATCCGTGGCCTTCCGGTCATCGCCGATGGCGTGGCTTATGCCATCAGCCATTCCGGCCGCATGGCAGCCGTGGATATCCGGTCGGGACAACGTGTCTGGGAACAGGATGTCGGCGGCATCACCACACCTGCCGTCATCGGCGACTGGGTGTTTGTGACCACCAATGACAGCCAGGTGGTGGCCCTGACCCGCCGGGATGGCCGTGTCCGCTGGATCAGTCAGTTGCAGCAATGGGAAGACCCGGAGGACAAGGAAGATCCGGTGCTCTGGACCGGTCCGATTGTCGCTGGTGGCCGCCTGCTGCTGACCAATAATCAGGGCGAGTTGCTGGAACTCTCGGTCACCGACGGCAAGGTGATCAAGACCACCGAACTGCCTGCGGCTACCCTCCAGGCCCCTGTTGTGGCCGGCGAAACCCTGTATCTTTTGACAGAAGACGGCGACCTGGTCGCCTATCGGTAAACGGAGTTTTCAGTGATCAAGGCCACGCACCGACTGACGGTTGCCATTATCGGGCGACCGAATGTCGGCAAGTCCACCCTGTTCAACCGGCTGGTCGGTAAGAAGATCGCCCTGGTTGACGACCAGCCCGGCGTAACGCGCGACTGGCGCGCTGCCGACGGCCGCGTCGGGGGCTTGGAATTCACCGTGGTCGACACGGCCGGCTTGGAAGACGTCTTCGATGACAGTCTGGAGTCGCGTATGCGCCGCCAGACGGAACGGGCGGTGGAACGGGCTGACGTCGCCCTGTTCCTGATCGACGCGCGTGCCGGTGTCACGGCCATGGACAAGCATTTCGCCACGTGGCTGCGCAGGGCGGGAAAACCCACCATCCTGGTCGCCAACAAATGCGAAGGGGTGGCGGGCCGGCCCGGCCTGATTGAGGCATACGAGCTTGGCCTCGGGGAACCGGTGCCGCTATCGGCTGAACATGGCGAGGGCATGGCCGATCTGGTCACGGCTCTGGAGCCTTTCATGCCAAAGGATGAACCGGAGGAGGAAGAGGCGTTCGACGCGGAAGCCGCCGAAGCCGAGATCCGGGAAGAAGGCGACGTCGCCGATGAGGATGAACCCAAGGCCCTGCAATTAGCCATTGTCGGGCGGCCCAATGTCGGCAAGTCCACGCTTCTGAACGCGCTGGTGCAGGAAGAACGGGTGCTGACCGGTCCGGAAGCCGGGATGACCCGTGATGCCATCGCCGTGGAGTGGGAGTGGAAGGGCCGACCGATCCGCCTGGTTGATACGGCCGGCCTGCGCAAGCGGGCACGGGTCGAGGCCAAGCTGGAGAAGATGGCCAATCAGGATACATTGCGTGTCATCCGTATGGCGCATGTCGTGGTCCTGGTCCTGGACGCCGACGGGATTCTGGACAAGCAGGACCTGACCATCGCCCGCCTGGTGGTCGAGGAGGGGCGAGCCCTGGTCATCGCCCTGAACAAGTGGGACGCGGTGGAGGATAAGAATGCCGCCCTGCGTCGGATGGCCGACCGTCTTCAGACCTCGTTGCCACAGGTCAAGGGCATTCCCACCGTCGCCATCTCGGCACTGAAGGGACAGAAACTGACCGATCTGCTGGACGCGGTCGTCACCACCTACGGGGTCTGGAACCGGCGTATCCCGACAGCGGCGCTTAATCGCTGGCTGTCGGCGATGACGGAAAGCCATCCGCCGCCGCTGGTCGATGGACGGCGCCTGAAGATCCGCTACATGACCCAGGTGAAAAGCCGTCCGCCGACCTTTGCCCTTTTCGTCAGCAAGCCCGTGGACCTGCCGGAGCATTATTCACGTTATCTGGTGAACGGCATGCGCGAACATCTGGATCTGCCAGGCGTGCCGATCCGGTTGCTGTTGCGCAAGGGCAGCACGAATCCCTTCGATTGAGCGTCCAGGCAACTGCGTCATTGCCAAACCGCCCCTATCCATTAGACTAAGACTAAGTGGATAGGGGGTTAGGGGCATGATTTTTGGGGTCAGCTTCTGGAACAAGAAGAAGACCTTTGAGGTCTTCCTGAAAAAGGACGACCGCTGGCAATTGCATGTCCTGTGTGACGAGGAGAAGGAAGCGATCAATGAGGCGCAGCTTCTTCTGCGGTTGAACAAGACCACGCAGGTCAAGGTCGTCCGTCACCGCATGCTCTCCAACGCCGCCACATCGGAAATGGTGGTCTATGAAGCGACCGCCACCCCGCCCAAGGCAAAACCGATCGTCGTTTCCACCCCTGTCGGCGATCTGGCGGTCTGCAAAGTGGTGGATGATCTGTATACCGCCGATGCACGGCGCACCATCGGGCAGGTGATGCGCGACTATATGCAGCGCAGCAATATCTGCACCACCGAGCTGCTGCACAGTTTCAGCCATATCCGGAAGTTACAGGACGCACAGGGTCTGGTGAATGCCGGCATGCACCGCATCGGGGCGGCACAGGCGGCGGCGTTGAATGTGCCGGTGAAGGAACGGATGACGCTGTTGGATGGGCTGCTGACCCAATGCCAGCAGAAGGCCCGCACCTTTGCCGCCGAACGGGGTAACTACCCCGAATTCAGGGGTCAGAATCTGGGTGAACTGTCGACCCTGATCCAGCAGAAGGTTGGGTTGGGGGAGCATGATTATGTGCTGAACTCGCTGATCAGCGTCTGGTTGTTTGAATTTCGCTCATTGCTGGCCAAGGTGGATATTCTGGCACGGCTGGCACAGGAAAATGTCGAGTCCGGTCTGGTTCGCCATGTCGATGCCATCCTGGCGGATACGATGATCTTTGCCGAGGTTGTGCAGGAATTGTTCGCCCCGCAACCCAATCTGGGTACGGCATTGAAAGTGATGGGATCGGTCATCTTGTGCCGCAAGGGAGTGGCCGACAAAATCGTCAACCCGACGATGCGGATTATCGCAACCTTGATCCAACAGGGCCATTTGCCCCAGACGCAGGCGGCTTTGGCCGACCGGTTGCTGCGGGAGATCAATACGGACCGGCCGCTGGACCAGCGCGCCCCGGAACAGGATGGCGCCCTGCTGGACGAACTGGTCCTGTCACTGACCGGGGAAGATGGCACCATCCTGGGTGGGGAGCGCACCCATCAGTCGGTCGAACGCCGACGCCTGCGCCAGCGTCAGGAGATGCTGCGGGCGCAGGGGTTGCACAGTGTCGCGGATAATTTGCGCTGAGATGGAGATAGCGGTGCTCAATCCTCGCGGCGGCGATAATCCTGCAGGCGGGTGACACGCAGCGCCTGTACACCGTGGCGGTCGATCATGCCCTGCCAGGACAGGAATTCTTCCATCGACAGGTCGTACCGCAGACAGGCCTGTTCAGCGGTCAGCAGGCCCGCGCGAACGCCTGCCACCACTTCCGCCTTGCGCCGCATGACCCAGCGCCGGGTTTCCGGCGGCGGCAGATCGTCCAGTGTCAGCTTCACGCTGCCCGTGGAGACACCGACTGCATCGGCTTCCGTTTCGGCCCGCAGGCGGGACGTGGCGGCGGTGTTGAGCGATTTCATGATAAGGGCGCCTCTGGTCCGGTATATGCCCTTAGCGTTACCGCCCGGCCCTTAAAAAAACGTGAAGTTCCGTATAAATCCTGTGGTGAAACGACCGCAACCAACGGCATCAATTCCTGATGGACAGCACATTGGTCATGGTGATCGGCAGGTTGCCCAGCATCAGGTAGGGCTCTTCAGCCGTCAGATCCACGCCCGTGACACGGCCGAAGCTCATCACCTGTGCGTTGATTTCCTTGCCATCCGAACCGGTTACTTTTGCCACACCTTTGTAGGTACCATCCGGCAGCTTGTTGCCGTTCTGGTCCAGCCCATCCCAATTCACATCCTGGGTACCAGCAAATTTGCTGAGCGGCATCGTGCGGACCACTTTGCCGGTTTTGGCATCAGTGATCTCGAACATGGCCTCGGCGGCGGGCCGGTCAGTGGACACTGTCAGATAGGCCGAACCATTCTGCAGCGCGATACCGTTCGACTGAATTTCCACAGTCTTGCCGATGTAACCCAAAGCCTGGTTGGGCTGGCCATTGTTGATGGCGCTGATCACATCGTCCAGCTTCTGGTTCGTCTTGATCGACTGTTCCACCTGCGAATATTGCACGAGCTGTTTGGTGAACTCGGCCGTATCGGTCGGCTGCAACGGGTCCTGGTTTTGAAGCTGTGAGGTCAACAGCGTCAAAAAGGTCTCGTAATTGTTCGACAGATCACCCAAGGCGGATTTGGGGGCGGTCGTAGTGGTACTGTTGCTGGCGGTGCCCGTCGAACCGGTGAGGCCGGAGATAGACATGGCTCATTCCTTCCCAATCGGGGTCTCTTGTCAGACCCGGACATCGACCCGGCCCAGTTCCAAGATCTGGGTCTGGGCGAGAATTGCCGGGTCCTCCTGTTCATCCTCAGTAGAAGCAAAGGCTGTGCCATAATCGGCCTGATCACGCTGATCCTGACGATGCTGGGCCTGATCGCCACTATCCTGCAAGGAGAAGCTCAAACTGTTCTGGTCGGTCTGCAGACCGGCATCCTGCAACGCCTTCTCCAGCGTTTTGGCATCCTTTTGCAGCATCTCCAGCGTCTGCGGATTCTCCACCATCACCTTGGCGCGCAGCTTGCCTTCGCTACCGATTTCCAACTGAACGTCAATGCGTCCCAGTTCCAGGGGATTGAGGCGGATGGAAAGCCGTTCATTGCCTTCTTGAACAGCGCGCTGCACCTGCATCGCCATCTGATGAGTTGGCGGCATATAGGCATTGGGGCGGTGTGGTGTGGAGGTCTGGCGCAGGGACTGTGCAAAATCAGTCCCTTGTGTCTTGCCCGCCTCACCACCGGCCAGTGTCCCCGTCAGGGTATCGGCCGGGTCGGCGGTGGACAAGGTGCCGCCACCACCATTGGCTGCGTCCTGACCGCTATTGCTGCCGGCATCCGATGACTTGCCGGCACTGGTGACGGCACGGCTCAAAAGATTATCCTCCCGCTCGCCATTGACGGTCGGTGCGGATGTGTCAGGGCGACTGGCGGTCGTATTCTGCCCGGCAGTTTGTGCCGGGCCGGTCATCTCGGCCTGCGTGTCCGACTGCGCCTCGTTGTTCACATGCTTGGGCGCCAGCATTTGCTGGTTGGTCACATTGTCCGTGTCAGCGTTGACGGGGGTCGCTGCATCCTCGGTCACCACCGTCTGGGACGGGGTGGCTGCTGGCTTGGCCTGGGTGGGCGCCGGCGCTGGTTTCGCGGCGGTCAGGGGGGTACGTATGGCCGGTTGGGTGGCTGCGTCCGTCAGGGCCGGGGCCTCTGCGGTTACCGGTTCACCCTGGTCCAGACCTTCCACCACCGGGGCCGGTTCCACACCTGTTGGCGTCAGCGCAAGGGGCGGGGACACGGGCGGGGCTTTGGCGTTTTTCACCGCTTGTTGTGCAACCGGAACGGTCGACGCTGACACTTTCACAGCCATCCCGTCAGTGACTTGTGTGGCTTGTGGGGCCGGTGCCGCACTGTCGCCGGCCGTTGCGGTCACGCGGATCTGGTCAGCACGCAGGGCGGCGTGTGGTTGGGCATGGCCATCGGGGTCAGCGGCGGTTGGGGCGGGAGTTCTGGCAGCGGCAGGGTCAGAGACAGGAACCGTTGCGCTCGGTTTAAGCTCAGCCGATGTGACGGTGGGCGCTGTCGCCGGTGCCGTCATGGCAAGCTGTGCCGCCGTTTGTGGTACGACGGGCTCGACAGGCTGCATCCGGGCGGGCAGGGGGGGGGCCGCCGGGGCTGGCGCCATTACTGGCCCATCATTGTCGCTGGCTGTGATGGCCAGCTCGCTCGCGATCATCAGGGCACCGGGGCGATCATCAGCCCCAGGAGCGGCAGTGACGGTGCCTGTTGCCGGTGTCGGCGCAGAGGGTGCCGCAGCCGCCTTCTCTGCCATTGTCACCGATGGCGACGTCAAAGCCGGTGCCGACGCCGGCGCTGAAGCTGCTGCCGCTGTCACATCCGTCAGCCCCCGGGTCGAGGCGGAGGCTGTCGTAAGGGAAACCGTTGCCCCCTCGTCATTCACCAAGGGCGTGGTCGCGGATGGGACAGCATCGTCAGTCACCGGGGCGGCCGGTGCGGGGGCAGGCGGGACGACCATCACCGATGCCGGCTTGGCCGTGACGGAGAGGGCTGTTTGCGTGCCCGCATCCATCAGACGGGGGATAACCGGGGGCGGGACCGGGATTGCACGATCGTCTGGCTCCGGAATGGTGGGCAAGGCCTGCAAGCCCGTGCCCTCTGTCGTGAGGGGCATCACGCCGGTGCCGGGCCTCATCGCCGATATCTGGGCTGCCGGGGTCAATGGGATGACCTGCGGGGACGCCGTCGCCGGCAGGGCGGGCGCCGCTGCCAGGGGAGCGGTGTCGCCTTGCAGAACAATCAGGGTTTCGGTTGCAGCGGTTTCGCTGTCGCCCTTGCCGCTTGGCACCGGCATACCATCCGCCACTGCGCCCGCATCCGTGACCAGATCGGACAGTCCACCATCCGTGGCAATGACGCTGGACAGGTCGTTCAGAAATTCCAGAACCTCCGGGTTGAGTTCCTGCCCCGCCAGTCCGCCACCTGCCAACAGGTTGAGACCGGACTGGGCCCAGCGGCTTTCCGCGCCCTTGGTAACCATGCCGCCAGCGCCAAATCCCGCCAGCATGCCCATGCCGCCCACCTGGCCGCTGCCCGGCACCGTTGCCGTGCCAGGGGGTACGGTCAGTCCGATGGCTGTGCCATCACCCACCATTACAGGGCCAGGCTCGCCTTGCGTGGCGGCAGCCATCAGTTCCCCGCCAGTGAGGGAGAGGAAGTTACCCAGCAACTGGTTGAAGCTGTCCAACCCCTCCAGACCGTCACCGGTCGCAGTGGCATTGCCACCGTTCCCGGCCAGCGCACCGAGGGAAAGAGCCGCCGTTGAAGCGGCGGTGTTGGGCGCGGCGAAGAGGGTTGAGACATCCATGGCTTTGGTTCCTGCGCTTAGTCGGTTGGGACCATGCACCTATTGTGCCAGCACATAACGGGCAGATCTGCCGGGTTTGGCGGATCAACCTTGCCTGCCGGGCGGCAGAACCTGCCGGTTCCTGGGCAAGGGCTGCCGGGTGGGCCTTTCACATCCGCACCAGGCAAGGGTCAGGCGTCACGGCAAACCCAACGGTTGCCGTCAACATAGGACAATAGTCATTGAACGCTGTGTCAGAACGACTTGTTATAGGCCATCGAGGGGGCGGCCTTGCGGGTATAGGCTGCGGGCATGACCATGCCGCCGCGCCGCGTATACATGCCGTCGTCGGCCCGCGCCTTGTTGATGGCGTTGACCAGGGTATTGATGGTGGATTGGGTGACCTGGGTCGCTGCGCGCACCAGGCGGGCATGTTCCAGGGTGGCGGTGATGAAATCGTCTGACGCCTGTTTCAGTCTTGTCTTGGCGTCACCGTCCATCAGCTGCAGCGTCTCCGTGTCGGCCTTCACCGATCGCACACAATCTTCATAGGTGCGGACCAGAAGGGGCTTCTTGTCGGCAATGGCGTTCAGGGCCGGGACATTGCGCTTGCGGATGGCATCGTTCTCCAGTTGGAAGAGATCGGTCAGCCGTCGCATTGCGTCGATCAGCGCGTCCGCGCGTGTGTTTGCTGTCATTTCAGCCCTTTCTTTGTGCCTTGTTCTTGTTCCTGCATGCGGATCATTTCCGCCTTGACCTGGTCAGAGATGCCCAGGCCACCGGCCTTGGCGATCTGCTTGCCATATTCTTCGACCATCATGCCGCGCCAGGTGTTTTCCGCCTCGCCGCCGCCAAAGGTGCCGTCCGCTTCCACGCCCTGCCACATCTGGGCCAGCATCTGGGACAGGAACACGGCTTCAAATTCCTGGGCGGCCTTGTCGACATCCTTGCCGGCGGGCTTAGGGCCCTGGCCGGTGGCGCGGTTAAGGCCGCCGCTTTGCGCCAGGGCTTGGGGGTCGAAGCCGGGGGTGGAGAGTTTCATGCTGTCGGACATCACATCACCTCGATCTCAGCCTGGAGGGCGCCAGCCGCCTTGATGGACTGCAGGATCGAGATCATATCACGGGGCCCAACACCCAGTGCATTCAGGTTGTTGACCAGTTCTTGAAGCGACACGCCGGACGGCATCACAGCCAGTTTCTTGTCGGCGCCATCATCGACCTGGATATCGGTACGCGGCACGACCGTCGTCTGGCCACCCTGGCTGAACGGTGCGGGCTGTGAAACCTGCGGCGTTTCGGTGATCTTGATGGTCAGGTTGCCCTGGGCGATGGCGACAGTGGAGATGCGCACATTCTCGCCCATCACAATGACACCCGACGCCTCATCAATGACCACCCGCGCCACCTGATCGGGCTGGACGCGCAGCTGCTCCACCTCCCCCAGGAAACCGACCAGATCGGCCTGGCGCTGCGCCGGAACATTGATCATGACACTGGTCGGGTCGATGGCTTTGGCGGTTTGCGGTCCCACCAGTTGATTGATGGCTGTGGCCACACGGACGGCCGTGGTGAAATCCGGATTGCGCAGCGACAGGCGCAGATAGGGCAGGTCGGACAGGGCAAAATCAATTTCCCGCTCCACGATGGCACCACCGGCAATGCGGCCGCTGGTTGGCACCCCGCGGGTGATGGAAGCACCGGCACCTTGGGCGCTGAACCCGGAGATGGCGACGGCCCCCTGGGCCACGGCGTACACCTCACCATCAGCACCCAGAAGCGGGGTCACCAGAAGGGTACCGCCCTGCAGGTTCTTGGCGTCGGCCATGGCGGCAACGCTGATATCGATGCGTGAGCCCTGGGATGTGAAGGGCGGCAAGGTGGCGGTCACCATCACGGCGGCCACGTTCTTGGTCCGGATTGTATCGCCGCGGACATTGACGCCAAGGCGTTCCAGCATGCCGATCAGGCTCTGCTCGGTGAAGGGCGAATTGTTGATCGTGTCACCGGTGCCGTTCAGCCCGACAACAAGGCCGTAGCCGATCAGCATATTGTCGCGCACGCCCTCAACATCGGCGATATCCTTGATTCGGCTTTGCGCCTGCGCCATGTCGGGCGCCATGAGCGTCAGGGCCGTCAGGATGGCTGCCAGTACTTGGCCGATCCGGGTCTTGGTGGGGGTGGTGCGCGTCGCCATGGCGGTGCTTCCGATTCTATCGCTTGCCGTCGGTTGGGGACGGTTGTGTCCCTTTATCCTGGCCGGTCCAAAGCGAGAACCATGCCAACACAGGGATTGCGCGCCTTTGCGGGCCGATGGTCAAGGGCTGCCGGGTTGTGGACCGGTCCCGGACGGGTAAGGAGGCAAAAAATGCCCTAGGACGGAAGCGGCCACGGGTGATACCTATAGTTAAATCGGCGTATCCATCCTATATATCTGGTATCGGAACCGCCGTCTGATCGACCCAGCGAAAGCAACCGTCCGCGCCATGAAGATCGAGGGTCCTTCCTCCACCCGTCCCGGCCAGGTGAAAAAAGCCACGCGCAGCGCTGGCGGCGAGTTTGCGCGTCACATCCAGGGCGGCGATGAGGATGATGGCGTCTCCCGGTCGTCCGGTCCGCAGGGCCTGTCCGGTATCAATCCCCTGTTTGCGTTGCAAGAGGTGGATGACGCCCTGTCCGGCAAGAAGCGTAAGGCGCAGGCTCGGGGCGAGGATATTCTCGACCGTCTGGACGAAATCCGTCTTGGCCTGCTGTTAGGCACAATTCCGCTGGAAAAGCTGCACGAATTGAGCCGGATTTTGCAGAATCGCATCGGGGAACTGGACGATCCGGCCTTGCAACAGGTTCTGGACGAGATTGACCTGCGGGCGCAGGTGGAGATCGCGAAGCTGACGCCGCAGGCGTGAGGTTGAGGCCATCACCGGCATACGGTTGGATGGCGGCCTGGGTCGGTTTTCCGGGAAATTGTTTCGTTTCAGCGCATTAGAGATTTTCGGAACATGCTGCTCGGCTGTTGCGGGCCGGGCCTTGTCTCCCTATACTCCGCGCCGTTTCGAGGCCCATGATCGGACCAGCCAGATGTCGTCTAATACGTTGCCTCTGCTTCCCGCCGATTACCGCCCGTCGGAAGACGAGGAATATATGAACCCGCTGATGCGGGCCTTTTTCCGGCAAAAGCTGCTGCTCTGGCGTACGGAGCTGTTGCGCGAAAGCAGCGAGACACTGAACAGCCTGCATGAGGATGGCGGGCTGCAGGAACCCGACATTGCCGACCGCGCCACGCTTGAGACAGACCGGGCGCTGGAACTGCGCACGCGTGACCGCGAACGCAAGCTGATCTCCAAAATTGATGCCGCGCTTCAGCGCATCCATGATGGTGAGTACGGCTATTGCGAGGAGACGGGGGAGCCGATCGGCGTCCGCCGACTGGAAGCGCGGCCCATCGCTACGCTGAGCCTGGAAGCCCAGGAACGGCATGAGCGGATGGAGCGCACCCACCGCGACGATTGATCGTTTGTCTGATCGTCCAGAGAAGAGGCCGGCGGGGCGATCCGCCGGCCTTCTTGGTATTGGGCCGAGAACCGGGCTCAGATGCCCTGTAACGCCGCCTTCACCCCACCGCCCAGCAGGGCATAGGCCCGCTCCAGCGCCGCACGGAAGGCGGCATCACCGGTTAGGGCGGGCGGGAAAACCTGGTCCAGGGTGAAGAAACCTGACACATCACGATGTGCATCATTGGTGCAGGCGCGCCCAATGGTCAGCAATGCCTCGGCCAGGGGATCAGTCAGTTTGGTCCCATCGGCCGCCTTGGCGCGCACAAAGCGCATCCAGGCGGCAACCGGCAAGGCCAGATGATCGACCGGTGCCCCGGCTGCCAACCGTTCACGGATGGTGCCGAACAGCCGGAAAGGCAGCTTGGCTGACCCGTCCCAGGCGATCTGGGACAGAAGGTGGCGGATACCGGGATTGGCAAACCGAGCCAGGATCGCGTCAATATAGGCCGGGTAATCAATGCCGGCCTCTTGGTTCAAGGTGGGACGGATATCCTCCAGCATGAGGCGGCGGACGAATCCAGCCAGATCGGCATCCGCCATTGCCTCTGCTACCGTCTCATATCCGGCCAGGCTGCCCAGATAGGCCAGGGTGGAGTGCGGACCGTTCAGCAGGCGCAGCTTGGCCCTGTCATAGGCACTGACATCTGTGGTCAGTGTCACGCCGATGGACGCAAAATCCGGGCGGATATTGCAGAACTTGTCCTCGATCACCCACTGCGTGAACCGTTCGCGCTGGATTGGCCAATTGTCGGACAGGCCGGCCTCGCTGGCCACACGGACACGCAGCGCATCATCCGTAGCGGGTGTGATGCTGTCCACCATGGTGCGGGGAAAGGCGACATGTTCACGAACCCAGGCGGCCAGGCCTGCATCCTGCCGTTCTGCCAATGCGGCAACCGCACGACCCAGCTTATGGCCGTTATCGACAAGGTTGTCGCAGGAAATGACGGTAAACGGGGCCGTCCCCGCCTTGAACCGGCGGCGCAACCCTTCCACCAGATGGCCGATCAGGCTGACCGGGTGCAGCGGATTGGCCACGTCATGGGCGATATCAGCATGATCGAAATCCAGCGACCCGTCACCCTTCAGGCAGTACCCTTTCTCCGTCACCGTCATGGTGACGATGACGGTATCGGGGTTGGCCAGTCGGTCCAGCAGGGCTGCGCGGTCACCGGGACCGGCCAGTGTCTCCTTGATTGACCCGATCACCCGATAGCGCGTCTCCCGCTCCAATTCAGCCAGGATATAGA
Source organism: Niveispirillum lacus (assembly GCF_002251795.1). Classification (GTDB taxonomy): domain Bacteria; phylum Pseudomonadota; class Alphaproteobacteria; order Azospirillales; family Azospirillaceae; genus Niveispirillum; species Niveispirillum lacus. The sequence continues at coordinate 36,048 of NZ_NOXU01000032.1, read as the reverse complement.
GATTATCCTGGGGCCGCAGGGCATCGCGCACCTCCGTGCTGCGCAGGGCGGCGGCACAGATGGCCCAATTGCCACCCTTGGCCAGCGCTTCGTCAAAGAAGAACGCCTGATGCGCGCGGAAGAAGGCGCCAGGGCCGAAATGGACCACGCCGATACCGGCTGCATCGCGGTCATAGGCAGGACGGGCCACATCGGCGCGCAGCAGGGGCAGATTGGTGATCGACAGGGTCGGCATCACAGGGTCACTCCGTTCTTCCAAATCGCAATCTCACGCTGGCCGTTCTTCTCCGCGCGGGTTTCCTTGCCCGATGCGGTTTCCAGGATCAGAGACCACATCGCATCCGCCGCCCCATCCAACCCGGCATTGGTCAGCGCCAGACCCGCATCGAAATCAATCCAGTTGGGTTTCTGCCGGGCCAGTGCGCTGTTGGACGCGATCTTCAGGGTCGGGGCGGGGAACCCTAGTGGTGTGCCGCGCCCCGTGGTGAACAGGATCACCGTGGCGCCCGCCGCCGTCAACGCGGTGGAGGAGACACCGTCATTGCCCGGCGCTTCCAGCAGCGTCAGCCCCTTCACGCGGTGTATCTGGCCATAGTCGATGACATCACAGAGGGGGCTGCGGCCACCCTTCTGCACGGCACCCAACGACTTTTCCTCCAGCGTCGTGATGCCGCCGGCAATATTGCCGGGGGAGGGATTCTCATAAACCGGCTGGTGATGGTCCAGGAAATACTGCTTGAAGCCGTTGACGACATTGACCACACCGTCAAATACCGTCTGATCAACGGCCCGGCACATCAGAAGTTCCTCGGCCCCGAAAATTTCCGGAATCTCGGTCAGGATGGCGCTGCCGCCCGCCGCCGTCACCCGGTCGGCCATACGGCCCACCAGGGGGTTGGCGGTCAGGCCGCTGAACCCGTCCGACCCGCCGCATTTCAGGCCAAGGACCAGATCGGATGCCGGGCAGGGCACACGTTTGTCGCCCGCGGCAATCGCCACCAGTTCGGCGACGGCATTGATCCCGTCCTCCACCTCATCACTGCTGGTTTGGGCCGTAAAGGCGCGCAGACGTGACCGGTCGATGCCAGGCGCATCGCGCAGCAGCTTGTCCAACTGGTTGCTTTCGCATCCCAGGCCCAGCAGCAGCACGCCGCCGGCGTTGGGATGCTGGGCCAGGGCCGCGATGATGGATTTGGTGTGGGCCAGATCATCGCCCAACTGCGAGCAGCCGAACGGATGCGGGAAAGCCACAACCCCGTCCACTTTGCCGGCAAAGCGCTGGCTGGCCAGCGTGGCGATGCGTTCGGCCGTGCGGCCAACACAGCCCACCGTACACAGGATCCAGATCTCGTTGCGGGTGCCGACGCGGCCATCCGCGCGGGGATAACCCATAAAGGTCTGTTCGGTTCGGGGCATGGCGGCCCAGGTGGCATCCGTGCCCGTCGGGGCGTACTGATAGCTCAGCGTGCCGGACAGGCCGGTCGCCAGATTATGGCTGTGAACATGGGCACCGGCATCGATGGCGGCGGTGGCAACACCGATCGGCCAGCCATATTTACGCACAGCCTCACCGGCTTTCAGGGCATGCAGCGCAAACTTGTGCCCGCGCGGAACATCGGACAACAGGGTGACGCTGTGTGTGCCCAGGTCAACATAGGTGCCGGCGGGCAGTGCGGTGACGGCCACAGCCACATTATCCGCCGGGTCAACAATATGGGCGGGCGGAAGCGCGTCATGCAACGGTGCGGGTGGTTGCACACAACTCATCTTGGCGTCATCCTTGGGCATGCGGACAGTCGGGATTTTTCCGGTACGGCCCGCGATGGGATGATTGAACCTGACACCGGTTACCAGATAGATCAAGAGCACAGGTGAGGGTAAAGACCGGCATCCGCCGAAGGGGCGACCACCGGTAAAAGCAGGGGAGGCGGCGTGGCCAAGGGGCGGGTGCAACTGCACGGGGTGATGAAAAGCTTCGGCGCGGTCGATGTGATCAAGGGGGTGGATCTGGAGATCGCGCCGGGGGAACTGACTGTTTTTGTCGGGCCCTCCGGCTGTGGCAAATCCACCTTGCTGCGCCTCGTGTCAGGCCTGGAACTGCCGACGGGCGGGTCGATCATGATTGGTGACCGTGATGTCACCCTGGTTCATCCCTCCGAACGCGGCATCGCCATGGTGTTCCAGTCCTATGCGCTCTACCCGCATATGAGCGTCGCGGAGAATATGGGTTTCGGCCTGAAAATCGCCGGGCTGCCCAAGAATCTGATCAAGGAGAAGGTGGCCAGGGCGGCGGAGATCCTGCAACTGACCCCGCTGCTGGACCGTAAACCCCGCGCCCTTTCCGGGGGGCAGCGGCAGCGGGTCGCCATCGGCCGCTGCATTGTGCGCGAGCCGGAAGTGTTCCTGTTTGACGAACCCCTGTCCAACCTGGATGCGGCACTGCGCGGTCAGATGCGGGTGGAAATCGCCCGCCTGCATGCCAAGCTGGGGGCCACCATGATCTATGTGACCCATGATCAGGTGGAGGCAATGACGCTGGCCACCCGTATCGTGGTGCTGAATGCCGGGCGCGTCGAACAGATCGGGGCCCCGATCGAACTGTATCGCCACCCTGCGAACCTTTTCGTGGCGGGCTTTATCGGCTCTCCCCGCATGAATTTTATGGATGGCCTTGTCGACGGGGCGGAGGCGGACAGTGTCAGCGTCCGTCTCAACGGCGCCACGCTGCGCCTGCCCCGCCATAATGCCGACGTACGGCCGGGGGCCAAGGTCACGGTCGGTATCCGTCCCGAACATTTCCGTGTGGGGCCTGGTGTGGATGCAGGCGATGACCAGGCGGTGGAATTCGATTCCGTCATTGATCTTGTTGAAAGGCTGGGCGGTGAAACCCTGGCCCATCTGCGCATGCCCTCTTTGTCCGATGGTGTGCTGGTGGTGAAAATGTCGGGAGACATAGCCCTGCGTATCGGCACCGGGCTGCGCGTCGGTGTCCGGCTGGCGCAATGCCACCTGTTCGACGCCCAGGGCAGGGCGGTGGGTGAGCCGGGGTCGCGTGCGGCTGTAGCGGCGTGAGGGAGAGGCGAGATGATGGTAGACAAACCCGACCTCAATGACCGCTCTCCCGGCCATCGCTGGGAAGGCCGATCAGGTCAGAGCCAGCGCCATGGCGGGCGGGCCCATGTATGACAACCGCGTTTCCGGCTATCTCTATATTGCGCCGTTCCTGATCGGTTTGGCGACCTTCACCCTGTTTCCCTTCCTGTCCTCCTTCCTTCTGTCCTTTTCGGACTATCAACTGCAGGACCCGGTGCAGCAGGCGCGCTTTCTGGGCCTTGGCAATTATCTGCATATGATGGGGGATGACACGTTCCACGGCTCCCTGGGCGTGACCTTCCTTTATGTGTTCGTCACGGTGCCATTGAAGCTGGCCTTCGCCCTGTTCATTGCCTTCGTGCTGAATTTTAAGCTGCGGGGCATCAGCTTCTTCCGCACCGCCTACTATGTGCCTTCGATCCTGGGAGGATCGGTCGCCATTGCCGTCCTGTGGCGCTATGTGTTTGCCGGGGACGGGCTGATCAACCAGGCTTTGGTCTGGGCCGGTGGGGAACCGTTGAACTGGCTGGGCGAACCGGCCTATGCCCTGTTCACCATCGTGCTGCTGCGGCTTTGGCAATTCGGATCGGCCATGGTGGTGTTCCTGGCCGGCCTGCAGAACATACCGACCGACCTTTATGAAGCGGCGACCATTGACGGGGCCGGCAAGGCCCGGATCTTTTTCACCATCACACTGCCGCTGCTGACGCCGGTGATTTTCTTTAATTTCATCATGCAGATTGTCCAGGCGTTTCAGGAGTTTAATGGCCCCTACATCATCACCGGCGGTGGCCCGTTGAAATCCACCTATCTGCTGCCGCTGATGATCTATGAAGAGGCGTTCAAATATTTCAATGTCGGTTATGCGGCGGCCTTGTCCTGGGTTCTGTTCCTGATCATCGCCATCTTCACCATCATTGCCTTTGCCTCCGCCAAATATTGGGTCTTCTACGGCAATGAACGGGAGGACGAGGAATGAACCTGATCGGGACAGCCCGCCGCGATGCCGCCTGGATGGGCCGCGTCAATGCGTTGATCCGCTATGGTGTATTGATCGGGGTGGGGCTGATCATGCTCTACCCGCTATTCTGGATGGTGGCCGCCAGCTTTAAGCCGAACCATGAGATTTTTGGATCGGTCAATCTGTGGCCAAAGGACCCGACGCTGGACGGGGTGGTGAAGGGCTGGCGCACGGGCACAGAGTATAGTTTTGCAACCTATCTGCTGAACAGTTTTATGTTCATTATTCCCAAGGTGGTCCTGACAGTCGTGTCGTCGGTGCTGGTGGCTTACGGGTTTGCGCGGTTCCGCATGCCGGGTAAACAGCTTTGGTTTGCGCTGATGGTGGCCACCATCCTCTTGCCGAAAAGCGTGCTGCTGATCCCGCAATATCTGATGTTCCGGGAATTGGGCTGGCTGGACACCTATCTGCCGCTCTATATCCCCTGCGCCTTTGCCACCGATGGGTTCTTCGTCTTTATGGTGGTGCAGTTCCTGCGCGGCATTCCGCCTGACATGGAAGAGGCGGCGGTGATCGACGGCTGCAATTCGCTGCAGGTGCTTTGGCATGTGGTGGTGCCCGTGATCATGCCCGCCATCATTTCCATCGCCCTGTTCCAATTCATGTGGAGCTTGAACGACTTCCTGTACCCGTTGATTTACCTGTCCTCGGTCGGCAAATATCCGGTGGCGCTGGCCCTGAAAATGGCCATCGACGTCACGGAGGCCACGGCCTGGAACCAGGTCCTGGCCATGTCCACGATTGCACTCCTGCCCTCGCTGATCGTCTTTTTCCTGGCGCAGAGATACTTTGTCGAGGGGATCACATCAGGCTCTGTTAAGGGATGATCACCCCAATGGCTGCTGCTGTGTGATACAGTGGATGCCACCGCCACCACGCACAATGTCCAAGGCCGGGACGGGGATGATGCGGCGGTCGGGGAACAGCTTGCCGAACAGGCTGATGGCTTCCGCATCCATCGGGTCGTCGAACAGGGGCATGACGATGCCGCCATTGGCCATGTAAAAATTGGTGTAGGACAGGGTCAGGCGCACACCATGCTGTTCCTGTCGTGCCGGTGTGCGCAGGGTGACAACCTCCAGTGACCGGCCTGCCGCGTCGCGTGCCGCCTTCAATCGGGCGATATTGTCCTGAAACACGGGATGGTTCGGGTCGGACCTGTCATCTGTGTCCATGGTCAAAACCACGCCGGGCTTTACGAAAGCCGCGATCTCGTCGATATGGCCATCGGTTTCGTCCTGTTCATACCCTTTGTTCAGCCAGATGAACTGCCGAACACCCAGATGGGCTGACAGGTGCGCCTCGATCTCTGCCCGCGACAGAAGCGGGTTGCGGTTGGGATTTAGCAGGCATTCCTCGGTCGTCAGCAGGGTGCCCTCACCATCGACATGGAACGACCCGCCTTCCATGACCAGGGGGGCCGCAAAGCGCTTCAGCCCCTGATGCTCTAAAATCAGCTGCCCGACCTGCGTATCCAACTGGAAGTCGTCATAGTTGCGGCCCCAGGCGTTGAAGCCCCAGTGAACGCCGGCTACATCCCCCTTGCCGTTAACCACGAAGCTGGGCGCATTATCGCGCAGCCAACTGTCGGAACAGGGGACGGGCAGCACCGATACGCCCGGCCCGCAGGCCAGGGAGACATCGGCCGATGCGCCGTCGGGGCACAGCATGGTCACCGGCTCAAACTGCGCGATAGCCTTGGCAACCTCGGCATAGGCGGCACGGGCAGCCGGCAGGCCATTGGGGAACGTCTCTTCCCGAACCGGCCATGCCATCCAGCAGCGTGCATGCGGCGCCCATTCGGCGGGCATGTAAAAGCCTTCGGCGGCGGGAGTGGTCATGATGCGATCCTTGGGTTCAGAAACGGGCCAGACATGAAAACGCCCCGGCGAGGGTACCCGCCGGGGCGCTGTCCTGACAACCATGCCGGTCCAAAAACGGGGGCCGGCTGATGATTTTTGGTCAGAGATAAAAATGGGAACTGCTAAAAGAAGCAGGCCTTTCCGCCTCAATCACGGCGGTTGGCCGGGTACTGCTCAACCGAAGCGGCATAACGGGAAAAAGCACCGAGCCGCAGCATAGGAAGCAGGAAAAAGTACCGCATGATGTGTCTCCATCGTTGTTTTCGATGGGCGTAATATAGTTGCGTACGGACTGTTTAGCCATCCGGGGGCCGCGCCGGGGCAAGACTGCGCGGCGCGCATGGCTTGGGGTTCAAAGGAAAGGGGGTGAGGGCAAGGCCCTCACCGCTTCACATCCAGCCCTTCCTCATTCACCAGGCTCATGACATCGGCCACTGACACCAGATTGGCATCTCCTTGCACTGAATGCTTCAGCGCGGCGGCGGCAGCCGCAAAATTGATGGCCTGGTCGGCTGCCCAGCCCTTCTCCAGCTCATGGATCAGACCGGCGGCAAAGGCATCGCCGCCGCCGATCCGGTCGACAATGCCGTTCAGCTTGTAGGTGCGCGAATAATGCACCCGGTGGTCACGGGCAGCCACGCGGCCCGTCAGTTCCTGATGGTCAACGTCATGATGGCTGCGAATGGTGGAAGCCAGCCATTTCAGCCCTGGCCAGGTCTTGAATGCCAGTTCCGCCGCCGCCAGAAACCGTTCGGAAAGCGGGATGGCGTGGAAATCCGCCCCAAGGATCAGCGCAATGTCACGTTCATTGCCGAACATCAGATCGGCACAGGATGCCAGCTTGGCAAACACCGCTGGCGCGTCGCCGCCCCGGTCAGCCCACAGCTTGGCGCGATAGTTACAGTCGAAGGAGACCTTGACCCCAGCGGCCTTCGCGGCCTCCGCCGCTGCCACCACGGCCTTTTCCGCCTCTGCGCTGACGGCGGGCGTGATGCCACCGACATGCAGCCAGCCCGCACCGTGCAGAAGGGTGGGCCAGTCATAGGCACCGGCCTCTGTCACGGCAAAGGCCGACCCGGCCCGGTCATAGATGATCTCCGAGGGGCGCTGCATGGCACCAACAGTCAGGAAATAAAGGCCCATACGGCCATGCCGCATCTGAATGCCGCGCGTGTCAATGCCATGACGGCGCAGTTCGCCACGGCAGGCCTCACCGATCCCCTGGTCGGGCAGGGTGGAGACAACCGCTGCGTCCCAGCCGAATCGCGCCAGGGAGACGGCAACATTCGCTTCCGCTCCCCCAAAGGTGACATCCAGGCGCGGGCTTTGCAGCAAAAGTTCCCGCCCCGGCGCGGTCAGCCGCATCAGCAATTCACCGAAACACACGATACGCCCGGTCATCGGGTCTCTCCCTTCCGCCTTGCAAACCCACCTACTGCGGGATTTGTGCCACATCCTGTGGCGAACTTGGATATCTCAGTGCAAAAACGTATTGCCACCGGTGTCAGATCAGATCATTAATAGGCCTGTCACCGGTGTCAACGCCTAGCGGCTCCGGCGACCGGTATAAAGACTTAAATCGTTGGTCCAACCCCTTACTTGTCGTTTCGGCAACAGGTGAGGTCAGTGTGGCGAGAACGATAAATCCGTAGGGGAAGGAAGCAATGATGAACTTCGCGGGTACGACCTGCATTCGCCGCCGCCTCGCCGGCGCCTCCGCTCTGGTGCTGCTCGCCGGCCTCGTTCCGGCCGGTGTCCAGGCTCAGGAAGCCTTGGAAGAAATCGTCGTCACGGGCTTCCGTGGCTCGCTGGCCAGCGCCATCAATCAGAAGCGAAATGAAAATGACATTGTCGATGTCATCAATGCCGAGGACATCGCCGACTTCCCGGACCTGAACCTGGCCGAATCGTTGCAGCGTATCCCCGGCGTCTCCATCGATCGCGATGGTGGTGAAGGCCGGTCGATTACCGTGCGCGGTCTGTCCTCGACCTTCACGCGTGTCCGCCTGAATGGCCTGGAAGCGCTGGCAACGACGGGCGGTAAGGACGGGTCGGGCGGCGCCAATCGCGGCCGCGGTTTCGACTTCCAGATTTTCGCCTCCGAACTGTTCAACAGCCTGACCGTTCGCAAGTCCACGTCCGCACAGACCGAAGAAGGTTCCCTGGGCGCCACCGTCGATCTGCAGACGGCCCGCCCCTTCGATTACAACAAGTTTGTCTTCGCGGCTGGTGGACAGGTTGGCTACAATGACCTGTCGAAGTCCAAGGATCCGCGCGGCACGCTGCTGGTCGGTGACACGTTTGCCGATGGCAAGATCGGCGTCTTGGCATCGGTCGCCTATGCCAAGACCAACCGCCTGGAAGAGGGTTCGTCCACGGGCCGTTGGGAAAATCCGGCTGTCGCCGGCAACTCTGCCGGTCGGTTTGAAGGCGGCGGTGCGCTGAACTCGGCCGCCAATGCTGCCCTGCCGGAAAACAATGCCTGGCACCCGCGTATCCCCCGCTATGGCCGCCTGGATTATGACCAGGAAAGGCTGGGTGTGACGACGGCTGTACAGTTCCAGCCTTTTGAGAATACGCGGATCGACCTGGACCTGCTCTATGCCAACCTGCAGGGTACGCGCAAGGAAGAGTATCTGGAAATCATCTCCTTCAGCCGCAATGCGGCGTCGGGCGGTAATGGTTTTACCAATGTTCGCCAGGCCCAGTATGACGCGAAGGGCAACCTGATTGCCGGCACCTTCGATGATGTCGATGTGCGCACCGAACAGCGCTACGACGAGCTTGAAACCGACTTCCTGCAATATTCTGTTGGGTTGAATCAGGATTTCTCCGAGACCCTGCGGTTCAAGGGTGTGGCCGGCTGGTCCACGTCGAAGCAGAAGAATCCCATCCAGACCACGTTGTCGCTGGAACGGTATGACAGCGACGGCTACGTCTATGATTTCTCCCGCAATATGAACCTGCCCTCGTTCAATTACGGGTTCGATGTCACCAATCCGGCGAATTATGTGTTCAGCCCCTCGACCCGCGCCGTGGCGGGTGGCCCGGTGTTGGGTGATCCGTCGCTGATCCGCATGCGTCCCAACCAGACGGACAATGAGTTCCGTACCTTCCGGGGCGATGTCGAATGGGATGCCCAGGATTGGGTGACGCTGAAGGCCGGTCTTGTCCAGAAGACCTATGATTTTAATACGGTGGAAGAGCGCCGGTTTGTCACGCGTGACCCGTTCAGCACGGCCAATTTGACAGAAGCAGGCGTACCGCTGCCGGCTGGCACCACGATTGCCAGTGTCTCGGAGTTGTTGACCGGCTTTGGTCGCAATCTCGGAATGCCTGAAGGCACGCCGACCACTTGGGTTGTGCCCAGCATCAACAAGTTTGCGGATTTGCTGGGCATCTATTGCGACTGCGTCAACCAGTTTGGCGATTTCCGTCTGGATCGCTCCAATCAGTTCGGCGCCAATCGCTCGGCACGCGAAGAAAGCCTGAGCGCTTACATCCAGGCTGATTTCAGCACGGAAGTCGGCGATATGCCGCTGCGCGGCAATATCGGCGTGCGCCAGGTGAAGACCAAGCTGTCCTCCACCGGTTATGTCGGCACCACACTGGCGACGATCGAACGGGAATATGACAATACCCTGCCGGCCTTGAACCTGACGCTGGAACCGGTAGACGATATTCTCGTGCGCTTTGGTGCAGCCAAGGTGATGGCGCGTCCCGACCTGCCGCAACTGACGCCGGGTGGTGCAATCAACAACACGGCCGCTACGCTGAACATCGGCAACCCGTTCTTGGAGCCGATCAAGGCGAACACGGTCGATCTGTCCTTTGAATGGTATCCGGAACGTGAAACGCTGTTCACAGTCGGTCTGTTCTACAAGGACATCAAGACCTACATCCAGAACATCTCCGAGACGATCCCGTTCCGGGACACGGGCCTGCCGGCCTCCTCGCTGACGGGCACCAACACGCTGGATACTGTTTTCACGGTAACCCGTGCGGCCAACACCGAGGGCGGCCCGCTGAAGGGTTTCGAGGTCAGCCTGCAAAAGCCGTTCACCTTCCTGCCGGCCCCGTTCGACAATTTCGGCGGCATCGTGAACTTCACCTACGTGACATCTGACATCGACTATATCGTCGCTGGCCGGACTGTCACAGAGCCGCTGGTTGGCCTGTCACCGAAATCCTACAATGCCACCCTGTATTATGAGGATGACGCGTTCTCGGCCCGTATCTCCGGTTCCTTCCGTGATGGTTACCTGACACAGATCGCGCCGGGCAATGGCAACGACATCCGTGGCAAATCCTCAACCTTCAACCTGGACTTCTCGGCCAGCTATGAAGTGACGGAACAGATCACGGTGTCGTTCGAAGCGATCAACCTGACCGACCAGTTCGATGAGCGCTGGGTTGGCACCAGCGATCGTAAGAACCTGGAGACCTATGAACATACGGGTCGTCAGTTCTTCCTCGGTGCGCGTTACAAATACTGATGATTTCTGCTTCCCCCGGCCCCTCGGGCTGGGGGAAGCCCCCCCAGGGCCGCAATGCGGCCCGGCGTGGAAACCGGTGGCAGTGGACTGCCGGGTTCGCTATTGCCTTCCTCTCCTGTTCCGAACTCATGACGGCCCCCCCGGTACAGGCGGGGCCGTTTTCCTGTTGATTGGAGCCCGATCTTGAATATCCAGGCTTTCACCACCCTGCTGAAAAGCTCCCCCGTCATTCCCGTCCTGACCATCGACCGGGTGGAAGACGCAGCCCCCCTGGCCGTGGCATTGAAACAGGGGGGGCTCTGCGTGGTGGAGGTGACGTTGCGCACACCGGCCGCCCTGGATTCGATTACCGCCATGAAGCGGGCCGTGCCCTCCCTGATCGTCGGCGCTGGCACCATTTTGAAGCCCGCCGATCTTGATGCCGCCATGTCGGCGGGGTCCGACTTCATCGTCACCCCGGCCACAACCCGCGCGCTGGTGGCCCCACTGAAATCTTGCGGTGTACCCGTGATCCCCGGTGTGGCAACGCCCAGCGAAGTGCTGGAGCGGTTGGATGACGGGTTTGAGGTGCTGAAGCTGTTCCCGGCGGAGCAGTATGGCGGTGCTGCCACCATCGCTGCCCTGTCCGGGCCCTTGCCGCATGCCCGGTTCTGCCCCACGGGCGGCATCGGCCGCGACAAGGTTGAATCCTATCTGGCGTTGAAGAATGTCGTGGGTGTTGGCGGGTCCTGGATCGCAACCCCCAAACAGATCGCCAATGGTGACTGGACGGGCATCACAGAAAATGCCCGTGCAGCGGCGGCTTTTGCCCGCGCCTGAACTTTCGCTTCCGGGGGCCATTCATGATGGCCCCCGGTTGGGTGCTGCTGCTGGCCGTCTATACATGCCGGCTTTACTGTTATCCTGTCACCGGTTACCTTTTGGGGGTGCGTAGACGCATCGGTACCGGATGGCCTCTCATTGCGGTTTTGGGGTTGCGCCTGCGCAACGCACAGTGCAGTACAGTGATCATTGTCCACCCACAGGACAATCGTCGCCCACCGCGCCGCCGATAACGCATAAGAATGGGACAGCAGCCTCCATGCCCCGCGCCCGCGCCACCCAGCCCGACAGTGAAATCCCCGTGATTGTGGAACCGCCCAAGACCTATGTCTGGGATCTGAAACGCCGTCCGACGATCAATGATGTGGCACGACTGGCGGAGGTATCCAAAAAGACGGTGTCGCGGGTGATCAACCAGTCGCCACTGGTCAATGAAGAAACCCGACAGAAAATCGCCAAGGTCATCGACGATATCGGCTATGAACCCGATCCGCAGGCACGGGGTCTGGCGTCACAGCGATCGTTTCTGTTGGGCATCATTTATGACAATCCCAACAGCCAGTACGTGGTCAATGTCCAGGCTGGCATTCTGGAGGCCTGCCGCAAAAACGGGTTTGAGCTGGTGGTGCATCCCTGCATCCGCACCAGCCCCACCTATATGAAGGAGATGCGGCAATTCGTTGAACGCCAGAAACTGGATGGCGTCATCCTGTTGCCACCCCTGTCGGAAGATGAGGCATTGGCCGCCATGCTGACGGAGATTGGTTGCCGCTTCATCCGTGTGGCCTGTGTGCCGCTGGATGTGGCCGCCCATCTGGTTGTCTATGAGGATTACAAGGGGGCCGCGGAAGTGGCCGATCATCTGGTCGAACTGGGCCATCGCCGCATCGGCTTCATCGCCGGTACCCCGCAATATAAATCAGCCCAGGAACGCCGACGGGGCTTTGCCGACGGACTGGCACGGCACGGGTTGGGCCTGGACCCCGACCTGTGCGCCCAAGGTGCTTATACTTTTGAAAGCGGCCAGGAATGTGCCGAAAAACTCCTTTCGATGAAGAATCCGCCGACGGCCATTTTTGCCTGCAATGATGAAATGGCCGCGGGCGTCTACCGCATCGCCTTTCAAAAGGGGATTGTCATCCCCCGTGACCTGACCGTTGTCGGCTTCGACGATAGCCAGTTGGCCCTGCGTATGTGCCCAGCCCTGTCAACAGTGCGATCCCCGGTCCGCGATATGGGTCGGACCGCGGCTGAAAAGCTGATCCAGCGGATCGCCCAGCCCGATGCCAAACTGCGCGAAACCATTTTCCAGCCGCATCTGGTGGTGCGGGAAAGCAGCGGGCCGGCGCGATAAAATGGCCGGACGCTGGGCCCTTCACGTCATCATCCTTGTATGGAAACCGGTGTCACCTTAAGATGGGGTCTGGTTCCTACCGCACAGTGCAGGAGTTATGACGGTGTCCACCGCCCAGGAAATCGCCCAGCGTTTTGTTGCCGCCCGCCGGGCCGGTACATCCCTGCCGGATTATCCCGGCACCATTCCCGACAAACTGACCACGTCCTACGAAATCCAGGATGTTGCGCGGTCGCTTTGGCCGACGCCGGTTCGCGGGTGGAAGATCGGCATGGTGCCCCCCGCCCTGCGGGAACCGCTGGGGGCGGTACGGCTGGCCGGTCCGGTGTTTGACGGCAATGTCTGGGAATACAGCGAAGGCCAGATCATCGACCTGCCCATCATTCCCGGCGGTTTTGCTGCTGTGGAAGGGGAATTTGTGGTCAAGCTGGGCGCTGACATGCCTGCCGAAGGACCGTCGGATGAGGCAGAGGCACGGGGCCTGATCGGGTCCATCCATGCCGGCATCGAACTGGCCGGCAGCCCGCTGGCCACGATCAATAAACTGGGCCCGACCGTGGTGGTCAGCGATTTCGGCAATAATGCGGGTTTGATTGTGGGGCCGGCACTGACCGGCTGGCAGGATGCCGCTCCGCAGAGCCTGACCGTGGAAACGCGGATCGATGGTGCTGTCGTCGGCACCGGCAACTTTGCCAGCATTCCAGGCACCCCGGTACAGGCGGTGGCCTTCCTGCTGGCTCATTGCCGTTCACGTGGCATCGCCCTGCCGGCGGGCACGCTTATCACCACCGGTGCGGTGACCGGCATTCATGACATTGCGCTGGGCCAGTCCTCCACCGTAACCTTTGCGCCGGGTGGCGCAATCACCGTCCGCACGGTGCAGGCGCAGCCGCGCTGAACTCAGTCGGCAATGCCGAACCGATAGCTGGAGACGTGGCGGTAAACCTGCCCCGGCTCCAGTCGGGCGGAGGGAAAAGACGGTTGATTGGGGCTGTCGGGGAATTTCTGCGGTTCCAGGCACAGGGCGTCGGACTGTCGGTACAGCCGGCCGCCCTTGCCGGGCAGATTGCCGGGCAGAAAGTTGCCGGAATAAAATTGCAGCCCCGGTTCCGTGGTGAACAGGTCCAGGGTGCGGCCGGAGAACGGATCGACCACTCTGGCGGCAAAGGCTGGTTCCCGTCCGCCGCCGGCATCCAGCACAAAATTATGGTCATAACCACGTGCCAGCAGCAGTTGCGGCTCACCCGCGTCACGGATGCGGGCGCCGATCCTGTGTGGGGTGCGGAAATCAAACGGGCTGCCCGTCACATCCCGCACCTCGCCGGTCGGGATCAGAGTGCCATCCACCGGTGTGTAATGGGCTGCCGCCAGGGTCAATTCATGGTCCAGTATGTCGCCGCCGGCACCGGCGCTGCCCAGGTTGAAATAGGCGTGGTTGGTGAGGTTGATGACCGTCGGGGCGTCCGTCGTGGCCGTTATCTCCACCGTCAGGATGTTATCCTCGTCCAGGTGGTATCGCGCGGTAATATCTACCGTACCCGGAAAACCTTCCTCGCCATCCGGGCTCTGATAGGTGAAGACAGCGTCGTTGGGGCTGTGGCTGAACAGGGTCCAGGGCACAAGGTCGAGACCCTTCACCCCCCCATGCAGACAGTTCGGGCCGTCATTGCAAGGCGTCTGGTAGGATTTTTCATCCAGCGCGAAGCGTCCGCCGGCAAGGCGGTTGGCATAGCGCCCGACAATGGCACCCAGAAAGGTGCGGTTGGCCAGATAGGTCGCCAGGTCATCATGACCCAGCACAATATCGGCCAGCCTCCCCTCCCGGTCTGGCATCCACAGCGCCTGCAGACTGGCGCCCAGTCCGATAAGACGGGCGGCCGCCCCCCGCCGGTTGACCAATGTCACCCACTCCACCGGCGTGCCGTCCGGCAAGGTGCCGAAAAGCCCACGACCAGCAAGGGCAGGGGCGGGGGGCATCATGGGCATGGTCGACCTCGGACTGGAAGGGAGCGCCTTTTTAGGCTGAAATAGTAAGACTATTCAAGTGGGCCGCCTGCTCTTTGCTGGATTTATCATATAAAATAGTCTATTCAGGCAATCCCTGTGTCGGCCCATTGAGGAACGCCTATGTCCTGCATCCGGATCGGTCTGGTTGGTATCGGCAAGATCGCCCGCGACCAGCATCTTCCCGTCATTGCTGCCAATCCTGACTACAGGCTGGCCGCCGTGGCCAGCCGGCAGGGGCATGTCGATGGGGTGCCGACTTTTCCCAATCTGACGGCGCTGCTGGCAGGTGCCGGTGATGTCGATGCCATCAGCCTGTGCACCCCGCCACAGGCCCGCCACGCCTTGGCCCGGCAGGCGCTGGAGGCTGGCAAACATGTGATGCTGGAAAAGCCGCCGGGGGCAACCCTGACCGAAGTTTATGACCTGATTGACCTGGCACGCGCCAAGGGGCTGGCGCTTCTGGCCACTTGGCATTCGCGCTACGCGCCAGCAGTGGAACCGGCGCGGTCATGGCTTTTGGGCAAGAAGCTGCTGCGCGTGCATGTCTGCTGGAAAGAGGATGTGCGTCACTGGCATCCCGGACAGGAATGGATCTGGGCACCGGGGGGGCTGGGCGTGTTTGATCCGGGCATCAATGCCCTGTCGATCATCACCCATCTGCTGCCCAACGCCCTGATCGTGGACAAGGCGACGCTGGAGGTGCCGGCCAACCGACAGGCACCGATCGCCGCGACGCTGGAGATGCATGATCATCAGGGTCTGGCTGTGACGGCGGAGTTCGACTGGCGTCAGACGGGACCGCAGACCTGGGACATCATCATCGAAACCGATCAGGGCACCCTGACCCTGTCGCGCGGCGGCGCGGTGATGAGCATTGATGGCGTGGCCCAGATCGAACAGAAGGAACAGGAATACACTCATCTCTACGCCCTGTTCGCGCGTCTGGTAGCCGAGCGCCGTGTGGATGCCGATCTGGCGCCGCTGCGCATCGTGGCCGATGCCTATATGCTGGGCCGGTGGGTGCGGGTAGAGGATTTTGTCG
The DNA here is from genome assembly GCF_002251795.1 of Niveispirillum lacus. Lineage (GTDB taxonomy): Bacteria > Pseudomonadota > Alphaproteobacteria > Azospirillales > Azospirillaceae > Niveispirillum > Niveispirillum lacus. The sequence goes on along the minus strand of NZ_NOXU01000032.1, from coordinate 20,351 downwards.
AGTAATACCACCGACCATCAGTTATGACCGTTGGTACGGCGGCGACCCGCCGTACCGCCCATGCGGCCTCGCCAAGCCGGCGGATGCTGGCACCGGCGTTAAGGAGCCTGAAAGCGTCACCAAAGGTCAGGATTTCAGGCCGCTGGTATCATAATGGGGTTAAGCCCGGTCGAATCCCGACTGGATGACGGCCCGCATGGCCTCTGCTGCGGCCGCCGCGTTGCGCGCCTCAATGGCGTCAACGATGGCGGCGTGGGCGGCCACGACCTGTGCCTGCAGGGCCGGACTGTCGATGGGTGATGTGAGGGAGAAGGAGGCCAGCAGCGCCACCTCGATCACCGCAGCGAAGGACCGCATCATCGGGTTGCCCGACGCGGTGCCTACCGCCACATGGAAATCCAGATCGGCCTGGGCAAAGCTGCGCTGATCATGGCCAGGGTCCGTCATGGCGGCGATGCACCGGCGCAGTTCAGCCAGATCGGCGGCCGTGCGGCGCTGCGCTGCCAGGGCGGCTCCCTGCGGTTCGAGGGCGGTACGGACCTCGACCAGATGCCGCCGCAGGGTTTCATCCAGCCCCTGGCTGACCTTCCAGGCCAGAACATCGGCATCGAAATAGTTCCAATGCATCGGGTCCTGAACACGGGTTCCCACCCGCGTCTTGGAAATCAACAGCCCCTTGGCCGATAGGGTCTTCAACACCTCGCGCAGGGCGGTGCGGGAAATGCCGAAGCGCGACAACAGGGCCGGCTCCGGCGGCAGGTTAGCGCCGGGCACATATACCCCGGTCAGAATCTCCAGCCCCAGGGTGCGGACGATCTGTTCATGGTTCGACAGCGGACGGTCGGCGGCCCAGCGGGCTATGGACATATTCTACCCCGTGCGCCTGGTGGGAGCGGAAAATTGCAGGATCAGGCGTTGCAGTCCGATAAATATGAACAAAAGCATGCCAATGGCAATCTTCGTCCACCAAGAGGACAGGCTGCCATCAAAGGTGATCCAGGTCAGGATCAGCCCCTGGATCAGCACGCCGATCAACGATCCCGCCATGCCACCCACCCCGCCGGACAGCAAAGTGCCGCCAATCACCACCGCCGCGATGGCGTCCAGTTCTACGCCCACCCCCGTCAGGGCATAGCCGGACCGGGTGTAAAGCGAGAAAATGATGCCAGCCAGGGCCGCCATTGTGCTGGACACGCCATAGACCAGGATGGTGGTGCGGGCCGTGTCGATGCCCATCAGGCCGGCAAAGCGGGCATTGCCCCCCAGCGCATAGACTTTCAGCCCCGCCCGTGTGAAATGCAGCAGCACCCCGCCCGCCACAAAGGCCAGCAGCATCAGAAGCGCGATCAGGCCCAGCCGCCCGCCGCCGGGTAGGGTCAGCGAAAGGCCGGACAGGGTCTGATAGAATTCATGGCGCACGGGGATACTGTCGGTTGACAGCAGCAGCGCAGCCCCGCGCGCCAGGAACATGGCGGTCAAGGTTACGATGAAAGGCGGGGCCTTCAGCCAGTGGATGGCCGCCCCGATTCCACAGCCGAACAGGGCACCCCCTACCAGCATGATGGTGAAGGAGACCAGCGGATGCAGTCCCGCCCCCTCAATCATCACCGCCAGCGCCACGGTGGTGAAGCCCATCACAGCCCCCACGGACAGGTCGATACCGCCCGACAGGATGACAAAGGTCATACCGACCGCCAGCACGCCCAGAAAGGCATTGTCCGTCAGCAGATTGGCGATGACCCGGCTGCTCAGCATCGCTGGATACTGTAGCGCGCACAGGGCATAGAGCAGGATGAAGACACCCAGCGTAGCCAGGAAGGGCAGGGTGCGGGCATTGACGCGCATCATGCCGCGCCCCTTCTTCTCAGCCGCGTGGTCAGGCGCGCGATGGCCGGCTGACAGGCGGGGGACTGCACCACCAGCACCAGGGCGATGACCAGCGCCATCAGCAGCAGGTTCAATTCCGGGGGCAGACCGGCGCGCAGGATGCAGGTCCGCATACCTTGCAGAATAACCGCACCCAGCACCGACAGGCTGATGCTGAACCGCCCGCCATAAAGGCTGGTCCCGCCGATAACGACGGCCAGGATGGCATCCAGTTCCAGCCACAGGCCGGCATTATTGGCATCGGCCCCCCGGATGTCAGCGGCGGCGATCAGCCCGGCCAGGGCCGCCATCAGCCCCGACCAGACATAGACGCCGATCAGGATGCCAGGGGCCGGCACACCGGCCAGCCGGGCCGCACGGGGACTGGTCCCCACCGCCTCGATGAACAATCCCAGGGCGGTGGCGCGGACCAGCAGGCCGGTGATCATGGCGGCGGCCAGTGCGATCAGGACGGGCAGGGGCAGACCCAGCAGCGTCGCCGAACTGACACCCGCCAGGCCGTCATCGGTGAAGGTCAGGACGCGGCCTTCTGTGATCATCTGTGCGATGCCGCGCCCCGCCACCATCAAGATCAGGGTGGCGACGATGGGCTGCAGGCGGAAGATCGTGACCAGGACACCATTCCACAGGCCACAGACCAAACCAGTGCCCAAGGCCGCCAGCACCGCGACAGGCCAGGCATGGCCCGCATTGACACTGGCGGCAGCAACCGCCCCGGCAATGGCCATGATGGCCCCCACCGACAGGTCAATGCCGCGGGTGGCGATAACGGGTGCCATGCCAATGGCCAGGAGAATCACCGGCGCACCCCGGTTCAGGATGTCGATGATGCCGCCGAACAGCCGCCCCTCCACCAGCCGCAGCTCCAGAAACCCCGGCGCTACAGCGACATTGGCCAGCAGGACCAGGGCCAGCAGGATCAGCCGCGACCGGGCCGCCATGAACCAGCCGCTCATGCCGCCCGTCCCGACGGCGGCACAGCCCCCGGCATCACGATGGCGTCGATGATGGCGGACGGGGTGACATCGTCGCCCGCCAGCATGCCGGCCTGTCGGCGTTCACGCATCACCATGACCCGGTCGGCATAGGCGGCGACCTCCTCCACCTCGGACGAGATGACATAGAGCGCCATGCCCTCGTCCCGCAGCTTTTCCAGCAACAGGATAATCTCCGCATGCGCGCCAACATCAATGCCGCGTGTCGGTTCGTCGAGGATCAGCAGGCGCGGCTGGGTGGCCAGCCAGCGGGCCAGCAGCGCCTTCTGCTGATTGCCGCCGGACAGAAGCTGGATTGGCTTTTCCGCGTCTGGCGTGCGGATATTCAGCAGCTTGATATAGGTGTCGGCCAGTTCCCGTTGGCGGGCCGGCGGCAACCGCTTCATCCAGCCCAGGCGCGCCTGCAGCGCCAGCACGATATTCTCAGCGATGGACAGGTCGGGCACGATCCCATCCAGTTTGCGGTCTTCCGGGCAAAAGCCAAATCCTAAGCGGATGGCATCGCGCGGGCCCTTCAGCGTGACCGGTCTGCCATCGACAATGATCTCACCCGCATCGGCCCGTTCCGCGCCAAACAGCAGCAGCGCCGTTTCTGTGCGACCCGATCCCAGCAGGCCGGCGACGCCCAGCACTTCGCCCTGCCGTATCTCCGCGTTGAATGGCGCCACCAGATGTTGTTTGCCCAGGCCGTTCACGGTCACGAACGGCGCGCCCGGTTCGCGCGCGGCATGCCGCTGCAAATGGCTGTCGCCACTGGGCAGCTTGCCCAGCATCATGGCGACCAGATCGAGCCGGGGCAGCGCCGCCGTGCGGCGTTCACCCACCAGCTTCCCACCCCGCAGGACGGTGATCCGGTCGGTCACCTCATAGACCTGATCCAGGAAATGAGTGACAAACAGCACGGCCATGCCCGAGGCCGCCAATTCGCGCATCAGGCGAAACAGCACCGCCACCTCCGCACTGTCCAGGCTGGCCGTCGGTTCATCCAGGATCAGGACACGGGCGGACATATCGACGGCGCGGGCAATGGCGATCAATTGCTGCACGGCGGTAGAGAAGGCCGACAGCGGCTGTGCCGGGTCGATCGACAGGCCGAAGCGCGCCAGCAATAAAGCCGCCTCCCGTCGCATGCGTGCCCGGTCGACCAGACCGAATCGCGTCGGCTCCCGGCCCAGATAGATATTCTCCGCCACCGACAGGTTGGGCAGCAGGGTGATCTCCTGATAGACGGCGACGATGCCGTTGGCTGCCGCCTCCGCCGGGCTTTTGGGCCGCACCTCCCGCCCGTCCAGATGGATGGACCCGGCCTCGACCGGTTGCGCGCCGGTGAGAAGGTTGATCAGGGTCGATTTGCCGGCCCCGTTCTCCCCCAGCAGCGCATGGATTTCGCCGGCGCGCAGGGTCAGGTCCACCCCGTCCAGGGCCCGCACACCGGGATAGGTGCGCGTCAGCCCGTGGGCGGACAGCAGCGTCGCCGCCAGATCTCCCATCAGTAGAGATCCTTGCGGCGTTCATACTCCGCTGCTGCCGTGTCGGGCAGGTACAGGGTAGACGGTGTCTGCACCCATTTCGGCGGCACTGTTCCGTCCTTGTTGTAGGCGGCCAGCAGGTCATAGGCACGGCTGGCCATATCGGGCGTCAGTTCGACGGTCGCATTGGCATCGCCATCGGCCATGGCTTTAAAGATATCAGGAACGGCATCAATGGAGACGGCGAGAATCTCGCTGCCCGGCTTCAGGCCGGCTTCCTTCATCGCCTGGATGGCGCCAATCATCATATCGTCATTATGGGCGTAGACGGCGCAGATGCTGCCCGGCGCCTCGGCCTTGATGAAGCCCTCCATGACCTCCTTGCCTTTGGCGCGGGTGAATTCGCCGGACTGGGTGCGGACGATCTGCACATTGCCAGCGCTGGAAATGCCCTCCTCAAAGCCCTTCTTGCGGTTGGCCACCAGCGAGGCGCCGATGGTGCCCTGGATTTCGACAACGCGGCAATCCCGGCCCGCCAGTTTTTCCACCAGCCAGCGACCCGCAACGCGGCCTTCCTCCACCGTATCGGAGGTCACGGCGGACAGGTACAGGCTGGGGTCGGCGGTATCAATCTGCCGGTCCAGCAGGACGACAGGGATATTCGCGGCCTTGGCCTCGCCCAGCACCTCATCCCAGCCGGACGAGATGACGGGGGCCAACAGGATGGCATCCACACCCTGGGCGATGAAGGACCGGATGGCTTTGATCTGGTTGGCCTGCTGCTGCTGCGCGTCGGAGACCTTCAGATTGATGCCGCGCTTTTCGGCTTCCAACTTGGCCAGCTTGGTTTCGGCTGCACGCCAGCCGGATTCCGACCCGATCTGGGAGAAGCCGATGGTCATTGCAGCGGCCGCCTCATTGGCCTTTGTCGCCTTGTCTGTCCCGCCCTTGTCGCCGCAACCGGCCATGGCAGCCATCATCAGGGCTACAGCGCCGTATTTCGCCAAAGCTTTCATCGCACCCTCTGTCGTTTTCCGTCCCTGGGCCAGGTCGCTGCCTTTCTGTTGAGGCTGCCCCGCCAAATCATGCTTGGAAAAAGGATTAGTATTATTATATCACCACGTCCAGCGCCAAATGCCCGACCCTGGCGGCGGCGGCAGGACCCAGGGAACAGAGTATAACCATCCCTCAGGAGTGAAGCCCATGGCATGGCGTCTGACCCAGTATCTTGACACACACGGCAGACGGGCCGTGGCTCTGCGGCAGGATGATGCGCTGGCCCGGCGTCTGATGGGCACTGCCACGACCTATGAATTGGCGCAACAAGCCATCGCGGCGGGCCGCAACCTGCTGTCTCAGGCACAGGCGCAGGCCACGGGGGAAACGGTCGATCTCGCCGCGGCGTTGGCGGAAGGGCGGGTCTTGCCGCCGCTGGACCATCCGGACGATGCCCATCTGCTGGTGGCGGGCACGGGCCTGACGCATCTGGGCTCGGCGGAAGGCCGGGACAAGATGCACCGTGATCTGGCCGACCCCGCCAAACAAACCGATTCCATGCGTATGTTTCGCCTGGGGCTGGAGGGCGGCAAGCCAGCACCGGGGCAGGTCGGCGTGCAGCCGGAATGGTTCTACAAGGGCGATGGCGCCATCCTGGCGCGGCCCGATGGGGATCTTGTCTCCCCCTTCTTTGCGCTGGATGGCGGGGAGGAGCCGGAGATCGCCGGTCTTTACATTGTGGGCCGTGATGGAACGGTGTTCCGGCTTGGCTATGCGCTGGGCAACGAGTTTTCGGACCATGTGACCGAACGTCAGAACTATCTCTATCTGGCCCATTCCAAGCTGCGCGTCTGTGCCATCGGGCCGGAACTGCTGCTGGGCGACCTGCCCGCCGATATCCGGGGGACCACCCGTATTCTGCGCGAAGGCAAGATTGTCTGGGAAAAACCCTTCCTGTCTGGGGAGGCCAACATGTCACACGCGCTGTCGAACCTGGAATATCATCATTTCAAATATGATGGGTTCCGCCGGCCCGGCGACGCGCATGTGCATTATTTCGGCACGGCCACCCTGTCTTTCAGTGATGGGTTCCAGACCCTTCCCGGCGATGTGTTCGAGGTAGCGGCAGCCCCCTTCGGCCTGCCGCTGCGCAATCGCCTGATCCAGGCGCCATCCAGGCCGGTGATGATAAAGGGCCTGTAACGCGCCATCGCGGTGCATCGCCCGCATCACGGCGGGGATACGGACCCGATCCGTGACAAAAACCTTGTGACGGTCTAGGAATGGCTTTCCAATGAGAGGGAAAGCCCCATGGCCCAGGTCATCGTCATCGGCAGCATCAACTACGACATTCTTTCCACCATGCAGCGGGCACCCAGGGCGGGTGAAACCGTGAATGGGGAAACAGTGCAACTGATGCCCGGTGGCAAGGGCTTGAACCAGGCTGTGGCGGCGGTACAGCAGGGGGTGCCCGTCCGCTTTGTCGGCAAGGTGGGCCGCGATCTGTTCGGTGACCGCATCCTGTCTTTCTTCGCCGAAAAGGGGATTGAGGCCAGCCATGTGGGCCGGTCGGCGGATGAGGCGACAGGATCGGCCCTGATCCTGGTGGATGCGACGGCGGAGAACCGCATTGTGGTCATCCCGGCCGCTAACAAACAGATTGTCCCGACGGACGCGGACGGGCTGGCAATTGGCCCCGGTGATCTGCTGATCAGTCAGTTTGAAGTACCACGGGCCACCATCGCCGCTCTGTTCGCCCGGGCCCGCGCCGCCGGTGCGCGCACCCTGCTGAACGCGGCGCCGGCGTTGGACGATGCGCCCGACAGCCTGTGGTCCGATACCGACATCCTGGTGGTCAATGAGACGGAGTTGGGCCATTTCGCCGGTACGGCGCTGGCCGGCGATGCCCCTGTGCCGGAAATTGCCGCGGCGGCACGGCGCCTGCTGCGCCGTCCGGATCAGACAGTGATAGCCACGCTCGGGGTGCGTGGGGCGCTGGCTGTCACGGCGGCGGCGCAAACGCTGGTGCCGGGACGCAAGGTGGTGGCGGTTGACACCACGGGCGCCGGGGATTGTTTTGTTGGCAGCCTGTCTGCGCGGCTGGCTGCCGGCGACGACTTGCCCACGGCCTTGCGCTACGCCAATGTGGCAGCGTCCATTGCCTGCACCCGCATTGGCACGGGCACCGCCATGCCGTACGCGGAAGAGGTAAAGGCCGCTTTGTGATTTTGCTTGGGGTGCGGGCCATGGCTTCGCTACTCTATGCGCCTTGATCCATCGGAGGGCCGGGCCATGAGCGACACCTATGTCACGCTCAAGATCCGTGAGGCGTTGAAGGCCGCACAGGGCAGCCGCAGCCAGGCGCAGCGGGTGCTGATCGCCTGGGCACTGGATGACGAGCAATTGCTGCGCGGGTTGTGCAAACCCTTCCTGAAAGCCATCGCGGGCAGCGCCGTTGACCGGGTGGCGCGCGGGGGTGCGATCACGACCGCCACGCCGGCACCGGGCCAGGGGGTGGTACGCGCCGCCCGACCCAGCACAGGCCCGAAAAAACTGTCACCGCAAATGCTGGACGCCATTATTTCCCGGATGGGAACGGGTGGGGGGGCGGCCCCCCCGGCACCGGACAGCCATGAACAGGCCGACAATCTGAAGGCGCTGGCAGCGGCCTTCACCCAGCGCAAGAAGCCATGAAAGCCGGTTTGGCCTTGGGAATGGTCCTTGTTCTGCTGTCCCTGCCCCCTGCCAGGGCACAGCAGGCGGAAGTGAAAGAGGCGGCGCAATCATTCAACTGCAAACCGACCAAGCTGGAAGTGATGAAACAGGTTACCGGCCGAATGCCGGAAACCCTGTACAAGGTCAGTTGTGCAACGCCAAAAGACGCGTTTGTGCTGGTCCAGTGCCGTAACCGGACCTGCACAGTCATCCGCTGATCGCCGCGCCTCAGTCACATGCGTTAAGCGACCTGGCTTTCCATCAGGGCGGCGGCCACCAGTTCGTGCCGGTGTTCTTCCAGATAGGTCGCAACCGCACGATAGAGGGCCAGACCCATGCCCTCGACGAATCGTTCACCGGGTGTCCGGTGGGCCGTGCTGCCCTCCACCTCCAGGGTCGCAATCAGGTGCCGGTAATCGCTGATGCGATCGCCGATAATCCGGTCCAGATGGCGCGGCGGCAGCAGATGGCCGAAGCTCAGGATAAACATCAAGTCCGACCGCAACTTGTCGGCGGACGGCGGCTTGATCAAAGCCTGATACAGCGCGTGCCGGCCGGATGGGGTGATACGGTAGAGCTTCTTGTCCGGACGGCCATCGCCATTATGGGGAAGCATGGTGATCTGCCCATCATCCAGCAGTCGCTTCAAAGACGGATAGATGGAACCGAAACCGGCATCACTGAAATGGCTGAGCGGGCCTTCCTCGAATTCCTTACGGATTTCATAACCGGAGGCATCGCCCCGGCTCAACACACCCAGGCACAAGGTCTTAACGTCAATCATCACACACCTGTCTGACAATTCCGGCACGATAGAGATTGCCGTGGCATAGTCAAGTGATGCATCGGTACGATATATAACGATCCGTTAATCATGTTTCCAGGCGCAGGAGATGCACCGACATCGCCAGCGCAATCCGATCCTGTGCATCTGTTTCGGCCGCAAAGTCGGCGGCGATCCGGTCCTCCAGCCCCGCCCGCTGCGCTGGTGTCAAGCTGGCCACCAGGGGGCTGAAGGCCATCTCCAATGTTGGTTGCCAGAAGGCATGGTCAGCCCGTGCCGAAAGGGCAAGGACGAGATTCTGCGAACTGACCAGGGGGAATCCTGACAGTTCCGCCTGGGCCACAAGGTCTGTCGGCTCTGCAAATCGGAACAGGGGCGCCAGCAACCGCTCTGCCGCCGGGCCATAATCTGTCGTCAGGCGCCGTCCCAAACGATCAAAAAGGCTGTTCGCCAACCGTGGCCCCCAGACGGCGAGGACCGCTGCACCGCCGGGACGCAGGACACGCCGCATTTCCCGCAGCGCTGCCTGCGTATCGGGCACGAACATCAGGCCGAACCGACAAAGAACAATGTCGAAACTGCCACTGGCAAAGGGCAGGGCCTGCATGTCAGCCGCCACTGGCAGTGGGGGGGAAGGGTGCGCGCCGGCCCGGCGCGACAGACCGTTCACCATGGCCGGCACCAGATCACTGGCCACCACCAGACCGTTCCCGCGCAACCGGTCGGCCTGGCTGATGGATGGCTCGCCGACACCGGCGGCCAGGTCCAGAACCGCCTGACCGGGGGTGGCGCCGGCAAGGTCCAACAAGGGGCCGTTGATCCGGTCGGCCGGGCTGGCCATCCCCTCTGCCCAGTGCTGCCAAGCATCTGCGCTTTCCGTCCAGCGTCGGGCTTCATCCATGGCAAACAATCCGATTTACAGAGCGACTACAGCAACAGTCCGGTGCAGGGTTAACGACTTCGTTGGTCACCCGACGCACCCACGGTTATTGTCGACAGGGCAAGGGCTAGTGTCGTTCCGCTTGGCTGGAACATCAAGTTAACAGCATATAAATATCAACAGATTTTCATGCAGCAACGACGGAAACGGACCTGCTTATGCTTTGGGTGAGGTGATCTGCGCTTGATTTCGGCTAAGGGATGGCGATAGCTGTGATGAGCAGGTTTCCACCCGCCCGCCCCGCCCAGTCATGCCGAGCTGATGTCAAAACAACCTTCCAGCGGAAAATTTTACCGGTTTGATGGGTTGTCCGTGATGGTGGCGGACGATAACCGGTTTGTGCGCTCGATCATGGTCACCATCCTGAAGGCCCTGGGCATCGGCAAGGTGCTGCAGGCCGAAAATGGTGAGGAAGCCATGGCCATCCTGGACGTCTCGGCGCAGATGGACAGCACCGCCGGGCGTGATGTCGACATCATCTTCGCCGATCATCTGATGGAACCAATGGATGGCATCGGCCTGCTGAAATGGGTCCGGGAACATGAAAGCGACAAGGTGCGGTTTCTGCCTGTCGTGATGATGAGCGGCGAAGCGGATGAGGCGGCTGTGCGTCTGGCCCGTGACACCGGTGTTACCGAATATCTGGCCAAGCCCATGTCGGTCATCAATGTGGCGAGCCGGCTGCTGGCCATCATCGACAAGCCGCGTGCCTTTGTCCGTGCCCCGAATTATTTCGGCCCGGACCGTCGTCGGCAGGTTCTGCCCTATGAGGGCAGTGATCGCCGCTTGATGAGCCCGGAAGATGTACGCGTCGTTGACGAGGGCACGCATATGGTTATCGACAGCCAAAGCGTTTCAGACGAGAATCCCGTGGAAATTGTTGACGGGAGCGCCGAGCTGTCGGAAGTTGCCGAGGCGCGGCGGGCAGCAAGCGCATGAACGACAATCACAAGCCGGAGTCCCGTGTGTCGGGCGTGGAAATCATCAAGCGGCCGAACAAGCTGCGTGAAAAGGTGGGCGGGTCCGCCGATGGCAAGCCGGGCATGATCGACCCGGCGGCCTTGGCGCGTGCCGGTACCCATGTCGCGCGAATGTCGGATGCCCATATCGCCCAGACCCGGGTCGACCTTACAGACCTCCAGGAGGCCTACCGCCGTGCGATGACGGATGCTGAAAACCGTCCTGCGCACCTGAAGCGCGTGATCAAGATCAGTGACGGCATCATGACTTTGGGCAAGACCTTCGGTTATGATCTCTTGTCTGATTTTGCCAATTCATTGAACCATTTTCTGGTACCGCTACCCAATCCCAGCGTGGCGCAGCTCCAGGTCGTCGGCCTGCATATTGATGCCATGCATGTGCTGGTCCGTGATGACATCAAGGGTGACGGTGGCCAGATCGGCCAGGCACTGTCCATTTCCCTGAACATGGCGCGCGCCAAGTTGGGCGCCCGCCGTCCGGCCTGACGCTGTCGCTGCACCCGTCCGGCTGTGGAATTTTCAGAAATTACCGCCCTGCGACCCAATGGGAGTATGGTTTTTGTCTAGGAAATACCCACGATCGTGATAAAAGGCGGTCATTAAAGACGCTTAATTACACGCGTTCGGTGGTCCAGGACGGATGGAGATGGCCTTGCGTCAACCCTATTATGACAGCATTCTGCTTATCGAGCGGCTGCACCGCCATTTCCTTGAAGTTCTGAAGATCGAACTCGATCGTCTCGGCATGCAGGACATCAATAACGTCCAGAGCTTAATCCTTTACAATATCGGCGATGATGAGTTGACGGTCGGTGAACTGACCGCGCGGGGTTATTACCTCGGCTCGAACGTGTCTTACAATGTGAAAAAGATGCATGAGAACGGTTACCTGACCCAGGAACGTTCCACGCATGACCGGCGTTCGGTGCGGGTACTTCTGTCGGAGAAGGGCCTGCGGCTGCGCGATCGCATCTCCGAGCTGTTTGCGCGCCAGGTGGAGTCGCTGGATAAGTCGGGCCTGTCCGCCGAAGAATTGAGCCGGGCCAATGACACGATGCGGACGCTGGAGCGATTCTGGACTTCGTCGCTGTCCTACGGCGCCTATGTGCCGTCAGGGTCACCCTGATCCGGGGGCGGGGCTATGCCACGGCCGCCCTTGAACGAAAAAGATGTGCTGATCGAGTTTCAGCCCGTTGGCAATATCGTGCGGGTCAGCGCTATTGACCCGATGACCAACACTGAAGTGATCATCCAGGGTCCGGCCAGCGCCGGGAAAACCGTCTTGGCGCGTAACGCCCTGGCCAAGCTGAATTATGTGCTGCGTAAGGCAGGCCCATAGGCCGGGGTTGGGCGACGCCGTTCCCCGGTCCTCTGCGGGCCCAAGACCGGTTCAGCCGCGGCGGTTGGCAGAGCGAGTGTCGCCCCGACCCAGGCCAATCTTCTTGGCAAATTCCGACCGCTGCGCCGCGTAATTGGGGGCTACCATCGGATAATCGGGCGGCAGGCCCCATTTGGCGCGGTATTCGTCGGGTGTCATATCATAGGTCGACCGAAGGTGCCGCTTCAGCATCTTCAGCTTTTTCCCATCTTCCAGGCAGACAATATATTCCGGGGTCACTGACTTCTTGATCGGAACGGCCGGGCGGGCCGGCTCTACCGGGGCGGCAACCGGGGCGCCCTGCAGCCCGGTCAGGGTCAGATAGACGGTATTGATCAGGTCAGGCACTTGCTGCATCGGCAGCGTGTTCTGTCCCACAAAGGCTGAAACGATTTCTGCGGTCATACGCAGCAATTCGCCTGGCTCGGCGCCATTCTCCTGATAGTCCATTGTGCGTCGTTTTCCCAAACGGTTGGCTGAATGCGGTCGCGTGCTTCGCATGGGCTGGAAACCCTGTCAACATCGAAGCCGCCGCTTGGCGTCAATTTTTACGTAAAAGAGAAAAATCGTCTCAATTGTTACAGAAATTGCGGTTCAAAATGTCGCAATTCAGGCCTGTGCCTGCCAGTCTGGCGAATGGAATAGGCCGGAAACCCACTTTCCTCCTATGCCGGTTACGGGCAATCTGTTTCCAACCGACAGTCTTTTGTGTCTGTGATGCCGAAGGAAGTGGCGCCGACAACAAGGTAAGCTGGTATATATTGATTTGCCAGCCCTTTGTTTCAACTATTTCTACTTGTAGCCTGATCGGTGGGCTGTCGGGGCGGTCAGGCGCGCGTCACCGGCAAGGCGGGGCTGCTTTCGTGCCGGGGGCGGGAACTGGTGCGGCGCCAACACTTCTGCTAGGGTCGGGCGCGTTGGTGACCCCCTATTGATAGGGTTGCCTGCATCGTCCAAGGGTGCCGGGTGCCAAGCCCGGAGAGGGTGGAAACATGGGTGTTCAGACCATCGCCATCGCCGGCGACCATGCCAGTCCGGAATTGAAGGCCGTGCTGTCGGAACAGCTTCGCGCCGCCGGTCATACGGTGATCGACCTTGGTACAAACGGGCCGGAATCGGTGGATTACCCCAGCTTCGCTGATGCGGTTGCAGCAGCCCTCGCGCAGGGTCGGGCAACCGCTGGTGTGCTGATCTGCGGCACCGGCATCGGCATCTCCATCGCCGCCAATCGCCATCGCCATGTGCGTGCGGCCCTCTGCCATACACCGACGGAGGCGCGACTGACCCGCCTGCATAACGATGCCAATGTGCTGTGCCTGGGCGCGCGCACCATCGGTGTGGAGGTGGCCAAGGATTGTGTCGCCAGCTTCTTCACCACGGAATTCGAAGGCGGCCGTCATGCCCGCCGTGTCGCAATGTTGGGCTGAAAATGCGGTCGCCTCGAATGCTCGCATTTGAAGCGTGAAGCGCATGATCAACGAAATGCCTGACCAGCAGTACCAGAGGACCAGACGAACATGAGCATCCAGGGTTTCTTTACCGATAATCTGTCTGATGCCGATCCCGATCTCTATGCGTCCCTGCGCCAGGAGCTTGGCCGGCAGCAAGAGCAGATCGAACTGATCGCCTCGGAAAACATCGTCTCCAAAGCTGTGCTGGAGGCCCAGGGTTCCGTCCTGACCAACAAATATGCCGAAGGTTATTCGGGTAAGCGCTATTACGGCGGCTGCGAATATGTCGACATTGCCGAGACGCTGGCCATCGAACGCGCCAAGAAACTGTTTGGCTGTGAATATGCCAATGTCCAGCCGCATTCGGGCGCCCAGGCCAATCAGGCTGTGTTCTTGGCGCTGTTGCAACCGGGCGACACGTTTATGGGCATGGACCTCGCCGCCGGCGGTCACCTGACCCATGGCGCCCCCGCCAACCAGTCGGGCAAGTGGTTCAAGGTCGTGTCCTATGGCGTGACCCGCGACACCAACCTGATTGATTATGATGATGTGGAGGCCAAGGCGCGCGAGCATAAGCCCAAGCTGATCATCGCTGGCGGTTCCGCCTATCCCCGCCAGATTGATTTCGCCCGGTTCCGCCGGATCGCGGATGAGATTGGCGCTTATCTGATGGTCGACATGGCCCATTATGCGGGTCTGGTTGCCGCCGGTGTTTATCCCTCGCCGCTGCCGCACGCCCATGTCGTCACCACCACGACGCACAAGACCCTGCGCGGTCCTCGAGGCGGCATGATCCTGTCCAATGACGTCGATCTGGGCAAGAAGTTCAATTCCGCCGTTTTCCCCGGCCTGCAGGGCGGCCCGCTGATGCATGTGATCGCCGCCAAGGCCGTGGCCTTTGGCGAGGCGCTGCGTCCGGAGTTCAAGACCTATGCCGCCAATGTCGTCGCCAACGCCAAGGTGCTGGCCGAACGCCTGATCGCGGGCGGCCTGGACATCGTGTCGGGCGGCACCGACAGCCATATCGTTCTGGTCGATCTGCGTCCGAAGAAGCTGACGGGCAAGGCCGCCGAGCATGCGCTGGAAAGCGCCGGCATGACCTGCAACAAGAACGGCGTGCCGTTCGATCCGGAAAAGCCGTTCGTGACCTCGGGCGTGCGCCTGGGCACCCCGGCGGCCACCACGCGCGGCTTCGGCACCGCCGAGTTTGCGCAGGTCGGCGACATGATTGTGGAGGTGCTGGACGCGCTCGCGGTCAGCAATGGTGACAATGCAGCCGCCGAGGACCGGGTGCGCGCACGGGTCCAGGAACTGTGCCGTCGCTTCCCCATCTACCCGACGCTGTGATTGACAAAGCCCGGTTTCGGCCCCATGCCGGGACCGGGTTTTCCGTTCAGGCAACCATAACAACTACGGAGGGGTTTCATGCGCTGCCCGTTCTGCGGGAATGACGATACCCAGGTGAAGGATAGCCGTCCCACCGATGATGGGTCCGCCATCCGCCGCCGCCGTTTCTGTCCGGCCTGCGGCGCCCGCTTCACCACCTTTGAACGGGTGCAGTTGCGTGAACTCTATGTGGTGAAATCCTCCGGTCAGAAAGAACCGTTCGACCGGGAGAAACTGTTGCGGTCCATGCGCATCTCGCTGCGCAAGCGGCCGGTGGATGCTGACCGGGTCGATCGGGTGGTCAATTCCATCGTGCGGCAACTGGAAAGCAGCGGGGAAACCGAAATCCCCTCCACCCAGATCGGCGAGATGGTGATGAACCAGTTGGCCGGGATCGATAAGGTGGCCTACATCCGTTATGCCTCTGTCTATCGTGATTTCCGCGAGGCGGCGGATTTCAACGAATTCGTTGAAAAGCTGCGCCCCGAGGACAATGATTGAGGGGAGGCCATGGCGTGACCGATGCCGATCCCGTTTTCACGGCGGATGATCACGCCCATATGCAGGCGGCATTACGGCTGGCCCGGCGTCATCTGGGGCGTGTCTGGCCCAACCCGTCGGTCGGTTGTATCCTTGTCAAGGATGGTGTGGTGCTGGGGCGGGGTGTTACCGCCCCCGGTGGCCGTCCGCATGGCGAGCCGCAGGCCCTGGCCCAGGCGGGTGAGGCGGCGCGCGGCGCCACGGTCTATGTCAGCCTGGAACCCTGTAACCATCATGGCAAGACACCGCCTTGTTCAGAAGCCCTGATCGCGGCTGGTGTTGCCCGTATTGTCGTGGCCTGTGAGGACCCGGACCCGCGCGTTTCGGGGGGCGGTATCCGACGTTTGCGGGAAGCGGGCATTCAGGTCGATGTTGGCCTGTGTGCCATGGATGCCATGGCCGTCAATGCCGGGTTCTTCAGCCGCATTCTCAAAGGTCGGCCGGGCGTCACCCTGAAATTGGCGACCAGTCTGGATGGCCGGGTTGCGACCGCGACCGGGCACAGCCAATGGATCACCGGCCCCGATAGCCGGGCGCGCGGTCATCTCCTGCGCGCCCATCATGATGCCATCCTGATCGGGATCGGCACGGCCCTGGCCGATGATCCGGAACTGACCTGTCGCCTGCCGGGTCTGGCGGGGGCGAACCCGGTCCGTGTTGTGCTGGACAGCCATTTACGCCTGCCGCTCACGGCCAAATTGGTACGGGGCGCCGCCACCATCGCCCCCACCTGGGTGGTCACGCTGACAGGGGCGGATTCCGCCAAGGCGGCGGCACTGGACGCTGCTGCGGTGCGTGTTCTGCGGGTTGACGCGGATAAGGACGGACGATTGCCAGTTCAGGGCGCGTTGACGGCCCTGGCTGGGCAAGGCATCACCCGTCTTCTGGTGGAAGGTGGCCCCACCGTGGCCACCGCCTTTTTAAAAGCAGGTGTGGTGGATCAGGTGGAATGGTTCCGGGCCCCGCTGCTGATCGGGGGAGACGGGTTGCCGGCGGTCGGTCACCTGGATGTCGACCTGCTGGCGCAGGCGTTACGCCTGTCGCCGGCCGGGGATGTGCTGAACAGCCACCAGATCCTGCGCTAGACGGACGGCCATCTGACGTCGGATAATCCGCGTTCGCCGCTGCTGATCAGCCGCGCCGTGCGATCAAGGCCCCATAGGCGGGCAGGTCCGGGGCTGACAACGTGGCACCATTGACGCTTTCCACCATGATCCAGTTGGCGGCATCAATCAGGCCATGGGGCGCACTGGTGCCGGCAAGGTTCACCACCACCAACAGGTCACCGGCGTCATGGATACGCTCAAAAGCCAGCACGGGGTCTGCGGGTGGACGGAAGCGGATCTCACCCCAACGCAGGGCCGGCTCGGAGCGGCGGCGGGCCAACAGCCGGCGGGTGACGGACAGGGTGCTGGCCGGGTCCTGGGCCTGGACATCGACAGCCAGCGGCAGATGGCGGGGATCAACCGGCAGCCAGGGCCGCCCAGTTGAAAACCCAGCATGGGGGGCATCCTTGACCCAGGGCATGGGCGTGCGTGCGCCATCCCGGCCCAGGGTGTGCGGCCAGTTGGCGATGGCCTCCGGATCGACCAGATCCTCAAACGCCACTCTTGCCTGCGGCAGGCCCAATTCTTCGCCATAATAGAGGAAAACAGAACCCGGCAGGCTGACCAGCAAAGTGTTCAGACAGCGGGCCAGTTCCGGCGGCGGCATGTCGCCGCCCCAGCGGGTGACCGCACGCGGTGCATCATGGTTGGAGAAGGTCCAGGACGGCCACGCCCCCCCCGAGGCCTGGTTCCAGCCACCAATGATCCGGCGCGGTACACCGGCATCCAGTTGCTTGTGATAGAGAAAGGAAAAGTTATAGGCGGAATGGCAGCGTTTGCCGGGCAACGTATAGTCGGCCACCATGTCAAACGGCGCTTCGCCCATTTCCGCCACCATGAAACGGTCCGGGTAGCTATCCAGCACTGCCCGCAGATCCTCAATAAATTCAAGGTTTTCTGGTTGGGAGATGTTGTGGATCTGCTGCTGGAATTCATAGGGCCGCTTCGGCGCGGTCGCTTCCTTGTTGACCGGATTGTCGCGCAGCAGGCGGTCATGCATGAAAAAGTTGGCAGCATCGACCCGCAACCCATCCACGCCGCGATCCATCCAGAACCGCGCCACACCCTTGATGGCTTCCTGCACATCGGGATTATGCAGATTCAGGTCCGGCTGACTGGACAGGAAATTATGCATGTAATATTGCCGCCGACGGGCATCCCAGGTCCAGGCCGGCCCCCCGAACACCGATTGCCAATTATTGGGCGGGGTGCCGTCGGGCCGGGCATCGTGCCAGACATACCAGTCGGCCTTGGCATTGGTCCGGTTCTGCCGGCTTTCCTGGAACCAGCGATGCTGGATGGAGGTGTGGGAATAGACTTGGTCAATGATGATTTTCAGGCCCAGATCATGGGCCCGGGCGATCACTGCATCACAGTCGGCCATCGTCCCAAAAATTGGATCGATATCGCAATGATCAGAAATATCGTATCCGAAATCATCCATAGGTGACTTAAAGAAGGGCGAGATCCAGATCGCATCCGCCCCCAGATCGGCAACATGGTCCAAATGGGCCAGCAACCCCTTTAGATCACCGATCCCGTCGCCATTGCTGTCGGCGAAGCTGCGTGGATAGACCTGATAGATGACGGCACCCTGCCACCAGGGGCGAACGACGCCCTGGTCTGGCCCGGCCGTTCCTTCGGCCCGAACCGCGTTTGCCGACACACTCATCATCAGGTTCCCCCCGGACACTGTAGTCTTGTTATCTGGCGCCCATCGTAAAATCGGGCGCGCCGAACGGGTATGGGCCGCATACGTATGCGCCTTCATGCTGCGCTGCGACGCATACGTATTTACGGTTGGCGTGGTCCGCAAAGCGGTGATCCTGGGCTCAATCATAAGGTTCTGGGAGGTCCGCCATGATGTTCTGCCCGCGTCGCCGCGCCTTGCTGGCTGCTTTGTCCCTGCCCATTCTGCCGCTGCCGGTCATGGCTGCCGGTCGGCTTGTGCCGGAACCCGTTCCGGTGCCGGTTTCGGCGGGCCGTCTGTGGCGCTATGACCTTTTTCCCAGCGCCCTGGCCGCGCCGCGCCGTGTGGATGTCTGGCTGCCGCCGGGATACGAGGGCGGGACCGCACACTTCAGTGTTCTGTACATGCATGATGGCCAAAATCTGTTTGACCCGGCCTCCACCCCGTTCGGCGAATGGGGCGTGGATGAGGCGATGGTGCACCTGATAGGCGAGGGGGCGGCAAAGCCCGCGATTGTGGTGGGCGTCTGGAACACCCGGTCGCGCAGCCGCGAATATCTGCCGCAAAAACCCTATGAACAGGTGCCCGCAGATATCCGCGCCGCTTATGAACAGGGCGGCGGCGGCCCGGCGCTGTCGGATGGCTATGGTGATTTCCTGGTCAGGGAGTTGAAACCCTTTATCGATGCCACCTATCGGACCCGGACGGGGCCCGCGGATACGCTGATTATGGGGTCCAGCATGGGCGGGCTGATCTCGCTCTACACCTTAATCCGCTATCCTGACGTGTTTGGCGGCGCGGGCTGTATCTCTACCCATTGGCCTTGTGTCACCAGGTTCGACTGGATCAAAAACAATGATCCGCGCATGATCGCGATTGCGGACAGTTTTATCGCTTGGGTGAACGCAACACTGCCGCGTGCTGGCCGCCACCGTTTATACTTCGATCTGGGCAATGCCGAACTTGACAGTTTCTATCCACCTTTTCAGGCCAAGGTGGATGGCTTTATGCCGACGCTTGGCTATGTGCGGGGTAAGGACTGGGTCACAACCCTCTATGAGGGCGAACCGCACAATGAGGTAGCATGGCGCAAGCGCGTGGCGGTGCCGCTGCGGTTTTTGTTATCGGTGTAGGCCGCGCAAAAAAGAGGGCGGGTGTTATTCCCCGCCCTCTTGTCAGGACCAGCGGTCAATACCGGTCCTTACTTCTGGGCGACCTGGGCCTGCTGCGCCTTGAAGTTGCGCAGTTCGGCATTGTAGGCGTCGACAGTCGCTTCCAGCCGGTCAGCGACCTGATCACGATAGGCCGACAATTGGGCGCGGAAGGACGGTTGCGCCATGTAGGAGGTCGAGGCGGGCTGGCTGTCCAGGCAGGACAGATAGGCCAGCGACTGATCCGCAAAGCCGCGGACGGAGCCGGCAACCTGGATCATGGACGCTTCGGTCGCCGTCTTACCGGAAATCAGTTCCGGAACGACGGGGGCCGCGCCACAAATGCGCTTGAGAGCGGGATGCGCTGCCTGTGACTGTCCCGCAGCCAGCAGGGCCAGGGCGGACAGGATCAGAGCGGAATAGAGCTTTTTCATAGCGATACTCACAAAGCTGGAAGCGGGGGCGGGATGCCACCGACATTTCGGGCCTTGTACGTTCGCTCCCTTTAAAAGGTCCTGGTCGATGCCGGAAACCATGTTCTTGTGCATTGCAGTATAATGACATTGCGGTGCGGTAAAAGCAGAAATTACCCTCACCTGACACCGCTAACAAGAGGGGCTGATATGCGGTTCTCTCATGGGCAAGCCACCGCCTGGTGGACAAAATACCAGGCATTTAGCGGATTTACCGGACATGTTACCGCGCAGGACCGCCGCAACAACACCCCACGCACAGCAGGAGATTCCCGTCCAGCATTCGGTAATTTCACTACACAAAGCACCGCTGCGTTCGATTGAACATAGTTTCCATAACATATATTACCGCTCTTTTCGGTGTCGGCCGGTGGATTCTATTTTGAAGTGCGACTCTCCTTTATAATCAG
>NZ_NOXU01000014.1 GCF_002251795.1 Niveispirillum lacus | reverse complement strand
CCCGAGCTTAACGACTTGTCCAGTTTTACGGGGCCAGCTCATAGGTACGGCGCGACCAGGACCGTCGAGCCTTTTCTCAAATGGAAACCTGCAAGCTCAGTGTCGGCGGTCGCCTCACGCGAGAACCACCAAGCACCGGGGTAGAGCCGCAGCGTCTCGTTGACGGCCCGTGTCGTAACGTCCATTCGGCGCCAGGCGTCATACGGCACCACTCCACCTGCCGTGGCTGCGGCAGCAACTTCGGCAGCGATGGCACGGCACACCTGAGGTCTGCGCGCCAGTTCGTGTAGCAACCAAGCCGCTACCGAACCCGTCGTCTCATGCCCCGTCAGCAGCAAGGTCAGCAGCTCATCGCGGACCTCGCTGTCGGAAAGGCCTGCCTCCACGAGCACGGACACGATGCTGCCGGGGTGGGACGATCTCCGTGCCTTCGCGACGACGGCGTCGAGCTCCGACAGCGCGAACTTAAGCCGTGCTGCTTCCCTCGCAGCCGTCCAAGGCGGCGTGTATGCCCGCCAGAACCCGACCGCCACGTCGTCCTCGATCAGCGTGACTGCCGCGATGAGCCGGTCCTCGTCCTCCGCGTCCAGCGCCTCTTCGCCGAACAGGACGACCGCGATCATGCGCAGGGCCAGCGCCGCCATGGCGGGGCCGATCGCGACGGGCCCCTCCACTGCCGCCATCCTGCACGCAGTCGCCGCGGCCACGGCCTGCAGGGCCTCGCACCGCAGGGCCAGGACCTCGGCGCGCAGCCCCTGGTGTGCCAAGTACCGGCGCCTGCGGGCAAGCTCGCCCGTTGCCGTCAACACGCCCTCACCTACAACGGATTTGAGCTTTGCGACGTGCCGGCCCTTCGCGAAGCGGGCCTCCGGTGCGGTAAGCACCTCCCGGGCATAGGCCGGGTCGGTCAGCAGGTAGACCGGCGCGAGGCCGAGCCTGAGCCGCTCCAGCGGTGCGGCTGCCGCCAGCCCCCTGCCGAGAACAAAACCGAGGGGGTCGGCGATGAACGGGCGGACGTCGGAGAATGGGTGTCGGATCATCAGGCGGCTTCCTGCGAGAGTTGGGCGAACTTTCGGTATCGGGGGTGGGTCTGTTCGGCCAGGTGAAGCCCTCCGGCGACGATCGCGCCGCGGGTGCCCTCCTGCGACCGGTCCACGCCGGGGTATGTGAACAGTTTCAGGCCGGCGCGGCCGAGCAGCTTGTGGAAAGCCTCGTCGGTGACGGCAACGATGGTCGCTACGCCGTTGGCGGCTGCGAAGCGCATCATCAAGCCCAGCAATTCCCTTGAGACCATGTCAGGCTTCTGGTGGAACGGATCCACCCCGAAACGCGATATCTCCCACGTCTCGATATCCCGCGGCAGCTGCCGGCCTGCGGCCAAGTGGGGAAAGACGTCCTGGAGCAGGTAGGGCCGCACCGTCGGAAGCATTCGCCAGCAGCCTACTGGGTTGCCATCTTCAACGACGGCCCCGTAGATCGTATCCTTGCGGTCGAACTGGTCCCGCTCCCGTCCCGACCGGTCGACGGAAAGCGTCCAGCCCAGGCCTTCGACGAAGATGCGCCGTCGGAGCTGCTGGGTCTTCCAGGCCAGGTCGGTGTGCGTTCCTGCGGTGAATGCCTCGGACCGGCATCCAGTCGATATCTGACGACCCACATCAATTATTGCGCGCATTGCCGCCCGCCCATAGTCTGAAGACGATGGATGATCGGATATTGCCGCCTGGACGGTGTATCCCGGTTTTTGGGGAGGATTAGAGCATGCTCGACCTCGATTTCCTTATCAGCGAAGTACAACGAGCTCAATCGCTCGCAGAGCTGACGGACCTGCTCCAGCGCGTCATCGCGAGGTTCGGCTTCCAGAGCTTCAACCATCTCGACACAGGTCGGCCGGACGCAGCGCGGCCTTTCTTCCACGGGACCTGTCCCGAGGCTTGGCAACGCTGCTACGAGGACAATGGCTTCGTGGAGGCCGATCCCATGGTCTCGACAGCACGGCGCCGGCGGCTGCCGTTCGTTTGGGGCGACGTCGCCCTGCCGGAGCGCCGTCCGGGCCCCAAGCCGCTGGCCATCCTGGCGATGGAGGCGGCGCACGACCATGGATACCGGGAAGGGTACGTCCTGCCCTTCCACACGGTGGACGGCCTTGGCCGGGCCCGGTCAGCACTGACAGCCCTATTCTGGGCGGAGCCACGACCTGAGTTCGCAGCGATGATGGCGCAGCACCGACACGAGCTGCATGTCTTCATGTTCTACTGGCAGGAGCGGGCGGTCGACTTCGTCTGGCCGGACCCGTCGCAGGGCTTCAGGTCGTTGGACGGGGATGGCATGCCGCTGGTCGGGGCCCGGCTGACCGACCGCGAGCGCGACGTGCTTTCTTGGGTCGCCCGCGGCAAGACGACGAGGGTCGTCGCAGCCATCCTGGACATCTCGGCCGAGACCGTGGAGACCCATGTGAAGGCTACTATGTCGAAGCTCGGCGCCAGCAACAGAACGGCCGCAGCCGTCCGGGCCGTCCAGCTGAAGCTGATCGACGTGTAGCGCGCCGGCTTATCCGTGTGCGCGGAGGCATACCGGCAGCCCATCCCCACCTCCCTTCACCTTTCGCCTCCTCTCTTCCGCCGCCGCTGGCGCAGGGGAATGGCGCTCCCGCGCCATGATGCCTACAGGGGAAGGGTTGTTCTCCGGGCGATCCAACTCCGCCACAGGAGCGGTAGCCGCCGTCAGACCGCCTAGTCTTCCGGCGTTGGAGCCGTTCCCAGCACAAAATACGGCGCAATAGGATTAACTCTATGGAGGTGCCCCGATTTTGCCCAAATCATGTCATCGTTGGGCTGCAATCGGGATGCTTAAATGAATAGTCGACTACGACGACGTGAAACAACCATCTGGAAATAATCGAAATGATCATCCGCTTTATCAGCATATCAGACAGCACCGCCCTTGCATTTTCCTTGAACAAAAGCGGTGAGACGAAAGATGAATGCTACGCTCAACGGCGCGAAGACGCTTGAACACATCACCATTACCACCGGTAATTCGCGGACTTCATCCCGCGATGAAGTTGATGCTGATGCCTTCCCCATCCTGTCGAAGCTGATCCGGGATGCGGCGTCGGGCAAGATGCCCAAGATTCCCGGCAATGTCGGGAAGTACCACCTCTCCGCGACTGTGGAGGGCAACGCGGTCATCGCGACCGTATGGTCCCTCAATAGGGGACGCCGCGTGCCCGTCGTGACCTTCGGCGTCGCGACCGATGCGGAATCTGGCGCCCCTTTGTGGCGCATCCTCCACAACAATCCCCATTTCCCGATCCCATCCGTTACCGATCCCAACGTCATTCCCAAAGCGCCTTGGTGCGCCGTCAGGTTGGAAATCGGATTGATGGATTGCTTCGACGCGACCTTGTGGCTCGGCGACTTCGAGCGGTGCGTCGCTTGGACATGGGTCCGGCTAAAGGGCCTTAGCTGAATACAGCCACGAGGATGGCCGGCGCCGCTACCACCGCGCCCGCTAACACCAGCTGACCTGACTTATATCCCTTCCCACGAAACGGACTGCCTACGCGACCGCCGCTCAGCCGCGCTCGAGCGTTCCCGCCCTGGTAGCCACCCCCTCTTTTCTAGCGGCGGCCTTCAGAAGGCCGCCGAAGCGGAGTTGCGCCTATGCACAACGAACTCTACAGCTCCAGTGTCTCCATTTACTCAAATGGACACTCCCGTTCATTCTTGGTGCCGGGAACGACCGGCGCTTTCGCCGAGTTCCTTTCGCGTCCGTTGAATAGATTGGTCTTGGGGTTCCCCCAAGTGACCATCGCTGAGAAACAGATGGTTCGGCGCGCGCCCGTCAAGGCCGGCTATATCAAGGACGGTCCCCATATCCACTGGGTGTTCACGATCGGCGACCTGATCTTCGACGCGCCCTTCGACGCGCGCCTCATCAATCGCGAAGACCTTATGATCCACGACCTTACCACCGAGACTAGGCTGGCTATCCATATTAAACTGATCGACACCTATTGCATGGATCTCCGGGCCTGGAGGCTGGTAACACTCTCTCCGTCGCTGACAAAGCGTTTCCTCCGCGACGTACTGGATCAGCTCGCCGATGTGAGGGAGGTCAAGCCGTACCATCAGAAGTACACCGCGATCCCCTTGATGAAGCTGCCGAAGCTGGTGAACGTCGAGCCCTGCGGCTCGTGACAGAACAGGCTCTCTGTCGTTTCCGCGATAGGAAACACCGGGGTTCAGCAAACGAAAAGGATGCTTAAAATGGCGGTGTCCGTCCTGGGCACCGCCGTCCCGTCTCGGCCGCTCAGCGCGCCCTTCACCGGCGACCCGTCGACGACCGCGTGCAGGTACGACGGCGGGTCCTTCGCCTCGTGCAGGGCGAAGACCAAGCCTTATCTGACATGATCCCCGCCGATTACCCACCAGCCGCTGTCGACTGCCTCGTCCAACTGGTTCTCCACGTTGGTGCCGCTGCAGCACACGCGCCTGGCCCTCCGGAACTCAGAGGCCCCGCGACCAAGCGGACCCGTCGGCGGCGGCCGAGTTCGTTAGCCCGCTTCTCACCCGAGTTCGTTCCCCTAATAGATCCGCTGCGACTGGGAGGATGGTACCCCGTTCCAGCCGCAATGCGTCAGTAAGTGGAGATGCACGATTCTGACAAACTTCGACCCCTCCGGGGATTTCCGGTCTCCACCGGCATCCTACCGACGAGCCTCCCTGTTGCCATCACCAATGGAAAATGAACTGAAGCCTTCGGCACCTACCGGAATCTGGGGGAGTCGCGCGGTAGCGTCCCGTGATCGACGAACAAGGAGGACTTCGGAATGGCAAGGATCGTCGGCTGGGTATCTATCGCGGGCTTCGCGCTGTACGGCTTCAGGCGCTTCGTCGGCGACCACGTCGTGCTGGACAACAAGGAGGCCGAGGTATCCCGTAATAGGAATCCGTCTTGGCGCGCCGAACCATAGCTTGCACCACTGCGGATTGCGCTCCACAATGCCACAGGGCTACATAACGCAGCACTTCCTCCACCTGGACGACATGCCGCCGAAACACGACGATGCGGTGCCTGGCGACAGGCTGCTCGCGCTCTACCAGATCCTGACCCTGCAGGGCCGGCGGTACTACCTTGCCGACCATCTGGGCCGTTCGCCCCAGGCGGTCAACAGCATGGTCACCATCATCGAGGGACATGTCGGCAAAGACGCCTATATCGAGAAAGGTATGGAAGGCCGGCGCAGGTACTTCCGCTTCCGGACACGGTCGGAGGAAAGGGCGCTGGGATTCTCGTTCGAGGAGCTGCGGTTCCTCACGACGTGCCGCGACCTCGCCGCTCCCCACCTCCCCGAGCCCGTCGTCGGGCGCATCGACCGGACGCTGACGTCACTCGCCGTCCAGTTGGGCGAAGGGGGTTTAGAGAAGTTCGGGATACCCATCGGTTTCCGCTCCAAAGGGTTTTAGACTACGGGCCCCACTTAGCGACGGTTGCGGCGCTCAGGGAGGCGATCGGCCGCCGGCAGGCCTGCATGGTCTCGTACAGCCTCCGGCACCTTCCCCAGCTCCCCAGAGATATCCTTCACCTTCTGCACAATCAGGTGGACCACCTCCCCTTCCCTTTGCACCCGGCCCTTTGCCGCCATCAACTGCGCGCCCAGGATTTCCCGCCGGTACTTCTCGAACCGGTCCCGCCAAACGATCAGGTTCGCCGCCCCGGTCTCGTCATCCAACGTGATGAACAATACCCCGCTGGCCGTGCCCGGCTGCTGCCTCACAAGCACCAACCCGGCGATCTCCACCCATTTCCCGTCCGCCGCCTCCATCGCCTCCCGGCAAGTCACCATCCCGCGGCGGCTCAGCTCTGCCCTTAGGAACCCCAACGGATGGCCCTTCAGCGATAGCCCGGTCCGGACATAATCCTCCATCACCTCCCGGCCCGCCGCCATCGGCCTCAGGCCCACCTCCGGCTCCACCATCTCCGGCACCACCTGCCCCTCCCGGGCTGCTGCTGCCGCGAAGAGCGGCAGCGGTTCATCCCTGAGCCCCTTGATCGCCCATAGCGCCTCGCGTCGGGCCAGCCCCAAACCCGGCCGGAAAGCGTCCGCCTCGGCCAGCCTCACCAGTTCCGCCTGCGGCACACGCGCCCGCTGCCAGAGATCGTCGACCGAGATATATTTCCGGTCCGCCCTGGCCAGCACGATCGATGCGGCATGGGCGTTCCCCAGCCCTTTCACCAGCCGCATCCCGAGCCTGACCGCCAGCCGCCTTTCGTCGCCGGTTTCCTCCAAGGTGCAGTCCCACCGCGAAGCGTTGACGCAGACGGGTCTGACCTCCACGCCATGCTCCTCCGCATCCCGTACGATCTGGGCCGGGGCGTAGAAGCCCATGGGCTGGCTGTTCAGCAAGGCCGCGCAGAATACGTCCGGGTGCCAGCATTTCAACCAGGCGCTGGCATAGGCGATCAGCGCGAAGCTGGCTGCGTGGCTTTCCGGGAACCCGTAGCTGCCAAACCCCTCCAACTGCCTGAAGGTCTGCTCGGCGAATTCAGGGGCGTAGCCGTTGGCCACCATGCCTTGGATCAGCTTATCGCGGAACTTCGACACCCCGCCCGTCATCTTGAAGGTGGCCATGGACTTGCGCAGCATGTCCGCCTCGCCAGGGGAGAAGCCCGCGCATTCGATAGCCACCCGCATCGCCTGTTCCTGGAAGAGTGGCACGCCCAGGGTCTTGCCCAGCACCTTCTCCAGCTCCGGTGTCGGGTATTCCACCGGCTCCAGCCCCTCCCGCCGACGCAGATAGGGGTGGACCATGTCGCCCTGGATCGGTCCGGGCCGGACGATGGCCACCTCGATGACGAGGTCGTAAAAGGTGCGCGGTTTCAGGCGGGGCAGCATGGACATCTGTGCCCGGCTTTCGATCTGGAAGGTGCCGAGCGTATCGGCCTTACGGATCATAGCGTAGGTCCTTGGGTCCTCCGCCGGAATGGTCGCCAAATCCAGGCGGATGCCCTTGTGGTCGGCCAGCAGGTCCAGCCCCTTGCGCATACAGCTCAGCATGCCGAGCGCCAGCAGGTCGACCTTCATGAACTTCAGCGCATCGATGTCGTCCTTGTCCCATTCGATCACCTGCCGGTCCTTCATGGCCGCCGGTTCGATGGGCACCAGATCGTCCAGCCGGTCCCGCGTCAGCACGAAGCCACCGGGATGCTGCGAAAGGTGCCGGGGGAAGCCCGTAAGCTGCCGAGCGAGGTCCAGCGTCAGGCGCAGTCGCCGGTCGGTCAGGTCGAGGCCCAGTCCCTTCAGGCGCTCGTCATCAAGCCCCTCCTCCGACCAGCCCCAGACCTGGCCCGACAGCATGCGGACAAGGTCCTCGGGCAGGCCCAGGGCTTTGCCCACGTCCCGCAAGGCACCCTTCGTTCTGTACCGGATGACCGTGGAGCACAGCGCCGCCCGGTCGCGGCCGTAGGTGTCGAAGACCCACTGCATGACGGTCTCGCGGCGTTCATGCTCGAAGTCGACGTCGATGTCCGGTGGTTCCCGCCGCTCCTCGCTGACGAACCGCTCGAAGAGCAGGTCGTTGCGGGCGGGATCGATGCTGGTGATGCCAAGGACGTAGCAAACGGCGGAGTTGGCGGCCGAGCCCCGGCCCTGACAGAGGATGCCCTGCGAGCGCGCGAAGCGGACGATGCTGTTCACGGTCAGGAAATAGGGGGCGTAGTCCAGCTTCTCGATCAGCGTCAGTTCATGGCGCAGGGTGGCCGCCACCTCCTCGGGCAGCCCTTCGGGATACCGGTCCCCTGCCCCCTCCCAGGTCAGCGCCTCCAGCGTCTGCTGCGGCGTCAGCCGCGGATCGTCCCGTTCCTCCGGATACTGGTAGGTCAGTTCGCCCAGGCTGAAGCGGCACCTCTCGACGATCTCCAGGGTTCGGGCCAGCGCATCGGGATACCGCCCGAACAGCCGGTGCATTTCCTCCGGCGGCTTGAGGTATCGGTCGGCATGGCGCTCACGCTGCGCGCCCAGCTGGTCGATCACGCTGTTGTGCCTGATGCAGGACAGCACATCCTGGAGGATGCGCCGGCTGGGATCGTGGAACAGGACGTCGTTGGTCACGACGGTGGGCACCCGCATGCGGACGGCCAGGTTCGACAGTTCATGCAGGCGCAGTTGGTCGTTCGGGCGGCGACGCAGCGTCAGGGCCAGGTAGGCCCGGTCGCCGAAGGTCTCCCGCAGCCGGCGCAAGCGCCGACCGCACTCCTCATCCGCCCGGTCGGGGACCAGGACCGCCAGCAGCCCCTCCGCATGGGCGGCGACATCCGCCCAGTCCAGGCGGCATTTGCCTTTGCCCCCACGGGCCTTGCCCAGCGAGAGGAGGCGGCACAGCCGGGAATAGGCGGGCCGGTCGGTGGGATAGACCAGCAGGGCGGTGCCATCGGCCAGATCCAGGCGGCACCCCACGACGAGGCGTACGCCGGTCGATTTGGATGCCTCCCAGGCCCGGACCATGCCGGCCAAGGAGTTGCGGTCGACGACGGCAAGGGCTTCGATGCCCAGATGGGCCGCCGTAATGAACAACTCCTCGGCAGACGATGCGCCCCTCAGGAAGGAGAACTGCGTGGTGACCTGAAGCTCTGCATAGCGCGGCCCCGGGTTCATCCGAAGATCCCATGCAGGAACCAGCGGTGGGAGCCCGTGGCCGGATCCTCGCCGTTGCCAGCGCGGTAGACCCAGTAGCGTTCGCCGGCATCGTCCTCCACCCGGAAATAGTCGCGGACGGCCTCCAGCTCGGCGTCGCGCCGCCACCATTCCCCGAAGACCCGCTCCGGCCCGTCGGCCCGTCGCACCCGGCGGCGGACGCCCCGCCAGGTGAAGGAGGCTGGCGGGTGGTCGGGCAGTAGCGCGACGGTCTCGATGAGCTCGGGCCGCGCCAGCAGCCGGGCCGGCCGGGGCCAATGGTCGGGCCAGCCCGTCCCTGTGTCAGGTGCCATGGCAGGGATGCGCTGCACGGACCTTTCGGGTACGTCGCTGGCGACGGCGGCGATCCGGTAGACCGCCCGCCCGCCGATGCGGTTGGCCAGCGTGTCGACGAGACCGGACACGTCCGGCCGGGCCACCTCGACCAGGGAACTGACAGCCTGCTTCATCTCCAGCGGTTCGGCGATGGCGGCCACCAGGACCATGGCCTCAATCCCGAAGCCGGGATCGATGGTCCCGATCTTGTCGCAGAGCAGCCGGGTCAGGCGCCGGACGTCCCGCGTCGGCAGAGCCATGCCCACGCGCACGGCCTGGAGGCGGCTATCGACGCGGTGGACCAGCAGGTCCAGCCGACGGGCACCCAGGCCGCGTTCCTCCAGCGCAAAGCACAGGTCGGCAACCAGCTTGCCGATGTAGCGCGCGATGGTCTCGGCCGCCGCGATCGGTTCCGCGAACGCGCGGCGGGCTTCGACCTGGTCGGCGGGCCGGACGGGGTCGAAGGGTTCGGACGCCTCCCCCAGCGCCTGGTCGATCCGGCGGGCAAGTTGCGGCCCGAAGCGCAGGGCCAGCGGGGCCCGCGGCTGGCGATGCAGGTCGCCCGCGGTCCTGAAACCTAACGTCCGAAGGTCCCCGGCCATCGCCGCCGGCAGGCGAAGGGCCTCCAGCGGCAGGGGCGACAGCAACGACAGGCCCCGGCCTGGGTCCGCCACGAAGATGGGGCTGGCCAGGTACCGCGCGAAGGCATGGGCGGCACCCCAGCTGTCGGCCACGGCGGCGCGGGCCTCGACACCAGACATGGCCAGCCGACCGACCAGAGACTCCAGCATGGTCTCCTCGCCACCGTGCAGATGGTCGGCACCGGTGGTATCGATGACGATTCCGTCCGGCGGATCGGCGGCGACCAGCGGGGAGAAACGCTGGAGGATCCAGAGCGCCAGCCGGTGAAGGCCTTCCTGGTCAGCCTGCGGTGCGGCTTCATCGACCACCAGCCCCGGCACCAGCACCTGGGCCTTGGCGAGCGCCATGCCGGGGCGCAGGCCGGCCTCCAGCGCTGCCGAACAGCAAGCGGTCACGACACGGCGTTTGCGGATGCGGCCCGCCAAGACTAGCGGCCGATCAGCCGGCGACGCTGCGTCCCCAGCCGCCCGCCGCAGCCGGTCGATCGGCCAGTTCGGCAGGTAGAGCGAGACGACCCTGTTCATCGCAGGCCTCCAGTTCGAAATCGGCGCTCTCCCCGGCGCGGACCCGGACCAGCTCGACCAGCCAGCGATGCCGTCCCACGCCCGGCACTGGCAGGGGTGCCGACGGCAGGGTCGAGACCCGCCAGCGGGTGACGGCGGATGTCGGCTGACCGAAGTCGGCAGCATCAGCCTGCCGGCGCCAGCGGCGCAGCGCGATACCGATAGTCCGCTTGCCTTCCACCGCCAGTTGAAGCCGCCGCGAAGAGGTCATGTTGAGCGACGCGACCTCCGCCACGACGGCCCCCAGGCTGCCATGGCGTAGTGCCTCCTCGGTACAGGCCAGCACCGTCTTGTCATCGCCGGCCTCCACGTAGATGACGCGGTCGGGCGGCAGGCCGGCCTGGGCCAGCGACGGGGCGAACAGGTCCGGCTGGGTGCAGATCCAGAAGACCGGCCCCTCGGTACGGGCCGCAATGCCGGCGCTGAACAACGCCGCCGCCGCCCCGTCAACGGTTCCGGGTCCACCACCCGCCACCTCGTGCAGCGCGCCGAGGGCCAGACCGCCGCCGGGCAGCTTGGCATCGAGGACAGGCAGGCCGAAAGGCAGAACGCCGCCTTCGTGGCGCGACTGGCCTTCGATCCGGGCGATCTGCGCGCGCAGGGACGCTATGGCGGACGCGTTCCGCAAGGAGGGCTCCTGGAATAGGATTGTTCCCTATATGTTCTTTTTTAGGTTGGGAGAGTCAAGCGGTGTGTTTGCAGGGAGAGGGTGCATGGGGTCGTTTGGCGGCTTGGCACGGGAAGGGCGAGAGGGTGGGTGTTGGCGGGTTTCGCGCGATGGCCGCCGACGCCGCCGCGTGTGGAGGCGCAAGGCGCCTCCTGGATTCCGGCGCCCGCGGCGCCGGGGGAGATGGCGCCGAGGCGCCATCATGCGAGAGGTGAAGGTGTGGGCCAGGCAGGCCGAGTTCCGCATATACGGAGCCAAGTGGGGGTAAAGGCTCATGGATATGGATTTTGTATTAGAATCAATTATCTAGTGGCTTTTGGGTCGAATCTGTTGGAGGAGCGGCATTCTTCATAATTTCCTTCTATTCCAATGGGTTGCACCCTATTTTGTATCTAGCGGAAAAGCACCCCCACCACCCCCAGTTCTTGGGGGTACTTTTTAGCGTTTAATATCAATTGGTTAGTCGCAATTTTTATCGCACCCCCGGAAAAATTCCGAACATACACGTGCACATGCGTGCGCTCGACGCGCACATGGGCGCATGCGCGTCGAGCGCGCCCGCGCGTGGGGGGTATATTGCTGGGGGTTTGGGGGTATCTATCGATTTATTTTACATCTATTATAAAATATCTATATAAAACAATAGCTTACCGACCAACCCCAGTACCCCCAAACATTGGGGGTACGTTGGGGGTATCGGGGGTATTTCTGGGGGCAGCCGCCAAAACCCCTCAGGTCAGCCTCCCCCACGCTCTCACCTCTCGACCCGGGTGCGCCCGCGGCGCACCCTCTCGAAACCTCGCCCCCACCCCTCTTGCGCCGCCGTCCCACCCTTCCCCAGCGTGTTCAGCCCCTCGGCGCCTCCGGCGCCCACGCCCCGGATCGACGCTATGGCTGCCCAAAAGCAGCCCCTAGCCTCCCTCCTGGCACCTCAGCCGGGATTTCCGACCACACCCAACCCACCACGCTTCACCCAACCCTGAACGATGCCAGAACACGTTTCGTCGACGGTGCCATCAAGCGATTCCGCCGACGGGTTCCGCCGCGCCGCTGTTGCTGCCCACCCTACACAGAAGCACAGCCTTATGAACCCGATCCTAAAGACCCTTGTTGGAATCGTTCAGGAGGGGATGGTAGGCAACGCTCGCGCTGGAGCCAATGATCGTCAAGCTGACTTGGTCCCCTTCGTGTCTCCAGGTGTGGATCTTCAGGAAGCCGCTTTCGTTAAGGTGAAACTCCTTCCCGTATTTTCCGCGAAGGGCGCCGACCAAGGAGTTGGGATCCCCGCTGGCCAACTTCAGCGAGACCTCGGCGAGCTTTTCATCCCTGAAATAAAAGAAGGCCGTGAAGTTGAACTCACCCGAGGCATACGGCATCCTCAGCTTGGGACTTCCATAGCCCTCCTTGCGCTGCCCCTCAATTTCTTCCTGATCAGTCAGCGGAACCGCCGCCCCCCGGGAGGCGGCCACGGTTTGCGGGAGGGACATGCCCCATTGCGTAGACTGCCAGCCGCCGGCATAGGCGGAGAATGGAAGCAGTGTTGCGCAAACGAGAACGGATATTGCAGTGAGGCTATGTTTCACAATGAACCCGACCGATATCGTGACTGACCATCGCAGTTCGATAGCATGTTTCAATTTGGAATCTCCATAACGTTTGTGAGTACAAGCGCATCCTGGGCAACGCCCGACGGCCCCGACCTCGTCATGGATCGAGATAGGCTGAACGGCGCCGTGGGATTGCTGGCCCAACACCTAGCCGGAACCCGCCTTCGTGCACCGCATCCCGGTCGTCCCCGCATTGTTGAGCATCGGCGTCCCGAATCCCAGCGGAGAGACACAGTCAATGAGGGCGAACACCACCAAGTGCCAAGGTCTGCTCCGACTCCCCCTCTCACCACCTCCCGCTTCCGGGCGCGTCCGCGCCCGGCTGTCTCCGGTGCCTGCGGCACCGGTGGATGGCGCTACCGCGCCATCGGCTTTACGGGGAAAAGTTCGGAGTTCCTGCCTGCCTCCCCCCGCCCCACCGGGCGGGGATTTCCTCACCGGCCAACCTCAGTCGTCGTCCCGGCCCGCCGCGACCATCCGGAACAGCACCGGGCTGTGGTCGGAATAGACCTGCCGGAAGTCGTCATGCCTGTACGGGTCGCCCGGATAGGGACCGGTCCCGAACTGCTGCCATCGGTTCCTCATCGCGTCGACCAGGCCGACCACCTTGAAACCGAAGGCCTGGTCGATCTCGGGAGCCGTGGCTGCGGGGCGGTAGAAGACGTGGTCGTAGGGCTTGGGACCCTTGACGTTGGTGTTGGTCGCGACGCAGCCGGCGTTCAGCGACTGGTACCCTGGCGGCAGCGCCTGGGCCAGCTCGCCGCAGTCCTGAATGTTCGTGTCGCCGACGATGAGGTAGTCGCGCTCCCCGTTCCCCGCCTGGGCGTCGATCCACTGGCTGATCGAAGCGATCTCGTGCTGGCGGCGCTGGCGCGGGGCCGGCCCGTCGTCGGGCTGTAGGTGCACCGATACCAGCACGAAGTCCATCGTGCCGGAGCAGTTTCGGAACGGGAAGGCGAACGGCACCCGCTCATAGTCGGGATGGTTCGACCGGTCGGACGCAAGGAACCCGCCCGGCAGGTCGTTTGCCGGGGCGGCCGCCTGGGGCTTGTAGAAAGCCACCCACCATTCGGTGGCCGTGGAGTTCAGGTGGATGCGGTCGCCGCTGCCGGTATCCTCCTCGGACATGACCCAGAAGAAGCCGCGGCTCCGCATCGCCTCGAAGAAGGCGGCCGCCTGTGGATCGGGCTTGAAAGCTTCCACGGTCCCGTCCGGGTTCGGCGGGAAGCTGCCGGCGAAAGGCGGGGCGATCAGTTCCTGGACGAGGACGATGTCCTGGTCCCTCACCAGGTCTGCCAAGCCTTCGTTGTCCCGCTTGGCGGACGAGCCCAGGAACTGGATGTTGAAGGAGGCCAGCTTCAGGGGGCCGACGGTGCAGGCGGGCTTGTCCGCCGCGGCACCGGGAACGCCAGCCCAGGCCAGCAGCGCGATTGCAAAAGATACGGAGCGAAACAGCCGGCGGGACATGTTCAGCATCGTTCCTGAAATATAGCCTGTTGCATAGGCTCCATATCACATTCCAATTGAAATCTGTGTGAGCCCATTCACCATCCAATGGCGGCCTCCCGCCGCAACCCGAAGGCAACTGGGGGAAGCCAGATGAACCGCGCCTTGTCCGTCTTCCTGCTGGTGCTGCTGGCGTTCCCGGCCCCGCCGGCCGCGGCGCTCAACCAGACCGACGAACAGGTCAGGCAGGCTATTATCCAACAGTCCATCGCATCATATCCCGGCAACTGCCCCTGCCCGTACAACACGGCCAGCAACGGCAGCCGGTGCGGGAAGCGCAGCGCCTACAGCAAGCCGGGCGGTCGGGCGCCGCTGTGCTTCCCCGAGGACGTCACAGACAAGATGGTGGCGGACTACCGGCGAGCGAATGGGGCGAAGGCGAAGTGACGGTCACGGCGCCCCCGTAACGGATGGGCACGCTTCACCGGGTCGATTTGCCTTCGCCGGCCCAATATGCTCCCTTCCATGGAACGATGCCGCCGACCAGGAGCGGTGACCTTGGGGAACCGCAGGAACATGGCCGACGCCAATGCCGAGATCTGGAGCGAACGTCGCGAGAACTGGACGCCGGGCCGGGCCGACGCACGCGACGCCGCAGCCACCGACTACGCCAGGGTCGTCCACTCCGCGTCTTTCCGCCGGCTGCAGGGCAAGACCCAGATCCTGAACCTCGGCGACAGCGACTTCTACCGCAACCGGCTCACCCACTCGATCGAGGTCGCCCAGGTCGCCGGCGGCATCGCCCGCCAGCTTCAGCGGGACTTCGCCTCCCACCCAGCGGCGCCGTGGATCCCCGACCTGACCATGATCCAAGCGATCGGCGCGACGCACGACCTCGGCCATCCGCCGTTCGGGCACGGCGGAGAGGTCGCGCTGCACTATTGCATGCGGGGAACCGGTGGCTTCGAAGGCAACGGGCAGACGCTGCGCATCCTCAGCCGGCTGGAGAGCTTCTCCGAGGCCAACGGCGCCAACCTGTCGCGCCGCTCGCTGCTCGGCATCCTCAAGTATCCCGCGCCGATGGGCGCGGTGCTGAGCGCCGACGCGAGGCTCCAGCCGGCGCTACTCGCGGGGACCTCGGCCGTGCGCCTGATAGACCGGAAGGCCTGCCGGCCGCCCAAGTGCTACCTGGACACCGAGCGCGACGTCGTCGACTGGCTGCTCGACCCGTTGCCGAACGCCGACCGGGACCTGTTCACGTCTTGGGATCCGGTCGACGGCGACCATGGCAGGACGCGGCACAAGTCCTTCGACTGCAGCATCATGGACCTCGCCGACGACATCGCGTTCGGCGTCCACGACCTGGAGGACGCGCTCGCTACGCGCCTCATGGACGCCGGCGACGTGGCGTCGACGGTTTCCGAGGAGGCGTGCGCGGGCTTCCTGGAATACCTGGGGGAGCGGGAGGGTTCCGGCACCGCCTCCCATGCGGGGTTCGTCGGCGCGCTCACCGGCGACCGGCGGACGCTCAAGCGGACCATCGGCCGGATGGTCACGTATCTGATCACCTCGGTCGAAATCCGGACCGAAGATGCATTCGGGACCCCCCTGCTGCGATACCGCGTCAACCTGCCCGAACGCCCGCAGGCGTTCCTCAAGGCGCTGAAGAGGGCGGTGTGGGAGAAGGTCATCAGGAGCGCCGCGGTGCAGCAACTCGAGTTCAAGGGCCAGAACATGGTCGTCGCGGTGTTCGAGGCGCTGGCGGCCGACCCGGGATCGCTGCTCCCGGAGGGCACCCGTACCCGCTACGGGGCGGCGGACGACGGTATGCGCATCGTCTGCGACCATGTCTCGGGGATGACCGATGGCTTCCTGCTGCGCACCTACGAGCGCCTGTTCAGCCCTAGGATGGGCTCGGTGTTCGACGAGATTTAGGGAGCCAGGCCGAAGGCGGCATCTGGTCAGTCTTTAATACCTGGTCGTTTAATACCTGGTCGAATTCCCTGCCGCAACATGCGCGGGGACGCCACGCTCGACGCTGCGAGCTCAGGAACGCGGAGAGGCCCAGTTCATTGACTCGACTACAGCAACGCCTTCTGTTCAGAATTTTGGCTGATCCCTTCGGCAAGTCGGTCTGCACGATGGAGCTAGACGGGGATCACATGCACTTCACGCGCCGCAGCGAAGTCACGACCATCTCGCTGCTGTCGCTGGCACGCGCGCCCACCTTCCGGGAGGGAGTGCTCGGAGCCGTCCTCACAATCAGTTCGGACGAGCATGGCGATGTCACGCTGAAGGGCGCCGCCAACCTTGACGCCCGGCAGTTCTCCAAAGAGGTCAAGGAGGCATGGGTCCGATCCAGCCTCGCAGCCCTCGAGCGGGAAACGGTGTGGCTGGACAGTATCCTCGCCGGAGTGCAGGCGCTGGCAGCACCGTCCAGCTATCCCGCCGCGTGTCAGGTCGCTCCCCTCCTGGAGAAGGCTCGTGCCCTGGATGTCAAGCTGCTGTCGAAGCTGCGGGCCGAGGCCGTCGGCCCCGACGCGATGGCACGAGTTGCGCCCGCACGGGAGTTCGTGAGCGACCCGCGAACGGCACGAGCCGCAGGCATTTCTGCATTCGTCACCGCTGAACTGGAGCGGAGGAAACATTTCTTCGACACCGTCGAGAGCAGGGAGTTGACACCGGAGCAGCGCCTCTCCGTTGTCGTGGATGAGGATGCGACGCTTGTGCTCGCCGGAGCCGGGTCGGGCAAGACCAGCGTCATCGCAGCGAAAGCCATATATCTGGTAAGGGCGGGCATTCGGCAACCGGAAGAAATCCTGCTGCTGGCATTTGGCAAGAAAGCGGCCAGACAAATGTCGGAACGGGTCGAAGCCAGATCCGGGGAGCCCATAGTGGCACGCACCTTCCACGCGATTGCCAACGATATCATCGGCATCGTTGAGGGAACGAAGCCTCCGCTTGCGGCTCACGCTGACGACGAATTGGCCTACTTCAACGTGATCAGGCAGATTCTGAATGACTTGGTCCACAGGTTGCCGAACGTCTCGACGGCGGCCATCCAGTGGTTCGCGCATTTCATGGTCGAGCCAAAGACCGAATGGAACTTCAAGACCAAGCACGATTTTTACACCCACATGGAGGCACAGGACCTGCGTACCCTGCAGGGTGGGAAGGTCAAGAGTTACGAAGAGTTGCAGATCGCCAACTGGCTTTATGAGAACGGCATCGAATACGAGTACGAACCTCCCTACGAGCACAAGGTTCCTGAAACTGGCAGGCGGGACTACCAGCCAGACTTCCGGCTGAGGGAAAGCGGCATTTACATCGAGCACTTCGGGGTTCGCCGTGAGAAGACGGCTGACGGTGGCGAGCAGCTTGTCACGGCGCCGTTCGTCGACCGCGACGAATACCTCGCCAGCATGGAGTGGAAGCGCCGGGTCCACGCCGAGCACGGAACCATCCTGATCGAGACCTACAGCGGTGAAAGGCAAGACGGGCGGTTGCTGACCGGCCTCGCCGAAAAGCTGGCGCCCCATGTCACCCTGAAACCGCGACCAGCCGATACGATCTACGATCGGATCGTCGAGATGAAGCAGGTCGACGACTTCTCGACGCTGCTCGGAATTTTCCTGCGCAAGTTCAAGGAAGGTGGCTACAGCCTGCAGGATTGCAGGGACACGTCCAAGAAAAAGGGGCTGGGGAATCGGGCTAGTGCGTTCCTTGACGTCTTCGCGGCAGTCTTTGAGGAGTACCAAAGACAGCTCGACGATCGGATCGACTTCGAGGACATGGTCCTACGCGCGGCGCGGTACGTCGAGACAGGACGCTATACCAGCCCGTTCCGGCACATCCTCGTCGATGAGTTCCAGGATATCTCGCCAGGCCGTGCCCGGCTGTTGAAGGCGCTGAAGAACCAACATCCAGACGTGCGCATCTTCGCCGTTGGCGACGACTGGCAGGCGATTTACCGATTCGCCGGGTCCGACCTCCATCTAATGCGCCATTTCGGGCGCGAGTTCGGCGGCCGCTTCGATGGCGAGGCTGACATACACAGGACCGTCGATCTGGGGCGCACTTTTCGCTCCGTCGACCAGATCGCCTTCGCCGCGAGGACCTTCGTCCTGCGGAACCCGGCACAGATCCGGAAACAGGTTGTTCCAGCGGGAACCGCAACCGAACCGGCCATCAAGATCGTGACGGTGCCGAAGCATGACAGTGAGGCGAAGCTGTCTGAGGTTCTCAATGGCTTGTCAGCCACTGTGGCACCGGGAGCCGAAGCTGCAACGGCGCTGCTTCTCGGCCGGTACAGCTTCATCAAACCAGACATGTCGGCCTTGAAAGCGCGTTTTCCGCGGCTGGAGATCAGCTTTGATACCATCCACGCCTCCAAGGGTAGCGAAGCCGACCATGTGATCGTGCTGAATGCCAACAGCGGGCGCTTTGGCTTCCCATCGGAAATCGTCGACGACTCCCTTTTGTCAATGGTTTCCCCGGAGGAAGAGGCATTCCCGAACGCCGAGGAACGCAGAGTGATGTACGTAGCAATGACCCGGGCCCGCCATACCCTGACGATCCTCGCCTCGAACGCGCGGCCGTCGTCCTTCGTGACCGAACTCCGTGAAGACCCCGCCTACGGCATCGTGTCAGAACCCGGCGGGAAACAGGAAGACTGCGTGTGTGGCGAGTGCGGAGGGCGGCTGCTCGGCGTCGCAGGGCGGAATGGCCACATCCGGTATCGCTGCGAACACGACCAGCACTGCGGAAACTCGCTGCCTGCATGTCCGGCCTGCCAAACCGCTTTGCCACACCGCACTGATGGAACATCCGAGGTTAGATGTGAATGCGGTGCCTGTTTTCCAGCCTGTCCAGAGTGCAAAGATGGCTGGCTGGTCGAACGCAATGGAAGCCATGGCAACTTCCTCAGCTGCGCCCGATTCCCAGCATGTTTCGGGAAGCCGAAGGCACCGAGAGGCACGCAGTTCTCCACCCCAAGGACGCGCCGCCGAAATCGATTCTGACGCCGAGGCTACATCTTTGAAATCAGTCCCTGGGCGGGTGCCGGCGCAGCCATAGGGACGTGTGGGGGCCCTTCGCGGCAGGCCAATGCCGAGATGGTTCGACAACGCTGCTGACCAGCCGTCATCGCCCAGAGATGCAATGCAGATCGAGTGCCTTCGGACGACCGTCGCCTTCCGCTCCATTTCTCAGTCGGTAACGGCCCTCACATACAGGTAATCAACCTCATTCCCCGCACCTGGGAAGGCCGCCACCTCCCGATACCCGCCGATGCCCTTCCACCGCATGGTGAAGGCGTTGGAGAAGTCCGGTTTCCTTGCCGCCAGCCCGAGGGCAGCGATGGCATCCTGGTCAAAGCGGACGCCCGGCGCGTAGACGGTGATCCAGTCCGCCTTCCCGTCGATGAAGACGATCTCGACCTTGCCGCCTTGGAAGACGCACTTGGGGACCTTCCCGACCTTGGACGGCGAGACCGTCCCGCAGGAGTCCGCCTTCCCCAGGACCTTCTCCACGGCGGGCTTCGGCTTTCCCGCGACTTGGGCCAGGTCCAGCCCCGAAGCGTTCGCGGCACCGGCGAAGAGAATCGCCGGCAAGGCCGTGAAGATGAGGACGCGCAAGATGATATTCCTTCTCATTGAAGACTGATCAGGACTAACAGCTTATGCTATTAAAGTGTAGGTCTTCCCGATTTTCCGCCCGCCGTCGGCCACGGGCCTCGCCAGAAAAGAAGATGATGCATGCGATGGTCATAGCCGGCCTCTTAACAACGGCGACGGCGTCTTCGGTGCGTGGGGCCGAGACCGGAGTTCCCACCAACATTCGATAAACTGACGTCCAAGGCGCCATCCGGGCACCTTGCCATGGAGTATGATCAATGAAGAGAGTCGACAGCAAACTCCGTCCCGGCTTCCTGATTCCGATCATGATCCTGGAATCGGCCGGGTGCCTCGTGGGGGCCTGGGCAGTCCCGGTAATGGAGGCGAAGTTGCTTTTCTTTTTCAACGAGCAGGTTCGCTTGGTAGACGTGCTGCGCATGCTGGTCAACGACGGCGACTACATGGTCGCGGGCATCCTGCTGCTCTTCGCCCTCGTGGTCCCGCTTTGCAAGCTAGCCCTCATGCTGGCGTACTGGGCGTGGCTCCGTCTGGGGTTGCGGCTGTCGGCCGCCGCGCTGAAACCACTGGACGCGATCGGCCGCTGGGCGATGCTGGACATCTTCGTCGCTGCCATCGTGGTGGCGGGGATGAAGCTGGACAAGTACCCCGCCCGGATGACGACCGGTACGGCCGTCACGTTGCTTGTCGCCGCGTTCCTGCTGAGCATGGCGGCGAGCTGGCTGTTGAAGCGGGCCTGCCGGAGGGGTGCGGAGGGCGGGACGCCGGCGGCGCCGATAGCCGCCGCAGCGACGTAGGGGAAGCACTGGCGGTGGGATTGGAAACCATGTTCGGGAACTACCAGCCCCGGGTCGCTGCCGCCAACGTTCCTGCCGGGACGCGGCTATACCGCGGGGCATGGCGGGCAAACCCCTGCCTCGCCCTGGATGATATCCAAGAACCGAGATTCTTCAGCCGGAGCAGGGAAACCGCCATGCAGTATGCACGGTGGGTTCCGACACCGGCACCATCCGGCGCCCCGTACTTGATCTCCGCGGAGGTATCGCATGAAATCGCCGTTGCCCGTATCACAGACGTCCGGCGCCTGGTGGAGATAGGCTGGAACACTTGGCCAAATGGACTCAACCCCCAGGGCTGGCAGCGCACCCTGCTGGTACCTTTGCTTAGCCGAATGGCCGGCACGGCCTATGCTGGGTACGAATGCACGGACAACGATGAGGTGCTGCTGATGCAGCCGACTGCGGTGATGGCCAACATCGAGGTTTATGGGCTTCCCCTATGATCCATTCCCGTCGACAAATACGGACAACCTATCCAACGGGCCGTCGGGCTTCGCGCAGTTGGATGTAGGATCCTCCCTGGAAAACGGTTGCGGAGAGGCTCCACCTCGAGCGAACCGTACCCCCCAGTATGACCAGAACCGGCTGTGGGCACTGGTAGGCCGCATCCGCGGCGATCCTCCACATCGTCCGCTTGTCCGTATCGCTCGGCGCCGTCGCCCCGCCGGGGTGGAAATGCCATTCGCCAAGGTAGTGGTGGCCCGCCGCCCACCGAGCCTCGAGCAGTTCCCGCAGGCCCGCGTCCCCCCGGTGGAACCACGACCATCCCGCATGGGATCCCGGAGGCTTCGGCGTCGCCTCGACCACCTCCGCCGTCCAGCCACCATGATCGTAGCGCCCGATCAGGATCCCACCGGTTTCGCACCCGCCGGCGATGTCGGCCGCGGCGAGGACCGATGCCACTGCTCCCGATGAAAGCCACACGGCATATCCCGATCCCGCGGGATCGCGGAACTCCAACGCTTCAGGCTTCATGGCGCACGACCGCGCCGTAGGCATCCTGGATGAAATGCTCGCAAATCCGGCGCCTCTCCGTCACCGCCCGCCGGACGAACTTCGTGCCGACCGCCGCCCACAGCTGGACGTCGTCGGCGGATGCCGGGAATACGGGATGCCAGCAGCCGATGCCCTCCATCAGCCCCAGCCTATCCTCGTCGGGCCTGTCGGAGAAAGTGACGAACCTCTCGATTGCATCGACTGCAGGGAACGATGCCTGCTCGTCCGCGTAGGCGACCAGGCCCCTCGCCTGCCACGTCATGGACAGGCTGACGAAGACCTTCACCCCGTCCCAGGGGTATTCCGCCATGGCGCGCAGCACCTCGTCCTCGGCCGTGCAGTCCACGATCACGTCCCAGCCGTCCAACTTCTTTCGGTCCGCGTCCTCGGGCGGCGGGAACGCGAACCCGAAGTCGCTGACATTGGCATCCGGCATTATCCTATTCAGCCGCTTCGCCAGCGCCGTTGCCTTGTTCCACCCTGCATCCCGCATCGACAGGACATGCCGGCTGAGGTTGCCCACACCCACGCGGTCCGCGTCCACGACGCCGATCCGCGAAACGCCCATGCGAACGAGGTTCTCGGCCAAAGCACCGCCCAACGCCCCGCCGCCCAGGATGAGCATGGAACTGTCCCGAACGGCAGCCTCGGCCTCGCCTCGCCGCCGCAGCTGGTCGGGCGCCCAGTTTGCCGTCCTCTCATAGGCAAGCGGCCGCTTCTCCGCCGCCATGGCCCTGTCCCACTCCCGCCGGGCACCGGCGCGGTTGCTGAAACCACGCCTGACGTCGGCCCTCCTGGCGGTGCGCATGCCGTCAAAGGCGAGCCAGTGCATCCGTTCCGCAGGCGCACCATGGAGTTCGGACATCGGGAAGCCGACCAGCAGTGTCTGAGGCACGGGCTTCCTCGGCCGCTCGACGTGGCGCAGCTTGGCACCAGCGTCCGCCATGATGGCCGGAAGGTCGACCGATGCCCCCGAGCAGTAGGCGGCGAGTTCCTCCCAGGTCGCGGGAAAGCGCCATGGCTGTCCCACGACGAGCACCGGCATCACGATCCAGACTGCATCGACGCGGCCTGGCGCCGTGGGAATGCCAGGGCCCCACGGCACTTGCCTCAAGCTTCTTAGCTGTGGGTCCATGAAATCGACAACGACAGTCGTACCCATGGAGCCTGGAATGGCGACGACCGTGGCGAAGCCCCAGCGATGCTCGGTCCCCTTCCACCAAGGCAGGTCTTCCTTGGTTTCCCGAAAGCCCAACGCCCCAGCGACAACCGATGGCGGCGTCGGCAGCTCGATCGGGTCGCCGTCCGCTATCAGCCGATCAGCCGCCGCCGCGTCTATCCAAGAGAAAAGGCGCCCGATGTTCCATTGCACGCGATACCCGAACTCTGCGGGTTCACCGCTCCAGCCTTCCCGGCGGAAGGCCGAAACAGGACGCCCCAGGCAGGGTGAGCCTGCCCGCCATGCTGCTGCATCCTTTGGCTCCGCGTTGAAGGCTTGGTGCGGGAACTGCGCCGTGATACCCCTCGCCGCGTCGGGGTAGACATGGATGTCCGGCTTAGCGCAGCCGGCAATCACGACGAGGTGCCATTCCGACCATTCGGGCATGAACTCGCTTGCGGGTACCGACAGTCGGGCCCGGAACCGAAACGACCACGCCCCACCGCCACGGTCGACCCAGCCTTCCAGGAGCTCGAAGCGGTCGTCTTCCGGTAGGTCGGCCAGGGCCGACGCGAGCAGTTCGGGAATGGCCATGTTCTACGCGAAGCGGTCGGTCTTGGGCTGGGCCGCGACCGTAGGCGCGGTGAAGCCGCGTGCACGGTCGCCCCCCTGTGGACCGGGCAGGGAAAAACTCGTCCCGAACAACTCCTGCCAAAACCCGCCGCTTTCCTCGGCATCCTGAGAATCGAGCGCCTTGCGCGCCGTGTCGGCTGCGGCCGTCGCCGCATTGATGAAGGCGGTGAAGTCCTTCGGTTCCAGACGCTTCAGGACGTTATGCGTCGGCACGCCGTGATCTGCAAGGTACGGTACGATGCCAAGCTGCGCAGATAGGCCGAACTTGTCCCGCAGGCCCTCGAAGGCAAGCGTCACGCCTTGCGCCAAGCACCGGGTATCGTCAGGGAAGACGTGGCCGATCATGTGCTCAAGCGGATATCCCTTGGGATACTTCGGGAGTTTGTCCGCATGCTCATGGCGCCACCATTTCAACGCCCTCACCACGTTGATGTAATGTCCGTTGCACGCCCGGTTCTTGTCTGCGGTCCACTTGATCTGGGCAAGCGGGTGGGTCGGCCCCCACTTCTTGACCGCGCGGTCCGGCAACATGAGCGGATGTGGCTTCCAATCGGCGTCGGGAACCGTGTCGTCGGTTGCGGTGGAGCTGAACGCCGCCAACCCGCTCGTGTCTGGGTTCCAGCTCTTGCTCAATCTCCAGCCTGTCAAATCTTCCAGCGACTTTGTCGTCTCGACAGCCTTGGAACGGTACAACTCCTCTAACTTGGCGCGGGCGGTCGGGTCGGTTGGCAGGGCCGTCACCACCAGGTCGAGGTCGACGTAGGACAGCTCGATCCCGAACGAGCGGTCCTGCTGCTTCCATTTGCCGGGATAGTGCCTGTTCAGGAACGGCTCGAACCGCTCCATCGCGACGGCCGGCTGGTCGGCGTTGTGGTCAATTTTGGTCACGACGACGACATCGACGTCCGACCGCTTGCCGCCCGTCGGTCGCACCGCCGTCGACCGCCGGACGCTGCCCTGCAGGAAGGACGCGACTATCAAGGGCGACAGAACGGGATCCGCGTCGAGGCGCTCCCGCAGCGTGCGAGATCCCATCTTCCATTCCTCCTTGTGCCGCTCGCTCGGGCGGATGTCGCGGAGGAACTGCTCGAACTGCGGACGAAGCTCCATTTCATTGCCTCAGATGCTGAAGGTGGGCTGATAGCTGCCGTCGACGCGGCCACTGAAATCGA
Organism: Niveispirillum lacus; assembly: GCF_002251795.1. GTDB lineage: Bacteria > Pseudomonadota > Alphaproteobacteria > Azospirillales > Azospirillaceae > Niveispirillum > Niveispirillum lacus. The sequence continues at coordinate 26,840 of NZ_NOXU01000014.1, read as the reverse complement.
ATTCGTAGGGAATGCAGCGTCCCATAGCCTCGGCGTGCTGCCCCAGGAGGAACGAAAAGGCGTTCGGCCCGGACACAAACACATGCACCGTTCCGCCCGGTTTCCGGACTGCCGCCACGGCAGCCGCGACGTCGGAGGCAATACTCGCTGCATGGGCGCCGCCACGGATGGCTGCCTGGCCAGGCCCGCCGTCCGGAACCACCCGCAGGATGGTCCCGACGGCAGCCAGCTTGCCGGCGACATATTCGCGAACCTGCTGGACCGCGTCCCGCGCCAGTCCCACCGATATCGCGATGTCCCGCCCCTCCCCGATCGTCTCGGCCTCGATCTGCGGCGGAGGGCCGCCGTTCCCGTCCTGCGCATCCCATATCTGCCCCGGATTGTTTATTCCCTTCTGGACGATCTCGACATCCGCGCCGGTCTTGAACCGGAGCGTTGCCCCGGCGAGGAACGCCACCGAAGCATGGGCGTCCAGGAACAGCCGCATGTCCGGCCTTTCACGCAGCATCCGCGTCAGGAACTCGACGATCGGCCTTTGAAGGTCCGGCCACCTCCCGCCTTCCCGGAGGAAGCGTCCCTCGAAATGCTCCGCCATATCCAGGCTGCATTCCGGCTGCGCCGCCCGCATGTGAGCGGGCGCTGCGCCTGGTGGAAAGGTAGCGATCGCAACGCTGCGCCGTGCAGCAGGCCTCTTCGGTAGAAACCATTTCTCCACCCTGCACCACTCCTCGAAGCCGGCACGGTCGAACTTGTTGACGTTCTTGATCAGCAGCTGCTTGGCAGCCTCGTCATAGACGAATGCTGTCTCGTCCTCAGCGCCGACCAAGCCGACGAGGCGGAAATGAAGGCTGACTTGGCTCCGCAGGTATTCGAGGGAGTGGTGCCCCTCGGTGATGTGCAGGCCGTCAAGGAGCGCGTACAGCTCGTCGTCCGAGGCCATACCGAGATGCTCGCGCCAGCATTCACGGACCTTACCCATGCGGCTGGCATCCGTCTTACCTTCTTGGAGCACCTGAAGCCGCAACGACCCGTCAACCGGCGAAATCAGCTCAGCAAGCTGGTCGCCGTCCAGCACCCTGTCCGTCGTGATCAGGTGGAACGCGGCGCCTTCCTCCGCATTCTCCTTTGCGGCCTTCAGCCGCTGGAGGATGGAAACCGATGTTGCGCCGATGAAGCCCGGCTCGGTAAGGTCCGGGAAGCCGAAACGCCCACTTCGATCCGCATGCCATTTGATCTGGTGATAGTCGACCGTGACGCGCCCCGGCCCGGACGCACGTGGACGACCGGGATCATAGCGCACTACGACGTCGTCGAACGCCTTCGGTCCGTCCGCCTCGAAGGTGACTTCGACTACCTCCGGGCGCTCCGGGTCGAGAAGGGATGCGGCGTGGATCCAGAAGAACCGGGACTGGTAGCTATCACCGTGCCATCGCGGTGCGAGTGCTTTCGACATAAGTTTCGCCCCATTGCATGACGATGTCGCCATCCGGGCACGGAGCGGCATCAACTGTCAGAGAGACAAAAGCTCCGCTTCCCGATCCGTCGTGGCGGGCCGGCTGTGGTAGCTTCGGCGATTACGCTGCGGGTCTTCGGTCCGGAGGCCGTCGGCGCGCCGACGGCCTCCACGCTCATCAGTCGGTTTCGCGGCGCACGCCCTTGAAGGGCTTGTCGTCGCTCTTCACGTCCATGATACGCCCGGTCTCGGTGTCCCGCTTCACCCAGTGCCCGTTGGGGTGCTGGAACTGCGAGCGGTCCCGAACGGCACCGTTCCGGTGCCCATCGCCCGAGGGCGGATTTGTGGCCATGCGAACCTCCAGGGGTTGGCCGACGAAACCGCGCTTGCCCACCTGGCTGCCCGGACATAAACTCCGGTCGTGACCGAGCCAAGGCCGACCTGCGCGCGGTTCCAACCGATGCAGGTCTGCGTCACGGAAGCCGGTCCGAAGGTGCAAGCTTCGGGCCGGCGTTTTCCGTAATGCATGCGCCTGTAGGATAGCCTAGGGCTTGTGCCGAGTCGAATCTCTGGTATCTACCCCATCCTTTGCTCCTATATGTGGTAGGCTATCTTTTTTACCTATCCCCCTGATTCTTCTACATATCGTGATTTCTCGTTGCGAGGTCCGGTTCCTTCGCCAATGTTCCGGATGCGTTCTCAGTGGCCACGACTCGAAGCGCACGCAAGGGAAAAACACATGCACTTGAATTCAACTTCCCAAGCCATTTTGCTGCGATGCCCGATCCATCCAGGATCACGGCCGGGTTAACTGGCCCCAGTCAAGACGACCTGAAACAGTGGTTTGTCATCATCGGCCTGAATGATCGCCGCGAAACGCATCGAAGACTTGTCCAGGGACACGGGAAGGAGCGTGCTGAGCTTGGCGAGCCGAGCGCCCCCCCTCCAGCATGTAATTTCACGGCCGCTTTTATCGTAATAGCAGCTGGATGGAGCGAGTATCCGTCCTGCTTCAGCAACCGAGTACCCAACTCACTGGAATTCCATCGGCCCATGCACTATATGACCATCTATATGGTCAGGAGCATCGAATGGATACGGTCAACCTCGCGGATGCCAAGGCCCATCTAAGTGAACTCGTGGATCGCGTCGAGGCGGGGGCCTCCATCGACATCACCCGGCGCGGCAAACCGGTCGCGCACCTGACGGCCGTGACCAAGCCGCGCAAGCCGGTCGATGCCGGCATGCTGCGTTCCCTGACGGCGACCATGCCCCCGCAGGCCCAGGATGCCGGCGACCTGGTCAGGTCGATGCGGGACGGCGACCGCTACTGATGCTCTACCTCGACACGTCCCTGATCGTCGCCGCCCTTTCCAACGAAGCTATGACGCCGCGCGTGCAGGGGTGGCTCGCGGACCAGGACCCGGCGCTGCTCGTCATCTGCGACTGGACAGTCACCGAGATGTCCTCCGCCCTGTCCATCAAGCTCCGGACCGGACAGATCGACCTGGGACAGCGCGCGGCGGCGCTGGCCATGTTCAACAGGCTGGTCTCCGAGAGCTTCACCGTCCTCCCGGTGACGGGCGGGCACTTCCGGGCTGCCGCGAAGTTCGCCGACCAGCATGCGCTCGGGCTCCGTGCCGGCGACGCCCTCCATCTCGCGACGGCCTCGGAACATGGCGCCACCGTCCATACGCTCGACCAGCGGCTGGCCGGCGCCGGTCCCCTGCTGGGCGTGCCGACGCGGTTGATGGCATGACCCAGGCCCCCGCCGACCACTCCGGGGCCGCCCATGGCCGATAACTGGACCGACGAGGAGAACGACGCAATCGTTGCGGACTATTTCGCGATGCTGGCCGACGACGTCGTGGGACGGCCCTACAACAAGGCCGACCACAACCGGCGGCTCCAGGCGCTGTCCGGCCGGCCGCGCACTTCCATCGAGTTCAAGCACAGGAACATCAGCGCGGTGCTCCAGGGCATGGGCGAGGCCTGGATGCCTGGGTACAAGCCGGCGTTCAACTACCAGGCTACCCTTGAACACGCCGTGCTGCGCTGGCTGGAACGCCATCCGGGCTGGCTCGCCCCCGCCGCGCAGGCCGGCGCGCCTTCCACGTCCACGACGCCAAGCCCCGCACGCGGCGCGATCCTGTCAATCAAGCCCCCGCCGACCCAGAGCAACGCCCCCCCGCCCAGGGAACTGGACCGGATCGCCGCCGTCGCCCGCAAGCACGACGTGGCCGGGCGCGACGCCCGCAACCGCGCGCTGGGCCGGGCCGGCGAGGAGCGGGTGCTGGCCCATGAGCACGCCGCCCTGCTTTCCGCCGGGCGGACCGACCTGGCGAACGGCATCCGCTGGGTTTCCCACCTCGACGGCGACGGGGCCGGATACGACATCCGAAGCTTCGAGCCCGACGGGCGGGACCGGCTCATCGAGGTGAAGACCACCAACGGCTGGGAACGCACGCCCTTCCACGTCACCCGCAACGAGCTGGCCGTCGCCGACGAGCGCCGGGACGCGTGGCTCCTGCTGCGCCTGTGGAACTTCGCCCGCGAGCCCCAGGCGTTCGAGCTGCGCCCGCCGCTGGAGGCGCATGTCTCCCTGGTGGCGACCAGCTTCCAGGCAAGCTTTTCGTAACGATCCAATCAAATATTTTATCGTTTCGATATCGGTATGAATTCTTTATGCAATGACGGTGGTTACAGACCCGCCGGGGGTGCCGGGAGCAGGGAAGCGCCCCCGTTTTCCAACCAGGAAATCCAGATGTCCCTGCGCCTCCACCGCGTCATCTCCGACTATGTCCGCCTCCGGATCGAACCGGCCCTCCCCCCGCGCGAAGCCATGGCGCTGCGCGACTATTTCCTCGGCTTGGCCAAAGACAGGCGCTGGCCGGCCAGGAACGGCAGCGGCTTCGACTACCAAGCGATCGCGGAGGCAACCAGTATCCCACTCGCGTCGCTGCTCAACGTCAAGGGCATCCTGAGGCCGCTTCTGGACGCCATCGTGCGCGAGCTCCCCCGCGCCGCCAGCGCCAAGCCGAAGCTGGCAGCCCGGAAGGTGTCGCGAAGGTTGGCGGCGCCCAAGGCGAAACCCGCGCGGAAGCCAAAAAAGCGATCCGCGGCGAAGAGCGACACCGCGCGACCGCAGTCCGCTGCCGAACGCGTCGCACGGAAGCTTGGCCGGCAAAGGAAGGATACCGTTTCCATCCTGGGCCCCAAGGACCCCGCCACGACGACCAAGCGGCGCGGCCCCCTGCCGGCCCCCTTCGTCGAGTTCCCGACCCCGCTTTGGGAGGACACCCGGTCGTTCGCGGACTTCCACCGGGAGCTGGACCGGCAGGCGCGGCGTCACGGCGACAACAACTCCATGCTCCAGCGGGCGCTGGCGACCGCAGGCATCGTGGTCAACGTCTTCACGGTCAGGAACTGGCGGAAAGGCATCCGGTACCCGCGTACCGTCCGCAGCATGCAGGCCCTCGCCGCCATCGAGCGTCGGTACCGCCTGCCCGCAGGGCATCTCTCGGGCCGCCTGCCCCACCCTGCCCGCGCCGTTACAGGCAACAACGTGCTGGGTCTGAGCCACGCCGAGCACAGACGGTTGGCCTGGCACCTGCCCGACGACTTCTCGACCCGGCCGGCGAAGGAGCAGGAGGAAATCCTGGCCTGGGTCCGCGAGGTCGTGATCCGCGGCTCCACAAGCTATCGGGCCTACCAGGCCGCAGCCCTGCGGACCCCCTTCGCGCTGCGGCTGCCGGAAGCCTTGGCCGTCGTCGACGCCCGCTGGAAAAGTCAGGCAGCCAGGAGGCAGGACAACCATGCCAATGACGCCGCCATGCTCGCCTCGCCGAATCTCGACCGCGAGATGGCCGATCTGGTCGCCTTCAAGATGGCCACGCTGACACCCTACGGGTACCAGCGTTCCGGCATATGGGGCCGGGAGGCGGCGTTGCAGCAGGTCGAGCACCTGGGCCTGCTGTTCGGTGCCATGGCCGCCCCGGCTGCCGGCCCGGTCGCCGGGCTCGGCGCCGACAAGGAATGCCTGTGCCTGGCCCTCCTCGCCTTCCCGCAGGCCTGGGGCTGGTACGTGGACTGGCGAGAGCGCAGGCGCGGCTTCTTCACGACCTGGGAGAGCAACGCCCTTTCCGTCGCCGCCGCGCTCGCACGGCCGGAGACGGGCTGGCTTTGGCAGAACCCGGCGCTGGGCCGACGCCTGCGCCCAATCCCGGGCTTGCTGGCCCAGCAGGATATCGACAGGGCATTGGCCGACTGGACCGGCGCCTGCCAGGCCGCCCACCGCTACGCTGTCAGCCGGGGCAAGGAGGTCAAGCGGGTGGCCAAGGTCCACCGCGACCCCTTCGAGCCGATCCTGCCGGTGCTGGAGGCCGACAGCCCGCTGACGGAATACAAGAAGATCGCCGACGAGATCATCCGACTAATGCCAAACGCCGAGCGGTACCCAGTGGCTGCGGCCGAAGCGACACGCGCCCTGTTGATGATACGCCTGGGCCTGCATCTCGGCGTTCGGCAGAAGAACCTCCGCCAGCTGTTGGCCAGGCCCAAGGGCACCCTGCCCTCCTCGGCCCGCCAGCTGAGCGACCTCCGGCGGGGCGAGCTGCGCTGGAACAGCCGCGAGGCCGGTTGGGAGGTGTTCATCCCGATGGAGGCCTTCAAGAACGCCGGCTCGTCCTATTTCCGCGGGCAGGCCTTCCACCTGCGCCTGCCGGACCTCCAGGGCCTGTACGACCTTATCGACGGCTACCTGGAACGCGACAGGCCGCTCCTGCTTGGAAACGCCGCCGATCCCGGCACCTTCTTCGTGAAGACGGCTAAGCAGACCTCGGCCAGCGCCGAATACGACCAGAACACCTTCTACGAGGCCTGGCGCCTGACCATCCAGCGCTACGGGATCTACAACCCGTACACCGGTCGTGGCGCCATCAAGGGCCTGCTGCCGCACGGGCCGCACAATGTCCGCGACGTGCTGGCCACCCACATCCTGAAGAAGACGGGCTCCTACGAGCAGGCCAGCTACGCCATCCAGGACTCGCCCGAGACCGTCCAGGAGCATTACGGGCGGTTCCTGCCGGGGGACAAGGCGGCGATGGCGGCCAGGGTGCTGAACGAGGTGTGGGAGGCGGCTTAGCGAGAGGCAGACGGCGGGGAAAAGGTGGGGGTGGGGCTGCCGGGTTCCCCTTCCCCGCACCCTCTCGGGGGCTCGGGCGCTGGAAGCGCCCTATAGGAGGCGCCAAGGCGCCTCCGGGGGAGCCGGCGCCTGCGGCGCCGGGTGTGCGATGGCGCCTTGGCGCCATCGTGGATCGAGAGGTGCACGCAAGGGGGAAATTCGGGCTGGCCGGCGGCGCCCCTCTGGGCACCGGCATTCGGGGGCAGTCGCCCTCCCCGAGGGTCCCGCCTGGAAGTGGCGATATCAAGCCGTGCCTAAGCGCCATGCGGCGAATATCCCTTCCAATCGCCGTAGAAGATGCGGTGATAATCAGCCATCTTCATGAACGAGCCAACCGAACCCCTCGCTCCAGGTGCTTTACCAGCCACCGATTTTGCTAACCATAAATGAGCATTTTCTCAATTCTATAAAGCTACACTCGCCATTGCCTTACAAAAGCACTATATTGCTCATCATGAGTGAGCAAAAATCGATATCCCTAAAGGGCCTGCTAGAAACCCTGCCGCCAGGGTCGTACGTCGACAGCCGCTGGCTGACGGCCCACGGCGTACTGCGCTCCTCGCTCGCCCAGTACGTCAAGGCCGGCTGGCTGAACCACGTGGCGCACGGCCTGTACCAACGGCCGGAGGCACCGTCGGCCGCGCCTGCGATGCCAGCTGACTGGCGCGAGGTCGTCCGCGCCTCGCAGGCCCTCATGGGCTATCCCCTGCATGTCGGGGGCATTACGGCTTTGCGTGAGAAGGGACACGCCCACGACTTGGCCTTCGGTCCGCTCCCGGTTCATCTCTACGGACCCCATGTTCCTGGCTGGCTCCGGAGGCTTCCCACCGACGAACCCCTCCTATTCCACGCGACGCGCGCCTTCGGCGCCAACCCGGTCGGCCTGTCCCCGGACAATGCAGACGACATAGAGACCGAGCGTCCACCGCCCTGGTGGAAGCGCCCCCTGCGCCTCTCCGAACCCGAACGCGCCATCCTCGAGGCGCTCGATGAGCTACCCGACGGAGAGAGCTTCACCACGCTCGACCGCGTCTTCGAAGGCTTGGCCGCGTTGCGGCCACGACGGCTCTCCGCCGTCCTGGAGGCGTGCGGTTCGGTAAAGGCGAAGCGCCTGTTCTTCGTCTTCGCCGAGCGGCACGGCCATGCCTGGCTGAAGCATGTCGACCGGGTCCGCGTTGATCTCGGCAGAGGAGACCGCAGCCTGGTCAAGGACGGCAGGCTCCACCCGACATGGCGGATCACCGTCCCTCCGGACCTCCTCATCCAGGCACGGGAAGCGCGCCATGGTAGCTGAGGCCTATTCCCGGCAGGTGCGCCTCCTCGTCCAGGCCCTGCCCTTCGTCGGCGAAGAGGCCTGCTTCGCGCTGAAGGGCGGCACGGCCATCAACCTCTTCTACCGCGACCTGCCGCGCCTGTCGGTCGACATCGACCTGACCTACCTGCCGGTGAAGGAGCGCGCCGAGAGCCTCGCCGACATCGACGCCGCGCTCGACCGTATCGCGGCCCGGATCGAAGCCGCGCTGCCGAACACGCGTGCCCATCGGGTCGCAGGCGGCGGCGACGGCGAAACCCGCGTCCTCGTGCGCCAAGCCGGCGCGGAGGTGAAGATCGAGACCTCGCCCGTCACGCGCGGCGTCGTGAACGACCCGGCGAGGCGGAGCGTCATGCGACGCGTACGGCTTCGCCGAGATGCCGATCGTCGCGTTCGAGGATCTGTTCGGCGGGAAGATCCATGCCGCCCTTGATCGGCAGCATCCCCGCGACCTCTACGACGTGAAGCTCCTCTACGAGAACGAAGGGCTGACCGACGCCCTCTTCCGCACGTTCCTCGTCTACGCAGCGAGCTCCCCGCGCCCGCTCCACGAACTGCTCATGCCGACGCCGAAGCCGCTTGGCGAGACCTACGCCAGGGAGTTCGAGGGCATGACGCGCCGGCCGGTACCGATCAGCGACCTGATCGAGGCCCGCACCCGGCTGGTCACCGACATCGGCGCCCGCCTGGACGAACGGGTCGGACGCTTCCTCCTCGGCCTCCATGATGCCGCGCCGGAGTTCGAACTGATCGGCTTGCCCCAGGCAGCGGCCCTGCCCGCCGTGCGCTGGAAGCTCGTCAACCTCGCGCGGCTCCAGCGTGAGAATCCCGCTAAACATGCCGAGCAGCGAGCGCGCCTAGCAGCTGTCCTCGGCGTGTAGCTGATGGGGAGTTCCGCCCTCCCGCCTCCAAGACAGGCTGATTGGCCGTACGCTACTTTACTAGTTATTGATTTTGCTCATTTATAATGAGCGTTTTTTGTCTTCTGCAAAGCTCCACCCGGCGAACCCGCCGTGTACCCGGGGCCTATGGAGGAAGGCGCCACCTCGTCGCCCAAGCACAAATTGACTGCGATGGCAGTCATAAAGCCGCATAATGCCTACTATGGCAGCCAATTCAGTGAACAGGGATGGCACCCCCTTCGCGGAGCTGCCGTCGGGGTTCGGGCGATTGCAAGATCAGGCCCAGGTGGAGATCGCGAAATGGTCGATACCCTTGCCCTGGTGTCGTCGCTGGCTGACGACGCGTAGGGGGCTCAGCGGCGCCGCTGCCAACCGCGAAACCGAGCCGCCGGCACACGGCAAGGCTTACCTTCCAACCACGGCGACCACAGCACCGGTCGTCAGCAGCGCCAAGCCTGCATGGGCCCAGCGGCGGCGGCCAGTCCCCGTAGCGTTCGCAGGCTGGGCGTTGGCGCCGCTGCGGGAACCGTCGGGGTTGCAATCTGCATTGTCGGTCGTGAGCGTGCTCCTTCCGTTGGAATGGTCCCGGCATCGACAGGGCGCCGGGCCCAGGGATCCCCATGGCCAGCTGGCTACCGATCCCTTCCTACGAAGAGGTTCGCCCTCCCCCCCGTCCACACACCTCTCGACCACGGCCGCGGAGCGGCCCGGCACGGAGGCGCAACGCGCCTCCTAGGTTCCGGCGCCTGCGGCACCGGGGGATGGCGCTGCGCGCCATGGGCTGTACGCAAAAAAGGGGAAAGGAGATGCGGGGGCTGGCTGCCCCGCCCGGACTGGGCGGGGCCGAGGGGTTGGCTGTCAATGGTCCGGCGGCAACAAGAAGGCTGAGGAAAGCCGACGAGTTTGGACAATGGCGCAGGTGCAGCCAGACCGTCGGACCAATGGATCGAAACCGGCAGGTCGGCGTGATGCGAAGGTCGGGGAACGGCAACAGCGCGCGGGAGCCCACACTATCTTGGAGCCGAGAGCGACGCCCAGTGATCCACGCCAAAGTCGCTTCCCATACGAAAGCAAAGCGCAAATTAGGTACCCTGATGGAGGTGCCCCGATTTTGCCCAATTCGCGTCATCGTTGCGATGCATTTGGCAGGCTTGATTGAATAGTCGATTGCGACGAACCGAAACGACTAACAGCGAGGAATCGAGATGACCATCCGCCTTTTCAACATATCGGAGAGCGATGCTCTTGCGATGTCATTGAACAAAAGCGGTGAGAAGAAACATGAACGCTATGGATTACGGCGCGAAGTCGCTTGAACACATCACCATTACTACCGGTCATTCGCGGACGTCGAGCCGCAATGAAGTCGACCCGGAGTTTTTCCCCATCCTGTCGAAGCTGATCCGGGATGCGGTGTCGGGCAAGATGCCCAAGATTCCCGGCGATTTCGGGAAGTACCACCTCTCCGCTACGGTAGAGGGCAACGCAGTCATCGCGACGGTATGGTCACTCAAGGAGGGCCGCCGCTCGCCCGTCGTGACCTTCGGCGTCGCGACCGACGCGGAATCTGGCGCCCCCCTGTGGCGCGCGCTCCACAACAATCACCATTTTCCCATCGCATCCGCAACGGATCCCGACGTCATCCCCGAGGCGCCTTGGTGCGCCGTAAGGTTTGAAATCGGCTTGGTGGAAAATCTCGACGCGACCACGTGGCTCGGCGACTTCGAGCGCTGCGTGGCTTGGGCATGGGTCCGGTCCAAGGATCCCCGTTGAGCGCAGCGGCCGGGGCGACCGGCGTAGCTCCCACCGCGCCCGGCGGTCCCCGACCGACCTGACTTATCTCCTCCCACGACACGGACTGTCCACGCGACCACCTCCCGGCCGCGCTCGAGGGTTCGCACCCTGGCAGCCCCTCCCTTGACCCTAGCGGCAGCCTCCAAGGTGCCGCCGAAGCGGAGTTGCACCTATGCACAACGAAAACTTCAACCCGTTCGTCACTGTCTACTCAATCGGCCACCCCTATCCGAAGACGTTGCCGGGAACGTTCGGTGCTGTCGCCGAGTTCCTCTCCCGCCCGCTGAACGTGTTGGCCGTGGCTCTGCCCGGCGTGACCTTCGCTGAAGAACTGATGGTTCGCGGAGCGCCCGTCATGGCCGGCTACATCAAGGACGGCCCCCACATCCATTGGGTGTTCAAGATTGGCGACATGCTCTTCGATTCACCCTTCGATGCGCGCCTCATCAATCGTGAGGACCTTATGATCCACGACCTCACGCCTGAGACGAGGTTGTTGGTGCACATCCACCTGGTCGATTCCAATAGCCAGAAGCTCCGGGCCATGAGGGCGGTCACCCTCTCGCCGTCGCTGACGAAGCGTTTCCTCTGCGACGCGATGGACCAGCTTGCGGACGTGAGGGAGGTTGAGCGGTACTACGCGAAGTGCAAGGCGATCCCCCTGAGGAAGCTCCCGAGGTTGGCGAAGGTCGAGCCCTGCGGATCGTGATAGGTCGGCCACCCCACCGTTTCCTCCAAGGGAAACGGTGGGGTGACCTGCTGGGCACGCCGACACTGGTAATGGGATGACCCAAACCCTTCAGCGAGACTGTGCTGCCTACATTGGCGGAAGGACGGCATTCGTAACCAGTTACGAATGCCGTCCAGTTATGAACTTGTCGGGGGATGTATGCCCAGCTCTACGGCCAAGGACGGCACAGTCCACCTGCGGATGCGGCGCCTCCGGGGGAACCGGCGCCTACGGCGCCGGATGTACGATGGTGCCAAGGCGCCACCGCGGGGCGAGAGGTGCGTGCAAGGGGGAAGTTCGGGTTGGCTGGCGCCCCCAAACCGGAGCCGGCAGCTTCATGACTGCTTACTTTTCGTCGGAGGCACTGAGGCAAGCTATCCTGCCTGGGCCGTCCGCCGGGGCGGTATCCGTTTGTCCGCCACCCTGGGCACCTCGCCCGCCGACGATCTTGCTCGTTGCCGGCCACCGGCTTCTTGCCGTTGCAGGGTCGCCCCGACGACAGTTGTTTGACGGGCCGTGCCAGCAGGACTATGGTAGTACCCGGTATTACCTCATGATACGGAGGCTGCGATGGCAACGTCCCTGAAGATCGATGATGCTCTGAAAAGCCGCGTCCAGCAACTGGCCAGCCAGCGCCGCCGCTCCCCGCACTGGGTAATGCTCGAGGCGATCCAGCAGTACGTGGAGCGCGAGGAGGCACGCGAGGCCTTCAAGCAGGAGGCGCTGGCGTCGTGGGCGGCGTACAAGGAAACCGGCATGCACCTGACCGGCGAGGAGGTGCGTGGCTGGTTGGCTACATGGGGGACCGACGGCGAAGATGCGGTGCCTGAGTGCCACGGGTAATCGTCACCGCCGGCGCGGCGGGCGGGTTGGAAAGATGCCGGAAGTTCCTGGCCGCCAAGGCGCCCGAGGCAGCGAAGCGGGCCGGCCAGGCGATCCAACGCCAACTCCTCCTGCTGGAGACGGCGCCCGAGATCGGGCGACCGCTGCCCGACATGCCCGAGCTGCGGGAGCTGCCGGTCGCATTCGGGGACTCCGGTTACGTGGCCCTGTACCGCTACGAGCCGGCCAGCGACGCCGTTTATGTTTTGGCATTCCGGCACCAGAGGGAAGCTGGCTACTGAACGGACACGCTCATGGACCGTGGCTTCCGAATGCATCGCCCGCGGGCGAACTTGGACGCTGCGCCGAAACCGCGAACATCCATGAAGGGACCTGGAGCATGTCCCCTCCCCAATGCGCCACGGCTCCGAAAGATCGGATCAGCTTGCCATTTGGCATGAATTTGCTATCTTGATGCCAAAGGAGAGCGACAATGCAGTTCGCGACCGTCCGATCGACCCAGGCCAGCCCCCAGCAGCCGACCATCACCGACGAGGAGGCCGCCGCCCTGGCGCGCACGACCGTCAACCTGTTCCGCGCCTGGGACCTCAGCGACCTGGAGGCGCGCACGCTGCTGGGCGACATGGCGCAGAGGACCTGGGCGCGCTGGAAGCTCGGCGAGATCGGCCGCGTGGACAGGGACCTGCGGGCAAGGATGGCCATCCTGATGGGCATCCACAAGGCCCTGCGCTACCTGTTCGCAGAGCCGGCCCGCGGCTATGCCTGGATCCGCAAGCCGAACGGGGCCTTCGCCGGCAGGAGCGCGCTGGACGTCATGATGCGCGGCGAGATCACCGACCTGCTCGACCTGCGCGGCTACCTGGACGCCGAAAGGGGCGCATGGTGACGGTGCCCGTCCGGCGGGTCGCGTGGCCGCGCACCGTCCGCATCATCCGATCCATCCACCCGCCCATCGACCTGTTCGAGGACATCGCCGACCCGGCGGACTGGGAGGCCCTGGCCTCGGCTGAGGCCAAGTTCAACCCGCGCGTCAGGGACAGCATCGGGGACCTCTCCAAGGTGCCGGTCGCCCGGCGCGTGACCGGCCCCGGGGCCAGCTGGGTCATGGCGCCCTTCGTCCACTGCTCAGCCCTGCGGCCGGGGCGCTTCTCCGACGGCAGCTTCGGTCTCTACTACGCCGGCGACCGGACTGAGGTGGCGATCGCCGAGACCGTCCACCACCACGCGCAGTTCATGCGGGCCACGGCGGAGGCGCCCGGCTGGACGTCGCAGTTCCGGGAACTGATCGGCTCTGTGGACGCCGACCTGGACGACGTCGCCGGCCGGGCCGACCTGCTCGACCCTGCGGACTACGGCCCGTCCCAGGCCTTCGGCGCCGCACGGCGGGCGGCCGGGTCGAACGGTATCACCTGGCCGAGCGTGCGGTACCCGGGCGGTGGCTGCATCGCATCGTTCTGGCCGGACGTGGTTCCCATCCCGGCGCAGGGCGCCCATTTCGCCTACCACTGGAACGGCGGCGAGGTCGACTACGTCAAGCAGCTGGACAGCGGCGAGGTATGGCAGGTCAGGGGATAGGCATCCCCGTGCCCCCTCCTCAATGGACCACCTGGCTCCCCGAGCCGCAGCATTTCTTGAACTTCTTGCCCGATCCGCATGGACAAGGATCGTTGCGCCCCGTCTTCACGGACCGGACCGGCTGCGCGGCTTTGCGCCCGCCGGCTTCCCGGTCCCGCCAGAAGACCCATGCCCCGATGAGCAAGGTCGGCAGGTTCTCGATAATCTCGGCGCGGGCGTCGTCGTCCGGTGCCTCGCCTCCATGTTCGTCCGCGATCAGGGCAGAGATCAGCATCGCGATGCCGCCGGCCTGCGGGTCACGCAGCATGGGCGACCATGCCCGTTGCTCAAGGTCGAGGCCCAGGAGGAAACCCTCCGCCCAATGCCGCCCCATCTCCTGGACCGGCACTTCGTATAGGTAGGGTTCGTGCCCAACGCCGGCTCCCAGCCTCGCCGCGATGGTGTTCCAATGCCGCATGAGCAGGCCGGTGACGTGCTGGACCTGCTCCAGGCTGTCATAGACGGGCCCTTCGTTCCCGCCCCAGATGACGGGCATGTAGCGGGACGGCGGCACCACGACCGGGCCCGCGACCAGGGCGGAGAAGAGGCCGTCCAGGTGCTCCATGCTCAACGTCGCTTCCGGTGCCTGCGCGGAATCCAGGAAGCCGGCCAGCCAATCGAGCTCCGCCTCGCTGAGCCGGATGCCCGCCGCCGGATCCATGTCCGGCCCCTCCCCTCCTGACGGTCCAGTGCCCTGGACCAGCCAATCCAGGCCCTGCATCGGGTCGGTGATCGGCACGACATGGTCGCGGACGAGGTAGCCGTCGTCCCCGGGATCGACAGCGACGGCCGCCACCGCCTCGAGAAACTCCTGCTGGTCCGGCTTCCGCGTGTGGGGCAGCCGCCCATCTGTCCACGCCCTCTCGACGCGTTCGACGAACTCCACCAGCCCCAGGTACAGGACCGCATCCTGCCACCCTGCCCAGGCGGCGTCCCCGTCCATCGCCAGGCGCTCCCGGTCGAACCGGTCCAGCAGGTCCATAAGCCGGTCCCTCTCGACGTGACCGTCGTGCACGAGGCGCGAAAGGACCTGCAATGCCGACCAACGGACCTCGCCTGACGCCGCGCCGTCGGACGCCAGCGCAAACAGGGCGTCGGCGTCGCCGTCCCACAGCCCAAGGATCACGCCGGTGGCGAACTCAACGCATCCCTCGCCCAGCAGGCGGTCCAGCTCGTCCTGTGGTCGCCGCAGGAGCCGCAGGAACGGCCCGCAGGCCTGGGTTTCGCGAGCGGCGGCCAGCACATGGAGGCCGACATGGAGGAGCATTTGCTGCCTGGGCAGGAGGTAGACGCCGGCGGTTGCCTTTTCGATCAGCCCGTCCACCACCGGCGCTATTCCAGCAGCGTTGGAGACGGCTACGTCCATTAATCCTGCCAGCTCCGCCTTCGACAAGGGCGTGTCGCCGGCCAATCCGTCGATGATCTTGTCAAGCAGCATACCGTTTCCTCTATAGCGCCGCTCGCCGGGCTCGACGTCGCGGTCATGTGGCAATCATAGGCGCCCCTGGGTGCTGGAAGCTATCGTTGCGGACGCCGCGAGCGACTTTCCAGAGCCGGCCCAGGCAGTGCGAAGTGACCGGGTGCATATCGGTTGAGGCGTCGGAAGGGTTATGGTATTGACCGATATATCAGTCACGAAATCTCCTCGTGATCGCCATGCCGGTCAAAAGGACAGCCTCCATGCAGACGAAGCCGAGGACCTACTCCCGTGCGACAGTCGAGGCCCTGGCCCTTATGGGCGCACAGATTCGCCTGGCGCGCAAACAGCGCGGGATGTCCGAGGCTGAACTGTCCGAGAGGGTCGGCATCGCGAGGAGCACCCTCCAGCTGATCGAGAAGGGCGGCCCCAAGGTGGAGGTCGGATTGGTCTTCGAGGCGGCAACCCTCGTCGGCGTACCTTTGTTCGTGGCGGAGGCCGGGGCCATGGAGCGGCAGATTGAGCGGGTCCAGGACAAGCTTGCCCTCCTGCCCCAGTCGGTCCGCCGCCCACGCACGGAGGTGAAGGATGACTTCTGAGCACCGGCCCGGCCCTGCCGCAGTCGACGAGGTGTTTGTCTGGATCTGGCTGCCGGGTGCCACGGCCCCCGTGGTTGCCGGCAGGATCGCCCGCGAGGGCAACCTCTATGTCTTCAACTACGGCCAGTCGTACCTCGCCCGTTCCGATGCTGTTCCGCTGTTCATGCCGGACCTCCCGTTGAGAGCCGGCGCCCAGGTGCCGAAGGCGCCGCTGGACATGGCCGGCTGCCTCCGCGACGGGTCGCCCGACGCCTGGGGCCGCCGCGTCATCATCAACCGCCTGACAGGACTGCGCGGCGACGCTGCCCAGGCGGTCGAGTTCGACGAACTGACATACATGCTCCATTCCGGGTCCGACAGGATCGGCGCGCTGGACTTCCAGGCGTCCCCCCGCAGCTATGAACCGCGGGAGCAGGAGAACGCCACGCTGGAGGAGTTGCTGGAAGCCGCCGAGAGGGTCCAACGGGGCGAGCCCATCCCGCCGGCACTGGAGAAGGCCCTGTTCCACGGCAGTTCCATCGGCGGTGCGCGACCCAAGGCCCTCGTCGAGGACGAGGGCGGCAAATACATCGCGAAGTTCTCGGCGACCAACGACACGTATGCTGTGGTGAAGGCCGAGTTCGTCGCCATGCGCCTTGCAGCGGCGATCGGCCTGGACGTGGCGCCGGTGAGGCTGGTACAGGCGAACGGCAAGGATGTCCTGCTGGTCCGCCGCTTCGACCGCCAACAGGCCGATGGAGGATGGACCCGCCGCGCCTTGGTATCCGCCTTGACGGTCCTTGGCCTGTCGGAAATGGAGGCCCGCTACGCCGCCTATCCCGACCTTGCCGACAGCGTACGGGCCCGTTTCACAGCCCCCCAGGCCACCTTGCGTGAGCTCTTCGGACGCATGGTCTTCAATGTCCTGGTCGGCAACACCGACGACCATGCCCGAAACCACGCCGCGTTCTGGGACGGCAGGCACCTGACGCTCACCCCAGCCTACGACATCTGTCCCCAGGCGCGGACCGGTCGGGAGGCGGGACAGGCCATGCTCATGCATGCAGGCGACAGGCGCAGCATGTTGGAAACCTGCCGGCGGGCCGCGCCGACGTTCCTTCTCAGCGACGCGGAGGCCCGAGGGATCATCGACGGCCAGGTCGCGACGATCCGTGAAGGCTGGGCCGGCGCATGCGACGAGGCCGGGCTTGCCGAGGTCGATCGAAAGTTCCTCTGGCGCAGGCAGTTCCTGAACGAGTACGCCTTCGACGGATATCCGACCGGAGTCCCTGCGCTGCCGTAGTCGTCGTATCTCCGGTCAACCTCTACCATGGACCCCGTGGAACCATCGCCTCATGCTGCCGTTTCCCATCGTTCGGAAACGCATGGGATGGCCGCGGCTCGGATATGCGTCTCCGGCCCGCGAGCTGCGATCCCAGCTCCCTCGGGACCCGCCCTGCCCGGCACATCCACCAGCCGCCCTTAGTCCTCACGCGGGGATGCGGCGCCAGCGCGGTCGAGGTTGCCATCTAAGTGATGGTATTTTATCATTATGGAGCGAAATGCTGATTAGGTGACAATATGTTGACTCTTACAGTGCCACCATCAGCTACCTGCGCCGCAGTCGGCCGTCGGCTGCGTGACCTGCGCATCCAACATCGGCTCCGCCAGCAGGACGTCGCCGACAGGTCCGGGATCCCGGTCTCGACCTACCGGCTGATGGAACGGCAGGGCGCCGGCAGCCTTGGGAACTTCGTGAAGGTCGCCGACCTGCTGGGAGCGTCGGGGTCGTTCCAGTCCCTCTTCCAGCCCGAGGAGGAGCCGCGGTCGCTCGACGCCGTGCTGCGCCGCCAGAAGCGGCCGTCCCGGGTACGCCACGCGGCCACTTAGGCCCGGCACGCCGCTGGATACCATGCTCGACTTCGGAGGCCATCATCCTGCTGACCGGTATGCGGACAAGCCTGGGACGCGGTGTATTCCATCCCCGCATCTGATCGGCTGTTCCGATCCCTGCGCGATGCACATAGGTCCCGTAGCCGTGTTTAGCAGGGCGCCACCCAGGGCGCAAAGCCGCCTGTAAACTGGCTGGACATGACACGATGTCCGTATGGCTGCATGATCAAAGTCGATCAGGCGCTGCCCACGGGAGGCAGCGCCCGCCGAGTTCAGCCGTTCAGCGCATCCTTCAGCGCCTTGGCCGGCGAGAACTTCGCCTTGGTCTGGGCGGCGATGGTGGTGGCCTCGCCCGTCCGCGGGTTGCGGCCCTGCCGCTCCGGCACCTTCTGCGCAACCAGCTTGCCGAAGCCGGCGAGGTTGACCTCCTTGCCGTCCTTCAGGCCCGTGGCGATGGCCGACAGGATGCCGTCGACGGCGCCCTTGCCGGCAGCCTTGGTGCTGCCCGTGAGGCTGGAGACGATGGCGGCCAGGTCGTCCTTGGTGATCTTGTCGGTCATCTTTGAATCCTGATATGGGGGCGGCGCCGGGATCGGGCCGGAATGGACCTGAGGAATTAGCGCAACGCGGCCGGGGAGGCCAGCCCTCCCCAAGAGGTAAAGGGGGAGGTTGGGTTGGGGCTGGCCTGCGGCGCCGGCGCGTCGGAGCGGGGGGCGCCGGGGCGCCCCGGGCCGAGAGGTGGGGAGGTGGGGAGGTGGCGGGCCGAGGGGGATTGGGTGGGATGCTGGCAGGGCACGGGGCGGAAAGGCTTCCATCAACCTTTAGCTACCGGCCACCCGACCTCCAGGTTGTCAAGCAAGCCCGATACGACATCGCTCGCCTGACGTTGCCGCAACGCCTGCTGTTCACGGACGTCCCCGTCTGAAGCATCGCCGTCGATCTCGAACTGGGCGACCGCAACGGGACCCTCCCGCAGGTATCCTTCCTCCGGGATCGGATCGCAAAAGCGCATGCGGAGGATACCCAGCGCTTGGCGGATGACTTCGGCATGCTTCCCAGCCAAAGCCTGCCGGAATTTTGAGATGGCACCACCCAGCCCTCCTTCGCCATGCTCCAGGCAGTAGACGAGGTCGTGGGCGTCCTTCCTCTCGCGGCGGTGGTCGAACGCGAACGCCTTCAGGCAGGTGAACGACACGATGTCCGCGTACGGGATGGTTTCGGTCGCCCTGCCCCTCTCGCCGAGGAGGTCGGCCGTCACCTCCACCCGATCGTGAAGGTCGAAGACCAGCGACGCGTGGGGGATGTTGATCGCTGAGACGTTGCCGTCGGTCGGGAGCACCTGCAACGCGCCTCCTCGAAGCTTTGGGTCGTCGGCGAGGAACTCGAGGATGAGGGTTACGCCACGTTCGGTCCTCGTCTTCCAGCGCCAGTTGACCTTCGTGCCCTTCTCGTTCTCAGCGCGATCGAAGCCCATGCGGTGCAGGTTCTCCTCGAGGGTCCGGTACGCTTCGGTGTCGGCGAGGACGGCCAGGTCAACGACGACATCGATGTCGCCCGTACCGGCGTGAAGAGGCACCTCCGGCGGACGCGACCTCACCAGGTAGCGCGGCGCCAGCCCGCCCACCAGGAACACTGAGTCCCGCCAGGGACCCAGGCCGCTGAAGAGCGTCACGAGGACGCGCTCGCAATCGGCGGCCACGTCCTGGTTGTATTCGGCAAGGAATTGCGGCTTGGACATCATGCTCCCAGTTTTTCAGCGCGGAGGTGCTGCGCCATTTCCTTGGCGCGCCCCCCGGATTGCAAAAGGTCGAGGTACGCCTGGAGCGGGTCGGCGACCCAAAGGTCGCCGACCCGCTGGCGAAACCTGAGCTGGTCGTCCGCCCTCAGTTCCTGGACGCCGAGGTTCCAGCCTTCCCTGACCGGTCTGGCGCCGACTTCCTCCAGCATGGCCTGCAGCGGCTTGCCACCGGTGGCGCGGCACGCGACCTGGGAGACTCCCGACAGGTACGGGGCGTGGACCTGGCCGGCGGATATTCCCGCGAGTTCGTACCGAACCCCAGTCCTCTCGCTGGCGTCGTCCAACCGGCGTTGCAAGTCCGCATAGGCGGCGGAACGCACATAGTAGTGCCGGACGGCCTTCGGCTTGGCCGAGCTTTGGTAGGCGGCCCATGAATCGAGCAGGGCGCCCGGGTTGGCCAGGCGCCGCTCCTTCGAAGGCCCGCTGCCGCGTGCCTCCACCCACTCCCGGCGCTCAAGGGCCGCCAGCGTCACCGACGCCGTTGCCGGCGACACACCGGCCCTTTCGGCGATTTCGTGTACGCCGAACCAATCCCGCTCCCGTCCCCATACCGCATGCAGGACCTGGGCGCGCTGGCCGGAGAAGACGTTGTTCACCGCCCGGGATTGCTTCCGCGATTCCGGCTTGTCGAGACGGAGGTAAAGGCCCCGCGCGGCAATGAAGAGGTTTCCGTCCCCGTCGAAATAGCCGACGCGCTCCTTCCTGAGCAGATCCCGCGCTCCCGGCGAAATGCTTTCTGCGACCAGGACGGGCATGGCTTCATGGCCTGCCATACCGCCCTGGTTGAGGCTGTTCCGATGGCGCCAGAGGGCCTCGCGCGCATCGCGCGGGAAAACCGATTGCTTGAAATCCACGACCAGCCTGTACCGCTGGCCATCCAAACTTGCTTCCAGGACCGCATCCGGCCGATGTTGGCCGCCGGGCTCCTCGGGCGAGCACACCGTCGGGGGTTCGCCGCCGGTTATGTCGGCCAAGGCCTCCGCCAGTTTCTCGACCAGAACGTCCTTTGCCTGACCGTTCATCTATGTTTCCTGCGCAGCGAATAAGCTAACATCATCGAATATACGGCATTCTGTCAATATTTGCTGTGCAGCGAAGATGAATGGCCATTTTCGCCCCTGCATCCAGGGCTTCTGTCAGGGTGACGACGGAGCCTGGCTCTCCGAAGACGGCTCCGCCTGGTCCGAACCGTCCCGAAGGTACTCGACCTCGTGGACGTCGGCCCGCGGAATGGCAATCATGGTGCGCCGGGTATCATCGCCATCCTTGGGCTGCTTGGGACCTCCGTCGAGCCATAGCAGGTAGGCGTCTTTGCCGCGGAGCGCCAAGGGAAGCGGCTTCAGGCGGATGCGGTCGGCGTCCAGGGTGCCGGACGGGCAAGCACCCGCCGGCAGCATGTCCGGAAACCGCGAGCATACGGTACCGCCGTCGACCCACAGGGCCACCACCCGACCGCCCCCGATGCTGAAGAAGTTGAGCATCCGTTCAACGACGTGCGGCGCCGTAGGCCAGAATAACACGCAGCACAGGGTGACGCCGATGACAGCAAGGACCACGTCGCCGGCCCGTCGGCGGACCGCCCAACCGGAGAGGAACACCAGGAACATGCCCGGAAGTATCGGCAGGCCGGCGAGCAACAGCTTCGTCGGTATGTCCCCCCAATCCGGCGAGCTGCGGTAAAACCCCGACAGGAGCTCGATGGCCACCCGGGTGTAGATGAACATCGAGAACATGGTTACGGCATTCATCCCCAACAGGTAGCCCCAGCCGGTGCGAACTTCCCGCCAGATTCCCCGGCTGTCGGCGGAACGCCGAACAGAATTGGCGGAATCGAACAGTGCGACACAGACCAGGAGGACATAGCCTAACCGGGCGAAATCCATCCACGTCTTGGCCCCCGGGTGGTCAGTCGCTGCGATGAACATGGGCATCACGATGCAGGAATAGGCTACCGCACCCGGCACCACCGCCAAAAGCCATCGAAAATGATTCCGCCGCTCGACGACCTTGGCTTCAGCATTGGGATCCGGATGGTGGTGGCCGGAGTCGAGAAGCCGGGCCATGCCCGGGACCAGCAGGATAAGGGCGATTGCCAACAGGACAAGCCAGGCCAGGGAGGAGATCAGGAAGACGCCGGAGCCGGTGGCCTCCAGCATGTCGAAAACCGGCACGCCCTCGGCGAGGCAGTACCAGACGACGCTGAAGTACCCCAAGGCCACCGACGTCAGGAAGCCGAACGCAACCTTGAAGGCCAGGTGGAGGGTCAGCGCCTCCCGCGCCGCTTTCCGCAGGTTGTCCCAACGGGGAGAATTTTGCGTCACTACAAGAGCCTCCGTGCTTTGTGAATTCGGCGAGATGTGATCGGCTACGCCTTCGCGGCATGGGCAAAACGACAGATCCGGGCATTCGGGGAATACTGCCGAAGGATGAGTTGGGCAGCTGATGAGGCCGCGAAGCCGACGGTTCGAGCGCCCTCGGCCGCCAAGTGGAGCGAAGCGGCAGGGACAGCGCGAACAGGTCCGATTGCGTGCAGATCCGAGAGACGGAACTGGTGGTGTGGGAGGCAACACCAGCGCAAAACAGGGCAGCTGGGCGCCGTCCACGTCAAGCCATATGTGCGACGACCAGGAGTATACGGGGCAGCAGCGCCCACAGCCTCATCCATCTCGGGCAGGGCATCGCTGATGAACCTGGTAACCATCGCCCCTCACTCGGGTGCTTCAGCAATGTGGAGGACACCCCTCGTAGATATTATGATGAGTAGAATTTGCAGTTTTATAAACGCCGCGGCGCAAGCGGTGATGGCCATTGACGCAACTCCATCGAGAGAACATGGTTATACGATCTCTGGTGGAGGTATAGCTATGACACGGTTGCTCTCTGCGATCCTGTTGGCTCTGTCGGTCCTGGTGGGGCTGGTCGCCGCCCCTCCTGCAGCCAATGCCTGGGGTCGCCAGGGACACTTGGTCGTATGTGATCTCGCATATCGCAATCTCACTGAGACAAGCCGCGCGGCGCTGATAGATTTGTTGCAGTCGCGCGCTGGCGGTATCCATGTCGCAGGCCGAGGCAAGCTGGATGATCGCCGGTATACCTCGTTCAATATCGGCTGCCTTGAGGAGGACGCCATGCCCAGGCGTCATCCCGAGGACCATTTCATCAATGTCGACCGGACAGTCCTGTCGATCGACAGTGCAGGCTGCCCGCGCGACGGCGACTGCATCCTCTCCGGCATCGACCGCGACCTGTCGATCCTGCGCGATGCTTCGCGTCCGCGTGAGGAGCGGGTGTTCGCGCTCATGGCGCTCGGCCATTGGCTGGGGGACATCCACCAGCCGCTGCACGTGTCGTTCGCCGACGATCGGGGTGGCAACGGGATCGAGGTCCCCAGCTTCCGCTGCGGACTATCAACCTACCGCTCGGACAACCTCCATTCGGTATGGGACGCATGCATCCTCGAAGCCGGCCTGTTCGACCGCGTACGCAAGCGCGCGGACTTTCGACCAAGTTGGGGCCCGAACACCATCACATACCGGGCGGTCGATACCCTGATGGCAAACACGAGCCTCGCCGAGGAGCGGGCGATCGTCCAGGGCGACCCGCGGGCCTGGGCGGACGAGTCTTACCAGATCGCCTTGGCGCCGGAGACGCTCTATTGCGTCAGGGTCGGGCCTGCGTGCCAGTACTCGGAAACAGCGGCGGTCCTGAAGCCACAAACGCCCAAACGGCGCCAGACGATCGGCGCCGCCTACCTGGCCGCCAATGATCGCCGGGCGCAGGATCGGGTCCGATACGCCGGTTTCCGCCTCGCGCATCTGTTGAACCAGGCGCTTGACCCAGCCTATGCAGGCCCGACGGCCAACGGCGCCCAGCCGACGTGAACAACCTGGCGACATGACCGTCGCACGTGGACATCGATCCGGACGTTTGATCCCACGAGGTGAAGCCGTGAAGCACCTTTTGCGCCGATGGAGAAGGAGCATTGCAGCGGTACGGCAGAGGGCAAGCCTTTGGCGGGATGCATATTTGCCGCGGCATATACTGATTGCCGGCTTCAGTGCGTCGTTTGCGGCCGTGGCCTTGTTGTACAGGACCAAGCCCGACTTGTAGGACGGCTATTGGCCGGGCGTGTTCGTCGAGGCAACCGGTTTCCTGCTTGATCTCGTATTCTTCGGGATCTTCATGGCGCTGGTTCTGAACGGAAGCGAGCGGCGGCAGAGGGTCGAGCGATACCAGGAAGAAATCCAGGACTTTAAGCGGTGGAACAGCGAGGAGGGCCGGATGCGCATTGCCGGCGCCGTGCGCCGGCTGGTCGGGATGGGCAAGACCGACATCGACTTTACCGGCATCAAGTTGACCAGCTTCTCGTTTTGTAACAATGACATCAAATCGATACGTGGGTCTCGATTTTACCAGGGTGAATGGGGAAACCTGTCCAGCCGCGAGCAGGTAGAACTGGACTCGGTGGACTTCGGCTTCATTGACTGTTCGAAAGTCATCTTTTCGCCAGGCAATCCGCTTCAGGGATTGCTGCTTCCCCCACCGGTGACCATTAAGGATTGTCGGTTTCCAGATGCCAACCTGCGCGGTGCCGTGTTCAATGGCGCGCTGTTGGCGTGGACGGACCCGCCGCCGTCCAGTCTTTACGAGGTAGTTGATACCGATGACGCCGGCGAGCCGAGTTTTGCGCAGTCTGTCCTTGCTCCGTTCGACAGGGCGGACTTGACCGGCGCGTCCTTCCGGGATGTCCAGTTCGTCAATGCTGATTTTCGCCACGTCACGAACATCCTCGATGCCGACTTCTCCGGTGCCATCGGTCTCGATCGTGTGGAATTCGACGATGATGAAACGAAGCAGCACGTGATCCGTCAATCCACACGAACATCTGGACAGGCGTAGTAGTTCATCGAAGGCCCATCCACATCGCGGATGTAAATTCCCCCCCTCCGTTTCACCTACCCTACGGCCGGCTGCATTGCTTCCCTTGGGACAACATAGAGATTCTCCCAGGTACCCCGGAATAGGGGCGCTGATCCGGTCGCGTCAGTGAACCGGATGCCCAGGACGCTGCAATCGTCCTGGTTGGGCGGTCCCGTCTGGGCTTCCCCAGCCAGCATGCGGAACTGGTCCGCGTCGGAAAGCCCGGCCCAGAACCCGTCCGTCGCCAGCACCAAGCCGACGTGCCCGGTGCACAGCAGTTCGGCATGCTCAAGCGGCTCGAATTCCCGCCAGCGGAAGCACCTGGTGATCCTGTTCCTCATGGGCGAGGCAGCCAGCTGCGGGATCGGCACATCCGCCAGGGAGTTCGCCAGCGTATGCGGCTGGGTGCACCATTCGATTTCCTCCCCTGCGCTCCTGTAGCCGGCGATGCAGTCCCCAGCATGGAGTGCCATGACAGGATGGTTTGGTTCCGTAACGACGACCACGATGAGGCTGGCGGCGGCGAAGGGGAATTCGCGGCGAAGGGCGGGATGCCATGCCCGCATTTGCTCGTTGAACATCGTCGGTGTGACAGGCAGCCCGGCCCCCGCGAACCAGTCCGCCAAGCGTTGCGCAAGTTCTTTGGCAAGCTCGCCGCTGCCCCTGGCGGAGCTTGAGCCGTCCAGTACCGCACACATGGTCGCTTCGGGTCGAACCGCGATCCCGCACCAATCCCTGTTATCGAGCGTCAGGCTCCCTGGACAGGTCTGCCAATTGAGTTCAAGTCGCATCCGGCTGTCCTCCGAGACTTGCCAGGGCGACGATCCGCTGCCGGACAATCTCGGCCCGCCCCTCCGGGCCGCGGACGTTGCCGACCAGGAAGAAGTCGAACTGCCCGTCGGCCAGCAGAGCCTGGAACTGGCGCGATATGAAGGCGCGCACCTCTGGTTCGGCCTGTTGTACCTCGTCTACCAGCTCCTCCCTGCCGTCGACGACGACCAGCACGTCCTCGATGTCGTGGCTGTCAAGGAGGTCGCCGTTCCCTCGGCCCAGATAGGCGTCAAGCTTGGTGGCCAGGAACAGGGCAGGCGCCAGCGTCCTGATTGCAAGCCCGCCGGGAAGCGTCACCGACTGCGCGGTTTCGATCCCCCGCGCATACCACCGGTTGCTGAAGCCGAGTATGTCGGGATCGTCCGGCATGAAATCGACCTTCATGTTCCCGAGCCGCATCCGGCATATAACGTCGTCGTCCGAGTTGACCGAGAAGCCCCGACCCACCAGTTGTTCCTGGAACAGGCCCCACGCCCCATGCCCGACAAGGTCGACGATCAGGTCCACGTCGTCCGTCGCCCGGACGTCCTCCAGGGTGACCGGGTCGGTGACGAAGAGCGCGGTGGTGCAGCCGCCGACGAAGACCAAGCGCCCGCGGAGCTCGTCCCCGAGCGCGGAAGCCACCGTCTCCAACATCCCCAGTAGCTGGCCTTGGACTTCACCCACGGTTCATCAGCCTTTCCCGGAGCCGCTCGCCCGCTAGGTTCGTTTCCCGCTGGCGACCGATCCGTATCGCATCGACGAGCGCCAGATACTCGTACAGCCGGGGGTCCGATTCAACGGCCTCGGCCGCCGACTTGAACAGCGGGGGTATGGACTCCCCGCGCACCTCGCCGTGCGCGGACGGCCACACGTAGCCGTAATTCCCTGGGGCGAGGACCTGCCCCTTCAGCATCGGCGCGGAGAACCCCGTCGGGACGCCGCGAGTGACGGCGCCGGGCTTCGCTGGGAACACGTACCTTAGACCGTGGAGGATGAACTCGAGCAGCCTCTGCCGGTTCGGTTTTACCTGGGACGCTCCCTTGATCGCCAAGCCGGATTCCAGACTTCGCCGTATCGACGCGCTCACCTCGGTCTTGCTGATGCCGAGCGCGGCTCCAAGGCCGCGCATGGAGAACGGGTCTTCCTCCTCTGCGGATTTCCCCTGGACGGTGCCTTGCGGGCACTCCCTCTCACGATCATGGAGACTGACCAGCTTGAGGAGGATGATTATGTCCTGGCCCTTCATCGAATACTGACCCTGTCCGCTGTCCTAGGACTGAGGACATGTAACCATGCGAGTTCCTGGAAGGTCAAATCAAATTTGTCCGCTGTCCTGGGACTGAGGACAGACACTCCGCGATCCTCCCTTCAATCGTCGATGGACGACGCCATGCCTGCAAAAACCAGCCTGAAACGCTACCCTCCAATGAAAGGCAGAACGCCCGCAGACCAACAGCCTCGAAGCCACGCGCCATGACGGAAAAACTGACCTCGGATGAGTTGGGCGAAGCAGGGGAGAGCCTTTTCAAACTGCTTTGCGCCCGTACGAAGTGAGCTGGCCCCGTAAAACTGGACAAGTCGTTAAGCTCGG
>NZ_NOXU01000017.1 GCF_002251795.1 Niveispirillum lacus | reverse complement strand
GCAATCACCCGCTTCTGTCCCACAGGGGCTGATGCCGGACAGGCGCGACGAGGCGGGCCGCATCACCGGCTATGAAGTGGTCAGTGCGAGGGGAAGCCGCCATCAGTTTCCGCCGTTAAGCCGGGAAAGAGGTCTGCATATAGCTGGTAACCCCGGAACGGCCGGCCGGTTAGTGATCACCGCGACAGCCGCAGAAGCCCTATCGAGGCGTGGAGCGGATGCGAGCAGGTCAGACACCGCCTATATCGCAACCGGTGGTGATCTCCAGCCTGACCAGGTGCGCCGTATTGCCGGGTTGGTCGCGGCCCGTCCTGACCTTGAGGTCGAACTGGTCGTTTCCAAAGGGGTGGACCCAACCAGGAGTATCGTTCCTCTGCTCAAGGAATTGGGTTCTGTCCGGTCGGGATTGGAGAGTTCAAACCAGGATGGGTTGCCCAATCGCGAGGTGATGGCACTGTTGGCGAAACTTGGCCGAACCCTGCCGGCAGGCGTCATCCTGTCCCTTCCAGTCAATCTGGGACGGGGTATCGACAGAATGGAGGGGAAGGAACAGTCTCGGGGACGTGATGTGGATATCGGCTTTTGAGCGAGAGGGGGTAAGTGATGGAATACAGAGCCTTCGCCTGCGTCTGGGATGCTGTTGAGCCGGATCCGGTTAAGCGGACGGACCTCAGGCTTCGTGCCGACCTGTTAATCGCAATGCATCATTATCTTGATAACACAAAGCTGGATCGCTTCAAGCTGGCCCGCCAACTCGGCATCAATGCAACTAGGCTGAAGCATCTGCGGGGAGGGAATATCAATCTCTTTCAACTGGCCGACCTGATTGCGCTGTGTGTCAGGGCGGGGTTGAAAGTCGAGATCAGTGCAGGGGCGGAAGGTACAGCGCCCAGCATGACCAGCGCGATCATATCACCGATGTGAAGAGCATCCAGCCCCTGGATCAAAGTGGCTTCATCCATGGTCAGAAAGTGGGATCAGTACCATAAGGCGCGGAAAAGATCGGTCACCCTGTTGTGGGTTGACTGCACAGGTCCCTACCGCTCACCGTCTTTTTTTACGAACGGTATAAAAAACCTGGACACCTCCGGAAACTGCCGATTTCTGCTATGATAGGGCATGCAGCCTGTAGCGAGGTTGGTAATGTCCAGACAGGGCGGTTTCTGGGATTTTGAGGATCGTCTACGCGAGTTGTCGACGGAGGGTGATCCGCTAGAGCGGCTTTTGGCGACGGTTGATTTTGAGCAGTTCCGGCCGGTTCTGGCCAGGGCCCTGCGCCGCGGCGACCCGCGCAGGGGCGGTCGCCCGCCGTTTGACGCGGTTTTGAAATTCAAGATGCTGGTGTTGCAGGCGCTGCACGGGCTGTCGTTGCAACAGACCTCGTATCTGGTGCGCGCCGGCTGAGCTGGATGCGGTTTTGTGGCCTGGGTCCAGAGAACGGGGTACCCGATGCCAACACGCTGTAGGATTTCCGCGAAGTGTTGATCGCCGCCCGTGCGCTGGACGGGCTGTTCACGCGTCTGGCCCCGTGCGATCGTTGCGGCGGGTTATCTGCCGATGTCGGGTCAGATCGTGGATGCCACGCTGGTGGCGGCGCCCCGCCAGCGTAACAAGGAGGAGGAGAAGGCGGCGATCAAGGAGGGCCGGTCGGCCAGGGAGATTTGGCCCGATCAGCCGGCCAAGGCGGCCCAGAAGGATGTGGATGCCCGCTGGACGGTGAAATTCAGCAAGGCCAAGCCGGCCCCCGAGGGGGCGCCGCAGCCGCCCGACATTGCCATCCCGGTCTTTGGCTACAAGGCGCATATCGGGGTCCGGACACTTGCCGATGCAGTGGCTGCGTTTTCGGATGATGATCGCTGCCGCTGGCTGCTGGAAGCGATGGTCTGGCCGCGGGGACGGCTTTGCCCGGCGTGCGGCTGCCAAATGCTCTGACCAGGATTGCCGGCAGCAATTCACGGTGACGACGCGGACCCCGCTGCATGCGACCAAGCTGCCGCTGCGCACTTGGCTGCTGGCCCTGTGGTTCATCCTGCAATCCGACAAGGGCGTCTCCTCAATCCGGCTGGCCGAGGTTATCGGGGTGAGCCAGCCGACGGCATGGCGGATGGGGCATGTGCTGCGCCTGCTGGTGGCCCGCGACCACACGCTGGGTGGCGTCATTGAAATCGACGAGATGTATTTCGGCGGCGCTCCCCGGTCCGATCCCGACAAGCCCCGTGCCGGTCGCGGCCGCAAGGGCCAGCCGCGCACGACCAAGACCCCGGCCATGGTCGTTGTCCAGCGTCCCGCCGGATCGGAACCAGGGACACCGGCTGGTGAAGCCAGAGCCTGCGTTGTAGCCGACCTGTCCCTGAACGAGACCGAACGGGTGCTGGAGGCGATCTTGACGCCGCAGGCCCATCTAATGAGCGATGAATGGAAGGCCTTCGTGGCGGCCGGCACCGGTTTCGCCAATCACGACACCGTGTGCCATGCCCGCAAGGAATATGCCCGTGGCACCGTCCATGCCAATGCCGCCGAAGGCTTCAACAACCGGGTCCGTCAGACCATCGCCGGCGTCTTCCATCACATCAGCTCCCAGCATGCTGATCTCTATTTCCATGAGATCGGTTTTCGCTGGTCACAGCGCATCGCTGCGGGTCAGAAAATCCGCAAAGCCAGGAAAGGACGGACGATCCTGCAAACCCTCTGGGACCGGGTGCCGCCCGCACGCCAGTTGCCAGCCGTGTTCATCATGGCCGCCGGGCGCCAGATCCGACGAACAAAGGCCGGCGGCATCGACGTCAGATCAACCGTGGCTGTCTTTGGTTGATAATGGCGTTGTCCGGTTCGCGCGAACATAGGGCGAACGGCGATTATCAGCCGCCTGTTTCGGTGTCGGAAACCTTATCCATCGCCGCATACAGCGCTGTTTTTCCGACCTTGACCCTGGCTGCCGCCTCTCGAACCGTCAGGCCTTGTGCGATCAGAGCGCGTGCGCGCCTCAGCTTGTCGTCGGTGACGACGGGCTTGCGGCCACCCCGGCGCCCACGGGCGATGGCGGCATCCAGGCCAGCGCGGGTTCGCTCCCGGATCAGGTCTCGTTCGAATTGACCAAGCGCGCCGAAGATATGGAAGATTAGCCGGCCGCCCGGCGTGGTGGTGTCGATGGCTTCTGTCAGCGACCGAAAGCCGATGCCCCGTGCCTCAAGCATTGTGATTGTTTCGACCAGGTGGGGGAGTGACCGCCCGAGCCGGTCCAGCTTCCAGACAACCAATACATCCCCTTCCCGCAGGAACGCCAACGCGGTTGCCAGACCTGGCCGGTCGGCCCTGGCACCAGAGGCCTTGTCTTCAAAGACGCGGGTACATCCGGCCCTGGTCAGGGCGTCGAGTTGTAGAGCAAGGTCTTGTTCGCTGGTGGAGACCCGCGCATACCCGATTTCGGCCATTGCCGTCCGCCTTTTGTCCGTAAACTTGTCCGGTAATCTATTTGTCCGGAAAGTCATTGTAAAGGCTGGTAAGCGGACAGTTCGAGAGGTGACCGCCAAAGGATCGTTTAACGGCCACTGAGCTGAGATTGACGCACCTGCCGATGTATCCAGTCATACACATCGAGGGTGATGCCATTCTGCGATGCAGTTATGGGTTATGGCTGGGCGGGTTGTCGTCCTGTCGAGTGCTCTCACCATGGCCATGGTACAGAAGCCCCCCTGACGTTCTAGGCATCATCGCCGGCTTTAACTTGAACATGGAAATGTTCCTATGCCGATCCCGTGGCCGCCCTTGAAAAGGACGCCGGCTGGTTCCGCTTCATGGCCAGCGTCGCCGGGGTGGACCCCCTGGCTGACCTGGATTGATACTCAAGGGCAAAATTCTTGACCATGAGTCTCCGCGTCAACTTGCGCGACGGCGGACCATGCCGCTGTTATGACATCATCCACCTGTCCGCCCGCCAGCTCCAGGACCCGGTTGGCCACAATGACAGCAGGCGGCGAGTAGCTGTCAATGAGGAGGCGAAGGCGGCAATCATAGCAGTCGTACATGGACAGACAGATACGTCTTGATTAGGTATGGTTCAAATTGCCTTTTTACAAAGATTGGTTGCCGTTCCATGCCCACTTTGTCCTCCCATATCCGTGCCCGGTCTGACCTTCTGTCGACAGAGATCGATGGGGAAACTGTGATGATGGATGTGGAGAGCGGGCAGTATTTTACTCTGGATGTCATCGGTACCCGCATATGGAAGGCGCTGGCCGATCCGGTGGAGGTTGCCGCCCTGTGCCGGACCCTGGAGACAGAGTTTGACGCTCCCCTGGCCATGATCGAACGTGACGTGCTGGCCCTGCTGGCCGATCTTCAGGCACGCAATCTGATCACGGTGGAGCGGTGACCGCTCCTGCCGCGGGCGCCTTGGGGGCAGGTTCAGCCGCGGCTGCGTCCCGCTGTTGATAATGGGCAAGAAGCCGGGGGCACAGATGCGCCACCGCCGCCTCCACCGCCCTGTCCCAATCCTTTTTGATCGGGGCCTGTGATACAGCCCGCCCCTTGGCGTTGCCGAAGACGACATCCATCCGATCGCGCAGATCGGGTTCCGCCGCCCACAGGGAGGCCAGAAGCTCGTCATAGGAACGCCGGAACTCCCGGTAGCCATCCTCCACCGGCCAGCCGAGATCGGCCAGGGCCTTGCCGACCGATGGATCGCCCAGAACGAAATCCTCGTAATGGACCACAGCGTCAAAACGATGCCGCTCGGCGAAAAGCTGATCGAGGATCAGGAACTTCTCCTCCATCAGCCCGGAGCGGTGCCGATAATCCTTGGTGCGCAGGCTGACATGGTTCACACGCGGATCCCGCAGGAACAGGATCACCGCATCGGGCCGGAACCGTTCGACATGGGTGGCCAACGGATAGGCGGTGGTCACCACCGCCTTGGCGACGAAGTCCAGGCGCGTGGTCACCCTGGGTGCGGCGAAATTGTTCGGAATGTCCACCAGCGCCACGCATCCCGGACGTTGGGCCAGCATCTGGGTGAAGGCGGTGGCGCCGCTGC
Organism: Niveispirillum lacus; assembly: GCF_002251795.1. Lineage (GTDB taxonomy): Bacteria > Pseudomonadota > Alphaproteobacteria > Azospirillales > Azospirillaceae > Niveispirillum > Niveispirillum lacus. The sequence continues at coordinate 59,539 of NZ_NOXU01000017.1, read as the reverse complement.
TCTGCATGCCATGGACCAGAAGTCTCACGGAACCTCACTCCGACGATCGGGGGGAACCAGCCAGTTCTCGGTGATCTCCGCCGTGATGAAGACATAACGGCGGACATGGGGGGTCGGCTGGCGGATACCGACCCCGTGCAGGGCGTCGATACCCTGGGGGAACATGACCAGGGTGTTGGGGCGGTACGGGATTGTGGCCACCCTCTCCACCGCGTCGTCGGGCAGGGCGACGACATCGGTCCGTCGGGTCGCCCCTTCGCGCCAGCGGAACAGTTCCAAGTCGCCCCCGACCGAATCATCGTCCGGGTGGCGCAGATAGAACAGGCCGGAGTAAAGCCGGTTCGGTGTATCCAGATGGGGCCCGCGGGACCTGGACGGTACGTCCAGCACCGGTGTGTTCACCTCCAGCCGGGCATCCATCTGGATCCGTGCCTTACTCCCATCGCCGAGTTGCAACAGTTCCGTCATGTGTCCCGACAGCCGGCCCCCGAGCGTCGACAGCAGGGCCGGCGGCCAGTATCCGTCGAACAGCGCCTCCACCTCGGCCAGGAAGGCCGGGGTGGTGTGGGTCCGGACGAAGCGATGCCAGCACGCGGGCAGATCGGGCGATGCCAGGACCCATGTCGCCATCATCGCATAGCGGCGGTTGCTCCGGAACCGGGCGTGGTCGGTGCCGATGATCGCCCCGAGCGAGGGGTACCCGGCGCACAGGGCCGCATAGTCTTCCGCATCCAGGGCATCGTGGATGACGATGTGGGGGAAGGGGTCGGTCCGGATCATGTCCGGACGGACACCCGTCAACAGGGATCGCATGGGCTGGATACCGGATCCGGGGGAAGGGGTCACGCCCGGGACTTGGCGTCGGCAGCCGCGGCCACGGCCGCGGTCACGCCAGCCAGCGGGGCCGACCAGTCGCCCCAGCTCTGCTGTCGGAAAAGGCGCATCGTCGGGTACCAGGGGGTGTCATCCCGACCGTGCAGCCACCGCCAGCAGCCATCGAAGCGGGACAGCAGCAGGACCGGCACGCCGAGGGCCGCCGCCAGATGGGCGGGTGCCGTGTCGACCGAGACGACCATGTCCAGGTTCACGGCCAGGGCGGCGGTATCCGCGAAATCGTCCAGCTCGCCGGTCCAGTCCAGGAGCGGGAAGGGCGCGTCGGCGACCTGCGCCGCGGGCTCCCCCTTCTGGAGGCTGATCAGGTGAACGCCCGGGATCGCCGCGAGCGGGGCGAACTGGGCCAGCGACATGCTGCGGCGGCGGTCGATACCGTTCGCGCTCGGGTCGTGGGGGCGGGAATCCCCGGCCCATACCAGCCCCACCCGCAATCCGGTCAACCCCGCAAGCCGCTCCGCCCAGGCGGCGGCCTGGCCGGGTTCGGCGGTCAGATACGGTGCCCCCGGGACCGTGTCGACCCGTGTGCCGAACCGGTGGGGCAGGGACATCAGCGGCATGCCGAAATCCCAGTCCGCCGCCGATGGTGCGGTGTCGCGGTCGACCAGCAGGATACGGGGATCGCTTTGGCGGAACAGACGGTGCAGCCCGGGCAGGGTCGCGATGCCCACCGTGGCGCCCCGGTCGGCCAGGAGGCGGGCAAAGCGGAAGAACTGGAGCCGGTCACCATAGCCCTGCTCCTCCTCCAGAAGGATACGAAGGCCCGCCGGATCACCCCCCTCCCACCGGGGCAGGTCCTTGCTGAGCGTCCAGTTCACCTTGTTGGCGGGGTGCCTGTTCCTCAGCTCATACCGGGCCCAGCCTTCCGCCCAATCCCCGGCCTTCAACCGGTCGCAGGCGATCAGGAACGTCAGCACCATGTCGTCAGGCGCAAGGTCGATGGCTTTCCGGTACCAGACCGCACTGTCCTCTAGCCGGCCGAGGGAAGACATCACCGTCCCCAGATTGGCGAGAACCGGAACCAGGGTCGGGTCCAGTTCGTGGGCCCGACGGAACGCCGCCTCCGCTTCCTCCAGGCGCCCCTGGCCGCGCAGGGCGGCACCCAGATTGCAGTGCGCCTGAGGCAGGTCGGGAACGAGATGATCCAGCACCCGCCGGCACGCGGCCTCCGCCTCCACATGCCGGCTCAACGAATCGAGCACCGATGAGAGGTTGACCAGGCAGGCCGGGTGATCTGGCCAAAGGCTCAACGCGTCCTGCAACAGCGACAACGCGCCGTGATTGTCGCCCAGGCGATGCCGCCCCATGGCCAGCGCGGCGGCGAGATCGGGAGAGGGGCCGAGGGCCGCCATCGCTTCCTGCAGAAGCGGGACACCCTGCAGGTCATCGCCCTTGTCGACCAGGTATATGCCTTTGCCCGCGAGAAGCTGGCCCAGGCGCTGACTGCAGGAATGCCCGGGGACCCGGCGCACCACCTCCCGCAGGACCTCCAGGGCTTCCTCCTTGCGGCCGACCTCGGCCAGGCAATAGCCCAGTTCCGCCAGGCTGTTCGTCATGTCCGGGCGTTCCCGGAAGACCTGCTCCAGAAACGGAATGGCCTCCGCCGTGCGGCCGGCCTGTCGCAATTGCGCCCCCAGCAGGAAAAGCGCGTCCGGCGTGGCCGCCCCGCTTCGGGCCAAGCTCTCCAGCATGTCCAAGGCGGCCTCGTCTTGGCCGTCCATGAGCAGGGATCGGGCGGTTTGGAGGGTAGGGAGCATGCGTGGCCCTGTGCTGCGGGTCGATGGTCATAGTTCCTATACCCTTAATCCGCTGCATTGGACAGAGTGGCCATGTTTCCTTGCAAAGGGGTCGGTGTCGCGCGAGTATCCCGGCGTCCCCCGCCCGATGGTATCTGTTGGATGAGTGCGCTTATTCCCATGGCTTCCCCCGATCCCGGATCCGTCGCCCCGTCCGGCCACCCGGGCGACCGGTGCATCTATGGGCTGCGGATCGCGTCCACGTTCCCCTTGGCGGATCTGCCGCCCTGGACGGGGGATGGCCGGACTGTGGATGTCTGGGTGGATGTGGGGCCCGTGCCGCCCCTGGCCGATCCGGTCGTGGACCGCCCCTTCCTTCAGGTCGCCGCCGATGGTACCAGCCGGTTCCAGGTGCCGGGCGTGGCCGCGTGGCGTGTCGCACCCGATGGGAGCCGGATCACGGTCGATCCGGTCGAGGATCCGGCCGGCGCCAGCCAGCGCACCTTCCTGTACGGCAGTGTCTTCGCCATTGTCGGATTGCGGCGTGGGCTGCTGCCGGTCCATGCCGCCTGCCTTCGGTTCGCGGGCGGGGCGGTGGCTTTCGCCGGTCCGTCGGGGATCGGCAAGTCCACGCTGGCGGCGCGGCTGGTGCTGCGCGGTTATCCGCTGCTGGCGGACGATGTGACCATGCTGGATCTTTCAGCACCCGGCGGCCCCTTGGTGCTGCCGGCCTTCCCGCGGCTGAAGCTGTGGCAGGACGCGATGGATCGGCTGGGCCTGCCGGCGGAGGGGCTGGAGCGGGCGCGGCCGACGCTGGACAAGTTCCACCTTCCCGTGGGCGAGGCATTCCAAGGGCAGCCTGCGCGTCTGAAGGCCATGGTCTTTCTGGAAGGTCGCGGGGCGACCCGGCCCGGTCTGCGGCGCTTGACGCTGATGGAAACACTGGAGCGGAGCGGGGATATGCTGTACCGCCCCCAGATGATGGTTCGCCTTGGCCTGAAGGCGGAGCGGATGGCGGCGATCCCCCGGTTGATGTCGGCTTTGGGTGGGGCCTATGCCCATTGCCGACTGGGGGATGAGGCGGAGTTGGACGCCCTGCTGGCTGCCCTGGCGGATGCGGGGGCGTGACCACCATGCGGCTCAGGGGCGGCGGATTCTGCTGGATCGCCTCCTACCCCAAATCGGGGAACACCTGGATGCGGCTGGCCTTGGCCGGTCTGCTGGCCGGTGGCGCCCGGCATGACTTCGCCCGCCCCCTTGCCTTCGCGCCCTTCGCCGCGGACAGGGCGGAGGTGGAACGCGCCCTGGATCTTGAATCCAGCGACTTCACGATGGCGGAATGCGCCGATTTGCGTGCCCTCGCCGCGGTCGAACTGGCCCGGGAGGCAGAGGCAACCCTGTATCGCCGGGTGCATGAAGCGTGGGAGTACACGCCCTCCGGCCGGGCGCTGTTCCCGCCCGAGGCGACCCTGGCCAGTTTGTACATGGTGCGTGATCCGCGCGATGTGGCCGTCTCCTACGCCCATCACACCGGCATCCCGGTGGATGCGGCCATCCTGGCATTGGGCGATCCGGCAAACACCTGGGCGATCCGGCCGGGCGGCATCGGGGCGGCGTTCCCCCAGCATCTGTCGACCTGGAGCGGGCATGTGGAAAGCTGGCTGGCCGCCACGCCGACACCCCTGGTACTGCGCTATGAGGATATGCGGGACGACCCCGCCGGCTGCCTGGCCCAGGTGGCCGCGCACCTGCGTATCGCGGCATCGGACGCGGTGATCACCGCCACGGTCGCAGCTACCCGGTTCGATGTCCTGCGGCAGGGGGAGGCGGAGCGTGGATTCTTCAATGGCCAGGTTGCCGGCCAGGCGTTCTTCCGCCGCGGCGTGGCCGGCGCCTGGCGGGATGAGCTGACCAGGGACCAGGTGGCACGGATCGAGCGTGACCATGGCGCTGTGATGTCACGGATGGGCTATCTGTGATCGCGGCCCGTTCGTCAGGAAGGGAGAAGGCGACGATGCTGACATTTGAACAGGCGAAACCCCTGGAGGGGGAGGTTCTGACCGTGGTCACACCGGCCGGGCCGTTTCCGTTGACGGTGGAGCGGGTGTATGTGCGGGAGCGGCAGGTCCCGATGCCGCCGCCGTTCAAACCGGTCTTCTACATCATCATGCGCGGACCGCCGGGCGTCGTGTTTCCGCAGTCGTGCTATCGGGTGGAGCATGCGTCCTTCGGTGCGCTGGACCTTGGCGTGGGTCCGATCGAGCATGACGTGGTGACGGATACATACATCTATTCGCTGGGAATCGGTTGACCGTCCGCACAAACACAAACCCCCGATCGGCCAGATCGGGAGTTGTGCATGACGCGCAGGGATCGCGGCCGTCAGTCCGGTGTCCAGACCAGCGTGTGGTGGATGCCGTGCAGGGCCGTGGAGATGAAACCCAGCCGATCGTACAGGCGGCGGGCCCCGTGGTTGTGGTCTTCCACAGCCAGGGACACAGGCAGGCCAAGGGCGCGTGCCTGATCGAACACGGCGCGGATGATGCCGCTGCCCACCCCCTGACCCTGCAGCCCCGGGTGCAGAAGGATGTCGATGATCCGGATTTCCTGGTCGCCGTGGTTCAGGTAAAGCCGGCCGCCCGGCAACCCATCCTTGGTGATCACCCCCCAGGCGGCGTGGCCGTAGCAGGCACGGTAATGCCGCTGCTGGAAGTCGGATTGCTGGGCCAGGAAGGCGATGATCATCTGTTCCGGCCAGCCGGTCGCCGCCATCTCCTGCCAGCGGCCCAGGATGTAAAGGTCGCGCTGGAATGCGGCATCGTCGTCGCATTCCGGACGCAGGCCTATTCCCCGGGCAGCCAGATCGGGCGGCACGGGGGGAAGCGGCGTGCCGGGGCCGCCGCTTCCATCCACCGGTCCATCAGTTCTGGGGGGGGAAGACGCCATCGGCAGCGATACAGAAACGGAGGGCAAGGAAGGGAGAAATGTTGGCATGGGCACCCACAACACCATTCGGCCCCCCGCCCTGCACACTGATCATCGAAGCGGCGAAGTGGTTGGCGGTACTGACGGAATCAATCGACCAGGCGTCGTAAACAGAGTTCCCCGACCGGAGAACGGACAGGTACGATGTCGCCGATGCCGTGGAAACGGCGGTCGCATTGGTCAGGGCGCCCACGCCGAACGCCTGATGGGTATGGGACGGGACCTGGCTGTTGTTCAGGGTGACCTCGCTGACGCCCCAGGTGCTGGCAAACTGCTGGGTCGCCGCGCCCCCGGCCTGCCAGGGGCCGGTTCCGAGCGCATTGGTCGTGGCGCGCCCGCGCAGGTCGGGAACATTGAAGCGCGTCCCATCACCGCCGAACCGGTTCTGAAGAACGACAGCCAGCGCCTGGTACTGGGAGACGAAATAGGAATGACCGTCGCAGGCAAGCCATCCCTGCGGCGTGTACTGGAACGCAAAAGCGCGAATTTCCCCGATGAATGGATCAGCCATCGCTTGTCTCCTTTTGCGTCAGCATCAGTTGAAGCTTGGAAAGATGCCTTCGACGCAGATGATGTAGTTCAGATTGATCGTCGGCATCAGGTTGGTGTGGCTACCGCCGCCGCCCGCAGATGCGGTGATCGCACTTGGGTTCAGGCTGACTTCCGTCAGATTGGCACCGGCATTCGGCGTCACATAGAACTGGAAGTTGGACGGAACCGAGGCTGGAAGCATCGAGGGTCCGGGCGTCAGCGACGTGCCGAGCGCCGTCGTCACATTCACCGTATGGCGATGGTTGGGATACTGGGCCAGGGTGATCGCCACGTCGGTCACACCACCCGGGGCACCCATGACATAGTTGTTCGTCATACCCGGCGGGGGGGTGTTGGACCGGCCGACCGGAATACGCCCACGAAGATTGGGCAAGGCGAACGTGGAGCTGCCATCACCCCCATAGGTGGTGCCGATCAGGGCAAACAGCGGCTGATACTGGTTGATTTGAAGCAGGCTGCCGTCGCAGAACTTCCAATTGTGGGGAGCGAAGGTCCCCCCGAACAGGGTGATTTGACCCACATAAGAATTTGCCATGTCTCATCCTCCTGGCTTTGACAGTGTCTGTATCCGTTACTGTCTGTTCAGTTCCGCATCGGGAATATGCCTACGGTGCAGATGCAGTACTGTAGGGCCAGAAAGGGCTGACGGTTCTCATGGGCCTGATTGCCGCCGACCGACGTCATGGAGTCGTTGTTGAGCGGCGTCAAGGCACCAGGTGGCGCATAGGCCGGGGACGGGTTGGGGGCTGTCGTTGGTGTCGCGGAGGCCCGCTGGATGGGCCCGGGAACCGCATTCACGATGGCCTGCGAGAGATTCGCGTTGGTGGGGGAAAACACGAAGCCATGAGTGTGGCCCGGCACCTGGGTCAGCGACAGCGTGACCGTCTCCGTCCCGCCCCTGCTGCCCTGGGTCAGCGTTTGACCTTGGGGCAGAATGCGGGTCGTGTCCGTCATCAGCCCGAAATTGACAGCCGTACGCCCGCGAAGATCTGGTAGGTTGAAGATTGTAGATCCATTACCACCATAAATAGATCCCAGCAGGGCGTAAAGCGCGGTGTTCTGCTGGACCTGTAGCGGCTGCCCCTCACAGGGCAACCATCCAGTTGGTGTGTTGTTGAAGGCGAAGAGCGCGATCTCTCCGATAAAGGAATCCGTCATAAGCTCCTCCGTTCGCGATCCACGACAGGGCCATCCCACCCCTCGTCCGGGCATAGGGCATATGACGGCATCCGTTGATAGCCGTAAAGTTGCTTTATTTTTTATCAGACACTTTTTATGGTTGACAGAAATCTATGCGATCTAAGGCTTTTTTAGATCGCAGCCTCAGAATAATCAGGCAAAAGTAGTAGAGATTGTGCCTGCGCGGTGTGCATCCTTGCGTCTAGCCGCTTAGGCGCTTTCGCGGTCGCAGCGCTTCGCCGTGGGCAGTCGGGCGATGGACCGCAAGCATGGTCATCCGCTGACGGAAGCGCGATGCGGTTCATGGTTGGATCGCGCTGGGATCTGTCGGATGGCAAGCGCCTGGGTGCGGGCCGGAAGTGTCAGGCGGCGTAGGGCTGTGTTGTCCTTGAACCGCGGGCTCTGGTCCCTTAAGTTAGGGCCAAGTTTAAAATGGCGCGGAGTTATATGCCATGCATGATCGGGATGATCTTGAGACGTCGATGCGGGATGGTGCAGGGACGCGCGACGTCTGGCAGGCCCCCCGGCTGACGGTGCTCCCGCTGTCCGCAACCATGAATGGTGGCAGCGGTCCTCAGGACGAACACCCAGCTTTTAAGGCTGGAAGCTGATCGGGTGCTTGCGTCACCGGCACATCCGATCTGCGCGGATTGATGATGGCGGCCTTGTTCGGTCACGCCGGGGGTGCGCCGGGCCCCGGTTTTTCGGACGTCCTGCATCGATGTAGTCTTCTGGCGGCCCAGTATGTGCCGGGCGGGACGGTTGAGCCGCTGGCAGACGGCATCCTGTACCTGTCATGCATTGCCCCCCAGGGTGACTGGATGGGGGGCTATGCCGTTTCCGGCCCCCATCTCCTGGCCCTGGATGGCTGGCTGGCGGACCGCCGCGATCTTGCCGCCATGCTGGGCATGCCGGAGATCGGCACACCCGACGCCCGATTGATCCTGGCGGCTTTGGAACGGTGGGGGGAGGATGCCCTTGCCCGGCTGCACGGACAGTTCATTTTCGCCTGGTGGGATAGCTCCACCCGCCGGCTGCGGCTGGTAAGCGATCGGACCGGCGGGCGCACACTCTTCTACCACCGGACAGGCGGATGGCTGCGCTTCAGCAGCCTGTTACCCGTCCTTTTTGCCGATCCCGACCTGCCGCGCCAGGTGGATCCCGAACAGGTCGCCCTGTGCACCCTGTCGGTATCCCAAACCGCCGATGAGACGTGTTTCAAGGGGATCTATCGGCTTCTACCTGGATACTGCCTGACCTGGTCCCCCGACGGCGTTGATCTGCGCCGGTACTGGCGGCTGGACACGACACGGCGCATCCGCTTCCGCCGTGACCAGGATTATGTGGATGCCGCCCGGGACCTTCTGGACCGGGTCGTGCAAGATGCCCTCCCGCGCGATGGGCAGATCGTCGCCGATCTGTCCGGTGGTCTGGATTCCGGGGCCGTGGTGGCCACGGCGGCCCGCGTTTCGGGTAACAGGCCGATCCATACCCTGACCATCCGCCCCGACCCGACCGCGTCCCTGCCGCGGCCCAGCCCCAATGTGTTCCAGGACGAATGGCCCCAGGCCCAGGCGGTGGCAGCCCTGTACCCCATGGTCCAGCCGCAGGCCCTCCTGGCCCGGCTGGATGGGCTGGAGGATATGCTGCGCGGCAACATGGCGCTGATCGGCCGACCACCGTTCCACCTGCTGGCTGCCGTGTGGTTCCAGGCGGCTTGGCCGACAACACGGCAACTGGGCGCCACCACGGTGTTGAAGGGGCTGTCCGGCAACCTGACCCTGACCGCCAGTGCTGTGGGCGATTGGGTTTTCCAGCCGCGGCCGACCGATCTGCCTGCCGCCCTTCGCGAGGCCTGGCAATTCTACCGCGTCGGGTGGGGGCTGGGCCGGTTCAAGGCCGTGGCGCGGTCCCAGGCCCCGGAATGGCTGCTGGACCGGTATCGGGCGATGACCGGACGCCTTCCCGCCTGGGCGGCGCCGTCACCCCTTCTGGCGACGGCGCGGCGTCAGCTCGGGCTGGATGATTGGGCGGCCGCGAACCGCGCCGGCGACACGGATGTTCCCTGGCCGGTGCGGGAGCGTCTGCACCTTCTGGAACTTACCTGGACACGGAGATCGGTGGAAAGTGCCTTGCGCTTCCGCCGGGGCGTGGAGGGGCGGGACCCGCTGGGGGATGTGCGGATGGCCGAATTCTGCTTCGCCCTGCCGCCCGACCAGTTCACGCGCGGTCGGCAAGACCGGTTCCTGGGCCGCCGGGTCCTGGCCGACCGGCTGCCGCCGGCGATTGTCAAGGAAACCCGGCGCGGCCGGCAGAATGCGGAATTCTTCGACTGGCTGAGCCGAAGCCGCGATTGGATCGCCGCGACCATCGACGGGATGGAGGATTCCCCCCTGGCACGGGAGATGATCGACATTCCGCGCCTGCGCGCCATCCTGGATGACTGGCCCGCGGATGCCGACGCGGCGGAGCGGCGATACACGGAGCTGTATCATGTCCTGGGTCGGGGCGTGACCACCGGCATGTTCATCCGCTGGGCCGAAGGCGCCAACCGCTGACCCCAGCCGAACCGGGCCCCCCAGGTTTGGCTAGAGACATCCGCCATCGCCAAGCCGGACCAGGGGGACGAAGTTCGGCGCCTCATCCCCCCCGGTCACGACACCGCCGCCCGCCTCCAGCCAGGCATGGGCCGCCAGCGCCCCGTTCTGCCGGGCCACCCCCAGATGCAGGGTGCAGGGAATGCCGCGCCGGCGCAGCATGGCCCGCCCCGCCATGGCCCTGACCAGGCAGGTGCAGGTGAACGGCACGCGCCGCGCCGCCCGCTCCAACGCCCGGGCCACATCGGCGATGTCCTGATCCTGCGGCAGGCCCGCCTGCCCCGCCCAGGCCCCCGACCTGGCCCCCCGCAGCAGCCGTCGGGCAGGCACAAGCAGCAGCGCAAGCCGCGCCAGAAGCAGGGCCGCAGCGGATTCGATCATGATCGGCCGGGGCAAGCGGAAGGTCGGCATGGCTGGGAAACCAACGGGAGAAGGGTGCTTCTGTATATCAGTGCGGGCGATGACCGGGAAAAGGCTTGTGACGGCAAAGGCGGGCGAGGCCGGTCATCCCATGTCCAGGCGCGCAAGCCAGGGGGCCGCATTCCGCCGCAGGATCTCCCAGCTTCCCTGGGCGACAAGGCGGCCCTCATCCAGCACCAGCACATGGTCGGCACCCTGCACCGTGCTGGGCCGGTGCGCCACCACCAGCAGGGTGGTCCGGCCCTTCAACCGGTCCAGGGCCTCCGCCACCGCGCGCTCCGTCTCCGCGTCCAGGGCAGATGTGGCCTCATCCAGCACCAGCAGGTCCGGCCGTCCCAAAAGCGCCCTGGCCAGGGCGATCCGCTGACGCTCCCCCCCCGACAGCCGCGCCCCCCGATCGCCAACCACCGTATCCAACCCGTCCGGCAGGGACCGCACCCGGCCGGCGACGGCCGCAGCCTCCAGCGCGTCCCACAGCTCCGCCTCGGTCGCCGTCGGGGCTGCCATCAGCAGGTTCTCCCGGATGCCGGTGTGGAACAGGAACGGATCCTGCGGCACATATCCCACCCGCCGCCGCCAGGCGACCATCGCCCCGTCGGTCAGGGGTATCGTGTCCACCATCACCATGCCGGTATCCGGGGGGACCAGACCCATGACGATATCGGCCAGGGTTGATTTGCCCGCCCCGGACGGCCCGATGACGGCCGTGGTCGCCAGGGCGGGAATGACGGCATCGACCGCGACAAGGGCCGCTCGCGCGGTCCCATCCCGCCCGTGGCGATAGCCGACACCGCGCAGGTCGATCCGATGCCGCAGGGTGGGCGCTTCCCCGGCCGGCCGGGGTTCAGCCTCCGCCCGCCATTGCTCAAGCGATGCCATCACCTGGGCATGGGCCGGCAACAGCTGCAGGATCATGCGCCAATGGCCCTGGATCCGCAGCGTGGCCGAAACGATCCGCGCAAAGACAGCCAGAAGCACCAGCATCTCTGCCAGGGACAGGCCCAAGGGGCCGATGCCCACCAGGACACACAGGGCCGCCACCGCCGCGGCGGCAATCCGCTGTACCGCCCGGGCCGTCGCGTCCGCCTGGACCATGGCAAGGTGTTGCGAGCGGACCTGCTGTGACAGATCCCGGAACCGCGCGGTCTTGGCGCCTTCCGCCCCGGTCATCTTGATGATCCGCAGGCCGGACACCTGGTCGGTCAGTTCCGCATGGAAGGTCCGGTGCGCCTCCGCCAGGGCCGCACCCAGGCTGTGCGCCTGCCGGCTGAGCGGGCGGAGGAGCAGGGCCACAAGCCCGCACAGTGCCAGCGTGACCAGGGTGAACACCGGCGACAGGATCAGCCCCGCCAGCAGCAAGGCCGGCATCTGCAGCAGGGCCGCCGTCATCTGCAGGAACTGGTCCGCCGCATAGGCGCAGCGCGAGGCCTCGCCGGAGATGGTGATCATGAAATCGGACTGGCGGCGCGCCGCCACGCCCGGCCAGGCGATCCCGATCAACGCCCCGTGCAGCCGCTGTTTCAGGCGATCGGCATAGGCAAGCTGATAGGATTGGGCCGCCACCGTTCGGGCCCAGACAATCGCTGCGGACACGGCGAGCAGACCCACGAACATGGCCAGCACGCCGGGCAGCCCCAGCCGCCCGCCCAGGACCGCCAGCGGCCCCGTCTCGGCCCCGGTCAGCCCCAGCATCTCCAGCAAGGGGACCAGCAGCAGAAGCCCGGCCCCTTCCGCAACCGCCGCCGCCACACCCAGCAGCACCAGCAGGGCCAGCCTGGCACGGCCGGTCGCCGCCAGATCGGCGATGAAGCCGCGAGCCTGCCGTCCCGGTGTCACAGAGGATACCTCTCCAGCCAGGCATGCAGAACCCCGGCCATCGGCGACGGGCGTCCGACCAGCCAGTAGGACAGATCCGCCCAACAGGCCCCGATATGCACATTGCCCTCAAGGATCACCGGTCCTGCCGGTGTCGGAACGATATCCCAGCCCACCAGGGGAATGTCCGGAACGTGATCGGCGGCGTCAAGGGCCAGCTGGATGACCCGGTCCAGTCCGGGCCAGGCTGGACCGGCCCAAGGCCACACGCACGGTATCCTCGTCGTCTCCGTCACGATCACCGGCGGCCCGAGGGAAGCTGTTGCCGGATCAATCGGGTACCGCCGCCATCGCGGCCAGCGGAAACTCATCCCGTCCGGCGCGGTCGCTGCATGGATGCCGTGGATTTCGGCCGGGCCACCGGGCCGGCGGCTTGTGGTGACGCGGAGGACCGGCGGAATGCCGGCCGCATGCCGATCCACCGGCAGATCGGGTGCCGCCTCCAGCATCGGCTGGACCATGAGGCTGTGGTGCTTCAGTTCCGCGGTCAACCCCGTCAACAGGTCCGCCCGGGTGATCGGGATCCCCCCCTGTATCAGCAGCCCGCCCGCATCCGGGATGATCAACGGTCTCGCCCCCGATCCCGCGAAGCCGGCCACCGGCTTCAGGAAGTAGCGCCCCGGTGGAAGGGCGGTCAGGGATGGGATGTCATCCGGGCCTGCCAGAACAAGAAGGGTGGGAACAACGGCCAGACCCGCCTGTGCCAGACGGTCGGCGAAGCGGACCTTGTCGGCCAGCAGATCCTTCTGCGCCATGTTGCCGAGCGCCCCTTGAAGCATGATGGCAACCCGGTCGGAGACGAAGTCCCGGGGAATGCGGCCGCATTCCCGCCGATACAGGCAAGCTTCATAGGGGGTAAGGCCATACAGGAAACAATCCGCCCAGATCCGGGCCGATTCGGCTAGGGTCAGGCCCCAAGGCCGGCGCAGTCTCCTGATCCTGGACGGGAGCAACAGGGCAAGGGCAGCCTTTGCGGCCAACCCGCCTGCCCAGGGCGGCAGGGGGCGGCGTCGCTTCCAGAACGACCGGCCCGCGGCCCGATGCAAGGCGGTGATCACCGGGTCACGGGGCGGCAGCAGCCCCCAGCCATCGGCGGGTAGGGGAAAGGTACGCAGGCTTCTGACCACCATTGTTCACCAAAGATACGCCTGGAACAGCATCGATCCGGCCGCGATCTGGCTTGCCGAGGCGTCGTGCCGGCCATCGTCCCGTCGGTAGGCCCCGTCGCGACTGATCACGGTCGGAATGGTCCGCAGCAGGATCGTGATGTCCAGCCAGAGGGGCCCATTATTCCCATACCACGAATTCAGGTCGAAGCGCTGTACGACGCAGAGCTTGTTGGCGACCGCCCGTCTGCAACCGCGCCTGCACCCCTTCCCGCCCCGCTGGCCTTTTCGGCCCGCACCACGGCACAGCCGGCCCGGGTTAGGGTTTCCACCTGGAGGGTCACATCCTGGTCCGGGGTGGAGGCGCGGGCATATCCGTAGAGGGCCATGGCGGGCATTTGTCCCGTTAGGGTCTATATCGAGACAGGATAGCGTCTCGAAATTAGCAAAGATACCCTTTTGAGACGGCTATCATCGTCTCGGAAGCCCGTCTTGTATAGGTATACGCTAATCGGAGGCTTTTGCGGCCCCTCTAGCGCTTTTATGGTTGTATGATTGCCACACAGGCCATCTGGGACAACTTTTGTCTGTTATTCCCTGGTACCAGAAGGTAGATAAAAGATTAGGGCTAAGCCATATTCGGCTCATCCATACATATGAGCGGATCTGTATAAAGTGGGGGAAATTTGATGGCCGGGACATTTGTCATGCCTGTTCGTGAAGGGCATTCTTCCCGTCTCTTCCAGGTCCGCACATGTCTGCTGGCGGCAGGCATGTCCCTGGTATTAGGGGCGCCTGCTTTCGCGCAGGTCACAACAGACAGACAGGCTGTCAATGCCACCAAGGGCAATAACAGTGCCCCCATAACGCAGGAAAAAGACCCCGGTTCGGACCCTGAAGGTAATCAGGATGACAAGCGCGTGGCTGACTCCTTTCAAGCGAAGGGCATTGAGGCCGGCGCGTTTCTGTTTCTGCCCAGCCTGGAAACAGAGGCATCCTGGACCGACAATGTCTTTGCCACGGCCAGTGATGCGCGCAGCGACCGTTTCTATCGGATCGTTCCCGGTTTCCGCCTGCGGTCCCGTTTCCTGCGCCATGAGCTGAATTTTACGGGCGAACTCGAAAAGGTCATGTTCGAGGAATATACCGAGGATGATCGTCTCAACGTGAATGTCGGGGCTGATGGACGTCTGGATGTCCGAAAGGGCTGGGAAGTGACGTCCAATATCAGCTTCAGCGACCGGGCCGAGGATCGTGGCAGCCCCGATGCGGCGCTGAGCCTGAAGCCGGTTGATACCACGCAGATTTCCGCGCAGTTGGGATCGCGCCTGCAGGAAGGGCGCATGATCTATCAGGGAACTTTCAGCTTCAATTCCTACGATATCGGCAATGGCCGCCGGTCGGGTGGTCAGGTCGTCAATAACAGTGGCCGTGACCGGAACGAGTATGAAGTGACGGCGCGCGTCGCCTATGAGACGATCCCCAACTATTTCGCCGTTGTAGAGGGAAGCTATAATTCCCGCGACTATGACAATGTGGTCCCCGGTACCAGCTTTGACCGTAGTAGTGATGGTTATCGCCTGGAAAGCGGTGTTGGTATTGATATCACCGACGTGATCCGTGGTGATTTCTTGGTTGGTTATTTCGATCAGGAATATGATGCCACCACTTTCGGCGATCCCAGTGGCTTCAGCTTCCGGGCCCGTTTCAACTGGACACCGACCCGTATGACGGTTGTCGTGCCCTCCCTGGAACGCAGCGTCCAGGAAACGATCCGGTCGGGTGTGTCCGCCATGGTCCGTACCGGCGCCGGCCTGACGGTGCGCCATGAGTTCGCCCGCAATTTCGTCGGCACCTTCTCCGGTAATGTCGCCTACGAAGATTATGACAAGAGCAACGAAGACCCCTGGTTCTATGAGGCCCGGTTGCGCGGGCTTTATGCCTTCACGCCGGAGGTACATGCCGGTGCGGAAATCCGCTATCGTGAACGCGACGCCGATGGGGGCTCTGGCCAATATGACCAGTGGACAATGATGTGGCGCCTGCGCCTGCAATACTGAGCCCATGGCTCTTTTCACGGATGATGAGTGGCGGCCTTTCCTTGGCAGAGGAAAGCCGCCTTTGCGCGTTCAACCGAAGGCGTATCCTCGCCATCAGTCTGTTTCCCAGGATTTGATAGCATGACCACCAGTTCAGGCCAGCCAGAGACCTTCCAGGTGAAGAACGCCTCGGAGCCTGTGGTTGATATCCGCCAGTTGCTGCGCTGGGCGTGGCGCGTGATCTGGAGCGGCAAATATATGCTGCTGGCCTGCTGGCTGCTGATCCTGGCGCCAACCATCTTCTATCTCAAACAAGCCACTGTTCTTTACACATCCAGTGCCGTCATCATGATCGAGGCACCGGAAGCCACGGACGCGCTTTCAACCCGTACCGACATGCGGATGCGCCTGTCGGACAGCGCCGTGCAGACAGAGGTCGGTGTTCTGACATCACGCGTGCTGGTCGAGCGGGTTGTCAAACGCCTGAAACTGGACCAGGACCCGGAGTTCAACCCCAAGCTCCGCGAACCCAGCGGTTTCGCCGTCCTGATCGGCTATCTCAATCCGATGCGCTGGCTGTCGGCCATCGCTTCTCCCAAGGTGCCCGGCGAGGGGCAGGTGGCCGCAACGACGGTGGAAGCCCTGGAGAAGGCCGCGGTGGTGGCCCAGGTCAGCCGGAAACTAGAAGCCAAATGGCAGCGCCGCACCTTTCTGATCGATATTTCCTTCACCTCGGAGAACCGTGAGAAGGCCGCCCTCATCCTCAATACCCTGACCGAGGAATATCTGCTGGACCGTCTGGAGGCCAGTTTTGAGGATGCCCGCCGGGTCAGCAGCTGGCTGGAGGATCGTCTCCAGAATCTGCGCCAAGATGTGCAGATGGCGGAGACGGCTGTTGAGCAGTTTCGGGTCCGTAACAATCTCCAGCGCTCCGGAGAGGGACAGAAGACCCTGACCGGACAGCAATTGTCGGAGCTGAATACGCGCCTGATCATCGCCCGTACCGACCTGGCGCAGAAGCAGGCCCGGCTCAATCAGGTGCGCTCGCTGCTGCTGTCCAGTGGCAATATCGAGTCTGCTTATGAGGTGCTGCAATCCCCCCTGATCCAGCGCCTGCGCGAGCAGGAGGCGATCTTGCAGCGTGAGATCTCTGAGGCGATCAAGACTTTTGGCGAGCGGCATCCCCGCATGGTCGGCTATCGGGCGGATCTGGCGGAACTGCAATCCAAACTCCGGGCCGAGACGCAGCGCATCTCAGATTCCATCGGGAATGAGCTGGAGGTGGCCAGTGCCGGTGTCCGCACCCTGGAGCGCGAACTGGCCGCACTGCGGTCGACGGTTGACAATGCCGGCGGCGCGGAGATTCAGCTGCGTGAATTGGAGCGTCAGGCGGAGGCAACCCGCAGCCTTTACGAAGGGTTCCTGCAGCGGTTCAAGAAGGAAGCAGAGGCCGGCAGCGGCGGACAGCGGGCCAATGCCCGCGTTATTTCCGAAGCCCAGATGCCGCGCAGCCCCTCGGCCCCGCGTACGGCCTGGACCCTCAGCCTTGTCTCTGTTTTTGCGCTCGGGTTCGGGCTGCTGCTGATTCTTGTGCTGGATCGTCTGGATAATGCCATCCGCTCCTCCGATGAGGCAGAGGATCTGACGGGGCTGCCGACCCTGTCGGTGGTGCCGCTTTATCGTGGCAAGGTCGACAATATGGTGGCCGAACTGGCGGACAAGCCGCGTTCGGCCATCGCCGATGCTTTCCGCAGCCTGCGCGTGTCGCTGGAAGCCTATGCCGACGATGAACAGACAGGGGGGCGCGTCATTGCCATGACCTCCTCTGTCCCGCGCGAAGGCAAGACCTTTGCCTCCTTGTGCCTTGCAACCATGGTGGCGCGTTCCGGACAGCGGACCTTGCTGATCGACAGCGACATCCACCGCCCCCGTATGCATGTCATGCTGGGGCGTACCAATGAGCTGGGGCTGGTGCATGTGCTGGATGGTTCCGCCAGTCTCGAGGATGCGGTGATCCGCGATATTGCCCCCGGTCTTGATTTTCTGCCGGCCGGTAAGCTGAAAGCCATCGCAGAAGAGGTCCGCAAGGAAGAGGCAGAAGCCATCTTGCAGACATTGCGCGGCCAGTATGACCGCATCGTCATTGATCTTCCCCCGGTTCTGGCTGTTTCGGATGCGCGTGTACTCTCGTCCCTGGCCGATCAGGTGATTTATCTGATCCGCTGGAACTCCACGCCGCGCGATGCGGTCCGTATCGGGGTCCGGTTGTTGCGGGATATGGATGTCAATCTGAAGGGCGTCATCATCTCCCAGATCAATCAGGCCCGTCACCGCCAGATGGCCTATGGTGACTACGGTACCTATTATGCCCAATATGGGGAATATTATACCAAGTGACGGGATTGGCATGACGCAGCCTGCCCCTTCCACCACCGACTGGGTCCGCGACATGCGGCGCCGTCGCCAGAGCCGATGGATTGCCCTGCTAGCCGGCGGCACCGGCCTGGTTCTGCTGTGCCTGGCGCTGCCCCGCCTGGCGGGTGAGGGTCTTGTGGTGGAAGCGCGTCAGCATATCCTGGCGCTGCGGACCGATCCCGCGGCCACCGGCGGCATGACGGCGTTGCTTTCTTCCGCGGCGGTCATTGATCAGGCTGGACCACTGACCAGCGATGGCCGGCTGGTGGCGGATGGCGGCCTGCTGCTGCTGCGGGCGGCCTTGTTGCAAACCGATGCGGCCCAACGACAGCAGCTCCTGCGCCGCGCGGCGGCGGCCAGTGAAGCCGGCTTGCGCCAGACCCCGGCCTATCCAGCCGCCTGGACAAGGCTGGCCTTTATCCGCCGGGAATTGGGAGAGCCAATGGCGGCGGCCGCCGCCCTGCGGATGTCGCTGCTGACCGGCGCTGTCATGCCGCAGGTCATGGTGGACCGTTTGGGGCTTGGCCTGGATCTTCTGCCTTATCTCGACCCGGAAGGCGTGGCGCTGCTGCAGCGTCAAATCCGTCTGATCAAGGATATTCAGCCTGACAGTCTGCCGGGTCTTGCCGTGCGCTCTGCTTTCGCGCAGGCCTTCATTGAAGCGACGCTTCAGGAGTAATGCCGGTGCCTTCCCCTTTTCGGCTGTCGCTCGGAAAGGATTGGGCCAGACCCAGGCCCAGCACAAAGGCAAAGGTTGCGGCGATGGCCGGCATCTGCAGGCTGAAATCCACCAGCCCATGCAAAATCAGCAGGGTCGCAACGGCCAGGGCCACGGCCGGATAAATCTGGTCACGTTGCCGCCGCCGCAAACCGATCAGACAGGTCAGCAATATCGACCCTACGGCAGCATAGAGCAGCAGAGCGGCGATGATGCCGATCTCCAGCAGCATCTCCAGATGCAGATTATGAGCATGCACGAAGGTTTCCGGCTGTGACAGGCTGACATCGCGGTAGATGGACAAAATGGCCGGATAGGTCCCGAGGCCATAGCCGGTCAATGGGGCGTTTAGGAAGGCATTCCAGCCGATCTGGTTGAGGATGCTGCGTGTCTCATCCCGGATCCCCGCCTCTGCCAGCCGGTTCAGCGTTCCCTCCCCTCCCAGCGACAGGACCAGCAGCGCCAGCAGGACCAGGCCCCCTGCCGACAGCAGGGCGCTGCGCCGTTGCATGATGCCGCCGCCCCAGAGCGCCGCCCACAGCACCAGCAGGCCGACCCCGGTTGCTGCCAATGCCGCCCGTGACTGGGTCAGGGCCAGGGCCATGCCCAGAATCAGGCAGGCGATAGCATAGGGAGACGCATGAACCAGAATATGTTCCGCCTTGTCCCGCAGGCGCCACCCCTGCCGCCGTCGGCGCAGCCTGTCGACCAGCAGCGCCATACAGCAGATGACCCCGATTCCGGCATAGGCAGCGTAGGCGTTCCTGTTGACGAAGGTCGAGGTCACGGTGCCCTGATAGGCCCATTTATCCATCCACAGGATCTTTTCGATCCCCAGCATATGCAGGGACAGACCATAAAGCGCATAAGCGCACCCGCCCCAGGCCAGCACCAGCAATCCCTCATGGGGGCGATGGCGCCCCAACTGCACCGCCAGCAAAAAAATGCCGGCATAGGTCAGCCATTGCATCAGCGCGGTAGCGCCCCGTCCCGGGTCCAGTGATAGACTGGCCGCACCGCTGCCCAGGGCTGCCGCCATCTCGTTCCAGACCGGTTCCGCCCGTGTGATGGGCACAAAAGGCAGGATCTGGACCACCGGCCAGACCAGCGCCAACAGGAACAGGATGGCCGGAATCCGGAACCGCTGCATTGGCAGGGGCGCCTGTGCCTTTCCCATTGCCAGCAGCAGCGACCACCCTGTCAGCAGCAGGGCGATGGCGGTCGCCAGGATTGTCCAGGCCAGTGGCCGGGCTGACCCCAGGGGCAGGGGCGCCAGGATGATGATGAGCAGCAGCAACCGGTAAAGCAGAGTGTTGGCTGACAACAGTATGGTCCTGTGGGGAGAGGATGCCGGACAGATTGCTATGACAGCCGAACCGGGTCCACCTTATACTCACGCCATCACGTAGGGTTGGCGATGTCATCTGGTGGAGTACAGTCCGCCATCATCCAGGCCGTTTCCGGATGGCGCGGGCGACCGTGCGACGCAGCAGCAACAGCGGTCGCAGCAGGAAATAGAGCCATGTCAGCCGCCGGGGCAGCCGCACGTCAATCAGGTCGCCCACCCCCACCAGATGGGAGAACAGCTCTGCCCTGGCCGCCTTTGCATTGGGGCAGATCAGCAGGGCCAGATGTTTTTCCGCCAACCGCCGCCGGGCCCAGCCGCCGACACGCTCATATCCGACGGTGACGCGGGTCCGGGCCAGGCTGTCGACGCGGCGGTCAATGGAATCGGCGATGGCCTGCTGGCGTTCCGTGCCCGGAACCGGCATCGCCAGTTCCACCCCCAGAACGTCGCGTGCCAGCCGCATCGTATGTACCATGACCGGCAACAGCTGATAGCGTTCGGCCAGATCAAGCACGCATTCCAGGTCATCAATCCGTTGCAGCGGCACCACCATATCGGCCAGCCAGCGCAGCCGGGCCCAGCCATGGAGCAGCCCATGGACGGCCTGGTACAGCACATGACGGTCCCGGCTCAGGGTCGGGACCGTGCTGTTTCCCGATAAGGCGATCAGAGCCTTGTCGGCCCAGAGGGTTTCGAAATCCCAAGGGACGAGGAGTGCGTTGTCGAAAAGTCGCCAATGCAGCTCAACCGGGCCGGCAGGCCCGGTATAGATCTGATCCTTGGTGGTCAGTGAGAGCCGGTCTACGGATACAGGATAGTACGGATGATAGCCGTTATTGATCATCACATGGTGGGCGGCGATGGCCGTTTGCGGGTCGATCAACAAGTCGATATCGTGTGACATCCGTATGTCTGGTTGACCGTAAAGCTGCGCACTGAGCGCCTGCCCCTTGAGGACCAGGGCGCGGCATCCCGCCTTTTCCAACTGTCCCAGCAATGTCAGCGTCGTGGCCATCTGACGCAGACTGCGGAAGATGGTTTGCTGCTCAGCGGCCCGCATTGCCGACCCCGGTGCGCAGCCGGATGCCCGCAGGATCTTACCCAAGGGTGGCAGCAACCGGTGTTCGACGGCCATGTCCACCAGCCGTTTATCCTCTGCTGCGGCCAGCAGATCCGCCTGGGGTGCCGTCGGCACGGTTGGCCACAAGGCAGCCTGGCGGATCAGTGCCGCTTCCGGTCCCGGCGGAAGCAACGGAATCCGCGCCCTGAGATCGCGTCCGCTCATCATCCTCACTCCTGGACGCGCTGGCGCGACCCGTCCGGGCCCGCCTGTGCCATCCGGTGGACCTGCGCCAGAAAGTCCAGGAACTGCCGGCCAATCAGATCCATATTGCCGTGCCGCGCCGTAAAGGCCAGGCCCGCAGCCCGACAGGCCTCCCGCAAGGCGCCATCATTCAGCAGACGCAGCGCGGCGGCCAGCAGGCCCTCATGATCATCGGGTGCCACGGTCAGGCCCAATCCGTGCTCGCGGATCAGCTGCGCCGCGTGGTTTTCCGGCGGAATGGCGGCAAGAATGGGCAGTCCAGCCGCAGCGTAGCTATAGACCTTTGATGGGATGGACATGCCATTGGCATCGGCGTTGAGTTGCACAAGGCCGATATCGGCGCTGGCCAGCATTGCCGGGACATCGGCGGCCGGCTGATAATCGAACAGACACATCGTCGTCTGTGCTTCAGCCGCCTGCACTTTTTCCAGATGGTCCCGTCCCGGACCCT
Source organism: Niveispirillum lacus (assembly GCF_002251795.1). Taxonomy (GTDB): domain Bacteria; phylum Pseudomonadota; class Alphaproteobacteria; order Azospirillales; family Azospirillaceae; genus Niveispirillum; species Niveispirillum lacus. The sequence goes on along the minus strand of NZ_NOXU01000017.1, from coordinate 37,903 downwards.
GGCTGACGACCACCAGCCGCGCATTTGCCTGCGCGGCCAGACCCTTGGCCAGCCGGGCCAGGATGTCGGGATCATGTTTTTTGCCCAATGTACCCGCGGCCAGCAGGATCTGGCACCCGCCCAGCCCGTGCGACTGGGCCCAGTGCCCGGCCTGGAGGGTCTGTGCGTGCTGGGTGGGGGGAGGCAGGGCCCAGTTTTCACGCACCAGGGTCAGCGGATGGCGGACCCCGTTTGCTGCGAGACTGTCCAGGAACGCCGGGGCGATCACCACCAGACCCGCCGATCGCGCCATGGTGCCGAATTCCAGCCGCCGCAGCAGCGCCAGCGCAACATGTCCCAATGGCCATGGCAGCCGACCCAGCACAGGCGCCGCCCCGAGGCTGAAAATATCCTGAACCCAGTTGACAAAGGGAATGCCCTGTTTGCGGCTGTGTGCCAGGGCCAGAGCCTGTGCCACCGGCGGCGTGTTCGCTGACAGGACAAGGTCGGGACGGAAGCTGTCGATGGCGCGCTGCAAGGCCCGCCCATACCGCCATTCGTCGCCAAGGCGCCGGTGAAGGGCGTAGCGCGTGAAGGGACGGCCGGTCATCACCGCTGAAAAGTGCAGCCCCGACGGGTCATCCGCCTGCGATACCGGCATCCCGCGTGGCCCCGTCAGCTCACCGGCGCTGAGATGCAGAACCTCGAACCCTTGTGCCGCCAGCCAGCGGGCCAGGGGGATGATGAAGGCGTAGCATCCAAAATCATGCAGCAAAATACGCATCAGGGAGCCTGTGAAGCCACAAGGGCGGGAGGCGATATGATGAGGCGCCAGGGGGGTGTAGATATATCAAACTCATCCTTAACAGCTATCAATCCACGCCATAGAGGATCTGCGCAACGAGGCATTTTAAAACATATCCATCCATACTATGAATGGTGGTCTCACCCAGGCTTAGACCTGATCATGAAGTTCTACCCTATTCCCTTGAGGGTGTGGATGTGGAATTTGTGATATGGAAGACATTAGATTGCATTTCGAAACATCAAAATCTAGAAAAACGGTGAATGCCAAAGCATTGATGGCAGGCATATCGCGACTATCCTTATTCATTTCATTCGACTTCTTGTCACTGGTATTTTCTTTTTTTGTTGCACTTTTAATTGGCGTTCTGGTAAATTATTTCTTTTTTGATCATGACTATTTTGTTGGTATTGCGGATACGTTCCAGCATAGAGCCGCACAGTTCGCCGTATTGGCTGGCTTTGCCCTTTTTATCTTTTTTGCCCTCGGTCATTACCGGTTGCCCCTGCCGGCCTGGACGGCCTACCGCCATGTTGTTGTGGTCTGTCTGATCATGCTGCTGGCGGAAGGGTTTCTGGTCTATGCTGCTAAGTATCACCTGTCGCGGCTCTGGCTGGTCAATACCTGGCTGTTGACAGCCCTGACCATTCCCCTGGGGCGCGCAGCCGCCCGCCGGGTTCTCGATGGTTTCGGTCTTTGGCGGATCCCCGCGCTGCTGGTCGGCACTGGTGATCTGGCCTGTCATGTCCGTCAGGCCTTCACCGCAGATCCAGCCATGGGGTATGCGGTGATCGATACCGTTGATCCAGTCCTCATGCAGTCGCCGCAGACGGGGCGGGTCTGGGCGGATCTGTGTGAAAAGCGGGGCGCGCGATTTGTCATCCTGGCGCTCTCTGCCCAGGAGATAATCACCTATGGTGATCTGCTCTCCGATCTGGTCCGCGAGCGCCTGCCTTTTGCCGTGATCCCGACCCTGGGAGGCCTGCCTATTCTGGGCTTTGATCAGTTGAGTTTCATCGGCCGCGATTTCATGCTGCTGGTGGCCCGCAACAATCTGGGTCAGCCGCTGCGCCGTTTGGTGAAGCTGGTTTTTGATCTGATGGTTGCCAGCCTGCTTATCCTGATCTGCCTGCCCTTGTTCCTGGTGTTCGCCCTGCTCGTGTCCCGTGATGGGGGACCGGTCCTGTTCCGGCACCAGCGCGTAGGGCGCAATGGGCGCCTGTTCAACTGCCTGAAATTCCGGACCATGGTCCCCGATGCCCAGCAGATCCTGGAACGTCACCTGGCCGAGAGCCCGGCCGCCGCGGCGGAATGGGAGCAGAATTTCAAGCTGCGCGACGATCCCCGCGTCACCCCCATCGGTCGCTTTCTGCGTTCCACCAGCCTGGACGAGGTGCCTCAGCTTCTGAACGTGTTGCGTGGCGAGATGAGCCTTGTTGGCCCCCGTCCGGTCACGCAGCAGGAGCTTACATATTACGGACGGGACGTGATGTTCTATCTGGAGACCCGGCCCGGCATTACCGGCCTGTGGCAGGTCAGCGGTCGCAGCGACACGTCCTATGCACAGCGCGTTATGTTCGACATCTGGTATGTGAAGAACTGGAGCCTGTGGCAGGACATCGCCATCCTCGCCAAGACGGTTCTTGTTGTCTGTGGTCGCAATGGTGCCGTATGAGCGCCAATAATCCGATCTCTGCTCCCGTGTGTTTCCTCCCTTGGCAGGCACGATGTGATCAAGTCGCTGCGGGTACGGGGCGCTGGTCGCTGACGGGTAGGGAGACAAGGGAAGGTATGGCAGGATGGTGACGAGCAGGACACCTTTACGAATTTCGTTGTTCGGGGGGAGACCCGACGATACCGGCAGCACCATGCTGCAGGACATGGGTTGACGCTTCTCATGGGACTGTACCGCAACCAGCGCCGCGTCGGTGTGCGCAACAGCCGCTGGACCGTCTATCTGGACGATGTCACGGATGCCGCCGGGCGACGGGTCGAGGATTTCCTGGTCCTGGCGCCGGCCGTTGAGCGGCCGGACCTGCTCACGGGGGCCGCCATCGTTCCCGTCATCGGCGGGCATATCGGGCTATTGCGTAATGAGCGTCATCCCGTTGGCGGCGCCTGCTGGGAAATCGTCAAGGGCTTCATTGATGCGGGGGAAACCCCGGAAGAAGCCGCAAGGCGTGAATTGCGGGAAGAAACAGGCCATGAATGCACCGCTGCTGACCTGGTTGCGCTTGGTACCTTCTTGCCCGAAGCCGCCGCCATGGCCGTGCGCGGCGCCTTGTTCCTGGCGCGGGATTGCCGGCCCGTGACCACGGCTCTGGATAGCCATGAAATGGGCCTGGGCCAACTGAGCCTGTTCACCCCGGCGCAAATCGTCGAGATGATCCATGCCTCCGTGATCGAGGATGCCTGCTCCCTGATTGGCCTGTTCCGGGCCCTGCCATGGTTGAGGTCTCAGGATGCTACCTAGACGTGCGGCCTGCTCCACGGCGCTGGTATCCGGGACGCCCGCTGGTGTATCAAACCCTTCTGGAAACAGGCAGGCTTTCCGCACCGCCATTTCCGCCCAATAATGAGCAGCCGCGCATGGACAACCCCGACCCGATCCTTCCTGAGACCATTGCCCGGCTTTATCGTTCCCTTTATCGGGTGCGCCGGATCGAGGAGCGTGTCGCGGCGATCTACCCGACCGACCGGATCAAAAGCCCTGTCCATCTGTCTATCGGGCAGGAGGCGGTGGCTGTGGGGATCTGCGATCTGCTGCGTGCCGATGACATCGTATCCGGTACCTATCGCGGACATGCTACCTATCTGGCCAAAGGCGGCGACCCCAAGGCCATGCTGGCAGAGATGTTTGGCAAGGTTGGCGGCTGTGCCCGTGGCAAGGGCGGTTCCATGCATCTGGTTGGGCTGGATCAGGGTATTCTGGGCTGTTCGGCAGTGGTTGGCACCAATGTGCCGGTGGCAGCCGGCTATGCCCTGGCCCTGAAGCGACGGCGCCGCGGGCAGGTTGTGGCTGTCTTTTATGGCGACGGGGCCAGCGAGGAGGGGTGTGTTTATGAGACACTGAACTTCGCCGCCTTGCACAAGCTGCCCATCCTGTTCGTTTGCGAGAATAACTTTTTCGCCATTCATGAACCCCTGCATCGCCGCTGGGCAGCCGATCAACTGACCGAACGGGTGGCAACTTTTGGCATGCCGGCCAAGCGCATTACCTCCGGTGATATTTTCGAGATCCGCGACGCTGCATCCGGCCTGATCGCCGCCATGCGCGAGGGCGGCGGCCCGGCCTTTCTGGAATGTCACACCTATCGCTGGCGCGAACATGTCGGACCGGCCGAGGATTACGCCGCCGGCTATCGGTCACGCGCCGACATGGAGGATTGGGAACGCCGCGATCAGGTCGCACGTCTGGCGGCCCTGTTGCCCGATGCCGAGCGGCAGCAGATCGACGCGGAGATCGAGGCGGAGATCGAGGCGGCTGTCGCCTATGCCGAAGCAAGCCCCTTCCCCGCGGCAGAGGAGCTGCACGCCCATGTCTTCGCCTGATACTGTTGTTTCCACCGCTACGCGCAGCCTGCGCTATGTGGACGCCCTGCGCGAGGCTGTGGCCCAGGAGATGCAACGCGACGACGATGTCTTCTGCTTCGGTCTGGATGTCGATGATCACAAGGCCATTCAGGGATCGACCCAGGGATTGCTGGAGGCCTTCGGGCCCGAGCGCTGTTTCACCACCCCGCTGTCGGAAGATGCGATGACGGGCGTGGCCATCGGCGCCGCCATGGCCGGCATGCGGCCCATCCATGTGCATATCCGCATGGATTTCCTGATGTTGTGCATGAACCAATTGGTCAACATGGCGGCCAAGGCCCATTATATGTATGGCGGGTCGGTCAAGGTGCCGATGGTGGTCCGGTCGATGATCGGCAAGTCCTGGGGCCAAGGTGCCCAGCATTCCCAGGGCCTGCATGCCATGTTCATGCATGTTCCCGGCCTGAAAGTGGTGGCGCCGTCCAACGCCTATGATGCCAAAGGCTGCATGATCGCCGCCATCCGTGACGACAATCCCGTCATCTTCATGGAACATCGGCTGCTTTATCCGATCGAGGCGCCGGTACCGGAGGAGCCCTTCACGGTGGCGTTCGGGCGGGCCCGGCATATGCGCCGCGGCAGCGATATCACCATCGTTGGCATTTCCAACATGGCGGTGGAATGTCTGCGGGCCGCCAGCCTGCTGGAGGAGGTTGGTCTGTCGGTTGACCTCATCGATCCGGTCAGTCTGGTACCGCTGGACATGGAGACAATTATCGCCTCGGTAGCCCGTACCCGTCGCCTGCTGGTGGTCGACAATGCCTGGGTGTCGGCCGGCGCCGGCGCGGAGATCGCAGCCCAGGTCGCCGAGCAACTGGGGGGCAGCGGACCGCTTTCCATCCGCCGTATGGGCTTCGCACCGACCACCTGCCCTACCACACCGGCGCTGGAAGCCCATTTCTATCCCAATCCCCTGACCATCGCCAAAACAGCCCATGCGCTGGCAGGCGGTTCCGCAGGGTGGGAGCCCGATCCCGAGCGGGCACGGCTTGCCTATCAACAGGCCTTCAAGGGACCGTTCTGAACCGGCCGCCGGCTACCCTGGATGAAAAAAGACCATGTTTTACGAACTTGCCGCCCCAAGCTGGGGCCAGGAAGAAATTGACGCCATTCAGCGTGTTGTCGCGTCGGGCCGTTTCACCATGGGTGAACAGGTGGCTGCCTTTGAGCGGGCCTTCGCCGACTATTTCGGCACCCGTCATGCCATCATGGTCAATTCCGGGTCCTCTGCCAACCTGGTGGGCATCGCGGCTCTCTGCCACAAGCAGGATCGCCCCTTGCAGCGTGGGGACGAGGTGATCGTTCCGGCCATTTCCTGGGCCACCACATATCACCCGCTGCAGCAATATGGGCTCAGGCTGCGCTTCGTCGATGTCGAGCTGGATACGCTCAATCTCGATATTTCGAAGCTGGAACAGGCATTGACCCCCCGGACCCGCGCCATCCTGCCCGTGTCCATCCTGGGCAATCCTGCGGCGCTTGACGTGATCCGCGCCTTTGCGGATGCCCACGGGCTTTATATGTTCGAGGATAATTGCGAGTCTATGGATGCCGAACTGAACGGTCGTAAGACCGGCACCTTTGGTCATCTGAATACGTTCAGTTTTTTCTTCTCCCACCATATCTCCACGATGGAGGGAGGCATGATCCTGACCGACGATATCGAGCTGGCACATCTTAGCCGCTCGCTGCGTGCCCATGGCTGGACGCGCGACCTGCCACATGACAGCCCCGTCTATCAGCGCCGGTCGCATGACCATTTCGAGGCTTATCGTTTCATCCTGCCTGGATACAATGTGCGGCCGCTGGAGATGGAGGGCGCTATCGGGCTGGCGCAGTTGCAGAAGCTACCTGCCATGACGGCCGCCCGCCGCCGCAATATGGCCTTGTTCCAGTCGCTGTTTGCCGGCGACGACCGTTTCATCATTCAGCGCGAGAATGGTAAAAGCTCCAGCTTCAGCTTCACCATCATCCTCAATCCGGCGGCGGGTCTGGACCGGCGGAAGGTGTTTGCAGCGCTTGCCGAGGCAGATATCGGTTATCGCATCATTACGGGCGGCTGTTTCCTGCGCCATGACGTCATCAAATATTACGATTACGACATTGTCGGTGGCACGGATAACGCCAATCTGGCCCATGATTGCGGCTTCTTTGTCGGCAATCACCCGTTCGATCTCACCCCTCAGATCGAACGATTGCGTGAAGTCCTGGACCGCGTCTGCCGCTGAACGGGTCTCTCTGGTGATAGAGAACCACGCCATCGTGACCACCGGCGGGCTCTGCTATCCGGGCCCTGCCATGGTGGGGCGCAGGGGCGCATATTATGTGACCAGTCACGAAAGTATGATGACCGGTGGCGAGTTATAGACCGTTTTCAGTGAGATAGGTATGGGTGGAAATGTGAACCAGTTCGGCTTCAGGCCTGGCGGCAGACACGCACCGTCGGCGGATCGCCCGCTCTATACGCTCATCACCATTGTTCGTAATGCGGCGGAGACCATCGAGAAGACGCTGCGCAGCGTTGAGCGCCAGACATATCCTGCCATCGAGTATATTGTGGTGGATGCAGCATCCACGGATGGCACCGTCGATATTTTGCGCCGGTACGAATATCTGATCAGCCATTGGTGTTCCGAGCCAGACAAAGGCCATGCCGACGGGCAGAACAAGGGGGTGGCCATTGCCACGGGACAGTTTATCGGCTTCGTCTACGCTGATGACTGGCTACCGGATGATTTTGTGGAGAAATCGGTCGCCGCCCTGGTCGATGGTCGGTTCGATTTTGTCTTTGGCGACATGGATTATTATGTCGGAGGGGAGTTTGTTTTCACCATCCGAGGGGATGGTGATTACCGCCGCCGCATCACCTATCGCGCCCCGACCATGAACTACCCGACCCTGACCGCCCATCGCCGGGTCTTTGAGGGGGCAGGATTGTTTGATCCGGCCTATCGGGTGGCCCCGGACTATGAGTGGCTGTTCCGGGTCCATAAAGCCGGGTTCCAGGGCGGTTACGACCCTGCTGTGCGCTATCATTTTGCCCTTGGCGGCAACTCTACCCAGCATATTACCAGGGCGACGGTAGAGGTGGCACGGGCCCTGTGTGAATTGGGTGCCAATCCCGTGCGGGTCTGGGCCTATGCCGGCCTGAAGATTGCCTTCCATACGGTTGATGACCTGATCCGCAACCATTCCTCTCCAGCCTTTTATGCCTGGGTCCGACGCCTGCGTAAGGCCGTCACCCCGTGATTTCCGGGCTGGCAAGCTGGTCTAACAACTCGGCGACCGTCCAGCCGGCCGCCGGCGGCCGGGCTCCCGGCGGCAAGGGCAAGGCGAAATAATTGACGATGTCCGGTGACGGTTCATGAACGGCCTGGAACCGCCCTGCCTTTTCGGCCAGCATCACATAGCCGCGGCGGTGCAAAGGCAGATGCAGGGCATTCCAGTCATAGCCGGCCCGCCGCAGATGCTCTATCTGGCATTCCAGGAAAATCCAAGGACGGTAACCGTCTAGCATCATGCTCATGCCGGCCAATGCTGCCGGCTCGTACCCTTCGATATCCAGCTTCAGCAGGACCGGCCCCCGCAGCCGTACCGTTCCGTCTGCGATGAGATCATCCAGCGGACACAGGGAAATGGGCTGCCCGTCACCTGCCATCTCCCCCGATCCGCCCGGCACAACAAATCCCAAGCCACTGATAGGGCTACCAAAAGCATCCTTCGGCACTATCAGCAGTCCTGTGTGCCGCTTTTCGGCTAGTGCGACAGGCAGAAGGGTGATGTTTGCGAGACCCGCCAGATTATGCAGGGCCAGCCGGCAGGCGTACGGGTTGGGTTCGAACACATATAGGGGCGCGTGATCGCGGCGATGGCGTGCCATGAACCAACTGTAGCGCCCGACATTGGCGCCCCCGTCCAGGATTGTGCTGGCCCGTGCCGCCAGCCCGCGCAACACCGCCTTTGTGGCTTCTGTCTCAACCACTCCAAACCCGCCCATCTGCCGCAGCAGGGCATGGTAGAGGGCGTGAGCCCGGTACGTGTTCTCGGGTCCGAGCAACAGGCTGGTGATATGGCGGATGAACTGCCGGCAGGTCTTCACAAAAGCCTGTGTCAATTCCGCTGACCCATTATCCGCGTCTTGTCTCACGTTTTGTCCCGCACCTATGACCCCTACCCGTCAGTCAGGTGTGTGGCCGTCTTGCGCAGATATGGTCAGCATATCCGGTCCAGTCCCAGAAATCGTACAGGACAAAGCGGCCATGTTTCACCCAGCTTCGCGGCAGCAGCAAAGGCGCAAGCACTTGCCGCCATCGGTTACGCCGCGGTCCCGCCGAAAGAATGAACAGGCCCGCCATTTCCAGCGACGCCACCGCTTTCTCCAAGGAGATAAGGGTCACATGGGTAGGGTCGTCGTGGAAGTTCAATCCGCGTCCCCGCAGCGGAAACCGCTGCGACCGCTCGGATGGCCATTCGAGATAGAGATAGCCCCCATCTGCCACCAACGCCGCCATCTCGGTCAGCAGATCCGTACCTTTCACCAGATGCTCTATCGTATGGGAGCAGATGACATAGTCGAACCGTCGCCCCTGGACGGTGGATAACCCTTCGCGATCCAGATCGGTCCGCAGAAACTCCGCACCGGGGGCCATACTGTCCGGTTCGATGATGTTCAAGGCGGTAAAACGGCACCTTGGCAGGTAGCGGGCTGCCAGATGGCTGTCGATGCCGGTCCCCCCGATATCCAGGACGGTATGGATGGATGCCCTTGCCGCCGGCGGCAGCCAGTTATATCGGGGATTCAACAGACGTTTCAGCCCCGTCAGCATGGTTGCGCCTCCTTGCTTGCACAAGAGGCCAGCACTTGCCGCAGGGTACGGGCACGATCTTGCCAATGGAACTGGTCCTGGCAGGCAAGGTAGGCCGCTTCCTGCTGGCGGTCCAGCGCCTCTACATCATCGATCCCGTCAATCACGCCCTGCACGAGGGCGGGAAAGTCAGAGAACTGCCGTAGTGACCGCCCTTCTTCCAGCGGCATCTCCGTGACGGATCCGGCGATGGCGAAGAGGGGCGAGCGCTGGAACACACTATTGAGCACCTTGTGCTTGAAGCCGCCGCCGGTTCGTTCGGGGATGACGCTGATGCGCGCCGCTTGGATATAGGGCTCCACCGCCTCGACCCGGCCATGAATGGTCACGCCGGGAAACCGTCGGCGCCAGACGTCCAGGACAGAAGCAGGTCCGCTACCGACGATGTCGATGCCGATCCCATGGCGGGCAAAGGGAATGGCGGCGGCCTCCAAGAAGCCCAACAGGTTCTGCTGCTTGACGATCCAGTCGAAATTACCGACCACCACCACCCGGCGCGGTGTTTGTGCCGTGATCCGGCGCTGGCTCAGCCGGGGGCCATCATAGCCGGGAACCAGGACTTGATAGCGCAATCGGGGGGCATCGGCCTGGAACAGCGCCAGATCGGCCCGTGTGTTCACCGTCACGAGATCCACATTGTCAAGCAAGGCCCGCTCAAGGGCGATCACACGCCTCCCGTCAATCCATTGTGCCAGCCGGACCGGCAGCCGGGCGGTGGACTGACGCCAGGAGAGCCGACGCAGGCTGGCCTCATGATTATGGGCAACATAGGCCAATATCGATGACCTTCCCGCTGCCCGCCGCCATGGCGCGATCAGGGGAAGCGTCCAGCCCATGCCCACATAGTCCAGCAGTACCGCGTCCCAATCCTGTCTTGTGAGCAGCATCTGCACCTGGCGCCGCGCTTCGGATGCCGCCAGAGCAAGGGGCTGGTGTGGCAATCTGGAGAAGGGATACAGCAGCATGTGGCGGCGACCGCTTGGCGGGCAGATGACCCATTCTACCCGCCGGGCCGCACCTTCCGTCAAAAGATCCTGACCTTGCGCTGGATGTGGGCCCGTACAGAAGACGGTGACGTCACAATTCTGCTCGGCCAAACCTTCGATGAGCTTGGCGGAATAAATCTTGTCACCGGCATGCGCCGGATAGGGGAAATAGCGGGTCAGCCACAGATAGCGGGGAACCCTGCCCTGCGGTTGCGTGCTCATGTCCGCGTTTCCTTCTGACCGGCGGCCAGCCGCGCCATCCTTCCCCGCTCCAGGCCGCAGATGGCGGCGAGGACAAGATAGAAGGGGATGATCATCGTGCCCGATGACAGCATCATGATCAGCGCCGTGGCGCCGACCAGGGGCGCGGTCCGGCAGATGAAATTCCCCATGAAGGCGATGAGCAGGACACAACCGAAAACGCCCAGTTCCGCGATGAGATTCAAGATCAGCGTATCGGACTTGTAATAGGCGGCCTCATCCAGGTTCAGGAACCCGCTCCAGATGACCGGATCGAAATCGGCATGCTCCTGATAATTGCCGAAGCCCGTCCCGACAGGGAAGGTCTCGGCAATCACATCCAAGGCGACAAAGGAGGATTCGAGCCGCATCTGGGTCGATGGATCATTCTGGTTCAGCACGTTGCCGATCCGGTCGCTGAAGATCGTTGCCATCACGACCGCCATGCCGGCCAGGAAAGTCAGGCGCACGGCAAGACCACCCTTGCCCATCGTCAGCATCTGATGGGTGATGAACAGTGAGGCCAGAATGACACCGACCCCCGAACCGGTCGCCGCAATGCCGCCGAGGAAAGCCAACTGCACAAGCAGCATGCGTTGCGGCCGCGTGGCCAGTACCGCCAGATAGCTGCTGGCCAGGGCATAGCCAGCCCAGGCTGGTTCCCTCTGCAGGCCGCTGGTGCGTACCACCGAGAACACATACAGGCTTTCCTGTTCGCTGACGAACAGGCTGATATCAATGTCGGCACCATGCAGGACGAGCCAGGCAAGCATGGCGTACCCGCACAGGATATAATGGATCGCCCGCAAACCCTTGGCAAACCCCGGCCGCAGGGTTGTCTCGTTCGTCGTGAACAGATCGCGGATCAGGAAGGTCATGGCCATCATGATCATGATCTGCGCATAACCCAGCATATAAAAACTGCCAACTGTCAGATAATGGAGAAGCGCAGTAAGGATAAACAATGCAATAATAAATAACTGCCTTTTCAGAAGGTTCTGACTGACAGAGAGTTTGTAATTTGTAAAAAGGAATATTATATAAGCCAAGAAGACCGGTAAAATATAGATCATATAACCAGATATACCGGTCTTCTCCATAAGCAGATATGCGAATCCATCGGAGTATCCAACCAGCAGCCAGGCAAGAGCGTTCAGCACTTGGTTAATACTCCGTTTAATGTGATGATCAAGACTTCAGATAAGGGATGTATACTGGTTCTAGCCAGCCCTTGCCTGGACCGGCCAACGTCGCAAGTATAGCAGACAGGCCACCAGAACCGACAATTCACCGAGAATTGTCGCCAGGGCGGCACCGGTCGCGTCGAACGTGCCGGCCAACAGGATGCAGAGCAGCAGCCGCAGAAAGCCTGCGGCGATATAGATATTTCGCAGAGCAACAGCCCGACCGGCCGGGATCATCCACTGCACCCCGATCAATCCGTTCAGGGTGACCAGTAATGGGAGCAGGCTGAGGATCTGGAGAATCTGGGTGGCGGGACGCGCGGCCTCTCCCAACAGCAGGCTGACCAGCGGGGCGGCCGCCAGCAGCAGGACAAGGCTGCCCGCCGCTGCCAATCCGCCGACGCGCAGCAACGCCCACCGCAGCAGCGAGGCCGCCTCGTCATGCGCGTCGGTGAGGAGCCGGCTCATCTGGGGGAACAACGCATTGCGAAAAGGTGTCAGAAGGCTCGCGGCGGCCCGCGCCAGTTTTTCAGCCCCGACGAACAGGCCGACGCTGGTCGGTCCGGCGACGACGCCCAGAACCAGAGGGACAAGATAGTCAAAGGAACTGCTGCCGGCATAAAGCTGAAAGATACTGCGCCCCTCATACAGGAGGGCGCGCCCTCCCCGCAAATCCCGCCAGGACAAGCCTGTCTGCCGCTGGATGAAGCCAAAGCTGATCACAGACACCATCAGCCAGGCTGCCAACTGGCTGGCAAAATAGATCCAGGCATCGTCGGGGCCGCGGATGGTGATCAGCATGACACCCACGGCGGCCAGCCGGGCCGCCACGGTCAACCCTGCAATCTTGTTCGCTTGATTTGTGGCCAGGAAATACCAGAGCGGATCATGCGCCTGGACCAGCGTAGCCGCCAGAGCCCAGACCAGCAGCGACCGATCCTCGCCGACATGGTCGATCAGACCAGCCGCCATCAGGATCAAGGGCAGCCCGGCGGCGGCGACAAGCAGTTTGGCCAGGGTGACGGCGCCAACCAGCGCCGCCAGACCGCGGGCATCGCCAAGGCGCCGTGCGGCCGCCTGGGTTGCCGAGATGTGCAGACCATAATCCAGCAGGATCAGGGCCAACTGTCCAAAGGTGATCAGCAGGGCCACCTGTCCCCAGCGATCCAGACCCAGCACACGCATCAGGAAGGGGATGGTGAGCAGCGGGATCAGATAGTGCAGCCCCTGGATGGCAAACAGGGCCGGGACCGCTCTCATGATCGTTCCAGTGGCTTTCATTGGTTTTGCAACCGGCTGAACAGCAGGTCAGCCTGAACGATCAGGCCTTGCCTGTCCTGTGCCGTGCCGCCGATTCCGGTCAGGCAATAGCCCCGCGCCTGCAAATGATCGATGACCTCGTTGGCCAGGGGTTGTCCTTGGTAGAATTGGGCGAACGACACCTCGACATAGATATAGTCGAGATGGGGCAACAGACCTTCTGCCCCCTTCAGGACATCCAGCTCCCCCCCCTGCACATCGATCTTCAGCAAAGATGGGCGGGGCAGGTCCGCGCTGGATAAGACATCGTCCAGTCGCCGCACCGGCACCGTCAACACGCCCACCTCTTCCGTGCCAGGCGCAAAGACTGTCTGGCTGCTGGAAATGGGCAGAAGCGAGGAACTGTCGGCACGGCGCGACACATGCAGGTCCGCCTCTACGGCAGCCATCCCCAGGGCATGGCGGTGAAGATGGACGCATCTGTCCTGGGCGAACAGACGGGCAAAAATGGCAGCGGAGGAAGGGAATGGTTCGAAGGCATGAATGACGGCATCACGATGGAAATGCCGCATTAAAAGAGCAAACTGGCCAACGTTTGCACCCGCATCAATGACAGAGCGCACCTGAAGCGAACGCATCACCGGTCTGTTTTCCAGAGAGGCGGCCACCCCGTAGCGCAAGCCGGTGCGAAAGGTGCTGTGGAACAGCAATCTGACTAATTTCAGGGCCCGCCGGCAGAAAGCCATGATTAGACCCATCGCTATAAGCCCATGCCCGCATGGTCAGAAGAATGGCAGCAACGGTTATTCGTTGGCGCCAATTGTTGCATGGGGTGGCGATTATAACTAAGGTAGAAAAATAGCAACTCTTTCATCACTTCGCCGGCCTGTGCGCCGCCGAGTTGTATCAGGCGAGGGTCCCCATGTATCCGATCAATCGGTCCGTTCGTGCCGTTCTGCTGGCCGGAGCTGCCATGACCTTCGGCATGGGCTTCGCGCCGGTTCAGCAGGCAATGGCCCAGCAGACGGCCCAGACAGGGGCAACGATTGCCAGCCTGCCCCCCGCCCTGCGCGCCGCCGTGCAGTCGGGAAATGCGCCTGTCATCCAGCAGACCATCCAGACCCTTTCCGGGGGAAATCCCCAGCAGGCCGGCGCGCTGTCCAATGCGGTCATCCGCGTTGCAGAACAGTTGCTGGCCACAAATCCACAAGCCGCAATCGCCGCTGCGGCTGCCGCCGTAGAGATTGTGCGTAATACCGGCGTGCAGACCTCGGCGCCGCAACAGACGGAAAGTGTCGTCACGACAGCGGCCCGCATTTTCGTCAGCCCGTCGGCTGTCGCTACCAATCCCAATGCCACCAGTGCCTTGGCGACAGCGACCCTGAGCGTCGCCCAAGCTTCCCAGGGGCCGGCCGTTCTGGCAAGCGTCGCCAATGCCGCCGTCAACACGGCGGAGCGTATCGTCCAGACCAACCCGGCAGCGGCCGTACAGCTGGCGGCGCAGGCCGTCCAGTCCGTGTCGGCCACGAGCACCGCTCAGGCAGCGCCGACGCAGGTTTCCCAGGTTGCCACAACAGCTGCCCGTATCATTGTGACGCCGGAAGCCGCCCGGGTTGCCCCCCAGGCCGTTGCCACTGTCGCCATAAGCGTGACTCAGATCGTCAGTAACCCCGCGGTCTATCAAGCAGCACCAGCAGCGGCGATCCAAGTCATGGCGTCGGCTTATACGGCGGTCTCACAACCCACGGTGCAGGCTGCTTCCCCTGAGGCGAGTGCCACCGTGGTTTCAACGCTGACGGCTGCCAGCACAAATGTGGCACTCAATCAGACCAATGCCACCAATCCCGCTCAGATCAACCAGATTCTGGCGCGCCCCACCACCACCACAACAACAACAACGACAACACAGACGGCACAGCAGCCCCAGGCGACCACCACGCAAACGCAGCAAACCAATACCAACACGAATACCAATACCAACCCACCGGTTGAAGAGACACCTATCCTGACGGGCAGCCCGATCTGATATTGGCGCGTCTGGTGAGAGTTTGTCAGATGCTTGCTGCGGCTATTGCTATGCCAAGCTCTTTGTTTTCGCCTCACTCACAGTGCAAATGAAACCATTTGGGCTGATCTGATCGGACAAAAAAGCCCCGGGACCAATGGTCCCGGGGCTTTTTGTTCGTCACAGGAGTTCAGACACAGCGGCTTCGGACCGCAACCTGCTCAGAACCGGCGTTCACGAACACGAACAATGTCGCCGGGCAGGATGGGGGTCAGTTCATCGGCACGCAGTTCTTGTTGCTGACCATTGATCACACGCACCAGGATAACGTCATTTTCAAGAGCCCGGTAATCATATCCCCCAGCGCGAGCGATCGCGCTCAGCACGGTCAGTCCAATCGTATAAGGGAACTCTCCGGGCTGGCGAACCTCACCCAATACATAGAAGGGCCGGAAGGTCTGCACTTCGACCGACACGCTGGGTGATTGAAGAAGGTTTTTCTCAATCAGGCTCTTTTCAATGCGCTGTGCCAACTCGTTGGCGGTCAAGCCAGCAGCGCGAACATTGCCGATCAAGGGAAGCGTCAGATTGCCGGTCGGATCGACAGTGACGTCACCGGAAAGATTCTCCTGGCTGAAGACCTGCACACGCACGGTATTACCAGCCTCAAGCCGATAGCCCTCGGCGGGATTGACGATGGTCTTCGGTGCAAACTCCGTTGGTGCCGCCCGGTTGGCGCTGCTGCCACAGGCAGCGACGGTCAGGCACACTCCAAATGCCGCAACGAGCTTCAGGAATTTCTGCATCGTGCAATTCCAGAACATCCGTATTTTCTCCCGACCGCGATCAGCAGGTAAAGCCATATATAACAGATGGCCTCCGCAGGCTCTGCTACTAGCCCGGTAAGATAGCGTATTGCAAGGTGCCAACCGGCATCCGGTATCGGAAGGAGACAATCGATGGCGGCAAAAAAGATCTGGAACGCCCTGATGGCACAGTTCCGCCGCTATCCCCCCCTGACCGATGCGGCGGAAAGGACATTTCAGATACCAGACGGGCAACTCGTCTATGCCATCGGCGATATTCACGGTGAGGCCGGCCTGCTGCGTCAATTGCTGGCCACACTGCGGGCGGATGCTGACCGTCATGCCCAAGGGGCGGCCATAACGCTGATTTTTCTAGGCGACTATCTGGATCGAGGCCCGGATAGTCGGCAGGTTCTGGATATTCTGACGGATAACCCCTTCCCAGGCGCTCGTCTCCAATTCCTGCGCGGCAATCACGAACAGGCCTTACTGGACTTCCTGGTCACGCCGGTTGAAGCCCAGGCTTGGCTGCGTTTCGGGGGGACTGAAACCTTATCCAGCTATGGTGTCCGGGCCTCGCCCGGCTTATCGGATCCTGCGCGGCTGATGGGGCTGGCGCAAGAAATGGCCGAGCGGCTGCCCGAAAGCCATCTGGCTTTCCTTCGCCAGACCAGACTGATGAGCATTGTCGGGGATTATGTCTTTGTCCATGCCGGTATCCGGCCCGGCGTGCCATTGGCGGCGCAACAGCCCGATGACTTGCTGTGGATCCGGGACGGTTTCATGGATCGGCCCTTCCGTTCCGACCATGCCATCGTCCATGGGCATACGATTATCGATATTCCCATTCTGACCGGGAACCGCATTGGCATCGATACCGGTGCCTATGCAACAGGCGTGTTGACGGCTCTCGCCTTGTCCGGACAGGACCGACGGCTGGTACAGGTCGGGCAGGGTGAAAATAATCGGCCCGTGTAGTCAGGCCGGCCTCACCCGCTCGATACGGCCAGCTCTCGCTCCAGCGCCGCCACAGCATGTTCCAGCACCTCGCCCAGCACCCAGCCCTCACGGTCGGCGATGGCCAGGAAGGCGTCGATCGTTTCCTGCCGGGCGCGGATATTGAACTGCACATTGCGGCCCGTGCGGTGCCGGCGCTGTTCACGCTTCATCGGGGCGGGCGGAGGGGGTGCGGCAACCGGTTTGGGTTCCCGGCTGGGGAAGCGGGCGGCTTCTGATACGGCCCGGATGGCATCGGCCGGCGGGGCCTGGATATCCTGGGGCGCCTTGGGCGCAAAGCCCGACAGGTCGAGCGGATCAGCCTCATCCCCGAAAATGCTGGCGCGGGTCTTGCTCATGTGATGTTCCCTTTCAGGCCGATACCCTGCTCACCGGTGCCTTGATGCCGCCCTTCAGCACCGCCACCACTTCGGCGGCAAAGGCCAGCGCGTTGGAGGAGGCCGCCTTGATATTGGTGACCTGAGACGGGTCCAGATCGGCCAGGGTGCCGCCATAGGCGAAAATGGCGCGGAAGGCGTCACGCTCATGCAGCTGGGTATCGAAGACCGGCACGTCATTGTCGGCAAATTCCGCCGCGATGCTTTGCAGTGACCGGGGCTTGATGGCGGCACTGGTGCGGGTGAACAGAACGGCAAACGGGATCTGCCGGCGGAAGGCACGTTCCTGGCTGCGCACCAGCCGGATGGCCTTCACCGCCTCGCCCGCATCCAGTTGCGACCCCTGGCTGGGGATCACCACCAGATCGGCCCGGCTCATGGCATAGCCGACCATCATCGAGGCCGTACCCTCCAGATCGACAATGACAAAGGCCGTCTTCAGCGCCGCCTCATCAATGGCATCGGTCACCGTCTCTTCCGTGACCTCGGCCAGGACAGTGAGGTTCTCTGGCTTGCCGGGCAGCCGCGCCCAGCGGGAGACCGGCTTGTTGGGATCGGCATCAATGATGGTGACCGACGCCCCCTGCCCCGCCAGGGCCGTGGCCAGCAGGACCGCCGAGGTGGATTTTCCGGCCCCACCCTTGGGGCTGGCAAAGACAATGGTGGGCATGGCGTGATCTCTACGTATCAGGCTGATATCAGTTAAATATCATGTAGATACGTGATCTCAAAATGCTATTTGAATGATAGCAGATATCTTTATGATATCACTCAACACATGGGAATGGTACATGCCTCTTCCCTGATGCCACATGGCGTGAGAAAGATGATCCGGATTTGGAATAGAAATGGCCGGCGGCCATCCCGGATTAAAGGGCGAAGACATGAACCAGACTGCTAACCTGGATGGCGCACGGGTTGCTGAATGGCGGGCCAACATACGCCGGGACGTTGCAGCCAATTATGCCCTGGGCATGGCGTTGGCGATTTACCGCAGCGA
The DNA here is from genome assembly GCF_002251795.1 of Niveispirillum lacus. GTDB lineage: Bacteria > Pseudomonadota > Alphaproteobacteria > Azospirillales > Azospirillaceae > Niveispirillum > Niveispirillum lacus. The sequence goes on along the minus strand of NZ_NOXU01000017.1, from coordinate 19,785 downwards.
TGGTGCCGCCGCTGCGCTGCCCAGACTGCGCGATGCGGGCGGCATGCCGAACCAGGAAACAGCGCGACAACTGTTGATGGCCCGTTTGCTGCGCGCGCAGGGGCGGAACGGGGAGGCCGACCTCGTTGAGCGTTCCCTGCAGGAGGGACCGGCGCGCCGCATGATCGACGGGCTGGTCGAGTTGATTGGCATCACCTCCCTGTCCGCAGGCTTGGAAGATCTTACTGAGAGCCTGGTGGAACAGGCAGCCGCGCTGCTCGACACCGCCCTGACCGCAGATGACCGGGCGCTGGTGCTAGCCATCCGCGCGCGTCAGCACCTGCGCCAGGGCCGAATAGAGGAGGGGATCGCTGATATCAAGGCCCTGTGCGCTTTTCCGGTCAATTCGATGCCACCGGCTGGCGTGATGATCGACATTCTGCCGGAACTGGCCGGCACACTGTCCCGCCATGGACAGAACGAGTTGGTCGCGGCTCTGGACGCACGATCATTGGGCCTGCTTTACAATCCCGGCCTCACCATCCCGACACCACTACCGCAGCAGCAGCGTATCCTGCAGCGGCTGGCCCGGCAGGGTATCCCAGAGCTGGATGCGGTCACGGTCACCGAAATTGTCCAGCGCCTATTGGAAAAGGGCGATTGGACGGATACCGCTCTGTTAGGAACGGCGGGCCCCATGGCGGTGGCCCTGCTGAACCGTGACCTGCTACCGCCGCTGGAACAGCTGGCGGCCTTTCTGGAAGCCGGAGGGGCAGGTGCCCATCTCTACCGTATATGGCTGCTGGCGGAAATCATCGTCTGTGACCCGGCACCTGCCCGGCATGCCGCTTTCCTGGCCCAGGCTGCGGCAGAGTTGCCAGAGCAGCCGCGTCTGCTGCTAGCCGTCGCCCGCGCATGCCTGTGCGCGGGCCTGCCGCAACAAGCGGAGATGCTGGCCTCCAGGGTCCTAGGCCAAGAGCCCACGCAGGTCCTGGCCCTGTCGCTGCAGGCTAGCCTGGCCATCCTGGCAGAGCAGCGAGAGATAGTGACCCAGCGATGCGACCAGCTGCGCTCGCTACCACTAGGAGAGCGTCAGGCCTTCAACCAGCAGGTCATGGCCCTGCTGGTTGAAGGGGCGGCAGGACAGGCCCTGGCCCTGATCGACAAACGGACCGGGGACAGCCTGCCCCTGTTAAAACTCCTGCGTGGTCTGGCCCTGCGATCCATGAACCGTGACGGGGATGCCCGGGAGCAGGTCCGGCAACTGGCCCTCGATCTTTCCGACAATGCCCTGCGCCGACTTGTCAATCTGGCAGCCCCCGTGCGCGAGGCAGCCCTGCTTCTGCTGAGGGAAGCAGGGCTGGGAGAGAGGCTTGCCCAGCACGTACCCGGCATTTCGACACTTGCCTGAACGAACGGCCTCAGCCTTTGCGCCGGACCAGAAACAGAGCAGCATCGTAAAGCCAGTCCTGGGGCAGCATGCGCATGCTACGAATGATCTCCCGCGAGAACTGGCTGGCCACCACGATAGAGGCCGGCGCCATACCGTAAAGGTCGAGGCTGGCCAGACGCCGAACGGGAAGGCCGTTCATCTCCCCGTCGCGGAAGGTATCGATGAAGCCTGCGACCTGCCGGCCCCCCTGGGCGTTGAGGATATCTAGGACGATGCGCCCCCCCTGCGAAGCCCCATAAATCCAGACTGGGCGGTCCGCCGGCACGGCGCGCAGATCGTCCGCCATGGCGATGATATGGGGATGGGCGACAGCCTGACGGGTCCAGGCGATGGCCGCCGGACTGTCCACCTTCAGACACTGATCAATGGCCCTATTGACGGCGACAGGCCCGGGATCGGTGCGGAAGGCCAGCAGATTGCCCCAGCAATCGGGATCACGCAGGCGGGTAGGATAGACAGACATGCGGCACCAGTCATGACGGATGCCATAGCGGATGATCGGGTGCCATTCGCTGACATAGACGCTGTAGCCCAGCCCCACTAGTAAATCGGCCATATCGATCATGCGATAGCCCAGATGGGTGGTCTTGGCATCCTCAAATTCGCATTCGATCACGTCCGGACGTAACCGGTCCCAGGGCACGCCCTTCAGCACCCTGAAATCCCAACCTTCAGCATCGATCTTCAGAAAGTCGACACGGGTAATTCCGTGCTCCCGGGTAAAGGCATCGATGGTCGTGACAGGCACATGCTCGGCACAGGTATGACTGTCACGGAAGGCCAGCAGGCTGCTGATGCCGGTGCTTTCTGTGGACGTGAAGAAGGGGACAGAAGCCGCTTCCGCCTCTCCCAGCGCCACAGCATGGATGGACAGGCCCTCCTGTCCACTGAAACGGGTTTCCAGCTTGGCCCGATTGGCGGGGTCAGGTTCGAAGCAGAAGATCCGCCAGCCGCGATTGACGAAATACTGGCTGCTGGACCCAAAATGCGCTCCGACATCCAGCATCACCGGGCGATATTCAGCCGGTGGTGCCTGGTCGAACAGCCGGGCGATCATCTCCGTCTCATCCAGACGCGCCCGAGCCAGACGCCAATGGGTATCGGAAACGATATGCTGCTGCGGCAAGGCCGGGCCGGCAGCAGTGCTCAGCGCCTGCATGAAATCCCGCCGGATGGCCCCGATCTCGAAACAGGTCTGAGCCACGGCTACCGCCTGATCGGCCAGACGGGACTGTTCAGCGGGGGAAGCGATCAGACCGGCCAGCGCCTGACGCAGGACCGTCACATCGCGCTGATCCACCACAAGCCCGCACCCCTGTTCGCGAACATAGCTGATGGTCGCATTGTCAGCCGGACCCAAGGCCAGCAGGGGCGCGCCGCTCACCAGCATTTCCGGCAGCTTGTTGGCCATGGAGTAGCGGCAATAGATCGCCGACATCTCATCGAAATTATAGGCGATCACAACGGCATCACCCTCGGCCAGCCAGCGCAGATAGTCGGCCTCTGTCCGGTCATGCACGGTCAGGATGGTATGGCTGAAGGGGGTGAACCGCATCTGGGCCGTGTCACGCCAGAAGGGCCGGGTATTGATTTCCAGACGGCAGGCAATGCCGTCGGCATTGAGCTGCTCCACGGCCTGGGACAGCAGGATCAGAGCATGAAGCGTCATGTTGGCGGCCAGGGAGCCGCTGTAGCGCAGCGTGAAGGGGCCTGTCCTGGCGGCACGCACAGGTGGGGTGGCGGGTTCCACCCCATTGCCGAAGGGCAGGAAGGGAACACCATACCGTTCCGTGAAGGCTGCACACATAGCCGTGCAGATGGCCAGACGCAGCACGGCCCGGTTCAGCAACCAGCGCAGGTCATGATCCAGGCAGGCCGCCAGGGATGGCTGCTGCAAGGCCAGACTGGTCGGCCAGTCATCCATGATCCAGATGGCAAGCGGCACCTGCGCGAACTGGCGGATCACCCCCATGGCGAAAAGATGCAGGCCGGGCCGTTCAGGAACGGGCCGGTAGAGGATCAGTTGAGGCGCGAAGGCCCGGATGATCTCTGACACCTGTCCGTCATCGGCCTGACCGGCATAGCGGCCCGCAAAGGCCGGTGACCCAGCCAGGCCCAGCCCGTCCGACCCGGCGGCATGGACCTGCAGGTAGCTGTCACGCGGCCAATCGGCAAACAGGGTCTCCTTCAAGGCCCCCGTGGCGGTGCCATCCCCCCGGCAGGTGAGGTCGATGACCAGGATGCGGGGAACGGGGGGTAAAAGGGCGGCGTTCATCGTCCGGCCCCGGCGAACAGGGACGCATAATCACGCCGTTCAAACACTTCCAGCTGGCCGCCCAGGGTAGCGTTGTAGATGGTCGAGCCTGTCCCCTCCAGGGTGCGGCGCGCCTCCTCATAGGCTTCGATCATTTTATCCACCTGGGGATCGTGCCAGCGGTACCCCTTGCCGAAATAATCGGGATGGAAATGGTTGGGGTCATCAGACGCCATGTCCAGGATGCCGACACCATATTGACTGCCCTGGCTGGCATCGTCGGGGATCTTGTAGCTGGCATCCACCCCGATCAGATAAATCTCCCGGAACCCCATATAGGCGGCCAGCTGCATGCAGGTGAAGGTGACCGTGCAGCCGGCATAGGTGCAATGGTCCGCATCGGTGGAGAAATTAAAGCCATGCGGATAGCGGGTCCGGGGCCGGTGATCGAAAAAGACCGTATCGTCGCGTTCCGTCAGGCAGTAGCGCAGATAGGCGGGAAACAGCCGGGTCGAACCCGTGACACCTTCAATCTCCGCCGCCCGGTCCTCTGCTACCAGATGATCTTCCACCACATAGAAAGTGGGCTTCCAATCCAGTTCACGGGCCTTCAGGAAAAAGCCATTGACGGCAAATGTCGTCTCCCCCTTCAGCAGGGTGAGGTCCGTACGATTCAGGCTGGGCCCGTTACCGATGATAAAACAGCGGTTGTGATTGCCGATACCGGCCTTCAGCGCGCGCAGCCGGGGCTTGTAAAGGCTTTCCAGGCGGTTGCGGCAGAGATCGCGCACCGCCAGCACACCACGCACACGGTCAGCCAGGGGCATGCGCTCGGTTGGCAGAAAAATGGGCGCGCGCAGGGGTAGGTCGGCCACCGTTTCCGCATAAAGCTGCTGAAGCCCGGTTTCATCCAATCCCTGGAATTCATCAGCCGGCACGTTCTTCCCCTTCCAGGCCCCGGATTATATTGATGGATCATAGCCTTCCGAAGGGGGGCGCGGAAGAATTAAAGGGGACGCGCTAGCCCCCGAGCTGCCTGTTCATCTGGTCGCCCCCGAGAGCGAGGAAAACCGTCTCAGCCGCATCGGACCAGTAATCATCAATCCGGGAGGGCCTGCCGATATAGGTCCGGGTCTTCAACCCGATGGCCGAACGATGGAAAACCGCCTGGACATGATCAGGGTCCAGGTCCAACACTCCTGCGATACAGGCCAGAAGATCCGCTTGTGCCTGCGGGCCGCGATCACCGATGAGATCGGCATAGGGAATTGTCAGCGAGCTGCGCGAGACCCAGGGGATCTGCATCCCCATCCCATGCAGATGAGAAGCAGCATGTTTCGTGATCCAGGCCGCGAACAGGGCCTGCCGGTTCTCCTCCGGTTCTTCCTTACCGCGCTGGTGAAACTGGAACCGGTACATGGACACCAGGGCTTCGCGCAGTTCGCGCACCAGGAAAAAATGGGTCCGCACATCCTGCTTTTTCAGGATAAGGTCCGTGGCCTCATCGAAATAGAGATGGGCGTAGAAATAACCCGGCCCGACCCGCTCGATCGCTTCCCCGAAGGAGGCATCGACCCTAAATTTTTTCTGGTTCTCGATATGCTCTTCCAGAGTGCGATCGATGGTCCAGTCCCAGTAATGGCTATTGCGAAAATGGAATTCTCCCCCTTGGAAGCCAAGGGATTCCAGAAGCTTACCTAGCAGATAGGTTCCCGATTTGGGGATCGAATTGATCAGTATCCTGCCGCTGCCGGACCCGGAAGCCGTACCGGGGAGGGAAGGGGATACCATGGAGCTCACCCGCCCGCCGGCGGATATTTCTCCGCAATACCCAGGCCGCGCAGCAGATTGCGCAAGGCGGCGACATTGACCCGGTCGACACCCTCATGGGTGTTGGAGCCATTATGGGCGCCCAGAATCACATTGTCGAAGCTGCGCAGCGGGCTGTCGGCGGGCAGGGGTTCCTCCTCGAACACGTCCAGGCCGGCGCCGCCGACATGACCGGATGCCAGGGCCGCGATCAGCGCCTTTTCGTCGATGATGGGCCCGCGCGAGACATTGATGACCTTGGCGCCCTTCTTCAGGCGGGCCAAGGCCGCCGCGTCGATCAGGTGGAAACTGTCGGGCGTCAGATTACAGGTGACGATCAGGTAATCGACCTGGGGCAGCATCTCCGCCAGTGGCAGGCGCGTCAGGCCGGTGCGGGCATCAAAGTCCGGATCGGGGGTGGCATGGGGATCGCTGCCATAGGCCAGCAGGCCAAAACCGCCCAGCCGGCGCACCACCGCCCGGCCAATGCTGCCCAGGCCGACCACGCCGACCCGCAGGCCAGACAGGGTAGTGCCACGCAGCTTGCTCCAGACCCCGTCCCGCACGCCGCGGTCGATCAGGTGCAGGGGACGGGCCAGCAGAATGACATAGCCAAGCGCCATGTCCGCCACCTCTTCCCCGAACATGCCGGGCGTATTGTAGACGGGAATATTGCGCTCGGCAGCAGCCGCAGTGTCGATGGCATCAATGCCGATGCCCCATTTGCAGATGACCTTGAGGCGCGTGCCCGCCTCGATCACCTTGCGCGAGACCTGATCGTCGCCGGCAACGATGGCGTCAAACCGGCCGATGATGGGGACCAGATCCTCCTCCGTCAGATGCTGAAGGGTGGGCGGAAGCTCAATGGTGATGCCATGGTCCGCCAGCCAGCCGCGGAACTGGTCGATACAGGATTGCAGCTGGCGGCAGGGGATCAGGACATGGGCGGTCATTATGCCTCTCCACTCTGACGGTGCAGGCGGAACAACTGCTCGGCCAGCAGGAAATTGGTTTCGATGTCGATATCCTGTGCCTCGATCTCATCAATCTCGAACATCAGGGGACGATCGCCGATCCGGTTGCGGCGGCGGGCCAGGATTTCCCGCGTGAACAGGTAGATACAGGAATTTTCCTCATAGACCGGCGGCAGATCCTGGGTGCGCAGCAGGATGGCGGCATTATGGTTGATGGGGCGGGCCAGTTGATCCCAGAGCCGCGTCTGCAGGCGGGTGACGGAGAACAGGCTGTCGAAGGCCGGCGCCTTTTCCTGGAAGGTCGCGATGGCACGTTCGATCGACGCCTTGGTCAGCAGCGGGTTCGTACTGTGGGTCTGCAGGTAGAAATCGGCCGGCACCACGCTGGTGGTATGCAGCAGCACATCATTCATGGGGGTGGCGCCGTCGCGCAGATTTTCCGGCCGCTCCAGCAGGCGGACGGAGGGGAACAGGCGCGCCGCCTCCTCTAAGATCACCGGACTGTCGGTATCGATCACCACCTCACTGATGGAGGGGCAGTCCAGCAGGGTGCCGACAATATAATGGTAAAGGGGCTTAGCGACGAATTCGCGGTAATTCTTGCCCTTCACACGCTGGCTGTCATGCCGCATGGGCACGATGGCGACAATCCTGGTCATTCCGGTCCCTCTGTTTTCCGCGGCACGCCGGGAATAGGCGAACTGCCATAATCGATGCGCAGCTTACTGCGCACATCCTCGTCGATCCAGACGGACGACGCCGCACCGGCCGGGTAGAAGAAGGTCCGCTTCAGGGCCTGCGGTACCTCGCCCTGCTGGCGATGGCCGCGCCAGGTCCCCAGGAACTGCATGAAGCGGAACCAGAGAATTTCCCAGGCGACATCCGGCAGGCGGCCCGCACGCAGGGCGTGCCAGAGGTCGCTGGTCACATTGGCGGTCAGCAGACGCAGGAAATCCGGAAAACCGAAGCGCAGGTCGGGCATGATGGCGCGCAAGGCAATGGCTTCGCGCTGATAGCGCTTCAGCACCCGGCCCGGCGTCTCTTCATGCACATGGATGATACAGGCAGCGGGGTCATAAACGATGCGCCGACCCAGGCGGCGCATATGCGTGGCCCATTCCAGATCCTCCAGCCCTGTCAGCGCCTCGTCATAGGGTCTTTCCAACCAGAAGGACCTCCGGACAGCGGCATTGGCGTTATTGCAGAAAGGGTGCTGCTGATCGGGGTTGGGTCGGTCAGGAAACCAGCTTTCGAACAGCCGGTGTTCGGAATAGCGCGTACGCGCATCCCCGCGCTGGCCACCATAGACGATGGCCACGGTAGGGTCATCGAAAGGGGCCACCAGCCGGTCCAGCCAGTCGGCATGGGTCGGATAGACATGGGCACTGGCGATCACCAGGATATCGCCCGTGGCGGCAGCACAGCCCAGGTTGAGGGAGCGGCCGAAGGAGAAGCGTTCGGGCGGGATATGTAGGATCTTGACCGGGAAATGCGCCGCGATATCCAGCGTGGCATCGGTGGAGCCGCTATCCACCATGATGATTTCGATATCGCGGAAAGTCTGCCTCTCGATCCCAACCAGCAGCCGGCCAATATGTTTGGCCTCGTTATAGCAGCGGATGATTAAGGAGACGCGCGGCACTTCGATACTCCGGTCCCCGCCGACCGGCAGCAGACTGCCATTCAGCGATATTTTCCGTATATAGTAAGCAGATAGCCGTATCAATGCCACTGCCGGGCACCGGCGGGTGAGACCGACCGGACGAGGGAAATGGGCAACGACGCGAAGCTGCTGGTCCTGGGCAACGGCCCCTCACTGAGGCAAGACCATTTCCCGGCCTTCCAGGAGATCAATGCGCTGGGCATGAATGCTGCCTACCGGTTCTGGCAGCGGATCGGCTGGTATCCCGCCTATTATGCCTGCCTGGACCCGCAGGTAGTGGTGAGCCATGCCGATGCCATCGCCCGGATGATCGGGGAGGGGCGCTTCCGCCGGGCCTTCCTGCATTGGCATATCCTGAAGCATCACCCCGATCTGGCCCGCGATCCGCGCATCACCTTCCTCTGCCAAGTGATGGATATGCCGGATGACCCCCGGCGCTGCACCGCGCTGGGGCTGGAGCATCGGCCCGATCCGTTTTTCCGGTCGGGCCATCCCGGCTGGTATACGACTGGTAGCGCCAGCCTGCGTTTTGCGGGCTATCTGGGCTATCGCCGCATCGGTGTGCTGGGCATCGACTGCCGGTACCAGGAGATGCTGCCCGAGGCGGCGGCGGCGGGCGGGCAGGTGCTGCGGATTGAGCGACCCGTGACCCACAATCCCAACTATTTCTTCGACGATTACCAGCAACCGGGCGATGTCTATCAGGTGCCCAACCCGGCCCAGGTCGATCCCAACCTGCATCTGCACTGCATCCAGTATGTGGCCGAGGATAATGCCGCCTTCGGTTTCGGGCTGGATATCCGCGTGCTGAGCCCAGAAAGCGGGCTGCATACGGAAAAGGTTTTCCCCTTCCAGGCCCTGGATGATTTCCTGAGGCTGGACTGAATGCCCCCCCTCCGTCTTTCCCTGTTTAACCCGCAGGCGCCCGGCCATCCGGTGGCGGAGCGGGAGTTGGCGCTGCGGATGGCGGTGGCGGTGGAACGGGTGGGGTGGGTGGGGGCCATCCAGACACGGTCGGCCGAAATCGAGGCCTTCGGCCCCGATGCCGTCATCAATCTTTATCCCGAGGCCGCCCCCAAGCTGACCCGCCATGTCTGGCTGGGCTGCGCCTGGAACCCGGTCGGGCTGGTGGCCCGGCTGTCCCCGGCGGCCCGTGCCGGGGCCGCCCGCCATCTGCCGGCCCAGGATGGCTATCTGGTCTCCGGCCTGCCGCTGACAGCGCATCTGGCGGCCCTGCGCCCCGATGCCCCGACCCGGCCCTTCCATCCCAGCTCGCCGCGCAGCACCCTTGCCCCCACCCTGCGCCCCGACAGCCGCCTGTTCTATGTCGGGTCCAACTGGGACGGGCAGCGTTATCCGGCCCTGCTGACCCGGCTGGCCGACGCGGGCGTCCTGGCCCTGCATGGCACGGCGGAGCGCTGGTCGCATCTGGCCAATGCCTGGCAGGGGCCGCTGCCCTTTGACGGACAGGCCGTCATCCAGGCCGCCCACCGGCAAGGAATGGGCTTGTGCCTGCACCTGCCACAGCACCGGGCCGAGGCCGTGCCCAACATGCGGGTGTTTGAGCTGGCCGCCGCCGGCGCCCTGATCATCGCCGACCGTCACCCCTTTATCGAACACTGGTTCGCTGACCGCGTGCTGTATGTGGACACGGACGGCGGCGAGGCGGCGGCAGCCGACAATATCCTGGCCCAACTGGACTGGGCCCGGACCCATCCCGCCCAGGCCCGTGCCATGGCGGCCGAGGCGCAGGACATCTTCAACCGCCATCTCTGCCTGGAGGCATTGCTGGCCCCGTTACCCGACCTGCTGGCCGAGCTGCAAGCTGGGCGGGCCACGGGGGGGCGCGCGGCCCCGCGCCTGCGGCTGGGCGTGCTGTATCCCGAGGCGGGGGCGATCGTGGCGGATGACGGGAACCGCCGCCCCCTGCCGGTCCAGGCCGATCTGGCGGGGCTGCGCACGGCCCTGGACGGGCTGGACGGGTTGATGCTGCGTCCAGCCGGTCTCGACTGGCCACCCGGATCTGCGGCGGACATGGCCCAGGCCCTGGCGGACAGTCAGGCCGGGGCGGTGCTGGCCCCCGGTCTTTGGCCCCGGCCTGACCTGGAATGCGGCTATCGTCTGGACCCGGATGAGGATCGGGCCCTGGCGCCCCGCCCCGGCGAGCCCGTGCCCGCAGGCCGGGACGCGGCCCTGGCCCGGCTGCGGGCTGGCGGTCTGGCCCTGCACGCCACCCGGCTGGACGGGCTGGACGGGCAATGGCCGGACTGGCTGTCGCTGGCCCTGGACCTGGGCCCGTTGCTGGCCACCGGCCCTGGCGGGGTGGAATTGCTGCCCCTGCCTGGACCCTGTCTGGGCGCGGAGGCGCTGAGCGGCGGCGAAAAGCCGTCCCGGCCCTGGCCTGCTCTGGTCCAGGGGGTGGGGGAGACAGCGCGCCTGACCGGCATCGCCGATCTGCGCCCCGATCTGGCCGGAACCCTGCCCCTGTTGTGCCGGCAGGCGGATTTTGACCATCTGCCCGGCACAGGCCCGCTCTGGCTTTATGGCACAGGGCATGGCGGAGACATCGTCCATGCGGCCCTGGGACCGGCGGCCCGTGCCCGGCTGGCCGGCTTCCTGGACAGCAGCCGGCAGGGGGTAATGCAGGGGCTGCCCGTGCGGCGGCCGCACGATCTGGACCCCGCCCTGATGGCAACGGCCACCATCATCATCGCCGCCCAATATGTCAGCGACATGCTGAGCCTCCTGCGCGCCCTGCCCACCGGCCCCGCCCATATCCTGAACGGCTTCCCCTTCATCGCGGCCCGGATCGAAGAGGGACACTGAGGTCTGCGCAACCGGATGCAACGGGAAAAGCTGTTCTGTTTCATCCAACAGCGACAGGGAGGGCCCGGCATCGCCCTGCGCAACATCGTGAAACCGGTCGAAGCGGATGGTTTCAAAATCCGCCTCCCCGATCCCCAGCAGGTCGGCGGCGCGCAGCAGGGCATCAATATCCCCGACCCGGACAGCCTGTTCCAGACCGCGCAGAAACCCTTGGCGCAGAGGGGCCAGATCATCCTCCAGGGCCGGCGCCCGTACCGGTGCGGGCCGGCAGAGATGGTCAAAGGCCGGGCAGCGCTGGCGGGCCCGCCACAGAGCCCCGCGCGACAGGCCGCACCAAGCCGCCACCTGTCCCACCGGCACCCCATCCGCCAGCGCCAACGCCACCGCATGCCACCCCGCCTCATCCAGGGTACGGGATTTCAGTCCTGGAAAACGAGGGGTTTGGACGGGTTCTGGTGTGAGGTCGGGCATGAGAATGGCTCCCCGGCAACAGAAGATAAGATTTTATTCTTATCATGAATGGAAGCCAAAGGCCAGGGATCGGGTGGCACCCTGTTCACAATACCGGCTGGGCTGGGCCAGCCCATAAGCAGAGCCTGGGCAGAAGTCGGGACTCTACTCGCGCCCCCGGCAGGGCTGGGGGCGCGTTTGCGATTCGCAGGGGAAAAGAAAATGAGGCGCCGCTTGAGAAGAAGAGACGGCGATTTTATCCTCGGGACTCTACTCGCGCCGTGTTGGGACTCTACTCGCGCGACTCGGACTTATCCCCGGGACTCTACTCGCATAACTATAAGTTAGAATCTAAAAGCCTTTCTAATAGCTAGCGCGAGTAGAGTCCCGATTGCATTCGGGGAAGGGCGCGGTAATCTTAGGCGCCATGGGAACAATACATCAGCTCATCCGGCAGCACGGCAAGGATAACGCCAAGCTGTATGCCGATCCGGACGAGAAACACCTCGTCGATATCGCGGCCGAAGTCATGGCTGGCGAGCGGGAGGATTTGGGCTGGGCCTATACAGGCTGGGCTTTCACCGCCTTACCGCATAAACGCATTCATGATGATGCTGTTTGGCAGCGCGAAATGGGCCAGGTCACCCTGACCATCAGTCCGGGCCATCTGCCGGGCAAGACACGCAGCGAAGTGGTGAAAGTGGGGGTGCCGTTCGGGGCCCATGCGCGGCTGGTGATGCTGTATCTGCAAACCCAAGCCATCCGGACGGGGAGCCGGGAGGTTGAGGTCGGCCGGACCATGAATGCCTTTCTGGAACGGATCGGCGTGGCGCCTGGCGGCAAGACACGGGCATCCGTCAGTGAGCAGTTGCGCCGGATCGCAGCATCGACTGTCATGTTTAGCTGGCAACAAACGCCCGACAGTGCGCCCGGCTTTATGCGCCAGACCATCATCAAGGGCGGGCAACTGGGCGTAAAAATGACCGATGACAGCCAGGGTGCGCTCTGGGAAGAGCATATCGTGCTGTCGGAGGATTTTTACGACAATCTGCGCAAATACCCGATCCCGCTGCTGGAACAGGCCATCCGGGCCATCGGCGCCAGCAGCCTGGCGCTTGATCTTTATGTCTGGCTGTCCTACCGGCTGCGTAGCCTGAGCAAACCGACAACGATTTCCTGGCAAGCGCTGCATGCGCAGCATGGGGCCGAATATGCGCGGATCCGCGATTTCAAACGCTTCATGATCCCGCAACTGAAGCTGGCCCTGGCCGCCTATCCACAAGCGCATGTGACGCTGGAGGATGAAGGGTTGATGCTCTACCCCTCAGCCCCGCCGATCAGCAAGCTGGGCGGATAGTCGGGACTCTACTCGCGCCCCCCTCTGTTTTTATCGCACCTGCATCCAGAAGGAACTGCCACGCCCATCACGGAAACAGGCGGGCAGCAGGGGAACGATGGCGGGAAGGCTGGGGGCGAAGGCGCCAGGCCAGAGCATCTGATAGCGCGTCTGGCCCGCCAGCAGCATCGAAGCCAGCAGATATTGCTCATTATACAGCCGGCCCAGCCAGTCAGGCGGATAATCATAGGGCAGGAAAATATCGTGGATATGGACAATCACGCCTGACGCCAGTTCCGGCAGGATTTCGGTGAAGAAAACCGTGACATCGCTGTTCTGGAAAGAGCGGTGGGAACCGTCAAAGAACAGGATGTCACCGGCCTGCAGGGCCGTGAACAAGGCAGGATCAGCCGCTTCCAGGGGGGTGCGGGTGATCTGGTCGCACAGGCTGTCAATCGCTGCCCTGGGTTCGGGGTCGATACTGTGCAGATGCGTGCCGGTGGCGAAACGGTTGATGGCCCAGCGGGCAAAGCGGGTGGACATGCCAGAGCCGATTTCCAGCAGCCGCGCCGGGCGCCGGTGGGCCAGCAGGGCACAGAGCATGCCGGCATCGCCGGAGAAGAACCAGGCATTGTCCCACCAGGGCCGTTGCGGATGGGCCGGGTCCTCGCTGTCGGGGATCGTGGCCAGATCAGGCGCGATGGCGGCCAGGGCCTGGGCCGCCTGCGTATAATCGCCGGTCGCCAGCAGGGCGGCCAGACGGGGATGGGCCGGCTGGCCATGGCCATGACGCACACGGGGGGTGGGCGGATAATCGATCTGGATGACATCGCCGCGCCGCCAGAACCGGCCCAGATAATCCAGATTGGTCTGGGCATAAGCATGGCCGGGCGCCAGTTCCAGGGCGCGTTCCAGGGCGGCCCCGGATTCCGGCATCCGGTTCAGCAGGCGCAAGGTGGTGCCCAATTGCGCCCAGGCGTCGGCATGATCGGGATCGCGGGACAGCAGGGCGCGCAGGATGGTTTCCGCCTGGGTGGGGCAGCCATTGGCACGCAGGGTGATGGCCCGGCCCAACAGGGCTGGCGGATGGTCGGGTGCCAGGGTGGCGGCGCGGTGGAACAGGTCCGTGGCTTCCGCCAGCCGGCCCCCGGCGGCCAGGGCGGCATATGCGTGCGACAGAAGGCTGTCCAGGTCCATGGGGCAATGTCCTTCAGGCCGGCAGGGCCGTATAGAGGCGGATATGGGGGGTGGCATCCAGGATATGCACGGCACCGGCGGTCCGCAGGGTGGCTGTCATGGCAGCCAGATGCTCACTGGCGATGATGAACAAACCGTCGCGCAGATGGTCGGCCGGCAGGTCGGCCGGGTGCCGCAGGGGCAGGCCAAAAGCCGTGCCCGTGGCCTGGCTGTCCAGCAGGGCCGTCACCGACAGATGCGCATGTTTGGACAGTTCGCCGAGGATGATGCGCCCGCCGCGCCCGCTGCCATAGACATAAAGCGGGCGGTTGGCGGGCAGGGCGTTAAAATCGGCCGGGCGGGTCAGGCTGGGCAGGTCCGGGCGTTCGGCCCGCTGTCCCCAGGCCGGGGCCAGGGGCAGGTCCTCGCCCCCGGTGGCGCGCAGGGCGGCAATGACAGGGTCCAGCCGTTCGCGGTCATCAATACGGGTCCGCGTCTCGGCCCGGAAGTCACCCCGGAAGGCGGTATTGTCGCCCTCTCCCTGGCGCCAGTGGAAATCCGTGGTGACCCGCCAGGAGGCGGCAAAGGGCGCCATACGCACCAGCCGGCGCAACAGATAGGTATCCTCGGTGATATCCAGCGCCGGATCGGGCCCGATACAGGGCAGCAGGCTGGCCGGGGCCAGGAAGGCGCTGGAATGGATGGCCAGGTTCCAGTCGAGCAGGGCCGCCCGGTCGGGTGCTGGCAGCACATGGAAGGCGCGATGTTCAAAACCGGGATCGGCGGGCGGATAGGGGCCGGCGGCATCGTCCCAGACCTGCACCGAGCCGGAAATGGCCACGGCACCGGACAGCGCCAGGGGCGCGAGGCTGGCCACATGGTTGACATGCAGGGCGTCATCATCATCCAGCATGCCGAACAGGTCGGCATCGACCTGCCGCAGGCCGGCCCACAGGCAGGTGCTGCGTGTGGTGGGCCGGGGCATGTCGATCAGGTCCAGGCGGCGCAGGCGGGGGCGCTGACGCGCCATCTCCGCCTCCAGCCCCGGCACCGGCGCGTAGCGGACCAGGATGACGCCGATGCCGGGCACCGTCTGGGCCGCCAGACTGTCCAGGCAGCGGCGGATGAAGGCGATATCCCGGCCCCCGACCCGGACAATATAGTCAACAGAAGGGGCATCGGCAGCGGGGCCGGTGGCGGGCAGGAAACCCGATGTGGCCCGGATCTCTGCCAGCAGGGCGCCCAGCCGGTCGGGTGTCAGGTCAGCGCGGGGCAGGATATGCGGGGTGCGGTCGGTGGCGGCCAGGATGTCGGTCAGGAACCGGGTCTGGGCCGCATCCTCCACAATGAACCCGTCATGCGACAAGGTGCAGTCCAGGCGGCGGCGGTCGCGGCGCAGCGCCTCGGGATCATCGCGCAGCCAGCCCAGCCAGGGATGGCCGGTACGTTTGCCCAAGGCGGCATCGGCAGCGATCACCAGATCGGGCGCCAGATCCGTCAGATGCCGTGACAGGGCGCAGACAGGGCCGGTCCAGCCGGCGGGAACCGGCAGGCCGGCAGGATTGAACAGGGCAAAACGAGGGACGCTCACGGTTCTCTCCGCCGCTCCGCTTGCTGGTTCCTCACAGCCCATTGCCCGCCACGCTGCCATCTTTGCGCCGCGAAAGCTGCACCTGGCCTTCCACACATTTCACATAGGTGGTTTTGCCCAGCACCAGATTATCGCAGATGGTGATCAGGGCGCGGGGCAGGGCGCCAAACTCCTTCGACCCGCGCACCCCGGCATTGTAGGTGGCCATATAGGTCTTCAGGGCTTGCTTGGTCACGGGCTTGCCATTCTGGTCGATCATCGCGCGAAAGGCTCCGGGTGGATGGTGCCCCCGATCATGGAACAGGGCGGGGGTAGGGTGCCAGTCCTGAATGGGGGCGCATTGACGTGTGTATGGCTCATGCGCATAGTTGATGATGATCGACCCGGAAGGCCAGCATGGCGCGAGAGAATGCGGGTGTGCGTCAGCGCACCAATGTGACCCTGCCAGAGGCGCTGCTGCGCGAGGCGCGTCAGCTCAACATCAACCTGTCGCAGGCCTGTGAGCGCGGCTTGTCTGCCGCTGTTCTGGAAATGAAGGCGGCGCAATGGCAACAGGAAAATCAGGCCGCGATTGAAGCCTGGAACGCCCATGTTGAGGAAAAGGGGCTGCCGCTCGCCGAAAACAGGCAGTTCTGATGGCCCGTTTCGATGTCCATGTCCTGCCGGGGCCGCGATCCTTCTATCTGCTGGATGTGCAGGCCAACCTGCTGGACCGGCTGGAGACGCGGGTTGTTGTTCCGCTGTTCCCGGAGAAGGAGGCACCGCCCCCAATTGCCGGCCTTAACCCGGTGTTCGATATCCAGGGGCAACGCCATGTCATGGTGACCCAGTCCATCGCCACCTTGCGGCGGCGGGATCTGGGCAAGATCATTCAGTCCCTGGATGACCAGCATCAGCGGATCACGAAGGCGTTGGATATGCTGCTGACCGGATTTTGATATCAGATAGCGATCTGATATCAATCTGCTTGCCGGCGGCGCATCCAGGTGGCGGTGTGGCGTCTAGGGTCGGTGATGTCACTGTAAATGCCGATTATGGTGGTTTCTCACACCACCCGCACCCGCCGCATCAACCGGCCAGGCGGCCGCCACGCTGGCGCCCATGGATTTCCTCCATCTCTTCACCCAACGGATCGGCGGCCAGCAGGTCGGGCAACCGGTCCAGATAGCCGAGTGCGGCCATGACCTTGACCAGCAGGCCGATATTCACCGTCTCCCGCCCCTGTTCCAGGGCGATGTAGGTCTTGCGGGTCACACCGGCACGGTCGGCGAGCGCCGCCTGTGACAGGTTCCGCCGCAGCCGCGCCAGCCGGACGCGGCGGCCCAACAGGTCCAGCGCCTCGGTCTCCGGCGCGCTCAGCAGGACAGGGCGTTTCATCATGTACCCCTTACGGATCATAAAGGGCTTTTTTGTACCTTAAAGGGGACAATATAGAGCTGATAGCGTGGCGTCAACCAAGGCTGGGTATAAGACTGCACCCGCTAAAGGATTATTGATATCAGATAGCGTTCTGATATCAATCTGCTTGCCGGTGGCGCATCCAGGCGGCGGCGTGGCGTATATGGTCGGTGATATCGGGGAAGCGGGGCTGCCAGCCCAGGTCGGTCCAGGCCCGGCCCTTGTCGGCCACCAGGATGGCGGGATCACCGGGCCGGCGGTCGCTGCGGCGCACGGGGACCGGCAGGCCGGTGACCTGTTCGACTGCCGCCACCACCTGGGCCACGGAAAAGCCGGTGCCGGTGCCCAGATTGGCGGTCAGATTGTCGCCATCGGCCAGCAGGCGGCGCAGGGCCAGGACATGGGCATCGGCCAGATCGGCCACATGCACATAATCGCGGATACAGGTGCCGTCGGGCGTGTCGTAATCGCTGCCGAAAATCGCGATCTCCGGCCGGTGCCCCAGGGCTGCCTGCAGCACCAGCGGGATCAGATGGGTTTCGGGCTGGTGGTTCTCCCCCAACTCTCCCTCCGGATCCGCGCCCGAGGCGTTGAAATAACGCAAGACCGCCACCCGCAGCCCCTTTGCCGCGGCCTGATCGGCCAGGATATTTTCCACCATCAGCTTGCTGCGCCCATAGGGATTGACCGGCTGCAGGACATGATCCTCGCGGATCGGCGTCTGCAGCGGATCGCCATAGACGGCGGCGGTGGACGAAAAGACGATGCGGTCGCAGCCCGCCTGTGCCATGGCCTGCAGCAGCGACAGGGTGCCGGCGACATTGTTTTGATAAAAGCGCGCCGGTTCACGCACCGACAGGCCGGCTTCGATAAAGGCCGCAAAATGCAGGACAGCCACGGGGCGGTACTGATCAAAGAGAGCGGCCAACCGGGCGGGATCGGCCAATCCACCAACCACCAGCGGCCCCCAGCGCACAGCCTCAACAAGGCCATTGGACAGGTCATCATAGACCACAGGCTGATACCCGGCGCGGGCCAGTGCCTTGCAGGCATGGCTGCCGATGAAGCCGGCACCGCCAGTGACCAGGATCGTGGGGCGGGTCATGGATCAATCCCGTTGAAACATCGCGACAGGGGCGCGAGCATGACCCGGACGGGACCGGAAAAGCTAGGGGCTTGTGGGGGCAGAGCGTATCGAATGGGAGGGGGCGGTCTGGGGTAGGCGATTTTTATGATATCAAGGAGATATCAGTCATTCCTTGAGATCAGTTCCCTCGGCGCTCAGCGAATTCTCTCTTCTGCGACAAGTGCCACAGCGATCTGCGGTACCCAGCGAGCCAGATTCTCAACCGCACTGGCAGCCTTGGGAAGCTCTATGCCCATCGCTTCGGCACGCTTGACCCATTTCAGCCTTGTTCCTGCCTCTGCCCCTGTCAGGAAATGTAGCGCCTTGCGGGTGGCCACGGCACTGACAATGTCCTCGGCCTTTGCCCTGCGCTCCCCCCGCCGCTGGACCTTAGGCTTGTCCAGTTCCCTGACCGTAGCTGCGGCATCCTCCTTGGGTTTGCGTTCAATCTGGAAGGTGACAGCGACAACCTGACCACCGCCGCGACCACGGCCCTGGCGCGTTTCGATGACAAGGACACGGAACTCGGCCAGTCGGTCGATTTCCTCCAGGGCCGGATCCAGGGCGCGTCTGCGGAAATCCTTCCAATCCGTCAGCTTGTCCCGGCACCCGAGCAGGTCCCGCAATTCGGACGTTTTGACGGACCACCAGGGTTGAGCGGCGTCCCTGTCCGCATAGCGTTTTAGGGTCTCATACAGCACCAGCCCATATTTGCTGTCGAACTCCCACTGCACGCGCAGGCTGATCATGCTGTAGAGCGCAGGCTCCACCAACCGCTCCCGCAGGCCACTGGGGAAGCTGTATTGCAGGCTGCCCAACCGTTCATCAATCCGGCAGGTGCTGAGCAGGGGTGAGGATTCCCATACCCGTCCACCATCGGAACGCAGGTAGTTGAACTCGACGACTGTCGCCTGCAGACGCTTAACGCTGTCCTTCATGCGGCGGTTGTCGTTCTCCGGTGTGCCGCCACGGGCTTCGGCCGCGAAGCGACGAATTTCGGACATTTGTACGGTGTGCCATTCGTCCGTTATCAGGCGTCGATAAGCGTGTGCCAGCAAATGGTTGAAGAGCTGACGGTCTGCCAGGGTGAGTTTACCGGAAGGTTCGGCAATCTCCACTGTGCCAGTGGCTTTGGGTACGTTGCTGGGCGGTGTTATGGCGGGGCATATAGACATGTTGTAAGATTATATCGGACATGATTTTACTGGAAGTCCGAAAGATACCGTCATAATGTCCGAAATGCCCCTTTCCCCCGCAAGAATGTCCGATATCTCCGTACAGGCGTCCGACAAGGCCCGTAGATTTGTCCCGAGTCTCCCGTCATAATGTCCGATAATGGCTCTCAAGCTACTGAAAAATAGAATGAATTTGGCCTTAGGAATCTAAGGAACAGGTAGGAACTGAGGAGGAGACCTTTTGGATGAAGAAGGACAAGGAAAGCCAAAAACTCGCTTGAATTCGATAACGTACAAATTCCGGCACTTCAGCGTTGCTCAGGTCGACGGATAATCACAGTACATGTTGTCACGCCTCGCCCACCGATCTGCCAGCTCTGCGGCCCCCACCCTACGCAAGGGAATGGGGAGTTATCCTTGCTCTTCGTTGCGATTGCGACAATCTGACGGATGAGAGCGGCATCTGAGCTAAGGTACCATTTAGCGGCAATCAAATCTTGCCCAGAGAGGTTTGCTGCCCATTGTGCGGCTTCATGTCCGTCGTCGAAACAACTGGGACATCGGGATGAATTTGT
>NZ_NOXU01000020.1 GCF_002251795.1 Niveispirillum lacus | reverse complement strand
ACGACCGACCAAACCTGTCCAGCCATACGGGTCCAGCTCACAAGCTCGTGTGCCAAAAGTCCGAACGCGACCGGACCGGTTGGGACTTCAGGGTAGAGTTCCCGATGGATGCCACCGCCGAAACCAACCTCGACCAACGGATGCCGCGCGCCTGCATGGTTCAGTTGAAATGCACGGCCGGCGGTGCTGGGCTCGTGACGGCCCGCCTTTCCTCGATCGAACGCCTCGCGAAGGACAGCAGTCCCGCGGCGATCGTGGTGTTTCGCATGCGCAAGGACGGGACACCCGTGGCAGGGTACCTCATCCATCTCCTGGGGGATGAGCTGGCGAGGGTGCTGAAAAGGCTGAGGGCAGCCGAGTTGAAGGAGCGGAAGGACGTCAACCACATGACGATTTCCTTCGACTATAGGAAGGGCGTCCGGTTCGATCCGGACGCCGAGGGATTGAGGGATGCCCTGTCCAGCATCTGCCCCGGTGACGTCGCAGCCTACAGCAACGAAAAGCACCGCCAGCTTGCGACTCTCGGCTATTCCGGCATCAGCCTGGAGGCCGACGTCCAGGTCTGGATCGAAAGTCCGGACCACTTGACGAACATGCTTTGCGGGCTGGTCCCGCTGAAACCTATCAAGATAGAGGCCTACGATCGCCGTTTCGACATGCGCCTGCCCTACCGCGGGTCGCTGTTCGACGGGATCGAGGAATTCACCATCACCCCTCTCCCTGTCGGGCCGTGCGCCGTGATAGTCCGAGCCGGCCCGCTGCGCCCGGCCGCCCTGTTCAGATGCGAAGCGTTCGCGCCGCTCATAGAAGGTGGGCCGACGCTCGTGATACGCCATCCGTGCATCACGGTGTTGTTCCGTGACTACGGCCTCCAATTCGAGAGCGTCGGGAACTTCGACAATGTTCGGCATAGCCTCGAGAACTGGATCCAATTCCTTCGCGGCCTGAGCTACCTGGCCGACGGCAAGGCTACCATCGAACTGGAATTCCATGGAACCAGGACACCGACGGTGCCGGCGCCCGAGTTGGATGGTCCCTATCAGGAGCAGCTTCCCCGACTGCTGGACTTCGTGGAGCGCTGGGGCCGGTTACTGGAATCCGCCGGCATATCGCCGACGGTGGAATTCTCGATCGCAGACATTTGGGCAGCCTATCCCGTGCAGGCGGTGCTCGACATGGCCTTCAATCCAAAGACGCTGGCACGGCTCGAATTCGACGCCGTCGCGATCGTGAGAGACACAACTTCGCTCCACGCCCTATATTTCGACAGCATGGAATTTGCCGGGGTGCGCGTGTCGTTCGCCATCAAGGTTGGGTTGGAACGAACTGCGGGAACGCCGGATGCCTTCGCTTCGACAGGCTTCGAATTGCTGGAAGTTTGTCCGGCAGTCCAGGACTTGGACGCATTCGGTTCTCGGATCGCGGCGGAAAACAACATCCAGGTGCTAATGAGCCCCGGTATGGTTGACATGGATGGAAAATAGCGAGTTCCAATGATGCGCTCGAGCTATCCCTTCAGGCTCCTGCGCTCGCGTTGATACTCTTCGGCATCCTCTTCCAACGCCTTGATCTGCGCCAGCGCAGCCTCGTGAGTGGACCCTGCGCTGATCGAAAGGCCCACGTAGGCGAGGTGCATGTCGCGGACCAGGCTGAGCATCAGCTTGGACAGGGAAGTCAGCCGTGCCGTCTGGCCGACGGTCGGGGACTTGGCGAGGAGCCCTTCGAGTTCCGACTGGTACTTCACGGCCCGCTTGAACACGGACATGACCACGTGGACGTCGTCGGGCTGGAGGAGGCCGATCTGCCCGAGGTTTGCTTCGTAGAAGCCCAGGTCCAGCGGCACCACGACGTCGGCCAACTCCTCCCTCGGATCCGCCTCCTCCAGCCGGTGCTTGGTCGCGGTCAGGCGGACGAAGCTGTCCATCGCCTCAGCCTGGAGGCCGCGCGCGAGGGCCATGGCCTGCTGCAAGCGCTGCGTCTCCAGCACCGCGTCGGCCTGCATCCGGGCGCCACGGAAGGCCAGCCACGCCGCGAGAATGGCAAGGGGGCCGGTGATCAAGGTCGCAAGCGCCTGGGCCCAGCCGGACAGCTGGTTGTTGACGGCAAGCCATTCCGTCAGGGTTGCCATCGCCGCTCCCGAAACGAAGTGTCAGTAGATTCCGAGTCCCAACGCCTTCCGTCAGGCCACGGCCAGCCTTGGCGTGCTCTTCGGCACGGGCGACGGCGACGGGTGCAGCACGATGCCCTGCGCCTTGTCGTCCAGCGTCACCCGCGCCTCGGGGTAGGCCGCCAT
Organism: Niveispirillum lacus; assembly: GCF_002251795.1. Classification (GTDB taxonomy): domain Bacteria; phylum Pseudomonadota; class Alphaproteobacteria; order Azospirillales; family Azospirillaceae; genus Niveispirillum; species Niveispirillum lacus. Next base: position 103,163 of record NZ_NOXU01000020.1, on the reverse strand, counting down.
CGCCACCTTCAGGCTGTCCAGGAATGGCTGCTTGAACTGGCGCAGGTGCTGGTAGCCGCCGCCGAACTGCTCGAACAGGGCGGGCCAGGGCATCAGCTTGGGCTCCTCAAGGACGTGGAGCCTGTAGGCCAGCCAGATGTAGAGGTCGATCGCGGCGCTGTTGCTGGCGATGTTCCGCAGCGCGCTCTCAAGGATCGGCACCGGGTGGCGGCGCAGGTCGTCGAAGAAACGCTTGTGCAGCTTCACCTGGTCGTTCCAGAGCTGGGGCTGGCTCTGGTCGTCGGCCCGGAAGCTGAGGACGCTGTCCTCGATGAACGCGCCGTTCGACCGGATCTCGGTAGTGGCATCGCCGGTGAGGAAGGTCAGCGTGCAGGCGCTGATGCGGCGAGCCTGCTCCGCGATTTGCTTGTAGGTCATCCCGCCGGCGCTGGACACGCCCATGTTCTTCATCCAGGCGTGCAGGCTAGGTCCCAGCTCGATGACGGGGCTGTTGTTCCGAACGGCCTGGGTCTGGAGGTAGACCAGGATCATGCGCGCCCGGCTGCCGAAGGGGATGCCGACCAGGTCGCCCGCCTCGGTGTAGCCGGACTGTACCAAGAGCGTCGTCTTGTACCCAGGCTTGCGCCACAGGTGGGGCTTGTCGGACTTGTCGATCGACTTGTGGGGAAGGCAGGTCAGCGCGAAGCCGGAATGCGAGATGCCGATGCCCCCCGCCTCCTCCGACATCATCCCGATGGCGATCTCAAGCAGGTTCAGCTGCGCCTTGCTCATGGTGGGCCGCAGCTCACGGACCTTGTCCATGTCGCCGCCATGTGACCTGATGAGGGTGTGGATGTCGTCGAGGTCGGCCATGTCGCCCATCCCGTTCCGGCTGCGTGCCTGAATGCATGTTTTGTTGTCTGAGACGATATCCGACCGGGGATCAATGTCTAGATCGGAATCCTCTGACACCTACTAGGTATAGCTATTAGTAAAACACTATTAGTACCGTCAGTAGATTCCTGTGGATAAGCGGGCGGCGTGAGCGATTCCGCCGAGTCCCGAAGGGTGCGGAGTGTCAGAGGATTCCTAAACGGGCGTCGGAGGATTCCTAATCCTTACGGCTCGGGGGAGTATTCCTTACTCCTTGGGGGAGGGCGGGATGTCAGAGGATTCCGAATCCGGGCGGGAATCGGGGCACCAGAGCGTCAGAGGATTCCGAACATCCCGGGGAATCGGCGAAAGCGCGGGTGTCAGTAGATTCCGAGAGGCCGAGGGGGGGCGCGTTGCGCCGGCAGGCGGTGTCAGTAGATTCCGAACCGGGCGGGTTCAATGCGTCAGCGCCGCGGGCAGAGGCGTCAGAGGATTCCGAACTGTCCGGGGTGCCGGCGGGCGGGAAAGCGGTGGGGGGGCCTGACGCGGCGAACGGCATGGCATATATAGGGAATGCAGATAGGAATCTTCTGACACTCCCCAAACAGCAGACAGGAGCGAGCATGGCCGACAACGTCGTCCGACTGCCGAGCATCCGCAACGCGCTGGCCGTCATGGCCAGGATGCAGGAGGCTGGGCACTTCCTCCGTGACCCGGAGCCGGGCGGGGCGGACGAGCTGGACGCCGCGTCGGAGGTGGAGGACGACGGGCTGTGGCTGCCGGAACCCGACATGGAGTTCTGGGCCGCCGGCGAGGACGACGAGCAGTGGATCGAAGAGGCGCTCGCCTACGCCGAAAGGGCGGAGGTTGGGCGGGCCGTTCTGCGGCGGGAAATGGCCGGCGACAGGGTAGTGGCGCTCGCGGCTTGGCGGGCCCTGCGCAGGGGGTGAAGGCGGCTTTCACCGGGAGACGAGGATGGCCGCCTTCATGTTGGCTGCGGCGCGGGCCACCGTGCCCGCGTGGTTGGCGGTCGCCACGAGGACGACGAGGGGCCAGCCCAGGAAGGCCAGGACCGCGGCCAGACGCAGGACGTGGAAGGCCGTGGTCAGCGCTACGTCGACCACGCGGAAGACGAAGGACAGCATGGACGACATGGTGCCACCTCCCCGGCAGGCTGGACTTGCGCGTCACAGCAGCCAGGCGAAGCCCTGGTCCCCGCTCGGATCTGGATAGAAGACGGCGCCTTCCTGCACGGAATGGACCCGCCACGCGTCCCTCCCCTCTGCCAGGCCGAAGAGGCTGAAATGTCGGGCCGGGTCTATGCCGGCCGCCGCCACGTCCGGGTTCGCGGACAGGTAAGCACTGACGTCGAACAGGGCGGACGGGTCGCGCCCTTCCCGCCAGCCGTAAGCGTCGTAATGCTCCCGTCCGGAAGCAAACTCGCCAGCGGCGACCGCGGCGGCCACGTCGGGATTGGCCGACAGGTAGAAGCCTTCGTTGAAGGCGGCGATGCCGGCGTCGGCCTGCAGGTAGCGGCCGGTGTCCCCGTCGACCACGCGGACATAGGCCGTGTTCGGGCCGACGGGAGGCAGCAGCGTGCCGAGGTCGACGATGGCGGGGTCAATGATAGCCGTGTAGCCGTTGAGGTCCGAATAGTCGGACCCGGGCGAGAACATGAGGTCGACGGCGACGACCGCCGCGATTGCCGGCACGGGCTTGGGGAGGTCGGGGATGGTCGGTACGGGGGAAGTCATCTGTCGGGGCTCCAGCGGTTTGGCCGGAGTCCGGACACGCGTTTCCCGCGTGCCCGGCAACCCCGGGTGGGCAGGAAAACGAAGCAGCCGTATAGCAGAATCGACAGGGGAGTTCAATGTAAAACCCGAAGGAAGAGCAGGGATATTTGTTTGATTTATTGAAGGACAATTGTCTTATTGGTGCATTTAGTCTGATTGGATGGGAAAATTTGAGAATGACGTGAATAGTATTCAGGTCGATTGGCCGGGTGCTTTGACCGGGCGGACATTTGTCCTGGATGCCTTCATGGTTGCGAAAGGGTTGGCCGGGGGCGGTGCCTGGGACTTCGGCTGGGCGGGATGCAGGGTGGGCTGAATAGCAGTTCCGCGGCAGGACGGGCGGAACCCGTGATGCGGTTGCCGTCGCGGGGGTGGTGGGTTGGCATGCGAGGAGGAAAGTCGCGGGCCGGCCATCGGCGCTGCGCGCCGGGGTGTCGGGGCGCTCCGCGCCCCGAGGTGCGAGAGGTGAGGTGAGTTTCGGCGGGCGGGCGTCCGCAGGGGGACGTGGGGGTTGGCGATTTCCCCGTGGCGATTGGTGGCTTCGCGCGCACGCGCGCGGAGAATTCTGGCTGGGGTGGAGCCTGACCGGGGGTTTGAGCTGGCCTGGGGGCGCCTCGTGTTATCGTCGGTGCCCAGAAGTGGGGGTATTTTTGAACTCAATGAAATCAATAGCTTAAGATCTGGACGCGTCCTGGCTGAAATTGACCACTTTGTGGAAAATCTTTTTCTAATCAGTTGGTTAGTATGATTTGAATAGGAATAGGGCGAATTACCCCCACTACCCCCTGCACTTGGGGGTACTTTTTGACGTTTAATATCAATAGCTTGGTGGCGATTTTTCCATCACCCCCAAAAATTCCGAAGCTACACATCTGCATGCGAGCGCGCGACGCGGACGCGACGCGCATACGCGTGAGCACATGCGCGTCGAGCGCCCGCGCGTAGGGGGGGATATTAGGTTGGGGGTTTGGGGGTATTTATCTATCTATCTAATTTTTCTTATAAAAAATGTATATAAAACAATGGCTTAAAGAGCGCTGTCAGTACCCCCAAACATTGGGGGTACGTTGGGGGTAGTGGGGGTATTCGCGGGGGTAACCAACAAAACCCCCTCAGGCCAGACTCCCTCACACTCCCCACCTCTCGCGCCGGGTGCGCCCGCAGCGCACCCTCTCGAAACCCAGCCCCCACCCCTCTTCCGCAGGCGTCCCGCCCTTCCCCAGCGTAGCCTGCCCCTCTAGGCGCCTCCGGCGCCCGCCTCTCGCCCCGCCCGGCCGACCCCCGCGCGCCGCCGCCGGCCCCCGGTTCCCCGAAATAGCCCCTCAGATCGCTCCAGCTTCGCTCTTCCCACCCCTGACGACCGAAACCACCTCCGAGGACCAAGCCAAGCCCTACGTCCCTCTCAGGCCACGTTTCCGCCCTCTCCCTCCCCGGCCAGCCTCCGCCCCCACTCACACACCTCTCGATCCCGGCGCGCCAGCGCCGGGGCTTCAGGGGCGACGCACGCCGCCCCCGCGCCCCCCGGGGCGCTCTCGCACCCCCGCACCTCCGCACATCCGCACCCTCACCCCCTTTTTCCCGGCTCTCGGCCTCTCGCCCCTCTACTGCACGACCACCCACCCGTCCTCCCCCTTCGCGAACCTCATCTCTGTCGTCCCGGACGCATCCACCATCGGCCCCTTCATCCGCACCGTCACCGTGCAGGCATAGGCTGCCGTCCCCTCTGCCTTGGCGCAGCCCACCTTCTTGAAGTCCTCCAGGACGGTCTTCGCCCCCGTCGCGCCGTAGGCCGCGGCCATCTTGTTCGCCTGGTCGATCTGCGCCTGCAACGCGTCGCGCATGTCGCCCTCGCTGGGTTCGCCGCCGCAGCCGGCCAGGGCCAGCAAGGAAACCGCCGCCAGCATGCGGCCGCCCATCGTCGTCATCTTCATGGGATCCACCTTCCAATTGTGTCGTCACGGTACCGGAACGATCCCGCCGGCTTGCCCGCGGCGGGATCCCCCGCTCACATCTCGGCCAGGACGTTGCCCTTTTCGTCCTTCAACTGCACGCGCACGATCTCGGCGATGAGCACCGGCTGGCCCAGCCTGGCTTCCGACGCGAAGAGGTAGATGGACAGGAAAAGCTTGTGCTTGGCGTAGGCCTTCTGCAGCGGGTTGCCGCCCACGGCGGTCTCCGCCCTCACGGCCTCTACCCGGCGGGCCTGCGCCTCGTCCTCGACCTTCAGCCGCTGGAACTGCTCCGCGTTCGCGAACCCGACGCTGTAGTTCTGGATGTCGTTGAAATACATCTGGGCATCGGAGTCCTTGAAAGTCCCCAGTTGGAACGACTTCGAAACGAAATCGTACTTCTCGACCTCCACCTCGCCTTCCATGCGGTAGTAGCGGTTCGCCCGCGCCTTCGCGATCTCGGCGTCGATGCCGGGCTTCAGCGCGGCCATGAGGTCGTGTTTGCGGAACTCGTCCTGCGAGCTGGCGTATTCGGAAGACACCAGTCCGGCGATCTTCCCGTAGTCGATCGGCAGCGTGTCGACCGACAGGTAGGCGAACATAACCGTCCGGCCGCTCTTCAGGTCCTGGTACTCAGCCAAAGGCTTGGACCTGTCCGCCTTCGCGACTTGAACGACCGCTGCGGCCTTGGGTGCCTCGGTGGCCGGAGCCGGCGTTCCCGGAGCCGGCGTGGATCCGGCAACCTTCTGCTCGGTTGCGGCAGGCTCCTTGGAGCAGCCCGTCAGCAGGGCCGTGCACAACAGGCTTGCGGCGAGGAACTTCGTCTTGTCCATGACTGTACGACCTTTCTCGTGGTTGTCACGTTGGTGGATGTGTGGATTGCGGGCCCTTGGCCGGCCCGCCGAAACCGAACGCGATCCCGCGCAGCAGCCTGGTGCGGATCGCCTCGTTGACCGGGTAGAAGACGTCTTGCGCGCGGACGGTCCATTCCAGCAGGCCGGCGGCGGCGCGCCCGCCTGCCTCCCCGATCCGCCCGGCCACGAAGCCGGCGGCCGCCGCGTCCAGGTTCGCGTAGGCCTGGGTGCCGACCACCGCGTTGGGCCTCGTCGTCGGCCAGAAGGCCAGCGCCCCGACGATCGCCATGCTGACCAAGGCACGGGCCGCGCCGTTCGACGTGACCGTCCCGGTCAGCAGGACCAGGAGCTTCAGCAGGTGGCCGCCGCCGCCCAGCAGCGAGAAGAGCAGCGCCACGGGGGGCACGACCACCCGGTGGGCCGCCTGGGTCCCGATCTCCCCGTGGCGGCCGCCCTCGGCGAAGTCCTCCGGGGCGCTGCCCATCACCCGCGCGTATTCGCGAACGGCCTCCCTGACCAGCGGGCCGTGGATTTCCGCCTCGACGGCGGCGGGGTCGACCACCGGCCTGAAGGCCATCTTCCCGTCGGGGACGTTCAGCACCCTGCGGATCTCCCGCTGGATGCCCGGCTGGGCGAAGAACACCTTGAAGTCCTGGATCGGCGTCGAGCCCGACCCCAGGCCCTTCTCCTTGTGCGCCTGGCGGAGCCTGCGCTCGACCTGCGCGTCGACCGCCGCCTGGAAGCCCTGCCGGTCGAAGGGCCGCCAGTCGTCCGCGACCTGGATGCCCTCCTTGCGCAGCTCGCGGCGGACCCGATCCCAGTGGGCCGGCGGCACGGTGCCGGGCTCGAAGCCGCGCCTGGACAGCTTCTTCGCGTAGTCGTCCCAGGCCCGTTCCTGCCGGGCCCATCCGGCAAGCGCCTGCTTCTGGTAGTCCGCCCAGGTGCCGCCCTGCACCGCTGCCACCAGGGGCAGCCAGACCTCGTTGAGGAAGTATTCGGGCGTGCCGATGCACCGTTCATCGCCGGGATTGCATTCCGTCGTGAACTTCCGGGCCCCCAGCCGCTCCAGCGCCGGCATCACCCGCCGGTCCAGGTCCGGCAGGCCGATGGCCAGCAGCGGGAAGATCGCGGCGAACGCTTTCCCCGACGGCGTCGAGGCGCCGTCGCAGAGGAAGATCTCGTCCACACGCACCTGGCAGGCCGTCAAGCGGTCGGCGGCCTCGGCCAGCACAGCCGCGGCGCGCCGGTCCTCCGGCCCCAGCCGCCCGACCAGGGCCTCCACGAAGTGGGCTTGGAAGGCGTACATGGCGGCGACGCTGGCCACCAGGTGCAGCGCCAGGACCAGCGCCCCGACGTCGGCGTCCCATCGGCCCCGGCGCTTGACCATGACCATGGCGACGCCGCCGCAGGCCAGGCCGGCCGCGGCCAGGGTGGGCCTCTCCGACCCGACCCTCAGGTCGATGGCGAGGCCGAGCAACATCAGGGCGGTGGCGCCCATGACCCATGCCCGTCCCAGGCCCGCCGGCCGTTCGCGGCGCAGCAGGGCGCCGGCCGCCACCAGGCCCAGGGCGATGCCGGACAGCGTCCGCCCGACCTGCTCCAGCGCCTGGATGTCGCCGATGCCGGCCGCCGTCGCCGCCGCGTCCAGCAGGCGGGCCGAGAAGGACAGCTCGAAGGCCAGGTACGCCAGGGTCAGCCACACCAGGGGCGACGCGGCGACCCGCAGCGCCCGCGTCATTTCCCGCCGTCCCTGCCGGTCGGGATGTTCTCCACCGGCGCCGCCTTGTCCGCCCTCCCCTGCGCCGGGACGCTCTTCGGCACGTCGATGCCGGTGAAGGTCGGCCTGGGCTTGGGCGGCGGCTTGTCTCCGCCGGAGAGGACCTGCTTGGCCTTGGCTTCCACTTCGGCCTTCTCCAGCGCCCGCGCGGCGTCCCGGCGCTGGAAGTCGTCGACCAGCTGCTCGAAGCGCAGGACCTTTCCCTGGTGGTTCCAGATGGCAACCCGCATGAGCACGTCGCTGGTCCGGCTGTACTCGTCAAGGACGTGCGGCCCGCCGAGGTTGCCGCCCTCGTAGCAGGTCTCGCTCATGCCGTCCGGCGTCCTCGGGCAGGTCGTGGTCCTCCCGTCGATGAACCTGTACCAGTAGACGACGTGCGCGTCGTCCGCCGGGATGTGGAAGCCGCTGTGCCTGCCCCAGGTCTTTACGACGTAGTCGTTCGCAGGCTTGAGGTCCCAGTTCAGCGGCGTCCTACCGGACGTCCAGTCGTACGACCGGGTCGCGGCCACCAGTTGGTTGCCGCTGACGCCCGAGGTGAACTCCGCCGTCACCTCCTCGGCCGGCGCCGCGCCGGGCTTCTCGAGGATCAGGCGGGACACGAACTCGGGGGAGGTCCAGACGACGACCTTGTTCTGGCTGTAGTTCAGTTCCTTCCGGTGTTCGTCCTTAACCACGAAGCCCTGGGGCTCCAGGACGGCGCGCACCTGCTCGGGCGTCATGCCGGGCAGCGCACCGAGGACGTCGATGGGCCGGCCGTCGATCGCGGTGACGACCGGCGGCGCCGCCTGCCCCCGGGCCGCCGGGGCAGCGGACAGCCCGGCGACGATGACGAGCGCGACGCCCGTCGCGGCGGACTTCTTCATGTTGCTCTCCTATGGATGGTGCCGGCGGAACGCTGCGTCCTGCGCCGGCGATCTCATTGCAGGGAGGGAAACGGTGGCGCGGCTCAGCCGACGTAGGTCCAGTCGATCCCGATACCGGCGGTCGCCACCAGCAGCCTGCCCTCGGCCTGGCCGTACATCAGGTAGTGGGTGACCGGGTTGACTCCGGCTGCCCTCAGGTCGGCGTTTGCGTCCAGGTAACCTGACACATCCAGGTACGCAGAAGGGTCGCGCTCCTCCCGCCAGCCGAAGTTCATGAAGTGGAACCAGGGGTCCACGCCGGCGGCCTTCACGTCCGCGTTGTGGTCGAGGTAGTAGGCCTTGTCGAAGAGCGGAGTCGCCGTCCGACCCTCGGCCTTCCCGAACGCCTGGTAGTGCGCCCAGCCGGTCCGGTAGCTGCCGGCGGAAACCGCGCCCGCCACGTCGGGATTGGCGGCCAGGTAGAAGTTCTCGTCGAAATAAAGGTCCGACCGCGCGTCGACCGCGAAGCGTCCCTCCGCCTGGCCGAACCGGATGTAATGGTCGAAGCCGCTGGCCAGCGCCTTGGCCGACACCGCCGCGGCGACGTCGGGGTTCTTTGACAAGTAGTAGCTCTCGTCGAAGCCTCCGGCCAACTTTACCCCGACGTTCCAGTTGAGCTTCAGCCCGTCCTTGAACAGGACGAACTCGGTCCCGGCATAGGTATCGACCCCGTCCGCCCTGGTGACCGTCAGCGTGCCGTCGGCAGCCCGGGTGATGCGGAACTGGGACGCCGATCCGTCCAGCCCTGCGACGTCGATGCCGGCCCCACCGTCGACCGTGTTGTTGCCGGACCCGGCGACCACCCGATCATTGCCGGCGCCCAGGGAGAGCCTGTCGTCGCCGGCCCCGCCCCAGATGCTGTCGTTGCCGGCTCCGCCGGAAATGTCGTTTGCGACGTCGTTGCCGTTGATCCGGTCGTTGCCCGCCCCGCCCCTTACGTTCTCGATCGTACCGAGGAGGGCAAGGTTGCCCTTGCCGGTGTACGTGACCATCGGGGGGGTGACGGTATAGTAGGACGGCAGGTTCGTCCGCATCTCGGTGCCGGTGACGCGCATGTTGATGGAGGACAGGTACTCCGCCGTCAGGTCGATGTCGGACCTCATCGTGCTGGCCGAGAGGTCGATCGTGTCCGTGCCGCCAGTGTCGTAGACGACCTGCCGGAATGCGGCCTTCTGGTCCCAGGTATAGACGTCGTCCCCGGAACGGAAGGTGGTGTTCTTGCCGTACAGGCTTTGGAGGGCCAGGATGTCGAGGACGCCCAGGCTTTCCATGGTCGCGTTGAGGTAGGTCCCGGAACTGGTCCCGTCGATGATGCCGTAGAGGATGTCGTTGGCGTCCGTGTAGCCCATCGCGGTGTTTAAATGGTTCTGGGCGGAATCTGGCAGGACGACCGGGCCCGCGAAGGGATGCGACAGGCCAAGCGCGTGGCCGATCTCGTGTCGGATCGTCCCCGCCAGGTTGCTGCGCTCCCCTACCGACAAGCCGTCCTTCGCGTGGCCGTCCGCATAGCTCCGGTCCAGGTAGACGTCGCCGGCCCCTTCGCCGAACGTGATGCGGTCCGGCGACCATGAGGGAACGGGGATGGATGCGCGGGCGACCGACGTCTTGGAATCGGTGAAGGCGGTGACCGCGAACGACAGGGTCTTGCCTGCGGGGCTCGTCGATTCCACGAACTTGATGCCGGTGACGTTGGAGATCTTGGTCAGCTCCTCGACGACGATCCTCTTCTCGTCGTCGTTCAGCGGGCGGAAGCTGGATGCCGGCCCGTAGACGGTTCCTTCGGAGAAGCTGGCCGGCAGGGCGGTCATGAAATGGTAGTTGAGCGTGACCGCCGTCCCGACCCCGATGTCGGAGTTGCGCGCCTGGTCGTACGTAAGCCCTTTGCCGGCCATCTGGTCGGCGTTCCAACGGGTCAGGCCGTAGGTGTACACGCCGTCCGCGGTCTGCGCGCCGCGGTAGTACAGGAGCGCGCGGAGGTCGAGCTCGTCGACGCGGTGGAGGCCGGACGGGAACCGGGACGTCGGCGGCGATCCGATCGCGGCTTCTGACTGGTCGGCGGCGGATGTGCCGGCGCAGCACGGGCAGCCGGCAGCATGGGATTCCAACGGCACGAAGGGCGTGTCGGTCATCTTGTCTCCCTATGGCATGACAAGCGCATCCATCCGCAGCCGGCTGGCGCCGGGCGGCTGAGAAACGCGCACACAGGGAGACGCGCCCCACGTATTCCCCAGCGCCGGGAGCGACCCGACGCCGTGTGAGGGTGTTGTATTCCGTGGGCCGCCCGACATAGCGGGAGACCCTGTGTGAGCGCTCGATGCGCACTGCCGTCGGTTTCTCAGGCCTCAGGCAGCCCTGAAACTATGGCACGGCGTTTCATGTACCTGAAACACCAAATGCTATGGGGTGATGCGCAAATTCTTGCCTTGGTGGCCAGCAGCCGGGAGAGGTTTCGGGAGGCAACCGGGCAGCTCTCACGAAGGCGTGAAGTGCTCTCGGTCCAGGATGTTCCAGGGGGCGCCCGATTTTTCCGTTGCCACCTCTCGCTGCCCGGGCGCAGACGCGCCCGGGTGTTTCCGGCGCTTTCGGCGCCGGCGCTGCGCGCCATGGGCCTGCAGGAATATGAAAGAAGACAGTCGAGGCTGGCCCACACGCGCCCACTATGCCAAGGCTTCGCGACCTTCAGCCACACCGCGCCCGCCTGAGACACGCTTGACCTTTGGTTCGACGAGGCTGCGTACTTTGTGAACCATGTAGCGGCCGGTCAGATGCGAAAAGTAATCATGTCATGATATTGATATAAGAGTGTTTTCCAAAATTACTTGACTTTCACAAAATAGATTGCGCTCATTAATTTACATGCCTACTCTAATTGAGCCAGATCTTGCTGCGGACGTGTTCTGCGCGGTCCTATGAGCTTACTGTAAAGGTCAGGGTTGTATGGGAATTCTCGATATCTTCCGGCTCTTTTTCCTGAATGGCCCTCCGTCCGTGGTCCCGACCGCGGAAATGCCCATAACAGACCGAGGCAACGATCTTGAGGTCGGTGATCTTGTCACCGGCTCCATCAGTTACGTGGGGCCAAAGTTCTACAAGGTCCAGATATCGCACGGACGCATTGGCCATGTTGGTGGTTATCACATACCGCGTGAGAAAGCCGATGTCTCCTCATACTATCAGCGCGGTGACCGACTACAGGTTGTTGTGCTTGGCCCTTCCCGTTCGAAGCCGGGCGAGTACACCTGCAGCGAGACGTTGGTCGAGGAGATGATCCGACGGGTCGATCTGTCCACTCTGTCCGTTGGCGACGAGGTAGAGGTTCGAGTGACGCGGCCGGCTGAGGATAAGACCGACGTATCATATGGCAAGGCGAAAGGCTTCGTTCCGCACGCGCGTTTCACTGGCGGCCCGGAGCGTAAATACGCCCTAATCGCGGGCCAGGTCATCAAGGTTCGGGTCGATTGGATCGACGTTCCGGAACTAGAGGATTCCTTGCCGCCATCGAAGTTGCACAGCAGCTTTGCAGCGAGCCTCTGCCTGGTACCGGCGCAGCCGCTGCAAACCGTGCCTTGGGACGTGGGTGCGGTCGCCTGCCGCATGCACGTGGATGTGCGCCTGCCGCGCAAAGTGGACGTAATCTGCCAGTGGTGCCTGGAGAGGCTGGCGGACGGCGCGGACTGCGCGGCCTTGGTCGCCGAGACGGGACTGCCATCGGACTCGGTTCACGCCATCGCGCACCTGCTAGCCGAACATGGACTAGTGAAACCCAAATCCTGGATACCGACGGCACGCGGCAAATCGCTGTTGACTGCTCTCGCCAAGGCGGCGGACGCGAAGCGCCATCCTGTTCGCTTTCTGTTTGCGAGCGCCATGCCGACAAACGCCCGTTTTTTGCCGGCTGCAACGGAGCCGGCAGAGCGAGTACCCGGTTCGGTGGAGGCTTTACAGGACAAGGTGCAGGAGCTGCGGTTGCGCGCGGATACCTCTAGCGCTTTGAGCGGCCTGTACACGGCGCTGCCCGACGCATGTCCTGAAACGACGCGAGAAGCGCTGTCCGACCAGTGGTTGCGGGTGTCGCTGCAGGTTGGGCATCATGCGATTCCCGTGACCTTGTCGGTACCGAAGGCCTTCCTTACCGAGGGTTTGTACCGACATTTTACAACCGCGGAAAGAGAGCCGCCGGAGCGCGTGCCGCATTGCCGGGAATATGCGCGGGTGGTGTTGCTCGTGCGCCTGAAGGTCACGTTGGAAACACCTAAGGATGCCGTGCCGGAACGACAGGACGAGGAAATTTACCTCGAGCCGGCTTCCGGCACTCTCTGGCACAGTGATCCGGAAAGAAACACTAGGATGCAATGCATAACGGGCGACATCCTGCCGGTGTTGCCTCTCGACTTCGCGCGGAGACTGGCATTCATCGGAAGGCTGATCGAAGTGCAACCCCTGGGCTGGAACAAGGCGATTCTTCATGGCACGCGAGGCACTTCGATTCCTGTCGAAAACGGTCGAGATCATGGCCAGGGCTGGGGTCGGGACGGCGGTGAGAACGCCCGCCCGGGTAGGCCCCCTGGGACTGCTGGCGGCAGTGTCGGACGTTCTCGGCGCGATTCAGGCCGGGCTGGATTACAGCGCCACGAGGGTGAGGACCGCCGCGGTGCGCGAGGAGATCGCGCTGTTGGAGCAACGGTTAGTTCAGGAACGCGAAATTCTGAAGAAAATGGCGGCGCTAATACAACGTGAATCCGAGCTGCACCGGGGCCGCCTCGATCCGGCGCGACGACTGGTCGACCTTGCAGCTAGGCTGATGCAGGACGCAACGGTGTGGCTGGGCCTCCTGTTGGAAGAGGACATTCCTAACCGCGAGGGACTGGAGAATGTCCAGGAGATGCTAGACGATGCCTGGGAGCAACTCGGCACCGCACTGGCCGGATGGAAGGAACTAGGAGGAATACCCCATGGCTAGCAAACTTAATCTACCTAAGGCGACCAAGCCCATGCCTGCGGCGGCGAGTGACACCGGGCCGAAGGAACTGGATTTGGCCAAATTGGAGAACAGCCTGGCGGTGGCCCGCGTGAAGGTATTGGGTGATGCATTCAATACAATCGGCAAAGGATTCGACTATTTACGTGCGAAGAAGGATAGCGAAGCTATCATCGCTAAGGCGCATGCAGATATCGAGAAGGCAAGGCTGGCCCTCGAGACTACCCGGCTACAAGTCGACCTCGGACACCACGCACTGGACAAACTCGAGGAGATCCAGGAATACGTGTTCAAAATATTGGAAATGCTAATCGACGAGGCCGGCCAATCTTCAGACTTCGAAGGGCGCCGACGCATCATAGCCGATGCCAACGAATCCCTGAGAACGCTCGCGACGATCCGGCTGAAATGATCCACCTGGCTCTGGCTGGGATCAGCATGGGCGCCATGGCCGTCCAGTGGTGGCTCGGCGACAAGACGGAAGAGCAGCGGCGCGAACTGCTGAAGCTGGAACGCGAGCGGGAAGATATCCTTGCGGCCGACGCGCAGCGGCGCCGCACGCTGCTCGGCCCCTGGATGGCGCAAGTCCGACTCCTTATCGCTGCGGAAATCGAGATGCGAGAGCAGATCGAACCGGAGTTGCGCGCTGCGCTCAAACAGGCATCTGCGCTGGCGGCCCACCACTTGCGCCCGGTGGGCGAGAACGCATTGCGACGCACCATTATGGAACTCGAGCACGCAGTAGGCATTGTCGAGGCCGAGCGTGCGCACCTGGAATGGTTTCGCTATAGCTTGCCAACAGGGGTGGAGGACCTTTTTTCCCTGGAACGGCTGCAGATGCCGACAGACTACCCTGCCCGCGGCGCGTTGCTACAGCTGGAAGCCGGCACGAAGGTGCATCGCGGCTATGTGCTGCGGGGCAACCACTGTGGCGAATTGGTTGCAGTTCACGATGTGGACCACCATAGCCGAACTGCGAGCGTGTGCCCGCTGCGAGGGGAACTGTTGCGGCTGGCGCGCAACGGAACGACGGCTTTCGAGGTGACTGTCGAAGGTCGTATGCGAGACGGATTGCGGGTCAGCATCACGCCGAGCCTGGACACAGGCGTCGAGGGCGGCCCACCGACGCGCATCGAATTCCGACTGCCGCTGGAGCGGAGTGATCCCCGAGGCAATACATCTCCTGGTGCACCTCTAAGTGTCTTTAGTCGCCCGTGGGTCTGGGCGGAAATCGACCGCGCGGTTTGTGCCCGCCCGGGTACGGAGCTGCTCGACGTGGGCTTCTCGCCCACCGTCCGCCGAGAGGCCAAGGAGTGGAGCCCCATTCCGCTGGCCTGCAGGACCGAACAGTTACTCGAACTGCAGGAAGCGTGGGACCGTATCGAGAAATCTGGCGCCCTATCGCGCCCTTGGCGCGTGTCCATGCAGGACCAGGGTGTCTTCGTCTTCCAGGTTGGAGAGGTAGCTTTGCGCATGCGCTGCAAAGAAGGCGCTGACTGTTTCCAGTTGCTGGCAGTGGACGATGCCGGTCCGCGGCCACCGACCTCCGTGCGCATCCATGCGGAAGTGGGCGTCTTCGTCCCTGGCAGCGGTGCCGAACAGGAACTTACTCCAGGCTTGTTCCAGGAGTTCATGGACATGCTGGCTGAGGAACTTGCCAACCAACGCATCAACCTTATGGACCGCCATACCGCATTACACCTGCGCAAGATGCAGGTGCTATTTGAAGATCTGAGAGATATGGCGGAACGCGATGCGCGCGTGGAAGTGTTCGCCACCGGCAGAAGGCGGGCGGGGAAGGCAGCACGATGCATTGTGCTGCAGCGCCCGCTTCCCGCTTGGCTGCTCGAAGCGGACGCGGAGCCTCTGCGGGTGGAAGGCGTGGACGCCGTCGGCCAGAAGATGCCGCTGCGGGCGCTCAAGGTGTTTGACGACGCCTTAGGCTTGGTCGAAATCTCGTTTCATGATGCCAACGCCGACGCCCACGCCTTGCGTTATCTGGCCGTGGTCGGCGCAAGCTATACGCAGGAGATCATGGCGCGTTCCGCCGGCTCAGCGTTGGAGAAACGCTTCGTGTCGCCAACGGTGCGCGCCGACCTGTTCCACCTGGAGGAAGGTCCTGCGAATACAACGCGCAGTCACGCGAACACCCCCAGCACCATCATCGATACCGCCCTTGCCGATGAAGGCGTATTCGCGGTGTGGGGCCCGCCGGGGACGGGCAAGACGACGCTAGTCGTTGCTCTCTTGCGGCGATTCCTCACGGACTGGGAGTCGTCGGGCAAGCCGCTGCCCGCTCGCGTGCTTGTGGTGGCGCCGACGCACGTCGCGGTCAACGAGGTGATGCAGCGGTTGTTGAAAGAGGCCCCGGGGCTGGCGGAGCGCATCGTACGCTATGTGGCGCAGGCCTCTCGGATCGAAGGCACCAGCTTGGTGAACTGTTCGCAAGATCGCCTGATCGAGAGTTGGCGCGCGTCGGCGCTGGCGCCAGCGAGCGGCGTGCATCCGGGATGGCGCGCGCTGATAGAGGGCGATGACGGCACCCTGGCCAGGGGCGTGCGCGAAGCGCTCAGCCGCTGGATCCTGGCAGGCCGCGAGGTGCATGCCGTGACCTCGATGGGTATGTCGCGTGCCGATTTCGCGTTGCTGGACAAGGAGTTCGACTTGGTAGTGTTTGATGAGGCCGGTAAGGCTTTCGCGCCGGAAATCTTGCTGCCAGCGATGCGCGCCCACCGCCTCGTGCTTGTCGGTGACCATAAGCAGTTGCCGCCGACCGTGACGGAGGAAATGCTAGGCGACGACGGCACCAACCGGCTCGACCCTCAGGAGGTGGAGGCGCTGCTGCGTGACAGCTATTTCCACCACCTGTTCCAGTCCTTACCGGACAGCCACAAGGCTATGCTAGCCGTCCAGCACCGCATGCACCCGAAAATCGGGGCAGCCGTGAGCGAGCTCTTCTACGAGGGCCGACTGAAGTCGTCGCGGCAGGACACGGACTGGGCACTGACCCGGCAGCGTCTCACGATAGTGGACTGTAGCGATGTGCCGGAGTATCGACATCGTTTCGTTCAGGGTAAGAGTCTCGAAAACGAATTCGAGCGACGGGTGGCCGTAGAACTGGTTGCAGCGCTTGCGACTGATGGGGCTTGTCTGGTGATCTGCCCTTATCAAGCGCAACGCGTCGCTGTCGAGCATGAGATTCGTAGACGGTGTCTGGAACACCGCGTACAGACCACGACCGTGGATGCCGTACAGGGCGGCGAAGCGGACATCGTCTTGCTGTTAATGACGCGCAGCGGTGGAAACACAAATTTCCTGCTCGATGAGAATCGCATGAATGTTGCGCTGTCTCGTGCGCGCGAATGCGCAATTGTGATCGGCCATGTGCGAGCCTTGACCGTGCGCGAGGCAAACCCGATTTCAAGGTTGCTGATACACGGAAAGGGCGCGTGCTCTCTGCTCCATTTAAGAGTGCCTGCGGAAGGCAGCATCCAGGAGGACATCGTTCGCCAAGTGGTTTGTGGGTAACCAGCCTTTCCGAGCTCCGCCCGTCCTTATGGCGGCTAACAATGATTTATACTGCACTCCGTCACCCATCATGACGACCTCGGTGTATAATCCTAGGAAACGCGACCAGTGGAGCCTCGTGCCAAGACGCGCGGCGCATTAAGCAGGTGAGAAAGTGCAGCGGCTTCTTCCGACACTCGATCAGATATCTCAGGAGTACGTCCTCGTTCAGGCTTGGAAGAAGGCTGCTGCTTACATCCGCCATCATAACTGGTTCTCCGACACCCTGGAGCTCGACCAAGCTGCAGCGGACCTGCCGAATTTCATATTCCGACTGTCGGAGCGCCTCCGATCGGGACAATACGAGACCGACCAGCTGAAACTCGTTCCCGCTCCTAAGAGCCAGCGATGGCAGCTCGATGCCAAAGGGCTGTGGAAATCCACTCGATCTGGGCCGACGAAAATGCGGCCGCTCGCCCACGTCTCACTCGCCGATCAGGTTGCCGCCATAGCGCTTCTGCTCTGCCTGAGCGAACGGGCTGAAACGGCGCAAGGAGATCCTCGTGGCAACTTCGGATCCCTCACCGTCCGTCGATCGGTGATGTCCTACGGCAATCGGCTCTTCTGCGATCACGCGGAGGCCGGTGATGGCTTGATCCATCGCTGGGGCTCATCCAAGCTCTATCGCGGTTATTTTCAGGATTATCGGTCCTTTCTGTACCGGCCGGAATCGGTTGCGGCGACGCTCATAAATGAGGACCGGATACTGATAGTTCAGACCGACCTCAAGCAATTCTATGATAGAGTGACGCCGGAACTACTACACTCCAAGATACGGGCACTGCAGACTCCCAACGATGACGGGGGATTCTTCGATCTCGCCTGCAAAGTGCTGAATTGGTCTTGGGCCAACGCCGATCAACGCCAGTTTGAAAGCTATAAGCGGGGTGCCTTGATACCAGAGTTCACCGGGGTCTCCCTTCCTCAAGGGTTGGCGGCAGCCGGATTCTTCTCGAACATAGTGCTTCTGGATTTCGATCAAGCTGTGCTGAATCAGCTTGGGCGCGAGATACCCCACGGAGTCTGGCTCCAGGACGCATGTCGATATGTCGATGACATTAGGCTCACCATCACTGTGGTGCCTGAAGTTTCGCAAGCAGAGGCTCAGAAACGCGTTACTGCCTGGCTTCAAGAAACGCTTACCGGCACATGTCCCGGCCTGGAACTCGCTATGGAAAAGACCTCCACGGCATCGGTGGGCGGCGAACAGACGCCTCTCGTTCGCCAATCTCGAAAAATGGAGCGTATTCAGACCGCGATCTCCGGCGGGTTCGACGCCAGCGGCGGAGAAGAAGTAATACAGGCGATCGAAGCGCTGGTCCGGTCCCAAATCAATCTAAGTGACACCGAAGATGCGTCGGGTCCTGCGAGCCTGAGAGCAGTGCCCGACGTCAAGGACGAGACGATCGGCCGCTTCGCCGCAGGTCGCTTTAGAAAAACCTTCCGTTCTCTCAGGCCGCTCCTCGACGATCGCCCCTTCATGGCTCCTCCCAAGTTCGGCGAGGAGTCGCTTCGACGTACCCGGCTTTCGCAGTTGGAACTGGACGACGAAGCCCACGCGTTCGCACTGATCCTCGTCAAGCGGTGGATCTCTGATCCGTCCAATGTGCGACTGCTCCGTGTCGCCCTGGACCTTTGGCCCTCACCCCAAATGTTGGCCGAAGTGCTGAAACTCATCGAGCCCTATCTCGACGGGCGCATCAAAACGACCAGCAGCCGTCAGATAGCCTACTATTGCCTTGCGGAGATCTTTCGGGCTGGAGCTACTGAAACCGGCTTCATCGAAGATCGTGAATGCCTTCCGGCTTCGGTTGATGTCGTCGGATACCGGTCATTGCTCCTGCTGTCTGCAATCCGGGTAGCCAACGGCGAGGCGGCCCAGGTTCCATGGTATCTCTCCCAGCAAGCCCTCCTCTACATTGCCGTGCATGCTCCTCAGTCGATAGATCCGCCCAAATCTCCGAAGACCAATCGACCATACTGGAGGCTCCTCTCCTTCTTGACAGGAAGACCAGACCCGTCGTCGGACCGGGAATATGCGATATTCGCAGTCGTCACCCGTCGATCTTTCCTGGCGAAGAACAAAGCAGTGGAACTGGTCGCAAGGACGCTGACTCCGGCCAGGTTTGCTGAGATAGCAGCCCGAGACATCGAGTTCGCTCGAGACCTTTATCACACTGTCGACGGCCAATTTACCGTGCCAGCGGGGATCGCCGAGGATTTGGGGATCGCCGCGTGGTCTAACTCGCCCGACATGCATTCCTTGCAATCGTACGTTCAGGACAAGGGGCCGTTAAACTCGCTGCGGAACGAGATTGGCGTTCTGAGCTTCGCCGAGAAGTTCATAGAGCATGTCGGACGGGGAGACGTGCCAGAGGTCATAACGCCCTCCACAACGCAAATTGCGGTGAGTGATGTCGGAAATTATGTCCGTGTGGATCAGGTGGTTTTCATGTCAGCTCAGACCACCCAAGCCTACACGTCGATCTACAAGGCGCCATCATGGGCTCCGGCATCCCAGCGCTGGAGGTTCCAGCTCGGCTATCTGCTGCGCTTCATTCTGACGGCTAGGATAGATTTCAGCCTTCCGGTTAGGCCTTCCTCCTGGAAGGAGGCAGCGCCCGTCTATCGACCCACGAGGGGACATTGGTTCCAGCGACAGTACGGATTCTACAACGGACACGAAGCGTTCGGTGACGATTGGCTGCCAATATCGCAATTCACACAGGATATTCTGTTCGACCTGCTCATCTGGCCTGGCTGCCGCACCAGCAACTGCAAAACCGATCAACTTACACTTGAGGAGACGGCATCTCGGATTCGCGCCGCTTTGAATGACGCCTACGCCGCAGTCGGCTCGGCAACGGGCACGTTGATGCTCAAGGTAAACGCGCCGATCCCAGGTACGGCTCAGGAGGGCCGGCCGCTCAGGGCATGCGTTGTCCAATCAATCATGCCTGAGAAGAATGACTTCTCAGAGACCGATCTCGCAATGGATTCGCCGCATGTTCGGCTGAAGCACAGAAGACATCTGTCAACGGCATTGGCTGCGGTAGAGAAGATGCTGGACCTACGCGAAACCCACAAACCGGCGAGTAAGCGCTTGGATTGGCTGATCCTGCCAGAGCTATCGGTACATCCGGACGATGTCGCGACTCATCTCGTTCCGTTCGCGCGGGCATTCAAGACTACTATTCTTGCCGGGATGGTCTACGAGCGCGTCGTTCCTGGCCAGCCTCTGATCAATTCCGCATTATGGATTATACCGAGAAGAGTGGAGGGTCGAGGCCTGCAGACTGTCATCAGGCGACAGGGTAAGAAGCACCTTTCTCCGATGGAGCTTCCATTCAACTCGTCAGTTGAACTAGTAATCGGATTCCGGCCGTGCCAATGGCTGGTCGGCTATGAATGGTCAAAAAATCCGGCCAGCGATGCGCTGTGGCTCACCGCGTCCATCTGCTACGATGCAACCGATTTGAGATTGGCAAGCGATCTTCGCGATCGATCAGATGTCTTCGCGATCCCAGCACTTAATCTCGACGTCGGCACATTCGATCAGATGGCGCAGGCGCTGCATTATCATATGTATCAACTCGTCCTGATCGCGAATAACGGAACCTATGGCGGAAGCAACGCCCACCTCCCCAAGGGGCAAACTTATGAGCGACAGGTATTCCATACCCATGGACAGCCCCAAGCCACGATCTCGTTCTTCGAGATCGACAACATCAAGGGCATGAAGGAGCGACGGCTACTTGGTGCAGAAAAGCAAGATGGTTGGAAGTATCCACCCGCAGGCTGTTTGCGATAAAAAGTGCCAAGTGCAGAGACTGCAACGTGGTTATGGTTCAGAAGATCCATACGGATCGCTCCCAAAGTCCGGTTCAACTTCAGCTGGGCTGCGCATGAGCAATATTGGCTGGCTGTTCAACAGTGCCGCGCAAAAGACGCCCGGGTGCCGGCATCCGACCGGAAGCCCCATCAGGAAGGAGGCGGTCCGTCAACCGTAGACTGGGATCATCCCAGCCCCAACTGTTTTTAGCATCAGTTGATAGCCGCATAACATAACCGTGTATCTCCTGAGTATTTTACACCCCTAACTCCAGTGAGGTATGTTGAGACAGCAACCCTATGGGTTTCAACCAGCAGCTCAACAACTTGGCTTAGAGGGAGGATGGCCATGACCAACGTACATCGCTCCACCTTGATCGTTCATGGTCGGCTCGCGATGCGGGAAAGCCGGTTAACGGCGGCCCGCGACCGCCATAACGGCATCCAGATCATGACCCTCGAGCAGGCCGCTGTTCGGCTGGCTGGTGGTTTCACCCAATCCATCGACGACGAGAGCCTGCGCGCGGCCATCCAGGCAGCCCTGCCCGCCACGCAGATGGGCGAGTTGGAGAGCATCAAGGCTCTTCCCGGCATGATCGACGCGGCGGCCGACACGCTTCACAAAGCTTGGCGCGCGGGCATCGATCTTGCCGCAAGCGCGGCGGATCATCCCCGTCTCGCCGCTATCGCGCGGCTGGAAGCGGTCGTCCTCGACCAGCTTCCGCCCGGAATGATGCGGCCTCTCGACATCGTGGCCGCCGCAACCGTCCGGATCGGCCATGCGCCGGCGGTCCTCGGGCCGTTGGAGATCGTCGGCCTTACCGAACTCTCGCCCTGCTGGCGGCCGCTGCTCCAGGCCCTCACCGCCCATATTCCCGTGCGGTGGTCGGCCGGCCCGAGGAGCGTTCCCGCATGGCTGGACGGCACCGGCGTCACGGTTGCACGCGCGCTGGCGCAAGCGCCGGGAATCAGCGCCATCAGCGCGGCGACGGCCTATCACGAGGCCATTGAGGCGATGCGCTGGGTGCGCGGCCTGCTTGCCTCGGGCGTCCCGGCTTCGGAGATCGCCATCGCGACCGCCTCACCCGCCGACTATGACGATCATTTCCTGGCCCTGCGCGCCGACGCCAACATCGACCTTCACTTCGTCCATGGCATCCGCACCGTCGCCACCCGCGAGGGCCAGGCAGCTGCGGCGCTGGCCGACATCGTGGTTCGCGGTCTGTCGCAGTCGCGGCTGCGCCGCCTCGCGGCGCTCTGCCGGGACAGCGGGCCTTTCGAGACCCTGCCCGAGGGCTGGTTGCGGGCGCTGCCGACCGATGCGCCGCTCTCGACGCCGGGTGCCTGGAACCGCCTGCTGGCCCGGCTGACGCCGGAAGACTGGCCCGACGGCACCGACCATGTTCCTGCTCTGCGCACGGCGGTCGCGACCCTAGTTAAAGGATCGGAGGCCGCCAGCGAGATCGGAGAAGCCTTCCTCAAGGGCCGCTCGCTCGCGATCTGGCGCAAGGCTCTGCTCGCCGGTCCCGCCGCCTCGATCGACGCCACTCTGGAAACTCTGAAGCAGGACGACGGGCTGGAAGCGTGCGTCTGCGTCGCCTGGATGCCGGCCAGCGCGCTCGCCGCGTCGCCCCGCCGCTTCGTGCGGCTCCTCGGGCTCAATTCCTCGCGCTGGCCGCGTGGGATTGCCGAGGACCGCCTGATCCCGGACCATATCATCCCGACCCCGGTGCTCGACCCGCTGCCGGTCAACCTCGCCGACCGCCGCGACTTCGAGACGATCCTCGCCACGACGGCCGATACCGTCGTTCTCTCGCGCGCCCGGCGCGACACCGACGGGCGTCTCCTGGGTCGCAGCCCCCTGCTCGCCGGGCGTGGCAACGAAACCTATCTGCGCCGCAACGCGACGCCGGTGCACGCCTTCAGCGAGACCGACCGCCTCATGGCCCGGCCCCGGGAGTTCGCCGCCGATCCGCAGGCGTTCAGCGCGCACGGCTGCTGGCGCGACTGGCGAGAGGCCGAGATCACTCCCCATGACGGGCTCGTGCGGGCGGATCATCCGCTCGTTCTCGCCATCCTCGGCCGCACCCAGTCGGCCAGCTCGCTGCGCCGCCTGCTGCGAAATCCACTCAGCTTCCTGTGGGTCTATGCGTTCGGATGGCGCGAACCGCAGAGCAGCGCCGAACCGCTCGTGCTCGATGCGCTCGGGACCGGCGATCTCGTCCACATGGTTCTCGATCGCGCCTTGCGCGACCTCGAAACCGGAGGCGGCCTTTCCTCCGCCAACGCCGAAACCATCGAAGCCGCGGTGGCGCGGGCTGCGCAAGCCGTCGCCGCCGATTGGGAGCGTGAGCGTCCGGTTCCGCCGCCTGTCATCTGGAGCCGCACGCTGGACGACGCCCGCGTGATGGCGGGCCGCGCATTGTCATATGGCGATGATATCCTGCCGGGGGCCCGATCCTACGGGGAGGTGCCCTTCGGTGGCTCAGAGCCGAAATCCGACGCGGAGACGCCCTGGGATGCGAGCGCGCCGGTCACGATTCCCGACACGGGCTTCAACATCGCCGGCTATATCGACCGGCTCGACATTTCCGGCGACGGTAAGCGCGCCCTCGTGCGGGACTACAAGACCGGACGGCCGCCGCGCGGCGACATCCGCCTGAACGGTGGACGCGAGCTTCAGCGGTGCCTCTATGCCTTCGCAGTGAAGGCGCTACTCGGAGACGACGTCGCGATCAGCGCCTCGCTGCTCTATCCGCGCGAGCCCGTCGATCTCAAGCTCGACGATCCCGAGGCCGTCCTCGCGGAAATCACGGGCTATCTGCGCGCGGCACGGTCGAGTCTCGTCGGAGGCGCGGCCTTGCCTGGCCCGGATACCGGCGGCGACTATGACGACCTCGCCTTCGCTCTGCCGGCCAACGCCAGCGCCACGTACTGCAAACGCAAAATGCCGGCCGCCGCGGAGCAGCTTGGCGAAGTCGCTCAGGTCTGGGAGGCGGAATGATGAGCAGCGTGTCCAAGATGCTGAAGGACGACGGCGCGCGCCGCGATGCGATCAGCCTCCATGATCGCTCAATCCTGGTCGAGGCCGGCGCGGGTTCAGGCAAGACCGCCGTCATGGCTGGCCGCATCGCCGCCATGATGGCCGAAGGCATCGCGCCGCGCTCCATCGCCGCCGTCACCTTCACCGAACTCGCCGCGAGCGAGCTGCTGTCGCGTGTCCGCGAGTTCGTCGCCGATCTCTCGGCCGGCACGATTGCGACCGAGCTGCGCGTGGCGCTGCCCGATGGGCTGTCCCAGGCCCATCGCAACAATCTCGCCGCCGCCAGCGCCGCGATCGATGAAATCACCTGTTCGACCATCCACGGCTTCTGCCAGCGCCTGATAAAGCCCTATCCGGCGGAGGCCGACATCGATCCCGGCGCTGGCGTCATGGATCGCAACCAGGCTGACCTCACCTTCCTCGAAATTGTCGATGGCTGGCTGCGCGGACGCCTGTCCGGCGGCCAGGGCGGCATCCTCGCCGAGATGGTGCTGCACAGCCCCGGCGAAACCGTGGCGCTCATCCACAAGATCGCCGAGAATCTGCGCCGCCGCCCCGCTCTCTCGGCCCCTCCGGTCTCTTCGCTTGACGCCTACCTCACGGCGTTCCGGCAGGCCACGGCGAATTTCGCGAGCTTCATGGGCGGCACTGCGGCGGCCGAGCCGGAAACGGTGACGATCGTCGAGCGCCTGGCCGAAATGGCGACCGCCGTAGCGAACGGTCCCGATCCCGCGACGCCCGCGGGCCTCGTTCGGCTCCTGACCGCGCGGCCCCACCCGGACCTTTGCACCAAGACCGGCGCCTTCGCTTCCTACCGCAAGAAGGGCAAATGGGCCGCCGCAGCCAAGCAGGCCGGCTTCTCCAAGGCCGATGGCGACCGGCTGAACGACGCAGCCGAGATCCACTACACCGCCTGTTGCGACGCCTGGGTCGCGTTGGCGCAGGCCGTCGCCGGCCATGCCTTGGCGGCGCTGATCGACGAAGCGCGTCCGATCCTGCAACGCTATCGCGACCACAAGCGCGCCAGCGCCCAGCTCGATTTCGACGATCTCATCTTCTCTGCGCGCAACTTGCTGCGCGACCACGACGCCGTGCGCCGGGCGCTGGGGCAGCGTTTCGCCCATGTCCTCGTCGACGAGTTCCAGGACACCGATCCGCTGCAAACCGAAATCTTCTGGCGGCTATGCGGCGAGCCGGTCGATGTCGACGCCGACTGGACCCGGTTCCAAATCCGGCCGGGCGCGCTCTTCCTGGTCGGTGACCCCAAGCAGGCGATCTATCGCTTCCGGGGCGCAGATGTCGGCGCCTATGTGCAGGCACGTGACGCCTTCCGCGCCCAGCACCCCGGCAGCCTCCTGTCGATCTCGACCAATTTCCGCTCCTGCGCCTCGATCCTCACCTTCGTCAACGAGCGTTTCGAGGCCGTGCTCTCGGCCGACGGCCAGCCGGGCTTCACCGCTCTCGACCCGTTCCATGACGATCGGGGCGGCCTGTGCGTGGCCGCCCTCGACATCGCCGTGGCCGATGAAAACGGCAAGGCCAGCGCCGAACAGCAGCGCGACGCCGAAGCCGACGCCATCGCCGAGCTGTGCGTCCGGCTGATTGAAAGCCACCCCATCGTCGATCGTCGCAGTGCCGCCGAGCGCCCCTGCCAGCCGGGCGACATCGCCTTGCTGGCGCCAACCGGCGCGGAGCTGTGGCGCTATGAGGAAGCCCTGGAACGCCGCGGCATCCCCGTGGCGACCCAAGCCGGCAAGGGTTTTTTCCGCCGCCAGGAGATCCAGGATCTCCTCGCGCTTACCCGTGTGCTGGCCGACCGCCGCGACACGCTTGCGCTCGGCGCGCTCCTGCGCGGGCCTCTGGTCGGTCTCACCGAAGAAGACCTGCTGGACATCATCTGGGGACTTCCGCGCTCGGAAGAACAGCCGGATCGGATCCCGCGCTTGGATCTAAGCATCGACCCTGCCGTCGTCACGCACCCGCTTGCGCGTCAAATCATCGAGCGGCTGCAATCGCTCTCCCGGCGCGGCAACAGCACGACCCCGCACGAGCTGCTCTCGCAGGCCGTTGATGTGATGCGCGTCCGTCCGCTCCTCCTCGAGCGCCATCGCGGCCAGGCCGAGCGCGCGCTGGCCAATGTCGATCTCTATCTCAGCCTGTCGACCGGCTACGCCGTGCGCGGCCTGCGCGCCTTCGCCGAGGCGATGACGGCGGCGTGGTCCGACGAAGCCCGCGCCGTTGAGGGACGGCCCGACGCCCAGGAGGAAGCGGTTGCGCTCTTCACCATGCACGCAGCCAAGGGGCTCGAGTGGCCGATCGTCATTCCGATCAACACCATGACCGGCGTCATGACGACCGACAGCGCCGTCATCGACCGCCAGACCGAGACCTTCTATTGCCCGGTCCTGGGCGTCACGCCCGAGGGCTATGAAATCGCGCGCCAGGCGGAAAAGGAGGAACTGGACCGCGAGCGCATCCGGCTCTGGTATGTCGCGGCCACCCGCGCCCGCGAACTCCTCGTCTTACCTCGGCTCGACGTAACGCAGTCGAGATCGGCCTGGATCGGACTCGTCGATCTGTCGCTCGCGGCCTTACCCGGCCTGGACGTCTCTCACTTGCCTACCGGTTTCGCAGCCGCAGGTGCGGGCGCGGGCAACACCCAGACGCGCGATGGCTTCGCCGCCGAAGCCGAAGCCATCGCGGCCGCGCAGATGCGGTTGACCTGGCTTGCGCCCAGCCGCGACGAAAACGCCGCGGGTACCGTGCTGCGGGAAGAAGAAGCCGCGCTCTGGACGGGGTCGGCCGACGATCAGCCCCCCGAACTGGAAGCCGCCGCCCTCGTGCAGGGTGGCCGCGAGCGCGGGCTGATCCTCCACAAGCTCATGGAAGAGGTGCTGACCGGCGAAACCCTAGAGGTGGATGCCGACCTGGCCGAACGGGCTGACGACCTCATCCGCTCCCTCGGCCGGTCCCCGGTCGCCGACCCGGCAGCAGGGCTGTCGGCGCAGGAACTGGCGGCCTGCGTGGCCCGGACCCTGGCCCTCCCCGACATCGCGGCCCTGCGGCCTGGTCTTCTGGCCGAATTTCCCGTCTATTCCGCACGGACGGCCGACGGCGTGGAAATCGCAACCGCCGGGATCGTCGACGCCCTGACCCTGACGGCTGAGGGCCGTCCCGCCGTCGTCGTGGACTGGAAAAGCGATGTGGTGCCAGCACTGGAAATGCTCGATCACTATCGCGCGCAGGTGCGGGCCTATCTCGACATGACCGGCGCCGAGCGCGGACTGATCGTGCTGATGACCTCCGGCTCAGTCATTCCCATCTTGCCGACGAAGCAGACCGAGAGCGAGGCGGCCTGAGCCCATGTCGTCTCTTGCCTGGATCGATTTCGATGAAGCCGAGCGACAGCGCGCGCAGCGCATCATGGCGCTCTTTCAGGAGCGCGAGACCCGCGACGAGCTGGGGCTGGGGGCGATCCGGGATTCCATTGCCGATCATCTCTTTCCAGGCACGAGCACGATCCAGACGCGACTGCGATACATGCTGTTCATTCCCTGGCTCTATCGCGCGCTGGAAAAGCGCGAAGTCCCTGAAGCGCAGCTCCGCACCGAAGCGCGCGACACCGAAATCCGGCTTGCCGACGCCCTGAAAGCCGGCGGTGAGTCCAACGGCATCATCGGCCGGGATGCAGGACCACGGCTTCAGCGGTTGCCGAGTTCCGTCTATTGGGCTGGCTTGGGCGCGTGGGGCATCCGGGTCTTTCCTGGTTCGCTCGACAGTCTGTTCGTCGCCTTGCGGGGCCGTGGCCGATCCCGCGGCTCATCCAGCGGCGAAGATGCTCTGGCCGTCGCTCAGATGCCTGCCGTCTGGAATCCGACTTTGCCCCAGGTGCCCGGCAACTTGCTTGAGCACGCCGTCTTCCGCCTGACCACCGACGAGGCGCAATTCCTCATCGACCGCCTGATCGCCAGCCAGCCCACCGCACTGCTCACGATGCTGGCGCGCGAAGGCGTCGACGCGGACTGTGACTATATCTGGACGCACCCCCATCTGTCGGCGTTTCCATCCGCAGTGCGCCGCCTCGTTCAGCATGGGGAAATCTTCTCCCATGCGATGCACGGCGCAGCGCTACTCTACAATCTCGCGCTCAGCGAGCTGCGCCAGCGCGACGACTGGATCGACGGCTATCGCGAGCGGCTTGCGGCCTGGAGCGACGAACTCGATCCCAGCGCCGTGCGCGCATGGTCGCTCGATGATTTCTGGAACGTCGTCGAGCACCCCGCGCACACCGTCCGGCCAGCCGCCAAGCGCTTTGTGACCGAGTGGCGCGAGCTGGTTCTGGCCGGGACGGAGCAGGTGATCGCGTCGCCTGCGGCGCGGCAGCTTGTCGAAGAGCGCGAGCGGCGGCTGAAAACCAGCCAGTCCCGCTACGCCAATCACGCCGTGCGCGACCGCTGGACCGGCGCCTCCGGCGCCGACCGCCTCACTTTCCGCTGGGCGCAGGCCAAATCGCACCTGCGGGATCTCGCCCATGCTGAATAGGCGCAGCCTCGATCCCGAACAGCGAACGCTCTACGGCGCCAATCTCCAGCCGCCGGCGGGCTACGTCTTCGACGCGGCGGTCGCCACGACCTTCTCGCTCGACTTCGAGACCGCGCTCGCCGTGCCGGTCAGTCTGGCGCTGTTCGCTGCCGAGAATCGCGACGACATCCTTTCTCACCCCTTGGCGCTCTTGGAAGGCGCCGAGCGCATCGCCGGCCGCCTCGTCGTCTTCACCGACGCCGGCCACATCCAGGCGAGCGTCCGTCCCCATTCCCGCCTTTGCTCGCTGCTCGAACGCATCGTGGTCGAGGTCGCCGCCCCTCAGGGCGGCGCCTTCCACCCCAAGATGTGGGCGCTGCGCTTCACGCCGTTGCGGCCCGAAGATCCAGCGCGCCTGCGCCTGCTCATCCTCTCCCGAAACCTGACGCGCGACCGCTCCTGGGATATTGCCGCCACCCTCGACGGGGTGATCTCCAAGCAGCCCAAAGCCATCAACCGCCCGGTAGCCGACTTCCTTCGCCAGCTCCCCGACCTGGCGACCGTCGGCGCTCCCGACGGAACGAAGGCCCTCATCGATGAGCTGGCCGAAGACATACGACGCGCCGAATGGAGTCTGCCCGAACCATTCGAGGGCGTCTCCTTCGCGGTCAACGGCCTCGGCGGCAAGCCGTGGCGCCCGGAACCTTGCGTGCGGCTGGGCGTGGTCTCGCCCTTTTGCGACGACCAGACCTTGTCGCTGCTCGCCGTCCTGCCCAGCGCCGAAAAGCCGATCTTCATCGGACGCTCCGACGAACTCGCGCGGGTGTCCGTCGCCACGCTGGACCGCTTCGCGCGCGTGGCCGTGCTCGACGAGATGGCGGCCACGGAAGATGGCGAGGAAGCCGACGCAACGGCCTTGCAAGGGCTCCACGCCAAGGCGTTCGTCACCGAGCGCGGCTGGGACACCGCGATCACGGTCGGCTCAGGAAACGCCACGCGCCCGGCGCTGCTGACCGGCGGCAATGTCGAGATTTTCGCGACCCTGACCGGCAAGCGGTCGCGGGTCGGCAGCGTCGAGGAAATCCTCGGCGAGAAGGGGTTCGGCCGGCTGACGCGGCCTTTCGTTCGCGACGAGATGAACTCCGCCGACGCCGCGCAATGCGCGGCCGAGGCGCGATTGGACTTGGCCCGGCGAGAGATTTGCCAAAGCGGCCTCACGCTCCGCTGCGAGCGCGCCGAGCCCAACGCCGATGGCGCGCCCGCCTGGCGGGTCTGGCTGGCGCCGTCCAAGCCGTTGTCCCTTCTCGGGCTCGGTGTCCTGCGGGTTTGGCCGATCACGCGGGGCGAAAGTCATGCGCGCGATGTGTTGGAGCCTGTTCGGCGGGGGCAGCCCGTCGACCTTGGCGCAATGCCGCTGGTCGATCTAACCCGGTTTCTCGCCTGCCATCTGACGGACGAGACGGAGAATGTCTCCATCCTGTTCAGCACCGGGCTCATGATCGAGGGGCTGCCCGCCGAGCGCCACGCCGCCATCCTGCGCTGGGTGATCGACAGCAAGGATGCCTTCTTCCGCTATCTCCGGTTGCTGCTCTCCGAATTGGGCGATCCCTTCGCCGCCGCGCTGGCGGCGCAGGATGGGTCCGGTCAGGGCGCGTGGCGCGCGGCTAACGACGACGCGCCGATCCTTGAAGAGTTGGTTCGCGCCTTCTGCCGTGGCGGCGACCAGCTCCGCGCCATCGAACGGCTGATCGCCCGTCTGGAAACCGACGACGGCGCAGGTACCGATCCGATTCCGACCGAGTTCCGCGCGCTCTGGAACACCTTCCGGATTGCGCTCGCCACGCAGGACGCTGCTCATGCCGAATGAACGGTTCCGCGCCGACGCGGCGCTTGCGCCCCTCAAGGTCTTTCAGCGGCGCACCGTCGATTATGTCTTCGACCGGCTCTACGGCGAGGACGATCCTGTCCGCCAGTTCCTGGTCGCGGACGAAGTCGGCCTCGGCAAGACGATGGTGGCGCGCGGCGTCATCGCCCGCATGATCGAGCACCTGTGGGACAGCACCAAGCGGATCGACATCCTCTACATTTGCTCGAATCAGGCGATCGCCGCCCAGAACCTCAACCGGCTGAACGTCCTTGGGCGGCGCGAGCTGGCCCTGCCGACCCGCATGACCCTGGTTCCCCTGCAATTGCGCGATCAGGTCGGTCTCGACGCCAACAAGGTGAACTTCATCAGCCTGACGCCGGGCACGACCTTCGATCTGCGCTCCGCGACGGGCGTGACGCAGGAACGCGCCCTGTTGCACCATCTCCTGCACGACCTCGTTTCGCGCCCGCGGGGCCTGCACAATCTGTTGCAGGTCACGGCCGGCATCGACGGCTGGAACCGCGCGGTGGACACGCTCACCCTCCAAGGCGTCGACAAGCGCATCATCGAGCGCTTCCGCCGCGACGTGCAGGCTGATCGCGACCTCTTCGAGGAACTCGAACGTGTCTGCGAACTCTTTCCGCGCCGCCGGGACAGCTATCCCCCGGAGATGACGCAGCCGCGCAACAGCCTGGTCGCCCGGCTACGCGCCAAGCTCTCCCATGCCTGCGTCGACGCGCTGCAACCCGACCTGATCATCATGGACGAGTTCCAGCGGTTTCGGGATCTGCTGCACGGCGACAGCGACGCGGCGATCCTCGCGCGCGAACTGTTCGACTACTCGGGCGGCGACGGGCACGCCGCCCGCACCCTGCTGCTCTCCGCCACGCCCTATCGGATGCTCACGCTCGCCGGTGACGAGCCCGACGAAGGCGATCACTATCAGGACTTCCTCGAAACCCTGAGCTTCCTCTATGGCCGCGAACAAGGGCCGGAGCTGGCGGCCACGCTCTCGCGCGAGATGCGCGCCTTCCGCGGCCTCCTGCATACCCTGCCGCAATCGCACGCTTCAGCGGTCGAGGCGCGCCAGGCCATCGAACAGCGCCTGCGCAAAGTGATCGCCCGAACCGAGCGGGTCGCGTCCACGATCGAACGCGACTCCATGATGAGCGAGCCCACCATCACGGTCTCGGTCGCGCCCGCCGATCTCGCGCAGGCGTCGGCCTTGTCGCAAGTGGCGCGCACGCTGAATGCGCCGGAGATCATCGAATACTGGAAATCGGCGCCTTACCTACTCAACTTCATGCGCCACTACAGTCTGAAGCAGCTTCTGAGGGACGAGGCGGAGGCGCCCTCGGCGACCCTCCGCAACGCCATCCAGGCCGCTCGGCCGACCATGCTCGATCACGAAGCCATCGACGCTTATGCGCTGCTTGAGCCGGCCAATGGCCGCATGCGCGCGATCATGGACGACATCTTCGACCATCGTCTCGAACAGAATCTCTGGATACCCGCCGCCATGCCCTATTACGGCGACGCGCGATCCGGCGCGCCGCTGACCAAGGCGCTGATATTTTCAGCCTGGTCCATGGTGCCCGACGCGATCGCGGCCCTGCTGTCCTATGAAGCCGAACGGCGCATGGGCGTCGGGGAATCCGGCCGACGCTATTTCGAGCCGCATCGCCTGCGCCCCTTGCAGTTCCGACAGGATCAGGGGCGGCACGTGGGTCTGCGCGCGCTGCTGCTGATCTATCCATCGCCGGCACTGGCCGAGCTGGCTGATCCGCTCGCGGTTTTCAGTGAAACCGAGACCGCCCTGTCGCAGGATGGCATGCGCGCCGCCATAGGCGACCGTCTCAAGCCCGCCCTCGAGGCCCTGCGAAAAGGGGCGGTGTCGCGGCAGGACGCCAACAGCGCCGAGTGGGCCGCCCCCGCCGTGATCGATGACCTGCTGGGCGCGCGGTCCCGCACCTGGCTGGAGACGCCCCAAGGCATGCGCGCTCTGGCGAGCGAAGACGCCTTTCAGGATCATGTCGCCGAGCTGGCGGCGGCGGTGAAGACGCACGACATCGGCACTTCGTTCGCCGATCTTCCAGACCTGCTGGTCGACGTGGCGCTGGGCAGTCCGGCCGTCTGCGCACTTCGCGCCCTCAAGCGGATCGCGCCAGAGCTGGCGTGGGACGACCCGCGCCTGCTCAGCGCCGCCGCTGAAGTCGCCTGGTCGTTCCGGGCGCTGTTCAACCAGCATGACGCGGTCGCCCTGCTGAGGCGGGATACCGACGATCACTATTGGCGCCGCGTGCTGGTCTATTGCGCCGAGCACAACCTACAGGCCGTCCTGGACGAATACGCCCACTACCTTGTCGACGCCGAAGGTCTCGGCGCCCGCCCAGCCGAGGACCGTGCAATGGGTGTTGCTCGCGCCATGGCCCAGGCCCTCGCTATCCGCCCGTCGCAGATCGAAGTCGATGACGTGCAGGTCGATGGAGAGTCCCTCGCCATCAGCAAGTTCCAGATGCGCGGACGCTTTGCGATGCGGCTTGCCGACTACAAGGACGAGGACGGCGCCGTCGCGCGGCTCGGAGGCGTGCGTGACGCCTTCAACTCACCGTTCCGGCCGTTCATTCTCGCCACCACGTCGGTCGGCCAGGAAGGGCTGGACTTTCATCCCTATTGCTATCGCGTTTATCACTGGAACCTGCCAGGCAACCCGGTAGACCTCGAGCAGCGCGAAGGCCGCGTCCACCGTTTCAAGGGCCATGCCGTGCGTCTCAACCTGGCCGAGCGTCAAGCCGCTGTTGTCAGGGGCCGTGGACAGGCTCCTAACGATCCATGGAAGCTGATGTTCGAGCGAGCGCGCTCGGAGGCGGCGGTCGATACAGACCTCATCCCCTATTGGATCTACGAAGGTTCGGTGCGCGTCGAGCGGCGTGTACCAATGCTGCCGTTCAGTCGGGAAGTCACACGACTCGCTTGGCTCAAGCGCAGTCTCACGATCTATCGTCTGGCCTTTGGTCAACCGCGACAAGATGATTTACTCAACTACCTGGAAACGCTGACCGGCGATGTCATGAACTTTAATCTGCTTGCCGATCTGCAAATTCGGCTTGAGCCTGAAGTTCCCGGCCATTCAGGTCGGTGATTTCCGCACTACAACGTCCGATGGGAGAGGCAATGCCGTTATGCCCCCAAGCGCGACGTCGGCAGCTGAGGCCGCAGTGCTTTTGCCTACAGTGAGGCCGAAGCCTAACGTGAGTGCAGTGTCTTGGAAAGGTGGGTACTTAAGCCGCCAGAATTGGGACAACGCCGCGCAGGTCATCCGGGCTGTATTCTTTGCCAGAGCTGAAGGAGTAAATCGTGCTGACGCGGCTACCATCCCAGACGAACTTAAAATGGTCACGCTGCACTGCCCGTTCCAAGGCCTCGCCCCTAAGTACACAGATGCAGTAGCCAGCTGGCCGTTCGACCGGGCGGTAGAGCAATCCATCGAAACCCGCTTTCATGATTGCCTGGCCGCGACGAATCCTCTCGTCAACATCAAGATCGGGATTCCAATCACGACCATCGACAAAGCGACCCTTCACGACACGTGAAAGCTCGCGCATCTCGAGGCCAATCGCAGCTTCGCCAGTACGGGACAGGAAAGACTCGCGTTTGCGGATCGAGATGGCTAGCGCCGTCTGTACGTCGCCAGCCAGCTCTAATACCGGGTACCTCGAGTCGAAGAACTTCGATCCCTCCGGGTTCTGGTAGGTGAAGGGCGCATGATTCCAATTCTGCAATAGCGGACCGTTGCCATCAACTACCTGGACGCCATTGAGAAGCCGATCCCGCTCCCGCAAACGCGGGTTCGTCAAGGATTCAATCTCAGCCAATTCCTTACTTCGATCGTTGGCAACGCGTGCGAAGACATCGACCGTGGGAAACCGGGATGGAATGAGGGTGAAGAATGCCCGATTGACGTCGATGGCAGCAAATTCATCAACCGCCACGCTGGGCGTCCACATACTGTCGGACACGGTAGATATCCATCACATGGCCGCCGCGCATCACATCAAGTGCACTTTGGCCGTTGAAGAACTGGTTAGGTTTACGGACCCAACCGTCGGCTGCACGGGTGTCTGGAAGCAGGATCTCAAGCGCCTTGTGAATCGCCAGGAGGTGCGAGACGCGCTCGACTGTGTCTCGCGGAATAGTGCCGCCTTCCTTCTTCCATTTGAAAAATGTCGACCTTCCAGGGGACCCGAGCAGCAATAGCTGGTCCTCGGTGGACAGCTGCCACAATTCCGCGAGACCCTGAAAAGCCTCCATGACTGCCGGAATTGCGAACCGCCCTTCGCCTGTCCGAGCGACGGGTTCGATGTTGGCCACGTACATTTCTCCCCAAATGTCCAAATTTGGACTTGTGTGGCAAAATAGTCCTGATATAGATAATCCATATCGGGACTATATGGTCACTTTAGTCCGCTGCGGGCTTCGGATCAAGAGTCGTCGTGAATGGAGCAACACAATGGCCAAGGAACACGAGAAGTATCAGTTCACCGTCGACGGTGTCCCCTATGGCACGGGGGACAAAATCATGGATGGGGACCAAATCCGCGAAGCTGCCAACAAAGTGCCCGCGAGCGACTTTGTACTGATCCAGATCATCGAGCGTTCCGGCCGTTCGATCGGCCTGGAGGATCAGGTGAAGTTTGTTGAGGGCGAGGCAGCGGTATTCCTCTCCTTCCGCAGCGATCGCGTTTTTACCTTCACGGTCGATGAGCGCGGCTGGGAGTGGGGGGTTGCGACAATCGCGGTGGCCGACATCTACCGTTACGCCGGTATTGGTGAGGAGCACGAGTTGGTGCTCGACAGCGATGGCGACGCAGTTATTCCGCCTGAAGGTGAGCTCGACTTGGCGGGCAAGGGTGTCGAGCGCGTCCGTAGTCGTGAAACCAAGACTGTGATTATCAAGGTTAATGGGCGATCGCGTACCGTTGAGAAGCGTCGATACAGTTACCGGGAAATCGCGGAAATCGCCTATCCCAATCCCAACTTTGAGAACTTCAACTACACGACGACCTACCTGCATGGCGTCGATGGCGCTGAAGGTGATCTCGTTGAAGGTGAGTCCATCAAGGTGAAGAACGGGATGGTGTTCAATGTCCGTCGCTCTGATAAGTCGTGACCCCTTTCTGAAGCGTCTCGCTGATGAGGGCTTCGAAATAGAGGTGGATAATTCTCATCTGGTCGTCCATGGCGTTCCGCATGTTACGACCAGCGGCACTTTGGCCAGGGGCATCCTTACTTGCGCGCTGTCGCTTGATGCCTCCTCCGGACTGACATCGACGCCGCAGGCCGACCATACGATGTATTTCGCAGGGGAAACGCCGTGCCATCGAAACGGCGCTCGCATGGAAAATATCATCAATAGCTCCCAAAGGCAGCGTATTGGCAAAATCGAGGTGGATCATTACCTGTCGTCGAAGCCAGAGATTACCCACCGCTACGAGAACATTTATGATAAGGTGGTTGCATACGAGCAGTTGATCAGCGCCGCCGCGAGGTCACTCGACAAAACAGCAAACGCCAGAACCCACAAACGGGGCATGCTTGCGAACGATGACAGTCCCTTCGCAATCCCCGATTCAGCATCCGCCCGGTATCAGATCGGCACGGTGAATCGAAAGCTGAAGGGTCGGGTCGCGATCATTGGGCTTGGGGGTACTGGGTCTTATCTGCTCGACCTACTCGCAAAAACATGGGTCACGGAAATCCATCTTTATGATGGGGACCAACTGCTGAACCACAACCTGTTTCGTTCACCCGGCGCACCTGAGGAGGCATTGCTCAAGGAATTTCCTTATAAGGTAAACTACTACGCTCAGGTCTATGCTCGGATTCACGGCGGAATCACGCCTCACCCGGTTCGGGTAACACGCGACAACGTGGGCGAACTCAACGGCTTCGACTTCGTTTTTGTGTGTGTTGACAAAGGTTCCTCGCGGCTCGCGATAGCCGAGGGGCTGCTACGGTTGAGCATTCCTTTCGTCGACACTGGCATTGGCGTTGGCTTGGAGGATAACTGTCTGGATGGCTGTGCCCGCGCGACGTTCATCTGCCCTGGTACGAACTGGGGTGATGTCAAAAAGCTGCTTCCATTTGGCGACGACAACGAGGAGGACGAGCTATATCGCACGGATATCCAGATCGCCGCTGTCAACTCGTTGAGTGCGATTATGGCAGTGATGCGATGGAAGCGATGGGCCAAATATTTCCGTGACGAACGAAACGAGATAAATTCGGTTTACATGATCGAGGGCAATAATATCTCTAACAGAGTCGCGAAATGATGCAGGTCAATAAGCTCAGAACCGTCTTCACGACCGAGATACCTGAGATTCTTGAAGACGGGGTCCTGTATGTTTCGCGAGAATGCTGCGTAGCCCTGCACAACTGTGCGTGCGGATGTGGCGAAGAGGTGTCAACGCCACTAGTTTCCACCGAATACAGGCTTACGATGCATGATGAAGGGGCGTCTATCTGGCCTTCGATTGGCAATCACGACTTCGCCTGCGCTTCTCACTATATCATCGACCGTGGAGCCATTGTCTGGGCGGGTAAGATGACACGCACCGCCATCGAGGCGGGACGTCAGCAGGATCGTTTGCTCAAGCGACCACCGCTGTCCATTCCGACACTGGAGCAGCGTCCCAAGCAGTTCAGTCGAGGCATTTTCAGCTGGATCGGATCCGTGCTCCGCAGAATCCTGGGCCGATGATCGTCTGGGCCTCCCGCCTCCGCTGCCCATCCACCCCGCAGTCAATCCTCCATTGCCGCCGCGTCCGCCGCCAGCCGCTGGTAAAACTCGTCCCACCTTTTCTGAACCCATTCCTCCCTCCGCCGCCTCGCCTCTTCCCTCCGGCGGAGCTGCTCCCGCACCCCCGCCACCAGGTCGGCCTCGAACCCCTCCTCCCCTTCCCCGGCATCCCGTCCCCGCTCCAGCGCCCGCCTGGCCCCCGCGGCCAGGTCCGCCTCGAACTCCTCGGTCCTGTCCATCCCTACCCCCTCCCCGTTAGCCGAGCGCAAGCTCCCGCTGGGGAGCCTGCCCCTCCCCGTTCTCCTGGGCCATCAGCGCCTCGCGCTTAATTGCGACGACCCGCGGGTAGGAGCCCGCGATGCAGACCGACTTCGTCGTCACCCGCCCCGGGTCGCACTTGGTGATGCCTTTTTCCTTCCAGGCCGCCAGGACCTGGCTCGGCACGAAGCCCTGCTGCTTCAGGTAGCCTTCCAGCGCCGGCAGCAGGATATAGAGGGCAACCCAGGGCTTTTCGCGCGTGTCCTGCTTCCACACGCCAAGCAGTTCCCGCGGCCGGTCCTTTTCCGGGTCGAACCGCCCGCCAAACGCCGTCTGGTTGGCGACCGCCCACGCGTACACGCTGTCCAGCGCCTTCAGGTCCCCCGCCGAATCCTCCGCATGTTCCAGCATGCCAGCCCAGATATCCCCGTCGACAACCCTCCCGACAGGAACCCCGGCAGGAGGCGCGCCGCCCTCTGGGTATTCGACCGTGTCCACCAGTTCCTGTTCCCATGGGTAAAGGCCCACCGCGGAGCCGTCCAGCATGTTAACCGTGCACATGGACGCCAACCCGGCCGCCACGTTGATCGCGGCGGCATAGCCGGCGAGCCTCGCCGCGGAAAGATGCCCGGGAGCCTTCCTCGCGAGGCGCATCGTCTCTGCGTCGATCGCGTCGTTCAGCAACTTGGCAAACGCGCCAGGGCTGCTGTGCGCATCATGGGCCTCAAGCTTCGACAGCAGGAACGCCATCCATTCCGTCCCGAGGTGACCGAAGTGCCGGTGGACGCCGGCCTTGATCTTGTCCGCCACCGCAGCCATCTCCGGCGACTTTACCGGGATTGGGTGGCCAACATGCAGCAGCCGAGTCTTGGCGCCGCCGTCGTTCGCCGGCAGGAGCCCGGCCAGCGCCGATTCCCCGGTCGAGATCGCGACCGTCTGCATGACCTTCTTCGACCTGGTGCCGGTCCCGCCCATCTCGGCGCGCAACTTGCCGCCGCCGCCGACCGTGTAGATCAAGCTGGACGCCTTCTCGCCGCCGCCGTGCCCGGCAAGGTGCTTGCTGTCATCTATGTACATCGGGAGCCCGCCGAGCGTCCCTCCCCTAAGCTCCATGCTGGGCAGCGTCGAGCTCCACGGGATTTCCTGCCCGACGTGCCCGCCGGAATCGTCGGCCCGACCGTACGTGCTTGCGGCAAGCCGGGTCAGCGTACTCTTCGAGGAACCGTTCGGCGCGTAGACGTCGAGGACGAAGCCGGGCCTGCGCGCAAGCGTAACGACCGATGCAGCCAGCGCCGCGTTCAGGATCACGCGCGCCTTCGGGAAGCCGGCGACCAGCGCCATCAGTTCCCGCTGCCCATCGATTGTCCCCTTCGTGCTGAAGATATCCGCCAGCGCCGTCTCGCCGGCACCGGTCGGCTTGAAGCTCAGCGCACCCGCCAGCGCCCCAGTGTCAGACCGGCTGGCCGCCGTCACGCCTGCGGCGGAGATGCACCGGTCGCCGAGCAAGCACATCCACCTGCCGTCCACCTCCTGAAGCCCCATCCTGCTGGTCGAATACATCACAGGCAGCAGGTGGCCGTTGAGCCGGAAGACCACGCTTAAGTAAAGCGACAGGTCGCCGGCGTTCTGGATATTGACCTCGAGGCCGTGTGCCGCCAGTGCGGCCAGGTGGTTCCTCGACGCGAGGATACGCGCATCCATACGCAGCGTGACCCACCGGCCAGGCGCACCGCGCCGCCAGTGCATTACGACGAGTTCTTCCTCGCCCGTCTCGAGGTTCCTGCTGACAGCAACGGGGACGATAGGGTCCATCGTGACCGATCGGGAGCCTCTGTCCTCGCCCAGGCTCAGGAAGATGCCGTCACGGCCGACTGAGAAGCGCGGGCAGCCGACCAGCTTGAAAGCGACTTCCGGCAAGCCGGGCCGGTCGGCCATCTGACCCCGGTTCAGCAGCCCCACTTGGCCCCCGACGTCGCCCGCCTGCCCGTCCTTTACGGCCAGGTCGTTCAGCTCCGGAAGGGGAGCGTCGCCGGGCCCGGCGTCAAGGTGTGCAAAAAAGTCGCCCGGGTCTGCTTCGGTTTCGTCGTTCGGCTGCCCGGCTGGCTGCATTGCCTCGCCCGGTGCTGGGGGATCGGAAGTCGCCCACCCCACCGGGCCAGTCGGCATGCCGTCGGCGTCGTACCTGTACAACTCGCCCGCCCCAGCCTGGTCCTCGCTTCCGTCCCATACCGGGACATCCAGCTCCGCCAGGAGGTCCGGCCCGGCCGCCGGTCCAGCATTCCGGCGGGGCAGCTCGATCTCCCTGTCCCCCTTGAGCAGGGTCAGGTGCTCGTCGATTTCGGGACCTGTCAGCCAATCGGCCTCAGCACCAGCCCGGATGGCGTCGTCGATACCCTTTCCCTTCACCCCATCCCAGCTTCCGACGGCGAATTCCAATCCGCGGCGGGCGCAGAATTCGCGGACAATCGATATGGTGATGAACGCGTCCCGCGTCGCGTTCAGGTTCGACGGCGGGTCCATGTCCAGCGCAATGCCGACGGCGCGAATCTCATCCCCGTACCGCGAAAGGACCAGTTCGAGTTCCCTCACGATCGCCTCCCCCGCAGCCGGGTTCAAGCCGGGTAAGCTCAACGCGCGGCAGCCGAAGTGCTCCGCCGCTGCCTGGGCTTTGTCCTCGCCTTCCGTGACAAGGATGGTGGACGCATCGACCAGCTGGCCGGGGACGGCATGATGGAACGGCGCGCCAGGACTGGCGCCGCCCGCGTAGTTGGACGACATCCACGTGACTTTCTTGTCCCATCCGCCGTTCTCACTCGGGACGTGCGACCGGACCCGAAGCGCCACGACCAACCCGTCCGCGTCCATGACAGGCGTGAGCAGCCCGTCGCCGGTCTCGCCTTGGTTGGGGAAGCCGCCGTCCTTGCTCCCGGAATACCGGGCGCCCAGCATCCAGCAGGGCTTGCCGCCGACCTCCCGGACTACCAGGCCCGGCAGTGCCACTGCGACCTCGATGCCCATCTCCGCCACGGCCGCGTCCACCGCCGCCGCCATGTCGGCGACCTTCGGCAGGGACCGGTAGAGCCGGCGGTCAATCAGCCCGTCGCCGAACCCACGCTTGGCATTCAGCCAGCGGCGATGCTGCGGTTTAAGCGCCAGATGATCCAGTAGGATCCTGTATCCTCGATCGCGCGCCTCCCTGTCGACCGGCACCGACGACAGGCGGCTGGGAAGCTCGGCCTGCATCCCCTCCCTCGGAGCGAAGGTCTGGATCTCCTGCCCGTCGGGCGCGACGAAGGACCGGCGCGGTTTCCCAGCTGGAACCGGGATCGCCCTCCTCGGCTCCGCCTGCACCGGCCGGAAGTCACGGGCCGCAGGCCGGGCACCTTTGGCCGGCATGACGCCGGGGCGGCCATTCCGGTCCAGGGGTAGGCCGATCACTTCCCCGACGAAGGCGATGGCATCGAGGAATTTGTGACCCCGGATCTCCATGACCAGGTCCAGGACATTCTTCGGACGCTGGCATTTCTGGCATTGGCACGTGCCGCTTTCATTGACCTTGAACGTTTTGTCCGTGCGCTTCCTGCCGCACAACGGACACGAAGCCCAGCTTCCGCCGACCTTTGCGGTTACGCCGATGGCCGCCAACACCTGCTCTACGGACGCGCGGTCTGCTTCGGCGCCGACGATGCGGGCCTTGATTTCGTTGCTACTTGCCATCTGATTGATGCCCTCTTCGGGAAGGGCAGGGTGCGCCATGGCGCGGCATGGGTGCGTATTCATATACTAGGCCTTGATTCCGATCCCGGAATCAGCTAGCATATATTTGCAAGATGTTTTTGAACTGCACCCAGCCTGCCCAAAGGTCGCACACCTGCGGGTGGGCTTTCTTTTTTCCGGTGTGGCCAGCCGTCAGGCGGCGGCCGTCTGATCCTGCCGGAAACCAAGGCGCGGCTTGCCGCGCGTGACCACGCTGGCCATCTTTCGCCTGAACTTCACGATGTCGACCAGAATGGCCCCGTCGATTGTCATGCTGACCTTCCGCCATTTGCCGATATGGTACCGGACATTCGCGGAAGTCATTCCCATTTCGTCGGCAACCTGCCGCACGCTCTTCAGATTTTTGCTCCTAACGGTCTTCACGACACGTCTCCGCGCTGTCTGCGATGTCCACAACAATGGACGAAGGCGCGACTTGAGGCAACAAAAAAAGCGAATAAGATCAGTAGGTTAGAAACAGCATATCATGTACATTATATGCAGATGCCTGCCGTGGTTGGGACAATTGGCCTCGGAATTTAGGCTAAGTATCTTTTCATAATGAGGTCTTCAGACAGCTGACCTAAATTCGTAAGATAATTATCTTAGCAGTACGAACGAAAGGGGAATTGGATGAGCAATTCCCCTTTTGCATGACGCTTTTGTAAAGTTATGCGCCGTTCGCATGACCGGGGGTGCCACCCCTTCCCGTCATGCCGGCATCCTCTCCATAACCCTCATCCCAGCCGGCCCGCCGCTGCAGAAAAGCAGGTCCTTGACCAGGGCGAATACGGGCTGGCCGGGCTGGCCGGCATACGCAGGCGCCGGAAACGCCATCGACCCGATGCCTACAATGCAGGCCATGCCGGATGCGATATCCCCTGAGGTAACGCCCAACGCGTCGTGCGGGGGCGGGCTCGGCCAAAGCGGCAACAGGGTGGCCGCCGTGGCGCCGTCGAGGACGATCTTCTGCGTCCTGCCGCCGATCGCCAGCACGGCCGCGTCCCGGAGCCGGGGCGCGATGCCGGGGGCGCCGATCCGCTCGGCGAACTGCTTCGCCCATTCCTCGGGCGGCAGCGCAACGTACCCGCCCTGCCCGCCCATCACCACCTGCGTGACGCCGCGCAAGGAGGAAGGCTTGGGATCGACGACCACGTCCTGCCCGGCGGACGCCATGGCAAGCTGGTGGCGGACATCGGTCACCATCCGCCCCTTCATCGCGCCCTGCCGGTCGAAGACGATGTCGTAGGGCCAGCCGGCGACGGCGATGCGCTTGTCGGACCTGGAAACCTCCTGGTCGGAAAGCCGGGTCCCGACCTCGTAGGGCATCAGGTCCGGGAACTGGTTCAGCGGGGTGCAGTCCAGCGACAGGCGCTGGCACGTCGCTCTCCACCGAAGCTGGTCGTCCAGCGGGTCGAGCACCGGGACCTGGACCGCCTGCTGGACGGCAGGCGGCGGCACGGGCGCGGGTGCCACCTGGGCGGGCTTCGGTTCCGGGGGCTTCCCAGGCGCGACTGGTTTCGGGGCGGCAGCCTTGGTCGACTTCGTTTCTACGGGTTTCGGTGCCGGCGTTGCTGGGGGCCCCTCCACAGGCTTCGCGCTTGCCGCTGGCGCAGGCTTGGCCTCCGGCGGCGCCAGAGCCGGGGCGGGCTTTGGAGCCTCCTTCGCTGGCGCGGCGCTTTCCTTCGGGGGTTGCTGCTGCGCCTGTGGCTCCCCTGCCTGGGGCTGGGCCGCCTCCGCGGGCACCGGGGCCGGCTTCTTCGGGAACGCGGCCACCGGGCCCGCCGCAACCGCGGCAAGGCCCAGGGCGAACAGACTCGTCGTGACGGTGCTTGCCTTCATCTTCCCTCTTCCTTCCTCTCGGCCCGCAGGCTGCTCCCAGCCGAACGGCCTCGGCGGATCCGGCGGGAAGGTGGACGCCCCTCCCGCCGGTCCCCTGCCCGCCTACCTCTCGCGCCCGACCTCCCTCGCCTTCTCCCTGGAGGCGACGATCTCGCGCTCCCGGGCCTCGGCGGCCCTCGCCTGGGCCTGCGCGGCGGGCTTCTCGTCGTCGCCCGCGCGGCGGCCGGTACGGAGGTGCAGGTCCGTGTCGATGATGCGTTGGTCGTCCATGTTCGATCTCCTTCAGGCGGCGGCTTGGGCTTCTGCGGCCGGGACGCCGACCTCGTAGTCGGGTTCAAGCTCGATGATGTCGTGGACCCGCGCGCCGGCCCGCTGAAGGTGGGCGTAGGCGAAGAATCGGCCCATGGACAGGAAGTCCGACGGCGTCACGCCGGGCTCGGTCTCGATCCCCGTCGTCACCGTCTGGCGGTGCTGGTCCTCCCGCCGCCACGCGACCTGCATGTTGTGCTGCAGCCAGGCTTGGCCGTCCTTCAGGGCCACCCGGGCGTCGTCGTCCAGGTAGCGGGGGTCGACCTCGTACAGGGACTGCTTCTCGCCGACGCCGTCGATGGCAGGCCGGAAGGGATCGCGGACGGAGTCCTTGGAAAACTTCATCGGCAGGAAGGCGGCCTTCATGCCTTCCACGACGATGTCCCTGCGCTCGGCCGGCCGGACGGGCTTTCCGTCGGGGGCCGAGAGCACGGGATGCCAGCCGGTGACGGCGAACTGGGCGTCCAGGCTCTCGTACTGGCCCGCCTCGAACGAGCGGCACCTCTCGTACCGGCCAGACAGGGCCTGAGCCATCTCAAGCGTCGTCATGGATTCGCCGCGCGACGCCGAACAGTCCTCCACGCGCAGGATCACCTTTGACCTAAACTGCGCGACGAGGTTCTCGGCGGCCTTCTCGTTGCCCAGGGCCATGACCAGCGACGACATCGTCTGGGTGGCGATGATTCCCGCGACCCCGGATGACCTGGCCACGTTCCAGAACGTGCCGTCCGACAAGCCGGACGTGTCGCCCGAGACGAATTCCTGGACCTCGTCGGCGACGTAGACGCAGGGCTTCGCCTGGCAGGCCTTGCTGCCGATCTCCAACTCGCGGAGGCGGGCTGCGCGGAA
The DNA here is from genome assembly GCF_002251795.1 of Niveispirillum lacus. GTDB lineage: Bacteria > Pseudomonadota > Alphaproteobacteria > Azospirillales > Azospirillaceae > Niveispirillum > Niveispirillum lacus. The sequence goes on along the minus strand of NZ_NOXU01000020.1, from coordinate 59,413 downwards.
GAGGCCCGTCTTCAGGAACATCAGGATCGACTTGGCGGCGGTGCCGTGCTCGAGCGAGGAGACGGCGACCATCACGATCCGGCCGTCGAGCGCCTCCCGGATGGGGAGGATGCGGCGCCCGGCCTCGGCGTTGGGGTGCGGCCGCCCGGACGCGAAGCGGTCGCGGATGTCCTGGCGCGACGCCAGGCCGTCCAGGATCTGACTCACCTGACCCACGACGCCGGACTTCGTGTTCTCAGCCATCGTCGCCCACACGTTCTGCAGCCAGGTGATGCTGGACCACAGGGTTGCGGAGTGGATTGCGCTGCCGTACTCGTCCCACTGGTCGTCGGCGAAGGAGCGGAGGACGTTCATCGTCGCGTTGCTGACGATCGCCGGCGAGCAGATCGCCTTGAACACCCAGGAGATCGAGTACGGGTCGATGCCCGTGTCGAGCCATTCCTGCTGGCCGCCGGGCGTGTAGCGGTACGCCTCCGCGAGGACCAGCAGGTGCCTGAAGATGTCGACGGCGTTGTTGGCCCAGAACGGATCCTTCCCGCCGCCGCCCTGCTGGTCCATGATCGTGCGCAGCACCCCGGCGGCCTGCGTCGGGTCCAGCCCGGCGAGCAGGTCCACGCCCCATTGGTCCGCCCCGAAGCCGATCACGCGGACGTCGTCGAGGCGGCCTGCCCTCTCGATCTTGGGCATGAAGTCGCGCCACAGGACGGCCTTGGCGTCGATGACGAAGAACCCCAGGGGATTGCCAGCCGGCGACCTCGTGTCCAGGAGTTGCCGGAAGATCGGCTTCAGGATGCCGGCCGTCTTGTTCTCGCCCGTGCCGCCGAAAACGACCATGTGCTGGAACAGGCTCGAGTAGTCCATGCACAGGGTCTGGCCGGCGAGCGGCGCCAGCTGGTCGCCGCGGTGGCGGAGCGCGCCGGTCGCCTTGCCCAGCCCGATGAGGGGGTCGAGCGCCTGGTGGCCGGTGGCCAGCCGGAGCTGCTTCGCATAGCCCTTCAGGTTGCGCTCGCGGAGGTCGGCGCGGTGCTGGAAGCGGACGAAGGAATCCTTGGTGGGCATGGCGTACCGCCCGCCCTTCCGGGCCAGCAGCGCCGACAGGTAGCTCGCCGGCGCAGCCTTTCCGAGCGCCCATGCGATGGAGAGGATCGAGGCGACCGTGACCAGGATCGGCACCACGTACACGAGGACGACATGCAGGGCGTCGAAGCCGAAAGCCTTGGCACCGGCCAGGAAGCCTGAGACGAGGCCGCCCTCCGTCGGTGCGGACAGCTCGATGGGCTTCATGTCGGGCCAGGACACGTGCAGCGGATCCACTGTCTGCTTGCGCAGCTCGGCGATGTCGGCGTTCACCTCCGCGATACCGGCTGCAGCGGCGTATGGGTTCATTCCAACCGGGAGGTAGCTGCCGGCCATGGTCAGGAAGAACGCCACCAGGGCAAGGATCCCGATCGACGACAGCACGAATGCCCGCTGCGCGACCTTGCCGGCATGGGCCGCGTCGGCGATGTCGTCGGGAACGATCTCCCTCTCTGCAAGGTATGAAACGCCGACGCCCTCGAACAGCCGGCCGTCCATCGCCGCGGGCCGCTCCAGGTCCTCGGGCACGTCGATGTAAAGCGACGGGTATGCCTCCGTCGGCCAGGCAGCTTCCGCCGCCGCACGGCGGTCGCCCCGGAGCAGCGGGTCCGCGCTGCCGGCGTACTTCCGCCCAAGGTCCTTCATCAAGGCCGCCGTGTCGGGCCGGGCTGGCGCGACCCCGCGGATCCGCTCGACCAGGCCGACCGCCGGCCGGAAGAAGAGCCACGCCGCAAGGACGAAGGGCCAAGTGACCGGGAGGAGGGCCATTGCCAGCAGCATGCGGGCCTGCTTCTCAGTGATTTCGTTTCCGTCCATGTCCATGCTCCTCTCAGTTCGAGACGTCGTCGAGGATCTGGACCATGGCCGGTCCGAGACGATGGGCCGGGTAAACGGTCATCTTCCCCTCCCCGCGGGACAGGGCCAACAAGTCCCTGAACTTCGCGTCGTCGATGTCCTTGCGGTTCGCGTTCACGTACTCGCGCATGGCGTCCACGAGGGCGTCGCGCCGTTGCGGCGAGCCGGCCGGATCGTCAACGAGGATGACGGCCCATTCGCCCTTGCGCAGCAGCCAGGCGAACGGCCTGGGCTTGCCGTCCTGCCCCTTCGCGGCGCCGACCGCCAGGAGGCCGTGCCGGGTTTCCAGTTCGGTGACCGTGCTGGCGTCGAGCTTTGCCGGCAGGGCCTTCGCCTTCACGACGGCCCAGTCCTTCGGCGCCGATCCTGTCTTCTGTTGGGCGTTGGCCCAGTCGACGAAATAGGACAGCATCTCGCCCTCGGAGGGAGCTTCGCCGAGCTTGACCACGGCAGCCGGGTCGGCGTAGCGGCCAACCAGCTTGTCGTATGCGGCCGCCGCGCCGGAAACGGCGTCGGAAATAGTCGTCTCCCTGCTTTCCTTCAGTTCCGCTCGCACCTGCTTGGCACGTTCCAGCCGAACCTCGTCGGCCCGCCGCCCTGCGGAATCGAGGCCAATGAAGCTGCCGAAGATCGTCATGGCCGCGACGACCGCGATTCCGGCCACTCCGGCGTAGAACGCCGTCTTCACGGCGCCGCGATGGAAACGGAAATGGTCGCGGGCCCGGGCCATGAGGACATGGCCTTCCGTTACGTACCCCTCCCACTGTCGGGGCTTACCGAGAGAATCCTGGAGCCCACTCATGCGCGAATCCCTTTCTTCCCATACCTCGGAACGGCCCATTTCGGCCCGGACGAGGTAATGCCAATGGATGCCCCCGGAAGGGAGCTATGAAAGGAAAACAAGCCGGCTCGAGGGTGGCATTTCGGCCATTTGAGGGCAGCTTCGCGGCCCTGGCCGGGCAGTCCCTCCGCGCGTGGAGGAGACCGCCTATCCCGTCACCCGATCGGGAATCGCAATGTCCGCCAGGGGCTTGGCCCCCGGCGGGTACTCATGAACTACTCGGCGACGAAGCCGGTGTAAGGCTGGTACTTGCCATCGATCGCCAGCAGGATGTCGCGGGTCAGGTCGACGCAGGTACGGAGCTGGTCGCGCCTAGCGCCCGGGTCGTCCAGGCGGGTCAGTCGGTTCAGCGTCGGCTTGGTGAAGATCGGAGCCATGATGTTCTTCCAGCCCTTGCCGCCGTCCCAGGCCGCGAGGCCGTCGAACAGTTTTTCCTCAGTTTCCGCGCGTATAGCGGGGCTGGCCGTCCAATTGTTCGGCACGATCCATATCCGCGACACCTCCATTCCCTGGTCGCGATAGAACAGCAGGTCCTTGATTGCCTTGATGCCGCTGTCGTCGTCGGGCGTCACGGGCAACAGGAAGATGTCCGCGCCCTTAACCAGCCTTACGTCCAGTTCGACCTGGCGAGCGGCGGAATCGATGACCATCGCGATCGGGTCGGGCGCAGTGTCCAAGGCCACGATGATGCGGTCGGCTTCCTTGGAATCTCGGGCGTCGACGCATTCGAAGTAACGGCCCTCGGGCGACGGGACCTCGCTGTCGGGGTCCGTCACCAACAGGGAAACGATCGTTTCCGGCGTCAGGCCCTCATGGTCGTTGAGCCGGGCGATGAACGCCAAGCCGGTAGCGACCATATGAGAAATGGTTGTCTTGCCCGAGCCGCCCTTGCGGCCGCCGACACCGACGACTTTCGTGAGCATCTCAGCTCTCCTCGGTCAGGATGACGTTCGCCGCCCGGCGCATGAGGTCGTCGTCCTTCGCCGCGAGGTTGAGCAGGCCCGCCAGCAGGGCCGACACGGCAATTCGGCGCTTGGAGCCCAGTTCGCGGCCCAGCAGCAGGAGCTTCAGCTCAAGTTCGTCCACGTCCTGCCGCCACACGATCGTGGACATCGCATGGTCCCGCGACTTCATCTCCAGCGTGCGCGGGGCGGGAGCCGCCTTCCTGCGCCCTCGCTTCGGGGCCGCTACGGGGGCGGGTTCAGCCGTAGAGGCGCTCCTGGGGGCGGGCTGTTCAGCCGCGGCGGGCGCAGGTTCCTGTGCCGTGCTGATCAAGGTCGCGAAGCGGTTGGAACGTGTCTTGGGGTCGGTGCTCATTCGGCATTTTCCTGCGCGCTGCGTCCCTGGCGACCGCCAAGGTTACAATGGGCCGTGATTGTGATTATCCGATTCTGAAAAGTCAACATCAAACATTGTCGTCTGGAAAAATGGCAGCATGTGTCAATGTTTATGATGTTGGCGTGGCATAAGATAACCATGACAACATAAAACAATGGTTCATTGTTTGGCGGCCATTCCCTTCGGGAGGTATGCGCACTGGCGTGCGCGAGTGCGGGGCGCTGTCGCGCTCCTCAAAAATGACGCTGTTTGCCATTCCGCCGCTTCGCGTCGGTTGCTCCGTGCGCCCCTGCGCCCGTCGCACAGCCTTCCGCAGGTAACCATGCGGGCTGGTGCTCCGTCGCTGCGCGACGGCTTTACCGGTCGCTTCCGCGCCCGGTTGCTTTACAAAAGGCTTCGCCAGCCGGCTGGCATTCCGCCGCTTCGCGTCGGTTGCTCCGTGCGCCCCTGCGCCCGTCGCGCAGCCATCCGCAGGTAAGCATGTGGGCTGGTGCTCCGTCGCTGCGCGACGGCTTTTGCTGACAGGGGCTTCGCCGGGCGGCTGGCCTCCACGGTGCGAGAGCGGGTTGATTGGACCCAACGGCATATCTTGTACATTCTATGCCAAAAACGAGAAAACGACAGCGAAGAACAACCTTTATTGACAATCGCCAGGACCTTGTGCTACATTCTCAAGCAGCGTGGTCGGTTGAGAAGCGTCTCCCGCCCCTGCCCCCTCCCCCAGTGCGTGGATATATAGAAATGTCGAAAGACAAGAACCGGCTGCAGGCGCCCTATTTCCTGGACGAACTCATCGACACCGCCGCGCGGCTTCGGGCAGCGCCCCACGACCTGCGCCTCCGGGACGACATGGACCGCGGGATCCGCGAGACGGACCAGGAGATCCAATACGCTGCTTGGCTCGCTATGGGCGACGACGAGGACCTCGAATGGGCCCTGCGCCGCGTCGGCTGGACCGGACTGGACGCCCCGCCGATCACCGAGCTGCCGGTGACGTTGGAGGAGCGCGCGCAGATTTACGTTGGGCTGCATCTGGAGGAAATCTCCTCCTCGTGCGATGAGCAGGGCGTTGTCGATCTCCTTGCCGCCCGGGGGTACAAGACAACTGGCGATGCCGTCCCCGATCTGCTGGCCGGTGCCCGGTATCTCGACCAGCCGCTGGGCCGGGCCTGGGCCCGTGTCGTCGGCGAGGTCCATTTCCGCGTGGACGCCTCCCTTCAGGAGCGCCCGGATGATCCCGTCGCCCTCGGCTTGTCGCGCTTCCTCCAGCAACAGTTCAGCTGGATCCGCGAGGCACGGGACCCCGAGGCGTTTCGGCGAGCCCGCATCGCGGCCGGATTGAAATCGTCGCAGTTGGCTGCGCGGATGGGGGTCAGCTACCAGCTGCTTTATGGCTTTGAGGTTGGCCAGTTTCTGATTCCGTTCCGGCACCGCCGGCGGCTTGATCAAATTGCGCTATCAGATCAACGCCAGGCGGCTTAAATGATCAATGGACGTCAAACTCAAAAATCGAAGAACTCGAACCGTGGGGTGAAATATAAGCATTCTAAGGCCAATAATTGTAGTTGACGGCGATGATCTGCATATACTATACTCAAATTTATTTTTCAAAATCCGCATTTTTCTATTGATCTACATTGAAATCTCTAGTATCTATTTGTTCACGGAGCCGATGGTTCCGCGTTTTCCTACCCGAAGAACTGATTTGACAGACCGGACCCTTGGGGTTCGGCCGGTGGGAGTGCGAGACAATGGACCTTGAGAGCATGTTTTGTGTCGACCGCGACTTCGACAGCCTCGAAATGGGAGGCTTCCGCGGGATTGACCGCATTGTGCCGCGAGGCGGCGATGCCACCCGTTTCAGCGATGACGTTCCCATTGCCTGGGGCCGCGACGACGGCGAGTTGGACCGCGCTGTCGGTCGCCGCAGGCGTGCCGTGCGCTGATCCTCAAACACCCTTTTTGGAGATGTATGAAATGACCGGCTACAGCCATGTCGTCCCGGAAGCCATTGTTCTCAGCAATGGGAAAATGGACATCACCGTCGCAGCGGTTCTCGTCCTGGATCAGCGCGGCGAAGCGCGCATCGAGGTTCGCGAATTCGTCCCGCCGGCAGCAATCCCCCAGGACGAGAGCGCCGGGCGCACGCTGACCTGGACCATCGCGCAGGTCGATGCCCACGCAACGCCCCTCATGCTTGACGTCGTGGCGCTGAAGCGCGACCTGTCCGAAGGCGGTGCCCTGGCGCAACTGCTGGACCGCGTCGGGGGTGGGATGTCGGTCGAATGGGACGGCTCCCGCCATGTCGGCCGCTTCGACGCTGATGCGGAAAGCGCGCGTAACGAGCTCACTGGAATTTTCGACGGCGTAGCCTTCGTCCGTGAGGATATGGCTGCCTGGGAGGCTGGCGAGTGGCTGCGCAGCGAGGCCTCAAGCCGTGGCAAGCTCCTCTCCGTCATCGGCTTGTCCGTGGATTCCACGGACGAGGAGGTCGCGGCGGCTGCCTCGAAGCTGGTCGATGAGGGAATCAGGGACGACGTCCTCGTTATCGGTGGGGTGGATGCCATGCAGAAGGCCATCAACGACCTGATCGAAGAGGTCCGGGAGGCCGCCTGATCGAGAAGTCGGCGGCGGAAGCCTGCCGCCGACCTTCCCCCAGCTCGGGAGAAGGATGATGACACCCCTATACGATAGCCCGGGAGCTGTGCCTCCCGGCATCGGCCCGGACGATGCCTGACGATCAGCGCGCCGTGCGCAGACCGGCGAGAGCACACGCCCCATATCCGGCTGCATAAAGGACTCTGTCGTGACAGGGGACTCCCGACCGGAACGCTCAAGCTCATGCCGTGAAGCGAGATCAGACTGATCGTCCCGATCAGGGACGAAGCAGTATCCATCCGGTGAAAGCCGCTGATTGTTTGCCTTGAGGTGGAGGTTGGCGGGTCGCATGCTTCCCCTGTGCTGAGGAACAGGAGGAGGTCATGGACATTGATACGGACCGCGTTGATGACGTGGTGCTGGCGCTCCTATGGCTTGGCCTTCACGACGGCGCGCGCGCCTGGAAATCATTCGACTGGGATACGATGGGTCGGCTGCATAGCAAGGGTCTGATTGATGATCCGGTGGGCAAGGCCAAATCCGTGGTGATGACGCCGGAGGGATTGGCGCGCTCGGAGCAGCTGTTCCAGGAAATGTTCGGGCGGCGATGATCTTGTGATCAGGCAGCGACCTGCGCTGATCGGCGCAGCTTCCATTCCCAAGGTAGCAGTTCGTGCAGGCGGTTCTGCGGGATGTCGTTGATGCGGGCGAACACATCTGCGAGCCAGGCCTGGGGATCGATGTCGTTCATCTTGGCGGTGACGATCAGGCCGTACATGATGGCGGCCCGCTCGCCGCCGCGGTCGGAACCGGCGAACAGCCAGGCCTTCCTGCCCAGGGCCACGCCCCGCAATGCGCGTTCGGCCGCGTTGTTGGTCAGGCAGGCCCGTCCGTCGTGCAGGAAGGTGGTGAACTCCTCCCAGCGGGTCAGCATGTAGTCCAGTGCCTTGGCCACGGGCGCATGCCGGGACAGGACGGCGCGCTGCTGGCGCATCCAGGCTTCCAGTTCATCGACCAGGGGCTTGGGCTTTTCCTGCCGGACGGCCAGGCGTTCATCGATCGGCAGGCCGTTGATCGCGCGCTCCAGGTCGAACAGCACGTCGATGCGCTTCACGGCCTCCAGGGCGATGGGCGAGATCTGGGGCGCCTTCTCGCCACGACGCGCCCTGGCGGCAATGTGGGGTCCGGACACGAAAGTGCGCATATTGTCCGGCTCGCGCGAACGTAAAAAGAACGATTGTCCGTAATCCCGTCCGGAAATCAATTTGTCCGCTTTCCCGCCATTCAGCCCGGTAGACGGACAGCTTGAACAAGTCCGGCTAACCTTCGTTATGCGGACAGGCCCTTTGAGCCGATCCGCCACCGTTCGTCTAATGTTCTATCGAAGCGGACACCGTGCGCACTTTCGTGTCGTGACCCCAATGTCGGCCAGCTCAAAGAACTTGCGCCGGCCATGGGCCCAGCACAGCGCACTGGTCACCGGGGTAGGCTTGCGCCCAGCATCAAACAGGCGACCATAACCCGCATAGGCATCAGCCTGGAGCAACCCGGTGTATCCGGCCAGGTGCCGTTCCGGATGGATGCCGCCCCGATCACGGGAATAATGGAATAGCGCCGCCGGTGGTGCCTGTCCCACGAACGGCCGATCGTCGCGGACCCCGGATCAAGTCCGGGGCAGGCTCCGACCCAGAGCCGGCCCTTATCGGTCTTGCCCTTGGCCAGCACCGGCACCGTGGTGTCGTCACCGTGCAGGCGTTCCGCCGCCAGGACGTGCCGGGCCAGCAGCTCATGGAGCGGCTTCAGCACGGCGCAGGCATGGCCGACCTGATCGGCCGCCGTGGATAGGCTGATCGGCATGCCCTCCCGGGCGAACCGCTCGCACTGGCGGTTCAGCGGTCAGACGAAATGATTGGAAATATTTAAGTAATGATCTATTTCCAATACTTAGATTCTCAAATATTCAATACTTCAATTCATATCTGCGTAGTTGATACAATAAATGCAGAGAAATTTTTTCAGGTTTCGTGCATTTTTATTTTGACTTCGGTGTTATCCTCTAGTATCTATTAGACATCAAAGCTGACGCGCACGGATTACTGATCCAGCCGTCCTTGTTTAGTCCTCCTTACATCGCGATGCATCGCTGGCCCATCTCGCTTCGGGACGTGCGCCCGCATGCCTTCGCTCCGCATGCCTTCGCTCCGCAACCACCGCCACGGCAACTGTGTCGTCGGCGACCGAAGAATCACGCTTCAGGAGACCTACCATGCTTACCAATACGCCGATCTCGACGCTGGACCGCCTGCGCACCTACGAAACCGTCACGATCCGGCGCGGCGCGTACGACGAAATCATCACGGTTTCCGCCGACGGAAAATCGATTAGCCCCGAGGCGATCATGGATGACTTCGCCGAGGCCCTGCCTGAGGTCTTCGCGGAGTTCGACAGGAAGCGGCGCGGTACGGCTGTGAACGTCGACCTCTACGGCTTCGACTTCGAGCAGGGTGTCGTTGTCATCCAGGCCCGCCAGGCGTTCCGTAAGTTTCGGAACGGCTTCCTCAACATCAGGAAGAATTATTTCCTGGCCGGCAGGAATGAAAACACCGGTGCGGCCTTCCGCCATCCCGTCGGCTCGGCTGCCGTCCGCGGTGCCATCCGTGCCGCCCCTGACGACCCCGCCGCCGTGGTCGCCGGCGCCCAGCGCTGGATGTGGGACTGCACCGCAAAACAGCTCCAGGCGTCCCTGGCCGGCGGGATGCGCCAGGGCGACGTACTCATGGTCAAGGAGCGCGGCCTGCCGGACGGCCAGGACATGGGCACCAGCGCGGTGCTCGCCGGTTCCCACCGCGTCGTCGCCCGTCGGATCGTGCGCAACCATGACGGGCGCGTGTGGGCGCTGGATCCTTCCCTGCAGCACATCAAGGCACAGCACGACCAGGTCTGGGCCGACCGCGAGGGCTGGTATTCCATCCGCGTGGCGTATTCCGACGCTGCCTGGGATTTTGCCCAGAGGCTGGGGGACTAACCCCCAGCCCACCCCCCCTTCCCTGCCCCAACACGGACACATCAGCATGACCGCCCAACCCCTGTTTGTCACCGGGAACACGTTTCCGGTGAAGGACCAACTGCGCGCCCTTGGTTGCCGCTGGAATGCCGACCACAAGGCCTGGACGACGACCGACCCCGCCACGCTGGAAAAGGCCAACGCCGTCGTCGCCGCCGGTGGGTTGAAGGCGGAGCTGATGGGCAGCGCAAGCCCGGCTGCCGCCGGCAGCCGGTACAGGTCGTCCAGGCGGTGTCGCGAATGCAAAGAAACGATCCGGCACTCGCGGTATTTCCAAGCAAGGGACGGCCTTTGCGGCGAGTGTGCGTTTAACGAATTCGATTATTGAAGGAGGTGGAAAAATGGACAAACCGCAGGCGCTGCAACCTCAGCGGGTAGTTGGTTCGGAGGCCGAGCCGGCAATGACCGCCGATGACCTCGATACCAACCCGTTCTCCGCTCCCGTCACCGACGAGCAATGGGAAATCCTGGGCACCGACCTTCTTTCCGAGGCGCGGGCTGAACGTGTCCGAGAGGCCAACGAGGAAGGAGGCCGGCTCGCCAAGTTTGATGCTGATCGGGCAGCCATCCTCGCCCTGCCCGACACCGCTCTCCTACTGGAAATGCAACGGCAGTACGCCCGATGGGACGCCGCCACCGACGACGTGGCGGAGTGGAGTTGGCACCCCAGGTTCACCGGGCCCGACGACCCCGGAATTGAGGCGTGGCGGCGTCGCGCGACGCAACAGTACGAGCGGTTGAGTTTTATCGGCGGCGAGGTCAACAGGCGCGGCATCGGGCCGGCATCCCCTGCCCCGGGGCCCGAGGTCACGGCGGTCGTGGATTCCATGCCGGCAGGTTTTTTCAACGACCTCGTGCTGGGCGACGCGGATCTGAACGAGTGTGGTCCGAGGCGGTAGCGGCCACCCCTTCGCTTCCGATAGCCGCACCTTCCCGCCTGCCCTGCCAAGGCCAGCGACCGCTCCTTGGCGACGCCGCGCCGTATCAATACGGAACATGTGGCATGGTCATAATTTACCAAGGCTATCTGTTAAACATGGAACATGGGACCAATAAGATATCGACACCATGTTCCATGGTTCTCATGTTGCTGTGGTAGCGGAAGCTGGCCACTCCCGGTGGGCAGCCTCCCGCAGCCCTCCTGCGGACGAAGCGGGGCACCCGCCCAGCCCTGGATATACCTCGACGGCCATGCCTCCTTCCTTGCGGAGGCGCCCGATGTTCTCCTCCAGGGCGTCCGCGCCCACGGTTGCCAGGCCTCGAACGGCGGCTGTCAGAACCAGCCGCTGACGGGGTCCCGACCCCGACCGCCCTCCCCTCCCCCGCCAGGGCCGCCACGAGGAGGCAGACCAGGGCGGCCCGGCGTTCATGGTCCCGTTCGCCGTCCAGTAGGGCGGCGAACTCGAGGGCACCTCATCCAAGATCCCGGCCAGCCTTACCACCACACGGTTGGCGACCGCCCTGTCGTAGAGAGCCAGCCAAACTTCCGCCGCTTCCTCGTTGGCTCGCAGCCCGCGAAATCGGTGTCGGGGACCATCACCCCGAGGAAGGCGTTCAGGAACGCCTCGACCACGAAGGCTTCCGGCACCACCCGGCGGTGCCCGGGCTTGCTTTCCGGACTGGCTGGACTTCCATGGGGTGCCGGGTGCCAACTGCACGACGGCGATGCGCCGGATCGCCGTGAGGTAACCGGCCCTTCGCCGCGGCGCCGATGCGCCGGCTGCATGGGCAGACATCCGGGGGCGCACGCTCATCCCGGGCGCGGTTTCGCCTATCCGGGATAACCGGAGATAGTCAGGCCAGGTGGTGTCCGGGCCGGCGGGCAGGCGCGCCGACGGCGCGACGAGCCATCGTGTCACTGTTATAACTGAACGATGGTTTATGTTCATATCGTTACGATGACAACACATAAAATTGAAACATGTTTTCATGATAACGTGCTTAGAATGGGAAAAGGCGACAGCTATCCATGGCTGTCATTTTTCATCATTCCCTGAATCCATGTTTCATAGGTCTCATCCCAGCATCGTTATCCTGTTTGGGTTTTCAATGGTAATATTGGGCTAATGCCCGTTTTATGGCTTGCCACAAGGTCCGGCACTAATCATGATGCCATGATGCCATGATGCCATGATGCCATGATGCCATGATGCCATGATGCCATGATGCCATGATGCCATGATGCCATGATGCCATGATCACAGCGGACCATGTTGTTATGCGTAAATCTATCAATGGGAACATCATTATATCGTTATAAAGGTACAACGGACCATCGGCCTCATGAACCAGTGCTCATATGGAAAAGGGCGGAATGATCACCATGCCTGAATGGGTCACTGTACCACTTAGACATGTATCCAATGACAAGATGAACCAGGGCAAAATCGGCACAATGGAAGCTGCATCTGTTGCTCCATGTTGGCCTGTTCACATCGGAAGACCGTTGTCCAGGGCCGATGGCGGCCTTACGCCTCATTCCGTGGTTTCCATGCCGCCGGGAAATCATGGAGCATGAAAGCCATTGTCCAATCGTCACATGAGAACATGGTCCCATGGCCTATGTGTCCATTGGCCCGTCCGAGACGACGGTTGCCGGAGCCGCGGCCCAGGTCTCCTGGCCGGCGCCCTGCCGGCGTCTTATAAGAGGCGCCAGCGGCCCATCGGCAGTGGGGCGGCCAAAACGCCGGGAGGCTTGGGGCGGCCTTGGCGGCCTTTCTAGGGGCGTTCCCGGCGGGTGGTCCCGGCGGGTGGGTTGGCGAGGTGGGGGGGCGTAGGCTGCCCCGGGCGGTACTGGGCTTGGGGTTGCCGGCGGCGTGGCGGGGCAGGGCAGGGCGAGAGGGAAGGACGGGGAGGGGAGGTGGGCTGGGAGGAGGGGAGAGAGGCGCGGCGGGAGGGGGGAGAGGGGGACGGCTGGTGACTGGAGGGGGAAAAGGGCTGGCTGGCTGGGGAGGAGTGGAAGGGGGCGGGCAGGGAAGGGAGGGGGATGGCGGGAGTGGGGGAGGGTGGACAGCCAGGAGTTGTTGGGATGGTGCAGAGCTAATCCGGCCTATTGCTTTACACCAGGTGCACCCAATTGGTGTCGTCCAGGGCGAGGCAAGTTGACTGCATTTCCGCCATATTTGGCCGCATAATGGGCGGGGAAGGACGCAGAGGCCAGATTCTCTGCCAATTTATTCAATTTTAATTCTCGGCCCCGACCGGAGGTTATCTTGATGGATTCAGTGCCCCAGGGCAATCCCGATCAGGTCCGCAGGAGGGTCGGCCGCCCGAAGCGCGCGGACGGCAGGGCGACCTCCGAGGCCAGGTACACCGTCCCCGATACCCTGCTGACCCAGCTTGAACGCCTTGCCGCTGTCCGAGGGGAGAGCCGGGATAGCGTCATCACCGCCCTCCTTGCTGCCGGCGTGACGGAGATGGCCATGGGATCGCCCGGGCCGGGCCAGGATCGCCAGGCCGGTCCTGCCAGGTCAGTCGATGCGGGCGGCCCCTCCGCCCGACGGGTTGCGGAGATGGTAGCCTCGGATGTCGAGGCGCAGGTGGACCAGGCGCTGGACAGGCACCTTGCGCGGATGCAGGAGCAGCTCGTCGAGGACATCGACGCGATGATCGAGGAGCGCGTCTCCGGACGCATCGAGCATGCGATCGACGTGCTGTCGGCGCGCCTCGTCGAGAGGGACGCACGCCTCGCCCAGGTCGTCGAGGAAATGTCGAAGATGGTCGCGGGAATTTCCGCCGACTGCGTGCGGACAAGGACGAGGACCGAGGGGCTGGCGGACGAGAACGGGCGCCTGCTGGAGACGACGAAGGCACTCTCGACCAACATTTCCGCGGTGTTGGAAACGCTCGCCGGCGTTGCAGGAATCACCCTGAAAAGGGCGGGGTAAGTACGATGACGGCGGGCTTTTCCGACATCAGGGACCCCCTCTATCCGGTACGGGAATCCAGGCGCTACTACGCCGACCGGCTTCCCCGAATTGCGCGGGAAGTCGCCGGAAATGTCCGGGATAATGTACCTGCCGAGCACGATTTGGACGCTGGGGATGGTCTTGAATTCGAGCTTGAAGCCGACGGACAAGGCGACGAGGGACCGGGGAGATGGGCTCCGATAGGCAGCCAAAAAGGTCTTCCGACCGGTCCCGTGGAAGACCTTGATCCATTCCTCCGTACCATGGAAGGGCAGTCGCCAGACGGCAGACATCGCGTCCGTGATGGCGGTGACGGGACGCGTAACATCGGCTTCGACCTGACATTCTCGCTGCCGAAAGGAGTGTCCCTTTACGTCAACGCACTTGAGGAAACGGGTCGGAAGGAGGCGGCGGACGCTATTCGGAAGGATGCCCAGGACGCGGTCATGGAGGCGCTGGACATTGCCCATGGTGAGGGTGTCTTCGTCGGCCGACGCGGCAGTGCGAGAGGCGGCACGCTCCGCCGGGAGGTTGTCTCCGGCGTCCCGGCAACGCTTTGGCATCACAAGACCAGCCGCTCGAACGACGATGCCAAGCAGGCTAGGGGCGACCCTCAGGAGCACATCCACGTATACATCCCGAACGTCTCCAAGCGCATTGATGGCACGTTCGGGGCGCTGGAAAGGGCTCCGATTGCCGCCGCGAAAATGATGGTCGGAGCGCTTTTCCGGACAGAGCTGTCAAGCCGCCTGGCCAGTCGCGGCCTCGCACTGCGCGAGGAGGGAAGGGGACAGTTCGACGTCGACATCGCGCGTCAGGTGACCGAGGCCTTCAGTACCCGGCGGCGGAAAATCCTCGACGTGGTCGAGGCCGAGACCGGCGAGCGCCGTACTGATGGGCGGAGGGCGAGGCTTGCGGCGAAGGTGGCCATCGACACCCGTGGGTCGAAAGAGAAACTTCCGCCGCTTCCCGAGATGAAGAAGGAGTGGACCGGCCGGCTTTCGAAGCGCGGGGTGGCCTGGTCCGACATTGTGCGGGAGGCCGAGCGCGGCCCGGTCGTCGCCCGGCCGGCATTGGGCCGGGATGCCGGGCGGCAGGTGCTGGCGAAGCTGGACCGGGGCGTCCTGGAGAAGCAGGACGTCATCGCTGCCGTCGCGGCGAATGCCTGCGCGGACGGGTCGCTGAACGCTAGGGAGGCCCTCAAGCAGGCCAAGGAAATGATGCGTGCGCTGCCGCGGCTTGACCGGGGGCGGAAGGCCAAGGCAATGGGTTCCCCTGTCGCGGCCGAGCGCGAACTGCGCATCCTCCAGGATTCCATCGGACGCCGAAACGAACCGAGCCGTCTCACGGCGGCCGACGCCAGGAAGGCGGCTGTTCGGCTGGACGATATGCTCGAGGGGACGCATGGACCGGGCGTCCGCGCGACGGACCGACAGCGGGATGACCTGAAGCGCCTGGTCTCCGGTGCCGGCGGGGTCCAGGTCCTTGCCGGCCCGTCCGGGTCGGGCAAGACGGATGTCCTTGCGGCGGCCGCACAGGCCCATCGGGACGCCGGCTACCGGGTTACCGCCGTGGCGACCAGCTGGAATGCCGCCGAGTACCTCGCGGATAGGGCCGGCCTGCGCGATGCCAGAGCCCTTCAGGGCTTCGCGGGCGACCTGTCCGCAGGCCGGTTCAGCCTGCGCAAGGACGACGTGGTAGTCGTCGACGACGCCGGCAGTGCGTCCGTCGAGGATCTCGGTACGCTCCTTTCGCACGCCTCGAGGGTCGGCGCGAAGGTGATCCTTTGCGGCGATGAGCGGCGTTCGCCGGAAAAGGGCAACCTGGGTGCCGGCTTCCGCACTATCGTCGAGGCTGCCTGGGCGGACCTGGCGGCGCGCGACCAGCGCATGGAACCGGGTCTCCGCCGCACGGCTGTTGACCTGAGTGCCGGGCGCGTGACGCGCTGCCTTGAGCGGCTAATTGACGCCGGGAAGGTCGAGGCGGTACGCGAGCCCCACGCCGCGCTTGAAAGGGCGGCGAAGCAGGCAGTCGACTGGATCCTTCGGGACGTCCGGACAGGGCGCCCCGAAAAGGAGGCTTGCAGGGAGAGCCTGGCCATTTGCCGGACGCACGCGGACGCGCGGCGCGTGGCGGGCGACATCCGGGCTCGCCTGCAGGACGCGGGGATCGTCGGGCGGGAGGAGATCGGCATTCGTGCCTGCGGCGGCGAGGTCGGCAGGTACCAAGTCGAGCACGAGCTCAAGGTAGCAAGGGGAGACAGGCTCGCGCTGCTGGAGCAGCTTCCGGGGAAGGGCCTGCTAAACGGCGATGTGCTTCTGGTCAGGGGTGCGGCCAGGGACGCCGACGGCGTCGCCTTTCTGGACGTGTATGTCGAGCGCGACGGCAGGCGGATGTCCATTGTCGAGGACGACCTCGCGGTCGGGAACCGACCTCTTCGGATGCAATATGCGGCCGCCGTATCGGCCACGGCTGCAAGGGCCATGTCCGCTGACCGCGTCGTCGTCGCCGCGGATCGCTTGGTCGATCGGGAGAAAGCTGTTGCTGCGCTCGGGCGGCACAGGGTGGAGTGCCGGGTCGTCGTGGCGCTTGACCGGTCTGCCGCCGCCGACCTGTCGACCAAGGACGGGAAGCAGGACGCGCTGCGGGCCTGGGCGGGAGAGTGCCAGCGCAAGGCCGACAGGATGAACATCGCCGACCACCTGACCAGGTCGCAGGTCCTCACATGGATCCGCAAAGGGGAGATCGCCGCGATGCCTGGCCTGAAGGGCCCGTCGTTGGAAGACCGGGCAGGGGAGGGGGCCTTCACCCGCCAGGACGCTGCGCGGATCCGGATGGCGGCGGAGAACGTCCGACGGCTAGGGGCACATGACGCGGCCGCCCTCGTCGATGCCGACCGGCGGCTGGCCAACGCCGCGCATTTGCTACGCGCGGCGGATCAGGACCGGGAGGTGGCGCTAGAGCGTCCCGCCGCGCCAGGGAAGCCGAGGGAGGAGCAGCAGCGGGCTGTCGATGCCGAACAGGCGAGGCAGGTCGGGGAAAGGCTTCGGGAGATGGCCCTGCAGCGCGAGCGTGAGCGCGACAGGGGCCCGTCCATGTGACCCGCGCAAGGCGCTTCAGCGCTGAGGGTGCCGAGCCGCGTCCTTCGTCTCGTCGCGGCGCGGAGGAGGCGGCTGCGGAACGGATTGCCTATCGTTCGGACCTTGATCTTCCTCGCGCAGCGGGACCGCTGCAGCGTCCGTCGTCTTCGTCTCAGCCTGGTCGCCGTCGCGCATGAGGAATTCGAGGTCGCCGAAATCCGGGATTGCCGCGCGTTTGGCGTGGCCTCGCCTGACCTGTGCGAGAATGTCGGGGGTCTCGGTTTTGTCAGTCGCAACGGGCACTTGCCCGACCTCTTCCTCCGGGGGCGCGGGCTGCACTTTTTCCGCCTTGGCGCTGGCTCCGTCGATAGGGACGGGGAGTAGGACGACCGTTCGGCCTGTGCCTTCCCCGACCGGCTCAGCGCCGGTAGGGGAAGGGCTGGAAGCCCCGATGTCGATGATCCCGTCCCATGAGACTTCGGTCCGGTGGCTGCCGGCCCCCTGGATAGAGCGCAGGGTCTGTTCCGCGAACGGCCGGGCCTCCGGTGCGATCCGGCCCGACTTGAGCAGCAGCTCCAGGGCCTTGATGGTCGGTGTGTCCCGCTTCTCGTCGGTCATCGGGAACCGTCCGTGCGGCTTCGTTCGACCTGCCTTGCCCTGTCGCGGGAGTCGATCTCCTGCTGGCGCTGCAAAGCACCCCGTGCCTCGGCTTGCGCCCTGTCCTTCTGGCTCCCTTGGCTGCCGCCGACCGCCGCTTCCGGCTTCTTAATCATGGAGTCGAGGTCGGCGAGCGCGTCGCGCCCCGGCACCTGCTGACGCTGCTGGCCGGCGTTCTCCTGCGACGGCGGCTTTGGAGGCCTGTTATCCGTCGCCTGCGCGTCGCGGTGCCAGTGCCTTTCCCTGTACACGTCGGTGAACCGGTCCCGCTCATGCTCGTCCAGCCGACCGATCTCGCCGGAACTGCGGGCAGCCAAGGTAGGCAGCGGCCCGGTGGGCAGCGGCACGTTCCTGTCGAACTCGCCCTGCCTTGATTTCTCGGCGAGCTTGTCCAGCATCCTCGCGCATTGCGGGTCGGCGCGCAGGAAGTCCCTTCCGGCAGCGGCCATCCGCTCGGATGGCAGGGGCTTGGAGAAGGCCTTCTCCAGCTTGGCCTTCCGCGTCAGGTCGGCGTCCATGTTACCCGTGAACAGGTTCGCGACGCGGTCGGCGGCACGTCCCGTCCAAGAGCGGTTGTCGTACCGTTCCCGGAGCGATTTCAAATCGCCGCGGGCATGGAGTTCATGTTTTTGGGCCTTTTGGATGTTAGCGAGGACCCGTTCGCGGTCCTCTGCCATCGTCGCGACGCCGAGCCTCACGTCCTTGGGCAGCAGTTCGAAGCGCTCGATGGCCATGGCCTTGCGCTCGATTTCAATGGAATGGCTGGAACTGATCGGTACGTGCTTGTCCCAGGCCCCCCGGCCGTAGGCGTCCTCCCTAACGGCGACGGCCGCACGGCCCGACCGGCCATCCACTTCCCTCAGCAGGTTCTCGCGATCGACGCGGTTGCCTTCCCGTTCCTGGAAAGCCAGCTTGGCGGTCTCGCTGTCGGGACCAATCCTATCGAGAAACTTCCCAAGGTCGGGATGGCGCGCGAACCGGTCGTACAGCCTGGCCCGTTCCGTCACTTGGTCGCGTTCTCGCTGGATCGCCTCGCGGGCCTCCCGCACGGCGCGGGCGTCCTCCTTGGACCCGAATGACACCGTCCGCAGGGGAATTTCGATCCTGTCGACACGCCCGGGCACGCGCGGACTAACATCTGCCCGCAGCCGGTCGAATGCGTCGGAAATCACCTCCTTCATGGGAAGTTCCCGAACGGGGGTGTGGGCTTCCGTCCCGCCAAAACCCTCACGCTCTCTGGTCAGCGTCGCCTTCTCGGACTTCAGTGTCCGGAGCCTGTCGCGGAAGCGCTCCTCTTTCTCCGCGACCCAGTCGATGTTGACCGGGTCCCCCCGTCGGCGGGCAGCTTCCCAGGCGGCGGCGAACTCTCGGCGGGAGCCATTCCGCTTGCGGTCCTCGATCCCCCGTTCATTGCGGATGGCGTGATTTTCCGCACTGTGCTTTTCGTCGGGAGCGGATGAGCGGGCACGGGCCGCGGCGCGGCGGAGATCCTCGACCTCCCTCTTCGCCTTTATTACATCATCCTCGAGGAGATGGAGGTCCTGCACCTTGCGGTTTGCGGCTATCGGGTCCATCGCCATCGCAGGCTCATTGTTCTTCACCGGTTGCGATGCCTGCACGCTCCTGTTCAACTGCTCCGCGGCTTTGTTCCTGCTGAGGACCGCGGTCTCAAGCGCCATTTGATCGGTAATAAGCATGTAGTCCGGGATGCGCTTCCCGCTGGCTGCCCTGTCTAGCAAGCCCTTCCGCAGCTCATCCATCCCCTTGCGCCGAGTTGCGGTACGAAGATCGTCGCCTTGGCGCCGTTCTTCGACTGCCTCGTCTTCCTGGGGCCGTGCCTGCGCCACGAATGGACCCGGGCGCCGGTCCTCTTCCCGGCGGGCGTTCGCCAGCGCTCGATCTTCCTCCGCCCGCTGCCGCAACGTTTCGCTGTCCGGCGCCCCGTTGCGGATATCCTCCTTCAGGCGGTCCGTGACGATGCGCACGTCCTCGCGGGCACGCTCATCGACGGTCTGTTGCGAGGGGGCCCGCGCATTGTCCGAATCCTCCTTGGCGCGCCGCTCGGCAAGAAGGCGATCTTCAATCCTCCTTGTCTCCTCAACGGCCCGGTCCTCGGCGAGCCTGTTTTCCTCCCTCTCCCGGAAAGCCGTTTCAACCCTCAGCACCTGGCTTTCGAGTTTCTTCCAATCGGTCGTGCCGGCTTCCCCACGCTCGACCTCACCCATCCTTGCCTCGTCGCTGCTTCGCCGGAGCTGCTGGAGGTGACGGTCCTCCTCCGCCCGAAGCGTGCGGAGTTCGACGTCCTCGGCGCTTCGGCGCTCGGCCTCTCCATTGTCGGCTTTGCGGCGCCGGTCGTCGTTCGCGCGCCTTTCCGCAAGGCGCGTATCCTCAAGCTTCCAGCGCTCCCTTCGCGCGGCATCCTGTTCAGCCCGCAGCGCGGCGATGGCTCGCTCGCGCTCCTGCAGGGTCATGTCGACTGCGCCGTCCATGGTTCAGGCTCCAAGATCGATATGAAGGGTTGTGAGCTTCGTTCAGGCCGGGGTGCCGGATCGCTGCGATGCCCCCGCTGCCGAGAGAAGCCACAGGTATGCCTCGGCGGTCTGGGCGAACAATGCGGTGTCCGACGGATCGGAAACGGCGTTTGCCAGCTCGGGATTGGCCGCCGTGAGCGCCACGACCTGGGTAAGATGCGACGGAAGCTCGTTCGCCGACGCCCGCTGTTGTTCCAGCATGCTGTCGACGACGTCGATCGTCAGGAACCTGATGCCCCTGGTGCTGTCTTCCGACATATCCCGGCCGAAGGGCAGGAAAGTCCGGTACGTGGCCTCCATCTCGGACTCGATGGATTCCACGTAAGCCGTGAGGTCTTGGAACGGCACCAGACCGGCGGCGCGAAGCGGTTCCAGCAGGCGGGACACGTCGCCGAAGCACTCCATCGCCTTCTCAAGGATGGAAGCGCGCCCGCCCAGGGACGCCCAGAAGCCGGCGTAGTCGTCGCGCGCGATGAGCGCCTCGACGTGGTACCGGGACCAGCCGGCGTGGACGACCTGGCGCCAGAACATCTGCACGTCGGGATGGCGGGACCTTAGGAAGGCGTCCGCCACGGCGAAGGCCGCGAGGTCGTCCACGTTCAGGACATGGTCGCGCACCAAGTCTTGGTCCTGGGGACGGGAATGGCAGGGATAGCTTGCGGGGTTCATTCTCTGCTCCTGCTGGGGTACCTCGAAGGAAACCGGGGAAAGTGGCGTTGTCGGGGCGGCGGAGTGCCGTTATTCTGGCGGATCTGCGATTGCCGCGTTGAGATGCGCGAGGTGGAGCCAATGGACGACGGCGTCGTCGAACAGGCACCGCATGAGCGGCTGGGCGTCGAGCGCCGATACGCGGGCTGCAAGTGCAGGGTCCGCGTCCAGGACGGCCTGGAGGTCGGCATGGTGCGACGGCCTGCAGACGCGCAGCGACGCTTCCGGCGCGGCTATACGCTGCGCGGCGACGTATCCCAGGCCTATGGCGAGCGGGGGGCCGTCGTCGTCTAAAGGGGAGGGGCTCGCATTGAGCGCTGCCTGGAGGGCGAGCGCCCGGGCGCTGTGGTGCTGGTGGATGCGCTCCATCAGCCTGGGCCCGTACACGCGCTCGCCGAGCCTTCCGGCACGCGCCAGGAGGGGGCCAAGGGTGCAGGTTGTCTCGAAGGCGTCGAAGCAAGCCTGCCAGATTCGGAAACGGAACGGCTGCCGCTGCACCGCAGCCAATGTCGCCTCTGAATCGAACTTGGCTGAATCTGAATGCCGGGAGCCGTCATCCCCAGACGAAAACAGCCCGGCTGCCGCATAGTACATGCACCGGACGAAGAAAATCACGTCTGCGTCGTCGGACCGCAAGAGAGCCTCTGCCAACGCGAACTGCGCCATGGCGTGGTCGGGCGCCATGGCGGATGCGGAAGCCGCGTCCACGCCAGCACCCATCTGGCGCGAGCGCGCCAATCGCCTCGCCTCGCTCAGCGATCCGTTCCAAGCGTTTAGCAATTCCGGAGAAGGGGCATCCGGCCCATCAAACACTATGGCCATGTGACAATGTTTCCATGAAAACATTGAGCATTTGTTTCATGTAGCATTATTTTAGCGGATGTTCAAGGAAGAAATTCCCTCACTTTCGCGACATGCAGAACTTATCCCCATTCTGCGGTTCAGTTGGTCGCGCCTTCCAGGTCTTCCGACTGGTTGGATTCCAGGTCGGTCCCGGCGCATTGGGCTATTCACAGGAGGGGATCGCCCAGCCGGCTAGCCAAGTGCCGGTGGCTGGAAGCCTGCCATCGGCACTCCGCGCCTCCGGGTTCGGCGCGCATGCGCGCCGGGGATGGCGCTGCGCGCCATGGGCCGAGAGGAGAAGGGTTTTGGAAAGGCTGGGGGGCTGCCAGCCCCGCCCGAACTGGGCGGGGAAAGGGTTGAGCCAACCTGTGTTGTGATGCCGGGAGCCCCGGCTACAAGTCCAGCTTTGCCTGGGGAGTTCCTGCTTCCTCCGCCTCGTTTTCGGCCGCTTTCCCCTTGCCGCGGGCCTGGCTGCTGCGTCGATCCCCGCCGAGCTGGGGAGTGAACGCCGGATCGATGGGGCTTGCGGCCAGCGCCCGGACGGCCCTGGCGGTCGCTGGCTTGGGGATGCCCTCGACGGCCCACCGCTGAGCCGTCCGCCGACCGATCCCAAGTTCCCGGGCCATGGCGCTGATCCAGCCGAAGCCGCCGTATCTTTGAATCCCGATCCCTTCCAGTTCCTCAGCGGACATGGCGATGCTCGTGGGAATGTCGGCTGGGCTCGGCACGGCGATCCTTTTGCTGTCGGATAAGACTATTCGCCTAGGCTAACGGATCGGTTTCGCGGTGTCAAGTTCAAGTTATGCCATTATGGCATAGGTTGGTCTATCTTTATGCGCCAAAATGGCCCAATTAGATATTGCAATATGTGCCATTATGGCGCATCTTGTTTCTACGATCAGTAAACGGGGTGGCCAGAAGGAATGCTGGCACTCCTACTTTTCTCCACGATTTCGATGTCGCCGCACTGATCGTGGCGGCCCTCGCGGCCGCACAACGCGACTCCCCTGCACAGGAACCCGTCATGAACTCGTCGTTCCGCATGTATATGAACCTGCTGGTCTTCCTCGGTGGCCTCGCCGTTATCGGCCCGCCCGCTGCGAACGCGATTGCCCAGCTGGCGCCCGTCATTATCACCGTGTCGGACGCAGTCCAGCGCAGCCAGTCGGCGCCTTGGTCGCTGGACTCCATACGGCCGCGCTGAACCGGGAGGATCGAAGATGACCAGCGATACGAACCGCCGGGAAACATGGGCGGCTACCAGGATGCTCAAGCATGCGATGCCGGACGTGGCGAGCATCCACTCGGCCCTGCCCCTGGAGGACAGGCGCGAGCTGTTCAGGAACGGTGTGATGGTTTCGCACCTCGTTATGATGTGCCGTGTCCTGGACGCTGCCCGGATGCGGAGCGTCGGCAGCAAGATTCCGCACGGCATCCTCCTCGACGATGCGGTGTCGTTGCTCGACCCGGAGGACGCCCGTGCCCTACGCCTCGTCATGAGCGTGCGGAGGGCGTTCATCGACGCGGCAGGGATGAACTGCCACGGGAAGGCCACCCGACACAGCTTCTCCAAGACGGGGATGGCCCTCTGGGCCCGCGCCGATGAGCTCGCCGACGCTTACTACGATGCACGCTACGACTTCGGCCGGCCTTCCCAGAGGCCAAGGGCGGCATGATCCCTGCCAAGAGGCAGGTTACCGTCGGAGCTTAGTTGCGAGCCCTCCAACCTCTTTGAACCGGCTCCGTCATGTGGCGCGTCCGTCAGAGGTACCGGCTCCACCAGTGCGCGCTGGAGCTCGAGCTGCTGGAAATCGGCTCCTTGCTACGCTGAAACCCAACGATCCTAACGACTTCACGGAGATGAACCATGTCCGCCATGATGATCTTCCTGCGCATCGTGCACTATTCCGCCGTCGCCGCACTCATCTTCGGAGGTCTCCCCGCGCTGATGCGCGGCATCTGACCCTCCGATTGTCTCTCGATGTCGCGGGCTGTTTTCCTACCCCTGTTTTCCTGCCCCACCCGCGACCTTTCCGACCCCCCCCTCAAAGGGAGCAGGAAGAATGAGCAACGCCCTGTTCGGTGCCGCCGTCGCCGCATTTCTTGCGATCGCCGCACTTTCCGCCTCCGTGCCCGTGAAAGCCGACACCATCGGCTTGACCGTTGCCCCCACCCGCCTCCTGATCGGCGAGAGCCAGCGCCCCGGCGGTACGATCCTCGTCGCCAACCGTAGCGACCGCCCGACGCGCTTCCGCGTCCAGCTCCGGCCCGCCGTCGCCGGTGAACCCGATCCCGGCGGCTGGATCAAGGTCGCCCCGCGGTCGATGGTCCTGGCTCCCGGCGAGGCGCAGACCCTACGCGTGATCGCGCACGTACCGCCGGATTTTGCCGGTGAGCGCCGTGCGTACGTCGCCGTCGTGCCGTCCCCGGTCGAGGAGGCACAGGCCCAGGGCAGCGCCAGCCTGGACGTGCTGACCGCCCCCGTGATTCCCGTCATCATGCGCGCCGGAAATCCCGAGGAGCCGACGATATCGGTCGAAGCGCCGGCTCGGGTCGATAAAAACGGACTGGTTGCTGTCACCGCGCGCCGCCTTGCAGGGCCTTCCGGGATCAGCAGCCACGGCGACGTCGCAGTCTGCGACGCGGCGGGCACCATCGGACGGATCAACGCGACGACCATTTGGCCCGAAGTCGCGTCCCGGGAATACCTCCTGAAGCCCACCCGCGAGGTGGCCGGCGCCATCTGGGCCATGTGGATCCCCCGTAGGGACGGCGCACCCGTCCAGCAGGCCTGCCGGAAGGCCGTCGCCCCGCAGGGCCGCTGATCGGCGCCTGACAAAGGATGGAGGCCCGGATGCTCGTATTCCGCGCGATCCTGATGGTCGCCCTCGCCGCGGCGGTGATCATCCCCTGCATGCTGCCCACGAGGACGGCCTGGCCGTCCTTGGACGAGGCGGACCCTGGCCTGGCCAGGAAGTTCAACCTGGATCCGGCCTTCACGTACCGATCCCGGCCCGACCCCGACGCGCCCGTCGTCGCACTCCCGAAACGGAACCATCCCGTTTACGCGATCGCGCTGGTCGAGGACCGCGTATGGATCGGCCTCGAGGACGCCTCGACCGGCCGGTTCGTCTGGATCGAGGAGGACCTGGTCAGGCGCCCTCCCGACCCGCGCTGATCCCTTCCCGACGCCACCCTCGCCCAGCATCCCGCAAGAGGCTCCGCCGTGGATCGACGCCGCCATCTCCATGCTCTCCTCGTGGCCAGCACCTGCGCCGTTGCGTTCCCCGCCGCAGCCGCCGCGCAGGACCGACCCGGTTTCTTGGCCCCGACCGATGACATCGCCGGTGCCGTGGAGTTGTCCGTCGACGGCTCGTCCGTCGGCTTGGTGGAAGCCCTGGTCGCCGAGGATGGCGAGCCCTACCTGCCCGTGGCGGTGGTCGCCGGCCTAGCCGGGCACCGCGTCCTTTCGGAAAGCCGGGAGGTCGTGGAAGGGCAGGGCCCGAAGGGTCGCTGGCGCATCGATGCACGCCGCCTGGTCGCCGATGGTCCGTCCGGAGCCGCCCTCGTATCGGTCGGCGACGTGGCCACTTCGTCCAACATGTTGTTCGTCCGCCAGCCCGTCGCGGCCGCCGTCCTAGGCTTGGAGATCCGCTTCGACCGGCGGGCCATGACTGTCACTATCTCGACCGGGAGGACCGCGCCCCGGCGGCTGCGCCGCGAGCCCAAGCTACCCGTCGAAAGGGGCCGCGAGGTCGCGGCGCTGCCCAACGTGGAGGTCGGAGCCGACGCCGATACGTCGGGCCGCCTGGACCTGCGCTTCGCTGGTGCCGGCTACATCCCCGCCGGCAGGCTCTCCGCCTCCGTCCTCGCCTCGGCCTCCGACACCCTCGGCCGCAGCCTGTCCAGCGCCCGGCTGACCGCCGAGGCTCGCGATCTCATACCCGGTTCTTTGCTCCAGGCCGGCGACGTCCACCCCTTCGCCGGCACCCTTTCTGCCCCTGCAGGCGGCGGCCTGGGCCTCTACCTCCGGCCGGACCTGTCCAACGCCCGGTCGGGCCGCATCCCGTCCGGCGACGCCCCGGCTGGCTGGACCGCCGAGATCTCCACCCCCGCCGGCATTGCCGCGACGGTCCCCGTGGACGCCTCCGGCCGCTGGACGGCGCCCGAGGACCTCGCCCTCCTGCCCGGCCAGCAGGTCCAGGTCGCCCTGCGCGGCCCNCTGGGGGCGACGCTGGCCCCTGGCGAAATCTCCTATTCGGCCGCCGCCTGGCTGGACGACGGCCGGCTGCTCGACCTGGTCCAGGGCCGGTCGGGTGCGCTCGCCGCGTTCGGGGAACTGGAGGCGGGCGTCCGCTGGGGTTCGCTCCGGGCCGGGCTCGCCCATCGTCCCTTCGACGAGGGCAGCCGCCGGGAACTGTCCGCCGGCCTTTCCACCGGCGCCGGTCCCGTCGGGCTCGAAGCCGACCTCGGAGCGGCAGACACGGGCGCCGTTGCGGGGCGCGTCTTGCTTTCCGCCGTGGCCGGCGGATGGTCGGGCATGGTCGACCACCGGCAGGCCTCGTCCGGCTGGGCCGTGGACGGCATGGACCCGGCAACCTCCCAGACTCGCGTGCGGGCCGCCGGCCGCCTCGGCGATCTAGCACTGTCCGGCACGTTCGAGCATCGGTCCGGGTCGCGCGACGTCGTCCAGGTCATGGCAGGAAGGCAGGTCGGGCCGTTCTTCGCCCAGGCAGTCCTCGAACAGGGGAGGTACGGGCAAGGTCTCCGCTTCGGGCGGACGCTGACTTGGTCCACGACGATGGCAGGCGGCCCCCTCCTTGTCCGTGGTCGCTACGTAGGCCGGGAATCCTTTGTAGACGCAACCTGGCTGGGTGCCGACGACGCCCGCCTGTTCGCGGGCGCCGGCAAGACCACCTCCGGCCGCTTCCGGGCGCACCTTGGCGGCAGCCAGGATATCGGCGGCTGGAGGGTGTCCGGGCAACTGGAGCGCCAGTCCGGCTCCTGGGGCCTTCGGGCAGGCGTTTCGACCTCCTACGGCCGGGATGGCCTGGTCCGGCCCGCGAGGGCGGGTGAGCTGTCGCGCCTGGTGGTCCGGGCCTGGATGGACATGGACGCCGACGGCCGCCGCGATCCCGGCGAGCCCGCCGTCGAGGACGGTGTCGCGGTGACGGTCGGGAATACCGCGGGAAACCTTCGCGCAGGGGAGGCGTCGTTCCCGGTTCCGGCCAGCAACATCCGTGTATCGTTGGCCGCCGAAGGCATCACCGATGGCATGGTCGCTGCGGAACGCCCGGTTCGCCTGGTCGCCGTCCGCCCCGGTTCAACGACGGTGGTCGAGATCCCCGTCGCCCCCGCGGGGCTCATCATGGGCCGCGTCGAGGGAGAAGGACGCCTGGCGGGCCGGCGCGTGGTCGCCCGTGGCCCCGCCGGCCGGACGCTCACCGCGGCAACCGACCCAGACGGCGAATATCTCCTCGACGGTGCCGTGCTCGGCCCCTGGACCGTCGAAATCGACGGCCTCCCGCCCCAACGGGTCGTCCTCACGCAGGACGATCCCGCGCCGGACCTCCGCCACCGGCTTTCCCCCACGGCGGAATCCTCCCACATCACCACCGAGAGCCAACCGCGATGAACAAGATGAAGCGCCTTTCCACCCTCCTCGCCGCCTCCCTTCTGGCTACCCTGCCTGCCGGCTCCGCCCTGGCCGCCGCCGGCATCGGCATCCCGGCAAGCATCACGATCGTTCCTGGGCTGACCATCGGCTCAACGACGCCCCTGGCGGCCGGCTCGATCAGCAAGCCAGCCAATTCCAGCACTACCGATTACCTGACGGTCGGGATCGCGGACGGTTGTGTCCCCGATATCAGCGCCGGTGCCTCGCTGTCGATCCTGGGGACGCCGACCCTGGGGTCCGCGACCATCACCGGCACCCCGAACGCCGCCATCACGGTGACGACGAACAGCAACAGCTCGACGAAGAACCTCGCCGGGCCGTCCGCCATGGCGATGGAGATCAACCTCCTGGAGGCTTGCCTGGACGCCGGCACGCCCGTCGATGCCGGCGTCAACCTCACCGGTACGATCGGTGCCGGCGGCTCCTCTACGCTCAAGATCGGCGGCAAGTTCACCATCACCGGGACCCATCTGGACGGGACGTACAGCGGGTCGATCATGGTCATGGTCGAGTACGAATGATGGGAAGAGGCCCTGCCATGCCGCGCTTCCTCACCCGCCTACCGGTCCTCCTCGCGTCGGCCCTCCTCTGGGCCGCGCCTAGCCTCGCCGCCGACCCGGACGTTGTCCTGGACCAGGGTCTCTCCTTCGGGTCGGTTGTCCATTCCGGGGCGGGGACAGTCACGGTCGACACGGACGGCCGGGCGGCATATTCCGGCGGTGTCGAACCATTCCGGCAGGGCCCGATGCCGCGGGAGGGCAGGGCTGTCGTGGGCGGGGATCCCGGGCAGGCGGTCACGATCAGCGTCGCGGGCGGGGGCGGGACCGCTGCCCTCGGGGCTTGGACGATCGACGGGCTGGTGGTCGCTGTGGACGGCGTCCAGGCCCCCGTCGCGGAAAGGAGCGCCACCGGCGGGGTCACGGTATCGCTCTCGCCCATCCCCGGTGCTGTCGCGGAGGTACGGATCGGCGGCAGGCTGGCCATTCCCAGCAGTCAGGTGGATCCTGGCACGATGGTGGGGACCGTCATCGTCGAGGCGACGTACGAATAACCGGGCTTCGGTCATTGGAGTTCGCGAGGTCCGTGCGCTTCCTCGCCGGACCCGGCGGCGCGGGGGACACCGGCGGTCCGCATGGAGAAGCTCACCCTGCATTTGTCGGGCGGCCGCGTCCGTGGGCCGTGTCGCTGCCGCTCCGCGAGAGGGTGCGCTCCGCGCCCCCGCGGAAAGGGCGCGATGCGCCCTTTCCGGGCCGAGAGGTGAAGAGGGTTGGGCGGAGGCTGGCCTTTCGTTCGGGTGGGGGTGAGCCGGCGTTGGGGGCCAGGATGGCAGCAGAACGCTCTCAGTTCGTCGCTGGCTGGCTGCTAGGGCGGTGGTGGATGCACCCTCGTCTGGGAGGCTTTAGGCAATCCTCATGGGTTGTATTGGTCGATTTGGCTGGCCGAGCGGGCAGACGGCATTCACAGGCCGGTGTAGATCGGCGATGCCTGCATCTCGCGCGCGCGTGCGAGGGATTGGCCGGACAGCGCCTTGGGGGGTACCGGATCTGAGGAGAGTAGTGGTTGAGTCCATCCTCGGCCCTCCGG
The DNA here is from genome assembly GCF_002251795.1 of Niveispirillum lacus. Taxonomy (GTDB): domain Bacteria; phylum Pseudomonadota; class Alphaproteobacteria; order Azospirillales; family Azospirillaceae; genus Niveispirillum; species Niveispirillum lacus. The sequence continues at coordinate 30,652 of NZ_NOXU01000020.1, read as the reverse complement.
AGTGGGGGTATTTTAAAATCTAGCAAAATCAACAACTTATGAATTCTGGTTGCCCCCACACCATTTGACTGACGATACAGAAAAGCCATTAAATATCAGTTGGTTAGCCAAGTTCGACAGCGAAACGCAACCAGCACCCCCACTACCCCCTGCACTTGGGGGTACTTTTTGGCTTTTAATATCAATGCTTTAGCGGCGCTTTTTCCCTCACCCCCAAAAATTCCGAACCTACACATCTGCGTGCGAGCGCGCGACGCGGACGCGACGCGCATACGCGTGAGCATGCGCGCGTCGAGCGCCCGCGCGTAAGGGGGGGTATATTGCCGGGGGTTTGGGGGTATCTATCTATTTATTTTATATCTACCATAAAATATCCATATAAAACAATAACTTACCGATCTGCCCCAGTACCCCCAAACATTGGGGGTACGTTGGGGGTAGTGGGGGTGTTCGCGGGGGTAACCGCCAAAACCCTCAGGTCAGCCTCCCTCACACTCCCCACCTCTCGCGCCCGGTGCGCCCGCGGCGCACCTCTCGAAACCCCGCCCCCGTCTCTCTTCCGCTGCCGTCCAACCCTTCCCCAGCGTGGCCAGCCCCCCCCCCACGGCGCCTCCGGCGCCCACCTCTCGCCCCGGCCGCCCCGCGCGCCGCTGCCAGCCACCACATTCCCCCGAACCGCCCCCGCAACCCCCAATTCGCCCATAGGATGGCCGCCAGACGCGTCAAATGACGATTGAGACCGAAACCACGTCTTTTGCATCAGAGCCAAACCTCGACGATCTGAGAGGCACTTCCGAACCCCCGCCCCGCTTGGCCAAGATTCCGCAGCACACTAACTTAAGCCGCCTCACCCCCGGCCCGGCCTGCCCCATCCCGCCGACCTGGTGAAGCAGGCCGGCCTCCGCCGACCGCGCCCAGCCCCACCGCCCACCAATACCGCCCTCCCGGCTTGCCCGAACCTCCCGCCTTCACTTCCAGGCCCCATTCGCCCCAATTGTGTCAAAATCTAGAATCCTTGACATATCCGTCATCCTATGGTAATCACCGTATATCCAATCGAGGATTCCACCATGGCCGTCCACTTCCGCCTCATATGTGCGTGCTGAACCTGTCCCCCCGCGCGGCAACCGCGCGACAGGGAAAATCAGCTCGAGCATATGATGGATGGAAATGTACTGGACGACCCCGGCCGACACCTACGTCGGCGCTATGGACGGCCTCTTCGGCCCCCGCCCCGCCCTCTATTCCACCGCACAGGTCCTTGAAGCCGAGCGTGAGCTCGACTCCCGGGTCGAGACGATCGGCGACTATTTCAACCTGACCAGCGACGCCGACGCGTTCGCCAGGCTGTTCGGCACGCTTCGGGAAGTCCCCGACGACGGCTGGGCCCGCCACTACCTCCAGGCCGGCATGTTCCTGCTCGACGCCTGGTACTCGCTGTCCTACCGCCCGTCCATCGTCGCGGCGCTGGCCATCGTGGTCCGCCTGGCCCACCAGCGCGCGATGGAACTGCCGCCGAAACGGCTCCACGAACAGGAGGACATCCAGGTTGCCGCCATCGGGCTTCAGGTCATGGCGCTGCGGCTTTACGAGGACCTCCTGGTGATGGCGCTCAAGGACTGGGCCGGGAAGGGGACGGTCGAGCACTTTGCGCATTTCTTCGAGGTCTCCGTCATCGAATGGGAGCCGGAGCGGCAGATGGACGAGCTGCGGAGGACGCGGGCCGCCCTTTCCGACGCCAGCTTGACCCTGCTGCACACCCGGCCGCGGAGGCTTGTCGAGAACCTCCTGCTCCTCCTGTCGCCGAATGAGGAAACCCCGTCGGCGGCTTCCGAAGGCGACGCCACGCGTCCCGCCGGCAACCCGCCCCCCGACGAGGAGGAGGTGAACCTCGACGCCTTGCTCGCCAACCTCGCCGTGGATGCCTCCTCGGAGCCGTCGTCGGCACCCGCCGAGCCGGCCGTCCCTCCCCACCATGTCGTTCTCTCGCCGGGCTTGGTCCTCGCTTCCAAGTCGGCCGAGGGCGGCCTGGAGCCCTACGCCGTCCTGGCCCGACCGATGCCCCTGGCAGGCATCGGCCGGAAGGCCGACGTCATTGCCGCCGAGCTGGAGCGCTACGCTCCCTGGGCGACGGACCTTGCCTCCCATGTCCGCCGCGAACTTAGGCTGCGCGAGCGCATGGGCCACGAGCATCCCCACCTGCGGCCGCTGCTGCTGGTGGGCCCGCCAGGGAGCGGCAAGACCGCCGTCGCGGCCGCGCTGGCCGCGGCCATGGGCATGCCCCTTGAGCGCATCGACGCCGGCGGCCTCCCTGACAACCGTGACTTGGCAGGGACTTCCGCTGGATGGAGGTCCGCGCATGCGAGCCGCCCGGTCTCGGCGATCGCCAGGCTCGGGGTGGCGAACCCCGCCGTCCTGGTGGACGAGATCGAGAAGGTTGCGACGGGACCCATGAACAGGTCGGCGCAGGATACCCTGCTGTCCATGACCGAGCCGGGGACCGCCGGCAGCTACTACGACGGCGCCCTGCGGGCCCGGGTGGACATCTCCCACGTCACCTGGGTGATGACGGCCAACGACCTCACGGCCGTACCCAAGCCGCTGTTGAGCCGCGTCGCCGTTATCAGGGTCGACCGGCCCGGCCCGGCGTTCGCCGGCCGGACGATCGAGCTGGTCCTCGAGGGCATCGCCCGTGACATGGGCGGGACGGCCGCCATGCTGCCGGACCTGCCGCAGGCCGTGCTCGACCAGGTCGTGAAGCACTTCGCCGGCGGCGCCGACCTCCGCCGGGTCAAGGCCGCGCTGCGGGCCGCCGTTTCGTTGCAGATGGACGCCGCGGTCCTGCACTGACCACGCGGCGCGAGGAGGGAACCATGGAACTGGAAAGTCTTTCGTCAGGCGAGAAACGCCGCCTGTCGCGCATCGTGCAGGCCGTCGGCGTCCGCAGCCCGGAGCAGCCGGATGCGAGGGAGGTCCTGGCGGTGATCGCCGCCGTCGACGGGGGCAGGGGCGGGGAGCTCTCGCTCCTGCAGCGCAGCATCCTTTCCCGCATCCTGCAGGATTCCGAACCGTACGACTTGCGGTTCTTCCTTGGGAGCGACAAGAGGACGGGCCTGTTCCTCGCGGCGGCGGTGAGGCTGGAGCGGCACCTCAAGGTAGCTGCGTTCCAGGCCGCCGCGCTGCTTGAGTTCCACCCGGCCGACGTGTTCGCGATCAGGGACGGCAGGGATCCATGGATCGAGCCCTCGGAATAGGATGGGGGCTGGGAGTACGGGGGGAAGGGGACGACTGTCGTCCGTGCCATCAACTACCCGTCAACTACCGTAACAGGTTGTTTGGAAACACAAATGCGGTGACGGGAGTGCCGAGCGATTCCTCGCCGTCAACTATCCTGGTCCCCAAGGGGCAGGCTCAGCGACCCGGTGTGCCGTGGCTTTGCCTGTTGCGCCCCGCCAGCCCTGCCGGTCGGACCTGGCGGTAGGATTGGGACTCTTCGGCGGACCAGGGTGGGGCCTGGGCGCGACCAGATTCAATCAACTACCCATCAACTACGGTAACTCCCTGCCATTGCTGGCATATTGTCGCTCTTTCTCCTTTCGCCGTGGCCTTCCATCAACAAAACCGGGTCCGGGCCGGGTTCCGGCCAGGCTGGCCGCCGTCCCTGTCCAAGCTGTGGAGACGTTGCCGCCGCGACCGACGCGGGGACCCGTCAATCAGGGGGGCGCGGCTCCTGCCTGCACTCCCGGCAAGCGGCATCGGGGTAGTGGCGGAAGCCCAAGTGGAGGAGGGTGTCGCGCACCCGTTCGGGATGGCTGTGGCCGGTAACCCACGCTGGCGGCACGTCGGCGCGCAGAATGAAGTCGAGGGTTGTCACCGGGACATCGTTTGGCCGGTTGACCTTGATGCGGGTCCATTCCTGGAGCAGCGCCTCCGCAAGCTCCCTCCTGTCGTACTCGCTCGCTGCCGACAGCGGCAGCCTCACCTTTACCAGCGTGGGTGTTCCCCGACCGCGCAGTTCCTCACATGCGCCGAGGACGCCTACGACCCATTCGCTGCCATAGATCAGGTAGTGCCCAGCCTTCTCGACGAGGGCCCGGTCGTCAAGGGCGAGGTAAAGGCGGCCCGCGTCGCCGTTCCTGTGGGGATTCCGGGCGATCCGCGCCTCAATGTCCGGCCTGAACCTCGCGAACGCGTCCTCCTCCCGGACCATCCGCCGCACTTCTTCCTCCAGCCTGTCGGGGTCGTTCCTGAGGAGGCCGAGCCGAAGATACGTGCCAGCATCGGCCGTCAGGCAGCCGTGGTGCGTCTCGACGAACGCCGGTTTCAGGGCGCTGCCAAGTCGGGTGCCAACTTCCTCGACATCTATCCTGAATGCTTGCTGGGCTATGCGGGTACGCCAGTCGGGATCGTCCCAGTGAAGCCTTTTGGGCCCAAGGGCATTCAGATGGCGTATGCCTCGGTCGTTGAGATACGGGCTGACCCACCTCGAGAACGCCGGCACCCATGTCGACGGGTCCTTCCAGTCGATCACGCGCCCTTTCCACGACGCGCGAACCCGGGTGATACCTTTTCCCTCGGGTACCTGTGGAGCAGCCGTGCTCACTCCAAATTCTCAAAGGTGATTGTCGGGAATATTCGGCGGGCTATGAACACGCCAACAATCCGCACGCCGGGAAAGCGCTCTGACAGCTTTGTGTGCATCGCCCTGTAGTGGGTACCGACGGTCAAGACGTCGTCGACGATCGCGATGACCGATGGCGGTGGGTCCGCCAGCGCCTCGTCGATCCGGTATATCTCCAGCAGCTCCTCCACCGTCGTTCTATCACCGTCTCCGACCTCATGGGAGGCATCGGTTGACTCGGTCTGGACGATCAGCGCCCGAACATCGGGCCGCGACGGCCCGATGGACCTGCAAATTCGCTCAACCCTGTCGTCGAAGTCAGGATGGTCCTTCGCCTTCGAACATGGGACGGGAACCAGCGTGGCCTTGGCCAGCCATTTGGGATTCAGCGCTTCCGTGAGGTAGGCGGCGCACTCCCGGATCGCGTGCGCCTTGTACTGGTACCCAGGACGACCGGCCCCGCTCGGCTTCTTCTTCAGGTTCGAAATTAGCTGGTTCGTCGTGCTGAACGAGTATCCTTTGCGGGAGGTATACTCGAACAGGAAATAGCAAACGTCGTCCGCCGTTAGCCTGGAATGGTCATCACGGTTGCTCTCGTCGATCTCCCTTAGGCGGATTTGGTCAGCCAAGGGCGCTCCAGATGTCGTCGGGCGTCCGCACGCGGATTGCGCCCTCCGCCTCGAACCGGGCCGGCCAAGTGATGTCCTTCCGGTGGAAGCAGGAATCCAGGATGAACAGCTTCCGCCCCTGGTGGAGTGCGGCGCGGGCCTGCGTGAGCGTTCCCGAGGTCTCGCCGGCCTCGACGATGATGGTCCCCTCAGTCAGCGCGCTCATCGTGATGTTCCGCTCCGGGAAGAAGAGCCGGTTCTGCGGGGGGCCCTGCTTCGAGTAGCGCAGCACCGGGACCTGGGAGATGACCAGGTGCCGCTTGGCGATCTCTTCCTGCAGCCCGGCGTGCTCCTTCGGGTAGCACGTGCCCAACGGCGTACCGACGACGGCGATTGTGCGCCCGCCCGCCGCGATGGCTGCGTTGTGCGCGGCGGCGTCGATCCCCTTGGCCAGGCCCGACACGACCGTGAAACCGCGCCCGACCAGCTCGCGCGCCAACCTCTCCGCCCGCCTGACGCCGTCGTCAGAGGCCTGCCGGCTACCGACCACGGCCATGCACCGCGTTTCGCTGATCTCCCAGGTTCCGCGGAAATAGAGCATCTCAACGGGATGCCTGGCGTCGCGAAGCTTGGCAGGGTAGTCGCCGGCATGGTGGATGCGGACGCCGAACTGGTGGACGCCGGCATGCTTGAGCCGCTTCATGACCTCGGCGGCGCACTGGTCCGCGGTTCCTGGGCTGACGAAGTCCGAGGGCAGGGCACTAGGGTCGGTGGCGAACTTCTCCGCAAGCGTCTTGAACGTGGCACCCTTTTCCAGCCACAGGGCCTCGTAGGCCCCCATCTCGCGAAGCGGCGAAATCGGGGAGAGGGCGGGGCCGTCGTCACTCAGCGCAAGCCGCATCGGATCAGCCTCTCCACGGGGTGTGCGTTGGGGTTCACGATCTCAGTCTCCTTACCACATCGCTCCAGGTTACCGATATGGTTCGCGCCCGCCATAAGTTCGACATCGGCGTTGTGGATCTATTAACTTGTCTCAATGGCGCAGGCTCGCATATGGGCTGGATTCCGTCAATTCGCGCCCCTGCTACCGCTTCCGTTCGCCCTAGGCCCCTTGCGAAGAGCGGCACCGGAGAAGCGGTTGACGCTGATCCGTTCGCATGGACATCGAGGGCCTTGGCGGAGCAACAGTGGGAGGCTGTCCGGCCCGAGGCAATGCATCCTGCAGGACACTACGTAAATCATGCTGCATGGCATCGCGTTAAAGATGTTGCAGGCCGATGCGTCGATGACGCTGGCATCCTCAATGGGCTGGCCTTCTCTCCCGGAGTCACGGGCGTCATCCAACCTGAGCGCCCCTTGCCCAGCCTTGGCGGGCTCGTCGCCAAAAGTCAGAGGCGTGTGACTAGCAGTGTCCCGATCACCGGTCCCCCAGGTCCACTCCGTTGTCCCGTGCTATCCGTTCCATGCTCCGCTGGTAGAGCAGCCAGCCGCCCACCACGCCGCCAATCCCCGCCGGGAACAACACCGACCCCATCCAGAAAGCCGACACGGCCAAGCATACCGCCCCCACAACCCACGCCGCGATAGCGGCAATGAACATCAAGGTCGCGGCCGTCGATATGTGGGGAGGGCCCCTCACCGGACCTCGACTGATACGGGGCAGTGGTCGGACACCCGCTTCTTGTCCGCCCGGTCTGTCTCCGCATAAACAAGGATCCCGACGCTGTCGGGCTTGGCCTTGGCCGCCACCGGGCCGCCCAGGACCAAGTGGTCGATCAGGTCGGGATACTCGCCGGACCAGCAGGTGCTGGGCTTGCCCTCAGTTACGAGCGCCAGCGGGGCAGGGCCGTTGTCGAGGATCTGCCAGAGCGGGTCGGCCTTGTTGAGCCGGCGGTTGAAGTCGCCGGCGACCAGTAGCGACGCCCCTTCGGCCTGGCGCTGGTCGATCCAGGCCGACAGGATCGGCATTTGTTCGCCGATCACCGGGCAGGCGTCGTTCTGGCTCTTCGGGCTGAAGCAGCCGGACTTCAGGTGGACTGACAGCCCGCGGACGTCCCCGCCCGGCAGGTGGAACACGACGTCAACGCCCTTCCTCAGGGACCGGGGCTTGCCGTCAAGCAGGTCCAGTGCCGCCAGGTCCGGCATCCGGGTGTAGCGGACTGTCTTCCGGACCGCCCAGCCCGCCCTCTGGAAATCCGTCTCGTCGGCCAGCACGATGTCATACTCCGCCGGATCGAACACCTTTGTGGCGGCCGTAAGCGTGTCGACCTCCTGTAGTGCTACGATGTCGGCGTCCAGTTGCTTGGCATAGGCCTTCAGCCTGTCGAAATCGGCGTCAGTGCGCTGGTATACGGCCCGCTTCGGATCGACAGTGGGTCCATTGATCTCGTCCGCCCGCAGCGTCAGCCAGCCCATGTTCCAGGTCGCGATCTTGGTTTCCTTCGCCGCTGCGGGCACGGCGCCGAGAAGGGCGGCGAGAAGGAACGGCAGGCAGCGGCGCATGGGGTTTCTCCGGTTGGTTCTGGGAGATGGCTACCGGGAAATCTGTGACGGTTCAACCTCTGTGCGGGCGGAACCTGTGGGGTGCTTCTGGATAGAATAGAGGCCGTTAGAGGTCTGGTCTTTGCGTTGCTGGGCAATCAGCCCCACCACTGCGTCGCATGCAATGGGGTCACCATTCATATCTGTTTCGATCCGGCGGTTGGGGGCCTCTGCCATTTAGGTCGGGCTCGTGCGCTGACCCCAAAGCACCATAGATGACTGTTCCCTGATTCAAGCATCACTGACCGGTCAATGCCAAAGCCTTTGAAACATTTCCAATATCGGAAACTATACTGACGGCTATAGGGTTGCCGTTACATCGGATTGGTCTTCTGTTCTAAATTCCAGGGCGACAGCGGAACACGAAGGTATACAGGAGAATCTGATCATTTTCGGCTTTCTCAAGCGACATGATAAAAACGGGGCAGTCGTTGCTGCCTTGAATGTTTCACACGCAGTGATTTCGTTCCAATTGGACGGGACGATCCTTGACGCAAATCAGAAATTCTTGGATTTATTGGGATATTCGCTCACAGACGTACGTGGCCGGCATCACAGCATGTTTGTCGAGGCGGCCGAGTACCGCAGCGTTGACTATGTTGCCTTTTGGCAGGCATTGAGAAACGGAGAGTTCCGGACTGGTCAATTCAAGCGAATCGGCAAGGGAGGAAAGGTTGTTTGGATCGAAGGATACTATAATCCAATAATAGGGTCGAACGGGCGTGTCGCGGGGGTAGTAGGTTTCGCGACGGACATCACTGCCCAGATCGAAATCCTGGCTTATCCAGACAAGCCACTTGACCGCGATTTCGAGGAAACTTGCCACGCTGCCGTACACTCAAGCCGCAAAGGCTGAACTGCAGTTCACCCTGCCCAGGTCGGTTCCCGATCCAGGCAGTCCAACAGCCATTAACAAGGGTATCAAAGTCGGACGCCTACGACCCCGATACTTTGGTCACTTTTTCACGCCAGATAACTTCATGGCGACGTCGGGCATGCGTTAATTGGAACGACTACCAAACGACGGCATTGGTCGACTGGCGGGTGCAGCATGGGGGGGCGGCGACTAGGTCGCGACAAGGCATGCGTCGCGTCATATCGGATTGCCAGTTGACGGAACAGTATCTCGACCTAGGTGTTATATCTTGATTACTGTTGTAGGGAGTTGCCAAGGTGCTGGGCTTCATGAGGGATGTTGGTGCCCGGCAGGGTGGCAAGAAGCGCTTTGAGCAAATGGTTGAGGAGATGCCCACCGCGGTCATGCTGTGTGACCTTGATGGCTTCAAGATCAGCTATATGAACCCGACGACCCGTCAAACCTTGAAGGCGATCGAGCACGTTTTACCTATGCCTGTTGATCGGATGCTAGGGCAAAGCATCGACATTTTTCACAAGGTTCCGACCCATCAGCACCGTCTGCTGTCTGACCCCCGCAATCTTCCGCACAAGGCCAGGATCACTATTGGCGATCAGGTGCTGGATCTGTTGATCACGGCGGTGATGGATCGCGACCGCTATGTCGCAGCGATGCTGACCTGGGAAGTCGTGACCGAGAAGGTCCGTATCGAGCGTGAGCGTGAGAAGCTGATGCGCATGCTGGATGAAATGCCCGTGGCCGTCATGCTTGCGGAGCCGGATACGGGCATCATCACTTATATGAACAATACATCCCAGCGCACGTTGAAGGAGCTTGAGCATCTGCTGCCAATCCCGGTTGATCACATGGTGGGCAGCAGCATTGACGTGTTCCATCGCAACCCCGCGCATCAGAGGTCGATCATTGCCAATCCTGATCGGCTGCCGTGGTCGACTAAAATTCGGCTTGGGGAAGAAACCTTGGACCTGCGAATCAGCGCGATCCGAGAAACGAGCGGTCGGTACCTGGGGCCGCTCCTGACGTGGTCCGTTGCGACGGCGCGTGTGCGTTTGGCCGATGATTTCGAGACCGGCGTCAAAGCCATCGTGGACCAGTTGATCGAGCATGGAGAAGGTCTGACCCACACGGCTGGAGCGATGACCGGTAATGCCGAGGAGACAAATGGTCAGGTTTCGATGGCGGCGGCCGCCGCCGAGGAGCTCAGCCATTCGGTCCAGGAGATCGCCCGCCAGGTCAGCCAGTCGACCTATCTCAGCCGTGAGGCGGTGGCGCTCGCTGAAGCCTCCAATGAACAGGTCAACGGGCTGGCTGAGGCAGCGCGTCGTATCGGTGAGGTTGTGACCCTGATCCGATCTATCGCGCAACAGACCAATCTCCTGGCATTGAACGCCACCATCGAGGCAGCGCGGGCCGGTGAGGCCGGCAAGGGCTTTGCTGTTGTGGCGTCGGAGGTGAAGGCGCTTGCCGATCAGACAGCCCGTGCAACCGAAGATATCTCCGAGCAGGTCCAGGCCATTCAGAACGCCACGTCACAGGCGGTGGATGCCATCGGGTCGATCAGCGGCAGCATCCGCACTATGGATGGCGTAGCGACAACCATTGCCTCGGCTGTTGAGGAGCAAAATGCTGCGACTAGCGAGGTTTCTACAACAATCCAGCGGGTAACTGCATCCGCTTCGGAAACGCGACGCAGCTCGGTGGTCGTCAATGAAAGTGCGCTGAGCCTTGGCGAAGCTGCTCGCCACCTGGCACAGCAGCTCAGCGGCTTCCTGGTGGAGGTCCGCAAGCTCTAGCCGTCGCCTTCTCCCGTATCCCCCCGTGCAGTCGGTTCAACTGAATAAGTTCAAACGTGAAGCAGACGCCAGAACAATGGTTTAGAATCTATTATGAACTTTCCACGATCATAATAGATTCTAAACTGCGGCGCGATTAATTTAATTCAGATTTGCAATGTTTTCCGTTAATACTGTGTATTATTTTGTTAATGGACTGTTACTCAACTGGCCGATCGCTTCTACTTTGGTTAGGACCAGTCTTGCTTTTTATCTTGGCTACAGATTGGTGGAGCCGTTCTTATGTCAACGCAAGGCGTTATGGTGTCCCGGCGCGCGGTTTTGATGGGGGGGCTGGTCCTGGGCTTTGCCGGTCCTGGCGCCACGGCGGCCTCGAGTAGCGGGGCGGCGATGACGTCTTCACAGGCCCTGGGTCCCTGGGTGCGCGTTGATCCCGATGGTCGGATCACTGTCATGATCAATGTTTCTGAGATCGGGCAGGGATCCTCCACAGGGGTGGCGCAAGTGATTGCGGAGGAGCTGGACGCCGACTGGGCAGGTATCCATACAGAACAGGCACCGGTACAGCCCAACTACTACCTGATCCTGGATCAGTATATCACGGCCGACAGCTCGGCCATCCGGGAACAGTTTACCCGCCTGCGAATGGCGGGGGCCACGGCCCGCGCCATGCTGGTCCAGGCCGCGGCGCAGGCCTGGAAGGTACCGACGACCCAGTGCCGGACTGAAGCGGGGCATGTCATCCACACGCCTACGGGCCGGCGCCTCGGCTACGGAGATGTGGCAGTCGCGGCCGCGACGCTGCCGGTCCCCGAAGATGTTCCCCTGAAGCCGCGAGAGGAGTGGCGGCTGATCGGGACAGCTGTCCCGCGACGCGACATTCCTGCCAAGGTCGATGGTACCGCCATTTACGGCATCGATTACACCCAACCAGGCCTGCTGACGGCTACGATAATCCAATGTCCGTATTTCGGCGGCACCCTGAAAAGCGTGGACGAAGTACCGGCTCTGGCTGTTGCTGGAGTGCGTCACGTGGTCCGCCTTCCCAACGCGGTAGCAGTTGTGGCGACGCATTTCTGGGCCGTACAGAAAGGGTTGCATGCCCTGGACCCAGCCTGGGACCTCACCAAAGCGACCCGTATCGGAACAGAAGCGCTGTTCGCCGACCTCCGAGCCAGGGCCCAAACCGATGATGGCGAGGTGTTGAGCTTGCCAAGCGTCCCGCCTGCTGAACTGAAAGCACAGGCTGAGGCGGGGCTGACGTCGGCCGCCAAAGTTGTCGACCGTCTGTATGAAGCGCCGCTGCTGTCACATTCCCCGCTGGAGCCTATGAACTGTACAGCGGCCCCGCTTGCTGATGGGGGCATGGTCTTGTGGATTCCCACGCAGGCTCAGTCTCGTGTCCAGAATGGAGTAGCGAAGGCCCTGGGCTTGGCTCCGGCAAGGGTGACCGTCCACACGCTGCTATCGGGAGGCGGCTTCGGGCGCCGCACGGTAGATGATCATGCAGTGCAGGCAGCGCTCATCGCGCGCGCCACCGGGTCGGCCGTGAAATTGATTTGGAGCCGGGAGGAAGATACCCGCCACGGCATCTATCGACCAGCTGTCGTGGCGCGGCTGCGGGCCGGAATTGCACCGGACGGCAAGTTGACAGTGCTTCGGACCACCGCTGCCGGTACTCACGAGTACATCCCCGGCGGGCTCGTGGCTCTCACTTATGACATCCCCACCATCTGCTGGTCACACAAGATTGAAACCCATGGCATTCCTGGCGGTCCCTGGCGTTCCGTGGGCCGCTCCCACAACATCTTCTTCCTGGATTGTTTCCTGGAGGAGGTAGCGGCAGAGATCGGCAAGGATGCGCTGGCCCTGCGGTTGGAACTGCTGTCGGCGCAGCCGCGCGGCCGATCCGTGCTGACGCGAGTGGCCGATGCCATTGGCTATGGGCGTCCCGCTCCCGCGGGTCGGTTCCGGGGCTTGGGCTACAGTCGGGGGTTCGGCTCCTACTGTGCGGCCGCGGTAGAGCTGTCCGTGACAAACAAGGTGGTAACCCTGCACCGCATCGTCGGCGCCTTGGATTGCGGTACAGTCGTGAACCCGGACAGTGTACGGGCACAGATGGAAGGCGGTCTTCTGATGGGCCTGAACGCCTGTATGCAGGAAAGAGATCACCCTGGAACAGGGCGGTGTCGTACAGGCAAATTTTGATACCTACCCGCTTCTTACCATGTCTCAGACACCACCTCTGGAACTGTACCTGTTAGAAACACCTGATGGGGTCACGACATAGAAGGGGCGAAAAACCACGCTAAGCGGACAAATGAAGAACATCATGTCGTAAGCCGTGCCGACGGTGTTCTCAGCATTCTGTAGCCGTCCTTATCGAGTTGCGCCGGTTCAGCCCAGAGATAGTCGCCGGTGAGGTTGATGTGCTGCCAGCCCAGGGGGGCCAGATAGGGCAGCAGGTTGTCGGGAATGTCCTCCCCCTGTCCACGCAGGAACCGGATGGCGCGGTCCATGTAGACGGTGTTCCACAGGATGATGGAAGCCACGACCAGGTTCAGGCCGCTTGCCCGGTGCTGCCGACTTTCCAGGGTCCGGTCCCGCAGGCGACCGAGGCGGTGGAAGCACACGGCGCGGGCCAGGGCGTTGCGGGATTCACCCTTGTTCAGTTCCGCCGTCGCCTGTCGGCGGAGCATTGGATCGTCCAGCCAGTCGAGGGTAAAGAGCGTGCGTTCGATCCGGCCGACCTCGCGCAGGGCCAGGGCTAGCCCATTCTGGCGGGGATAGGAGCCCAGGCGGCGCAGCATCAGTGACGCCGGCACCGTACCTATCCGCACCGATGTCGCCAGCCGAAGCAGGTCGTCCCAGTGGGTTGTGATCATGGCCTCGTCGATGCGTGCAGCGATGAAGGGTTCCAGCGCCGGCCAGGTCGATGCCGGGCCGAATGTGTGCAGCCGGCGGTTGGCAATGTTGGGGATACGCGGTGCGAAGCGAAACCCCAACAGGTGGCAGAGGCCGAACACATGGTCCGAAACGCCACCGCCATCGGTGTGGTGGACAGCAATGTTGATATCGCCGCCATGATAGGGCAGCCCGTCGATGACATGGGCAGCCTCCCCCTCCGACACGGATATCACCTTGGTGTGGAAGGGCGCATAGCGGCCGGAAATGCAGGTATAGAAGGAGATGGCCGGCCCTGATCCCTTGTGCGGATTGACAGCACCGGCCACTTCGCCCTGGCCGCCCAGCGGGAAATGCTGGCCATCCGAGCTGGATACCGACGCATCGCCGAACCAGACGGATAGGGGCTGTGCATGCTGGGCGGTGATGATGCGGGCCAGGGCCCGACCGTAATTCTCCTCACTCAGATGCCAGCCCGCCGCCCAGGCCAGTTGCCGATAGCTGGCGACATTGCAGGCCTCGGCCATGCGCGTCAGGCCCAGATTGGTGGCGTCGGCCAGCACCGCCGTCAGGGTGACGCGCGGGTCATCCCCTGGCAGGTGCGAACGCAGATGGGTGAAACAATCCATCATGCCGGTCCAACGGTTCACCTCGGCCAGCAGCTCGGTAATGCGTATCCTTGGTATCACGGCCTGAACACGGTCGGCCAGATGCTCGGCCGCCTCCGGGGTTACGGCTTGCAAGGGTGAGATCTTCAAGGCTGTACCGTTGATCCTGACATCCGGCAGCAATTGCTTGGCCGCCTGCCCATCCACCTCGCGCAGCCGTTCCTCCAGTAACTCCCGCCTCTCACGCAGATACCCGATGGCTTCATCCTGCACCGCGACCGGCAGCGGCCCGGCCAGCTTCATGGTGGAGAATAGGGTCTTGGGCACGAGTTGATCTTCCACGGCCCGGTACTGCCGGCTGCCGTCCACCCAGATGTCGCCGGCGCGTAGCCGGTCGCGCAGTTCCACGAACAGGCAGAGTTCATAGGCGGGCGCGTTGATCCCATTGCTGCGCTGCACTGCGGCTCGCCAGGTGCGGCGGATGAAGCCGGTCAGCAAGCCTTTGGGCAAAGTCCGTCTTGATCCGGCATAGAAGGTCCGCATCAGAACCAATGCGTTCAGCAGGGCACTGACGCCGGCGATGCCCTTGAACGTGAAACTGTCCAGGAACATCGGACCCACACGGCGCAGCAGGGCGTGGTTTGTGGCGGCGAGCGCCGCGTAATCAGTAGCGTCGTCGCGGGTCAGTTCGCCGGCCTCGGCCACGGCGGCCTTGAATTTCTCCCACGGGATGACCGCCTCGATGGCGGCGAAGGCATCCGCCCCCTTGCCGCGCGCGTCGATCAACGCCTCACCCACCCTGGCCAGCAGCCGCACCTTTTCATTCATGGCCCGGCTGTTGGCCTGGATCGTCTCTGCCGCACGGCGTTCGGCCCGCCGGAAAAGGCCGCCAATAAGACGGTCGAACATACCGATGATATCGTCGGTGAGCCTGGTGATGGTCTCCAGCGCCGTCACCGTCAGGATGGATTGGCGGCGCAACGGCGCCAGGGTCGACAGATGCTGGGCCGACAGCCGGGTGCCTTCCCGGATCAGAAGGTGGACACGGTCGGCATGGATGCCTTCGCGGATCGCCGGATCAATGCCAAGGGCACGCAGGACAGTCAATTGTTCAACCAGCCGGCCCATGGCTCGATGGCCCGTGACGCCGGGGGACTGACGTGCCCAGGCCAGCAGGCTCATCCCGGTATCGGGGCGTTCCGCCAGCAGCTTGTCTATGCCCTCGCGCTGTTCCTGCGTCAGGGCAGCGTCGATCTGCCTTTCGACATGGCGCTCGGCCTGCAACAGCGCAGTGGCCACTAGGCGTTCGATGGTGGAGGCAGCGGGAGCTGCAACGGTCCGGCGCCGCAGTTCCTCCAACAGCAGGCCCGCCAGGACCATGCCGCTGGTGGTGGCCAATGCGACGGGCAGCAGCCATTTGCCGATCTCTCGCCGGATCGGTTGCGAGAAGGTGGTGTAGCCATAGATGGCGTAAAGGGCTTCAAGCTGGTCGTAGCGTGTCTGCGACCGGGTGGCATATTCCGCCAGGGCGTCGGGCGGCAGATCCAGCTGGTCCGCGACGAACGATAACACTCTGGCAGGAACCAGTTCTCCCGGCCGCAGCAGCCGGCCGGGATAGCGGAGCGCACAGAGCTGGACGGCGAAGCCCAGCTGATTGTGAGGTCGCCGCCGACGTGCCACGACCGCGACCTCGGCCGGGCTCAGCGTGTAATGGCGGATCAGGTCGGCCTCCGCCGTGGGCAGCGCGAACAGCGCCTCGATCTGGGCATCGGTCAGTACGCTGCGGCGCGGCATGGCGGTTCTGTCCCAGTTGGAGTAATGTCTGTTCGATACGCGACAAGACCCAGACGTTCTGCCGCCAACAGGGCGATGCCGCCGGGAGGGTTCAATTGGGACAGCGTGTGGCCATCTACTGCCGCGTGTCCACGGCCGATCAGTCCTGCGAGCGGCAGGAGCGGGATCTGCTGACCCTGGCCCTGCGGGCGGGGTATGAGGTTGTCGGCATCTATAAGGAAACCGGATCAGGCGCCAGACTGGACCGGGCGGAGCGGAAGAAGGTGATGGCGCTGGCCCAGGCGCGGCAGATCGATGCCGTGCTGGTGACGGAACTGTCGCGTTGGGGCCGCAGCACCATGGACCTGCTGCACACGCTGCGGGAACTGGAGGCCCGCCGCGTGTCGCTGATCGCCATGAGCGGCATGGCGTTCGACCTGGGCACGGCCACCGGTCGCATGCTGGCCACGGTCCTGGCCGGGATTGCGGAGTTCGAGCGCGACCTGCTGCGCGAACGGGTCCGGTCAGGCCTCGCCGCCGCCAGGGCGCGGGGCAAGGTGCTGGGGCGCAGGCCGGGACAGCGGCCCAAGTCCGACCGGTTGACGCCAAGGTGCTGGCGCTGGTTGCAGCAGGGCGCAGCTATCGGATGATCGGCAGAGAACTCGGGCTCAGCAAGAACACGGTGACGGAGATCGTTAAGCGGGATCGAGAGTATCAGAACCCTGCTGCTCACACCTATTCCGTTCAGCCATAGTCATTGCCCGCGGACTGAAGCGACTGCTTGGACAGCGTATCTTGCCGATTCAAAGCTACATACAAGCGATGATTCTGTGATCTGGGTGGAAAACATCACGCAGCGGCGAACAGCAGACATACGCTGAACCGATAAAAATCAAAGCCGCAAAAAACCTTCAGACGAACAGGAACGGGTCATGAAAATCATCCATCTTGCCGCCGCGTTGACGGTCGGCCTCACCAGTATCGCCGGTGCCATTTCCGCCCAGGCCCATGGTATCTGGTTCGCGCAGCGGGCCAAGCAGACGGCCCTGATCTACGGCGTCGGCGCCGACGACCTGGACGTGGTGAAGCGGCTGGGTCTGGTGACCGGCACCTATGGCTATGACGCCGACTGGGCACCCGTGGGTGCGACCCTGCGCGTCGCCGGGCCCATCGTGCTGGTGGACAGCGAGGCGCCCACCGTCGCCTTTGCCGCCATCATGGATAATGGCCTCTGGTCCCGCACGCCGGATGGCAAATGGTTGAAGGGCGGGCGCGATACCGTGCCCGATGCCGTACTGGCCGAACGCACCATGAAATATGCCGTGCATCTGACCGGCACCCCCAACAGCCCCATCCCCGCCCTGCCGGAGCAGGTTTTGCAGATCGTGCCGGTGGACAAGACCCTGCCCGTGGAGATGGGCAAGCCGCTGAAGGTGCGCGTGCTCTACAAGGGCAAGCCCGTCAAGGATGCGGCCCTGAAGCATGATTTCGTCAACGATCCCGACCAGCCGCCGGTGAAGACCGACAAGGATGGTGTCGCCACCCTCAAGGTGCGCAACCAGGGCCTGAACGTGCTGGCCGCCACCTATGTCGGCCCGTCGGACAATCCCAAGCAGATCGACCATATCGAATATCTGGCGACCCTGTCCTTCGTGCTGCCGCACGCCCCGGAATAAGGATTTTGCACATGAAGCACCCGATGATCCGGCTGGCGCTGGCCGCCACCCTGAGCCTGTCGCCGCTGTCCGCCCTGGCCCATGGCGACACCACGCCCAAGCATGGCGGCATTGTCCAGATGACGGGCGAAACGCTGATCGAGCTGGTGGCCGGCGCCGATGCCGCCAGCATCTATGTCAGTGAAGAAGATGAACCCGTCGCCAGCAGCGAGCTGACCGCGACCATGACCATCATGGATGCGGGCGGGAAGCGTCAGGTCAATCTGACACCCGCCGCGGGCAACCGCTTCGACGCGCCGGGCGTGAAGCTGTCCAGCGGCGCCAAGGTGGCCGTTATGGTGGTCAACAAGGCCAGCCAGGCCCGGTCCATCCTGTCCTTCACCGTCAAGTGACGGGGTGACCGATGCAGCCGCCCCCCTTGTCCATCACCAACGGGGGCGGTCGCGCCGTCCCCCTTCTTGTCGCCGCCCTGCCCTGGCTGGTGATCCTGGCCCTGCTGATCTGGGCACCCCATGCCATGGCCCATGGCGTGTCGGAGGAAGACCGATCCTTTATCGAGGATGCGCAGGGTGTGCATGTCATCCCTTATATCTATTTAGGCGCCAAGCACATGGTCACCGGCTACGACCATCTGCTGTTCCTGGTGGGCGTGATCTTTTTCCTTTACCGGCTGCGTGACGTGGCCGCTTACGTCACCCTGTTCGCGGTCGGGCATTCGACCACCCTGCTGCTGGGCGTGCTGGCCGATATAAGGGCAGATGCCTATATCATCGACGCCATTATCGGCCTGTCGGTGGTCTACAAGGCGCCGGACAATCTGGGGGCCTTCAAGACCTGGTTCGGGTACCAGCCCAACACGAAGGCCGCCGTGCTGATTTTCGGCTTCTTTCACGGGTTCGGCCTGGCGACCAAGCTGCAGGAACTGTCGCTCTCGCCTGACGGGCTGCTGGCCAATCTGGTCAGCTTCAATGTCGGGGTGGAGATCGGGCAGTTCATGGCTCTGTGCCTGATCCTGATCGCCATGAATGCCTGGCGCACGACCCGCAGCTTCAACCGGTCGGTGCTGCTGGCCAATGGGGCGCTGATGGCTGCTGGCCTGACGCTGGTGGGATATCAGTTGGCCGGCTATGCCACCCAATCCGCCTGAGGGGGATCAACAATGACTGATATGAGCATGACACCTTATCAGGCCTCGCCCCGCGCCCTGGTCCGGGCCGGGCTGGGGGCCGTGGCGGCCTCTGCCCTGGTGCTGACCCTGTTCGTGCTGCCGGCTGAATATGGGATCGACCCGACGGGGGCCGGGAACGCCCTGGGCCTGACCAAGCTGGCCGGTGGCGGGGGTGAGGCGGCGGAACCGGCGGTCGCCGCGCCCATGGCCGCACCGGTGGCCCCCGGCACACCCACCCCGGCGGATATCACCAAATCCACGGCCCTGCGCAGCGACCGCCAGGAACTGACCCTGGCCCCGCATACCGGCGCGGAGGTGAAGGCCCATATGGCGCAGGGCGATCATTTCATCTTCCGCTGGCAGGCCACAGGCGGGCAGGTGCGGTTCGACATGCATGGCGAACCACCCAACGCCCAGGAGAATGAATTCTCCAGCTATTGGAAAGCCAAGGACCTGGACAGCGCCCAGGGCGCCTTCACGGCCCCCTTCACCGGCACCCATGGCTGGTATTTCCGTAATCGCGGCGATACGCCGGTGACGGTGGTGGTGGAAACGACGGGCTTCTATCAGGACCTGTATCTGCCGCCCGTACAATGATAATGGACCTGCGTCTAGGCCCCCCAGGGCATGGTTTGCAGGAACCTGCGCATACAAATGAGAAGGGCTGTTTGCGGGCGATTCGGGCCCGCAAACAGCTTTCTATCACTGACCTGATGTAACAGGACCGATCACATCACGCGCTTGAAGTTCGTGTAGTCACCGGTTGCGCGTACTTTTACGGTCACATCCTTGTCACCGCGATTGCGCCAGAACCATCCATGCTTGCCGTCAAAGGCGGCGGTAATTTCGCCTTCATCACTGGCGGCACCGCGCCCCTTCTTGTAGCTGTGGGTCTTGTCGGGTGCGGCGAAAGCCTCGCCATGCGCGTCAAAATTCACCACACCGCCCTCGACCGTCCATGAATAATTGATCTTCGCCCCCTGCTTAGCCTCGACCTTGACCTCAGCCCCCTGACCGGGTGCCAGCGTCACCGACATTTCATCCACCGTTTCCGCCTCGCCATGGGCATGGTCGGCATGGGCCAGGGCGGCAACGGGCAGCAGGCACAGGCCAGCGGCGATCAGCAGCGACTTCAACATCATTGTTTTCCTTATCGTCTTTGGACGGGTTCGGCTTCAGGCACCACCCGTATCAGGTTGGGTCGACCGTCGGCAGGAGCCGGCGGTGCATGTCAGATGTTTTACGGAGATGAGGCAGGCTGGGGTGTCGTTGCCGTCTCCCGGTCTGCCTTGGCATCGGCTTCCGCCTCTTCTGCTAATTGCGCCTTGATCTCCCCGATCTCCGTCAGGCCCAGCGCCTTGCCGATGCCGGTGGGGTCGATGGCATATTCCGACGGCAGGACAACGGTGACCAGCAGCAGGGCAGCGGTCACGATGGCGATGATTGTCGACCGAAGAAGCTGCGCCGAGGTCGGCAGTTCAGACTGGGTGGGAATGTTGCTGTTATACATGGGGCAAATCCCTTTCAGGAAGCGACGGCCCAGCCGGTCAGCTGATATCCGATCAGCATGAACCCGGCGGTCATCATGACGACATTGGAGGTATAGGCGTGGCGCCAGAAGCTGGCGGTCCGGCGCCAGTACCCCATCACGATCAGGATGGCGAACAAGGCCAGCATCTGACCAATCTCCACGCCGACATTAAAGGCCAGCAGATTGGGGATCAGCCCATCCGCTGCCACGTCATATTCGCGGATCTTGGTGGCCAGCCCCAACCCGTGGAACAGGCCAAAGACCAGTGTCGCCACCTTGGTGTTGGGCTGGAAACCCAGCCAGCGCTGATAGGCACCCAGATTGTCCAGCGCTTTGTAAACGACCGACAGGCCGATGATGGCGTCGATCAGGTAGCCATTGACGTTGGTGTCGAACAGCACGCCCAGCAGCATCGTGGTCGAATGGCCGAGGGCGAACAGGCTGACATACAGCGCGATATGGTTCAGCCGATAAAGAAAGAAGATCACACCGAACAGGAACAGGATGTGATCGTAGCCGGTCACCATGTGCTTGGCGCCCAGATAGATGAAGGGCAGGAGATGCACGCCCGTGATCTCCTGGATATAGCCCTTGTCGCCCTGTGTCACGGCATGGGCCAGCGCATCGGCGCTTCCCATCAGAAGGACTATGATCATGCCCATCAGGGCCAGAAGCAAGGTCCGGGGCGGCACGGCGGCGCGCGCCTGCCCGACCCTGGGTGGAGGCCTTTTCATGGCTTGGGTTTTCCCGAGTTTCAGCAATAGGGAAAGCAGCCCCCGTCAGGGTGCTGCTTGTGGCTATGCGTGGAACCCGGCCCGTGGTGGCCGCTCCAGGGCGTAAAGCGGTGCGCTGGACAGGGCCGCCGGTATGTCATCGTGCCAGCCGGTGCGCCATACATTCGGCGCGCCAGGGGGGAACGTGATGGCGATCAGAACGGTGTGGGAATGGTCGCCCTTGTTATGGCTATGGGTCGGTCCGGCGGATCGATCATCCTCCCCGTCATGGTCGTGTCCATGATCATGGACATGACCATCGGCGATAGCGATATCGGGAATATGGGCGGCCAGGCTGTGGTGAGCGAAAGACAAAACGCCGGAAAGCATCATCGCCACGATGATGAAGCGAACGCCTTTCAACAGGATCAGTTTCACCATCTGGTTGCCATCGATATGCATAGGTAACCACGTCTCCGTGAAGCCCATGCCCGCTCCATTCCACTGATATTTCCAGGGATAGCGGAATGCCAAAGTCGGGTCAATGCCCCATTTGCGACTCATTCGCACACCCTGAAGCAACCTTGAAATATCCCCACCAGGGGGATAGCATATTGAGGCAGTCGGTTCTGTCCAGGCCGGCTGGAAGGCGCTACCCAACCAGCTTGAAAGAAATCCCCTTGTTCTCTCCCTTGCTGAACCGTACCTACCGCCACCTCTTCGCAGCACAGGTCGTGGCCCTGGTGGGAACCGGGCTGCTGACCGTGGCGCTGGGCCTGCTGGCCTTTGATCTGGCGGGTGCGGACGCCGGCGCGGTGCTGGGTACGGCGCTGGCGATCAAAATGGTGGCCTATGTGGTGGTGGCACCCGTCGCCGGTGCCTTTGCCGACCGGTTGCCCCGGCGCACCTTCCTGGTCGCCATGGATCTGGTGCGCGCCTTGATCGCGCTGTCGCTGCCCTTCGTCACACAGGTCTGGCAAATCTATGTGCTGATCTTTCTGCTGCAATCGGCATCCGCCGCCTTTACGCCGACATTCCAGGCGACCATCCCGGACGTGCTGCCGGAAGAGGCCGACTATACCAAGGCCCTGTCGCTGGCCCGGTTGGCCTATGATCTGGAGAGCTTGGTCAGTCCGGCGCTGGCGGCGGCCCTGCTGACCATCATGACCTACCATGACCTGTTCGCTGGCACCGTGGTCGGCTTCGTCCTGTCCGCCCTGCTGGTGGTATCGACCCGCCTCACAAGGCCGACACCGGTGGAGCACAAGGGCGGCATCTATGACCGGACCACAAGGGGAATGCGCCTCTATCTGCTGACACCGCGCCTGCGTGGCCTGCTGGCCTTCAACGGGACCGTCGCCGCAACAGGTGCCATGGTGATCGTCAACACCGTCGTGTTGGTGCGTGGTCTGCTGGGCGGCTCGGAAACGGATGTTGCCATGCTGCTGGCCGCCTATGGTGCCGGGTCTATGGTCATGGCGTTCCTGCTACCCAAGCTGTTGGAGCAGACGGGGGACCGCAGTGTGATGATGGCTGGGGCCTGGGTACTGACCGGGGGTCTGTTGACCCTGGCGGTCCTCCTGGCAACCGGTCTGGTTGTGGGGAATGTCGATGGTTCCTTTCCGATCCTCATGCCCGCCTGGTTCATATTGGGAGCGGCAAATTCTGCGGTGCTGACACCGTCCGGTCGGCTGTTGCGCCGTTCCGCTGAGGCGGGAGACCGTCCGGCCATCTTCGCGGCGCAGTTCGCGCTTTCCCATGCGTGCTGGCTGGTGACATATCCACTGGCGGGCTGGCTGGGTTCGACCGGCGGCCTGACAATCGCTTTTGCCACCTTGGGCGTGCTGGCGGTCGTCACCACGCTCATCGCCGGACGGCTTTGGGCCGGTGACGACGCCCCCCGTTCGGTTTGATCTGCAAAATCGGATCGCCCCTCCGCCCCGCCTGACGCGGGGACGGAGGGGTTTTCCTCATTTAACTTCGGGTGCTGGCGACAGGATTGCGGCGACACACTCCCCATCGCGCCAACGGGGACCGTACCGCTTGATGCCAGGAAGGCGCGGGGCGAATTCCTGCGCCCGCTGGCCACTTTCACAGGTGGTGTCGGCCACCGTTCGTCCTGGCCCGACCGCCGGGGTGGAACATCCCGACAGTGCCAGCGCAAAGACCAGAACTGCGATCCTTGTCTTCATGGAGTTTCTCCTTTCACGGTCAAGGATGCAGCGCCGGTAACAGCTGTCGGGTGTCGCGGTGGCACAGCCGGTACAAGGCCGGCAGCACCAGCAGCGTCAGCAAGGTGGACGAAAGGATGCCGCCGATGACGACGGTGGCCAGCGGTCGCTGCACCTCGCTGCCCGTGCCGACATTGAAGGCCATGGGGATGAAGCCGAGGCCGGCCACCAGCGCCGTCATCAGCACGGGTCGCAGGCGGGCCAAGGCCCCTTGGGTGATCGCAGCCTCCAGTGTCATGCCGTCATCCAGTAGTTTGCGGATGAAGGTCACCATGACCACGCCGTTCAGCACCGCGATGCCGGACAGCGCGATGAAGCCGACCCCGGCGGAGATCGACAGCGGGATGTCGCGCAGCGCCAGTGCCGCCACGCCGCCCGTCAGGGCCAATGGCACGCCACTGAACACGATGCCTGCATCGCGCATCGACCCGAACGCCATGACCAGCAGGCCGAAAATGGCCAGCAGGGTCAGCGGCACCACGATCCGCAGCCGTTCGGTGGCCGAGGTGAGCTGCTGGAACGTGCCGCCATATTCCACCCAATAGCCTTCGGGAACGGCCACGTTCTGCGCCACTGTGCGCTGGATTTCCTGCACGAAGGAGCCCAGGTCGCGGCCGCGCACGTTGGAGGTGACGACGATGCGGCGCTTGGCGTTCTCCCGGCTGATCTGGTTGGGGCCCAGGCCGATCTCCACCTTGGCCAATTCACCCAGGGGAAGATAGGCCACAGCCGAACCACCCTCGACCGCCGGCATGGGGACGGGCAGCAGCCGCAACCGGTCCAGGTCGGTGCGAATATGCTCGGGTAGGCGGACGACAATGTCGAACCGCCGATCACCCTCGAAGATCTGGCCGGCGACCTGTCCGGCCAGTGCCGTCTGCACCACCTGCTGCAAGTCGGCGATGCTGACGCCGTAGCGGTCCAGCGCCGCGCGATCGGGCAGGATGCTCAACATAGGCAGGCCGGTGGCCTGTTCCAGCTTGGCATCCGCCGCACCGGGCACGGCATTGATGATGGCTTCGATCTGGGCCCCGATCTCCGTCAGCTTCTCCAGGTCGTCGCCATAAACCTTCACCGCCACCTCGCTGCGCACACCAGCGATCAGCTCGTTGAAGCGCATCTGGATGGGTTGCAGGAACTCGTAATTGTTGCCGGGCACGGTCGCCACGGCGGCGGCCATTTCCGCGACCAGCTGTGCCTTGGTCTTGCGCGGATCGGGCCATTGGTCACGCGGCTTCATGATGATGAAGGTGTCCGCCACGCTGGGTGGCATCGGGTCGGTCGCCACCTCCGCCGTGCCGATCTTGGCGAAGACGCGGTCGATTTCCGGGAACTGCTTCAGCCTAGCCTCCAGCACCGTCTGCATGCCGATGGCCTGGGTCAGGCTGGTGCCGGGGATGCGTAGTGCGTGCAGGGCCACATCGCCCTCGTCCAGGTTGGGGATGAATTCCGTCCCCATGCGGGAGGCGGCGATGCCGGACAGCACCACCATCATGGCAGCGGCCACCACGATGGGCACGCGGTTGCCGATGGCCATGCGCAAGGCGCGGTCATAGAAGCGTCCCGTGGCCTGCATGACGGCATTCTCATGCTCCGCCACCCGCCCGGTGACGAACAGGGCGACACCGGCGGGCACGAAACTCAGCGACAGGACCAAAGCCGCCGAGAGCGCCATGACCACCGTGGCGGCCATGGGGTGGAACATCTTCCCCTCCACCCCGGTCAGGGTGAAGATGGGCAGATAGACGATGGTGATGATGAAGACGCCGAACAGGCTGGGCTTGATCACCTCTGACGTGGCGGATGCCGCCAGGTCGAACCGCTCCTCGCGTGTAAGCAGCCGGCCCAGACGGTGCTGCGCCTCGCCAAAGCGGCGCAGGCAATTCTCGATGATGATGACGGCACCATCGACGATCAGGCCGAAATCAAGCGCGCCTAAGCTCATCAGGTTGCCCGACACCTTGGTCTGCACCATGCCGGTGATGGTCAGCAGTATGGAGAGCGGGATCACCGCCGCCGTGATCAGGGCGGCGCGGATATTGCCCAGCAGCAGGAACAGCACCACAATGACCAGCAGCGCGCCCTCGGCCAGGTTCTTCTCCACCGTCGCGATGGTCCGGTCGACCAGGGTGGTACGATCATAAACCGCCTCCACCACGATACCGGCAGGCAAGCTCGCCTTGACCTCTTCCAGTTTGGCGGCAACCAGACGGGAAACGTCGCGGCTGTTCTCCCCCACCAGCATGAAGACGGTGCCCAGCACGGTTTCCTTGCCGTTCTGGGTGGCGGCCCCGGTGCGCAGTTCCGCCCCGAATCCGACTTCCGCCACATCACCGATGCGCAGCGGTACCCCGCTGGGCCGATCCAGCAGGATTGAGGCGAGGTCTTCCGTGCCCGTGGCCTGTCCCGGCACGCGGATCAGATATTGCTGGCCATGGCGTTCGATATAGCCGGCACCGACATTGGCATTGTTGCGTTCAAGCGCCTGCACGATGTCGGCCATGGTGACGCCATGGGCCTGCATGCGCTGCGGGTCCGGGGACACCTGGTACTGGCGGTTGAAGCCGCCCACCGTGTTGATTTCCGTAACGCCGGAGATGTTGCGCAATTGCGGGCGGACCACCCAATCCTGCACCTCCCGCAGGTCGGCGGGCGTCCAGGGGTTACCGTCCGGCCGTGTCGTGCCGTCCCGCGCGCTGATCGTGTACATGAAGATTTCGCCCAGGCCGGTGGCGATGGGGCCCATGGTCGGCTCAATACCGGCGGGCAACTGCGCCAGGGTCTGTTGCAGCCTTTCATTGACGAGCTGGCGGGCGAAGTAGATATCCGTCCCTTCCTTGAACACCACCGTCACCTGCGACAGGCCGTAGCGGGAGATGGAGCGGGTGTAGGACAGGTGCGGCAGGCCGCCCAGGGCGGCCTCGATCGGGTAGGTGACGCGCTGTTCGGCCTCCAGCGGCGAATAGCCCGGCGCCTCGGTATTCACCTGCACCTGGACATTGGTGATGTCGGGCACCGCGTCGATGGACAGGCGGGTGAAGTTATATACGCCCAGGGCAGCAAGGCCGAAGGTGAGGGCCAGCACCAGCCAGCGATGCCGGATGGCCGCCTTGATAAGGGTATCGAGCATGGTCCGGCTCCTCAATGATCGTGGCTGGCGCCGGACTTGTCGATGTCGGCCTTGATGAGGAAGCTGTTCTCGGTGACATAGCGTTCACCGGGCTCGATGCCGCCCAGCACCTCCACCTTATCGCCATCCTGCTGGCCCAGCTCCAGCATGCGCACCTCGTAGGTGTCGCCCACCAGCGCGAACACCACCGTGAAGTCACGGAAGGCCTGCAGGCCGGACACTTTCACCGCCAAAGGCACCTCACGCGAAGCGACAATGATGCTGGCATTCACCACCTGCCCCGGCCGCAGCTTCTGATCGGTATTGTCCAGCAGGACGCGGGCGACCACCGTCTGGCTGCCGGCATCGGCCAGGGGCAGGATGCGCTGGACGCTGCCCGTGATCTCCGTGCCATCGACGGTCCTCAGACTGACCGCCTGACCCACCTTGACCCGTGCGGCATCGGCGGGGAACAGGCGCAGGTCGGCCCAGAGCGTGGACAGATCGCCGATCTCGAACAGCGGGCCGTTGCCCGTGACGGCCCCGACATTGATGTCGCGGGACAGTACCGTGCCGCTGACCGGGGACTTCACGGCATAGGTTTGCAGGCTCTCATTGCTTTCGATGGTGGCAATGACCTCGCCAGCCTCCACCCTGTCACCGGGCAGCTTGCGCACCTCGCGCACCAGACCGGGGAAGCGGGCATCGATACGCGCTGACCGGTCCATGTTGAGACCGATACGGCCCGTGACCTCCACCGTCTCGTTGATGGTGGCGGGGCCAGCCGGTTCCGTCTTGATGCCCGATGCTTCGGCGGATGCCGGTTCGATCCGGGTGCGCCCTTCATAAGAGGCGAATTTCCATTCGCTGCGCTTGCCGCCCCGGTTGGCGACCACATGCACATCGAAGGAATGCGGCTCCACCAGCACACCGTCGCCGACCAGGTAGTCCTGCTCCGGCTTGAAGCCGAACTTGTCGACCTTGCCGCCCAGGCGCGTCACGGCGACGGCCAAGCCCACGGTTTGCGGGGCCACGGGTTTGTCGTCGACATAGGCATAGACGCGGTAATGCGGGGGAACACCGTCCTCGAAAACGGTCAGTTCCAGGGCCAGCGGCCCGTCGCGCAGCATGCGACCGCGATGGGGGCCGCGTTCATACTCGCCTGCCGCCGGGGCAGCGGGGTGGCCGCCCAGGGCATGGGTCGCGGTCGGCCGGTTGATAAGCCACAGGGCGCCGGCGCCGCCGACGGCCAGGATGGTTGCGACAAGCAGGGTCTGCTTGATCATGTTGGTCTTGGTCATGGTGTCAGTCCTGCGGGGCGAGGGTCTGGCCGGTCAGGCGCTCGGCTTCGATGGCGAGCCGGTGATAGTCGGAGGCCTCATTGATCATGGCCTGTTCCAGCTCCACCAGTTGCCGGTTGGCCTCGGTCAGTTCCAGCAGCGACAGGCGGCCGGCCCTGTAGCCATCCTCAATGGCGGCGATGGCGGCACGGGCCTTGGGTGCTGCCTCCTCCTGCAACAGCTTCAGCGCCTGACGCGCGCGTTCCATCCCGGCATGCAGGCTGGCCAGCGTGTTGTAGAGGCTGGTTCGTGCCGCCTGTTCGCGCGCCAGGGCAAGGCCGGTGGCGGCCCTTGCCTCGCGGATACCGGGCTCAGCTCGGGCGGCGGACCCCAGCGGCATGGTCAGCGACATGACGAAGGCCTGACCGTTCTGGCCCTCCAGCCGCCTTATGCCGGCACTGACCGTCAAGTCGGGCGTGCGGGCACTTTCGGCCAGCAGGGTGCGGGCCTCCAGGGCCCGGCGTTCGGACGCAAAGCGCAGCAGGTCGGGATTGCGCTCCATCCGCGCCTGGATGGTGGAGACGGGTAGCGGGGCCGGCATGTCCAGCAGATTGGCCGCGGCCAGTTCGAACCGCGGGTCGCGGTCCGCCCAGGCCTCGGCCAGCAGCAGGCGGGCGGAGTGCAGCTCCTGTTCCCTGCGCAGCCGGACCAGCTTGGCCTGGGTGACGGAAACCTCGGCGCGCGCCACCTCGCCCGGCAGGGCCTTGGCAGCCCTGTTGCGGGTGTTGGCCGCATCCAGGGCGCGGGCGGCCATGGCTTCCTGCCGGCGGGCCAGCGCCAGCAGTTCCTGATTGACCACGACATCAATGAAGCGGCGCGTCACCTCTGCCAGGATGTCGATCTTCTCGGCATCCTGTTCGGACAGGATCTGGGCGCGTTCCTGCCGGGCCACATCCATGCGCCGCCCGCGCTTGTCCTCCAGGTCCAGAACGGTGCCCAGGCTGAGGGTGACTTCCGTGTCACCGATGAAGCGGGTGCCGCCGGTGCCGCCGACATTCTCGACATCAATGCCGAGTTGGAACGGATTGCGCAGCGCCGCCTGATCCTGGCGGGCCGTGGCGGCATCCAGGGCGAAGCGGTGGCCGGCAAGGCGTGGATGGGTGGTGGCGGCAAGCGTCAGGGCTTGGCGCAGGGTCAGGATGCCGACGGGACTGGCAGCCGGATCGGCAGCATAGGGGTTGGAGGCAGGTGCCTCGCGGGAAATGGAGGCTGGCGCCTCCTGGGCCAAACAGGGGCCGGCGACGGTTGCAAGCAGCAACATCGTCACGGCCATGCCGGACCGGAGCGGGATGGCTCTGGGCATGGGTATCGTCCTCGGCCCGCCGCAAGCGGGGGCCTGTCAAATCGCGATCAGGATTGAATCAGATGGATTCAGGCCTGGCGCGGCGGACGGTCGATACGGATGTCGCTGTGCTGGCGGGTGAAGGAAATCGGCAACGGGACATGGCCGCGCAGCAAGGGCGGGCTTGTCACCTGAACCTGCGTCGGCACGACCACCAGCAAATGGGTCACCGTGTCATGGGCATGGTGGAACCTGTCGATATGCTGATCGCTATCGTCGGTTTCCACATGCTTTTCATGGACGGTATGGTCCCCATCCATGGACCCACCTACATGATGCTCCAGCTTCTCCACCAGCCCATGTGCCATGGTTTCGCCCGTGTGGAACACGGTGAAGCACAGCATCACGGTCATAAGGAAGGCGAGAAGGGAGCGCATCGTGCCTTGTGATTGGGAAATGAACGAGGAAACCGTACCCGGATATAGTGACGGAACCAAACTATTCCAGAGTGGCCATGGGCCGGGTCAGAGGTACTTGGTGATTTCCGCGATCCCGGACAACCGTTCCCGCACCTCCTTGGGCAGGGCTCCGGTCGCCTCCTCCAGATGATGCTCGATATGGTGCAGCACCAGCACCGTCTTTGCCTTGTCCACGGCCTTCAGCACCGCCTGTAATTGCTGGGCAATGGTCAGGGCGTCGCGCCCTTCCTCGACCATCTCGACGATCTTGGACAGGTGCCCCTGGGCTCTCTTAAGCCGGTTCAGAATCTCAGGATTGTTGGCATGGCTCATAACCGTCAAATATCCCCCAGGGGGGGATATGTCAACACGAGAAACGACCTCGGAGCTGCCACTCCTTTGTAATGAGACACAGAAACGGGCCGATTTCCGTACAGACGAGGATGTCGCGGCGGGCCCTCGCATCCTGATCGTACCGCCAGCCCTTGGCTTAACCGACGCGTCATCGACCCGGATGCAGCTTTCCTGTTTGTCTCTGCCCAGGAAGTTGAGGGCGTCGCGCAGCGGTTCGCGTCGGTTCGCGTCGATACCCTTCGATGTGGAGGGGGTGGGGCATTTCGGTTTGACCTCGCCCGCCCTCTCACCTCTGGCAACCATCATCCGTGGGGCTGACACGGCAAGTTCAGTCAGGTGGCCGTCGGGACATTCGGCAGGCCTTGTGCCGTCCTGGTCTACGTCGCACAACAGGTCTTGGACACTTTCGCTGGCTGAGGCCGGTAGAGATGTCGGACGGGCTGTGAATGGCCGAGAGGACCCCATGACCGTTGTTCATGGTAGTGAAGTTCGTGGGCCTCATGGGTGCTTTCCGCAGCCCCGGCTCCTCAACCCTTATGTTGCCACCCTGGCGGCCATGCTCACCGCCTGGGTCACCTTCATGCCCTGCTTCCTCTGGATAGTCCGGAGGCGCCATAGATCGAGGCCCTGCACTGCAATCATGCGATGATCAGCGCCCAGCTGTCGTGACGGCAGCCGTCGTGGGGGTGATCCTCAATCTGGCGATATAGTTAGCACTGCACACCGTGTTTCAGAAACTGTGCCTATTGTCCCTTGGTCCAATTCAGGTCGATGGGCCCTTCTGGGAAAGTCTGGACGTGACGGCGCTGGTCATGGCTGTCGGCGCCATCGCCGCGGCCTTCGGGGTCAAAGTTGGCATGGACTAGCTCTTTGGGAGTTGTGCTGCCGCCGGATCTGCTCTGCACATCGTCGACGTCCCCATGTTGCCCACCCTCCCGTCCGTAAAAAGGAGGTTTGATGGGCAGGGGAGAAGCGTTCTTGATTTGTCCGCTTAGCGTGGTTTTTCGCCCCTTCTATGTCGTGAGTACGCGTCCGGTGAGCGCCGCCTTGTGTTTGGTGGTCGGT
>NZ_NOXU01000018.1 GCF_002251795.1 Niveispirillum lacus | reverse complement strand
ACAAATTCATCCCGATGTCCCAGTTGTTTCGACGACGGACAGTCAGGACCCTCGCTTCCGCAGCACTTGAGAACGCCATCCGTGGCCTGACTCCCAGCGCGTTGGAGAATTGAGATGCGCGCCTGCCATACCGCCATTCTTGGCGCCTTTCTTCTGACAACCCTTGTCGGTTGTTCGCCAGAAGAGGCGCCTGTTGAAAAGCCGCGGCCTGTCCGCACCCTCATCGTGACCCCTGTCGCGGACGGGGAGGAGCTGGTTCAGACCGGTGAGATACAGCCACGCTATGAGACCGCCCACGGTTTTCGCATTGATGGGCGCATCGCCAGCCGCCTTGTTGATGTCGGCGCGCGGGTGAAGGCCGGGCAGGCCATCGCCACACTGGATGACCGGGACGTGCAGAATGAACTGCGTGCCGCCGATGCCGACATGCGCAGTGCCGCCGCGGCCGAAGACCTGGCCAAGGTGGCGTTGGAACGGCAGCAGACCCTGTTCGCCAAGGATATCGTCGCCAAGGCCCGGGTGGATGAGGCGGAGGCCAATTGGCAGAGCGCCCGGTCCCGGCGTGAGGCAGCGTCTGCCACCTTATCCAATGCCCGCAACAAGCTGGCCTACACGAAGCTGACCGCCGAAAGCGACGGCATCATCACCAGCATTGGCGCCAATGCCGGACAGGTGGTCGCCGCCGGTCAGATGGTGGCAACCCTGGCATCGACCAATGAGCGCGAAGCCGTGTTCAATGTGGCAGAAACGCTGGTGCAGGGGGCACCGCATGATCTTCAGGTCAAGGTGTCCCTGTCGGCCAATCCCGCCATCAGCGTGGTTGGGTCTGTGCGGGAGATCAGCCCCACCGCCGACCCGGTGACACGCACCTTCCGTGTGCGCGTCAGCCTGCCCGGTGCGCCGGCCGACATGGCCTTTGGGGCCACGGTAACGGGGCGCGTCGTCCTGCCTACCGGTCTGATCATCGCAGTGCCCGCCTCGTCGATCACCAACGATGGCGACAAGCCCGCCGTTTATGTTGTCAATCCGGCAACGGGCCTGCTGGTGCGCAAACCGGTGACCGTGGCCCGCTACACCGCCGATACCGCCTATCTCGCCGCTGGCCTGGACAAGGGTGATATCGTGGTGACGGCCGGTGTTGCCAAGCTTCGGCCGGGGCAGAAGGTTCTGCTGGAAGGGGCCGCCAAATGAGCAGCCATGATCAGATCCCACCCCGGAAAGGCTTCAACCTGTCGGCCTGGGCGCTGAAGGAGCAGCCCCTGGTGATCTTCCTGATGCTGGCCACGCTGCTGGGCGGCATCTGGAGTTACCTGAACCTGGGCCGCAATGAAGACCCGCCCTTTACCATCAAGACGATGGTGGTACAGGCCTATTGGCCGGGTGCGTCGGCCACGGACACGGCCAGTCTTCTGACCGACCGGCTTGAGGAGAAGCTGGAGGAAACGCCGCATCTGGACCGGCTGGACAGCTACAGTCGTGCCGGCGAGGCCGTGATTTTCATCAATCTGCGCGATGACACACCGCCGGCCAGGGTCGAAGACATCTGGTATCAGGTGCGCAAGAAGGTGGCGGATGTGACCCCGACCCTGCCATCGGGTGTCCAGGGTCCCTTCTTCAACGATGAGTTCGGGGACACGTTCGGCATCATCTACGGCTTTACCGCCGATGGGTTCAGCATGCGCGAACTGCGCGACCGCGTCGATACGGTCCGCGCCCGCCTGCTGTCCACGCCGGATATCGGCAAGGTGCAGTTGATCGGGGTGCAGGAAGAACAGATCATTGTGGAATTTTCACCCCGGCGGCTGGCCGCCATGGGGCTGAACGAACAAAGCGTGATGCAGGCGCTTGCCGCCCAGAATGCCGTCGAACCGGCGGGCACCGTCCGCCTGCCCGACGAGAAGGTTGCCCTGCGCGTCAGCGGTGCCTTCGCATCAGAGGAAAGCCTGCGACAGGTGACATTGCGGGCCAATGACCGCTTTGTGCGACTGGCCGATATCACCACCATCACCCGCATTCCCGCCGACCCGCCCGCTCCCCTGTTCCGGGTGAATGGAGAGCCGGCCCTGGGTCTAGCCATCTCCATGGCGCCCACCGGTAACCTTTTGGCCTTTGGCCAGACCATCAAGGGGCGCATGACAGAGATTGCCCAGACACTTCCCCACGGCATTGAGGTGACAGTGGTTGCCGATCAGGCCGTGGTGGTCAAGCAGGCGGTCAATGGGTTTGTGAAGGTTCTAGTGGAGGCCATCGCCATCGTGCTGGCCGTATCGTTCCTGTCGCTGGGCACGCGAGCCGGTCTGGTGGTCACCTTGTCCATTCCGTTCGTCCTGGCCATGACGTTTATCGGCATGGAACTGACCGGCATCGGCCTGCAGCGTATCTCGCTGGGCGCTCTGATCATCGCCCTGGGGCTTCTGGTCGATGATGCGATGATCACCGTGGAGGCCATGGTTTCAAAGCTGGAGGAAGGATGGGACCTGCCGCGGGCTGCCACCTTTGCATATGACAGCACGGCCTTCCCGATGCTGACCGGCACGCTGGTCATGATTGCCGGCTTCATTCCCGTGGGCTTTGCCGCCTCCAGTGCTGGTGAATATTGCTTCTCGCTGTTCATGGTCGTGCTGATCTCGCTTCTGGCAAGCTGGATCGTGGCTGTCCTGTTCTCGCCCCTGATCGGCACCTGGGTTCTCCCGCGTACCATGGCCCACAGCCATGGCAGCGCAGGCCGCATCATGCGCGCCTACACCAGGGTCCTGGACTGGTCGCTAAACCATCGGGGCAAGACGATTGCCTTTGCCGTGGGCGTGTTCGCCTTGTCGCTTCTGGGGGCTGGCAAGCTGGAACAGCAGTTCTTTCCCCCGTCCGACCGCCCGGAACTGCTGGTCAGTCTGACGCTGCCGCAGAATGCCTCGTTGGAGGCTACGCAGCGCCAGGCGGAAAGGCTGGAAGCCCTGTTGAAGAATGACAGCGAGGTGGAGCGTTTCTCCACCTATGTCGGGTCGGGGGCCATCCGCTTCTATCTGCCGATGGATGTACTGCTGACCAATGACAACATCACCCAGACCGTTGTCGTGACCAAGGGGCTGGAAGAACGCGACCGGGTGCGTGCCCGGTTGGAAGCGGCCTTTGCCAAGGATTTCACTGACCTTGTTTCCCGGGCGACGCCGCTGGAACTAGGCCCGCCGGTCGGCTGGCCGTTGAAATACCGCGTTACGGGGCCGGATATCGCCAAGGTACAGGACTACGCCCAGCAACTTGCCAATGTGCTGGCCGCCAACCCCCATACGCGGGACATCAACCTGACCGCCGGCGAACCCCAGAAGCGGGTAGAGGTTCTGGTCGACCAGACCCAGGCCCGTGCCGTCGGCCTGTCATCGCAGGATGTGGCAAGCACGCTGTCAGCCATCTTCTCCGGTACGGGGATCACGGCTGTGCGTGATGGTAACCGCCTGATCCAGGTGATCGCCCGCGCCGAAGCGGCCGAACGCAACGATCTGGCCACGATTGCCAACCTGCAAATCACCACACAAGGCGGGCAGCAGGTGCCGTTGCGGCAGATTGCGCAGGTGCGCTTTGGTGTGGAACAGCCGGTCATCTGGCGGCGGCAGCGTACGCCCATCATCACGGTACAGACCGATATCGCGCCGGGCATCCAGGCCGCCACCGTCTCCGCCCAACTGGCACCCGCGGTACAGGCACTGGCGGCCAACCTGCCGGAAGGCTATGCCATCGCCGAAGGCGGCACGATTGAAGAGTCGGAGAAGGGCAACGCATCCATCATCGCCACTTTGCCGGCCATGCTGATGGTCATGATGGCGCTGCTGATGGTGCAGTTGCGCAGCTTCTCCCGCCTGTGGCTGGCGCTGGCCATGGCACCGTTCGGCCTGATTGGGATTGTCGCGGCCATGCTGCCAACCGGCACGCCGATGGGCTTCGTGGCTCAGTTGGGGGTCATCGCCCTGGCCGGCATGATCATCCGCAATGCCGTGATCCTGATCGAAGAGGTGGATGGCAATGTCGCCCGCGGCATGCCCGCACGCGACGCCATCGCCACTGCCGCCCTGCATCGGGCACGCCCCATCGTGCTCACGGCCTGTGCCGCCATCCTTGGCATGATACCCATCGCCCATCAGGTTTTCTGGGGTCCGATGGCCTATGCGATCATTGGCGGTCTGACAGCCGCGACCTTCCTGACCCTGACCCTGCTACCCAGCCTGATCTCCCTGCTGTTGCAGTTTGAGAAAGCTGACACAGCGCCCTTTGAACCGGAGCATGTTCAGAAACCACGGTAAACTGAGATCATTCGCCTGTTTTACACTGGGAACTTGAGTGCCCACAGTGGCGTGGACGGGTCGGAGTGACTGGATAAAGCTGATCCCCAGTCCCGACCACTTCCTCTGCTGAGAAATTTGGCTTAGGCCGCGTTTCCTTGGCGTATCAGGTCCTGATCAAGGTGAAGAGCGCCGGGTTTGCCGGAGGCTCCAACTCTTGAGTAGGATGGAGCATCATGAGCAAGACGACGAACAAGTTTCCCCATGAAGTGCGCGAACGCGCGGTACGGCTGGTTTTGGACAATGAGGGCCAGCATGGCTCGCGTTAGCAGGCGATCCTGTCGATCGCGGCCAAGATCGGCTGTCCCGCGCCGACCCTGAACGATTGGGTCAAGAAGACCGAGGTGGACAGCGGCCAGCGTGCCGGCATCCCGATGGAGATGGCCGAGCGGATGAAGGCGCTGGAGCGGGAGAACCGTGAACTGCGCCAGGCGAACGAGATTCTGCGCAAGGCGTCGGCGTATTTTGATGATGTGGATGGCCTCACCCCACGAGGAACATCGTGGGGTACGCATTTCTCATTGAGAGAGGAGACCGTTCATGCAAATCTTCCATCAAGTTGGTGGTACGCATCCGGTGGGTGCCGCGGGTGCTTCGGCGATGGCTATGCATAGTTGATCTCATGCAGCGGTTGCCTTCTGGGCTTCCCGCCGCTGTTTCCATTCCCAAGGGAGCAGCTCGTGGAGGCGGGTTTGGGGCAGATCGTTGATGCGGGCCAGGACATCGGCCAGCCAGGCTTGGGGGTCGATGTCGTTGAGCTTGGCGGAGACCATCAAGCTGTACATGAACGCGGCGCGTTGGCCGCCGCGGTCGCTGCCGGCGAACATCCATGCGCGGCGCCCCAAAGCTACACCGCGCAACGCTCTTTCGGCGGCATTGTTGGTCAGGCAGAGACGGCCATCCGTCAGGAACCGGGCGAACCGTTCCCAGCGGGTCAGCATATAGTCCAGCGCCTTGGCCACGGTGGCATGCCGGGACATTGCGGCGCGCTGCTGGCGCATCCAGCTTTCCAGTTCATCGACCAGCGGCTCGGCCTTGTCCTGCCGGACCGCCAGGCGTTCGTGGGTCGGCAGGCCGTTGATCGTGCGCTCCAGGTCGAACAGCCCGTCGATGCGCTTCACGGCCTCCAGGGCGACGGGCGAGATTTCCGGTGCCTTGGCACCGCGGCGGGCCTTGGTGGCGATGTCGGCCAGTTCAAAGAACTTGCGTCTTGCATGGGCCCAGCACAGGGCATCCGTCACCGGTGCCGGTTTGCGGGCGGGATCGTACAGTCGATCATAGCCCGCATAGGCATCGGCCTGGAGCAAGCCGGTGTAGCCGGCCAGGTGCTGTTCGGGATGGATGCCGCTGCGATCTCTGGAATAGTAGAACAAGGCCGCCGGCGGGGCCGGGCCGGCAAAGGGCCGGTCATCGCGGAGATAAACCCACAGCCGGGCAATATCGGTCTTGCCCTTGGCCAGTACCGGCACCGTGGTGTCGTCGCCATGCAGGCGGTCGGCCGTCAGAACGTGGCGTTCCAGCAGCGTATGCAGCGGCTTCAAGGTGGCACAGGCGTGGCCCACCTGATCGGCCGCCGTCGACAGGCTGACGTGCAGCCTCTCACGGGCAAAGCGTTCGCATTGCCGGTTCAGCGGCAGGTGGTGGGCGAACTTGTCGACCAGAATGCTGGCCAGCAGGTTCGGCCCCGCCCATCCCCGGGGCGTGACATGAAATGGGGCCGGGGCCTGGCTGATCCGCTCGCAATCACGGCAGCTCACCTTTTCCCGCACGGTCTGGATGATCTTGTGGGACGCGGGAACGCGCTCGGCGCTCTCGGTCACCGTCTCCCCCAGCCTGGACAGGCGGGAGGATCCACAGCAGGGGCAAGTGGTGGGGGCCGGGATCACCACGCGTTCGCGCGGCAGATGGTCCGGGAACGGCTGGCGCGAGGGGCGTTTGCGGGCAAAGGCCGTCACGCTGGTGGTCTGGGCCGCCGCCTGTTCAGCGGCCAGCTCATCCTCACTGGCGCTGGCCTCCAGCTCCTCCAGTTCCAGCTCCAACTGGTCGAGCAGCCGCGCCTTGCGTTCCGACCGTTGACCATAGAGTTCCCGCTGGAGCTTCTCGATCAACAGTTTCAGGGCGGCGATCTGGGCCTGGGTATCCGTCTCCACGGCCGCCAGCTTCGCCTGCGCGGCAGCGGCCAGTTGCTCCGCAGCCAGGGCCTTGGCCTGTGCTTGGGCCAGCGCTGCACGCAGAGCAATGAGGTCATCGGGCGGGGCATCCATAGGGCCAATTATACCAGGAAGCCCGCAGAAATCCTCGACTTTTTCAAGTGGAGCCCACGCATTTCCCGGGCCGCGCCGTATGTTGGGGATTTCGCCAGTCTATCCCGTGCAACAAATACGCGAATTGCGGACCGGATATCGCAACACAGCCGCCACTGGGAGCCGGCCAGATGAACCGCCCCCGTTCCAGCCGCTTGACATTCAAAGACATGCCCACCCCGTCATGCCACAGGCATTTCAACAGCGCGCCGCTGCGGCCCCGGAATACGTAAAGATCACCGGCGTGCGGGTCCCGGCCCAGCCCCTGTTGCACCTTCAGCGCCAGCGAATTCATCCCACAGCGCATGTCGGTGACCCCGCCCGCCAGCCACACCCGCACATCCAACGCAACCGGGATCATGAGCACCGCCCAGGAACCGCCAAGGCCTTCAGCACGCTGACCGCCAATGCCGGATCAACATCGCCCTGCATCCGCACGAACGTCCCGCCAGGCAGCGTGACCTCCAGTACCGCGGGCACCGCCGGTACCGGCGGATCCCCAGCAACCGCCGGCTCGGTGCAAATGGGCGGTGCCAGAACTGACGGTGCCGGGCCATCATCCAGCGCCACAGTCACGGGCAGAAAGCCTGTTGTATCCTCTCCCCCCGCCTCCACCGGAACCGAAAGCTCCCGCCGCCAACGGTACAGCAGGCTTTCATGCACACCCAGCCGCCGTGCCGCCGCCGCAACCATAACGCCCGGACGGAAAGCCTCTTCCACAAGCCGGACCTTCTCGTCCCGGCTATAGAACCGGCGACGCTCCGTCCCCGTCAGAAACTCCACACGCTGATAAGACATGACGTTTGCTACTCGTTTGCGTCCGCGCGATGACGCGCCACACAAACATCAGCACATGCGCCAAACCCTACAAGGCGGCCTTCACCGTAGGCGTACGGCGTGGGCTGGGCTGAGGGGATAGGTAAATGGCGTTGGGCTGGTTTTGGGGCGCTATTTGCCGGCAGCAAAAACCCCAGCAGGATGTTGATCTTGCTGGGGTTTTGTATGGATGCGGGGGCTCGCATCGACCGACATTACAACAAGCTTACTACTATGATTTAATTAAACATTTTCAGCACGCGCATCAGCGGTGACAAGCTCTCCGTCGGATTTCAGGCCAAAGAACGAATCCGCTGCGTGGGACACGTACTTGTTGATGGGTTGTTGCTTCATCCGTTGGCTTGAGCGTGTGGATTGTAAGCGGTGTTCTGGTCCCACCTTTCGGCGGGATCAAGGCGGAGCGAATCTCCCGGATCGCATGATCGGGAGAACGGTTTGTGTCTACGCTCGACCTTACGCTTGCCTCTGAGGCCGTGCGGGTGCGCCGGATGGAGGTGATCACCGGCGATGTGGGCCGCCGGACCTGGTCGCCGGAGGCGAAGGAACGGATCCTGGCGGAGGCGGCGGTGCCCGGGGCCGTGGTCTCCGAAGTGGCCCGGCGTCACGGATTGCGGCCCCAGCAGGTGTTCGGCTGGCGCCGGGAAGCGCGTGCCGCCAACCGCTTCCAGGAAGAGGGGTTGGTGTTTGCGCCGGTGGTGCTGGACACCACGCCGCCGCCAGCCGCAGCGAAGGAACTCCCGGCCATCGAAGTGCAGATCGGCGATGCGGTGGTGCGCGTGCCGGCCGGCATGGACAGCGCCACCGTCAAGGCGGTGCTGCGCGCGGTGAG
Organism: Niveispirillum lacus; assembly: GCF_002251795.1. Taxonomy (GTDB): domain Bacteria; phylum Pseudomonadota; class Alphaproteobacteria; order Azospirillales; family Azospirillaceae; genus Niveispirillum; species Niveispirillum lacus. The sequence continues at coordinate 81,930 of NZ_NOXU01000018.1, read as the reverse complement.
GGCGTCGCGGTGATCGGTATCGAGGGCGCGGTGCGGGTTCTTGTCGCCGCCAAGCCGGTCGATTTCCGCAAGGGCATGGATGGTTTGGCCGCCCTGGTGCAGCAGCAACTGAGGGCGGATCCCTTCAGCGGGGTCGTCTACGTCTTCCGCTCCAAGCGCTCCGACCGGGTGAAACTCCTGCACTGGGACGGCACCGGATTGGTTCTCATCGCGAAGAGATTGGAGGCCGGCCAGTTCCGCTGGCCAGCGATCCGCGACGGCGTGATCCGGCTGACCCCGGCTCAGCTCTCGGCGCTCGTCGAGGGTCTGGACTGGACCCGGGTGCGGGGCGTGCGGGTGCCTCGGCCGACGTCCGCCAGCTGAGCTGCGACACAGCGACTCGGCCACCGCTTCGGAGGCGAGGACTGCGTAAGCCGCCGCTATACTGGTGGACGTGACGACCGCGCCTGAAACCCTTCCCAGCGATCCTGACGAACTGCGTGCCCTGCTGCTGGCCGAACGGCTTCGGCATGCCGCGGAGCTGGGGGCGGCCCGCTCCTCGGCCGAGGAGGAGATCGCCCGGTTGCGCCAGATCATCCGGGAATTGCAGCGCCATCGCTTCGGCCGCCGGGCCGAGCGCCTTGATCCGGACCAGCTGGCCTTGGCCTTGGAGGACCTGGAGCAGACGCTGGCCGCCAAGGAGGCCGAGCCCACCGGCACCGTGGCGGCCAAGCCGGCCCCTTCGCCGCCACGGCGTCGGGTGAACCGCGGGAACCTGCCGGCCGATCTGCCGCGCGAGGAGATCCTCATCGATGTCGCCGACAAGACCTGCCCGTGTTGCGGCGGCACGCTGCATCCCATCGGCGAGAATGTCTCGCAGCGTCTCGACCTCGTCCCGGCCCGCTTCCGGGTGCTGGTGACCCGCCGGCCGAAATACGCCTGCCGCCAGTGCGAGGAGGGCGTCGTGCAGGCCGCGGCGCCGGCGCGCATCGTGGACGCCGGCATCCCCACCGAGGCGCTGATCGCCCACGTGCTGGTGTCCAAGTACGCCGATCACCTGCCGCTCTACCGCCAAGCCCAGATCTACGCGCGCCAGGGTGTCGATCTCGACCGCTCCACCCTGGCCGACTGGGTCGGACGGGCGGCGTGGTACCTGCGGCCCCTGCATGAGCGGTTGATGGCCAGCCTGAAGGCGTCGGGCAAGCTGTTTGCTGACGAGACGACGGCGCCGGTGCTCGACCCCGGACGGGGCAGTACGAAGACCGGCCAGCTCTGGGCCTACGCGCGCGACGATCGCCCCTGGAACGGACCGGAGCCGCCGGCGGTGACCTACGTCTATGCTCCTGATCGCAAGGCGGAACGGCCGGTGGCGCATCTGCAGGGGTTCACCGGCGTGCTCCAGGTCGACGGCTATGCCGGCTATCGCAAGCTGGCCGAGGGCAGAGCCGTGCGCCTCGCCTTCTGCTGGGCGCACGTCCGCCGCGGCTTCAATGATCTCCAGACCGGCGGCTCGGCGCCGATCGCCAGCGAAGCCTTGCGGCGCATCGCCCAGTTGTACGCAGTGGAGGCCGAGATCCGCGGCCATGACTCCGAAGCGCGCCGCCGGGAGCGCCAGGCCCGCTCGACGCCGCTGATTGCGGAACTGAAGACGTGGCTGGAAAAGCAACTGGCGACCGTGTCGCGCAAATCGACATTGGCCGAGGCGATCCGCTACGCGCTCAGCCGCTGGGAAGGGCTGACGCTGTTCCTCGACGACGGCCGGGTGGAGATCGACAGCAACAGCGTGGAGCGCAGCACCCGCCCGCTCGCCCTCACGCACAAGAATGCTCTGTTCGCCGGCAGCGACGGTGGCGGCGAGCACTGGGCGACCAGCGCGTCGCTGGTGGAAACCTGCAAGCTCAGCGGTGTCGATCCGCAGGCCTGGTTCGCCGATGTCCTGACCAAACTCGCCAGCGGGCATCCGATCACGAGGCTCGATGAGCTGTTGCCCTGGAGATATGCCCAGCAGGCCGAAACTGCCGTGGCCTGAAAACACCGCTTACTGTGGATTACCGGGTTTTGCCGAAGAACTGAACGTTGAGGTTCCGGCCAGCCAGAGTAGCCAGCCATGAATATCGACTTTCGTCCCGACGGTAGGTCCGTTGCGTCAGCGTCTGATCAACGCAACGAGTGTACGGCGGCTTGGTGCCGAGATTGAGCTCGTTTATCTGCGCAGCGTCTCCCGCTTTGCAGCCCCTCTTGGGCCGTCACCAGCGAAGGCCACGACGGAGGTGTAAAGGGCAAATTTGAAATGGTTCACCCTCACTCTGTATAGTGGTTTCTAGAGTTGGCGGGATCACCTCTTTTGATGTGCCACTTCTGGGGAGTTTTTTCCAGCCAGCGACACATGGCATCTACAGCACTTCCTCATCAATATATCCTACACACACCATGTTGCGACCACCCGCTTTGGCCGAGTAGAGAGCACGATCCGCTCGCTCAATAAGGGAATTCGCTGTTTCAGCGCTCCAGTATTCAGCAATCCCGAACGACATAGTTACGGAGCCGACGGGGGTACCTGAGCCCCGCTGTATGATCTTACGACTTGCAACAGAGGCCCGCAGCCGCTCAGCTGTGGCAGCGGCCTGATCGATGCTGATACCGGGAAGGATGATGGCGAACTCCTCACCACCATACCGGGCGACCGTATCGCCTTCGCGCACCATCGAACTCAAAAGACCGGCAGCAGACCTTAGTACCTGATCACCGACTGTGTGTCCGTGCGTGTCGTTGAATTTCTTGAAATGATCGACATCCGCGATGATGAGCGAGAAGGGCTGATTGTCAGCACCCGCGCGTGCAATCTCATTTCGCAGCACCGTATCGAACCTACGACGATTAGCGACGCCTGTCAGCCCATCGGTATTGGCCTCACGATGCACGGTCGCCAGGGTAGACCGCATGGTCTGAAGCTCGCTGGCCGAGTCCTGAAGCCGGCCTTGCAGTTGCAGATTATGGTTCACGGTCTTCGCCGTGCGGCGGGCCAGGGCGGAAATGATATCGTGCAGCGGAACCGACGACAGCGACGATGACTTCAACGCCACAGCCGTTTTGTTGAGGATATCGCCATAGTCTGTGGCGTCTTCACTGGCATCGCGCAGGGCCGACACGGCAATGTCGAGAGCCTCCTGCAAGGCGGTGCTGGTATCCTCCACAATTTTCGCCTCTACACTGCCCGACAGAAACCGCTCATACAGACTCTGGCAGTCCAGGTCTGTCGGGCCGGTGCCGGCTGCAATTATGCGAGTGAGTGCACTGACCAGGTCCGGGAGATGCCCGGCGTGATAGGTGTACCAGACACCGTAGGCGGCAGGCGTGGGCGCGATTCCGTACCTCGACAGGCTTGCGGCTGCGGCTGCGCCGAACTTCCTTGCATTAGCCAAAGTGTCATCAAAATTCATTCAAAGCCCCGGATCCTAAGCAAAAGATCGCGCTGAGATAGCACTCAATCTTGAAGTGTCCATTCTGAACAATCTTAAGTTAAACCGCCTCGGTCCGAATACGATCCAGCAGATGCGTCAAAGCATTGCGCAGGCGGTCGGTCCGTTCCGCAACCCGGCCGGCAAGCTCTGTCACGCTGTCCGCACGGTGGCTGGCATCAGCCCAGTTGGCTACCATGTTGGTACCGCCGACCGCCGTAGACTGCGCGATCATGGCCGCTTCGGCGGCACCACTGGCGATCTTCCGGGTCGCGGCGTCCTGTTCCTCCACCGCAGCCACGATGGCGGCACTGGCCGCATCAACCTTGAACACCGCCTCCAGGATACTGGTCACCGCTTCGGCGGCAGAACCGGCCCCGTGGCGGATGGCGGCAATACGTTCGCCCACCTGGGCGGTCGCCTTTGCCGTCTGCCCGGCCAGGTGCTTGACCTCAGAGGCGACAACGGCAAAGCCCTTGCCGGCCTCCCCGGCCCTGGCGGCTTCGATTGAGGCGTTAAGGGCCAGCAGATTAATGGTCTCCGCGATCTCCGTGATGGCGGAAACCACGTCCTGGATACTGTCGGCTGCCTGGCGCAGCTCCAGCACCGCCGATTGCGTGGTGCGCGCGATATCGGCGGCCCCGCGGGCGAGCGCGGAACAATGGGCGGTTTGTCCGCTGACCTCTGCAATGGCACCAGACAATTGCTGGCTGGCTTCGGCCACCGCCTCGGCACCCGTCAACGCCTTCCGGCCGTCATCGGCCATGACTTCAGAAGCCTGAGAGCCTTTCGCGACCAGGGTATGAAGGCTTTCTGCATCCGTGGCCGCCACCGCGGCTTCGCTGGCGACCTCATCGGCAAGACCGCCGACCTTGGCCTCCAACTCTTCAGCCACCGCGGTTAACAGCCGTCCACGTTCCTGCTTGGCGCGCCTTTCCGCCTCTTCACGCTCATTCATCATGGTGGTCAGCGACGCATGGGCGGATTCGGTGTCCGACAGGGCCGCGGCGGCATTATCAAAGGCCCGCGCCATGGACAGGGCCAGCCACCCAAGGAGGGCGCCGCCGAAAATCGTCAGCCACATCTCTGCCAATACCTGCAGAACGTCGCCGCCACCGACCCCCGGCACCTCCGCCAGGAAGGCCGCCAGGGTCAGCAGAACCGTCGTCGCCACGGCGACGCCCACACAGCGCCAATCGCTGAAACCAACCAACAATGCGGTCAGCACATGGACATAGGTCACCATCGCGGTCTGCCAGGGATGGCCGGCGACGGCGACAACCGACATTGACGCCGCCACAGGCAGGCTGACCGCCATCACAAGCCGTGAGGTCTGTGTCGGTGCAAACCGCCATGCCGCCAGTGCTGCACCAAGGCAGAGCAGGGCCACCGCTGGCGCTGCCAGCGAGGAGGTGCCGGACATCAGCACCGGCAACACCGTGATGGTGGGAACCTGAAGGGCAAGAAGTGCCAGAACCAGAAGCGATGTAAGCGCGCGTAACCGTTCGACCGGTGTCATGGGGCAACCCTCCGCAGGGCTAGGGGCATGTTCGATTGCACTCGGCCTGGTTCGGTACTGTGGCTTTTTTCGATGAACGCCATCAGCACGTCAAAGGGCATGGCCCTGGCATAGAGCCACCCCTGTCCCGCCTCGCAGCCGAGTTCGACGAGGCGGCGTGACTGTTCGACGGTCTCCACGCCTTCAGCCACCAGGTCCTTGCCCAGCGCGCGGGCCAGCGCGATCACCATCCGGACGATCTCTTCCGATGAACGGGTATCTATCATTTCCGAGACAAAGGACCGGTCGATCTTCAGCGTGTCGACTGGAAGCCGTTGCAGCAGCGATAAGGTGGCGTAGCCTGTGCCGAAATCATCCAGCGCAATCCGAACCCCCATGGCCCGCACGGCCTGAAGTTCGGCAATGGCACCTTCCATGTCATGCGCAAACGCCGTCTCCGTCACCTCTATTTCGATCAGTTCCGGCGGCACCATATTGCTGCGCAGCAGGTCGCGCAGCTTCGCCGCCAGAAGACGCCCGTCCAACTGCACGGCCGACACATTGATCGACACCGGCACCGGCGGCCGGCCCGTCGCCATCCAGGCGGTCAGGGCCGCAAAGGCCTTTTCAAGAGTAATCTCCCCTATACGTTGGATCAGACCGCATTCCTCGGCCAGGGGGATGAACTGGGCGGGCGGGATGTCGCCGGTGCCTTCCAGGTGCCAGCGCACCAGTGCCTCTGCGCCGATCACAGCGCCTGTGCGCAGATCGACCTTGGGCTGAAAATGCAGGGCCAGCGCGTTGCTCTCAATCGCCTTGCGCAGGGCGCGTTCCTGCGTCTGCCGGGCCAGCCGACGGGCCGCACTTTCCTCTGTATGGATGGCGACCCGATGGTGCCCGGCGCGGCGCGCATCATCGACGGCGGCAATGGCGTTGCGCAGCATCAACTCCGACTCCTCACAGGGGTCGGCACACGCGCCGGTGTGGGTGACAATACCAGCCGACGTCGTCAACGGATCGTTCAGCGCGGCATCCTTTCCGGCCTCGGCAATGACCTCCTGCAGGTCGTGGACCAGGCACAGCGCATCCTCATTCTCGATCGGGTTGGCCAGCAGGACAGCAAATTCATCACCGGCCAGCCGCGCCAGCACATCGGTTGCACGCAGCCGCTACCGCAGAGCGCAGGCAATACGGTTCAACAGTCGGTCGCCGCCTTCATGTCCCGCCTGTTCATTGACGCGGCGGAACTGGTCAATGTTCATGACAATGACGGTAACCGACGGCACGCCGGCACGACCAAGGGCGGATCGAAGGTCGGTCACAAAACGGTAGCGGTTCGGCAGGCCGGTCAAACCATCGGTAAGCTGGCTTTTGACCTGGCGTGGCCGTGAACGGCGACGCTGCGACACGTCCGAAAACAGGGTGACGTGAAAGGCCTCATCCGACGATGTGGACCGCAGGCGGTGGATACGGGTCCATTCGCTGAACGCCTGACCTGTCTTGTTCTGGTTCCAAAGGTCGCCTTCCCAGAACCCTTTGTCCCGGAGTATCTGCCACATTTGGTGATAAAAATCGGGCGGTGAACGGTCGGTTTTCCACATGAACGGCTCCTGCCCAAAAAGTTCCGCGCAGGAAAAACCGGTGATCCGGGAAAAGGCAGGATTGACGAACAGGATACGGTCGTCCGGACCGGTGACCATCAGCGCATCAGTAGTCGCACTGGCAACCACGCCTGTGATTTCAGGGCATGGCAGGTCGGGGAACGTGGCAATGTCTGAGTCGATGGTCGGCATTCCCGTCGCTCCTCTCGAACCTTGCCTGGGTGAGATGACTCGGCTGGTTCATCATTTGTCGCCAACTCCATCCTCGGCGCGATGACTCAAATCATTTCCGGGCGAAGAAAGTGACGATCCGTGGGGTTTAGACATTTTTGTATGCAGCTCAGCAAAGGGAGAGCGGACGTCAACCAATTGAAAGCTATCAAATTGTAACGCCCACCAGCGCCCCTGATTGCCCCGATCACATCGATGGACGGTGAACCGGAGGCCGCTGCCAACCTGGTGCCGCTGTTGGGTGTCAATCGGCTCGGGGCAGTGCCCCACCCAAAACAATCGCAAGTGCTTGTCGCGACGAAGAAATTGCCGGAATAGGCAGTGTCACGATCGGCGCCGACCGTGACACTGGTTCAACTACCATTCTCCGGTCTATCTCAGATACATAGCGAGAGCTTGCCCTGGGGGCACGTTTCTGAGCCGATCCACATGCAAGACGCATTATGCCGTTCCTCACGCCGAAACGTTTCTCTGCCGCCACCAAACCAGGCCTCGATCAGTTTGGCGGAAACAGCTGACAGGCTCGGCAGAGAAAGCGTAGTTTCAAGTATGACGGGTGTGGCTCCCCTAATCGGTGCGTTTCGGTGCCAGAATCCGAATTCAACCTCCGATAAAAGGGCTGAAGCACGCCCGTCACTCCGGTGAATGATGCAGGTTATAACAGCGGCTATTCCCCGATATGGTTAATCAGGCTATACTTTAGGAAGAAGTCGGCTTCCTTGTAATCAGGATAAAGCCTAGTGATCTGCATCATGGCGTCTGTTCTGTTCTCGGCATTAGCGACGATGCGCAGATAATTGTCGAAATAACTGATCAGCTCATCCACCATGGCGATGGTGCCGGGATCACCATGGCCGGGATAGATGGTAGGGTTCAACTGACCATATTCCCGACGGAGACGCACTAGCTCCTTTTTCCAGGCGACAACCCGTTCAATGGTGATGTCGTCGCCCATCCAGGGATGCACCTTGTTATAACCAAGGTCGGCCAGGAACAGGGCATTGATCGACTTGCAGTAAAGCGTCGACATGTGCGGCGCTTCGGTGGCGGGGTAGGTTGACATGACATCGCAGGCTCCGCCGCCATCGAAATTCAGCACCGGCCCTTTCAGCAAGCCGATACTGTTCTCGTAATCGAACCCTTCCGGGAAAGATGCTGACTTCGGACGCAGCGGTCGCTCCAGTGGCGTTTCCGCCTCCGTCGCCCCGCCCTGGTCCATATAGATCGCATATTCCTTGACGTCGCGGCGGATGGCCTCATCCGCCACCAGAATACGGGCCTTAGGGAACAGGTCGCGAAAGACATGCATGCCAGTGAAATGGTCGGTATGACCATGGGTGATGAAGACTTGGGTCAGCGGCAGGCCCATCGACCGGACCAGATCTGCCAGCTTCTGCGCTTCATAGCCCTTGCGCTGCACATCGATGACCGTCAGCGTCTTGCCATTGGAGATGATGTAAGAATTCACCGTTGCAAAGCCGCCTTTATGCACCGTCACGGTCAGGTCGGGGTATGCGGCGCAGACGGGCAGGCAGGCGGCCGCCACGGTCAGGGCGGCGACCATAAGGGACTTAAAGCTTCTTGAAATCATCGGTCTGTCCCCCCAGAAGTTCGAGATAGCGCTTAAGGAAGGCGCTGCGCTCTGGCACCAACGCCTGGCCCGCCTTCGATAATACCCGCTGCGGCACGGCCTGCAGATTGGCCTGCAGACCCTTGACCACGGTCGGGCCGTCGGGCGAGCCGCCGATGATGGTTCCAGTCAAGTCGACCGTCGCGGTCAGCCGCGCAATACCGATCGCTCCCAGCCATTCCAGCGCGTCGGCATCATGCAGGTAAAGCGCCTCCGGACCGACCGGGTCCCGGAAGAACATGTGCGTGCGGATGGCCGACTGCACGGCTTGCAATTTGCCCATGGGGAAGCCAGTGTCCTTCAGGACGTTCCCGACAAGCTCCGCAGCCCCGTCTGCATGATCCACATCTTTGGCTGCATAGCCAGGGAAGGCAGCCATGTCATGCAGCATGGCAGCTGCAAACAGGACATCATCATCCAGCTTGACTCCATCTGTCGCCGCCAGTTGTCGAGCCAGATCATAATCCCGGACGGAATGGCTGTAGCCCCACGCAGGATGCTTGAAATTGGCTTCCGCGAAGTGCCGGACCTTCTCGCGCCAACCGGCATCAGGCGCGGCCTGAATCTCCGCTGCCAGGCAGGAGGTCATCGGACAGATCAACAGGCTAGCGGTCACAATAAAGGCTTTCACGTTCATGTCAGAAGTTCCTTGGCTAGAGTATCGACCCATTGGTCTTGGAAGGACTGTATTTGCTGCGCCGGCTGCCAACGCGTAAACATTTCCAGCTCGGGGTCAGCCACCGACGTGCGGACGCCTGCCAGCGTCTCAAGCACCGCATGGCCGCAGAAGGGGACATAGGCTTCGGAGTAGCCACCCTCGTGGATCACGACTAGCCGACCGCCGCACAAGCAGTCCGCGACGCCCATGATCAACTTCGTGATCTCGCGATAGCTGTCGCTGTACAGCAGCATGCGTGCCAGGGGATCGACAGCATTTGCGTCCAGTCCGCTGGCGACAATGATCAGCTCCGGTTTGAATGCGGTCACGGCCGGAATAACGATGGTCTGCATCGCACGCAGATAGGTGTTGTGTCCGGACCCAGCTGGCAGCGGAATATTGATATTGGCGCCCAAGCCATTTGCGGCTCCGCGATCTTCGGCCCCACTGTAGCCTGGCGGGAAGCAGCGGTCCTGATGAATGGAGATGGTCAGAGTGTCGCCACAATCATAATAGACATGCTGGGTGCCGTTGCCATGATGGACGTCCCAATCCAGCACTGCGATCCGCCCGACACCGTGCCTCGCCCGCGCCGCCTCGATGGCAATGGGAATGTTGCACAGGAGACAGAAACCCATAGGCATATCGGGCAGGCAATGGTGCCCCGCCGGCCGGCACAGTGCATAGGCATTTTTGAACCGGCCAGTGACGACGGCATCCACCGCTTCAATACCCAGCCCGGCGGAGATGCAGGCAATCTCATACCCGCCCTTGGAGAAGGGGGCCAGCTGGCCCAGATCGCCGCCGCCAGCATCGCTGGCCGCCTTGAACCGGTCCAGATAGTCGGCGGGGTGGATGCGCAGCAGGTCTTCCCGGCTGGCCGGCGGTGCCTTGGGCAGAGCCAGCGCATCAACCAGTCCGGATGCCTGGGCCAGGTTCAGCAGCCGGCGCTTGCTGTCCGGCGTGTCGGCGCCGTACGAACCCGTCGGCGGCTGCACCCAGGTATCCAGCGGGATATAAAGCGCCTGGACGCCGGTGGAGTGCCAGAAGCAGCGTTCATTCTGATAAAGGGCCGTTTGCGACATGGTGGCTTGCCTCGCTTACTTTGCCGCGGCGGGCGCATCCGCCCGGGCGAAGACCTTGGCACCCGCGATCCAGGTCTCAACAGGCTGGATCGTGTGGATCTGGGTCACCGGCATGTCAAAGGGACTGTTGTCCAGCACCAGGAAATCTGCCCATTTTCCGGCCGTCAGGGAACCAGCCTGCGCCTCGATCCCCATGCGCTTGGCGGCGTTGATGGAGAACATCTCAATCGCCTGCTTCAGGGTGATGGCCTCGCCCAGGCCGAAGCTGCGCTCGCTGCCGCCGGGATTGCGGCGGGTGACGGCCGTTTCAATGCCGATCCAGGGATTGGGGCTGGGCACGACTGCCCAATCCGACCCGGCGATCACCAGCGCATCGGCGGCAAAGGCCTCCTTGATGGGCCAGACGCGGTCGATGCGCGGGGAGCCGACGGCCGAGGTGATGTCGTCATTGATGGGCTGCGGGTCCCAGAGATAGGGGGAGAATTCGGCTGCGGTCTTCAGCTTCTTGAAGCGCGGCATGTCCGCCGCGTCGATGAAGGTGGAATGCCCGATCTGGTGGATCGGCCCCCTCATGCCGTTGGCCTTGCGCGCCGCCTCGATGGCGTCCAATCCTTCGCGCACCGACCGGTCGCCGGCGGCATGGAACATGACGGTGACGCCCTGCTTGTCCCAGTCGGTGACCAGCTTGGCCATCTGCGCGGGATCGAACAGCAGCAGGCCCGTGGCCGGGGCGTTGGGCTGACCGGCATGATAGGGGTGCAGCATGGCCGCCGTATGGCTTTCCGTGGGAACGCCGTCGGCGAAAACCTTGACGCAATTGGCGTTGAAGGTGGCGCGGGTATATTGGCCGCGCGCTGCCAGTGTTTCATCAAAGGCGGCATTCGCCCGGCCCGCTTCGGAGAAGGCGATGCAGGCCTGCACCCGCTGCTTCAGGATGCCCTGATCGGCCAGGGTCGCATAGACCTCCAGATCGTCGCGATAGGCCATGGCCTCGATATAGCCGACGACACCGAAGCCGGACAGCATGTCCAGATGGTGGCGCAGGTTGGCCGCCGTCTGTTCCTTGGTCTGCGGCGGGATCTTGGCCGTCACCAGCCGGCCCGCCGTTTCGCGCAGAATGCCGGTCGGCTTGCCCTTCGCGTCACGTTCGATGATGCCGCCTTCGGGATTGGCGGTGCTGTCTGTGATGCCGGCGATCTTCAGGGCCTGGGAGTTGGCCCAGACGCTGTGGCCGCTGACATCGAACAGCATCAGAGGGTTGGCGGGCGAAATCCGATCCAGCGTTTCCGCCGTGATCGGCGTGCCCTGCATCAGGGAGGCCTGCCATTGCCCACCCGTCACCCACTCGCCGGGCTTGGCCGCCTTCACGCAGTCGGCAACTAGGGCCAGCAGCTTTGCGGCGTCCGCATCCTGCGGCACGCGACAGCGGCCTTCCTCCCCCTTGGCCTGCAGCACGGGATGCACATGCATGTCGTAAAGGCCGGGCAGGATGGTCTTGCCGCTCAGGTCGACCACCTGGCCGGCACCCGCCTGCCACTGCTTGGCCTCTGCGTCACCGCCGATGCGCGCGATATGGCCGTCCTTGACCTCCATCGTCGTGCGCCAGCCGTCGGGTGTGTAGATCTTGCCATTGACGAACAGGAAATCGGCCGCCGCAACCGGGCCGGCGACCGCCAGCGCAATGGCCGCGACGAATGGGGCCAGGAAGGCCGAAGCCGATTTTCGATTTTTCGCCATGGCGCTGATCCTTCTCAGGTGACTTGGAATGGTACGGTTTGGCTTCACACGGGCAATCGGTCCCGGACGGCAGCGGTCACCCGCTCCCGTCCGGGACCGGAACGGGTCAGTAGCGATAACCGACCGTGACCCCGAAGGTGCGGGGACGGATGACTTCCCGACGGAAGAATTCGTTCGGGTTGGAGGCGCGTTCACGCCGCGTCCAGGTCGACTTGTCCAGGATGTTGTTGACGAAGACGGAGACGTCGAAATCCCCCGGCCGCGCGCCGATGCGGGCCGACCAGACGCTCATGGCCGGCGGCAGGGTCAGGTCCGTGTCGATGGCACCGTTGGCGGGGTTCAGGTAGGGCGGCAGCTTCGTCTGCTTGGACCGGTAGTCGAAGTCCGTCCGGACATAGGCGGGAAGCGTGCTGGTGACGTCGAAATCATACTGACCGTGCAGGGAGACGGTCCATGGTGCCCCCTGGACGCGGTCACCACTGCTGACGAGCGGGGCTGCGGCCGTGGGGCCGCCGCGCACCGTTTCCAGGAACTGCGCGTCGGTGTAGCCCACCTCCGCCTGCAAGGACAGGCCCTCGACGGGCCGCACTTCCACCTGCACGTCAAAGCCGCGGCTGCGCGCCTTGCCCAGGTTGGATGTGAACTGGAAGCCGCAGGAATTCAGCCCCACCGCCTGCTGGATGTTCTTCCAGTCGATCTGGTAGACGCTGGCCTGGATGCTGCCCAGACCGGCGAAGCGGCTTTTCACGCCCAGTTCCTTGCTCCAGACGGAGTCTGAATCATAGTTGGTGGGGCGTCCGTTGGGATAGCCGATGGAGTTGAGTTCCGCCCCGCACTGCGTTCCGACCTGCGGGTTGTAGCCGCCGACACGGAACCCGCGCGACGCCGACGCGTAAAGCAGCGTGTCCGGCGTCGCCTGGTAATTCAGGCCGACCTTGGGCGTGATCGGGTTCTCGCTCTGCCGGCCGCGGTCATCCACCAGCGGCCCCACGACGAAGCCCTGGGCGATGTCCTGGATCTTGAATTTGGTGTGGCTGTAGCGCAGGCCGGCAATGGCCGACAGCTGGTCGGTGATATTGTAGGTCAACTGGCCGAAGGCCGCCACCTGCTCGTCGGTGGAAACGGCGTTCTGATCATAGACGGAATAGCCCGGCACCGGCCTTCTCTGCCCGAACAGATAGACGGGCAGATAGGGATCGACCACCTGCTGGATGGAGGTCTGTTCGGCATGGGCGAAGAAGCCGCCGACTACCCATTGCCAATGGCCCGTCGGTTCGTCGGATTGCAGCCGGACCTCCCCGGTCCAGTTCTTCTGCGCCACCACGAAATTCGCCGGTGCCTGCTGTTCGGGCAGATAGGGCAGGTGGTTCACACCAGTGAACAGGGTCTGGTCGAAGGTGGTGTAGTCCTGCACGAACTCCTGACGGCGATCGAAATAGGACCCGACGGCGATCAGTTCGACACCGTCGAAATCGACGCTGACATTAACGGCAGGCAGATAGAACTTGTCCCGACCCGACTCCTGGACCTGATTGGCATTGCGGAAGACGCTGTCGCCGTAATTGGAATATCTCTCCCAGGTCTCAGGACTGTCGTTGGTCTTGAGATCCTGGTAGTAGAAGGACGGCGTGATCTTCACTCTGTCGCTGGCGCGCCAGCTTGCTGCCAGGCGGCCGACATAGCTGTCGGTGCGGTTGGCATTTTCGTCCACCACTTTGCCAGTGAAGGAGCTGATGCGATCGACAAAGCCACCGTCGCGGCGGTAATAAGCGCTGGCCGCCAGCGCCAGCTTGTCATCCACCACGGGACCGGTCAGCGATAGGCCCAATTCGCCGTTGGCCGACCCATGCTGGGTGCTGCTCAGTTCTCCGCGGCTATAGACCTTCAGGCCGGAGAAGGAGGGCTGCTGGGTGATGAAACGCACAGTGCCGCCCATGGACCCGGCGCCGAACAGGGTGCCCTGCGGCCCACGCAGCACTTCCACGCGTTCAAGGTCGAACACCACGGGATAGGCATTGCCGCCGCCATAGCCCAACTGGCGGATCTGGATTGGTATGTCATCAATGTAGATGCCGGTAGTGGCGGCACCCACAGCCGAATTCACGCCGCGGACGGAGATGTTGGACGTGGTGTTGCTGCGTTCGATTGTGACGCCCGGCGTCTGACGGACGATGTCGGAAAAGTCGCGGATACCCCGGCTGTCCATTGCCTCGCTCGACAGCGCGCTCACGCTGACAGGCACCTTGATGATGCTCTGGCTCTGACGGGTGGCCGTGACGATGATCTCTTCCAGCTCCACCGTCTCGTTGATGGATTGCGCCAGGGCGGCGTGGGTTGAGACCAACAGTGCCAATGGGCTGATAGCCAGCAGCGCGAAGCGATTCTTATGTCGCATGGATTCCCTTTAGCCTCCTTATATGGCCCGGTTCCGGGCGGTTATCGATCAAGGATCAATAGTATCAGGATTGAACAGGTGGCTCTGTCCCCAGTACTGATGACAGTCCTTAAGGGGACTGTTCATATTGTTTTTCTCCATCGATAAAGGTCATCATCACGCGCATTTCATGAAGATCGTGGATGTGGGCTGAGTAAGGATTGTCCTGTATGACTATGAAATCGGCAGCCATTCCCTTTTTCAGGGCACCGATCTGATCGCCCAGCCCCATCAGCCGGGCACCGTTGGCCGTGAAAAGCGTGAAGGCCTGTTCCCGGCTGATTGCCTGGCCGGGGGCCAGTTTTTCCGGACTGCCGCCGGGGCGTTCACGCGTGACCAGGGTTTCCAGCGCCAGCCAGGGATTGACTGACGGGATCACCGGCCAGTCCGACCCGGTCACCACCAACGCCCCGGTCTTCAGTGCATCGGCCAGCGGCATCCAGCGCTGCATCCGCTCCGCCCCCACCGCCTTGGCGATGTCGACCGATGCGATCGGCGTCGGGTACCAGATATAGGGGGAGAACTCCCAGGCGGCGTTGATCGGCCCCACGCGGGGAATGTCTGCCGGATCGACGAAGGTGCTGTGGCCGACGGCATGGACCGGTCCGTTCCCGCCATTGGCCTGCCGGGCGAAGGCGATGGCATCAATGGCCGCCCGCACGGCCGCATCGCCGGCCGCGTGGAACTTCACCGACAGGCCCATCTTGTCGAACCGCGCGACCGCCGGGTTCAGGTCGGACGGCGCCATCATCAGGATGCCTTTCTCCGGCCGGCTGTCCCCGGCGCCATGATCGGCATAGGGATGCAGCATGGCCCCCGTATGGCTTTCGGTGGGCACGCCATCCATGAAGATCTTCACGCAGTCGGGCCTGAACCGGTCGGTCGTGTAGTCGGCCCGCGCAGCGATCAGGCGTTCGCCCATGTCCTGCTGCACGCCGGGCAGGGCGTCCCAGACGATGCAGCCGCGGATGCGCTGCTTTACCAGCCCCTCCCGCGTGAGCTGGGCGAAGGGCTCGATATCGGCATCGCGGATGGAGGCCACGGTGAAGGCGGTGATGCCCTGGGACAGCATCATGTCCGCTGCCCATTTGACGGCCGTGCGCCGGGCGGTCAGGCTGTCGGGCGGCAGGGCGCGTTCGACCAGGCTGGTCGCATTTTCCCGCAGCAGCCCCGTCGGCTCCCCTGCCGCGTCGCGTTCGATGATGCCGCCGACCGGGTCTGGCGTGTTGCGGTCGATCCCGGCCAGCCGCAGCGCCAGAGAGTTGACCCAGACGCTGTGCAGCGCCTCGTCATCCAGGACGACAGGATTGTCGGGGGCGACGGCGTCCAGCAGGGCGCGGGTCTGCTGTCCCTGGGTGAAGCTGGCCGCCACCCAGCTACCGCCCTTGATCCAGTCGCCCGGCGCCCGCTTGGCCACGCAATCCCGCACCGCCGCCTGGATGTCGGCCGCACCGGCCCCCGGCGACAGGCGGCAGGCCGCAGCCGCCAGCCCGGCGAACAGCGGATGGACATGGGAATCCACCAGTCCGGGCAGGACGGTGCCGCCATGCACATCGACCAGCGTCGCCGCTGGCCCGGCAAGGCGGCGGGCCTCGCTTTCCTTGCCGACGAAGCGGATCACGCCGTCCTGGACGGCCATGGCTTCGGCCCAGCCCGACGGGGTCTTGATCTGTCCGCCAACGACCAGCAGATCGGCCGGACCCTTCTCCTTGCCCCCGGCTTCCACGGGAAGCAGGCAGGTGGAAAGCAACAGGCCCAGCAGCAGCGTCCGCTCCCTGGATGGCATCCCCATCATATCATCCCCAGGAAGAACTGGTTGCTGTGGGTGAAGTGGTAGCGTACATAGGCGCGCCGGCGGTAGGTGAGCACCGATGCCGACGAGATGCCGAGGTCGAGGGCAATGGCCTCGGCCGTCATCCCAACCATGGAGCGGGCGCAGACCGCGCGCTCCCGCTCCGTTAGGTTGATGAAGATGCTGCCCAACCGATGCTCAATCTTGCAGATTGTGCTGCGGGGATCGATGACCAAGGCGCTCACTGATCTCTCCCTTTCACCCGGCTTGGGTTGCTGGATCGTGCCGGTCCCTGGGCTGGCTGGTCGGGACGATCGGTTTTGTCATCGGTGCGTTCCGGTCGTCAGTTCACCGTTGCGCCGCGCCGGTCGACCACCCGCCGGGCCTTGCCTTCCGATCGCGCCAGGGTGCCCGGCGGCCGGATCACGACATTCACGCTGATCCCGATCAGGGACTTGATCTTGTGGGCGAAGTCGCGGGTGGCACGGGCCTGGTCCTCGGCCGTGCTGCCGGACCGCGCCTCCACCTCCACCGCCACCACGTCCATGCGACCGGGACGGGTCAGTTCGATCAGGTAATGCAGCGACAGGGCCGGGCAGGTCAGCAGGATCTCCTCGATCTGGCTGGGGAAGACATTGACGCCACGGATGATCAGCATGTCATCGCTGCGCCCCGTGATCTTGGCCATGCGCCGCATTGGCCGCGACGTGCCGGGCAGCAGCCGGGTCAAGTCGCGGGTGCGATAGCGGATGACCGGCATCGCCTCCTTGCTGAGCGAGGTGAAGACTAGTTCGCCTTCCGATCCGTCAGGCAGGACGGCGCCCGTCTCCGGATCGATGATCTCCGGATAGAAATGATCTTCCCAGATGGTGGGGCCGTCCTTGGCGATCCCGCATTCTTGGGCGACGCCCGGCCCCATCACCTCCGACAAGCCATAGATATCGGTGGCGGTGATGGCGAACGCGCCCTCGATCTCCCGTCGCATGGCCTCCGTCCAGGGTTCGGCGCCGAAAATGCCGATCTTCAGCGACGTCTGGGCGGGGTCCAGGCCGCGCTTGTGATATTCGTCGATCATCGCCAGCAGATATGTCGGCGTGACCATGATGATGTCGGGCCGGAAATCGGCGATCAGTTGGATCTGCTTTTCCGTCTGCCCGCCGCTCATGGGGATGACGGTGCAGCCCAGGGCCTCCGCCCCGCCATGGGCACCCAGGCCACCGGTGAACAGGCCATAGCCATAGGCGACGTGGACCTTCATGCCACTGCGGCCGCCGGCGGCATGGATCGACCGCGCGACCAGCTGTGCCCAGGTATCCAGATCGGTCCTGGTATAGCCGACGACGACGGGCTTGCCTGTGGTGCCGGAGGAAGCGTGGATACGCGCCAGCCTGTCCTGCGGCACGGCGAAGAAGTCGAACGGATAGGCGTCGCGCAGGTCGGCCTTGGTGGTGAAGGGGAACCTTGCCAGATCGTCCAGCGAGCGCAGATCGTCGGGATGGATGCCGGCCGCGTCGAACTTGGCGCGATAGCGCGGGTTGCCGGTGTAGGCCTGGTTCAGCGACCAGCGGAGCCGGTCCAATTGCAGCGCCCGCAATTCATCCACGGACGCCCGCTCAATGGGGTGCAGCGTTGCGATCATGAGTGGATCACCTGTACGCTGGTGAATTCGGCAAGGCCCAGGCTGGCGAATTCCAGGCCGATGCCGGATTGCTTTACGCCGCCGAACGGGGCGTCGGGCCGGATGGCGCCATGGTTGTTGATCCAGACGCTGCCGCATTCCAGCCGGGCCGCCAGGGCCCTCGCCTTTTCCAGATCCCGCGACCAGATAGAGCCGCCGAGGCCGCTTTCACTGGCGTTCGCCCGGGCGATGACATCCTCGATATCGGTGAAACGGATGATGGGCACGGCGGGGCCGAACTGTTCCTCGTCCACGATGTCCATGCCGTCGTATGCATCGGCCAGGATGGTCACGGGATAGAACAGGCCGGGGCCTTCGGCGGGTTCGCCCCCGCACAGCACGCGGGCGCCGGCCTGCCTGGCCTGTTCCACCAGCCGCTTCACCCGGTCGAACTGCATGGGGTTCTGGACCGGGCCCAGACGGCTGTCGGGTTCCAGCCCGTTGCCCGTGACGATGTTCGCAGCATAGGCGACCAGCCGGTCGCAGACCGCGTCATAGAGGCTGTCATGGACATAGAGACGCTTCAGCGCGGCGCAGGTCTGGCCATTATTGATAAAGATGCCCCAGAACAGCTTGTCGATATGCGCATCCAGATCAGCATCTGGCAGAACGATGCCGGCATCGTTGCCGCCCAGTTCCAGTGTCAGCCGCTTCAGGTTGGCGGCGCCGCTGGCCATGACTTTGCGGCCCGTGGTGGTCGATCCGGTGAAGACGATCTTGTCGATGCCCTTATGGTCGGCCATGGCCTGACCGATCCCATCGGCACCGGCAATGACGTTCAGAACGCCCGGCGGCAGCGCTTCCTGCAACAGCTGCCCCAGCAGCAACGTCGCCAGCGGCGTGTTGGGGGACGGCTTCAGGACCACGGTATTGCCGGCCAGAATGGCGGGCATCACGTGCCAGATGGCGATCATCACGGGGAAGTTCCACGGTGTGATCGAGCCGACAACGCCGATGGGCCTGCGGTGCAGGGTCACCCGCCCCCCGGCATCGTCCTGGATGGTTTCCATCGGCAGGTCCAGGCTTGCCGTGTGGCGTGCCCAGGCGATGGCGCCACCGATTTCCCATTGGGAACCTAGGCCGGCCAGCGGCTTGCCCTGTTCGCGGGTCACCAGTTCGGCCAGTTCCGCGGCGTGGGCTTCGATGATGTCGGCCACGTTGGCCACGACAGCCTTGCGATCGGCTTCAGACCGGGCCGCCCAGCCGGGGAAAGCCTTGCGCGCGGCGCCCACGGCCGCGTCCAGCTGGTCCGCAGAAGCGGCGGGTGCTGTGGCGACAACGGCGCCCGTGGCCGGGTCGCGGACCTCGAAGGTGCCGCTTCCGGCGACTTGCCGGCCGTCGATTGTCAGAGCGAAATTGCCATTCATGGCAGGCTCTCTCCCTATGGTGAGATCTTGTGGTTAGCGGCTTGCCGCACCGAGCATCGCGGCGCGACGGTCGGCGGACATCTGTTCGATCAGGGCGGCACGCAAGGTGTTCACGTCCTGCAGACGCATGCGGCGCAGCCGGTGGATTTCGTCACTGGTATACGGCACGAACCCGCCCGGCACGTCGGGCCCCATGGCGGGAACCAGCCAGTTGATCAGGGCTGCCAGGTCACTGTCATTCAGGGTCGAATTGGCGACGCCGGGAACGCGGATCAGGAACTCCCGTCCCCCCGGAACCGTCAGGAAATTGGCAAGGTGTCCGCGCATCGGCGGCACCTTGCCATACATGCCCTCGCCCCCAGGCAGGTGGCAGCCCTGGCAATTGGTCATGTAGTTCGTGCGCGGACTGCGCGATGGCGGCTGGGCCGCCGCCATCGGCAGGATCAGCGCGGCGGCGAGACAGGCGATGGTGAAGGCCCGCCGCATCGCATCAGCCCGCCGCGCCCAGCACGACGGCCGTCGAGCAGTTGTAAACGATGCCGGACTGCGTCCCCAGACACCAGTTGATGTCGTTGGCGCCCTGCGGCTGATAGACGGGCGTGTCGCCTTCATTGCGGTTGCAGATGCAACGCCCGCAGGCCGCCTTGCCGCAGCAATCATTGTAGGAGATGACGTAATCCTTGCCATCGGCAGGGTTGCGGCAGGTGCCGACCCAGGTGATGGGCGACGGTTCCGTCCCCGGCGGGCAGGATGATACCGATCCGCCGCAGCAGGAGCAGAGGAAGCCGTCGATGGCGCAATAGCGCCAGTAGTCACAGGACGCCGGGTCACCCGTCTCCCCCGGCGGGGCCTTGGCCGCCTGGGCGGATGCGCGCGCCACCGGCAAGGCCGGAAGGCTGGCGGCCGAAGCAAGGGCCCCCAGGCGGCCAAGGATGCTGCGCCTGGAGATGGCCCGGGCGGCTTGCCGGGCGAGGATTTCTGCGATGCGATCCAGTCTCGTCACGGTCTTACCTCCCAACCCATTCGATCTTCGCGCGGTCTTGCGCGGTCTTGGTCACGAATTCCTGCAACGACGCGACCCCCAGATCCTGGGCCGTCAGCAGGCTTTCCAGATGCTCACGGCTATTCACCAGACCGGTGGCGGCCAGCTTGCCGTCAGGCCCGATCAGGGCGGCGTGCGGCAGCTTTGACACGCCGTAGGCCATGCCCAGCTCCGTCGACAGGACCAGCGGGAATTCCTCCAGCTTGTGCTGCCGGATCATCAATTGCTGTGCCGGCTCGTCCCCGTCGCTGGCCAACACGAGATCCAGCCGGTTGCGCTCATCCTCCGCGACCCGCTTGATGATGGGGATCAGCGTCTTGCAGACCGGGCAGGTCGGCGACAGGAAGAACAGCAGCGTGGATCGGGCACCGCCTTCCTGACCGATCACGACCTTGCGGCCGTCAATAGCGCGCAGCGTGAACCGGGGCGCGGTGGCGCCGGCCTTCGGCCCGCCCGGCAGGACCAGGGCGCCGACAGGGCCCAGCCGTTCATGCAGCATGCCGACCTGCCGGAACAGCGCCACGACGGCCGCCGCCAGGGCCAGGATGATGACCCATTGCAGGACAAGGGCGACATAGAGGGCTTCCATCATGACGCGGCTCCGCGGGAGGGCAGGGAAATGGCGGTTTCCAGGGCGGCATAGAGCAGGGCGGCGCCCGGCAGCACGGCCAGCAAAGTCAGATAGTCGATCCAGACCAGTGACCGGTCGGCGACGGGTTGCAACACCGCCAGCAGCGCCAGCGCGGCCAGCACCGCGTTGCGGATGACCATGGTCCAGCGCAGCCGGGGCCGTACTGCGGCGAAACCGATGCAGCCGCAGTCGATCTGGTCATTGCCGCGCAGGAGGTTGAAGCCGATGGCAGCCGCATAGGCCGACAGCAGCCCGGCCGACAGCCAGAGTGCGGAGGGCGACAGCAGCGCCCCCCCCGCCGCCGCCAGTTCCAGCACGACCAGAAGGGCCGCCACCGGCTGGCTGAGTGCCGGCGGCAACAGGCGGTATCCGCCGACCACTGCCCCGATGCGCGGCCAGTCACGCAGCTTGTGCCAGACGGCAAAGGCGAACAGCAGTGCCAGGCCTGCCTTGACCACCAGGGAAAAAACCGGATCAAGCGGCATCTGCTACCTCCCCATCGCGGCGGGCTGGACGGGTGCCGGCTGGATGACGGTCAGGGTCTGGCCCAACTGGTCGACCGCACGCAGCTTCTTGCCGCTGGCCGCATCATAGATGTTGAGCGTGGGGACCCCGAACTCGGTTGCATAGAGCAACGGCTTGGCATCCTGGCTGACGGCGATGGAGGTTGCCGTTGTCTCCAGGTCGATCTGCTGTATCTTCTTGCGGGTCCTCAGATCGAAGACCCAGACCTGCTTGCCGGGGTCCTTGCGCGTCTCCGGCCCGCCCTGATGCATCAGCACGTAAAGCCGGCCCTGGGCCGTGTGATAGGCGCTGGGTTGCAGACCGCCCACCCGCCAGCCATCGGGATTGGGTCCGACCAGCGACCATTGATCGACGACCCTGGGTTCCTTGCCCGCACCGTCGACGATGAAGACCTGGCTGTTGTAGGTAAAGAACATCCAGCGGCTTTCACCCACGCGGACAGCCTTTTCCGTTGCCAGATCCTCCTGCGTCCACAGCGGTTTGGACACGCCGCCCGGCGTCACCTTGCCCTCGGCATCCATCAAGGCCAGTTGCATGGACCCGTCACCGCACTGCATCATGAAGCGGCGGGGGCCGACGGGATAGATCAGGCCGCAGCCCGGTGTCTGGAACTCCCCCACCACCGCGCCCTTGTCCAGGTTCGCCACCGTCACCGATTGTTCAGGTGTGAAATTATAGATCAGGGCAAAACGGCCATCATCGGTCAGGGTGGAGTTGCCGACAAAGGGGATGCCGCTGAACTTCTTGGCCGGGATGATGATCTCCGTCCCCGGCGTCAGGTTCTTCGTCTCGTAAAGGGTCAGCACATCGGTGCGATCCCCCCGCGAGCCCCGCGAATAGAAGGTGGCCGGCACGACGAAACGGTCGCCCCTTGGGTCCAGGCCCAGCGAGCCGTGGCCATAGCCGCCACTGACCATGCCGACGAAGCGACCGTTATCCGCGTCGATCAGATAGGCCCTGCCGTCGGCCATGTTGAAAAAGGCGACGTCATTGACCCAAACCCAGTGGGCAGGCAATTTTTCCGGCAGCGTTTCGACCGACAATTGTTCGGCCTGCAATTCGGCGCGGGCCGGAGCCACAAGGGCAATGGCAGCGCAAAGGGCGATCAGGGAAAGGCGGGACATAGTGGAAATCCTCCGGTCAGAGGCTAGTTCTTCGTGGCCAGGAAGGCGATCAGGTCGGCCCGGTGCGGGGCGTCGGCGATGCCGGCGAACGTCATCCGGTTGCCCTTGATGGCCGCTTGCGGTGCTTTCAGGTAGGCGTCCAGGCTGGCATTGTCCCAGACGAGATTGGCGCCCTTCATGGCGGGCGAGTAATTAAATCCCGGCAGAGCGGCGGACTTCCGTCCGATCACACCTGCCAGATTGGGGCCCATGCCGGACCCCTTGGCGGGGTCCAGCTGGTGGCAGGCCTGGCATTTCGCGGTGAACAACCGGGCACCGGCCGCGGCGTCCTGGGCGCCGGCGGCACCCGTCATCCCGAGTGTTGCGATTGCGCAAATGTAGACTGCCCTAGAAATTCGCATGCTCGGGTCCTTTTAAGGGTTCATCCAGTATCGGCACGTCGAATTCTGCTGCGGCCGACCCTAATCGAAACGGACAGTCAGGCTTGCGCCGATCCAGCGCGGCCGTGCATAGGCCTGGTTTGAGATGCCAAGCGGACCGGACAGGTCAAGGTTGTAGATACGATAGCGGCGGTCCAGGATATTGTTGGCAAAAATCGCCGCTTCGGTCCCGTCGTCGAACATGTAGGCGATGCGGGCATTGCCGACGACACGGGCGCCTTCATGATCGATCGGGGCATTGAAGGTCGAAAAGAACTGCGCGCCGTCGTACTTCCAGTCCGTCTGCACGGCCAGGCTGCCGGCACCAAGGGCGAATTCATACCGCACCATCCAGCCGAGGCTGAGTTCGGGCGCCTGGGGCAGTTCACGGTCCGCGACGGTGCCCGACGGCAGGACGATGTCCTTCACCTTGGTGTCGAGATAGGTGCCGAACAACTGCAAGGTCAGGCCCTTGACGGGCTGCTTGACCAGTTCGAATTCCGCCCCCGTCACCCGCGCCGGATTGTTGCGGATGAACTGGGACAGCGCGACAATGGAGAATGCCTGATAATCCTTGTAATCGTAATGGAAGACGGCCGTGTTGAACTTGGTGGTGCGGTCCAGCGTGAGCTTGGCCCCCATCTCGTAGCTGGTCAGCTTCTCGCTGCCGAACGGGATGGTTGCCGGATCGATTGGCGTGAAGGCCTGTGTGCCGAACCCGCCACTCTTGGTGCCGCGATTGACACCGCCATAGAACAGCATGTCCCTGGTGGGCTTGTAGTTCAGTTCCAGCCGGCCCGACCAGTCATGGAAGGTGCGGCGGGCCAGCGACGGGTTGGTCGTCTGGTTGAAGATGAAATCGCCGATCCCATCGGTCCGATGGGCGAAGTCGTACTTCTTCGCGTCGCTTGAATAGCGCCCGCCGACCACGGCGGAGACAGTGTCGGTCAGGTTATATTCGAACTGTCCGAAGCCGGACCAGTTGTCGGTCTTCAGCGTGCCACCGTAATTCTGCCTGGGCAGGATGCTCAGCGGCGAGGTGATGGCATAGGCATTGTCGGACCGGATCGACAGGTAATAGGCACCGGCCAGCCAGTTGTACCGGTCCGTATCCTGGGCCAAACGCAGTTCCTGGGAAAACTGTTTCAGCTTCTGGTGCGTATCGAAGTTGAAGATCCCGTCCGGCGACATGTCGGTATCCTCGCCGTAGGATTTGCGCAGTTCCTGGTAATCCGTGATGGAGGTCAGGTCGACCGCCCCGACCGTCTGGGTATAGCGGGCGGTGACGCTGGAAAACTTACGGTCGAAGGAACCGATACGGTCGTTGGAAGCCGTGAAGGGATCGCTGTCCGGCTCACGGAAACCAATCGGATCGGCGCCCGGACCCGTGCCGTAATAATCCTCCTGGGGCCCAACGGCCATGCCAAGACCGTTCGCGTCCGGACGCGCGGCGATGTGAGAGTAAAGGCCGCCGCTGCGTTCATGGTCATTGCGCAGATGCTGGACCTTCAGGGTCAGTTCGCCATCCTCGCCGACATCGACCGCCAATTGTGGCCTGATCCCGTAGAATTTCGAGTTTCCCAGGTCCGGGCCGATGCGGTTTTCGATATAGCCCTTGTGATGGTTGGTCGTGAAGGCAAGGCGTCCACGGACCCGGTCGCTCAAGGGGCCGCTGACGGCCCCCTCCGTCGCGATCTGGCTGTGGCTGCCGACGGTCGATGTCAGAAACCCTTCGAAACGATCCGTGGGCTTGGCGGAAACGATCTGGATCAGGCCGCCGGTCGCGTTGCGGCCGAACAGCGTGCCCTGCGGCCCGCGCAGCACTTCCACCCGTTCAAGGTCGAAGGTCTGCCCGCTGATGGCCCCCAGCGCGGAAACATAGACTTCATCGGAATAAAAGGCGATCGGCGCTTCCTGGCTGTCGGCGAAATCGTTCTGGCTGACGCCGCGCAGATTGAAGATCGTGATCGTCGGACTGTACTGGTTGACCTGAAGCGAGGGAACCTGCCCCGCAAGGGCGGTGACGTCCTGTCGTCCGATGGATGCCAGCGCTTCCTCTCCCAATGCCGTGACCGAGGCCGGGACTTCCTGCAGCCCCTGCGCCCGTTTCTGAGCGGTCACGATGATTTCAATTAACCCTTCCCCTTCCGAACTTCCCGGGCCAGAATTCTGCGCGTACACGGAGGTGCACAGCGCAAAAGCGGCCGGGAGCGCCATCAGTTTTCTCATAGCTCCCCCTTAATTCGAATTTTTTCGAATTCTGAGGTTTGCTTTTTCTGTTGTCAAGCGAGAAAGATGGGCCGAAACAACGTCCGTCAGAAGTGTGAATTCGATTGAGGACGATTATGGTAGCTGTCAGTACACCACGGGCTTCGAACAGCCGGGCCACCCAGGCAAGGGGGCGGGCGAGACGGGCGGAACTACTGACCGCCGCACGACAGGTGCTGGGCGAACTGCCGCTTGATCAGGTGGGAATGGCGGCGGTGGCGGAGGCTGCCGGAATACCTTTGTCGTCGGCATACCATTTCTTCGGCGACATCATGGATATTTGGCGGGAGCTGGCCCGCACCATCGCCACCCAGCAGGCGTCGGAAGATCTTGACCTGCCGCCGGCATCCAGCTGGCAGGAACTGATCAAGGCGTCACTGATCCATCACCAGTCAGCTTTCAACAAGGATCCGGCCGCCCGCAAACTGATGCTGGGGCCCCATACGCCCCCGGACATTAAAAGTGCGGCCTGCAAGGAAGATTTCCGTTTCGGCACAGCCCTGTGGATGGCCGTGAAGAAGCAGTTCCTGCTGCCGGAACTGGCCGACTCGCGTGAGCTTTTCTTCAAGGCACTGCTGATCGCCGATGTCTTTTTTTCGCTGTCGGTTGCGGAGCATGATCAGGTTACACAGGAAGCCCTGGATGAGGCTATCATGGCCGTTGTCTCCTATCTTGGCATCTATCTGCCGCCCCATCTTGCTACGCGCGTGTGAGGTTTGTCCGGTATAGCAAGATAAAGGTCAATCGTTGGCACGCTCAGCAACCAAGCTTCGTCCATTACGCCTTTACAGTCGATGCCGATGTACCGGGTGCCCAAGCCTTCATTCCGGGATCAAAGCATCGATATGGCCATCGGGATGGACCAAGATGCGGGCTGCTCCGAAGAGCCATTCCTGCTTGGACACATCTTGGGCACATACACGCCGTGATATTGCCCTTGCAACAAGTTGCAAGTGGTGCACATCTCCAGACAGTTCATCGCATAAAACGTAGATTGAGCGCTGCGGTAGTGCCATAGGAAAGCCGCAGTCAGGGAATGGAGCGTTTTGGTTGGTAGCCCGTGACTACGCAGCGTTTCGGCTCCTCGGCCGTTGGGATAGTCCATCGGTCCAGTACCGGTGGTTTTAATCTGGCATATAATCACGCATGTGTCATGGCAACGGGCCGAGAAATCACAATCGGAGCGCAAAGGCAACCAGTCAGCGGCATCCGTTGCTGGAGCTGTTGATGCTGCCAATGCTGGCTGCGCGATTTGCGATGCAGACAGAGTTCACCAAGCTGCACCGGCTGAAGCTGGCAATTTGGCGGGAGAACACGGTCAGTCGCCAGTTGATGACGGTTCCTAGCGTCGGGCCGATGGTGTAGCTCTGAATTTCTGCTTTGGGGTGGACGACGACCCGGCCAGGAGTATGAGCCCGGCGGCGTGACGAGCACTCAGAAGGCTTGACACCGAAAGGCCCCGGCAGAGGCCTTCGGGGCCGCACGCTCGCTCGCGATGGTCACATCCTCCTCGAACACGTGCGGTGCCGTTGCGGATATGCCTGTGACAGGTCAGTGTACGTCGCCAGCTTAGAAGAAGGCGACCAAGACGCTGAAGCTGTAGCCGATCAGGATTGGGATTAGGATTAGGTTATCGACCCCCTCGACCTTCGGCAAGGCCGGCAGGGTGACCAGCGCCTCACTATGAAGTTAGTCATCCCGGCGCGCCGGCCAGCGGTTGCGTCCCGCCATGCCCGCGGCGGGAATAAACCATAGCCGCGCAACATACGGTCACGGCTATACGACGGGGAAAGTCCCGCTATTGCGCAACGCTATGCAGCCCTTCATGTAAGAACACCAGGGGCGGTAGCCCGGGGATGGGGTGGCGCGATGCGGCTGACATCGAGCATGTGACCCGCGACGTGGCGTAGCATCAACACGCCTCTCTAAGGTAGCGGCCCTCAGACCGCATTCATGGTCAGCAGGTCATATGTCGCCACCAACTCACCATCCTGGTTGGCCACGGCGACGTTCCAGCGCACCTCGCCCATCTCCGGCGTCTTGGCGCTCTTCTCCTTCGCCGTCAGGGCCGCCTGGATGCTGTCGCCGGGCTTCACCGGCTTGATGAAGCGCAGGCTTTCCAGCCCGTAATTGGCCAGGACGGGACCCGGCGCCGGATCGACGAACAGGCCGGCGGCAAAGGACAGGATCAGGTAGCCATGCGCCACCCGTCCGCCGAAGATCGGGCTGGCCTTGGCCGCCTCCTCATCCATGTGGGCATAGAAGGTATCTCCGGTGAATTGGGCGAAATGCTCAATATCCTCCAGCGTGATGGTGCGCGCCGCCGTCTTCTTGGTATAGCCGATGGGCAGTTCCCCGAAGCGCAGGCGGAAGGGATGCACCTCCCCTTCTCGCCGGCTGCTGCCCGTCAGCCAAGTGCCCGTAACCGCAGACAGCATGTCGGGGGAGCCCTGCAGCGCCGTGCGCTGCATGTAATGCTTCACGCCACGGATACCGCCCATCTCCTCCCCACCGCCGGCGCGACCCGGGCCGCCATGCACCAGCACCGGCAGGGGAGAGCCATGGCCCGTGCTTTCCCTGGCGCAGTCGCGGTTCAGGATGTGGATACGGCCATGGAAGGACCCCAGGCCCAGCAACAGGTCGGTGGCAACGCCAGGGTCATGGGTGACGATGGACAGGGCCAGCGAACCCTTGCCGCGATTGGCCAGCGTAACGGCATGCGCCAGATCCCGATAAGGCATCAGGGTCGCCACTGGCCCGAACGCCTCTACTTCATGCAGCAGGTCGGCGTTGTCCGGATCGTCGGTGCGCAGCAGAACGGGCGCAATGAAGGCCCCGCGCTCATCGGTATTCACCACCGGTTCGCCATCACCATGGACCATCCACGCCTCCTGCGACAGCATTGCAATCTTTTCGCGCACATCGGCCAGCTGCGCGGAACCGACCAGGGCCCCCATGGTCACGCCTTCACGGGCGGGGTCACCCACCACGACCTTGGCAAGGGCGGCCTTCAATGCGGCCTGCACCTCATCGATCAGGGAGGCAGGCACCAGGGCGCGGCGGATGGCGGTGCATTTCTGCCCGGCCTTCACCGTCATCTCCCGCACCACCTCCTTCACGAACAGCGCGAATTCCGGGCTGCCAGTGGTGGCGTCGGGGCCGAGGATGGCGGCGTTCAGGCTATCGCGTTCGGCCACAAACCGCACGCCCTCGCGCGCGATGACGGGATGGCTCTGAAGCTTGGCCGCCGTCTGGGCGGAACCGGTGAAGGACACCACGTCCTGGCCCGTCAGATGGTCGAACAAATCGCCGGTGGCGCCCACGATAAGCTGCAGGGCACCGGCCGGCAGCAGCCCCGTCGCGATCATCACGCGGAAGGCGGCCTCGGTGACGTAGGCCGTGGCCGTGCCCGGCTTCACGATGGCCGGCACGCCCGCCAGCAGGGTGGGCGCCAGCTTTTCCAGCATGCCCCAGACGGGGAAATTGAAGGCGTTGATATGCACGGCCACACCCTGCAAAGGCATGTAGACATGCTGGCCGATGAAGCCGCCGCGCTTGGACAGCACCTCCGTATCGCCATCGATCAGGATGCGGGCATTGGGCAATTCCCGCCGCCCTTTGGAGGCATAGGCGAACAGCGTGCCGGCCCCGCCCTCGATATCGATCCAGTTGTCGGCGCGGGTGGCACCGGTATGGGTGGCCAGCGCGTACAGTTCCTCCCTGCGCGCCATGATGGCTTCGGCCAGACCCTTCAACAGGCGTGCACGCTCATGGAAGGTCATGGCGCGCAGGGCCGGGCCGCCGACGCTGCGGGCATGTTGCAGCATGGAGGCGAAATCCAGCCCCTGGCTGCCTGTCTGCGCCACGGTGCTTGCGTCCAGGGCCGACGGGATGGAAACCAGCCCAGTTTGCACCTGTACCCACTGGTCCAGTGCGTAATTGCTCAAAATCGACATGTCATGTGCTCCCGAAAAACTTATTGTCCCGTGAAGCGCGGCTGGCGCTTTTCCAGGAAGGCGGCCACGCCCTCCCGGTAATCGTCGGTGTGGCCTAGCGCACGCTGATGGTCACGCTCCACGTCGAGCTGCTGGTCCAGTGGCACGGACCAGCCGGCGCGGATGGCCTGCTTGATGCGGGCCAGACCTTGCGTCGGCGCCTGGGCTAGGCGGGCGGCCAGCGCATCGACGGTGGCGGCCAACTCCGTATCATCCGCCACGTCCCAGATCAGGCCCCATTCCTTGGCCTGTTCGGCGGGCAGCGGCGTGCCGGTCAGCGCCAAACCCAAGGCGCGGGCCTGGCCAACATGACGCGGCAGGGTCCAGGTGCCGCCGCTGTCGGGCACCAGGCCGATATTGGCGAAGGGCTGGATGAACTTGGCCGACCGCGCCGCGATGACGAGGTCGCAGGCGAGCGAGATATTGGCCCCTGCCCCCGCTGCCACGCCATTGACGGCGCAGATCACCGGTAGGGGCAGGGCCGACAGGCGGCGGATCAGCGGGTTATAGCGGTTCTCCAGCGACAGGCCCAGATCAACCCCATCGCCACCCGGTGACACGGCCCGGTCGGACAGATCCTGGCCGGCGCAGAAGCCGCGCCCGGCACCCGTCAGCACCAGGACGCGGGCGGCACCCGGCTTCTCCACCTCATCCAAAGCCGCCGCCACTTCCGCATGCATCCGCACCGTGAAGCTGTTCAGCCGGTCAGGACGGTTCAGCGTCAGCCGCGCTACGCCGGCATTGATATTGAACAGGATGGTCTCGAACATGGGCATGCATCTTCCCCGAGCGGCAGGCCGTTCCTGCCGTGTTTAATAGAATGACCGGTCAATCTATTATTGACAAGCCCTTAATTCGGAGGTTTAGCTGTCAGTCATGCGAACCATTCTGGAAACAGGGACGCCCGTGGGCGTCGTCGGTGCGGGTGCCATGGGTGCCGGCATCGCAGAGGTCGCGGCGGCCGCCGGCCACCGTGTGGTGCTGCTTGACGTCGGTGCTTCGGCGCTGGAGAGGGGGCGCGGCATCATCGATGCCTCGCTGGCCGGCCAGGTGAGGCGCGGCACATTGACGGAGGCGGCAGCCGGGGCCATCCGCGCCCGCCTGACCCTAAGCGAGGATATCGCCGACCTTGCCCCCTGCGTCCTGGTGGTGGAGGCGATCGTGGAGCAGACAGCACCCAAGGCGGCCCTATTCGCGCGGCTGGAGAAGGTGCTCGGAGCCGAGGCCGTCATCGCCTCAAACACCTCCTCGCTGCCGATCTCCAGCCTAGCTATTAGTCTGGAGCGGCCGGAGCGGTTCGTCGGCCTGCATTTCTTCAACCCCGCCCCGGTGATGAAACTGGTGGAGGTGGTGACCATACGCGACAACGCGACTGGGCTGGGCCCGATCCTCGTCGACCTGATGCGCCGGTGGGGCAAGGTGCCCGTGCAGGCCGCCGACGTGCCTGGCTTCATCGTCAACCGGGTGGCCCGTCCCTATTATGCGGAGGGGTTCCTGGCCCTGGGTGAGGAGCTGGATGCGGCCAGCATCGACCATGCACTAAAGGCGGCGGGCGGTTTCCGCATGGGGCCGTTGGAACTGGCGGACCTGATCGGCCATGACGTCAATTATGCCGTCGCCAGCTCGGTTTACAGCGCCTATGCTGGCAAGACCCGCTTCCGCCCACAGGACGTACAGAAGGCGTTGGTCAATGCCGGGAACCTGGGCCGCAAAACCGGCAGTGGTGTGTTCATGGCGGGGACGAAGCCCATCATTGCCCTGGAACCAACCGCCCCCCGTCCTGGCCTTTTGTGCTTCGGCGAGGGTCTGGCGGCGCTGCGTGCCGCCGAGTTGGAGGCTGCGGATGACGTTGCACTGCCCGCCGATACCATCCTGATCGATGGCGTCTTGCTGCGTCTAGGTGACGGTCGCACGGCCGCCGCCTTGGCCGCCGAGGATGGTCGAACGCGCATCATGCTGGACACGGCACGCGATTTCGCCAGTGCCTCGGCCCTGGTCGCCAGTCTGGCTGACCCGCAAGACTTTGCGGCCCGCACCGCCTTTGCCGGTTTCGCTCAGGCCCTGGGCAAGGACGCGCTGGTGCTGCCCGACCGGCCCGGCGGGCTGGTCCTGCGCACCTTGGCGCAACTGGCCAATTGTGCAGCCGATGCCGCCCATGACCGGGTTGCTGATCATGCCGGCATCGACGCCGCCATGATCCACGGCGCCAACCATCCGCAGGGGCCGCTGGCCTGGGTCGATCAGGCCGGCCCCGCGTGGGTCCGCCAAGTGCTCGCCAATCTGGCGGCGGCCACTGGCGACGACATGTACCTGCCCAGCGAAGGATTGCCCCATGAGTGACCGTACCCGCCAGATCGCCGAAACCATGCTGTCGCGCGAGGGCACCGGGCCCGCCTGGGGCATCCGGATTGAGGAGGCGGGCGAAGGCTATTCAAGGCTGTCCATGGCGCTGCGGCCCGACATGCTGAACGGCCATGGCATGGCCCATGGCGGCATGATCTTCGCCCTGGCCGACACGGCCTTCGCCTATGCCTGCAACAGCCGCAATCAGGCCGCCGTGGGCGCCCAGGCCTCCATCGCCTATCTGGCCCCGGCCTATGGCAAAGACGTGCTGGTGGCCGAAGCGCGGGAGGCGGCCGTGGCCGGGCGCAGCGGCGTCTACAACGTCAGCGTCCATACCCGGGACGGGCGCGTCATCGCGGAATTCCAGGGCCTGTCGCGCACCATCGGCGGCCCCGTCATCCAAGAGGAAGCATGAATATGGCCGACGCCTTCATCTGTGATGGGCTGCGCACGCCCATCGGCCGCTATGCCGGGGTACTGGCCCCCGTCCGCCCTGACGATCTGGCCGCCATCCCCATCAAGGCGCTGCTGGCGCGGTCCCCTGCCCTGGCCGGAGCCCGCTTCGATGATGTGATCCTGGGCTGCGCCAATCAGGCCGGGGAGGATAACCGCAACGTGGCCCGCATGGCGGCACTGCTGGCCGGATTGGGCGCGGAAGCGCCGGGCACCACCGTCAACCGGCTCTGCGGGTCCGGCCTGGATGCCGTGGGCATCGCCGCCCGCGCCATCAGGGCAGGCGAGGCCGACCTGATCCTGGCCGGCGGTGTGGAGAGCATGAGCCGCGCACCCTTCGTCCAGGGCAAGGCCGACAGCGCCTTTTCCCGCGAGGCGCGGATCTTCGACACCACCATCGGCTGGCGCTTCGTCAACCCGCTGATGCACAAGGAATTCGGCACCGACAGCATGCCTGAGACGGCGGAGAACGTGGCCAACGATTTCGCCATCTCCCGCACCGACCAGGATGCGTTCGCCGTCCGCAGCCAGGCCCGCGCCGCCGTCGCCCAGGCCAATGGCCGCCTGGGCGCGGAGATCACGCCCGTCACCATCCCGCAGCGCAAGGGCGCCCCGCTGGTCGTCGATCAGGACGAGCACCCCCGTGCCACCAGCCTGGAGGCGTTGGCCGGGCTGAAGCCCATCGTCCGGCCAGGCGGCACGGTGACGGCCGGCAACGCGTCGGGCGTCAATGATGGTGCTGCGGCCCTGATCGTAGCCTCGGCCGCTGCCGTGGAGCGCTACGGCCTCGTTCCGCGCGCCCGCGTGCTGGGCATGGCCACAGCCGGCGTGCCGCCGCGCATCATGGGCATCGGGCCTGCGCCGGCCACCACAGCACTGCTGGACCGGCTGGGCCTGTCCATCGGTGATATCGACGTGGTTGAGCTGAACGAAGCCTTCGCCGCCCAGGGCCTGGCCGTGCTGCGCCAGCTGGGCCTGCCCGACAATGCCGAGCATATGAACCCCAATGGTGGCGCCATCGCGCTGGGCCATCCGCTGGGCATGTCCGGCGCGCGGCTGGTGATCACGGCGACGGAGGAATTGCAGCGCCGGGGTGCACGGCGGGCGCTGTGCACCATGTGCATCGGCTTGGGCCAGGGTATCGCGCTGGCGCTGGAACGGGTGTGATCAAGGCCTTGCCGCACCAGAAAGTCCCCGAAAGCTGCACATAATTAATTGACCGTCTGGTCGGTCTATTATATTCTACCCCCACGAACAGCGAGAGGCCCCCATGTACACGACCGAATTGCAGAAGCAGGCCGCCGTGACTTCCGTCGAACCCGCCGAGCTGCTGGCCGCGTTCGAGGCGCGGGTGGCCGCCGACGAGTTCATCGAGCCCAAGGACTGGATGCCGGAAGCCTATCGCCGCACCCTGATCCGCCAGATGTCGCAGCATGCGCATTCCGAGGTAGTGGGCATGCTGCCGGAGGGCAACTGGATCACCCGCGCGCCCTCGCTGCGCCGCAAGGCCGTATTGCTGGCCAAGGTGCAGGATGAGGGCGGGCACGCGCTCTACCTCTATTCCGCGACGGAGACGCTGGGGGCAGCGCGCGACGACCTGATCGACGCGCTGCACAGCGGCAAGGCCAAATACTCCACCATCTTCAACTACCCGACCCTGACCTGGGCCGATATCGGCGCTATCGGCTGGCTAGTAGATGGTGCCGCCATCATGAACCAGGTGCCGTTGCAGCGCACCTCCTACGGGCCCTATGCCCGCGCCATGGTGCGCATCTGCAAGGAAGAGAGCTTCCATCAGCGCCAGGGCTACGAGATCATGATGGCGCTGGCCGGCGGCACGGCGGAACAGAAGCGCATGGCCCAGGACGCGCTGAACCGCTGGTGGTGGCCGTCCTTGATGATGTTCGGCCCGCCCGACGACAATTCCCCCAATTCCGCCCAGTCCATGCGCTGGCGCATCAAGCGCGACACCAACGATCAGCTTCGTCAGAAGTTCGTCGACATCACGGTGCCCCAAGCGGAAGCCATCGGCCTGTCGGTGCCCGACCCCGATCTGAAATGGAACGAGGCACGGGGCCAGTATGATTTCGGCGCCGTCGACTGGGAGGAATTCTATGCCGCGGTGCGCGGCGAGGGCCCCGTGGCGCGGGAGCGTATGCAGGCCCGCCGCAAGGCCTGGGACGACGGCGCCTGGGTCCGCGACGCCGCCACGGCCCATGCCGAGAAGCAGCGCGCCCGGCAGGCCGCCTGACCGCCAGTCATTGTCCATGACCGGCGCAGGCCGGCGACTGCCGGCCCGGCGCTTGAGGGAACAGCAAAAAGGATCAAACCATGTCCCAGCACTGGCCCCTGTGGGAAGTGTTCATCCGGTCGAAGAATGGCCTGTCGCACCGGCATGTCGGCTCCGTCCATGGCGCCGATCCGGACATGGCCCTGCGCCATGCCCGCGACACCTATACAAGACGCATGGAGGGGGTGAGCCTGTGGGTCGTGCCCTCGGCCGCCATCACCGCGTCTGACCCGGCCCAGTCCGGCCCGCTGTTCGAGCCGGCGGCCGACAAGGTCTACCGGCATCCGACCTTCTATCACGTGCCCGAGCACATCAAGCATATCTGAGGGCCGCCCCATGTCCGATCGCGCCTATTTCGACTATCTCCTGCGCCTGGGCGATGACAGCCTGGTGCTGGGCCAGCGCCTGGGCGAATGGTGCGGGCACGCGCCGACGCTGGAGATCGACCTGTCGCTGGCCAATGTCTCGCTGGACCTGATCGGGCAGGCGACATACCTGCTGGGCCATGCCGGCACGATGGAGGGGGAAGGCCGCGACGCCGACCGGCTCGCCTTCCACCGCGACGCGCTGGATTTCCGCAACTGCCTGCTGGTCGAGCAGCCCAATGGCGATTTCGCCCAGACCATCGCCCGGCAGTTCCTGTTTTCGACATACCAGCGCCTGCTGTTCGACAAGCTGGCCGCGTCCCCGGATGCACAGCTGGCCGCCATCGCCGCTAAGGCGGTGAAGGAGGTCGCCTATCATGCCGACCTGGCCGCCGGCTGGGTGGTGCGCCTGGGCGACGGGACCCAGGAGAGCCGGCAGCGCATGGTCGAGGGGCTGGAATGGATGGCCCGCTTCGTGGACGAACTGTTCGCGATGGACGCCATCGAGACCGGCCTGTCGGCCCGTGGTCTGGCCGTCGACAAGGCGGCGCTGCGCCTCGCCTTCGACGCCATCATCGCCCGCACCCTGGCAAAGGCGACACTGCCTCCGCTGCCGTCGCATCGCCCTGTCCTGGGCGGACGCAAGGGCCATCACAGCGAGCATCTGGGCCATCTGCTGGCCCCCATGCAGTATCTCCAGCGCACCTACCCCAACGCCAGCTGGTGACGCCATGGCCATTGATGCCGCCCGCGTGATGGAAGTGCTGGCCACGGTGCCCGACCCGGAAATCCCGGCCGTCTCCATCGTCGACCTGGGCATCGTGCGCGGGGTGGATGCGGACAGGTCCGCCGTGCTGCTGACCCCCACCTACACGGGCTGCCCCGCCACCCTGGCCATTGAGATGGCGGTGCGGCGGACGCTGGCCGCTCATGGGCTGGGCCATCTGGATGTCGAGACGGTGCTGTCCCCCCCCTGGACCACCGACTGGATCAGCGAGGCGGGACGGGAAAAGCTGCGCGCCTATGGCATCGCCCCGCCGCCACCCGGTGCAGCCGCGACCCGCCTGCGCGGTGCCGAGCTGCCCACGCCCTGTCCCCGCTGCGGCTCCACCCGCACCACGGAAGTCAGCCGCTTCGGTTCCACCCCCTGCAAGGCGCTGTGGCGCTGTCAGGACTGCCTGGAACCGTTCGACCGTTTCAAATGCCATTGAGCCGATATCGAGAGGCCCCATGTCCACCGGCTTCCATCCCCTCACCATCGCGGAAGTCAGGCGGGAAACCGCCGACGCCGTCTCCATCCGCTTCGACGTGCCCGACGCGCTGAAGCCCCTTTTTACCTTCAGGCCGGGCCAGCACCTGACCCTGCGGGCCGACCTGGAGGGCCAGGATGTGCGCCGCAACTATTCCGTCTGCGTCGCCCCACAGGAAGGGGAGCTGCGCGTCGCCATCAAGCGCGTGGCCGGCGGCCTGTTCTCCGGCTTTGCCAATGAAGCGCTGAAGCCCGGCATGGTGATGGAGGTGATGCCCCCGCATGGCGCCTTCACCTGGGCCTTCGATCCGCAAGCCGCCAACCGTTATGTCGGCTTCGCCGGCGGATCGGGCATCACCCCCGTCCTGTCGCTCTTAAAATCGGCGCTGCTAGCCGAGCCGAAAAGCCGTTTCACCCTGCTTTACGGCAACCGCGACACCGCCTCCATCATCTTCCTGGAGGAACTGGCGGGGCTGAAGGACCGGTTCATCGACCGGCTCTCCATCCTGCATTTCCTGGAGGATGAGGAAGAGGAGGTGGAGCTGTTCAATGGCCGACTGGACCGGGCGAAATGCGCGGAGCTGCTGGAAAGGGTTGTGTCCGTCGCCGACATCGCCGCCTTCTTCGTCTGCGGCCCCGGCCCGATGATGGATGCGGTGGAGCAGAGCCTGCTGGAACGCGGCGTGGCGCGCGACAAGGTGCTGCTGGAACGCTTCACGGCCGACCGGCCCGACGCGGCCCAGGCCGCCGCCACGGCCGCCCGCGCAGCGGAAGCGGCGGGCGCCAAGGTGACGCTGGTCCTGGACGGGCGCCGCCGTTCCATCAGCTTCGACCCCGCCCTGGGCAATATCCTGGAGAATGCCCGCGCCGCCGGCGTGCCCGCCCCCTATGCCTGCAAGGCCGGCGTCTGCGCCACCTGTCGGGGCAAGCTGGTCAGCGGCAAGGTGGAGATGGGGGCCAATTACGGGCTGACCGCGGCGGAGGTCGAGGCCGGCTACATCCTGACCTGCCAGTCGGTACCGGTAGGGGCGGATGTGGTGGTCGATTATGACGCCTAAGCCCGACCTGTTGGTCGAGACGCCGTCCGACGGCGTGCGCCTGCTGCGCCTGAACCGGCCCGACCGGCGCAACGCCCTGGCCACGCCGCTGCTGACCGCCCTGGCCAAAGCCCTGGATGCCGCCGCCGCCGATCCCGATATCCGCGCCGTGGTCATCACCGGCGACGCCAAGGTCTTCGCGGCCGGTGCCGACATCCGCGAACTGGCGTCGTCGGGCCCCGACGACCCGCCGCACGGGCCGCGTCAGGCCGCCTGGGAGCGCATCCGCGACTTTCCCAAGCCGCTGATCGCCGCGGTGGAGGGGTGGTGCCTGGGGGCAGGCTGCGAGTTGCTGATGTGCTGCGACCTGTCAGTGGCCGGAGAGGGCGCGCAGTTCGGACAGCCGGAAAGCAGCCTGGGCATCATGCCCGGGGCCGGCGGCACCGCCACCCTGCCCCGGCTGGTGGGCCGCAATCTCGCCATGCGCATGGTGCTGACGGGAGAGATGATCGACACGGACCGCGCCGTCGCCGCCGGGCTGGTGGGCGAAGGCGTGCCGGCCGGCCAGGCACTGGATCGCGCCCTGGACCTGGCCCGCACCATCGCCGGCCGCGCGCCTGTAGCGTTGCAAGCGGCCAAGGCCAGCGTGCGGACCGCCTTCGACCTGACCCATGGCGACCATCTGCTGCATGAACGCCGCCGCTTCCTGGCCCTGCTGGGAACCGACGACAAGCAGGAGGGCGTGTCCGCCTTCCTGGAGAAACGCACCCCCCGCTGGCAGGGACGATAGGAAAGGCACGCCCCATGAAGAAGCTGATCGCACTCTACCGCAAGCCCGACGATGTCGAGGCCTTCCTGAAGCACTACAACGAGGTCCACCTGCCGCTGGTGGAGAAGGTGCCGGGCCTGCTGCGTACCATCGTCAACCGCGTCACGGCCTCGCCCATGGGCGGTGAGCCCGCCTTCTTCATGATCGTGGAGATGCAGTACGCCGACGCGGTCAGCTTCGACGCGGCCATGAAATCGCCGGAGAACCGGGCCGCGGGCAAGGACCTGATGGGCTTCGCCCGCGACATCGTCACTCTGGTAGTGACGGAAGCGGAGTGACCTAACCCGGCAGATTCGTCAAGCTGGCGGGTGTAGCCCTAACCCTTTGATCAGCTGTGGAGTTTGGGTGCTAACGCCAGCACTCACTGATCTTCTGCATGGGGCCTCTCGGTGTCAAGCCTCCTGAGCGAACGTCACGCCGCCGAGTTCATGCTTCTGTCCGTGGTCGGCACCAACGCCCCCACATCATGGGGTCAAAGAGGAACCGGCGAGCCGATCTAAAACGCGTGCTTCCGACCTTGATCGTCGCACTGCCCGGAAAGCGGGTTCACCGGTTCCCGCGTCCTGGCGTCGGGTCCTCATGAGGGCGGGAGCACCCCCGCCCGAACTCAGTTTCGTTTTAGGCTGCCATCGCCGCCTCCTTGCCCCAGCGGAAGATCGTACCGTCACCCCACCTGCGATGCAGGACGGTGGCGAGCTTTCTGGCTAGCGCCACCTTCGCTCGCTTCAGCCCCCCGGCGCTTGGCAATCTCCATCGCCCGCCGCTTCAGGCTGGAGAAGCGCATATTCTGACGCAGCATCGCGCTGGATGCCTCGAAGAAGGCCGTGCTTACCATGTCGTCGCCGACCTTGCTGATCCGCTCAGTCACATCGGTCTCACCCGACTGATACTTAGTCGGTGTGAGACCGAAATGTGCGCCTACCGCCTTCGAATTGGCGAGCCCGGCCGGGTTGTCTACCGCCGAGCGGAAGGTCAACGCCACAAACGGCCCGACGCCGGGAACCGTCATCAGATGCTGGTGTAGCTTGGTAAGCTCCGTCCGCATGGCGCCGCGCGCGGCCAGCATCGGCGTCATCACCTGCCCCAGCATAGGATGATGCCCAGCGATCAGTTCACGGACCCGGGCCTCGAACCGGGGCTTGGTCACGGCACCCGTCTTCAGCCCGCCCCCCAGAATGCTGCCGATACAGGACTCCAGATCCAGGAGCTTGGTCACCAAAAGCTTGCGTGCAACCAGCAACGCCCGCACCTCCTGCGCGCTGGCCGTCTTGCAATGCACCGGCCGGTACCAGCCCATCCGCACCATGCGCGCAATCCCACGGGCGTCCGTCTGGTCTGTCTTCACCGTCATCGCCGACAGCGCCGCCTTCACAAGCCGGGTTTCCAGCAGCACCATCTCAAACCCGGCCGCCATCAGCCCAGCATGGACACCGCTTCTAATTTCTCTGCGCCTCAGCCAGGGTCACATGGCCGCCCCCCAGCCGGGGGCGGTCACTCTCCATTTCCGTCAGGGGCGTCACCTCGGCCAGCGTGGCTAGGCAGCGGCGAGCGATCTCACGATATTCGGCCGTCCCCTGGCTTTTCCATTCGATCTCCTTTTTAGTCAGTTCGCGCACCACACGGGCCGGAGTACCTGCCACCATCACGCGCGGCGGGATTTGCATCCCGGCCTTCACGAAGGACATGGCGGCCACCAAGGCTTCCTCTCCCACCACCGCATTGTCCATGACGACGGCATTCATGCCGACCAGGGCATTGCGCCCGACGCGGCAGCCATGCAGCACGGCGCCATGGCCGACATGCCCATCCTCCTCCACCACGCATTCCTTGCCGGGGAAGGAATGCATGACGCAATTATCCTGGACATTGGCCCCGCGCTGCACGATTAGCCGGCCCAGATCGCCGCGCAGGGCGGCACCGGGCCCGATATAGCAGCCGGGGCCGACGATGACGTCACCGATTAGGACGGCCGTGGGATGGACGAAGGCCGCGGGGTCGACCACGGGGACGAGGCCGGCGAAACTATAGCAGGGCATTGACTTGCTTCCTTGATTTCCTGTTGCCTGAGGAGGACTTATGGTTCATCACCGGCAGGAGGGTTTCCGGGGTTGAGTAGGGCATGGCACGCAAGCAGTCGGCAGATTACGAGCAGCGGCGCGAGGCGATCATCGACCGGGCGGCGGACCTCTTCGCGGTGAAGGGCTACCTGGGCAGTTCCGTCGCCGACCTGGCAGAAGCCTGCCAGACCTCCAAGTCGCTGATATACCATTATTATCCGTCAAAGGAGGATATCCTTCACGCCGTCATGGCCTCGCATGTCGAACAATTGACGTCGGCCGCAACGGATGTCGCCGCCATGGGTCCAGACCCCGCCGTCCGCCTGCGGGAACTGGCGCGGCGGTTCATGAGACTCTATATCGGCGCCGCGTCGCGGCAGAAGGTGCTGCTGAACGATTTGGCGCATCTGCCCCCGAAACGCCGGGCAGAGATAGTGGCCGGCCAGCGCGCACTGGTGACACTGGTCGAGGAAATCTTGGGGGCCCTGCATCCGCCGCTGATCCACGACGCCGCGCATCGGCGAACGGCGGCAATGCTGTTCTTCGGCATGATCAACTGGACCCATACTTGGATGAAGCCCACCGGCCCTCTGGGCGCCGACGAGATCGCTGACATGTCCACCGGTATGGTGCTGAAGGGGATCAAGGGGATCTGACGCCCTTGATCCCTCACAGATGAATCAGTTTGCCAACGGCCGCCATTGCCGCTTCTTTCAGCGCCTCCGGGTGCGTGGGACGGGCGTGGCAGCTCAGCGCGATATCCTCTGCCGTTGCGCCGAAGGCAATGGCCTGGGTCGCCCGGGCAATCAGGGTGCCGGCCACGGCGCCGATAACACGCTGTTATCCGGCGTGGAAAAGTGGCTCTGACTCAATTTTGATGAAATTCGGGATTCCTCTGGAGTGCGTTTTCCATAGGGATCAGCATGATGCGCTCAGGCTTACCACACTCAATGTTCGACGTTGCCGGCATGGCCATCAAGGACATCACCGACGATGATGGAATGGTGCGGCTTACCATAAGCCCGGTCACGGCGATGAGCGCCTGTCCCGGATGCGGAACGCGGTCTGGTCGGATCCATAGCCGATATCATCGGCGGCTGGCGGACCTGCAGACAACCGGTCGACGTGTTGAGCTTGTGCTGCGGGCCCGCCGTTTCTTCTGCGATGCCGTGCTCTGCGGGCGCCGCGTATTCACAGGCGCTTCGATCCCAAGGTTCTGGCGCCTTGGGCCCGCCGGACGGAGAGCTGGTCCCCGGTGAGCGGACAGTTTTTGTTCGGCGTTAAGCTTGGTCCTGTTCAGTTCACGCCGCCAAACACAGTCTGTCCGCCCTTTGCCTGTATGCCTCGTCGGGTGTCTGTCCCCCGAGCGCGGAATGTGGGCGTTGGTTATTGTAGTAATCGATCCAGCGTCCGATCCCGGCCCTGGCCTCGCTGCCGGTCTCGAAAGCGTGGAGATAGACGCATTCGTATTTCAGTGACCGCCAGAGCCGTTCGATGAACAAATTGTCCATCCAGCGGCCTCTTCCATCCATGGAAACCTTGATACCGGCATCGGTCAAGATGCCGGTGAACCTCGGGCTGGTGAATTGGCCGCCCTGGAAGCCCTTCTATGTGTCAAGCAGCGAGCTGTGTCTCGTTGATGTCACGCTGTCGCCTTCGGATGATGGTAAAGACCTCCCGGGCGATGTAGCGCTTGAGGCAGCGAATAGCTTCTAACTTGGAGTGCCCGTCAGCTATCCGGCGGGCAACATAGGCCTGGGTCCGACTGTCAGTCCGAAGACGACCGATGGCGATAATGTGCAGGGCGCTGTTGGCGGCTCGGTCCCCACCGCGGTTCAATCGATGCCTGACTATTTTCCCGGACGATGCCGGAACAGGGCTTACTCCGCAAAGCGCAGCAAAGCTGGCCTCAGAGGACAGCCGCTCCGGATTGTCACCGGCGGTGATGAGAAGCTGAGCCGCCGTCTCATGGCCGATGGCATTGCGCGCGACCAGGTCGGGGACGAGTTCACCGACAATACTTGCGATCATGGTATCAAGTTCGGCGATCTCATCATGCAATTCGACATATCGCCGGGCGAGGGATTTCAGCGCGATCCGATAGGCTGAGAGCGGGTTGCGATAGTCTGTGAGATCGGGCCGCCAAGCAGCCAATGTCCGGACAAGTCGCATGCGTGTCATTGTCCGCAACATGTCACGCAATTCCTCCGGCGCCGCGACAATGGTACTGCTGATCATCTGAAGGGTAACGCGACGTGCTGCCACCGCCGTATTCCGGCAGGACTTGAGAACACGCAGGGCTTCGATCATGCCATCGCGCCGCTTCGGCGTGGCAACACGCTTACCGGTAAAGGCGGCGTGGGCCGCAGCTTCGGCATCGAGATCGTCGCTCTTGCCACGTCGTCGCCGATCAACCTTGTCCGGTGACGTCACTTCCAGGACTTCTATCCCTGCGGCCTGAAGATGGCGTAACAGGCCAGCACCATAGGTGCCGGTGGCCTCGACCCCCACGCGGTGGAGTGTGCCGAAGGACCGCATCCAGGTCACCATTTGGCGATAGCCCTGCCTTGTGGTCGCGAAACTGCTGGTGCCAAGCAGTTTGTCGCTTTCATCGACGACGGCGGCGACGTGGAGGTCCTTGTGCGTATCGACGCCACCGACGATCCGGCGGGTCCGTTCAGCTTCAATCAACACCATCATGCCCCCTTCGAAACCATTGATCGAGATGGTGAGCGGTTTCGCAGGGCGGGACGCCTGGACAAGACAGTCACGTGACAGAATGTCAGGCCCTTCTCGGGTCACATGCGCCAGCGAGGCGAAACCTCGCCGCAAAGCATCTCGTACGGCCGACAGTTCCAGGGAAAGACACGGGTCGTGGGTCGATCGGTGTTCGGGTCACGCCGCGTCGAGATGCCTTGCGGTGTCAGCCAAGATAGGCCCTATCGCAGTAGGAGTGAGACCAATCCGATAGCTGGCCTCGATACACTGACTGTCGGTGTTGAAGATTTCCGGTTTGCCGTGTCGGGCCATGGCATCCCGCAGGGCCTCCAGGCAGAAATCAATGTCCATGCTGTTGGATAGCCTCCAGGCCAGCACCCTGCGCGATGCCCAGTCCATCACGGCGATCAGGTACAGGAAACCCCGTCGCATGGGAATGTAGGTGATGTCCGTACACCAGACATGGTCCGGCCGGTCGATGGTCATATCCCGCAGCAAGTAGGGCCAGATCTTGTGCTCTGGGTGGGGAACGCTGGTCTTTGGCCGCTGGTAGATGGCTGCCAACCCCATCCGGCCCATCAGCCGGCGCACCCGCTTGCGATTGACGACATGACCCTGGCGCCGCAGATGATGGGTCATC
Source organism: Niveispirillum lacus (assembly GCF_002251795.1). Lineage (GTDB taxonomy): Bacteria > Pseudomonadota > Alphaproteobacteria > Azospirillales > Azospirillaceae > Niveispirillum > Niveispirillum lacus. The sequence continues at coordinate 38,797 of NZ_NOXU01000018.1, read as the reverse complement.
TGCCGGCTCCCGTACCAGGGCGTTTCCAGGAACTGGGCATCGATCAGCCGCATCAGCGCTAGGTTCTCAGCACTCTCGCCCCGTACCGGCCCGTAATAATGTGACCGGCTGATCGACAGCAGGGCGCATTGTCGGACAACCGACAAGCCAGGATGTGACCGATCCACCATCTCCCGCCTCCGACCGGCGCTCATCGACCGGAGGCCTTGCGCAAAAAATCCCGCTCCACAACCAACTGACCGATCTTGGCATGCAGCCGGTCAATCTCGGCCGCCTCAACCAGCGGCGTGGCCTCGGCCTTGCCAGAAAACGACGCCGCCATCCCCTCGATCGCCTGCTTACGCCAAGCGTTGATCATCGTCTGGTGAACACCATGCTTCGACACAAGCTGCGCCATCGTCAACTCGCCCCGGATCGCCTCCAGTGCCACCTTCGCCTTGAAATCAGCTGAATATCGCTTCCTCTGTCCCGTCATGTCGGTCGTCCTTCAATAAGGCCGAACCAAGCGTACGCGTCCGGTGTGAGCCGCCTTGTGTTTGGTGGTCGGTAGCTGGGAGTCTTTGCGTAAGCGCGATAGCGCGGACGCAAACGAGTGGCAAACGTGATGGCTTATCAGCGGCTGGAAGTTCTGACGGGCACCGAGCGGCGTCGAAAGTGGTCGGACGCGGAGAAGGCCCGGCTGGTGGAGGCGGCGTTCAGGCCCGGCATTGTGGTCAAGGAGGTTGCCCGGCGGTTCGGGGTCCACGAGAGCCTGCTATACCGGTGGCGTCGGCAATTGGGCGCATCGGTTTCGACGGTCGACAGTCCGGTTCCGGTGTTCGCGCCGGTCCAGCTTGCGCCTGTGGATGAGCCGATGGCCGTGCCGGTCGTGGAGGCGACGATACCAGCCCCCAGCCCACCCGCAGCATTGGTCGCGGAGATCTCGGTGCTTCTGCCCGGCGGGGTCGAGGTGCGGCTGCGGGGGTCGGTGGATCTGGCGCTGGCCAAGGCGGTGATCCGGGCAGCCGGAGATGCTGGATGATCCCGATCCCGCCGGGGGTGCATGTGTGGCTGGCGACGGGCCGGACGGACATGCGCAAGGGTTTCGACAGCCTTGCCCGACAGGTCCAGGAGGTTCTGGGGCGCGATCCCCATGGCGGTCACCTGTTCGTCTTTCGCGGTCGCCGCGGCGACCTGGTGAAGGTCATCTGGCATGACGGCCAGGGGGCTTGTCTGTTCACCAAGCGCCTGGAGCGCGGCCGGTTCATCTGGCCGTCGGTGGTGGACGGGGCGGTGACGCTGAGCCCGGCCCAGTTGGGCTATCTGTTGGAAGGGATCGACTGGCGGCTGCCGCAACACACGGCCCGGCCCGAACGGGCGGGCTGAAAAGCTGCAGACAAGAGGGCGTGGGCATGATTCAATGCCTCCATGTCCAGCCCCAATCCTCCTGCCCTCGCTGCCAACACCCTGCCCGCCGACCTGGCGGCGGCCCATGCGCTGATCCTGGCGTTGCAGGGGGAATTGGCCGACGGCGCGCCAACAGGCCGGCGAACGGGCGATCGAGATTGAACGGCTGCGTCTGGCCCTGGCCAAGGCCCGGCGGGAGCTTTACGGCCAATCCTCGGAGCGGGGCCGGCTGCTGGTGGAGCAGTTGGAACTGCAACTGGAGGAGTTGGAGGAGACCAGCGCCGAGAAAGAGGTGGCCGGCGAACTCAGCACGCCCGCCCCCACCCTTGCCGGCACGCCGCGCAAGCCGGCCCGGCGGCCGCTGCCAGAGGCGCTGCCACGGGAGCGGATCGTGCATCCGGGGCCTTGTGTCTGCGAGCGCTGCGGCGGCGATGCCTTGCGTAAGATCGGCGAGGACGTGCTGGAAAGCCTGGAATGCGAACCCCGCCGCTGGAAGGTGGTGCAGCATGTGCGGGAGAAGTTCGCCTGCCGGTCCTGCGAGGCGGTGAGCCAGACGCCGGCGCCCTCCCATCCGATCCGGCGTGGCCGGGCCGGGCCGAACCTGCTGGCCATGGTGCTGGCCGGGAAATATGCCCAACATCTGCCGCTGCACCGGCAGAGTGCCGCCTATGCCCGGGAAGGGGTCGACCTGGACGTTTCCACTCTGGCCGACTGGGTCGGCGCGGCGGCGGCAACCCTGGCCCCGCTGGTGGCGGCGATACGCTCCCACGTTCTGGCGGCTGATCGTCTCCATGGCGATGACACGCCGGTGCCGGTTCTGGCTAAGGGCAAGGCCGCCACCGGCCGACTATGGGTCTATGTGCGGGATGATCGACCGTTCGGCGGTAGCGATCCTCCCGCCGCCCTCTACCATTATGCCCGCACCCGTGCCGGCGAGCATCCGCAGCGCCACCTTGCCGGCTGGGCCGGAATATTCCAGGCCGACGCCTATAGCGGCTATGCCGGCCTCTACGACCCCGCCCGCAAGCCCGGTCCCCTCCTGGAGGCCGGATGTTGGAGCCATGTCCGCCGCCGGTTCTTTGATCTGGCCAAGGATGGAAAGTCACCCCTTGCAGCCGAGGCCGTGAAGCGCATCGACGCGTTGTTCGCCATCGAGCGCACCATCAACGGTCGCGCCATCGCGGAACGTGCCGAAACCCGCCAGGAGAAAAGCCGTCCCCTGATCGACGATCTGGAGCAATGTCTGCGCCACGCCCGTGCCAGTCTGTCGCCCAAGTCGGATCCTGCCAAGGCCATGGATTATGCCTTGAAACGTTGGGGCGCCATGACCCGGTTCCTGGAGGATGGGCGCATCTGCCTGTCGAACAATGCCGCCGAACGCGCCCTGCGCGGCATCGCCGTCGGACGCCGGAATTGGACCTTCTGCGGCTCCGATGCCGGCGGCAACAGGGCTGCCGCCATATACACCCTCATCGAGACCGCAAAGCTCAACGACGTCGATCCCCAAGCCTGGCTCGCCGACACCCTCGCCCGCATCCACGACCATCCCGCAAAGGCCATCGCCGACCTATTGCCATGGAACTGGAAGGCAAATGCCTGAATGGGCCTGCGCCGGATGCTTACTCTTTAAGTCTAACAACAATCGCTTAATGTAAACCCGGAACCCTCAAGACCGACATGAAGCGCCCATGCCAGACCCATCGCTATGAAGCCCAAGTGAGCTGACCCCTCACAACTAAACAGTCTTCTTACCCTTTGTCAAAGTGCTGGGCTTCATATCACACACAGCGAGTAGAGCGTATGCATACTGATTCCCGGCTTCCCGTACCCAGCGATTAGTCACGACAAAAACCCACACAAGTACTGCGAACACGTTGATCACAAATGCCGACAGGATAGCGGGTCCGAGATCGGATACTACTTTCGCTAGCGCGGCCAAATTACTGGTCCTTACAAACTCCACAAGACCAGGTACCTTGGTAAGGATCGCAAGCGTCATAATGATCAAGGTCAGGACGCAAAGAGTAAGCGCAAAAGGCTTGAGGCCCCGCAGATTGCGGCGGAATCCGTATTGCGCATTCTCCAGGTGCACCATCGCAAACTCTTTGCCACGAGCACTTTCTTTCAACCATCGCACCGCTGAATCATAAGTCGCATTGGCACCTGCGGGACTCGTCTGTTCCTCTTGAACAGTGGGGAAGGTCAAGTTTCCGGGAACTTCTCTTGCTAGATATTTGAGGTACCGCAGTCGCGTGTGCTCATCTAGTTCGCTATCGTGCCGCAATAGCAGTGTCGTAGGCCAGCCGCCCCAGCTCTTCACGAGCTTCGACTCAATCCGCTTGCCCTTAGTGCGAGCGTAAGAGCCGAGAGCGTACAAGAGGCCGCACGCCATCGCCAATGTAAGAAGTGTAGCTGCGACGTTGGAAAGCAGAAACGACGGGAACCATGCCAACCCAGCGAGAAGGGGAGGAAAGATCGTTAGGAGACCGGGGAATAGCCTGGCCTGCCGGCCATAGCTGTCAAACATTTGTGCGATATCGGTTGGGATTGGTATCGCCATCGTCAAACCTTCTCATAGGAGTCGGGGTACGCGGAAGGCACAAGCGGCGTGTAGTCTGGCCGTGTGGGACGGGTACCGCCCCACGTGCAGATGTTTCGGCCCTCGGTCATGTGAAGATCTGCACCACGATGAATAAGTGCACGCTGAACGACTTTACGGGGATGATCTTCATCCTCTTTCGCCGAACTGATGTAAGCGTGAAAATGTCCTTTTTGCTGCTGTTTCGGCAAAATCGGGCCAACAATCGCGTTCAACAAATCCGCATTCACATTGCGGCGTCCACCGTGGTGCGGAACCTGAAACTTGTCGATCCCCGGGAGCTCCAAACCGACATATGGCGCATAGTCGATGACTTCCTGCAGACCGCCCCGTCCTGTATCAGCGGTCAGCAGGATCTTCTTGCCGTTCAGCACCGCGTACTGGACCACACTCATTTCGTTTTCATTGCTCGTATCTTCTGCTGGAAAGGCTTCCCCACCCCAGGCCGCTTGGAGCAACGAGACAGCTGACTTTGCCTTTTCTACGAAAGCATTTAGGATGCTATCGATAGCGGTTTCCTCAACCGCAACGCTTGCGGGAGTTTTATTCGAAGTCAAAATGAGTTCAAGGTAGCGCTTACGCGTGGGAGCCATGACGTGGAATGCGCCAATCCGTGCGCCTTGGAACGGCTCATAGATAGGGATGCCCTTCTTGATCGCGATATCCTCAAGTGCGGCGAGGTTAGCATAGGCGTTTCGAAGCCGGTCCCGCAGATGCTTAACACTGCTATAGGTCGTAAATTGATCGATGAGCTCGTCGGCATAGTGCCACGGGCAGAGCATCCAGAGTTCGCCGACGTCAAAATGTTCGAGAATTGCAATCAGACCACGCGCGTGGTCCCCGTCGTTGTGCGTTGCAATCACGCGATCAATGAATGGTGGATTGCTATAGTACTTGTTGATGAGGTCGCGGAGTCTCTCCCCGCTAGTCGTATAACCTCCATCCACCACGTGGATAGTTGTCTTTCCTTCCGTCTCGTAGCGAATTGCTATCGCATCGCCACTTTTCTTGGTTTCGACGCCCAAGAAATCTATTTCAAAAAAATCCGCCACGGAATTCCCTCCCCCTCGCAATTCCGAACATATTGCCCTAGGTATGAAGCTCCGAAAGACTTTTCAAGATAAAATAAAAGATACTCGACATTAAACCTACACATGGTTACAGGTCGCTTCAACACCTTGAAAATCGAGTGACTTCAGGTCAAAAAATTGGAATAGGGACGAACGGAAATTGGGGACCAACCTAGCCTGATTCGGAGCAAATGGTGTGAACGGGGCCATGCAAAAGACCACAAGATCAGAAGGCATATTAGTTCGAGATATTGAAAACAGATCTTGATTTGACATTTCATTGAGAAGCAGGCCGGATGTCTGTGCTTCGTCAACTCCTTGTGTACACCAAGAATCATGCTCGTATCGGCTGTCATGGGGTGCCGGAAGCTGACTGGTGGGTTCAGTCTAAAAACTGTGAGAGCTGCCTCTCGCTCAAGTGGTTTGAAGAATGGCAACTCGCGATCATATCCACGCCCCTGAGAAACATCGTACGCATCCGGTGAGGGCCGCGGGTGCTTCGGCGATAGCTGCATAGTTCGGCTCAGGCTGCGGTTGCCTTCTGGTCTTCCCGACGCTGCTTCCATTGCCAGGGGAGCAGCTCGTGGAGGCGGGTTTGGGGCAGATCGTTGATGCGGGCCAGGACAACATCGGCCAGCCAAGCCTGGGGATCGATGTCGTTTAGCTTGCCGGTGACCATCAGGCTGTACATGAACGCAGCACGTTGGCCGCCGCGGTCGCTGCCGGCGAACATCTACACCCGCCGCCGGAGAGCCACACCGCGCAAAGCTCTTTCAGCGGCATTGTTTGTCAGGCAGAGACAGCCATCCGTCAGGAACCGGGCGAACCGCTCCCAGTTGGTCAGCATATAGTCCAGGGCCTTGGCTACGGTGGCATGCCGGGACATTGCGGCGCGCTGATTACGCATCCAGTGTTCCAGTTCATCGACCAGCGGCTTGGCCTTCGCCTGCCTGATGGCCAGCCGTTCATCAATGGTCGAACCGTTGATCGTGCGTTCCAGGTCGAACAGCACGTCGATGCGCTTTACGGCCTCCAAGGCGACAGGCGAGATCTCCGGCGCCTTGGCACCGCGACGGGCCTTGGTGGCGATATCGGCCAATTCAAAGAATTTGCGCCTGGCGTGGGCCCAGCAGAGGACGTCGGTCACCGGTGCCGGTTTGCGGGTGTCATCGTAAAGCCGGTCATAACCGGCATAGGCATCGGCCTGGAGCAGACCCGTAAATCCGGCCAGATGCTCCTGTGGATGTGTACCGCTGCGATCCCTGGAATAGCAGGTCAAAGATGCTCGTCGCAATGTCCGCAGACAGGACGGCCATCAGGACGGTGGGAAGGCTGAAATGGGGCGCTTACCGGACCCCCCTCAAAAGCAAACAATTGAATTATGCATGGCCTTTAGCCATGCACATCCCTGATCATATGACATCTCCGCTAGACTTTGGCGTGCCGAACTACACCCAGACCTTCATCGCCGCCCTGCGCTGTGATCCGCGCTCTTCTTGCCGGCATAGGTGACGCCGTTGACACTGACCGCCGGTTTCCCGGCATGACGGACCAGCATGCTCACTGCCGGACCTTTGCCCGCTGCTTCCTTGGTCATCGCCGTTCCTTTCTGACACGCTGAAGTCAGAACAGTCTGAGATCGGCATCCTACAATGGAAAGGTGTTTTTACCCCAAGCTCACCCAAGCGGTGACTTCCACCCCTGCGCCTCCGCGACCCATGTACGACCGGACTGCGGATCGTGGACGCACAGCATACTGATGGTAACTTTCTTACCCGTAGCCAGCCTGCCCTTCCCCGTCACCAAGGTCACGAACTTGCCGAGCGTGTCGTCGAAACCGATGACCTGCCCGCTTCGCGCCTGCTCCAATTTGCTGGCGGCGGCGCAGCGTCTGGCGACATCGGCATTCAGGGCGTCCCATGCCGACGGGGAGGAAGCGAGCGCCGCCGACGGTATCATCAACACGGTCGCCGCCATCAAGATCTTCCGTGACATACGCTCCTCCTGCTGATCAACATGCGCACGAATATCCGGCAAGATAATTGAACACAGGCGCTATCCTGGCGTTCCGCCCACCACTGTAGGCCGTATCCGAAACCACAGCGCATAGAAGCAAGATCAGCGCGGTGGTTGGCGATTCAGCAGCGCCGCACAGAAGACGTCTGATGTCGGCATCCGGTCGGGAGGTCGACCTCTTAGTCGATGTAGATCGCGAGTTCGTCCGGCGTGCCATTCGGAAATGCTACCTTCAGATGATCGAGGAAGGCCGAGACACGGGCACTGAGCAGCCGCCGGGATGGGTAGAGGACCCACAGGGCGATCTCCGGTCCAGCAACGTCACCCCAATGCACCAGCCGACCTGCATCCAAGTCCCTGCTCACCAGCGAGACGGGCAGGCGCGCAGCCCCGATGCCCGCCCGCACCGCATCGCGGACCATGACCAGCGATGACAGTCTCAGCACGGGGTCAACCGCGAGCCTGGACACTCCCTCCGCGGTCATGACCTCCCATGTCTCCGCTCCATCACCAGCGCCGCGCACGACGGCCCGAACGGTGGATCCGTCCTGCGGCAACGCCAAGCCGGGGTTGGCCACGACCACCAGGCGATCACGGAGGAAGACCTTGCCGACCAGGGTCTCGTCCGGATCCGGATTCACCCGGATTGCCAGATCGTAGCCCTCCTCCACCAGGTCGACTTGCCGGTCGTCCGTCGTCACCTCCAACCGGACCTCGGGGAACTTGCACGCGAAGCCGGCCGCCAGCCTGCCCATGACGGTCTGGGAGAACAGCAGCGGCGCGCTGACCCGCAAACGCCCGCGCGGGACCTCGCCGCCAGACGCGATCGCCGCCGCCGCCTCATCGAGCTCGGTGAGCAGGATGCCCGTCCGCTCGAACAATGCCCGGCCCTCCTCCGTCAGCTTCAGCGTGCGCCCGCCACGCTCGAACAGGCGTAGGCCCAGGTCGGCTTCCAAATCGGCGACCCGGCGCGACAGCGTGGCCTTGGGGCGGTCCGCCGCACGGGCGGCGCGGCCGAAGCCGCCATGCCGGGCGACGAGGTTGAAGTCGGCAAGCGCAAGCAGGTCCATCTGTTCCACCAATGAGACGATCTGTTCAGATATAGCGGCTATTGGCCTTCTTGTGGATCGGTCATTTCTCCATTCATCCAATCACCCAACCCGGAGATACTCACATGACCATCCTCGTTACCGGCGCCACCGGCCGTGTCGGCCGCCATGTCGTCCAGCAACTCCTGAATCGCGGCGCCGACGTGCGCGTCCTGGTCCGAGATCCCGCTAAGGCCGACTTTCCGGCCGGCGTGGAAATTGCCAAGGGCGACATGCTGGACGTCGACGCGCTGCGCGCCGCCTTCAAGGGCGTCAACACGCTGTTCCTGCTCAACGCGGTGGCGGGCGACGAGTTCACCCAGGCGCTGGTCGCCCTGAACATCGCCCGTGAATGCGGCGTCGACCGGGTCGTCTACCTTTCGGTGATCCATGCCGACCGCTTTGTGAATGTGCCGCATTTCGCGGTGAAGTCCGGTGCTGAGCGTATGATCGAGCAGATGGGCTTCAGCGCCACGGTCTTGCGCCCGGCCTACTTCATCGACAACGACCTGATGGTCAAGGACGTCATCCTGAACCTCGGTGTCTATCCGATGCCGATCGGCGGCAAGGGCGTGGCCATGGTCGACATCCGCGACATCGCCGAGGTCGCCGCGATCGAACTGGTCCGCCGCGCGCAGTCCCCTGGCAAACTGCCCAACGAGACCATCAACTTGGTTGGCCCCGACACCCTGACCGGCGCGGACCTGGCCGCGATCTGGTCGGACGCCCTGAGCCGCCCGGTCGTCTATGGCGGCGATGACCCAAGCGGGTTCGAACAGAACCTGACAGGGTTCATGCCCCGGTGGATGGCCTATGAGATGCGCCTGATGGCCGAACGCTATGTCAGCGACGGCATGATCCCCGAGACCGGTGACATCGAACGCCTGACCAGACTGCTGGGCCGTCCACTGCACATCTACACGGATTTCGCGCGCGGGGTCGCCGTCGACACTGAGCGGAGTTGATCCGGCCAGCGCTGTTCCGCTGAAAGGGGAAGACGAGGCGAAGCGCAACGGGGTTTAGCCGTTCGTAGGCTCGGGCAGGTCCGCGTACCACCACCACGGTGCCGAGGGCCGCCCGATTTCCCTCGCCACCACCTTTGGTTCTCAGGGCGCGTCAGCGCCAGCACATGGAGGGCGCCTCCATATGCCAGCAGCAGACCCGTGCTGCCGGAATTCCATCCTCCTCTGCGCTATATGACCATCTATATGGTCAGGAGCATGGAATGGACACGGTCAACCTCGCGGATGCGAAGGCCCACCTGAGCGAACTCGTGGACCGCGTCGAGGCGGGGGCCTCCATCGACATCACCCGGCGCGGCAAGCCGGTCGCGCACCTGACGGCTGTGGCCAAGCCGTGCAAGCCGGTAGACGCCAGCATGCTGCGTTCCCTGACGGCGACCATGCCCCCGCAGGCACAGGACGCTGGCGACCTGGTCCGGTCGATGCGGGACGGCGACCGCTACTGATGCTCTACCTCGACACCTCGCTGATCGTCGCGGCCCTTTCAAACGAAGCCATGACGCCCCGCATCCAGGGGTGGCTCGCGGACCAGGACCCGGCGCTGCTCGTCATCAGCGACTGGACCGTCACCGAGATGTCATCTGCCCTGTCCATCAAACTCCGAACCGGGCAGATCGACTTGGCACAGCGCGCAACGGCGCTGGCCATGTTCAATCGGCTCGTCGCGGAGAGCTTCCCCGAGCTGTCCGTTTCAGAAGTCATGAAGACCTGGAGTTTTCCGCCACCTGGATAATCTTTCCCCTCCGTTACATCAGCTTTCCAAACGTGTTTTAACATCAAAAACTGGGCTGTATTATCTTCGAATAATGGCGTTTTATGTAGAATCAAAAAATTAGACGACGACTTACCATCCATAAAATGCTCCATCTCATTGAAATATTTATATATATTTCGATAAATCAGACAATAAGTGAATCAGCATTAAAACGGCGCAAACAAATGAAATATCAAAATATTATACGATAACACAGATATCGCATAAGCAGCCGGTGGATCCAGCCGCTTGTCCGCCACCGAAGGACTTTATCCATCCAACTCGTGTGTTTTATGTACAGCCAGGGAGCCGATCACCCACACACCTTAAAACGTTTTTATATACTGATATACAATGATATTTATCGTTTTAAGGTCGATACAATCATGTGTGGACTTTTACGAAAATTTTAATAATTTCGAACAGTTGACAACACAATGTTCCCGATGCCGGCACCTAGCCATCAGGCGTTCTCGGCAGAACGGCCTCACCACAAGAGGCCCGTAGAATTCTTAGTAATATCATACACGTAAGCCGCTTTTAGGCAGGCCCACGTCAGCGTTTTATGTATTTGATGGTCAATGCTGAGACCGACCCGACTTGGAATCGGGCGTAGAATGAACAACTAAGGTCCCTCCCGGCTCCGACCAACCAACCTTTACCTTCCTTCCTTTCAACCCCATCTTCGGGCGAACAAAAAGAATTCGAGCGGCTCCGCTCTTATAACCGAGCGCGTGAGCAATAATATTTCGAGAAAATCCAATGCGTCCAAGATCACATGCGAAAGCATGTCGAAATGATGTAGGACATATTGCCTTCTTTAATCCAATATCCGTGCCAATATTACTAACTGCGCGGGCGAGTTCTGATGTACGCCACAACTCTACTCCACCGAGGTCAATTCGCGAATGATCATCTTTCAGTTTCACGGCAAGACCATAGAAGGGATCCTCCACAGCAATGCTAATGTCTCGTGCTAGTTCTTTACCCTTCTTCGAATAGTCGAAGAGAAATTTGATTGCGCCTGTCGAGTATTCAACATAAACACCGCGCCGAACGTCATCTGGAGAGCATCCTGTGAGAAACAGAACGGAAGCAGCAGCCCAATATCTTCCGTTACCATTAAAAAGATACTGGTATATCCTATCTCTTTCACTAGCACTCAACAATTGGCGTGGACTGATATTAGAATTAATTTTATTCATGGTAAATTTTACCACAAGCAAGGCCTCAAACCATTTGAGGAGCCTATCTAATTTATCAAGGATAATGGAGAAGTTTTCAACATCTTGTCTACTTGTAATTGAAAATTGACGACCGCGCAAATCATTTGCAATTCCCCAAAATAATTGCAAAGCCATTCGCAGGATAGCCGAACGAATAGACCGCAGACTTCCATTGGATTTGGCATCCTCGTTCATCACCTTTAACAATACATCATCCACAGATGATCCATAATACTCTGAATGACGAAAGTCATCTAGATTCATAATTTTTGGAACAACATTATTTATTATCGATTTATATTGTACAATCGTCCTTTTAGTGAGATTTTCTTTGTGTTTCCATTTTTCTTGGAGCATGCAAAATCGCCCCACTATAATGGCGTACCGTCTCATTGCCTCATTGATGTCGCCCGCCAACGCATCGGTATCCATGTTCCCGTCTCCAAGCAGTTCACACACGCCGCATATGGATGGAACCTAGGAACATGGACAGCCCTGAATTTGGTCTGCTGTTCACGATGTTGGTTATGCCTCACCTTATCACCAAGATCTGTCCCAGATATGCTGAGCCCCGCCGGCACCATTGCCGGAACGAGAACGGGGTGCCCTTTGCGCGGGGAGGCGCTTCGTCTACGTAGCGCCCACCTCCAAGGCCGCCCCGTTCGCGCCAGGGGCGGCAGAATACCGAGGGCCTTGACTAAGTATGTGCTGATAATGCGCTCGCCACCCAACTGGACGACCACCCCGCGCCTAGCGCGGTACTCACTAACGAGTGCAGACGCTTTGGTTGGTCATAGCTTAACGGAAGTTCCGCGATGCAACTCGGATCTCGCCACCAACCTGCCCGTCGGCCTCCGGCACCTTCCCCAGTTCCCCCGAGATATCCTTCACTTTCTGCACGATCAGGTGCACCACCTCCCCTTCCCGCTGCACCCTTCCCTTCGCCGCCATGAGCTGCGCCCCCAGGATCTCCCGTCGGTACTTTTCGAACCGGTCGGCCCACACGATCAGGTTCGCCGCCCCGGTCTCGTCCTCCACCGTGATGAACAGCACCCCACTCGCAGTCCCGGGCTGCTGTCTCACCAGCACCAGCCCCGCGATTTCCACCCATTTCCCATCCGCCGCTTCCATTGCCTCGCGGCAACTCACCATCCCCCGGCGCCCCAGGTCCGCCCTCAGGAACCCCACCGGGTGGCCCTTCAGCGACAGTCTCGTCCGGACATAGTCCTCCATCACCTCCCGACCTGCCGCCATCGGCCGCAACTCGACCGCCTGCTCGATCATTTCCGGCACCACCCGCCTTTCCCGGGCGGCGGCGGCCGCAAAGAGCGGCAGCGGCTCGTCCCCGAGCCCCTTGATCGCCCATAGCGCCTCGCGCCTCGCCAGCCTCAGCCCCGGCCGGAATGCATCCGCCTCGGCCAGCCTCACCAGTTCCGTCTGCGGCACGCAAGCCCGCCGCCAGAGATCGTCGACCGACACATAGTTCCGGTCCGCCCGGGCCAGCACGATCGACGCGGCATGGGCGTTCGCCAGTCCCTTCACCATCCGCATGCCGAGCCTGACCGCCAGCCGCCTTTCGTCGCCGGTTTCCTCCAACGTGCAGTCCCACCGGGAAGCGTTGACGCAGACCGGCCTGACCTCCACGCCATGCTCCTCGGCGTCCCGCACGATCTGGGCCGGGGCGTAGAAGCCCATGGGCTGGCTGTTCAACAAGGCCGCGCAGAACACGTCCGGATGCCAGCATTTCAGCCAGGCGCTGGCATAGGCGATCAGCGCGAAGCTGGCCGCGTGGCTTTCCGGGAAGCCATAGCTGCCGAACCCCTCCAGCTGCCTGAAGGTCTGCTCGGCGAATTCCGGGGCGTAGCCGTTGGCCACCATGCCCTGGATCAGCTTGTCCCGGAACTTCGACACCCCGCCCGTCATCTTGAAGGTGGCCATGGACTTGCGCAGCATGTCCGCCTCGCCGGGACTGAAGCCCGCGCATTCGATGGCCACCCGCATGGCCTGTTCCTGGAAGAGCGGCACGCCCAGGGTCTTGCCCAGCACCTTCTCCAGCTGGGGCGTGGGGTATTCCACCGGCTCCAAGCCCTCCCGCCGGCGCAGATAGGGATGGACCATGTCGCCCTGGATCGGCCCCGGCCGCACGATGGCCACCTCAATGACCAGGTCGTAGAAGGTGCGCGGCTTCAGGCGGGGCAGCATGGACATCTGCGCCCGGCTCTCGATCTGGAAGGTGCCGAGCGTGTCGGCCTTGCGGATCATGGCGTAGGTCCTCGGGTCCTCCGCCGGGATAGTCGCCAGGTCCAGCCGGATGCCCTTGTGGTCGGCCAGCAGGTCCAGCCCCTTGCGCATGCAACTCAGCATGCCGAGCGCCAGCAGGTCGACCTTCATGAATTTCAGGGCGTCGATGTCGTCCTTGTCCCATTCGATCACCTGCCGGTCCTTCATGGCCGCCGGTTCGATGGGCACCAAGTCGTCCAGCCGGTCGTGGGTCAGCACGAAACCGCCGGGGTGCTGCGACAGGTGCCGGGGGAAGCCCGTGAGCTGCCGGGCGAGCTCCAGCGTCAGGCGCAGCCGGCGGTCGGTCAGGTCCAGGCCAAGCCCCTTCAGGCGATCATCGTCGAGCCCCTCCTCCGACCAGCCCCAGACCTGGCCCGACAGGGTGCGGACAAGGTCCTCGGGCAGGCCCAGGGCCTTGCCCACGTCGCGCAAGGCACCCTTCGTCCTGTACCGGATGACGGTGGAGCAGAGGGCCGCCCGGTCGCGGCCATAGGTGTCGAAGACCCACTGCATGACGGTCTCGCGCCGTTCATGCTCAAAGTCGACGTCGATGTCCGGCGGTTCCCGCCGTTCCTCGCTGACGAACCGCTCGAAGAGCAGGTCGTTGCGGGCAGGGTCGATGCTGGTGATGCCCAGCACGTAGCAGACGGCGGAGTTGGCGGCCGAGCCCCGGCCCTGGCAGAGGATGCCCCGGGAGCGCGCGAAGCGGACGATGCTGTTCACGGTGAGGAAATAGGGCGCGTAGTCCAGCTTCTCGATCAGAGCCAGTTCATGGCGCAGGGTGGCTGCCACCTCCTCGGGTAGCCCTTCCGGATACCGGTCCCTTGCCCCTTCCCAGGTCAGCTGCTCCAGGGTCTGCTGCGGCGTCAGCCGGGGATCGTCCCGCTCCTCCGGGTACTGGTAGGTCAGCTCGCCCAGGCTGAAGCGGCACCGCTCAACGATCTCGAGGGTTCGGGCCAGCGCGTCGGGATACCGCCCGAACAGCCGGTGCATCTCCTCCGGTGGCTTGAGGTAACGGTCGGCATGGCGTTCACGCTGCGCGCCCAGCTGGTCGATCACGCTGTTGTGGCGGATGCAGGACAGCACGTCCTGGAGGATGCGCCGGCTGGGATCGTGGAACAGGACGTCGTTGGTCACGACGGTGGCCACCCGCATGCGGGTGGCCAGGTTCGACAGTTCATGGAGGCGCAACTGGTCGTTCGGGCGGCGGCGCAGCGTCAAGGCCAGATAGGCCCGGTCACCGAAGGTCTCCCGCAGCCGGCGGAGGCGAAGCCCGCACTCCTCATCCGCTTGGTCGGGCACCAGCACGGCCAGCAGCCCCTCGGCATGGGCGATGACGTCCGCCCAGTCCAGGCGGCACTTGCCCTTGCCGCCACGGGCCTTGCCCAGCGAGAGGAGGCGGCACAGCCGGGAATAGGCGGGCCGGTCGGTGGGGTAGGCCAACAGGGCGGTGCCGTCGGCCAGATCAAGGCGGCACCCCACGACAAGGCGCACGCCGGTCGATTTGGAGGCCTCCCAGGCCCGGACCATGCCGGCCATGGAATTGCGGTCGACGACGGCCAGGGCCTCGATGCCCAGATGCGCCGCTGCGAGGAACAATTCCTCCGCCGACGACGCGCCCCGCAGGAAGGAGAACTGCGTGGTGACTTGGAGCTCGGCATAGCGCGGCCCTGGGTTCATCCGAAGATCCCATGCAGGAACCAGCGATGGGAGCCCGTGGCCGGATCCTCGCCATCGCCGGCGCGGTAGACCCAGTAGCGTTCGCCGGCGTCGTCCTCCACCCGAAAATAGTCCCGGACGGCCTCCAGCTCGGCGTCGCGCTTCCACCATTCCCCGAAGACCCGCTCGGGCCCGTCGGCCCGACGCACCCGTCGGCGCACGCCCCGCCAGGTGAAGGAGGCAGGCGGATGGTCGGGCAGCAGCGCCACGGTCTCGATCGGCTCGGGCCGTGCCAGCAGGCGGGCCGGACGGGGCCAATGGTCGGGCCAGCCGGTACCCGTGTCGGGTGCCATGGCGGGGATGCGCTGCACGGACCGTTCGGGCACATCGCTGGCGACGGCGGCGATCCGGTAGACCGCCCGCCCGCCGATGCGGTTGGCCAGGGTGTCGACGAGGCCTGACACGTCCGGTCTGGCCGCCTCCATCAGGGAATTGACCGCCTGCTTCATCTCCAGCGGTTCAGCGATGGCAGCCACCAGGACCATGGCCTCGATCCCGAAGCCGGGGTCGATGGTTTCGATCTTGTCGCAAAGCAGCCGCGTCAGGCGCCGGACATCCCGCGTCGGCAGGGCCATGCCCACACGCACGGCCTGGAGGCGGCTGTCGACGCGGTGGACCAGCAGGTCCAGCCGTCGAGCACCAAGGCCGCGTTCCTCCAGCGCCGCGCAGAGGTCGACGACCAGCTTGCCGATGTATCGCGCGATGGTCTCGGCCGCAGCGATCGGTTCCGCGAAGGCCCGGCGGGCGTCGACCTGGTCGGCGGGGCGCACGGGGTCGAAAGGTTCGGCCGCCTCCCCCAGCGCCTGATCGATCCGGCGGGCAAGCTGCGGCCCGAAGCGCAGGGCCAGCGGTGCGCGCGGCTGGCGGTGCAGTTCACCCACCGTCCTGAAACCCAATGTCCGGAGGTCGCCGGCCATCGCCACCGGCAGGCGCAGGGCCTCCAGCGGCAGGGGCGACAGCAGTGACAAGCCCGTGCCAGGGTCGGCCACGAAGGTGGGCTTGGCCAGATACCGCGCGAAGGCATGGGCGGCGCCCCAACTGTCGGCCACGGCCGCGCGGGCCTCGACGCCGGACATGGCCAGCCGACCGACCAGTGCCTCCAGCATGACCTCCTCGCCGCCATGCAGATGGTCGGCACCGGTGGTGTCGATGACGATGCCGTCCGGCGGATCGGCGGCGACAATCGGAGAGAAGCGCTGGAGAATCCAGAGCGCCAGCCGGTAAAGGCCTTCCTGGTCGGCCTGCGGTGCGGCTTCATTGACCACCAGCTCCGGCACCAGGATCTGGGCCTTGGCGAGCGCCATGCCGGGGCGCAGTCCTGCCTCCAGTGCCGCCTGGCAGCACGCCGTCACAACGCGGCGGTTGCGGATCCGGCCAGCCAGGACCAGCGGCCGGTCAGCCGGCGGCGCTGCGTCCCCAGCCGCCCGCCGCAGCCGGTCGATCGGCCAGTTCGGCAGGTAGAGCGAGACGACCCTGTTCATCGCAGGCCTCCAGTTCGAAATCGGCGCTCTCGCCCGCGCGGGCCCGGACCAGTTCGACCAGCCACCGGTGCCGCCCCACGCCCGGCACCGGCAGGGGCGCCGACGGCAGGGTCGATACCCGCCAGCGCGTAACGGCGGATGTCGGCTGGCCGAAGTCAGCGGCATCCGCCTGCCGGCGCCAGCGGCGCAGCGCGATGCCGATAGTCCGCTTGCCCTCCACCGCCAATTGGAGCCTCCGCGACGCCGTCATGTTGAGCGACGCGACTTCCGCCACAACGGCCCCCAGGCTGCCATGGCGCAGCGCTTCCTCGGTACAGGCCAGCACGGTCTTGTCATCGCCGGCCTCCACGTAGATGACCCGGTCCGGCGGCAGCCCAGCCTGAGCCAGGGACGGGGCGAAGAGGTCCGGCTGGGTGCATATCCAGAACACCGGTCCCTCAGTACGGGCCGCGATGCCGGCGCTGAACAGGGCGGCCGCCGCCCCATCGACGGTTCCCGGCCCGCCGCCTGCCACCTCGTGCAACGCGCGCAGGGACGCTATGGCGGACGCGTTCCGCAAAGGGAGCTCCTGGAATAGGGTTGTTCCCTATATGTTCTTTTTTGGGTTGGGAGAGTCAAGCGGCCAGTTTGCAGGGAGAGGGTGCAAAGGGCTGCTTCCAGCTCGGCGTGAAGGGCAGGAGATGTGTCGGGGGTGGGCTGGCCGGTCAGTCCGGGCTTGGCAAAGGTTGGGGACAGAGAGGTGGGTGCGGGTACGTTCGCGCGATGGCCGTCGCCACGGCGCAGGAGCGGAAGTCCGCCTTCCCCAACGCTTCTGGTCCCAGCTGCCACCGGCGTGGAGATCTACAATGCCCACCCGAATTCCGACCGGCGTTTCCTTATCCCCGACCAACTGTGCCAAAGGGTGAAGCAGTTCACCACTGATGTTGACTCAATAGGATAACATAATAGAAGAAACACAATTATGGAGAGTCCAATGCCGCCGCTAAGCCGCCGTCGCACGATTATTATAAATGACAATCCCGCGCTGGACGAAATGAGGCTGAGCCAAGCGTCTGAAATCCATAATGTCAACGTCGCAGGGAAACGGACCAGCCTCCGGCTGCGCGGAATCGAATGGGAAAGCCTGCGCCTCATCGCCCAGCGTGAGGGATGCGACCTCTCCCAGGTCGTCACCGAGATCGACAAGCGCCGCGGCGATACGTCCCTTGCCGGTGCGCTGCGGCTGTTCGCGATCGCCTATTTCCGTGAACTGCTGCGTCTCAAGGAGGATGTTGCAGGCTTCAGCCTTGTCCAGATCCTCCAGGCGCTGGCGGGGCCCCAGGACAATATCGGAGCGGATTTGGTACGCGGCGGCCGTGATCCGATCCCGGCTTGAACCATGGCGATGATCAGCCCCAGTCCCAGATCATCGGCCTTGTCGGCTTAGCGGTGGAGACATCTTCCTGTGCCGGAATCGGGGCGGGCCTCCGGCGCTTGACGGCGACCAGCCGGAAGGGACTGCCGACGAAGTCCTCCCCCGATATGGCATGCGGCACCGTCGTGCCGCTCTCCTCGACTTCGTCCATGACGATCTCCGTGTCATCCGTGGATTATAGAACAAAAGAGGAACATTTGCCAAGCGCCAGGAATATCGCGGCCCGCGGTTGAACGGTCACGGAATAACCGGTAGCCCTGGCTCTACGCCATCGCCTGGGAGATCCGAATGCGCCGCCTGCCCGCCCTGCTCGCCGCCGTCCTGGCCGCTATGTTGCCGGTCGCCGCAGGGGCGGAGGACATCAAGATCGCCACCTGGAACATGGGGTGGCTGACCCTGAGGGCCAGCGAGATCAACGGGCCGAACGCCGACCCCAGGCGAGCAATCTACCAACGCACGGACGAGGACTTCGCCAGGTTGCGGGGCTACGCGGCCAAGCTTGATGCCGACATCGTTGCACTGCAGGAGGTCGATACCGTCGAGGCCGCGGCCAAGGTCTTCGATCCGAACGAATACACGGTCATCCTGGGTGACGAAACGGATTTCCAGCGCGCGGGGTGGGCCATCCGAAAATCGGTCAAGTTCACGCGCATGCCGGACTTCGCAGCGTTGGACTTGTTGGACGGCCGGCCGAGAAGCCTTCGCAAAGGCGTCGACGTCGTCCTTCACCTGCCCAGCGGGGATCTGCGCGCATTGGCCGTCCATCTAAAAAGTGGATGCTTCTCTCCGAAAACCCAGAACGACGCCTGCTCAGTCATCGCTGACCAGATGCCCATACTGTCGGCCTGGATCGACGCGCGCCAGGCCGAAGGAACATCATTGTTGGTCGCCGGCGACTTCAATCGGCGGCTGCGCGACGAGGACCCGCTCTGGAAGGTGCTGGACAACGGCCCGTCGCCGCTGGTGTTGGCCACGGCGGGCAAGGCCAACCACTGCTGGGCGGGCGAATACCCGGAATTCATCGACCAGATCATCCTTGGCGGCCCCGCCGCGCGTCGCGCCAAGGAGGGTTCCTTTGGGGTTCTGGTCTATTCCGAAACGTCCAGGGACGATAAGAAGCGCGTCAGCGACCACTGCCCCGTTGCGATCGAGGTTCGATGAAGTTTCCGCCCCACATCTCCCGCACAGCCGGTGCGCAGGCAATCGCGTCCGTCGCCGCCTTCATCAGCGGCGTCGCTGCGCTGTTGGCATCGATCTTCTGGATGGGATCGGTGCCCTTGCCGTTGGGGATCGCCGGCATCGTGGGCGGATGGCTGCTGTTCGAACTGTCGATGCAGCGCACCGCCAAGGATAACGGCACGGATGTCGGTAGATAATGGTAGCGGCTGTCTTTCACGGTGGGTCGGTTAATGGGAGCTTTACAGCCCCCATTTGTGCCGAGGTTTCACTCGACGACTACCCAACCTGAATCAGCCCGCGTGAATTTCAATTCCGTCGTGCCTCCCGCGTTGTTGAGCCAAGGCCCATCAACCCGCAGCGTAACCGTGCAGGCAAAGACGGTGCTTCCGTTGACCTTGGCACAACTCAATTTCTTGAATTCACTCAGCACGATCTGCTGCCCACCCCCGGCTGCCCGGGTTGCCTCATTTGCCCGGTCGAACTGGGCCTGGATCGCATTGCGCATGTCATCCTCCCCCGGCTCACCACTGCCGCACCCTGTGAGCGTCAGCAGCGGCACCAGAGCCAGCACCCGGCAGTATTTCAAGATATTGCTCATTTTATGTCCTTCAGTCGTGGTCAGTGGTCGAATTGAACCCGCCCCGCCTGCCTGGTCATCGCCAGGGCCATCGGGAAGCTGTAAATGCGGTGGTCGAAAGGCAGCCCTCGGCTGCAATGTCTGCGGCCTGCCTCAATCAGCCGAACGAGTGGCCGCAGGTCTTGAGGTTAGTCGCGAACTCGTCGTAGATCGTTTCCACCAAGTCCTCGTGAAGCCCGGAAACAAGGGTTTCACGGCGCGAGCCGTAGACGAGGTAGATGCAATAGCCATATTGGCGCACGAAGTCCGCATTGGCGACTTGGCTGGCGTTCTGGGTACCGGCGGTGAAGGCCCCGGCCACACCGGAACCATAGTAGACGGCCGACGGCGTCTCCTTTCGCGGCCTAGTCAAGCCCCATCCAATGGACCGGACATGAGCAACATCGAAGAATTTATTGGTCTTCGGAATGGAGATCCGGTTGGCGTCGATCTCAATTCGGGTCGTTGCGATTTGCTTACCCGCCTTAAAGAGCAGCCAAATAATATAGCATACGCCGACCAGAGGCATGATTGTTGAAATAAAGGCCAGGCCAGAATATGGCGATGCTGTTGAGGCAACAACGATCGGCAGAATGATCAGGAGAATCACGCATAGAAAGATTTTACTCCTCCTTGGCTGTTTTACGAATACATCCATGAAGATCTTGTCACCTTCCTTCGTGGTCTTGAAATCATAGATCGGCTCAGCGGCTTGCGGCGGGCGGGCGGAATCAGACATTTGATGCACATCCTTGGGATAGGGCTTCCGAGGGCTGGTTGTCGCGGCAGCGCGCCGATCAGCCGGAATAGGTCCAGTCCAGGCCCAGGTCGCTGGTGGCGACCAACAAACGGCCCTCGCTCTGGCCGTACTGGAGGTAATGCGCCAGGGGATTGACACCGGCGGCCTTCAGGTCGGAATTGGAATCCAGGTATGCGCTGACGTCCAGGTAGGCGCTCGGGTCGCGGCCTTCCCGCCAGCCATAGTTCATGAAGTGGAACCAAGGGTCGACCTTGGCCGCGGCCACGTCGGTGTTCTTGGCCAGATAGTAATCCCGGTCGAACAACGGGGTCAGCGCCCGGCCCTCGGCCTTGCCGTAGGCCAAGTAATGGTCGTAGCCGCTGCGCAGGGCGCCGCTTTCCACGGCCGCCGCCACGTCCGGGTTCATGGCCAGGTAGCCGACTTCGTCATAGAGCGGGTCGAATCGGGCATCGACCGCCACGCGGCCTTCGGCCTGGCCCCACTGCTGCCAATGGGCGAAGCCGGTGGCCAGCGTCCCGCGGGCGACGGCAGCCGCCACGTCGGGGTTCTTGGACAAATAGAAGGTCTCATCGAACCCGCCGCCCAGCTTGACGTCGGCATTCATCCAAAGGCCGACCTTGCCGCCGTCGTTGAAGGCCAGGAATTCAGTGCCCAGGTAGGTGTCGGCGCCTTCGGGACCCGCGACCTTAAAGCTGCCGTCCGCCTGCCGGGCAATGCTGTAGCTGGAGCGCGGGCCGAACAGGCCGGCGACGTCGATGCCAATACCGCCGTCGACATAGTCGTTGCCGCTGCCGGCGACCACCCGGTCGTTGCCGGTGCCCAGGAACAGGCGGTCGTCGCCGGCCGCGCCCCAGATGCTGTCTGCCCCGGCGCTACCGGAAATCTCATTAGCCACCGAATTGCCATTGATGCGGTCGGCCCCGGACCCGCCGCGGACATTCTCGATCGTCCCTACGATGCCCAGGTTGTTTGCACCGCGGTAGGATGCGGCTGACGGGAAAAGGCCAGGGGCAAGGTTCATCCCGATCTCAGCATCCGTAACACGGACGTTGATCGACGAGATGCCGTTCGGCGTCAGGTCGATGGAGGAGCGCATGCTGGAAGCGGACAGGTCGATCGCGTCGATGCCACCTGCGTCATACAGGACTTCACGAAAACCGATGCGCTGATCCCATGTGTAGATGTCATTCCCGGACCGATAGTCGGGATTGGCCCCGTACAGCTTCTGCAGGGCGAGGATGTCCAGCATCCCAAGCGTATCGATCTCGGCAATCAGGTTCGTGTACTGGCCAGTGCTGGACCGGTCGATTCCATAAACCGTGTCATTCGCGTCCGAATAGCCCATCGCCGTGTAAAATTTGTTCTGCGCCGAGTTGGGCAGCACCACAGGGCCATCGAACGGATGCGACAACCCAAGCGCATGGCCGATCTCGTGCCTGACCAGGGTTCCGATCCCCGCCCGCTCAACCGCCGTCAGGCCATCCTTGGCGTAGTTGTCCAAGCCCAGGCGGCGAAAATAGACGTCGCCCGCCTGCTCAATAGCGGTGACACTGATAATGGTTCCGCCGGCATAGTTAGGCTGGAACACAGGATTGTAGCCCAGGCCGCTGGCCGTCAGTTCGGTGACCGCGAAGGACAGCGTCTTGCCGCCGCCGCTGGACGATTCCACAAACGTGATGTTGGTCACGGCCGAGATCTTCGCCAGTTCCTCGACGACGATCTTCCTTTCATCGTCGCTCAACGGCCTGAAACTTGAGGCCGGACCAAAGTAGCCGCCCTCCTTATAGTAGGACGGCAGGGCCGACATAAAATGATACTGGAGGGTCACCGGCGTGCCGAGGCCGGCGTCGGAATTCCTCAGCTGATCCAGGGTGTTCACCCCGGGCTGGCCAACAGCCGCGTCAATGTTCCAGCGCGCCGTGCCGTTGGAAAAGACGCCCGTCGAGGTCTGCGCGTTCCGATACGCGAGGAGTGCGTTCAGGTCGAGGCCGGCGACGCGGTGGAGGCCGGACGCATACTGGACGGTCGGAGGGGAGCCGGCAGCGTGTGGCTCACTGGTATCGGATGAACCCGCGCAGCACGGGCAACCGCTTGGGTGCAATAAAGGTGTGTAGGCGCTCATCTTGTCTCCTCGTGATGACAAGCGCACCTATCCCGAGCCCGGCTGGCGCCGGGCGGTTGGTAACGCGTTCACGAGGACACGCGCCCCGCCGGTTTCCCCGCGAGGGTCTTATATGCCGGTGGGCCGCCCGACATAGCGGGAAGCCTCGTGAACGCGCTATGTGCGCACCGCTTTCGGGTTACCAAGCCCGTCGGCAGCAATGGGAATATGCCATGATGCTCCCCTCACAGGAAACATCATTTGTGACGCACACCCTATCCGCTCCGGCACTAAAGAGCTTGCCATAGGCAAGGTTGAGCGGACATCAGCCGCTAGGCAAATATTTTCTCAAATTCCTACTTTATGAGTATAGTAATATTATCGATGAAAGGCCAAATGACATAATCAAATCACCACAAATTATATAATATATAGTGTCATTATTTAATAATATATATTGCCATTCTATCTGCGTTTATATTTTTCTGTTATTAAGTTGCGTATATTTCTATTGATCGCCCACCAAATCTCGGAGCGCCTGCGCGACAGCGGCCGGTATAGGGACATCACCACTTTCATATCTTGAAATTGTGCGGGTTCGCTTACCGAGGTCGGATGCGAGGTCCTCTTGAGTTCGCCCAAGCTTCTTCCTGAGTTCCCTAAACTCCTCACGCGGCATGGCGCCATCAACCTTTAGCGACAATATGCCAAGCACCCTGCGCACGCGCGACTCTACCGCTGCGGTAAGCCCCTCCTCTTCAAGCACTTCTTGCAGAAGCATGGTCGCCTCTGCAATGCCGTCCCAGTTTGGTCGCGCCATCTGCTTTTCCCCGATCCGCCGCGTTAATTTCGCACCTTATCGCGATCCATCATTTTCACAAGGGCAGGCTCTTGACATTCGACAAAACATGACATATTTCTGTCTAGACATTGAATGTCACGACAAAGAACACCAACCACCGATACCCACCCTCTCAAGCGCGAACGAAAGACCAAATGACCAGTCAAACCACCCCTCCCGTCATCCTCCCTCCGCCCGTCGAGATGCTGATGGACAAAAACATCAACCGCCTCCGCCATCTGCCGGTCCACCCTGATCCGATCGTCCCGAAGTCGCACCTCCGCGCGTACGGGGTGATCACGTCTGCGGTCAGGTCGGACGGCCGTCTGTTGGAGATGGCCTTTGTCGAAGCATTGAAGGCGGTTCCGCATCTGACTGTACTCCGGACCCCCTCCATCTTCATCCCCGGAGCGGTCGATCAGTTCATCAGCGGTAGCGTCAGCCATGAGGCGCTTCTGCAGTCAGATCTGCACTATACGCACGGGATTGGCCGCAAGATCTCGCCCGACGTGCTCATCCTCGATGCAGCACGCAAGGCAATCGACATCTTCGAACTCAAGCGGGGCCTGGCCAAGACCGACGCCGGGAAGACCAGGCAGACAGTTCGGGATCTCCGCTGCGTACGGCTGATCTCCAAGAGCTATGCGCAGGTCATGCTGGACACGACGGTCGTCGAGACGACAGCCGCCGTTTGCTCAATCCACGGGGCGTCGGCAGTGCCGCCGGACCTCCGGATCAGCCTCGAAGAGCTGGAAGCGCGGTACAACGTCAACCTGAAGTCCGTCATCGAGCACACCTACCTGGAGTTCGGCCGGCGCCTGGAAGCTTTGCTTTTCGAACAGGCGCTGGAAGATGATCTGCCGAATCTTATGGCGAGCTTCGAACTCATCGAGCCTGCTTCCGTCTCCGTATACTGATCGTCCCCAGTTTCATCTCATCCTGTCGTGAACCTTTTACCGAGTTCTGCATCACATCGCTGGCCGCCTTGATCGTCCTGAAAACCCAGAAAGGGAAGGGATTTGATCACCCTGAGCGCCGCCTTGCGTCACATCCAGGAACTCGGTCGCCTGCACCTACTGTGCACGCCTTCTGATCCGTGACCTTCACCCTCACGGCCCCCTTCTCCGCATAGAGCAGTTGCCGCCGCCTCTGGGAGCCGGCCACTGCCTTCGCCATGCCTGCATCATCAGGCGTGCACCCCTATGCCCATCCGCACCGCCCGCCGACCATCCGTCAACGGGAACACCCACCCTTTGCCTGTTAAGAGGCCAACCATGACCGATACTGCCACCGATGTGCCGATCACCCTGGCCGCCGCCGCCAAACGATACAACGCTCAGGTCGCCGCTTCCCTCGAGATGGAGCAGGCCCCACGCCCTTCTCCGACGGTTGCGACCGGTGACTGCGCCACCGCATGGGCGATGCTCGATCGCGGCCTCGCCGCATCACCGCAGATCGCTGATGCGCTGGACAAGGGCGGTTGCCTCATCATTGTTGAGGTCCCCGGACTGGACTGGGTTCGCCCTGTCCGCGAAACACTGAAGCTCTACCTTTCCGGCCCCACGGAAATGGATGATGCGCAGTTCACGACAATGATGGAGACCTTGGCTCTCGGTGATGACGAGGAAACGCCGCTTCCGGAAGTACCCGAGGAACCTGTTCGCCCTGAGTGGGCATGGTTCAGCGAGTTAGGGGAAAAGGACAGGCACTGGGCTCCGCACGACATTGACTCCATGACCACGGCATTGGGCAATGGCAAGGGCGTCATCATGCTGGCCTCCCGGCTGGATCGCATGCCTGCATCCGTCAGACATGCCGCGGATCACCATCTGACCCTTCCGACGCTGGACGGCGCCGCAATGACAGTGGCCGCACACGTGCTGACGGGTCACCATCCTTCCATCACCATCGACGATCGCCTCTGCGGCTACCTCAACCCCGATATCCTCCGGTTGTCACGGCGGCTGGGAGAAGACGGCGATGCCTGGATCCGGCGCCTGCGGTCTTTCGCGAGCCTCGCATCGCAAGCCGTCCCCTATGATGGCCCCAAGTTGGTCGATCTTCACGGCATGGATGACGCGAAGGCATGGGGCCTTAACCTAGTCCATGATCTCAAGGAGTACCTGGCTGGACGCTTGCCCTGGAAGGAAGTTGACAGGGGGTGCCTGTTGGTTGGCCCCACTGGCACGGGCAAGACGTCGTTCGCGCGAATCTTGTCAGGGACAGCCGGGCTGCCGCTTGTGACCGGATCGCATAGCTTATGGCAGGCGGCGGGGCACCTTGGTCTGATGCTAGCGGCAATGCGCCGGACGTTTGAACAGGCACGGGCGCAGGCCCCCTGCATCCTGTTCATCGATGAGATTGACGCCTTCCAGGACCGGCAATCCCTGCGGAGCAACCAGAGGGACTATAGTCTCCAGGTCGTCAATGCCCTTCTTGAGGCGACCGACGGAACCCTCGCGCGGGACGGGGTTGTCCTGCTGGCGGCAGCCAACGGCCTGTCAGTCGACCCGGCGTTGGTCAGGCCTGGCAGGCTCGACAGGGTGATCATGGTGTCCTTGCCCGATGACCAGGCGCTGGCCGGAATCCTGCGCCAGCATCTCGGTCCCGATCATCTCCCCGGTGTTGACCTTCTCCCCTTTGTGTCAGGCATGACGGCATCCGGCGCCGATGCCGAGCTTTGGGCTCGTGATGCGAAGCGTGAGGCCCGCCGCGCCGGGAGGTCACTGACGCCCGAGGATTTGTTGGCGCATATCCCTCGTCCAGAAACCGTTTCCCCCGATCTGCATTTCAGGGTCGCCGTGCATGAGGCTGGCCATGCTGTGGCCGCCGCCGTCGAGCTGCCGGGCAAGGTCCAGATCGTCAAGGTTCACGGCGACCATGCCGGTGTTCGGTTCGAACTGGGCCAGTTCGACACAGAGGCCGACGCCCGTGCGCACATCCGCATCCTGCTGGCGGGTCGCGCGGCAGAAGAGCTACGCCTGGGAGCTGCGGGTTTCGGGGCCGGTGGCCCGGTGAACAGCGATCTCGCGCGCGCCACCAGCCTTGCAGCCGCTATGTTGGCGGGCCATGGATTCGGCGACCAACTGCTGTGGCTTGGCAACGCCGTCCCCGAGAATACCCACTCGCTCTTGTCTGCTCACCCCACCTTGGCAGAACAGGTCGGCCGGATGCTGGCCGAGGAGCATGAACGGGTGTTGGCGCTTCTTCGACCACGCCTGCCGGCCATCGACCAGGCGGCCGCTATTCTGGTCGAGCGTGGCAGCATGTCGGGTCACGAACTGGAAGAGCTTGTCGCGGCCATGCCCATCAGCACCGAAGCGGCACCATGATCCAAGGCCACCCATGGGGGGCTCTTTCGCCCCCGTGGGTAGATATCTCCACCATGTCTTTGGTGATAACAGAAAGGGGGCGTCCATATGAATCGGTGGCCGGCCGCTGCCAAGTGGTGACGTTCGAATGGAGGTTCCGGGCCCCTGACGCCCCCTATTCAAATAGGGACGGCATAGATGGTTGGATCTCGGCACCACGCCAAGCCCCAACCAGACATGCGCATGACGCATATGTAAGCCGCGTTTCTTGATGGTCAGATGAAGGGTGGGCCAAGTCTGGGTGCTGGAGCATATCGCCGGGGAATGGGACGCGCTGTGCGTCCTTCACGGCCCAGAGTGCTAAGCACATGATCCATCTCCGCCTTGTAATTCCGCCCGCCAACGATGGCAACAAAAAGCCGCTCAACGCCTATACCGATACGCTTGATCCCGCGGTACTCGTGGTGGCCGCTGCTCTCGGTCGCAAGATCGCTCGGGACCTGATCGCCGCGGCGACCGCGAACGACAAGCGCTCCCACCCTGACGAAGCGTGATAGCCTTCTGTTCAGGAAGGTTGCTCCCCCATCCCCGTAAAGCCGGTGACTCATGAGCCTCCGCACAGCTATTTATGCCCGCTATTCGTCCGATCAGCAGAGCGCCTCCTCTATTCAGGACCAGTTCCGCATCTGCCGCGAACAAGCCGCCCGCGATGGCTGGCAAGTGATCGGCACCTATCAGGACGCCGCCATCAGCGGCGCTTCCCTGACCTTGCGCCCCGGCATCCAGACACTGCTCCAGGACGCACAAGCCCGCAAGATCGACATCGTGCTGGCCGAGGCCCTGGACCGTTTGAGCCGTGACCAGGCCGACACCGCCATCCTGCATAGGCAGCTCCAGTTTGCCGGCGTCAAGATCATCACCCTTGCGGAAGGCGAGATCAGCGAGTTACACGTGGGCCTTAAGGGTACCATGAATGCCTTATTTTTGAAGGACTTAGCAGCAAAGACTCATCGTGGCTTGCGGGGACGCGTCGAAAAGGGCAAGGCCGGTGGCGGCCTTTGCTTCGGCTATGATGTCATCAAGGAACTCGGGCCCGACGGCGAACCTGTCCGCGGCGGAAGGCGCATCAATGAAGCGGAGGCAACAACCGTCAGACGGATCTTCCAGGAATTCGCCCAGGGCATCAGCCCCCGAACCATCGCGGCCAACCTGAACAAGGATGGCGTGCCCGGCCCCAATGGCAAGCTGTGGGGCGACACGACAATTCGTGGGCATGCGATCAGGGGAACAGGCACGCTCAACAACGAACTCTATTCCGGCGTGCTGGTTTGGAACAAGGTTCGCTATATTAAGGATCCGGCAACCGGCAAGCGTGTTCCCCGTCTGAATCCAGAAAGCGCCTGGATCAGGACGGAAGTGCCGGACTTGAGGATCATTGATGATGAGCTTTGGCAGGCAGTGCGACAGCGCCAGCAGGCGCTGGCCATTCAATTCGAACCGTCCATCAAAGCCAGCCGGGAGGCGCACGCCAACCGGCTGAACGACCGGCACCGGCCCAGCTTCCTGTTGTCCGGCCTGCTCAAATGCGCCCGGTGCGGCGACAATTACGGCATCATCACCTACGATCGCTACGGCTGCCTCAACCGCTACCGGCGCGGCACCTGCGAGAACAGCCACACCGTCAAGCGCCAGGAGATCGAAGCCCGTGTGCTGAACGGGCTACGCCACAATCTGGTCTCCCCCGAAGCTGTCGAGACGGCTATTCGGAATGGGGTTGAACTGGTCAACCGCTCCAACCGTGAGCTGCGCGCCCGGCAGTTGGATGACCGGCAGGCCCTGGCCAAGGTGCAACGCGGCATCGACGCCATCACGGCGGCCGTCGAGGACGGGCTTTATCAGCCGTCCATGAAGGCCCGGCTGGCAGACCTGGAACAGCAGAAGACCCAGCTTGCAGCCCGGCTGTCGGAAGCGCCAGCCGTCATGCCCGACATCCACCCCAACGTCGCCGGCCTCTACGCCAGGATGATCGAGCGCCTGACAATGGCACTAGAGGATGCCACCACGCGGAACGAGGCCATGGAAGCGATCCGGTCGCTAATCGACAAGGTAGTGATCACGCCTGGCGCTCGTCGCGGCGAGGTACAGGCCGAACTTCACGGCAAGTTGGCTGAGATCCTGAACGCAACAACCCGTCCAGCCGGGGCTGGACGGGTTGTTATAACGTCAGTGGATGCGGGGGCAGGATTTGAACCTGCGGCCTTCAGGTTATGAGTTTGGCTCCCCGTTTGCGCTGATTTCCGCCTGATTGTCGGGTGCTGCTATAAAGCCAGGAAATCCGCGCGTTTCACGACATGGATAGACCGCTGGATTGCTCCAATCCGGGCCGGATTTCGCCATCTTCTGCTTCCACGGTGCTTCCACGGCCATCATGGAAGCAGGCGGTTCCCATGCCCAAACTGACCAAGCGGATTATCGACAGCGCGGAACCGAAAGACACGGACTATTTCATCTGGGATGAGGAAATCCCAGGCTTCGGCGTGCGCGTCCTGCGCACGGGCAAGAAATCGTATGTGGTCCAGTACCGGGCCGGTGGGCGGACGCGGCGATACAGCTTTTCCCAGCATGGCGTGATGACAGCGGACGAAGCCCGCAAGCAGGCGCGCGAGTTGCTGGTATCCGTCGATAAGGGGGAGAACCCGTCAGAGGAAGCCCGGACACAGCGACTTGCCCCGACCATGGCGGACCTTTGCGAACGGTTCATGGACGAACATGTTCGGCACCGCTGCAAACCCAGCACCCAGGGCGAATATCGCCGCGCCGTCGAATTGTTCATCAAACCGGAAATCGGGTCGCACAAGGTACAGGACGTGACCAGGGCCGATATCGCCCGCCTGCACCATAAGCACCGCGATACGCCTTATCAGGCCAACCGCACCTTGGGCGTTCTGTCCAAGCTGTTCAATCTGGCGGAAGTCTGGAACCTGCGCCCCGACGGTTCCAACCCCTGTCGGCATGTGAAGAAATACCGAGAGGAGAAGCGGGAACGCTTCCTGTCACCCGACGAACTGAACCGGTTGAGCACGGCCTTGAACGACGCGGAACGGGACGGGAGCGAGGGCGTGCATTTCATCGCCGCCATCCGGCTGCTGATCCTGACCGGCTGTCGGCTGGGGGAAATCCAGACCCTGAAATGGTCCTACATACAGCCCGGATATCTGGCCCTGCCCGACAGCAAGACGGGGGCGAAGAAAGTCTATCTGGGGGAAGCGGCCATGGAGGTGCTGGACGCTGTGCCCCGGCTGCCCGGCAATCCCTATGTGATCTGCGGCGCCGTAGAAGGTCAGCACCTGCAAGACCTGCAAAAGCCATGGCGTCGGCTGCGGCAGCGGGCGGGCCTGCCCGATCTGCGCATTCACGACCTGCGTCATTCCTTTGCATCGGCGGCCGTGGGCATGGGCGAGAGCCTGCCCATGATCGGCAAGTTGCTGGGACACAGCCAGGTGCAGACGACAGCGCGGTATGCCCATTTGGCCGATGATCCCCTGCGGGCTTCGTCGGAACGGGTATCGGCCCTGCTGGCCGCCCGTATGAAGGGACCGCCGGCGGGGTGACGCACACCCTGTCTCGTTCCGTATGTACGTAGGGCGCGGGCTCCCCTTCATACGTACATACGGGATGGCATCGCCCCCCGTGCTGGCCCCGCCCTATACAGCTATATAGCTGCGTCCCTATATAGCCGGCCCGGCCCGCTCACCCTCTCTCAGTTGAAAGCCGGGCTGATGACCAAGAAGCATATGCCACGGTGGGGTTATGACGGCAGACGGTGGCAGACTGAACGCCCGCCGATCTTCACACCCGACCATATGCAACGCCTCTGTACTGAATTCGCCATCCCAGAAGACAAGTGCGAGGCCATCCGCAAGCATCTGGAAGGGGCTGCCGACGTATTCTTTCATTGGCGGCAGAATGTGGACGAAGCACCAAAGCCGGGGGAATGCCGGGCTGCACTGACGGAAATTGCCGACCTGACAGAGCGGTTGCGCGATTGCTTATCCCGTATGGATACCAGGACCCAATCGGCTTTCTGGTTTCCAGAAACGGCCTTGGCATCGGCTGTGATGCGGGGGGCCACCGAAACATCATTCGGACATAAGATCGAACGGCGGACCATCGACGATACTGTCGAGATCGTGTGGCACGAGGACCCCGCCAGCCTGCTCCGCGCGGTGACCATCCTGCATAACTATGCTCTGCAAGGGCTGGAACGCCTCCCCGACGATCCGGGCGGGCAACGACAGCTTTGGGGCCTGCGCCATTGGATCGGCAATCTCCATATCCTGTGGACCGGTATCCTGGGGCGTAAATTCACCGTCGATAGCCATCAGGGAGAGCCGGTTTCCGAGGCGGCCCGCTTCTGTGTCGCCACAACCCGGTTGACCGCCCCCGATCTCACCAACGGCCAGATTTTCACGGCAATGCAGCGCCAACGGCGCACACGGCAAAGGCCGTCAAGCCCGACCACTTGAAAGTACCGGGGGCAAAAACCGACCGGGTACTTTCAAGTGGTTCGACGTGACCGCCGCGCCCGGCTCTGTCTGAATTGGGTCATCGAAACCCACGCCAGACAGGAGGTTCCGCCGTGCATCAGCAGACCACCCCCACCCAAGACAAAGACCATCTCGACCGCCTGATCGGCGAGATCGAGGCGGCATCCTTCATCGGTTATACCGTCCGTGCCTTGCAGAACTGGCGGGTGCGCGGTGGCGGGCCGCGCTTTGTGAAGGTGTCCGCCCGTTCCATCCGCTATCGCCGCCGCGACCTGATCGCCTGGGCCGAAGCGCTGCTGGTTTCCAGTACGTCTGACATGTCAAAGGCCGCCTGATCTGCCATCGGCACGCACATACCGAGTTTTCGCCGTGCGGGGCTGGCCGCACCGCACGGTGTTTTGGGGCCGGAAGGCTCAAAAAGAGGAAAGGGGGCGGAAATCATCCGCCCCCTTTTCCACAAGCGCCCCACCGCTCCCCCCTGCCCCGCCCGCCACGGGCACCCCGGCAGACATTGGGGCCGAACGCCCCCTCCCCGGCCCCAAAACAAAAGCGGCCACGGGCCCGAAGGGCCAAACCCAAAGCCAGCCCGCGACAGCGGGCACGAAACCAATAACCCGCCCACCATTGGGCAAGAGGGGGGTCCTTGTAGCACCCCCCTCTAGAACCGCAGACAAGAGGGCACCAACCGATGAGCCTGAAACCCTTTTACTGGAATTTCGACGGCCTGGACGTCACCTTTCAAGGCCGCATCCCGCAAGCCATGGTGGATCGGCTGGAGGAAGCCAAGGCCGACGCCATCGCCACCAAGGCCGCCGTCCTGCTGGAATGGCAGGACGAACCAATGCACGTTGCCGAAAGCGGAGCCAAGGGCGGTTACGCCTTCCGCTGTGATACCGGCCCCGTGGGCATGACATGGTTTTTCAGCCGCAACCAAAAGCCCGACAACTGGGGTATCCGCGTTTCCACCAAATCCAACGCCCTGGCATCCATGGGGCTGGGTGGGGTACGAGCGGAGATGCACCGCTTCCTGTCCGCCATCGGGGCCGACGTGCTGAAAGCGTCCATCTCCCGCGTGGATTACTGCCTGGATTTCGTGGCATCGGATATCGAGGCCACCACGGGGGAGGCCTTCATCCTGAACCCCACCGCCTTTGTCATGCATTCCCACACCAGCCGCGCCGATCATGACGATGATGGCGGCATGTCGATGCATGGCGTCTCGGGCCGCTACACCTCCGTCACCTGTGGCAAGATGCCGGGCCGGCAAATCATCCTGTACGAGAAATCACGCGAAGTACGGCAGAAACAGAAGCGCGAATGGTGGGCGCATTGGAACGCCGCCCGCAACCGCCAGAGCCTACCCGCCTTGTCGGGGGATGAAACCATCTGGCGGCTGGAATTGCGGGCCGGCAAGGCGCACCTGAAGGACCGTTGGGGCATCCGCACGTGGGCGGACCTGGATACCAAGCTGGGCGACCTCTACGCCCGCGCGCTGGCCGATATCCGCTACACGATCCCGAACCTGTCCGACAGCGAGCGCTGTCGTTGGCTGGATCATCCGCTGTGGGAGGCCGTGCGCCATATAGTCACCACCGACCTGTTTGAGATGACGACGGGAGCGGAGCCAAACGTCGTCAAGGCTGTAAAGCGGGAACAGGTAATGCAGACGGTAGCAGCACACATTCAGGGCATGACCGCCACCTACTCCATCGCTGCCGATCTGGAACCGGATGACGCCGACAGCATCGCAGCGGAAGTGGCCTCCATGGTCCACACCCATATCCGCACCAACCGCAACCGGTTCGAGGCCAGCCGCGAAAGAGCAGCCAAACGCTACCGGTTCATTGAAAATCCACAAGCTGACCCGGTATCGCCATCGGTAGCGTGATCGGGATTGATCCCATCCCCACCGAATCAGTTCCATCTAGAGGCGAATTCCCCTAATTCTGATCCATCTGGTTCGATGGGGATGGATGATGATCCGAGGCGGTCTTTTCACGCGGGATTTCCTGGCCGAAGGCATTCTGGAAACCGACGCCTGGAAGGCACTGGACAGTGACACCTTCGCCGCCATCGAAAAGGCGCTGCGGGGGCTGTTTGCCGGCATCCAGACGAAGAAGCAGCCAACGGAAGCCGATACCGAAAAGCACCTGATCTGGCCGACGCTGGAGGCCATCGGCTGGCCTGAACACCTGATCCGCATTCAACAGAAACTATCCGCCAAGGGACGGAGCGACGTACCCGACGCCCTGCTGTTCTCAGACGAAACAGCGGAGCGGACAGCCGCGACCCTGGACGCCCATCAACGGTTTCAGCATGGGGCCTGCATTGTGGAGGCCAAGCGCTGGGGCCGCCTGCTGGACCGTGAAGGTGGGACCAGGGACATGGGCGTCCCTTCCTCACAGATGCTGCGCTATCTGCGTCGGGTCGAAGACCTGGGGCAGGGCAAGCTGCGTTGGGGCATGCTGACCAATGGCGGGCAGTGGCGTCTATATTTCCAGGGCGCGGTGTCCGTAGCGGAAGATTTCTTTGAAATCGACCTGTCCGCAGTTCTGGGCTTCCGCGACCTTGACCTTGTCGACCGCCAATCGCTGGCCATCGCGGACCCGGAACAGGCCCGCACCCATGCCCTGCGTTTGTTCATCCTGTTCTTCGGGCGCGCGGCGTTTCAGCCGGTGGATGCCGGACGCACCTTCCACAATCTGGCCCTTGAAAAGGGTCGGTTCTGGGAAGAACGGGTGGCCCGCGACCTGTCCCGGACGGTCTTTGATGAAGTCTTCCCCCAACTGGTCAATGCGCTGGCCAAGGCGGACAAAGAACGGCCTGAAAAGGGGCTGGATGCGCCCTATCTGGACGCCCTGCGCCATGACGCCCTGATCCTGCTCTACCGTCTGTTGTTCGTGCTGTATGCTGAAGACCGTAACCTGCTACCCGATGAAAGCGGCCCCTATGCCGAGGTGGCGTTGACCCGGCTTCGGTTGGCCGTCGCCGAGCGTCGGCAATCGGGCCGCGCCTATACGGGTGCTACTCGCGAAATCTGGGGACGGCTGGAGGATATCTTCTCTGCCATTGCCAAAGGCAACGATGATCTGGGCATTCCACCCTACAATGGCGGCCTATTCGCCCCGGAACGGGCACCCATCCTAGGCCGTGTGCGCCTGTCCGACGCGGTGATGGCGGATGTGCTGTTCCGCCTGTCGCATCTGCATATGGGCGAGGAACGGCCCAAATACATCAATTATCGCGACCTGTCGGTGCAACAACTTGGGTCCGTCTATGAGGGCCTGCTGGAACAGGGCCTACGTGTCGCTGATGATGGCAGCGTCGTTATCGATGCTGACCCCACGGCCCGCAAGGATAGCGGTTCCTACTACACGCCAGAAGAACTGGTCACCCTGGTCATTCACCGGACGGTCGGCCCCCTGGTCAAGGATCGGCGCGACCGTTTCACGGACCTCGCAACCGAACTGAAATCCGACAAGGGATCGATCGCCGACCGTCTGTCGCGGCTGGCCGCCGTCGATCCCGCCAGCGCCATGCTGGACCTGAAAATCTGCGACCCCGCCATGGGGTCCGGCCATTTCCTGGTGACCCTGGTCGATTGGCTGGCGGATGAGGTGCTGGCCGCCATGGATGAGGCCACAGCACAGGTGGATTGGGGTGCCTACGCGTCCCCGCTGGCCGCGCGCATCGCCGGCATCCGGCAGGAAATCGCCACCAATGCCGAACGCCATGGCTGGCCCCTGAAACAGGACCAGTTGGACGACCGCCACATCGTTCGCCGCATGATCCTGAAACGGGTTGTGCATGGGGTGGATAAGAACCGCATGGCCGTGGAACTGGCCAAGGTGTCACTGTGGCTGCACAGCTTCACGGTCGGTGCCCCCTTATCCTTCCTGGATCACCATCTGCGCTGGGGCGACAGTGTGGTGGGTGCCTGGACACGGCCCGTGTTAGACATGGTGCAGAATCGTGGTGCCCTATTCCGTCCCGGCCTGATGCAGCAGGTGGAACGGGCTGCCACCGGCATGAGGCGGGTGGAAGAAAGCAATGACAGCGACCTGTCAGAGGTCGCGGCATCCGAACGCGCCTTTGACAGCGTGGAACAGGATACCGCCCCCGTCGCCGCCTTCTTCTCCCTGTTGACGGCGGAACGCATGTTGGGCGTGCTGGACGGTGTTCCGGCCAAGGAGCCGGCCCCCATTCCCATGCTGCGCAAGGCGGGCAAGACCGAAAAGATCATCGACAAGGCCCGCACCGACCATCGCGCTTGGGACCGTGCCATCGCCTGGAAATCAGCCCTCAGCGGGGCGTTCGGTGACCCGGTGGATTTGGCCAGTGGCAAAGCGGAACTGGCATCGGCGAAACTGCGCAAGGCATCGCCGGACCTTCCCCCCTATCCGCCGGAACAAGCCGGGGAGGAACCGGCGTTGCGGGCCGGCGACCGCCATCGCCTGATCGCCGACCATTGGCTACGGCAGGCGCGCGAACTGGCGGCCCGACATCAGTTCCTGCATTGGGAAATCGCGTTCCCCAATATCTGGCGCAACCTGACCAGCAACACGCCCGATGGTGGCTTTGACGCCATCATCGGTAATCCGCCCTATGTGCGGCAGGAATTGTTGGGGGAGATCAAGCCGGCCCTGAAGCCACTGCCCGACGACCCGGCCCTGTCCCGCCCGCTGGACGGCGATCTGCCGGAGAAATGGGCCAATTGGCGTCGCACATTGCTACAGGCCCGTGCCGGCTTTGTGTCCTTTAACGGTGTGGCCGACCTCTATGTTTACTTCTATGAACAAGGCCTGCGCCTGCTGCGGCCCGGCGGGCGTATGGGTTATGTCGTCACCAACAAATGGCTGAAGGCCGGTTACGCCGAAGAACTGCGCGACCTGTTCGCGGAGGCCGGATGGGTCGAATTCATTGCCGATTTCGGGCATGCCAAACGCTTCTTCCCCGACGCTGACGTCTTTCCGTCCGTCCTGATCGTGCGCCGACCGGGGGATGAAACCCCGCCGGATTTGACCGGCGTTTGTGTCATCCCCCGTGATGCCGTCCCGGAAAAGGGGCTGGAAGCGGTGGTGGAAGCAGCAACCTATCCCTTGCCCCGCGCCGGCTTCACCCGGCAAAGCTGGACCCTGGAACCACCCGCTGTCATGGCCCTGCTGGACAAAATCCGCCGCAATGGCGTGCCGCTGGCGGAATATGCGGGGGTGAAGCCGCTTTATGGGATCAAGACCGGCTTCAACGAAGCCTTCCTGATCGACACGCCCACCCGCGACCGGCTGGTGGGCGAAGACCCCGGCTGTGCGGAAATCATCAAGCCCTATCTGCGGGGGCAGGACATCGGACGGTGGATCGCGCCCTGGCAGGGCTTGTGGATGATCTTTGCCCGCCGGGGTATCGACATTGATCGCTATCCGTCGGTGAAGCGTCATCTACAACAATTCCGCGTCCAATTGGAACCGAAACCGAAGGATTGGCGGCCACTTTCAGCCGATGAAAAATGGTCGGGGCGGAAGGAAGGCAATTATGCTTGGTATGAGATACAGGATTCAGTTGATTACTGGGAAAATTTCAATGATTCAAATATTGCAATTAAGAGAATATCATTTTACTCCGAATTTTCTCTTAATATTGATTGCAAATATGTGAATGACTCTGCAATTATTTTAAACTCCCAAGACAGTTGGTTACTCTCAGTTATGCATAGCCCAGCAATGTGGTTTTACATGTTCAAGAAATTTCCTCACAAAAAAGATGAAGCACTGGCAATGGATATTCCATATGTCGAAAGTATGCCGATACCCATCGCGTCTATCAATGCATCCAATTTTTCCGATGAGGCAGTCTCGAAGTCAATATTGCTAACCAATGGAATTCAAAAATCAAATCACACAATACATAGTTGGCTCCATCACGAGTTTGGAGTAGAGAAGCCCGGTCGCGTCCTTGAGGCTCCCCATGAACTGGACGAAGATGGCTTCGTGCAAGCCGTTAAGTCTGTCCTTCCGAAGAAGCGCCGGCTATCAGCGGCCGATATCGGTGAACTGCAGCGTGAATACCGCGAAACCGTGCGGCCCGCGCGGGAAGCGGCGGCGGAATTGCTGCGTCTGGAACGCCGGCTGTCCGACATGGTGAACGCTGCCTATGGGTTAACACCCGACGAGGTGCAGTTGATGTGGGAGACGGCACCGCCACGCATGCCCCTCAACCCTGAACAGGAACTGCAACGGCTGCGGAATGCCGCCCCTGAATAGACGTCGCTGAACGTCCAGCAGCCCGTCCCCATCCTGCCCAAGGCGATAACAACAGCATGAGCGATCCCTTTACCATCCGCATTTACGTACCCGATGGCGATCCGGAAGCTGTGCGGATCATTGATCGTATGAATTGGACGGGTCTAGGCATCGTCTTCCCGCGTGGCAAGTGGCCGGAGGTCCGGCAACGTTGGGAGCAGTTGCGCGGGGCGGGCGTCTATATTCTGGTCGGCTATGGCAATCAGGATGATGATCTGCCCACGCTCTATATTGGTCAGGCCGATGGTGTGCGCAGCCGAATTGAAACCCACTACCAGAAGAAGGATTTCTGGGATTGGGGCGTGGTCTTCGTGTCCAACAGCGCTGGCCTGAACCGTGCCCATGTCACTTGGCTGGAACATGCTCTGGTCAAGCGGGCGAACGAGGCGAAGCGCTGCCATCTCGACAATGGCAACGCCCCGCAGGAACCGGCATTGAGCGAAGCGGAAAAGGCTGACACCCGCGCGTTTCTGAAGGAAGTGCTTCAAATCCTGCCGCTGGTAGGGCTGCGGGCCTTTGAGATACCGAAGGCGGTGGCAGAGCCAAAGGCCATCGACCCCGCCCTGCTGCCGCAAGTGAACAGGGCCAAACCCGACACCATCATCGTGCCGGCACAGAAGGACGGTTTCGAGAAGGTCTTCTTGGGCGAAGATTGCTGGTATGCCGTCAGAATTTCAGGCGGGATGCTCGATAACATCAAGTATGTCGCCGGCTACCAGACCCATCCGGTTTCGGCCATAACGCACTATGCGCCGGTTTCACGGATTGAACCCTATGGCGAGGAAGGAAAGTTCAAGCTGGTCTTTTCCGGCAAGGCAAAACCCATTGGCCCCATTCCCTACGGGGACGCACCCTCAGGCGCGATGCAAAGCCCCCGCTACACGACATTCGCCAAGCTTCAGACGGGAAAGAAGCTTTCTGATCTGCTGAGCAGGTGAAATGGGGCCAAGCGCCATTCTCCACGCGCTTCCGCCATGCTTCCACGCTGTTTGCATCTTCCGCGACCCAAAAGCAAAAAGCCCCGTAACCTATTGAGGTTACGGGGCTTAATTGGATGCGGGGGCAGGATTTGAACCTGCGGCCTTCAGGTT
>NZ_NOXU01000009.1 GCF_002251795.1 Niveispirillum lacus | reverse complement strand
TAGAGGCCGGCATAGCCGCTATAGGCGTCGGCCTGGAATATCCCGGTCCAGCCGGCCAGGTGGCGCTGCGGATGCTCGCCGGCACGGGTGCGGGCGTAATGGTAGAGGGCGGCCGGCGGATCGCTGCCGCCGCATGGCCGGTCATCCCGCACATACACCCATAGTCGGCCGGTGGCCGTCTTACCCTTGGCCAGAACCGGCACCGGCGTGTCATCGCCATGGAGCCGGGCTGCCGACAGCACGTGAGAGCGTATCGCCGCCACCAGCGGGGCCAGGGTTGCCGCCGCCGCTCCAACCCAGTCGGCCAGGGTGGAGACATCCAGGTCGATCCCTTCACGGGCATAGGCCGCACTCTGCCGGTGCAGCGGCAGATGCTGGGCATATTTCCCGGCCAGCACCATGGCCAGCAGGTTGGGGCCGGCCCGCCCACGCCGGATCGGATGGGAGGGCGCTGGCGCCTGGCTCACCGCCTCGCAGGACCGACAGGCGAACTTCTCCCGGACATGCTGCACCACCTTCCATCGGCGGGGCTCGCATTCCAGGCTTTCCAGAACATCCTCGCCGATCTTGCGCAAGGCATTGCCGCCGCAGCGGTCGCAGACACAAGGCCCCGGATGCACGACCCGCTCGCGTGGCAGCGCCTCTGGCAACGGCCGCCGCGCCGGCTTGCGCGGCGTGACGGCAGGGGTGGGAACGGGCATGCTGAGTTCGCCAGCCACCTCATTCTCGGCGCTGGTCTCCTCCAACTCCTCCAGTTGCAGTTCCAACTGCTCCACCAGCAGCCGGCCCCGTTCGGAGGATTGGCCGTAAAGTTCCCGTCGGGCCTTGGCCAGGGCCAGACGCAGCCGTTCGATCTCGATCGCCCGTTCACCGGCCTGTTGGCGTGCCGTCGCCAACTCCCCCTGCAACGCCAGGATCAGCGCATGGGCCGCCGCCAG
>NZ_NOXU01000008.1 GCF_002251795.1 Niveispirillum lacus | reverse complement strand
GCGCGGAGGAAGTCCTCATTGGCCTGCGAACGATAGGCCGTATCGGCCCACACACCCGACGCCGTATTGTCCGGGTCGATCAACCCCTCACGCAGGCGCGCGCCGTCGTGGGCGGCAGCATCGCTGACCAGCCGGCGCCGGATCACACCATGCCGCCGGTCGATGGCGATATGCGCCTTGTAGCCAAAGACCGGGATGGCGATGTCGGGTGGCTGCGGTNTTGGCCGGCTGATCGGGCCAGATCTCCCTGGCCGACCGGCCCTCTTTGATCGCCGCTTTCTCATCCTCCTTGTTACGCTGGCGGGGCGCCGCCACCAGCGTGGCATCCACGATCTGGCCCGACATCGGCAGGTAACCCGCAGCAACGATCACCTGATCTAGCCGCGTGAACAGCCTGTCCAGCGCGCGGGCGCGGATCAACGCCTCGCGGAAATCCCACAGCGTGTTGGCATCGGGTACCCCGTCC
>NZ_NOXU01000026.1 GCF_002251795.1 Niveispirillum lacus | reverse complement strand
ATCAACAGCAGCGGACCGAAATCCGCCGTGCGATGATGTCTAGTCCAACAATGTCAGTGGCTTAATACCACCAAGAACCAACCGCACCGCCACAACCTCAAGGGCCGCCTCGCTGCGGGAGCCGGGGTATAGGACATCTCCCCTTCCGTTGGCAAGCGCTATTTTGCAAAAACATTAAAGCGGTGCTGAGAACGGCTTCTCGCGCGCGATCTATGTATATCGCGAAAGATATATCGCGAAAGCTGATCACAGCTTGGCGGCCGGCATCGTGAGCAGGCAGAGAGGCCCAGACCCAAGCGATGGCCAAGTTTTTTGCCGCCACCCTTGTCTTTTTGCTCGCATTCCAGTGCGTGGATGGGGATTATGCCTGCGCATCGGTGCAGGAAGCACGGGTCCGCTGCGAGAAACGCATTCTTCCCAGGAAGTGTGTCGTTGACAGTGTCGGTACTGTCACTTCTGCGAACATCCGCCAAGCCTGCGGGCCTGGCAGCCAATCGGTCAAAAACCAGGAGGAGCGTGGGGATGGAGGTTCGTCAGTGCTGATGAAGCGTTTTGCGATTGCGACTATGGCGCTGGCTGCCTTGGGTGGCGCTGGTTCTGCCGCTTTCCTTTATTCTGACGGCCCGTCGGCCATGATGGCGGGGGAAACGGCCTCTGCGCCCGCGTCGCTTGATGCACAGCAAGGACCTTCTGCTGCCCCTGATGCCTGGGGTGATATTGAAAAGGCCGCTGACCCAGTTGAACGTCGATTGGTCAGCCTGGGTCGCGGCGAAACTTTGATGCAGGTGCTTCTGGAAGCCGACGTCCCACAGCCGCATGCGCAGGAAGCCGTTGCAGCCCTGAAGGCCGTCTATGATCCGCGCCGTATGAAGTCAGGGCAGCCTGTTGAGGTGATGTTCGACCGCACTGGCAACGAGGATCGATTCGTCGGTTTTGCCTTCCAGCCCGCTGTTGAGCGATCGGTGTCTGTCAGTTTTAATGGCGTCCGATTTCAGGCCGCAGAGACAGCCAAAAAACTCGGGCGGCGCGCCGTTGCTGCCCAAGGC
Source organism: Niveispirillum lacus (assembly GCF_002251795.1). GTDB lineage: Bacteria > Pseudomonadota > Alphaproteobacteria > Azospirillales > Azospirillaceae > Niveispirillum > Niveispirillum lacus. The sequence goes on along the minus strand of NZ_NOXU01000026.1, from coordinate 265,750 downwards.
GTGATCCGGTCTTCGCTGTTCGAATCGGGGCGTGCGGCTGGCGTGCCCATGAATGTGCTGACCGAGCTGATTCGAAACTATTCATATGATGTCGACTTCCAACGTGACATCCAGCCGGGGGACCGGTTCGAGGTTCTGTATGAACAGGTGGTGACTGAAGATGGCGAGGTCGTTGCTGGTGGCAATGGCCATATCCTCTATGCTTCACTGACCCTGTCGGGCAAGGAACAAGCGATCTATCGCTATGAGGATAGCCAAGGCATCGCAGAGTTCTTTAACGCTCAGGGCTCATCCATCCGTAAGGCCCTGCTTAAAACCCCGATTGACGGCGCGCGTCTGTCATCCGGTTTCGGCATGCGTCGCCATCCCGTGCTCGGCTATTCAAAAATGCACAAGGGGGTGGATTTTGCCGCGCCGACTGGAACACCGATCTATTCGGCTGGTGCCGGTGTTGTGGAAGAGGTCGGGCCGAAAGGCGCTTACGGCAACTATATCCGCATCCGCCACAATGGTGAGATTTCCACGGCCTATGCGCATATGTCGCGATTTGGTGCTGGCATGCGTCGGGGTGCACGTGTCGCGCAGGGGGATGTGATCGGTTATGTCGGCACCACGGGCCGCTCCACCGGGCCGCATCTTCATTATGAGATTGTGAAGAACGGACAACAGGTTAATCCGCTGTCCGTCACTCTCCCAACCGGTCGCAATCTGGAAGGCAAGGAGTTGGCCCGCTTCAAAGGCGTGATGGCCAACCTGCAGCAGCGGTTCAATGCGGGTGGCGATCAGGTCACTGATGGGATCGGCCTTGTGGCGACCACACCACCGACGGGCAAGTCATCTACACCCGGTTGCGATCGCAAGCGCGGCTGCTGACCACCGTGATCACACAGAATAAAGCCCGGCCGAAGCGATTCGGCCGGGCTTTATCTCCACGATGGGCTCAATGAACAGTGCGTGCCTGGCCCCAGGCTGACTCACCCGCCGGCGGCAGGGAACCGTGGGCTGGCTCTCCCTGGATCAGGAGCCCCTCCATGTTAGCATCAACTTTTACTGGGGCGCCTGAAACCACTCTGCCATCGAGGATGCGGGTCGCCAGGGGATTTTGCAATTCGCGCTGGATGACCCGCTTCAGAGGCCGCGCCCCATAGACGGGATCGTAGCCCTTGTCAGCCAACCACTCCTTGGCAGCGCCTGTCAGTTCAAGGGCCAGGTCGCGATCCGCCAGCATGCGGGTGAGGCGCGCCAACTGCACATCCACGATGCCGGACATGTTGGCCCGTGACAGCCGATGGAAGATCAGAATTTCATCCAGCCGGTTCAGGAACTCTGGTCGGAAGGACCCCCGCACCACTTCCATCACTTGGCTACGTGCCGCCGCGCTGTCTTCACCATCCGGCAGATTAGCCAGGAATTCAGACCCTAGGTTCGAGGTCATGATGATCAAGGTATTCCGGAAATCGACTGTGCGGCCCTGCCCATCGGTCAGGCGCCCATCATCCAGTACCTGCAACAGGATATTGAAGACATCAGGGTGGGCCTTCTCAACCTCATCGAACAGCACCACCTGATAGGGGCGGCGGCGCACGGCCTCGGTCAAGGCTCCGCCCTCGTCATAGCCAACATAGCCCGGCGGCGCGCCGATCATGCGGCTGACTGCGTGCTTTTCCATGTACTCGGACATGTCAAGGCGGACCATCGCCGTTTCATCATCGAACAGGAATTCCGCCAACGCCTTGGTCAATTCCGTCTTGCCCACACCCGTGGGCCCCAAGAACAGGAAACTTCCGATGGGGCGATTGGGGTCCTGCAAGCCGGCACGTGAGCGGCGGACAGCATTGGCGACGGCAATCACCGCCTCCTGTTGCCCGATCACGCGGCTGCCCAGATGGGTTTCCATCTGCAACAGCTTCTCACGCTCGCCCGTCAACATCTTGTCCATGGGAATGCCGGTCCAGCGACTGACCACGGCGGCAATATCCTGTTCCCGCACCGCCTCATTCAGCATGCGGTTCTGGCTGGCGGCCTCGGCAGCGGTCAAACGCTTTTCCAAATCGGGAATCCGGCCATAGGTAATCTCTCCTGCCCGCGCCCAGTCACCAGCACGCTGCGCCTGTTCCAGTTCGGCCCGGGCCCGATCGAGCTCTTCCTTCAGCTTCTGAGCACCGGTCAGCGTATCCTTTTCCGCCTGCCACTGCGCCGTCAGGGTGCCGGATTTCTGCTCCAGCTCGGCCAGTTCCAATTCAAGCTTTTCCAGCCGGTCGCGGGAACCCTGGTCAGTTTCCTTCTTCAGTGCCTCACGTTCGATCTTCAACTGGATGATACGGCGGTCCAACTCGTCAATGGCTTCGGGCTTACTGTCCACCACCATGCGCAGCCGCGAAGCGGCCTCATCGATCAGGTCGATGGCCTTGTCGGGCAGGAACCGGTCCGTGATATAGCGGTTGGACAGCGTGGCGGCCGACACGATGGCGCTATCGGTGATACGCACACCATGGTGCAGCTCGTACTTTTCCTTCAGCCCGCGCAGGATGGAGATTGTGTCCTGCACCGTCGGTTCAGCCACGAATACAGGCTGGAACCGGCGGGCCAGGGCCGGGTCCTTCTCAATATATTTGCGGTACTCGTCCAGCGTGGTGGCGCCCACGCAATGCAACTCACCCCGCGACAGCGCGGGCTTCAGCATATTTGACGCATCCATGGCACCATCGGCCTTGCCGGCCCCGACCAGCGTATGCAACTCATCAATGAAAACGATAATCTCGCCGGCTGCCGACTGTATCTCTGACAAAACGGCCTTTAACCGTTCTTCGAACTCACCGCGGAACTTGGCACCGGCCACCAGCGCGCCTAAATCCAGCGACAGCAGGCGCTTGGTCTTCAACCCCTCGGGCACGTCGCCATTGATGATGCGTAGTGCCAGCCCCTCCACAATGGCGGTCTTGCCCACGCCGGGTTCGCCGATCAGCACAGGGTTGTTCTTCGTGCGCCGCGCCAGCACCTGGATGGTACGACGGATCTCCTCGTCGCGCCCGATCACGGGGTCCAGCTTGCCATCGCGCGCCGCCTGCGTCAGGTCACGGGCGTACTTCTTCAGGGCGTCATACCCCTGTTCGGCGGACGCGCTGTCGGCGGTGCGCCCCTTGCGCAAGCTATTGATGGCTTCATTCAGCTTCTGCGGCGTCACACCAGCGTCAGTCAGCGCCTTGGCCGCGTCGGTGCCCGTGGACAGTGCCAGCGCCAGCAGCAGCCGTTCGACGGTGACAAAACTGTCGCCGGCCTTCTTGGCCAGCTCTGTCGCCTGTTCAAAGGTGCGAACCAGTTCGCGCGTCGCGAAAAGCTGGGTCCCCCCCCCTTCCACCTTGGGCAGCTTGCGCGAGGCGGCGTCAACAGCGGCCTCCGCCATGCGGGCATTGCCGCCGGCACTGGTGATCAGGTTGGCGGCCATGCCCTCCTGGTCCTCCAGCAGCGCCTTCAACAGATGTTCGGGCGTCAGCTGCTGATGTCCAGCCCGCGCCGCTGCCCCTTGCGCCGCCTGGATGAAACCCTGGGCGCGTTCGGTATAATTCTTGAAGTCCATAACCCACAAACTCCCCGATTTTGCCCCATCGTCCCCGCTGGGCCCGATGAATGCGATGATCCACGTCAAGTGCGATCCGGGAGGATCGTATCTGATGTGGGAAGCAGGACCCAAGCCCGCAAGGGTCCGTGACGGAACCTGACCGGGTGGCTATGGTTACCAGCATGATTGAACGATACTTTCACCTGTTCGACACGACCATCGGCACCTGCGCCATCGCCTGGCGTCCGGGTGGGCTGCTGGCCGTGCGCCTGCCGGCGGTGGAAGGTGGTGATCTGGCGCAGAAGATGCGCCGGGCGGTGCCCGGGGCGGTGGCGGGCGAACCGGATGCGGAAGCGGCATCGGCCATTGCCGGCATCCGCGCCCTGCTGTCGGGGCAGAAGCGGGATTTGGCAGAAATCCGGCTGGATATGGCGGCCACCAGCCCCTTTGACCGCGCGGTTTATGCCATCGCCCGCGCCATCCCGCCGGGAAAGACCCTGACCTATGGGCAGGTAGGCAAACAACTGCCCCCCGATGTGCTGGCTGATCTGCCAGCATCGATCGTTCCCCGTGCCGTGGGGCAGTCGCTCGGCCGCAATCCATGGCCCATTGTGGTGCCTTGCCACCGGGTGATGGCAGCGGCAGGCGGGACCGGTAGCTTCTCCGCGCCCGGCGGGGTGGATACGAAACTGACACTGCTGCGGATTGAAGGGGCGTTTCTACCGGCGCAGCAGCTGGGCCTGTTCTGATATTTAAGGCTCGTCGGGCAGAACTATGAAACTAAATTACCGATTCTACCGTATCGTCCGGGTTGCGCCGTGACCATGCCGCAGATTATCTTATCGACATCATGTCCGTGACGCTTGACGCTATCCAATATTATCCGGTGAAAGGGCTTTCAGCCCAGTTCCTGGACCATGTCACCCTGACGCCGGGCGGCTGCCTGCCGCATGACCGGCGCTTTGCCATTCTGCATCGGGCGACGCAGTTCGACCCGTTGGAACCGTCTTGGAAGCCAAAGACCAACTTTCTGGTCCTGTTGCGCGATGAAAAGCTGGCAACCCTGCAGGCAGCGTTCGATCCCGCCACCTGTATGTTGATCTTGAACCGTAATGGCAAGCGGGTGGCTGGTGGACGTATCGACACCGCCACAGGCCGTCTTTTGATCGATCAGTTCCTGTCGGCCTATATGAAGGATGCCGCCGCTCCGGGTCCCTACAAGATCGTGGAAAGCCCCGGCCATAACTTCACCGACATTCCCGACAAGGCCGTGTCGCTTCTGAACCTGGCTTCGGTGAGGGATATCGGCCGGGTGACGCAACGACCCGTCGATCCCCTGCGTTTCCGCGCCAATCTGCACCTGTCGGGCCTTGAACCCTGGGCCGAAATGGCCTGGGTGGACAAGCGTATCGCCATCGGCGACACGGTGCTGTCGGTGTTCAAGACCACGACCCGCTGTGCCGCGGTGGAAGTCAACCCTGCCACTGGCGAACGCGACATGGCCTTGCTGAAGGCGCTGAAAAGCGGCTTCGACCATGTGGTCTGCGGCGTCTATGCCCATGTCGAACAGGGCGGGGAGATCAAGCCGGGTGATGCGGTGCGCGTGCTGGATTAATCCACCCCTGCGCACACACACTATGGCCCTCGGCCGAATCTCATGCTAATCAGCCCGCTTCATGCCAAGGGCGGAACAGTCACGTCGATGCATTTCCTGGAATTTGAAAAGCCGATCGCGGAGCTGGAATCCAAGATCGAGGAGCTGCGCCACCTTGCCGATGGCGGTGATCTGAATATCGCCGACGAGGTGAAGAAGCTTCAGGACAAGGTGGATAAGCTGCTGCGCGCCACCTATGCCAAGCTGACCCCGGCGCAGAAGGTACAGGTGGCCCGTCACCCGAATCGGCCGCACTGCCTTGATTATGTCCAGGCCCTGATCACTGATTTCACGCCGCTGGCCGGAGACCGGCTGTTCGGAGAGGATCGGGCCGTCATCGGCGGGTTGGGCCGATTCCGTGGTCGTTCTGTTGTCGTGATCGGTCAGGAAAAGGGCAACGACACCGAAAGCCGCGTGAAGCACAATTTCGGTATGGCCAAGCCGGAAGGTTACCGCAAGGCCCAGCGCCTGATGGCCATGGCCGACCGTTTCAACCTGCCCGTCCTTTCGCTGGTCGATACTGCCGGCGCCTTCCCCGGCGTGTCCGCGGAAGAACGCGGTCAGGCTGAAGCCATCGCCAAGTCAATCGAGAGCTGCCTGCGCCTGACGGTACCGATGGTGTCGACCATTATCGGTGAGGGTGGGTCCGGTGGGGCCATTGCCATTGCCGCCGCCGACCGCGTGCTGATGCTGGAACATTCGATCTATTCGGTGATTTCGCCCGAAGGCTGCGCCTCTATCCTGTGGCGCTCCGCCGCCAATGCCGCCGATGCCGCCACAGCCCTGCGCCTGACGGCCCAGGACCTGAAGGAACTTGGCGTCATCGACCGTGTGGTGATGGAGCCGATTGGCGGCGCCCATCGCCGACGGGAGGAAACGATCAGCGCGCTGGGAAATGCTATCGAGGACGCTCTGGAGGGCCTCCGCGGCCAGGATGGTGTGACCCTGCGCCAGAATCGTCGCCAGAAGTTCCTGGATATGGGTCAAAAAGGCCTGGGCTGATATCGCTTTGCGGTAGCCGGATACAGATTGGACAGGCCGTTCGGTCAAGCCTCCTCTTGATCGACACGACCGATCGGGTTGCCCAACGCTCGGTAGGCAAGGGAGAACGCGCCGGCCCTTGGTCAATTCCACGGGATCGGCGGTAAGGTCGCCACTTGTAGCGGGCCGACAAACAGGCGGCTATTCTGCAGCGTGACCGGCACCTGCAAGACGTCCCGCCCGTCATCGGTCCGTTTGGACAGCGTGGATAGGGCTGCCTTCATCGCCGCCGCCTGTTCAGTCTGCATACCGCCATTCTGTGCCAGCATGTCGATCAAGGTCTGACCACCCGACAGTTCTGCCGCGCCAGCGCCTTCGGGCTGCATCTGCCGGTCCAGGGCGAGGGTCGCCTTGGCACGCAGGTCCATGCCACTCCAGAGCACGCGGGCACCCAGAATCTCGACGGTGCCGCCGCCATCGCGCCAGGCGGTCATCCCCTCAACGCTGGGCTTGGCCGGAAGCGGACCGCGCGGTTCATAGGACAGGGAAACCTGTTCAATCCGCCGCGACAATGGGGCCGGTACCCTGCCCGGCAGGTCCAGGTCGCGGACCAGCAGACTGACCTGGCCCTGCGGATCGGTAGGACCTCCCGGCGGTTGGGCGGGTGCTGTCCAGGTGATGGTTGCCATTGCCGCCTCCCATCTGGCATTCGCCAATGCCCCCAGCGCCGATAGACTGGCTGTTACCAGCAGCGGTTGACCGTCCAACCCCAGATTGACCGTTCCTGTCAGGCCAGAAGCGGTTCCGGAGATGGTTGCATGTCGGGCCGACCCTGCCAGATCGAGCCGAAGGGGGGCGGCAGCGGTGACATGGATCTCGCTGGGGTTCCAAGCAAAGGCATGGGCTGCCAACGGACCCAGTTCCAGGATCGTCCCACTGGGCCATTGCGCCCGTAAACCGGACAGATCAACCGTCAGCGAAAGGGGAAAGCCTGCGACCACCGGATCGCGTAGGTCGAGGACGATCCCATTTTCCGCCAGTGCCTTACCCGGCGCCTCAGTCAGGACCGTCCGCACCCTGCCTGCCAAAGCAGCCCACCAAGCTGTGTAGGCCAGCAGCAACAGAATCGCCGCGGACAGGGCCAGGAACAAGGCGCGATAGCGATGAAGCATGGGATATCCGCGTTGGCACTAGGGAAGGCTTGCGTTACCATTTTGCGACCGCGAGATGGAACCGGCAACCCAGAATGACCAACCCTTCCACCCTACCCGATTTTGACCACCCGCCCGGTACCGATCTCTGGGTGTTCGCCTATGGTTCATTGATGTGGAATCCTGGATTTCCCTTTGTGGAAAAGCGTGAGGGACTGTTGCGGGGCTATCATCGGGGCTTCTGCATCTATAGTCACCAGCATCGGGGCACGCCGGAACGACCGGGGGCCGTACTGGGACTGGACCGCGGAGGGGCATGCCGAGGCATGGTGTTTCGGGTCGAAGCAGCGGCGGTGCCCGACGTGCTGAGATATCTATGGCAGCGCGAAATGGCTTACCGTGTCTACATACCTCGCCGCCTGCGGGTACGTACCGACCAGGGGGATGTGCGGGCCCTGACCTTCACCGCTGACCCTGCACACAGCCAATATTGCGGCCGGCTAGGTCTCGACGGCACGGCATCACTGATCCGCCAGGGGGTGGGGCAGTCCGGCCGTAATGTCGATTACCTGTCCAGCCTGATCGACCATCTGGCCGAACTGGGCATCGAGGATCAGGGGCTGCGGGAGCTGGCAGCCCGTATCTAAGGGGGCAGACCCATGGGACATGAAGCGATGGTCACCGCCCGCTGGGGTGGACAACAAGGAACGGGTAAGGCTCTGCTGGAACGGGACCATGTACTGTTCCGTGGCGATTTTCGGGTCAAATTGTTATTGGCCGATTTGACAGCATCGGCTCTTGTAGGCGATGCCCTGGTCCTCAGCGTTGCGGATGGCTCTTTGGCACTTGACCTGGGCGCCACCCGGGCAGCCGCCTGGCTAGCCTTTATCCGCAATCCCAAGACTGTGTTGGACAAGCTTGGCATCAAGCCGGGCCATCGGGTGCGGTTGGCGGGACAAGCGCCTGACCCGGTGCTGGCGGCCGAACTTACACGTGCTGGTATCATCCGGGATGCTCTCGGGACCCCGGAAGCCGATTTCGTGCTTCTGGTCGCCGACAGCGCGGCCGACCTGGACGCCGTCCCCGAAATAGCCCCTGCATTGGCGGTTAAGGCTGGCCTGTGGATCGCCTATCCAAAGGGGCGGCGTGACATCACCCAGGATGACGTGCGCAAGGCCGGTCGCGGGGCGGGACTGGTTGACAACAAGGTATGCGCGGTGTCACCCACACATACGGCGCTGAAATTTGTACAACGGAAGGCATGACCGGGATGAGTGCGACACCACCGATGAAGGCTGTGATCATTCCAGTCACCCCGTTTCAACAGAACTGCTCCATCATCTGGTGCACTAAGACCCTGCGCGCCGCCGTGATTGATCCCGGCGGCGGGGTAGAACAGATCCGCGAAACGGTTGCCAAGAATGGGCTGACGGTAGAGCGCATCCTTGTTACCCATGGCCATGTCGATCATGCCGCCGCCGTCGCCGACTTGCAGGACCTGCTGAACGTTCCCGTCGAGGGGCCCGCCATTGAGGATAACTACTGGATCATCGCGCTCAGGGAACATGGGGCCGGATACGGCATGCCCTATTCCCGCCCCTTCACGCCCAACCGCTGGCTGGTCGATGGCGATACGGTCACTGTAGGCGAACTGGTGCTGAATGTGCTGCATTGCCCCGGCCACACGCCTGGACATGTGGTGTTTTTCCACCAACCGTCACGCTTTGCCATTGTCGGCGACGTGATTTTTGAAGGCTCCATCGGCCGCACCGATTTTCCCGGTGGCAATTTGGATGACCTGATCCGGTCCGTTCGGGAAAAGCTGTTTCCCCTGGGTGACGATATCACCTTCCTGCCAGGCCATGGCGGCCTCTCCAGCTTTGGCCGGGAACGGCAATCCAACCCCTATGTCGGGGATCGGGCGGTATCGGGGCGGCGGTGAACCAAGAGCCATGAAGTATGGCTCTTGGTATCTGCATCTTGCCGCACGCGCCGGGCACTGCCGGCCGGCAGCTTGGCTTGACGCGCTACGTGGCGTGGGCAGCCAGTCGGCAAACACCCGGTGGTATGTCCCATGCACCTGGGTGTTAGAAACCGCCCCGACCGGTCAGGGAAACTGTACGGCCAGCCCAAACCGCACCAGCAGATCGCTGCGATCTGTCCCGGTGCATTCGATGTGTTCGCAGGCGCGGACTTAAACCAAACCCTGTCGTCCAGCGGCGTTTCACAATCAAAGCCATAACTGAAACCGTTGGCGGTACCGGATAAGGACCGCTGTTAGTTGCCTTTAATATAAGACAAGTCGTACCCGGTTCGGGTGAAGCCGGATTTTAGACAGAGCAAGCTGTCGTCGCTCATGCAACAACCGGGGCTAGGCGAACAGGCCATAATTCTCGATCATATCAGGCAAAGCAGGCTGACCTTTGACAATGCCCTTTCGATCCATGGTGAGACTGCCCACTTCAAATTCTGCCCCCAGATAGATGCCACTTTCCAGAAAGTCGCCGTAACTCATGGCGAGGGAAAGGCTCAAACCAATATTCTTCAACGACCCGAAACCTCCGGTCCTTTTCCCCCAGGTCGTAATCAGGCCCCTTGCCTGGTTATAGCCCGGATAAAATCCAGCATAGAGCCCACCATATGTGAAGTCTTTCTCTGCCTCATCAGTATGTAAAAATGAAAACAATATCATGGATGATCAGTTAATAAGAAATATTCATGCCCTTGTTATATTCACAAATATCACTTCTCGCCATATGCGTCGAGTTTCATATTCGACATTATCACCAATCTATATATTTCGATACCTTATGATCTCCATTCACTTCTGTCGGCCTAATACCCTGATGAATATTCCTCAGGTACGAAAGACTCAGGAGCACCTCTTATTTAGATGGCGCACCACATCATCGCTACGGTTCGAATTTTTGGTGTTTGTGCCCCAAAAAAGTATCCCCCGGCGCTGTGGGGACAACGCCGGGGGCAAAAAGGGCGGGCCCGAATGAGGGCGACAAGGCCCGCCGCCGTTCCGGCCGTGGTGGGGCCGCAGACCGGAACGAAACTGTTGGTCGGCACCGGTGCTGAACCACCGTTACAGACCGGACAGGTCGACATCAAATTAGCCGCCCCGTCCTGAACACTGTTTAACCGCCAGATGAACTGCGTTCAAGTGACATTTATCACACTAGCAAAAATAAAATGAAAACCCCGGCACCAATTCGGCACCGGGGTTGACAGATGATGACGGGGACGGGCCGTCGCGCGTCAGGCCAGCAGCCGGCCCAAGGCACGACCGCCAACAATGTGGATATGGAAGTGCGGTACTTCCTGATGGCTGTCAGGGCCATGGTTGGCCAAAAGTCGATACCCGCTATCCTCCACCCCCGCCTGCCGTGCCACCAGACCGGCAGCGCGGACAAAGCCCGCAATTTCTTCCGGGGTCGCCTGCGATGAGAAATCGGCGAAGCTGGTAAAGGGCCCTTTGGGGATCACCAGGATATGGGTCGGAGCCTGGGGATTGATATCATGGAAGGCCAGGGCGTACTGATCCTCATAAACCTTCTTGCAGGGGATTTCCCCGCGCAGGATACGGGCAAAGATATTGCTGCGATCGTAGATCAAGGCACCGTTCCTTCCACTGTGATGGGAGCGCCGTTTCAGGCCCGTGTGCGGCTGTTCTTTTCCTCGATCCCGCTGACGCCCTTCCGTCCTTCCAGAATGGCATAGACATCGGCAGGTTGCACCCCGGCATCCGCCCAGAGAACCAGAAGATGGTACAGAAGATCGGCAGATTCCGAAGCCAGTTTCTCAGGCGTCCCCGCTATGGCTTCGATCACCGTCTCCACCGCCTCCTCGCCGACCTTCTGCGCAATCTTGGCCCGGCCCTTATGGAACAGACGGGCGGTATGTGAACTGTCGGGATCACCGCCCTTACGTGACAGGATGGTAGCGTAGAGATCGTCCAGGATGGCAGGGCTAGACATCGGCATTCCCTTCAAAGACGAATCGGTATCCCCGCTTTGGCCATGTGCTCCTTGGCCTGGGCGATGGTATAGGTGCCGAAATGGAAGATGCTGGCAGCCAGCACGGCTGACGCATGGCCCTTGACCACTCCATCGACCAAGTGGTCCAGATGACCGACACCGCCCGAGGCGATGACGGGGATGGTCACCGCGTCGGCAACCGCGCGTGTCAGTTCCAGATTGAAGCCCTGTTTGGTGCCGTCACGGTCCATCGAGGTCAGCAGGATCTCCCCCGCCCCATAGTCGGCCATACGCTGGGCCCATCGGACTGCGTCGATGCCGGTGCGATTGCGCCCGCCATGGGTGAAAACCTCCCAGCGCTGTTCACCATCGGGGCCACGCTCCACCTCCTTGGCGTCGATGGCGACCACAATGCATTGTGCGCCGAACTTCTGCGCCCCTTCCTGCACGAATTCAGGACGGTGGACGGCGGCGGTGTTGATCGACACCTTATCGGCGCCGGCCAGAAGAAGTTTGCGGATATCCTCAACCGTGCGCACGCCGCCGCCGACGGTCAGCGGCATGAAGACCTGTTCAGCGGTACGACGGACAACATCGAAAATAGTCTCACGGTTATCGCTGCTGGCCGTGATGTCGAGAAAGGTCAACTCGTCCGCACCAGCGGCATCATAGAGACGCGCCTGCTCGACCGGGTCGCCGGCATCGATCAGGTCGACAAAGTTCACACCCTTGACGACGCGGCCATCCTTCACATCCAGGCAGGGAATGATGCGGGCCTTCAGCATCGGATCATTCCCCCCTTAAGGTCGCCAGCGCCGCCGCCGGGTCGATGCGCCCGTCATAGAGCGCACGGCCGGAGATCACGCCGTTGATGCCGGTATGCTCCACTTCTTTCAGTGCCCGCAGATCGGCCAGGGAAGAAACACCGCCTGACGCGATGACAGGGGTGGTCAGATGGCTGGCAAGATCGGCCGTCGCCTCCACATTCACCCCGCCAAGGGCGCCGTCGCGGTCGATATCGGTGTAGATGATGGCGGCAACGCCGCAATCCTCAAACTTCAGGGCGAGGTCCAGCGCCTTCAGGCTGCTGGTTTCTGCCCAGCCTTCGACAGCGACATAGCCATCACGGGCATCAATACCGACAGCGACATGGCCGGGGAAGGCCTTGCAGGCTTCCTTTACCAGGGTCGGGTTCTTCACCGCTACCGTGCCCAGAATGACGCGGGTCAGACCGCGTTCCAGCCAAAAGGCGATGGTATCCAGGTCACGGATGCCGCCCCCCAATTGCGTCGGCAGTTTCACGCGCTTGAGGATAGACTCAACCGCGGCACCATTCACGGGTGACCCCGCGAACGCGCCGTTCAAGTCCACCAAATGCAGCCATTCAAAGCCCTGGGCCTGAAATGTCTCAGCCTGGGCGGCGGGATCGGTGTTGAAGATGGTCGCCTGATCCATCTCCCCACGCAGCAGGCGGACGGCATTGCCATCCTTCAGGTCGATGGCGGGGTAGAGGATCATGCTTGCGGCTCCGTCTGGTCTTCCGGCCGTTCCAGGACCTTGTAATAGAAATGGCCGGCGATGGTACGGCCTTTGGCACGGGCGTAATGGGGATGCGTTCCCCAGCGCGTGAACCCCATATGGTCGTAGAGGGTAAGGGCTGCCCGCTGTGTTTCTCGCACGTCCAGGTTCAGGATACCGAAGCCAAGCCGCGTCGCTTCGTCGATCACCGCCTGCGTCAGCTTGCGCGCCATACCATGGCCGCGCGCCCAGGGGGCGACGAAACTGGTGGTCAGGTTGCAGGCAAAGGCCTGTGCCTCGTTATTGCGGGTGGGGCGGACAAGCTGGGCCGATCCGGCGATCACCCCGTCCAGGCGCCCTACCACCAGGGTCCGCTCCGGCACAGCCATCACGCCTTTCCAATAGCGCTCCATCACCTCGCGGTCGGGCGGGCTGACCCAGCCGAAACCACCACCATCAATGATTGCTGCCTCCGCCGCGTCGCACAGATCATAGAGGTCGGAGCGCTTCAACTCCGTCACCTTCTCGACAGTGACGACGCTGTCAGACCCAGCCAGCGGGTTTTGGTGTTCGCCGCTCATGGAAGCCACCGCAGGAAATTGCCAATGATGGACAGACCAGCGGCCTGGCTCTTTTCCGGATGAAACTGCATACCCACCAGATTGTCGCGCCCAACGATCGCCGGAAACTCTCCGGCATAGTCACAGGCCGCCAGCACCAGGGTCGGATCAGCCAGCTTCATCGCATAGGAATGGACAAAATAGGTATGGGTACCGGGCCCGATGCCAGCCAGCACCGGGTGGGATGGCGCCTTCACGATCAACTCGTTCCAACCCATATGCGGGATTTTCAGGCGGGGGTCGGCCGGCGTAAGCGCCTCCACTGTTGCGTCCAGCCACGCCAAGCCCGGATGAACACCATGTTCCACCCCGGCCTTGGCCATCAACTGCATGCCAACACAGATGCCCAGGAAGGGCACGCCCTGCCCGATTACCCGCTCGGTCAGTGCCTCCACCATGCCAGGCACGGCGTCCAGGCCCGCCTTGCAATCGGCAAAAGCGCCAACACCGGGAAGGACAATTCGGGTGGCGCGGCGCACAACATCCGGGTCATTGGTGACGATGATGCGGGCATCCATGCCGCTATCGGTCACAGCCCGTTCCAAGGCCTTGGCAGCGGAACGCAGATTGCCGGAGCCGTAATCGATCAGGGCGACGCTATCGGTCATGGTGCCTGCCCATGCGACGGAGAAAGATGGAGAAAAGGACTGCACCGCCGGTTACAGCGACCCGCCCAGAACCCCCTTGGTGGAGGGCACGGCATCTGCCTTGCGCGGGTCGATCTCGACCGACGCACGGAAGGCCCGGGCCAGCGCCTTGTAACAGCTCTCCACGATATGGTGATTATTCTCACCATAGAGGTTTTCGACATGAAGCGTGGCGCCGGCGGCCTGCGCAAAGGCCTGGAACCATTCTTTGAACAGTTCGGTGTCCATATCACCCAGCTTGTCGCGGGTGAAATTGACCTTCCAAATCAGGTAAGGACGGTTCGACAGGTCGATGGCGACGCGGGTCAGCGTCTCATCCATGGGGATCAGGGCGTCGCCATAGCGCTGAATGCCCTTGCGGTCGCCCAGCGCCTTGGCCACAGCTTCGCCAATGGCGATGCCGGTATCTTCGGTCGTATGGTGGAAGTCGATATGCAGATCGCCCACCGCTTCGACCTCCAGGTCGATCAGCGAATGGCGAGACAGTTGTTCCAGCATATGGTCCAGAAAACCAATGCCGGTAGACACCTTGTAGACACCGGTACCGTCCAGGTCGACGGCGACACGGATGCGGGTCTCCTTCGTCGTGCGTTCGACAACGGCACGGCGCGGAGAACGGGCGGAGGGGGCGGCTGCGTTCGACATGAGAATTTCCTATCAATCGGGGCCGTCCCTGTCCATCCGGCCCTTTTGCAAGGCAGCGTCCGTTCCCTTGCGCGGGCCTGGACGCAGGGAGGATGTTGATTGTATTTATAGAGCTGTATGGTTCTTTCAGATTGCATCCCATGCACTGCGCCCTTGGTTTTATTCTTGTCCCGATGCTGAGTGTGCTTCTGCTGGCTGGCTGTGCAGAGACGGCAGCGGTGACAGAAGTGCGCGTACCTGCCGCGGTTGCAGCAGGCCGGGTTGTGATTGATCTGCCTGTAGGACACAAAGCGGGCGCATACGAATGGGGGTGGGGATGCGACGGTCCCTACCATGACGTGGCCTGGATCGCCGAGGGCGGCATCGACCGCATCCTGGCAGACGCGCTACGCGACGGCGCCGGTTGGGGCGGGCTTTCCCTGACACCGGGCGCTGGGCGGGTCCTGTCCGGCCGGCTGGTCGATATTGATTTATCCCTCTGCCGGAGGATGAGCGGCGACACCCGCAGATCGGTTGGCACCACCGGCACTGGACGGGTGCGGATCGACTGGGAGGTCACGGACCCGCCTCGCGCTGTACACCGCTTCACGACAGAAGGGACAGGCGAAAGCGATGTCCCTTCACTGAACGGCAAATATGGCATCATCATCCGTAACGCCATGGCGGATGCGACGCGTCGGTTGGCGACGCTGCCGGAATTCCGGTATCTCGCATTGTCGTCACCCGCCACTGGGACCGCCGTCTCTGCCGCCCCCTCACCAGCACTAGCCAGCATAGGAGCGGCACCGACCCTTCCTACCGCCGTTCAGCCAACGGTGGAGGTGACAGCCCCGCATCAAACCCAGGACATCGCCGATGAAGGGGACGGCGCATCCCAATCTGCCGCTTTGATACGCTGGGGTAGCCTGACCGGGGTAATCGCTGACCCCGGGGGTCTGGTGCTGTTGCCGGATACTGGTGCAAATTTGCCCACACCAGTACCGTTGATGCTGGCCGATGGACGAGTGGTAGATAGCGAAGTTGCAGCACAGGCCTTCGGCTTTATCCTGCTTCGCCTGCCAGCAGGGCTGTGGCCAGCCATCACCATCCGACGGCAACGGCCGGGTGTCAGCCAGTTTCTGTACCGACCGGGGGACGACGGCAGCAGCGCCGCGATGGTCGCCGCCCATATCGGCCCTGCGCGCAGCCAGGGAACGGAGGTGCCATCTTTGTTGCTGGACCTGGACACAGCAGTGTGGCGTGATCCGCCCTGGATGCTGGTGGATGAGGAAGGCCGTCTCGCGGCCCTGCGCGGACAACGCACCTTGCCCGGTGACCCCGCCCCTTATTATGCGCCGGCCGGTGTGATGGCCCATTTCCGGACCATCACACCACCCACAGCCACTGACGCAACGGCGCCGTAAGTTAACCCTGGGCGTAGGCTGCGACGATTGGTAGGCGCGCCGCACGAAGGGCTGGGAAAAAACCACCAATCAGGCCAACAATCAGGGCCAGCACGATCCCCTGTTTGACCAGTGCTGGCGTCAGGCTGACCGTGAACACGATCTGGGTGAAGCCCTGCCCCAATGTTGATGTGCTGAAACCGTCGAAGAACAGGAAAATCCCCAGCGACCCGATTACCCCGCCGATGCCAGCCAGCACCAAACTTTCCAGCATGGTCGCTACAAAGCTGGGGAACCCACCAAAGCCCAGACAGCGCAGAGTGGCGATCTCCCGCGACCGGCTGGCGACCGAGCTGTACATGGTGTTCAAGGCCCCGGCCAAAGCACCCAGCGCCATAGCGATAGCCAGCGGCCAACCTGCGTTCTGGATCAGGCTGACCGTATTAGAGGACTGACCGGCGAAATAGCCTTTTTCCGAAAACACTTCCAGTTTCAAGCGCGGCTCGTTGGAGACATAGTCCCGCAGCAGGTCGATGGCCTCTGGATTTTCCAGGCGGACACGCACCGTCTGAAAAGACGAGCCTCGACGAAACAGGCTCTGCACCACCGTGACATCGCCCCAGATTTCGCTTTCGAACACCGCACCATTCATGGAGAAAACCCCCACGACCTTCCAGGTGCCGGTGCCCAGACGAACCTCACTGCCCAGGTCGAATCCGGCAAATTCCCGGATCAATCCCTCACCCACCACAATTTCATTGCTCCCCGGCTCAAACATGCGGCCCTGGGTGATGCTCAGTCCATCGCGCAAGGCGGCGCCATCCTTGCCGATACCGCGCAGCGGCAGGTTTGCCTTCAGCCCGGTCGAACGGCGCACGCCATCAACGATGACATAAAGCTCCCCCGATACCAGTGGATTGCCATCCTCCTTACGCACGATGCCCGGCGCCTCACCAATCAGGCGCACCTGATCGAGGGCGACCACGGAGTTGACCTCCTGCTGTGAACCGTCACGCAGCATGATCGCGATGCTTTCGGACCCGGTACCGTCCAGGGTGCGCTTAAAGCCGGCGGCCAGCGCCAGGAAGCTCAGCAACACCGTTACCACCATCGCCACCGCGACCACAGTAGAGAGGGATAGCCAGAAACGCTGTGGCAGGCTTTTCAGGTTAATGGCACAGACAGCGATGATCTGGTTGAAGATACGCATTCTTGCCCCCTGCCCTTATTGGCGACCAAGCGCGGTCACGATGTTCAGGCGTAGTGCGTTCCATGCCGGGACGATCCCGGTCAAAAGGCCCAGCGCCACCATGATGACAATACCCAGTGCAGTGAAATCCAGTGTCAGGGCGAGACCTGGAAACCCGACCGAGGCCCGCATCATTTCCAGCAGAAGCGCGGCAGCAGCCAGAGCCGGCAGCCCCCCCAACAAAGCCAGCAGAAGCGATTCGCCCAGTACCATCTTGAAAATCCGGGCCGACGGGAAGCCTAGAGTCTTCATCACGCCGATCTCTTTGGTCCGCTCTCGCACGGCCATGGCCATGGTGTTGCCAACAATCATCAGGATCGTGGCAAAAGCCGCGCCGACCACAAGTGTCACGATCAGCGTGATGTTGCCCAACTGCCCAACAAAGGCTTGGTTAAAGGCCTTTTCCGTATCGGTTGCGGTTTCGGCGGGTGAGTTGGCGAACATCGCATCAATGCGCTTCGACACATCCGTATTCAGCGCCTTGTCTGTGGTTTCGATGACAATCCAACCCACCGTGTCCTTACCGAACGAGACCGATTCGTTGAAGTAGGCATAGTGGAAAAAGGCGACACTGGTGTCCGCGTTCTCCTGCGCCGGCTCCAAAATTCCAACAATCGTGAAGTCCCAGGTCTGCTTACCAGTATTGCGGTTGGTGTAAATATTGGACGATAAGGGGATCCGGTCTCCCACTTTCCAGCCCCAGCGCTCCGCCAACTTGGCCCCAACCAGAAGGCCGGTACGGTCGGCCATGAAGGCTGCCCGATCCTCCGGTTTCAGCCGGTAATCAGTAGCATAGATGTCGAGATAGAACTCAGGGTCGACCGCAAAGGTCACGACTTGATTTTTGCCTTCCTGGAAGTAGCCGCCAAACCAGTTGGCAAAGCTGGCCCGGGCCACGCCCTCCACCGACCTTATCCGTTCGATATAGGCAATGGGCATAGGCTGGGTGAAATTGATCTTGTTGATGGTCACCAGCCGGTTTTCGCCGGCAGAACCACCGATATTGTTGAAGCCATTCTGCACGCCAGCCAGCACGCCGAAGATCAGGAAGGCGAAGAAGATCGCCACCAGCATCAAAGCGGCGCGCAGTTTCCGGCTGAACAGATTGGCCAGGATCAGCGAGAAGTCGGTCATGCGGCCACCTGTTCGACAAAGCGGCCCTTGTCCAGATGCAGGACACGGGACGCATAGCGTGCGGCCTCCGGGTCATGGGTGACCATGATGATGGTCTTGCCCATTTCCTTGTTTAGCAATTGCAGCATGGACAGGATTTCATCGGCCGTCTTGCGGTCCAGATCGCCCGTCGGCTCGTCGCACAGCAGCATACGGGGGTCTGCCACAATGGCGCGGGCAATGGCCACGCGCTGCTGCTGTCCGCCCGACATTTCGCGCGGGAAATGTTTGGCGCGTTCGGACAGTCCCACAATCTTCAGGGCCGTTTCCACCCGCTTGCGCCGTTCACCGGAACCCAGGCTGGTCAGCAACAAGGGCAATTCCACATTGCGGGCGGCATTCAAGGCCGGCATCAGGTTGTAGAACTGGAAAATGAAGCCGACATTAGCCGCCCGCCAGGTTGACAATTGTCCTTCATTCATCTGGTCCAGCCGCTGGCCCGCAAAGGTGATGCTGCCGGATGTGGCGCGATCGATGCCGCCCAGAAGATTAAGCAACGTCGTCTTGCCGGAACCCGATGGCCCCATGATCGCGATGAAGTCGCCCGCTTCAATGGTCATGTCGAGCTGGTCGAAGATGGTAATGGTTTCCCGACCCTTTATAAAACGCTTGGCGCCATTCTGGATGCTGATCAATGCCGTCATGGTCTTCTCCCAATTTCCGGCTGTTCCCTTAGCCGGTTGAATAGCGATGAAACAGGTTCAGTTCCCGGCAGGTCTGGCATCCAGGAAGGTCACCTTGGCACCCATATCGGGCAGGACGCGGCCATCGCGCTGCTCCAGCTTGATACGCACCTTGATGGTGGCCTTGTCACGGTTGGCACGTGGCACCACTGCAATGACGCTGGCGGGGATTTTCCAGTCGGGATAGGCGTCCAGGATCGCCTCCACCGACTGGCCGGGACGCACGCGGCCGATATTGGCCTCGTTCACATCGACTTCCACTTCCAGGCTTTCCATGTCCACCAAGGTGCAGACACCGGTTCGGGTAAAACCACCCGAAGACATGGGAGAGATGATTTCCCCAGGCTGGGCATTCTTGTCGATCACAACCCCGTCAAAGGGTGCGCGGACGATGTGACGGTCAACTGTCTCCGTCTGTCGGTTAACAGATATCCTTGCCACTTCCAGGTCAGCCCTGGCCCCCTTTAACTGCGCGCGCAGGGTTTCCGCGCGGGCCTGGGCTCGGGTCAACTCCGCTTCTGAGGCGTTGGAGGCCTTGGACAAAGATGCCGTTCGGGCCAAGACACGTTCGGCATCGCGCAGATCGGCGGAAAGGCCTTCGATCTGGGCTTGGGCTGATGCAACACGGGCCTTGGATAAATCAAGGTCGATCCCGGCCAGGGTTGCATCCAGGCGCGCCAGTTCCTGGCCCTTGGTCACCACCATGCCTTCATCGACCAGAACATCCTGCACCCGGCCAGTGATTTCGGCCGACACGGTGGCCGTGCGCCGCGCGACGATGTAACCAGACGCCACCAGTGTATTGGTCGGGCGCGGTGCGGTTGTTGCAACCGCGGCAGCGGTCGGCGTGGCCGCAGATGGCGTTGGCTGCGCCGCGGCGGCTGCCAGTTTGGCCGGTGATGCATCGTCATTCCCGGTCAGAAAGGCAGACCCATAAACGCCCCCCGCCACACCCAGTGCTACCAGTGCAACAGCACCTACACCTTTTGCCCAGCCGGGAAGGCCGGAACGGGGCGGCGCCACGCCTGCTGCCGGCATATCCGCCGGGCGATCTATGGTCAGCGAACGCAATAGGTCACGTTTATCGGTCATCATATCCGTCCAACATCCAGACTCTCCCCGGCACGGCCGGCTGGGGATGAGGGTGGGGCGGCTTGGATATCTGTAAAGGGGGCCAGATTTTCACGGGTGATTACGCGAAACGCGTCCGCAGCTTCGTGAAACATACCGGCCAACCCAAACGAGCCCCCCAGACCCGCATAATGAAGGACCCTAGCATGGTTACCGAGGTGAACCAAAGAGGAACGACAGCGCTGTCGAAAATCGTCATAGAACGACAATGGACGCGACTGTCAGCCCTGCAGCTTGACTGTATAATGCACCAGTTGGTCGGCCCCCCCGGTGACACTGTCGTACAGCGCACGGGCAGGGGCATTATTGTTCCAACTGGTCCAGTAAACGCGAGCCCAGCGATTATCGCGTGCGGTATCAATGATCCGGTTCAGCATGGCACGACCGACCCCGCGCCGGCGAAAATCCGGTGCGACGAACATATCTTCCAGATAGCAGAAGGGCTGCAACGACCAAGTGTTGTCATGCAGAACCAAGTGACAGAAACCAACGCCCCGTCCTTCCGCATCGCGCGCGATGAACGCCCGCATCGACGAGGTGGGGTCCAGAAACCGGGCCCAGATGATGTCAGTAGTAAGCGGTTCGACAGTAACAGTGTACCGCGTGAGGTAGGCGGCCCAGTGCCGGCGCCAATCTGCCTCATCCTCAGGGGCGGGGGGGGCGATGTTGAAGTCCGCCACAGCCAACAACTCCCTTCTACTACATCCACGAGGTAGATTACCCCTCCCGCGTGTCCATGTCCAACAACATCACCCGTTTTGGGGGTGGCGAAGACGACAAATCGGGGCGTTGCAGGGTGCGGCATATATAAGTATGCAAATGTGGAGCGGCGCCTGGGATCGATTTGGCCGCCGGCCCGAACACACCATCCTGGAACTGCGAATCGCCTGCCGACTTACTCTGGCAATAAGGTATCCATCCACGGGCCATTGGGCAGTCGGTTCGCCAGATCGGTAATGTGCTTGTTCCACCAGTGTCGCTGTTCGACAAGATGATCATAATCGAACTGATCCTCACGCCATTTGTGGTCCTTGACGTGATAGGTCAACAGATCAATGGGATAGCCCACATCGGCCGAGGAATAGCGGGTACTGTCAAAGGAAAGATACGCCAGCTTAAGGGCCATCGGCATGGTGGTTTGCTGCTTCAGCGCACGGTCCAGGATGGGCTTGCCATAGGTGGTGGCGCCGATGGACAGGTAGGGCGTGCGTTCATCAACTTCGATCCAGTTCCCCTCTGGATAGATGAGGAACATGGTCGGTTCCTCATCCTTGGACAATTGTCCGCCGATGATTGCATGCAGGTTAAACTTAAGGTTTGACGCTTCCAGCGCCTCCTTGTCTTCGGCCGCGACGGTCCGCAGACAACGGGCAAAGGCATTCGCCGCGTCAAGCATGGTCGGAAAAGGCCTGGTTTTTTTGTCCGCCATGTCTCGCCGAAGATAAGCCAGGGTCTTATCACGCACCGACCGCAGACCAGAGGTCATGACAAAGAACTGTTCCTTGCCATTCTTAATCAGCGTGACCTTGCGGGCAGCGGTAACCTGGGTGCCGGCGGTGATGCGGCCATCAGCCAGTGCGATCAGCCCGTCTTTGATCTTGATGCCTAGACAATAGGTCATTTGCGCACAGCACTCCGGTCAGCAGCGGCGATAGGGCCGGCATCCTGTCACGGCATGCCCATCCCGTGAAAGCCGAAAGCAGACATGCCGCCCGCGCCCTTGAGGCATGCGCACCCTATGCTTTTGGATCAGGATAAATTTGTTGCACTGCACAAAAGCAACTTGACTCCGCCCATCGCACCGATATATCTATCGTCATGTTGCATTGCAGCACGCCTCGGTCCCGCTGCCAATGAGGCAGCAGACGATAGGATAAAGCGGCGACCGGTGCCGGGGCTGCATCTCGCGGACCGGCAACGACAGAGCGCAAAAAGGAGATGGCACATGGCAACCCGTACGCCGAAGAGCCCCGTCGTGGCCGCGACGCCTAAAAAGGCCGTCACGAAACCCACTCCCGTTCAATCGGTCGACTCTGGGGCGGCTCAAGCTGACGTTACACCAACGGACGTGACAATCGTCTCTCCCCCGGCGGCACCGGTCGCCCAGGTAGTGGAGGATGTTGTTCCGGCGCCAGCAGCCCCGCTGGAACCGAAGCTCGAAACACCGGTGACGGCGGACGCGGACCCGGCCCTCCCGGTTGTGGAACCGAAGCCTGTGGCTAAGGTGACCACACCCAAGGCCACCCAGGCCGCGGCCCGCAAAATCGAAACTCCGGCCAAGCCGGTTGACCAGACTATCGCCCAGACCAAGGAAAAGGTGGAAAAGATGAGCAAGCAGGTATTCGCCACATTCGAAGATGTCGTCGGCTTCCAGAAGGAGAATGTGGAGGCTTTCGTGGCTTCCTCCACGATCCTGACCAAGGGCTTTGAGGCCCTCTCGAAGGAAATCGCTGCCTTCACGCAAGCGCAGTATGAACAGTCGGTGGCCACCACCAAGGCGCTGTTCGCTGTCAAGTCCGTGAAGGAACTGGTGGATCTGCAGACCGAGTTTGCCAAGTCCTCCTTCGACGCGCTGGTCGCGGAAGCCACCAAAGTGTCCGAGACCGGCATCAAGGTTGCCAATGAGGCCGCCGAGCCGATCACGGCCCGTGTGAACGCCGCTGTTGAAAAGCTGTCAAAGCTGAAGGCCGCCTGATCAGCGCCTTAGATCCGCTGACATGGCGAACGGGGTGCTGGCGACGGCACCCCGTTTTCATTTCTGCTCCCTAACCGGCCTGCACTTCCACCGGCAGGGTAATCAGGAAGCGTGTGCCATGACCTTGGACCGATGCCAGATCGATGGCGCCCTGTAACGGACCGGTCACGAGGTTATGCACAATATGCAGACCCAGGCCGGTGCCGCCACTATCCCGCTTGGTCGTGAAGAACGGGTCAAAGGCTTTAGCCTGCACTTCCGGTGGCATACCAACACCATTGTCAGTGATGGCAATTGCCACCCGGTCGGTACTGGCCCGGTCAATGGAGATCAGGATCTCCGGCTTATCCACACCGGCCAAGCCATGAACAATGGCATTCTGGATCAAATTAGCCACCACCTGCGCCAACAACCCAGGCAACGTGCTGATGGTCAACCCCGGCACGCCGTCGATGGAAACCATTATCCGCTTCTGCCGGATCATGGGTTCCAGGCTTTTCAGGACATCACCGACATAGGCAACCAGATCAACCGTACGCAATGCTTCACTGCTGCGATCAGCGGAAACCTGTTTGAAACTGCGGATCAGGTCGGCAGCCCGTCCCAGATTACCGGTCAGGATGCGTAAACCCTCATCCAGTTTTTCCAGGAACTGTTCCAGGGCAACGCGTTTTAGCTGGTTCACGCCAAAGGCTCTGGCAATTTCGTCGCGTTCGCTTTGCAGATGCGTTGCCAGGGTGAAGGCCACACCCAGGGGCGTGTTGATTTCATGCGCCACCCCAGCGACCAGTTGGCCCAATGACGCATGCTTCTCCTGCTGCACCAACCGGCCCTGGGTGGCCCGAAGCTCCGACAGGGTACTATCCACCTTGGCATAGGCTGCGGCGTTGGACAGTGCGATGGCGCCATAGGCGCAAAGCGTGCGAAAGACCAGCTTCTCCCGCTCGCCATAGGCATTCTCCGACGCCGACTGCACGGTCATCACCCCCCAAAGCCGCGCTCCCACAACAAGGGGAGCCAGCAGAAGGGTCCGCATAAAGCGGGTGCCGGGAATATGCGAGGGGGAGGATTGTTCATGCTGCCCGCGCAGCACCAGAAGTTCCTGGCGCTCACGCGCGCACCGGGCGACCAACGATACCGGATCGGATACCAACCGCCGCAGGGCAGGCAGCGGACGGCCACCTTCCAGGCCGTAGCGCAAATCCATATAGGTTCCCGTCTCGTCCACCACATAAATGGAAAAGGCGTCCAATTCCATCATGGTACCGGCATGCCGGTGCAAGGCATGGAAGACGGCTTCAGAGTCCAATGTGGCCGTGATCTGCTGCCCGATCCGGCCAAGCTGTTCCAGGGTTTGCGTTGCCTCATGCAGGGCAGCGGCGCGGGCGGCTTCCGCCGCCGCCAGTTGTCGGTGATATTCCCCTTCTGCTTTCAGCCGCTCGGTCTCGAACCCTGCCTGCATGGCCAGCAACCTGTCGCTGACCTCCCGGCTATGGATGATACCGCGTGCCTGTCCGGCCTTCCGTTCCCATTGCAGGGCCTCCCCCATGTCGCCGCTCGCCTCGTAGGCACTGGCGAGAGAAGATAAAAGGTCGGCGGACGCGGTGTATCCCTGGATCGAATCAGCCAGGTTAAGGGCCCGGTGAAGAAAGTGGATGGCGGCTGTCTCGCCGGTGACCAGATCGGCTGGCGGAGGAAGATCGGGGAAGCGTTGGTGAATACCGGCCTGCGCACGCAGAACGTCGATTTCCCGCCAACGGTCACGACGAGATCGCACCAAGGCCAAGGCCTGCTCCGCGGCCG
Organism: Niveispirillum lacus; assembly: GCF_002251795.1. GTDB lineage: Bacteria > Pseudomonadota > Alphaproteobacteria > Azospirillales > Azospirillaceae > Niveispirillum > Niveispirillum lacus. Next base: position 240,876 of record NZ_NOXU01000026.1, on the reverse strand, counting down.
CAACGGCATCATCGCATCGGCCCAGTAAGGTCAGGGCACGGGCACGCCCACATTGAGCTTCGGCCTGCAGGTCGGTCTGTTCCAGATCACGGGCACTGTCCAGCAGATCGTCAAACCAGCGCAACCCCGCGGCCGGATCACCGACATCCAGTTCAAGGTCGCCCAGATATTGGCAGGCAATTGCATGGTTGCGTGAGCGACCAAAAGGGGCCAGCCATTCCAGCGACTCCAGAAGGAGATGGCGTGCCCGGCCTGTCTGCTGCAAACGGCGCAATGTATCTCCCATGCCGCGCAGGCACTGCCCCACGGCCGCCGGCCATCCCGTGGCCCGGGCCATACCATGAGCACGCTCTCGCCAAAGAAACTCACTGACATAATCATTGAGATTGGCATGCGCGGCCCCGACATTGCTTGCCAGCAATACAGCGAGCCGCATCTGCCCGGCCAACACGGCCTGGTCACAACCGCGCTGGTAATGGCGCAGGGCCTTCATAAAGTCGCCGTGGGAAAAACAAAGACCCCCATGGAAATAAGCAGCCACCGCGTCCAGGCCGGGATGTTCCAGCAACGGGCCCTCCGGCAGGATCGGCGCCCACTGCGCCTCCGCAGCGGCGGCATCACTGAACAGCGCATCACGTGCCATCCAGGCCTGGGCAATCTGGTGACGCGTGGGATCACCGGCGCGCTGATACAGGCTGCCGGCATTCCGGTGAGCCTGGATGCGGCGCCGTGTCTGCCCCCGATCCAGGGCTAGTAGCGCCTCCGTCATCGCGGCATCGCCCTCCCCCAACTGATCGCCGATCTGCCGGAAGGTTGCCCGCGCACTTTCCAGTAGCGCTTCTGCCTGATCGAGTTCCGCAAAAAGGGCCTTGGCCTCTGCCTTGATCAGCAGCAGGCGCGCAGTCAATCGACGCAACTCACGCTCATTGGCGCCTGTCGCATAAGGCAAAAGGTCCATGGCCTCGCTGGCCATGTCCAACGCCTGTCGGGTGTCCCGTTGCCGATTGTACCAGGCCAATGTGGTCAGCAACAGCAGCCGCTGCACAGGGTCCTGAGCGTTGACGAGATGATGCTCCGCCGACAGGACCTGTTCGGCCAGACCATACAGGTCAAGCGGACCAACCAGCGACGAACCGGGCAATGTCGGACACTCTTCGGTGGGTGGCAGTTCACCCGAAAACTCGTCACCGTAGGGTAGCGCCGGCAATTTGCCGGCGGGCGCCACACCTTCATGCTTGTCCGTCACACTATCCGCCATGGGCCGCCCAGATCGCCCGCCGTCCCGTGCCCTGCCACGCTCCCGGCATTTCAATCAAATGCTACGCAACATGGGGGCAGGTGGCAAATGCGTTCCAAGGGCGGCCTGCCGATTCTGGGTCATGACCGCTACCTGTGGTCGTCGCGCCATTGGACGGACCGCGAAAGACCCGGTTTCAGGCAGGATAAGGGAACGGTTGCTCAGGTGGATTCTCTTGGTGGGACATCGGCTGCCGCTCATCCACAGCCGTTGCTGGCTTTGCCACCGGCGGGGGCGGCCGAACCGCCAAACCTTGCGCGATCATGCCGCGCGCGGTTTCGCGCTCACCCATCACCACCGTGCTGGCCCCACTCTGGGTCAGGTGGGCGACCTCGCCATCGGCATGGGCGCGGGCGATGATGGGCAGGCCGGGACTGGCAATCCGGGTCTGACGAATGATCTGCCCCGCTTCGAACGCATTGGGAATGGCGATGAACATCAGGCGCGCCGCCGGCAGGTTCAGCGCGGACAGCACATCGGGCAGCACAGCATTGCCTACCACCACCTCCACCCCCGCGGCGCGCAGGCTGTCCACCCGCTCCTGATGATCCTCCACCACCAGAAAGGGCACACCCTCCTGCTTCAACTGTGCCGAAATCAGGCTGCCGACCCGGCCATGCCCGATGATGATGGCGTGATCGCTGAGGCTGGTGGGGGTAACCGGCTCCCGCGTGGGCTCTGCCGGAACCGCAACCGCAGCAGCGTCCGTCCCGCCCGGTTCCAGCCGATGGCCGAACCTGTCGATCAGGCTGAACATCACGGGGTTCAACAGGATCGACAGGATGGCCCCCACCAGGACCAGGTCCTGCCCTTCCTGCGGCAACAGCCCCAGATTGACGCCGAGGGCCGCCAGGATGAATGAAAACTCACCGATCTGGGCCAGGGACGCGGAAATGGTCAGGGCCGTGCTGCGCGGATGGCCGAAGGCCAGTACAATCAGATAGGCGGCCAGCGACTTACCCAGCACAATGATCAGCACGGTCGCCAGCACCGGCAGCGGCCGTTCGATCAGGATGGCAGGATCGAACATCATGCCCACTGATACGAAGAACAGCACCGCGAACGCATCGCGCAGGGGCAACGACTCCTCCGCCGCCCGGTGCGACAGGGGTGACCCCGCCAACACCATGCCGGCGAAAAAGGCACCCAGCGCAAAGGACACACCGAACAGCGTCGCCGCCCCATAGGCCACGCCCAGAGCCAGGGCCAGTACGGCCAGGCGGAACAGTTCACGCGAGCCGCTATGTGCGACCTCATGCAGGACCCACGGGATCACCCGCTTGCCGACCAGCAGCATCAGGGCCATGAAGGCGGCCACCTTGCCCAGCGTCACAGCGATGACGGCCAGGAGATCGGCCCCTGACGTGGCAACCGCCGCCGATGCGGCCCCGTCGGCACCCGCCTTGTCACCCAGGAAGCCGGCCAGGGCTGGCAGCAGGACCAGGGCCAGCACCATGGCCAGGTCCTCTACAATCAGCCAGCCGATGGCAATGCGCCCGCGCGTGCTGTCCACCAGCCGCCGCTCCTGCAAGGCGCGCAGCAGCACGACTGTGGACGCCACTGACAGCGCTAGCCCGAAGACCAGACCCGCACCGATGCTCCATCCCAGGGCCCAGGACAGACCCATGCCCATCAGAGTGGCCAGCCCGATCTGACCGATGGCGCCGGGAATGGCAATGGCCTTCACCGACATCAGGTCCTTGACGGAGAAATGCAAACCCACCCCGAACATCAGCAGGATGACGCCGATCTCCGCCAACTGCGGCGCCAACTCCATATCACCGACATAGCCGGGCGTGGCCGGACCGATCATGACACCGGCTAGCAGATAGCCGACCAAGGGCGAGATTTTCAGCTTCTGCGCAATGGCCCCGAAAATGAAGGCCAGTGCCAGGGCCGCGACAAGCATGGTGATCAAGGGCACGTCATGCATGGGAAGCCTGCCTTTCATCCGGGCCAATGTCCCGGACGGGTCTTGACCTCTCAACCATTTCATTCAATATCGGCCAATATGGTTGAAAAACCCGGAATTGCAACCCATGCCACACACAGTTTCGGCCCCACTGCCCAGCCTTTCGCCAGCCCAATGCCGGGCCGCACGCGGGCTTCTGGACTGGAGTCAGGAAGAGCTGGCCCAGGCATCGGGACTGTCGCGCAGCACGGTGCGCGATTTCGAAAGCGGCCGCCACGAACCGCACCGCGCCAGCCTAATCCTGATCCTGCAAACCCTTGCCGCCCAGGGGGTGGAACCGGTGGGGGCAGGGGCTGACGGCGGTGAAGGCGTACGGTTGAGGGCGGTGGCAGCTTCGGTCTGATATCTTCATATTAGTGCAATAGGCAGCGCAGCGATGACTGACATGACCATCGCATCGCAAATGACTACAATAGTTTAAATGCATTTTATTGAATTCTATAATCGGCACACGTTGATTTATTATAAATATAAGCCAAGAAATCATACCATCAATTTAATATTATTATTAGAGTTTGCTTGTAATCTATAAACGTGTATTTTTATTCCAAATTTTTCACCTCGTGTAACGCATAATTGCCTTCACTGAGGCCCACACATTAATCATACATATAATAAATTAGGGAGGCCTTGATGCCCTTACGTCTGTCCCGCCGCCAAACCCTGGTCGGCACCGGTCTGTTGCTCGCAGCACCATCGGTCGCACAGGAGAGCCCCCTGCGGCCAGCTCTGGCAGTCGGAAATCTCCGCACCAATCAAATGGAAAACCCAACTACTGTGCATGATCAGGCGGTTCGGCTGGCATGGCAGATTCAGTCTGACGCCCAAAACACATTGCAAACCGCCTGGCGGGTCACCGCTTGCTCCACCCGGGATGGGCTGTTGGCGGGCCGGGCGGATATCTGGGACAGTGGGCGCAATGACAATGATCGGTCGTTCGATATTCAAGTCAATGGACAGAAACTGCACGCACGCCAGCGTGTATGGTGGCGTGTGCAGATCTGGGATTCCCATGGCCGAACAGCGATAAGCGAGCCTGCATTTTGGGAAATGGGCCTGTTATCACCGGACGATTGGACAGCCCAATGGCTGGCCGTTGAGAGCGCCACCCAACGCGGTGACCGTGAAGCGGGCGTATTGTGGGTTACCTCGCCGCAGAAGTTGACAGTGCCTACGGCACAGATCCGGCTGGCATTCTCACTTGATAGTGCGGCAACTCTGTCAATCTTGAGTGCCGCTGGCACCAGCTATAGCCTGTTTGTTGACGGCGCGCCGGTCAACCTGCCACCCTGGCCGCCAACATCTTTTGGCAAACAGGGTGTTGTGGAGAGCAGCCTGCCGTTGGATGCAGGTCCCCATATGCTGGCGCTTCGTGTTGCGGTTCCGTCCTCTGGGTTCCCTGAATGTGCATTCCTGCTTCGGATCACCTATGCTGACGGACGAATCGAGCGCTTTAATGCCCTTACTGCCCGGATCAGTGGCGACACGCCCGACCACTGGAACGAGGTCAGTTTTAATGCAAACGGTTGGCCTCTGGTCAGCAGAATTGAACACCGCAAACAGTCACTTCCGGGGGCTGGTGCCTATCTGTTACGGCGCACGTTCAAGACATCCGGCACCATCCGGTCGGCGCGACTTTTTACGACTGCCCTGGGGGCGTGTGTGGTCTTTTTGAATGGAAGGCGCGTTGGCGATGACGTCATTTCCCCAGAAAGCATGGATTTTCGTAAGCGCATCCGTTACCGCGCCTATGATGTCACGACTCAAGTTGTTAACGGTGCCAATGCCATTGGCGCAATCGTCGGGGATGGTTGGTATGGAAGCTATACCGCCCCCTTGGGCCGATTCGCCTTTGGTGAGCCGCCATTGCGCTTTATCGCGCAATTGGAGGTCACCTACACAGATGGTCATGTCGAGACTATCCAAACCGACAGCCATTGGAAGATCAGCCTGGCCCCTATCACCGCCTCTGAGATTTATAATGGCGAGCATTATGACGCGCGTCTGGAGCAGCCCGGTTGGGACATGGCCACATTCACGGAAGGGGCGGGCTGGTCGCCGGCCGCGATCCTGCCGCCCGAGTCAGGCTTGGCCAATCTTATTGGTGCAGACAGCCCGCCAATCCGCCGCATCAAGACCCTCTCCGCCCGCAGCGTAAAAGCGGTCAACGAAAATTATGTCGTTGATTTTGGGCAAAATTTTGCCGGCTGGGTACGTATCCACGTCAAGGGACCGCGTGGACAAACGGTGACACTGAAATTTGCTGAAACGCTGAAACCCGACGGCAGCGTCGATCAGGCAAATCTGCGTGCCGCCAACAGCACCGATGTCTACATCCTGAAGGGTGATCCAAAAGGGGAAACCTGGGAACCGTACTTCACCTATCATGGGTTCCGCTATGTTGAGGTCTCGGGCCTCCGTCAGCCGCTGGCGAAGGCGGCTGTTACAGGCGTGGTCGTGCACTCGCACCTTCCAGAAACCGGCCGGTTGGTGATTGGCAATCCCTTGCTTCAGCAATTCTGGCAAAATAGTTACTGGAGCCAGCGTTCCAACTTCATGGGCATTCCCACGGACTGCCCACAGCGTGACGAGCGTTTGGGCTGGTTAGGTGACGCCAATGTGTTCTGGGATGCGGCATCGTTTAATATGGATGTTGGTGCCTTCACCAACCGTTGGATGGCCGACATCCGGGATGCGCAATATGCCAGCGGTGCGTTTGCTTTCATCGCCCCGAACTCCATGCCGGATGTTGGCACGAACGAGGCGTCGCCCGGCTGGGCTGATGCTGGCGTCATGCTGCCATGGACAGCCTGGAAGCGCTATGGCGACACGGCGGTCATTGACCAGAACTGGGAGGCGATGAGCCGCTATATCCGCTACATCCAGTCACAGAGCGACGGTCATATCTGGGCGCGTGGCCATGGTTGGGATTTTGGCGATTGGCTTGCCCTGGATGCCGTCAGTCCTGGCGACCCGACCACGCCAAAGGACCTGATTGGCACCGCCATGTATAAAGGGTCGGTCGATGCGCTGGCGGACATGGCTCTGGCCACAGGTCGCGTTGAGGCTGCGGAGCAACTAAAGGCACTCAGCCGAAATATCCGCGCCGCCTTTGTGGACAGCTTCATCAAGTCCGACGGGACCATCGGTAACGATTCCCAAACGAGCTACATCCTCGCTCTGGCCCATGACTTGGTACCCGACCATCTCAAGAAAGCATCTGCCGAGAAGCTACGGGCAAACATCGTCCGGCGCGGCAACCTTCTCACGACGGGCTTTCTTGGTACACCGGCCAGCCTTGATGTCCTGGCTGACAATGGGTTTGCCCAAACCGTTTATGATTTGCTGCTGCGCACAGAATATCCGTCATGGGGATATATGGTCATCAAGGGGGCGACCACAACGTGGGAGCGTTGGAACGGCGACACTGGCGACATTACGATGAATTCTTTCAACCATTATGCGCTGGGCGCTGTGGTTGGGTTCATCTTTCGCCGCATTGCCGGCATTGACCCAGTCGAGCCGGGATTTCGGGTCTTTCGTGTCAACCCCTTGCTAGATACCCGCCTTGCGGCAGGGGGCGGCAGTTATAATTCGGTGGTTGGGCTAATCTCGACCCGCTGGTCCCGGCACGGACAGTTGTTCAGCTTGGATGTAAACGTTCCCCCGAATAGCACAGCGCTGGTTCACCTACCCACAGGCGATCTAGCTGGGGTAATGGAGAGTGGCCTGGCGCTGACCGACAAGACTGAATTCAAGCAGGTGGAACAGAAGGCAACGCAGATTGTGTTGTCCGTCGGGTCCGGCACCTACCGCTTCACCGTGAGGGCGGGGAGCGGTAGCTCTGCCACCGCCCCCTGACCCTCAATCCAAGGCAAAGACCATCGCCTTCAGATATTGCGTTTCAGGCAGCAACGGATGGACAGGATGGTCGCTGCCGGCACCGGCAAAGCGCAGGATACGGCCCTGGCGACCAGCCTCACCCAGGCCGCGCGCAACCTCAGTGTGGAATAAGGGCGGTTCCATGTTGTGGGAACAACTGGCTACCAGCAGCATGCCGCCGGGCGCCACCAGACGGGCCGCCGCCTTGGTCATGCGGCGATAGGCGCGGCTTCCCACAGCCAGATCCTTTTTCGACTTCACGAAGGCCGGCGGGTCGGCGATCACCACCTCGAACGTCCGGCCCTCGGCCACCCACTGGTCCATCAGATTGAAGGCGTCACCCTTCTCTGTGGTCACCCGGTCGGCCACGCCATTGGCCTCCGCCGCCTTCATGGCGATCGAAAGCGACAGGGCGGAACGGTCGACGAGCGTGACATGCGATGCGCCGCGCTTGGCAGCCAGCACACCGAACCCACCAGCATAGGTATAGAAATCCACCACGCTGCGACCTTGGCACAGGTTGGCGATGAAGGAGCGGTTGTCACGCTGATCGAAGAACCAACCGGTCTTCTGCCCCTCCGACAGGTCCGCAAAGAATGTCGCGCCGTTCTCTTCCAGTGGGATCAGACCCTGGACAGAGCCCTTCACCACCTTGACCTCTTCCTCCAGCCCTTCATAGGACCGGGCCGTGCTGTCATTGCGCAGCACAATGGCTGACGGGTTCAGCACCTCGTCCAAAGCGGCCAGGATCATCGGCAAACGACGATCCATGGCAACATTATTGGCCTGCACCACCACGATATCGCCGTACCGGTCGATGATCAGGGCAGGCAACCCGTCGCTTTCGGCATGAATCAAGCGATAGAAGGGCCGATCGTAAAGCCGTTCGCGGATCTCCAGGGCGCGGCGAATGCGGCGCACAAAAAAGGCTGTGTCGATGGCTTCTGCCGGATCACGCGTCAGAAAACGCGCACAGATCAGGCTGTGGGGGTTGAACGCGGCCAAGCCCAGGGTGGCCCCACCCGCATCGGTGATACGCACAATCGACCCGGCCGGCAGCGCCTTTGCGGCCTTGTCCATGTCCACTTCATTGGAATAGACCCAGGGATGGCCGTGTTGCGCCCGCTTGTGCCGGCCCGCCTGAATGCGAATCACGGGCAAAGAGGCGGGCTTGGGAGCCTGGGTCGGGGTATCGGTGGTCATGGCGGGGGCCGTCGCGGCGGGAATATCGATCATGGCCGGAAAATACCGCTGCCATCACCTTTTGCTCAAGCCACAAGGCGGCCACCCTGCCATTCACAAGCCTTGCGATGGGAACGACGAACAAGTTACGACCGACCCGGCGCCGGTGCGCCATGCACAAACCGCCAGCTTGCGGCACTCAAGGTTCGAGCCGTCAACAAGACATCAAGCCAGCGGCCGGCACAGACGCAAATCTTCACGGTGATGCCCATGGTCCAGTGCCCGGGCGAGGGCTACGGAAACGCTGGCCCCGATGCCCTCCCGCTGTGGCAGATGGAGATGGACGGCATTGCAGCCGAGGTCCACCGCCATCTGGTCCATATCATCCAGCAACACATCGATGGCGGCTTCTGGTTCGATGAGATCCAGCGCCAGGAACATGTCCACCTGGAAGACCTTGGCATGCCGCGGGCTGGGCAGGACCTTGAAGGCGTAGATGCCATGGAGATAGCCGTGCTCGCCCTCCACGGTGCGGATACCACTATCCGCCGTGCCCAGAAGTTGGTTCGCATAGTGGCGCCACGCGTCGCGATCATTCGCGGCACGGCCGGTCTGAACCAGGGGCCAGGCCTGATCGACGCGACGGCGGTCCAGCGTCTTCACTGTAAAACGGTCGGACATGGTCACCCGTTCCGGCAAGATAGGCACGGCAAAGTCTCTGTCTGTCTGAACAAGCGTGCCACCCGGCGGAAGGGCGGCCCCTCATCGTTACCCCATAAGCCCCCGCTCTCGCTTTGATCTAGATCAAGGCACGATGAGACGGTTGAGCCTAAACGTTCGCATATGTGTTCATCGGCCAACCATTATGAAATCCTTCGATTGGCCGGCGGACATGACGGGGATCATTCTGCCTGCCCGGTTACGCGTTGCAGATCGTTTCCAACAGGCGCATTCTGCATTCTGGTGAAAAACCAGTGGCGGTGCTTAAATTCGGGGGACTCACATGGCGTTGGCTGAACATGCATGCTCGCGCGAAAGCGCCGTGGCGGCCCGTATTGACTCCGCCCCCTGCAATGCCTGCCCCGTGCGCAGCATGTCTGTCTGCTCTGCCTTGGAAGTGGATGAGTTGAAGCGTCTGGCAGACATTTTGGTTTCGGTGAAAGTTGATGCCGGCCACACCCTGTTCGCAGAAGGTGACGGCGCCGACACTCTGTTTAATGTCACTGCGGGGACGATGAAACTCTACAAGCTGCTACCCGATGGGCGGCGGCAGATTACGGGCTTTCTGCTGCCCGGTGACTTTCTGGGCCTGTCGATCAATGACACCTATGCCTATTCTGCCGAGTCGGTGACCCCGGCCACCCTGTGCCGCTTCCCCCGCCGTCGGCTGGAGGGGTTGCTGGAAGATTATCCCAAGATGCAGCGCCGGCTCTTTGCCATGGCATCAAGCGAACTGGCGGCGGCGCAGGATCAGATGCTGCTGCTGGGCCGCAAGAATGCCAAGGAACGCATCGCCTCCTTCCTTCTGATGCTGTCAGAGCGGGCCAAACGGCGGGGCTACGCCGAGAATCCGGTTCATGTACCGATGAGCCGATCAGATATCGCCGACTATCTTGGCCTGACAACGGAAACCGTGAGCCGTACCTTTACCCAACTAAAGACAAGTCGGGTTATCTCCCTGCTGGAAGGCGGCAAGGTCCGGCTGAATGATCTGGAAATCCTTCAAGAACTGGCTGAAGGCGCCTGACACAAAGCGCTGGCCGTTGCGGGCACCAGGGTACCTCCTTTACCCCAACATTAACCGCACCTCATGCAGATCGGTGGCCACATGTACGGCCAGTCGACGCATATCATCCGTCGCGGGCAGAAGATCAGGCACCATGATAGCCATCATGCCGGCCTCATGGGCAGAGCGGATGCCGTTATGGCTGTCCTCCAGCGCCAGACAGTGCGCCGGATCCACTTCCAGAAGACCGGCCGCCGTCAGATAGGGCTCAGGATGCGGTTTGCCGCGCGTGACATCGTCGCGGGTGACAATGGCGGTGAAGCGGTGATGAATACCGACATGGCGCAGATGTTCATCTGCTTTTTCGCGGCCCGTTGAGGTCGCCACGGCCTTAGGCAGACCCAATGCCTCCAGCCGATCCAACAATTCCAATACCCCCGTCATCATCGCCACCCCCTGGCGTAATGCATCCATCCGGGGGGTGAAGTGGGCGCGAAACTGGTCGAACCCTTCCTGTCCCCCGAAAAAATCCTTCAACATTGCAAGGGTTTCGGGCCAGGGCGTACCAATGATACCGGCATAAAACGCATCATCCATCGGCCGGCCGATTGCCGCAGCCGCCCCCAGGGTGGCAGAGCGCACATGACGTTCGGTGTCAATCAGCAACCCGTCCATATCAAAAATCACGGCATGGATGGGGCGCGGGAGTCCCGGCACAGGCAAGGGCATGGTGGAAAACTCAGCCTTAGGAAACAGTGATGCGGGACGCTTCCACGCGGTTGCGCCCCATCTGCTTGGCCTGGTACAGCGCCTGATCAGCGCGGTCCAGCAGTTGGGCCAGCGTCTCCTGCACCCCGCGCCAGGCGGCAACCCCGATACTGGTGGTCAATGGGATCGCCTTGTCTTCGTGCAGGACCGGCAGTGTGCCAATAGCGGACCGAATACGTTCGGCGGCCATCAGGGCGGCGGGCAACTCAGTCTCCGGCAACAGGACCACCAACTCCTCGCCGCCAAAGCGGGCCAGACTGTCCGTACCGCGCAGCACACTACCCGCCCGTTCCGCCGCCACACGGATAGCGGTGTCGCCAGCAGCATGGCCATAACTGTCATTGATGCGCTTGAACTGGTCGAGGTCCAGCAACAGCAGCGCGAAGGACCGGTTATACCGGACTGCCCGTTCCCATTCCGCTTCCGCCAATTCCATGAACCGGCGACGGTTCAGGATACCAGTCAGACTGTCGATACTGGCCAGCGTTTCCAGTTTGGCATTGGCTTCCGAAAGCTCACGCGTACGATCCACCACCCGGTGTTCCAAGGTCTGGGTCAATGCGCGTAGATCGGTATTGGCCTGGCTGAGCTGTTCGTAAAGAACCAGATTGATTAGGCCGCCGGCAAACTTCGCCGTCAGGACACCCAGCATTTCGGCATCGGCCGGCATTAAAGGACGATCGCAGTCCAGGATCGCCAAAAAGGCCCCCCCATCCGGGCCCGGCATGTAGAGCGTCGCCGTGCGCCCATCCACACCCGTCCGCCGCGCTGCCAGTGCTTGGCTGAGCCGTGTGTACAGCGGGCCGCCGGCAGGTATGTCATGGATACCGGCAAACCGGCCAGTGGTAGCCAACGGCCGGAAACGGATACCGCCAATCGACCAGCCTTCAACGCCCTCCACAGCACAGACCAAACCACAGGCATTGGACCCCAGGATCGGACCTGCCTGTTCCAGAACCGTCTGGGCATAAGCATCCAACCCCATATCGGGTCGCAGGCGATCATCAAGAGCGATCATGCGCCGCAGTCCGCGGCGGTTAGCCTCAATGGTTGTGATGCTGTCATAAGCCCGCAGTGCTGCAATCACGGTGGTAAACAGCTTTTGCGAGGTCAGTTCCGTCTTAGCCTTGTAGTCATTGACGTCATAATCGACGATCACCCGTTCTTCCGGGGCCTGTCCGGGCTGTCCGGTGCGCAGGATGATACGGATGGCCATATCGCCAAGATCTTCACGGATGGCACGCACCAGCCGCAGACCGGCATCATCCGTCTCCATCACCACGTCCAGCAGGACCAGAGCGACCGCAGACTCCGCCGCCAACATGGTCAATGCTTGCGCAGCGGAATAGGCTGACAACAGTTCCAGGGGCCGGTCGCGAAACCGAACCTTGCGCAGCGCATAGCGGGTGACAGAATGTACTTCTTCGTCATCATCGACGATCAGGATACGCCAGGGCGGGCCGTCCGGCTGGCGGCTTTCCGGAAGCGCGATTGGCGCACCGCGCAGGGTGCCATCCTCCGCGAACAGGAAATCGTCATCAACCAATGATCGCCCCGTTCTGTCTGCGGCGCCCGTCCCTTGCTGGGTCGTCGCCGACACACCAAACCAACACAAAATAAGACCACCCGGCCATTCCCCGCGATCAAACGGCAGAACGGGTCAGGCGGCTGACTAATCTGATTACCACTATAAATCCTTTCAGGAACCGATGCCCGCCCTAAATGATGGGTCCAGCAGGATTTCCCCATTGGCGTCCGGGGCAGCACCGCCCTATCTTTGCCACCAAACTCACAATGAATAGGGTGTCGCAAATGTCATCGGGTGATCCAGCGCGGGGCGGTATTCGCCGCCCAGGCATCCTTATCCTGTTTGCTGCCCTGGTTGGGGCCACCACCCTTGCCTACGTAACCCTGCCGAGGAAGCCCGCCGAAATGCCGACACAGCCCGTCGCCCAGGCCGGCAACGACCTGCCACCTTTGCGTCAAAGCCTGTTCCCCGCACCACCCGTCGCCCAACAGATCCCGGTGGAACATGTGCGCCATGGCGACACGTGGATCGATCCGTATGATTGGCTACGGGACCGCTCCTACCCCAAGGTCGATGATCCGGAGGTGCTGGACTATCTCAAGGCCGAGAACGCCTATACTGACACGGTCATGGGGGCCGAAGAGGATGGGCTGCGGGCGGCACTTTTCAGCGAACTGAAGAGCCGGGTGAAAGAAGACGACACCGGCGTGCCCTACCCCAAAGGCGGATATATCTATCAGTCACGCTATGCCACTGGCCAGGACCACCCCACCATTGTGCGCCGCGCCAAGGGCGAGCCGGAAGGGGCGGAGAAGACCATCCTGGATGTGAACGATTTGGCCAAAGGCAAAGATTTCTATGATATTGGCGACATGGCGCCCAGCCCTGATGGCCGTTATCTCGCCTACAGCTTTGATGATAACGGCTCGGAGAACTTCACGCTTGTCGTGAAGGACCTGACAAACGGCGAATTCTTGGGCGAACCGATCCCCGCAACGTCTGGATCTGTGGTCTGGGCCGCGGACAACCGGACCCTGTTTTATGTGCTGAAGGATGAAAGCCAGCGGCCCAAGCAGGTGATGCGTACCACATTGGGTGCCAAGGCCGATGCCGGCGTGCTCGTCTATGAGGAACAGGACCCGTCCTGGTGGGTCGGCATTGGTGAAAGCCAGTCAGGCCGCTTCATCGAGATCGGGTCAGGCACCCTGGTTTCCTCCGAAACCATGCTGATCCCGTCTGACAATCCGACGGCAGCGCCCAAGCCCGTGATCCCGCGCCGCGAGAATCACCTTTATTCCGTGGCCGACCAGGGTGACAGTCTGTGGATTCTGTCCAATGACAAGCACCTGAATTTCCGTCTGTTGAAGACCCCGATCAATGACTGGTCGGAAAAAGCCTGGACGGAAGTGATGGCAGGTAGTGACCGGCAGTACCTGACCGGACTGCTGGCGCTGAAGGACTGGCTGGTGGTGTTCGGCCGCCAGGATGGCACGCAACAGGTCTGGGTACTGGACAGTAAGGGCGGGTCGCACACCATCGCCTTCCCCGACGCCGCCTTCGCCGTATCGGGCATGAATAATGAGGAATATGAGACGGGCACCCTGCGGGTCCGTTATCATTCGCTGGTGACGCCGCCGACCGTATTTGATTATGATCTGGCCGCCCGCACCTTGACCACACGCAAGGTGCAGGAAATCCCCAGCGGTTATGATCCCTCTCTCTACACGTCCGAACGGCTGATGGCCCTGGCGCGGGATGGCACGCCCATTCCCGTCTCCATCGTCTATCGCAAGGATGTGAAGAAGGACGGCAAGGCGCCGCTGCACCTCTATGGTTATGGTTCCTACTCCATCGCCATGGAACCCGGCTTCTCCACCAACCGAATCGGCCTGCTGGATCGCGGCTTTGTCTATGCCATCGCCCATATTCGCGGGGGTGAGGAGATGGGCCGTCCCTGGCACGATGCCGGTCGCCTGACCAACAAGCCCAACACCTTCAACGATTTCTTGGATGTGGCCCAGTTCCTGGTGGCCCAGGGCTATACCAGCCCCGGCCAGATCAGCATCGAGGGTGGGTCTGCCGGTGGCACCCTGATGGGGGCCGTACTGAACATGGCATCCGACGGCATGTTCGCTGGGGCCGTGGCGCATGTGCCCTTCGTCGATGTGCTGAACACGCTGTTCGATGACACGCTGCCACTGACTACCGGCGATTACCCGGAATGGGGCAATCCCAATATCAAGGAAATCTACGATGTCATGAAGACCTACAGCCCCTATGACAATGTGACCAAGCGGCCCTATCCGCCGCTGCTGATCACGGCGGGGCTGAATGACTACCGCGTCACCTATTGGGAACCGGCCAAATGGGCGGCAAAACTGCGCGCCTACAAGACCGACGACAATGTCTTGATGTTAAAGACGGAGATGAGTGCAGGTCATGGCGGCTCAACCGGCCGTTTTGACAAGTTGAAGGAAGTGGCGTTGTCCCAAGCCTTCATTCTGCGCGCCCATGGGATGAACCAGTGACCGAACAGACGTTCGGCCGCTATCCGGCCGACACATTGAAGGCCGATGGGCTAAGGTCAGCAGGGGGCCTGGCGGTGACGCTGGGCCCCCTTGCCCTGGTTGGGTTCGACGCTCACCCGCTGGTAGCCATCCCACTGCTGACGGGGGCAGGTCTGTTCCTTTGGCTTGGGCTACGGACGCTGGGCCGACAGCAAACACAGTACAGCCTGCGGTCCGATGGACTGGGCTTTCAGACGAATTTCGTGGCCGCCATTCTGCGCTGGGACCAGATCACCGGCGTGAAGCTGCGCTATTATTCCACGAAGAAGGACCGGTCCGGCGGCTGGATGCAACTGACCTTGCAAGTGGGCCGCCGTCGCCACAGCATCGAAAGCCAGCTCACCGGCTTCGATGCGATTGCGGCGCGTGTAGCAGAACTGGTGCTGGAACGCCAACTGCCCGTCGACGCCACAACACAGGAGAATTTCCTGTCATTAGGACACTACATCAATCCGTCTTGATCGGTTACGATCAAGACGGATTTCTGTGCCAATGGTTGCTCACTGCAAAAGCAAAACCCCCGCCGGTGACCCGGCGGGGGTTCGCATATCAGCACCCCGCAAAGGGCGCTCAAATCAGTAGCGGTAATGATCCGGCTTGAACGGACCCTGGACCGGCACGGCGATATAATCGGCCTGCTTCTGCGTCAACTGGGTCAGCTTGGCGCCGATCTTTTCCAGATGCAGGCGGGCCACTTTCTCGTCCAGGTGCTTGGGCAGCACATAGACCTTGTTCTCGTACTTGGCATGGTTCTGCCACAGCTCAATCTGGGCCAGCACCTGGTTGGTGAAGCTGGCGGACATCACGAAGCTGGGGTGACCGGTGGCGCAGCCCAGGTTCACCAAGCGGCCCTTGGCCAGAACGATCAGGCGCTTGCCATCGGGGAACACGACCTCATCGACCTGCGGCTTCACTTCGTCCCAGACATAGTTCTGGAGCGAGGCGATCTGAATCTCGCTGTCGAAATGGCCGATATTGCAGACGATGGCGCGATCCTTCATGGCGCGCATATGGTCTTGGGTGATGACGTCGACATTGCCCGTGGCGGTCACGAAGATGTCGCCGACGGGGGCTGCTTCTTCCATGGTGACAACCTGATAGCCTTCCATGGCGGCCTGGAGCGCGTTGATCGGGTCGATCTCGGTCACCAGGACGCGGGCACCCTGGGTGCGCAGGGAGGCGGCAGAGCCCTTGCCCACGTCGCCGTAACCGGCAACGACGGCGACCTTGCCGGCGATCATCACGTCAGTGGCGCGCTTGATGCCGTCCACCAGCGATTCCCGGCAGCCATAGAGATTGTCGAACTTCGACTTGGTGACGCTGTCATTCACGTTGATGGCGGGGACCTTCAGGGTCCCGGCCTTCACCATCTCATACAGACGATGCACGCCCGTCGTGGTCTCTTCCGACAGACCCTTCACCTCGGCCAGCATCTCCGGGTACTTCTCATGCATGATCTGGGTGACGTCGCCGCCATCGTCCAGGATCATGTTCGGGGTCCAGCCGTCGGGGCCACGCAGCGTCTGCTCAATGCACCACCAGAATTCTTCTTCCGTCTCGCCCTTCCAGGCGAAAACCGGGATGCCGGCAGCAGCGATAGCGGCAGCGGCCTGATCCTGGGTGGAGAAGATATTGCACGAAGACCAACGCACAGTCGCGCCCAGGGCAGTCAGCGTCTCGATCAGCACGGCCGTCTGAATGGTCATGTGCAGGCAGCCGACGATGCGGGCACCGGCCAGCGGCTTGGACGCGCCATATTCCTCACGCAGGGCCATCAGGCCCGGCATCTCGGTCTCGGCGATGGTGATTTCCTTGCGGCCCCAGCCGGCCAGCGAGATGTCGGCGACCTTGTAATCGGTGAAGGCGGTCATGGATGGCTCCGGTGGCACCCGTGCAGGTGCTGATCTTGGCGTTTACAGAATGCAAAACAGCGGCATGCCATAATGGCCACCGCGTCTGGTGCAGGATGTATCAGGCAGAGCGATGGCAAGCAAGCATAAAGATATCTTTATGTGTGCATCTGTTTGTTGCGATTCTGTTTCGGCTCCGCGACACTTTGACGCCAGCCATGTGAAGGAGGCGGATTGCCACCCCCGCCCCGCTGACGGACTATCGGAAACGGTGGGGGCCATTTGTAAGTGGGACGACAGATGGAAATGGATGATCGGGACCAAGGTGGCGGGCGGCGTGTTGTCACCACGGAGAACCAGACGGACGAACAGCGCCGCCAGTCACGGCAGACAGATTGCATCCGTGATCTGGAACGGATGATGCGCGGGGCCGCAGCGTTTTCACGCCAATCCGGGGAATAGGGGGCGGGTCAGCCGCGCTTTATCAAAAAGCCGCGGGCCACCCGCACCGCCTCTGCCAGACCGACCTTGCGCACCTCCACCCCGTCGGGGAAAGCGCCTAGCAGGCGCGATGGCATCATCGGGTCCAGCAGGACAAACACCCCCTGATCATCGGCCCGGCGCACCAATCGGCCAAAAGCCTGGCGCAGGCGCAGGCGGGTGATCATGTCGTCAAAGCCGCGGCGGCCCGCGATCTTGTCGAAATAGTTCCGCCGTGCCTTGTGCAGGATATCGGGCCGGGGCCAGGGCACGCGGTCAAAGACGATCAGGCGCAGGGATCGGCCCGGTACATCCACACCGTCCCGGACAGCATCGGTACCCAGCAGGCAGGCATCCTCCTCGCCCCTGAAGATATCCACCAAGGTGGGCACATCCATGCCGTCCAGATGCTGGGCCAGCAGCGGGATACCCGCCGCCTCCAGCGGTTCGGCGATGCGTTCATGGACGGCGCGCAACCGTTGGATCGCCGTGAACAGGCCAAGACCGCCCCCACCCGCCGCCAGGAACAGTTCCCGGTAGGCCGCCGCCACCTGCCCCAGATCATCCTTGCGTACATCATTGACCACCAGCACCCGCGTCTGGTTGGCATAGTCGAAGGGGCTGGGTACCGCAGCACGCAAGGCCGTAGCCGCCATATGGACGGTACCGGTGCGCAGATGCGCCGCCTGCCAGTCCTGCTCCACATCTCCGGTCCCGTCGGTCAGGGTCGCACTGGTCAGGACCAGCCCATGGGCCGCCGTTCCCACCGTATCAGCAAAGGGAATAGTGGGGTCGACCCAGTGGCGATACATACCCAGGTCAAAATCGCGTCCTTCCACCCGCTCAATCCCGAACCAGTCCACGAACTTACGCGGCGTCTCATCCTTCAGGCTTTGCAGCATCAGCCGCCAGCCATTGACTTCATTCTGTGCGCGGCGTTTGCAGGCGCGCGCCACGCTGTCCATGCGGCGCCGGGTTTCGGCCTCCAATTCGTCGCTTTCTTCGTCCAGCATCTCCTTCAACCGGTCGGCCAGCTTCTCCAACGGCGTGGCCAGTTTCAAAAGAGCGGTATCCAGGTCGATGGCCAAATCGACCAGCCCCTCGGCCACGGGCTTGCAATCGGTTTCCAGGCTGTAGGGATTATCCACGCCCTGGGCGCGGGCGTAGACCTGTCCGCGCACCCCGGCCAGGAAGGCCTCCAACGGGCCCTTCACCTCCCCGCCATGGATGCGCTGCGACCAGGCTTCACCCGGCAGGATCTGGGCCGCCTGCTGTATCTCCTGCAGCAGGTCCAGGGAGACCTTGTCCCCACCGACCAGATCCTCCACCCGCCGGCGCAGGCCGCGTGCCCGGCTGCGGCCCGATACTTCCGCTCCCAGCAGCCAGCGGCGCAACTCCGCCGCCTCTGCCGCTGTCAGGTGGCCGGCAAAGGCATTGTCGGCGGCATCAAAGACATGATGCCCCTCGTCGAAGACATAGCGGGTGGGGACATAGGCATCATCCCCCCCGCCCAGCGCCGCCTGCACCATGACCAGAGCATGGTTAGCCACCACAATGTCGGCTTTGCGCGCCCGCCTGACGGACTTCTCTATGAAACACCGGGAATAGTGCGAACAGGCATTGTAGACAC
Source organism: Niveispirillum lacus (assembly GCF_002251795.1). Classification (GTDB taxonomy): domain Bacteria; phylum Pseudomonadota; class Alphaproteobacteria; order Azospirillales; family Azospirillaceae; genus Niveispirillum; species Niveispirillum lacus. Next base: position 221,994 of record NZ_NOXU01000026.1, on the reverse strand, counting down.
ATTCGCCCCGCCGATCCGCAAGGCCCAGCGTGCGCCCCTTGCCCAGAATATCCACCAGCCAGCCAGGAAAATCCCCGCCCGCCATGTCGCCATCACGCGTGGCCGCCGCCCAGCGGGCCATCAGACCGATGGCATTGGCATAGGCCGGCTGGGTATGGGCGATATTGGCCGCTTCCTCCAGGTTCAGCAGGCACAGGTAATTCTCCCGCCCCTTGCGCACCACCACCCGCTTGGCCTTCACCGCCGGGTCGGGATGCAGCCGGTCCAGTTCCTTGTCGATCTGCTGCTGAAGTTGGCGGGTATAGGTCGATATCCAGACGGGTCCGCTGTTCTTTTCCGCCCAGACCGTGGCGGGCGCCAAATAGCCCAAGGTCTTACCAACGCCCGTCCCGGCCTCTGCCAGAACCACATTGGGTACGCCCTGTTCCTCACGCGGGGTGAAGGCGCTGGAGACGGCGCTGGCATAGTCGGCCTGCTGCGGGCGCGGTTCGGCCCCGGCCCCGCTACCCACCAGTTCGGCCAGACGCCAGCGCGCCTCCGCCGGTTCCACGGGGATATGGCCGGGCGGTGGTTCCGGCGCCTCCGCCTGCCATTCCTTTAGGTGGTTCCAGACCATCAGGCCGCGCCGAGCCCGCCCGTCGCCGGGACCATGGGGCAAGCCTAATGCAGCCATCACTGACGGCGCCCAGGACCAGCCCGCCTGCCCCATGAACCAGCCGATGCCGGCAGCGTCCGACCGTTCGCGGGGTAGTTTACGCTTCTCCCCGTCGGGTTCGGGGCGATTATTCTCGGCCAGTTCAGACAGAAGCGCGCGGGCACTGTCAATCAGAGACAGGGCCTCTGCCTCCGGATCGGCGGGGATGGGCTGTCCCGTCGCCTCGGCCAACCCCTTGGGCGTGGGCAGGCAGAACCGTGCAGGCCGAACAAAGGCGAACAGTTCCAGCAGGTCGAACGGATCGGCCATCCGTTCTGACCTCAGGCGTCGGGCCACAGCACGAGCATGGACCATAATCACATTCTGGTGACGCAGGCGGTATGCTGCCTCGTCGTGCGGGATCAGGTCCACCTCCCCATCAGGGGTCACCCACGTAACGCCCCGCGCGCCTACCACAATGGCCGGCGCATCGGGTAACAGCAGGCGCGGCGGTGCCGTACGCAGCTTGGTGGCCGCGTCTGGCACCTTGTCGGCGCCGGGCCGGCGGAAGGGGACAATCTCGCTCATGGCGGCGGAGTATAGGCAACTCCAGCAGCCATGCATCAACAAAACGGGAACATCACCAATCGATCAGCGCGGCAGTAACCGGTCCAACGCCTCAGCCACCGCCGTCATCCCTGCAAGGTTGGGGTGGTAGGGCGCTACGCCGGGGGGTGCAGGATAACCAGTCATCCAGGATACTGTAGAGCAAGCCCCGTGATCACGTGAGAGATCAGAGACCTTCAGCAAAAAGGTCCCGGACGCCTCCGCGGCGGCAGCCGTCAAGCCCCGAAGCCGCCGGTCTATGTCCCGCAGTCGCTCAGCGGACTCTGCCGACAAGGGGGTTGCAGCACAGGTGCCGATTGGTGGCAGGATTGCGGCATAGTCCACAAAAACCACAATGGCTTCAGGTGCGCGGCTACGGATTTCTGCGGCAACCCTGCGCAACGATGTGTCCAGGCGCTGGAACCCGTCTTCGGTCGGCCAAGCGGGTGCCCGGCACTTATCCATGCCCTGGCCGGCACCGGCGGCAAGTATTTGACAAGAGGCAGCGATCATATTGCCGATATAGGCAACATCATTGCCGCCGATGGTTATCGTGACCAAGCGCGTATCGGTACCAATGGCCGTCATTTGTGCCGGCAGTTCGTTCCAGCCATCCAGCACCGCTCCGGTCGCAGCCCCGGAACAGGTGACATCCACCAGGGCAAGACCGCGTTTCACCGCCAACTGCTGGGCATAGTTGCGGCTGGACCGGGCACAGCGTGCGGGCGCGCCCGGAACATAGGGCAGAAGACCAGGGCCGGCAGCAAACGAACTGCCCATCGCGACATAAGATGCCCCCGGTGGCAGTGATTGTTGACCGCCGGCGCAGGCGGTCAACAAAGATGACAACAAGGCAAGGCAGAGAAGGCGCATGGCGGCCACCACAGAGCTGAAACCTCCGCCACCCTGCCAGACCCCAGGCCGATTCCCAAACCAAGGAACCGGACCGCCCATCCTGTGAACAGGGCTGGGATCAGGCCGCCCGGATACCGGAGAGGAAGGTCTCGACCCTGTTCTTCATGATTTCGGCCTGTTCGCCCAGTTCACGAGCAGCCCCCAGCACCTGGGTGGCGGATGCACCGGTTTCCCCAGCCGCCTGGGTTACCGTGGCAATGTTGGACGAAACTTCCCGCGTGCCCAATGCCGCCTGCTGCACATTGCGGCTGATCTCCAGCGTTGTGGCATTCTGCTGTTCCACCGCAGCGGAAATGGTGGCCATGGCTTCGTTGATCTGGCCGATCGTACCGGTGATGGAACCGATGGCCCCCACCGCATCCCCTGTTACCGCCTGCATAGACTGTATCTGCAAGGCGATCTCATCCGTGGCCTTGGCGGTCTGGTTGGCAAGGCTTTTCACTTCTGACGCAACAACGGCAAAGCCTTTGCCCGCCTCTCCGGCTCGCGCCGCCTCAATCGTTGCATTCAACGCCAGAAGGTTGGTCTGGCTGGCAATCTCGGAAATCAACTGCACCACGGTCCCGATACGCTGAGCTGCTTCGGCGAGCGTCTGCACTGTATCATTGGTGCGCGCGGCCTGGTCGGCGGCCTGATCGGCCACCTGGGTAGAATGCACGACCTGGCGCGCGATTTCCTGGATTGAACTGGCCATCTCTTCAGCCGCAGAAGCGACTGTCTGTACATTGGCGGCGGTCTGATCCGCAGCACTGGCAGTCGCGGTGGCTTGGGCGCGCGTTTCCTCAGCAATCGCGGTCATGCCCTGGGCAGTAGCATCCAACTGACTGGTGGCCCCGGTCACACTGCCGAGGACGTCTGAGACCTCACGGTCGAAGCGAGCAATCAGATCTTCGATGGCCTGGGTCCTGCGCACTTTGGCCGCTTGTTCACGGGCCTGTTCGGCGGCCAGTTCATCGGCGCGGATCGCGTTCTGACGGAACACTTCCAACGCACGGGCCATGCCCCCGACTTCATCCTTGCGGTCCAGACCAACGACCGTGATGGTCTTATCCCCGCCCGCCAACAAGCCCATCTGATCGGTCATTTTAACGATCGGTCGTGCAATGGCACCCGCAAGCGCCAGACCCGCACCGATGGCGATGATCAGCGACCCAATGGCCCCCGCAATGGTGGCAATGTTCGCTGTCAAAAAGGCGCCTTGCAACCCTTCACGACGGCTTTCCAGCAGCGCACGCTGCGTGTCCTGCACCTCTTCCACTTTGGCTCGCAGGGCGATCATGCGGGTCTTGCCAATACCTGTGGCGGCCATGGCACGGGTTGCTTCGCGGGTGGCCGGATCTTTCATACCGGCAATCATGGGCTCCGCCACATCGCGGTTCCAAGCGTCGGAGGCCTGCTTGATGTCGCGCAGCCGCGCCTGCTGCTCCGGATCGTTTTTGGTCAGTTCACTGGCGCGGGCGAAACTGTCGTCAAAATTCTTTATCCCTGCATAATAGGGTTCCAGAAAGTTGTCGTCTGCGGTCAGAAGGAAACCACGCAGGCCTGTTTCCTGATCAACTTTGGCAAGGGTAAGCTGTCGTACCGTGCGCATGACCTCATAGGTATGCACAGTTTCAACATTACCGGCTTCAATGAACGTCAACTGACCGCGATTGATCATCCCGACCGCCGCTGACGTCAGGACAAGAGCGCCGAAAGCCATCAGCAGTTTGCGGGCAATTGACAGGTTGCGCAGGGTGGCAAGCATGTTTGTCTCCATTCCACGTCCGGTTCGCCGGCGTGTATCGGCATCGGGAAAGGCCTATGGCCTCTTATTGGGGGAGCCGCCTGATAGTTAAAATAAATAAATTAATCGCAATCTATGTTTCCTAGCCAAACACACACAGAGTCTTGAATATATCATTCAGTTATAGAATTATTATCTCTGATGTGATTGCGTCACTTTTTAGTTCAAGGGTGTTTTTTGTTGGTTTATATTTATGGCAATCAGATACGCATACAAGAAGGACAAGCGGCATCCACCCAATAACTTTGGTGTTACGACTGAGCTAATTCAAAGGGAAGATATACGGCTATGTCCCTAGAGAAACAGGGTAAGCACCCCGGTATAGCCGTAAAGACGGGCATTGGAGATTTCGCCACCCGCTGCAAAACCGGTGAGTGGAAAATCACCCAGATGGCGGTGGATCAGCTCAATCTCTGCACCCTCTCTGCCAAAAAGCCGGGCACCACGGGCGACACAAGTGACATAGATGCCGGCGCGCGGCGCCTGGCCCGTCGGCAAGCGGCGCTTTAACCCTTCAAGCATGCGATCAAGGTCGACTTCAGCCGCTTGGGCGTCCCGACGGCAAAACTGGATCGCTAGGCCATTGGCAATAGTTTCCCCGATGGCAAGCCACCCGCGTTCCAGATCAATGGCGGTCAGGTCCCGGACCAGTCGGTCGCCGCGATCATCGCCACGGACGGGCAGCCCGGCCATGATCAGGCCACCAATGCGGCGTAGGTCACCGGCCAGATCCGGACCGATGTCGGCTTTAAGGACCGACAGGGCTGGTAGACCATCGATCTCCATGACCACATGTGCGTCAGATCGGGTGACGGTGCGGACCGGGCCAATGGGGGTACAGCCCTGGCTGAGGCCAGTCGCCACCGGCACTTCAGCATCGAACATGATGCCCGATAGACCCGGATTAATATCGTGACCGCATAACACCGCCTGTTCCCCGCGCGATGCCGTCAATCCCCCAACGATGAAACTGCCCGTCCGCCCCGCCACATCGGTCAACAGACCAGGCAGGCGCGCGTGTCGTGGGTCACCATGCATCAGCATCAGCAAGGGGGCATGGTCACGCAGCCATGGCGTTGCCGCGTCCAACGGCGCCATGGCGTCGGTCAGCGGTCCCAAGAGCCTTGTGGCTCCCGCTGCCAGTCGCCCGATCAGAACAGAGACGGCCGGCCGGTCGAAAATCTCCACGCCCGCACCCAGCACCCCCAACCCAACTGTCCCTACCCAGTCGCGGACACCCGTAACCCCGCGCAACAGAGTGGCGACACTACCCAACTGGTCGGCCAGATGGTCGGTGACATAAAGCACACCGAAATTCGCACCGGGCACCAGGGTCAGATTATTTAGGCAGTCCTTGGCAGCGCTAGACCAATCGGCACCGGTCCCAGTGGCGCTGGCAAAGAGCGGGGCATCGTCGCGCGGGTCTTCCATCACTTAGCCCCGGCCTTCATCGTGTCCAACACCGCCATAACGGAGGGCATGATATTCTTGACGATCACGGCCACCCCTTCAGCCGTGGGATGCATGCCATCTTCCTGATTCAGTTTCGGGTCCATGGCCACCCCTTCCAGGAAAAAGGGGTAAAGCGGCACCCCATGTTTCTTGGCAAGGTCAGGATAGATCGCATCGAACACCTTTGCGTATTCGCTGCCCAGATTGCGCGGTGCCATCATACCGGCCAACAGCACCGGCACTTTCTTTTCCTTCAGCTTCGACAGGATCTTATCAAGATTTTCCCGTGTGCGGGCGGGATCAATGCCCCGCAGCCCGTCATTGGCACCCAGTTCGACAATCATCATGTCCGGTTTGTCCCCCAGGACCCAGTCCAGGCGGGAAAGCCCGCCCGAAGTGGTTTCGCCGGAGACCCCGGTATTGGGCACAGTGACGTCATAGCCCTTGGCCTTCAGTGCCACTTCCAACTGGCTGGTGAAGGCGGCCTCACGCGGCAGTTTGTAGCCGGCGGACAAGCTGTCACCCAGTACGATAATTTTTATTGGCCCGCCTGACGTGGCAGGTGTGACCTGCGCCATCGCGGCGCGTGGTGCCAAAAGGCACAAAAGCAGCAAGATCACAGTTCCGAGTCGGTTGAAAGCCGACCCTAAAAGGCCATATCGGTTCGGATCACCCTTGCTGCAAAGGTTTGTCATGGCGATGCCCATTGTTCCGGCCGATCCCGTTGTGCAGTTGCGCGATATCCGTCTTAAGCTGGAGAGCGAGGCGGGCAGCGTCAACATCCTGAAAGGAATTGATCTGCATGTCGGCCGTGGCGAAAAGGTAGGGGTCGTGGGGCCCAGCGGGTCTGGAAAATCATCCATGATGATGATCCTGGGCGGATTGCAGCCCCCAACCTCCGGTTCCGTGCAGGTCAAAGGGCATGAATTGACACGCATGGACGAAGATGCGTTAGCCCGCTTCCGCCGCGATGAGGTGGGGATCGTATTCCAGTCCTTCCACCTCATACCCACCATGACGGCGCTGGAGAATGTCGCCATTCCGTTGGAATTTGCCGGGGCGCCTGATGCGTTCGAGCGGGCTCGCAAGGGGCTGGAAGCCGTCGGCCTGGGCCATCGCCTGACCCATTATCCTGGCCAATTGTCGGGCGGTGAACAGCAGCGTGTGGCCTTGGCCCGCGCCTTTGCGCCAGAACCATCCCTGCTGCTGGCGGATGAACCCACAGGCAATCTGGACGGGGATACGGGCAAACGCATCATCGAACTGATGTTCGCTATGGCCGACCGGGTGGGCACAACCATTGTCCTGATCACTCATGATTCGGGTTTGGCCCGGCAATGTGACCGGGTGATCCGCCTGGTCGACGGGCTGATTGTGGATGACGCACGCGGCGATGTGCAGCGTCGGGCGGCGGGGCATTGAGATGACTGCAACAACGCTTTCCACCGGAACGGTGACGGCACCGCCCAAGGGCACTTGGCTGTCAGAATGGAAATTGGCATTCACCATCGCGCGACGTGAACTGCGCGGCGGGCTCTCCGGTTTTCGGATTTTCATCGCCTGTCTGGCTATCGGTGTTGGTGCCATCGCAACGGTGCAGTCAATATCAAGCGGGATTGAGAATGGCATGCGCAGTGACGGACGCGCCATTCTGGGTGGGGACGTTGCCGCGCGTATCCTGTATCGCGAAGCGACGCCCGAACAACTGGCGTTCCTGACAAGCAGGGGCGAGGTGATGACCTCGGCCGAAATGCGGGCGATGGCCCGCGATCCGCAAGATGGCGGCACCAGCGCCCTGGTTGAGCTGAAATCAGTCAGCCCCAATTACCCGCTTTATGGGACCTTTGAGATTCAAGGGCCGGATGGATTGCCACAAGCGGTGGATATCCAGGCCCTTCTGGCCGAAAGGCAGGGCCGTTTCGGTACGGTGGTGGAAGATACCCTCGCCACCCGCCTGAACCTGAAAACCGGTTCCCTGGTCAGTGTCGGCGGCACAGAGGTGGAGGTACGAGGTCTGATCGCGCGTGAACCGGACAAGGCCGGATCGGGCAGCTTCTCTCTTGGCCCCCGACTGATGGTGTCCGATGCGGCCCTGGCACGCACAGAGTTGGTGCAACCCGGCAGCCTGATCACCTGGTCCTACCAAGTCCGGCTGAAGGATGGGATTGGCATCAAAGAGTTCCGAGAACAGGCAAAGGCCGAACTGCCCGATGCGCCGTGGCGGCTGCGAGATTATCTGAATGCCGCCCCGCAATTGTCGCGTTTCATCGACCGCATGACCCTGTTTTTGACCCTGGTTGGGTTGACGGCGCTGCTGGTGGGCGGGGTTGGCGTCGGTAATGCAGTGCGTGCGTATATGGATGCCAAATCGAACACCATCGCCATGCTGAAATGCGTCGGCGCGTCGGGTTCGCTGATCTTCAAAACCTATCTCATTCAGATTTTGGCACTGTCATCGATTGGCATCGCTATCGGTCTGGCGGTGGGTACGGCCGGCCCCCTGGCGGCCGGCCAGGCACTGGCGGAAGTGTTACCTATTACAGCACGGATCGGGGTCTATCCGCAGGCATTGGCTATCGCCGCAGGTTTCGGGTTTCTGACCGCCCTGGCTTTCTCGCTATGGCCATTGGGTCACGCGCGCGAAGTTCCGGCCATCGCGCTGTTCCGGGAAGTGGTGCAGAAGGCCAAGGGCACACCACGCTTCGCTTATCTTCTGGGGATTGCCGCATCCGGTTTGGCCTTGGGGACGTTGGCCGTTGCGACAGCAGAAGAGAAAGGGTTCGCCATCTCCTTCGTTATTGGCTCCGTAATGGTGTTAGGGCTGTTCTGGCTGGCTGGTATCGGTGTGACAAAACTGGCCAAGGCGGCAGGCAGGCCGCGCCTGCCTGTCCTTCGACTGGCGCTGGCCAATATCCACCGTCCCGGCAGCCCGACCAGTGCCGTGGTCCTGTCACTGGGCCTGGGCCTGACCGTCCTGGTCGCAATTGCCCTGATCGAAGGGAATTTCCAGAAGGAAGTCTCCGACCGCCTGCCGACTGATGCGCCGGCCTTTTTCTTCGTCGATATCCAGCCTGATCAGGTGGAGGAATTCAGCCAGACAGTATTGGCCGTACCTGGTACGGAAGACCTAAACCTCGTGCCCAATCTGCGCGCCCGAATCGTTGCCATCAACGGAGTAGAGGCGGAAAAAGCGCTGAAGACCAAGGAATATTCCTGGGTTCTGAATGGTGACCGCGGCATCACCTGGCAGGCCAAGGCCCCGGCCAATGACACGGTCCTGGCCGGCGAATGGTGGCCGGCAGATTATCAAGGCCCGCCCAAACTGGCCGTTTCAAAGGAGATTGCGGAGAGTTTTGGTATCGGACCCGGTGCGACAATGACCATCAATGTCCTCGGCCGTGATATCGAGGGGGAAGTTGCGGTGGTCCGTGAACTGGATTGGGATACGATCACCATCAACTTCACCCTGGTCTTCTCTCCCGGGGTTCTAGAGTCGGCACCCCAGACCTACCTAGCAACGGTGCGCGTGCCGGAGGCCTCGGAATCGGCTGTGCAGCGCAATGTAGCGGTAAAGTTCAGCAATATCAGCGCCGTCCGTGTCAAGGATGCCCTGGATACGGTGTCGGGGATTCTGATGAATGTGGGGTTGGCCGTCCGGTTGACGGCGGCAGTGACCCTGCTAGCCGGCACCTTGGTACTGGCTGGCGCGGTGGCGGCAGGCCATCGCCGCCGGGTCTATGACGCCGTGGTCCTGAAGGTGCTGGGCGCCACCCGCACCACCGTTCTACGCGCTTTCCTGTTGGAATACGGACTTCTGGGCCTGATCACGGCAGCGATTTCGGGAATTCTGGGTACGGTGGTCGCCTGGATTGTGATCACCGAAGTGATGGATTTCTCCTTCCACTTCATGCCCTGGGCCGTAATCAGCACGGCTTTGATTTGTACCGCCATCACCCTGACCTTGGGCTTCATTGGGACTTGGCGCGCCCTGGGTCAGCCAGCCGCCCCTGTCCTTAGGATTGATTGACGAGACCTGATCCCGTCTGTTGTAAATATGCAAAAGGTGGTCCCCCACGCGTGATAAGCGTGGGGTCCTCCCCTATCGCGGATGGGACAGTGATACAGGTGACAACAATGGACCCGGCGATCATCGATCCAGTGGTCAAGGAACCGGCCGCAAGCGCCAATGGCACGGCGGATGCCATCCCGGATGAGGCGCTGAACGCCAAACTGATCGCCTGCTGGCAAGCGGCGCTCAATACCGATGACCCGAATGAAAGCCAGCGCTGGGTCGATATGGCCGAATGGCTGGCCCATCGTGACGATGTGACGATGCCTGTCAGCATGGACAAGCGGCCGACCACCGAACGCCGGCGCTTCCCGCGCGTTCCTGTGCGAAGCCCGGCCCTCCTGGCTGTCGGGGATCGGGTTATCCGCGGCGAAACCGTCAACCTGTCGCGTACTGGCGCCTGTTTTGCCTGTACGGGGCCAGAGGGGGTTGACGCAGGTGCCGTTGGCCTGTTCTCCGTCCATGGGTGGGTAGAAGATCGTACCGCCCGTATCGTTGCATTGGAACCGGGCCAGATCCGATTGACCTGGTCGATTTGATCGGATTCTGCTCGCGCTTGTCCCAAGCGACGGCCTGATGCGGCAACAAAAAACCCCGCCATCGTCATGATGGCGGGGTTTTTTTTTGAATGTCGGCCAGATGGGTTTAGAAGAACCTGACCGACACCGGACTCAGGCAGCGGCCTTGCGCTGCTCAACGGCGGCAACGAAGTTGCGCAGCATCGCATCAATCAGCCCGCTCATATCTTCATTGCTCTTGGCGGTCAGCAAGAAGCGATCCTGCACAATCTCATCGTCAGACCATTTGGCACCAGCAGCCTCCAGTGTCGCCTTGGCGCTGTCGGCACCGGTCACGGTGCGACCCTTGATCCGTTCCACCAGAGCTAGGAGCTCGACACCCTTGCCGAAGGCGGCAATGCCTTTGCCGCTATCGACAAAGCTGCCCACGATGCGGCGGGTGTGGGGATTGCTGGCCAACTTGGCCACGGAACGATCGCCGCCGGGCAGGACCAGCAGGTCGAAATCAGCCGCCAGAACTTCGCCGACATGACGATCAGTGGGGAAATAATGTCCCCAGGCGGCTCCGTGCCAGCCATTGACCAGGCCCTGTTCGGGCGAAATCACTTTCGGCTTTGCGCCAGCCTTCAGCAAGGCGCGCTGCGGCTCGGTCATCTCCAGTTCTTCAAAGCCATTGGCCACAAGAATGGCGATGTTCTTTCCGGCAAGCAGTTGTTCGGTCAAGGTCTCGTCTCCTTCTGTTGGTCCGGTGGTTTCGGGGCCCGACCCGGGGTCGGTGAAACCATGGACAGGGAACGCGCCAGCCGGGCCGGTCACGTCCAATTTGCCATGCCGAAAGCGGCGCTCGATCCCGCATCCCCATTAAATCCGGTCCCGATGACGCTGCTGCCATGTCAGGGCGGAATTGGGACTGTTCCAGGTACGGCACTGGCATCCGTTCCAGCCCGTCTATGCGGTGCTGGTCGGGCTAGAGCCCCCCTTGGGGTCCCACGGGGACTGGGGGCGGATTACGTCTTTTCATGCATGGCGCGGTAATTGGGCCTTTGTGCGCGGAAGGTCAATCCGCAATTCCCTCAAACCAGCCATCACCGGTCGGCGGTCACGCCATAAGTCCGATCTTAACAGGTCAGCGGAAGATTAACTGGGGCCCGTTCCTTGACGATGTCCAGCACTGTCCCGCCCACCGGCACAAACCCGGTCCGGTCCAATAGCCTATGCGCCGGGTTATCGTAAAATAACCGCGCACGTAATGATCGCCCAAATCGGTCAGCAACGGCACACAGCGCGGACAGCGCAGAGGTCCCGTGACCCCGCCGCCGAAGTTCGGGCAACAGGGTTAAATCAACAAGCGTGACGGGGCCGGTGGAGGGCCAGTCCAGGATCAACAGACCAATGGGGCGGCCGGCATGCGACAGCAACAGGATGCTGGCCAGCGGATGATCCCGCATCAGCGCTGACAGACGGCCCTCCACCTGGGCACCAATCAGCAGAGCACGCGCCGAAGCCGGAACGCCGGTGAGCATCTCGCCCGTATCCGCCCCCACGATCTGCCGCAGCGCCGCCCGGTCAGCCTGGCCGGCAACGCGGGCCTGCATGTCGGCCAATGTGTCGAGCAGGGCGGCGATGGGGTCAGGGTTCATGACGCGACGATCCTGGGTTGCGTTATCGGTCCCAGGATAGACGCGGCCGGCATCAGTACCCGTGTGAATTGCTTCACGTCATGGTCTGCACCGGCCGCGGTTCTATTCGGCTGCGGCCCCAGCGTTTGGCAGGGCATGGTTCAGGAACCGCTTACGCAGTTCGGTTTTCAGGATCTTACCTGTAGCCGTGTGGGGCAACTCGTTAACAAAGACAATGTCGTCGGGCAGCCACCATTTGGCCACCTCGCCTTCAAGATGGCGCATCAGCGCGTCCTTGTCGGCCGCATGTCCAGCACGGGGAACGATGATCAGCAAGGGGCGTTCGACCCATCGTGGATGGGGCACACCGACCACGGCCGCCTCCTGCACCGATGGATGCCCCATGGCGGCGTTTTCCAGATCAATGGAACTGATCCACTCACCGCCGGACTTGATCACATCCTTGGCGCGATCAACAATGCTCATGGCGCCATCGGGGCTGATCACGGCCACATCACCGGTCCTGAACCAGCCATCGGGCGTGAAAGCGCCCGCATTCGCCTTCTCCTCCCGGTAATAGCCCCGGGTGATCCACGGACCGCGCACGACCAGTTCGCCATAGGAGGTGCCGTCACGCGGCTGATCCTGACCATCCGGGCCAATGACACGCATTTCCACACCGTAAAGCGGGCGACCCGCCCGCATTTTGGCATCATGCTGCTTCTCCATGGGCAGTTTGGCCTCGGCCTGAGACAGAGCGCCGACGCTGCCAACGGGCGACATTTCGGTCATGCCCCAGCCCTGGACACAGGCCACGCCGTGGGTCAGTTCAAATTCCTCCAGCATGGCCCGTGGCAAGGCGGACCCACCGACCGTCACACTCTTCAAGCTGGTGAACTTTGCGCCCGTGCTGCGCAGATGGGCCAGAAGACCCAGCCAGACAGTCGGCACCCCAGAGGAGATGGTGACCTGTTCCTGCTCCATCAGTTCATAAACACTCTTGCCATCCAGCTTGGGCCCGGGAAGCACCATCCGCGCTCCGGCAATGGCGGCGGCATAGGGGTAACCCCAGGCATTGGCATGAAAGAGTGGTACCACCACCAGAATCGTCGATGCTGACCGCACATCCAGGCCCGGTGCTGTCAATACGCCATACGCATGCAGGACCGAGGATCGATGGGAATAGAGCACCCCCTTAGGGTTTCCCGTCGTACCGGAGGTATAGCAAAGCCCGCATGCCGTATTCTCGTCGAATTCAGGCCAGTCAAACGTGTCGGCTTGGCCGGCCAGCAAGGTTTCATAACAGAGAAGGTTGGGGATGGCACTGGCGGCCGGCATCAGGTCCGGCCTGGTCATGACAATCACCGCTTCTACCTGCTGAAAGGCTGGCCACAGCTTTTCCACAAGCGGTAGAAACATGGGATCAATGAACAGAAACCGATCTTCGGCATGGTTGACGATATAGGTGATCTGATCCGGGAACAGCCGTGGATTGATGGTGTGACACACCGCTCCAATTCCCGGCAGCGCGTAATAGAGCTCCAGGTGCCGATGGTCGTTCCAGGCCACCGTTCCCACCCGATCACCGGGCTTCACGCCTAACCCATTCAGGGCATGGGCCAACCGCGCCGATCGATGCCAAGCATCCCGCCATGTGTAGCGATGCGGATCTTCCAGCGCGAAACGCGAGGTGATTTCCTGGTCTCCGTAGTTCAAGGCGGCATGCCGTAGCAAACCAGTCGTCAGCAACGGCCGGTCCATCATCAACCCTGCAAGCATTCGGATCGTCCTCCCAAGCGTTTTTGTTATGGCTCGAATGCATATAGCTTGGGGCTTTCCACAGCCGCTTTCCAGAGGCATTTAAACGCTTGTTCCAAAAAATCCTCGCCGCGGAGACATATGCACACGAAAAAGCCCGGCTGCCGTTTCGGCGCCGGGCTTTGGCCAGACGGACATCAATCGGGTGTTCGGGACCAGCCAGTCAGCGGCAGGCCTCAAACTCCGCCAGCAATTCCCGCATATCAAGCGCCTGTAGCGCTTCAAGGGCAGCGGTCAATTCGGCCGCACAGCGGCTAAGTTGTTGGGCGTGAAAGCTGATTGTAGCTGCATGATTGGCGATGTGCCCGTGCGGCAGGCGTGTACGCATATCAATGACCATGGAGACCCCGTGGATGCTGGTGTGGCTTGTTTTGGTGGACGATACTTATGGTTAGGTACTTTGGTCTTGAGTCCATTGATGCATGTCTTGGAAATCGCTGCAATAGAAAAAGTAGTGCACTATATTCACCTAAAATTTTAGAAGGTTTCCTTTAAAAGCGCACTGAGATACACCAACTGGATCGGTGCGATTGCCACCCTTGCGAAGAAAGCCAGTTTTATGGATGACCAGACCCAAACGGAACTTGAAGCGGCGGCCTTCCGCCATTTGGTGGCCCACTTGCAGGCCCGAACAGACGTGCAGAACATCGATATGATGAATCTGGCCGGCTTTTGTCGTAACTGCTTGTCCAAATGGTACCGGGCTGCCGCGGTAGAACGCGGGATAGAGATCACCGATGCGGCTGCACGCGAACGGATCTATGGCATGCCATACGAGGAATGGAAGGCCAGACACCAGCGGGAGGCAACGCCAGAACAGAAGGCTGCGTTCCAACAGGCCAATGGGCATTGAGCAGTATCACAGGGCGCCGGTGACGATGCCGGGCATGCAGTAACCAGCATCACCGCAAATGAAAACATTTGCGGCGCGAACGACACGATCAATCGCATCCTATAGTTTGCAACCTTGATCAGAACCTGCCGGTTCTGATCAAGGGCGCCTGAGGCTGGCAGTCGTTACCTTACTAAGGGTGTGATGAGTTCCCCTCATCAAAACTGGGTATCAGGCGGGATAGACATTGGCACGACGCAGACGCAGTGATACGGCCTGTCCCGGCGCCAGGAGCAACGGTGTGGCGTGTCGGTCCAGAACGGCCTCCACCACCTTGCCATCCAGGTCCAGATCCAGGCGCAGTTGCGGCCCCACGGGCTGGATCAGACGGATGATGGCCGGCAAAGTCCCCGCCTCACCCGCCGGTGCCAAATCAATATCGTGGGCGCGGATATAGGCGGTGGCCGGTCCTGGCGGGGGTAGATCATTGACCACGGGTACCCGGGCCCCGCCGATCACCGCCGCCCCATCGGCTACGACACACTCCAGTCGCGTGCCTCCCCCCAGGAAGTCACAGACAAAAGCAGAGGCCGGATTATCATAAACTTCTGCCGGGGTGCCCACCTGTTCGATGCGTCCCTTGTTCAAAATCGCGACACGATCAGCAAGTTCGAGCGCCTCTTCCTGGTCATGGGTCACGAACACTGTCGTGACACCCATACCCTTGTGAATATCGCGCAACCAGCGGCGCAGCTCCTTACGTACCTTGGCATCAAGCGCACCGAACGGCTCATCCAGCAACAGCACACGTGGTTCGGTGGCCAGCGCGCGGGCCAGGGCCACACGTTGCCGCTGACCGCCCGACAACTGGTTGGGGTAACGGTCTGACAGCGGGGCCAGTTGCACCAATTCCAGAAGGTTCATAACCCGGGTACGGATTTCCGCTTCGGAAATTTTCGGGCGGCGACGGGATACGCGCAGCCCAAAGGCCACATTTTCAAAGACGCTCATATGCCGAAAAAGCGCATAGTGCTGGAACACAAACCCCACGCGGCGCGCGTGCGGTTCGGCGATCGTGGCATCCTCCCCCTCGATCAGCAGCGTACCCTCATCGGCAAAATCCAGACCGCCGATCATGCGCAGCAAGGTGGTCTTGCCCGATCCGGACGGACCCAGCAGGGCCATCAGTTCACCAGAGTGAATATCCAGGTCGATCCCATCGACCGCTGCGAAGCCACCGAAACGCTTGGTCAGGTTATTGATGTTGATGCTCATCGGTCCATTCCCATCAATGGCGGCGGGCGGTGGCTGCCAATTCGGCGCCGTGACGCCATTCCAGCAGCGATTTGGCGACCAGCGTCACCAGGGCCAGGATGGCCAGAAGCGAGGCCACCGCAAAGGCCGCCACGAAATTGTACTCGTTATAGAGGATCTCCACATGCAGGGGCATGGTATTGGTCTCACCCCTGATGTGACCGGACACGACCGACACAGCCCCAAACTCTCCCATGGCGCGGGCGTTACACAGCAACACGCCATAAAGCAGGCCCCAGCGAATATTTGGAAGAGTCACGCGACGGAAGGTCTGCCAACCGCTGGCGCCCAGCGTTATCGCCGCCTCTTCCTCATCCACACCCTGGGCCTGCATCAGGGGGATCAGTTCGCGCGCCACAAAGGGGAAGGTGATAAACATGGTTGCCAGCACCAAACCTGGCACTGCGAATACGATCTGCACGCCATGTTCACGCAAAAACGGCCCCAACAGACCGTGCGCCCCGAATAACAACACATAGACCAGGCCGGAGATGACCGGACTTACCGAAAAGGGCAGATCAATCAGGGTCAGCAGCAGGGATTTGCCGGGAAACTTGTGCTTGGCGATGGCCCAGGCGGCGGCAATGCCGAAGACCACATTCGCGGGCACGGCGATGACGGCGACCAGCAAGGTCAGTTTGATGGCGGCCAGCGCGTCGGGTTCCACCAATGCCTCGGCATAGGCGCCGAAGCCACGGCGCAAAGCCTCGGTGAACACGGCTGCCAACGGCAGCAGGATGAAAAAGCCCAGAAAGCCCAGGCCTGCCAGCATGATCAGTGCCTTGACCCAAGTGGGCTCCGACAGGGTCACGCGGGATTTGGGGGTATGTCCGCTCATCTCACACCCCCGCCCAGCGGCGCGACCAGCGCTGCAACAGATTGATCACCAGCAACATGATGAAGGACAGGATCAGCATGGCGATACCGACAGAGGCGGCGCCGGCATAGTTGAACTGCTCCAGCTTAATCACGATCAGCAGCGGCGCGATTTCCGACACCATGGGCATATTGCCGGCAATGAAGATTACCGACCCGTACTCCCCAACCGCCCGCGCCAAGGCGAGAGCGAAGCCGGTCAGGAGGGCTGGGAAGATCACGGGGAAGATGACGCGCATGAAGGTTTCAAACCGCGTGGCACCCAAACAGGCCGCTGCTTCCTCCAGTTCGGTATCCAGTTCTTCCAGCACCGGTTGAACCGTGCGCACCACAAACGGCAAGCCGATAAAGGTCAGCGCTACCACGACGCCCAGCGGCGTGTAGGCAACCTTGATCCCCAACGGGTCCAGGAACTGCCCTATCCAGCCATTGGGCGCGTAAAGGGCGGTCAGCGCGATACCAGCCACGGCCGTGGGCAGGGCAAAGGGCAGATCGACAGTGGCATCCACCACCCGCTTGCCCCAGAAATCATAACGCACCAGCATCCAGGCCACCGCCAGCCCGAACACCGCATTGATGGCCGCCGCCACAAATGCCGCCCCGAACGACAGGCGCAGTGCCGCCAGCACACGCGGTTCTGTGACCTGATGCAAAAAGCCCGACAGGCCGATCTCCCAGGGGCGGATCACCAGGGCCGCCAGCGGTATCAGCACGATCAGGGTCAGATATGTCAGCGTTATGCCCATCGTCAGGCCAAAGCCCGGTATGATGGAACGGTTGCGCCGTCGGAAAAGCGAGAAGCCGGAAGACACCGTCATGCTATGCCCCCGCGATGGGCAATGCCGACGCGGCGCTGAAAGGATGGCAGTGAAGGCAAGGCAAAGTTCCTGTCCAAAAATGCCCCCTTTCTTGACGCACAGACCCCGCCGACCCTGTCGGGTCCGGCGGGGAACTGGCTCTGGGGGTAAGGGTAGTCTGATTCTGCACCACCACAAAGGGTGCAGTGGTTAACATCGCTATTACTGACCGGGCTTGTAGATCTCGTCGAACACACCGCCGTCGGCAAAGTGGGTTTTCTGAGCCACGGTCCAGCCACCGAACTTGTTAATATCGAACAGTTTGATGTTTGGGAACTGGTGGGCGTATTTCTGGGCCAACTGGGGAAGGCGCGGGCGATAATAATGCTTGGCAGCCAGTTCCTGACCCTCGGGCGTGTAGAGATAGGTCAGGTAAGCTTCGGCCACCTTGCGTGTGCCCTTGCGATCAACATTCTTGTCCAGCACAGCCACCGGCGGTTCGGCCAGGATGGAGACGGACGGCACCACGATCTCCAGCTTGTCGGCGCCCAGTTCATTGATGGCCAGGAACGCCTCATTTTCCCAGGCCAGCAGCACGTCACCAATGCCACGCTGGACAAAGGTCGTGGTGGAACCACGGGCACCGGTATCCAGCACCGGTACATTCTTAAACAGTTTGGTCACGAATTCCTTGCCCGCCGCGTCACTGCCACCGGCCTTGTCCGCCGCATAGCCCCAGGCAGCCAGATAGTTCCAGCGCGCCCCGCCCGAGGTCTTGGGGTTGGGCGTGATCACCTGGATGCCAGGCTTCACCAGATCATCCCAGTCCTTGATGCCCTTGGGGTTGCCCTTGCGGACCAGGAACACGATGGTGCTGGTATAGGGTGTTGAATTATAGGGCAGCTTGGCCTGCCAATCTTTGGACAGGAGGTCCGAGTTCTCGGCAATCGCGTCAATGTCCGATGCCAGGGCGAGGGTCACGACATCGGCGTCCAGCCCGTCAATGACGGAGCGGGCCTGCTTGCCGGAACCGCCATGCGAAACCTTGATCTCCAGCTCTTCGCCCGTCGTGGCCTTCCAATGTTTGGCAAAGGCGGCGTTGAACTCTTTGTAAAGTTCACGGGTCGGGTCGTAGGAGACGTTGAGAATCTGACCGCTGCCCCACACAGGCGACACGGCCAGGGTGGCAAGTGCGGCGGTGGTGATGGCGACTCGCTTAAACCATTTCATCGTGGAAACTCCTTCATCCATCAGGCGGCTGCCACGAAGCATGGTTCGTGGCGCTTTAGCGTTTGGTGACGCGGCGCAAGCTGCGCGATCAAATTGCCGCGACCGTCGGGGTAATCCCTATCGGTGATATGGACTTTCGCCTTGTCATCACGTGGTGTCAATATGATTTTTTAACGGTAGGAAAATGTTGTTTTTCCAACGAAGGGGGTATTTTACTAGTCCGCGAAGTGTATTTTCATATAATCTATGTAAATCAGTATCTTAGCGCTGGTAACGGCATCGTGCCGTCGCAGCGTGCGTCCAACAGAAAGCGTGCCACCTGCAGGCATGCAGACGGAAAACCGCCAGGGCATGATCACTGAGCGACGAATGCGTCTTTCTTTTACATGAAATAATCGGAAAATTAAATGGACGGCGATACTGCCAAGGGCTGACGCGTATCGACCACCATTTGTGCCCTGCGGTGCCGGGCCGTATCCTCAGCCACCGCGCTGCCAGACCTTACTGATCAGGAAATTCTTGGCCAGGAACTGATAGGTACGCTTCAACCGGTTTTCGGTTTCCGGTTCCTTGTCGATATCGTTCCCATCCCACATATCGATCATCTCGTCCCACACCATCAACAGGGTGTGCAACTCATCGCGCATACGGCGGATGAAGGCGACCTGGGCATCAAAAGTACGCAGCATGGCCATCACCTCAGCCGTCTGCCCGTCCACTTGGTCGAAGATATCATCGAAATTGGCGACAGGCGTCTTGGCCAAAGCCTGCATACGCGCTACGTCCGCGACGACCTGCCCCTCGCCTTTGAAAGTGCGTTTGGCCTGATTGAGCTTCGACATGATTTTCTGAACATGCGAATAGCGGTCACGCAGCGCTTCGATGTAGGACAGTTCGCGGGCCAGATAATCGACCTTATCGACCATCTCCTGTTTGCGGTCTTCGGGCAGGCCGAATTGTTTGGCCAGTTTGGAGAAGGCTTCCTGTGCCTTCTGCTTGGTCTGGGGGTCTTCCACGATCTGTTCCAGTTGGAACCGGTCAGTGATCATGGATTCCCGGCCCGTGATCCAGGAAACCAGTTGCAGGGTCAGGCGGCCACGCGCGATGGTCAAGTGCCGTTCATCAACACGCCAGGACGCCGAACCGTCGAGCAATTCACGCGGGATGCTGTCGCCTGGGCGGATTTCCCTGACGAATTTCAGACCCTTTTCCACGATGCCCAGCAGGCGGGCATCATCGCTCTTGTCTTCAATCTGAAAACTCTCCCGCAGGGTACGGAACGGAATCTTCCCCCAGACATCACCCAAATGCACATTGAAAACAGGATCATTGTTGTCCTTGGACAGGGCAAAATAGCCGCCAGGCAACTGGAAGACCTTGCTGGTGAAGAGAAAATGGGTACTGGTGTCCCCTTTCTGCTCCCCTTGATCCTTGCTTGGGCCGTCTGTCGGGTTTTTTTCAGACACTGAAACCTTCCGGGCAAGCCCGGTCCCCATCGTCCACGATCATTGTGACGACCAGTATAGCCGGCCCGTCCCCATTTGCGAACGGAACCATATCATCCAAAGGGTGGGTTGACGAACCCCTAAGTTGATTTCTGGCGTGTGCCTGTTTGGAAATGGACAGACCCCTGTAACCTTTACGGTACAAGGCTTAGTCATTCATCATCTTGGCGCTCTTGATGGCGTCACGCAGCAACACACCTTTGCGCAGAATGTTGTCGACGATACGGCCCTGCACCAACTGAATACCAGCCTTCTCCGCGAACATCAGACCGGACACAGAGCCGCACCGGGCAAGAATGAAGCGGCAATTGCTCTGAGCCCGGATTTTTTCGGCAAACACCTCATATTCATGGTCTGACATCATGTCCATTTCGTCGTTCCAGAATATCTTGGCATAGTCGCAGGCCATATACTCCAGGTCCATATGCGTGACCCAAAAGTCATTCAGCCCGTCGATGCAAATCTGATAGCCTTTGGACGAGGCAAAATCGACGACCTCCTTGTAGGTGTCGATATTCTCCACCAGATCGGCCTTGTTGATCTCCAGGATCACATTGCCACGTAGATCGGCGGTGAGGCGTTCATCGAACTTCACGAAAGCAGCCGACATGATGGTCGACAAGTTCAGGTTCAACCCAATACGGCGGCCCCGCAGAAAATCGACCCCATAATTGAGTGCCTTCAGCACTGAATTATCCAAGTTGGCGGTAAAATAACTGAACAGCCATTTGTTGGCGGTAATGTCGTAGTTGGGTGACAGCCGCTCTTCCAACGCCTTTATCGCGATATAAAGCTCGAAATACTCGAACTGATTCTGTTCGCTGTTGGTAATGTCAACAACTGGTTGATTCAGCATGAAGGGCGACAGGTCGAACATCTGTACAGCGCGTTCGATCTTGCCCAGTTCTTCCAGCGTGATTGGCGGCTTTGTCTCCGCCTTGGCGGCATCTGGCCCATTCTCCCGGGCCAACCCTTCGATGAACCGGATCACGTTCACGAAGTTCAGGGAGAGTTCCATGATGGAATAGAGGCTGTCTTCCCCATAGGGATTGCGCTTCACCATGGAGGTGCGCGACAGCATCAGCTTCTCGATCTTAGAGCAGACGTCTGAAATCAAGGAGAACTTGATGCCCTTATAGAGGACGATGACGTCGTCATTGGACAGGGAGAAAAGCTGGAGGTATGCCGACTGATCAGCCGTTTCCTGCATGGCCCGCTTGATGGAGATCAGATCAAGCTGGCTTTTATCCTTCAGCAAAGACATATGCAGGTGGATCAGGCGCAGACCCTGCACCTCGCGCTTGGCACTCTGCAGCAGTGTCAGCAGCTTCTGATCATCATATTCGGGCTTTTCATTCATCGCGTTGGCAGACGAACGCTCGCCGGGTTTTACCCGGACCCAATCGCGTTTCGGTGCATTCGGTTGGCGATTCATGAAGCTGCCCTTGCGCCCTTCTGCCTGGATGCCGTTTCCGGCGGCACATTGTCCCGTGTGGGTTCCGTGATCGTCGGGTCCACCGTGCGTTCACATAGGGTATTTATACCCCAAAGACATACATCCGACTATCCACCATCGGACAAGTATACAAAATTTTATCTATTCCTCCTAACGTGATCTTCCACCGCTTCACAACGCTCTGCAAGAGGATCAGTCGCATATATGCGGAAGTAACGCCCGGCTGGCGGAACGCATAGGGCAACATCTTGATCCGATGGAAAAATCAACAGGGTGGCTGGGGCGCCAGGATTCGAACCTGGGAATGGCGGTACCAAAAACCGCTGCCTTACCGCTTGGCGACGCCCCAACACCGGCCCTTACCTGGGCGGGCGGCACCATAGTCAGTTTGATTGCCGGGTGCAATAGGGTCGCGAGGGCTTCATCATCACATTTGCCAGATGGCTTGGATATGGCGAACACAAGTGGTCATGCTAAAGTGTCGTGCATACCCACTCCCTAGTGTCGGAAAGACCGGCCGGTGCCGGAACTGTCAAGAATGTCGATCAAAGCCCCTGCCACCGTGCTACGCCGATTCGCCCGCTGCCTTGTCCTGCCTCTGCTGCTTTCGGCGACGGCGCCGGCATCACTGGCGCAGGTGACGGAACCGAAAAAACCGACAGTGCAGAAACCCGCTAAACCTGCGGTGAAAAAAACCACAGCAGCAACCACGACTGCTGCCAAACCCAAAGCGAAACGCAAGGCTGGGGCTGCCGCTGGCGCGGCTGTCACAGCGGGGGCCGCAGCGTCAGCGTTGGCCGCCGGCACACAACTTCCCCCGCCACTGCCGGCTAACGCCGATCCGGAACTGAAGCTGCTGGAAGCAAAGGCGCGTGAAGGGGAGGCTGAAGCCCAGATTGGACTTGCCGATGCCCTGATCGCGCAAACGCCGACCAGTGCCGTAGACATGCGCCGCGCGCTTTATTGGTATGGACAGGCCGCCAACAAGGGCGATGCCGATGCTGCCTGGACACTAGCAGAATTGTTCCGGGGCGATCTGGGCATACCGGATGATATGGAACAGGCCGCCGGCTGGTACCGTAAAGCGGCAGAAATGGGGCATGCCGAGGCGGCTTTTGATCTGGGCCTGCTCTACACAGAAGGTTATGGCGTTGAACGTGACACCAGCGAGGCAGCGCGTTGGTTTCAGCAAGCGGCGGATGCTGGCATTGCTCGCGCGCTGTACATGCTGGGCACGCTTTATGAGCAAGGGGTCGATGGCGCCGCCGATCTGGAGGCAGCACGCGCATGGTATCGTCAGGCCCAGGATGCCGGCGATACGGGGGCCAGCCAAGCCCTGCGGCGACTGGATACCGGCGGTCGCAATGTCGAGGTGGCAGCAGGCCCGCCTGCCGGTATGCTGGGCGGGCCGCCGGGCAGTGCCAGTATCCGACGCTCGACGGCATCTGTAAGCCCTACCAGCGCCGAGGGGGAGGAAGATGGCGAAGCGAATGGCCCCACCCCGCCAGACCGCCCGACTCAGCTTAACGGTACGACCATTGCCAACCGCCCTATACCGGTGGACCAGGCTGGTGTCCGGGAGATCCAGACACGGTTGGTCAAACTAGGATTCCACAAAGGCAAGGCTGATGGCTTTCTGGGAAAAAGGACCGCCGCAGCCATCCGTGCCTATCAGAAGTCGGTTGGTCTGCCATCCGACGGCAAACCCACCCAGGCCCTGCTCTACCGTTTGCGGCAAGGTTGAAACGGTCCTCAGCAACGAACAAGGGCCTAGTACCAGGGCTGTCCCAAACCCTCCTGTTCAAAGGCACGGGTAACGGCGGGTAAGGCTGTGGTACGGGCCGCGTGGGCCCCGAGATGATGTAACAGGCGAGGCGGTCGCCCAGCAAAGTTTCGGCCCCAGCGCACCATCATCAGCAGCATGAAATCGACGATGCCGGGCCCGCCCCCGCCCAACCATTCTCGGCCCTCCAGCGCCTTCTCAACCACGTCAAACAGCGCGTTCAGGCGGTTTTCGGCCGCCTGTTTGACGCTGTCAGCAAAGGCAGGGTCCATCACATGACGCTCCGGATAGTAATAGGCTAAAAAGGCAACCTGCACCGAATTGGTCAGATGGATCAGCCATTGGCAGGCCCGCGCCCGTTCAATGCTGCCGAGTGGCGGGAGCAGACCAGCCTGGGGATGCCGGTCGGCCAGATGCAGCAGAATGGCGGCCGTTTCAAAAATCGGCTGATCGCCATCCACCAATGTCGGCAACCGGCCGGTTGGGTTCAGCCGCAGGTACTCTGGCTGGTGATGCTGCTGGTTGGCCGTATCGACCCAAACCATCACATAGGGCACGCCGATGGTTTCCAGCGCCATATGCGGTGCCAGATTGGCCATGCCGGGACTCCCATAAAGCTTGTACATCGCCGGTGGCTCCTTCATTGAGTGTAGCGGAGGTTTGCTTCTCTTAAGGGACCATACCCCCATTGTCCGCACCAAGATGCGGACAGGGACGGGCAGGCTGTCGGGATACGGAGAGGATGGCGAGCGGCAGGCGCTGGAGCATTCGGAAGATAGTGCGGGCCCTTGCGCTGACCGTGGCTGTGCTGTTCGGCCTGTCCATAGTGTGGGTCCTGACCTACGCCGTGTTGCCTGTGCCGGCGACCCCGTTGATGATCATCCGTGCCCTGGAAGGCCATGGCTGGCACCATGAATGGCGCTCCATGGAAAAGATCAGCCCCGCCCTGGTTCGGGCTGTCATCGCGGCAGAGGATAGCCGGTTCTGCAACCATATGGGGGTTGATCTTGACGCTGTGGAACGGGCGCTTGAGCGCAACCAGACCGGCAAACCTCTGAGGGGCGGCAGCACCATCAGCCAACAGGTAGCGAAGAACGCCTTTCTGTGGCCCGACCGATCTTGGCTGCGCAAAGGAGTGGAACTTTGGTTCACCCTGCTGGTGGAAAGTTTCTGGCCAAAGAAACGGATTATGGAGGTCTACCTGAACATTGTGGAGTGGGCGCCTGGTGTCTATGGCGCTGAAGCCGCCGCACGCACCTGGTTCGGTAAGGGTACCAGCGAACTCTCCAACCAGGAGGCCGCCCTGCTCGCCGCTATCCTGCCTAATCCGCTGAAATGGAAAGCCAACCCGCCGGGCCGCTATGTTGCATCCCGCGCGGGGGTGTTGCAGCAGCGTATGGAGATTGTCCGCCGCGACGCGCTGGACACCTGTACCCGGTAGGGATCAGGCCTTTTCATTACGTTGTGACAAGCACTGCCCCAATCGGTCACGTTCTGCACCGGGCAGATCATAAAACGCCACACCCATGGCGCCAGCTTGGCGCCAACCAACAATCGCCTCACCGGCAATGTCAGAACCGCCGAGCGACAGGACAAAACTGAACCGGTCCTGTGGGTTCAACAAACCGCGATAGCCCAAAAGACACATTCCCGACCCGTTTACCTCAGTCACAGCCAGCTTTTGTCCGTTCACCAGTACCGAGACGCCCAGCAGCGGCGGGGACGAATGCGGCCGACTGCGCCACAGCCTGCCCAACCACCGTAGTAGCGACAAGGTACCCGGCAGGGAACGTATGGGTCCGGTCTGGGTTTGGGCGGTGGCTGTCATGGGATAAGCCTGTGGGCATCATGTGGATAACTCCAGAATCGCACGGAGTCTGGCCACTTGAACAGCGCTGCCAAAGACCACACACCAAAGGTGTAGATTTGGCAGCAGCACCCCGGCGATTTGACTAGGCCGGCCTGCTGACACACATTACCGAGCCCTATGCCGCTCGGAGACACACCATGCCCGACGCCCTGCCCATCGCCGACCTGGCTGACCGCGTTCGCGCTGGTGACCGCCGCGCGCTGGCACAGGCCATCACGTTGGTGGAAAGCACACGCGCCGACCACCGCGACCAGGCAGAGGCGCTGCTAGCGACATTGCTGCCCTTTAGCGGCCAGGGCGTGCGGGTGGGAATAACCGGGGTGCCGGGGGTTGGCAAGTCGACCTTTATCGAGGCGTTCGGCCTGCATGTCATCGCGTGTGGGCACAAGGTTGCGGTTCTGGCTATCGATCCAACAAGTCAGCGCACGGGCGGATCCATCCTGGGCGATAAGACCCGCATGGAGTTGCTGTCCCGTGAAACCCGCGCTTTCATCCGCCCCTCCCCCGCCGGCAGCACACTTGGCGGTGTGGCCCGTCGGACGCGCGAGGCCATGTTGCTGGTGGAAGCCGCAGGCTTTGATGTGGTGATCGTGGAAACAGTGGGCGTAGGCCAGTCAGAAACCGCGGTCGCCGACATGGTGGATCTTTTTTTACTGCTGCTTCCACCGGCGGGCGGCGATGAATTGCAAGGGATCAAGAAAGGTATTGTCGAACTGGCCGACATGATTGTGGTGAACAAGGCCGACGGCGATCTGACCAATGCCGCCCGGCACGCAGAGGCAGAATATCGCCATGCCCTTGCGCTTCTGCGCCCAGCCAACCGTAACTGGCCGGTGCCGGTTCTGTCTTGCTCGGCTCTGAACAAGGTTGGCATTGACGGTATCTGGGATCGAATCAACGAGTATCGGCGTCTTCTGGGGCACGATGGCTCGATTGACCGTCGCCGCGCCGATCAGGCCCGGGCCTGGATGTGGAACGAAATCCGGGAAAATCTGATTGCCGCTTTCCAGGGGGATCACGCTGTTCGTACTGAACTGTCGGCCCTGGAGCAGGCGACGGCCGCCGGTACGGTTACGCCGGGGGCAGCGGCCCGCCGGTTGCTGGGTCTGTTCCGTGGGGCAGATCGCTGATCTCGATTCTAATCGCTACCCGGTCGGCAATAAAAAGGCTGGCCAGACCGGGTTGCATGCCGAAATCACTGCGCCTGATGCTGGTGGTGGCCGTTGCCCGCCGGTGATCCAGGCTGACCTCAAGAACGACAGGCCGTGTTATCCCCCGCAATGTCAGATTGCCCGATACACGGCCGGAATGCGGCCCCGTCCGGACCGTCTCATGGCCGATGAAACGCATCGTGGGATATTCGTCGGAAGCAAAAAAATCAGCCCCCTGCAGGTCGCGGTCACGGGCCGGACTACCTGTATCAACACTGCTGGTAGCAATGGCGACATCAATTCCGCCGACCTCATCCGTCTGAGGATCGAAAGTAAAGCTGCCAGAAACATCGCTGAATCGGCCTGTGGCCTTTGCCACCAGCAGATAGCGGATGGAAAAGCTGACTTGGGTATTGGCAGCCGTCACGACCTGTGTCTGCGGTGACGCCAGAACAGGGCTGGATAGTGCCAGGGTAGCAACAAGGAGCATCCATCGGATCAAGGGTGTTTCCTACCCAATTGGGTCCTGTGGACCACGACACCCATAATCTGACATCGCCGCGGGTCGCTGGGAATAGCGGGCCAAGCCAACCATTCCTGCCGGACGCGCGGCGACCGGCCAGCGTTGACCTGGTGCCCATGGATCAGCGCGCTGGACGCTTGCCGTCAGCCTGCCCGCACCTTGGCGACAAACTGAGCCACCTGTTGGTTAAGGGCATGGCTTTCGTCGACCAGATCATTGGCAGCACTGAGTACATCCCCGGCCATATAGCCCGTTTCAGCAGCAGCACGAGTCACTTCACCGATGGTGGCGCTGACATTCTGCGTACCGGTCGCTGCTTGAGCCACAGAACTGGCAATTTCTCGCGTGGCTGCCCCCTGTTCCTCCACGGCGGTGGCGATGGTGGATACAATCCCACTGATCTTATCAATCGTCCCGCCGACACCACGAATAGCATCAGCGGCATTGCCGGCAGCGGACTGCATGGCGGCGATCTGGCTGCCAATTTCCTCCGTTGCTTTGGCCGTCTGGGTAGCCAATGCCTTGACCTCTGACGCCACCACCGCGAAGCCCTTGCCCGCATCGCCGGCGCGTGCCGCCTCAATTGTTGCATTCAGGGCCAGAAGATTGGTCTGGCTGGCAATGTCACCGATCAACCGCACGATCTCCCCAATGCGTTGCGCAGCATCCACCAACCCGGTAACCGTACTGTTCGACCGTTCGGCCTCTGCCACCGCATCGTGAGCAATCGCAGCGCTTTCTGCGACGCGGCGCGAGATTTCGTTAATGGATGCGGTCAGTTGCTCGGCTGCGGCCGCAACCGTGTTCACATTCTCGGCCGCCTGTTCAGCGGCACTGGCCACCGCTTCGGACTGCCGGTTGGTTTCATCAGCCACACTGTTAAGGCCCTGGGCGGTACCACGCATGCGGTCGGCGGCGCCACCGACGGCGCTGACCACGGCGTTCATGCTGTTTTCGAAATCATCGGCCAGTTGGGTCATGGCCTGACGCTTCTGTGCTTCCACCCGTTCTTCCATGGCGGCCTGTTCGTTGCGCATGGTTTCCGCCTCGCGCATGCCTTTCTGGAACACGGCGAGCGCACGGGCCGTGGCGCCGATCTCATCCCGACGGTCGCCACCCGACACTTTCACCGTCAGGTCGCCATCGGCCAGCTTAGTCATCATAGTGACGATGCGGCGCAGGGGGCGGGAAATGCCAACCATGCCAAGCGCGATGCCCAGGGCCAGCACAATGGCCGTACCCGACAGACCCACGATCAGCGTGACGGCCAGCGCACGGTCAAACCGGCTCTGAGCGGCTTGCTTGCCGCCAGCCAGCTTGGCCTCTACATCACCAGTCGTCACAGCCAGCTTGTCGAGGACGTCGGTCAGTTTGATATCAAACCGGTCAACCAGAATGGCAGCGGCCTGCGCACCCTTGCCTTCCAGCGCCAATTGCCGGGCCTGTTCAACAATCTCCAACATGCGCCGCGTATCCTCCCGGATCGCGTCGATATCTGCCTTACGTTCGGGCAGGATCTTCTCCACACGGTCCAGATGGCCCGCCAGTTCATCCCGCTTCAGGGCGATTTCGTCCTGCATGCTGTCCAGGATGAAGCTGTCCGTCTCCGCGACCATGGTATAGCCCAGGCGACCGAGGTCGGTGGCGGTCTCCCGCGCGTTCAAGATGGCCTTGGCATTTTCCGACCGGTCCAGCATAGCGCGATATTCATTGCCCACCGCCTCCATCTGGAACAGGGCGTAGAGCGACGTGCCGATGGTCAGCACGCCCATCAGCAGCAATGGCAGAACCAGCTTCCACACGATGGGAAGATTTTTAAGCGCACGCATGTTCCCTCCCGATACTTTTTTCGGCTTGCCCACCCTGAACTGGCTTCGGGCGCCATTTTGTTTTCTTTCACTGTAGCGGTGTTTCGACAGTCAAGCCAAGGGGTCAACACCTGCCAGATAGCGATTTTGCCCTGTTTTCCAAGGGACGCGACAAAGGTGTGACGGCATTTTGTTGTTATAGACTTTGGCGCGATGCAATGTGTATTTGAATGGAATTTTGTATATGGGTATTATTTATTGCACTCAGGGAAGTGTATCGTGATTGTTTTCATGGTGAAAACATGGCATCAATAAGAAATGCGCTTCAGCGTTATAATGGAATCACAAAGTTCCAAACCGGAAAGATGGGTTTCAACCCACCTTACGTAAACGTCATGTAAACATGTCGTCTGCGTAAGCCGCAGCGTTTGACATGCAGGTCGCTCATAATAGCCATGAAAAAAGGGGCATCACCTGCGTGATGCCCCTTTGCTGCTGTTGCCGGCTGCGTGGATCAACCGCGCAAGGATGCGCCCGTCGCTTTGGCGACAGCGGCCACCACCTTGGCGGCTACATCCTCGATCTCCTTGTCGGTGAGGGTTTTGTCGACCGGCTGGAGCTTGACCGACAGGGCCACCGACTTGAAGCCGGGCTCCACACCCTTGCCTTCATAGATGTCGAAGATGCTGACATCGCTAATCAGGGCCTTGTCGGCCCCCTTGGCGGCCTTCACCAGCCTGTCACTGTCGGTGCTGTTGGCCACCAGGAAGGCGAAGTCCCGGTCCACCGGCTGGAACGGCGACAGGACCAGCAGGGGCTTGGCCGTGCCGCCCTTCTTCTTGGGGGCGGGAACGGCGTCTAGGAACAACTCAAACGCCACCACAGGACCGGACACGTCCAGCGCCTCCAACAGGGCAGGATGCAACTCGCCAAAGCGGCCCAACACCGTGGGGCCCAAGCGGAAGCTCCCCGAACGGCCAGGGTGATACCAGCCCGGCGCATCACGGGTGACCTGAAGATTGGCGACGGGCGCACCGGCCGCCTCCAGGATGGCCAAGGCATCGCCCTTGACATCGAAAGCATCGACAGGGCGTTCGCCCTTCGACCAGTTACGCAGCACGGCAGCACCGGCGCGCACGCCGGCCACCACCAGATCCTGACCCGTTTCAGACCCGTCGCGGAAGGCCGGGCCAACCTCGAACAGACCGACATCCTTGAAGCCCTTGGCAGCGTTGCGGCCGGCGGCTGGCACCAGGGTGCCCAGAATCGACGGGCGCATCACGGCCAGATCGGCGCTGATCGGGTTCAGCAGGCGCAGTTCATCCTTGTCGCCATCGAACAGCGCCGCAACCTTGGGGTCGACAAAGGACCAGGTCACCGATTCCAGCAGGCCGCGTTCCGCCGCCGCCCGGCGGGCATTGAAACGGCGGCGTTGATCGTTGGACAGTGCCGGGGCGGGTGTGCCCACCTCCCGCGGCAGCGGTGTGGCCGGAATCTTGTCGAATCCGTTGACGCGCAACACCTCTTCCACCAGGTCGGCCTCGCCCTCCACATCGCGGCGCCAGGACGGGACATCCGCCACCAGCACGCCGTCGTCGCGGCGGGTAACGGTGAAGCCCAGGACGGACAGGATCCGGACCTGTTCATCCACCGGCACGTCGACGCCGCCCAATGCGGCCACCCGCGCCGGGCGCAGGGTCAGGGTGCGCTGCCAGGCGGGTTCAGCGCCCGTCAGGCTGACGGCGCCGGCGGATCCGCCGCACAGCTCCAGGATCAAGGCGGTGGCCAGTTCGACCTTCTCCAGGATGTTGGCCGGGTCCACACCGCGTTCAAAGCGATAGCGGGCGTCGCTGTCCAGTTGCAGGGCGCGGCCCGCCTCGGCGACGCGCACCGGCTCAAACGTTGCCACTTCCAGCACGACATCGGTGGTGTCGGCGGTGACGCCCGTGGTCTCCCCGCCCATGACGCCGGCCATGGAGATCATCTTGGCATCGTCATAGATGCCGATCAGGCCGGCGGGCACGGCATATTCCTTACCGTTGAGCGCCAGCAGCGTGTCTCCCTCCGCCGTCGGCTTCAGGGTGATGCCGCCTGACAGCTTTGCTGCGTCAAAAACATGCAGCGGGCGGCACAGGTCCAGGCTGAAATAATTGGTGATATCGACCAACGCACTGATCGGGCGAAGGCCCACGGCCAGCAACCGGTCGGCCAGCCATTTCGGGCTGGGGCCGTTCTTGACGCCCCGAATCAGGCGGAAGGCGATTTGCGGGCAGCCGGGATGGTCCAGATTGACCTTCAACGGGTTGTCAAAGGCGGGCGTCACGCGCATGGGGGCCAGCGGCTTCAGCGTGCCCAGACCGGATGCTGCAAGGTCGCGGGCGACCCCGCGCACCCCGGCGCAATCGACGCGGTCGGGCGTCAGCGCGATCTCGATCACCGGGTCGGACAGGCCGCGCCAATCGGCGAAGGAGCCGCCCACGGGGGCATCCTCCGGCAGCTCGATAATGCCATTATGTTCGTCGGACAGCAGCAGTTCGCGCTCCGAACACATCATGCCCCGGCTTTCCACGCCACGGATGGTGCCGATGGAGAGCGTGTCGCCCGACACGGGGATGACAGTGCCGGGGGCGGCGAAGACCACCTTGATGCCGGCCCGCGCATTGGGCGCGCCGCAGACCACCTGCACCGGCTCACCTGCACCGGTATCGACCATGCACAGGCGCAGCTTGTCGGCGTTCGGGTGCTTTTCCGCTGATACGACATGGGCGATGCGGAAGGCCGACAAGGCGGCGCCCCGATCCTCGACCCCCTCGACCTCCAGACCCAGGGCCGTCAGCGCATCGGTGATCTGGTCCAGCGTGGCATCGGTGTCGAGATGCGTCTTCAGCCAGGAAAGGGTGAACTTCATTTCAACGTCCTCGGAATTCTTCGTGGCTGATCAGCGGGAAAGGCCCTGCGCCAGGTTCGGCTGGTCCAGCGGCACGAAGCCGTAATGGCGCAGCCAGCGCAGGTCGGCATCGAAGAAGGAGCGCAGGTCGGGGATGCCGTATTTCAGCATGGCCACGCGCTCGATCCCCATACCAAAGGCAAAGCCCTGGTACTTGGTGCTGTCGATGCCGCAATTCTCCAACACCTTGGGATGCACCATGCCGGAGCCCATGATTTCCAGCCAGTCGCCATGATTGCCCAGCTTCAGTTCCCCGCCCTTGCGCGAGCAGCCGATATCCACCTCTGCCGAGGGTTCGGTGAAGGGGAAGAAACTGGGGCGGAAGCGGATGGGCAGGTCGTCGATCTGGAAGAAGGCGCGGCAAAATTCCAGGATGCAGCCCTTCAGATGGCCCATATGGATATCCTCGCCGATCACCAGACCTTCGATCTGATGGAAGACGGGTGTGTGCGTCTGATCATAGTCCGACCGATAGGTGCGGCCCGGCGCAATGATGCGGATGGGCGGCTTGTTCTTCAGCAAGGTGCGGATCTGCACAGGGCTGGTATGGGTGCGCAGGACACGGGCCGCCCCTTCCGGCGAGGGCGGCAGATAGAAGGTGTCGTGCATCTGCCGGGCCGGATGTTCCGGCGGGATGTTCAACGCCGTGAAATTGTTGAAGTCCGTCTCGATATCCGGCCCTTCGGCGACGGTGAAGCCCATGGCGGCGAAAATCGCCACCATCTCATCCACGGTCTGGCTGATCGGGTGGATGCGGCCCTGGGTTTCGGGCCGGGGGGCCAGGGTGACGTCAATGCGTTCCGACGCCAGGCGGCGCTCCAACTCGATACTCTTCAACTCCGCCCGACGGCCCTCAATCGCGGCCTCCACGGCGGTCTTCACCGCGTTCAGCGTGGCACCACGGGCCTTGCGCTCGTCCGGTGACAGGTTGCGCATATCGCCCATCAGGGCCGTGATGCTGCCCTTCTTGCCCATGACGGCAACCCGCACCTCTTCCAGGGCGGCGCTATCGGTGGCAGAGGCGATGGTGGCCAGCGTTTCGGCCTTGAGCGTATCGAGCGTGTCCATGATGGATCCGGGTCAGGAAAGGGTGGGGGCGGAAGCGCCCGGTTGGAAGTCGGTCAAGGGGGTGACAAGCGAGGCCCAGGGCGGAGGCATATCCAGATTGCGGATCTTGGCCACCAGTCGCTTGTCCGCTGTCACAAATCGGGCACCTTGCTGGCGGGCCAGCGCCACATAAACCAGATCATAGGCCGGGTGTCGCAGATTCCCGGCCATGGCTAGGGCCTCTGATACCAAATCCCGACTGGGAAAGGAGACGGGGTTCAGGGACAAGACGATCTGTAAGGCCCGTGATGCCTCTGATGCTGTCATCTCCCCGCGTATGACGCGCATGGTCAGGAGGTTGGCGATCTCGGCAAAGGCAAGATCGGGAACCATCACCTCATGATCCAGTAGGGCCCGCGCCTCAGCCGACATCGGCTCTGGCAGGACCCATTTCGCAATCACGCTGGCGTCAACGACAAGCCTCATCGTTCGTCCCGCATCTGGCGCAGGAGGTCCTCTGACGGGGTCATGATGCGACCCGCAAGGCTTTGGCGGAATATGTCCATGCGGGCCAGCAATGCTGTCCGATCCGTCTGGCCGGGCTGCACCATTTCGGTCAGAACAGCCGCCACCTCTTCCTCGATCGTGCGGCCCGACCGCAAGGCGCGGTCTTCCAGTCCCTTGATCAAGGCTTCATCGTCGATGCGGATGGTCAGCGAACCCATGGTGTCCTCCGGTTCCGGTGCGGCCCCGATGATAGCACAGATGGCGGGCACAATATTGGCCGCACAAGCAAAAGGGGGAGCGGGCCCGCCGGGCCTGCTCCCCCTTTCAACTTGCAACCGTTCTGAAATCCGATAGTCGGAAATCAGGCGGCCTTGAGAGCAGCCTGGGCCTGATCGCACAGGCTCTTAAAGCTCTCCGGCTCGCGGGCGGCGATGTCGGACAGAACCTTACGGTCCAGCTCGATACCGGCGCGCTTCAGGCCGTGGATCAGGGTGCTGTACTTCAGCCCGTGCAGGCGTGCACCGGCGTTGATACGCTGAATCCACAGGCCGCGGAAATCGCGCTTCTTGTTGCGACGGTCGCGATAGGCGTAACGAAGCGCCTTTTCGACCTTTTCAATCGCAACGCGATAGCACTTGGAACCGCGACCACGATAGCCCTTGGCGAGCTTCAGGATCTTCTTGTGACGGGCGTGAGTGGTGACGCCCCGCTTAACGCGTGCCATAGGTCAGTCCTCTCACTTAACCCGCAGGAAATTCTCGGCGATCTTCTCGCCGTCGGCCTTGAACATAACGAACGTACCACGCGCGTTACGCTTCATCTTCAGGGGGCGCTTGCTCATGCCGTGGCGCTTGCCAGCGGCCTGGGCCTTCACCTTGCCCGAAGCGGTGAACTTAAACCGCTTCTTGGCGCCCGAATGGTTCTTCAACTTGGGCATTTTCGGTCCTTCTTCACATGTGGACGGTGGGCATGCCCCGGGCTTCTCGCCCGGCCGCACCGTCCGATGGAGCGGGTGCTTATAGAGGAGGTGGCCCTTCTTGGCAAGAAGCCTAGGTAAGCAGACTCCACATGGGCACCCGGCGAGTCTGGAAGTGCCAATATGCCCAACCTATTTGCCTCCCCCGCGAAAGCGGGGGTCCAGGGGTCATGCGCATTAAACTGTCGGGCCTGTCGCCCCCGGGTCCCCGCTTTCGCGGGGAAAGCAATGAAAAGATCACGCCGAAGGATTTAGCTCCCCTCAATCCTCAAACGGATCCTTCATCAGGATCGTGTCGTCGCGTTCGGGGCTGGTGGACAGCAGCGTCACCGGGGCCTCGATCAGTTCCTCGATCCGACGCACATATTTGATGGCAGCGGCGGGCAACTGGGCCCAGGAACGCGCGCCCTGGGTGCTTTCGCTCCAGCCCTCGAACGTCTCATAGATCGGTTCCACCTGAGCCTGGGCCGTCTGGCCGGCGGGCAGGTGCTGGATCACCTCGCCATTCAGCTTATAGCCTGTGCAGACCTTGAGCGTCTCGAACCCGTCCAGCACGTCCAGCTTGGTCAGTGCGATACCGGTGATGCCGCCGGTCTTGATGGCCTGACGCACCATGACGGCATCAAACCAGCCGCAGCGGCGCTTGCGGCCCGTGACAGTGCCAAACTCATGACCACGCTGGCCGATCCTGTCTCCGATCTCGTCATGCAGTTCGGTAGGGAACGGACCGGAGCCGACGCGCGTGGTATAGGCCTTGGTGATACCCAGTACGTGGCCGACAGCACCCGGCCCCATGCCCGACCCGGCGGCGGCATTGCCGGCCACCGTGTTGGAGGAGGTAACGAACGGGTAGGTACCGTGATCCACGTCCAGCATGGCCCCCTGCGCCCCTTCGAACAGGATGCGCTTGCCCTGGCGGCGCGCCTCATCCAGACGCTTCCAGACCACAGCGCTATAGGGCAGCAGCTTGGGCGCCACCTCGCGCAACTGGGCCAGAACCTCGTCCTTGGCTAACTCCTCGGCGCCCAGGCCGCGCAGCAAAGCATTGTGGTGGAACAGAAGCTGTTCGACCTTGTGCTCCAGCACCGCCTCATCGGCCAGATCACAGACGCGGATGGCGCGGCGGGCCACCTTGTCCTCGTACGCCGGGCCGATGCCACGGCCCGTGGTGCCGATCTTGTTGACGCCGCGCGCTTCCTCACGCGCCTTATCCACCGCGCTGTGCAGCGGCAGGATCAGGGCGCAGTTTTCCGCCACCAGCAGGGTCTCGGGTGTGATTTCGACACCCTTTTCCTGAATGGCCGCGATTTCCTTCAGCAAGGCCCAGGGGTCGACCACGACGCCATTGCCGATCACCGACAGCTTGCCAGGGCGGACCACGCCGCTGGGCAGCAGGGAAAGCTTATAGACCACGCCGTTGATCACCAGCGTATGGCCAGCATTGTGACCGCCCTGGAAGCGGACCACGACATCGGCCCGGCTGGACAGCCAGTCGACGATCTTGCCCTTGCCTTCGTCGCCCCACTGGGACCCGACGACCGCCACATTGGCCATGATATTCCTCGCTTGCGTGAGACGTCCGGGTCCGTGGCCCGGCTGGGCCCGCACCCTAGGTTGGTTTCGGTCAAATGGTCAGACGGGCGCCGGCCCGTCCGCCGTCAACAAATGTGAGCAGGAGAGACGCTTGGCCTCCGCCGCCAGATCACTGGCCACCGCCATGGCGGCAACTGTATGCCAGCCCTGGGCGCGCAGCGCCTGGGCATCAGCGTAATCGGTACCCAGTGGCAGCAATACTCGCTTGACCGGCGACGGGCCGGGCAGGGCACGCAGGACCGTGTCGGTATAGAGCGTGAAGCCCGTGGCGGGTTCGCCCACCGGATCGGCCCCGCCGGTGCGATACCGGCCACCCCGACCCAGTTCACCCCGTACGCCGCGCGCGAAAATCGTGAAGCTGACGCCCGTCTGATATTCAAACCCGCGCATTTCAACGGGGTCGATGGTGACAGACAGGCCCGGTGCCGCAGCCGCGATGAGGCGCACGACGTCGGCCAGTTCCTGGCGTGCAGCCTTGGCCACGTCGGGCATATCCACGGCGGACAGCCGTTCCACCGCCGCCGGCGCCGGGCCACTAGCACCCAGGATGGACAAGAACAGTGACGCGTGCGGACCGGCAGCCTCAGCCAGGGCGGCGGCGTCGCGGTGGTCCAGTGCGGCGCGCAGGCGGGCATAATCATCGTCGGACAGGGACAGGGCGCGCGCCACGGCCGGCACCAAGGTGGGCACCGTCAGGTCGATGGAAATGCCCTTGGCCCCTACCGACGACAGAGCCGAAGCGGCCAGCAGGATAATCTCAGCATCCGCGTCGGCCCGGTCGGGGCCAATCAGCTCCACACCGACCTGTCCGAACTGCCGTTCCTGGCGCAGGCTGCTGCCTTTCACGCGCAGGACTTGCCCCGCATAGGATAGGCGCAGCGGGCGCGGCGCCTTGCGCAGGCGGGTCGTGGCGATGCGGGCGACCTGCGGTGTCATGTCGGACCGCACGCCCATCATCCGCTGCGACACCGGGTCCATGATGCGAAAGGTCTGGTTGGCCAGACTGGCCGCGGAACCGGACAGCAGCCCCTCCTCGAACTCCACCAGTGGCGGTTTCACCCGCTCATAGCCGTGGCGATGGAATTCCTTCAGCAGACGACCAACAACCTGCGCTTCATGCTCCGCATCCGGGGGAAGCAGGTCACGCAGTCCGGTGGGCAGCAGCGCCTTGGCCGCCAGGGCCTTCGGGGGCGTATCGGTCATGTCTGGGCTTACCGATGGTGAGTGCCGTCAAGCGAAGGGAGGAACCCCAACACCGGTAACCGGTCTTAGCCCAGGGACCGGTTTCACGCAAATGCAAACACCCCGCATGGGCAGGCGGGCAGCCTTGCGCGCGGCGGGATCAGCCCTGGGCTGCCAGCACGAGCTGCAACGGCAGTGCATAGGTAGCCAGTACAGTGAGAAATTCCAAAGCAACGAACCCAGCCGCCACGGCGCCGGAACAGCCCAGCGCCGACCGGACGGCGAACCACCCATAATACAGATTCCACATGAAGAACCCTAAGCCGATGCCATTGGCCACAGGCTCCGACGCGTTCAAGCTCACAGCCAGGACGACCAGAGCCACCGTGCTGCTCACAATACTGCACCAGGCATAGGTCGAGACGAAGATCGCGAACCGGTCATCGCGGCCCGTCGTTTCCAGGATTCGGGAGACCACCAGCAGGTAACCCGTCATCTGCATGGCGGACACCGCCACTCCCAACGGCAGATAGGGAATTGGCGCGATCCCTTCTGGCAAGGTCGCCAGATCAGCGATCGCACCGATCAGCAGCAGAGGCACCAGCAGGACCAAACTGCGCCAAGCCGCCAAGGGTGAAGGATCAATCAGCGTGATGCCACGCTTATCCAAGGCGGCCAACCGCAATGCACCAGTCAGCGCGCTCATGATACCGCCTTGGCAAAGAAATCGGTCAGAACGCGGTCGTAGATAGCGGCAAGCAAGCGGATATCCTCCACGTCCACATGTTCATCCACCTTATGCATGGTCTGTCCGACCAGCCCAAATTCCACCACCGGGCAGAAATTTTTGATGAAACGGGCATCAGATGTGCCGCCGGAGGTTGACAGTTCCGGCTCCCGCCCGGTGACGGCTGCCACCGCGCCCGAGACTGTGGCGACCAGGGCACCCGGTGGGGTCAGGAATGCCTCCCCGGACACAGCCATCTTGATATCCCAGGCCCCACCAACCTCCTCCAGCACGTCGCGGATGTGCGCTTCCAGGCTCTTGGGCGTGTGCAGGTCATTGAACCGGATATTGAATTTGGCTGTCCCTTTGGCAGGGATGACATTACTGGCCGGGTTGCCGACATCAATCGTGGTGACGGCCAACGTACTGGGTTGGAAATGCGGTGTCCCTTCGTCCAGCGGGCTGTCGGCCAGCATAGACAGGGCCCGCGTCAGGCGCGGCAGCGGATTATCGGCCAGATGCGGATACGCAACATGGCCCTGGGCCCCATAGGCAATCAGGGTCGCGGTTACCGACCCGCGCCGTCCGATCTTCATCATGTCGCCCAGAGCATGGGGGTTGGTCGGTTCGCCGACCAGACAGGCGTCGATCACCTCTCCGTTCGCCTGCATCCAGTCCAGCACCTTACGCGTGCCATTGATGCTTGGCCCCTCCTCATCCCCGGTAATCAGCAGGGAGATGGAGCCGTTGGGCGCACCGTTCCGGTCTAAAAACGATTTAACTGCCGCTGCAAAGGCAGCGATTGCACCTTTCATATCGGACGTACCGCGGCCGTAAAGTTTACCATTGATAATTTCGGCACCGAAAGGATCAACGGTCCACGCCGCCGCATCGCCGACCGGAACGACATCCGTATGGCCAGCGAAACAGAAATTGGGGCTACCGGTTCCTAACCGCGCATAAAGATTATCTATGGGATCGGTGCCCGCTTCCCCGAAGACCAGACGGTGACAGGTAAAGCCCATTGCCTCTAGCACCCGCTGCAAAACCCCCAAGGCACCAGCATCGGCGGGGGTGACGCTGGGGCAGCGGATCAGGTCCTGAGTGAGGGAAACGGGATCAATCGTCATGGCGTGGAAGCTCTGTACGGAAAGGGTGCAGGCTTTTTACCCGCAGTTGCGTGCCACCGCCATCCTGCTGATTGACGCGGCCCCGCTTCGTTTCAAGGGATAGCCAATAGGCTGACGAAAACGCTTGTCCTAAAAATGCCTATTTATTGATCATTGGTAAAGACAAGGCTTGAATCGGGCCGCGACTCCGGCGGCACCCACAGCTTTATCCACAGATTCTGGGGATTGCATACCGCATGATCGAGCTTGTCTTGACCAGCGGGGCGCAATACCCATTTATGATGTATTACGCGGTCTCCACCGGTGCCTGTAAGGGCCGGCGGTACCGACGGGGAGAGCAGACCCCGGACTCGCTCAATCATGAGGGGACCAGACGTGACGACCCGCCTGTCGCTGTTCAACAGCCCGTTCCTGCTGGGCTTCGACCAGTTCGAACGTACACTTGACCGTATCGCCAAGAACGCCAACGAAGGCTACCCACCTTACAATATCGAACAAACTGGTCCTGATGGGCTGCGCATCACCCTGGCTGTCGCTGGATTCACCTCCGAGGATCTTGCGGTCCAGATGGAGGACAATCAACTGGTGATCCGGGGCAAACAAGCCGACGATAAGAACCGCATCTATTTGCATCGCGGCATCGCCGCCCGGCAATTCCAGCGCAGTTTTGTCCTGGCCGAAGGTATTGAGGTCGTGGGATGCAATCTGGACAATGGCCTGTTGCATGTGGATTTGCGCCGGCCAATCCCAGAACCCAAGGTCCGAACCATCAAGATCGGTACTGGCGAGAATGGCAGCGGCGAGAGCCCGCGCACCATTGATGTCTCACCCGACCGTCGTGCCTGACACCGGGATTCTGCCTTTTGCCCTGCCCTTGGGGCTTCGTATGTCACAAGTTGTAAACCATATTTCAACTCTTGACCGTCTAAATGGGGTGACGCCAACCCTTTTGTTTCCTGTCGGATGCGTGCAGGAAAAAGACGTGGAGTTCCGGGGGACATGAATCCGACCATTCAGTATCTGCGCCGGTTGAGCCCCAAGGATTTCGCTGCTTTCGGCGTCAATGATCTGGCTTATGTGAAGCCCACCCAGACGGAGGGTAAGCCAGCCTATGCGATCCATGCCGCAGACGGTACGATGCTCACGGTGGTCGAACGTCAGGATGTGGCCTTTGCGACGGTGCGACAGCACGATATGGAGCCGTTGAGCCTGCAATGAAAGCAGGCCCATGGCCTCACTATTTCATCCGCTCGATTGTGTTGGTGGTGCTGTGTCCAGCAGCCAGATCTGCCAGGACCACGCGTCCACCCCAGCCCATAACCTCTTTGGCACCCACCACATCGTCGATTTTATAATCGGCCCCCTTCACCAGGATATCGGGGCGCAGCGCCTTGATCAGCGTCAATGGCGTATCGTCGGCAAAGGTAACGACCAGATCAACATCGCCTAACGCCGACAGAACCGTAGCACGCGATGTCACATTCTGCACCGGCCGGGCCGGGCCCTTCAGGCGTCGTACGCTGTCATCGCTGTTAAGACCTAAGACCAGACGGTCACATTGTGCGCGGGCCTGGGCGATCAGGCTGACATGGCCTGGATGTAGCAGGTCAAAACAGCCATTGGTGAAACCTACCCGCAGCCCCTGCCGACGCCAACGCTCCACTTGTTCAACCGCCTGGTCCAGCGTGACGCTCTTTGACCCAGGCCCGGCGACAATGGCGTGCCCCAAAGCGTCGCGCAATTCATTGGGGCGGACGGTGGCCGTGCCCACCTTGGCCACAACGACACCGGCCGCAACATTAGCCAGGGTTGCCGCTTCCACAAGGTCAGCACCAGCAGTCAAGGCAGCGGCCAGCACGGCAACCACCGTGTCGCCGGCCCCCGACACATCGAATACTTCCCTGGCCCTGGCGTAAAGATGCGTGGCCGCACCATCGGCCGGGACCACACTCATGCCCTGTTCGCTGCGGGTAGCCACGACCGCTGCGATACCATGGCAATTGGCCAGGGTGCGCGCCGTCGCCACCAGACTGGCCGTGTCGGCGGGCATGATGCCCGTGGCGTCCGCCAGTTCTCGCATGTTGGGGGTAACACAATAGGCGCCGCGATAACGGGCATAATCCCGCCCCTTGGGATCGACCAGCACCCGCACTCCCGCCGCCCGCGCCAGTTCAATCAGGGCTGCTGATACTTCACTGGTCAGGACACCCTTATTGTAATCGGAAAGGACCAGCATGCTGACATCGGGCATCTTTGTTGCCGCCAGCGCCAACAACTGTGTGGCATCCGCATCCGACAGCGGTATGTCGGTTTCCGCATCCGCGCGGAGCAACTGCTGCCCCCCAGCCACAAACCTTGTTTTGGTTGTGGTGGGACGGTTGGTGCTCGTCAATAAACTGTTACGCTGTCCGTTCAATGTCAGCATCAGCCGGGACAGTTCCTGGCCCGCGGCATCATCACCTACGACGCTGATCAGGTCAGCTTCCACGCCCAGGGCGACCATATTGGCCACGACATTGCCCGCCCCGCCCGGCATGGCGGTTTCCCGCTGCACCCGCAGCACCGGGATCGGCGCTTCTGGTGATATCCGATCCACCCGGCCATGGATGAACCGGTCCAGCATGACATCCCCCACCACAAGGATGCGGGTACCGGCAATGGCGTCGATCAGGCTGTTCAGGTCGGTGGTCATGGCCCGGGCGTTAACGGAGACGGAAGGCGACAAGGATAGCCACCCCCTGCCATAACCGCCAGCCTCTCCATTGATGCGCAGCGCATGCCACTCAAAGACAGAGCGGTCAGGCCTTGGGAGCGTGTTTATTCAAGATACGCTGCAAGGTGCGGCGGTGCATTTTCAGCCGACGGGCCGTCTCCGACACATTGCGGTCGCATTGTTCAAACACCCGCTGAATATGTTCCCAGCGGACACGATCGGCGGACATTGGGCTTTCCGGCGGCGGCGGCAGGGGACCATCGGTCAGCAGCGCCGCTTCCACCGCGTCGGCGTCGGCCGGTTTGGGCAGATAGTCAACGGCACCGAACTTCACAGCCGCGACCGCCGTAGCGATATTGCCATATCCGGTCAACATGACGACGCGGGCATCAGGCCGTGCATCGCGCAGCGCCTTTACCACATCAAGACCAGAGCCATCACCCAGGCGCAGGTCGACAACGGCAAAGCGTGGAGCGCTTTCATGGGCCACCTCGACACCCAGATTGACGCTGTCCACAGCCACCACATCAAAGCCACGCCGTTCCATGGCACGGGCCAGGCGGATACGGAAGGGCGCATCATCATCCACAATCAGCAGCGAGCGTGAGGCATCGCCCGTGAAGGTCAGTTTCGGCTGTTCGCCAGCATCAAGCGCCGCGTCCGTCATGGTTACGGGGTCCCTTCCTGCGTATGGGCGTTCTTCTTAGGCCTGTGAAACTTTCTACACGGTGAATGTAGGATGTTTCCAGCGAATGACCACCACCGCGCCACCAGCCCTGCCATTCATATAGCGAACGGATGCACCAGACCGCTCCAGCAAAGTCTGCGCGATGAACAGGCCCAGACCCATATTGCCCGCCGCCTCCCGTGCAGCGGGGTTGCGACCACTGACATAGGGTTCGCCCAGACGGGCAACCAATGTCGCCGGATAACCCGGCCCGTCATCCTGCACCCGCAGAGTCAACCCCGGTGCGGTCCAATCCGCCGTCACCGTCACCCGTTCATGGGCAAACTGCATAGCGTTTTGAAGTATATTGGCAAGGCCATGCACCATTTCGGGTACTGACTGTACCTGTGGCGCCCCCTCTTCCGGTTCCGCGACCG
Organism: Niveispirillum lacus; assembly: GCF_002251795.1. Classification (GTDB taxonomy): domain Bacteria; phylum Pseudomonadota; class Alphaproteobacteria; order Azospirillales; family Azospirillaceae; genus Niveispirillum; species Niveispirillum lacus. Next base: position 179,506 of record NZ_NOXU01000026.1, on the reverse strand, counting down.
TTTCGATCAACAGGTCGATACCGTGACGCAGATAGGGGGCCGCCGTCGTCTCGATCAGGGCGGCCAGCGGCACAATCGGTTCCGCGCCGCCCCGGTCGCCGGGCCGACGGGACAGTTCGGCCAAAATGTCGCGGCAGCGCGCGACCTGACTTTGCAGCAGGGCCACATCCTCGGCAATCGGGCTATCAAGCGGGATATCGCGGGCCAGTTCCTTGGCCACCACCGCGATGGTCCCCAGCGGGCTGCCCAATTCATGCGCCGCCGCCGCCGCCAGCGCGCCCACGGCAGAGGCACGCTGCGCCCGCGCCAGGGCATCCTGGCTGGCATTCAACGCCCCGGACAGGCGACGGGCGCCATCTGCCACCTGATAGAGATAGGCCGCAATAAATCCAGCCGAGAGGGTCAGTGCCACCCAGACGCCAAACCGGTACAATGGCGGCAGGGCCGCCGCTTCCGCCCCCGGCCAGGGTAACGGGGTCGCCACCAGCGCCAGACCCGTGAAGCAGCAGACTGCCAGGGACGTCAGCACAATGACCGCCATCCGGCCCAGCGCGCTGGCTGCAACGGTCAGAGGCGCCAGCATCAGCACCGCAAACGGATTATCAAGGCCGCCCGTCAGATAGAGAAGGGCTGTCAGTTGCACCATGTCATACGCGAGGTAAAGCGCGGCCTCCCGGTCATCCAGAAACGGGTGTGTGGCCAGCCGGCGGGCGGCATAAAGATTGACCAGCACCGACACGCCAACTCCGGCCAAAGCCTGCGCCAACGCCAGTTCAAATTCAAACAAGGCCATGACCGTGGTCAGGGTCGCAAACTGCCCGGCCACCGCAATCCAGCGAATGGTGATCAGGGTGCGGGCACTGACCCTTCCTTCTGCCGATACCAGGGCCGGGCCGGACCGGGTTGCAGAAACGGAACCTGTGGTGTTGGTGATTGCCTCACTCATCCCTATATCCCATCATCATCCGCAATCGCCCGTGGGGAGCCTATGACAAGTAGTTCCCCAAGCAAGGAAAGACCGCAAGCCGCTCCAATGCCCCTAGACGCTAGCAAGCTGCTCCCCCCCGCCATTCTTGTCGAGACGCTGACCAAACGGTTCGACGCGCATACAGCGCTGGACGCGATCAGCTTCACGGTGCCGGCGGGACAGACGGTAGCGCTGCTGGGCGGCAACGGGGCCGGCAAGACCACCACCATTTCCATCCTGCTGGGGCTGCTGTTGCCCACCGCTGGGACGGTAAAGGTATTGGGTTATGACATGCTGACAGAGCGCTATCGTGTGCTGCCACGCATGAATTTCTCCAGCCCTTATGTCGATTTACCCCATCGGCTGACAGTGCGGGAGAATCTGACGGTTTATGGTCACCTTTACGGGCTCACCCATCTGAACCACCGTATCGGACGGCTTGCCGAGGAACTGGATCTGACCGGGATCCTCACGCGCCCGTCGGGAAACCTGTCGGCGGGCCAAAAGACACGCGTAGCCTTGGCCAAAGCACTGCTGAACGAACCGGAACTGCTGCTTCTGGACGAGCCGACCGCCAGCCTTGATCCCGATACCGCCGACTGGGTGCGGGGGTTCTTGGAAAATTACCGGGCCCGCACTGGCGCCACAATCCTGCTGGCCAGCCACAATATGGCGGAGGTAGAGCGGATGTGCGACGGGGTGCTGATGATGAAAGGCGGCCGCATCGTGGACCGGGGAACCCCGGCCGACCTCCTGTCCCGCTATGGCCGGGACAATCTGGAGGAGGTTTTCCTGGATATCGCGCGCGACAGACACCAAACAGAAATCGTGGGATGAACCGAACGGTTCACCCCACAATGGGCCCTGTTACAGACCTTTGGACTTCACCAGCTCGGCCAGATTGACTTCCGACCGGGCGCCGTAATGGGTGATGATCTCCCCGGCGCAGATGGCACCCAGGCGGGCGCAGTCAGATGGGCTGCGTCCCTGTGTATAGCCATAGAGAAAACCTGCTGCGAACAGGTCGCCGGCACCGGTGGTGTCCACCACCTTGGAGACTTTCTCGGCCGGAACCGAGAAGGTCTCCCCACCCACCAGAACGGTTGCCCCGTGCTCGCCCCGCGTCAGGACGGCCACTTCGACATGCTGGCGCGCCTCGGCGGCGGCGCTGTCGAAATCCCCACCGAACAGGGCAACAATCTCGCTCTCATTGGCGAACAGAATATCGACATGGTTCTTTACCAGGTCGCGGAAGCTGTCCAGGTGACGGTTCACGCAGAACGGGTCGGACAGAGACAGGGCCACTTTCTGACCGGCCTCATGGGCCAGGGCCGCTGCCTTCAGGAAGGCCTGCTTGGCAGCCGGCGGGTCCCACAGATACCCTTCCATATAAGTGACCTTGGACGACTTGATCACAACCGGATCGATATCATCGGGCGTCAGGTCCAGACAGGCACCCAGGAAAGTATTCATGGTGCGGTGACCGTCCGGGGTTACCAGAATCAGGCAGGAACCCGTAGGCTTGCCGTCGGTCAGGTCAGGCGTATCGAACACCACGCCGGCCGCGCGGATATCATGGCGATAGACCTTACCCAGTTGATCATGGGCAACCTTGCCCACGAACACGCCCTTGCCGCCCAGCGACGCCAGGGCTGCCATGGTGTTGCCGGCTGACCCGCCCGACATTTCCAGACCCGGACCCATCTTGGCATACAGCGCGTCGGCCTCTTCGGCGCTGATCAGGCGCATGGCGTTCTTCACCAGGCCATTGGCGGTCAGAAAGTCCTCGTCGGCCTTGGCAATCACGTCGACGATCGCGTTACCCAGACCCACCACATCATACAAAGCCGCCACGAATGGCCTCCACAAAACGATCAGAATTGGCGCGGAGTATAGGCAGACCGCGTCTTGCGGCAAGTGCCCATGCATCCCCATATGGGTTAGGCCTGCGCATGGGTCGCGGGTTTGTTGGTACGGCGGTGACAGCCGCCGCGCCGCACATGCGGCGTGAAGCCAAGGGTGCGGATGTGCCCGCCCGGCGTTTGAAGGGGCGGGCGAAAGGGGGAGCAAGGCATGATCCGGGAATTGTCGCGCGCCGTGGGGCAGTTGCCCGACCCCGCCTTTACCCGTGTACTGATCCTGTCAGCACTGGGCACTATTGGGCTTTTTGTGGCCCTGCTGTTCGGGTTCGGCTGGCTGCTGGCCCACACTTCCCTGTTCAGCATCCCCTGGGTGGAGACGGGCATCGACCTACTGGGTGGGGTGGCGGGACTGGCTTTGGCCTGGCTGATGTTTCCCGCCGTCATGGTCGCCGTTTCCTCCACCTTGCTGGATGGCATTGTCGATGCCGTGGAACGCCGCCATTACCCGCATCTGCCGGCGCCGCGCCCTGTCCCTGTGTGGCGCTCCGCGCTGGAGGGATTGAAGTTTCTGGGCCTGATCGTGCTGGCCAATCTGCTGGCCCTGCCCTTCTATTTCGTGCCCGTGGTCAATCTGTTCGTGTGGATCGTGGTGAACGGATATCTGATCGGACGTGAATATTTCGAATTGGTGGCCATCCGCCGGCTTACCCCGATGGGGGTGAAATTCCTGCGCAATGAGCGGCGGATGGGACTTTTTGCGGCGGGCATCATTATCGCCTTTCTTTCGTCGCTGCCACTCGTCAATCTGCTGGTGCCCGTGCTGGCGGCGGCGTTCATGGCGCATCTCGTAGAAGGGATGCGGCGCGAACTTCCGGCCGCTGCGGCCTGAGCCCACCCCACCTTTTTTCGATGCGATATTGGGGGCAAGACGACATGTTCCGACGCCAGAGACCGCCCGTGGCCCCGGCCACGCCCACCCCGCCAGAACCACCGGTGCCATCGGCACCGACGGTTGATGCCGGTGGCAGCACTGCCGGGTTCGCCCCGGTGGAGTCGGCGGTCGCGCCATCCCTCCCTTCCAATGCTGCACCCAGCACCGATACCGGTTCCGAAACCAGCCCGAGGACGACGATGAATACGCCCTTCTCTGCCCCGCCCGGCGGCCCTCTTTCTTCTGCTGCCCCGTCGCTGAAGACGGAGATTCCGCGTCGCGTCGTCGACATCCCCAACAGTCCGCCCAAGCGCGTGGCCCCTACCGGCACAGAGGGCAACAGCCCAGCGACCGCCGAGATGCGCAAGCTGATCGTGGGCCGTGATATCAGCCTGTCGGGTGAGATTGCCGCCTGTGACGTCCTGGTCGTCGAGGGCACCGTAGAGGCCAAGCTGCGCGACGGCCATGTCGTGGAGATTACCGATACCGGCCTGTTCAAGGGATCGGTCGAGATCGACGAGGCGGATATCGGAGGGCGGTTTGAGGGCGACATCACCGTGCGCGGTACGCTGAAGGTCCGCACCACAGGCCGCATCAATGGCAATATCCGCTACGGCACCCTGGAAGTCGAAAATGGCGGACAATTGTCTGGCACCATCCAGGTGTTGGGCGGCACGCCTGTCGCCAGCCCGGCCGCAGCGGAGCCGGCCCCGGTGCCGGTGGTCGACACGACAGCAGACGCAACGGCGGAAACCGCGGCCGGTTGATCCCCGCCATCGGCACCCGACCCGCAGAACCCCGTCGGCACCACCGGCGGGGTTTTTCATGTAGCGGAGACAATCGAACCCCTTGGCGCCAGGCTGGGGCCGGTGTTGGCTGTGGCAAGATCACCACCGCCAGGGGAGGCCGCCGCCATGACCCAGCCCTTCCTGTTCCCACCCGCCGCCGCCTTGGCGGCCATCGGCGACCGCGCAGGCATACAGCGCTTCCACTATGTGATCCGCCACGGCAGCATGAAGGCAGGCCTATACGCCCCAAACGACCGGGACGAACAAGGGCCGCATCAACAAGACGAGCTTTACGTGGTGCTGACCGGTACCGGCCGTTTCGAGAAAGCTGGCAGGGTGGTAGATTTCGGCCCTGGCGACCTGATCTTCGTGGAGGCGGGGGTGGAGCATCATTTCACGGTCTTCAGTGCTGATTTTACCTGCTGGGCCCTTTTCTGGGGCCCGGTTGGTGGGGAGGGGTAAAGCCGGTCACATGCCTGCCTTGCCTGGGGGGCTGATCAAGGGGCTTGCATCCGTCGCCGCTTTTGTCCATAAAGCCGCCCACCGCGATGGTCACCCAGACATCGCGCCACAGTTTCGGGGCCATAGCTCAGCTGGGAGAGCGCTACAATGGCATTGTAGAGGTCAGCGGTTCGATCCCGCTTGGCTCCACCAAAACGAAGGCTCCGCTGGCAACAGCGGGGCCTTTTGTGTTTTCCGGCCTGTTTGCTGCCAATCCTGCTTGCCGCTCCCCTTCCCAAAAGGGAAACTGTGCCGCCGAATTCGGACGGATGGGGGGTCAGTTGGTGCGCAGGCGACATGGACGGCGGCAGGGCTTCGGCTGGGGCCGGGCGTTGAGATATGGGGCGGCGGGGGTGGCGGGACTGGTCCTGGTCGCGGCCGGTGCCTTCACGGTCAATCTGTTTGTGTCAAAGCCCGCGCTGGACGGATCACTCGCCTTGAACGGCCTGACCGCCCCTGTCGCCGTGTCGCGTGACGCCCAGGGCATTCCGACGCTCACAGGCGATTCGCGTCTTGATCTGGCCCGCGCTCTCGGCTTTCTGCATGCGCAGGAGCGCTATTTCCAGATGGACTTGATCCGCCGGTCGGCGGCAGGGGAACTGTCTGGCCTGCTGGGTCCGGTCGGCCCGGTATTGGAGATTGACCGGTCACGGCGCCTTCACCGGTTGCGCCACCGAGCGGAACAGGTAATTGCCGGCCTGCCCGCGGACCAGAAATCCATGCTGGAGGCCTACGCCGATGGCGTGAACCAAGGCCTGGCCGCGATCAATGGGCGCCCGTTTGAGTATGCGCTGTTGCTGGCCACCCCCCAACCCTGGACAACCCAGGATACAATTCTGGCTGCCTATGCCATGTATCTGGATCTGCAGGACGAAGACGCCCTGACCGACCGGATTCGGGGTCAGACTTTGGCCCGGCTTGGGCCTGAAATGACGGATTTCCTGTATCCGCGTGCAACAAGCCTGGATGCGCCCATCGACGGCCTGCCCCTGCCTGAACCGGCCTTACCTTCTGCCTTGCCCGCGCTGGGAAACAAGACTGCGATGATCAACGCCGATCCCGGCCCGACCATCGGCAGCAACGCCTGGGCTGTGGGCGGTGCCCTGACGGCAAACGGAGCGGCCCTGGTAGCCGACGACATGCATCTGGGGATCAGCGTACCCGGGACCTGGTATCGTGCGCGTCTGCTGGTCCGTGGCGGGCCTGACGCCATGGATGCCACCGGCGTCACACTGCCGGGCACACCAGCCCTGGTCGCCGGCAGCAATGGTAAAGTAGCCTGGGGCTACACTAATTCCTACATCGATACCGCCGATGTCATTGTGCTGGAGCCAGCGGAGGGGACGCCCGGTCGTTATCATACACCTGAGGGGCCTAAAGAACTGACACGTGTGCGGGAACGGCTCTGCCCCGCCTGGGTGGCCTGCCAGGACATGGTAGTAGAGGAAAGCATCTGGGGACCGGTGGTCGAAACCCGGGCCGACGGGAGCAAGCTGGCTGTACGCTGGACGGGGCATGAACCAGACGCGATAAATCTGACCGGTCTTCTCGGCCTGGAACGGGCGGAAAGCGTCGATGCGGCAATCGCCATCGCGCATCGGGCCCGTCAGCCGCAGCAAAATCTGGTGGTGGGCGACACTGCCGGGAATGTGGCCTGGACCATCATCGGAGCAGTGCCGGCACGGTTCGGCCATGATGGCAGCATCCCCAGCAGTTGGGCCGACGGTACACGGGGCTGGAACGGCATGCTGCCGCCCGATCAGATCCCAGTGATCCGCAACCCCGACCATCACCGCATATGGACCGCCAATGCCCGTATCGTCGGGGGTGACGCCTATGCCAAACTGGGCGATGGCGGCTATGATATGGGCGGGCGCCAAGCGCAGATCCGTGATGGGCTGTTCTCCCGTGACCGGTTTGGGCCGGCCGAAATGCTGGCTATCCAGTTAGATGACCGTGCCCTGGTACTGGGTTTCTGGCAGGAACAGATGCTGGCCGCCCTGATGGCGCGCCCGGCAGATGCACGGCTGGCAGCCCTGGCCCAACCCGTTCGTGACTGGGGCGCGCGCGCCGCCACCGACAGTGTCGGCTATCGCCTTGTCCGGGCCTTCCGCACAGCCCTGGCGCAAAAACTGTACAGCGGCTATCTGGGCCTGGACGGACCGATGCCACGCAACCGCAGTGCCGCCCAACAGGAAGGACCGCTGCGCCGCCTGATGACCGAACGCCCGCCAGCGCTGGTGCCACCTGGATACAAGGATTGGGATGCGCTGGTCAGTGCGGCGCTGACGGAAGTGGCAGACCAGGTGGATAAAGCCGGTGGCATACAATCCTTCACCTGGGGCGCGCGCAATGTCGCGGAGATACGCCATCCCCTGGCGCGTATTCTGCCACCGGTGGGCTGGCTGACCGATCCCCCCGAACAGGGCTTGCCGGGCGACAGCATGATGCCGCGCGTCCAAGGACCGGGTTTTGGCGCCAGCCAGCGATTCGCCGTCGCACCGGGCCATGAGGCCGAAGCCTATTTCCACATGCCCGGTAGCCAGAGCGGCCATCCGCTGTCGCCTTATTATCTGCAGGGTCACCAGGACTGGGCGGATGGCAAGCCAACCCCCTTCCTGCCCGGCCCCACCCGCTGGACCTTGACCCTGGAACCAGAATAAGGATGGAAAGTACACTTTCCATGTAAAGTACACTTGACACACCCGTCATCCTCCTTCATATGGAAAGCACGCTTTACATATGAAGGAGGACATGATCATGCGTCGTTATGCGATGGAACTGGGGGCCGGCCTGCTTTTCTATGGCGCTATCCTGCCACTGATCTTTTTCGCTCTGCGTAACGGCTGGGTCGGGGAGGAGATGAAGGTCCCGCTCTTGCTGTTGCCCATGGTGCCGATTTTCATGATCGCCTGGGTCATCCTGCGCCAGATCCGCCGCCTGGACGAATTTCAGCGCAAGACCCAGTTGGAAGTGCTGGCTTTTTCATTTGCAGGCACAGCTCTGCTTTCGCTGAGTTACGGCTTCCTGGAAATCGCCGGCCTGCCGAAACTCTCAATGTTTTACGTGTGGCCGGTGATGTCGGCCCTGTGGGTGATCGGCGGTCTGGTCTCGCGGTTCCACTACCGCTGACGGAGGCGATCCTATGAAAAACCGATTGAAGGAACTGCGCGCCGAACGGGGCTGGTCGCAGGGCGATCTGGCCGACAAGCTGTCGGTCTCCCGTCAGACGGTGAACGCGCTGGAGAATGGTCGGTATGACCCCAGCCTGCCGCTGGCCTTTACCATCGCCCGCCTGTTCGTACAGCCGATCGAGGCAATCTTCCAGGATGAGTGAAACCAGCAGCCGGCGGATCGGTCTCCGCCGGCTGCTGGCTTTGCATGAACATCCGGTTTCCAACCGGTCAAGCCGGAAAAACCCATACGGAAGAAAGATGTCTGTCGCGCCGCGCCGGGTTATAGTGGCGTTCATGGGCCTCTGACCGGATGTCGGGGCGGTTACAGGGTCAATAGCGGCGGATGACCAGCATGAATCTTGAGCTTCGCACCTTCTCCATCCGGGACGCCGCCGCCGAGGAAGATGAGCAGCGCGTCGCCAATTTTCTGCGCACCGTCGAAGTGGAACGGATCGACACCGCCTTTGCCGAGGGTGGCTGGCGGGTCCTGGTCCATTATCGGGACCTGCGGCGCCGCGAAGAACAGGCGCAGATCGAGTCCGCCATCCAAGGCGCTCTGAACACATGGCGCGGTGATGTCGCCCGGTTGCAAGGGATCAGTCGCGACGAAGTGCTGAGCAACACATTGTTGGCAGAGGTGGCACGGTTTGCCCCGACAACGGAAATCGAACTCTCGGTCATTGCCTCCAGTCTGGGCGAAAGCACGCACAAGCATGGCGCTGCCATCGTCTCGGTTGTCCGCCAAACCATGGAGGAACTGACCGGCTGATCTTGGTACGGGTTCGGGGGCGGTCAATCCGCCGCGCGTGACAGCAGGCGCCGCGTTTCCGCGGGGTCGTGCGATAAGGGGACCGTGAAGCTGGCGATGGTGCCGCGCCCTGGCGTGCTTTCCAGCTTCAACTCGCCGCCATGACGTAGAACCAGGTCACGCACCAGAGTCAGCCCAAGGCCGGTTCCCGTTTCCCCCTGTGTGCCGGGCCGGCTGGCCTTTGGTCCACCGCGCAGCGCCAAGTCAAGTTGCGCGGGTTCCATGCCCACCCCCTTGTCGGTGACCGCCACCTCTAACCGGTCACCCAAGGCGCGGCTGGTGACGTGAACCACCCCCCCCTGATGGCTGAACTTCACTGCATTCATCAGCAGATTACGAAGCACAGCCAGGATCATGGTGCGATCCGCCAGAACCCAGCGGTCGCCGGCTGCGTCCAAAATGGTGATCTCCTTGCCCTGCGCGGCCGAAGCCACATCGCGGATGGCATCCCCCACCACCTCACGCATGGGGAAGATGGTGGGGGCAAACGGTGTTCCGGACATTTGCACCCGCGACCATTGCAGCAGATTTTCCAGCAATTCAAACACTTTGCGCGCCATTTCATGAACGGACCGGGCAAAGTCAGCCACATCCTCGGGCTTCATCTTTGGCGCATGATCGGCCAGTTCCTGGGTCATACCCATCATGGAATTGAAGGGACCGCGCAGGTCATGGGAGATCAGGGAGAAGAAACGCGTCTTCTCCCGGTTCAGAAAATCCAGTTCATCATGGGCGGCACGCAGGTCACTCAACGCCCGTTCAGCCGCATCACGCGCCTCACGTTCTGCTGCCGCTGCCATATCGCGGACCGCCAGGGCGCGCAGCATCAACCGTCGCGCCACGAACACCACCACCAGCAATGCGGCCAGAAAACCCCCGACGGAAATCAGCATGTCGGTCAGGATCGGCAACAAGGACGCCCCTGCGGGGGCGATGTACACTACACGCCAGGGTGCATGCTTCAGCGGCACTACGACGACATGATTGTCAAAAATGCCATGGCTGACGGTACCGTCCACAAACTTGCCGTCCTTGAACAGCGCCGACACATCATCTGGCACAGGTTGGTCGGGATTGCGGCTGCTTCCGGTGATGACCGCTCCTTTCTCATCCACCAGCAGCAAGACGGAGTCGACACGCGTGACAGCGCCCAGCACTTCCCGGAGGCCGGCTATGGGCATATCAACTGCCAGTGCCCCGGCATAACGGCCCTGTAATGTGAGAGGCAGCGCCAGCACCGCGCTGTCCGGCAGACTGCCTGACGGCCCGCTCAAGGTCCAGATGGGCTTGGCCTCAGGGTTTGCGGCGGGGGCTGCGTTCACAAAGGCTGGTAGTGATCCAACCTGGGGCAGAAGGTGGGCCTGGCTGCTTTCGACCCAAGGATGGACAACCAGCATGCCCGACAAAGAGGCATAGACCAAACCCCGCGCCTCCGGCAGTACCTTTTGGGTTACGGCCATCAGCGGCAACAACTGCACCGCCATGGCCGCTTCCTGTCGCCAACCCGCCGGATCAGGTCGGGAAAGTGCGGGGTCTTGAACGATCGTATTTAGCGGCAGGGCCACGACATTGCCGATCTGGTCCACCAGATAAGGCGGTGGCAGGCGGTCCAGCGAGTAGGCTTGTTGAGGGTCGGCCTGCAGGTTGCTGGCCAGAAACGCTGTGAGCAGGCTGCTGTTCGGCACATCCTCTGGGGACGGAAACTCCGCATAGAAAAACTCCGCACGCTGGCGCAGTGCTTCCAGGTGACCGATGGCCACCCGCATCTGCATGTCCAGCGCGCCGGATCGTGCCCGCACCGATCCTGCCATCGCCGTTTCAAACGCGCGGATCCGTTCACTGGCATGCGACCAGAGCAGCACACACCCCAGGGCAACGCCGGCCAGAAGCGCAAGGACCAGCACGCGGTCCGCATGCGCCGCCTCTGCCAAGACCATCCGCCACCGCTTCAATGCCACGTGCCCCGCCTTTGTCCAGAATGACGCTGGGGCCGCCAAAAACGCTTGCCCCACAAGGGACTTGCGCCCTTAAGCCCCATCGTGGCGACAGTGTTATCATCAAGTGTCGAACCGGGCAACGCGACACCCCGGATGCCCCGGCGCTTTCAGCCTGACGCCTTGTGCTCCAGCGAACCCCGCCGCAGAGCGTAGATTTTTTCAAACGAAAGCGCTTGACACTCGGCCCGCACCTCTCTATCACCGCGCTCCACGAGAGGGGCGCGTAGCTCAGGGGTTAGAGCACTCGCCTGATAAGCGAGAGGTCGGTGGTTCGATTCCACCCGCGCCCACCATCCCTTCTCGTTGTTGTGAAAAGGCCGGCGGTAACGCTGGCCTTTCGCATTTTCCGGATAGGCCGGCCCCGCTATCAGGACCGGGCTTCCTATTGCACCCGCCCATGCCTATCTGCTGCACCGGTTCACCACGTCACCACGGATCGGCTGCCGCCATGGCCCCCTTGCCTGCCCTTTTCATCTCCCACGGCTCGCCGCTTCTGGCGCTGGAGCCGGAGGCCCCGGCACATCGCTTCCTCAAGGACCTTGCCACTCTTGTGGAACGGCCCAAGGCCATCCTGGCCATCTCCGCCCATTGGGAGACGCCGGACCCCGCCCTGTCATTGGCGGAGCGTCCGCAGACCATCCACGATTTCAGGGGCTTCCCCCCGGCCCTGTTCGCCATGCAGTACCCGGCTCCCGGCGCACCTACCCTGGCGCGCCAGGCTGGGGCCCTGCTGGCCCAGGCGGGGCTGGAAGTGACCTTTAGCAGGACACGCGGCCTGGACCATGGCGCCTGGACACCGCTGACGCTGGCCTGGCCGGCAGCCGACATCCCCATCACCCAATTGTCGGTACAGCCACACCGCGACGCCGCCCATCATGCGGCCGTGGGCGCGGCCCTGCGCCCGTTGCGCGACGAAGGGGTGCTGGTGATGGGGTCAGGCAGTTTCAGCCACAATCTGATGGAATTCCGGGGCCAGGACCCGGCAGCGGTGCCCCCTGTTTGGGTGACACGCTTTGCCGACTGGATGCGCCAGGCACTCACTGAAGGCCGCCACGCAGACCTTCTGGCCTGGGAGCGACTGGCACCGGAGGCCAAACGCAATCACCCGACGCCAGAACATCTCTGGCCGCTTTACACTGCGCTCGGTGCCGGTACACCAAACACGCCCGCTCGATTGCTGCACAGCAGCACCGACCGCGCCATCCTGGCCATGGATGCATTTGCGTTTGACTGATCGGCAAACTGGATCGGACGGGCACGAGCAGACTGGGCCGTGCCATAGGGTGTGAAACTCAGCCCCTGGCCAGCACGACCGGCGTAGCGTAGGCGCCGATGGGCAGCACGCTGCTGGCATTGTCACCCAGGCGTTGCAGGGCAGAGCTTAGCCGTGAGTCGTCCGGAGGGACAAAACCTTCCACCTCCACCAGATGCACGGCACCGCCACCACCCGGCAGGTGATGGGTACGCAACTGCAAAGTAGCGAAACCGGCTGCTTCCAGTACATCCTTCAGCCGACCACGGCTGACATCCTGGGTGACTTCCACCGCCAGCAGAGTACGGTCATCGCCCGTGGCTTCCATCGGTACGGCGGCCAGGACCAAAGCGTCTCCACCTTCACGGCCGACCGACTGTCCTTCCACGCGCAGGAAGGGCAGTCGTGCAATGATTCTGGGCGTCTTGGGATCGGGTGACAGGATGAAACGCCACCAAGGGTCGTTGTCATCCTCTTCCGGCCAGGGCACGACCGCGACCGTGGCCGTGCCATCAGACACGGCGCGAAGCGCCGCCATCGGTGTATTCACAGCAAAGGTCGGCGTGGTGGAACCGAAATGGTCGCGGGCATTGTCCCAGAGCGGGCTCTGCGCCTCATTTGGACAGACAACGGCAACGCCCAGCGGCCCCTGGATACGGGTCAAAGCGGCGATCATTTCGCGCCAGATGCGGACAACGGCGTTCACCGGGAAGCTGCCGGTATGGCGCGCCACCAGATTACGCACAATCTCCGCCTCGCGGCCGGGGCGGATGTAGGGGCGGCCTGGCGGCTTGACCTTGGCCACTTCCTCCACCACCTGCGCGCGGCGCATCAGCAGCGTGTGGATTTCCGCATCGATCGTGTCGATCTGACGGCGCAGATCATCCAAGGTGGGTTTGGTGGGCATGCAGGGCCAGGCTCGGGTCCTTTGGGGCGGATAGTATTAGGCGGGATGCACACTCGAAATCAAAGAAAACATTGACACCCGACGCCCCCGTTCATAGCTGTTGTCCCCCAGCCCGGCACGGCCCTTGAAGGGCCCGCCACACCGGGTCGCATGACCGGACGGGACAGCCAACCACCATGACCGTGGCCTACGACACGCCAAGCCAGGACCCCAGCGACCGCGCCATTTCCGGCCCCGCCGGCACCATCCGCCTGGGGACGGCCGAGCCATTGGTGCTGGATAGCGGGGGCAGCCTTTCCGGCTTCCGGCTGGCGTACCGCACCTATGGAACCCTGAATACCGACCGGTCGAATGCAGTGCTGGTCTGCCATGCGCTGACGGGTGATCAGTATGTGGCCGAACAGCATCCGGTGACCGGAAAGCCTGGTTGGTGGGACCTGATGGTGGGGCCAGGCCGGCCGGTTGATACTGACCGCTTTTTCGTTATCTGCTCCAACGTCATCGGCGGCTGCATGGGCAGCGAGGGGCCCAAGGAAACCGACGCCGCGACGGGAACACCCTGGGCGCTGAATTTCCCCGTGATCACCATCGCCGACATGGTGCGGGCCCAGAAAATGCTGATTGATCATCTGGGTATTGACCAGCTTTTCTGCGTGATTGGCGGGTCCATGGGCGGGATGCAGGTCCTGCAATGGGCGGTTAGCTACCCGGAAAAGGTCTATTGTTGTCTGCCCATCGCCACCGCCGCCCGTCACAGCGCCCAGAACATCGCCTTTCATGAGGTCGGACGCCAGGCGATCATGGCCGATCCCGAATGGCGCCTGGGCGACTATCTGAACCAGGGCACGCGCCCGACCAAGGGCCTGTCGGTGGCCCGGATGGCCGCCCATATCACCTACCTGTCTGAACCGGCATTGCACCGGAAGTTCGGCCGTAACCTTCAGGACCGCAAATCCATCACCTTTGGTTTTGATGCGGATTTCCAGGTGGAGAGTTATCTGCGCTATCAGGGGATCAGCTTCGTCGAGCGGTTCGATGCCAATTCCTATCTCTACATCACCCGCGCGATGGATTATTTCGATTTAGCGGCTGACCATGGCGGGGTTCTCGCCAATGCGTTCCGTGTTCCGGGGCCAGACGGGCGCCTGATCGGTACGCCGGTCAAGTTCTGCGTTATCAGTTTTTCCAGCGACTGGCTGTTCCCCACCAGCGAAAGTCGGGCCCTGATCCACGCCCTGAACGCCGTCGCGGCCAATGTCAGCTTTGTCGAAGTCGAGACAGACAAGGGCCATGACGCCTTCCTGCTGGACGTGCCTGAATTCTATCAGGTGGCGCGGGGGTTCATCGAAGGCCACGCCGCGCGGCGTGGCCTTGCCGCCAAAGTGGGGTGACAAAAATGGCTGTGACATCCCTGCTCCCCCCCGTGGGCGCCATCCGCAGTGACCTTGAAAGCATCGTGGACTGGGTCGAACCTGGTGCGCGTGTACTCGATGTCGGCTGTGGTGACGGGGAATTGCTGCACGCGCTGATCCACCGCAAACAAGTGGACGGACGGGGGATTGAACTGTCCATGGACGGGGTGCGTGCGTCGGTTGCGCGGGGACTGGCCGTGATCCAGGGCGATGCCGACACCGACCTGAAGGATTATCCCAGCGGCGGGTTCGATTACGTGGTCCTGTCACAAACCCTGCAGGCCACACGCAACCCACGCACCGTACTGGACCATCTGGTCCGGATTGGACGGCATGCCATCGTGTCAGTGCCGAATTTCGGCTACTGGCGGGTGCGGACTGACCTGCTCTTGCGCGGCCGCATGCCGGTGACCGACCGGTTGGGCCATGAATGGTACGAAACGCCCAACATCCACTTTTGCACCATCGCCGACATGGTGGCCTTGTGTCAGGATATGGGGATCGCCATTGAACGCAGCCTGATACTGGGCGCCGATGACCGTCCCGTGACCGCCCCTGCCGACAGTTTCCGCGCCAATTGGCTTGGCGTGCAATCCGTCTTTTTGCTGCAACGCAGCTAAGGAAATTTCGCGTAGACCATACAGAAGGTTATAAACGTACTTTTACCCTTGTCCCCTACCGCCTTTGGGTGCAGTCTTTTATGACGGTTCGGCGGCAAGTGGGTGATATACAGCCCCCCAGCGCATTCCCCGCCCCCTTGTTGCCGGGCCGGCCCCTTCGACCTGGGCACTGTTTGCTGAAACAGCGGTGCCACAAAGCATAGGAGGCCGATATCATGCTCCAACCCCGACGCGCTCATGCTGAATCCTTTGGTGATTTGGCCCTTAATCTGCGCCGCGCGCGTCAACGCCTGGAGCGGCTGGAATATATTTCCACGGCCCTGATGGGATTGTCGCTGGCCCTACTGGTTGGGGCGGCGAT
Organism: Niveispirillum lacus; assembly: GCF_002251795.1. Taxonomy (GTDB): domain Bacteria; phylum Pseudomonadota; class Alphaproteobacteria; order Azospirillales; family Azospirillaceae; genus Niveispirillum; species Niveispirillum lacus. The sequence goes on along the minus strand of NZ_NOXU01000026.1, from coordinate 163,924 downwards.
GATGTAACGGGTAGGGCGGTATCTCCGTGCCGCCACGCCCGGGTTGCCCTGTTCCGGAAGTTTTCTGCTAACCTATACGGCCCCCGGCATTGCCTGGGGCCGTTTTTCTGTTTGACGCTGCCAAAGGGGTCGGCCCGTGCGTTACCTGTCCTGGATCATCACCCTGCCGCTGACGGCGCTGGCCATCAGTTTTGCTGTATCAAACCTGACGCCGGTGCAACTGGCCCTGTGGCCCTTGGTCGGTACCGTGGAGGCACCGGCATTTGCGCTGGTATTGGTTACACTGGTCGTCGGGTTCTTTGCCGGCGGTCTGACGGTGTGGATGGGCCAGCATACCCATCGCCGCAATGCCCGTCAGCATCAGGCCCGCGCCGACCGGTTGCAAAAAGAGTTGGATGCGGCCCGTACAGCAATTACGCCACCTTCCTCAACCTAATCCCTGTTGCCATCGGCACAGCAGCCACCCACAATGCGCTGAAACAAGCGTTTGAATGTGGGAAGGAATTCATCATGGCTGGCCCAAGACAACCGGCAATGACGCTGCCGGAATATCAGGCGCGGATCGGGGCTGAATTAGGACGGTCGGACTGGCTGATCGTGGATCAGGGCATGATCGACCGGTTTGCCGATCTGACAGGCGACCATCAGTTTATCCATGTCGATCCTGTCCGCGCTGCTGCCACCCCATTGGGGGGCACCGTGGCCCACGGGTTCCTGACCCTGTCGCTGCTGGGCGCCATGGGCATGGAGATGGTACCGCCCCTCGACAACGTCGCCATGATCTTCAACTACGGATTCGACAAACTGCGTTTCATCACACCGGTCCGCAGCGGCAACCGCATCCGGGGCATCCTAACCCTGTTGGCGGTGGAGACCAGGGGCAAAGGTCAGTACTTGATGCGTTATGGCGTAACGGTGGAGGCCGAGGGGGAGGTTAAACCTGCCCTCGCCGCAGAATGGCTGGTTATGATGATCACCGCCTGAACCCTGCCCCCTCACACATGGAAGTAGGGTTTGACATCTCGGCCGGCTTAGCTCTTGACCAACTCGCCGGCCGGGCGAAACAGCAGATCGCGCGGGCTGATATTGGCCACAAAGGCGGCAAAGTCGCGGGCCTCGCCATGCACCACATCATGATAGGCGTCAAACAGATCCTCATAGAGCTGCAATTCCTTCAGCAGCGCCGTTTTCTGCTGTAACGACGCCTGCGCCATCAGATCGGTATGCAGCAGGGCCAGCCCGGCAACCCGCCAATCAGCGCCGGAGAAGAAGGGGATCAGCACCAGGTTCTCCGCCGCCTGATGGCCCGAGGAGAAGATGATCCGGCCCAAACGCAGGGCCCGGCGCTTGCTGCCCGATGCCGCGCGACCACCATCATACCCGGACACCCGGCCCTCTGACACGCCGACGCGGGCACCGGCGGTCAGCACGGGAGTACCGTCCTTGCCTTCCCCTTTCAGGGTGTAAAGGATCGCCCCGGTCACATTCGTCAACACCGAGGAGAAGGCGGTCAGGGTCTGACGATCCGCCTCCGCCAGCGACTCGTGCGAGACGCCCAGCGCCGCCAGTGTGGACAGGATGGACGGTGCCACTTCGCGCGCTGGCCGGGAGATGCCCACCGTTACCGTCTTGGCCTGATGGCGGATGGTATCAACGGGCCGGCTGGTCTCTTCAAACAGTTGACGCATCAGTTCCACCCCACCGGACAGTAGGGAGGCCCGGCTGCCGGCGTCGGCGGTGGCCAGCGCAGAGGACAGGGCCGCCAGTTGCGCTACGGCACGCGGTGGCAGCGCCGCATCCTGCTCACCCTCCGCCACCCGGCGCAACTCGACAGCGATGGCATCAATAAGAGGGGCCAACGGGCGGTCCTTCTCCACCAGCGCCTGTTCGATCGCCACGCCCAGGGCACGGAACCCATGGGATCGCCGGTCGATCGCGCGGGCGGCGTGGAAGCCCCAGAGATGGCCAACAACAGTTGCCAGCACAAAATCCAGCCCCGCCCCCGCCGACGGCACGCGGATCACCGCCTCGGCATAGGTATCAAAGCAGGTCTCACCCTTGGCGGCGATAACCAGCGGCTTACCGGCATGGGCCTTGAAGATCGCCACTTCCTTGGCCGTGTCCTGGGCCAGCAGCGGCGGCAGATCGTTCGCGATGACCAGCGTCAGCGGCTCTGTCGACAGGTCGATATGTTTCTTGTCCTCCGTGAAATCCACGGGGATCGATTTGTAGCAAAGCTCCGACAGCTTGATACGGATCTCTTCCGCCGCGATCTTGTTAGGGCCGTTGCCGACGACCGCCCAGTAACGGTTCTGCGGCGCGTAGCGTTCGGCACAGGCAGCGATCAGGTCTTCCTCGTCCAGCACTTCCTGAATGCGGGCGGGCAGCCCTTCCAGCGCCACCAGCTCATCATGGATCTGCGTTGCCGACAGGGTGCCCAGCGCATCGGCAATACACAAGGCTGTCAGCTTGCCCGCCGCGACCTGACTGTAGAAAGCCTTGGTGCTGGCCACCGCCATTTCAATGTCGCGCCCGTCGCTGGTGAACAGATGGCTGTCGGATTTACGAACCAGCGGGCTGTTGCGGCGGTTGACGATGGCATGAATCCAGGCGCCCGACGCACGGGCCAGATCCACGGTACGGTTGGTGTCGGTCGTCGTGCCGGACTGGCTGATGGCGATGACAATGGCGTCATCCAGGCGCACGCCATCCAGATCGGATGACAGTTCCGACGCCTTCGCCGCCTCCACATGGATGGATGTGCCGGGTAATGCCTGACGCAGCAGGTGCGCTACCCCCATCCCAGCGATGGCGGCCGTGCCCTGACCCGTCACAAAGATGCGGCGAATGGCAGGTTTGGCCGGATCAGCCAGACGGCGGCGCAATCCAGCCCAGATACCATCGGGGCCAAGCTCAAAACTGGCGGCGCGGCCTTGCCGGGAATAGCGACCGACCAGCGTCTTGCGCACCGAGGTGGCACTTTCGTGCACTTCTTTTTCAAAGAAATGCGCGAACTCGCCCCGGAAAATGTCCCGGCTGAAAATCTCGATCGTCTCAGGCTTCAGTTCTGTCTCGGCCCCATCATCGATGGTACGGGCTTTGATCGCAGGCTCGCCCTCCAGTGTGGACAGCGTCACCTGCAAGCCGCCCTGTTCCACCTTGGCCATGGCGATGGAAGCCCGGGCGCGCGGGGCCAGACCGTAATTTTCCGATGCGATGATCAGACCGTCGCGCACCTGCGCCAGGAACAACGACTGTCCGCTGCCCTTCTGCCCGAAATAAAGCCGCTGCGGCTCCGTCGGATGCAGAAGGCCGATGGCGACGGAGCCTTCAAACTGCCTGAGCGCCGACAGGAACCGGTCCTGCGTACGGGCACCCGGCGTCAGGCGGAAGGCAACGGGAATGATCTTGGCGTCGGTGGTCACCTGAGCCGGCACCTCATGCCCGGCACTGCGCACCAGACCATCCTTCAGACCCCGGTAATTATCGATATCGCCGTTCAGGACACACATCGTATCGGCATCAGGCGCCAGAGTCGGGGCATTGTCACCGGCCAGCCATCCCGATTGCGGGTGGCAGTTGGGCAGGTTGATCGCTCCGTGTGATGCCCAACGGGTATGGGCCAGGATAGTCACCTGATCGGCCTGGCGGGCGATGGACCAGAGCAGGGCATCAGCCCGCACCTTGGCCCGCAGGGTAGCCCCATTGTCGCCCAGCTTTCCGATCAGTTGCGCCACCTTGTAGGTGAAACGCGCTGTAGCTCCGCCGTCGGGCAACGGGTGAAATGTCACTGCGCCATCGGCATCAAACCGGTCACGCCCGACCGACGAGGCCTGACGTCGCCACTCTTTGACCTGCCCCTCGGAGATCGGACCAGACAAACGCAACTGTACCGCCACGCCGGCGCTGTCGCGCCCGCGTACCTCCAGCCGGTCCAGGTTTTCTAGAACCTGTTCGATGGACCAGGCGGTGAAATGCTGCGACCGGGCCGGGGTCGGCACGCCGCCGATCAGCGACAAGGTCCGGTCGATATTGGCCAACACTTCGTTACGTAGCTGCCAGCCATAATCGCGCAGGCGCTCGGCGGTGCGTTCGGCAGCGGGATCGCGGGCGATGGGGCTGGCTTTCAACTCCGCTTCCAACCCTTCGATCCGGGTCGCGGCCTGGGTCAGCCTGTCGCGTAGGTCAGCGCGTTCCACCAGGGCCAGATGCGTGGCAAAGGCCATCAGATCGTCAAATCGAGCATGCAGATGATCCAGCATGGCATCGAGGCCCGCAAGATGGCCGATCCCAGCATCGCGCAGCCCATCGGCCAGCAAGGCAATCCAGGAAACATCGTTATCCTGGTGCCAGGTCAGGTTCGACAGAAAACCCGCAATGCCGCACATGTCAAAATCCTCTGTAAAGATACGCCGCCTTGATACCCCGAGGCCCCCGCCCGGTGCAAACAATGTGCATGAACTTTGAAAGGGGCGGAATTGCGGTGGTGGAGATACCGGGGGAGGAAAGGATCATGAGTGGTGACCTGCGGATGAAGACTCCGCCTAATCCACGCGATGCAACCGCAGCAGGTCCCACTTGTTTCCATAAAGGTCCTGGAACACAGCGACGCTGCCATAGGCTTCGTGGCGCGGCGCTTCCAGGAACTGCACTCCCGCCGCAACCATCGCTTCATGGTCGCGAGCGAAATCATCGGTATGCAGGAACAGAAAGACGCGCCCGCCCGCCTGGTGGCCGATCTGTGCCTCCTGCTCCGGCCCCACCGCCTGGGCCAGCAGCAAGCGGGTTTCCGTGGCACCTTTGGGTGCCATCAGCACCCAGCGCTTGCCACCTCCCAGGTCGGTGTCGCTGATCAACTGAAACCCCACCCGGTCACGATACCAGGCGATGGCTTCATCATAATCCCGCACCAGCAGGGTCAGGGCGCCGATGGCGGGCATCCGATCAGTCGCGCAGCAGGTCGTTGATGGAAGTCTTGGACCGGGTCTGCGCATCCACGCGCTTGACGATCACGGCACAGGAGAGCGACGGGCCGGGGCTGCCATCGGGCAGGGCCTTGCCGGGCAGGCTGCCGGGGACGACGACGGAATAGGCAGGCACGCGGCCCACAAACACCTCGCCCGTCGTCCGGTCGATGATCTTGGTGGTGGCGCTGATGAACACGCCCATGGACAGGACGGCACCCTGTTCCACGATCACGCCTTCAACCACTTCCGACCGCGCGCCGATGAAGCAGTCATCCTCGATGATGACGGGGCCGGCCTGCAAAGGCTCCAGCACACCGCCAATACCGACACCGCCCGACAGATGCACATTCTTGCCGATCTGAGCGCAGGACCCGACCGTGGCCCAGGTATCGACCATGGTGCCCTTGTCCACAAAGGCGCCGACATTGACGAAGCTGGGCATCAGCACGACGCCGGGGGCGATATAGGCGCTGCGGCGCACCACGCTGCCCGGCACGGCACGGAAGCCGGCCTTGCGCCAGCCGGCCTCGTCCCAGCCATCAAACTTTGACGGCACCTTGTCCCACCAGGACGCCCCACCCGGCGCGCCGGAGATCATAGCGTTGTCATTGAGGCGGAAGGATAACAGCACAGCCTTTTTCAGCCACTGATTCACGGCCCAGGCACCGTCCACCTTCTCTGCCACCCGTGCCTCACCGGCATCCAGCAGGGACAGCGCCTTATTGACCGCATCGCGCACGTCACCAGTTGTGGAAAAGCCCAGGTTGGCGCGGTCTTCCCAGGCCTGGTCGATCGTGCGGGCGAGGTCGGCAAAACTGCTCATCGCGGGGGTCCTGCTGTTCGATTTTGGAAGGATCGGCCGCGACTTTGCGGGTGGGCACCTTGGGTGTCAACGAAGCCTCAAGCAAGGCGCCCATGCCCGCACGGTCGTGCGGAAAACAGCTTACCGCAGATGCGCCGTGATCTCCGCCAACCAAGCCTCCACATCGGCGATGACATGATGCACATGGTCGCCGGGATGGGCCTGGGCGGCGGGGTCGGGGTGAGAGAACTCGCTGTCGGTGCGGACCCAGACCGTGGTCATGCCGGCGGCGGCGGCCGGCAGCAGATTGCGGTGCAAATCCTCTACCATGGCGGCGCGGCCCGGATTGATCCCAAAACGCTGGATCAGGGTAACATAAGGGGTAGGATCGGGCTTGGGCACGTAATCGGCGGCCACAATATCAAAAATGCCGTCGAAATGGTCTGCCACACCCAGTCGGGCCAACACATTCTCGGCATGGCGGACCGACCCGTTGGTAAAGATCACCTTGCGGCCAGGCAGAGCCTTCAACGCCTCAGCCAGCAGTGGCGAAGGTGTCACAGGGGTCACATCAATATCATGCACATAGTCCAGGAATGGCGCCGGCGCCATTCCATGTTCAATCATCATGCCGCGCAAGGAGGTACCGTGCAGCCGATAATACTCCTTTTGTTTTGCCCGCGCCGCCTGACGCTCCATCCCTAAAGCATTGGCGATATAGTCAGTGATGCGCACATCGACCTGGGCAAACAGGTTGCATTGTGCAGGGTAAAGCGTGTTGTCCAGATCAAACACCCAGTGATCGACGTGGTTAAACCGGTCGAAAAGAGGTGCAGTGGGTTCACGGTCCGGCGAAGCGGCGACATTTTTAGAGATGTTTGTCATGTCGAATAAAATGGTCAACCGTCGATGTGACCGCAAGGGCAATAGACCGCAACGCTCGGGTGCGTTACCACTGGATCAGAAACGGTTACCACGGGAGCACCCCGGCCTTGTCACCCCCTTCCGGTCCTCTTCCAGCCAGCGATGCGGTCGACATCGTGGCGCTGCCGGCTCTGCTGGACGGCTGGCCCGGTCCCGGCCTGACATTGGATGGGCAGGGACGGCCTCTGTTCCTGAATACCGGCGCTAAGCTGCTGGTTGAACGTCATGATGGCTGGCTGGCTGAACTAGGCCGATGGGCAGCCTCCGGCGGACCGCTGACCGAACCACATCGGTCCGTGCCGGTCGAAACCGGCAGCGGTCCTGGCGTTGTTGAATTTACCAGCGTCCTGCTGTCAGACGGGGGAGTCCTGTGCCTGGGCCGGGAGGTCACGCTGGAACGCCGGCTGCGCCATGCCTTGACGGAAAGCCGTCAGCGCTACAAGGATCTGGTTGATATCTCTTCCGACTTTGCCTGGGAGGTCGGACCGGATGGACGATTTGTGTTCGTATCGGCAGCGGGGGCAATCGGGTATCACCCCGATGACCTGATTGGTCGCCACCCGTCCGAATTTGTGCTGGCCGATTTCGCCGATCAGCCATTGCCCTTCGATACCGGTGTCGCCATCGAGCGGACGGAGGTGTGGCTGCGCGCCAAGGACGGGGCCGCCGCCTGCCTGATTTCCTCGGCTGTGCCACTGATCGGCCCCCAAGGCGACTGGATCGGGGCACGCGGCGCCTGCCGCGACATTACCGAGGCGCGGGTCAAGGGCATGGAATTGGCCCAGGTCCGCCTGCGCGAGAAGTATCTGGGTTATATCGTCTCCTCCACTCGCGACGATGTGGACCCTGCCAAAACCCTGGAAATTGCGGTGGGTGTTGCGGTGAACGCAACCGGGTCAGCCGGTGCCCGGCTTTATGCCCGCACGGGCGACGTGTTCAGCGAGGCTGCGGCCCAGTTGCCGATGGCCGAGGATATACGCCCTGACATCGCCCCATTCCTGGAACAGGTGGCCGAAAAGGTGGAACCGATGACAGGGCGATCGGGAAGTTACAACATGCTGGCCACCCGAACCTTGTTCCGGCATGAAGTGAACGGCGCAATCCTGGTCTGGCGTAACGATGGCCAGGACTGGACCGACGAAGACCTGTCCATGATCCAGGCCATCGCCGATCAGGTGGGCGTGGCCGTGGCACAGGCACGTTATCAGGAACGGTTGAAGACCCTGTCGGAACGCGACGGCCTGACCGGTCTTTACAACCGTCGCACCTTTATGGAAATGCTGGAATCTCGACTGGACAAACAAACAGGCGGCGGTTCCGCTCTGCTTTATTTCGACCTGGATAACTTCAAAGCCGTCAATGACAAGCTGGGCCACGGCGCTGGCGATGACGTGTTGCGCGCGGTGGGGGAACTGCTGGGTCGCCTGGCGCGACCAAGCGACCTGTGCGGTCGCCTGGGGGGCGATGAATTCGTGCTGTGGATCGACCGCGTGGACGAGGAGCAGGCCGTGGCCGTGGCAGACCGCCTGCTCCGTGAGGCGGCGGAATTCCTGCGGCCACTGTCGGCATCGCCTGAGAAACCGCTCGGCGTATCGGTGGGAATCGCTTGCTATCGCGGTGGTTCGGGTGAACTGGCGCAAGGGCTTGTCGACCGTGGTGACCAGGGTATGTATGCTGCCAAGCGCATGGGCAAGGGCCACCGCGCCCTGGCTCCGGCCTTGGTCGCTGGTTGAGAACAGGTATGGGTCTTAAATGAAAGGTTCCAACTCCACGCCCATGGATTACGACACCGCCAAAAAACTGGCCGCCAGTGGTGATGCGGGCCAGCGACGGATCGTTGCGGCTCGGGCGGATACACAGCCCGAAATCCTGTTCTATCTGGCCAATGACGAAAGTGCCGAGGTAAGGCGCGAAATCGCACGCAATAATGCCACCCCGCGCCAGGCCGATCTGCTGCTTTGCGGCGACCCGGACGAAGAGGTGCGATCCGGCCTGGCGCGCAAGATTGCCCTGCTGATCCCATCCTTGCCGGCAGACCGGGTCGGGCAGTTGGAACGGATGACAATGGATATTGTGGAAGCGCTGGCCCGCGACCACGCCTCTGTGGTTCGTCAGGTCGTTGCCGAAACATTAAAGGACCAGCCAGGGGCCCCGCCGCACCTGATCCAGCAATTGGCGCGCGACCTGGAACTGTCGGTTTCCGGTCCTGTCCTGCGTCATTCACCCCTGCTGACTGACGATGATCTTCTGTCGATCATTGGCAGTCAGCCGATGGACGGAAAACTGGTGGCCATCGCCCAGCGCGCCGGCCTTTCAGGAACCGTGTCAGAGGCGGTCGCGCGTACACAGAGCGAAGCGGCTGTGGCTGCGCTGCTGGGCAACGCCTCTGCCCAGATCCGGGAGGAGACTCTGGACCGCATCATCGACATGGCGCCGAAATTTGAGCCCTGGCACGGTCCGCTGGTGCGCCGCCCCTCACTTCCACCAAAGGCGGCTGCCCGTATCGTCGGGTTCGTCAGCGAACAATTGATGCGAGTGCTGGAAAACCGCACTGACCTTCCGCCCGAGGTGCGGGCCGCCGTGCGCAATGCCGTGCTTGACCGTGCCCGGGCCAACCGGGGTGGCGGGGCCGAACCATTGGGGATTGATGATGAAGGGGCAGAAGAAACCCCCAAAGAACGGCCAATGGAACGGGCCAAGAAAGCCCATGCCGCTGGCAAACTGGACGAGGATATGGTGGGTGGTGCCCTGACCCAGGGTGATCGCGGCTTCGTTCTGGCTGCATTGGCCGTCAAAGCCAATGTGCCCCTCGATGCCGTGGACAAAATCATTGGTGGGCAAAGCGCGCGCGGCGTGACCGCGCTGTGCTGGCGGGCCAAGCTATCCATGCGGCTTTGCCGGCAGATCCAGTTGCGGATCGCCAACATTCCCCCCACATCGGTGTTAAATGCACGCGATGGGACTCATTATCCGATGTCGGACAGCGAAATGATCTGGCAGTTGGAATTTTTTGGACTGAAGGCGTGAGGGGATGAACGACACTGCCGATCCGGAGCGCCCTGTGCTGCACCCGGGCCCGATCGGCCTGATGGCGGGCACTGCGGCGCGCCGGGTCATGCAGTCGTTGATGCGCACCGGGCAGGAGGCGCGTTTTATTGGCGGCTGTGTCCGCGATGCGATCCTGGGCATCCAGGCCACTGATATTGACATTGCCACACCGCTGCCACCGGACGAGGTGATGCGTCGGCTGCGCCAGGATGGCATCCGCGTCATCCCGACCGGGATCGAGCACGGGACTGTGACGGCCCTTACCGAGGGTTCATCGTTCGAGATCACCACCCTGCGGCGGGATGTGGAGACAGATGGCCGCCATGCCGTGATCGCTTTCACGGATAATTGGCTGGAAGATGCCGGGCGCCGCGATTTCACCTTCAACGCGATGTCACTGACCCCGGAAGGCGAGCTTTACGACCCGTTCGACGGTGTGCGCGACTTGAAGTCAGGACGGGTGCGCTTCATCGGCCAATCACGCGAACGCATCGCCGAGGATGTGCTCCGCATCCTGCGCTTTTTCCGTTTCCATGCGCGTTTTGGTCAAGGGCGCCCTGACCCGGATGCTGTGGCAGCTTGCACCACCATGGCGCCCCTGCTGCCGTCCCTGTCCGGGGAAAGGGTGCAGCAGGAAGTGATGAAGATTCTGGCTCAGGACCGGATGGTCGAGGTCTGGCGCCTGATGATTGATTGCGGCGTGGTGGCCCAAATCCTTCCACAGGCGACGAATATCACCCGATTGGCAGCTCTGGACCGGCTGGAGTGGCTGGTCGGGGAGGCCCATCCGATGGCCCATCTGGCAGCGTTACTGCCAACCGGACTGTCGGCCGCGGCGGATACGGTGGAACGGCTACGCCTGTCGAACGCAAACCGTGACCATTTGCTGGGCCTGTGCGCCGCGCCCGTCGATGTGCATCCCGACCTGACGGTGACCAGCCGCCGTCACGCCTTGCAGAAACTGGGGCCTGAAACCTATCGCGATTTATTGCTGCTGTCGGCTGCAACACGCGGCACGCCGGCGGTGGAACTGCTGGAAGCGCTGGCAGAAGCGGCGACCTGGATAGTGGTGCCCTTCCCACTGAAGGGACGTGACCTGCTGGAACTGGGCATGACCCCCGGGCCGGATGTGGGGGTGATGCTGGCGGCAATGGAGGGCTGGTGGGCCGCGCGTGACTATCGCCCCACGCGGGAGGAATGCCTGGCCGAACTGACCCGCCGCATCAGCGAACGCAAGGCACGCGAATGAAGCGGGGGATATTCTCCGTCGAACCTCTGGACATGCGCTGCGGTCGGCGGCATCACTTTGACGTCAACGGCAACAGGTGCTGGCGGGCCGCCCGGCCCAGGGAGATGGGAAATGCGGGCCAGTGACATTGATGGGGTGCTGGCCTTCTGGTTTCAGGAAGCGGGGCCGGGACAGTGGTTCGGCGGCGGGCCGGAGTTTGACGTACTGGTCACCCACCGATTGCTGCCGGCGCATCTGGCAGCGGGCAATGGCGATCTGGCCGACTGGGCCGAAACACCGGAAGGTGTGCTAGCCCTCTGCATCCTGCTGGATCAGGCACCGCGAAACATGTTTCGGGGAACCCCGCGTGCCTTTGCAACCGATGCTGTGGCCCTGGCCATTGCCACCGATGCCATTGCCCGTGAACAGGATCTGATGCTGCGCGAAGACCAGCGACCCTTCATCTATCTGCCGTTCGAACATTCCGAACAGATTGAGGACCAGCGCCTGGCGGTTCGTCTGTTCGCCAACCGGACCCGCGACCCACAACTTCTTGACTATGCCTGCCGACATCTGGCCGTCATTGCCCAGTATGGCCGCTTTCCCCATCGCAACAAGGTTTTGGGCCGCGACAGCACCGACGCCGAACTAGCCTATCTGGCGATGCCGGGATCTGGATTCTGAAACCATCCGCCTTTGATACAGGGACGTTGGACGGAATAAACACGACTGTCAGATCAGGCGGCTGCGCCGCGACCTGCAACTGCCGCTTCCGCCTGCATCAACAGGTCGGCCAGGATATCAGCCACCGGCTGTTCCCTGGTCACCATACCCACTGACTGCCCGGCCATCAGGGAACCGTTCTCCACATCACCCTCGATCACCGCGCGGCGCAGCGCGCCGGCCCAGTAATGCTCGATCTCAAGCTGCGCTTCCTTCTGATCCAGGTCACCGGCGTCGAACTTCGCAATCACCTCTCGCTGCTTTTCCATAAAGCGCTTGGTGCCTTCATTCTGCAGGGCACGGACAGGGATCACCGGAAAACGGCTATCAAGGGCCACCGACGCGATGGCATCGCGCGCACCAGCGCGGATGAAGGCCTGCTTGAAGTTTGGATGTGCCCGACATTCGGTGGCACAAACGAACCTTGTTCCCAATTGTACACCTGCTGCTCCCATCTCCAGGTAGGAGACAATGGCTTCCCCACGTCCAATGCCACCGGCGACAAAGACAGGAACATCGCGGATTTCCGGCAATATCTCCTGGGCCAGGACGGAGGTGGATACCGGCCCGATATGGCCCCCCGCTTCGCTGCCTTCGATTACAATGGCATCGGCACCCGCCCGGATCAGGCGTTTGGCAATAACCAGGGCTGGGGCAAAACACATGACCCTGGCGCCGCCATCTTTTGCCATCCTGATCGCCGTACCCGGCGGCAAGCCACCTGCCAGCACGATATGGCCGACCCCCTCGTCCAGACAGACCTGGATCAGGTCATCCAATTGCGGATGCAGGGTGATCAAGTTGACACCAAACGGCTTGGCCGTCAGTGCGGCGGTCGCCTGGATTTCCTGTCGCAACAGGTCAGGCGACATGGAGCCTGACGCGATGACACCGAAGCCACCAGCATTGGAGATCGCTGCCACCAGATGACGATCTGACACCCAGGTCATCGCGCCACCCATGATGGCAAGCTCGGTGCCCAGGAAAGCGCGGCCCCGTGACCAGAGCTGATCCAGATGTTGGCGAGCGGACATTGACGGGGCCCCTTATGAGCGGCGAACAGGGATAGGACACACAGGTCGGCCCTGCCTACCGTTTGCGTGCTGAAGGGTCAAGGGGATGTGGCGCCCGGCTCCCTACGCCTTCTGGCAGTTGGCCTTGTCCTGGCTCAAGCCCCGGCAGATCAGGCCACCATTGGTCTTGTAGGTCCCGTCTGGGTTCCGGCGAATGGCAATCTTGTTTGAAAACTGCACCCAACCGGCACTACCCCAGTGTGACCGGATACCGTTGGAGAAGGCCAGGCTCCCATCCGGAAACTTCACAACAGCGATATCATTCTTGAAGGTGATGCGGTCACCATCCAGGGTCGCCACCTGACCGTTGGTGCACAAGATCATCTCCTCCGTTCCCTGCTGCCGTGTGCAGGCCAATGGGTCGCCCCCCGACAAGACCATGGCGAAGATCGTCACTTCCAACACATTTAACGGCATGGCCGACACCCGTCTCTGTTGAAGAGCCCCCAGTGCCACTATCCTAAATCCGGGCCAGAATGAAAATACGCCGGAAGGGGAAGAGGGTGCTGCCCTCCTTTTCCTTCGGATAGGCTTTACGCAAGGCCAGACGATAGGATTGCGTGAAATCTGCTGCCTGCGTCGGGGGCAGATGGGCAATCACCGGCAGCAAGGCGGTGGCAGAGACCCAGTCCAGAACGGGATCATCCCCTTCGAGAACCTGAAGGTAATCGCCATACCAGATATCCACCGTCTGACAGTAGGGTCGCAAGATCCGCCAATAGTCCGCCGCAGCCAGGACAGCACTATGATCCAGAGCGCCTGACAGACTGTCTCGCCATGGTTCACGTTGCGTCAGTTCCTTTAAGAGAAGGTGCGAGGGGGCTGCAAAATTGTCCGGCATCTGCACGGCCAGCAGGCCGCCCGGCGCCCCGAAGCCAACAAGGCGCCTGAACAGCGTTGTATGATCGGGAAGCCAATGCAGGGCTGCGTTGGAAAAAATCAGATCGACCGGTTCCGACGGACACCAATCGCCGATATCCGCTTGCTGCCAGTCAATACGGGAAGGTACCGCGGCTGCCTTAGCCAGCATGGCGTCGTCGCTGTCCAGACCGATAATGTGCGCACCGGCAAACCGATTAACCAGTTGCCGTGTCAGATATCCAGTGCCGCAGCCCAGATCAATGGCAGATCGCACGGTAACTTCGGGTATGGCATTCAGCAGGTCGCGACCTGGTCGTTCGCGCAACAGGCGGTAACGTTCGTAAAGATCTGGATCCCACTGCACGACACCGTCCTCCTGCCCAGGGGGATGACGCATGGTCGCGCGAAACAAGCGCCGCGACAATGGCATTGCCGTCAGGCCAGCATGGTACCAAGCGCTTGCGGTGTGGTCAGGAAGATCACACCCGACACCGGATCGGCCCCACAACTCATGGCGAGGCATCTCTGCATAGGGATGTGCACAGTCCTAACAGCCAGTGACGTGATATGCGACGGCAAGGGTAAACAACCCAGCGCGCCATCCCTTGGCGTTGCCCCTTGTTCTTCACCCTGCTCCACCAAAACCGGCACAGCCGCTTGATTGGTGCATGGGCCTAGGGCGATGGCGACGCCCAGGGATCATAGGTCCCGAAATGCCACAAATGCCCTTCCGGATCGCGGACCGTGAAGGCGCGGGAACCATAGGGCGTGTCCAAAACGCACCCTTCCAATGCCCTCTCGCCTGCCCCAACGACACGGGCAAACAGGTCGTCCAGATCATCTATAACAAAACAGTTCAGCGCGGCACCCGCCCCGTCGGGACGGGGCGCCCGGAAACCGTACATGTCCTGTCGATCACTGCCCAGCATCACCATGCCGATGCCCAGCACCAACTGCGCATGGGCGATGTCGTCGCCCTCACCGGGAACAACCAGTTGTTCGGTGAAGCCCAGGACCCGGACCAGCCAGGCAATGGCAGAGCGTGCGTCCCTGTAACGCAGGCAGGGTGTCACCAGCCCATGGTGCCCCGTAGCCGCCATTCCCGTTCCTCCCGACCAGATTAATCCCGCCCTTCCGTAAGGTCACCATAAAGTGCGCCGAACAACCACCCCCCTCTTTCGCTCCGATATCTTTTCCTATATGCACCGCATATGTATCCGCGCCGAAAGTGGCGGCGGGGTTGGTACCGGTTGGTCTTTCGGAGGAAGTACGGTGAAGGCGTTGAAGCCCCTGTTCATGTCCGGCAAGGAAGTGCTGCCTCTGGTCGAAGGTGGAAAAGGCATCGCCGTGTCGAACGGACAAAGTGCGGGAGCGTGGGCCGCCGCAGGCGGTATTGGCACCTTCTCTGGCGTGAATGCCGACAGCTATGACGAGCATGGTAACCCAATCGAACAGGTGTACCACACCCGCACCCGCCGCGAACGCCACCATGAACTCATTGCCTATGGCATCAAGGGCGGGATCACTCAGGCCCGCATTGCCCATGAAATGTCGAACGGCAATGGCCGCCTGCATGTCAATGTGCTGTGGGAAATGGGCGGGGCCGAGGAGATTCTGGAAGGTATTCTGGAAGGGGCCAAGGGCTTGGTCCATGGCGTGACCTGCGGGGCGGGCATGCCCTATCGCGTGGCAGAAATCGCCGTGCGCCATGGCGTGCATTATTACCCCATTGTAAGTTCGGCCCGTGCCTTCCGCGCCCTCTGGCTGCGCGCCTACAACAAGTTCCCCAGCAATCTGGGCGGTGTCGTCTATGAAGACCCCTGGCTGGCGGGCGGCCATAATGGTCTGTCAAACAGCGAAGACCCGCAGAAGCCAGAAGACCCCTATCCCCGTGTCGCAGCGCTGCGTCAAATGATGAATAGTTTCGGTCTGACCGAAACCCCCATCGTCATGGCTGGCGGCGTCTGGTGGCTGGAAGAATGGGATCATTGGCTGGACAATCCGGAGATTGGTCCGGTCGCCTTCCAGTTCGGTACGCGCCCGCTGCTGACCAAGGAAAGTCCGATTTCGGATGCCTGGAAGCAGAAGCTGCTCACCTTGAAGCCGGGCGATGTCTATCTGAACAAATTCTCGCCGACGGGCTTCTATTCGTCCGCTGTGCGTAATCCCTTCCTGGAGGATCTGCGTTTGCGGTCCGAACGGCAGGTGGCGTTCGCGACGGAACCAGTGGGTGACCTCACGGAAGAATTCGCGGTTGGCCCGCGCGGCCGACCCGTCTATCTGACCGCCGCCGACAAGGCGCACGCCGAAGGCTGGGTGGCAGCCGGTTTCACCCAGGCGCTGAAAACCCCGGACACGACGCTGGTTTTTGTAACGCCAGACAGCGCCCGCGCCATCCTGAAAGATCAGGTGGACTGTATGGGCTGCCTGTCAGCCTGTGCTTTTTCCAACTGGTCACAGAATGCGGAAGGGACGACGGGCCGCCGCGCCGACCCGCGTTCCTTCTGTATTCAGAAAACGTTGCAGAACATCAGCCATTCGGATGATTGTGAGCATCAGCTTATGTTCGCTGGCCATAATGCGTATCGGTTTGCCCAGGACCCCTGGTACGCCAACGGCTTCGTGCCAACAGTCAAGGAACTGGTGGATCGTATTCTGACCGGCAAGTAAGCACCTGCCCGCACAAACAACCCCACCGCCCCGCGGTGGGGTTGTTTGCTTCAAGCATCACTCCCTGGTCGGCTCTTGGCGATGGCGCGGGACAGCAGG
This sequence comes from Niveispirillum lacus, assembly GCF_002251795.1. Taxonomy (GTDB): domain Bacteria; phylum Pseudomonadota; class Alphaproteobacteria; order Azospirillales; family Azospirillaceae; genus Niveispirillum; species Niveispirillum lacus. Next base: position 147,529 of record NZ_NOXU01000026.1, on the reverse strand, counting down.
ATGACGGGGATGATGCCAACCGCCACAATGGCCAGCGCCGGGGTGCTGGCCTCTGCCAGCCGTTCGTCACTGGCCAGGGTGTAGACGCGCACAGCCAGCGTATCGAAGTTGAACGGCCGCACGATCATGGTAGCCGGCAGTTCCTTCATGACATCAACAAAGACCAGCAACGCCGCCGTCAAAAGGCTGCCCCGCATGATGGGTGTATGGACCTTCAGCAAGGTCTTGCCAGGCGTCTGGCCCAGGATGCGGGCAGCCTGATCCATGGTGGGGCGGATCTTGGACAGGCTGGCTTCCACCGTATTGAAGGACACAGCCAGGAACCGCACCAGGTAGGCATAGACGATTGCGACGATGGTCCCGGACAGAACCAGACCAGTTGAAACGCCAAAAGTCGCCCGCATGAACCCGTCGACGGCGTTGTCGACATGGGCGGCGGGGATCAGGATACCCACCGCGATGACACTGCCGGGCACAGCATATCCCATAGCGGCCACCCGTGCCGCCCCCCGCAGCACGGGCGTGGGGCGCAGGCGCAGCCCATAAGCCACTAACGCCGCCAGCGCGACAGCCAGGACCGAGGTGATGCCGGCCAGGATAAAGGAATTGCCAGCCAATTGGCGGAAACTGGTTGCAAAAAGACTGTCCCCCTCCCGCACGGCCATCTGGGCCAGGATCAGAACGGGCACGACAAAACCCAGCAAAAGCGGTGTCAGGCAAGCCACAAGCGCTGCACCGGCCCTGACACCCCGCAAGGTGTATGAGGGCAGCATGCGGTAGCGCCCGGTGGAATGGAAGTAGCGCGCACGGCCGCGGCTGGTCCTTTCCATCACCACCAGGGCCATGACAAATAGCATCAGCACTGACGCCAATTGCGCCGCCGCAACGGGTTCGCCCATGGCAAACCACGTGCGGTAGATGCCTGTGGTGAACGTATCGACAGCGAAATACTGCACCGTCCCGAAATCGGCCAGCACCTCCATCATCGACAAGGCCAGACCGGCGGCAATCGCTGGACGGGCCAGAGGCAAAGCCACCCTCGCAAAACTGCGCCAAGCCCCAGCACCCAGCGTGCGCGCCACCTCCAGCACACAGACCGACTGTTCCAGAAAGGCAGCACGGGCCAGCAGATAGACATAGGGATAAAGTACAAAAGACAGAACGGCGATGGCACCGCCCAGCGACCGTATGTCCGGGAACCAGTAATCGGCCCGTCGCCAGCCAAACACCTCCCGCAGCGCGGTCTGCACCGGCCCCACGAACTGCAACAGGTCGGTGTAGACATAGGCCATGACATAGGCCGGTACCGCCATGGGCAGCAGCAGCGCCCATTCCAGCCAGCGCTGTCCGGGAAACCGGCACATGGTGACCAGCCAGGCAGTGCCCACACCAATGATCGACACACCTACCGCCACCCCGCCGGCCAGCATCAGGGTGTTGCGGATATAGGTCCAGAGCACCGTCTCTGTCAGATGGGACCACACCCCATGGGAGGAGACGAACACGCGGCTGCCCACGATCAGGACAGGCAGTGCCACTGCCAAAGCAATGGCCAGAACCGCCAGGGTCCACCCGCTGGGCAGCCTGGAGCGCCAGGTTGACAGCGAAACCGGGGCAGCGACGGGGGACAGTGTGGGGGGAAAGGCTTGGTGACTCATATCACTGTTGTCCCACCCCTGCGAACCGCTCGCAATGGTCATGACCGCAGGTGCGCCCTTCCGACGCGGTATGGACGGCGAACACTGGAACCTGTCACTTGATGCCAGAAGCCGCGTTCTCGATCGCCAGGATATGGTCCAGGCCTGGCAGAATTTCAGATCGGATAAACTCCACCCGCTTATTGGGCCCGGCCCCGCCCTGCGGGAACCGGGCCTTCCACAGGGCCATCTTAACGGCAAGGCCGCACAACACACCACCGATGGTGACATGGTGGCTCTCAATCTGACGGCGCACCGAGCGGAAGCTGTCCGCGCTGATATCGTTCCAGAAATCCTTGCTGCGGCGGTCAAACGCCTCGAAGCGGCCGGTGATCAGCGTGGTGATGGAGGTCAGTTTTGACTGCACATCTGACAGCATCTTCATGATGTTGCGGTCACGTGCGATCAGTTCAGACGCCTTGGGTTCCATGGCCCATTTCAAAAAGCGCTGCACCTCCGGCACAATGCCATCCAGGCAGGATCGAAAATAAGCCAGCGACAGGAACACGTCGCCGTAATCCTCCAGGAAGTCGGGAATCTCATTGAGCTTGACCTTCAGCTTTTCCGACAAAAGCCGCAGGTTGGTCAGCGCGTCCTCCCGGTCCGGATTGGCCAGCATGGCCAGAATGTCAGACACATCGCTGATCTGCCGCTGTTCACCGCCATAGACCTGTTGCAGAAGCGGCCGCGTGAAATCCTTCATATACCCGGTCAGTTCAGCCCGCTTGCTGTCGGACAGTTGCAGGGCCTTGGCATCGTTGACGGCAATACCCACCCGGCGCAGTTCCTTGCGCAAGGTATAAACGTCAAAGCTATTGATGCGGGTCAGCTTGCTGATCTGCACCATGTCAACGCGCAACGACTTGGAATGGCTGGGAAAAAGACTACCGAGATGGTCTGGACTGATCTGGCCACTCCCGGTGGAACGGTCCTGGAACACCTCAACCACCGTTTCCAGCCGGGCATTCTTGATCAAACGAGCCCGCCGCAGACCTGGCGTCTGCAATGGCAGCATGGCCATGGGCAGGATATGGAGCGAATCACGTGACGCGTCATCGAATTGGATGACTTCTGCCTCTCCTTCGGAGACGTCGGTCAGAGCAGTGTCGGCCATATCGGTTCCTGGGGCCATCTGGCAGGGCCGGGTATCTTTGTCACCGGCAACCTACCACGCGTACCAGGGTATGCAAGGGCAACCCTGTTCTACGCTGGCATCGGCGCTTGGTGACCGGACGCCGCAATGGTATTTAGCCAGGGTGGTGACCGAGGGCAAATGTCCATCGGGATATCCGGCAAGGAATACGCGGAAGGGACGGCTGTGGAAAATTACTACCTGTGGATCAAGGCTCTGCACGTCATCAGCATCATCGCCTGGATGGCGGGCATGCTCTATCTGCCACGACTGTTTGTCTATCATTGCGCGGCAGAACGCGGATCGGTTCAATCCGAAACCTTTAAAGTCATGGAACGCCGCCTGTTGAAGGCCATCATGAACCCTGCCATGGGCGCATCGTGGGTTTTTGGCATCGCCATGATCGCGTTGAATCCAGAGATAATGAAGGGTCAAGGGTGGCTGCACGTCAAGTTGACCTTGGTGCTGCTGATGTCGGGTATGCATGGCATGCTGGCCAAGCATGTCCGACTGTTCGCCAATGATGCGAATACCAAAAGCCACAAATATTTCCGCATCATGAACGAAGTGCCGACCTTGCTGATGATCGGTGTCGTCATTTTGGTAATCGTGCGGCCGTTCTGACCCCTATCCGCACGCCTCGACCCAGGCGCGGACCTGTGCCAAAGCACGGTTGCCGGCCCCCAGCCTTTGTTCCTCGGCCACCAGAACCGCGTGGAACGCCCGCAGTTTCAGGCCATTGATGCGGGCTTCTGACAGGTCAAGGCCACCGGCATCGATCACCAGATCAATCACCCGCTCGGCCGCGTGCAGGCGGCCCAGCAGATAATCATGCTCGCGGTCATGGCGGCTGAAAAAGCCGCCGAACGCATTCATCCGGGCGCTGCGCAGGTCGGCAGGCGCCCCGCAACGACGCAGCAGCTTTGCATCCGGGGGCGCAATCCGATCCACACGAATGGCATGGAATTCGTCCAGTTCCACCCAGCCACTGGTCGAAAAGGTCAGGACATCCCAATAGGCGAAACCCAGATAAGCTTCAAATATCTGCCGCCGCGCAGCAGGCCCCAGATAGTTCAGCCCCATCAGAGCAAAAATCTCGTCGATTTCAGACGATTGTTCCTCCAGCTTCCAGGCGGCGGCCAGATGGGCCAGAACGCGGTCCAATGTGTCAGGGGTTGGAACCGGGCCATCCGCGCGCATGAGATTGTTCAGGGCGATCCGCTCCCCGGCATTAAACATACCCAGCCCGTCGGCATTGGTGCCGGCCCCAGACATTCCCGGCAACCTTTCCAGAGAGCTGTAGAGTGTGGCCTTCATTTCATCCAGATCGGGCGGTCTGGTATCTGCATGGTCCCCCTCCCCCACCACGGCATAAATGGCGTTAAGTTCCCGGATCAGAAAACGCAGCCTGCGGGAACGGAAGGCAATATCGAAATCGCGCAGAAACTGTACCCAAGCGGGCGGTTGGTCGGTATTCGGTCCTGGATCCAACTGGTCTGGCAGGACGCCGCGCGACCGCGCCCATTGCTGTAAGGCCTTGAGCAAAGCCGGCCGCGCGCCCAAATCGACCCGGCCCAGGCAAGGGCTCAGCAGTCCAGCCAGATGTTCCAGAGCGCCTTCGATTTTCAGACGTAGATACGCTTCATAGGCGAACCCGGCCTGCGCTGCCGCCTCCGCACTGGCACGGTCACGCCAATGGCGGATCTGCTCAATGGTAGGGGCCGGTGGCAGCGGACCGCCCAGCACCCGCCGCACCTGGTCGGCCACACGGGGTCGGGCAGCGTCCAACAGGCCGCGTAGCCGTTCAATGCGGGCATTGCGACCGGCAATGGCCAACAGTTCATCACGTACTGGTTCATTGCGGGGAATATCGGACAGGGCGCCGCGAATGGTACGGAAGAAGCCGGGGGTATCGGCCCGTGCCCCAACTGCGGCCCGTATTGCAGGCTTTGGGTCGATATAGACGATGCGGCGGTCGACCTCGCGGTAGGCTGGCTGTCCGGCAATAGCCGACAGGGCGGCAGCGAAAGGCTTGTTGTTCAACACCGACCCGTCAATGAAGCTGGCCTGTTCCGGGTCCGCCCCTTGACGACGATATTCGGCAAAGTTGCGCTGAAAGAAATGCGCCCGGCCTTCCCAGCTTTCACCGCGTTCATTCAGTAACCGGTCCATCTGTCGCACCTGGGCAGGCGGAAAGGCACCGGGATAGGAGGCCGACGCGCGAGCTGCAAACACAAGGCCCGGCACATCCTCGTCCCGGAAATCACTGTCTACCTCGCCTTCACCCGCCCGACGATAGCGGAAGGTGAAACGGTGGCGATGCTCCCGCTCCAGAATTTCGGGTGGATCATGGGCGGGAATACGGGTCGTGTAGCCATTAAAATCCGTCACGGTCACATGCAGTGACAGGGGCAGACCGCGTGGCAACAGGCTGGCCAGTGGCCGTTGGCCACTATCCCCCATGGCATGGGACGCATCGAGCAGGAATTCCATCAGCCTTTTGCCGTCAAAGGGCGGGCGGAACCAGCGCGAGCGCACGAAAAGCGACAGTTTTTCGCGGACCTCCTGATCAGGTGTCAGCCGTTCCAACCGCTGGCTCAGGGCCCAGATGACAGGACGCATGAACCATTTTGACCATTTTCCGGCACGGCTGTCCGGGGTGAGCAGGCGGGTAACATCGGCATTTTCCAACCAGAGCGACGTCAGTGGTTCCAGATCAAGGTCATGGGCCAGAGCGCGGGCAAGCAGCACACCGTTGATCCCGCCGGCACTGGCCCCAGCGACCACATCAATCAGCACACGCAAGGACAGGTCCGGCAACAGATCGCGAAGCAGGTCGAAATAGACCGACTCGGTGTCATAGGAGCGCCTATCTGAGGGATGGGCCTCTTTGAAACTTGCCGGCGGACCGTTTCGACCAGCATGCAGGGCCTGACTGGCACGCACCAGTTTCCATAGTTCCTTGGTCACGCCGTGCATGTAGACGGCAAGACTGACCCCGCCATAACAGACCAGCGCGATCCGCAGCTCCTTTTCCTTCACTGCGTTTGTCCTCCCCCTACCGGATTTTAGGAGAGTGCGACCGGCAGCAACGGGCGTCAATCGTCCCACCGACGACGCGCCACATTGACCCCGCGACAGGGCGCACCAGCTTTGCTATGCCAGGAATGCCCAATTCCGGGAGGGACATGCCATGAACGCCGCAAACGCCACCGCCCAGGCCCAAGGCCGCACCACGATTGATCCGGCCGAGATCGAGCGGTTCAGCCGCATTGCGGCCGAATGGTGGGATCCGGCAGGTAAGTTCCGGCCGCTGCATAAGTTCAATCCCGTCCGCCTGGCGTGGATGCGCGATACGATCTGCAAGGCCCATGGCCGCGGTCCGCTGTCCCTCCGGCCCTTGGAAGGGCTTCGTATTATCGACGTCGGCTGTGGCGGCGGGCTGTTATCTGAACCGCTGGCCCGCCTGGGGGCCAGCGTCACCGGTATTGATGCGGCGGAAAAGAATGTGAAGACGGCAGCGGCGCATGCGGCCGAAACAGGCGTTGATGTGGATTACCGGACGGCCACAGCAGAGGATCTGGCGGCTGCTGGTGAGCGGTTCGATGTGGTCCTGGCGATGGAGATCGTCGAACATGTGTCCGACGTCGACCTGTTCCTGAGCGCTGTTTCGGGTTTGGCGCGTCCGGGCGGTATGATCTTCATGGCAACGCTGAATCGCACGACCAAGAGTTACCTGTTCGGCATCGTGGCGGCGGAATATGTGTTGCGCTGGCTGCCGCGCGGTACACATGACTGGAAACGTTTCCTTAAACCATCTGAACTGGCGGGCGGTCTGCGCCGGGCCGGTGTCGTAGTTAAGGAAATGACAGGTGTAGCCTACAACCCCGTGTCTGACCGCTTCAGCCTGGCGCCGCGCGATCTGGACGTGAACTACATGCTCTGGGGTATCCGGGACTAAACCAGCCCGCGGATCGTTCCTTGACATGATGCTGGTGGTTACCATGGCGCCGCCATGCGGAGCGCCGGTGCGTTGACCTGTGCGAGCGCCTCATCGCGCCCACCCTCTTCCGGCCTCCATCGCCCAGCCATGGGTGTGACATTCCGGCGTTCAAGATTCAGTGCCTGGATAGCGGCCATAAGTCAATCGCATGGCTTGTGTGATGAATCGCACATCGAACGTCGTTCAAAATCCGCTAAACAGTTCTCACCGCGATGACGTGGTGTGATTTAAACAATAAATCGCCACAATCGCAATAACGAGTGAGCTGAGCGGTTGCCATGGTAGCGCCAGTGATTGGCGTCACAGATGAACTGTGCCTTGTGCCACCGCATATGGAGAGAAAAATGTCGCGTATTGCTTCTGCCCTGCTTGGTGGTGTTGCCCTGGTCGCCGTTGGCGCCGCGCCGTCGCTGGCGCAGTCGCCCTTTGATGGCGCCTATGCGGGTGTCTTCACCGGCTACTCCGATACCAATGCTTCCGCTGCTTCGGGCACGGCCAGCGCCAATATTGATGCAGATGCCTGGCTGTATGGTGCCTATGTCGGCTATGGGAAAACTTTCGACAAGCTGTACCTTGGCGCTGAGGCCGAATTGGGTTCCGCCAGCCTGAGCAGCAATTCTGGCACCGTCGCCGGTTTGGCCACCAAACTGGACACCAATGAGAGCTGGGGTCTGTCAGCCCGCGCCGGTTACCTGGCGACCAACGACCTGCTGGTCTATGGTCGCGCCGGGTGGCAGCGCACCAACTATGACATCACGGTAGGCACCGGCACCAACCGTATCAAGGTCAGTGACAATCTGGACGGTTACCGTCTGGGCGGCGGCCTGGAATATGCCGTCACCGATAATGTCCTGATCCGGACCGAGTACAACTACGTCAACTATGACGACACCAACTTCCGTGAAAATCAGATCCGGGTTGGTGTTGCCTACCGCTTCTGACCGGGAAGTCCGGTGACCCATTGTGCTCACCGGATCCGCAGAACAGCGCCCGTCCCGGCTTGCGGCCCCACAGCAGCCGGGACGATGGTGGGCCTGCCCATGCCCTCAAACCAGGCCCGCCTTCTATACCCCCGACATCGCACCCGCGATGCCGGGGGTATTTTACGTTCAGCGCCTGTGACGGCCCCCGCCTGCCAATGGCGATCCATGACCGGTCGTCTTATATCGACGCGGGCTCTTCCCCGCGCCGCATTGATGACATATTGAAAGTGCAGTCGGTGAAGCATACCGGGTTTTTCGGACGGCATCCTGAACAGCCCGACCAGAGGTTGGAGATGAGAAGTGGCCCAAGTGATCGCCTTGGTCGATGATGACCGCAACATCCTGACGTCCGTTTCCATCGCACTGGAAGCCGAAGGCTATGAGGTTCGCACTTATGGCGACGGTGACGAAGCACTGCGGGGCATCAGCACGCGCCCGGTTGACATGGCGGTGCTGGACATCAAGATGCCGCGCATGGACGGTCTGGAGTTGCTTCAGCGCTTGCGCCAGACGACACAGATGCCGATCATCTTCCTGACCTCCAAGGATGATGAGACGGACGAGCTGCAGGGCCTGCGTATGGGGGCCGATGATTACATCAAAAAGCCATTCAGCCAGCGACTGCTGATCGAACGGATCAAGACCCTGCTGCGGCGGACCGAACTGGCGCAGGGCAAAGGGACGGCCCCCGATCCCGGCCAAACCCTGGTGCGGGGCGAACTGGTGCTTGATGGCGCCCGCCATCTCTGCACCTGGAAAGGCAAAGCCATTGATTTGACGGTCACGGAATTCCTGCTGGTCAAGGCGCTGGCCATCCGCCCCGGTCATGTAAAAAACCGTGACCAGTTGATGGATGCGGCCTATGGCGAGCATATCTATGTCGATGACCGCACCATCGACAGCCACATCAAGCGCCTGCGCAAGAAGTTCAAGGCTGTGGACGATGATTTCCAGCAGATCGAGACGCTGTATGGTGTTGGCTACAAGTATAAGGAATAAAGGGTGAAACGCCCCTTCGGCGAACCGGCCGCCGAAAAGGTCGCCCCGCCGCCCCGGCGGCGGGTGCGCCACTTCTCGCCGCTGACCCTGCGCATTCTGGCGGTCAATATGCTGGCCCTGGCCATCCTGCTGGGTGGCTTGCTCTACCTGTCGACCTACCAGCAATGGCTGATCGACAAGGAACTGTCGGCCCTGTCGACAGAGGCCAAGATTTTTGCCGGTGCGCTCGGTGAAGGCGCCATGCAGCCGGCGACGGATGAATTCAACGAACCATCCAACCAGCTTTCCTATGAACTGGCCCGCCAGATGGTGCGCCGGTTGGTGGAGACCACCGACACCCGTACCCGCCTGTTTTCCCCTAACGGTGATCTGATCGCCGACAGCCGTGTGCTGGGCGGGTCCAAGGGGACGGTGCAGATCGAAGAACTTCCGCCACTGCGTGATGGCAACCGCCTGACCGAAATCGGCATTGCCATTTATGACTATATCGTCAATGCCGTGCCTGAACGCGAGCATCTACCGGCCTACCCCAGTGAGAAAGACCCCTCGGCGGAAAACTATACGGATGTGATGAAGGCTCTGGCTGGCGAGGTGGGCAGCAATGTCTGGCGCATCGGGCGGCCAGATGGGCGTTCAGACATGGTGCTGACCGTTGCTGTGCCGGTGCAGCGCTACAAGAAGGTGCTCGGCGCCGTCTATATCTCACGGTCCGGCAAGGCGGTGGACGTAGCTGTGCGGGAATTCCGCATGGACATCCTGCGTTTGTTTGGCATCACCCTCGGCGTGACGGTCCTTCTGTCCTTCTATCTGGCTGGGACCATCGCCCGGCCTATCCGTCGTCTGGCCCAGGCTGCCGATGAGGTGCGCCATGGCCATGGACGGCAGGTAACCATCCCTGACTTTTCCCACCGTCGGGACGAGGTAGGGGATTTGTCAGTCTCTTTGCGGGAAATGACGGATGCCATCTGGAACCGGATGGATGCGATCGAACGTTTTGCCGCCGATGTGGCACATGAGATCAAAAACCCACTGACCAGTATGCGCAGCGCCGTCGAAACAGTACAGCGTGTGAAGACCGATGAACAGCGTCAGCGGCTTCTGGCCATCATCAACCATGATGTGCAACGCCTGGACCGTCTGATCAGCGACATTTCCAATGCCAGCCGGCTGGATGCTGAATTGTCGCGCGCGCGGGCCGAACCAGCAGACGTGGGCCAGATGCTGACCATGCTGGCCAATATTCACGAAGCCACCTTGGGCAATGCCGAAGCCCTGCGCGAAGCCGCCGCGGAAACGGGGGCCACACCGTCGGACCTGCCGGTTCCAATCCGGGTCGAAGTCGACCTGCCTCACACGACGTCCGGGTTGGTGGTGCCTGGCCTGGAAGGTCGCCTGACGCAGGTGTTCCAGAACCTGCTGTCGAATGCACTTTCTTTCTCCCCGCCGGGCGGCTTGGTGCGGTTCACGGCGCGGTCGTTTCCCGACCGGCTGGAAATCACCTGCGAGGACCAGGGGCCGGGCATTCCGGAGGGCAAACTGGACGCGATCTTCGACCGTTTTTACAGCGAAAGGCCGAAGTCCGAAGCGTTCGGCAAACATTCCGGCCTGGGTCTGTCGATCTCCAAACAGATCATCGACGCCCACCAAGGCCGCATCTTCGCTGGCAACATCAAGGGACCGGATGGCACAGTACAGGGCGCAAGGTTCACCGTTGTATTGCCGCGCTGACCCTCACCAATCCACCGGTTCATAGGCCAGGACCGCGTCAAAGGCGGCATTGGCCGGATCGATATTGGCCGTGATCGGGTCAGCCTTGCCCAGAACCTTGAGAACAAAACGGCTGGCCACCAACCATTTGCGCCGGTCACCCCATTTCAGCTCTGCCACCGCCTCTTCACACAACAAAGCCGCTGCCAGCGTATCTGCCATCAAGGTCAATAGACGGCGACCATGGCGCGGGCCTTGGTCCGGGTGACGGCGCAGGAACCCAAGTGCTGCCCGGCATTCTTCCAGCGCGCCCTCCAGAATGGCCGACACATCCTCTGCTGCCGGTTCCTGGGCGGCTGGCGGCAGATCGGACAGGATAGTGCCGACACGGGCCAGGAACATCTGATCCCCGGTCCGCTTGCCCGTCACCAGCCGCAGCAGCTCCAACGCCTGGATATTGGCCGGGCCTTCCCAGACCGAAACAACCAGACAATCGCGATAAAGGCGGCTGGTTGGCATTTCGTCGGTATATCCATTGCCCCCCACCATCTCCACTGCCTGCCGACTTCCCGTCACAGCCTGTTCGGCTGTCCGGTACTTCGCCAGCGCGGTTGACAGGCGCAGCCAGTCTCCGCCCATATCCGGGTCGGCCAGGTGGGCGTCAAAAGCCAATACCGACTCGAACGCCAACGCCGTCGTCGCCTCTAACTCCATCTGCATGTCCAGCAATTGGTCCTGCACCATCGGGTAGTGGCGGAGGGGCTTGCCAAAGGCCACGCGGTGCGTCGCCCATCCCGCACTCTCCACAAACGCGCGACGTAACAGACCCGCCGACCCGACGGCATTGTGGATACGGCTATACTCCAGCGCCGTCATCATCACTTTCAGCCCGTCGGGCGGCGGGGCCAGTTCCACGGCAAAACAGCCATTCAGGTCCAGTTCCGCTGTCGCCAGTCCCCGCGTACCGGCCTTGTCTTTCAACCGTCGCGCCCGCTGATGGTTTTGCGTACCATCGTCCAGGTGGGACGGAACAAGATAGCAGCCTAAACCCTTACCCCCCGCCTCTGCCCCATCGGGCCGTGCGGTCGCCATGGCCAGACCCGCCCCGGCATTGCTGGTGAACCATTTCACGCCATGCAGTCGGTGACCATCGTTTCGCCGTTCAGCCCGCGTCGTCGTTGCCCCCACATCCGACCCGCCATGCCGTTCAGTGGCCCAGGTGCCCCCCGATAGCGCCTTGCCATCCATACGGATCATGTCAGGCAGGTACCGGCCCCTCACCGCCGCCGGAGCCAACATGTCAAGCACATGTGCCACAGCCCCTGTCATGGTGACAGGGCAGTGGATGGAGATATCAGCCTGCGACAGCATATAGCCCATGGTGAAGCAGGCGGCATGGCTGGGTGCACCCGTCGGTCCCTGCCCTTCTGGCAGATAGGCCAGCCCCACCGCCCCACGCCGGTAGGCTTCGGCATGACAGGTCAGGTAATCTGGGTTGAACACCACCCGGCCCGTGTGGTTGCCATCAACATCATAGGGATCCAGACGCGGCGGCGCGAACCGGTCAGTATATTCCGCCTGCCGATCTAACTCATGGCCAGCCCAGGCCCCAAATTCCGACAACCGCCCCTCATGCGCCTCCAAAACATGCGGCGCCCGGCGTTCCAGCAGGCGGATCAGGTTAGTGTCAGTGTCGAAAAAATTTGTGCCACGCGCCGTGCGCGGATAGTCGGCGGCGTCGGTCATGTCCGGTTCCCCCCTGGATCTGCTGGCCACCATGACCGAAACCCCAGCCAAGGGAAAGGCCCGGCCTGTCAGGGCGAAAAGCGGTCCAGCAACCCGTCCGGCAGTTCCATAGTGAAGGGCCCATCAGTCCAGAGCAGGACACAGCGCACCCGTTTACCGGGATAGATGCGGGAGAGCGCAGCCCGATAGGCCGCCATCTGCTGCACATAGATCGCCGGAACCTTTTCCACCTCCCGGGGTGGGGGCCGGTTGGTCTTGTAGTCCACGATCCACACCGCATCCCCCGTCACGCACAGACGATCAATCCGGCCCGACAATGCACGGTCACCGACCAGACCGACCAGCGGGACCTCTGCCCGACTGCCGGGCGCAAAAAGCGGCGCAAAGACCGGATCGGTCAGTACCCGCAGCGCCTCCGCGGCGATCTCTTCCTGTTGCGTCAGTGTCAGATTATGCGCAGGCCGCGCCAGCCAGGCCGCCGCCACTGCTGACCAGCGGGCCGGATCGGTTTCCGGCAGCACTTGCAGTAATGTATGGATCAAGTTGCCACGCTTAAACCGCAGACCATCATCGCCCCCCAACGGAGAGCGCATTGCCGGTTCCGGGGCATCGGGCTGTGACGGGGCCAGTGGTTTGGATGGGCTGGCCTCTTTCGGAGCCGGGGCCACGGCCCAGGATGGTACCGTTATCCCCGCCACCACCTCCGCCACCACTGGTGGAGCAGCGGGCACCGGCACGGTCTGTTCCTCCTGGAGGACCAGACCGTTACCCGCCCAGCCTGCCGGCGACAGGCCGGTGAAATCGAAAGGCGTCGGCCGGGCGAGGCCGTCCAACGCCGCTTCGATCAGCCGGTACCAGGAACCCGCACCCCCGGTTTTGCGTTGCTGCTCCCAGCCACAGACGATCAGCCGATCTTCTGCCCGTGTCAGGGCGACATACAGCAGCCGGCGATATTCCTGGTCCCGGCGACGGTTGGCGATGGCCCGCCGCGCTCCTGCTATCCTATCCTCCATTCCCCGCCGCGGAACATAAAGGGGCAGGGCCGGACCCGGATCGACCAGCCCCTCACCCGCCAGGGGTTTCTCCGGCCAAAGGACTTTCGGGCTTTTGTCCGGCTCACGCACTGTGTCGGGCAGAAATACGATGGGCGCCTGCAGGCCTTTGGAACCATGCACCGTCATGATGCGAACCTGCCCCGGCCCGTCGCCGCCGCCGGTATCCAGTTCGCGTTTGATCTCCGCCTCCGATGCTTCCAGCCAATGGAGAAACCCCTGCAGCGATGCGACATGCTCCCGCTCAAACAGCAGGCAGGCGTTGAGAAACTCTTCCAGCGGGTCCTGCGCTTCTGCGCCCAGACGGGCCAGGATGGCACGCCGGCCCGACCCCCTCGTGTCGGCTGGACAGGGCCGCGACAGCACCCCGGCAAACAACTCATAGGGGGCGCGGTAGTCCGTATCGTTCAAAATAGCACGCAGATAATCCCACGCCGGTGCCAGGGACTGATCCTGTTTGGCTCTTTCCGTCAGAGCGGCCCATAACCGCCCAGGACGGCCATGCGCGACCTGGAAAAGCTGCTCCTCGCTGACCCCCAGTAGCGGGGATTTGAGCAACACGGCCAGGTTGAGGTCATCCTCAGGCAATACCAGGAAGCGGGCCAGCGCCATCAAGTCCATGACGGCCAGTTGCTCGGTCAGCACCATGCGGTCGACACCGGCCACAGGCACCGCACGGTCCTTCAGGGCACGGACCAAGTGGCCCACGAACTGGTCCCGGCTGCGCACGAGCACCATGATATCGCCAGGGCGCAGCGGCCGGTTGCGGGCAATCAACCTTTCCCCGTCAGCCAACCAGCGGGCGATCTGATCCGCCATGGTGCGGGCCAGACGCGCCACCGGTTTATCCGCTTGTTCGGGGACCAGGGGCAGCGACCAAGGGTCGGGATCGGCGGTATCCTGGGGGCTGACCAGAGGCCAGATTTCCACCCGCCCTGCCATCCCGCGCCGATGGGGGATGTGTCGTACCTCGGTGTCAGGAGCGGCCACCCCATCGCGGGCCAGTCCGGCGGCGAAGATCTTGTCCACCGCGGCCAAAACCGCCCCCACCGACCGGAAACTGGTCTGGAGATCAATGATGCGCCAGGTGCGTAATGCCTGATTGACCTTGGCGTCGAAATGGCTGCGCATCCGGGCAAACTCGGCCGGATCGGCACGCTGAAAACTGAAGATCGACTGTTTATCATCCCCCACCACAAACAGGCTGCGCATCCGGTCGTCCCGGGCACCCAGGCCCGCGAAGAACTCCTCCGCAATGGCTGATACCACAGCCCATTGTTCGGGGTTGGTGTCTTGCGCCTCATCGATCAGCACATGATCCAGGCCACCATCCAGCTTAAACAATACCCAGGCGCAGGCCTCTCCCGCCGCCCCGCCCGACAGCAAGGACGAAGCCGCCAGGATGAGATCGTCGAAATCTAGCACCCCCCGCCCATCCTTCAGTCGCTGGTAGCGGTCCAGCAGCGCCTCGCCAAGGGTCAGAAGGGCGGCGGTGTGGCTGGCCACGGCAACACGGCGGCGCTCCTCCGTCACAGCGGTCAGGCGCGCTGCTTCCCGTTGAAGGATTTCCAACGCCATCGGATCGGCTTCCGACGGCTTTTTGGTCATCAGGACCTTGCGTGGCTCCCCGGTCCCCGTGATGAATAATGACAGGTAGTCGGCCCAGTTCCTCAAACGCTGCGACGGGCTGGCGTCCAGCCATGCCTGCAGACTGATCCCCCGCTCGATATCGCCCTTTGTACCTGTTGCCAACGCCGCACAAGCGCGGCGCAGACCGACCTCATCCACAGCAGTGCTGGCGCAGGCACGCGAAAGAACCGTCAGGTCCGTGTCCCCATCAGCGACGCCCAGGGCAATTCGCAACGCAGCGATGGCGTTTTCCAGACCACCCTGCGCCTCCAGATTGCGCCGCAACCGTCCGCGTTCCGCCGTCAGGCTGGCCAGCAGATCATTGAATTCATCCTCCGAGACCGAACCGGCCAGCAGTTCAACGGCTGACGCCAAAATACAATCGGGTTCGTAACGTCCGCTGAGAAGAACAGATTGTTTTGCTTCCGAAAGCAACTCTTCGGCCGTGCGATCATCCATCACCTCGAAATTCGGCGAAAGGCCAGCTTCCAACGGAAATCGGCGCAGCAGCGATTGGCAGAAGGCGTGGATGGTCTGGATCTTCATGCCGCCGGCAGTATCCAGCACACGGGCAAAAAGGCGTCGGGCCGCGACCACCTCGGCCCGTGATGCTTCCCGCCCGGTCAGGGCATGCAGGTTGGTGCGCAGCCTTTCTTCATCCGCCACCGCCCAGACCGAAAGCCGATCGGCGATACGGTTGGCCATTTCCGCCGCCGCTGCCTTGGTGAAGGTCAGGCAGAGGATGCGTGACGGATCGGTCCCGGCCAGCATCAGGCGCAGCACCCGGTCGGTCAGCACCTTGGTCTTGCCGGTTCCCGCCGACGCCCCGACCCAGACCGAACTTTCCGGGTCGGAGGCCAAACGTTGCAGGACATTGGGATCGATAGGGCGGGTGTCAGTCATGCGGCGCAGAATACAGGGGCGGTGCAGGGCCGGTCCAGGGGCATGCGGCCGCGCTTTACGTGTCTATGGATTGACTTTCCTCGCCCATCCATTGTGGTTTATGCTCTCTTAGATTGTTCGCTTCCCTGACGTGCGGGGGCATCATGGACACAGTACGCTGGCTGGCAACGGTGCCAAACAAGGCCGCCTTGCGGGTAACTTTTGTGTTCATCACCGTATCGGCCCTGTGGATTATTTTTTCCGATCAGGCCGCCCAGGCCATGTTTGGCGACACCTTTGATCTATCGGCCTTTCAGACAGCCAAGGGCCTGTTTTATGTCGGCGTTACCGGGCTGATCCTGTTTGTGCTGGTCCGGACCCTGGTCGGTCGTTTGACGGAGCGAACGGGAGAAGCCTTGCGCGCGCGGGAGGCGGCGGCGGAGGCCATGCGTCAAGCAGGCATGGAAAGCCGCGCCCTGGAACGGGCCAAAAGTCAGTTTCTGTCCTCCGTCAGCCACGAACTGCGGACCCCGCTGAATGCCGTGATCGGCTTTGCCGATATGCTATGCGACCCTTCTGTGCCTCAGTCGGGCGAGCGTGTCCGCGATTATGCCGGGGAGATTTCACAAGCCGGGCATCATCTGCTGGAACTGGTGGAAAGCATTGTTGCCTGTGCAGAGGCGGAAACCGGTCACTCGCTGGCGCCAGAACCGTTGGATCTGCGTGAAGAGGTCGGGCGCGTGGCGGGGCAGGCGCGCGTCCGTGCCCAACATCGCCGGACATCCGTGGAAAACAATGTACCTGATGGTCTGATCTTGCACGCGGACCCACTGGCCCTGCGTCAGATCCTTTTCGCGCTGCTGGATAATGCCGTCAGCCACACGCCCGAGCACAGCCATGTGCATATCAAGGGCGAGGTGACGAGGGCCGGGGAAGTGGTGGTCAGTATTGTCGATGATGGGCCGGGGCTGCCCCCGGAAGTCCTGGCCGGCATGGGCCGTCCCTTCCTGCGGGCTGGTGACCCGCTGACGGCCAGTGTCGGCGGGTTAGGCCTGGGCCTCTATCTGGCAACGCTGCTGACGATGCGCCATGGCGGTAAACTATTGGCGGAGCGGGCCGACAACGGGCAAGGAACCTGTATCCGTCTGGCTTTTCCGGCGGCGGCGTAAGCGAATACACCGCCGCCGGCGCGGCGATCAAACCTTGTCCAGACCGTAGGCCGTGTGCAGGGAGCGCAGAGCCAGTTCGGTATATTCCTCGGCGATCAGGACCGAAACCTTGATTTCGCTGGTGCTGATCACCTGGATGTTGATGCCACGGTCGGCCAACGCCTTGAACATGCGCTGGGCGACACCGGCATGGGAGCGCATGCCGACACCGATCACCGACACCTTCACGACGTTGGCGTCGGAGACCAGACGGCGATAGTTCAGCGTATCCTTGGACTTTTCCAGCACCTGAACGGCACGATCAATATCGGCCTTACCCACGGTAAAAGTCATATCGGTGGTGCGGCCATCTTCCGACACGTTCTGCACGATCATGTCGACATTGATGGCGGCGTCCGTCAGGGGCCCGAAGATGCGCGCGGCCACGCCCGGCTGATCTTCCACGCCAATCAGGGTGATCTTCGCCTCGTCCCGGCTATAGGCGATGCCGCTGACCAGTTCCTGTTCCACGATCTCATCCTCGTCCACGACCAGGGTGCCGGGCAGTTCGGAGCCAGCCGCCTGTTCAAAAGTTGACAATACCTGCACCCGCACATGGTGCTTCATGGCCATTTCGACCGACCGCGTCTGCAAGACCTTGGCGCCCAGCGACGCCATTTCCAGCATCTCCTCATACGTGACGCGATGCAGCTTGCGGGCCGCCTTCACGATGCGGGGATCAGTCGTGTAGACACCATCGACATCCGTATAAATGTCGCAGCGGTCGGCTTTCAAGGCCGCAGCCAGCGCCACCGCCGAGGTGTCGGACCCGCCACGGCCAAGAGTGGCGATCCGCCCCTTCTCTGTCACGCCCTGGAAACCGGCAACGACGCCGACCACACCCTGGGACATGTTTTCAGAAAGCTTGCTGGTGTCGATCCGCTCGATCCGCGATTTGCCATGCGTCTCATCGGCGATCAGCGGGATCTGCCAGCCCTGCCAGGAGCGGGCGGGGATGCCGATTTCCTGCAGCGCGATGGCCAGCAGGCCAGACGTCACCTGTTCGCCCGAGGCGACGACGGCGTCATATTCGGCCTGATCATGCACCTTCGCGATCTGCTTGCAGTAATCGACCAACTGATTGGTCACGCCCGACATAGCGGAGACGACGACGGCCACCTCGTGCCCGGCATCGACCTCCTGTTTCACCTTTTTAGCGACATTCTTGATCCGCTCGATATCGCCGACCGAGGTGCCTCCGAATTTCAGGACAAGCCGCGCCATAACGCCATTCCATCAAGGGTCAGGGTAATTTTCGCAAAGGCTCCGGTGCCGGAGCGGGCTATCCATAACCTGCCGCTTGTGCCTTCGCAAGGCGGGCCTCCCCCCTGCCCTCGCACAACACCCATGAGAAGGGCGCTACAGCAACATTCGGGTGGGGATGGCAAGGGGGCTGGTTCATCTTGCTTTCATGTGCCGATGAATGGAACGATCATGCTGACCGCGAAAAATCCCGCCTTCACCCCGATCCACGCCTTCACCACCATGGAAGACCGAGCTGAGGCCATAGTCGATCTTTGCGACCCCCAGCCGGTCGATGGCGGAGCGCGACTGGTTGCGGACGCACTGCGCCGGCTGGCCCGCGACTGGCAGCAACCGCCCTCGCTGGCGGAACTGGCGGCCGATGCCGGGCTGACGCAATGGCACTTTCAGCGCCTGTTCAAGCGCTGGGCCGGTATCAGCCCGAAACGCTTTTCCCAGTTCGCCACGCTGGGCCATGCGCGCGGCTTGCTGCGGCGCGATGGCGATAATGACCTGCTGGGCGCTAGCCTGGATTTGGGGCTGTCCGGCCCGTCGCGCCTGCATGATCTGTTCGTGGTGGCCGAAGGCGTGACGCCCGGTGAATACAAGGCCGCCGGCAAAGGCATGGTCATCCGTTGGGCTTTGCACCGGACGGCCTTAGGCGCTGCACTGCTGGCTGCTACCGACCGGGGAGTATGTTGGTTCGGCTTCACCGGCGAAGGCGATGATCCGGCCGATCAACTGACAGCGCTGATCCGGGACTGGCCGCACGCCACCCTGATTGAGGACCCAACCCCAACGCAGGCCGCTGCCGCGTCGCTGGACCCGGCAACGCAGGGCCAAGGGCCGCTGACCCTTCACCTGAAGGGAACGAACTTCCAAATGCGGGTCTGGCGAGCATTGCTGGATATTCCGTTCGGCAGTGTCGCGACCTATGCCGGTATCGCCGACCGGATCGGACAACCCGGCGCCGCTCGCGCCGTGGGCAACGCCGTGGGCGCCAACAAGGTTGCCTGGCTGATCCCCTGTCACCGTGTCATCCGGGGCACCGGTATTCTGGACAATTACCGTTGGGGCCCTGTGCAGAAACGAACCTTGCTGGCCTGGGAGGCCGCAAGGCTGGCGGGGGAGTGAAGGAACATCAAATCATCGGTCAGCGTTATTGATTGACCGGGGAATCAGCGTCCCAGAACCCCGCTTTCAATGACACCATCAATGATGAACTGACAGGCCAGCGCCGTCAGCAGAATGCCCAGTACCCGGTTGATGACATTGATGCCGGTGACGCCCAGCAGTTTTGACACCTCACCCGCGAAGATCAGCACAAACAGGGTAGCCAGCAACACGCCCGACAGAACCGCCAGGACGGTCGCCTGCATCATTACATCGCCATCGGCGCGGCCCATCAGCAGCACGACCGATGTCATGGCGCCCGGCCCCGCGATCAGGGGGATGGCCAGGGGGAAGACGGAGATGTCTTCTTTGTGCGTCGCTTCTTCCTTTTCCTCTGCGGTGGCGGTGCGCAGGCCGCTTTCGCGGGCAAAAACCATGTCGATGGCGACCAGCAGCAGCAGGATACCGCCGGCAATGCGGAAAGCCCCGACGCCGATGCCCAGCGAGGTCAGCAGCAATTCGCCGATGAAGGCAAAGCCGAACAGCAGGCCCGTGCCGATCAGCACGCCCTTCACGGCGGTGCGGCGGCGGTGGCGCGCATCCATACCCGCCGTCAGGGCCGCAAACATGGGGCCAAGACCGATGGGATCAATGGTGACGAAAAAGGCGATGAAAGTGGAAAGGACCAGATCGGTCATCATGGCCACCGGGGCGGGAACAGGGGATGTGGGGGATGGACATCCTCTACCCCAACCGGCGGTTACAGTGAAATGCCAGCCCGACAGGGCTGCCATGGCAGGTTCATGGCTCCAGCCGTACCCTGGTCATCAAACGGTGATCTCGATCAGGTTGCCGTCCGGGTCCTTGACCACGGCTTCGTAATAGCCGTCGCCGGTCCAGCGCGGGCCACTGTCCAGCAGGCCAAGGACAGACAGGCGGGCGGCGAGATCATCCACCGCCGCCTCTGACCCCAGCGACAGGGCAATATGGGCCCAGCCATAGCGTTCCCAGCCCTGCTCCCCCTCACCGGACAGCCAGGGCGCGCTCATCAGTTCGATGACGGCCCCTTCCTTCAACCGTAGGAAGCGGGACGTGAAGCCGGGGCGGCGGCGGCTTTCGTAAAGGTCGCCCATGTCGGCCCCGAAATGGGAGGCCCAGAAGGTGGCGGCTGCGTCCAGATCAGCGACCCACAAGGCGACATGGGCAATCTTCACAGTTAGGCTCCCACTTTTGCCCGACCGCAACCGGACATCTTCATCTGTTAACCGCCAGATAAGGCATCACGGTGGCAAACCCTTTATCACCTGTCAGATAAACCTGATTTGAAAATTGATTCATGTTTCATATTATGTGGGATGGCGCATTGACACCCATGCTGCACCGCCGTACATCTCAAGAGAAAAGCCCACATAATGGAGGAGGCCGGGGGCACGCTCATGAGCAAGAAAGTCTATACCGACGCTGTATCGGCCCTGGCGGGGCTGCTGCGCAATGATATGACCGTGATGGCCGGCGGGTTCGGCCTCTGCGGCATTCCAGAAAATCTCATCGCGGCCATCAAACTGTCGGGCGTAACCGGCCTGACGGTCATCTCCAACAATGCCGGCGTCGATGGCTTCGGCCTGGGCCAGCTTCTGGAGACCAAGCAGATCAAAAAGATGATCAGCTCCTATGTCGGCGAGAACAAGCTGTTCGCACAGCAGTTCCTGTCAGGTGAACTGGAGCTTGAATTCAACCCGCAGGGCACCCTGGCCGAGCGCATCCGCGCCGGCGGAGCGGGCATCCCCGCCTTCTTCACCAAGACGGGCGTCGGCACGCTGGTGGCCGAGGGCAAGGAACTGCGCACGTTCGACGGCGAAACCTATGTCATGGAACGGGGCCTGCGCGCCGATCTGGCCATTGTGAAGGCCTGGAAGGGCGATAGCGAAGGCAACCTGATCTATCGCAAGACCGCGCGCAACTTCAACCCGATGATGGCCATGGCGGGCCTGGTCACCGTCGCGGAGGTGGAGCAACTGGTGAATGTCGGCACGATCGATCCCGATCATGTCCATACGCCGGGCATCTTCGTGCAGCGACTCATCGAAGGCACGCATGAGAAGCGCATCGAACAGCGCACCACCCGCAAGCGCGACTAATCCGACGCTCGCCCCGGCGAGTGGCGGGTAGGCCGCCGACCGGCGGCCCGGCACCCCATGGTGCCGCAAGCCAAGTCGCTGGATGGCGACGCCCGGCGCTTGAGGGGGTAGTTCAATTCGAGGGGAACAAAAATGGCTTGGACCCGTGAGGAAATGGCCGCCCGCGCCGCCAAAGAGTTGCGCGACGGTTTTTATGTGAACCTGGGCATCGGCATCCCGACCCTGGTGGCGAACTTCATCCCGGACGGGATGCATGTCACTTTGCAATCAGAGAATGGCATGCTGGGTATGGGCCCTTTCCCGTTTGAAGGGGAAGAGGATGCCGACCTGATCAATGCTGGCAAACAGACCATCACCGAACTTCCCACCTCCTCCTATTTCAGCAGCGCCGACAGCTTCGCCATGATCCGTGGCGGGCATATCGACCTGTCGGTGCTGGGTGCCATGCAGGTGGCCGCCAATGGCGATCTCGCCAACTGGATGATCCCCGGCAAGATGGTCAAGGGCATGGGCGGGGCCATGGATCTGGTGGCTGGCGTCAAGAAAGTCGTGGTGGTGATGGAACATTGCGCCGTCGACAAGAAGACGGGCGCCATCGACCCCAAACTCTTGAAGGCCTGCACCCTGCCGCTGACCGGGACGCGCGTCGTGGACCTGGTGGTCACCGATCTGGGCGTGTTCCAGGTGGACAAGCATGGCAACGGTCCGCTGACCCTGATCGAACTGGCCCCCGGCGTCACGCTAGAGGAGATCAAATCGAAGACAGAAGCGGAGTTTGAGGTGGCCGAAGCGGTGGTCTCGTAATCAATTCGCAGAATAAAGGGGGAGCGGGTTAGCGCCCGCCCCCCCTTGTGACATTGTGACAGCCTGTCAGCGCCTGAACGGGCCTCCCGGACGGCGCGGCGGGCCACCGGCACCAGCGGGACGCTCATCTTTGTGGCGGTAGGTAATGCGGCCCTTGCTGAGATCATAGGGCGTCATTTCCACTGTAACGCGGTCACCAGCCAGCGAACGGATGCGGCTTTTGCGCATACGGCCGGCGGTATAAGCGATGATCTCGTGCCCGTTTTCCAGCTTCACCCGAAAGCGCCCGTCGGGCAGCGCCTCGGCGATGATACCTTCAAATTCGATAAATTCTTCTTTGGTCATGCTGTACTCCCGAAACAGAAAGGGCGGCGGCATGAAACCATGCCGCCGCCCCTCCAAAGCCGTTTACTGAACGTGGATTTAGGCCACGCGCAGGTTTTCAGCCGCCGTCTTGCCCTTGCGCGGATCGCGAACGGCGTCGAAGGTGACCTTCTGACCTTCGTTTAGGCTGGACAGACCAGCGCGCTCAACGGCGGAGATGTGGACGAACACGTCAGACGAGCCATCTTCGGGCTGGATGAAGCCAAAGCCCTTGGTGCCATTGAACCACTTGACGGTACCGGTAGTCATAATAAAGCCTCCTGGGATCGTTCCCGTTCGGAGCTGCCCGGCGCGAGAGTGCGGCACGGGCATCAAAGTCACGACAGGGAAGAACCAGCGGTAGCCGGAAGATAGCCCAGTAGCAAAGTCGACGGGCGGAGGATGGGCCCTAATTGATGGGACCACAAGCTTAATCACGCCGGGGGCACACATGGCTGGGACGCGTGGCCCCGCGCGGGGCCATGATCAGCCCTCATCCGTTTCATCCCCATCATCAGCTTCGCGCGGGCCATGGCGGCGTTCCAGCAAGCCGTATTTGCGCAGATAACCCCGGAACTGGTGATAATTCAGGCCAAGATCAGCGGCGGCCCGTTTCTGGTGAAACTGATTGCGTTCCAGCGCGTTGCGCAGCAGGACCTTTTCATAGTCGGCGATAAGGCCCAGGAAGTCGCACGGCCCCTCGGGCACGCTGGGACCGAGATTGACCGCCGGGACCGGCGCAACGGGGGCGCCCGGCGTGGGGAGGGGGGGAGGGACAGCAACCACAATCGGAGTCGGGGCCGCATCCTCATAAATTGACATCTGTTTGGGCCGCCAGGGCGACTGGAACGGATCAAAATGGATATCGGTGATGGGGCTTTCCGGGTCGGCGGCGCGATAGACAGCCCGCTCCACCACATTTTTCAATTCACGTACATTGCCAGGCCAGTCATAGGCCAACATCTGTTGCATGGCATCAGGGGCAAAACCGCCAAAAAAAGGCCGGCCCAGTTCGCGGGCCATGGCCACGCCGAAATGTTCGGCCAGGATCGGAATATCCTCTGGCCGGGCGCGCATGGGCGGGATGGTGACAACATCGAAGGACAAACGGTCCAGAAGGTCGGCGCGGAACTTGCCCTGATCGGCCAGGCGCGGCAGGTCGGCGTTGGTCGCCCCCACCACCCGCACATCGATCTGAATGGTGGTATTGCCACCCACCCGCTCGAACTCTCCATATTCGATGACACGCAGGATCTTCTCCTGCACGCGCAGGGTGGCGGTCGCGATCTCGTCCAGAAACAGGGTGCCGCCATCGGCCAGTTCAAACCGGCCGACATGGCGCTTGGCCGCCCCCGTGAACGACCCGGCCTCATGCCCGAACAGTTCAGTTTCCAACAGAGTGTCGGACAAGGCCGCGCAGTTCAGCTTCACGAATGGTTTGTCCCATCGGGGTGACAGGTAGTGGAGGCGGGCTGCTACCAGTTCTTTGCCCGTACCCCGTTCCCCGATCACCAGTGTGGGGCGGTTGAGGGGAGCCGCCTGCGAGACATGTTCCATAAGCCCCAGGAACGATGGGGCCTGACCGATCAGCGAGGGGGGGGAAATGGCGGGGGACATGAGGCCGGTGCCACTCTTTTTTGACTGCCAATATCAGCATCTTAGCGAAGAGTAGGCGAAATGGCGAGCGAGTGGTGAAAATGGCCAACGAGTGAGCCCCTGACCACATGGCGATCTTTGGCTCACGACCAGAAAGATCACTAAGCAATTGATATTAAAAGAAAGTATCGCCCTTTCCTAAAGTTGGCACACCCTTTGCTGATAATGTTCCAGACACCGGGGAAACAACAAGATCGCAAGGAAGCCAGCCATGACCGACTTCACCTTTGACAATGGGATGTCCGATCAGCCGGCAACCGGCTATACCAAGTCCGCCGACGGGTTCTTTGCCCGGCCCGCGGGCGGCATGTTCCGGGACCTCTATGAGGATTTCCGGGCCGTGCCGGTGGAAGCCTGGATCATCCTTGCGGTGGCCACCGGTTTGAGCAACCTTTTCATTGCCCTTGCCTGAAGGAGACCCCGACATGGGCATTTTTTCCCGCCTCGGCGACATCGTCAATTCGAACATCAACGCCATCCTGGATCGCGCTGAGGACCCGGAAAAGCTGGTCCGTCTGATCATCCAGGAAATGGAAGACACGCTGGTCGAGGTCCGCTCCTCTGCCGTCAAGACGGTCGCAGAGAAGAAAGAGATCGAGCGCCGCCTCAGCGAAATCCGCCGCGAGTCGGAGGATTGGCAGCGCAAGGCCGAATTTGCCCTGTCCAAGGACCGCGAGGACTTGGCCAAGGGCGCGCTGGTTGCCAAGGCCAAGCTTGCCGAAGCCGCCGAGCAGATGGCCAACGAACTGAGCCGTCTGGACAGCGCGCTGGCCAAGACCAACGAGGATATCGGCGCCTTGCAGCAGAAGCTGGCCGATGCCAAGACCCGCGAAAAGGCCTTGATCGCGCGGCATAAAACCGCCACCAACCGGCTCAAGGTCCGTACCCAGCTCTATGACGACCGCATCACTGATGCCTTCTCCCGCTTCGAGCAGGTTGAACGGAACCTCGATGTGTTGGAAGGTCGCTCTGAAGTGCTGGGCATGGGCCGTGGCGCGCGGAGCCTGGAGGACGAGATTGCCGAACTGGAAGCCGAATCTAAGGTGGAGTCGGAACTGGCGGCACTCAAGGCCAGGCTCGCAGCCAAGGATCAGCAGGGGTAACCCCGACCGGGGCGCCCCTCGCATTGGGAATGCAGGGGGGCCACCCGTACTGGGCTTGGCCTTGGGATAAGGGGGGCAACAATGCCTGATGGAGTATTTGCCGTCGCCATCATCTTTATGGTGATCGTGGCACCCGTCTGGATCATCTTTCACTATGTGACCCGCTGGCGCATTGCCAAGACCCTGTCAGCGGATGATGAGCAGATGCTGTCTGAACTGTGGCATTCCGCCAACAAGATGGAAGACCGGATCCGGCAACTGGAGAAAATCCTGGATGCCGAGGCGCCGGGTTGGAGGGCGAAAGCATGAGCGACCGCCACGATCCCGGCACCCCGCCGCCATTTCCTGGACGTGATCATTACCGGTCACGTTCGGGACGCGGTTCCGGCCATCAACGGAACTGGGAGCAAGAATATTTTGGCAAGCGCCCGGACCAGAGCTGGGCGGACTATTTCGGGCTGGGGTCCGACACGTTCGGCGGGTCCAAGCGGAAAAAGCGGCAGCGTGACGATTGGGGCCCGGCCCCGTCGTCCGATGCTGACAGGGGCCAAGCCTATTACGGACAGTATGCGGGGGGCGGCATGGGCGACCATCATCCTTCCCGACCGTATCGACTGTGGCGCAGCCGCACCGACAGCAAGATTGCCGGCGTCTGCGGCGGTATTGCCGAATATGCCAATATCGATGCCTGGATCGTCCGTCTGGGTTTTGTCGCCGGTTTCTTCTTCTTTCCACCTGTCTTCCTGTTCGGCTATCCGATCCTGTGGTGGATTTTGAAAGAACGGCCGTCAGGCCTCTATGAGACGCGCGAAGAAGAAGTATTCATGCGGTCCGTCGCCACCAAACCCGACCAGACCCTGTCCGGTCTGCGGACCAAATTTCGTGACCTGGACCGCGACCTCGCCAAACTGGAAGGGTTCGTGGCCTCCCGCGAATATGACCTGCACCGGCAGTTCCGCGACCTGGAGAAGAAGTGAGGCGCCGTGATCGCCCCTTCTTCCCCGTCAGTATCAGGTGACGTATGAGCCCCTATCTGATTCCCGTCCTGGCCCTGACCATCCCCATCGTGGCGCTGATAGCGCGCGGGGTGAGGCGGTGGCACCAGATCGATATCGAGGTGGCGCAGAGTGAGGTTGACCTGCGCCGCCGGTTCCGGGCCCTGGATGAGATTGACCGGCGTGTCGCCAGTATCGAACGATATGTCACCAGTCCCGAATTTGGCCTGAACCGGCAGTTCCGCGACCTGGAACGCCCCTAAACCTGATCCATCGGCGCCCGAGGCGAAGAAGATGTTCAACTCACCCTACATCATCCCCGTCATGGCTCTGATGATCCCCATCGTGGCCATTGTCATGAAACATCTGACCCAGATGCGCGCCATGCGTGTTGGAGGTCTGTCAGAGGGAGCGGCCGCCGAACTGTCGGAGCGGGCCGCCCGGCTGGAGGACCGTGTGCTTCAGCTTGAAAGGATCCTGGACGCGGAAGCGCCAGGCTGGCGCAGCCGCGCCTGAGTACCCGGCGGATGTCCGCCGCCGGTCTTGCGGGGGGCAGCAAGGGATAGTCCGACCCGACCTGCCCCTGTCATCTCACACCCATACCTACCCACTTGACGCGCCTTCCACCCGGTCGCCCCTGCTGCCGGGAACGGAAAGGCGCGTCTTTTCTCGTGCTGGCCACGTGGGCGACCGGGGCCCGGTGACCAGTTGCGATCACCGGGAGTTGGGATCAGACGTCAGAAACTCCAACCAGCCCTCACATACCAGAAGCCGCCATTATACCCGAAGGGAGAGGCGTCAATATACTGGTTGCCATTCCCGGGCAGGCCGGTGAACCGGTCGATTGATCTGAGATCCTTGTCCGGATAGTTGTCGAACAGATTCTGAACGCCGAGCGACAGGCTGAACTGCTCGGTCACGTCGTAGGTTGCTTCGACGTCAACAATGACTTCTGACCCAAAAGTCTGTGCGGCGTTATTGGACGAGGTAACAGTGAATTTGTCGTAGTAGTTCACCCGCGCAAGGACCGACAGCGGGCCATTCTCCCAGGTTTCCGTGAAGTTCACACGGGTTCTTGGCAAAGTCTTTTCCAGATTGGCCACCCGGTCATTGCTGATAATCGCCGGATTGCGCTTCAGGACATCTGTCTTGTTGTAGTTCACGCTCAAAGAGCTATTGAACGTACCGGCATTGTCGGTGTGAAAGCTGTGCGTCAACACAGCATCGATGCCCTGGGTGCGCGTCTTGAAGGCGTTGGTCAGATATTGCAGGCGGTTAAGTTCAAAGGCGTTGGAGACGCCCAGTGCCGTCAGCGCCGCCCGATCTCGGTCCGTGACAACAAAAGCCTGAGACAGGCCCAGCCGATCACGGATGACGATATTGTAATAGTCCATCGTCAGGTTAAATCCCCCGCCGGGCGTCACCACAACACCGCCTGTCAAGTTGACCGATTTCTCCGGTTTCACGGGCACAGCCCCAAAATAGACGGCGGCCGGGTGATTCACGGCAAAAGTACCAGTCTGCACCGGGGTCGTGCTCCCGGCAATGAAGCTCAAGAGGACATTGTTGACGTTGGTCTGGCCGGGCGTGGGGGCATGGAAGCCCGTGCTGGCAGCGCCTCGGATTGCGACATCCGGAGACACTTCATACCGCGCTGAACCCTTGACGTTGGCAGTGGAGCCAAAGGTGTTGAAATCCTCATACCGGGCTGCGGCACCAATCGTCAGCGTGTCCGTCACGTCGGTTTCAAGATCAACATAGCCGGCATAGCTGCGGCGGGAACTTGACCCGGCATTATCGGGGCCGAAGCCGACGCTGCCGTTGGAACCGACAGAACTGATGACCGTAAAGGTCGAACTGTCAGGCCGCTGCACCACCTGCCGCACAAAGGGACCGGCATTCCAGGACGCACGATCGCCAAGGCCCACTTCATAGGTATCGCGCCGATACTCTGCCCCTAGGGCAATGTTCAGCGGACTGGCAAAACCGACCTCGACCGGATAGCTGGCATCCGCGTTCAAGGTCACCTCGCTTTGGCGCAGCTTGCCCAGATAAAAGCTGGTCGGGCTCTGCGGTCCGTAAGACGGGTTGACGGTATTATCCAGATAATATTGCAGCTGATTCTGGCCATAGCTGGCCGAAACGTCATATGTCAGTTCACCCGCCGTGCCGCGATAGCCGACGGTCTCCGACAAATCCTCAATTTTCCCCGAGAAGATCGGCGTGAAGCCTGCCGGAAACATCTTGGTGAAATCAAAGGTCGCACCAGCCGCGTTGCGGTTGCCGTTCGGCAGTTGGTCGAGATAATAGGTCACCCCAAACAGGGCCGTGCGGGCAAAATTGGTCGTATCAAAGGGCTGACGATAGTTGAAATTCTGCTCCCCGTCGCTGCGGCCATAATTCCCGAAAAAGTACAGCGTCGACCCGTCCAGATCGATTTCGCCATTGGCGAAAAGGCGCTTTGCCTCCATCGCCGTCTTGCCCCATTTCTGGACAGGATCAGGGATGTTGAGCGCCGGGCGCTGCTGGCTCAGTTGCAGGGCGCCGGGCCGCTGCGTGCCACGGCTGGTGGCGCCATTTTCGGCATATTCGGCGCTTACATTCAGGAAACCATTGTCGCCCAGGGCAAAGCCGTTATTGAGTGCTACCTGGTAGTCCCGACCGTCGCCTTCATAGAACTGGCCATAACGGGCCTGTCCGGAGAAACCTGAATTCGCCTTCTTGAGGGCAATGTTGATCACGCCCGCGATGGCGTCGGAACCATATTGGGCAGACGCACCATCGCGCAGAACCTCCACACGGTCGATCGCGATCGCCGGAATCTGGGACAGATCCACCGCTTGGCTGAGCAAGGACAGAGCGCTCACATCAACATTGACCAGCGCCGACCGGTGCCGGCGCTTGCTGTTGATCAGGACCAGCGTCTGGTCAGGCGGCAGGCCGCGCAGGTTGGGAGGACGGATGAAAGACGAACCCGTGGAAATGGCCGCCTGTGGTACGCTGAAAGACGGGATGACATTCTGAAACAATGAGTTGGTATCAGATGAGCCTTGGCGCAGCAGGTCCTGCGACGTGAATACATCAATCGGCGTAACGGACTGTGTCACCGTGCGGTTATAACGGCGAGTACCGGTAACAACGACCGGTTCCAACAGAATGCTTTCGGTTGACGCCCCCGATTTTTCAGAACTCGTTTGGCTTTCTGCTGCATAACTTATTGAACTTGTCATTGCGATGGCGCATGCCGAGGAAAAAAGAACGTACTGGAGCCGCTTTTTCATTCCCGTTGTCCCCTGTTATCTTGATTGTATTTCCAGTTCCATGCGGACATCTCTATTGTTGAGACGAACCCACCTTTTTCTGAGAACTGGCACTTCAAAAGCGTAACTCTGGGGGCTTGAATAAAGTTGCGTACTACTGTCGTGCCTCGGCATAAATCGCTAAAAATTGGTTAATAACACGCCGACCATGCCCCCACGCCCATTGACGTCCCTGCACGGGCAGGAACGTCAATAGGCGCATGGCGATGTCGACGGCTCCCTCCTTCCAACCCAAGAATTCAACCCTTTGAATGCCCTGTATCCGCCCTGCCATCGGTCGGACAGGCGCAATTTCTTGTCGCCATGGCAATTTTCGGGTGGCGAATAAAGATGACTACAATAAGTTATATGTTCAGCAGAGACATCAACATCGAACAATATGAACCACTATCTTTTATGTGCAACACAACATAGATTATGTTGCGGTGCAGCGGAAGCCACATCAATTGGCCAAAAACCTCTTCAAAGGGAGACTTTTCATTATCTCTTTTTCTCGATATTGGTTACAAAGATATTAATATTTATTCTGCACAAGGATTTTTTATCTCCAGATCTGTCTCTTGCGATCAAAAAGGTACGGCGCCGGTCGCCATTTCTGGCGCTTTTGCTGTTGGCCAGTGCCGCGCTGATGGCCAACGCGCCTGCCTTTGCCCTGGCCTGGAATGGCGACATGGAACCGCTGGCACAGTACCGTACCTATTGTCAGACCTACGGCGACCGCGATCCCGGTTGCGCCACCAGTCTGGGCGGAAAGGCCGTCAGGTCAATCGGTATCGACAGGGTGGATGCGGGCCAGGCCACATTAGGGATGGCATTAATGGTTCACCGCCAAGTGGTCGATGACCTTGTGTATCGTGCGGACAGGGAAGACCGATGGGAAGTCCTGGGTACACCCGGTCGTGGCATGGCGGGCGATTGCGACGACGTGGTGATGACCACCATTGCACGCCTGCTGCGCCGCGGGTACCCACGTGCGGCCTTACGCGCTACCATCGTGCGTCTGCCCGCCAATGGCGGTTACCACCTGATCCTGTCTGTTCGGCGCCAAGGCGGCTCAGGGGTGGAAGAAATCTTTCTGGATGACCGGCATCATCTCCCCATGCGCCCAGAACAACTGGCGGCCGAAGGTTATGTGTTTATTGCACAGGAAGTGCCGGGCCGTCGGCACTGGCAGCGCGCCGTCAGCCAGCCCGCCCTGATGGTTGCCGAACGGGAGAGAAATTGACAGCGTGGACGGCTTGACAGAGAGGCCACGCAGACCTACCTACCCTCGACGAATGTCGGGGGTTAATCGCCGTTGCCCCAAAAATTGGCACCAAACGTGCTGCCATTCAGAGCAAATTAACCATTCTGCTTTTTTCAAATTCATCCTTGCCTTAAAATCCATCAGAACTTCTTCTTTGATAGCAGCCTGCTGCTTTGTTGAGCATTCGTCCAATCGATTTCCGGACCGGCATCCTTGATTTCGCACACGCACAGCCGTGGCACGGTTGTTGCTGAAACGCTGTTTCCTATCAGGGGGATGCGGTTCGCGGCGACGCAGTGGCCAGAATGGGCCGGCTCATCCCCCGCCGACAGACACGAAGGTGGACATGGCCAAACATGCCGTACGGGTCGCCGTCAGAAATGTCGTGAGGGTGATTGCGGCCCCACAGGCTCTTGTTGCTGCCAAAGCACGGGTTGCTGATCGTCAGGCCCGGCCGCCGGCCGGTAATGTCAACACGCCGGAACTTCTCTCCGGTGTCTCCTGGGATGAAGGCCGCAAGGTCTGGTTGGTCCATCCCCTGTCCTTGCCGGTGCGTGGCTGACACAGCCACCGGCCCATCCATAGCGGAGGAAGAATGTTGAAGCGGTTGGGTAGTCTCCTGGTCCTTGCGGCAGCGCTGACAGCCTGCAACAAGGAAGAGGCCCGCGAGATCAAGCGCACAGATGTGCCGAACTTCCCCATTGCCGCGGCAGTGCAGGTGCCTGCCGGGTCTGACCTGTTTTTCCTGTCCGGCACCGTGCCGCCCGTGGCGAACAAGGATGCGCCCGCGGGCAGCATCGAATCCTTCGGCAATACCGAAACACAGACTGTCAATGTTCTGACACGTATCCAGGAAACCCTGAAGGCCCAGGGCTTGACCATGGGCGACGTGGTGCTGATGCATGTCTATCTGGTCGGTGACCCGGCCAAGGAAGGCAAAATGGATTTCGCCGGCATGATGGCCGGTTATACCAAGTTCTTCGGCACGCCGGAGCAGCCCAACAAGCCGGCCCGGTCCACGGTACAGATCGCCGGCTTGGTCTCTCCCGGCATGCTGGTGGAAATCGAAGTTCTGGCTGCCAAGGCTAAGCAATAACCGGCAAGGGCTGGTGGGGGAATGGGAAAGCCCCCGAACAGCCCTTTCGGTTCTCAACGAACCGCTGCCGTCCCCACGGGTAGGGGCCGGTGGGGGACGGGGACGGGGGGCTCGCATGACCGGAAGACCGGCGGCGGGGACCGGGCCCCGGCAAAGTGTCCCGCAAAAGGGACCATCAATGGGAAGAAGCGCAACCGAGGAGGAAGGAACCAAACAACCGAGTTGAACAGGGGACCTCTCATGAAGGTAAATAACAGCAAGCCGGCCAAGCGCGCATCCGTGCGGAAGGTCGCATTCGGCATCCTGTGCACGACCAGCCTGCTGCCCATGTCGGCCATGGCCCAGCCGGTCGACGGTATTGAGGAAATCATTGTGACCGGTACGCGCGTGGCCAACCGCACCGCGACCGAAAGCCTCGCGCCCATCGATGTTCTGGGGGCGGGTGATCTGGAAAAGCAGGCTTTTAGCGATACCAATGATATCCTGCGCAGCCTGGTTCCTTCCTTTAATGTCAGCCGCAACGGTATCTCCGATGGCTCTACCTTCGTGCGTCCGCCGACCCTGCGCGGTCTACCGCCGGACCAGACCCTGATCCTGGTGAATGGCAAGCGACGTCACCGGTCGGCCCTGGTGCAATTGTCCGGTGGCGCGCTGGCAGCGGGTGCCCAGGCGTCCGACCTGTCACAGATCCCGGCCATTGCCATTAAACAGGTAGAGGTGCTGCGTGACGGCGCCGCCGCCCAGTACGGCTCGGACGCCATTGCCGGCGTGATGAATTTCCAGCTCAAAGACGCATCGGAAGGGGGTTCAGCCACGATCCAATATGGCTCCACCTATGAAGGTGACGGCGACAATGCCAAATTTGCGGCCAATGTCGGTCTGCCGCTGGGCCCCAATGGTTTCTTCAACCTGTCGGCTGAATACAGCCAGGGCGACCCCACCAACCGCGGCGTCCAGGACCCGCGCGCGCCGGCTGCCAAGACCGATCTTGCCATGAACTGGGGTGACCCGGATGCGGAGGCGACGCGCGTTTTCGTTAATTCCGGCATCGAGCTGACTGAAAGCACCTCAATCTTCCTGTTCGGTAATTATGGTGCGTCGAAGTCTAATGGGTCCTTCTACTATCGCCCGCCGAGCCTGACACACGCTGTGAATGGCCCGACCCTTCCCGTGGCGGGTGATCCGGATGGTTTCCGCTTCACCGAATGGTTTCCGCTGGGCTTCACGCCGCGCTTCTACGGCGACGTGAAGGACGCCTCCATCGTCGGTGGTTTCAAGCATGAATTGGAAAGCGGTCTGGTGTACAGCATGTCCGGGTCGTTCGGGCGCAGTCAGATTGATTACGAACTGAAGAATACCGTCAACCCGTCGCTGGGTCCGGCAAGTCCGCGTGAATTCTATGTCGGGCGGCTGGTTCAGGAAGAAGAGAACTTCAACGTCGATCTGTCCTATCCGGTGGAAATCGGCTGGGCCACCCCGCTGAACATCGCAGTGGGTACGGAGTTCCGCCGCGAACTGTATGAAATCGGCCCTGGCGACCCGGCCTCCTACACGGTCGGCCCCTACGCTTCGTTCATCGATTTCCGCACCCGGCTGCCCGCGGCCCTGCCCATCGGGTCCAACGGCTATCCCGGCTTCCGTCCAGAGGATTCGGGCGAGTTCAAGCGCGACAACATCGCCTTCTATGCCGACATGGAAGGTGACGTCACCGACAGCTTCACGGTTGGCGTCGCCGCCCGGTATGAGGATTTCGACTTTTTCGGCTCCACCTTCAACTGGAAGCTCAGCAGCCGTTACGACATCACCGACAGCTTTGCCGTCCGTGGTTCGGTCAATACCGGTTTCCGTGCGCCCACACCCGGCCAGTCACAGACATCGTCAGTACAAACCTTCTTCCCGGCCGGCAGTTCCAGCCCGGTGGCGCGTGGCACCTATCCGGCCGCCAGCCTGGTGGCGCAGTATTTCGGTGCGCAGCCGCTGTCTGAAGAAAAGAGCACCAATTTCGCCGGCGGTATCGTCGCCGATCTGGCCGATATCAACGTCACCATCGACTATTATAACATCAAGGTTGAAGACCGTATCGCCCTGTCGGGTGACTTCAAC
Source organism: Niveispirillum lacus (assembly GCF_002251795.1). GTDB lineage: Bacteria > Pseudomonadota > Alphaproteobacteria > Azospirillales > Azospirillaceae > Niveispirillum > Niveispirillum lacus. Next base: position 113,312 of record NZ_NOXU01000026.1, on the reverse strand, counting down.
CCGACAGATGCTGACAAGATCCGGCTGGCGGCCCTGGGCGTTCCGGGTGCCAACACGCTGGGTGCAGTCAACTACTTTACCAATTCCTTCGATACCCGCACCCAGGGCGTCGACTTTGTGGCCAACACCTCGGTCCCGGCGGGTGAGGGCAAGGTCGATCTGACAGCAGCCCTTAACTACAACAAGACCAAGGTGACCAAGCGTAACACCGCCGTGATCGATGATACGCGCAAGGCCGACCTGGAGAAGCAGTTGCCGAAATTCCGCGGCAATTTCTCCGCCCAATATACGCTGGGCGCCTTCTCCATCCTTGGCCGTGCAAGCTACTATAGCAAGTTCACCGACACGGCCAACTATGCCAAGACCTTCGGGTCCGAATGGCTGTTCGACACCGAAGTTTCCTATGATGTCTATGAGGACATCAACTTCGCCATCGGCGTGCAGAACATGTTCGACAATTACCCGGACAAGGTCGATGCCCTGGCTGGTGGTGGTTATGCCGTGGGTCAGGTTTATCCCGACACCTCACCCATGGGGTACAACGGTGGCATGTATTATGCCCGTGTGACCGTCAAGTTCTGATCCTGCGGTGCGTAACGGGGGCGGCGGGCCCATCCCTGTCCGTCCCCGGATTTTCAAGTGATCCCTGTCATCTCGACCTTCACCGCCCCCGGTTCGATCCGGGGGCGGTGCTTGAGGGATTGCGTCCCGATTTCCCATTGAGGCGATGATGGTTGCAATGAACAATATGCCCCCTCGTGCCCGCATGACGCGGCGCGAGTTGCTGGCCATGATCGGTACGGCCGCGGGCAGCTCCGTCATGTATCAGGCGGCGACGTCGCTGGGTTATGCGGCAGAAAGCCCGTTTGCAGGGCCGCCCAGCCTATCCGGTGCGCCCAAGGGTGCCTCGGTACTGATCCTGGGTGCCGGTTGGGCCGGGCTGGTGGCAGCCTACGAACTGGGCAAGGCTGGGTACAAGGTGCAGGTGCTAGAATACCGGGAAAAGGCCGGTGGTCGCGCCTGGACGCTGCGCGGCGGCGACACCTATACCGAGTTGGGCGGCTTCACACAGAAAGTGGGGTTCGACAAGGGGCATTACCTAAATCCTGGACCCTGGCGCGTGCCATACCATCATCGCGCTGTCATGCACTATTACCGTGAGCTGGGCGTAAAGCTGGAGCCGTTTTTCCAGGTCAATTACAACGCCTATGTTCATTCCAAGAATGCCTTTGACGGCAAGCCGCAGCGCTATCGCCATGTGCTGGCCGATTTCAACGGCCATGTGGCCGAGCTTTTGTCCAAGCTGGGGCACAAGGGCGGGCTGGACGGCTTTGTTACCAAGGAAGACCAGGAAAAGCTGCTGGAGGCCATGCAGGACTGGGGCGCCCTGGATGACAACTATGCCTATAAGGCCAATGCCGAGACCTCCAACCGACGCGGCTTTGAGAAGGACCCCGGCGGCGGTCTGTCGGGCGAACCCGTCTTCTCCAAACCCATCGAGTTCTCGCAACTTCTGCAATCCGGCCTTTGGCGGGCCATCGGAACAGGTTCGGGGTACGAATTCCAGACAGCCTTGTTCCAGCCGGAAGGCGGCATGGATGCCGGCCCCCTGGCCCTGGCCGCGAAGGTGAAGGACAAGATCACCTATAACGCCAAGGTTACCGAGATTCAGCAGGATTCGGGGGGCGTCACGGTTACCTACACCGATACCAAGGCTGGCGGCGCCGTTAAGACGGCCAAGGCCGACTGGTGCCTGTGCACCATTCCCGCCTCCATCCTGTCGCAGATCAAGAAGAACGTATCGTCCGACATGGACGCCGCCATCAACGCCCTGCCCTATGAGGCGGCGTTCAAGGTGGGCTTGCAGTTCAAGCGCCGCTTCTGGGAAGAGGATGAGGAGATCTATGGCGGTATCACCTATACCGACCTGCCCATCTCTCTGATCGCCTACCCCAATAGCCGTTTTGCCCAGCCGGGCAAGGGCGTACTGCTGGGGGCCTATCCCTGGGGTCCATTCGCCTATGAATTCGCCGCCATGGCGCCGGAGGAAAGGGTGAAGAAATGCGTTGAGTTCGGCGCGCAGATCCACCCTCAATATCGACAAGAATTCGATAATGGTGTGGCGGTCGCTTGGCACCGCGTGCCCTGGACTCTGGGCTGTTTCGGGTCCTGGACGGCGGCCAAGCGGGCCGAGCATTACAAGAATATGTGCCAGATCGACGGGCGCATCCTGCTGGCCGGTGAACATGTTTCCTATCTGCCGGCTTGGCAGGAGGGGGCGGTTCTGTCCGCACTGGACGCCATTGGTCGACTTCACCAGCGCGTTGTTGCGAAATGATGAGAGGGAGAAAGACCATGCGCATGGTCAAGCCACTGTCAATCGCTGCCCTGTTCCTGGCCGCTCTGGCGGCCTCTGGTCCTGCCGGTGCCCAGAGCACGGATGCGCAGAGCAGCGACTTTGCCGATGCCCGCCGTTTCGCCTATCAAAACGGCGAGCAGCTCTATCACGCGATCTGTCAGGGCTGTCACATGCCCGACGGCAAAGGGGCGACCGGGGCCGGGGCCTATCCGGCCCTTGCCGCCAACACCAACCTGGAGGCCGGGACCTATCCCGTGCATCTGGTCGTCAATGGGCAGAAGGCGATGCCGGCCTTCGCCTATCTGTCGGATGAACAGGTGGCCGCTGTCGTCAATTATGTCCGCACACATTTCGGCAACGGCTATAAGGATGTCGTAACGCCCGAGGATGTGAAGGGGATGCGGCAGTAACCATGGCGAATGAACCCGTTCTGCGTCTTGCCACGCCCGCAGATCGACCGGCGCTGGAGAGGCTGGTGGAACGGTCCGTGCGCGATCTCAGCCGGGACCATTACAGCACCGACCAGATCGATGCGTCACTGAAGGCGATCTTCGGCATTGACGGCACGTTGATTGCCGATGGCACCTACTTCACCGTCCTGGTCGGCGAATGTTATGCCGCCTGTGGCGGGTGGAGTCGGCGCCGGACACTGTTCGGCGGGGATCAGGCGGCAGGGCGTTCGGCTGAGCTACTGAACCCTGTCACTGACGCAGCCAAAATCCGGGCCTTTTTCGTTGACCCTGCCTTTGCACGGCGCGGTCTCGCTAGTCGGATGATGCGTGCTGCTGAACAGGCAGCACTGTCGGAAGGGTTCAAAAGCCTTGAGTTGATGGCAACGTTACCCGGCGTATCGCTTTACCTCGCCCTGGGTTTCATCGCGACAGGCACACATACCGAGCATCTGCCCGACGGTCACGTCATCCCATTTGTACCCATGCGCAAATCAATCGGGTAGCGGCAAGCAGCCCCCTTCCCAACCTTTCCGGTTTCGCCCACCCTCTGGCAAATGACAGGGGATGGCAAAAGATCATGGCGGATAACGATCAGAAAAGTCATGCAACAGGTGCGCGGAACCTGATGCGGGGCTGTACCCAGGCAACCTTGGCAACGCTGACCCGTCCGGGCGGCGATCGTGCGGGCTGGCCCAGCCCCTCCCTTGCCCTGATCGGATTTGCAACGGACGGATGCCCCTTACTGCTGATTTCCGGTCTGGCCGAACATACACGCAACCTGCTGGTCGACCCACGCTGCGGCTTGCTGTTCGACGGCACTGCCGGCCATATCGACCGGCTGACCGGTCCGCGGCTGTCCGTACGTGGACAAGCGGAACCGACCCAGGACCCCGCCCTCCTGCGCCGTTTCCTGACCCGGCAGCCAACCGCCGTAACCTATGCCGGCTTCGGCGATTTTGGTTTGTGGCGGGTTGTCATCACGGACGGGCATCTGGTGGCCGGTTTCGGGCGCATCCATACGCTGTCGACTGATGATCTGTGCCTCCCCGCCACTGCATGCGAATATCTCGCACGGGCGGAAGCCGAACTCGTCGCCCACATGAACCAGGACCATGCCGATGCCCTGGCCCTGTATGCCACAGCGTTGTTGGGCAAGGGTCACGGTCGCTGGTGCATGACCGGCCTTGACCCGGACGGCCTGGATCTACGCACCGATGCCGATACGGCTCGCCTTGCCTTCACCGCGCCAGTCTATGATGTGGGGCAGGCCCATACAGAAATGATGCGGCTGGCGACCTTGGCGCGAACAGTTTCCCCTTAAGACGAACAGCGCGCTGTCCGTAACCGGACAGACTGTTCACCAGCGGACACAAGCGCCAAGCAGGAAAACCCGATTTTCCGTCCTTTTCCGGTGTGGCATGGCGAGTGCTTTGCCAGTGGTCACTGACCGGCTAAGCGAGCGGAGAGCACTTTATGTTGAAGCGTCGCCATTTTCTGACCCTGGCCCTGACCACCCTGGCTGCCCCTGTATTGGCCCAGGTTCCGGCAACGGGGCCGATGGGTAAAGCGGAGCGTGCTGAGGTGCTGCGAACATTGGCGGACCGTCTGGCCGCTAACTTTGTCTTTCCGGAGGTCGGCGCTCGTTATGCGGGGATGCTGCGCGAAAAGGCGGACAAGGATGCCTATGCAGACCTGACCGATCCGACTGCCTTTGGCGAACGTGTCACAGCCGATCTGCAGGCAATCAACCGCGACGGCCATCTTCGGTTGGCACCAGTCAGCGTTTTCCAAAACCGCGCGCCGCGCCCGCAACAACCCGACATGCCGGCCAGTGCTAAACCCAATGGGCCCCAAGGGCTGGAAGACGCCTCAATGATCGGCGATGTCGCTTATCTGCGTTTCAATGGCTTTTTTGGTGAAACGAAGGTGATAGCAGCAGTGCGCAACTTCCTTGTTGAACAGGCGGCGACAGCCCGTGCCGTGATTATCGATGCCCGCCCCCATCGCGGCGGCGGCCTGGATGAGATGGATGCGATCCTGCCGCTACTTTTTGCGCAATCGACCACATTGGTGCGTATGGACACCCGTGCTTCTGCCTTTGCCCGTGGCATGCCGGCCTATCGATCACTGGTCCGGCAGGACGCACCCGACGGCGTCATTCGCCAGGACCATATGGTGACCCCGGACAAGACGGTTACCCGGCTGCAATCAGTTCCGGTCTATTACCTGACCTCCCGACGAACCGCGTCTGCTGCCGAACATCTGGCTATGGCCTTCAAGCGCACCAAGCGCGCCACGATCATTGGGGAAAAGACTTACGGCGCCGGCCATTTTGGCGGGGTGGAAGAGATCAGTGGCCGGTTCGCAGCCTTCATCCCTGTGGGCCGATCCTATGATCCCGATGATGGTTGGGGTTGGGAAGGCCAGGGTGTCGCCCCGGATATTGTCACCCATGCCGATGATGCGCTGAATATGGCGCTGGAAATGGCCTCGCGCGCCGGCGCCCGACCGACCCCAGCCACAGCAAAACCATAGCGACGGCGCCTGGCGGCAGGGTGGCGGGGAGATCTTGCGTCACCCTGGTTCGGTCGCGAGCACAGAAGGTCCATGAACTGTCACAGCACAATCCCGATGGTGCCATTTGTCCTGGCTGACTTAGATAAGGTAAGAAGGCCCGGCCGATGTCGGGACCCGGACCAATGCCGAAGAATATCGCGATCTTGCTGTTTCTTCTGCTGGCCCTGCCGGTATCCGGCTTCATGGCGTGGGCCATGCCACCCTATTTCAACGTGGATGAAAGCAACCACGTGATGCGGGCCGAAACGGTTCTGCGGGGTCATGTCTTCGGTTCCCGCGAGCCTGACGGCTCATCGGGAGGGTTTATCGACGAGGGCCTGCTTGAGCTGCTGTCGCATTACTGGAGCACGCTATCGGAACCCGGAAGGGTGATGTCGGCGGCAACCATGGCTGACGGCGAGACGGTACCGTGGAGCGGGAGGACGCGGTTCGTCCATATCCCCAATACCGCCATCTATCCCCCCACTCTCTACCTGCCGACCATGGCCGGGCTGTGGATTGGCAAAGTCCTGGATTTCGGCGTGGCCGACAGCATCCGGCTTGCCCGCTTCGCCAATATTGCGGCTTGCCTGCTCTTATTTGTAACGGCTTTGCGTCTCGCGGCGTTTGGGCATGGCCCGCTTGTGGCGGTGGCCCTTTGGCCGCTTTGTCTGGCCCAATATGCCGCCTGTGGCCAGGATGGGCTTTTGATCGCCCTGTCAGCGGTTTACGCCGCATTGATGACCCGGGCCATCGCGCGGCAGGGGCGGTCCACCGCCGCGGAATTCATCGGGCTTGCCCTTGTCAGCCTGCTGCTGTCCATGTCACGACCAGCCAATCTGGCCTTGCTTTTGCCATTGCTGATGGTCATGCCGGGGCGGCTCGGTCGCGTGCCGGGATGGGCCATGCTGCTGCCAGCGCTCCTGATGCCAGTGGCCTGGGCGCTGCATGCCGTGTTGTTCGTACAAGTGATGCAGGTGCATGGCGATGTGGTGCCCGATCTTGGCGCACAGGTGTTGCACTTGCTGTCCCACCCGCTGGCCTTCCCGGCGGCTCTGGTTGATACACTGTTCCAGTGGGGGTGGCCGTTTACAATCGGGATGCTGGGCTGGATCGGTTGGAGCCAGGTCAACATTATCCTGCCGGACGCCCTTTACCCCTTCTATCTCTGGGTTTTCGGCCTGGTTTTAGCCTTCTCGGCGGTAACGCCCGGCAACCAGCCGGGGTGGCGGGTCAAGACGGGCATGGCCCTGGGGCTGGTCGGGACCGTTCTTGCTATTTTTCTGTTGCAGTATCTGACATTTAGCGCCGTCGGTGCCGGACAGGTGGATGGCGTGCAGGGCCGTTACTTCGCACCGCTGGCCTTGCTCCTGGGCCTGCTTGTTCCGGCCCTCGGCGACCGTCTGCCCGCGCGACTTCACCCACGGTTTGCGACGTTGACGCTGGTCCTGCTGTCCTTCACTGGCATCCTCACCGCTGTAGCCCTGCCTCATGCCGTCACGATGCGGGTCTATGTGACCGCCGGCTAACAGGCATGCCGGTCGCCATAGTGCTGCCCACACCTGTGGGGGTTGCCAGCCCGACATAGGAACGGTAAGTGTACAAAAGCCGTTACATAAAAAGCCTTGTAGCGCCTTTTGCGGGTACTACACAGTGCGCAGGACCCGGACAGAACGGGGACGGCCCTAGTCACTGGAGAGGGAGAAACCCAACGTGGAACATACCGGTCCCGTCATCAGCAGCTTCGGTCTGGATTATCTGGGCTTGACCAATCTGAAGGCCGCCCATTGGAACCTGAGCGTCGGTGCGCTATACGAACAGGCCCTGCGGCGTGGGGAGGCCAAGCTGTCCAAGGACGGCGCCCTGGTCGCCATCACAGGCCAGCACACAGGCCGGTCTCCCAACGACAAGTTCACGGTCAAAGAAGAGACCACCGCCCACGACATCTGGTGGGGCCCGAACAAGCCCTTCACCGAGGATGCGTTTGACCGCCTGCATGCCCGCGTTACGGCTTTCCTCCAGGATCGTGAGGTCTTTGTGCAAGATCTCTACGCTGGGGCCGACGCCGCCTACCGCCTGCCGGTCCGCATCGTGACCCAGCATGCCTGGCACAACCTGTTTGCCCAGAACATGTTCATCCGCCCGGCCCTGAAGGACCGTGCAGCATTCGAGCCGGCCTTCACCGTGTTGCAGGCCCCTGACTTCCGTGCCGTGCCCGAGCGCGACGGCACCCGGTCGGACGTGTTTGTGGTGATCAATTTCAAGCGCCGGCTGGTCCTGATCGGCGGTACCTCCTATGCCGGAGAGATCAAGAAGTCGATCTTCTCCATCCTGAATTTCCTGCTGCCGGCGCAGGGCGTTTTGCCCATGCATTGCTCGGCCAATATCGGGGCGGGTGGCGATACCGCCATCTTCTTCGGCCTGTCAGGCACCGGCAAGACCACCTTGTCCGCCGATAGTTCCCGCACCCTGATCGGTGATGATGAACATGGCTGGTCCGACCGTGGTGTCTTCAACTTCGAAGGCGGCTGCTATGCGAAGGTCATCCGCCTGTCGGCAGAAGCCGAGCCGGAGATTTTCGAGACCACGCGCCGCTTCGGCACGGTCCTAGAAAATGTCGTCATGGACCCGCAAAGCCGCGCGCTGGACCTGGATGATGCCAGCCTGACCGAAAACACCCGCGCCTCCTATCCGATCGACTTTATCCCAAATGCGTCGGAGACGGGCCTGGGTGGCCAGCCGCTGAACATCATCATGCTGACCGCCGACGCCTTCGGCGTACTGCCGCCCATTTCCAAACTGTCCTCCGAACAGGCCATGTACCATTTCCTGTCCGGTTACACGGCGCGCGTTGCCGGCACGGAAAAGGGTGTGACGGAGCCACAGGCAACGTTCAGCACCTGCTTCGGCGCCCCCTTCATGCCGCGCCATCCCACCGTCTATGCCAAGTTGCTGGGCGAAAAGATCAAAGCGGATGGCGCTAACTGCTGGCTGGTCAATACCGGCTGGACAGGCGGTTCCTATGGAACGGGCAGCCGCATGAAGATCGGCCATACCCGTGCTCTGGTAAACGCCGCCTTGTCGGGCAAACTGGCCACAGTCAGCCACAAGCCGGAACCGAATTTCGGTCTGGCCGTGCCGGAAGGGTGTGACGGGGTGCCGGCGGATGTGCTGCTGCCACGCAACGCCTGGGCTGACAAGTCGGCCTTCGACGCCACCGCGCATGAAGTGGCGCGCCGGTTCGAAGCCAATTTCACCCAGTTCGCCGACCAGGTGGACGAAAAGGTCGTGCGCGCCGGTATCCGTACCGCCGCGTAAACAGGCCGTCCATCCTCCCGCCGATGACCGGGGCGGGGCGATCAAGGCCGGGGGCGCAATCCCCCGGCCTTTTTTGCGTCTGCTACACCCCCGTCACGCTGACGGGCAGCCCGCCCGACAGACGCTTCAGCCCGCGCGTGATGGCGGGCAGTTCCTTCTTGTAGACACGTTCCAGTGGCGTGACCTGCACCGCCCAGGCGCCCGTGCCGTTCGGTCCGGCCACACGGCTGTGTGTCCAGGTGGCAACCACCCGGCCCTGGCGGAGGATCACGGGGCTGATCCAGCCCGCGACACGATAGATGGCAGGCCGAAACCGATCCTCCAGATACTGGCCGGTATCGGCATGGGCCAGCAGGTAAGGATCGAACAGGCCCAGGACATTGATTTGCCCCTCGACCGGCTCCGCAGCCAGCAGGGCAGGTAGATCATGTTCCAGCACAAAGGCTTTCTTGCCTGACAGCGTCACTGGCACAATCTCTTTGCCCAGATCGGCAAAGGCCTGCTGTGCCGGACCGGCATAGAAGCCCACGAATTTCTTGAAATCCGCCGGCGTTGCGGGGCCATAGACGGCCAGATAACGGCGGGCCAGATCGGCCATGGCGGTCCGCCCATCCGGTACAGTCAAACTGTGACCCAGCCATTGGCCCAGATGCACGAACAAGGCTTCCCGTGCGCCCTCCCCGCATGCCTTTTCCGCCGGCCCGTGGCAGACATGGCCCAGCGCGCAAGCCAGTTTGATGATCCCGCCCCAGCTATGTTCCAGCATGGGCCGCGCCCATTCACCCAGGATCGGCACCAAGCGGCGCGACAGATCCATGCGGCTATGCGCACCCTGTTCCAAGGCCTGGACCACCGCCGTCACCAGCGTTTCAACCTGATCCGCGCTCAGCCCTTCCTTGGCATACCAATTATGGTATCCCTGCACATGCTCACGGCGCAGGCCCAGGATCATGGGCAGATCGTCGGCTTGCATCAGGTGCAGGGTGGAACGCTGCGCCCAGAGCTTTACCAGGGTGCGGTCCTGATAGAGGGCGCGGTCGATATCCCCATCCGCCGCCCCCGCCTCGCTGCGCGCCCGCAATTGCAAGATGGCGGCGGAATGGACCTGGGCCTGCGCTCCGATCAGGGTCCGTGCCGCGATGAGGGCGTCCGCCGCCGGTTTGGTCAGGTGCTGACGGTTAAGCCGGAAGGAAAGCGCCTGCGGCAGCGTCACGACAGTCATCAGAGGTCCTGCGGATCGGGATGATGCCGCAGGATGCCCGAGAAGCCGACCAAGAACAATAAGAGAACAACGCCTATTTCAGGTTGTCCATCCGCCTTTGCAGTTCCGGGCGCTGCGGCGCGTCGGCGGGAAGTTGTTTCAGCAGCCGCCCCCACAGCTCCCGTGCCCGATCGATCTTGCCCTCGTTCGCTGCCTGCTGCCCCAGATAATAAAGCGCCTGCGGATTGTCGGGTGCGAGGTTCAGCACCGTACCCATGGCCGCCAGGAATTCCGGGCTGCCCTGGGTCTGTTCATCATCCGGGGCGGTCAGGCGCGACAGGTCCAGCCAGGCCTGCAAGCGCTTGGGATCAGCCTTCACCGCCCCACGCAGGGCCGCGCGGGCGGCGTCCAGATTGCCCTGCACTTCGCGCGCGCGGGCCAGACGCATCCAACCATCGGCATCACCGGGATTGTCTTTCAGCTTGGCTTCCAGCCCATCGACCATGCTGTTGATGGTGGCCTGCTGATCCTCCTTGCTCATCCCGGCCATGGCCTGCATCTGTTCGGGCGACAGGGCCGGGGCAGCCCCCCCTTGTCCGCCGGCCTGGCCCATGGCGGGCGGCGGCGCGCTGGCGGGCCGGGGCTGCGGGGTGATGGCAAAGGGGTCGAGACCGACCTGCGTGGCGGCATCATGGATACGCTCCCGCACCGTGGGCAGCCAGGGCGCATCAGCAGGACTGTCGGCCACCAGCGCCGTCCAACGGTCCAACGCGCCCCTGATATCACCCGCCTGTAACCGCGCCATGCCAAGGTAATACCGAGCACGCGCATCCATGGCATTGGCGGCCACCGCTTCGGTGAACAGACGAACCGCCTCTTCCCCGACCACCCCATCGGCGGACACGGTCAACGCCTCAGCCAAAGCCCCCTTCACGCTGGCATCGGCCGGCGTCAGGCGTAGCACCTGTCGCCAAGCATTGACGGCATCATTGGGCCGGCTCATGGCGCCATAACTCTGCGCCAGCAAGGCCCATCCACCGGCATCATCGGGATTGGCCTTCAACGCCTCTTCCAGCTTGGCCACGGCCTCAATCACCTGTGGCGGAACGGGCGCTTCCTTGGGGCGTGTGGCAAAGGGTACCGCTGGCAGATTGGGGTGCCCCAGCGGCAGATAGATACCAAGGGCAGCCAGGGGGAGCAGCAGGGTCACGACCATAGCCGTGCGCTGCGCCGGCTTGCCGTTGCTGGTCACCTTGGTTGCCGCCGCCTCATCCGCGACAGAGAGCAGCCGGCGGCCGACCTCCGCCCGCGCCGCCCTGGCCTGATCGACCGACAGGATGCCGCGTTTCAGGTCGCGATCGATTTCCGTCACTTGGGCGGCATAAACGCCGCGGGCGAACTCTGCGGCCCCTTCCAGCGGCGGGGACGGACGCAACAGGGTGCGCAGCAGAGGCAGCAGGGCCAGCGCCGTCAGGGCGGCTGCGACCAGCCAGAAACCGATCATCGCCCATCCCCCGACTTGTCTTCATTCAAAAGGACCATAAGCCGTGCTTCTTCTTCCGCCGTCAGGGTCGGAACCGGCATGGTTTCCACGTCGCGGCGACGTTGGCGCATGTAGAGTGCTGTGCCCAGGCCCGCCAGCAGCAGCAGGGCAAACGGTCCCCCCCACAATAGGGCCGTGTATCCGGTCACCGGCGGGCGGAGCAGCACGAAATCGCCATAACGGTCATGGACATAAGCCAGGACCTGTTCATTACTGTCGCCTGCCACCAGCCGTTCACGCACCAGCACCCGCAGATCGCGGGCCAGATCGGCATTACTGTCATCAATGGACTGGTTCTGACAGACCAGACAGCGCAGTTCCTTAGAAATCTCCCGCGCGCGGGCCTCCATCGCGGGATCGGCCAGCTTTTCATTTGGCATGACCGCCAAGGCAGGAACACACAGGAAAGCGGCGACGAGCGCGGCAGCGATCCAGGACAAGGGCGCGGATGTGCCTGCCCGATGACTGAAGGAAGGCATAAACGCCGTCATTTCGACAGTTCCCTGATCATGGGCAGGATCGTTTCGTCCACATCGAACGGCATCAATGGCCCGACATGCCGGTAACGCACCCGGCCCTGTCGATCGATCACGTAGGTTTCCGGCACGCCATAGACGCCGAAATCAATGGCCACACGGCCATCCTTGTCGGCGCCGATGGCTGTGAAGGGATTGCCCATCTGGTCCAGGAAGGCCTTGGCCGCCTCCGGCTTATCCTTATAGTTGATGGCGTGGATGGTCACGCCATCTTCCTTGGCCAACCGCATCAGCAGCGGATGTTCCACGCGGCAGGGGGCGCACCAGCTGGCAAACACATTGACCAACTGCACCTTGCCCGTCAGATCGGCATTGGATAGCCCCTTCTCCCCCTCCGACAGGCCGGGCAGGGCAAAGGTCGGCGCCGGTTTGTCGATCAGCATGGAGGGCAGCTTGGACGGGTCCTTGGTCAAACCCAACGCAAAATAGCCGCCAAGAATGAGAAAAACAGCCAGCGGCAGCAACAGCAGCAGACGGTGACGGGTAACGGCGCTCATGCTGTTGCTCTCACTCCGCGGGTTGCAGGGCGGGGGAAACCGGGGCCGCACGGCGGGCCGGTACGCCGACCCGCAATCGCCGATCGGACAGGCTGAGGCAGCCGCCCAGTACCATGACCAGCGACCCGATCCAGATCCAGGGCACCAGCGGATGATGATACAGGCGCACCACCCAACCACCGCCACCCGGGTTTTCTTCACCAAGCACCAGGTAGAGGTCGGAATAGAAGGTGGTGTGGATGGCGGCTTCCGTTGTCTGCATCTTGGCGACGGGATACCAGCGGCGCTCAGCGGTCAGGGTGCTGATCAGGTCACCATCGCGCCGAACGCTGAAATGGCCCATTTCCGTCTGATAATTCGCGACCCGCAGGTCTTCCACCTTATCCAGTGTGACCTCGTAGCCGGCGATCAGGGCCTTGTCTCCCAGCTTCATGACTCGCACATCCTCAGCCAGCCAGAAGGTGGTGCCGACCATGCCGGCAATGGCGATGCCCATACCGCCATGGGCAACCGCCGTACCCCAGGCGCCCAGGGGCAAACCCCGGGCCCGGGAAAGGCTGTCGGCCAGTGGTACCCGGAACAGCTTTACACGGTCCGCCACCTCCCAAACGGCGCCGAACCCAGCCCATCCCGCCATGGCAATACCAACCAAAGCCATCACCGGCTTCACACCCGCCAGCCACAACGCCAGCATCACCGACACCAGGGTCAGCAGTGCCACGCCCCATAGGCGTGACAGGATACCGCCGAGGTCCGCGCGTTTCCACGGCATGAACGGACCCAGCGCCATGACCATGACCAGCGGGATGGTCAGGAACGGCGTGATGAAGTTGAAATAGGGGGCACCTACCGAAATCTTGTGCCCGAACGCATCCAGCAGCAGCGGCATCAGCGTGCCAATCAGCACCACCGCTGCCGAAACGGACAGCAGCAGATTGTTGAGGACAAGGGCCCCTTCACGACTGACCGGGGAGAACAGCCCGCCGATTTTCAGAACATGTGCCCGCAGCGCAAACAGCAGCAAGCCACCGCCGGTGGCCAGGATCAGCAAGCCCAGCACCGCCACCCCGCGCTGCGGATCGACGGCAAAGGCATGGACCGAGGTCAGCACGCCGGAGCGGACCAGGAAGGTGCCCAGCAGCGACAGGGAGAAGGTCAGGATGGCCAGCAGGATGGTCCAGGTCTTCAGCGCATCGCGCTTTTCCACGACAATGGCCGAATGCAGCAAGGCGGTGCCGGCCAACCAAGGCATCAGGGAAGCGTTTTCCACCGGATCCCAGAACCACCAGCCGCCCCAGCCCAACTCGTAATAGGCCCACCAGGACCCCATGGCGATGCCCATGGTGAGCGAGGCCCAAGCCACCAGAGTCCAGGGTCGCACCCAGCGTCCCCAGGCCGGATCAACCCGCCCCTCAATCAAAGCACCAACAGCAAAACTGAAGGCGACAGAGAACCCGACATAACCCAGGTAAAGGAAGGGCGGATGGAAGGCCAGACCCGGGTCCTGCAACAGCGGGTTCAGGTCATTGCCATCGATCGGGGCGGGGTAGATACGGGCGAACGGGTTGCTGGTGACCAGGATGAACAGCAGGAAGCCAACGCCGATCAATCCCTGCACGCCCAGGACGCGGGCCTTCAGCGTCGGCGGAATATTTCGCCCGAAACCTGCGACCGCCGCCCCGAACAGGGCCAGCATGAACACCCAGAGCAGCATGGAACCCTCATGGTTCCCCCACACGCCCGACACTTTGTAAAGCATGGGCTTGGCACTGTGGCTGTTGTTCACGACATTAAGGACGGAAAAGTCGGAAACGACATGCGCTTGCATCAATGCCGCGAATGAAATGGTAATGGCGGCCAGTTGCGCAAAGGCCGCCATCCGCCCCGTCTCCATCCAGGCCACATCGCGCCGGGCAGCTCCCACCAACGGCATCACCGACTGCGCAACCGCCAGCAGTAAGGCCAGAACCAGGGCGTAATGTCCGATCTCAGGGATCATGTCCGTCTCGCTGCTCCTGTTCCGGGTTTGCCGGTGTTGATTTTATCATCGACCCGCCGAAAACCGGCGAAGTCCGATCACGCCAGACATCATTCTTCGTCAAGCGCATCCTTAACAGCCCGTAAGCTGCAGATGGCGACAGAGCCAGTCCGTTAACGCTCTGCCGCCGCCGCATCAATGATAACCGCGAAATCCAGTCCGGCACCAGGGATCGCCCCAAGGAAATGGCGCACATCCATTCTGGCCACCCTTACCTCCCCGCTTCGAAAACGGGCCTTCCCGGCACTTCCGGACGGAACTGGCCAGAAGCCTTCAGGGCGTCAGCCACTTCCTTGGGCATGTAATTTTCGTCATGACGGGCCAGCACTTCGGATGCCACGAACAGACCGTCGGGGCGCAGACGGCCCTCCACCAGCACACCCTGCCCCTCACGAAAGAGGTCGGGCAAGGGGCGGTTGGTGGTGACATCGACGGTATGGGCCGTATCGGTAATGGTGAAGCGGGTCGTCACGCCGTCATTTTCTTTCACCACCGAGCCGCCGGCCACCAGGCCGCCAACGCGTACCAACTTATCGCCAGGCGGCTTTACCGTCAGATCGGAGGGTGAGAAGAAAAAGGCCACATTCTCTTCGAAGGCCGTCAAAGTCAGGGCCGTAGCCGTGCCAAGACCGGCCAGCGCCAGCAGCAGCATGTACAGACGGCGCTTCTTACGCGTCATCATTCTCCGCCTCCTCCATCGCTGCCGCCATCTGCATCGTCGCCACCCTTTGTGGCGTCATCAGCGCGCTTATCCTTGCCGGTTGTACCGTGATGCAGGGTAGAGCCTGCCTCATCACCGGAGGGCGCAGCCGCTGACCGACGGCGGCGGCGTGGCAATGTCTGTTCCAAGGTCGCCAGCATCCGTTCCTTGCGCCGCAGACCGGACAGGCTCGCCATCAGCAAACCTGCCAGGACCACCAGCGCAACGCCATAACTGGACCAGACATAGATGGCGTATCCGCCCATGTGGAAAAAGTCGGCCATCCTGTCACACCCCCCCGGCCTGGGTCAGACGCAGGGTCTGGATCTTGCGTTCCGCCAGTTCCGCCCGCATGCGCAGGATCACGGTCGCCGCGAAATAGGTCTTGAAGGCCAGGGCCAGGATCAGCAGTGGCCACAGCATGTCACCATGGATCGCCGGCCCGTCCAGGCGCAGCACCGATGCCGGCTGATGCAGCGTGTTCCACCAATCGACGGAAAATTTGATAATGGGCACATTGATGGCACCCACCAGCAGCAGGATGGCCCCGGCGCGGTGGCCGCGCTGCGGATCATCGAACGCATCAACCAGGGCCATGTAGCCCAGATAGAGGAAGAACAGGATCAGGACAGAGGTCAGGCGCGCATCCCACACCCACCAAGTGCCCCACATTGGCTCCCCCCAAAGGCTGCCCGTGACCAGGCACAGCAGGGTGAAGCCCGCACCCAGCGGAGCCGCCGCCTTGGAATAGACCTCTGCCAATGGATGCCGCCACACCAGGGCACAGGCAGCCGCAACAGCCATGGAACTGTAAGTGAACATGGCCATCCAGGCGGCAGGCACATGGACATACATAATCCGCACCGTGTCGCCTTGCTGGTAATCCTCCGGGCTGGCCAACAATGCCAGATACAGGCCAACGGTGAACAAGATCGCGGACAGGACCGAAACCCAGGGCAGAACCAGGGCGGCCAGACGCAGGAAACGGGCGGGATTGGCAAAACGATGCATGGTGGTCCCTATGTAGCATGGGAACCGCCAGTTTTACACCGGTGCCGATGATTGCTGCGCTGATTTGATCCAGCGCACGTTCGCGATCCGACAAAAACAAACCCGCCCACGTTCCAGACGGAACGCGGGCGGTTAATGACCAGCAATGGACGGTTAAAGACCCTTGGCGATGCTGTTCAGGCGCAAACGCAAGGCGTTCAGCTTGATGAAGCCTTCGGCGTCCTTCTGGTTATAGACGCTGTCGGCCTCGAACGTCACATAGTCTAGGCGATAGAGACTGTTGGGGCTCTTGCGACCAACCACGCGGGCCGAACCCTTGAACAGTTTCAGCCGGACCACGCCGTTCACCCGTTGCTGGGTGCTGTCAATCAAGGCCTGCAGGGCCTCACGCTCCGGTGAGAACCAGAAACCGTTATAGATCAGCTTGGCATAACGCGGCATCAACTCGTCTTTGAGGTGCAGTGCCTCACGGTCCAGCGTGATGCTCTCGATACCACGATGGGCGACCGATAGCAGCGTGCCGCCCGGTGTCTCGTACACGCCGCGGCTCTTCATACCAACGAAACGGTTTTCCACCAGGTCCAGGCGGCCAATGCCATGCTTGCCGGCCAATCGATTCAGTTCCGTCAGCAATGCGGCTGGCGTCAGACGTACGCCATTGACCGCGACCGCATCACCCTTCTCATACTCGATCTCGACATATTCGGCCTCGTCCGGTGCCTTTTCGGGGGCAACAGAACGGGTATACATATCCTCATCCGGTTCCACCCACGGGTCTTCCAGGGCCTTACCTTCATAGGAGATGTGCAGCAGGTTGGCATCCGTGCTGTACGGGGCCTCGCCACGCTTGTCTTTGGCGATGGGGATCTGATGCTTTTCAGCGAATTCCAGCAACTGGGTGCGGCTGTTCAGGTCCCATTCGCGCCAGGGGGCGATGACCGTCACGTCCGGCTTCAGGGCGTAATAGCCCAGTTCAAAACGGACTTGGTCATTGCCCTTACCGGTGGCGCCATGGGCCACGGCATCGGCCCCAACCTGTTTGGCGATCTCGATCTGGCGCTTGGCGATCAGCGGCCGGGCGATGGAGGTGCCCAGCAGATAGGTGCCCTCATAGAGCGTATTGGCGCGGAACATCGGGAACACAAAGTCGCGCACGAACTCTTCACGCAGATCGTCGATGAAGATGTTTTCCGGCTTCACGCCCAGCAATTCTGCCTTCTTGCGGGCAGGCTCCAACTCCTCACCCTGGCCGAGATCGGCGGTGAAGGTCACGACCTCGCAAGCATAGGTTTCCTGCAGCCATTTCAGGATCACCGAGGTGTCGAGGCCGCCGGAATAGGCCAGCACGACTTTCTTCACGCCGCTCTTCATGGGTAATATCCGTTGCGGTAACTGGTTGAACCGGGCACGGAAGTTATCGGGGGCGACGGCACCTGTCCAGACCATGTGGCCCGCATCCGCAAGGGGGCTGGCCGGCACCAAGGGCAATCCCCATATCGAAGCGCGGTGAGTTGTGACAAAAGGCAAGGGGGGAAGATGAGCCGCGGTGGGGTTTTGATGATCACCTGTCTGCTGGCCATGCTGCTGGCGGCGGCAGTCGGCGGCGTGATGGCATGGAACGCCATGGGCGGCGGCGGGCCGAACCAGGCCATCAGCCTGCATGGATTTATCGCATTGGGCCTGGGGGTTCTGGGTTCCCTGGTGGTGGGTGGCGGATTGATGGCGCTGGTCTTCTTTTCCAACCGCAGCGGCCATGACCAGGCCGTGCATGAGGAGGCTACGCGCCGGTTGCCTCCCGACCAGGAGCACCATTGATGCGATGTGCGCCCGCGCGCCCGCTGACTGTGAAGGATTCCCACTACGACGGAACCGGCCGGGTTTGTTATGGTTGAGCCACGCAAGCAATCTCGTGTGAAGGCCGGTCCTGATGGCGCTGATTCTGGCGATTGAAACCGGCAGACGGTCTCCGGTATTTGCCTATGGTTTTGCCCTGGGGGCATTCCTGTTGGCGCTGATCGTGCGATGGGCCACAGATCACGCGCTGCCACTGGGCTTTCCCTTCCTTACTTTTTTTCCGGCTGTGATCCTGACCACCTTCTTTGCGGGTCTGTGGCCGGGAATTCTGACCGCCACCCTGTCAGTCTTGGCGGCCTGGTATTTTTTCATTCCGCCGAAGGGGTTTGTTCTTGACGGTCCCAGTGCGCTGGCACTGAGCTTCTTCATTCTGATTGTTGCCATCGATATTGCCATCATTCATGTGATGAACAACGCGCTGTCGCGCGTGCGCCAGGAACAGGCCCGCGCCCGCAAGGCAGAACAGGAAGCCAGCGATCTGGCAGCCCATCGCGCCATCCTGTTTGCCGAGTTGCAGCATCGTGTTTCCAACAACATTCAGATCGTCTCAGCCTTACTGGCCCTGCAAAAGGCCGACGTCACGGATGAAACAGCGCGGCGCGCCTTGACGGAGGCGTCGAACCGGCTGGCCACCATCGGCAGAATTCAGCGACGCCTGCATGATCCGGAGAATGCAAAAGGCAATTTCGCCGACTTCCTGTCGGAGTTGGTGGAAGATGTGGTGCAGGCATCCGCCCCGGCTGGAATCAAGGTGGCCGTGGATACACCCCCCCTGCCACTGCCGACAGAAAAGGTCATTCCGGCCGCCTTGGTTGTTGCCGAACTGGTCAGCAACTGTCTGGAACATGCTTTTATCGGGCGAACTGACGGTATCATCCGGGTAAAGGCCCGGATGGAAGCGGGCAACCGCGTCGAACTTTCCGTCAGTGACAATGGCACCGGTCTGCCCGCCGGTTTCGATGCCGGCCAGGTTTCCAGTCTGGGCCTGCGCCTGGTCTGGTTGCTCACCCAGCAATTGGGAGGGAATTTCACAATGACCGATACCGGGGCCGGTGCTGAGGCACGGCTGTGCTTCAGTGTCTGATCAACCCCGCCATTGGCCCCGTCGGCGCAACACATCGCGCAACAGAGTTGGCCGGTCAGTGATGATGCCATCCACCCCCATATCCAACAGCCGCTCCATCTCCGCACCATCATCCACGGTCCAGACATGAACGGGCAGGCCGCGCGCATGGGCGGCGCGCAGCATGGCCGGCGTCACGACCGTCAGGCCCCGATGTGATACAGGAACCTGAAGGCAATGTGGCCCCTGCGGGACGGGCAGGGCCAGGCCGTGACCCGCGACCCAGACCCGCACCACGTCCCAGGGGCCAGCCGATGAACACAGCGCCGGACCCAACGCGCGACGGAGCCTAGCCAACCGTTTGCCGGAAAAGGAACCGACACAGACCCGGTCAAGGGCCGCATGCCGGCGTAACACGCCGACCAGGGCTTCCGCCGCCTTGTCCGACTTGGGATCAATATTGAGGCGTAGGTCGGGCCAGGTTTCCAGCACCTCCTCCAGTTGCGGGATCGGCTCGCGCCCGGCCACCCGTGCCTGGGCAACATCTGGCCAGGGCAGGTCTTCCACCCGACCGCATCCATCGGTCAGTGCGTCCAGCACAGGATCATGAAAGACGATCAGCCGCCCGTCCGCCGTCACCTGCACATCGGTTTCGATATAGCGATAGCCCAAACCAATGGCATGGGCAAAGGATGCCATGCTGTTTTCAGGGGCTTCCAGTCCGCCGCCACGATGCGCAAAGGCGATCGGGCCGGCATGGTCCAGATAAGGATGGCGGGTTGCCGCCTTCATGGTTTCTGGTCAAGCCGGGGCCAACGGGACAGCGCAACGACCCAAAGCCCCACGGTCAATAGTGGGAAAAACAGGAAAGCCACCAATGCCCATAAAGGGTTGCGCCCTGTCTTGCCGAGCGCAATCCCTGCCACGCACACGGTCCAAGTGATGGTCAGGACCACAACCAGGATTGATGCCCAGCCCGGCAGGAAGGACAGCATATCCACAAGATCTCCATACCGCGGCATCGCCTCAGCCCTCCCCGTTCCTGGCCGACCGTTCCTGGGCCCGCTGGCGTTTCAGCCGTTCGCGGGGATGCAGCTTTTCCGGCCGGGGCGGCAGCTTGGGCCAGGGCTTAAATGCCAGTACACTGGCAAACACCGCCCAGCCGAACAGCGGCAGAACCAGCCAACCCATCAGCGCCACCGGCAAACCTGCCCGCTGCAACAGGCGCCGCGCCGGCCACAGGGCGGCAAGGGTCAAGAAGGCATGCATTAGAAGGGCGACCTGCCAGCCGCCCAATGCCATGTCCGTTGCTTCCATCGCGCGATCCATGATCCCACACCGTTACCGGGGACATAGCATGAAATCACACCCCGGCAATATGGGGGAACAGAGACAAAAAAACCCGGTTTCCGCCCCACCTGCTGCGGAAACCGGGTCGAAGCCGCGACCAACCAGCGCGGCAATCAGGTCATGATCACGATCAGAAGCGGACCCGCGCGCCCGAAATCAGGCCGTTAATGTCCTTGTACTGGGTCGTCCGCGTATCATAGGAATGATTGCGGTAGCTGATATAAAAGTCGGTGGCGAACGCATCGACCGTCTGCACATAGCCGACGGACCAAGCCTTGGCATCACCACCAGCGATGGCGAGGTCTTTCTGCACCAGATAGTCGACCACGAAGGAACTATTGCCCAGGCCCGTAACATTGGCCAGGTAACCCAGCTTGCCGTACCAGAAATCGCTGTCACGCGGTCCGATATCGCGGGTGCCGCCAGCGGCTGTCACATTGAAGCCATTGGCAAATTTGACCGAGAGCGACCCGTTGGTCTGAGTGTCAAAACCGGTCCGGCTGTCATTATCGACATAGCCGATGGCACCAGAGACTTCCGTGGTACCGATTTTGCCTGTGTAGCGGCCAGCAAAGTCTGTCGCACCGCCTTCGATGAAGCTGGTGGACAGCATGAAACCACCACCGAAGGTCGGGGTGTCGTAACGAATACGGTCATCACGGCTCAAACCGTCAAAATTATTGAAGACGGTATTGATGTTGGGGCCGGCCGCGCGGTTCGCCTTGTTCCGGAACAGCACGCCCCCAAACAGCGAACCAATGTCGTTATGGCTGATCAGCGTCGCGGTACCGGACAGATCAACTTCTGAGGTCACGTTGGTCGCCGTGTCGCCCTGACCGACCCACAGGCGGCCGAAACTCTTGTGCTGGACCCAGAATTCCGCTTTGCGTTCATTCACCGAGAAGGCACCCGCGTCGGTGCCGAAACCGGTGGTGCGGGACGATCCGGAACTGGTTTCAAATTCGATGTCGGAGCCCGCAGTCCAGTTATCATCCAGCTTGGCAGTGCCAGCCACGCGGATGCGGGTAGACCCCTGAGAGTTATTGACGAACATCGTGTCATTGTCGAAACCGTCATCGGCATACTGCACGGCGCGGCCGATCTGACCGGAAAGCATCAACTTGATCTTGCCATTGCCCGACTGCGTAACCTGCGGCGCCTTGAAGACATCGGCGGAGACCAGCGGGGCGTCCTTGCTGGCCGGCGGGCCAGCGGGGGTGCTGGGCGCTTTTTCCAGCTTGTCGATACGGGCCATAAGGGCCTGTACCTGGGCACGCAGCGCCTCAACCTCATTGGCGGGAGCCTGCTGCGCCAGCGTCGGCGCGGCGGACACAACAAAAAGGGCGGCGCCAGCCAGTAAGGTGGCTGTGATCCGGTGCGACATTCTCATCAGCAAATCCTCCCATGGGCGGCCCCGTGGCGGGGCACTCGTTCATTTCATTAGGATGACGAAAACTGGACGGATTGCCCCTAGGACGGGTAAAGGCTTTTGGCACTTCACCAATCGGGGCAGGTCCACGGCAAGGTCATCAATAATGTGCTGTGCGAATGATTTAGGCCGGTGATGGGGTCGACCCAATCAATATTGGCCAGCACATCAGTACAGGCACACAGTGGCGGGGATTGTCACAAAACTGTAACCCCGACCTTTGGGTGGGGGGCACGTTCACAAAGTTGGCGTGGCAAAGCTGCCACAGGGACGCGGCATGGCACCCTGTCGGGGCTGGCACTGGTCAGACCCGGTACTTCTCCTTATGGTCCAGCCCGCCTTTTCCGCCACACCTTTGCGCCAGGGCTGACGACATGATCCCCCGCTACTCCCGCCCCGAAATGACCCGTATCTGGGACCCGGAGAACCGGTTCCGCATCTGGTTCGAGATTGAAGCCCATGCCTGCGATGCCCAGGCCAAACTTGGTGTCATCCCGGCAGAAGCCGCCAAGGCCGTTTGGGAACGCGGCGCCTGGGAAATCGACCGGATCGACGAAATCGAGCGGGAGACCAAACATGACGTCATCGCCTTCCTGACCAATCTGGCCGAACATGTCGGGCCGGAAGCGCGCTTCGTCCATCAGGGCATGACCAGTTCCGACGTGCTGGACACCTGCCTGGCAGTACAGATGACCCAGGCCGCCGACCTGCTGCTGGCCGACCTGGACAAGCTGCTGGACGCGTTGAAGCGCCGTGCGCTGGAGCACAAATACACAGCCACCATCGGCCGCAGCCACGGCATCCATGCCGAGCCGACGACCTTTGGTGTTAAACTGGCTGGCCATTACGCAGCGTTTGCACGCAACAAAAAACGCCTGGAGGCTGCCCGGTCCGAGATCGCGACCTGCGCCATCTCCGGTGCGGTCGGCACCTTCGCCAATATCGACCCGTTCGTGGAAGAATATGTGGCGGAAAAGCTGGGCCTCACCGTAGAGCCCCATTCCACCCAGGTCATCCCACGTGACCGCCATGCCATGTTCTTCGCCACGCTGGGCGTTATCGCCGCCAGCCTGGACAATCTGGCAACGGAAGTGCGCCACCTGCAGCGCTCGGAAGTGCGCGAAGCAGAGGAATATTTCTCGCCCGGCCAGAAGGGCAGCAGCGCCATGCCGCATAAGCGCAACCCGGTGCTGTCGGAAAATCTCTCCGGCCTGTCGCGCATTGTCCGCGGCTATGTCACTCCGGCGCTGGAGAATGTCACTCTGTGGCACGAGCGGGACATCTCCCACTCCTCCGTCGAACGCATGATCGGCCCCGATGCCACCGTGACCCTGGATTTTGCCCTGGCCCGCGCCACGGGGCTGATTGAGAAGCTGGTGGTCTATCCGGAGAACCTGCAGAAGAACCTGGACATGCTGGGCGGTCTGCACAATTCGCAGCGCGTTCTGCTGGCCCTGACCCAGGCGGGGATGAGCCGCGAGGACGCCTATCGTGCCGTTCAGCGCAATGCCATGCCGGTCTGGCTGGAAGGCAAGGATTTCCGCACCATGCTGAAATCCGACGCCGATGTGATGAAACACCTGACAGAGTCCGCCATCGACGATGCCTTTGACCTGGGCTATCACACCAAGCATGTCGACACGATCTTCCGCCGCGTTTTTGGCGAATGACCTTGCCCCCCCTTCCCGGTGACCCGCCGGGAAGGGGTTATTCCAGAACCTTCGCTTCGAACCCGCACAGGTCCCGCACGATACAGGCGGGACAATCCGGTTTGCGGGCCTTGCAGACATAGCGTCCGTGCAGGATCAGCCAATGGTGGGCGTTCAGACGCCATTGTTTGGGCACACGCTTCAGCAGCGCCTGCTCCACCGCCTCCACATCCTTGCCAGGCGCCAGACCCGTGCGGTTGGAGACGCGGAAGATGTGGGTATCGACGGCGATGGTCGGTTCACCAAAGGCCGTATTCAACACGACATTCGCCGTCTTGCGGCCGACACCCGGCAATTCCTCCAAATCCTCCCGCCGTCGGGGCACCGCGCCCCCATGCTTCTGCACCAGGATTTCCGATAGTTTGATCACATTGGCAGCCTTGGTCTTATACAGACCGATGGTCTTTACATGATCGCGCACCACCGCCTCGCCCAGCGCCAGCATGGCAGAGGGGTTGTCAGCCTGAGCGAACAGGGCACGGGTTGCCTTGTTCACCCCGACATCGGTGGCCTGGGCCGAGAGGACCACAGCGACCAGCAGCGTGTAGGGGTTTGAATATTCAAGCTCAGTCTTCGGCTCCGGATTGGCCTGCGACAGGCGGCGGAAGAATTCGTCGATGGCAGCGCGCTTCAAGGGCGTGATCCGGACAGGCAGCATTGAGGGCCCCTACCATAATCGGCGGGACAGCCTGTCGCAATCACCCCACCTTGCCCATGGCGGGCTCCCGCCCTATCGTCTTGCCCATGAATGATGCGGCCAGCCCATTATCGGATGGCAGCCCGGTCCTGTTCCGGGCCGTGATCCATCCCCATCGCAGCCTGAGCCCTGCCGGGTTTCGGCGACTGATCTGGTGCGTAGGCGCCCTGAGCCTGATCACGGGTTTAGGGTTCTTCCTCTCGGGCGCCTGGCCCGTCATCGGCTTCATGGGGGTCGATGTCGCCCTGCTCTACTGGGCCTTTAAGGCCAGCTATCGCAGCGGTAGAGCCTTTGAAACGGTGGAACTGACCGACCAAGCTCTGCGGGTTGAACGGGTGGACCCGTTCAATCGCCGGCAGGTCTGGACCCTGCCGCCGGGTTGGCTGCGGGTACATCTGGATGAGCCGCTGAAACCCGGTAGCCAGATCACCCTGAGCAGCCATGGCCGGCAGCTTGTCGTGGGTAGCGACCTGTCGCCCGACGAGCGCCGGGATTTTGCCGAAGCCTTGCGCAAGGCATTGGAAAACTGGCGCGATGTCAGGTGATAGCGTCCAGTTGCTCGTCCGATAGGTAACCCGGCACCACCGTAACCGGGATCCTTAGATTGCCCGACATCTGCCCGACCACATAGCTGATCAGCGGCCCCGGCCCACCGCGGCCTGTACCGGCAGCCAGCACAAGGATGGAGATGCTGGGTTCCTCCTGGATCAGCTTCATCAGTTGTTCACTGGCCTGACCGTCGCGGATATACAGCATGGGGATGGAGCCTGCGATATCCACCACCTCCTTGGCCAGTCGCTGCATCAACTGCTCCGCCTCCTCCCGCTGCTCCTGCTTCATCAATTCTTCGATAGCACCCCAATGCTGCAGCTCCGAGGGCGGGATAACATGCAGCAGCGCTACTTTGCCTCCCGTGGTACGGGCACGGCGGGCGGCATAATGCAGGGCGACGGTCATTTCCTCGGTCTCGTCTACGACGACCAGGAAGATGCGGGTCTTATCGGGCATGGTGGCCTCCCCCCGAAGGCGTCGTTACGATTTGCGGAAGACGATCCCGGCCAGCCAGCCTGATGTCACGGCCAGCATGATGCCCAGGATCGCGTAGAAGACAGAATTGCGCTGTGCGAATTCAAACACATTGGCCGAAAAGCCAATCTTGGACACCAGCAGCGGCGTTGTCTGGGCACTGACCACATCACCATCCCGGATCAGGAAGACCGACGCGGTATAGGTGCCCGTCGCCACATTGGCGGGGAAAAAAATCCGGGTGCGGAACAGGC
Organism: Niveispirillum lacus; assembly: GCF_002251795.1. Lineage (GTDB taxonomy): Bacteria > Pseudomonadota > Alphaproteobacteria > Azospirillales > Azospirillaceae > Niveispirillum > Niveispirillum lacus. The sequence goes on along the minus strand of NZ_NOXU01000026.1, from coordinate 87,719 downwards.
GTTGCCCCAGGAAAGAAACCTCGCCCACCTCTGTCGTGTACAGCCCGGCCCGCTGCTTGTTGCGGATCAGGGCGGCGCGGAATTCGGCCAGCTTTTCCGGGGCCAGCTTGGCCTTTTCCGGGAGCAGCCGGACATAATCCAGCCCGATCTCATGCCGTTGCAGCACCGTTGGCGGAACCACACCCTCAAGCGGCGCGGTGACCGCCACATTGTAATAGGCCGGAACCCCGGCAAAGGTGACATCTTCCACATTCATCCAGATAGCGGCCACCCGGTCCTTGCGCCGGACGGTCACCTGCCCTTCCGGTCCCTGGACCACGACCGCGACATCCCCATCGCCATCCACAGCCCCGAACAGCACCACATCCGTACCGGTAAAGCCGGTGGTGATCGCGATGAGATGGCTGGACAGGTCAGCGACCAGCGACTGTGCCCAGGCGGGCCGTACCGCCTGCCACAGGCAGAAGCCTGCCAGCAGCGCGACAGGAAGCGCCAGAAGGCAGCGGGACCGCCGGTTCATGGCATCACCGGCAGGGTGATTGAATAAATATCCTCTGGCCGGACGACCAGATCCACGGCCAGCTTGACCGCCACCGCCAGCACCATCAGGGCCAGCAGGGCACGGGCCTGTTCACCCCGCAGCTTAGCCCCGGCGCGGGTACCGAATTGCGCCCCGATGACACCGCCGACCAGAAGCAAAAGGGCCAGCACGATATCGACAGTCTGATTGCCCACAGCCTGCAGAAATGCCGCCAGACCGGTGGTGAAGATAATCTGGAACAGGGAAGTGCCGGCCACCAGGGCGGTGGGCATGCCCAGGATATAGATCATGGCGGGCACCAGCAGGAACCCACCGCCGATGCCCATGATCGCCACCAGCACCCCACCGACAAAGCCGATCAGGGCCGGCAGCAGGGCGGATATGTACAGGCGCGACCGCGGGAACCGCATCTTGAACGGCAGGCCATGCAACCAGGTATGGTGATGCAGCTTGGACCGCACCGGCGCGCCCCGCCCCTTGACAATGGCACGCAGGCTTTCCGTCAGCATCAGTGTACTGACGGTGCCCAGAAACAGCACATAGGAAAGCGAAATCACCAGATCGATATGGCCCAGCTTCTGCAAGTAGCCGAACAGCCAGACACCCAGGCCAGTGCCCAGCGCGCCACCGACCAACATGACGCCACCCAGCTTCACATCGACATTGTTGCGCCGCCAATGGGCCAGCACGCCTGAGACCGACGCGCCCACAAGCTGATTGGCCTGGGTTCCCACAGCGACAGCCGGGGGGACACCAATGAAAATCAGCAGGGGTGTCATCAAGAAGCCCCCGCCCACGCCAAACAGACCGGACAGGAAGCCCACCCCGCCACCCAGCATCAAGATCAACAAGGCGTTGACCGAGAGTTCGGCGATGGGAAGATAGATCTGCATGGTCCCGGAAAATCCCGTAACGGGGGCGGGTGATGGCGGTCCAATTATGCTACCGGCTTTCGCCGGCAGGGGGAAGCAAATGCATCGCCGAACCTGAGCATTCGGAGCCGCCACCTTTCGGCCTCCGACGCCTGTGCAACATCATGCATCAGAAAAACAGGGTGTGTTTCACGGGCCCCATCAGGGTGAGTCCTGGGAAAACAAACCTATCATAAAGGCAGAGCCCATGCCAGGGCAACATGGGCGGTCAGACCAGATAACGGCGGGTCCGGGGCTGCCAGATCAAAGGCCCAGATCGGTCAGCGCTGCCATCAGGTCGCGGGGTTGGGCAAATCCGGTATGGGCCGACTGGTCCGGCGCGCCGACCACCAGCATCCGTTCTGCGGCACTGCCCACCCCCAGCTTTCCGGCATGGGCGATCATATCCTCCCGCGCTGGCAGCTTGTCGATTGCCCCATGACCATAGACCAGAATGGGCAGAACCTTCGTCCCCGGCTGCTGCTGTTCGACCAGGGCCGAGGCAGCCAGCAACGCGCGCCAGCAGGGTGTCCGCACGGCAGCCGGCTTGTCGCCATCGGCGGCAGCGGCCATTTCGGCGGCCTCTGCCGCCAGCGTCCAGGACCGACCGCACAGATCCTCTGTCGCCAGCAGGGCGGTAACCGGGGTACCGCCACGGGTGGCGGTGGCTACCGCCACAATACCCGACCCTTTGGCCACTTGCGGCGAGCGGGTGGTCTGGTCGAAGGTGCGGGTCAGGGTCGACACCACAGCCTCCACCGTCTGGGCCAGGGCCTTATCCCCCGCCGGCAGCGACAGGCGGTGCCAGGCGCCGAAAACCAGCGCCGCCACATCGGGCTGTACCGACGGTGCGGGGACCGTCGGCACCACAGCCGCGACGGGGGCCCCCGTATCCGGCCGCTCTTCCAGCACTTTCAGGCGGCGTTCCAGATCGGCCAAAGCCTGACCGGTGGCCGGTGTCGGACGATTTTCCAGGGCGGCCAGTCGGCGCGACAGGTCAGCCAGCGCCGGGCCATGATCGGCAACAGGCGCTGCCACGGCCTCCGTCGGGGCTTTGCTGTCGGTGGTGCCCGGCGGCACTTTGCGGATATCGCTGCGAATATCGCGGACATCCAGTTGCAGGTCACGAACGGCACCTACCACACGCAGGATGCTTTCATGCACCTGACCAATGATGGCCTCAAACTGGTCATGGCCGACAAAGCCACCGGACGGCATCGGCAGGTTGGGGGCATCCCCCCCCTGCGCCATGGATTGCCGCGCGGCTGCAATCCAGCTTTCGAGGCCGGCAACCCGGTTCAACAGTTCGGCGGCGGAGCGGGAGACCCGGTCCAGTTCCTCCGGATACCGGGTGACCTGCTGGCTGACCACGCCCGTCAGGTGGGCCAGCCTTTCACGCAGTTCCTGGATGCTCTGCCCCAGGGCGTTGATCTTCATGGTTTCCGGCAACTGCACCACGGCGGAATGCATCGCGGCCAGATCGGAGCGGAAATCGCGCAGCCGCGACCCGACATGCAGGGCCAGATCGCGGACAATGGTTTCCGCATAATCAAACGGATCGACCGAATCCTGAACCTCTCCGGTCAGGGCCGCCCCGGTTGTCCCGGCCTCCACCGGCTTGCGCGCGTCGGTGGTGTCGCTGGACGGCATGCTCATGGGCTGGCCTCACTGGAGGAGAGAGTGTCATTCAAGGATGCCAACAGGCGGGCGCGCCGCGCCTCCGCGTCATGGCGGTCCAGGCGGGGTACAGAGGGTGCAGCGGCCACGGGTGGCGGCATCGGATCGGCCCGCATTGTCTGCGCCTTTCGGGGCGGATCAGCGGCAGGGGCTGGTTCCGGCACCTTTGCCACAGCGGGAGGCACGGACGCGGGAACCGGGTCAGCCACCTCAGCCACAGATGGACGCGTGGGCGGTGGCAGCTTGGTTTCCGGCGGCGCCGTGTCTTGCGCAACGTTCGGTTCGGCAGCGGCCGGTTTTGTGGCCGGGCTGTCCGCAACCACGGTCGGTGCGTCCGCCATTTTCGGGGCAGAGATCTGAGCCGGGGGCGGAGGTTCGGTCAGCTTGACTTCGGACACCTTGGCCACCACCGGGTCGGGCCGGGGCGGTGTGACCGGCAACCGCGGTGGGGGGGAAACAAAGGGCGGTGTTGGCGGCGCCGCCGGTTTGGCGGGCGCCGGCGGAATGGGCCGTGTCACCAATGGGGGAGCGGTGGTCAGGCTGGGCGCACCCGCAGCGGGTGGTGGCGGGTTCGCCAACCCCAATATCGGCGCCGGTGTCGAACTGACCGTCGCGGCAGGCGCACCATCGGCAGAACCCGCTGGAAGCCGTGGCTGCAAGGAGGTCAAGGGCGGTACGATCGGTGTCTTGGGCAAGGATAACGGGTTGGTCCGGTTGACCGGTTCCGGAATGGCCCCGGTGGCCAGATCGGCCAGCAACTTGCGCAATGCAGCGGCCTTGGCCCCTTTCAGCACTTCGCTGCGGGCCTGGGCACGCTGGATCAGTCCAGGTTCAGCCGACAATTGCAGGAAATTGTTTTGATCCGGTGTCAGGCTTTCCAAACGCCAGGTCAGGTCGTCCAGAACATCCTGCCCATCCACGAATCGGTTCAGCGACTCGATTGTACCGGTTACCACCGTCGCGTCGCGCACGGCACGCGACGAAAAGACCGGGCTTTTACCGGAACCACCAACCAGCGTCGCCATGGGCGCTTCTGCGCCCGTGGCTGTTCCATCGGTTTCCGCAGCCGTCTCCAACAAGGCGGGCATCTCGGTACGGGACTCCACCACCGGCAAGGGCGGCGATACCGGCAGGGATGCTGACGGGTGGCGTTGACCGGTCAGGCGACGAAGAAGGGAGCCTAGCATCGCGTACTCCGCCATCCCCGCAACGGAGACGGGACCAAGGCACCGGTCACCTGCAACGCACGGATGGCGCCCCGGTCACAGGCTGGCACACTACATTCGATCGACATGGTCCGGGCACACTCCGACCAGAACATTCTTTTGCCATTATCGTTATCACGTCCCATGCCGCGGACGCAATTTCACAACGGATCAGCAAGCTAGGCTTCCTACCCCAAACAGGCAAGCAATCCGAAAAGAGGGGGAGTGGCGTCAGGATTAGATGGTTGCCAATTTGGATACGCACACGGCATGCTGTTTCCGTATCGGGTGATTTGACCCAAAACAATTACCAGGATTGTTCAACCCAATATTAACGCGTCCGCCTCTATGTGATCGCTCGCACCGACCGTTGGGCATTCCTGCGCTTAACTGTCAGGTGGTCCTGCCCGTTTTCAACCGCGTGGTCCGTTTATCGATGCTGGTTCCCCCTGCCCACGGATGGTCTGATCCACTGTCGCTGATTGCGGCCGGCGGTGACGCGTTCGGTGAGAGGCTGGATCTGATCCAGCCCCATGGATGGCTACTGGTCCTGAATGCCCAGGACCGCCGCCTGATCCAGGCGGGCACCAATCTGCCGCTGCTGCTGGGCTGCCCCGTGGACGAGGCATTGGGCCGGCCGGTTGCTGATCTTCTGGGTCCCCTGGCGGCCCGTGCGCTGGATCGCGCCATTGCCCAGGCCGGCGCGGATGCCATCGGACCGATCCCGCTGCGTCTGGACCGTGGCGGACAGCGCCGGCGCCTGATCGCGCATGGTCAATGGGATGAAAGCGGTCTGATCTTGGAACTGGAAGCGGCCCCGCCACTGGGGGATGCCGGCATGCAGACAGCCGGTTTCGGGACCGCGATCCGGCGTTACCGCCACATTGCCAGCGTCACCGATCTGGCACAGGCGGTAACGCAAGACATGCGCCGCCTGACGGGGTATGACCGCGCGCTGTTTGTGCGGATGCCGGAAGGCGGAGATATCCAGGTCCTGGCGGCCGCAGCCGCCCCAGGCCAGAGCGAGCCAGGGTCGGCCCTGGGCTTCGTGCCATTGCGACCGCTGGAAACATCCCTGCTTGAACTGAACCGCGCCCGGCTGGTCTATGACATGCAGGCCGAGCCGGTTTCGCTGGTGCCGGCGACCAACCCGGTCACCGGACGCCATCTGGATCTCAGCCGGGTCAGCCTGCGCCATCCGACCCTTCTGTTCCAACGCCATGGCCAGCGGCGGCAGGTGCGCGGTGTGCTGGCTGTAACCCTGCTGGTCGGCGGGCGTCTGTGGGGCTATCTTTGGTGCGAAAGTGCCGAACCCCATGCCGTTACCCCGTCGGTCCGCGCGTTGTGCGAGGCGCTGGGTGAAATTGTGGCGGCACAGATCGCCACGTTGGAGGAACGGGCCAGCATCGCCGCCCGAACCAACGCCGCCCGGGGTCTGACCCGGCTGTCACATCTGCTGCGCCAGGGCGCGCAATTGACCGATGGGTTGGCAGCCGCGCAGACCGTGATCGGGGAATTGCTGCCCCATAGCGCAATGGTGGCCGGCATCGAAGGCAGCCATTGGGCTACCCATGAACTTCCCCCATTGCCGCACTGGCTGGACCGGCTGATCGACGAGAGCACGGCACGGCGGGACGGAATCACTTGGCGACCGGGGATGCTGGGCATTGATGTGCCGGACGGGCATCTTGTTCTGCTGCGGGAAGCGGATGCCGGCTGGAGCCATGCCGAACTGGAGCTTGCGCAGGAACTGCACCATCTGCTGGCCGAACGCCAGGCGGAGATTTACCGCCGCCGCACGGAGCAGCAGCTTCATGTCATGGCCAATTTTGACCGGGTCACCGGTCTGCCAAACCGGACACATGTGCTGCAGGCGTTGCAGCAGGCGCTGGGGGTGGAAACCGAGGTTGCGATCACGGTCGTCGGCCTGGACCGTTTTCGCGCGGTAAAGGCAGCCCTGGGCGAGGCGGAAGCCGACGCCCTGCTGGCTGCGGTGGCCAAAAGGTTGCGGGAATGTGTACCGGCAGGCGATCTTCTTGGCCGCATCGACACAGGCGAATTCGCCATCCTGTCCTTTGAGGAGGCGGCGGAACGAACCGATGATCTTGCCCATTCTGTGCGCGATGCCCTGCGGGCACCGCTGGCTGTGGCGGGCCGGGAAATGTTCGTGACGGCCAGCCTGGGGCTGGTGCCCGGAACCGCCGGTGGCACTGACGCGGCTGCCCTTTTGCGCGATGCAGAGATTGCCAGCGCCGAAGCGGAGGCAGCGGGCGGCGGCGGAAGACGGGTGTTTGATGCCGACATGCGAGCCCGGCTGACGCAACGGCATGTGATTTATGACCGGCTGCGTCAGGCCATTTACTTCACCAATGGTGTGCACCCGGTGTTCCAGCCGATTGTGCGCCTGTCCGATGGCGAATTGACCGGGTTCGAGGCGCTGGCCCGCTGGACTGACCCTGAGCACGGACCGATCCCACCCAACACCTTTATCGCAGTGGCAGAGGAGACGGGCCTGATCGTGCCGCTGGGCAACCATATCCTGGTCCAGTCCTGCCGCCAGATTGCCAGATGGAACCGGGGCCGGGCCGACAATCCGCTTTATATTTCTGTCAACCTATCGCCCTATCAACTCGACCCGTCCCGGCTGGACATTGTGCGCTGGGTGACGGGGGTGATGGACATGACCGAATGCCGGCCGGAATGGCTGCGCCTGGAAATCACCGAGAGCGGGTTGATCGGCCAGGGCGGAGAGGCCGTGGCCATCCTGCAGGGCCTGCGCGACCTGGGGATCCAACTGGCCATTGATGATTTCGGCACAGGCTATTCTTCATTGGCCTATTTGCAGAACCTGCCGGTCGACACCATCAAGATCGACCGCAGCTTTGTCACTGCCATGGCGCGTGACGACAAGGGCAAAGCCCTGGTCAGCGCGATCCTCCACATTGCCGGGATCATGGAGTTCGGTGTTGTGGCCGAAGGTGTGGAAACCGAAGCCCAAGAAGCGTTGCTGCGCCAATTGGGCTGTGAACGGGCCCAAGGCTATCTTTTCGCCAAACCGCTGGAGGCCGAGATGGCAACGGCCCTGGTGCATCATGCCATCGGTATGCCCGGCCCCATCAAGGCTGAAACCCGCAGTCTGCGCGCCGGGCGCTGGTTCTGACGGCAGGCAGCCGTCAGGGGGCGATGCCGTCCACCGGGCGTAAACCCGCATCCGCTGGCAGGTCGATCAGAAACCGTTCGCGCAGGATGTGCCGAAAGCTCGCCTCGTCAGGGATTTCTAACTCTTCCGCCAAGGTGCCGTTCAGGCGCCGTCGGTACTGCCCGTTCAACAGGCTGTGCCGTTCGGACAGGGTTATCCGCGCCACCAGCCGGTTCTGGATAAAACGCGACTGCGGATGGGTGGAGGTATAGTGATTGCCGAAAATCAGGTCGTGATCGACCACCGGCTCATCCCCAAACCAATAGAGCCCAAACCAGTCGCCATCGCGCCAGACCTCCAGTTCCCAGCCCGGCGACCAGTCGGAAGGACGCAGACGCCAACGGTCACCGGCACTGTCATACTCCCCTTTCCGCAGCGGCAGGGGTTCGGCCAGACAGGACCCGCCGAAACCGACATCGGCCAGATGGGTGTCACCCTCGATGGTAACCAACAGCATCAGGTGGCTGCGCCCTCCCGGATCCCCCCCCATCCGCACCCGCGCCAGGCGGCGCACCAGATCGAAACCGATCCTGGTCAACGCCATATGGAAAAGGCTGTTCTGTTCAAAACAATAACCACCGCGCTGGGAACCGACCAGTTTGGCCATGATGGCTTCCGGTTCCAGGCGAATGGGCAGGCCCCGCTGAATATCGAGATTTTCAAACGGAATGGCCCCCGCATGTGCAATATGCAGGGCGCGAAGGCAGGCCAGAGTGGCTTGTACAGGACCGGTATAACCGATACGGGCCAGATAGGCGGAAAGATCAAAAGCGGGTACCGGTGGCTGGTTCATGGTCACAGATCCTGGCGGAACGGTATGCAGACGCATCCCTTACCCAAGCGACAAGCGCTCCGCCAGACCCAAACATCACCGGCACTCAATCGCCAACCCAAGCGATCAGCAGGTTCCTGCCACCTTGCGGTGGGCCAGATCGACGGCCGGGGCACGGGTGGCTGAACCGACCGGCACAGCCGGATTGCCCGCAGCCGCACGGGCAGCATCATCGGCGGCCAGCACCGCCAGGGCCAGAAATTCCGCCAGATCACCCATCTGGCTGCGGCGGGCATCCTTGACCAGGCTTTCCAGGCACCGCTTGATTGCAATGGCCACGTCCCGCGCTGGTTCTTCCCCCGCAGCGTCCTGCTTATTCAGTGAACAATTCATCATCGGTTCCGCCCCCTTGGCGATGACTGCCAGCCGTTAGGCCATTCTTGTCCTGTGCGGTCGATGCTAATTCGTTTTTGTGGACAAATACAGACATAAACGTATTAATTTTTACTGTTAACAAGTATAAACGGGATGTTTCTTCTACTCACCAAACAAACGTAGTCCATGTCAATGACTCACGTCCGATAGGTTGTGTACTTTACTTAATCGTAATATGAATATGTTTACAGTAATCGAATTTGGCAAAGCCTTCACACGTGACTATCCGTGGCATTCCCCCTTTCCGGTCCCGCCCGCCGGCACGGGCAATGCAGCCTTGCCGAAAATGGCGAAGCCGTGACACTGGCTGGACAGTTGCGCCGCACAGCGGGCCTGCCTATATCTGCTGTGCGCCAGGACGGTGACCCGTCCCGGAGATCAACGATGGGGACCATATCGCGGTGCTTTGGGCCGCGGGCGGTCTGCCGAACAAGAGAGGTCGTCATGAGCAAGGTTATCGGTATCGATCTGGGCACCACGAATTCCTGCGTGGCCGTAATGGAAGGCACACAGGCCAAGGTTATCGAGAATGCCGAAGGCGCGCGCACCACGCCGTCCATGGTCGCCTTCACCCAAGGTGGTGAACGGCTGACGGGGCAGCCCGCGAAGCGCCAGGCCGTCACGAACCCCGACAACACCCTGTTCGCCATCAAGCGCCTGATCGGCCGCCGTTTCGATGATCCGGTGACCAAGAAGGACGCGAACCTCGTCCCCTATAAGATTGTGTCGGGTGGCAATGGCGATGCCTGGGTCGAAGCCCAGGGCGACAAGTACAGCCCCAGCCAGGTCAGCGCTTTCATCCTGCAGAAGATGAAGGAGACCGCCGAGGCTTACTTGGGTGAAAAGGTCACCCAGGCCGTCATCACCGTTCCCGCCTATTTCAATGACAGCCAGCGCCAGGCCACCAAGGATGCCGGCAAGATCGCCGGCCTGGAAGTGCTGCGCATTATCAACGAGCCGACGGCCGCCGCCCTGGCCTATGGCATGGAGAAGAAGGGCACCGGCACCATCGCCGTCTATGACCTGGGTGGTGGCACGTTCGACGTGTCGATCCTGGAGATCGGCGATGGCGTGTTCGAGGTGAAGTCCACCAACGGCGACACGTTCCTGGGTGGTGAAGATTTCGACGGCAAGATCATCGATTACCTGGCCGAGGAGTTCCAGAAGGAGCAGGGGATCGACCTGCGCAAGGACCGTCTGGCCCTGCAGCGCCTGAAGGAAGCCGCCGAAAAGGCCAAGATCGAGCTGTCCAGCTCTGTCCAGACGGAAGTCAACCTGCCCTTCATCACCGCCGATGCGTCCGGCCCGAAGCATCTGAACATCAAGCTGACCCGCGCCAAGCTGGAAGCCCTGGTCGAAGATCTGGTCCGCCGCACCGTCGGCCCCTGCCAGGCTGCCCTGAAGGATGCCGGCCTGAAGGCGTCGGAAGTGGATGAGGTGATCCTGGTCGGCGGTATGACCCGCATGCCCAAGATCATCGAGACCGTGAAGCAGATTTTCGGCAAGGAGCCGAACCGTGGCGTGAACCCCGACGAGGTGGTGGCCATTGGTGCGGCCATCCAGGGCGGTGTCCTGAAGGGCGACGTCAAGGATGTGCTGCTGCTGGACGTCACGCCGCTGTCGCTGGGTATCGAAACGCTGGGTGGGGTGTTCACCCGTCTGATCGACCGCAACACGACGATCCCGACCAAGAAGTCCCAGGTGTTCTCCACGGCGGAAGACAATCAATCTGCCGTGACCATCCGCGTGTTCCAGGGTGAACGCGAAATGGCGGCCGACAACAAGATGCTGGGCCAGTTCGACCTGATGGGCATTCCCTCCGCCCCGAGAGGCGTGCCGCAGATCGAAGTGACCTTTGACATCGACGCCAACGGCATCGTCAATGTCGGCGCCAAGGACAAGGCCACCGGCAAGGAGCAGGTGATCCGTATCCAGGCCTCGGGCGGGCTGTCGGACAGCGACATCCAGAAGATGGTCAAGGACGCCGAGGAACATGCGGCCGAAGACAAGAAGCGCAAGGAACTGGTGGAAGCCAAGAACCATGCAGACGGTCTGATCCACTCCACCGAGCGGACCTTGAAGGAGAATGAGGACAAGATCGCCGCTGCCGACAAGTCCGCTGTCGAAGCGGCCATCGCCGATCTGAAGACGGCCATGAATGGGGACGACCCGGCCGCCATCAAGGCCAAGACAGATGCCCTGGCCCAGGCCAGCATGAAGATCGGTGAAGCCCTGTACAAGGCTGGCCAGGAAGGGGGTGCCGCCCCCGGTGGTCCGTCCGCATCGACCAGCGATGATGACAATGCCGGCGGCGAGAAGGTGGTGGATGCCGACTTCGAGGAAGTGGACGACCGCAAGAAGAACTGACGCCGCTTGACCCCCGTTTTGGGGGCGGGACAGCCGTTCCAAGTCTGGCGCTGGCCCGCCCGGTTTACCCGGGCGGGCCTGTTGCTTGACAGGAATGTTGATGAATGGGCTTCCAATCCGGGTATGGCACCAGTGACAGGCCGGCCGGACCGGATGCGAAGGAACAGAGGCCACCATGTCGAAGCGCGATTATTACGAAGTTCTCGGCGCCCCGAAAAACGCCAGCGCCGACGACCTGAAAAAGGCCTATCGCAAACTGGCCATGCAATATCACCCCGACCGCAATCAGGGTGACAAGACGGCTGAACAGAAATTCAAGGAAATCAACGAAGCCTATGATTGTCTGAAGGACGAGCAGAAGCGCGCAGCCTATGACCGGTTCGGCCATGCCGCCTTTGAGGGAGGCGGTGGACGTCCCGGCGCGGGTGGTGGTGCTGGTGGCTTCGATTTCGGCGGCGGCTTTGCCGACATCTTTGACGAGATGTTCGGGGAGTTCATGGGTCGGGGCGGGCGCGGCGGCCAGACCAATAACCGCGGCAATGACCTGCGCTATAATCTGGAAATCAGCCTGGAGGATGCCTTCAAAGGCTCCGCCACCCAGGTGCGTGTGCCCACCAGTGTGATGTGCGATCCCTGCGGCGGGTCCGGCGCCGAGGCGGGCAGCAGTCCCACCACCTGCGGCACCTGTAACGGGGCAGGCAAGGTGCGGGCCCAGCAGGGCTTCTTCACCATCGAACGCACCTGCCCCACCTGCAACGGGTCCGGCCGCGTCATCAAGGACCCGTGCCGCCATTGTGGTGGCCAGGGCCGGGTACGCAAGGAAAAGACCCTGCAGGTCTCTATCCCGGCGGGCGTGGAGGATGGTACCCGTATCCGGTTGGCCGGCGAGGGCGAAGCAGGATTACGCGGCGGTACACCGGGCGATCTCTATATCTTCCTGTCGATCGCCGCCCACCGCTTTTTCCAGCGTGACGGGGCCAACCTGCATTGCCGGGTGCCCATCCCCATGACCACGGCGGCCCTGGGCGGAACCATTGAAGTACCGACCATTGATGGCAGCCGGGCCAAGGTGAACGTGCCCGCCGGCACCCAGACCGGCCATCAGTTCCGCCTGAAGGGCAAGGGCATGAGTGTGCTGCGCAGCCCGGCCCGCGGGGACATGTATATCAATGTCATGGTCGAAACCCCGGTCAACCTGACGAAACGGCAGCAGGAATTGCTGAAAGAGTTCGAGAAGGAAGCGGCGGAGAATGGCCACAATCCCGAGTCGGAAGGCTTTTTCGCCAAGGTGAAGGAGTTCTTTGCGGATTTGAAGGATTGAGGGCGCGGGCAACATGCGCTGTCGTCATCCCCGCACAAGCGGGGATGACAAATGGGGGTAGCGTCAAGACCCCACCAGCCCGGACTCCTTCATGAGCTTCGCCCGCGCCATCGCCACTGTCGGCGGCATCACCATGATCAGCCGAGTGCTGGGCTTTGTGCGCGATATGCTGGCCGCCCGGTTCTTGGGTGCTGGCATGGAGGCCGATGCCTTCTTCGTGGCCTTCCGTCTGCCTAACCTGTTTCGGTCACTGTTCGCCGAAGGGGCTTTCACGGCGGCTTTTCTGCCGATGTTCAGTGGTACGCTGCAAAAGGAAGGCGAGGCGGCGGCCAAGGGGCTGGCCGAGGAGGCCTTGTCCTTCATGGTCGCCATCTTGATGATTTTCTCAATCATCATGGCGCTTGCCATGCCCTGGGTCGTGTCGATTCTGGCGACAGGCTTTCGCGATGACCCGGCGCAATTCACGCTGGCTGTCACACTTTCACACATTACCTTTCCCTATCTGGCGCTGATTTCCATCACCGCCTTGTTTGGGTCTATCCTCAATGCCGTGGGGCGGTTTGGACCGTTCGCGGCGGCCCCGGTCCTGCTGAACATCGTACAGATCACAGGTCTGTTGATGGCCGGCCCTCTAGGGATCGGTGCCCATTGGATGCTGGCCTATGGCGTACCGATCGCCGGTCTGGCGCAGATGGTCTGGATGATCATCGCCGCCAAACGTGCCGGGATGGGCCTGCGCTTACGCCGCCCGCGCCTGACGCCGCGGGTGAAAAAGCTGTTCGCCCTGCTGGCGCCGGGCATCCTGGGGGCGGGGGTCTATCAGTTCAACCTGCTGGTCGGCACCAACCTGGCCTCCTGGCTGCCCACCGGATCGGTATCCTGGCTGCAATATGCCGACCGCTTGAACCAGTTGCCGATGTCGGTGATCGGCGTGGCGGTCGGCACGGCGCTGTTGCCGCTTCTGTCGCGACAAATGGCGGCGGGCGATCAGGATGGGGTGAAGGCCAGCCTGTCACGGGGCCTGGAATTCGCAGCCCTGTTCGGTCTGCCGGCCACCGTGGCATTGATGACCATCCCGGCCCCGCTGGTGCATGTGCTGTTCAAGGGCGGCGCCTTCACGGCCGCCGATGCCACAGCCACGGCGGCGGCATTGCAGGCTTTTGCCATCGGCATCCCGGCCTTCATCGTGGCCAAGATCCTGTCGTCCGCCTATTTCGCCAAACAGGATACAAGGGGACCGGTGCGCATCGCCATCGTCGTGCTGATCGGCAATGTTCTGGTCTCGCTGGCGCTGATCGAACCGTTGGGCCATGTCGGACTGGCCCTGGCACCGGGCCTGACGGCCTGGCTGAATGTGGTGCTGCTGGCCATCGGTTTGCGGCGGCGTGGGCTGCTGTCATTCGATGACCGTCTGAAAAGCCGGTTGTGGCGGATGGGGTTGGCGGTGATCGGCCTGGGTGCCGCCAGCATTGGTCTGACCGAACTGCTGGCCCGTTGGTTGTTCACCGGCACAGCACCGGAGCGGATCGGGGCGCTGGCGCTGGTCATCCTGGGGGCATCCCTCACTTATTTCGCCCTGTGCTTTCTGCTGCGAGCGACCCGCATGGCGGAGATCAAGGCAATGCTGCGCCGGAGCAGCAACACACCGCCGCCGGCCGCTTGACCGGTACCGGTGGCCGGGGCCATACAGGCAGCCCGGCATTTCGCCTTCCACAAGCGACCGATAGAGACCTCAAACGATGAGCCTTATCTTTTCCGGCATGCAGCCGACCCGCCAGCTCCACCTCGGCAATTATCTCGGCGCACTGAAGAACTGGGTGAAGCTGCAAAACGACATGGACGCGATCTTCTGCGTTGTCGATCTGCACGCCATGACCATTGATCACGACCCCGAAACCCTGCGGAACAATATCCGCGAGGTGGCGGCCGCCTATATCGCGGCGGGCATCGACCCCGACAAGAACATCCTGTTCAATCAGTCATCGGTCAGCGGCCATGCCGAGTTGAACTGGATCCTGACCTGCCATACGCCCTTGGGCTGGCTGAACCGCATGACCCAGTTCAAGGAAAAGGCCGGCAAGCAGAAGGACAACGCCGTTCTGGGCCTCTATGCCTATCCGGTTCTGATGGCCGCCGACATCCTGCTCTATAAGGCCACGCATGTGCCGGTGGGGGAGGATCAGAAGCAGCATCTGGAACTGGCCCGCGACATTGCTGGCGCCTTCAATCGCTATTACAAGGCCGATGGCTTTTTCCCCCTGCCCGAGCCACAAATCCTGGGCGAAGCGACGCGGGTGATGAGCCTGCGGGACGGCACCAAAAAAATGTCGAAGTCGGATGAGAGCGAATATAGCCGCATCAACCTGACTGATGATGCCGATACCATCGCCCTGAAGATCCGCAAGGCCAAGACCGACCCGGAGCCCCTGCCGGAAACCGTGGAAGATCTGGAAAAGCGGCCGGAAGCCAACAATCTGGTCACGATCTATGCGGCTTTGTCCGACACGACCCGTGCCTCGGTGCTGGCGCAATTCGGCGGGCAGCAGTTCAGCGCCTTCAAGGGGGCGCTGGCCGACCTGTCGGTGGCCAAACTGGCCCCCATCGCCGGTGAGATGAACCGATTGCTGGGTGACAAGGCCGAACTGGACCGGTTGTTGAAGAAGGGCGCCGATCGTGCTGGCGAGATCGCAGCGCGGACCGTGAATGAGGTCAAGGATCTGGTGGGTCTGGTCCGGTTCTAATACCGGAACCAAAGGGTCAGCATACCGACGGTCCTCGGCACGAACATCTTGAATTATAAAAATCCGCCTCCCCAACGTCGGCCGGGGAGGCGGACCCTTCAACAGGCGGGCCCGGTCTTCAGGCCGCCTTCTTCTTTACCTTTGCCGACTTGGCCGGTTCTGGTTCCCCATCCGGTTCGGTCAGGGCATTCAACAGGGCATGACGGATTTCGGCCAGTTTGCGTTCATGTGTGACCTTCAGGCCGAAGACATCCTTCACATAGAAAACGTCGATGGCGACATTGCCATAGGTGGAGATCTTGGCCGACGCGATCTGCAAATTGGCCTGGGTCAGGGTGCGGGTCAGCAGGTAGAGCAGACCGGGTCGGTCGCGACCATTCACCTCGATCACCGTATGATTACCGGTGACCGTATTGTCGACCAGCACGCGCGGCGCCACCTTGAACGCGCGGATACGCGCCGTCTGTTGCGGGCGGCGGGCCAGTTCATCGGCCAGACGCAGTTCACCGGCCAACACCTTGTCCACCATCACCGATAGGCGCGCCAGCTTGTCGCCGCTGTCGAAGGAACCGCCGCCGGCGGCCTGTACCGTGAACACGTCCAGCGCCATACCGTTGGTCATGGTGAAAATACGCGCATCCATGATGTCGGCCCCGGCCAGGGCCAGCGCACCGGCCAGCCGGGAGAACAGGCCCGGATGGTCGGCAGTATAGACCGTGACCTCCGTTACCACGCGGCCCCGGTCGATCCGTGTATCCAGGGTCAGCGGCGCCTTGGTCCGTTCCGCCTCCCGGATCAGGCGGGCATGGTGGGCCAGGGTCGGAATGTTCAGCGACAGCCAATAGCCTGGATAGGCACGCGCCAGATGGGCATCGACCTCCACCGCCGGCCAATCAGCCAGTTCGGCCCGCAGGGCGGCCTGGGCAGCGGCCACCCGGCTGTCGCGGCCTTCACTGCCCACCACACCGGACATGCGTTCTTCGCTGCGGCGGAACAGTTGGCGCAGCAGCGTGGCCTTCCAGCCGTTCCAGCGGCCCGGCCCCACCGCCCGGATATCGGCCACCGTCAGGCACAACAGCAGCTTCAGACGTTCCGGCGACTGAACCAGATCGACAAATTTGCTGATGGTGTTTTCATCATCCAGGTCACGCTTGAAGGCAGTGTCCGACATGGCCAGATGCCAGCGCACCAGCCAGACGACCGTTTCCGTCTCCTCCTCGGTCATGCCCAGGCGCGGGCAGAGCTTTTCCGCAACCTTGGCCCCCAGGATGGAATGGTCCCCGCCTCTGCCCTTGGCGATGTCATGCACCAGCATGGCGACATAGAGGGCGCGGCGGGAATTGACCTTGTGGATCACATCGGATGCCAGCGGCACCTCATCCGTCAGGGCGCCCTTTTCCACCTGGTGCAGGATACCGACGGCGAACAGCGTATGCTCATCCACCGTGAAGTGATGGTACATGTCGAACTGCATCATGCCGACAATACGACCGAAATCCGGCACGAATCGGCCCAGAACGCCCGCCTCGTTCATGCGGCGCAGCGCCACCTCCGGGTCTTTCTTTGATGATAGGATTTCCAGGAACAGACGGTTGGCTTCCGCATCCTCGCGCAGTTTCGGCCCAATGCTGGACAGGGCACGGGTGATGGCCCGCAACGCGTTGGGATGGATATCCAGGTCATTCTCCTGCGCCACATGGAACAGGCGGATCATATCAATCGGTTGATCCTTGAAATGCCGATCGGATTTCACGTTCAGGCGGCCGGCATCCAAGGTGAATCCGTTGAAATCCGCCCCGCGCTGAAACCGTTTGCGCAGAAAGGCGAATCGGGGCGCGCGTTTGCTTTCCTGCTCCAGGGCGGCACAGAAGATGCGGGTCAGATCCCCCACATCCTTGGCGATCATGAAATAATGCTTCATGAAGCGCTCGACCGCGTTCTTGCCTGCATGTTCGGTATAGCCCAGCCGGCGCGCCATCTCCATCTGCAGGTCAAAAGTCAGACGGTCTTCCTGACGGCCCGTCAGGTAATGCAACTGACAGCGGGCAGACCACAGGAAGGTTTCGGCCTTGGCAAAGCGCTGCGCCTCTTCCGGCGTCAGCACACCATTGGCGACCAGCCCCTCCACCTCATCCACCTGATAAGCGTATTTGGCAATCCAGAACAGGGTCTGCAGGTCACGCAGCCCGCCCTTGCCTTCCTTGATATTGGGTTCCAGCATGTAACGGCTGTCGCCAATCTTGCGGTGCCGCTCGTTGCGTTCGCCCATCTTGGCTTCGATGAAGGCGGTGATGCTGCCGCTGGCACCGACCACATCCTTGGCGAACCGTTTGCGCATCTCGCCAAACAGGGCGTTTTCACCCCATAGGAACCGCGCTTCCAGCAGGCTGGTGCGGATGGTCATGTCATCCAGCGACAGGCGGATACATTCATCCACCGAGCGCACCGCATGCCCGACCTTCCAACCCAGGTCCCAGAGCAGGTAGAGCATATATTCAACCACCTGCTCCACCCGCGGTGTCCGCTTGTAGGGCAGCAGGAACAACAGATCGACATCAGAAAAGGGGGCCATTTCGGCCCGGCCATAGCCGCCAATGGCGACAATGGCCAGCCGTTCACCCTTGGTCAGTTCCGCCGTTGGATAGACATGGTCCAAGGTGAAGTCGGCCAGAGACTGCACGATGGCGTCAGTCAGCTTGGCCGTCTGATGCACACAATCATCGCCACGGTGCGACACCTCGAACCGGGCGCGGATGGCGGTGCGGCCTTCGGCCAATATCTCTTTCAGCAGCAAAAGCAGCGGCCCACGCAGCCGGTCAATACTGCCATCATGGCTGTCGACCAGGGCATTCAGCCGTTTGCAGATACCGGCCCTTCCGGGGATGGGCGGATGACGCCCGCCATCAGGGCGGGGGGAAACGGCATCAGGCGAAGCGGCCATGTTGCCGCTTTGGGGGGGGATCGGAGGAATGGTATCTGGCATCGCACGGGTTCCGGGACTGTCCCTGCGCGACAGTATGGCATGAAACATCCGCCCAGGCTTGGGCCTTCCGTGGGCGAACAGCCCCATCAAGCCCTCCTCGCGATGATTTTTAACCCTGGCGCCGGGTTTCAGCCCTCTCCGGCAGCGCTCAACAGGCGCCGGGCATTCTCATTGGTGGCGCGATGATAGGGGGCAAGGCCGCGCCCGCCCAAACGGGAGGCTTCCAGCGCTATGCGGCCGCAAGCAATCTCCGCCACATTCAGGCTGGTTTCGACATAATCGCTGGCGACACCGCCATACCGGATCGGGTCAGGCGGGGCGACCATGCCCAGCCCAGCCTGGGCCATGGCCGCCCCCTGCTGGGCCAGCCATTCAAACCATACATCGGACAGGGACCAGAGCCCGGCAACCAGCGCATTCTGCGCCTCCACTGCCGCGTCCAGCTTTTCCCAGATCATGGTGGTGAATTCTGGGTCACGCAGCCGGGCCGGATCAAAACCGGCCGCCGCCAGCCGCACGGCCCGCAGGCCGATCGTTTGCTGCGCTGCCCACAAGGTTTCGCCCAGAACCAGGGTGGTGGCGGCCAACTCGGCTGCGACCTCGGCCCCGCGGGCTGCCAAGGGTGTCGAGGTTTCCCGCGTCATTTTCCGTCCCCCAATCTATGGCGGGAGAGGAACCCCCGCCCCGTCAGGGTACAGAGTGTCATGCTGCAATGCAACATACGCTGTGGGGGCGGGATGTGGTGCCGGTCGTCATCGCCTGCGACAACCTCACGTCAGCTTCGCGGCCTCTGCCGGGGTCAAGGCCTGGATCGACAGGGCATGCACACGCTCCGCCAGTTCGGCCGACACTGCGCCATACACCAGACGCTGACGTGCCACGCGTCCCAGCCCCTCGAACCGCTCCGACACGATGACCACATCGAAATGGGTCTCGCCACCGGGCTGATCGGCACCCGCATGGCCGGCATGTTGGTGCGAGACATCCTTGATGGTCAGGCTGTGCGGGGCTAGAGCCTGTGTCAGCTTGTCCCGCATCCGGGTC
Source organism: Niveispirillum lacus (assembly GCF_002251795.1). Lineage (GTDB taxonomy): Bacteria > Pseudomonadota > Alphaproteobacteria > Azospirillales > Azospirillaceae > Niveispirillum > Niveispirillum lacus. Next base: position 68,523 of record NZ_NOXU01000026.1, on the reverse strand, counting down.
GCGTAGATTGCCATTGTCATATCCAGGGCCTGTTCGGCCGATGCCAGGGTTGGGACATGGCCAACAGGTAGTAGATCATCATGTCAGATACCAGCCCGCCGATGCCGGCGGCGAACAAGAAAGCCCAGGTGGTGACGCGCCCCCTGGCTCTGACCCTGCTGGTGCTGGTCATCCTGCTCTGGGGTGTGAACTGGCCGGTAATGAAGGAAGTGGTCGGCCATATGCCCCCGATCAGCTTCGTCGCCTCGCGTCTGCTGCTGGGCGCTGTATCGCTGCTGATCTTCACGGCAGCCCTGCGACAACTGCGTCTGCCGGCGAAGGCCGACATCCCGGTCATCCTGTCGGTGGGGGTGCTGCAGATGGGCCTGTTCATGCTGCTGGTCACGATCGCGGTACAATATGTGCCAGCGGGCCGGGCCGGCATCCTGGCCTATACGACCCCGCTCTGGGTGGTGCCGCTGGCCTTGATCTTTCTCAAGGAAAGGGTGGGCTGGGCCAAGGCGGGCGGGCTGCTGGTCGGACTGGCCGGGGTGGCGGTGCTGTTCAATCCGGCGGCATTTGACTGGACACAGCGCCCGGTGCTGCTGGGCAACGGGTTGCTGATGCTGGCGGCCTTAATCTGGGCTTTCAATATTGTCCATGTGCGCCGACATCGCTGGGTCGGCACGCCGCTGCAGCTGGCCCCCTGGCAGATGATGCTGGCAGCCCTGATGGCGACAATCGCGGCCTTGGGAACAGAGGATCTGTCGCAGATCGACTGGTCGGGACAGTTGGTGGTGCTGCTGATCTATAATGGCCCTATTGCCACTGCCTTCTGTTTCTGGGCCATGGTTACGGTCAACCGCGCCCTCCCCGCCATCACCACGTCGCTGTCGGTTCTGGGGGTGCCAGTGGTGGGGCTGGTGTCATCTGCCCTGTGGCTGCACGAGCCGCTGACATTGACCAATCTGGTGGGTCTGGGGTTGATCGGCGGCGGGCTGATTTTGGTAGCGCTCTCAGAAAAACGCGGGTGAAAGGCGCCTTGTTGCTTGCAGCGGTCGGGCATTCATCATACTAATTTCCGCTAATAAGTATGATTAATCGTGCTGGACCCAACCAGCCTTCATGGACACAAATGTTCGGGAAGGATCTGACGCTGTGGCAACACCTCTTGGCGCGTCGCCTGTTTCGCCTCAACACGCTCCCATGGGTACAGGTTCCTACCGGCCGGCGCTGACGCTGCTGGCCAGCCTGTTCTTCATGTGGGGTTTCATCACGGTTATCAACAATACGCTGTTGCCGCATCTGCGCTCCGTGTTCGACCTGGATTATACCCAGACGACGCTGATCGAATCGGTTTGGTTCATCGCCTATTTCTTTGCCTCCATCCCGTCAGCCAAGCTGATCGAACGGGTGGGTTATCAGAAGGCGCTGGTCATCGGGCTTGGCATCATGGCCGTGGGCGCGTTGGGCATGATCCCGGCGGCCCGCATGCCATCCTACACCGTGACCTTGATGGCGTTGTTTGTCATCGCGTCGGGCATCACCCTGCTGCAAGTCGCGGCCAACCCCTATGTCGCTGTCATCGGGCCAGCGGACAGCGCCTCGGCACGGTTAAACCTGGTGCAGGCGTTCAACTCGGTAGGCACCACGCTGGCCCCGCTGTTCGGCGGGTACCTGATCCTGGGTCGCACGACCGCCGGCACGGCAGAAGCCGGCACCGTCCTGACCCAAGCCGAACGGCTGGCGGATGCACAATCGGTGCAGTTGCCTTATCTGATCGTGGCCGGTGTTCTGATCTTGCTGGCCATCATCATTGCCCGGTTTCCCCTGCCCGCCATGGGCCAACACACTTCACGCGCGGACAAGGAAACGCGCGCCGGCCTGTCGCTGTGGAACCACCGCAATCTGGTCTTCGGCATTCCCGCCATCTTCATCTATCTGATTGCCGAGATCGGCGTCGCCAACCTTTTTATTAACTTTGTCTCCCAGCCAGAGATCGGGAACCTGACACACCAGGAGGCGTCGAACTATCTGTTCCTGCTGTGGGGTGGCATGATGGTGGGCCGTTTTGTGGGCAGCTTCCTGATGCGCTCCATTGCACCGGAAACGGTGTTGGCCTGGTTTTCCATCGGGGCCTTCATTGTCATGCTGGTGACTGTGTTTGCCAGCGGGCCGGTGGCCATGTGGTCGCTGATCCTGGTGGGCCTGTTTCATTCCATCATGTTCCCCACCATCTTCACGCTGGGCATCCGGGGGTTAGGCCCCTTGACGGAGGAGGGTTCCGGCCTGCTGATCATGGCCATCGCCGGTGGCGCCTTGGTCGTGGTCCATGGCTGGCTGGCAGACCTTTATGGCTTGCAGCTCTCCTTCCTGCTGACCGCAGCGTGCGAACTCTACATCCTGTTTTATGCGCTGTGGGGCGCCAAGACCGGGAAGTAAGCAAGTCAAGCCCGGCCCGGCTGCATGGCAGGCCCACGCCCAACTGGGACCGGCCGTTATCGGCGTCCTTGTCAGCGTCGTGCTTGCCACCCATACTCTGCCGGTTATGCAGAAGAACCGGCCCAACCTTTCCTTCGATTTCCGGGAAGCGCCGCGCGCCCACATGCGCGCGTGCGATCATCCCGGCTGCCGGGAGGCGGGGGAACATCGGGCACCCAAGGGCCGGGACAAGCTGAACGATTATTTCTGGTTCTGCCTGGACCATGTCCGTGACTACAACAAGTCCTGGGACTTCTATGCCGGCATGTCGCAGGACGAGATTGAACGCCATGTGCGCCAGGACACAACCTGGCAGCGCCCCTCCTGGCCCATGGGAGACTGGCGCACGCGTGAGAAGCGCACGCGCGACAGGGTGTTCAACGGTGGTTTTGCCTTTGGCGCCGACTGGTCGGGGGAGGAAGGCGAAGCCCGCCGCAGCGCCCAGCGCCCCAAGGCGCGCACCGCCGAGGAAGAGGCGCTGATAGCGCTGGACCTGCCACCCGACGCCGATTTCGCCACCATCAAGGCCCGTTACCGTCAACTGGCCAAACAATATCACCCCGACGCCAATGGCGGGGCGAAAGAGGCGGAAGAACGGTTGAAATCCATCAACCAAGCCTACACAACCCTGAAGGCCGCCTTTGGTGGGCACCAACCCGACCAGGCCTGACAGACCCCGGCATCAGAGATCAGAAGCAGCGCAAGAATGGCACCCGACATGGTTTCCAACAGCACGGCCACCCATCCCGAATTGCCCGACATCACCGTGTCCGTGCGCGAAGTTTTCGGCATCGACAGCGACATGCGTGTCCCGGCCTTCACCATGGCTACCGAACATGTGCCGGAGCGGGACAAGGCCTATCGCTTTGACCGCGAGACGACGATGGCCATCCTGGCCGGCTTCGCCTACAACCGCCGCGTCATGATCCAGGGCTATCACGGCACCGGCAAGTCGACCCATATCGAACAGGTCGCAGCCCGGCTGAACTGGCCCTGCATTCGCGTCAATCTGGACAGCCATATCAGCCGTATCGACCTGATCGGCAAGGACGCCATTGTGCTGCGCGATGGCAAGCAGGTGACGGAATATCGTGAAGGTATTCTGCCCTGGGCGCTACAGCACCCCTGCGCCGTGGTGTTCGACGAATATGATGCGGGTCGCCCCGATGTGATGTTTGTCATCCAGCGCGTCTTGGAACTGGAGGGCAAGCTGACCCTTCTGGATCAGAACAAGGTCATCCGCCCGCATCCGGCCTTCCGTCTGTTCGCCACCGCCAACACGGTCGGCCTGGGCGATACGACGGGCCTTTATCACGGTACGCAGCAGATCAACCAGGGCCAGATGGACCGCTGGAACATCGTGGCGACCCTGAATTACCTGCCGCATGCCGATGAGGTGCGGATCATTCTGGCCAAGGTGCCCGATTATGACACCGACGAGAAGCGCGGCACTGTCGCGTCCATGGTGCGCCTGGCCGAAATGACCCGCAGCGGCTTCATCGCCGGCGACATTTCCACGGTGATGAGCCCGCGTACCGTCATCACCTGGGCCCAGAATGCGGCCATTTTCGGCGGCGATGTCGGCTTTGCCTTCCGCGTTTCCTTCCTCAACAAGTGTGATGAGGTCGAGCGCGCCACCGTGGCCGAGTATTACCAGCGCTGTTTCGGCCAGGAATTGCCAACCGGTTCCTTCAAGGGCTCGTTGGTCTGAAGCATTCAACGATTGTGATGTAAGAGGCGGTCCTGCCTGGTAACGGGACCGCCTTTTTCTTTCATCTATTTATTTGCAAACTTGCAATGAATGGCGGTTCATTACCCTGTTGGCGACGAATGCTGACCAAACCTGTCATTGGTATTGTGTGATAGTTGCAGTGCGGCAATTGCCCGCCTGGAAAATTTACGCTATCCTATTCGTCGGGGCTGTACTTGTTACTTTGGAGAATGCGGAAATGAAGAAGTTTGGATTGGGGCTGGTAGCACTGTTGCTGGCCGCACAGCCATTTGCCACCGGTATTGCCGCAGCACAGACCGCACCGGCCACCGATGCACCGGCCGCAGCCAACGCCGCCGAACGCGAAATCTGCAAGGCGGAAAAGCCGACTGGCACGCGCTTGGCTAAGAAGAAGACGTGCCGGACCAAGGCTGAATGGGATGAATTCTATCGCTTGCAGCGGGCCGAAACGGAACAGATGCAGCGCAATGACATGGCGAATAAAACGCCCAAGGGCTGAACTGCGGGGGCGCAATGGCGGGCCGATGGGGCAGCCCTTTGTCAATGGCGGGCGGGACACCCCCCGCCATTGCCCATTGCGTACCGCAGAACCCGCCTGGGCTATCTTTGGTGTGTGATTGCCAGAACCGGTTACGGTTCTGGGCTTGGTCATGCGATAAACCAAATGCTGATGGTCCCAGGGGCATGATCCTGTACCCTGCCGACCCCAGAAACAGGGAGGAATAACATGCGCGGTTTTGCAGTGATGTTTCTCATCGCGGGCTTTGCAGCCGGGGGCGTTCCCGGCGCCGTCGCCCAATCATCGGACAGTCAGACACCGGCAGCGGCCAGTGTTGCAACCGAAGCAGACAAGCAGATCTGCAAGAAGGAAAAAGAGACAGGAAGCCGTCTCGCCGCCAAGAAAGTCTGCCGGACAAAGGCGGAATGGGACGAATTCTATCGCCAACAGCGCGCTGAAACCGAACAGATGCAGCGTAACGACATGGCGACAAAGACACCCAAATAGCATGTCATTTCCGGACGCATGACCAGGGGCGATAGGCGACCCTGGCAAAACGGATGGGCGCCGCCGCCGCCATCCGGTATGCTGGGTTATTGCCCAATCATACCGGGCGGTTGGAACAGTGATGGATCATGACCCAGGAATCCCCCGTTGAGATCTTCAAGCGCGCCACCACCGCCACCGTGCGGGCCCTGGCGGATCGCAAGGATCTGGTGGTGGGCTTTTCGTCCGAACCGGCAGGTGTGGCCGGTGCGCGGGTGCGGGTCCCCCTGCCACCGCGTGACCTGAACCCGCGCGAACTGGCGCATGTTCGCGGATCGGCCGATGCCGCCGCCTTGCGTCTGCGTCATCATAACGCCGCGATCCACGCCAACCGCATGCCGGTCAGTGAACAGGCACGCCTGTCCTACGAAGCGCTGGAACAGGCGCGGGTGGAAGCCATCGGGGCCACCCAGATGCGCGGCGTTGCCGGCAATCTGGCCGCCAGCTTGGAAGAGAAGTACCGCAAAGCGGGGTTTGATCGCCTGCACGACCCGGAACAGGTACCGGTGCCCGACGTACTGCGCCTGTTGGCCCGCGAAGCCATGACAGGGGCCGCCCCACCGGAAAGCGCACGGGCAGCCGTGGACCTGTGGCGGCAGAAAGTGGCCGACAAACTGGGTACAGGCCTGGGCAAGCTGGGTGCGGTCATGGAAGACCAGGACGCCTATGCCAAGGCGGTCCGCCGGTTGCTGTCCGATATGGACATGGATGTCGGCGCCGAACCGGACAGCGACGAGGGGGAGCAGGACAATGCCCCTGAAAGCCCCGATGCCGGCGACAGCGACAAGGAGATGGACAGCCAGGGCGGCCAGCAGCAATCCGGCGAGGACCAGTCGCAGGAGATGCAGGAGCAGCAGCAACAGCAGCGCCGGTCCGAAGAAGCCGCCGACGGCGAAGATGGTGAAAAGGCAGAAGGCGAACTGAGCGAAGGCGATGGATCGGAGGAACCGGGCAATCCCAGTCAGCAGCCCCGTCCCGAACGCAGCCGCAATGAACCCGACGCCGGCGCCTATAAGCCCTTTACGACTGCCTTTGATGAGGTGGTGGACGCTGCCGAACTGTGCGACCCGGATGAGTTGACCCGCCTGCGCCTGATGCTGGACCAGCAATTGCAGAATCTTCAGGGCGTCATCTCCAAACTGGCCAACCGGCTGCAGCGGCGGCTTCTGGCCAAACAGACGCGGTCCTGGGAGTTCGACCTGGAAGAAGGCATGCTGGACGCGGCGCGTCTGGCCCGCGTCGTGATCAATCCCACTGTCCCCCTCTCGTTCAAGCGGGAGAATGAAACAGATTTCCGCGACACGGTCGTCACGCTGCTGATCGACAATTCCGGGTCAATGCGCGGCCGCCCAATCTCCATCGCGGCGATGAGTGCGGATATCCTCTCGCGCACCCTGGAACGCTGTGGCGTGAAGGTGGAAATCCTGGGCTTTACGACACGAGCCTGGAAAGGCGGGCAGTCGCGTGAACGCTGGATCGCCGCCGGCAAACCACCGCAGCCAGGCCGCCTGAACGACCTGCGTCACATCATCTACAAGGGCGCAGATGCGCCCTGGCGCCGGGTGCGGCGCAATCTGGGCCTGATGCTGCGCGAAGGTATCCTGAAGGAAAATATCGACGGCGAAGCACTGATGTGGGCGCATCAACGGCTGCTGGCCCGCCCCGAACAGCGCCGCATCCTGATGGTGATCAGCGACGGCGCGCCGGTGGATGATAGCACCCTGTCGGTCAATAACGGCTCATACCTGGAAAAGCACCTGCGCGCCGTCATTGACTGGATCGAAACAAGAAGCCCGGTCGAACTGGTGGCCATCGGTATCGGCCACGATGTGACCCGCTATTACCGCCGTGCCGTCACCATCATTGACGCCGAACAGTTGGGTGGCACCATGATGGAAAAGTTGGCCGAACTGTTTGATGAAGATAGCCGTCAGGGATGGGGCGCGGCGCCCCGTCGTGCGGGGGGCGGGCGGCGATAACGGCTGACGGCAGTCGCGGCTTAGCGCTGAAATGTGGCGCGCCCGGCAGGACTCGAACCTGCTGCCTCCAGTTTAGGAAACCGGCGCTCTATCCTGATGAGCTACGGACGCCAACCACGTCCCCCATATAGCGGCATTCGTGGCGGCGGGAAAGCCCCTATGGACCGGGTCCATAGGGGCCAGACCCAGGGCGGCTATTTCTTATAGGCCAGCCGAAGATTTCCCCAGCGGCGGCCCACCACGATGATCGGCGCATCCACTTCCTTCAGGCGCACCAGCACCCCGCTGCCCATATCACGCGTATAGGCCTGCATCAGGAACGGCCGGCTGTTACGGCTGGCCGCCATACCCGCCCGGTCATCAAAGATGCGGCGGTTACGGCAGTGCGCGATGTTCCAGTCACGATCACCCGGACGCTGCGGCTCGCTGAATTTACGGTTATGTGTGGGCAGGTAACCGATATTGGTCACCGCCGCACAGAATTGCACAGCCGGGTCCAAGGCCAGGACGGCTTCCTGGATCGGGGTAAACAGTTCATCGGTCAGGGCCGTGAACGGCGCGATGAACTGTTCGGGATCGGACCCCTGTACCAACCGCATGTCTGTGGAGAACAGATCATCTTCGCTGATCCGCCCGCCCGCCAGGGCCTGTTCCAACGAAGTGGACAGTTTGGCGGCATTTTCCTGTACCGCCAGGATAAATTTCGATTCCGCGTTGATCAGACGCTGAACAAAGCTGTGCAATGCTTCCTGGTCAGCAGCGCGCGGTTCAAAATTCAGGTGCAGGCCCAAATCGCTGCCGCCGACAATCCGGGCGGCGATACTGCCCAGTTCCTGCAGTTTCAGTTGCGCCCGTGCGCCGGGTTCCGCCCGGAATGCAGCCGGCATGGTCAGCAGGGCGCCATCTGTGGACAGGTCGAGCACGGTGACGGACAGATCGGTGCCGCCGGTGACCAGATGGGCCGGCAGATCGGTCGGGATGCGGTCATGGCTGCGGCGATCACCTGCCACCGACTGGCGCAACGTGGTCAACAGCCGGGTACGAAGGGCAGACACCGACCGCTGCGTATCCGCAACCCGACCCTCCACATCGCTGGCAACCACTCTGGCCTGATCGATATCGCCACTGATGCGCGATACGCTTTCGGAAACCTGCAAGGCACCGCTGGCAGACTCCTCGGCATTACGGCCGATCTCGGCACTGGCCGCAGACTGTTCTTCCACCGCAGCGGCAGTGGCGGTGGCGGTGTGGTTGATCTCTTCCACAACACGGATCACCGCATTGATGCCATCAACAGAGCCGTCAACGGCGCTGTGCACCGCTTCAATGCGCTTGGCAATGTCTTCGGTGGCGTTGCGCGTCTGGTTAGACAGGCTTTTCACTTCCGATGCGACAACGGCAAATCCTTTGCCGGCATCCCCGGCGCGCGCCGCCTCAATCGTGGCATTCAAGGCCAGAAGATTGGTCTGTTCGGCAATTTCCGCGATAAGACCAACAACGGCACGGATTTCCCCGGTGGCTTCGGCCATGCGTGACACCGCAGACTGGGCGTCGCGCGCACTGGCCACCGCACGGGCGACAACCTGACTGGACAGGCTGGCCTGCCGGGCGATCTCGGTACCCGATGCGCCCAACTCTTCGGTTGCGGCGGCCACATTCTGCGCATTGGCGGAGGTCTGTTCGGCGATGGATGCCAACAGGACCGCATTCTCCCGCACCGACCCCATGGATTGACCCAACTGGTTCATGCCGCCGACCACCCGCTGGCAACTCTGTTCGACACCCTGCCAGGTGGCGATCAGATCCGTTTCAATGGCATCACAGGTTTCCAGCAGTCGCATCCGGGTTTCGGCCCGTGACTTGGCTGCCGCAACCTGCTGCTGCTCCTGTGCGAAGGCCAACTTGGTGCGGGTGGCACGCAACTGCGCAAAGGCACCACGGAACTCCCGTGCCGCGGGCATGTCGATGGGCTGTTCTAACCGGTTGGCAGCGATGGCGTCGAAGGCAAGCCGCATCCCGTCCATAGGGCGTCGGATGGTGAGCAAAAGCCACAGGGCAGCGGCAATGGTCAGCGTCAGGCCCAGCAGACCGATGATTGACTGCCCCCAGAGCAGGGCGCTATGGGCCCTGTCGCTTTCCTCCAATGCCTCCGGCCCATGGGCCAACTGCATTTCTGTCAGCCGGCTGATCACGTCGGCAACGGGGTCAATGGTCTGATACAGCTTGTTTTTCACCAAAGACTCAAGGGCGGCGCGGTCCTCTGCCCTCATCGCGGCCAGAAGGTCGTTGACCGTCTGATCCGCCGCCGCCAGCAGCGGTTTGACCTTTTCAACCATGTCCGTTTCGTCGGGGTCCATGTCGGAACCCGCGAAATCACCCCATTCCCGCCGAATATCCGTACGGGCCTTTTCGATGGACTTGATCCCTTCATCCCAGGTGAAGTTGCCGTTGCGGACCTTGTGTGATGCATCAACGATGGACACGGCATAAGCATCCGACACGACCTTCAGCCGGCGCATATGCACAACCGCTTCCTCATTAAGGTGGGCCATGCGGGTGTGACCATCATCGACGGCCTTCATCCCCAGACCACCAATGAGCAATTGCAGCACCAGCATCAGGGTGAAAACCATGACCAGCCGGCCACGCACAGAGTTAAACCAGTGCCGGGCTGCTGCCAAAGGCCCTGTACTCTCGACCATCCCATGATGAATGCGGGCATTTCCCGCCCGACCGGCGCGGAAGGCTGCATAATGGGCTTCGGCTGCTGCGACATCGGCCCGCGCTGGTTTGGTGCGGATGGAGATATACCCGGCAAGCTGCCCATCCTCGATCACCGGCGTCACATTGGCCCGGACCCAGTAATGGTCTCCATTCTTGCAACGGTTCTTAACCAGCCCTTCCCACGGCCGACCCGCCTTGACCGTCGACCACAGGTCAGCAAACGCTTCCTTCGGCATGTCGGGATGGCGGATGACATTATGGGGCGCGCCGATCAGTTCCTGTTCGGAAAAGCCGCTGATAGCGATGAAGGCATCATTGACAAAGGTAATACGACCGCCGGTATCCGTTTTCGACACCAGCAGGTCACCCTCCGTCATCTCCACTTCACGGTTCGTCACAGGCCCATTGTCACGCATTAGTTTCCCCCCCAAATAATTTCCGGATGGCAAAGAAATGGTTTCCAGGGAAAACGAAGAATATTGGTTCGTAAGGCAAATCAAACCGCTTCAACTTCGACACTGTCAAACCATCCGATCCGCATCTCGGACTATGATCGTCATCCTTACATCGCAGCCGGGAACATGAGTTCAGTCACGGCAATCCGCCCAGCGCAGATTTGCCCAAAATTAACGCAGTTTGTTAACTATGCCATCTTCTGGTGCCTATCCTGCAGGATAGGCGTTCTGGCCTGCTATCCCAGAAGCCGGGACAGCACGGCGTTCAGCCGTTCCCGGCCGTCCTTGGTGGCGGACAGGATGGCCCCGTCCAAACGCACCATGCCGTGGCGGATCAGCCCCTCTATGCGCGCTGGCTCGATCCAGTCGGACAGCGGCCGCCCGGTTTCCACCAGGACGCGGTCCAGCGCCACCCCTTCGGACAGGCGCAGACCCATCATCAGCATTTCGGTGAGCCGGTCTGCGGCTGCCACCGTTTCAAAAGGCTTGGCGCCCGTACCGGTGGCCAAGCTGCGTTCCAGCCAGATTTCCGGCGCCCGGTGGGTGCGGGTCGCAACCTTGCCCAGGCCGGGCAGGGTCAACCGCCCATGAGCGCCCGGCCCAATACCGACATAATCCCCATATCGCCAATAGGTCAGATTGTGTCGGCTTTCCTGTCCCGGGCGCGCATGGTTCGACACTTCATAAGCAGGCAGACCGGCACTCTCCAGCACTGCCTGTGTTGTCGCATACAACTCGCCCTGGACCTCTTCTTCCGGCAGAATCAAGTCACCGCGCGCATGCAGGGTGTGGAACTGCGTTCCCTCTTCAATGGTCAGTTGATAGAGCGACAAATGCCCGACAGCATGGTCCAGCGCACGGGAAAGCTCATCCCGCCAGGCGGCAACCGTCTGTTGGGGCCGTGCATAGATCAGATCAAAGCTGTAGCGCGGGAAGATCGACCGGGCCAAACCGATGGCCGTCAAAGCCTCGGCCGCTGAATGCCGCCGGCCGAGGGCCTGTAGATCAGCCTCATTCAGTGCCTGGATACCCAGACTGACACGGTTGACCCCGGCCGCCCGGAAGGCCCGGAACTTATCCGCCTCGACACTGGTGGGGTTGGCCTCCAGCGTGACCTCTGTACCGGCGGGTAATCCCCAGCGTTCATCAGCACGTTTCAGGATGGCTTCCACGGTCGCAGGTGGCATCAATGAAGGGGTGCCGCCGCCGAAAAACACCGATGTCAGGGTCCGGCCCGGTGTCAGGTCCGCAAAATGATCCAGTTCGCGCAGCAGGGCCTCGGCCCAGCGCGGTTGATCGACCTTTTCGCGGACATGGGAATTGAAGTCGCAATAGGGACATTTGGACGCGCAGAACGGCCAATGCACATAAAGCGCAAAACCCGGATCGGGCGAACTGATCATGTCACAAATGTCCTTGATCGGCGATCCGCGCCGGTCAAGACCGGTGGCCACCTTGGTTCAGTGCAATGTGCCAGTGGTCACCCAGGACCCGACGATGGCGGCGGCAGTGTCGCCCTCTGCCTCCGGGTGGTGCCACTGATACACGGCCAGGGCGGCATCTAGGCAATAAGCATCGGGCACCCCGCGCGACCGCAGATCGCGATAGGCGCGGGTGACAGCAGAGCGGCAGCAATCACCGCTGCCTGCCACCGGGTGGTCGGCGCAGGGCTGGCCCAGATATTCCTTGGGAATGTCCCGGCCCATTACATCAAACCTTGGAACCGTGGCCACCCGGCACATAGGTCCGTTCGATAATCGGACGGTCCTTACGCACACCATAGAGTTCAAGACGGTGGCCGATCAGGCGATAGCCCAACTCGTCGGCGATCTTTTCCTTAATCTTCTCCAGTTCCTCGCTGGAGAACTCCACCACGTCACCGGTCTGCACATCGATCAGGTGATGGTGATGCTCCTCGCGCGCTTCTTCATAGCGGGCACGGCCGTCGCCGAAATCCAGCCGTTCGATGACGTTGGCTTCCTCGAACAGGCGCATGGTGCGATAGACGGTGGCGATGGAGATATGGGGATCAATTTCGACAGCCCGCCGATAAACCTGCTCCACATCCGGGTGATCTTGGCTGTCCGACAGCACGCGGCTGATCACGCGGCGCTGTTCGGTCATCTTCAGGCCCTTCTGGACGCAAAGCTGTTCGAGGCGGGATGGCATGTCCGTCGTCTCCGATCCGGTTCTCATGGCAAATCATCCGTCCACATATGGACCATCCCGCGTGCCATGGCGAGGGGGGTTGGGCGTTTCTATTCGATAAATCTGCCTCAGGTCCCGGTCAAGACCGTGCTTTGCGCCCCCAAGACACACAACAAGCCGGAGAGCTGTCCCGGACTCAGCCGGGCGATGTCGCGGGCCAGCAGATTAGCCACCAGCGTATGGTCGGGGGACAGGCCCGCAGTGTCAACCGTGACACGGGGATCGGACAAGGCGGCGACACGCTCCAACTCCTCCGCCGCGTCCCAGATCAGGCCGAAATAAGTGCAGATCTGCCGTAGCAACATGGGCGAGGGCAAACCCTTATGCCCATGTTCCAGGGCCGACAGATAGGCGGAAGAGATTTCAAGCTCATCCGCCATCTGTTTCAGGCTGACGCCCTTCTCAGTGCGAAGTTGACGGACACGGCTACCAAACGGGGTCATGGGCACCGGGCGGAATGACGGGATCAGGGAGCAGCAGCATAAAGGTCGAAGGGTTGAGCGCAAAGTACTGGCTTTCCTGCCCGGGTGACGGGAGAAAAGCCGCCGGCACCCACACTTTTATGCTTGCCGGCGTCCCGACCCTTCCCGGAAATGAAATGGCGGACCGCAATCAAGCGATCCGCCATTCGGAGGCATGGACATGCGCAATATGCCCATTCTTCTGATGTTCCGGTTACCGATCTGGCAGCGGCGTGTCATCCCCGTCACCCTCCTGATCGGCCGGGCCTGGGAATGGGCGGGTCGGGAAAGCACCCCGGGGCGCCTGCTTCCTTTTTTGGGCCATTCCTTATCCCGAGTCGATAGGTGCTTGACGCGACCGGCCCTGCCCCTTACAACCTCGCCCCTTTTGCCGGCTTGAAGGGTTCAGGATCATGGTGGCGTGCGGGCTGGATTTCGGCACCTCCAATTCCACGCTGGGCGTGGCGGACGAGGCGGGTAGCCGCATGCTGGCTCTGGAGGGCGACCATGAGACGCTGCCCAGCGCCATCTTTTTCGATTTTGAGACCCATCGCCCGGCTTTTGGCCGTGCCGCCATCAATGCCTATGTAGCGGGGGGTGACGGGCGCCTGATGCGGTCGATCAAATCGGTGCTGGGCACCAGCCTGATTGATGAGGAAACGCTGCTGGGCCGCCGCCGTATCGGCTTTCGTGAGGTTATCGGTCTGGTCATCCGCCATATCAAGGAAGAGGGCGAGCGCCGGTCTGGCCGGGAACTGACCCATGTTGTGCATGGCCGGCCGGTTCATTTTGTGGATGGCGACGATGCCGCTGACCAGCGGGCAGAAAATGCGCTGGCCGACATTGCGCGGGCCAGTGGCTTCAGGCATGTCAGCTTTCAGTATGAGCCGATCGCAGCAGCGCTCGCCTATGAGGCGCAGATCAATGCAGAGCAGATCGCGCTCATCGCCGATATTGGCGGCGGCACATCGGACTTTTCCATTGTGCGGATTGGACCGGACCGGGCGCGGAGGGCAGAGCGGGCCCAGGACATCCTGGCCAATGATGGCGTGCGCATCGGGGGTACGGATTTCGACCGGCTGTTGAGCCTGGAGGCGGTGATGCCGCATCTGGGCTACCGCTCCCCCCTTCTGCGCCAGGGCCTGCTGACGCCCAACCACCTGTATGTGGATCTGGCCACTTGGGCCAAGATCAACTTCCTCTACAGTCCCGCCGTTCTGGCCGATGTTGAACGGCTGGTGAAGGAGGCGAAGCACCCGCAATTGATCCGCCGGCTGGCCACGGTGTTAGAGGAACATCTGGGCCACGCGCTGGCCATGAAGGTGGAAGAGGCCAAGATCGCGCTGTCGGGGTCCAGCAGTTTCGATATTGACCTGTCGCTGGTCGAAAAGGGCCTGAATGCCCCGTCTACACGCGGACGGCTGGCGGCGGCGGTGGGTGATCCGGTGGAGAAACTGGCGGCCATGACGACCGATTGCCTGCGTCAAGCGGGCTTGCGCGGTGATCAGGTTGACGCCATCTTCCTGACCGGCGGTTCCACCCTGCTGCCTGCGGTACGCGGTGCCATCACCGGCGCCCTGCCGGATGCGCGGATCGTGGAAGGTGACAAGTTCGGGGCTGTCGGCCTGGGCCTGACCATTGAGGCGGGACGGCGTTACAGCTAACCCCCTCACATACCGCTCTGGCTTTTCCCACCCATGGGCCGCTCACCCATGCCATGCGCGGAATAGCGGGCCACCGCATCAAAGGCGGCGGAGCGGAACTGGCGACGCCAAAGGACGTAGGTCACCAGCGCCACCAGGGCAATGAAAGCATAGGGATGGATCATCCATCCAAGGCTGGCAAAGGCATAGTAATAGCCGCGCAGGCCACGGTTAAAGCTGGTTATGGCCAGGGTCATCATCTTGGCCGCTGCCTTCGCTGTCGTCAGCGCTTCGTCCCCCGGATCAAGGGGCGCACCGCCGATCAGGGCGATGGTATAGTTGAATTGCCGCACCGCCCAGGTGAACGAGAAAAAACTGTAGATAAAAATTGCCAGCAGCAGCAGCAACTTTGCCTCGAAGACCGCCTTGTCGGTGGGTTGGGTGAAACCCAGCTCCATCACCACCTTATAGGCACTGTCAGACGAGGCCAGCACACCCAACAGGCCAGCCAGTACCAGCACGGTTGTGGAGGCAAAGAAAGAAACACTATGGATCAGATGGCCCATCAGCATGCTGTCCATCACCCGGTTGTCCCGGTACAGCATGTTGGTCATCCAACGGATACGGATACGCAGCATATGCTGGTTCAGGCTGGTCGGTGCCCCCTGACGGCGGTCGGTCAGCCAGCCATACCCCCACCAGAGCAGGATGAACCAGATAAACGCCACCCCATCCAGCAGCGTCAGAGACGTAAATAGCGGTGGCATGGGAACACCTTCAGCCCAGGCGGTAACGCGGCGCCACCAGCCCGTTCAGATAGGTCTTCAATTCGGGCGTCAGCGGCTCGAATTTCACTGACACGGAACGGGTGGCAACGTCCAGCGCCATGACCCGCGCCTGTACGGGAACAGGCTCGCCGGCGCCCGGTGCTGCCACCAGCAAGGTCAGCAATTCGCCTTCCTGATAAAGGGTGGTATCGGCATCCAGCGCCAGTCCGCCAAACGACCAATTGCGGGTGCGGGCCGTACCTTTGCGACTGCCAACCGCCAAGGGCGGCTGGACAAAGCGACGCAGGCGGCGGCGCTGCTTGGCATCGCCATCACCGGCGCGGGTGGCACCCGCCAGATCGGCGCCGCGCATATTCACGCCCGTAACAATGGCACCGGCCAGATCAGCTTTGCGCAGAATGGCCCCGGACAGGACGGCATTGGTCAGATCGGCACCGCGCAGGTTGGCGCCATCCAGGTTTGCCGGCCAGGTGCGGCCACCCGAAAGGGCCTGGGCTGTTAGATCGACCCCGGCCAGATGCGCGCCCGACAGATTTGCCCGACGCAGGGTGGCCCCCGCCAGGACCGAGCCATCCAGAACCGACTGCGACAGATCGCTGTAGGACAGATCGGCCATTTCCAGCCGGTTGTCGGCCCAGTCAGCCGAAACCAGCCGGCAGCGACGTAGGCGGGCACCGGCCAGGTTGCGGCCATGCAGCACCAGCGGGTCCAGTTCCGCCATGTCCAGATCCAGACGCGCCCCCTTGGCGCCACCGGTCTCGATCCATTGTTCATGGCCATTGATCAGGGCCGACAATTCCGCGCTGGGGATGCGCCGGCGGGTGGGCGACGCAATCATGGTGGTGACACCATCGGGCAGGTGTTTACCCCGCGACAACATCTCGCTATCGACCATGGTCCCGGCCAGTTGTGCGCCCATCAGGTTGGCGCCGGTCAGGTCCACACCCAGCATGACACATTTCGACAGGTCCGCCCCGGCCAGGTCCGCGTCCATCAGATCAGCACCTGTGAGATCACATCCGGTCAGTTTGGCCGAACAGAGGATCGCGCGTTCCAGCCGCGCTTCGGTCAATACCGCCGCCCCGTCGCGCTTGGTGGCCCCGCTGCTGTCCGATAGGGTACCGGAGCGGAAATCGGCCCCACGCAGGATGACATCATTCAGTGTGGCGCGATGCAGGTTGGCACCACGCAGATCGGCGCCCATCAGGTTGGCGCCCGTCAGTTCTGCCCCTTCCAGGTCGGCACCGAACAGATCGGCGCGGGCCAGATCAGCCCCTTCCAGATTGCAGCCCGACAGGTTGGCACCGGCCAGCTTGGCCTCCGCCAGCCGCGCACCCTTTAGCGTGAGACCCGACAGGTCCTGAAAAGCCAGTTCGGCGCGGCGGCCGCCCTTGCCGTCAAGCCATAGACGGTGCATCTGGAATTCCTTGCGCAGGAATTCCACGTCACGGGCGGGCGTGGTCGTTGTGGTCATGGGTCGTTGGCCCTGAAAGCCGGCATCAGTGGTGAGTGCCCTTGCACCCTACGCTAGAGGATAAGCCTCTACAATCCGGTGAAGCGATGTGTTGCACGAATGGTTGACCCCACCGGCTCGTCGCGTATAATACGACCGTTCGTTCTTTTATGGCGGGCTAGAATGACACGACGCACACGCAGTTACGATTGGGATGCCACACCGCTGGATCCAGGCCTGCTGGCCCAATTACCGGGGATTGAGATTATCCGGATGATCGCGCGCGGTGACCTGCCGGCACCCAGCATCGCCGCGACGCTTGGCATGACCCTGCTGCCGGATGCCGTTGATCACGGATCCGTCACCTTCGAGGGAGAGCCAGGTGACCATGTGCTGAACCCTCTGGGTACGGTCCATGGCGGGTTTGCCGCCACCCTTCTGGACAGTGCGATGGGTTGCGCCGTGCATACGCTGCTACCCGCAGGGGCCGGCTATGGCACGGTTGACCTGAAAGTCAGCTTCCTGCGGCCTATTTTGCGCCATGCCGGTGTCGTTCGTGTCGAAGGTAAAGTGATCAATGCTGGCCGTACCCTGATGCTGGCTGAAGGGCGGGTTGTCGGACGCGATGACGGTAAACTCTACGCCCACGGTACCTGCACCTGTTTTGTACAGGCTGGCCAGTAGAGGGGCCCTACCCTTATGCTGGTTTCATCTTCTGGTCGTCATTCGGCGGGGCTGCCGGCAGCGGCGGCATAGTTCAAGGCGGCGGCGATGATATCCATCCCGGTCTGCCCATGTCCGGCCCTGGCATGGCCCTCATCCGTGGCAGCAAGTCGGTAATAATTCACCAGAAACACCCGGATGGCCGCCGTCAGAGACGCCGCTGGCGGCTTACGTTCCACAATCTGGGTACAAATATCGTGGACATTATGTCCTTCACGTGCCGCAACATCCGCCAACGCATCCCACATTTCCGGTTCCATGCGTAGGCTGGTACGCTTGCCCAGGACAACGACATTGCGGATGACCAGGGTGCTGCTGCCATCGGGCAGATCTTCGCTGGTGAAACGCTTTGAACGCGGCGGCACGGCGGCCTCCCCTCTTTGTTCGTCGGGTAGTGTCCGCATAAATCAATATGCGGACACATAAACCTATATGCTAGGTCATATGACTTGATCAATTGAAATAAATTACAGGTTATGTGTTGCCGGCGCTCACTGGCTCCGGGCGAGCGTAAAGAACTGTCGGCCCCTCTTTGGACGCTGCGGACAGGACGGGCGGGCAGGCGTTTGGCGACAGATTGTTCAGTCCAACTCGGCTTCCAGTGCTTCCATATCAGCATCGCTGAAGCCGAAATGGTGGCCGATTTCGTGGATCAGCACATGGCGAACCAAGTGGTCGAGTTCTTCCCCCGTCTCGCACCAGTAATCGAGGATGGGCCGGCGGTAGAGGAAGATCAGGTCCGGTTCCAGATGCGGCTGCGTCACACTCTGCCAGGGCATACCCACGCCGCGATAGAGACCCAGAAGGTCAAACGGGCTTTCCAGGCCCATTTCCCGTTCCGTCTCCTCATCGGGAAAATCCTCCACCCGGATCAGGACATTGCGCACGTGGCGGCGCAAAGCCTCGGGGATGGTGTCCGCCGCGCGGGCAGCGATGCTTTCCATCTCTTCCAGGGTTGGGGCGGTGGTGAAACGACGAAGCGAGGTCATGGGGCACCGATATGGGTTATCGATCGGAGCAAAGGCACCGGACGGCATTGGCGGCTTGACGCCATGACCGTCACGGGGCCACCTACAGGCCAACAAATCCTGATCAGGAGGCACAGATGACGCAAGCCCAAACCGGTCGGCCGCCCAAACTGGCCATCGACGCCATTCATGAAGCCCTGGCCACCCTGCCCGGCTGGACCTTGCGCGATGATGGCGCCGCCATCGTCAAGACCTTTCGGTTCAAGGATTTCAACGAGGCCTTCGGCTTCATGACCCGGGTGGCCCTTCTGGCCGACAGGATCGACCATCATCCTGAATGGTTCAATGTCTATAACCGGGTCGAGGTGACCTTGAACACCCATGATGTCGGCGGCCTGAGCCGTCTGGACATCGAAATGGCGACATTCATGGAGAAGGCGGCAAATTGATCAGCCTGCCCAGTGATCGCTGCCGATCAGTGGCCCCAGGCGCAAGCGTCCCCATCCATGGCGTTTGGCGACCAGCGAGCGGGCACCGGGCAAACCGTCGCCGCCAGAACCAATCCCTTTATCGGGTATGAGGAGTTGATGGCATGACAGACAGCATCGCCGTTACCAATTTGGCAGCATTGCTGGAGGCCAGTGCCATAAAGGTGGGGATGCGGTTTTCATCCGGATCGGCCCCGGCCAGGTCGGAGACAGACCGGAATACAATGTATGGCACCGCGTTCTGTTCAGCGACCAGGGCCACGGCGGCACTTTCCATGTCCACCACCCGGGCCCCGATGGTGCCATTCAGATAGGTACGCCAGCCGGCATTATCCATAAAGGCCGGCCCGGATACCCCGTCACCCCCCAAGACAATCTTGGGACTTGTCTCAAGACAGGTCTTGTTGGCAGCGCATTTATCCAGTTTCACCCCGGCCACTGCCTTTTCAGCCAGTGCCAGAAGGCTGGCGTCAACCTCGAACCAGAATTTGCGCACGGGTTCGGCCTTGTCCGGCACCCGGACATAAGCATTGGACGGCTGGATCACGCCATAGGCTGGGTATGGCAGGCTGGCCCAGGGCACCGGCTTCAGGCTGCCATCGGCCCCTTCCCGCACAAAATGGCTTTCCAGATACTGGCCCCACCGCCGGGGAACAGCCACATCGCCGATATGCAGGTTGGGATCAAGGCCGCCGGCGATGCCACTGAACAGCAAGGCATCGACCTTAAACCGATCCAGCAGCATCTGCGTGGTCATGGCGGCATTCACCATGCTGACACCCGACAGGACCAACACCACGGGGCGGCCCGAGAGGGTGCCCAGTGTGAAATCAATACCGTGAACGCTGATCACCTGCTTGTCCTTCGTCGCCGCCAGCAGGGTAACCAGTTCGGGCGCAAAGGCCGACATGACGGCAATACGCGGGGTTGTGTCCAGCAAGGCCGCCCGCGCGGGCGCCAGGAACAGCAGCAGGGTCAGCAGGGCGGGGATCAGCCGGTTCATGCAGGCGCCATCCATGTTGCGGTGCAGTACAAGCATGGTGATGACAGATCATAGACCCGTCAATAGGCAGGGGTTCCCCTCTCCTGCTGCTGTACCAGGCCGAGGTTAACTTGATCCAAGCCTCAACCTGCTCGCCCCCCAACCCCAGCGGGACAGCGTCGAACCACGCATCAGAACAAGAAAGGCCCGCAGGTCGAACATTGTGTCCAATGCCTGTTTCTTGAGGTTGCGCAGATCCAGAATCTTCTGCACCGGGCGAAACGGGTGTTGGACCAAGCGGAGAGATCGCAGCCCCGGTCTTCGCTATGCTGGTCAGAATGGTCGCGGCTTTTGCCACGAGTTTGTCTTTGTCCACCTGCGGAATGGACAGAGCGGCAATCCTTTGCAGGAAACCGGCGTAAAGCGTGCTGTCCGGCCCCGTTGATCGTCGGCCTGGGCGCAATCCTATCGTTGTTTCATATGAAACACAGGCTGTAACCGGCAGTCAGGAGGCCAGCCAGGCAGCGTTCTTGAGACCTTTGACAAAGGTTTCATGGGCCGCCAGTTCGTCCGGGGCCGGGGCATGCGGGCGGGCGGGCCGGAAGGTACGGTCGCTGCGGATCACCCCCGCATCCAGGGCCGCCCGGTTTTGTGCTGGGCTTCCCGCCAGAACCAGATCCGGCTGCCGCCCGCCCATCAGTTCCAGATACACTTCTGCCAGCAACTGGCTGTCCAGAAGGGCACCATGCAGGGTGCGGTTGGAATTGTCGATGTCGAAGCGGCGGCACAGAGCGTCCAGGCTGGCCGGCGCGCCAGGGAACCGTTTACGGGCGATCTTTACGGTATCGACGACTGGATTGGACAATTTGCCCATGCCGATCCGCACCAGTTCCATATTCAGGAAACCGACATCGAAAGACGCATTGTGAATGACCAAGGGGGCGTCCGCGATGAATGCCAGGAAATCACCGACAATGGCGGGGAACAGCGGTTTATCGGACAGGAAGGCGGCCGACAGGCCATGCACCGCCTCTGCTTCGGCTGGCATGTCGCGTTCAGGATTAAGATAGGTGTGGTAATGTTTGCCTGTGGCCACATGGTTGAACAGTTCCACGCAACCAATTTCGACGACCCGATCGCCATTCAGCGGGTCAATGCCCGTGGTTTCGGTATCGAGGACAATCTCACGCATGGGGTTCAGGCCTTTCGTGCGGGCGACCAGACATGGCCCCGCCGGTTCTTCAGGGCCAATACGATGCGGCGCAGCAGCGACAGGGTCAAGTAGCGGCCCAGGCCCGTGGGCACGACAAAATCGGCCCGACGCCGCTTCACCCGGTCAGGCACCTGCCGGGCCAGGATATTGGCCAGCTTGTCTGGGGTCATGCCGGGGCGGGCCAGGACCCGCTGGCGCTGAAGCCAGGGCGGAGCCGATACCACGGCGACAGCATCCACCCGACGCTCGCCCTTTGTTTCAAACAGCAGCGGGATATCCATCACCACCACCGGCACCCGCCGCCGGGCACAGCGTTTCAAGAAGGCATCGGCATCGGCGCGGGTCAGCGGATGCACCACGGCTTCCAGCCGCTTCAGGGCGTCGGGTTTGCCCAGAACACAGGCCGCCAGAGCCGAACGATCCACGGCCCCGTTTTGAACAACATCGGGGAACAAGGCCTGTACAAGCGCAACTGCCTTGCCACCCTTGGCATAAAGCCGGTGAACGGTGGCATCGGCATCATGTACCGGACATCCCAACCGGCGCAGCATCGCGGCGGCTGTGGATTTGCCCATACCGATGGAGCCGGTCAGGCCCAGGATGATCATCGCGGGTCCAGTACGAAGCGGCGCAGGTCATCGGTGACCTGCGGGTCGGTACCAAACCAGGCATGAAAACCCGGTCGCGCCTGATGCAACAGCATGCCCAATCCATCCACGATGGGATTGCCCCGTGCCGCCGCCGCCTGCAGCAACGGTGTGACCAGGGGGACATAGACAATGTCCGTGACAATGGCATCCAGGGGCAAGGCGGACAGGTTGATCTCCAGCGGTGGATAACCCGTCATGCCCTGGCTGGTGGCATTGACCAGCAGGACGGCCCCGTCCAGTGCCGCGTCGCGTCCATCCCAGGCACCAACCTTGATACGGGCGTCCCCGAGATCGGCAGCAATTTCAGCGGCGCGGGCCTGTGTGCGGTTCAACAGGCGGATTTCCGGCGCGCCAGCATCCAGCAGCGCCACCACCACCGCCCGCGCCGCACCCCCGGCGCCCAAGACCACAGAAGGCCCGCGGGAGACCGACCAGGTGGCAGACGCGCTGCCGATCAGGTTTTCCCAAAATCCGAAGCCATCGGTATTCCGACCCTCCAAGGTTCCATCGGCTGCCACAATGATGGTGTTGACGGCCCCGATACGCCGGGCACTGCTGTCCAGCCGGTCGACGATACGAAATGCCACTTCCTTATGCGGGATGGTGACGTTGCAGCCGCGAAACCCCATGGCCGGCAGCGCCCGGATCGCCTGTTCGGCGCGGTCCGGCGGCACGGCCAGCGGCACATAGGCCCCATCAATGCCATACTGGCGCAGCCAGAACCCGTGCAGCAGCGGGCTGCGTGAATGGCTGATGGGCCACCCCATGACACCTGCGACCAGCCCCTTACCCGTCAGCATTCAGTCAGGCTCCCTTTCAAGCCGGTAGAACCTTGCGCACGCGCAGGAAATCCAGCAGCGGCAGCAGGGGCAGGCCCTGGATGGTGAAGTGATCGCCCTTCACCTTGTTGAACAGTTGCGCCCCCAGCCCTTCAACCTGATAGGACCCGGCGCAGGAAAGCACGGCATCCCCAGCAGCATCCAGATAGCGGTCGATGAAATCATCCGACAAGGACCGCATGGTCAGGGTGGCATGATCGATATGGTGCCAGACCCGCGCACCATTGTGGAAGACCACCACCGCAGAATATAGCGTGTGGGTGCGGCCCGATAGCCGGCGCAGATGGTTGGCGGCATCGGCACGGTCCACCGGTTTGTCGAACCAGTGCCCGTCACATTCCAGCATCTGATCACCGCCCACGATGTAGGGACCGGTATATTTGCGGGCCAGCTTCGATGCTTTCAGGTCAGCCAGGGCTTCGGCCACTTCTGGTGGTTTCATGCCTGCGGCTTTGCCCGACAATTTGATCTCTTCCTCATCCACCCGTGCTGCCTCGGCATGTACTTCCACACCCGCTGCTTCCAGCATGCGGCGGCGTGACGGGCTGGCAGAGGCCAGAATGATCGGTTCAGAAGTCAGGAAGACAGACATCAATCCTTCCCCTTGGATACATCGCCAGTGGCAGCGGCGGCAGCGGCGATCACCTGTGGACGGCGACGGGCCAGCAGCATCATCACTTCAGCCGCCGTCTCTTCAATTGATCGGCGTGACACATCAATGACTGCCCAGCCCTTACGGGTGAACAGGCGCCGCGCTTCCAACAACTCCTCTCTTACCCGTTCGGGGTCGGTGTAGGACGTGTCGTCACCCTGGTTAAGGAGTTTCAGCCGGTTGCGACGGATCTGGACCAGTCGTTCCGGGTCCTTGGTCAGCCCGACGATCAAGGGTCGGGTCAGTTGATCCAGTTCCGGCGGCAGCGGACAATTGGGCACATAGGGGATATTGGCCGCCTTGATGCCGCGGTTGGCCAGATAGATACAGGTCGGGGTCTTCGATGTTCGGCTGACACCGACCAGAATAACATCGGCATCATGCAGAGCCCAGGCGCTTTGCCCATCGTCATGGTTGAGGGCAAAATCCATGGCATCGATGCGTCCGAAATATTCGGCGGTCAGGGCATGCTGGCGCCCCGGTTTCGACTGGCTCTGCAGGCCCAGATAATTGCCCAGCGCGTTGATCAGCGGGTCCAGCACTGAAATGCTGGGAATGCCGATTTCCCGACATGTATCCTGCAATTTGTGACGTAGTTTCTCATTCACCAGGGTGAACATCACCAGACCGGGATTTTCCCGGATACCTTCCAACACCATGTCCAACTGGCGCTCGGTGCGGACCAGGTTCCAGAAATGCTCAATCGGATGCACCTGATCAAACTGGCTGACACAGGCGCGGGCGACAGAATTGATCGTCTCCCCCGTCGCATCGGAGACAAGATGCAGGTGGAAATTCCGGGGTGCAGTGGGCGCCTTGATATGGCTGCCATGGTGTTCGCCGGGATGCATCCTGTGAACCGCTCCTGGGGATATATCGGGGACGGATGTGTGTGAACGCGCCTCAAATGCGTAGCCGGGCTTTTCTATCCCTGGCAAGCCCGACTTTATCGGCCCTGTTGCGCGGGCTGGGATTAAATCTGGGAGTTTACCTGAGAATCAAGGACGACTCCGGCAGCACAGCCGGATTGTCCCCATATCGCAATGATCCCAGTAAACCCAGCATTCACGCGGCTCTTGCA
Source organism: Niveispirillum lacus (assembly GCF_002251795.1). GTDB lineage: Bacteria > Pseudomonadota > Alphaproteobacteria > Azospirillales > Azospirillaceae > Niveispirillum > Niveispirillum lacus. The sequence goes on along the minus strand of NZ_NOXU01000026.1, from coordinate 43,979 downwards.
TCGGTATCCAGAAAGTTTTCCACAGTTTTTGTCCACAAGCCTGGGATCGACCCTGTTTGTGGACAAAAATGCGGACAAGAAGGAATTACCGTTATCCACAGGACCTACTACCTCTCCTATCCTTTCATTAAAAAAGTTAAGTTTTAAGAGAGGTGTTGGGATAAAGTCCGGCAGCCTTATCGCTCTCCGTCATCCGGGTTGTGCCTATGAACTCTGTCGTTCCTGCACCGAAGAAGAAAATGCTGGCCGCCCTTGCCGGTCAGGCTCAAACACCCCCGCCTTTCTGGCTGATGCGGCAGGCGGGTCGCTATTTGCCGGAATATCGGCAGGTTCGGGCACAGGCTGGCGGGTTCCTCGACCTTTGCATGAACCCTGAACTTGCCTGCGAGGTCACGCTGCAACCCTTGCGCCGCTATGGCATGGATGCTGCGATTCTGTTTTCCGATATTCTGATCATCCCCCACGCACTGGGGCAAGGCTTGCGCTTCGCGGAAGGCGAAGGGCCGGTGCTGGATGCCATCCGTGATCAGCAAGGTCTGCTGAAGCTGGACTTGGATGGGCTGCATCGGCGGGCGGCACCTGTGTACGAGACGGTATCACGCATTCGGGCTGCTCTGGATGACCGGACGGCCCTGATTGGTTTCGCCGGCTCGCCCTGGACCGTGGCCTGTTACATGGTCGAAGGGGGGGGGTCGAAGGAATACGCCCATGTGAAGCGTTTTGCCTATACCGACCCTGCCGGCTTTAACCGGCTGATTGATATCCTGGTGGAAGCGACGGTTGAGTATCTGTCTATGCAGATCCAGGCCGGTGCCGAACTGGTGCAACTGTTCGACAGTTGGGCTGGTGCGCTGTCTGCGCCTGATTTCCAGCGTTTTGTTGTGGCCCCGACACGGCGGATCACGGCGGCGTTGAAGGAACGGCATCCCGGCACGCCGATTATCGGTTTTCCGCGCACGGCGGGACTGAACCTGGAAGGGTTTGTTGAACAGGCGGGTGTGGATGCCGTATCGCTGGACCCGGGTGTACCTGCGTCGTGGGCTGCCAAACACCTGCAGCACAAGGTTGCTGTTCAGGGAAATCTGGACCCGGTTCTGTTGATCGCCGGCGGCGAGGCCATGGACCGTGCCGTCCTTGATCTGCTGGAAACTCTTGGCAACAGACCCTTCATTTTTAACCTGGGTCACGGCATTATTAAGGAAACATCACCGGAAAACGTATCTCGTTTGGCCGGGTTGATACGGGATTGGAAACCTGACACAAGGGATTGATTACTCAATCCCACAATTTGTGTGCCGGTGGTGTCAGACTCTGTTCGGGACCGCATTGCCATCATCATGATGCAGCCGGGCCAACCGGCGGCAGATAGTCTGGTTCTGCCCTATTTTCAGACTTTGCTGACGGCGGCCCATCGGCATCCCCCTTCCCTGCCGATACGGGCCCTGATTGCTTTGCGCGCCCGTCGTCTGAGCCGGCATTTCAGTCTGGATGAATTGACGGCCCAGACGGTGGACCCGTTGATCACAGGCCTGGAAAACGCGCTATGGGGGGAGGGTATTGTACGGGTTTTTGCTGCCAGCCTTTTTGCGTCACCGTCGGCCATTGCCATTGCCCATGATGTGGCCGCCTTTCAACCGGACAGACTGGTGCTGCTTCCGCCTTCCCCGCTTTTTTCTGGTGGTTTGAATGGGATGGCGCTGCAGGTCTGGGACCGTGCGGCACAGGCAGCCGGCCTTGGTGTGACGACCAGCAGCCTGTGTTGTCATCCCATTGATCCAGCCATTCTGCGTATCCTCTCACAGCGAGCATCCGTAGCATTGGGCCGGTCGGGCACAGGATCGCTGCTGCTGGTGGCGCCCGGTATGGCTTGGCCCGATGGGGATCCGTTGGCATGGCAGATGGAACGGCTTGCACGGGAACTTACCCTGCTGCTGGACCTGCCCGTTGGGCGTATCGTCGTCGCCCGCTTGGATGTACCGGGATTTGATGAGGGCGGGTTGCAGACCGTGGAACAGGCCATCCGCCGCACCCGTACACCGTCCTTGTCGGTGCTGCCACTGACCCGATCGCCGCTGCTGCGGGCCAATTGGGCTGCTTACCGGGACGAATGGCAGGAATTGGCCGCGGCTGCCGGTGTCCTGTCCTTCAGTATGGCGCAACCATTTTGGAGTGAGGGAGAGGATCTGGCACCCCTGGTACGACAGGCACTGGCCGGCCGGGCCGGGATCTGTACAGGGTTTGGTCGCCGGCTTTGTCCTGATGATCGCGGCCAATGTCCACATCGCCGCATGGCGGTGGCTGCCATGCATGGGCAGAGCATGGCTTGATTATGCCGGCCATTGGCCCCAAGTTCGCATGTGAGGCCCCTGGGGCATGATCAGGACAGTAAAACATGTTCATTCAGACCGAAGACACGCCGAACCCGGCAACCCTGAAGTTCCTGCCGGGTCGTGATGTTCTGGGTACCGGCACGGCGGATTTCACCGATGCGGTCGATGCGGCCGCCCGCTCTCCCCTGGCTGAGCGTCTGTTTCAGGTCGATGGTGTGACCCGTGTGTTTTTGGCTGCTGATTTCATCACCGTGACCAAGGATGCCGGGCGCGACTGGTATGTGATGAAGCCCGGCATTCTGGGTGCCATCATGGAACATTTTGCCACCGGCAAGCCGGTTTTGACCCAGGTCAAGGCAGATGATAACCAGGTGAATGAGGATGACGACGAGATCGTAGCCCAGATTAAGGAATTGCTGGATGCCAAGGTGCGGCCGGCAGTGGCCCAGGATGGCGGCGATATCACCTTTCATGGCTTTGAGAAGGGCGTTGTCTATCTGGCCATGAAGGGAGCGTGCGCGGGGTGCCCCAGCAGTACGGCGACACTTAAGGCCGGCATTGAGAACATGCTGCGCTATTACATTCCTGAGGTTGTCGAAGTGCAGCAAATCCGGTAAGGTAAAAATCCGTTCCATAAAATGCGCCCTAATTCGGTCGTATTGGAATGGGATAAAGAGCGTCAACAGATGGCGTGCCGGGGGGGTCGGGGCCCCCTTTTGCGGGGGAATTAGACCCCACCGGCATGAAATCCTGCTTGCGGCGAAACCCAGGAAGGGACCGCAGGGGGGATCTGGCCATTGATGCTGTCAGGCCGGCCTTATTAGGGGCCATGGGCCAAAGTGCGGAGTTTGCTCCGGCAAAATGACGGACGCGCGCCTTGAAAGGGCGGCGCTGTTTGTCCATTCGGCTTGGACTGTAAAGGATTGAAACACAATGCAGACAGACGCGAACGAGGGCCTTGATGGCCCCCGCGGCACGGCTGCCCGCATATGGGGCCTGTCGGCCCTGTTCCTGCTGATCACTGTGATTGTTCCGGGTACTGTGTTCATAAGCGCATCCAGCCGTTCGCTGGACAGGACGGCGCGGGAATTCCTGCTGCCGGTGTTGCGCCCGGACCCAGGTTTCACGGTGGAGATAGCGGCGGCCACCACACGCCATGACCCGACCTTCACATTGGAAGCCAAGGCGACCTTGGACCTGTTCCATTCCCGTGAGTACCGGATCGAAGCGGTACGGAGTGGTGAAACAGCGGTGCCGCGCCTGGTGCTGACCGATCTGCCGACCGGGATGACGGCCCTGGAGAAGACGGATGACCGCAAAGCCTTGTTCGTCAAGACATTGCTGCCCCTAATCTTGCTGGCCAATGAGCAGATTGAATTGGATCGTGACCGGCTTCGCCGGTTGCACGCCCTGCGGCAGTCTGGCCAGGGTCTGGCCCCACAGGACCGCCTCTGGCTGGCGGATCTGGCGATCCGTTACGGGCTTTCTGGTGATGGCGAGGTCAATACAAAAGCGCTCTTGCAGCGGGTGGATGTCGTTCCGGTCTCCCTGGCCCTGGCTCAAGCGGCAGAAGAAAGTGGCTGGGGCACCTCCCGTTTCGCTCAGAAAGGCAATGCCCTGTTCGGGCAATTGACCTTCAAGGCCGAGGACGAGGGAATCGTCCCGCGCAATCGCCGCCAGGGTGAGACCCACCGCTTCCGGTCATTTGATGACCCGAAGGGCAGCGTGGAAAGCTATATCCACAATCTGAACACCCACCGTGCCTATACGCAGTTTCGGCAGATGCGGGCCAGCCTGCGCAGCCAGAACAAGCCTGTCGAGGGCTTGATGCTGGTAAATTCTCTGGGTGCCTATTCCGAACGGGGTGAAGATTATCTGCGGACCATCCGGTCGCTGATCCGGGCGAACGCCTTGTCTGATTTTGACAAGGCGGTGTTGAGCGAGGATCACATGGAAGAGGTGGTCGGGCCTCGCACCCGGGCCGAATTGGCCCGCGACCATGGTGTTGTGCCGGTCAGCCTGCGGCGCTGAACCCGCTGTTTACCAGGATGTGGTTCTTGTGACTTGCCCTCATGCCTGTGATGACCGATATCACGGGCATGACTGCCGCTTGCTGCCAAGGATGCGACAATGAGTGAGATGCTTTCAGATGCCGCGCTGGATCAATTGTTCCGGCAGGCCCGTACCTATAATGGCTTCACCGACCGGCCGGTCGGCGGGGAAACCCTTCGCCAAATCCATGATCTACTGCGGTGGGGCCCCACAAGTGCCAATTGCTGTCCCCTGCGGATCGTCTTCCTGACGACGCCAGAGGCGAAAGAAAGGCTGCGGCCGGCCCTCTCTGCAGGCAATCTAGCCAAGACCATGTCGGCGCCGGTCACAGCCATCCTGGCCTATGACACACAATTTGCCGATCATCTGCCGCGGCTGTTCCCGCATGTGGATGCCCGCCCCTGGTTTTCCCACCCGGATGTGGCCTTTGAAACCGCGTTCAGAAACAGCACCCTGCAGGCGGGATATTTCCTGCTGGCGGCGCGTGCCGTGGGTCTCGATTGCGGTCCGATGTCCGGCTTTGATCAGGGCAAGGTCAACGCCGAATTCTTCGCGGATGGTCGCTTCAAGGTCAATTTCATCTGTAATCTGGGTTACGGCGACCCTGTCAGCCTGTTTGAACGCAGCCCGCGCTTCGATTTTGAAGATGTCTGCCAGATTCTGTGATTTCACGGGCTGGCTGAACGGCTGCCATAGGCTCCAACCCCGCCACCCCCAGGGTCGGCGGGGTTTTTTATGGAATTTACCCGTGCCCGAGATTGGCACGTCCGACACAGCAACCGAACGGCACAGCGGAACAGGCCTCTGCGGCGGCCCCGCCTCATGCGTCAGGTCAGCCAGTTTGGTGCGTCCAGAACCCGTCACTCGTCGGTGTTCAGCCGTTCGCGTAACTGTTTGCCGGTCTTGAAGAAGGGGATGACCTTTTCATCGACATCCACACTTTCACCCGTCCGCGGGTTGCGGCCTGTGCGGGCGTCGCGCCGTTTGACGGAGAAGGCACCGAAGCCGCGCAATTCAACCCGGTCGCCTCGGGCCAATGCTTCCGTGATCTCGTCAAAGATCGTGGTCACAATCTTTTCGACGTCCCGCTGATAGAGGTGCGGGTTACGTTCGGCCAGTCGCTGGATCAGTTCCGACTTGGTCATGCCTGTTTATCCCCCCTGGGACCTGTAGCCTTCTAGAGACCCGACCTTCACAGACTGACCGGCGGCCGGGCCGAAGGTCATGGGCCGTCGGCCACCTTTGTTTAACCAAGGAAGATTGCCCCAGCCGGGGCGGCTGCGCAAGGGTAAGTCTTTCTGCGAAAACAGTTTTCCTGGGGATTCCGCAAGCCTGTCCGGCAAGGGCCACAATGGCGGCCAGCCAGTGCCCGCTTGTGCAGATCCTGATCATTGTCCATCCCGCACCGGGGGGCAGACAGCGGCCACCAGTCCAGGTTGGGGCCGGCCTCGGTTAACATCAGACGCAACTGGTAGCGGGCCCGCCGCCGTCCTGCTGGCCGCCATGGTCATGGTCGCATGAAGCGCCTGACGCACCGCGATTGGCCGGTGAGGCAATGACCCCGGGCGTTGTGGCGTGCGGATGGCTCAGCCCTCAAGCCCCCAATACTGGCGCATCAGACGTTTGAATTCCGCCAATAGGCGCGCCTTGACCATCTGGTCTTCTTCGGTATGGGTGAAGCGACTGCTGGCCAGCCCCTGCAGGAATTGCCAAGCCAGGTGCCGCCCCATTTCAAACTTTACCGGATCAGCCACCAGAAATGACCCGTACAGGTCTTTTGCTGTCTGCTCCCAGCGGGCAGCAAAGGCAGCTTTGGCCGGTCCCATGATTGCGGCCAGCTCGGGTTCTGTGCGTGCCGCAGCCTCCAGTTCTTTCCAGGCAGTCCACAATGGGCTGTGCGCGGCATGCCACAGCGCATCGATACCTTGGTCCAGCCCCTCCCCGCCCTCATGCGCGACATTGGCCGTCGCGGTCGCATATTCGGTGGTAAAGCCCTGGATGATATGGTCGACCGTGGCGCGCAGCACTTCCGGTGTCGTAGGAAAGTAATATTGAACCGCACCGCGCGTTACCCGGGCCTGCTTGGCAATTTCCGACGTGGTGGTGCGGTGATAGCCGATTTCCAGGAAGCAACGTATGGCAGCTTCGATGATACGTTGGTGTGTGGCGATGCTTTTTGGCGTCTGCCGGACACGCGAACCCTGAAATTCGCTTTCCTGTTCCTTGGCGATCGAGGAGGAGACCGACATCGTGTTCTTCCAGAAACAAAGGTTACTGACTTAACGATCCCTTAATCCTATATCGGGATGAGTGTTATCTAGAGCGAATGCCCTTACCAAGGCAATATGGCAATGCGCCGGGCAGACCAGACGTCAAGCGGGGTCATGCCGAAAGGCTCGACACCCCGGCCCTGGCTGCGCTATGGGAAGCGCGATTGAACCAGAAACGAGCAGTGCGCCCGTGACGCCGCGCCAACAGGCCCTGGATTATCTGCGCCGCCTTGGTAACAAGGTGGATGCCGATATTGATTTAGGCGAAGCCGCGTTGGCGCTGGCCATTGTGGATTATCCCGCCGATCTGGCCCCCTATCGATCCCATCTGGCACAATTGGGGACAGACCTTGGCCGATTGATACGGGATGTACCCGATGACCTGTCGCAACGGGTCATCGCGCTGGGCCAGTTGTTGGATCTGCACGGGTATACCGGTGATCGCGAAACCTATGAGGATTTGCAGAACGCCAATCTGGTCAGGGTTATTGACCGGCGTCGGGGTTTGCCCGTCTCCCTTGGCATCTTGCTGATCCAGGCGGCCCGCGCCCAGGGCTGGGAAATATTGGGGCTGAATTTCCCGGGTCATTTCTTGCTGCGTCTCGATTATGCCGGTGGTCGGCAGATTATTGACCCGTTCAGCGGTGCCGCTCCTTTGGGACCGCGTGAATTGCGCGACATGTTAAAACAGACCGCCGGCATCGAGGCAGAGTTGACACCCGATCATTATGCGCCTGTGTCGAACCGCGAGATTCTGCTGCGCCTGCAAAACAACCTTAAACTTCGCCACCTGTCGACAGATCAGCCTCAAAAGGCCCTTGCCGTGATCGAGGACATGTTGCTGTTCGCCCCAGACCATATTGGTCTGTGGCGGGAGTCTGGCCTGTTGAATGCCCATCTGGGCAACTTGACCGCTGGCATCGCGGCGTTCGAGGTGTTTTTGCGTATCGGTGAGGAACGGGGCGCTTCGGCACAATTATTGGATCATACGCGCACGTTGCTGCGGCAATTGCGCAGTCGCCTGATTTAATCTCTGCCCTGTGACGTCGCGCATGGTGTTGCGACGGCGCTTATGCTTTCCTGCCGCTCTCTTCATTTCCGCTGGCCGGAGACATTCTGACATGACCCTGAAGGTCGCCATCCAGATGGACCCGATCGAGTCCATCAACATCGATACCGACAGCACGTTTATGATGGCGCTGGAGGCTCAGCGTCGCGGCCATACGCTGTGGCATTATCACCCCCGTGATCTGGCCCTGCGTGGCAACAGGCTGTTCGCCAAGGTGCGCCCGATGCAGGTCCGCCGTGAACGCGGTAATCATCACGCCATGGGCGCGGCAGAAGTAATCGACCTGTCGACCATGGACATGGTGTTGATGCGGCAGGACCCACCCTTCGACATGGCCTATATCACCGCCACCCATCTGCTGGAACATATCCACCCCAAGACCCTGGTGGTGAATGACCCGGCCGCGGTGCGCAACGCACCCGAAAAGCTGTTTGTTACCCATTTTCCCGATCTGATGCCGCCAACCGTGATCACATCGTCGGCGGAAGAGGTGCTGGCTGCCCGTGCGGAATGGAAGGACATTATTGTTAAGCCCTTGTTCGGTAACGGTGGTTCGGGTGTGTTTCACGTGAAACCCGATGATGAGAATCTGGGCGCCCTGCTGGAAACCTTCACCCAGCTTTACCGCGAGCCGATCATTGTACAAAAATATCTGCCGGAGATTCGTAAGGGCGACAAACGCATCATCCTGATCGATGGCAAACCCGCCGGTGCCGTGTCACGCATCCCCCAGGATGGCGAAGCGCGGGCAAATTTCCATGCTGGGGGGAGTGCCGGCAAAACCCAGTTGACCCGGCGAGAGCAGGAGATTTGCGAGGCGATCGGCCCCACCTTGCGTGCGCAAGGCATGATCTTTGTTGGTATCGATGTCATCGGGGATTATCTGACAGAGATCAATGTCACCAGCCCTACCGGCATCCAGCAGATCAACCAGTTGGATGGGTCGGCACTGGAATCCGTTCTATGGGACGCGATGGAAGCCCGGTACGCGGCCACACGGTAAAACTGGCAGGGGCGCACAGGTCGGCTTTGCGCCGCTATTGCCCCTTCTCCGACCTTGCGCCACTCTTCCCGCTTATCGTCAGAACGGGGAGATGCGGTGATGGGTGTCAGCGGCAGCAATGCGGTGATGGGGCGTCGCGGCTTTCTCTGTTCGTGCTGTGGCCTCGCCGCGTGGAACCTGGTGGGTGGTCTGCTGACCGGCCCGGCCCGCGCCACCACCGCTGATCCGGCATTGGACGCGTTTTTTGCCAAAGCTTTTGCCCGTCAGGCTGCGAAATCGCCGGAGCTGCGCACCGCTTTGGGTTTACCGGGCGATCAGGGTGCCTGGGACGATCTTTCCGATGCCGCCGTTGCCGCCGATGATGCTGCGCTGCGCGCTGATCTGGCCACCCTGCGCCGGGACTTTCCTGATGCGGGCCTGTCCCCCGAAGGACGCCTGAACAAGGCACTGTGGGAGTATCAGGCGGAAGCAAAGCTGTCCGCTGCCCGTTGGCGCAGCCATGACTATCCTACTGACCATTTTAACGGCCGGCACAGCGACATTATTGATACCCTGACCACGTATCACCCAGTCCGGGACCAGGCCGGTGCCCAGGCCTGGCTGGCCCGCGTTGCCCGGATCGATCAACCGGTTGACCAACTGATCCAGGCGCTGCAAGTGCGGGCTGAGAACGGCGTTATTGCCCCGCGCTTTTCCATGGAAAAGGCCTTGGCCACCACCCGTGCCGTCTTGACCGGGCGTCCCTTTGTGGCGAATGCGGCGGCAGAGGCGAGCCTGCTGGCTGGTTTTCGGGCCAAAGTATCGGCGCTGGACCTGCCGGACGCCGAGAAGACCGCGTTGCTGGCGGAAGCAGAAACACTGTTGTCTACCCGCTTTGCCGCCGCCTGGACGCGGCTGGCGGCGGCCATGGAGGCGGTTCTGGCCAAGGCTGATGACCGTGATGGGGTTTGGAAACTGCCCGATGGCGAAGCCTATTATCAACATTGCCTCTCCCGACATACGACCTTGCCCCTCAATCCAACGGATGTTCACGCCTTGGGTTTGGCCGAGGTGAAGCGCATCCATGCGGAAATGGAGACAATCAAAGACCAGGTCGGCTTTAAGGGCGATCTGCAGGCCTTTAACCATTTCCTGCGTACCGACCGTCAGTTCTATTTCGCCGATGATGATGCTGGGCGGGAAGCCTATATCAAGGGCGCGAACCTGATCCTGGACCGGGTGAAGCAGGTCCTGGATGGCCAGTTCAATCTGAAGCCCAAAGCACCCCTGGTGGTCCAGCGGTTTGAGCGCTATCGCGAGGCCAGTTCCACCATCGCCCGGTATGGCCAACCGGCCGCCGATGGCTCACGACCCGGCATCTATTATGTGAACCTGTCCAACATGAAAGAGATGCCGATCTGGCAGATGGAGGTTCTGGCCTTTCATGAAGGTATTCCGGGCCACCATATGCAGATCGCCCTGGCGCAGGAAGCGACGGGCCTGCCCGACTTCCGCCGGCATGACTTCCACACCGCCTATGTCGAAGGCTGGGGCCTTTATTCAGAACGGTTGCCCAAGGAGCTGGGTTTCTATGCCGATCCTTATTCCGATTTCGGCCGGTTGACCTTTGCCTTGTGGCGGGCGTTGCGCCTGGTTATGGACACGGGCATCCATGCCAAACGCTGGACACGGGTTCAGGCCATTGATTATTTCGTGGCCAATTCCGCGTTCACCCGCGAGGTGGCGGAACGTGAGGTGGATCGGTATATCGTTTATCCCGGCCAAGCCTGTGCCTATTACATCGGGATGCAGAAAATTCTGGTTCTGCGGGAAGAGGCCAAACAGCGACTGGGCCGCCGGTTTGACATTAAACGCTTCCATGACACCATCTTAGGCAATGGATCATTGCCGTTGTCGGTTCTGGAACAGGTGGTTGATCAGTGGGTCAAAGAGGTGTGATCACCCCCTGCCCTTACGGGATCAGCACTGTGGCGCCGGTTGTGGCCCTGGCCTCCAAGGCGCGGTGGGCTTCGGCCACGTCACGCAGCGCAAAACGCTGATGGATATTCACCACCACCTGCCCTGCCCTGACCATAGTGAACAACTCGTCGGCCATGGCCAGCAATTCGGCCCGCGTGCCGGCATAGTGCTGCACCGATGGCCGGGTCAGGAACAGCCCACCCTTACGATTGAGCAGGCTGATATCGAAGGGTGGTACCGGGCCTGAGGCATTGCCGTAGCTGACCATCAGGCCACGCCGGCGCAGGCAGTCCAGCGACCGGTCGAACGTATCCTTGCCGACCCCGTCGAAAACGACATCAACACCTTGACCGCCCGTGATCTCCCGCACGCGCACAACCAGATCCTCTTCCCGGTAAAGGATGACATGGTGGCAGCCATGGTTGGCGGCCAGGGTGGCTTTTTCTACCGATCCAACCGTTCCGATGACAGTGGCGCCAAGCGCCCTGGCCCATTGACAGGCCAGCAGGCCGACACCACCGGCCGCAGCATGGATCAACACGATATGTCCCGGGTTCACGGGAAAAGTCTGTCGCACCAGATATTGCGCTGTCAGCCCCTGCAAGAGCAGGGCCGCCGCCACCTCATCCCCGATCCAGTCTGGTAGACGAATTAACTTATCCGCCGGGATCAGGCGTCGCTGCGCATAGGCACCCAGGGGGGACTGACCATACCCCACGCGGTCACCCGGCTGGATATCCGTCACCCCCTCGCCCACCGCTTCAACAATACCTGCCCCTTCCATGCCAGGGGTAAAGGGAAGCGGGGCGGGATACAGGCCAGTGCGATAGTAGATATCAATAAAGTTCAGACCGATGGCCGTGTGCCGGATTAAGGCCTGCCCCGGTCCGGGCTGTGGCAGATTGACCGTCTGCCAACGCAGCATGTCAGGCCCGCCCGTCTGTTCAACAGTGATGGCGTGGGTCATGTCTTTTCCTGCACTGGGCCGGGATGGGGGGCCCCGCATCCCGGCCGGGCCATCACTCAGCCCAGATGCTTCTTAAAAAACGCGGCCGAACGGCCATGGGCCAAAAGGGCATCTGCGTCATGGTAATGTTTGCCGCCGATCCGGGTGAAGGCATGGTCGCGTTCCGGATAGACATGCACTTCCACCAGGAAATTGCCGGCAACGGCCTGCTTGATGGCATTCTGTGCGTCAGGCGGGACAAAGCCATCCAGCGCAGCAATATGCAGCAGCAGCGGTTTGGTAATGGCTGGAACCTCTGCCACATCCTTGTCGATCCCCACCCCGTAATAGGAGACGGAAGCATCGATATCGGTGCGAGTGGCCATCAGATAGGCCAGTTTGCCACCCAGGCAGAAGCCAACACAGCCGACCTTGCCGGTGACGCCGGGATAGTGGCGGATGAACGCCAGCGTCGTGGCGAGATCTTCCACGCCCTTCACCTCATTAAATCCCTGATAAAGCTGGAATGCTTTCTGCCATTCTGCCTCGGTCTGATCCGTGATCTGCACACCGGGTTCCTGGCGCCAGAACAGGTCAGGGGCGATGGCAAAATAGCCCGCTTCGGCATATTTGTCGGCAATGGCGCGCAGATTGGCGTTCACACCGAAAATTTCCTGGATCACTACAATGCCGGGGCCTTCGCCGCTGGCCGGGGTGGCCAGATAGGCACTGAAATTACCGTCGGGGGATTGGATCGAAACATCAGGCATCGGGATATCCTTCCTGTGAATGTACAGATGAAATGGAGCGGATGATCATCCGCCCAGAAGGGCCGCCAGATCTGTGGCGACCGTCACCGGGGCTGAACAATGCTGTGCTTGGCAAAGATAAGCGGTTGCGCGCCCTTTAACCATGATTTTGCCGGCGGCGGGATGTGTCGACGACAAGGCGGATGCCTCGCCATGATGGTGGATCAGGGCCAGATTGGGCCGTGACTTGGCCCATGCTACCTGACGCAGGGCAATAAGGTCCGGATCATTCATCGGCCCCACAAGAACCAGTGACTGGCCATGCAGGCGCTGGTCCACACCGTTCAGGAAGCCTGCCAGAGGGAAGAAGTTCCGCCCCACCTCGCCCGCAAAGGCGGTGATCTGGGCATCGGCCTTTTGCCGCCACTGGTCGTCACCGGTGATCAACCACAATCGGCTGAACAGCCAAACCAGGGTGCCGTTGCCGGACGGAACAGCATTGTCATGGGCGTGGCGCGGCCGGCGGATCAGATCATCGGCATCCTCTGCCGTGCTGAAATACCCGCCATCGGTGCCATCACGGAAATGCCGGTCGATCTCGACCAACCAGGCCACGGCCTGTGTCAGATACGCTTCCTGCCCCGTCATCTCATACAGGATGACACCGGCGCGTGCCATGTTGGCATGGTCTTCCAAGGTTCCGCGATGGCGTGCCTGCTGGTCTCTGTAGCTGTGCAGCAACCGGCCATCAGGGGTTGTCATTTGTGCCACCACAAAACGGTAGGCATCTTGCGCGGCCTGTAGCCAGTCGGCTCTCTCAAGCACCGTGCCGGCCCGTGCCAGGGCCGCGATCATCATGCCATTCCAATCGGCCAGGACCTTGTCATCCCAGCCGGGGCGCACCCGGGACGCCCGTGCCCGCAATAGCAGGGCGCGGCAGCGCTGAAGAGTCGCTTCGGCGGTGTCGTCGGCGAGTGTGTCCTCATGCATCCGATTGAGGATCGTGTGACCTTCCCAGTTGCCCTCTTCCGTCACCCCATAGGTACGACAGAACAGGTCGGCATCGTCGGCGGGCAGCAGTCGGCGGATTTCCCTGTCGGTCCAGACATAGAAACGCCCCTCCTCCCCCTCGCTGTCGGCATCCAGTGAGGCGGCAAAACCGCCACCTTCAGCCCGCATTTCCGCCAGTACCCAATCGGCCGTTTCGGTGATGCGGGCTTTCAGCAATGGGTCGCGTGTCTCTTGCCAGACAGTCAACATCAGGTCGATTAATTGAGCATTGTCGTACAGCATCTTTTCAAAATGCGGGACCAGCCATTCTGCATCCACCGCGTAGCGGGCAAAACCGCCGCCCAGATGATCATAGATGCCACCTTGGCCCATCCGGGTCAGGGTCTGGATGACCGCGCTGGCAAAGTGCGGTTGGCCCGTGCGGCAGAAGGCCCGCCACAGCAGTTCAAAAATCCCGGGCTGCGGGAATTTGGGGGCCCCCCCGATACCGCCCCAGACGGGGTCCACCTCCTGCGCAAGATGTTCGGCGACTTGAATGAATGTATCATCGGTGATCGCCTCGCCGGGGCGGCCCGCCGATAGATTATCCATGGCTGTGGCCAGCGCTTTGACATTCCGCTGAACCTTGGCTGGTTCTTCGGCAAAGGTTTGTGCCACGGTCTGCAGGACTTCAGGAAAGCCAGGACGCCCCCACCGCCGTTCAGGTGGAAAGTAGGTTCCGCCCCAGAAAGGATGACCATCCGGGGTCAGGAACATCGTCAAAGGCCAGCCCCCTTGCTGCCCGAGAAGGGCCAGTGCCTGCTGGTAGATATGGTCAAGATCGGGGCGTTCTTCCCGGTCCACCTTGATATTGACGAACAGCCTGTTCATCAGTGAGGCAATGACAGGGTGCTCAAAACTTTCATGGGCCATGACATGGCACCAATGGCAGGCGGCATAACCCACCGACAGCAAGATTGGCTTGCCTTCGGCCTTGGCCTTCGTCAATGCCTCTGGACCCCATCCCATCCAATCCACGGGATTGTCGATATGTTGGCGCAGATAGGGGCTGGTTTCCCGGTACAGCAGGTTGCCGGCGCCGCGATGGGCGCTGTTTGGTGGCGTGGCCATGTTTCATCCTTTGCCGGGTGGTCCATCATGGCGCCAATCCATGACGGGCATGTGAACAACAGATAGTTTATCCTTGTGTCAAACCCAGGGTGCAGGAAAAATCACGGCACGTCAGAAGGAGATCCGGCGCCATGAAGGTGACCATCAATATTGATTGCACACCCGAAGAAGCCCGGACCTTTCTGGGTTTGCCTGATGTGCAGCCCATGCAGACAGCCCTGATGCAGCAGATGCAGGATCAGTTGTCGGCCAATATGAAGGCTATGGACCCCGAAACCATGATGAAGACCTGGCTGCCCGTGGGGCTGCAGGGTATTGAACAGTTCCAGAAAATGATGTGGTCACAAATGTCCAGCGCCATGGGCGGCACCCCGACAAAGGATACCAAAAAGTGAGTGACGACATTCTGACGGACCCCGCCCCCTATTACCGTGCGCATGTGTTTGTCTGCACCAATGAACGTGAAGCGGGTCACCCACGTGGCTGCTGCCGCGAAAAGGGCGGTGATGAGCTGCGTGACTATATGAAGAAGAAGGCCACGGGCCTGGGTCTGGGCAAGGCGGTACGCATCAATAATGCCGGCTGTCTGGACCGGTGCGAGTTGGGGCCGGTCCTGGTGGTTTATCCCGAAGGCGTCTGGTACGCGGTGACCAGTAAGGCCGACATTGACGAAGTGCTGCAAACCCATCTGGTGGAGGGCAAGCGTGTGGAGCGCCTGATGCTGCTGCCTACCGACAAGCTGCCCGCCGATATCGTCGCCCGCCGCGTGGCGGCGGAATGATGTTTCACGTGAAACACGCCTGATGCGGACCGACACGATCTTCGCCCTGGCCTCTGCTCCCGGTCGTGCCGGGGTGCAGGTCATCCGCATCTCCGGCCCGGATGCGGGGACGGCATTGTCACGGCTGACCGGTTGTCCCCTACCCTCGCCGCGCCATGCCAGACTGGCGGCGCTGCGTGACCCGGTCACGGGGGAGCTGTTCGACAAGGCCCTTGTCCTGGCCTTTCCCGGTCCCGGTAGTTTCACGGGTGAGGATGTGGTGGAACTGCATCTGCATGGTGGTCGCGCTGTCCTGTCGGCGGCGACCCAGGCGCTGATGGGTCTGGGTCTGCGTGTGGCTGAACCGGGGGAGTTCAGCCGCCGCGCGTTTGAGCATGGCAAGCTGGACCTGACGGAGGCTGAGGCCATTGCCGATCTGGTGGATGCCGAAACAGCAGCACAAAGGCGCCAGGCCCTGCGCCAGATGGAAGGCGCTTTGGGTCAGCTTTACGATGGCTGGCGCCACCGCCTGACCCGTGCGCTGGCCCATCTGGAGGCGGATATCGACTTCCCCGACGAAGATCTACCCGGTGGCCTGTCGGATGCCGTACGCCCTGTGGTGGAGGGGCTGGTGGCCGACCTGTCGGGGCATCTGGCCGATCAGGGGCGTGGCGAGCGGCTGCGCGATGGCATTTCCATCGCTATTCTCGGGGCGCCCAATGCCGGTAAGTCCAGCCTGCTGAACGCCATTGCGCGGCGCGATGTTGCCATCGTGTCGAACCAGGCGGGTACGACGCGGGATGTGATTGAGGTGCAGTTGGACCTGGGTGGTTATCCCGTTTTGCTGGCCGATACGGCGGGCCTGCGTGATGCCGCCGATCAGGTGGAAAGCGAGGGCATCCGCCGTGCCCTGGACCGGGCCGCCAAGGCCGATCTGAAATTGCTGGTCTTTGATGGCAGTGAATTGCCCGATCCCGCCACCCTGGCGCTGGCCGATGATGATGCCATTCTGGTGATGAACAAGGCTGATCTGCCGGGCGCCGTGGCGCCCCTGGTGGGCCGCCCGATCCTGCCGCTGTCTGCCCGAACGGGGGATGGTGTGCCGGCCTTGCTGTCGGCCCTGGAACAGGCTGTTGCCGCCCGCTACGCCCCTTCGGGTGCGCCGGCCCTGACCCGTGCCCGGCACCGCGCGGCGCTGGAGGAATGTCGGGAAAACCTGCACCGGGCGCTGCAGGCGCCGCTGCCGGAACTGGCGGCAGAGGATGTGCGTCTGGCCGTGCGTGCCCTGGGCCGCATCACGGGGCGGGTGGATGTAGAAGATTTGCTGGACGTGATTTTTCGGGATTTCTGTATCGGGAAGTGACGGGGGCCCATGCGCCCCCAGCCTTTGACACCAACCCCGGCCGCGCTTATCTTCCCGCCCATGCAGCACTATGATGTGATCGTGGTTGGCGGCGGCCATGCGGGATGCGAGGCGGCGGCCGCGGCGGCGCGTGCGGGGGCCCGTACGGCGCTGGTGACCCACAAGACGGAAACCATTGGCGAGATGTCGTGCAACCCGGCCATCGGTGGCCTGGGCAAGGGACATCTTGTGCGGGAGATTGATGCGCTGGACGGTGTCATGGGCCGGGTGACGGACCAGGGTGGCATCCAGTTCCGTATCCTGAACCGGTCCAAGGGGCCGGCGGTACGGGGCCCACGTGCCCAGGCCGACCGCAAACTGTACCGGCAGGCCATGCAGGCGGCGCTGGCTGAACTGCCGAACCTGGACATTATTGCCGCCGCCGTCGAAGACCTGATCATCGATGCTGCGGGTGCTTGCGCCGGAATCGTGACCGGTGACGGTCGGGAAATCCGCGCTGGTGCTGTGGTCCTGACCACCGGTACCTTTCTGCGCGGGCTGATCCATATTGGGGAAGAAAAAATCCCGGCGGGCCGGGTGGGCGAAGAACCAGCCATCGGCCTGTCTTTGACCCTGGAGAAGCTGGGCTTCAATCTCGGTCGGTTAAAGACGGGCACGCCGCCGCGTCTGGATGGTAAGACCATCGATTGGGCCGGGTTGGAAATGCAGCCCGGTGACAACCCGCCCCCGCCCTTTTCCACCCTGACTGACCGGATCACAACGCCGCAGATCGACTGCGCCATCACCTATACGACGGCGGAAGTTCACCGCATCATTCGCGATAACATCCATCGCGCCCCCATGTATTCGGGTCAGATTGAGGGTGTGGGCCCCCGTTACTGCCCCAGCGTGGAGGATAAGGTTGTCCGCTTCGCCGATAAGGAACGGCACCAGATTTTTCTGGAGCCGGAGGGGCTGGACGATGACACGGTCTATCCCAATGGCATCTCCACCTCCCTGCCCCGTGATGTACAGCTCGATATTCTGAAAAACATCCCTGGCCTGGAACAGGTGCGGATGATCCGACCCGGCTATGCCATTGAATATGATTATGTTGACCCGCGCGAGCTCACCCGCACACTGGAAACCCGTCGTCTGCCACGCCTGTTCCTGGCTGGTCAGATCAATGGCACCACGGGGTATGAAGAAGCGGCCGCGCAGGGGCTGATCGCCGGCATCAATGCCGCTCTGCTCGTTGCAGGTTCCGCCCCATTCGTCCTGGACCGGGCCGAGGCCTATATCGGTGTATTGATCGATGATTTGATCACGCGGGGCACCTCTGAACCCTATCGCATGTTTACCAGCCGGGCTGAATATCGCCTGCTCCTGCGCGCCGACAATGCCGATCAGCGCCTGACCGATCGTGGCCTGGATATCGGTGTGGTGGGTAGCCGCCGGCAAGCGCATTGGGCCGCCAAGAAGCAGGCCCTGGCGCGGGCGCGCGACCTGGTCACCAGCCTGTCGGCCACGCCGAACGAGCTGGAAAAGCAGGGGTTGCACATCAACAAGGATGGTGTGCGGCGCAACGCACTGGACCTGCTGCGCTATCCGGAGATTGACTTCCCGCGCCTGTGCCAGGTCTGGCCGGCGCTATCCAGCCTGTCGCCTGACATTGCTGAGCAGGTAGAGATTGATGGTAAGTATGCTGGCTATCTGGATCGCCAGGAGGCCGATATCCGTGCCTTCCGCAAGGACGAGGCGCTGGAGTTGCCGGCTGATCTGGACCCGGGTGGCATCGCCTCGCTGTCCGCTGAGATCCGCCAGAAGCTCAAGGCCACACGCCCTGCCACGCTGGGGGCGGCTGCTCGTATTCCGGGCATGACGCCGGCGGCCCTCACCTCTTTGTTGCGGTATGTGAAGAAGCGCGGGGGCGACCGTGGCGCCGCGTAAACCGTCCAAGCCGCTGAAATTGCCACCAATGCCCCGGCCGCCCGGCCCGCCGCCAATGAGCCCGCATGAGTTTCAGTCCCGCTTCGGTGTTTCACGTGAAACACTGGCCAGGCTGGAACTCTATGCGGCGCATCTGCACAAGTGGAACCCGGCCATCAATCTTGTGTCCAAGTCAACCTTGGATGATCTCTGGTCGCGGCATCTAGCCGACAGTGCCCAGGTCTTCAGCCTGATCCCGGAAGGTGCCCAGGTGCTGGTGGATCTGGGGTCTGGTGCTGGGTTCCCGGGTCTGGTTCTGGCCATCCTGGGTGTGCCGGAGGTGCATCTGGTCGAGTCGGATGTACGCAAGGCTGCTTTTCTGCGTGAGGTGGCGCGGGTGACAGGCGCCCCGGTGACGGTTCACCCGGTTCGGATTGAAGTAGCGGATACCCCTCCGGCTGATGTTGTGTCTGCCCGTGCCCTGGCGGAACTGGCGCTGTTGCTGCCTTGGGCCCATGGAATGCTGAAACTGGGCGGCACCTGCCTATTTCCGAAGGGCAGGACGGCGGAGGATGAATTGACCGCCGTGCAGGATTCCTGGAATATGCGGGTCGAGCGGTTCCCCAGCCAGACTGATCCGGCCGGAACCATCCTGCGTCTTACCGAGCTTTCACCGCGATAAGCCGGTCTCGCACATGCCGAACGACAGAGGTTGAACGACCGTGCCGAGCGCCGCCCTGCCCCTTCCCGCCCACCGTGCCCGTGTGATCGCCCTGGCCAACCAGAAGGGGGGCGTGGGCAAAACCACGACCACCATTAATCTGGCCACCGCGCTGGCTGCTTGTGGCAAGCGGGTGCTGATCATTGACAATGACCCTCAGGGCAATGCCTCCACCGGGTTAGGCATTCCACAGAGCAACCGGGAATTTGGCATCTATGACCTGCTGTTCGCCGACCTGGCGGTGGAAGAGGTCGCAGTAGCGACCTCTGTTCCCGGCCTGTGGGTGGTGACGGCCAATGTCGATCTGTCAGGGGCCGAGGTCGAACTGGTCAATGTCGAACGTCGCGAGTTCCGGCTGAAGGACAGTCTGGAAAAATCATCCGGCGGGTTCGATTACATCTTGATCGACTGCCCACCGGCACTGGGATTGCTGACCCTGAATGCGCTGGCGGCGGCTGATGCTGTGCTGGTGCCATTGCAGTGCGAATTTTATGCCCTGGAAGGGCTTTCGCACCTGATCCGTACCATTGAGCGCGTGAAGCGCGCCTTCAACCCCACGCTTGATATTAACGGCGTGGTCCTGACGATGTTCGACCGTCGTAATAACCTGTCCGACATGGTGGCCGCCGATGTGCGTGGCTTCTTCGGCGAAAAGGTTTATGAGACGGTGATCCCCCGCAATGTGCGGGTGTCCGAGGCGCCCAGCCATGGCAAGCCGGTGCTGCTCTATGACCACAAGTCGGCGGGTGCACAGGCCTATATCCATCTGGCGGGTGAAATGTTGAAGCGCGAGCGGAAGCGGCAGTTGGCTTATGGATGAACCAAAAAAGAACAATTCGCGCACTGGCCTTGGGCGCGGTCTGTCCGCCCTGTTCGGCGAAGCTGCGGGGAACGAGGAAGAGCAGCAGGTTGATCGGGTCCGGCTGACCCGATTGCTGCCCATTGATCAGGTTCATCCGGGCAAATTCCAGCCAAGGCGCCGCTTTGACGAGGAGGCACTGACCGCCCTTGTCGAAAGTGTGCGGGAGCGCGGTATCCTGCAGCCATTGCTGGTGCGCAAAGAGCCCGGTGCTGCCCCTGGGCACACCAGTTATGAGATCATCGCCGGTGAACGGCGCTGGCGAGCGGCTCAGTTGGCCGGCCTGCATGAAGTGCCGGTTCTGGTCCGCACCCTCACCGACCGCGAGGCGCTGGAGATTGCGCTGGTCGAGAATATCCAGCGTTCCGATCTGACGCCTTTGGAAGAGGCGGAAGGCTATAAACGCTTGATGGATGAGTTCGACCACACACAGGAGGACTTGGCGCGTTCAGTCGGCAAAAGCCGGTCCCATGTTGCCAACATGTTGCGTCTCCTGGCCCTGCCGGACGAGGTCAAACATCTGGTCCAAGAGGGCAGCCTGTCGATGGGCCATGCTCGTGCCCTGCTGACGGCCCCCGACCCGATGGTCGCGGCGCAGGAGGTCATCAAGCGCGAACTGAATGTGCGCCAGACCGAGGCGCTGGTAAAGCAGATGTCGGCGGAACCGCTGGTGCTCACAAAGGCGGTCAAGGAAAAGGCGCCTGACACTGTGGCCCTTGAGCGTGAAGTCTCACTGGCGCTTGGGCTGAAGGTTACACTGGCTGGTACCGGCAAGAAGGGGACATTGCAGATCCATTATCGCACGCTGGATCAATTGGATGGTGTGCTGAACCGCATTTTGAAACGGTAAGCCCGTGCGGCATAGAAGTAATCAACAATAACAGGCAATCCAGGGGGAAAAATGACCGATAGCAGCCAGATCGGCGCTGAAGCCGCTGCTTATTTCAACGGCTACAGCGCTGCCTTCGCCGCCTATGACACTGACCGCGTCGCGGCTCTGTTCGATCAACCCCTGACGGTCCTGACGGCGGCAAAGCCCATCGTGTATGGCGATCCGGCGGCCGTGCGCGCCTATGTCGATGGCATGCTGGATACCTATCGCCATATCGGGCTGGCCTGGCCGGTGCCGGCCGCCGTCTGGGCCTGGCCCTGTGGGGAGAATCTGGCGCGGGCAGAGGTACTGTGGCTGCTGCGCTCTGCTGACCGGGCAGAAATCATGCGTTTCTCCACCTCCTATGTCCTGCGCCGTGACGGGGAGGCCGGCTGGCGCGTCGCCGTTGTCATCTCCTATGAAGAGCCGGTGAAGCTGCCGGCCGGCGCCTGATGCCGTCCCTGCCGCTGACGCTGCTGCCCGACCAACTGGCCGTCTGCCGTTTGGCCCCCGCCGCGCCCCTGCCCGCCTGGGCAGCGGGTCCAGGCTTTGTCAGCATCACGCGCACCGACGAGGAATTGTCCGTCGTGGTCCGCCAGGACCGCATTCCGGCCGATGTGGCGGCCGTGGGGCCGTGGCGGGCGTTGAAGGTGCAAGGACCGCTGGACTTTGCCCTGACCGGTATTCTGGCCGCCCTGACAGCCCCGCTGGCTGATGCCGGCATCAGCCTGTTCGCCATCGCCACCTATGACACGGATTACATCCTGGTGCGGGAGGAGACGCTGCAGGCGGCGATCACAGCCCTGACGGCGGCGGGGCATCGGGTAGCGGGGTAAACGCGACGGCTCGACAAATGCTTGTCCGCCTTCACCAGAATTTGTCTGAATCGGGGGGCGGCGCGGAAATTTTGATCGTTGCTCCCGAAATTTTATCCAGAAGGCCCTGTGCTCACGAATTTTTGTCAGACGAAACAGCCAACCCCAACCGTGCCGCCGCTGTCCTCGCCGCCTCCCAGCGCTTCTGCTGCAGTCCTGACGCTCGCGCCCGCATCGCCTCCACCATTGCTGGATCGGCGCTGTTTGGGTGGCCGCTGCTGAAGGGGGGGGCGGGATTGTATTCCATGGAGAGCTGGGTGCGCTCGGCGCGGTCCTGATCGAACAACAGGGCCGCCAGCTGCAGGGCGAAATCGATGCCGGAGGTGACGCCGCCGCCGGTGACGCGGTTGCCGTCCACCACCACCCGCTCGCTGCTGGGTGTGCAGCCGAACAGGGCAAGCTGATCCAGCGACATCCAATGACAGGTGGCACGATAACCGGTCAGCAGGCCCGCGGCGGCCAAAACCAGTGATCCCGTGCAGACCGAGGTGACGTAGCGTGCAGCAACGGCCTGGGCACGCAGGAAATCCAGCGTCACGGCGTCATCCATCAGGTGCAACTGCCCCGGACCGCCGGGCACGAACAGGATATCCGCCTGTGGTGCCTCGGCCAGCGTGTGCGTGGGCAGCAGCCGCAAGCCGCCGCTGTCGGTGACAGGGTCCAGGCTTTTGGCGGCCAGAATGATCTTCACGTCGGGCAGGCGGGTAAAAACCTCGAACGGGCCCGTCAGGTCCAACTGGGTGAGGCGGGGATAGAGCAGCATGACGATGTTCATGGGTCCATCCTTCCCCATCGCATTGGGTCAGTTCGGCCGCCGTGCCAGTTGCGCCAGTTGGAAAAAGGCACGGGAGCAGATGGTTTCGTCCGGCATATGGGTGCGCTTGCACTCCGCTTCCGCCTCCTGCAGCCGGTCCAGCGCCTGATGCAGCTTGGGCAGGGTCCAGTTACGGATCTGGGCCGTCAGCACGGGTTCCAGCTTGAAGAACACGGGCGGGCGCAGGGCCTTTACGGCGGCCTGGGGCGTCTGCCCCTTGGCGACATGGGCCACGGCCATGTGCAGCCGCTGGAAATAGCGTTGGGCGGCCCGCAGGATAGCCACCGTGGCGGTGCCGTCGGCATAAAGCCGGCGTAGAGACCGGTCCAGTTCGGCCATATCGCCGCTGGCGGCCGCTTGCGCCGGTTCATCCATGTCCAGTGCGGCACTATCACCGATGACGGTGCGGGCATCCTCCAGGGTGACCCGCTTTTCCCCCAACATATACAGCGCCAGTTTGTCGATCTCGCCGCGCGCGGTTGAGCGGTCGCCCACCAGATTGCCGGCCAGCCAATCGCGGGCATCCGGATCGATCTGCAGGCCATGATCGACCATCATCCGCCCGATGGTGCCGGCCAGTTCTTCTTCGCCTTCCACATAGCAAGCGATGGCGCCGGCAATCTCGCCGGCATCCTCCACGGCTTTACGCAGCTTTGACCTTGCATCCAGCTCTCCGGCCTCCATCACCAGCAGCGTGTCGCCGGGGGGAAAGTCCTTCAGCAGGGTGGTGACCACCGGCGCCAGCTTGTCGTCGGCGTCGCGCAGGCGCACCACCCGTCGCCCTCCGGTCAGGGCGATGGCAGATAATTCATCGCCCAGGCGTGCAGCATCACCCGTTACCTGATCGGCTTTCATCTCCGTTACCCGGAACGGGTCGGACAGGTCGGGACAGGCCGACTGCGCCGCCATCTTGGCCCGTTCACGCACCAGACCTGCATCGGGACCGTAAAGCAGGATCAGCCGTGTGGCCCCTGGCGGGCGCTTGCTAAAGGCGTCGGCGTTTTTCGGCTGAACCTTCAACGCCTCCTCCCCTTACTGCACGTCGCGCGCGAAATAGAGCGAAAGCCGGGTACGGATATCATCGGCCAGTTCGGTCAGACCGCGATCATAGGCATCCTGACGCGTCGCCAGTACCGCGAACTGGCTGTCCAACAGGTTGAAGCTGACGATGGAACGGGAGAAGGTGCGATAGACCACTTGGCCGGTGCTGATCTCGATCAGTTCGTAACTGGCCTGCAAGCGCAGGCGGGCACGGGTCGCGGTTGCATCCTGCTGGATACCCAGCTCTTCCTCCGTGGCGGCCAGGGCCACAGCCAGCCGATAGCGGGCGCTGCTGGGGCGACCATCGGTGTAAAACCGATCGATCAGGTTATTGCGCAGCACCTGACCGTTGCGGTCCACGATCGGGTCGATCTGTACATTGGCCAGGGCCGCCCCCACAGCACTGCCCTGGGATGCGGTGCCATAGACTGGCTTGAATCCACACCCCCCCAGCGCCACGGGCGGCAGCACCAAGAGCAGGGCGGTGGCAAGACAGGGGAAACGCAGAGCCATGGCACGCCTCGTTGAGGCTTGGTTCAAGAAAAACAGGGGGATTTTTGAGCTGAACCCCCAAAAAAAGCCCAGAAAGTTGAACCAAGCCTCAACCTTCTGGGCTTCTGCCTTACACTACGATATTCACAATCCGGTTCGGCACCACGATGATCTTCCGCGGCTCCTTACCATCCATGGCCCGCTGCACATTTGCATCCGCCAAAGCCGCCTCGCGCGCGACAGCCTCGGCGCAGTCGCGTGCGAGCGTCAGGGTGGCGCGCAGCTTGCCATTGACCTGCACGGCGACCGTGGCGCTGTCATCCACCAGCAGCGACGGGTCGGAGGCCGGCCAAGTGCGGTCGACCAGCAGATCGGCATGACCCAACTCTTCCCACATCTGTTGGGCCAGATGCGGCATCACGGGCTGCACGATCTGCGCCATATATTCCAGCGCCTCCCGCGCGGCCCAGCCCTCATCGGCCGGAACCTCACCCTTGGCCGCCATCTTCGACAAGGCGTCGCCCAGCGCATTGGTGAAGGTACGCAGCTTGGCCACAGAACTGTTGAAGCGGTAACCCTCGATATCGTCAGCCACGGCCGCCGCCGCCTTGTGCGCGGCGCGGCGCAGGGCCGTGGCATCGGCGCCGAAGCTGCTGGGGATGGCGGTACCTGCAGCGGGCAGGGCAAAGCCCGGTTCCGTCACATGCCGCCACAGGCGGTTGATATAGCGCCAGGCACCGTCAATGCCGGCTTCGGTCCATTCCAGGTCACGGTCGGGCGGGCTGTCCGACATCATGAACAGGCGGGCGGCATCGGCGCCATAGCTGCCGATGATGCCTTCCGGGTCCACGACATTCTTCTTGGACTTCGACATCTTGATGACGGGGCCGACGGTGACGGGCGAACCGTCGGCGATCTTGGTGGCCTTGCCGCCCTGGATATCTACATCCACGGGGAAGACCCACTTGCCGTCCGTATCCTGGAAGGTGGCGTGCGTCACCATGCCCTGCGTGAACAGGCCGCCGAACGGCTCCGGCAGATCCAGATAGCCGACATGGCTGAGCGCACGGGTCCAGAAGCGGGAATAGAGCAGGTGCAGAACCGCATGCTCGATACCGCCGATATAGTTATCAACGGGCAGCCAGTACTTTACCAACTCCTTGTCGAAGGCCACCTGCTCGTTGCGGGGGTCGGCAAAACGCAGGAAATACCAGCTCGACTCGATAAAGGTATCGAACGTGTCCGTCTCCCGCTCGGCATCCTTGCCGCAGGACGGGCACTTTACATGCTTCCAGGTGGCATGGCGGGCCAGCGGGTTGCCGGGGGCATCAAAGGTGACGTCGGGCGGCAGGGTGACGGGCAACTGGTCTTCCGGCACCGGCACCACGCCGCAATCCGGGCAATGGATGATGGGAATGGGGCAGCCCCAGTAACGCTGACGCGAAACCCCCCAATCGCGCAGGCGGAACATGGTTGTCCCCTGCCCCCGGCCCAGCGCCTCGATCTTAGCGACCGCCGCCTTCTTGCCCTCTTCCACGGACAGACCATCCAGGAAATCGGAATTGCGGAGGCTGCCCGGGCCGGTATAGGCCTCATTCGCCACGGCGAAGCTGGCGGGGTCCTCACCGTCTGGCACCACCACCGGCTTCACCGGCAGGTCGTACTTGCGGGCAAAGTCCAGGTCGCGCTGATCATGGGCGGGGCAGCCAAAAATGGCGCCCGTGCCATATTCCATCAGCACAAAATTGGCGACATAGACGGGCAGGGTCCAGCCCTTGACGAACGGATGCTCCGCCGTCACCGGCGTGCGCCAGCCCTTCTTTTCTGCCTGTTCCAGCGTGGCTTCGCTGGTGCCCATGCTGTTGCATTCGGCGATGAACCCGGCCAGGCCGGCATCGTTCTCCGCCAGCTTAGCGGCCAGCGGATGGTTGGGGCTGATGGCCACGAAAGACGCCCCGAACAGCGTGTCGGGACGGGTCGTGAACACCTCCAGATCGGCATGTCCGTCGGACAACTGGAAAAAGAAGCGGCAGCCCGTGGACTTGCCGATCCAGTTCTCCTGCATGATGCGGACTTTTTCGGGCCAGCGATCCAGCGTGGTAATGGCCGACAGCAGCTCGTCCGCAAAATGCGTGATCTTCAGGAACCACTGGCTGAGCTTGCGCTTTTCCACCAGGGCGCCGGTGCGCCAGCCGCGACCGTCGATCACCTGCTCATTGGCCAGAACGGTATTGTCCACAGGGTCCCAGTTGACCCAGCTTTCCTTACGATAGGCCAGACCGGCTTTGAGGAAATCCAGGAACATCTTCTGTTCGAACCGGTAATATTCCGGCCGGCAGGTGGCGATCTCCCGCTCCCAGTCGATGGCCAGACCCATGGTCTTCAACTGGCCGCGCATGGCCTTGATGTTCTCGTATGTCCAGGTGCCCGGATGGGTGTTGCGCTCCAGCGCGGCGTTCTCCGCCGGCAACCCGAACGCATCCCAGCCCATTGGGTGCAGAACGTTGAACCCCTTGGACCGCTTATAGCGGGCGATCACATCGCCAATGGTGTAGTTGCGCACATGGCCCATATGGATGCGCCCCGACGGATAGGGGAACATCTCCAGCACATAGGTCTTGGGCTTGGATTGATCGGCGGTGACGGCGAAGCTGCGGCGTTCTTCCCAGACGGACTGCCACTTGGCTTCGGTTTCGCGGACATTATAGCGGGACATGGGGCGGGACCTGTCGAACGGGTGTCGCTTCGCCGGGCGTCACCCGTGACAGGGGCCGATGCCCGGCGGTTCAAAATTATGCTCAGCGATCACTATCATGAACGCTGAAGGCCGGCGAATGCCGGCCTTAGCATGCCTGTGCCGCGAACCGGCGCCAGACGGGCACGATCAGTTGGTCGGAGCTGCCGACTGCTGACGAAGCTGACGGGCACGGGTCAGAATCGTGTCTTCTAGCTGTGTACCGGTTTCTGCCGTCACCGGTGCGTCGATCCAGACACCACCCTTCAACTCCTGGCGGAACACGGTGGCGCGTACGCCATCGGCGCGCAGGGCGGCATCCAGGATATAGAGGTTGATCTTGAACCGCTCATTGGGCGTCGCCGGCGGGCTGTACCAGTCCGTCAGGATCACACCGCCATAAGGATCGGCCTGGACCAGCGGCATGAAGGTCACCGTATCCAGGGCGGCCCGCCACAGGAAAGCGTTGACGGTCACGGTGCCGGCAGGGCGGGCAGCGGCATTCATACCGGCCTGACCATCATTATTCTGGCGCAGGATCTGGGTATTCGGGGCCTCCGGCTCTGAGCCGAAACCCAGCCAGGAGCAGCCCCCGAGACCAAGCACCAGGGTGCCCAGCAGGGCGGAACGACCAATTACGGACAGGGCACGCAAGGACATGGGAATACCACCCGGATAACGCCAGCGGAGATATGGAGCCATCCTTAGAGCAAAAAAGCCGGCACTAGGCAAGGCCGGGCGGATCGCCCCTCGGATGGAGTTGCTGCTTACACGGCAATCAAGGCGGGATTCAGGCGGGGAAAAATGCACAAGGCGGGTTTCGCGACACCCAGGTGAAACATCATGCACCACAAAATGAGGCGGTGTTTCACGGCCATTGCCCCACTCGCTCCGAAGAGCAGCGGCATTGACGGGCGGTGGATATGGGTCTGGTGAGAATAGCCAGATTGTATCAGATGCCGATCGTAAATGCAGGAGTTCCAATCGCTGATCGTGGCCTGAACTGCTCTTCCTACAGGCAACTCACCCCAGCAGTTCCGCATAAACCGCCAAGGTCGCCGCACACATGCCCGCCTTGGTGAAGTTGGTCCGCACATGACGCATACCGTCCAGGCCCACGGCCTGACGCTGCAAAGGATCAAGGTCAAGCGCGGCGCGG
Source organism: Niveispirillum lacus (assembly GCF_002251795.1). Lineage (GTDB taxonomy): Bacteria > Pseudomonadota > Alphaproteobacteria > Azospirillales > Azospirillaceae > Niveispirillum > Niveispirillum lacus. Next base: position 15,883 of record NZ_NOXU01000026.1, on the reverse strand, counting down.
ATGGCCCCGGCCAGGGCGTCGGGATTGTTGGGCGGCACCACCAGGCCGGTTTCGCCGTTGATGACCGTTTCCTTGACTGCCCCCAGGTCAGACACGATCACCGGGCGACCCATGGCCTGCGCCTCGGCAATCACCCGGCCAAAGGCTTCGGGTTCGACAGACGCGTTCACCACCACGTCTGACAGCATATAGGCGGCTGCCATGTCGTTGCAGTGGCCGGCGATGGTGACCTGCCCGCCCAGATTCAAGCGGCGGATATGGTCTTCCAACTCCTGACGGTAATGGTCACGGCCCTGATCATCGCCGACCAGAACAGCACGCACATCGCTGCGCCCCAGGCGGGATATGGCCTCAATCAGAACGCCTTGGCCCTTCCAGCGGGTCAGGCGGCCCGGCAGCAGCACGATGCGCTGATCCTCCGGCAGGCGCCATTGCTGGATCAACTGGGCCATGCGCGCCTGGGTCACCTTGTCGGGCGACATGATATCGACATCGACCCCGCGATGGATGAGGCGCAACCGGTCGGCCCCGACCCCATATTCACGGGTCACATGCTCATAAACAAAGCCCGACACGGCGATGATGCGGTCGGCCTTGGCCATGACGCTGTTGTACCATTTCTTCACCCGGCCCTTGAAGTTATAGGGCGCGTGGAAGGTGGTGACGAAGGGGATGTCGGTGCGCTTGGCCGCCCAATAGGCGCTCCAGGCCGGTGCGCGGGACCGGGCATGGATCAGGTCCACCCCATGCTGCCTGATGATCTCGGTCAACCTGGTCGCGTTGCGCCGCATGGTCAGCGGGTTCTTGGACTGTACCGGCAATTGGATGTGCTTGGCGCCATAGCGGTCCAATTCGCGCGCCATGGGGCCACCGGCGGAAACCACGATGGCAGTACCCCCCGCCCGCTGGATGGCGGCGGCCATGTCAATGCAGCCACGTTCTGCCCCGCCTGTGACCAGGGTGGGGATTACCTGCAGGATCACAGGTTTGCCGCCGCCAAACAGGCTGGTGGCATCAAGGCCGGGATTGTCCGGCGTGACATCGCCGGCTAGGGTGCCGGCGTCAGCATGGGGCGGCATGGGCGGGAATTCGGACAATGAACGGGACAGCCATGGACGGCGAGGTGCCGATACATAGCCTGGATCGGGCCGGCACCGCCATAGCCTATCGCCGCAGCCCAGGTTTGGGACCGGGGCTCATCTTCTTGACCGGGTTCCGGTCCGACATGGCCGGGGCGAAGGCGGTGGCGCTGGAACGCTGGGCGCGTTCCCAGGGAAGGGCCTTTGTCCGTTTCGATTACCATGCCCATGGGGCCAGCGGCGGTAACTGGGAAGACGGGTCCATCGGGCGCTGGCGCGATGACGCGCTGGCCGTGCTGGATTGTGTGACCGAAGGGCCACAAATCCTGGTCGGGTCGTCCATGGGCGGCTGGATCGCCCTGTTGCTGGCGTTGGCCCGACCGGACCGGATCGCGGGGGTGGTCGGTATCGCGCCGGCGCCTGATTTCACTGAACGCATGATCCGCCCGCGCCTGGGCCCGGTGGAGTTACAGGCCTTGGCACGCGATGGACAGTTCATCGCCCCATCGGCCTATGATCCTGCCGGGTATCCAATCACCCGTCACCTGCTGGAAGAGGCACAAAATCACCTGCTGCTGACGAAGGGGGCCGGGCCGATCCGCGTCGGCTGCCCCGTTCGCCTGCTGCATGGGCAGTGCGACCCCGATATCCCCTGGCAGACCAGCCTGGATCTGGCGGCCGCTTTGGAAGCCCGGGATGTCCGGATCACCCTGGTCAAGGATGGGGACCATCGCCTGTCACGTGATGCTGACTTGATCGTGATGCTGGGGCTGGTGGGTGAACTGGCGGCGGCGTGACGCCGACCGTGCTGCATGGTATAGACAGCAACGATGGGACCGAAGACCCAAGACAGAAGCGACCGGTCTGGCCGGTTGCCGGCCCTTCTGGGCCGTACCGGCATCAACCTGCTTTCGGCCATGGTGCTGGGCGGCTTGTGGCTGCTTGTCGGCTGGCAGATCCATACATCCTACATTGATGCCCTGGCCGATGCGGAACGCGATACGGCTAATCTGACCCGCGCCTTTGGCCAGCATGTCAGCCGCACCGTCAGTCAGGTGCAGCAATTGCTGCAGGAAGTATCCGACCGGGTGGAGGCGGGATATCCCGCCGATCTGGAAGTAATGCGCCGGCGTGTGGCCGGGCTGGACCGCGTGTCGAAATTCCTGGGTATCATGGATGCACGCGGCACGGTGGTGGATGCCACACGCCCCGGTGCCGTGGGTCTGGATATGTCCGACAGCGATTATTTTCGCCAAGCAACAGAGCCAGGATCGCCCCGCCTGGGTTTCGGCAAACCGATCATCGGCCGCACCCCGCTGATGTCCTCCATCCCGTTCTGGGTGCGGGTTGAAACACCCGATGGCAGCCTGATCGCGGTGGTCGTGGGTGACATCCTGTCGGAATATTTTGCGGGCTTCTTCAGTGCGGTTGATCTGGACCTGGGCGCGGTCGCCACACTGATGGATCTGGATGGAACCGTTTATGCGCGCGGGGCCTCCACCCCTGGCATTGTGGGACAATCCTATCCCGATCTTCCCTATGTGGGGGCAGCGCGGGAGGGGGATGGCCATGGCATCATCCGCGCTGTCAGCCCGATTGATGGCGAAGACCGTATCGCCAGTTATGAATTGCTGCCGGGCACCCGGCTGCTGGTTTCGGTGGGCCAGGATATGGACCATGTGCTGCAGCCCTATCGCCAGTTCCGTAATCAGATGCTGTTGCAAGGGGTGTTCGGCACCATTCTGGTGCTGGCGCTGGTCGTGCTGGTCCGACGGTATGTCGCCAAGCTGGAGGCCAGCGAGACGGCGGCCCGACTGGCCCGGGCCGAGGCTGAACAGGCCACCGCTGCGAAATCCCAATTCCTGGCCGTGGCCAGCCACGAATTGCGCACGCCGCTGAATGCGATCATCGGCTTTGCCGAAGTGATGGTGCATCGGATACATGGCGCCATGGGCAACCCCAAATATGCCGAATATGCCGAAGATATCCGCAATTCCGGTCTGCATCTTCTGGCCCTGATCAACGATATCCTGGATCTGTCGAAGATTGAGGCAGGGAAGATGGATCTACGCCTGGAACCGGTGGATCTGTCGGCGCTGGCGGTCGAATGTGCTCGCCTGATGCGCGGCCGGGTGGAGGCAGCGTCTGTAGATCTGCGTGTGGTGGCCGGGGAGGAAACGACGCCCCATCTGCGGGCCGACGCCATGAAACTGCGTCAAGTCCTGCTGAATCTTGTCAACAATGCCGTGAAATACACACCGGCGGGCGGGGTCATCACCTTGGCGGTGGAACCGGACCCGCTCTGGCCGGATGATTTCATGGTGCTGAGGGTCAGTGATACCGGATGTGGCATGACACCGACCGAGGTGTCTTTGGCCCTGGAACCGTTCCGGCAGGTGAACAGCCATCTGACCCGCGGGGGCGAAGGTACGGGCCTCGGCCTGCCCTTGGCCAAATCCCTGGTCGAGTTGCATGAAGGCTCGCTGTCAATCGACAGCGAGCCCGGCATGGGAACAACTGTCAGCATCCGATTGCCGACCCGCCTGCATGCCTGAACGGTACCGGCGGGTTACATATCCAGATCAACAATAACGGGTACATGGTCGCTGGGCTTGGGTTCCCATCCCCGTGCCTCACGCAGGATGGTCTGCCCCTTCAGGCTGGATGCCAGTGGCGGCGTCACCCAGATATGGTCCAGTCGGCGGCCCTTGTTCGACAGGTTCCAGTCGGCGGCGCGGTACGACCACCAACTATAGAGTTTTTCGTCCGCCGGCACGAAATGGCGGACCGCATCGACCCAGTTCAGGCTGTTCTGCAGCGCCGTCAGCTTTTCCACCTCGATGGGGGTATGGGAGACGACGTCCAGAAGCTGTTTGTGCGACCAGACATCATGTTCCAGCGGGGCGATGTTCAGGTCGCCGACCAGGATCATCGGCCGATCCGGGGACCGGTTTTCTTGAAACCAGGTCTGCATCTCGTCCAGGAACTGAAGCTTGTGGGCAAACTTGTCATTTACTGCGGGGTCGGGAATGTCGCCACCGGCGGGGATGTACAGATTATGCACCTCCACCCCGTTGGCCAGTGTGGCCAGGACATGGCGGCAATCCTCCTTGCCACAGGAATGCCGGATATCGCGTGAGGTGAAGGGGATGCGCGACAGGATGGCGACGCCATTATAGCTCTTCATCCCATGAATATGGATATGCTCATACCCGCGCGCCTTAAACTCCCCGCGTGGGAAGGCGTCGTCCACCACCTTGGTTTCCTGCAGGCACAACACGTCGGGCTGCTGTTCGTCCAGCAGCTTGCCCACGATGTCGATGCGCAAACGGACGGAGTTGATGTTCCAGGTGGCGATACGCACGGGCGGGGCCTCGGCTTGTCAGGGACGGGATGGCGACAGGATTAGGCGGACGGCTGACGCCTGTCCAGACCAGCGATGGCAAGCCCGAGCAATTGCCGTCGCCAACACCAGCGGCGGTTTCCCCGTCCGTCAGGTTGGAATCCGGTGGCCTGCATCCTATTTGGAAATGGTGATGAACGCAGGCAAAGGGTGGGCCATGTTTGGCAGGTTTAAGCAGGATGCCGCAGCAACGTTGGCGGCTGTTTCAGGAACGCAGGCCCTGATTGAATTCAAGCCGGATGGCACCATCCTGACGGCCAATAACGCCTTCCTGTCTCTGATGGGGTACTCGCTGGCGGAGATCAAGGGCCAGCATCACCGTATGTTTGTCGATCCTGCCGACGCCGCCGACCCTGCCTACGCCCGGTTCTGGTCTGACCTGGCCAGCGGGCGGGCTGTGCCGGCCCAGGAAAGCCGTCGTATCGCCAAGGGGGGCCGCCCTGTCTGGATCCAGGGGTCGTATAACCCGGTGCTGGATGGACGGGGACGTGTCTACAAGGTTGTGAAGGTTGCCAGCGACGTCACAAACCAACGATTGCGCGCCGCCGACCTGTCCGGCCAGATCGAGGCGTTGGGCCGGTCACAGGCAGTGATCACCTTTGATCTGGACGGCCATATCCTGGATGCGAATGAAAATTTCCTGTCGCTGATGGGCTATCGGCTGGAGGATGTGAAGGGCCGCCATCACCGTATCTTCGTTGATCCGGTGGACGCATCATCGCCGGCGTATCGCAGCCTGTGGAACGACCTGCGTCAGGGCCGGCACAGCGCTGGTGAATTCCGGCGTCTGACCCGCGACGGGCGCGAAGTCTATATCCATGCCACCTACAACCCCATCCTGGACATGAATGGCAAGGTGTTCAAGGTGGTGAAGTTTGCCAGCGATATCACAGCCCAGGTGAAAGCGCGGCACAGCAATGAGCAGGTCCTGGCCCTGGTGCAGCGCTATCTGGACGATATCGTCCAGGCGGTGGAGGTTTCCAACCGTCAGGCTGTGGAGATGTCGGGCGCTACCGAACAGACCAGTGCCAATATCCAGGCTGTGGCCGTCGGTACTGACCAGTTGGACGGTTCCATCCGTTCCATTGCCCAGAATATGAACCAGTCACGCGATGCCGCCGAAAGGGTCTTTGCCCAGGTGGATGCGGTGGGTCAGGCCATGGCCCGGCTGGTGGATGGCACCAGCGCCATGAACGGCATTGTCAGTCTGATCCAGGACATCGCCGGTCAGATCAACCTGCTGGCGTTGAACGCCACCATCGAAAGTGCGCGCGCCGGAGAGGCCGGCAAAGGCTTCGCGGTGGTGGCAACAGAAGTAAAGGGCCTGGCCCGACAGGCATCAGAGGCCACGCAGCGTATTGCCGATGAGATCGGCACGGTGCAGCATGTCGCCGATGATGTGGCAAGTCAGGTCAGCCACATCCATGACGCTGTCGCCGCCGTGCGCAGTCTGGTGCTGAGTACCGCCGGCGCCATTGATCAGCAGAGCAGCGTGGCCCGATTGATGACGCGGAACATGCAGGAAAGTTCCCTGGCGGTTCAACGCATCGCCGGTAATGTCGGTGATATCTCCCGCTCCACCGCCCTGGCCAATGACCAGGTAACACGGGTGCGTGAAGCCCTGAGCGCGCTCGCCTGACATCGCGTTGGCCACATGGCCCTGTTCGGGGGCGGGATCTGGGCAAGGATGGCGGGGGCCTGCCATTCCTGTGCCTGTCTTGCCGGGGGCTTTGCCGGCATGATATCGATTCCATCACCGGCTTTGGGCCGGTTTCGGCCTGACCCATGCGCATGGCCGGCATTGCCCCCTGCCCTGCGGATCATGACCCCTTCCGGCCCCCGTTCCCGTCTGCCAACCGCCCTGATTGCCATGGCGTTCATGGCCTTCATCAGCCTGGGGCTGCCCGACGGGTTGCCTGGCGTGACCTGGCCCTTCATCCGCGAGACTTTTGATCGGCCGCTGGGCAATCTGGGTATTCTTCTGATCTGCGGCACGGGCGGCTATCTGTTCTCCGGTCTGGCGGGAGGCAGCATTGTCCGCCGAACGGGCCTGGGTACCGTGCTGACGGTCAGCAGTGCCGCCATGGTGGTCAGTCTGGCGACCTATGCGCTGACGCCGTCCTTCTATCTGCTGATCCCGGCCGCCATCCTGGGCGGGCTGGCCAGCGGGGCCATCGATACGGGCATCAATCTTTATGGCGCCCGCCGCTTCTCCCCCCGCGTCATGAATTGGCTGCACGGGTCCTGGGGCCTGGGGGCGACCGCCGGGCCGCTGTTGATGACAGCGGCGATCACCAGCGGCGCGGGCTGGCGTTGGGGTTATGCCCTGATCGCCTTGATCCTGACCGGTATGGCGGTGATGTTTCTGGTTACCATGCGGCGTTGGGAAGAGGCTAAGGCTGCTCATGGCGATGGTAGCGGCAGCGGCATCGTGGCCATAGCGCCCTTTGCCGATGCCTTACGCCATCCCGTGATCTGGCTGAATGCTGCCCTGTTCATGGTCTATTGCGGGGTGGAAATGGCGGCGGGGCAGTGGCTGTTCACCCTGCTGACCCGTCAGCACACTATTGATGTCGGGGTCGCCGGCACCATTGCCGGCCTCTATTGGGGGGCGCTGACCTTCGGGCGGCTGGTGTTTGGGCAGGTCACGGCGCGGGTGCGGCCGCTGAACGCCTTGCGCGCCGGTCTGGCCATCGCCCTGGTCTCTGCGCTGCTGTTCGCCTGGTTCCCCACCCCGGCCATCGGCATGGCGGCCGCATTGGGCCTGGGTTTTGGCCTTGCCCCCACCTTCCCCACCCTGGTTTCCCTGACCCCCGTCCGGGTCGGTGACGCCATCGCTCCGCATGCGGTGGGATTTCAAATGACGGCGGCTGGTGCCGGCGCCACGCTCATTCCAGGGGCGCTGGGCTGGTTGGCGCAGCATCTGGGGCTGATCGTGTTACCGGTCTGGCTGCTGCTGGGCATGGTCCTGCTGATCGGTCTGTCGGAATTCACCGAACGGTTGGTCCGACAACGCGCTGTCCTGGCCCGCGCGGCCTGACCCCCATCTTGAACCGCTCCCCAGCAGGGGCATATACGGGTTGCAGGAATGTTGGATGCGATTTGATGGTCGCATTCATATTATTCTGTCCATCAGCAATCAGTTTTTGAAATCTTCGTACCAAGCCTGAAGGAAGACCCCCGTGCCGCATCTTCGTTCCCGCAAAAGCACCCATGGCCGCAACATGGCTGGCGCCCGTGGCCTGTGGCGCGCCACAGGCATGAAGGACGAGGATTTCGGCAAGCCCATCGTGGCCATTGCCAATTCCTTCACGCAGTTTGTGCCCGGCCATGTGCATCTGAAGGATCTGGGCCAACTGGTCGCGCGGCAAGTGGAAGCGGCGGGCGGTGTTGCCAAGGAGTTCAACACGATCGCGGTGGATGACGGCATCGCCATGGGCCATGACGGCATGCTGTATTCGCTGCCCTCGCGTGAGGTGATCGCCGATGCCGTGGAATATATGGTCAATGCCCACTGCGCCGATGCGCTGATCTGCATTTCCAATTGCGACAAGATCACGCCCGGCATGCTGATGGCGGCCCTTCGTCTGAACGTCCCGACCATCTTTGTGTCCGGGGGCCCGATGGAGGCCGGTAAGGTGCAGGTGAAGGGCAAGGAGATTGCCATCGATCTGATCGATGCGATGGTGGCTGCTGCCGATGACAAGTACAGCGATGAAGAAGTGACGGCCATTGAGAAGGCAGCCTGCCCGACCTGTGGTTCCTGTTCCGGGATGTTCACGGCCAATTCGATGAACTGCCTGACGGAAGCGCTGGGCCTAGCCCTTCCTGGCAACGGTACCGTTCTCGCCACCCATGCCGACCGCCGCGGCCTGTTTGAAGAAGCGGGCCGCCGCATCGTCGGTCTGGCCAAGCGCTATTACGAACAGGATGATGAAAGCGTGCTGCCGCGCTCCATTGCGACCTTCAAGGCGTTTGAAAATGCCGTCGCCCTGGATATCGCCATGGGGGGGTCGACCAACACCGTCCTGCACCTCTTGGCCGCCGCGCATGAGGGCGAGGTGAATTTCACCATGGCGGATATCGACCGCCTGTCCCGCCGCGTGCCCAATATCTGCAAGGTGGCCCCCGCCGTTGCCGATGTGCATATCGAAGACGTGCATCGGGCTGGTGGCATCATGTCAATCCTGGGTGAACTGGCCCGTGGCGGCCTGCTGCACACCGACGTGAAACGTATTGATGCAGACAGCCTGGGTGAGGCGCTGGCCCGTTGGGACGTGACACAGACCAACAATCCCGAGGTGGCGCATTTCTATAAGGCCGCCCCTGGTGGTGTGCGCACGACGGTTGCCTTCAGCCAGGCCAGCCGCTACCAGGAACTGGACCTCGACCGGGCCACGGGCGTGATCCGTTCGGTCGATCATGCCTTCTCCAAGGATGGCGGTCTGGCGGTGCTGTTCGGCAATCTGGCGGAGGAGGGCTGCATCGTGAAGACGGCGGGCGTCGATGCCTCCGCTCTGGTCTTCTCCGGCCCGGCCCGCGTGTTTGAAAGTCAGGATGCCGCCGTCAGTGCCATCCTGGGCAACCGCATCCAGGCCGGCGATGTGGTCTTGATCCGTTATGAGGGGCCGAAGGGTGGGCCCGGCATGCAGGAAATGCTCTACCCGACCAGTTACTTGAAGTCGAAGGGCCTGGGCAAGGTCTGCGCGCTGGTCACCGATGGCCGCTTCTCCGGCGGTACATCGGGTCTGTCCATCGGCCATGCCAGTCCCGAAGCTGCCGAGGGGGGCACCATTGGTCTGGTGGAGGAAGGCGACCGGATCGAGATCGACATACCCAACCGTCGTATTCATCTGGCGGTGTCGGATGAGGAACTGGCGCGCCGCCGCGCGGCGGAAGAGGCCAAGGGTCTGGCGGCATGGCAGCCGTCCGCCCCGCGGGAACGCGTCGTTTCCCAGGCGCTGCAGGCTTATGCAGCCCTGACCACGTCTGCCGCCCGGGGTGCGGTGCGTGATGTCAGCCAACTGTACCGGCGGAAGTAACACCATCACCCCAACTGGATCTCCTGTGTCACCCCCACGGCCCGGCGGAAATCCGGGTCGTGGCTGACCAGGACCAGGGCACCATCATAAGCCGACAAGGCCTCCAGCAGGGCGGCGCGACCCTCCAGATCCAGGTGGTTGGCGGGTTCGTCCAATAACAGCACCTGCGGTGGTGCCGCCCCGCCCAGGGCGGCACAAAGATGGGCGCGAACCCGCATGCCGCCTGATAGAAGCCGCAACGGCATTTCTGCCGCCGCTGCACGAAAGCCGAACCGGGCCAAGGCTGCGCGGGTTTCACCCTCTCCTTGCGCTTTATGTGCCAGCCGGGCCAGTGACAGGGGCGTGGCATCTGAAGGTGCTGCCAACCGCTGATCCAACCGGGCGATCTGCAGATGGGGGGCGCGCGTCAGTGTGCCGGTGTCAGGGCACAGGCGGCCATCCAGACAATCCAGCAGACTGCTTTTGCCGACCCCATTGCGGCCGGTCAGGGCCAACCGTGCCGGCCCCGTCATTTCGAACGACACATTCTGCCATAAGGGCCGCCCGTTGCGCGACAGGCTCAGCCCCACCGCCCGGAGCAGCATTTTGCCCGCCGGCACCCCGGTTGGGTTGACAGCCATGTCCAATGGCGGCGGCGGCGGGGGCAGGCCGCGGCGCGCTTGTTCCAGTGCATGGTCTGCCGCTTCTTGTTGCCGCTCCCCCTTGATGCGGCGCGCTGAGGCTGCCTGTTCGGCCTTGTCACGGCGTTGGCCCATCAGGATCGGGGCGTTTGACCCGCGTGCCTTTGCCTGTTTGCCGGCCCGGGCCCGCCGCGCGGCCCTGGCCTCGGTTTCCCGAACGGCCACCTGCGCCCGTCTTGCCTGTTTTTGGGCGTCGACCAAGGCGCGCTCTGCGGCCCGGCGTTCCGCTTGCCTGGCCGCTTGCCACCCTTGGTAGCCCCCACCATGGCTGCGCAAACCCAGGGGCGACAGGTCCAGGATACGGTCGGCCAGTGACAGCAACCCCAGCTCGTGGCTGACCAGCAGCAACCCGCCGCGCCAGTTCCGGATCAGATCGGCCAACGAGGCCCGGCCATCGGCATCCAGATCATTACCCGGTTCATCCAGGATCAGCATGTCCGGTTGGATCAGGCGGATGGCGGCCAGATGCAGACGTGCAACCTGCCCGCCCGATAACCGGCTTAACGGCAGATCGTCAGGCATCTCCGGCGGTAGACCGAGGCGCGACAAGGCCGCTGCCCGACCCGGATCATCCGGTGGCAGCACATCGCCCACCACCTGTCCTGGTTCCGGCATCTGTGGCCAATGGACCTGCCGGCCCCGCCGAGCGATATGCCCGCGCTGTGGAACCAGCGCCCCGGTCAGCAACCGCAGCAAGGTCGTTTTGCCGGCGCCATTGCTGCCGATCAGCGCGACACGTTCATCATTGATGGTAAGGTGAATATTCTCAATCAACGGCCGATCGGCGGCGTGCGCAAAGCACAGCCCCTCGGCAACAAGCCAAGAAGACATAGATGGAACCCTGGCCAGACATGGATGCCCCACGCGGGGGATGGCGGTCAGACGTACGGGTTCAGATCCATGGGTCTCAGGCTCCAACTCAACAATCGTGCAACATTAATACATCCGCGCTCGGATGTAAATACCTCTCAATCCGGCTCCCCATAAAGGGCCAGACAGGCGGCGGGTGGCGGTGGGGGTGGTTTGGGTGGGGCTGGCGGTCCCGTCTCGGGTGGGGGCGGCTGGAACCAGCTCAGTAGTTCCTCGCCACAGCCGTCACCTTCGGGCGGGGGTTCTTGCACCTCGCACTGACTGGCACCGGACGGGCAGGCCAGACGCACATGCAGATGGGCGGCGTGGCCGAACCAGGGGCGAACCTTGCGCAGCCATCCCTTATCCTCCCCCGCCGCCTCACACAGGGCCAGCTTGATCGCCGGGTTCACGAAGATGCGGGTGACGTTGGGTGCGGATGCCGCCAGCTTCATCAGTCGGATCTGGGCGGGGCCGAAATTGCTGTTCACCCGTTGTGTCTGAACATCCACCATGGTGGCGAAATCTTCGCGCTCCCGTGCTGCCGGGGGCAGACGGCCCAGGTCCAGCACAAACCAGATATCGACATCCAGGCCCATCTGGTGGCTGGCATGGCCTGTCTTCATGCGCCCACCGCGGGGCATTGACATGTCGCCGATGGAAAGAATACCCAGCCCTTCACGCTCCACCTCTGCCGCCAGACTTGTCAGATAGGCGATCAGGTCGGGATGGCCGTAATTGCGGTGGCGGGACAGATTCAACACCTGAAACCCGTGACCATCGGCGGGCAGCGCCTCAGCCCCGCGCACACAGCCATTGGCATAGGTTCCGATCGGTTCCGCCGGCCCCTTGCCGGGATGGCGCAGATCATGCGGGGCGGATGCTGGCGCGACGCTGCTTTGCTGCGGACGATCAGTATCGACCGCCCAAACGGGTGCGGCGCCCAGCATCAGGGCCAACAGCAATGGCGCCGAACGGTGCGTCAAACGCCCCATTGCCGGACACGGCCCGTATCGACATGCACAAAACCGGACCGGCTATAGATGCCGACACCGCCGAGGCGCAGGTTCAGCGCTTCCTGTCGGATACGGCTCAACTGCCGACCGGCCATGGTGATGTCGATGGCCTTGCCTTCCATATGCAGGCTCTTGGTGGCCACCCCTTCTGACTTGGACGTCAGCATGGCGTTGGTCTTGGGGCAGCGGTAGCCGGAGATGACCTGAAACGGTTCTTCGGTGCGCAAGCGCTGACGCAGATGGAACAGCAGGTCCAACAATTTCGGGTCCATGGACCCGACCTCACCCGTGCGCCAGTCGCGCAGCATATGGTTCACATCCTTCAGCGCCGACCGGTCATAAGCGCCATTGGCGAAATAGGTGATCTTCAGTTTCTCGTTCGTGTGCAGCGACACAAAGGATAGCTGCCGGCGTGGGGCACTGACCGGGGCCGCATCGGCCGGAGCGGTCAGGATGGCAGGGGCCGCGATGGCAGCGCCAGCCCCCAGGAACAAACCGCCAAGGCCCCGCAGAAAACTGCGGCGCCCGCTTTCGACAGCCGGATCAATGGATGATTGGGAAAGGGAGCGTGAATCCGGGGGGGCGTGTTCTTGTCCAATGGTCAGGTCGATCCCGTTCGGCCGTGCCACCATGCCCCAATCCCCCTTCGCCCCGTCAGGCACCCCCCGCGTCCGTTGCGCCGAGGACACTCTCTTTCTTGATTTCGCCAAATGCCCCTGCGCCAAAAGCAGGACACCGTTGCACTTCTGGCAGAACGGCATGGGGCATGCAAGCGGAAATCCACCCTTCCGGCCTATTTCTGATCTCGTTCTTTCGTGACCGGGGTTCAGCGATCGACGCTATCAGTGCCCCGCCCCGCCGCCGCCCCGCCGGGGGCAAGACGGGCCTCGGCCTCGACCGCGTCCCATTTCACGCGTGAGGCGCGCAGGGCTGTGGCCAGCTTACGGTCGCGGCCATAGATATCGGATCGGAAATTGACCGACCCGTCTCCGGCCACAAAGGCAGTGACATAGGAAATATGGATGGGAATCGGTTTTTTCAGACGCACGACGGTGCGTTGCCCGCTGGCCAGCACCTCGTCCACCCGGGTGCGGGGCCAGTCGGTGGTACCGGTCAGGCGCAGAATGGTGTCCGCCACATCGAACGGATGCTCAACCCGGATGCATCCATGGCTGAAACTGCGGTTGGCGCGGTTAAACAGGTTCTTGGATGGCGTGTCGTGGAGATAGACGTCGAACTCGTTGGGGAACATCATCTTGATGCGGCCCAGACTATTCTTGTCGCCCGGTACTTGCCGCACACGATAGGGCAGGCGCGTCATATGGGCCCAGTCCAGGGTCTTGGGATCGACGGTCACCGCACTTTCCGACCAGTCGGACAGCAATTCATAACCCTGTTTGGCCAAATAGGTGGGGTCCTTCTTGGCCTTGGGGAAAATCTCATCCCGGACAATCTTGGTCGGCACATGCCAATAGGGATTGATCTCCAGATAGGACATTTTGCGGGAAAAAACCGGCGTGCGGGTGGAACTGGTTCCAACCACGACACGGGCTTCATGCACAACATTGCCCTGGTCAAAGATCGACAGATGGAAGGCCGCTAGATTGACCAGGATGTAGGAAGGTCCCATATCCAGCGGCATCCAGCGCCAGCGCTCCATATTCATGGCGATCTGGGCCACCCGCTGTTCGGCGCTGATGTTGAGGGCCAATAGCGTCTGTTTGCCCAGCACCCCGTCCGGTTCCAGCCCGTGCCGGGCCTGGAATATCTTCAGGGCCGCAATGGTGGCTTCATCAAACAGGGTCGGGTCCGCCGGCACCGGCGCGTCTACGGCCAGTTCGCCTGTCACCTTCAGCCGGGCGCGCAATGCGGGCACGCGTTCGTCCGTGCCGCCGGGCTTTAACGAGGCCTCGGCCAGGGGCACTTGTTTCCAGCCACCGGCCGCCGCCAGTTCGCGATAATGCTGCAAGGCCAGTTTAAGCTGTTGATATTCCGCCCGGCGCGGCGGCAGTTCCGCCAGTTCACTGCCCGGATCGGGCAGTTTGGCCAGCCGATCCAGCAGGGTCAGAACATCAATTTCGCGTTTTTCGACATAAAGCTCGCTGTCAATGGCCATGGGAGCCAGCCGCCCCGTGGCCAGATCGCGCCCATAATCCAACGCGCCGTGCGACAGCATCAACTCCAACTCGGCCAGCGCATCGGGACTGTCGCCGCGTTCCAGCAGGGTGGTAATGCGGGCCACGCCATAATCGGCAGGGTTCAATCCCTGGGATGCGGCCTGTTGCAGGGCCAGCAGCAGCAGGTGGGCCCGGGGCGACGGCTTGCCCTGCTCAATCCAGGCCGGCGCATAGTCCCGTTTCTCATAGAATCGGCCGAGCGTGAGCAGATCCTGACTGTCCCGGTCCGTCTCCGGCGTGCCGATGCCGCTGGTCAGTCGCTGTTCCAGGGCGGTGGTGAAATCCGGGGCCGCCGTTGCGGCGGCGGGCAGGGTCAGGAAGCCGGCCAGCAGTGCCAGGCAAAGGCCACGCAACAGAACTGAACCCACCATCATCTCCGCCACGCCACCCTGGATGGGGGTAACGTAGCATCGGGTGGGGGCAATACGAACCCCTCCTTCAGGAGAATTCAACGGATACGCAGATAAGCCTGCCTCACCGCGTCGGGCGCGGGGTGGGGCCGGAATAATCGTAGAAGCCCCGGCCAACCTTGCGGCCCAGCCAGCCTGCCTCGACATATTTCACCATCAGGGGGCAGGGGCGGTACTTGCTGTCGGCCAGACCTTCATAAAGCACCTGCATGATTGACAGGCAGGTGTCCAGGCCAATGAAATCGGCCAGTTCCAGCGGGCCCATCGGGTGGTTGGCCCCCAGCTTCATGGCCGTATCAATGGCTTCCACCCCGCCCACACCTTCATAGAGCGTATAGACCGCTTCATTGATCATGGGCAGCAGGATACGGTTGACGATGAAGGCCGGGAAATCCTCGGCAATGGCCGCCGTCTTGCCCAGCCGCGCCGTCAAGGCCTTGATCGACTGGAATGTGTCATCGTCGGTGGCAATACCGCGAATGATCTCCACCAACTGCATCACCGGCACCGGGTTCATGAAATGCATGCCGATGAACTTTTCCGGCCGATCGGTCGATGCGGCCAGACGGGTGATGGAAATGGAACTGGTATTGGTGGCGATCATCGCCTTTGGCGGCAGGTTGGGGACAAGCGCCTTCAGGATCAGGCGCTTGACGTCTTCCGATTCGGTCGCGGCCTCGACCACCAGATCGCTGTCCTTGAAGATGGACAGGTCTGTGGACGTGGCGATACGGGCCATCGCCGCATCTTTTTCCGGCTCGGTCAGCTTGCCCTTGGCAATCTGACGATCGAGATTCTTGGCGATGTTGGCCAGGGATTTGGCGAGTTGTTCGGCGTTGATGTCCGAAATTGCCACCGACAGGCCAGCCACGGCGCAGACCTGCGCAATGCCGCTGCCCATCTGACCCGCCCCGATAACGCCAACCTTCTCAATCATCGCTGTCCCCATTCAGGGTTGGAAAGCAAGATACCCACTGTCGCATGAAGGCGATGCCCTCGTCCCGGCGACATTTGTCCAATAGCATGGTTGCAAAAACGCGCCGGGTGAGTATCCCGGCGCGTCGACACAACCGCCCGTCACCCCAGCGCTTCGGTCAGTTCTGGGACGATCTTGAACAGGTCACCGACGATACCGTAATCGGCGACCTGGAACATGGGGGCTTCTTCGTCCTTGTTGATGGCGACTATGACCTTGCTGTCCTTCATGCCGGCCAGATGCTGGATGGC
>NZ_NOXU01000030.1 GCF_002251795.1 Niveispirillum lacus | reverse complement strand
GGCCAGGGCGGGTCGCTGACCAGCCAGATGGTCGTTGACCGCGCCAATGCCCAGTTCAACAAGAAGTCCGACCTGAAGGTCACGGTCGCCGCTTCCGATCAGTATATCGCTGGCGACTATGCCGATACTGTCACCGTCACCATCGCCGCCAAGTAATCATTGCACCCGCCGGCCCGTCCAAGGGCTGGCGGCGCTGTTTTGGCCCCGCCCGAAACCGGGCGGGGTTTTGCCTTAACCGCTGCCGGAGAGGTGCAGAATGCGCCGTTTGCTGGTTCGGGCCATTGCCGCCCTGCTCTTATCGACCACCGCCCTGATGCCGGCTGTCTGGGCGCAGGGGACAACGGGTACCATGTCGTTGCGCGGCAGCATGCCCATGTCATGCGCTATCGCCGTTCAGGATCTGGGCGTCACCTGGAACCTCACGGCGGGCGAAAGCTCCAAAACCGTGGGTTCGGTGACTGAAAGCTGCAATGCTGCCAGCGGTTATGCCATCAGCCTGTCGTCTGCCAATGGCGGCAAACTGAAAAGCGGCAGCAACGAAATCAGTTACACCGTCGATTACGACAGCAATGCCGGCAGCCTGACCAGCCAGATGGTGGTTCAGCGCGCCACCGCACAGTTCGGCAGAAAATCCGATCTGAAAGTTACGGTTCCCATTTCCAACCAGCATGTAGCTGGCGACTATGCTGACACTATCACCGTCACCATCGCCGCGCGCTGACGCAGCCCGCCGCCTGCTGCTGGCAGAAACCTGATCATACGGCCACAGTCCCCGGCTGTTGCGACGCCGTGCGCACCTCACCGGGGTGGAAAAACGATGATCACACCGGCAGCAACGCTGCGGCGACAAGCCTGCCTTCGGCCAGTAGCACATTGTATGTCCGGCAGGCTGCGGGACTGTCCATGATATCGACCACCACCCCTTGCTCCCGAAGCGCCCGGCGCAGGGCCGATGGCAGAAGCTGCATGCGGGCGCCCGACCCCAGCAGCAGCACTTCCGGCTTGGGTTCGGCCAACAGAACCGGCGCGAAATGATCGGGCGAGAGGCCGGCAAAATCGGCGACTTCCCAAGCGACGGTCTGACCGGGGAAAACAATGATCGCCCCGGCATAAAGCACATTGGACACCCGGAAATGCCCGGGGGCATAGGTGTCGATGACCTGACGGTCGGCGGGGATGATGGGGGTGATATCGACCATGCCGATCTGTTCCGGTAAGGGCCGCCATTGCGGCGACCAGGGTTGAAATGGCTCCCAGGGAGGGATTCGAACCCCCGACCGGGCGGTTAACAGCCGCCTGCTCTACCACTGAGCTACCTGGGATCAGGCCATTTTCAACGCCGGATCGACTTTTCTACGCGCGCCAACCGTGACCCTGAATGGACAGGGCCGGACGCTATGCACATCCGGCCCTGCCGATTGGCTCCCAGGGAGGGATTCGAACCCCCGACCGGGCGGTTAACAGCCGCCTGCTCTACCACTGAGCTACCTGGGATCAGTACACATGACGAGGCGCGTCATCGGCGCCGCATCGTGCGGTGGCCGGGCTTATAGCCAACCCGAAACAGGTTTGTAAACCCCTGTTTCGCATTTTGGCGCATTTTCTTGATGGGACTGGAAAATCCCAGCAATTCCAGTAGCCTGGACCCATGTCTTACCAGGGGGACACACATGCATGACCAGGACCAGGACAGCAATCCCTGGCGCACACTCAGCCGTGACCCAATCTATGAGAATCCCTGGATACAGGTCACGCACCACACCGTGTTAAAGCCCAATGGCGACCCTGGTATTTATGGGCTGGTGCATTTCCGCAATCATGCGGTGGGCGTGGTGCCGGTGGACCCGGCAGGTTTCACCTGGCTGGTCGGTCAGTACCGGTATCCGTTGCAACGCTACAGTTGGGAGATACCAGAAGGCGGCGTGCCGGCGGGTGAAGACCCCGCTGCGGGCGCCTTGCGGGAATTGCGGGAAGAAACCGGCCTGACGGCGGCGCGCCTGATCCCCATCATCGGCCGCGTCGCCCTCTCCAATTCTGTGAGTGATGAGGAAGGCACCCTGTATGTCGCCTGGGACCTGACCCAGGGGGATGCCGAACCCGACGATACCGAAGAATTGCGTCTGCGCCGGGTGAGGCTGCGTGACGCTTTGTCCATGGTCCTGGCGGGGGAGATTACCGACAGCCTCTCCATGCTGGCCCTCCTGCGCCTGCCGCTCCTGATGGAGGCCGCCGATACGCCAGAGGCGTTGCGGATGGCCTTGCGAGCGGGACTGGGGCCGTAGAGGAAACCGCCATTCAACGGCTGCACGGCACTTTTCGCGTCGGGCGGTCCCATAACACCGGGACCTCTGCCAATGGCGGCTGACCCGATCCGAAAACAAAAAGGCCCGCCACAGCGGGCAGGCCTTTTTGAAACTTGGAGGCACGGCCGGGAATCGAACCCGGATTCACGGATTTGCAGTCCGTTGCATCACCATTCTGCCACCGCGCCATCGGTGTTCCGGGGGCGTGCTGAAAGAAACGCCATCCGGGGTGGGGCCGGTATATAGACGGGTGATATGGGCGCGGTCAAGTGTCTGGCGTAAGAAATCCGCAACCGGTCTGCGTGGTGCAGCCGCAACATTGTGTTCCCCGCCCGGTGCGGATATATAGCAGCGTGGCCTGCCGTTGATCCTGCCGGGCCGCCTCACCCTTCCTATTCACCAGCGCGACAGATCCGTCCATGATGGCCCCCTCCGAATATAGCGCCGCCCGCCTGAACATGGTCGATGGCCAGATCCGGCCGAACAAGGTGACCGACCAGCGTGTGGTTGACGCCTTCCTGGCGGTTCCGCGCGATCAGTTTGTGCCGGATACGCTGCGCGGCGTGGCTTATGTCGACAAAAGCATCCCCGTTGCCAAGAACCGCTTCCTGCTGGAACCGATGGTGCTGGCCCGCCTGCTGAACGAAGCGAAGGTGGAGCCGACGGACATTGTGCTGGATGTCGGTACTGGCACTGGCTACTCGGCGGCCATCATCGGGCGCCTCGCGGCCACGGTGCTGGCGCTGGAGTCGGATGCCGGCTTGGCGGCACAGGCCAATCATGCGATGCAGACCCTTGGCGTCGATAACGCCGCTGTGGTGCAGGGCCCCTTGTCCGCCGGTTGGGCCAAGCAGGGGCCTTATAATGTCATCGTGGTACAGGGCGCCGTGGCGGCCGTGCCGCCGGCCCTCCTGGAGCAATTGGCTGAAGGCGGGCGTCTGGTCACCGTGGTTTTGCCGGAAAGCGGACAGGGCGTGGCGCGTCTTTATCAGAAGACCGGCGGTGCTGTGTCCGGCCGCGTCCTGTTTGACGCATCGGCTGCCCTGTTGCCGGGCTTGGAAGCCAAGCCCGATTTCCAGTTCTGATCAGTATAACGGAGCCTTCCTGTGCGCCCCATCACAGACAATGAGCTGACGGTGGAGGATTTGGCAGTCAGGCTTCGGGAAGAGGACGGGATCGTCGTGCTGGATGTGCGCGAACCCTGGGAAGTGGAACTGTGCAATATTGCCAACAGCATCCACATTCCGCTCGGGCAACTGCCGATGGCCGTGGCGGCATTGCCAGAGGACCGCGACATCGCGGTTCTTTGTCACCACGGCATGAGAAGCGCGTATGCCACACAATGGCTGCGCGGCCAGGGTTTTGACCGGGCCATCAATCTTGCGGGCGGAATCGACGCTTGGGCCCGGCGTATCGATCCGACCATGAAGGTGTATTGACCATGGACGCCAACCGTCTGACGCGGACCCCGACCAGCCCGAACCTGCGCCGCATGGCGCGTGCCGCTCTGCCGGCGATGGCCCTCGCCATTGGCCTGGGCTTGTCGCCGGCCCAGGCGCAGTCGCTGCCGGACGCGCTGGCCCAGGCCTACCAGTCCAATCCCACGCTGGACGCCGCCCGTGCCCAGTTGCGCGCCACCAACGAATTGGTGCCTCAGGCCAAATCCGGTTTCCTGCCGACGATCAGCGCTGATGGCAGCGTGGGCCGCAATGTGCAGAAGAATGGGCCCAACGACACCTACTGGACGGAAAAGTCGGTCGGCGCCGATATTGTTCAGCCGATCTTCCGCGGCGGCCGCACCGTGGCCTCGCTGAGCCGGGCGGAAGCGCTGGTCCAGGCGCAGCGCGCCTCCCTTCAGGCCACGGAACAGAGTGTGCTCCTCGCCGCTGCCCAGGCTTATTGCGACGTTGTCCGCGACGAAGCGGTGCTGGCGCTGACCATCAATAACGAACAGGTGCTGAAGCGGCAGTTGGAAGCGGCGAATGACCGGTTCCGGGTGGGTGAAATCACCCGCACCGATGTCAGCCAGTCCGAGTCGCGGCTGGCCCTGTCCATGTCCAACCGTATTGCTGCTGAAGGGGCGCTGAATGCCAGCCGCGCCACTTTTGCCCGCCTGATCGGGTCGCTGCCGCAGGGTGTGAAACAGCCGGCGGCTCTGACCGGTCTGCCCGCCTCGCTGGACGCCACCATCGCGCTGGCAGAACAGAACAACCCGCAGGTGCTGGCCGCCAAATTCTCGGAACGGGCGGCGGACAAGGCGGTTGATGTCATCGCCGGTGAATTGCTGCCGACCGTTTCGGTGGTCGGGTCTTACACCCGCACCTGGGACCGTCCTGGCACATTGGGTGATCTGGACAATGGTTCCATCGTGGCCCGCGTCACCATTCCGATTTACGAGGCGGGCGGTACCACGGCCCGTGTCCGTGAAGCGAAGCAGACGGCTTCGCAGCGCCGCATCCAGGTGGACGAAGCGGTGCGTGGTGCGCGCGAGACCGGCATCCGGGCCTGGGAAGCACTGAGCACGGCCCGTGCCTCCATCCAATCGCGTAATGAGCAGGTGCGTGCTGCCAATATCGCTCTGGAAGGCGTGCGTCAGGAAGCAACGGTCGGTTCCCGCACCGTGCTGGATACGCTGGACGCCGAACAGGAACTGCTGAACGCCCAGGTCGAACTGGTCCGTGCCCAGCGCGACGAGGTTGTGGCCAGCTTCCAGGTGATGTCCGCCGTCGGTCAATTGTCGGTGAGCAGCCTGGGTCTGGCTGTGCAGCCCTATGATGTGGAGGCGCATTACAACAGCGCATCCAGCAAGATCTGGGGTCTGTCCGCCGATTGATTCGGGTGGCATTTGTTAGGAATGGCTCTAGCAGGGGGAGGCCGGTTGGTCTCCCCTTTGCTTTTGCGGCCTCTATGCGGCTAATTCTTCAATGGCTTTAACAAGTTCGTAGAATTTTCCTGCGTTCTGCCCTAGGCTTGCCGTCGAATTCGTGGAAGGTCAGGTTACGCGCGAAATGGCCGACAAAGGGTCCTCACAAGAACCATCGATGGAAGAAATCCTCGCTTCCATTCGCAGGATCATTTCCGAAGATGGCGAGACGCCGGGCGAGGAGGCTGCACCGCCGCCGCCTCCCCCACCGCCGCCACCTCCCCCCCCACCGCCACCACCTCCCCCGCCTCCGCCGCCGCCACCACCACCACCGCCGCCGATGGCGATGATGATGGAACCGGAACCGGAACCTGATTTCGGGCCGGTAGAGGATGAACCGCTGGAACTGACCCAGATGGTTCAGGAGGAGCCGGAATATTACAGCCCGCCGCCCCCGCCCCGGCGTCCGCCGCCGGTGGATGATGGCGGTTTGATCTCCGATTATGCCGCTGACGCGGCCAGCCGTGCCTTTGCTTCGGGCCTGGCCGGTTTCCGTCGTGGCGGGCCCAGCCTGACCGGCGATGGCCCGATCGGTCGTTCCGACGTCACGTTGGAACAGATCGTTTATGAGATTGTGCGCCCGATGATCCGTGAATGGCTGGATGACAATCTGCCCAGCATGGTGGAACGCATGGTCAAACGGGAGATTGAACGGGTGGTACGGCGCGGCCTCGACTGACGCGCTTGCCTGCTTTGACGTGAACAAAAGGGGCGGCGCCTTGCTGGTGCCGCCCCTTTTCCTTTATCAACTTCCATCCCCTTACCCCGGAAGGTCCGGCCATCATGTTGGAAAAGACGTTCTCCCCCGCCGCGGTTGAAGCCAGCCACTATCAGCGTTGGGAGCAGACAGGCGCCTTTGCCGCGCATGTCGATTCGAACCAGACGCCCTATACCATCATGATGCCGCCGCCCAACGTAACGGGCAGCCTGCATATGGGCCACGCGCTCACCTTCACCTTGCAGGACATCCTGATCCGGTATCAGCGCATGCGGGGTAAGGATGCCCTGTGGCAGCCCGGTACCGACCATGCCGGCATCGCCACCCAAATGGTGGTGGAACGCAATCTGGCCAAGGAAGGGGTCAGCCGTCAGGATCTGGGCCGCGAAAAGTTCCTGGAAAAGGTCTGGGAATGGAAGGCCGAATCCGGCGGTACCATTACCACGCAGCTTCGCCGCTTAGGGGCTTCCACCGATTGGGCGCGTGAGCGCTTCACCATGGATGAGGGCTTAAACAAGGCCGTCCGCAAGGTGTTTGTGGAACTGTACCGACAGGGCCTGATCTATCGCGACAAGCGTCTGGTCAACTGGGACCCCAAGCTGCACACCGCCATCTCCGACCTGGAGGTCGAGCAGAAGGAGGTGAACGGCAATCTCTGGCACTTCCGCTATCCCATCGACGGGCAGGAAGGCCGCTACATCGTTGTCGCCACGACCCGGCCCGAGACCATGCTGGCCGATACCGCCGTCGCCGTGCATCCCGAGGATGAGCGGTACAAGGACCTGATCGGCAAGTATGTGCGCCTGCCCCTGGTCGGTCGCCTGATCCCTATCGTTGCCGACGACTATGCCGATCCGGAGACAGGGTCGGGAGCCGTGAAGATCACGCCCGCCCATGACTTCAACGATTTTGAGGTCGGCAAGCGCCACAGGCTGCCGCTGATCAACCTGCTCGATCGCGACGCCCGCATCGTTCAGACCTTCGAAGGCTACAAGCCCGATGCCAATGGTCGCCTGGAGGCTTTCAGCGAACCGGTGCCAGAGACCTATCGCGGTCTGGACCGCTATGAGGCGCGTAAGAAGGTTGTGGCCGATCTGGAGGCGCTGGAGCTTCTGGAACAGATCGTCCCGCACAAGATGACCCAGCCGCATGGCGACCGTTCCGGGGTGGTGATCGAACCCTGGCTGACCGATCAATGGTATTGCGACGCCGCCACGCTCGCCAAGCCGGCCATTGAGGCAGTAGAGACGGGCAAGACCGTGTTTGTGCCCAAGAACTGGGAAAACACCTATTTCGAATGGATGCGCAACATCCAGCCCTGGTGCATCTCGCGTCAGCTCTGGTGGGGTCACCAGATCCCCGCCTGGTATGATGCTGATGGCAATGTCTTCGTGGCGGAAACGGCGGAAGAAGCCCAGGCCCTGGCCGGAAGCGGTGTGGCCCTGACACGTGACAGCGACGTTCTGGACACCTGGTTCTCGTCGGCCCTGTGGCCGTTCAGCACGCTGGGCTGGCCGGAAAAGGTGCCGGAACTGGACCGCTATTACCCCGGCGACGTGCTGGTCACCGGCTTCGACATCATCTTCTTCTGGGTCGCCCGCATGATGATGATGGGCATCCATTTCATGGGCGATGTGCCGTTCAAGACGGTCTATATCCACGCCCTGGTCCGCGATGAGAAGGGCCAGAAGATGTCGAAGTCGAAGGGCAATGTCATCGACCCGCTGGAAGTGATCGACCAGTATGGCTGCGACGCCCTTCGCTTCACCCTGACAGCCATGGCGGCCCAGGGGCGCGACATCAAGCTGGCGGTGAACCGCGTCGAAGGTTACCGCAACTTCGCCACCAAGCTGTGGAACGCGGCCCGCTATGCCGAAATGAACCAGGTGGCGGCGGTGCCGGGCTTTGACCCGGCCGGGGTGAAGCTGACGGTCAATAAATGGATCGTGGGGGCCGTTCAGCAGGCCGCGTCCCGGGTCACCGATGCGCTGGATGCCTACAAGTTCAACGAGGCGGCGAACGGCATCTATCAGTTTGCCTGGAACAGCTTCTGCGACTGGTATCTGGAATTCACCAAGCCCATCCTGAATGGCGAGGATGAAGCGGCCAAGGCCGAAACCCGCGCCACCACGGCCTGGGTGCTGGACCGTATCCTGCACCTGCTGCACCCCGTCATGCCCTTCATCACCGAAGAGCTGAACGAGAAGCTGGGCGGTGCGGGCCAGACCCTGATCTCCGCCCCCTGGCCCCTGCCCCAGGCCACCCTGATCGATGCGGCCGCAGGGGACGAGATGGAATGGGTGGTGCGCCTGATCTCCAATATCCGTACCGTGCGTTCGGAAATGAACGTGCCCCCCTCGGCGCAGTTGCCGCTGCTGCTCAAGGGCGCGTCCGAGGTCACGCGCCAGCGTCTGGCCACCCACCGCGACCTGATCCTGCGCCTGGCCCGCCTGTCCGGCGTGGACGCCACTGCGGACGACGCACCCAAGGGCTCCGCACAGGCCATCCTTGACGAAGCCACCCTGATCCTGCCGCTCGCCGACTTCATTGATGTGGAGAAGGAAAAAGCCCGTCTGGCTAAGGAAATTGGTAAGCTGGAACAGGACATCGCCAAGATCGACGCCAAACTGTCGAACAAGAACTTCGTCGACAAGGCGCCGGAAGAGGTGATCGAAGAACAGCGCGACCGCCGGGCCGAAGCCGACACGGTGCGGGCAAAACTGGCCGAGGCGCTGACGCGGCTGGGGTGAGGGGCTGGGTGCACCCTGTGGGTTTCTGGGGTTTGAGGTGAGGAAGCGGCGTCCCGGTGGGGCGCCGCTTTATTATTCAGATATCAATAACAGTAATTTATTTTGTACGATGGCACATAAATCATTAGTGACACCACTGTCATACGGAGTATATCATCACCAACAATCACGTAATTGGAGTGCAGGATGTTACGGATAGCATTTACCGGGCCCCATGGCACAGGAAAAACAACGTTGATCAAGGCCATTGCACCGCAGCTCGTGTCTGTCGGTCGGGTCACAATCTGCCGCGAAGCACCCCGTCTCATTATTGAAAAATTGGGGGACTCCGAATTCTTTCGTAGAGAAAATAATAAACCATCCCGGCAAGCATTGATTTTCCTAGAACATCTCATGGAAGAACGTCGTGCAGAAAGTAATGTTGATGTTGTCATTTCCGATCGTACATTGGTAGATCATCTTGCCTATACACTATCCCTATTTCCTGAGACCGCCAATTCCCCTGAAGTTAAGATTTATGAAAACTTAGCATTTGAATCTCTCACCACGTATGACGCTATTTTCCAACTCCCCATTGAGTTTTTTCCGGAAGACGATGGAGTGCGAGAATCGGATACTCTCTTTCAAAGACAGATTGATGATAAGATCACATCACTATATTCAAAAAGTAAGACTATTCCAGTTGTCATCCGAGGGTCAGTCAATGAGAGAGCGAATCAAGTTATTGCATACCTTAAAGAGAACGACCTCGTTTAAAAGAATGGTCTCGCGTCAGATCTTCCAGAAATCTGAGAATGGCTTCTTCTATGTTTTCCAGCTCATCGTATTGTACTAGACGCCCACCATGAGCCTCTAGTAGGCCCACTGCAAAACGGGAAACATCACTATCGGTGTTGTGAAGCCCGAGAACTCGGGTCCCTGCTTGGGTACAGAGGGCGAGCTCGGCACCAACACCTAGTGATGGCTCATTCAGAAATGCAACAACGCCATCTGCCTGCATGAGAGCTAAGACATCTTGTTGAAACACTTGTGCTGGAGAGGCGTCGGCGTTGTGAAGAGGATCAGTGGTCTGGTGCGGTAGATATGCCTGATGGCCAGCATCGACAACGATCCGAGCGGCTTCCTCATACAGAGCCCGCGCTCGCGATAGGTCTCTGGAGGCCTTTAAAGCACCTGACACGTAAACAATCATTCTAATGTTTCCGCCAATGGCCAAATGGTATTGAGTGTGCCTGGTTTCCCGATAAGTACGAGGACGCGGCCTGCTGATTCATCCTCCATGATCTGAGTGGATGCAAGCGGAGATTGGATAGGTGGCAGCAATTCGGGATGGCGCTTAAGTCGATACTCCGTTCGTGTGGCGATAGCTTCACGGGAGATTCGGGAACGTCCTCGAATGAGGGTGATCAGGCCCAGCGGCACAGGACATCCGTTTGGCAACTCTTCTGGCGATGGCATACCCTGAAGATGCTTTAAAGTGCAGCCATTCGGTAGCCAAGATGTAAAGTCTTCCGCAGAAGCCGCCAGCATACATGATTGCACGCGCCAAAGCATATGCTCTCTCCGGTGACGACTAAATTTTCGCAATTCAAGAACCGCGCCAGATGGCAGAAGATCCGCGAGCGCTCTTAACAAAGCGGGTGAAGATACTGCGAACAACTCCTCTAGATATTTCAATCCATCCTCAGTAAAGAAGCGCTCCTTTGCCGCATCAAGCAACACCGTACGTGGCATCAATATCTGTGATGCAGCAAAATCGCATAGACGTTCGGTAAGTGCATAGCTCTGCGAATCATTTTCACTATGATCCAGAAATTCCGGACCTAACATTCGAAATAAAAGGAGATGGCCAAGCTCGTGAGCGATGGAAAAACGAGCGCGCTTCTGCGTTCGCATATTCTGAAATCGATCACGACTTACCCATAGAATTAATTTACCACTACGAAAGTAGATAGCAGCTTCTTCACGCCCCACGATGTTAGAATTATCGTAATTGAGTTCTGCACCCATAAGACGTGCAAGTGGAGCTAACTTAATGGGTAATCGAATCGGGCCAGCCTGCGCTAACAGTTCATCACAAGCACGGCGCATCGCGTCGTATGCATCTCGCCCCCCCATTTTTGCGGTCAAGAGGTCGTCTAATTTGTGGCGCTGGCGGATCACGACTGCCCATCAAGCGCTCTTCGGAACGCATCATAGCTCAATACGTCATCATCTCCACGCGCCGCGAACCGTTCAAATACTAAATCTTGGGCTCGCAAAAGAACAGCTGCTCCAATAGCTTGACCAGATTCGGCTTCATAATTAACGGCATGCTCAGCGAAACGCTTCATTAAATTGTTCCGTCTTATAGGGACTACAACATTGGATGAAACATCTCGTCCAAACAAGCCCCCAATTTGGGCTATGTTTATGTCAGCCACGTTCTGTGACATCTTTGGAAGAAAACGTTTTAAATTGGGATCGATAAGCTGTATAAGAGAAGAAAAAGTCTGAAAATCACGTGACGCAGCTACACCGCAAGCAAGAATCTTCGCGAATAGAGACCAATAAGGACCAAAATCGTTTTCGACATCAGCGATAATTTCGTTAACCATAGTGATATTTAACGATGTCGAAGCTTCGCGAAGCTTCACATCAGCCTGCGCAAGCCGCTTCAATGCCTTAAGAGGGCTCTTATCACACGGCATCTGCTCCATTGCAAATGGGGTATCGACAGATTCAGCAAGAAGGCCTTTAGCACGCTCGATATCACTTTCGTAGAGATGCATGGAGCCCGCGAAATAGGTGATTGGCCCCAGTTCTAATCCGGCCTCTACGGCAACGACCTCTGCCAAGAGAGAGAATTCAAAGAGGTTAAATGGAAGAAGTGCACATGCATTATTGGATCGCATAATTACAGTGGTTTCAAGAAATTTATCTCTATTGTGAAATAGTATACCGAAAGCACACGGAATGTCGTTTGATTCTCTAATTGCATCAACTGGCTGAAAGATCGTTACCGCCGCACGCCGACTATCTGTCTCGGCTTTGAGGCGTTTGATCGCACCCTCTATTTGATCCAAGCCTGGCTGAGGTTGACGCAAACGCATACCATAGCTTGAGCCTGGTACAGTCAGTTCGTCGTCTGTAAAGTTACCAACTTGCGGAACGTGAAATTTAATATCTGAAAGACGATTGTTCGCTGCCATCATCCAGATCACTCTGGCAGTAGCAGGATACAATTGAAGTGACTGAGAAATGCGCTTACGCGGATTCGACAAAACGAAAGCGGTATTTAGTTCTTCCCTGAAAGGACGCCGCAAACGGCTCTCGGCAGCAACCCCTCCTGCTCCGCGCTGAGGGGCATTCAGGAGACAAGCCAGAAGCTCACGACACGCGTCAGTTGCACTGTCATAGGAACTGAACATTGCATCACCTTTGCATTTCTTTATCGACATGATGATGCATCTCACAACAAATGCAATAAAAATTATCTAAATTCACGCCAATCAATCGGCGTAAAGTTTTCTTTGGATAACTTTGTCAATCATAAGCCGAACATCGTACTTCTTGACTATTAATATAGCATTCAAACGATGGCAAGCGTGCATATTAGTGTATTTAAATGCAGGCACTTCACGAATTTGCCCCAAGAGATAATCTCTCAAATGTAAAGCTACGTGAATTCAATGTACAGGGTGTACAGATACGGTAATCCCCTCACCCTCCCGCCAAACCAAAGACCCAGCAGGCACCCTTCCGGACGCCGCCATATCGGTCGGCATTACGCCGGGCTGCACCAGATTGACGGTGATGTCGCGCCCGCCCAGGTCGCGGGCCACGCCCTTGGCATAGAAGGACAATGCCGACTTGCTGCCGGCATAGTCGGCCACACCTGCGAACGGCACATGGCTGCCCAGGCCGAAGCCCATGAGGGGCTATCCGCCCTCCCCCCTCACCGCCCCTGATAAATCAACCCCCACACCCCAGCCAACCGTGCCTCGTCGCTGCCGGGTGGCAGGGCGGCCAGGGTGGTGGTGGCGGCTTGGCCCTGTCCGGCCTGGTATTGCAGCATGCCCAGACGCAGGCGGACCAGGGCCGGGGAGATCAGCTTGCCTTTCAAGGCCTGTTGCAGCAGGGCGATGGTCTGGTCCAGGTCGCCCCCCAGCTTCTGCGCAAACGCTTGCTGGACCGCATCATCGAACGGGCCGTGCCTCGAACGGTCCCTGCACAGAAAAGGCGGCACCCCCGCGGCGTGCCGCCTTCCCGGTATTGTTGATGATCCCGGCCGCTCAGCCCCGTTACTTGCCCCCCAACGCCTTGATCAACTCCCCCATATTCTTGACAAACACAGCCGTGGAGATGCCTTCGACCGGGTAATCAGTATAATAGGGAGAGGTGTCATACAGATCGCCCACGCGCGTGGCCCGGTATTCACCGCCCGTCGGCGTGGCTGGGCCATCGCCGATATAGGGGTTTGATATGGTGGTCAGTTTGACCGGCCAGTACCCGCGTGGGTTCAGGCCCGTTACCAACTCACCCAGCTTGTCCGCAGCGGCGGGTTCGGGTTGGCCCGCCTGCATCATGTCGAACACATCGACATCACGCAGGGTGAAATAACGGGGCAGTTTGTAAGTTCCGGGTTTGGCCAACAGGGGCGAACCCTTGGACACGTCCGTCCCCTTCGTGGCGGCCAGCTTCTGATATTCTGCGCGCAACGCCGCCATATTGATCGACCGGAACGATCCGTAATGCGCGATCACCTCATTCGGGCTGTCGCTGGTGTAATATTCACCATTCACCACATTTGATCCGCGCCGATGCAGATAAAGTGGTTTGTCGGTCCCGATGGCCAGGAAGGTCGGGTGGGTCCGGCCCTGGGTCCGCAGGCTGGGCGGCGACTGCACCTTGTCCAGCCAGTCCAGCGCCTCGGGCACCCGTGCCAGATATTTCGCATCGCCGGTCAGGCGGTAGAAATTCAGCAACTGCTTGATATTATTGGCCGTGGTGTGGGTAGCGAACGCCTCCGGTTCATAGGTGCGGGCTGCCGTGGGTTTCAGATCGTCGGTGCGGTGCTGCAGGCCCCAGGCCGGCTGTGGCTGCGGCTGCTGGGTGGCGATAAAGATATCCATGCCGCGCCGGATCGGATCGATCAGCTTTTTGTCCCCCAGCACCTGATAGGCAAAGATCAGCACCTCCAGATTCTCGCCCGACACATCATCATTAAACGTGATGTAGCCGGTGTAATCCGGCCGGCCATGCACCCCGCCATCCTTGACCAGGGGATAACGCTGCGGCCAGCCGCCATTAGGGTATTGCGCGTCCAGGATAAAGCCCAAGGCCTTATCCAGCGCCTTCTTGATGCCCTTATCCTTCTTTTCCAGATAAAGGCGCATCAGGAATTGGGTGGCCTCGGCCGTACCGGCATCGTCGAAGGTGCCGTTGCCGTAATAATGATGGAACTCCTCCATCCGCCAGGCATTCTTGCCATAGGTGTCGTACCAGCGTTTCAGCGAATCTTCACCGGCGGTATCAATGACATAGTTCCAACCACCGCTTTCGAGTTGCCCCTTGATCAGGGCGTCCGCCGTCTTCATGGCGGAGTCTAGATACCAGGCATCCCCCGTGGCGTGAAAGGCGTCCAGAAACAGGTGTCCCACCGTGGCCGTGCCCGGCGGCTGCACCCAGATCATGGTCTTGTTGGCTTCCAACTCACCCCAGCGGCGGGAGAAATCGGGCAGATATTGCCAAACATAACCGCCATTGACGGCGGCCTCTTCAATCATGAAACGGGCTGCCCGTTTCATGGTGGCCAGGATTTCGTCACGGCTGGGGGCCTGCACGGCCTCCTGCGCCGGGGGGGCGACGGTGCTGGTCTGCGCCTGGCTTGGCAGGGCCAGCAGCAGGGGCAGGCAGGCGCAGATCAGGGCACGCTTGAAAGCGGCGATGGGCATTGGAACATACTCCGGGCTTCACTCCATGGCGGCTCTGACGGCCACCTCTCAAGCCCCGAGTAAATCATACATGACACCGGTTTCCTAGTCTGAACATCTGATAAATTGTTACCGGTGTCAGACGGCAAGCCTGCGTGGGCAAGGGGCCGTACTCGTCGGCCCCCTTGCCTGTGCGGTCAGAAACGCACCGTGCCCGTCAGCACCCATTGCCGTGGTGGTTGCGGGTAATAGGCAAATGGCCCGTCATTGTTGGCGACCACAGTATTGACCGCGCGGTCAAACAGGTTACGCCCCGTCAGGGTCAGGTCCAGCCCATCCAGCGCGGCCCAACTGATCGCCGCATTGGCCAGCAGATAGCCACCGGCCTTGCGGCGATTGGCACCATCATAGGCGTAATCACCGGCAATATCGGCCCAGGCCCGCAGGGTGATATCCATGTCGGATAAAGCCTGCACGACCTCCACCCGCCCGGCATGACGCGGTACACCCGCTACATCCTTGCCGGTGAAGTCAAACGGGCGATCGGTGCCGGGTTCCAGAAAGGCATTCTCCGTCCAGATCGCCTGTGTATAGCCATAGGTCAGGTTTACGACCGTCCCCTGCCCCAGATCGGCGCTGGCGTCCAACTCCACCCCGCGCGACCGCTGCCGGCCATTGTTGATGGTGCGGGCCGAACCACCGACGGGCAGCAATTGCAACAGATCCGACCGTTTCAGTTGATAGACACTCAGGCTGGCGGTGAAACGTTCATCCGCTGTCTGCCCCTTCAACCCGGCTTCGATATTGCGCGCAATTTCGGGGTTCAGGTTGGTATCGCGGTTACGGAAGGACCAGATGGGGCCAAAGCCGGGGCTGAACCCCTCCCCAAAGGCGGCATAGGCTGTAACCAGATCCGTCACCCGCCAGCGGAGCGATGCCTTGGGGCTGACACGATGATCGCTGTCTTTGACGGTTATTTCCGGATCAGGGCCATATCCGCTGCCCGATGGGCCGTAATGCACACGGCGTTGGAACCGGTCCAACCGGGCGCCGACGCTGGCCGCAAGCACACCCCAATCGCCATCCACCTGGGCAAAAGCCGCCTGGGTGCGGTTACGTGCATTGGCATTCAGCAGGAAATCGGTCCGCCACAGGGTGGTATCAACATGGGCGCCGGTCCGGGCATCCCGACGTTGGGTATAAAAACGCGGACCGAAATCGAACTCTCCGGTCCAGGTCTCCACATGATGGGCCTCCACCTGCTCCGCTGACACCCCGGCCAGAACGCGCCAGGTATCATCCAGGCGTACATCCACCTGCTGTTCAGCAAAATAGGTGTCGGTGCTGCCATCCACCCGGAAACCGGTGAAGTTCACCGTGCCGCTGGCCGGGTCATAGGGGTTAAAGAAGGCCTGTTTGCCGGCGGTGTTGGCATGGCGTGCGTGCAGGCGGGTGGTGGCGCTGACGCTGTCGGTCACCGCGCTGGACAGGACCGCCGTGCCCGTCCACATCCGCTTGTCAAAGCCCGCACCATCCTGGTTCCAGTTGCCCTTGCGCCCGCCGGGCAGGGCCACGGGAATACCGTTGGTATCGGTCGGCAACTCACCGGCCAGACCCTGTTCGGTGTTCACATAGGTACCGGTCAGGTTCAGGACGGTCGCCTCGGTCAGGTCCAGACGCTGTTTCACAAACAGGGTCTGTTCCTCCCGGTCGGTGCGGTCGCGCCAGCCATCCGACCCCTGCGCCTGGGCCGAGATCATAATGGCGCCAGCATCGCCGGTCGCCCGCTGCACCAGGGCGGCTGTGTTCCACCAATCATGGGAACCGGCACCAAGCTGGGCTTGGGCAAGCGGTTCGTCGGTGACCTCACGGGTGATGTAATGGATGGTGCCGGCAATGGCGCCACGACCATAGAGCGCGCTGGTCGGCCCGCGCACAACATCAACCTGGCCGACAACGCCAAACGGCAGTTGTTCCAGGTCCACTTCGTCATCGCCGGTGACAAACGGCACACCATCCATCAGGACGGTGATCGTGTCGTTATGCACCCGGTTGGGGACGCCACGGATGGTGATGTCGGTATAGGTGCCCTGGTCATTGGTCTTGACGACAAGACCAGGCAGGCCGCGCAATTCTTCCCCGATGAAACGGGTTGCCTTGGCCTCGAAATCGCTACGGTCCACGCGGGATACGCTGGCTGGAACATCGCGGATGGTGTCGGCGCGGCGGGTGGCGGTGACGACAATTTCGTCAAGGGCTGTTTCGGCCGCTGCCGGGAGCGACAGGGCCAACAGGCCGGTCGTCGCGGACAGAATACGGGCGTAACGGTAGGCAGGATGTTTCATGGGTTGCGGAACCAATGTCTGGGGTTCGATCCGGGTTCCGCGCCTCAATTCACGAAATCATTGGAGACCGCAAGGAAAAGTGAGCGGGGGTCTGGGTTGCGTTATGTTTTATCCTCCACAAACGGATTGCTGCCGTCCCGCGTCTCTACCTCGATGACCCATAGGTCGGGATCGCGTTTTACATGGCGTTCCACGAATTCCCGTGCCGCCATTTCATCGATCATCGCGCCACTGGCGCCCGGCTGCCAGCCAAGCCTGCCGCTGATATCGCGGCCTTGACTGAACATTCGGCAGCCCTGAAACGGCACCGTGATCTTCAACAAAATCAGCCCACTTTCCCGTTCTCCCTTACGCAGTACATAGACCGGCACCCCCGCCGCCGACAGGCGCCAGAGATGACTTTGCACAAACAGATGGGTGGGCAGGCGTTCTTCCATGGTCTGCGGGTCCTGTTCGCGCTCGACTTCAAACGCTTGTTCGATTTGAATGGGCGTTGCCTCTAACCACCATGTCCGGACCCGCCATGCAAGCCCCTGCCGCCCCCCTGTTTCGTCGCGCCTTGCTGACCAACGATGACGGGATTGATGCGCCGGGTATGGCGGCCTTGGTTCAGGCCGTCACGCCCTTGGCGGCAGAAATCTGGGTGGTGGCCCCGGAACATGATCAATCCGGCGTCTCACGCGCCATCAGCCTGCACGGCCCTTTGCGTGTGCTGGAACGCGGACCCCGTCGCTTTGCCGTTACCGGCACGCCCAGCGACTGTGTCGTCATGGGGTTGTCCCACATCCTGAAGGACGCCCCCCCTGACATCGTCTTTTCCGGCATCAACCGGGGTGCCAATATCGGGGAAGAGGTCGGCTATTCTGGCACGGTCAGCGCCGCTTTGATGGCGCGGCTGTGCGGGGTGCCGGCCTATGCGATCAGCCAGGCCTGGCGCGACCGCAACAATATACGCTGGCGGACGTCCATATCGGGGCTGGATGCCATTGTTCGCCGCTTCGGCGCGGCGCCCGCCAGCGTGCTGAACGTGAACTTCCCGGACGTGGAACCGGACGAGATTGCGGGCGTCAGCGTCACCCGTCAGGCCCCGCCCGGCAGCATGGCCATGGGCGTGGAGAGCCG
This sequence comes from Niveispirillum lacus, assembly GCF_002251795.1. Lineage (GTDB taxonomy): Bacteria > Pseudomonadota > Alphaproteobacteria > Azospirillales > Azospirillaceae > Niveispirillum > Niveispirillum lacus. Next base: position 592,895 of record NZ_NOXU01000030.1, on the reverse strand, counting down.
GGAGGATACGCGCGGATTCCCGTATCACTGGCTGTCCATCCGCCGTCATCCGGGACAGGGGCCCGATGACACCGATATCGGTGCGCTCCGCCGCCGGCATATCAGCGTCACACCCATCGGTTTTGACATGACGGACCATACGGTGCTGGCAGCCATGGGTGGATAAGACAAAGGGCCGCCCGGATTGCGCCGGGCGGCCCCTTCCCCTGTCTTATATGCCGCTGATGATCAGGCGGCCTTGCTGTTCTTGTCGTCGGTATGCATGTCGGCCGCGTCCAGATGCATCAGCTTCTTCAACCACGGCGAGATCAGGCAGACCAGAACGCCAATGCCGCCCGCCCAGATCAGCAGATCGGTAAACACAGCCGTGTAGACCGGCAGGCTTTCCTGTGGCGACAGGATGGCGCCGCCATCTGTGCTGGCACTGGCCAGACCGGCGATGATGCCCGCCAGGTAATGCGCACCGGAGGAGGACAGGAACCACACGCCCATCATCAGGGCGGTAATCCGGGCCACTGACAGCCGGTTGATCATCGACAGGCCGACTGGCGACAGGCACAGTTCCCCGGTCGTGTGCAGCAGATAGGCCAGCACCAGCCAGATAAGACCGGTCTTGGCATCCTCACCCACCACCGACGCACCAACGACCAGCGCGCCGAAGCCAAGGGCCACCTGGATGATGGCCAGACCGAACTTCAACGGCGTGGACGGTTCCATGCCTTTGCGGGCCAGTGCCACCCACAACCAGCTAAACAGCGGCGCCAGCAGGACGATGAACAGCGGGTTGAACACCTGCACCACCGAGGCCGGTACAATCAGACCGAAGAAGGACCGGTCGGAATTGCGGTCGGCGAACAGGGTCATGGACGAGCCAGCCTGTTCAAACAGGGTCCAGAACACCACCGACAGGGCGATCATGCACAGCATGGTCAGCATGCGGTCGCGTTCGATCTTGGTGCATTGCGCCAGGGAGAACCAGGCCAACCCGACAACAACCACCAGCGTCACCGACAGCAGCAGACCGCCGACGATGTGATGGTTCTGCACCAACTGCCAGTTCAGCGCGACACCCAGGATGGCGGCGCCATAGATCAGCCATTCCTGTGACAGACCGATGGCCGTCCGGGCCTTCAGCTTTTCCGGGTTCGGCGGCTCGCTTTCACGATACCAGCGGGTGCCATAGGCAAAGGTGATCAGTCCGGCGACCATGCCAATGCCAGCCAGACCGAAACCATATTTCCAGCCATAGGTCTCGCCCAGCCAGCCACACAGGATAGTGGACAGCAGCGAGCCCAGATTCACGCCCATGTAGAAGATCGTATAGCCGGGGTCGCGGCGCGGATCGTCTTTATTGACATAAAGCTTGCCGACCATTGTCGAAATGTTCGACTTCAGGAAGCCGACACCGACGATGATAAAGGCCAGCGACAGATACATGATCTGGTCATAGTGGCCTTCGCGGGTGACAACACCGTCAATCACCTGTGCCGGGGAGCCTTCAAACGCCATCCCAATATGGCCGCAGACCAGGAGGATAGCCCCCAACATCACGGCCTTGCGATTGCCCAGGTAACGGTCAGCGATCAAACCGCCGATGACCGGCATCGCATAATTCAGCGAGGCATAGGAAGCGTAGATGAAGCCCGCCATGTTGTCGGTGAACAGGAAGTGCTTCGTCAGGTACAGCATGAGAAGGGCGCGCATGCCGTAGAAGGAGAAGCGTTCCCACATTTCGGCAAAGAAAAGCGGCGCCAGACCACGCGGATGCCCGAAAAAACCCCGTTCGGGGTCGTTTGATATCCAAGCCATTGCAGCCTTGTTGTGTTTGGATGCTGAGGAAGCGCCGCTATATCATGTTTGTCCTGGCGGACATAGGGGGCAACTGCCACTTCCTGTGATGACGATCACAGCGGCTGAATGATACCTGTCCATCCGCGAAAGTGCCGGCAATGCCACCTCGATGCACCCGGTCAGATATCCAGGTCGACCTGATGGCTGTCGGGCGCGACGGCCATCAACGCATGGATATAATTGGATATCTTGGTCGCTCGTTCGCTGTGCAGGCTCAGCAATATCTGGATCTGCTGGGCCAGGTGTGCGGCATCCACACCATCTGCTGGGTGGGGCGATCCGGCATCCGTTGATGGGGCGGCGACATCGGCTGTTAGCACAGCCAGTGTCTGCTCCGAAGTTGGCGGCGGGGGCGGCGGCTGTTCAGCCGCCTGCTCCGGTTGCCGGTCGGCAAACCGGCCCAGATTGTGCCGTATCCGCTGTTTCTGCGGCGAGGTCAGGTCAGGCAGGCTCTCGACCTCATCCATGACCAGATCAATCAGTCGATGGCGAAGGCTGCGACCTTCCCGTCCCTTCTCTTCCCGTCTTTGCCGTTCCTCAATTCGGTTGACCCCCAGGACATGGCGATCCCGCGACGGTGGGGTCACCGGCGTCGGCAATCGCTGAATAGGGGGTGTATAGAAAGCCATGTCCGATTTTACCACGCTGTATCCGAATGGAAATGCGCTGGTTTCGGACATTCAGCGGGTTGAGTTGCCCATTTGGCGCATAATGCTCAAGGACGGCGGACCCCGAAAGCGGGGTGCAGCAACCGATCACCCGGCTTGATCCCCAATTTGGCCGCCAGACCGCCATTGATCTCCAGCACGGCCAGAGCCGGGCCGGCTGAAGGCAGCGGGGTCAGGTCCAGCGGTTGGCCATGCTGGATATTCAGAATATAGCCATTGGCATCCACAAACATGATGTCCAGCGGGATCAGGGTGTTCTTCATCCAGAAGGACAGGCGGCTTTCCCGTTCATTCAGGAACAGCATGCCCTTCTCGTCGGGCATTTTCTCCACAAACATCAAACCGATAGCCTGTTGCTGCGGGGTCAGCGCCAGATCCACGGTGAAACTGTGACGCTGCCCAAGCTTGGTTTCGATCACCAGGTGATCCTGATTAAGGCCTGTCTGCGGGCCCATCTGCGCAACGGCATCAGGGCTCAATACAGGCAGGAAGGCGGGGGCAAGACACAGCAGCAGGGCAAGGGCCAGACGGCGCAGCAGCATGATGGTTCCTGAACGGTATTGCTTTGATCTGATCTTACCACAGGTCACGAACGGATGCTGCGGCGTGCCGCACCACGTCACGGATGGGACCTGTATGCGGCGGATCGACCAGACTGTCGAACCAGCGGCTTGGCGGATTGCGGCCTTCCCGCCGATCCCAGGTCAGGGATTTCAGTACGGTCTGGGCCGAATGGGTCAGGCTGGCATTGGTCGGATCAATGCCGTTCAGCACGGCCCAGATGCCGGCCCAAGCACGGCCTACAGACCAGGGATTGTAACCGCCACCACCCACCACGATGGTCCGCGGCGCCAGCCCCACCAGATCGGTCACCGCTCGCCACAGGGCACGGTTCGACAATGACAACCGGGACAAGGGATCATCCGCCAGGGCATCGGCGCCCGTCTGGATCATCATGGCTTGCGGCCGAAAGGCCACGGCCAGCGGGATGATCGCTTCCTCCACCACATGCTGGAACTCGTCATCATTGAGACCGGGGGGCAAAGGGATGTTGCGGGCCAGACCGCCTGCGCGGTCCTCTACCTTTCCGGTATAGGGCCAGCGGCCATCCTCATGTGTCGAAATGGTCAGGACCCGTTCATCATCATGAAATGCATCCTGAACGCCGTCGCCATGATGGGCATCCAGATCGACATACAGGACACGGTCCAACCCCTGATCCAACAGCGCCAGGATGCCCAACACGGGTGCGTTGAAAAAACAGAAACCGCTGGCCCGGCCTGGGCGGGCATGATGGGTTCCGCTGGCGGGCGAATGCACAACGCCCCCATCCCGCACCAGATCAGCGGCCAGGATGGCAGCACCGGCGGCAATGGCTGGCCGGCGGTACATTTCCGGGAAGACCGGATTCTCCAGTTTTCCCAACGCATAACGCAGGGCAGTATCCAGATCGACCTTCTGATCCCGCTCTGCCCGCTGCACCGCCGCGATATAGTCGCGGTCATGGAACCGCGCCAGTTGTTCGGGCGTCGCCATCGGGCTGTCCAGATAGACGCTGTCGTCAAGCCAGCCCATGGCGCGGGCCAGGTCGGTGGCGACCGAAACGCGCGGAATCGACAGCGGATGTTTCCGGCCATAACTGGAATGGCGATAAATCTCACCCCCCAGGTAAATCGGGCGGGTGGCGGCGGTAAGGGGCGGGGAAGCGCGGTCGGGCATGGTAAACGTACCGTATGTTGCGCCGCCACAAGGCACAAGAGGCCGAATATCCCGTCACCGCCGCCCGGTTGGGCTGTCAGGCACGATGGTCCGGTGGACAATCATTTCCTTGCGGCCCCTGCGACGCTTTGCCATAAACATTTCATCTCACTGGGGGGAGCCGATGGTCGGCTGAGAGGTCCTGAACAGGACGACCCCTGGAACCTGATCCGGCTGATACCGGCGTAGGGACAGTGATCCATGACCTATGTTCCGGGGTCTCCAGTGGCCCCGCCTGCCCCTGCAATTCATGTGACGGGTGCCGCCATCGGCTTTGGGGGGCGCCTGCTGTTCAGCGGGCTCAACATGGTGGCGCCAGGTGGCCGGACCACCTGCCTGCTGGGGCCAAGTGGGGTCGGCAAGTCCAGCCTCCTGCGTCTGATCGCCGGGCTTCTGTCCGGTTCGGGCCGCATCAGCGCTGATGATGGTCAGCCTTTGACGGGCCGCCTTGCTTGGATGGGACAACAGGACCTGTTGCTGCCATGGGCCACAATTCTGGACAACGTCATCTTGGGAAGCAAACTCCGGGGTGAAAAGGTCGGCTTGGCGCACCGTGACCGGGCGATGGCCCTGCTGGATGCGGTCGGCCTGATGGATCGCGCCACTTGCCGTCCCGACGCCCTGTCGGGGGGCATGCGCCAGCGCGCGGCCCTGGCCCGCACCTTGTTTGAGGATCGGCCCGTTGTCCTGATGGATGAACCATTCTCGGCCCTGGATGCCATCACCCGGCTGGACATGCAGGATCTTGCTGCCAGATTACTGACGGGTCGCACTGTCATTATGGTGACCCATGACCCGTTGGAAGCGCTTCGACTGGGGCACGAGATACGGGTGTTAAGCGGCAGTCCGCCCCACCTATCGGCCCCGCTGACCCCTGACGGCGAGACGCCCCGTCCGACCGATCAACCCGGACTGCTGGTTCAGCAGGGGAAATTGCTCCACCATCTGCGCCAGGGCGGGGTCGCATGATGGGGGCTCGTTTCGTACGCGGAATGGTGACCCTGGCGGGGTTGGTGCTGGCCTGGGCCTTACTGGTGCGGCTGGCCGATCTGCCGCACTATATCCTTCCGGGTCCGGAACGGGTGGCATTGCGCCTTGTGGATGATTGGGCATTGCTGGCCCGGCATGCGGGATTTACCGCCGCAGAGATCGTACTGGGCCTGGGGCTGGGCACGCTCTGCGGCGGGCTGGCCGCCCTGGCCCTGACGGCCTCGTCTGCGGCCCGGCGCTGGCTGCTGCCCCTGCTGCTGGCCAGCCAGGCCATCCCTGTCTTCGCCATAGCGCCACTGCTGGTGCTGTGGTTGGGCTATGGCATGGCGTCCAAGGTGGCGATGGCAACCCTGATCATCTTCTTTCCTGTCACGGCCAGCTTCTATGACGGGTTGCGCCGCACCGATCCCGGCTGGCTGGATCTGGCGCGGACCATGGGGGCCACACCCTGGACCATGCTGCGCCATGTCCGTATGCCGGCAGCCCTGCCCGCCCTGGGCTCGGGCCTGCGCATGGCCGCGGCCGTGGCCCCAATCGGGGCCGTGGTGGGGGAATGGGTGGGGGCGTCGGCAGGGCTGGGCTACCTGATGCTGCATGCCACCGCGCGGGTGCAGACGGACCTGACCTTCGCCGCCCTTTTTATTCTGGCACTGCTGGCCGTTGGCCTCTGGCTGCTGGTCGATCTTATCGTTCGCCGGGCATTGCCCTGGCTGCCTGACAGCGTGATGAACAAGGAAGAGACAAAATGAACATGCGTTGGATGCGCGCGATGGCCATGGCCGCCGCCATGACCGTCAGTATCGCCGGCGCCCTGCCCGCCCTGGCGCAGGACAAGATGACGGTGTTGCTCGACTGGTTCGTGAACCCCGACCATGGCCCACTCTATGTGGCCCAGGAAAAGGGCTATTTCAGGGAGGAAGGTCTGGCGGTGGAGATGATTGCCCCCGCCGATCCCAATGACCCGCCACGTCTGGTCGCAGCCGGTCGGGGCGATATCGCCATCTCCTATCAGCCACAGTTGCATCTGCAGGTCGATGCCGGGCTGCCTGTCGTCCGCGTCGGTACCCTGGTCGCCACGCCCTTAAATACCGTCATCGTTCTGAAGGATGGTCCGATCAAATCGATCAAGGACCTGAAGGGCAAGAAGGTTGGCTTCTCCGTCGGCGGATTTGAAGATGCGTTGCTGGGGGCCATGCTGGAGAAACACGGGCTCACCTTGCAGGACGTGACCCTGATCAACGTCAATTTCTCGCTGTCGCCCGCCCTTTTCGCCGGTCAGGTGGACGCCATTGTGGGCGGCTACCGTAACTTTGAATTGAACCAGATGGCGATCGAGAAGAAGGAAGGTCGCGCTTTTTTCCCCGAAGAGGAAGGCGTGCCCCCCTATGACGAACTGGTGTTCATCACGGCCAGGAACAAGGTCAACGACCCGCGTATCGGCCGTTTCCTCAACGCCGTGGAGCGCGGTACACAGTTCCTGATCAACCATCCGGACGAAGCCTGGGGCCTGTTCATCAAGGGCCGCAAGGACCTGGATACGGAACTGAACAGGCGCGCCTGGAAAGACACGATCGCCCGCTTTGCCCACAGCCCCCGGGCCCTGGACAATGCCCGCTATGACCGCTTCGCCCAGTTCCTGAAGGCCCGCGGTCTGATCAAGACCACCCCGGACGTCGCCACCTATGCCGTGGAAGTGAAGTAACTACACAGGCAGGCGTACGACAGCCCGCAACCCTTTCTGTGGGCTGTCGCGCAGAAGAACGTCACCGCCATGCTGCCGTGCGATGTCGCGGGCAATGGTCAGGCCCAGGCCGACCCCGCCCGTCTTCTGATTGCGCGACGGCTCCAGGCGGAAGAAGGGGCGGAACACCGCATCGCGCTGATCCTCGGGAATGCCCGGCCCATCATCATCAATCAGGATTTCAACAAAATTGCCCCGCCGCTCCAGGCTCAGCCAGACATGGCGGCCATAGCGCGCGGCATTGCCGATCAGGTTGGTCAGGCACCGGCGCAGCGACAATAGCCGCAGCGGCAGCACCACCGCCTCACCCTGCGTCACGGTCGGGTCCAGGGTCAGCCGTGCACCCTCGCGTCGGGCATTACCAGCGATCTCTGCCAACAGCAGCGACAGGTCCACCTGCCGCTCCTCCTCCTCGCCATCGCCACGCGCAAAGGACAGGTAACCGTCAATCATCACCTGCATCTCTGCCACATCGGCCTTCAGTTCCTCGACCTCGGCCATGTCCGGCATCATGGCCAGTTGCAGCTTCATGCGGGTCAATGGCGTACGCAGATCATGGCTGACACCAGCCAGCATCTCGGTCCGCTGCGCGATCTGTCGGCGGATACGGTCGCGCATCAGTAAAAATGCATGGGCCGCCTGTCTGACCTCCACCGCGCCTTCAGGGCGGAAATCGGCCATATCGCGGCCCTTACCAAAGGCATCAGCCGCCACGGCCAGGCGACGGATGGGCCGGATCTGGTTACGCATGAACAAGGTGGCGATGGAGAATAGAACCAACGCACTCCCCAGCATCCAGATGATAAAAAGATAGCTGGTGAAGCTGTAGAGCCGCCGTTCCGGTGACAGGACCGACAGCACCCCCTCTGGCAGTTGGACCCGGATCTCGATCCATTTATGGGCGACATTGCTGTTGATGCGCCAGGGTCGGCGCACCCGGTCATCCAAGGCCTGCCCCAATGTCTCTTCCAGCGCCCCGCGCAACCGGGCCGGCGGGGCAGGCAGTTCCTCCCCTGGATTCCAGGTGAACAGGATGTCGGTATGGCGTGCGGCCATGGACAGGGTTTCCGCCCGGGCCGCCTCATCCTTGTCACGGGCCAGTTGTTCAATGACAAAGGCAATCTCACCAGAGACCGAATTGGCCAGCCGGTTGGTCATCGTATCCCAGTGCCGGTCGTAGAACACAAAAGTAGCGATGGCCTGGGCCAGCACCACAGGCGTCATCATAATCAGCAGCGACCGCGCGAACAGGGTTGCCGGCACAGAGCGCTTCAGCAAGCGTATCGGTTGGGGGCGCCGCCGCCACAATTCCTGCCACCACGCGTTCAATCGGGCCTCAACACATAACCTTCACCACGAACCGTCTGAAGATAACGCGGCTCACGCGGATCATCTTCCAATTTACGGCGCAGCCGTGTCACCTGAACGTCAATGGTGCGCTCGTTGGCCGCATCCACGCCGGCCTTGGCCACCAATGCTTCCCGACTGAGCACAACACCCGGCTCCGCTGCCAGGGTGCGCAACAGACTGGATTCCATGCTGGTAAGCCGAACAATCTCGGTTCCGGCGCGCAATTCTTCACGCTCGGCATCAAACAGATACCGCCCCAGACGGATGGGCGAGGCGGCAAGCGGTGCCTGCGGTGCGTTGCGGGCCGTCCGGCGCAGGATGGCGGTCAAGCGCAGCACCAGCTCCCGCGGCTCGAACGGCTTGGACAGATAATCATCGGCCCCGGCTTCCAGCCCACGGATGCGATCATCCGCTTCACTTCGGGCTGTCAGCATCAAGATGGGCGTGTTGCCGGTCGCGACCAGGTCTTGGCATAAGGACAGCCCGCTTTCCCCGGGCATCATGACGTCCAGCACGATCAGGTCAAATACCAGCCCGGCCAGTTTGGCCCGCGCTTCGGCGGCATCGGCCGCCCCGGTAACCAGAAACCCGTTCTGCCCCAGATACCGGCGTAACGCCTCACGCAGGCGCGTGTCATCGTCAACGACCAGGATATGGGGCTGTTCGGCAGGGTCTTCACGCATCATGGCCCTTCACATAGCATGGAAGGGCACGATCGGTCACCGCTTGCCCGGTGGCGGAAATTTGGCGCGGTCTTCGGCGTCGATAATGCCCAGCATCACGGTGCGGAACCCCTCCACCGCCGCCGCACCGGCCGCACGATAGGCCTGGGCAATGCGGGCGCGCTGGGCATCCGACAGGCTACGTTCCAACTCGATCCCCTTGTCGGTCAGCGTCAGCAGCCGCTGACGCCGGTCCTTGGTTCCCGGTCGCTGCGCGATATATTCCTGCTCCACCAGATCGGACAGGACACGGCTCAGGCTCTGCTTTGTGATCTGCAGGATGCTCAGTAATTCAGTCACCGTGATCGACGGATAGCGCCCCACAAAATACACGACACGGTGATGCGCCCGGCCCAACCCGATCCGGGCCAGCATGGCATCCGGCTCCGCCGTGAAATCGCGATAGGCGTAGAACAGCATCTCGATACCCTGGCGAAGATCTTCCTCGCGCAGGAAAAGCGGGTTCGGCCCCGATTTTATGTCAGCCATGTTGACTTATTTCCGCAATTCCGTAACGTGAATGGAGTTATACGCGACATAAAACAACAAGGAAGTCCCAAATGACGATCATCCCGTTTCACGACCGCGATGGCCACATCTGGTTTGACGGGGCAATCGTGCCATGGCGTGAAGCACAGATCCATGTCCTGACCCATGGGCTGCACTATGCAAGCTGTGTATTTGAGGGGGAGCGCATTTACAATGGCGTCATCTTCAGGTCGCGCGATCATGCCCTACGCCTGCGCCGATCGGCCGAACTGCTGGGCTTCGACATCCCCTACAGCGTGGCGCAGATCGAAGAGGCCAAACGCGAGGTCTGCCGCGTCGCCGGTCTGACAGATGGTTACCTGCGCCCCGTCGCCTGGCGCGGCAGCGAAATGATGGGTGTGGCGGCACAGCAGAACAAAATCCATCTGGCCATTGCCTGCTGGGAATGGCCCAGCTATTTCACCCCGGAGGCGCGGATGCAGGGCATATCCCTGGAAATCGCCCGCTGGCGGCGCCCCGCGCCTGATACCGCCCCGACGGAGGCCAAGGCCGCCGGCCTCTACATGATCTGTACCCTGTCCAAACATGAGGCAGAGCGCAATGGCCGTCAGGACGCGCTGATGCTGGATTATCGGGGTTATGTGGCCGAAGCGACGGGGGCCAACCTGTTCATGGTCAAGGATGGCGTTATCCATACACCGATCCCCGATTGTTTCCTGAACGGCATTACGCGTCAGACTGTCATCGAACTGGCACGCCGCCGGGGCTATACCGTGCTGGAACGCCATTTCATGCTGGACGAGCTGGCGGCGGCGACAGAGATTTTCTTGACCGGATCAGCAGCAGAAGTAACACCCGTAAGCCGTATCGGCGACTGGACCTACCGACCGGGCGATATATGCCGAACCCTGATGGCTGATTACAGCGACCTTGTGAATGGCCGGCTGGTCCTGGCTGCGGTCGCCTAAATGCCGCCTTGGAGCATCTGATAGCGCGCATAGGCCCCACCTTGGGCCAGAAGCTGCTCATGCGCCCCCTGTTCCACGACGCGCCCGGCATCCATGACATAGATATGGTCGGCATCGGCAATGGTGGACAGGCGGTGGGCGATGACCAGGGTGGTGCGCCCGGCCTGCAGGCGGCGCAACGCCTCCTGCACCGCCCGCTCCGACGCGCTGTCCAGCGCCGATGTCGCCTCGTCAAGCAGCAGGATGGGCGCGTTTTTCAACATGGCGCGGGCGATGGCGATACGCTGGCGCTGCCCCCCCGACAGTTTCAGGCCCATTTCACCGACGATGGTGTCGTACCCGTCGGGCAGATCCATGATAAAATCATGGGCTGCCGCATCACGCGCCGCCGCCTCGATTTCGGGCTGCGTCGCGCCTGGCCGGCCATAGGCGATATTGGCCCGGATCGTGTCATCGAACAGGGCCGTTTCCTGGCTGACCAGCGCGATGGCCGCGCGCAGACTGTCCAGGGTCAGATCACGGACATCCAGCCCCCCCACACTGACCGAACCGCCTGTCACATCATAAAAGCGGGGGATCAGATTCAACACGGTGGTCTTGCCCGACCCCGACGCGCCGACCAGGGCCACCGTGCGCCCCGCCGGCACAAGGATATCCACGCCCTCCAGCGCTTCCTTCTCCCCATCATAGGAAAAACGGACATCGCGCAGGCTGATATCGTGACGGCTGTCCGCAGGCAGTACCTTGGCATCAGCACGGTCGGTAATGGCCGGCGGTGTGTCCAACACCGCTAGCACCCGGTCCGCCGCCGCCAGCCCGATCTGAAGCTGCGCATTCAGCTTGGTCAGGGCCTTCATGGGCTGATAGGCCAGCATGAAGGAGCCGATGAAGCTGACCAACTGTCCCGCCGTGCGCGTGCCGTCGGCAATGGCAAGACCGCCATAGATGATGACGCCGACAACGGCGGCACCGCTGAAAATCTCGTTGATGGGCAGCATGGACGCGCCGGTGCGGTAGCTTTTGGCCGTCAGCTTGCGCAGCCGGTCGATGGTGACGCCCACCCGGCGTTCCTCGTGGCCCTCCATGCCATAGGCCTTCACATGGCGGGCCCCCTGGAATGTCTGGCCCAGCACGGCAGAAAAATTACCCAGTTCGGTCTGCTGGCTGGTGGCGATGCGCCGCAGCCGCTTGCCCAGCCGGCCCAGGAACCAGCCCGACATGGGAAACACCGTGAAGGCGATCAGGCCCAGCCGCCAATCCTGATAGAACATGATGCAGACCAGCACGACCAGGGTCAGGCTGTGATTGACCGCCCCCGTCAGACATTCCGACACGGCCAGCCGCATCTGGTTCACATCATTGACCAGATGCGAGATCCATTGGCCGGAGGCGCGACCGTGCAGATAGGCCAGATCGGACCGGATCAGATGGCCATAAACTTGGGCCTGGATTCGCGCCACAATGCGTTGGCCCACATGGTTGACCAGCACCGAATGGCCATAGGCTGCGGTACCACGCACAACGAAGGCCGCCATGATCAGGGCCGCAAATGGCAGCAGGAAGCCCTGATTGTCGGGTTGGAACGCCCGGTCCAGCAACGGCTGGAAACCCCAGGCAACCGCACCTGTTCCTGCCGCTTCCAACGCCATCAACAGCAGGGCCAGGAACAGTTTCGGCTTGTAGGGCCCCAAATAGGCCGCCGTCAGTCGGCCCAGCAGAGCACGGGTGCGGGTGGCCTTTTTTGGGGGGACGGCGGCGGATACGGCCAAGATCGGTTTCCATCAGGGGGCAATAGGGTAAAGACCATAGCACATGGCCTGCCCGGTCCCCGGACACAAGGGTTGTGGGCGAAACCCTTCTATTCCGCCACGGGGCTTTGGCCCATGGCCCAGCCCGCGACGATGGCCCCAACCCCTTCTTTGGAAAACTCGATCCCGATTCCCAGGTCGGTGCGGCGCACCACCCGCGCATCGGCGGTCAGGGCAATCTGTGGGATTTCCAGAATGGCCATGGTGCCGATGGGCAGGTTGGGCGCATCGACAAGCAAGGCACCGCTGGGCGACACATCGCGCATATGGCACTCAAAACGCTGGCCACCGGCCTGCAGCCGGATACCGAACTGCACCGCATGACGGTCGAACCGGCGGCGGTTCGGCTTGAACAGCGCCTTGATCCAGGTGGGGAGGGACATCACCGGCATGGTCACACCCTGCTGATGCAAATGGCCGTCAGATCGTCGGCCAGGGGCCGCGCTGCCATAGTGTCGAAGGCGGCGAGCAATCGCGCAAGTCTGTTCTCGCCTCCTGGAAAACATTGCCGCACCAAACGCAGCAAACCATCCTCTCCGATGAGATGCCCCCCCACATCATCCGCCTCTATCATGGCGTCGGAATAGACCAGAAGTGAGGCCCCACGAGGAAACGGCACGGTATCGGCGGTCAAGGACGGATTGTTGGTCACACCCAGCATCAAGCCACTGGCGTCGAGCATCGTCACCTGTCCATTATGATACAGCATCGGGCTGGGGGCGCCTGCCGCAGCATAGGACAGGGTGCCAAGCCGACTGTCGATGATTCCATAAAAGCAGGTGGCAAACTGCCCCACCGGCAGCAGATCCTTCAACGGCCGGTTCAACATGGTCAGCCATTCCGCCGGCTCCAACCCCTGTGGCGGTATCCGTTCGATCAGAGTGTGGAACCGGAAGGTATTGATGGCGGCGGAGATACCGTGGCCAGAAAAATCGGCGGCCAGCAGGCCCAATCGATCATCACCCAGGTCAAACAGGGTCCAGAAATCGCCACCCAACTCGTCCGATGGCTCGAAATGCCCCTCGATCGACAATTTGTGGCGGGCACCGGCGGCAGCGATGCGCCGCGCGTCCGGAATTAACGAGGTCTGCATGGACCGCGCCAGCTTCAGATCATTGTGCAGACGGCGATGAAAATCCGACAGGTTGCGGAAAAAGAACTGCTTTTCCAGATGCAGACGAACCCGCGCCATGCATTCGCCGGGGTTGATCGGCTTGGTGATGATATCGCTGGCCCCGGCCTCGAAACATTTCACGCCAGCCGGGTCGTTGGCGGCGGATGTCTGCATCAGGACTGGAAGATCGGTCCAGACCGGTTCCTGTCGGATCAACCGACACAGGCTCAACCCATCCAGCACCGGCATGCCGCTATCCAGAACGATCAGGTCGTAGCTGGTCGCCCGCAGCATGGCCAGCCCTTCCTGTCCGTCGGCCGCCATATCGATGCGGCCGATCCCCACCCATTGCATGAACCGCGACAGGATTTCGCGGTTGAAACGGCTGTCATCGACAATCAGGACGCGGCATTCCGCAAAGCTGATGCGGTGCGGCCCATATGCCGGCGGCATCGCGGTGATTTCCGTCATCGGCGGAAAGTCAGGCTGACGGTGCGTCCGGCATCACTGAACGACACCCGGTCTGCCAATTCGCCCATGATGCGGACGCCACGGCCGGACTTGGCCTCCAACCTGTCGATCTCTGTCGGTATCAACCCTGGATGCCCACGCCCTTGATCGGTGATCCGGATGCAAAGGTCGGGCGGCTGGACCAATGCCTCCACCGTGACACGGCGGTTGGCATGCTCGCGATTGGTCAGTCGCTCCTGCACCAGGCGGTAAAACCCGTCAAACGCCACGCCATCGGCAGTGGGGGCCTGATGGATATCCAGATTGCCATGGACAATGGCGTTTGACACCGCCTCATGCACACAGATTTCTGCGTCCGCCCGCCGCCGCCCCTCAAGCCATCCACGCGCCACCAGGGCTGCGCAGAGCAGCGGCGCCATATCCAGGCTGAAACTGGTCACGGTGGACAAGGACAGGTGTAACCCTGCTTGCTGTGTCACCAGCGACAGCAACCCGGCAGGCAATTGCTCGTCATCACCCAACTCGATATAGGCGTGTATCCCCAGATCGAGGGCCGCCTGCAGCTCCCGCGAACTGCCACGCAGGGTAACCAGAATCGCCGGCGCGACTGACAGGCCGCCCGCCTCTGCCGCCTCAATGTCCCAATCACTCTGCACCAACCCATGGGCCTGGGCGAGACGGCGCAACAGCACAGGTGGCACGTCACCGCCGATAGACGGGTGTGAGCCTGCGACCGGTTGCGGGAGGGCGGACACCATAAAAAGGTTCCGGGATCAGGGGGTGACGCGGAACAAAGTCTGGAATTTGGCGATCTGCAATATGCGCTTCACCGACTCCTGCGCCCCATACAACTCGATTTCCATCTTCTTCGGCAGGGCCACATCGCGGGCAATCAGGAACATGCCCAGTCCCGAACTGTCGACAAATTCCAGGCGCGTCAGATCAAAGATGCAGACCGTGCCTTCCGCCTTTTCGATGGCGTCCACGACATTGCGGAACTTTTCATGGTCGATCAGCGTCATACGGCCCGACAGGGTGACGCGCAACCCATCAGCGGCGGTGTGGACGGTGTAGTCCATCAGAAGTCTCCGTTAGATCAGTCGAACAGATTGTCGATTTCGGATTGGTCGAATGAATTGGCCGGCTCCACATCCGCCGCCATCGGGGTCGACGGCCGGGGCGGCGGCGGCGGGGCAGCGGGGCGCGGTGCCGGTGCAGCACCGGACAACAATGCATCCACCTCGTTCTGATTGACACCATCATCGCGCGGGCCGCCCAGCAAGTGAGCATCCGGCCGGTTATCGACCGGGCCCGACGGCATCGCCGTCTTCACGCTTTCGATGCTCCAGATGGAAATCATCGCATTGATACGCTGTTCCACATAGCGCAGGGCGTTGACCACTTTGCTGGTGCGCTGGCCCGTCAGATCCTGGAAGGAACAGGCGGTGAAGATATTGGTGACTTCATTCTCGATGTCGGACACCAGATCGCCATCGGCACCCGCCCGCTTCAGGCGGCCCGCGACTTCCATCAAGCGCTCTGCCGATTGCAGAATCTCGATCGACGCCCGTTCGGTCGTGGAAACGATGGCATCCAACTCGTTGGTGGCGATGTCCAGGCGGTTGTTCGACTGGTCCTTGGGCCGCAGGGCCGCAATCTCGCGGCGCGCCTGCTCGATGGAAGCCGCCATTTCCATCAGTTCGCTGCGCAGAACCTCGGCGCGGCCAGATGTCTGCAACAATGTGGACTGGCTTTCAAACAGGCTGCGCAGGTCGCCCAGTGCCGCTTCCACCCGCGTCTGCCCGGCGTCACCCGCCCGGCGAGCATGTTCGCGCAAAAAGGCCAGTCCCTGCGGGGCTTGCGCGATTCGGTCGTAAAGGGCTGCATAATCACCCTCGGACAGACCCGGAATGTTACCCATTTCGTGCAAGATATCGCACCATTCCATCTTTGGGGCCGCCTCCCGGTCCGGCCGCCCCACGCGGCAGGCAACCCGGCCCTCTCTATTGCTACCACCATCGGGGCAAGCGCAGCAATTGATTGCACTCTCCGCTTTTGAGGTTTTTGCCAGCCTAACCGAAATAACCACCGAACTGGACAGGACCGGGCGGGCTGCTATGCTGAGCGTCCAATATGGACGAAGAACATATGCTGGATCTGGTGAAGCTGGGCAAGGTGCTGGCCCTGGTCGATAGCTCGAACGAGGGCGAGGCCGCAGCAGCCATTGAAAGCGCCCGGCGCCTGTTGGCCCGTGATGGCAAGCGTTTCGCCGACCTCGCCGCCATGCTGATGGAGGTGGCGGCACCAGCACCACCGCCGCCGCCCGCCCCCCCGCCCCCGCCGCCGGCCCATCCCGCGCCGTCACCCCCGGCGCGTTCGACCACGCCACCCCCGCCCCGACCGGGTTTCCGGGGGCGGCGGGCACGCGGTTCTGTGGATGCCCAAGCCGTTCTCGACCGCCATGGCGGCCGGGATGCGGTGATGGCGCCGTGTTCGCGGGAAAAACTGCTGCGGGCCGCCGTGGCCCGCTGGTCAGTGGCCCAGGACGCACCGAATGAACGCTGGACGCACAGCCTGTCGGGCTGGACCAGCGCCAGCCTGCCGCGTCACATGCCGCCAGAGATCAGGCGCGCCGTGGAAACCGCTTATTCACTGCCAATCAGTGTGGCGGGCGCCATGGCCGAACTGGACTATTGGGAGCGGCGCGGGGCAGAGATCGCGGCCATGCGGGGTCTGGAGGGTCAGCTTGTTGCCGATGAAACCGACCCGACCTTGCATCTGGACCTGCCGGCCTATGCGCGGGCCATTGTCATCCGCCGTCTGGTCGAACACAGTCTGCGGGCCACAACGATACAGGATGCCCTGGCCAGGGCCGAATATTGGCGGGCGCATAGCGGTCGCGGCAGTTGGGTGGAAGCAGCAATCCTGGCTGATCTGCGACACCTGGCCGGGATGGAACGGGCCATGCGCGGGCCGGATGGCCGCGATGCTGACGCTGCCCAGCCGACCCACTTCCGGACAGCGTCGGAACGGCGGGAAGAGGTGATGCGCATGCTGGCCGATCCTGATCTGGCCACCCTTCCCGACCGCGAAATCGCCCGCCGCGTCGGTGTTTCGCCCCAGACCGTGGGCAATCTCCGCCGCCGTGTGGGCGATGGCGGCCAACCGGATGCTGTCTGATGCGTCTCTGTATCCTTCTCGTCGCCCTTGCCCTGCTGACACCGGTATCAAGGGCCGAGCAACCGCCCTTTACGGTTGCCCCTAACCTGTTCAATGCCAGCCGACCCGGTGATCTGGGCCTGCATGCGGCATCGGGGACAGAGACCTTCACCATCCATGCCCCCGTGGCCGGCAGCGACACGTTCCATAACGGCGTTGTCCTGATCGCTTTCAAAGGGGTGCTATATGCGCAGTGGCAGGCGTCGCAGCGCGATGAGGATACGCTGGACACCTGGATCGCGCATAGCCGCAGTCTCGATGGCGGACGAACCTGGTCCCCGCCGGCTCCGCTGTCCCCCCGTCCTGAACGGCCGGGTGAAATGCGCTCCAACGGCGGCTGGTGGACTGATGGTGAACGGCTGGTCGCCTTCACCAATGTCTGGCCCACCGGTTTTCAGTCAGGCGACGGCGGCTATACCGAATATCGGATCAGCATGGATGGTGAAACCTGGTCGTCCCCCCGCCGGGTAATGGGCAGGGATGGGAAACCCGTTGAAGGCATCATCGAACAGGACCCGCATCGTCTACCCGACGGTCGGATCGTCACCGCCTTTCATGAGCGGCCCGGCATGATTGTCGCGCCCTACTTCACTGATGATCCAGTGGCTGTCACGGGCTGGGTCCGGGGCCGGTTTGAAAACCTGCCCTACACGGGACGGGTCAGCCGTGAATTGGAACCCAGCCTCTTCTTGCAGGCAACATGCGCCGTCATGGTGTTCCGCGATCAGGCCGAAAGTTTCCGTACCCTGGCTTCGCAAAGCTGTGACCGGGGCGAAAGCTGGTCACGCCCTGTCCTGACCGACATGCCCGATGCCCGTGCCAAGCAGAGCGCCGGTAACCTCCCCGACGGTACCGCCTTTCTGGCCACGGCCGTCAGCCATGACAGGATGCGTATCCCCCTGGCTGTGACCCTGTCCACCGACGGGCGCCATTTTGACCGCGCTTTCCTGCTGCGCGGGGCCGGCGACCTGCAGCCGCTTCGTTTCGCCGGCCGTTTCAAACGTCCGGGTTTCCACTACCCGAAAAGCCTGATTTGGAATGACCATCTCTATGTTGCCTATACAACCAACAAAGAAGACGTGCAGGTCACGCGGGTGCCCTTGGCGGCGCTGACCACCCCTGCCCCCTGACCTGTTCAGGTCTGCGAGCCTTCGTCATCCCGGTACAGCGGCGCTGACAATTCGGCCTTAACCTGATCAATCAGGGATGTGGCGGTGAAGGGTTTGGCGATGAAGCCATCCATGCCGGCAGCGGCCAATACCGGCCATGCGCGGTCCTTGTTCTCTGCGGTCATGGCAATGATGCGGACATCCCGCTGCGGACCGGCCAAGGCGCGGATATGGCGTGTTGTGGCGATCCCATCCATATCGGGCATCTGCACATCCATCAGGACAGCCTCAAAATCGGTTGCCGCGACGGCGTCAATCGCCTGCTGTCCCGATATGGCGGTGCTGATCCGGTATCCAGCCCGCTTCAACAGGCTGCCCACCAGGGTCAGGTTCAACTCGCTGTCATCAACGACAAGGAGATGCGGTCCTGCCGCTTCCTGCTTGCTGGGGGAAAGCGGTTCGGGGGCGCTGGCCGGGGGCTGGATACGGTGTGCCAAGCGGGCCAGGATCACGGATAGCTGGTCCAGAACCGGCTCGGCCGCGGCTTCCCATCCCTCGACACCACCCCGGATCATGTCTTCGACCGACCGGGCCGACCGGCCCAGATCCTCGGCGCCGATACTGGCAGCCGTGCCAGCCAGCGCATGCAGGATGGGCAGCACGCGGGCCGCCTCCCGCGATTGGATGGCCGTGCGCAGATGCGCAAAATCGCCACCTTGCTGACGGACAAACCCGTCCAGCAACTGTACCAGCAGGTCAGCGCTGCCACCCGCTCGTCGCAACGCATCATCAATGTCGAGCAATGGCGACAAATCCCGCAGCGCCGAGATCGTGGACGCGGTCGGTGCTGGCAGGTTCACCGGCGCCAGGATGAGTGCCCCATCGCGCCGGGGTAGCCAGGTCAGCAGCGCCTCCACCAGTTCTTCGACCACGACAGGCTTGGTGACATGGCCATCCATGCCGGCGTCTCGGCATTTTTGCCGGTCGCTTTGCAGGGCATGCGCCGTCATGGCCAGGATCGGCACGCGGGGCCGGTCTGGCATGGCCTCGGCCTCTGCCCTGATAACACGCGTCGCCTGATAGCCGTCCATCACCGGCATCTGAATATCCATCAGCACCAGATCAAAACGCTCGGCCTTGACCCGATCGGCCGCCTGCCGCCCATCCTCTGCCAGTGTGACCTTCATGCCCCAGCGGCTCAGCAGGTCAAAGGCCACCTGTTGGTTCAACGGGTTGTCTTCCACCAGCAGGATATCCGCCCCGGCCACGGGAGCCAGCCGTTCTTCCGGGGTAGCAGCCAGCAGGGATCGTCCCCGAACCTGGGCAAAGGTCTGGCGCAACGCATCGCGCAACGCCGTCGGTGTCACCGGTTTGGCCAGGATCTGCCGAACGGGGGTTCCCGCCGTTGCGGCTGCCAACTCATCGACATCATAGGCTGTGACCATCAACATCGGCGGCGGTGGGGCTGCCGCTGCCATAATGGCACGGCAAAGATCCAAGCCATCGGCGTCCGGCATACGCCAATCAGTGATCACCAGATCATAGACAGGGCGGTCGGCATCGCGCAGGCGGGCCAGGGCCGTGTCAACATTCTGCACCCCCTCCACCTGAATGCCATACTGGTTCAACATGCTGGTCAGCACATCAATGGCCAACGCGCTGTCATCGACCAGCAGCGCGCGCTTGCCTGACAGGTCCACATCATTGTGCAGCAGGTCCGCCGACGCGGCCGGGCGCCAGCGCAGCGGCAGGCTGAAATAGAACCGGCTGCCCTGACCGATGGTGCTGTTGACGGCGATGCTGCCGCCCATCATCTCCACCAACTGCCGGCAAATGGCCAGCCCCAGACCGGTGCCACCATACCGGCGGGTGGTAGAACTGTCGGCCTGCGAGAAGCTGACGAACAGACGCTCCATCTGTTCCTGGTTCATGCCGATGCCGGTATCCTCCACCTGGACCGACAGCCGCAATGTCTCGGCCTCTACCGCCTCAAAGCTGGCGGAGATCGTGACACCGCCTTCATGGGTGAACTTGACCGCATTGGCGATAAGGTTGCTGATCACCTGGGTCAGGCGCAACGGGTCGCCCAGCAGCACACGCGGCACGCTGATCGGCCGACGTTGGATAAATTGCAGACCTTTGCGTCGTGCCTCATCCCCATGCAGCGAGGCAACGCTGTCCAGCAATTCATCCAGCAGGAAATCGACACATTCAATGGTGACGCGACCGGCCTCGATCTTTGACAGATCCAGCACGCTGTTGATGATGCCCAGCAGCGATTTGCCAGCTTCTTCGATCTTGGTCAGATATTCCCGTGCCTTTGGTGGCAGGTCGGTACGCAGCGCCAGATAACTCATCCCGATGACAGCATTCATCGGTGTGCGGATTTCGTGGCTCATATTGGCCAGGAATTCGGACTTGGCCCGGCTGGCAGCTTCGGCGGCTTGCTTCGCCTCACCCAGCGCTTCGGCCAGTCGCTGCAACTCCGCCTCACGCCGGCGGGCCTCCGTGACATCGGCGTAGGAGGTCACAAAACCACCACCGGGCATCGGATTGCCATGGGCATCCAGAACGGTTCCATCCGGGCGCACCACTTCAAAACGGTGTGGTTCTGTCCGTCGGGTGCCTTCAAGCCGTGCTTCGATCAAGGCATCAATGCCACCAGGCGGCACCGGGCCATATTCCTCCCGCAGCGCCTTCCAGCGGATCAGTTCCCGCATATCCGCACCCTGCCGGCAAAGGCCGGGCGGCAAGCCATGCATGGCGATAAACCGGGTATTGAAAGCCAGGATGCGCAGGTTGGAATCAAAGGCGACAATTCCCTGATCCACCGTGTCCAGCACCGTGGCCAGCATGGTTTCGCGCGACCTGGCGGTAGCCCGGGTCTCCTCCAACAGGCTGACATCCTGGAATGTTCTGATCCATTGCACAACGCGCCCCCCATCACCGGTGACGGGCGCGCTTTCTTCACGGATCCAGCGCACCGTGCCATCCGGCAGGCGCAGGCGGCTCAGGCGGTTGACCACCCCATCCTCGGCTGGCAAGGGCGCTTCGGCCGCCCCCGCCTCCATTCGGCGGGCAATCAAAGAGGGCAGCGCATCCGGCTGCATCATTTCCGACGGCGACAGCCCGAGCAGCGGTGATAGATTACCCGAAACCTCGCAACTGGCATTGTCGATATCCTCGACGAGCCAGGCCAGATTGGCTACCCGCTGCGCTGCCGCCATACGTTCTTCCCCCCAGCGCAGGGTTCGGAATCCCTCCCAATTGCCGCGCAGGAACAAAATCTGTCCCATGGTCATCAGCAGCATGAGCAATGTTGTACCCAACCAGATCGGGTCGTCGCGGTCACTGGCCGCCAAGAAAATCGCGGCTCCCATCATCGGGCCGGCATAGGCGAGGCAGGCCTGTGGCACCACCGACAGGGCCGCATTGGCGCCAACCGCCAGAAAGGCGCAGCCGCCCAGCAGCAACGCCTTTGCCTCTAACGGCGCCTGCGACAGGTAAAACAGCATCATGCCCGCCCAATAGACGCCCATGACACTGGAACTCATGATGATTTGACGGATACGCCGGCGCGACGCACTGCGTGGCGGGCGCCGCCCGCGGGCTTTCAGCAACCCCCGGATGGCCGGCAACATCAGCAGCGGGACACCCAGCAGCAAGGGGATCAGGGCCAGCAGCGAAAAATCATGCCAAAGGACCACCGCACCAATCCAGGCACCCAGCAGATTGCCCAGGATGATCATGGGTAACTGACGAACAAAGGCCGCCGACTGTGCCGCCCTGATCGTCTCATCGTCCTGAATGCGATACCAGGGGCTCAGCACAGGGTCGTTCCGTCCAGAAGAGGGGAGAACCAAGAGATCAATCTTGCCGACGCCGCAACCGGCCCGCCATCCTCATCACTGGATGGTGCTCCACACAGCATAGTATGTCGGGGACAAGGGGGCCGTGCAATCACCGGCTTATCTCATTTGGTTAGGTCTGCGATGCTTTCAAGAAGCCAGCAGTCACCCCGAAACAAGGAAAGGCCCGGAGCAAGGTCCGGGCCCTCCCTCACCCCTCTGGCGGGGGTCAGCAAACCCACCACCGGGCGCCGCAGCCGCGCCAACCCGGTGGTGTCAGAACGCCGGTGTTGACACCGTCGGCGAACCGGATCGACGGCGGCTTAAGCAGCCGACCGGGCAGTCGCCTCGGGCAACAGGGTGAGATCAACCGGCGCATGGAAACGCAGGCTGACCCCATCGGTGGCGGGGACCGCCCCGGAAACCCGCGCTGTCAGTCTGCCGAGCCGAAACTGGACAATGCCATCCGTATCCAAGGGGCCGGTAGCAATGATACGCGCGCCGTTGGCAGAGATATCAATCAGTCGGGCTGACGTAATCTGGCCGCCGCTCAGCTGCAGCTCACAGTCCGCTTCGATCCGATGGCGGGGTGCTACCCGACGATCCACTTCCGGTGTGGCCGTCCGGATGGCTTGTACCAGCACGCTTTGCAGCCCCGTGAGATGTTCACGTACACGGGCGGCGGCGTCACTGACCATACCGGCCACGACGGTGGTCTGCTCCGCTTCTTGCGACACCTGCCCCATCCGGGTTGAGACATCACGGACCGCGTCAATCACCTCCAGCACAGAACGGGAGATCTCTTGTGTGGCGGCAAGCTGCTGTTCCACCGCGGTACCGATATCGGTTGCCGCCACCCTTGCCTCCGCAATGCTGCGGGACATGCCGCCAACTGTGGTGACAGCATTACGCATCAGCGTATCGATCTCCCGCACGATGCCGTCAATTTCGTTGGTGGATTGCGCCGTCTGGTTTGCAAGGTTCTTGACCTCGCTGGCAACGACGGCAAATCCCTTGCCAGCTTCGCCCGCCCGCGCGGCCTCGATGGTGGCGTTCAATGCCAGAAGGTTGGTCTGTCCCGCGATACCGGCGATAATTTCTGTGATGGATCGGATGCGCGCCACCGCCTCGGCCAGTCGGCCGATTTCCGCAGCAGCCTCGGTCCCCGCAGCATCCGCTTGCCGGGCGACCTCGGCGGAAGCCTGGGCACGCCTGCCAATATCGCGAACATTGGACTCCATTTCGTCCGTAGCCGCACCAACCGTCTCGGCATTGCCCAGAACCTGCGCCATCGCAGCCGAAACCCCGGCCGCCTCCTGCCCGACCTTGCGGGCGGAATCGGCCATCTCTTCGGCTCGGCTGCTCATGTCGTCGATGCGGACGCTGGACACAGAGACAACCTTGCTGGTCTCCGTCTCCACCGTGTCGGCCATATCCTTCAGGGAGGCGGTGCGATGTTGCTCGGCCAGTTCCCGATCTTGCTGGGCCCGCGCTTCCAGGTCACGGGCATGCATCAGGTTGCGGCGCAGCACAGCCGTTGCCCGGACTGTCCGCGACACTTCATCGGTGCGCTGTCCAACATCCGTCAGGGTGATATCATACTGTCCATCGGCCAGACGGGTCACCGTATCCGCCACAGATTCGATACGGCCGGCAACCGACCGTGACAGATAGCGTCCCATCCATAATGACAGCACAGAGGCCGCCACCAGAATAAAGGAAAACAGACTGAACATGGCGATGGCCTCCGCCCGCAGGTCCGCCAGAAGCGCAGTCTTTTTGCCAATGGCACTGGCGGACAAGGCTTCAGCGACCGCAAGAGCCTGGGTGCTCTGCGCGAAGAATGCCTCAAACGCGATGTCATACTGGCCCGTCGGGGCGGCAGCCTTCACCCGCTGCCGGATCTCGCCATAGGTGCCAAAATATTCGCGCTCCAGCCGATCAATGTCGGCCTGCAGGTCCGCCGGCACCCGGTCACGCAGGTTGGCGATACCGGCCCGACGGCGCAGGGCAGTATCGTGAAAGGCCTGCATACGGACAAGACCAGCCTCGCTGACCGGTTCTTGGCGGGCAATGGCAATGGCCATCATTGTGCGCTCCCGTCCGCCATATTCGCGGATGGCCCAGGCCAGATGCTGAATTTGCTCCAGTTGCAGCACCTCCATCGGCACGGTCACGTTTGGATCACGCAAAACCTGGCTGAGCAGTTCCAGATCACCAATGATGCGCGGCACTTCAGACGACCACCGGGAGACAAAGTTGGGATCGCGCTCGGTGCGCGGCAGGCTGAGAAGCCGGTCAGCCTCCCGCCGCAGCGCATCCAACTCTTTCAGGCTGGCATCCACCTTTCCTTTGAAGACGGCATAGCGTTTGTCCGCCTCCGTCAGGGCGCGGATTTCTGCGAATCCCGTCGCGACCTTACGGCGCTGCTCATCAATCATGGTGCGGTATTGCGCCGCGATGGGCGTGTCCAGCGACAAGGTGACCTGTACCAGCGATCGTTCCAGCGACAGTTCGATGACCGTACTGGACAGACGCGCCATCACTTTGCCGACATCACTGATCTGATCAATCGCACGCATGCTCTGCGCAGATTTCCACAGCAGCCCGACCGAAAGAGCAGCCACCAGAAGAAAGGTCACTGTCCCAATCAGGAAAGATAAGCGACGGATGCTCATCACTCCAACCTCGCCAAGTTTTATATTATGAATTCATCATTAAGCTGGGTAACAACCGACTAACAATCTATTCCTTTGGATATAATACCTTACCACCCATGGTCTGATGGCGTCGGACCCTTGTTGCAGGGCCGGCGACGACCACGACACAATCATCTCTGTGGAATGCACCCCTGGAATGCACTCCTGGAATGGATGAATTTCACCCCCCTCCAGCGGGTCTTACAGGCAGCACCCGTCAGTGTGCGCGGTCCTGGCCGAACAGGGGATGGGATGCAACATGACCAGATGGCCTGTCGGTAACCGTCGCTGCACCGCAGACGCCACGCGCATCGCCAAAGCATGCATCAACGCAACCTTGGGGGCGCCTCACCGAAAAGATCATCGAACAGCGGCGGGAAAGGAAACCCCCAGCAAAAGCGGCGACGCGCCGCGGCGGGGGTAAAAGGGGCAGAAAACACTTTGTTCTCAATGCCCTGCTTCGAGGATGGTGATTCCGGTGGGATTCGAACCCACGACCCCATGATTAAAAGTCACGTGCTCTACCGACTGAGCTACGGAATCATACCGGCGAAGTGGCGCGCACCATAGGCAAGCAGACTGCATCCGTCAACATGCACGATGCGGCATCGCACCTTTGAATAATTGCAGGGCTTCAAGCCCCCTTGGTTGCCCTTTCGGCATCGAAACGAGACTGAAGACTGGCCGCGACACGTGGGCTGACAAACTGGCTGATATCGCCACCCAAGCGCCCAATCTCCTTCACGAAGCGCGACGAGATGAACTGGTGTTTGTCCGATGCCATCAGGAAGACCGTGTCGATGGCAGGGTTCAGGCGGGCATTCATGCCAGCCATCTGGAATTCATATTCGAAATCCGACACGGCCCGCAGGCCACGGATAATCACCGAGGCCCCACAATCCATGGCGAATTTCATCAACAGTTGGTCAAAGGGCCGCACCTCAACGCTGAACCCCTGCTGATTAAGGGTCGCCAATTCCCCGGCGACCAGGGCAACCCGTTCATCGGTGGTGTAGAGCGGACCTTTGCCGGCATTGCTGGCCACACCCACAATCAGATGGTCGACCATGCGGCAGGCGCGCTGGATAATGTCGAAATGACCGTTGGTCACCGGGTCGAATGTGCCCGGATAGACGCCGATACGCGGTGCCGCCATGGTCCTCTACCCCTTCCCCTCTAGTCTCTCTTTTGACCGTCGGCCCGGGTCATGGCCCGCGCACTTTTCCGGTCAACCGGTCGGGTTCCTGGGGGCTCTCTCCCCGGAACCCGCGCGGATGATTCTCAATTCACTCGGTTGCGGCGGCCTCTGCGCCATCGGCGCTGGCATCGGAACCGTCATCTTCCAGACGGGCCACCGACACCACCTTTTCCTCACCCGACAGGCGGAACAGGGTGACGCCTTTGCTCTTGCGGCCCGTCAGGCGGATATCATGGACAGGCATGCGGATGACCTGGCCGCCATCGCTGACCATCATGAGCTGGTCGGTCTCATGGATGGGGAACACGGCCGCAATGGCCTTGTTGCGATCCCCCATATCCATGTTCCAGATGCCCTGGCCGCCACGGCCTGTCAGGCGATATTCATAGGCCGAGGTGCGTTTGCCGAAGCCCTGCTCAGACACGGTGAGGATCATTTCCTCCCGCGCCTGCATCTCGGCAAACTGCTCAGGCGAAAGCTGCGCCTCGCCCACCGGCTCGGCATCGACATCCACCGCGTCATCTGTATCCTCGCCCTCGGCCCGGCGCAGTTCGCGCGCCTGCTTCAGATAGGCGGCGCGTTCTTCCATGCTGTAATCGGTATGGTGCAGGATCGACATGCCGATCACCGCGTCGCCACTGGCCAGCTTGATACCGCGCACACCGGTGGAGGTACGGCCGCTGAACACGCGCACTTCCGTCACGGGGAAGCGGATGCAGCGCCCCAGATGGGTGGCCAGCAGCACATCATCCTGATCGGTACAGGTGCGGACGGAAATCAGGGTCTCCCCCTCCTCCTCCAGCTTCATGGCGATCAGGCCATTGGCGCGGATATTCTGGAAGTCCGACAGCTTGTTGCGGCGGATGCCGCCCTTGGACGTGGCGAACACGATCTCCAGATCGCCCCACGTGGCCTCATCCTCCGGCATCGGCATGACGGTGGAGATGGTTTCCCCCTCCTCCAGCGGCAGCAGATTGACCAGGGCCTTGCCGCGCGTCTGCGGCGTGCCCTGCGGCAGGCGCCAGACCTTCAGCTTATGAACAATGCCACGGCTGGTGAAGAACAGCATCGGCGTATGCGTGTTGGACACGAACAGGTCAGAAACCTGATCCTCTGCCTTCAACTGCATACCCGACCGGCCTTTGCCGCCACGGGCCTGGGCGCGATAGGTGGACAGCGGTACCCGCTTGATATAGCCGCCCTGGGTGACGATGACGACCATGTCCTCGCGCTGGATCAGGTCCTCAATGTCAGACTCGAATTCAGACTCTTCAATGGTTGTGCGGCGCGGCGTGGCAAAGCGGGCTTTCATCTCGCCCAGCTCGTTGCGGATCACATCCAGCAGCAGGGTACGCTCGGCCAAAATCGCCAGGAAAGTCTTGATCTGATCGGTAACCCCGGTCAGTTCCTCACCGATCTTGTCGCGCTCCAGCCCGGTCAGCCGGTGCAGACGCAGATCCAGAATGGCACGGGCCTGGGCTTCCGACACACGGTAGGTACCCGCCTCCGACAGGCCACGGCCCGGCTCGTCAATCAGCGCAATCAGCGGGGCCACGTCAGCGGCGGGCCAGTCGCGCGCCATCATCTGCTCACGCGCCGACTGCGGATCGGGCGCATTGCGGATGAGCGCGATCATTTCATCCAGGTTGGCGACCGCAACGGCCAGACCGACCAAGATGTGCGCACGCTCACGCGCCTTACCCAGCTCAAATTCCGTCCGCCGCGTCACCACCTGTTCGCGGAAGCGGACAAAGGCGGCAATGATGGCCTTCAGATCCATCAGTTCCGGCCGGCCGCCATTCAGCGCCAGGGTATTCACGCCGAAACTGGTCTGCAGCGCGGTGTGCCGGAAAAGCTGCGCCAGCACCACGTCGGGCACGGCGTCGCGCTTCAGTTCCACGACCACACGCACGCCGTCGCGGTCAGACTCGTCGCGGACATCGCTGATGCCCTCGACCAGCTTTTCATTCACGCATTCGGCGATACGTTCCAGCAGCTTGCCCTTATTGACCTGGAACGGGATCTCGGTGGCAACAATGGCCCAACGATCCTTGCGGATCTCCTCCACCTCCGTCTTGGCGCGCATGATCACGCTGCCACGACCGGTATGGAAGGCCGACCGGATACCCGACCGCCCCAGGATCAGGGCGCCCGTGGGAAAATCCGGGCCGGGAACGATCTCAATCAGTTCATCAATGGAGATGTCGGGATTGTCGATATAGGCCAGGCAGGCATCAATCACCTCGCCCAGATTATGGGGCGGGATGTTGGTGGCCATGCCCACCGCGATACCGCCGGCCCCATTGACCAGCAGGTTGGGGAACTTGGCCGGAAGGACCGTGGGTTCTTCTTCCGACTCGTCATAATTGGGCTGGAAATCGACCGTTTCCTTGTCGATATCGTCCAGCATGAATTCGGCGACCTTGGCCAGTCGGGCCTCGGTGTAGCGCATGGCCGCCGCCGCGTCGCCATCCATGGAGCCGTAATTGCCCTGACCATCAATCAGGGGCAGGCGCATGGAGAAATCCTGCGCCATACGCACCATGGCGTCATAAATCGCACTGTCGCCATGCGGATGGTATTTACCCATCACGTCACCGACGATACGCGCCGACTTCTTATAAGGCTTGGTACTGTCGTACCCGCCTTCCTTCATGGCGAACAGGATACGCCGATGCACAGGCTTCAGGCCGTCGCGCACATCCGGCAGGGCTCGGCTCACGATCACGCTCATCGCGTAATCGAGATAGGATCGCCGCATCTCATCTTCGATGGTGATGGGCGTGATATCGGATGGCAGAGCGGGCGTGGAGGTCACCGAGCGGAACTCGTCATTACGGGTCTACAAAGCCAGACGGCCGGCAGGACCGGCCATCGGGCACCCCTTGTAGCACCATTCGCGGGTGCGAACAACGAAAGGGGAAATCAGACACCGGCCGCCCGATCATCCCGCCGTGACAGCCACCAGAACCGGCCCATCAGGAAGGTCACCGCCACAAAACTGGCAATCAGAATGCCCATGAACAAGCCCAGCACCCCCTGGCCCATGGGGAAGGCCAGATACCAGCCCAGGGGCATCATGATGGCGTAATAGCTGACAAAATGCATGGCGGTGGGTACCCAGGTGTCGCTGCGTCCGCGCAGGGCTTGCGCCATCACCACCTGCCCGCCATCGGCCACCAGCAGCCAGGCCGACAGCGCCAGCAAGGGCGCGGTCAGCGCGATCAGGGCCGGGTCCGCCGTGAACTGCGCTGCAACCCAGGCGGGAAACAGCAGGAAGATCACCCCGACCAGCGCCAGGATGACGCTGGTCACGCCCAGCCCGGTCCAGCCGGCAACCTTGGTTTCCACCCGGTCCCCCGCACCATAGGCATTGCCCACCCGCACCGATGTGGCCGTCGCCAGCCCCAGCGCGCACATAAAAGGCAGGGCGATCAGGTTCAACCCGATCGTGTAGGCCCCGACCGACATGGCACCCAGCCAGCCCGCAAACAGCGCCAGCGCCGCAAAGGCTGATCCTTCCAGCCCGTTGGACAGGCCTGCGGCATAACCCACCTGCCGCTGTGGACCGCTGTCTCGCCACCAGCCCTTGAACCCGCCGCGAATGCCCCAGGCATGGCGCGCCGGCAGCCACCAGACATAGGCGATCAGGCCGATAGCCCCCAGCCAGCGCAGGATGGTGGTGGCCCAGGCCGCCCCCTCCGCCCCCATGGCGGGAAAGCCGAAATGGCCCCAGACCAGGACCCAGTTCAGCCCGACATTCAGGACATTGCCGATCAGCATGGCCACCATGCCGGGAATCGGTCGTTTCATCCCTTCCAGATAAAGGCTGGTGGCCAGATGCAGGCCGGCGGCTGGCATGCCAATGGCGATCACCGCCATCACGCCGGCCCCACCGGCGGCCAGGTCGGGGGCCTGGCCGGTGATCAGCAGGAACTCCTCACCCAGCAGGCACAGGCCCGCCATGCCCCCTCCGACCAGCAACGAATAAGGGATGGCCCGGCGCCAGATCATACCGGTCGATGCCTCCTCGCCCCGCCCCACGGCCTGGGCCGTCATGACCACCACGCCCAGCATCAGCCCGACCATGACGCCCAGCATCACGCCGACCGGCATGTTGCCCAGCCCGTAATAGGCCAGTTCCTGGGCCCCGAACCGCCCGACCATCAACGTGTCGGTCAGCGCCATGACCATGATGCCCGCCCGCGCGATGATCACGGGAATGGCCAGCCGAAACAGTTCGCCGACATGGCGCTGCACGCGGTGGAAAAGGGTTTCGCCCGGAGGGGTGGCGGCAAGCATCGTGAACCATTGTCCGGCAATCGTGAAACGCCCGGCACAATACATCCGATATCGGAAATGTCTAGTGACGTCCTGTCAGGGGCACAATGCCGCCCGCGCCCGCCCGCTTTGGACACGGTTCGGACAAAGATGGATGTATCGGCACTTGACGTCCGCGCCGTGTCGCGCGACATCACCGCCCATGACACAGCACACCCCCATCCACGTCATCGGCGCCGGCATGGCCGGCAGCGAAGCTGCATGGCAGATCGCCCAGGCCGGCATCCCCGTCATCCTGCATGAGATGCGCCCCGTTCAGAAAACGGACGCGCACCAGACGGATTTCTTTGCGGAGCTGGTCTGTTCCAACTCCTTCCGCTCTGACGACGCCGAATATAACGCCGTCGGCCTGCTGCATGAGGAGATGCGCCGTTGCGGCTCGCTGATCCTGACAGCAGCCGACACGCACAAGGTGCCCGCCGGCGGCGCCCTGGCCGTGGACCGCGATCATTTCGCCGAACATGTGACCGCCACCCTGACCAGCCATCCGCTGGTGACGGTGGAGCGGGGCGAGGTTGCCGGTATCCCGCCCGAAGACTGGGACAATACCATCATCGCCACCGGCCCCCTGACCAGCATGAAGCTGGCCGAGGCGATCCGGGCGTTTACGGGCGAGGAGCAGTTGAGCTTCTTCGACGCCATCGCCCCCATCGTCCATACCGACAGCATCGACCTGTCCAAGGCTTGGTTTCAGTCGCGCTATGACAAGGTGGGGCCCGGCGGTACGGGCAAGGACTATATCAACTGCGCCATGGACAAGGAGCAGTATCAGGCCTTCATCCAGGCGCTGATTGATGGCGAAAAGGGCGACTTCAAGGAGTGGGAGAAAAACACCCCCTATTTTGAAGGCTGCCTGCCGATTGAGGTGATGGCCGAACGCGGCGTCGACACCTTGCGTTATGGCCCGATGAAGCCCGTGGGCCTGACCAACCCGCATGAGGGCAAGCGCCCCTATGCCGTGGTGCAGTTGCGTCAGGATAATGCCCTGGGCACGCTCTATAATCTGGTCGGCTTTCAGACCAAGCTGAAATATGCCGAACAGGTCCGGGTCTTCCGCATGATCCCCGGCCTGGAAAATGCCGAGTTCGCGCGGCTGGGCGGTCTGCACCGCAACACCTTCATCAACTCCCCGCGCCTGCTGGACGCCACCCTGCGCCTGAAGGCCCTGCCCCGCCTGCGCTTCGCCGGGCAGATCACCGGCTGCGAAGGTTATGTGGAAAGTGCCGCTGTCGGCCTGCTGGCCGGCCGCTTCGCCGCCAGCGACCGGCTGGGCCAGTCCCCCTCCCTGCCGCCGCGCACCACGGCGCTGGGCGCCCTGCTGTCCCACATCACCGGCGGGGCCGAGGCGGAGACGTTCCAGCCCATGAACGTCAATTTCGGCCTCTTCCCCCCCATCACCGACCGCCAGCCCAACGGCAAGGACCTGCACGGCAAGGACCGGAAAAAGGCCTACACCACCCGAGCGCTGGCGGATTTGGCCGGGTGGCTGGGGGCCGCTTAAACCCAATCGCGTTGCGTGGATTTTATCGCAATTGGCTGCGGCGGCGACTGCCGCCATGGGGTTCGCGCCGGACAAAATATATCAATTTTGATATATTCAGCCCACGGGGACGGTTGAAACCCTGAATGAAATCGTCGATGCGGAGATTTTTGCCTGCCTGTGGATTTACGGGCACGGCTGGTCCGCATCCTCCATCTTATTGAAGCCGTCGGCCTACAGAACCTGCCGCATGACACGGTAATAGCGGTTCCCGATGAATTTGACGCATCGGGAACCGGTTCGGCGGCGACTGCCGCCGCGCGCCACGTGGCGCGTAGCCGAGCCGCCTGATGGCGGCGCTGGCGATTGAAGCCCGGTGATCGGTGACGATCACTGGGATGTGGTGTAACGCACTTGAGGGCAAGCTGTGGGAATTGCGCGTGAAGGGCCAGGGCGGCCTTTCGCGGGCGATCTACCTCACGGCGACCGGCAAGCGGGTTGTCATCGTCCGGGTGTTTGTCAAAAAAACACAGAAAACCCCGCGCCATGAGCGGGACTTGGCCCGTGAGCGGGCGAAGGAGATCACATGACCAGGATCAAGGAACTCCACGCGGATTGGATGCAGGACCCCGCCTACCGCGAGGCATACGACGCGCTTGAGGAAGAATTCACCTTGGCCCAGGCCATCATCGAGGCCCGCATCAAGGCAGGTCTGACGCAGGAGGAACTGGCCGCGCGCATGCAAACCTCCCAAAGCGCCATCGCCCGCCTCGAAAGCGGCCGGACAATCCCATCCGCCCGAACCCTGGCGCGCTTCGCCAAAGCCACAGGCACCCGCCTGCGTATCAGTTTTGAGGTCGGCCCTTCATCGGCGAGCGTGTGAGGCCGGATGAAGGCAGCGGCAGCATTGCAGTCGTTCTGAGTGGCTCAAAGGGGGCCGGAGGCGGACGGGCGGGTTTCTGTCAGGGCAACGAGAAAGCGGCCGAATTCTGGGTGTCCGTCAAACCTCCGTTTGACGGACACGCGGGCGATGTTAGTCGCACTCCCAAAGTTCGAAAGAAAATCTTTGATAGTTTTCAAAGAAACTACACCATAATCATGTAGGCATACCTTCATCATTTATTCTTGTGGGGAATGCACCTATAATATGGCCGGTGCGATGGGAGGGAGAGAATGGCAAGAAATAGCGAAGTATCGAAGGCAATCTATACCCTTCACATCCGGCTTTACCGGTTGATTAATGATGCGTGGATATTCACCGAGCTCCTGCGGCCCGATCTTAAAAAACGGGCTGAAATACTGCGAAATTCTAAGAGCAAAGCAAAAAAGCCATACCAAGTGCCAAAGCGCGACGGCACTGTGGTTAGCAGACGTCGCGATGAAGATATCGGCCTGATTTTCCACGCCCAACACGAGCGGGGCATTTTCGAAACTAACATCGTGTCATTGGTATCGCGCACCGAAGCTTTTATCCAGGACAGTCTCGTCATTGTGGCGACAGCACAACCTTTGAAACTGTCGGTTCTTTCTGATAAGGGCGGCATACCTCTCGACTTATTTCTGGCTTATGAAGAGCGCGAAGACGTGATTCGGCGTTTTGTCGTCATGAAGTGCGAGGGGCTGATGTTTGGTAAGCCAGCGGAATATCTTGATAAGGCCGCTAAGGTGCTATCCATCGAGATGGATACCGATGTGGTGAAGGCGTTTATTGAGATAAAGGCCTCTCGAGACATCATCATCCACAACAGTGGCCGGATCAACAAACTCTATATTGAGAAGGCCGGTGATAAGCGCCGCGGCGAGGATGGCGAGGAACTGGTAGTAGACCGCGCTTATTTCCGGCACGTCGTTGTGACACTCAAAAAACTGTCAGGCGGAATTCAGTCGAAGATCGAGGAGAAGTACAAGTAGCAGCGCCGCAGCAGGTGAGCGGTGTAGATTTAAGGGCCGGTCACCTCCGGCAAACCCGGCTCCGTTCAATGGCACCTGAAAGCGGACCTGCAAATAACTGGCAGGGTTCCTTTGGTGGGGGTATAAGCAGAACTTCGAAGTGAACTGGGCGGCAAAGATGGACCACCAACGTAAGCTAAATCTGGATGATTTGGCGCCCATGTGGGACCGCAAATTCAGCTATCCCATGAGCGAGCCCGACCTGAACCGCCTCTTGCGGCGTGATGAACACGTCCTTGAACCTGCGCGCTTGGAGGACGTTGTCTGGGAGGTTGGTACGCTCGCGCAGGATGTTTTCAGTGCGACCGTCATCCGCCAAGGCCGCATTCAGCGATGATTGCAATCGCTCCGCCGACATTCCTTCCTGAGACGGAAACAGTGAAGTCGGGTGGATCATAAACATGGAATGTGCCGAGCAATATCGATGCTCCGCTGCCAGGAAAACGACAACAGCTATTGAACTGCAACTTCCGATATTATGCACCCTCACTTTAATAGGTAGCGCACGGATAAGATTATACAGAAAAATGCCGTCGGCTACATATCCGCCGTTGGAACTTACGGCAAAATGAACTTCATCAAATTGATTGTTCGCTGCGTGATTCATGGCCGCGGCTATTCGCGTGGCTCCATTTGGATCAATTGGCCCTGTGAATCCGTAAGAGGCTATCTTCTCTCCTGCCAAGTCAGGCATTTCCACCCCCACCATTAACCCCCATAGGGTACATCCGTGGCCAGAAGCTGTACAAGGCAGATGATTTAGTCACCCAAGCAGATAGCCTTTTTTCAACAGACATCACTGAGAGTGGTCGGCACTATCTTCACCGCCTGTGGCCCCCCTGACGGTCGGACAAGGGCGGAATGTCCGGAATCCAGAAGGGAACACGAAAAGCCGCTCGCCCGCTCCCGGACCCGTCCTGGCCATCCATTCACATCAAACCCTGTCCGCCAAACCGTCCTTTGGCGGTCAACACGACGGCTGTCCGGAAACTGGCGCGCCCGATGGCAATCCGGACAAATTGTTTGTCGGACCACTTTCCGGACAAAGACGTTCGGCGGAATGTCCGCTGATGGGTCGGCCATCAGGACGGTGGAAAGACTGAAGTGGCGCGCAAAGCGGCGATACAAACCTGCCCCACCCGCTACATTGCCCCCAGCATGCCATCTCACCGGCCTAACGCTTGAGGACCGGACTGCAGAATAACGCCGGCCCCACCGACTGCCCCGGCCGGCACCACCGCACCAACCGCTGACTTTCCGGCCACCGCGTGCTATACTCCGTCATCAACACTCTTCGTCCGTCTGGGTCGGATCGGTACCGGTGCAACACGGGTCGGCCATCGGGTCGGTCTGTCCGGAGGTTGCAGCCATGGCCCCTGAAACACAGCCCGCTTTTATGGTGCACAATGTTGCACAGGGTTGACCGGCGCTGCTTTTGCCGCACTGGCACTCTGAAACACACCCTGTTTTGCGGTTCCACGATGTTTCACAGGGTTAACATCCGCCGCCCATCCCGGCCCCCGCCCGGTGGAACAGGGCCGCGCACCGCGTTCCAGGATGTTTCACAGGGTTAACATCCGCCCCCTTACCGTCCCGGTGCCACCCGGCGGTAGGACAGGGCCTCGGCCACATGGATGCGGCGCACACCATCGGCGCCGTCCATGTCGGCCAGGGTGCGGGCCACGCGCAGGACGCGGTGATAACCACGGGCCGACAGTTTCAGCCGTTCCGCCGCGTCGGTCAGCAGGTGACGGCCCTGCGGATCGGGGCCGGCGACCTTTTCCAGCACCTCGCCATCGGCCTCGGCATTGCTGCGGATCGGCGGGTGGCCGGGGGGCAGCATGGTATGATAGCGGGCGCGCTGTATCTCCCGCGCCTGGGCGACACGGGCCGCCACCTCCGCCGTGCCCTCCCGTGGCGGCGGCAGGGACAGGTCGGCGGCGCTGACGGCGGGGACGTCGATATGCAGGTCGATCCGGTCGAACAGCGGGCCACTGATCTTCGACTGGTAATCCAGGGCGCATTTCGGGGCGCGGCCACAGGCCAGGGCGGCATCGTCCAGATGACCGCAGCGGCAGGGATTCATGGCGGCCACAAGCTGGAACCGTGCCGGATAGGTGACATGATGGTTGGCGCGACTGACGGTGGCGCGACCGGTTTCCATGGGCTGGCGCAGCGCCTCCAGCGTGCCGCGGGCAAATTCGGGCAATTCGTCCAGGAACAGCACGCCATTATGGGCCAGGCTGATCTCTCCGGGCCGGGCACGGCTGCCACCGCCCACCATGGCCGCCAGGGTGGCGGAATGGTGGACCTCCCGGAAGGGCCTTGTGCGGATCAGCCGCCCCTCTTCCAGCCCGCCGGCAATGGAATGGACCATGGACACCTCCAGCGCCTCCGCCGGGTCCAGCGCGGGCAGCAGGCCCGGCAGTCGGGCGGCCAGCATGGATTTGCCCGAGCCGGGCGGTCCCAGCATCAGCATGTTGTGACCGCCGCTGGCGGCAATCTCCAGCACCCGTTTGGCCGTCTCCTGCCCCTTGACGTCCCGTAAATCCTTGATACTGCTCGGTATGTCGGCTTGTAGCTTTGGTTCCGGCCGCGACAGGACCTGCGTGCCCTTAAAATGGTTGATCAGCGCCAGAAGCGAGGGCGGGGCCAGGATATCCAGACCCTCACCGGCCCAGGCCGCCTCTCCCCCGCTGGCCGCCGGGCAGATCAGGCCCTTGCCACCGGCCAGGGCGTTGATGGCGGCCGGCAGCACACCGGCCACCGGAGAGATGGACCCGTCCAGCCCCAGCTCACCCAGGGACTGATACCCGGCCAAGGTATCGTCGGGCAGGATGCCCATCATCACCAGCAGGGCCAGCGCAATCGGAAGGTCGAAATGCGAACCCTCTTTCAGCACATCGGCCGGCGCCAGATTGACCATCAGCCGCTGCGCTGGCAGCGCAATACCCAGGGCGTGCAGGGCGCCACGGACCCGTTCCCGGCTTTCGCCCACCGCCTTGTCGGGAAGGCCGACGACGGTAAAGGCAATCGGCCCGCCCGTCATCTGCACCTGGACGTCGATGTCGAGTACATCTATGCCTTGAAAGGCCACCGTGCAAACGCGCGCCGCCACCCCTGCCCCCACCCCGACTTCATCTTCTGGTGAGTATAGAGGATTAGACTTGCAGGCGGAAAGGGCTGTCAGACACCCTGCCGCCAACATCGCCGCCGCCAAATGATTAACGATATGTCTGAAAAGACATAACGAATAGGGCGGTCATGGAGCGTCCATTTGACCACACAGGGTGAAATGATCGAAATCTGGAAGACTGTCGACACGCTGCCGGGGCATGGTTGTGACTGACCGAAGGCTTGGCGAGAGCCTGCCAGATTTTCATTCTTGATTGGGGTCAGCGATGATTAACCTCGATATCAACGGCAAGGTCCGCGCCGTGGACGTGCCGGAGGACATGCCTCTGTTATGGGTTCTGCGCGACGAACTGAACCTGACAGGCACAAAGTTCGGCTGTGGTATCGCTCAATGCGGGGCCTGCACGGTCCATGTTGACGGCCAGCCAACGCGGTCGTGCCAGTTACCGGCATCCGCTGCGGTGGGCGCCAAGATCACAACGATCGAGGGCCTGTCCGGCAAGGCTGCCGCCGCCGTACAGAAGGCCTGGGCGGATCTGGATGTCGTGCAATGCGGCTATTGCCAGTCAGGTCAGGTTATGGCGGCCACGGCCTTGATTGCGGAAAATCCCAACCCCACCGATGCTGATATCGAAGCGGCGATGGACGGTAATGTCTGCCGCTGCGCCACCTATGTGCGGATCAAGGCGGCTGTGAAGCAGGCCGCCAAGCTGGTGAGGACCTGAGCGATGATGCTGCGTCAATTGTTGCGCCAGGCCGCGTCCAATGTGGCCGAACCCGCACCCAGTCGCCGTACCTTTCTGAAGGGTACGGGCGGCGCCCTGATCATCAGCGCCACGGTCCCGTTGGGATCTTTCGCTGCCGAAGCGGCCGGCCCTGCCATCATTGGTCCTGCCGACCCGCGCCCGAATGTCTTTGTCCGGGTGGCGAAGGACAATAGCGTTACCGTCTTGGTGAAGCACCTGGACAAGGGTCAGGGCATCATGACGGGCCTGACCACCATTGTGGCGGAAGAGTTGGATGCCGACTGGTCGCAGATGCGCGGTGAGCACGCGCCGGCCGACAGCAAACTTTACGGCAACCATTTCTTCGGTATCCAGGGTACCGGCGGTTCCACCGCGGTCGCCAACAGTTGGGACGAACTGCGCATGGCCGGCGCTGCTGCGCGGCTGATGCTGGTCAATGCGGCTGCCGCCGAATGGAAGGTTCCCGCCGACCAGATCAGTGTGTCCAGGGGCGTGGTCAGCCACAAGCCATCCGGAAAATCGGCAACCTTCGGCCAATTGGCCGAGGCGGCCTCAAAACAGCCGATTCCCACGAAGGTAACGCTCAAAAATCCCGACCAGTACAGCCTGATCGGCAATGAGACATTGCACCGCCTGGACCATGTGTCGAAGACTAATGGCACCGCCATCTTCGCCATGGATGTTCGGCGTCCTAATCAGGTTACTGCCGTACTTGCCCGCAGCCCACGTTTCGGTGGCACTGTAAAGTCAGTGGATGATCAGGCGGCCCGTGCCATCCCGGGCGTGATTGATGTGCTGACCCTGCCGGTTGGTGTTGCCGTGGTGGCCAAGAACACCTGGGCCGCTATCAAGGGGCGCGAGGCCCTGTCCATCCAGTGGGATGATACCAACGCTGAAAAGCGCGGCACCGACCAGATGCTGGCCGCATACCGGGCCCAGGCCAAAAAACCCGGCACCTCCGCAGCCCGCAAGGGTGACACGGCCACCGCTTTCAAAAGCGCTACCAAGGTAATCGAGGCGGAATACAGTTTCCCCTATCTCGCCCACGCCCCAATGGAACCGCTGAATGCCACCTTGGAGATCAAGGATGATGGCGGTGCGGAGATCTGGGCGGGGTCACAATTCCAGGGTATTGAGCAACCGGTCGTTGCCGGTATCCTTGGGACAACGCCCGACAAGGTGAAGATCAACACCCTGTGGGCCGGCGGCAGCTTCGGACGCCGCGCCACCACCAATGCGGACTATATCGCTGAGACGGCCTTGATTGCGAAGGCACTGGCGGCAAAGGGGATGAAGGTGCCTGTGCACCTCGTCTGGACGCGCGAGGATGATATCCAAGGCGGGTGTTATCGTCCGCTTGTCGTGCATCGCGTCAAGGGCGGATTGGATAAGTCCGGCAACCTGATTGCCTGGGAACAGTCCATCGTGACGCAGTCCTTCATGGCCGGCACTCCGTTTGAGCCGGCTGTGGTTAAGAATGGCGTCGATGCTACGGCGGTGGAAGGGGCGGCGGACATGGCCTATTCCGTGCCGAACATGGCCGTCGACTACCATCAGATGGCATCGCCGGTAACCACGCTCTGGTGGCGCTCGGTGGGCCATACGCATACAGCCTATGCCAAAGAGGCCTTCATCGAAGAGTTGGCGGTGGCGGCGGGCAAAGACGGGGTGGCCTTCCGTCTGGCCTTGCTGGGTGACAAGCATCCTCGCCTCTCCGGTGTGCTGAAACTGGCAGCCGAGAAGGCTGAATGGTCAAAGCCGCTTGCGCCCGCTCCAGACGGGTCCAAGCGCGCTCGCGGTGTCGCCGTGCACGAAAGTTTCCAGAGTTTTGTTGCGCATGTTGCAGAGGTGACGGTCGCTAAGGACGGTAAGATCAAGGTTGATCGTGTGATTGTTGCCGTGGATTGCGGGCAGGCCGTGAACCCCGATGTCATCAAGGCACAGATTGAAGGGGGGACCGGCTTTGGCATTGGTCATGCGCTGCGTGACCAGATCACCTTGACGGACGGTCTTGTCGATCAGAACAACTTCGATGGGTACGAACCGATGCGTTTGTCGGACATGCCCGAGGTCGAAGTGCATATCGTAAGGTCGTCCGCCCGCCCGACGGGTGTGGGCGAACCCGGTGTGCCGACGGCGGCGCCGGCGGTGGCAAACGCGGTCTTTCGGGCCACGGGTCAGAAACTGCACGATCTGCCATTCAGCAAGGCCGGGATTGTGTAAGCAATGTGTGGGGGGGGGCCGGACAACCGGCCCCCCGTCCTGGCCGTGCCTTATGCACTATCCGACCAGATCCCGTCGCACCGCAAAACGGCGGCATCCATAGACATCAAGCCCCTTTTGGTTTTAGCCCCAACACATCCCGATGAAGAAAAACATGGTGGGGAGTGGTCGGCAATCAAGGGGCCTGGGCTTGACGGCACCCGACCACCCTCTGTTACGTCACCAAGACGATGAGCATCAT
Organism: Niveispirillum lacus; assembly: GCF_002251795.1. GTDB lineage: Bacteria > Pseudomonadota > Alphaproteobacteria > Azospirillales > Azospirillaceae > Niveispirillum > Niveispirillum lacus. Next base: position 552,776 of record NZ_NOXU01000030.1, on the reverse strand, counting down.
CGGGACGTCCATGCCACCTCCACGCCAGTTACCGGTTGGCGACATCCGAGAATCGTGAAACGATCTGTCTGCACATCTATGCCTGGAGGGCAAAATGGCAGCAATACTGGGTTTGGGGGGATTGTTCATCAAGTCAGAAGACCCAGCCGCCATGGGCGCCTGGTACAAACAGGTACTTGGCATTGACTGGGGTGAGTATGGGGCCATCTTTCCCCACCCCGACCGTGGTTTCACGTTGATCAGCGGTTTCAAGCACACAAGCCACTATTTTGATCCGTCACCATTGCCTGTGATGCTGAACCTGATCGTGGACGATTTGGACGGTATGCTAGACCGGGTGAAAGCAGCGGGGGTGGAGCCGCTGGGTCGGGACGATAGCGATCCAAACGGCCGGTTCGGCTGGCTTATTGATCCTTGGGGACTGAAGATTGAGCTCTGGCAACCGCCGGCGCCCGCCGGGTAACCGCAAAGCCCATCACACCCGTTTGCCACCTGGGCGCGGACCTGTACGGCTCTCCGCATAGGCCTTTGTCGCTGCCTCTGGTTTTTTCAAGTTTTCCATGAGTGCCGTGGCGAAACGCCCGCCATCGTTTCGGGAGCGCAGGAAGGAGGCGACCACGTCACGTGCGGCTTCTTTATCATAGGGCACATGATCCGGTGGCAGCGTCCGAGCAGCTTCCACCGCTTCCGCCGCCTTCTGGGCGCGGGCCAAGACATCGGGATCAATTCGGCGCCGGATCGCCCGAATCTGGCGCAATAACTCGTCTTTCGGATCCTTGCCCATAAATGTGGTTCCGGATTGCCAACCATCAGAAGATGCGCGCAACCCGTTGCCACAGCAAGCGTTAATCAAATCAAGCAAATGGCTGATCGATAGGTTGCAGATGGTCGACATCGCCCTATCTTGGCCGCCTGTGCCGGGATGAATACGGGAGGGAAACCCATGAACCATGTTGACGCCGAAGCCAAGTGCCTGTTATCGCCGATTAACCCCACGCTGTCGCGACGGATGTTCGCTATGACGACATTGGCGGGCGGTTTTGCCCTGTCCACCCTGCCCGTTTCCGCTCAGACGATCACGACGCCGACCGACGGTCTGGTCGCAGGTGAGGTGTCAATCCCGGTGGAGGGCGGCAACCTTCCCGCTTACCGCGCCAAGCCCGCGGGCGCCGGTCCGTTCCCCATCGTGATGGTGGTGCAGGAAATCTTTGGCGTGCATGAACATATTAAGGATGTCTGCCGCCGCTTCGCAAAAGAGGGCTATCTGGCCGTTGCAACCGAACTGTTCGCTCGGCAGGGCAATGCCGCGTCGTTCACCGATACTGGTGCCCTGATTCGCGAACTGGTAAGCAAAGTACCGGACGCGCAGGTCATGTCCGACCTGGATGCCACGGCGGCATGGGCCGCCACGGATGGCGGTGATGTTACCCGACTGGGTATTACCGGCTTCTGCTGGGGTGGTCGGACCACATGGCTTTATGCCGCGCATAACCCAAAACTGAAGGCTGGTGTCGCTTGGTATGGTCGCGTGACCAGTACACCCACGGCACTGCAGCCGATGGTGCCGGTCAACCTGGTGCAGAAGATGGTGGCCCCGGTGCTGGGCCTTTATGGCGGAAAGGATGGCGGCATCCCGATGGCGGATGTGGAGCGGATGCAGAAGGCGCTGGTGGCGGTGAATTCCCGCAGCACCTTTCATGTCTATCCTGATGCTCCGCACGCTTTCCACGCCGATTACCGCCCGAGCTACCGGCCAGATGACGCAAAGGATGGGTGGAAACGCTGCTTGGAGTGGTTTCGGGCGAACGGTGTGGCATGAACCCCGGCAGGATCATGCCACACCGGTCTTTCTGACGCTTGCGGCACAAGGGGCGGGACAGCATAGTCCCGCCCCGCCGATCCACGCCGTCAGTCGAAAGCCCACGCCATGGCCGCCCACCCGCATGATATCGACGCCCGCGCAGAAACGTTCACCCATCGTCACCTGCTGGGGATCGAGGGCCTGACGGCCCCGGAAATCAATCTGCTTCTGGACACTGCCGACCGTTATGTTGAGCAGAATCGGGGAGAGAACCGGGTAACGAACAAGCTGGCGGGCAAGACAATCGTCAACCTGTTCTTCGAGAATTCAACCCGTACCCGCACCAGCTTTGAACTGGCAGCCCGTCGTCTGGGCGCTGACGCTATCAATATGTCGGTCGATGGCAGTTCAGTGAAAAAGGGTGAGACACTGATCGACACTGCTTTGACTTTAAACGCCATGCATCTGGACGCGTTGGTGGTTCGGCATCAAGAATCAGGCGCGCCGAAGCTCCTGGCCAGCAAGGTCAACTGCGCCGTCATCAATGCCGGCGACGGGCAGCATGAACACCCTACCCAGGCACTTCTGGACGCACTGACCATCCGTCGTCGTCTGGGTACGTTGAAAGGCCTGACCGTCGCCATCTGCGGCGATATCCTGCACAGCCGCGTGGCCCGATCCAACATTCATTTGCTGAACATCATGGGCGCCCATGTACGGGTGGTGGCTCCCCCTACCCTGCTGCCCGGTGCTATCGACAGGCTTGGCGTTGAGGTCCATCATTCAATGGCGACCGGTTTGAAAGACGCCGACATTGTCATGATGCTGCGCCTGCAACTCGAACGTATGCAAGGTCAGTTTCTGCCCAGTCAGCGAGAATATTTCCGTTTCTTCGGCTTGGATTATGACAAGCTGGCGGTGGCCAAACCCGGCGCCCTGATTATGCATCCTGGCCCGATGAACCGGGGTGTGGAGATAGACACCCTTGTCGCCGACGATATCCACCGGTCGGTTATTTTGCAGCAGGTCGAACTGGGTGTGGCGGTTCGCATGGCCTGTCTGGACCTGTTAACCACAGCGCCCAAAGCGGCCTGACCATTGTCAGCCCCAGTCCCAGACACCGGGTTCATTGCGATGGCTGTCGACCTTGGCCGCAGGGGGCGGTAGCACACCCGTATCCGGTACGGCCCGCGACGGGCGGTAGATTTTATTCCCGATGCGGAGAAGCAACCGAAAAGGGCTTCCCTTGAAGTCTGACGGTGTCAGCACCGCGCGTTCAAGCATGTCGTGATGATCCATGTCTTCCCCCGCTTCACAGAGCGGTCCATATAGAACATTTCATGAACAATAGCAACTCTGCGGCGCAGGACCATCGCAGACGAACGTATGTTTCACCAACGCGGGGGCTCTGACCGCAAGGATCGGAATGCGCCCGACAAAAGCCGGTTCTATGCTGTCAACTGTCACGATAAAAGAGCACAGGGAAACAATGTTAAGCCCGGGCGCATATGACTGGCCGTTAATCACGGATGAGTTGAATAGTCAGGGCTGCGCCGTGCTGCCAGCCTTGCTGACGCAAGCGGAATGCACCCTGATTGCCGGGATGCACCTGGATGAAAGCCTTTTCCGTAGCCAAGTGGTCATGGCCAAGTATGGATTCGGGCGGGGGGATTACCGGTATTTCCGTTATCCGTTACCCGATCTGATCGGGGCTATGCGCACGGCGCTCTACCCGCGCCTGGCCGTAATTGCCAATGATTGGAGCGCGCGGTTTGGTCGGGAGCATCATTATCCGGCAGCACATGCAGAGTACTTGGCACAATGCCATGCCGCAGAACAGCAACGGCCGACACCGCTGTTGCTGCGTTATGATCCCGGTGATTACAACTGCCTGCATCAGGATCTTTATGGTGATCTGGTATTCCCGTTGCAGGCAGCAGTACTGTTGTCGGAGCCCGGCCGCGATTTCAAAGGTGGCGAGTTTGTGCTGACCGAACAGCGGCCGCGCATGCAAAGCCGGGTGGAGGTAGTGCCGCTGTGCTAGGGCGACGCCGTGATCTTCGCCGTCAATGAGCGCCCTGTGCAAGGTACCCGCAGCCCCTATCGCGTAGCAATGCGCCATGAAGTCAGCCGGATTCGATCCGGCCAGCGCCATACGCTGGGTATCATCTTTCATGATGCACGGTAGCCTGCACCGACCAAAAGGTCATATTTTTACTAACTACTATCAGTAGATTTGCTATACAGTATAATTCTACCATAAATATAGGTGCGACATGGCATCCGGAATCTCCATTGAGCAGATCTTAGAAGCGGCGACTCTCGATGGCGCCCCACAAATACCCCTGACTTTCATAACGTTCAAGACCATGACCAAGATTGGGATCAATGTCAGTGTCACTGTGCCTGGGTGGAACAACGGACAGCCCGTTTCCGCGGTTTACGAATTCGACACGGGCGGAAAAGGCTTTTGGTTGAATTCCGTGGGTGTTGACATGACAAATGTGAAGTCGCTGGGGGCTGTGGAAACACTCTACACCAGCGGATATTTCTACAGCGGTGTCGCTGCAACGGCTACGATAACCTTTCCGAACGTCACGCTGCCGTCGGGCACACCAAGCCCCAGCATTCACGCCAATGTCGGCCTGGTAACCGAGTTTCTGAAGTACCCCCAGGGCAGTATGTTCAACCCCAAGGACCCTCAACAGGTCATCTCGCGAATGACGGGTAAACCGGTCAAGAGTAAGCCGGACAGTTTCCCCATTTTCGGTCAATGTTTCGGTGATTTCGGTGCGTCGCTGTGTCCGACGACCGTATCCGGCGGAAACACCGTTGTAATGCTGGGTGCACTGTCACAATACCTGCCGCCGGTGCCGGGACTCGACACAGGTTTTGTTGTCTCGGTGCCACAGAGCGAAGGCGATGCCGGTTGGTTAATCCTGGGGATTGGCAATCATCTGCGCACCTTGTTCGGCTCCGCGAACACCCTGCCAATGAACCCCGCATCGCCAGGATCCTTTCCAGCCTGGAACACGGCACCGTTCGGTACCCCGACGATGGTCAATACCTTCTCCGAGCAGGCCATCAATGCCACCGTGGCGGTAACACAGCCCACTTGCAATGACGCACCAGCACAAACGGTAACACACACGCTGCAAAATGTCGGGATGTGCCTGGATACCGGCTGTCCGCATGTGGTGATGCATGGCGGTACGGTGCTGACGGTTGGCAACAATCAACCGATTAACTATGGCACCGGGACCTTGAACATCATGACGACCACAGGTGACGGCATAGTCACTGGTTCCAAGGATTATTCAGCGATGCCGACGTCGGATGTCGGTCCAGCGATTCCCGGCTATGTGAATACCGGCGTTCAGAATTTCATCAATTTCCATGTGATGTACGACATCACCCAGTCGAACCTGTATCTCGCCCACCGGTGACAGGCACGGCTTGCGGGTGGGAGAAAATGGCGGAAGCGGTGGGATTCGAACCCACGGTGAGTTGCCCCACGGCGGTTTTCAAGACCGCTGCCTTAAACCACTCGGCCACACTTCCGTGTCCACACGCCTAGCCGAAACGCGCGACAGGGGCAAGTCCCCCGTCGCGTTCTCGCGAGAAATCTGCGCAAAGCCCTGATATGCTGAACCCAGCGCAGGGGTTTGACGCCTTGACGCACACAGCGTGGTTAACGGTGCGTTTAGGTTTGCCCAAGCATAGTGCGCAGAATGGTTAGCAGAGAAGGTTGTGCGTTCATGGGTGGTGACGACGCGGATGACCTGTTCGCCCCGGAAGAGGATGATGCGCAGTCTGGGGCATTAGACGGGATGAACGGCGCGGTAGCCCCTGCTCCGCCTTCTCCGTGGCCTGTCCTGGTCGTCGATGATGACGAGGAGGTGCACATCATGACGCGGCTGGTGCTGTCCAAGCTGCGTTACAAGGACCGCCCACTGGAACTGCTGACGGCGCGATCAGGGATGGAGGCCGATCACGTTTTCCAACAGCGCGATGATATCGCTGTGGCGCTGCTGGATATCGTGATGGAGACGGATGATGCGGGTCTGCGGCTCGCCCGCCGCATCCGGGAAGAGTTCGCCAACAGCGATACACGGCTGATTCTACGTACCGGACAGCCTGGCCAAGCGCCCGTTCGTGACGTCATCGTCAATTATGACATCAACGACTACAAATCTAAGACCGAGCTGACCTCGGAAAAACTCTTCATTACGATCATCACGGGCTTACGATCCTACGACAATATCCGCAGCGCCCGCATGGCTGAAAGCGCGTCCAAACTGAAATCCAGTTTCCTGGCCGCCATGAGCCACGAAATTCGCACGCCAATGAACGGCGTGCTGGGAATGTTGGAATTGCTGGCCCATACCCCACTGGATGAGGACCAGCGGGATATGTTGCTGACCGCGCAGGACTCAGCCAGCGCCTTGCTCAGGATTATCGATGATATCCTTGATTTCTCAAAAATCGAAGCGGGACGGATGGATATCGACAGGCACCCCGTCGATATCGGCGCCATCATCGAAGGGGTTGCCGACACGCTGGCTCCTGCGGCGCGCAAGAAGGGACTGTCGTTTAACATACATATTGACCCTTCCCTGCCCGATGCCCTGATGGGTGATCCGGTACGTCTGCGCCAAGTCCTGTTCAATCTCACTGGTAACGCCATCAAATTCACGGAGAATGGCAGCGTCAACGTCCGCGCCGAGCGTCATCCCGACCCGGATACTGATCTTGTCCGCGTCCGTATCGCCGTCACCGATACGGGCATTGGTATTGCGCCCGACCAGAGGGCCAGACTTTTCGAGCCATTTACACAGGCCGAAATCTCCACAAGCCGACGATTCGGCGGTACCGGTCTCGGCCTGTCCATCAGCCGTCGATTGGTTGAACTCATGAAGGGCCATATCGGCCTGGAGAGTGTCGCAGGCCATGGTTCTACATTCTGGTTCACCCTGGATCTGGAGAAGGCTGAAACTTTAACAGCGCTCACCTCTTGCTCGGGCGATATTGCCAGTCTCAACATCGGCCTCGATATTGCCGAACCGGACCTGTTGGAGACGGTTACCGCCTATCTGCGCCAAGCTGGTGCCACGTTGGTTGCCATGGATGATCCCGCCGCCGAACTTTTGGTGTGCGCTGGTCGTGGCGGGTCCAGTTGGCCTGTTCCAATGACCATACTGCCAACAGTTCTGATCGCAGATGTGGACTCCGTCCGATCAACGGATATGCCGCCCAGTACGCAATTGGTCGGTCGCCCTGTGCGCCGTGCGACACTGATCCGCGCTGTCGCTCTGGCCGCAGGCAGGGCTGCTGGGCAAGCGAGTGCGAACCCAAAGCTGCGGGCCACCATCACAGCCCCCACTGTGAAACAGGCAGCAGATCAGGGACGCTTGATATTGGTGGCAGAAGACCAACCGGTCAATCAGATGGTGATCCGGCGACAATTGGCCATTCTGGGCTATGCGGCCGATATCCATGCCGACGGGCATGCAGCCTTGGCAGCATGGCGCCCAGGAGCCCATGGCCTGTTATTGACCGATTGTAACATGCCGGGAATGGATGGGTATGACCTCACAGCAGCCATTCGTGCGCAGGAAAAGGCACAGAGTTTACCGCGGCTGCCAATCGTTGCTTTGACCGCCAATGCTATGGCAGGTGAGGATCAGCGATGCATCAATGCTGGTATGGATGATTTCCTCTCAAAGCCGCTGAATCTAGACCAGTTGGACCGTTGCCTTAGTCGTTGGTTTGGTCCCGGCGACGCATTGTTGGCTCAGTCGGGCACCACAATGGCGTCAGAGCTTTTCGACCCAACAATGACCCTTGATCTGTTTGGCGGTCTTGACGGAGATGCACGGGGCTTTCTCGAGGAGTTTGCCGGTTCGCTGAAGTCATTGTGGGCAGAGGCGGAGAATGCCTTTGCCCACAATGATTTTGTCATCGCTCGCTCGCGCATTCACGCCTTGTCAGGTGTCGCTAAGAATGGCGGTGCACCTGCTCTTGGCGCTTTGGCCGATAGCGTTGAAGGATTGCTGAAAGCCGGCAACCATGAACCTGCGCGCATAAGTGCCTTGAAAATACCCGGTATGATTGATCGGGTAGTTGCCGCGATCGTCGCTCTGTAGTCAACTGTGGGAGAATGGGGTCGCAAGACCTCGTCACTGTGCACGTCCATAGGGAAATCGCAGATGGCGGTCTTTAGCAACTTCAGCAGGATGAATGCCCTGATCGTGGAAGATCAGGCTTTTATCCGGACCGTGGTGTCCCGCATCCTGAAACAGTTGGAATTCAACAATATCTGGGAAGCAGATGACGGCACCGGCGGCCTGTCGCTGGCATTGGAGCGGAAACCCGACATCATCATCTGTGACATCGAAATGGCACCGATGGACGGTCTGACCTTCCTGCAGCAGCTACGGCAGAAGGAAGATTTGGGACGACGCACGCCCGTCATCTTTCTGACCAACCATGCCCAGAAGGATATGGTGATAAAGGCGCGCGATCTGGGGGTGAATGCGTTTATTGCCAAACCGGTAACAGTGGTCGGCCTGCGAGAAAAACTATCTGTTCTTTTGGGTAATCGGCGTTGACAGCCGACCTCACCTTCAACTGGCAGGGATTCGAGGATTTCACGCCCGTCACCCTGTACGCTATGCTGCGATTTCGTCAGGACGTCTTTATCGTCGAGCAGCAATCACCTTATCCCGATTTGGATGGCCAGGACCCCTTCTGCCGGCATCTCTTGGTGACGGACATCATGGGCAGACTGGTCGCTTATCTGCGGGCACGCGGCCCCAACCTGGAAACGGCAGCCTTCATTGGGCGCATCGTCATTGCCAGGGACTGGCGCGGAAAAGGTCTCGGCCGCCAGCTGGTACAGGCTGGACTGGATTTTATGGATCAAACTTTTCCTGGTCAGCCGATCGAAATCGGTGCGCAGGAACATCTGACTGATTTTTATATGGGTTTCGGCTTTGTTCGGGAGGGCGAGACCTATGATGATGGCGGCATCCCGCATGTCACCATGTGGCGACGATAGAAAGAACGGCTGGTTGAAATTCCGCGATAGTTATGTTCCATTTACTATCCAAGATAGAAAGTGGAGCGTTGATCGTGCGGATACCAGTGCGGCATATCCTCTTCTATCTGGTTGTCATCATAGCCGTTATCACCTTCTTATGGCTTCAGGTGGCAGAAGCCAATCAGCGTATTGAGGAACAGCGGCAAACGGCTCGCCTGGATGTGACACGGAGGGTTGAACAATCCATCGGCACTGCCGTTAATTTTCTGGAGCTAATGCATGCGCAGATGGAGGAGGGTCTGGTCAGAGCAGTACCAGGAACCCCACCCTCACCGTTACGCAGGGCATTACGCGCGGATGTTGATGGTTCTTTTAATCTTGATGTGGTGCCCGCGCCTTATGATCGGACTTTGGTTGGCAACCTGACGGGGCTGGGCGGGTTGTCACAACGGGGGGTGGCTTTCGAGGCCGAAATTGAAGCTGCCCTCTCACTGCACACCGCCTTTGCGCAAGCCCAGCGTCGCCTTCCGAACATACCCTGGGTTTATTACATCTCCGCCAACAGGTTCGCCTTTGTTTATCCTTGGGCCCAAGCAGAGGATTTGGCATTCGAGGATAAAGACCTGGAAATGGAGTATTTTCAGGCGTCGCTGCCATCGAACAATCCTTCTGGAGACCTTTTCTTCTCCAAACTTTACGAGGACGATGGCGGAAAGGGAATGATGGCTACCATAGGTATGCCCGTCTACCATGGCGATCGGCATCTGGGCGTCGTGGCGCTGGACATAACGGTTGGTTATCTTTCGTCCCTTCTGAATGGCTTTCCTGCCACATACGGTACGCTGACACTCGTTGCCCCAGATGGACAGATTCTGGGTACTTCACAAGGTCAGGGCCGGCGACAGGCTCCAAAGGCGGCCATGCAAGCCGCCATAAGAGAAACAACAAGCCATGACGGCCCAATGCGCATGAAACGCGAAGGTTGGGAGTTCACCAGCCATATCCTGCGCTACTCCAACTGGCGCATCTTAATGGCACAGGATGAGTCAGGACGTGTGCGCGCTGTCATGGGGGAGAGCGCGCCGCCTATCCTGGTGGCGATGATGCTTTTGGGTCTGATCGGGGGTATGGAATTTCGACGCCGGACGGATGAGCGCATACGCAAACAGTCGGAAATACTGGCAAAGACCAACCTTGATCTGGCCCGCGCCCGTGACGAAGCCGAACAGGCAACACGCGCCAAATCGACTTTCCTTGCCACCATGAGCCACGAGATACGCACACCCATGAATGGGGTGTTGGCAATGGCCGAAATGCTGGCCGACACCCCGCTGAATGAGGATCAGCAGGGGATGGTGAAGGTGGTGCGCGACAGCGGCGGGGCGTTGCTGACCATCATCAACGATATCCTGGACTTCTCAAAGATTGAGGCAGGTAGGCTGGGTATCGAATGGATCGATACCGACATCCTTTCCTTAACCGAAGGAGTTGGGGATCTTCTGGCACGCCGGGCGGAAGAGAAAAGCCTAACCCTGACCATCGATTTTGATCCTGCTTTGCCTCGCCGTTTGATTGCCGATCCCACCCGTCTACGCCAAGTGCTTCTGAACCTGACGGGCAATGCCATTAAGTTCACCGAACATGGCGGCGTTTCCGTCCGCCTTGACCGTTTGCCCGACGCGGACCACGACAAGGTCGGTCTACGGGCGGAGATTGTCGACACGGGCATCGGCCTGACCCCGGAACAGCAGGGCAAGCTGTTCCAACCCTTTGCCCAAGCCGACGGAACGACGGCCCGTCGTTTCGGCGGGACCGGGCTGGGCCTGTCGATCTGCCGGCGCCTGGTGGAACTGATGGGCGGCACGATCGGCGTCGCCTCGCAAGCGGGCGAAGGCTCAACTTTCTGGTTCGAACTGTGGCTGGATGCAGGTAAAGCGGATTTGGAGGCGGTAGATACCCCATCACTGTGGGGCCTGCGCGTCGCCATCCTGGGCGGCCTTCCTGCTGAGCGAGCCAGCTTGACCCGCACGTTGACGGCCCGGGAAGCAGAGGTAGTGGAAATGACCGACGAGGCAATGGCCCTGACAGCATTGCGTCAGGCCGCCGCTGATGGCATGCATTTTCATGCAATCTTGATTGATGCCTATCCGGGCGACGGGGTGGGCCTGGATATCGCCCGCCGGTTGGGCGTGGCCGAGGGAACAGGCGGAACACGGACGGTGCTGATCGCCCCCGTTTCTCTAGTTTCCACCCTCTCCGAGGCAGGCCGGGCCAAGGGCATCTTCGCCGCCATCCCCAAACCCGTGCGCCAAGCCCGTCTTATCAAGGTGGTGGCAGCCGCCGACGGCCGCGCCTCCCTGGACATCACCGCCACCACGGGCAGCAGCGATACGGCATGGCAGGCGCCGGAGGTGGAGAGTGCAGCGGCCAATGGCGCCCTGGTCCTGGTGGTTGAGGATAATGCCACAAACCAGATCGTCATCCGACAGGCAATGCGTAAGCTGGGATTTGCCGCCGAGATCGCTGGCAACGGGTTGGAAGGGCTGGCAGCTTGGCGCACGGGCCGGTTCGGTGTGGTCGTCACCGATTGCCATATGCCTGAAATGGACGGTTATGACATGACACGCGCCATCCGGTTGGATGAAGGTAGCGCCGCCGATGGCCGGCACGTGCCCGTTATCGCCCTGTCTGCTGACGCGGTCAGCGATGCAGCCCAGAAATGCCGCGATGCAGGCATGGATGACTATCTGACCAAACCCATTGAACTGGCCAAGCTGGAAGCCGCCGTGCTGCGATGGGCCCCGGTGACGGCGGAGATGCGACAGCGCGTGTCGGCAAGGCATGCCCCGCCCGTCACCCCCAGCCCCGTCGCCCCGGTGTCAGTACCAACCGCAGAGATGGACCCCACCATACTCGATATCAGCCGGTTGAAGGAAATGTTCGGGCATCTGGACACGGAGGCTATCACCCTGCTGGACATGTTCCTGGTGCAGGCAGAGGCGCGGGCTTCCAGCGTGGAGGAGGCGCTGAACAATGGCGATCTCAAGAACGCCAAGGATGGTTCCCATTCGCTGAAAGGTTCCGCCAACGGCGTTGGCGCCGTAGCATTGGGAGATCTGTTCGCGCGGATTGAAACGGCTCTGAAAGAGGGGAACGAAGAAATGGCGCAGGAGCTGCGCTGGAATATCGCGCCCGCCTTTGAAGACCTGCGCCATCAGATTAGAATCGTGAAAGGGTAGCGGCACCATGGCCGATCTAGATTTTTCAAAACTGAAGGTCCTGATCGTTGATGACGACCAGTTCTATCGCGGTATCCTGAAACGCCTGCTGTTCCAGGCCGGCGTGCGCATGATTGCCGAGGCGGAGAACGGGGAGGCGGCCATATCGGCCATCACGCGCCTGAAGCCCGACGCGGTGCTTTGCGATATCGAAATGGAACCCGTTGACGGTATCGAGGTACTGCGTCGTATTCGCTCGATCGATACCCAGCAGATCGCAACTACCCCCATTATCATGGTGACCAGCCATGCGACCAGCGATCTGGTTAAGCAGGCGGTTCAGTATCAAGCGTCTGGGTATCTGGTGAAACCGGTCTCACTTACCGACATCCAGAAACGCCTTACCGTCGGCATTCAAACACGGCCTGAGGTATAATGGCCCTTGCCCAAGGCGGTTGGAATCCCCACATTGCGGGCAAATCAATGTTTTGATGGGAGAATTGCCCGAATGTCACTGACCAGGAAGGCACTGGCCGCAGTAGCCGTCGTGCTGATGACCGGTACCGCTGCCATCGCTGCACCCAAGGAGTTCACCACATTCCCCGCCCCGAAGGCCCGTCACGATGTGAAAGTGACGGTTGTGGCGGAGGGGTTGGACACGCCTTGGGCCATTGCCTTCGTGCCCGATGGCCGCATCCTGGTCACTGAACGCACAGGCAATGTCCGTGTGATCAAGGATGGCAAGCTGCTGCCGGACCCAATTGCCGGCCTGCCGAAAATTGAAGAACACCGCCAGGGTGGTCTGCTGGATATCGCGCTTGACCCGGACTATGCGCAAAATCGCTATGTGTATCTTTCTTTCATGGAGAAGGCTGTAAAAGGACCGGACGCCAAGCCGCGCGACCAGGACAAAGGTTACCGCACCGTCATCGCGCGCTTCACCGACGATGGCACAGCCTTTAAGGATATGAAGGTGCTGTACCGTGGTTCGTTGGTCGATAGTGGCCTGCATTTCGGCAGCCGCTTTGCCTTCGATAAGCAAGGCCACATGTATTTCGGAATTGGCGAACGCGGATCACAAGACCGGGCGCAGGATTTGATGGACGCGGCTGGCAAGGTCTTCCGCCTGAACCGGGATGGGACGGTCCCAGCCGATAATCCGTTTGTCGGTCGTTCTGATGCGCTGCCGGAAATCTACACATATGGCAATCGCAACCCCCAGGGTCTGGTGACTCAGCCCGGCTCAGGATTGATCTGGGAAAGCGAACATGGTCCGCAGGGCGGAGACGAGATCAACATCATCCGTCCTGCTACCAACTATGGGTGGCCCGTCATTACCTATGGCAAAACTTATGGCCTGGGCAGGAAGATCGGCGAAGGGACAGAAAAGGCCGGTATGGCTCAACCAGAGCTGTATTTTGTGCCCTCTCTAGCCGTTGCCGGCATGGCCTTTTATGAGGGCAGTACCCTTCCCTTTTGGCGCGGCGATCTGATTGTCGGCCTGCTTGCGGGCGGCATTGCGCGACTGGATGTCGAGGGTGATAAGGTTGTAGCCACCGAGCGGCTGCTGGAATCGGAGCTGCCACGCACCCGCGATGTGGAACTCGGCCCGGATGGGCGACTTTACGCATTGATCGAAGCCGGGGCGCCGGACGGTAAACTGGTGCGTATCGACAGAAAGTGATCACTTTGGATAGTGCGGCGGGGTCGGAAAAATCCGGCCCCGCCGAAATGGCATCCGAGGGATCTTAAAATTTTTGGATCACCAGAATTGACGGGCTGGTGTTGCAAAGCGTTCTTCAAACAGACACGGGGGTGGATGGTACAACGGGTCTGGGTTTGCCGTCCTTGCTCAAAGCCACGTAGGTGAAAACACCTTCGGTGACTTTATAGGCTGTACCATCGTAACGGCGCACCCAGACGTCCACACGTACCCGGATAGAGGTATTGCCAATCCGCTCCACCTCTGTGTAGCAATTCACCTCATCCCCAACCGCAATAGGTCGATGAAATTTCATCGCCTCCACCCCTACGGTCGCGACCGGCCCACAGGCAATGCGGATCGCAGGTGCGGCACCCGCAAGATCCATCTGCGACATAACCCACCCGCCGAACACCTGACCATTACCATTTAGGTCCGCTGGCATCGCAAAGGTACGCATGGATGGGGCGTCACGGTCGAAATCCGGGCTGCGGTTCTGGCTCATGTCTTGAAACTCCCTCTGTCATCAAAATGTAGGGGTCTATATCGTCGGGAGATACCGCATCTCCTTGAACAAGACCGCCACCCATTCCTATAATGACGCATGAGCGATCTCTTTCAGAACACCGCCGCCAAGCAAGACAGCTATTCCGCCCAGGACATCGAGGTCCTGGAGGGGCTGGAACCCGTCCGTCGCCGCCCTGGGATGTATATCGGCGGAACCGACGACCGAGCCCTTCACCATCTGGTAGCCGAAATCCTGGACAATGCGATGGATGAGGCGGTGGCTGGCCATGCCAGCCGTATCGACCTTGACTTGTCTGCCGACGGAACCGTAACGGTGCGTGACAATGGCCGTGGCATCCCGACGGACGAGCATCCAAAATACCCAGGCAAATCGGCTCTGGAAGTGATCTTCACCACACTTCATTCCGGCGGTAAATTCTCCGGCAAGGTCTATGCCACCTCTGGCGGCCTGCATGGCGTCGGTTCAGCAGTCGTGAACGCCCTTTCTGATCGTCTGCATGTGGAAGTGGCGCGTGATCGCCAATTGTTTAGCCAAACATTCTCGCGCGGTGTTCCGTTAGGACCGCTCACCCCGGCAGGTACGGTTCAGAACCGACGCGGTACCACGGTCAGTTTTCATCCGGATGCGGAGATTTTTGGGGCCGACGCCCATTTCAAACCAGAACGACTCTACCGACTGTGTCGATCCAAGGCATATCTCTATCGGGGCGTCGAAATCCGTTGGTCCTGCGATACATCCTTGATTGGTACCGACAGCGGAGTACCCACAGCCGAGGTTTTGCACTTCCCCAACGGTTTACTTGATTATCTGAACGCCACCTTGAAGGCGCGCGCCACCGTGACGCCACAGCCCTTTGCTGGTCAGGCTGATTTCCCTGGTGATGCAGGGCGGGTAGAATGGGCGATTGCGTGGCCAGAGGATGACGAGGGCTTCAGTCACACCTACTGTAACACCATCCCTACCCTGCTAGGTGGCACGCACGAGGTGGGACTGCGTGGCGCATTGACCCGCGGCATAAAATCCTATGGCGAGATGCTTGGCAACAAGCGCGCGGCCACCATAAGCGCTGAAGATGTGATGGAGGGGGCCACCATTCTTTTGTCGGTGTTTATCCGCGACCCACATTTTCAAGGCCAGACCAAAGAACGTTTGGTCAGTGCTGACGCGCAGAAGCTGACCGAAAGTGCCATCAAGGACCGGTTTGATCATTGGCTGTCTGGCTCCCCAGATGCGGCCAAGGCTTTAATTGAGCGGCTGATCGAAAAGGCGGAGGAGCGGGCGCGTAAGAAGGCCCAGAAGGAGATGGCACGCAAGACGCCAACCCGACGTCTGCGCCTACCCGGGAAACTGGCTGATTGTTCACGCCAGAGCGCGGAAGATACCGAGATTTTTATCGTCGAGGGTGATTCTGCCGGTGGATCGGCCAAGCAGGCGCGGTCGCGCGAAACGCAAGCCATTCTTCCCCTGCGCGGTAAGATCCTGAATGTGGCTTCCGCCAGTGTGGACAAGTTGCGCGGCAATCAGGAACTGGCCGATCTGGCCCAAGCGCTGGGATGCGGAACAGGAAAGGAGTTCAGCGTCGATAAACTGCGTTATGAGCGCGTCATTATAATGACCGACGCCGACGTCGATGGTGCCCACATTGCCTCACTCCTGATGACGTTCTTCTATCGTGAGATGCCCGGGCTGATCCAGCAAGGTCACCTTTACCTCGCCCTGCCCCCGCTCTACCGTCTGGCCGGCGGCGGCAACACCCGATATGCCCGCGATGACGCCCATAAGGAAGAGTTGATGAAGACCGTCTTCAAGTCTGTAAAAGGCAAGGTTGAAATCAGCCGCTTCAAAGGCCTGGGAGAAATGCCGCCGGCGCAGCTGAAAGAAACCACCATGGACCCGAAAAAGCGCACCTTGCTGCGCGTCGTGGTGCCGGATCAGCGTGACCCTGACCAGCAGGACGATGTCGAGGGAACCAAAGCCCTGGTGGAAAGCCTCATGGGCCGGAAGCCGGAACTGCGGTTCAAATTCATCACAGAGAATGCGAAATTCGCTCAGGACCTAGACGTGTGATGTTCATCACCAATGCCCCTTGAAACGAGCTGCTGCGGTGTTGACGGTTTCGGCGTGAGATCTGCGCGAAATGTCGAGTCTCTGTTGCTAGGCTGGAATATCGCAAGGTGTAGGCCGGCGCGGGAATAGGATCACGTCCTATGCCTTGCTGCGCATTGACCATGGATCTTTTGATAATTCCTGGAGGAACCCGTTTAGGGATTGTTTTGGATCCTCTGGCCACCACCCGCTTGTGCCGGGATCGGAATGGCGGAGGGGATGGGATTCGAACCCACGGTACCAGTTTCCCGGTACGACGGTTTAGCAAACCGTTGCCTTCAGCCGCTCGGCCACCCCTCCGCACCGTCTGCAACCAACCGGCATTGCCGGGGCTGCGTCGGTGAGAGCGGTGTTTAGTGGGATGAAGCGGGCTTGTCAACGGCGCTGCAACACCCCATTCTTAAAAAATGTTCCTGGCAGTGATGTCTGGTACATACCGGGACGGGGGCGGCCCGGTGATCTGCCGCTGTAACGCGGTTACGCACGGGGGGAACCCCGAGCCCTGATAATGGAGTTCGACACCATGTTCGGACAGAAAAAGCGCTTCGCCATCAAAAACACCGTAGCGATTCGTGGCGAAGGTTCCGTATACAGGACCGGCGTGATGGCCGGCATCCTTGGTTTGTCATTGATGGTTTGGGCGGCAAGCACCGCGGACGCCAAAGAAAGTGCCTGGGATGGTATCCCATCGGAAAAGGCACCCAAACTGGCAACCGAGGGGCTGACGGAGCAGGACCATCCTAACCTCGACAAGGTCTTCTTGAAGCCCGGCGTCAACCTCGCCGCCTATGGCAAGGTAATGTTGGCCCCGATGGATACCGCAATCGAGCGCCGCTTTGACGAGGTACTGCTGTCGGTACGCGAACGCGACCATGCGTTTGAATACATGACTAAGCAGCTGGAAGAGGCGTTTGGGCCTGCGATGGTGAAGGAAGCCGGACCCGGCGTTCTTAAACTGGCCATCACCTTCACGGACTATGTTCCAAACCGTTCCTTCCATGCTGAGAAGGCGAGTGGCGGTGGCACTGTAGACCGCGTCTACGCAGTTGGCCGCGCCGCCTTTCAAGCGACCCTAACGGACAGTCAGACGGGCCAAGTGGTAGCAGTTATCGCAGATGCCGATATGGGCCTGCCCTTCCCCGACAACATCAACAGCTACACGATTTATGGCGATGCGGATCGGTTCAGCCGCCGTTGGGCCAAGCAGATTGCCAAACTGGTGATGAGCGACGCCAGCAGTTAAGCCCTTCTGCGACTGCGATGGCTTGATCAGGCGCCGGTATCAAACCCGGCGCTTTTTCTGTGCGTGGCGCACAGGCCACCCCCGAAGGAATCGGGACTGCCACACAACATCCAAGCGCAGGCATAGTGCTTTCCGTTGCGCGTACCCCGCCCGCCCTTGGATGCCCATTGATGAACCGTATCCTTGTCGCCATTGTCGACCCATTCCTACTAGCCCTTCTGGCGACGGTGGGGTTGGCTGCCCTGTTCCCGGCCACGGGCCCAGCGACGGTCTTGGTTAATCACGTGGCAGATGCGGCCATTGCGCTGCTGTTTTTCTTTCACGGAGCCAAGCTGTCACGCGACGCCATTCTGGCCGGCATTGGCCATTGGCGCCTGCATCTGGCGGTGCTAGCCAGCACGTTTGGTCTGTTCCCGCTGTTGGGACTGGCGGCAGGCTTGCTGCCGGCCTCGGTACTGTCGCCGGTTGTCGCTACGGGCATCCTGTATCTGTGCCTGCTGCCCTCCACGGTGCAAAGTTCCATCGCCTTTGTCTCCATTGCGGGCGGCAATGTACCGGCAGCGATCTGTTCAGCCTCCGCCTCCAACCTGCTGGGCATCTTCATCACCCCGCTGATGGTGGGTCTGCTGATGCATACCGGCGGACAGGCGGGCATCTCGTTGGCAGCGCTGGAGGCGATTATCCTGCAATTGCTGGTGCCCTTCATCGCTGGCCATCTGGCGCGGCCTCTGATCGGCCAGTTCGTGCAGAAACATAAACAGACCATTTCCTACACCGACCGTGGGTCAATCCTGCTAGTGGTTTATTCCGCTTTCAGCGCGGCCATGGTTGAGGGGCTTTGGCACAAGGTAGCGCCGTCCGACCTGCTGGTGATCAGTGCCGCCAGCATCATGCTGTTGGCCATGGTCCTGGTCGCGACGGCACTGACGGGCCGTTGGCTGGGCTTCACAGTGGCCGACCGGATTGTGCTGGTCTTCTGCGGCTCCAAGAAGAGTCTGGTGTCGGGCGTGCCCATGGCGGGCGTGCTGTTCCCCGTGGCGCAGGTCGGCCTGATCATACTGCCGCTGATGATTTTTCATCAGATCCAGTTGCTGGTCTGCACCTGGTTGGCCGCACGGTACCGCCGATCGGCATAAAGAAGGCCGCCAAGATCGCCTGGCGGCCTTCGACCTCATACATACTCCTGATGAATGTCAGCCCTTAAGCTTGACCGCCAGGATTTCGTTCACCAAGGCCGGATTGGCCTTGCCTTGACTGGCCTTCATCACTTGCCCGACGAAGAAACCGAACAGCTTATCTTTGCCGGATCGGTACTCGGCGACCTTATCGGGGTTAGCGTCCATCACCTGGGCGATCACCGCGTCAATGGCGCCGGTATCAGTGACCTGACGCAGGCCCTTCTCATCCACAATGACGGCAGCGGACTTGCCCGTTTCCAGCATGAGCGCAAAGACGTCCTTAGCCAGACGACCGGAGATGGTGTTGTCGGCAATCAAGTCTATCAAGCCACCCAGATCAGCGGCGGAAATCGGTGATTCGGTAATATCCTTACCAGTTTTGTTCAAGGCACCCAGCAGGTCGCCGATGACAAAGTTGGCGGCAACCTTGGGATCGCGGCCTCTGGCCACCTCTTCATAGAAATCGCCACGGGCCTTTTCGGCAACCAGCACACCAGCGTCATAGGAAGGCAGCTTGTACTGCTCCATGAAGCGGGCCTTCTTGTCATCAGGCAGTTCCGGCAGGCTGGCCTTTATCTGATCGACCAGTTCCTGTTCGATCACAAGCGGCAGCAGGTCGGGATCAGGGAAATACCGGTAATCATGGGCCTCTTCCTTGCTGCGCATGGAGCGGGTTACACCCTTGGCCGTATCCCACAGGCGGGTTTCCTGCACGACAACTCCGCCCTCCTCGATCAACTCGATCTGGCGCTGGGCCTCATACTCGATAGCCGCATGCATGAAGCGCATGGAATTGACGTTCTTCGTCTCGGTGCGCGTGCCCAGCGGACCACCGGGACGTCGCACCGACACGTTGATGTCACAACGCATGGAGCCTTCATCCATGTTGCCGTCACAGGTCCCCAGATAACGGACAATCGTGCGCAGCTTGCGCACGTAGGCCACCGCCTCTTCCGGGCTGCGCATATCAGGCTTCGACACAATCTCCATCAGCGCCACGCCGGCCCGGTTCAGATCGACATAGGTCTTGGACGGATGCTGGTCGTGCAGCGACTTACCGGCATCCATTTCCAGATGCAGCCGTTCGATCCCCACCTCACGCGTGGCACCATCGGCCAGATCCAGGATGATCGTGCCCTCGCCCACGATGGGCTGCTTGAACTGGCTGATCTGATAGCCCGACGGCAGATCGGCGTAGAAGTAATTCTTGCGGTCGAAAACGCTGCGCAGGTTAATCTGCGCCTTCAACCCCAGGCCGGTCTTGATGGCCTGCTGCACGCAGAACTCGTTAATCACAGGCAGCATGCCGGGGAAACCGGCATCGACGAAGCTGACTTGGCTATTGGGGGCTGCACCGAAGGCCGTCGCGGCCCCGCTGAACAGCTTAGCATTTGAAATGACCTGGGCATGGACCTCCAGCCCGATCACCACTTCCCATTCACCCGTTTCGCCCTGAATCCGGTAAGCCATCGTCTCTGCACTCTGTGATAACGGAAAGACCAGGGGCTTTTCATGGCCGGATTCGGGGCAAAGGGCAAGGGGGTTGGACGTCATAGAGGGTTGAAGCGACACCACTACGCCCTGCCTTTGCATGTTTCCTCACGCACCGGGCACTGCCTTCGTCAGCTTTGGCTTCCCCGCACACCAGGGTGCGGGCCAACGGTCGCTGGCCTCCAGTGGCCTCGAATGACCCTTGGCTCAAAACCGCTTGGCCCCGCGAACCGCCACCGTCACGGCATAAAGACCGGTTGTCGCACATATATAGAGTCGATTACCGCGCACGCCGCCAAACTCTACATTTGCGACACGTTCCGGCACCCGGACCTGGGCAAGCAGGCTGCCATCGGGGTGAAAGCAATAAACGCCGTCCGCCTCTGCCATCCAGAGGTTGCCTTGTTCATCGCAGCGCAGCCCATCAAAGCCATTCTGGGAGGACACTGCGAAGATGCCGCCGCCACGCAGCCGTCCCTCTTCCCCAACCTCAAACGCGCGAACATGGCACGGGCCATCAGTAAAATGGGTATGGCCAGTATCCACGACATAAAGCCGCTTCTCATCAGGGGAGAAGCAGATGCCGTTAGGACGCACGAAATCATCAGCGACAACCAACAATGCGCCCGTCACCGGATCAAATCGGTAAACGTGGCAGCCACCGATCTCGCTCTCGGCTTGCTCACCTTCATAGATGTTATCAATCCCGTAGGTCGGATCAGTGAACCAGATGGTGCCATCGGATTTCACCACCACATCGTTGGGGCTGTTGAGGCGCCGCCCCTGCCAGCGGTCGACAAGGACGCTGATACTGCCATCATGGTCGGTGCGGGTGATGCGCCGGCCCCCATGTTCGCAGGTGACAAGCCGTCCCTGCCGATCCACCGTATTGCCGTTGGAAAATCCCGCTGGCAGGCGAAAGGCACAGACGGCCCCCGTCACCTCATCCAGGCGCAGCATGCGATCATTGGGGATATCGGACCAGACCAGGGTGCGGTGGGCCGGGAACCAAGCCGGTCCCTCCGCCCAACGGCACTCCCCATACAGCTTGTCCACCTGCGCGGTGACGTTCAGCACGGCCCGCGCGCGGGTACGGTCATGAATGATGAAATCGGCAGCAGACATCGGCACCGGCTCCGGGGACAGGAGAAGGGATGATGGAAAGGGGAAATATCATATTTTTCTGCCCCCTCTCGATCCGATTGAAGTTTCACGCAACCCCGCCCTTCGCTGCGGCGGGTGGACGGGTCCGCCCTGGCATGCCATGTAAGCAGCCCTATGCAACCTACCTGGAGTGTCCAGGACATGATGTCGCCCGCCGCCAATGACCTGCTGGTACTGGCCCTGCCCAAGGGTCGGATTCTGGATGAGGTGAGGCCGTTGCTGCATCATGTCGGCATCGTACCGGAAGCCGATTTCGACAATCCGAAATCCCGCGCCCTGAAGTTCGACACCAACCTGCCGCATGTGAAGATCATCCGCGTGCGCAGCTTTGATGTCGCCACCTTCGTGGCCTTCGGGGCCGCCCATCTGGGCGTGTGCGGCAGCGACGTGCTGATGGAGTTTGATTATCCGGAGCTCTACACGCCACTGGACCTGGGCATCGGCAAGTGCCGTATCGCAGTAGCCGAGCCCGTAGACTTGTCCGCCAGTGACGATCCGTCGCGCTGGTCGCATGTGCGGGTGGCCACCAAATATCCCGATATCACTCGCCGACATTTTGCGGCGCGGGGCGTGCAGGCCGAATGCATCAAACTGAACGGCGCCATGGAACTGGCCCCCAATCTGGGCCTGTGCTCACGCATCGTCGATCTGGTGTCCACCGGCACGACCCTGAAGGCCAATGGGCTGGTGGAGATTGAGCATATTGCCGATATCTCCTCTCGCCTGGTCGTTAACCGGGCGGCTTTCAAGACGCGCCATGGCGAAATCCAAGGCTGGATCGACCGTTTTCAGGAGGCCATCGGCAATGCCGGTTAAATTCTCCACCCGCGACGCCAGTTTCGAGGCCCGTTTCAAGGACCTGCTGGGCGCCAAGCGCGAGGTTCAGGAAGACCTGAACAATGCCGTTACTGCTATCCTGAACGATGTCAAGGCTAGGGGCGACGCTGCCGTCTTGGAATATACGAAGCGTTGGGACCGGCTGGAACTGACCGCCGATACCATGGCTTTCACGGCTGCGGAAATCGCATCAGCCGTGGCGCAATGTGACGCCGAAACGCTGGATGCCCTAAAACTGGCGGCCGCGCGGATTGAGGCGTTCCATCGCACGCAGCCCATCGAGTCCTCTTTCTTCGCCGATGCGGCCGGCGTGCGCCTGGGTGCCCGCTGGACCCCAGTCGGCGCTGTCGGTCTTTACGTGCCGGGCGGTTTGGCCTCCTACCCCTCATCGGTGCTGATGAATGCTATCCCGGCAAAGGTCGCCGGCGTACCGCGTATTGCCATGGTGGTGCCGACACCCGATGGGGCAATCAACCCATTGGTCCTGGCCGCTGCACACTTGGCCGGGGTAACAGAGATCTACCGTATCGGCGGAGCGCAGGCCGTTGGCGCGCTGGCCTTCGGTACCGATACGATCAAGCCGGTAGACAAGATCACCGGCCCCGGCAATGCCTTTGTCGCCGCTGCCAAGCGGCAGGTGTTCGGCACCGTCGGTATCGACATGATCGCCGGCCCGTCGGAGATCCTGGTGGTGGCCGATGGTCAGAATGACCCAGCCTGGATCGCTGCCGACCTGCTGTCGCAGGCCGAACATGACACCAGCGCGCAAAGCATTCTGATCACCGATGACGCGGCCTTTGCCGATGCGGTTTCGGCGGCTGTAGACGCCCATTTGTCGACCCTGTCTCGGGCAGAAATCGCCGGCACCTCCTGGCGCGACCATGGTGCGATCATTGTGGTGGACAGCCTCGATGAGGCGGTGCCGCTGGTGGACCGGTTGGCACCCGAACATCTGGAACTGGCCGTGGCCGATCCCGACGCGATGGCCGCCCGCATCCGCAATGCCGGTGCCATCTTCCTGGGCCGCTACACGCCGGAAGCCATCGGCGATTATGTGGCCGGTCCCAACCATGTGCTACCCACGGCCCGGTCGGCCCGCTTTTCCAGCGGTCTGAACGTGCTGGACTTCATGAAGCGCACCACTCTTGTCGGCTGTACCCCGGAAAGCCTCGCAAAGATCGGCCCGGCGGCCGTATCACTGGCCAATTCCGAAGGGCTGGGCGCTCACGCATTGTCTGTCGCCATCCGCCTGCGCTGACGGGTTCCGGCTTGCCAAGCGGGGGGGTGGACAGGCAGGTTAAGAAAAAGTGAAGACAGGAACCAGGGAGGGATGATGAACGCGCCACACCACCGCATCGTCCATGTGGAACTGGTGGAAAAGAATGTGATCCGCCGGAACATGGAAGTGGAGCATGAGCGCGCCGTTGCCCTGTTCGACCTCATGGACGAGAATCGCTTCTCCCTGGTAGAGACACCGGACGAAGGGCCGTTTCGCCTGTTCTTGTCGGCGGAGGATAACCGTCTGATTTTCGATGTACGCAAGGCTGATGACGAACCGCTGAACCGGCTGACCTTGCCGCTGACCCCATTCCGCACCATCGTGCGGGACTATTTCATGATCTGTGACAGCTATTACAAAGCCATCAAGACAGCGTCCCCGTCCCAGATCGAGGCCATCGACATGGGGCGACGCGGCCTGCACAATGAAGGATCGGAACTGCTGCGGGAGCGGCTGGCCGGCAAGGCCGAAATGGACCTGAACACGGCCCGGCGCCTGTTCACGCTCATCTGCGTGCTGCATATCCGGAATTGAGTGCCGCGTCGATGGCCGATATCAGCCCGACCCGCATCTCCTCCGTTCTCTTCGCTTGCACCTATAACGCCATCCGCTCACCCATGGCGGAGGGACTGCTGAAGCACCTGATGGGACGGCAAATTTATGTCGACAGTGCTGGCGTGCGTGAGGGCGAACCCGACCCATTCGTGACCACCGTTATGGCCGAGCTGGGGATTGATATGTCACGCCATCGTTGTAAGACGTTCGACCAGTTAGAAGACGATAGTTTCGACCTTGTTGTTTCGCTGTCCCCAGAAGCGCAGCACCGGGCCGTGGAAATGACCCGTACAACAGCATGCGATGTAGAATTCTGGAACACGTTCGACCCGACTTTGGTGGAAGGCAGCCGCGAGGCACGACTCGATGCCTACCGGCAAGTGCGCGATACTTTGCTGAAGCGCATGAAGAAGCGGTTCGGGATAGAGTGAGGCGCGCCCCAGCTTTGTCCAGCCGCCATCCTGCTGCCCAGCGTGTGAAACGCCCTTGCTTTGCGCTGAAAACACTTGACCCGCGCGGCTGTGGCGCTCACCTATGTGCGCGTTTTACCATCCCGAAATCAGGAAAAAATGGCCAAGGAAGATCTTATCGAGTTTTCTGGCACAGTCACCGAACTGCTGCCCAACGCGATGTTCCGCGTTAAGCTCGACAACGAACATGAAGTGCTGGCCCACACATCTGGCAAGATGCGCAAGAACCGCATCCGTGTGCTGGCGGGTGACCGCGTCAACGTCGAAATGACCCCGTACGACCTGACCAAAGGTCGGATCACCTTCCGCTTCAAGTGAGCGGTGGGATTTGACGATGAGCGTGCGTGCGGCGGCAAAGTCCGACCAACCCGGCATTGACCGTCCGCGCCTGATCCTTGCCTCGGGGTCCCCCCGGCGGCGGGAATTGCTGGCCCAGATCGGGTTGATACCGGATGCCATTGATCCGGCGGATATTGACGAATCCCCTCTGGCAGATGAACTCCCCTCCCCTCACGCCCAGCGCTTGTCGCGGGAAAAGGCGGGGATCGTGGCCACACGCCATGCCGGTGCTATTGTCCTAGCTGCCGACACAGTGGTAGGGCTGGGCCGGCGTATCCTGCCCAAAGCCGATGATACCGATACGGCACGCCGCTGCCTGAACCTGCTTCAGGGCCGCCGCCACCGTGTCTATACTGGCATCGCTTTGGTCGGCGCTGACGGCAAGACCTGGAACCGGGTGGTCGAAAGCCAAGTGATCTTCCGGACCTTGTCGCGCGATGAGATTGACCAGTATCTGGCCACCGGCGACTGGAAGGGCAAGGCCGGCGGCTATGCCATCCAGGGGCTGGCCAGCCTATTCGTGCGGCAGCTTTCCGGCAGTTACAGCAATGTGGTCGGTCTGCCACTGACCGAAGTCGCGGGTATTCTGCGCGCCGCCGGCATCGATGCGTTGGCCCTGGCCGCCGCCCAAGCCGAAACCGGGGGCTGATGCGCCGCCGGCTGCTGATCGATCAGCGCGGGCCCTTGCGGCGCTGCGCCATGCTGTCTGACGGTATCCTGACCGATCTTGCCCTTGACCACACGGAGCGCTTGGGTTGGCTGGGCGCCATCGTGCTGGGCCGTGTAACCCGCGTGGTGGCCGGCCTGGACGCCGCCTTCGTGGAATTCGGTGACAGCATACCCGGTTTCCTGTCCGCTGCCGATATCAGACCCTCCCGCCGCGACGCCCGCATCGGACAATTGCTGCGCACGGGTCAGATCGTCATAGCGCAGGTGAAGGCCGACGCCCATGACGGCAAGGGGGCGGTCCTGACCATGGACCTGTCGCTGCCCGGCCGGTTCCTGGTCCATACGCCGCTGGGCGGCGGTATCCATATCTCCAAACGCCTGGGCAAGGGACCCGAGGTTCAGGCCCTGCGCCAGCGCCTGTCCGCCACCCTGCCCAACCAAGGCGGCTGGATCGTGCGGGCAGAGGCTTTGCTGGCCGACCCCGCCCTGGTGCTGGGCGAGGCCGAGGCCCTTGTGGCCGACGCCTACCAGGTGCAGCGGGCGTCGGGTGGCACAACCCCCACCACGCTCCTTCCCGCTCCAGACGCCATTCGCCGGGCCCTGGTGGAGCTGCCGCGCGACGGGCTGATGGAGATTGCTGTGGAAGGGCCGGAGATGCTGGCGGCGGTGAAAGCCACCGCGATGGCCCTGGCACCCGACCTGCTACCCCTGATCGCCCCGCATAAGGGCGCACGCCCCCTATTCGATCAGGGAGACGTGGACAGCGCCATCGCCGCCCTGACTGACCGCCGCGTCGATCTGGGCCAAGGGGGATCGCTGGTCATCGACCGAACGGAGGCGTTGACCGTAATCGACGTCAATGGCGGCGAACGCGGCAACCCGCTGACCACCAACCTGGATGCCTGTATGGAGATTGCGCGGCAGCTTCGTCTGCGCAATGTCGGCGGCATCGTGGTGGTGGATTTCGTGAACATGTCGCGCGCGGGCGACCGGGAGGCGGTGATACAGCGCCTGTCATCGGCGGTGGCGGACGATCCGGTCGCTACCCATGTCTATGGTATGTCGCGCCTTGGCCTTGCGGAGGTTACCCGCGCCCGCCGCGGCCCGCCGGTGACCAACCTGTTGCTGTGAGGACCCCTGCTGATGAGTGACGATCCCATCGACCTGTCCGCGCTGCGAAAGCCCAAAAAGACTGCTGCCTGCCCCATCTGCGGGCGCGCACCGGCGCTGGAATTCCGGCCCTTCTGTTCCAAGCGCTGCGCGGATGTGGACCTGAACCGCTGGCTGGGCGAGGTCTATCGCGTGCCCGTAGAGGACACGGCGGACGATGATGAAGGCCGCTGAAAAAATTACACAGAAGCGCAATTCAATGCTTTACAGCCCTGAATGCCTTGTCTATAAGGCGCACCACACCGGGCGCCGGTGAAAAACAAACGCCCCGGTGAGTACGAAGTACGGTGTGCCCAGGTAGCTCAGTCGGTAGAGCAGGGGATTGAAAATCCCCGTGTCGGCGGTTCGATTCCGTCCCTGGGCACCACTTCTTAACCCCCGGAACTTCAATTTTTGACAATGACGCCACAGCGACAGCTTTGGTGGCCCGCAAGCTGTGTATGACGTTGGCATTCTGACCCAGCGTCATCGTGCCATAGTTAAACGAGTTTTAGCGTTGTATCCCTTCTGAAATACGAGCGCCTGTGACTTTTGAAAACGTAATCTATCGCCGTTGACACTTTTACATAATTGCAGAACCATAGGTTCATGCAATTTTCACTCTCACCCCTACCCTTTGTAGAGCGTATCGACCGGGTCCGACTGATCCGAGCGGAGAATGTTGGCCCGGTGACATTTCTGAGGCTGATGGAACGGTTCGGAACGGCCACTGCGGCGTTGGCAGCCCTACCGGACCTCGCGAAACGCGGCGGGAGAAACGCACCCTTACGCATTCCGGAAAAGTCAGAGGTCGAACGCGAAGCGGCGACGCTGGACCGGATGGGTGCTCGGTGGCTGTTCCGCGGAGAGCCCGAATATCCAGAGCCACTGACGGCGTTGGATGATGCGCCGCCGGTGCTGACCCTGCTCGGCTTCCCTGCGTTACTGTTGCGTCCCTGTGTGGCGATCGTTGGCGCACGTAATGCCAGCATAGTTGGGCGCAAAATGGCCGAAAGACTAGGCCGTGATCTGGCGGAGGCAGGGTTCACCGTTGTATCGGGACTGGCGCGCGGCATTGATACGGCAGCCCACCAGGGGGCACTGGCCGGCGGGGCGGCGGGTGGCGGAACGGTGGCGGTTGTGGCGGGCGGAGCGGATATCGTCTACCCGCCAGAAAATGACGGCCTATATCGCGATATTGTGCAGCGTGGGGCCGTTCTGGCCGAATCACCCCTGGGCACAGAGCCGCAAGCGCGGCATTTCCCCCGGCGCAACCGGCTGATCTCCGGCCTGTCGTTGGGCGTGGTGGTGGTAGAGGCAGCGTTGAAGTCGGGATCGCTGATTACTGCCCGCTTTGCCGCCGAACAGGGGCGCGATGTGTTTGCCGTGCCAGGATCGCCCTTGGACCCGCGCGCGCAGGGATGCAACCGCCTGATCAAGGAAGGCGCGGGGCTGATCGAGAATGCCGAAGACGTCATCAGCCACCTGAGAGGCGCCTTCCACCGCCCCCTAGGCGAGCCGGCAGGCGCGCTGTTTCGGCCCAACAGTCCGACCCGCGAAGATGAAGCAGAACTGGAAAAAGCGCGCCGTCAGGTGGCGGAGTGCCTATCCCCCTCCCCGGTTCTCATTGACGAAGTGGTCCGCGGCTGCCAATTGTCTGCCGGGGTGGTGATGACCGTTCTGCTGGAACTGGAACTGGCGGGACGTCTGCAGCGCCATCCCGGTGGGCAGGTCAGCCTGATCTGATCCTGTTCCGCCCTCCGGTGTCCCTATTGATTAAAAGGCGGGTCCTTCAGTGGCTGGCAGTGTCGTCATCGTCGAATCCCCGGCCAAGGCCAAGACCATCAACAAATACCTCGGCCAGGATTTTACTGTCCTGGCCAGTTTCGGGCATGTGCGTGACCTTCCGCCCAAGGACGGGTCGGTGCGCCCCGAAGAGGATTTTGAGATGGATTGGGAACTGGGTGACCGATCCAAACGTCATGTTGATGAGATCGCTCGCGCCGTCAAAGGGGCCAGTCGTGTTTTCCTGGCCACTGACCCTGACCGCGAAGGTGAAGCCATCGCCTGGCATGTGCATGAGCTGCTGAAAGAAAAGCGGTTGGCCGGCAAGGCGGAAATCCGCCGCATCACCTTCAATGAGATCACCAAGAGTGCCGTTCTGGACGCCATCGGCAAGCCGCGCGATGTGGATCAAGAACTGGTCCAAGCCTATCTGGCCCGTCGCGCACTGGACTATCTGGTAGGTTTCAACCTGTCGCCGGTCCTATGGCGCAAACTGCCAGGGTCGAAGTCCGCAGGCCGCGTGCAATCGGTGGCCCTGCGGCTGATCTGTGAACGCGAGGCCGAGATTGAGGCGTTCAAGCCGCAGGAATACTGGACCATCGAGGCGGAGTTCAAAACCCATGACGGTTCTACGTTCACGGCACGCCTGACCCAGCTTGACGGTAAGCGGCTGGAGAAGTTCAGCCTGGGCGACAAGGCTGCGGCAGAAGCCGCCCTAGCCCGCATCCGCCCCATGCTGTTCAAGGTTGGCCGCGTGGAACGCAAGGAGGTGAAGCGTAACCCCTATGCACCCTTCACCACCTCCACCTTGCAGCAGGAAGCCAGCCGCAAGCTAGGTTTTGGCGCCGTCAAGACCATGCGCACCGCCCAGAAACTGTATGAGGGTGTGGATATTGGCGGGGAGACGGTCGGTCTCATCACTTATATGCGTACCGATGGCGTGTCGTTGAGCCAGGAGGCCATTGACGGGTCGCGGCGCCTGATCGACCAGACCTGGGGCAACAATTACGTCCCGGAAAAGCCCCGCATCTACAAGACCGCCGCCAAGAACGCCCAGGAAGCGCACGAGGCCATCCGACCGACCGACCTCTTCAAGCGGCCAGACCAACTCTCGCGCTATCTGGATAAGGATGAACTGCGCCTGTACGAGCTGATCTGGAAGCGCACGGTGGCCAGCCAGATGGCCAGCACCATCATGGATCAGGTCACTGTCGATATCATGTCTAAGGGAGCCGAAGCCGTTTTCCGCGCCACCGGCTCCATTATTCGCTTCGACGGCTTCCTGAAAGTGTATCAGGAAGACAAAGATGATGATGGCGAGGATGAGGAAAATCGCCGCCTGCCACCAATGAAGGATGGTGACGACCTAACGCGCGGTGCGCTTAAATCCGACCAGCATTTCACCCAGCCGCCGCCGCGCTATACCGAGGCGAGTTTGGTCAAGAAGATGGAAGAGCTGGGCATCGGCCGCCCCTCAACCTATGCCTCCACCCTGCAGGTTTTACAGGAGCGCAATTATGTGCGGCTGGAGAAAAGGCGGTTCGAGCCGGAAGATCGCGGGCGGCTGGTCACCAGCTTCCTTGAGAACTTCTTCAACCGCTATGTCCAGTATGATTTCACGGCAGCGCTGGAAGAGAAGCTGGATGATATTTCGGGTGGGCGCATCTTCTGGAAGGATGTGCTGCGCGAGTTCTGGAAGCATTTCCATGCCGCCATTGATGAGACCAAAGACCTGACCATTACGCAGGTGCTGAACGCCCTGGACGAGGCGCTGGGGCCGCATTTCTTTCCCGACCGGTTTGATGCCGAGGGGCAGAAGATCGACGTGCGCGTTTGCCCCACATGCGGGTCGGGGAGGCTGTCACTGAAGCTGGGCAAGACGGGCGCATTCATTGGCTGTTCCAACTATCCGGACTGCCGCTACACCCGCCCACTGGCCGTGG
Source organism: Niveispirillum lacus (assembly GCF_002251795.1). GTDB lineage: Bacteria > Pseudomonadota > Alphaproteobacteria > Azospirillales > Azospirillaceae > Niveispirillum > Niveispirillum lacus. The sequence continues at coordinate 522,276 of NZ_NOXU01000030.1, read as the reverse complement.
CGGGCGAAGACGCAGAGGCGGATGCAGACCGCGATCTGGGCGTCGATCCAGAGACGAACCAGAATGTGGTGATGAAACGCGGGCCCTATGGCGTTTATGTCCAGCTGGGAGAGGCGGCGACCAAGGCGGAGAAGCCAAAACGCGTCTCCCTGCCCCGTGGCCTGAATCCCCAAGACGTGGACCTGACTATCGCCCTGGCGTTGCTGTCCCTGCCGCGCTCGCTAGGTACGCATCCATCCTCAGGCCAGGAGATCCAAGCCGGTATCGGGCGGTTCGGGCCATATCTAAAGCATGGCGATGCCTATAAAAACATCCCGCCCGACGATGATGTGCTGACGATCGGGTTGAACCGGGCCGTCGTGCTGCTGGGCGATGGCCCGGTGAAGAAGGCCGTAGCGGGGCGCGAACTGGGCAACCATCCCAAGGATGGTAAGCCCATTTCCATCGGCTCCGGTCGCTTCGGTCCCTATGTGAAGCATAACAAGCTGTTTGCCAGCATTACCAAGGCCTATAACGCCGATACCCTGACCCTGGAACAGGCGGTGGAGCTGCTGGCGGCAAAGGCGGCAAAGGACAGCATCAAAAAGGGCGCTGCGCCGGAGGCGGAGGCCGAGGAAAAACCGAAGAAGGTACCGGCCAAGAAGGCTGCAGCACCAAAGGCGGCGGCGGCCAAGAAGCCGGCAGCGAAGAAAGCGACTGCCGCGGCAAAAAAGCCAGCGCTAAAGAAGGCTAAGGTATAGGCTTGGAAAGAAAGACAGGGTGAACCACGTTCAGCCGTGTAAAGGGTATCATCACCCTGGAGGGCCCCATGCGTACCTTGTTTCTAGCAGGCTTAGTCCTGTCGATCATCGCCTTCTCGGCGACGGCGGGGGAGCAGACCACATCAACCAACACCTTCACCCTGCTGGAGAAGAAACCAGAGGCCCAACCGGTCGGCGGTGGGCCCACGTCCCGGACCCTGCCCGATTATAGCCAGGGCGTACCAGTGGCCGAAACGCAACAGGCCCAGCAGGAATCCAAGTGCCGGGTGCGCAAGACGGTGGAGGCCGGCGTCGTCATGGGTGGGGTCAGCGGCACCTATGCAGGGGCGCGGCTGGATTATGGTAAGGATGACAAGGCCCTGGCCCGTGGCTATGCCCCCAACCCCTGCCCCGACACAGGCTTTGCCATGTCCATTGCTGTATCTGGGAGCGACATGGAAGCAAAGCGCCGCAATGATGTCCGGGACCGCTTTCAAACAGACGCAGATCGTCGACCTGACCTAACGGAAAGATAAGTCGATCATCAGGAACCAGTCAGCGTCTTTTCGATATTTAATCCGACTGTAAGACCCCCAATTACCGTACCCGGTTTCGTTCCAGGAATAGTAAAGCTGATCTGTACGCTGAACTGACTAGTGGATTGATCAAAGGCTATATTGTCCACAAAAACGGTGTCTGGACCATTAGGTACAGTCATTGAAAATTTTCGTTCATCAGCTTGCCATAAATCGGTGGACAGTGGGCTAGACGCGACCGCAACACCGGCAGCATTGAACAATAATATTTCTGAGACAGCACCACCGCTCTCGCGCCGGATCCTGGTGAATGCGTCAGACAGCGGATGATCAACAACCGAACTAACCAGCGGCTCGTTTGGATTTGCCCGGTTTTTCTGGAATCGATGGTCCTCATCCATGATTTGCTGGACCGACTTTGCGCCATCGATAGCCCAAGAGGCTTGCAAAGACGAAATCAGCAATGGAGATGCGAGAACCTGATCACGCACCTGCTGAGCCGCCTCTATTGCGATCCGGCGCTCACCGGCAGTCAAGGACATGTTAGCGGCGGCGCAATGTGGTACCTTGGCATTGAAACGTTCCAAGAAACCAGGATGCGCCGCAAGGAAGGTCTTGGAGAAATATACACCAAGCGGCATGTAACGTTGAAAGGTAACCTTCAGGTAAGCGGGGTTGATATTGGCTTCCTTCCAGGCAAAACGGAGTTCTGCTTCATCCATAAGGACTGCCGCGACCCGACCGCCGGCCAGCATACGCAGCAACTGTGTCGCGGAACGTGCACTCCCGTCGGTGATAGCTTCTTGTGCGGCCAGAAACTTCAACTGATTAGAACCAAGGACAGCGGCGACCGGTAAACCGGGGCGGACCTCTACAGGTAAAGTGCCACCGCCCACAGACGTAACCCAGACCCAGCGTTCAAGCGCCAGAGGCAGTGAAAACTTTCCTTCCGGACTGTCGCCATCTATATCCGGAGCAATAGAAAAGACGCCATCCGCCAGACCCATCCGCACCTGCTCACGCGCACGGAGCCAAGGCGCTAAGGCAACTTGATAGCGATGGTTCATCCGATCCATAACGCAGTTAAAGGCCCGCGTAGAGGTACCGTCGAGGTTACCGCCCACCATTTCCTGGTAAGGGGGCGCGATATTGGTCAGAACCCGAATAACCTCTGTGGCGTGCGTCTGCGCGGCGGAGCCGACCAGGACAGTTGCTACCGTCAGCAGGCGCCTAGCCATCGTGACAAGGCGCATAATCACTCCCTTCCTGCCGGTCTTAGGGCCAGCACACGAAGAAAGCTTACGCACATTTAAGCCAGCGCGAACATCTATCCGGAAGGTGCGGAAATGCACGCCTTGTGCGTTACCGACCTCAGCGCAAATGACGCGGGCAATAGATTAGTCAGTAAACTTGTTGTTCCGAGGGAAACCCGTTGGCGGCATCTTTCCTTGGGTTCCGCGAAAAGCGATCCAACCGGCCAGTTCCGGCATGGCAACAGTACGGATACGTCCTTCTGCCCCCCCCAGCTTCCAGGACAGGCCCTCGGTGAGATTGAAACTTTTAACATCAGCCAAGCTGGCATCTTTGTATTTTTGCAAAGCCACACCCTTGCCACGCGTAATGAGCGGCAACTCATCCAGCTTAAACACTAAAAGCTTTCGGTTATTGCCGATGACCGCCACCGCGTCGCCCTCTACCGGAATGACCAATGCAGCAACACCATCATCGGATGGGTTTAAGACCTGTTTGCCGGCTCGCGTCTGGGCCAAGACCTCATCGGCTTCAACCTGGAAACCCCGGCCATCACTGCTGGCGACGATCAGCTTCTGCCCAGGTACATGCGGGAAGAGGGCAATGATTTCGGAGTCGCCGAAATCTGCCATTAGACGTACCGGTTCTCCGAAGCCACGCCCGCGCGGAAGCTTGTCGGCCCCTAGCGTGTAGAATTTTCCGTTCGAAGCAAAAGCCAACAGTTTATCGGTGGTCTGTACGCGCAGGACGAAGCGTTCTGCATCGCCATCCTTGTACTTGGCATCGGCCACCTCTGCGGAGGTAAGATGGCGCGACACGGCGCGAATCCAGCCCTTTTCTGACAGGAACACAGTCAAGGGTTCCCGCTCGATCATCGCTTCAACCGGCACAACAATCTCGGCGGGTACATCCCCAACTTCCGTCCGACGTTCCCCTAAGGCGGTGGAGCGACCGAACTTCTTATCCATCTGCTGCACTTCGGCGCGAATGGATTTCCACCGTTTACCCTCGTCCGCCAACAAGTCGGTCAGCTTAGCCTTCTCTGCCGACAGGGTATCGTGCTCTTTCTTTATCTCGAATTCTTCCAAGCGGCGCAAAGAGCGCAGCCGCATGTTCAAGATCGCTTCAGCCTGGACATCAGAGAGCTGAAAAACGCGCATCAACTCCTTCTTCGGCTCATCCTCCTCCCGGATGATCCGGATAACCTCATCCAGGTTCAGATAAGCGATCAGATAGCCGCCCAGCACCTCTAGCCGATGCTCAATCTCAGCCAAGCGATAGCGTGAGCGGCGGATCAAGACTTCCTGGCGGTGAGCCAGGAAGGCGGTCAACACCTCATGCAGCGTCATCACGCGCGGTATGGTGCCGCCATCCAGAACATTCATATTCAGGCTGAACCGAATTTCCAGATCCGTATTGCGGAACAATTGCTCCATCAACACCGCTGGATCAACATTCCGGCTCTTGGGGATCAGCACAAGGCGAATATCCTCGGCAGACTCATCGCGCACATCGTCAAGGAGCGGCAATTTTCGCTCTGCCAGCAACTCTGCAATCTTCTCAACAAGACGAGACTTCTGAACCTGATAGGGTATCTCAGTAACAACCACCTGCCATGTACCCTGGCCCAGGGCTTCCTTTGTCCAGCGAGCGCGCAGACGAAAGGAGCCGCGGCCCGTACGGTACGCCTCAATAATATTAGCGCGCGGCTCCACCAGGACACCGCCTGTGGGGAAATCTGGCCCCCTCACCCAGCTCACCAGTTCATCCACGCCCACGGGACGGCGCTTTTCTGGAGCGGGCAGCAATTCGCGTTCGATGATAAGGTTCAAAGCACCGCAGATTTCCCCGACATTGTGCGGCGGGATGCTGGTCGCCATGCCGACGGCAATACCCGCTGAACCATTGGCCAGTAGGTTGGGAAACGCTGCGGGTAGCACCATCGGTTCCAACCCGTCACCGTCATAGGTAGGGCGGAAATCGGTCGCGTCTTCGTCAAGACCCAGCATAAGGGCCTTGGCGACCTCCGTGAGCTTGGCTTCGGTATATCGCATCGCCGCGGCATTATCGCCGTCAACATTACCAAAGTTACCCTGCCCCTCCACCAACGGATAGCGGCTGGCGAAGTCCTGGGCCAGACGAACCAGCGCATCATAAACTGACTGGTCACCATGAGGATGAAACTTGCCGATGACGTCGCCGACAACACGCGCCGACTTTTTGGGCATAGTGTTCGGGTCCAGCTTTAGCTGGCTCATCGCAAAAAGAATTCGTCGATGCACCGGCTTCAGGCCGTCGCGCACATCAGGTAGCGAACGGGATACGATTGTCGAGAGTGCATAGGACAGATAACGTTCGCCCAGAGCTTCGGCGAGGCGCTTGTCCAGGATTTCGGTGGCAGCGTCGGTCATAGTCTATCCATACCAGATGCCGAAGGGCGATTTCTATACTGCCTATGAGGTTTAACGGGGCTCTGCCATCAAGCGCGGTAATCCGTCCAAAGAATGACACCCAACCCAACTAGGGTAAGAAAAACCCTCATCAACACCCAGTACCTCCGGCAATCAGTTGCGCCCGGTCATGGGCGATGAATTCGGGCATAGCGCTCAACAAACCGAACACGGGCCGACGGCACTTCTACATGACGTTGGGCAAAGGCCCTATGTTCCAGGAAATGGCCCGTCAGGGCCAAACCTTGCTGAACCTCTTCCGGGCCGCCTTCGGATAAACCCAGCAGGAAAGGCGGCAGCGGAAGAAGCTTGCTCTTGTAGGGTTCCGCTGCTGACGCCGAAACAGCGCGCCCCGTGCGTGGACTGACATGGGATAATCTGTCATTGCCGGTGAAGAGGTCTGATGCCGCCTGACCACTGGCGGCGCAGCGGGAAAGATCAAGGCCGAAACCCACCTCCTCCAAGAGGCCAATTTCCCACCGCACATAGACCTCGGCCCAGACATCCGTCGATAAAGCCTCGAACAAGGCTATTGTGGCGCCGAAAAGACCCGGGTGCGGTTCCCGGTCGGCCAGCAGCCCGTCCAGCAATGCACAAACTGATGCCAAACAAGCGAGTCGCTGTGGGTCGTCGAGGAACGGCGCCGCATAGGCCCGCTCCACTTCCAGAGACCAACTCCCCAACTGGTCGGCGACCCGTGCCCGCCAACCTGCCGTCAGCAGATTGCCAGGTTCCAACAGCGCGCGGTATCGGGCCGACTGCCCACCGTGCAGTAGTCCCGCGTGCCGACCATGATCGCGTGTTAGCAGAAGCGCCAATGCGGCGCTTTCTCCATACGGTCGTGCGGAAAGCAGGATCGCTTGATCATTCCAGTCCATACGTTCAAGTCTATTACAAAGAACAGGAAGCCGTTAAGAGGCATGGATTGGGCATTCGCCGGCCAACGAAGCCAGATCGCCTTTCAAATGGCTGAGCCGGGTTCACCCGGAAGACCTGATCTGGCTACAAAAGGTGGCCGAAGAACAGCTCCGGACCAGAGAAGGACACAATGGGCCAGCACCCCAAGGGGCCGATGATGGTCTAGGGGAAGGGAACGTCATGGTCACCGTGACCACCCAGACGCGCCGGCGTCCACGACTTTCTCTGAAATCCCTTTGGAGTCCAGGGCCGGTCATGATGGTTCCGGTATGAGCGGGATCTCGGCATGGAGTGCATTACACAGTCGGTGAGCCAGCGCCGATAACTCGTCCAGGCCGTAGTCGGTGTGCAGCCCACAGCCCCAGACCGGGCCCGGCCAAGCCGGATCATCGCGCCGTCGCGCCACCACGTGAATGTGAAGCTGCGAAACGACATTACCCAGGGCGCCGGTATTGATCTTGTCAGGCTGGCAAAGGCGCTCAAGCACACGAGCAGCGGCGGATGCCTCCCGCGACAGCAGCCCCTGATCGTCGGGGGACAGGCGGTGTATTTCCACTGCTCCCGCTCGGCGTGGCACAAGAATGAGCCAGGGGAACAGGCGATTGCGCATAAGCAGCACGCGCGACAGGGGCCAGTCACCCAAGGACGCTGTATCCTTCACCAGTCGCGCATCCAAATCGAATCCAGTATCCATCACCTTACATCCGCCCTGGCTCCCTGCCCGGTCTATACCAAGATGGGCCGGCTGCGCTATGCTGAGACCTGTCACAACGGATGGCCATTGCGCTTTTCATAAAAATACCAGAAACGGCTGCCAGAAGCTGACCAGCCGCCATTCCTGGCGGGTGGTGTCCAGGGGCAAGACAGGAACGATGGGCAAGATTTTGAAAATGCGGGCTTCGGCCTGGTTGGTGCTGTTGCTGCTGGTCCTGGGCAATATCGGGGCCTGGGCTCTGTCCAACCGGCCCACCACACCTGAGAAACTATGGTCGGGTACCATCTCCGGTGTGGCCTTCAGCCCCTATCAAGAACATCAAAACCCGCAAGATGGTCGTCACCCAAGCCGCGCTGATATGGAGCGCGATGTGGCGGTCGTCGCTCCGTTTGTCCGATCCATCCGCACCTATACGGTCACCGATGGGTTGGAGGTGATTCCAGAACTGGCTGCCAAGCATGATCTGGATGTGACGGCCGGCGCCTGGATTTCCGGCGATCTGGGCAAGAACGAGCAGGAAATCAACTCCCTTGTCCGTTTGGCCCGGGCCAACAAAAACGTCACCCGCGTGATGGTGGGCAATGAGGTGATGTATCGAGGCGATCTGGAGGTCGAGGCCCTGATCGACTATATCCAGCGCGTCAAACGGCAGATGGATGTCCCCGTTTCCACCGCCGAACCGCCCTATGTCTGGATCAGATATCCCGAGTTGGCGCAGGCAGTCGATTACATCACCATCCACCTGCTGCCCTATTGGGAAAAGGTGCCCATCGAACAGGCCATGGATCAGGTTCGCCGTGGCTATGATGAGGTACGGGCAAAGTACCCGGACAAACATATCCTGATCGGGGAAGCTGGCTGGCCGTCAGACGGTCCCTATCGGGGCGGGGCACAGGCCAGCCTGGTAAACCAGGCCCAGTTCATCCGCAATTTCCTGAACCTAGCCGGTGAGAACCGCTGGGACTATTACATCATGGAAGGATTCGACCAGCCATGGAAGCGGCAGATCGGCGGCGAAGCGGAGGCTAACTGGGGCATCTGGGATACCCATCGCCAGATGAAATTCCCCATGGAAGGTGGAGTGTTCGAGGTGCCGGGCTGGCCGGTTCTCTGCGCCATCGCCACGCTTCTGGCCTTTATCCCCATGTTCTGGTTTGTGCTGGCGCGCGATGATCTGAAGCCTGCCGGGCAGCTCTTCTATGGCGCGCTCATTCAGGGGATCGCGTCGGGTCTGGTCTGGACCGCGACGGAGGCGATGACGACGGGCATGAACACCATGTCCTTCGTGGCCTTTCTGATCCTGATCTGTGCGCAGATCCTGCTGCTGATCGTCGTTCTGATCGACGGGTTGGAACTGACGGAGGTGGTGTGGACCGACCGCTGGAAGCGAAAATTCACGCCCGTGAAGGTCAATACCAGCGGCTATTACCCCAAGGTCTCCATCCATGTGCCCTGCTATAACGAGCCGGCACATATGGTGATCGAGACGCTGAACGCGCTGGCGAAGATGGATTATCCCAACTTCGAGGTGCTGGTCATCGACAACAACACCAAGGATGAGGAAGTGTGGAAGCCGCTGGAGGCGCATTGCGCCAAGCTGGGCCCGCATTTCCGCTTCTTCCATCTGGCGAAATGGCCGGGATACAAGGCCGGTGCCTTGAATTTCGGGCTGGCGGTTACCGCGCCCGATGCTGAGGTCGTGGGCGTCATCGACAGCGATTATCAGGTCACGCCAGATTGGCTATCCTCCACCATTCCCTATTTCGAGAGCCCGAAGGTCGCGTTCGTCCAGAGCCCGCAGGATTACCGCGACTGGCAGATCCATCCCTTCCATCGCATGATCAACTGGGAATATCAGGGCTTTTTCCATATCGGCATGGTCCAGCGTAATGAGCGCAACGCCATCATCCAGCATGGCACCATGACCCTGATCCGCACCTCCATCCTGAAGCGGGTGGGCTGGTGGGCCGAATGGTGTATCTGCGAAGATGCCGAACTGGGCCTGCGCCTGTTCGAGGAGGGGCTGGAAAGTGTCTATATGCCCGACAGCTTCGGCAAGGGTCTGGTCCCGGACAGCTTTGCCGGGTACAAGACGCAGCGCTTCCGCTGGGCCTATGGCGCGGTCCAGATCATCAAGCGGCATTGGCGGGAATTCCTGCCCAGCGGCAAGACGCTGACCTTTGGCCAGAAATACCATTTTGTCACCGGCTGGCTGCCCTGGTTTGCCGATGCGGCCCATATGCTGTTCGTGGTCGGGGGCATCTTCTGGTCGCTGGGTCTGCTGTTCGCGCCCAAATATTTTGAATTCCCGCCCACCGTCTTCATCATGCCGACCTTGGGGGTATTTTTCTTCAAGGTGGCCTGCGGCCTCTGGCTTTATGCGGCGCGGGTCAAGTGCGGCTTTCTGGACAAGGTCAATGCCGCCGTCGCCGGCATGGCCCTGACCCATACGGTGGGCCGCGCTGTCTGGACCGGGCTTTTCACCGAGGGGCGTCCGTTTGTGCGCACGCCCAAATGTGAGGATCAGCCGGCTTTGATCCAGGGCTTCCTGCATGCCAAGGAAGAGGTCATGCTGATGCTGGCCCTGTGGGTCACAGCCTTTGCCGTGGGCTGGAAAGAAGGCGGCGACAATCGCGACGCCTATATCTGGTCGGCCATGCTGGTCGTCCAGTCCCTGCCCTATATCGCGGCCCTGGCCGTGGCCACCATCAATGGCCTGCCCATGCCCAAGCAGGAAGAAGGACCGACGGCCCCGGCGGCGGCGGAGTAAGCCCGATCATTTGACCGAGCGGAAGAAGCGATCCCACCATCCCCCACCGGGGCAGGTGAGACCTTCTTCCGCCGCACAGCCGCTGCGGGTGAAGGCAACGGTGGAGACGCGGCCCAGCACGCGTTCCAGCGGCACATAACCGACATCGTTCAGAAAACGGCTGTCACCGGAATTGTCACGGTTGTCGCCGGCCATGAACAGGTGACCGTCGGGCACGATATATTCCGGGGTGTTATCGGCCATGCCGGCGTCGGTATTCTCAAGGATCAGGTGACGGCGACCGCCGGGCAGGGTTTCCTGATATTCGCTGGCCGTCACGATGGTGCCGGAATGGGCGCGATAGGTGATGTCGCGCAGCTTTTCCCGTGCCACCAGCGCGCCATTGATATAAAGCCGCCCGTCCAGCCATTGCAGCCGGTCACCGGGCAAACCAACCACCCGCTTGACCAGATCACTTTCTTCGCCTGCCTTGCGGAAGACGACAATGTCGCCGCGTTCGGGCAGGTCACCCAGGACCCGGCCTGCGCCTATGGGCAAAGGCACAAAAGGGGTAGAAAAGCGGCTGTAGCCATAGGGATATTTGGCCGCATAGAACTGATCACCCACGGTCAGGGTGGGCAACATGCTTTCCGAAGGGACATAAAAACCCTGATAGAGGAAGGTATTGACCAGCAGATAGGCCCCACCGAAAAGGGCGATGCTGCTGGTCCATTCCCGCAATGTTGACCGTGGTTTGACGGTCGCCGCGCCCTGGCCTTCCGTCCCCGCCATCAATCCGCCGCCACCCAGCGGAACAGACGGTCAGACCAGCCACCACCGGGGCAGATCAGGCCGGGTTCTTCGCTGCAGGATTTGCGGGCAAACGCGACCATGGAGACACGCCCCAGCACGCGTTCAACAGGGATATAACCGACCTGACGCAGATAACGGCTGTCCTGCGAGTTATCACGGTTATCACCCATCATGAACAGATGGCCGTCCGGGACCTTATATTCAGGCGTATTGTCGGCAAAACCGTCATCCCGCTGTTCAACGATCAGGTGTTTGCGGCCATTGGGCAGGGTTTCGGTATATTCCGTCACCTGCACCACCATGCCGCCATTGTCGCGGTAAGCATAGTCACGGGTTTTTTCGCGCGGTACTTCGGTCCCATTGATGTAGAGCCGGCCGGCGGTGACCTGCACCGTGTCACCCGGCAGACCAATCACCCGCTTCACATAATCTTCTTCCGTCGATGGCAAGCGGAATACCACAATGTCGCCACGTTCGGGCGTGATGTCGGGGAAGCGGGCCGAACCGCCGACCGGCAGCGGCACAAAACTGGTGGAGAAGCGGCTGTAACCATAAGCATATTTGGCCGCATAAAACTGGTCACCCACCTTCAAGGTGGGCAGCATGCTTTCCGATGGGACATGGAAGCCCGCAAACAGCAGCGTGTTGATGACGAGGTAGAAGCCAGCAACAAAACCGACCAGACCTGCCCATTCCTTAACAACTGCGCGCAAAGCCATTCCTCCTCACGGAAAACAGTGCCGACACCATGCCCGCGGCTCTGTTCATGGTCAATCATCCGCCAGCATGGCGGGTCCGGGGTCCTATGGTCTGAGGCCTTTTCACGCAGGGGGCTGCGCCGTCGCCGGGCCACCTTCCGGCACCACGACCTCGCCTTCGTCCGCCCCCGCTTCCGCCACGGGAGCATCGGCACGGCGTTCCAGCACGGCGGCGAAGAAGCCATCCGTGTCATGTCGCAGCGGCGTCAGGCGCAGCATGTCGGTGCCAACGGGTGGCTTTCCCCAGGCCGCGGGCCAGGCAGAAGGCACAGGGACCAGGGCAAAATCCGGATGCGATGCCAGAAAGGCCTCCACCTGACCCTCATTTTCCTCCCGCAGGACCGAACAGGTGGCATAGACCACGCGCCCGCCAGGGCGGACCAGACGGGCGGCACTGTCCAGGATGCTGGCTTGCAAGGGGAGCAATTCCACCAATCCCGGCCCCAGGGGACGCCAACGGCTATCAGGATTACGGCGCCAGGTCCCGGTGCCCGAGCAGGGCGCATCCACCACCACCCGGTCAAACTTGCCCTTGTGGCGCTTCACCCAAGGATCGCGTTCGGTCTTGATGGCCCGGGTTTCGATATTGTGCAGGCCGGCGCGGCGGAAACGTTCCTTGGCGCGGGTCAGACGGCCTTCCAGAACGTCGGTTGCCACCACACGCCCCTTATTTTCCATCATGGCGGCGATGGCCAGCGTCTTGCCGCCGGCCCCGGCGCAGAAATCCACGACCTGCATGCCAGGCTGGGCATCGGCCATAAAGGCCACCAGTTGCGAACCTTCATCCTGGATCTCGATCATGCCGGACTTATACGCGTCCAGCGCCATAACAGGGGCGCGACCGGCCAGACGCAGGCCCACGGGCGACAGGTCGGTGGGCGTGGCCTTGATCCCGGCGTCGGCCAGCGCCTTGATGGCGTCCTCGCGCGTGCCCTTCACGGGGTTCACGCGCAGGTCCAGCGGCGCTTCACCCAGCATGCCCGAGGCTTCGGCCAGGAAACGATCGCCAAAGGTGGCGCGCATCGACGCTTCGGCCCATTCCGGCACCTCGGCCTGAACCGCTTCCGGCTGGTCAGGATGGTTCAAGGTGCGGGTGTCCAGCGCCCGGATCAGCTTGCGCTCACGATCCGACAGGGGGGCGGGGGCGAACTTGGCGCCATTGAACAGGCCCGCCACGGCATCGGCCGTGCGGCCCCCGGCCAGGATACAGTCGGCAATGACCAGGGCGCGCGGATCGGGCATGTGGTTCACCCGTTCCAGCCACCAATGCAGCCGCGCCCAATGGCGCATCACGCCATAGACCAGCGACGCGATTTCCCCCCGGTCTTTGGCCCCGATATACCGGCGAGCGCGAAAAAAGGCGCTGGTGACGGCATCGGCCGGACGCGGGGTGTCCATCACCTCGGCAAGCAGATCAGTCGCGGTGGCCAAACGGGCGGCGGGGGTCATGGCGTGTCTTCTCGATACTGGCAGCACTGGTAAAGCCGGCGACTATAGGGCCGCGCAGGGCGTCGTGGAAGTGCCGGGCGACCATGGCTGCCCCTCTTGGCCGGTGGGAGGGGACGGGTCGGGTCAATATCCCCCGTCCCTTCCCGCCCGGCGCCGCTGTGAAACATGGTGGAACGGGAGATCGTTGCGGTCGCACAGGTCCATAGGCGGCTTATCGCCCCAGGCCAGCCAGCGGGCACGCAGGGCCCAGCGCGCCGCCGACAGCCCGGCCGCACTATCGACACCGTCAGCCAAAGGCAGACGGTTATGGAGTATCCAGACCAACAAGCGCACCGCAGGGCGGCGACGGATGGAATAGGAGCCGCGTTTCAGACGCAGCGAGGGGCCAGCATGGTGCGGGGCTGGCGGGGCCGATGCTGTGATCTTCCGGCGGGGACGCCGGCGCCAACGCAGGCAAGCCGGAAAGTCCGGCAGCGGATCGGCGGATTGACCCAGGGGATCGGCATCCGGCGACGGCAGCGGGGGCACCGGGTCGGGCATGGCCAGGGTAGCAGGTACCGATTCCGGCGTGATCTCCGGTTGGGGATCGGGATGGGTTGCCGCAAGCCGGGGGCTGAGCGGGTCCGGGGCAGGATCGGACAGCACACGAGGCGGTGGGGTGGGGTCAGGACCGGCGGGACTGTCATCGGCAGGCACCCGGCCGCCGGGGCGAATGGGACCGCGATAGCGGGCCCTTGCCGGCGGCGGGGCGGTGGGCGATTCTTCCGGCACAGGCAAAGGTACCCTTGTACCGGGCGCCGCATCGAGATCGGCCATGATCCTGGCGGCATCCTGTGGACCGGGGAACCAGCCGGCAGGGATACGAGCATAGCCGGGTTTGGGCGGCTTTTCGGCCTGCTGTAAGAGTTCGGCGCCCAAGCCCAGACGGTCAGCAGCCCAGAGGGTGGCGCGCATATTGCCGTCAGCAACCGCCCTGTACAGCGTGTCCACAACCAGTTCCCGCATGGCCACAAACCGGCTGTCCGCCTCCCGCCGCATCAGGGCGCGTTCTTCGGCCACACGCCGCCGCAGATTGTGGGATTGCGAGAGCGCCCGCCAGATGGTGGTGCGTGACAGTTTGTAATGTTCGGCGATCTTGATGATCGGCACCCCGGCGGCGAGGTGGAAAGCGATCTTGGCCCAGGTGACTTCATCGGCTTTCCGGGAATTATATCCTTCCAGCAGATGGCCGCAGGCCGCGAAGCTGACATCTTCGCTATAAGGCCGGACATGCCGGTCAGAGGACCCGCGCCACCAGGCCTCCGCCTGCTGTTGCGGTGTCAGGGTGTGATGATCCGTATCAAAGGGATTGTGACCGAGCGAGGACATGGGGCGCCACCGATAATGGGATGCGAGACCATTATCCTATCTGGCGTTAGGATTATTTTCCATTATTTTGTGGTTACCCATTTCAGTGTCGCCAGTCGAACAGGGTCAGCAGCGTGCGCTGGATCACGGGTTTGAAGTTATTGTCCGACAGCAGATAAATGGCGATGCCGCCATCGGGCAGCGGGCGAGTGTCGATACCTTCATAGTTTTCGGTCGCCATAGGCGGGTTGAGGCGGGCGATCTCCCGCCCCTGCAACACCCCGCCCGGCCGCAATGCTGCTGCCAGATTGGCAGAATTCAAATGCACGATACGGCTGCCCCAGCCACCCAAGAGACCAGCCCGCCGTTCCAGCACCAGGATGCCACCATCAGGCAAGCGCGCCGCGTCAACCGGCAGGAAGGGGGACAGGGCCTGATAGGTAAGGTCCACCCAGCCATCAGCGCCCCCGACCCAGGCGCGATGCTGCCCCTGCCCGATATCCTGTTCGGCGATGGCCAGAAGCCGGCCATCGGCAAGGGCCAACAAAGTCTCAATCCCGGCATTAAAGGGCAAATCAGCGAAGGCCGCCGGGGTGTCCAGCAGTACCGCCGGCGGCCCGGCCAGCGATGGCGGATAGCGCAGGATGGAATGGCGGCGTTCCATGGACACGGCCCACCCATCGCCCGGCCAGGGGCCGATCAGTGCCAGCCCCTCGGTATCGTTGAACAGGCCCGGCAGTGCCTGTCCGTCGGCACCCCGCAGCGCGGCGATGCTGAAGTCGCCAGCGCTGGCCAAACGACCATCGCGGTCATAGCGCAGCCGGCCGGCAATCCGTTTGCCCCGGTCGCTGATCGCCACAAACTGGCTGCCATCGGGGCTGACCCGCAAGGCGGACAGGCCACCAAAATCCGGACTGGCATCGCGCAGATGCAGGGTGCCGCGCCAGACCAGTTCACCGGCCCGCACAGGGGCCGCAGCCTCTTCCAGCAGCGCAACCGGCGACGAGGGCGGGCCGTCCTGCCCGATGGCACAGCCAGACAGGGACAGGGCCAGACCCAGAGTGGCCGCTACACGGCGCCAGCAACCGGACATTCAACTACTCCGTTCAGGGGGCCAGAGGAAGATCGGCTTATCTCCATCGGATGGGGGGACACTGTCCCCCCTTCCTATCGCGGTTGCGAAACGTTTATCCTGTCCGCTGGTCCGAAAACAGTAGCCAGAATGACAGGCGGTTGGCGCGATGAGTGATCCTGAACTGACGTCAAATCCCGGTCCCGCAACCCCGGTCCCGGCCCCGGTTGATCCCGCCATCGAAACCTCCAGACTGGAGCGGATCGAGGCCCGACTTGCAGCCTTGGAGGATCGGCTGGCCGGTGCCGGTGCGGCCCTGCCACCGCCGCGCGACACCGAGCCCCCCCCTTCGCCAGCGGGCAACAAGGGGGGACTCGACGCGATGCCGACCATCCTGGCGTCGCTGAACGATTTCGTGCGCAACAATCCGGTCCTGACGCTGATCGCGATCATCGTCGGCCTGGTTGTGCTGTCGCACCTGTTTGACTGAGGACCGGTCATGAACAGCTATAGCTTTGAGACCACGATGAAATTCAAGAATCGTGGCGACATGGAAAAGGCCGAGGACTGGATCAACGCCAATATCAAGGGCCTTTGGGCTCTGGAATTCCTGGGCATGCAGGAAGAGATGAGCGTCGATACCGGCATGCGCAGCAATGTGCTGAAGGTCTTGTTCAAGTTCGGCCGCAAGGAAGATTTCGAGCGATTCCGCAGCGAATATGTCCTGGGCAAACCGACCAGCCCGCAAAAGGCCACCACCAAGGCCCCGGAAAAGCCCAAGGGGTTTTTTGCACGGCTGTTCGGGTAAGCACCGGGTCCAGGGGACGTCACCGTCCGGCCGAGGTCCATCGTCAACCGGGGTTACCGCCGTCACCGGAAGGATGTGAGAGAAAACGCGCAACCCCCTTGGCGGCAGCGATGGCGGTGGCGTAGCAGGCCTGGAGCAGGTAACCACCGGTCGGCGCTTCCCAATCCAGCATTTCCCCACAGGCAAAAGTGCCCGGCACGGCGCTGATCATCAGGTTCGAATCCAGCGCTGAAAGTTTGATGCCGCCGGCCGAGGAAATGGCCCGGTCCAGGCCCCGCTGCCCCGACAGGGTCACGGGCAGTGCCTTGATCAGGGCTGCCAAGGCGGCGGTACGGCCCAGATCAGCATCACCAGCACATTCCCGGATCAACGCGCCGATGGGGGGGCCCAGGGCCAGCCCCTTGCGCAGCCGGTTGGCCAGACTGTCGGCCGGCGGGGTCCGCGCCAGCTTGTTCTGGACCTGCGGCAGGGTCAGGTCCGGCTTCAGATCCATCGCAAGAGTGGCCCGGCCATCACGTTCCAGCGCCTCCCGCAGCGGAGCAGACAGGGCGTACAGCGCACCCCCCTCCAGCCCGGTGCGGGTCACCACCAGTTCACCGGGCACCGTGCGGTCCTGAAATGTCAGGGCGATTCGTTTCAGGGGCTGGCCTTCCGCCCGTTCCAGGAACCCAGGTGACCAGGCGACGTCAAAGCCGCTGTTCGATGGGCGGAACGGGGCCAGGGGTACGCCACGCGCAGCCAGCAGCGGCGCCCACCCGCCATCGGACCCCAGCCGGGGCCAACTGGCCCCCCCCATGGCCAGCAGCGTGGCGGCGGAATGGAGGCCGACCCGGCCCGTGGGCGTATCGAAAAGGACGGCACCATCTGCGGCCCAGCCAGCCCAGCGATGGCGGGTAAACAGGCGTACCCCCAGCCCTTCCAGCCGTTTCAGCCAGGCACGCAGCAAGATGGAAGCCTTGAAACTGTTCGGGAAAACCCGACCCGAAGACCCTACAAAGGTTTCCACCCCCAGCCCCTGGCACCAGTCCCGCAGCGCGAGCGGCGGAAAGGCGCGGATCAACGGGTCCATAAAGGGACGGGCCGCACCATAGCGGGTGATAAACCGGTCCAGCGGTTCGGAATGGGTGATGTTCAGCCCCCCGCGCCCCGCCATCAGAAACTTGCGCGCCGGGCTGGGCATGGCGTCATGGATTTCCACCCCATAGCCCGCACCAGCCAGGATTTCAGCCGCCATCAGGCCCGCAGGGCCAGCGCCGATGATCAGGATGGGGCGGGTCATGCCGGTGGTTCCGTCAGAGTGAAGCCGAAGAAGGGTCATCAATGGAAAAGGGCGGCGCCGTCGCCGGCACCGCCCTTTTCACGGCCACAACACGCGGTCAGGCGTGGGTGATCGCACGCTCGACCAACTGGCCCAGATGCTGGGTGCGCTTGGTCAGGCTCTGCAGCACGGCGGAGATTTCGGCCGTGGCCGCAGCGGTCTGGCCCGACAGGTTCTTCACCTCACCGGCCACAACGGCGAAACCCTTACCGGCCTCACCCGCACGGGCGGCCTCAATGGTGGCGTTCAGGGCCAGGAGGTTGGTCTGCTTGGCAATGGCGTCAATCTGCTGCGCCACCGTGCCGACCTTCTCAATTTCGGTCCGCAGGCCTTCCAGTTCACGGCTGATTTCCTGCAAGGCGGAGGACACCTCGCTCTTGCCAGCGCCGGAGAGATTGCTCGATTCGCTGCCGTACTTCATCTGCAAAGGCCTTGCGTCTCTGGGGTTGTCAGATCATGGACCCGGAAGCACCGGGTCCGACAGACTACATAGCACAAACTATCGAACGGCATGGTTACGATTTTCCACCAAACCCATCACTTTCGGATAGGAAGGCGGCAAACAGAAAGGGGGAGGACAGATGCCCTCCCCCCCCAGCCACGCCCTTTACGCCGATGCGGCCATCAGGCGAAGGTCAGTTCGGTTGCACGCACCACGCTGGGCAGAGCGCGGATGGTCGCCAGCAGGGCATCGTCGACCTTCTGATCAACCGACACCAGACAGATGGCGTTGGCACCCGGCGCCGTGCGGCCCAGATGGAAGGTGGCGATATTGACGCTGGCATTGCCCAGCGTCGTGCCCAGCTTGCCGATGAAGCCCGGCTTGTCCTCGTTGCGGACAAACAGCATGAAGGGCGTCACCTCCGCTTCGATCGGCACATCGTCAATTTCGACCAGACGCGGCTTGTCACCACCGAACAGGGTGCCGGTAACGCTGCTGGTGCCCTTGTCGGTGGTGACGATGATGCGGACCAGCGTGTGGTAATCCCCATCCACGGTGCGCTTGGTCTCCGCCACCTTGATGTCACGCTCCTTGGCAATGACGGGGGCATTGACCATGTTCACCGACTCCATCAGCGGGCCCAGCAGGCCCTTCAGCACGATGGCGGTCAACGGCTTGGTGTTCAGCGCGGCAGCCTGGCCTTCATATTCGATGGTCACACCCTTCAGGCTGCCATCAATCAACTGGCCGACAAAACCACCCAACTGTTCGGCCAGCTTCATGTAGGGGCGCAGACGCGGCGCCTCTTCTGCGGTCACCGAGGGCATGTTCAGCGCGTTGACGACGGCGCCATTGACCAGATAGTCGGCCAACTGCTCGGCCACCTGCAACGCGACATTCTCCTGCGCTTCCGTCGTGGAGGCGCCCAGGTGCGGCGTGGCCACCACCTTTTCATTGCCGAACAGCGGGTGAGACTTGGCGGGTTCTTCGGCGAACACGTCGAGCGCGGCACCGGCCACATGGCCGGCCTCAATGGCGGCCTGCAAGGCCTCTTCCACGATCAGGCCACCACGGGCGCAGTTGATGATGCGCACGCCCTTCTTGGTCTTGGCCAGGGCCTTGGCGTCCAGAACGTTCTTGGTCGCCTCGGTCAGCGGCGTATGCAGGGTGATGAAGTCGGCGCGGCGCAGCAGATCGTCCAGTTCCACCTTTTCCACGCCGATTTCGGTGGCGCGCTCCGGCGACAGGAACGGGTCAAAGGCGATGACCTTCATCTTCAGGCCGATGGCGCGGTCGGCGACAATGCCGCCGATATTGCCGCAGCCGATAACGCCCAGCACCTTGCCGAACAGCTCCACGCCCATGAAGCGGTTCTTTTCCCACTTGCCGGCATGGGTAGAGGCGTTGGCCGCCGGGATTTCACGGGCCAGCGCGAACATCATGGCGATGGCGTGCTCGGCGGTGGTGATGGAATTGCCGAACGGCGTGTTCATCACAACGACGCCACGGGCCGTGGCGGCGGGAATGTCGACGTTATCAACGCCGATACCGGCGCGGCCGACAACCTTCAGGTTGGTGGCGGCGGCCAGGATATCCTTGGTCACCTTGGTGTTGGAACGGATGGCCAGGCCATCATAGTCGCCGATGATGGCCTTCAACTCGTCCGGCTTCAGACCGACCTTAACGTCGACCTCGACGCCGCGCTCCTTGAAAATCTCAACGGCGCGGGGGGACAGGCTGTCGGAAATCAGAACCTTGGGCATGGGAGTATCCTTCACGGGACAGGGCGCCGCACGTCATCAGGGGGATGCATGACCCCGCCGACGGGCGCTCAGGAAAATCAGGGATAAGGGGAGGACGGGGATTGTTACCCGTCCCCAACCATCAATCAGCCAGCCTTGACCGTTTCATAGGCCCAGTCGAGCCAGGGCAGCAGGGCCACAATGTCGGCATTCTCGACGGTAGCACCGCCCCAGATGCGGATGCCCGGCGGGGCATCGCGATAGGAGCCGGCGTCCAGCGCCACGCCTTCCTTTTCCAGCAGCGACGTCAGCTTCTTGGCAATCTCGGCCTGTGCCTCTGCCGGCTGTTCGGTCGCCCAGGGGTCGACAATCTTCAGGCAGATGGAGGTGCAGGAACGGCTTTCCACCGTGTCGGCCAGGAAATCGACCCAGTCCGTCTTGGCCACCCAATCAGCCACCGCCTTCAGGTTGGCTTCCGACCGGCCGATCAGCCCTTCCAGGCCACCCACGGATTGGGCCCAGTTCAGGCCGTCCAGCGCGTCTTCGACGGCGATCATCGACGGGGTGTTGATCGTCTCACCCTTGAAGATGCCTTCCGACAGCTTGCCATTGCTGGCCATGCGGAAAATCTTCGGCAGGGGCCAGGCCGGCTTGTAGGTCAGCAGCCGGTCAACGGCGCGCGGCGACAGCGCGATCATGCCGTGGGCCGCCTCACCGCCCAGCACCTTCTGCCAGGACCAGGTGACGACATCCAGCTTATCCCAGGGCAGGTCCATGGCGAACGCGGCGGACGTCGCGTCGCAGATGGTCAGACCTTCACGATCAGCGGCAATCCAGTCGCCATTGGCGACACGCACACCCGAGGTGGTGCCGTTCCAGGTGAAGACGACATCGCGGGAGAAATCAACGGCGGCGAGGTCGGGCAGTGCGCCGTAACCGGCGATCATCTGACGGACATCGGTCAGCTTAAGCTGCTTAACAACGTCGGTGACCCAATCCTTGCCGAAGCTTTCCCAGGCCAGCATGTCGACGCCACGGGCCCCCAGCAACGACCACATCGCCATTTCAACGGCGCCCGTGTCAGAGGCGGGAACAATGCCCAGCCGATAATCGGCGGGGATGCCCAGAATTTCTTTGGAGAGGGTAATCACCTGCTCCAGCTTGGCCTTGCCGGGCTTGGAGCGGTGCGAGCGGCCCGTCAGGGCGCCCTTCAGGGCGTCGATCGTCCAGCCGGGGCGCTTGGCGCAGGGACCAGACGAGAATTGCGGATTGGCGGGGCGATTGCCCGGCTTCGGCGCAGCCATTATGGCTATTCCTTCCAGAATAGTAGCACCCCGTTGGGGGGGTGTGACCCGCCGCCGAAGCTATGGGCTTGCAAGGTGCCCGTCAATGGGGCATCGCTGCGCAGGGATTGGAATGCTGCTGTGCAGGCAGCGCAGGGGAAATAAAATTAGGAGGTGGCCCGTACCCGCCCCGTCAAACCCCTGCCGGAACCCATCAAACCTGTTCACACCCAGGCAGAAGCGCTGGCCACCGGGTTGGAGATCAGCCCGTCAAGAACCGACAGGCCCTTTTCCAATTGTGCGGAATGGTCCACACCCATCAGGCAGATCCGGACCGCGTTCGGTACCTCCCCCCGGCCGACGCCAAAGCCGTCGGCAGCGGTGATCTTGACACCACGTTCCAGCGCGCCCCGCACCAGTTCATCGCGCCGCACCGTTTCCGGCAGGGGCAGCCAGAGATGGGTAACCGCCGGATCGCTGCCCGACAGGTCAAGCCCGGACAGGATTGTGCGGGCCAGGGACTGACGTTCGGCCACCAGGCAGCGGCGGCGCTGGGCGATGCGTCCCGCCTCTCCACTGTCGATGAGTTCGGCGGCCACCACGGTGCCCAGATGAGCCGGCGCCAGCACGGTGGCCCGCAGGATGGTGGCAAGACGGTCAAATAACGGCCGGGGTCCGACAATGAAGCCGGTGCGCAGACCGGGAAACAGCGATTTGGAAAGACTGCTGACATAGAGCGTCACGTCGGGCCCAAGGCTGTGCAGCGTCGGCGGCGATGGCTGTTTCAAGAACCCGTAGACATCATCTTCGATCAGCATCAGGCCGATACGGCGCGCCACCTCTACCAGTGCGCGACGCCGTTCCAGTGACAGGGTGATAGTGGTCGGGTTCTGCAAGGTCGGCATACAGTACAGCGCATGGGCACCATGGCTGCGCGCCGCCTGTTCCACCGCGTCTGGCAACAGTCCGTCGGCATCCATGGCCACCGGCACCAGCCGCAGGCCAAGATGCAGGGCCACAGCCCGCAGGCCAGGATAGGTCACCTGTTCGACCAGGAGCGTATCGCCGGGCCGTGTCACGGCCGACAAAGCTGTCAGCATGGCCCCCTGCCCGCCCACAGCCAGCAGCACCTGGTCGGCGGCGACATGAAGATCGGCGCTGTCGGCCAGCCAATCGGCGATGGCAGCACGCAGCCGATGATGGCCAAGCGGCGTCTGGTAGGACATCAGCGACACCAGATCGGGACGCAGGGCCACCGCCTGTGTCGCCGCCGTCAATGCCGGGGCATCGGGCCATAACGCCGTGGCGTTCACCGACAGGTCGATCAGACCCAGATTCATCTCCAACAGGCCACCCCCCGACTCCACCACCGGTTCGACCAGACGGCGCGGATCGCGTACAAAGGTGCCGCGCCCCACCTCCCCGCCGATCAAACCCTGGCGTTCAGCTTCCTGATAGGCCCGGGTGATGGTGCCGACCGTTACCTTCAAATCCCAGGCCAGATCGCGGTGGGTGGGCAGGCGGGTGCCCGGCGGCAGGGTGCCATTGCCGATATCTTCGGCCAGGGCCGCCGCGATGGCCCGGTACAGGGGGCCCGGACGATGGGCGATGGCAGGTTGCCAACGGACGGTGGCGGGCTGATTCATCGGCCTGGTCCCAGAAAGAGCGGAAATTGTCCCCCTGCACCGCATGGGTGCCCGTAACAATCCGCACATTGACGCTTTATTGTCCCCAGAATATCCAAGAATGGTGACGGGTTCAACCCACCCCAAGCGCAGCACAGGGTGACAATTGTCGCAAACCAAGAGGGACAATTATATGTGTCCCCCTCACCGGAAGGCGCTCCGATGGAAAACAGCCTTGCTGAGACCCTGCTGGCGCTGGCGGCCTATTGCGTCGCCACGTCGGTGACGCCCGGTCCCAACAACATGATCCTGGCCGCCAGTGGCGCTACATTCGGTGTCCGACGTACTGTGCCCAATCTTCTGGGCATACTGGTGGGTTTCGGATCGCTGCTGCTGCTGGCCGGGATCGGCGGCGAAGCGTTGATGCGGATCGCACCAGTCCTGGAGCCAATCCTGAAATATGCCGGCGTGGCCTATATGCTTTATCTTTCCTGGAAGATCGGGACCGCCGGGCGGCCGGAGGCGGGATCGCGTGACCGTCCCCTGACCTTCCTGCAAGCGGCCGCCTTCCAGTTCATCAACCCGAAAGGTCTGGCCATGGCCCTGTCGGTGCATGCCATCTATCGCATGCCGCAACTGGGGGAGATGGGCAGTATCATCACGGTCACCGCCATGTTCCTGGTCGTCGGCATGCCCTGGACCCTTGTCTGGGTGCTGTTCGGGCAGGCCGTGGGGCAATGGCTGCATGATGATCGCCGCCTGCGGCTGTTTAACGGCGCGCTGGGTCTGGCCACGGCAGCCAGCGCCATGCTGTTGCTGGTTTGACGATCTTGTTACGGGTACAATTTACCCATTGATGCCATATTGTCATGATTGTACCCAATTATTGCGCCCCCAAGGGGGGCAGCACCCTGGTAGGGAAGAATCATGGACAGGTGTTTGCGACCGCCCACTGCACCAACGGATGTGCCGAATGCGCAGAGAGGGTGTGAGCAGGCCGCCGGTTCATCGTTCCCATGATCCGTTCCGCCCTCCCCCTGCCCGCGCGCCAGCGTGTCACCGTTTCACCCCAGAAAGGACAGGATCATGCGCCTGCCGATCTATCAGGTCGATGCCTTCGCCGACCATCTGTTCGCCGGTAATCCAGCCGCCGTCGTCCCGCTTGAGCACTGGCTGCCGGATGCGGTGATGCAGTCCATCGCGGCGGAGAACAATCTGGCCGAAACCGCCTTCATCCGGCGCGACGCGGACGGTTGGTTCATCCGCTGGTTCACACCAGCCAATGAGATTGATCTGTGCGGACATGCGACCCTGGCATCAGCCTTTGTCATCCGTCACTTTATCGAGCCTGACTGCGCAGAACTGCGTTTCCAGACCAAGGTGGCGGGCGAGTTGCGCGTCCTGTTTGCCGACGGGGTGTACATACTGGATTTCCCGACCCGCGCCCCGGTCGCCGTGCCAGTGCATCCCGATCTGGTGCGTGCCTTGGGCGGACCCGTGCCCGAACAGGTACTGGCCGCCCGTGACTGGCTGGTCGTCTATCCCGATGAGGCGACGGTACGGTCCCTGTCCCCGGATTTTTCCCTGTTGAACACTGTTGGCCGGATGGTGATCGTGACGGCACCGGGCAGCGATGGCGTGGATTTTGTCTCCCGCTTCTTTGCCCCCATGGATGGCATTCCAGAAGATCCGGTCACGGGTTCCGCCCATTGCACCCTGACCCCTTACTGGGCGCAGCGTCTGGGCAAGGAGCGGCTGAACGCACGTCAGGTATCGGCACGCGGCGGCACCCTGCGGTGCCAGCTTCTGGGCAACCGGGTGCACATTGCCGGGCAGGCCGTTTTGTACCTGGAAGGGTTCATCCATGTCTGACCTGTTGTCGCCGCTGCCCCTGCCGGTGTTGGCGGCGTTTGCGGCACTGTGCCTGGGCATGGTGCTGACGCCTGGCCCCAATATGGCCTATCTGGTGTCACGGTCGATCTGCCAGGGGCGCACCGCCGGCCTGGTATCGCTGGCCGGTGTGGGCTTGGGGTTCGTGATCTTTCTGACCGCCACGGTGTTGGGCCTGTCCGCGATGATGGCGGCCCTGCCCCTGACCTTTGAAGTCATTCGCTGGGCCGGTGCGGCTTATCTGGTCTGGTTGGCCTGGAACGCCTTGCGGCCGGGCGGCCACTCCCCCTTTCAGGTGCGCGACCTGCCACCAGACAGCGGGAGACGGTTATTCACCATGGGATTGGTCACCAATCTGCTGAACCCAAAAGCGGCGATGCTGTACCTGTCCCTTCTGCCGCAATTCATCGACCCGGCACGGGGGTCCGTGCTGGTTCAGGGGCTGATGCTGGGCGCCATCCAGATCACCATCAGCCTGTCGGTCAATGCCGTGTTTGTCATGATCGGCGGTGGCATAGCCCGGTTCCTGGACAGCCGGCCGCTCTGGGCCCGCGTTCAGCGGATGGTGATGGGATCGGTGCTGGCCGGGCTGGCTGCCCATATGGCGATGGGCCGCTGAGCCCCGCACCGATGGCCGGCAGGTGGGTGACCCTGACTTCACGGCCCCCCAACCAGCCGTGTCAACCATCGCCGGCCCTTGGCGGCGTGCTTCCATGCCCCGCAAAGACGATACCGACAGGGAGACAGGTCAATGCATATCTGGACGGTTTGCCGCGCGGATGGGGCCTTTGTCACCAACGACCCCGCGCGCCTGGATTTCGACTTCATCCACGCATCATTGACCGGCAGTTACTGGTCTGCGGGCATCAGCCGCGAGATGGTGGAAAAAGCGGCCCGCCATTCCGTGGCAATCGGGTTATATGATTTCAATTGTTTCCAAATTGGCTATTGCCGGGTCATCACCGACCATGTGAGTTTTGCCTATCTGGCCGATGTATGGGTGGACCCGCAGCGGCGGGGCGGCGGGCTGGGAACCTTTCTGGTTGAGAGTGTCGTGATGCGCCCGGAATGGTCCGGGCTGCGCCGATTCCTGCTCTTCACCGCCGACGCGCATGGGTTGTACGCCAAGTTCGGTTTCCGTGGCCTGGAAATGCCGGAAAGGGCCATGGTGCGGGCGGCCTCAGCCGGATAATCACGGCAGGAATGCCCCCATAGGTGGTAGAAGTTATCTATATCTTTTGGCCTATCGCGCACATCCGTTATTCCGCTGTTTACCCCGGAAGGAGAATTGAGCAAGATAGCCCCGCTTTCACACCTTCCCATCGCTGGCCTCTGCCGCGCCGGTTCACGGCAGGTGTGCCAGACGGTTTCATCGAGCCCAGACCTGTGGACAAACAGAAACTCATTGGCACCGTCCAGACGGTCTATGAACTGCACAGTTTCCATACGGACCTGTGGCTGGTGGTGCGGGAATCGCCCGACCTGCGGCAATTGGAACCGTCAGCGGCCATGCTGGTGCAGCGCAATGAGGTCGATGGTATCCGGCTTGTTCGACGTTCTGATTACAAAGACCATGATTTTGTTACAACGGTCACCATGGTCAAACGCCTGCGCAGCGGTGTGCAGGAGGTTGACCCGCTGGCCCGTGCCAATCCGGGGCGCGATGCGTCGTGGTGTGACAAGCCGGAAGACCTGATGGGCGATGTCCAGCGACAGATGTTTCGCAGCTTCTTTGCCAAATATCTGGATGAACGGCGCCTGACGCCCCTGGAAATCCTGAATTATGAGGTGCATGCCCGCGTGCTGGACCAAGCCGGCACGACGGTCCAGGGCGCGTTGCAGCGCCTGGCATCGGTCCAGGTGCGGGGCACCAAACAAACCGCTGTGTCGCGTATGAAGGAACTGATGGCCATCGCCGATAATGGTCTGGCCGCGCTGGTCAAGGAGGCCAAGGGCAATCCTCCCTTGAAGATTGGGCCGGGTGGCCTGTTAGAGGTGGCCAGCGCCTATAAGGGGCCGGCGGAAGGGCGGGACCGGGCGCTGTACCGCGCCGTCGCCGCGCATCTGGCCGATGCCAAAAGCTGGGTGGAGAAGCTGGACCGGCTGTTCCAACTGTTCACCCCGGCGTTAACCCTGACCGAAATGCGGGTGCTGGACAGTCTGGCGGCCGAAATCCTGGCCTCCCCGCTGGCGCTAAAGGAACTGGCCGGGCAGGAGAAGCTGCGCCTGGACCTGGTGCTGAACGCAATCGATCTTTATGTCGGCAATCTTGGGGCCGGCGACGGAGAGCAGCCTGCGGGCGTGAAAGCCCTGTCCATGCTGCTGGCGGAAGGGGTGCTGCCGCGCACGCTGGCCGAACTGCGCCTGGGCCTGCTGCGCCATCTTTATTCCCGCCTGCCGCTGCGCAGCGACCGGGGCATCCGCGACGAAATGGAAGCCACGGTCGAGGTCATCGCCTATCTGCGCAAACAGGCCCCACCATTGGCCCGTGACGAGGAAGTGCTGGAAGCGCTGGCCCAGCGCGCCGACCGCCTGATCCAACCGGAAGCGATGTCCGAACTGATCGGACCAATCCGCAGCACGATGGGCAAGGCGGAAACCGTGCTGTCGCTCGCGGAAACCGCACCGGGCGATGCACCGAAGGCCAAGATCGCCACCTATCTGCGCAGCCTGATCGTGCCGGAGGATTTTATCCGCGAGGTCGGCAACCGGATGGAAGCCATCAAGACGCTGGGCGGTATCGCACGGCGCATCGTGATGTCGGGCATGCCGCCCGGCCCCAAACGGGAAATGGCGGAAATCCTGGACAGCGCGATTTTTGACAGTATCCGGACAGAGATTCTGGCCAATCAGGCCATGCCGTTTGCCGACCGCATCTTGAACATCGTGCGCCTGTGTGGTGGCCTGCCGGAAGGCCGGGCCCGGCAACTGGCCGCCGATCAGTTGAGCCTGGCGCTGAAACGCCCGGAATTCATCCTGAATTACCTGGAACGGTTTCCCGGTGCGCAGGAACGGCGTGATGCCTATTTCAAGCTGTGCAACGCCATGCTGGAATCCGGCCTGGTGGATAAGTCGCTGCTGCCGATGGGGTAGGCTCAGGTGAGCAGGCGTTCGGCCAGATCAATGTCCGCCGCCTTGTCCACATCAACCGCCGCCAGACCGTAGGGCATTTCCACCACCCCGGCGCGCGCACCGGTGATGCGACCCAGCCGGTCCAGGGCCGCTGTCAGGGTCAGACGCCCCAACAGAAAACGCAGGATGGATAACGGGCCCAGCAAGCGGATCATGCGCAGCGGGCTTTTGCGCTGGGCTTCCACCTGCCGCCAGGTCTGGGCCACAGCGCGGGCCGCCGGGGTGCGGAAGGCAAACATGTTACAGCCGGAAAAGGACCCGTCGGCAAAACGCAACCAGGTGCGTTTTGTGTCCGGCACCGCAGCCTGCACCACGCTGTCACGGGCCAGGCCAACACAAACATCGCTGTTCTCCGGCAAATGGGTCAGGAAATAATCCACCCATTCCGGACGCAGCAGGGCATGGTCCGCCGTTGTCACAAACAGCGGTGTGCCCAGCAGATCAAGCGCCGCCGCGACGGTGCGGCTGGGGCTGCCCTCCGCCGGCAGCAGCGCGATGCGCCCGCCCGCCAGCAGCAGACCCAACTCCGGATGTTGTTCCACCAGTTCCGGCCGCTCGATGGCGATGTGGATCATGCCGATACCGGGCGCCGCAATCAGCGCCCGCACCACCCGTACCAGCATCGGTACCCCGGCGATCGGCGCAAAGGCCTTATGGCTGACCCCGCGCAGCCGGGCCACCGGGTCATCCGGTCCACGAGAACCGGCCAGAACAAGGGTGTCCATCGGGCTCACACTGCGCGCTCGTAAAGCCGGTAGGTCTTGTACCGGTTGGAGCCGATCGCCTCAATGATACGGCGCATGGGGCGGTTATCTTCCAGAATCCAGGACAGCTCTATCCACTGGTACCCCAGCTTGCGGGCTTCCAGGCGCATATTGTCGACGATCAGGAAGGGCAATACCGCCTGCAGCCAACCGCCGACATCCCGGCGCACACCCATCAGCGGCACCCGCGCCGTCTTCACTCCCTTCACCTTCAACCGCCAGAGCAGCTTGATGATGCCAAGTGGGAACAGTTTGCCCCCCAGATCGGCAATGGCTTCGTTCAGGTTGGGCAGGCAGACACCAAAAGCAACGGGCCGACCCCCGACTTCCGCAATCCAGGCCAGCCTGGGGTTGATGAGCAGTTTCAGCGACTTGGCCATCTGCTTGGTTTCCGCCGCCGATAAGGGCACGAACCCCCAGTTGCCAGACCAGGCATTGTTGAAAATGCTGGTGATGCTTTCCAGTTCCTGGTCATAGCGCGCCATATCCAGCATCCGCACCCGCAGATCCGCCGGCAAAGGCCGTTCGATCATGGTGCGGACCGCCTTGGGCAACTGATCCTGGATATCATAGAGATAGGCATAGACATCCTTGGCCTTGACCAGACCCGCCGCTTCGACACGCGGGCCCAGATAGGCCAGGTCATGGCCCATCATCAGCATGGGCGGCCGGTCCCAGCCCTCAACCAGCAGGCCGGTTTCCTCATTGATCGAGAGGTTAAAGGGCCCGACCATCCGCACCATGCCACGGGACCGCAGCCAGTCGGCGGCTGCCGCGAACAGGGCATCGACCACGCCCTGGTCATCCTCTGCGGCCAGCAGGCCGAAATGGCCAGTGGCGTCCTGGCGGAGTTCCAGACCGGCATGGTCAATCTGGGCGGAGATGCGCCCCACCACATTGTCACCGCGCAACGCCAGAAAATACATGACGTCGGCATGCAGAAAATAGGGATTGGTCTTGGGCGACAGGGTCTCCCGTCGCTCCATCAACAAGGGCGGCACCCAGTTCGGGTCGCTGGCATGCAGGCGGTACGGCAGGGCGATGAACCGATCCATCGCCTTGGAACCGGGTTCGACCTGTTCGATACGGATCGTGGCGTCCCCGCCCGCCGCCGCGGTCAAGATGCAGCCTTCACACTGTCGCTGTTGCCGCTGGCCGGCGGGCGCGGCGGACGGTCACGCGGCGGCGCGCCGGTCAGGTTCATCACCCAGGGATAGCGTTTTGCCTCTTCCACATCATAACCCAGGTTGAACACCGTCGGGCTGCGCGGCTTTTGCCGGGCTTCGCGATAGAAGGTGCCCAGCAACATGTCGGGACCATAAGAAATGATGCCGAAATTGCCGTCTTCATTGTGGAAGTGATGATAGAGGTGCAACTGTTTGATCCGGGCCACCCAGTTCCAGGTCGGCTTGTAGTTCAGATGCTGAATGCAGTGAAAAAACTCATAGATGCAGGTGGTGACCAGACCGGTGGCCAGCGCCGTCGCCGCAGCCGCCTTGCCATCAACCAGGTAACCGACAGGCACGGTGACCAGGGCAATCGTCGGCAGGGTGTTGGCCAAGCTGCCGAACAGCACTTCCAGCTTATGCGGGTCCTGATGATGATCGAAATGGATACGCTTCCACAGGGCGGCAGACCATTTCATGCGGTATAACCAGCGGCCATGCAGAATGAAACGATGGATCAGATACCAGGCCATCGGATAGATCAGGGTCGCCACCAGCACGGTCAGCGCCATCCGGCCCCAATTCTCCGTCCAGATCACGGCCAGCACCGCCGATACCAGCGCCAGGGCCGCATAGGCCTGGATCGCCGGGTATGTGGAATAGGCAATCGCCAAATCCCGCAGGTTCATCTTGCCGAGGTCATAGCTGCGGCCGCGCCAGGCATCGCCCCACATGCCCCTACCCTTTCCGAAAGTCGTTCATGCGGCCTTGCGGGCCGGTTGATCGTGGCGTCAAATTAGGCCTGACAGGCCATGGCTTCAAGAGCCATGCCGCATTGCGGCATTGTGGGTGCGCATGGCACCTACCCCTCCACATAAACCATGATGGCCCCGCCGATGGCCGCAAAGAAGATCAGGGGCGACCAGACGGCCACCACTGCTGGCAAGGCACCCGCCTGGCCCATCGAACTGAGGATGCCCGAGGAGAGCAGGAAGACCAGCCCGATGACGGTGCCCAGCGCCAGACTGCCCATAGCGCCACCCCGCCGGCGCATGCCATGCGCAACCGGGGCCGCCAGCAGCAGCATGACCAGCGAGGCCAGGGGCGCGGCATAGGTGGAATGCAGCCGCGTGGCATAGAAGGCCGGGCTTTCGCCACCCGCCCAGTTGCCGCGCACAATCCGCAGCAGCCGATGGACAGAGATATTTTCCGTCGGTTTGCGCAGATCGACCATATTGTTGGGCGAGAGATCGACATCCCACAAGGTCGTGGCCTGCCGCGTCACAGTCAGCGGTTCACCGATGCGGGTGCGGACCACATCGGTCAGATGCCAGCCATCGGCACGGTGTTCACCGCGTGCAGCCGAAAGCAGGCCAATGGCCCGTCCCTGCGCATCGCGGCTGACCATTTCCAGCCCCTCGATCGTGCGGCCATCATCGGCAATGGCGGCGATGCGGACCACATCATCCCCGAGCCGGAACCAGACCGGTTTCACCGGATCGTCCTTCTTCGCCTCTGATGGCAGCTCGGTCGCAGCCCACCAGGTGACAAAACTGCGCTCGGCACGCGGCGCCACCTGATCGGCCAGGATGAAATGGGCCAGGGCCACGACCAGGGCGGCTGGCAGCAGCGCGCCCATGATCTGGTACGGCGTCATGCCGACCGAACGCATGGCCACGATTTCATTGGTTGATGCAAAGGTCCACAAGGTGGATAGCGAACCGATCAGCACGGCCAGCGGCACCACCCGTTCCACAACCATGGGCAGGCGGATCATGGTGTAATAGATCAGGCCACTACCACCCAGCCCACGTTCCAGCACGGTAGAGGCAGCATCGAGCAGGTCCAGCAACTGCAACAGGGCCGACAGGGCAATCAGCACCGACAGCACACGCATCAGGAAGGTACGGGTCAGGTAGCGGGTGATCGTGCTGCGATTCATGGCCTGCCCCCTTCCGGCTTTTTCCGGCGGCGCCGGAACAGGCGTTTCACAAATCCGGTAGCCGCATCAATGGTATCGAACATGGCGGCAAAGGGATTCTCACCCGGCCGGATATCGGCACGATGGAATAACCAAGCACAGAGCAGGGAAAACAGCGCAAAGGGCACCCAGATCCCGACGACCGGCGACAGGCGGCCGACATCGCCCAGACTTTCCCCCAATTGCACCAGATGGTGGTACAGGATCAAAATGACAGTGGCCAGTGCGATCCCCTGCCCGCGCCGGGCACGTTTGGCCGCCATGCCCATGGGCACCGCCAGCAACGGCAGCAGCGGCAATGACAGAGCCCGCGCCAACCGCGCATGCAGTTCGGAAGCAACCTTGGCATGGGGCAGGATCGATTGCGGGTCGTGCATTTCCGACCATAGCTCATGCAGGGTCAGTTCACGTTCGCTGCCGCCGCGTTCACGGAACGGTTCGGTGACCATGCGGAATGGCTTGTCCAGGGTCAGTTCTGCGAATTCCATCACCTGCCGCCGACCATCCGGCAGCAAACGCACCTGCACACCATCATGCAAGGTCAACAGGACGCGCTGCCGATCGGGGCTGGCGGCAAGGGCGCCGGTGACGGCGGTGGTCACCCAGCGTTCGCCATTGTCACGGTCCTGCTGCACAAAGACCTTTTCCAGCCGACGGCCGGTGACATCGACCATATCGGCAGAAATGGTCACCCCCTCACCGGCGTCGACAAAGCTGGCCTGCGGTACGGTGGCGTTCCAGGCGGCATTGACCACCATGTGGTAAATCGCGCTGTAGCCATATCGGCCATAGGGTTGCAGATAACCGAACAGGATGATGGAAAATACCATCAGCGCCATGCCCAGGGCGACAAAGGACCGTGCGATGCGCGGCACCGACAGACCAGCGGATTGCAGCGCATCCAGTTCATTATCTTCCCCCATCCGGGCGACAATGATGAACATGGAGATGAAAAAGGCCGCTGGCAGGGCCAGACCCAGATAATGCGGCACCAGATTGGCTACCAGCCGGATGACCATATCGAACGGGCCGCCATGATTGGCCAGCAGGTCGAACAGCCGCAACAGCCGTTCCATCAGCAACGCAACCAGTACCACCAGCAGCGATGCAAACAGCGGTTTCAGCGTCTCGGCCAGGATATAGCGGTCGATCAGCCGGGTGGAATGCAGTTTGTAATGCCGGTCAGGCGGCGGTACGACACCGTTCACGGCACATCCACCCACAGGGCCTTGAGATCGGCGGTGATGCCCGCTATGGCACCGCTATCCAGGGTCACGGCCTGCGCAAGGGCAGGCGGTCCCGGCCAGCCGGCATCGGCAAAGGGGATGCCCGCATAGTCCCGCACCCCCTCATACCGGGGGATGACATGGAAATGCACGTCAGGGTCCACCATCATCAGCATCAGGTAATTGATCTTCTGATAGGCGGTAAAGCGGGCCAGCACCCGTTCCACCCGCGCCACCACGGTTTGCAGTTCGGCAAAGGCAGCGGGACTGAGCTGGCCGAAGGCAGTGACCGGTTCTTTGCAGACCAGAACCAGGGCCCCCAAAGTCGGCTGCTGCGGCCGCACCTGAACCGACCACAGTGCCGTTTCCGCCACGGTGCTGGCCGGATAGCCGAATTTCAGCATGGTGGCATTGGGCAGGGTCATCGGTTGCGCTACTCGACAGGTGAACAGGACGGGCACTTTAGAGCGGAACGAAGGTGACCGGAACCACCATTATTGCCCCGCCAGTCAGGCCCCCGCGACGGGCAGCCGCAGGCGCCAACCGCCCAGGGCCTTGACTGGCGTGCCCTGGCTTTCAACGCCGCGCACTTCCACCTGCACCTGCCAGTCCGGCCCGTCTGTGTCCACCGTCACAAGGTGCCAGCGGGCCGGCATATCATGATGATAGCCGATGGCCGATGCCGACGGGGCGGTGAGACTGGGGATCGGACCCAGCGGCCCCCGGATCATGGAAAGGTTGGCCCTGTGGGCATGACCATGCAGCAGCAGTTCTGCCCCCGTCCGGGCCAGCAGGTCGCGCAGATTGTGGCGGTCGGTCAAGCCCTTGCGGCTGGAAACCACCCCTTCAGCCACGGGATGATGCACCATCAGCACCCGGAACAGCCCGCGCCGCGCCGCATCAGCCAGCATGTCGCCCAGCCGCTCCCGCTGTTCAGGACCCAGATGGCCTTGCGCCAGCAAAGGCGCGGTCGGCACGCCGGAATTGGCCCCGATGAAGGCAACCGGCCCGCGTTGTCGCAGGTAGGGAAACGACACTTCCCCCTGCCCATCCCCGCGCAGATAGTCGGCCCACAGGCCAAGACCATCGGCGAAGTCCACGGGCACCATGGCGTCATGGTTGCCGGGCACATAAGACACCTGACGCCCATCCCCCAGGGAACGCAGCCAATCGGCCCCCCGCCGGAACTCGCCGGGCAAGGAGATATTGGCGATATCCCCTGTTACCGCCCAATGATCCACCTGATGTGCCCGGATAT
Organism: Niveispirillum lacus; assembly: GCF_002251795.1. GTDB lineage: Bacteria > Pseudomonadota > Alphaproteobacteria > Azospirillales > Azospirillaceae > Niveispirillum > Niveispirillum lacus. The sequence continues at coordinate 488,843 of NZ_NOXU01000030.1, read as the reverse complement.
CATCCACGATGGCGCCCAACATGGCGGGTGTGTGGGCATAGCGGCGTCGGCGCTGCCAGGATTGATAAGACAAGGTCCGCTTGGACAGCCATTGCAGCCCCCGTGGTCGGTCGGGTGCCAGCGGCAAATGCGGGTCGGACAGATGGGCAAAACGATAGGGCTGCATGAAAGGCAAGCTACAATGCCTTACGGGCGATAGGCAAAGCCCGCGTCAGGGAGTATGTAGACGGTCAAGAAAATCACCTGATCATGGTTCATACCTTGTCCGCCGACACGCACGCCGCCCAGAACAATCCCGCACACACCCCCCCGCCCCTGGCCGCCACCATCGGCGATAACCCGGTCCGCCTATGGGGTATGACATCCGCCGAACGCCTGCGCCGCCAATGTGTGCGCAACGGGGTGACGGAGGTGCGGGCCTGGGACGGGCAGGACCAGGGCCGTGCCCATCTTTTGCTGCGCACCGACTGGGTGTTTGATGAAGTTCTGGTGCGCGATCTCGCCAAGCGCCCCGGCACCATCCTGGTGGACAGCCGCAACCAAGAACCGGTAGCAGCCCATGTCGCCGCGGACGAGGCGGCAGAGGTTGCCCAGATGCTGAACAACAGCCGAGTCGTCCCGGCTGAAATGGCGGAACGGTTGCGCGTGCTGGTGCCCGATGACCTGTCATCGTCCTATAACCACGCCCTGCGCAAACGGGAGACACCGTTCCTGCTGCGCCTGACACCGGAAGCACTGCCCAGGATCGAGCAGCGCATGTTCGCCGGCAGTTACAAGGGCGTCACCGATGTGGTGACAAAATATGTCTGGCCGCTGCCGGCCCGCCATGTGACCAAGCTGTGCGCCGTGATCGGCCTGTCACCGAACATGGTCACCGGTATCGGCGCCATCTTGATGCTATTGGCGCTCTGGCTGTTCGCGGAAGGGCATTACCTGCCGGGTCTGGCTGCCGGCTGGATCATGACCTTTCTGGATACGGTGGATGGCAAGCTGGCGCGCGTCACCCTGACCAGCAGCAAATGGGGCAATATTTTCGACCATGGCATTGATCTGGTGCATCCACCGTTCTGGTGGTGGGCCTGGGTTGCCGGTCTGTCGGCAGCGGGCCTGACACTCTGGGGCTGGGAAACGGCCGCCATTGTCATTATCTGGGTAGGCTATGTGTCCCAACGTCTGCAGGAAGGCTATTTCCTGAAGCGCTTCAATCTGGACATGCATACCTGGCGGCCGTTCGACAGTTTTTTCCGACTGATTACGGCGCGGCGTAACCCCAATCTGGTGATCCTGACCCTGGCCACCCTGCTGGGCCGCCCGGATATCGGCATGGCCCTGATGATCGTTTGGATCGTTGCCTGTTTCGGTGTGCATATGGCGCAGATCATCCAGGCGGAGCAGGCCTCCAAAAAGGGCCCCATCACGTCTTACCTGTCTGCCTGATCCGTCATGGCGCGCCTGGGTCTTGTATCATCGCCGGAAGATCTTGACCCTTGGTCAGCATCTTCCGCCCCGCCAGTGCCGGGGCCTGCATCCGCAGGCTCGGCACCACCATCCGCGCGAAATCGCACCGGGGGCCATCAATCATGATCCCCGGCCTCATCCGGAACCCGTTCAGCCATCGAAACAAGGCAGGCAACGATACCCTGCCCGCCGATGCTGCGCGCCTGTTCGGGGCCCATGTGGCCGCCCCCGATACGCCGGAAAAGCTGGTGCAGGTCTTGCGCGGCTTTGCCGACAGCGGGGTGGACATCATCGCGGTCGATGGTGGCGACGGGACCGTGCGGGAAGTGCTGACGGCCCTTCCGCCGGCCTATGGTGCCGCACCACCCGCGCTGGCCATACTGGCGGCAGGCAAAACCAATCTGATTGCCGCCGATGTCGGCACCACCGGATATGGGCCGCGGGGATTGGCCGGACTGGTGCGGGCAGCCCATGAGGGGACACTAGGCACACGCATGACACAACGCCCTGTCCTGTCGCTGCATTGGCCGGACGGCGAACACAGGCCCGTGCGCGGCATGTTCATGGGGGCTGGCGCCTTCACCCGTGGTACCGATCTGGCCAATGCCGCCATCCACAAGGCGGGTTTCACCCAGGAGATCGCCGTGGCTCTGACCATGGCCGGTGTTCTGGGCCGCGCCCTGATCGGCAATGACAGCCATGGCTGGCTGGCGGGTGAAGTGTTGGGTGCGACTGTCGATCAGCTTCCGGCCGAGGACGGCAACCGTTTCCTGTTCCTGGCCACGACACTCGACAAGCTGATCCTGGGCCTATGGCCCTTCTGGGACGAGGGGACCAAACCCTTGCGCTTTCTGGATGTGGCGGCGAACCCGCCCGGCCTGCTGGGTGCGCTGCCGCGCCTGATGACGGGGCGGCCCAGTATGGCGATGCGCCGCACCGGTGCCTACCGGTCCGGCGGGGCAGACCAGATCGAACTGCGCCTGACCCGGCCGCTGATCATGGATGGGGAGACCTATCCGGCGGGCCGTGTCATCCTGTCAGCCCCAGACCGCATCCGTTTCGTCCAGCCGTGACCGAGCCGCTTTCCACCCTGATCGAGCAGGAATGGAACACCAGCCTGCCCGACCCCGCCGCCGCCCTGGTCGCCGCCCTGGTGGCGCATGGCGGCGCGCATGTGGCGGCCATCCTGTTCTATGGCTCCAACCTGCGGTCGGGGGATGTGGAGGGGGTGCTGGATTTCTATGTGCTGGTTGACAGTCTGACCGGGTGGCGGGGCAGTCGGCCGCTGGCACTGGCCACCAGGCTGTTGCCGCCCAGTGTGGAATATTGGGAAATTCCCTGGCAGGGCCATACGCTGCGCGCCAAGGTGGCGGTGATGGGTATCGACCAGTTCGCCAACGCCACCCGGTTCGATTGCATCGACACCACCATCTGGGCCCGGTTCACCCAACCGGTGATGCTGGCGCATGCACGCGATGGAACGGCACGGCAGACAGTACGCGATGCCGTGGCGCAAGCCGTGACCACCGCCGCGCGCTGGGCCGCGATTCTAGGTCCGGCGGAGGGTATGGCGAGGGATTATTGGGAGGCCCTGTTCAAGGCCACCTACAGCGCCGAATTGCGGGTGGAGAAGGCGTCGCGCGGGATCAGCATCGTCGACCACGCCGCCGACCGCTATGCCGCCCTGCTGCCACCGGCCTGGGCATCGGCCAGCGTCGCCTTTGAGGAGATCGGCGACGGGCGTCTGCGGCCCCTGCTGTCGCCGGCCCGCCGTGCCCGAGGAGACCGCGCCTGGCGCTGGCGCGGCCGGTTCGGCAAGGGGTTGAACATCGCCCGTCTGGTCAAGGCCGCCTTTACCTTCACCGGCGGCGTGGATTACCTGCTGTGGAAACTGCACCGCCATTCCGGCGTACGTCTGGACCTCACCCCCTGGCAACGACGCCACCCGATCCTGTGTGCCCCCTATATCCTGTGGAAGCTGAAACGGATGGGGGCCATCCGGTGACGGGACGGGTCACAGCGAACCCCACACTTGCCCACTATCAGGCGCATGCCGCGCACTATGCCGATCTTTTGGCCGATCATGACAGCGCCACCGCCCGTCACCGGTTTCTGGCCCAGGTGGGCGGTACGGCATTGCGCCTTCTCGACCTGGGCTGCGGTGGCGGGCGCGACCTGATCGGGTTCCGCGATGCCGGAGCAGAGGTCATCGGCGCCGATGGCAGCGCCGCCCTGGCCCTGATCGCGGCTGAGCGCACAGGATGCAGCGTGGAGGTGGTAGACCTGCTGTCAACCGATCCCGTCCCCTGGGAGGCGGCCGCGTTTGACGGGGTCTGGGCCCATCATCTGTTTTTCCATCTGCCCAGCGCCGCCCTGCCCTTTGTCCTGTCGCGCCTTCACGGCTGGTTGCGGCCAGGCGGGGTTTTCTATGCCTGTGATCCGGTGGGCGACGGTCTGGAGGGCATGGCCCCGGACGGGCGTTATCTGGCCTTCCGCCGTCCACAAAGCTGGAAAGCCGCGGTCAAGGCAGCGGGTTTTTGCCTGATCGACGAATGGCGCCGCCCGGAGGGGCAGCCCCGGTATCAGCAGAACTGGCTGGCCACCTTGTGGCGGGTACCGACCTGACAAAACAAAACCCCGCCGGAACCTTTCGGTCCCAGCGGGGTTTTTGCAATGGCGTTGGCTATTGCTTACTCGGCCGCAGTCTGGACCAGGGCCGGCTGCACGCCCAACTGCCGGGCCACCTTAGCGAACAGTTCGATGGCCGTGTCGATCTGCTTGGTCGTGTGGGCTGCACTGACAGAGGTGCGCAGCAGCGACTGGCTGTTGGGGGTCGCCGGCGGCAAGGCGAGGTTCAGATACAGCCCCTCTTCCAGCAGACGGTTCCAGAAGGTGATCGCCAATTCGATCGACGGCAAGGACACCGCCACGATCGGGTTGACATCCGGCCCCACCTGGAAACCCAGATTACGCAGGCCGTCATAGAGACGCTTGGAATTGGCCATCAGCTTGTGGCGCAGACCCGGCTCTTCCTGCAACCGCTCCAGCGAGCGCAGGCAGGTGGCGATGACCGAGGGCGGCAGCGAGGCCGTGAACATGTAGGGGCGGCAGGCCACCCGCATCACGTCAAAGTCCGGCAGGTCGGAGACGCAGAAACCGCCGACCGCACCCAAGCTCTTGGAGAAGGTGCCGACGATGAAATCGACATCATCCTCAACGCCCACTTCCTGCGCCAGACCACGGCCGGTTTCCCCCAGCACACCCATGGAATGGGCTTCGTCCACCAGCAGATAAACGCCATTCTCCCGCTTGACCTGGGCGAATTCCTTCAGCGGAGCCACATCGCCCAGCATCGAATAGATGCCTTCGACCACCACCAGCTTGTTGCCGGGATGATCGGCGACGCGGCGCAGACGCTTATTCAGGTCTTCGGGATCATTGTGACGGAACCGAATGACCTGGGCCGGGGTCATTTTGGCCGCATCATAAATGCTGGCATGGCTGTCGCTGTCCAGGAACAGCAGGTCATCCTTACCAACCAGCGTAGAAATAATGCCGAGATTGGCCTGATAGCCGGTCGTGAAGACCATGCAGCTTTCACGGCCATAAAAAGCGGCCAGTTCACGTTCCAGCGCCGCATGGCCATCGTAACTGCCATTGGCGATCCGCGAACCGGTGGTGCCGGTGCCGAACGATTTCAGCGCTTCGACACCCTTGTCGATGCAGCTCTGATCGAAGGTCAGGCCCAGATAATTGTTGGTGCCGAGCAGGATCGTGCGGCGACCGTTCAGCATACCCTCCGTCGGGGAGAGCATGGCGTCGAACTTCACCGTGAACGGATCACGGCCAGCGCCGGCGATGCGGTGGTAATGCTCACGGAGTTTTGTGTACTTGGCAAGGATCGTCATGGCTCAGGCGTGCCCCCGGAGTTCCGATATGGTCCTGGCCAAGTCGCCGATGGTTTCGACCTCTGCGATCCGTTCCATCGGGATCGAGACATCGAACTGATCCTCAAGCACCATCACGAAATCCATAACGGCCAGACTGTCCAGGCCGAGATCACGCGTGATGCTGGTCTCCGTCGTAACGGTGACCGGCGTTGGCAAGGTCTTTACAAGGGCGGCGATGATGGTTTCGACGATGTCGTTGACGTCGGTAGTCATTAAAGCGCCCCGGTAACCAGTCGTACAGATTGTTGAAGTTGCGAAGATGCCGGTGCCCCCCGACATCTGTCCTTAAAGCGTCACGTTCCGGTAAGGTAGTTGCAACGCAGTAGGAAGCAAGAGCAAACCACAAAATGCATGAAACACCTGTGACAGATGACACAGGGACGGGTAAATTCGCAACAGTTTGAAGCGAACTTTGTTCAGATCGCTATATCCAGCGATGATCACGGTACCATTTTGCCGCACCGGCAAAGCCTTCCCGCAGCCCCACGCGGGGTTTCCACAGCGATTCAGGCGGCATCTGCTGCGACGCGAGGGACCAGTCCGCATGGGTGATCTCCCGCGTCTTGGGCAAGGTCAGCATGACGGCTTTACCTGTCAGCGCCGCGGTGATGCTGCCGCCCAGCCCGATGGCCCGCAACAGCAGCACGGGAACCCGGACACGGGCTGCACGGTGCCCCAGGGCATCGGCGGCACAATCCAGGATATTGGTCCAGTCGTAACCGCCCGTCACCCCGTCACACAGGCCAAATGACTGCCCACAGGGCCCACCAGGGGCGGCCAGGGCGGCGATGGCGGCGGCGGCATCGTCGACCTGTATCATGGCCAGCCGCGCATCGCGCCCCCCCAGGACCGGCACCACGGGGCCAGCCGCCGCCTTGAACAGGGACAGGGTTTCGCGGTCCCAGGGACCGTAGATGGCCGGCGGGCGCACAATGCACCAGTCGTCCCCACCATAGGCAGCAATGGCGGCAACCTCTCCTGCCCGCTTGCTGGCGGCATAGTGGGACAGGTGCGGCTGTGTCGCGGCCTGACTGGAGATCACCAGCAGGCGGGCGCCGGGGGCATGGGCCGCGACCGCCCGGCCCACGCGGGCAGACCCGCCTTCATTCACAGCGAAGAACTGCGCCCGGTCCCTGGCCTTGATCAGGCCCGCGGCGTGGATGATGACATCCGCCCCCGTTACCAGCCGGGCCAGGGCCGCGTCATCATGCAGGTCACCCAGCACCAGTTCTGGCCGCAGATCGGCCAGCAGCGGATGCACAGAGTCCTGACGCACCAGCATCCGCACGCCAAAACCGGCGCGGTGCAGGGCCGCCACAATGTAGCGGCCCAGAAAGCCGGTGCCACCGGTGATGGCGGCCAGCGCCATGATCAGGCGGACAGCATGGCGTTGGCGCCGAACTCACCAGCCAGCAGCATCTGCCGTGCCTTGGTGCGTGACAGTTTGCCGGATGATGTCTGGGGCAGCGAATGGGTGGGGACCAGCACCACCTTCACCTCCAGCCCGTGAGCGGCGCGCAGTACACCTTGTACCTGTGCCGCCAGGGCGGCGCGCGCCTCTTCCTGGGTCGGGCGGCACTGCACCAGCACCACCACCTGTTCCCCGCCATCGCCATCGACGGAAAAGGCGACAACGTCACCGCTGCGCAAACTGTCGATGGAATGTTCGGCCGACCATTCCAGATCCTGTGGCCAGATGTTGCGGCCATTAACCAGGATCAGATCCTTGGCCCGACCCGTGATCACAATCTGGCCCTGGCAGAGATAGCCGAGGTCACCCGTATCCAGCCAGCCATCGGCCGACAGCACAGCAGCGGTTTCTTCCAGCCGGTTGAAATATTCCCGCATCAGCGAGGGCCCCCGGACGAACAGGCGCCCCACCTGTTTTTCGCCCAGCAAACTGCCGTCGGGGTCCCGCACCTCAATCGCGTGACCGGGCAGGATCGGGCCGTTGAGGACAAATTCCCGTTCACGCGCCGTCTGCGGCCCTGGCGGCACGGCCACCGCGTCGCCTTCCAACCTGTCCAGATCAACGCGGTCGGTGACAAGACCAACGCCCAGCGGCGCGAAGGACAAGGCCAGCGCCGCTTCGGCCATGCCATAAGAGGGAACAAGTGCACCGGGACGAAAGCCGCGGGGGGCAAAGGCGTCGACAAATTTACGCAGCACGCGGGGACGAACCATATCACCGCCGATACCAGCCCCGCGCCATGTGGACAGGTCAATCCCTTCCGTCGATGCGGTTTCCGCCCGCCGGGCGGCCAGTTCGTACCCGAAGCTGGGACTATAGGACAGGGTGCCACCATTGCGGGTGATCAGGTGCAGCCACAACAGCGGCCGGCGGGCAAACTCACGGGTCGGCAGATAATCAATGGAAACCTGGCAGACCAGCGGAGTCAGCAAAAAGCCGACCAGCCCCATATCGTGATAGAGCGGCAGCCACGAAACACAGCGGTCGGCCGCCGTGATCTTCAGCCCGTGATGGGTAATGGCATGGGCATTGGCCATCAGCGCCTTCTGCGTCACCGCCACGCCCAGCGGAAAGCGGGTGCTGCCGGAAGAGAATTGCAGATAGCAGAGATCGTCAGGGCCCACGGTCGGCAGGGTAATCCCGGCCCCATCGACATCGTCGAACACGGCAAGCGTGCCCACCGCCTTCATCCCCAACCCATCAGCCGCCGTCAGCACCCAATCCTTCAAAGACGCCGGCGACAAGACGGCAGCAGCATCCGCCCCCTGCATCATGCGGCGGATATGGTCGATATAGGCATCCTTGCCGCCAAACGCTGCTGGCAGCGGTAGCGGGGCCGGAACCAGGCCGGCAAACTGGCAGGCGGTGAAGGCCCGCATGAAATCGCCATCGCTTTCTGCGATGATGGCGACACGATCGCCCTTCACCAGCCCCTTGGCCAGCATGCGCCTCGCCAGATCAACACCCTGGTCATACATCTGACTGTAAGGCAGCGCTTCGGTCAGTTCACCCTTGCCGGAATAGAAATTCAGACCGGTCTCCCCCTTAGCGGCATAAGTGATCGCTTCCGGCACCGTGGCGAAATCCGCCAGACGGGAGGAAAGCGCATGCTTAGAGGGGGTGGGCGTGACCATGGCGTACTGTTCCAACAAGGTTTGAAAGCCGTTCATCCGACCATAGAAGCGGCATCGCGCCTCCAGCAGAAGAAGGCCCGTCCATGCCGGTCCATACCAGAGCGCACGGTCTGGGGCAATCGGTCCGCATGTCGGGGCACCCTTGCCGCCGGTCAGACCGCCCGGACCAGCCAGTCGGCCAGCAACGCAGCATTGTGGCGGCCGGGATCGGGGATCGACAGGTCAAAGTTGGCGGCAAAGGCCGCTTCCTGCCGTTCGCGCCAGTCAGCATGCTGCGCAAAGGCGGCATCCAGATGGGTCAGCAAGGCCGGAACCTGTGCGTTTGACAGGACAGGACCCAGGGTCCAGAACCGGTAATTGGCATCATCCTGCCAGGCGACATCATGGGCATTCAAAAAAAGGCAGGGCCGGGGCCGGCAGAGAAATTCATAGACCTGGCTGCTGACATCCCCCAGATAGAGATCGGCCGCCAGCGTATAGGTCATGTCGCTGCTGGCGTCAGAACCCAGATCAATGCGTAAATGGGACAGGCCCTGAAACCGCACAAACGGCGCCATCTGGGCCGATCCCCCCGGATGGAACAGCCGCATATGCGGGGCGAAGATCAGATTATATCGGTCTTGTGTTGCCAGCAGCTCCAGCACCTGCATCCCCACCACCGGCCATGAGGACAGGGACGGTGCAAAATGCGGGTTATAGAGAATCGTGGGCCGGCCATTGGCGAACAGCGGCGGTCGATCGTTCTCCAGTCGGCGGACAATGTCGAACTTGGCATAGGCGGCCAGCGCATACTGGCCGTCACGCAGATAGCCTTTCTCAAGCAGCCGACGCACCGTTTTCGGGCTGGGGATCAGGTTAAAGTCAAATCGGGCCACACGCGGATCAAAGGTGACATCCCGGTCGCCGGCCCCATGTTCGGTATTCACCAGCTTTGGACGCGTCACCCCGAAACGGCGCATCCACAGGCTGGTCTTTTCGGTGGTGACCAGCACATCGAACCGGTTCAGGAAGGCCCGGTTATGCAGCAATGACCAGACCTTGGGCGGCAGGGGCAAAGGGCGGAAACACCTGTACGCCGCCACAGCCAGCGGCACCCGCAACAGCCGCAAAACGACGTTGGCGCCCGGATAAAGCGGAATAAAACGGCGGATATAGTCAAGATGCCCCGGTGACGGGGCCAGGATTTCGACCTGCCAATCCGGACGCAGGATGGAGAGTTCCAGCGCCATCGGCAGGGAGTGCAGGATCTGATGGTTCTGGCTGTTATAGAGGAAACCGATCCTCATGCCTTCTGACGCTCCTCCGCCATGCGCTGCCGGAACCAGCGCACCACAGGGATCAGGAACGCCACCAGCACCAGTATGGCGGAGAACATGCGGGCCCACCCGGCACCGAGCAAGTCAAACCAGTGGATGCACGCCAGTAGCACCGGGATGTAGAGGGCCGTTGTCCAGATGCGGACAATCAGCGCCTTGTGCGCCTCTCCCGCCGACACCATCACCGGTTCCAGGGGGAAGGACCAGATCCCCACCACGGCCGCAGCCACCAGCCACATCATGACGGGCCAGGCGGGCACAAACTCTTCGCCCACGATCAGGCGCAGGCCGATTTCCCCGATGAACCAACAGATCACCAGGGCCAGCATGGCCCCGGCCCCGGCCAGAAGGGCAGAGCGCTGGATCAGGGACCGCATCTCTGCGAATTGCCGTGCCTCGATCATGCGGGACAATTCGGGATAGATGGCAGGGATCAGCAGCTTGGCGGGCTTGGCCAATGCCTCTCCCAATTGCCGGGCGATGCGAAACAGGGCGGCCTCACGCGGGCCCAGCATCCAGCCCACCGCCAGCGTGCCGATATGGGTATAGGCCAGTTCCAGCGTAGAGGAAAAGTTGGTGGACCAGACGAAGCCCCAAACCCCATCGAATCCATGGCTCATGGGTTTGCCGTCGCCGCGCCAGCGATACCCGTCCAGCAGGCCGCGTTTGCGCAGTTCCGACCAGCCCTTGATGATCAGGTAGAGGCCGGCAATGGCCGTGGCGACATACCAGGCCACCAGGAAAGCGACGATACCGCCGCCCATGACCCAGGCGATGCCGCCGCCCAGCATGCGGATGATGGCCCCCAGGGTGCTTTGTACCGACAAGATGTCGAACCGGTCGATCAGGCGCAGGATGCCCGTGGGCGTGGCCTGCACCATGAACAGGACCGAGGTCACATAAACCAGCGCTGCCGGCATCAGGTCCGCCGGCCAGCCCAAGGATGCACCCAGCATCCATGCCAGCGCCACAGACAGGACAGTGCCGGCCACCGCGCTCCACCCATCCAGATATGCTGTAAAGCGCAGCAGGCGCTGGAAATCACCGATCCGTCCCTCATTCAACGCCGGTGTGCCATAGCGCAGGACGGCCTGCCAGCTCTGGAACTTGGCGATCTCGCCGATGGTCTGGGTGAAGGTATGTATCAAGACCAGCACACCGAACTGTTCCACGCCCAGCGCACGCGCCGCAATGGCCAGACCGGCCAGTCCGGCGATGGCATTCACCGTCTTGCCGCCCAGCAGAATGCCCGCATTCGCGAACAGCCGGCGCAGACGATCGTCACCGAACCAGGCACGGAGGGAGGAACGAGATTTCTGGGGCGTCACGGGCGATGCAGTCAGGCGGACGGTTCAGGGCACGCCCATTTAGCAGCATGCAACGGCGGCGCATAGGCCATGCATGCCGGGTTAGACAAATTGCAGCGTTGGCATTCGGCCCGTTAACTGTGACAGTTATCACTTTGCATCGCGGCAGCGCGGCCTAAATGAACAGAGTTCGCAGGTGCTGCACCGCGTGTGCCCAGGATTTTTCGAGGCTCCACATGTCCCGTCCGTCCACTTTCCCCTTACTGCGCCGCACGGCGATGGCAACGCTGCTGGCGCTGTCGGTTGCCACCCTGCCGGCAGCGGCACAAGACGGCGCCCCGGCGCCGAATGGGGACGAGAGCCGCGTGAGCGATCTGCAAATGGCGGCCGGCCCGGCGGAGGATATGAATGATCCGCTGGAGCCCGTGAACCGCGCCATTTTCTGGGTGAATGAAGGACTGGACGTCGTGCTGATCCGCCCGGCGGCCAAGGTTTATCGCACGGTGCTGCCCAATCCGGTGCAAAAGGGCGTGCGCAATGTGCTGCGCAACCTGCGTTCGCCCCTGGATTTGACCAACCAGCTTTTGCAAGGCGACTGGCAGGGGGCCGGCGATGTGCTGCGCCGCTTCACGATCAACAGCACGATCGGGCTGGGCGGCCTGATGGATGTGGCCGCCGATCATGGCATGCCCTACGAATATGAAAGTCTGGATCAGACGCTGGCTGTCTGGGGTATTCCGGAGGGGCCGTATCTGGTCTTGCCGTTGCTGGGCCCCTCCTCAGTCCGCGACGCGACGGGTTTTGCCGGCGAGTTTTTTGCCGATCCCGTCTCCAACTATGCCAGCAATACCAACCAGGACTGGATCACCCTGAGCCGCGGCACCCTGACGGCGCTGGATACGCGGGCGGAATATATCGAAGCGCTGGACGATGTGAAGCGCAACAGCTTCGACTATTACGCGTCAATGCGGTCATTGTACCGTCAGCGCCGCGACGGCTGGATCCGCGACGGCAAGCCCGATGTGGAACAGATGCCCGACATTCCCGATTACGAGTGATCAGCGGCGCCTGTTGACCGCAGGTCAGGCCAGCCACTTGTCCACAACATCGACAATGTTGCGCAGGCTGAGCAGCATGATGACAACCGCGACCAGGATCATCATCGGTTTATCGGGCAGCTTCTGTGTCACCATGGCGGCAAATGGCGCCGCCACCACACCACCGATGATCAGACCCAGAATGGCCGGCCAGAGATCCAGGCCTATGGTAAAAATGAAGGTGAAGGAAATCGTCGTTGTGACGAAAAACTCTGCCAGATTGGTGGAGCCGATGGCATAGCGCGGCGTGGTACCGCCGCCGATCAGGGTGCTGGCCACCATTGGCCCCCAGCCACCGCCGCCGACCGCATCCAGAAAACCCCCGGTCAAGCCCAGGCCCGTGACCTTCCGCGTGGATAATTCATGCGGCGGCGGCGGATGCAGCGCCTTCCACAGAATCAGGCCGCCCATCGCCAGCAGATACACCGCCACCAGCGGGCGGATAAAATCACCTTCCACCCCAGACAGAAGATAGGCGCCCAGTGCGCCCCCCAGCATGCCCGGCAGGGCCAGTCGCCAGACAAGATCCAACCGCACATTCCTGGCCCGCCAATGCGCGAAGCCAGAGGCGCCTGTGGTGAACATCTCCGCCACATGAACACTGGCACTGGCGGTGGCCGGGGGCACACCCATCGACATCATGACGGTGCTGGCCGTGACGCCATAGGCCATGCCGATGGCGCCGTCCACCATCTGGGCCGCGAAACCGACGGCAACGAACAACAGGATATCTTCGAGCATGGCGCCTCCTGTTGTTCAACCTAGGCGGAATCACCCGCCTCTGCCAACCCCATCGCCAGAAGCGTGGCCGTCATATGCGGCGGCAGGGGAGCGGTTGCTGTTATTTCGGTACCGGAGCCATCCAGATTGGGGAACCGAATGGAGCGGGCCAACAGGTGCAGCGGCACCGGGGCCGGACGGTCGGCACCATAAATGGGATCTCCCAGGATCGGCATCGCCATATAAGCACAATGCGCCCGCAACTGATGCATGCGGCCGGTCCGTGGCGACAGTTCCAGCAACGCCCGATCATCGGCCCAGCCCAGGGTTTTCCAGCGGGTCAGCGCCGGCTTGGCCGTTACATCGACCACCACCTTTGACCCACCCGGCACCCAGACCTTGCCCAAGGGTAGGTCAATCACCCCACCATCGGTCCGGGGCCCGGACTGTACAACGGCCCAATATGTTTTGTGCACCCGCCCCTCTAGAAACATCGCGCCCAGCCGCGCCGCCGCCTCGGCATCACGCGCCAGGACCAGACACCCGGCGGTATCCTTGTCCAACCGATGGGCCAGCCGCGGCGGTTCCGGCCGGTCACCCTGGATCAGGGGCAGGTAGAGTTCCAAGTGATCCTTTGTTCTGGTTCCGAAATGAACCGGCAACCCGTAGGGTTTATCCAGGATGATGACACGGTCATCCTGATAGAGCACGCGCCGTTGCATCTGTTCGGTATCATAGGACATCCACCAGCCCCCCGCCCCTATCTGCCGATCGCAGCGCGGGCCTGCTGCCGGACACCCGCCAGGATCTGGTCCGACAGCGCCGGGTCCGCGACGGCCACAGCGCGGGCCAGGTTCATGCCCCCGACCAGAACAGAAACCAGGGCGGCGGCCCGCCCTTCCGCCAGCGGATCATCGGGCGGCAGATGGGCACGGATGGCCGCAATATAGCGTGCCACCCCGGCCGTGAACTGATCACGTACTGGCCCGGACAAACGGGAAACATCCGCGCCCAGTGCCACCATGGGGCATGGTCCCTCGCGGTCGCGGTGATCGGCCGAGACATATTGGTCGATATAATCCTCCAGGCTGGCCGCACCCCGCACCCGCTCCACCGCGTTGCCAAAGCTGAGATCGCAGACCTCAGCCGCCAGCGCCTCCTTCGAGGCGAAATGGCCGTAAAAGCCGCCATGGGTCAGACCGGCCGCCTCGGTCACCTCTGCCACACCCACCTTGTCGATCCCACGCGCACGGAACAGGCGCGAGGCCGCCGACAGAATGGCGTCCCGATGTTGCCCCGCCTTCTGTTTCGACACACGCACAACCCACCCCCCGCAAAAACGCCGCCCATCATGCTTGACCCGGTGCATGTTACCTATCATGACTGAGTTATCATTATGATCATCATGAATACCAGCGACCATTTCGGGGCTGCTGACAGGAGGTGCGGTTTGTTCCTGTCTGATCGTCTGGCGGCCCGTTTGGCCGTGCGCAACATCCATTATGGCTGGGTTGTCGTCGCGGCCACTTTCCTGACGGCGATCACCGCCGCCGGCGCCATGGGCGCGCCCGGTGTGCTGATGATCCAGCTACAGAAAGAATTCGGCTGGACCACGTCGGAGATCTCAACGGCATTGGCCATCCGCATGGTGCTTTTCGGGCTGATGGGACCGTTCGCCGCCGCGTTGATCAACCGGTTCGGTGTCCGACGTATGACCCTCACCTCGCTGTCCATCATTGCCGGCGGCATGGTCCTGTCGTTGGGCATGAGCAGCCTGTGGGAACTGATCCTGCTGTGGGGCGTGGTGGTGGGGCTTGGCACCGGCATGACAGCCCTGGTCCTGGGGGCGACCGTGGCCACCCGTTGGTTCACCCATCGTCGCGGCCTGGTGGTGGGGTTGCTGACGGCCAGTTCGGCCACAGGTCAACTGGTGTTCATCCCGATGACTGCCTGGCTGGCCGAGGAAATTGGTTGGCGCACCGCCCTGTCGGTGATCTGTGCCATGCTGACGGTGGCCGCGCTTGCCGTGCTGCTGCTGATGCGCGACCGGCCGGGCGATGTCGGCCTGCGCGCCTATGGCGAGGCCCCCGGCCTTCCGGAACCGGCACCGCCAGCACCGGCCGGGTCCGTGGCCTTTGCTGCCATCGACGCCTTGCGCATGGCCGCAAAGTCCAGGGTGTTCTGGGTACTGTTCGTTACTTTTTTTGTCTGCGGGGCCAGCACCAACGGCCTGATCCAGACCCATCTGGTGCCGATGTGTGTGGATTTCGGCATGCCCGTGGTCCAGGCGGCGGGCATGCTGGCCCTGATCGGTCTGTTCGACTTTATCGGGACGGTCGTGTCGGGCTGGTTGTCCGATCGGTATGACAATCGCTGGCTGCTATTCTGGTATTACGGGCTGCGTGGCCTGTCCCTGTTGTACCTGCCCTTCTCCGACTTCACCTTCTATGGTCTGGCCCTGTTCGCGGTGTTTTATGGGTTGGACTGGGTGGCAACCGTGCCCCCGACGGTCAAGCTGACGGCCGAACGGTTCGGGCGCGAACAGGCCAACCTGGTCTTTGGATGGATTTTCGCCGGTCATCAGTTGGGTGCGGCGGTTGCCGCTTTCGGTGGTGGCTTTTCGCGCACCTATCTCGACAGCTATATGCCGGCCTTTTATGTGGCGGGTGTGCTGTGCCTGTTCGCGGCCCTGATCTGCCCGACCCTCGGCAAAAAGGCAGAACCGGTGCCAGCCTGAACAGCCCCGGTTCTGGCCAAACGCCAGCAGCGTCAATCGTACCGCAGCTCCCCCGCCTTGCCCCGGAACACCCGATAGGCAAAGGCCGTGTAGCCCACAATCACCGGCAAGACCACACAGGTGCCGACAAAAATGATCATCAGGCTTTCGGGGGCGGCGGCGGCCTGCCAGACGGTCAGTTTCTCCGGCACGACATACGGATAGAAACTATAGGCCAGACCGTTGAAACCCAGGGCAAAAATGCCCACCGCCCCGGCAAAGGGCATCCAGGCCCAGCGGTCCCCGGCATTGGGCAGCCGGTCCAGCGCCAGTTTTACCCCGACAAACAGCAGCAGCGTCATCAAGGGCACCGGCGCCAGCAGGATAAGATAAGGCAGATCAAACCACTTGGCCGCGATCCGATCACTGACCAGCGGGGTGGCGATGGAGATGGCGGCCATGCCCAGGGCCGCCAGCCACAAGGTGTGGCGCGCCCAGATCACGGCCTTGGCCTGCAAGCCACCGTCGGTCTTCAAGATCAGCCATCCGGCCCCGATGAAGGCGTAGGCGGCCGTCAGGCATACCCCCGTCAGCAGGCCGAACAGCACCGCCGACAACCCGGTTTCAAGACCCAGGATATAGACACCCAGCATATAGCCCTGTGACAGGGCCGCCAGCAGTGACCCGCCGATAAAGGCCCGGTTCCACCAGCGGCGCTGGCCGCCATCGGTCTTGGCCCGAAATTCAAAGCTGACCCCACGCAGAATCAGCCCCAGCAAGAGCACGGCCGCCGGCAGGTAGAGATGGCTGAGGATCATGCCATGGGCCATGGGAAAGGCCACCAACAGCAGCCCCACCGCCAGCACCAGCCAGGTCTCGTTCGCGTCCCAGAAAGGGCCGATGCTGGCGATCATGCGGTCGCGTTCGGCATCGCCTGCCCGCGCCATCAAAATCCCGACCCCCAGATCGTACCCATCCAGCACCACATAAGCCAGGATCGACAATCCCATCAGGGCGGCAAATGCAACCGGCAGCCAGTGTGCGTCGTTCATGAACTCCATCACGGATTTCCTTATTCTGCCGCGGCGGTGGCGCCCGCCGTCACGGGCAGCCCAGCCCCCGCCGTGGCCCCGGCCCCCTGCATCGCCTTGGCCGCCAGCTTAAACAGCACGGCGATATAGGCGATCAGCAGGCCGGCATAGACCAGCAGATACATGGTCAGCGACAGACCGATCTGTGGCGCGGGGACAGCGCTGGCCGCCTCCCAGGTTTTCATCACGCCGGTGACCAGCCAGGGCTGGCGCCCGATCTCGGTCACGTACCAGCCAGCCAGGGTGGCAACCCAGCCGGAGAAGGTCATGCCCACCAGGGCACGGGCATGCCAGATGCCCAGGGTACCCCGCCGCCGCAACGTCCAGGCGCAGGCCCAGGACACCAGCAGCATCAGCATGCCCACGCCCACCATGACACGGAAGGCATAGAAGACCGGGGCCACAGGCGGATGGGCGCCGTCAAAATCCTTCAGGCCCTGGATCACGCCATCGGGATCATGCTTCAAGATCAGGCTGGCGCCGCTGGGAATTCCCAGTTCAAAATGATTGGTCTGCGCCTGTTCATCCGGGACCGCAAACAGCAGCAACGGCACGTTACCGCCGGTTTCCCAATGCCCCTCCATCGCGGCTACCTTGGCCGGCTGATGTTCCAGCGTGTTCAGCCCGTGCAGGTCACCCGCCAGGATCTGCACCGGGATCAGGGCGGCAGCGACATAGACACCGGTACGCAGGCTGGCCAGCACCACCGGCGCGCGGTCCCCCTTCAGCCAGCGCCAGGCAGAAAGGCCCGCCACCAGGAACGCCGCCGTCAGGCCCGAAGCCAGCAGCATATGGACCAGACGATAAGGCATGGAAGGGTTGAAGATGATGGCAAACCAGTCGGTGGCATGGGCCACGCCATCGCGCATTTCAAACCCGGCCGGTGTGTGCATCCAACTGTTCAACACCAAGATCCAGAAGGCCGACATGGTGGTGCCGAAAGCAACCAGCGCCGTGGCCAGGGTATGGACCCAGTTACGCACCTTCCGGAAGCCGAACAGCATGATGGCGATGAATGTCGCTTCCAGGAAAAACGCCGTCAGCACCTCATAGGCCAGGAGAGGCCCGGCGATGTTGCCCACCTTCTCCATGAAGCCCGGCCAGTTGGTGCCGAACTGAAAGCTCATGGTGATGCCAGAGACGACCCCCAGCGCAAAGGTGACAGCAAACACCTTCACCCACTGGAAATAGGCATCCATCCATTTGGTATCGCCCGTCGCATTGAAGCGCAGCTTGAAGAACAGCAGAATCCAGGCCAGGGCGATGGTGATGGTGGGAAACAGGATGTGGAAGGAGATATTGGCCGCAAATTGAATGCGAGCAAGGATAACGGCATCCATAATGTCAGCCCTCCTTTTCTGTGCGTCTGCCACCGGGAAGGGTGAACAGCCGGTCCTTCATTTCCAGGATCTTCTGAACCTTGGCACCCATGCTCAACAACTGCACCAGACGCTCTGTCTCCATCCGGCGGACATCGTCGTACCAGCCGCATAACAGCTCGATCAGTTCATGCATCTCGCGCATCCGATCCTGCGCATGGCGTTCCTCGGCCGTGCCAGGGGTCTGCATCAGCAATTCCCGAAGGATCGACAAGGTGGGATCGACCTCCCGCTTTTTGCGCTCTTCCACCAGGGTGCGGACGATCTGCCAGATATCGTCAGGCGTGGTGTAAAAATCACGCCGGTCATCCGGCCGGTGCAGCAGCCGTACCAGATTCCAGGATTGCAGTTCCTTGAGGCCGATGGACACGTTGGAGCGCGAGAACCCCAACTGTTCCACCATATCATCGGCACAGAGCGGCTCCGGCGCGATATAGAGCAGCGCATAGATCTGACCGACGGTCCGGTTGATGCCCCAGCGGCTCCCCATCTCACCGAAATGCAGCACGAAGGCCTGGACCAGGGGTGGCAGCTTCATGATTTCCTCTAGTTTCAGAAATTTCTGAAAGATGTAGAAGGAAAACAGTTGCCCGTCATCGTGGCGAGATGACGCGGCCCGGTGGTGGTGCAGAAAGGGGAAGAGGATAGGTGATGCCCGTCATCCCTCCCGACAGAAAAAAACCACGCCGAGCAGCCGCTGGCGTGGTCTTGATGGCCAATGGTGAAGGGGTCAGACGGCCCGGATCAGAACGGGATTTCGTCATCCAGGTCAGCGGCCGGGCTCGGACGGGAGCCACCGCCGGCACCACCGCGCGGGGAACCACCACGGCTGCTGCTGCCATAATCGCCGCCGCCGCCGCCGTAAGAGCCGCCACCGCCGTAGCCACCACCCCCGCCGCCGCCGCCGTAATCGGCGCCACGGTCATCATAACCGCCGCCGCCGCCCATGCCGCCTTCGCGGCCGTCCAGCAGGGTCAGTTCACCCCGATATTGGCGCAGCACCACCTCGGTTGTGTAGCGTTCTTGGCCCTGCTGGTCTTGCCATTTGCGGGTTTCCAACTGGCCTTCGATATAGACCTTGCTGCCCTTTTTCAGGAAGCGTTCGGCAACGCCCACCAGATTCTCGTTAAAGATCACGACGCTGTGCCACTGCGTGCGTTCCTGCCGCTCACCCGTGCCGCGGTCCTTCCAGGTCTCCGACGTTGCGATGCGCAAGGTGCAGACCTTGCCGCCATTCTGCAACGACCGGACCTCCGGCTCCTTACCCAGGTTGCCGATCAGGATGACCTTGTTGACGCTGCCCGCCATAGCTGTCGCTCTTTCGCAAAAAGGGATCGTCGGCGGAAGCTGCCCGCCGCCGGATGTTTGGCACCCTACACGCTGCTTTCTACATTTTTAATGGGAACAATACAAGAACATTGCTTTCCACTAATGGACGGGGCATTCTCGTCCGTGTCCCATGACCAGCCGGACGCAACCATGACCATGCTTCCTTTTGCCGATGCCGAGCAGACGCTGCGCACCCATGCCCTGACCCTGCCGGAAGCGGCGGAGGATTTTCCCTGGGGGGAACGGGTCATCAAGGTGCGGGGCAAGATCTTCATCTTCGTCCACCATTATGAGGGCGTGTTCCGTGTCACCCTGAAACTGCCGCAGTCCCGCGATTTCGCGCTGGATTTGCCGGGCACTCAACCCACCGGCTATGGACTGGGCAAGGCTGGCTGGGTCACGTTCAAGTTCAAGGCCGGGGACGAGATTGATGTGGAGCGGCTGTGCCACTGGACCTTGGAGAGCTATCGCGCGGTGGCGCCCAAACGGTTATCAGCCCTTCTGCCCACATGACGGGGCCGCGTTCAGGCGCCCTTTTCAAACCGGCCCCACCGTCTATCCTTAACCGCACCGCAGCATCCGCCCGCCCCACGGGACAGAAAGCCGAAGATCAAAACCGATGAACAAGCATATTTCCGTCCGTGGCGCCCGCGAACATAATTTGAAGAATGTTGATGTCGATCTGCCGCGCGACAGTCTGGTGGTCATCACCGGCCTGTCGGGGTCGGGCAAATCCTCGCTGGCCTTCGACACGATCTATGCCGAGGGGCAACGGCGCTATGTGGAAAGTCTGTCGGCCTATGCGCGCCAGTTCCTGGAATTGATGCAGAAACCCGAAGTGGACAGTATCGAGGGTCTGTCGCCCGCCATTTCCATCGAACAGAAAACGACCAGCCGCAATCCCCGCTCCACCGTCGGTACGGTGACGGAGATTTATGATTATATGCGCCTGCTCTTCGCGCGTATCGGCATCCCCTACTCCCCCGTCACGGGCCTGCCCATTGAAAGCCAGACGGTCAGCCAGATGGTGGACCGTATCCTGGCCATGCCGGAAGGCACGCGGCTGTATCTTCTGGCCCCCATCGCGCGCGGCAAGAAGGGGGAATTCAAGAAGGAGCTGGCGGAACTGCGCAAGCGCGGGTTCCAGCGGGTGAAGATTAATGGCGAGATGTATGAGATCGAGGAGGCCCCCACCCTCGACAAGAAGCTGAAGCATGATATCGAGGTGGTGGTCGACCGGTTGAAGGTGCAGGCCGATCTGGGCAACCGGTTGGCGGACTCGATTGAGACGGGTCTGGACCTGTCCGACGGACTGATCTTTGCCGAAAATGCCGATACCGGTGAACGCACCGTGTTTTCTGCCAAGTTCGCCTGCCCCGTCAGCGGTTTCACCATCGAAGAGGTAGAGCCGCGCCTGTTCAGCTTCAACAATCCGTTCGGCGCCTGCCCGGCCTGTGACGGGCTGGGGTCCAAGCATTATTTCGACCCGATGCTGGTGATCCCGGATGAGCGGTTGAGCCTGCGGGAGGGTGCCGTCGCCCCCTGGGCCAATTCCAGCTCGCAATATTACCTGCAGACCCTGGAAAGCATCTGCGCCCATTATGGCAGTAGCATCGACAAGGCCTGGGAGAAGCAGCCGGAGGAGCTGCGCCACTGCATCCTGTTCGGGTCGGGCAAAGTGGCCATCACCATGCGGTATGATGATGGTCTGCGCGCCTATGAAACGAAGAAGCCGTTTGAGGGTGTGGTCAATAATCTCCAGCGCCGCTGGAAAGAAACCGAAAGCGCGCTGGTGCGCGAGGAATTGTCCAAATACCAGTCGTCGCAGCCCTGCGAGACCTGTCATGGCGCCCGTCTGAAGCCAGAAGCCCTGGCCGTCAAGATCAAGGGCCTGTCCATCGCCGATATCAGCCGCATGTCCATCCGCGAGGCCGGCGAATGGTTCCTGGCGCTGGACCCGCATTTAACGCAGAAGCAGCGCGACATTGCGGTACGGATTTTAAAGGAAATCAACGAACGGCTGGGCTTCCTCAACAATGTCGGCCTGGAATATCTGGCGCTGGACCGTGCCTCGGGGACCTTGTCGGGCGGGGAAAGCCAGCGTATCCGACTGGCCTCGCAGATCGGGTCCGGCCTGACGGGCGTGCTGTATGTGCTGGATGAACCCTCAATCGGTCTGCATCAGCGCGATAATGACCGGTTGCTGACGACCTTGAAACGTCTACGCGATATCGGCAACACCGTGATTGTCGTCGAGCATGACGAGGATGCGATCCGGGTGGCCGATTACCTGGTCGATATGGGACCGGGAGCCGGGGTACATGGGGGCACCGTGGTGGCGCAGGGCACACCGGCGGAGGTGATGGCCCATCCGACGAGCCTGACGGCGCAATATTTGTCGGGCCGCCGCCGTATCGAGATCCCCAAGCAGCGCCGGCCTGGCCATCCGGGACAGTTCCTGGAAGTCACGGGCTGCCGCACCAACAATCTGCGTGACGTGTCGGCCAAGGTGCCGCTGGGCACCTTCACCTGTGTCACCGGCGTGTCGGGCGGCGGCAAGTCGACCCTGGTGATCGAAACGCTGTACAAGGCGCTGGCCAAAAAACTGATGGGCGCGCGCGAACATCCGGGCGAACATGACGCCATCCATGGGCTGGAGAATATCGACAAGGTCATTGATATCGACCAGTCGCCCATTGGCCGCACGCCGCGATCCAATCCTGCCACCTATACCGGCTGTTTCACGCCCATTCGCGACTGGTTCGCGGGCCTGCCGGAGGCGAAGGCGCGCGGTTATGGGGCGGGCCGGTTCAGCTTCAACGTCAAGGGCGGGCGATGTGAGGCGTGCCAGGGCGATGGCGTTATCAAGATCGAGATGCATTTCCTGCCCGATGTCTATGTCACCTGCGATGTCTGTCACGGCAAACGCTATAACCGCGAAACGCTGGAGGTCCTGTACAAGGGCAAGAGTATTGCCGACGTGCTGGACATGACGGTGGAGGAAGGGGCGGAGTTTTTCCGCGCAGTGCCGTCGATCCGCGACAAGCTGGAAACGCTGGACCGTGTCGGCCTTGGTTACATCAAGGTCGGGCAACCGGCCACCACCCTGTCAGGCGGTGAGGCGCAGCGGGTGAAATTGGCCAAGGAACTGGCCCGCCGGTCCACCGGCCGCACCATCTATATCCTGGACGAGCCCACCACCGGTCTGCATTTCGAGGATGTACGCAAACTGCTGGAAGTGCTGCATGCCCTGGTGGACCAGGGCAATACGGTGCTGGTGATCGAGCATAATCTGGAGGTGATCAAAACCGCCGACTGGATCATCGATATGGGGCCGGAGGGCGGCAATGGCGGCGGCGAGATTGTGGCCGCCGGCACGCCCGAACAGGTGGCCAAAGCGCCGCGCAGCCATACGGGGCATTATCTGGCTCCCTATGTCAACCAGCCCAAACGCAAGGCGGGCTGATCAGTCGGCCAGCAGCCAGTCACGCAGCGGGGCCCAGACCTTGGCCTTGGCCCCGCCGCTGACCACCATGCCAATATGGCCCAAAGCCGGCTGCCAGACAGTCGCGCCGGGCAGCAGTGAGCCCAGTGCCGCGGCCGAGGCAGGCGGCACAATCCGGTCCCGCGCCGGTACAATGACCAGCGACCGACAGCGCAGGTCAGCCGGCCGAACGGGCACGTCGGCAACCCGCCATTCACCCCGACCGGGTGTATTGTCGCCATACCAGCCGGTCAGACATTCGCGGGCAATGGCGGCCGGCAGGCTGACCCCATCATTCAGCCAATCCTCCAAAGCCACAAAATCGTCCGCCTCATCGCTGGCCATATCCATGGACGCAAAACGACTGAATTTCTTATAGGCCAGCAGCGGGTCCAGGGTGGCGAACAAGGTCTGCACCCCATCGACCGGCAATTCCCCCAACAGGCGCATCACCGGGTCGAACGGGTTGATCAGGGCGGCCGTGCGCTGGGCCGCCGCCGCATCATCGGCATGGAAATCCCAGGGCGTGGCAAGGGCCACGTAGCCGCTGACCAGATCGGGCCGCCGCAGGGCCGCCCCCAGCGCCAGCAGTCCACCCATGCAGTATCCGACCAGGGTTACCGGGCCGCCGGCCCGCGCACAGGTGGCTTCCAGGGCGCGGACCAAACGGCCCGCAACGACATCGGACAGGCCAAAGCGCCGTTCCATCGGCCCCGGATAGCCCCATTCCAGCAGGAAAGGCCGGATGCCGCCGCCGCCCGCCGCATCCCCCCCCTGCCCCGCCAGCCAGCGCAGCAGGCTTTTGCGCCAGGACAGGTCCAGGATATAGCCGCGATTGACCAGAGAGGGCACAAACAGCACCGGCCTGCCGGTCGTACCCACCTCCAGCAGGCGTGCCCTGCCCTCCTGCCAGACGGGGTCGGCATCGGTGATATCGCGTTGATAGGGATGGTGGCGATAACGTTCCAGCCCGGTCAGGAACCGGTCGAGTCGGCGCCGCATCTCCCGGTCCACCGCCCGGCTGAAGGGGGCAAACGCCTCTGCTGCCAGGGGTACGTCAGGCGGATTTGCGGACGGGTCGCCGGCGGCGCCTAGCCGCTGGCGCAGGTCCCGGCGCAGGTTTTCCGCCGTCGCCTTCACCGTCGGGTGCCAATGTGGCCAGTTCGCGTTCAAGAGCGGCAATGCGGCCGGCGAGCTCAGCAAGATCGCCGTCCCCATCCCCAGATGCAGGCCGAAGGGGCGTGGCCCCTGGCGCAGCGGTTTCGGGCCCAGCGGTTCCGGCCTTGTCCTGGCGTTGATCATCGGTTTCCGCCCCCTTTGCCGCAGCAGGCATCGGCCACAGCGACGTCATCAGGTCTGCCCAGGGGTTCACGGCAGCCGCCGATCCCAGGGTCTGTTCAAGCATGCCATTGATGGTCAGCGCCGTCTGTCCAAAGGCGGTCATGGTCCGCGCCATGCTGTCGGCCACTGTCGGGTCGGCACAAACGGCCGCCCACTGGTCCTGCCACAGGTCCAGATACCGCTTGGCCAGGTCCTCCATCGCGGGCGGTTCATCGCGCTCTGTCACCATCGCCACCCCATCAAACGGGCAGGCCCCGGTCGGACCCGCCATGCTTGCAGCATAGATTATAGCGGTACAGCCGCAGAACAATAGTTACGCTTTCAACGTTCGGCATTGCGGAAGGCTTGCGCTGCGACCGCGTAATGACGTACTTCTTGATATAACGATCCGCAGCATCGTCCGGGGGAAGCGACGCCAAATGGCTGAAAAAGAAGACACCAAGCCCGCGCCGGTCACTATCAAGAAGTACGCCAATCGCCGGCTGTACAACACAGCGACCAGCAGCTATGTGACCCTGGACCACCTTTGCCAAATGGTGAAGGACGGGACGGATTTTGTGGTTTATGACGCCAAGACCGGTGACGATATCACCCGCTCGGTGTTGACCCAGATCATCGTGGAAGAGGAATCGAAGGGCCAGAACCTGCTGCCCATTCCGTTCCTGCGCCAGTTGATCAGCTTTTACGGCGACAATATGCAGTGGCTGGTGCCACGCTACCTGGAACACTCGATGAAGTCCTTCACGGGTAACCAGGAGAAGATGAAGGATTATTTCCAGAACACGTTCGGCGGCATGTTCCCGTTCGGCGGGTTCGAGGAAATGAGCAAGCAGAATATCGCCTTGTTTGAACGGGCCATGCGCATGTTCAGCCCGTTCAACCCCGATGGTGTGGCCACGCCCGAGGCGGGCACCCCGGCGGCCACGCCCGAGGTGAAACCCAAGGCCGAGGACAAGTTTTCCGAGTTGCAGAAGCGGCTGGACGAGTTGCAGACCCAGATGGAAAGCCTGACCAAACGCAAGGAGTGAGGTCGGGTTCACCTCTAACAACAAAAAGGGGCGTCGCATGCGGCGCCCCTTTTTGTTGACCGATCAACGTGATGACCAGGCTGTTGCCGGTTTCAAGGTGACAGCGGCCGGGTCACATGGCCCATTTTACGGCCAGGGCGCGCGTCACCCTTGCCATACAGATGCAGCCGGGCCTGAGGATCGGCCAGGATGGCCGGCCAGGTGTCGACATCGTCGCCGATCAGATTGGTCATGACGCAGGGGGCCGTCACCTCAACCGCGCCCAGCGGCAGGTCGCAGACAGCACGGACCAATTGTTCAAATTGACTGGTTGCTGCGAAATCCAAAGTCCAGTGGCCCGAATTATGCGGGCGCGGGGCCATTTCATTGACCAGGACACGGCCATCCCGCGTCACGAACATTTCCACGGCCAGCAGACCAACGACATGCAGTTCCGTCGCCAACGTCTCTGCGATCCGCACCGCCTCTGCGGCGATGGCCGGGGTGAGGGTGGCCGGCACGGTGGTTGTGTCCAGGATGCCGGATCTGTGCCGATTCTCCACCGGCGG
This sequence comes from Niveispirillum lacus, assembly GCF_002251795.1. Lineage (GTDB taxonomy): Bacteria > Pseudomonadota > Alphaproteobacteria > Azospirillales > Azospirillaceae > Niveispirillum > Niveispirillum lacus. The sequence continues at coordinate 462,974 of NZ_NOXU01000030.1, read as the reverse complement.
GTAAGACAACATGGTGCCATCGCTGCGGCGGGCGGTCACCACCGAAATCTCCCGCTCGAAATCGACAAACCCCTCCAGGATCGCCTCATCGCTGCCAATGGCATCAAAGGCACCGGTGAGATCGTCGCCGGGATTAAGGCGCAACTGCCCTTTGCCATCATACCCCATGCGGGTGGATTTCAAGATGGCTGGCAGCCCGATCTCCGTCGCTGCCCGGTTCAGTTCATCCAGGGACCGCACAGCCCGGAACGGGGCCGTGCCGATACCCAGCTTGTTGGCGAAACTTTTTTCCGCAACCCGGTCCTGGGCAACCGCCAGAACATGCGCCCCCGGATGCACCCCGACATGCCGGGCCAGAAAATCCACGGCATAGGTTGGCACATTTTCCCATTCCAGGGTGATGACATCGACATCATCGGCAAACCGGGCCAGCGCCCGCAGATCATGCCAGCCAGCCTGGGTATGATGGGCCACCACCTGCCCACAGGCACTGTCCATGCTTTCGGGCGCGAAGACATGCACCTTATAGCCCAGGCGCGCGGCGGCCAGCGCCGTCATACGACCCAATTGACCGGCACCCAGGATGCCGATGATGGAGCCGGGGGGGATCACGGTCATGGTCGCGCTTCCTTTTCACATTTCGGTTCGCACCGGATCAGGCAGGGTCATCCACCGGAACCAGCGCCACGCCATCGGTCTGCCGGGCCCGCCATGCCGTCAGCGCGGCATCCAGCCGGGCATCGGACAGGGCCAGAATACCCGCAGCCAGCAAACCGGCATTGATCGCGCCGGCCTTGCCGATGGCCAGGGTACCGACAGGCACACCGCCCGGCATCTGGACGATGGAGAGAAGACTGTCCTGCCCCTTCAGCGCGTGGCTTTCCACCGGTACACCCAGCACCGGCAAAGTCGTCATCGACGCGGCCATGCCCGGCAAATGGGCCGCCCCACCCGCACCGGCAATGATCACCTTCAGGCCCCGGCCCTTGGCCGAGCTGGCATAATCATAGAGTCGCTGCGGGGTGCGGTGGGCGGAAACGATCCGCGTCTCAAACGGCACGCCCAGATCCGTCAGGATCGTGGCCGCATGTTTCATGGTGACCCAGTCCGACTGGCTGCCCATGATGATGCCAACGGGTACGGGCGCGCCCTGGCTGTCGCGGGTGACATCAAAACTCACGGGTGGGCTCTCCTGTCGTATCCTGGCGACGATCCCGGAAAGCGCCGGATTATAGGCACCCCTCCCCATGGCACAACAGCCGGGCACGCAGAGCGGCCCGGCGGAAATTCATGCGGTGACCAGTTCCCCTTGACCGGAAGAAGTGCAGCCCATACCCCTTCCCCCAGCAAGGACAGGGAACAGGATCATGGCAGGGCCACAACGCAACACAGAGACGCCAACCGGCACTGCCACGCTGGCCGTTCCGACCCCTGATTGCGGCCTCTGCCCCCGACTGGCGGATTTCCGCCGGCAAAACAGGCTGGCCTTCCCCGCCTATCACAATGGACCCGTCCCGGCCTTTGGGACCTTGGCGGGACGCTTGCTGATTGTGGGGCTGGCGCCCGGCCTGCATGGTGCGAACCAGACCGGACGCCCCTTCACCGGCGATTATGCCGGCGACCTTCTGTATGACACACTGATCCGCTTTGGTTTCGCCCGCGGCAGCTATGGACGGCGCCCCGATGACGGGATGGACCTGCTGGACACACGCCTGACCAATGCGGCGCGCTGCGTTCCGCCCGAAAACAAACCGACACCCGCCGAGATCGCCACCTGCCGCCCGTTCCTGGCCCAGGAAATCGCCGCCATGCCCAACCTGCGGGCCATTGTGGCGCTGGGTACGGTTTCGCATGCCAGTACCCTGACGGCACTTGGCCGGCGGCCTGCCCATTTTGCGTTCGGCCATGGTGCCCGCCATGATGTGCGGGACAATCTGCGGCTTTTCGACAGCTATCATTGCTCCCGCTACAACACCAATACCGGGCGTTTGACGACCGAGATGTTCCAGGCGGTCTTTGCCGCTGTGCGGGAGCATATTGACCGGACAGGGTGACGGCGACCGTCCAACCCGGAACCCCCCATCCGTGAGGCAATGGGGTGCCTGTCACCGGACGCCAGGTCAGACGCCCAGCGCGGCGCCGACGACGAACCATGCGTACATGGTGCCAAAGAAGCCGGTGATGGCCAGGAAATCACGAACGTAAGCAGCGCGGTTCATGTCAGCCTCCATTGTTCTCGTGAGGCCACAATGTCAGAACAAAAAATGAACATCAAGGGCTTTGTTCCGTCTTTGTTCGCATTCCTCTCTGCCGTTCCCATTCCGTTCACGCATAACACCAAAAAATGGCCGGACGGTCACCCGCGTCCGGCCCAGTGTAAACCTGAACGGGAGCGTGTATCCGATCAGGCAGCCCGTGCCTCCACCAGGAACCGTTCGACCTGCACCGACAGGTTGCCGGCCCCTTTGCTGAGTTCGGCGGCCGAGCCGCGCACCTGTGCGGCCGCCGCCCCTGTCTCACCGGTGGCATGTTCCACACCGCCGATATTTTCGGTGACATCGCGCGTGCCCTGGGCAGCCTGAGCGATGTTGCTGGCGATTTCGCTGGTGGCGGCCTGCTGCTGTTCGACGGCAGCAGAAATGGCAGCAGCCGTCGTATGCAGATCGCGGATCAGATCCGTCATGCCGCGCAGCGCATTACCCGCCCGACCGGACGCCGCCTGAATCTCCTCGACCTTCATGCGGATCCGGTCCGTTGCCCGAGCCGTCTGGCTGGCCAGACCCTTCACCTCGCCAGCGACCACGGCAAAACCCTTGCCGGCCTCCCCGGCCCGCGCGGCCTCAATCGTGGCATTGAGCGCCAGGAGGTTGGTCTGACTGGCAATGGCCGTGATCAGTTCCACCACCTCGCCCACTTCCTGCGCACTTTCAGCCAGTTGACGCATCAAATGGTCGGCCTGTGTGGCTTCGTCGACGGCCTGACTGGTCCGGGTGTTCGAGGCTTCCGCCTGGCGACCAATTTCCTGGATGGACGCCGCCAGTTGCTCGGTCGCGCTGGCCACGGCGGCAACATTGGCGCTGGCCTCCTCGGCTGCGGCCGCCACCGCCGTGGACCGGCCGCTGGCATTGCTGGCCGTTGCGGACAGGGCATCGGCGGCCCGCGCCATTTCTTCCGCCGCCTGGGTGACCAGATCAACAACTCCCTTCACATTGGTTTCGAAATCATTGGTCAGGTTGACCTGACGGGTGACCAGTGACCAGGTAAGCATCGGCCCGACATAGCGGTCTTCACTATCGCGGATGGCGGTGACGCGCAGATCCATCACCTCTCCCCCCAGCTTGATCTTGGTGCGATGGGGAAGATTGGCGGGGTTGGACAAGAGACGGCGCTGATGTTCGGGATGTTTGTGCAGGATGTCGATGGACTTGCCCAGCATCTCGTCGACCTTGCAGGGCAGCAGATGTTCCACGGTCTTCAGCACTTCCTCGCTGCGCTTGTTCATGTAAGTGATGCGGAAATCGTCATTCGGATCGCAGGTCATCACCCCCAGTGGCGCATCCGCGATCATCTGCGCCTGAGCGAAGGCCTGGGTGACCGTGGCACGCAACCGGTCGAAAGCCGTGGCCAAACGGCCAATCTCATCCCGGCGTGTCCAGGACAATGCTTGCGTCACCTTGCCTTCCGACAGGGTGGCAATGGCGGTGGATACCCGGTTCAGCGTAATCAGGATTGTACGGGCCAGGACAAAGGCACAGATCACCGCCACCACGGTCAAAGCTGCATTGACCGACCAGAGCATCGCGAACATCCCGCTCCAGCCTTCGTCGGCAATCAGGGACCGCTCCTGCAACTGGGCACGTTCATCGGTCTCGGCCGCCTCCAGCGCTTTGCGCAGCTTTTCCATGATCGGGGCACTGACATGCTGTGCCACCATCTCGCGCGCGGCCTGAAGCCCACCCGGTTGTTGGGCAAGGGCGATTTCGCGGTCAGCCACCTGGCTGCGCCACTCGGCAGCGACCGTGCCCACAGTGCGCAGCAGCGCCTGGGTGCTGGGTTGATCGGCGGTGAGGGCAATGGCCTCTGTCATCGCCCGGTCAAAACTGACCCGTGCGGGGGCCATCGCATCCAGAAAGCCGGGGTCACCGGTCACCAAAAAACCGCGCAGGCTGCTTTCCTGCTGCTGGACAGCGATCCGCAGAACCGAAACCCGGTCAAGGACCTGATGGCTTTGAGCATTCAGATCGACCGCCCCATGGGTACGGTTAAGAAAGCTCGTGATCCCCAAGCCAGAGACCACCACGACCGTGACGAGAACAGCAAAGGCCAAGTTGAGTTTGCCCATCACGGGAATATCGGAAAGGCGCACAGACATGACACGCTCCGTTTTTACCCCGGCGATTTTTCGCCTGAGTGAAAGCGTGGGCCGCAATTGCTAATTGACTTTTAACAAAAAGGGTCCACCGAGTGGACAAAACGGAAACTATCCGTTTGCACTGCAAAGACTGCCATTTGCATGCAGCGGTGCCATCGCAAAAAAGCCCCGGCACCATCCGGTACCGGGGCTTTTCAGCGGGATTGAAGCGCCGGCTCAGGCCACGCCCAGCTTCCGGTCATCGTCACGCTTGCGGGCGGGCTGATAGGCGATGGCCGCATGTTCAGCGCAATAGGGCAGACCATTCAGCGACGGCTTGCCACAGAAGTGAAAGTCCGGGGACTTCGGATCACCAACCGGCCATTTGCACATCCGCTCCGTCAAGGAGAGGATCGTCGCGCCCTTGGTTGGCTTTTTCTTGATGGGCGACGGCCGACCTGACAGGCCCAGACGATGGGCCTTACCGATCACAGCATTACGGGTCACGTTGCCCAGCAGCTCGGCGATCTCGCTGGCACTCATGCCTTGACCCCAAAGCTGGCGCAGCTTTTCAACGCGCTCTTCGCTCCAGGTGCTTTCCGTCGCTTCCACGTACAGATCCCCTTAATGGTATGGCAATTACCGCGCTGGATCAAACAGTTCACCGTGCCCAAGGCCGTCCCCAACCCCGCGGATCGCTGTCCTTCCGTTCCCAAGCCACTAAATATGGTGGCCTGTTGGATTTCAACCTACCAAATTTGACTCGACTTGTGTAGGGGGCGCCTCACGGATTCCTGTGGGTAACTGCGTTACCTATCCAAAGGGGGGAGAGGACATGTTATCCCCTCCCCCTTCCGGCTGAGTCACCCGACCGAACGGCTATTGTCCGGCTGCTGCGGAGAACCCGTTAGCCCCGTCAAAACTATACAGGCTGGCGGTCTGCACCACGTCCAGACCGGCATCGGCAAAACGGCCCAGCAAGGCCACGATGGTGGCCGGCAAGACCGCCGCCTTACCATCGCCCAGCAGGCGCAGGCGCCAATGATCGGTGCAGAAGGTTTCCGGCGCGCCGTCGGGCCAGACCTTTTGACCACGGTTAGAGATCATCGACAGTTTCAGGTCGTCACCGATCAACCCAGCGACGCGGGCGGCCATATCGTCGCCATTGCCGCCCTTATGGTCCAGAAACACGTCGACGCCGATCAGTTTCTTTTCCTGACGCGCATAATCTTTCAGAGCAATACCGGCAAAGCTCGACTTCTCGCCCACCTGATAGGAGGCGGGGATCAACTGGTTGGGGCGTTCGCCCAGCCGGTCGATCAGGTTCTGGGCAAAGTCACGGGTGCCGACGCGGGCCTTGGACACACCGCGCTTGAAGATATCAACGGTGTGGATGCCATCCTCGATCATGCGCAGCCAGGCATTGTGGATCTTCTCTGCCGCTTCGGCCTGACCGATATGGACCAGCATCATCACCGAGGCCAGGATCAAGCCCGACGGGTTGGCGATGTTCTTACCGGCGATGGTCGGGGCGGAACCATGGATCGCCTCGAACATGGCACACTGGTCGCCGATGTTCGACGACCCGGCCAGACCGACCGAACCCGTGATCTGGGCTGCAATATCGGAGATGATGTCGCCATAAAGGTTCAACGTCACGATAACGTCAAACTGCTCTGGCGTGTCGGCCAGACGGGCGGCACCGATATCGACGATCATGCTTTCATGTTCGATATCCGGATATTCGGCGGCAATTTCATCAAAGACGCGATGGAACAGGCCATCGCTGATCTTCATGATATTGTCCTTCACGAAAGCCGTCACCTTGCGGCGATGGTTCGCGCGGGCATATTCAAAGGCATAGCGGATAATCTTTTCCGACCCCGGACGGGTGATCAGCTTAACTGCCTGGGTCACTTCCTGTGTCTGGCGGTATTCGATACCGGCATACAGGTCTTCTTCATTCTCGCGCACGATGACCACATCCATGGTCGGGTGCTTGGTCGAGACGTAGGGGTGATAAGAAACGCAGGGACGAATATTGGCATAGAGGCCCAACGCGCCCCGGATCGTGACGTTCAACGACTTATACCCGCCCCCCTGCGGCGTGGTGATCGGCGCCTTCAAGAAGACCTTGGTGCGGCGCAGGCTGTCCCAGGCGCTGGGCTCCATGCCATTCATGATGCCGCGCTTATAGACGCTTTCGCCGATCTGGATCTCTTCAAAGGCCAGATTGGCGCCCGAGGCCTGGAGCACCTCCAGGGTGGCGTCCATGATTTCCGGGCCGATGCCGTCGCCGCGCGCGATGGTAATGGGGGTAGGTTCGGTCATGTGAATTTCCTTTCGTCAATGCCCGTCCCCTTCAGCGGGGTTTGCCGGGCCTGGCGGTCGGAAATTACGCGCGCCGCGCCAAGGGCGCAATCGCACCGAAGGTCGGGGCGGCCCTGACCGGGCGGCGCAAGTCGGGAATGACAAAGCACTTTTGTGTCCGGCAGGCCGGCGGGCCGGCATGATCCGAACCGGATTCCAGATGGGAGGGCCGGTCAGTCCAGCTTATGCCCATCCAGATGCTTCTTCGCCGCAGCGTCCTGCGCCGCGCGTTTGCGCTTTTCTTCCTTGGTCAGGCCGAAACGCACACGGTTTTCTGCGGCCTGCGTCTCCTGCGCGGCTTTTGCCTTGGCCTTGCGCGCACGGTTCAGATTCACGATTTCGCCCATTTCATTCCCTATGCTGCGGCGCACCGGTTCTATAGGTTAAGACCGGGTAGCAGAGCAAAGGCAAGAGGGATGGGCAAGGCGTGAAGCGGATCGCGGTGACCCTGGGGCTGACGCTGGCCCTGCTGATCCTGGTGGTCCTGGTCGGGCCGGCCCTGGTGCCCTGGAACGAGTTCCGGTCGCGTGTGGCCGAAGGTCTGGCCGGGCTGACAGGGCGGCAGGTGGTCATCGATGGCGATCTGAACCTGTCCCTGCTGCCCAGCCCCACCCTGACGGCCGATCATGTCCGACTGCTGGACCAGGGGGAACCGCTGGCCAGGATCGGCCGGGTTGCCATGCGGGTCCGGCCCTGGTCCCTGATGCAGGGAAAGGTGACCATTGAACGGCTGACCCTGGACATGGCCGAGATGCGCGCCATCCTGCCGGCGGACAGCCCGGCCCGCTGGCCCCTGGCCCCCTCCGCCCTGGGCGGATCGGTACAGGTGGAAGGTGTCACCCTGCGCAGTGGCTCCCTGGCGCTGGAACGCGCGGGCGGTGCAATCATACGATTGTCAGGCTTGTCGGGCGAAATGACGGCCGGCGGCGCCACGGGACCGTTCGAGGTGACGGCCAGCGGCGCCCTGGATGGACGGCCAGCCCGCCTGACCCTGAACGCGGCGCGCCGGTCGGCCAATGGTGCCGTCCCAGTGCGGGCGGTCCTGTCGCTTAGCGACGCCAAGGCGGAACTGCGTTTCACCGGGACCGTGCCGCCGCCCGACGGGCCGGCAAGGCTGGAAGGCGATCTTGCCCTGCAAAGCCCGGATGCGACCCCGGTGCTGCGTCTGGCCCAGCATCTGGCAGGCCTTGATCTGCCGGAGGGGGGTACCGCGGGTACCGCACCGGCCCTGTCGTTGCGCGGTCGCCTGTCCGTGACACGGCAGAGCATCGGCATGGACGGGATTGAGTTGCAATGGGGGGACAGCCGGGCCACAGGCAGTGTCGACCTGCCGCGGCAGAAGGATACCGTCGGGTCGGTGGTCCTGGCCTTCACCGCCCTGGACCTGGAGGGTCTGGGAGGCGGTCTGCCGGGGCTAAAACCAGCCCTGATGCAGGCCGACCTGAGCCTGGACCTGCTGGCCGACCAGGGGCGCTGGCGCGGGGAGATCCTGCGGGACCTGCGGCTGGTCGGGCGTCTGGGCGGCGGCGTACTGGGCGAGGCCGACCTGTCCGCCACCCTGCCGGGTGTCAGCATCCTGTCCCTGAAGGGGGCCGCCGATTTCAGCGGGGATCAGCCGGTTCTGGCCGCTGATATCGATCTGAAATCCGACAGTCTGCGCGACCTGCTGGCCTGGACCGGGGTGGCGGTGGATACCGTCCCGCTGGAACGGTTACGCCAAGCCCGATTGGCCGGGAAACTGTCGGGAAAGCCGTTGGACTTTGCCCTGACTGATGCGACAGGAACAGTGGATACGACCCGTTTCAGTGGTGCGGTCACCCTGTCACGGCGCGACCGGGCCGGCATCGGCCTGCGGATCGATCTGGACCGGCTGGACCTGGATGCCTATCGCAACCCCGACGCCCCGCCATTATGGCCCATTGTGAAACCCATGCTGGATGGGCTGGACCTGACGCTGGAGGGCAAGGCGCAGCAACTGGTGGTGCAAGGCCTGCCCATCGACGGGCTGCTGCTCGATGCCGACTGGACCGGTCAGGCGCTGACCCTGCGCAATGTCGCCGCCACCGCCATCGCCGGTATCAACATCAAGGCCAGCGGCCATCTCTCCGGCACGGAAGGCGAAAGCTCCCATCTGACGCTGACCGGGTCGGGACCGTCGCTGGCGCCATTGCTGCGGGCGCTGGGTCGGCCGGACCCGGTGCTGGCCGAACGGTTGGGGCCGGTGTCGGTGGAAGCCCGGCTGGTCGGGGATGCCGCGCGGCTGGCTGCCGATATCCGTGTCGACGCGCTGGGCGGCAACACCCAGATGGGCGGCAGCATCGGCAATCCCACGGCCAAGGGCGATGCACAACTGGATGTGAAGCTGCGCAGCACCCTGCCCGATACCGGCAATCTGCTGCGGCTTTTGCTGCCCGATTGGCAGATTGACGGTGGGCTGGGGCCGCTGGACCTGTATGGCAGCATTACGGGCCCGGCCAGCGGCACCCTGACACTGGACACGATCCAGGGCCAGTTTGCAGGCCACAATGCCACCGGCAGGCTGATCTGGACACCCAGCGGGGCTGCCGACGAGGCAGCCCGGCTGGACGGCAGCTTATCGCTGTCGGTACTGGATGCCGACCGGCTGTTGCCGGTGCTGACCCACCGGGACAGGCCATGGGATCTGGGCTGGACCCGCAGACTGAACGGCCGGCTGGACCTGTCGGTACCGCAACTGACCCTGGGCGGTGAAACGCTGCTGAATGCCAGCCTGCCACTGACCATCGGCAAGGGTCTGATCCGGGTGGAGGGCGCCACCGCCCGCTGGCAGGGCGGCGATGCCACTCTCACCGGTGCCCTGGAACAGACGGAAAAATCCGCCCTGGCCACGGATGAGGAAACGGGGACACCGCCGCTGTCAGGCAGTATCGCCCTGACCATCACGGATGCCACGTTGCCGGCAGGCTGGGTCAATACCAGCCTTGGTCTGAAGGGCGGCCGGTTCGATCTGAGCCTGAGCGGGACAGGGGCCGGCCCCAGCCCGCGCGCCCTGCTATCGGCCCTGGCAGGTGAAGGCAAGGCCGCGATGCGGGACAGTCGCCTCAGCGGCCTGGACATGGCACTGGTCGGCAAACGTCTTGCCGAGGGCGGGCCAAAGGGGCCGACCCAGCTACGGACGGCCTTGCGCGCCAATGGCGAGACAGCGCTGCGGACCCTGGCCCTGTCCTTCACCCTGGCCGACCATGCTGCGGCCCTGAGCGGGATCGACGGCCGGAGCGATGCCGGCACCCTCACCGGCGCCGGACGCTGGTCCTGGCAGGAACGAACCCTGGATCTGGGCTTGACCCTGCAACCGGCCGCCCCCAGGGAAGCGCCGGCCATCGGCCTGACATTGGCCGGGCCCGAAAAGACGGGCATCCGCACCCTGGACCTTGCAGCCGCCGATGCCTGGCTGGCCAGACGGGAGACCGAAAGGCTGGCCAAACAAGCCGCTGCCGCCGAGAAAGCCAGGACCACGCAGGCGGCCCCACCCCCACCCAGGCCGCCGCCCACCACCCCCGCCACCAAACCGCCCCCGCCGGAAGGAACAGTGCAGGGAATCCTCGACCGGCTGAAACGGACCCCTTGATTTACAAGTCGAATGGGTATTCAAGTCCCAGACAGCAGAATCTCGAGCCACCAGGGAGTGAGTGCCATCATGTTGAAGGGTAAGGTCGCCATTATCACCGGCTCCACCAGCGGCATCGGCCTGGGCGTGGCACGCAAGCTGGCCGCTGCCGGCGCCGATGTCGTGCTGAACGGTTTCGGCGATACCGCAGAGATCGAAGCGGTGCGCAGCAGCATTGCGGCGGAATTCGGGGTTAAAGCCCATTATTCCGCCGCCGACATGACCAAACCCGACCAGATCAAGGCCATGGTGGACGAAACGGCGGCGACGCTGGGCTCGGTCGATATCCTGGTCAACAATGCCGGCATCCAGCACACGGCCCCGGTCACCGATTTTCCGGCCGAACGGTGGGACAGCATCATCGCCATCAACCTGTCGGCCGTGTTCCATGGCATCCAGGCGGCCCTGCCGCATATGCAGGCCAAAGGCTGGGGCCGGATCATCAATATCGCATCGGTGCATGGGTTGGTGGCCAGCGTCAACAAAGCCGCCTATGTCGCGGCCAAACATGGCGTGATCGGCCTGACCAAGGTGGTGGCACTGGAAAATGCCGAAAGTGCCATCACCTGCAACGCCATCTGCCCCGGCTGGGTACTGACGCCCCTGGTGCAGAAGCAGATCGACGCCCTGGCGGCGCGTGAAGGCATCAGCGAAACCGAAGCGAAGGTGAAGCTGCTGTCGGAAAAGCAGCCGTCCAAGCAGTTCACCACACCCGAGGAGCTGGGCGATCTGGCCGTGTTCCTCTCATCCCCGGCTGCTGCCAATATCAAGGGTGCTGCCCTGACCGTGGATGGTGGCTGGACCGCCCAGTAACCACCAGCCCCGCCCGCACGCTTCTTCTTCACACCCCAGACAAAGTCCATCATGACCCAATCCAGAACTGTCGCCCGCCCCCGTGTTGGTCTCGCCTTGCAGGGGGGTGGGTCGCATGGGGCCTTCACCTGGGGGGTGCTGGACCGGTTGCTGGAGTTGGACCGGCTGGAGGTGGAAGCGATTTCGGGCACCTCCGCCGGGGCCATGAACGGGGCGCTGATGGCCTATGGCTGGCTGACCGGCGGACCACAGGCTGCCCGTGACCTGCTGTACCGATTCTGGCGCCGCGTCGCCAAAGCCAATGCTTTCGGGCCGCTCTCCCCCTCGTTCCTGACACAATTGACAGGCAATCCCAATGTCGAAGCGCACCCGGTCTATGCCGGGTTCGACCTGATGATCCGGATGATGTCGCCCTATCAGTTCAACCCGCTGGGGTTGAACCCGCTGGCCGATGTTCTGGAAGGGCTGATTGATTTCAAGGTGCTGCGCGAGGCGACGGACATGCGGCTGTTTGTCAGCGCCACCAATGTCGCCCGTGGCCGGCTGCGCCTTTTCCAGGGCAAGGATCTGTCGGTCGACTGTCTGCTGGCCGCAGCCTGCCTGCCCTTCCTGTTCCAGGCCGTGCAGATTGATGGCGAGCATTATTGGGATGGCGGCTATATGGGCAATCCCGTGCTGGACCCGCTGATCAAGAAATGTCGAACCAACGATATCCTGATCGTTCAGGTCACGCCCATCGAACGCCCGGATGTGCCCCGCAACCCGACCGCGATTGTCGACCGGATCAACGAGGTCAGTTTTAACTCCATCTTCCTGCGCGAGCTGCGGTCCATTGAGCTGGTGAATGGCCTGTTGGCCCGCGGGGCGATGACCACGCAGGCATCGGGCATGCGCCCCGTCTATCTGCATCGCATTGAAGCAGAGGAACGCATGGGGCATCTGGGCGTGTCCAGCAAACTCAATGCCGACTGGGGTTTTCTGACCGACCTGCGCGATACGGGCCGGGCCGCCGCCGATGAATGGCTGGCCCGGCACGAACAAGATCTGGGCCAGCGCAGCAGCTTTGAAACCGGTCCGCTTTTTGTGCGCTAGCGCGTGATTGCGTGAACGGGAACAGGCTCCCGCCTTTCAGGGGCCTCAAATGCCGGCAGCGCGGGGGCAGCCCCCCCCCTTCGGCAGGATAAGGACCCGCGCTGTGGCGTGCCGCCTTGGGCCGTCACACCAGTTTTTTGCCCGCTGCCCCCGCCAGATCCTGGATCAACTGCCAGGCCACACGGCCGGAGCGGTTACCGCGCGTGACTGACCATTCGACGGCCGCGGCGCGCAACTGTTCCACCGTCAGGTCCAGCCCATGGGCGGCAGCGTACCCTTCGACCATGGCGAAATAGCTGTCCTGATCACAGGCATGGAAGCCCAGCCACAGGCCGAAACGGTCAGACAGGCTGATCTTTTCCTCGACCGCCTCGGACGGGTTGATGGCGGTCGACCGCTCATTCTCGATCATGTCGCGCGGCATCAGGTGGCGGCGGTTGGAGGTGGCGTAGAGCACGACATTGTCGGGCCGCCCCTCAATCCCGCCTTCCAACAGGGCCTTCAGTGACTTGTAGTCGCCATCATCATGGCTGAAGGAAAGATCATCGCAGAACAGGATGCAGCGGCGGTCGGCGCCACGCAGCACCTCCAGCAGCCGGCCCAGCGTCGGGATATCGTCGCGGTGAATTTCGACCAGCGCCAGGGAGCCGGGGGCGTCGCGGTTCACGCGAGCATGCACCGCCTTGACGATGGAGCTTTTGCCCATGCCGCGTGCGCCCCAGAGCAGGGCGTTGTTGGCCGGCAGACCGCGGGCGAAACGCGCCGTATTCTCCAGCAACTGGGCCTTCTGCCGGTCGATACCTTTCAGCAGGTCATACTCAACATAAGCGACACGGGCCACCGGGGTCAGGGACAGGCTGTCCGCATGCCAGACAAAGGCATTGGCGGCCGACAAATCGCCGGTGGGTCGCGCCGGCGGAGCCAGCCGGTCCAAAGCATCGGCGATACGGGACAGGAGGGCAACGAGATCCGGTTCAGCCATGATCATATCACTCTAAATAATGTTGCTGCCCCTTGCACGGCCAGGGTGCTGGGACCAGATGTGATGGCCGCACGCTAGCATGGGGCCGGCTGCGTGCCGAAGCCCGGTTGCCGCATGGCAGTTGGCCGGTTTCAGTTGCAACGGCCCCGATGGCTTGTATAGTCCCGCTGCCGGCACCGCCGGCCATTTAGCAGAATTCGAGGAGCAGTTGATGTTCATTTCCACGGCCTATGCCCAGGCCGCTGCCGGTGCGCCGGGTGGCGGCATGGAATCCCTGATGTCGCTGGCCCCGCTGGTGCTGATTTTTGTCGTCTTCTATTTCCTGCTGATCCGTCCGCAGCAAAAGAAGCTGAAAGAGCACAAGGCGATGCTGGAAGCGCTGCGCCGGGGTGACAAGGTCGTCACCGGCGGCGGTATCGTCGGCACCATCGTCAAGGTCGCCGACGACGAAGCAACGGTGGAAATCGCCGAAAATGTCCGCGTCCGCGTCCTGCGCTCCACCATCACCGCCGTGCTGGCCAAGACAGAGCCGGCAGGCGACGAACGCTAAGCGCCCTTCCCGCCTTGATGCTGACCAATGGTCAGTGTCAAGGCGGTCCCCATCGCCCGAGTACCGTCATTGAGCGAAAGAACCCTGGTGTAGAACGGTGGAGCGTGGCCGGCGGTCGAGCCACCAAACCATCAGGGTCACCATCGCCGCGCGCGGCGCCCCATTCCCGGTAATACCGGGATTGCTGCATTGATTGTGCGGCGAGCAACAAACGACAAATCACATTCCCCGACAATCGGGCCGGTCCTGCGATGATCCAATCCTTTCAGATTGGACGCAGGTCACCTTGTCGTGCCACATAGCCCATCGTCGTTACCCTAACATCACCGGGAGCGACGGTCACAGAATGGCGGCGGGCGGCCATCACCACAAGTAGCCGATTTCGTGTTCTCTGCCCGTCGCGGCGGGCGGCGGCCCTTTGCCGCCATGATATTGAGCACCAGAGCGGTGCCGGGTACCAAGAAACCAGACACCGATCGGCCAAAACACAGGGGCTTGGCAGATCGGTAGTCAAGCTGGTCGGTCTGGCAGGTGCAGCGGACTTCGGTAAGGTCGGCCCGAGGGGGTGCCCCCACGCCGTCTGACAAATGTCTGCTACACCCGCCAACTCAAACCTATCGGTGCAAAGGCGGATTAGAACTTAGCCTGAACACCCAAGTAGAAGTAACGGCCGATATTGTCATAGGCCTCACCATCGGTCGTCCCCAGCAGGTCAAACGGGGGCAGGCTGTTGGTGAAGTTATCGACACCACCATAGAGACGGATCTCCTCGGTGACTTCATACCCAAACCGGATATCGTGCAGATAGGCGGCCGAGTAGTACTTGCGCGGCCAACCATCGGGGTTGGTGGCCGGACGGCCGTCGACAGCGTGCTGAACTTCCCAGTCGGTGATGGCCTGCTTACCGATATAGCGCAGGCCATAACCGATATTGAACTCTTTCCACTTAAAGTCAGCGTCAAACGTGCCCGACCATTCCGGATCGCCCAAGGTGCCCTTTACCTGGGTACGGTAGTCGGGCAGCGTGATGTCGGTGAATTCGTCACGCTTGATCAGATACGACACCAGGGTGCGGAAATCCGCCTTGATGTCATCCGTCAGCATCACCTCGTAGGTCAGGTCAACGTCAATGCCTTCCGTCTTCTGGTTGGCGAAGTTGAACGGACCCGCGCGATAAGCCGGACCGGTGGTCGGGAAGGATACGGTGGCCCCACCAACGATACGGTTCGACTGACCCGCAAACGTGCCATCCGCGTTACGGAACACAGCAGCGCAATAGGCGTTGTTGATCCCGCTCGGGCTGTCATAGCACTGGTCGATGATCGTCTGACCGCCCAGGGTGTTGATCACGTCCTTGATCTTGATCGAATAATAGTCGGCCGACAGGGTCAGACCGTCGATGAAGTCCGGCGTGGCGACAAAACCAATGGTGATGCTGGTGCCGCGTTCTTCGGTGAGGTCGGGGTTACCGGAGCTGACGCCAGACACGCCCGATGCCGGGGTGTTGGTCCAGGGAACGGTCACGCCGTTGACAACTTCCGTCGTCGGCACGCGCGCCGCAGCGCAGTTGGTCCGGCGGTTGGGGTTGTTATTGATGTTGTTGGCGCTGCAGGGGTCATTCAGGCCGTTCACAAATCCCTGCGTCGAAGCACCGTGCAGGTTGAGCAGGGTCGGTGCGCGCACTGACCGTGCATATCCGCTGCGGAAACGGATATCGCTGGTCGGGGCGTAAGTGCCACCGAAATTATAAGCGAACACCGTGCCGACATCATTGTTGTAGTGCGACAGGCGACCCGAACCATTCAGCGACAGTTCCTCGGCGAATGGCAGATCGGCCAGCAACGGCACGCGCAGTTCGGCGAAGCCTTCCGTCACTTCCATCGCAGGCGGACGGAAGGGAGCAAAGGCATTCAGGAAGGTCACACCGCTGGCAGTAACATCGTCGTAGATGGAGTACGCGGTTTCACGGCGATACTCACCACCAATGGCGAAGCTGGCCGGGCCGGCAGGCAGCTCAAACAATTGCGAACTGTCACCGCTCACGAAGGCGCTGCCAACAAACTCGGTCGCCTGCTGCTTGCGCGAGGAGGTGTAGCCGAAATAGTTCAGGGCTTCACGAGAGACAGAACCATTGCCGAACAGGTTGACCGGCACGCAGGACGGATCGTCGTTGGTCGTCGACGCATCGGCATTGACACGGCAAACGATGGTCCCAGCGGCATTACGGACGGCATCACGGGCATTGTTGAACTTGGCCGTGATGATGTTGCCATTGGTTTCATAATAGGTGTCGACGTGGCCGTAATTGATCGACGCCTCATAGCGCCAATCATCATTGAACTCGCCGTCGGCACCAACAACGATACGATAGGTATCGCGTGTATGCTGTTCGCCGCGACCACCAAAGTCAACGTTGAAGCGTTGTGCAGTGAAGGTCGTCGCGCCAGGCGCCAAGCTGTTCACCAGCAGGGCGCGGCTCGCGGCAGACAGGAACGGGTTATCGATGCTGAAGCTGTTGTTGTGGAAGGTCGGCTGGCCTTCCTGATTGGCCGTCACCTCAACATATTTCGCCTCGATGAACGGGCGGAATGCAGGGGCGACTTCATAATGCGCGATGATGTTCGACGACTTGCGCTCCAAGCCCGGCTGCAACATGCCGGTCAGGCGAAGGGTGGAACCCTGGCCGCCGATGGAGTTACCCGACCCGAACGGACGGAAGTCAGTTGTGACCACGTTCTCGACGAGTTGACCGCTATCATTAAAGACAAAGGTCTTGCCCAACTCAGCCCCGGTATTGCTGCGCTGGCCCGTACAGTTCAGGGCACGGCGGGCAACAACTGCCGCATAGTTGGCAGCCGTCGTCGCAGGCAAAGCCGGGCATGTGGAGGTGTAGAGGCCACCTTCGGAAATCGTAATATTGCGGATACCACGCAGGAAGGTACGGTCAGCCGTACCATTGCCCGTCGAGGGCTCGCCGATCACGTTTTCGGTGAGGTTAAACTGGCTGCGGCCAGAGAAAGCACCGGTCTGGCTGTCACGGTCGGTGAAATAAAGCGTGTCGGAGTCCGCCATCTCGAACGACATGGCGAAATTGCCACGCCCTTCATCGAGACTGATGCCCGTTGCCACGCTGGCAGTGTAGGAGTCACGGTCGCCCTTGCCGGACGTGCCCACCTGCAGGCGGGCCGTGGTGCCCTCAAAGTTGCGCTTGGTGACGAAGTTGACGACACCGGCCACGGCGTCGGAACCATAGACAGCCGAATTGCCGCCCGTCACGACATCAACCCGTTCCAGCAGATCGGACGGAATGGTGTTGGTATCAACGGTGAAGGAGCCGGGCTGTGCGGTGATGTGACGACGCCCGTTCACCATGACCAGCGTACGAGCAGTCCCCTGACCCCGCAGATCCAGCACGTTGAGGCCAGCGGTGCCGATAAAGGCTGTTGAGTTAGCCTGAGAGAAGGTGGAGCGGAAGGAGGGCAGCTTGTTCATTGCATCGCCCAAGGACACATTGCCCTTCAGCACCAACTGCTCCGCTGTCACGCTCGTGACGGGCACCGGAGAGGTCGCGTTCGGCGACGCGATGCGCGAACCCGTGACGATGATTTCTTCCAGCACCAGAGGTTCTGCACCGGCAGCCGGTGCGCTCTGGGCAATAGCGGTGGAACCGTTCACGAAGGTCGCGGCAACGCCTGTCAGGAGGGCCGCGCGAATAGCGCGTCCCGGCAGCTTCTGTTGAATTTTCATCTCTAACCCCATTTTTATCCCCACAAGGCGACCGGCGGCCCACTCCATCCGGCATGTCCGAGACCTCACAGGTTAGCAGCAGTTAACGACGCCGAAATTCTTGCGACAAGGAGAGCGTACGTATCGTCCGTAAAGAGGTCTGCACCTGTTGCACGTCTGCAATACCCCTGTAAAATTGTAACATTATATCGCATTGCTGGCTGAAACGGGGTTATTAATTACCAAAATACTATTGCAATAGTTACTATGTTTCGTTTCAGGCATTGCGCAAAGAGATTTGCGCTCTGGCCGCGCAAAATTGTGGCAATATTATTGCAAAATAATACGCATAATCAAAATTATATTTCAGCCTTTGCTCCAGAATAATAAACTAAGAACCGCTGAAGGGTCCTGGCCGTTTTTAAAATGAAAACTTGCCGCCAGACCGAAGACACCAGCGCTGTCGACGAACAGAACGCAGAGAAGGATTCGGCGCAGGCCAGTCATCATGCGCAGGCATGATATCGAACGGCGGTCGGCTTTATGCAGAAGCCCCCCTGGTATGGCCAAGGCATCCAATGCGCCTGGGCCCCCTGTCACAGCAGAATGACTGTGGCCAGACCCAGAAAAGCCAGAAAGCCGACCACATCGGTGACCATGGTCAGGAAAACACCGGAAGCGACGGCCGGGTCGATTTTCATCCGGTCCAGCACAAAAGGGATCAGACCGCCAAACAAACCGGCACAGATCAGATTGATGACCATGGCGCCGGCGATCACCAGGCCGATCAGTGACTGACCGAACCAAAGGAAAGCGATCCCACCGACAATACCGGCCAGGGCCATTCCGTTCAGCAGCCCCACCAGCACTTCTTTGCCGATAACGCGGGCGGCATTGGCGGTGGTCAGTTCCTTGGTCGCCAAGGCCCGCACCGCGACCGTCAGCGCCTGGGTGCCGGCATTGCCGCCCATGCTGGCCACAATGGGCATCAAGGCGGCCAGGGCCACGACCTGGGCAATGGTGTTGGTGAACTGGTTGATGACAGTGGCCGAAATCAGGGCCGTCACCACATTGAAGGCCAACCAGCGGAAACGCGAGCGCGCCGTGGACAGCACCGCACGGTAGAGGTCATCCTCCCCCACGCCGCCCATGGCCAGCAGGTCGGCCTCCGCCTCCTCTTCAATCACGTCCACCACGTCATCAACGGTGATGACCCCAACCAACCGCCCGCCCGCATCAACCACGGGGGCCGAGACCAGACCATAATTGCGGAACAGGCGTGCCACCTCCTCCTGGTCCATGGTGACGGCAATACGATGAATATCCTCATGCAGGATATCCACCAGCTTCACCCCGCGTCTGGACCGCAGCACACGCGACAGCGGCACACTGCCGACCACCCGATGCATTGGGTCGACCACAAAGATGTCGTAGAACTCCTCGGGCAGATCAGTGTCTTCGCTAGTGGCAGCGGCGCGCAGATAATCCAGCAACCCGCCCACGGTCCAGAATTCCGGGACCGAAACAAACTGCCGGCCCATCAGGCGACCGGCGGAATATTCCGGGTAGGTCAAGCCCTCCTCAACCAGGGCACGGGCCTCGGGCGGCAGGTTGGCGAGGATGGATCGCTGCGCCTCTTCATCCAAATCCTGAATCACATCGACAGCGTCGTCGGTATCCAGTTCGGCCACGGCCGCAGCCAATGCCTTGGGCTCCAGCCGCTCGATCACCTCGTCACGCAGATCAATCGAGAGATAGGCCAGAATTTCCGCGTCAAATTGCGGCCGCAGCAGCGCGATCAGCAGTTCGCGCCGATCCTCATCCGCCTGCTCCAGCAGGTCGGCAATATCGGACGGGTGCAGTTCCGCCAGGGCCGCCGCAGCGCTTTGTGCATCGCCGGCATCCAGGAAATCGGAGATCTCATGCATCTGCGCCCGGTCAGTGTCCTGCACGGTCACACCCCGCCCCTCAATCAATGCCGCACCGGAACGCGACCCTATCGCTCTTCGGGAAAATGCGCCGCAGCCAGTTCCCGCAGAGCATTATCGTTGAGGGCCGCGTTGGAGGCGACCATCCACAGATCGAAGAATGGATAACCACGCGAGATGCCAGCAATCGCCTTGAAACCGGCATCCTTCAAGGCCGCCGCCATGCTGTCACGGGTGAAACCCGTACGATGAAGCATGAACTGGTTTCCCGCCGCCAGCGACGGACGATAACCGAACAGAACATCGATGGCGGCAATGGGACCTGCCGGCGACACGGCATACGGTTCCATCAACCGGCCTTTCGCCACCAGGGTGGCAATCCCCTGCAGATCGGGGCAGACAATGATCATGAAGCCATCCGGCTTCAAAATTCTGCGGCATTCGGCCAGGGCGACCGGCACCTCATGGGCGTAATGGTGCTCCAAGCTGTGCGAGGAATAGACGGCGTCGATGGAACCGGTGGCGATCATGTCCATCTTGGTCATCGGCCCCACAATGTCCGCACCAACTGCGGGGTCGATGTCGAGCCGGATCTCCTGCCAGTCATCACCAGCAAAGACCTTGGTCGTATTCTGGCGCCGCTTCTCGCCGCATCCGGCATGAAGGAATGTCTTTAACCCAGCCGTCATACCATCATCCCGATCCTGAAGATGAACGGACCGCCCGATGGGCGGCCCGTTAAACCAGCCTCAACGCTCCTGTGCCGCGCCCAGACTATGCATTTGCGCATCAATAACGGCCAGCGCCGACATGTTGACGATGCCACGAACCGTGACCGAGGGCGTCAGGATATGAGCGGGTTTCGCCGTGCCCAGCAGCACCGGCCCCACCGTCAGCCCGTCACCCAGCACCTTCAACAGATTGAAGGACACGTTGGCGCAGTCCCGGTCCGGCATGACCAGCAGGTTGGCCGATCCGTGCAGACGGCTGTTGGGGAAAATGCGGCTGCGGATTTCCGGGCTGATGGCCGCGTCCGCATGCATTTCGCCTTCGACCTCCAGGTCTGGATAGCGCGCGGTGATCGCCTGCAGCGCTTCGCGCATCTTTACAGCAGACGTGTCGTTATGGCTGCCGAAGCTGGAATGGGACAGAAGCGCGATCTTGGGCGACAGGCCAAAGCGCCGCACCTCTTCGGCCGCCAGATCGGTGATATCGGCCAGTTCGGAAGCGCTGGGCACAGCATTCACGTAGGTGTCGGTCAGGAAGAATGTGCCACGATTGAGAATCAGCACCGACAGGGCGGCCATCACGCGCGCACCCGGCTTTTTGCCGATCACGTCATTCACATGCTTCAAATGCCAGTCATAAAGACCGACAGTGCCGCAGATCAGGGCATCGGCATCGCCTTTTTCCACCATCAGCGCCCCGATCACGGTGCTGTTGGTGCGGACCACCTGACGGGCGCGGTCAGGTGAAACACCGCCACGTTCCATCTTGCGGTGATAGGTCTGCCAGTAATCATTATAGGCAGGGTCGTTCTGCGGGTCGATCAGACGTACATTGTCATCCAACCGCAGCCGCAGGCCCAGCTTCTCGATGCGGCGGGCCACAACCTCGCGCCGGCCGATCAGGATCGGCTGGGCGATGCCGTCATCCATCACCTGCTGGGCAGCGCGCAGCACCCGCTCCTCCTCACCCTCGGCATAGGCGATGCGGCGCGGGTCGGCCTTAGCCTTGGCAAAGACCGGCTTCATCAGCAGGCCGGAGCGGAAAACAAACTGGCCCAACTGTTCGAGATAGGCGTCAAAATCCCTGATGGGGCGGGTGGCCACGCCGCTATCCATGGCGGCCTTGGCCACGGCGGGGGCAATTTCCAGAATGAGACGCGGATCGAAGGGGCGCGGGATCAGATATTCCGGGCCGAAGCTGGGCGGCGCCTCGCCATAAGCCATGGCGACAACATCATGCACCTCCGCCTGGGCCAGCCGTGCGATAGCGTTGACCGCGGCGATCTTCATCGCCTCGTTGATGGTCGTCGCCCCCACATCCAGCGCGCCGCGGAAGATGAAGGGAAAGCACAGGACATTGTTGACCTGATTGGGAAAGTCCGACCGGCCGGTACCGACGATAGCATCCGGACGCACCGCCTTAACCTCATCCGGCATGATCTCCGGCGTGGGGTTGGCGAGCGCCATGACGATCGGATTGGCCGCCATCTTCTTCACCATATCCTGGGTCAGGACACGGGGAGCGGACAGGCCCAAGAAAATGTCAGCGTCGCCGATAATGTCGTCCAGGGTGCGGGCGTTGGTCGGCTTGGCATAGCGTTCCTTGCGCGGGTCCATCAGTTCGGTACGGCCCTGATAGACCACACCCTTGATGTCATTTACCCAGACATTGTCGACCGGCAGACCCATATCGACCAGCAGATCCAGGCAAGCCAACGCCGCCGCTCCGGCACCGGAGCAGACCAGCTTCACCGACGCGAAATCGCGGCCCGTCAGTTTCAGCGCGTTGGTGATGGCGGCGGCCACGATGATGGCGGTGCCGTGCTGATCATCATGGAAGACGGGAATCTTCATCCGGTCCCGAAGCTTCTTCTCAACATAGAAGCATTCCGGCGCCTTGATATCTTCCAGATTGATGCCGCCGAAGGTCGGTTCCAAGGCGGCGATGACATCGACCAGTTTGTCGGGGTCTTTTTCGCTGATCTCGATGTCAAAGACATCAATACCGGCGAATTTCTTGAACAGCACACCCTTGCCTTCCATCACCGGCTTGGAGGCCAGAGGACCAATATCCCCCAGGCCCAGGACGGCCGTGCCGTTGGTGATGACCGCCACCAAATTGCCGCGGCTGGTATATTTCGCGGCATTGGCCTCATCCTCGACAATCGCCTCGCAGGCATGGGCGACGCCGGGGGAGTAGGCCAGCGCCAGATCGCGCTGTGTGGCCAACGGCTTGGTCGGCGTCACGGCGATTTTGCCGGGAACAGGAAGGCGGTGGTAATCCAACGCCGCATCGCGGAAGGCATCGGTCATTTCAGGGTGAACTCCCAACAAACCTGAACGGATTTTTGTTGGTCCCTAGTTAGGCCCGGAGTGCGGCCCCTGTCCAGCCATTGGGGGATGCGATCCGCAGGGATCAGCCCCGATGACGACAGCCGGCCGGCTGTTCCCTTGACCATGCCGTTTATGTCATGCTCCGCCGCGATGGACGCCGCCGAGAATTTCTTTAGAATATCGAGCGTTTGGCCAGCGTAGCCCCCGCGCGAAGGAAGCGATGTGATGTCCCTGCCCGATGGCAATCTTGATCCGGCGAGCTTCTGGAACAATTTCCGATACTATATTGACTTCATGCGCACGCAACTTGGCGTTCAGAACATTGAATTCCAGCCGAAGCCGGGCCGCGGACTTTATGCGCAGAACAGCGCGTCACCCGACACCGCCACAATCCGTACACGCTGCGATTCCGCCATCACCCCGATGTCGCTGGCCAATCATCACTGGCAGATCGAAGAACTGCTATTCACCAAGAAGGTGCTGGACACGGTGCCAGCGGCCGTTCTGGTCGATGTGGGCGCCAATATGGGCCTGTTTACCCGGCAGGTATTGGGCTGGTGCGGCAATGTTAAACGCGCCTTCGCTTATGAGCCGGAACCGGAGAATTTCGCCTGCCTGCTGCATAATCTGGCCTGTTTCGACATGGTCGTTCCGGAAATGGTAGGGTTGGCCGAGACCGACGGCGTTTTCCGGCTGTTTTTGGACCTCCAGAATTGCGGCAATAACAGCCTGGTGTCCGATGATCTGGCCGGGGCGCAAAACAAGGGCGCAACAGAGGTCCGGGTGATCAACGCCGCTGTCGAAGCGCGTCGCTGGCAGGAACCGGGTCTGCCGATCTTCTATAAATCCGATACGCAAGGGTATGATGAGAAGATCATCACATTGCTGCCGGATGAGATCTGGGACCAGGTCATCGGCGGGGTTATCGAGATCGAGAATATCGACAAGCCCGCTTTCGAGATGGAAAAATTCATCTCTTTCCTGGATCGGTATGAAAACAAGGTCATCCTGGACCGGCCGGAGACCATCGTCTCGACCAGCGATGTTCTGGGATATCTCAATCGTGGTAAGGGGCCCGGCGTCGACCTTGGCTTCTGGAAATAAGGAACGACATCATGGCCAAGTCAAAATCGGTAGCGCTGCGGCTTTTCGAAATCTACAAAAAGAATGGTTTCATGCTCTCTTCTGAGCTGGAGCCTGAATATATGAAGACGGACAAGTTCGTCTTCACACGCCTGTATATCGGCCATATGAACCAGACCTATCATCTGGGCATCGCCATGCGGGAAATCGCCTTTCTGGAGTCGCTGAGCAGCCTGGCCGACTTCAAGAATATCTTCATCATCGGCAATAGTTTTGGTTTCAGCACCCTGGCCCTGGCCCTGATGAACCCGCAAGCCAAGGTGGTTGCCATCGAGATCGGGATGGAGCCATTCACTGAAAAATGGATCGAGGCCACCAACATCATCGCCCAGGCCGAAGGGCTGAATGTGAAAGTCGTGCAGGGCAGTTCGCCGGACAATAATGCCGAGATCATCGAACGTGAATTGGGTGGATCCATCGATTTTGCCTTTGTCGACGGGCTGCACACCAATGAGGCGGTGCAAAAGGATTTCGACAGCCTGCGCCCCTTCGGCCACGAGCGCACGATCTATGGTTTCCATGATGTGCTCGCCCATAAGATGGTGGAAGGCCTGTCGGCGGCGGTCGGCCGCAACCCCATTCCCACACAGATTTTCTTCGCCACCCCCTCCGGCATCGCGTTGGCATCGGCGGCGTTCCCGGAAGGATTCGATGTGTTCTGTGACCTGTATGGCAGCAACAGCCTGACACAGGCCATCCTGCAAAAGGGTGTGGCAGCCGTGGTGCCGGCGGCGTAACGGCCAAAACCTGCCCTGATGGCACCCCCGTGCGGGGCCGGCGGTCGTCGGCCCCCCCTCCGGCGCCAGGACATGTCCTGCAACATCGTTCGTTCGATATCAGCGCAGAGACCCAAAAACACGAAGCCCCGGAACATCACTGTTCCGGGGCTTTCGCAACTGGGTCATGGTGCGGCCGAAAAGACTCGAACTTTCACGGGTTGCCCCACAGCGACCTCAACGCTGCGCGTCTACCAATTCCGCC
The DNA here is from genome assembly GCF_002251795.1 of Niveispirillum lacus. Taxonomy (GTDB): domain Bacteria; phylum Pseudomonadota; class Alphaproteobacteria; order Azospirillales; family Azospirillaceae; genus Niveispirillum; species Niveispirillum lacus. The sequence continues at coordinate 438,330 of NZ_NOXU01000030.1, read as the reverse complement.
ACGGCCGCAAACACATGCCGGAAGACCGCTTCTGGTTTGTCACCGTCGGCGGTGCGGGGTGGATAGCAAATCGCAGGCGCCGCTTCAAGCACCAATCGTCATCGCTTTGATGATGTACGGATTTGACGGGCCGGGTCCCCGTGTTAGCTTCACCAACACGGACAACGCCCTCGCAGGAGATTGGCGACAATGAACTTGAAGAAGAGCTTCGCTGCTGCCCTGGCGGCCGCAACCATGTTGACCGCCATGCCGGCCTTTGCCGACACGATCGTTGGTCTGGTGGCGCCGCTGACTGGCCCCAACGCCGTGTTCGGGGAGCAGATGCGCCGGGGCGCTGAAATGGCCGTAGCCGATATCAACGCCAAGGGTGGCCTGCTGGGCGAGAAGCTGGTGCTGGTCAATATGGATGACGCATCCAACCCAAGCCAGGGTGTGGCCATCGCCAACAAGCTGGCGACCCAGGGCGGCGTGGCAGCGTTCGGTAACTTCAACTCCGCCGTTTCCATCCCCTCCTCCAAGGTGTTCGCCGATGAGGGGATTGTCATGATCAGCCCGGCATCGACCAACCCGCAATTGACCGAACAGGGCCTGACCACCGTCTTCCGGACCTGTGGCCGCGACGATCAGCAGGGGGATGTCGCTGCGGCCTGGCTGCTGAAAAACCACAAGGATGGCAAAATCGCCGTCATCCATGACCAGACCACCTATGGCCGCGGTCTGGCAGAGGCCACGCGCGCCGCCCTGAACAAAGGGGGCAAGAAGGAGGTCATGTTCGACGCCGTTAATGTCGGCGACCGCGATATGTCGGCCCTGGTTACCAAGATGAAGGATGCCGGCGTCAATGTGGTCTATTTTGGCGGCCTGCATACGGAGGCCGGCCTGCTGGTCCGCCAAATGGCCGATGCCGGCCTGAAGGCTGTATTCATGTCGGGTGACGGGGTGGTCAACCAGGAATTCTGGAACATCGCTGGTACCTCGGCGGAAGGGGCCCTGGTCACCTTCGGCAATGAATATCGTGACAAGCCGGAAGCCGCTGATGTGGTGAAGCGTTTCCGCAGCGCCGGATTCGAACCGGAAGCCTATACGCTGTACACTTACGCCGCCGTTCAGGTCTGGGCCGGTGCCGCGACGAAGGCAAAGACGGTCGATGCCGACAAGGTGGCTGCCAGCATCCGGGACGGTGTCTACACAACGGTGATCGGTCCGCTTTCCTTTGACGCCAAGGGTGACCGCAAAGTCACCGATTACATCGTCTATCGCTGGAGCAACGGCAAGTACACGCCAATCCCCGGTCAATAACCGACCAAGGCCCCGGTAAGGCCCCCCGGCCGGGGGGCCTGTTTGCGTATGACTTATGCCTTTCGGCAATAGACAGTCACCTTGGACTAGCATATTGACCGGGTTGCCGCCGGGGCCGGCGCCGGGCTATCAAAGAAGAGACCCTGGTACCTGCCCGCCAGGCAACGTTCTGGAGAACAGGGAAAGCGGTGACCGTGTCCATCAGCCCGCTGAAGGTGATGATCGTCGAGGACGACGCGCTGGTTGCGCTGGGCGTCCGCCTCACCTTGAGCGAGCTTGGCCATGATGTCGTGGGAATCGCGGCCTCGGAACTGGAAGCCCTGGCCGTGGCACAGGCGGAAAAGCCGCAACTGGCCCTGATGGATATCAGGCTGCGGGGGGCCAGCGACGGGGTGCAGGTGGCGCAGCGACTGTGGCAGGAAGCGCGGGTCCGCTGCATTTTCCTGTCGGCTTACGCCGATGACCAGACGATGGCACGGGTGGCCCAGACACGGCCCCTCGGTTTTGTCCAAAAACCCTATTCGGCCCAGCAACTGAAAACCGCGCTGGAGCAGGCGCGCAACCGGTTGACCGAAGCGGACGGACGGTAAGCCTCTGAAAATCCATCAGCGCGGCATGGCATTGCCGCAATTGATTGTGATATTGCCTATGCAGGCAGCAGCGGTTGAAGCAGATCGCCAGGAAAATACGCAAAACCTGGAGAAAACCGCATCGACGCTGTTGTCAACAGGACCTCAAGGCTTCAAGGTTGGAGCGTTGAAGCATACCCGGCGTCAAGGGGATGGGCCCTTGGCTCCGACCACAAATAAGCGAAGGAGCGAACAATGCGCGTGCTTCCCCTGGTTTTTGCCGGCCTGATGGTTGTCGGTCTGGCCGCCTGTGGCAAGAAGGAAGAGGCTGCGGCCCCCGCCCCGGCCCCGGCCGCTGAGCAGCCGGCCCCGGCCGCCGAACCCGCGCCGGCCCCGGCAGAAGCCCCGGCCGCCCCCGCGGAAGCCACCCCCGCTCCGGCTGATGGCGCGGCCCCGGCCACCCCGCCGGCCGAAGGCACCACGCCGCCGGAAGGCAACAAGTAAGACAAACCTGCCTTGGTCGATGACGATCAAGGCAGGTTTACGCTGCCGCAAGAGTGCGGGCGGGTTACGGCCTGCCCGCACACTGCCCAGGACAAAGCTGAGGCCGGTTGGCGTTAACGCCGTCGCCGTGGGCAGTGGATCTTCGGCAAATAAATGGAGGGCCGGGTACCGTCGGGGTGCCCGGCCCTTTGTTTTTGATGAGGACAGCAGCCGCTATTTTTCCAATTGGTCAACAGGGTTCAACACCTGTTCGCCCTTGCGAATGGCAAAATGCAACTGCGAGGAACGGACATTTCCGGTCTGGCCAACCGTGCCGATCCCCTGCCCGCGCGTGACGCGCTGCCCCTGTTCAACCGCCAACGCATCCAGATGGGCATAGACGGTCACCCAGCCGCCATCATGACGGATCAGAACCAGATTGCCGAAGGATTTCAATTGATTACCGGCATAGGCAACGACCCCGTTTTCCGCCGCCATCACCGCCGTGCCCTTTGGCGCCCCGATATTGATACCATCATTGCGCAAGCCGCCCGGTTTTTCACCGAATCCTGACAGGATCGGCCCGCGCACGGGCCAGAGGAAACGGTTTCCCGCGCGGGCTGGGGGTACATCATCCCGTGGCGGTGGCGGCGGCGGAGTGACCGCAGCCACCTGGGCCGTTGGTGGCGCAGCCACCTGGGCCGGTGGTGGCGCAGCCACCTGGGCCGGTGGTGGCGAGACCTGTGGCGCCGGTGTCGCAGCGGGGCGCCGGTCAGGTGTGACAGGTGCTGCCGGGGCCAGGGCCGGCGCCGGCGCAGCGGCAGTGGGTGCGGGGGGCAGGCTTTCCGTCTCCACCCCCCGTTTGCCAGCCGCCGCGACAGGCGGGGCCAGAGGGGCGGCGGCGGGACGCGGCGGTGCGGTTGCTGCCGCAGGCGGCGGCGGCAGGGTCGCCACCTCCACCGCCGGGCGCTGCGTACGCTCCGCCGGGCTGGAACTGGCCGCCGGCGGCACTTCCGGTTTGCGACTTGGCGCCGGAATGGCGGGTTTCAACGCTGGCGGCGGCGGGGCGGCCGCGACCGATACCCCGGCCATCGGGCTTTGCCCCGGCAACCGCAAACTCTGCCCAGCCTTCAGGGTGTAGGGATGCTGCAACCCGTTGAGACGGACCAGTTCGGCCATGTCGACCTGGTATTGCCGTGACAGGCCGTACAGCGTGTCACCCGCCTTCACCACATAGAGTTTGGGCAGCGGCAGCAGCAGACGCTGTCCCGGCTGGAGCATAAACGGCGCGGTCAGCCCGTTGGCCTCGATCAGGTCACGGACCGGAACGTTATATTGCTGCGCCAGCTTGTACAGCGTATCGCCGCGGGAAACGAAAATGGAATTCACCGGCGCTGCAGGCGCCCGCGCGGCTTTGCTGGGCAGGTCACCCTCTGTCGAGCAGCCGGAAAGCAGCAGACCCGACAGCATCGTGGCCAGGGCGAGGCGGAAGGCCATCTTCATGCCGACACCGGGTCCGGGGCGACATCCGGCAGCAGGGGGACAAACCTGACGGGCCACAGTACCTCTCGCTTCAATCCATCCTGATCCCGGCGGATACGCACCACATTCAATGCCCGGTGATCCGGGCCCAAGGGGATCACCATGATGCCACCAACCGCGAGTTGGTCCATTAGATCACGAGGCGGGTTACCTATGCAACCTGCGGTGACCAGGATGCGCTCAAAGGGCGCTGCCTCTGGCCATCCCCGAATCCCATCCCCAACCCTGGCCGTCATGTTATGCAGGCGCAGAGCGGTAAAGCGTTGCTCCGCCTCCTGCGCCAGCGGACGGTGACGTTCGATTGTATAGACCCGGCGGGCAATTTTGGCCAGGATTGCCGCCTGATATCCGGACCCGGTTCCGATTTCCAGTACCTTGTGCCGGTCACCCAGTTCCAGGGCCTGCGTCATCAGGCCCACCACTTGCGGCTGGCTGATGGTCTGACCATGGCCGATGGGCAGAGCCGTATCCTCATAAGCCTGATCACGGAACGGGCGCGGCACAAACAATTCGCGCGGGATCAGTTCGATGGCCCGCAGGACATTGACGTCCGTCACCCCCTGGCGGCGCAGCAGCATCAGCAACCTGATCTTGCGCGCCGCCCCGCTGGTCATGCAAAGACCCCTTTCAGGTTCTCCAGACAATCGTAATGGGTCAGGTCCAGGAAAATCGGCGTAACCGCAACGCCGCCATGGTTGACGACATGCACGTCGGTATCAGCGGGCACATCCTCATCCCCGCGCGCGGCACCGATCCAGAAATAACGCCGGCCGCGCGGGTCGATCCGTTCATCCAACTCGTCCCCGATCTTGCGGTTGCCGTGGCGGACCACATGCACACCGGTCACATCGCCGACAGCAACGTCGGGATAGTTGACATTCATCAAGACCAGCTTCGGCCAGTCGGCGGCCATCACCTTGCGCACGACCTGTGGGCCCAAGGCCTTGGCAACGGCCCAGTTGGGCGGGCCGCCATGGGGCATGCGCTGGCTCATGGCGATGGCGCGCACCCCCAGCAGCGTGGCCTCCATGGCGCAGGCGATGGTGCCGGAATAGGTCACATCCTCGCCCAGATTGCTGCCATGATTGATGCCCGACAGAACCAGGGCCGGCTTCTTGTCGGCCATGAAATGGTTGATGGCCAGCAACACGCAGTCGGTGGGCGTGCCATCAACGGCATAACGTTTCGGCCCCAGTTCGCGCACGCGCAACGGCCGATGCATGGTCAGCGAATGGGAGGCGCCGGACTGCTCCGTCTCTGGCGCCACCACCCAGACATCGTCGGTCAGGTCGCGGGCAATCGCCTCCAGCACGGCCAGCCCCTGGGCATGGATGCCGTCATCATTGCTGATCAGGATGCGGGTGCCGGTGAAATCGAAATCAGCCATTGAGGGCAATCCGCTCCAGCCCGCCCATGTACGGGCGCAGGGCGTCCGGGATCAGGATGGAGCCGTCAGGCTGCTGATAATTTTCCAGCACCGCGATCAGGCAGCGGCCCACGGCGGTACCGGAGCCGTTCAGCGTATGCACGAACTGTGTCGACTTCTCCCCCTTGGCGCGGAAGCGGGCCTTCATGCGCCGGGCCTGGAAGTCACCACAGTTGGAGCAGGAGGAGATTTCGCGGTACGCAGCCTGGCCCGGCAGCCAGACCTCGATATCGTAGGTTTTCTGGGCCGTGAAGCCCATATCGCCCGAGCAAAGCGTGACCGTGCGGAACGGCAGGCCCAGACGCTTCAGCACCGTTTCCGCCGCATCGGTCATCCGCTCATGCTCCGCCGCCGACTGATCGGGCCGGGTGATGGAGACCATTTCCACCTTGTAGAACTGATGCTGGCGGATCATGCCGCGCGTGTCACGCCCGGCCGACCCGGCCTCCGACCGGAAACAGGGCGTGCGGGCCGTCAGGCGCAGGGGCAGCTCCTCGGCATCCAGGATGGCGTCATTGACCAGATTGGTCAGCGGCACTTCCGCCGTTGGGATCAGCCAGAAACCGTTGGTGGTCTGGAACAGGTCCTCGGTGAATTTCGGCAACTGGCCCGTGCCGAAAGCGGCGTCATCCTTGACCAGCAGCGGCGGGGACACTTCCTCATAGCCGTACTCGGTCGTGTGGATGTCCAGCATGAAATCGCCCAGGGCCCGCTCCAGCCGGGCCAACTGTCCACGCAGGACCGTAAACCGCGCACCCGACAGCTTGGCCGCCAGATCAAAGCTCATCAGGCCCAAGGCTTCGCCCAGCTCAAAATGCTGCTTGGCGCCCACGATTTCCGTTGGCGTGCCGACGCGGCGGATTTCGACATTGTCATGCTCATCCTTGCCGTCGGGCACATCCGGGGCGGGGATGTTGGGATAGGAGGCCAGAATGCGGTCCAGCTCGGCCCCCAGTTCCTTCTCGCGTTCCTCAAGCTGCGGCATCTTTTCTTTGATCGCCGCGACCTCATCCAGCAGGGGTTGGGCGTCCTTGCCCTCCTTCTTATAGGCGCCGATCAGCTTAGACGCCTCATTCCGGCGGGCCTGCAGCTCCTGGGCCTGCGTCTGGCAGGCACGGCGTTCCTGATCCAGTTCCAGGATGCGGGGAGACAGCGGTTCCACACCACGCCGGGCCAGGCCGGCATCAAAGGCAGCGGGATTGTCGCGGATGGAACGGATGTCGTGCATGGAAAACCAGAAGCCTAGGGGTCAATCGGTGCCCCGTTTATAGGGGCGGAGAGGGCAGCGCGTAAAGCGCCCACAGGGGGGAAGGTACGGATCGGAACATAACAGTATCTGACGGCCAAAGACCCTTGCCCTGGCCGCCCGCTGCGCCTATTTTGCCACCGGCTTGAAAGTTGTCATACAAATCTGCGGGAGGATGGCGATGCGGTACTGGATGTTCCCGGCCCTGGCAGCCCTGCTGCTGTCAGCGCCAGCGGCGATGGCCGAGCGCATTTTCATTGCCGGGGACAGCACGGCCGCCCATTACGCCCCCGACCGCTATCCGCAGATGGGCTGGGGCATGGCGTTGGCCTGTAATCTGGACGGCACGGTGACGGTGGAAAACCGGGCCATGGGCGGCCGCAGCACCAAAAGCTTCATCGCCGAAGGGCGCTTTGATGCCATTGCCAAGGATATCGCCGCGGGCGATACGCTGCTGATTCAGTTCGGGCACAATGATGCCAATCAGGCGCGGGAGGAGCGCTATACGCCCCTGCCCGCTTTCCGTGTCAATCTGCTGCGCTTCATCGCCATGGCCCGCGAAAAGGGCGCGCAGCCCGTTCTGCTGACACCGGTGGCGCGCCGCAGCTTCGCCCCGGATGGCAGCATCAACGACAGTTTTGCCACCTATGCCGAGGTCACGCGGGCAGTGGCGCGAGAGACGGGCACCCCGCTGATTGATCTGGGCTATGACAGCCGGGTCTATGTGCATGGGCTGGGGCCGGAGCCAGCCAAAGCCTATTTCCTGCATTACAGCAAGGAACAGGCCCAGGCTGCTGGTTACACACGCTGGGCCGAGGGCATTGCCGACGACACCCATTTCAGCGAGAAGGGGGCGCGGGCCATGGCATCGCTGGTGGCGACACGGCTGCAGGCGTTGCCCCTGCCCGTCTCCGCAAAGGTGCGACCACAGCCGGCCGCAAACCCACCGACACTGGGAGGGCCCACCTGCCCCTGACCTACCAGGATTTCAGGGCCCGCAAGGTGGGGGTTTTCTTCACGATATGCCCATCCATGCGGGCCAACAGCCGGTCCAGCAGATCGACAGCGGCCGCCACCGCCGGACCCTTGTTCAGCATCACGCATTCGGCCCGTGCGGCCATAGCAGCATCCGTCATTTCCCCGCGCGACGGCACCCCGTCCTTTACCAGATCCTCCAGCACCTGCGTGGCCCAGATGACGGGTACACCAGCCGCCTCGCACAGCCAGAGAATTTCCTCCTGCATTTCCGCCACACGCTCGAACCCGATTTCGGCGGCCAGATCACCGCGGGCGATCATCACACCGAAGGGCCAGTCCTTTGCTGCTGCCCGTGCCATCAGGCCCGGCAGGTTGGTCACAGCCTCCGGCCGTTCGATCTTGGCCACCAGCCCCGGCTTACGCTCCACGGCGCAGCGGTCCAGGGCGCGCTCCAGCAGGTCGATATCCTCAGGCCGGCTGACAAAGGAATAGCCAATCATATCGGCACATTCGACAACGGTGGCCAGATCATCCTGGTCCTTGTCGGTCAGGGGGGAAAGGCCCAGCGCCGTGTCGGGCAGATTCAGCCCCTTCTCGGGCTTCAGTTTCACGCCACCGCCCTTGGCCCGGACGATACGGATGATAGCCGTGTCGCTGTCCACCCCCTCCACCACCCCTTCCAGCGCACCATCGTCGTAGCGCAGCCGCTCACCCGGCGACAGGCGGCGCACGATCTCCGCCAGCGACACAGCCGCCGCAAAGGGAGCATGCGCATCGCACCAAGGCTCGCCCGACGCCACCAGCCGCAGGGCATCACCGGCCTGCAAGCGGGCCTTCTTCTCCTTTGTCCGTACCTCGCCCGTGCGAATCTTTGGGCCTGCAATATCCATCAGAATGGATAGCGGCCGGCCCACCAGCGAGGCGGCACGGCGCGCATGCGCCGCCATCGCCCGCCAGGCGGCCGCATCATCATGGGCGCAGTTGATCCGGACGATGTCCATGCCACGCCGGGCCAGATCCAGAATCATATCCGGGTCGGCGGCGGCGGTGCCGGGCAGCGTCACCATGATACGGCAGCGGCGGTGAGGGGCGGCTGGTCCCAGCAGCGCATCCGCAGCGGTTGCTAACCGGACCTCGCCGGCAAAGAAGGCAGCCTCCAAAGGGGCGGCAACCGGATTGTCCCGTCCTGCCAGGGCTGCCAGCGCCGAGATCACCGCGTCCAGGGTCGGCAAAACCCGGCCTTCCAGCCGGCCCAGCGACGACAGCCCCAACGCCATCAGGCGCCGCTGCACAGGACGCAGATCGTGTCGGCGCAGGGCCAGATAATGGGACAGGTTGACGATGCCGTCCGGTACTGGCCTGGCCACCTCCCACGGCTCCAGCGTGTGGGCCGCGTCCGCCAGCACCAGGGTGCGCAAGGCTGCGAGTTCCGCCAACAGCGTCTGCGCCGTCATTTCCGTATGCGGTGGGTCCTGCATTCGCCCCTTCTGAGTCATTCCTGCACCTGATCGCTTGTCCAGGGAGCAGCATAGGCGGCGGTCATGACAGGCCCGTGACGGCGCGCCGGCATTCAGGTAGAGATGGCGGCCCCATATCGGGGTTAACAGAACCCGTCCCAGACCCCGAAGGAAGTGTCATGACGGTGATGGATTGCGCCCTCTCCATCGACTGGTCCACCGTCCCCGCCGTGCGGGTGGACGGGCTGGAGGCCGGAAGGATGGTTCTCGACATCGCGCAGGGCCGGCCGGTCAGGCTGGTCTCGGCCACCGGTATCAGCGGGCTGGCCGGTGCCGGATGGTGGGCGGGATTGCAGGAGGTCTGGGCCGCCCAGGCGCCAGGCCCCTTCCAGGCCCTACTGGACTGCGCTGACCTGCCCGGCCTGGTACTTTCTGCCTTGCGCGCCGGCTGCACCGACATCGCCTTTACCCCTGGCCCTGCGACTCCAGATGGGGTGCTGACCCGTCTGACATCGTTAGCAGAGGCCCATGGTGCCCGGCTGCACCCCGCGCCGCTGCTCACAACAGAGGTGTGCTGGCGGCGCAACCGTGGTGCCACGCTAAAGCAATACCTGACGCAACATATTGATTTCAAAACAATGTAACGGAATCTAGGCCACTATCTCGTAATGTCGTCACGTTGCTTTACGCCGGTGCCTGCGATATCAAACCCGCACCCACATGAGGGCCGAAACGGCCCGCCGAACTGGCAGGAAAACGAAGATGAAGCTGACCCGCCGCGTTAAGGAAATCCTTTCCTGGTATGAGAGCGACAATCCCGGCACCAAGGCCAATCTCGCCCGCATCCTGATGGAAGGCCGCCTGGGCGGCACCGGCAAGCTGGTGATCCTGCCTGTCGACCAGGGTTTCGAGCATGGTCCGGCCCGCAGCTTTGCCATGAACCCTGCCGCCTATGACCCGCACTATCACTACCAGTTGGCCATTGATGCCGGCCTGTCGGCCTATGCAGCACCACTGGGCCCGCTGGAAGCCGGTGCCGCCACCTTCGCCGGCTCCATCCCCTTGATCTTGAAGATGAACAGTGCCAACAGCCTGTCACGTCTGAAAGAAGGGGCCGATCAGGCCGTCACCGCCAGCGTTGATGACGCGCTGCGCCTGGGCTGTTCGGCCATCGGCTTTACGATCTATCCCGGCTCCGACGCCATGTTCGGCCAGTATGAGGAAATCCGCGAACTGTCGCGCGAGGCGAAGTCCAAGGGCATCGCCACCGTCATCTGGTCCTACCCGCGCGGCGGCGACATCTCCAAGAAGGGTGAGCTGGCGCTGGACGTGGATGCCTACGCCGCCCATATGGCCGCCCTGCTGGGCGCCCACATCATCAAGGTCAAGCTGCCGACCGCCGACCTGGAACAGGACGAGGCGCGCAAGATCTATGAAAAGCACAATATCCCGCGCGAGACCCTGGCCGAGCGCGTGAAGCACATCACCCAGGCCTGCTTCAATGGTCGCCGCATCGTTGTCTTCTCCGGCGGCGCTGCCAAGGGCGAGGATGCGGTGTATGAGGATGCCCGCGCCATCCGCGATGGCGGCGGCAACGGCTCCATCATCGGCCGCAACGCCTTCCAGCGTTCCCGCGAGGACGCGCTGGCCCTGCTGGACAAGCTGGTGCGTATCTACCAGAACAAGGAATAAGGGTTGGTCCCTGTTCCCTTCTGCGCCGCCCGGCGTGGATAGCAGGGGTCAAGTGCACCGGCCCTTGCTATATAGTGCCCGTTAAGGGGCCCGGCGTGGTTCAGCCCGCCGGGCCTTTTCTTTATCGTTCAGAGAAAACCATGTCCGACTGCCGCCTCTACCTGATCACCCCGCCCAAGATCGATCTCGCCACCTTCCCCGCCCTGCTGGCCTCGGCGCTGGATGCGGGCGATGTGGCCTGCGTGCAGTTGCGGCTGAAGGATGTGGGCGACGATGTCATCCGCCGCGCCATCGACGCCCTGCGCCCCGTGGTGCAAAGCCGGGAGGTAGCCTTCATCCTGAATGATCGGCCCGACCTGGCGGCGGCGGGTGGCTGTGACGGCGTGCATGTCGGGCAGGAAGACACGCCCTATGCCCAGGCGCGCAAGATCATGGGCCGCGACGCCATTGTCGGCGTCACCTGCCATGACAGCCGGCATCTGGCCATGGTGGCGGGAGAGGATGGGGCGGATTACGTCGCTTTCGGTGCCTTCTTCGACACGGCCACCAAGGACCCCAAGGCCCGGGCCGAGCCGGAAATCCTGTCCTGGTGGCAGGAAATGATGGAAGTGCCTTGCGTGGCCATTGGCGGCATCACGGTGGATAATTGCGCCGTCCTGGTCGATGCCGGGGCCGACTTCCTGGCCGTCAGCGGCGGGGTGTGGGGGTACAAGGATGGTCCGGCGGCGGCCGTGAAGGCCTTCAACAAGGTGATTGCGGGGGCGTGATCGCCCCCACCGTCCCAGCGCTCACGCACCCGTTTCCGCGTTCCAGCGGCGCTGCATCTCTTCCGGGCTGACCTGTTCGATGGTTTGGGACAGCATCCAGCGATGGCCGAACGGGTCCATGATCATGGCGCTGCGTTCACCAAAGCTCTGGTTCGCGGCGGCCCGGATCACCATCGCGCCAGCCTCTGCGGCGCGCGCCAGATCCTCATCAACCGCCTTGGTCGCCAGATACAGCGTTACCGGCGTGCCGCCCACCGTATCGGGGCTCAGCGCACCGAAATCCGGATATTCATCCGACAGCATGATGGTGCTGTCCCCCAGGCGCAGTTCGGCATGGCCGATGCGGCCATCCATCGGGTCGGTCATCCGGAAAATCTCCACCGCCCCGAAGGCGCGACGGTAGAAATCGATCGCCGCAGAGGCATCTTTCACCGTGAAATAGGGCATAACCGCCGTAATGCTGGACATTTGTCACCTGCTGCCGTTTAATTTTAATTACGATACGTTTCGTTTCGAAATGAGTCAATCATGAATGATGTGAAGCCACGTGGCCGCCCACCCAGCACCGCCGCCCGCGAAAAGGCCCTGGCGGCGGCCCATGCGATTTTAATGGAGGAAGGGTTTGGCCGTTTGACGGTGGAGGCGGTGGCCGCCCGGTCGGGCGTGGGCAAGGCAACCCTCTACCGCAACTGGACCAATGCCTGCGAACTGGCCATGGCCGCCCTGATCGATGGGGTGCCGTTGGCACAGCCGGGCGGTGAGACGGGCCTGAAAGCGGCCCTGACGGCGCAGATGCAGGCCCTGGTTCAGGCCTTTGCCACCACACGCGGCCGGCAGATCGCCATGACGCTGGCCGCTGCCGATCCGGAAAGCGAAATGACACGGGCCTTCCGCAACCGCGTCATCCTGTCCAGCCGGGAGGCGGGGCGAAACCTGATCATTGAGGCCGCCCGCTGCGGTGAAGTCCCGCCGCCCGCGGATATCGACACCCTGCTGGATATGGTCTACGGCCCCGTCTTTTATCGAATCCTGGCGGGGCATCAGCCCTTAAACGCGGTTTTCGCAGAACGGTTGGCCGACAACGCGGTCACCATCCTGACCGCAGCGCGCCCCTGACCGTCTATGCGAATTGGAGCGCCGCCAGCCGCGCATACAGACCCTCCTGGCGCAGCAATTCCTCATGCGTCCCCTCTTCCACCATCCGGCCGCCATCCAGCACCACGATACGGTCGGCATTGACGATGGTGGCGAGGCGGTGAGCGATGATCAGAGTGGTGCGGTCCTTCATCAGGGTTTCCAGCGCCGCCTGCACCAGCCGCTCGCTTTCGGCATCCAGGGCCGAGGTGGCTTCATCCAACAGCAGCAGCGGGGCGTCACGCAGGATGGCGCGGGCAATGGCGATTCGCTGGCGCTGCCCACCCGACAGGCGCACGCCCTTTTCACCCAGGAACGTATCGAATCCTTCGGGCATCGCCTCAATGAAGTCCAGCGCATGGGCAGCAGCGGCGGCGGCCCGCACCTCCGCGTCCGACGCACCGGGACGGCCATAACGGATATTTTCCAGGGCGCTGGCGGAGAAGATCACACTGTCCTGCTGCACGATGCCAATACGTGACCGCAGGTCGGATGGGTGGGTCTGGGCGATGTCCACGCCATCCAGGCGCACAGAGCCCTCCTGCGGGTCATAGAATCGCAGCAGCAATTGAAAGATCGTGGTCTTGCCCGCCCCCGATGGCCCGACCAGGGCCACCCGCTCACCGGGCCGCACCGTCAGCGACAGACCGTCCAGCGCGCTGTCCTTGGGCCGGGAGGGATAATTGAACCGCACCCCGTCGAACCGCACCTCCCCCTGCGTGGGTGTGGGCAGGGGCAGCGGATGGGCCGGTGCCCGGATATCCGGCACCTTGGACAGAAGGTCGAACAGCCGTTCGGTGGCGCCGGCAGCATTGGCAAGGTCGCTGGCCACCTCTGACAAGGCACCCACAGCCCCCGCCACCATGACGGCATAGAAGATGAAGGCCGAAAGCTGACCACCGCTGATCCGGCCGGCAATGACATCATGCCCACCGATCCACAAAACGGTGCCGATGGCCCCGAACACCAGCATGATGACCAGCATGGTCAGCCAGGATCGCGCCTTGATCCGGCGCAGCGACACCTTCACCGTATCCTCAACCGAACCGGCAAAGCGGTCGATCTCCAGCGGTTCGCGGCCAAAGGCCTGCACCGTGCGGATACCGCCCAGCACCTCATCCACGCGCGTGCCGATATTGGCCACCGCATCCTGGCTGGCGCGCGACAAGGTACGGACCTTACGCCCGAACACCACGATCGGAGCCACCACCAGCGGCACCACCAGCAGCACCAAGCCCGTGAGTTTGGGGCTGGTCAGCAGCAGCAGGACCAGCCCGCCCACCAGCATCAGGGTATTGCGCAGCGCGATGGACACGCTGGTGCCGATCACCTGTTGCAGCAAGGTGGTGTCGGTGGTCAGGCGTGACAGGATTTCACCCGTCTTATTGGTCTCATAAAAAGCGGGCGACAGGGTGACCAGATGGTCGAACACTTTGCGCCGGATATCCGCCACCACCCGTTCGCCGATCCAGGACACCAGATAGAATCGGGCGAAGGTCGATACGCCCAACAGCAGGATGACCACCAGCAATACCAACAGCGCCTGGTTCAGCAGGTCGGCATTACCGGCGGCGAATCCATGGTCTACCAGCGCCTTCAACCCCTGACCCAACCCCAGAACCGTACCGGCCGCCACCACCAACGCCGCTGTCGCTCCGGCGATCCGGGCGCGATACGGCTTCAGGAACGGCCAAAGCAGGCGCAAAGGCTTCAGATCGCGGGGCGGGCGCCCCTCGGCAGCAGTACCGTCGACGCGATTGTCACGAAAGACCAAGGAAGTTGCTCCGCGAATGAAGAAAGCGGGTAGAAATCCATATCATCCCGTGGTAACCGCATGGCCGCGTCAGGGCAACAACAACGCCCCGTTGACATAGCTGCCGCGCCGAATGTGATCAGCCCAGCCTTGCATCCATGCAGGGTTGGATGGGGTTGCCTTAACCCCAGGCTTTGTATATAAGCGCGGCTTCGATTTAGGGACTGCCGACCATGAAGCCTGATATCCACCCCGCGTACCACGAGATCACCGTTGTCATGACCGACGGTACCTCTTTCAAGACCCGCACCACCATGGGCAAGGCCGGCGACACGCTGCGTCTGGACATTGATCCGAAGTCCCACCCGGCCTGGACGGGCGTGCAGAAGCTGCTGGACACTGGCGGCCAGATCGCCAAGTTCAACAAGCGCTTCCAGAGCTTCGGCCTGAAGTAAGCTGCTTGGCCGCAAGGCAAACGAAAAGCGCCGCCGGGGCATCCTGGCGGCGCTTTTTGTGTTTGGGCTAAAGCGCCAGGGCATGACCATTGCCCTTTCTCGCCTTCCCGGCGAAGGCCGGGATCCAGGGGCCAGATGCCCGACACCTCCGCAGCGTCCCTAAAATGCAGCGGAAGGGTTTGAGCCTATGCCCCTGGGCCCCGGCCTTCGCCGGGGAGGCTGTGATATTGAGAGCCCCCCCCGTCACGCCGGGTCCGGCGCCTTTGTCCGCATTGTCACAAACTCCTCCGCCGCCGTCGGGTGCAGACCGATCGTATTGTCGAAGACCTGCTTGGTAGCACCGGCATTCATGGCCACCGCCACACCCTGGATCATCTCCGGCGTATCGGCGCCGACCATGTGACAGCCCACCACCTTCTGCGTGGCGCGGTCCACCACCAGTTTCATGAAAGTGCGCTGATCACGGCCGGAGAGCTGGTGGCGCATGGGCTTGAAATTGGTGCGGTAGATATCGACGCCGCCGGCCAGGGTGGCGCGGGCCTGCTCCTCCGTAATGCCCACGGTCGCGACAGGGGGGATGGAAAACACGGCGGTGGGGATATTGTCGTAGTTCACATCGCGCGGGCGGTTGCCATAGAGACGGTCGGCCAGCACATGCCCCTCCGCCAGGGCCACCGGCGTCAGGTTCACGCGGTTGGTGACATCGCCCAGGGCATAAATCGACGGCACCGACGTCTGGTACTGGTCATTGACGGTAATGGCCCCGGCCTGGTCCGTCTCCACCCCGACATTTTCCAGGCCCAGCCCATAGGACATGGGCTTGCGCCCGATGGCATAGACCACCGCGTCGCATTCCAGCACGCTGCCGTCCGACAGATGGGCCAGCAGACCGCTTTCGGTCTTTTCGATGCGGCTGATGATGGTGTGCAGCTTCAGGTCGATACCGGCCTTGCGCACCTCATCGGCCACGAAATCGCGGACATCCTTGTCGAATCCACGCAGGATCTGCGCACCCCGGTAAAGCTGGGTTACCTTGGCACCCAGCCCGTTGAACAGGCTGGCAAATTCCAGCGCGATATAGCCGCCGCCGGCCACCACGACCCGGCGCGGGAACTCTTTCAGATAGAAAACCTCGTTCGAGGTGATGCCATAGTCCCTGGCACCCGGCTGTTCCGGCAGTTCCGGCCAGCCGCCCGTGGCGATCAGGATACGTTCCGCCGTCACCCGCGTTCCATTCACCTCCACTGTATGGGCATCCACGATGGTGGCCCGGCCTTCGAAAATCGTGACGCCAGCGCCTTCCAGCAGGCGGCGATAGATGCCGTTCAGGCGGGCGATCTCCGCATCCTTGGCGGCGATCAGGGCGTTCCAGTCATGGCGGATATTGTCTGCGGCCCAGCCGTAGCCGGCAGCATCAGCAAAGGCCTGGCCATATTCGGCGCCAAAGACCAGCAGCTTTTTCGGTACGCAGCCGACATTGACGCAGGTGCCGCCGAAATAGCGTTCTTCCGCCACCGCCACCCGTGCCCCATGCCCCGCCGCGATGCGCGACGCCCGCACCCCGCCGGAGCCGGCGCCAATGGTGAACAGGTCGAAATCATACTGGGACATGGGGACGGTTCCTGTGGATGAAGGGATCAGTTCAAATGTAGGGATGATGAAGCGTCAGCGATGTGACGGGCATCGCATCCCCGTTATGCGCCACCCCAGGCCACGAAGTGCGGGTTCAGGAATGTGGGGGCCTTGCCATAAGGGAACGGCTCGCCATCCAGCAGGGTCAGGCAGCCGCCGGCCCCGATCAGCACGGCATGGCCCGCCGCGATATCCCATTCACAGGTCGGGCCTAAGCGCGGATAGACATCACCCACCCCTTCGGCCACGCGGCAGAATTTCAGCGAACTGCCCGCCGCCACCCGGTTCGCCACGCGGCGGCCGGTCAGGAATTCATCCACCGCCGCATTGTCGGCATGGCTGCGCGAGGTCAGGACCGTCAGGCCCACCGCCGGCACAGGGCGGACCTGGATCGGCTCATCCTTCCGCCCTGGTGCGCCCCGCACCGCCGTGCCGGGGCCAGCAGCGGCATAGATTGTGCCGCCGACGGGCAGCATGACCACGCCCAGCGCTGGCGCGCCGCCCTGGATCAGGGCGATATTCACCGTGAACTCGCCATTACGCTTGATGAATTCCTTGGTCCCGTCCAGCGGATCGACCAGCCAGAAGGTACCGGATGAGATATCAGGGACGCGGCCCGCCGCCACCTCCTCCTCCGTTACCACGGGGATATCGGGGGTCAGCCTGCGCAATGCGGACAGGATGATGGCGTCGGCATCCTGATCGGCGGCGGTGACGGGGCTGCCATCGGCCTTCGCGGTTGCCTCCGCCCCCGCCTCATAATGGCGCAGGATGGCGGCGGAGGCCTGTTCAGCGGCCGTACGGACAGCGGGCAGCAGCGCCGCCAACTCTTTGGCAGATAGCATTGTCAAACTCTCATCATGCCGCGGTCGCGGCTTTCGCGGAATGGATCAGACGCCACAGCACCGGTGCCGTGGCGGGCATATCGACATGGGTGACGCCATGGTCGGCCAGGGCATCGACCAGGGCATTGATGATGGCCGGACAGGCGCCGATGGCCCCGGCCTCCCCCGCCCCCTTCAGGCCAAGCGGATTGGTGGCACAGGGCACGGGCCGCAGGCTGAAATCAATCATGGGCAGATGGTCGGCGCGCGGCATGGCGTAATCCATGAAGGACCCGGTCAGGAGTTGGCCCGACTCCGTATCGAAGCGGATCAGTTCCAGCAGCGCCTGCCCCATGCCCTGCGCGATGCCGCCATGCACTTGGCCCTCCAGCAGCAGGGGATTAAGCACCGTGCCAAAATCATCGACCACGGTATAGCGTTCGATACGCGGCACGCCCGTGTCGATCTCCACCGAGATTTCAACGACATGCGTGCCATTGGGGAAAGTGTTGGACGGCGGGCTGTATTTGCCCTTGCCGCGAAAGACATGGCCATCCGCGTCTGGTTTGGCCGCCGCTGCCACCTCAATAAAGGGCACGAAACGGTTGGAACCGGTAACGGCAAAGCCCCCACCCGCATCCGTCACCTCAAACCGCAAGGCATGCTCATCGGCCTCCAGCAGCCTTGCCGCCACGGGCCGGGCCTGACTGATCACATCCGCCGCCCCGTCGCGCACGGCGGCACCACCCGTGGGGATGGAACGGGAGCCGCCGGTACCGCCCCCGGTCTTCACCACCTGGCTGTCACCCTGCACCATGGCGATGGCGTCGGGTTCGATCCCCAGAACCTCGGCGATGACCTGTTTATACGCCGTTTCATGCCCCTGCCCGTTTGATTGCGTGCCGATCAGCAGCAGGACGGACCCGTCGGGCTTCACCAGCAGTTCCGCCGCCTCCGGCGCCCCGCCCGAACAGGCCTCAATATAGGTGGCGATACCCAGGCCCAGCAGCCGGCCCTGCTCCCGCGCCTTGGCCCGGCGCGCGGGGAAGCCCGCCCGGTCGGCGCGTTCCAATGCGGCCTCCAGCGTGCCCGCGAAATCGCCGCTGTCATAGACATGGCCCAGGGGCGTGCGATAGGGCATGGCAGAGGGCGGGATCATGTTCAGGCGGCGGAATGCCGCCGGGTCCTGCCCGATCTCCCGCGCGGCCTTGTCGATCAGCCGTTCGACCAGATAGGCCGCCTCCGGCCGTCCCGCCCCGCGATAGGCATCGACGGGCTGTGTGTGCGTATAGACACCGCGCACGCGGGCATAGATCGCGGGGATGGTATAGACACCCGACAGCATCTTGGTCTGGCCGTCAGTCTGGATATAGGTGGCGTAGTTCGACAGGTACGCCCCCATATTGGCAATGATATCGGCGCGCAGGCCCAGGATGCGGCCCTCCGTGTCCAGCGCCAGTTCGGCGACGCTGACATTGTCGCGGCCATGATCGTCGGACAGGAAGGCTTCTGCCCGGCTGCTGGTCCAGGCCACCGGCGCGTCCACCTTCCGCGCTGCAAAACAGGCCAGCACATATTCGGGATAGCAGAACAGCTTCATCCCGAATCCGCCGCCCACCTCATGCGTCAGCACATGGAACCGGGCCCTGTCCTCGCCGAAGATGCCGGCCAGCATGTCGCGCATATCATGCACGCCCTGGCTGCCCACCGTCAGGCGCGTGATATCGGCCCCGGTATCATGTTCGGCCAGACAGGCGCGGCCTTCCAGCGGGTTGGCGGACAGGCGGTTATTGATCAGGTCCAGGCGGACAATGCGTGCGGCCCTGGCAAAGACATCGTCCGTCGCCGTCCGGTTCCCCTTCTCCCAGTCATAGGCCAGGTTGGCGGGGACATCGCCATGCACCTGGGCTGGGTGCGTCAGGGCGGCGGCGGTATCGACCACCGCATCCAGCATGTCGTAATCGACCATCACCGCCTCGGCGGCGTCCATCGCCTGATACAGGCTGTCGGCCACGATGAACGCCACGGGTTCGCCGACATGGCGCACGAAACCGTCAGCCAGAACGGGCCGGTGCTTCATATGCAGGGTGGTGCCCGCGCGCACGCGCAGCGGCACAACACAGGGGATATCCTTGATCCCCGCCTGTTTCAGGTCGGCAGCGGTGAAGATCGCCTGGATGCCGGGCATGGAGGCGGCATCGGTCGTATCGATGGACAGGATGGCGGCATGGGCGTGCGGGCTGCGCAGCACATAGCCCACCTTCTGACCGGGCATGCGGACATCGTCCGTGTAACGACCAGCCCCACGCAGCAGCCTTGTATCTTCACTACGCGGGACGGGCTGTCCGATACCGAACTTGGTCATGGGCGAACGCTCCTGGCCGAAGGATCGCCCGATCATAGGGGATGGCGCGGCGGGAGCAACCTTCCCGCTTACTCCTCCGCATCATGGTCGGCCATATAGGCGCGCAGGGCGGCGTTGATGCGGGCCTGCATGGCGCGGTGGCCGCCACCGTGACGACGGAACCAGTCGATCAGATCGCCATCCAGCCGCAATGTAACGTCGCGTCTGTCCCGGCCGCGCGGGCGTGCTGGTGACCAGCGGGGACGGTCAGACATGGGATCGGGCCGATCCGGACCCAGCAAGGCCGCCCGTTCGGCCGGGGTGATCAGCATTCCGCCTGGAAATGACATCAGCGTCCTCCTGCCAGCCCCTCGGCTGGCCTGTTCGTGCCCCTGTCGCCCCAACGGAAAAGATCAGGCAAGGTTCCGTGTCTGCCCTGTGACAACACACTACCCTTTCCTTCACGCTCCATATTGGAAACAACTGTCGCGGGGACAAGAGGACCTTTGGTGTTAACCCCGCTTCCGGAGGGCGGCTTAGGTCTGTACAATCCGCCACACACAACAGGGGCGATACCCGACATGTGCGGGCGGTTTGTACAGAAATTCCTGAAGGATCTGGCAGACGCATTCGATGCGCGGTTGCGCGAGGATCTTTCGCCCCGGTTACTGCACCCACGTTTCAATATCGCACCAACGGCAGAGATCGGGGTCATCGGGTTGGACCGTGCCGGCAACAGGTCAGTCACCGCCATGCGCTGGGGACTGGTCCCTTCCTGGGCACAAGATACAAGCGGGGCGGCCCGCATGATCAATGCCCGTAGTGAAAGCGCTGCTGACAAACCGAGTTTCCGTGAGGCCTGGCGTAAGCGCCGAGCCGTCATTCCCGCCGATGGTTTTTATGAATGGCCCCAGACGGGCGACCGCAAACAGCCCTGGTACGTCTCCCGCGCCGATGGCCACCCCATGGGGTTTGCCGCCCTGTGGGAGGTGTGGCGCGGGGGCGAGGGGGAGATGTTGTTTACGACCTGCATCCTGACCGCGCCCGCCAATGACGACCTGGGCCGCATTCATGAACGTACGCCCGTCATGCTGATGAATGCGGAGGCGGTGGCGTGCTGGTTGTCGCCAGAGACGCCGGAGATTGCGCGCCATGGCCTGATGCACGCGCCCGCGCCCGGCAGCCTGCGGCTGTGGCCGGTCACGCCGCTGGTCAATGCCGTCCGCAATGACGGGCCCGACCTGGTGGCCCCCTATGATCCAACGGCAGTCATCGCGCCCATTATGACGGGGAGCCTGCTGTGAGGGGGGCCTGTCTGATCCTGTTTATGCTGTTGGCCCTGCCGGTCTCGGTGCTGGCCCAAGGCGCCGGCAACAAAGCGCCCGTCAAAGGCATCGGCGCCGCCAAGGAGGGCGATCTTGTCACGGTCAAGGGACAGGAATTCCGCCTGTTTGGAATCGACGCCCCGGACAGAGGGCAAACCTGCGTCAATGTCCGTGGGCAGAGTTATGATTGTTTTGCCCTGTCGACCCGCATTCTGGAACTGCTGATCAATAACATGCAGATCGAATGCACACCACGGGGCCAGTCCGCCGCCTCGGGACCGACATTGGCCGTTTGCCGGGCGGAAAACGGTGATGATCTGGCCTATGCCATGGTGGAGCGCGGCATGGCCCTGGCCTACCGGCCCCTGAGCTTTGACTATATATCGATCGAGGCGCGGGCCATTTCTTTCCGACGGGGCCTGTGGGGCGGCCGGGTTGAGCCACCCTGGCTGTGGCGATCGCGGGAAACGGAACGCAAGCTCGACGAGATGCGCAAACCCAAACAGCCGGGCGCGCAGTAACAGGTATTCCGTTCGCCGCAACGCTGTCCCGGCGCAGGAAGGAACCCAAGGCAACGACCAGCACTCGTGTCAGCAAAGCCCTGATCTGGAAAGCAAAAAAGCCACCGGCACAGGGCCGGCGGCTTTTTGGATACCGAAGGATGGTGGGCGCGGCAGGGATTGAACCTGCGACCCCCGCCGTGTGAAGGCGATGCTCTCCCGCTGAGCTACGCGCCCATCCGTCGTCGGTGGAGCGGGGTTTTAGGGGGTTGGGGACGGCCTGTCAAAGGGAAAAGTCGAAAGCCCGGTGATTTTTTTCGGCACATTGATGGAAATCCTTGTCGGACAAGACGTTCCGACCCACATTGCCCTCACGATTGCCGCACGCAGTGTTGAGAGGCCCACCGACATGCGCATGTTCCGCTGCCTCCCTTTCGCCCTTCTGGCCATAGCGCCAACCACGGTGGCCACCGCCAACCCGGCACAGGGGCTATCGCTGACCTACGCGGTGCATGTCGGCGGCGTGCATGTACTGGACGCCGATGCGGAAATGGCACTGGGCGCCAACGGTTATCGCGCCGGTTTGAAGATGCAGACAGATGGTTTCCTGGGCCGGGTGGCGCAGTGGAAAACCGATGTCCGCGCGCAAGGGCTGCTCTCCGGAGCCCTGCCACAGCCGCGACAATTTACCGCCCATGGCAGTTGGCGTGACCAGCCGCGCATGACCACTGTGGATTATACACCCGACGGCACGCCCACCTTGACGCTGGCCAATCCGGAACCGGAAAAGGACCGGGAACCGGTGCCCGTGAACCTGCGCCTGGGTACAGTCGACCCGGTTTCCGCCATTGTGGCCGTTCTGGACCAAGTGGCGAAGAAGGGGGATTGCGACATCACCGTGCCCGTTTATGACGGGCGTCAACGCTATGATCTGGTCTTCGCCACGCAAGGCCCGGCGACGCTGGAGGCAACGGACCTGTCGGTCTATGCCGGCCCGGCGACGGCTTGCACGGTGAAATACAAGCCGGTCGCCGGCCGGTGGAAGGAAAACCGCCAGCGCGACCGCGATCGGGAGGGAGCCAAGCGCAAGGACATCCCCGTCACGCTCTATATCGCCCCGGCCATTGCTGGCGGTACGCCTGTACCTGTGCGGCTGGAGATGGACAGCCCGCTGGGGGCGGTGAAGGTGCACCTCTCCACCGTCAAGGCGGTCTAACCCTTACACCAGCCGCGCCAGCGCGGTGGGCAAGTCCGCGAACCGGTCGATGATGATATCCGCGCCCAGTTCTGCCAGCGGCATGCGCGGATAGCCATAGGCGACGGCCACGGCCGGCACGCCGGCCCCCCGCGCCGCCGCCACATCATTGGCATTGTCGCCGACCATCACGGCCCCACCCGCATCCACGCCCAACCGGTCCATCACGAACAGCAGCGGGTCGGGATGCGGCTTCCGGCGCGCCACACTGTCCCCGCCCGCCACCGCATCGAACAGCGTGTCCAGCCCCAGTTCGCCCAACAGATCGACACTGATCCCCGCTGGCTTGTTGGTACACAGGCCCAGGCGATGCCCAGCCTGCTTCAAGGCGGTCAGTGTGTCCACCACATCCGGATAGATACAGGACCGATCCACGGGCAGCGCGCCATAGATCGCCAGATACCGCGCCGTCATCGGCCCCAGCTCAGCGGGTGTCAGGGCCACACCCGTGGCGGCGAAGGCCTGCTCCACCAGCCGTCCCGCCCCATCGCCGATCATGTGATGCACCATGGACAGCGGCAATTCCCGCCGGCCTTCCTGGGCCAGCAGCCGGTTCAAGCCCAGGGTGATATCGGGCGCGCTGTCAGTCAGGGTCCCGTCGAAATCGAAGATCAGGGCGGGAAACCGTTTCAGGATGCTCATCGTCTCTGCCGCTTCCGCTTGGCTTTCGCAGGGGTCTGTATGATACAGGGGGCCAGCTTAGACAAACTGCCGACCGGCCCGCCACCATGCCCCAACGTCCGCTCGCCTGCATCATCCTTGCCGCCGGCAAGGGCACACGCATGAAATCCGATCTGCCCAAGGTGCTGCACCCGCTGGGTGGCATGCCGATGGTCAATCATGTGATCCGAGCGGCAGAAAGCCTGTCACCGGAAAAGATTGTGGTCGTGGTCGGGCCCGGCATGGACAATGTTGCTGCTGCCGTTGCCCCGCACCCGACCGTG
The DNA here is from genome assembly GCF_002251795.1 of Niveispirillum lacus. Taxonomy (GTDB): domain Bacteria; phylum Pseudomonadota; class Alphaproteobacteria; order Azospirillales; family Azospirillaceae; genus Niveispirillum; species Niveispirillum lacus. The sequence continues at coordinate 414,705 of NZ_NOXU01000030.1, read as the reverse complement.
GTGCAGGAACAGCAACGGGGAACGGGGGACGCTGTGAAGGCGGCCCTGGGTGCCCTGGCGGGCTTTAGCGGTGATGTGCTGGTCCTTTATGGCGATTCGCCCTTGATTACGCCGGCGACCCTGTCGGCCATGGTCGCTGCACGCGCCGGCGGACAGAACCCGGCGGTTGTGGTTCTGGGCATGCGGCCTGCCGATCCGGGCGCCTATGGTCGCCTGATTCTGGGCGCCGATGGCGGGCTGGAGAAGATCGTCGAATTCCTGGATGCCAGCACCGAAGAACGCGCGGTCACCCTTTGTAATGCCGGGTTCATGGCGTTTGACGGGGCCCGCATGGGCACATTGTTGTCCGGGATCGGCAATCACAATGCCAAGGGCGAGTATTATCTGACCGATGCGGTGGCGGTCGCGCGGATGGCGGGCTGGAGCTGTGCCGTGGTCGAAGGGCCGACCGACGATACTGCCGGGGTCAATAGCCGCGCCGAACTGGCGGGTATCGAACGGATTTTCCAGGGCCGGTTACGGCAGGCCGCCATGGCCAATGGGGCCACCTTGCTGGACCCTGACACGGTGTATTTCGCCGCCGACACGGTGCTGGGCCGGGATGTCACGGTGGGCCAGAATGTCGTGTTCGGACCGGGCGTCACGGTGGAGGACGGGGTTGAGATCAAACCTTTCAGTCATCTGGAAGGTGTGGTCGTGCGCAGGGGCGCCATCATCGGCCCCTTTGCCCGGCTGCGTCCGGGCAGCGATATCGGCGAAGGGGCCCATATCGGGAATTTTGTTGAGCTGAAAAACACCAAATTCGGGGCCGGCGCCAAGGCCAACCACCTGACATATCTGGGGGATGCCGATGTCGGCGGCGGGTCCAATATCGGGGCCGGCACCATCACCTGCAATTATGATGGCGTGCTGAAGCATCGCACCCGCATTGGGCAGAATGTGTTCATCGGCACCCATTCCACCCTGGTGGCGCCGGTCTGCGTGGGGGATGGGGCCTATACCGCCGCGGGTACAGTCGTGACGCGCGACGTGTCTGCCGAGGCCCTGGCCATCAGCCGTGCCCCGCAGGAAGAAAAGGCCGGTTGGGCAACACGATACCGTGCCGCTAAGCTGGCGCTGAAAGCCAAGTTGGGAAAAACCTAACACCAGGGCGGCGACCCGGCCGGATCAGCGCATCCCTTACCTTCCCACAGCGCAACGGGCATGGGAGGGTAAGGGCCAGCCGCACGAATCAGTCGCGGAAATTCACATATTGCAGGGGCTGCTCGATCTTCAGGCCCTTGACCATGGCAATGGCAGCTTGCAGATCGTCAATTTTTTTGCCGGTCACGCGCAGCTCGTCGCCCTGGATGGAGGCCTGGACCTTCATCTTGCTGTCCTTGATGGCCTTGGTGATCTGCTTGGCCAGGGTCTGGTCAATGCCCTGCTTGACCTTGATCGTCTGGCGCAGGGTGCCACCGGCAGCGTTTTCTTCCTTGCCCCAGTCCAGGCAACCGGGGTCCAACTTGCGGCGCACGAAATAGCCTTTCAGCATTTCCTGCAACTGCGCCAGCTTGGTCGAATCCTCCGTATGGATGTGGATTTCGCTCTCCTTCTCCTTCACTTCCAAGGTGGATTTGGAGCCTTTGAAATCGAAACGCGTCTGAAGCTCACGCACCACACCCTGAACGGCGTTGTTCACTTCGGCAATTTCGGTCTTGGAGACGATGTCGAAAGAAGGCATCGGGGAAAAGTTCCTGACAACGGATTGAATGCAGGACACAGACTAGCATCCTGCATCACCGTGCGTCATCCTTCCACGCCGGGGGTCAGCCTTTCGGCAGGGCCACGCTTGCCTGGTCATGGGCCATAGCCGCACCACCGGCATGGGCCGACTGTTCGCCGGCGGACAGGGCCGCCACCACAAACAGACCGCACAGGACCAGGGCTTGCAGGACCATGGCGGCACGCTGCTTCAGATTTGTCGCTTCACGCATAACGGCCTCCTCTGTTGTCAGTTCAGCTCAAGCACAGGGGCGGTTTCTGGTCCGCCGGAAACCCGCGCTTGAGGCCGGATGTTGATCCTGGGCATCGCCCCGATACCCATGCACCGACTATATAAGCGACTCTTTAACATGCAAATGTTTATATTGTCTCTGGGGGGTTAACGGGCCGTAACACCCATACCCTGTTGCACGTACAGCACAGGGACACACCGTCGCGACGGGTGCTTTGGCCCTTTGCGGGCCAGGGGGCGAATGCTAGATGTCTGGTGACCGCCCTGTGCCGGGCCGTGGATACGGGAAATGTGATGAGCAAGCCCAGTTTCGATCAGGACGCCGCCAATCTGCTGGACGATCTGATCCAGCGCGCCCGCCGGGCGGGTGCCGACGCGGCCGATGCACTGCTGGTGGATGCGGCGTCACTGTCATTGTCAACGCGGCTGGGCCAGCCGGAAGGACTGGAACGGTCGGAAGCCGGCGATCTGGGCCTGCGCGTGTTTGTGGGCCGGCGCATGGCCGTGGTTTCCAGCACCGATCGTAGCCCCCGCATGCTGGCCGAGCTGGCCGACCGCGCCGTGGCCATGGCCCGCGCCGTGCCGGAGGACCCGTTCTGCGGGATCGCCGACCCTGACCAGATTGCCCAGACCTGGCCGGATCTGGACCTGCTGGACAGTGCGGAGCCGACAGCGGCCGACCTGATCGCCGCTGCCAAGGAAACCGAGGATGCCGCCCGCGCCGTGGCCGGCGTCACCAATTCCGACGGGGCCGATGCCAGTTGGAGCCGCAGCGCCGTGACGCTGGTGGCCAGCAATGGTTTTGCCGGCGGGTATGGTGTGTCACGCCGGTCGTTGTCAGTCTCCGTCCTGGCCGGTGAAGGGACCGGCATGGAACGCGACTATGATTTTCATTCCACGGTCTATGGCAGTGATCTGGAAAGCCCGACAGAGATCGGGACACGTGCAGGCCAGAAAACGGTGGCCAAGCTGAACCCCCGCAAGGTGAAGAGTCAGGCTGTTCCCATCATTTTTGACCCGCGCCTGTCGGGCGGATTTGTCGGTACCTTCTGCGGGGCCATATCGGGGGCCGCCATTGCACGCGGCACAAGTTTCCTGAAAGACCGTCTGGGCCAGGACGTGTTCGGCAGCGGCATCCGTATCGTCGAGGACCCGCATATCCGCCGTGGTCTGCGATCCAAGCCGTTCGACGCGGAAGGTCTGGCCAACCAGCGGCGGTGCCTGATCGAGGACGGTGTCCTGACCACCTGGATTCTGGACCTGCGCTCTTCGCGTCAACTGGGCCTGTCGCCCACCGGCCATGCCACACGCGGCACGGGCGGCCCACCGGCCCCCAGCCCCACCAATGTGTATATGGAACCCGGCCCGCTGTCGCCCAAGGACCTGATGGCCGATATCCGGCAGGGTCTGTATGTGACGGAGATGATGGGCCAGGGTGTGAATGGGGTCACTGGTGACTATTCACGCGGCGCCGCCGGTTTCTGGATTGAGAATGGTGAAATTGCCTATCCGGTCAGCGAAATCACCATCGCCGGCAATCTGAAGGACATGTACCGCCGCCTGACCCCCGCCAGCGACCTTTGCCGGCGATACGGCATTGATGCCCCGACCCTGCGCATCGAGGGGATGACGGTCGCGGGCGTGTAGAACCGTCAGACGCCCGCGGCGGGACCCGTCAGTCGGCGCGGAAACCGGTACGGGCGGCCAGAATGGCGATCTGGGTGCGGTTGCGGGCGCCCAGCTTCTGCATCATCGCGCGCACATGAACCTTCACGGTGCCTTCCAATACGCCCAACTGCCGGGCGATCTCTTTGTTGGAACAGCCGGACAGCAGCAGACGGAAAATATCGCGCTGACGGTTGGTCAGGCGGGAGACCGATGCCATGTCGGCCTGATCTTCCGCCACCGGGGCCGCGACAGACGGGGTCAGCATGGCATAGGGCATCTGCACATAGCCTTCCCGCGTCAGCGCCAGCGACACCGCCTCCGCCAGAACGGCACTGGGGTCGCTTTTCAGCAGGCAGGCAGAAGCCCCCGCCGTCAGCAGGGTGCGGGTTTCCGCCGGGGTGAAGCCGGATGACATGATGATGGTGGGCACACCCTGCACCCGCGCAAGGAAATCGGCGATGGCCGCCATCCGTTCGCTGCCCAACCCGTCAGCATCCATCAGGATCACATCGGGAATGCTGGTCGCCTGCGCCAGGAGAACCAGGGCCTCTGCCGGGGTACCAGCCTGCCAGGTCTGCGCCCCATCATTCAGCGATGACAGGGTCAGCGCCAGACCGTGCCGGACCAGGGCCTGCGGATCAATGATCAGGAAACAGCGGCGGCGCACGCCGGACACGGCATCGACCCCGGAAGGTCGCGCGTACGTTTCCATGGACACAACACGCAGCGGATTACCGCCCCGGCGCACAGCGATGGTCATCACGACCTCCAGCAAACGGGCATCCAGTCCCGGTGTTAACCTCACGTACATATTCGTACGGATTAAGTCCTCTCGCAACCTCCTTCTGGTCAATTGATTCAGAATCTGTTTATATTCTTCACAGGACGTGAGTTGTTATGAATTTAGATCGAAATTCGAAGTTTTTATCCTTTGCAGTTACTTCGATTATCGATCTATCGATTGTATTTTAACTAAAGTTTCAGCGACAGGCCCAAGAGGCTTGGAATCATGGGAAAAATTCCCGTCGAATGCGGCATGCGCCTGGTTCAGCGGCGATGGGAATGGGCTGGATCGAAGGGGGTATGCGGGGATGACATCCGGGTCCGTGGTGCTGGTCGATCATGACCAGTTGTTCAGTGCAGCGCTGGCCGCTCTCCTGGAAGAAGAAGGCATGGCGGTGGACTCACCCCTGCCCTCGCTGATGGCGGCCGAACAGGCCCTGGCGCAACCACCGGCGCCAGCCCTGATCATCACCGACCCGGCCGGCCTTGACCGTACCGACGATGGCGATGCGCTGCTGAGGTTGCGGCAGGCCGCACCTGAGGCACGGATTCTCGTGCTGAGTGCTGATCTGAGCCAGCCGGCCCTGGCCCGCAGCCTGGCCGCCGGCGCCCATGGTCATGTGTCGAAGGGCGCCTCCTTTAACGCGGTGCTGCGTGCGGTCCGCCTGATCTTGATGGGACAGGCGGTCTACCCGGCCGCCGCGGCCCAGGGATTGGGCCAATCACCCAGTGTAACCACCACTGCCGGGGACACGCAAAGCCAGTCCGGGGGCGCCGACCTGTCACCGCGTGAAACCCAGATCCTGGCTTGTGTCATCAGCGGTCATTCGAACAAGGCCATCGCCCGGCGCCTGTCGATCACGGAAAGCACCGTGAAGATGCATTTCAAAAACGCCATGCGGAAGATTAATGCCGGCAACCGCACCCAGGCCGCCATCTGGGCGATGGAGCATGGCATCGCCCCGATGGCGTAATGCCCGAACGAGCCGTTGCAAAAACAGATCAAAATTAAATCAAATAAAACGCTGATAAAATAAAAAAGGCCGCTGTGTTCAGCGGCCTTTTTCGCGGCACCCGCCGGTCATGACTGACCGGCGGTTCCATTCCGTGGTTGCGATCAGGGGAACACGATCACGGCGCGACGGTTCGACGGCTCACGCACGCCATCGGCGGTCGGGACCAGCAGGTCGGTCTCACCCTTGGCTTCCACGGCGACCTGGTTCGCCGGCAGACCCTGGCTGACCAGATATTCGCGGACGGCTTCGGCGCGACGCTGCGACAGCTTCTGGTTATAGTCGGTCGGACCGGACGTGTCGGCATGGCCGGACACGTTGATCTGCACGATCTTGCCAGCCTTGGCATCGCGGGCGACGTTCTGGAGAACCTGCTGCGCATCGGCCGACAGCACCGAACGATCCCAGTCAAAGAAGACCGTAAAGTTACGGGTGATGGTCGGTGCAGCGGCCGGTACCGGCGCCGGAGCGGGGGCAACCGCCGGGGCCGGCGGGGGAGCGACAATGGCGGCAGCCGGCGCGGGCTTCTCCGGCGCAGCGCCGAAGACAGTGCGGACGCCGATCAGCACGCTGTGGGAGTTATAGTTGCTCTTGTAAGCCGGGGTCTCGCTCTTGAACTTCAGGTCATCCATGCCCTGGTAGCGATAACCGAAGGTCAGATCGAGATCCGGGGTCAGCGCGTAAGAGACGCCCACGCCCAACTGATAGGCGAAGTTGTCCTGCGCGGCGTTTGAATAGTAAGGGGCGGTGAAGACGGGACCGACATTGTCGGTATCGACCCAGCCCCAGCCCAGGCCGGCGCTGACATAGGGACGGAACGGCGACCCGACATCGAATTCCTTCTGCACCACACCCATCAGGGTAAAGGTGGTGACGTCACCGATCGGATTGCCAAGGTTGGCGCTGATCTTGTCGACCTGATGGACGGCATAGCCGCCCTCAACGCCCAGACGCAGACCATCACCGAACTGATAACCACCCTCCAGCACAGCGGCGATGGTTTCCTTGGTGTTGACCTTGTTGGTCGTGGCGGCGGTCTTCAGGTCCAGATCCTGCAGCCAGTTCACACCGATCTGCGACCCGATATACGGGCCTTCCGGCAGGTTCTGCGCCGAGGCGGCCATGGGCAGCACGAGTGCCAGTGCAGTTCCCATCAGCAAATGGTGCAGTTTCATCTTTCATTCTCCTTATGGGCCCTTGGGGCGATCACCTTTTCGTCGGGACCTGAAAACGGGCGACGATCCCGGCGGCGACCTGTTCTGTCACGGCCGTGCAGGCAAAAGCCCGCGCGTCCGGTCACACCAGACTTACAGAAATTGTTGTGCCGACTCAAGGTGGCAACTTCATGGCCAAACATACTAGCCCATATGGCTAAACAATCACGCAGGAGAATTTGCGTTTGTTCTACGCCGCGCTGCGAAAGGCTTTCATGGCTTCCCGACGGGCCGCCACACCATCGTGGAAGCGCTGGCCATGCAGACGCTGCACAGCAGGATGGACCGCGTGAAACACAAGTTCTTCCTCCATCACCACCAGCAGACCCAGCGCTTCTTCGTCAATTTCAATGATGACGCCGGTTTGGGCATTCATGCGACCGCACTCCCTGAACGGATATTGTGGCGCCGGCACCACTACCCGAGCGATCATGACGCTTGCCATCATGGTTCGATGACAATCAGGGAGGCATGGCATATCGCGCCGGTCTGCCCTATGTCTTGACCAACCCCCTGTCGGCGGTCCGATCAGGACCCGCCCCGATGAAAGGCCCGACCGACCGTGAACGCCCCGGCCCCACAGGACCTGTCGATCACCATCACCCAGACTGCCCCCGGCGTCTGGGGACTTCGCCTGCCCCTGCCCTTTCAGTTGAACCATATTAATGTCTGGCTGTTGGCCGACCGGATGGACAATGGGCGCCCGGCCTGGACCCTGATTGATACCGGTGTGGCCAGCAACCTGACACGCAGCCTGTGGGACCAGGTTGCCGCAGAATTTCTGGGGACGGCGCCGGTACGACGCGTCATCGTTACCCATTTCCATCCTGACCATATCGGTCTGGCAGATTGGCTGTGCCAGCGTTTCGATGCGCCGCTCTGCATGACCCGGACGGAGTGGCTGCTGGCCCGGATGCTGTGCCTGGACCATTCAGACGAAATCGCCGAGGCGGGGCGCCGCTTCTACAGCGCTATGGGGCTGGAGGCCCCGGTGCTGGCCGCCCTGACCACACGGGGCAATGCCTATGCCCGTGGCGTGCCGGTGGTCCCCGCCACGTTTGATCGGTTAACGCAGGGTGACCGTCTGTGTATCGGCGACCGTACCTGGACCATCCTCACCTCTGGCGGGCATTCACCAGAACATGCCTGCCTGTACAGCACAGACGGCGAACCGGTGCTGATTGCCGGCGACATGGTGCTGCCTCGTATCAGCCCCAATGTCAGCGTCTGGCCAGCCGAACCTTTTGCCGACCCGCTGGCGGAATTTCTGGACGGGCTGAAACGGCTGCGCGGATTACCAGCAGACACCCTGGTCCTGCCCTCACACGGACCGGTCTTCCAAGACCTGCACGGACGCATCGACGCGTTGCTGCACCATCATGCGGAACGGCTGGCCGAGGCCGAGCGTGATTGTTCGGCCGGCGGGCGGACTGTGGCGGAGATCACCCACAGCATGTTCAACCGCACCCTGGACACCCATCAGATGAGTTTTGCGGCGGGCGAAGCCCTGGCCCATCTCAACCATCTGGTGGCAACCGGCCGTTTGCAACGCCATCAGCGCGCGGCAGATGGCGTCTGGCTGTTCACCATTCCCTGATCCGCCAGATCAGGGGGCTGCACTTTTCGACTTGGTCTTGGCTGCCCCGGCCGCAGCGCCGGAAGCCGCAGGCGCGCGGGCCGGCGCCGCCTTGGCTGCCGCCGCCGCGTCCGCCATCAGCACCGTCGGCGCCGGGCGATCACAACGCGGTGCATTGGCGACCCGGACACCATCGGCATCCGGCAGCAGGCCACGTTCGATCTCCTCCAGGCTGGCCGTCATTGCCGCCGTTACCAGCGGTGCATGGGTTCCACAAAAGACTGGGGTCGTCAGCGCAATGGCCCGCTGTGACGTTTCATTGGCCAGGCGCGTGCGGAACGTGTCGAAGGTGCGGGTTGGATTGCCACTGGTCGTGCGTTTGTAATAGGCGACCAGGGTCTTTTCCCATTGCTGGATACGGGTCTGATGCTTCAGCGTAAACTGCTTGTACTTGTTGAACAGGCTGACTTCACCCTTCACATCCATATGCTGACAGGTAAGTCCCACCACCATCAGTTCGGTATGCAACCGGATCCCCTGTTCGGCTGCAAATTCCGGCACTGAATAACAGGGCCCCTTGGTTGACGCGGCCAGGGCCGGGCCTGCTGCCAGCAGGGTGGCAAGGGAAACAGCGCCAACAGCGCGCGCGACCGAACGGAAAGACAACATGCGGACAGATCCGTGGCGACGGGATGGAATGGCGCGGACTGTGCCGCAACCGGTCCTGTCCCGCAAGAGGGCGGGTCATCCACGCCTGATTTCGTTGCCCAACCGGTCCGGTCCCAGTCCCCAGCCAAGCACACATGCACGCCATGCCCGGTTTTTTTATCGGCACTGCGCAGTTTCTCTTTCAATTCGAGAACAATTCCCCCATATCTGAACACACAAATCCTGGCAGACCCTTCCGCTGGCAAGCCGAGACCCAACCGGTCCCTGCAACAAGGCCTGTACATCCGGCAGGTCCGCCTGAGACTGTGAATCCGCTGCATGACGCATGAGCCTCTCTGGCAACCGAGTGATATCTTGAACGCCGAAAACGAAGGTGATGCGGAGTCCCCGAAGCGTCGGGGCCGTATTCCGCAATCCGCTTGGCCGAGAATTCTGGAGCGCTACAGGGCGGGCGCCACGCTGTCCGCCATCGCCCGGGAATTTGACTGCACGCCCAGCGCCATTTCCTACATCGTCCGCAAGGCCGAGGCCGCTGGTCTGAGCGGCGAAGGCGAGGAAATGGTAGAGGCAACCCCGGCCGCACCGATCCCGGTGGAACCAGCCCCGGTTTCCGTCGCCGCCGAGGGAGCACGCCCGCGCCGGGCCGCCCGCGCCGCGGAAGCCCGCGCGCCCGAGGCTGCGGTTGAAGATACCGCCTCCGGTAACTCCGTCAGCATCCCGGCCCCGGCGGCCGTGGAAGCGCCGGCTGACCCGGTGCTGACCGCGCCCCCGGCCACCGAACCATCCCGGGAAAGCCCGTTCCACCACGATAGCGGCCGCCATGGCGAGGTGCCGCGTCGCTTTGAGGCGCGGGACAATCGTCCGCCGCGTGACCTTCGAGAGGGACGCCCCGAGCGGGGTGAGCGTTTCAACCCGGAAGGGCGCGAGCCGCGTCCGGATCGGGAACCCCGTATGGACCGCGAACCGCGTATGGACCGTGAACCGCGCCAGGACCGTGAACCCCGTATGGAGCGCGATTTCCGGGGTGAACCGCGTCAGGATCGCGAACCCCGTCAGGATCGCGGTCCGCAACAGGGTGACCGCCGTCAGCAGCAGGGCAATCTCCGCTTCCCCCAGGGTGGCCAGCCCGGCCCGCAGCGTGACCGTTTCGGGGAGCGTCCGCCGCGTGACCGTCTGGAAGCCCGCCCGCCGCGTGAGTTTGATCGCGACCGCGGCGGTAGTGGAAACGAGTTGCGTGGCAATGACCGTCCGGCGGTGGATTACACCCCCTCCGACAATCCGGCTGAGGTCGTCTATCCTTATCGCCAGCAGCAGCGTAATCCAGCCCGCCTGGAAGCTGCTGAAGTGCCGACGGTGCCGGCCGATGAACGGATGGATGCCGCAGCCAAAGCCTGTGCCGAAGCCTATAAGGCCTGGAAGGGCCAGACGGGTGGCGGCGTGCAGGGTTTGACCGACGCGCTGCATGAGCTACGCAAGGTGATCGCGCGCATGGAGATTGAAATCTCTGCCAGCCGCAAGGAAGAACTGCGCCCGATCCCCTTCACCTCCTACCGTACCAATCTGCCGCCGCCCCAACAGCCCCGGGGCTGAAGCTGAAGGTTGCAGGATATACAATCCAGATGAAGGCCTCGTCAGATGACGGGGCCTTTTTCTTTGCCGGGTCCCAGACAAATTGCCGATGACAACTAAGGCTTCTGTTCTATAATACCCCCTAAAGATTAATCCAAATGGTGGGTCGGTCGGGAGCATGACGCGAGCATGACAATGGTGCAGTTTTTCACCTTGTCGACGCTGATCGGGGCAGTCGCTTTGATCAACTTTGTTGCTATGGCGATCGTCTGGCGCATTCACCATGACATGAAGGGGCTTTCTGCCTGGACCGGGTCACAACTTGTTGTTGCCACCGCTTGGTTCCCCAGCCTTTTTGTCAATCTCGGGCTTGTTGGTGATCCCTATTACACGGCCTTCAACAATGTGATGAACCTGGCCGGGCTGCTGTTGCTGCTGGAAGGCGCTTTACGGTTCCGGGGAATCGGGTCGGGACAGGCGCGCCTGCCCTGGTTGGTGATGACCTTTTTCATCACCATTGTCATGTCCCTGATCAATCGTGACGATCCGATTGCCCGCTATCTTTTCCATGATGCCGTGGCTGTGCTGCTACTCTGTGCGGCGGCGGCTGCCATGCTGTGGCGGCCCGCTTCCTATCAGCGGCTGGCGCATGGATTGACAGGATTCTATCTGCTGGTCCAGGCGGTGACTTATCTGAGCCGCTGGTGCCTGGCGATTGCGGCGTCCTTGGGCTGGACCGACCTGGAACCGCAATCCCTGAATTTCACGATCTTTGCCATCCTGGTTCTGTGCTGCCTTGGAACGCTGTATGGGCTGATCCTGTCGATCAATGCCGAAGCACGCCAGCAGGTGGTCCGGATGGGACTGCTGGACCCATTAACCGGTTTGGATAATCGCCGGGCGCTGCACCAGGAATTGTCCCGGTCGCTCGCAATGCGCGGTCGGACCGGCGATCTGCTGGGTATCGCCTATTTTGATCTGGATGGCTTCAAACAGGTCAATGATCAGTTGGGCCATGAGGCCGGTGATGCGGTTCTGGTTGAAGTGGCCCGACGGTTACGGCAGTTCGTGCGGGCGCAGGATGTGGCTGCGCGTGTCGGTGGCGACGAGTTTGTCGTGCTGCTGCATGGCCTGCGTGACACCGCATGCCTGTCGAGCGCCCGCGACCGTCTGCGGCAAGCCATAGAGGGTCCTCTGTCATTCATTCCACATCGTGATGTGGATATCCGGATCAGCGTGGGGACGGCCCTGGCGCCCTTGCATGGCGAACAGGCGGACATGTTGTTACGCAACGCCGATGCCAGCATGTACCGGGATAAACGTGGCCGGCGGACAGCGTCCGCACCACAGGACCTTGGCGAGTATGCCGAGGCCGGTGATCCGCTTCCATCCTGACGGATAGGGCGGAACCTATCGTGATGCACCGGTTACGGGCATAGGATCGAACAAGGTTTTCAAGGGATTTGGCGGGCTGCGCGGATGCCGGTGCTGGACTATTTCACCATTTACGCGGTTGTGGCGGCGCTGGCGCTGATCAATGCAGTGGCTTTGGTCATGGTGTGGCGCATCAACCCGACCGTACCGGGACTGGGCATCTGGAGCCTGTCGCAATGCCTGCATGTGACGGCGTGGGTACTGTCGGTCATGGTGATCCAGGGGTTGGTGACAGGCCCCAGCTACACCTTGATCAATAACTCCCTCAACCTTGCCTCCATGATCTTGTTGTTTGAAGGGGCGATGCGGTTCCGGGGTTTTGGAAACCCGGCAACGCGGCAATGGTTGATCCTGGCCGGCATCGCCATGGTGGTGGGCATTTCGATCCTGAACAAGGAAAACATGATCCGCCGCTATATCTGGCATGATGCCATCTGCGTGGCGATGCTGATCGCGGCGGCGGTCACCATGATGTGGCGGACCGCCCCCCATGAACGCATCGTGCATGGCATGGCAGCCGGGTTCTATGTGCTGATGGCCGCAGCAGCCGGGTGGCGTTGGACCGTGGCGGTCACCCTGTCACCGGGTGAGACATTCCCCTACCAGACCTTGAATGCCAGCGTCTTCACGCTGGTGGCACTGTTCGGCCTGGGCTGGGTTTACGGGCTGATGCTGTCGGTGAACATGCGTGTACGCCAGCAGGTGCTGGCCGTCAGCCAGATTGACCCGCTGACCCGGCTGGCCAATCGCCGACAGTTGGAAACCGTTCTGAAACGGGCTCTGGCGCGACAGCGGCGGGGGGCCGGCGCCTTTGGTATCACCTATTTTGACCTGGACCGCTTCAAGGCCATCAATGACCGCTACGGCCATGCCGGTGGAGATGCCGTGCTGGTGACGGTGGCCGACCGGTTACGCGAATTCCTACGTGACAGCGATGATGCCGCACGGATTGGCGGTGACGAGTTTGTGGTGCTGTTTAGCAATCTGCGCGATGGCCACGACCTGGACTCTGCGTCTGCCCGCCTGCGACGTGCCATCGAAGGGCCGATGGTGCTGGGCAACGATGTCGAAGACGTACGCATCAGCCTGGGGGCCGCCCTCGCCCCGCGTGATGGTCAGCATATCGACATGCTGTTGCACCATGCCGATCAGGCCATGTACCAGGATAAACGCGCGCGGCGGGCCGGCGGGCCGCCGGACGATGGGGGGCAGGTCATTGCCTTCCCGCCCCCGGACGAAAAAGGCCGCCCACAGGGGGCGGCCTTCAACTGACGGCACCGTCGATCGGGAAGGATCAGGCCTTCTTGGCGGTCACCTTGGCCAGAACGCCCTGCAGCTCTTCGATGCTTTCCTTGACCCGCTTGGACAGGACTTCAGCCGCTTCGCTGTTGGACTTGGCCACCAGTTCCGACAGTTCCTTCAGATTGGCCGAGGCCTTCTCAAAGGAGGCCTTCACCAGAGCGGCCTGCTTAGCCACCTTGTCTTCCGGGGTGCCGGGGGTCAGCAGTTCGGTGACCACGGCGGAGGTCTCTTCCAGGGACTGGCGAATGATTTCAGCCTGACGGCGGGCAACAGCCTGATAGCCCTCGATCGCCAACTGGTTGGCGGCAACAATGGCTTCCACGTTACGGCGCTGCGTGGCGACCACACCCTCGAAGTCGGGGCTGGGCAGCTTGAACTCGCCGAACGCCTTCTGGAAATCGGTGAAGCGGTTCATGTCAAAAAACTTCGCCGGGTCGAAGTCCAGAAACGGATTCTTGGTGTTCGCCATCATGTTCCCCAATGCTGTCTGTCGTCAGTAACGCCGGCGGGCGACACAGGCAGGAACACCCTGCTGCGGCGCAACATTTCCGAGCCTCATCATGCACTTTGCCGCTTTTTTCGTCAACTTTTTTGTTGCAGCGCACAATATCCTTGGCAAATCAAGCCTCTGACTGTTTCGGTCCGATAGGTTTTGAGATGGGCATGGCAGCCATCCCGATTAGCGGGGCCGTGGCCAAGCGGTCTTTATTCCCAGAGCAAGGAACGATCGCCGCTGATGCCCGACCCGCGTCCCTATGGCAGGCCACCAGTCACAGAACACAGGCGATGCCTCCCCCTGACCTCTGTGTAAACGAGTTCTTAACCAACAAAGACGGGTTCAGGTTCCCAGGAACGGACGAATTACGTCCTGCCGCCTGCGTTCATGGTCCTAGTTTTTTGCACAGGCTGACAATGCGCCGCGCTACGCGGGTGCATTTGGCATTGTCAAGCCCCGCAATGCCCTTCATGACAGCCACATGTCAGCTTGACTTCCAAAATTATCAATAAAATCAATGGTCTGATTTTTTATGCCTATTTTTTATGCAAGACGATGGAACCCGCAGACTCCCTAGGTCCCGCCCCGGAAGCCCCGTACTTGTCCGCAGACTTATCCACAGATTTCGTGGAAATCCCGACCGGGGCTTCCCACCCGTCATCGCACCATCGGATGGCCAGGGCAACGGCGTTACCGCTATCTCTTCCGGCCATGGGCTATGACTTCCGGAGGAACGGGCAGCCGGTTTCAGCAGGTGATTGACCGGCGGACGGCGATGCGCCACATGCTGAAATCATGACCGACGATGCCGACCATAATCCCGCCCCCGCCGCCATCCCCGACGCTGCCGCTCCGACGACGGTGAGCAAACGCAAACGCACCGTGGCCGACCTGAACCGGGGGGTAGAGATCATCAAGGGCTATTTGCGCACCCTGCCCGACCGGCCAGGTGTTTACCGAATGCTGAATGATGACGGGGATGCGCTGTATGTCGGGAAAGCGCGCAGCCTGAAAAAGCGGGTCACCAACTACACAATGCCCGTAAAGCTGCCCATCCGGTTGCAGCGCATGATCGCCGAAACCACGCAGATGGAGTTCGTCACCACCCATACAGAGGTGGAGGCGCTGCTGCTGGAATCGAACCTGATCAAGAAACTGATGCCGCGCTATAATGTCTTGCTGCGCGACGACAAGACGTTCCCCCATATCCTGATCACCGGCGGCCACGCCTACCCGCAACTGACCAAGCACCGGGGAACCCGAACGGAGGCCGGATCCTATTACGGGCCCTTTGCATCAGCGGGCGCTGTTAACCGGGTATTGACAGCCCTGCAGCGGGCGTTCCAGTTGCGCACCTGCGCCGATACCATCTTCAACAGCCGCACCCGGCCCTGTCTGCAATATCAGATCAAGCGCTGCACGGCGCCCTGCGTCGAGAAGGTTACGGCGGCAGACTATGCCGAGCAGGTCAAAGAGGCCAAGCAGTTCCTGGAAGGACGCAGCCGTGAGATACAGACGGCGCTGGCCACCGACATGCAGGCCGCAGCCGAAGCGCTGGATTTTGAACGCGCCGCCAAACTGCGTGATCGTATCCGCGCGCTCACCGCCATTCAGGCGCATCAGGATATCAATGTCGAAGGTGTTGAGGATGCCGACATCATCGCGGCCTATCAAGAGGGGGGCAGCACCTGTATTCAGGTCTTCTTCTTCCGCGGCGGCCGCAACTACGGCAATCGCGCCTATTTCCCCAGCCATGACAAGGTGGTGGAGGTCGAGGAGGTCCTCGCCTCCTTCATTGCCCAGTTCTACGACAACAAGGCGGCCCCGCCCCTGATCCTGGCCAGCCATGATCTGGCGGAGGAGGCCTTGTTGCAGGAAGCACTTTCGGTGCGGGCCGGGTCCAAGGTGGAACTGCATACGCCCAAACGCGGCGACAAGAAGCGGTTGGTCGATCATGCCATCACCAATGCCCGCGACGCCCATGGCCGCCGGCTGGCGGAAACCGGCAGCCAGGCCAAGCTGCTGGCCGGCGTGGCGGAGGCATTTGGTCTGGCCGAGCCCCCCAACCGTATCGAGGTCTATGACAACAGCCATATTCAGGGCGCGCATGCCATCGGCGGCATGATCGTGGCAGGGCCGGACGGGTTCATCAAGAACGCCTATCGCAAATTCAACATCAAGGCCCCCGACGCCGCCGGCGACGATTTCGCCATGATGCGTGAGGTCTTTACCCGACGATTCGAACGGGCCCTGAAGGAAGATCCGGAGCGGGCTGGCGAAAGCTGGCCCGATCTGGTGCTGATCGATGGCGGCGAGGGGCAGTTGGGTGTGGTGATGGCAGTGATGGCCGAACTGGGCATCGAAGATGTGCCCCTGGTCGCCATCGCCAAGGGACCGGACCGCGATGCGGGGCGCGAACGCTTTTTCATGCCAGGCCGCCCACCCTTTGGCATGGAGCATAAAAGCCCCGTCCTCTATTATCTGCAACGCCTGCGCGACGAGGCGCATCGCTTTGCCATCGGCACACATCGGGCCAAACGGGAAAAGGCCATCAGTGCATCCCCCCTGGATGAGATTCAGGGAATCGGACCGCGCCGCAAGAAGGCGCTGCTGCTGCATTTCGGTTCGGCACGTGCCGTCTCCCGTGCCGGGCTGGCCGATCTGCAAGCGGTGGAAGGCATCAGCGAGGCTGTCGCCAGAATCATCTATGATCACTTCCATGGGGAAGGATAGGATGCGCGCCACCGACCCCTGCCTAGCCCCACCCTCTTCAACACCCTGACTTGGCGCCCATGCTGACCAGCCTGCCCAATATCCTGACCCTGTCGCGCATCGCCGTGATCCCGGTGATCGTGGCCCTGTTTTTCTTTCCGGGAAAATGGAGCGCCTGGACGGCGCTGGGGCTGTATGCGGCGGCTTGCATCACCGACTGGTTCGATGGCTATCTGGCCCGTATCTGGCGGGAAGAAAGCCTGATTGGAAAGTTCCTGGACCCGATCGCCGACAAGCTCTTGGTGGCCGCCGTGCTGATGATGCTGACGGCAGTCAGCAAAATCGACGGGCTGGCCATTATCCCCGCCATTATCATCCTCTTGCGCGAGGTGATGGTGTCGGGCCTGCGCGAATTCCTGGCCGGCCTGCGTATCTCGGTACCGGTCAGCCAGCTTGCCAAATGGAAGACCACGATCCAGATGGTGGCCATCGGCTGGCTGATCGTCGGGGCCGATGGGCCGGAAGGCTGGCCCGTCACCCTGATCGGGGAGATCGGGCTGTGGCTGGCCGCCGCCCTGACCCTGCTGACCGGGTGGGATTATCTGCGCGCCGGCCTGCGTCATATGCTGAACCCACAGGGGTGATCTTATGCTGAAGCTGCTCTATTTTGCCTGGTTGCGCACCAAGATCGGCATGGCCGAGGAACGCGTGCCCTTGCCGGCGGGCGTCACGGATGTTGCCGGCCTGATCGAGTGGCTGCGGGGCCGTGGGGCCGGCTATGCCGACGCGCTGGCCAATCTGGACGTGGTCAAGGTGGCCGTAAACCAGGAATATGTGCCCTTCAGCCATCCGGTGACCGCCGGTGACGAGGTGGCTCTGTTCCCACCTGTGACGGGCGGCTGATGAGCGTCAGGGTCCAGCAGCAGGATTTCGACATCGGGGCCGAGTTGGCGGCCCTGTCCGATGGCGATACCGGCATTGGGGGGGTGTGCTGCTTCACCGGTCTGGTCCGGGACCTGCATCCCCAGGCTGGCGAGGCTGCGGGCACGGTGCGCGCCCTGACCTTGGAACATTATCCCGGTATGACGGAACGGCAGCTGGAAGCGATTGAGACCGAGGCGCGGACGCGGTGGCCCTTGTCAGCCAGCCTGATCATCCATCGCTTTGGACGGATGGAGCCCGGGGAACGCATTGTTCTGGTTGCCTGTGCATCAGCCCACCGTGAGGCCGCCTTTGATGCCTGCCGCTTCATCATGGACTGGCTAAAGACCAAGGCGCCCTTTTGGAAGCTGGAAGAAACCGACCGGTCGGGAGAGCGCTGGGTGGCAGCGCGCGAAAGCGACGAAAATGCCGCCGGGCGCTGGGTATAAACCGGTGTGCTGAACCGCCGATGGCCGGCCCGGATCGCCCCTGCCGCCATGGGATAAACCCTACCGCCAATTCGTATCGCCCATGCGGTACTGGCGGAGAGGTTGCAGGCGACAAGTCGGACTGCCTGTGCCACATATAGGAGCAGGCAGATAACGCGTCAGCATGGCAATGCACCTGAAGGAAGACCCGGCCACGATCCTGGTGATCGGCGGCAACCAATCGCGCTACCCGGAGTCGGCCAAGCTGAAGCGGCTGACGCCATCTGTCGATCTTCGTTTCCTGCCATCCGAAGAAGGCGTGCTGGCCACTTGCCGTTCCCGCCGACCTGGCCTGCTGGTGGTGGATTTGGAGACGGTCGGCGCGCCGCTGGGTCTGGTTGCCAGCGTCAAAGCCGCCGACCTGCCGGTTGATCCGATCATCATCATGATTGGCGACGATGTCACCGCACAGCAGCGCACCCAAGCCGTGGAAATGGGCGTTCTGGAGGTGATGGAACGGCCGGAAACGCTGGTGGAATTACAAATTCGGCTGTTGGCGCATCTCACGTTGCGGGATCGGCTGACCCAAGCTGAACAACGGGCAGCGGAGCGGAACCAGCGACTGAACGAAGCCATGGAACTGCTGAAGGCAGCCCAACGCAAACTGGTGGACCAGTCGCAGAAAACGCAGATTGAGGATCGCCGCCGCACCAGTGAAGTGGTTGCCGGGGCCGCCCATGAATTGCGCACGCCGCTGCATGCCATTATCGGTTTTTCAGAACTGATCCGCGACGAAGCCCATGGGCCCCACCGCGATCCGCGCTATCGTGAGTATGCTGTCGATATTCATCAGGCGGCCACCCATATGCTGGCCATCGTCGATGGCACCCTCGATCTGGCCCGCGCCGAAGCCGGTGTAGAGCCGCTGGAAGTGCGGGAAATCGATATCGGCCGTACCGTGCAGGACAGCGCCCGTATGCTGCGTCAACTGGCCGAAGGTACGGGCATCATCCTGGACATCAAGGTACCGGACGTGCCGCTGCACATCCGCACCGATCCGGAAAAGATCCGCCAGATCGTGATCAACCTGGCCTCAAACGCCATCAAATTTACCCCGCGCGGCGGTCGTGTGACCGTGGAAGTGGCAGGACAGGATGATGGGGGCGCCGTGATCTTGGTGATCCGCGATACCGGCATCGGTATCGCAGACCAGGATCTGGCCACGGTGATGAAACCCTTTGGCCAGGTGCGTCAACCCGACAAGCCGCACCCTAAAGGGTCCGGCCTGGGGCTACCCTTGACTCGCCGCTTTGTGGAAATGCTGGGCGGTGTTCTGGATATCTCCTCTGTTCCCGGCAAAGGTACAATCGTCAGTGTTCGCCTTCCCCCCGATGTGCCCGGAGCGACGGGCCCGCAGGGCTGAATAGCCGGACGATCATCGGCGTTACCATTTGTGCAGGGATGGTAGGCCGCCCAGAGGAGGGGTGAAGGATTTCGCCCCGGCTACCCTGATGGCGGTGAGGGGGGGGTGATCGGCACAGGGGTCGGGACTGTGCCCGGTCTGCATTCATATGGCGGCTGTGAGCAGCCTCACTTTCGCCATGATCGCTTTGCCGATAGGGTGGCCGCCATCTTCGCCAACCCGTCGCTGCAAGGATCGCCGACGATGACCATCCAGCTTCATGTCTGGCCCACACCCAATGCCTACAAGGTTTCCATCGCCCTGGAGGAAATGGGCCTGCCCTATGCGGTGCATGCCGTCAATATCGGGGCCGGGGACCAGTTCCAGCCCGATTTCCTGAAAATCGCGCCCAATAACCGCATGCCAGCGATTGTCGATCCCGATGGCCCGGACGGCAAAGCGCTGAGCCTGTTTGAAAGCGGCGCCATTCTGATCTATCTGGCGGAAAAGACAGGAAAATTCCGCCCCAAGGACCCCGCTGTCTGGTACACCCATATTCAATGGCTGATGTGGCAGATGGGCGGCGTCGGCCCGATGTTCGGACAGGCCGGACATTTCATCCTTTATGCCCCTGAAAAGGTGCCTTATGGCATCGAACGCTATCGCAATGAAGCCAAGCGGCTGCTGAAGGTGGCCAATACACGGCTGGGTGAAGCGGCCTTTCTGGGCGGCGATGACTATGGCATTGCCGATATGGCAACTTTCCCCTGGGTCCGCAATGCACCGAAATATGATATCGACCTGAACGATTATCCCCATGTGCAGCGCTGGTTCAACGCCATCGCCGCCCGCCCGGCGGTGCAGCGCGGTCTGGCATTGCTGGCCGATAAGGTGAAACCGGCCGGCACCCCCCTGTCTGACCAGGAACGGGAAAATCTGTACGGCAAAAAGTAAGACGAGCGACCATCATTGCCAGGGCCGCGCCCCCGGTGCGGCCCGTACGCTGTCCACATGAATGGCGTTGTCACGCAGATAAAGCGCGTGGGCGCCCCGGTCGGCAACCTGTTTCAGGTCGATGATCAGGGGGATATCGCAAGGTCCAGCCACCTGACCGGTGACCAGGGCATCGGCCCCGGATACGCATAAGGGCCCCAGCGCCGACCCCGACAGGGCGATGGCGACGGTGCGGCCATGCCGCCGGTAAAGACAGGCATCAGGCCGGTCGCAGGTGAGACGCCCATCCGGCGTGCCGACCCTGGCCCAGGTGCGGGGCGCGTTCACCCCATCACGCTGGGCCCATTCGTCGCTGTCAAAACGGCCAGCACGGCGAGTAGAGACGGCCAGTCCCCCGTCGGCCAGCCGCACCCCCACCACCTTACCATCATCATTGATCCGCAGATCGGGTTGCGCATTCAGTGGCAGAAACAGCAATCCCGTCACAATCCCGATCACGCCCAATAAGCGCACCCGCCCCTGCCAGAGACAGAGCCACAGGCCCGACAGGGTGATCAGGGCCAGGCCCGCTGTTGGCAGCAGCGGCAATTGAATGGCGGCACCGGGCATATCCGCCACCCAGTGCGCTGTCCATAAAATCGCCGCCGCCCCCCAGCCCATGGCCGTGACAGCCAAACCCTCCAGCCCGAACGGCATCAACAGATAGACGGCCAAGCCCCAGGGCATGACCCAGAAACTGGTGATGGGCACCGCAATCATATTGGCCAGCAGACCGTAATTCGACATCTGCTGAAAGTGGTGCAGCCCGAACGGGATGGTGGCGATGCCCGCCACCAGCGAGGTGAGCGACAGGCTGGCCAGATAGATCAGACCCTGGCCCAGCCAGCCGCGCCCGCCTTCCTGACGCTGAGCGGCGATCCAGGGGGTTGCAACCTCGAACGCGGCAATCAGTGCCACAACAGCGGCGAACGACATCTGAAAGCTGGGCCCGACCATGGCGTCGGGCTGGACCAGCAAGACCACCAAAGCCGCCACCGCCACAACCCGCAGAGAAAATGGGTTACGGTCCACCAGGATGGCCAGCAGCATCACCCCGGTCATCAGCACCGACCGCTGTGTCGGCACCGGTGATCCCACCATCAACATGTAAAAGACCGATGCCGCCAGCGCGCCGACAGCCGCATATTTTTTGATCGGGTGGCGCAGGGCCAGCCACGGCCACAAGGCCATGCCGCCGCGCAGCAAAAAGAACACCAGCCCCGCCACCAGGGCGATATGCAGGCCGGAAATGGACAAAAGATGCTGCAGGCCCGACTGCCGCATCGCCACCATGTCCGCCTCCGGGATGGCCGTAGGCTGGCCGTTCAGCAGGGCCGTCACCATGCCGGCGGTCGCGGCGTCGGGCAACCGGGCCGCTACCCGTTCGGCGATGATGTTCCGCCACTGTTCCAGGGAGAACCCATCGGCCGTCACCCCGCCCCGCCGTTGCACCGGACCCAATGCAAAACCAGTGGCGCCCACCCCTTGAAAATAAAGATGGCGACGGAAATCAAAGGCGCCAGGTTCCACCGGTGCATTGGCCGGGCCCAACCG
Organism: Niveispirillum lacus; assembly: GCF_002251795.1. Classification (GTDB taxonomy): domain Bacteria; phylum Pseudomonadota; class Alphaproteobacteria; order Azospirillales; family Azospirillaceae; genus Niveispirillum; species Niveispirillum lacus. The sequence continues at coordinate 392,975 of NZ_NOXU01000030.1, read as the reverse complement.
GGCGAACAGGCGCACATTTTCGCCAATCGCCGGCACCACACCCATATCCCGCACCGAGATACGGACCAGACGCGGCGTGATGGCGGGGTCCAGCCCGGCCACACGCGGGTCAGCCAGGAACAGGCGCATACCGGATTCCAGACGGTCGATCTGCACCACGCTCCCGGTCACGCCCACCGGACCGATTGCCATTTGCAGGATCGGCGATGCCACCAGCGCCGTGCGGATCTGTGCCGTCGTGAAGCCCAGCGGCAGCGCCACCAGCAGAATCCAGGCCGGCAGGCCCCAACCCGGCCACCGGACCTGCACCAGCCAGGCCGTCAACACCGCCGCCGCCAGGACAGTCGCGCCCGACCAGCGGGGCGGTTCATGGGCAAGCGCAAAATAAAGGCCGATCCCGACCCCGAGCAGCACCGGAAACCACAGCACCCACCGCCCGCTTTCCGCCAGCAGCGCCGTGGTGACCACGGAAATCCCTGTCCATCGTCCCAGTCCCACCACCGGCATGAAGCCCCCACTGATCGGGCGATGACATACATCCAGCGGCTGTGACAGCCGTTTCCACCATGATCAAGGATGACCGGTAACATTACAAGGAGATGAAAACCGTATCAGATACACTCTTTTCTGGCCATCAAGCCCTACCCTGCCCGCGGCCTGGACTGCTGAACGGGGTCCGGCAAGGGTGTACCCACGACTTTTTAAGGGGGGAGTATCCCCGGCCCGGCGCTGTTCACGGGCGGCAACGCTGTGCTAAACCACCCCGCAAACAATCATTCTCCCGTTTGGGACCATAAGAGTTCTGCGATGATCGTCACCCGTTTCGCCCCCTCGCCCACCGGTTACCTTCATATTGGCGGCGGCCGCACGGCCCTGTTCAACTGGCTGTTTGCCAAGCATCACCAGGGCAAATTCCTGCTGCGCATTGAGGATACGGACCGCGCCCGGTCGACCGACGCCGCCGTGGACGCCATTCTGGAAGGGCTGAAATGGCTGGGCCTGGAATGGGATGGCGAGGCGATCAGCCAGTTCCAGCGTAAGGACCGGCATGCGGAAGTGGTGGCACAGATGCTGGCCAATGGTACGGCCTACCGGTGTTACTGCACCCCAGAGGAACTGGAGGCGATGCGCGAGGCCCAGAAGGCCGCCGGCCAGCAACCACGCTATGACGGTCGCTGGCGTGATCGTGACCCGTCCGAAGCCCCCGCTGGCGTGGCGCCCGCCATCCGCCTGAAGGCCCCGCGTGAGGGCGAGACGGTGGTGAAGGACCATGTGCAGGGCGAGGTGAAGGTCCAGAACAGCCAGTTGGACGATCTGATCCTGCTGCGCTCCGACGGCACGCCCACCTATCTGCTGGCGGTCGTGGTCGATGATCATGACATGGACGTCACCCATGTCGTGCGCGGCGACGATCACCTGACCAATACGTTCCGCCAGATCCAGATTTATAATGCGATGGGCTGGAAGACCCCGGAATTCGCCCATATCCCCCTGATCCATGGGCCGGACGGGGCCAAGCTGTCCAAGCGCCATGGCGCGCTGGGCATCGAGGCCTATCGTGACATGGGCTTTCTGCCCGAAACCATGCGCAATTATCTGCTGCGCCTGGGCTGGGGCCATGGCGATGCCGAAATCATTTCGACCGACCAGGCCATTGAATGGTTCACGCTGGAGGGCATTGGCCGCTCCCCCTCGCGCCTGGACTTCGCCAAGATGGAGAACCTGAACGCGCATTATATCCGCGAGGCGGATGATGCGCGTCTGGTCGCCCTGACCACACCGTTTATCGAGGCCAAGATCGGTCGCGCCCTGTCGGATGTGGAAAAGGCGCGCCTGCTGCGGTCCATCCCTGGTTTCAAGCCTCGGGTGAAGACGCTGATCGAACTGGCGGACGGGTCGCTGTATCTGTTCGCCAGCCGTCCCCTCACGTTGGATGAGAAGGCCGCAGGCCTGCTGACGCCGGAGGTGCGGGCGCAGATTGGCGCCCTCGCCGCCCAATTCGCCGAAGCCGGTGAATGGACAGCCGGCACTTTGGAAGCCATTGTCCGCGATTTCGCAGAGACCAACGGCCTGAAGCTGGGCAAGGTGGCGCAACCCTTACGCGCCGCCCTGACCGGTACCTCGGTTTCGCCGCCGATTTTTGAGGTGGCGGAAATTCTCGGACGCGAGGAAAGCCTGTCGCGTTTAGAAGATGTCAAAAACCATGGTTAAAAAAGTGCTGTTGCGTTGCACTCGCTGCGGCGCGGCACTAAACTCCGCCCCACTCTCAAAAACGGGGCAATAACCCCTAACGAAACCCTTGAGGACGTGCCGACATGAGCCAGACAACCCAGACGGCGGGCGATGGAACCGCCGATACGGTGACCCTGATCGATAACCGGACCGGCAAGAAGCTTGACTTGCCTATCCTGAAGGGCTCGACGGGGCCGGATGTCATTGACATCCGAAAGCTCTACGGCGCTACGGGATGCTTCACCTACGACCCCGGTTTCACGTCGACCGCGTCCTGCGACTCGGCCATCACCTATATTGATGGCGACGAAGGTGTGCTGCTGCATCGCGGCTACCCGATCGACCAGTTGGCCGACAGCTCGGACTTCATGGAAGTCTGCTACCTGCTGCTGCATGGCGAGCTGCCCAACGCCGCGCAGAAGAAGGAATTCGAGGCCACCATCACCCGTCACACGATGGTGCATGAGCAGCTGACGCAGTTCTATCGCGGCTTCCGCCGTGACGCACATCCCATGGCGGTGATGTGCGGCGTGGTCGGCGCCCTGTCGGCCTTCTATCATGACAGCACCGACATCAATGATCCCAAGCAGCGCATGATCGCCTCGCATCGCCTGATCGCGAAGCTGCCGACCATCGCCGCCATGGCCTATAAATATTCTGTCGGCCAGCCTTTCATGTACCCGCGCAACGATCTGGGTTACGCGGAAAACTTCCTGTACATGACGTTCGGTGTTCCTTGTGAGCCGTACAAGGTGAACCCGGTCATCGCCAAGGCGATGGACAAGATCTTCATCCTGCACGCCGATCACGAGCAGAATGCATCCACCTCCACCGTCCGTCTGGCCGGATCGTCGGGCGCCAACCCGTTTGCCTGCATCGCGGCCGGTATCGCCAGCCTGTGGGGCCCCGCCCATGGCGGTGCCAATGAGGCCGTGCTGAAGATGCTGGAAGAGATCAAGACCGTTGATCGCATTCCGGAGTTCATTGCCCGCGCCAAGGACAAGAACGACAATTTCCGTCTGATGGGCTTCGGCCACCGGGTCTATAAGAACTACGACCCGCGCGCCAAGGTGATGCAGCAGACCTGTAAGGAAGTGCTGGCTGAGCTGGGGATCAAGGACGATCCGCTGCTGGACATCGCGGTGGAACTGGAGCGGATTGCCCTGTCCGACCCCTACTTCATCGAAAAGAAACTGTACCCGAACGTCGACTTCTACTCGGGCATCATCCTGAAGGCCATCGGCTTCCCGACCAGCATGTTCACCGTGCTGTTCGCGCTGGCCCGCACCGTCGGCTGGATCAGCCAGTGGCAGGAGATGATCAAGGACCCGGGGCAGAAGATCGGTCGCCCGCGTCAGCTCTATATGGGCCATACGCCGCGCGACTTTGTTCCGGTCGAGAAGCGTGGCTGAGCGTAAGCATAGCCAATCCGGCAAAGCGGGTGGCCCCCAGAGGGCCACCCGTGATGCCCTTCTGTTTTCGACGCGCGCCCCGTTTCTGTGGCGTCGCCCCTCACCGGCCAATGACAATCCTGCCCCTTGGGGTAAGCGTCTTCGCCGCGCCGTGAACCTGGCCCTGCTGGTCGGGATTGTCGGCGGTTTAATATTTTCGGCGATCTATTTCCGCTGATCGCCCCCGCCCGGCATTATCCCCCGACACGCGGATCGGCGGCCAGGCGCGCCAGCGGCACCAGATCGGTCCAGCCATACGCTACTTCCATCAATTTGGTGCCCGCAAAGCCAATGGGCTGTTCGGCCAGAAGATCGCCGCCCAGCCTTTCATAAAAATAGCGTGACGGATTGTCCCGCAGCACCCAGACCAGTGCGGCCTGTGTTCCCGCCACCAGCAGATGCTGGGCCATGACAGCCAGAAACCGCCGGCCGATCCCCTGGCCTTGCGCATGATCCAGCAGGTAAAGCGCGTAAAATTCGCCGCCATAGCCGGGTAAACCCGTGCGCTGCGGGCCGCAGGATGCAAAGCCGATAATGCGACCACCGGTTTCCTGCGCGACGAAGGTCCGGCGGCCGCGCGGCGGCGCCGACCCTGACAGAAGGCTGCGCCAGCGCTTCTCGTGCGTTGCCGTGGACAGCCCGATCAGATAACGGTCGGGCAGCATGCCGGGATAGGTGCTTCGCCAGCTTTCGACATGCACCTGGGCAATGCCCGGCGCATCGGCTGGGCTGGCGGGACGGATCAGGCTGGCATTGTGCATGGCCCCCTCCGGATCGGCTTTATCCACCCCCATGCTGCCCCAGAATCGCCGCCTTGGCGAGCGACATTGACAAGCAGCACCACCTTGGGCTGGATAGCGGCAAAACAAGCGAGACATTCATGATACATTCGATGGACGACCGCCGCGCCGTCAGCGTCACCATCACGGGCCGGGTACAGGGCGTCTGGTACCGCGGCTGGACCGTTGAACAGGCACGCGCCCGACAATTGGACGGGTGGGTCCGCAACCGCGCTGATGGCAGCGTGGAAGCCCTGTTTGCCGGTCACGGTCCTGATGTGGACGCCATGCTGGACGCCTGCTGGCAGGGCCCGCCAAAGGCCATCGTCATCAATGTCAAAGTGGCCGAAGCCACCGACCCCGGTCTGACCGGGTTTGAGCAGCGACCCAGCCTGTAACCCCGGCCAGCACGCGGCGGCATCCGCTGCATGGCCTGCACGGAATGGATTGCCCCCGACCGCTGTTTCCCCTACATTCAAACAAACGTTTGAGACGGGGCCGGCACGACCCGGCACGCAGGATCGGGAGGAGAAGATCATGGTGGGACGCCTGCAGGACAAGATTGTCCTGATCACAGGGGGCGCTTCGGGCATCGGGCTGGCGACAGCGCGCGCGGCGCTGCGTGAAGGGGCCAAGGTGGTGATCACCGACCGCAATGTGCAGGGCGGCGAGGCGGCGGTCGCCGAACTGGGCGATGGGATCGAGTTCCTGGCGCAGGACGTGACCAAGGAAGATCGCTGGGTTGAGGTGATCGGCCATGTGGTCCAGAAATATGGACGGCTGGACGGTCTGGTGAACAATGCCGGCTGTGGCTCGCTGCACAATATCGAGGATGAGACGCTGGAAGGATGGCGTTTTGTTCATGCCGTGAATGTGGAGAGCACCTTCTTGGGCTGTAAGTACGCCATCAAGGCCATGAAGCAGACAGGCGGCGGCTCCATCGTCAATGTTTCGTCGGTCGCGGGCCTGATCGGGGCGGCTGATCTGGCGGCCTATTGCTCTGCCAAGGGGGCCGTGCGGCTTTTGACCAAATCGACGGCGAAATGGTGCGCGCAGCAGAACTACAACATCCGCTGCAACTCCATCCACCCATCGTTCCTGTACACACCGATGGTACAGCAGATGATCGACGCCGCCCCGGATTCTGAAAAGATGCGTCGCCGGCTGGAGCGCACGGCCCCGCTGGGCCGCATGGGCAAACCGGAGGATGCGGCCAATGTCGTGCTGTTCCTGCTGTCGGACGAAAGCCCGTTCATCACCGGGGCCGAGTATGCCATCGATGGCGGCACGACGGCGTAGTGAGGGGGCGATGCGTAAGGTCCCGTATTACCGCCTTCCCAGCGAAGGCCGGGACCCAGGGGCCAAGCGCACTTGCTCTCCGCAGCTTTGATCCATGCCGCGTCGAGGTCTGATCCTGTGGCCCCTGGACCCCGGCTTGTCGCCGGGGAGGCGGGACAGAACCAACGGACAGCCCAACACACGATTTCGCAGCCCACGGGGCGATTGAGGAGACTATCCCATGACCACGCATCCCTTGTTCGACCTGTCCGGCAAAGTGGCCCTGATCACCGGCTCCTCACGCGGGATCGGCAAGTCCATTGCCCAGGAATATGCCCGCGCCGGGGCCAAGGTCGTTATTTCGTCGCGCAAGCTCGACGCCTGCGACGTGGTGCGCGATGAGATCATCGCCGCCGGTGGCGAGGCGATCTCGGTCGCCTGCAATATCGGTCGCAAGGAGGATTTGCAGGCGCTGGTCGATGCCACGCTGGCACAATGGGGCCGCATCGACATCCTGGTCGCCAATGCCGCCATCAACCCCGTCTATGGCCCGCTGGCCAGTGTCAGCGATGAGGCCTGGGACAAGATCATGGGGTCGAACCTGCGCAGCACCTGGCAATTGTGCAACATGGTGATCCCCGGCATGGCGGAGCGCAAGGACGGGTCGGTGATCATCCTGTCCTCCATCGCCGGCCTGCGCGGCAATCCCGTGATCGGTGCCTATGGCGTGTCCAAGGCGGCGGAAGCGGCCCTGGTCCGCAATCTGGCCGTTGAACATGGCCGGGCCAATATCCGCGTCAACGGCATTGCCCCCGGCATTGTGGAGACGGACTTCGCCAAGGCCCTGACCGACAATCCCGACATCGCCAAGGCCATCATGCGCCGCGCACCCCTGGGCCGGTTCGGCAAACCAGACGAGATCGCGGGTGTCGCCCTGATGCTGGCCGCCCCGGCCGGAGCCTTTGTCACGGGGCAGTTGCTGGTGGCCGATGGCGGTGCGACCATCGCCGATCCGACGATCCTGTAAGCGGGGACCGGTCATGAGCGAGGGCAAGGGGGCGGCCATCCTGATTGATGTGCTGCCGCAGCATCGGTTTGATGAGGCGGCACTGGACACCTATCTGTCGGCCCATCTGGACGGGTTCCAGGGGCCGGCAAGGGTGCAGCAATTTCAGGGCGGGCAGTCCAACCCCACCTTTCTGATCAGCGATGCGGCGGGCGCACGCTTCGTGCTGCGCAAGAAGCCGCCCGGCAAGCTGTTGCCCAGCGCACATATGGTGGAGCGGGAATTCCGCGCCATGCGGGCGCTTTCGGCCAGCGCCGCGCCCGTGCCCAATGCCCGCCTGCTGTGTGAGGATGCGGGCATTATCGGTACGCCCTTTTACGTGATGGACCATATTGATGGGCGCGTCCTGTCGGATGTGGCGCTGGACGGGTTCAGCAACGCCGACCGGGCGGCCATCTATGACGGGATGAACGCGACGTTGGCCGCCCTGCATAGTGTGGATTGGCGCGCCGCTGGCCTGTCGGATTTCGGCAAGCCGGAACACTATATCCAGCGGCAGGTCGAACGCTGGTCCAAGCAGTTCGTGGCCACCAAGGGCGACAGCGACATTCCGGCCATGGAACGGCTGATGGATTGGCTGCCGCGGGCCGTGCCGGCGGGGGAAGAGGTCACCATTGTGCATGGTGATTTCCGCCTGGGTAACCTGATGCTGCACAAAACGGAACCGCGGGTCGTCGCCATCCTGGATTGGGAACTGGCGACCCTGGGCCATCCCCTGCCCGATCTGGCCTATAATTGCATGGCCTATCATCTGCCGGCGGGGATCAAGCAGTTTCCGGGGCTGGTGGGCGTTGATCTGGCGGCTTCGGGCATCCCCACAGAAGCCGATTATGTTTCAGCCTATTGCCAGCGCACGGGGCGGGCCGGCATTCCCGACTGGCCCTATTACCTGGCCTTCGCCTTCTTCCGCATCGCCGCCATCTGCCAGGGCGTCTATGCCCGCGCGCTGGCTGGCAATGCCGCCGACCGCAAGGCCTTGGCCTATGGCGAGGTGGCACGCGCAGCGGCGGAGACGGGCTGGCGCTTCGTGTCGGATAAGGCGTGACCGGGGTGCGGGGTCAGGCCCTGCCGCTTGCCCCTCGCTCCCCATCGACGTGATATGCCTGCACCTGGGGCGCCCCCAAAAAACAGGGCGCCCCTTTGGTGTTCTGGTTCAACAACCTTGCCCTCTGGGCGGTGATCCTGGCACCCTGGCACCAAAGACCAGGGGAAAAAGAATGACCGCAGCCAAGCGTATCGGCATCCTGACCAGCGGCGGCGACTGTGCCGGCCTGAACGCCGTGATCCGCGCCGCCGTTCATCGCGCCGCCCATTATGGTTGGGAGGTGGTGGGGATTGAGGACGGAACCCAAGGGTTGCTGGCGCGGCCCGTCCGGTATGTGAATCTCGACCTGAAAGGCGTCGATGGCGCCATGATGCGCCAGGGCGGCACCATCCTGGGCACCACCAACAAGGGCGATCCTTTTGCCTATCCAATGGCTGACGGCACAAGGAAGGACCGCAGTCAGGAGATTATCGGGGGCTTGCGGGAACTGGGCGTGGACAGCCTGATCGGTATCGGTGGCGACGGATCAATGGCCATCCTGCGCAAACTGGCGCGTATTGGCGGCATCAAACTGATCGGCATTCCCAAGACCATCGATAATGACCTGGGCATCACCGAGATGTCCGTCGGCTTTGACACGGCGGTGGCGGTCGCGACCGAAGCGCTGGACCGGTTGCAGCCAACCGCCGCCAGCCATGCCCGCGTCATGGTGCTGGAAGTCATGGGCCGCGATGCCGGCCATATCGCCCTGTCGGCGGGGATTGCCGGGGGTGCCGATGTCATCCTGCTGCCGGAACTGGCCTGGTCGGTGGCCGGCGTGGCCGACAAGATCAGGCGCGTGCAGGCCGGTGGCCGCAACTTCGCCCTGGTCGTCGTGTCGGAAGCCGTGCGGACCATGGAGGGCGTGAAGGCGCAGCAGGAATTCACCGATGGGCAGAAACGCTATGGCGGGATTGGCAATTATATCGGCCATCTGATTGCCGAAGCAACGGGGGCCGAAACCCGCGTCACTGTGCTGGGCCATGTTCAGCGCGGCTGCCCGCCGGGCCATAATGACCGGGTGCTGGCCTCTGCCTTTGGCGTGGCCGCCGTCGATCTGCTGGCCGAAGGTAAAAGTGACCGTCTGGTCGCCTGGTCCAACCGCCGGGTTATCGACATCCCCATCGAAGATGCCATCGCCACCTATGCGGCGGTGGATATCGACGGAACATTGGTCAAGACGGCGCGGGGGCTGGGGATTTATGTGGGGGATCGGTGAGCATTCCCGACCTCTGGTCCTTTTCCCTGTCGGTCTACGGTATACCAGATGTGGCAGACGCGTGCCTGACCGCCCAAGATCAGCACGGGGGCGATGTCAATCTGTTGCTCTGGGCCGTGTGGCTGGCTGCGCATGGCCATGACCTGACAGCCGCGGAAGTGTCTGCGGCCGTGACCGCCACCCGCCCTTGGAACGAGGCGGTGGTACAGCCGCTGCGCGCTGTGCGCCGGCAACTGAAATCCGGCCCTCCGCCTGCCCCGGATACGGCAACACAGTCCCTGCGGTCCCAGGTGCAGGCAGCGGAACTGGCCGCAGAACGGGTGCAACAGTCGGTCCTGCAGAACTTGCCCGCCCAACGTCGATGCCAGATGGTGGATGCGGCGCTGGTGCGGGCCAACCTATCACTGCTGCCGGGGGGCGACGGGCTGGCCATGGCCATGATCACCGCCCTTCCCGGTATCATCAGGTCCGTGAACGACGATCCCACTTGAACGGGCCCGGTCTTGGCCCCGATGCAACCAATCTGCAACAGGCATTTACGTGCGTGTTACAAAGCGATGTCGGAACCGGACAGGCAGCCGTGATAATTTCGCCTCCATAAGCAACAGGCCCCGATAGGGCCGAATCCTGCACATAGGTCAAAACAAGGGTTGAGATGATGAAACGGATCGGGATGGGCGCCAGCAGCCTGCTGGCGTTGGGATTGACGTTCATGCTGTCGGGCGCGGCCCTGGCGGATACACAGGTGGCGCAGGTAGCACCCGCCGCCGCCAAGGCCGGCAAGCCGCCGGCGCCGGGCCTGCCGGTCCTGGACGACACCGTGTCGCCTTGCGATAATTTCTTCCTGCATGCCTGCGGCGTGTGGAAGCGCGAAAATCCCATTCCCGACGATCAGGCGCGCTGGGGCAACTTCAACGTCCTGGCCGACAAGAACCTGACCCTGCTGCGCCAGATCCTGGATCAAGCCGCCGCCAATCCGACCCCGAAGACCGCCCGTATCGCCGACTTCTATGCCGCCTGCATGGATGAGGCGGCCGTAGATGCCAAGGGGTTGGCCCCGCTGGCACCGATGCTGGACCGGATCAACGGTCTGACGGACAAAAAGGACCTGGGGGCGGTTATCGGCTTTCTGCATGATCAGGGCGTGAATGCCCTGTTCGGTTTTGGCCGCATGCAGAAATTCAGCGATGCCGTGCAGACCATCGCAACGGTCGGCCAGGGTGGCCTGGGTCTGCCGGATCGCGATTTCTATTTCAAGGATGACCCCAAATCCGCGGAACAGCGCGCCGCCTATGTTGCGCATGTCGCCAAGATGTTCGAACTGGCTGGGACACCAGCCGACGCTGCAAAGGCCAAGGCCGACACGGTCATGGCGTTTGAGACAGCGCTCGCCGAGGCGTCGATGACCCGCCTGGAACGGCGTGACCCGCAAAAGCAGAATAACCCTACGGTTCTTGCTGATTTTGCCAAGTCGGTATCGGCCATTGACTGGGCCGCCTACCTGGCAGCCATCGGCGCACCGGCCTTTAGCGAGATGAATGTCGGGCAGCCGAAATTTTTTGAAGCGGTGAATACCAAACTGACCCAGGCCAGTGTGGAAGACATCAAGACCTATCTGACCTGGCATACGCTGCGCAGCAATGCCCAATGGCTGCCCACCGCCTTCAGCGAAGAGGCCTTCAATTTTTACGGCCGCACCCTGAACGGCACCAAGGAACAGCGTCCACGCTGGAAGCGCTGTGTCGCTGCCACCGACAATGCGCTGGGCGAAGATCTGGGCCAGTATTTTGTGGAGAAGGCGTTCGGCCCGGAACACAAGAAGCGCATGCTGACCATGGTCGGCGATGTGCAGGCGGCCCTGAAGGACCGGATCAGCGGTCTGGAATGGATGAGCCCGGAAACCAAGACAAAGGCGCATGAAAAGCTGGCCAACATGCCCAATAAGATCGGCTATCCCGACAATTGGCGCGATTATTCGGCGCTGACCATCGTGAAGGGCGACCTGCTGGGCAATGTCACCCGCGCCGAAAGCTTTGAACAGCGCCGCCGGCTGGCCCGGATCGGGCTGCCGCGCGACAGTTCGGAATGGGGAATGACCCCGCCGACGGTGAACGCCTATTATTCGCCGCAGCAGAACAATATCAATTTCCCGGCCGGCATTCTCCAGCCGCCCTTCTTCGACTTCACCGCCGACGACGCCTATAATTATGGCGCCATCGGCGGGGTCATCGGGCATGAGATCATCCATGGTTTCGATGACCAGGGTCGCAAGTTCGCCGGTGATGGCAACCTGAAGGACTGGTGGACCGAGGATGACGCCAAGCGCTTCACCGAGCGGGCGCAGTGCCTGGTGGATCAATATTCTGGGTTCCAGGCTGTGGAAGGCGTCAACCTGAACGGCAAGCAGACGCTGGGCGAAAACACCGCCGACAATGGCGGTCTTGCGGTGGCGCTGGACGCGCTGAAGCGCCGGCTGGGTGAGGCCGGGATGCGGAAGAAGATCGGCGGGCTGACCGCTGAACAGCGCTTCTTCTATGGCTGGGCCAATGTCTGGTGTGCGCAGGAACGGCCGGAATTCCGCCGCCTGCAGGCCCAGACAGGCGTGCATTCCCTGCCCGAATACCGCGTGAACGGCACCTTGTCGAACATGCCGGAATTCGCCAAGGCCTTTAACTGCCAGCCAACCGACAAGATGGTCCGGGGCGACAAGGCCTGTAAGGTCTGGTAACACCCCCCTTGCCTCTGTCACCATGGGGCCGGTCCTGTGTTCGGGACCGGCCCCTTCCATGTTGTTCGGGACTTTGGCCCGATGCCGACAGCAATCCGCCTGTCCACACCTGCCGACAATGCCAGCATCCACCGCGTCTGGCGCGCGTCAGTGGATGCCACGCATGGGTTCATTGCCCCGGCGGATGTGGCCCTTTATGAACATCTGCTGGTAACCCTTTACCTTCCCAGCAAACCGCTTTGGCTGGCCCTGTCCCCCGATGGCGTGATCCAGGGGTTCATCGGACTGGCAGGCCCGAAAATCGAAGCCTTGTTTGTGCATCCGGACTGGCATCGCCAGGGGGTGGGCCGCCGCCTGATCGCCCACGCGCTGGGTCTCCGCCAGCATCTGGTGGTCGATGTGAATGTGCAGAATCCGGGAGCCGTGGATTTTTATGTATCGCAGGGTTTTCTGGAGATCGGACGGTCACCGGTGGACCATGCTGGAAAACCCTATCCGTTGATCCATATGGCGAAGATCTGATCTGGAGTCTGACCTGGAGACGGCAATGGCACCCACCTTCCCCATCACCCGCAGCGATGCCGAGTGGCGCCAGCTTCTGACCCCGGACCAGTATCGGGTGATGCGGGCCCATGGCACCGAGCGACCCGGGTCCTGTGGCCTGCTGCGGGAAAAGCGTCCGGGCCGCTTTTGCTGTGCCGGATGCGGACAGGCGCTGTTTCAATCCGGGGACAAGTTCGAGAGCGGCACCGGCTGGCCCAGTTTTAACGACCCGCTGCCGGGATCGGTCGGCACCCATGTCGACCGATCCCATGGGATGGTCCGTACCGAAGTGCATTGCAGCCAGTGCGGTTCCCATCTTGGCCATGTGTTCGAGGATGGGCCACCGCCGACCTTCCTGCGTTACTGCATCAACGGGGTGGCCCTGGCTTTTGTGCCGGATTGACCGCTGCGGCTGCCTCGATGATATCGGCAGCGTCGATCAGACCGCGGTCGCGGGCCGCCTTTCCAGCACCGATACCGTCCTGATTGATGGCGCGCGGGTTTGCTCCCGCGCGGAGAAGAAAGGCGGCCATGGCAGCGGCCTCCTCCTCCCCTTCCGGCAGGGCGAACAAAGGCAGCGTGCCGAATTTCGGGTGCGGGGCGTTCACCAGTGCCGGTTCCTGGGCAAACAGGTCGGTCAGCCGATCCACCAAACCCAGATAGACCATTTCCGACACGTCCCGGCTGAACGGGGCCAGGAAGGCGGCGATATCGCGCCGGCCAAAATGCGCGGCGAAGCCCATGGCACCGCCGCCATAATCAGTGGCCGTGGGCCGGTCGACATCTGCTCCGCGTGTCACCAGCAAGCGGACAACATCCAGCGCATCGCCCATCACGGCGTACTGGATGGCCCGCTGACCGCCCGCATCGGCCAGATCGACAGGCACGCCCAACGCCAGAAGCAGTTCCACAACCCCCACCCGACCCTGCTGTGCCGCATTGTGCAGGGGTGCTGGGTCGTCCAGAACCTGTGGATGCGCCAGGGCCAGGGTCCGGGCCTGTTCCCGGTCGAGCGCCATCGCCGCCGCCTGAAACGCCATGGCCGGTGACAGGTCGGGTTCGCGCGCGCCATGGCGACGCAGCAGATCCGCCATGGCACGGTGACCATAGACCAGGGCTTCGACAAGCAGTGACCGGCCGGAATAAGCGTGAATACCATCCGCATCTGCCCCATGCCGCAGCAGCCAGTCGGCCCCACTCAGATGGTTGTAGGCCACGGCATTGCCCAGCAGATAGTCGATCACCGGCAGCGGGAAACGGCCCCCGATCCGCGGCGCGTCCAGTCGTTCCAGCCAGGCCCCCGTCACGCCGCGCGCCGCACAGGCCGACCAGATAACATCCAGCCATTCCACCTCATCCCGGCTGATGGAGGTATTGTACAATGCTTGAAGATCAAACGGATCGGCGCCGCGCTCCACCAGCAGGGCCATCAGGGCGCGGGCATCGGGATGCGGGGGCCGGTCACCTTCCCCCTGCCCGATCAATCCAGTCAGAATGGTAAAGGCATTGCCCCAACCATCGTCAAAGCGGGCATTGGGATCGGCCCCATGGTCCAGCAGCAGGCGCGCCATCTCCACCCCCGCCCCACCCGGCAGGCGGGCATAGGCAAGGTAGAGCAGCGGTTCCCAGTTCAACGGGCCGGTCTTGCGGTTCACCAGACTGGCATCGGCAGCCAGTCGCCGTGCCACAGAACTTGTGTGCCCACGCAAAACATCCAGCAGCAGGTCGCCAGCCCCGATATCGGGCCAACGGGCCAGAATGCGCGCTGCCGCCGCCCGGTCGCCACCATCCCAGGCGGCGCGCAGGACAGTATAAACCTTGGAAGCCTGCGACTGCCGTGTGAGTGCCAGATCCGCCACAGCCTGCTTGAGCGCTGCCCAGCCCGCAAACCCGTAGTCGCGGGCCAAGGCCAACTGGACATCACGCAGGCCGGGATCAGCCGGGGCCTGGGGCGTGAGTGTGCTCAGGCGGGTGCGGGCGGCGCTATCACCGGCGCGAATGGCCTTCAGCCATCGCTTGGCCTCCCGCCGCAGCGTATCAAGATGGGTGGCCGGGGTCAGTGTGCGGGGCATGGTTCTTCCTTCCCATGGTGCCCTTGTCCGCTGAAACGGGCGGGAGGAAGCGGATCGACATGGCGAACCAGCTCGGATGGGTGGAAGCAGGCTTCCTTGCCGCGGACAGGAGGCGCCCCAACGCGCACTGCCGACAGGATCAGCCAAAGGGGTGGGCGCCGTCAATCCCCACGGCGCCCCTGGCCCCTACTTGGTGCGCAGCGAACCGCTGATCGGCTCGGGCAGAACATCAACCCATTGCCCATAGGTCGGGTTAGGGATGATGATCCAGCGGCTGTTCCACAAATCCTCATGTTCAGCCGCGATACGGGCACGGGCCGCACTGTCATCCTGACGGGTCACGGTCATCATATCGCTGAACTGATCGCCCAGGGACATGACGATACGGTGGGTGCGAATGACCTCTTGCCGCCGCGGGGCCTTGTCGCTGGGCCAGCCATTCTGACCCTTCAACAACAGGTCTTCCGGCGCCACCGGACCCAGGCCAACGGCATTCAGATTGGCCAGCGTGTCAGCATGCTGCGGACACGGATCACCGGGGTTGACGGGACGCGGACGACATTCACGGTTGGTGATGAAAACAACGCGCACCTTGTTACGGCGCAGTTCCTTCACAAAATCGACAGCGCCGGGCATGGGGGACGCCGCCCGTTCACCCACCCACTGATCCCACCGCGACAGGTCGAAATGGCGGGTACCGGACAGGATGGCCCGGGCCTGTTGCGGGCTGTTATCCAGCACCGTTTCATCGACGTCGAAAATGGCGGCCGGTGGTTTGCCGGTGCCGCCATCGGTCTGTTCCAGCGCCGACGATCCCGGCTGTTTCAGCGCGGCGGGCAGGCGACTCGTGGCCAGCGCATAGGCCTGCTTCGAGAGGCGGCGCAATTCTTCGGCTTGTTGCATGTACAAAGTGGCCAGCAGGCGCGGATCATCTTCCGGGCCCGGCTTGGGCGTGGCTACCGGGGCTGGCGTGGTGATGGCTGCTGGTGGCGGGGCTTTGTCGGCAGGGGCGGCGATATGGATGGCACAACCGGACAGGGCAACAGCCGTTGCCGCCAGCAGCAGGACGCGGATGGATCGCATGTTCATTGCACTTTTATGACGGTCTGGTGAGGGGCGACAATGCCGTGCCCCTGCCCCCCTGTCCAGTACCGCGGCCCCGCATCAAATCGCCTTGCTGTGCCGCCCGCCCTCTGGGTCCAGATGCCGGTCGAACAGGGCCGCGACGGAGCGGACCAACGGTCGTGCCGCCTCCGGAACGACCAGCCGTGTGCCGGACAGATGAACAACCCCGTCGCCAGCCAGATCGGCAATCGCATGCGGATCGGGCATGATGGCTTCGTGCGGGGTGTCAAACGCCGCTGCCACCTGAGCCAGATCGACATCGAAACGACACATAAGTGCTTCAATCACGGTGGCGCGCAATTTGTCATCCAGGCTCATCCGGTAACCGCGCGCGGTGGCCAGACCCTCGGTCTCCATCGCCTTCAGGTAGCCTGGCAAGGACAGGATATTGGCGACATAGCCTTGAGGCAGCTTGCCAATGGCTGAAGCGCCGAAGGCCAGCAGCAGGTCGGCCTCGTCCGTCGTATAGCCCTGGAAATTGCGGCGCAGCGTGCCGTTTTTGGCAGCGATGGCAATATCATCATCCGGCCGGGCAAAGTGATCCATGCCGATACGGACATAACCTGAGGCCATTACCGCCATTTCCATGGCCCGCAACTGCGCCACACGTTCATCGGCGTCCGGTAATATTTCGGGATCGATACGGCCCTGGTGAGCCTTGAATCCTGGCATATGTGCATAACCGAAGATCGACAGACGGTCAGGTTTCAGGCTCACGGCTTGGCGCACCGTATCCACACAACTGGCCACGGTCTGGCGCGGCAGGCCATAGATCAGGTCCAGATTGACGCCCCGGATGCCGACTGCCCGCAGCCGCTGGACTGCCGCTTCGGTCATGGCAAAGGGCTGTATCCGGTTGATGGCGGCCTGCACCTCGGCATCGAAACTCTGCACACCCAGCGAAGCACGGGTGATGCCGACATCGCCCAGAGCCTCTACCATGTCCGGTGTCAGGGTGCGGGGGTCGATTTCGATGGCGATTTCTGCGTCCGGGGCGATCTGAAAGCGGGTACGCAGTTCGGCCATCAACGCCCGGAAGCCCTGTACGGGCAGCAGCGTCGGCGTGCCGCCCCCAAAATGCACATGCCGTACAACCGGCCCCTGCGGCAGCAAGCCCGCAACATTGCGCAGTTCGGCCGACAGGGCCGCCAGATAGGACCAGATCGGGTCCTCGTGTCGGACCACGGTGGTGTGGCAGCCACAGTACCAGCACATGGATTTACAGAAGGGCAGATGCAGATACAGCGACAAGGCGGATCGCGGATCGGCCGATGACAGCCAGTCGCGATAAGTATCCGCCGTGACAGCATCGGTGAAGTGCGGCGAGGCCGGATAAGACGTGTAGCGGGGCACGCGCTGATGTCGGTACTTGGCAACAAGATCGGGACGCATGACGGGCCTCGCACAGGGCTGGTCGGATCGCGGATGGGGCGAACATTGCGCCCACCGCACCGATGCAGCCTTGATCCATCGCAAATCGACGAAAGTCTGTCTGCATGTCGGCCTTGCACGGATGCCCGGCATTTGCCACACCAGCAGGCATGCCTGATCTTTCGCACGAATATCGCCTGGGCCATGGGCCTGACTTCCCGGTCTGCGGTGTGGACGAAGCCGGGCGCGGCCCCCTGGCCGGGCCAGTGGTGGCCGGCGCCGTCCTGTTGCCCCCTGGGGCCATACCCGCCTGGTGCGATGGCATCAATGACAGCAAGAAGGTGAAGCAGGCGCAGCGCGAAGCCATGTTCACCCGGATCATTGCCCATAGCCCCTATGGAGTGGGCGTCGCGTCGGTGGAGGAAATCGACGCGGTGAACATTTTGCAGGCCACATTCCTGGCCATGGCCCGTGCGGTGGACGATCTGGCCACAAAAATCGGCCGTCTGCCATCGCTGGCGCTGGTGGATGGAAACCGTCCGCCAAAACTGCGTTGCCGGGTGGAAACCCTGGTGGAGGGTGATGCGCTGTCGCTGTCCATCGCCGCCGCGTCAATCGTGGCCAAGGTGACACGGGACAAGATCATGGGGCAATTGGCGGTCCAGTACCCCGGATATGGTTGGGAACGCAATCAGGGCTATGGCACCGCCGCGCATCTTGCGGCCATCAAAAAGCTGGGTCCGACGCCACATCACCGGCGCTCTTTTGCACCAGTTTCCGAACAACTCTCCCTAACTCTCTGACTCTTCTGACTCTTCCAAAATTTTTCTGTTGACGGCGACTCGGGCCCGACTCATTGTCGGGGAAATTCCTCCTCCGAGTCGGCAGCAAAAAACATGAACGACAAGCCTGCAACAAACCGGATTCTCGTCGGTGATTGCGTCCAACTGATGCGCGATATGCCGGCCCGGTCGGTCGATGTGGTCTTCGCCGACCCACCCTATAACCTGCAACTCAATGGCGACCTGATGCGCCCCAACCATACCCGCGTCGACGGGGTGGATGAGGAGTGGGACCGTTTCCAGGATTTCCAAAGTTATGACCGCTTTACCCGCGACTGGCTGGATGCGGCGCGCCATACGCTGAAAGATGATGGGACCTTGTGGGTGATCGGGTCCTACCACAATATCTTCCGCGTCGGCGCCATCCTCCAGGATCTGGGGTATTGGGTGCTGAACGATATCATCTGGCGCAAGTCGAACCCGATGCCCAATTTTAAGGGCCGGCGTTTTGCCAATGCCCATGAAACCCTGATCTGGGCGTCAAAGTCGAAAGACAGCAAATATTACTTCGCCTATGAGGCGATGAAGGCGCTGAACGAGGATTTGCAGATGCGGTCCGACTGGACCCTGCCTCTGTGCACCGGGTCGGAACGGCTGCGCGACGAGACGGGACAGAAAGCGCACCCCACCCAGAAGCCGGAAAGTCTCCTGTTCCGCGTACTCATGTCGTCCACCAAGGTTGGTGATACGGTGCTGGACCCGTTCTTTGGCACCGGCACCACGGGCGCCGTGGCCAAACGCCTGCGCCGCCGCTGGATCGGCATCGAGCGTGAGCATGAGTATGCGCGTCTGGCCAATGAACGCATCGCCCAGGTCGAAGAAGTGGCAGAGCCGGAACTGCTGGAAATCACCTCCAAGCGCAGCCAGCCGCGTGTACCGTTCGGCAATCTGATCGAACGGGGCTTCCTGAAACCCGGCACCATGCTGTTCGACAATCGCCGCCGTCATATTGCCAAGGTGCGTGCCGACGGCACCCTGGTGGCCCAGAACCATCTGGGTGAACATAAGGGCTCCATCCATCAGGTGGGCGCTGCCATGCAGGGCTTGCCAGCCTGCAATGGCTGGACATTCTGGCATTTCCAGCAGGGTGGCGCGCTGGCCCCCATTGATGTCCTGCGCCAGCAGGTGATCAGCGAAAAGCACTAATCAGGGACAGGGGGCGGATCGGTCCCCATTGGCCCCCGGTTCTGACTGTTCATTGCCCCCGCCGGCCCGTCCGGCGGGGTTTTTGCTGTTTTTGCATGCCTGTTAAGCCATGTGATGCAAATCACGCATGCCACAGCGACAAGAGCGTAAACCGTCCATCAGCGAACATCTGGCCCCGATCACTGTCCGTTTCCGGACAATCGCCGCCCTAGGATGATCGCAATCCAATCCACTTTTTGCAAAAATCACCACTTTGTCGCCATAAACGCCCTGTAGATGCCTACCGATTTTCCAGAATGCGCCAAAAAGCCACTTGGCACGGTGTTTGCTGATACAGGTTCATCAAGACGACACACACTGACGGAGACCAAAATGACCGATCTGACCAATAACAGCCAAGCCGATGAGAGCCTGCTGAGCAGCTTCCTGGCTTCCCTGCCCACCGCGGCAGACCTGATCGAAGCCGGCGCGGCCCTGGCCGTTGGCGCCCTGATGACGATCAGCCTGCATGTGATGCTCTGATCACTGCCCCCATGTTTTTGAAATGATGGAGAAGACAATGCCCGCTTTTATCCACACCGCCGCCGATGACGCCCACGACGTGCTGTCGGGCCTGCGAACCTCGCTGCCCACCATCGCCGATGTGATCGAGGCCGCCACCCTGGTTCTGGCCGCCGCCTTCGTGGCGATCAGCCTGAACACCCTGTTCTGATCCCCCACCCCACCCCGAAGGAGAACATCATGTCCGCTTATCTTCATGCCGCCGCCCATGATGCCGAAGATGTCCTGTCCGGTTTGGCCAGCACGCTCAAAGACAGCGCCGGCATCATCGAAGCAGCCACCGTCCTGGCCGTTGCCGCCTTTCTGTCCATCACACTGCATGCCTTGATCTGATCCACCCTTCTCCCCCATGCCGCCCGGCGGCGGGGGATGGGGGTGGCGATGGCCGGAGAGCCGTCACACCCTGCTGCGCACCGCCCCCTTAACGGCAGCGCCACACAGACCGCCCTGACGGTCGCGCCCAAAGCGCCCCTTCTGCTTTCCAGTCCCCGCTTCAGCACAGGCATCCGCCCGGTCGGACGCCGGCATTGCGCACCCGCCCTCGCCGGGTCGACGCGCCGGTCCCTTAGATCACCCAGATTACGCCCCTCCTCGCATCCGCGCCCGCCGGCCTTTCCGGCGGGTTTTTGCGTTTGTCGCAAAACCGACCTGCCGGAGATCGCCGGAGCAGGACAACGTAAAACTACGTTCGGCGACATTGTTCGCACACGGACAGCGAACGAGATGCCATTGTCCGTTTTCGGACAGTCGCCATCACCACCACATGATCAATGGGCCATAATATCGTTATTTTTTCCATCAAGTGAATAAAGCGACCATCATGATGGCTAATTATTTTCCAGAATACACCCAAATAGCACTTGGCACGGCCTTTGCTGTACTACAGACATCCAGACAACAAATCATGATGGAGATAAAAATGACCGACCTGACGAACAAGATCGAAACCGAAGGCTCCCTGATCGAAACGGTGCTGGCCTCGGTGCCGACAGCCGCAGACCTGGCCGAAGCGACGGCCGTGCTGAGCATCGCGGCCGTCCTGACCGCCTGCCTGAACCTGATGCTCTGATCAAACCCGACCCCAGCCCTTCCCTGCCCCACCCCACCCTGAAGGAGAACATCATGTCCGCTTACATCCACGCCGCCGCCCATGATGCCGAAGATGTCCTGTCCGGTTTGGCGAGCACGCTCAAAGACAGCGCCGGCATCATCGAGGCCGTCACCGTCCTGGCCGTCGCCGCCTTTCTGTCCATCACGCTGCACGCGCTGATTTAAGGTAGACGGTACCCCTGCTGTCAGGTTGGCAGGGGAAAGAAGGCCGTGGGAACATAGTTCGGCACTTCGCGCGGAATGCGCACTGTGGCCACGGTGCCCTGGCCCAGAACACTGTCGATGGTGATGGCCCCGCTAAGCCGTTGCGTCACCTGATTAAACACAACATGCAGACCCAACCCCATACTGCCAGCCGCCCGACGGGTGGTGAAGAACGGATCAAACACCTTGGGCAGGATATCGGCTGGGATGCCACAGCCCTGATCCACCACCGCAATTTCCACCATATAGGCGTCAATCGCCCGCCCGCGCAGAATGATGCGCCCGGGCCGGTCGGGTGCATAGGCATGATCAGCGATATTGGTCACCAGATTGGTGATGACCTGGGCCAGGGCGCCAGGATAGGTATCCATCTGGATCGGCATGACATCGATTTCGATGCGATTGCCGTTACCGGCAACACGGGCCCGGATCAGCGACATGATCTCTGACAGATAATCGCCCAGTTCAAAGATACGGCGTTCATCACTGCCATGATCCACCGCCACGCCCTTGAAGGTGCGGATCATGTCAGCCGCACGGGTCACATTGCGCTGGGCCAGGGCAGCCAGTTCCCGCCCATTATCCAGCGCCTCTGTCAGACCGGACCGGGTCAGCAGTCCCTTTTCGACCTGCCCGTGCAGAGAGCGAATACTGTCATTCAACTGTGATACGGCAGACAGGGTGACGCCGAGCGGTGTGTTGACCTCATGCGCCACGCCGGCCACCAATTGACCCAGGGCCGCCATTTTTTCCTGCTGCACCAGACGCTGCAGAGCCTCGCGGGTTTCACCCACGGCGCGGTCCAACTGCTGATAGGCCTCAGCATTGGCCATGGCGATGGCCCCATAAGCGCAGATGGTCCGGAAAATCAGCAGTTCCCGGGGCCCATAGGCATTGGGCTGGTCGCTCTGAACGGACACAACACCCAAAACACGATTGCCAAGCGCCAGCGGTCGGAACAGGACCGTGCGCATGTGACGTGTACCCGGCACGCTGTCGGGAATGGTGCGTTCCCCCCAGGCCACCAGGATCTCCTCATTATCCCGCACACAACGGGCAGAGAGTTTGTCAGATGCCAGCGGCACCTGACGCGGCGGCAGGCGCCGGCCATCCTCCGTACGGAAACGAATATCAATGATCTGGTTGACTTCGTCCTTCAGTCCCACGAACAGGGTGTTGGTGGGCATGAGATCGTGCAGATGGCGCGACAGGGTGGTAAACACTGCTTCCGCATCCAGACGCGCCGTAATTTCCTGCCCGATCACACCCAGCCGTTCCAGTGTCTGATTGGCATGGTCCAACTCGGCCGCCCGCGTCGCCTCAGCCTCTGCCAGCGCTCGGTTATGCTCCGCCTCTGCCTTGGCCCGGGCGGTATCAAAACGAACCTGCAAGGCCTGAATACGCGCACCGTTCTGGCGGTCGAAGTTACGCTGCCAGCTTTCGCGGCTGCGCCGTTCATAGGCTAGCGCCTTCCGGTAATCGCCAGCCGCCTCGTAATCACGGGCCAGCTCAGCATAAATTTCTGACCGGATCATCATCCCACTCAGGCTGTCACCCAAGGCGATGGCCTGTTCCATGATTTCAATAACCGGAGCCAGGTCTGTCGGCGACGTGGTGCGCAGAATGGCAGCCCGCACCCTTATCGCTTCAATTTCATAATATGGATTGCGTTGGTCACACGCCTGCCGACGAACCTCTTCTGCCATGGCCGCCGCAGCCTCAAGTCGGCCGGTCTGGAGAAGGGCCGTCACAACCCCCACGCCATTGGGCAACTCCAAATCCGGTTGCCCAAGTTTACGCGCAATCGCAAGGCCCTTCTCAAACCAGGACAGGGCTTCTTCCGGCGCGTTCATCAGCAGGCAAAGACCACCGAATGCATTATAACTGATAACGTGCCGACGAATACTGTTGAGCCTGTCCAGATAAGGCAAAGCATCTTCAAACAACACACGCGCCCGTTCGAGCTGCCCGAGGCTCGTCGTCGTCTCCGCCATCGAAGCGAGTGACGTACCGATGGCTTCTGGCCAGCCGGTTGGTGCGGCGAGGTTGTAAGCCTTTTCTTTCCACTCCATCGCAGTGGAAAGATCGTACAGATTGGCGAAAGCGGACCCGATCATCATTGCCAGATGGACGGCCAGCCAAACTGCACCTGTTGTTCCCGCACTTTCAAATCCGGCCTGCCAGATACGAATGGCCGTTGGAAAATCACCGCGCTGGAACGCTACGCCACCGCGAAAGGCGGCCATATAGGCCAGAACACCGGGATGGGCCGGAAGCAAGTCTTCCCGCAACGTATCCATCCACTGGCGTGCCGCACTTTTCAAATCTTCGTATTGCCGCTGATATGCCACCCGACATCTGACAGTAAACAGCCGGATATCATCATTGGCCGCCTGATAGAAGCAGATCGCTGAATCGAAATCCGCATACGCAGAAGAGACCGTTCCCGACATTAAATGGATTTCAGCGCGACAAAAAGCACTGTCACCACGCCCCAGACTGTCCCCAGCCGCAGCAAAATAAGAATCAGCTTCGTTCACGTTACGAAGTGCTTCATCAAACTTCGCTTGTAATCTCAGACTTTCTGAAACTGATAAAAGAAGCCGACCTTTCAAAACGTCGGAAAGCTGGCCGGCGCTGGGCAGCACTGAGGCAATGAGATCCTGGCATCGCATCGGATTGCGCTGCCGCAGGTACCACGCAAGAATAACCACATCCCGCCAGTCGGCATCAGGCCCATTGGCGCGCAATTCAGCCTCAGCCACATCGCTTGGCAAGCCGAAATAGTCAATCGGAATGCCAGAAACAGAGTCGCGCACAGATCAGGTACCCCGATATCTCACGTTCTGGGCACTTCCACCCTCTGGCCTCATCAGCCGAGCCATCTAGCCTTTACCGCGCAGGATGGCGCGGGAACAAGTCTAACCTGTTCCCGCGCCTACAGCTTTACTTATCTGTCACGTGTTGCTCAAGCACATCATGCTGCTCCATGGCATCATGCTGCTCCGTGACGTGTTGTTCCGTGACGTGTTGTTCCGTCTCGTGCTGCTCCGTGACGTGTTGTTCCGTGACGTGCTGTTCCGTCTCGTGCTGCTCCGTGACGTGCTGCTCTGCCTCGTGCTGCTCCGTCTCGTGCTGCTCCGTGACGTGCTGTTCCGCTTCGTGCTGCTCCGTCTCATGCTGCTCCGTGACGTGCTGTTCCGCCTCGTGCTGCTCCGTCTCGTGCTGCTCCGTGTCATGCTGGGCCGTGACGTGCTGCTCTGCCTCGTGCTGCTCCGTCTCGTGCTGCTCCGTGACGTGCTGTTCCGCCTCGTGCTGCTCCGTCTCGTGCTGCTCCGTGACGTGCTGTTCCGCCTCGTGCTGTTCCGTCTCATGCTGCTCGGCGTGAGAGGCACTGGTCGGCGTCACCAGAGGCGGAGTGTCCACAGGTTGCTGACCAACCGCGGTATGCTTCTGTCCGGCTGACAGAACCGGCGATTGAGCACCGGACGCATCGGACACAGCGCGGTCGATTTGCAATGCAACAGCGTGGAGGGCCGGGGCGCTGCGCTGTGCCAGCGCCGACTTTTCTTCGATCGTTAGGCCACTGAACAGACTGACATAGGTTTTGGAGTCACGTCGGTAGGCATCCGTGGCATCGGGATTGGTCGCCATTTGCGCCAGGACGCGGAAAAGCGCCTTGGACGGCATGCGTTCACGGCCCCCAAGCCCTTCACGATCCAGTCGGGCAATCGCGTCCAACTCGAACAGACCATAGTCACCGGTACGGCTCGGCGGCAGGGCATCACCGGGACGGGTGGAGGAACTGGCGGGCAATCCCATACCCAGCTTCTCCGCCATCTCCTGATCCAGCGGCAGAATGTCCTTCGGCGGCAGATAGAAGGTGCAGGCGGAATGCACAGAGGCGCGTACGGCCGGATCACGGTAGGCCTTCAGCGGCCGGCGCACGATCTGGCTCTCCATACCGGGGAAGGTAGCGCCAACATAATGGTAGGAGGGGTGGTTCTCACCATACAGCTCAATCAGGCGCTCAAACAGAATGGCGCGCTTGTTGTTCTTGAAACCCTTGACCGAATAATAGCTGTCACCGACAGAACCCACCTGGAGAAGGACGACATGGCTGGAAGTGACGACCGGCCGGTTGCGCAGAAGCATGTCGCTGGCTTCCAGGATCTGGCAGCCACTCACCGCCGGATCAATGCGCAGGTCGGCAAACAGATAGTCGGTGGAGGAAATGCCAGGCAGCATCTCCGTACGATGGCCTTCCTTGCGCGCGATATTCAGGGCGCGGCGGGCCGGTGACACAAAGAAACCCGGATGTCCATAGAACACAGCGGTCACGCGCTTGCCTTCGCGTACGGCCCGCAGGATAATCTCCGCCATCTGCACATAGGTGACCAGGCGACGCTTATCCTCGCCATAATGCAGGGCAAGATTATAAGCGTCTGGATTCAGATCGCGGATAAAACTGGCGGTGACACCATCCGGCACAGCAAAAAACACCGCATCAGCATCGCGGATATGGCCGATGGCTTCCTGCGTGAAGTGCGAAATCGAACGAATACCAGTGCCAACCACGGTCAGGCTGCCGTGCGTCTGGCCGGCGACAAGCGGCTTGGACACATCAATGGAATTGGGCATCGTCTTTGTTCCCCCTGGATGCGAAGATCAAGCTGAGATTGATTTCCAAACGGGCTACGCCGAAGGCGCCATGACCCTAACGCATTCGAGGCATGAATGCATTCCGTAAAATTAGAGAGAGCCAATTCGATCTACATCTCTGGCTTGTTGCGGGTCATGGGACCGGGCGGCGCGGTGGTGCCGGGAAAGGGGCTGTAGGAAAAATGCAAAACAGCGGCAGCCCCGCACCACCGTGCCCGATTTGTCCGGTCTTGGTGGTCCTGGCCGGTGGGCAGGCACAGCGGATGGGCGGCGGCGACAAAGGACTGCGTCTGCTGGCAGGGACACCCATCCTGCACCATGTACTGGCGCGGGCGCGGCATTGGACGGATCTGGTCTTGCTGTCCGCCCTTGGCGATCCGGGCCGTTTCCACAATGTGGACGGGCTTGCCTTCATTCCGGTTCTGGCGGATGGCGTGCCCGATCAGCCAGGACCGCTGGCCGGTATTCTGGCCGCCATGGAATGGACAGCCGAACAGGCGCCGGAACGAACCCATGTCCTGAGCGTACCCTGCGACACGCCTTTTCTGCCCGCCGAACTGGGGCCGATGCTGTCGGCGAAAGCTGGGAACGGTATTGCCATGGCCCAGGGACCGGATGGGCAGCGGCAACCGACCGTTGCTCTTTGGCCCGTCGCCCTGCGCCATGACCTACGCCACGCGCTGGTGACCGTGGGGCTGCGCCGGGTCGGAGAATTCGCCGCTCGCCACGAACTGACCTTGGTCCCCTTCCCAGCCGGGTCTGGCGGCGTCGATCCGTTTTTCAATATCAACGACCCGGCAGACCTGGACCGGGCCGAACAACTCATTCGTACCGCAAGGCCTTGATCGGCTTTTCCACCGCAACACGGGCCGCTTGCCCCGCGACGGTGACCCAGGCGATCAGCAACGCCCCGCCCCCAGCCGCCAGAAACAGCAACGGGTTCAGGTCGATCCGATACGCAAATCCTTCCAGCCAGCGGCTTAGCCCATACCAAGCGACCGGCCAAGCGATCAGGTTGGCCAGCAGCACCGGCCTTGAGAATTGCCAGACCAGCAGGCGCACCAAATCCGCAACAGAAGCGCCCAGCACCTTACGGATACCGATCTCCTTTGTCCGGCGTTCGGCGGTGAAACTGGCGAGGCCAAACAGGCCCAGACAGGCAATGATTACGGCCAGACCCGCAAAGGCCGCGAACAATTGCCCCTGGCGAACATCCAGCGCATAGAGCTGTTCGATCCGCTCATCCAGGAACTGCCGACGCACCGGCACTTCCGGCACAAGTTCTTTCCACAGACTGTCGATGCGGTTCAGCACGGCGGGAACGGTATCGGGCCGGACCCGTACCATCAAGGTTCCGGTGGCGTCGGGCGCAGCCTGATAAACCGTGGCCACAGTGCGGTCCCGCGCGCTGCGATATTGCAGATCTTCCACCACGCCGACAACGGTCAGGGTCACATCGCCGCCATCATCGGGATACAGCAAGGTGCGGCCCAGGGCCGAGGATGCATCCCCCCAGCCCAGTTGCCGCACCGCCGTCAATGACAGGACGGTCGCGGCTGTTCGCCCCTGTATCACCTTTCCGTCAGCCGCAGAGAGCACGGCATCGGTTCCATAATTTTCGTCAAATGTCCGGCCGGCCAGCAAGCGGGCACCCAGCACCTCGAAATATCCAAAATCAACCAGATCGGTGCGGATGGTGATGGCGGCCCCTTGGCCGTCATCGGTGCGGCGATAAGTGCTGGTGGTTTCCGACGTATCGGACGGAACCCAAGGCGCGCCGGCCACGGCCACCACGCCGGGATCGGCCGCCAACCGCTGCTTCAGCATCTGCATGCGGGGCAGCGCTGCCGGATTATCCATACCGCGCAACAGGACGACATTGTCCTTGTCAAAACCCAGACGCTGCGAACTGGCATAACGGGTCTGTTGTAACACCACAAACGTACCAACAGTCAGGGCGATGGCCACGGCAAACTGCACGACCACCAGGATGGCCCGCAGCCGGCCAGCCCCGGCACCGCCCTTACTGCTGCCCCGCAATATGTGCGCAGGCCGGAAACCCGACAGAACAAGGGCTGGATAGAACCCGCCCAGCACCCCCAGGCCGAAAGACAGGCCGGTTGCGATGACCACCATGCTCGCCAGACTGCGATAGTCGGGTTCAATGGCCATGGACATCATGTCCTGGAAGGTTGGCAGCAAGATCTCCACCAGCGCCACCGCAATCAGCCCCGCGATGAAGGTCAGCAGCACGCTCTCCGCCAGAAATTGCAGCACCAGTAATGCGCGTGACGCCCCCAGCGTTTTGCGCATTGCCACCTCCCGCGCCCGCGTGGTGGCCCGCGCCGTCGCCAGATTGACGAAGTTGATGCCGGCTATGCCCAGAATGAGGAAGGCCAGGGCCAGCAGGCCGGAAATCATCGCCATGCTGGTGCCTTCATCGGCATTCAACGGCGCAGTATGGATATCCCGCACCGGCTGCAGGGTCAGGATGGTGCGATCGCCGTTGCGTTCATACTCGGCCGCAGCAGGATTGTTACGGCGCAGGAAATCGGGCAAAGCCGCCTCGATCCGCCTGGCATCGGCACCCGGCGCCAGCCGGACATAGGTGTCGATCCAGTTCCACCCCCATTGATCGCGTGTCCGGTCGATTGACTGCAACGGGGTGGAAAGTGCGATCAGTGCCTCCGGGCGATGCGTGACATTGAGGGGCGGGTTCTCAATCACCCCGGTCACCCGCAGCACCACTCCGGACCCCAGTTCGACCGTCCGGTCCAAGACATTGCTGGTGCCGAACAGTTTCTCGGCAGTCGCGAGGGTGAGAACAGTCGTATTGGGCTGGGCCAGCGCCGTGGCCGGATCACCCGCCAGGAAATGCCAATCAAAAATGCTGAAATAATCCGGGTCAACGGCAGTGAACAACTGATAGAGGCTGTCACCACCTCGCCGCACCACCTCACGCACGCGGGCCGCCCGCACCGCCTGCACGATTTCGGGGAAATCCTGTGTCAAGGCGGGGCCGACCGGCATGGAAATGGCGGCTGTCGCCTCTGGCGCCCGATCATTGATGATCATGGTCCGGTTGACACGCCAGACATCATCAATTTGGGTAAACCGCTCATTGTAGGACAGTTCATGGCGGACAAAGACCATGATCAACAGCGCCGCCGCCAGACCCACGGCCAAACCCACCACGTTAATCGCGGTATAGAGCTTATGGCGCATGAGGTTGCGCACCGCCACCAGTATCCAGTTCCGCAGCATGGCCCCTCTCCCCTATTCATACCGCAAGGCGCGGACGGGCGTTTCCGCCGCCACCCGTGCCGCATGACCCGCAACGGTACCCCAGGCAATGACCAGAGCCGCCAGACTGACACCAATAAAGACCAATGGGTTGAGAGAAATTCTGCTAGCGAACCCCTCCAGCCACAGGCTGACGCTATACCAAGCTAGCGGCCAAGCAATGAGATTGGCCAGCAGCACCGGCCTTGAGAATTGCCAGACCAGCAGACGGACAATGTCCGGCACGCTGGCCCCCAGCACCTTGCGGATGCCGATCTCCTTGGTCCGCTGCTCCGCCGTGAACGCCGCCAGACCGTATAGGCCCATGCAGGCGATGATCACGGCCAGACCGGCGAAGGTGGCGATGACCTTGCCGTGGCGGGCGTCGGCGGCATAAAGACGGTCAATGTTCTCATCCAGGAAGGAGCGGCGGATTGGCTGGTTTGGCGCCATCCGGCTCCAAAGCTCGTCAATAGCCGACAGCGTGGCGCGTTGGTCACCCGGCGCCAGCCGAACCAGCGTCGTACCCCGCTGCATCAGATCGATCGTGAAGATCGTTGCATCCAGATCGCCACGCGCGCTGCCGAACCGGATATCCTCCACCACGCCGACGACAGTCAGGACCTGGCCGGTCGGATTGCCATCAAGGGCTGGGCGTCGGATCACCAGGCCGAGCGCATCTTCTGGCCGCGACACACCAAGTATGGGCAGGGCTGCGCGCGAGACGAGCACATTCGCTTGCGGTCGATCCGCTCCCTCGTTATCGGCACGCAGAATGTCGGTGGCGTACGCAGGATCGAAGGTCCGGCCAGCCAGCAGAGGCACACCCAGTGTCTTCATATAGCCGAAATCCACCGGCTCCACCCGCATGGTCGCAGGCGCGATGCGGCCAGGTACGATATAGACCGAACTCGACCGTGATCCATCAGCCGGGGCCCAGGCCGACATGGCCACCGAAAGCACACCCGGAAGACGGGCCAATGCGTCCAACCTTGCATCAGCCACCGGCTCCGTGCTGTTGCCCAGCGCACCCCATATCACCAGAACATTCTCCCGGTCGAAGCCCAGGCGTTCGGTGGCGGCGAAACGGGTCTGGATCAGCACGAACAGCGCACCGATCGCCAGAGTGATGGCAATGGCGAACTGCATCACCACCAACGCTGATCGCAGCTTGCCGCCTATCCCCATGGCCCCGCGCACCCCTTCGGACGCACCGACACGTGACAGGATCAGGGCCGGGTAAAGACCGGCGATCAGCCCGAGCAGGGGCGGCAGCAGCAATAGCGACACCAGAAGCACCGGGTCTGCGAACGGATCGATAAAGCCCACAACCTGGAGGGCGGCCAACACCACTGGCAGCAGCAGTTCCGTTGCCGCCAACGCCACAATGCCGGCGACTAAACTGAGCATCACAGATTCCAGAAGGAACTGTGCCACAAGCCCGCCGCGCCGGGCGCCCAACGTCTTGCGCACGCCGATTTCACGCAGGCGCAGGCTGGCCCGCGCCGTTGTCAAGTTCACGAAATTGATGCCGGCAATCAACAGCACCAGAATGCCGATCAGGGCCAGTCCGCGCACAACTTCTATCGGCGTTCCAGGCTCCCCGGCGACGGGATCGGTGCGGATATCGGTCAGGGGCTGCAATGACAGGGTAAAGCTGTAGCGCCCATTGGCATCGTCGGGGGATACGTAGTCGGGGACCGATGCGGCCAGCAGCGCACTGAACCGCGCCTCCACAGCCGCCGGATCGGTGCCCGGTCGCAGCAGCAGATAAGTCTGAAGCCAGGAATTGTTCCAGGAAAACTCCCGCCGTCGAAAATCACGGTCACCAGCATCGCTCAGGCTGGTCGCTATGTTGGTCAGAACGCTCGCCTGGAAGCGTGAATTGACCGGCGGGTCCTCCATCACGCCCGTGATACGCAGGACGCGACCGCTATCCAGTGTCAGGGTCCGGCCCAGGGCTTCGTCACTGCCGAAGAATTTGGCAGCGGTGCTTCTAGCGATCACCGCATCACCTGGCTGTGCCAGGGCCAGAGATGGATCGCCCTTCAGAAAGACAATGTCGAAGATGCGCGCATAGGACGGGTCGACGCGCAGCATACCCTCCTGAAACGGCTGCCCGCCATGGATGATCATGGCTAAGGAAGGGATCAGCCGCACCGTGTCCTCCACCTCCGGCAAGGTGGCAAGAGCCGGCGCTACGGGGAGAGCCGTGACGTTGCTGCGCAAACGCGGCATATCCGCGAACTGGTCCGTGCGGTTGACGCGCACGATACGGTCGGCCTTGGCATGGAAGCTATCGAAGCCGGTTTCAAAGCGCACCTGCACCGCGATCATCATGCAGGCTGACAGCCCAATGGCCAAACCCACCACGTTAATCGCGGTGTAGAGCTTGTGCCGCAGCAATTGCCGCCAAGCGATCAGAAGCCAGTTCCGCAGCATGGCCCCTCTCCCCGTTGATATCTACTCGTACCGCAAGGCCGTGATGGGCCGGGACCGGGCGACACGGGCGGCGTGCAGGCCCACTGTCAGCCAGGCGATCACAAGGGCAACCAAACCCGCGCCCATAAACAGCAACGGATTCAGATCAATCCGGTAAGTGAAGTCCGACAGCCAGCGGTCCATACACACCCACGCCACCGGCCAGGCAATCAGGTTGGCGACCAGAACCGGTTTGGAAAATTGCCAGACCAGCAGACGGACAATGTCCGGGACACTGGCGCCCAGCACCTTGCGCAAGCCGATCTCCTTGGTCCGGCGTTCGGCCGTGAAGCTGGCCAACCCATAAAGCCCCAGGCAGGAAATGAAGATCGCAAGCGCCGAGAAGGTGGCGAACATCTGGGAAGTTTTCTGTTCGCGCTGATATTGGTTGGCGATGTTGACATCGAAGAAACTGCGCTGGATCGGCCGGTCAGGGACCAGTTCGGCCCAGACACGGTCGATCTTGTCCACCACTGCCTGCAGGTGCCCAGCCTTGGCCCGCACAGCCATGGCATGGTGACGGGTTTCGTCGCTGATATACATGACGGGCCGGATCGGTTCATGAACAGAGCGATAGTGGAAATCCGCCACCACCCCGATGATGGTGCCCAACAGATAGCTGACCGGGCCATCCATGATTTTCACCTGCTGGCCCAGGGCTGCTGCCGGTCCCTCGAACCCCAGCGCCTTAACCGCGCTTTCATTCAAGATGACACCTGCCGGCAGGAAGAGTTCGGTGGTCCCCTCTGGCGGCGGGCGGTTCTCCGTCATCCAGTCAGGGCGCTGCACCAGATCTGCGGCACGGTCGCGGTCAAAGGATCGGCCGGCGACCATCTGCATGCCCAGCGCCTCGAAAAAGCCGGGGCTGACACTGTCCTGCCGCATCAGCAGATCATCAGGGGCACCACCGGTCAGGCGCTTGATCAGGGTATTGTTCTCTCCGGCGTCACCAGGGATATGGCCGGACAGCCCAATGCCAACGACACCCGGGTCCTGACGCAGCATGTCAATGAAGGTCTGCGTCTTCTCCCGGACCCCATCATCGCGGAAATGACCAATGATCAGGGTATTGTCCGTGTTGTATCCCAGGTTTTTATGCTGGGCATAGATGAACTGGCCATACACGACTGAGGTCGCCACCATCAGCGCAATGGAGATGGCGAACTGCACCACCACCAGCGTGGTGCGCAGCCGACCCGAACCGCCCGTGGTGCCAGCGCCGGCACTTTTCATCGTGTAGGCCGGATTGAAGGAGGATAGCAGGAAGGCCGGATAGGCCCCCCCGCCAATACCGACCAACAGCACAAGGCCCAGCAGCATCGGCAGCAGCAGCGGGTCCTGCTGCACATCCAGCGACAGTTCCTTACCCAAAAAGTCACTGAAGGCCGGCAAAGCCAATTCCACCAGGGCCAGGGACAGCAACAGGGCAAAAACGGTCATCAGTACGCTTTCGCCAAGAAACTGTGCCACCAACTGGGCCCGGCTGGCGCCCACCACCTTGCGCACGCTGACTTCCCGCGCGCGCTGGGTGGCGCGGGCCGTTGCCAGATTCATGAAATTGATACAGGCAATGATCAGGATCAGAAAGGCGACTGCCGTAAAGGTGGTCAGTTCCGTCTGGCTGATCCCCGGCGTGATGTCGCCTGCCAAAGGATGGGTATGGATATCCGTCAGGGGACGCAGATCGGGATAGACCAGTTCCGCCAGATCGATGGGTCCTTGTGGGGTCTGCAACGGGGTGACGGTCCGTTTCACCCAATCGCGCATGCCGGCCCGCAGCGCTTCGACACTGGCGCCCGGCTTCAGCCGGATGAAGGTTGCCCCGTTCGAGTTACCCCAGTGCTTCTCCTGTTCCAGCATCCAGGCGGAGACGGGCGAATGCTGTGGCAGCAGAAGGTCAAAATCCAGACTGGTATTGGGCGGCAGATTGGCCAGCACCGCTGTTACCTTCAACGCATGCTTACGGTCCACCGTCACAACCTGACCCAGCGCCGGGGCATCGCCGAAATATTTACGGGCCATTTCTTCGGTCATGACGATGGATGACGGATCGGTCAGCGCTGTCGCCGCATCGCCTGCAATCAGACGGAAATCAAACATGGAGAGAAAATTGGGATCAACCGTGACCGTCCATTCATAAAATTGCCGGTCGCCAGTGGATAAAATGGACCGTCCCTGGGTGAAACGGGTGAAATCCTGGACCTCCGGATGGGCATTCTTGAAGGCGGGGCCGAAGCCCATCTGGCTATAGGCAGCGCGTTCCGGCTTGCGACCCGGCACCCGCCATTCCAGGGTCACCTGATAGAGGCGGTCGGCATCCGTAAAGAAACGGTCGTAACCCGTCTCATGGCGCACGAACAACAGGATCAGGAGGCAGGCGGACAGACCGACTGCCAAACCGGACAGATTAAGGACAGCGTGCAGCCGGTGGCGCAGCAGCGTGCGCAAGGCCACCATGATCCAGTTGCGAAGCATCTCATCCCCCCTTCGCGAAACACGCCCCCGTGCTTAAAACGCGGGATGGTTCGGCATGGTCCGGTCCCCACAGGACCATGCCGAACCGTTTCCAATCATTCGTACCGAAGCGCCGTCACCGGCTTGGCCTGGGCCACCCGGGCCGCATGCAGACCCACGGTCGCCCAGGCGATCAGCAGGGCCAGCCCGCCCGCCGCAACAAACAGCAGCGGATTGAGGCCAATCCGGAACGTGAAGCCGTTCAGCCACAAGTCCATGAAGTACCAGGCCACAGGCCAGGCAATGAGGTTGGCGATCAGAACAGGCTTGCTGAACTGCCAGACCAGCAGGCGCACAATGTCCAGGACACTGGCACCCAGCACCTTGCGCAGGCCAATTTCCTTGGTCCGGCGTTCAGCCGTAAAGCTGGCCAAGCCGAACAGACCCAGACAGGCGATCAGGATCGCGAGGCCGGAGAAGGTGGCGAACATCTGCGAGGTCTTGGCTTCGCGGATATATTGCGACTGGATACGGTCGTCCAGGAACTCCCGGTTCAGCGGGCGGTTCGGGAACATGTCGCGCCAGACCCGCTCAATATCCCGCAGGGTGGCCTGCACATCACCTGGCTTTACCCGGACCAGCACGTCGGAGAACCGGTCCCGGTCAATGAAAAACATCGCCGGCGGGATGGGGTCATGGATCGACCGGAAATGGAAATCCGCTACGACCCCGATAATGGTGAGCTTGTTGGTGCCATCATCATCGGCCGGTGCCTCGAACTGTTTGCCAATTGCCTCTTCATTGCTGGCAAAGCCCAGACGTTTGACCGCCGCTTCGTTGAGGATGACGGAACCGGGATAGGTGGGGGCAGCGCTACCACCGGCCGGCGCCTCGGCCGGGTCGGCCAGGGGCGGCAATTGGTCGGCCGGACGGTTACGGTCAAAGTCCCGGCCAGCGACCATGCGCAGGCCCAGCGCCTTCACAAAGTCCCAATCAACCCCACTTTGGCGCAGCACCAGCATCTGGTTGGGATCGGTGCCAGGCAGCCGGACATTGGTGTTGTTTTCACTGCCATCACCGGGCGTGCTGTTGCTGCCCGCCACGGCAACCACACCATCCAGTTTGGCCAAGGCTTCCACCAGCGTCTCCTGCCGGGCCCGGTCCGCGCTGCGCGCGAAGCCGCGAACGACCAGGGTGTTTTCTTTCTCAAACCCCAGATTCTTGTTCTGGGCATAAAGGAGTTGGCCATAGACAACAGCCGTCGCCACCATCAGAGCGATGGAGATGGCGAACTGCACCACCACCAGGGCCATGCGCAGACGGCCAGAACCACCGCCCACACCCGATGAGGCCCCTTTCAACACCCGGGCCGGGTTAAAGGAGGACAGGAAGAACGCCGGATAGGCACCCCCTGCCACCCCCACCACAAGAGCCAGACCGATCAGGGCCGGCCCGAGAAGCGGATCCGTGAACAGGTTGAAGGTCAACTTCTTGTCCAGGAAGGCCGAATAGGCCGGCAGGGCCAGCTCGACCAGGGCAATGGACAGAACAAGGCCGATCAGGGTCAGCAGCAACGACTCTCCAATAAACTGCAAGATGATCTGGCTGCGGGACGCACCCACAACCTTGCGCACACTGACCTCCCGCGCCCGCTGGGTGGCGCGCGCCGTGGCCAAGTTCATGAAATTGATCGACGCGATGGCCAGAACCAGGGCTGCCACGGCCGCGAAGGTGATGATCTCCGCGTAGGACGTGGCGGGCCGCATGGAAGACATGACCGGGTCGGTATGAATATCCTTCAGGTTACGCAGGCGGGGCGTAAAAATCTCCCCCAGCACGACATTGCCGGTGGGGGAATTCAACGTCGGGGCGGCCGTCTTGAACCAGGCGGGCATGCGATCACTGAGCGCCTTACCATCCGTCCCCGGTTTCAACCGCACATAGGTTTCGCAGCAGACACCGCCCCAGTTGGATTCCAGCGGGCGCATGACCTGAGCCACCGCCGCATAGGGGCGGATGATTTCGAGGTCGAAATGGGTGTTGGAGGGCATGTCCTGAATGACGCCCGTAACCTTGGCAGGACCGGACCCGTCAATATCCAGTGTCTGGCCCAAAGCCTCCGCGTCCTTGAAATATTTCCGCGCCATGCTTTCGGTCAGGACAATGCTGTTCGGCTCGTCCAGGGCGGTCAGACGATCGCCACGCAGGAACTGAAAATCAAACATCCGGAAAAAGTCGGGATCAACGGCGCGGGCGGACTCCGAAAAACTCTCCCCCGCATGTTTGATGACGATACTGCTCTGCACCACACGGGCTGCCATTTCCACCTCCGGCAGCCCTTCCTTCATTGCGGCGGCCAAGGGCAGCATGGAGACGGCGAAATGATCGACCTGACGTCCTGGCAATTGCGCCTTGAAGGCCACCTGATAAAGGCGGTCGCTGTCGGTGAAGAAACGGTCGTAGGAGGTTTCATTACGCACAAACAGCAAGAT
The DNA here is from genome assembly GCF_002251795.1 of Niveispirillum lacus. GTDB lineage: Bacteria > Pseudomonadota > Alphaproteobacteria > Azospirillales > Azospirillaceae > Niveispirillum > Niveispirillum lacus. The sequence goes on along the minus strand of NZ_NOXU01000030.1, from coordinate 356,793 downwards.
CAGCACACAGGTCGCCAGACCAACCGCCAGACCCGTGACATTGATTGCCGAATAGAGCTTGTGTTTAAGGAGGTTGCGCAAGGCAACCATCAGATAGTTCTTCAACATGGCAGATCCCCCCGGATGCCGTGGGTGACACCGATCAGGCAGCGCGCAGGTTTTCGGCCACAACCTGGCCGTCAAACAGATTGATGATGCGCGTTGCGTACTGAGCGTGCGGCATGGAGTGGGTGACCATGACGATGGTGGTGCCTTCGGCGTTCAAGTCGGTCAGCATGCGCATGACCTCGTCACCATTCGCGCTGTCCAGATTGCCGGTCGGTTCATCGGCCAGCAACATTTTCGGTTTGGCAACCACGGCACGCGCGATCGCCACACGCTGCTGCTGACCCCCGGACAGTTGCTGCGGCAGATGGCTCTCACGATGGCCGATATTCACCTTCTCCAGGGCCGCCTTCACCCGTTCCTTGCGTTCACGCGCCGGGATATCATGGTACAGCAAGGCCAGTTCGACATTCTCGAACACAGTCAGCTCGTCGATCAGGTTGAAGCTCTGGAAGATAAAACCGATATTTTTCTTGCGGATATCGGCCAGCTTACGCTCCCCATATTTCGACACTTCTTCGCCGTTGAACCAATATTGACCGCTGGTAGGCGTATCCAGCATGCCCACGATATTCAGCAAGGAGGACTTGCCACAGCCCGACGGGCCCATGATGGCGACGAATTCGCCATCACGGACATGGATGTTCACCGAATTCAGCGCCGTGGTTTCCACTTCTTCGGTGCGGTAAGCCTTGACCAGATCGACCAGCTTCAACATTCCCTTGTTCCTTCCTGTAAGATATCGTTGTCCTTGTACTGCCGGGGGCCGCCAATGAGCGGCTCTGGCTTGCGCGCCCTGCGGCGCGGTCCACCCGCCGGCGGGTTCCGGCGGTCATTTTTTGACCACCGGCCCTCTTCCTTCTGTTAATTCAACTGGATACGGTCCATGCGGATCATGTCGCCATAAGCCGAGGTGACGACCCGCTCGCCCTTGTCCAGACCGCTTTTGACTTCAATGACCTGGGCATTGCGCCGGCCAAGCTGGACATTGCGCTTGGTGGCGTATCTGCCGTCAGGACCGACGACAAACAGCCACGCTCCGCCCGTATCCTGATAAAAGGCGCCGTTGGGGATCAGCAGCGCCGTGGTGGTATCGCCCAGCTTCAGCCGCAGTTGCAGGCTCTGGCCGGGACGGATGTCCTTGGGTGCCTCCCCGGCAAATTCCAGTTCGACCCGGAACTGACCATCGCGAACCTGCGGGAAAATCTTGGCGACGCGCAGGACATAGGTGTCTGTCCCCATGGCGACTTCTGCCGTCTGCCCCGTGGCGAGGCGTGGCAGATAGAATTCATCGACCTGGGCCACCACCTTGAAGCCGTCCATGCGGTCGATCCGGCCCAATCGTTCACCGCGTGTCTTGTTCTGGCCCACCTCGGCCTCAAGCGAGGTTAACTGCCCATCGACCGGGGCCTTGACGATAAGATTGTCCAGGTTGCGGCGGGCAAACTCCAGGTTCTCCTGTAGCTTGCTGGTGCTTTCTTTCAGTTTGTCATACTGCTCTCCGCGCAGACGATCGGTGACGTTCTGCGTTTCTTTCAGCACCTCGCGGCGGCGAAGCAGATATTCATATTCATCCTGTGTCTCATCGAACTGCGCCTGGCTGATGGCTTTGGTTTTGATCAGTTCGGCCCGGCGGTCCAGGGTGCGCTTCAACTGCACCAGCCTATACTCCACCTCCACCAGACTTTGCCGGTTGTTCAGGCGGGTCACTTCCAGGTTCAGTTCCACCGTGCGCAACTGGTTCAACTGTTCAATCACCTGTGCTTCGCGGCTGATCACCTCCAGCTGCAGGTCGGTGTTGGTCAGTTCCAGCAGCGGCTGACCGGCCTTCACGAACTGCCCAGCTTCGGCAAAGCGGCGCTCCACCCGTCCTCCTTCAACACTGTCCAGGAAGATACTGGTCAACGGCTCCACAGACCCGCGCACGGGGATAAAATCTTCGAACTGGCCCTGAGAAACACTGGAGACGATCAGCCGATCCTCGGCCACACGTACCGTCTGCCCCCCCGTTCCGCCCAGCGCCAGGTAAAGTCCACCCGCCCCGACCAACAGGGCGATGGCGGCACCGGCAATTGCCTTCTGGTGCTTCTGAAAACCTGTTTTTTCGATCCGGCGATCCATCGCCATGGTGCCACTCCCCTCACCCGAAATTCATTGCCGCATCAGAGCAACCGGCCAAGCCAACTGATGGCGACCACCAGCACAAGGGCGGCCAGCCACAGGTCCGGGTTGACGCTGAGCAGCGCATCCTCGATCCGATCCATCAGCGCTGTCTCATCGCTGATCCTGTCGATCTGCCCCTGCATCCGGTCCATGGTCTGCTCCCCACAGGCTGCTGGCTCTGTTCTTCGACCATGGTTTCGCAATCGGCATGCCAGAGACCATCCCATTGATTTAAATATATATTTCCGGCCCGGAACCTTGTTCGGAAACGGACAGTGTCCGATTTCGGACAGCTACTTTCACAACAAGCGAACACTGGACGATCTAAGACTTTTTAGGTAAATCTATGAGGTTAATGTCTGAGGGAAAAAATCCTGACGACGTTGGCATCGACGGCAGGTGACTTGCCGCCGATTGGGGAAACGTCGGCCAAAGGGCGGGCATCGGGTATGCAGGACATGTCGGTCAATATGCCGGCATCCTTGCGCAGCACGACATCGATGCTGCGAACCCTTTCTGCTGGCCAAAGTGATGCGCTCAAGCGGTTGGCCACGGGGCAGAAAATCAGCGCCCCCCTCGACGGTCCGACCCAGTATTTCAAAGCCCGCGATCTTCAGCAGCGCGCCAACGATCTTGATGCCCTGAAATCCGGGATCGCGCAGGGCATTTCCACCCTGCAAGCAGCCAGCGCCGGTGTCAGTTCCGTCAAGGCGTTGATGGATCAGGCGCGAGGCCTGACCAGCGTCGCCCTGTCAACCCTGGATAATACCCCGCTGGCCATCACCGCCCGCCAGCAACTGGCCGACCAGTTCAACACGATCCTGGCAAAGATCGGCGATATTGTTGGCGACAGCGGTTACGGCGGTAAGAACCTGCTGCGCGCCCAGCCCGCGACATTTTCCGCCACAGACGAAACCATCCGCGATGCCAGCCAGATCACGGGTATCACCAAGGTCGAGATGACCGGTGTGATCGGCCAGGATGACTACCGTATCGAGGTTGACGGCAATGGTGAGATCACGGGCGCTGCCGACGATATCGTCGCGGCCGAGGACGCACTTGGGCTGGCCCAATTGACCGTTGGCGGCATCAATGCCCTCAATGGCGGCCGGATGGACGATATCCGCTTCGAACTGTACGGCACCCCAGGGCGTGATGCCCGCCTGGTGGTGCTGGATGGCGATGAAACCTGGACCACCAGCCTGAGCCAAGTGCAACTGACCGCCGCAGCGGACAGCGGTCAGAAGATTGAGCTAAGCCACAGTTTCCGGTCCGGCGCCCAGATCGACCTGCTGATCGACGGCAACAGCATGAAACAGGCGCTCCAGGCGTCCGGTGTGGTCAAGGCGCAGGTGCAACGGGATATCGATCTTGAAATCCGGGTGACGAATAATGAGGGCATCACCATTTCCCGCGATGCCCGCACCCAGGATCAGTCCACTCGCCTGCGCGCCGGCGAAAACAGTTTCCGTTTCGACGATGGGACCGTCCGCCTGACCATCGACCCGTCCCGCATCCAGGATGCCGCCGATGTCAGCAGCAATACCTATGGTGACCTGGGGGGACTGACCGATATCCTGAGACCCGGTTCTGTGCTGACCAAGGAGATGCCGGAGACCAGGGTCAGGGTGGGTGTAGAACGACTGGGTTTTGGTGCGGGAAACATCGCCTTGAACCAGTATACTCAGTTGGCCAACGCCAGCAGCGCCACCTGGTCCTACAGTGACATTTCGGGTGGTAACGGGGTGCTGGGCGGCAACAGGGCCGATGTCAGCCGGGCCGAGTTCGGTATCGACACGCAGGCCCTGCAAGGAATGAGCAGCAGCAACACCTTCATCTATAACCGTGATCCCGGTGGGGGGGGGCTGACCACCGTCGCCGATGGCGACTGGGACAATGGTGAATTCCTGAACCCCTATGTCACCGGATGGCGCGCAAATGCTGAGCTTCAGGTGACCTATGGTGCGTTGGTCAACGGCAACCGGACGGTGTCCATCAATGATGGGCTGGGTGGCAGTTTCAACGGCACCCTGACAGACAGGGGCAATGGTCAGCCCAGTGTCGTGCGGATCTCCGGTGGCGTTAACAACGGCGCCACCATCGGTTTGTTCCATAAGGATGGCAGTGCCGGCCAGCGGACAATCTTTATCCTTCCTGGTCAGGATTCATGGGTCACCGCCGACGATGCGGACAGCTTGTCGCGGCTGGACTTGCAGGACATGTCGCAATGGAACGGGTTTCAGACCGATGCAGCCATCAACGTGTCCATTGGCGGCGCCGACAGTGCCGGGCTGGGTCTGCGCAGCCTGACCATCACCCAGACGGCGATTGATACGGGCCAGACATCACAGGAGAGTGTGACGATCAGTAATGGCGCATTCAACAATCTGTTTTATGTCCTGACCACTGGTCCCAATGCCGGCGCCAATATCCGTTTCGACGGACCCGCCAGCGCCACAGACCTGAATTTCCGTGTTGCCGCCATGGGTAAAACGCTGCAACAGGCGCCCACCGTGGTGGTCCGCAGTCAGGCCGATGGCGAAACAGCCACCATTTCCACGCGGCAGGTCAGCGTGGCGACAACGGAAAATGACCTCACTGTCAACCTGAATGCCAATGGCAGCAGCCGGCTGGAGATCAAGGCGGTGAATGTCGATGCCGGACCACTGGGCCTTGGCATTGACAATGCAGCCAATGGCTGGCGTGACCGCAGTGATGTCGCGGTTGCTATCCAGGATCTGACGCGGGCCGATAGCCGGCTGGAGGGCGCGTTACGCAGCCTGCAGGTCAATGCCGACCTTCTGCGCGCACGCGATAATTTCACGTCCGAATTTGCGGTTGTGCTGCGCAGCGGTGCCGAAAATCTGGTCGCCGCCGACGAAAAGCTCGAAGCCGCCAAGGTTCTGACAGCCAATGTCCGCACGCAGTTGGCCGGCACCATGCTCAGCCTGATGGTGCAGCAGCAGCAGCGAATCCTGGGCCTGTTCTGATCGGGACGGGGAAGGTCTTAATCCAGCCCATGATCGGGACGGGCCGGCACCGGCCAGGGGTCACCCCGGTCGGACAGTCGGCATTCAATGGCCCCACCTTCCAACCGGATATCCGCACCGCCCGACAGGCGCAGCAACAGGGCGCCTTCCGACGGTTCCAGTGCCAGCAAGGACAGGAAAGCGCCGCGTTGGCGTAGGTCAACCCCCCGCCGGCGCACGGCGGTCACACCGGAAAAATGGACCGCACAATTGATGCGTGTGGCGGCTTCTGCGCCATCATCCGGGGTGGGGCCATCCTCGGGCGCCCTGCCCTCCCACTGGAATCGGCTGGCCAGCATCACAAACTGCTGGGCATCGGGCAAAAAGGCCATGTCAGCGATAGGGATGATCGCATCCTGCAACAGAGCGGAAACCACCCGTAAATCCTCTATATCCACAGCCCGCAGCCGCACCACGCCGGTCATTTCATCCCCCCCGCCTGTTCCGGCCGACAAAGTACGAAGATGGAGAGCACTTGCCAAGGGCAAGCCCTTGCTACGGGTCACGGCTTTTGTCAGAATCCCTTCCATCGCCGGCCACCCATGCGCACGGACGATATTGGCCGTGCTGGCGACGGGGGCGGGATATTGGTAGTTTCCCGCGCATGTTCGGGCGTGCGGCCCGGATGCCCCTTTCATCGCCCGTCAGGACCCGATCCCATGAAGTTCTTCGTCGATACCGCCGATCTCGCCGAAATCCGCGACCTTGCCGATACCGGCCTGTTGGATGGCGTCACCACCAACCCGTCGCTGGTCGCCAAGGCCGGCCGTAATTTCGTGGAACTGATCGCTGAGATCTGCGACGTCGTTGAAGGCCCGGTCAGCGCCGAAGTGGCCGCTACCGATTTCGACACGATGCTGAAGGAAGGCCGTTATCTGGCCCAGATCGCCCCGAACGTGGCGGTCAAAGTGCCGCTGACACCGGCGGGCCTGAAGGTCTGTCGCACCCTGGCCAATGAAGGCACCATGGTGAATGTGACCCTGTGCTTCTCCGCAGCCCAGGCCATCCTGGCCGCCAAGGCCGGTGCCGCCTTCATCTCTCCCTTTGTGGGCCGTCTGGATGATATCGGGCAGAATGGCCTGAACCTGATCCAGGAAATCGTTGAGATCTATGCCAATTACCCGGCCTTCACCACCGAGGTGCTGGTGGCATCGGTCCGCAACCCGATCCATGTGGTGGAGTCGGCCCGCATGGGGGCACATGTCGCCACCATGCCGCCCAGCGTCATCCGTCAGTTGGGCAACCATGTGTTGACTGATAAAGGTCTGGCCACCTTCGTTTCCGACTGGGCCAAGACCGGTCAATCCATTCTGGATCAGCCGCTGCCCAAGAAGGGCTGATCCCCGTTCAGGCTGACCAACAATAAAAAGAAAGGCCGCCCATGACCACCGGACCCGGACAGATCACCACCAACCCGATGGATGAGCTGACGGCGGAGGATGTGGCGGCCTTTCTGCTTGAACACCCCGATTTCCTGGCACGACGGCCCGACCTACTGCGCCATCTTCTGCCGCCCAGCGGGCCGGAGCGCGGCCAGGGCATTGTCGATCTTCGCGAACGTATCCTGGAGAAACTGCGGGGTGAGGTCGGGCGCCTGTCTGATCAGCAGCAGCTTCTGGTCGACACGACCCGCGCCAACATGATGAATCTGCGGCGTGTCCATGCTGCGGTCCTGCATCTTCTGTCCTGTCGTGGATTGGAAGCCATGGTGCAGGCGATCACATCCGATCTGGCCGTTCTTCTGGACCTGGACGCCGCGACACTGGTGGTGGAACAGCCGTCCGGTCCGGTGGCCATGATCGGCCCCGCCGGACTGGGCATGGCCCATCCCGGTACCATCCACCGCGCCATGGGCCGTGCGGATGTGGCCTTGCAGTCCGACATTCTGGGGTCGGTGGAATTATGGGGACATCAGGCAGGTCTGATCCGCAGCCAGGCGCTGGTGCGCCTGCGTCTGGGTGACGGAGAGGAAATGTCGCCGGCCCTGCTGGCCTTCGGGTCTGCCGATGCCGAAATGTTCCATCCGGGCCAAGCCACGGATCTGCTGCTGTTCCTGGCCGGCGTGGTCGAACGGGTCATCGCCGCCTATCTGGACCCGGTCTGGTGACCAGCGCCCTTGGCTTTGCGGCGCAAGCCGATCTTTTGAACGCGGTTGAGGCGTGGCAGCGCTGGCTGACCACCGAAAAGGGTGCCTCGCCTGCCACGATCCGTGCCTACGCTCATGATCTGGCGGGGTTTCTCAGCTTTATTGCGGATTATCGTGAACGGCGGCCCGGTCTCAACGACCTGTCATCCCTGACGCTGACCGAATTGCGGGCCTGGCTGTCGGGACGGGCACGCGATGGGGCAACGGCGGCCACACGCGCCCGCGCCATCGCCGGGGTGCGCAACCTGTTCCGGTGGCTGGACCGCCAGGGCATTGTGCATAATCCACATATCGGCGTGCTCAAGGCTCCAAAACTGAAACCGCCGATCCCGCGGCCCCTGACAGCACCCGATGCCGCCACCCTTCTGGATGAAGCAGCCGCGCTGCCGGAAGCAGCCTGGATTGGTTTGCGCGACCGGGCGCTGTTCACCCTGCTCTATGGCTGTGGCCTGCGCATTTCCGAAGCGCTGGCCCTGAACCGCAATGACCTGCCACCCGGATCGGCCACAGTGCGGGTGCTGGGCAAAGGGTCGAAGCAACGGCAGGTGCCGGTGCTGCCCGCCATACATGCTGCTCTTGACGCCTATCAAGCAGCCTGTCCCTTGCCGGCAACGCCCGAAACACCCTTGTTTGTCGGGGCACGGGGTGACCGGCTGAACCCGTCGGTGGCCCGACGGCAGATGCAAGTGCTGCGTCAACAAATGGGCCTCCCGGATAGCGCCACCCCGCACGCGCTTCGCCATAGCTTTGCCACCCATCTGCTGGGCGGTGGGGCGGACCTGCGCGCCATTCAGGATCTGCTGGGCCATAGCAGCCTGTCGACCACCCAGCGCTATACCGATGTCGATACAGAGCAGATGATGGCGGTTTATGAAAAGGCCCATCCGCGGGCGCAGAAATAACCAGCAGGGGCCGGCGCCAAGGGGCTGACAAATGTTCAGCCGGAAGTGGGCGGCTGGCACAAGCAACAAAAGCCCTGCCCTTGGTCGATTACTTGTCCACCGCCGCATAAATCCATCATGATTGTCCGGGAACCTCCGGAAAGTTCTGCATCCCCGGTTTCTGCATGCAGATGGCGCATAACATTGGGAAGTGTGTGTTTCCACATCTCCATGCCGCATCACCGGAGCGGAGACGGTCGTTGTCCACTAATACACTGATTTAAAAGAAAATCTTAACCGCGGGCTGCAGGTTTGGCATTTCCATTGGCATCAAACCGCCCATTTTTTAGGCAAAACCCGCAGACCCGCACCACGCCACGAACCGGCGCGGTTACCGACCCATTAGCCACAGACTTATCCACAGATTCTGGGGAGATCATGGGGCAATCGGGCGGCAGGTAGGCAGCGGCCCTTTTGCCCGATCGTCGGGGGCGCGGGACAGCGCAGTGCGCCGACACGCAGACAGCAATGGCCGGGAAACCGCCTGCCGCAAGGGAAGCGGATGATAGGTGGACGCTCCCGTTTCCACTACCGCGACATGGCCTGATCGGCGGTGGCAGCGGCATGGATGGCAGTGGTGTCGAACAGCGGAAGGTCGGTATCCTGGGGACGTGCCAGCATCGAAATCTCAGTACAACCCAGGATCACCGCCTAAGCGCCGCGCTGCTTCAGATCCCCGATGATGCTGATCCGTTGCATGCCGTCTGCCTCATGTCGTTTTGCGGTGACCAGAACCGGTGGGTTCTGATTACCGGCCCCTCTCACCATCATCCCGATCGGTTGGCTTGGCAGCGCCGCATCAGCGGGGCGGCGGCGGCGCTGTCTGACCAGGAGACACCCGTCCTGCTTGCGCAGACAGAGCGCCCGACGGCAATGCGGATCTTGTCCTGAAGACAAGCCTATACCCCACTCCGGTGCGTGGACCGCATCGCAGTGGGGTACAACGGCGATGGAAGCAATGCGTTACAGGGCAGTGCTGGCGATTGATGCCCGGTGATCAGTCGCAATCATCGGGCCTTGGCATCAGTCCAGGTCCATCTTCAAGGTCAGGGGCTGGTCGGTGACCTCCACCTTGGCATCGTCGAAGGCCGGCGGACCCATATGGCCCTTGGCATCGCGGCTCACGGCCCAGGGCTCGCTGGGGGCGCCATACATGCCGCGATCCAGCTTGGCATTGCCATTCATGTCCTGAAATGCCGTGGCGGCATAGGTGCCGGGCGGCACGTTCTTAAACAGCACCGTCACGGTGTCATCCTTGGCGGCCAGACGGTCACCCACAGCACAGCGTTGCAGGAATTCCGCCTGGGTGCAGAGCTGAACATACACCATCCGGCCATCGGCTTCTGCGTCGCTGATCTGGATGGTGACATCACCGGCGTGGGCTGCGGGCGACAGGATAGCGAAGGCCAAAAGGATGAATGCAATGGCGCGCATGGCAGGAACTCTCCCGAAAAATGGTGGATGAAGGCTACATCCACCGGGAGAGGGGCCGGATAAAGGCTGGCTTCGTGCAACAAACCGGTCGCTTCGTGAAGCGATTTCACGAAGCGCCAAACGGCATGTTCACGCCGCGCGCGGCAGGGCCGCCGGTTCCAGCATCAATGTCAAGGCGGTGCCACCACGATCCATGGCTTCCAGCGCCAGGGAAAAGGCGTCGGCGGGTGCCAAGTGAAAATCGCACTGCACTTCGCTGCCATCAAAGCGGGTCAGGGCCGACAGGCGGCCGGCGATCCGCAGCATACGATGGTTGTCGCCCAGGCAATAAAGCGCGATCCCCCGGATCGCGCGGTTACGGGCCATAGTGAAAGCACGACGGACCAGGACACCGCCCAGTCCCTTGTTCTGCCAGTCCCCCTCGATGGAAATGGCCAGTTCGGCGCGATCAGAGGCAATGAGCAGTTCTACTGCACCGCGCACCTCTCCCTGGCAGAGAGCGGCCAGGATGATGGACCGGGACCAGTCGATCCGGCCAACATGCGCGCATACCGCTGCATCGCTCAACCCGCCCATAAAACGCGCACGGCGGTCAGCAGCAGAAAGGCGCAGCAAGTGGGCAGCGTAACGGTCGGCTTCGGTGGGCAGCAGGGGACGGAACACAGTCATCAGGACAACCTCGGGCAAACAGGCACATGACACACCCCTCCGGTGTCCCCTTCCCCGAGAACTGCCCCGCGATACCTTGCCGCCGGATCATTGTGCGCCGCAATATAGCGCCGGGGGTCGGGGCTGTGAAGATTTGGGCAGCCATGCCGGAAACGCAGTACGGACGGGTGTAACACCAACATCATTGCATCCTCGCCCGCCCCCGCTATCCTGAGACCCGACATCGGCGATAGGCGGATATCATGAGCATCTGGGGCAAGGTCATTGGCGGCGCGGCTGGTTTTGCCATGGGGGGGCCGTTGGGCGCGCTGCTGGGCGCGCTGGCCGGTCACGCCGTGGATGGATATCGCACGACGGAACAGACCCCACGCGGTGCAGATGATCAGGGCCGTCCCGATCAGACGCAAACAATTGCCTTCACCGTCGGGGTGATCGTCCTGTCCGCCAAGATGGCCAAAGCTGATGGGGTCGTCCACCGGGTGGAAATCGATGCGTTCAAGCGGATTTTTCATGTCCCGGACCATGAATTGCGCAATGTTGGCCGTCTGTTCGATGCGGCCAAACGCGATAGCGCCGGTTTCGAATCCTATGCCAGACAGTTGGCGCAGATGTTTCAGGACCGGCCCGAGGTTCTGGAAGAGTTGCTGGCCGGGCTGTTCCACATCGCGGTTGCCGACGACATTGTGCATCTGGCCGAGCTCAACTTTCTGCGCCGGGTGGCAGAGATTTTCGGATTCCCACCGGACGAGTTTGAACAGGTCTGGCGTCAGCACGGGACGCGGGTAGAGGGAGAGAGCGCACCCGCCGATGATCCTTATGCCATTCTGGGCGTATCGCCCGATGCCGACATGGCGACGATCAAATCCGCCTATCGCAAGCTGGTACGCGAAAACCATCCCGATGCGTTGATCGCCAAGGGATTGCCGCAGGAATTCATTGATCTGGCGCAGGAAAAAATGTCGGCCCTGAACGCCGCCTATGAGCGGATCGAAAAGGAACGACGCGGCTAAGGTGTGAGCGCGTTCACCGCCGCCATGCACGTATAAAAAGGGCCGCCATCCTGATCGGATCGCGGCCCCGTTTGTCGTTGTTGTGAACGCGGATCAGGATCAGGCGTCGGTGGCCCCTGTGGCGTCGGCAGCCGGTTCGGACGGGCTATTGGCCGCCGCCTGCTTGGCAATTTCTTCCAACCGGGCGAAGAGCTGCGGCACAATGGGGCTGTCCGGGTGGGTCTGCCGATAGGTATCGGCCAAGCCCTGGGCCTTGGCCAGGTCAGTACCGGCAACATGCACAATCAAACCGGCCAGTTGGGTATGGCCCTGCCCTACCTGCGGCGCAATGCGGGTCGCCGCCAGATAGGCCTCAGCAGCGGTGTCCACGCTGCCCGCCTCTTCATGCACGCGACCCAGGGCATAGACGGCTTCCGGCATGTTGGGCCGGCGGGCCAGACAGCCCTGGAAGGCGTTGGCCGCTTCTTGCAGCATGCCCAGGCGGAACAGGCAGTTGCCGAAATTGAACAGCGGCTCCACCGCGTTGGGATCGGCCTGGACGGCGCGCTGCCACGCCTCGGCGGCCAGCGGGATGTCGCCCATCTGTTCGCGCACCAGGGCCAGCCCGGCCCAGGCATCGCGGAAATTGGGGTCCAGTTCACAGGCGCGCTGCAGGCTTTCAATCGCCTCGTCCAGCTTGCCCTGCTGGGCCAGCGCCATGCCCAGATTATGGTGCGGCGGCGGATGGTCCGGCTTCAGCGCGCGCGCCTTCTTCAGGGCCGCAACAGCATCGTCAAGCTTGCCCAGCCCCTGCAAGGTGGCGCCCAGGTTGGACCAGGCGACACGGACATCCGGGTGGTCGGCATAGACCTTGGTGATCTTGCGCAGCGTATCCGCCGCTTCCTTCATGCGGCCCTGACGATGCAGTTCCGTGGCCGCCCGCATATCGGACGGAAAGCTGGAATACATCGCATCCGACTTGGCCAAATCGGAAAGCTGACGGCGGCGATCTTGGCGATTCATCAAAAGGACCCGGATTTTTGGTGGAACTCTTCTGCTTGGGTCTTGATAGCAAGCCCTTCGGCAAAACGGAACCAAGGAACGGGCCGCCCAACACGCTTTTCCACATAAAACAGGGCCGGTTCCCCGGGGAACCGGCCCTGCCTTCCATGATGACGCATGGACGATCCGCTTTGGCGGTGGACCCCGCCAGCGGACATCTTCCGATCAACCGGCGAAAGACCGGATGCCGGAGAGATCCGCGCGGGTCCGCAAAGTGGAACGAGACATCGGATCACCTCCTTTCTGTACGTTGACACAACAAGGTGAAGATGGGTCAGGCTGGAGCTGCCGTCAAGGGATATCATCCGATATCGGAAGTGTTTTTAGAGCCCCCTCAATGCCCGGCATGCTCCCCACCAGCCGCTGCCGGCTTCCACTCATACCGCGCCTGCACCGGGCCCTTGCCGGCCAGCGTCACGACCGTGGCGATGCGCGTACCCACCGGCACGTCGCGGTCGATCTTGCCAGACAGGCTGTTGGAACCGGCGGGGGTCAGGATGACCTGCACCGGGGCGCCGTCAATCAGCAGGGTGACGCTGCCCGTGGCGCCGGCAGTGTCGATGGGCTTGTCTTCCATTGTGTTCATATAAACGGTCAGGACCTTGTCCTTGATCACCAGTTCCTGGTGCAGGGGCCCCGCATGTACCTGCATCCCACCATGGGCACCCACAGGCGGAGCATGGCCGAAGGCGGCAACGGGGGACAGGGTCAGCAGGGTGGCCAGGGCGACAGCGGCAAACTTCATGATGGTCTCTCCTTAAAATGTTTCGGCCACCTGGCCGGGTATGGTGGGAGCGGTGGTCAAGAGCCGGTCAACGGCCGGACCGCCATAGCGGGCGAACAAAAGCGGGGTGACGACCGTGTCCAGCAGGGTGGCGCTGATCAATCCGCCGAAGATGGTGACGGCAACCGGGTGCAGGATCTCCTTACCCGGCGCGTCGGCGCCGACCAGCAGCGGGATCAGGGCCAGACCCGCCGACAAGGCGGTCATCAGCACGGGCACCAACCGTTCCCGACTGCCACGCCGGATCATGGCAGGGCCGAAGACCTCGCCCTCGATCCGGCAGAGATTGATGTAATGGCTGATTTTCAGGATACCGTTGCGCGTGGAAATGCCAGCCAGGGTGATAAACCCAACCATACTGGCCACCGACAGCGGCAACCCCGCCAACCACAACGCCACGACCGAGCCAACCAGGGCCATCGGCACCGTGCCCATGATGATCAGCACCGGCACGGCGGCGCGGTAGCGGCTGTACAGCACCAGGAAAATCAGGGTGAAGGACACGGCCGACAGGGCGGCAATGGTGCGGGCCGCCTGTTCTTGTGCCTGGAAGGTGCCTTCCAGGCTGGCATGGGTGCCGGCAGGCATCGGCGTCGCATCCAGCACCGCGCGAATATCGGCCACGATGGCCGCCATGTCGCGCTTGCCATCGCCATTGGCCAGAAGGGCCAGACGCCGCTGTCCATTCTCGCGCATCACTTCGTTGGGGCCGTCGCCTTCACTGACATTGGCCAGGTGTGACAGGGGCACCGGTCCGACTGGCGTATCAATCAGCACGCGGCCCAGTGTCGCCGTATCCCGCGCCTCATCCTTCAGACGCAGGACAAGATCGTGCCGACGATCGCCCTCGATGATCTCCGTCACCACCTCCCCGTTGGACAGGCTCTGCACAGCCGCCAGAACGGCGTACGGGGTGATACCATGGGCCCGCGCCCGGTCGGGATCGACATCGACGCGCAGTTGCGGAATCAACACCTGCTTTTCGATCTGCAAATCGACCAGACCGGGAATGCTGGACAGTTTTTGCTGCAACCCGCCGGCCAGGGCGCGCAGCGCGACCATGTCATCGCCATAGAGCTTCACGGCCAACTGGGCGCGCACGCCGGATAGCATGTGATCCAGGCGGTGGGATATGGGCTGGCCCAGATTGACACTGGCTGGCAGGGCCGAAAGCCGGGCCCGGATATCCGTCAGGATCTCGGCCTTGGACCGATCGGAGGGCTTCAGATGGGCCTCCATCTCCGACATATGGACGCCCATCGCATGCTCGTCCAGTTCAGCACGGCCCGTGCGGCGGGCAATGCTGGTCACTTCGGGAACCTGAAGGATCAAGGTCTCCGCCATGCGACCGACCGTGGCGGACTGGTCCAGCGAGATGCCGGGATTGAGGGCCAGGGTGATGGTCACCGTGCCTTCATTAAAGTCAGGCAAAAATGCGCGCGGCAGGAACGGAACGGCGGCCGCAGAGGCCAGCACCGCTGCCACGACCGAGGCGAACACCAATGGCCGGTGGGCAAAGGCCCAGTCCAGCAGCCTGTCATTGACGGCCTTCAGCCTGGCGACCAGCCACCCATCATGATGGGTGGTGTTCGCCAGTTTGGGCAGCAGGAAATAGCAGAGCACCGGGGTGACGGTGATGGCCGTGATCAGGCTGGCCAGGATCGAGACGATATAGGCGATGCCCAGTGGCGCGAACAACCGCCCCTCAATGCCTGACAGCGCGAACAGCGGCACAAAGACCAACACAATGATGGCCGTGGCATAGACAATACCCGACCGTACCTCCGTACTGGCCGACAGCACGATGGACAGCACGGGCAGCGGTTGCGGGCGCCGGGCGTTTTCGCGCAGGCGTCGGAAGATGTTCTCCACATCCACCACGGCATCATCAACCAGTTCACCGATGGCGATGGCAAGCCCGCCCATGGTCATGGTGTTGATGGTCAGGCCCATCGCCTTGAACACCAGAACCGCCACCAGGATAGAGATGGGAATGGCCGTCAGGCTGATGATGGTGGTGCGGACATTGCCAAGGAACAGGAACAGGATAACAGCCACGACGATGCCAGCTTCCACCAGCACACGTTCAACATTCTTGACGCTGTTCTTGATGAAATCCGCCTGACGGAAGACCACAACGGGTGCGGCCACGCCCTGGGGCAAGCCGCCTGTCAGTTCGATCAGGGCCTGTTCCACGGCACGGGTAACGGTCAGCGTATCCGCATCCGGCTGTTTTTGGACCGAGACCAGAACCGCCGTGGCGGCATTCAGACCGGCATCACCCCGGCGCGGACGGGCGGCATGATCGACAGCAGCCACATCACCCAGCGTGATGACCCCGCCATCCAGGGTGGCAACGGGCAGCTTACGCAGATCGTCCAGGCGACTGGTGCGGCCAATGCCGCGCACCAGCAGTTCCTCCCCTTGCCGTTCCACGATGCCGCCGCCGACATTGGCGCCGTAATCCGTCAACGCGGCGCGCACCTGCTCCAGGGTTACGCCCAGCAGGGCCATACGGCCCGTGTCGGGCGCCACCCGGAACTGCCGCACCTCCCCCCCAATGGGGATGACCTGCGATACACCGGGAATAGACAGGATGCGAGGCCGCAGGGTCCAGTCGCCGACATCGCGCAGGCGCATCGGGTCGATGGTGGCCCCATCCGCCGGGGTCAAAGCCACCAGCATGATCTCGCCCATGATGGAGGAGATGGGGCCCATCTGCGGTACGACCCCCGGCGGCAACTGCCCCGTCAGCAGCGAAAGACGTTCGGTAACCTGCTGCCGGTTACGATAAATCTCGGTGCCCCAACCGAATTCCACCGTTACCACCGACAGGCCGGCAGAGGAGGTGGAACGGACACGTTCCACCCCCGGCATGCCGTTCATGGTGGTTTCGATGGGAAAGCTGACCAGCCTTTCCACCTCTTCGGGGGCCATGCCGGGGCTTTCGGTCATCAAGGTGATGGTGGGCCGGTTCAGGTCAGGGAACACATCCACCGACAGATGGCCCAGGGTGAAGGCGCCATACAGTGTCAGCAGCAGGGATGCCACCAGCACCATCAGGCGATTGTGCAGAGAACTGGAGACGATTGCCGTAAACATGGCCGCCCCCTATCGGATCTGGTTAAGAAGATTGGCACTGCGCACCACCACACGAACACCGGCATCAACACCCGCCAGTACACGGACGGCATCGGCTCCCGCCGGTTCCACCCGCACCGTGCGCGGGACAAAGCGCTGGGCTGTCTCATGCACCAGCAGAGCAGGCAGCCCGTCCGAGCCCCGGATGAGCGCATCGCGCGGGACCAGCAGGCCCACCACCGCCGGCCCCGCAGGGCGCGACAGGGTCAGCAGGGTGCCCACTGTCGGGACCGTGCCTCCCCAACCGGCAGGGCCGGCCCGCAGCAGCAGACGGGTCGCCCCCGGTACCGGGGCAACCCCCTGTCCCGCCATGACGAGGGTTACCGCCTTATCCCCAACCCTTGCCGTTACGGCTGCCCCTTCCGGCAGCGGCCCGTCAAAGGACAGTGCCTCCACCATCACCGCCCCCGGCTCCGCCACCTCGAAGACGAGGGTGATATCGCGATCCTCGATCATCAGGCCGGGAACGGCATTGCTGCTGCTGATCACCCCGTCGATGGGCGATGTCAGGGGCACGCGCTTGGCCACCGCACGGGCCATCGCCTCCCGCTCGCGCAGCAACCCATCCAGGGTGGCACGGGCATCGTCAATCTCCGCCTGGGCCACGGCCCCTTTCAGGCTTGACAGCCGGTTCCACTGTTGTTGGGCCAGCCGGATATCTTTATCCAGCGCGGCCAGTTGCTGGGAGATGCCGCTGCCATCCTCGGCACGCAGTACCAGTTCAACATAGCCCAGCACCTGCCCCGCTTTTACAGGTGTGCCCGGTAGGGGAAAGCCGCCATCGGGCGGCATCAGGCGACCAGACTGTGGTGCCTGCACCCGGCCGGACCGGTTGGGATCATGGATCACCCGGCCTGTCAGCGTGGTCGTGGGTGACAGTTCAGCGCTGACCAGCTCCTGGGTCCGGATGGACAGCAGGCGCTGCGTGGCCTTGGGTACAAAAAGGGCGCCATCGGGCAGGCGTCGGGGGGTATTGCCTGCCACCGGCTCTGGTGCCGGTGCGCCATGATCATGGCCTTCATGCGCCCGCACAGGATCGGCAGGAAGGGTCAGCGCCGCCATCAGCAGCAAGACCGGGAGCGCCCGACGCATGCGCAGCGACAGCAAGGCCGCCCCCAGTCCCATGCCCACCAGCAGCGCACCGACGGTCCACAACACCGGACCCCATCCTGTCGCCGCGCCCCCCATGGCATTGGCCGCCGGCACCGTCAGGGTTCCGACCAGCAGGTCAGCCACCCCGTCGCCGGACACGGTGAAATTGAGGGCATGGTCGCCCGGTACCGCCCAGGGCGCTGACAGTCGGTAGGTGCCGTCCGATGCCGCCGGCACCGGCACCGGCTTGCCACCATTGACCGAGAGCGTCACGGCAGCCCCAGTCACCGGACTGTTGTCGGTAAGCCGGTCGATGAACAGGGTGATGGTCCCGCCCTGGGTCAGGGCGACAAGCTGCACTTCCCCGCCATCTGCCTCCAAGGTTGGTATCGCAGCGGGCGATGGGGTGGAAACAACCGGATCGGCGGCGCCATGATCATGCCCTTCATGGGCAAGTGTGGGCAGGACCGGGACGAGAAACAAAGCCACCGCCAGCAAATGGCGCGACAGTCTTTTCATGGGGGGATTCCATCTGACAACGCAAAACGGGCATCAGCGGCGGCAAGGCGCGCCGATGCTGTGGGCGTTTCAGATGGACAGTGGTGGACGTGGTTCGGGCGGTGTCGCCCAGCCCGCCGGGTCAAGGGCCCGACCCGGCAGCAGCAGGCCCGCCGGCACCGGATGCATCAGGGTCGTCACCACCGGCAAACCCGCGGTGATGTGGGCGGCACAGGTGGCCGCACAGCCACAGGTACAGGCATCCTTGCAGCAATCATCACCCATGCCCTGGCCATGTTTGTGCGCATGGTCATGGGATGCAGACACGGGCTGCGCGCCCCCTTGCTCATGACAGTCGCCCGACACGGCCAGAACCTGATGCGCAGCCGCAGGGACCGTCGACGCATGATGATCGTGATGACCCTCATGCGCCGATGCCGTCGCAAAGCCGAACAGAGTCAGAACCAGCGCAACCGCGCCGGCCTTCAGCAACCCCGTCCAGAATGATGCGATATGGCACATGGCCCGGCCTTTGATGACAGACTGTGGAGAATGGGACCTGATCGCGGCATGCGCAAGACCCTTACCGTTGTGATGGCGGTGTTTTATGCCGTGATACGAAAAAGGCGGGAGCCGCATCGCACGGCACCCGCCTTTTTTGATTTTCTTCAACCGCCGACGCCACCGGGGCGGCTTGACGGCAATGGTTGTTCAACCCCGGTCACGATCCCGCTCGCGGCGTGGCGGCTTGCTCGCACCCTCGGCGATTTCAGCCTTCAGCGCCCGGATACGCTCTGCCATGGTTTCCTTGAGGCCCGGCGTCGGCTTCGGACCGAGCGCGGCATAGGCCGCTTCCAGCTGCAACAGGGCCCGGCGCTTTTCGTCATCACTGCGCTTCAGAGGCCGGTTGTCGCTGCGCTGTCCTTCCATCGAACGCATGATCAATCCCTTGTTGAGAATGCTAATGCAGGTCTAGCAACGAAAAAGCCCCGGCCTTATGGCACGGGGCTTTTTCCGTTTCCGCCAAATGGTTTTCAAGTCTCCATCCGGCACCGCCACCGGCACCCAAGAATTCGTTTCTTGGAAGGTGGCGTCCCCAACGGGATTCGAACCCGTGTTACCAACGTGAAAGGCTGGTGTCCTAGGCCTCTAGACGATGGGGACGTCGTCGGTGGGCGGTTAATTAGCCGGACCAGCCGGGCTGTTCAAGCACTTTTTTTCAGTTTCGTGCATATCGCCCATGCCAGAGCCAACTTCGATCAATTCTTATACCGGTCAAGGGTGCGTTCGACACGATATTCCAAATCGCGGATGATGTTCAGCGACGGCAGGCCCTTCAGCACCTTCTGGACCCCCCGCAGATGGGCAATGGCCACGGCATGCTTGGGTCGGGCGCGCAGATATTCGACCCGGAAATTGATACCAATTTCCAGCCGTTGCTCCAGATCACCCTCCTTCGACCGCATCAACCGGTCCTGACCTTCCTGTTCCATCAGCTTTTTCACTGCCGTGAACAGCACGGTGGCGGCCTGCGCAATGCCCACCTCCTCCTCCGTCGGGATATGGGCCATGTCGGGTTCCAAACGCACTTCGGAGCCCTTCTTTTCCTGCAACTGCTTCACCGGCAGCACCACAACACAATCTTGCAGTGCCGCCAGAATGAAGGTGTCGACCGCCTGCATCACCCGTCCGCGTGCTTCGGCCAACAGCTTCTGCCACTCGGGATTCGGTTCCACCTGAACCTCGTCTGCCAGCCCCTTGATCATGAGCTGTGCGTCCGACACAAGCCGGGCACAGGTCAGCAGCCAGACACGCCGCGCCATCACCGGCCCGCCAGAAGCGCGCCCGATCTCCGACAAAGTCCGCGTCAGGTCAGAAAACAACCGGGCCGGGATCAGCCGGGCTGGATGGTTGCCGGAAACATGGCTCATGTCCTGCGACAGCATACGAACCAGTCGCAGCGCCTGGAAGGGCTGGACCAGCATCGTCATCAGGCCGAAAAAGAAATACTCGACCAGGTCGGCGCCCCGGTCATGGACATTCATGTAGGCGGTGCGCGCCGCCACAACGGCATTGGGGGTGAAATCAAAAATACGACCCGATCCCTCCACCCCGGCCATCCGGCGCACCCGGTCCAGGGCAGGTGTCAACTGGGCATGCAGCCCCAGCAGCACCCCGATTTCCTTCATATCTTCCAGCGCCCGGTCGCCCCCCAGCATGGCGGATAACTCACCGCGCCGGCCGTAGGATTTAAGCGCCTCTGCCAGCAGCGACTCCGTCGCGGAGGCCGCAGCCTGGATACCGCGTTCGGCAATGGCGGGAAGATCGGTCCAACGCTGTTCACGCACAGCCTTGCCATATTCCCCCTCCAGCCCGGCCAGCGTGGCACGGTAGGGCGAGGCCATCAGCACCCGCCACCACGGGTTCAGGACCTGGCGCGCCAGGGCTCCCTTGCGCTTTTCTTCATGCAGGTCGCCTTCATAAAGGAAAATCTCCAACGCCGTGCAGATCGACCGCTGAAAGGTGGGAACACGATGGGGGCGCAATGCACGCAGGCGGGGGCGCAAGGTTTCCAGAATCTGTTCATCAGTCGGATCGCGTCGTTCCGCAGCACGGGCCAATTCGACCGCCCGCGCCACCCGCAGCAACGAACTTTCGTCCAACTGCTCAAAATGGGCCTGCAGCTTGGAAATAGTGGTAGCGGGTTCAGGCGGTGAGACCGTGTTTTCCTTCACCTTGCCTGTATCCGACCGATCGGCCGGCATGCCCGCCGCGCGTACATTCATGACACCAACGCCCCGCACAAAATCAACGCAACCGCCCTGCCCCGGCAGTGATAATGCAAGCGGCAACTGGGCGATGGGTGACTATATGCCATGCCGCGATTGCTGTCTTTAACGATTTGGCAATAGTTTGTTAAAGGCGCACGGCGAATTAATGAATAAAGACTCAGGTTTCCTTTATCCAGCGTTGCCGGAAATAGCGCCATCGTCAATTAACAACTGTACGCCGTCATTTCCATTCCAGCGGTCAGGCCGCAAGGTCCCTGCCAGATGCATCGGCCGTCCGCCGCTTTGCAGCAAGGCCGGGCCCAGATCACTGTCCATGGCGCGGAAGGCGATTGATTTCAAACGACTGCCGTCGCTGCCGGTCAGGATGCAGCGCACATGCTTACCTTCAGCCCCAACCAGATCAGCCTTGACAATGCGGGCATCAGCCACGGCGAAGCGGGGTTCGGAGTTACCCGTACCATAGGGAGCAAGCCTTTCCAGATGCCGCAGCAGATCGGTGCTGGCAGCCCGAACCGACAAGGCCCCGTCCAAGGAAAGGGAGGGGACTAGCGGGCCGGCATCTTCCAACTGCCGGGCGATGCGATCCCGCAGGAAAGTGCGCAGATCGTCGATCTTTTCCCGCGCCACGGTGAAGCCGGCCGCCATAGCATGGCCGCCGCCCGCCACCAGCAATCCAGCCTGCCGCGCCGCGATGATGGCGGAGCCCAGGTCGACGCCACGCACGGAACGGCCCGATGCTTTGCCCAACAGGCCGTCCAGGGCCACCACGCAAGCCGGGCGGTTATACCGGTCCTTCAGCCGTGAGGCGACAATGCCGATGACGCCGGGATGCCAGCCTTCCCCCACAGCCAAGACAAGTTCAGGGCTCTCGTCCACGCTGGCTTCGGTGCTGGCGATGGCCTCTTCCAGCACGGCTGCCTCGATCGCACGGCGTGCGGCATTGAAGGCGTGCAGCTCCTTGGCCAGGTCGGCTGCTTCTGCCGTCGACTCCGTCGACAAAAGCCGCGTGCCCAGATCGGCCCGGCCCACCCGCCCGCCGGCATTTACGCGGGGTCCAATAATGTATCCGGCATGGTAGGCGTCCATCACCTCGTTCACACCGGCGACATCGGCCAGAGCCGCAATGCCGATATTGGCCCGTTTACCCATGACACGCAGACCCTGTGCCACAAATGCCCGGTTCAGCCCGACCAGCGGCACCACGTCACACACTGTACCCAGGGCCACAATATCCAGCCACGACATCAGGTCCGGTTCCGTTCTGCCAGCGCTGTAATAGCCGCTGCCGCGCAGCACCCGGTTGACCGCCACGATCAGCAGAAAACTGACGCCCACAGCCGCCAGAGTCGAAAGCGGCCCGCCGGCCGGTTCATCAAGACGGTTGGGATTGACAACAGCGGTCACGGCCGGCAGACGCGGTTCGGCCTTGTGATGGTCCACCACCACCACCTCCAACCCGGCGGCCACCGCCCCCTGCAGCGGGTCGAAACTGGTCACGCCGCAATCGACGGTAATAACCAGATCGATGCCTTCCTGCTTCAGTTTCAACAAAGCTGGCAGGTTTGGGCCATACCCTTCTTCAATGCGGTCGGGGATATAGACCCGCAGTTCCCGGCCCACGGCCCGGAAGAACCGGTTCAGCAGGGCCGTGGAGGTGGCGCCATCCACGTCATAATCACCGAAAACGGCCACCTTCTCCCCGTCGCGGATGGCGCGGGCCACCCGGTCGGCGGCAATGTCCATATCGCGCAGGACCGACGGGTCGGGCATAAAGGCGCGCAAGGTGGGCGAAAGGTACCGCTCCACCTCCTCCACCCCCACCCCACGCCCGGCCAGCAGGCGACCCACCAGTTCCGGCAACCCATGCGCCTGCGCCAGCGTCAGGGCCAGCCGGTCATCGCTATTGCGCGCCTTCCAGCGACGGCCGGTGAGCGAACTTTCAACGCCAAGAAAGGCGGGGATGGTCATGGGGGAGTGCCAGATCCAGGGAGGGGAGATACCGGATGAGCATAGAGCACTGCGCGCGAATGCCCAAAACAGTCATCCCCGCAAAAGCGGGGATGACAATCACGGTACACCGATAAGCGAAGCCGCTTACCGCTTGGCTTCCGGAATGAAGCTGGTCTTGGTGCGCAGATTGTGGTGTGCCTCGACATAGCGCACCGTCCCCGACTTGGACCGCATCACCACCGAATGAGTGATGGCGCCGCCGGGGAAGCGGCGCACACCGCCCAGCATGGGGCCGGTGGTCACGCCGGTGGCGCAGAACATCACATCGCCACGGGCCAGATCGTACAGGCTGTACTTCTTGTCCAGGTCGGTGACGCCCCAGCGCTTGGCGCGCTCCCGCTCGGCATCGTTGCGGAAAATCAGACGGCCCTGGAACTGCCCACCGATGCAGCGCAGGGCGGCAGCGGCCAAAACCCCCTCCGGCGCACCACCCGACCCCATATACAGGTCGATGCCGGCATTGGGCTGGGCCGTGGCGATGACGCCTGACACGTCGCCGTCACCAATCAGCATGATGCGCGCACCGGCCTCCCGCACGCGGGCGATCAGTTCGGCATGGCGCGGACGGTCCAGAATACAGACCACCAGTTCCGAGACGTCCGCCCCCTTGGCCAGCGCCAGATTGCGCAGATTGGTCTCGACCTTTTCGTCCAGGTCGACAACACCGCCCGGCAGGCCACCGCCCACCGCGATCTTTTCCATGTACACGTCAGGCGCGTTCAGGAAGCCACCGGCCTCCGCCATGGCGATAACGGCCAGAGCGTTCGGGCCGCCCTTGGCGCAGATCGTCGTGCCTTCCAACGGGTCCAGCGCGATGTCGATCTTAGGCCCGTTGCCGGTGCCGACCTTTTCCCCGATATACAGCATCGGGGCTTCGTCACGCTCGCCCTCGCCAATAACCACCGTACCGTCGATGGAAAGGCTGTTCAGCGCCTTGCGCATCGCGTCCACAGCGGCCTGATCGGCGGCTTTCTCATCGCCGCGGCCCATCAGCAGCGATGCGGACAAGGCCGCCGCTTCGGTGACGCGGACCACTTCCAGCGCCAGGTTGCGATCCATCACCAGGGAAAAATCGCCCTTCGGATTGCTCTTCTCACTCATATCTCGTTCCCCTATGGCTGAGACCGGCGTCTTGTCGATTGCGCCGTTCCTTGGTTTGAGTGTGTATCAGAAATCCTCGATGCGGATCATGCGCGGCGGTTCCAGAACACTGTCCAACGACGCGATGGTGGCGAGCGCCTGCTGCATGGCGGCCTCATCCGTGTCGTGCGTGGTCCAGACCACCGGCACCGCCTCACCCGGCGCGCGGCCACGCTGCAAGAACGCCTCCATCGAGACATTCTGGTCGCGCAGGGTGGCCGCGATTTCCGCGATCACGCCCGGACGGTCGACCACCATCAGGCGGACATAATAGCGGCCGCGGCGGCGGCTGAGCGGAGCTGCCTTGGCCAGCAGCAGATCCGCCGCCGGCACGCCAAAGGTCGGCGTCGACCGGCCGCGCGCAATATCCACCAGATCGGCGACGACCGCAGACGCGGTCGGGCCGGCACCGGCCCCCCGGCCGACCAGCACAACCTTGTCCACGAAGTCGCCGTCAGCAACCACGGCGTTGAACACACCATCCGTGGCACCGCAGGGGCTGGTGATCGGCACCATGCAGGGATGCACCCGCTGTTCGATCCCCTCCTCCGTCCGCCGCGCAATGCCCAGCAGACGAATGCGGTAGCCCAGTTCCTGGGCATAGTTGATGTCCAGCGCTGAGACGTGGCGGATGCCCTCGATATGCACCGACTTGAAATCGACATGCGCCCCAAAGGCCACGGCCGTGAGGACCGCCAGCTTGTGCGCAGCATCCACGCCATCCACGTCGAAGGACGGGTCGGCCTCGGCATAGCCCAGGCGCTGGGCATCGGCCAGAACATCGGCGAAATCGCGGCCTGTGGTCCGCATTTCGGTCAGGATGTAATTGCAGGTGCCGTTCAGGATGCCGTGAACTTCCCGGATATTGTTGGCGGCCAAACCTTCGCGCAGACCCTTGATGGCCGGGATGCCACCGGCCACCGCCGCCTCGAACGCCAGGGTCAGGCCGGCGGACTCGGCCTTGGCGGCCAGGGCCGCACCATGATGGGCCAACAGCGCCTTGTTGGCGGTGACCACATGCTTGCCAGCCGCCAATGCCGCCTCGACAGCTTGGCGGGCGATGCCGTCGGACCCGCCGATCAGTTCGACAAAGACATCGACATCGGGATCAACGGCCAGATCGGCCGCATTCTCGTACCAGCGCAGGCCTGACAGATCGACACCACGGTCGCGGTGGCGGTCGCGGGCGGAAACGGCCACCACCTGGATGGGGCGGCCCGTTCGCTTGGCGAGAAGATCGGCATTGGCCGAGACCAGCTTCAGAACCCCGCCGCCGACCGTACCCAGACCGGCGACACCGATGCGCAAAGGTTTGCCATCAACCATAAGATCTGATCCTCACTCGACAGCGGCGGGTTCGGACGTGATGGGCGCGTTGACCTTACGCGCCTTGTCCAGGAAAATCTTGATATTGCGGGTGGCCTGCCGGATACGCTGGTTGTTCTCGACCAGACCGAAACGCACATGCGTGTCTCCATATTCGCCAAAACCAATGCCGGGGCTGACGGCCACCTTGGCCTCCTGCATCAGCAGCTTGGCGAATTCGAGACTGCTCAGATGTTTGAACGGTTCCGGAATTTCGGCCCAGACAAACATCGAGGCATTAGGGCTTGGCACCATCCAGCCAGCCTGATGCAAGCCTTCAATCAGCACGTCGCGGCGCTGCTTGTACATCTCGCGGATTTCCAGCACACAATCCTGCGGCCCGTTCAAGGCGGCGGTGGCCGCCACCTGGATGGGCGTGAAGGCGCCGTAATCCACATAGGATTTGAACTTGGCCAGGGCGCCCACCAGCTTCTTGGAACCCACGCCAAACCCGACACGCCAGCCCGGCATGTTGTAGGTTTTGGACAGGCTGTTGAATTCGACCGTGATGTCGCGCGCTTCCGGGATCTGCAACACCGAAGGCGGCGGATTGCCATCGAAATAGATCTCGGCATAGGCAATGTCGGAGAGGATATAGATGCCGTGCTTCAGGCACAGATCCACGATGGGCCGGTACCAGTCCAGCGTTACCGTCTGACCCGTCGGGTTGGCCGGAAAGCTGACGATCAGGGCCGTAGGCTTGGGCACCGAATGTTTGATGGCGCGTTCCAGCGCCGGCACAAAATCATCCAGGCCGTTATTCACCGGGATATGGCGCAGGGCGGCACCGGCCAGCATGAAGCCGAACGGATGGATCGGGTAGGACGGGTTCGGCACCAGGATGACATCACCGGGACCGGTAATCGCCTGGGCCAGGTTGGCCAGACCTTCCTTGGACCCGATGGTCACAATGGCTTCGGTCTCGGGGTCGATATCGACATCGAAGCGGCGCTTGTAATAGGCACTGATGGCCTTGCGCAGGCCGGGAATGCCGCGGCTCTGGCTGTAGCGATGGGTCTTGGGGTTCTGGACCGCCTCGATCATCTTCGCCACGATATGCGGTGGGGTCGGCTGGTCCGGGTTACCCATGCCGAGATCGATAATGTCCTCCGCCGCGGCCCTAGCTCGCGCCTTCATCGCATTCACTTCAGCGAAGACATAGGGCGGAAGCCGCTTGATGCGGTGGAATTCAGTGTCGCTCATGGACCTGGGCACCGGGTTGACAATGAAAGGGGCGAAATATGTAGCGCACCGCAACAGCCCCAAGCGACATGATTTTGCGCAGGGCATGCGCCAATCTGCCATGAGCGGGCGGGATGGCGGGGGATAATGAAGTTCACCATCACACCTCGCCTTCCCGGCGAAGGCCGGGACCCAGGGGCCAAGCGCACGACCCCTCGGCAAATTTCATCATCGCGGCGGCAACGGCAGAGCCTTTGGCCCCTGGGCCCCGGCCTTCGCCGGGGAGGCAGTTGGTTCCTGCTAACTCCCCTCCGGCGGCCTCGGCAGTGCCTGCGGCACCGGCGGTGGGGCGTCCGGTACGTCGGGCACGTCCTCCGCCCGGCCACGCGGATCGGTCGACCGGGCGCGCAACGCGTCCCCCGCCGCCTCCCCTTCCGCCTGATCGGCCTGCAACCGGTCGATCATCGCCTGCCGCTCGATAGGGCTGGAAAATGCCTCTGGTCGCGGCGGAACAGAACCGAGATTGGCCTCTCCCTGCAAGGTGGGATCGGCGCGGCGGATGGGCCGCACACCAGTCAGCGCCTTGATGGGGTCGGCATCGGTGATTTCCGTGGCCAGCGCCGGAGCCGGCCCATCATCGAAGACGATGTCGGGCACAGGCAATTGCGCACAACCCGCCAAGGCCAGCATGGTCATGACAGCCATCAGGCGGAGATGTCGGGGCGATACGTATGCGTCGGTGAAAATCATGATGGGATCGTGTATGAAAAAAAGCGGGACGGCAACCCGCCCGCCATACCGCCATCGGACAGGCTGGCATGCGGGACTGATCCTGGACAGAGCCGACGGCCCCACCCCGGGGTAATGGAGAATCGGCATGTCCCCAAACCTGGGAAACGTGACGTCAAGGAAGTCAGCATGGCCGAGCCGCAAAGCCCCGAGATCAAGATCCCCGATCCGGTTGAAATGTCGCGCAACGTGGCGCGTATCGCCGAACAGAGCCAGCGGCTGGTGGCAGATTTCCTGCAACGGCAGAGCGGCGGCGATGCGTCCGCCTCGCAGAGCATGATGCATATCGGCGCCGCCTTCATGGAAATGACGGCCCGGATGATGGCCGATCCAGCCAAGCTGATGCAGGCGCAAATGTCGCTGTGGCAGGATTACCTGTCGCTGTGGCAGCGGACCACCCAGCGCCTGTTAGGCCAGGAAGCCGCTCCCGTGGTGGCGCCGGCCAAGGAGGATAAGCGCTTCAAGGACAGCGCCTGGGACGAGAACGCCCTGTTCGACTATATCAAGCAATCCTACCTGCTGACGGCGCGCTGGCTGCAATCCACCGTGCAGGAAGTGGAGGGCATGGACGACAAGACCGCCAAGAAGGTGGATTTCTATACGCGCCAGTTCGTGGACGCGATGGCCCCCAGCAACTTTGTCCTGACCAACCCGGAGGTCTTGCGCGCCACCATCGAATCCGGCGGTGAAAATCTGGTCAAGGGACTGGAAAACCTGCTGGGCGATCTGGAGCGCGGCAAAGGCCAGCTCGCCATCTCCATGACCGACTATAAGAAATTCGAGGTGGGCAAGAATATTGCCGCCACGCCCGGTCAGGTCGTCTATCAGAACGAGCTGATGCAGTTGATCCAGTACAACCCGACGACGGAGCAGCAGCATAAGCGGCCGCTGCTGATCGTGCCGCCCTGGATTAACAAGTTCTATATCCTGGACCTGCGCCCGGCCAATTCGCTGGTGAAATGGCTGTGTGATCAGGGGCATACGGTATTTATCGTGTCCTGGGTCAATCCGGATGAGGCGCTGGCCGCCAAGACCTGGGAAGATTACATGACTTTGGGCCCGCTGGCCGCCATCGACGCCATCGAACAGGCGACGGGGGAGAGCGAAATCAACATGGTCGGCTATTGCATCGGTGGAACGCTGACCGCCTCGACGCTCGCCTATATGGCGGAAAAGGGGGACGACCGGGTGAAGAGCGTGCTTTACCTCGTCACCCTGACCGACTTCACCGAACCGGGCGAACTGTCCGTCTTCATCGACGAGGAACAGTTGGCGGCGCTGGAAGAAAAGATGAACAGCCAGGGCTACCTGAATGGGCAGTCCATGGCGACCACCTTTAACATGCTGCGCGCCAACGACCTGATCTGGTCATTCGTGGTGAATAACTACCTGCTGGGCAAGGACCCGTTCCCGTTCGACCTGCTCTACTGGAACTCCGATGCCACCCGCATGCCCGCTGCCATGCACAGTTTCTATTTGCGCAACATGTATCAGCGTAACCTGCTGGTGAAACCGTGCGGCCTGACCCTGAAAGGCGTGGAGATTGATCTGAGCCGGATCAAAACCCCGACCTTCATGCTGTCCACGCGGGAGGACCACATCACACCCTGGAAGTCGACCTATGCCGCGACCCAGCTTTATGGCGGACCGGTGAAATTCGTGCTGGCGGCATCCGGCCATATCGCCGGCGTCGTCAATCCGCCATCAGCCAATAAATACAGCCACTTCCTGAATACCAAACTGCCCAAGGACCCCGAACAGTGGCTGGCCGGCGCCCGCCAAGTGGAGGGAAGCTGGTGGCCAGAATATGCCAAATGGGTGCAGAAATATGCCGGGCCCAAGGTTCCGGCCCGCCAGCCTGGCGACGGCAAGCTGACGCCTATTGAACCGGCACCGGGTTCCTATGTGAAGGTCCGGGTGGTGGAATAGACGAGAGCCGGAGACACCATATCCGCAATTCCTTGTAAAAATTTCGGAGTCCGAATATAAACACCCTGCAACCAAAGGCTGGGGTGTCATGATCGAAGACATGTTCGACCGGTTGAGCGAACCGGCGGCCAATCGGCTGGCGGACGGGTTTGTGCGGGTGGCAGCAGCGTTGAAGGCCAATGACTGGCGCGATGCCACCCCGCATGGATTGACCGCGACCCAGGCCCGCATCCTCTCCTTGCTGCGTGACAATCCCGAAGGGTTGCGGCCTGTGACCATCGCGGCGCGCATCGGGGTGAAGGCGCCCACCGCCAGCGAGGCCACCACCACCTTGATCCAGAAGGGTCTGGCCCTGCGTGTGGCGGCCCCAGATGACGGGCGCGGCAATCTGGTGCTGGCTACCCGCGACGGGCTGAAGCTGGCCGACCGGTTTGGTGGCGGGCCACTGTTCCTGATTGATGCTTTGGGCGATATGCCGGCATCGGACCAATTGTCCCTGTTGCGGCTGATGTTGCGCCTGATCCGCAGCTTGCAGCGTGCCGGGCATGTCCCCAACAGCCGCATGTGTCTGGACTGCAAGTTTTTCCAGCCCAAAGTGGCACCAGGAACCGATCTTCCGCACCATTGCCATTTCGTCGGCGCCCCGCTGGGCGATCGGCACCTGCGGCTGGATTGCCCGGAACAGTCTCCGGCCCCCCTGCCCGTCGCGGACGAAGTCTGGGCCGGGTTTCTGAATGACCGGGGAGAGGTGCGATAATCGCACCTCTCCTGCCGGCCCCGCCGCGGCGGGGCCGAAGGGGCCGGATCAGACCGACAGTGCCTCTACCAGGGGCAGACTGCGCAGGCGCTTGCCGCTTGCCGCCGACAAAGCATTGGCCACGGCCGGGAATGTCGGCGGCACGCCGGGTTCGCCAACGCCGCCCAGCGTTTCACCGGACTTGATGAAATGGACGTCAATCACAGGCGGCGTTTCTGAATGGCGCATCAGGCGGTAGGTGTCGAAGTTACGCTGCTCGGCCCGGCCATCCTTGACCGTCACCGCTTCATACAGGCCCGCCGATAGGGCCATGACCACCCCACCCTCCATCTGGCTGCGTGCGCCATCGGGCAGCACGACATCGCCGCAATCCAGCACCGTGGTTACCCGGTGGACACGCGGCTGCCCGTCGACCACCGACGCCTCCACCACATGAGCGGAGAGGGACCCGTAGCTGACAAAAAAACCAATGCCCTGGCCATGGCCCTTCGGCAAGGTCCTGCCCCATTGCGCCTTTTCCGCCACCAGATCAATCACGGCCAGCGCCCGCTTGTTCCCGGCCAGCAATTCGCGGCGGAAGGCGAGCGGGTCCTTGCCGGCCGCGGCGGCCAGTTCGTCAATAAAACATTCCAGGAAAAAAGCATTATGGGTGGCGCCCACCGCGCGCCAGGGCGAGGCCGTGACCCGGACATGCCGGCGGGCCCAATCCAACTTGAAGTTGGGCAGGTTGTAAGGAAGGTTGCCAAGATCCTGCACCGAGGAACCGTCCAGTTCCCCTTCCTTCAGCCCGCCCGGCGCAAACTCGGCACGCATGGAGGGACCGGAAATGCGGATGGCCATGCCGGTCACCGTCCCTTTGGCGTCCAGCGATGCGGTCAGGCGCGCCATCTGGGCCGGGCGGAAATAGCCACGGTCAAACTCGTCCTCCCGCCGCCAGAAAAATTTCACCGGGGTGCCTGCCATGTCCTTGGCGACCTGTGCGGCACCCGGAATGCCATCATCCATCAGACGCCGGCCGAAACCGCCACCCAGCATCAGCGTGTGGAGGGTCACGGCCTCGGCATCGATGCCGAGGGTCGCCGCTGCCGTGCGCCGCGACCGGTCTTGCACCTGGGTCGGCGCCCACAGCTCCAGCTTGCCATCCTTGAACAGACCGGTGCAGCTCCACGCTTCCATCGGCGCGTGGCAAATATACGGCACGCTGTAATCGGCGGTTACCGTCTTAGCGGCCGATTTGAAGGCAGCATCGACATCACCGCGTGACGTGGCCGGGATGGCCTGGGCCGCGCCCAGCCCTTCCACCATCGCCTCAGCCAGGGCGGCGCTATTGATGCCGTCCTGGGGCGAAGGGGCCATACTGACCGTCACAGCATCCGCCCCCTTGATCGCCGCCCAGGCCGTGTCAGCGATGACGGCAACGCCGCCCTGGATCTTCACCACCTTCCGGACACCCTTGACCTTAAGCGCGGGCGCCGCATCAAAGCTGGCAATATCGCCATGGAACACCGGATTGAGGCGGGCGCAGGCGTAGAGCATGCCCGGCAGGCGGAAATCCATGCTGTAAATGGTTTCGCCCCGCACCTTGGCTGGAATATCAAGACGCGGGATATTCTGGCCAACATACCGGCGGGTCGACGGATCGCGCAGCGGTGGATTGTCGGGCGGCGTGAATGTTGCCGCATCCGCTGCCACATCCCCGATACGCATGCGGCGCTGGGTTTGAGTGTGAACCAGATAGCCGCGTTCGATGGTGATGCCGGCCGGATCAACATTCCAGCGGCTGGCGCCAGCCTGGATCAGCATGACACGCGCCTGCGCCGCACCCTTGCGCAGATGGTCGTTCCAGCGGCGGACACCCTGACTGCCCCCCGACCCCATGGCACCGCCCCAGCGATAGGCATCGGCAGGAATGGCGGTTTCCACCGACACGTCGGCAAAATCCACGCCCACTTCATCGGCGATGATGGCAGCATGGGCGGTGTGGGTACCCTGCCCCATCTCTGTGGTGGGGGAAATGATCACCAGCTTACCGTCGGGCTTCACCACCAAATAGGCGGTGACCATGCCAGTCTGGGCATTGGCGCCGGCAGCGGCAGCACCCAGCGGCGGCGGGCCCGGCGGTGCGGTTTGCGCCCGCGTGGGCAGCGGCAGGGCGATGGCGACCGCAAGGCCGCCCAGGCCAGCCAGAAGCGCGCGGCGCGACAGGTCGGTGTCGTGGATCAGGTGGCTATCCATGGCGTCAATCATCCCTTCCTGCGTCACGAGGCGATGCCGGCAGCGCGCTTGATCGCGGCCTTGATGCGCGGATAGGTGCCACAACGGCACAGATTGCCATCCATGGCGGCATCAATTTCTGCATCCGTGGGTTTGGGCGTTTCCTTCAAAAGGGCAGCGGCCGACATGATCTGTCCGGACTGGCAATAGCCGCATTGCGGCACCTGCAGGGCTTCCCACGCTTTCTGCAGCGCATGTGTGCCGCCCAGGGCCTCAATCGTGGTGACGGTCGAGCCGGCCGCCGATTGTAGCGGGATGACGCAGGACCGGGTGGCGACACCGTCGACATGTACCGTGCAGGCGCCACACTGGGCGACACCACAGCCATATTTGGTACCGGTCAGGCCCAGAATGTCACGGATGGCCCACAGCAAGGGCATATCCGGATCGGCATCCAGCCGGTGAACCTTGCCATTGATGGTCAGTTCGATCATCGCCTTCACCTTCTGCCAGGACATTTATTTTGGAAGCAGAATAAAGATAACACCGGTGTCATGGGGCCGGCATTTTGTTTCAGGACGGTAAATGGCGTCTCAAACCATGCCTGCAAGTCCCAACGGCGGCCATTTTGTGACATGGTTTCACATTCTCCACCGAGATATTCGGGCGAATATTTCGGTGGCGCCCGCCACCCCTATTCCGCTCGCCTTGACCAGGCAAAGACTGTACGTTTCCGGACAGTTTTCCTTGTCCTGGTGGATCATGGCTGAACAGTCGCGTGTCCTGATCGTCGATGATGACGAAGATATCCTGGTGGCTGCCCGCTTGATGCTGAAACGCGAGGGCATTCTTTGCCACACGGAACCCAGGCCGGACCGGATTCCGCATCTGCTGAAGGAAGGAAGCTTCGACGCTGTCCTGCTGGACATGAATTTCGCCATCGGCGCCAATACCGGGCGCGAGGGATTTCAATGGCTGAAACGGATCGTCGAAATCGACCCAACGCTGTCGGTTGTGCTGATCACCGCCTATGGCGATGTCGGGACGGCGGTCGAGGCGATGAAGCAAGGGGCCGCCGATTTTGTGCTGAAGCCTTGGCAGAATGAACGGTTGCTGGCCACCCTGTCTTCTGCGCTGAAACTGACCGCCTCAAAACGCGAAGCCCGGCAATCCGCCGCCACCACCAAAGAGCTGGCCGGCGTCAATGTGGATGGTGCATCCAGCACGATCATCGGGTCATCACCCGCCATGGCCCGAATCTTTGCCCTGCTGGACCGCGCCGCACCGACCGAAGCCAATGTCCTGATCCTGGGCGAAAACGGCACCGGCAAGGAGGTGATTGCGCGTGAAATCCACCGCCGGTCGAAACGCCGGGACCAGGTTTTTGTCTCGGTCGATCTGGGTTCGGTGTCGGAAAGCCTGTTTGAAAGTGAACTGTTCGGTCACAAGAAAGGTGCCTTCACCGACGCGAAAGAGGACCGTGTGGGCCGTCTGGTGGCAGCCAATGGCGGCACGCTGTTCTTGGATGAAATCGGCAATCTGCCACTGTATTTGCAATCCAAGCTGCTGTCGGTGCTGGAACAACGGGTGGTGATCCCCGTGGGCGGAACCAAGCCTATCTCCATTGATGTAAGACTGGTCAGCGCCACCAACATGCCGCTGGACCAGTTGGGCCGGGAAGATGTGTTCCGCCAGGACTTGCTATACCGCATCAACACGGTGGAACTGCACCTGCCGCCGCTGCGCGACCGGGCCGATGATATCCCCGTCCTGATTGACCATTTCGTCGCGATCTATGCCCGCAAATACAATATGCCGGCGAAGAAAGTGTCGCCCGGCGCCCTGCCCCGGCTGATGGCCTGGCGCTGGCCCGGCAATGTGCGGGCCCTTCGTCATGCTGTGGAACGGGCCATGATCCTGTCAGCCGGTCCGATGCTGGAAGCCGAAGATTTTTCTCTGCCATCGACGGCTGGTCAGGCCGCGCCGACACCGGCCCCACCCGTCGCCACCAGCGGCAATGCCCTGATCCTGGATACGCTGGACCTGGAGGCGGTGGAGCGCGAGGCCATCCGCAAAGCACTCTCCAAACATCAGGGCAATATCAGCCACGCGGCCCAGGACCTGGGCATCACGCGCGCCTCCCTCTATCGCCGGATGGAAAAGCATGGGCTCTAGGCGGTTTGAGCTGAATGTCACGATCCGGGTGGCACTGCTGGCCCTGTCCTCCATGCTGCTGGGCATCATGCTGGTGGAGACGTCGCTGCGTGCCACCAGCCTGCTGGTAGCCCTGGCGATCCTGGCACAGGTCGGAGGACTGTTGCGGACGGTCACCAAGACCAACCGCGAAGTGGCACGGTTCCTGGGCGCCATCGCCCATTCCGATTTCAGCCAGACCTTCCGCCAGTCTGACCAAGGGTCGGCCTTTGATGAACTGGGCACCGCCATCACCCAAGTGATGGACAAGTTCCGCGCCAGCCGCGCCAGTTCAGAGAAGCAGGCTGATTATCTGAACGCCATGCTGAACCATGCGCCGGTGGCCCTGGCCGCGATGTTTGAGGATGGGCGCGTTGAGCTGCTGAACAATTTTGCCCATCGGCTGCTGGGGCCGGAGGAGCTGAGCCGGCGGACCACGGACGGACAGTTTCTGGCCGACGCGCTGCGCGGGTTGGCACCCGGCACCCGAACCCTGATCCGGGTCGCGGCGGGCAGTTCGGTGGGACCGCAGCAACTGACCGTGACGGCGACACGCCTGATCCTGGGCGGGGAAAGCCGGCTGCTCTTGTCCTTGCAGAATATCGCCGGCGATCTGGAAGCCACGGAAGTGCGGGCCTGGCAGGACCTGGTGCGGGTGCTGACACACGAAATGATGAATTCCCTAACCCCCATCGCGTCGCTGACCCGCACCGCACAGGGGGTACTATCTGATTTGAAGGAAAAGGTCGCGGGTCAGGCCGATCTGGTGGATGAGATGCAGGATGCGGAAATGGCCATTGATACCGTGGCCCGCCGCTCCAACAGCCTGCTGCGTTTTGTCGAACGCTATCGCCAGTTCACCTCAGTCCCCAAACCGCAACTGGCGCGTATCAAGGTGAAAGAGATCACCGAACGTCTGCAGCGCCTGATGGCGCCTGCCGCCGACAGCCACGGCGTGTCCATGGAAGTGCTGGTGCTGCCGCCGCAGTTGGAACTGCTGGCCGATGCCGACATGGTCGAACAGGTGCTGATCAACCTGCTGAAAAACGCGGTGGAGGCCATGCGCGACGTGCAACCCCGCACGGGCGGCCACCTGATCCGCCTGACCGCCCATCTGGACGAGGGCGGGCATGTGGTGATCAATGTCGGCGACAATGGGCCGGGTATTCCGTCTGATGTCGCCGAAAAGATCTTCATCCCCTTCTATACTACCAAGCGTGACGGGTCGGGCGTGGGCCTGTCCTTGGCGCGGCAAGTCATGCTGGCCCATGGCGGCAGCATCAACCTGACCCCGGACCCTGATGGCGGATCGGTGTTCACGTTGCGCTTCTGAGGGGGAAGGTGGGCGCCGGGCATCGGCCTCACGTTTCCCCTGCCGCGCATCCTGTTCCGTGCTACGCTATCGCGACGACTTTCAGACAGGCCTGCGCCATGGAACTCACCGCCCTTTTGATCTTCGCCGGTATCTACGCCGTCGCCGTGGCCTCGCCTGGTCCCGGTGTGGCCGCCGTGGTGGCCCGCGCTCTGGGGACAGGCACGCGGCGGACCCTGCCCTTTATCGCCGGCATCGTCTTGGGTGACCTGACCTGGTTTGCGCTGGTGATGGGTGGGCTGGCCGTTCTGGCGCAAAGTTTTCAGATCGTTTTCACCGTGATCAAATATGCTGGCGCCGCCTATCTTCTTTATATGGCCTGGAAACTCTGGCGGGCACCGGCGCAAGGGATTGCCGAACAGCCGCAGATCAAAGGTGAAGGGTTCAAACTGGTGCTGGGCGGGCTGGGGCTGACCCTGGGCAACCCGAAGACCATGGTGTTTTTCCTGGCCATCCTGCCGCAGATCATCGCACTGCGGACCATGACGCCGCTGGCCATTGCCGAACTGTGTCTGGTGATGGTTGTGGTGTTGGGCGGTATCATGACCGGCTATGCGCTGCTGGCTGCGGGGGCGCGGCGCTTTATTGCGACACCGGACCGGATGCGCGCGGTCAACCGCGCCACCGGCGGCGTGATGGCAGGCGTCGCGGTCGCCGTGGCCGCACGATAAACCGACCGCAGACGGCAGGGGAGCAGGCGTTCTTCTTGCTCAGATCGCCTGCCTGCGCTATAAGTTCCGATTACGTAAACGTTACTTAAAAAATGGCGTGAGGAAGCGTGATGACCATCGATCAGATCGAAGCCCAGATGAAAGCCCGTGCGCTGAACTTTGTCGGGCTGGGGGCCTTGGTGAAGTTTGACCTGGGCGGCGGCGATGTCCTGTTTATTGATGGTCGTGCCACCCCGCCGACGGTGGGCCGCCAGGGGGCTGCCCCTGACACGACCCTGACCATTTCCGGTGATAACCTGATGAAACTGGCGGATGGCAAGCTGGCCCCGACCCTGGCCTTCATGACCGGCAAACTGAAGGTCAGCGGCAATATGGGTATCGCCCTGAAACTGGCCAACATGCTGGAAGATTAAGGGACGGGTCTGCGCCTGGTTCCCGCTTCTGCCGCTGGCCATCCCAGTCAGCAAGGCTCACAGCAGCCAATAATCGGCGGGACGGGGTTCGGTTGCGGGGATATCCAGCTCAAAGGGGGCCGCTTCGACCGGGGCACCGGCCGGAGCGCCCCCGCTCCCATTGGTGATATTGGTGGTGACCACGGATACAGTGAGGCGATAGTCGCCGGCGGTGGCGCTGAAAGGCGTCAGTTCGATAATCGCATCCTCCGCCTCCTGGGTGAAGATCTCCATGGTCACCGACGGGTAGCGGCCATATTTGTAAGTGACCAGTACATTGTCCTGCCCGCGCAATCCCAGTTCGGCCAGGGTGGTCGCGGATGACAGGGTCAGGAATTCCAGGGTTACCTTGTAGTTTGTGTAGGCATCGCCCCGAAACGTGAACCAGTCATTGTCATTGATGCTGCTGAAGGTGCCTGTCGCGGGGGTGCCGACAGTCAGCCAATGGTTGGTCTGATCAGTGCCAAACGGGGTGCCGTTCGCCCGCGTCCCGGCCAGGAAAGCCTTGGTAGCAGCCACCTGCCAGTCATCACCGGTGATATTGTTCGCCATGGCATAGGCGGTGACGTCGAACGCATCGGTTGGCCGCCCTTCGGCAAAACCATTGGTCAGGTAATGGCGGGTCAGAGCCGCCGTATCATAGCCCAGCGCCCTGGCCAGATCCGGGTTGGACCCAGCATAATCAAAGGCATTGAAGCTTTTCCAGCCCCGCCCCTCCGCAGCGCCGAAACTGAAATAATGGCTGTAGGCGGCCTTGAGATCGGCCCCGAAAGCGCGGATCAAATCGGGATTGGACGCCAGATAGGCGGCGGCATCGAACCGAACCTCCCGATATTCCTTGACCCCGTAATTCAGATAATGGTTGAGGCCGGCCGTAGCATCCAGGCCGAAAGCGGCCCGCAGATCAGCATAGGAGGCAAGATAGGCCAGACCATCAAAGGTGATGGTCGCCCCCTTGGCCGCCCCATTCTGGATATAGTCCAGCAGCCCCCCCACCGCTGAGACCCCAATCGTGTCGATGCGACTGGTGTCGCTGGCAATATAGGCCAGCCCGTCAAACCCGGCCAGCAGCCGCCCTTCCTTATGGCCATACGAAATGTAGTGGCGGGTGGCCGCCCCCAGATCCAGGCCAAAGGCCGCAATCAGGTCCTTGTTCGTGGCCAGATAGGTGAGCGGGTTAAAACTGTCCTGGCTGCGCCCTTCCCTCTGTCCGAAACCCAGCCAATGGGCGCGCGCCGCCACCGTATCCGCGCCAAAGGCGGTAATCAGATCGGGGTTGGAAGCAATGTAAAGCAGGCCGTTGAAATCAAGGGCAGCCACCTGTTCGCGGGTCAGTGTCTGCCCGGCCCCACCGGTAAAGACAAAATTTTCAACATTGCTGACCAGAAGGCTGCCTGTGGGGCCCTTCAGGGTCAGGCTGCCATCACTGTTGGTGATGGCGCGGTAGACATCGCTGCCGCCCAACAGGCGCAGACTGTCGGTGCCGTCGCCACCGTCCACCGTGTCATCACCGCCCCCGGCCAGGGTTACGAGATCATCACCAGCACCAGTGAGGATGCGGTTGGACAGGCCATTGTCCCGCACCGTGTCGATGCCCGCCCCCGTGGTCACAGCGGCGATATAGGTGGCAAAGGCAACGGAAAGGTTACGGGAAAGGCCCGAGACGTCGGAAAAGGAACCAGGTCGCAGGTCGACATTGGAATTGCTGGAAAAGCCGGACAGATCCAAACTGTTGCGCCCGCCGCCATCCCAAATGGTGACCACAGGCTGGGTATTCTGGGTAAAGTCAAAGACACTGCGTCCGGCGGTGCTGTTGAAGCCATAAACCGTATCGCCGGCGCGGGTGGCATAGTTGCGGCCATACCAGTCCTGAACCGCCAGCACATCATACAACAGGGGTGTCGCCGCATATTTGCGGGCATGGTTGGCGCCGGTCTCCGTGGCCGAGAAATAGGACATCAGCGTGTATTGCCGGCTGTCCTGCATGAAGTCGGCTTTGTTGGCATAGGTGACCTCAGCCCCGCTATTATCGGACGCATTGTAGTCCCCCGGATGGACCAGACCCAGGGCATGCCCGATCTCATGCAAGGTGGCAGACAAGTCGTAACTGCCCGGCGTGCGACCGCCCCAGCTATCCTTGGTACTGTCGAAATTGACCCAGACCGGGCGCGTTATTCCCGTGGTGAAGGCAAAACCCCAGACACCGTCGGCAATGGAACTGGAATTGGCAAAGGTGATCTGCCCCTGGCGGGCCGATGCGGGAGCGTTTTCGGTAAACCGCAGACCGGCCACATCGGACCAGAGCTGCAAGGCCAACCGCGCCGTTTCCTTCTGTGCGTCGATAAAGCTGTTGAAGCCAGTATAGTCGGAGCCCGTGCTGCTGGCCGGGCGGCTGGTCAGAAAGCTGAAACCGATGGTCTGTAACGGTGCCCAGGCACCGCCATCATCCTCTTGCAAGCGCTCGATGAAATCGGCATCCGACAGGATCGGCTTGCCCCCAGCCACGCCAGCGGCATTCGCGGCCAGTTCCGCCGTGGTGATGGCATGGGTTTCTTCAATTCGGCCGCAGAGAATGCACATGGCGCCCACATCAAAATGAACGATGTTCTCCCTATGGTACCAGAAGCCGGGGCGAACGGAACAGCGGCGCATTCGGGTGGTCCACACCGTTTTTCAACCAACGTCCGCGAAATCAGCAAGCCGCCGGGCCGTTGCCTCTGGTAAACAGCCTGCCAATGCCGCCAGGGAGATGATCGCGCCATGACCCGCCCCGTGCTTTACCGCAACGCCCGTCTGATCGACCCGGCCAGCGGGCTGGATCAGGTCGGTGACCTTCTGACGGTGGGCGAGGCGATCGCCGCCATGGGGCAGGGCATCGCGGCCCAGGGCGTACCCGACGGCGCAGAGATTGTTGACGCCGCCGATCTGGTCCTGGCCCCCGGTCTGGTCGATCTGCGCGCCCAGGTTGGCGAGCCTGGGATGGAGCATAATGAAACGCTGATGACCGCCAGCCGCAGCGCCGCCGCTGGCGGTATCACGGCCCTGGCAGCTTTGCCCAATACCGACCCGGTGATTGATGACGAGGCGGGGTTGGAATTCATCGCCCGGCGCGCGCGCGAGGTGAAGCTGGTCAAGATCTTCGCCTATGGCACGGTCACGCGGGAAACGGCCGGCAAGGAAATCAGCGAGATCGGTTTGCTGGCGGAAGCCGGCGCCGTGGGTTTCACCGATGGCGGGCCCATCGCCGACCCGGCCCTGCTGCGCCGCGCCCTGGCCTATGCTGGTGGGTTCGGGCAGACGATTTTCCAGCATCCCAGCGAGCCGCGTCTGGCTGGCGGGGTGATGAATGCCGGCGATTTGGCCACCCGTCTGGGGCTGGCCGGTATTCCCGGCATGGCGGAAGTCATCATGCTGGAACGCGACCTGCGGCTGGTGGAAATGACCGGCGGGCGCTATCACGCAGCCAATATCTCCACCGCCGAATCCGTCGCCGTCATCCGCCGGGCCAAGGCACGTGGCCTGAAAATCACCTGCGATACCGCCCCACCCTATTTCGCACTGACCGAAACCGATGTCGGCGATTACCGCACCTTCTTCAAACTGTCACCGCCGCTGCGGGGCGAGATGGACCGCCGTGCCATCATTGACGGGCTGGCGGACGGGACCATTGATGCCATCGCGTCCGACCACCAGCCGCACGACCAGGACAGCAAGCGCGTGCCCTTTGCCCAGGCGGCCTTCGGCGCGGTGGGGCTGGAAACGCTGCTGCCCCTGACCCTGGAACTGGTGCATAAGGGGGCATTGCCCCTGGCACGGGCACTGGCGGCGCTGACCTCCATCCCCGCCGACATCCTGGGCCTGAAGGGTCTGGGCCGCATGGCCGTGGGGGGCAAGGCGGATCTGGTGCTGTTCGATGCCGACCGGCCGTGGCAGGTGGAGGCCGAGAAGCTGGCCTCCAAGTCCAAAAACACCTGCTTTGACCGCCGCCCGGTGCAGGGCATGGTCTTGCGTACCATCGTGGATGGGCGCACGGTGTTCAGCCGCACCTGAGGCCCGAGACCAACCAACACCGCCCAAACAAGAAGAAATGACCATGGCCGATCTTTCCCCCCTGCTGTTGATCCTGTCGCTGGTTGGCGGCTATCTGTTGGGCTCCATCCCCTTCGGCCTCGTGCTGACCCGGCTGGGTGGCTATGGCGATATCCGCAAGATCGGCAGCGGTAATATCGGCGCCACCAATGTGCTGCGTACCGGCAACAAGCCCCTGGCGCTGGCCACCCTGCTGCTGGATAGCGGCAAGGGTGCCATCGCCACCCTGATCGCGCTGTATCTGGCGGGCACAGAGGCCGGGATCGCGGCGGCGGCGGGGTCGATGCTGGGCCACAGTTTCCCGGTCTGGCTGGGATTCAAGGGCGGCAAGGGGGTGGCCACCTCGCTGGGTGTGCTGCTGGCCATTTCCTGGCCGGTGGGACTGGCAGCCTGCGGGACCTGGCTGCTGGCGGCGGCCCTGTTCCGTATCTCGTCCCTGTCGGCCCTGATCGCCGTGGGCGCCAGCCCGGTTGTGGCCTGGTTCCTGGCCGGTCCCGCCGTGGCGGGCCTGTGCCTGTTCATCGCCGCCCTGGTCTATATCCGCCACAAGGACAATATCGCCCGGCTGCTGAACGGCACCGAACCGAAGATCGGGGCGAAGAAGAAGGATGCGGCGGCGGGTTAAGCCAGCGCCGCCGCCACCGCCACCTGTGTGGACACCGTCAGCGGTTCCGGCAACGCATCCAGGCTGAACCAGCCCCAATCCGCCATCGCGTCGGGTTCCATCACATGCGGTTCGCCAGCGATGATGCGGGCGCGGTGGACGGGGTTGACCCAGTGGCTGGGGCCGGTCGGGTCGATCTGATCGACCACACAGAGCAGGCCTTTCAGGTCGATGACCACGCCCAGTTCCTCCGCGATTTCCCGGCGGATCGTGTCGGGTACCTTTTCCAGAAAATCCACCTTGCCACCGGGCAGGCCCCAATGGTCCGCCTCCGGATTGCGGCGGCGCTTGACCAGCAGCAGGCGGTCTTGATCGTCGGTAATAAAGGCGCCGCAGCCGACACGAATGATGCTCATGGCCCGTCCCCTCAGCGCATCGGCACGGTGGTGCGTTTGGCTACCGTGCGCAGGGTGAAGCTGGACCGCACCCGCGCCACACCGGGCAGGCGGGTGAGGGTTTGGGTATGCAGGCGCTCATAGTCGCTGCCATCGGCAACAACCACGCGCAGCATAAAATCGGCATCACCGGCCATCAGATAACATTCCATCACCTCCGGGCATTCCATCACCTTGGCCTCAAACGCCCGCAAATCCTGATCCTGCTGCCGGTCCAGCGTGATCTGCACAAACACGGACGTGCCACGGCCGAGTGCTGCCGGGCTGACCAGCGCCACATAGCCCTCGATCACACCCTCATCCTCCAGCCTTTTCAGGCGGCGATGACAGGCGGATGGCGACAGGCCGACATGGTCGGCGAGATCGGCGACAGAAATGCGGCCATCGGCCTGCACCTGTATCAGAATCTTACGATCAATGGCATCCAGGTCGGCTGGTCGCATTATCCACCGCGTATACCGAGTTTCATGCACGAAACGTCGAAATAGGGCCATGCCGGACCCGGTCTTTGCAAGGACATTCACCTGGGTTCGGGCGTATTCTCTCCCCACATCCGAACAGGGAGAGAAATCATGCTCATCGGCGTTCCGAAAGAGATCAAGAATCACGAATATCGCGTTGGCCTGATCCCCGGCAATGTGCGCCAACTGGTGGTCCATGGCCATCAGGTGATCGTTCAGAAGGACGCCGGCACCGCCATCGGGTTAAGCGACGATCTCTATATCGCTGCCGGTGCCAGCATCGTGGACACGGCCGAAGAGATTTTCGCCCGCGCCGACATGATCGTGAAGGTGAAGGAGCCGCAGCCGAACGAATGCAAGATGCTGCGCCCTGGCCAGGTCCTGTTCACCTATCTGCATCTGGCGCCCGATCCGGAGCAGACCAAGCTGCTTCAGGAAAGCGGCGCCATCTGCATCGCCTACGAGACCGTGACCGACCGCAATGGCGGCCTGCCGCTGCTGGCGCCGATGTCGGAAGTGGCCGGGCGTATGTCCATTCAGGCCGGCGCGCACTGCCTGGAGAAATCCTATGGCGGTATCGGTATCCTGCTGGGCGGCGTGCCCGGCACGCCCCCGGCCAAGGTCGCCATCATTGGCGGCGGTGTGGTCGGCACCAATGCCGCTCGCATGGCCATGGGCCTGGAAGCCCATGTCACGGTTCTGGACAAGTCGCTGGACCGGCTGCGTCAGTTGGACCAGCAGTTCGGCCGCCGTCTGAACACGGTCTATGCCAATGTCGAAACCATCGAACAGGCTGTTCTGGAAGCCGATCTGGTCATCGGCGCCGTGCTGGTACCCGGCGCGGAAGCGCCCAAGGTGGTCAGCCGTGAACTGGTCGGCCGCATGAAGAAGGGTGCGGTTCTGGTCGATGTCGCCATTGATCAGGGCGGCTGCTTTGAGACCAGCCACGCCACGACGCATGCCGACCCGACCTATGTGGTGGATGGCGTCATCCATTACTGCGTGGCCAACATGCCGGGGGCGGTTGCCCGCACCTCCACCTTTGCGCTGAACAATGCCACGGCGCCGTTCGTGCTGGCCCTGGCCGACAAGGGCTGGGTGCAGGCGCTGAAGGATGATGTGCATCTGCGCAACGGTCTGAATGTCGCCAAGGGGCAATTGACCTATCCCGGCATCGCCCATCTGGGTCCTGTGGTCAGCGCCGACAGCCTCCTGGGCTGAGGGAAGACCGGTTCGCCGGAGAGATACAAGGCCGGGTCCTGCGTTGGGACCCGGCCTTTTTCATGACTGCTGACGGCAAGGCGGATCAAAGGATACCAAGTCACCATCCGGTGCAGCGGGCAAACCATCCCCTCACAGCAACCGGCCCTGCATCGGTTGTGGACCATACAGCAATTCCGGAACCGCTTCTTCCAGCAGTTCGTTCACGGCCTCGTCCAGCAAGGCGTCAATGGCGCTGCCCTGGATATGCTCACGCCCGATTTCCAGAATGACCGGTACGGCCAGGGGCGAGATGCGGTCCAGACGGCGGTGGCGGATACGGCCCCGCACACGGCTCAGCATATCGGATACACGGCGTACATCGGTGAGGCCGGCGGCCGCATCGGCACGTGTTGCGCGCAGCAACACATGGCCCGGTTCATGTTTGCGCAACACATCATAGATCAGATCGGCGCTGAACATCACCTGCCGCCCCGTCTTTTCCAGCCCCGGATGGCGGCGTTCGATCAGGCCGGATATGACGGCAACAGAACGAAACAGGCGCTTCAACATGGAGCTTTCCTCCATCCACGCTTCCAGATCATCGCCCAGCATATCCTGATCGAACAGGGCATCCAGGTTGCTGGCGGGCTTCAACGACCAGATGGCCAGTACATAATCAGTAGCGACAAAGCCCAGCGGGTGCAGGC
This sequence comes from Niveispirillum lacus, assembly GCF_002251795.1. Taxonomy (GTDB): domain Bacteria; phylum Pseudomonadota; class Alphaproteobacteria; order Azospirillales; family Azospirillaceae; genus Niveispirillum; species Niveispirillum lacus. The sequence goes on along the minus strand of NZ_NOXU01000030.1, from coordinate 312,355 downwards.
CGGCCCGTTCCATGCGGCGGGTCAGCAGCATGCCCAGGGTTTGATGCGCGTTGCGTCCTTCAAAGCAGTAGGCGACCAGATATTCCTTTCCGTTGCGGGGAAAGGTTTCGATCAGCAGTCCCGATGCATCCGGCATCACCGATCTGTACTGCTGTAACTGCAGCCATTCCTGCACCGCGTCCGGAAACGTTGCCCACTGGCGCGGATCGGACAGCAAGGCCCGCACCCGGTCGGCCAAATGGGTGGAGAGCGGCAGACGACCGCCGGCATAGGCGGGGACTTTGGGTGTGCCCTGCCCGCCCTTGGCAGCGATCACATCATTGTCGCGCAGGCCCACAAATTTCAGCAACTGTCCGGCAAAGATGAAAGTGTCGCCCGGCACCAGACCATTGACGAAATACTCCTCCACCCGGCCTAAAACCTGACCCCGGTTCAGCCTGACATTCAGCATGACCTCTTCGACAATCGTGCCGATATTCATACGATACTGACGGGCCACCATGCCGCTGCCCACTTGCCACAATCCGCTCTCCGGGTCCTGGGTCAGCCGCTTGAACTTGTCATAGGCGCCCAGCGCATACCCGCCCGTGGCGACAAAATCAAAGACATCATCAAATTCATCGCGCGAGAGGTTCGCGTAAGGCGACGCCCGCACCACCTCAGCATAAAGCGCATCGGCGCTGAACGGTCCGGAACAGGCGACACCGGTAATATGTTGGGCCAGCACATCCAAGGCACCGGGACGCAGCCGGTCCCCATCCAGGGTGCCGGCCTTGATGGCTGCGACCGCCGCTTCACATTCCAGCACCTCAAACCGGTTGCCAGGGACCAGCAGGGCCGTCGATGCCTCATCCAGGCGATGGTTGGCGCGGCCGATGCGCTGCAACAGGCGGGACACGCCCTTGGGTGCCCCCACCTGCACCACCAGATCAATGTCAGCCCAGTCGATACCAAGGTCGAGCGAGGAGGTCGCGACCACGGCGCGCAACTTGCCTGCTGCCATCGCCGCTTCCACCTTGCGCCGCTGCTCTACAGCCAGGCTGCCATGATGCAGGGCGATGGGCAGATTGTCCGTGTTCAGCCGCCACAATTCCTGAAAGGCCAGTTCCGCCTGGGCACGCGTGTTGACAAAGACCAGGGTCACGCCATGGTCACGGATACGCTGATACACCTCTCCCATCGCATGCAGAGCCATATGGCCGGCCCACGGCAGATGTTCCTTTGTGGCCAGAATTTCCACCTTCGGCGGGGCACCCGGCCGACCACGCACGACCCGCACAGGCGCCACTTCACCATCATCATCATGCAGGCGGCCCGTGGGCGACAGAAAGGCGGTCAGGGCGTCCGGATCGGCAACTGTGGCCGACAGGCCGGCACGCAGGGCATAGGGGGCCAGGCTGGACAGGCGCGCCAGACACAGAGCCAGTTGATCCCCGCGCTTGGTGCCGGCAAGCGCATGCAGCTCATCAATGACGATGCGGCGCAGGGGGCGGAAAATCTCGGCCGCGTCAGGGTAAGACACCATCAGTGCCAGACTTTCGACGGTCGTCATTAGAATATGCGGTGGTTTGGACCGCTGCCGCGCCCGCTTGGCCTCCGGCGTGTCGCCGGTGCGGGTTTCGGCCCGGATGGGCAGGCGCAGAGAGGCGATGGGCGCCTCCAGGTTACGCTGGATATCGACGGCCAGCGCCTTCAAGGGTGAGATATAGAGCGTGTGCAGACCTTCGCGCGGCCGCTGCGACAGGTCGATCAGGCTGGGCAGAAAACCGGCCAGCGTCTTGCCCGCCCCCGTCGGTGCAATCAGTAACGCATGCATCCCGTCGCGCGCAGCGGCCACCATGCCCACCTGATGCGGCCGCGCAGTCCAACCCTGAGAGCGGAACCAACCGGCAATGGCAGGCGGGAGCAGGTCGTCATCGGTGGACAGGGCGGGCACGGGCTGCATGGACGCATCATGACGGAACGGAGCGCGAACGGAAAGGGCCGTTGCGACGGGACCCGCAGCGACCTATACCGAGACCACACTCCTTCAACCGTATGAACCATAATGATCCGCACCGCGACCAATGCCGACATCCCTGAACTGATGCGCATCCGGGCCGCCGTGCAGGAGAACCGGTTGCGCGATCCGTCGCGGGTGCCGGCGTCGGCCTATCAGGCGTTTCTGGCGGTCAGCCCTATCTGGCTGTTTGAGGATGAAGGCGGCATCCGGGGCTTTGCGGCGGCTGATCCGCGTGATGGCAGCATCTGGGCACTGTTCACCGATCCCGCCGCCGAAGGCAGGGGTGTGGGCAAGGCACTGCTGTCTTATGCGCTGAACGACCTGAAGCAGGCGGGGTGGGAACAGGCGCACTTGTCCACGGACTGCGGCACGCGCGCCGATCGCTTCTATCGCGCCCAGGGATGGGCGCCGACCGGCCTGACGGAGGGCGGGGAACAGGGGTTTGTCCGCGCGCTTTGATCGCGGCCTGTGCATGGGGCCAATACCCATTGCGGGCATGCCGCCCCCTGGTATCGGCCGATGCTGTCCGATAAGGTCGCACACCAACCCGATCATGGAAGCGGTGCGATGACCGACAATATCACCCGCCTGCTGGACATCATGGCCAAGCTGCGCGACCCGGAGGGCGGCTGTCCGTGGGATCTGGAGCAGGATTTCGCCACCATCGCGCCGCATACCATTGAGGAAGCCTATGAGGTGGCGGATGCCATCCTGTCGGGTGACATGATGGCCGTGAAGGACGAGCTGGGCGACCTGCTGTTCCAGACGGTGTTTTATGCCCAGATGGGCAAGGAACGCGGCCTGTTCGATTTCGATGCCATCGCGGGCCACATTGCCGACAAAATGATCCGCCGCCATCCCCATGTGTTCGGCGAAGTGTCGGTTCATACGGCCGATGACCAGGTCAAGCACTGGGAAGAACTCAAGGCAAAAGAACGGGCGGAGAAAGCGGCAGCCAGCGGCGTGCCCCCATCCGCCCTGGATGGGATCACGCCCGGCCTGCCGGCCCTGACCCGTGCCGTGAAACTGCAAAAGCGGGCCGCGCGCGTCGGCTTTGACTGGACCCGCGCCGATGAGATCCTGGACAAGATCGAGGAGGAGATCGGCGAACTGCGGGCCGAGATCAAGGCCGCCACAGTGGAAAAGACCCGCGTGCAGGATGAGTTGGGCGACCTGTTGTTTGCGCTGGTCAATCTGGCGCGGCGCATGGATATCGACCCGGAAACGGCCTTGCGCGGCACCAACCACAAATTCGACCGGCGTTTCCGCCATGTCGAACAGGCGCTGCATGCCCAGCGCAAGAAGCCTGAGACATCCACCCTGGATGAGATGGAAGCCCTGTGGGTTGAGGCCAAGCGCGGCGAACGCGCGTAAGTGTTCAGTGACGGGAGAGATTGAGCGATGACCACTGTTCCCTACACCCCCAAGGTCGTGATGATCACCGGTGCCACGGGCGCCTTCGGGGCGGCGTTTGCCCGCCGCTTTGCCGCGCTGGGATCAAGACTGATCCTGACGGGCCGCGACCTGGGCAAGTTTGAGCCGCTGCTGGCCGAGATCAAAACGCCCGTGCATCTGATGAAATTTGATGTCCGCGACCGCAAGGCGGTGGAGGCGGAACTGTCCGCCCTGCCGTCCGAGTTCGCTGAGATCGACCTTCTGGTTAATAATGCCGGGCTGGCATTGGGTGCCGATCCCGCCCACAAATCCAATCTGGATGATTGGGAGGTGATGATCGACACCAATGACAAGGCGCTGGCCATCATCACCGGCCTTATCCTGCCGGGCATGGTGGAACGCGGACGCGGCCATATCATCAATATCAGCTCTACGGCTGGGTCCTACCCCTATCCGGGCGGGCATGTCTATTGCGCGTCCAAGGCCTTTGTGACGCAGTTCAGCCTGTCTTTGCGCGCTGACCTGATCGGTACCGGCGTGCGCGTCACCTGTGTGGAGCCGGGCATGGTACAGACCGATTTCAGCCTGGTGCGTTTCAAGGGCGATGCCGAGAAGGCCGCCAAGGTTTATGCTGACACGGTTCCCCTTACCGCCGAGGATGTCGCGGAGACGGTCACCTGGGCTGCGACTGTGCCGCCGCATTTTAATGTGAACCGGGTGGAGATCATGCCGACCACCCAGGGGCCGGGAGCCCTGGGTGTCTATCGCACCCCAAAGGGGTGACGCGGAATGGGGGGCCACCTGCCCCCCCTGTTTACTGCTCGTCCGGCACCAGGAAAATCTGGCCCGGATAGATCAGGTCCGGATCGCGGATCTGGGCCTGATTGGCCTCAAAAATCACGGTGTAGCGAATGCCCTCGCCATAGGAACGGCGGGCAATGGCCCACAGATTGTTGCCCGGCACCACCACCACCGCGCGGCCAGCCAGCGCCTGATCGGGGATCGGCACTTTGCTGAAATTGACCTCGGCCCGGCTGGCCACCTTACTGTCGGGGCCAACCTGATCCACGCGCAGGCTGTACTGTCCATCGTCAAAGATGCGATCCGGCGTTATGGACCAGCGGCCATCGTCACCCACCTTGGTGCGGCCGGTCAGATTATTCTGGAGGTACAACATCACCTCTGTGCCGGGCTTTGCCTGGCCGCCGACACTGACCTTGCCGCCGCGATCATAGTCCACGGTGTCGATAGTGATTTCCCCGGCTGGCCGTGGCGCCCCGCCCTGCGACAGAGAACGCGGGGCTTGCAGCACCCGGCTGCCATCCCGGCCCGTCAGCACAGCCAGGGAATCCCCCTCTCCGCGGCGGCCGGCCAGATCGCGGTCAGGTTCCGGCACCGCCAGCACGACCGTGGAGTCGCCCTTGGTCACGGTGCCGTCGCTGGCCACCTGTTCCAGCCGCAATTCACGGGCGCCGGGCGCCAGGGGGTCAGACGGGAGGAAGGTCCAGTCACCGCGCGCATCGGCCGACGTGGTGCCCAGCAGCTTGTCCCCATCCAGGATATTCACCGTGGTTCCCGGCACTGCACGACCGGCAATCACCGCTGTGCCCGACGGCTCCACCCGCACCACATCGAAGGCCGGGAGGCTGGTCTTTTTCGCGGCGGGGGCCTGCAATGATGAACGTGCGCCCCCCCCGCTGCCAGGGCCCTGCAACTGCCAGGCGACCACACCAACGGCAGCAACGGCCAGAACGGCAATGGGGATCAGGATTTTGCGGTTCACGGAAACAATAACCTTTCTCGCCCTCAACGGAACGGGACAGGACAGGATGGGCCAACAAGGTTCAGCCGTAGCTGACCAGCGCCCAGATAGCGGCACCCGATAGTGCCGTGACAAGCAGGGCACGGACAAGGGAAACGATCCGAGGGGCCGGAATGTTCCCCGGCAGGGGCGCCCGCCCTGTCACCATTGGCCGCACCAGATCCAGACGTTTGAACAGGGCATAGGCCAGAATGGCTGCGATATGCAGACCGGCCAGCGCCAACAGAATATCAAAATTGTTCATGTGAATGGTGCGCATCAGGGACGCCGTCGCGCCGCTGACCCGGTCCACCAGCGGCCCATCGGTCAGGATACCGTCACTGGTGAACAAGCCGCTGACAGCCTGGACACCAACCACGCTCAACAGTCCCAGCACCGCCAGCGCCCCCAGCGCATTATGGCCGACATGGGGCGAGAGGCGGCCAGGTTGGCGCAGCTCTGCAATATGGTGCCAGATGGCCTTGGGTCCACGCACAAAACTGGTGAAGCGGGCTGTCTCACTGCCCACCAGCCCCCAGAGGATGCGGAACAAGACCAGCCCCAGCGTGGCGTATCCAAAACGCAGATGCCAATCAAACGCGTTGAACTCCGCGGAAATCCAGGAACCGCCAATGCATATCACCAGCAGCCAGTGGAACAGGCGCGTCGGCAGGTCCCAGACCAGAATCTTGCGCATGGATGTTTCCCACGCCGGAATGAACCAACGCCCCCCAACAAACCATTGGGGGGCGCCCGTCAATTAGGACTTATAGGCGTCGTGGCAGGCCTTGCAGGTACCGCCGACCTTGCCCAACTGGGCACCGATCGCGGCCTTATCGCCGCCGGCCGCCACCGTTACAAGGGCCGCTGCTTCCGTCTGGAAGGCAGTGGTCTTCGCCTTGAAATCGGCCATGTTGGTCCAGATTTCCGGCTTTGCCTCACTTTTGCCCACCCCAATGGCAGTACCGGCCGGCCACCAATCGGGGAAGGCCTTGGACACAGCCTCAATGGTGGCGGCGGCGGCCTGCACATCGGCAACCGTGCCATTGCCATCCTTCACGAAACCGGAGATGGCTTTCATGCCGCCGCCAGCCTTCTTCAACTCGGCCTTGCGGGCCTCAATCACGGCCGTGGGGTCCTGGGCCTGGGCGCTGACAATAAAGCCGGTCAGGCTGGTCGCGGCGATGATACCGGCGGCAATCGCGCCGAAACGATGCTTCATCACTCGTAATCCTCCATCAGATCGCCGGGGGCGCCAGTGACGGCCCGGGCCGGGGGTGACACATGGACGCCGTCCCATTGAAGACGCCATCACTGGGAGATGGGGTGCGCTTGTGTCCGGTCAACAGATGGTGTAGGGCCGAAGGGATCAACAGCGCACCCTTTCGCACAGGGCGAAGAGTGCCCGTTGTTGAGGTCGGTTTGCAAGCAGCACCAAAGGGGTGCCGCCCGGTCAGTTCAGGAAAGTGTCCACTCATGTCGTCGATTCAATCGGTCTGTGTTTATTGCGGTTCTTCCGACTTCGTTGCCGACAGCTTCAAAGAGGCGGCGCGGCGTACCGGTGAACTGTTGGCGGCTAACGGCTATGGCATCGTCTATGGCGGTGGCCGCGTTGGCCTGATGGGCCTCGTGGCCGATGCTGGCCTGCAAGGCGGGACCAGTGTTGTTGGCATCATTCCCGACCACATCAAGCGGTATGAGGTGGACCACACCGGGCTGACCGAGCTGATCGTTGTCGAGAGCATGCATATCCGCAAGCAGATGATGGTGGAACGGTCGGATGCCTTCTTCATTCTGCCCGGCGGCATCGGCACCCTGGATGAAATGTTCGAGATCATTACCTGGCGGCAACTGCGCCTGCACGGCAAGCCGGTGATCATTGTCAATGTTGACGGGTTCTGGAACCCGCTGGTGGCCCTGATGGAGCACATGACCGAGACCGGGTTCATGCGCAAGCCCAACCTGCCCGGTGCAGAAGACCGGCTGTACCACGTGGTGGACAGTGTGGAAGAAGGCGTCGATCTGCTTGCCCGCCTGGAGCAGGCGGCGCATAAGGTTCAAACTGATCGGATGTAAGGGTACGGGCTTTGCCTTTGTCGCAGGCCAGCCCCGCATTCGGAACGAAAATTACCCGAGCAGGCCCGGTTGCGACCCTGTCGCGAATGGGCTTTATTGACACCGCCGGGCCGGACGCTGGATCGCCGCCGGTACCTTTCACCCCTGGGAGAGCGCCCCCATGTCGAAGATCAAAGTCGTCAATCCGATCGTGGAACTCGACGGCGACGAAATGACCCGCGTGATCTGGCAGTTCATCAAGGACCGCCTGATCCTTCCGTATCTGGACGTGGACCTGAAATACTATGACCTGGGTGTCGAACACCGCGACGCCACGGATGACAAGGTCACGATCGAAAGCGCCGAGGCCATCAAGCATTATGGCGTGGGCGTGAAGTGCGCCACCATCACCCCCGACGAAGCCCGGGTGAAGGAATTCAACCTGAAGCAGATGTGGAAGTCGCCCAACGGCACGATCCGCAACATCCTGGGCGGCACCGTGTTCCGTGAGCCGATCATCTGCAAGAACGTGCCGCGCCTGGTGCCGGGCTGGACCCAGCCCATCGTGATCGGCCGTCATGCCTTCGGTGACCAGTACAAGGCCACGGACTTCATCATCCCCGGTGCAGGCCGCCTGTCCATCACCTTCACCAGCGCCGACGGTACCAGCAACATCCGCCACACCGTGTTCGATTTCGACGGGCCGGGCGTTGCCATGGGCATGTACAACGTGGACGAATCGATCCGCGGCTTTGCGCGCGCCTGCATGAATTATGGCCTGCTGCGCGGTTACCCCGTGTATCTGTCCACCAAGAACACGATCCTGAAGGCCTATGATGGCCGCTTCAAGGACCTGTTCCAGGAAGTGTTCGAGGCCGAATTTGCCGACAAGTTCAAGGAAGCTGGCATCACCTACGAACATCGCCTGATCGACGATATGGTGGCCTCCGCCCTGAAATGGTCGGGCAACTTCCTGTGGGCCGCCAAGAACTATGACGGCGACGTGCAGTCGGATCTGGTGGCACAGGGCTTCGGCTCGCTGGGCCTGATGACCTCCGTTCTGATGACCCCCGATGGCAAGACGGTGGAAGCGGAAGCCGCCCACGGCACCGTGACCCGTCACTATCGTGACCACCAGAAGGGCAAGCCCACCTCCACCAACCCGATCGCCAGCATCTTCGCCTGGACCCAGGGCCTGACCTATCGCGGCAAGTTCGACAACACCCCGGACGTTGTCGACTTCGCAAAGACCCTGGAACGCGTCTGCGTGGAGACCGTTGAAGACGGCTACATGACCAAGGATCTGGCCACCCTGATCGGCCCGGACCAGAAGTGGCTGACCACCCAGGACTTCCTGGCCAAGCTGGACGAGAACCTGCAGGCCGCCCGCGCGAAGTAAGCGCTGGCGAATACAGGTTAGCGTGATGAAGCCCCGGCCGTGGCAACGCGGCCGGGGTTTTTTATGCGACGGGTGTCGTGGGAGCTTCCCCCAATCCCAGCATCCGCATCATGCCTGCCGGTTGCGCCAGCAGATCGGCCAGGGTCACCTCGTCCAGGACCCCCAGAAAGGCGGCCAGCGCCTTGCCCAGCACCTTTTGCAGTCGGCAGTCGCCGGTGATGGGGCAATTGTTCCCTACTTCGAAACATTCCACCAGCGACAGATCATTTTCCAATTGCCGCACCAGAGCGCCGAGATTGATCTCCGCAGCCGGACGGCCCAAAGCCAGACCACCATTGCGGCCGCGTACGGTGCGTACATGGCCCAACTGCCCCAGTTCATGGACAATCTTGGTCAGATGGTTTTCTGAGATCCCATAGCGGGCGGCAATCTCCGGGATTGTGGATAGGCCTTCGCGCTTCATCCCCAGATAAAGCAGCACACGCAATCCGTAATCGGTGTAGCGGGTCAGCCGCATCGTTTCTTTCCCATTGCCCCTGATCCCTGCATGCCATCCCCGAAGGAACAGGACAAGCCCGGACAGGCCCAGGGCTGGCACAGCCTTCCCTGAAACAAAAGATACATTTAATATGTTGCTTTTAAGGCGCGCGCTTCATAAGGTTCGTGAGAAATGCATCTTTTGATGCCCAATCACCAGACACTAGAGACCCCGCATGTTGTCCCCCGAGACCATCGCCATTGTGAAATCCACCGCCCCGGTCATGCATCAGCATGGAGAGACGATCACCCGGCACATGTATGAGAACCTGCTGCGTGATCCGGCCATCCGGGCCATTTTCGACCCCACGCATCAGCGTAACGGCACCCAGGCCAAGGCGCTCGCCAGTGCCGTCGCGGCCTATGCCGATCACATCGACAATCTGGCGGCCTTGGGCCCGGCAGTTGAGCGTATTGCGGAACGGCATGTCAGCCTGCATGTGCAGCCCTACCATTATGATATCGTCGGCGCCAATCTGCTGGGTTCTGTCGCCGAGGTGCTGGGCAATGCCGCGACACCGGTCATTCTGCAGGCCTGGACGGAAGCCTGGACGCTGCTGCGCGACATTTTTATCGGCGTGGAACAGGCCAAGTATAAAAACAACGCCACAGCACCCGGTGGCTGGTATGGCTGGCGCCCGTTCAAGGTGGTGAATGCGGTGGCGGAAAGCAGCGTCATCCGCAGCCTGTACCTGGAACCAGCCGATGGTGGCACCATCCTGTCCTTCCGGCCCGGCCAGTATCTGACGCTGAACCTGACGATACCGGGCTATGGACCGCTGCGGCGCCATTACAGCCTGTCCAACGCGCCCAATGGCCGTTCCTACCGGATTTCTGTCAAGCATGAGGGGCCGCCGGAGAGCGGCTTGCCTGAAGGGCTGGCGTCCAGTTTCCTGCACCGCCACCTGTCCGTGGGCGACGTTGTTGATGTTGCCCCACCCGCAGGCAGTTTCACGGCGCCAGACGGCGATAGCCCGTTGTTCCTTCTGGCCGCCGGGGTCGGTATCACGCCGCTGCTGTCGATGGCCGAAACTGCCCTGGCCGAAGGAACCACGCGACCGCTGCATTTGTTCCATGCGGTCCGCAACCGGGCCCACCATGCCTTTGGCCCGCGACTGCGCGCCCTGGCCGCCGACCATGATAATCTGTCGGTCAGCATCCTTTATGAGCAGGTGGGGCGGGACGACCAACGCGGCCAGCATCATGACGCAGAGGGCCGCATCGACCCGGCCGCCATCGCCGCCCTTCCCCATTCTGTCGGTGCCCATTTCATGGTCTGTGGCCCAAAAGGCTTCATGAGCAGCAGCATCAAGGGCTTACGGGAAGCAGGTGTGGGTGCCGATCGGATTCGATATGAGTTCTTCGGGTCCCATGAAGAAGAATTGCTTGACTGAGGTGATTCCGTCGCAGAGTCGCACGCGCGGAAAACACCAACACCGCAGTTTTCCTTCGCCCACGGCGTCAGCAGGCGCTGTGGGCGTTTTTTATTCACTTGTCTGCATTTGCAGCATATTGCCGATGTTAACGGGTTATGACAGCGTCATAATACACAGAGTGTGCACCGCCAAAGGTGCACCCCGACAAGAAGAACGCGTGGGAGGAGTTACAGCATGTTCAGCCATACCAGCGGGCGCATTCGGCCTGGTCGTCACCCGCTTGCCCTGTCCATTCTGCTTTGCAGCGCCGCCGCCATTGCCATGCCCGCCCAGGGCCAGCAGGCCCCGGCTCCGTCGTCGGGCGCAATGCTGGAAGAGATCATCGTCTCTGCCCGTAAGCGCGACGAAACCCTCAAGGATGTTCCCTTCTCCATCAACGCGATGAGCGCGGATTCGATGAAGGATGCCGGTGCAACCAATATCGAGGATGTGTCACGCAACATTGTCGGTCTGTCGATCCAGAATCTGGGTCCGGGACAGAGCCAAGTGGCCATCCGTGGCATTTCCGCGGGCCAGATTGTGCGTGACCAGCCAGGGGTGAAGGAACAGGTCGGTGTCTATCTGGACGAATCAGTGATCTCGCTGTCGCTGTTCACGCCCGATCTGGATCTGTATGACCTGAGCCGGGTCGAGGTGCTGCGCGGGCCGCAGGGCACCCTCTATGGCTCCGGCTCGCTGTCCGGCACCATCCGCTACATCACCAACAAGCCGGCCCAGGGCACCCAGGAAGGCACCACCGAGTTGTCGGTCGAACAGATTGATGGCGGTGGCACCGGGTACAGCGCCAAGGCCATGATCAATGTGCCGGTCAGCGATACCCTGACCCTGCGCGCCGTCGGCTATGGGACCCGCTATGCCGGCTTCATTGATGCGGTCCAGCCCAATGGCAGCATCAAGAAGGACGTAAATGACGGGTTCCGTACGGGCTTCCGCATGGCGCTGGGCTGGCAACCGACGGAGAATGTCACTGTCACGCCGCGTGTCGTTTATCAGGAGATCGAGGCGGACGGGTTCAACCGTGAGGACCAGTTCAATATCCTGGCCAATGAGCTGGTGACGACGGGCAGCCGCCTGTTCCAGTTCAAGGAACGCCAGCAGTTCACGCAACTGGAAGAGCAGTTCAAAGACCAGTTCATGCTGGCCGACCTGACCATCGAGGCGGACCTGGGTGCGGTGACGGCCACGTCGGTCACGTCGATCACCGACCGTGATCTGCTGGTCTACCGCGATGCCTCGCAACTGACGGGTTCCATCACGGGCCAGCCGGGTGTGCTCTCGCCCACCGGCCTTTCCCGGCAGGTCTACACGCTGGACTCGCCGCTGTCCGATGCGACGGATGTGAAGGTCTTCACCCAAGAGGGTCGTCTGGCCTCCAACGGTGATGGCCCGTTCCAGTGGGTGGCCGGGGCGTTCTATTCCAAGATCGAGCGCAAATATGGCCAGACCCTCAATGTTGACGGGTTTGAGGCGATCACCGGCATCGACACCAATGGCGCGCGGGCGCAGAACGGGCTGGACGAACTGTACTGGTCGCGCATCCCGTATGATTTCAAGCAGGTGGCCCTGTTCGGTGAAGGGTCCTATGACCTGACAGAGCAGCTATCCGCCACGCTGGGCCTGCGCTATTTCGACTTCAAGGAAAACCGGACCCTGAACTTCGATGGCATCTTTGCCGACCGTGCCCAGGGCGTGGAAGGCAAGACCAGCAGCGACGGCTTCTCCCCCCGCGCCATTCTCTCTTATGACGCCACTGAGGATGTGACCATCAATGCACAGGTATCGAAGGGTTTCCGCCTGGGCGGCATCAACGACCCGCTGAACCTGCCGCTTTGCTCCGCCACCGACCGTACCACCTTTGGCGGACGTGACAGTTTCGGCAATGAAAGTGTGTGGAACTATGAAATGGGGGCGAAGGTCAGCTTTGCTGGCGGCCGCGGTGCGCTGAACATCGCCGGCTACTACACCGACATTTCCAACCTTCAGGTTACGCTGGATGCCGGTACCTGTTCCTCACGCATCATCTTTAACGCCGATGCCCGCACGCGCGGGACGGAAGCGGAGTTCAGCTATCAGCTCACCGATGCCTTGAACCTGTCCCTGTCCGGGTCATTCAATGACAGCGAATTTACCGAAACCGTGACCTCACGCGGGGCCACGGGTGCCGCTACCGTGGTGGGGGGCATCAAGAAGGGCAACCGCCTGCCCACCGTCCCGCGCTATCAGTTCAGCGCGCAGACCAAGTGGGAAGACGAGATTGGTGCCGACCTGCTGGGCTTTGCCACGGCAACGTTCCAGCATATCGGGTCGCGCTTTACCCAGGCGGTGGATCAGGACCCGTCCGCCGTGGGTACCGTCACCCGCATTCCCATTGGCGGCCAGCCGTCCACCACCTTCACCTTCAACCCCAAGCTGCCCTCCTATAGCAGCGTCAATCTGCGCATGGGCGTGAAGAAGGATGAGTGGGAAATTGCTGGCTATGTGAACAACCTGTTCGACGAAAATGCCAAGCTGTCGCTGGACCGCGAACGCGGCTTCCGCGCCCGCGTGGCCTATCAGGTTGCCAAGCCGCGTACCTTTGGTGCCCAGGTCAGCACGACGTTCTGACCCGGTTGCCGCAGGACAAGCAAAACCCCGGCGGAAGCAGTTCCGCCGGGGTTGTTTTTTGCCTGGTCTTCCAAACAAAGCCCAATCAGGACCAGTGCATTACCCGCCCTGCTGCGCCATCTGTTCGTCGCGCTGCCGGGCCTTTTCCTGCCGCGCATTATAGATGCCGGCGCAGATAATGCCGATGGCCACGATAGCGACCACAATGGTAGCCAGCGCGTTGATCTTGGGCGACAGGCCAAGGCGGACAGAAGAGAACACGATCTGCGGCAGCGTGGTTGAGCCGGGCCCCGAGACGAAGCTGGTGATCACCAGATCATCCAGCGAAAGCGTGAAGGCCAACAGCCAGCCTGAGACAATGGCAGGGGCAATCAGCGGCAAGGTGATGACAAAAAACACCTTGGCCGGCCGTGCGCCCAGATCCATCGCCGCCTCTTCCAGGCTGGCATCCATGGAGACCAGCCGCGATTGCACCACCACGGTCACAAACGACATGGTGAAGGTGATATGGGCCAGGATAATGGTCAGCATGCCGCGCCCTTCGGGCCAGCCCAGCATTTGTTCCATGCTGACAAACAGCAGCAGCAGCGACAGGCCCATGATCACTTCCGGCATCACCAACGGCGCCGACACCATGCCGGAAAACAGGGCCCGACCTTTGAACGCCCCGAAGCGCGCCAGCATCATGCCGGCCAGCGTGCCCAGAACGACGGCAAAGCTGGCGGAAATGAACGCCACACGCACTGACAGCCAAGCCGCCGACAGAAGCTGTTCATCACGCATCAGTTCGCCATACCAGCGGAAGGAGAACTCCGACCAGACAGAGACCGAGCGGTTGTCGTTGAAGGACAGCACGATCAGCAGGATGATCGGGATGTACAAGAACAGCAGGCCGATCATCAGGCCAAAACGCAGGAACCAGGATTTCGGCATTACGGGTGCCCTCCCTGCTTACCCTGCACGTTCTGGAAGATCATGATCGGCACGACCAGGAACAACAGCAAGGCAACGGCCACGGCGGATGCCAACGGCCAATCACGGTTATTGAAGAATTCTGTCCACAAGGTACGCCCGATCATCAACGTATCCGGCCCCCCAAGCAGTTCGGGGATGACGAACTCACCAGTGGCCGGGATAAAGACCAGCAGTGAGCCGGCGATCATGCCCGGCACGGACAGGGGCAGCGTGATCTTCAAGAACGCCTTCCAGGGTGGGCAGCCCAAATCCGCGGCTGCTTCCAGCAGGGTATTGTCCAGCTTCTCCAGCGTCGAATAGAGCGGCAGGATCATGAAGGGCAGATAGGAATAGGTGATGCCGATATAGGTCGCCACCGGCGTGTACAGTATCTGTAAAGGCTGATCAATAATCCCCAGCCATAACAACACGTTATTGAGCACGCCATTATTGGACAGGATGCCGATCCAGGCATAGACGCGGATCAGGAAACTGGTCCAGAACGGCAGGATGATCAGCATCAGCAAAGGGGCCCGCCATTTCGGGTCCGCCTTAGCAATGGCGTAGGCAACCGGATAGCCCAGCAGCAGGCAGCAGATGGTGGAGATGAAGGCGATCTTCAGGCTGTTCAGATAGGCAACGATATAGAGATCGTCGGTCACCATGTAATGGAAGTTATAGAAGGTGACCGTGATCTGGTATTTCAGCTCCTCCACATTCTCAATCAGTGACGTGAAGGGCGGGATCGCCATCTGGCTTTCGGCCAGCGCGATCTTCAGGACGATCAGGAACGGGATCAGAAAGAACAGCAGCAGCCAGGCGTAGGGCACGGCCATGACCAGCGCCCGGCCCGACAGTCCGACCCGCTGCAACAGGCCCAGAAACCCTGTATGGCGCATTTCGCTTTGAATTGTTTCGGCCATGTCTCAGCCCCCCTTCCCGCCCGGTCAGTTGGTCAGGACGCTGCCGGCGAACGGCCGCCAGGTCAGATAGACCCGGTCTTCCCAGGTAATGGGCATTTCGGTGCGGCGGGTCACCATAGGGGCGGTCACCCGCACCCGCTTGCCCGTGTCGAGCAGGATTTCGTAAATGGACACGTCACCCAGATAGGCAATTTCCTTCACCACGCCGTTGGCCTGGTTGCGACCATCGCCCGTGGGTGGTGGCTCCTTGCTGATGGTGACCTTTTCCGGGCGTACCGCCACCCAGCATTCCGTTCCGGGGGCCAGATGCCCGGGGTGGGAGACATAAAGATCGCAGTTCGCCTCATCCGACCGGATCAGGGAATGGTCGGGCTCACTTTCCAGGATACGGCCATGGAACATGTTGACCGACCCGATGAATTCCGCCGTCATCCGGCTATTGGGATATTCATAGATCTCGGTCGGGGTACCGATCTGGGCGATGTAGCCGCGGTTCATCACGGCGATGCGCGACGACATGGTCATCGCCTCCTCCTGGTCATGGGTGACGACCACAAAGGTAATGCCGACCTTTTCCTGGATATTGACCAGTTCAAACTGGGTTTGCTCGCGCAGCTTCTTGTCCAAGGCCCCCAGCGGTTCGTCCAGCAACAGCAGCTTCGGCCGTTTGACCAGGGCGCGCGCGAGCGCCACACGCTGCCGCTGTCCGCCCGAAAGCTGATGCGGCTTGCGTTTGCCGAACTGACCCAACTGCACAAGGTTGAGGGCGTCAGCCACCCGTTCCTTGATCTCTGCCGCCGGCACCTTGTCCTGATGCAGGCCAAAGGCGATGTTGGCCTCCACCGTCATATGCGGGAACAGGGCGTAGGACTGGAACATCATGTTCACCGGCCGCTCATAAGGCGGCACGTTGGACATATCGACACCGTCGATGAAAATCTTGCCCTCGGTCGGGCGTTCAAACCCCGCCAGCATACGCAACAGCGTGGTCTTGCCGGACCCGGAACCACCCAGCAGGGAAAAGAATTCGCCGCGATAGATCGACAAGGAAACATCGTCAACGGCGGTGAAATCGCCGAACTTCTTCGTCACCTTTTCGATACGGACATAGGGCTTCTCATTCGGGTCCCGCCAAGGTTCCAACTTGGTCTGGGTCCGCGAGGGCTGCGCATTGGCCATGTCCGTGTCTGTCCCTGTCCGGTTGGCGATATCGGTAGGCGGCGTGCTGTTTCACGCACCGCACAATTCTACACGCGACCATAGCCGGACGGATAGGGGGAGCGTGCGGCCAGCGGCACTTTTCATGAAAGTTCGTTACAGGGATACCACCCACATGGGAACCAGGATGACTGCCTGTCACCCGACATAGGGTTACTGCGGGAACGGATGGCGCGTGCCGGGCAATAGCTGCATGAAACGGCGGCCCGGGCGGCGGCTGTGGCGATGGCCAGTATCTTTGCCATCGCCACCCATCCTTATGCTGTCGGCAACTGGATCAAGGTGGTGCGGGTGCGGTGCCGCTGGGATCAGACGGGAAAGACCGTCACGCCCCGCCGCTGAACGCATCAAAGTAAGTAGAGCCGAGATTGGTGCCGCGTCGCCGGTCATACTCCTTCAGGAGCCGCAGGCTGAGATCGACCGAATCGTAGCAGTTATGGACAATGGCGGCCGCGGCGAGCAGCTTGTCGTCCGAATAACCGTCGAACGTGATGAAATCGCGCACAAAAATGCCATCGCCCCAGACCTGCTGGCTATGTCCGCCATAGATATTGCCCCCCACCATCACGGGCTTGAACACCCGGCTGATCAGCGGGAAAAACCGGTGAAAAACAAAACCCTGCCCGCGCAGGAACTGTTCCACATCGCTGAATAGCGGCTGGTTCTTGTACATGGGCAGGAATTCGATCTCCGTCTGGATGACCACGGCGTCACGCAAACGCTCGACCGCATTGCGCAGCACCAGCAATTCACCCCCTTGGATATCGATCTTCACCATGTCGATACCGGCCGTTTCCGGCAGATCGTCCAGGCGGACCGTATCAACCTCCACCCGCTCCAGCACACGCCCCCAGTCAGGGAAGCCATGGAACATGTCCAGGACCTCCGGGTTGGGTTCCAGAAGAGAGGTCATGCCAGGGGCCTGGCAGACATGCAGCGTGTGGCGCCGACCATCACCGACGGCGTTGGGCAGATAAGTCTCGTCCGGACCCTTGCGTTCATTGAGAAGCGCAAGGGCCGACGGATTGGGTTCAAATCCGACAACACTCGCTTCACCGCGCCGCAGCATGGCGCCATAAGGCGGATCACCATCGATCGGGTTGGCCCCGATATCGACAACCTTGATCTTGACCTGGGTCCCCGCCAGATCGTTGAACATCCGCCGTGCCTGTTGTTCCATCACCGCTCTCCGTCCGCCCCCCGACACGCCCTGCTACTGGCGTGCCAGAGGGCCACGGACAAATCAAGCGGATAGCAGGCGCGCACCGGCCGCGATGACGGGGCCAACCGCCGGAACCGCAACAGGATACGGGCCTTGCGGCCTGGCAAACGGATCGTTCAGCAGAGCACCGGGGCACCGCAGGGCCGCCCGTCCGGTGGGCAGGGCGAACGCCGCACCGTCTATAACTCTGGCCATGGCGCCAGGCTGAAATGACCAGAGATGCAATTATCGGCGATCAGAAGCTGCGGGTCCTGGGGCTTGTCGGGAACCTTCTGTTCTTCCCGGTGAGAGTGAGCTGATTTCCACCGCCCATAAAGAAAAGGCCGGGGACAGCTCCCCGGCCTTTTCCACAGACTTAAATGGACACCCCGCTCCGGATTGGTGGAGCCTGGTGTTACAGCAGCTCCATCAGCGGCCGGTCTTGATCCGGGTCCAGGTGCGGGTCCGTTCGCGTTCCGCCTTCTGGCTGATCTGCTTGACGGTGAACATCTTGGCCATCACGTCCTTGGGCGGGAAGATGGCCGGATTGTTGGCGACATCCGGGCTCATCAGCTTCCAGGAGGCGGGAACGGCATTGGCATAGGCGACAAAGTCGCTGATGCCGGCCATCACCTTGGGCTCCAGAACATAGTTGATAAAGGCCGAGGCCGTGGCGACATTGGCGCCCGCCGGGATGGTGGCCATGTCGAACCAGACCTGGGCGCCTTCCTTGGGGATGGAATAGGCGATGGAGAATTTGGCCTTGGCCTCTTCGGCGCGCGCCGCGGCCTGGAACACGTCGCCCGAATACCCAACGGCGACGCAGGCATCGCCGGTGGCCAGCGGGTCAATGACCGAGGGCACAAACGTCTTGATATGCGGGCGGATGGCCAGCATGGCCGCTTCGGCCTTCTTGGTGTCTTCGGAATTTTCCGAATTCGGGTCCAGACCCTGCGACTTGAACACCGACGGCAGGATGTCCGTCTGGCTGTCCAGGAAGACAATGCCGCACGCCGCCAGCTTTTTGGCGTTTTCGGGGTTCATGACCAACTGCCAGCTATCGGTCGGGGCGTTGGGCAGCAGTTCTTTCACCTTCTCGACATTATAGCCGATGCCGATGGTGCCCCATTGGTAGATGACACCATATTCATTGCCGGGGTCGGTCGATTCGACCAGCTTCATCAGCTCCGGATCGAGATTCTTCAGGTTGGGGATCTTGGACTTGTCCAGCTTCTGGATGGCCTTGGCCTGGATCAGCTTGCGCATGGTCGGTTCGGCCGATGGCATCGCCACGTCATAGCCGGAATTACCCACCAGCAGCTTCGATTCCAGGGTTTCGAGATCAGTGAAGACGTCATACTGCGTCTTGATGCCGGTGGCCTTGGTGAAGTCATCCAGCGTCGTTTCGCCGATATAGTCAGCCCAGTTATAGATGTTGACCTTCTTTTCCTGGGCCATGGCCGTCTGGCCGATGGCGACGGCCGCGACCATGCCGACGGCGCCGATCACATGCTTCAGCTTCATCAAGGACCCCCAATCAGATCGGACGCCCGCTTGGCACGGGATCGCCCCGGTAGGTGAGCGCCACTGCCGCAGCGCCCTGGACAGCGGGCATTGCACATAGGCGCCGGGTGCTTGTCAATCACGATGGATTTGCCTTGTGGCATAAGGAGATGCGACACCCTATGTCCTATGGCATAAGCGCGGCGCAGATGCCCGTTTCAGAGGCAGTTTCCACCATCGGGAGAACATGTTTTGAGCAAGGTTCAGGAGCCGCCTTTTGGTACTTATGCCCCCGGCACCCTGCCCCGGCTGCTCACCGACGTCTGCCAGGGATTGCCGGCGACACCGGTGGGGCGGCGGCTCGCCCTGTTGCTGCGTAAGATCGCCGTGCTGATCCAGGGGCCGGTCTTCGATGTGGCGGTGCATGGCCTTCATCTGCGTCTGCATCCCGGCGACAATGTCGGGGAACGCAAATTCCTGTTCATGCCGCAATTCTTCGATCCCGAGGAAATGGCGCTGCTGGCCACACGGCTGCCGCGCGGCGGCACCTTTGTCGATATCGGGGCCAATGTGGGGCTCTATACCTTGAACGCCGCTCGTCTACTGGGGCCCGCCGGGCGTATCCTGGCGGTGGAACCGGGGCCGGAGGCGATACGGCGCCTGCGGTTCAATCTGTCGCTGAACCGCACGGACGCCATCATCACCCATGCCGATTGCGCCATTGGCGCCGAAGAAGGGGTGATGGGGCTTTATCTGGACACCAGCAATCTGGGCGGATCGTCCCTGGTGCGTGACCATGGTGGCGCCAGCACACCGGTGCGGGTCCGCCCCCTGGTCGATGTATTGACGGAGATTGGGATCACCCAGATTGATGTACTGAAAATCGATATTGAAGGGTCAGAAGACAAGGCCCTGCTGCCCTTCTTCGATCAGGCGCCGGAAAGCCTGTGGCCGCGTGTGATTATCATCGAACGGTCGGAAGAGAGCTGGACCGGTGACCTGCTGGGCCGATTGAAGCAGGCGGGTTATCGGGCCTTTGGCAACAGCAAGATGAACTGGCTGTTTGAGCGTTGAGGCCCTGGACACTGCCAACGACGCATTACCACCCTAAGCGATACACTTCTCCATTGAACCTATCTCAAGCCTGGGTCATGTTTTCGTTCAGGAGAGAAAGTAATGCGACCCTCTCGTATCTTAGCCCTGTTATGGCTTATCGCCGCGGCCACCTGCGCCAGCCAAGCGCAGGCTCTGCCTTGGTTGGCCAGCGCATCCTGCCCAGAGGATCCAACGCGCTACGACGACATCAACAGCGCGGCTTCATTAGGGCAAATTATATCAGTAAAGACACCTTCGATCGACAATTAGCGTGAAAACAACGTCGACCAACTTGGTGGCATGGAAAGTTTTTCTAGGATTTCTGCAAGCATTTCAGCATATCTGATTTACCTTCGCGCCCGACTTGTCGATATCAATGGAAGTCAGAACATCGATGACTGGCCATCCCTTCGGCAATCCCTAGAGGACTTCATACAACTTGTTAAATATGATAAATCTGCATTGGCAGATGTGGAGTTGCTCACTGGCCGGACTGCTGTTCTGGTAGGCACCTGGCAGCGTGACCCCGACATCGTGAAAGTTGGAATCAAACATATCGAGCGCGCCCGGAGAATATTTGATCAACTGCCGGTCACTATGCTGGCGCACGAAACTAGATTGCTATTCCGTGTCGTGACAAGGTTGGAACTCGCCAACGCTGTTAACACGCTGGGTGATCTCTCGCAATCTCCGGTTCAGGACCGTATAGCGTCAATCTTACGAGACGCATCGAGAGCTATCCATCGCTATCAGAAACATCATTTTGGCAATGATCACATGCCTTCCTTACTGAGGCCTAGCTATGATATTGCGAAAACAGCAAAAATTACACAATTACGATTTCAGTTCGCTCTGATTAGTTTAAACAGTAGCTCAGAATCAGATAGCATTCGTTGGCAGAATGAAATTATGAATATAATGAGTACTAGTTCAATTAAATGCAGTTGGGAGTTCAGTTATTTCGGTAGCTTGGCGTTGGCGATGGACGCGGCGCGTCACATTGACGAAAATCCCAACGATCCAACTGCGTTGGAAAAGTTCAGGCATTTCGTTCAATCCGCGCAAACACAACTCAACGGACAGGATGTGCCAGGAACCCGCAACAGGCTGCTGCTGGCGGACGACCAATTGGTCGATGCCCTGGCACGAAGGCATTTTTGATGCCCGCCTGCCTGTAAAAAGCAACGTGAGGAGAAAGCGGAGATCGTTGTTCGGGCACTCCGAAACCATTCGTTTCAACGCCCGAGATGAACCTGCCCCATCAGGCTTGCGGGCTAAACCCACAGCCTGATGGGACTGTCACGATTACCAGGTCATCTTGACCTTGGCATAGTAGAAGCCACCGTTGAAACCGAACGGCGAGAAGTTGGAATACTGGGCAAAGCCGTTCGGGTTGGCGCCCGGAATGACCAGATCGGTGTAATTGTCGAACAGGTTGTTCACACCGGCGGAGACCGACAGGTTCTCGGTCAGGTCATACCCGACATCGATATCGGCCACCCATTCAGCCCCGAAGGTCTGATCCAGCGCGGCATTGGCATTGCGGGAGGTGAACTTGCCATAGCGCGTGCCCCGGACCGTCAGATTAAAGTCTTCATACTGCCAGGTGGCAGACAGGTTGATCTTGTTCTCCGGCTGGGCTTCCTCAAACCGGCCCTCCTCCACACGGGAGAATCGGGTCAGTTGCAGACCAACCGTGGCCAGCGTGGAGGGGTTGGGCTTCACATTCAACGTCTTGGTATCGTTGAAATTGATGCCGGCCGTCAGGTTCAGCGTGCCGGCCGCATCCAGATCGGCGCGATAGGTGCCGACAATATCGACGCCGCGCGTGCGGGTATCGATGGCGTTGGTGAAGAAGCGCCCACCGGTCACGCCGGCAAAGCCACGCGCCGTCAGGAAATTCTGTACCGCCGTGCCCGTCAGATTCTCCGACAGGACAATACGGTCATCAATCCGGATCTGATAGGCATCGACCGTCAGGCTGGCGTTCGGGAACGGGTTGGAGGTAAAGCCCAGGCTGTAATTGATCGACTTTTCCGGCTTCAGATCTTCAGCACCCAGGGCCTGGGCGGCCGGGTCATTGACGCGGAAGGTGCGGATTTCGAACGGTACGCCGCCGATGAAGTTGGTGGCGGTGGAGGAGAAATAGCTCTGCTGCAGCGACGGCGCACGGAAGCCGTTGGACACGGCGCCACGCAGACCAAACGCATCCGTCACATCATACTTGAAGGCAAACTTACCCGACCCGGTCCAGCCAAAGTCGGAATAACGTTCAACACGACCGGCCACACTGACCAGAAGTGCTTCGGACAGCTTGGTTTCCAGGTCCAGATAGGCGGCATAGCTATGGCGGTCAACATCGACCTCGTCGCTGGGCCGGAAGCCGGGGAAGCCCTGGGCACCGGGGGCCGGCTGGGCACCGATGGCGCTTGTCGACCCGCTATCCAGTACCTTCACGCCACCATCGCGCCAGCTATCCTCATCGCCCGCCCCCAACTCATAGGCTTCGGTGCGGTATTCCAGACCGGCAGAGACGCTGAGGGCCGATGGCAGGCCGATATCAACATCGCGCGAAGCGTCGGCATTGATCACGCCCTGGGTGTAGAGCAGGTCACCGGAGAAGAAGCTGCGGCGGCTGTTGGTGCCGTAGGTGGCGTTCAGGGTGTTTTCCACACTGAACGGGAAATCATTGCGGCCATAGGTGCCGGAAATGTCATAGCGGGTTTCGCCGGCATCCCCCTTCACGCCCACCGCCACAGACATATCGTCGATATCCGACGTGATGAAAGGCAGGAAGCCGTTGGGATAGATGGCGCGGACATTGTTGGGGTCACGCGGACGACGCCAGGTGGCCCCGGCCTTGCCCTCGCGCTTGTTGTAATTGCCGAAGGAATAAAGTTCCGCACCACCCAGCGGCAGGCCAAGATTGTAGACGACGTTGTAATCCGTCACCGCACTGTCGCCGTACCAGAAATTGTCGGTACGGTTGATCGTCGCCTCGCGTGGGTCGGGGACACCGCCGGCCAGATTGTTATATTGCTGGCGGGTATCCGCCGCCTGACGGTTGGTATGCCCACGGTCGCGATATTCAGCGGTCAGGTTCAGATAGCCGCCATTGCCGAGGGTCGCCCCGGCATTGGAGGCGAAGTGATAGACATCGCCATCGCCCTCATAGGTCTGCCCGTAGGACGCGAAGGCCGACCCACCCTCGTTATTATCGCGCAGGATGATGTTGATCACGCCGGCAATAGCATCGGAACCATACTGTGCCGCGGCACCATCACGCAGAACCTCGACCCGACGGATGGCAGAGGCGGGGATGGAATTCAGGTCGGCACCGGTGGACCCACGCCCCACAGAACCGTTCAGGTTCAGCAACGCCGTATTGTGACGCCGCTTGCCATTAATCAGGACCAGCGTGTGGTCGGGCGACAGGCCGCGCAGGGTGGCCGGGCGGATATGGTCGGTGCCGTCGGTGATGGTCGGTTGCGGGAAGTTGAAGGAGGGCACAAGGGCGTTCAGCACCTTGTTGACCTCACCCAGCCCCGACCGTTCCAGTTCCCCTGCCGAAATCACATCCACCGGCACCGGCGATTCCGCCAGGGTCCGGTCGGCCCGGCGCGTACCCGTCACAATGATTTCTTCAACATCGCTCGGCGGCTGCTGCGCCTGGACCCCACCCGTCACCGTCAGAAATCCGGCCAATGCTGTACCAACCTTAAGCCACTGCTTCCCCATAATTTCTTCTCCCCACCTTCTTTCCGTCGCCGCCCCATATGGAATGGCTGAGCACCCAGGAACGATATCGTATCCTGGTCGCTTGGGAAGGTGAGGACACCTGATTGGTGGTTAATATTGCACTGGTGTGACGCAATAGGCGCAGAAACGCCCTAGCCGCGCGCCCGCATCAATCGGGCCTTGTCGCGCTGCCAGTCGCGTTCCTTCTCCGTCTCCCGTTTGTCGCCCTTATTCTTACCCTTGGCGACACCGATCTCGACCTTGGCCTTACCCCGGTCGTTGAAATAGATCGACATGGGCACCAGGGTCATGCCCTGGCGCGCGATGGCCGTCAGCATCTTGACCAGTTCGCGCTTGCGAACCAGCAGCTTACGCGGACGTTTGGGATCATGCTGCAACCAGGCGCCGGCCTGGCCATATTCGGGGATGTAGGAGTTCACTAAGAACAGCTCGCCCCCGATCTCACCGGCATAGGCTTCCAGAATAGACGCCTTGCCGCCACGCAGCGACTTCACCTCGGTGCCGGTCAGCATGATGCCGGCCTCTACCGTATCCTCGATAAAGTAATCGAAGCGGGCCCGGCGGTTCTGTGCCGCCAATTTGCGCTCGGGCGCGTTGTTAGCCATCGCTGGAAAAATCCGATCCGTAAAAACAAAACGTGCCCCCTGTTATGGGGGCACGCCTGGACAGTTTCAATGAAAAGCAGGGTTTCAGATCAGCCCGACCTTGCGCATCGCCGCCTCGACAACCGCCCGTCCTTCCGTGCTGCAGGGCACCAGCGGCAGACGGACATCCGGGGTGGACTTGCCCAACAGACTGGCTGCGTACTTCACCGGTGCTGGGCTGGTCTCCACGAACATGGCCTGATGCAGCGGCAGCAGGATGTCCCGGATCCGGGCCATTTCGACCAGATCGCCACGCTGCCACGCTTCATGCAGTTGCGCGCACAGGGCCGGGGCGATGTTGGCCGTCACGGAAATGCAGCCCACACCACCCTGGGCCAGGAAACCGGTAACGGTGGCATCCTCTCCGGAAAGCTGGCAGAAGTCAGGCCCGATCTCGACACGGGTGCGCAGCGGGCGGGCCAGATCGGCCGTCGCGTCCTTGACGCCCACGATGTTGGGGAGCTTTGCAAGCCGCGCCATGGTTGCGACAGACATGTCGATGACGCTGCGGCCGGGGATGTTGTAGATGATGATGGGCAGATCGACGGCGTCATGGATGGCCTTGTAATGCTGATAAAGACCTTCCTGCGACGGCTTGTTGTAATAAGGTGTGACGATCAGGGCAGCGTCGGCGCCAGCTTCCTTGGCGTGGCGGGTCAGCGCGATCGCCTCTTCGGTGGAATTGGAACCGGTGCCGGCGATCACGGGCACCCGACCCTTCGCCACCTCAACGGTCAGGGAGACGACCAGACGATGTTCCTCATGGCTCAGCGTCGGCGATTCGCCGGTCGTGCCCACGGGAACCACGCCGTGGGTCCCCTGTTTAATCTGCCAGTCAACGAAGTCCTTGAACGCGACCGCATCCACCTTCCCCTCACGGAACGGCGTGATCAGTGCGACGATGGAACCCTTGAACATGGCAAGACACTCCGGTCAGAACGAATGAAGGCGCGAACCTTAAACAGCCGCAATCCCCGAAACAAGGCGGCAGGCCGTGCCCTGGCGGCGATGCTGCTCTGCCTGGGTATCGGGCTTGGCGGCATCGGATTGGCACAGGCGGCCGGTACTACCAGCGAAGTCGGCATCTATAAACAGGCCCTGCGGGCTGCCGATCAGGGCAAGATGGACGAGGCGCAGCGCATCGCCCGCCGCGCGCCAAACGACCTTGCCAACCAATTGCTGCTCTGGATGCAACTGACCCAGCCGGGCAGCGATGCAAGCTGGGAGGCCATCACCGGTTTTATGCAGCGCCATCCTGATTGGCCCAATCAGGCGGCCCTGCGCCGTAACGCCGAAGCCCGGATGCCAGCCGATATGTCCTATGGTGCGGTAAGGGACTGGTTCGACAAAAATCCGCCCCTGACCTGGGTCGGGGTGGGGCGTTACGCCGATGCGCTGATGGAGACCGGGGCGTCGGATAAAGCCATCGCCTTGATCCGGGAGCGCTATGTCAATGGCAGCTTCGGGGCGCAGGAAGAACGGGATTTCCGTCAGCGCTATGCCGGGCTGCTGGGCCCTGCCGACCATGCTGACCGTCTGGATCAGTTGTTATGGGCAGAAAAGGTTGACGAGGCGCGGCGGGTGATGCCGCTTGTCGATCCAGGGCGCCAGGCCGTGGCCGAAGCCCGCATCGCGCTGGCTGCCATGTCGCCAGGCGTGGATGGCGCGCTGCGCCGGGTGCCCGCCAGCCTGCAGAATGATCCTGGCCTACTCTATGACCGCACCCGCTGGCGTCGGCGCAAGGAGATGAATGACAGCGCCCTGGACGTGCTGGCACGGCCGCAACCGGAGGAACAGGCGCAGGCCGCCGACTGGTGGACGGAACGGCACATCCTGGCCCGTCGTCTGATGGAACAGGAACAGTTCGCCCGGGCCTATGACATTGTTGCCGCCCACGCCGCCAAGGATGGACTGGCTTTTGCCCAAGCGGAATTCCTGGCCGGATGGCTGGCGCTGCGCAAACTGGACCGGCCCGATCAGGCTTTGCGGCATTTCGAGACGCTGTTCCGCGGGACAGCGTCCCCGGTCAGCCGGTCACGCGGTGCCTACTGGGCTGGCCGCGCCCTGGAAGCGTTGGGCGACCGGGAACGGGCCGCGACCTGGTTCGACACGGCCACCACCTATGGCGGCACCTTTTACGGACTGCTGGCTGCCGACCATCTGGATCGTCCGCCGGGCAGCGCCATGCCTGTGGAACCGACACCCAGCGAAGAACAGCGCCGCGCCTTCAACAAACGCGACATGGTGCGTGTCATCCATCTGTTGAGCCGGGTTGAAGGATCCGATAGTGACCGGACCACCCTGTTCATGCGCAAGCTGGCCACCGATGCCAAGACCGGCGAAGAATACCAGTTGGTCGGCGAGCTGGCCCTGTCGCTGAAACGCAAGGATCTGGCCGTGACCACCTCCCGCGCCGCCTGGCAAGACGGTTTTGTTCTGCGGCATGCGGGTTTTCCCTTGCTGGATATGAAAGCCCCGAGCCGGCCGGAGGCGGCCCTGATCCATGGCATCATCCGGCAGGAAAGTAACTTTGTGACGACAGCGGTCAGTTCCGCTGGTGCCCGCGGCCTGATGCAGGTGATGCCGGCAACTGCTGTCGGGGTAAACAAACAAGCCGCAAAACCGGCCGCCAAAAACGAAAAAGCCAAGAAGCAGGACACCAAGCAGAACAAGCCACCGGCCAAACAACCTTCTAAAATCACAGCAACAGCCAATCGGCTGACGGCTGATCCACGTTATAATGTCGAGACAGGGTCAACCTACCTCGCTGATCTGGTGGACCGTTTTGGTGGCTCTTACGTGCTGGCCATCGCCGCCTACAATGCCGGACCAGGCCGCGTTTCTGGTTGGGTCCGGGACTATGGCGATCCACGTGTCCCAGAGGTCGATGTCATCGACTGGATCGAAACCATGCCAATCTATGAGACCCGAAACTATGTTCAGCGGGTCCTGGAGAATGTGCATCTCTACCGGGCCCGTCTGGGGCAGCCATCCTTGCGGATGACGCTGGACCTGGGCCGGGGTGCCGCGACCAACGGCTGAATACGAAGGGACTAATCCCTATTTTCGCGCGCCAAAAGGGCGGCGGCAGGCGATGATGGTCACAAGCACCGCCACATCACCCGCCGCCCGGAGCGCCCAGAAAATGCCGGCCCAGCCCATTGCACCGCATATCCGCGAGGCTGCGATCATCCATGCCCGCCTGCTAGACCGGCTGATCGCCGAGACGGAGGTCGAAGCCGAGCGTGCCGATTGCCGTTTTGTCCAGGAAAGCCTGCGCGAGTGGCTGGCCGTTCTTCGCGCAGAAAGACGGGTCTATGGCCTGGCCGCAACGTTGCTGGTGGCGAATATTGAAAATGCCGCCTGACAACGGACCGATATTCCTTCAATTCATCATATAATTTAAGAATTTGATGAGGGCTGCGGTAAATGAGTGCGCGTCCGGATTCGGGTTGGTGATTTGTCGACAGACACCCAGAATGTGGTAGTATGATCGAATGAGAGTACCCGCAAGGGCCGTACAACCGGTTAAGAGACACGGAACAGGCCAGCAATCAGCACTTTTAGGTTGTCCGCATCCCGGGAAAAAACTACTCGAGATGTTTGATATCGGCAGCGTTATCCTTGTCCCACCGATATCATGGTATGGAGCACCTATCACCCCCGGTTAATCCGATCCAAACACACACAAGTTATGGACAGTCGGGTGGAAATCGCAGATATTACCATACCATAGCATGACAGCGCGTTGAGTCGCTTACTTGCCAGGAGCAACTCTGTGGTTAAAAGGTTGGCGGAAGTCCAGTGACGTCGCCGGCGCAGCACCACGCAGGGATCATGAGAACATCGGCTGATCCGGGGCACGGAACCATACGTGCAGCCCGGTGTTGCCATAGGAACGCGGAATAGGGGGCAATAGAGTTCGATGCCGAGACGGAGCAAAAATGCAGCGGTCGCTGCCCTTGAGACCGTAATCGAGAACCATGTAGCCGGCCGCATAAGACTTCGTCGTGGTCTTCTGGGCATGAGCCAGTCTGACTTGGCCAAGGCCTTGGGCATTACGTTCCAGCAGGTCCAGAAATATGAACGCGGCTCCAATCGGGTTTCCGTGGGGAAACTCTATCGGCTTGCCGATATTCTGGACGTTCCGCTGACTTTCTTCTTTGATGGGCTTGACGTTCCCGACATGCGCCGGCCGCCGGAAAGCTTCGCAGCCACCGCCGAGGGCTCGTCTCCGATTCTGTCCCGCCGCGAACTGGATCTGCTGCGGGCCTGGAAGTCGGCCCCGGATGAAATCGCCGATGCCGTTGGTTCCCTGCTGCGCGCCATTTCCCCCAATGCCGGTTATGATGGGGAGGCCGCCGCTGCTGCCGCCGCCAACCGGCAATACAGCGCACCGGTGAGCGCTGAACCGGTCGCGCCCGTGGAACCACCACGCCGCCGGGGTCCGGTACCGGGCAGCAAGCGCCAGCCCAAGGCGGCGACGGCAGCACCGGCCAGCAGTGCTACGGCCAGCCCTGTCAGCCGCCGCCGGCGCGGCGCAGTATGGGACCCGGCGGATATTAAGGACTACACCGAAGGCGAGAACGACTAAGCCTTGGTGCCTCAAAAAGCCCCGGCGGGATCATCCCGCCGGGGCTTTTTCATGTGCCCCATCTGCTCACGACCGGAAACTGAGCCAGACATTGAACCCGTCATGTAGTGCATCGAAAGCCAGGCTCTGGCCCCGGGCAACCGGGATCGGGCGGTCGGGGAGATAAAAACCGGGCTGCCAACCGCTGGCCGGGCTGTCGACGAAGGGGCTGTTTTCAAAACTGACCCCACCGCCGAAATCCAACCACACCCATTGAGCCAGGGCGACGCAGCGCCCATCAACCGCAGCCGGCAGGGTAAAGCGCACATGTTCGCTGCTGGGGATCGGCGGGCCGGTGAAATCAAAGCTGAACGGATCGACAGGCGCTGACAGGGAAACGGGCTGCACCAAGCGGGCATCGTAGCGCACGCCGCGGGGATAAAGCCGGTTGAAGGCTGACAGATCAAAACCGTTGGTCGGCCCCGTGAATACATGTCTTTCCAGTATCTCCCCGCCGGCCAGCGCACAGCGGACACCGCCCCGTGCGGGCAGGATACGCGCCTCCGGCACCAGCAGGCGGGCGCGTGCGTCGGCGACTGCCGGGATGATCCGTTCCGACAGAAAGTCGCTGGCGACAATTTCCGACAACAGCACATCGGCGCGGCGCGGCAACACATCGCCGACCTGCAACGCTGTTGACAGCGTATTGACCACCGTGATGCGGTCGGCCAAGCCATTGGCTGCAATTACGGCCCGGGCCGTTTCTGCGATCCAGGGCACCGCCTCGCAGGTTACCACTTGGGCCCCGGCACGGGCCGCCATCATGGCCAGAAGGCCGGAACCGGTGCCGATCTCCAGCACCAGATCACCAGGCTGCACCTGTGCCTTGATTGCGGCTTCATAAGCATCGTTACGCGGCGCGTCATTCACCATGGGGATATGCCACAATGGCAGCATCCGGGTCCGCAGCTTGGACTCCAGGAGTTGCGCCTCCACAAAGTCCGGTTTCAGGATCAGGGCAGCGGTGACCTGCTCCAGCGCGGCTTCCAATTTGTCCTGGTCGCGATAGGCTGCCGCAAGGTTGAAGCGACCGACGGGATCGTCAGGTTCCATGGCCACCGAGGCTTCAAAGGCCAGCGTCGCGTCGGCCATGCGCCCCAGTTTCTGCAGGCACAGGCCGATATTGAAGTTCACCCCGCGAAAGGCTGGATCGGCCTTGGCTGTCCGTTCAAAACTGGCCAGCGCCTGTCCCCATTTCTCCTGCGCCTTCAGCACGACGCCGAGATTCCAGGTCACGGCGGCCATGCCGGGCCGGGCCTTGTCAATCCGTCGATAAAGCGCCTCCGCTTCAGTCCAGTTCCCCTGATTCTGGTGGGAGACGGCCTGGGCGAAAGTACGGTTGATATCCATGGTGGTGGCTTCGATGGTGGACAGAAAGCAAGAGTGTGACCGGCAGGCATCAGCCGATCAATAGGTTACCCATGCAAACCATCTGGTATCCGCCGGGGCGTGCGCTATCTTGCGCGCCGTTCGCCGTTACCCGAAAGAAGACCCCTGCCCCATGCCCCTGTCCGATAAACACCCAACTGTCAAACGCCGCCGCAGCCAGTTGCTGAACCATTTTCTGGCATTTTTCGTCTTTGCCGTGATTGTCGTGCCGGTGAATTTTTTCACCACGCCCGACCATGTCTGGTTCTTCTGGCCCCTGGTCGGCTGGATGGGGCCGCTGGCTCTGCACACGGCCTATGCCATGGGTCTGTTCGATCGCAGAGATTAACAGCCCATCCTTGGACGGGAACCCCGCCGGCTGGGAGAAGCTGTCGACAAGCGTCGTTGGGGGCCCTGTCTTTCTGCCGCGCCGCAGGATGGCGGCACTGGCGATGGAAGCCTGTGCCGGCCCGCCCCCAGGGGCGTGGTTTATAATCCCCGCGCCATGGCGCGCCAGGCGATGTCGCGGCGGCAAAAGCCTTCCTTCCAGTCGATGCGGTCCACTGCCTCATAGGCCTTGGCACGGGCATCGGCCACGCGCGGGGCGATGGCTGTGACGCCCAGAACGCGGCCGCCATTGGCGAGGATGGCACCATCGGACCCTTCCTTGGTGCCGGCATGGAAAATCTCCACGCCCGCCACCTGCCCGGCCTGCGCCAGGTTGCCAATACGCGTGCCCTTCAGATAATCGCCGGGATAGCCCTCGGCGGCCATAACGACGCACAGCGCAGCCTCGTGATGCCATTCGGGGTTCTGCCCCGACACATCACCCTGGGCCGCCGCCAGCAGCAGCGGCACCAGATCGGATTTCAGGCGGCGCATCAGCACCTGACATTCCGGGTCGCCAAAGCGGACATTATACTCCAGCAGCTTCGGGATCGGCTGCCCATCCGGTCCCTTCACCACCATGATGCCCGCGAACAGCACGCCGATGAAGGGCTTGCCCTCTGCCGCCATGCCGCGCACGGTGGGCAGGATCATTTCTTCCATGATCTGTGCCTCGATGGCGGGCGTCAGGACGGGGGCCGGGCTGTAGGTGCCCATACCGCCGGTATTGGGGCCCTGGTCACCGTCATAAGCGCGCTTATGGTCCTGGGCGCCGGCCAGAGCCACGGCATTGGTGCCGTCGCAGATGGCGAAGAAGCTGGCCTCCTCCCCGTCCAGGAATTCCTCGATCACCAGTTCGGCCCCGGCATCGCCGAAACGGCGACCGACCATGGCCTCCTCGATGGCCGCATAGGCCTCGTCCACGCTCTGGCAGATGGTCACACCCTTGCCGGCAGCAAGACCATCGGTCTTCACCACGATGGGCGCCCCGTGACGGGCGACAAATTCCTTGGCGGCGCCGATATCGGTAAACCGGCCATAGGCGGCGGTGGGCACGCCGAACCGGGCCACGGCATCCTTCATGAAGCCCTTGGACCCCTCCAACGCCGCCGCCGCCTGCGACGGGCCGAAAGTGGGGATGCCGGCGGCGCGCAGCGCATCGGCCAGACCCAGGACCAAGGGTTCCTCCGGCCCGACCACAACAAAGTCGATACCCTCGGCGGTGGCAAAGGCGGTGATGCCGGCGACATCATTGGCCGACAGCGGCACCAATATGGCCACATCCTTGATCCCGGCATTGCCAGGGGCACAGTAAAGCGCGGCGCACAGGGGGGAACGCTTGATGGCCCAGCACAGCGCATGTTCACGACCACCGGAACCCACGACCAGAATCTTCATGGCTTTATCCCCCTGCTGCTGCCCCATGGCGGCGGTTGCTTAGCATGGGTTGGGGGATGGGTCATCCGGCGGTGTGGGATGGCGCCAATGCGTTCAGCCGCGTGCGGCGGCCAGCAGGCGCGCGAACCTGTTGGCGATGGTGCCCGGTTCATGCGCCAGGGTCGCCTCACCGACCACCATCTCCGTGAAGCAATGGTCGCGCACCGGCAGGGGAATAACGCGACCAAAGCACCATACCCCTTGCTCCCGCGCCATACGCGCCAGCGCCGCCGCCAGGGCCGGTGCCGCCACCGGCCAGACCAGCCGGAAGGAATTACACATCACCCGGTCGGCGGCCCACGGGGCATCGCGCGTTGCCAGCGCCTCGGCCAGGGCCACGGCATGGGCGTGGTAATCGGCCATATGCGGCAGGAAATGGCGCAACCCGTAAAGCCCGCCCAGCACAAAGGGAAAGGCCGTATAAAGATTGCCGCCCATGCGCGACCGCCAGGGCTGCAGGGTCTCCAGAAACGCCGCCTCGCCTGCGATCAACGCCCCGCCCGGCGCGCCCAACCCCTTGTACAGGCTGACATAGAGACTGTCGGCCAGGGCCGCAATCTCCGCCAGCGACCGCCCGTAAAAGGGCTGCGTCTCCCATAGCCGCGCCCCATCGAGATGAAAGGCGATCCCTTGCCCCCGACACCAGGTCGCGATGGCGACAAGTTCCTCCCAGGATGGCGTCCGGAAGCCGGCATTGCGCAGCGGCAGTTCCACCACGACCGCGGCCAGCGGTTCCTTCACCCCCTGAAGATCGGCCAGGGTAAAGGGTGCATCATCCGGCCCGATCCGGACCAGCCGAATGTCCGACAGCCGCTCCACTGCATCCGACTCGTCCGCCGCAATATGGCTTTTCGGATGCACCGCCACCAGCCGCCGGCCCGTGCGTTCCCGATGCGCGAACAGAACCGCCTGCTGCCCCACCACCGCCTTGTGGAAAAACAGGGTGGACGGTTTGCCGAGCAGTTCGGCCACCTGCCCTTGCAACAGATCGATGCCGGGACCGGCATTATACTCATCACCCGCCAGATCAATCTCCGGCATCGCCAGCATCCGCTCCATCCACAGACGCGGCGTAATCGGCCCATGCCCGTGCAGGAACGTGTCACAACGGGCGCGCAGCGCGCGGTCGAGGATGATCGAGGTCATGGTCTGTTATCCTGTGGGTCGATCCGGCGGCAGGATGCGCGGTCGACCCCGCGGTTTCAACGTTGCCGTCTGCGGCCAAACGCCCATATAGTATTGGCAAATGGCCAGGAGCGGATGATGCAGCCAGCAGCTCTGAAAGATATCATGGGCGATCGGGTTCCAGGCGGGCTTGATCTTGTCCGCCTGATCCGCGATGGGCTGCCCATTGACGCCATCGATCATGTCATGGATGGCGGTTGGTTGAGCGCGGTGGAACTGGATCGCATCGTCCTGCCCCGCCGCACCCTGTCAAACCGCCGCAAGACAGGCCGGTTGACGGCGGAACAGTCGGACAGGCTGGTGCGCGTGGTCCGGCTGCTGGCCCTGACGGCAGAGACATTTGGGGATCGGGAAAAGGCGGCACGCTGGCTGCGCCGTCCGACATCGGCCCTGGGCGGGGAGCCACCCTTGCACCTGCTGGACACAGATGAAGGAGCGCGGGCGGTGGAAAACCTGCTGGGCCGTATCGCCCACGGGATCGCGGCGTGACGCTGGGCTGGCGCATCTGCCGGGCACCCTTTGCCGATCTGTCGGGTGAAGGGGCACGGCTTCATGGCGGGCGTTGGAACCAGCCGGGCTTGCCCGTCGCCTATCTGGCAGAGACGGCAGCCTTGGCCGTGCTGGAGGTCCGGGTGCATCTGGACCTGTCGCCCGATCTACTGCCCGATGATTATGTGTTGAGCCGCGTGGCGCTGGACGGACTGGCCGTGGAGCGGGTCGATGACCTTCCGCCAGACACCGCCGCTTACGGCACCGACTGGCTGCGGTCGGTGCGCACGCCGGTGCTGTCGGTGCCGTCGCTGATCGTGCCGGAAAGCCGCAATCTGCTGCTGAACCCGGCCCATCCCGAAGCAAACGGCGCCCGCATCACCGGCAGCCGTGCGTTCAGCTTCGACCGTCGGCTATGGGCACCGTTCACGCCGTGATCAATGCACCGACCCCGCCGGCTTCTCGCCCTTACCGCTGACCCCGGCCTCGGCAAAGGTCGCCATGTTCAGGTGGCAGGCGAGCGCGGAGCGCAGGACCGGAATGGTGAGCGCCGCCCCCGATGCCTCGCCCAAGCGCATGTCGAATTCGAACAGCGGACGCTTGTTGATCGCGGTCAGCAGGCGGGTATGGCCCGGCTCGGCGCTGCGATGGGCGACAATGCAATGGTCCAGCGCCTTGGGATCGGCCTTGTACAGGACGGCGGCAGCGGCGGTGCAGGCAAACCCGTCCAGGACGACCGGCACGCGGGCCAGACGGCAGGCGATGATCGCCCCCATGATGGCCGACAATTCCTGCCCACCCAGGCAGCGCAGCGCCTCAAACGGATCGGTCAGGGCCGTGGGGTTGGCGGCCAGCCCAGCCTCGACCACCGCGATCTTGCGTTTGATGCCTTCGCTGTCCACGCCCGTACCGGGGCCAACCCAATCGGACGCCGGCCCCCCGAACAGGGCGGCACACAGGGCGGCGGCCGAGGTGGTGTTGCCGATGCCCATTTCGCCCAGGCACAGCAGGTGCAAGCCGGGTTCGATGGCCATCATGCCATAGGCGGCGGCGCGGGCGCAGACCTCCTCGCTCATCGCCGGACCTTGGGTGAAGTCGGATGTGGGGTGGTCCAGGTCCATCTCATGCACGCGCAGGTCAGCGTCATGCAGTTCGGCCAACTGGTTGATGGCGGCATGGCCATTGATAAAGGCCTGCACCATCTGCCCCGTCACAGCGGGCGGATAGGCGGACACGCCACGCTGCGCCACGCCATGGGCACCCGCGAAGATCACGATGCGCGGATGGGTCAGTTCCGGTGGGGCCTTGCCCTGCCAGGTGGCCAGCCATTGCACCAGTTCCTCCAAACGGCCCAGCGCTCCGGGCGGCTTCAGCAGGGTCTGCTCACGCTGCAAGGCTGCCGTACCCGCCTCCAGATCCGGTCCCGGCAGATCCGCCAACACACGGCGGATTTCCTCCAGGCTGGGCAAGCCGTCGTCATCGTGGGCGTGATGGGAATGGTCGTGATGGCCGGACATGACTTTTCCTAAAAAGGCACGGGGTTATGGTTACCGTCTGGCTCCGTTGACACAAGCCGGAACGGTGCTGGCGGTCGAGGCCACACTGGCCTATACCGATGTCATGAGCGATGCAACAAAGCAGCACAGGCCCCAACCGCTCGCGGAATTCATGGCGGCCACCATCTTCCTGACCCGCCTGCCCATCCCATGGAAAGGCGACTGGCCGGATGATCTGAACCGTCGTGCCCTCTCCTGGTTTCCCATCGTGGGCTGCTTGATCGGGGCGGCGGGGGGTCTGCTGTATGGGGCCCTGCATGCGGTTGGTCTGGCACCATTGCTGGCCGCCATTGTCACCGTGGCCGCCCTGACCTGGCTGACCGGCGCCCTGCATGAGGATGGGTTGGCTGATGTCGCCGATGGGTTCGGCGGCGGACGGGACAAGGACGCAAAACTGTCCATCATGAAGGACAGTCGTGTCGGCACCTATGGTTCCATGGCCCTGATCCTGGCCGTGCTGGCCCGTGTGGGCGTGCTGGCAACCCTGGCTGATCCGCGCACTGTTGCCCTGGCCCTGATTGGCGCGCATGCTTTCTCAAGGGGGCTGCTGCCGCTGGTGAAGCTGGCCCTGCCCGATGCGCGGCTGAAAGGTGTATCAGCGGACCAGGGACGGCCCGACAGTGCCCGCGCCCTGGTCGCCCTGCTGATCGGCTTCACCCTGGCTGCCACGGCCCTGAACAAGCTGCATCTGGCGTCCGGCATGATCAGCCTGTTGGTGATGGTCGTATCGGCTGCGGCTGTCTGGGGTGTTGCACGGCTGTCAAAAAAGCAGATCGGCGGCGTCACAGGAGATGTGCTGGGCGCTGGACAGCAGATGGCCGAAATCGGGTTCCTGCTGACCCTGGCTGCTGTTATTCCGGCTTCGATATGAGTGTCGGTTACGCTGTAACACGCTGGTGGTGGGTGCGGCATGCCCCCCTGTCCCTGCCAGCCGGAACCATTGCCGGGCGCCTGGATGCGGATGTCGATCTTTCCGATACTGGAATGATTGAGGGTGCCCGGTCCTGGCTGCCCGACAACGCGGTGTGGCTGACCACCCCGCTGGGGCGCAGTATCCGATCGGCGGCGGCCCTGCGGCCCGGACAGCCCACCGTCAGCGTGGCTGATCTGACCGAACAGGATTTTGGCGCCTGGCAGGGACGTACCCATGCGGAGATCTGGGACAGCGAACGCGAGGTTGCCGAGCGTTTCTGGCAGGACCCGGCCGGCAATGCCCCGCCGGGGGGCGAAAGTTTCGCCACCCTGTCGGACCGCGTGGGGATGGCAGTCAGGCGTGAAACCGCCACGTATCAGGGGCGGGACATCGTCATGGTCGGGCATGCCGGCCCCATCCGTGCGGCCCTGGCCCTGTGCCTGGGCCTGCCACCCGCCGGTGTGCTGTCAGTGGCGGTTGATCATTGGCATCTGTTCCGGATGGACCATCTGGCCCTGGGTGATGGCGATGGGCAATGGCGCCTTATCGGTGCCAATATTCCGCCATGTCGGGGCCGCTTGCGTTGAGTAAGCATTGCGGGCATTCAGAATGCTGTTCGCGAAATAAGGGAGCGAAGAAATGAAGCGTTTCGTGATGGCCCTGTTCGGCCTGACCCTGGCGGTGTCCGCCCTGGTGCGTCCGGCCCAGGCCCTGACGGAACCCGAATTGATGGTGGAACGGGCGCGGGTCACGGCGCTGACCCTGCTGACCGATCCGCAATATAAGGATCTCAAGACCCTGGTCGGCCGCGCCCGCGCCGTCCTGATTCTGCCCAATGTCATCCAGGCCGGGTTTTTTGTCGGCGGCGGCGGCGGCACCGGCGTGATGGTGGCGCGGGGCGATGATGGGGCGTGGAGCGGTCCTGCCTTCTACACTCTGGCCGAGGCCAGCTTTGGCCTGCAATTCGGCGGCCAGGCGTCGGAAATGATGATGGTGATCATGACCCAGAAGGGTCTGGATGCCGTCATTGACCGCAAGGTCAAGCTGGGGGCCGACGCCAATGTCGCCATCGGCGAATTGGGCACCGGCGTCGGCGCCTCCTATGGTGTGGGCCTGTCGGCGGACATTTATGTCTATGCCAAGACCAGCGGCCTGTTCGGCGGCATGGCGGTCGAAGGCTCGGTGATTGCCCCGCGCTCCGAGTTCAACGACAAATTCTATGGTCAGAAGACCGAGCCGCGCGCCATCCTGGTGGATCGGCATTTCTATCGGCCGGAAGCGCAGGCCCTGGCCAGCGCGCTGAGCGCGCCGTAAGCGCGGCGGGTCAGGGCGTGACGACCGCTGCGGTCATCACGCCACCGCCGCCCGCACCGGGGATGACCGGGCAGCAACCATGGCTTCGACATCATCGCGCCGCAGGAGCGGGTAACGGGTACGGATCAGGCGGGTCAATTCGGCCATGTCCCAGTCAGGCAACGCCTGCGGGTCAAAAT
Organism: Niveispirillum lacus; assembly: GCF_002251795.1. Taxonomy (GTDB): domain Bacteria; phylum Pseudomonadota; class Alphaproteobacteria; order Azospirillales; family Azospirillaceae; genus Niveispirillum; species Niveispirillum lacus. The sequence continues at coordinate 274,368 of NZ_NOXU01000030.1, read as the reverse complement.
GCAGGCTCAGGTACTCATCCGCTGGCAGAGCCCCTTCCACGGCCAGAAAGCGGATGCGGCGCACCTGTTCGGCGGCCGGCGTGGCATCGTCGTTCCTCAGCAGCGGCAGGCAGTGGCGCTCCAGGTCCAGCAGGGTTTCCCGCCGCCGATCAACCTGCCACTGACGCAGCAGGGACAGAATGGCGGCCAGCGGTGCCGTATCCATCAGACCCGCACATTGCCGGACCAGCAGGTCCAGCAGGTTGGCGGCCCGGATCAACCCGTCATCCAGGTCAAAAATCACCGGCACATGCCGTCGTGCCTCCAACTCCTGCCGCACCAGCGCGGCGATGGACGCACGGTCACCCAGGTTAAACCAAACCTGTTCCAGCCACGCCAATGTCCGTTCCAGCCGCACATCGCCACGCGGGGCACGGATCACCTGGCCGATCAGCACCTGATCATCCAGCAATTCATCCGCCGTCGGCACCTCATCCGGCAGGAAGCCAGCCAACACCGGGTCCAGATCATGGGTGAGATTGACCGCCAGCAGCAGCGTGGTGTGGCTGACAAAGGCCGAGGCCAGTTGCGACGCCGTCAGGATCGTGGTCATTGTGCATTCCCCAACCGCCCGACCTTCATATATTTTTAACATCATGGCGCTCTGCCGCCGTTGGCGCAACGGCTCATTGGTGCGGCCACCCTCGCCGGGCGGGGTAAATGGCGATATTGTGGTCAGCGAATGATGCAGAATTTCTGGGGGCGGGTATGCTGATCGAAATCTACTCGGACCTGATTTGTCCCTGGTGTTTCCTGGGCAAGGTCCGGCTGGATCGGGCGCTGGCTGAACGGCCGGGCGTTCGGGTCGATATCCGCTGGATGCCATTTCAACTGAACCCCGACCTGCCCGCCGACGGCATGGATCGTGACCTTTATTTCACAGCCAAGTTTGGCGGACCGGAGCGGGTGCGGCAGATGCATGCCGTGGTCGAACAGGCTGCCGCGCGGGAAGGTCTATTGCTGCGTCTGGACCTGATCCGCCGTATTCCCAGCACCCTGCAGGCCCATCGCATGATCCGCTTCGCCGAACGGTTCGGCAAGGCGACCGACATGGCCATGGCCCTGTTTGTCGCCTATTTCCAGCAGGGGAATGATATCGGCAATCTGACCACGCTGGTCACCATTGCCGCCGAACAGGGGTTGGACGCTGCGGAAGCGACCGATTACCTGAATGGGGAAGCCGATCGGGCGTCGATCCGGGGCAGTGATACACAGGCCCGGCAATTGGGCGTGCAGGCCGTCCCCTGCTATATCTTCGACCGACGTTATGCCCTGGCCGGCGCCCAGGAACATACGGCCTTTCTGCCCATGCTGGACCTGGCACGCGATGAACTGGTGGGCTGAGTGCGAGCGGCACGGCCTCGCAGCGCTGATGCATGCTGCCGCTGGCCGTTGCCGCCCGGTCTGGCATGGACCGGCCCCTAAAACGGCCGCGCAGGTGATGAAAGCGCAGCAAGCGGTACCGATCACGGGGATGTGATTTCGCGCTCACCCCGCCTTGTCTGCCGGCACCACAAAACTGTCCATCACCTTCTTGGTTCCGGCGACATCGAAGTTGATTTCCAACTTGTCATTCTCCACCGCCTTGACCACGCCATAACCGAATTTGGTGTGGAACACCCGGTCACCAGGATTAAAGGCACGGTCGGGGCGTTTGCGCGGCGTCACATCCACGGCCGTGCCTTCGATCAGCCGTCCGCCACTGCGCGCCGGGGCCTGCGCTGCCTTCTGGCTCATGCGGTTGAAGCGGTCGCCAAAACCGCCCCCACCCCAGCCACCACCGAACCCGCCGCCATAGGCACTGTCGCGCATGCTGCCGCCAAAGCCGGCCCCACCGATGCCAGGATTATTCTCGGTTTCGATATGGTCGGGCGGCAATTCCTCAACAAAGCGGGATGGAATGGCTGTCGCCCAGGTGCCATGGATACGGCGGTTGGCGGCGTGGCTGATATAAACACGCTTGCGCCCCCGCGTGATGCCGACATAGGCCAGCCGCCGCTCCTCCTCCAAGCCGGCAATGCCGTTTTCGTCCAGCGTACGCTGGCTGGGGAACACACCCTCCTCCCATCCCGGCAGGAAGACGACGTCAAATTCAAGACCCTTGGCACCATGCAGGGTCATCAGCGAGACCTGCTCCTCCCCAGCCCCTTGCGCATTCTCCATAACCAGCGAGACATGTTCGAGGAACCCGGTCAGGTTCTCAAACTCGCCCATGGCGTTGATCAGTTCCTTCAGATTATCCAGCCGGCCGGGCGCTTCGGGGCTCTTATCCTCCTGCCACATGCGGGTATAGCCGCTTTCATCCAGGATGGTCTGGGCCAGTTCCGTGTGCGGCACCCGGTCGATCAGGGCGCGCCAGCGGAAAAAATCCTGCGAGAGGCTGGAAATGGCGCTGCGCATCTTGGGCTTCAGCTCATCGGTCTGCGACAGCTTCCAGGCCGCCTCCGTCAACGGCACGCCCAGCGTGCGCGCGGCCACGTAGAGCTGCTGAATGGTCGTCGCGCCAATGCCGCGCTTGGGTGTGTTGATGATACGCTCAAACGCCAGATCATCCTCCGGGCTGACCAACACACGCAGATAGGCCAGCGCATCGCGGATTTCCTGGCGTTCATAGAAACGCGGGCCACCGATCACCCGGTAGGGCAGGCCCAGCGTGATGAACCGTTCCTCGAACTCGCGTGTCTGAAAGCCGGCACGGACCAGCACCGCCATCTGGCCCAGGCTGACGCGTTGGCGCTGCAACGCCTCCACCTCCTCCCCGACCCAGCGGGCCTCTTCTTCTGCATCCCACAGGCCGCGGACGCGGACCTTCTCCCCGCCCTCTGTCTCGGTCCAGAGCTGCTTGCCCAGGCGTCCTTGATTATGGGCAATAATGCCATGGGCCGCCCCCAGGATATGGGCGGTGGAGCGGTAATTCTGTTCCAGCCGGATGACCTGGGCGCCAGGAAAATCATGCTCAAACCGCAGGATGTTTCCCACCTCCGCCCCGCGCCAGCCATAGATCGACTGGTCATCATCGCCCACGCAGCAGATATTCTTGTGCGATTGGGCCAGCAGCCGCAGCCAGAGATACTGGGCCACGTTGGTGTCCTGATACTCGTCCACCAGAATATATTTGAACCGCCGCTGATACTCGATCAGCACATCATGATGCTGCTGGAACAGCGTGATATTGTGCAGCAGCAGATCGCCGAAATCGCAACAGTTCAAGGACAGCAACCGGTCCTGATACTGTCTATAGATCGACAGGATGCGGCCATTGGCGGCGTCGCCGGCATCTTCGGGCTTCAGCTTGTCCGGGGTCAGCGCCCGGTCCTTCCAGCGTTCGATAATGGACAGCAGCATGCGGGCGGGCCACTTCTTGCTGTCAATATTCTCAGCCTCCATCAACTGTTTCACCAGACGGATCTGGTCGTCGGTGTCCAGGATGGTGAAGCTGGGCTTCAACCCGATCAGTTCGGCATGGCGGCGCAGGATGCGCGCGGCCAGCGAATGGAACGTGCCCATCCACCAGCCTTCCGACTGGCTGCCCAGCAGATTATCGACGCGGTCGCGCATTTCCCGCGCCGCCTTGTTGGTGAAGGTCACCGTCAGCACGTTCCACGGGCTGATCCGCCGTGACAGCAACAGATGCGCCAGCCGCGTGGTCAGCACCCGCGTCTTGCCGGTGCCTGCACCCGCCAGAACAAGGACGGGCCCGTCCAGCGCTTCCACCGCCTGCCGCTGGACCGGGTTCAACCCGTCCAGATAGGGGCGGTGCGCGGGGGCGGGCGGGTATGCCGGGAACGGCTCGTCAATCAGATCGTCAATCATGGTGGGGAGAACATATACAGAATTCTCCGCCCTGACAAAGGGCGCGACCGCCCCTGTCGATCAATCCTGTACCCAACGCGACATGACTGGAAAGGGGGGCAGAGTGTTGTCGGCCCCCATCAGCGCGAACAGCCCGGCATATCCCGTCATACCGACCGTTGCGAGTGCCCGTAGCCCAAAATGGGAACCGCTTTCGATCCAGCGCTCCATTGGGTGCTGGCCCTCATACTCATGGTGCTTATAGGAACCGGGAAAGAACACACAGGCGGGCGGAACACCGATATGCAGCGCCGCCGCATAGGACCAGGCCTGAGCCATCAGTTCCCCTTGTTGAAGCGGGGCGGCCAGAATCGGATCGCTGGGAATACCCTCGCCCACTTCCTGGGCAATGACGCGGTGCGTATCGGCCTCCAAATCGCTGCCCAACTGCGCATGGAAACGACGCGGCATGATGGCGATATGCCCCGCCTCATGCAGAAGATCGCCGGACCCGACCAGCGTTTCCGGATCCACATGGATCACCCCGGCATGGATATTCACCCCCGGCAGAAAGCCGTTCTGCGCTCCGGGACCAAACTCGACCCCGATCCCAATATCACGCAGGAAGGTGACAATCGGCTCCAATGCTTCCGGGTGATACTTCAACTTCCCCTCCTGGTTTTACCGATGGGGGTGATGATCGCGCAAAACGCGCCAAAAAGGCAAGCGGCCCGGAACGCGCCGGGCCGCCGTCACAGGATTGCCGTCTCCTTCGTAAGCGCTTGGCAATGCCGCGATCTGACCTGCCGATCAGACCGGTTTCACCAGGGCATGACGCTTCTTGCCGGCCGACAGTTTGATGACGCCATCCTCGCCGACATGCGACGCGAACAGCTTGTAGGCCTCGTCCGACACGGCGCCGTCATTGACCTTCACGCCATTGCCCTTGATCAGGCGGCGCGCCTCGCCCTTGCTGGCCGACAACCCGGTCTGGACTAGCAGGTCGGCCAGATAGGCACCATCGGCCAGGGCACCCGCCGCCACCTCGATGGTCGGCAGACCTTCGGCCGCCGCCCCTTCTTCGAACGTGCGCCGCGCGGTTTCGGCGGCGGCATCCGCCGCCTCGCGTCCGCGCACCAGGGCGGTGACTTCGGTGGCCAGGATCTTCTTGGCCTCGTTGATCTCCGCGCCCTGCAACGCCTCCAGCCGCGCGATCTCCGCCAAAGGCAGGTCGGTGAACAGCTTCAGGAAGCGGCCGACATCGGCATCCTCCGTATTACGCCAGAACTGCCAGAAATCCAGATGCGACAGCCGGTCTTCATTCAACCACACCGCACCCGCCGCCGTCTTGCCCATCTTGGCGCCCGACGCGGTGGTCAGCAGGGGCGAGGTCAGCCCGAAAAGCTGCGTATTGGCGATACGGCGGCCCAGTTCCACGCCATTGACGATGTTGCCCCACTGATCCGAACCGCCGCATTGCAGCGTGCAGCCGAAACGGCGTTGCAGCTCCACGAAATCGTAGGCCTGCAGGATCATGTAGTTGAATTCCAGGAAGGTCAGCGGCTGTTCACGGTCCAGGCGCAGCTTGACACTGTCAAAGGTCAGCATGCGGTTGATGGTGAAATGCCGGCCGACATCGCGCAGGAACGGGATGTAGCGCAGTTCATCCAGCCAATCAGCATTATTGGCCAGCAGGGCATCGGTCGGCCCATCGCCAAACTGGATCAGCCGGTTAAACGGCTTCAGGATGCCCTGGATATTCTGGTCGATGACCTCATTGGTCAGCAGCGGGCGTGCTTCATCCTTGAAGGTCGGGTCACCGATCTTGGTAGTACCGCCCCCCATCAGGGCGATGGGGCGATGGCCCGCCTGCTGCAACCGCCGCAGGATCATGATCTGGATCAGCGAGCCGACATGCAGGCTGGTCGCGGTGGCGTCAAACCCGATATAACCGGTGACGATCCCGTCAGTCAGTTGCTTGTCCAGCGCCTCAAGGTCGGTGGCCTGATGATAATAGCCACGCTCCACCATCACGCGCAGGAATTCGGACTTGATGTTCGCGGGAACGGTGGTGGTGCTCATCTTCCATAGACCTTGATGTTCGAGAATGGCCCCAATGGCCATGGGCGTGGTAGCACATCTGCAAATCTAGAGCATGGTGCGTGATGGCATTGCAGCGTTTCCTGACGGTCGGTTTGATGAGCGGCACCTCCATGGACGGCATTGACGCCGCCCTGGTTCGCACCGATGGCCATGGCTTCGTAGAACCGCTGGGCTTTATCTTCACCCCCTACCGTCGCGCCTTTCGCGACCGGCTGCGCGCCATTCTGGGCGGGGTTGGCGATGTCGCGGGGGTGGAGGCGGAACTGACCGACCTGCATGCCGAAGCCGTGGAAAGCCTGCTGCGGGTGCAGGAGATCGAAGCATCGAGCGTGGACCTGATCGGCTTTCACGGCCACACTATCCTGCACGCCCCCGACCGCCGCCATACCTGGCAGATTGGCGACGGGGTAAGGCTGGCGGCCGCCACAGGCATCGATGTCGTGCATGATTTCCGAACGGCGGACGTCCAGGCCGGCGGTCAGGGCGCACCCCTGGTGCCGCTCTATCATCAGGCGCTGGCCAGTGACATGGACCGCCCCCTGGCCATCCTGAACATTGGTGGCGTCGCCAACATCACCTGGCTGGGCGAAGGTCCGCTGGATGTGGTGGCCTTTGATACCGGCCCCGGCAATGCCCTGATCGACGATCTGGTTCTGTCCCGCACGGGTGAGCCCTATGATGATGGCGGGCGCATCGCCGGCGCTGGCCATGTCGATGGTGACATGCTGGCCCGCCTGCTGGACCATCCCTATTTCACGGCCCCACCCCCCAAATCGCTGGACCGCGATGCCTGGGCGCAGGCGGCGATGACCAACCTGTCGACGGAAGATGCCGCCGCCACCCTGACGGCCTTTACGGCGGAGACGATCATCCGCGCCCTGGACCATGTTCCAGCAAAGCCCAAACGCTGGCTGATCTGCGGCGGCGGGCGGCGCAACGAGACCTTGATGTGGATGCTGGCCGATCGGTTGGACGGGGTTCCCGTGGCTCCCGTGGACGGCCAGGGCTGGAACGGCGATGCGTTGGAGGCCGAAGCCTTTGCCTATCTGGCGGTCCGTTCCCGGCTCGGTCTGGCTTTGTCGTTGCCCGGCACGACGGGCGTGCCGGCACCGCTGACGGGTGGGCGGTTCCACGCCCACCCACGGTAATTGTTTCCGCTCTGTTTCAACCGCTACCCCTTGACTGCCCCCGATGATACCCAAGATGCCACAGAGCCGGTGGCTTCGGACGGTCATCGGAAGCAAAGACAAGGACAAGGCGACAATGTCAGTACGGAGCGCGTTGATGACAGCGGCGGCCCTTATCGCCCTTTCGGCGACACCCACCTTGGCGGCGGATGCGCCGGCGGGCCATCCCTTCGCCGAGGCACAGGCCAAGCAGGACCCGTTCTTCTGGCTGGAAGAGGTGGAGGGGCAGAAAGCGCTGGAGTGGGGCAAGGCCCATAATGACAAGACCTTCACCCGCCTGAAAAACGATCCGCGTTTCGAGACCATCCGGGCCGAGGCCGAAAGGGTGCTGACCGCCCGGGACCGCATTGCCTATGGCAATCTGGAGGGCGGCAAGGTCGATAATTTCTGGCAGGACCAGACGCATGTGCGCGGCATCTGGCGCCGTGCGACGCTGGACAGCTACAAGGCTGCCGACACCGAATGGGATACGATCCTGGACATCGACAAGCTGTCGGCGGATGAAGGCAAGAACTGGGTCTATAAGGGCCATAATTGCTTCGGCACCGATGCCAATCGCTGCCTGGTCTATCTGTCCGACGGTGGCAAGGACGCCGTCGTCGTCCGCGAATTTGATGTGGCGACAAAATCCTTTGTGAAGGATGGGTTCCAGACCGTTGAATCCAAGCAGACCCTTGATTGGATGGACAAGGATACGCTGCTGGTTGCCACCGATTTCGGTCCCGGCACCATGACCGACAGCGGCTATGCCCGTCAGGTGCGTCTGTGGAAGCGCGGCACCGATCTGGCCGCTGCCCCATTGGTTCTGGAAGTCGGCGTCAAGGATGTGTGGGCGCGCCCCTGGGGCATCCATCGGCCTGAGGGCAGCACCATCCTGCTGCAGCGCGGGCCGACCTTCTTTACCGAGGAATGGCACCAGTTGACGCCCGACGGCAAGGTCGTGAAGCTGGCCCTGCCGCTGGGTGTGGACATGAAGGGCGTCATGAATGGCGACCTGATCGTGGCCATGCGCGACGACTGGCAAGTGGCGGGCAAGACCCTGAAGAAGGGCGACCTGGTCGCTGTGCCGCTGGCCCAGGCGGCAGCAGGCAAGGTGGAAACGGTCGATGTGATCTATTCGCCGGGCGAAACCGCCGCCATCCAGGGCGTAGGCATTGCCAAGGATGCCATCTATCTGGACCTGCTGGATAATGTCGTGGGTCGTCTGGTGTCGGTGCGCAAGGGCGCCTCCGGGTGGACCCAGGCCGAGATCACCCTGCCGGCCAATGGCAGCCTGAACATTGTGTCGACCGACGCCAACAGCACCGATGTGCTGGTCAATTACACCAATTTCCTGCAGCCCGACACGCTGTACATCATGGAAAATGGCGGCACGCCGCAAGCCATCAAGTCCCTGCCCGCCCGATTTGATGCCGCCAACCTGACGGCCGAACAGCGCTTCGCCGTCTCCAAGGATGGCACGCGTGTGCCCTATTTCATTGTCCATAAGAAGGACATGAAGCTAGATGGCAACAATCCGACCCTGCTCTACGGCTATGGCGGGTTCGAGATTGCATTGACCCCGGCTTATATGTCGGTGTTCGGCAAGGCCTGGCTGGAACAGGGTGGCGCCTATGTCGTTGCCAATATCCGGGGCGGCGGCGAATTCGGTCCCCGCTGGCATCAGGCGGCGCTGAAGGCAAACCGTCAGCGCGCCTTTGATGATTTCCAGGCCGTGGCCGAAGACCTGATCAAGAGCAAGGTGACCAAGCCCGCCCGCCTGGGCATCCAGGGCGGGTCGAATGGCGGGTTGCTGACCGGTGTCACCATGACCCAGCGTCCGGACCTGTTCGGCGCCGTGATCGTGGCCGTGCCGCTTTTGGACATGATGCGCTACCACACTATGCTGGCCGGGGCCTCCTGGATGGATGAATATGGCGATCCGGAAAAGGCCGATGAACGCGCCTGGATATCCCGATACAGCCCCTATCAGAACATCCGCAAGGATGTGAAATATCCGGAGGCCTTCGTCTATACCTCCACCAAGGATGACCGCGTCCATCCCGGCCACGCCCGCAAGTTTGTGGCCAAGCTGGAAAGCCAGGGCCACAAGGTCATGTATTACGAGAACATGGAAGGCGGCCATTCAGCAGCCGCCAACCTGAAACAGCGGGCCGAGGTGACCGCGCTGCAGGTCGTGTACCTGACGCAGAAGCTGATCGACCGGTAAGGTCGGACGGCGGAAAAAGGGGGGCTTCGGCTCCCCTTTTTGTTTTGGGCGGGCGTGAGAACGACGTTTCTTCCGTCATCCTGGCGCAAGTCGGGATGAAGAAGGAAGTGCGACGGAATGCCCCCTACGTTTCTTCCGTCATCCTGGCGCAAGTCGGGATGAAGAAGGAAGTGCGACGGAATGCCCCCTACCCTTCCTTCGCCCGGTCGCTGGCGGCCTGCTGTGCTTCCTGCCAGGCGCGGATATCGGCGGGCATGGGCGGGCTTTCCAGGTCGATGCCCATATGGTGCATCAACACCGCAGTGTCGATTGACCGGCCTCTTTCCAGGAACACGCCCTTCACGACAATGACAGCGGCCAGATGGCCGTCCATCGCCTCGAACACATGTTCCAGGTAAATCCACTTGCCTTCCCAGCACAGGACGCGGGTTTTCAGGCGATAGGGCTGAAACGGCTTCAACTCCCGCCGGAACCGGATCATGGCCCCACCCAGCACCGGCGCCCATTTGCGGGCCATCAGCATCTTCAACATGCCCGTGCGGATCATCAGATCGACGCGGCCCAGATCGGCGATGGTAAAGTACCGGCCATTATTCATGTGCAGGTTCGTGTCGATATCATTCAACCAGACACGGAACCCCAGCAGCGACGTGCCCAGCGGGTCCACCCGCCGCCGCGACAGCAGGGCGGCCAGCACGACGCGCAGCAGGCGGAGGATCAAATTCATCGACAGCACCGGAACAGCGGAAAAGACAAAGGGCGGCGCCCTTTTGGCACCGCCCCTTGTTTTGGGCAAGGATGATAGGGGTTGAGGTCCGGCAAGAAATCAAGCCCCAACCATCCTTGCTTTCACCTGACGCGGACGCCCTCAAACGCCGGGCGGGCGCGTCCGCGCCCTTGGCTTGCGGCGCATGGGCGCCGGGCCGCCGGTCGGCGGCCTCCAACGGTCATGGAGAATGACCGTTGGCACGTCCGCATCAGAAGTTCAGATATAGAAGTGGATCTGCGTCCGGTCATAACCCGTGCCAATCATCACCGGCTGGCCCTTCACGACCGGCAGGTCGTGATTGAAGAAATACACGGCCTGCTTCCAGTGGTTGGTGCGGGTCGGCGACTTGGACTGGTAGTCGACCTTCTCATCCATGTGCAGGTCGAACCAGAAGGCCACACCATGGGCGACACCCGTTTCAGACGCCTTGACCGTAAGGACTTTGGCATCGCTGTCGGGCATGTTCTTGTAAAAATCGAAGTACCAGGCTTTCTCGGGCTCTGACAGCATACGATGCGCGTCGGCGGCCAGATCGATGGTGCAGTAGCCCGGCGTGCGGAACTGGTCGAACCGGGACATATCAAAGCCGGAAATGGTGCGCACCGGGCTGATGCGGCGCATATCGTCGGCCTGGATCAGCGAGGCATAGACGGTGGCCGCCGCCGGAATGATCTTGGCATCGGGCTTCAGCAGGTTCTGGCGGGCATGCTGGAGAATGGTCAGCATATCAGGCGCCAGCATGCCGACATTGATCAGTTCGGACACAAAGACATCGGCCTTTTCCGGCATATCCTGCCCCACCACCAGATCGGTGGATTTCTTGCCGATGACGGTGATGTGCTTACCATAGCCATTCAGCGCCACCGTCTCCCGCGCCACATCGACCAGCGGCTTGTGCATCTCACAGGTATAGACATGGCCGGCACCAGCGCGCGCCGCCATCATGGCAACCAGGGCGGAACCCGTGCCGATCTCCAGCACTGTATCCCCCGGCCTCACATTGTTCAGCAGGGCCGCCTCATAGGCGTCGTTGCGCTCATGATCGTTGATCATCGGAATATGCCACGCAGGGATCTGGGTGGAGCGCAGCAATTGCAGGGCGAACAGCACGGCGGCATTGTCCGGCATCCGGTTATGGGCACCGGTCAAGAGCGCGATGGCATCGTCAATGCGGCCCTGGCCCTGGAACACCTGGGCCAGACCGATGGCAGCCTCTGCCCGGCTGGGATCGCCCGCCAGAACATTGGCAAACAGGCGGCCGGCCTCATCCAGGCGATCCGTATAGAGCAGCAGGGCCGCAAGATTGTAGGCCGCGTCCAGGTTCTTGGGACGCAGGGCCAGGGAGTGGCGGAAACAGAATTCCGCCTCGGCCAGGCTGCCCATCTCCCGCAGCGTGTTGCCCAGGTTATTGTGCGCCTCGGCATAGGCGGGGCGGAGTTCCACGGCCTTACGGAAGCAGGGCTCGGCCTCGGCCAGCTTGCCCTGGGCGCGCAGTGCATTACCCAGATTGTTATGGGACAGCGGGTCGCCGTCATCCAGGGCCACAGCCTGGGCGAATTCGACCTCCGCTTCCTCGAACCGGCGGCAGCCATACATCAGGACGCCGCGGCTGTTATGAAATTCGGCCTTGGCGCCATCCAGCGCGATGGCCTTGGAGAACAGCTCGTTCGCCTCTGCCGCGCGGTTGGAACGCAGCGCGATGATGCCCAGCAGGTGGGTGGCTTCCGAATGGGCCGGTTCGGCCTGCAGCGCCGTGCGGCAGCTCATTTCGGCTTCGGCCAGGTAACCGGCCATCAGGTGCTGACGGGAGATGCTGACGCAATCCTGGACGAAGGACATGGGGGTGCTCCTTGGCTTGGCGCTTTACGGCCCCTCCGGGCCAAATCGGTTCGTGGCCTAAACAGCAAGGGACGTGCCAACAGCGGAAATTCCCGTAAATCCAATGTTTTCGGGCGGTCAGGCAAAAGATGCCGGGTCGGCCGTGCGCAGGGCGGGCGGATTTTTCCGCTCCCATCCCGGCAAATCTGTCACGCCTGACGATAGGGGCTTTCCGCCATCAGGTCAGCAATATGGGCTTCCATCGCGGCCCGTTCCTTCAACAGGAAATCGGTAACGGCATAACGCAGGCCACGATGAGCAAGGTAGTGGGCGGAAAAGGTCTTTACGGGCAGATAGCCGCGCTGGATTTTGTGTTCCCCCTGGGCGCCCGCTTCCACCCGGTTCAGGCCCCGTTCAATGGCAAAATCAATGGCACGGTAATAACAGGCCTCGAAATGCAGGAACGGATAGGTCTCCGACCCGCCCCAGTTCCGGCCATAGAGGGTGGTTTCGCCCAGCATGTTCAGCGCCCCACCAACCCAACGCCCACCATCACGCGCCATGACCAGCACCACCCGGTCTGCCATGCCCTGGCCCAACTGGAAAAAGAAGTCACGGGTCAGGTAGGGCGAGCCCCATTTACGGTCGGACGTGGACCGATAGAGCCGGTCAAACGCATCCCAATGTTCTTCCCGGATATCCGTACCGGTCAGGGTCAGCAGTTCCAGACCGCTGTCGGTGACCGACTGGCGTTCCTTGCGCACCATCTTGCGCTTGCGACTGCTGAAGGCGCCCAAGAAATCCTCAAAGCTGCGGTAACCGCGATTGTCCCAATGATATTGCGTGCCAATGCGCGACAGCCAGCCGGCCTCGACCAGACGGTCATGGTCCGCCTGATTGGGGAACGTGACATGGGCGCCGGACAGATCATTACGGCGCGTCAGGCCGGCCAGCGTGGCAATGATGGCCGCAGGGATGCCCGGCGGTGCATCGGCACGGACCAGCAGGCGCGGACCAGTCACAGGGGTGAATGGCACCGCCGATAGCAGCTTGGGGTAATAGCGGCCGCCCGCCTGGTCCAGGGCATTGGCCCAGCCATGGTCGAAGACATATTCGCCATAGGAGTGATACTTGACATAAAGCGGGGCGACACCGACAAGGCGCCCCCCCTCATCGCGCACGGCCACATGGCGGGGGTCCCATCCCGTATTGCCACCCACCGATCCGCTACTTTCCAGCGCAGCTAGAAAAGTATGACGCAGAAACGGATTATCGGCACCGCCGGGCGTGTCCAGCAGACAGGCATCCCAGTCGGATGCCGGAAGTCGGCGGATGTCTTCAACCAGATCAATACTGATATTGTCCAGGTCCTGACCGTCGGGCATGGGTGTCGCCGTCCTGTTGCAGGATCAGGATATAGAACGGGCGGGGCCAAGGCCAAGCGCCACGACACCGCCCGTTTGGGATAAGGCCTTACGCCACTTCCAGAATGGCCTCGATCTCCACCGCGACACCAAAGGGCAGCGACGCCGCCGAGACGGCAGAGCGGGCATGTTTGCCGGCATCGCCAAAAATCTCACCGAACAGTTCCGAGGCGCCGTTGATCACCTTGGGTTGGTCGTTGAAGTCGCCCGTGGAATTCACAAAACCCACCAGCTTCACCACCCGAACGATCCGGTCCAGATCGCCGTCCAGCGCCAACTTGGCCTGGGCAATAATGTTGAGCGCACAGACGCGGGCCGCCTCGCGCCCGTCCTCGATGCTGTAACCCGCGCCCAGCTTACCAACATGGCGCAACTCGCCGTTCCACATCGGCACCTGACCGGAGATGAAAAGCTGGTTGCCGGTACGCACAGCGGGCACATAGGCGGCCAGCGGTACGGCAGCCTTCGGCAACTCGATCGTCAGTTCAGCCAGACGCGCATCAATACGCCCCGCCATGGTGTCCTCCATTCCCAGAATGATGTGGCCGCCTTGATAGCAGCAGGCACCCCCGTCAGGAAAGGGTTTGGTCCGGGATCAGGGCGCTACGGTCGGCGGCGTCAGGATGTAGAAATGCAAGGTCGCCGGCTTGCCCCGTGAATAGTTGAAGCCGGAGAGGGCGGCGACCATCCGGGGTTCGCGGCCGGCAGCACGCAAAGTGGCGGTGAACGCCGCCTCTTCCCGCCCTGTGGTCACCATGCCAATGGCGCAGGCAGGATCGGAGAGAAGATGGGCGGCCACCATTTCGCCGCCGCCCAGCCGGGTCTGCGTGCCGACCAGGAAGACCATCGACGGCTCATTATAACCACCGGCCGCCAGGATGCTGCCGGAACAGGGCTTATGTTGATCCACAACCTGCTTTACCTGCGGGCTGAGCCACATGGGCGCCAGGTTTGGCAAAGCCATGGCGAAGATGCCGACATAGGCCATGAGGGTGGCCACGACCATGGCAAGGCTGGCATTGCCAGCCCCTGAGCGGATCAGCCAGAGGGTCAGGCCACCGACGGTCAGGATAGCCACGGCACCGACGACAGACCCTGCTTGTACCTGCCCCATCAACTGCACCGGGAACCCGACGATGGCCGCGGCAAAGGCCAGCGACACGGCCCCGCTCAGGCCCGTTGCGGCCCAGACCCAGCCGCGCGGCAGGGCGGGCCGGCGGCTGCCAATGACCATCGCCGCCGCCAGCAGGGCCAGGGCCGGCAGGACGGGCAAGGTGTAATGCGGCAGTTTGGTCGCCACCATCTCATGGATCGCCCAGGTCGGAATGATCCAGGCGAGGCAGAACCGCACCGCCACCTCATGCCGGCGCGCCCAGATCAGCGGCAGCGACAGGAAGACCAAGGGCGCCCAGGGCCAGAAGCTGAGCCAGACTGTCGCCAGGAAATATCCGGGCGGCGCCCCATGGCTTTCCTGTCCTGTCCCCGCCTTGCCCAGAAATTCTTGCCCAACCGCCGTGCCAAAAAACGCCCCTTGTGTGGCAATGGTGATGGCGATCAGCCAGGGAAGAATGACGGCCAGGAACAGCGGCAGACCCAGGGCCGGGCGCAGACGGCGCACCCACCAGACTTCCCGGTCGATCAACCACAGAGCCAGGATGGCGGTGCCGACCACCATCAAGATCACGCCCTTGACCAGCACCCCGACGCCCAGCGCGACCCAGAACAGCAGCGCCGTTGGCAAGGGCAGCGCCCGGTCAGGCCGCAGATAAGCCCGCGCCAGCACACCAAAGCAGCCCAGCACACAGGCCAACTGTACCGCGTCCGTCTTGGCCATACGGGCTTCCACGCCCAGGATGACGCAGGTCGCCATCATCATGGCGGCGATGGCGCCCGCCCCCGGCCCGAACAGCGCCAGTCCCACCCAAGCGGTCAGCAGCACGGCGGCGATGGCGCCGATCAGCGACGGCAGCCTGTACATCCAGACCGGTCCCGTATCCTCTCCCCCTGTCAGCAGATGCACCGTCGCCGCCTGCATCCAGTAGATGCCCACGGGTTTCTTGTGCCGCGCTTCGTCCTGGAACCGGATATCGACAAAGTCGCCGGTTTCCAGCATCTGATGGCTGGCCTGGATATAGCGGCTTTCATCCCGATCGAAGGGCGGGATGGTGAAAAAACCTGGCATGAACGCCGCAACCGCCAGCAGGGCCAGCAGCAGCCAGTGCGGGCGGCCTATTGCGCGATAGGCGCTCATGCCCCCACCCCCCGCCGTTCGCGGTGGATCAGATGCAGGTTGCGGGAATAGATGATCAGGGCCGGCAACTGCCCGGCAATGATCACCAACTCATGTTTGAGAAAACCATAGATGGTCAGCAGCAGTCCGCCGCCCAGGCTGAACCACCAGAAGGCGACCGGCATCATGCTGCGGCCCGCACGTTCCGAACTGATCCATTGCACAACAAACCGCATCATGAACATGGCCTGCGCCGACAGGCCGAACAGGACCAGCCATTCCTGACCATCGACGGCGGCGTGCCACCATTGGTTCAATTGGGTCCAGATCATGGTGCCAAGACCTCGGTTGCGGCACCCGGCCGCTTCTGACGACGCAACAGCCACATGACCCCAAACAGATCCCAGACACCCACCGCCGCGCGATGCAGGTTGGTGTATTTGGACAGGCCGGAAATGCGCGGCCGGTCCGTTACGGGCAGATTGGCATAGGCCCGCCCCCGTCCCTTCACAAAGGCCGGGATAAACCGGTGCAGGCAATCGATGGCGGGCAGGTCCAAGAACAGGTCACGGCGGATCAGCTTCAGACCCGACCCGGTATCGGGGCAGTCATCGCGCAGGAGGGTGCGGCGAATGGCATTGGCAGCGCGGGAGGCCAAACGCTTGGACAATGTGTCCTGTCGCTGATGCCGCACCCCATTGACCAGGGCCAGATCATCATCCCCCTGCACAAGGTCGATCAGGGCGGGGATGTCGGCGGGATCATTCTGTCGGTCGCCATCCATGAACACCAGCCACGCGCCCTGGGCCGCATGCGCCCCGGTGACCAGGGCCGCACTTTTCCCGGCGCGGCGGGCATGGCGGATCAGGCGCAGCGTAGGATAGGCTGGCAGGACCTGCTGCACCCGGACGGGGGTGGCGTCGGTGGAGCCGTCGTCAATGACCAGCACTTCAAAGGCCGGGCCCGCCGCCAAGGCGGCATAAAGCTCCTCCAGCAGCGGCAGGATATTGTCCTGTTCATCCAGGACCGGGATCAGAACAGAAAGCTGCACGCAACCTCCAGCCGGTGCGAAACCATTACCCAGGCGACATAATCGGTTCAGGACCGGAAGAAAAGTGACGCTTTCATGCCTCTGCCTCCCGCCCTGTTTCTGTCAGATCCTCTCCATCACCGTCACCCCGGCCAGCGCCAGCCGCGCCAGCGCCGCATCCAGCGACCCGTTCAGGTCGATGGCCCGGCTGGCCCCCGTCAACAGGACCGACGTGAAACCCGCCCGCGCCGCATCCTCGGCGGAGAAGGCGACACAGAAATCAGTGGCCAGACCGGCAAAGAACAGGCGCGTGAAGCCCCGTTCCCGGCAATAACCGGCCAGGCCCGTGGGGGTGTGCCGGTCATTCTCGAAAAAGGCGGAATAGCTGTCGATTGCGGGGCGGAACCCCTTGCGCATCACCAGCGATGCCATGGGAACATCCAGCCCGGCATGAAATTCGGCCCCCGCCGTGCCCTGCACACAATGGGCGGGCCACAGGGTCTGCTCACCATAAGGCAGGCGGATGGTCTGGAAGGGCTGGGCGCCCGGATGATTGTCGGCAAAGCTGGCATGGCCGGGCGGGTGCCAATCCTGGGTCAGGACGACACCGGCGCCCGCTGCCTGGAACCGCCGGGCCAGATCATTGGCCAGCGGCACCACCGCATCGCCATCGGCCACGGCCAGGGCACCGCCGGGGCAGAAATCATTCTGGATATCGACCAGGACCAGCAGATCGGTCGCACACAGCGTCACCATCACCCTTCCCCCGCTTGCGGCTGATATCAATAGGGTACGCGGTCAGCCTTGGCCGTCCAGTCCGTGAACACGGACAGGGCATCATCATTGGGCCGGTGGTCACAGGGAATGATCCGCCGGTCCGGGGCGGCTGCCACCTGTTCATAGATCAGGGCGTCATCAAAACCGATGGCGGCCGCCTGGAACCGGTCATTGGCATAGACGATACGATCCACCCGCGCCCACAGGGCCGACGCCAGACACATCGGGCAGGGTTCGCAACTGGCATAAAGCACCGCCCCGCGCAGATCGAACCGGCCCAGATTGCGGCAGGCGTCGCGGATGGCCACCACTTCGGCATGGGCGGTGGGATCATTGCTGGAGGTGACCTGGTTGCAGCCACGCCCGACCACGTGCCCCGCCATCACCACCACCGAGCCGAACGGCCCGCCCTGCCCGCCTTCCATGCCCTGACGGGACAGGTCGGCGGCGAGCGACAGGAAATACTGGTCTTGTTCGGACATGCAGACGCCATATTCTGAAAATGGAACGCTGCTGCAAGGGATAGCGTCCGGGCACCGGACCTGTCACGGGGTTAATGACAATCTGCGGTGCGTAAACCCTGGTACGGGTCGCGATGGCGGCGGCGAGTGCGGTTAACTGAAATTCAGCAGGCCCGGCGCCTTGTCGATGATCTCTTCCAAGATCAGTTCGGCCGTTTCCAGATCGCCCTTCAGCTTGTCCCCCATGACCGCCGCATATTCGGGGCGGCGCAGCTTTTCTGCCGCATCATGCAGACTGCGCAGTTCGGCGATAAAAATGTCACGGGCCCCCATGGGCAGCATGGTCTTGGCCGACAGCACAAAGAAGAACCGCATTGATGCCCGGACCAGCAGGCCCAGCATCAGCGTGTCCAGCCGGGCATATTCTTCTTTCAGGTCATCGACCCGCGCCGTATCCACCGCGCGCAGGCGCCCCTCGATCAGGATACACAGCGCCCTGAACTCCCCCACCTTATTGCGGAAGTCGTTATAGGCGAGGAAACTGTCCTTTGCCGCCTCTTCCTCCGCCTGTTTGGCCAGTCGGATCGCATCGCGTGCCTGGCGCTCCAGGGCGCCCAGCAGGTCCTGCACTTCCTTGCGGGTATAGGTGCGTTTCATGATCAAGGCCATTGCCACCAGACGGAGCATCATTGCGGCCCCTATATAGGCGGTTGTTCTGCCAACCGAAAGGGTTCCCGTAGGGATGGTAGCCAGGGGGATAAAAAGCGGGGGTGTGCCCTATCTTGCGTTTGATTGCCGCACCTCTTCACGTCTTCCCCGCGAAAGCGGGGACCCAGCCGAAGGCGCGGTCAGCGCCGACATGACTCGGCACCGCCAGCGACAGCAAAAACTTCCCGAACGACACATAACCGGGTTACCTTACCTACGGTATCAGTGTGCAGCGGCCCGTCGATGTTTTGCGGAGTTTAAAATGAGCAGTTTCCCTCTGCGCATCCCAGACGACCTGAAGGCCGAAGCCACCCGTCTGGCGGAGATGACAGGCGTCAGCCTGAACCAGTATGTGGCAACCGCGTTGGCCTCCCGTGTCGGTGCCCAGGTGGAGGCCGAACGCTATTTCGCCGCCCGTGGTGCCCGCGCTGTGCCTGGCCGCGCCAAGGAAATCCTGGCGCGCTCCGGCGTCGGCAATCAACCACGCGACGATGATCGGGTGGCGTGAGGGCGCCTACGTCCCGGTCACGATGTTGCATGGACGAGCCAAGAAGGCAGGTTGGTCAGCGCCGAAAGTGTCAAACCCCTTCACGCGGCATAGCGGCCATCGCCGATGCGCCGTGCCTGACCCAGGGCGACCAGAAGGTCCAGCATGTCCTTGACCTGCTTGCCGCGCGCGCCCTTGAAGGCGCGGGCCACCGCGTCGGCGGGCAGCGCGCTGTTGGCGGCGGACAGGGTCTGGCGCAGGGCCTGCACCTGTTCGGCGGGCAGTTTGGGCCAGGCGGGCCTTGTGGCGGCCACCGTCGCCTCCCCCAGGTCGGCGGACAATTGTTCGCCCGCCTGCACCCCGCCGGGATTCTGAAATTCCGGGCGCAGCCAGCGGACAAGGCCCCGTGCCTCCTCCGCCGCCCGTTCCTTGTTCAAGGCCACCAGCCGGAAAAGAATGTCACGGTCGGACAGGTCGGCAGGCCAGCCATAGGCATCGGCCACCGCCGCGTCGATGGCGCGGTGCAGGTCCAGCAGGACGCCGACATGCCCTGCCTCATAGATATCGCGCTCCGCCGGCTCTAACGCCGCCCCCGCCTTGCGCTTTTCCAGCACATTATAAAGCTCGGTCAGCGTGAAATGCCCCGCCGCCAGCACCTTCTTGCGCAGCCCGTCCAACTCCTCGGCCAGAGAGCCGATGCGGGCTTCCTGGGCAGGCGTAAGGATGGGGAAGGGAAAGGCATCGAAGCAGCGTGTTTTCACATAGACGGGATCATTGCCATACCCAAGCCAACCACCCGCCGCCAGCGCCCATGTCGTGTGGATGCGGGAACTGAGGACGCTAAGATGAACGGCTTGATGCAGACCGATGCCAATCAGCTTGTTGTCGGGAAGAATATCAATGTCCAGAAACTGGAATATTCGATGCTTCGCGGTTTCGACCGTTGCGATGTAGCGGGGCAAACCAGCAAGCGCCTTTCGCAATTCTCCGCGTGTTTTCCCAAAGAGCCACCATTGCGCCGCATATTGGCGTCCATCCGGCGTATCGGCCTTTGCTTGGCGTTCATCATGAACACGATCCATCAGCCACTGATACACACCCGGAAACCGCTGCCGCACCTGTTCCGCTGTCAGGCCAAACAGGTCGATGACCATCACGCCCCGGCTTTTCCCGGTCAGGTCACGTCCGTTGCGATAATGCCGGATATGCTGTTCCAGACCGGGAACCTTGCCAAGCCCCAGGGCCGCTGCCTCCGCCGGGGTGACAATAAAGCCGGAACCGTGGAGCGACACACCACGCGATGAAAGTCCTGCGTTGGCCTTCAACGGCAGAACGCCCGCGATGTCGGCCCCAATGGTCAAATCCGGCAGGATAACGCCCTGCTCAATGGCGAAGGTCACGGCGATGGCCCCATCATTGGGGTTCGCGTCGCCTTCCGCCACCACCTGCTTCAACAACCCCTCACCGGCACCCGCCATGCCCACCGTCATGGCCACGCGCACGGCGGCGGCCCCTTGGGCATCGGCCCAGGGATGGTCGGGGATGGCAAAAGACAGGTGTAGCGGCTTCTTGGCGTCCAGATGGCGTTTGATCACCCGGCGGCTGAAGGTCTGGGTGATGGAATTGGTGGTGATGAAACCGAACCGCCGCGCCTTGCCCTCGCGCACCAGATCGGCGGCACGGTCCCACCAATACATCACAAAATCAGCCCCGCCCGGCATATGCGGATAGGCCGCCCACAATGCCTCTGCATAGCCATCGCCCAATTCCTGGCGCAGATCCTTGCCACCGATAAAGGGCGGGTTGCCGACAATGTAATCCGCCTTGGGCCAGGGGGCGGGCTTCGGGTCGGTGTATCGCTTCAGCGGCACCACCTGCGTTTCATCCGGCACCTGTCGGCCTGTGTGCGGATCGGTGCGCAGGGAAACGCCATCCCAGCGGGCGACGGGTTTGCCCGCCGCATCCAGGACCAGTTCCTCTTTTTTCCAGGCCAGAACGGCATCGGCATGCCGCACTGTTTCCACCGGCTTCAGGATGGGATCGGACAGGCTTTCCGGCCCGCGCAGGCGCAGATGCCCCTGCAAATGGCCCAGCCACAGCACCAGTTCGGCAATGGGCACGGCGCGGGCATTCTTTTCCAGGCCGACAAATTGCTGTGGCCCCACCGTCGTGCCCTGCAAATCCAGCAACGCCTGCGCCGCAGCGCCCAGTTCCTCCAGCGCCAGCAGCACCTCCCCTTCCAGTTCCTTCATCAGTTCCAGGCTGACATACAGGAAGTTGCCGGTACCGCAGGCAGGGTCCAGCACCCGTACCTGACACAGGTCGCGGTGGAAGGCGCGGATCAGCTCCACCGCGCCCTTGACATCGCCCGCCGCGCGCCGCCCCTCGGCCAGCGCCAGGGTGGCGCGCCACTGGTCCTGCAACGGCTCAATCACCGTCGGGATGACCAGCCGTTCGACATAGGCGCGCGGCGTAAAATGCGCGCCCAACTGCCCACGCTCCCGCACCGACAGGGCGTTTTCCAGCAAGGTGCCAAAGATGGCGGGTTCGACATTGCGCCAATCCCGCTGACACGCGGTGATCAGTTCCGACAATTCATCGCCGGTCAGGGCCAAAGCCTGGGCATTCTTGAACAGGCCGCCGTTAAAATGGCGTACCGGCGCGCCGATCATCGGGTCAAAGTCGCTGCCCTTGTCCATCGACTTCCAGAACGGCGTCAGATAGCGGGGAAGGAATTGCGGATTGCCCTCCGCCTTGCGCAGCAGGGTCAGGAACGCATCGGCGGGCAACAGCCCCACATCCTCCGCAAAGGCCGTGAACAGGCAGCGCATCAGGAACAGCGCCACTTCCTTCGGGTCATGCCGCTTTTCCAGGGTACGCGCCATGCGCGCCAGCCGATAGGCGATGTCCTTCGTCACCTCCGCACGCTTGGCAGCGGGGTCCAGCGACAAGGGATCGGTCCAGATCGCCCGCAACCGGTCCCGCACCGCCGCATCGGCAAGGTCGGGGATGGCGATCCGGTGCGACCGGCTGTCCGGAAACGGCTTGTAGCGTTTGCCCAGGCCCGTGAAATCGGCATAGACCTCGATGACATGCCCGACATCGACGATCAGAAGGAAGGGCGGCCATTCGGGCAGGTACTTGGCATAGTTTTCCGCCTGTTGCCGCGCCTGCTTCATCATCCGATCCCACGCCGCCTTCGGCGCGGCGGCAGGCGCCGCCACCTCCCCGAACAGATCCGGCCCCGAGGCGCCAACGCCACGCATACGCTTGTCCGATTGCTTGGCCTCTAAAACAAAATGCTTACGCTTGTAGCAGTCGATGAAATTATACCGCCCGTCCTCGCCATCCACATCCATGGCCCG
Source organism: Niveispirillum lacus (assembly GCF_002251795.1). GTDB lineage: Bacteria > Pseudomonadota > Alphaproteobacteria > Azospirillales > Azospirillaceae > Niveispirillum > Niveispirillum lacus. The sequence continues at coordinate 251,969 of NZ_NOXU01000030.1, read as the reverse complement.
GACGCGCTTTTCAAAGACATACTCGTTACGATGATCCTCGGCATGGCTGGCTTCTGGCTTGTCTACGCCGATCAATTCACAAAGTTCATTGATAAATTTCTGATAATTTGCCCGCTCTGAACCACCACGGCCAGACCAATATTCAATGAATTTATCGGCATTCATGACAAAACCATTCCCACTGAATCTATCTTCAATTTAGGTCTGGTTGGCATTCCGCACAAGTCAACACTGACTGATCATCAAACGGGAAGCGCTGGATACAGCGTGCTCGCCATCTCTCCGCACCCCAACCGCTGACTTCCCCCCGCCGCCGTGCTATACTGTGTGCCGCAGCACCCTATCCATGTCCGTGTCCCGGCCACCGCCGTCGCTACGCAACAGAACCTGTTTTCGTGTTTCACATGGTTGCGTGGACAGCCACTCTGTCAGCCTGCGGCACCCGCGCCCTGTGCAACATCCGGACATGCGATGTTGCGCAGCGTTGCACAGTCCGCCCCGCATTCGAAGCCGGCGCCATTCGGAGCGGTGATCCCGCTATCGCCGGAACATGACACCCGATCATGTTCCACAATGTTGCGTAGGCGCACTGGCCCCACCCTGCCCCTCCCGCAGGGCAAAAACAGCACACCCTGCAAAACCGTAGCGAGCGCTCACACGGGCTCTGGTCAAACCTTACTGATCTGTTAATCTCAATCTCGCGGATGCGAAACGAAGCCGATGTCGGCATCGCCCTCGACAGCGGATCGCATGGCACGAAGGGCGCAGGGGGCTCTGTTGAGCGGGTCTGGAAAAGGTGTTGACGACCTGTTGTCGTCCTATGATGCCAACGGCTTTTATGATGAGCTGTTTGGATCGGCCAGCAAACCGGCATCGCATACCGAGGCCGTGAAGGATCGGCTTCGACAGCTTGATTATGACGATCTTCGACGACGCGCATCGGACGCGGAGCGGGAGCTGTATAATCTGGGCATCACCTTTCTGGTCTATAGCGATGCCAAGGCCGTCGACCGTATCCTGCCCTTCGATGTGATCCCCCGCATCATCGCGGCCAAGGAATGGGCGCATCTGGAAAAGGGCGTGCAGCAGCGCATCGCGGCGCTGAACATGTTCCTGCATGACATTTATCATGATCAGCATGTGCTGAAAGACGGGATCATCCCGGCCGAACTGGTGCTGGGCAATGCCAATTACCGGCCGCAGATGCAGGGCATCACCCTGCCCTTCAAGACCTATATCCATATTGCCGGCGTCGATCTGGTGCGTGACCATGAGGGCACGTTCCGGGTGCTGGAGGATAATGGCCGCGTGCCGTCGGGCGTATCCTATGTTGTGGAAAACCGCCATATGATGCTGCGCGCCTTCCCCGATCTGATGGGGGATATCGGCCTGCGCAATGTGGAAAATTATGGCGCCAAACTGCTGGACGCCATGTGCGAGATCGCGCCGCCGCGCGCCGATGTCGACAGCTATGACCCACAGGTGGTGCTGCTGTCGCCCGGTGCCTATAATTCCGCTTATTTTGAGCATATTTTTCTGGCGCGCGAGATGGGCGTGCCGCTGGTCGAAGGCCGCGATCTGGCCGTCATTGACGATAAAGTCTATATGAAGACCACGGGCGGTCTGCGCCGGGTGGACTCGATATATCGCCGTATCGGCGATGATTTCCTGGACCCGCTGGCTTTTAACCCGGACAGCATGTTGGGCGTGCCGGGGATTTTTGAGGCTTATCGCAAGGGTAATGTGGCGCTGGCCAATGCCATTGGGACCGGTGTTGCCGATGACAAGGCCGTCTATGCCTATGTCCCGCGCATGATCAAATATTACCTGGGCGAAGACGCCCTGATCCCCAATGTCGACACCCATATCTGCCGCGAACCGGACGCGCTGCAATATACGCTCGATAATCTCGACAAGCTGGTGGTGAAGCCGGTGGGCGAGGCCGGGGGCTATGGCATCACCATCGGCCCGCGCGCCAGCAAGGCCGAGCTGGAGGAATGCCGGGCCAAGCTGCTGGAAGACCCGGCCAATTATATCAGCCAGCCCATGGTACCGCTGTCGGTCTGCCCGACCTTGACGGAGGAAGGCATCGAACCGCGCCATGTGGACCTGCGTCCCTTCGCCATCACCGCCAAAAGCACCTGGGTGCTGCCGGGCGGGTTGACGCGCGTGGCGCTGAAGAAAGGGACCTTGATCGTGAATTCCAGCCAGGGCGGCGGGTCCAAGGATACCTGGGTCCTGACCGAAGGGGGGCAGGCGGAGCCGGAGCCGGTGGCCGATGACAGCACCGATCCGTTCCACACCCAGTCCCAGTCACACGCCGCCTTATCGTCATCCCAGTCCCAGTCGCAAAGCCAGTAAGGGGAGAATCGGACATGGCAGCCCTTCTCGCCCGTTACGCCGAATGCATCTTCTGGATGGCCCGCTATATGGAACGGGCCGAAAATCTGGCCTGCATCCTGGACGTGCATGAAACCTTTGCCCGTGACAGTTTCGGGTCCACCAACTGGTTGCCGATCCTGCGCCTGAACGCCGATGAAAAGCGCTTTTTTGAGCTGTACCCCACGGCCAGCGTCAAGAATGTGCTGAATTTTTATGTACTGGACCAGAAAAACCCCACCTCGATCATCGCAGCAATTGCTGCGGCGCGGGAGAATGCGCGGCAGTTACGGCCCCTGATCTCGACCGAGATGTGGGCACATTTGAATATGTTCTATAACCGTCTGCTGGCGCTGGAACCGGCCACGGATCTGGCCCAGCACAATATCCAACGGCTATGTGCCTCGATCAAGGAAGCCTGCCAGACCCATACGGGCATTACAGAGGGCACCTTCTTTCGTGACCAGGGCTGGTACTTCTACCAGTTGGGCCGCAATCTGGAGCGGGCGGACCAGGCCACCCGCGTCCTGGACATCAAGTACCATACGCTGCTGCCCAGCCCGCGCGATGTCGGCACCCCCATTGATATCAGCCAATGGAACAGCCTGCTGCGCTCGGCCGCCGGATACCACGCCTTCCGGCGGGTCTATCCGAGGGGCATGACGCCGGCGGCGGTGGCCGGCTTCCTGCTGTTCAACGATAATTTCCCTCGTTCCGTGCTGGTCTGCATGCGCGAGGTGGACAGTCTTCTCAACCGGCTGAACAGCAAATACCGCCTGCGCCGCGGCACCCTGCCGCTGGAACGGTCGGACGAATTGCTGGGCAATCTGTCCAACCAGACCATCGAGTCCGTTATTTCCGTGGGCCTGCATGAATATCTGGACGGGTTGCAGATCAATTTTGCCAAATTGTCCAACGACATCGCACAGGCCTTTTTCCTGATCGACCAACCGGGTACGCTGTCCGCCTGATCCAGCCCCCCACGCCCAGGGCCACGAATGAGTGTCATCCCGCCCCTGCACCGGCCCTTGCAGCAGTTCTTCCGCTCCGGCCCCATGCCTTGCCCCTATCTGGTCGGGCGGGTGGAGCGGAAGCTGTTTACGCGGTTGGTGGGCCCGCAGGCGGGGGAGGTAAATTCGGCCCTGTCGCGGGCCGGGTTCCGGCGCAGCCATGACATTGTCTACCGCCCTGTCTGTCCGGGATGCAGTGCCTGTGTACCGGTAAGGGTGCCGGTGGCCAGCTTTGTGGCAGGCCGGACCAACCGTCGGATCCTGCGTGCCAATGCCGACCTGACCCTGGAGGTGATACCCGCCGCTGCCAATCCGGAGCAGTTCGAATTGTTCGCGCTGTATCAGGAGGCCCGCCACAATGACAGCGACATGAACCGGATGACGCCCGGCGACTTCGCCTCCATGGTCGATGAGGGGCGCGTTCACACCTTTATGGCCGAAACCCGCGACCCGATGGGGCGCCTGCGCGGGGCCATGCTGGTCGACCGGCTGGAAGATGGCTATTCCGCCGTCTACAGCTTTTATGATCCTGAAGAACCCAAGCGCAGCCTGGGCACACATCTGATCCTGGCCATGATCGAACGCTGTCGCCAGGAAGGGTTGCCATATCTGTATCTGGGCTACTGGATCAAAGGCAGCCCAAAAATGGAATACAAGGCGAATTTCCAGCCCCTGGAAGCACTTGGCCGTGACGGCTGGGCGCCGCTGACCATTTAGCGCCACCCTCTGGCAGCCCCGCGCCGGGTTCGGTTTGCCAGGTGCAATTTGGCGCGAACCTGCTATGATTTGTCGCAGTGGGTTCGACCGATCGCCCCTTGCGGCTCCGGATGTCCGGAATGCCGATTTGATTCGCCGGGTCCGCCGGCCGAACCATGACCCGCCGGCCATCCGACCGGATGGCGGACCGCTGGCATTTGGGGAGGTTGAGGATATGGCTTATCGTGTGGCCGCCAATCAGGCGGCGATGAAGCATGATCGTTCCATCGCCATGCCGGAGGTCCGGCGGATCAGCGTGCATGATCTGATGGAAGCATTATCCATGGGCGTTCGCGATTTCATGGCGGCCCCTACACAGCTTCTGTTCCTGGGACTGATCTATCCGGTTGTCGGGGCGCTGGCCGCCGCTGCGGCCGCACAGAATGATCTGGTCCCCCTGCTCTATCCGGCACTGGCCGGTATCTCCATCATGGGGCCAATCGCCGCCCTGGGCATGTATGAGTTGTCGCGACAGCGGGAGATGGGGGTCGAGATCACTTGGCGCAATGCTCTGGATGTACGCAACTCGGGGCAGATCATGCCCATCGCCTGGCTGGGCGCCATGCTGCTGGCTGTTTTCCTGGTCTGGCTGGGGGTGGCGGAGCGGATCTACATGGCAACGCTGGCCAGCCAGCCGCATGAAGGGATTGCCAGCTTCATCAATGCCCTGATCAGCACGCGTGAAGGCATGATGATGTTCGTGATCGGCAATGGTGTCGGGTTTCTGTTTGCCATGCTGGTCCTCACCATGACCGTTGTGTCTTTCCCCATGCTGCTGGACCGGCGCGTCGGGCTGTTGGATGCCATGGTCACCTCAGCCCGCGCCGTCTGGCGCAACCCGGTCATCATGGCTATCTGGGGCCTGATGGTTGCCGGATTGCTGCTGCTGGGCAGTCTGCCGTTATTTGTGGGGCTGGCGGTAGTGATGCCGATCCTGGGGCATGCCACTTGGCATCTGTACCGCAAGCTGGTTGTATAGCGACAGTGAAAACATTGAAACCTCAATGAAAGCATGCAAGTATCCGCCCGTTCTACTAGCATTGGGGCTTGATGATGCATGTTTTCGTGAGGGCTCTGCTGGGCCTGTCGATGATGACGCTGTTGGCCGTTCCTTCCGCATGGGCGGAGGGAAAGCAAAACTTCACTTTGAAGAACCGGACCGGCTACACGATTTCTGAGGTCTATGTTTCCCCCAGCAAAGCGTCGAGCTGGGAAGAGGACATCCTGGGCCGGGACCAGATGTCCGATGGCGAGTCCTATGAAATCCAGTTTAGCCGCAAGGAAAAGCCCTGCATGTGGGATTTGAAGGTGGTCTACGACGACGGCACCCCGGCCGAGTGGGAAGGCTTCAACCTCTGCGACGTGTCGACCATCAAAATCTTTTATGATCGCAAGAAGGACACGACCTGGGCCGAGTATGAGTGAGCCTGAGGCCTGACGTTCAGGATCGGGCTGCCGGTGCGACCCGGCGGCCCTTTTCTTTTCGGGCAGCCTGTAAAGAAAATGGCTGCCGGGTCGCACCGGCAGCCATTAAGTTGCAGAGCAGTCCAAACAAGCGAAATCAGAACTGTTCGGCGTCCAGTTCCATCATGGACTTGGCGCCGGACATCAGGCTCTTGAAGCGGAAATCCACCTCCGGTAGCATTTTTTCGACAAAGAAGCGGGCCGTCTTGATCTTGGCGTCGTAGAAGCTGTCCTTGCCATCGGCACCATTGGCCAGCTTCTCCTGGGCCACCTTCACCATCTTCAGCCACATCCAGCCCACGGCCACCAGACCGAAGATGCGCAGATAGTCGGTGGAAGCGGCACCGGCCTCATCCGGGCGGGCCATGCCCTTCTGGGCGACAACGGCGGTTGCCTGCTGCAACTTGCCGAAAGCCTTGGCGACCGGAATGACGAATTCCAGCAGTGCCGGGTTCTCCTGGCTCTGCTCCAATTCCGCCTGCATCGGGTGGAAGAAACGACGCAGCAGGCGGCCCAGATTCTGGGGCAGCTTGCGGCCAACCAGATCCAACGCCTGGATACCGTTGGCCCCTTCATAGATCATGGCGATACGGGCATCGCGCACGAACTGTTCCATGCCCCATTCACGGATATAGCCGTGACCACCATACATCTGCTGGCTGTTGGTGGCGACCTCATAGCCCATGTCGGTGAAGTAAGCCTTCACAACGGGGGTCAGCAGGGCCACGAAATCGTCAGCCTCCTGACGGACCACCGGGTCCGGGTGCTTTTCCACCAGGTCGATCATCATGCCGACCCAATAGCCCAGCGCGCGGGCGCCCTCCGTGAAGGCCTTGGCCTGCATCAGGTTCTTACGTACATCGGGATGCACGATGATGGGATCGGCGGCCTTGTCCGGGGCCTTGGCGCCTGACAGGGAGCGACCCTGGATACGGTCCTTGGCATAGGCAACGGCGTTCTGGTAGGCGACGGACGCCACGCCCAGACCCTGCATGCCCACGCCCAGACGGGCGGCATTCATCATGGTGAACATGGCGCGCATGCCCTTGTGCGGCTCGCCCACCAGCCAACCCTTGGCATCGTCAAAATTCATGACGCAGGTGGCGTTGGCCATGATGCCCATCTTATGTTCGATGGAACCGCACATCACGCCGTTGCGCACGCCGGGTTCATTATTCTCGTTGGGCAGGAACTTCGGCACCAGGAACAGGGAGATGCCCTTGATGCCCGGCGGGGCATCGGGCAGCTTGGCCAGCACCAGATGGATGATATTGCTGGTCAGGTCATGTTCACCGGCGGAGATGAAAATCTTCGTGCCGGTGATGCGGTAGCTGCCATCATCGCTGGGCACGGCCTTGGTCTTCATCAAGCCCAGGTCGGTGCCGCAATGCGGCTCCGTCAGGCACATGGTGCCGGACCATTCGCTTGAGACCATCTTGGGCAGGTACTGGGCCTTCAGCTCGTCGCTGGCATGCGCGCGGATAGCGTTCATGGCGCCATGGGTCAGGCCCGGATACATGGCAAACGCCATGTTCGACGAACACATCAGTTCTTCCAGCACGAACCCGATCGTGTGCGGCAGACCCTGCCCGCCATAATCGGGATCAAAGGCCAGACCCTGCCAGCCGCCTTCCTTATAGGTGTTATAGGCTTCCTTAAAGCCCTTGGGCGTGCGCACCACACCGTTTTCGTAGTGGCAGCCTTCCTCGTGGCCGGAACGGTTGAGGGGTTGCAGCACGTTCTCGCAGAGCTTGGCGGCCTCTTCCAGAACGGACTGGATCAGGTCGGGGGTCGCATCCTCGAAGCCGGGAAGCTGGGTCAGCGACTGCGCATTCAGGACATCGTTCAGCACGAAGTTGATATCTTCGAGCGGGGCCTTGTACATGGGCATGGAAACTCTCCGTGTGGACCGCTACCGCGGCAGACCGTCATCCCCCGAAAAATCCGGCGCCGAACTGGCTTCAGACCTAACGGCAGATGGGGCACCTCGGGGCGTCGATAGGGTGGACGGGGGAGATGTGGAACAAGGTGCAACACAGTTCTAGCAGCTCCAAGATGCCTCCCCCGCGAAAGCGGAGGTCCAGGGGTGGCCGGAACTAACGGTCGGGCTTGTGGACCCTGGGTCCCCGCTTTCGCGGGGAAGGCAGGAAGGAGCGAATGGAAGCGGAGAGCGTGAGCTCCCCGCCCCCTTTAACCTCAATTCCGCAATGGCTTGCCGGTTTCCAGCATATGTTCGATGCGGTTGATGGTGCCGTTGGTCTTGGTCAGGGCCAGGAACCCTTCCCGCTCCAACGTCAGCAGGTCGTCTTCGGTCAGCACCTGCGTGATGTCGGTGTTGCCACCCGACAGCACGAAGCCAATGGCCTTGGACACCACCACATCATGCGGCGTGGCCTTGCCCTGCTGGGCGAAGCCGTCGACCGCCATGCTGAAAGCCGCGGCAGCCGTCGGGCCCGGCAGGCGGATTTCCGGTTCCTGCGGCGGGGTGTAGTTCGCCGCCAGTTCCAGAGCCTTGGCCTTGGCATCGGCCAGCAGACGGTCCTTGTTGAAGGTGATGCCGTCGGTCGGACGCAGGATCAGCATGTCGCGCGCCTCGAACGCCGACTTGGCGACCTTGGCGGTGCTGATGGCCTCAAACGCGGCGGACAGGGCCGGCATGGGGCCGCCCGGACGCCGCTTGTTGGCCAGATGGCGGATGACCATCTCCTTACAGCCACCCCAACCCGGCAGCACACCGACGCCGACCTCCACCAGACCCGAATAGGTCTCGGCATGGGCCTGCACGGCGGAGCTGTGCAGCAGGATTTCGCAGCCGCCCCCCAGCGCCATGCCCGACGGGGCGGCGACGGTGGGGAACGGGGCGTATTTCAGGGCCTTATAGGTGTTCTGACCCTCGGCAATTGTCGCCTCAATCTGCGGCCACAGGCCGATATTGATGGCGAACAGGGCCAGGCCCAGATTGGCACCGACGGAGAAGTTCTGCGCCTCATTATGGATGACCAGGGCCTTGTAGGCACCGGACTTGCCATCGCCGATGATGCCCATGGCCTTGCGGATCATGCCCATGATGTCCTGATCCAGGGCATTCATCTTGGACGTGAATTCCAGGCACAGGACGCCGTCGCCGATATCCCACAGGCTGGCGGAACCGTTCTTGGCGACCGGCTTCGACCCGCGCTTGATATCGGTCAGCAGCAGCACACCGTCCGGACGCTTTACCTCGGCATACTCGCCATCGGTGCCCAGGAACAGCAGCTTGGCGCCTTCCACCTTATAGAAGGGACGGCCAGCGGCCACCTTCACCATGTGGGGGACTTCCTTGCCCTCGGCGACCAGCTTTTCGGCGAACCAGCCGGTGCCCAACTGGTCAATCAGCTCAAACGGGCCGGACTTCCAGTTGTAACCCAGGCGCATCGCCTCATCGACCGCCGTAATCTGTTCGGCAATCTGCGGCACCAGATCGGCAGCGTAGCTCAGCGCCTGCGACAACACGCGCCAAGCATAGGCACCGCCGGCATCGGCGGTTTCCACCAACGCCTTCAGGTTCTTGGCCGACGCCGAGGCCAGCGTGGCCTTTTCGGACTTGCGATAGGCGCCGGTCTTCAGGTCGATGGCTTCCTTGACGCGGCGGCCATCGGCCAGCTTGGTCTGACGATAGAAGCCGCCCTTGCCCTTACGGCCCGTATAGCCTTCGGCGATCATCTTGTTGGCCAGCGCGTTGTCGCGATGGATACGGCGGTAATCATCGTCGGCCGGCAAGGTGGACAGCAGCGACTTGGAAATCAGCGGCATCAGGTCCAGACCGACCAGATCGATCAGCCCGAAAGTGCCCGTCTTGGGGATGCCCATGGGGCGGCCGGTGATGGCGTCCGCCTCTTCCACCGTCAGACCGCCATCAATGGCCTCGTTCACGGCGACGGCCATGAAATAAGTGCCGATCCGGTTGGCGATGAAGCCAGGCGTGTCCTTGCATTCTACCACGCCCTTGCCCAGGACGCGGTCGCAGAAGGCGCTGACGGTATCAAACGCATCCTGGCGGGTCTTGGGACCCTTCACCACTTCCAGCAGACGCATATAGCGCGGCGGATTAAAGAAGTGGGTGATGCAGAAATCGGCCGCGAAGCGTTCCGTCTGACCTTCCAGCAGGATGGACAGCGGAATGGTGGAGGTGTTGGACGAGACGATGGAGCCGTCCTTACGAACCGCTTCCAACTTCTGATACAGGTCGTGCTTGACCTTCGGGTTCTCCAGCACGGCCTCGACGATCCAGTCGACATCGGCCAGCTTTTCCAGGTCATCCTCGATATTACCGGGGGTGACGAGGCTGGCTGCCTTCTTGTGCATGAAGGGGGCCGGATCGGTCTTCAGCATCTTGTCGATGGCGGTCTTGGCAACGACCGACCGGTCGCCGCCATTGTCCTTCACCGCCTGCGGAACGATGTCCAGCAGATAGACGGGGATGCCCGCATTGGCGATGTGGGCAGCGATACCGCTGCCCATCACGCCGGAGCCGATGACGGCGGCTTTCTTAATGGTCATGGGTGTTTCCTCCCGCTTGCAGCCGTTGATCAGACCGCTTCCAGGATGGTGGCGATGCCCTGACCGCCGCCAATGCACTGGGTGGCCAGCGCCAGGGCCTTACCCTCACGCTGCAACAGGCTGGCGGCCTTGCCGGTGATGCGGGCACCCGTGGCGCCCAGCGGGTGGCCGAGCGCCAGTGCGCCGCCATCCAGGTTCACCTTGGCCGCATCCAGACCCAGTTCCTTGGCAACCGTCATGGACTGCACCGCGAAGGCCTCGTTGCTCTCGACGATGTCGATATCGGCAATGGTCAGGCCAGCGCGGGCCAGCGCCTTCTTGGACGCCGGGACCGGGCCATAACCCATGATGGTGGGGTCGCAGCCGGACACGGCGATGGAGCGGATCTTGGCCAGGATCTTCAGGCCGTGCGCCTTCGCGAAATCTTCCGAGCAGACCAACGTGGCCGAGGCGCCATCGGTCAACGGCGACGACGTGCCAGCGGTGACGGTGCCGTTCTCGGCGTCAAAGGCCAGCTTCAGGGTCGCCAGACCCTCCGCCGTGGTGCCGGCGCGAATACCGCCATCCTGGCTCACAACTTTACCGCCCGGTACGGTGATAGGGACAATCTCAGCCTCAAACCGGCCTTCGGCCTGAGCCTTGGCGGCCTTAGCGTGGGACTCGACCGCATAGGCTTCCTGCTGGGCGCGGGTGAAGCCAAATTTCTTGGCCAGGTTTTCCGCCGTGATGCCCATGGCCATATAGGCGCCGGGATTGGCAGCATGCAGAACGGCGTTGGGCATCGGGTTATAACCGCCCATCGGCACGCGGGACATGCTTTCCACACCGGCGGCGATGAAGCAGTCGCCGGCGCCCAATGCAATAGCGCCAGCCGCCTGATGGATCGACTGCATCGATGAACCACAGAAACGGTTGACCGTGGCGCCGGCTACCGACTGCGGCAGGCCCGCAATCATGGCCACCAGTTTGGCGACGTTGAAACCCTGTTCGCCTTCCGGGAAGGCGCAGCCCATGATCAGGTCTTCCACGGCTGCACCGTCGACACCGGTGCGGGCCAACAGTTCCTTCACAACAGCGGCGGCCAGATCATCCGGACGCACCTTGGTCAGTTCGCCCTTGTTGGCAATGTGGAAGGGGGACCGGGCGTAACCGGCAATCACGACGTTCTTCATCTCTGGAGCACTCCTCGCCTGGGGTTGGCTGCGGCCCGCCTCTCGCGGGCGGTACCATTTGATTTAGGGGGACGGCTGGAAAAATTCAAACGAGCGTATGAAAAATCAACGCGCACGGCATGAAGGTTACTCGCTTGGAACCTGCACACCCTTGGAATGAAGGTGAGACACGATCAGACCGTCAATTTCATGCAGCTCCTTCAGGGTCTGCTGCACATCTCGCAACTGCTGTTCCAGATGGCGGATACGGTTGCGGGCGCCGCGCAGCAGATAGGTCATCTGCTCCACCTGCGCCTCGTCCGTGTCGTAGAGATCCAGGAAATCCTTGATCTCCCCGATAGAGAAACCCAGCCGCTTGCCCCGGCAGATCAGCTTCAGCCGCGCGCGGTCACGATGGGTATAGATTCGCGTCTGGCCCATGCGGGCCGGCGAGATCAAACCTTCATCCTCGTAAAACCGCAGCGACCGCAGGGTCAGGCCGAATTCGTCGGCCAACTGACCGATGGTGAAGGTCTGTGCCGGATTATAGGCGGGTTTGGCCTGATCGATGGTGTTCAGCATGAGAGCTGCCCTTGTCGCTGACAGGTTGCTTACGTTTACGTAATAGGTAAGTGAAGCTTCCGCAAACGTCAAGCGGTTTTTGCATGGCGGCCATCCTTTTCCTGCCTTTCCCTAATCTGGGGGTGGACAAGCCTGCGCGCCAGTCGCAACTCTCCAGCCCTCACGAATTTTTGATGATGTAGCGGGTGCGTGACATGTCGGTGATCGGGGAACAGGGCCATTATGTGCTGATCGTGCGATGCCCGGATCGCAAGGGGATCGTGGCGGCGGTATCCACCTATCTGGCCAAGCATGACGCCTCGATCACAGAATCGAACCATTTCAATGACGCCCTGAACAACCTGTTCTTTATGCGCACGGTCTTCCGCGCCGACGGGGCCGATTTCCCCGATCTGGACGCCTTGAAGGAAGGGTTCACGCCCATCGCCCGCCAATATGACATGCATTGGGAACTGCATGATTTGTCGGTGCGGCCCAAGGTGGTGATCGCCGTATCGAAGTTCGGCCATTGCCTTTACGACCTGCTGCACCGGCAGCGTTCGGGCAGCCTGCGCATGGATATCCCGGCAGTGGTATCGAACCATGATGATATGCGCAGCTTCGTGGAATGGTCAGGCATCCCCTATCACCATCTGCCCGTGACCAAGGGCAACAAGGAAGCGCAAGAGGCGCAGTTCACCAAGATCATTCAAGATAGCGGCGCCAATCTGGTGGTGCTAGCCCGCTACATGCAAATCCTGTCGCCGTCGTTCTGCGAGGTCTTGGCGGGCCGCTGTATCAACATCCATCACAGCTTCCTGCCCAGCTTCAAGGGGGCCAAGCCCTATCATCAGGCGCATGAGCGTGGGGTGAAGATCATCGGCGCGACCGCCCATTTCGTGACCACCGACCTGGATGAAGGCCCCATCATCGAACAGGACATCCAGCGCGTGGACCATAGCCACACGCCCGAAGACCTGGTCGATATGGGCAGCGACGTGGAATGCGCCGTGCTGGCAAGGGCCGTACGGTGGCAGTTGGAACGTCGCATCATCATGGATGGGTCACGGACGGTGATTTTTAAGTGATGCAGCAAAGGGGACCTGGACGGCCCCCTTTTTGTCTTCAAAAACCGTCATCGCCTCCCGTCCGCGGTTCCGGGGGATGCTCATCCGGTCGATATTCCAGGATATCGCCGGGCTGACAGTTCAGAACGGTGCAGATCTGGTTCAGGGTGGCAAAGCGGATACCTTTCACCTTGCCAGTTTTCAGCAAAGACAGGTTGGTCAGGGATATTCCCACCTCCTCTGCCAGCTTGGTCACCGACATTTTGCGTCGGGCCAGCATCACGTCGACATTGATGATGATGGCCATCAGATGATCCCCTCCCCTTCAACCTTCAGATCGCGGCCGATGCGGAAAGCTTCTGCCAGTGCCAGCAGAACCAAACCGCACAGTGCCAGCCAGCCATTGATATCGGGTGCAACCTTGGCATAGGGCGCATCGGGCAAAGAGGACCAGAAAGGGTTAACCACCAGTTCGCGGCCATCGGCAATGCTGGCGCCAGACAGCAACAATGGCAACAGGCAGCCGAAGGCCACGGTGACGGCATTGGCACCAATCAGCAGCCAGCCGATCCGCCGCAGACGTGTCACGGCGGTCGCAGCAAAGGGATCACCACCCGCGATATCTCCGACCAGCCGCCGCAGGGTGAAGGCCGCATAAAGACACAGACCAACAGCCGCCGCCATGGACACGCCCGACAGCAATTTCGTCGACATCTGGTCAATGTTGATGTTCAGGGTTCCGCGGTCGGCCAGCAAATGGCCGACCACCGCCTGCCCTTCACGCAACAGGTCGGTGGACACAGCAGGGCTCAGGATGACCGGAACCATCATGAACCAGGGCTTTCCGGTCAGACCGGCATAAAAAGTGACACCCAGGATCAGCAGGATACCGAAAGCGAGCAGCCAGATGGCCGTCGTCAAAATCCAGTTCAGAACACGCAGTGACATGCTCTCCAACTCCTTGTTTAGCAGGTATGGATTTTCTATATATCATTTATCATTTTACGCAAAACATAAAATCTCGTATGTTTCTTGAAGATCGCAACCTTCATTGGCATAGGCATGGTCAGGGGTGGTGGCGTGCCGGATTCTGCTGCTGGCCGACGCGGGTTGTTTCTGCGGTCGCTGAGGTCCGACAGAACCCCACCGGGCAATGCTCGTCGCCCGCACACCCGAATTGGGCGGTATTTGGCACAGCGGATTGTATGAAAGGGGCGTCGGCCTATCGACGGCGCGACGTCAGTCGCAATGGCTTCTGCGAGTGTTCAGCATAAAGCAATGGCTTAGCCATAGAGCTGCTTAGCCCTGTTCTCAAACGCCGCCACCATGCGCTTCACCGCTTCGTTGAACAGCGCGCCGATAATGGTCTGCAGGACCTTGTTCTTGAACTCAAAATCCACGAAGAAATCGACGGCGCAGCCATCGGCGTGTGCCTCGAAAACCCAGTGGTTGTTCAGGTAATGGAATGGGCCATCGACATATTCCACATCCACCCGCAGAGCATCGGGATTGAGGGTCACCTTGGAGGTGAAGCGCTCGCGGATCATCTTGAAGCCGATCACCAGATCGGCCCAGATCACGGGTTCCTGCCGCTTGCGGATGCGGCAGGCCACAGCCCAGGGCAGGAATTCCGGGTAGCGCTCCACATCGGCAACCAGGGCATAAAGCTGCTCCGGTGTGTGCGGCAGGATGCGCCGTTCGGCATGCGTTGGCATTGAATTTCAGAACCCTGGCAAGCGCTTCACTCGGCGGCGGGGCGGGTGCCCGCCAGCTTGGCCTCACGGGCGGCACGCAGCTTCCGGAAGTCATCCCCAGCATGATAGGAGCTGCGGGTCAGCGGGCTGCTGGACACCATCAGGAAGCCCTTGCCGCGCGCCAGTGTGGCGTAGCTTTCGAACTCATCCGGCGTCACGAACCGGTCGACGGGTGCATGTTTGGGCGTGGGCGCCAGATACTGACCGATGGTCAGGAAATCCACGTCGGCGGCACGTAGATCGTCCATCACCTGCCCCACCTCCTCCTTCGTCTCGCCCAGACCGACCATGATGCCGGACTTGGTGAAGATGGTCGGGTCCACTTCCTTCACCCGCTGCAACAAAGCCAGCGAGGTGAAATAGCGCGCACCCGGACGGATGGAGGGGTAAAGGCGCGGCACGGTTTCCAGATTGTGATTGAACACATCGGGCCGGGCCTTGGCCACATGCTCCACGGCACCGGGCTTGCGCATAAAATCGGGGGTCAGGATTTCGATGGTGGTGGCGGGTGCCGTCTTGCGGATGTTCAGAATGGTGCGGGCGAAATGGTCGGCCCCGCCATCGGGCAGATCGTCACGATCCACCGAAGTAATGACCACGTGTTCCAGGTTCAGGTTGCCGACGGCTTCGGCCACCTTTTCCGGCTCATGCGGGTCCAGGTTCAGCGGCTTGCCGGTCGCGACATTGCAGAAGGCGCAGGCGCGCGTGCAGATGGCACCCAGAATCATGAAGGTGGCGTGCTTCTTCTTCCAGCACTCACCAATGTTCGGGCAGGCCGCTTCCTCGCACACCGTATGCAGCTTCAAACCGCGCATCAGGTCGCGCGTTTCCGCATATTCCCGGCTGGTCGGCGCCTTCACGCGCAGCCAATCGGGCTTGCGCTGGATCGGGTTGTCCGGGCGGTTGACCTTTTCCGGGTGGCGGACGCGGGGTTCTTCGATCGTCATGGCCCTGACCTTGGGAATTGCCTTGGCCCAGAACATAAGCCGCCCCGGCCCCTGAACCAAGCGCGGCGTTCCGCCACCCTCCCCCGCAATGGCTGCAAGGCGGACGAAAGGCCGCGCTGCCGACCGGGTGGCGCACTGTCTTAGAACCTTTGCCCTGGCCTGCGCCGCCAGTTTGTATTACCCAGGAATATCAGCGACAGGATGGGCGGATCATGCACCTGAAACAGCGGGTCGGCTTTTTGCTTCTGGTGGCGGGCCTGTCGGCGTTGCCGGGCTGCGCTGTGGTCGGGGCGGCCACAACCGTGGTGGGAACTGCGGCCGATGTCGCAACGACAGCCGTCAGCACCACGGTTGATGTGGTGACGGCCCCCCTGCCCTGATCCTCCCCTAATCCGTCAGGGTGAATGTCACCAAGAGTGGCCGGTGGTCAGAACCGATATCGGCCAGCACCCGCGCATCCCCCGGCCCGGCATCGCCGAATACATGGTCGATGGGGATGCCGATGAACAGGGCCGATGACGGCCAGGTTGGGCCGGTTGTCGACAGCCGTACCAGACCGCCGCCATCCTTAATCCGCTGGACCAGCGGTGACCAGGGTGCGGCATTGAAGTCACCGGACAGAATCACCGGTCCCGGCAACTCCTGCAACCGAGCCACCAGCCACTCGGCCTGTGCATCTTGGATCGACTGATCGAACGGTTGGCTAAGATGGGCCGTGACAAGGGTAAATGCCCCCGATGGTCGATGAACACGGGCCGCGAGATAACTCGGCTTGTCCGGTTGATCATGCCATGGGCTGGTGACAACACCCAGCCGTTCCAGCGGCCAACGCGACAGAATGTTGTTTCCGCAATCCGCCTCTTCACAGGTCAGGCGATGGGGAAACCGGTCGACCAGTGCATCGGCCCAGGCGTAGCCCTGGAAATGGTGGCGCTCCAGTACCACCAACAGGTCCGCATGCTGCGCGCGTGCCTGGGCCACGAACCCATCCATTGACGGGTTGTGGTGCCAGACATTGGCATGAAGCAACGTCACGCTCTGCCCCGGTGGCGAGGAGCGTGGCATCAGAGTGGGAACGACCAGCGCGCCATTGATCAGACAAGCCAAGGTCACGGGTAAAAGGACCAGCCACCGTCGCCCGACAAGGGCCATCATAGCAAGGGGCACCGCTCCCCATAACAGAGCGATGCGCAGATGATCGGCGACCGACCACCCGCCCGGAACCCAGCGCAATATAGTGAACAACAACATGGCCAAGGCCCCCGCCCAGAGCAGGATTGCCACAGCATCGACCATACGGGCAGCACGGATTGACAAAGATACTGGTCCTTCAGCAAAGAGCCGTGGCAATCGACCATTGCCGTTGAACAGACGCAAGCCGGAACCGCAGGGGCCCGGTGGCGCCCACTCCGCCTTCCAAGCCGCAATGACAGGCGCCAACAAGAGGAGGGTCTGCGGATCTGCACGCGTTGAGTGCCGGCCTGCACCTTGACTCCGGGCCGGTTTGCGCCTACAAGGCCGGACCTTTTTCAACGGCGTACAGCACCCCTGGAGGCTGGCGCCACTATCGGGCCCGACGCGGGAAGCCGCGCACGGGTCTTTTTTCGTACTAGGAGAGTACCATGACCCAGATTATCTCGCTCGCCGCCACGGCTCGCGACCGGGCCGGAAAGGGGACCGCCCGTGCTGCTCGCCGTGAGGGCTTGGTTCCGGCCGTGATCTACGGCAACAAGGAAAAGCCGGTGATGATTTCGCTGGACTACGCCAAGTTCAATCGTGAACTGCACCGTCCGGGTTTCTTCACCCACCTGTTTGAGATCACGCTGGACGGCACGACCCATCGTGTCCTGCCCCGCGATGTCCAGTTGGACCCGGTCTATGACCGTCCGCTGCATGTTGACTTCCTGCGCGTCGGCGAGACCACCGAAATCACCCTGAAGGTGCCGGTGGAGTTCGTGAATGTGGAAACCTGCCCGGGTCTGAAGAAGGGCGGCGTTCTGAACATTGTGCGTCACGACATCGAAGTCTTCGCCAAGGCCTCCAACCTGCCGGAGAAGATCGTCGTCGATCTGGCCGGCTTTGAGGTCGGTTCCTCCATTCACATCTCCTCGGTCAAGCTGCCGGAAGGCGTGCGTCCGACCATCACGGATCGTGACTTCACCGTCGCCACGATCGCTGCTCCGACCGTTAAGGGCGAAGCCTGATCTTTGCATCGGTAACGCTGGAACCCGACGATGCGTCTGCTGGTCGGACTGGGCAATCCCGGCCCGGAATATGAACGGCACCGGCATAATGTCGGGTTCATGGCCGTGGATGAGATCCACGGCCGCTACGGCTTCGGCCCCTGGAAGCGTCGCTTCCAGGGGTTGGTCGCCGAAGGCATGACAGGGGGCGAAAAATGCTTCCTGCTGAAACCCCAGACCTTCATGAACCTGTCTGGTCAATCGGTCGGAGAGGCCATCCGCTTTTATAAGCTGACCCCCGCTGACACCATTGTGCTGCATGATGAGTTGGATGTCGCCCCAGCCAGGATCCGGGTAAAACAGGGTGGCGGGCATGGCGGGCATAATGGCCTTCGTTCCATCGACGATCATATCGGCAAAGATTACTGGCGCGTGCGGATCGGTATCGGCCATCCCGGCGATAAGGATCGGGTGCATGGCTGGGTGCTGGGCAACTTTGCCAAAGCCGATGAGGTCTGGCTGCCCAAACTGCTGAACGTAATGGCAGCCGAACTGCCCCTGCTGGTCAAGGGCGAGCCAGAAAAATACGCCTCCCGCATTGCCTCACTGACAGCACCGCCGAAATCTCCCAAGGTGGAGAACCCAGTAAAACCGGTACCGTAAGCAGCAGCCATTCTTGCCACCAAGCGGCCGTGGAGATATCGGGCCTGAATCAAGGTGGTGAAACAACCCCAGAACATACGCTTAACGTCAAATGGCATGGCTGCCGGGTCGCACTGCTGACGCGGATTTTTCATCACCTTGGCGTTACAGGCATCGCGCAATTCGCTGGATGGCTAGGTAATCCAGGCCAGAATCAAGAGCTCATCCGCGATCGCTTTAACTGAATGGGGACAGGAGGTCAGGTCCCCATCGCTGGCGTCATCGGCAACAGATTCGACGTCGGATGCCCCCCATCCGTTTTGTCATTCACGACCCCAGAACGTGACAGCCGCGTCCTGGCCAAGAGCGTGACGAAAGCGAAAGCAGCCTTGCGCTGAGCGATTACAGGGTTTCAGTGCCTGTGATCCACGAGGCAGTTCCTTTCCACCGATTGCGCTGCCAATTCCTGAAAGCGGGCGATATAACGACCGTCCCCCACCATAGCCGGCTCCCGGATTGCATCGGCATTCAATTGGCGCAGTTCCGCACCGATCCGCTGACAGGGGCTGGCACAGCCAGCCAGCAGCAGCAAAAACAGCAACGGGACCGCACGGGCAAGAAACGGGGGTGACGGCATCGCGCAGTTTCCAGAAGGGGAGAACAGCCCTACCTTGCCCAGCGCGATCGACAAAAAACGGGACGAAAAGATGACCGGATTGGGGCACCGGCCGATGTAACCTGACTATAGTCACATCACCGCAATCAATAACGCCGGATCAGACCCACCAATCGCCCCTGTACACTGACCCGATCAGAGCCGAACACCCGGGTTTCATAGTTGGGGTTGGCCGGTTCCAGGGCAATTGAATTGCCCTTCCGACGCAGCCGCTTCAGCGTCACTTCCTGCTGATCGACCAGAGCAACAACGATGGTGCCATTCTCCGCCGTGTCACAGCGTTGGATAATCACAGTATCCCCGTCCAAGATACCCGCCTCCACCATACTGTCGCCCGCCACCTCCAGAGCGTAATGATCGCCGGCGGCCAGCATGGAGGCAGGGATATCGATCGTGACGGAGTTGTCGCGCATTGCCTCAATCGGCAGGCCTGCGGCGATGCGACCATAAAGCGGCAAAGCGACCGCTTCGGCATCATTGCTGGCTGGGCGGCCGGGCAGGCTGTTGCGGAAATCGCCGCGGATCACGTTCGGCTTGAATCGGGGCGACACTTCCGCCGGCGCAGAGGCCGGTGAAGCAACAGCAGGCTTGGTCCTGGGCATCGGCTTCTCCGGCAAACGCAGCACTTCCAGCGCCCGCGCCCGGTGAGGCAGACGGCGGATGAAACCCCGCTCCTCCAGACCTGTGATCAGGCGGTGGATGCCGGATTTGGATTTCAAGCTCAGCGCGTCCTTCATCTCGTCAAAAGAGGGAGAAACCCCACCCTCATTCAGGCGTTCATTGATGAAGAACAAGAGTTCCTGTTGCTTGCGCGTCAGCATGGCATTCCCTCACCCGCGACGGCGGCCGCCCATCCGGCGCCGTCTTTGTGACCGCCATCACTATAGAACAATAACGGAACACCAAGCAATGTTCCTTTTTGGTTCGCATTGATCGCTGCGTCGCAAAGACTGAACGCCTACGTGCATCTGCACGCCGAACAGGCATCAGAGGCCGTCCAATGGCATCACCTGCACCCGATCCCCTGCCTTGGCCGGCGGGGCGTGGGGTGCGCGCAGGATCAGGCAATCGGCCCAGGCCAGACGGCTCAACATGCCGCTGTCCTGTTTGGGGAAGGGTTCGGCCACCAACCGCCCTTCCCCGTCACGGGACAGTCTGGCGCGGATGAAATCGGCGCGGCTGTCATTGGCGCCCATGTCGCGGGCCAGGATGGCATCGCGCAGGTCATCGTCGGTCGGCAGCCCCTGCATGGCCAGCAGCAGCGGGCGCAGGAACAGCCAGGCACAGACCAGGGCCGAGACCGGATTGCCCGGCAGGCCGACCATGGGCACGCCATGCATCTGCCCGAACATCAGCGGCTTGCCCGGCCGCATGGCGATTTTCCAGAAATCCAGCTCCAACCCCGCCGCACCCAGAACAGCGCGAACAAGGTCATGTTCCCCCACTGATGCCCCGCCGATGGTCACCAGCAGGTCGGTCCCCGATGCGGCAGCGACGAGGGTGGACAGGCTGTCGGCGCTGTCACCGGCAATCCCCAGATCGACCGGTGCCCCACCGAGTTGCCGCACCAAGGCGCAGAGTGCCAGGGAATTGGAACTGACGATCTGACCCGGCGCCAGCGTGTCGCCGGGCATCACCACCTCGTCGCCTGTGGCCAGGATCGACACACGCGGACGCCGCCGTACCCGCAGCCAGGGCACATTCATGGAGGCGGCGAGCGCCAGATCACGCACAGTCAGGCGGCGACCGGCGGCGACGCCGACATCGCCGGTTGCAAAATCCTGTCCCGCCGGGCGGACCCAGCGGCCGGGACCACTGCCATCGCGAAGGGTGACCATGGCGCCGTGATCATCGGCATCCTCCTGCACCACCACCGTATCAGCCCCATCGGGCAAGGCCCCACCGGTAAAGATGCGGACCGCCTGACCTGGCCCCACATGGCCCGTAAAGGGGCGGCCCGCCGGTGCTTCACCAATGCGGGTCAGGGTGACGGGAAAGGCGGATATATCGGTGGTGCGGACGGCCCAGCCATCCATGGCGCTGACCGCCGTTGGCGGATGCGTGACGCGCGCGACCACATCAGCGGCCAGCACACGGCCCAGACCCTGGGTGATGGGCACCTGTTCAGCGGGCAGCAGCTTCGCCGCCGCCAGGATGCGGGCGCGGGCCTCGGAAAGCGGGATCAATCACATGCTCCGTCTGTCAAGTGCGTTCGACATATTGGCGCATATATCACGCCCCGCAACGGGGCAGGTGCGATGGAGAGCCGATAATTCGCCGATGGAGGGCGGCTTAAGCCGCCGGCCCGAGATAGGTCCCGCTTTTCCCGCCTTCCTTATAGGCAAGATGAACCCCGCCGATGACCATGCCCTTATCAACGGCCTTGCACATGTCATAGATGGTGAGGGCAGCCACCGACACGGCGGTCAGGGCCTCCATCTCCACCCCCGTACGGCCCTTCAGCTTCACCGTCGCCTCGATCTCCACCCTGGACCCGGCCTCGTCGATGGTGAAATCGACAGCCACCTTGGACAGCATCAGGGGGTGGCAGAGCGGGATCAGGTCGGGTGTCTTCTTGGCCGCCATGATCCCGGCCAGCCGCGCCACGCCCAGCACATCGCCCTTTTCCATGCCGCCATCGCGGATCAGGGCCAGGGTCTCCGGCTTCATGGCGATATAGCCGCGCGCCGTGGCGATCCGTACCGTCTCATCCTTGGCCGAGACATCGACCATGGCGGCGTTGCCCGCCTCATCAAAATGGGTGAGCGGGCTGTTCATGCCGCCTCGATCATCGGGGTGGAGAGCAGGGCCTTGGTGGCCGCCGTCACATCGGGCTTGGCCATCAGGCTTTCACCGATCAGGAAGCGGCGGGCCCCGGCCTGGGCCAGACGGGTCAGGTCGGCGGGGCTGTGGATACCGCTTTCCGCCACCAGATGCCGACCCGCCGGCACCATGGCGGAGAGCCGCTCGGTGGTGGCCAGATCAATGGCCAGGGTCTTCAGATTGCGGTTATTCACGCCCAGCAAACCACCCGGCAGCTTTAGCGCTCGCTCCATCTCCGCCTCATCATGGACCTCCACCAGGACATCCATGCCCAGTTCGACGGTCGCGTCATACAGCTCCCGCGCCAGGACATCGTCCAGGCAGGCCATGATCAGCAGGATGCAGTCGGCCCCCAGCGCCCGGCTTTCCACGATCTGATAGGGATCGATCATGAAATCCTTGCGCAGCGCCGGCAGTTCCACCGCCGCGCGGGCGGCCTGAAGGAAGGCGTCATCGCCCTGGAAGTACGGCACATCGGTCAGCACCGACAGGCAGGTGGCGCCGGCATCGCGGTAGGCCCTGGCCAGGGTCGGCGGATCGAAATCCGCCCGGATCAGGCCCTTGGACGGGCTGGCCTTTTTGATCTCCGCGATCAGGGCC
Source organism: Niveispirillum lacus (assembly GCF_002251795.1). Taxonomy (GTDB): domain Bacteria; phylum Pseudomonadota; class Alphaproteobacteria; order Azospirillales; family Azospirillaceae; genus Niveispirillum; species Niveispirillum lacus. The sequence goes on along the minus strand of NZ_NOXU01000030.1, from coordinate 229,417 downwards.
CAGCGGCCCGCCGCGACGGTGTTTTCCAGGGCCTTAGCAAAGCCGCGCGGGGCGGGTTGGGCCTTAGCCAGATCGGTGACCACGGACAGCGGCCGGGCCGACTTGGCGCGGGCCACATGCTCGGCCTTATCAGCATTGATGCGGGCCAGGACGTCGGGTTGACTGGTCATAGGGTCATCGGCGTGTTGGTGATGGAGACAAGCCTATCCAGCGCCAGGCTGGCCTGGCCGGAGGCGATGCAATCGGCGGCTTTAGCCACACCGGCCTTGAGATCGGGCACGGCATCGGCCACGACAAGGGCGGCGGCAGCATTCAGCAGCACGATGTCGCGATAAGGGCCTGTGGCACCCGATAAGACGGCGCGCAAGGCGTCGGCGTTCTCCTCCGGCGTGCCGCCGCGCAGATCGGAGAGCGTGACGCGGGTCAGGCCCGCCTGTTCTGGCGTCACCTCAAACCGTCGCACCTGCCCGTCGCGCAACTCGGCAACATGGGTGGGGCCGGTGGTCGTGATCTCGTCCAGCCCATCGGCGCCTGAGACCACCCAGGCGCGGGTGGAGCCCAGGTTGCACAGCACCTGCGCCAGCGGTTCCACCCATTTGGCATCATAGACGCCCATGAGTTGACGTTGCGCCCCCGCCGGGTTTGACAAGGGCCCCATCAGGTTGAAGATCGTACGCGTGCCCAGTTCCACCCGCGTCGGCCCGACATTGCGCATGGCCGTATGGTGGCGGGTGGCCAGCAGAAAGCCGATATTGGCGTCGAACAGGGCCCGTTTCACCAGCGTGAAATCGGCATCCAGATTGACGCCCAGCGCCGACAGCACATCGCCGGCCCCCGACTTGGACGAAATGGCCCGGTTGCCATGCTTGGCCACGGGCACGCCACAGCCGGCAATGACAAAGGCCACGGCCGTGGAGATGTTATAGGTATGCGCGCCGTCGCCGCCGGTACCGCAGGTATCAATGATGCCGTCCGGCGCCTCGATCTTCAGGGCCTTGGCACGCATGGCGCGCACGGCCCCCGTGATCTCCCCCACCGTTTCGCCGCGCACGCGCAGCGCCATCAGGAATCCGCCCATCTGGGCCGGTGTGGCATTGCCCGACATGATGATGGTGAAGGCGTGTTCCGCCTCCACCTCGCTCAAAGGGGCGCCGGTGGCGACCTTCGCCAGCAGCGCCTTGAAATCCCCCATATCCCCTGACATCGGCCCCTCACGCCACGCGAAGCTGCGGACCGCGGGTCACGCCGGCCAGTTTCAGGAAATTGTCGAAAATCTTGTGCCCATGTTCGGACGCGATGCTTTCCGGGTGGAACTGCACGCCATGGATGGGCAGGGTCTTGTGCGACAGCGACATGATCATCCCATCGGGCAGCCAGGATGTCGCTTCCAGGCAAGCCGGCAGCGTTTCCTTCTCCACAATCAGGGAATGGTAACGCGTGGCCTTGAACGGGCTGGGCAGATCGGCCATCAGGCCACGCCCGTCATGGAACACATCCGACAGTTTGCCATGCATGGGTTCCGGCGCGCGAATGACCTTGCCGCCAAAGGCCTGGCCGATGGCCTGATGGCCCAGGCACACACCCATCAGCGGGATTTTGTGTTCCGCCGCCGCATGGATCAAAGGCAGGCAGATGCCGGCCTTGTCCGGGTCGCAGGGGCCGGGCGACAGCACGATGGCTTCCGGGTTAAGCGCCAAAGCCTCGTCCACACGCAGCGCATCGTTACGCCAAACGGCCATGTCAGCGCCCAATTCGCCCAGATAATGCACCAGGTTCCAGGTGAAACTGTCGTAATTGTCGATGAACAGCAGCATGGCTCTATTCCGCTATCGGCCCCCAGGGCCTTGGACCGCGAAGCCTACAGACTGCCCGCGATGATTTCCAGCCCATGCAGCCCTGTCCCCTGCGGCGGGCGGCATTGCGGCAGGGGCATTGCGCGAAGTCCTATGATTGTAGCAGTAAACTGTTCCAGTTCCCGTTGCCAAGGTCGCCCGCTCTATGCCGCCCTCAAAGCCCCGACCCGCCGGAAACAGCAAACGCCCCCGTACTGGCGGCAGCCAGGGTGCGCCGCGTCCCCGCGTGCGAACAGGGGCGGGAGCCGTGAAACGGGGTCGCGACCGGTTGGTCCACGCCCGGCGTCTGGCTATGCTCTGGCTGGCCCGTATAGGGGCGGGCGGGCGCATCGCGCTGGCACTGACCACGCTGGTGCTAGTGGCGGGCGGCATGACCGCCCTGTTGGGCGAGGAACGGTATCACCCTGTTGCCGCCGGCCCGGCTCTGACCCCAATGGAGGAGGAAGCGGACGCCAGCGGTGCGGACCAACCAGAAGATGCCGGCGATGAGGAAGCAGCGGAAACCGCCGACCTGCCCGCCCGCCCCGGCGCCGCCCCGCCCGTGCCCGACGCACAAGCCACTTTCCCGGCACAGCCACCGGTAACCGCGGACACCGCAAAACCTGCCGCCCCGCCGACACAGGTGGCGGCCCTGCCCGCTGCCCCGCCACGGCCCCTGCCGCCGCTGGTCGCTGCCCCCGCCGGCACACCCGTCTGGAAACATTTCGCGGTGGCGGCCCCGGCCCCCAACGGCCATCCGCGCATCGTGATCGTCATCGATGATATGGGTGTGGACAGGACCCGGTCGGAAAAGGTGGCGTCCCTGCCCGGCCCCCTGACCCTGGCCTGGCTACCTTATGCCCGCGACCTGCCGCAACAGACGGGAAAGGCCCGCGCCAATGGGCATGAACTGATCGTGCATATGCCCATGGAACCAACGGGCAAGGAAGACCCCGGCCCCGGTGCCCTGCTGACCCGGCTGGACGAGGCCACCTTGCGCCAGCGACTGGCCACCAATCTTTCTGCTTTCCAGGGTTTTGTCGGCATTAACAACCATATGGGCAGCCGCTTCACCGCCGATCCTACCGGCATGGCCGTGGTGATGGCCGAACTGGGGGCACGCGGCCTGCTGTTCCTGGACAGCCGCACGACGGCCAATACCGCCGCCGGCCCTCTGTCGGCGCATTATCAGGTGCCCATGCTGTCGCGCGATGTGTTCTTGGACCATGTGATGACAGCACAGGGTGTCGCGGCATCACTGGCCAAGGTGGAGGATATCGCCCGCAAAAACGGCCTCGCCATCGCCATCGGCCACCCCCACGATGTCACCATCGCCGCCCTGACCCAGTGGCTCCCGACCCTACAGGAAAAGGGGTTCCAGCTTGTGCCGCTGACGGCGGCGGTGAAATGAAAAACGCCCCGGCCATGCGACCGGGGCGTTTTCCTGTTTGGTGGGCTCACTTCCCCAGATGCGTCTTCAAGAACTTCTCCCACGCCTCCAGCACAGTCTTCATCTGGGCGGTGACGATGGGGGCGTGGTCCATGCCCTTGATCTCCACATACTCGACGGGCTTGCCGGCCCGTTCCAGGGCGCGGCGCATGTCGCGGCTGTGGGCGACGGAGGCCTGATAGTCCAGGTCGCCATGCACCAGCAGGACCGGCACCTTGATCTTGTCGGCCTGGTGATAAGGCGAAATGGGTTTCAGCGCATCGGGATTGTCACCGAAATAGAGGCCGCGCGTGATGTTACCGAAGCCTGACGACTTCACCTCATCATAAAGCCGCTCCAGATTGGCCACCGGTGCGGTCGCCACGGCGCATTTAAACAGGTCAGGCGTCTTCACCGCCGCCATCAGGGCGGCATAGCCACCATAAGACCAACCCAGGATGCACATACGGTTGGGGTCGGCATAGCCCTGGGCGATGGCCCATTTGGCGGCATCCGTTACGTCATCCTGCATCAACCCGCCCCACTGCCGCTCCCCCGCCTCGTTGAAGGCGGCGCCATAGCCGGTGGAACCGCGGAAATTAGGTTGAAGCACGCCATAGCCACGGTTGGCCAGGAACTGCGCCATCACATCGAAGGTGCCGGTATCGCGCGCGAAGGGGCCGCCATGGGGCATGATGATGAAGGGCAGGTTCTTACCCTCCACGCCGACGGGTAGGATCAGGTAACCGGGGATCTCGGTGCCGTCCGTGGCCTTATAGGTCACGGGCTGGCGCTTGCTGACATTCTCCTGCGCGATGCCGGGATAGGTGTCGCCGAACAGCGAGAACTCCTTGGTCCGCCGATCGAACATCCGGTAAGTCGTCGGCGCGTCCAGGGCGAAGCTGGCGACCAGGATCAGATTGCCGTCTGCCGCCGTGTCGATCACGATCTCCCGGCTGTCGGGCAGTGCCTTGTCCAGCGCGTCCTGCAGCTTCTGAATGGCAGGGTCAAGCCATTGCCGACGTGGCAGGTCATCCACCCAGGCGATGGCCACAACGGCCCCGCGCTGTATGATCGGTGTTTCCACATCAAAGCGCGGGTCGCTGGCGACCTTTTCGCCCATCTGGTCATTGGCCAGATCATATTTGTAAACGGCGGAACGGTCGCCTTCGTGCCGGGAAGCCACAAACAGGTTCTGGCCAGACGCATCGAAGCCCAGAATGCCGAATCCGCCATCATCCTCCAGCACCTTGTTCTTCATCATCAGTTCAAAATCGCCACCCGCCACGCGACGCAGGTATCGGCTTTCCAGCTTGCGGTCGTCATAGGTTTCCGCGATGCGGATTTCGCCCGTGGGGTCGGGGATGTATTCCATGACGTTGCGGACCGGACGGCGCACGCGGGTAAAGGCACCCGTGACCACGTTCAACTTCACGACGCCCGGCCAGGGGCCATCGTCGGTGGGAAAGGCGGCCAGCACATATTCATCATCAATGAATTGCAGGATCGGTGTATGCTGGAGATAGTAGCCATTATCCGGCGGGCGCTGCAGCAGCACCTTCATTTCCTGAAGATCCCGCGACATGGACACGGTCCGTGTAAAGCGCAGGGGCTTGCGTCCGTCGCTGGTATTCATCTTCTCGGTCGTCAGGATGCGGACCAGCAGGCGTTCATTGCTGATCCAGTCGAAGCCGATGATCTCTGCATCCGACGGGCCGATGACGGCGGGCTTCTCTGCCTGGGTCAGGGGCAGTTTGCGCACCACCAGATGCTGACGGCCACTGACGGGGGCCAGGAAGGCGACATGGCTGCCATCGGGCGACAGATCAACATCGGCCATCACAGGCTGATGCGCGAAGTATTCGACCGGGATTTCGGGTGCAGGTTCGGCCAGCGCAGCACTTGCCCACAGACCCCCAAACAATATCACGGCAATCCGGGCCACACCCCACAATGCACGCATTCCCACTCCCCGTTTCTATGACGTTCCCCAACGCCTTTGACAGGAAGGAGCGTAGAATATTCGTACAGGCACGGTAAAGGGCCCTGCACACGCCCTAGAGGAAACTGTAGGGGTCAATATCAACTTGCACACGTATGGATGCAGGCACCTCGACCCGCGCCAGCCAGTCATAGAGGATTGGTTGCAATGAGACCGATTTCGGCCCCTTGATCAGCAACCGGCGGCGGTATCGACCACGCAGCACGGCCAGCGGCGCGGGCGCTGGACCCAGAATCGTCAGGTCCTCCCGGTCGCGCGGTGCGGCCCGGCCCAGGGCGGCAGCCGCAGCATCCACCAGCCCCTCATCCTCTCCCGACACGATCAGCGCCGCCATGCGGCCAAAGGGCGGCATTTCCAGTTGCCGGCGCTGATCGGCCTCCACCGCCAGGAAACTGTCGCGGTCATGGCTGGCCAACGCCTGCATAACGGGGTTTTCCGGCATATAGGTTTGCAGCATAACGCGGCCCGGCCTCTCCTCCCGCCCTGCCCGGCCCGCCACCTGATGCAGCAGTTGGAAGGTGCGTTCCGACGCGCGCGGATCACCGCCGGCCAGCCCAAGATCGGCATCAACCACGCCGACCAGCGTCAGCATGGGGAAATGGTGGCCCTTGGCCATGACCTGCGTACCGATCAGCAGGTCGACCGCTCCATCCTTCACCTGTTCGATCACGGTGCGCAGTGCCTGCGGTCCGGACAGGGTGTCGGATGTCATCATCGCGATGCGGGCATCCGGGAACAGGGTCGCCACCTCCTCGGCCACCCGCTCCACACCAGGGCCGCAGGCAACAAAACTACCCTCGGCCTCGCACTCGGGACAGGCATCGGGGCTTTTCGCCTGATAGCCGCAATGATGGCATTGCAGCCGCTTGGTCAACCGGTGTTCGACCAGCCAAGCGGTGCAGTTCGGGCATTGCAGCCGGTGGCCGCAACTGCGGCACAGCGTCAAAGGCGCATAGCCGCGCCGGTTCAAGAACAGCATCCCCTGTTCACCGGCCAGCATGGTCTGGGCCAGTGCCTCACGCAGCACGGGCGACAGCCAAGCCCTTGCGGGCGGCGCCTGTTCCTTGCGCCGCATGTCAATCAGGGTGACGTCGGGCATGCTGGCCCCGCCATGGCGCGATGGAAGGTCGATGCGGCTGTAGCGACCATTCTCCGCATTCACCAGCGTTTCCAGCGACGGGGTGGCAGAGGCCAGGACGATGGGGAACCGGCCCAGATGGGCGCGTGCCACCGCCATGTCGCGCGCATGGTAGATGACCCCGTCTTCCTGCTTGAAGGCGGCTTCATGCTCCTCATCCACCACGATCAGGCCCAGATCGGGATAGGGCAGGAACAGGGCCGAGCGTGCGCCCACCACGACCCGCGCCTCCCCCTTGGCCACCGCCCGCCAGGTATGGCGGCGCAGCGGCGGGGCCATTTCCGAATGCCATTCAGCGGGCCGCACCCCGAACCGCTGCGCAAACCGGTCCAGCCATTGTGCCGACAGGGCAATTTCGGGCAGCAGGACCAGCGCCTGTTTGCCGGCGCGAAGGGCCGCCGCCACCGCCTCGAAATAGACCTCGGTCTTGCCCGACCCGGTCACCCCGTCCAGCAGCGTGGCCGAATAGCCGCCCGCCGAAACCTTGGCCGCCAGATCATCGGCGGCCAGACGCTGCGCGCCCGACAGGGTTTTGGGATTGGCCTCCGGGTCTGGCTGGGGAAAGCGCGGCAGGGCCAGCATGGGGACCGTGGTCAGCACGCCAGCGTCGGCCAGCCCACGCACCACACCCGTGCCGCACCCCGCCTCTGCCGCGATGTCGGCGGCCAGGCGCGGCGGGCCATCGGACAGGATTTCCAAGATACGCTTGCGCGCCGGGGTCAGGCGCAGATCGTCGGGCACCGCCGCATCGCTGCGCATATAGGCGGTCAGCGCACGCGGGTCCTCCAGCGCTGCTGATACCGACACGGCCATGCGCAGAACGGCCCCCACGGGCGACATGGTATAGGCTGCGACCCATTCCACGAAACGCCGGGTAATGTCGGGCATCGGGGGCAGGTCAATGGCGCGGATGACGGGACGCAGTTTGCGTTCCTCCACCCGCTCCCCCTGCCCGTCACCATCGGCCCAGACCACGCCGAACAGCCGGCGCGGGCCTAACGGCACCTCCACATAGGAACCGGGGACCAGCGCCATGTCACCGGGCACGCGGTAATCATAGGGTTCGGGCAGCGGCAAGGGCAGTTGTACCCGCACGCGCGCCGAAGGCGCCGTCACGCCGGAAAGCAGATCGCCGGTCAATTGTCATTATCCACGTGGCGGCGCGGGTCCATGCGATCATGCAGGACGCGCAAAATATCGACCAGCCCCGGTTCCACAACACGATAGTAGAGGGCATGGCAGGGACGCTGAACCCGTCCGTCGCGAAGTGCTGCGTCCGGGCAATGGCGCAGATGGAACTGCAGAAGCCCCTCTCCAAGATCAGGGCGCACAGCGGCACCCGACCTTCGGGGCTGCTCCGCCACCAACCGGAAAGCCGTTTCCATGAGGCCGCGATAGCGGCGTCGGGCCAGAGGGCCAAACATCTGGTGGCTATGGACCAGGATTTCCGCCACGTCGGAACGGGCAGCGGGTGCAAGACGGTATCGCGCCATCGGCTTTCACCGCACCGGCGCAGTCACGGGCCGGTCAATCTCTGCTTCAATGCTGTCAAAGAAATCGGACAGGCCCTGCTCGTCAAACTCCAGATACTCGCCATTGTCGATCTGGGTGGCACCCAGGGTCACCGCCGCCCGCAACGCCTCCAGCTTGGCCTTCTCCGCCGCCTCGCGCTTCTCGATCAGGCGGATGCCTTCGCGCAACACCTCGCTGGCATTCTGGTAGCGGCCAGAACGCACCAGTTCCTCGATCACCTTTTCGTGATGGTCGGTCAGGACGACATTGCGCGTGGGCATGGGGAACCTCCATTCAGGTCCCCCATTCTCCCACAATTGGCAGATCATGCCAATGGAACCGGTCTTACCGCTTCAGCAGCCGGTCAGACGCTAGCCCGGCCAGGGCGCAGCCGCACAGCACGGCGCACATGGGCAGGGGTGACCCACCCGTGGACAGCGCCCCCACAATGCCACCGGCCAGCGCGCCGATGGTCAACTGCAAGGCACCCGACAGCGAAGAGGCCGTGCCCGCCATATGCGGAAAGGCGGCCAGCGATCCTGCCATGCCATTGGCCCCGACCAAGCCCAGGGCGCCCAGATAGAAGAACAGCGGAATGGCCACACCATAGACACCGCCAATGCCAAAACCACCCGTAACGATCAGCACAGCGCCGATACCGGCGGTGGCCAGAATGCCCCAGCCCATCATACGATCCACACCATGCCGCAGAACCAGTCGACTGTTCACGATGTTGGCGATCATCAGGGCCACGACATTGACGCCGAACAGGAAACCGAAATGTTCCGGCGCCACACCAAAATGTTCAATGTAAACGAAGGGCGTGCCGGAGATGTAGGCGAACATGCCAGCAAAGACAAAGCCCGAGGACAATGCATAACCCATGAAGCGCCGATCCAGAAGCAGCAGGGCATAGTTGGACAGCAGACCACCCGATCGGCTGCCCATAGGCCGCGCTGTTTCCTTGACTGTCAGCAAGCCCAGCCCCGCCAGCAGACCGAAGCCGGCCAAGCACCAGAAGATGCCGCGCCAGCCCGCCTGGTCCAGGACCTGGCCGCCTGCCAAGGGCGCCAGCATGGGGGCAACCCCCATGACAAGCATCATCAGCGACATGACGGAGGCACCCCGGTCACGGTCGAAACTGTCGCGCACCATGGCGCGGGCGATGACCGGTGCCGCGCAGGCCCCGACACCATGCAGAAACCGCCAGGCGGTCAGCGACCAGATGTCAGGCGCCAGCGCACAGCCGGCACTGGCCAGGATGAACAGAGCCACACCAAGAGCCGCCGGACCCTTGCGGCCATAACGGTCGCCCAGGGGTCCCCACAACAACTGTCCCGCACCATAACCGATCAGGAAAATCGACAGGGTCATCTGCACCGCCGCCTGATCGGCGTTCAGATCAGCGCCGATGGCGGGCAAGGCCGGCAGATACATGTCAATGGCCATCGGACCGAACATGGTCAGGAAACCCATGACCACAACGAACCAGGTAAAGCTGGTGCCCGGCGGCAAACCACCTGGAATGGCAACGGCCTGACCGCCCGCCGTCTGTTCGGTGGGATTGTTCCCGATATCAACACTGCGCATGTTGGATGCCTTGCACAGAACCCGGTACTGACCAGGCACTGAAATGATTAAAGCACCAGCCTTTCCGCAGCGCACCCAACCTGTCCCGATGGCAGAGGCCCACCTGCCGCATGGCAATGTCCCCAGCCCGTTTCCAGCGCTGAACCAGCGTCCTTAGCGGCGTTACGCCACCTGACGCTGGCTTTCGGCCAGGATGACGGCCAACCGTTCGCGCAGTGCCCGCATTTCGGCCGTCACCTGTGTCGCGCGCTGACCCAAGTCCTGGGACAGGGTCCGGGTTTCACTGGCATCGGCAGCAACCGACCGGATGCGGTCGGAAACCTCCATCGTGCCATCGGCTGCACCGGCCGCACTCGCGCTGATACTTTCCGTGGCGCTGCCCTGCTGTGTAACTGCCGCGCTGATCGAACCGGCGATTTCATCGATCCGGGCAATGACATCATGGAGTTGGTGGATATCGGCGATGACACGATCAGTGGCGCGCTGCACTGCGCTGATCTGGGAGGTGATTTCTTCGGTGGCAGTACCCGTCTGGTTCGATAAATTCTTCACCTCTGCCGCGACCACGGCAAAGCCACGCCCTGCCTCCCCGGCTCGCGCCGCCTCTATGGTTGCGTTCAACGCCAGGAGGTTGGTCTGGCCTGAGATGTCGCCGATCAACTGCGCCGCACGGCCGATATTCTGTGCCGCATCGGCCAACTGGCTCACCATGGCGCGGGTCTGCGCCCCGCGTTGGACGGCCTCATGCACCATATCCGCCACAGCAGTGACTTGACGTCCAATCTCCCGCGAGGAGGTGGCCAGTTGCTCGGTTGCCGCCGCCACCGCTTGTACATTGCCAGTGGCATCATTGGCGGCACCCGCCACACCATCTGACTGTTCCCCGGTACGGGTGGCCGCACCTGTCATCCGTTCCGCCATGGCCGCGATGCCGGCCGCCTCCGTCAGGACGGCTTCCACCCGGCGGGTCATTTCTTGTTCCAACGCCTGGGCCAAACCACCTAACCGGTCCGACATCTCCTGCTTATGCGCGCGCTCACGTTCCTGTTCCTCGACTTTCAGCCGGTCCATCTCCTCGGCATTGACCCGAAAGACGTCAATGGCACGCGCCATATCACCGATCTCGTCCCGACGGCCCGTACCGGGAATGAAGGTGAGCCGTTCACCGCGCGCCAGCCCCTCCATCGCCCCTTCGATCTGGGCCAGCGGTGCCGTGATAGACCGGACGAGCAGCAGCGACAGTCCGCAGAACAAGGCCACCAAAACGCCCCCGATAATCAGGGTCAGGCGCTGTGTCTGGATACGGATTCCGCTTTCAGCCGCCTTGGCTTCGGTCAAGCCAACCTTGGTGTAGGTGAACAGCCGGCCAAGCAATGGTGTGGTTTCGCTGAAGGCCGCATTGAATTCCTTGACCGCCTGGCCCTGGGCCGTGACGGCAGAGGCCAGGGCAACCATGTCCTGCCGGTACTGGCGTGACAGGGTATCCAAGGCCTCCTTGGTCTGTGGGTCAAGTTGGCTTTCCGGGATGAAGAAGGAAAACTCATTGAAGGCCTTGCGATGCTGACCGACATATTTGTCATCACCGGTCATCAGGAAGGATTTCTCGGCATTGCGCATTTCGGCCATGCCAATGAAGAGCTGCGCCCCCATGCTGGCGGGCCATTTCTTCAGTTCCTGCTCTGTCGCGGCCACAGAGCGCATCATCTGCCCGCGAAGCCCATCCTCATCCGTGAACCCCACGTCACGCGTTGCCTTGTCGACACTGTCGAAGGCAGCGGTCAGGCGCGATAGCTTCTCCGCGAGGGCGGACACCGTTTCCGTCTCCTCAGCCACAGACGGATGGGCGGCCACTGCGGCTGCCGCCTTCTCCACTTCCGTGAGTGTGGATCTGAAGGCCTCCCCAGCCGCCGGGTCCCGTTCCTTAAGGAAACGCGTGAGGTGCAATTGTAACGCCGTCATGCCCCTGTTCAGATCGGCGGTTGATTCTGCCAGGGACGAGAGCCCCGTCATCCGACTGGTGGCACTTTCGCGCTTTGTATCCCCCAGCAGGAAAACACCCGCAGTCAGCAAAACCGTCAGCAGGGCCGCCCCCACCAGAAACCCGATACGGGTCGAAATAGACAGGCGGGCCAGCCAACCGCCCTCTTCGCCACGATCACCCGCCAGCAATCCGGTTGGCAGGCGGGCCATCACCCGCCCAACCCCTGATGAAAGACGGCTCAGCCAGACTGAATGGAAAGGCCCCACCGCCGACAGTAGCGATTTTTTATGCGAACCAGCGGTTTCCTCACTGGACAAGGTCAGATCGCTCATGCCGCGCATCCCATTGATGGAGTTTTGCTAAAATCCCAGCAAAATCTGTTTCTTCGACACCCTGCGGGCGACGGATAAGGCCAGCCACGCGGGGGCTTTGACCACCAGATAGGGACGAATTGGTAAAGCTCCGGCGGCGCTTTGATGAAGTTTCCATGACGGAACGCTCCGTCCCTCCACAAAGGCAAAGCGGGCGTGAGTTACCGTCCTGTGCATGGCGCTCATGCAAAAGCGGCGACAGGCGTTCAATCATCGCGGGGAAGATTTGTAAGCTGGCGCTCAGCTTGCTATGGTTGTGTGTGACCCTTGCCACCACGCGCCAGGGAATGATGGGTATACTGACGCCCGAACTTTTGATCCGTGCCTATGGCAGTGGGGTTTTCCCCATGGCGGAAAGCGCCGATGCCCACGATCTGCTGTGGTTTGATCCACCTTTTCGGGGGGTACTTCCGCTGGATGGGTTCCATGTGCCGCGACGACTGCGCAAAACCTTGCGCCATTTCCCTTTCGACATCCGGGTCGACAGCGATTTCCGTGCCACCATGACCCATTGCGCCGAGCCGGCCCCCGATCGCCCACAGACTTGGATCAACACCGACATCATGGAGACCTATTGCCAGTTGCACGCCATGGGTAAGGCCCATTCGGTCGAATGCTGGCAGGACGGGCAGATGGTGGGCGGGCTTTACGGTGTATCGCTGGGGGCCGCTTTTTTCGGGGAAAGCATGTTCTCTCGTGCGACCGATGCCAGCAAGATCGCTTTGGTCCATCTCGTGGCGCGGCTGCGCGCCGGCGGCTATATGCTGCTGGATACACAGTTCCTGACGGAACATCTGTCACAGTTCGGGGCCACCGAGATACCGCGACACCGCTACCGCGCGCTGCTGTCCAAGGCCGTCAACGCCCAGGCCGACTTTTACGGCTTTGAAGATGAACGTGTTTTGCTGTCTGACTTCCTGCAGTCCTTGACCCAGACATCATAGACCGGGTGTTCCATGGCGGATAGGGCAGGGCTGGAGGCAAACATCCAGCCCTGGAACACAGCAACCACGGTCCCGTCAGCCTGTTTCTCCTGCGCATCGAGAAATGCAGCGGATTCAGGCGGATCAATGGGGGAGGCTTTCTGACAAGCCTTCACCAGAAGGGTTAATTGACCGAACGACACAGGTTCGCCCACCGGTGCTTCAAAAGTGCTGGTCCGGGCGGTTACCTTGTCCAGCCCCTGCAACAATGCCACTGGCATCGGATCGAATTTACGAGCGGGGGGCGGCGGCGGGGCCGGACGCTGCACGGCACCCAGCGGCGCCTCGAGTGCCGGGGCTGAAGGCGGAGAGGCGGCCGGGTCTGCCGGTGGCACCTCCTGGGCAGTGGCCGGCAGGAACAGTGCCAAGGCGAGGCCGATGAATGCAAGGCGGGTGAGCATAAACGAACCAGTGGCAGCAGGAAAAGTCAGGCAGATTGGCCAGAGAAATGCGACAGCATCATGGCCCTCACGTCAAGGCGTGGAAGGGGTGTCAGATTTCTTGTCGCCACCGGCAGAACTGAAAATGAAGCGGCCCAGCAGTTCCTCCAGGTTCACAGCGGACTGCGTATATTCGATTGTGTCACCAGCCTTCAGTTTATCTTCCTCGCCACCTGGGTCCAGCTGCAGGTAGCGTCCACCCAACAGGCTTTCGCTGGCGATGCTGGCCGTCGTGTCGCGTGGCAGTTGCACATTGCTGTCAATGTCCATGCGGACAACGGCCTGGAAGGTCTGCTTGTCCAGGTGCTGGCTGGTGACAGTGCCCACCTTGACGCCGGAAATACGCACATCAGCACCAGCGGCCAGACCGCCAGTGCTGCTGAACCGTGCCTCCAGCGGATATCCCGTCACGGCCTTCACACTGCTGGTCGTGTAGGCGAAGAACAGGAAGAAGCCAGCGACCAGAAGGACGACAGCACCCAGGACGGTTTCGATCACGTTCTTGCGCATGGGACAGATCAACTCCTGCCGGACCGGGCAAAATCTCCCGCATCCCTTAAACGATCATGGCGGCGCTTGTGCGGCGCCGCCATGCGACATCCCTGAAGATAGGGATGATCAGTTCGGCGTCCAGGCCTCGTAGTCGCCCGTCGCCTTATCACGCTTGCCGCCAGCGAAAAGATGGCCAGGCGGCCGATAAGCCTGGGTTGTTCCGGTTGGGTTTGGCAGATAGGGCTTCTGCCAGGGCTTGTGAAACGGACTATCGGCCGGCAAGGGCGAGGCCATGTTGTAATGCATCCAGCCATGCCATTCCGGCGGTACCTTGGTCGCCTCCGGCTCACCCTTGTACAGGACCCAGCGGCGGGCCTTCATGCCGGGACGCGCCTTCTTCTCTTCGAAGTAACGGTTCCCGGCGGCATCGCTGCCGACCAGACGGCCGGCGCGCCAGACAAGCAGCCTGATCTGGATATTGGCCATCCAGGTGGCCAGGGAGATACGGTCGCTCATGGTACTTCCGTGATGCGGAACGAAGATCGGCGGCGACTATGCACCGGCGGCGGTGACCTTGTCCACTGCAACAGGGCCCACCCAGATGTGCTTGACGGGAGCCTGTTACGGCCCCCGGCCTCGCAGCCGGTCGGCGGCGCGGCCGAACCGACCCGTATGGTGGCGGATTTCCCAGATCGCGATGGACAGGCCTGCGATGGCCAGCGGTAGGACATAGTAGATGAACCGGTAGGCCAGCAATGCCCCCAGAATGGAACTGGCGGCGTCATGGTCGGCCATACCCAGCAGGATGATGCTTTCAAACACACCCAGGCCGCCCGGCACATGGCTGAAGATGGCCACGATCAGGGCCGCGCAGAACAGCGCCACGAATGATACAAAGGGCACATCCACATTCACCGGCAGCAGCATCCAGAGGATGCCTGCGGTGACCACCAGCTCCGCCGATGAAATGGTGATCTGGGAGACGACCCCACCCCAACTGGGCAGTTGAATGGACCAGCGCCAGATCTTCACAGGCTTGTGTGTCACCGCAGTGATCACACAGATGGCCAGAAGGCCCAGAAGCATCAGGGCGCCGGCTGCCTGAACCGCGACTTCCGGGATTTTCAGCAGGACCGAAACCGGGTGCGGGCCAACAATCATACCGACCGCACCAGTAAAAGTCAGACCCAGCGTGAAGGTCGTGGTGGAGAAAACCACGACCTTGGCCACGTCACCGGCCGACAGCCCTGCCTTGCCATAGGCCCGCAGCCGGACGCCAGCGCCGCTGATCACTGCCCAACCGACATTGTTGGAAATCGCGTAGCCGCAACCGGCCGCAAAGGCTGTGGTGCAGTACGGCACCTTCTTTTTCAGATAGATCAGCGCCGACAGGTCGTAGAGGGTCAATAACCAGAAGGCGAGTGCGGTCAGGGCAATGGCCTTGACTACCTTGGACAGCGGCAACGCCTCAAGATAGGCCAGTACGTCGCCGAAATTAACCTCCGCCATCACGTGCTGAACGGCGACGGCAAGCAGGACCCCCAGAAACAGAATAGTCCCGATGCCCAACAACGTCTTTTGACGCCTGCTCATGCCTTCGGCGGGCATCGCAGCGGGGCTCGGCGGAGACTCGGGATCGGGCGTCAGGGACATTCAGGGCACGACTTGTACGATGATACCGGCCACATTCGGCGGGGGCACCCTGCCACCGTTGCGGACGGAATGAAACCCCCTGTCCGGTGTGAATATGCCCTGCGGCGATGCACCTGACCTTCTGCGCCGAAGAGACTGTAGAGATTAAGACGACTCACACAGTTGGTCCAGGCCCGGCAGCCAGATTTTCCGCCACTTGCGCGATAGATCGCCGTGGACTCCCCCCTGCAAGGGCGTCAACCACAATAAGCGGTATATGCCTCTGTTTTTCCCAACAAAATCTCGTTGCCCCACCCGCCCCTGTGGCCTAGCCTCTCGCCCGTCACCATATATAGCGGTGTGGAGGTGCCCGTCCGGTCTGGAAGGGTTGGACCGGGACCGCCGCCTTGTCTGGGAAAAGGGGCCTGCAACAATGCGTATCGAGCGCCGTTTCACTGTCGAAGGCCAGGATGCCTATGCGGACATCCCATTCCGAACGGCGACCAGCGAAATCCGCAATCCGGATGGCTCCACCGTGTTTCAGGCCAAAGATATCCAGGTACCGGCGGAATGGAGTCAGGTGGCCTGTGACATCCTGGCCCAGAAATATTTCCGCCGTGCCGGCGTGCCGATGGCCTTGAAGGCGGTGGAAGAAAACAGTGTTCCCAGCTTCCTGTGGCGCCATGTCGCAGACGATAAGGCGCTTGCCGCCCTGCCCGACGATCAGCGCAGCGGTGGCGAGACCTCGGCGAGACAGGTTTTCGACCGTTTGGCGGGCACCTGGACCTATTGGGGCTGGAAGGGCGGATACTTCGATTCGGACGCCGATGCCGCAGCCTTTTTCGACGAAACGCGGTTCATGTTGGCCCGGCAGATGGCCGCCCCCAACAGCCCACAATGGTTCAACACCGGCTTGCACTGGGCCTATGGGATCGACGGTCCTGCGCAGGGCCATTTCTATGTCGATCCGGCGACAGGCGCTGTTGTCCCGTCCAATTCCGCCTATGAGCGGCCGCAACCACATGCCTGCTTCATTCAGTCAGTGGCCGATGATTTGGTCAATGAAGGCGGGATCATGGACCTCTGGGTCCGCGAGGCACGCCTGTTCAAGTATGGTTCCGGTAGTGGAACAAACTTCTCCCGCCTGCGCGGGGAGGATGAGAAACTGTCAGGCGGCGGCAAATCGTCGGGGCTGATGAGTTTTCTGAAAATTGGCGATCGGGCGGCCGGGGCCATCAAATCAGGCGGGACCACGCGCCGGGCCGCAAAGATGGTGACTGTCGATCTGGATCATCCCGATATTGAGGCCTATATCGGTTGGAAGGTCGTTGAAGAACAGAAAGTAGCGGCCCTGGTGACCGGGTCCAAGCAGGTGTCCCGCCATTTGAATATGGTGATGGCCGCCGCCAACGAGGGTATCGGCCCGGATGCCGACCGCCTGGACCCAACCAAGAACAGCGCCCTGAAGCGGGCCATCAGCGCCGCGCGCCGCGATCTGGTGCCTGAAAACTATATCCAGCGGGCCATACAGCTTGCGGGTCAGGGCTATGCGGAAATGGATATTCGCACCTTCGACACGGATTGGGACTCAGAGGCGTACCTGACGGTCAGCGGCCAGAATTCAAATAATTCCGTTCGTGTACCAAATGCCTTTCTGGAGGCGGTGGAAACAGACGGCCCCTGGCACCTGATTCGCCGCACCGATGGCAAGGTAGCCAAAACGTTGCGCGCCCGCGATCTGTGGGACAAGATCGGCTATGCCGCGTGGCAATCGGCCGATCCGGGCGTGCAGTTCGACACGACCATCAACGAGTGGCATACCTGTCCGGCCTCGGGCCGCATCAACGCGTCCAACCCGTGCAGCGAATATATGTTCCTGGACGATACGGCCTGTAATCTGGCGTCCATCAACCTGATGGAGTTTCGCCGATCGGATGGTCGTTTCGATGTCGACTCTTTTACGCATGCGTGCCGGCTCTGGACCATGGTCCTGGAAATCTCGGTGGCAATGGCGCAGTTCCCCAGCCGCGAGATCGCGCGCCTGTCCCATGATTTCCGCACCCTGGGCCTTGGGTTTGCCAATATCGGCGGCCTGCTGATGGCGGCGGGCCTGCCCTATGACAGCGCCGAGGGCCGGTCGCTGACAGGGGCGATTACGGCGCTGATGACGGGCGTGGCCTATGCCACCTCCGCGGAGATGGCGCGAGCCTTGGGCCCCTTCCCCGGCTTTGCGGCGAACCGGGAGCCGATGCTTCGGGTCATCGCCAATCACCGCCGGGCGGCGTATGGGGCACGAACCGGGTATGAAGGGCTTTCCGTAGCACCGGTGCCACTGCTGGCCGATGAATGCCCCGATGCCGACCTGATCAAGTCGGCCCGTCAGGCCTGGGACCAGGCCCTTGAACAGGGGAGTGCCCATGGCTTCCGCAACGCCCAGACGACCGTGATCGCGCCCACCGGCACCATCGGGCTGGTGATGGATTGCGATACAACAGGGATCGAACCGGATTTTGCCCTGGTGAAGTTTAAAAAGCTGGCCGGCGGCGGTTATTTCAAGATCATCAACCGCGTTGTGCCCGAGGCGCTTTCGCGCTTGGGCTATGATGACGCGGCCATCGCGAAGATCGAACGTTATGCCGTGGGACATGGCACGCTGGTCGGCGCACCGGGCATCACCCATGACCGGCTGCGCAAACTGGGCTTCAGCGATGCAGAGATCGAGAAGGTCGAAAGCGCCCTGGCATCAGCTTTCGACATCAAGTTCGTCTTCAACAAATGGACCCTGGGTGCGGCGTTCTGCACCGCCACGTTGGGCATTGCGGCCGACACGCTCGACAGTCCTGGCTTCGACCTTCTGACACATCTTGGTTTCACAAAAAAAGAAATCGAGGCGGCCAACCTGCATGTGGCCGGCGCCATGACGCTGGAAGGTGCGCCGGGCCTGAAAGACGAACATCTGCCGGTGTTCGACTGCGCCAGCCCCTGCGGGAAGATCGGCAAGCGCTATCTGTCGGCAGAAGCCCACATCCGGATGATGGCAGCGGCACAACCCTTCATCTCAGGGGCTATTTCCAAAACCATCAACATGCCCAACAGCGCCTCGGTAAGGGCCTGTACCGATGCCTACATGCTGTCCTGGCAATTGGGCCTCAAGGCCAACGCGCTCTATCGTGACGGATCAAAACTGTCGCAGCCGTTGAACGCCCAGGTGCTGGAAGAGGACGAGGATGCTCTGACGACCGACGAGCCAACCCTGCTGGAACGTGTGGTCGAGGCACCGGCTGCCGCCCGCATCCCACTGGTCGCCGAACGCATCATGGAAAAGATCGTCGAAAAGGTGATCCGCGTCAGCGAACGGGAAAAGCTGCCGCAGCGGCGCAAGGGCTATACCCAGAAAGCCAATGTCGGAGGGCACAAGGTCTATCTGCGCACCGGCGAGTATGAAGATGGTCGCCTGGGGGAGATATTCATCGATATGCACAAGGAAGGTGCCGCCTTCCGCTCAATGATGAACAACTTCGCCATTGCGGTCTCGCTGGGCCTTCAATATGGCGTGCCACTGGAAGAATATGTGGAAGCCTTCACCTTCACGCGGTTCGAGCCGTCGGGCATCGTGCAAGGGAACGACGCGATCAAGATGTCGACGAGCATCCTGGATTACGTGTTCCGGGAACTGGCCATTTCTTATCTCGGGCGTAACGACCTGGCGCACGCCACACCGGACGACCTTCTGCCTGACACGATGGGGCGGGGCGACGCGGAGGCCAACCTGGCCGGTGTACCGGAAGCCGCCAATACGGCCCCCGAACTGCCTGATAATGCCGCCCGCATGACCCAGGAAACCCTGGCCGCGGTGGCCCGTATCGCTTCCACTGGCTATGTCCGCTCCAACCTGCGCGTCGTACCGGGCGGTCAACAGGGCCGGGTTATCGCTGGTTTCCAACAAGCCACCACAGCCTTTGCCGCCACAGGTACCGATGTCAGCACCTATGCGGCCGCGACGTCGGTCCATTCTGACAGCCTGTCCAGCACCGCGCTGCGCGGCGGTACCGTCGGCCGTCAAGACAACCGGTTTGAGCGGATCAAGGAAGCCCGCGCCCGCGGCTATGAAGGCGACCCCTGTCCCGAGTGCCAGAACATGACTTTGGTGCGCAATGGGACCTGCCTGAAATGCGACACTTGCGGCGGAACGACGGGCTGCAGCTAAGGCGCGGACACCAACTGTAGCCTTGCAGGCACACAATGCCGCAGTTGCGCAACAGGAACGCATGTTTCTATTGCGCAACGGTGCGCTGGGGTCCAAACATGATCCGTTGACGAAGGGCCAGTCCGTTCCGGGCCCGATTGGTGGTCGCGTCGATGAATCGCAGGGATTTGCTCCGTTTCGCTTTAGGTGTCCCGGCCGTGTTGCCGATGGCATCGGTTACGCTGCTGCACGTCTCCCCTTCGCATGCCCAAGCGCAGGAGGGCGGCAAGCCCAAACCGCCATCCCGCAAGCCGCGACCGCCCCGTCTGGTCATGTTGGACCCCGGCCATGGGGGACATGATCCTGGCTGCATTGGCGCTCGCGGCACCTACGAAAAGCATGTCGTACTGGACATCGCCAAGGAGGTTGCCCGTCAGGTGGGCAAAGCGCGGGGCTGGCAGGTACAACTAACCCGCGATGATGACCGGTTCATCGACCTGAAAGAAAGGGTCCGGATCGCCCAAGCGGCAAAGGCCGACCTTTTCATTTCGCTGCACGCGGACAGCGCGCCGAATAAGGCAGCGCGCGGTATGTCGGCCTACACACTGTCAGAAAAGGCCAGCGACGACTTTGCGGCTGCCATTGCCCAGCAGGAAAACATCGCCGGCGGTCTGGGCGTGGATGTGTCCGGTCTGGATGAGAAGGTGGCCGGCATTCTGATGGATCTGGCTGCCCGACACACTGTGACCGCCGCCCTGCAGGCCAAGCGATCGATTATCCAGGGTGCGGGCAAGGATGTCCGCCTGCTGGAAAACCCGATGCGGTCTGCCAATTTCGCGGTGCTAAAAGCGCCCGACATTCCGTCGTTGCTGATTGAAACCGGTTTTCTGTCCAATCCCCAGGATGAGACGCTGCTGCGCGATGCAAAGGCACGCCGCAACATCGCCGGTATCCTGGCCCGTGAACTAACAGCGGTGATGACAGCCGCTCCCTTCGCCTGAGGCCCTCTTGACACACCCCGCCGGGGCGGAAACCGCATCCCCCGGCCCGGTTCTCACCACATTTCACCAATAGAGTCCGGCCGTACAACGGGAACATCACGGTCGCAGGAGGCATGAACGATGGGGAACATGCGCCTTTGGGCGCCCAGGGGTCTGGGAATGGCGATGCTGATGGCGATGGGCGCTGCCCTGACGCCACCGGCCCTTGGCCAGAACGATGCGGGGAGTAACCAAGCGGCTGTGGCGTTGGATGACAATGGCCTGCGCCGTGAGGTCGAACGACGCTGGAGGGAAGCCGGTGGCCTGAATGAGAGGTTGCGCGTGGAAGTGCGGGATGCCCGCGCGCTTCTGACCGGCCGCGCCGCCAACCCCGATGAGCGGGTAACCGGCGTCCGTCTGGCCTGGCAGGTCGATGGGCTGAAGGAAGTGATCAACGAGATCGGCATCGGCGACGAATCCGGCCTGTCTGATCGGGCTACCGACATGTGGATCACCGCACAGTTGCGCAAAGATCTGATGACCGACCCGGAGATTACCTCCAGCAACTTCACGATCGAGACGGTTAATCAGGTGATCTATCTCATGGGCCGCGCCCGGTCGCCGCAGGAACTGGAACGGGTACGAAACCACGCGCGCGAAATCGCGCGGGTCCGCCGGGTGGTGAGCCATGTCCAAGTCCCGAATTGACGCTGCCCGCCACTGGGGGCACGCACTGTTCGTCCCTGCCCTTCTGGCCCTGGCCCTGATGATGGTGCCCAGCACCGCCTGGGCGCAGGTCAGCGACCAGAACGCGCAGGCCAACCGGCAGTTTGTGCAAGCCATGCAGACCATTCGTCAGGCCGACCAATCCTATGATGAAGGGGAGCAGACAAAGCTGCTGCAACAGGCCGACGCCTTGCTGGCCGACATCATCATGCGGTTGCCGGAAAGCACCCTGGCCGTACAACTGATGACCAACCAGTTCATCGGTGATTTCGACTATGTCGAGTTCAAAAACCGGCTGCGCGGGCTGGTCTGTGCCGATCCGAAGTCAAATGCCTGCCTGCTGCACCGGATCGAGGCGCTGGTCACCCCCATCGAGTACCCGATTGCGGCCCCACGTTGGGACTGGTTGTCGCTGGCAGTCGCACATTACCAGATTGGAGAAAAGGCGCGGGTACGCCCCATTGTCGCCCCTTTCGTGCAGGCCCTGCGGACGGGTGGGGCCAAAGGGGATGTGAGTCCCGACCTGTTCGTCAGTCGCACCCTGGCCCTGACCGGCGAGGTGGACCGAGCCCTGACCATTACACGTGAGTTCCATGACTGCGCCACCCGCGTCTACAACCTGTCCGACATTGTCGAGGCACTGGTCTGGCGTGGTGACGTAACCAGAGCCACGGAGATTACAGAAGAACTGACCGAGTTTGCCCGCACGCAGGGGTGCGCCTGGGAACTGGGTCTGGTGGCGCAGTCGCTGCTGAATGTGGGCCTGGAGGCCAGGGCGCGCACGCTGTTCCTGAATACGGTGGAGGAGCAGTTCAGCCGGTTCAAAGACCGTCGCGGAAATTGCTGCCCGCCGGAACTGGCCGTGGCCGCCGGCGATCTGGGCGATACCAATTTGGCGCTGGGTCTGCTGCGCACGGTTCAGGAGGAAAGCCCCTGGACGATCCCGCAGGTACTGGGTCGGCTGGAAGCCCGTGGTGAAAAGGTGCTGACACTGACTTATGCCGACCAGTTGCAGGACAATGACCTGAAGGCCGAAACCTACGTCGAGTTAATTGACGGCGCCCTACGGGCCAAGGACCGCGGTCAGGCCGACACATTGTCCGCCCGGCTTGACAAGACAGTGACGGACAGTCGGACACCCATTACGCTGGTGCAACGGGCGCGCGCTGACCGACTGCTGTTTGCCGACAATCGCTGGCGCGGGACGTTCCAGGCCGCCATTTCGGAAGCCGAGCGCGGGTCCGGCCAGCGTCGTGACATCGCGGTGCCCCTGCTGGCGGCGCTGGTCGAAATCGAGACCGGCAAGCCAATGCTGGAGTGATGGCGCAGGGACGCCGACAGGCATGTCTGACGGCGCCACCGCTTCAGTCTGCAACCCGGAAACCGGGGTCCTCCACCCGATGCAGGCGGGCCATTGCGATTTGGGCCACACGGAGGGTCAGTGCCTTGCGCCGGGCGGCAGCCATTTTTGTCAAAGACGAGGAACGGATTATTTCGGCGCCAAACGCATCGGCAATGATCAGTCCGCATCCGGCTGGGATCAGGTCCAGCGGGAAGTCCGCCGCGACGGCAAAGAAAAAACGGTCGCAATACTCAAGATAGTCCGGCCATTTCTGGTCGGTCTTGAAATCGGCGGGCCCGCTTTTCACCTCGATGATCGTAACATCCCCATCGTCGGCTAGGGCCAGGATGTCTGCCCGGCGCCCGTTGGCCAGTGGAAATTCCAACAGCCCGCGCTGACCGCGTTCGGCCAGCATCCGCCGCACGCCGCGGGTGATCGCGGCAGCGGCATCGGATGGCGGGCGCGGCAAGGCAGCCGTTGGCTGCAACGGTAGATCACCGTCCAGGATCAGGGCAGGCCCAGTGGTAGGGTTCATGAGCACAGATCATGAACCTCACCCATCCTGCAAGGCAAGGCCGTTCTGGCAGCGGCCGCTGGGTCAGCAGCGAACCGACAGCACCGAAACACCACCCGTACTGGACGCACGGACGACCGGGGCCAGACCCGCCATCAACAGGCGGTTGCGCACCCCTTCCACCGTTTCGGTAGGACGGGTCAAAGTAATGCGGGTGTCACGGTGCCCAAGTGCCCGGCTGCGCGCAACGGCTGACAGAATCTGCTCTGTCAGAACCTCAACCCCGTCAAAAACAGGATCATTGGCAGGGGGCGGCGTGTGCGCCGCAGCGGTATCAAAAGTGGGGGTGGACAGAGCGGCAGCCACGATGCCATTGGCCGGATTGAGGGCTCCGGTCGCCACTGCGGGAAACATGCAAGGTCCCTGGGTTCGAGCAGCTCACGACTTCGCCGTCAGCAAGCCCTTTATTACAGCGATGTTTGTTAAAAAATAGGTAAGAGCCTGCGCGTCAAATGCGCGACCAGCCTGCAAAATATGCATGCGGTGTATCAACGCCAGGATCTGTCGCCGCAGTGGCCAAACTCCGCTATTCTAGCATTGCTTTAGAGAGCCGAAGTGATCGGAGTCTGCCCTGTTAACCTTTCTGCGAAACCCTTCCGCCCAGGTCAGACATCGTGTCGGCACGGTGATCCTGGCCCTGGCAATGGTGATCTTGCCCTGGATGGGGGCTGAAGCCGGACTGGCGCCGCCAGGGGATGGGTACACGGACAAGGGGTTGCACATCCTGTGTTTTGCCGGTCTGAGCTGTCTCAGCCTCTGGGCCTATCGTAGTCGGGGGGGGCGAATCATGGCCGTGCTGCTGCTGCTGGTCCTTGCAGTCGGCATCGAACTTGTGCAGGGCATGGTTCCCAACCGCCAGGCCAGCCTGGAGGATGTGATTGCAGATATCGTGGGTATCGGCCTGGCGCTCATCCTTTTGCGACACTGGTCCCTGGTCAGGGGTATGCTATTTGAACGTATGATAAAGGCGGACCGGTCAGGCGACTGACCGGACAGGCTTGTCTGGTGGAAGGATGGTGGCCCTTGGGTGGAGTGGGATTTCGGCCGAAAATGGTCGTGGTATCGACGATCATGCTGACCCTGGCTTTGCCAGGAATGGGATCGGCACAGCAGGCCACCCCATCCCAACCCGCCGACAACAGCACCGCCATTGCCCGCTATCTGATGGGCCGCATCGCCCAGAATGCCGGCGCCTGGGATGTTGCCAGTGAGAATCTGGGGGCAGTGCTGAAACTGGACCCCGGCAATGCGGGCCTTCTGCGTCGCACATTTCTGCTGTCACTGGGGGAAGGCCAGGATGAGGAGGCGTTGGCCCTGGCCCGCCGGCAAGTGTCCGGCGAGGCAGGTGGCGGCAGTTTCGTAGCCCACGCACTGCTGGTCGCCGACGATCTTCGCGCCGGCCGCACCAAGGAGGCTGCGGCCCGTGTTGCTGCGTTGCCGGCCGATGGCATGTCGCCCTATATCGGTCCACTCCTGGCCAGTTGGATCGCGGTGGCGGAAAAGGACTTCGACGGCGCCATAATGTTGCTGAACCCGCTATCGAGCCATGAGGGGTTCAAGTCCATCCAGACGCAGCAACTGGCCCTCATTGAGGATTTGCGGGGCAACCGCGATGGGGCCTTCCAACACTATGCTGAAGCCGCCAAGCTAGGGATGCCGCTGCGTCTGACTTTGCTGATCGGCAATTTCCAGGAACGGTCTGGGGCAAGCGATGCCGCCCGTAAACTGTACAGGCAATATCTGGAAGCCAATCCGGATAGCATGGTGGTTGAAGATGCCCTGAACCGGCTGGAAAAGGGCGGCAGACCTGCCCCGCTGGTTGGCAGCGCTGCCGCCGGACTGGGCCAAGCGCTGTTCGAGCTGTCTTCGGCGTTGCACCAGGAAGGAGCAGCGGAGATGGCGCTGCTTTATGGCCGGGTTTCGTTGCACCTGGAACCGGACCAGCCGCTGACACGCATGCTGTTGGGCGATATCCTGGTCGCCCGCGACCGGGCAAATACGGCGCTGAACGAGTTCCGGGGCATCACCGGTGGCCCAGGCATGTTGTGGATGGCGCGATTGCGCCAGGTCGACGTGCTTCGCCAACTGGAACGTGACAACGAAGCCATTGCCCTGTTGCAAAAAATGGCAGCAGAGCGGCCGGAACGAACCGACGCATTGCTTCGGCTGGGCGACATGCACCGGATCGCCAAACGTACAACCGAAGCATTGGCCGCGTATGATCAGGCCCTGGCCCGGATCAAGGAAACGCGGCCCCGCGACTGGATGCTGCATTATGCGCGGGCCATGACCCTCGACAGCAAAGGCGACTGGCCAGAGGCAGAGACTGCCCTGAAAAGGGCGCTGGAGCTTCAACCCGATCAGCCCAGCGTTCTGAATTATCTGGGATATTCGTGGGTTGATCGCGGCCAGCGCCTGGAAGAAGGCAAGGCACTGATCGAAAAGGCGCTCGCGCTGAGACCCAATGACGGCTTCATTACCGACAGTCTGGGCTGGGCCCTCTTCAAACTGGGCAAAACGGAACAGGCTGTGGAGATGCTGGAAAAGGCCTTGGAACTGGAACCCGGCGATCCTTCCATCAACGATCATCTGGGAGATGCCTACTGGGCCGTGGGCCGCAAGGCGGAAGCCCGGTTCCAATGGGCACGCGCTGCACATCAGGCCGGTAAGGATGACAGCTTGCGCCGTTCGGCAGAGGCCAAGCTGAAGAATGGGCTGATGGCTACGGTGAAGGCTGACACTACACCCTGAAGCGGGCGGTTGCTGTATGCGACGGGGTGGCCGCCAAGCCCGACGTGACCGCCTGCCCCATCGTCCTGCAGAAAGCAACGATCAAAGACGCCATCATCCTCTTCGGATGGTGCGGTTCCAGGCCAGAACGGCACCAGGTGCAATAGGCCTCACATGGGGCGTACCTTGACGGATTAGATCGGCGGATTCAGGCCGGGTGACATGGCATGGTCACCACGACACTCCGGTTGACTTCCCACCCGTGCCTTGTCCACCAGGTCCAGCACGGTGGCGGCCGCCCGCTGGCTGGGTGTTTTGCCACCGCCTTGGCCAAGCCACTGGGCAACCTGCGCCACACCGTCCACCTGTTGGCGACGGGCCGCGGCATCGGTCAGCAGCAAGGTGACGGCATCCGCCAGCTGCTGTGGGGTACAGTCATCCTGGAGACATTCCGGCACAAGCATCCGGCCCAGCATGATGTTGACCAAATTGGCAAATTTCACGCGGATCAGCCGCCGGTACAGCCAAAAGGTCAGCGGATGGATACGGTAGGCGATGACCGAGGGCAAACGCGCCAGCGCCAGTTCCAGCGCCACCGTGCCGCTTGCCGCCAAAGCCGCTATACTGGCGGCCATAGCATCATATTTCTCTCCGTCTCCTTCCACGACGATGGCGGGTACCGGCCAGACGGCAGCAGCAGCGCGGACCGGTGCCGCGACCTTGCCCAAGGTCGGTACCACGACGGTCAGGCCGGGATGGCGTTCCTTGAGGATGGCCAGGGTTGCCGCAAAGTCGGGCAGCAGCACCTTGATCTCGCTGCGCCGGCTGCCCGGCAGGACGCAGAGCAGCGGCGTATCGGCGGCAAGGTCATGGCGGGCACGGAAGGCCGCAGCATCCCCTCGTTCCACCCCCGCCTCGACAATCGAATGGCCGACGAAGGTGGCGGGCAGACCTACTGCCTCGAAATATGGCGGTTCAAACGGCAGCAGGACAAGCAGATGGTCCAGGAATTGCGCGATCTTCCGCGCTCGGCCGGGCCGCCAGGCCCAGACGGTGGGGGCGACATAATGGATCAGCTTGATCGACGCATCGGCCCGCCGCACCTTTTTCAGCACCCGGAAACAGAAATCCGGGGCATCAACGGTGATGACGGCGTCGGGCCGGCACGCCAGGATGTCGCCCGCCGTTTGCCCGATACGGCGGATCAGATGGGGCAGCTTGGGCAACAGTTCGGCCAGGCCGAACAGGGTCAGTTCCTCCATGGGGAACAGGCTGACCAGGCCCTCGGCGATCATCCGTTCACCGCCGATTCCGGCAAAGCGCACCTGCCCACCCATCGCCTGCTTCAGCGCCGCCATCAGCCGCGCACCCAGCACATCGCCCGAGGGTTCGCCTGCGACAAGGTAGATCAGGGGGCCCGTCATGCCGATACGCCCATAACGAACAGGCCCGCCGCATCGGCGGCCTGCAAGGCATCCTGACGCCCCACAAACAGGGTTGCTCCCGCTTCAGCCGCAATACCGGCGAAACCGGCGGCGATACAGGCGGCAACCGTATCGGGGCCGATGGTCGGCAGGTCAAGGCGACGGTCCTGACCCGGCTTGGCACATTTCACGAGGATCGGCCCAGTCCCGTCCCGCCTCAATGCGCCACAGCGGGAGATCAGGGCGTCGGTACCCTCAATGGCTTCCACGCCCAGCACCAACCCTGCCTGTACCACCACCGCCTGCCCGACATCGACGGCACCCAGGGCGTGTGCGACGGTCAGGCCATGGGCAATATCGGCCAGGGCCGCCTCATCCGGCACTGCCTGTGACAGTACGCCGGAGGGCATGAGCAGGTCAGCGATCATGGATTGGATGGCGATTACGCGGAACCCCTCCTCCTCCAGCAGCGCAGCGACAGCGCGTAATAATCCATCATCCCCCAAAGCCTTCAGGCCCAGGCGAGCAAAAAAACGCGCCGCGTACCAGTCGGGGCGCAGATCGGTCAGGGACGGGCGTCGCACGCCACCAGCCAGGATGATGTCGGTCACCCCCTCTGCGCGCAACCGATCAAGTATCGCGCCAGCCGCCCCCATACGGAACAGCGCGTGCGGCATGTCGGGCGACAGCCATACCTCAGCCCCCTGCCCTTCCAAGGCGATAACGAAGAAGCCACGGCCATCCCGTCGGCAGGTCTCTGCCACCTGCCGTGGCAGGTCCCCCCCTCCGGCGATAATGCCCAGCCGTCCCGCCATGGTGGATCAGCGTGGCTGTGTCAGGGCGCGACTACCCCGATCCGCCAGGAACGACAGCACATCGGCCACCGACGGCACAGCACCTGCCTCTGCCATCACGGAAGCAATGCGGTCGGACATCTGGCCCTCTCCCTCGAACAGGTGCCGGAAGGCAGCGCGAAGGGCGTGGATATCGTCCTTGGCAAAACCGCGACGCTGCAACCCAACCAGGTTCAACCCCGCCAGATAGGCGCGGTCCCCTTTAACAAGACCATAGGGGATGACATCCGCCTCTACCCCAGACATGCCGCCGATCATGGCATGAGCGCCAATGCGTACGAATTGATGAACCGCCGAAAGGCCGCCCAGAACGGCATGGTCGCCGACCACCACATGCCCGCCTAAGGTCGCATTATTGGCGAAGATCACATTGTTCCCAACCTGGCAGTCATGACCGATATGGACGCCGACCATGAACAGGCCGCCATCGCCCACCCGGGTCACCATGCCGCCACCCTCGGTACCGGTATTCATGGTGACATTCTCACGGATGCGGTTATGGCGTCCGATGATCAGCTCCGAGGGCTCCCCTCGGTACTTAAGGTCCTGTGGCGCATGCCCCAGCGAGGCAAACGGATAGACAATCGTGCCCTCGCCAATGGTAGTGCAGCCATCAACGGCGACGTGGCTGACGAGACGGACATAATCGCCCAGCACCACATTTGGACCGACCACACAGAATGGACCGATCTCCACCCCCGTACCGATACGGGCACCGGGATCGACGATGGCACTGGGATGGATATTGGCGCTCATGAGCCGGCCCTTCTGCTTCCTGACATGCGAAAGGGCGGTCGCCCGCCCTTCACACCGCCTTTAACAAAGGCGTTTGACAAAATTAAGTCGGCCCCGTGTCCACCCGATGGAGCGCGAACCGACCTCAATCCCCCATGACGATCATGGCCGTGTAGGTGGCCTCGGCATGCAGATTGCCGTCGACCCAGGCCTCGCCCTTGAATTTCCAGACATTGCGGCGGTTCTGGACCTTCTGGACCTTGATCTGGATCTGATCGCCGGGGCCGATGGGACGACGGAATTTCGCCTCTTCGATCCCCATGAAATACACGAGACGACCCTCGGCTTCCTGTCCCAGGGTCTGCATCACCAGGATTGCCGAGGTCTGGGCCATGGCTTCCACGATCATAACGCCGGGGAAAACCGGCTTTTGCGGAAAATGGCCAGTGAACTGCGGCTCATTCATCGTCACATTCTTGATGCCGGTGCAGCTTTCACCGGGAACAATGTCCTTCACCTTGTCAACCAGCAGCATTGGATACCGATGCGGGATCAGTTCCATGATCCGGTTGATATCCAGTTCGGTCGCCGCGACCTTATTCGTTTCCGTCGTGCTCATCGCCCCGTCCACTTTTCCCCTTCGCCAGCCGCGCCATCATGGCGACCTGGCGGAAATATTGCCGCTTGGGCTGCGCCGGCGTGCCGAACACTTCCGTCATCGGAGGCACATCCCGCATCACGCCGCTCTGTGCCGCGATACGAGCTCCTGCGCCGATGGAAAGGTGACCGGCCACCCCTGCCTGCGCCGCCAGCACAGCATGATGATCAAACTTCGTGCTGCCTGAAATGCCGGACTGAGCCACGATGACGCAGCCAGCACCAAGCGTGACGTTGTGCCCGATCTGGACCAGATTATCAATCATCGTGCCCCGGCCGATGATGGTATCCGGCCCCGCACCGCGATCTATAGTGCTGTTGGCCCCGACTTCCACATCATCCTCGATGATCACCCGCCCCATCTGCGGCACACGGACATGACCCGCCACATCCATGGCAAAACCGAAACCATCCTGCCCGATCCGGGCCCCCGGATAGATCACGACCCGATCGCCGATCAGACAATGGGACAACGAAGCACAGGCACCGATCACGCTGTCAGCCCCGATACGCACATGGCGTCCGATCACCGCATTAGCCGCGATACGGGTGCGCGGCCCGATTTCTGCGCCCGCCTCGATCACCGCCCCCGCCGCCACCTCAACATTCTCCCCCAACCTTGCGGACGGATCGACATGGGCGGCGGCGGAGATCCGGCCGGTCGACGCCGGCAGCGGGTAAAAGGCCTGCGCACAAAGCGCATAACTGCGATAGGGCTTGGTCGACAACAACAAGGCCGTGCCCGCTGGTGCCTTGTCGGCCAAGGAAGGATGAACGACACAGGCCGCCGCCCGGCTGGCCTGAAAGGCCTCCAGATATTTGCGGTTATCCAGAAAGGATAAATGCCCGGCACCAGCCTGATCGAGCGGGGCGACATCGGTCAGCACAAGGGCTGGGTCGGCATCGACAGACAAGGTCGCCCCACACCGGGCTGCCAGTTCGGCCAGCGTGAAGGGGCCGGCACGGTCGAAGAAACGGGGATCGGCCATGGGGGTTTCCTGCGTTCGATAACGAAAAGGGCGGGGCACCAAGCCCCTCGTCCCTTATGTCGGCGGCGGTACGCTGACCGTGACCTGGGGCAAGCGGCCGTTCAACCGTTCCAATACCTCGGCCGTAATGTCACCTGCGGCGCCCGATTGATAGACAATGAACTGCCGCGAGATGACCAAAGTGGCACCCGACTCCCGAGCCACCTCCGCGATCACCTGATCGAGCGTGTTGATGACATTATTGCGGGCCTGATTAAACGCAATATCCAGGCGGCGGGTGCGTTCCTGTAACGCGCGACCGGTGGCCGAAACCTGGGTTTCAAACTCCGTTCGCTTACGGTCGAACTCTTCCACCGACACCGTCTGCCGCAGTCGTGCCAGTTCCTGTTCAGCCTGGCGCAATCCTTCTTGCTGCTGAGCCACATCCCGCTGCAACTGTTCCTTCTGCACATCCAGTTGCTGCTGAATGGTACGCATAGCCGTGGCCTGCTGCAGGATCGTGGGGATATCCACCACAGCCACCTGCGCATAGGGCAAGCGACGGGACGCCGGCTGCGCCACACCCGTCGTTTCCTGGGCATAAGATGCGGCCGGCCCGACCAGAAGGGCCAGGCCGGCAAAGAGAAGGGCGATGGAGCGGCGCACCAAGGCCCGTTCCCCCGTTAGAACCGGGTACCGAAGCTGAATTTCAGCGTCTCGGTCTGGTCATACGGCTCTTTGGCAATGGGGTAAGCCAGATCCAACCGGATCGGACCGAAAGGCGACTTCCACGACACACCCACACCGGCCGACATGCGAACCTTATTGCTGTCGCGGAAAACATCGCCCGTGCCTGGGGTTTCCTTGGCTGCCGTCAGGGTGCCGGCATCGTAGAAGGCGTGTGCCTTCACACCCAGTTCATCGGGCAGACCTAGCTTTGTGGTCAACTCCAGGCTGGCCCGGCTGAAGATGGTGCCGCCCAGCGCGTCACTATTCTCCGGATTATTCGGATCGGGCACATTGCGGGGACCAATACCACCGATTTCAAAGCCCCGCAGGGTGTCACCGCCAATGAAGAAGCGGTCATTGATGCGCAGGTCTTCGCCCATTCCCCAGATGTAGCCGGCCTCGGTCGTCAGGCCCAGCACCACTTCCTCGAACGGCTCCCAATACTGGCCTGCGGTGACGCGGTTGCGCAGATACCGGGTGTCGCCACCAAGACCAGCAAACTCTACCGACCAGAGGAAATAGTAACCGCTGGTCGGATCGATCTTGCTGTCACGGTCATCATAGAGCAACTGGCTTTCCACCGATGAGGTGATGGTGGTGCCCAACTGGTCCTGAAGGAACAGCGACGATCCGAAGAAAATATTGTCGATCTTATTCTGGACCAACGAGTAGCTGAGGCGTTGACGCAGCTTTTCCGAAAGCGGATAGCCGGCACGCAGCACGACACCGGTCGATTCCAAATCGTAGGAAATGGTATCGCGGTTGTCGCGCACGACACGGAACAGATCAACACCCGCAGCCAGATCGCGGTCGAGGAAGTAAGGCTCGGTGAAGCCCAGATCAACCTCGAAGCTTCGGCTCGACAGCAGGGTGGACAGGCGCAAATCCTGGCCTTTACCCAAAAGGTTGCGCTGACGGATCGAAAAGTCCAGCAAAGCGCCATCGGTGGATGAGTAACCGGCACCAAGCTGAATTTCGCCGGTGGGCTGCTCTTCAACCTCGACCGTGATCACTGACTGATCGCGGGAGCTGCCCTCTTCGGTCTTCACCTCGACACCATCATCAAGGAAATAACCCAGATCCTTGATGCGCTGTTCGGAGCGCTTCAGCTTGGACACGCTGAACGGATCGCCCTCGATCAGGAGCATCTCGCGCCGGATGACCTTGTCCAGGGTGTTGTAATTACCAATAATATCAACACGCTCGACAAAGACGCGCGGGCTTTCCTTCAACTCAAAGATAACGTCGATCGTCTGATCTTCCTGGTTGCGGTCCAGCAACGGGTCGATTTCAACGAACGCATATTGCAAATCACCCAGACGGTTGGTCAGGGCGGTGATGCTCTCTTCGATCTTGTCGCCATTGTACCATTCGCCCTGATAGGCGCTGATGGCTTCATAGAGCGGGTTGACATCGATGTCGGGAATTTCCGACTGGATGGTGATCCGGCCGAACTTATAACGCTTGCCCTCATCCACCGTCATGGTGATGAAGAATTCCTCGCGGTCGGGCGTCAGTTCGGCGACCGACGTGAGGACCTTGAAATCGGCATAGCCATTACGCAGGTAATGACGGCGCACCTGCTCCTGGTCGTACCGCAGACGCTCGGGATCGTAGTTGTCGTTGGACGACAGGAACCGCCACCAGCGCGACTCCTTGGTGATCATGATCTCGCGCAGTTCATCATCGTCGAATACATTATTGTTGACGATGTTGATGGCCTGCACGCCCGTCATCTGACCTTCCTCGATCTCGAAGATCAGGTCGACGCGGTTCTGTTCCAGTTGAACGATCTTCGGCTCAATGCGCGCGGCAAAGCGGCCTTTACGACGATAGAGTTCCTGGATGCGTTCGACGTCATTCTGGACGCGGGTACGGGTATAGACGGTGCGGGGGCGCAACTGGACCTCGGGATTGATATCCTCTGTCTTGATGCGCTTGTTCCCCTCAAAGGCGATGCGGTTGATGATGGGGTTCTCCACCACCTGCACCAGCATCACCCCGCCTTCACGGCGGATCGACACGTCGGCGAACAGCCCAGTCGCAAACAGCGACTTCAGCGACTGGTCGATCTTGTCGGGATCGAAACTGTCGCCTGGTCGAACCGTAAGGTACGACTGGACCGTGGCGCTTTCGATGCGCTGCGACCCCTCGACACGGATATCGCGAATGATGCCACCATCAAACGCCTCCTGGGCCATGGCGCCGGTCGACAGCGCGATAGCGGATGTTGCGGTGCCGCCCAGCAGCAGGCACAGCGCGAACCTGGAAACCGAGACCAACTGTTCCCCCAAAAAGGCTAAGACAGGACACCCTTGACGAAATCAACGACACGCATTTGAACGATATCGTTCCACGTGGCGAAAACCATCAAGGTCAATACCAAAGCAAGACCGAACCGGAAACCATATTCCTGGACCCGTTCGCCAAGAGGCCGACCGCGAACGGCTTCCACTGCGTAATACAGCAAATGGCCCCCGTCCAGCATCGGAATAGGAAACAGGTTGATCAGACCCAGATTTATGGACAGCACGGCCACGAACCAGATCATGGTCACGAAGCCCATCTGGGCTACCTGACCTGACATTTGGGCGATGCGCAGCGGACCGCCCAGTTCAGCGGTACTGCGCATGCCGAGCACCATCTGCCAGACGGCATCAAGCGTCCCTTCCGTCAACCGGACCGTCTCCTTACCGGCTTCCCACAGGGCCGTCAGCGGTGTCTGGCGGCGGTACTCGTCATTACCACGCATCACCCCCATCCGGCCTATCGTGTGGATGTTGCCGAACCGGTCCTCCATCTGTTCCGCCCGTGGCGTGATACTCAGTTCCAGGCGCTTGGGCTCTGCGCCCTCCGCCTCGACCCGCTCCACCACCATCGACACGGTCCGGCCGGGATTCATAACGATGACGCCCAGCACGTCTTCGAAACGAGACGTTTCACGGCCATCCAGGGACAAGATTCGGTCGCCCGCCTTCATGCCGGCTTCAGCCGCTGCACCCTGAGGCAGGACTTCCCGGATCACGGGCGGAGTGTGAGGCTGACCATAGACCACGAACATGAAGGCCAGAGCCACGATGGCGAACAGAAAGTTCGCTGCCGGCCCCGCCACCACAATGGCCATGCGTTGTCCAACACGCTTGTGATGGAACGACACAGCACGGTCAGCCTCACTCATGCTCGACAGACCGGCGCCCGGCGTGGAGGCCGCCCCGGCATCACCGAACATTTTCACATAGCCGCCCAGCGGTATCAGGCTGAATCTCCAGCGGGTGCCCAGCCGGTCAGTGCGTCCGAAAATCTCGGGACCGAAGCCGATGGAAAACACCTCCACCCGCACGCCATTGCGGCGCGCCACCAGGAAATGTCCCATTTCGTGCACAAAGACCAGGATGGTCAGCACGACCAGGAACATTACCCCGTAATTCCAGATGAAGCCGAAGACTTCCATCAATGCGCCTCCTGGGGCCGCTCAGTTCGCGCGAGATAAAACCGCAATTTCGGCAAAGGCATGGCAACGTGCTTCCGCATCGGCCGCCTCCACATCTGCCAGCGTCGCCATAGGGCCATGCGACAGGGTATCCAGACACTTTTCAACGACGCGCGGAATATCCAGGAAACCCAGATTTCCGGCCAGAAAGGCGGCCACCGCCACCTCATTCGCCGCGTTGAGGATTGTAGGGGCCGCTCCCCCGCTTTGCAAGGCGCGGCGCGCCAAACGGAGGGCGGGGAAACGCTCTGGGTCAGGCGACTCGAAGGTCAGGCTGGCCGCCTTTACCAGATCCAGCCGATCGCCAGGCGTGGCCACCCGGTTGGGCCAGGCCAGCGCCACCGCAATGGGCGTGCGCATGTCGGGCGTGCCCAGTTGGGCAAGCACCGAGCCATCGACATATTCGACCAGTGAATGGATCACCGATTGCGGATGGACCAGCACGTCGATCCGGTTCTCCGGCACGGCGAACAGATGGTGGGCTTCAATCAGTTCCAGGCCCTTGTTCATCATGCTGGCGCTGTCGACACTGATCTTGGCACCCATGGACCAGTTGGGATGGGCACAGGCCTGGGCCGGGGTCACGTCCTGCATAGCCTCACGCGTCCAAGTGCGGAACGGGCCACCGGAGGCGGTGAGGATCAGGCGGGAGATGCCTTCACGGCGTGCTTCGTCAAACACCTGGAAAATGGCGCTGTGTTCGCTGTCCACAGGCAGCAGGGTGGCACCACAGCGACGTACCGCGGCCATCACCAGTTCACCGGCACAGACCAGCACTTCCTTGTTGGCGAGCGCTACGGTGGCGCCGCGCTGAACCGCAGCAAGCGTCGGGGCCAGTCCTGCCGCCCCGACAATGGCCGCCATCACCCAGTCAGCCTGCTCACGGCTCGCCGCCTCCACAACGGCTGCGGGGCCGGCGGCGAGCTCAATGCCGGTACCGCCCAGCGCCTGCTTCAGATCGGCATAGGCGCTGTCATCCGCGACCACCGCCAGGGCCGGGCGCAGCAGGCGGGCCTGTTCCGCCAGCTTGGCCACATTGCGGTTGGCCACCAGGGCTTCGGTGCGGAACCGGTCGGGGTAGGTCGCCAAAAGTTCGACGGTGTTGCTACCAACCGATCCGGTGCAGCCCAGCACGGTCACGCGGCGCATCGTCTCACATTTCACCAAAATCGCACCCATTCCCCGGCCGTCATCTCGAACAGTGCATAAAGCGGGGCTGCAAACAACAACCCGTCTATCCGATCCAGAATACCACCATGACCGGGAATGAGGGTGGAACTGTCCTTCACATCCACCCGGCGTTTCATGTAACTCTCGAACAGATCCCCTGCCTGCCCGGCCACGGCCAACACCGCACCGATGGCCGCATAAGCGGCAATCGCTGCCAGTGACACATCATGCGGCACATCGGTGGCCGCCGGTGGGACCAACCAGCCTGGCAACCAGTCCCCGCTCTGTGCCGCCCCGAACAGCCCCCCAAGGCAGGCCGATGCCGCCATGCCGCCGATCAGGCCGGCCCAGGTCTTCTTGGGGCTGATGCGCGGCGCCAGTTTCGGCCCGCCGATGCTCTTGCCCGCTGCATAGGCCCCAATATCGGTGGCCCAGATGGACAGCATCAGGAACAGGAACAGCGCCAAACCATAGGGACCGCTTTCCAGACGCAGCCACAGCATGGAGATAAAGGGGAGGCCAATATAAAATGGCATGAAGGCAAAATGGCCAGGACGATGCCGCCCCTGCCGCACCAGCCGGAAATACTCCCAACCAGACAAGACTGCGATTGCCAGAACCAGCATCTGGAAAGGCACGCCGCCCCACCAGACCGCGCCCAGCACAGGCGGAGCCAGGACAAGGGCGGAGATCACGCGTTGCGTGAAGTTGGAGCGGGGTTTTTTGGCAGGTACGCGCTGATCGTTCACGATTTCAACGACTTCCAACGGTGGCCCCGAACCGCCGGTCACGCCGGTGGTACTCCTGAATGGCCGCTTCCAGGTCGCGTCGGGTGAAATCCGGCCATAGCGTGTCCAGAAACACCATCTCCGCATAGGCTAGCTGCCACAACAGGAAATTGCTGATGCGCTTTTCACCGCTGGTACGGATCATCAGGTCAGGGTCAGGAATGGTGCCCCCTGTGCTCAACTCCCGGGCAAAGACGTCTGTCGTAATTGCATCCGGGTTCAACTCCCCGCGCTCCACCGCCTGGGCCAACTTGCGCGCGGCATCCACCAGTTCCTGACGGCCACCATAGGACAGCGCCAGCACCAAGGTCATGTCGGTGTTTTCGGCTGTCAGCGTTTCAGCATTGGCAATCAGTGCCTGGATGTCTGCGGACAGTCGGGACCGGTCCCCGATCACCCGCAGTTGGATGCCATTCTTATGCAGCTTGGCAATTTCACCCCGCAGATAGAAACGCAGGAGCTGCATAAGCGTGAAGACTTCGTCCTCAGGTCGGCTCCAGTTCTCCGTGGAGAAGCTGTAGAGGGTGAGGTAACGCACGCCCAGTTCGCGCGCGCCCTCGATTGCGTGGCGGACGGCATCCACGCCCTTCTTATGCCCTGCCGTGCGGGGCAGGCCCCGTGCCGTCGCCCAGCGCCCATTGCCATCCATGATGATGGCAATGTGCGAGGGCGGCGGCAGACAGGCGGATGTGGCGGGGCCCGGCATGGCAGCAGGTCCTTAACCCTTGGGTACCGGGAAACGATCAGACCTGCAGGATTTCCTTTTCCTTGGCCACAAGCGCCTCGTCCACCTTTTTGATGTGGGCGTCAGTGGCGGCCTGAACCTTGTCAGCCCATGTCTTCTGCTCGTCCTCGGACAGGTCGCCGTCTTTCTGCAGCTTCTTCAAGCTGTCCATGCCGTCGCGGCGCACATTGCGGACAGCGACACGGGTTTGTTCAGCGTATTTGGCAGCGACCTTGGAAAGTTCCTTACGGCGCTCGGAATTCAGTTCTGGAATCGGCACGCGGATGGTCGAGCCCTCGGTCTGCGGGTTCAAGCCCAAACCAGCGTCACGGATTGCCTTCTCCACGGCCTTGACTGTAGACCGGTCAAACACCTGGACCGAGATCAGCCGCGGCTCCGGCACGGAGATGTTGGCGACCTGGTTCAGCGGCACTGTCGTGCCATAGGCCTCGACCGTCACTGGTTCCAGCAGGTTGGCCGACGCGCGGCCCGTGCGCAGGCCGGCAAATTCCTTGCGGAGCACCTCAAGAGCACCGGCCATGCGATGCTCGATGTCCTTGATCAGAGCGGAAGCAGCCACCTTATGCCTCTTCGGTTATGATGGTGAATTTACCCTGCCCCGCCATCACCTCGGCGAAACCACCGTCCTTCTGGATGGAGAAGACAAGGATGGGAATCTTGTTCTCGCGGGCAAGCGAAATCGCTGAAGCGTCCATGACCTGCAGATCGCGGGACAGCACGTCCAGATAGGTCAGGCGGTCATAGCGGATGGCATCCTTCACCTTCTTCGGATCGGCGCTGTAGACGCCATCCACCTTGGTGGCCTTCAACATCGCATCGCAGCCCATTTCCGAAGCGCGCAATGCCGCAGCCGTGTCAGTGGTGAAGAAGGGATTGCCAGTGCCGGCGGCGAAGATCACCACCCGGCCTTTTTCCATGTGGCGCTCAGCCTTGCGACGGATATAAGGCTCGCAAACGCTGTCCATCGGGATGGCCGACTGCACGCGGGTTTCCACACCGGCCTTTTCCAGGGCGTTCTGCACGGCCAACGCGTTCATAACGGTGGCCAGCATCCCCATATAGTCGGCGGTCGCGCGTTCCATGCCGGACGCAGCGCCAGAAATACCACGGAAGATGTTGCCGCCGCCGATAACGGCGCAGACCTCGATCCCCATATCGATCACGGACTTGATCTCTGTCGCCATGCGGCTGACGACATTGGGATCAATCCCGTATTCCCTCTCCCCCATAAGGGCTTCGCCTGAAAGTTTCAGAAGAACGCGCTTGTAACGGGCCTCGGGCACGGGTTTGTCCTTTCGGTTGGAAATCCGGTCTTCAACAGATCATGTCGGGGCCGGCGAACCGGCCCCGACAGATTAACGCTCCAGAGCCGGCTCAGGTCCGGCCCCGGAACCGCATCAGCCGGCCATCGCGGCCACTTCAGCGGCGAAGTCGGACTGTTCCTTCTCGATGCCTTCGCCCAACTGGAAGCGGACGAAACCAGTCAGGGCAACCGGGGCGCCAACCGTCTTAGCGGCATTTTCCACGACCTTGCGGATCTTGGTTTCGCCGTCGATGACGTAGAGCTGTTCCAGCAGGACCACTTCTTCATAATACTTGCGGACGCGGCCTTCGACCATCTTCTCGATGATGTTCTCCGGCTTACCGCTCGCCCGGGCCTGCTCGACCAGAACAGCGCGCTCGCGCTCCAGGTTGGCGGTCGACACGTCGGCAATGTCCAGGGCCTCCGGACGGGCGGCAGCGACATGCATGGCGATCTGCTTGCCCAGTTCGGCCAGAGCGGCCTTGTCACCGGTCGACTCCAAAGCCACCAGCACGCCAATCTTGCCCAAGCCGGGGACCAGGGCACCATGAACATAAGACGCGACCACACCGTCGGTGACCGACAGCTTGGCGACGCGGCGCAGATTCATGTTTTCGCCGATGGTGGCGACCAGATTCGGCAGTTCATCGGCGACGGAGCGGCCGGTGCCCGGATAGGCAGCGGCCTTCAGGCTGTCCAGCGTCCCATCAGTGTCCAGCGCCAGCTTGGTGACGGTGGCAACAGCAGTCTGGAAGGCATCGTTACGGGCCACGAAGTCCGTCTCGGCATTCAGTTCGACGGCAGCGCCGACAGTGCCGTTGGCGGCCACGCCAACCAGGCCTTCGGCAGCGACGCGGCCAGCCTTCTTGGCAGCGGCGGCCAGGCCCTTCTTACGCAGCCAGTCAATGGCGGCTTCCAGGTCGCCGGCCGTTTCGGTCAGCGCCTTCTTGCAGTCCATCATGCCGGCGCCGGACTTCTCGCGCAGGTCCTTCACGAGGGCAGCGGTGATCTCGGCCATATTCGCCTCTCTAATCGTCTTGGGTCTGACGGGTATCTGGATAGCACAGGGACTAAGGCATTTTCGTGCCTAGCCCGGACAGCACAACGGCCGGACAGCATCCAATTCGGATGCGGCCCGGCCGTCGCACCTTAAACTCAGGCCTCGACGGCCTCTTCGGCGGGCAGAGCCTCAGCCGGGGCGACTTCCTGGGCGCCGACATCGATACCGGCGGCCGACATTTCAGCCTGCAGGCCGTCCAGGACGGCGCCGCTCAGCAATTCGCAATAGGTCTCGATGGCGCGCAGGGCGTCATCATTACCAGGAACCGGGAAGGTGATGCCATCGGGATCGCTGTTGCTGTCCAGGATGGCAACCACCGGGATACCCAGCTTGTTGGCTTCCTGAATGGCCAAGCTTTCCTTGTTGGTATCGATGATCACCAGCAGGTCGGGCAAGCCACCCATGTCACGGATACCACCCAACGCGCGCTCCAGCTTATCGCGGTCGCGCGTCATGTTCAGCAGCTCCTTCTTGGTGCGGCCAGAGCCTTCACCATGGGCGAGCGCCTCGTCCATTTCCTTCAGACGACGGATCGACTGAGAGATGGTCTTCCAGTTGGTCAGCATGCCGCCGAGCCAACGATGGTTGACATAGTACTGGCCACAGCGCTTGGCGGAAGCAGCCACCTGTTCCTGGGCGGCGCGCTTGGTGCCGACGAACAGAACGCGACCACCGCCAGCGACAACGTCACGCACGGCCTGCATGGCGCGGTGCAGCAGCGGAACGGTCTGCTCCAGATCGATGATATGCACGCCGTTGCGGGCACCGAAGATGTACGTGGACATCTTGGGATTCCAGCGACGGGTGTGGTGACCGAAGTGAACGCCAGCTTCGAGGAGCTGACGCATGGTAAAGGTCGGCATAGCCATGGAAAACTTCCTTTTCCGGTTTGGCCTCCGTGAGCAATGCCGGACGGGCACCATGCCCGCCTGACACCGGATCGATGGGCAGGCCCCTTTCAGACAACCAACGTCTGTGTAAAAGCCAGCACACCGCAAGCCCACGTGTGGGATTAACGACGGGCGGTGGAATAGCGCAGGCGGGCCTGCTTTGCAACCCCACCCGGAAGCGATTTGCGACCGCCCGCCCCGCCATCACCGCATGGCGGGGCTCCGCTCCGCATTAACCCGCTGTTTTGAGCGCCTTCAGTGCTGCCTGCGCTTCCTTATGTTTGGGCTCCAGAACCAAGGCACGCCTGTAGGCCTGTTCTGCGGTGCCCGTATCACCCATGGCCTGATAGATCATCCCCAGCCGCCAATGGGCAGCCGCACGGTAGTTCGTGCCACCTATCCAGGCCGGGCCCGATAGAAAACGCAAGAGCGCGTCGCGTCCGCTTTCCAGATGGCGCCCTGACGCGGCTGCGGCGCGCCCCCGCTGGTAAAGGGTGAACGGATCGGCTGGATCAATCTCCAGCGCCCTATCCAGGGCTGCAAACGCGGACTCTATGTCACCCAGCCGGCCCAGGCGGACAGCCGCCCCCGCCAGATCAGAGGCGTCGTCCAGTTTGGCCACCGCCTCCATCAGCCGTGCCCGTCCACCCGCCTCATCCTCATTGCTGAGAGCCTGATTCGCGCGCAGCAGCAGATAATGTCCTTCATTCACGGCCTGCATGGCGCTGATGGCTTCATCCGCCTTAGCCTTATCGCCTCCAACAATCGACGGCGCGACCAGGTGGTACTGCGCAATGCAGTTGAGAGCCGGAATGCTGCGGGGGTCACGCTGACGTTCACCCTCGCACAGGGTCAGCAACTCCCCTGCTGCCGCCTTCTTGGAGAACAGGGAGGCCGCATCGATGCGGCGTGTGGCCAGTACCATCCTGGCTTCAAGCACATCCCGATCGCCCGGCAACTCCGCCGCCAACCTGGCTCCCAACGATTGCCCTGCCTCGATATTGCCGTATCGCTGATAGACCCGCAGCAATTCGCGGGCGGCATTCAGGTCTCCCGGATTGGCAGCAAGCCGGTCCTTCAGCGGCGTGGCCGCGACCTCCTCCCGGTCATCGGGTTCGACCAGGGCGGCATAGTCACGCACCGCGGTCTGTGCGATCGCCGGGCCCGCCAACACAAGCAGCGACAGCATGGCGACATGAGCGATAAGACGCATGGGACCGTCCAGAATGCTTAAGGGTGCTTAACTATTTGGTCGCTCGCTGTGGCGGATTCATGGCGCCATGGTTCCAATTCCGTGAAGCCCGATAGCGCAGGTCCGCCATGCCTTGGCAACTGGCCCGGTCGTGGCTATGGTCCGCCGCGCGTGCCGCCTGTGCCCGCACCCCGATGGCTTCTGGCCCCGTGATGATGACCGCCCCTTCGCTGCCGACCAATGATGCTCCCGACCTGCTGACGGATTTTCTCCGTTCGCAATCCCCTGGTCGTGAGCCGGTGCCACCGCTGTGGTTGGATGGGAGCGGGCTGCCGGATGTACCCCGCCGTTTGCTGGTACATGACCATGGTATGACCGCCACCTTGGAAGCGTTCTGGGGAGAGCAGATGCGGCTGTCGGTATTACATACCGAAGAGAAGGGCAATCTGCTGCGCCGGCATGTTTTGCTGTCAGGTGCGGCAAGCGGAACACCAGCCGAATTGGGCTTGATCGAAATCCACCTGGATGCGCTGCCGCCGGGTGCGCTGTTCGCGGTGCGTCAGCGGCGTATCCCCTTTGGGGCGATCCTGTCAGCCTGTGGTGTGTCATTCAAAAGCCGACCAGCCGGGTTCCTGCGGCTGGTGGCCAATGACGATCTTGCCCGATTGCTGCGCGTCACGCCGGGGTCCGCCATCCATGGACGCGCTACAACCCTGTATGCCCAGACCGACGCCAGGGTTCTAGCCAATGCCGTCGAGTTACTGAGCGGCCATCAGCCGGCCTAACACCGGGGGACCGTTACCGCCGCAGCACGACAGCCGCGGACGCTACCCCAAAGCCCAAGGCGACGAACACCAACCCAAAGCACAGCCAAAGGGCAGTTTTTACCTCACCCAGTGAAGCGGTCACATAGGCCCGGTATTGTTCGATGATCGGATCGTTCGTGCGTGCCGCTGGGATTTCAGCGGCGAGTACGCGTTCCTGCTGCACCCGCCAGTTGGCGTCGATGCCTTCCCGCGCCTGCACAGATGTAACGACGGCAGCGACCCCATCGGCCAAGGCCGCATGCGTGTCACGGATGCGCCGGGCTGTGTCAGGATCGACGGGGTCCAGTTCAGTGCCCAGACGCTCCGCCAAGGCGCGGAACTCGGGCAGCCTGGTGACAAGGCGCTGGCCCGTCTTTCCCCGCGTCGGCTCATCAAAGATCAACAGCAGCACGTCGCGCTGTAACGCGCGGCTGGTAGAGCGCAGTTCGCTGGCCGCCGATAACACCGCCTGGGCATGGTCCAAGCCACGGAAAGCCGGGCGGACCAGCAGCAGCCCGACAGCGACCAAAACCAGCAGGACAGGTACCAGACCGGCCGCAACTGCCGGCAGTAACCGCCCCCGTGGCTGTTCCAAATCCCAATAGGCTTTGCTCATGAACCGATGCTCCCCAAAAGAAGAGCCCCGCTTCTACCCGATCCAGGCGCTGTCCGCAGCCGTGATGATGCGCCCTTCGTTCATTCCCCAGCCGATAAAATGGACCAGGGGGTTGACGCCGGCGACCGCGACATCCGGATTGCGATCCAAGTAAGCGGACGTATCGAAGGCCGCCGAGGGATCGCGCCCTTCCCGCCAGCCATTGATCAGATAATGGTCCAGCGCCGTCGTCGCCCTTTGTGCCACCGCCACCGCGACGTCGGGATTGCGAGCCAGATACCAGTCAGGATCAAACAGCACCGTGGTGGACCGCGCTTCGCCTTTGCCGAAGGCGTTGTAATGGGCAAGCCCGCTGGCAAAACCGCCGGCCGCAACCGCCGCCGCTACGTCCGGATTGGCTGCCAGATATCCAGCCTCGCTGAACCCCAGAACCAACCCCGCCGTCGGCGCCTCAGTCGCGGCGGGGGTTAGCAGCACAACACGGTCAGACAGATAAAGCAGTTCCATATCAATCAGCCGGTCGGTGACGGCCAAACCGGCTTCCATGGTCGTGACCTGGGTACTGCCATCAGGCAGCCGGGAGATGGTCACCTCAGCAAAGGCCAGTTTCATGCCTGCAGCATCGATGCCCGGGCCGCCTGTCAGCACATCCGCCCCGGCCCCGCCGAACAGCCGGTCGTCACCAGCACCAGCGGAAAGTGTGTCGGCGAAGCGGCTACCCAGCAGCAGGTCGTCACCCGCCGTTCCGGTGAGATTGCGTGCGGTGGCAAGGCGGACCTGCCCGGCAACAGCCTCAAAATCCGTCAGCACGTAAGTGCCGGCCAAACCGACGCCCATATCGAAACCGGCACTGTCATCCAGTCCGATCAGCAACTGCACACCGCCGGTGATCACCTGCACATGCACTTGTCCGGCGAGCAGGCCCGCGCCTGTACCGGGCGATACGGCACTGATCGGCAGCCACAGCCATTGTCCGCCGGTATTGCGATGAAACAGCAGCGCGTCTTCGGTATTAAAATCGGTGATCCGATCATAGCCGCCGGCGTCAGGGCCATAGAACCAGAACTGGTCGCGACCCTCGCCACCTGTCAGGCTGTCGACATTGGCGCCCCCGATGATTGTGTCATCACCCGGCCCGCCAGCGATCGTATCCGCACCCGTCAGACCATCCAGCTTCTCCGGC
Source organism: Niveispirillum lacus (assembly GCF_002251795.1). Taxonomy (GTDB): domain Bacteria; phylum Pseudomonadota; class Alphaproteobacteria; order Azospirillales; family Azospirillaceae; genus Niveispirillum; species Niveispirillum lacus. The sequence continues at coordinate 184,867 of NZ_NOXU01000030.1, read as the reverse complement.
CGGTCACTGCCTGTAATCACATCGCTGAAGCGGGTTCCGGTCAGATGCACCTGTTCGATGCTGATGAGTGTATCGACCTCGCCACCGGTAATGCTGATCCGGTCGGTGCTGATCGTAAGGGTCAGGCCCGTATTGATGGCCAGAAGATGATCGAAGACGACCAAGTCATTACCGTCCCCCCCATCCAGAGTGTCATTTCCGGCGGCACCATTCAGGGTGTCGTCATCCATGGTCCCGGTCAGCCGTTCGGCACTGCTTGTGCCGGTGAGCGACCGGCCGGGAGCGGCCTGCGGACGAGGGGTGGTCATGATTAGAGCTCCTGCACTTCAACCACACCGGGGATGGATTTGAAGGCCCCTCGGCTGGCGGCATTGATGGCGACGGCACCGGGAAGACTGATCTCCACCTCCCGAAGGGCATCCAGTTCCACGGCCAGCGTTACCTTACCTCGGCCCGGCGGTAAACGGCCCAGGGTCGTCTTGATGGCGGCCACAGCATGCACATCATCCAGAAGAATACGCAAACCCGCGGCAGTCTTCGCAACTTCATCCTCAAGCGACTGCACGCCATGACAGGTCAGGCGCAACTCCTCGCCATTCTTTTGCGCATCGACGGACAAGAGCACCGCCCTGCCCGCCTCCAGCATCTCACGGCTCTGCGCCAGCGTTTCGGCGAACAGGGTCACTTCAAAGACACCAGAGGCATCTGATAGCGTTACGAAAGCAAAACGGTTCCCGCTTTTTGCCGTTCGTTCCTGTTTTGCAACAACAATCCCCGCCAGCTTGAACCGCGTGGATTTGGCGTCGCGCATCAGGCGCGGCAGTTCGCTGAACTTTACGACCTTCATGCGGGTCATGGCCGGGGCGAAACTGTCCAGCGGGTGGGCGGACAGGTAGAAGCCGATGGCTTCGAACTCATGCCGCAAGCGTTCCAGCGGGTCCCAGTCCGGCACCTTAGGCAGGTCGGGGGCCTTCATGGCTTCCGTGCCGCCAAACAGGCTGGCCATGCCGCTTTCCCGCTGCTGCGCCTCGGCCTGGGCGTATCGCACCACTGTTTCCAGACCCGCGAAAAGCTGCTGACGGTTGCGATTCAAACTGTCAAAAGCGCCGGCACAGACCAGTTTTTCCAGCATCCGCTTGTTCAGGGCCGAACTGTCAACACGGCGAGCAAAATCGAAAATGTCCTTAAACGGGCCGTTGGCGGCACGTTCGCGGACGACCATTTCCATAGCCTGTTGCCCGACACCCTTGACCGCGGCCAGGGCATAGCGCACAGCCCGGCTGCCATCGGCCAGCGTCTCCACGCGGAAGCGCGGTGCCGATGCGTTCACGTCTGGGGGCAGCAAACGGATGCCCAAGCGCACCAACTCCTGGCGGAACTGGTTTAGCTTGTCAGTGTTACCCATATCATAGGTCATGGTGGCCGCCATGAACTCGACCGGGTAGTTAGCCTTCATAAAAGCCGTCTGATAGGCGACCAAGGCGTAGGCGGCGGCGTGTGACTTGTTGAACCCGTACCCGGCAAACTTGTTGACCTGGTCGAAGATCAGACCGGACTGTTCCTCCTCCACCCCGCGCATTTCCCTGGCGCCGGCAATGAACTTGGCCCGCTCCTTCTCCATTTCCTCCTTGATCTTTTTGCCCATGGCGCGGCGCAGAAGGTCAGCACCGCCCAGCGAGTAACCGGCCAGAACCTGGGCGATCTGCATCACCTGTTCCTGATAGACCATGATACCGAAGGTTTCTTCCAGGATGGGCTGCAGCGCCGGGTGCATGTAATCGGGCGCCTCCTGCCCGAACTTCACTTTAATGTATTTGGGGATGTTATCCATGGGACCGGGACGGTAGAGCGACACCAGCGCGATGATGTCCTCTATCCGGTTCGGTTTCATGCGGCGCAGTACGTCGCGCATACCCGAACTTTCGAGCTGGAAAACACCCGCACTCTCCGCCCGGCCCAGAATGTCGTAGGACTTCTTGTCCTCCATATCCAGATCCAGCAGGTCCAGTTCAGGCCCCAGGTCGCGGACGTGATCCACGGCCGTTTTCAACACCGTCAGTGTCTTCAGGCCCAGGAAGTCAAACTTCACCAGCCCTGCCAGTTCAACATATTTCATGTTGAACTGCGTGACCGGCATGTCGGACCTAGGATCGCGGTACATTGGCACCAGTTGATCCAGCGGCCGGTCGCCAATGACCACGCCGGCTGCGTGTGTGGAAGCGTGGCGGTAAAGGCCTTCCAGACGCAGTGCAATGGTCAGCAGACGGGCGACATTCTCATCCCCGCGCTTCATTTCCTGCAATTGCGGCTCCCCATCGAGTGCCTGTTGCAGGGTGACGGGATTGGCGGGGTTATTGGGAATCAGCTTGCAGATACGGTCCACCTGACCATAGGGCATCTGCAATGTACGCCCCACATCGCGCACGACCGCACGGGCCTGCAGCTTACCAAAGGTGATGATCTGCCCGACCTTGTCGATGCCATATTTCTGCTGAACATATTTGATCACCTCTTCACGGCGATCCTGGCAGAAATCGATATCGAAGTCGGGCATCGATACACGTTCCGGATTCAGGAAGCGCTCGAACAGCAAGCCATAGCGGATAGGGTCCAGGTCGGTGATCAACAGCGACCAGGCCACAAGGGAACCGGCACCCGATCCACGGCCCGGCCCGACTGGAATGCCGTGGTCTTTAGCCCATTTGATGAAGTCCGACACGATAAGGAAGTAGCCGGGAAACTTCATCTTGATGATCGTATCCAACTCGAAGTCAAGGCGCTCCCGGTACTCCTTCTCGATCTTCTCTTTCTCATCCACCGCCATGCCGCTGCTGAAAACATACTTGTTCAGGCGGTAGGTCAGGCCATCATGGGCCTGCACGCGCAGCTCATCCGGCTCTGCTCGCCCGCCCTCCGTGGCGAAGGGTGGCAGGATAGGGTTCACCTTGCGCGGCATGTAGGCACAACGCTTGGCGATCACCACACTGTTATCCACCGCCTCGGGAAGGTCGGCAAACAGCTCCCGCATCTCCTGCGGTGACTTGAAATAATGATGGGGAGAGACGCGACGCCGTTCTTCCTGCATGACATAGGCGCCCTCTGCGATGCACAGCAGCACATCATGGGCCTCGTACATGTCGGGTGCGGCGTAGTAAGCGTCATTGGTTGCGACCAATGGAATATCATGGGCATAGGCAAGGTCGATCAGGTCGGGTTCGACCTTTTCTTCCGCCTGAGCCAGCGGCCCCTCTACATGGCGCATCAACTCAATATACAGTCGGCCCGGAAACAGGGTCTTGAGCCGTTCAAGAAGATCCAGCGCATGCGACTTTTGCCCATCCAGCAACAGGCGGTTCAGTCCCCCCCCAACTCCACCGGTCAGACAGATCAACCCTTCGGTTAATCCCTCCATCTTCTCCAAGGAGACCTGCGGCAACAAGCCCGTCTCGGTCTCCATGAAGGCAACCGACACAAGACGCATCAGGTTACGATAGCCCTGCTCGCTCTGCACCAGGAGAACCAACTGGTCAGCGCCCGGCCCCAGGACACGGCCACCGATCCTTTTTTGCGGCCCATAGGGCGTGACCCAGATCTGGCAGCCGATGATGGGTTGAATACCTTCATCCGATGCCGCCATGGCGAATTCCAGGCAGCCAAACAGATTACCGGTGTCGGTCACCGCTACCGCCGGATAGCCATGCTTAAGGCAGAGCTTCACCAGTTCTTTGGTCTTAATCGCCCCTTCGGCCAGCGAATAGGCGGAATGGACACGCAGATGAATGAAACCGGGATCGGCGGACATAGGGCGGGATGCCTGCGGCGACGGGATGGGTCTAGGGGACATTAACGCGGAAGACAGTCCAATTGCGACTCTGTCATCGGGTAGGGAGCCGTGCCGACCTCAAGCTCGTGGCATTGCTTTTGCTATTTCTGGGTTCAGCCGGGAAGCCGGCAGGGCATTTTGCATTCCGCATCGCGCCCTGCATGTAACCCAATGGACATTGCACGATGCGTTGTTTTTATGTCACAGTGCGAACGAATCGGGCAAAAATTGCCCAGTTGACACCGCCAAACTTCACGACTTGGATGCAAAGCACCTCGTAAAGGCGGGAAAACGCTAGTATTTTGTGGCCCAAACGCGTCCTCGCCTCACAGGAGATGATCCACGTGGAGTCGTTTCTGCAAACCTTGCGGAATCTCGGCACCCTGCGCCTGGCGGGGATCGGGGCCGCTGTGCTTATCACCATTGGTTCCCTTGTCTTCTTTGCGGGACAATGGTCGACACCGAACCTCGCGCTGCTTTATTCCGACCTTTCGCCGTCGGACGGTGGAGCCATCGTTCAGCAGCTCGAAGCGCAGCAGATCCCGTACAGGGCATCCCCGGACGGTACACGGATCGAAGTGCCGGCCGATCAGGTGGGCCGGCTGCGGATGACGCTGGCACAACAGGGCATCCCGACCGGCGGCAATGTCGGCAATGAGATTTTTAACCAGCCCGAAGGGTTGGGGACCACCGCCTTCATGCAGCAGATGCAACAGCTCCGCGCCAAGGAGGGCGAGCTTGTCCGCTCCATCCAGACCCTGCAACAGGTGCAGGCGGCCCGTGTGCATCTGGTGTTGCCAAAGCGCGAACTGTTCGCCCGTCAGGCGCAGACCGCAACAGCATCGGTCCTGCTGAAGCTAAAGCCCGGAAAACCATTATCTAAGGAACAGGTTGCGGCCATCCAGCAGTTGGTGTCCACCGCCGTTCCACAGATGGAGCCAGCCAACGTCTCCATTCTTGACGATAAAGGCAACCTGCTCTCCCGCGGTCTACGCCCCAATACGCCTGAAGCTATGGCTGCTAGCGCCGAGGAGCGGCGTCTAGCGCGCGAACGGGAGCTGACACAGACCATCGAGGAACTGTTGGGCCGGTCGGTGGGTATGGGACGGGTGCAAGCCCAGGTCTCGGTCGAAATGGATTTTGACCGCATCACCACCAACAGCGAGATCTATGACCCCGAAGGCCAGGTGGTGCGTGGCACGCAGTCGGTGACGGAAAACAGCGACAGCACCAACCGTGACGGTGTTGACCCTGTCACCGTCGCCAACAACCTGCCCAATGCCGACGCGGCTGATGCCGTTGCCGGCGCGAACAGGGAAACGCGCAACCGGTCGGAAGAAACCGTCAATTACGAGATTTCCAAGACGACGAAGGTCCATGAGCGGGAGACAGGGCAGGTTCGGCGTATGTCCGTGGCCGTGCTGGTGGATGGCACCTACACGACCGCCGAGGATGGGACCCGCACCTATAAGCCCCGCACGGAGGCAGAGCTGGCGCAGATGCAGCGCCTGGTTCAGGCTGCCGTGGGCTTTGACGCGTCACGCGGCGACAGTGTGGAAGTGGTCCCGATGGAGTTCGCGCGGCCGGATGACGAGCTGGCCGCGATGGAAGAGACCATTTTCGGCATGCCGAAAGCCGACGTGATCCGCATTGCGGAGACGCTGATCCTGGCCATTGTCGCCATCTTGGTGATCCTCCTGGTGATCAAGCCGCTGGTGACACGCGCACTGGACCGCTCGCCACAATTGGATGAAGAGCCCGACCTTCTGGCTGATGGCAGCGGAATGCCGCAGCTTGCCGGACCCGGCGGCGGCGCTCTGGCCCGAGAACTGGCCATGGAAGCCGCGCAGGCCAACGAAGAACTGGAACAGATGATCGACATCAACCGTGTCGATGGCCGCGTGCGCGCCTCCTCGCTGCGTAAAGTGGGCGAGATTGTCGAAAAGCATCCAGAAGAGGCTGTATCGATCATCCGCAACTGGCTCTATCAGGAAAATTGAGGCTTCTGAGGCATGGCCACCATCCAGAAGTTCTTGTTTGAGCAGGATTTTGAAGACGGGTTCGGGAACCCGGCGGGAAAGGCTGCCGGCTCCGCTCCGCCACCAGAACCAGAGCCGGAACTACCGCCGGCCCCCCCACCCCCACCACCGCCGCCTACCTTCAGCCTTGAGCAATTGCAGCAGCAGGTACGGCTGGCGAAGGAGCAGGCGCGTGCCGCCGCCCTGACCGAAGGTATCGCCCAGGGCAAAGAGCAAGCGGAAACACAGGACCAGCAGGAACTCGCCGCCGCCCTGCGGGCGGTGGAGAACAGTCTCAAGCAACTGGTCAACGTGCAAAATCAGCAAGCACAGCTTCGTCAGCAGAACACCTCCCGTATCGCATTGGCCATTTTCCGCAAGCTGTGGCCCGGACTGGTGGAACGACAGGGATTGACGGAGATGGAAGGTGTGATCGCCGCCTTCCTGGAGGAACTGGTAGAGGAACCAAAGCTGGTCTTCCGCGTCCATGAACGCTGGTTTGACGAATTGCGCGGCCGGATTGGCGATATGGCCCTGCGCCATGGGTTTGGTGGTCAGGTAACGGTGCTGGCCGACCCCAAGCTGGGGGAAATGGATGTGAAGGTCGATTGGGCCGCCGGCGGTGCCGAACGGGAGGTTGGGCGCCTGTGGGCCGACATCGAACGTTTGGCCGGCAACCTTCTGGCCGACTTCCCCGGTGGGCCGGAACAGCTTGGCGCTGCCAACCGGCGGGAGGTGGCGCTATGAACATGACGGGTGTCGCGATGACCGGGGATAGGGGCTGAGATGGCCGGCAAAGAGGATATGTCGCTCAGCGATTTCGAGAACAACCGTGGTGGCGGCGGGGGAGAGCTTGAAGCCCTTCCGGTCGTCAAGGACCTGGAGTCCGTTTATGACATCCCGGTTCAGATCTCGGCCGTGCTGGGCAAGACCAACATGCAGGTCAGCACCTTGATGCGCCTGAACAAGGGCGCTGTGGTTGAGCTGGATCGCAAGGTGGGCGAGGCTATTGATATCTATGTCAACAACCGTCTGGTGGCCCGCGGTGAAGTGGTTGTGGTGGAAGACCGGCTGGGTGTGACCATGACCGAAATCATCAAGACAGAGCGGGCGTAAGCCATGAGCGATCGCGCCACCAGCCGCAACCGCCCCCCTGCCCCGCCGCCGCCAGCGGCACCGGCAGCAGCAGCGGCCACACCCCCCGCCAAGGCCCCGCCTTTACCACGTATGCGGCGACGGCTGGATCTGGCCACCATCTTTGGGCTGTCATCGGGTCTGCTGCTGGTGTTGGGGGCCCTGGTCATGGGCGGCGGCGGGATTGGCTCATTCATCGATATCCCCTCGGTGCTGATCGTGTTGGGGGGGACCGCCGCAATCACCACCATTTCTTTCAGCGGTTCCGACATGCGCGCCGCCCTGAAGGCGTTGTCGGCTACGATGGTCGCCAATACACCGGACCCGCGCGCAGCGGCGCAGACGGCGCTGTCCCTGGCGGAATTTGCGCGGCGATCCGGTCCGTTGGCATTGCAGCCGCTGGCAACCAGCACCAGACCCTGGCCCGTACTGTCCAAAGCGGTGGAACTGATCGCCGATGGACTACCCGCCGATGATGCCGAACGCATTCTGCGGACAGAGATCGAGGCGAACCTGTCCCGGGCGCGTACCGCATCGGCGGTGATGCGGCGGGCGGCGGAGGTGGCACCGGCTATGGGTCTGATCGGCACACTGGTCGGGCTGGTACAGATGCTGGGCAATCTGTCAGACCCATCAACGGTCGGGCCTGCCATGGCCGTGGCCCTGATCACCACCTTTTATGGTGCCATCCTGGGTTCCATGGTGTTTTCGCCCATCGCCGCCAAAATCGATCGAAATGCCGAACGTGAGGCGCTGGTCGATGGTCTTTACCTGCTGGCTGCCGGTTCCGTGGCCCGGCAGGAGAATCCACGGCGACTGGAAGTGATGATCAATACGGTGCTGCCGCCCGAAATGCGGGTGTCAGCCTATGAACAATAAACCTGTTTTGAGCGACCGGACCGGTGAGTGAAAGGGTAGAACGATGCGTCTTCTGATCGTGGGAACACTCGAAGGCTATATCAGCGCCGCCGGCAAGATCGCCCTGCAAAAGGGGGCGAAGGTCGCGCATACGGACAGTATCGAAGGCGCGCTCAATGCGCTGCGCACCGGGCAGGGCGCCGATCTGGTGATGATCGATGTCAAGCTGGATGTGCGCATCCTGGTCGATGCCCTAAAGAATGAACGGTTCGCGGTACCGGTGGTCGCCTGTGGCGTGGGCACCGATGCCCAGGCTGCGGTGAAGGCCATCCGGGCCGGGGCCAAGGAATACATCCCGCTGCCGCCAGATGCCAACCTGATTGCCGCTGTTCTGGAGGCAGTGGCGGAAGAAAGCCATGCGATTGTTAGCCGCGACCCCGCGATGGCCGCCACCCTCTCGTTAGCCGATCAAATCGCACCGTCTGATGCCTCAGTCTTGATCACCGGTGAAAGCGGGACCGGTAAGGAATTGATGGCCCGGTACCTGCACCGGAAAAGCCGGCGATCCAATGCGCCGTTCGTGTCGGTCAACTGCGCCGCCATTCCAGAAAACCTGCTGGAAAGCGAGTTGTTCGGGCATGAAAAGGGGGCCTTCACCGGCGCCGTCGCCCGGCGCATCGGCAAGTTCGAAGAAGCCAATGGCGGCACCCTGCTGTTAGACGAAATCTCGGAGATGGACCTGCGTCTACAGGCCAAACTGCTGCGCGCTATCCAGGAGCGTGTGATCGATCGAGTGGGCGGCAATACGCCGGTCAAAGTCGATATCCGCATTCTGGCAACCAGCAACCGCGACATGCTGTCGGAAGCCAAAGCCGGTCGGTTCCGCGAAGATTTGTATTTCCGCTTGAATGTGGTGGCGTTGCAATTGCCGCCTCTGCGTGACCGCCCGCATGACATCGCCCTGCTGGCGCAGCACTTCGCCACCAAATATTCCGAAGCGAATGGGCTGCCGGAACGAACGGTGGGACCGGCGGCCATGGCTCTGCTGCAATCGCACCATTGGCGCGGTAATGTGCGCGAGTTGGAGAACACCATGCACCGCGCCGTCCTGCTGTCGCGCGGGACGGAGATCGGTACGGATGCCATCCTGCTGACCGGGGCGGAACCCGGCTATGTAGCAGCAGCGGTACCGGCACCACAGGCCCCCGCCTATCAGCCGCCACCGGCACCACAGCCGGTGATGCCAGCCGCAGCCCGCGCCGCCAGTTCCTATGGCAATGCGTCGATCTACTCGCCGCAGCCCTATGCGCCACAGCCCTATCCGCCGCCGCCCCCAGCACCGGTGATCCCTTTGGCTGATGCCGGCAGCAATTTCATGCCGGGCGGGTCGGCCACGCAGGCGCTGGTCGGTCGCACCGTCGCCGATGTCGAGCGCGATCTGATCATCGACACCCTTAAACATACGCTGGGCAATCGCACCCATGCCGCCAACATTCTGGGCATCTCAATCCGAACCCTGCGCAACAAACTGAAGGAGTACAGCGAGTTTGGGGTGGCTGTACCCCCGCCAGCTGGCGGTGTGGAGGATGACCGAGCGGTAGGATGACCGCCCAACTCTTTATCGAAACCATCGCTAAGACAGAGATCCAAGACCACCGCCCATGACCGACCAACCGCAGACAAATATTGGCTCCGCCCAGGATGCCCTGCGCCTTATCGGCCAGTCGCTAAAACGCGGCGAGGTGGGATTTGCGATTGCCATTCTGGCCATCGTGGTGGTTCTGATCATTCCGCTACCCACTTTCCTTCTGGATGTGGGGTTGACCATTTCTTTTGCCTTCTCCGTCCTGATCCTGATGACGGTGCTGTCGATCCAGAAGCCCCTGGAGTTCAGCAGTTTCCCGACCATCCTGCTGGTCAGTACCATGCTGCGTCTCGCCCTCAACCTAGCCTCGACCCGTCTGATCTTGGGGCATGGCCATGAGGGACCGGAGGCCGCCGGCCATGTCATCGCGACATTTGGCGAATTTATTATGGGCGGTAACTTCATCATCGGCGTGACGGTGTTCGGCATCCTGATGCTGGTGAATTTCAGCGTCATCACCAAGGGTTCTGGTCGTATCGCCGAAGTGGCGGCGCGCTTCACCCTGGATGCCATGCCGGGTAAGCAGATGGCCATCGACGCCGACCTCTCCGCCGGGCTGATTGATGAGGCCACGGCGCGATCCCGACGCAAAGAGCTGGAAGATGAAAGCCAGTTCTTCGGATCGATGGATGGTGCGTCGAAGTTCGTGCGCGGTGATGCTGTGGCAGGCCTCGTCATCACCTTCCTGAACATTGTTGTCGGCATGATCATCGGCATCGCCCAGAAGGACATGGAGTTCCTGGAGGCGGGCCAGACCTACACGCTGTTGACGGTCGGTGACGGTCTGGTGTCGCAGATCCCGGCCCTGCTGGTATCGCTGGCTGCCGGTCTCATGGTCTCGAAGTCGGGCTCCACCGGGTCCACCGACAAAGCCGTGTTTGGCCAGCTCACCTTCTATCCCACCGCTCTGGGCCTGACGGCCGCTGTGGTTATGGCCATCGGCCTGCTGCCTGGCATGCCGAAAATCCCGTTTAGCCTGCTGGCGCTTGGTTTGGCTGCCGCTGCTTATTACCTGCCCAAGACCAAAATGATGCGCGCCGCGCTGGAAGCGGAGCAGGAAACCCAAGCCGCAGCGGCGGCAGCCCCGGCCCCGGTGACCGACGAGCCCATTTCTACGGCTCTGGCCATCGATCTGGTCCGCCTTGAGCTGGGTTATGGCCTGCTCTCATTGATCAGTTCAGAGGCCGGGCACCGCCTCACCGATCAGATCAAGGGCCTGCGCCGGCAGTTGGCCGGTGAAATCGGCATCATCATGCCGGCGGTGCGCATCCAGGATAACCTCCAGCTACCCCCGAACACCTATCTGATCCGCATCAAGGAGATCGAGGCCGGCCGGGGCGATGTGCGGCCCAACATGCTCTTGTGCATGGACCCCCGTGGTGATCGTATCGGACTGCCAGGGGAAGCCACAACTGAGCCGACCTTCGGCCTGCCCGCCATGTGGATCGATGGCGCCTATCGTGAGGAGGCCCTGTTCAAGGGCTACACCGTGGTCGATCCACCGACCGTGGTCACCACACACCTGACCGAAATCATCAAGGACAATATGGCCGACCTGCTCTCCTATGCGGAGACGCAGAAGCTGCTGGACGAGATGGGCAAGGAACACCAGAAGCTGGTGGGTGACGTAGTGCCGGCCCAGATCACCATCGGGGGCCTGCAGCGCGTGTTGCAAAACTTGCTGGGCGAGCGGGTATCGGTGCGCGACCTGCCCACGATCCTGGAGGGTGTTGCAGAGGCCACCGCTTACACCCGGAACATGACCCAGATCACCGAACATGTGCGTGCCCGGCTGGCCCGACAGATTTCCGACAGCAATACTAACGATCTGGGCTTCATTCCCCTGGTGACCCTGTCGCCGGAATGGGAACAGGCCTTCGCAGAGAGCATCGTCGGTGACGGGGACGAGCGGCAATTGTCCATGGCGCCGTCACGCCTGCAACAGTTCATCACCGCTGTTCGTCAATCGTTCGAGAAGTTCGCCATGCAGGGCGAAGCGCCGGTCATGCTGACCTCCCCCCTGATCCGCCCGTTCGTGCGCTCGATCATTGAGCGGTTCCGGCCAGCCACGGTGGTCATGTCGCAGAACGAGATCCATCCCAAGGCCAAGATCAAGACATTGGGGCAGATCTGATGGGACCAACGGGAGGATACCTCCACCGCCCTAGGGCTTTCGCTGGAAAGGCTGCTATAGTGGTGGATCGACGAATCAACAAGGGCTGGAGGGCCGGGAAGGCGGGGTCGGCATGCGTCTGAAATCGTTCCATGCGCCATCCATGCAGGAAGCCATGCGGCTTGTCCGCGAGGTGCTGGGCGACGACGCCATCATCGTGGCCACCCGCGAGGAGGAAGGCGTCGGTGTTCGCGTCACTGCCGCCATCGAAGAAGATGAGGGCATGCTGGCCACCCATTCGCCGGTCGCCGCCGCCAATCCCTTGCGTTTCCTGGAACCGGAAGGGCCAGAGCCCGTTGATGTCGTTGCCGATACACTTCTGCGCCACGGTGTGCCGGCGGAGTTGAACCAGCGATTGGTCGACAGTCTGGAAGATTTTGACACCCGCGATCCGCTGATGGCCATGGCCGCAGCGCTGGACGCGGTGTTCAGCTTTCAACCGCTGCCCGATGGCCGCGCTCCGCGACCCTTCATGCTGGTCGGTCCCCCCGGTGGTGGGAAAACTTTGACCGTCGCCAAGCTGTGTGCTCGCTGTGCCCTGCAGAAAAGACCGGTCGGGGTAATCTCAACCGACACGATCCGGGCCGGCGGCATCGAGCAGCTTCAGGCCTTCACCCGCGTGCTGAAACTGCGCCTGATCACGGTGGAGGACCCGACGGCCCTGTCGGATGCAGTGGAAGTGTCCCGCGGGATGGAGCAGGTGCTGGTCGACAGTGCCGGCCGCAACCCATACAACGCCCAGGATATGAAGGATTTGCGGGAGTTTGTGGCCGCCACCGACATCGAACCGGTGCTGGTAATGCCCGCTGGGCTTGATCCGGTTGAGGCAGTGGAAATCGCCAAGGCGTTCCGCGCTATCGGTGCCAAACGCCTTCTGGCCACCCGCATGGACATGGCCCGACGCTACGGAAGCCTGTTGGCCGCAGCACATGAGGCTGGCCTGGCTTTTGCAGATGTGAGTGCGACGACAAAAGTTGCCGATGGGCTGACTGCCCTGACGCCGACAATTTTAGCCAAGATGATGATGCCGGAACTGCAAGCCGAACAGCGGCGAGCCAAGCAAACGGGGACCCACGCATGAACGACCTGTCCGCGATGATGGCCGCCTCCGCCAATGTCACACCGCTGCGCCAGCGTAACATCCTGGCTGTCGCCAGCGGTAAAGGGGGGGTCGGCAAGACCTTTTTCTCGATCAGCCTGACGCATGCGCTGAGCAAGCTGGGCCGTAAGACCCTGCTGTTCGACGGCGATCTGGGCCTTGCCAACGTTGACATCCAGTTGGGCTTGATGCCCAAGCGTGACCTGGGCCAGGTGATCGACGGCATGGTAACGCTGGGCGGCGCTACCACCCGCTATAATGAAGGCGGGTTTGACATTATTGCCGGCCGTTCCGGGTCCGGCAGCTTGGCCAATCTGCCCCCGGCAAAATTGACCCAGTTACGCAATGACCTGACCGATCTTGCCCGGTCCTACGATAATATCGTCATCGACTTGGGCGCTGGCGTGGACCGCAATGTCCGCACCTTCACGGCACCTGCCGGCATTTCTTTGGTGGTGACGACGGATGAGCCGACCAGCATCACCGATGCTTACGCCTTCCTGAAGCTGTCCTACCAGGCCAACCCGATGGCCGATCTGCGCATCGTCGTGAACATGGCGCAGACGCGGGCCGAGGGGGACAAGACCTACGAAACGCTGCTGGCGGCCTGCCGCAAGTTCCTGGGCAAAAGCCCGCAACTGGCCGGCATCATCCGTCGCGACATGAAGGTACGGGAAAGCATCAAGACGCAGACGCCGCTGCTGGTCCGTTCTCCCACCTCCGATGCTGCACACGACATCATGGCGCTGGCGCAGAAGCTGACAGCCGGTTGACCGGGCGGGCGGGCCGACGCCCATGTCTGCCCCCCTGCCCCCGGGCCTGACTGGACCGAGCGCGGCAACGGGGCCAGCCGCCGCTGGCCCCGGTCTGGTGCCGCTGGCTGAGGTCATTGTTCGGGCCCTTCCAGACAAACTGGTGGGGCTGGACCGAGCCCTTGTGGTTTCCGGCCAAGTAGTGGCACAGGAAGAGGGCAAGGCGACCATCCGGACCGCCGCCGGCGACGTGACGGTGGAAACGACCACACCGCTGCCCACCGACAGACCCGTCACCCTGCGCATCCCGCCGCAGGTAGCAGGGGTTGCCCCCCGTGCGGCTGCGCTGGCGCCACCGCCCCCGCAGACCCCGGCACCTGTCAGCACGCCAGCCACCAGTCAGGCGGCCGCTGCACAAACACCTGTGCCACCGATACAAGCGCTGCCGCAGATACAGCCAGGCGCAACCATCGCCGCCATCGTTGTGGCCGCAACCCAACCCCGCCCCCCGTCAACCACGCCCCCGGTCAACACGGCCACGCCCGCAGCGTCAAGCAGCCTGACCGACTTGCTCGACATTGGCGACGGGATGGCGCCGCGCGCACCAGCCCGCACTGTGCCACCAGCACCGTCACTGGCACCGTCACTCCCATCCCTACCGACACCGGCACCAAACGCCGCACCAGCACCCCAGCCGCCCCCGACTTCCGCAGCAGGCGGCAACATGACGGGGGGAGCCATCATTCCACCGGTCCAGGCGTGTGGCGTAGGACCTTTGACTTCCCTGGCCAGTTTGGCAGGCGCGCAACCGGTGCCCGCCGTGGCAGCCCCGCCAGAAATCCCGGTGTCCAGGCCCGCAACGGAACAGCCGGAGGCGACAGCGAAGGGCAATGTATCGCCACCGCCGGCACGCACCGAACTGGCCGCCGACCGCGACGCCGCACGGGCAGCACGGATGGCACGTTACAGTATCCCCACGACACCCGCGTCCGGACTGTTTGCCTTTAACGATCTGGAGGCAGCGCCCAGCGAGAGCAGACCGGCTGTGGAGGCCCGGCTGCGCAGCCCGTCGCCAACCGTTGCCACGACGCCCGCTTCTGTACCCACGGTTCCCACAGCGCCGGTGCCTGGACTGGTCAAGGCACCAACAGAGGGCAGCGTAAAAGGACAACCGCCAGCCGGTCCCATCAAGCCAGACCTACCGGGCCCTGGCCGCTTGGACAGTGCGCTGCCGCCGCCGTCAGCGGGCGACGATAGCCCAGGCAAGCTGGCGCGCGCACGCGGTGGTGTGGAAGTGGCGCCGGCAACTGCCCGTCCCACCATTCCATCACCCACTGGGCCGGCGCCGCAGCCTCCATTCCGCCCGGCGCCAACAGGAACGGGACAGCTAACACCGGAAATAGGGGGGCGGAACGGGTCGCCTGCTGCCACTGCGGCGACCTCAACGGCACCCGCACCGACCCAACCCAGCCCGGCACCCCAGGATATGCCGGTAACGCCTAGCCTGCCGTTGGCCCGCGCCCGCGACGGGTTGCCTCCCCTCCCCCCGACCGCCCCGCCAACGCGCCCCGCGACAGGCACGGGCGCCCCCAAGCTGCCAGCCGAACAGTTGGCACCACCGATCGCGCCACCCGAGTTGGCCCGCCTGCGTGATCGCATGGGGCCAGCCGCCCCCACAGCGCCCGCAACGATTAAGGTAGACCCGCCCCCCATCCCCCCGACCAAGCCGGCTGACCCAGCCATGCAGTTCCAGGACCAAGCCCCGGTCCAGGAAGCCCGCGCACGCGACGGGAGCAGGCAGCCGGGGGCGACCGCACCAGCAACCACCCCGATTACTCCCGCGCCACCCAACCAACCGCCGCGCCCCATGCCGGCCCTGCCCACCCCGCCGATACGCGAAGCACGGATTCGGGAAATGGGTACACCGGCGCCGGCCACCGCTCCTGCAACGGTACCAGCCGGAACGCCCTCACCGGCACCCGGATTGGCACCACCACCCGCAACCACACCCGCACCCGCACCCGCACAGTCATTGCCACAGCCATTCCCCGCACCAGCAGCACCGACGCGACCACCCCCGAAGGCGGCCGCCCCTGCGCCGGTCGAACCACCATCCGTACCGACGCGACCGAGTCGGGCGCCATTGCTGGAACCAGAGCCCCCTATGGCGAAAGCCCGGGAGGATGAAAAACCAGCCACCGCCACGATAGGGGCCACCTTTGCGGCCACAACCACGCCAACCGGTGGCCCCACCAAGCCGGCCCCGCTGCCCAATGGGCAGGCTGTCCAACTGCGGGTTTTGGCTGTGGCCAGCGCCGCGCAGCAGCAGGGTGGGCCGTTCATGCCCCCTGCGGCGGACACCATGCCAGACACAATGGTGGCCAATAGCATTACTGGCACCTTGGTCGGCACTACGGCACAGGGGCAGCCCGTGGTAACGACCCCACAAGGCATGCTTGTCCTGCGCGCCCGTACTGATCTGCCGCCCGGTACGAACCTGACCCTATCCCTGGAGATACCGCAAAACCGTGACCTTTCAGCCCTTCTGCCGCCGCTGGACCCAGTGCAAGGCAGCGACTGGCCGGCCCTACGAGAGGTGATGAGCAGCCTGATGGCAGCCGATCCCGCGCTGGCCCGTGCCATCGCCGCTAATGCCCTGCCGCAGCCAACCAAACGCCTGACCACCAATTTGACCTTCTTCATTGCCGCACTGCGGGGTGGCGATGCCGCCGGGTGGTTAGGCGGTGAGGCAACTGAACTGCTGACAGCCCGCGGTGGTGCGCAGTTGCTGGCCCGATTGCGTGAAGATTTCCAGGCGGCGGCGCGGCAAGCAGCAGAACCTACGCCTGATGGCTGGCGTGCCATGCCGATCCCATTCGGTACCCCCGATCAGGTGATGCGGGCACAGTTGTATGTGCGCAGTGCGACCGAGCAGGAGGGTGAAGACACACGCAGCGACGGGCGCGCGGCGCCGAAGCGGTTTTTGCTGGACCTGAATTTCAGCCATATCGGCCCCATGCAACTGGACGGCATGGTCTGGACGGGCCGGTTCGATCTGATGATCCGCACCCAGACCCTGTTGCCAGCCGACCTCAAACAATCAATTGGCACCATCTTCCGCGACAGCCTGGAAACTGTAGGTTATGCCGGGACAATTGGGTTCCAAACAGGAGCCCATGCCTGGGCGCGTGTTCAAGCAGCGCAGCGCGGGTCGGGCGTCAGCGCCTGATCTTCTGGCCCGCAGCCCCCTGCTGTAGGACACTGGTGCGACACGTGCCAAGATGTCCCATGACAAAAACCACGCGCCCACTTCATAGTTAACCATAATGATAAGTTGGGGGGCCTTTATGATGGCGGGGATGGACGGGCGCATCGAGGGGCGAGACCACCCACAGCGCGGGCAACTGAATGACGAACTGCATGCGCGCCCGCACATGCGCATCACAACGCCAGCCCGTCTGACCCATGTCGCGCATCTGACAGGGGAATTGGGGGCTGACCATGCCCACCTATTGGACCTATGCCGTGCCGTGGGCTTACCGCTGCCTGGAACGGAACTCAGACAGGTACAGTTGCTGGTAGATGGCCGAACCGTGAAGTGGGAACGGCATACCGAATTCACCGCCATCACCATCGCTGACATGGAAGCGGTAGAGAGCGGGGAATGGTCAGCCTTGTCGCCCCGCTTGGCCGACTGGCTGGCTCGGCTGCCCGGCCTTCGTCTTGTGGCCTGTCACCTGCGCCTGGAACCGGACGGCGAACCGCACCATAACCCGGAAAGTCTGGCGGCCGTTTTTCCACGCGGGGAAGTGCTGGGCAGCGAGGTGGCAGGTGGCGAAGCCCTGGTCTGGACGGACTTCCGGCTGTTCGCCGATGGGTTCACCCGCATGCTGGTACGGGACAAAGGCCTGTCGCCCAGCCATGCCGGCCGTGTCGTGCAGCGGTTGCTGGAGATCGAGACCTATCGCATGACAGCCCTGTTGGGACTGCCGCTGGCACGGGAAGCCGGACCGGAACTGGCCAGCCTTGAACAGAGGCTGGAAAGCATCGTGGCCCGCACCGCCACCGCCAACAACATGGCGGAGGAACACGGATTGCTGGACGCGCTGACAAGGCTGGCGACCGAAGCAGAGACACTTTCGGTGCGTTGCCGCTATCGCTTCGGGGCGACCACAGCCTATGCGGAACTGGTAGAGAAACGGGTGGAGGAGTTACGGGAGGAACGGATACCAGGGCTACAGCGCCTGGGCGTGTTTCTGGACCGACGCTTCCGCCCCGCCGTGCGCACCTGTGAGGCGGTGGCACGACGTCAGGCTGAACTGGCCGCTGGCATCAGCCGCGCCAGTTCTTTGCTGCGCACCCGCGTGGATGTGCAGCGGGCCGAACAGAATGCCGAGATCCTGAAAAGCCTGGAACATCGTGCCCGAACCCAACTTCGCATTCAGGAAGCGGTGGAGGGCTTATCGGTCTTCGCCATCACCTATTACCTGCTGGGGCTGGTGAAATATGTGGTGGAGGGACTGCCGGAAATCCCGCACCTGCCGCCGAAATCCCTGCTGACGGGCATCGCCGTGCCCACCATCCTGGCGGCTGTCTGGATTGGCATCCGCCGCCTGCGCCGGGCCGTGTCGGCGCGAGAGTGAGCTTACCCCGCCAGCAACTCCCGCGCCTGCGCGCTGTCAGCCACAATCTGATCTTTGAGTGCCTGGAAACTCTCGAACTTCATTTCCGGGCGGATGAAGTGGCAGAGGCGTACGCGCAAATGCTTGCCGTAAAGGTCGCCATCGAAATCAAACAGGTGAACTTCCAGCCGCTCACTTACACCGCCCACGGTGGGACGGCGGCCGATATTGGCGACACCCTTGTGCCACGCGGTGCGTGATCCTTCGTCCAGGCCAGCCATAACCGCATAGACCCCCAGACGCGGACGCTGATAGGTGCCAAGCTCAATATTGGCAGTGGGAAACCCAATCGTGCGGCCCCGCTTGTCGCCATGATCGACACGGCCTTCGATTTCCCAGTCATGGCCCAGGATGGATGCCGCCTCCCGCACTTCCCCGGCTTCCAGCAGGCGACGGATGCGGGTCGAGGAATAAGCGGTGCTGTCGGGCCCAGACACAGGCCGCACTTCCGTTACTTGAAAGCCGAACCGTTCACCAGCGGCGCGCAGAAAATCCATATCGCCCCCACGCCGATGCCCGAAGACAAAATCATAGCCCGCAACGACATGGGCGGCCTGCAGCCCATCCACCAGGATCTGGCGGACAAACTCCTCTGCTGTCAGGCAGGAGAAAGCTTCATCGAACCGCACCTCGAACAGAGCGTCGATGCCCAGTGTCTCCACCAGCCGCGCCTTGATCCGCCACGGCGTCAGACGGAAAGGGGCCTCATTCGGGCGAAACAGGCTGCGCGGATGGGGTTCAAAGGTCAAGACAGCCGCTGGTACCCCCAGGTGGCGAGCGGCTTCCTTGGCGGCCTCAATCACGGCACGGTGCCCCAGATGCACGCCGTCAAAATTACCCAGCGCCACGGCACACCCGCGAATAGCGGCCGGAAGGTCGGTGGTGTGGCGATAAATCAACATGGCGCCGCAGGATTGTTACGAATGCTGCCATGGGTATAGTCACAAGCAGGGACAGCGGTCCAGTCCCGCCATCCCCACCTGTCGGTCAATGCAGCGGCGCACAATCAACCGGGCCGACCGGGTACCATCACCATCGCTTCGCCATCAATGACCACACGGTCACCCACCGTACAGATGGTAGACAGCATCGCACGGCGCTTTTCCGGCACCAGGCCCGTCACGGTTACCGTGGTGGTCACCGTTTCCCCAATGCGCACGGGCGAACGGAATCGCAGATTCTGGGACATATAGATGCAGCCCGGTCCCGGCAAGCGCGTCCCCAGGACCGTGGTGATGAAGCAGGCTGATAGCATGCCATGCGCGATGCGCCCACCAAACGGCGTCGCCTTGGCATAGTCCTCGTTCAGATGCATAGGATTGGTATCGCCGGAAATGCCGGCAAACATAACGATATCCGTCTCGGTAATGGTACGGGCATAGATGCCCTTCATCCCGTCAAACAGGTCTTCAAAATAAAAACCGGTAAGATCAGCCGGGTCCAAGCCGGAACGGCGCGCAACATTATCCATCGTGACAGTGCTCCCAGACTTGGCGTTCAGGGCCGCTGCCCCCTACAGTGCCGGTGCAACCATAGGCCGGGCCCCGTGTTCCGGTCAAACCGACACACAGAACGAGAGGCGGCATGGACGGGGCTATGGGCGGTGTAACGGATAAGGCCGGGCACTGGGTGCATGAGAGGCTGGACCTCTGTGATGGTAAATACCTGCGCCTATCCCGCTGGCAGGCCCCGATCCCGCCGGCCCCCGAAGCGCCAACCATCCTGGTGCTCCCGGGACGGGCCGGACAGGTGGAACGGTATAGCGAACTGGCTGTCGATCTGACGGCCCGCGGCCTGCATGTCCTTTCCATGGATTGGCGCGGTCAGGGCGGATCATCGCGGTGCCTGCCCGATCACATGATGGGCCATGTCGGCTATTTCGACCAGTACCTGGACGATCTGGACGCAGCCCTGGGCCATTGGCGTGAAAAGGTCAGGGGGCCCTTTCTGGCACTGGGCCATTCTATGGGTGGGCACAGTCTGATGCGGTATGTCGCCGAACGGCCGCACCCTTTTGCCGGCATCATTGCCAGCGCCCCCATGCTGGCGATTAACACAGCGCCCCTGCCGGAATGGCTGGCAATGTGGCTGGCCCGACAGGCGGTGAAGGCAGGCTATGCTAACGCCTATGCTCCTTTGCAGGGCCCCCGCTGGACCGCGGACCCCCTACCCTTCGCAGGTAACCGTCTGACCAGCGATGCCCGTCGGTTCGCGCTGATGCAACAGGTGATGGAACGCGACCCCTCGGTGGCGCTGGGCGGGGCCAGTTGGGGGTGGTTGAACGGCGCTTTTGCATCCATTCGACATCTGTTTGATCAGGACCGGCTGGAGCAGGTAGCGGTGCCGATCCTGATCCTGTCGGCACGGGCCGATCGGATTGTGCGGCCCCACAGCCATGACCGGGCGGCTGCCCGCCTGCCCAACTGCACCCTCATTCGCTTTGAACAAGGCGAACATGAATTGCTGATCGAGACCGATGCGGTGAGGGACAAAGTGCTGGCCGCCATCGACCAATTCTTGATTGAAAAAATCGGCATTGCACTCAGGGGCGGAAATCTTGAGGCTTAACCCCTGATCACCTCAATCACCCACCTACTTCCAGAAAAAGCAAGAACAGGTCATGGATATCAGCCGTCTTAGCATTTCTGCCCGCATTCTGGCCATCATCGGCCTGCTCGGTGCCCTCGGTGTTGCCGTGGGGCTTTTCGCCTCCGCCCGGCTTATCAACACCGATGCGCAGTACTCGCATCTGTTGAATGGTGACCAGACGGCCGCACTGGAGGTGGTCCGCGCCGTCCGGGAACTCACCGCCGTCAGTCGACAAAGCTACAAATTGCTGTCGATGCCGGACGAGAAGCGCATCCAGGAAGCCCATGAACGCGGCGTGCGCAATTTCGGTCAGGCATCGGGCCATCTGGACCGTACGCGAGAGGCCGCCCCGCGCTATGCGGCGCGCATCGCGGATATCCAGCGGGATATCCAGGCCAGCCAGGAGATTTTCAAGGAAATCGCTCCGCTGGTCCGGGCTGGCAATCCCGCAGATGCCCTAGCCTATGTATCCAACCGTTTTGACCCATCCATGGATGGACTGCGGGACAAGGCCTTGAAGCTATCGGACGACCTGCGCGAAGCGGTTAAAGCACAGTCCGCCGCTGCCACGGCGGATGCAAAACAGTCCCGACTGTTAGTTCTGGCCGCGGTCGGCGTCGGTATCCTGGTCCTGGGCGGCCTTGCCTTTTATATTTCCACCTGGACGATTGCCCGACCTGTCGAGGCCATCACCGCTGCCATGGCCCGCGTAGCAGACGGCGACCTGTCCGTTGCTGTCCCCGGATTAGGTAGACATGACGAAATCGGGCGTCTGGCCGCGGCCTTACAGACCTTCAAGGCCAATGGTGTCGAAGCCGCGCGTTTGGCCGAACAGGTAAAAGATGCGCAAACCAGAACCGAGGTGGAGCGACGTCAAGCAATGATAACGCTGGCGGACAGCTTTGAGCGTGGCGTGATGGGCATCGTCGAGCGCGTTGCCGCCGCTGCCGCACAGGTCAATCAGAGTGCTGAACTGCTTTCAGTATCGGCGGAGGAGGCACGGGGCCGAACCGGTGTCGTTTCCGCTGCAACCGATCAAACCAGCGCCAATGTGCAGACCGTGGCCGCATCGGCAGAGGAAATGACAGCCTCCATCGGTGATATCACACGACAGGTCGGCAGCTCCGCCACTATCGCGCGCGCGGCGGCGAACCGGGCCGAGGCAACCAACAGCACTATTCAGGACCTGGCAACTGAAGCGGACGCCATTGGCGCAGTGGTCCGGTTGATTGCCGAAATTGCCAGCCAGACCAATCTATTGGCCCTGAACGCCACCATCGAGGCCGCACGGGCGGGCGAGGCGGGCAAGGGATTTGCCGTGGTTGCGTCGGAAGTAAAAAACCTGGCCAGTCAGACCGCGAAAGCAACGGACGATATCACCACGCGTATCAACGCCATCCAGCAGGCCACCGGCAGCGCCGTGTCTGCAACCACGGAGATAACCCGAACCATCGGCGAGATTAATGAGATCGCCGCCGAGATCGCCATCGCCGTGGAACAGCAGGATGCCGCCACGCGCGAGATCGCCCGTAATGTGCAGCAAGCCGCCACCGGTACGGCGGAAATTGCAGGCAACATCGGAGCTGTCCGCGAAGCGGCAGAGAGCACCAGCAGCAGTGCTGCCGGTCTCCTGTCATCGGCTGGTGATCTTTCGCGTGAAGCGGAAGGTCTGCGCCGGCAAGTCGAGGAGTTTATCGCCCAGGTGCGTGCCGGCTAAACCAAGACGGTGCCGGCCTGGAAACCACGCTTACGGTCATATGGGGCAATGTTGTCAGCCATCAGCCCAAGCCATAATTTCGGCAAAGGTCGTTGTCGCCGGGAGTGGTTATGCGTTGGCTGCGTTCATTGTCGGTGCTTCTTGGGGCGCTTCTGGCCCCAGCATCCGCGCATGCCGAAGAATGGTCATTCACCACCCTGGAATGGCCGCCCTTTTCTGGTTCTCTGCCACAGGGCGGGTCAATGACCAGCGTCCTGCGCGCGGCCTTTGGCGCGCAGGGTCATACGATCCGCATAACGGTACTTCCCTGGAAACGGGCCGTGGCGGCCGCCATGCAAGTGGACGGCCCCCATGTCGGCTTCTTTACGGCGAGTGCGGCGGAATGTGCAGCGGCTGAGGGCATCCTGTCCGAAAAGCCGATTGGACATTTCCGTTACGCGCTGGCGCAACGTCAGGAATTACCCATACGCTGGACAGTGCCATCCGACCTGTCAGGCCTGTCGATCGGCGTTGTTGACGGGTACGATAATGGGCCGATCATCAACGATCTGCATCAGAAGGGACTGGTCACCCTGGATGTCGCCCCGACGGATATCGCCAACCTGCGAAAATTGCGCGCGGGCCGTACCGATGCAGCCGTGGTGGAGATCAGCCAGTTTGCCTATATGCGGCCAGGGGTCGACCAAGCGGAAATTGAATCGGGTATGTCAGCCCTGACCCTTAACCAGCGTCCACTTGGCCCACCGCAGCCGCTGCATGTCTGTTTCAACAGCAGTCAAAAGGCAAAACTAGCGCATACCAGCCTGATCCATGGCCTTGGACAGATCGACAGCGAAAGCCTGGTCCATCGCTATATGGAGCAACTGAAGCTCGAGGGCGCTTTTTCCAACTAGTGCGTATCGTTCAAGAACCAGATGGGCAGCGCCACGGCGTTGGCCGAAGAACCGCCCAGCCGTGGTTGCATCAAAGCACTGTCAGCATGCTCGCCACCAGGGGATGGCGCACAATATCCACTTCCGCCAGCCTTACGATGGCAATGCCGTCTACAACCTCCAGCCGACGGGCGATATCCGCCAGACCCGAAACGCCGGGTAGCAGGTCCGACTGATCGGGGTCCCCTGTCAACACCATGGTCGAATGCCAGCCCAGCCGCGTCAGCAACATTTTGATCTGCGCATAGGTGCAGTTCTGCGCCTCATCAATCACGACAAAGGCGTTGTTCAGGGTGCGCCCTCGCATGTAGCCCACGGGCGCAATTTCAATGGACCCATCAGCCATCATGGCCTTGAGCCGCTTGGCCCCCAGCCGGTCGGACAGCGCGTCATAAAGGGGGCGCAGGAACGGCGCCATCTTCTCATTCACGTCACCGGGCAGATAGCCGATGCTTTCCCCGGCTTCGATAGCGGGTCGGGAAAGCACAATACGGTCGACCTCTCCCTTTTCAAGGGCCGTGACGGCCGAGGAAATGGCCAGATAGGTCTTGCCGGTCCCCGCAGGACCCAATGCCAGGGTCAGGTTATGTTCCTTGATTGCCTGCATCAGCAGCGCCTGTCCTGCACTCATCGGTTTGACGGTGCGGACATAGGACTGATCGCGTCGCTCCTCCGCACTGGCGCCCAGCGGGTCCCAGCCGGCGGTTTGGCGGGGGAAAAGCGGCTGGACCTTATTGTCGCTGCTGCTGGACGCGGGCTTGGACTGGCGCTTGGCCATCTGGCATCTCCTCACTTGCGGCAATGGACGTTGTCCGGTTGAAGCGGGAACGCAACAGGCGCCTGACAGGCCAACAAAAAACCGCACCGTCTGTTCGAGCGGTGCGGTTGCGGATGAAGCCGTCGGGCGGCTGGTGCTGCTGTGGGCGATGCGCATGTTGCCATGCGGCAAGGAAGGGCGCGGTCAGGTGCCGTTGCGCTGCAATAATGTGCTGCCGGGCCATCTGCCATTGAACGATCCATCCACCCCAGTCAGGACCAACATTGGGAATCCTATCTCAAAAGATTCCGCCCGTCACCATTTGTTGCGGCTGAAACGCAATCTTCACACAATATCTGGCGGGGTATGTCTTTTGACAGAGGTGGGCCCGGAGTCGGCCTTCGCGGGTGCAATAGGACTAGACACCCCCTCATTCCTGTGGGACAGACAGGCTTCTGGCGGCATCGCAGCGCCCAATCTGCCGGGACAGCAGGCGCTGATATGCAATCATACGCGCCCACCCGGAATAGATGTTGTGGAACAAGCGCCCATTGTCGCAAGATATGCCGCATGAAACTCTTGCGTCGGCGCACAAAACGCGCTTGAACGACGGCATGATTGGGCGCCCAGGCTGGGGCCGGTGCCGTGGGTTGGGGACAGGCGGGGTCAGGCAAGGATATGAGCAACCAGGTCGCCTTCAGGGACGCACCGTTCCAGCTGCGCGGCAGCACCTTCACTATGATGGTGCTGAAGGTCAGCGACCCTCACAACCCCAACTTTTTCCCGGTTCTATCCGGCAAAATTGCGCAGGCGCCAAATTTCTTCCGGCATGCCGGTGTGGTTCTGGACCTGGATGATCTTCCCGCCGGCACGCCCTTTGATATGGATGCCTTCTGCAAACTGCTGAGGAACCTGGGCCTGATGGCAGTGGGCCTGCAGGGTGGAACGAAGGAACAGCAGGATGCGGCCCTCGCCCGTGGAATGGCGCTGATCAGTGCGGCGAGGGGCAAGGCAGAGACCTTCGATCCGTTAGCCGGTACCGGCCGGAGCCCGGCACAGGGCCTCGCCAATGTGCAGGGGCAGCCCCATGCACCGGCCGCGCCGACGCCAGCGCCCGCCCCGGCCCCGTTGCCCGAGCCGGCGCCCCAGCGCACCACCATGGTGATCGCGGAGAATGTTCGGTCGGGCCGCCAGATCTATGCCCCCGGCGGGGATCTTGTGGTCATCGGCTCTGTCAGCCCTGGCGCAGAACTTTTGGCCGATGGCTCGATCCATGTTTATGGCGCACTGCGGGGGCGGGCTCTCGCCGGGGTCGGCGGGGACCAGACTTCGCGTATCTTCTGCCAGAGCCTGGATGCCGAACTGGTCTCTATCGCCGGGCTTTATCGCGTGTCAGAAGATATCGGAAAAGATATCCGCCGTCGCCAGGTGCAAATTTACCTGAACAATGGCTATCTGCACATCGACCCGCTGGTCACCAACGTGGCTTGACGGACAGTTTGATCAACCTTTGACCTTGGGAGACGCCACTTGGCCAAGATCATTACGATGACCTCCGGCAAGGGCGGCGTGGGGAAGACCACTTCGAGCGCCGCCTTCGGCACGGGCCTTGCCCTGCGCGGGTTCAAGACCTGCATCATCGATTTCGATGTGGGTTTGCGCAACCTTGACCTGATCATGGGATGCGAACGCCGTGTGGTGTTCGATTTCATCAATGTCATCAATGGTGAGGCCCGCCTCAGCCAGGCGCTGATCAAGGATAAGCGGGTCGAAAACCTCTATATCCTGCCCACCAGCCAGACGCGCGACAAGGACGCGCTGACCCAGGAAGGGGTGGGCAAGATCCTCGATGAGCTGAAGAAAGAATTTGACTACATTCTGTGCGACAGCCCGGCCGGTATCGAAAAGGGCGCGCTGATGGCGCTGTACTGGGCCGATCATGCCATCATCGTCACCAACCCCGAAGTGTCCTCAGTGCGCGACAGCGACCGTATTCTGGGTGTGATCCAGGCCAAGTCGCGCCGGGCTGAACAAGGGCTGGAACCGGTAAAGGAACATCTGCTGGTCACCCGCTACGATCCGGAGCGGGTGGAAAAGGGCGAAATGCTCAAGGTGGAGGATGTGCTGGAAATCCTGGCCATCCCGTTGTTGGGCATTATCCCGGAAAGTCCGGCGGTTCTGAAGGCGTCAAACGTCGGCATGCCCGTCGTTCTGGATGACAAGTCCAATGCTGGTCAGGCCTATGGCGATGCCGTCGGTCGGTTCCTGGGCGAAACCATCGAGCATCGTTTCATCAAGCCCGAGAAAAAGGGCTTCCTGGACCGTCTGCTGCGGAGGACCGCATGAGCCTGCTGGATATTTTCCGCCGGTCGAAACCGCCCACTGTGGCGGCCCAGGCCAAGGAGCGCTTGCAGATCGTGCTGGCGCATGAACGTTCGGGCCGCGACAGCCCGGACTTCCTGCCCGCGCTTCAACAGGAGCTGCTGGCCGTCATCAAAAAATACGTCAACATTGATGATGATAAGGTGGCCGTGAAGCTGGAACGCGAAAGCGGGTGCTCTATGTTGGAAGTCAATGTGGAACTGCCCGCACCGGCCAAGCGCGGACCCGCCGGCAAAGCTGCGACCGTGAACTGACGGGGGCGATCCGGGTGATAGCCGTCTTGCCTTCTGCATCGATAACCGGGCATGTTTTCAGTTAAGTGCCCGACTGGATATGGATGCGGGGTTTTGGAAGGACGCGCGATCATCCGGACACATGTGCTGATCCTGGTGTCGATCCTCATGCTGACCGGGATGGCACGTTCGGCAAGTGCCGCCGAACAGCTTGTCGCTGCCATTTCTGGCCAAGTTGCGGCTGATGATCCGCATGAGTCGCGCACCGGCGCCGACTTTCAATATTATGATCATATCTACGATACTCTGGTGACACGGGATGGCTTCGATGTCATTCCACGACTGGCCCGAAGTTGGTCCACCCAAGATCATCAGTCCTGGAGTTTCCAGATTGATCCGGCGGCCCGTTTTGCCGATAACCGGCCCGTCACCCCCCGCGACGTTATCTACAGCTTGTGCCGCTATCAGGTGCTGACCCGCCGCATGGGGCGGGAGATGCTGGGCCTGACCCATCTGTCGGCGGAAGCGGGGGGGCGGGTCTCGCTAACCTTGTCAGCCCCTTATCGGCTGCTGCCCTCCGCCCTGTCGCTGGTTTTCATCATGGCGGCACCTGATGATACCGGTGAAGGGCCACAGGGTTGTGACCCGGCCACGGTTCTGGCTGGACGGGGCAAGGCCCATATCGGCAGCGGCCCCTACAAGCCCGCCCCGCGCGAAGCCACGGCCCTTCCGGATCAGCACGTGCTGATCCCTTCTGCCCATTGCTGGCGCAACTGCGCGGCATGGCCGCGTGTTGTCCTGTGGTCGGCCCCGGATGCACGTGACCGTCTGCGCCTGCTGGTCACTGGGCAGGCTGACATCATGGAAGACGTGATCCCCGTTCACTTACCCTACATCTCCAAGTTAAAGGGGATGACGCTGACAGAGTTGCCCACTGACCGGACGCTGCTGCTGACCTTCAACCTGCGTCCTAAATCTGCTGGGGGAAAACCGAACCCCGTGGCCGATATCCGTGTACGCCAGGCCATTGCAATGGCGCTTGACCGCCATGTGCTGGTTGAGCGGGGCCTGGAGGGCTTTGCCGGTCCAGCCTGGCAACTGGCCCAGCCCGGTATGGAAGGGTATCTGGCGGACCGGCCGCAGACCATGCGACCGGACCCCGACCAGGCCCGTGCGCTGCTGGCTGAAGCGGGTTATGGACAAGGGCTGGATTTGACATTGCTGCTGCCGCTGACGCGGATCACCGACCGCCCGCGGGTTGCCGATGCCCTGGCCGGCATGTTGCGGGCCATTGGCATCACCCTGACCATCACGCCAGTGCCGGCCTCTGAATCTCGGGCCCGTGTGGCCAAAGGTGATTTTCAGGTGATGTTCGCCGGCCTGGGACTGACGGCCGGTTCCGCCATGGAAGGTTACGCCGCTGTCGCGGGTGCCGCCGAGAAGGATAGCATTGCCAACCCAAGCGGTTATCGCAATGCTATTCTGGATAATCTCCTGCATCAGGCACGGGGCGCCGACCCGAGCTCCATACCCGTCTTGACCCGACAGGCAACCGCGATTCTGGACGCTGATCTGCCGATGATCCCGCTGATGCATATCCGTGACCTGGTCGCGCATCGGGCGGGACTATCATTGCATGCCCGGGATACGACCCGCGCATTCGGCCGCATCACCAGCCCGGCCATGGCCGATGCCAGTGACGGCCCCTAATTCGCATACATTCATCAGTATGCTTTCGTGGCGACACTTTTCGTTGTGACGGAATGGAGTCATCATCCGCCAGGAACAGGTTTGCACGGCGCAACACGACAGAGGTGGTTGCATGGTCAGACACCGCAGCGTGAAAAGGATGCTGGCGCTGATGGCCACCATTCTCCTCCCCGTAGCCGGCGCGTCGGGCGCGTCGGGCGACCGGGACCTGCGCGTGATGACCGTTACAGGACCGAGCAGCCTGGACCCCCACCGGGCCTATACCGGGGCTGATTTTCAGCTATTGGGGCACATCTTTGACCCTTTTCTGTCCCGCGATCTTTTCGCACCGGTCCCAGGGTTGCTGGCCGGCTGGCAGAGCGTCGACCAGCGCATCTGGCGCCTTCAACCCGCCTCCGGGCGGCAGTTCAGTGACGGTCGCCCCGTCACCGGCCGCGACCTGTTGTACAGCCTTTGCCGGTGGGCGACCATCAATCGCGCTGCCCATCATGGCCAGCCTGTCAACCTGAAGCGCGCCTCGCTGAACGCTGACGGAACGGAAATCCTGGTCGAACTGGAAGAGCCACAAGTGCGGCTGACGTCCGCACTTCTGCTGATTTATGGCGTGCAGGCGCCAGATGGGTTTCGCGAGAATAGTTGCACAAGCGCTCTTCCTGCCACGATGGTACGGCTGTCGGCACCACAGCGTGGTTCGGGCCCCTACAAGCTTCGCCATTCGAAGTTGGGGAACAAGGCATCGTTCACGCTGGAGGCGGTGACAAACAGCAGAGGTCAACGGTCCGCACCCTTCGACAGGGTCCATATCACGACGGAACCCGATGCGCAGCAACGGGTCAGGGCGCTGGCCAACGGGCAGGCCGATATCATAGAGGACCCACCACCAGCCCCTCTGGCCTATCTGCCCAACCTGCCGCAGATTTCGCTGACCGAACTGCCAACCGACCGCACGCTGTTTTTGTCCATAAACCTCACCCCCCATGGCCCAGCCGACCCGAGTGGGTCGAGGTCGAAGGCGCTGGCCGATGTCCGGGTTCGCCAAGCCATAGCCCTGCTGATCGATAAAACGCTTCTGGCTCAACGCGCCACTGATGGGTATGGAAGTCCGGCACATCAGATCGCGCTACCTGGAATGCGTGGTTCTCTTCCAGCGCGGCCCGACGACACGAGCGACCCCGCTAAAGCGCGTGACCTGTTGCGAGAGGCCGGGTACGCGGAAGGATTGGACCTGGAACTGCTGGCGCCACCGCAACGGGGCAGTGATGGCGGACGAACGGCCGACATCCTGGCGGGAATGCTGTCCGTTGCGGGTATCCGCGTCACTGTTATCCGGCTGGATCGGG
Organism: Niveispirillum lacus; assembly: GCF_002251795.1. Taxonomy (GTDB): domain Bacteria; phylum Pseudomonadota; class Alphaproteobacteria; order Azospirillales; family Azospirillaceae; genus Niveispirillum; species Niveispirillum lacus. The sequence continues at coordinate 155,023 of NZ_NOXU01000030.1, read as the reverse complement.
ACGATTATCGCGATCGTTTGCGGGAAGGCCGATTCGATCTGGCGCTGAACATGCTCGGCATTGAAGATGGCCTGATCATGAGCGCCTTTCAGGGGATGTTGAGCCCACAGGCAGTCCGCAGTATTTTGAACCCGGGCCTCTATAAGAATGCTGCCATTACACGGATGCTGACCGAAGCGGCCGCCGATCCATCAAAAATGGACATGCTGACGGGGGAAATCCAGACCATTCTGGACCGCGACATACCTTTCATCCCGCTGCTCCATATGCGTGACCTTGTGCTGCATCGGTCCGACCTGACGTTGAACGCACGCGATACCGGGCGTGTGTTCGGTCGCATTGCGACACAGCGTGCAAGCGCTCTGGTGCGTTAGCACGAGCAGTGACGGCCTCTCCGCCGGCATCCCGGGCACCGGTCCCGATCAAATGATCACCCCTTGCGGGCCGGAAAAATGTGGGCAGGACCGGGAAAGGTGCGGGACCGGACATCCGCCGCATAATCAGCCGCTGCCTTGGAGACATTCTCCCCGATCTCGGCATACCGTTTGACGAATTTCGGGGTAAAGCCACCGAAAAGGCCAAGCATGTCATCCGACACCAAAACCTGTCCGTCACAGGCTGCACTGGCGCCGATGCCGATTGTTACCACGGGTACCTGTTCGGTGATTTGGCGGGCTAACGGCTCGACCACCCCTTCCACCACGATGGCGAAGGCGCCCGCCTCTGCGATAGCCTTGGCATCGCCAAGGATCTTAGCCTGTTCGGCATCTGACCGACCACGAGCACGGTAACCACCGAGCGCATTCACCGCCTGTGGTGTAAGGCCAACATGGCCCATGACAGGGATACCACGGCGGACCAGGAAATCGACGGTGTCCGCCATTTCCGCCCCACCTTCCAGTTTGACCGCCGACGCACCCGTTTCTGCCAAAACACGAGCCGCATTGCGGAAGGCCTGGGCAGGGCTTTCCTGATAGCTTGCCCACGGAAGATCAACAACCACACAGGCCTTGGACGAACCGCGTACTACGGCGGCACCATGGTTGATCATCATGTCCAGCGTGACCGGTAGCGTGCTGTCCAGGCCATAAAGCACCATGCCCAGACTGTCACCGACCAGCAGGCAGTCGCAATGGTCATCCAGAAGCCGAGCCATCGACACTGAGTAGGCGGTCAGAACCACAACGGGGTCCTGCCCCTTACGTCCGGCGATATCGGGCACACTGGTACGCTTTACCTGGGTGCTGGCGCTCATGGCCTGTCTCCTCCGGTCCGCTTATTGTGCGTTGCGAAATCCCGTACATCAGATCAGCAGGCAGGTAAAGCGGCGCCATTGCCGGGTGCTGCTCCTGCCTGTAGGGTCGCAACCCCGACCCGCGCTGGCATGATCTTGCCGGAAGGGACCAACACCCCCCATGTTTTCGCTCCAGCGCACCACGCTTTCTTCCCAGCTTCTTTCAAGGAACTAACATGGCCACCCATCGTTCCAAGGTCCTGATCATCGGCGCCGGCCCGGCCGGCTATACCGCTGCCATCTATGCCGCGCGCGCCAGCCTGGAACCGGTGCTGGTCCAGGGCATGACGCCGGGCGGCCAGTTGACCATCACCAAGGACGTGGAAAATTATCCTGGGTTCGCTGAACCCGTAGAGGGCCCGCACCTGATGGAACAGATGCGCGCGCAAGCGGAGCGGTACGGTACCAAGATGTTCTATGACATCATCACCGATGTGGATTTCACCCGCCGCCCATTCGTCTGCAAGGCCGACAGCGGCGATGAGTTCGTCGCCGATGCCGTCATCATTGCCACAGGTGCCCAGGCCCGCTGGCTGGGCATTCCGGGTGAGCAGCATTATCAGGGGGCTGGCGTCTCTGCCTGCGCCACCTGCGACGGTTTCTTTTTCCGCGGCAAACAGGTGGCGGTGATCGGCGGCGGCAACACCGCCCTGGAAGAGGCCCTTTACCTTACCCATCATGCATCCAAGGTCACATTGATCCACCGCCGCGACAGTTTCCGAGGCGAACGCATTCTCCAGGAACGGGTGCGCGACAATCCGAAGATCGAGGTCGTATGGGACAGTGTGGTTGAAGAAATCCTGGGTCAGGGGGGCTCCGGCTTCACCGACCCGAAAATGGTTACCGGCGTGCGTCTGCGCAATGTGAAGAGCAATGCCGTCACTAATCTGCCGCTCGACGGTGTCTTCGTCGCCATCGGCCATGACCCGGCCACCAGCGTCTTCAAGGGCAAGATACGCATGGATGATGAAGGCTATATTGTGACCGACCCGGACAGCACGCGCACCGATATCTCCGGCGTGTTCGCGGCCGGTGACGTGAAAGACAAGGTTTTCCGCCAAGCCGTCACCGCGGCCGGCATGGGCTGCATGGCGGCCCTTGAGGCGGAGAAGTTCCTGGCCGGCCACTGATTCGAGACCGGTATCGGTGTTCACCTGAAAATGGCCCCGGATGGGCGATGGATTCGCGTTCTCTCCACCTGGGGCCGTCCAGTTTCTACCACCTTTGGCGGGGAATCCCTGGCCGCTGGTCGGCGAACTGTTGCAAGAACAATACGATAGCTAGCGGTAAATCGACATTTTGGTGACAAGCCCTAGCATTGGCAGCGGGGGCTGTATATCATCCATGCGTCGGGCGCATTCCCGTGTCCGACCAACAGACGGGGCGCCTGGGACGTCAACCGGCGTTCGGCAGTTGCGCCACTATCTAGGGACGGGTCCATGGACTGGGACAAGCTTCGCGTCTTTCACGCTGTGGCGGAGGCGGGCAGCTTCACGCATGCGGGGGAAACCCTGAACCTCAGCCAGTCGGCGGTCAGCCGGCAGATCAGCGCCTTGGAGGAAAGCCTCCATGTGCCGCTGTTTCATCGCCATGCACGCGGGCTGATCCTGACGGAACAGGGCGAATTGCTCTACCGCACCGCGCGGGAGGTATTTGCCAAGCTTTCGATGACGGAGGCTATGCTCTCCGAATCAAAAGAGCATCCGAAGGGCCCGCTGAAGGTCACGACCACTATTGCGCTTGGCTCGACCTGGCTGACGCCGCGGGTCAAGGACTTCCTGTCCCTCTACCCGGATGTGCAGTTGACGCTCCTGCTGGATGACAACGAGCTGGATCTGTCGATGCGTGAGGCGGATATCGCCATCCGCCTGTCGGCTCCCCGCCAGCCGGACCTCATTCAGCGCCATCTGATGACGGTTCGTGTCCACCTGTATGCCCACAAGTCATACCTGGAAAAGCGTGGCACCCCGCAATCAGTGGCCGAATTGGATCAGCATGATCTGATCGCCTACCCGAACGAGGCGCGGGCACCGGTCACCAATATCAACTGGGCTCTGCATGTTGGCGACCCGCCAGGTGGCGAGCGTCACACGGCGCTGCGCGTTAACAGCCTCTACGCTATGTTCCGCGCTGTTCAGTCTGGCCTGGGTATCGCGTCCCTGCCCGACTATGTCGTCGATAACCAGCCGGATATCGTTCGGGTTCTGCCAGAAGTCAGCGGCCCGCGCATTGATGCCTATTTCGTCTATGCCGAGGAACTGCGCCATTCAAAGCGCATCGCCGTGTTCCGGGACTTCCTGGTCAAGAAAGTCGCAGAGACTTTCCCCTCAAGCCATGCGCAAAACGCATAACTCGGGCTTGGCTTCACCCCTGGTATAATCGTCCAGGATGCTTAAATCTTGGGCCATCGCTGCTGCGGCGCAGCAGCGATGTTTCGCCCCGATTTACCCGGTCGGGGTTGGGTCCTTGACCCAGCGTCTCCCAGACGTGAAGCCTCCCTGTTCAACTCGGCCGGAAACCATATGGTTTTCCGGCCGTTTTTTTGACCGACCACAGCCCGCCAACCGTGCCTGTTTTGGCAGCAGATGCTGGTGCCATTTGTGGCATCCACGAATGCATCACCAGCCCTGCGGTCACCGCATCGGCGCAGCCTGCCCGGCATGCAAAGTGCGCTACTGTGGTTGACCCATACACGCTATGATCTTCAACAGCTTCGCCAGAGTGCTTGATCATGGCCATCAACGGCATCTCCAACGGCAGTACCGGTAGCTACACCGCCCCCTCCCCGCCGGCACCGGAGGGCGCTCCCGGTCGTCGCTCAGCCGATCCGGCACCGGCACCGCCGCCGCCACAGCCAGCACCAGCCGCCCGGCTGCCGGACCGTAACCTGGCACCAGTTCCCCCGGTCACATTGCAACCTGTGCAGCCCGTGCAATATCGCGGCTATCTCATCGACATCACGGCCTGATGCTGGTGGCTGGGCGAGGCCGTTGCCCCAGCACATCGCAGCCCTGAATAGACCGTGACAACCGGGCTGCAAGCACCACAGCAAGGTCCAGCACAGAAGCCTTTTCAGGCGCTTTGTTTCTGTTTGTCAGAATTGTGCGCCCCCAGGGCCGGCGGATCAGACAGATCGCCTTCATGCGGCTTCACATCGACGATGCTAAATCCACCTTCCTCAGAGAAGCGCAGCAGCACCTTACGGCGCGCCCGCGCCATGTCAGATGCGAAGAAAAACACATAACGGCCCTCATCCCACAGCCGGGTGATGTTGCTGGGCTCCAGCGGCGACGCCGCTTCGGGCCGACGCCGTACGCAAATAATCCACCCCGTTTCGGAAAGTCCGCGCCGTTCATCCATGACCAGCACACGGCGATCTTCCGCCTCCAGCAGTTCGATGGTGCGCTGGAGATGATCTGTCCGGGATTGCAGTTCGAACGCCTCATGGTCGTCTTGTCCGGCCGTGAGGCGCTGACCCAAACTCTCGCGTGCCAGGGAGCGGATCTTGGTGCTGAGCGCATGCTGACGCCGCCGTAACTCTACCATGGCCCTGCGGGCCTCTTTCAGGCTGCGGTTCGCCTTGATGACGGTGGGTTTCACCGACAGGAACACAATCATCAGCATCAAGGCCATGGAGAAGCCGCTCATGCTGGCTCCACTTCCGAGGTGGCAGTCTCCACCCCTTCGCTATCGCCGCTATCCTTGGGTGCGGCGGCTCCGGTCAACGGCTGAACGTAAACAACCTTGAAGCCGGATGCCTTGGGATAAACGCGCTCAAACTCGGCTTTTGCTTCCTCCGGGCCACGCGCCCAGACATGGACAGGACAGGGCTGTGCCCAACTACTGTCGTAGAAGGGATGGCGTTCACCGCGTTTGACCTGATGGGACACCGAACTGTTGATGACCAGAAACTCGTAAGGCTTGTTGGGAAATTGCTCAGCCCCGATCATGCGAACAAAACGATGCGGGCATTTCTCCAATTCCCGAATCCGGCTCTTTAACTGCTTTTCATGGCGCTGGGCGGTGAACAGGTGAGTGGCGGCACCGGCGGCCGTGTTCTTGCGTGCTTCCACCCGGTTGGTCAAGCCAGTGGCGATGCGGGCATACCGTGCCAGGCGCCCCCGCAGTTCCAACTCATGCCCCTGTACCCGGATGATCTTCGCCCAGACATAGGCAACCAGCGACACAACCACGTTGGCAGCAACAGCCGCCAGGAACGTGATCACTGCGAACCGGATCAGCTCTATGATGCCGTTGAGCACAAGAAGCCTCAGACTTATCCAACTGAATTATTGTAGAGAAAGTTTCAATTCCTTGAAAGGGGCAATAAACAGGACCCAATTCGCAGGCGCACAATTGCCGGTACGACTTGGTCCTGGCCTCCAGAATTCAATGGCTGGTACTTGTAACGCGGCCAGCACCATAGGGATGGGGGCCACAGGCGGGCTTGTTGACCGCCACCCTTGCGGTTTTGTGACCAGTGTGGGTGAATGGCGGCAGCCCCGCCGCCTGAGGACCCGCTTCATGGAACAGCGCATCACCCTTGTCACCTTGCGCGTTGCCGAGGTAGCGCGCTCCCGCACCTTCTATGAAGGGCTGGGATGGCAAGCCTGCGCGGGTAGTCAGCCTGGCTTCGCTTATTTCCAGATGGGCGGGATGGGCCTGGGCCTGCTGTCCGCCGACAAGTATGAGGATGAGATCGCAGGCGATGCCGGCAAGGTGGCACACGGCCCCACCATGCTAGCGCAGAATGTGCGCAGCAAGGCGGAGGTCGACCGTCTGGTCTCCTTCGCGCTGACGCAGGGCGGGCGTCTGGTGCGGGCACCCGCCGACCAGTTCTGGGGGGGCTATAGCGGTGTCTTCGCCGATCCCGATGGTCATTACTGGGAAATCGCGCTGAATCCCTTCTGGCCTCTCGCCCAGGATGGAGCAGTGACCCTGGTCTGAAAGTTCGGTCGATGGACATTCTTCTAAATGGCGCGTCACTGACGGCCGATCCGGCTGGTGCCTTGTTCTGGCCAGCGCGCGGCTGGTTGCTGGTCGCCGACCTGCATCTTGAGAAAGGGTCCGCCTTTGCACGAAGCGGACAACTCCTGCCGCCCTATGACACGGCGGCCACACTGTCCCGGCTGGAAACGCTTTGTCAGCGCTGGAACCCCACGCAGGTAATCTGTCTGGGCGACAGTTTTCATGACCGGGACGCCGCCGGACGGGTATCGGCGGCCGATGGCCGGCGCATCAAGGCGCTGACCTCCGCCCATGCGTGGGTCTGGATTGCCGGTAATCACGATCCGGCACCGCCACCGGGCTGGGGAGGCCGCGTCATTGCCGATGAGTTGCGGGAGGGTCCACTGGTCCTGAGGCACCAGGCAGTGCCAGAAGCAGGCGCGAGCAGGGGTGAAATCTCCGGCCATTATCACCCCAAGGCAGCAGCCATTGTCCGTGGCAAACGGATCAGCGCACGATGTTTTGCAACAGACGGGCGGCGAATGATTCTTCCGGCTTTTGGTGCCTATACGGGGGGGCTTAACGTGCTGCACCCAGCCATCACTGGGCTTTTGCAGCGCCCGTTCCAGGCATGGATGATGGGAACGGGCCGTCTTTTCCCCCTGCCAAGCAATCGTCTTGCCGCCGATCTCACGACGCACAGGGACCGTGCAGCATTAAAAGGATGACCCCCGGACACCTGGGGGAAGGCATCCGGGGGTTTGGGAGGATGGTCGGCTGCTCTGGGGGAGGGGAAAATTGCCGCCATCGTTACGGCATGTAGCATCCCCGAAGCCAGGATCAACTGCGGCATCAGAAAAAATTCAGTGCATGAGGATAGTCGGCGGAGTGATCCAAAGCCAACACACCGACGTATCATCAGTAAAATCTGATGTTTACAGCCCAGGCCCCCCTGTCAGAATGACTGTTTCCCAACCCATCATTGTCTGGTTTCGCCAGGATCTGCGCATCGCCGATAACCCGGCCCTGCATCATGCAGCGCAAAGCGGTCGACCAATCATACCGGTATTTGTGCTGGATGATGTCACCCCCGGCATCTGGAAAGCAGGCGGTGCGACACGCTGGTGGCTACACCACAGCCTGACGCAGTTGTCCGACAGCCTGCGGCAGCGCGGCTTGTCCCTGCTGTTACGCCGCGGCCCAGGGGATGTGGTGATCGCTGATCTGGCAGAACAGGTTGGGGCTGCAGAACTGGTCTGGAATCGCTGCTATGAACCGTATGCAGTCGACCGCGACACGCGTCTCAAGGCCGCCTTAAAGGGCCGGGTTATGGCCACCAGCTTCAAGGCTGCGCTGCTGAACGAGCCCTGGGAAGTGCTGACCGGTCAGGGAACGCCTTATAAAGTTTTCACGCCCTATTGGCGCGCCGCTTTGGCTGTCACGGCCCCTGACCGGCCCTTGCCCGCGCCGGACCGACTGTTGCCCTGGCCAGGCGATTTAACAGGCGACGCCCTCGCAGATTGGCAGCTTCTGCCGACAAAGCCCGACTGGGCCGCCGGGCTGCGGCGTGCCTGGTCCGACGGGGAGGGTGTTGGGGAAAGAGCGGCGGCGGTGCGTTTGGCGCAGTTCCTGAGCAATGGCGCTGCCAATTACGCGCTCGGCCGTGATGTACCCGGCATTGACGGGACCTCACGGCTGTCACCGCATCTGCATTTTGGGGAGATATCGCCCCGCCAGATCTGGAACGCCGCCAAGATGGCAGGCGAGTCGGTTAACGAAACCTTCAAGGTGCAGATAGATAGTTTTCTGCGCGAGATCGGCTGGCGCGAATTTTCTCATTCGCTGCTGTATCACTTCCCTACCCTGCCCGAACGTCCCCTTTCCGCGTCATTTGAGGCCTTCCCCTGGACCCGCGATGACACGTCATTGGCCGCCTGGCAACGGGGGCAGACCGGGTATCCCATTGTTGACGCGGGCATGCGCCAGCTCTGGGTGACCGGCTGGATGCACAACCGAGTACGGATGATTGTCGGGTCGCTTCTGGTCAAACATCTACTGCTTCCCTGGCAGGCGGGCGAGCGCTGGTTCTGGGACACGCTGGTCGATGCTGATCTCGCCAACAACGCTGCGGGTTGGCAGTGGATCGGGGGATGCGGCGCCGATGCGGCCCCCTATTTCAGGGTGTTTAACCCTGTTCTCCAGGGACAGAAATTCGATCCGGACGGTCGGTATGTCCGCCAGTGGGTGCCTGAATTGAAACATATGCCGGACAAATATATCCATACCCCATGGACAGCACCGCCCGTGGTGCTGCGTGGGGCCGGGGTTACACTTGGCCGTGACTATCCTGCGCCGATCATTGATCATGCACTGGGACGGCAGCGCGCACTGGATGCTTTCGCAACAATCCGCAGCAGTGATCCGGTATAGTTGGCCTGAAAGAAGGATATTTCCATGAAGATCGCGGTTATCGGTGCCGGCATCTCGGGTCTCAGCGCAGCCTGGCTGCTGAACCGCCACGGCTATGACGTCACACTTTTCGAACAGAATGATTATCTGGGCGGCCACTCGAACACGGTGGATGTCACGGGCAAAAATGGGGAGACGATCCCCGTCGATACCGGCTTCATTGTGTTTAATGAGGCGACGTATCCCAACCTGCTGGCGCTCTTTGCCCATACGGGCGTACCCTCCATCCCCTGCACCATGAGCTTTGCGGTCAGTCTGGATCGCGGCAGGCTGGAATATTCGGGCAGTAATCTGGCCGGCATGTTCGCGCAGAAACGTAACCTGCTGTCGCCCACCTATCACCTGATGTTGCGCGATATTATGCGGTTCTATCGGGAAGCCCCGAAGCTGCTGCGCGATCCCTCCGGCATCAACATGACTTTGGGCGAATATCTGGATGCCGGCCGGTATGGTCATCGGTTCATCTATGATCACCTGCTGCCCATGGGCGCCGCGATCTGGTCATCGACCATCTCGGAAATGCTGGCATTCCCGGCGCACAGTTTTGTCAGGTTTTTCCAGAATCACGGCCTGCTCAAGATCAAGAATCGCCCGCAATGGTTCACCGTCAAGGGCGGCAGTCGGACCTATGTCCGGGTGCTTGCGGCGACGCTGTCCGGTCGCATCCACACCGATCGTGCTATCATCGCCATGCGACGCACCCCGGCCGGCGTCATCTTGCGCGATACGGACGGGCAGGAAAGCCAGTTCGACCAGGTGATCATTGGCGCCCATGCCGATCAGGCCCTGGCGATGCTGACCGATGCGGATGAGGAAGAAAAGCGGGTACTGGGGTCCTTCCGTTATCAGTTGAACCGTGCGCACCTGCACAGCGACCCAGCCCTGATGCCCAAACGGCCCAAGGCGTGGTCGGCCTGGAACTATCTGGCCAACGGCACGCGCGACCGCAATGCGAAGGTGGCTGTCACCTACTGGATGAACGAGCTGCAAAGCATTGACGAAGCAAACCCACTGTTTGTGACCCTTAACCCGATCCAGCCGCCACGGCCGGAATACAAGATCAAAGAATTCATCTATGATCATCCGATGTTCGATGCCGCAGCCATCCAAGCGCAAGGCGAGATGGCACGCATTCAGGGTGTGCGTCGAACATGGTTCTGCGGTGCCTATCTTGGATATGGCTTTCATGAGGACGGGTTGTCGGCAGGGTTGGCCGTGGCCGAAGCGCTTGGCGCCAAGCGGCCGTGGAGTGTTACAGACGTCTCCCCCGCCGGGCGCAATGCCAGACCGCTCAAGCCTTTCAAAGCAGCCGCGGAGTGACCGGCATGGTGGCAGCGGACGGCCAGACCCACGCGCTGTATCATTGCCGGGTGTTCCACGCCCGCTACCGCCCCTTCCGGCACGCGTTCAGCTATAAAGTCTGGTCGCTGCTGCTGGATATCGACCGGTTGGATGATCTGCCATCACCCTTGACACATAACCGGCCCGGCCTTCTCTCAATCCTTGACCGAGACCATGGGCGACGCGATGGCTCGCCGTTGAGACCGTGGGTTGAGGGTGTGCTGGCCGACAAAGGCGTGCATTTGAGTGGGGGGCGTATCCTGCTGTTCTGTTTCCCGCGGGTCCTTGGTTATGGCTTCAATCCTTTGTCAATCTTCTATGGCTTTGGGCCGGACGGCGACCTGCGCGGTGTGGTGTACGAAGTGAAGAACACTTTCGGCGACCAACATTGCTATGTGATCCCGACACCGAATGGTCTGCTGAACCATGCGCATGCCAAGGAATTTCACGTGTCGCCCTTTTTCGATATTGAGGGGGGCTACCGCTTCCGTCTTTCGCTGCCTGGGGACCATATCGGGATCGACATCCATTATGACGATGCCGCGGGCCCGTTGTTGGTGGCCACACAAACAGGGCAACGTCGGCACCTGTCCACCCGTAGCCTTTGGTCGGCCCTTGCCCGCCACCCGCTGGTCACCTTGAAGGTGATTGCCGGCATCCATTGGGAAGCGCTGAAACTATGGCGCAAAGGTGCCATGTTCCATCGGCGCCCCGATCCACCCGTTCGCCTGGAAACGCTTGCCGAACGGTCCGCCCGATCCATCTCAACCACCGGCCAAACAATGGTGGAACCATGACCGAACAGACCGAAACCAATCTCCTCGGCCTTGGCCAGACGGTAGCACATTACCGCCCCTCCCGCATGATGCGGCTGTTGATGTCACTGGCTCCCTCCATCCGGGTCGGGGCGCTGACCATCGTGCTACCGGATGGGCGCAGCCACCGTTTCGAGGGGCCGGAGAATGGGCCACACGGTGTGCTGTATGTTCGCAACGATCGTCTGGCGCGCCGGATGCTGTTCGGCGGCAAACTGGGTTTCTGCGAAAGCTACCTAGATGGCGATTGGACAAGCCCGGACGTGCCGGCACTGTTCGAGATGGCGCTGTTGAACGAGGCCGAGCTGGACCGCGCCATGAATGGAAAGGCCTGGGTCCGTGCGCTTAACTTCCTGCTGCACGCGGCCAAACCGAATAGCAAATCAGGCTCCAAGCGCAACATTGCCTACCATTATGATCTGGGGAACAGCTTCTATTCACAGTGGCTGGACCCGTCGATGACCTACTCAGCAGCCGTCTATGCCGACCTGGACCAGCCGGAATCCCTGTACGAAGCGCAACAGCGCAAATATGCCGCCATCGCGGCCCGTATGGATCTGCAGCCTGGCCAGCATGTGTTGGAAATCGGCTGTGGCTGGGGAGGGTTTGCTGAGTATGCAGCCAAAGTGATCGGCGCACGGGTCACTGGCCTGACGATTTCACAGGCGCAACATGATTACGCTGTGGCCCGCATGGAGCGCGCCGGCTTGTCCCATCTTGTCGAGATCCGTTTGCAGGATTACCGCGACGTCAAGGAGCAGTTCGACCGCATCGCCAGTATCGAGATGTTTGAGGCGGTGGGTGAGCGCTATTGGCCGACCTATTTCACTGCCGTTCATGACCGGTTACGGGCCGGTGGCAAGGCCGCCTTGCAGATCATTACCATCGGTGAGGATCATTTCGAGAGCTATCGCAAGGGCGCCGACTACATCCAGCGCTACATTTTCCCCGGCGGCATGCTGCCCAGCCCCACCCGCCTGAAAGCCGAGGTTGAGGCAGCGAACCTGCGTTTTGACAGCACACAGAGCTATGGCCTGCACTATGCCCGCACCCTGCGTGAATGGCAGGTGGCTTTCCAGGAGGCATGGCCGGCGCTGAAAGACGGTTTCGACGAGCGGTTCAAGCGCATGTGGGAACAGTATCTCTGGTACTGCGAGGCTGGGTTCAAAGTGGGCACCATCGACGTGGTGCATGTCGGCATCTCCAAGGGTTGAGGAGGGGGATGCCGACGGCCCCCCACCACCTGATCGCCTACGCCCTGCCGGCCTTGCCGTTGGCGGCCCTTGTCCTGCCGGTCTATGTGTTTTTGCCGTCGGCCTATGCGCAGGTCGGGCTGCCACTTGCGGGAATTGGGATCATCCTCCTGCTGGCCCGGCTGTGGGACGGGGTAACCGATCCGCTGGTTGGTGTGTTGTCCGACCGGACTGTAACCCGCTTTGGTCGTCGCAAACCATGGATCGCTGCCGGGCTGCCCTTGACCCTGATTTCGCTCTGGTACCTGATGGTACCGGGCGACGGGGTTGGGCCCGCCTATCTTCTTTGCTGGTCCTTCATGCTTTTCCTGGGCTGGACGATGATGATCGTTCCGCTGAATGCCTGGGGCGCGGAATTGTCGGGCGATTATCACCAACGCACCCGCATCGCTGGATTCCGTGAAGGCGCCAGTATCATCGGTACCGTGCTCGCGCTGACTTTGCCCTTTGCCATCGGCGTTGGTGCGGCCGGACAGGAACGGGATGCCCTACGTGTCCTGGCCATCTGTATCTTGGTGATGCTGCCGCTGTTTACAGTAATTGCCCTGGTGAGCGTGCCCGAATACAAGGCCCCGGCCAAGCCGCCATTGAAGTTCCGGCGTGGTTTGAAGGTGATTTTTGCCAACGGGGCTTTCCGAAAACTGATTGCGGCCTACCTCATTAACGGGATGGCCAATGGGCTGCCTGCACAGCTCTTTCTGTTTTACGTTCAGCATCTGCTGATGGAAGGTGAGCGGGCTGGTCTGTTGCTCCTGTCCTATTTTATGTCAGGTCTTATCACGGTGCCGCTGTGGTTATGGTTGAGCGGGAAATACGGCAAGCATGTCGTTTGGCGCTGGGCGATGATGTGGAATATCGCCTGGTTCTTGACCGTGCCGTTCCTGGGGCCCGGAGATTTTACCGCCTTCCTGATCGTTTGCCTCATGACCGGCATGTCACTCGGCGCCGATCTGATCCTGCCTTCTGCCATGCAGGCGGATGTGGTCGATCTGGATACGGCCCGCACCGGACGGGCGCGAACTGGTCTTTATTTTGCTTTTTGGGGACTGGCAACGAAGCTGGCGACAGCGTTGGCGGCGCTGGGATTGACAGTGGCCGGGCTGTTCGGGTTCGACGCCCTGACAGGCGGAACCGATACTGGCAAGACCGCTTTGCTGACGCTTTATGCCCTGGCACCGGTCGCCTTAAAAATCGTGGCGATCGCCATCCTGTGGCGGTGGCCGATCGATGCCGCAACGCAGGCCGCCCTGCGGGCACGCATCGCCGCCCGTACCTGACTGTTTTCCCCCGAAACCTGACGCGGAGAGCGCCATGTTCCGCCGCCTTTTCCTTCTGGCCAGCCTTTGCCTGGCCCTATCCGGGTGCACCAACATGAAGCCCGAACAATTCGCCAACGAAAAACCTGCCCTGGCGTTGGAAGAATATTTCCAGGGCCAGACGCGCGCTTATGGCATCGTGGAGGACCGGTTCGGCAATGTCCGCCGGACCTTCACGGTCGACATCAAGGGCGACTGGGACGGTAAGGTCCTGACCCTGGTTGAAGATTTCGTCTGGAACGACGGCGAACTGGAACAGCGCATCTGGCGGCTGACCCGGGACGGTCCCCAAAACTGGATCGGCACAACGGCTGACGCTATCGGGCCCGCCAAGGGTCGTGTCTCCGGCAATGCCTTTAACATGGTCTATGACTTCAACCTGAAGATGGATGGCAGCCGAACCAAGGTTCGCTTTGATGACTGGATGTTCTTGATGCCAGACGGCGTGCTGCTGAACCGCGCGACCATGAGCAAGTTCGGTATCCATCTGGCCACCGTCACCATCGCTTTCCGTAAGGATCTTCCGGAGCGGGCGGCTGTACGGGCGGCGGAGTAAGGGTAGAAACGAAACAGGCGGGTCCCCCCGGCCCCGCCTGTTTCTTCCTTGAAGCGACAGCGCTGGATCAGCGACGCCACTCCCGGTAATCCTCCCCAAAAGCGCGGGTATAACGGTCATACTTGGCCGCCGTCGGACGGTTGGACAGAACCAGCGCTGCCACAAAGTAAGCCAGGATGGGAGTGCCCCCCAGGAAGATCATCGACAGCACGGCGGCGACACGCACCCAGAAGCGGCTGATGCCAAGCCATTCAGCTACGCCGGCGCAGACGCCGAACAGGATGCCGTTGGTGCTGTCCTTGTAAAGCTTCCCACCCTGGAAACGGCTGGTGAAGCGGTCGAAATGGCGGTTATAGCGGCTCACGGTTCTCTCCATCATTCCATCTGTTCATCGGAGCCCCGTCGCCGCTCCCGGCGCCAGGGGTGACACTTATCGCAACTCATATTTCAGGAGGCTGCCCCCCGTTCGGCCACCCGCTTCTTCAGGGCGGCCAGTTCATCCTCGACCCGTCCCTTGGCCTCCAGGGTCGCGAACTCATCCTTCAGGCTCCGGGGCCGGCCCATGGACAGGGCTTCGCCAGCGGCCTCGACATGGTCGATTTCGCGTTCCAACTCACGAGAGCGGGCCAAAGCCTCGTCCAAGCGGCCATCGTACAGGCTGGTCCGCGCCCGCAGCCGGTCAACGGCGCCACGGTAGCGGGTCGCCAAGCTGCGGCGCCGGGCATGGGCCTCGGCCAGCTTGTCCTCCAGGGCGCGGGCATCTTCCGTCATCCGGGCGATGGCTGCTTCCAGAGCCTTGATTTCCGCCTCTGCCGGGGCAGCGGCGCGGCGGATTTCTTCCTTTGCGCCCAGGGCGGCCCGGGCCAGATCCTCGCGGTTATGAGCCAGCGCAATCTCGGCCTTGCGTTCCCATTCCAGCATCTCGAACTCAGCGGCACGCCAGTTCGCGGCCAGTTCCTTCTTTTCCGCAATCATGCGGACGGTGCCGCACCGTACTTCGGACAGGGTGTCTTCCATCTCCCGGATCGCCTGGTTCAGCGTCTGCTCCGGGTCGGCCGACCGGTCCAGCAGGCTGGACAGATTGGCATTGATGACATCACCGAGGCGGTCGATCAGGCCCATTTTCGGGGCTCCTTCTGAAACAGGTGGGATAAGCGGGTTTGAGGAAGAGGAGCAAATCAGAGCAGGATGTTCAGCATCAGGACCATGACCACGGCCGCAAAGAGGGCCGGGACCATTTCGGTCAAGCTGGACAGGTTTAAGTCGCCGGTGACCTCGTTGGTGCGGGCGGCGCGCTTGGCGAAGAAAGTCATCGTGGTCATTGTTGTCTCCATCAGGTTCGAATGTCGGTGGCCGTTTCAGCCATGCCGATATTAAAGCAAAGGGCGTGCCAAGTTCACTGCGCACCAGAAAACGTGGGATTTCCGCCATTTTCCCGGCGAGACCCAACGGCAGCCTTTTTACCTGATGGCGCCAGGCGCCACTCAGTGGTGAAAACCACCACTACCCCCGTGTTCGCATATCAAAACGCCCCCGATCCAGCGGGAACGGGGGCGGTCGAACAACATGGCTGACAAAGACGTATTCGAAAATCTCAACGGCCAGTGAGACGGCGAAGCAGGTCACCAATCGGGTCACCGCCATCGCTGGGCGCCGGCTGTTCGGGGGGTGGGGGCGTTCCCTCTGCGGTTTGTACCACACTGTCATCGGCGGGCACTTCACCAGCCGGTTCCATATCCGCGGGGTTTGCCATCACCTCGCCCTCTGTCACGCTGCCCCCCAGGCCCGGCAGGTCACGCGGTGGCAAGCCTTGATGGGCATCGGTCATGATCGCATGCCATAACTTTGCTGGCAGCCCACCACCTGTGACCTTCTTCATCAGGGCACCGTCATCGTTGCCAAGCCAGACACCGGCAACCAGATCGGCGGTATAGCCCATAAACCAAGCATCCTTATAATCCTGGGTCGTGCCGGTTTTGCCCACGGTGGGCCTGTCGAGCATGGCGGCCTTACCCGTGCCATAGGTCACCGGGCCCGCCAGAAGACGGTTCATCGCCTCAACATGCGGGGCAGCCACGGCGAAGCCCGCCGACGAACCCTGACGCTGATACAAGATGCCGCCCTGCACATCGCGGATCTCCAGAATGCCATAAGGGATCACCGCTTCTCCGCCATTGGCCAACGTGGCGTAGGCACCGGTCAGGTCGAGCAGCGTGACTTCCGACGTGCCCAACGCCAGCGACAGGTCACGACGCATGGGCGTGGTCAGGCCCAGTCGCTTGGCCGTATGCCGGACATTGTCGATGCCCACCGCCTCAGCCAACCGGATGGTGGCGGTGTTCAACGAATGAGCCAGTGCGTCCTGTAATGTCACATCCCCACGAAACTTACCGTCGTAATTGCCAGGGTTCCATTTGGCTTTGCGATAGGGGGCGTCCAGGATCGTACTGTATTCGTTCCAGCCTTCTTCCAGGGCCGTCAGATAGACGATGGGTTTAAAGGCGGAACCAGGCTGACGCAGGGCCTGGGTAGCGCGGTTGAACTCGCTGCTGGAATAGTCCTTGCCACCGATCATCGCCCGGATGGCGCCGTCCGGCGTCATTACCAATGCCGCTGCCTGCGATACCCTGGCCTCCACGCCCGGTCCGCGCAGCATCTCAGTCACCCGTTGTTCGGCCGTCCGCTGCAAACCGCGGTCGAAGGTCGTGTAAACAACCAAGTCACCATGATCGGCACCGACAAAGGCTGGCAACTGGTCGGCCACCCAGGCCGCGAAGTAACGGCCGTCGCCATCGTCACTGGCTTTGCGGGAAGGTGTCTGGGGCAGAGCCATAGCGGCATCAAACTGTGCCTGATTGATATAGCCTTCCTCCAACATGGCGCGCAGGACCACGCCCATGCGCTGGGTCGCGCGGTTCATGCTGGCGGTGGGCGCATAACGCGACGGGGCCTTCAGCAAACCGACGATGATCGCAGCCTCACGTAGGGTAAGGTCACGCGCCGACTTGTTGAAATAGGTGCGCGCGGCGGCATCGACACCAAATGTGCCGGCCCCCAGATAGACCCGGTTCAGATAGGCGGTAAGGATCTGTTCTTTGCTGTAGGTCGCCTCAAGCTGCAATGCCAGTAGCGCTTCCTGCGCCTTGCGCTTGAAAGTCTGGTCCGGTGTCAAAAACAGGTTCTTTGCCAATTGTTGGGTCAGGGTTGATCCCCCCTGCACCGTGCGGCCGGCCTGATAATTGGCATAAGCAGCGCGAGCAATACCAACGGGATCAACGCCAAAATGGCTGAAGAACCGCCGATCCTCCGTTGCCACCAGCGCCTGCACAAAGTGCGGCGGTAACTCCCGAACATCCAGCGTTTCGCCCCGCATGTCACCCAGTCGCTGGAACTCGGTTCCGTCCAGTGCCACCAGGGTAATGGTGGGTCGGCGTGTAGCCGTTGCCACCTCCGAAATGCCGGGCATGTCATGAGCAACAATGGCCACGGTCACCGCTGCCACGATCACACCCCAGATGGACGTGACAATCAGACCGGACAGAAGCCGCTGTCCCCAGGTCTTACGGGGCTTCGGTTGGCGTGGAACCTTGGGCGGATCGCCATTGCCGCCACCGCCACTTCCCCCCGGCGGCGGTCCGGAGGAACCACGCCTGGACGGGGCCGCCGGGGCAGGCTGGAAACGTTTGGGGGCGTTCAGTGTGTTCACGGGCGGATGGGTCCGGCAACGGCAATTTCAGGGATCAGCAGCCAGGATAGGACCCGGCCGCCCACCCGACAAGCTGATGCACCACCATTGCGGCGATTTCAGGGATATTGCGGCGGCATGTGCAAGGCGAGCGGATCCGTCACCGCCCCACAAGCCGGTCAACCGGCGATCAAGGATGCCCATTCCTCTTCGGAAAGGATCTTCACGCCAAGCTCCTGGGCCTTAGCGGCCTTCGATCCGGCATCGGCACCGACAATGACATAGTCTGTCTTGCCGCTGACGGATCCAGCCACCTTGGCGCCCAGCGCTTCCGCCTTGGCCTTTGCCTCCGACCGACCCATGGTCACCAGCGTGCCGGTAAAGACCACCGTCTTGCCCGCCACAGGAGAGGTTGTGGCGGCCGCCGGCGGTACATATTGCTGCGGGCTGACCTGCGCCAGAAGGGCCGCCAGCGCGTCAAGATTATGCTGTTCGCGGAAGAAGTCCGTCAGGTCGTCGGCCACACTCATGCCGATCTGTTCGATGGCACACAGTTCGGCATAGGCCTCGCCCACCAGTTCCGGCTTCTTTTCCGCCCGGTTCTCCGCCCGCTCGGCGGCGGCAATGACCATGCGGTCACGCCAGTATTCCGCCGTGCGATAGGCCTTGGCCAGCAGCTTGGCCGTGGCCTCCCCGATCTGGCGAATGCCCAGGGCGAAGATGAAGCGGTCCAGCGCGATGGTCCGACGCGCCGCAATGGCGGTGAACAGCTTTTCCACCGATTTTTTGCCGAAACCGGTCATGTTGATCAGGCGATCAAGACGCTGGTCTTCACGGGCCTCCAGTGTGAAAATGTCCGCAGGCTGCTTGATGCGGCCCTGCTCGTAGAAAAGCTGGATACGTTCGATGCCCAGCCCCTCGATGTCAAACGCGTTGCGCGACACGAAATGGCGTAGACGTTCCACCGCCTGGGCCGGACAGACCAACCCGCCGGTGCAGCGGGTGACCACTTCCCCCTCCTCCCTTACAGCCATGGACCCGCATTCGGGGCAACAGTCGGGAAAGACAAAGGGCACAGCATCGGCAGGACGGTGCTCGGGCACGTGCCCCACGATCTGTGGGATCACGTCGCCGGCACGCTGCACGATGACCAGATCACCGACGCGGATGTCCTTGCGCTCAATCTCGTCCTTGTTATGCAGGGTCGCGCGGCTGACCACCACACCACCAACATTAACAGGCTCCAATTCCGCCACCGGCGTCAGGGCGCCGGTGCGGCCCACCTGGATGGAGATCGCGTTCAGGCGGGTTGTCGACTGCTCCGCGGGGTATTTATGCGCCGTCGCCCATCGGGGGGAACGGGATATAAAGCCCAACCGCTCCTGCAGGGTCAGGCTATCCACCTTATAAACAACACCATCGATGTCGAAGGGAAGTTCGCTGCGCCGCCGCCCGATCTCACGGTAATAATCCAACAGATCGTCAACGCTGGTACACAAACGCGACGGCGCGGACAGGATGAAACCAAACATGCCCAGCCGCTGCCGACTTTCCGATTGCGTGGCGCCAAGCGGTTCCGACAGGTCCCCCCACGCATAAGCAAAAAACCGCAAGGGCCGACTGGCGGTAATGGAACTGTCCAACTGACGCAGCGATCCGGCGGCCGCATTACGCGGGTTGGCAAAAATTTTATCGCCCTTTTCTGCTTGGGTCCGGTTCAGATCCATGAAGTCGGCGCGGGTCATATAGACTTCCCCGCGCACTTCAACAAACTCCGGATATGGCGCCGTCAATTCATGCGGAATATCGCGGATGGTCCGAACATTGGCCGTCACATCCTCACCCTCTGCCCCGTCACCGCGCGTCGCGGCCTGAACCAGAAGACCTTTCTCATAGCGCAAGGACAGGGACAGACCGTCGATCTTGGGCTCCGCAACAAAGCTGATGGCGGTGTCGTCCGGCAGGTTCAGGAAGCGGCGAATGCGGCCGACAAAATCCGCCACATCATCGTCCTCGAACGCGTTCGACAGCGATAGCATGGGTACCGCATGCTTGACCTTGCCAAAGCCAGACGCAGGTGCCGCTCCGACGGTCTGGGTCGGGCTGTCCACTGTCATCAGGTCCGGGAACCGTGTCTCCAGCGCGATCAGGCGCTGTTCCAGCCTGTCATAATCAGCATCCAACAGGGCTGGCGCATCCTTGGTATAGTAAAGTTCCCGATGGTGCCTGATCTCGGCCACCAGGGCAGCATGCTCCCCTGCCGCCTCCTCAAAGCTCAACATGTCGACGTCGTTCAGGTGGTGGGGGGCGGGCATGGGGGGGTGCTCTGCGGTCAACGGGCGGTTCAGCCCGTTGTACGAGAGGGTGGGGCAGCGGGCAATGGCCGGCTGTCAGCAGGGCAAGAGATTGACCGGCTCGACATCGCGCAGACCACAAGGCGGCAGGCTGGCGCTCTGATAATAGGAAATAACGAACAGGTCCAGTTCCCGTGACAAACGACGCCGGCCATAACGGCGGGCGACATCTGCAACCAGTGTCTCCAGGCAGACACCCTGCTGGCTGCTGATATCTTCCAGCGCCTCCCAGCATTCCTGGCTGACACAGGCGCTCACACGCCACCCACCGACGTTGAATTCACGCCGTCGCTGTTCGCAGGAAATCTGAGCCAGGATGCGCAGAAGGTTCTGCACTGGTCGCGTGCCCTGTTTGGTTTGCCGACCTATTGTTTATACAGGCATAGAACCTTTAACGCAAAAGCCGATCCAGCAATTTCGTATACGTTCCGTACATCAAAGACCGAAACCATGCTGACATGTCGCTCGCCATCACAAGCCTGTCGCTTTCAACTGCCGGAAGTTTAGGTCCGATCGCGGGCTTCACGCAGGCCGTCACGGGCTAACTGGTCAGCGCGTTCATTTTCCACATGTCCCGCATGGCCTTTCACCCAGTGAAACTCCACCTGATTGCGGGCGACGAGATCGTCTAGCCGGCGCCAAAGATCCTCGTTCTTTACCGGGTCCTTGGATGCGGTCTTCCAGCCATTCTTTTTCCAGCCATGAATCCAGGTGGTGATGCCGTTCTTCACATACTGGCTGTCTGTATGCAAACGAACGGGCACAGGGCGTTTCAACGCCTCAAGCGCACTAATGGCAGCCAGCAACTCCATGCGGTTGTTGGTCGTATCGGGCTCCCCACCTTTCAGTTCCTTCTCGGTGCCGTTCCAGCGCAGCAGCACACCCCAGCCACCGGGGCCGGGGTTACCCGAACAGGCGCCATCGGTAAAGGCATCGACCACATTGTCGGCCGCAGCAGCGGGATCGTTCACGACCGGTCCAGTCCGTAATCGGCGATATGACGGATCTGCTGGTGGAAGCGGAGCTTATGGAGATATTCCAGCGGGTCCTTGCGCTTGACCATGGCGCCGGTTGGTGTGTTCAGCCAGTCATAAAGGCGGGTCAGCAGAAAGCGGATGGCACTGCCGCGAGCCAGGATCGGCAGGGCTTCGCGCTCCGCCGCCGACAACGGGCGCACACGATCATAACTGGCCAGCAGCAACCGCGCCTTGGTCACATTGAAGGACCCATCGGCCTCAAAGCACCAGGCATTCAGGCAGATGGCAACGTCATAGGCGAACAGGTCGTTGCAGGCAAAATAGAAATCAATCAGGCCGGACAGGGCCCCATCGCTGAAGAACACATTGTCCGGGAACAGATCGGCATGGATGATGCCGGCCGGCAGATCCGTAGGCCAATGGGTCTCCAAATAGTCCAGTTCCTCGGCCAGGGAATCGGCAAGGCCAGGCTTTACCTCGTCTGCCCGCCAGCGCGACGCCGCAAACAACGGGCGCCAACCAGCGACGGACAAAGCATTACGCCGGGTGAGTTCAAATCCATCGCCAGCCAGATGAAGACGGGCCAGTCCCTCACCCAGCCCGGCGCAATGGTCAGCCAGGATGCGGCGCGGCCACATGCCCTTGAGGAACGTCACAATGACGGCCGGGCGTCCGCACAGGCTGCGAAGGGCCACACCATCGGTACCCGCCACCGGTTGCGGACAGGTCAGCCCGCGTGCCGCGAGATGATCCATCAAACCGAGGAAAAAGGGCAGGTCCGCAGGGTCCACACGCTTTTCATACAGCGTGAGAATAAAGGGCCCCTTACCGGTCACCAGCAGGAAGTTGGAGTTTTCCACGCCCTCTGCGATGCCCTTGCAGGACACCACGTCGCCCAGATCATACTGGGCAACGAACGCGCGGACATCTTCATCGGAAACTTCAGTATAGACGGCCATGCCGGGATGGGTAGCCGGTTCCGCTCGCCCGGTCAATATCGACCCTGTGCGGCATGGTCGCGGCGGTTCGGGTTGCCGGCCACATGCCCACCCTTCCGGCTTGGAGAGGCAGGCATGTGGCAGCACCATCAGGCAGCGTCCAGTGTCGGGTAGTCCAGATACCCCCGCTCGTCTCCGCCATAGAAAGTGGCGCGGTCGGCCTGCGCCAGCGGGGCGTTCCGGCGGAAACGCTCTACCAGATCCGGATTGGCGATATAGGGTACGCCAAAGGCAATGGCGTCCGCGGCATCGGTGGCAATCAGATGGTCGCCTGCCTCACGCGTGATGCCGCCATTCAGGATGAACGGACCTTTAAAGGTCCGGCGCAGAAGACCGGCGACCCGTTGGGCGCCCGGCGGCGGGCTCATCGAATGGTTATCGACCAAGGGTTCAATCACATGCAGGAAAGCCAGATTGAAGCGGTTCAACTGCTCAGCGGCGTACCCAAAAGTTGCCGCCGGATCGCTATCCGACATGTTGTGATAGGCGCCGTTAGGGCTGAAACGGATGCCGACACGACCACCCCCCAGCACGTCGGTAACCGCCGCCACCACGTCCAGCATGAAGCGGTTGCGATTCGCCACGGACCCACCATAGCGGTCGGTGCGGGTATTGGACCCGTCGCGGATGAACTGGTCGATCAGATAGCCGTTGGCCCCATGCAGTTCCACAGCATCAAAACCAGCAGCCTTGGCGTTTTCCGCCGCCTTAGCGAAGTCTGCGACGATGCCAGCGATCTCTTCCGTCTCCAGCGCGCGCGGGGTTTCATAATCCAGCATGCCCTGTGGCGTGAAGGCCTGACCATCGGGTTTGATGGCAGATGGGGCAACCGGCAGCCCGCCGCCGGGCTGCAGCACGCGGTGCGACAGACGACCCACATGCCAAAGCTGGGCGGCGATACGACCACCAGCGGCATGGACGGCTGCCGTCACACCCCGCCAGCCCGCAACTTGTTCGGGGGAGTAGATGCCGGGGGTGAAAGCATAACCCTGCCCCTGCTGCGTGATCTGCGTCCCTTCGGTAATCAGCAGACCAGCGGTCGCGCGCTGCGCATAATATTGGGCCGTCGCCGCAGTGGCCACGTCCCCCTTACCAGCACGGGAGCGGGTCATGGGCGCCATAATGACGCGGTTAGGCAGATCGACATCGCCCAGACGCACGGGCGACAGCAGGTTTTGATCAGTCATCGGGGGTGGTCCCTGAACAGAGGTTGCGGCGCGCATCGCGCTGTGTGGCGGCGCACCATGTCATGGCCGCAGATGTAGACGCGGCCCGCAGACAGGCAAGTGACGGCGGTCACCCGGCGCGGTTTCGGTGATGAAACGGTGACAGCCCATCATGATTGCTCGCATTTCGCGGGCGATGCGATAGGATAGGCCTGCGGGCCGCCTCCGTGCTCGCGTCACATACCCCCGAGAAGATGGTTTCGCTCGAACTCTCCGCGGTCCTGTTCCTGATCCTGTTGAACGGGTTCTTCGCCATGTCGGAAATGGCCGTTGTATCGGCCCGTAAGATCCGACTGCAGCAGATGGCCGACGAAGGCAGCCGTGGTGCCAAAACCGCACTGGCCCTTCAGGAAGACCCCTCCCGTTTCCTGTCGACGGTACAAATCGGCATTACGTTGATCGGCGTCATCAATGGTGCCGTGGGCGGCGCCACACTGGCCGAAAGGCTTTCCCCAGTGCTGGACAACATCCCAGCACTCGCCGGCTATGGCGAGACCCTGTCGATTGTCATTGTCGTCATGGTCATTACCTACCTGTCGTTGATTGCTGGCGAACTGGTGCCCAAGCGCATTGCGCTCAACAATGCCGAGGCTATTGCCAGCTTCGCCGCCCCCACGATGCGCACGCTGTCACGCTCCACCGCGCCTTTTGTCTGGCTGCTGGGGGCTAGCACAGAGGCCATGCTGAAACTGCTGCGCGTGCCGGAAAAGGCAGAGCAGACGGTCACCGAAGAAGAGGTCAAAAGCCTGATCGCCGAGGGCACGGCCAGCGGTGTCTTCGATCCCGGCGAGAAGCGGATGATCGAAGGGGTGATGCGTCTGGCCGACCGCACGGTGCGGTCCCTGATGACCCCCCGACCGGAGGTCATGTGGCTGGACATTGATGACGAGCCGGAGAATATCAAGCGAGAGATTCGGGAAGCCGGACACAGCCGCTTCCCCGTCTGCCGTGGTGATTTCGACGATGTGATCGGCGTCGTCCATACCAAGGATCTGCTGCACCGTCTGCTGCAAGGCGGCACTTTCGACCTGCGCAGCGATGTGCGCGACGCCCTGGTCGTGCATGACGGTACGGAGGTGATGCGCCTGCTGGACCTGTTCAAGCAGTCGGGTGAGCAACTGGCCATCGTCGTGGATGAATATGGCACCGTCGAAGGCATTGCGACCCTGACCGATGTGCTGGAAGGCATTGCCGGCGAACTGCCCGATGAGGGTGGCGAGGACAGCGACATTGTCCGCCGCGCCGATGGCTCCCTGCTGATCGACGGCATGATGGCCGTGGAAGAGGTGGAAGCACATCTCGGTCTGAAAAGCCTGCGCGACGAGGATAGCGGCTATCACACCCTGGCCGGATTCCTGCTGTTCAAGCTGGGGCGGATTCCCACCGCTGGCGAATTTGCCGACCATGACGGGTACCGCTTCGAAGTGGTCGACATGGATGGCCGACGCATCGACAAGGTGCTGGTGATACCCACGCCGGATGCGTGATGTCCGGTTGGCGTGGAAGCGGCCCCTTACCCTTCCCGCCGACCACCAATCAGAAATTCCTTATTGCCCTCCGGCCCGGTTATCGGACTTTCGGCGATGCCCAGCACGGTCCAGCCCGGCTGGCCCGACAGCCAATCCTGAATCCGGTCGCAGACCTCCTGGTGCAGTTCCGGCTCCCGCACCACGCCGCCTTTGCCAACACGACCCTTGCCCACCTCAAACTGCGGCTTGATCAGGGCCACCAAGTAGGCGCCGGGCTTGGTCAAAGCCATGGCGGCGGGCAGTACCGTTTCCAGACCGATAAAGCTGGCATCGCAGACGACGATGTCGGCGGGGTCTGGAATGATCTCTGCCGTCAGATGACGGGCATTGGTCTTTTCCAAGACCACAACCCGCGTATCCTCCCGGATTTTCCAGGCGAGTTGTCCGTGCCCGACATCGACAGCATAGACCTTGGCGGCCCCGCGCGTCAGCAGCACGTCAGTGAACCCACCGGTGGAAGCACCAACATCAATGCCGATTAGCCCGGCCGGGTCGATCCCGAACGTGTCCAGCCCCTTCACCAGCTTCAGACCACCTC
Source organism: Niveispirillum lacus (assembly GCF_002251795.1). Lineage (GTDB taxonomy): Bacteria > Pseudomonadota > Alphaproteobacteria > Azospirillales > Azospirillaceae > Niveispirillum > Niveispirillum lacus. The sequence goes on along the minus strand of NZ_NOXU01000030.1, from coordinate 129,725 downwards.
GGCTGACCCACGGATGGTCCTGGCCCTTCACCAGCAGCAACTGGCTTTCCGGTACCGTATCCCCGGCCTTATCGATGCGGCGGGTATCGGCATAGACCAGACCTGCCAGGATCAGGGCTTGGGCCTTTGACCGGCTTTCGGCCAAGCCACGATCAACCAAAGCCTGATCCACTCTGACTTTCGGCTCTTTAACTTTTGGTGGCTTGGACATGACAACACGCTTTTGCGATAATGAGATAACCGGGATTGATAGCCCCAGAACCATGGATATGCCAATGAAACGCGCCCTGATCCTTACGACCCTCACCCTCGCCGCCCTAGGCCTGTCTGGCTGCAACACCGTTGAGGGGGTGGGCAAGGACATCAAGAGCGCGGGCAAGGCGATCGAGAAAAGCGCGCAGTAAGCGGATCAGGGATCGCTGAAGACCAACGCGACCTCGTCTGCGTTCAGCAGCCGCCATTCACCCTCTGCCAGGTCGCCCAGCGTCAGCCTGCCGATGGAGACGCGGTGCAGCATTTCCACATGATTGCCGACGGCGGCAAACATGCGGCGGATCTGGTGATAGCGCCCTTCCTGAATGGTCAGGCGCGCGCGCGTCTCGCCCAACACCTCCAGCGTCGCGGGCAGCAGCGGCGTCTTTTCCGACTTCAGCAGCAAGGTGCCGGACGCGAACACCCCCGCCTCCTCCCCCGTCAGGGGGCGGGCCAGTTCCGCCTCATAGACCTTGGGCACATTGGCCTTGGGTGAGATGATGCGGTGGAGAAGCTGGCCATCATCGGTCAGCAGCAGCAGGCCGGTCGTGTCCCGGTCCAGCCGCCCCACGGGTGCGATGATGGGATTGCGATATTCAAACCGCTCGGGCAGCAACTCATACACCACCCGGCCCGGATCACTGGTGGAGCAGGTATAGCCCGCCGGTTTATGCAGCATCAGGACGGAGCCCTGCGGCGGGTCCAGTTCTTCGCCATCGATGCGGATATCGGCATGCTCGACCTTGTCCCCATCGGACAGGGTGCTGCCATCGGCCCGCGTGACGCGGCCCGCCTTCAGCAGCATCTTCACGTCCTTCTGGCTGCCATAACCCAGATTGGCGATCAGGCGGACAAGGCGCATCGACAGAACCTCTTTGAATGAACAAGGGCCGGGGATCGCTCCCCGGCCCTTTATCAGCAGAAAATAAGCCGGGATCAGCGTTCCAGCGGCTTGTACTTGATGCGGTGCGGCTGGTCGGCCTCTGCCCCCAGGCGGCGGCGCTTGTCAGCCTCGTAATCGGCATAGTTGCCTTCGAACCAGACCACCTGGCTGTCGCCTTCAAAGGCCAGAATGTGCGTGGCCAGACGGTCCAGGAACCAGCGATCGTGCGAGATGACGACGGCGCAACCGGGGAAGCTGGTCAGCGCCTCTTCCAGCGCGCGCAAGGTTTCGACGTCCAGATCGTTGGTCGGTTCGTCCAGCAGCAGGACGTTGGCACCGGACTTCAGCATCTTGGCCAGATGCACGCGGTTGCGCTCACCCCCCGACAGTTGGCCCAGTTTCTTCTGCTGGTCCGGACCCCGGAAGTTGAAGGCGCTGACATAGGCGCGCGACGGCATGGACTTCTTGCCCAGCTCGATCACGTCCAGACCGCCGGAGATTTCCTCCCAGACGTTCTTTTTGTCGTCCAGGCTGTCGCGGCTCTGGTCGACATAGCCCAACTGCACCGTCTCGCCCACGCGGAAGGTGCCGCCATCGGGCTTTTCCGCACCGGTGATCATACGGAACAAGGTGGTCTTACCGGCACCGTTGGGGCCGATGATACCGACAATGCCACCGGGCGGCAGGCGGAAGGACAGATCGTCGATCAGCAGCCGGTCACCAAAGCCCTTGCGCAGGTTCTCCGCTTCGATCACGACATTGCCCAGACGCGGCGGCGTGGGAATGACGATGCGGGTTTCGCCGATATTTTCCTTCTGGTTGGCCGATGCCAGCAATTCTTCATAGGCCTGGATACGGGCCTTGGACTTGGCCTGACGGGCCTTCGGGCTGGCGCGCACCCATTCCAGTTCCTGGGCCAACTGCTTCTGCTTGGCGCCCTCTTCGCGGCCCTCCTGCTCCAGACGCTTCTGCTTCTGTTCCAGCCAGGCCGAATAATTGCCCTCATACGGGATGCCCGAACCGCGATCCAGTTCCAAAATCCAGCCGGTGACGGCATCCAGGAAGTAACGATCGTGGGTGACCATCACAACGGTGCCGGCATAATCAGCCAGGAAGCGCTGCAGCCATGCCACGCTCTCGGCGTCCAGATGGTTGGTCGGTTCGTCCAGCAGCAGCATGTCGGGCTTGGACAGCAGCAGCTTGCACAAGGCCACGCGGCGCTTTTCACCGCCCGACAGCTTGCTGACATCGGCGTCACCCGCCGGGCAGCGCAGCGCGTCCATGGCGATCTCGACCGTGCGGTCCAGGTCCCAGGCGTCGGCCGCGTCGATCTTTTCCTGCAAATCGGCCTGTTCGGCCATCAACGCGTCGAAATCGGCGTCGGGATCGGCCATGGCCTCCGACACTTCGTTGAAGCGGTCCAGCAGCGCCTTGGTGGGGCCAACGCCCTCCATGACATTGTCCCAGACATTCTTGGCCGGGTTCAACTGCGGCTCCTGCGGCAGGTAACCGACCTTCACCCCCTCGGCGGCCCAGGCCTCGCCATTATAATCCTTATCCAGGCCCGCCATGATCTTCAGCAGGGTCGACTTACCTGAGCCGTTGACACCCAGCACGCCAATCTTGGCGCCCGGATAAAAGGACAGCCAGATATTCTCGAACACCTTCTTGCCGCCGGGATAGACCTTGGTCACACCCTTCATCACATAGACATATTGATACGCGGCCATGGGGGCATCCTTCAGATAAGCGTCTGCAAAAGGTTTGCGGGCCTTGTACCGCAGCGGGACGCGGGGTGCAATCGGGGGGTGGGGGTGTCAGGGCAGCAGCGCGCGTCGCACCGCATCCGGCTCCCGGTCGATCACCCGCAACAAGGTGCGGGCCGGCCCCTCCGGCTCCGCCTTGCGCTGTTCCCATTCCCGCAGCGTCCAGAGATTGACGCCGAAGGTGGTGGCAAACTCTTCCTGCGTCATCTTCAGCCGTGTCCGCAGGGCACGCGGATCGGGGTATGCGGATCTGGCGCGCAGACGCGCCGGCTCGACAGTGCCCAAATCGACATCGCCATCTTCGGCGATATAACCCGCCACCTCCGCCTCGCTCGTAGCTTTCAGACGGGCGCGCTGTTCTACGGTCAGGTTTGGTGCGTCCTCAATCGAGATAAGCGGCATAAATCCTCCTCTCGCCCCTGCTGGCCGGGCGTGCCGAGATGATCCAGCGGTACGGCCCCGCATCAGCGTCCAGACGCCAGGTGAACACGACACTGATCACAACATCCTCAATCCGCCCCACCGCCTGTATGCGCCGTTCACCATAGTCGAAACGGTCATCATCCCATTCCACCGTGTCGCCCAGGAAGATGCGCGCTGCCACATCAAAACCAAGCCCCCGCTCCCGCAGGTTCCGTTCATGCTTGGCAGGATCGAAGCCGACATTCATGGAAGATTATAGGGCCTGTCCCTAGTTGGGGGCAAGGGGGTGAAATTGCAGTACGGTCAAGGTTGGGGCGTCGTCTATTCGAGATCACCCTCACTCGGGCCGACCTGTTTTTTCGCTTCCTTGATGAAGTTGATGATGCCGGGCAGCCGGTCATATTCGGCCAGTGCAAAAAAGGCCAAGCCAACGATAGGGTTCACCAAACTGCCGACCAGGACGGATGCCCCGACCGAGGCGGCGGGGCGGATCAGGTTCAGGCCCGCCTTTTCCGTTTCGTCATAAACCCGGCCTGTTGTGTTAGGCAGGCGTGAAAGGATTTCGTTAGCGCAGCGGCGCAGGGCCACCGTGACGAGGTTGCGGGAGACAAGGGCCTGTTCAGCAGTGCGGATTTCTGTAATGTCGGGCGGGGCCTCTGCCTTCATCGTTTCGGTGCCTGCGGCCATCACCAACTTGGTGTTGTCCGCAACCACCGCACTTTCGGCCACAACCTTGTTGATTTGGTCCAGATGCTGTTGAACCGCTGCCACATCCTTGGGCTTCAGGTTCAGGGCGGCGATTTCCCGTTCGATGTCCCGCAGTTCGGGGAAACATCCTTCCAGATCACGCAGCCCGCCCGACAGGTCGATGATCATGGCGGTGGCATCGACCGGCAATTCACCATCCTGAAACTGCCCGGCATAGGCCGCAGCATCAGCATGTAACGAGCGGGCGCGGGAGCGCAGCAGGCCGGGGCGCAGGTCCGACGCCTGTTCCGGCAGAATGGCGATCACGCCATCCAAAGATTTGCGGACGCGCTGCGCCGCATTGGTCATGGCAAGACGTTCTTGCAGGTCCCTGGCCTTCTGCCGCACCTCGTCCAGAAAATCTTGCGCCAGAGACGTGGCGGGTAGTGGCGTGGGTGCATTGACCGACAGGCCTTCATCCGTCCAGGCGAAGGACGCGGCGGCGGGATGTTGTGAAAGCTGTTTTTCTAGCTCACTGAATTTGTCGATGAACTCTTCTTCGCTGTTTTTCTTTTCCCTTAGCCACGTAGCGATATCGGCATTCACCTCTGGCGCCGGACGGCCCCACCATTCATGGGGTTGTTGGGCGATGCGCAGGGTCAGGTCGGGGCCGAAATAATCGGCGCTGGGGCCATTACCGGTGAGCAGGGCCTGATACCAGTTGATCCAGGGGGCGAAGTGGGATGACCGGTTTTCGGTGGCCACAGATTGCCAGCGCAGCGCAATTGAAGGCGGTGTTTCCCCGGACCAGAGGGGGGTGAGGGTCAATTCCGCAAAAGATTGAGATGTTTTTCGTGTGTTTAGCCCAGAAGCGTCCATGCTGATGGATTTCCAGACGGCGGAAAGGGCGGCGGAACGGGCGGCGAAATCGGCGGCGGAAAGGGCGGCGTAACCGGCGGCGGAACGGGCGGCGGAACGGGCGGCGAAATCGGCGGCGGAAAGGGCGGCGGAACCGGCGGCGAAATCGGCGGCGGAAAGGGCGGCGGAACGAGCGGCGAAATCGGCGGCGGAACGGGCGGCGGAACCGGCGGCGGAACCGGCGGCGGAACCGGCGGCGAAATCGGCGGCGGAAAGGGCGGCGGAACGGGCGGCGAAATCGGCGGCGGAACCGGCGGCGAAATCGGCGGCGGAACCGGCGGCGGCGGTCATATCATGGGCCGGATATTTGCCGGCGGCCCATGGTATGAAGCACGCCCGGAGCAGCGACAACCAGTACTCCTCATGCATGTCGGACAGGGCCAGAGGCAACACCCGCAGGGCCGCCCGCGCCGCGATCAGGTGTGACCATTGTGCGGGTTTGTCCGCCAGGAATTTTTCAAGCTGCTCTGGTTTCGTAATCTCCAACGCCATCGCCCACCCCTGCCATTCTCCCGTAAGGGTAGCGCAAGCCACGCGCTTGCGTCAGCAGTAATCTAAACCAGTGGCGTGCCAGGTTCGGGGTTACCGCACCGGGATAGGTGCGGTGGGAGGGACGTCGGGGGTGGGGCGGATGGGGATGTCAACGGTGCAGCCCAACCGCACCAGCATGCGAAGCCGTTCGACGGAGATATCGCGGAACTGTCCGCGCAGCAGGCGGAAGATATCCGGCTGGCTGACGCCCATACGCTGGGCGGCATCGGCCTGCGTCAGGCTCTGGTCCTTCAAGACAAATGCAAATCGGGCAACAAGCTGTGCCTTCAGCAAATGGCTCTCCGGATCAGGTCCATGTCTTCCGTCGGGGTTTTGATCCCCGACTTTGACTTTTTCCGAAAGGCGTGGAGAACGTAGACTGCGGATGGGAACCGAACCTTGTGGACGGCGCGGCACGTCTCTGCCTGAGAATCCTCCACGATTTCCAACACGCCAGCACCGCCGAATCCCATCAGACCCTTGGCATCAGGGTGCATTCCGCCAGTCTGTGCCATGTAGAGGGCAAATCAGACAACATCCTGTACATCGGCAGGGAACGCCCGAAGGTCCTTCTTTGCCGAACCGATCCAACAGACAGCCCTTGTCGCCCTTTCTGGGGAAATGGTGGTTCCATCATAAATGGCCAAGGCTTCGTATGGCGGGCACCGCCCGCAGAAAGCATAGGTCCGTCGCCAACGGTAATGGAATGCCTGCAAAAATTAGCCTAAATATTCCAATGATCAGCTTTGAAGAAAATCCCCCCTGACCACGCCCCTCCGCCCCCTATCCGAATTCCTCCGCGCCAAACCTGCCAAAATATTGTAACATCCGTCATGCGAAGCCACGCCCCCAGGGAGCCAGCGCAATGGGTATGTTTGACTTCCTGAAAGTGGATGTCGTTGAGAAGGTGAAGGTGCCGAAATATACGGCACATCTGAATATCGACGGTAAGGAATTGACGGTAGCCGATCTGGGTGTGAACTCCGTTACGGTGGCAGGGGCGAAATTGAAGGTGGGGCAATCGGTCAGTTTTGATCTGGCATTGAAGGACCCCAAGCAGAGCCTCAAGCTGAAGGGGGCGGGCACAGTCGCGGCGGTGGATAAAAAAAAGGGCACCCGGATCAACTTCACCAGCCTTCCGGAAGACAGCAAGAAGGCGGTTGCCCTGTTTCTGGCCCGCCTCGCCATTACACGCTGACATGACCCACGTGACCATCAGTGCCATCATGGCTGGCCTTGTGGCCGCCCTGGTGATGATGGCTGGGCCGGCGCGCGCAGAGCGCCCGGCTGCGCCCGCACAGCCGGACCAGGGGCGCGGATTTGGCAAGCTGCCCTGGCAAAGCTGGATGGACCCGGCCATTGCCCGGCCCCGGCCAACCCCGCAGCGGCGTGATCGTATCGTCTATGCCTTTGACAGACCATCCCGCGGGTTACTGACGGTCGACCGGGAACTGTCACGCCTGTGCCGGCAGGGCCGGTTCAACCAATTGATCAACCTGCATTACCGCGCCTTCGGTCCCGATGAAAAACCGTGGGGCGTTGCCTATGGCCGCATGGCAGTAAACCTGTTCGACCCGACGCGCCGCCGCGACGAGGGACTGGTGTATTTCTTCCGGGGTCAGGAAACCAGCAATTGCACTGTGTACACCGCCCGGCAAGACGATTTGCGGGGTTTTTACATCGGGCCGTAACAGATTGGGGCCGGGGAACGCATTGCTGGTGACTGCAACGGCGTTCTGCCATTCGGGTCTGCAAGTGCCATCGCCACAAGGGCCTTTCCCAGGCACAGAAAACCACTCTCATCCCGGCTGTCAGCAGATCAGGACAGGATCAGCGCAGCAACGTCACCATATCCACCCCATCCGCCGCCAGTTTCATGCTGACGGTCGTGTCGGGGACATCTTCGATCCAGACCTTCATCTTGCGCAAATGACAGGTCCGTAGCAGCCGGGTCAGACGCGCATGGCCGTTCTGCTCCCCATATTCCAGCATGTCAAACGGCACGGTCACCATGCGCACGCGGTTGCCGACTGGGTCCAGTGGGTGATCAATCGCTGGCAGTTGCAGGGCGATGCCGCTGCAATGCGGCCCCAACGTCTGGATCATGCCCCCGACGCGCGACCCGGCGATCCCAGCGGGAATATGCAACATATGCAACAGGATGCGCTGGCGCAGTTCCACCGGGAGGTTGCGAACCACATCGACATAACGATCCAGCAACCGTGGCAGCATCAGGTTTTCAAACTGCACCGGCACCACCAGCGTGCCCTTGCGTTTCCTTAATTCACCCCAATCAATCGAGACCGAGAGGGTGACAAGATCAGCCTCGAAGCTGGCCGCCTTATCATCGCCCAGCGTGGTCATCGCCATCGCAATCTGTTGGCGCCAGGGATAGGCCAGTTCCGCCACCTGCATCGGCAGGGCAAAACCTTCCGGCCGCATGATCTGCCGCGGGTCGAGCGTCGCCTTGGTCATGGCCTCGCGCAGCAGTGTTTGCATATATCGCCGGCTTTCATCGCGCCGCGCCGCCAGTTTGCGGACCAGAAAATCCGCCAGATCCTCACTCTGCTGTTCGGCCAGATCTGCCGATCGCACGGTGGCCACCATGGCCTCCACCCGGCCCTCCGGTGTGGCGGCCCCGAGCAGCCGGTCGCGCACCGTATCGGCGATGCGTTGCGCTCTCACCACCGCCTCGGCCTCTGTGATGCCCGAAAAATTAATCACGAAACTGTCATCGGGCATCCGTTGCAATTGATCGGTGGGGGACAGGTCACGGCGGATTGTCTGCTCGGCGATGGCCAGTGCCTGCTCCCGCATGCTGCCCCACCGTTCACCGAAAGTGGAACGCATGTCATCCAGCCCGATGATCTGCAGGCGGCCCGCCAGAATGTCGTTGCCGGCAGCAAGCGTTTGGCCCATCGCGTCCAACCCATCATGGGTGGGGCTTGGCAGTGGTTCGAACGGGGTGAAGGTCAACATCCGCATCGGTTTGCCGCCGATATCGCCCATTGGCTGACCGCGGACCTCCATTTCCAGCAATTCCCCGCGCCCGCTGCGAATCCGAACGGCCCCGCGCTGTTCACTATGGCTACGAATACCGGCCTCAAAGCGGGCTGACACGGCGGGCCAGTCCTGGGCTGTGAACAGGATGGACAGGTGCTGACCCACAATCTCGTCCATGGGGCGTTCAAACAGCCGGGCGGCAGCAGGATTAGCCAGAATGATTCGGGCATCCTGGGTCAGCATCAATAACGGCAGATGGATGTTTTTAATGACCGCCGACAACATGCGTTCTGTCGTGGCCATGGCGTTGGCCTGCCGGGCTTCGTTGCTGACATCGCGCGCAATGGCCAGAAAGATCTGCTCTGGCTGACGGCTACCGACTCCAAGACCCTGACCCAGCACACGCAGACGCCGGGGGCGCCCATGCGCCATCACCGACACTTCGATATCCAGCACCCCGCCCTGCACCAGACTGCGGACAATGGCGGGACCGGGGTCTGGTTGGCCATCAATCGGCATCAGCAGTGACCCCGTCAGATGGGCCATACTGTCATGGTCACGCGCGCACAGATGCGCAAAGGCCTTATTGCAGAAGGCAAGCGACAAATGACCGGATTGCTTCCACCACGCCATGATCGGCACGGGAAAGTGCCTGAACAATTCGCCGAGGGCGGCCACGGAATCCAACATAGGCTTGATGCCCTCCCCTGAAGACCAAGCGACCCTCGGACGGCGAGTAGGCCACAGAAGACACATAAAGGCATATGTCTTTTGAGCTATTCTTGATAGGTAAATGGAATAGCATTATCGTATAAATAATCGAGTGCTGATTTTTCCCGCCGGCGCATGAGCACCATCCCCTGCGTCCCACCTGACGCATCCCAGCGCCCCAAGCTCGGCACTTCAATTCGGGCACCGACCCCTCTATATAGGCGCCTCAGCCGGGCGCCCCCCGCACCCATTGTGGCGCGGGGGGCGTTTTGCCGCGACCATATCGCCCTTCCCGCCCGAAAAAGACGGTCCGACTGATCATGCCGAAACGCACCGACATCAAATCCATCTGCATCATCGGCGCGGGTCCGATCATCATCGGGCAGGCCTGCGAGTTCGATTATTCCGGTGTTCAGGCCTGTAAGGCGCTGAAGGAAGAAGGTTACCGGGTGGTTCTGGTGAATTCCAACCCGGCCACCATCATGACCGATCCGGGTCTGGCCGACGCCACCTATATCGAACCGATCACGCCTGCCGTCGTCGCCAAGATCCTGGAGAAGGAGCGGCCCGACGCGCTGCTGCCCACCATGGGCGGGCAGACCGCGCTGAATACCGCATTGGCCCTGTTCCATAATGGCACGCTGGAGCGCCTGGGCATCGAGATGATCGGCGCCAAGGCCGATGTCATCGAGAAGGCCGAAGACCGCCTGAAATTCCGCGACGCCATGGACAAGATCGGGCTGGAAAGCCCGCGGTCGCGCGTGGTGAAGAATTTTGACGAGGCGCTGGACGCGCTGGCCTTTGTCGGCCTGCCCGCCATCATCCGCCCGTCCTTTACCCTGGCCGGCACCGGTGGCGGCATCGCCTTCAACCGGGCCGAGTTTGAGGACATTGTGCGTGGCGGCCTGCGCGCCAGCCCGGTGAACGAGGTCCTGATCGAGGAATCGGTCCTGGGCTGGAAAGAATATGAGATGGAGGTTGTCCGCGACAGCAAGGACAACTGCATCATCATCTGTTCGATCGAGAATATCGACGCCATGGGCGTACATACGGGCGACAGCATGACGGTCGCCCCAGCCCTGACGCTGACCGATAAAGAATACCAGATCATGCGCAATGCCAGCCTGACGGTGCTGCGCGAGATCGGTGTGGATACGGGCGGATCGAACGTGCAGTTCGGCATCCATCCCGACACGGGCCGCATGGTCGTGATCGAGATGAACCCCCGCGTGTCCCGTTCCTCGGCGCTGGCATCCAAGGCCACCGGCTTCCCCATCGCCAAGATCGCGGCCAAGCTGGCCGTCGGTTATACGCTGGATGAGCTGGATAACGACATCACCGGCTCCACGCCCGCCAGCTTTGAGCCGACGATTGATTATGTCGTCACCAAGATCCCGCGCTTTGCCTTCGAGAAGTTCCCCGGCGCCGACAACACCCTGACCACCAGCATGAAGTCGGTCGGTGAGGTCATGGCCATCGGCCGCACCTTCGCCGAGAGCATGCAGAAGGCGCTGCGCGGTCTGGAAACCGGTCTGACCGGCTTTGACGAGATTGACCTGCGTGACGCCAACGGCAATGTCGATCAGGGTCGCCTGCGCCATATGTTGAGCCGTCCGACACCGGAACGCCTGCTGATCGTGGCCCAGGCCATGCGCCATGGCTGGACGGTTGAGCAGATTTACGAAGAGTGCAAGTACGATCCCTGGTTCATGTGCCAGATCGAAGCCATCGTGCAGGAAGAGGCCGCCATCAAGGCAGCCGGCCTGTCGGGCATTGATGCCCAGTACATGGCCCGCATCAAGGCCATGGGCTTTAGCGATGCGCGTCTGGCCACCCTGCTGGGCCAGCCGGAAGCCGCCATTGCCGGCCATCGCCGCGCGCTCAATGTGCGCCCGGTGTTCAAGCGCATCGACACCTGCGCCGCCGAATTCGCCAGCGACACGCCCTACATGTACTCCACCTATGAAGGCAACGGCCTGGAGCCGGCGGAGTGCGAGGCGGAGCCGACGGGCAAGAAGAAGGTGGTCATCCTGGGCGGTGGTCCCAACCGCATCGGCCAGGGTATCGAGTTCGATTATTGCTGTGTCCATGCCGTCTATGCCCTACAGGAGGCGGGTTATGAGACGATCATGGTCAACTGCAACCCGGAGACGGTCTCCACCGACTATGACACGGCCGACCGTCTGTATTTCGAGCCGCTGACGGCCGAGGACGTGATCGAGCTGGTCGAGAAGGAAAAGCAGAAGGGCGAGGTGGTCGGCCTGATCGTGCAGTTCGGCGGCCAGACCCCGCTGAAGCTGGCCAAGGCCCTGGAACAGGCCGGCCTGCCCATCCTGGGCACCACGCCGGACGCCATCGACCTGGCCGAGGATCGCGAGCGGTTCCAGCAACTGCTGCACAAGCTGGACCTGCGCCAGCCGGCCAATGGCCTGGCCCGGTCCCTGGAAGAGGCCGTGGCAGTGGCCGAGAAGATCGGCTTCCCCGTCGTCATCCGCCCGTCCTATGTGCTGGGTGGCCGTGCCATGGAGATTGTCCATGATATGGCCGGTCTGCACCGCTATATCGCCACAGCGGTCAAGGTGTCGGGCAACAACCCGGTGCTGATCGACAGCTATCTCCAGAACGCCATCGAGGTGGATGTGGACGCCGTGGCCGATGCCGATGGTGAAGTCTATGTCGCCGGCATCATGGAGCATATTGAGGAAGCCGGTATCCATTCCGGCGACAGCGCCTGCGCCCTGCCCCCCTATACCCTGTCCAAGCCCGTCATTGACGAGTTGACGGTGCAGGCGGTGAAGCTGGCCAAAGGGTTGAGCGTTGTCGGTCTGATGAATATCCAGTTCGCGGTCAAGCAGACGACGGACGGGTCGGGCATCGGTGGCTACGACATCTACATCCTGGAAGTGAACCCGCGCGCCAGCCGTACGGTGCCCTTCGTGGCCAAGGCCACCGGTACCGCCATCGCCAAGATCGCGGCCCGCATCATGGCCGGCGAGAAGCTGAGCCAGTTCAAGCTGTCCGGCCCCTTCCCGCCGCACACCGCCGTCAAGGAAGCCGTCTTCCCGTTCAACCGTTTCCCCGGTGTGGACATCCTGCTGGGGCCGGAAATGCGCTCCACGGGCGAAGTGATGGGCCTGGACAAGAATTTCGGCCTGGCCTTCGCCAAGAGCCAGATGGGGGCCGGCGTCACCCTTCCGAAGGAAGGTACGGTCTTCATCTCCGTGCGTGAAGGCGACAAGCCCTCGATGGTGCCGGTGGCGGCCAAGCTGCTGGAAATGGGCTTCAAGGTCATCGCCACGCGCGGCACCGCCAAACATCTGGCCGATAATGGCGTGAAGGTCACCGCCATCAACAAGGTGGTCGAAGGCCAGCCGCATATCGTGGATGCCATGATCAATGGCGATGTGCAGCTGATCTTCAATACGACAGAAGGGTCACAGGCGGTTTCCGACAGCTTCAGCTTGCGCCGCGCCGCGCTGACCAATAACATCCCTTATTACACCACGGTGGCCGGAGCTGAGGCGGCAGTTGAAGCCATCTCGGCGTTGAAGGTCGGCGGTCTGGACGTGGCCCCGCTCCAGTCTTACTTGAGCGGCTCTTACTAAGGACGGTCTGGTCGGTCGGGGCGGGAAGCCGCCCCGTCGGGCTTGTTTTGTTTCTGGGCTACCTTTACTGGGATAGGGAAGATGGAAAAAGTTCCCATGACGGCTCGGGGGTACAACCGGCTGCAGGATGAGTTAAAGCACCTGAAGAGCATTGAGCGCCCGGCCGTGATCAAGGCGATCGCGGAAGCCCGCGAGCATGGTGATCTGTCTGAAAATGCCGAGTACCACGCGGCGCGTGAGCGTCAGTCCTTCATTGAAGGCCGTGTGATGGAACTGGAAGACAAGATCAGCCGCGCCGAAGTGATTGAGCCGACCAAACTCTCCGGCAATGCCGTGAAGTTTGGCGCGACCATCACGCTTGCGGATGAGGACACCGATGAAGAGGTGACTTATCAAATTGTCGGCCAGGATGAGAGCGACATCAAGCAGGGCTTGATTTCCATCACCAGCCCATTGGCCCGCGCCCTGATCGGTAAGTCGGTCGGGGACAGCGTGGAAGTGACCACGCCTGGCGGCTCCAAAAGCTATGAGGTCGTGGGTATCGCGTTCAAGTAAGCGCCCCCCACCATCTTCGACCTGATGAACCAGCCCGCCCGGTGAAAGCCGCGGCGGGTTTGGTTTTTCGGCGGCTCGGCCTCTGAGGTCAGAGGCATGTTTCTACTTCTGGTGTTTATTGCTTTGGTTATTTTTCGTTGAATGCGTGTCCCACACCGCGCATCATGGGGGCAGGATGCTAAGGGGAGGTCCCGCATGCGCGCCGTTCTTCCGCTGTTACTGGCGTTGACCCTCGTTCCGGTGGCTGCTGGTGCGCGTGAAATCACGGAAGTGACGGCTGAGAAGCCCGCCTGGCGTCAGGTCCCCTTGAAGCGGGCGCCGAGCGCGCGTGAGTTGGTGGCCCTGCGCATCGGGGTGCGAGAGGATAGCTTTTACGGCACCCGCCATATCCTGGTCGATGTGCCCGCCGGTCCGGCCTTTGTGGCGCAGATCATGCGCGACCCCAAGGCGCCAGCGGCAGATGACGGTATCCTGTGGTTCGACGCGGCAGTGCCGGCCCACGCCTTCAACAGCACTCGCCCGATCCTGAATCTGCGTTTCCTGATGGATGAGGGCTGCAAGCCGGGTGAAGCCGTTCCCCCCGGTCGGGGGCCGGTACAAGTGACCGCCGTCGAGGCCGAACTGGCACCTATCGGCCCGTGATCCTCCGCTTCAAGGCACCACCTGCCATGACCCATCGGGCTGCTGACAGGCGGTGCCATAGGCATCCTCGGTCCGGCCGCCGATGGTCACCTGCTGCTGAAATTCCCGGCAATAAGCCCCCTGCGGCGTACGGCCCTCTCGCAGGGCTGTCACCGATCCACCATCACTCCCATCAGACCAGATAATGGGCTGTCCCACTGGCGCCATGGTAGCCCGGATCTGCGCATCTTCATGGGCGCGTTGCTGCGCCTCTGTCAGAACACCCAAGGCCACCAGGGAAAGGGCTGTCAGGCCCAGGAAAAGGGCGGCATCATCATCACGGCGGTAATAGCCATAGCCATGATAGCCATGCCGATAGGGGCGCCCAAACACCACATCCCGATCAGCGCGACGTCGAACCGGGGGTGGGGCATCCCAATGCCAAGCCGCATACCCCCCCCGGTCGTACCAGCCCGGCGGCGACTTGTAGCGATAATCCGGGCCGGGGCGGCCGCGGTCATAACCACGGCGATCATCGCGCCAATGCCCCCAGTCATCATGCCAGTGATGTCCATGACCATACCCATCACGACCCCGGTCCCCGGCCAGGGCGGGCGGCACAACCAGGGACAGCACCACGGCGGTGGCAACGGCCAGCTTGCCCAGATCACGTAACGACATGATGTCCTCGTCCACGCAGGGTTCCAGTATCGGAACAACGTTCAAGGTGCAGATTGCACCCCGGCCGCGGCGAATTTAAGGCAGGTTTTGCGTCACATCACCCTGTCGAGCACATCATAGTAAAACGATTACAATTGACAGGTACTTCGCCTTTCATGTTGTTTCCAAATGAAGACTAAAATGGGGAATAGTGGAAATGGCCACAGGGGTGACGCGGACGGGCACCATCGGGGATGATGTTCTGGTGGGAACCGCGGCCGATGACACGATCACTGGCCTTGCGGGCAATGACAGCCTGACGGGCGGTGACGGTCATGACAGCATAAGCGGGGGCCTGGGTTTTGACACGGTGGAGGGTGGGAATGGGGATGACCGGATCGATCTGACAGGGGGCGCCTTCGGGGATATTGATGTTGCACGCGGCGGGGCCGGCAATGACACGATCATCAGCAGCCTGGGCGAGGAGCAAATTGACGGTGGCATCGGCGACGATATTCTGACCGCCATCGGTGGCACGGTTGCAGGCGGGGCTGGCGATGATGTGCTGACCTTGTCGTATGGCACGGCGGTGGGCGGGACAGGGCGCGACCGTTTTGTCATCGGCGGCCTGGGTAACCCGGACCTGGGTCAGGACTGGTCCGTCACCATCACAGATTTCGCCGTCGGCGTGCGCGGCGATACGCTGGACCTGTCTGCTATCCTGCCCCTGCTCGTCGGCTATAATGGCGGCAACCCATTCGGGCGCTATGTCTGGCTGGACCAATCGCCCTTTGGCACAGAGACCTATCTGCGTATCGACCGGGACGGTGCCGGGGACCAGTTTGGCACGCAAACCTTGGTTACCTTCCGCAATGTCGCATCCGGGGTGTTGAACGCCACCCATTTCACCGGTGGATTTACCCCACGTACCGGTGTCGACAACAGCGTCGGCGCCAGCATCCTGGGGTCCGATGGCAATGACACGCTGTCGGGCGGTTGGGGCCGCGACACGATCAACGGGGCTGCCGGCGATGATTACCTGTCCGACAAGAGCAATGACGGTAATGTCCTGTCGGGCGGCGACGGCCGTGACACCCTGGTCGGGGGCTCTGGTGCCGACCTGCTGGCCGGTGGCGCCGGTGATGACACGATCCTGCCGGGCGGTGGCTACGACACAGTCAATGGCGGGGATGGCAATGACTGGATCGACGCCACCACGGCGCCATCAAACTGGGGCGGTCAGCTAAACGGCGATGGCGGCGACGATACAATCACCGCCACAACCGGCGTGGACCAGTTGAATGGCGGCGACGGCAATGATGTGCTGACGGCCATTTCCTCCACCCTCAACGGTGGCGCGGGTGATGATATCCTAACCCTGACGGGCGGCAGCATCACTGGGGGCCTGGGCGTTGATCGGTTTATCATCGGCAACCGCTATGCCCATCCCAGTTCCCTGCAGGAACTGGTGATCACGGACTTCCGAGCCGGTGCGGGTGGCGACATCCTGGACCTCAGCCAGATCATCCCCCTGCTGATCGGGTACAAGCCGGGTGAGCCCACCGCGCCCTACTTCCTGATCATCCAATATGGGGATCTCTATTCGGAGCTGACGGTGGATCTGGACGCCGCCGGCGACCAGCCCGCCTACGCCCTGGCCCGCCTCCCCAACGTGAAGATTACCGATCTGGTGGTCGCTAATTTCTTCACCGGTCAGTTGCCGGGATCCATCCGCGACAATGCTGACCGGGTGCAGAATGGTACATCGGCCGCCGAGACTCTGGTCGGCGGTTGGGGCAATGATACGATCAACGGTAATGACGGCAACGATTTCATCACCGATGCATCGGGCACCAACAGCCTGTCGGGCGGGGCGGGCAATGACACGATCCGCGGTGGTGCAGACCGCGACAGGCTTTACGGCGGCGATGGCGATGATGTGCTGACCGGTGGTGCAGAGACCACGGTGGAAGGCGGGGCCGGGGCCGACCTGATCAGCGGCGGCAAGAATGCCCGCCTGTCCGGCGGGACCGGTCAAGACACCCTGTATGGTGGAGCGGGTGCGGAATCGCTGGAGGGCGGCGACGGCAACGACCTGCTGCAATGGTATTCAGGCAGTTTCGATCCCGGTGGCGACAGCATGGTCGACACGCTGCGCGGCGGGGCGGGCAATGACACGATCCGCAATGGTGGCGATAATGACCTGATCTTTGGTGAAGAAGGTGACGACCACCTGTTTTCCCTCTATGGCGCGTCCAGCCTGGATGGTGGGGCCGGCAATGACCGGCTGGAGGCCACGACGGGCCGACTGACCGGTGGGGCCGGGGCCGACCGGTTTCTGCCAACGGGCCTCAGCCGGGTTGACAGCGGGATATCGAACCTGGCCATGACCATCACCGATTTCAGCGCGGCGGAGGGCGATGTCATCGACCTGTCCGGCATTCTGTCCAACCTGTGGGATTACAGCCCCGGCAAGCCGCTCAGCCCCTATTTCAGTTTCGTCAAGGATGGCAATGATCTGGTACTGATGGCCGATCCGGATCCGCTGGATGCCAGCCCCTATTTCCCGCGCCCGGCAACAGCCTTGGTCCGTTTCCTGAACACCGACCTGCCTACCCTGACCAAAGCCAACTTCGCCCAGGATATTGATCTGGTCATCAAGGGCTATATCCCCAAAACCGTGACAGGTGGGGATGGGTCGGACCTGCTGGTCGGTGGCCAGGGCAATGACCTTCTGGATGGCGGCGCTGGCATTGATGCCGCCCGGTTCAGCGCCCGCGCCAGCGAGATCAACCAGAATATCAAGATCGAAGTCGTCGGCACGTCGGCCAACCAATACCATTACCGTCTGATTGATACCCGCCCCGGCGGTGAGGGCACCGATAACCTGTATGGTGTGGAAGTGGGGATATTCGGCGATCAGGTGATCCCGCTGCGACCTCATCCCACCATCACCTCAATCCCGCTGTTCGATCCAACGCAATTCTCCGAATCCCGTTACCTGGCGCTTTACCCCGATGTTGCGGCGGCCGTGGCGCGGGGCGAGTTTGCCAGCGGTCAGGACCATTACCTGTCGCGCGGACGGATCGAGGGAAGAACGGCCCCAGTCACGCTGGACGGTACCCAGGTTCTGTTCGATGCCGGTTTTTATTTGCAGCAAAATCCCGATGTAGCCAACGCCGCCGGAAGTAATCCCGGCCTGGAGGCGTGGAACCATTTCAGCCGCTATGGGGTAAGGGAGGGGCGCGATCCAAACAGCCTGTTCGACACTAGCTGGTACCTCTCCACCTATAAGGATGTTGCAGGCAGCGGCATGGACGCGCTGACCCACTTCGTGCTCTATGGCTGGAAGGAAGGGCGCGACCCCTCGCGCTGGTTCGATACCAGCCGTTACCTTGCGGACAATCCCGATATCGCGGCAGCCGGTATGAATCCGCTGACCCATTATCTGCTCTACGGATATCGGGAAGGCCGGCCCCTGCACTACACCGAGGACCTGATCTGACGGTAGGGCGCTTCCCCTACCGCACCCGCCCCTTTGATGGATGGTGATGCAATGGCAAATGGCCTTGTCCTGACCGGCACCAGCGGGAATGACACGCTGGTCGGCGGCAATGACAACGATACGCTGGACGGACTTGACGGTCAGGACTCCCTTGTCGGTGGTCCTGGCAATGATGACCTGTTCAGCGGCTTTGGCAATGACACTGTCCTGGGCGGTCCGGGCGATGACACGCTCCGCGGCGGCTTCGGCAATGACCTGCTGGAGGGTGGTGATGGCAATGACATGCTGGGTGGCCCGAACTATTACGAAATCGGCATCAACACGCTGCGGGGCGGGGCCGGCGACGATCTTCTGATGGTGGCCGGCGATGGTTCCGAACTTTACGGCGATGACGGCAATGACACCCTGATCGTGACCGTCGGTGCGGTCTTGTATGGCGGCAATGGCAATGATCGCTTTCAGGCCTTTGCCGGTGACCAGACCGGCGGTGCCGGGGCGGATATTTTTGCATTAAACGGCGTCATCAAGTGGCTGAGAGGATACGATCTCGGCCTGACCACCATCATGGATTTTAATCCGGCGGACGGGGACAGGATCGACCTTTCCCTGGTCCTGGGCAATCTGCGGGAGTTCGACGGCGGCAACCCGCTGGGCCGGTATTTATGGTTCGTCCAGGACGGCAGCGACACGCTGCTGATGGTCAATCCCGATCAATTGTCGATAAACAATGACGTGGCGCCCACCATCCTGGCGCGGTTGAAGGGCGTGACCGCGTCCAGCCTGACGGCCAGTGCCTTCGTACAGGGCTATGACACCGCGATCCTGGCACAGTTTCAGCCACAGACCGTGACCGGCGGCAGCGGCCATGACAATCTTTCCGGCGCGCGGGGCAATGACAGCCTGTTGGGGGGTGAGGGGTCGGATCTGCTGACCGGCGGTACCGGCAATGACATGATCCATGGCGGCGGCGGCATCGATGCCGCCCGTTTCGCCGCCCCGCCACAGCACGGTTCCAGCACCTTCGTTTCGCCGATCATCGATACCAACGGCAACCAGGCCGTCCTGGTTACTGATTACCGGATTGATGGTGTAGGCCGCGACATGCTGTACGGGGTGGAAGTCGGCATTTTCGACAATAGGATCGTACCGCTGACCGCGCCCGGAAAATGGTCACTCAACCAGCCCTACGACCCCGCGCAGTTTGATGAAGGCACTTACCTTTCCCTGTATCCCGACGTCGCAACCGCCGTCGCCGCCCGGCAGTTTGCCAGCGGACAGGAGCATTACCTCGCCTATGGCCGCACCGAGGGTCGCCTATCGCCGGCTAAACTGACCGGATCGCTGGCGCTGTTCGACAGCAATTTTTATCTGCTGTCGAACCCCGACGTTTTCAATGTGATCGATAGAGGGGCGGCCATCAATGCCTGGACCCATTTTGTCCTGTATGGGCAGAAGGAGGGGCGTGATCCCAACAGCCTGTTCGACACCGACTGGTACCTGCACAGCCATCCGGATGTGGCGACCGCCGTTGCAACCGGCGGGATTGATGCGCTGACACATTATGCGCTGTATGGGTGGAAAGAAGGACGTGACCCGTCGCGCTGGTTCGACACAAGTCGCTACCTGGCAGACAATCCAGATGTTGCTGCCGCCGGGATCAACCCCCTGACACATTACCTGCGGTACGGCTATCACGAAGGCCGGCCCCTGCACTACACCGAGGACCTGATCTGAGCGGGGTAACCCCTTTTGATGGGAACCTATGTGCCCCCTGTCCGTCATTGCCAGAGACCTATGACCAACGGCTGACTTTTTACGCCATTCAGTGGATAATAAAGTCACTTATGGTTTCCCGAAAATTGCCGAGTACAGCCGGGAGAGAAATATGGCGACGGGGTTGAGTTTGGTCGGTGGCACCGGCAATGACACCCTGGTGGGCGGCCACGACGACGATACGATCTCCGGGCTGGCCGGCGATGACAGCCTGACCGGCGGCGGCGGCAATGACAGCCTGGATGGCGGTGCGGGCAGCGACACGATTGATGCCGGCGACGGCGATGACCGGATCATTGCCAATTTTGACACGGTGCGGGCCGGGGCCGGCAACGACATGATCACCATCACCGATGTCAGCTCGGTCAATGGTGGTGCCGGGAACGACACAATCAGTGGCGGGATGGCGTTCGCCTGGGTCTATGGCGATGATGGTGATGATGTCATTACCATTGGCCGGACGCAGACGGTGGATGGCGGGGCCGGCAACGATATCCTGACCATCGGCAGCGGCACGGTCACCGGCGGCGCCGGTCAGGACCGGTTTATCATAAACCCCACGGTCGACAGTTCCTCCAACAGGCTGTCGGCGGTGACCATCACCGATTTCGCCAGCGGTGCAACGGGTGAGGTTCTTGACCTGACCAATATCGTGCCGCTCCTGGCCGGCCCGCGCGGCGCCAGCCCATTCGGTACGCATCTGTGGATCGAGGCGCTGGCGGGGGGCACCACACGGATCATCGTCGACCGTGACGCCGCCGGCAACCAGTATGACCGCGAGACGCTGGTGGTGCTAGACAGCGTTTTCGCCAATGATCTGGTGGCGGCCAATTTTGCCAGCGGATGGGTGCCGACGCGCGACAAGACTGTCAGCGACAATACACAGACCGGCACCGTAGCGTCCGAAACCCTGGCCGGCGGCTGGGGCAATGACACCATCGCCGGCGGGGCCGGGAACGACACCATCTCTGATACAGCCGGCAACAATCAGCTATCGGGCGGCGATGGCAACGATACGCTGACCGGTGGGAATGGCAATGACACGCTATCCGGTGACGCCGGCGACGATCTGCTGATCGGCGGCATGGGCACCGATCAACTGAATGGCGGTGATGGCAATGACCGGCTGATCGCCAGCGGTGCCTCCAGCACGCTGGATGGCGGGCTGGGCAATGACACATTGGAAGCGGCAGGGTCCGGCAGCGTGCTGATCGGTGGTGCCGGCGACGACACGCTGACCGCCACGGGCGCGCAATCCACATTGCGGGGCGGTGACGGCAATGATGTCCTGTCGGCCAACACCAGCAGCCAGGTCTTCGGCGAGGGCGGTAACGATACGATCACCGGCAGTGGTACCGCCGATGGCGGGGTGGGGGATGATGTTCTGCGTCTGACATCCGGGCAAATGACCGGCGGTGCCGGTGCCGACCGCTTTGTGCTGGACGGTGTGACCCTGACCTATTCAGGGTACTGGCAGTATTACGGTGTGCGAAGCGTCACCATCACGGATTTCGACGTGAATGGCGGTGACGTGATCGACCTGTCGGTCATCCTGCGCACCGTCTACGGCTATGAAGGCGGGAACCCGTTCGGCCCCTATCTGCGCCTGCAGCAGGATGGGGCGGATACACTGATCACACTGGACCCGGACGCCGGCGGCCTGCCGCAGACTAACGCCGACCGAGGGGTGCTGGCGCGGCTTCAGAATGTGCAGGTCAGCAACCTGACCAGCAGCCATTTCTCCCCCTCTTTCGACCTATCGGTCCTGGCCCAGTATAACCCTCAGACCCTCAATGGCGGCGATGGCAATGACCTGTTGCGCGGCGGGCTGGGTGAAGATAGTCTGTCGGGTGGCAAGGGTTCCGATCTGCTGATCGGTGGCGCGGGCAATGACATTCAGCGCGGCGGCGATGGCCTGGACGCCGCCTATTTCAAGGCCCCGCCGGGCAATGCCACCGTGGTCAGCGTGCAGCAACGGACCGATGCGTCGGGCGCCACCTATTTTGTCGTCTATGACCAACGTGTGACCGGCGAAGGTACCGACACGCTGTATGGTGTGGAAATCGGCATTTTCAACAATACAATCCTGCCCCTGATCGCGCCGCAACGCTGGACCCCCTATCAGCCCTATGAACAGGGCCAGTTCGACAATGCCGCCTATCTGGCCCTCTATCCCGATGTCGCCGCCGCCGTGGCCGCCGGTGTCTATAAAACCGGGGAGGAGCATTACCTGGCCTTCGGACGGGCGGAAAACCGCGCTTCTCCGGCGGTGGAGAACGGCACTTTGGTGCTGTTCGACAGCACTTTCTACCGTCTGACCAACCCCGATGTGGATCAGGCCATCCGCAACGGCACCGTCATCGATGCCTGGACCCACTATAAGCAGTTTGGCGCCCGGGAAGGCCGTGACCCCAACATCATGTTCGATGCCGATTGGTATCTGGCCAGCAACCCCGACGTGGCTGCCGCCGTGGCCAGGGGCGGCATCGACGCCCTGACCCATTTTGCCAATTACGGCTGGAAGGAGGGTCGCGACCCGTCACGCTGGTTCGACATCAGCGCCTATCTGGCGGCCAATCCTGATGTGGCGGCGGTTCAGGGACTAAACCCGCTGCTGCATTACCTGGCCTATGGTTACCACGAGGGGCGTCTGACGACATTCACAGAGTTGGGTTAAGTCCACCCGGCCCACAAATGGGCCGTGGCCAGGCTGCGCCACGGCGCAAAAGGGCGCATCAGCGCCTCCTGTTCGGCCGGGCCGGGGCGATGGTCCAGGGCGTGGAACTTCTGCAAGGCCGCCGCCAGACCGGCATCGCCGATGGGGGCCACATCCGGGAAGGCGCAGGCGCGCAGCAGCACGTAGGCCCGCGTCCAAGGACCGATGCCCTTGATGCCCGTCATCGCCGCCTCTGCTGTGGCCACGTCACCCTTGGGCAGCCCCTCGAAATCAATACCGCTGCGCGCGGCATTGATCAGATAGGCCGCCTTCGAGCGGGAGAATTTCAGGGTACCCAGCAGGTCAGGGTCCAGGGCGGCGATACCGGTGGGCGTGGGGTGCGCCTTCATGCCCGAGGCATGCGGAAGGCCGGCCAGGTCAATCAAAGTGCGGCGCAATTGACCGGCGAAGCGCAGATTGACCTGCTGTCCCACGATGGCCCAGCACAGGGCCTCAAACACGCCCGCCGTTTGGGGCAAGCGCAGACCGGGGCCGCAGCGGGACAGCAGGCGGGCCACCTGTGCATCCTGTACCGCCCGTGCCTCCAGCCCGGAAACATCGCCCGACACGCCCAGCATGCGGGCAGCAGACGCCAACAGGCTGGCGATCTCCGCCATTGTCGGGTCGTCGGGATCGGCCTTCAGGGCGGCATGGGTGGCGTGGAGGGTGATGTCCAGGCGGATGGCGCGGCCGGCGGGGGCCAGCACCTTGGTGATCGTATGGCCTGACACCCTTTCCGACAGCCCGTCCGGGTCACGCCCATGATAGGACAGGACCCAGTCAGCGCGGTAGCCGGCAGGCAAAGGGATATCCGGCAGTGCCACCATGATCAGCCCGCGACCAGCAGGCCATCGCGCATCTCCACCACCCGGTCCATACGTCGCGCCAGATCCAGGTTATGGGTGGCAACCAACGCGCCAAGCCCCTGCCCGCGCACCAGTTCTGCGAACAAGGCGAAGACCTTTTCCGAGGTGTGCATGTCCAGATTGCCCGTCGGTTCATCGGCGATCAGCAGGCGCGGACGGTTGGCCAATGCACGCGCAATGGCGACACGCTGCTGCTCACCGCCCGACAGCTTGGCCGGACGGTGGCCGGCCCGGGCAGACAGACCGACCATGTCCAGCAACGCACGCGCCCGCTCCTTCGCCTTGCTGCGCGCCACACCAGCCAGCATCTGCGGAATGATGATGTTTTCCTCGGCGGTAAATTCCGGCAGCAGGTGGTGAAACTGATAGACAAAGCCGATCTTGTCGCGGCGGATGGCCGTGCGTTCGGCATCCGACAAGCCATCAGCCTTCTGACCCGCGACCTCAATCGATCCCTTATCCGCCGGTTCCAGCAGGCCCGCAATATGCAGCAAGGTAGACTTGCCAGCCCCGCTGGGCCCCACCAGGGCCACCATTTCACCGGAATGGATGGCAGCATCGACACCACGCAACACATGCAACGGCGTTTCCACCTGGGTGAAGGACCGGTGGATGCCGGTCAGGCGCAGAACGATCTCAGACATGGGTCACTCGTATCGAAGTGCTTCGACGGGGTCCAGTTTCGCCGCCCGCCAGGAAGGGTACAGCGTGGCC
This sequence comes from Niveispirillum lacus, assembly GCF_002251795.1. Taxonomy (GTDB): domain Bacteria; phylum Pseudomonadota; class Alphaproteobacteria; order Azospirillales; family Azospirillaceae; genus Niveispirillum; species Niveispirillum lacus. The sequence goes on along the minus strand of NZ_NOXU01000030.1, from coordinate 105,536 downwards.
AGCAGCGATAACGCCACGGACGCAACCGCCACCTGCGCCACCTGCCACGGATCGGTGAAGGAAGGCAAGGAGGACAAAAAATAGATGTCCGAATTGAACGGATCGACGCCGGTGGCAGCCTTCACCATCTGCCGCACCTGTTCCAAATGGCCTGACAAAGTTACCCCCAGGATCAGCCCCGCCGCCGTTCCGGCGATGCCGATGGATGCACCAGACATCAGGAAGATGCGCAGGATGGTGCCACGCCCTGCCCCCATGGTGCGCAGAATGGCAATCTCCCGGCCTTTGTCCTGCACCATCATGATCATGCCGGAAATGATGTTGAAGGCAGCAACAACCACAATCATGCCCAGGATCAAGGAAACGACATTGCGCTGTGTTTCGATAAAGCCGAAAAAGGCGCCATTCACCTGCTGCCAGTCGCGCACGAACAGGCTGCCGGGCAGGCGTTTGGCCACCTCCCCTGCCCCGGCCGGGGCCAGCGACGGGTCGGCGAAATTCACCTCCAGCGCCGTGACATTATCATCCAACTGAAAAAATGCCTGTGCCGTGGCCAGATCCATCAGCACCAGCGTATTGTCAAACTCCGACACGCCCAGGGCGACAATGCCGGTGACGGTAAAGGCGCGGGACCGGGGCGGCCCGCCAACGGCATCCAACTGCGGCGACAGGATGGTAACGCGGTCACCGACTTTGATCCGGCCATTGGCGGCCATGCGCTGGCCGATGGCGATGCCATCCCCTTCAGCCAGCGTACCCTCGACCAGCGCATCAGCAAAGGCAGGCCGGGCCGCCATGTCGGCGGAACGCAGTGCCTTGACCAGCACACCGCCGGCAAAGTCGCGATAGGAGAGGAGGCCTTGCGCATCCAGACTGGGCATCACCGACACGACACCGGGTACAGTGCGGATCCCTTCCAACAGGGCGTCGGGAGCCTGGAACGGGCCATATTGCCCCATGGCCACCACATGGCCCTGGAAACCCAGCACACGGGACAGCAGGTCGCGTTGAAACCCATTGAACACGGACAAGGAAATGATCAGCGTCGCCACGCCCAGCGCGATGCCCAGGAAGGAGAAGCCGGCAATGACGGAGATGAACCCCTCCTGCCGGCGGGCACCCAGGTAACGCAAGGCGATCCAGCGTTCCAAGACACCGAACATGCGGGAACGGTCAGCCATGACGCAGCGCCTCCACCGGGTCCATCGATGCTGCCCGGCGGGCAGGATAGAGCGTGGCCCCCACCGACAGGAACAGGCCCAGCGCCACCACCAGCGCCACCTCCGCCCAATCAATGATGGCCGGCAAGGTCGTCAGGAACAGCAGCATCTGTGACCCCGCGATGCCCGGCACGTGCCCCAGCGCATAACCGATGGCTTGCACATTCACGGTCAGCACCACCCCCAGGACAAAGCCGACCATCGTGCCAACCGCCCCGATGGACGCACCGGCCAGCAGGAAGATACGCGACACCGACGCACGCTGCGCCCCCATGGTGCGCAGGATAGCGATGCTGGCCGCCTTGCCGCGCACCAGCATGACCATGGAAGACACGATGTTGAAACTGGCCACCAGGATAATCAGGGTCAGCACCACAAACATCGCCACCCGCTCCACCCCCAGCGCCGTGACCAGCCCCTTATTGGCCTGTCGCCAGTCGGTGACGGTAAAGCCCGGCCCCGCCGCCCGCTCCAGGCTGGTGCGCAGCCCATCGACATCGCGCGGGTCGCTGACAAACACGTCGATGGCGCTGACCTTTTCCCCCAGCCGGAAAAATGCCTGGGCGGCGGGCAGCGGCATATAGATCAGGGTGCCATCCTGTTCCGGCATGCGCAGGTCAACCACGGCATAGACGGGAAATTCCTTTCGCCGCAGCATGGTGCCAAAGGCAGTGACGGTGCCCTTCGGGCTGATCAGGGTGACATTACCGCCCGCCGAAATGCCCAGCGACCGCGACAGGTTGAAGCCCAACGCCACCCCGTCGTCGCCCAGGTCGGACAGGCCGCGCACAATGCTGCGCCCGACGATGGGGCGGGCCTGGAAATCCGCAACCGACAGTCCGCGCACCTTCACCCCCACGGCCCGGCCATTGACGGTGGCCAGCGCCTGGCCCTCCACCACCGGCATCACCTGTGTCACCCCAGGGGCGGCGCGCAGCCGGTCGATCAGGCCGACATAATCCGCCAGCGGCCCGCTGTCTGACGTCACGGCGGCATGGGCGGAAACACCCTGAATCCGGCTGACCATTTCGGCGCGAAAGCCATTCATCACCGACATGACGATGATCAATGTCGCCACGCCCAAGGACACGCCGATAAAGGAGAACCCGGCAATCACCGAAACGGTCCCCTCCTGCCGCTGTGCGCGCAGGTAACGAAAGGCGACCATGCGCTCGAGGGGGGTGAAGAACATTGCGGCTCTGGGTGCGGGGTGGCAACGAGGGCGGTGTAGCCTTGCTTATAGGCGGAAATGGGGCGGGGGCGGAAGGGTGGTGTGGGTTTGCCGACCTATTGCTCCATCCGTGTGTAAAGCACGCGGAAGGGCGCGTCCGGGGCTGGGTCAACCACAAACATTACCAGACTGTCCCAGCTGGCTTCGGCTTCTTTCCCCTCTTCCACAAAGCCCAACACATACCCGCGGATACGCCGCGTGCCCCCTTCTACCTGCTTAGGCGGAAGCTGCTTAAAGGAAATACCGGGAAGACTTGCGTCCAGTGCAGTCAACATCTGCTGTGCTGCATATTCGTGGTTCTCTGTGTTACCATTGTAAGCGAATATTGAACAGGTTCGACTTGGCGCTTCCTGATAAATCACTTCAATCCTTTCAGAAGAGGTAGGGTCACCATTGACCCATCCTATTCCCTCTTTCCCCTTCAAAACAGCTTTAACGGCTTCTTTGCTCATCTCACTATAGCCATTCGCCTTTATCTTCTCGATGAAAGCGGCCTTGCGTTTAAATTTCCAGGACAGGCATGACTCCATAAAGACATCGAATACCTCTACCGACCTAGCGATTTCCTGTTTGTCCTGTGAAGGTGCCCCCTTCATATCAAAGGAGAACCCAACTCTATCGTCGCCTGTCTTTTCGTCCGCAAATGCCATCAACGGGACAAGAGCCAGCATTGCCGTCAGAATTACCTTACGCATTTCCCCCCCCAGAGATTGCTCTTTCAACGCCCTGGAAGTAAGATTGTTTCCACCCAAGAAATCAACCTGAATTTGATTTCGTTAAGGCACCTGTTTCTTTACCTCCTCCCCGAGATCAAAGGCCAAGCCACGTCAATCCGTCGGGCAAATGGCCAGCCGCATAATCCACATGCAGGACACGGCGCCTCGTTGGTACTGTTGCAACCGCTGACGCGTGCAGAATCAATGTAGCATAGACCCATACATCCCCAGCCGCCGCCAGAGACACCTTCACACCCTGCCGCGCCACCACAGCCGGAACCTCTGCGACAGAGATAACGCCCTGTCTATGTGTACCAGGGGCATAGAGTAGGGGGGCATTGTCAGGGCCAACGGGATCAAGATGCAGACGGATGGTCACCATGCTGTTCAGCACGCTGACTGGCGGCGCGACATGGTGGATGCCATCCTTGACGGACCAGGGGCCGAAGCCTGGAACCTCCCGTCGTTCCCTTACGGCAATCACCCGATCTTGGTGCCAGCCCACCGACCAGTTCGTTTCCGGCGATTTGTCGAACAAAAGGGCACGAACCGGCATGGAACCGGCACCGAGCAGTCCAGAAGCAACACGCCCCAATGCACTGTCAGGCCCCAAAAACTGCATGATTTCTGCCGAACCACGCAACCGCAACCCTGGCCGATCTAGTGGCACGGGGGCCAAATTGTTGCAAAGCCGCTGCGTGCTTTCAGCCGAAACAAGTCCCGGAAGATGGGCCGCGCCAATGGTCATGAAATTACTCATGTTCTACGAATACCGCACCTACCCGGTTCGGAAAAGTCGAATACCGGGGAGGTGATCCTTGACGGGCCTAGGTTAATTGACCTAAATAGTAGATAGGTCAATCACCCTAGGCCCCGTCATGTCAGCCACACGTACCCAGATTGTGGAAGCCGCCGACACGCTGTTTTATCAGCAGGGATTTGATCATACATCGCTGGCCGATATCGCAGGCGCGGTAGGGATCGCGCGGGGTAACCTGACCTATCATTTCAAGGCGAAGGATGAGATCCTGTCCGCCGTCATCGACCGACGATTGGCGACCACACAAGCCATGCTGGACGCATGGGAGGCAGCCGGTGAGGAGCCGACGGCGCGGATCATTAGCTTCATCCATATCCTGATCGTCAACCAAGCGAAGATCATGGCCTATGGCTGCCCCGTCGGCACGCTGTCGACCGAGTTGGCCAAGCTGGACCATGCCGGCTTGCCCGATGCGGCCCGCATCTTCGCCCTGTTCCGCTCCTGGCTGGCGCGGCAGTTCATGTTGCAGGGTCATGGTGACACGCGTGCCGACGAACTGGCCTTGCATCTGCTGGGTCGCAGCCAAGGGGTGGCGACGCTCGCCACCGCCTTCAAGGATGACCATTTCATCCGGCGGGAAGTGGCGGCGATGCAGGATTGGCTCTCTTCTCTGGCCCCAACTCACTGAGGGTAAACCATGGACAAGACCCTGCCGGGCCCCGATGGTCGTCCCCGCTGCCGCTGGTGCGCGTCGGCGCCGGAATTTCCGCATTACCATGATACGGAATGGGGCTTTCCCGTGGCCGATGACCGACGGCTGTTTGAGAAACTGTGCCTGGAAGGGTTTCAGTCGGGCCTGTCCTGGCGCACCATCCTGGCCAAGCGGGAGAATTTCCGGGTCGCCTTTCACGGGTTCGCGATTGATGCCGTGGCCGGTTTCGGGTCGGCAGATGTGGAACGTTTGCTGGCCGATGCCGGCATCGTGCGTCATCGCGGCAAGATTGAAGCGGCCATCAACAATGCCCGCCGCGCCCAGGACCTGATCGCCGCCGAAGGGTCCCTGGCCGCGTATTTCTGGCGGCATGAACCACCCCCGGATGAGCATGGGCCCCCGCAATCAGCCTCCACCTCCGCCACGTCTGTGAGACTGTCGAAGGACCTGCTCAAGCGTGGTTGGAAATTCGTCGGGCCAACAACGCTCTTCGCCTTCATGCAGGCCATGGGCCTGATCAATGACCATGCCCAGGGCTGTGTCATCCGGGCGGAGGCAGCGAAGGCACGAGCCGGATTCCGGGTACCGGGCAGGTGATTTCCGGACCTGCGACGGCGGGCACCAGGGGGCCTGCCCCTGAATCAGGGGCGGGGCTGGGGTGCGGGACTGGTTGCCCGCTTGCCCCCAGCGCCGCCAGCCCATAAAGTCCGCCCCATCGTCACTCCTACTTCCGTGAGTTCGCACCCTATGCGTATGTCCAGCTATTTCCTGCCCACGCTGAAGGAAACGCCGTCGGAGGCGCAGATCGTCAGCCATCGCCTGATGCTGCGGGCCGGCATGATCCGCCAGACCTCCGCCGGCATCTATGCCTGGCTGCCGCTGGGCTGGAAAGTGCTGCAGAAGGTCAGCCAGATTGTGCGCGAAGAGCAGGACCGCGCCGGCGCGCAGGAACTGCTGATGCCGACCATCCAGTCGGCCGAGCTGTGGAAACAGTCGGGCCGGTATGAGGCCTATGGCAAGGAGATGCTGCGCATCACCGACCGCCATGACCGCGAGATGCTGTTCGGCCCCACGAATGAGGAGATGATCACCGACATCGTCAAGACCTTCGTGAAGTCCTACAAGGACCTGCCGAAGAACCTGTACCATATCCAGTGGAAATTCCGGGACGAGGTGCGCCCCCGGTTCGGCGTGATGCGGGGGCGCGAATTCCTGATGAAGGATAATTACTCCTTCGATCTGGATGCCGAGGGGGCGCGCCTGTCCTATCGCCGGATGTTCCTGGCCTACCTGCGTACCTTTGCCCGCATGGGCATCAAGGCCATCCCGATGCGCGCCGATACCGGCCCCATCGGCGGCGACCTGTCCCATGAATTCATCATCCTGGCCGAAACCGGCGAAAGCCAGGTGTTCTGTGACAAGGCCTGGCTGGACATGGATGTACTGGCCGACAATCCCGACGCCAATGGCGACCTGAAGGATTTCTTTGCCAAGTACACCAGCATCTATGCCGCGACGGAAGAAATGCACGACGCCGAAAAGGCGCCGGCCGATCTGGTCACCGCGCGCGGCATCGAGGTGGGGCACATCTTCTATTTCGGCACCAAATACTCCGCGCCCATGGGGGCGGTGGTGACCGGCCCCGACGGGCAGCCGGTGACGGTGGAGATGGGGTCCTACGGTATCGGTGTGTCCCGCGTCGTGGCGGCGCTGATCGAGGCCAGCCATGATGAGGCCGGCATCATCTGGCCCGATCAGGTGGCGCCGTACAAGGTGGCCCTGATCAACCTGAAGGCCGATGACGAAGCCTGCCGCAGCACCTGCGACGGCCTTTACACCCGCCTGCAGGATGCCGGTGTGGACGTCATCTATGATGACCGCAACGAGCGTCCGGGGGCGAAATTCGCCGACATGGACCTGATCGGCATCCCCTGGCAACTGACCATCGGCCCGCGCGGGTTGAAGGCCGGCACCGTGGAACTGAAGCGCCGCGCGACCGGCGAGAAGCTGGAACTGCCCTTGGAAGAGGCGCTGGCCAAGGTGATGGCGTAAACGGCGTTTTGGGATGGTGTGATAGAAGGGGGCCGGTGCCGATGGTGCCGCCCCCTTTTTTATTGCAGGCTCGACAGGTGGAGGGAAGCGACCACCCCATCACCCTTGACCCGGAACAGCATAATGACCATCGTTACATGTAACGATGGAGATGTGAGATGGGCACGGCAGGAGCCATGCGGGTTCGCAAGCATCGCGCGCAATTGCGCGCCGCCGGCCTGCGCCCCATTCAAATCTGGGTTCCCGACACGCGCCGCCCCGGCTTTGCCGAGGAATGCCGCCGGCAGTCCCTTGCTCTGCGCAATGATCCGCAGGAACGGGAGGTGGGGGAGTGGCTGGAACAGGTTGCCGATCATGAGGGATGGGAATGAGGCGCGGTGACATTGTCACCGTCGTCATTCCGGGCGATTACGGCAAACCCCGTCCTGCCCTGATCATCCAGTCCGACCTGTTCAGCGAACATCCCAGCATCACCATTCTGCCCATCACCAGCGACCGGCGAGACGGCGCGCCGCTATTCCGGCTGAACGTGGAGCCGGACGCAAGCAACGGTCTGCGCCTGCCCTGCCAAATCATGGTGGACAAGGCACAGACCGTGCGGCGGGAAAAGATCGGCGACCGGATCGGGCGGTTAACGGATGACCAGATGGTCGCGGTCAATCAGACTTTGGCGCTTTGGGTGGGGTTGGGGTGAGAGGAAGCAAAAAACTAAGACAGTAGAGAGATTTAATCACCACGAAATAATCTCAATAATTCTTGACCATCAGCTGTATTTTCAAATTCTCTATATAAACCCCTCATTATGGAACTCCTGTTAATCGCGATATTATTGGTGAATTTTAAATCAGAATGATCGCCGATATATATTCGAATTCCCATCCCAGGCATCGTAAATCCAACGATTAAGGCGCCGTCATCGATTCCGGAATTCGGAAGTGAATATAGAAGCTTTAGGGCAGGAAATCTCAATTTATATAGGCATACAAAAATATTGACATTGTCAAGATAATCTATTGCTTTTCGGCCAAATATAACATCACCAATTTCTTTCTCAAATTCCCCAAGCGAAAAATGCTTAAGGGCCGGTCTCTGAGATTTTGAAGCTCTCCACACTACAGACAACAAAAACATTGAAAATTTTTTGCAGTCTATGGACGGGTGAATAAATTGTTTCCCAGGCTTCCTAGTACATTTTTCCCTAAAGTTTCTAATATGGCGAATTGCATAGTCGTCATGCTTTCCAATGTAATTATCACAAGCTTCACAAAGAATATTTTTGTCGAAAATTCCAAGCTGAGTAGGTTCGGCTTTTCCTTGAGTGATTTTCAAGTTCCCAGAACCCTTGCCCCTTATTAAGCGGCCAATCCCAGCCGGCACAATATGCGCTTTTATAGTTGGCATCCCACCACAATTGACACAGATTGATGGCATCGTACACACTCACGCCGCCACCAGCTCAAACTTATCCACATCCACCAGCCCCATATCAGTGATCTTCAGATGCGGGATCACTGGCAGGGGCAGGAAGGCCAGTTGCAGGAAGGGTTCGGCGAGCGGGCAGCCCAGCGCCTTGACCGAGGCACGCAAGGCTTCCAGCTCATGCTCCACCGCCTCAAACGGCTTTAGGCTCATCAACCCGGCCACGGGCAGGGCCAGTTCGCCGACCACGGCACCATCCTTCACGGCCACAAAGCCACCGCCGATCTCAATCAATCGGTTGATGGCGACGACCATGTCGGCATCGCTGGAACCCACCGCACAGATATTGTGGCTGTCATGGCCGACGGAGCTGGCCAAGGCACCCGACCGAATGCCGAAGCCCTTCACGAAGCCCTTGCCGATATTGCGGGTGAAGCCGTGGCGTTCGACGACCACGATCTTCAGGATGTCATTGTCCGGGTCGGCATGGCGGCGGCCATTGCGGTAGGGGACGGTGGCCTGCAACGCCTCTGTAATGATCTTGTTGGGCAAGACGCCGATCACGGGGGTGCCAGGGCCACCGGCCGGAATGGCGAGGTCTTCCGCCATGATCCGGTCGCGCTTGATGGAGTTCAGGCCCACGGGCGGCGGGGAGGTGCGGCCCGCGAAGGTCTCCGCCGACACGGGCTTGCCGGCGCGGATGACCTGGGAGACGGTGCAGTGCGCCAGATCGTCCAGCAGCACGATATCGGCCAGATAACCCGGTGCCACCAGTCCGCGATCCTTCAACCCGAAGCCGCGCGCCGCCGACCAGGTGGCGGTACGGTAGACAGAGGCAATGTCGGCGCCATGCGCGATGGCGCGGCGGATCAGGTGGTCCAGATGCCCTTCCTCGGCAATGTCCAGCGGGTTACGGTCATCGGTGCAGAAGGCCAGGAACGGGCTGGTCACCGGGTCGATCAAGCCGGACAGAGCATCCACATCCTTCGAGACGGAGCCATCGCGGATCAGCACCTGCATGCCCTTGGCGATCTTCTCCCGCGCTTCCGCCTGTGACGTGCATTCATGGCAATTGCGGATGCCGCAGGAAAGATAGGCGTTCAGTTCCTTGCCCGTGACCAGGGGCGAATGGCCGTCAATATGCGCGCCATAGAATTCCGCCAGCTTGTCCAGCGTTTCCTCATCCTTCCACAGCACGCCGGGGAAGTTCATGAATTCGGCCAGACCGATCACCTTGGGATGGTGGCGGTGGCGGGCCAGATCATCGGCCTTCAGCCGCGCACCCGCCGTTTCCAGATGCGTGGCCGGCACACAGGACGAAAGCTGTACGCGCAAATCCAGCGCGGTCGTCAGGGCTGAATCCAGGAAATACTGTAACCCCGCCTCCCCCATGACATTGCAGATTTCATGCGGGTCGCAGATGGCGGTGGTGGTGCCACGCGGCAGGACGCAGCGGTCAAATTCCGACGGGGCCACCAGCGTGCTTTCGCAATGAACATGGGTGTCGATGAAACCGGGCACAGCGAAGCGGCCCTTGCCATCAATCTCCTGCACCCCGTCATAGCGGTCATAGGTGCCGACGATGGTGTCGCCGCAGATGGCGATGTCGGTTTCGTCGATGTTGCCAGTCGCCACATTCAGCAGGCGCACATTCTTGATCACCAGATCGGCGCGATTGCGCCCCAGGGCCTGATCGATCCGCTGTTTCAGGATGGCTTTGGCGGCGGCGCGGTCCATGGGGTTGGTCCTTACATGATCAATGCGGAGTCTTGGCGCACAGCGCGATCAGGTCCGCCTCGGCCGCCGACTGCATCGGCTTGCCGTTAAACAGGACCTGATTGCCCTGCACCGTAACGGTACCGATCTGCGCCTCCCCCCGGTAGAGGTTATTTGTGGCGATACCGAAGCGGCGGGCAATGTCGGCGGTAATCGCGATATCGATGCTTGTCGGCACCTCAATAGCATAACCATCAGGTAGGTCGGCAGGAGCCACCGGCTTGCCATGCACATCCACACCGGGCTTGTATTCCACATCGGCACTGGGTTGGTGCCGCGCCACAAAACGGCAGGCGGCGGGGTCGACGCGGATCGTAGGGGCACCGGATTGCGCCAGCGCCCCGGATGCCGCGCTTGCGAATAGAGTGATTAACCCTATGGCCCTCAAGGCATTTTGCAGGAATACTGGCATTGCCTTCCCCTTCCCTTTCGCCGCAAAGGGCGCCGCACAGATGCTGACATCCTACTTCAAGCTGAAAGAACTGGGCAGTGATGTCCGGACGGAGCTGCTGGCCGGGCTCACCACCTTTTTGACCATGGCCTATATCATCTTCGTCAATCCGCAGATCCTGTCGGCGGCGGGCATGGACCATGGAGCGGTGTTTGTCGCCACCTGTGTGGCCGCCGCCATTGGATCGGCCATCATGGGGCTTTACGCCAATTACCCCATTGCACAGGCGCCGGGCATGGGGTTGAACGCCTATTTCGCGTTCACGGTGGTCGGGCAGATGGGCTATTCCTGGCAGGTGGCACTGGGGGCGGTGTTCCTGTCGGGCATCCTGTTCATCATCCTGTCGGTTCTGCCGGTACGCGAGGCCGTGGTGAACGCCATTCCCCGCACCCTGAAACTGGCCATTTCGGCGGGAATCGGCCTGTTCCTGGCCATCATCGCCCTGGAAAATGCGGGCCTTATCCAGGCGCACCCGGTGACCCTGGTCACCATGGGTGACCTGACCAAGGCGCCGCCGGTTCTGGCGGCCATCGGCTTCATCCTGCTTTGTGCCCTGGCAGCGCGAAAGGTGATGGGGGCGGTGGTCCTGACCATCCTAGCCGTGGCGGTGGTGGGCATGGGGATCGGCGCCTCGCCCTTTAGCGGTCAGATCGTCTCGCTGCCACCGGACCCTAGCCCGACCTTCCTGGCCATGGATCTGAAGGGCGCATTCAGTGTCGGGTTGATAACGGTGGTCTTCGCCTTCTTCTTTGTCGATCTGTTTGATACGGCGGGCACCCTGATCGGGGTATCGCACCGCGCCGGCCTGCTGGACAAGCAAGGCAAGCTGCCGCGCCTGAAACGGGCCTTGTTCGCGGATGCCGCCGCCACCACGGTGGGCGCCGCCCTGGGCACCTCTACCGTCACCTCCTATATCGAGAGTGCAGCCGGCACCAATGTCGGCGGACGTAGCGGGTTAACGGCGGTGACGGTGGCCGTGCTGTTCCTGGCCTGCCTGTTCCTGGCCCCGCTGGCGGCCAATATCCCCGCCTATGCCACGGCTCCCGCCTTACTCTACATCGCCTGCCTGATGGCGCGGGGGTTGACGGAACTGGATTGGGAGGATGTGACAGATTATGCGCCAGCGGTGATGACCGCCATCGCGATGCCGCTGACCTATTCCATCGCCCACGGGATTGCGGTGGGGTTCATCACCTACACCGGTATCAAGATCCTGGCCGGGCGCTGGCGCGACGTGGGGCCGGTGGTTGCGGTGCTGGCGGGGCTGTTCCTGTTGAAATTCGTGATCCTGGCGTAACCGATTCTCTGCTGTGCCCGTGATAGGGGAGGTTCTGCCCGAACCGTCCCTGTTTTTGACAGAGAACTGAAGCCTGTTCAGTGGGCAGCCAGAATCCTGACAGCGGTAGCACTGGCTACAATTATGTCAGTCGCTTAGTTTTTAGGCACAACTTCCGTTGACGTAAACCGCCACACCCATAATCGGGGCAGAAAAAATCGAGGTGATGCATTTAATACATATATATCAATGACTTAATGGCATTCCCAATAGGCATGGGACCATGCAGAAGTGTCATGCAAACGTTTCCATGCATGCAATCGTGGCAATGCAGCCACAGTGGACGCTGCATTTTTGTGCGGCAAGCGCAAAGATCGAATTTTGATGGTGACGGGTTTGTCGCAGCCAGCCTATACTCCGCCCCACAAAAGAAAAGACCGCGCCAGCAAGGCAGCGCGGCCTGAGTTTAGGGAGGAATCGCCACCAGGCGGTGTCAAAACAGGGATCCAACCCCGTTCGACAAGATAAGTTTTTAACTTTCTTGATATGAAGGCAAGCCGATTTTGTCGGCTTGCCTTTTTATTTGGTCGAATTTTGTATTTTTGCTCAATCAGCGGGCAAATGCCAACTGTCCGAACAGATGTTTGCCCATTCGGTGGGCGGCCACCTCAGCAACACTGCTGAAAACTGCCGCCCCCGGCCAAAGTCGTGATTCGTCATAGCGATCCAGGGCCGTTGATCAGGGCGTACCGCGTAATAGAGCGCGATAATCGATCAGACCAAAATGACCGCTGCTCCAGGCAAGGCCGACAATGATGGCGGACAGAATGGTGGTCCACATGAATTTCTTCACGATCATAGGCCGGGCCGGCGTACCCGGCAGATAACCGACCTCCTGCACTTCGCCTTCCTGTTTGCGCCCGAAGGGCAGCACCATGAACAGGACGGTCCACCAGACGGTGAAGTAAATGGCAGCCCAGGTTACCCAACCCATGATCTCAGTCTCCCTCGCCCATCAAACCTGTTCGATTTCGACCAGGGTGCCGAACAGATCCTTGGGATGCAGAAACAGCACCGGTTTGCCATGGGCGCCGATCTTCGGTTCACCATCACCCAAGACGCGCAGGCCATCGGCCTTCAGCTTATCGCGGGCGGCGATAATGTCTTCGACTTCGTAACAGACATGGTGAATGCCGCCGCTGGCGTTGTTGGCCAGGAATTTGGCAATGGTGCTGCTCTCTCCCAATGGGTGCAGTAGTTCGATTTTGGTGTTGGGCAGTTCCACGAACACCGTGGTCACCCCATGATCGGGCAAGTCCAGCGGATCGGAGACCGTGGCCCCCAGCGTGGTGCGGTAGGTCTCGGCTGCCACTGCCAGATCAGGCACAACGATGGCAACATGGTTCAAACGGCCGATCATCATCCTCTCCTCAATCTTCTTTTGATTATGGGCGGACACATAGTCACAGGTGGCGCTGCTGTCACCCGTGACAAATCGCGCAACACAGATCCCACACGCGCCAACCGGGCGGTGACAGACGACGCCCATCACCGCCGGGAATCAGATCCGGACCAAATGTACCTCGGTCAAGGGCTTGCGCCCCTGGCTGGTGCTGAAAGAACGCCGAATGGCGATGCGGGCCGCTTCCTTGACCTGGGCATCATCCATGCGCGCGGCCTTGGACAGGTTTTCGACAGCCAAACGCACACGGGCGATCAGGTCCGCCGTCTCCTCATCCACCTCATCCTCCTCCAGCAGGCCGATGGCCGTCACCTTGGGATCGGCCAGCAGGTCGCCCCGGGGGGTCATCACCAGCGTCACCATAGAGACGCCGGCCTGGGCCATCCGAGTACGCCCACGCATGGCCATGTTGGTCAGCGGCACGATACGCTTACCATCAATACACAGCTTACCGGCATGCACATGGCCCAGATTGGCCGCCGGGCCAGGACCCAACCGGATGACCATGCCATCATCGGGCACCACCACTTCCGGCACCTGACAGTCGCGCGCCAGGGCCGCATGCACAGTCAGGTGGCGATGTTCACCATGCACCGGCACCGCGATCTTCGGCCGGACCCACTGATACATCTGCACCAGTTCGTCCCGCGCCGGATGGCCGGATACATGCACGAACTCCTCATCCGCCGTGATGACCTGTATGCCCTGACGCATCAGGCCGTTCTGAATCTTGGCGATGCCCTTCTCATTGCCCGGAATTTCGCGGGCGGAGAAGATCACCACGTCGCCGCGTTCCAGCACGACATCGGGATGATCGTCATTGGCAATACGCGCCAGGGCGGCGCGGGGTTCGCCTTGCGATCCCGTACAGATCACCACCAGCTTCTCACGCGGGACGTAGCCCGCCTCCCGCTCCGTCAAAAACGGTGGCAGATCAGACAGGTAGCCATTGGCCCGCGCCGCTTCATTGATGCGCCAGAGCGAGCGGCCCGCCAGCGCCACCTGTCGATCATGAGCCTGGGCGGCGATGGCGATGGAGTGCAGGCGGGCGACATTACTGGCAAAGCAGGTGACAGCGATGCGGGTATCGGTGAAACGCCCGAACAGCTCCTTGAAGCTTTCCTGCACGGCAGCTTCCGAGCCCGACGTGCCCGGCACCATGGCGTTGGTGCTGTCGCAGATCATCGCCGTAACGCCCTCGCGCCCCAGCTTCTTCAGCGCGTCCTCATCGGCCAGTAGGCCGATGACGGGATCGGGGTCCAGCTTCCAGTCACCCGTATGCAGCACCGTACCGGCGCTGGTGCGGATGACCAGGGCATTGGGTTCGGGGATCGAATGGGTCAGGCTAATCAATTCGAGATCGAAAGGACCGATACTAGCCCTGCCACCCAGCGGAATGATGTGGATCGGCACCTTGTTTTGCAGGCCTGTTTCCACCAACTTTGCCTTCAGGAAGCTGGCGGTGAAGGGCGTACACCAGACAGGTACACGCAAATCCTCCCACAGATGCGGGATGGCGCCCAGGTGATCCTCATGGGCATGGGTAACAACAATGCCCAGAAGGTCGCCGCGACGGTCCTCAATAAAGCTGGTGTCTGGCAGAATGATATCAACACCCGGGGTCGTTTCGTCTCCGAAACTGACCCCCAGATCGACCATCAGCCATTTGCCCTGATGGTGGTACAGGTTCAGATTCATCCCGATCTCGCCCGCCCCACCCAAGGGAACAAAATGGAGCGCCTTCGGGTCGAAATCCTTGCTTTCCAGATGCTTTGCTTCGGTCATTCGGTCCTGGTTTCAGTTGGCAGCAGCGTTGCGTGCATGGATTAACCGGAGACCCCGCAACGTCAGGTCCCCATCAATATGGTGGATCATATCGGTACCCTCGGCGAACAGGCGGACCAGACCGCCGGTGCCGATGACCGTCACCTTTGTCTGCCCATCAGGCGACAGTTCGGCGATGATCCGTTTCAGGATGCCTTCAATCATCCCGGTATAGCCCCAGAACATGCCCGATTGCATAGCCGCCACGGTCCCGCGGCCGATGGCAACATCAGGCTTGGCGATATCGACCTTGGGCAACTGGGCCGCCACCCGGTGCAGCGCGTCAAGTGAAAGGGCCGGTCCGGGTGCGATCACACCACCAGCAAAATTGCCATCGCGATCCACCACGTCGAAAGTGGTGCCCGTACCAATATCAATAACGACAAGGGGCACCGGATAGGATGCCTTGGCCGAGACGGCATTGACCAGCCGGTCCGCCCCCGCCTCACGCGGGTTCAACAGTTTGTTCTCCAAGCCCAGATCAACCGACGGATCGCCAACCCGCATTGGTGTGCATCCGAAATGATCCTCAGTCAGCTTGATCAAAGCATAGGTCTGCGACGGCACCACCGATGACAGGATGGCAGCATCAATATCCGCCGGCGTAATGCCCTTCATCGCCATGAGAGTGACCAACCAGACGGCATATTCGTCGGCAGTGCGCTGGCTATCGGTCGAGATGCGCCAATGCGACCGCTTCTCTTCCCCGTCAAATACGGCGAACACAACATTGGTGTTGCCGGCATCAATGGCCAGAAGCATTTCAGGCTCCTCCACCGGGGAAAAACACATCACCCGCCGTGATGCGACGGACACCCCCGCCGGTCTCGACGATCAGTACACCACCCTCATCCATATCCACCAATCGGCCAGTGAAAGCCTCATCCTGCAGGCGTATGGTCACCGCCCCGCCCAGACCCTGGGCCGCATTCAGCCAGGCCGCACGGATGGGCGCAAACCCCTGGCGCAGAAAACGCTGGTACCAAACTTCAAACGCCCCCGCATAGGCAGTCAGCACATGTTCCACCGAGACATCGGCCCCGGCGGCCAGCATCGAGGTCGCGGGGTACAGCGCTTCTGCCGGACAATGCCGGACATTGATGCCTACCCCCAGAACCAGCCAATCGACCGATCCCTTGCCACCCGCTTCGGACTCCAAAAGGATGCCTGAGATTTTGGCCCCATCCACCAGGACATCATTGGGCCATTTTAGGGTAACCTTGCCGGGCACCAGGGCCGACACCGCCTCGCCCACCGCCACCGCTGCAACAAACGAGGTCAACGCCGCCTCGCCCGCCGGCAGGCTGGGCCGCAGGATCAGGGAGCAAGCAAGATTGCCGGGTTCGCTGCTCCACGCCCGTCCACGCCGACCCCGGCCCGCTGTCTGTCGCAAGGCCCAGACCAGTGTGCCTTCAGGTGCCCCATCCCCGGCCATCTGCTTGGCCACGTCATTGGTGCTGCCGCATTCATCGACAGCATGAAGATGAAAAAACGCGGGCAGCAAGGCCGCCCGCGTTTCATCAGATCGGTTCTTCTGCCCGGATTCCATCGCCGGAACGCCGGTCACCGTGCCCCGAACAGGGCGGCGGCGGCAGCGGCAGCGCCGGAGGTAATCGGCGACAAGAAGAAGATGTAGACCGGGAACACAAACAGGGCAGCACCCGCGACCACAAAGCCGGCGGTCGGGGTCGGGCGGTCCAGCGGCTCCGTTACGTCATCAAAGTACATGGCCTTGATCACACGCAGATAATAGAAGCAACTGATACCCGAGGCGATGACGCCGACGATGGCCAGCGGGTAAAGGCCCGCCTGGATGGCCGGCAGAAACACCGCCCACTTGCCCCAAAAGCCCGCCGCCGGCGGCACACCGGCCAGCGACCACATAAACACCGCCATGGCGAAGGCCAGCATCGGATGGGTCTTGGAGAGGCCTCCCAGATCGGCAATCTCTTCAACCGCGCGGCCGGACTGACGCATCGACAGGATGATGGCAAAGACGCCAACATTCATGGCCAGATAGATCGCCATGTAAATCAGCACACCGCGCACACCCTCGACCGACCCGGCGGACAGCCCGACCAGCGCGTAGCCGATATGGCCGATCGAGCTGTAGGCCATCAGACGCTTGATGTTCTTCTGCTGAATGGCACCCAGCGCGCCGATGATCATGCTGGCCGCAGCGCAGAACTGGATTACCTGCTGCCACTGCACCGCCAGATCACCAAACGGACCAACAAGGACGCGGATGAACAGGGTGATGGCCGCCACCTTAGGCGCCACCGCAAAGAAGGCGGTGACCGAGGTCGGCGCGCCTTCATACACGTCCGGCGTCCACATATGGAACGGTACGGCCGAGATCTTGAAGGCCAGACCCGCGGCCACAAACACCATGCCGATGACCACACCCACCGAGGGCGCACCTTCTGCCCCGGCCAGCACAGTGGCCAGCTTGTCAAAGCTGGTGGTGCCCGCAAAGCCATAGACCAGGGACGCGCCATAGAGCAGCAGACCCGACGACAGGGCGCCCAGCACAAAATACTTCAGGCCGGCTTCGGTCGACTTGGCCACGTCGCGCTTGAAGGACGCAATGACATAGAGTGCCAGAGACTGCAGCTCTAACCCCACATAGAGCGAGATCAGATCATTGGCCGACACCATGGCCAACATGCCCAGCGTCGCAAGCGCAATCAGCACCGGATACTCGAACCGGGCGACCCGCTCCTTCTCCAGGTAATTGACCGACAGGATGACGGCAAGCGATGAAGCGATCAGGATGAGCAGCTTGGCAAAGGTGCCGAAACTGTCCGCCACAAACAGGCCATTGAACGTGACCGCACGGCCCTCCGGCCCCTGCAACAGCAGGAAACCGGTGACGATGAAGGAAGCGACAGTCAGCCAGGAAACGAGGCGCAGGCTGCCGTCACCCCGGAACACGCCGATCATCAGCAGGGCCATAGAGGCACAAGCCAGGAAGATCTCGGGCAGGGCCGGGGCCAGATCGGGAAGAGTTGCCATGGCTTAATTCTCGCTCGCCGGTTGGGTCGCCGGGGTTTCAGTACGCAGTTCCGCCGTCGCCGGAGCCACAGCCTCGATCAGGCCCGCCGCCTTCAGCGACACCTGATGGTCGGCCAGGATCTTCTCGACCGTCGGGTTATAGACATTCTGGAAGCTGGCCGGATAAACGCCCATGATGATGACAATAGCCACCAAGGGCGCGAAGAAGGCCACTTCGCGCGGCGACAGGTCCTGCATCGCCTTGACCTCTGGCTTATCCAGCTTGCCGAAGAACAGCTTGCGGAACAGCAGCAGCATATAGGCCGCACCCAGCACCAGACCCGTGGCCGACAGCATGCCGTACCAGGTGCTGACCTGGAACACACCCAGCATGGTCAGAAATTCACCCACAAAACCCGAGGTCCCGGGCAAGCCGACCGAGGCGAACATGAAGATCGCGAACACCACCGCGTAACGCGGCATGTTCTTGGCCATACCGCCATAGGCGGCCATCTCGCGGGTATGCAGGCGGTTATAGGCGACACCGATGCACAAGAACAGCGCTGCCGATACGAACGTATGGCTCAGCATCTGGAACATGGCGCCATCCAGCCCCTGCTGGTTCATGGCGAAGATGCCCATCGACACGTAACCCATGTGGGCCACTGAGCTGTATGCGATCATCTTCTTCATATCGGACTGCGCCAACGCCACCAGCGAGGTGTAAATGATGGCGGCGATGGACATGAAGAAGACCAGATCCTGGAAGAAGAAACTGGCTTCCGGCAGCATCTGCACATTGGCGCGGATCAGGCCGTAACCACCCATCTTCAGCATCACGCCGGCCAGCATCACGGAACCCGCTGTCGGTGCTTCCACGTGGGCGAACGGCAGCCAGGTATGGGCCGGCCAGATCGGCGTCTTTACCGCAAAGGCGATAAAGAAGGCCAACCACAGCCAGATCTGCATGTTGCCGGCAAACGGATAGTCCACCATCACCCGCATATCCATGGTCCCGGCGGTCAGATACATAGCCAGGATGGCCAGCAGCATCAGCACCGAACCGATGAAGGTGTAGATGAAGAACTTATAGGCCGCATAGACCCGGTTGGGGCCACCCCAGACACCGATCAGCAAGAACATCGGCAGCAGCACCCCTTCGAAGAAGAGGTAGAACAGCACGAAGTCCAGTGCCGTGAACATGCCGATCAGCATGGTCTCCAGCACCAACAGCGCGATCATGAATTCCTTCACGCGCTTTTCCACCGCATCCCAGGACGCCAGGACACAGATCGGGGTCAGCAGGGTCGAGGCCAGCACGAACCAGATGGAGATGCCATCAACGCCCTTGATATAGGCGATGTTGAAGGCCGGCAGCCAAGCCACCTCTTCCACCATCTGGAAGCCAGGGTTGGAAGGGTCGAAGCCGGTCAGGATGAACAGCGAAACGACGAAAGTGATCACGGACGTCCACAGCGCCACGCTTTTGGCGTTGCGGGCCACGGCCTCCTGCTCACCACGGATGAGCAGGATGAACAGGGCACCGACGAGGGGCAGGAACGTCGTCAGCGAAAGGATCGGCACATCGGCCATTTCGAAAGACTCCCTACCTCAACGCGCCAGGATGAACCAGCCGGTCAACGCGACCACGCCGATCACCATAACGAATGCATAATGGTACACGTAACCCGACTGGACCCGGCTGGACGCCAGCGACAGGCGGCGGGTCACAGCGGCCGCTCCGTCAGGACCCAGCCCGTCAATGACACCGATATCGACACCCTTCCACAGGCCGAAACCCAGCTTCATGGCCGGACGCACGAACAGCGCGTCATACAGTTCGTCGAACATGTATTTGCGGAACACGAAAGCATGCAAGGCCTTGAAGGTGTTGACAAAGGCACCCGGCAGGCCGGGGCTGAACATGTAGAAGACATAGGCCAGCACGATACCCGAGACGCCAGCGACCAGCGGCGCATAGGGCACCCAACCCGGCACATGATGCGCAGCTTCAATGATGGAGCCATGCTCACCCGTCAGCATCACGATGCTGCCGGCCCAGAAGGCGTTCATGTCGTGACCCACGAACCAGGGATAGGCCACGAAGCCAGCGAACAGGGCGCCGATAGACAGCACCACCAGCGGCACCAGCATGACGGCCGGGCTTTCATGCACATGGGCCATAACCTTTTCCGAGGCGCGCGGCTTGCCATGGAAGGTCATGATCAGCAGACGCCACGAATAGAAGGCCGTCATGAAGGCGGCAGCGATACCCATCCAGAAGGCAAAGGACCCGGCGGCGCTGTGCTTGGCATAAGCCACTTCCAGGATCATGTCCTTGGAATAGAAGCCCGCGAAGAACGGGATACCCGCCAGGGCCAGGTTGCCGATCCACATCATCGTATAGGTGCCGGGGATCAGCTTCCAGATGCCGCCCATGTTGCGCATGTCCTGTTCATCCGACATGGCGTGGATGACCGAGCCGGCGCCCAGGAACAGCAGCGCCTTGAAGAAGGCATGCGTCATCAGGTGGAAGATGGCGGCCGGATAGGCACCAACACCGATGGCGAAGAACATGTAACCGAGCTGGCTCATCGTCGAATAGGCGATGACGCGCTTGATGTCGAACTGGGTCAGACCGATGGTCGCCGCCACGAAGGCGGTCGCAGCACCGAGATAGGTCACCACTTCCAGCGCTGTCGGGGCATATTCGAAAACCGGGCTCATCCGGGCCAGCATGAACACGCCAGCGGTCACCATGGTGGCCGCATGGATCAGGGCCGACACAGGCGTCGGGCCCTCCATGGCGTCCGGCAACCAGGTGTGCAGGCCCAACTGTGCCGACTTGCCCATCGCGCCGATGAACAGCAGCAGACAGGCGCAGGTCAGGGCATGCACTTCCCAACCCAGGAAGTTGAACGTTGCATCAGCCTTGGATGCGGCCTGCGCGAAAATGCCATCGAACTCGACCGTACCGAAGATCATGTAGATGGCCATGATGCCCAGCGCGAAGCCAAAATCGCCCACGCGGTTCACCAGGAACGCCTTCATCGAGGCGTCATTGGCGCTCTTCTTTTCATACCAGAAATTGATCAGCAGGTAGGAGGCAACGCCCACGCCTTCCCAGCCGAAGAACATCTGCAGCAGGTTGTCAGCCGTCACCAGCATGAGCATCATGAAGGTAAACAGCGACAGGTAGGCCATAAAGCGCGCCCGGTGCGGGTCGTGGCTCATATAGCCGACCGAATAGACATGCACCATCGATGACACGACATTGACAACCACCAGCATCACGGCCGTCAGCGTGTCGATCCGCAGCGACCAGGACACCTCGAAGGTGCCACTGTCGATCCAAGTGAACAGTTCAACGGTGCGTGCCGCCTCTGGCCCGCCAAACCCGACCTTGATGAATAGGATCACGGACAGGACAGCGGCGATCAGCACACCGGCGCAGGTGACAATCTGGGCACCCCGGTCGCCGATCAGGCGCCCGAAAAACCCGGCGATGAAGGCTCCAGCCAAGGGCAGGAAGATGGCAGCGATTTCCATGATGCCCGCCTCAACCCTTCATCATGTTGATGTCTTCAACCGCGATGGTCCCGCGGTTACGGAAATAGACCACCAGGATCGCCAGACCGATGGCGGCCTCTGCGGCGGCCACCGTCAGGATGAACATGGTGAAGATCTGACCCACCAGATCGTTCAGATAGACGGAAAAGGCCACCAGATTGATGTTAACTGCGAGAAGCATCATCTCGACCGACATCAGAATGATGATCACATTCTTCCGGTTCAGGAAAATCCCGAACACGCCGATGGTGAAGAGGATGGCCGATAGCGTCAGGTAATGCGCCAGGCCGATAGAACCGAGTTCCATGATTAGACGCCCCCCCGCGTCGGGACCTTGCGTACCTGCACCACCTCGGCGCGCTTGCGATCAAGCTGCTGGCCAATCTGCTGACGGCGGACACCAGGGCGCGACCGCAGGGTCAGCACGATGGCGCCGATCATGGCGACCAGCAGGATCAGGCCCGAGACCTGGAAAGCGTACACATAGTCAGTATAGAGGATCTGGCCGATCGCTTCGGTGTTGGTCACCTGATCAACCGGCGGGATCGGCGCATTATTCGCCTGCCCCCCCACAGGGCCACCGGCCAACTGCGTCACGGCCAGGAAGACCAGTTCCACCGCCAGAATGGCGCCGACAACCAGTCCCACCGGCATATATTGCATAAAGCCCTGCCGCAGTTCCTGGAAGTTGATGTCAAGCATCATCACCACGAACAAGAACAGCACCGCCACCGCGCCGACATAAACGATGACCAGGATCATGGCCACGAATTCAGCGCCGATCAGGACGAACAGGCCGGCCGCGTTGAAGAAGGCGAGGATCAGGAACAGAACGGAGTGTACCGGGTTCTTGGCCGTGATCACCCGCACGGCAGAAGCCAGCAGGACGATGGCGAACGCATAGAATGCGATTGTGGTCAGGGTCATGTTACGCCGCCTCCGGCGCTGTGGTCATCGGGTACTGGGTCACGGAGGATACTCCGGGCGAAGGACGGGAGACGGCCGGGTAAACCCGGCCGCCCGCGAATAAATCAACGGTAGGGCGCATCCGCGGCGAGGTTGGCCGCAATCTGCGCCTCCCAACGGTCACCATTCGCGAGCAGCTTTTCCTTGTTGTAATAAAGCTCTTCGCGGGTCTCCGTGGCGAATTCCAGGTTCGGCCCCTCGACAATGGCATCAACCGGGCAGGCCTCCTGGCACAGGCCGCAATAGATGCACTTCGTCATGTCGATATCGTAACGCGTGGTGCGGCGGCTGCCATCCTCACGCGGTTCGGCTTCAATGGTGATGGCCAGAGCCGGGCAAATGGCTTCGCACAGCTTGCAGGCGATGCAGCGCTCTTCCCCGTTGGGATAGCGGCGCAGCGCATGCTCACCCCGGAAGCGCGGGCTCGTGGGGCCACGCTCATACGGATAGTTCAGGGTCACACGGGGTTTGAACATGTAGCTGAAGGTCAGCGCCATGCCATTCACGAGTTCCCACAAGAACAGGCCGCGCGCCGTACGGTCGAGCAAGGCCATGTTTCACCTCCATAATCAGGCCGGCCTTCCGGCCCGCCCACAAGCATCACCGGCGGGGGTTGAAAAGGCCCCCGCCCCTCACGAAATCTCTCACGGCAGCAGGTCGAAATAGACCAGCACACCAGACGTCAGCACCACCCAGATCAGGGAGAACGGCAGGAAAACCTTCCATCCCAGACGCATCAACTGGTCATAACGGTACCGCGGCAGCGTGGCGCGCACCCAGATGAAGCAGAACAGCACGAACGTGATTTTGGCGATGAACCAAAGCGGCCCCGGAATCCAGTTCAACGGCGCGATATCCAGCGGCGGCAACCAGCCCCCCAGGAACAGGATGACCGTCATCGCGCTCATCAGGATCATGTTGATGTATTCACCCAGGAAGAACAGGGCGAAGGTCATCGACGAATATTCGACGTTGAAACCACCGGACAGTTCAGACTCGCCTTCGGGCAAGTCGAACGGGGCGCGGTTCGTCTCGGCGAGCGCCGAGATAAAGAAGATGATGAACATCGGGAACAGCGGGATGAAGAACCAGACGGTCTTCTGCGCTTCCACAATCTTCGACAGGTTCAGCGACCCGACACAGAGCAGGACGGTGATGATCACCAGACCAATAGACACTTCATACGACACCATCTGGGCTGCCGCGCGCAGGCCACCCAGGAATGCGTATTTGGAGTTCGACGCCCAGCCGGCCATGATAATGCCGTACACGCCCAAGGACGAGATCGCGAACAAGTACAGGACACCGACATTAATGTCGGCGAGCACCAGCCCTTCTCCGAACGGGATCACCGCCCAGGCCACCAGGGCCAGAAGAAAGGTCAGCATCGGTGCGGCGAAAAACACGCCCGCATTTGCCTGGACCGGAACAACGGTTTCCTTGGACAGGAGCTTCAGACCATCGGCGAAGGGCTGCAACAGGCCGAAGGGACCGACAAGGTTCGGGCCCTGGCGAAGCTGCATCGCCGCCATCACCTTGCGCTCAAAATAGGTCAGCAACGCCATGCCGATCAGCAGTGGCACCACAATCACCAGGATGCCAGCGATGATGCGCACAATCAGCGGCAGGTCGGCCCAGAAAGCCCCGAGTTGAGCCAGAATATCCGACATCGTTACTTACTCCGCCGCCGCGGCCGCCAGGGCCGGCTTCAGGAAGGCTTCCGTGCAGTCGGCCATAGTCTGCGAAGCCCGGCTGATCGGATCGGTCATGTAGAAATTCTCCACCGGCGAGGTGAAGTGCGCATCGGCGACCGCACCCTCAGCCCCGAACGGCCCCCAGGACGCTGTGACCAGACGGTCCAGCGCGCCAAACACCGGGTTCAGAGCGACCATGCGCTGGCGCAGCTGCGCCAGCGTGTCATAAGGCAGGGTATGCCCCAGTTCCGCAGACAGGGCGCGCAGGATCTTCCAATCTTCGCGCGCCTCACCCAGCGGGAAGGTGGCAAGGCGGGCCTGCTGGACCCGGCCTTCGGTGTTGACATAGGTGGCATTCTTTTCGGTGTAGGCAGCACCCGGCAGGATGACGTCGGCGCGATGCGCACCGCGATCACCATGGTGACCCTGATAGATCACGAAGGCCTTGCCGAACCGGTCGCCCTCGATCTCGTCGGCGCCCAGCAGATACACGACCTCGATTTCGCCCTTCTGTGCGCCCGACAGGATACCGCCCAGATCACGTCCGCCAGCACCCGGCAGGAAACCGGCATCCAGCGCACCGACACGGCCAGCGGCCAGATGCAGGACGTTGAAGCCATTCCAGCCTTCACGCACAGCGCCCACTGTCTCGGCCAGCTTGGCAGCGGCGGCCTGCACCGCCAAGCCATCGCCACGGCGCAGCGCACCGGCGCCCAGAATGATCAGCGGGTTCTTGGCATTACGCAGCGTCTCCGCG
The DNA here is from genome assembly GCF_002251795.1 of Niveispirillum lacus. Taxonomy (GTDB): domain Bacteria; phylum Pseudomonadota; class Alphaproteobacteria; order Azospirillales; family Azospirillaceae; genus Niveispirillum; species Niveispirillum lacus. The sequence continues at coordinate 80,656 of NZ_NOXU01000030.1, read as the reverse complement.
AAGGCATGCGTACCATTGGCCAGGTCGGTCAGGATCGAACCGGCATTACCCAGCCATTCGGTCGGGTAGGTCAGGTCGATATTCTGGCCGATAACAGCAACCTTTTTCAGCTTGCCGGTCAGATAGGTCTTGCGGATACGGGAATTCACCAGCGGCGCTTCCCAGCGCGGATTGGTGCCGATCAGCAGAACGACATCGGCATTCTCAATCCCGGCAATACCGCTATTGAAGATATAGCCAGCGCGGTTGGATGCATCAAAGCTGGCCCCGTCCTGACGGCAATCCAGGTTTTGGGAACCCAGCGCGTTCAACAGGTCCTTGAGCGCGACGGTGCTTTCGACATCAACCAGATCACCGGCAATACCGGCGATCTTGCTGCCCGCGACACCAGCGACCTTGGCCTTGATCGCGGCGAACGCCTCAGCCCAGGTGGCCGGCTTCAGCTTGCCATCGGCGCCGCGCACATAGGGCCGGTCCAGACGCTGACGCTTCAACCCATCAATGGCATAGCGCGTCTTGTCGCTGATCCATTCCTCGTTCACATCTTCGTTCAGGCGCGGCAGAACGCGCAGAACCTCGCCGCCACGGGCGTCGATGCGGATGTTGGAACCCACCGCGTCCATGACGTCGATGCTTTCCGTCTTGCGCAGTTCCCAGGGGCGGGCGTTGAACGAATAGGGCTTGGAGGTCAGGGCACCCACGGGGCAGACATCGACCAGATTGCCCGACATTTCCGAATTCACACCGGCCTCAAGGGCGGGGGTGATCTCCAGATGCTCACCACGCGCCAGACCGCCGAGCGCCGGCACGCCGGCGATCTCATCCACAAAGCGGATGCAACGGGTGCACTGGATACAGCGGGTCATGAAGGTCTTGATCAGCGGACCCATATACTTGTCGCTGACGGTGCGCTTGTTCTCTTCAAAGCGGCTGCGGTCATAACCGTACGACACGGCCTGATCCTGCAGGTCGCATTCGCCGCCCTGATCGCAGATGGGGCAGTCCAGCGGATGGTTGATCAGCAGGAATTCCATGACGCCCTTGCGGGCCTTATGGACGTTGGGGGTGTTGGTCTTCACCACCATCCCCTCACCCACCGGCAGCGCGCAAGATGCGGCCGGCTTGGGCATGCGTTCCACTTCCACCAGGCACATGCGGCAATTGGCCGGCACGGACAGGCGCTCATGATAGCAGAAGCGCGGCACCTCGATGCCGAGCTGCTCGCAGGCCTGAAGCACGGAAGTGCCCGGCGCGACCTCGATCTCGACCCCGTCAATGGTTAGCTTTGGCATCCTGTCAGTCCTTCACACGCTCGTTCCCGGCACGACCAACCGGGAACCAGTTCATGTCGCGCGTCTGTTCCAAACTATAGGGGCAGTCTTCCGGCAAGTCCTTCAGCGCCACCCCATCCTCTTCCAGCCCGATGGCTGCTTCCCGCCGGGCATAGTGATAGGCCCGTTCAAGGATTTCGGGCAAACGGGCCTTCAGGCTGGGATTGGTATCAAGTCGCTCCTCCGCCTCCAGCCGCTGCAACTTGATCTCCTTGCGCCAGTGCGCCTTCGGTTCTTCCGCCGGGGAATAGTCCAGCTTCAGAAGATGGCTGAGCACATTGCGCAGATGCGATGCAAGCGCCCGTTCCTGCTCCCTGCCCAAACTCTCGATCTCCTCAATGACATTGTCCCAGTCCACGATGTTGGACTTAACCCCAGACGCGACAGCACGCAGGGCATCCGCCTGCTGCTGCGTCCAGCTGAAGAAATCCGTGTCGTGGAGCCGGTTGTCAGGCATTGAGCCGCCTCACTCCGCCGCTACACGGGCGCCGCGATCGGCGCGCGTGCGGTATTCCAGGATGCGGCGTTCCACTTCCGGGCGGAAATGGCGCATCAGACCCTGGATCGGCCACGCCGCCGCGTCGCCGAGCGCGCAGATGGTGTGGCCTTCAACCTGCTTGGTGACGTCCAGCAACATGTCGATCTCCTCGACATGGGCCTGTCCCTTCACCAGACGTTCCATGACACGCCACATCCAGCCCGTGCCTTCACGGCAGGGTGTGCACTGGCCGCAGCTCTCATGCATGTAGAACTTGGACAGCCGCGCAATGGCCTTCACGATGTCGGTGGACTTGTCCATGACGATGACAGCCGCCGTGCCCAGGCCCGATCGGACATCACGCAGGCTGTCAAAATCCATCAGCACGGTGTCGCAGATTTCCTTGGGCAGCAGCGGAACCGACGAGCCACCGGGGATGATGGCCAGCAGGTTATCCCAGCCGCCCCGTACACCACCGCAATGTTTCTCGATCAGTTCCTTCAGCGGGATGCCCATCTCTTCTTCGACGGTCGCCGGCTGGTTCACATGACCCGACACGCAGAACAGCTTGGTACCGCTGTTCTTCGGACGGCCCAGATTGGCGAACCAGGAGGCACCACGGCGCAGAATGGTCGGGACCACCGCGATGGATTCAACATTATTCACCGTCGTCGGGCGGCTGTAGAGGCCGGCCATGGCGGGGAACGGGGGCTTGTTGCGCGGCTGGCCCTTTTTGCCTTCCAGGCTCTCGATCAGCGCCGTCTCTTCACCGCAGATATAGGCGCCAGCGCCCAGGTGCAGATAGACGTCGTGATCATAGCCGGAACCACAGGCATTCTTGCCAATCAGGCCCGAGGCATAGGCCTCGTCAATCGCGCGCTGAACATTGGCGGCCTCGTAATAGAACTCGCCACGGATATAGATGTAGGTGGCGGTGGCGCCGATAGCGAAACCGGCGATCAGGCAGCCTTCAATCAGCTTGTGCGGATCATGGCGCATGATCTCCCGGTCCTTACAGGTACCGGGTTCACCCTCGTCGGCATTGACCACCAGATAGACCGGGCCATTGCTGGTCTTGGGCATGAAGGACCATTTCATGCCGGTGGAGAAACCGGCACCGCCACGGCCGCGCAGGCCCGACTCCTTCACCAGATCAATGATCTTGTCACGACCGAGATCCAGGATCTCCTTGGTGCCGGACCAGTCGCCACGGGCCTTGGCCCCGTCGAGGAACGGGCTTTCAAAGCCATAGAGGTTGGTGAAGATACGGTCTTCATCGCGAAGCATGGTTCACCCTCCTCTCAGGCCTGACCAGCAGGCTTCACGCCTGCCTTGAGGGCCGATTCCGTCAGGGTCGTCGGGCCGCCCGAGGGGCAGGCGCGGATACGACCATTTTGCGGACCCGTCGCCGGCTTCTCGCCACGCGCCAGGGCGTCCAGGATTGCCGTCGTGGTTTCCGCCGTCAGATCCTCATAAAAATCGTCGCCAATCTGCATCATGGGCGCGTTCACACAGGCGCCAAGGCATTCCACCTCGATCACTGTGAACTGGCCATCCGCCGTGGTCTGTCCCGGCTTGATACCCAGCCTCGACTCACAGGCGTGCAGCACTTCATCCGACCCGCGCAGCCAGCAAGGCGTGGTGGTGCAGACCTGGACAAAATGCTTACCGACGGGCTTCAGATTATACATCGTATAGAAGCTCGCCACCTCCAGCGCCCGGATCGGCGCCATGTCGAGATAGTGGGCCACATAATCAATGGCGACCTTGGGCAGCCAGCCGCCGCACTGACGCTGAGCCAGGTCAAGCAACGGCATCACCGCGCTTTGTTGTCGGCCTTCGGGGTACTTGGCGATGATGCGCTTGGCCAGCTCGATATTCTCGGCGGTGAATTCGAAGCTGGTCGGCTCCGCGACCGCGGGGCCATGGGAATGGGCGGCACTCATCGATCAATCTCTCCGAACACGATGTCCATGGAGCCGATGATCGCGACCGCGTCAGCGAGCATGTGACCCTTGGACATGAAATCCATCGCCTGCAGGTGCGAGAAGCCGGTGGGGCGAATCTTGCAGCGATACGGGCGGTTCGTTCCGTCAGCCACCAGATACACGCCCAGTTCCCCCTTCGGCGATTCGGTCGCCGTGTAGGTTTCGCCGGCCGGCACGTGATAGCCTTCGGTGTACAGTTTGAAATGGTGGATCAGCGCTTCCATCGAGCGCTTCATTTCGCCACGGGTGGGCGGCGTGACCTTGCGGTCGTTGGCCTTCACGGGGCCCGGCGTCTTGGCCAGCTTGTCCAGCGCCTGACGGATGATGAACATCGACTGTTTCATCTCCTCCATGCGAACCAGATAGCGGGCATAACAATCGCCGGTCAGGCCAACCGGCACATCAAATTCAAACTCCTCGTAGCTGTCATAGGGCTGCGCCTTGCGCAAATCCCAGGCTACATTGGAGCCACGCAGCATCGGACCGGAGAAGCCCCAGGCCAGCGCATCAGCAGCACTGACCACACCGATATCAACGGTGCGCTGCTTGAACACCCGGTTCTCGGTCAGCAGACCTTCGAGATCAGCCATGAACTTGGGGAAGGTGTCGAAATAGGCGGCGATATCATCGGCCAGCCCAGCCGGCAGGTCCAGGTTCACACCACCAGGGCGGAAATAGTTGGCATGCAGGCGTGCACCCGACACCCGCTCATAAAACTCCATCAGCTTCTCACGCTCTTCAAAGCCCCAGAGGGCCGGCGTGATGGCGCCAACATCCAGCGCGAAGGTGGTGAGGTTGAGCAGATGGTTCAGGATGCGGGTAATTTCCGCAAACAGTACGCGGATATACTGACCACGCTTGGGCGGGGTGATGCCCAACAGTTTTTCGACGGCCAACACCCAGGTGTGCTCCATCGACATCGGAGACACATAGTCCAGCCGGTCGAAGTAAGGCGTGGCCTGGGTATAGGTCTTGTACTCGATCAGCTTTTCGGTACCGCGGTGCAGCAACCCGATATGCGGATCAGCCCGTTCCACCACCTCGCCATCCATTTCCATCACCAGACGCAGCACGCCATGGGCGGCCGGATGCTGGGGACCGAAATTCATGGTCAAGGGCTTGATCTGCACTTCGCCCTGGGTGGCGGGTGCCGAGAGGGACAGCCCGGCTTCGGTCGCGACGGTGGTCGTTGCCATCTCCTGGCCCCCTTAACGCTTGTCCGCGATGGCGGGACGCACCGCCAGCGGGATAACGGCCTTTTCATCGCCCGGCAACTGCACATCCGTCATCCCTTCCCAGGGCGACAGGAAGTCGAAGCTGCGGAAATCCTGCGTCAGTTTCACCGGCTCATAAACCACCCGGCGCTGTTCGGCATCGTAACGCAGCTCAACAAACCCGGTCAGCGGGAAATCCTTGCGCAGCGGATGACCCTCGAACCCATAATCGGTGAGGATACGGCGCAGGTCGGGATTGTCGGCGAAGAAGATACCGTAGAGATCCCAGGCCTCACGCTCAAACCAGCCTGCCACAGGGTACAGCGACACGATGGAGGCCACGGGCGTGTCCTCATCCGTTGCCACTTTCACGCGGATGCGGTGATTATGCTTCACCGACAACAGGTTATAGACCACCTCAAACCGCTCGGCACGGTCGGGATAATCCACACCGGCAATGTCGGCCAGCATTTCGCAATGGGTGGTCGAATCGTCGCGCAGGAACTGGATGCCCTTGAACAGCGCGGCGCGCGTCAGGGTCACGGCCAGCTCGCCATGGGCGACCTCGGTCTTCACCACAGCAGCGCCCAAGGCGTTGCCGATATAATCACCGAGTTCCTTGAGGGCCTCGTCGCTCATCCTAAGCGTCCTCGTCCAATAACCAAGGTCAGGCGCGGATCAGGCGGTTACCGCCCTTGATCTTCTTCTGCAATTGCAGAATGCCGTAAACCAGCGCCTCCGCCGTCGGCGGGCAACCAGGCACGTAGATATCAACGGGCACGATACGATCGCAGCCGCGCACCACCGAATAGGAATAGTGATAATAGCCGCCGCCATTGGCGCAGCTACCCATCGAGATGACCCAGCGCGGTTCGGCCATCTGGTCATAGACCTTGCGCAATGCCGGGGCCATCTTGTTGCACAGCGTGCCGGCGACGATCATCACGTCGGACTGGCGCGGGCTGGGACGCGGGATCACACCAAACCGGTCAAGATCATAGCGCGCCATGTAGGCGTGGATCATCTCCACGGCACAGCAGGCCAGACCGAAGGTCATGGGCCACAACGAGCCAGTGCGGGCCCAGTTCAGCAGATCATCGTACTTGGCGACCAGGAAACCCTTGTCGTTCAGTTCGGTGGTGACCGCATTCAGATAGGCTTCCTGTGCCGGGCCGGGCGGCAGGGGGCTGGTGTTGCCCACAACCTGATTGGTGGTGACGAGATTGCTGCTGCTCATCATATCGCTCCCAAGCTGGCTGGACGGGATTACTCCCACTCCAGCGCGCCCTTCTTCCATTCATAAATGAAGCCGATGGTCAGGATGCCCAGGAACACCATCATCGACCAGAAACCGAACATGCCGATATCACCCAGGGCGATCGCCCACGGGAACAGGAAGGCCACTTCCAGGTCAAAGATGATGAACAGGATCGAGACCAGATAGAAGCGGACGTCGAACTTGCTGCGTGCATCCTCAAACGCTTCAAAGCCGCACTCATAGGCGGACAGCTTCTCGGCGTCAGGCTTCTGCTTGCCCACCACCAGAGAGGCCGCGATCATCGCGCCGGCCACCACCGTGGCAATCGCCAGGAAGACCAGGATCGGCAGATACTGCACCAGCAGCGGGTTGGACATCGGATCGGACATCGTTACACCGGTTCAGCCCGGCGACGCGCCACAGCAAACCATCGGGCCGACAGGCTCGGGCCGATGTTCTATGTGTCGCGACCGCGGGCGGTTCATGGACCAGGAAGGCCGCCAGGGGAACCCGGAGCCCACGGGAATATAGGCCCCGTCCACACAGGAAGGAAAGCGAATTACGCCATTTTCTGGGCTGATAAACGTTCGCAACTGGCCGAAAACGCTCGCTGTTCCGCCATTTGGTGCGTCGCGGCAAACCAGCGTTGCGTCGCAGGGATTACTCAATGGCGTCAAATGCATGGCCACAGCGAGCCACGCGGAAATGCAAAAATTCAGCATCTTCCCGAATGGGGAATGCTGCGATTTTAAATTTGCTGGAACTGTGGAATTCAATTACCCGACCTTGGTCGGGGTTCCGCCTTGTTTGTCTGGTCTGAAGGCAGGGTGGCGCGAGTGACGGGACTTGAACCCGCGGCCTCCGGCGTGACAGGCCGGCGCTCTAACCAACTGAGCTACACCCGCGCAGGGTGGAAGGAGTTAACGTCCTCTCCGGGACGGGCCACCAGGAAGGGTGGCGCGAGTGACGGGACTTGAACCCGCGGCCTCCGGCGTGACAGGCCGGCGCTCTAACCAACTGAGCTACACCCGCACAAAACGACAGAACGGCTGTCAACCCATTCCTGAACCCCTGAAGGAAAAGTGGCGCGAGTGACGGGACTTGAACCCGCGGCCTCCGGCGTGACAGGCCGGCGCTCTAACCAACTGAGCTACACCCGCGCAGGGTGGAAGGAGTTAACGTCCTCTCCGGGACGGGCCACCAGGAAGGGTGGCGCGAGTGACGGGACTTGAACCCGCGGCCTCCGGCGTGACAGGCCGGCGCTCTAACCAACTGAGCTACACCCGCACAAAACGACAGAACGGCTGTCAACCCATTCCTGAACCCCTGAAGGAAAAGTGGCGCGAGTGACGGGACTTGAACCCGCGGCCTCCGGCGTGACAGGCCGGCGCTCTAACCAACTGAGCTACACCCGCAAACTTTTCCAGCAGCGTCAGAACCGTTCCTGGCCCCGCCGCCGCTGAGGTGGGCGGGTGTATATTCGACCCCGCACCCCTTGTCAAACATGAAATCGACAGCGCGAAGCCGGTCAGCCACCCTTCGCCCGCCGCAAGGCAAACAACCGATCCAACACATCGTCCATGTTGGCGGGCGGATCGCGTTTTTCAAAAGCGTCGGGGCCGCCATACCGGCTCAATGCCAGTTCCAAGGCACGCCAGAGCTGTTCAGCGATTTCCAGTTCCTGCTGGTCAATGGCCAGTTCCAATGCGACCAGGATGCGGTCGCCCAGGCGACGATCGGCAGAATCGGTCACGAAGCGCCTTCCCTCTTTCCCATCCAGCGACCGCAAGAGGTCGCATGTCAGGCTTCACCATACCTGTTCCACCAACAAGGCGACAGGTGGAATGGTCAAAGATTTTGAGGGAGGAACGATGGGAGATGGTGGGCGGTGAGGGAGTCGAACCCCCGACCTGCGGTGTGTAAAACCGAAGCTCTACCTCTGAGCTAACCGCCCTTACCGTTCGATGGCCGGGACAATAGCGGCGAAAACGCCAAGGTCAACAGGGAAGTTGATTATGTGGACGAAACAATGTCCTGCTGCAACCACCACACCCGGACTTCCGATCGACGACGACGGCGTAGATGCTCAAATCCAGGGATCGACCGCAGCCGGGAAACCGCAGGAGGTCAGTCGCCGCCGCTGCCCTATACCAATCAACAGTTGACCACAGACAAAGGCCTCATGTGCCTCGCCGTGAATGCTGCATGGATGTTAGGCTGTTGCCCCTGGTCATGCCAGATCGCGGAAATGAGAAACGGGCGCACCTTGCGGCCGCCCGTTCTATCCATCATCAGGTGCCCGGCATCACGCCGGGCATTCCCACGACAGTGTCGCTCAGTTCAGCGCGTCCTTCAGGCCCTTGCCGGGCTTGAACTTCGGCTGCTTGGAGGCGGCGATGGAAATCTTCTCACCGGTGCGGGGGTTACGGCCCTCGGAAGCAGCGCGTTCAGCCACGGCAAAGGTGCCGAAACCAACCAGACGCACTTCGTCGCCCTTCTGCAGCGCGCCGGTGATCCCATCGAAGACCGCATCCACGGCCTTGTTCGCGTCCGCCTTGGACAAACCAGCCGCTTCGGCGACCACGGCAACGAGATCGTTCTTGTTCACTTAAGGCCCCCCTCATCAAGAGAGTATCGGTTGCACATGCCCGAAAACTGTTCCCAGGCATTCGTAAGGATAGGTTCCGCCGCCAGCACCAAGGATTTGTGCGGGTAGCGGCGGGAACCCAATTCACACGATTTCACGGCACACTTCAATGCCGAATCACGCCGTCACGCTCCTCATCCCCAGCTTTTCCGGGGACCTGGGCCACTTCTTCGGGCTCCGACCACTCGATTCCGACCGGTGCCGTGACCAAAGCCTGCGCAATGACCTCATCAACGGTTGAAACCGGGATGATGGTCAGGCCCTTTTTCACATTGTCGGGGATTTCGGCCAGGTCCTTCTCGTTGTCCTTGGGAATCAGGACGCGCTTGATTCCCGCTCGCAGTGCCGCCAGCAGTTTCTCTTTCAGGCCGCCAATGGCCAGAACCTTACCGCGCAGGGTGATCTCCCCCGTCATGGCAATATCCTTGGCCACCGCGATGCCCGTCAGGACGGACACGATGGTGGTAATCATGGCCACACCGGCCGACGGGCCGTCCTTCGGGGTCGCCCCTTCCGGCACATGAACATGGATGTCACGCTTCTCGAACAGCGTGGGCTTGATCCCGAACTTCAGAGCATTGGCCTTCACATAGGATTCGGCGGCTTGCACCGATTCCTTCATGACATCGCCCAACTTGCCCGTTGTCTGGATACGGCCCTTGCCACGGAGCATAACGGCTTCGATGGTCAGAATCTCGCCGCCCACCTCGGTCCAGGCCAGACCGGTGGTGGCACCGACCTGATCCTCCAGTTCTGCCTCACCGAATCGGAAACGTTTCACGCCCGCAAACTTTTCCAGGTTCTTCGGCGTGACCTTCACCTTGTCGAGACCCTTCATCAGGATCTCTTTGATGGCCTTGCGCGCCAGGTTGGCGATTTCCCGCTCCAGCGAGCGCACACCGGCTTCGCGCGTGTAATAGCGGATCAGGTCGCGCAGGGCTTCATCGGTGATGGAGAATTCACCGGCCTTCAGACCATGATCGGCCACCTGCTTGGCGATCAGGTGGCGCTTGGCAATCTCCACCTTCTCATCTTCGGTGTAACCGGCCAGACGAATGATCTCCATCCGGTCCAGCAGCGGCTGCGGCATCCGCAGCGAGTTGGCCGTGCAGACGAACATCACGTCAGACAGGTCGTAATCGACTTCCAGATAATGGTCGGCAAAGGTGCTGTTCTGTTCTGGGTCGAGCACTTCCAGCAGCGCCGATGACGGGTCACCACGCCAATCCGCGCCCAGCTTGTCGATCTCGTCCAGCAAGAACAGAGGATTGGAGGTCTTAGCCTTCTTCATGCCCTGGATGACCTTTCCGGGCATGGAGCCGATATAGGTCCGGCGATGGCCGCGCACCTCAGCCTCATCCCGCACACCACCCAGTGACATGCGGACAAAGTTACGGCCAGTGGCCTTGGCAATGGACTTGCCCAGCGAGGTTTTGCCGACGCCCGGCGGCCCGACCAGACACAGGATCGGACCCTTCACCTTGTCCATCCGCTGCTGAACGGCCAGGTACTCCAGGATGCGTTCCTTGACCTTCTCCAGACCGTGATGATCGGCATTGAGGATCGCCTCAGCGCCCTTAATGTCCTTCTTGACCTTGCTGCGCTTCTTCCAGGGAATGGACAGCATCCAGTCCAGATAGTTGCGCACGACGGTCGCCTCGGCGCTCATCGGGCTCATGGTGCGCAGCTTCTTGACCTCGGCCAGGGCCTTTTCGCGGGCTTCCTTGCTGAATTTGGTCTTGGCGATCTTTTCCTCGATCTCCGCAACCTCGTCCTTGCCGTCCTCGCCCTCGCCAAGTTCCTTCTGAATGGCCTTCATTTGCTCATTCAGATAATACTCGCGCTGGGTCTTCTCCATCTGGCGCTTCACGCGATTGCGGATGCGCTTTTCCACCTGCAGAACGCCGATCTCTCCTTCCATGAAGGCATAGACCCGCTCCAGCCGCTCGGCGACCGTCGGGGTCTCCAGCAACTGCTGCTTCTCAGGAATCTTGAGCTGGAGGTGGCTGGCGATGGTGTCGGCCAGCTTGCCCGGTTCCTCGATCTGGTTGATGGAGACCAGGACTTCAGGCGGGATCTTCTTGTTCAGCTTGATATATTGCTCAAACTGAGACACGGCGGCACGGCTGAGAGCTTCCAGCTCCTGGGCCTCACCCACCTTTTCGTCGATCAGTTCGGCGTAAGCCTGGAAAAACTCCTCATTATCACCAAACTTGGTGATGGAAGCACGTTTACCGCCCTCCACCAGCACCTTCACGGTTCCATCAGGCAGCTTCAGCAGCTGCAGCACAGTGCCGATCGTGCCCACAGAAAAGATATCAGCGGGCGTGGGATCATCCTGGGAGGCGTTCTTCTGGGTGACCAGCAGGATCTGCTTGTCATCCTTCATCACGTCTTCCAGCGCGCGAACCGATTTCTCACGGCCCACGAACAACGGGACGATCATGTGCGGGAAGACGACGATGTCTCTCAACGGGAGGACCGGGTAGAGAACACCGCGGGGGATGTCCAGCATCTTAAGTCAGCCTTCTATATTCATGCCGCCAGCCCCGCTGGGCCTGGACCAACCGCCCGCCCCAGATGGGCACGGGAAAAACGGCCGTGACGGCGTCAACGTTAACGTGGCACAGCCACACCCCCCCTTCAAGGGCTTGAACCGTGCCAAAGGCGTACTAGCGGGTTTGCCGCGGACGCAAAAGGGGCCGCACGGCATGGCCGGCGGCCCCTTTTTCCCAGAAAACCCCGGTATTTCATCGCAGGAATCGCCGAGTGGCGTCGCGTGAAAGACCAAAAGCGTCTTTATACCTTGCCCAGCAGAGCGGCGATGGTCAGCACGACATAACCCACCAGCATGAACAACACCGCATAGCCCCAGCCCACGAAGAAATGCAGCAGCATCATCAGCAGGAACAGCACCACGGCGATGACGCCAATGGTGGTGAACCGGGTAAAGGCATGCCAACCCTCGGCATGTTCCTTAACGAGCTTCTTATCGACCACAACGGGCCCATGAGCGCCGGCCATTTTTTTCTCCCCGGAACGAGACAACGGAATTCTGCGCGATGGTGTAAGGGTTGGGGACGCGGTTGACAAGGGTTCTCGAACGGTTGGGGGTGCTACCGAATGTCCTTTACCAGCCGCAATGTCTCCTCCCCATAGCCCAACCGGGCATAAAAGGCACGACCGCGTGCGTTGCTGGCAAAGACGTCCAGCGACAGGGACGCATAACCCTCCCCTTTGGCCCAATTCTCCACAGCCGCCATCAAGGTCCGCGCCGCGCCCTGCCCTTCCGATGCCTCCGTGACGGCCATCAAGGGGACATAGGCGGCGATCTGGTCGGTGAAAATGTCCAACATCGGCTCGGCATGGACAAAGCCGAGGCGCTCACCGGTCGTATCCTCGGCGATGAAGGTCACTGCGCCCGGCTTGGGCACTTCCAGCGCCTCATGCATGAAACGTCGCTGGAAGCGCATCACCTCGTCAGCGCTGCGCCAGGACAGGTCGGCAGCACCGGCCAGACGTACGGCGAGGCTGTGGATGAAGGGCAGGTCAGCGGATGTGGCGGGGCGGACGATCATAAGGTCACGCTTTCGCATTCGACGGAACATTCAAGATTTGAGTGAATAGGAACCACCACCAGAATTCCGAGCGCCGCGCACGGCCGGTAACAGTCATGTACCTCGACAGAGCCGATTATATAGCCTCGAAAAATCCCATAGAATCGATGACGACCTTGTCATCATTTCCGGACAGGTTAGTCGGATTGATCTATGGCAGCAGCCAAGAGAGATGCCGGTCGTGCAACGCACTCTCAGACTTCCGGCAACCCCGTCGTCAAAGCGACCCCAGCCCGCTTTACCAAAGCCCGATCCCCCTCCACCGTCACCCGCCCTTCTGCGATCAACCGCACGGCCAGGGGATAGGCCTTGTGCTCCTGCTCCAGCACGCGGGCAGACAGGCTGTCGGGCGTGTCATCATCACCGACGGGCACAGCGGCCTGCACGATGATCGGGCCTGTATCCATCTCCACCCGCACATAATGCACGGTGCACCCATGGAGCCACACGCCGGCCTCTATGGCCCGGGCGTGCGTATCCAGGCCAGGGAAGGAGGGCAGCAGAGAGGGATGGATATTGATCAGCCGGTTGTGCCATGCCGCAACAAACACGGGCGACAGCAGGCGCATATAGCCGGCAAGGCAGACCAGACCGACGCCGGCCTCCTGCAATGCCGTTGTCATCGCCGCCTCGTGCGCTGCCTTGTTGGCGAAATCCTTCGGCTTTAGCACCAGGGTCGCGATACCGGCGGCACGCGCCCTTTCCAGGCCGGCGGCATCCGCCTTGTTGGAGATGACAAGCGCCACCTCCGCCGGGTAGGTGGGATCGCTGGCAGCGTCGATCAGGGCCTGCAGGTTACTGCCCCGGCCCGAGATCAGCACGCCCAGACGCACTCTCACGACCAGCGCTCCAGGCCCGTGATCACAACACGGTGGCCGTCATTGCCACGTGGCACCACGGTACCTATACGCTGCACCGTCTCACCACCATCAGCCAAGATGCGCGTGGCTTCATCCGCCTTGTCGGCAGGCACAACAACCACCATGCCGATACCGCAATTGAAGGTGCGGGCCATTTCCGGGGCCGCGACATTGCCCGTCTTCATCAACCAGCCGAACACCGGCGGCAGGTCCCAGGATGCTGCGTCCAGATCCACGCCCAGGCCATCGGGCAGCACGCGCGGAATATTCTCGATCAACCCGCCACCCGTAATATGGGCCAACGCATTGACCGTGCCGGCGCGCACGGCGGCCAGGACCGACTTCACATAGATGCGCGTCGGCGTCAGCAGTGCGTCACCCAGACTGCGCGACGCATCCCAGGGACAGGCACTGTCATAGGTCAGGCCAGACACGCCGACCAGTTTGCGCACCAGCGAATAGCCATTGGAATGCACACCACTGGAAGCAAGGCCCAGCACGACGTCGCCGGCGGCGACCTTGTCACCGATCAGCACCTGGGAACGTTCGACGGCACCCACGGAGAAGCCGGCCAGATCATAATCGCCATGGGCATACATGCCCGGCATTTCCGCCGTCTCCCCGCCGACCAGGGCACAGCCGGCCTGACGGCAACCCTCGGCGATGCCGGCGACGATGGCACGACCAGCGGTCACGTCCAGCTTGCCGGTGGCGTAGTAATCCAGGAACAACAGCGGTTCGGCGCCCTGGACAACCAAATCGTTCACACACATCGCGACCAGATCGATACCGACCGTGTCATGCTTGTTGGCGTCGATGGCGACCTTCAGCTTGGTGCCAACCCCATCGGTGGTGGAGACCAGCAGCGGATCATGGAAGCCGGCGGCACGCAGATCGAACAGCGCCCCAAACCCGCCCAGGCCGGCATCGGAGCCGGACCGGGCGGTGGACTTGGCCAGCGGCTTGATCGCATCAACCAGTGCGTTGCCCGCGTCGATATCGACACCGGCATCCCGGTAGGAATAGCTGCTCATGCCCTGGCCCTCACTGCTGGCGTAACGGTGCCGGGGTGGGGTAGAAAGCCCATGGTGGCCTGCCGCACCCCGGATTTGGCGCCGAACATAGCAACATCGGAATTCAAGGCAATGCCGGTCATCCGCACCCCCGCCCTGCGCAAAAGCCTGTCTGTCACCCTGATCGCCCTGGGCCTGGCCCTACCGGCCTCCGGTCAGGCGGTGGACGACCTGTTCACGGTGCGGGATGTCGGTGTCGATATTTCCTCCGGCAATGCCAATCTAGCCCGCGATCAGGGCGTTCGAGAGGCACAGCGCAAGGCATTCGACCTGCTGTTCGACAGGCTGACCGTCGATGGGACACGCACGGCCCTGCCCCCTGTCCCGTCCGACGTCATCGAACGGATGGTGCAGAGCTTTGAGATCCAAGAGGAGCGGACATCAGCAACCCGCTATGTTGGCAAGCTGGCCATTCGGTTCAACGGCGCCGCTCTGCGCACCTATCTGCGCGCCAACAATGTCGCTTACGCCGAGGTGCGGTCAAAGCCGACTCTGGTTTTGCCCGTGGATCAGTCTGGCGGCACGCCGGTCCTGTGGCAAACGGGCACGGCCTGGCGGCAGGCTTGGGCCGATCTGGCCCCCCAACAGGGCGGGCTGGTGCCGGTAACGGTGCCGTTCGGGGAAGCCGCCGATGTGGCCGATATCGGCGTCGAACAGGCGCTGGCCGGTGATGCAACGGCCCTGCGCCGTATTGCCGACCGATACGGGGCGGGCGATGTGGCGGTGATTGTCGCCAGCGGTACACCAGAGACGGGCCTGACGGTGACGGTTGCGCTGCACCCGGCCACAGGTCCTGCGGAAAGTTTCAGCCTGACCCAACCCCCACTGCCCAGCGAGGCCGGCGACGCGGTCAATCCCACCCATCGCGCGGCCGTGGAAGCGGTCACCCACCGGTTCGAGGAACGCTGGACCGCAGCCACGCAAATTGCGGGCGGTGCCCTGTCTGATTTGACCCTGACGGCCAGCTTTGCCGATCAGGCCGGGTGGTTGTCCATCCGCCGACGTCTGGCCGGTATCAACACCATCACTCAGACAACAATCACCAGCCTGTCCCGCAGTAACGCCGTCCTGGACCTGCGCCATGCCGGCGATATCGCGCAATTGCGCATCGCCCTGGCCCAGCACGATCTGGTGCTGGAGGACGGAGCCGATGGGCCGGTGCTGCGGGCCATGCGGTGAATGGTTCCCCGGCTTTCCACCAGACCATTGTTATCCTTCCGAAAACCCTCATACTGCCGCCTGGAACCCCACGGCGGAGTTGAGGCACCATGAGTGATCTTGCGCCCGAACCCATGGCCACCGATCCCACATTGGAACGGCTGCGCCGCATCACCATGGGCATCACGGCCGGGCGGCTTCTGTCGGCCCTGCTGATCGGTTGGCTGATCTATAGCGGCCATTTTACCCTGGCCTTCTGGCTGTTTGTGCTGGCAGGGCTGGGCGCCCTGCTGGAAGGGGCGGCCGCCCTGCTTTTCAAGACCCGCACCCGGCTGGGCGGGCTGCTGGACGGGCTGGCGGATCGGCTTTTGCCGCTTCTGGCGTTGTGCGCCCTGTCTTACAGGGGCTTGCTGCCGCTCTGGGTCCTGATCCCCGTGCTATTGCGTGAACTGGTCCTGGCACTGGGGCAGAAACTGCCGGAAACGGCAGGCAATGACCCCTGGATACGGGAACCGCGCTGGCTGTTCCATGTGAATATTGTCGCCATGGGCGCGTTGGCCATCCTTTTTCTGCTGATCCAGGGGCCGGGTTTCGGGGTCGATCTGTTCCTTCTGCCCACAGAACTGTTGGTGGTGGGGCTGGCATTTGCCTCCCTGGCCCTGGCCTATGTGAACCGTCCGAAGCCGGAGGACGAGTTCCTCACAGATGATCTGGGCAAGGACACATGATGCGCGCCAATCGACAGTGGAAATTCTGGCTGTGGGGATTTGTTGCCTTCATCGCCACGGTCTGGCTGCTACGCTCCATGCTGGCGCCGTTCGTTGCAGGCATGGCGCTGGCCTATCTGCTGGACCCGGTCGCGGACAAGCTGGAAACGCGCGGGCTGCCACGATGGGCCGCCACCACGCTGGTATTGCTGGGTTTCCTTCTGGCCGCGATCCTGGCGGTGCTGCTGGTGGCGCCATTGCTGCAAGCCCAGCTTGTCCAACTGTTGGAACTGGCCCCGCAATGGATTGCCTGGGCCAAACAGGAAGTCCTGCCTGCCATCCAACGCTTCTTGCGGCGACTGCCAGCGGCGGAAGTCAAACAACTGCGGGAGGCGGCCGGCAGTTATGCCGGTACCGCCGTTGGGTGGACAGCCGATGTCCTGCGCAATATTCTGACCAAAGGTGTCGCTATCATCGACATTCTGTCGGTCATCTTCATCACGCCCATTGTCGCCTTCTATCTGCTGCGCGATTGGGACCGGTTGGTGGCGACGGTAGATGGCTGGCTTCCCCGTCCCTATGCCGCCACGATCCGCGAACAGGCCCGTGCCGTGGATACAACGCTGGCCGGTTTCGTACGCGGACAGGCCACTGTCTGTCTTTGCCTGGGCATCTTCTATGCCGTGGCGCTGACGGCGGCGGGACTGGATTTTGGTCTGGTGATCGGGCTGATCACGGGGGTGCTGTCCTTCATTCCGTTCGTTGGCTCGATCGTCGGATTCGTGGCCAGTGTCGGTCTGGCCCTGTTCCAGTTCGATGAATTCTGGCGCGTTGGCCTGATCGCCGGCATCTTCTTTTTTGGCCAGGCCGTCGAAGGCAACATCCTGACGCCCAAACTGGTGGGCGACAAAGTAGGGCTGCATCCCGTCTGGGTGATGTTCGCCTTACTGGCGGGTGGCGCCCTTTTCGGCTTTGTCGGCGTGTTGCTTGCCGTTCCTGTGGCTGCCGTCATTGGGGTGCTGGCCCGGTTCGGTTTGCGGCAATATATGCAGAGCAGCCTCTACCGTGGGTTCGACACCGGTACGGCGACAGCCCTCGACTTGGCCCCCGACCCGCTGCTATCCCATCCGGCAGCCGAAGGGGCGGAACGGGGTGCCGGCGTCGCCGACCTGCCGCCCAAGCCCTGAGCCTGTTCTGAGATTTCCAGCCCGTGCAAAAGGAGGGGCTGTGCCATGACCACGCCCCCCCCAACACCATCCAATCCGCCCTCTTTATTGTCCACACGGCAGATCCCACTTGATCTCGGTCATCGCTCCGCCATGGGGGAGGATGATTTCCTGGTGGCGCCAGGCAATCAGGATGCCGTGGCCTGGCTGGATGCGTGGCCGGACTGGCCAGCCCCGGCCCTGGTCCTGTTTGGCCCGGCAGGGTGCGGCAAAAGCCATTTAGCCCAGATCTGGCGGGCCCGCGCGCGGGGCAATCTCCTGTCGATTGATGATCTGCGGGCGGAGGCAGAACTGCCTGATCTGTTACGCCCCATGCGAACCGCCGTTCTGGACGGAGCACAGGGGGTGGCGGGCGACCCGTACCTGGAACGCTCCCTGTTCCATCTTTACAATCTGGCCAAAGAGATGGGCGGTCATCTGCTGCTGCTGGCGGAGAACGCACCGATCAACTGGCTGATCCGCCTGCCCGACCTGCGGTCCCGCCTGCTGGCCGCCCCCGCCGTGGGCATGGCGGCCCCGGACGACGCCCTGCTGATGGCGGTGCTGGTAAAGCTGTTCGCCGACCGGCAGATCCGGGTGGGGGAGGATGTCATCGACTGGTTGATGACCCGCACCGAACGCAGCTTCGCCAATGCCCGCCGCGTGGTCGCCACCCTGGACCATGCAGCGCTGGCCGCGAAGAAGCCGATCACGGTGCGATTCTGCCGGCAGGTTTTGGGGGATGGTGGTTAATGCCGGGATGCCCGGCGTAGCGCAGGTCCACTCTGCTAAGTGGCGACCGGTATCTTGCTCGCCGCCAAACCCAGCGCGCCGTCGAACAGCCCCGGCAGCACTGGCAGGTCTGTCACGCCCGGATCGACACCCACCTGCATCATCAGCGTTGTCGCCTGACCGCGATGATGGGTGCCGTGGTTGAAGAAATGCGTCACTGAAAGCCAGGCCGGCAGGGTCCAGCGATGCGGATTGAACTTGGTGACATAGGTGAGCGGTGACGATAGCCATTCCGGCGTCACGCCTGCTGCCCATGCCAGAATGCGGGCATCGGCCGCTGCCCGGTCGGCCACCAGTTCATCCCAGTCCGGGCGAAACAGGTCTGCGCCCTTGGCTATCGGCGGTGCCTCCCCTTCGAACCGGCAGAGCCAGATCAGGTCGGCCCACAGAATATGGTCCAGGGTGCCATGCAGTGACTTGAAGAAGGCCCCCAGATCTCGGGACCGGTCGGCTGCCGGGATGGAAGCGCAGGCCGCCACCATGCGGCTGTTCATCCAATCACCATAGGCCGCCATGGTGCGCACGTAATCCACGCTGATCATCGCTGTCCCCCTTTGTCCGTGCAGCGGGTTGACTCTGCCGCACCGCATCTAAATTCTTGGGCTCAGACCATTTTTCCCCAAAGGAAGCGCAAGATGACCATCGCCATCGGCCAGCCCGCCCCCGATTTCACCTTGCCCACCGACGGCAATGGCAGCGTCACCCTGTCGGCGCTGAAGGGCAAGAATGTTGTGGTCTATTTCTACCCGAAGGATGACACATCCGGCTGCACCACCCAGGCCTGCGGTTTCGGGGAGCAGTTGCCGCATTTCGAAAAGCTGGACGCCACCATCATCGGCATTTCCAAGGACAGTGTGGCCAGCCACGACAAGTTCAAGGCCAAGTACAAACTGCCCTTTATCCTGGCCTCCGATGCTGAAAGCGACGTGACAGAGCGCTACGGCGCCTGGGCGGAGAAGAACATGTATGGCAAGAAGTACATGGGTATCGAACGCTCTACCTTCCTGATCGACAAGGACGGCGTCCTGCGTGCCGAATGGCGCAAGGTGAAGGTGCCGGGTCATGTCGATGCCGTGCTGAAGGCGTTACAAGGCCTGTGACAGGCTCCCCTTCCCGGCGGGTGTAACTGATCGGCAAGGGGTTTGGTGGCGATGGCTGCGGCGCTCGACATGCCGGATGGTCAAGCCGCCGGACGGCGGGATTGACAATTGACGCCCGATGATCGGTTCCGATCCTGGGAACCTGGTCGGAGGTGCAGGCAGATAGGGATGCATTGACACGATCCCTGCTGACGCTCACGCTGACGATCCATCAAGGCGGAACCACGCATCATGATCGTCAGCGACCTGCGCGAGCGATTGCGACTTCAGGAATTCTCCGCCTATGTCGGGTCGGAATTGGGACCTGACACGCGTTTTCTCCGGTTAACGGGCATGGCACGGCGGCTGTTCGGCCTGCCGATCGCCATGGTCAATCTGATCAATGCCACCGATATGTGGCCCAAGGCAGAAGACGGCATCTGCGTCGGTCGGGTGCCGCGCGAAAGCTCCCTGTGCAATCTCGTGGTCAATGGTGGCAGGCTGGTGGTGGCCGATCTGGCCGCCGACGAACGCTTCGCCGACCTGCCCGGCATCACACAGGCGGGATTGCGTTTTTACGCGGGCGCGCCCATCAGCACGCCGACAGGCCAGATCCTGGGGGTCTTCTGTGTGCTGGACCGACGGCCCCGGCCCGACTTCCAGGCGGAGCAGGTGTCCTTACTGGAACAATTGGCCGGCATCGCCATGGACCAATTGTCAATGGACAAATTGCAGCGTGATGCCACAGCAGCACAGACGGCCGCCGAACAGATGGCCCAGGCCCGTGCCAGCTTCCTGGCCATGATGAGCCATGAGATACGCACACCGTTGAACGCGATCTTAGGTTTCGGCGAGATGCTGGCCCATGCCGGGTTGCCCGAACCCTATGGCGATTATGCCCGCACCGTGCATGACACGGGCCGCAGCCTGATGCAGGTGCTGAACCACACGCTGGACTATGCGCGGTTGGAGTCGGGCAAGGTGGAACTGGAGGAACGGCCATTCTCCCTGTCCGATCTGGTCGCACGGGGGCAACGGCTGGTGCAGAAGACCTGTCACGACAAGGGGCTTACCCTCTCGGTCGATCTGGACCCCGCCTTGCCTGACCGGTGGCGCGGCGATGGTATCCGACTCCAGCAAGTAGTGAACAACCTGCTCTTCAATGCCAGCAAATTCACGGAAACAGGTAGCATCACCTTGTTCCTGCGGCAGGATAGGCTGGACGGCGACCGGCTATGGCTGCGGGCGGATGTGGTCGATACCGGCATCGGTGTCGCCCCGGAACAGCGCAACAATCTTTTCACGCCTTTTTTCCAGGCTGACAGTTCCCATGCCCGCCGGTTCGACGGTTCGGGTCTAGGCTTGGCGATCTGCCGTCAGTTGGTCCATGCCATGGGCGGGCAGATCGGCTATGAACCGGTCCAGGAAGGCGGCAGCCGCTTCTGGGTGCGCGTGCCCCTGATCGCTCTGCCTGATCTGGATAGTCAAGGGTAGGGGCTACCTGCCCTCCCCCGAAGATGAGTCCAGCGCCGTCCAGATTTCGGCAGCCAGCGCCTCCAATTCCTCCACACCCTTCGATTTAGGGTCTGTTTCCGCCAGGGTCAGACCATCCATCAGCGATCCTGCGAACCCGATACGGTTACCCAGGCTTTCAGCAGCCACCGGCACGCCCAGTTCGGCTGCCTTCTCCGCCACCGCATCAACCAGCTTGCCGCGCGCCGGCACACGGTTCATGACCAACATCACCGGCCGTTTTTCCGCCCGCGCCAAATCTAGCGTCGGGCGTGTGGCCCAAAGGTCCATGGGGCTGGGCTGAACCGGCACAATCACAAGTGCAGCGGTACGCACGGCGATGCGGGCATCGGTTTCGGCATGCGGCGGGCTGTCGATGACCACCACATCATGGGTCCTGGCCAGCCGCTCCACCTCCCGCTGAGTCCGCCAGCCGGAGATCTGCAAATGCGTGATGCCGGTGGCATCCGCACCCAGGGTCACTTCCCGCTGTGCATACCACGCGGAAAGGCTGCCTTGCGGGTCGATATCGACCAGGGCGGTGGATTTGCCGGCCCTTGCCCAGGTAACGGCCAGATGAATGGCCAGCGTCGTCTTGCCCGCCCCGCCCTTCTGCTGCGCGATGGTGATGACCCGCCCCGCCATATCCAGCCCCTTGTTGCCCTTTGTTGTGGGTGACAGTGTGCCCACATGCAGCACGGGCGGCAAGCGCCGCACCGCAACATGAGGCAGATCGATGACCAGTACCCTGTGGCCGGGCCACCTTCCCATTACCCGTGTACGCATTGCCCGGCCGACGGACCGGTTGACCGCAGTCACAGGCTTTTACCGCGATGTAATCGGGCTGGAGGTTATTGGTGGCTGGATCGATGATGGCAGCCATGCCGGCTATGATGGGGTGATGATCGGCCTGCCCGGTTGGGATACCCATCTGGAATTCACCCAGCATAAGGATGGCAGCCCCTGTCCGGCCCCCACCCGCGACAATCTGCTGGTGCTGTATGTTGACAGCCGTGAGGATCTTCTTTCCGTGTCAGAAGCCATCCAGGCCCGCGGCGGCGTGCCGGTAGTGCCGGAGAACCCCTATTGGCTGAACCGGGCGGTCTGTTTCGAGGACCCGGATGGGTGGGGCGTTGTCTTCTCGCTGAAGCCGGGTGT
The DNA here is from genome assembly GCF_002251795.1 of Niveispirillum lacus. Taxonomy (GTDB): domain Bacteria; phylum Pseudomonadota; class Alphaproteobacteria; order Azospirillales; family Azospirillaceae; genus Niveispirillum; species Niveispirillum lacus. The sequence continues at coordinate 58,579 of NZ_NOXU01000030.1, read as the reverse complement.
GGGATGACGCAGCCGGGCTTTGCGTGGAAAGCCCGTGATCGGGCCGCCCGCGACCGTTATCGTGGCGGGTGAGATTTTCAGGACCGGTCCCGTGCCCCACAACCCTTGCTGCGACGACCCCAATCACCATCATGACGCGCCGGCCCCGCCGCCGCATCCCGACCGGCCGCGCGTGTTGCCGCCAGGTCCAGCAGCCTATGCCGAGGCGGCGGAGACGCTGACGGCGGGAAATCTGGTCGCCATGCCCACGGAAACGGTCTATGGGCTGGCAGGTGACGCCGGGAATGACGCGGCGGTGGCCGCCATCTTCGCCGCCAAGGGCCGCCCCAGCTTCAACCCGCTGATCGTGCATGTGGCCGATGTCGGCGCTGCTGAGGCGCTGGTCCATGTCGATGACCGCGCCGCCCGCGCGATGGAAATGTGGTGGCCCGGCCCCCTGACCCTGGTTCTGCCGCGCCGCGCCGATGCGCCCTTGTCGCTGCTGGTGTCGGCGGGTCTGGACACGGTGGCGGTACGCAGTCCCGCCCACCCCGTGGCACGCGCCTTGATCCTGGCTGCGGACCGCCCCCTGGCCGCCCCGTCGGCCAATGTGTCGGGCCATGTCAGCCCAACCACGCCCATGCATGTGGTGGAGGAATTTCCCGATGGCGGTGGCGCGCGGCTGAGACTGATTCTGGCCGGTGGGCGTTGTGCCATCGGCGTCGAGTCGACCGTGCTGGACCTCACGGGTGACCGTCCGCTATTGCTGCGTCCCGGCTCGGTGACACGCGAGGAGCTGGAAAGCGTGCTTGGCCCCGTCGATGTTGCCACCGCTGCTGACGGCGTGAAGGCACCCGGCATGTTGATCAGCCATTATGCGCCGGGCCTGCCCGTGCGGCTGGACGCGACGACCGTAGGGGATAATGAGGCGCTGCTGGCCTTCGGCCCGGACCAGTTCCTGCGCGGCGGGGCGGTCCGACTGAACCTGTCCAACAATGGTGACCTGACAGAGGCGGCGGCGAACCTGTTCGCCATGCTGCGTGCCTTGGACCGGCCCGGCCTGTCCGGCATCGCCGTCATGCCGGTACCGGATAGGGGGCTTGGCATCGCCATCAATGACCGCCTGCGCCGCGCGGCAGCACCCAGGACCTGAGATGAGCACCGACCTGATTTCAGCGCTGACCGATCTGATCGGCCCTCGCCATGTTCTGACCGGTTCCGACATGGCGCCCTATGCCTTCGATTGGCGCCAGCGGGAAGAGAGCCATCCCGTGGCTGTCCTGCGCCCGGGATCGACGGCGGAAGTGGCCGCCATCGTGCGGCTCTGCGCCGAACGGCGCATACCCATCGTGCCGCAGGGGGGCAATACCGGACTGGTCGGCGGCACGGTCGCGCTGAAAGGAACGGGTGCCATTCTGCTGAATCTGGGCCGCCTTAACCATATTCGCGCCCTGGACGCTGCCGATTACACCCTGACCGCAGAGGCCGGTTGTGTTCTGGCCGATATTCAGGCCGCCGCCGCGGCCGCCGACCGCTATTTCCCCCTGTCGCTGGGGGCGGAGGGGACCTGCATGCTGGGCGGCAACCTGTCCAGCAACGCCGGCGGCATCCTGACCCTGCGCTATGGCAATGCCCGCGATCTGGTGCTGGGGCTGGAGGTGGTGCTGCCCGACGGGCGCGTCTGGAACGGGTTGCGGACCCTGCGCAAGGACAATAGCGGCTACGACCTGAAGCACCTGTTCTTAGGCGCTGAAGGCACCCTGGGCATCATTACCGCCGCCTCGGTCAAGCTGTATCCCCGCCCGCGCCAGATCGAAACCGCCCTGGTCGCCGTCCCCAGCCCTGCCGCCGCTGTCACCCTGCTGGGCTTGGCTCGCACCGGGACGGGCGACAGCCTGTCGGCCTTTGAACTGATGCCGCGTTTTACCTTTGACGGGTCACGAGAAATCCTGGGACGTGACCAGGACCCGCTGTCGGCCCCCTCGCCCTGGTATGTGCTGCTGGAGGCCAGCAGCGGCATGGCGGGGCCGACGCTGCGCGGGCAGGTGGAGGCGGTGCTGGAAACCGCCCTTGAACAGGGGCTGGTTACCGATGCCATCTTCGCCGACAGCATGGAACAGCAACGTAAACTCTGGCTGATCCGCGAAAGCCTGCCAGAGATCGGGCGCAAAATCGGCGGTGCGGTGCATACCGATGTGTCGGTACCCGTCAGCCGCATCCCCGACTTCCTGGCCGCCACCATCAACGCCGTGAGCGCCTATATGCCGGGCATCCGGCCCTACCCGTTCGGCCATGTCGGTGATGGCAATATCCATTTCAATATTGGCCGACCGGCGGATATGGAGTGGCCCGCCTATCTGGCCCACGCCCATGCCATCAGCGACATTGTCCATGAACAGGTCCTGGCCCATGGCGGCAGCATCAGCGCCGAACATGGCATCGGCAATCACAAGGCCGAGGAACTGGCACGGATCAAGGACCCGGTGGAACTGGACCTGATGCGGAAGGTGAAAGCGATGCTGGACCCGGACGGGATCATGAATCCGGGAAAGGTGCTGGTGCGTTAGTCGCCGCCAGCCACTCCCCCGCCTGTGCCCGCCCATGGGCCTTTAGACCGAGCAGATACTCCATATCGATGCGCAGGCCGTTCAGGTCGCCCAAGGTCGGGTCCTGCGGGTCGATGGACAGAAGGTCGAGCTGTTCCGGCCCCTCGCCGCGCTTCAGCACTTCGCGCACCAGGTCCATTTCCGCCTCTAGCGGTCGGGAAAACGTGATCTGGTTCAGGCGCTCGCGAATCGCGGCGGCCGTGCGCGGCGTGTCGTCGGTGCAATTGGCCATGGCCTGCACCACCAGCAGGCGGCCTATTGCCGGCCCTTCCAGCAGGGCGCGGATGGGTGGGTTCAGGGTGTAGCCGCCATCCCAGTAATCCTCTCCGTCGATCTCCACCGCCTGATGCAGGGTCGGCAGGGTGGTGGAGGCCAGCAGCGAATCGACGCTGATCGCCGCATTGTCGAACAGGTGCGGCTGCCCGTCGCGCACGCGGGTGGCAGAGATCAGCAGGGAAGGGGCGGTGGGCAGGGTGAGGCTGGCGAAATCCACCTCCTCCACCAAGATCGACCGCAGCGGATTGAAACCCAGCGGGTTCAGGGCGTAGGGCGAAAACAGTCGGGTTGCCATGGCAAAGGCGGCGCTGTTCACCGCCTGGGTAATGCCAGTATTGGCCCAACTGGGGCAGAAACCAAGGGCACCCACCCCGCACTCGCCCACCCGGCGCCAAACCCGGTCCAGCGCATCGCGCGCACCGGCTGGTCCGCTCTTGGCCCAGCCGCTGGCAAAGGCCACGGCATTGACCGCGCCGGCGGATGCGCCAGACAGGCGTAGCGGCGCTAACCCAGGTTCATCCAGCAACCGGTCCAATACCCCCCAGGTAAAGGCCCCCAGCGACCCGCCGCCTTGCAGCGCCAGCGCCATGCCGGGCGGTCGGTTCGATGGCGCGGGAGCGGCCATCGGCGTCTCGCTCCGACCGAGCCGGCGCATGATCTGCTTCAACACCATCGGGCCACCCCATATCGCGGTGCCGCATCATAGCGCGGAATGGCCCCGCCGCCGACCCTTGAAGGCGGCCGGACCGCACCCCACGTCACAAGACAGGCGATGCCACGGATGCCCATGTTGGGGTCCGCGAGGGCGCGCCGATGTGACCAAGGGGCATCGCTTCGTGAAGGAGGATCGCGCCATGACGACCCAGCCAACCCATACCCAAACCAGCCAAATACCCAATCCTGTCCCGGCCCTGATACGAACCGCTTTCAATGCCGCCAGCCAACGCGCCTATGGACAGGCCGACCGGGCGGCGGCGGCGATTGCCGCCTTGCGCAAGCTGCGCCACGTGCTGCTGGATCAGGCCGGTACCAATGCCGCCCTGACCGTGGTGGATGGCCCCGCCACAGGGTTCATCATGGAACGCAACATGCGGGCACTTGCCAACACTGGCATCGCACCGGTACCGATGCCCCTGCCCCCCGCCCTAGCCTTGGCGGGACCAGCGGCAAGTCTGATGCTGGATGCGGTTGAAAACGGCCTGATCCTGCACCGCTTCCTGCCCGGCAACACCGCCTTGATGCAGATGGTGCCGGAATTGATGGGGTGCCTGTGCGACGCACTGGACGGGACACCCGATGCGGGCCGCCTGCTGGATATTCTGCGCGAGGGCATGGATGAAGATGAGCCGCGCATCGCGGTCGAGGGGCCGGTGTCGCAGCGCCTGCACTAACAAAAAGGGGGGCCGAACCCCCCTTTGATCACGCCGCCAACCGGGCCGCTTCCGCCTTCTGATGCATGCGCTTATACGCAAACTTGGCTGCCCAACTGTGCAGCCAGGTATGCGGCTTCAAGCCCGAGGCCTTGAACACCATGCCGACCATGCGATCAACATGGTGGGGGCGGTAGAAGGAATAAGCGAGGCTTGTATATTCAGCGTTGTTCTCGACCCGCTCATAAGGACGGGTCCAATAATTCGCGGCATAAAAGGCGTAGGACAGTTCGTCATCCTCCGTCTCATTGATGCGCGACAAGCAGACCATCAGGCGCTGAACCCGGTTCAGCTTCTCTGATTCCAAGTAGCGCTTCAGATGGTCGTAAAACAGCTTGTAATGGCGCAGCTCATCGGCAGCGATGTGGCGGCAAATCTGCCTGAAGACGGGTTCTTCCGTCGCCTCGGCCAGAGCCGTGTAATAGCTGGATGTGCCTGTCTCCACAATGCAGCGGGCCACCAGCTCGCCGGCCCGACTGCCGCGCTTGCTGTCCATGGCAGCCACGTCGATCTGATAGCCGTCGCGGAAACGTTGTACCGCCGCCTGGAAATCCCAAGTGGGATCAATGCGCGATGCCCATGTCCCCAGCGCCTCACCATGCTGCACTTCTTCGATGGCCCATTGCCGGACCACAGCGCAGAATTCCCTGTCATCGCGGAAGACGTTGCACAGGTAATCGGCATAGATATGGCCGTTATACTCCACCAGCGCCGCCGCCTTGGCCAGCTTCAGCATATCGGGTGACGCCTTGGCTTGGTCCAGCTTGTCCCAGGGCAGGCCCTCAATGGTCCAATGCACATTCGCCATGACGGTATTCATCCACTTCGCTGCTGAAAGATCGCGTTGGTCACCAGGGCCGGCGCGGTTGCTGACAGATGGGCCGGGCGGGGTAAAAAAACAACGGGGGCGCAAGGCGCCCCCGTGATCATCATTCGCAACGGCCCGGAAACGTGACACATATGTGACGCCGTTGCCAGTTCCGTTCAAGAGGCTTAGTGCAGCGTGCCAGCCTGTGCATCCAGCTTGGCCTGCACAATGGCCAGCTTACCTTCCAGCGTGTGCCGCTCCCCCTCGGACTTGGCATCGGCCAGATCCTCGGTCAGATCGACCAGCTGCTTCTCCAGGGTCGCGCGATCCAGGCCACGGACAGCATTCAGATCCGACGCTTCCTCGGCCAGGATGGTGACGCGCGCCCCCGTGATCTCGCAGAAACCGCCGGCCACAAAGATACGTTGAGTGATGGTTGCCATGTCATTGGCATAGATGTCGATGATGCCCGGCTTGACCGTAACGATCATCGGGGCATGGCCCGGCAGCACGCCCAGGAAACCTTCGGCTCCCGGAACCACCACCATATGCACCGGCTGCGACACCAGCAGCTTTTCCGGCGACACCAGCTCGAATTCAACCTTGTCGGCCATGGCTTAAACCCTAGCAAAACGCGTCTAGGAGGGGTTACCCCCTCCCGTGCACCTACCCCTGCCAAGGGTGAACCGATGGCAGGGGGTGGGAGCGAACCTTAGGCGGCCTCGGCCATCTTGCGGGCCTTTTCCACGGCCTGCTCGATGGTGCCGACCATGTAGAAGGCGGCTTCCGGCAGGTGGTCGTAGTCGCCGTTCACGATGCCCTTGAAGCCCTTGATGGTATCTTCCAGAGCGACCAGAACGCCCGGCGTACCGGTGAACACTTCGGCCACATGGAACGGCTGGGAGAGGAAACGCTGGATCTTGCGGGCGCGGGCCACAACCAGCTTATCCTCTTCCGACAGTTCGTCCATGCCCAGGATGGCGATGATGTCCTGCAGGGCCTTGTACTGCTGCAACACCTGCTGAACCTTGCGGGCGGTGTTGTAGTGCTCTTCACCGACGATGCGGGGGTCCAGAGCGCGCGAGGTGCTGTCCAGCGGGTCGACGGCCGGGAAAATGGCCATTTCAGCGATGGAACGCGACAGCACGGTCGTGGCGTCCAAGTGGGCGAACGAGGTGGCCGGGGCCGGGTCGGTCAAGTCGTCGGCGGGCACGTAAATGGCCTGCACCGAGGTGATCGAGCCCTTCTTCGTCGAGGTGATGCGCTCCTGCAAACCGCCCATGTCGGTGGACAGGGTGGGCTGGTAGCCCACGGCCGACGGGATACGGCCCAACAGGGCCGACATCTCGGCACCCGCCTGGGTGAAGCGGAAAATGTTGTCCACGAAGAACAGCACGTCCTGACCTTCTTCATCGCGGAAATATTCGGCGATGGTCAGGCCGGACAGCGCAACGCGGGCGCGCGCACCCGGCGGCTCGTTCATCTGACCGTACACGAGCGCCACCTTGGAGCCCGGGCCATCGGTCTTGATAACGCCGGCATCGATCATTTCGTGGTACAGGTCGTTGCCTTCGCGGGTACGCTCACCCACGCCGGCGAACACCGACATACCGCCGTGCGCCTTGGCGACGTTGTTGATCAGCTCCTGAATGGTCACGGTCTTGCCCACGCCCGCACCACCGAACAGGCCGATCTTGCCGCCCTTCAGGTACGGGGCCAGCAGGTCGATGACCTTGATGCCGGTGATCAACAGGGCGGCGTCGGTCGCCTGATCGACGAAGTCAGGCGCATCACGGTGGATCGGCAGGACCTTGTCATTGCCGACCGGGCCGCGCTCGTCAATCGGCTCGCCGATCACGTTCAGAATGCGGCCCAGGGTGGCCGGGCCAACGGGCATCTGAATCGGGCCGCCGGTGTCCACCACCTCGTTGCCGCGCACCAGACCATCCGTGGTGTCCATGGCGATGGTACGGACGGTGTTCTCACCCAGGTGCTGCGCCACTTCCAGCACCAGGGTCTTGCCCTCGTTCTGGGTGTGGAGCGCGTTCAGGATCGGCGGCAGTTCGCCGTTGAACTGCACGTCCACGACGGCGCCCAGAACCTGCGTGATGCGGCCGACCGCGTTGCTGTTGTTAGCCATGGGGTAAGCTCCCTCGGAACCTTGACTTCGTCGTGAATGCGGGTGGGTTTACAACGCTTCCGCGCCAGAGATGATTTCGATCAGTTCCTTCGTGATCGAAGCCTGGCGAGTGCGGTTATAAACCAGCGTGTACTTCTTGATCATCTCGCCAGCGTTGCGCGTGGCATTGTCCATCGCGGTCATCTGCGCACCGAAGAACGACGCAGCGCTCTCCAGCAAGGCAGAGTAGACCTGGATGGCCAGATTACGCGGCAGCAGGTCGGCCAGAATGGCCTCCTCGCTCGGCTCGAACTCGTAAACGGCGCTGGCCTCAGAGCCCGTGTCGCTGGCAACTTCGGGGGCCGCGAACGGCACCACCTGCTGCAAGGTCACGATCTGGGTCATCGCCGACTTGAACTTGTTGTAAACGATGGTCGCCACATCGAACTGGCCGGCATTGAACAGCTCCAGGATCTTCGCGGTGACGCGGTCGGCGTCAGCGAAGGAGAGCTTCTTTTTGCCCACCTCTTCGAAGGAGGCGACGATCAGCGACGGGAACTCGCGACGCAGCAGGTCGCGGCCCTTGCGGCCCACGGTCAGCAGCTTGACAGTCTTGCCTTCGGCCTGCAGGCGCTGGATGGCACGACGCGTCTCGCGGACGACGGAACTGTTGAAACCACCGCACAGACCACGGTCACCGGTCATCACCACCAACAGGTGGGTCTGATCGCTGCCCGTCCCGGTCATCAGGCGGGGGCCACCGGGACCGCCGGCCACGTTGGCCGCCAGCGAAGCCAGCATCCGGCCCATGCGTTCAGCATAGGGCCGACCGGCTTCCGCCTGCTCCTGGGCGCGGCGCAGCTTGCTGGCCGCGACCATTTTCATGGCCGACGTGATCTTCTGCGTCGACTTGACGCTCGCGATCCGGTTTCGGATGTCCTTCAAGCTCGGCATGACAGCCCTACACTCTCAGTGTGGCCCCTTACGGGAGCTTGGTTCAGGCGAAAACCTTGGTGAAACCTTCGAGGAAAGCCTTCAGCTTCTCTTCGGTTTCCTTGGAGATCGCCTTCTCGGTGCGGATCGCGGCCAGAATATCGGCGCCCTTGGCCCGGATTTCGTCCAGGAAGCGGGCCTCAAACCGGTTCACGTCGTTGGTCGGGACCTTGTCCAGGTAGCCCTTCACGCCGGCAAAGATCGACACAACCTGCTCTTCCACAGGCATCGGCTTGAACTGGGGCTGCTTCAGCAGCTCCGTCAGGCGCGCACCACGGCTCAGCAGACGCTGGGTCGTGGCATCCAGATCGGAAGCGAACTGCGCGAAGGCCGCCATTTCACGATACTGCGCCAGTTCCAGCTTGATGGTGCCGGCAACCTGCTTCATCGCCTTGATCTGAGCCGCGGACCCCACGCGGGACACCGACAGACCAACGTTAATGGCCGGACGGATACCGCGGTAGAACAGACCCGTTTCCAGGAAGATCTGGCCGTCGGTGATCGAAATCACGTTCGTGGGAATGTAGGCGGACACGTCACCGGCCTGGGTCTCAATGACCGGCAGGGCCGTCAGCGAACCAGCGCCATTGGCATCGTTCAGCTTGGCAGCGCGTTCCAGCAGGCGGCTGTGCAGATAGAACACGTCGCCGGGATAGGCTTCGCGGCCCGGCGGACGGCGCAGGAGCAGCGACATCTGGCGATAGGCGACAGCCTGCTTGGACAGATCGTCATAGACGATCAGAGCATGCATGCCATTGTCGCGGAAGAACTCGCCCATGGCCGCACCCGTGTAGGGGGCCAGGAACTGCAGCGGCGCCGGCTCGGAAGCGGTCGCAGCCACAACGATGGAATATTCCATCGCGCCGTTCTCTTCGAGGGTCTTCACGATCTGCGCGACCGTGGAGCGCTTCTGGCCCACGGCGACATAGATGCAGTAGAGCTTCTTGGACTCGTCGTCGCCCTTGTTGATACCCTTCTGATTGATGAAGGTATCCAGAGCGATGGCGGTCTTGCCGGTCTGACGATCACCAATGATCAGTTCGCGCTGGCCACGGCCGACGGGCACCAGGGCGTCAATCGCCTTCAGGCCGGTCTGCATCGGCTCATGCACCGACTTACGCGGGATGATGCCGGGGGCCTTCACTTCCACGCGCTGGCGGGTCACGTCGGTCAGCGGGCCCTTGCCGTCGATCGGGTTGCCCAGACCATCAACAACGCGGCCCAGCAGGCCACGGCCCACCGGCACCTCAACGATGGCGCCCGTCCGCTTGACGACATCGCCTTCCTTGATGGCGCGGTCGGAGCCGAAAATCACCACACCGACATTGTCGGTTTCCAGGTTCAGGGCCATGCCCTTGACCCCGTTGGGGAATTCCACCATCTCGCCGGCCTGGACCTTATCCAGACCGTGGATACGGGCCACGCCATCACCGATGGACAGAACCTGGCCCACCTCGGCGACATCGGCTTCGGTGCCGAAGTTCGCGATCTGCTGCTTCAGGATCGCGGAAATCTCAGCGGCGCGGATTTCCATTATCCAACCCCTTTCATGGCGAGTTTCAGCTTATTGAGCTTGGTACGCACGGAGCTATCCACCATGCGGGAACCGATTTTGACGATCATGCCGCCGATCAGCGAGGGATCGACCCAAACATCCAACTTGACGTTGGAGCCTTCGCCCTTGTTGAGAGCAGCGGCCAGGGCCGTCCACTGGACATCCGTCAGCGGACGAGCAACGGTAACGCGCGCCGTGCTTTCGCCACGGCGGCGGGCCAGTTCGGCCAGATACCCGTCGATCATGCCCGGAAGCGCGAACAGGCGGCGATTACGCGCCACCAGCCCCACGAACTTCCGCACGAGTTCCCCGATGCCAGCCGCGCTCAGAACGGCTTCCATAGCGCGTTCCTGGTCGTTGCGGGCGAGCAGCGGGCTGCCGATCAAGCGGCGGAGGTCCGCGCTTTCAGCGAGCAGAGCCTTGATGGACGTCAGATCCTGGGCCGTCTGGTCCAGGGCCTGCTGCCCATCCGCGAGATCGAACAGAGCGCTCGCATAGCGCGAGGCGAGTTCGGAGACGCCAGTCCCTTCGGTTGCCACTGGTAACCTCGGTTAAAGTCCGTGGACCTGAATAATTTCAGGACGTTAGCAATGATCGGCCATGCCGGAGGAGATCCCTCCGGTGTCGAGCGAGCGAGCATGTAACACAGCCCCAGCCCCTACGCAACAGCGCGCCTGTGGATTGGGGGTATGCGGTTTTGCACCGCTTCCCTCTTGTTTGGCCAAGAAGCCTGCCGGTTTACGACCTTTGTCGCCTCTCTGCACTGTGCAGGTGCGAAATGGCTTTTTCGCCACAGGCAGGCAACGAAGCCAGGCGCGGCCCTATGCTTTTGCACCTGTGGCGATTAAGGCCGCATTAAGTTGGCAGGCGCAGGCTGCTCACAGGCGCGGTACGGACCCGGGCCAACCAAGCCCGAGGCCTGACAATGTGCGTCATTCTGCCCTTCGCCCGCCAGCGTTTCACCCCGATGGATCTGGTCGCCTGGACAGCCATCCTTTCAGACCGCCGCCGTCGGGGCCTGTGGCAGAGGACAGAGCGGTTCAGCAATCGGGAACGGGATTGGATACTGGTCTGGCTGCCGAGCCTTGCCGAACCCAGCCTGCGGCTGGAACGCGACAGCCAGGGCGTCTATCGGCTGTCCTACTTTGATGGGCAGGCTTGGTTTCAGTTTCGCCAAGGACCCGACATACTTGACTGCTTAGCGCAGATGGAGCCGACCCCACCATTGACGGCAATCGTCCGCAAGGTTGAGTGACCTACATCCCCAGCACGCGGAGACGCCCGCCCCATACAGAAATGTCGACGGGCAGGCGCGCAATGATATCGCCATCCCCCTGCACTGGCTCTCCCGTCGGTCCGTCGATGCGGGCCGACACCGCCGGCAATACCAGAATGTCAGGTCGCCCGCCCAACCGGCCCAGGGTCATCGCCGCGGCGTAGGTCAAGGCGGCAAGCCGGCCCGGCCGCGTAAAAAGAACGGCATGGAGCAGGGGCTGTTCCAGACGGATATCGGGCGCCAGAACAAAGGTGCCCGCGTAATAATGTCCTTTGCAGAGGATGCAGCTTACTGCCCGATGCCGGGTGATCGTCCCGTCAGGGGCTGTCACCATGACGTCATAATCAAGCCCAGGCCCTGCCAGGATTTCCCGCAGCCCCCCTAACGCATAGGCCCCCTTGCCCACCCGACGTTTCAGGGCGGGGTCGATGCCCGCCACCACACGGGCATCCATGCCAACGCCAGCCATCATTGTGAACAAGCGCCCATTAGCAACCCCGGCACGGACAGGACGGGCCGGCCCCAGAGCCAACTGTCGGCCGATTCGCACGGGATCGCCGACCAGCCCCAGTTCGTGCGCCAGGACATTGGCGGTGCCCAATGGCACCACACCCAGGGGCGGAAGTTCGCCCGTGCCCGCCATAGCCATGCCGTTGACCACTTCATTGATGGTGCCGTCGCCGCCGGCGGCGACGATCACATCCGCCGTGGCCGACCGGGCAAGATCACGGGCGATGGCGGTTGCGTGGCCGGCCGCATCCGTCGTGTGCAGGGCCACGACCGCGCCGGCAGCGGTGGCTGCTGCCATAACCTGTTCCACCATGCCGGGCCGGCGGCGACCCGCTACGGGGTTGAAGATGATTGCCAACCGCCGGTCGAGTGCATGTGACATTTCCAAAACATCTCCATGATGGGTTGATGAAACAGCAGTGTAATAATAATGGCAATTTAAAGAATATTTCGCGCACGCAGCACAAATACCCGTCAGCGACACTGACAATACACCAGATGAAGCGGTATAGAACGATGCGATCCGCTATGGCTAGACTTTAATGACTGGCGGACGATTGGTGGTTGGGGTTGACCGGCGATGGGGGAACATATGCTGGGAGACGGGGACGTGCAGCGCTACCGCGCTATCTGGTTGTCAGACATCCATTTGGGGACACGGGGATGTCAGGCCGAGATGCTGCTGGATTTTCTGAAACATACCGAATCCGATGTGCTCTATCTGGTCGGTGACATTGTTGATGGCTGGCGGCTGAAAAAGGGCTGGTATTGGCCGCAGGCCCATAATGATGTGGTGCAGAAGATCCTGCGCCGTGCCCGCAAAGGCGCCCAGGTCTTCATGATTCCGGGCAATCATGACGAGGCATTCCGCGACTATATCGGCCTGCAGTTCGGCGGCGTGACCATCCTGGAGGACACGATCCATACGGCCGCCGACGGTAAGCGCTATCTGGTCATCCATGGTGACCAGTTCGACGCGGTGGTGCGCTACGCCAAGTGGTTGGCCTTCGTGGGAGACACGGCCTACACGTTCCTGCTCTGGCTCAACACCCTGTTGAACAAGGCGCGGCGAAAGCTGGGTTTCCCTTACTGGTCGCTGTCCGCCTATCTGAAGCATAAGACCAAGAAGGCCGTCGAATTCATCGGCGATTACGAGACCGCCCTGACCGACGAGGCACGCCGGCGGCAGGTGGACGGGGTCATCTGCGGCCATATCCACCATGCCGAAATACGCGACATGGACGGCGTGCTTTACGTGAATGATGGGGATTGGGTCGAATCATGCACCGCACTGGTGGAACATTCCGACGGACGGCTGGAGATCCTGCGCTGGGCGGATATTGTCGCCGCCCGGCGGGCGGTGAAGGCGGCGGCGTGAAACTGCTGATCGTCACGGATGCCTGGCATCCGCAGGTCAACGGCGTCGTTCGCACCCTGACGACGACGCGGGCCGAACTGGAACGGCTGGGCCATAAGGTGGAGGTGATCGCACCCGACCGGTTCCGCACCATTCCCATGCCGACATACCCGGAAATCCGCCTGGCCCTGGCGCCCGGCCGACGGGTGCGGCGGATGATTGAGGAGGCGCAGCCCGACGCCATCCACATCGCCACCGAAGGCCCGCTGGGATTCGCGGCGCGTCGCTATTGCCTGAAACGCAAGCTGCCTTTCACGACGGCCTATCACACCCGCTTTCCCGAATATGTGCGGGATAGGGCACCGGTGCCGCTATCCCTGTCCTACGCCTTTGTGCGGCGGTTCCATGCCCCCGCCCATTCGGTGATGGTGGCGACCGCCAGCATTGAGGCCGACCTGGAGAAGCGCGGCTTCACCAATATCCGCCGCTGGTCGCGCGGGGTGGATACCGACCTGTTCCACCCCGGCCCCAAGGACCTGTTCGCCCACCTCCCCCGCCCCGTTTTCATCTCCGTGGGCCGGGTGGCGGTGGAAAAGAATATCGAGGCGTTCCTCTGCCTGGACCTGCCCGGTTCCAAGGTCGTGGTCGGTGACGGGCCGCAACTGGCGGAGTTGAAGGCCAAATATCCCGGCGTGACTTTCGTGGGCGCCAAACATGGTGAGGACCTGGCGAGGCACTATGCCGCCGCCGACGTCTTCGTCTTCCCGTCGCGTACAGACACGTTCGGCCTGGTGCTCCTTGAGGCGCTGGCATCAGGGTTGCCGGTCGCCGCCTTCCCCGTGCCGGGCCCGCTGGACGTGATCGGCGACAGTCCGGCGGGCGTGTTGGATACCGATTTGCGCGCGGCCTGCCTGAAGGCTGTTGGCATCGACCCGGCCCTTTGCCGGGATCACGCTCTGCGCTTCTCCTGGAGTGCCTGCGCACAGCAGTTTTTGGCCAACCTGCGGCCTTTCACCCCAGAAGGCTTGGCCGATCAGGCGGCGTAAGGACAAGGCCGGGCCGTCAGCCCCGTCCGGCCCGTTCTTCAATCCTCTTCCTTCACCCGCTCCATATCCGCACCACAGGCGGCCAGCTTGGCCTCCACCCGCTCATAGCCGCGATCCAGGTGGTAGATGCGGTTGACGGTAGTTTCGCCCTGGGCCGCCAGACCGGCCAGGACCAGCGACACCGACGCCCGCAGGTCGGTGGCCATCACCGGTGCGCCCGTCAGCTTTGGTACGCCGCGCACCAGGGCCGAGGAGCCATGGACGGTGATGTTGGCCCCCATGCGGGTCAGTTCCGGCACATGCATGAAGCGATTCTCGAAGATCGTCTCCGTGATCATCGAGGCGCCCTTGGCCACGCACATCAGGGCCATCATCTGGGCCTGAAGGTCGGTGGGAAATCCTGGGAACGGCTCCGTCATCACATCCACGCCCAGCAGTTCGCCCTGGGTCGCGGCCACCAGCAGGCCATTGGCCGTCTCCGTCACCTTCACATTGGCGCCAGCCAGCGTCTTCACGACCGACTTCAGGTCGGCCATGCGGGCACCGACCAACTCCAGTTCCCCGCCCGTGATGGCGGCAGCCATGGCGAAGGTGCCGGCCTCAATGCGGTCGGGCAGCACGGCATAGGTGGCGCCATGCAACCGGTCCTTGCCTTTGATGACCAGACGGTCGGAGCCAATGCCCTCAATCTCCGCCCCCATGGCGATCAGGCAGCGGGCCAGGTCGCCGATCTCCGGCTCGCGCGCGGCATTCATCAGGATGGTTTCACCCTTGGCCAGCGTTGCGGCCATCATCAGGTTTTCGGTGGCCCCCACCGATACCTGCGGGAAGACGAATTCCGCGCCGATCAGCCCGCCTTCCGGCGCCTTGGCCAGGATATAGCCGCCCTCGATGTCGATCTGCGCACCCATGGCCTGCAGGCCCTTGATATGCAGATCGACGGGCCGCGTGCCGATGGCGCAGCCGCCGGGAAGTGACACCTTGGCCTGACCGAACCGGGCCAGCAGCGGCCCCAGCACCAGGACGCTGGCGCGCATCTTGCGTACCAGATCATAAGGGGCGGTCAGGTTAAAAATGTCGTTGGCGAACAGTTCCACTGACCGGCCGGACGAGCCAAATGCGTCGCGGCCATTAATATGCACCTCCACCCCGTGCTGGGCCAGCAGACGGTTCATGGTGGTGATGTCGGCCAG
The DNA here is from genome assembly GCF_002251795.1 of Niveispirillum lacus. Taxonomy (GTDB): domain Bacteria; phylum Pseudomonadota; class Alphaproteobacteria; order Azospirillales; family Azospirillaceae; genus Niveispirillum; species Niveispirillum lacus. The sequence goes on along the minus strand of NZ_NOXU01000030.1, from coordinate 43,431 downwards.
CAATGGCAGGTTGGTCAGCGTCAGCTTCTCATCCGTCAGAAGGCAGGCCGCCTGCAACGGCAGGGCGGCATTCTTGGCGCCGGAAATGCTGATTTGGCCCTTCAGCGGGTTACCGCCGCGGATGCGAAGCTTGTCCATGGAATGTTCGTTTCGTCAGAATGAGGTGTTGGGGCGGCCCGGACCCTAGGCCGCGATGATGGCGACGGCAGGGCCGGTCAGAGGCGGGCCAGTGTCACACCGCGCTGCTTCATATATTTGCCGGCCCGGTCGGCATAGGAAACCTCGCACGGGCTGGCACCCTGGAAGAACAGGAACTGGCACAGGCCCTCGTTCGCATAGACCTTGGCCGGCAGCGGGGTGGTATTGGAAATTTCCAGCGTCACATGCCCTTCCCATTCCGGTTCCAGCGGTGTGACATTCACAATCAAACCACAGCGGGCATAGGTGGATTTGCCGAGGCAGACGACCAGCACATCGCGCGGGATGCGGAAATATTCCACGGTGCGCGCCAGGACGAAGCTGTTGGGCGGGATGACACAGACATCGGTCTCACGGTCAACAAAGCTGGTCGCGTCGAACTTCTTGGGATCGACGACGGCATTGTCGATATTGGTGAAAATCTTGAATTCAGGGGCGACGCGCGCGTCATAGCCGTAAGAAGAGAGGCCGTAGGAGATCACGCCCTCGCGCTTCTGCGCCTCCACGAACGGCTCAATCATGCCATGCTTGGTGGCCTGCTCGCGTATCCAGCTATCGGGCATAATCGGCATGTCGGTTCCCCACGTCCCCAATATTCCGCACCATTCATCCCAGAGCCGGTGCGCAAGACCTTGTAGCCCAGCGGCACCGCCCACTCAAGGCGTGGTGTCGGGCATCTGTCCTTCGGCTGGGTCGGGGCCGAGAGCGCGCTCCATCGCCTCCTGCGCTTCGCGGGCCCGGTCCTGGTCCTTGCGGCGGCGCAGATTATCCCGCAGCGCCTGGGCCAGGCGGTCCTTGCGGTCATCCTTCTTGGGCGGTGTGATCGTCATAATCTTGTATCCATCGGGCGGGAATGGCTGGATTGCTGGCCTTTTTGCACTTGCACGTCAAGTATGCGGAAAAAATCGACAGGTCCGGGATTTTTTTGCTTGCGGTCACGGGGTTGGAGTGGCACATAGCCGCCCACCGCAGCGGCGACGCTGTGGTGATGCGGATGACGGCGCTGCCATAGCTCAGTCGGTAGAGCGCGTCCTTGGTAAGGACGAGGTCGCTGGTTCGATTCCAGTTGGCAGCACCATTCCCCGGTTCAAACAAAAACCCGCCCGCCTTCATTGGCGCGGCGGGTTTTGTTTTGGCCGGATCATGGGGCTTGCCCACGGTCAGGCTTCCCAGGTCAGGCTTTACGGGCCACCACCACAATCTTGGCCGATCCCGACTCAAAGGCCGAGCCCTGGAAATCACCATCGATCCGCACAATGTCAAATCCGGTCAGGCGCAGCATCAGTTCCAATTCGTAGCGGAACAGCGGGCGCCAATCGAAATGATAATGGGTGCGCCGGATGCTGCCGTCGGGCTTCACCTCGTCATACCAGCCGTAGTTACGTTGCACCTGCCGGTCGTCCAACATGCCAACCAGGGCAAACTTGCTGTAGCCGTTGCCAGTGTGGGGATTGACGCGGGTATAGCTGACCTCTGGTGCCTGGGTGGCCGCCAGCGGCATCACCAACGGGTTGACCACATCCAGGGCCAGAACCCCGCCGGGCGCCAGATGTGCCTGCGCCCGTTCCAGGGCCCTGAGCTGGCTGTCAAAATCGGCGATCAGCATCATGATGTTGAAGCCCATCACCACCAGATCATGTCGCTTGAACGGAAGATCCAGGTCCAGCAGGTCGCCCTGCACCGCAACCACCCGTGATGCAACTTCCGGCGTCTCCTGCCGCAGGCGGCGGGCAAGACCGGCCAGCATCAAGGTCGACGCATCGACACCCGTGACCATGGCCCCGACCCGCGCCACAGGAATGGATAACCGCCCGGTACCACAAGCCATTTCCAGAACCCGTGGCCCGCGCCCGAGTAGATCCGCCAGTTCCTGTGTCAGGCCCGCATAATGGGCTGTGTCATGCAAAATTCCCTGACGCCCCGCCGACGCGTGCAGGGACGGATCGGCGGCCAGATCGGCCGGCCAGGGATAGTCGCTGTCGTAATAGAGGTAGCTGCCGTCGCTGTCGGGCACATAAGGGTTCATGCGGCGGCCTGTCCTGTATGCAAGGGTAGAGAAGCCGGTAGCCTAGCCCATGAACCGGCGACCCGCAAAGCTGCCTCAACGATGCAAGCGGGCTGCCAGCGGGTTCACGCCGCCTGCCCCGTCCGCAAGGCACGGACCCAGCCATTGGCCCCCTGGGACGCCGCCTTGTCGGCGGCGGCATCCCAGTCATAAGCCAATTCCACCATGGTGACCGCCCAGGTGCCGCGTGCCCTTTCCAGAAGACAGTAGCGGGCATGGGGACTGCCCATCGCGTTGCAGTGCGGGAACAGGTGATCATCGTGGTAAGCCTGCAACCCGAACGAACCGGGATTGACCACCATCCGCCCATCGGCCAGGCGCACCACACGTTGCACATGGGAATGGCCACACAGGATGACGGGGGCGGACACCTCGCCAGCGCGCTGCGCCACCAACGCGGGGGCGGCCGGGCGGCTGCCCCATTCGCCGACTTCTTCCAGAAAGTAGGTAAGGTCGGATGTGGGGGTGCCATGGCACAGCCAGATTTCCCCGTCCGCGAGCGCCCCGCTGGGCCGGCAGCGATGCCAACCAATCACGATGGCCCCGCGTCAGCGCCGCATGAGCCAGACGGTCGGACAGGCCCATGCGCTCGACCGGCAACTCCAGCACCTGGCGTTCATGATTACCGGCAATATGCACCATGTCACGGCTCATCAACAGATCGGCGGTCTCGGCAGGGAAAAGCGGACCGGAGAGCTTGTCGCCCAGGTCAACCACCTGATCGACCCCGCGACGGTCGATATCGGCCAGCACGGCGGTGAGGGCGCCGAGATTGCCATGAACGTCGGAGATGATGGCGATACGCATACGGGCTCCCTTCGGTGATTGGGCGGGAGCCGGAGGATGGCCGCCTTGTCCATAACGGCAAAGTCCGGCTTTGTCAGGAAGACAAAAGCGGGCGGTCAGCCGCGCATGGGTCGGAAAAATTTCAGCATGTTCTGCAATTCGCTGCGCAGCGCCTCATCTTCCCGCAGGCGCGATTGCAGGGCCACATCGCGTTTGGCCAGAAACACGACATGTTCTTTCGGCGGCAACTGCCGATAGGCAGGTTTGGGCGCGATGGTGCCGTCATCCTGGATGGTCGACATAAAGAAGCAAGCCCGCATGAACTTTGAAAACAGCTTGCTGGCACTGTCGGGCGGTTCCCGCGACAGAATGGAAAAGATGTAGTAGGCCCTGAAAAAATAATAGCTGTTATAGATACGCTGGACGGTGGCGAACTGTTCCCCTGGCGTGCTGGTCTTGGACAGGAGCTGCTGGTCCTTGAAGCCGGCAAAAAAATGGGTGCTCGCCTCCTTGACGAACTGCATCGGCCGTTCGCGGTTGGCACTGATCCGCTTGCGATACTCAATCAGCGCACGGCCGATCAGCGTGTGCATGATCCGGCGTTCAGCCTCTAGTTCCCCTGGCATCGCCATCAGGAACTCAATTGCCGACATCATCTGAACCGGATGGGAGATCGAAGCCTTCTTGCCGCGACCCTTGGACAGAAGCGAGGATTGCAGCCAGTCAATCACCTCATGCGCCTGCCAGCGCAGACGCACCACCGAGGGAACAGAGGTGAGACCCGATGATTGCAGAAACAGGCGGAAATGATCGCGCCAGCCTTTCTGCGGCAGTTTAACAGCTTCAACGTCGGTCAGTTTGATGGGTGAGCCCAAAACCTCCGGGTCGGGCGGCTGCGGCCTGAAATCAAGGCTGCGCCCGTAGACGACCCCCCGCAACTTGCTCTCCCCCGCCGGCGCCATCGCCCCAGTTGCCCCATAAGCAGGCGGAACTCACCATGCCCTGGCGACCTCCACCGACAGCGTTAACAAGCCGTTATTATCACTATTCCGTAAGCAATACATCTTTTTCCTGGAAAATAGAATGCAGGGTTGGCCAACCCCATCCGTATCAGGTTTGAACGAGGCGGCATGGCGCCCGACCCGCCCCGTTCCCCGCCCTGCCGGACTGTCTGGCGGGCGCATCCCTCACGGAGTTTCGGATGATGAACGCCTCCCACCGTACCCTCGTCGCTCTGGCAGTATCGGCCCTGCTGGCCGGCAGCCTGCCCGCCATGGCCCAGCCCATGGACCCCGCTGACGGCCCGCGTGGCCCTGGCCGGGCCGAAATGCTGGCCAAATACGATGCCAACAAGGATGGCAAGTTGGACGATACCGAACGCGCCGCCATCAAGGCCGACCGTTTTAAGGCGCTGGACAAGGATGGCGACGGCAAGGTGAAGCGTGGCGAATTCCCCGCTGCCCTTGAGGCCGCGCAGGAGAAGGCAAAGCAGGATCGACAGCTTGCGATGTTCGACAAGATGGACACCAACAAGGACGGCACTGTGACCGATGCGGAATTCGCCGCGTTCAAGCCCGCCCGCGATGGCGGCCACCATGGCCATAAGCGCGACGGTAAGGGCGAGCGCTGAACCAAGGACCCGCGTGAAATCCATGACGGCCAGCCTGTCCAAACGTAGAATGGTGGGAACGGCTACGGAACCCGTGGGCGGGACATGGGCGCAAGACAGGCAGGATGTCGTTTTGGACGATGCGGGTGATACCGACGAGGCGTTGGTGGCGAAGGTCGCAGGCGGCGACAGACGGGCTTATGGTCTGTTGGTCGATCGCCATCTGGACCGGACCGTCACCATCGCCCGTCGTATCCTGAACAACCAGGCCGATGCAGAGGATGTGGCGCAGGAAGCATTTCTTCGGCTCTGGCGTCATGCAGACCGGTTTGATCCAGAAGCGGCCAGATTCGGCACATGGTTCTACCGGATCACAACCAACCTGTGCCTGGACCGGACCCGGCGGGCGCCCATGGCCGCCCTGGATGTTGCCGGTGATCCGGCTGACCCGGCCATGGATCAGGAGAAGTCGCTGTCCGATCACCGGACCCGCCAGGCCGTAGCAGCGGCGGTTGCCGATCTGCCGGAAAGGCTGAGAGCGGCGATAACGCTGACCTATGATGGCGGCCTGTCGAATGCAGACGCTGCCAGGGCACTGGATGTCAGTGTCAAAGCCCTGGAAAGCCTGCTGGTCCGCGCGCGCCGCGCGTTGCGGGAGAAGCTGGCAGGATGGGGCACATGATCGACCTTTTCTTTGAACGGACCGGCCAGGGGTGGCTGCCATGACAAAACGCGACTTCCTTGATCTTCTGGACCAGTATGGTGCCGACCCGTCGCGCTGGCCGGCACCGAGCCGCCTTGCCGCTGACCGCGCCCTGGCGGTGGATGCGGAACTTCGCGCATTGCTCGCCACCGAACAGACGCTGATCGCAGCGCTGGCGGACCTGCCCCCCGCCAGCGCCAGCCCGACACTGCGGCGGCTTGTCATGAACATTCCCCTGGAGCATCCGCGCGCGGTAGCAGCACCATCGCTGGCAGGCCTGCTGATGGCGGGCTGGCGGCGCTGGACCGCCGGTATGGCTACCGTCACCGCCGCCGGTCTGATCGGTTTTGTGCTGGGTTATGGTCAATTGGTCCCCCTGCCCACGGCGTCGGCCGGGGAACAGGTGGTGGCCGAAGATCTGGCCAGCCTGCTGGCGGATGCCACCTATTTTGATAGTGCCGACGCGGAGAATGCGGAATGAAACGGTCCACCCTGATCCTGTCGGTCTTGCTGGTCCTGTCTGCCGCCGGCAATCTGGCGGTCATCGGTATCTTCGCGGGGCACTGGTTGCGGGAGGGCGGCAGGGGCGGTAACCCGCCTGGTGGTGGTGTGGAACGGCTGATGGCCCTGGTACCCCCGCCGCTGCGGCCGGAAATTGATCAGGTCATGCGGCCCCGGCATGAAGACATGAAGGCGCACCTCGACGCCATCCGCGAAGCCCGTCGCACGGTAAACGAGACACTGCGCCAGCGCCCGTTCGACCCAGGAAAGGCAGAGGCGGCCCTGGCCGAGTTCCGGCGCTCCACCAGTCAGGTGCAGGAACGGCTGCATCGCACCATCGTGGACAGGATGGCCGCTGCCCAGGAGGCTGGCACCCTGCCGCCGCCGCCTGAACGGCCAACCAAGGGCAAGGGCGATGACCGACCTGAGAAGGACGGCCCGCCGCCTCCCCAAGGCCATTGAGCGTGCGACAGACAAGCCCGGTCGCAGACGAACCTCTACCCAGTGCAGCCACCCAGCCGGGGAGGATTGACCATGGTAATTAGCGCGGCGACCGGAACCCAAGCGGCACATGCCTTGTCACGTTTCGGATTCGGTGCCGGACCGGGCGATCTGGACCAGATAAAGAGCGATCCGCAGGGCTGGGCGCTGGACCAACTGACACCGCGCGCCCTTCCCACCGAACTTGCCAATCATTCTGGATCGGCCCCACGCATATTCGACATGCTGGTGGCCCGAAAGGCCAAGGGCGAGGCCGAGGAGAGGGCAAAGAAGCAGGCGCGGGAACGATACCGCACCGACATCGTCCTGCGCACTCGTCTGGCGGCCAGCAGTGTGGTGCCGTTTCAGGAACGACTGGTCCAGTTCTGGTCAAACCACTTTACAGTGTCGACCCAGCGCCCGGTGATCGCCCCCTTGGGTCTGGCCTATGAGACTGAGGCCATCCGTCCCCATATTCTGGGCACTTTTCGCGATATGGCACGGGCCGCCATCCTGCACCCGGCCATGCTGATCTATCTGGATAATGCCCAATCGATCGGGCCGGACAGCAAGACCGGGCAGAAACGTGACAGGGGTCTGAACGAAAATCTGGGACGCGAGGCACTGGAACTGCACTTGCTGGGCGTTGACGGTGGCTACCATCAAGATGATGTGCGCGCCATGGCGCTGATCCTGACCGGCTGGACCCTGGATGAAGAGCGCGGCACCGCCAGCTTCAATCCGCGTCGCCATCAGCCAGGAGAGAAGGTGCTGCTGGGCCAGCGCATCCCGGAAAGTGGGATTTCGGAGGCCGCGGCTGCCATTGATCTGCTGTGCGCCTATCCAACCACAGCCACCCATGTCGCCCGGAAACTGGCCCGGCATTTCATCGCCGATGATCCGCCACCGGCCGCCGTCGCCACATTGGCCAAGAGCTTCCGTGACAGCCATGGCGACCTTGCCGAAGTGACCCGCGCATTAGTCCGGATGGACGCGACCTGGGCACAGCCCCTGGCCAAGATGCGCAGCCCCAACGATTTCATCACCGCGACCCTGCGTGCCACAGCATTGGACGTGCCGGACGACCGGCTGGTCAATGCGATGCGGCTGCTGGGGCAGATGCCCTTTGCAGCACCCTCGCCCGCCGGATGGCCCGACCGGGCGGCGGACTGGACGGGACCGGACGCCATCCTGCGACGCATCGATTGGTCACTGGCCTTCGGGCAGCGGGTGGGGGCGACGTTGGACGTACGGCGTTTCATTGACACTTCCCTGGGCGACCTGGCCGATGACGGGCTGCGCCAGGCGGTCGCCCGTGCCCCCAGCCCGGCAGAAGCGCTGGGTCTGGTGCTGTCATCGCCCGCCTTTCAACGGAGGTGATCATGATGCTGCACCGTCGTCATTTCATCGCCACCGCTAGCGCCACCGGCCTATTGTCGGCAACCGCTCCACGCCTGTCGCTGGCAGCAGCGGGCACCGACCGGCGCCTGGTGCTGATCGTGTTGCGCGGGGCCATGGATGGGCTTGGCGCTGTCATCCCCTATGCCGACCCTGATTACCGGCCGGCGCGCGGCGCGCTGGCCTTGGCCGAACCGGGCCAGGAAGGCGGGGTTCTGGACCTGGATGGCCGTTTCGGCCTGCATCCGGTCCTCGCCCCCTTACATGAATGGTGGGGAAAGAAACAGCTTCTGGCTGTGCATGCCATCGCCACCCCCTATCGTGACCGCAGCCATTTTGATGCGCAGGATCTGCTGGATACGGGTGGCATCCGTGCCGGTGATGACAGCGGCTGGCTGAACCGGGCGCTGGCCCGGCTGGACGGCGGGGGCAAGGGGCTGGGCCTGTCGTTGGGCCAGGGGGTGCCGCTGGTGCTGCGCGGATCGGTGCCCGTGGCCAGTTGGGCACCCTCCCCGCTGCCCGAACCGACCATGGATTTCATGGATCGGGTGGCGGGTCTGTACCGCAACGATCCCGTGCTGGGCCCCGCCCTGATGGCCGGTCTGGGTGTGGCCGACATGGCCAATGGCATGGATGGCAACAAGAAGCGGGATGGTGGCAAGGACCGCCTGATCCTGGCCGAAACCGCGGGCCGCATGCTGTCAGACCCTGCCGGGCCCCGTATCGCCAGCCTGGAACTATCCGGCTGGGACACCCATGTTGGCCAGGGCGCCATACAGGGCCGCCTGGCCAACGCGCTGGGTCAATTGGCCGAGACCATGATGACCCTGCGGGTCAGCATGTCGGACGTGTGGGGTCAAACATTGATCGCCGTCGTCACCGAGTTCGGCCGCACCATCCGCCCCAATGGTACCGGCGGCACCGACCATGGTACGGCAGGCGTGGCCTTGCTGGCTGGCGGTGCCCTGAACGGGGGTCGGGTGCTGGGCGAATGGCCGGGCCTGCGCGATGACAAGCTGTATGAAGGCCGCGACCTTGCCCCCACCACCGATATGCGCGCCCTGTTGAAGGCTGTGCTGGCGGGCCATTTGGGAGTGCCAGCAGCGGATATTGACCGTTTCGTTTTCCCGGATGCCAAATCCGTTCCGGCACTGCCGGAACTGGTGAGGGCGTAAACACCCTCACCACTGTTGACCCTACACCATCGCCCACCCGGCCCGCGTCAGCGGCAGCCGGGTGATCGGCTTTCCGGTCAATGCAAACAGGGCATTGGCGATGGCGGGTGCAATGGACGGCACCCCCTCCTCGCCCACCCCGCCAGCGGCGGTATTGTTGCCAATGACCAGCACCTCCATGGGCGGCACCTGCGCCAGGGTGGCCAGCGGATAACTGTCAAAGTTGGACTGTTCGACCGTCCCGTCCTTCAAGGTGATCTCCCCGGCCAGCGCCGCTGACAGACCGAAGATGGTACCGCCCATCATCTGCGCCTCTACCGCGTTCGGGTTGGCAACCACGCCAGGATCAATCGCCGCCCAGATACGGTGCAGGCGGAACTTGCCCGGCTCCGGGATGGACAGTTCCACCACATGGCCAGAGATGGCGTTGTTCGCCTCCCCCATCGCAAAACCCAGCGCATGCCCCGGCGGCAATGTCCGGCCCCAGCCAGCGACGGCTGCCAGTTTGTTCAGGAAAGTCAGGGCACGATCTTTGCCGGTCAGCAACCGGCGACGATAGTCCACGGGATCGACGCCAACATGCCGGGCCGCCTGATCGATGGTCACCTCCAGGAACAGGCCGTTCTGTGAGGCACCGACCGAGCGCCAGAACCCCACCGGCACACCAGGATCGACGCGGGTCCAGGTCAGATGCAGGGCGGGGATGGCGTAGGATTGCTGCACGATCCCCATGCCCACGGACCAATCCCCCGCTGGCCGCCCGCCCGAGATGGTCAGCCCGGTATGTTCCAGCAGCGACGGGTTGGCATTGTCGCAACGCATCCCCATCGGCATACCATTGGCATCCAGCGCCAGCCGCACACGCGACGCAACGGCAGGCCGATAATATCCCGCCCGCATGTCGGTTTCGCGCGGCCAGACCATTTTGACCGGTACTGTCACCCCATCCGCCGCCAGAGCCTTGATCAGATGGGCCGCCTGCACGGCGAAATCATGTTCCAGACGGCGACCAAAACCGCCCCCCACCGGGGTGGCGTTCACCTTGACCTTCGCCGGGTCAAGCCCCAGCACCGTCGCCACCGCAGCCTGCGTATCGCTCTGCGTCTGGGTCGATAGCCAGATCTCGGCCCCATCGGCCCGCAACTGGATGGCGCAATGCATCGGCTCCATGGTGGCATGGGCCAGGAACGGCACCTCGAACAGCGTATCCACGACATGGGCGGCACCGGCCATGGCCTGGGCGGTGGCCGTCACATTAGTACCGGGCATTTCGCTGCCCGGAAAGCTGTAGCCCTTGCCCGCCATCGCAGCATCGCGCAGTTGACGCGACAGGCCGTCGCTGTCGATCCCGGCATTCGGCCCCGGCCCCCATTGCGGGGACAGGGCCGCAAGCCCCTTTGACGCCGGCCAGTACCCATCGCCAACCACCGCCAGGGCCCTAGCCAAGCGCACCACCTTACGCACGCCCCGCACCGCCAGGGCCGGGGCTTCATCCACGGAGACCAGAGTGCCGCCAAAGGTGGGGGCATGTGTCACCACCGCCGTCAGCATGCCGGGCAGTCGCACATCAATGCCATAGACGGTGCTGCCATCCACCTTGCCCGGTATATCCTGACGCAGCAGCGGCTGGCCCAGGACCTTCCACTCAGTACGCGGCGTCAGTTTCGGTTCCGCCGGTGGCGACAGTTTAGCCGCATCCGCCAGGAGGTCTTTGTAGTCAAGCGACCGGCCACTGGCCGCATGCAAGGCCTGACCGTTGCGCATCACCACCTGATCTACGGGTACAGCGAAGCGGGCGGCTGCCGCCTCTGCCAGCATCTGCCGCGCCCCAGCCGCCGCCAGACGCAGGGGACGCAGGTTGGTGCGCAGCCCGATGCTGCCATAGACGGCATAATTGCCGATCGACTTGTTGTGAAACGCCTTTTCCACGGGCGCCAGTTCCATGCGCACCGACGTTAGCGGCACCGCCAGTTCCTCTGCCACGGCCTGCGCCAAACCGGTATGCGTGCCCTGACCGATATCGCTGACATTGGTCAGGGCCGTCACCATGCCATCAGGCGCGATGCGTATCCAGGGGCCAAAGCCCGGTGCCGCCGCGCCCAGCGCCGGCAGCACCCCAAAGCCCAGGGTGAACCCCGTTCCTGCCGACAGCGACAGGAAACCACGGCGCGACAAATCCATCTTGCCCATCATCGCCTCCCTTGTCTCAGGCCGCGATGCCGGCAGCCGCCTTAATGGCGGCGCGTACACGCGGATAGGTGCCACAACGGCACAGGTTGGTGATGGCGGCGTCGATATCGGCGTCGCTGGGCTTGGGATTTTCCTTCAGCAGGGCCACAGCGGCCATGATCATGCCCGACTGGCAGTAACCGCATTGCGGCACCTGCCCCTCGATCCAGGCGCGCTGTATCGCGTGGCTGCGGTCGGGCGACAGGGCCTCGATGGTCGTGACCCGCTGAGCGGCGCAAGCCTCCACTGGCATGGCGCAGGAGCGAACCGCCTGTCCGTCAATATGAACCGTGCAGGCCCCGCACTGCCCAATGCCGCAACCATATTTGGTGCCGGTCAGGCCCAGATTGTCCCTCAGCGCCCAGAGAAGAGGGGTGTCGGGATCGATATCCAGCGGATGATCCTGTCCGTTAATGTTCAAGGTGAGTGTCATGGGCGCTGCCTGCCATTTTCGTTGGTTATTGGCTGTTCACCATGTCCCCTGATACGGCGCAAGGACCGTAACCCTGCATTTACAACGAAAACCGAGCCGTTACAGACCAGCATATCTTGCCATCCGGGTGCGGGATCGGCTTATGATCGCCGGCCCTCTCAGGAACCTTACCGAATGACCCAGACGCCTCCTGCCGCCGATACCGTCGCCCAGTGGACCGACGTCTATTTTCAGCGCACCCGCGCTATTGTGGAGAAATTCGGCGATCAGACGGTGACCTATGCCGTGTTCATGCGCCGTCCCGTGGTGTTCGCGCCGCGTCTGGCGCTGGACTGGCTGCGCGCCGTGGCGGCGGAACGCGGCTTCACACCGGACATACAACTGAATTATGAGGAGACGAAATGGGTGGGAGCGGGTGAGCCCATGATGTGGATCACCGGCCCGTTCAGCCAGATGGCGGAACTGGAGACACTGTTCCTGATGAAGCTGGGCCCCGCCTGTGTGGCCGCCTATAATGCCTATATGATGTGCGCGGGCCTGCCCAAGGTGGCATTCCTGGCCATGGATGCCCGGCATTGTGCCGGCACGGAAATGGCGGAGATCATGGCCTATGCGGCCTCCGTCGGGTCCGCCCGCGCGCGGCGGCGCGACGGGGCCGTCGGCTTCATCGGCAATGCCACCGACGCCACGGCCCATTATTTTGGCCGCACCCAGGGGCTGGGCACCATGCCCCATGCCCTGATTGGTTATGCCGGGTCCACCGTGCGGGCGGCAGAAATGTATGCGGAGACCTTCCCCGGCCAACCGATGACCGTCCTGGTCGATTATTTCGGGCGCGAGGTGACGGATGGGTTGGCCGTCTGTCGCCGGTTCCCCGACATGGCGGCGGCGGGTGACCTGTCGCTTCGCATCGACACACCGGGTGGACGCTTCCTGGAAGGGCTTGACCCGCCCACCAGCTATGCGGTCCTGGAACGGCATGCGCCCCACAGTATCCGGGGGTACCGGGACGAAAGCGAACTGCGCCACCTGATTGGGGCGGGCGTGTCGGCGGCTTCCATTCATTACCTTCGGGAACAACTGGATGCGGCCGGCTTTGCCAAAGTGAAGATCGTGGCCAGCAGCGGGTTCAGCCCGGAAAAATGCCGGATCATGGCCGATGCCGGTGCGCCCATCGATGTGATCGGCACCGGCAGCTACCTTCCCGACAAATGGTCTGAAACCTACGCCACCACCGACATTGTTGAGTATGACGGGGTGAAGCGGGTGAAGGTGGGGCGCGAATTCCTGTTGCGGAAATGAAAAAGGGGGCGGTCGCACGCCCCCTTTCCCTTTCCGCCCTAAACTACTTTTTGTCTCAAATCCTGTCGCCGCCGAAGCCGGCTCCGGCGTTCACAGGAGCCGACTTGGCCGGCATCAGAACCCAACCCGCAAACCAGCACCGACGGTGTAATCGGGCTTGTCATCCTCAACGAACAGCGTGTCGCCCGACAGATACAGGCCGGCATTATCCGCCACCGACAGGGACAGACCCAGACCGGCGCGGAAACCATCACCTTGCGGATCGGGGAGGATGGTGGTGTTGCGGGCCAACGCACTGGTGCGGCGGTTGGACAGGATGGTCGTGTAGGTCTGGCCTTCATCTTTGATCAGGTCTTCCTGATAGCCCAACCGTAATTCCGGCACGGCCATCCGCCCATTGCCCATATCAATCTGGGTCGACACCTGACCGCCGACATTGAACAGCAACTGCTGTTCGGCCAGATCGGCATGGTCCAGATTCAGGTGCAGGGCACTCGTCTCATTCCAGGCGTCCAATTCCACCCGGTCATAGTGGAAGCTGACGATCGGGCCGTACCGCAGGCTGCCCGCCGTGGCAACGGAACCGAACTCCACGCCCACATGATGGCCCTTGCCCTTTGTCTCGCCATTGGCGGTCAGGTTGTAGGCGAAGGTATTGCGGCGGATATCCTCCACCTTCAGGTCGGTGTAGCGATAACTGGCATCGGCATAGACGCCGCCCGGCAGCGACAGGGTGGCGTAGGGGCCGACACCCCAGGCCGTGACCTTGGCCCCGCCCAGGTTCCCGAACTTGCCATCCGTATCGGCATAGTTGAGCGCCAGACCGATACGCACCGTGCCCGACACAGCGTAATCGCCGGCAATGCCCGCCGACCAGCTTTCCGGCTTTGACAGGCGCTCGCCATCCTGGTCGTCACGCGCCAGGGCACCCCAGTTGCCACCGGCGGCCAGCTCAAAGCTGCCTTCCGCACGGTTCGCCAGACCGGCGCGGATAGCCTGGGTGCGTCCCGTCAGATCGGCGGACGCGGCGGCATTGGCGGCCAAGGCACTTTCACCCAGCGCCTGACCGATGGCAGCGCCGGTCAGAGCCTGGCTTTCGGTCGCCATCGGGTCAACATAGGTGGGCAGGGTCAGGCGATAGGCCAGCAGCATCGTGTCATTCTCGACGCCCGACGCATCGCGATAGGCTTGCCCCACCTGGAAGCCGTTCTGGGTGACAAAGTCATTATCGTTGCCCACGAACAGGAAAAAATCATCCAGCTTGGCGGCGTCCAGCGCCGGGACCAGGGCCAGCGCCTCCCACTTTTCCGACAAGCACTGCGTGCGGCAATTCACATTGTTGGTGGCACCATTGACCAGACCGAACTTGGTCAACTGGGCCGCGTCATTCATATCGACGAAGCTGGCGAACTGCACCGGGGTTATGGCTGCGACCAACACGCCATTGGGGGCGATGGAGGTGCCAGTGTCATAGGCGGTGCCGGCAATGTTGGTGGCGCCCGTCACGTCGATCAGGTCGATGCGGCGGTAGAAGCTGGTGGGGCTGCTGTTGGGCGTGGCCCCGCTGCCATAGCCATTGCCATCGCGCGACAGCAGCAGGAACTGGGTGTTGTTCAGCGCCAGCAGTTCCGATTGCGCCGCCACACGGTTCAGCGCGCCGGTCGGGTTGCCATTGTTATTGAACATGGGCAGTTGAATGACAAACTCACTCTTTAGCACGGGGGCCGCACTGTTGGAGATGTCATAGGACAGCAGGCGGGTGTTACGGCGGCTGGTATTGGTGCTGCTGGCATTCAGGTCCTGAATGGCTGCGGACTGCAAAGCCACCCACAGGGTCTTGCCATCGGGTGAGAGCGACAGGCCCTCCAGCCCCTGGTTGTTCTGGCGACCGCGCGTCGGATTGGTGGGGGTCGATTCAGCCGCCCCAAAATTCAACGCGCCATTGCGCTGCGGCAGCAGGCTGGCCGGCGGCGCGATAGCAGACAGGAGTTTGCCGTCAGCCGTAAAGCGATAGATGTAGGGGCCATATTCATCGCTGACCCAGATGGTACCATCCGGCGCACGCACGAACCCTTCCGGGTCCAGCGCCAGCCGGCCTGTGCCCGTCAGCGGCAGGTTGGGCAGACCGCCAGCGGCGGGGCGATAGGTCAAGCCCGTGCCCGCGCTGGCCGGGTCCAGGCCGCTGAACGGCGTACCCTTGTCATCGGTGAACTGCACAGTATCGCGCAGCGTCAGGCCGATCTGGGTCTGCGGTGCCGCCGCCGTGCCGGTATAGGGGGTGAAGGTCAGCGAGAGAACATTGTAGCGCGGAATGTAATTGGTGGTGTTGGCCACATTGTACCCACGGTCGGGCAACGCATAGAGCGTACCGGCATAGGAACCGTCAGCATTGCGGCGCCAGCTATGCAGGTCGATCTGCATGGCCGACATAGATCCGAACGTCTCCCCGAACTTATCGCGCAGGCTGGCCGACAGTCGCCCCGCGCCCTGCAGGCCCTGATTGGTGAAAGTGGTGCCATTCAGCGTCACACTCGTCGCCGACTGTGCCAGCACCGGCGAGGCGGCGAATGTCAGCGCACTGGCCAGCAGCGCGGCGCGGAAAGACTTCTTCATGTTGGTTGCCCCCTTGGTTGAAACCCCGCAGGGGTGATAGCGGGCGGGCGGTGACAGTGCTGTGCCAAGTCATTGACAGAATTGTTGCGGTGCAGAGGGTCTGTCGCCGGAATGCTGCGGAAATCCTTGGATCATGTTCCGCATGCGCCGCAATGCTGCGCAGATGACATGGCTGTAACGACCATCGGTAACGCACCGGCAACCATCCGCAGAGGGGAGCCTGAGGGCGCCGTCCCCAGCGCTATGACACCAGCGGCCATGTTCGGAGGGAAACTGGTCAGGCGCTGCACGGGCCGACGCCTGCATCCGTAAACAAAAAACCTCTCTTGCGCGTCACCGCGCAAGAGAGGTTTTGTTCGGACCGCTGCCTTTAACAGCCAGATCGTCAGGCGGCGATGATGGTCTTGACGAAACGATCAACTTCGGTGTTCAGAACCACGGACTGACGGGTCACATCCGAGGCGGTGCCATGCACAGTGGCCGCCGCACCGCCGGTATTGGCGGCTGCTTGGCTGACGCCTTGCACCGCATCGCAGACCGCCTGGGTGCCGTTGGCAACATCTTGAACAGTGCGGGCGATTTCGTTGGTGCTGGCCTGCTGTTCCTCGATGGCCGCCGCCAGCGCTGTGGTGATCTCGCCAATCTTATCAATGGTGTTGGCGATACGGGCAATGGCCGTTACGGCGGCGCTCGTCTCACGCTGGATATTCGCCACCTGACCGGTAATGTCTTCCGTCGCCTTGCCGGTCTGCATGGCCAGGGCCTTTACCTCCGACGCCACGACGGCAAAGCCTTTACCGGCCTCTCCTGCCCGCGCCGCCTCAATAGTGGCATTCAGGGCCAACAGATTGGTCTGGGCAGCGATGCCCTGGATCAGGCCCACCACTTCGGAGATGCGGCCCGCGGCCCCTTGCAATCCGTCCATGGTTCGGCTGGTTTCACTCGCATCCTCCACGGCCGTGCGAGCAACATTGTTGGCTTCTACAACCTGGCGCGCGATCTCGGCGATAGAGGCATTGATCTGCTCGGTCGCCGCTGCCACGCTCTGCACACCGGCGGCGCTTTCGTCAGAAGCGGTGGCCACCTCGGCGGCCTGGTCTGCGGCCGCCTTAGCAGCACCGGTCAGACCTTCGGCACTGTCACGCATATCCTGCGCCGACCGGGCCAGAGCCGTAGAGACCTCACCCAGTTTGGAGGCAAACTCATTGGTCAGGCTTTCCAGACGACGCTGGCGTTCTTCCTTGGCAGCCTGCTCAACCCGTTGTTCAGCCTCAAGCCGCTTGGCTTCGGTCAGGCCACGCTTAAACACGTCCAACGCATCGGCGATTTGCCCAATTTCGTCCCCACGACCGGTTTCCGGCACTTGAGCCGAAAGGTTGCCGGCCGCCATCTGCCGAACGATACCCGTCACCGCCACCAGCGGGCCCGTCACCTGACGCGAAACAAGCCAGAGCGCAAAGGCCACCGAACCGGTAATGCCGACTATGGCAACGGTCAACATCACCAAACGTTCTTCGTCACCAAAGGCATCCAGTTCAGCGATGACCGTTGTCACCCGCGCAACCTGTTGTTCTGACAGGGCCACCATCGCCTTGTTGAACGCCTGCCGATTGGCGCGGTTCGCATCATTGTCGCCAAAGGCACGGGCAGCGGCGGCGCCTTCTGTCAGGCCCAGTCGGACCAGCTCGCGGCGGAAGGTAACGAACTCACGTCCCTTGGCAATGGCCTCATCCATGGCGGCCTTTTGCGCGCTGGAGGTGAGGGCCTGGTATTCGCCCAGCCTCTTCTCCAGCACGTCAAGCGTTGCCTTCATCGGCTTGGCGAACTTCTCAACTTCAGCGGCATCGCGGGACATGTAGATGCCGCGGCTATCCATGACGACAGCATTGATCAGGCCATTGATCTGTTCCGACAGAACGGCGCGCTGCGCGTCACGTCCCATCCGTTCAACCTCGCCCTGATAGACCGACATCGCGGACAATCCCACCACAGCCATGATGATGGCCACCACGGCCAGCATGCCCATAGCCAGATTGACCTTCATCGCAATGCGCAAATCACGGAGCTGTTGCATTTATTCCTCCCTTTGCCGCAGCCACGGCACCGGACACCCATGTCCGGAACGGAAATGATAGGGTCGGAATAATGGCTTACAGCACCGCGATTTCGATGGGTCCAAAGGGTTAGGTGCGGGCAAAAGCGCAGGTGTCTGGCCAGCGCAAAAGGTCAGGTCGCCCGGGACTTACGTATGAAACGCAGAAACATCGGTACGCGGCCGGCCTCGTTCGCCTTCATTTCATATCGCGTCTGTGGCCAGTCCGCCGGACGGATACGCCAGTCTTCAGCGGTGCGGGCCGTCCATTCAAAGTCTGGATGGCGCCAGGTATGTTCCAGCATCCAGCGCTGCAACTGCGGGTCATCCGATGCGATACGCAACTCCGCCCCGTCCTTCAGCACCCGCGACAGACGTGGCAAGTTGACCGGCCCGATAAAGCGCCGGAAAGCATGGCGCGCCTTGGGCCACGGATCGGGAAACAGTACAAAGGCCCGGCCGACCGATGCATCAGGCAAAGCATCCAGAATGGGGCGCGCATCATCCGGCACTACCCGGATATTGCTCTGACCACCAGCCTGAACATGCTTCAGCAAAGACGACACACCATTCACAAACGGTTCGCAGCCGATGAAGCCGATATCGGGATGGTGTTCGGCCTGCCATGCCAGATGTTCCCCCCCACCGAACCCGACCTCAAACCAGAGGTCACGTTTGGGCATGTCGAACAGACTGGCCGGGTCCAGTTTTGCGCCCTCGGTCGGGGCAGACAGTTTCATCCGGGGCAGTAGCGTTTCCATCACCTCCTGACGTTGCTTGCGCAACGGGCGGCCATGGCGGCGGCCATAGAGAACCTTACGATGGGGAGTGCTGCTGTCGTCGGACATGGTGCGACCTGGGGAAACGGACGGAACGAGGGGTGAAATGGCAAACGGCCCGCCGGGAGGCGGGCCGCTGCGATATTGAACCGGGCAAGACAGGCCCGGTTGGGATCAGGCGCCAAATGCGGACTTCAGATCGGCAACCAGATCGGTCTTTTCCCAACTGAAACCGCCATCGGCATCCGGCTCGCGGCCGAAATGGCCGTAAGCGGCGGTGCGGGCGTAAATGGCGCGGTTGAGCTTCAGATGCTCACGGATGCCACGCGGGGACAGGTTCATCAACTGACGCAGCACATCGGACAGCTTGTCCTCGTCCACTCGGCCCGTACCGGCCGTATCAATATAGACGGACAGCGGATGCGACACGCCGATCGCGTAGCTGAGCTGGATCGTGCATTTGTCGGCCAAGCCGGCAGCCACAACATTCTTCGCCAGATAACGTGCCGCATAGGCGGCCGAACGGTCAACCTTGGTCGGGTCCTTACCGGAGAAGGCACCGCCCCCATGCGGGGCTGCGCCGCCATAAGTATCGACAATGATCTTGCGACCGGTCAGGCCGGCATCACCATCCGGACCGCCAATAACAAAACGACCCGTCGGGTTCACATAGAACGCATCTTCCGGACACATCCAACCTTCGGGCAGGATGGACAATACATGCCGGCGCACAGTTTCGCGGATTTCCTCCTGGGCCACACTCTCGCTATGCTGGGTCGACAGCACCACAGAGGTGGCACCAACAGGCTTGCCATCACGGTACTGCAGCGAGAACTGGCTCTTGGCGTCGGGGCCGAGCCAGGGGGTGGCGCCGGAATGGCGCACTTCCGCCAGGCTCTTCAGCAGCTTGTGGCTGTAGTAAATCGGGGCCGGCATCAGGGCCGGCGTTTCGGTGCAGGCATAACCGAACATAATGCCCTGGTCACCAGCACCTTCATCCTTGCTGCCAGCCGCATCAACACCGACGGCAATGTCGGCAGACTGCGCATGCAGGAAGACCGATACCTCGGCGTTCTTCCAATGGAAGCCATCCTGTTCGTAACCGATGTCCTTCACCGCGGCCCGAGCGACGTCTTCCACCTGGGCCAACAGGCTTTGCGGTCCCCGCACTTCACCCGCGATCACGATGCGGTTGGTGGTCGCCAGAGTTTCGCAGGCAACACGGGCATACGGATCCTGGGCCAGATACAGGTCAACGACGGCGTCGGAGATACGGTCGCAGACCTTGTCCGGATGACCTTCGGACACGGACTCAGACGTGAAGACGTAGTTCGATTTGGCCACTTGGATCGCCTCGGCTGAACAGTTGTACGGTGTGAAAAACAAAACACGCCGCCCCGGTTTCACGGGCGCAGCGTGTTTGTCGCAATCTTTTCCAACAGGGTCAAGCGCCGCAGATACGAAATACAGTCAGTGGATGCCTGCATTTCGCCCTTTGCCGGGCTGTTCAAGCAGCGTCGGCGGGGCCCGCCACAGCTTTGGTCAGCTCAAAAATGCGCTTGCGCACAGCCGGGTCGGTGATCCGGTAGTAGGCGCGGACCAGTTCCAGCGTCTCCCGCTTGGCCATCGGGTCTGGTTCACCCGCCTCAGGCACAGGCGTCGGCGCCGGATTGGGTGAGCCGTCGGGATGGGGCATATCGTCAAAGAAGAAGGAGACCGGCACGTCGAGTACCCGGCTCAGATCAAACAGACGAGAAGCGCCAATACGGTTGGCCCCGCGCTCATACTTCTGAACCTGCTGGAAGGTCAGGCCAATCGCCTCGCCCAGTTTCTCCTGGCTCATCCCGAGAAGGGTACGGCGCAGGCGGACACGCGTACCGACATGAACATCAATGGGATTCGGCTTACCCAACTTGGGCCGGCCGCCCCCACGACGGCCACGGGTTTCGGTTTGCATGCGGACAACCTCCAGAATGGCGTTGACCTGATCCTGCGACATACGTTTGCATGCCGTCAAGCAATTAACCGCTAGTCTTTAGTATGGAGACTTTCCGTTCTATGCAGCGATAAGGATATCTGGAAATAGAATTACCCGATCTGCGATGAACGCCCCTTATAAGCCTTGCCGACGCCAACTGTTCCACACAACAGCCAGCAACAGACTTAGCCACATCAATCCCAGGATCATGTCGCCATAGTCTGCATACAATGGCACGAAAACGGCGCGCTGAGGTAGTGAAATATCCAGATTTCCGCTATCGCCAAGCGGTAACGCCCCCCGTACACGCCCGTAGGCGTCGACAACACCCGAGATGCCAGTATTGGCGGCGCGCACCAAAGGAACACCTTCCTCCACCGCGCGCACAATGGTAATGGCGAAATGCTGGTGTGGTCCTGCGGTCTGCCCGTACCAGGCATCGTTGGTCAGATTGAGCAGCCAGTGGGGACGTTCGCCATCCCGGGGCATAACGGCACCGGGGAAGATCACTTCATAACAGATCAAGGGGCTGGCGGCTGGGACACCCGGCAGCAGCAGCGGGCGGGGGCCTGGGCCGGCACTGAAGTCGGCGCCCGCCGCAACCGCCTTCATTCCCTTCGGCAGCAGCGATCGAAGCGGCAGATATTCGCCAAAGGGAACCAGATGGAACTTGTCAAAACTGGCCACCACCTGACCGCCCTGGGTCAAGGCGAACAAGCTGTTAAAATAGACATAGTTCCCGTCCGGACCGGTGGCTAACCGGTTGGCCCCGGTAATCAGGGCCCCACCGGGCGGTGCAATCTGTGTCAGCATCCGGGTCAGGGGCAACTGATCGGTATCGTCGTTACTCGATGACAGAAAATAGGGCACTGCTGTTTCAGGCCATACCACGTGGGTGACACGATCCCAGCCTTCGGCGCCGGACATGGTGATAAGACGACGCAGATTGTCGAGCTTCGCATCCTCCTTCCATTTCAGCGCCTGGGGGATGTTGGGCTGCACAATCCGCAAGGTCACACCCGGCACATCGTCGAGCCCCTGGCCAGCCATACGCCACCCGCCCCATCCCGCGACCAGGGCCAAGACGGCCAAGCCAGCCAGCGCCGGGCGCCAGGATGGCCGGGCGCCAACCCCGGCAGCCGGCAGAACCGCGATCAGGACTGTCAGCAAGGACAGACCATAAATGCCGGTGACCGATGTGATCTGCAGGACTGGCAGAACCGGGGTCCAACCATAGCCGATCAGGTTCCAGGGAAAGCCCGTCAGCAGGTGGCCGCGGGCATATTCAACAGCGACCCAGGTGAGCGCCAGAGCGACCGCTTCGGCCCAGCCCGATAACCCAAACCGCCGTCGTGCCCAACCATAGACAGCGGTACCGACACCCAGAAACAAGCCCAACAGCGCCGGCAACCCCACAAGCGCAAAGGGCAGCATGAACCAGAAGCGGCCGATATCGGTGAACAGCGCGGCGCTGATCCAATAAAGCCCCGGCACATGGTGGCCAACCGCAAAGGCCAGGCCGATGGCAAAATCACTGCGCCAGCGATCAGACCCGCGCAACAACCACGCCAGCACCGGAAACGCGAACCAGAGCAATGGCAGCGCATGGGCCGGCGGCAGGGACAGGGTGGCCAAAGCCCCCGCCAGGGCCGCCAGCCCCAGGCGTTTACCACCCCGCGCGTTGATGAACCACCCGGCCAGGGTGGCAAGGCGGAAGGCGGCACCGGTCGCGGTCATGCAGCATGGTCCAGACGAATGGGGCCGGCGGTGCGGGCGTTAGCCCACGGCCCGCCGCAGTTCATCGGCATCATCAGCGCTGTTCATGACCAGATTATGGACACGCAGCGTCTTAATTCGCCGTGGATCGGCATCCAGGATTTCAAAGGACAGACCGCTTGGATGCGTCAAGGTTTCACCCGGCGAAGGCACACGTCCCGCCATGGCAAACACCAGACCACCGAGCGTATCCACATCCTCCAATTCCTCGGCATCGAAGTAACGGCCCAACTGGGCCTCGAACTCCTCCACCGGGATGCGGGCATCGACATCAATGGTGCCGTCGGCGCGGGGGGCCAGAGCACTTTGCGCGGCATCATCATGCTCGTCTTCGATCTCGCCCACGATCTCTTCCACCAGATCCTCGATGGAGACCAGACCGTCAATACCGCCGAACTCATCCACCACCAGGGCAAGGTGCTGACGCTTCTGCCGCATCTTCAGCAGCAGGTCGAGAACAGGCATCGAGGGCGCCACAATCATCACCTCGCGGGTGATGGCTTGCATGTCAAAGGCGCGGGCACCGGCCACACAGGCCAGCACGTCCTTGATATGGACCATACCGACCACGTCATCCAGTTCCTCCCGATACACGGGCATGCGGCTGTGCGCTTCTTCAGAGAAGCGGCGGATCAGGTCGGGCAGGGAAATATCCAGGGATACGCCGATGATATCGGCCCGCGGCACCATGGCATCGGACACTGTGCGGTGGCGCAGCTTGAGAATATTGGCGAGCAACGCCCGCTCTCCCTCCGCCATGGAGGGCTCTTTCGGACCCGTCTCCTCGATCAGTTCCTCAATCGTGTCACGCAGCGTATCGCCGCCGCGTACCCCGAGGATTGATCGCAGCCAGCCACGCAGGTGCTGGGCGAGGGTTCCATTTTCTTCCGCCCCGTCTTCGCGGGGCGATCGACTGTCGCTGAGGTCGGCCATCATCTTTCTGGGGTTATGGGAACGGGTCCGGGAGACATGTCCCCCGAATCATACACGGCGCCACCGGGATCATCAGGCGCACGATGACCTTCCGGCAGGCCGGCATAGGGGTCGGCGATGCCAAGCCCCGACAGGATCTGGGTTTCCAGCCGTTCCATCTGTTCGGCCTCGGAATCCTCAATATGGTCGTAACCCAGGAGATGCAGGACGCCGTGGGTCACAAGGTGGGCCAGATGGTCGGCAAAGGCCTTACGTTGCTCACGCGCCTCGCGTTCCACCGTTTCAAACGCCAAAATCACATCGCCTAATATTACAGGAACCGGCGCGTCTGGCGACAGGAATTCCACGTCCCCGTCGCCGTCTACCTCAGCGGGTTGTTCTTCACCCTGCTGTTCAGCGTCGAACCCCTCATCCTCGCCCTCGTCAGCGCCACCATCGGCATATAGGGCAAAAGACAGAACGTTGGTGGGTTTATCTTTGCCGCGATAATTCTTGTTCAGTTCCTGAACCGTCGCATCATCGGCCAGGACCACCGACATCTCGACCGGCCCCTCAGGCAACCAGTCCGGGTCCTGCGCATGCGCCGCCATCAGAGCGGAGCGTGCCGCGCGCTCGCACAGCATTTCCACGTCTGCAACCGACGCCTCCCACCGCTCATCCTCGATGGACAGCGCAATCTCGACCCGATCCGGCATCTTCACGCTCCCTCACGCGCCCGATCGGCCGCGTCATAGGCCCGGACGATGCGGCCCACCAGCGGGTGGCGCACGACATCCTGGTCGCTAAACTCTACAAAGGACACACCCTCCACGCCGCGCAGGATGGTCAGCGCCTCGCGCAGTCCGGATTTCTGGCCTGTCGGCAGGTCGATCTGGGTGACGTCCCCCGTCACGACCATGCGGCTGCCTTCGCCCAGACGGGTCAGGAACATCTTCATCTGCATGGGCGTGGTATTCTGCGCCTCGTCCAGGATGACAAAGGCGTGGGACAATGTGCGGCCACGCATGAAGGCCAGCGGCGCCACCTCGATCACCCCTGTCTCCAGACGCTTGGTGACCTGATCGCCGGGCAGCATGTCATGCAGCGCGTCATAGAGCGGGCGAAGGTAGGGGTCGACCTTCTCCTTCATATCGCCGGGCAGGAAACCCAGCCGCTCCCCCGCCTCCACGGCCGGACGCGACAGGATGATCCGTTCAATGGAACCCTGCATCAACAGGCTGACCGCCTGCGCCACAGCCAGATAGGTCTTGCCTGTCCCAGCGGGGCCCAGCCCGAAGACCAGCTCGCTTTCGGCCAGGGCTTCCAGATAACGGGCCTGAGTAGCACTGCGCGGGGTGATGGTGCGGCGTTTGGTCTTCAGACCAGCGCGCGGGTCGGACAGTTGGGCGAGCGCATTGCCGCTGGTCTGCACGTCGGCACTGATGGCGAGACGGGCGGCGGCATCCACCTCCCCCGGTCCTACGGGCATGCCAGCTTTTACCCGGTCCCACAGCGCCAGAATGGCGGCACGCGCGGCCTGTGCAGACTGATCCCCGCCCGCGATGGACAGGACATTGCCCCGCGACACCAGCCGCGTGCCCGTCTGCTTTTCCAGCCTTGTCAGGAACTGGCCATGCTCCCCAAACAGCAACGGCAGCAGGCGGTTATCGTCGAACGACAGTTCCAGATTGGTCAAGCGTGTGCCTCCACCGCCGGGCGGGCGGGCTGTGTGACAGTTTCTGCGGTCACAACATGGCCGGACAGGCTGTTGGCGTAGGCGCCCGTGATATGCACCTCCACCATCTGCCCCATCAACCGGGCTGGGGCCTGCACATAGACCGACTGCATATAGGCGCTACGGCCCAGCAACTGCCCGTCCAGCTTGCCCACCCGGTCGAACAGCACCGACAGGGTGCGCCCGATCATGGTCTGGTTGAAGGCCACCTGCTGGGCGTTCAGCAATTGCTGCACCGCCTGTAAGCGCTCATCCTTGACTTTTTCGTCGACCTGCCGGCCTTCCAGGGATGCGGCCGGTGTACCGGGGCGGGCGGAATATTTGAAGCTGTAGGCCTGAGCAAAGCCGATATCGTTAATCAGGCGCAGCGTGTCGGCAAAATCCTGATCGGTTTCACCGGGGAAGCCCGTGATGAAATCCGACGACAGGGCCAGATCGGGCTGACGCGCGCGCAGCCGGTCGATCAGGCGGCGGTAATCATCGCCCGTGTGCTTGCGGTTCATGGCCGCCAGGATACGGTCGCTGCCCGACTGTACCGGCAGATGCAGGAACGGCATCAACTGCGGCACCGTCCCGTGCGCGTCGATCAGGTCATCATCCATGTCGCGTGGATGGCTGGTCGTGTAGCGGATACGCGCCAGCCCGTCGATCTCTGCCAGTTCGCGGATCAACCGGCCCAGGCCCCAGACGCTGCCATCCGCCGCTTCGCCATGAAATGCATTCACATTCTGGCCCAGCAGGGTGATTTCCCGCACGCCATGCGACACCAGGCGCCGGGCCTCATTCAGCACCTGACCGACAGGCCGGCTATATTCCGACCCGCGCGTATAGGGGACCACGCAGAAGGTGCAGAACTTGTCACAGCCTTCCTGCACCGACAGGAACGCCGCCGGCCCCTGCGGCTTGGCGCTTTCTTCGGGCAGCAAGTCGAACTTGCTCTCCACCGGGAAGTCGGTATTCACCACGCCACCGGCCCCGCGCACAGCACGCGTAACCATTTCCGGCAACTGGTGATAGGTCTGCGGTCCGAACACCATGTCCACATGCGGCGCGCGCATCATGATCTCGGCACCCTCGGCCTGCGCCACACAGCCAGCCACGGCCACGACCATACGCCCGCCGTCCGCCGCCTTCTCATTCTGCAAATGCCGGATACGCCCCAGTTCGGAATAGACCTTTTCCGATGCCTTTTCGCGGATATGGCAGGTGTTCAGGATTACCATGTCAGCGCCGTCGGGCTGATCCGTCGGCTCATACCCCAGCGGTGCCAGGACATCGGCCATACGGTCGCTGTCATAAACATTCATCTGGCAGCCATAGGTCTTGATGAACAGCTTCTTCTTCAACGCCGTCACCCCCGTGAGGGAGCCTTTCCGCATGACAAAGGGCACGGATGGCAGCGGCCAGCCGTTTAATCGGTGGAAGATAGGGATGTAGCCGCCAGAGTCAACGTTGCAGCACATATGGGCGGGGGCGATGGGGGTGCATGGGCCGCCCCCGCCTCACTCCTCAATCGGCCGATAGCGCGCCCTGTACGCAGCCTCTTCTGCCGCCATACCTTCTTCGGCGCGGCCTTCCTTGATGATGTTCAGCAAGGCGTAGAGCACTTCCTGCACGCCCTCGCCCGCCGCACCCGACATCACGAAGACGGGCTTCTTGGCCGACCGGCGCAGCTTGGTGCGCTTGAACTCAATCTCTTCCTCGGTCAGGGCGTCGACCTTGTTCAGGACGACGATTTCCTTCTTGTCAGCCAGACCGCCGCCATACATCCGCAGCTCACGCCGGATGGTGCGATAAGCAAGCTGCACATCTTCCTGTGTGCCGTCGACCAGATGCAGCAGCACGCGCGTGCGTTCCACATGGCCCAGGAAGCGGGTGCCCAGGCCGTGGCCTTCATGCGCGCCTTCGATCAGGCCGGGGATATCGGCGATGACGAATTCTTCCTCACCGGCCTTCACCACACCCAGGTTGGGCACCAGCGTCGTGAACGGGTAATCGGCGATCTTGGGCCGGGCACGGCTGACGGCGGCCAGGAAGGTGCTTTTGCCGGCATTGGGCAGGCCCAGCAGGCCGGCATCGGCGATCAGCTTCAGACGCAGCCAGACCCAGCGCTCCTCCCCCGGCCAGCCGGGGCCGAAATTGCGCGGGGCACGATTGGTGCTGGTCTTAAAATGCTCGTTGCCGAATCCGCCATCGCCGCCCTTCAGCAACACGATGCGCTGCCCGACCTCGGTCATGTCGGCGATCACCGTTTCCTGGTCTTCATCCAGCACCTGAGTACCGACCGGCACGCGCAGCACCGCATCCTCACCGCGCCCGCCCGACCGGGACGAGCCCATGCCATGGCCGCCCTTTTTCGCCTTAAAATGCTGCTGGTACCGGTAGTCGATCAGGGTGTTCAGGCCGTCAACCGCCTCAATCACCACATCACCGCCGCGTCCGCCATTACCGCCATCGGGGCCGCCATTGGGGATGAACTTTTCGCGCCGGAATGCCACCGCTCCCGGCCCGCCATCACCGCTTTTCAGGAAGATCTTGCACTGATCGAGGAACTTCATAGCGGCACCGAGAGAAAGTCAGAGAGAAGGTCAGAGAGAAAGTGAACGGCGAACGGACGGGTCTGCCATGTCCGCAGCATCAACATGCCTTCCCCACGAAAGCGGGGACCCAGGGGCCACAAGCCGCAACCGTCAACCCTGGCCACCCCTGGACCCCCGCTGTTGTGGGGGAGGCAGGTTTTAGAGGTGGACCAGGACGGTCAAGAGGCCAAACGCTTTGACCTCTTGTGCCCAACCAGCCGGCAAAACCCAAAAAAACAAATCGGGGGAACGGTTGCCCGCTCCCCCGACCCGTCAAATTCCGGTCATCAACCCATGGGCCGATGGACAGACCTTACTCGGCCGCGACCGCCGGCTCTTCATCGAAGCTGACTTCGTTGACGGCGACAAAGGTGCGACCCTTCAGGCCGGTCTTGAACTCAACATTGCCGTGAACCAGCGCAAACAGCGTATGGTCCTTGCCGATGCCGACATTCTCGCCAGCATGGAACTTGGTGCCGCGCTGGCGGACCAGGATGTTGCCGGCCAGAACCAGCTCACCGCCGAAGCGCTTGACGCCCAGACGGCGCCCAGCGGTATCGCGACCATTGCGGGACGAGCCGCCTGCCTTTTTATGTGCCATGGATCTAACTCCTCACTGAAGCTTCACAAAGGCGCTCAGGCCTGGATACCGGTGATGCGCAGCACCGTCACTTCCTGACGATGGCCGTTCTTCCGGCGGTAGTTCTGGCGGCGCTTCTTCTTGAAGATGATGATCTTGTCGTTGCGGTCCTGAGCGACGACGTCAGCCGTGACAACGGCGTTGGCGATCAGGGGCGTACCGACAGTGGTGGTGCCCTCGTTGCTGACCAGCAGGACTTCGTCCAGCTTCAGGGAGGCGCCAGCCTCACCGGCCAGCTTCTCAACCCGAATGACGTCGCCGGCCGCGACCTTGTACTGCTTACCGCCGGTGCGGATGACTGCGAACATTCTAACCACCACTTCTTAAAGATCCGGGAACCCCCGCCAATGGGATGGCCCCTTCCATTCTGCCGCAAAAAGGAATACGGCAGCCAAAGAGGCTCCGTTTCCAGAGGCGGCGGAATATACCTGCCCAGCACCGGCTGTCAACCAGGAACCGACTCTTTTCCTGGGGTCTTCGCCCCCCGTGCCCTGCAAGGGTGGGGTCCTTCCGCCGCATGGAGCTCCTTATATATTGTATGGGCGGCATGAAAAAGGACTGTTGCATCACGCCAACCGTTTGTGTAGGTTCCGCGCCACTTCGCCAGGACGCCCCGGTCGACCACCGGGATTGATGCGCGGCGGGGTCATGCGGAGAGGTGGCGGAGTGGTCGAACGCGTCGGTCTCGAAAACCGAAGTACCCGCAAGGGTACCGTGGGTTCGAATCCCACCCTCTCCGCCATTCACTCCCCTTAAAGACGGCACTGATGCGCTTGGTTGCGGCTTATCGCCCGCAACAGCGCGGACCGATGATGTGACGGCTGTGTTTGTGCGCCACCTGACGAGATGCTGCTGGACGAATGATCCATAACAGGTAGGCTTTTGCTATGGCCGGCAAGAGGGGCGTAGCATGAGGACGCGCGGTCAGATGATCGGGCCGGTGGCGGCGGGGGCCATTGTTGCCGGCAACATGATCGGGTCCGGCGTTTTCCTGCTGCCAGCCAGCCTGGGAGCGATCGGGTCCATCACCCTGATCGGCTGGATCATTGTGCTGGCCGGCTGCCTGCTGTTGGGTTGGATCTGTGCGACTCTGGCCATGCGGCGGCCAGGTGGGCTGGGACTGACCGGTTATGTGCATGACGCGCTGGGCCCGTATCTGGGGTTCCAGTCGGCCTTTGTCTATTGGATTGCCACTTGGTTCGGCAATGTCGCCATCGCCCTGGCCGTCACCGGTTATCTGGGCAGCTTTGTTGACGCGTTGAAGATGCCGGCGGTGCTGGCTGGGGTCACCATCGCCATCATCTGGTTGATGACCTTGATCAACCTGTCCGGGGCGCGTCCGATTGCCCGGTTCGAGGGGGTGGCCCTGGTCCTGGGGCTGGCACCGGTGCTGCTGGTCGGCGGGTTAGGCTGGATCTGGTTCGATCCAGCCCTGTTCATGGCAGGTTGGAACGTCACGGGCGGGTCGGACGGCACCGCACTGTTGGCCTCGCTGGGCTTGATCATCTGGGCCTTTCTAGGCCTGGAAAGTGCCGCGGTGGTGGCAACGGTGGTGAAACAGCCGGAACGTAACGTGCCGCTGGCCACAATGGGGGGAATCCTTGTGGCGGGCCTGACCTATGTTCTTGCCTGCACCTCCCTGGCCGGTGTGATGCCGGCGGCGGAACTGGCGGCGTCCACCGCCCCATTCGCCGAGGTTGCCGCCCGCATCTGGGGGCCCGTCGCTGGCAGTATCCTGGCCGTCTGCGCCATGGTGAAGGCAGCGGGCACCCTGGCCGGATGGATGCTGGTGGGGGCGGAAACCGCCGAGGCAGCGTCTGAACTGGGCCTGTTCCCCCGGGCATTGTCGAAAATCAACGCGCATGGGGCACCATCGCGCAACCTGATCGTCACCGCCCTGCTGATGAGTGTCGTCTGCATCGCCACCCTGTCAGCAACGCTTGGCCAGCAGTTCAGCATGGTGGTCAACATGGCCGTTGTCCTGAACGTCCTGGTTTACGCCTATGCCTGCCTGTCGCTGCTGCGCCTGTCGGCCGGCATCACCCCGCCGGTCCGGCGCCATGCCGCCCGCATCGCCGCCCTGGCCGGACTTGCCTTCGCCCTGCTGATCATCGGCCTTTCAGAGGTCTGGATGCTCTCCATCGCGGCCCTGATTTTGGTGCTGACCCTGCCGCTTTACCGGCTGAGCCGGCCCCGCCGGACAAGCTGAGCCAGAGGAACCACGCCCTCCCGTCCAACCACCGGCGCCAACGCAACACGGTGAAACATCCATCAGCGGGATGCTGCGGCGCTAAGCGGTTGCCAATGAGCATGACCGATTTCAACGCAACAGGATGCAACAGCAAAACGGGGGCTGTTTCACAGCGCCAAGGCCAGCACGCCCTGCCGGTGGGTGCCTGCACGCAAACAGACCACGGGTTGTGCGGGCATAAGCATAGCATGAGGCCGAAGGAAAGTCAGCGGTGCCATAGGACCCCATCTGACCGGTTATCCAGGCGGGAGAGCGCCGGTTGCAGGAACAAAACGCAGCATCGCCGTCAGACCCGCGCGGTCGCGGATGGTGAATTCATGGCCCAGATTGTGGGCGATATGCTGGCACAGTGTCAAACCCAGGCCCAGCCCGCGCTGACCCGTGCCGCCCCTCTCCAGCCGTTCACCGGCCTGCATCACCAGCCCACGCATGGCGGGCTCGATACCCGGCCCATCATCAGCCACGATCAGCGCCGGTCCCCCCGCACGCCGGATGCCAACAAGGATGCGTCGGCCGGGATCAGCATGGTCGATGGCATTGTCGATCAGAGCGCGGAGCAGGCGATCCAGCATCACCGGATCGCTGTCCACCACCAGATGGCTGGGCACCAGCCGGATCTGCTTGCCGGTGGCATTCGCCTTGGCGGCAAGTTCTCCCGTCACCCGCGATAGCAACGGGCCCAGCGGCACCCGTTCGCGTCTGATGCGCACCGCACCCGCAGCCAAGCTGGCCAGGGTCAGCACCTGGTCCATTTGTGTTGACCCGATCTCCAGTGCTTCTTGCAGCCGGTCGGCCAATTCCACCTGTTTGGGGTCGGCCAGCTTCATCTGCAACAGGTTCAAGAACAACCGCATCGCCTGGAAAGGCTGCCGCAGGTCATGGCCAACAGCGGACAAAAGACGGATCGGGTCGATCGGGGGGGGACGGGTCATGGTCTGCTGCTGCGGTGAAAACCTGACCGACTGTGGCCGGCTTTCACCGCAACGTCCAGCAAGGAGCGGACCGCCCCTTCAAAGGATCAAAGGTAATCGGCCGGCACAGCGGCGGCGGCGCGATATTCTTCCTTCATCCTTGCCACCAGTTCCGCCACGGGCGGGGCATCATGGATGGTGCCGATGCCCTGACCAGCCGACCAGATATCCTTCCAGGCCTTTTTCTTCGACCAATCCTCAATCGACAGGTTGGGATCGGCCGTGCCACCGGAAATGGCATTCACATCAATACCGTTGGCGGCAACACTGGGGGCAAGGTAATTACCGGGAATGCCGCTGAACATCGGCGTGTAGACAATGTCGGCGCCCGTATGGTCGATGATCATCTGCTTATAGGCGTCGGGCGCATTGCCCTCTGCCGTCGCGATGAACCGGGTGCCGATATAGGCGAAGTCAGCGCCCAGCACCTCTGCGGCGCGAACCTGGGCGCCCGATGACATGGCACCGGCCAACACCACCGGCCCATCGAAAAATTCGCGGACTTCCGACAACAGGGCGAAGGGGGACATGGTGCCTGCATGGCCACCCGCACCGGCGGCCACCAGAATCAGCCCGTCCACCCCCACCTCGATCGCCTTCTTGGCGTGGCGAATGTTGGTGACATCGTGAAAGACCAGCCCACCATAGGAATGCACGGCCTCGACAATGCCAACGGGTGCGCCGACCGAGGTGATGATCAGCGGCACCTTGTGCTTGACCATCAGTTCCACATCGGTCTGCAGCCGGGTGTTGGAGCGATGCACGATCAGGTTGACACCAAACGGCGCCACCGGCTTGTCCGGGTTGGCGGCGGCATAGTCAGCCAACTCGCCGCTGATTTTGGTCAGCCATTCATCCAGGGTTTCCGCCTGCCGCGCATTGAGGCTGGGAAAGGTCCCGATGATACCAGCCTTACACTCCGCCAGCACCAGTTCGGGGTAGGAGACGATGAACATCGGGGAGGCGATGACGGGCAGCGACAGCTTTCCCTTGAACTGGCTGGGCATGGGCATCTTCAGTCATTCCTCCTGCTGGTATATTGAACGCGGTTGCCCGCGCGGTTGATTCAGGTCTGGTGGTTTTAGCACGCTCGTTCGCAAGTCGCCATAACCTCGGTGATGGGCGCATGGCGGCCCCAACAGCGCGCGGCGTTGCAAGCAGGAGGGCGGGCGTTGCATTCTCCGCGCCGACTTGAAATCCAGGGGCCGGACCCATGCAGGACTTCCTTTCCATCCATCCCGAAGTGGCGGCGGCGCTGAAAGCCGGCAAGGCCGTTGTGGCGCTGGAATCAACCGTGATCAGCCATGGTCTGCCTTATCCGGCCAATGTGGAAACGGCCAACGCCCTGGAAGCAGCCATCCGCGCCGAAGGGGCCGTACCCGCAACCATTGCGGTGCTGGATGGGCGTATCCGTGTCGGCCT
This sequence comes from Niveispirillum lacus, assembly GCF_002251795.1. Classification (GTDB taxonomy): domain Bacteria; phylum Pseudomonadota; class Alphaproteobacteria; order Azospirillales; family Azospirillaceae; genus Niveispirillum; species Niveispirillum lacus. The sequence goes on along the minus strand of NZ_NOXU01000030.1, from coordinate 10,804 downwards.
GGATGCCGATGATATTGAGCGTCTGGCCCAGCCCGGTGTGCGCAAGGTCAGCCGCCGTGATCTGCCCGTCGCCTTGGCCCAGGGGGCCGATGGTGCAACCACCGTGGCCGCCACGATGATCGGCGCGGCCCTGGCCGGCATTGCTGTGTTCGCCACGGGCGGCATCGGCGGCGTGCATCGCGGTGTGGAAACCACCCTGGACATTTCCGCCGATCTGGAAGAACTGGCCGCCACCGACGTGGCCGTCGTCTGCGCCGGGGCCAAGGCCATCCTGGACCTGCCGCGTACGTTGGAATATCTGGAAACCAAGGGTGTGCCGGTCATCGGCTTTGCCACAGACCGTTTCCCCGCCTTTTATACGGCATCGCTGCCGCTGCCCGTTGATGGCCGCTGCGACACGGCGGACGAGGTGGCGCGGGTGTTGCGGGCCAAGTGGCAGTTGGGCCTGGGCGGGGGGGTCGTCATCGGCGTGCCGATCCCTGACGATGCCGCCTTGGATGCAGAAGCGGTCGAAGCCGCCATCGCCCAAGCGGTCGGTGAGGCCGACGCCCAGGGCGTGCGCGGCAAGGCCCTGACGCCCTTCCTGCTGAAGCGCATGGAAGAACTGACGGGCGGCGCCAGCCTGGCCGCTAACCGCGCCCTGCTGCTGAATAATGCGCGGGTCGGGGCCCGCATCGCCGTGGCCTATGCGCAGCAAAAGGGCGCCTATGTGCTGCCCAAAAAGGTGGTCACCGCCAAGCGCCCGCCCGGATACTGAGGATAGAGGCGGCCCTTCAGCACAATGGGCCTTCCCCGCAAAAGCGGGGATCCAGGGGCCGTAGGAACCATGCTTCGGTTGCGCTTGGCCCCTTGGCCCCCGCTTTCACGGGGGAAGCAGGCAGGTTCAGGTCGGTAAGCGCGGACCCTATCCCAGCCGTCCCGCCGCCGCCGTCAGATCGCGCAGGCGCTCCGCATGCTCATCGCGCCACTGACCATCTTTCAGGCGCCACCCCCAGTTGCCGTCGGGCAGGCCAGGCACGTTCATGCGGCCTTCGGTGCCCAATTCCAGCACATCCTGAACGGGCGTGATGACCAGTTCGGAATTCACCCCCAGGGCAAAGCGGATGAAGTCCCAGTGCAACTCCCGCCCGTCCGTATTCAGGTAGGACCGGATGCGCTGGCCCAACTCCCCGTCCAGCCCGCCCCGTGACGTCACCCAGCCCAGGATCGTGTCATTGTCATGGGTGCCCGTGTAGAACACGGAATGCGCGGCATAACGGTTGGGATCATAGTTCCAGGGTTCAAAATGATCGCCCCATTCAAAGGGCAGCACGCGCATGCCAGGGAAACCGAAATGGTCGCGCAGGCGCTCCACCTCCGGGGTGATGATGCCCAGATCCTCGGCGATGATGGGCAGCGCACCGCAGCGGTCCTTCAGCGACTGGAACAGTTCATAACCCGGCGCCGGTACCCAGCGGCCATGGATCGCTGTTTCCTCATGCGCCGGGATTTCCCAGTAACTCTCGAACCCACGGAAATGGTCGATACGGACCATATCCACCGTTTCCAACGTCTTGGCGATGCGCCGGTGCCACCAGGCAAAACCCTCCGCCCGGTGCGTATCCCACCGGTAGAGAGGGTTGCCCCAGCGCTGCCCGGTGGCGCTGAAATAATCGGGCGGTACACCGGCGACGATGGTGGGTCGGCCCGACCCATCCAGTTCAAACAGGTCACGACGGGACCAGACATCGGCGCTGTCTCCCGCCACGAAAATCGGGATATCGCCCATGATCCGGATGCCGCGCGCATTGGCATCCTGCTTCAACGCCATCCACTGCCGGAAAAACAGGAACTGCTGAACCTTGATTTTCTTGATCTCAAACGACAGCGTATGGCGCGCTTCCCCGATGCCGATAGGATCGCGGCTGGCATACAGCGCGTTCCAATCCATCCAGGCAGCACCGCCATGTTTGGCCTTCAACACGGTGTACAGCGCGTAGTCATCCAACCATTCGGCATCATTACGCGCCCGGAACAATTCGAAGTCGCCCCATTCCTCATCCTGGCTGGAGCGTTTCAGGAAGTCGCCCGCGACCTTGTCCAGGGCGGCCAGCTTGGCAATGGCCACCCCATCATAATCCACCCGTTCCGCCGTGTTGTCAGGCAATCCCGACAGGATCGACGCGTCGGCAAACCCATCGCGGCGCAGATCGTCAAAGCTGATCAACAGCGGATTGCCGGCGAAGCTGGACAGGGCCGAATAGGGGCTGTTGCCCAGGCTGGTCGGCGCAAGCGGCAGGATCTGCCACACGCTTTGTCCGGCTGCCTGAAGATCGGCCAGGAAGGTGCGGGCCGCCGGCCCCATATCGCCGATGCCATGCCCACCGGGCAGCGAGGTCGGGTGTAGAAGAAGGCCGCTGGCGCGCTGATTGGTCATGGTCGGGCGGGTCTTTCCACTGGGGCCGGGTCGCGGGCGTGATCCTATCACCCCGACCCAATCTTCCCATGATTTCGTAAGCCATGCTGCAATGCAACAGTTGCGCAGACCTGTAACGCTGTTACTCTCATTGCGGATGTGTTTGGGGTGTTTTTGTAACGGGGTGCCAGATGCCGGAATCGCCATTGCCAAAGGGGATCGGCCATCAGGGGGGACAGGCGGTAAAGACCGCGCTGGACCGGTTGTTCGACCATGTAAACCGGGTGATCCTGTCGCGGCAGCATCCGATTACAGGCCTGTTGCCGGCCAGCACAGCGGTGACCGTCCATGGCAATTACACCCATGCCTGGGTGCGCGATAACGTCTATTCAATCATCGGTCCCTGGGCCCTGTCGCTGGCCTATCGCCGCCGGGGCGACAGCCCGGCCCGTGCCCGCCTGCTGGAACAGAGCGTGGTGAAGACCATGCGTGGCCTGTTACAGGCCATGATGCGCCAGGCGGCCAAGGTTGAGCGGTTCAAGCACAGCCAAGCCCCGCTGGATAGCCTGCACGCCATCTATTCCGCCAGTACGGGTGAGGCGGTGGCCGCCGATGATGGCTGGGGCCATTTGCAGATCGATGCCACGTCGCTGTTCCTGCTGATGCTGGCACAGATGACACGGTCGGGTATGTCGGTCATCTACACGCTGGACGAGGTGGCGTTTGTCCAAAATCTTGTCCATTACATCGGCCCGGCCTACCGCATCGCCGATTTCGGCATCTGGGAACGCGGTCGCAAGATCAATGACGGCGCCGTGGAACTCAATGCCAGCTCCATTGGCATGGCCAAGGCGGCGATGGAGGCCATGCAGGGCCTGGACCTGTTCGGGGAGGATGGGGGCCGTGTCGCCGTCATCCATGCGGTCCCCGATGAGATAGCGCGCGCGCGCGCCACCGTGGAGGCGCTGCTGCCGCGCGAATCAGGGTCCAAGGAGGTGGATGCAGCCACGCTGGGTATTATCGGCTGGCCAGCCTTCGCGGTGGATGCGCCCGATCTGGTGGAGCGCACCCGCAATGAGATCCTGACCAAGCTGGGCGGCCCCTATGGCTGCAAACGCTTCCTGACCGACGGGCACCAGACGGTGCTGGAGGACCATACCCGCCTGCATTATGAGGCCGGCGAGTTGGAGCGGTTCCGCGGCATCGAAAGCGAGTGGCCGCTTTTTTACACCTACTTTTATGTCACCGCCCTGCTGACCGGGGATACACGCGGGGCAGCGTCCTGGCGCGAGAAGCTGGAAAGCCTGCTGGTCGAACGCGGGGGCGACGCCCTGCTGCCAGAACTGTTCATCGTACCGGAAGAGGCGGTAGAGGCTGAACGCGCGCATCCGGGCAGCCAGAAGCGCGTGCCGAACGAGAATGTGCCCCTGCTATGGGCACAAAGCCTGTTCATCATGGGATTACTGATCGACGAGGGATTGCTGGCACCGGGCGATGTCGACCCGCTGAACCGCCGCGCCAAGCTGAAACCCAAGCCGCCGGTGCCGGTGCGCCTGGTGGTCCTGGCGGAGGATGACAAGGTCCGGGCACAACTGAAGGAACAAGGTGTCAGTTGTCAGACGCTGGCACAGGCTGGCGGGTCCATCAATATCTGCCATGTCGATGTGCTGGTCGGTGCCCTGGCGGAACTGGGCCGGTGCGCGGCCCTGGGCCTGACCGGCCGGCCGCCACGCCGGCTGGGTACCCTGATCACCGCTTGCGGTTTTCGATTTGCCGGGCAGCCGGCGGTGATCGTGCCCACCTTTGTCGATGAACAGGATGGCTTCTATTTCACCTATGACCATCGGTTCCTGGTCGACCGGCTGCTGTCGGAAATTGCCTATATCAACCGGACCTGGACGTTCACCAAACCGCCGCTGCTGGTGTTCCCCGTGTCGAAGGGCATGGCCGCGGGTGACGGGTTTACGGAACTGGGCCGAACCCTGGCCGACCTTGTGGCGGGCCGTGTGCCGGATCTGGTGGTTCGGGGCAGCGATCTGATCGATGCCTATGGTGGCGCGCGTATTGTGGCCTTTGAAGAGATCGCCCCGTCCTGCCCGGTCACTGCACGCCCGGTCCGCGCCTGGGCTGGTAACGACGCCTTCGAGTTCAAGGCGCCGCCACCGGGCGGGGAGGATCGCCGCTGGATTGAGGAGGGCGATACGCCCTGGCTGGCCAAATCGCTGGAGGCTGAACGCCGCGCCGACTGGTACCTGTTGATGCTGATGCTGCTATGGGAGCGGCAGGGGCGGGATTTTGTGCCCGATGGCGGTGTGCCCCTCTGGCAGCGGGCGGAGAATCTCTATCGCGCCGCCGGCCATGCCGGCCGCTGGGACATTGTCCGCCCTCTGGCCCATCTGCTGAACCGCCATGATGAACGGTTGCAGGATGCGGTGAAGGAGATTGTGGTTCGGCAAAAACACGTGATCCTGGGTGCCAGTACCGTAGACCGGCCACTGGCCAATGCCGATATCTCTGCCCGCCTCGCCACCATCGGCGGTGACCCCGCCACCTTGATGCTGCGCGAAGAAATGCTGTTGTTCAGTGGCACCCTGATCAAGGCCAGCCCGGAGCTGTTCCGCTACACCCTGTCGCTGCGCCCGGCCGACCTTCTGGGCCTGCTGATCCGGTCGGTGGCGCGGCAGCGCGGCCTGTCGGATGCCGGGGGGCTGGAGGTGCTGAAGGCAGAAGGGCCGCACGCCATCCTGACCCGCCTGCGCCGCCTGATCTCGCGCTGTCCCGGCATGACGGGGGATTTCTGTCTGCCCGTCCTGTCACGGGGTAGCGCCGTTGATCAGCCGGAATTTGCCATGGAGGATTGGACGGCTACCGTGCTGACGGGGGGCGACTGGTGGGGATGGCGCGACACAACGGGTACGCTGCTGCCGGTGCCCGATGCGTTTTTCCAGCGGGTATGGGGGCTTTTGCGCCATGGCGACGGGCTGATCATCGCCGATCCCAGCCACCAGGAAATGCGCCTGGACAGCGCCACCCTGCGCGCCGACCGCACGCCAGGCGAACGGGATTTCGCGCGTGAGGTGGAGGCGCGGCTGGACCGCATCATGAACCCGGAATATCGGCAACTGACGGTTGAAGCGCTGTGGGCCGTGTCGGAAATGCTGTCTGTCCACAGCAATGTCCGCCTGCCGGGCCTGATTTCTACCGACCGCATCATCGCAGCCGCCGTTGAACGCCACTGGCACCAGACCCATCCGGGACAGGCAGAGGTCAATGAGGCCGTGGCCTGGAAGGGTTTCTATAATCTGTCCCCGGTCAAGGCCGCCGAACATTTCGCTATGGGTGCCCTGGTCCTGGCGGGTTTATCCGAAACGGTCTGTGACGCCGCCTGACCGGTGGGGTGTTGAGGGACGTCTGGTCGACGCGACGACCAGACGATGAAGGGTCCGGCTGAACGGTGCTCCATGCGGCACCCATAAAATCACCGGCGACGCCCCTCAACCGAACTCCGGCTCCGCCCCTCAACCGAACTCCGGCTCCGCCCCTCAACCGAACTCCGGCTCCGCCACTCAAACGAACTCCGGCTCCGCCTCGACGGGAAAATTCACCGACCGGGCGATGAAACACATCGTGTGGGCCTTGTGGTGGAGATGGGCGGCTGTGCCGCGGTCGGAACCGGGGGCAAGGGTCACCCGCGGGCGCAGCAGGACACGGGTGAACTGCCCCTCCCCGCCTGCCGCTTCCACCATCCAGCCTTCGGCCCGATCTTCATAATCGGTGACCACGATGCCAGCGGCAGCGCACAGGCCGAGATACCAAAGCTTGTGACAGGCGGACAGGGACGCGACCAGCAGATCCTCCGGGTTCCAGCGGGCCGGATCGCCACGAAAGGACGGATCGGCGGAACCGGGGATCGCAGGTTTGCCAGGGGCACTGATCAGGTGATCCCTGCTGTAGGCGCGGTAGGCACTGGTGCCTTCACCGTGATTGCCAGTCCACGTGACAGTGACGGCGTAATGATGTTCCTTGCCCGGCATGATTGGGTGACCCCTTTCGCATTGGACGCAGCCATCCTCCATTCTAAGACCCGCGATGGCGGGCTACAGGGGCCATTTCCGCTGGCCTGCATAGCGCCGAAAAGGCTTGTGCCCCGACAATGGGGAACAGTGCCCCCGACACGGGCGCAAGCCCGGCCTTCCGCAGCGGCGCTTGAGTGTGGCGGGCTTTGGCCCTAGACATCGGGCACTTGGCTCCAGGGGACCCGACCGCGATGACCCAGCACCCGCACCGCCTGACCATCCGCCGCCCGGACGACTGGCACCTGCATCTGCGCACCGGTGCCATGCTGCGCGCCGTGCTGCCACATTCGGCGGCACAGTTGGGCCGAGCCATCGTGATGCCCAATCTCGTCCCCCCCGTCATCACGGCGGCGCAGGCCGAAACCTACCGCGCAGAGATCCTGGGCGCCCTGCCCGCCGGCAGCCGGTTCCAGCCGTTGATGACGGCTTACCTGACCGATGGCACCGACCCCGACGATCTGGAAGCGGGCAAGAAGGCCGGCATCTTAACTGCCGTGAAGATGTATCCCGCCCACGCCACCACCAATTCCGCCCATGGGGTGACCGATCTGGACAAAGTGGCCCCCGCACTGGACCGTATGGCCCAGGTCGGCCTGCCCCTGTTGGTGCATGGTGAGGTGACGGACCCGAAGGTCGATATCTTCGACCGCGAAGCTGTGTTTATTGACACCGTCCTGCCCAAGATCCGGGACCGTCACCCCGATCTGAAGATCGTCCTGGAACATATCACCACGGCCGAAGGCGTGGCGGTGGTACGCCAGTACGGACCCTCGGGCAGGCTGGCCGCGACCATCACGGCCCATCATCTGATGATCAACCGGTCCAGCATCTTTGTCGGCGGCATCCGTCCGCACCTTTACTGCCTGCCCATCGCCAAGCGAGAGACACACCGGTTGGCCCTGCGCGAAGCGGCAACGTCGGGGGAGCCCTGGTTCTTCTTTGGTACCGACAGCGCCCCCCACCCGATCGGCGCCAAGGAAAGCGCGTGCGGCTGCGCCGGCATTTATACTGCCGCAACCGCTGTGGAACTCTATGCCCAGGTCTTCGATGAAGAGGGCAAGCTCGATTGCCTGGAAGCCTTCAGCAGCCTGAACGGCCCCGCCTATTACGGCCTGCCCCCTAATGACGATACCATCACCCTGGAAAAAAGCGGCCTGATCGTGCCCGATATCCTGGATATTGATGGCAAAGCTGCCGTGCTTCCCTTCCGGTCGGGCGAACGCCTGGACTGGCGGTTGGTTTAACATTCTCCACCCTTCGCGCAGGACCATCCCATGATCGACGCCGCCACCGCCGCTACCCAGACGGCCCGCATCCTGATTGAGACCAAGTCGGTCCTGTTCAATGCGGAGAAGCCGTTCATTTTCACGTCGGGCCGGGCCAGCCCCGTCTATATCGACTGCCGGAAGCTGATCAGCTTCCCGCGTGCGCGGCGGTTCCTGATCCAGGCCGCCAAGGATCAACTGTGCCGCGAAGCCGGGTTCGAGGCGTTTGACGCCGTTGCCGGTGGCGAGACGGCGGGTATCCCCTATGCCGCCTTTGTGTCGGACGTCCTGGATCTGCCCATGCTCTATGTCCGCAAAAAGCCCAAGGGTTTTGGCCGCAATGCCCAGATCGAAGGGCAGTTGCTGGAAGGCCAGCGTGTGCTGCTGGTGGAGGATCTGGCCAGCGAAGGCGGGTCGAAGATCAACTTCGTCAACGCGCTGCGGGATGCCGGGGCCATTGTTGAACATATCTGGGTGGTCTTCCATTACGGCATCTTCCCGCAATCGGAAGCGACCATGGCAGACATGGGCGTGAAACTGCACGCACTGGCCACCTGGTGGGATGTGCTGCGGGTCGCGCGGGACGGCAATTATTTCGACAGCCACACGCTGGGCGAAGTGGAAAAATTCCTGCACGCGCCGGAGGCCTGGTCGGCCAGCAATGGCGGGAATGAGGCCAAGGGCTGACGGCCCCCCTTACCGCAAACGCCGGGCCCCAGGGCCCGGCGTCAGTTCCGCTGCAAGGCCGACAGGGTGAAATTGGCAGACAGCACACCCAGGGACCGGGCATCGACCGGGTCGATCAGCAGGATGCTGGCCGTCACCACATAATCATCGGCCGATTCGTCATAGGCGGCGCCTTCAGTATGAACCGCGCCGGGTTGATTACTGTTTGGAGCGATGAATTTCGCCTCGTCCGACTGGTCATAGTCGCTGGGTATGCGGGTCGCCGCCACCAGCAGACCGCGATCATCAGTCAGGATCAGATCGGCCAACAGGGCCTGGCGCGGAAAGCGCAGCAGGGCCAGAAACTGTGATAACGGCCCGGTCATCACGGGGTCGATCAGCGAACCACGACCGCGTTTGGCCTGCAGGCGCCAGGCGATATCGCGCTGGACGATACTGTCGACAGAAAGATCGTCATTGTCGCGGCTGGCCTGACGAAGGGCGGCGAGATTGCCCGGTTCAGCCAGCAGTTCCGTTGCCATGGTACGCAGCACGCCGGTAATCTGCGGATATTCTTGCACCCGGTCGGTCGCAAGGGACACGGTACCTGCGGCGTCATCGCCAGGAAGGACCGTTGCCCCTGCCGCAGCCCCTGCCAGCAAAGCGAACAGCAACCCGATCAAAACCTTCCGCATGGCTGTTCCGGGGGTCCCATCCTTGGTCTCATCTGTTAACCACACTAGCAAGTCCGGTCTGGCACCTCCAGCGCGCCAACCGAAAAATCGTTCGGCCAACCAGTTTCCCGCAACTATGCCAGACGTGAAACCGGCGCCCAGACGGGCCGCTTCGCGTGCGAAACCAAAATAAAAGGGGGCAGGCCATGCAGCCTCCCCCCCCTGTCTGACCCGGAAACAGTCGGTCTGATCCACCAACTTGATCAGATCAGCCGCCCGTTCGAGGTTTGATCAGTTATCACCCATCTTGAGCGCCGCAATAAACGCGCTCTGCGGGATTTCGACCTCGCCGAACTGCCGCATGCGCTTTTTGCCTTCCTTCTGCTTGTCGAGAAGTTTCCGTTTACGGCTGATATCGCCGCCATAGCATTTGGCCAGCACGTCCTTGCGCAGGGCGGCGATGGTTTCACGCGCCACCACCTTGGCCCCGATGGCGGCCTGGATCGGGATCTTGAACAGATGACGGGGGATCAGGTCCTTCAGCCGCTCGCACAGTTGGCGGCCCCGGTACTCTGCCTGACTGCGGTGGACGATCATCGACAGCGCGTCGACCGGCTCGGCATTGACCAGGATCGACATCTTGACCAGGTCGCCCTCGCGGTACTCTTCCAACTGATAGTCAAAGCTGGCATAGCCGCGGCTGATGGACTTCAGCCGGTCATAGAAGTCGAACACCACTTCGTTCAGCGGCAGTTCATAAACCACCATGGCGCGGCCCCCGACATAGGTCAGGTCCTTCTGAATCCCGCGCCGTTCGGTACACAGTGCCAGGATGCCGCCCAGATATTCATCGGGCAGCATGATGGTGGCCTTGATCCACGGCTCCTGGATATGGTCGATCTTGACCACATCCGGCATGTCGGCCGGATTGTGCATCTCAATGATCTTGCCGTCGGTCATGTGCAGTTTGTAGACCACCGACGGGGCGGTCGTGATCAGGTCCAGATCAAACTCACGTTCCAGCCGCTCCTGGATGATTTCCAGATGCAGCAGGCCCAGGAAGCCGCAGCGGAAACCGAAGCCCAGCGCCGCACTGCTTTCCGTCTCATACTGGAACGACGCATCGTTCAACGCCAGCTTGCCCAAGCTATCGCGCAGATGCTCAAACTCCGCCGCATCGGACGGGAACAGGCCGCAGAACACGACGGGGATGGAGGGCTTGAACCCGGCCAGGGCAGTCGGGGCCAGACGGCGCTCCTCCGTGATCGTGTCACCCACCTTGGTGTCGCGGATATCCTTGATCGCCGCCGTGACAAAGCCCATTTCGCCAGGGCCCAGCTTGTCCACCGCCACCTTTTTGGGTGTGAAGATACCGACACGGTCCAGGTCACGCGTCGCCCCCGTGGCCATGAAGCGCACCTTCTGGCCCAGCCTCAATTCGCCATTGACCACCCGCACCAGGATGATGACGCCCAGATAGGCATCATACCAGCTATCCACGATCAGCGCCTGTAACGGCGCCTCCCGGTCGCCCTTGGGCGGCGGCAGACGGGTGACGATGGCTTCCAGCACGCCTTCAATGTTCAGACCGGTCTTGGCGGAAATCTCCACCGCATCCGACGCGTCCAGCCCGATCACATCCTCGATCTGCGCCTTCACGCGCGGCACATCGGCGGCCGGCAGGTCCACCTTGTTCAGGATGGGCACAATCTCATGGTTCGCGTCCAA
>NZ_NOXU01000024.1 GCF_002251795.1 Niveispirillum lacus | reverse complement strand
ACCACGATCTCCGTCGCCTTGCCCGCTTCCTTCAACCGAACGGCCTCTTCAACCGCGATCTCGTCAAACGGGTTCATCGACATCTTCACATTCGCAAGCTCGACACCGCTCTCGTCGGGCTTCACGCGGATCTTGACGTTGTAGTCAACAACACGCTTTACGGCGACTAGGACTTTCATTGGCGATCCCCTCGCATCATAGCCGGCGGTGGATTTTCCCCGCCCGTTTACCCTGGCGTTCAGCCGGTTTACCTGGGCCTAAGATTGGGCAATCAACGCCTGCCGTCCAGCCCCACAATCGGGCTCGGACCTTAGGATTGCTGCATTGCACATGTCAATAGTGTGCGCCCGGTAACGTAGAAACGCAATTTCGTTACCAGTGCGCGGATTTCCCAAGCCCGAATCTTCCCTTTACGTAATGGGAAGATAGCAAGCGTATTGTAGATTTCAAGCGGGTTTTATCGGGGCCTGTGCGGGTTTATCCCCGCGTCAGACCCGGCACCCACAACACATCCGCCGCGCCCTTGTCATTGACCCAGCGGCCAAGAACAAACAGATGATCCGACAGGCGGTTGATATATTTCAGGGCGGGGGCCCCCACCGCCTCGGTCAGGGCCAGTTCTGTCATTTCCCGCTCGGCCCGGCGGGCCACGGTGCGGGCCTGATGCAGATAGGCGGCGGCGGGGCGGCCGCCCGGTAAAATGAAACTGTTCAGCGGTGCCAGTTCCGCATTCATGCGGTCGATCTCCGCTTCCAGCCGATCCACCTGGAGATCAACAATGCGCAGCGGCGGATAGGGTGGATTCTCCATCTCGGGCGTGCAGAGATCGGCACCCAGATCGAAAAGGTCGTTCTGGATGCGGGCCAGCATGGCGTCGGCATCGGCCAGCACCGGGTCATCCTTTTCGGCGCCGGTCTGGAGCCGGGCCAACCCCAGGATGGCATTGGCCTCATCCACGGTGCCATAGGCAGCCACCCGCAACGCATGTTTGGGCACACGGGAGCCATCGCCCAGCGATGTCTGTCCCTTGTCGCCGCCACGGGTATAGATACGGGTCAGGCGGACCATGGCGTTACCTGCTCTGTCTGAGAAAGGGTCAGGAGGCCATGAAGGCCAGGGCGAACAGCACGACAGCCGCCACCTGCAGGCGGATGCGCCACCACATCAGCTTGTTGCCGTATTTGGCGTTGAATTCGCCACCACGCGCCATGGCAAACAGCCCGATCACCAGCACAGCCAGCGTGGCGATCATGGCCAGAACCATGAGGAAGATCATAAAGCCGCTCATGCCACCTCATATAGCGCGGCTTGGCCCCGCCGCCCAGGGGCAATCCGGGACAAATCGCAGCAGGCGGGGACCGCAGAGGCAATCGCCCTCAGACGCCGCTCAGCCGTATCCGCGCCCCAACCGACGAACGGAACAGGGTCAATCCCCGCCTGATTGGTATCATTCCCCGTTTCTGCTATGAGAAGCAACGGCACCGCAGCCAGAAGAGCCATGTCCTTGTCTTCCCCCCGTCAGGCCGGCATCCCCTTCATCATGGTCACCGTCCTGTTGGATGTGCTGACCTTCAGCCTGACGATCCCGGTCATGCCGGCTTTGGTCAGCCAGTTTGCCGCGAGCGAGGCGTCGGCGGCCTGGTGGATGGGTGCCATGATTGCTGCCTTTTCCATCATGCAGTTCCTTTTCGCCCCTGTGCTGGGGGCGCTGTCGGATCGGTTTGGCCGGCGCCCCATCATTCTGGCCTCTATCGCCGGCATGGCCATCGACCAGCTTTTCATGGCCTTGGCACCGGGCCTGATCTGGCTGCTGGTCGGGCGTATGGCGGCGGGATTGACGGCGGCCAATATCACGGCGGCCAATGCCTATATCGCTGATATCAGTGGGCCGCAGGACCGGGCCAGGAATTTCGGCAAAATGGGAGCTGCCTTTGGCATTGGCTTCATCACCGGCCCGGCCCTGGGCGGGCTTCTGGCAGAGGTGGACCTGCGCCTGCCCTTCATGGTCGCCGCCGGACTGGCTGCCTTGAACTTTTTCTACGGCCTGATGGTCCTGCCCGAGTCGCTTCATCCCGCCAACCGCCGCCCGTTCCGCTGGGCACGGGCCAATCCCATCGGGTCGCTGCGCGCACTGGCCCTGCATCCCGCCGTTTTGGGTCTGGCATTGTCGCGGGCCTGTATGGTGCTGGCCATGGGCGTGATGCAGATGGTCTGGGTGCTCTACACTACCAAGCGGTTCGGATGGACTGAACTGGATAACGGCCTGTCACTGGCTGCTGTCGGTCTGACCACAGTGCTGGTGCAGGGTGTGTTGATCGACAGGATTGTGAAGAAACTGGGTGAACCGCGCACGGCGCTGCTGGGCATCGGGCTGGAAGCGACGGCCTATGCCGGCTATGGGGCGGCCGGGTCGTCCACGGCCTTTGCGGCCTTCATTCCTGTTCATGCCATGAGCGGCATGAGTTCGCCGGCCATTCAAAGCATCGTGTCGCGCAGCGTGGGGGCCGATGAACAAGGTTCGGTGCAGGGAGCCTTTGCCAGCATGCAGAGTCTGACATTCATTCTGGCCCCCCTGATCGGGGCCGAGCTATATGAGAATTTCACCGCAGCGGGGGCGACCATCGCCATTCCCGGCATGCCCTTCTATTTCGGGGCCGTCATGCTGGTCCTGTCGGGGCTGGTCGCAGCCTGGGCCATGCGGCGGGTACCGACGCCCAAACAATCTGAACCGGTGACGGAGGCCGCTTGATGGTTAACCCTGCGCTGACGCCCGGCTTCCTGCGTCATGTCCGGTCCTGTAATCGCCACGACCTGTCGGGCTTCCGGCCCTTCGCCATCGCCGGCGTCACGGTGGGACAGGTGCGGATTGGGTTCATGGAGCGGCTGCTGGCCCTGGGCCTGCCCTTCATGCCTGATGCAGGCGGAATCAGCCTGCATCCCGGCCTGACCGATGCGCCGTCACGCACCCGCGCGGTTGCTGCCGCCTTGGACCGTCTGGTGGCGGAGGGCACCATCCCGAAACTGCGGCGGGAAATGTACACGGTCTCCGACGGCTGGGGCCGTCCCGCCCTGATGGAGCTGGACCGTGCTGCCATCCCGTTTTTCGGGGTCACGGCCTATGGGCTGCACGTCAACGGTTTCGTGCGGAAGCCGGATGGCCTTCATCTGTGGGTGGGCAAGCGCGCCCTGGACCGCGGTGTGGCCCCTGGCCAGTATGACAATCTGGTGGCGGGCGGACAGCCGGCCGGGTTGAGCCTGGCCGACAATCTTGTCAAGGAAGCCTGGGAAGAGGCGGGCCTGCCGGCGGCCATGGTGCGGAAGGCCGTGCCTGTGGGAACCATCAGCTATCTGATGGAACAGGATAAGGGCCTGAAACCCGATATCCTGTTCCTGTATGATCTGGAACTGCCCGCCGATTTTGTGCCCCGCAATACCGACGGCGAGGTCGAACGATTTGAGCTTTGGCCGCTGTCCCGCGTGGCGGAAAGCGTGCACGACACCAACGACTGGAAGTTCAATGTCAACCTGACCGTGATCGATTTCCTGATCCGGCATGGCTGGTTGACCCCGGACCATCCGGACTATCTGGATTTGTGCCGGGGGTTGCGGCGTTAGGGGATGACCGCTTCTGGTGGAAGGCTATGTGGCGTCACCGATCCGACTTAACAAAGACCTGGAGCGGTTTCCGGTGACCTGAAACCGCTCCAGGCGTCTTGTTCCGCAGCCGTCGGCGCAGTGGAGAGGGTGGCCACCCGCACCCTCTGCCGGGTCAGGACGCGTCGCGCAGTTCCTTGATGAAACCGTCCAGCCGCTGGTTCATGTCAGTGGACAGACGTTCGGCATCTTCCGCCGTCTCATTGGTCTTGCCGACGGCATCGGCGATGCCGCCCGTCATATCAGCCATCCGCGCCACGACAGACCCCAGCGAGGCGGTGCGCGTTGACACGGTCTGGATCGACCGGCTGATTTCCATCACCGTCGCTTCCTGCTGCTGCACCGCGTCGGAGATTTCGCCGGCACCGCTGTCCAGTGCCGTCACGGCATCGGCCACACTGGCGATCGCCTCCACGGCGGCGCGGGTGGCAGCCTGGATTTCGGCCACCTGGCGGCTGATATCCTCGGTGGCCCTTCCCGTCTGGGTGGCCAGGCTTTTCACCTCCGATGCCACCACGGCAAAGCCTTTGCCGGCCTCGCCGGCCCGCGCCGCCTCAATGGTGGCGTTGAGCGCCAGAAGGTTGGTCTGGCCGGCAATATCGGCAATCAACTGCACCACATTGCCGATGCGCGTGGCGGTTTCCGACAGCTCGGCGACCCGCTCACGCACCCGGACCACTTCTCCGGCTGTGCTGCGCGCCTGGCTGGCGGCACCGCTGGCAGTACGGGACACTTCAGCAATGCTGGCGGCCATTTCTTCCACAGCGGCGGCGACAGTGGCGGCATGGCCGGTGGCTTCCTCCGCTTCGGCGCGGGCTTCCTTGGTCATTGCACCGGTGCTGGCGACGGACCGGTCCAGCAGGTCCGCCTCTTCCTTCAACGTCCGCACCGCCCCGTCCAGGCGACGGGTCATGCTTTCCACATCCACCACAAACCGGTCGGCAAGCGCCTTGCGCAAGGCCAGGCGTTCCAGCCGCTGCGCCTCAACGGCCTTCAACTGCTCGTCCCGCAGACGCTCCGTCTCCTTGGCGGACTGTTCGGCCCTGGCCCTGGCCTGGTCGCTGTAATGGAAGGATTGTTCCAAACTGTGCGACAGCCAGAGCAGAACACCCGTTTCCGCAATGACCACAGCCGCATGCACGATGACCCGCAGCAGACTGCCTTGACCATCCGGGAAGACCAGCGATGGCAGCAGAAAGGACAAGGTCAGATGATGCACGGCTGTGGCACCCGCAGCCACCAGAATGACCCGCCAGTTACAGAACACCGTCAGCATGGCCAGCACGGCGAAATACAGGAAATGGCTGTCGATCTGCCACGGTCCGGCCGAGGCGGCGACCACCACCGATACCTGCCCGATGGACAGGACGGCGATCAGATAATCCATCGCCGGTCGCGCCATGCGGGTGACATAGGCGCCGGTGCCGATACCCGCAATCAGGATCGACAGCACCAGCGGCATGACCCAGCCGATTTCACCCCGGATCAGTGAGACCAGCGTCAGCGGTACGCAGATCCAGAGAAAGGCCATGAACAGGAGCAGGGCTGCGGATCGGATGCGTTCAATGGGTGACATGGGACGAGCCTTTCTTCCCTTGGAAACCGTTCCTCAAGCTCCACAATTGACCAGGGTGCCGGAGATCAGCAGAGCCGGCAGCCGCGCCAAACGGCGCCCACTGTCTGCGTCCGGGACCTGGACCAGCCAGACCTGCGGACCGGTTCCCCCCAGCAGGCGGGCATCGCGCAGTTCCACACCGGTCAGGGTCAGGGCTGTCAATTGTGCATTCCGGTCCATCCAGGGCGGTAGCAGCACCGCCAAGGTGGCGCCCGTCACCGGAACCGCCGACGCCACTACCAAAAGAGGCGCCAGCAGCAGGAGCATCGACACTGAAACAACCGCAAAAGTGTGCCGGGAAAACATATGTATGTAAACCACGATGGGGCCCAACGAAGCAGGGCCCGTTGGCATAGGGTGTCATAAACTGTTGCTGTCAGCGCATCTTTCTATATGACTCTACGCATAGGTCGTATTCGCCATCTGAATATTTTTGTTAGTTATACTTTCAGTCCTCGACTTATGACCTACCCTTAAGCCGAAAGGTATAGAGCGAAGGGTGAGACGGGGCTGGAAACCGGCTTGCCGCCTCCTTGCGCGCCCTGCAAGCCACCCCTGGCGGCAAGCCCCCTTGTCAGCGTCCACGGCTTGCGTCATCTACAGCCGATCATGGGCATCGAAAATCACAGCAGCACTTTCGCGCCGGCGGCCCGTACCGACGGTCGGATCAATCTTGTCGGCCTTTCCCGCGAAGAGCTGGAAAGCACGCTGATCGACGCCGGATTCGAGAAATTCCGCGCGCGTCAGGTCTGGCATTGGATCTATCATCGCGGGGTCACCGACTTCGCGCTGATGTCGACACTGGCCAAACCGGCACGCGAAAAGATGGCCGACCATTTTGTGGTTAACCGGCCGACCCCGGTGAAGGACCTGAAATCCGTCGATGGCACCCGCAAATGGCTGTGCCGCATGCATGACGGACAAGAGGTAGAGGCCGTCCATATCCCCGAGGAAGATCGCGGTACCCTGTGTGTGTCGTCGCAGGTGGGTTGCACCCTCACCTGCCGCTTCTGCCACACAGGCACACAGCGTCTGGTGCGCAACCTGACGGCGGATGAGATTGTAGGACAGGTCATGCTGGCCCGCGACCATCTGGACGAATGGCCCAGCCCGCCGGATGGCCGCATGCTGTCCAACATCGTGATGATGGGCATGGGCGAGCCGCTGTATAATTACGACAATGTCGCCAAGGCCCTGAAGATCATCATGGATGGGGAAGGCATCTCCATCTCCAAGCGGCGTATCACCCTGTCGACCAGCGGTGTCGTGCCCATGATGAAGCGGGCGGGCGAGGAACTGGGCGTCAATCTGGCCGTGTCGCTGCATGCCGTGAATGACGAGCTGCGCGACCGGATCGTACCGATCAACCGCAAATACCCGATCAAGGAATTGATGGATGCGGTGCGCAATTACCCGGGCCTGAACAATGCCCGGCGCTGCACCTGGGAATATGTCATGCTGAAAGGTGTCAATGACAGCATGGCCGACGCGCGCGAACTGGTGCGTCTGATCCGCGGCATTCCCTCCAAGATCAACCTGATCCCGTTCAATCCCTGGCCGGGTTCCCCGTTTGAACGCAGCGATTGGGACCAGATCGAAAAGTTCAGCGATTATGTGAATGAGGCTGGTTATGCCAGCCCCATCCGCCGTCCGCGTGGGGATGACATCCTGGCTGCCTGTGGCCAGTTGAAAAGCGAGAGCCAGCGGCCCAGCGCCACCCAGCGCGCGGCCCAGTTGGAACAGCATAAGATCCTGGCCGCCGAATATGCGGCCCAGATCGCGGCCAAGGAAGCGGCATTGGCCCTGTGATCATGTGGGGGGCCGATACCGGCCCCCCTTTTCGCATCAATACCCGGCCGCGTGGCCGTCCACCCGCATTTCCGTGCCGGCGCGGTACACGCCGTTCACATGGTCGCGGACGATGGCTTCATAGCTGCCATAGTGCAGTCCGGGCTTCACCTCGACCTTGTGGCCGCGCTTCCTCAGCTCTTCGATCACCGCGGGGGCAACCCCCTGTTCGACATAGAGGGTGCCGACACCCTCACCGGCTTCACCGGTCGGCTCCGGTGATCCTTCATGCTGCCAGCGAGCGGCGTCGCCAGCTTCCTGCACATTCATGCCGAAATCGATCATGTTGACCAGGACCTGGGTATGGCCCTGCGGCTGCATGCCCCCGCCCATGACGCCATAGGCGGCAAAGGGCTTGTTATCCTTGGTCACAAAACCCGGGATGATGGTGTGGAAGGGGCGCTTGCCCGGCGCATAGACGTTCGGGTGCTTCGGGTCCAGCGCGAACTGTTCGCCGCGATCCTGGAGCATGAAACCCAGACCGTCAGGCACCAGACCGGACCCCATACCGCGATAGTTGGACTGGATCAGCGCCACCATCAGACCATCCTTGTCGGCGGTGGACAGGAAGATCGTGTCATGGCTTTCCGGCATGATGCCGGTCTCTGGCGCACCAGCCTTCGTCATGTCGATCTGGGCCCGGCGCTTGGTGGCATAGTCTTTGGAGATCAGGGTGCTGATCGGCAGCTTCACAAACTCCTGATCGGCATACCAGCGCGCGCGGTCGGCAAAGGCCAGCTTCTTGGCCTCCACCGAGACATGAATAAAATCCGCGCTGTTATGGCCAATGGCCTTCAGATCATAGCCTTCCAGGATGTTCAGCATCTGGAGTGTGGCCAGTCCCTGGCCATTGGGCGGGATCTGCCAGACATCATAGCCGCGATAATTGGTGGAGATGGGTTCCACCCATTCCGCTTTGAAATCCGCGAAATCCTCGTAGCGCAGGGGGCCGCCGATACGCTTCATATAGGCGTCGATGGTTTTGGCGACCGGTCCTTTGTAAAAGGCGTCCTGTCCGCCCCTGGCCAAAAGGGTCAAGGTGTTGGCGAGGTCAGGATTGCGGAAGATCTGACCGGCCACCGGTGGCTTGCCGTCGATCAGAAAGGTCTTCTTGGCGTTGTCCAGTTCCTCAATGACGCTGCCCATCTGGTCGAAGCGCTTGAAATTGGCCGCCCAACCCTTGGCAATGAAGGGGGACAGGGGGAAACCGTCATTGGCATAGGCGATGGCCGGGGCCAGAACCTTATCCATCGGCAGTTTGCCATATTTCTGGTGCATCTCGAACCACCCGGCCACCGCACCGGGGACGGTGACCGACAGTGATCCGTGTGACGGGATCATCTTGCCCGGCCCCAGACGCTTCACCAACGCCTCCAGGCTCTGCCCCTTCGGTGCGCGGCCCGACGCGTTTAAGCCGACGACCTTGTTCTGCTTGGGGTCCCAGATCAAGGCGAACAGGTCGCCGCCCACGCCACTGCCCGTCGGTTCCATCAGGCCCAGGGCGGCATTGGCGGCGATGGCAGCATCCACGGCACTGCCACCTTGCTGCAAGATCGAGATGGCCACCTGGGTCGCCAGCGGCTGCGACGTGGCCGCCGCGCCGTTCTTCGCAATGATTTCTGACCGGCCTGCGAAATTCGCTCCCACCAGACGGTCGCCACGGCCGGCTTGCGCGCCGTCGACATAATCAGCAGCGACGGCGGTGTCCGTGATGATCGGCATGACACACAGCGCCCCCAGCAGCAGCGCGGCCCATCCGCGCCTTGTCCATTGCTTCATTGTCCGATTGCCTTCCTGTGCCTGGATTGCGGGCCTTCGCCCTGTCGCCTTATGCGCTGGTTTCCCAGCAACCTTGCTTTTACGTCCGCCATACCTCGCCGGCAACCCTTGCCGCCGGCCTATGCCCCGTGCCAGCCTGCGCCAAATGCTTCAGCCGGGAGATGTGATCGTGCGGGTAATGGTCAATGGTGTGCCGCTGTATTTCGATGTGGAAGGGGCGGAACTGGTGCCCGACGGCGGGTCCCTGCGCAAGAAGCCGACCTTGCTGTTGCTGCATGGCGGACCGGGGTTCGACCATGCCAGTTTCAAGCCGGCCTTCAGCGGCCTGTCGGCCGATGCCCAGGTGATCTATCTCGATCATCGGGGTCAGGGGCGCAGCGGCGGCAATGACCCTGCCACCTGGACGCTGGCCCACTGGGCCGATGATGTGAAGGGGTTCTGCGACGCCTTGGGCATCGAGAAACCGTTCGTGCTGGGCAACAGCTTCGGTGGTTTTGTTGCCATGGAATATATGCGCCGCCATCCGGGCCATGCTGCGGGCATCATCCTGTCTTCCACCGCAGCGCGGATGCAGTTGGACCTGATCGTCAAGGCGTTTGCCCGGCGCGGCGGGCCTGCCATCGGTCAGGCAGCGGCTGACTTCTGGTCTGATATCAAGGCCGACAAGGTCCTGCCCTATGCGGCCCAGGTCATGCCCTATTATACGGTCAAGGCACCCATGGACGGGCCGGGTCGTGCGCGGTCGATCATGCGGCCCGAGGTTCTGGAACATTTTTCCGGCCCCGGCGGGGAAATGTGGGGCATGGATTTTCGTGACAGCCTGGGCCGTGCCGCCAGCCCGGTGCTGGTCCTGTGCGGGGATCAGGACCCGATCACGCCCTGGGAATGTTCAGAAGAGATTATCGGCCTGCTGCCCAAGGAAACCAGCCAGTTGCACCGCTTCCCGCATTGTGGGCACGGCACCTTCCGGGACGACCCCGACGGCACCTTTGCCCTGATCCGCCAATTCATGGGGGTGGGCGAGGCGGTGTCGGGTGCGGCCATGCCCATAAACGCGCCGGTGTGAGGGGCGTCACTGCGGGGCGGGCAACGGAGGTCCATTTCCGTTAACCACACTTGAACAACGCTCAAACCCCTCATGTCACGCGCCCGCATCTATTTCCTGTCGCTGTTGGCCGGCCTGGCCCTGACCGGGCCGGGACGGGCGGAAATTACCGGGCCAACGGCGGGGGCGGAGACGGGGACGCTTACCCTGATCCTGGAGAACGACCTATTCTATAATCTGGACCGGCATTACACCAACGGTGTGCAGGCGGTCTGGACCACGGCGCGGGATGAGGTGCCGGACTGGACCCGGCGCTGGGCGCGCTGGGTGCCATTCTTTGCCCAGGATGGGCATGTGCGGGCCGTCTTTTCGCTGGGCCAGAACATGTATACCCCCAGCGATATTGAAACCCGTGACCCGCCCCTCAACGAACGGCCCTATGCCGGCTGGTTGCATGGGTCGGCCGGGCTGATCAATGAGACGAACCGGCGCATGGACCAGCTGCAATTGACACTGGGGATCGTGGGCCCGGCATCGCTGGCCGAACCGGCGCAGAAGATCGTCCACCGCCTGACCGATGCGCCCAAACCCCTGGGCTGGGACACGCAACTGCATAATGAGCCGGGCATCGTCATCACTTATCAGCGCAGTTGGCGCTATGATCTGGTGGAAACCACCGGCTTTGGCATCGACATCATGCCCCATGTCGGTGGGGCGGTGGGCAATGTTGCCACCTATGCCGATGCCGGCTTCATGCTGCGCGCCGGATGGCAGTTGCCTGCCGATTTCGGGCCAGCACGTATCCAGCCCTCCCTGCCCGGCAGCGGCTTCTTTGAACCCGATGCCCGCCATCCCGTGGGCTTCTACTGGTTCCTGGGCTTTTCCGGCCGGGCTGTGGCCCGCAACATCTTTCTGGATGGCAACAGCTTCCGCGACAGCCGGTCGGTGGACCGCAAGGTATGGGTCGCCGATGTGCAGGCCGGTGTGGCGCTGAACATCTATGATGCCCGTGTCACCTATACCCATGTCTTCCGGACCCGTGAATTCAGCGGACAGCCGGAAGGCGATGAATATGGCGCTGTCGCCGTAACCTGGCAGTTTTGACAGCCAGAGGGCAGGCGCCGTTTACGGCGTCTTGCCCGTCTGCAACGACCCGGTCACACTGCCGCCATCGGCGATATTGATGCGACCATACCGGATGGTACCGTCCACCTGGCCGGTTTCCCCGACGGACAGGATGCCGGTGATCTCCAAGGTGCCGGTGGCGCGACCATTGACGCGCATCTGCTCGACCTTGGCCACACCCTCAAAATGGCCGCCCTCGGCGATTTCCAGGATCTTGATCTCGTTCAGGGTGACATCAACCAGCCGACCGGCCACATGTAACGTGTGGCAGTGGGAAATCTTCGCCCCTTCGATGCGGGCTTCGGCGGAGATGGTGGTGATGCCCCCGGTGGAGGGCCCGCTTTCAACCGCCGCTTCGGCAATACCATGCAGGCCGGGACGCTGGAAACTGCGCGGGTCCAGGATATCGTTGGGCATCGGTTGAACAACTCCGCCAGAGGGACCGGGAGACGGTCGGCATTATTGCGACAGACCATGAGGAAACGGGCCGTCATTTCGGTTTCATTCATAAGCTGAAAGGGTTAAATCCGCAACGCTTCTTGCCCATGTCACGTGAGGGATGCATGGGGGTGCGTTGACAGGGGCATCCTTGGGGCCAATAGTCCCCGGTTCCGGCGCCCGGACATTGGGTTTGTGGCGTTTTGGACGATGGCTCCATGGAGTGCAGCCGTGATCCCTGTTGTGATGCCCACCTATTCCCGCATCGACATTGTGTTCGACCGGGGTGAAGGCGCCCATATCTGGGACACGACAGGCCGACGATTCCTGGATTTCACCGCCGGCATCGCGGTGAACGCCTTAGGTCATGCGCACCCCTATCTGGTGGAAAAGCTGACCGAGCAGGCGGGCAAGCTGTGGCACACGTCCAACCTGTTCCGGGTCGCGGGCCAGGAACAATTGGCCAAGCGGCTGTGTGACCTGACTTTTGCGGACACGATGTTCTTCACCAATTCCGGCGTGGAGGCGTTTGAATGCGCGGTCAAGACGGTACGCAAATACCAGCATGATACCGGTCACCCCGAAAAAACCCGCTTCATCGTGGTCGGCGGGGCCTTCCATGGCCGATCCACCACCGCCATTGCCGCCGCCAAGTCGGAAAAGATGGTGGGCGGATTCGGCCCCCTGCTAGACGCGTTCGATCAGGTGCCGTTCGGCAATATGAACGAACTGCGCGCTGCCATCACACCGCAGACGGCCGCCATCGTGGTGGAACCGATCCTGGGCGAGGGTGGCATTGTCGTCGGGAGCGACGACTACCTGAAGGCGCTGCGTGACACGGCGGATGAATTTGGTCTGCTGCTGGTGTTTGACGAGATCCAAACGGGTGTGGGCCGTACCGGCAAGCTGTTTGCCCATGAATGGGCCGGTGTCACCCCGGATGTCATGCCCATCGCCAAGGGTATCGGCGGCGGTTTCCCGGTCGGTGCGTGCCTGGTCAGCGAGAAAGCGGCCAAGGGCATGGTGCCGGGCACCCACGGATCGACCTTTGGCGGCAACCCGCTCGCCATGGCGGTGGCCAATGCCGTTCTGGATGTCATTACTGCGCCGGGCTTTCTGGATCAGGTGACCGCGACGGGTGCCAAGCTGAAGGCTGCGTTGGAAACCTTGGTTGCCACATATCCGACTGTCCTGGCCGATGCGCGCGGCAAGGGTCTGATGCTGGGCCTGAAATGCGTGAAGCCCAATGGTGAGGTGGTCACCCGCCTGCGTGAGAACGGTCTGCTGACCGTTCCGGCGGCGGAAAATGTCATCCGTATCCTGCCGCCGCTGACGATCGGTGACGTGGAGATCGCCGAAGCCGTCTCGATCATCGACAAGACCTGCCAGGAGCTGGCGCAATGACCCTGCCGACATCCCCCCGCCATTTCCTGGATATCCATAACCATTCCATTGACGAGTTGCGCGAGATGCTGTCCCGCGCGGCCTTTATGAAACGTGGACAGGGGGCGGAGCGCCCCCTGCTGGGCAAGACCCTCGCCCTGATCTTTGAAAAACCCAGTACGCGCACCCGTGTGTCGTTCGAGGTGGGCATGCGCCAGCTCGGCGGCGAGGTCATTTGCCTGACCGGCAAGGAAATCCAGCTTGGTCATGGTGAGACCATTGGCGATACGGCGCGTGTCCTGTCGCGCTATGTCGATATCATCATGCTGCGGACCGACCATGAGGCGAAGCTGCAGGAGATGGCGGAGGCGGCGACCGTCCCCGTCATCAATGGCCTCACCGACAGTTCGCATCCAGTCCAGATCATGGCCGACATCCTGACCTATGAAGAACGCAAGGGTCCGATCAAGGATGCCGTCTTCTGCTGGACCGGCGATGCCAACAATGTCTGCGAAAGCTTCATTCACGCGGCCGTGGCGTTTGATTTCGAACTCCGCATCGCCTGCCCGCCGGAATTGTCGCCCTCCTACCAGACAATGGATTGGATCAAGGCCAAAAAGGGCCGCGTCAGCGTGCATCGCAGCGTGGAAGAGGCGGCGGCGGGGGCGGATGCCCTGGTCACCGACACCTGGGTCTCGATGCATAATAAGGATGCCCATCGCCGCCATAATCTGCTGAAACCATATCAGGTAAACGATCGGATCATGGGTCTGGCGAAAAAAGACGCCATATTCATGCATTGTCTGCCCGCCCACCGCGAGGAGGAGGTGACGTCCAGCGTCATCGATGGTCCGCAATCGGCCGTGTGGGATGAGGCAGAGAACCGTATGCACGCCCAGAAGGGCATTTTGACCTGGTGCCTGAACCGATGAATTCCCTCCCCCCCGTGGCGGGCCATCCCCGCCACGATACCAATGACGTGACGGCCGAATTCGATATCTGCCAGCCGTTCCAGCTGGACAGCAGCTCCTTCCGGGGGCGGCTGATCCGGCTGGGCCCGGCTCTGGATGAGATTATCAGCCGGCATAAGTACCCGGACGAACTGGCCCCCCTGCTGGCTGATACCATTCTGCTGGCTGCTACCCTCGCCTCGTCCCTGAAATATGACGGTATCTTCACGCTGCAGACCAAGGGCGACGGCCCGGTCGCCTACACAGTGTCGGACGTGACCTCGGTTGGCGATCTTCGCGGGTATGCGCGGTTTGATGCCGACCGTCTTGCCGAACAACGTCGACACAAGGGGTTCCGTCCCGACCTGGGCGCGCTGCTGGGGGCTGGTTATGTCGCCTTCACCGTCGATCAGGGTGAACATACCGAACGTTATCAGGGGATCGTGGAACTGCGTGGGGCCACGCTGGCCGATGCTGTGCGCCATTATTTCCGACAGTCCGAACAGTTGGCCGCCAGCATCAAAAGCTTTGTGTCCAAGGACGCCGATGGCCGATGGGTGGGAGGCGCCATCATGTTGCAGGCCTTGCCGCCCGAAGATGCTGGCACCTTTGCCGATCATCAACCCGGTGTCCGGGACGAGGATTGGCATCGCGCCGGCGTCCTGCTGGAGACGGTGACCGCGCAGGAGCTGCTGGACCCGGCTCTAACGGTCAACGACCTGATCTACCGCCTGTTCCACGAGGAACGCCCGCGCATCTATGAACGCAAGGAGCTGCGCCCCGGTTGCCGCTGCTCGCGCGAACGGGTGACAGGTGCCCTGCGCAGCATCGACCGGGCTGATCTGGATGACATGCGCATTGATGGGGTCGTTGCGGTGAGCTGCGAGTTCTGCAACGCTACCTATAATTTCACCGATACCGACCTGGACGAGGTTTATGCCGGGTTCTGACCCGGCATAAACCGTCACGGCGCGCATGCGCCGCAAGCCAGGCTGCTGAATGCGGGTATCCGGCTTCGCGTCCTGCCAGGCCCGATTTAACCGTTGCTGACCGCCATTCCATCCGTGTGATGCCGCCTTTCATGTGGTAGGGATACCCGACCGGCCGCCCTTCCTGGGGGTCGGGCCTGGTGCTTCGCGGATGGAACTGGTCAGGCCATGACGATGATGAGCGGCACCCCGGCGATCCTGCCGGAGGTGGGGCGCAGCCCCGATCCCGTAGCCGGCGCACGGCGCCTGCTGGCGCGGTTGCGTGACGTCATGGCGGGCAGCGGGTCGGCGCAAGGTCGGCTCGACAAGATCGTGATGACCATCGCCCACGAAATGACGGCGGACGTTTGCTCCTGCTATGTCATGCGTGCGGGTGAGGTCCTGGAACTGTTCGCCACCATCGGCCTGAACCCGGATGCCGTTCATAAGACCCGCATGCGTGTGGGCGAGGGGCTGATCGGCGATGTCGCGGCCCATTCCCGCCCCATCGCGCTGGCCAATGCGCCCAGCCATCCGAATTTTGCTTATCGTCCGGAAACGGGGGAAGACCCGTTCAACGGCTTCCTGGCCGTGCCCATCCTGCGCGGGGGCCGTGTGCGCGGTGTGCTGGCCATCCAGCACAAGGACCGGCGCGAGTATGATGAACAGGAAGTGGAGACGCTGCAGACCATCGCCATGATCGTGGCAGAACTGGTGGTCGTCGGCGAACTGGTCGATAGCCGCGAATTGTCGGTGGTCAATGATCTGGTCCTGCTGCCCTCGCGCGTTGAAGGCACCAGCTTGAACCGCGGCGTGGGCATGGGCGTGGCGGTCCTGCACCGGCCGCAACTGACCATCCGGCAGATGGTGGCCGATGATCCGGAGACCGAACTGGCCCGCCTGAAAGAGGCTGTGACCAGCATGCATTCGGCCATTGATCAGATGCTGATCGCGGTGGGCGAGTCTGACAGTGAACATGCCGAGATCATGCAGACCTACCGCATGGTCGCCGCCGACCGCGGTTGGCTGAACCGGATCCGTGAGGCGATCCGGTCGGGCCTGACGGCGGAAGCGGCGGTACAGCGCGTGCAGGATGACAATTCCGCCCGCATGGCACAGGTGGCAGACCCCTATATCCGTGACCGGTTACTGGACCTGAACGATATCACCAACCGGTTGTTGCAGCATCTGGCCGGTAAGCCTGTGGCAGCCACGGGTGGCACCCTGCCCGATGAATTTGTGCTGGTGGCCCGCAATCTGGGGCCGGCGGAACTGCTGGATTATGATCGCCGCCGCTTGCGGGCCCTGGTGCTGGAGGAAGGGTCGGCCTACAGCCATGTCGCCATTGTGGCCCGCGCGCTGGATATCCCTGTCGTGGGGCAGGCCGCCGATATTTTGCGCCGGGTTGAACCATTGGATTTCCTGATTGTCGATGGCGACAATGGTCAGGTCTTCGTCCGGCCCGCTGATGATATCCAGGCGGTTTTTGTGGCCAGCCTGGCCGCGCGTCAGCGACGTCAGGCGGAATATGCCCGGCTGCGCGACCTGCCCGCTGTCACCCTGGACGGGCAGCATGTGACCTTGATGTTGAATTGCGGCCTGTTGATCGACTTGCCGCATCTGAAAACAACCGGGGCGGACGGTGTCGGGCTGTACCGCACCGAAATCCCCTTTATGGTCCGCCCTTCCTATCCCGACGTGGCAACCCAGTTCGACAATTACAGCAAGGTGCTGGAGGAAGCCGGCGATAAGCCGGTCAATTTCCGCACCCTGGATGTCGGCGGCGACAAGACCCTGCCCTATTTTCCGGAACTGGGCGAAGAGAACCCGGCGCTGGGCTGGCGTGCGATCCGCATCGGCCTGGATCGCCCGTCGATGCTGCGCAAACAACTCCGCGCCATGCTGATGGCCGGGGCGGGCCGCGAGGTGCGGATCATGTTCCCCATGGTGGCCACCGTGGCGGAATTTATACAGGCCCGCCGCATCCTGGACCTGGAGGTCAAGCGCCTCAAGGAGAGCGGCCATCCGGGGCCGGCCAACCTGAAGGTCGGTGTGATGATGGAGGTGCCGGCCCTGCTGTTTCAGTTGGATGCCCTGCTGCCGCTGGTCGATTTCATGTCGGTCGGCTCGAACGATATGTTGCAGTACCTGTTTGCCAGCGACCGGGGCAACCCGATGCTGAACAACCGCTATGATCTTTTGTCGCCGGCTTTGCTGCGGGTCTTGAAGATGCTGGTGGAACAATGCGGGCAGTCGGGGGTGACCCTGTCGCTGTGCGGGGAAATGGCCAGCAAACCCCTGGATGCCATGGCCCTGCTGGGGGTTGGCATTCGCCACCTCTCCATGTCCGCCCCCGCTTTTTTTGAGGTGAAAAGCATGTTGCGCACCCTGCATGCGGGGGATTTATCGGCCTATATGGACCGGCTGTACCACCTGCCCGTCCGCAGCCTGCGCCCCTATCTGAAGGCCTATGCCGCCGATCATGGGATAGTGCTGGGCTGAGACCCACACTCGCCTGCCCTGACCGGGACCGGCGGGCGTGAAGCCGTCACCCGGTTTCGCTACGGGCCAGCATGGCGCGAAACTGTGGCAGGGCAACCGCCAGGAAACCCGCGCCCAGGCCGGCCAGCACCAGCATCTGCGGCCAGACAATCTCCAGTCCGGCCCCGCGATAAAGGATGGCCTGGGCGAGCTGGACAAAATGCATGGTGGGCGACAATTGGATCAAGGTGCGCAAGGCATCCGGCATGCTTTCCAAGGGGGATGTCGCCCCCGACAGCATGTTCAGCACCATGAAGATTGGAATGGCGATCAGGGCGAATTGCGGCATGGACCGGGTAACGGTGGCCAGCAGAATGCCCAGCGATGTGGTGGCAAACAGGTAAAGCGCCACCCCGGCCAGAAACAGGCCCAACGACCCTTGGATGGGCACACCCAGCCAGCCTTCGACAACAAAGGCCAGCGACAATCCCGACGCCACCAGGATCACCAGACCATTTGCCCAGATCTTGGCCAGGGCGATTTCCGACGCCGTGATGGGCATCACCAGCAGATGCTCGATGGTGCCATGCTCCCGTTCCCGGATCACGGCGGCACCGACCAGAAGAATGGACAGGATGGTGATGAACTGGATCACCGCCATCACAGCCTGGAACCACAGGCCTTCCAGATTGGGGTTGAACAGGGTGCGGGACACCAGGGCGACGGGAGTGACTGTGCTTGCCCGTGGGTCCAGGGTTTCAGCCACTTCCTGGGCGATGATCTGCTGGATATAGGCGCTTCCCAGCCCAGCCTGGGTCATGGCGGTAGCGTCGATATTCAGTTGCACCAGGGGCGAATGGCCGCTGCGCAGGTCCGCCTCCATCCGCGGGGGCAGGTCAATGATGAACGTATAGTCACCGCGATCCATGGCGGCATCGACGTCACTGCGGTCCAACCGGTCGGGCGCGCGGAAATAGGGGGGGAGCAGGGCGTCCCCGATGCGGTGTGTCAGGGCTGACCGGTCACCATCGACCAGGGCGACGCGGGCATGGCTGACATCGGTCTTCACCCCGGTCGCCACCGTGTAAACCGACAGGGTGAAACTATAAAGGATCAACGCCAGCAGCACCTTGTCCGCCAACAGGGAGGACAGTTCCTTGCGGCCCAGGAACCAGACAGTGGCCAACCAGTGCCGCATGTTCAATCCTCCTGCTTGTTCAGCAACAGGCAGGCCGCGCCCAGAAACAGCAGGGCGAACAGGGCCAGCATGGTGAATTCCAGATGGAACGCGGCAAAGCCCCGTGC
This sequence comes from Niveispirillum lacus, assembly GCF_002251795.1. Classification (GTDB taxonomy): domain Bacteria; phylum Pseudomonadota; class Alphaproteobacteria; order Azospirillales; family Azospirillaceae; genus Niveispirillum; species Niveispirillum lacus. The sequence continues at coordinate 279,213 of NZ_NOXU01000024.1, read as the reverse complement.
CTTGGCGAAGCTGCCCAGACTGATGGTTTGAAACCACAAGGAGGGGAAGGACAGGCCAAACAGCCGCGCCCCGCCTTCCAGCGTGGCGGCGGGATACAGAAAGCCGGAGAAGTTGACGGCGGGCACCGTACAGAGAATGGCCGTCAGGGCGATGGCTGCCACCTGTGTGCGCACAAAGGTAGAGATCAGCAGGCCCAGTCCCGTGCCGGCCACGATATAGAGCACCACACCCAGGCACAATGCCGCCAGCGACCCTTTCACCGGCACGGCAAACAGCAGCCAGGTCACGATCAGCATGATCAGGAAACTGGCAAATCCGATCAGGATATAGGGTGCCTGCTTGCCGATCAGGAACTCGCCGACACTGGCGGGCGAGGCGTAGAGATTGGCGATGGACCCGATCTCCCGCTCCCGCACCACACCGATCGCGGTTAGCATGGGCGGGATCATGATCAGCAGCACCATGATCACGCCGGGCAGGATCGCGGCCGCACTGCGGAATGGCTGATTATAGCGGAAGCGGGGTTCGATCCTGACGGTGACGGCGGCCGTGTCGGGCGCGCGGGATCGCTGTGTCAGATCCTGGATATAGGCCAGGGCGATGCCCTGCACATAACCGTGGGCCGTTTCCGCCCGGAACGGCATGGCCCCGTCCAGATAGACGGCCAGTTCCGGCCGACGTCCCTGCATCAAGTCACGCCCGAACGCGGGCGGGATGGAAATCACCAGGCGCAGCTCGCCGGTTTTTAACCGATGTTCGATGGCGCTGTCGCTGGTCACCGGCGCACGTTCCTGGAAATACCGCGACCCGGTCAGGTTTTCCACCAACTGCCGGCTTTCCAGGCTCTGGTCTTGATCATAGACGGCAAAAGGCAGGGCCTCCACGTCGAAGGTGATGCCATAACCGAAGGTCAGCAGCAGGATCAGCGGTCCAAAAAGGGCAAAGGTCAGGCGGACACGGTCGCGCAGCACCTCCACCATCTCCCGCCGGGCAAAGGCCCAGATCCGGGCTAATGACGTGGAAACGCCTCCTCTGGCATCGCGCGTCGCCGGTTTATGGTCGAGCGTGGCGGCAGGCGGCGGCTCCTCGCGGATACCGCCGGCCTGTTTCAGCACCATGACGAACGCATCCTCCAGCGTCGCCGCCCCCTGCCCGTCGCGCAACTCTGCCGGTGTGCCGACGGCCAGCACCCGGCCGGCATGCATCAGGGAAATACGGTCACACCGCTCTGCTTCATTCATGAAATGGGTGGAGACAAAGATCGTCACCCCATCACGGCGCGACAACGCGCCCAGATACCGCCAGAACAGGTCGCGGGCGCCGGGGTCTACCCCGGATGTCGGTTCATCCAGGATCAGGATTTCCGGCCTGTGCAGGCAGGCCGCTGCCAGTTGCAGCCGCTGCCGGATACCCAGTGGCAGCGCGGGGGGGAGGGCGTCCGCCACCTCTGACAACCCGAAATCGGCCAGGGCTTGCGTTGTGACCGCGGCCACGCGGTCGGCCGCAAGTCGGTACAGCCGCGCATGCAGTTCCAGATTGGCGCGGACGGATAATTCCTCGTACAGCGAAAAACTTTGGGACATGTAGCCAACGCGCAGCCGCGTTTCCAGATCGGCTTTACCGATGGGCTGGCCCAACAGGGTGGCCGTGCCCGATGTGGCGGGCAGCAGACCCGTCAGCATCTTCATGGTGGTGGTCTTGCCGCAGCCGTTCGATCCCAGGAAGCCGAAAATCTCACCCCGCCGGATGCAGAAGCTGACCTTGTCAACCGCCGTGAAATCGCCGAACCGACGGGTCAGCCCATCGGCCATGATGGCATCCGGCCCGTCCCGGTGGACAAAATCCGGCATGGTAAGCGGGGTCGGGCGGGTTCGGCCGCCGGCTTGCAGGACCGCATAGGCCTGTTCCGGGGTGGCGGCCCCGGCTTGAGCCAGCATCGCATCCTGCGGTCCGGCGGCCAGAATACGACCCTGGTCCATGGCGACCAGATGGTCGAAGCGCGCTGCCTCGTCCATATAGGCGGTGGCAACCAGAAGGGTCATGCCGGGCCGCTCGGCACGGATGGCATCGATCAGGGTCCAGAATTGTCGCCGGGAGAGCGGGTCTACACCTGTGGTCGGTTCATCCAGGATCAACAGGTCAGGGTCATGGATCAACGCGCAGCACAAAGACAGCTTTTGCTTCATGCCCCCGGACAATTTGCCCGCTGCCCGGTCTGGAAACGGGTCCAGGCCCGTGGCTTTCAGCAACCGACCAATACGTGCCGCCCGCTCTGTTGGTGTCTGCCCATACAGGCGACCGAAAAAGTCGATATTTTCTGTCACAGACAGGGTTGGATAGAGGTTGCGGCCCAGCCCCTGCGGCATATAGGCGATACGCGGGGATACAATGTCCCGGTGGCCCGCGTCGTCCATTTGCCCACCCAGCACCCAGACCCTCCCCGTCTGGAGTTTCCGTACACCGGCGATCAGGCCCAGCAGGGTGGATTTGCCCACCCCGTCCGGCCCGATGATGGCGACGCTCACCCCTGTCGGGATCGTCAGGCCAACCCCCGCCAGCGCCTGCTTTTCCCCATAGGCATGGTGGACGCCTGACAGGGTGATGGCGGGATCAGTGGCCGGCATGGGCGGGCGCTGCTGGTAGTTTCGTGGCCAGCCGATCCGGCCAGGCCACCGCCGGGTCCAGCTTGACATAGGCCTGCCCCGTCAGGCCGGCGCGCACATAGTCGCGATAAATGGTCAGCAGCGCCGGATCAATGGACAGCTTGACCCGGTACATCAGCTTTTCGCGTTCATCCGCCGTTTCTACCGCCTTGGGGGTGAACTGCGCCTCCGCCGCGACAAAGCTGACCTTGGCCGGGATCACATAGTCCGGCGCAGCGTCCAGCACAATGCGGGCATCCGACCCATGCGCCACCCGCCCTGTCTGACCCGTTGGCAGAAAGACGGTCATGAACACATCCGACAGGTCCAGCAAGGTGGCTACCCGCCCGCCGGCGGCCAGCACTTCGCCGGGATGGGCCAGCCGGTATTCGATGCGGCCGGCTGTGGGGCTGGTCAGATCGGTTTCCGCCAGGTTGGTGTCGATCAACAGCAGTTGCGCCTTGGCGGCCTCCCAGGCGGCCTTGGCATCGCCGACATTGGCCCGCGCCGCTTCCAGCGTGGCGGACGCGACATCATTCTGCGCCTTGCGCCGGTCCACCTCGCTGGCCGGCATAGTACCGGTACGCGACAGTTCCATGCCGCGTTTCAGTTCCACCCCCGACAGTCTGACTTCAGCCTGCCGGACCGCCACCTGCGCCTCGGCCTGCAGGATCGCCTGTTCGGCGCGGCGGACGGCAGCCATTGCAGCGGCCCGCTGGGCCATCAACTCGGCCTTGTCCAGGCGCGCGACCACGGCCCCACGCGCCACCCCATCGCCCTCGCGTACGGCAATCTCCAGCACACGGCCAGGCAGCTTGGTGGCAATGTCGATGCGTTCCACCTCTACCCGGCCATTGGCATGGGCCAGTCCCTGCGGCAACTGTCCGGCTTGTGCGTTCCACCAGTAAAGGCCGAAACCACCCCCCACGGCAGCCACAGCCAGCAGGGCGATCAGGGGTGGCGCACGCATGGGAACACTCCGCAACAGCCGGATGATGCGGTCACCCTAGCGTGCGGACAGGATATGGGCATTGCGGCATGTCAATTCCGCACCTGCGAAAGGCGTCTGGGCTGGCCCGCCTGGGTCTCAGCCTTTGGCCATGGCAATCTCGGCCGCCTTGGCTTCAACCAGTTTCACCAGATGATCGACGATGCTCTCGTCCTTCAGGCGGTGCGCCGGCAAGCCCCCCAGATAGACCTGATGTGTGCCCTTGCCGCCGCCGGTGAAACCGATATCGGTCATGGTGGCTTCCCCCGGCCCGTTCACCACACAGCCGATGACAGAGACAGTCAGCGGCGTGGTGATATGGGCCAGCCGTTCCTCCAGCACCTCCACGGTCTTGATGACGTCAAACTGCTGACGCGCGCAGGAAGGGCAGGAAATGACGGTCACGCCCCGGCGACGCAGGCCCAGGCTTTTCAGCATCTCATAGCCGACCTTCACCTCCTCCACCGGATCGGCGGACAATGACACGCGGATCGTGTCGCCGATACCGGACCAGAGCAGCATGCCCAGTCCGATGGAGGATTTGACAGTGCCGGCCCGCAGGCCCCCCGCTTCGGTGATGCCGATATGCAACGGATAGTCACAGGCTTCCGCCAGCCCCTGATAGGCGGCGACAGCCAGGAAGACGTCGGATGCCTTCACCGAGATCTTGAACTCCCGGAAATCATGGTCTTCCAGGATCTTGGCATGGGTCAACGCGCTTTCCACCAGCGCCTCGGGGCAGGGTTCTCCATACCGTTCCAGCAGGTCCCGTTCCAGGCTGCCGGCATTGACCCCGATACGGATGGAACAGCCATGGTCCTTGGCCGCCTGCACCACTTCGCGTACCCGCTCCGCCGACCCGATATTGCCGGGATTGATGCGCAGACAAGCCGCTCCGGCCTGAGCCGCCTCGATGGCGCGACGATAATGGAAATGGATATCGGCCACGATCGGCACCTGGGCCGCGCGTACGATCTCGCCCAGGGCCGCCGTGCTTTCCTCATCCGGGCAGGAAACACGGACAATGTCGGCCCCCGCTTCTTCGGCCCGCCGGATCTGCTCGATGGTGGCCTTCGCGTCCGCTGTGGACGTGTTGGTCATGGTTTGCACTGTGATCGGCGCATCGCCGCCCACCAGCACCGATCCGACCCGGATCTGGCGGGATTTACGGCGCAGGATCTGGCGCCAGGGACGGTGGGCGGCGGGGTCGTGGTTGGGGCTCATGGATGAACCTTCAGGAAAAGGGGGGCGTGCAGGCCGGGTTGCATGTTACCGTCCGGCCAGCGCTTCCGGTGTCAGGGGGACGCTCCGCAGTACCTGGGACTTGGCCCCCAGCGGGGCAAGGTCGCGACCATCCAGGCTGACCACCAGACCACCGGCATTGCCGGTATTCAGCACCATGCCCGGTATGTCGGGGGCCCGGAACAGGTCGCCCCGGCGCAGCACACGGGACGCCCAGAGGGTACCTTTGCCGTCCCGTACCTCCACCCAACTATCCTCGACGGCGCGGATGGTGACACGCACATTGCCCTCTGCCTGACCGAAGACCCGGCCCGTCGGCACCACCTGTTCGGGTGTGGCGGTCGGGGCGTTGGCGGCGGGCGGCGCCGGCATGGCAGCGGCCTCGCCGGCAGCGACCGGTTCCACATCCGGGGTGGCCGGGTCAGCAGCGGGCGGCAGGCCCGTTTGCCCCAGATCGGGCAGTTGTGGCACTTCGCTGTCTTCGTCATTGACCGGGCCCTCAGCCACGGGGCTGGTATCGGTCGCGGGCAACGGTGTGCCGGCATCGGGGTCACGGCGCTGAACCGGCGCCGGCAGGGGGCTGGCCCCGGCCCCCCCCACTTCCGGTGCCGACGGGGCCGATCCCTCGACCAGCGCTTCCACCTGGCCGGCATTCAGCATGGGTGTCGGGCTAGGTGGTGGCTCCACCACCGTGCCATCCCCATAGATCAGCTTCGACAGCCGTTCCGGCAAGGCGGGGACCATGTCGCCGACCGACCGGTTGGACGCGGATAGTACGTACCAGCCGCCATAGACAGCGACGGCCAGCAGGGCCGACAGCAACTGGACGGCCCCCCCTGGCACGCGGCTTTCATTCACCGGTTCGGGGAAATAAAGTTCCGGGGCCGGTTCATGCCCGGCCGCATCCTGCTTGAACCGGAGCAGCACCGCACCGGGGTCCAGCCCCACGATCTGGGCATAGGAACGCAGAAAACCGGTGGAATAGGCATGGCCCGGCAGATCCCCCCAGCGCCCTTCCTCGATCGCTTCCAGAAAGTTGAGGCGGATGCGCAGATTGGCGGCCAGATCGGGCAGTGCATAACCCAGCGCCTCGCGCCGCGCCTTCAGCGCTTCGCCGACATGCCGGGGTCCGGCCGGCGCCTGTGCCGCCGTGTCGGCGGTGTCAAAGGCTGCGGTTCCACCCTGGCGCATGTTGCGCAGATCCTGCTGTTGTCCGTACTGGTCGCCCATGGTTCCCCGCCGGCTTGGCCCTGGCCTGATCTGACCTGTCTTACCAACCGCCGCCCACCGGCGCAACCCGCCCGCCCCAAGGGTACGAAGTCCCCATAAATAACACCGCGAAGCGCAGGCTCCGCGGTGTTTTCAGACAGTGAAGGCGACAATCGGATCAGGCATTGCCCTGCGCATCGCCCATTTCGCCCTGCTGGGACAGGACCTGACGGCGGTACAGGTCAACAAAGTCCAGCGGCTGCAACAGCAGCGGCGGGAATCCGCCCTGGGCGGTGACGTCGGCGATGATCTGGCGGGCGAACGGGAACAACAGGCGGGGCCCTTCGATCAGCAGCACGGCGCGTTGCGTCTCGGCCGGCATGTTGGGCAGGGTGAAAACCCCGGCATAGACCAGTTCGGCAATGAAGGCCGTTGCCTCACCCACGGTGGCTTCGGCGCGCAGGCGGATCTGCACTTCGGCGACATTGTCGGCCAGACCCTGGGCCTGCAGATCGACCTGCAAATCGATCTTCGGCTGTTCGGATGCGCTGGCCAGGATGCGCGGCGCGTTCGGGTTTTCGAACGACAGGTCCTTCACATACTGCATATTGACGACCAGTGGCGGCACCGGGCGCGCGGACTGGGCTTCGGCGGCGTCATCACCCTGATTGATCGTCTCGTCGGACATCTGGAACTCCGGAAAAAAGCGTGAAGGGTTTGGCGCGGGACCTAGCACGGATCAGCCCCCTTCGGCAACCAGACCCTTGCCGCCATGCATGTGCGTGGCTTGACAAGCCGGCAGCGGCGGGATTTAACGGTTCCCGCGTGGTGATTTGGTGACCGGATTGCAGGCCACGTTAAACGAAGCTGCTAAAAGGTCGAAGCCAGGGATCAGGCGCCGAAAGGGCGCCACCGGGCCTCGATCGAACCGGTCGAGGCTTTTTGAGGACCCTGGCCATGAGCGACCTGCCTGATGATCTGAACCCCGCCACCCAACTGGTGCATGGCGGCACCCGCCGTTCCCAGTTTGAGGAAACGAGCGAGGCGATCTTCCTCACTTCCGGCTTTGTCTATGGCAGCGCCGAGGCCGCCGAGGCCGCCTTTGTCAATGATGGCTCGCGCTTCGTCTATTCCCGGTTCCGCAATCCGACCGTGGCCATGTTTGAGGATCGGCTGGCGCAGTATGAAGGCTTCCCGCGCTGCTTTGCCACCGCATCGGGTATGGCCGCTGTTCATGCCGCCGTCTTTGGCCTGTTGAAGGCCGGCGACCGACTGGTGGCCAGCCGCGCCCTGTTCGGCTCCTGCCTTTACATCGTGTCCGATCTGGCCCGCCGCTTCGGTATCGAAAGCGTGATCATCGACGGCACCAAACATGAGGAATGGGAAAAGGCGCTCTCGGTCCCTACCAACCTCGTTTTCCTGGAAACACCCAGCAACCCCTGCCTGGAAGTGGTTGATCTGGAGCATGTGGTGCCACTGGCACACAAGGCCGGGGCCAAGGTGGTGGTGGATAATGTTTTCGCCACGCCGGTTTTGCAGAAACCGCGCCAATATGGCGTGGATGTAGTCGTCTATTCCGCGACCAAGCATATTGATGGCCAGGGCCGCTGCCTGGGCGGTGCCATTCTGTGTGATGACGAGGTTGCGGCTCAATTGGCGCCCTATCTGCGCCATACCGGCCCGGCCATGAGCCCGTTCAACGCCTGGGTGCTGCTGAAGGGTCTGGAAACCCTGGAACTGCGGGTCAAGGCGCAGTCGGCCAGCGCCTTGGCGGTGGCCACCTTCCTGGAAAACCACCCGGCGGTGGAACGGGTCCTCTATGCCGGTCTGGACAGCCACCCGCAGCGCGCCCTGCTGAAAAAGCAGATGAAGGCCGGCAGCAACCTGATCTGCTTCCATCTGAAGCCGGTGAACGGTGATGCCAAGGCGGCCGCCTTTGCCACCTTGAATGGACTGAAAATCGTCAAGATTTCCAACAATCTGGGCGACTCGAAATCGTTGGCCACCCATCCTTCCACGACGACGCATCAGCGCCTGACGGTGGAGGAGAAGGCGATCCTGGGCATCGGCCCCGGCACCATCCGCCTGTCGGTGGGCCTGGAGGATGCCGACGACATCATCGCCGACCTGAAGCGGGGCTTGGATACGCTGGTATAAGAAGCGGCTATCAGGTGCTTTTCCGCTGATCCTGTGGGCTGATCCTGTGGGCGGTGAGGGTTCTACCGCATCCACCGTCACCCCGGCTTTCGCCGGGATGACGGTGGAGAGTGTGGAAAGTCGTTACAGACCAGACTGCCGCTGGGATGGCCCGCCATGGGCACCCAGCCATAAAGGCTGATTTTCCACCCCTTTCGTGCTACGCTTTGCGCGTCAACCCTATCGTCACGTCTATTGACCGGAGCCGGAACCCTGTCCGCTCCGAATAGACCTTCATTTCTGTTTCACAATGTTTCATCCGGTTAGAGCGGGGCTTCCCCGCGCGCTGAAACACACCCTGTTTTTGTGGTGCAGACTGTTGCATAGGCCCGGAGTCCGGGCCTGGCTGGCTCCGAATGGTCGGCAACCCCACACCCTGGCAGGCGTGCCTTGCGCCCCGCCATTCTGGACAGGGCTTTCCTGGATCGTTACATGAAAGCTTCCCACGGGTGCGGATGCTGATCTGTGCCCTGTCCGGGCATTGCCAACCACATGGGTGTCCCATGACCGCGTCCAACCAGACCTTCCAGCCCTATCCCGCCGCCGAACCCAACCCGGATTTTCCGCGGATTGAGGAAGAGGTGCAGCGGATTTGGAAGGAGAACGCGGTTTTTCAGCAGTCGGTGGATTTCCGCCCGCTGGAAAAGGATGGCAAGCACAATGAATTCGTCTTTTATGACGGCCCGCCGTTTGCCAACGGCTTGCCCCACTATGGCCATCTGGTCACGGGCTTCGTGAAGGATCTGGTACCGCGGTATCAGACGATGAAGGGCCGCAAGGTCGAACGCCGCTTCGGCTGGGACTGCCATGGCCTGCCCGCCGAATTGCAGTCGGAAAAGGAACTGGGCGTTTCCGGGCGTCACGACATCCTGAAATACGGGATCGACAAGTTCAACGCCCATTGCCAGGTGTCGGTGCTGCGCTTTACCCAGGAATGGGAATATTACGTCACGCGCCAGGGCCGCTGGGTCGATTTCCAGAATGATTACAAGACCATGGACATCACGTTCATGGAAAGCGTGATGTGGGCCTTCAAGCAACTCTGGGATAAGGGGCTGGTCTATGAAGGCTACCGCGTTGTGCCCTATAGCTGGGCCGTGGAATCGCCGCTCTCCAACTTTGAAACCCGCCTGGACAATTCCTACCGCGAACGCCAGGACCCGGCGCTGACCGTGCGCTTCCGCCTGGACCCGCGTGAGGGTGATGCAGGACCGCTGGACATCCTGGCCTGGACAACCACGCCCTGGACCCTGCCGTCGAACCTGGCCTTGGCTGTGGGGCCGGAGATCGAATACGCCGTCATGCGCAAGGGCGATGACCGGCTGATCCTGGCCAGCGCCGCTGTGGGCAAATATGCCAAGGAGCTGGAAGGCTACGAGCAGGAAAGCACGCTGTCGGCGGAAGACCTGCGTGGCCGTACCTACGAGCCGATCTTCCCCTATTTCAAAGGGCTGGAAAAGGCGCACCAGATTCTGGTGGCCGATTTCGTCACCACCGGCGATGGCGTGGGCATCGTTCACATGGCCCCCGGCTTTGGTGAGGACGACTTGGCCGTCTGCAAGGCCAACGGCCTGCCGGTCAAGGTGCCGGTGGACGTGGCCGGCAATTTCACAGCGGAAGTGTCCGACTATGTCGGCCTGAATGTGATTGAGGCCAACAAGCCCATCATCCAGGACCTGAAGGCGCGGGGCGTCGTGCTGCGGCACGAGACGTACCTGCATAACTACCCGCATTGCTGGCGCACCGATCAACCGTTGATCTACAAGGCGGTGAATAGCTGGTACGTGGAAGTATCCAAGTTCAAGGACCGGATGGTCGAACTGAACCAACAGCAGATCAACTGGGTGCCCGGCCATGTGAAGGATGGGTCCTTCGGCAATTGGCTGGCCAATGCGCGGGACTGGAACATTTCCCGCAACCGCTTCTGGGGTTCGCCCATCCCGGTCTGGCGCAGCGATGATCCCCGCTATCCGCGCATCGACGTCTATGGCTCCATCGAAGAACTGGAGCGGGATTTCGGGGTGAAGGTCACCGATCTGCACCGCCCCGCCATTGATCATCTGGTCCGCCCCAACCCCGACGATCCGACCGGCCAGTCGATGATGCGCCGCGTCGAAGACGTGCTGGATTGCTGGTTTGAAAGCGGCTCCATGCCCTTTGCCCAGCAGCATTATCCGTTTGAGAACAAGGAACGGTTTGAAGCCGCCTTCCCGGCCGATTTCATTGTCGAATATGTGGCCCAGACCCGCGGGTGGTTCTACACGCTGATGGTTCTGTCCACGGCGTTGTTCGACTGTGCGCCGTTCAAGAACGTGATCTGTCACGGTGTTGTGCTGGACGAGGACAAGCAGAAACTGTCCAAGCGTCTGCGCAACTATCCCGACCCGGTGGAGGTGCTGAACAACCAGGGTGCCGATGCGCTGCGCTGGTATCTGGTGTCCAGCCCCCTGATGGTGGGCGGCGATCTGGCCATGCCCAAGGATGCGCGCGGCATCGCCCAGGCGTTGCGCCAGGGCGTGCTGCCGCTGTGGAACGCCTACAGCTTCTTCACGCTTTACGCCAATATCGATCAGGTGAAGGGCACGATCCGCGCCGACCAGAAGGGTCTGTTGGACCGCTATATCCTGGCCAAGACGCGTGAACTGGTGGAAGGCATCGAATCCCGTCTGGACGGTTACGACCTGCCCGGCGCTTATGCCATCATCACCGGCTATTACGACGCGCTGAACAACTGGTTCATCCGCCGCTCCCGGTCGCGTTTCTGGCGTGAGGCCGGTGAGGGTGATGGTCAGGACAAGATTGATGCCTATGACACGCTCTACACGTGCCTGGTCACAGCCACCAAGGCGCTGGCTCCCCTTCTGCCGCATGTGACGGAGCGGATTTATACCGCGCTGACTGGCGAGGCATCCGTGCATCTGGCGGATTGGCCGGACGTGTCCTACCTGCCGTCCGATCATGAGCTGACCAGCCAGATCGATCTTGTTCGCGAGATCTGCGCCTCTGCCATGTCGTTGCGCGAAGCCAAAAAGCTGCGCATCCGTCTGCCGTTGCGCACGCTGACCATCGTCCATCCTGATGCCGATCGGCTGAAGGGCCAGTTCGATACCGTGCTGGGTGCCCTGGTGGCGGACGAGGTGAATGTGAAGAGCGTGTTGGTCTCCTCCGACATCTCCCTGGTTGGCAGCCGCCAGCTGGCCGTGAACGCCGCCATTGTCGGCCCCAAGGTGGGCCCGAAGATGAAGGAGGTGATGGCCGCCTCGAAGCAGGGCCACTGGACCGACAAGGGCGATGGCACCGTGGAGCTGGCCGGTGTCGTGCTGGAAGCCGGCGATTTCGACATCCGCATTCAGGCCAAGGAAGGCACCCATGCCGCGCGCTTTGCCGGCGGCAAGGGTGTGGTCGTGCTGGATGTGACCGTGGATGCGGAGCTTGAGGCCGAGGGCTGGGCCCGTGACTTTGTGCGTGCGGTGCAGTCGACGCGTAAGGAGTCGGGCTTCCAGGTGACGGACCGTATTACGATCCATACCGTTGTTCCCGACAACATCGCCAGTGCCCTGACCACGCATGCCGAGACCATCAAGCGGGAGACGCTGGCTTTGTCGCTCACGGTCAACCCGCCGGTCGATATCGGCGAAGCTGCTGTGTCGGTGGATATGTCGGGAACCTCGATTTCGTTGCTGTTGCTGCGCGAAAAGATTGAGGGCTGACGTCTAACAACAGATCCCAAACCGGCCTCCGCCGCGAAAGCGGGGAAAGCATTGTCTTCATCACGGCAATCCGTGTGCCCCGCGATGCGCACGCGCCTCCCCCTCAATGAAAATTCCGCCCTTCTCCGAACACCCGCGCCGGCCGGGCGTCGGGGTAGGGTGTGTCATGGGGGGTGGACGGTTCCTCACTCAGGGCGTGCAGATGCGCGGACAGGTCGATCAACCGGTCGGCCACGACATGGATCACCTCGCCTTCCCGCTGCAGCCTTCCACGCACCCCCAGCAGGGTGGCGGTCATCAGGGGGCGCCGGAAACGTTCCATGACCGATGGCCAGACCACAAGGTTGGCGACCCCCGTCTCATCCTCCAGTGTCACAAAGATCACCCCCGACGCCGTGCCCGGTCGCTGCCGCACCAGCACCAGGCCCGCCGTGCCGACCATGCTGCCCGGCCTGCCATCGCGCAGGGACGCCGCCGGCCCCATGCCCAGCCCGGTGAGCGTGGGGCGCAGCAGAGCCAACGGATGGGTTCGCAGGCTCAAGCCCTTGGTGCGGTAATCCGCCCATACCTGCTCACCCAGGCCCATCGCCGGCAGGATCGCCTCCGGTTCGTCGCCCATATCCACGGGTGGACGGTTATCGCCCACCCGTCGCGTCTGATCGGCGGCCTGGAACAGGGGCAGGGGTTTGGCCCCCAAGCGCTTCACCTCCCACAGGGCCTGACGCCGGTCCAGCCCCAGAGCGGCGAAGACATCGGCGTCGGCCAGTCGGTCCAGAATGCCCACACCCAGGCCTGTGCGCTGCCATAGGTCGCGGATCGTGTCATAGCCGCCGGCCCGTTTGCGGGCGATGGTGATGGCTGCATCCTCTCGCATGCCTTTCACCTGCCGGAACCCTAGGCGCAGCGCGGGTCCACCGCGCCCCTCTTCCAGCGTGCAGTCCCATTCCGATCGGTTGATATCCACGGGCCGTACCTCCACCCGGTGCTCCACCGCGTCGCGGACGATCTGGGCCGGTTGATAAAAACCCATGGGCTGGCTGTTCAGCAGGGCGCAGGCAAAAATCGCGGGGTGATGGCATTTCAGCCAGGAGGATTTATAGGCCAGCAGCGCAAAGCTGACCGCATGGCTTTCCGGGAACCCGTAGCTGCCGAAGCCCTGGATCTGCTTGAAACAGCGGGCGGCATAATCGGGGGTATAACCTTTGCCGATCATGCCATCGATGAATTCCTGTTCAAAGGCCCCCACCCCGCCTGTCTTCTTGAAAGTAGCCATGGCGCGCCGCAGCTGATCGGCCCGCCCCGGGGAAAAGCCGGCAGCGACGATGGCCATGCGCATGGCCTGTTCCTGGAAAAGCGGCACCCCCAGGGTCCGGTGCAGCACGTCGCGCAGTTCCCGACTGGGGAAGGTTACCGGCTCCAGCCCGTGACGGCGGCGCAGATAGGGATGCACCATGTCGCCTTGGATCGGACCGGGGCGGACAATCGCCACCTCGATCACCAGATCATAGAATTCGCGGGGTCGCAGGCGCGGCAACATGGTCATCTGCGCCCGGCTTTCGATCTGAAACACACCGATCGTGTCAGCCCGGCAGATCATCTCGTACGTATCGGGGTCATCATCGGGAATGTCGGTCAGGGCCAGGGGACGGCCCAGGCGCTGGCTCAGCATGTCAAGGCCGCGCCGCATGCAGGACAGCATGCCCAACGCCAGTATATCAATCTTCAGCAGGCCCAGTGCCTCGACATCGTCCTTGTCCCATTCGACGACGGTGCGATCCTCCATCGCCGCATTCTCGATGGGGACCAGTTCGTCCAGGCGTGAACGCGAAATGACGAAACCGCCGACATGCTGTGACAGATGCCTGGGAAAGCCGCGCAGGTCGTAGGCCAGTTCCATGCAGAGCGCCAGCGTCGGATCGGACGGGTCCAGCCCCGCTTCCCGCGCGGTCGCCTCATGGCTGCTGCTCTGACGGTTCCAGCCCAGCCGGACCAGGGCGCCGATGACATCGTCTGACAGGCCCAGGACCTTGCCCACCTCCCGGATGGCCATGCGGGAGCGATAGCAAATGACGGTTGCCACCAAGCCGGCATGGTCGCGGCCATATTTTTCATAGATATACTGGATCACCTCCTCCCGCCGTTCATGCTCGAAATCAACATCGATATCGGGCGGCTCGCCCCGATCTTCGGAAATGAAGCGTTCGATCAGCAGGTCGTGATGGTCGGGATCGACAGCCGTGATGCCCAGGCAGAAGCAGACGGCCGAATTGGCGGCCGATCCCCGCCCCTGGCACAAGATTTCGCGCGACCGGGCAAAGCGGACAATGTCATGCACCGTCAGGAAATAGGGTGCATAGTCCAGCTTGCCGATCAGGGCGAATTCATACTCCAATTGCTGACGCACCTTTTCCGGGATACCCCGGATATAATGGCGTTTCGCCCCCTCCCAGGTCAGCCGCTCCAACTCCTGCTGCGGGGTCAGACCGTCAGCGATGGGGTCGATGGGATAGTCATAGCGCAGTTCATCCATGTTGAACCGGCAGCGGTCGGCGATGGTGAATGCATTGGCCAAGGCGTCAGGGCGATCAGCGAACAGGGCTGCCATCGCCGCTGCCGGCTTGGGATAATGTTCGGCATGCGGCGACAGGATACGGCCGGCATTGGCCAGGGTGCGGCCATGACGGATGCAGGTCAGGATATCGTGCAGCCGCTGCCGGTCTGGATGGTGGTACCGCACATCATGCGTGGCCAGCAGACCGATACCCAGATCGTCCGCCATTTGTCCCAGCCGCAGCAGGCGTGACCGGTCATATCCCTGGTAAAGCGGGGCCACAGCCAGATACAGGCCGGCCGCCGGCAGGGTTCGGAACCGGTCCAGCATCCCCGACAAGTCTGCCAGCCGTTTCGGCGTGGCCCGGCCCTCGGGCGCCAGAGCGGCCAACACCTGTCCGGCCGCCGCATCGGTCAGATCGGCCAGGGTCAGGTGGCATTCTCCTTTGGCCCCGCGTCGTTTACCCAGCGTCAACAGGCGGGTCAGCCGTCCATAGGCCGAACGGTCGGTGGGATAACACAGCACAGGCGGCGCATCGGCCAGTGTCAGGCGGCAACCGACCACCAGTCGCAGGCGATGTTGTTTACAGGCTACATGCATACGCACGGCGCCGGCCAGACTGTCATGGTCTGTGATAGCGATGGCCTGGCGCCCCAGTGCGGCGGCGGCCAGCACCAGTTCATGGGGATGCGACCCGCTGGCCAGGAAGCTGAAATTGCTGGTCACCTGCAGGTCGATGAAATCCGGGTCGGTCATGCGCACAGACCGTGCAAATACCACGCCCCCCGATCATCCACGGTGCGGAACAGCCAGAGCCGGCGGCCATCAGCCAATTGCGCCCGATAATAATCCCGTGTTGGCCCTATGCGTGCCCGCCACCAGTCGGGCCGGATGCGTTCCGGCCCTTCCAGCCAGTCTATGGGCAGATAGTGTCCGCGCCAGGACAGGCCTGACCCGACCTGTACCGGTTCCGGTGGGTGCAGTAACAGCAGGGGTCGGGGGCCTTCCATCGCCCAGGTGCGGGGGCGTGCGGGCAGGGGACGGGTGGGTTGCGGTTTGGGCCAGGGACTGGTCGGTGTGGTGGCGTCGGCGGCGGTCCTGCACGCTGGAAGTTTTCTCAGGGTCGGGGAGCAAAGGGTCCCCGTATCGGTCTTCCCCTCCACTTCCCTGACCAGTTCCATGACCTGTTCCGGCCGGTGTGTGTCGCGGGGGAGGGGATGGCCCACCTGATCCTCGCCCAAGCGGTTGACCAGCCGGTCCAGAAGCCCCATGACGGCAAAGGCATCGCCACCACCAACCGCCAGCCCGGCCTGTTCGCCGGTGAAGCTGTCCGTACCTGTCGCGGTCAGCTCCATCATTTCGATCCCGAAACCAGGATCGATTTTATCAAACCGCTCTCTGAACAGATTTAACAATCCTTGCGGATCGCGCACAGGCCGGGCCGTACCGATACTGATGTTCTGGGCTGTGGTGTCGGTGCGTAAACAGGTCAGCCGCAGGCGTCGGACCCCGCGACCCGCCGCCTCCAGACGGATCGACAGATCGCGTAGCAGCATCAGCAGGGCCGTCTCAATCGCGTCGCGCGTCATGATCGGGTCGGCAAATGCCCGGTGTACCTGCCAGCCGGGGGTTGCCATTTCCGGCACCACCGGATCTGCGGCCACCCCCAGCATCCGGTCCAGCCGGCGCAGAGGACCGGTCCCAAACCGGGCGGCCAGGGGGGCCCGCGGCTGTCGTTGCAGATCACCCACGCTGCGCAGGCCGACACGTGCCAGATCCTTACACACACCTTCATCAAGACGCAGTGCCGCCAGGGGCAGGGACAGCAGCGACACCCAGGACCGTGTACCTGTGGGCAGCACTGGTCCTGCTGTCGCTGACCGATGCCGTGCCCAACCCCAGGCGGCGGCCCCGGTATCACCCACGGCCAGCCGGCAGGTCAGGCCGGCCCGACCCAACCTGTCGGCCAGATCAGTCAGCAACCTTTCCTCTCCCCCCAGCAAATGAGTGCATCCAGTGATGTCCAGGATCAATCCGTCCGTGCCGTCGGTGGCAGCCTGCGGCGTATAGCGTTGGGCCCAGATGGCCAGACGGGCCAGGGCCGCCCGATCGGCAGCCGGATTGGCCGGCATCGCGATCAAATCGGGACTCAACGCCCGCGCATCAGCCAGCAGCATGCCGGGTCGTAACCCGTCGGCTGTTGCCAGGGCATCCACGGCGTACAAGCGAATACCCCCCTGTCCCGCCAGGGTCAGGGCCAGCGGACCAGACATTGTCTCGACCTTATTCCGCCGCCGCCACTGGTCCGTCGGCCAGCGGCAGAGCCAGACGGAGACGAAACGCCGTGTCATCCCAAACAACCTCCCACCTGCTTGCACGCCCCTGCGATCCGCCACCGCGCGCCCGCAGCAGCGACACCAGCCAGCGGGGTCTGCCTCCATCCTCATGGGCTGGCCGGTCCCCCTGGGAGGTGACATGCCAACGGGTCAGAGAGGTGGAAGGGGGAGGGCGGCCCAGGGGGGGCAGGATCAGGATGCCCAGTGTCTGCCCATCCTCCGCCGCCAGTTGCAGGCGTCGTCCGGCCACCGGGCCGGGCATCACCCCGTCCCCGACAACAGCGGCCAGCCCTGGACAGCGCAACGCCTCTTCCAGCGCCCAGAGCGCGTCATCAGCATTGTCAGGCCGTATCAGGATCAGACGCCCCGCATCCAGGCCCAGAGCTGCCAAGCCCGGCCCATAGGGCATCTCGGCCAGCCCCAACGGGTCGCCCTTGTCCCGGTACCGACACCACAGGATGGGACCGGGTGGCAGACCCGACAGGATGGACGCGACGAAACCATGGCATCCCGCATCAGCCGGGGCCGGCAGGAATTCATGGACACCACCCCGCACCAACCCGCCCCCAGGCAATGCGGCATCCAGACAGGCCAGGCCCAGCGACAGGGCGGCGCACCCCTTGGGCGGGCGGACCCGGTCCATGATGGACAGCCGCTCCCGCAGGGCGGCGATGGTGGGGATCGTGTCGGTCATGGGGTTATTGTTCTTGTTTTGTTCTTTTTGGCAAGTGTTGAATCAGGTGGGGACGGATTGGATCAATCCGCCCGTTCGGCCTGGAAGGCCTGCATCGTGGCGGTGACCCAATCCACGAAAGCCTTCACAGGCGGGCGACGGAAATGCGGGGTGGGGGCCACCAGATGATAAGCATCATAGATGGCGGTCTGTGGATAGGGACGCACCAGCCGCCCCGCCGCTACATCATCGGCCGCGAGAATCGTGTCACCCAGGGCCAGCCCCTGTCCGGCCAGGGCCGAATCGATGGCGTTGCCTGCATCGAAAAAGCGGGTGCCGCGCAAGGGTGCGGTCACCACCACACCCGCCGCCCGGAACCAGGCGTGCCAGGGCATGTCCATCTCCTCCAGCAGCAGGTCGCCTTTCAGCAGATGAGCCGGATCGGGGGGAAGGCTGCTGGCCAGAGAGGGAGCGCAGACGGGGAAATTCACGACAACAGACAGAAGCTGCGCCTGCAGGCCCGGCCAGGGGCCGCTGCCATAGCGGATGCCCAGGTCCGCCCCGCCCTTACGGAAATCGGCGGCGACACGGGTGGCGTCAACCACGACTTCCACCTCCGGATGGCGGGCGCGGAAGTCGCCCAGACGTGGGATCAGCCAGCGCTGGGCAAAAGAGGGTTCCACCGACAGAATCAGGCGTGACCGGCCTGCCACGGGCGGGGCTGCACGCAACAGACCCGTCGCCCCCTCGATCAGGTCGAAGGCCGCGACCGCCGCGTCGCGATAGGCACGGCCCGCATCAGTCAGCATCAAACCCCGATTATGCCGGGTGAACAGCTTGCAGCCCAGCCAGACTTCCAGATCCCGGATCTGCCGCGACAGGGCAGGATGGGCGACATTCAGTTCCTCCGCCGCCCGGCTTAAGCTTTCATGACGTGCCGCCGCCTCAAAGGCGCGCAACTGGGTCAGGGGCGGCAGGCGGCGCATCGTGATCTCCGCAGGGTCAGCGCCCCACGGTGATGAAGGGCATTTGTGGGTTCGATGTAACTAAAAGCTACAGCGACTGTATTTGATTGATATTCGACGTCAAGCCAAGCTTCCGCGATGATGACCCCAACATCCAGACGATCTTTGCCAGGAGCAGCCATCATGTCCCGCCGAACCTTCATCCCTGATCCCGCCAGTTGGCCCTTTGCCACGCTATTCAGCCTTCTTTCCTGCCGGTTTTCGCCCGTTTCCCCGTGCCACCGGCATTGACAGGGGGGGTGGTTTGCGGCAGTTGAGAGGCACCCCAGTGACGGGCGGACGGCCGCCCCATGACTGACAGATTGCCGGGACCGACCAAGATGACCGACGTCGCCAACGCCGACGCCCCCCAGATGCCGCTTCTGTACAAGAATCCCGTTGCCGTGAGCGCGCAGCATCACGCCAATGTGAAGGTGAAGCGCAATCGTACCTTCCGCTACGCGTCCAAGATCCACGCCGTACCGGTGCTGGCGGAAGAGATGCCGCAGTTGCAGAACCATTACCCGCTGGTATTCGGCCCCGGCCCGTCGGCTGGTGTCATGGCCCTGCTGGGTCTGCGGGCGGGTGAGAACCTGTTTCTGCGCGAAGACTTTACCTGGGCTTACAATGCTCAGATCCCCGCCTATATCGGCCGCTATCCGTTCATCCTTGTCGAGATGCCGGAGGACAAGCGTCTGGTCTTGATCATGGAAGAGGATGAGGAAATCCTGATCCGTGGTGAGGGGGCCGAGGGCGATCTGCCGTTGTTCAAGGACGGCAAGGGGACCAAGGAAGGCGAAGATATCCTGAATTACTGTGTGGCCTTCAACCAGTCGGCCCGACAGACCCAGCTTTTCTGCGAAGAGGTCGAAAAACTGGGCCTGCTGGTCGATCAGCGCGCCGAGGTGGTGACGCCGGAAGGCAAGCAATTGTCGTTGTCAGGCTTCCGCGTCATTGACGAGCAGAAGTTCAACGAACTGCCGGATGAGACCTTCTTGGAATGGCGCAAGCGCAACTGGATCGGTCTGGTCTATGCGCATTTTGTGTCGTTGGGCCGCTGGCAGAACCTGATCGACCGTCTGCCCAAGGGCGTCTGATCGGTCTGTTGCTGCCACAGGCAGGAAATGGAACGGCCCCGGTGGTTTCCCGCCGGGGCCGTTTTCGTTGAAGTTTGGCAGCAATTACTGCGGTTGCGCCGGCTTGGTTTCCACCGAAGCCCCAGTGGTCGTGCTGGCTTTCACGGCCGGGGTCTTCACATCTGGTGTGTTGCTGTCGGCCGTCGGGCTCGCCTGCCTTTCGACACTGGATTCGGTGGACCCGCCGGTGACGTTCGCCGTCTCCATGGCCTTGGCAGCAGTTCCCGTTGCGGTGCCCTTGGCCGTATCGGCGGCCGTTTCCGCCTTGGCTGCAATTTCATGCTTCAGGCGACTGGCCGGTCCATGGACGCGATCCAGGGTGGAGCTGGCATTCAGGCTGCTCTGCACACTGCCTGTGCCCTGGGCACCGATACCCGCAACGCCCTGCACCGTGCCGCCCAGTGCAGCGGTGCCATTGCCACCAACTGGTTGCGCCTGGGCGCCGCTGGACAGCAGAGCGAGGGTCAGGCCGGTCATCAGCATCACAGTGCCACGCATTCGATCCTCCAGGTTTCATCTTCTGTCTGGGAGGCGTTACCGTTTGGTGCCGCCTGTCGCCCGACAGGTTCATGAAGCGCTGGAGCCATGGCGATGCTTTGACGGACCTGAGGCGAAGCCTCGGAAACTCAACGGCTTTTCCGCGCCATGCCTGACATTGTGCCGCCTTTATCCAGACCCTGCCGCCACGCTTCTGACATGATCAGTGCATTCGTCAAAATGATATTGATTCTCAACCGCATTCTTATTAATGATATTGAGAATGGTTCGCAAACGAGTGTGGAGTGTGGGATCGTGAGTTGCCGGAACATGACGGCGTTGCCCCTGATTTTGCTGGCCTTGGCCGGCACGGCAAGGGCCCAGGATAGTCAGGTGGCCGAAGCCGCCGACATGCAGGTCAGTGAGATCACGGTGATCGCCACCCGTACACCAAAGGAAACTGTGGATGCCCCGGCAACGGTCAGCGTCATCGGGGCGGAAAGGGTGAAGGACCGGCTGGTCACCGACATTAAAGACCTGATCCGCCATGAACCGGGTGTCTCCGTCCGTTCTTCTCCCACCCGTTTCACGGCCGCCGGGGCCAACACGGGGCGCGACGGCAATAGCGGCTTCAACATCCGGGGTCTGGAGGGCAACCGTGTCCTGATCCAGACCGACGGCATCCGCGCACCTGACGCCTTCGCCTTTGGCGGGCAGTCCGTTGGCCGTGGCGACTATGTCGATCTGGACCTGCTGAAATCGGTCGAAATCCTGCGCGGGCCGGCATCCGCGCTTTATGGCTCCGACGGGCTGGCCGGTGCCGTCAGCTTTGTGACTAAGGACCCTGTCGATTTCATCCAGGGCGACAAAGTTTATGGCGGGGAGGTCAAGGCCGGTTACAGCGAGGCCGACCGGGGCTGGGGCAAGGGCATGGTCCTGGCCGGCAAGGCGGGCAAATGGTCGGCCATGCTGGCCTATAACCGCCGCGACGCCAAGGAGACGGAGAATAAGGGCGCGATCAAGACCGCCAACATCACCCGCACCGCCGCCAACCCGCAGGACATTGCCGATAACTCGGCCCTGGCCAAGCTGGTCTGGCAGCCGACGGGGGAACATACGCTGCGTCTGACCTATGAGCTGTTTGACCACGACATGGAGGCCGATGTCCTGACGGCCATCGCCGTACCGCCCCTGGTCGCGACCAGCGTCATCGGTCTCAGGGCGCATGATACGGTACGCCGCGACCGGGTCAGCCTGGATCACCGCTATGATCCCGCCGATGGCGGCATGATCGACAGCCTGCATTGGACGCTTTACCGACAGGACAGCGACACGCGGCAATATTCCGCCGAGGACCGTAATACCGCCGCCGACCGGTTGCGCATCAATACCTTCGACAACAAGGTCACGGGCCTGAATGTTGATGCCAGCACCTCCATCAAGGGCAATGGCATCGACCATCTGATGGTTTATGGCGGTGATTTCTCCCTGACCGAACAACTGGGCACCCGCGATGGCACCGTGCCGCCGGCGGGGGAGACCTATCCCACCCGCGCCTTCCCGACCACCGACCATACGCTGGCCGGCCTGTTCATCCAGGATGAGGTGACCTTGTTGGGCGGCGCGCTGTCGCTCTATCCCGCCCTGCGCTATGATTATTACAAGATTGATCCCAAAACCGATCCGCTGTTCGTGGGCACCCCAACGGGGCAGAGCGATGACCATCTGTCTCCCAAATTCGCAGCCCTTTACTGGCTGAACGACCATGCCGGCCTGTTTGCCAATTATGCCGAAGGGTTCAAGGCTCCGGCCCCGTCTCAGGTGAATAACGGCTTTGCCAACCCGTTGCAGAATTACCGCTCCATCTCCAACCCTGACCTGAAGCCGGAAAGCAGCCGGACGGTGGAGTTGGGCCTGCGCCTGCGCGGCGATGACTGGCAGGCGGCCGTCACCGGCTTTAAGGGCTGGTACGATGATTTCATCGAACAGGTGCTGGTCTCGGGCAATTTCACGGCCGCCAGCCCTGCGACATATCAATATGTGAACCTGAACAAGGTGACGATCCATGGGCTAGAGGCCAAGGCCAACTGGGATGTTGGTCAGGGCTGGGGCCTGATCGGCGGGGCCGCCTATGCCAAGGGTGACCAGGAAACCGCCGGGGTGAAGCGCCCGCTGGACAGTATTGATCCTGTCAAGGTGACGCTGGGCGTCAGTTGGGACGAACCGACCGAGGGCCGCTTCGGCGGCGACATCTCGGCCATCTATTCAGCGAAGAAATCGGCGGGCCGGATTGGCACTGCCTGTACCGGCGGCTGTTTCGCGCCCGGCGATTTCATCGTGCTGGACGCCACCGCCCGCTGGCGCGTGACGGATTTCGCCACCCTGCGCGCCGGCCTGTTTAACATCACCAACCAGAAATACTGGTGGTGGGGCGATGTGCGCGGCTTGGCCGCCAGTTCTACCATCCGCGACAGCTACACCCAGCCCGGCCGCAATCTCAGCGCCTCGCTCACCGTCAGCTTCTAAGGAACCCCCGATGTACAAGTCTCTGAAAGCCGGTCTGGCAGCCCTGGCCCTGCTGGCCACGCTGCCCGCCGCCGCCCAGGTCGATTGCGGCAAGCCCGACTGCACTGCCTTCAATGCCGATCGTGCCGCCATCCTGGCCATGGCCGGTACCTACCGGGTGAAGTTTGACTTCAAGGAGACGGTGGCTATCGCCCCCGGCTATGAGCCGATCGAGCCGAAACGCAGCGGCGGGTTTGAGGCGGTGCGCGTGATCGAGGATACGGGCCGCACCATCCGTTTGCAGCACCTGCTGGTGGTGAAGGGTGAAGATGACAAGCCTGTCGTCATCAAGCATTGGCGGCAGGACTGGACCTATGAGCCGGAAACGGTGCTGACCTATGAGGGGCCGGATCAGTGGAAGGTGACACCCGTGCCGGCGGCACAGCGCACCGACGCCTGGGCCCAGACGGTCTGGCAGACCGATGACAGCCCGCGCTATGGCGGGGTAGGCCAATGGAAGCATGATCGCGGTGAACATCGCTGGATCAGCGGGGAGACGGGCCGTCCCCTGGCGCGGCGCGACGCCGTGCGAAAGCCGATCTATGACCGCTATTTTGGCACCAACCGCCATGCGCTGACGCATCAGGGCTGGGTGCATGAGCAGGACAATGCCAAGGCCGGGATGCGCGACGGCAAGCTGACCACCATCGTGCATGAGGTGGTGTTGAACAGCTACGTGCCCTCCACCGATTTCGATTTCCAGGCGGCGGATGATTACATGGCCAAGACCGCTACCTTCTGGGCCGCTGTGCGCAAGCACTGGGACGACATCGCCGCTCAGCATGGCGGCATCCATCTGGTGCAGGAGGCGGACAACGGCTCCAGCACGGGCAAGCAACTCATGGAACTCGCCGGGAAGGTGGCAAAGGGAGAGACGGGAACGGCGGATGCCGTGTCCCAGGCCCGCCACCTGATCACCGGCGCCACAGGACCGGCCGCCGCCACGGCCGGCGCGTCGCGGGGGTGACGCGCATCCGGGGGGACCGGTGGTATTGGGCATCGGGGTCCCGGATGGAATGCGGCCGGGCGGATCAGCTTGGGTTGATCCGCCCGTTCGCTTTGCGGCGCCCCGCCTCGCCGTTGTGTATATAGGCCGTTTGGTTGGATCTGCCGGCCGTTCCTATCCTTTCGTTCAGTTTCCCAACCTGTGCCCAAAAGGTCACAATCGTTGCGAATTAGCCATGCCTTTCACCCTTTGTGCCATATTGGTCGGGTAGGGCTGTTGGCGCGAAGGAAGGTGCGGGTGTGGAAGCCATCAATGAGATGATCTTCCTGGCGGGTTTGCTGCTGCTGTTGGCCATTCTGGCTGGCCGCATCTCCTCGCGCCTGGGCGCCCCGCTGCTGCTGGTCTTCCTTGGCTTGGGTATGCTGGCTGGGGAAGATGGGCCGGGGGGCATCCATTTCGGTGATTTCAAGCTGGCCTATCTGTTCGGGTCCACGGCGTTGGCCGTCATTCTGTTCGACGGTGGGCTGCGCACCCATACTGACACGTTCCGCCTGGCCCGTTGGCCTGCACTCAGCCTCGCGACCGCCGGTGTCCTGATCACCGCCGTGGTGACGGGGGCACTGGTCTGTCTGGTCATGGGGGTCGGCTGGAAAGAAGGATTCCTGGTTGGGTCAATCATCGCTTCCACCGATGCGGCGGCGGTCTTTTTTCTGCTGAACCTGCGTGGTCTGGCCCTTCGTGGCCGTGTCTCTGCGACGCTGGAGGTGGAATCGGGTCTGAATGATCCAATGGCGGTGCTGTTGACTCTGCTGGCTGTCACCATTTTGATCAGCCCCGCCGGGGTGGAACCGCTGCATCTGCTGCTTGAACTGATTCAACAAATGGTCGGTGGCGTGATCTTTGGGGTCGCGGCTGGATATGCCCTGGTCTGGCTGGTTAATCGGCTGGATCTGGCCGATGGCCTGTACCCGATCCTGGCCTTGTCTTTTTCCCTGTTCGTGTTCGGTGGAGCGCAGGCAGCAGGGGCATCGGGCTTCCTGGCCGTCTATCTGGCGGGTCTGATCCTGGGCAATCGCCCACATAAGGCCGACCGCCTGATCCGGCGGTTCCATGATGGTCTGGCCTGGTTGGCACAGATCGGGCTGTTCGTGATGCTGGGGTTGCTGGTCACCCCGTCGCTGCTGGGGCCGTATCTTCTGTCTGGCACGCTGGTGGCGCTGGGTCTGATGCTGGTCGCGCGGCCGCTGGCAGTCTTTGCCTCGCTGCTGCCCTTCCGGTTCACCCTGACAGAGTTGACCTATATTTCTTGGGTGGGGCTGCGTGGTGCTGTCCCCATTGTGCTGGCGGCCATTCCCGTTCTGGCGGGCGTGCCCAACGCCCAGGCCTATTTTGCCGTTGCCTTTGTGGTTGTGCTGCTGTCGCTTCTGATTCAGGGCTGGACCGTTGGGCCTTCAGCCCGGCTCCTGGGTCTCCTGGCTCCGCCACAGCCCGAACCGCCCAGCCGCGCCGATGTCGACCTGCCTGATGGGTCGGGGCAACTGGCCGTGTTCACGGTGGCCCGCGACAGTGAAGCTGCCAAGCGTGGGCGGGGTAAACTGATCATCCCTGAGTCGGTGCAGCTTC
The DNA here is from genome assembly GCF_002251795.1 of Niveispirillum lacus. Taxonomy (GTDB): domain Bacteria; phylum Pseudomonadota; class Alphaproteobacteria; order Azospirillales; family Azospirillaceae; genus Niveispirillum; species Niveispirillum lacus. The sequence continues at coordinate 253,914 of NZ_NOXU01000024.1, read as the reverse complement.
TGGCCCTGATCCAGAACGGTCGCCCTGTCCGGCCGGAAGATGCTCACCGCCTGCAGCCCGGCGATACCGTTCTGGCCATGGGCGACGGGTCGGCGCTGGCTGTCATGGACCGGCTGTTTGGTCGCAAGGTCGATACCTTTGACGAAGACCGTCCCGCCGGCGACTTTCAAATCCAGGGTGACATGCCAGCCATGGCGGTGGGTGGCATGTATGGGTTTGATGCTGGCGACGATCCGACACAGACCCTGTCCGATCTGATCCGCCGCCGTCTGGGCCATGATCCATCCCTGGGTGACCGCGTGCGCGTTGGTGAAATGGAATTGATCGTCGTCAGCCTGAAGGCGGGAGAGGCAGAGGTGGTGGGCATCGACCTCACCCCGCCGGCCACCGGATGGGCCGGGTTCCGCCAACAGTTGCAGGCCTATGGCACCCGTATCCGTCGACGCCTGTCCAAGCCACGGCACCGGCAGGAAGCCGGCGGGGATTGAAGCGGCGGATGATCATGGCCGCTGGGGGGGCAAGCGGTCCTATCCGCCTGTGCGGCCGGCTATGGGGCCAATACAATCAAGTCCTTGACGTGGATTGCCAAGCAGGCACCCTGCTTTCATCGGACATAAAGAATAACGGGTGTGTTTCCATGATTTCTCGTCGTCATCTCCTGGCGTTAGGTGGGGGTACCGCCACGCTGGCGTTGTTGCCACCGGCCTTTGCCCCTGCTTTGGCGCAGGAAGGCCCGGCTGACAAAGCGCTATACGCCTTCTTCGCGGAAACCTTCGAACGCGATGTGGCGCAAAGCCCTTTGCGCGCCATGCAGTTGGGCCGCAAGACGCTGTATGACCAGCTTGATGATGTCAGTGAGGCCCGCGCCCTGGCCGACATTGAGCAGAACCGGCAGGACTTGGCCCGTCTGGCCCGCGATTTCCCTGATGAGAAGCTGTCGCCGCAGGCGCGGCTCTATGCGCGCCTGTTCCGGGAGCGGGCCCAGGACGAAATTGATGATTTCCGGTGGCGCCACCATCAATACCCGTTGACCCTGGTCGGCGGGCCGCATGTGAACCTGCCCGTGCAGATGATCAATCAGCACAAGGTGGAAAGCCGGGCCGATGCCGAGGCTTATATCGCCCGACTGCGGCAGTTCCCGCGCTATTTCGGACAGGTGGAGGAACGGTTGCGTCTGGCCGATGCCGCCGGCGTGCTGCCGCCCCGATATTTCTTTCCCGACCTGATCCAGGCCTGCCGCAACCAGATCAAGGGCAGCCCCGTGGAACCGCAATCCACGTTACAGGCGCCCATCTTCACCGATATCAGTGCCAAGATCGCCAAGCTGAACCTGCCCGAGGCGGACAAGGCAGCATTGGTGGAACAGGCCGCCGACGCCATGCGGACCGCGGTTGCACCGGCCTATCTGTCCTTGATCAAGTGGCTGCAAGGGGCGGCCCCCCGGTCCAACCCCGACCATGGTGTCTGGCGCCTGCCCGAGGGTCAGGCCTTCTATGCTGCGTGCCTGAAGCGCTGGACCTCGCTGCCGCTGACGGCAGACTATATCCATGCCACCGGTCTGGCAGAGGTTAAGCGCATCCATGGCGAGATGCGGGCCATCATGCAGCAGGTGGATTTCAAGGGCGATCTGGCCGCCTTCTTCCAGTTCACGCGTCAGGATGATCAGTTTTATTATCCCGACAGCGCGGAAGGCCGGGCCGCCTATCTAAAGCAGGCCGCCGATTATGTCGATGCCATCCGGCCCAAGCTGGATCTGGTCTTCAACCTGAAGCCCAAGGCGCCGATGGAGGTGCGGGCCGTGGAGCCGTTCCGCGAGAAATCCTCGCCCGGTGCCTTTTACAACGGTCCCTCCCCCGATGGTTCCCGTCCTGGCATCTATTATGTGAATCTGTCCAACATGCGCGCCCGCTCGCGCATTGGGCTGGAAACCCTATCTTATCATGAAGGTATTCCCGGCCATCACATGCAGGTGGCCATTTCCCAGGAACTGACCGGCGTGCCCGATTTCCAGAAATTCGGCGGCGGCTATTCCGCTTATGGGGAGGGTTGGGCGCTTTATACCGAGCAGTTGGCCAAGGAGATGGGCTTCTTCCAAGACCCCTATAATGACTATGGCAGGCTGGAGGCGGAGCTGATGCGGGCCATCCGGCTGGTGGTGGATACGGGCCTGCATGCCAACAAATGGACCCGGCAGCAGGCGATCGATTATTTCACCACGAACTCTGCCATGGACCCAGGCGGGGCCGCGCGGGAGATCGACCGCTATATCGGCTGGCCCGGTCAGGCCACCAGCTACAAGATCGGCATGCTGAAGATTCTGGAACTGCGCGAGGCCGCGAAGAGGCGGATGGGGGCCAGGTTCGACATCAAAGGTTTCCATGACACGATCTTGAAGAATGGCCGCATGCCGCTGACCATGCTGCAAGAGCAAGTTGAGGCTTGGTCCAAACTTTAAGTCCCAGCATCAGGGGTTTCGGCGTATACCCAGCCTGGAATGACAGGGAGATGTTGAGTATTGTCTCAAACTGCTGCCGGGGTGGCGTCGGGTCCTGCCAGCGGTTGGCCGGGGGGCGGGGCAAGCGTGATGATTAAAGCCTGCCCCCATCGCGCAGGATGGCTGCCAGAAGGTCGTACTCGATCTTCTCAGCCTTGCGGAACCGCACACAGCCCTTGCCATGATCAAGGCGTGACCAGGGTTCTTGATATGCGGGAGGGACCGTCACCCCGGTCAGATACACCGACACGTATTGTTTCTGGCTGGCAAAGGCGATGATGGGCTTGCCGTCGACAGTATAGACGGCCATGCCCCATTGCATGCCCTCCACATGACCGGGAAGGTTGCTGCGCACCACATCGCGCAGTTTCTCCAGCCAGGGCCGACGAGTGGTGTCCGCCTCTGCCAGATAGGTTTCAACGGTGGTGGCCTTGGACTGCACCATGATCCTTTTCTCCAGCATTGGACGACCAAGCATGACCGCCCCGCCCGCCCGCCGCTTGACAGGCGGGTCGTCTTGACGCCCATAAGTCCCATCATGCCACGCGATCCTGCTTCCCGTCCCAAAACCCTTCGCCATGTCCGCGATCTGGCCGATCACGGTTTGGTGGACGGTTCGTCTTTACCGGCCCTGGAACGGGTGGCTGCCCAGTTTGCGGTAGCGGTGACACCAACCATCGTTGACCTGATTGATCCCAGCGATCCCTCCGATCCGGTAGCCCGACAGTTCCTGCCCGATGCACGGGAACTGGCGATACGGGACGAAGAACTGGCCGATCCCATCGGGGATGATCCGTTCACCCCGGTGAAGGGTATCGTCCATCGCTATAAGGACCGGGTGCTGCTGAAACCCGTTCATGCCTGCCCGGTCTATTGCCGCTTCTGTTTCCGGCGCGAAATGGTGGGCCCAGGGTCGGACGCCCTGAACGCCGATGAATTGGACGCTGCCATCGCCTATATCGCGGGCAACCCGCAGATCTGGGAAGTCATCCTGACTGGGGGCGACCCGATGATCCTGTCGCCGCGGCGCATGGGGGAGATAATTGCGCGCCTGAACGCCATTCCGCATCTGGGCCTGGTGCGTATTCATACCCGCGTGCCGGTGGTGGACCCGGCGAGGGTTGACGCAGAGATGGTTGTTGCCCTCAAGGGGCGACGTATCGCGACCTGGGTTGTGCTTCATTCCAATCATTGGCGGGAATTCGGCGAAGAAGGCAAAGCCGCCATTGCGCGGTTGGTCGATGCCGGTATCCCCATGCTGGGGCAAAGCGTGCTGATGCGCGGCGTGAATGATGATGTGGAGACGCTGACCCGCACTTTCCGTACCATGGTGGCCAACCGCATCAAGCCTTACCACCTGAACCATGGCGATCTGGCCAAGGGGACCAGCCATTTCCGTACCACGGTGGCGCAGGGACGCGCCTTGATGAAATCCCTGCGCGGCGACGTGTCGGGCCTGTGCCAGCCGACCTATATCCTGGATATCCCCGGGGGTCATGGAAAGGTGCCCCTGACCGAAAGCTATCTGACCCCCACGGGGGACGATGGCGAGTGGCGGGTCGAAGACCCACGTGGCACTCATCACCCCTATCGCGGCTGATCGCTGTGGGGCAAACCGGCACTGGCCGTTCGCCATCGGCCGCACTACATAAGGAGGGTGTGTCTCCTGCATGGTTGCCGTGATGAAGAAACTGGGCCTTTCCATTCTGTCCGCCCTGGTATTGGCCAGTGCCGTGCAGGCGGCACCTGTCCGCTCCAATCTGGCGGCCACGGAGAATGTGGAAACCTTCATCACGCTGGAAACAGCAGGCGTTGCACCGGGACAGACAGTATGGGCAGCCCTGACCCAAAATATCCGCCCGCACTGGCACACCTATTGGATCAATCCGGGTGACAGCGGCATCCCGACAGAAATCAAATGGACCCTGCCGGAAGGTTGGAAGGCCGACGCCATTACCTGGCCCGCCCCCAGCCGCTTTGCCATCGGCCCGCTGGTCAATTTTGGTTATGCCGATCAGGTGCATCTGCTGGTCCCGCTGACCGTGCCGGCGACAGCGACGCCTGGGCAGTCGGTGACGTTGGATGCCAAAGTGGACTGGCTGGTCTGTGAGGATATTTGCATCCCTGAATCGGCCGATCTGTCGATCAATATCCCGGTGGTGGCCGGGAGTGCCGCCCCGGTCGAGCCAGACGCCGCCGCCTTGTTCAGCCAGGCGCGCGCCAGTCTGCCGGTACCCAGCCCATTTCCGGCGATCCTGTCGCCCGGTGATAAGACCCACCGCTTGACCCTTTCGGCCCCCGGTCTGGATCGCGGGAAAATCAGTGACGCGTTTTTCTTCCCGCATGATTACAAGGTGGCCGCATCGAACGAGCCGCAGCCCTTGGTCATTAACAGCCAGGGATTAAGCCTGTCCTTGGCTTCTGGTGGCCCCTTGCCGCCGGCGCCCATTACCGGTGTTCTTACCTTTACCGAGGAATTGGACGGACAGAAACTGCACCATGCCTTCGCGGTGGCGGCCGCCATCGGCCCGGCCAGCGCTGCGGTTCCAGGAGAGGCGGAACAGACAAGCTGGGCCATGGCGCTGTTGCTGGCCTTGCTGGGTGGTGCTGTGCTGAACCTGATGCCCTGCGTGTTTCCCGTGCTGTCGATGAAGGCGTTGGCTTTGATGCAGCACGGACCTGGCCATGCCCGTCAGCATGGGGTGGCTTATACGGCGGGTGTGCTGACCTGCTTTGCGGTCGTTGCTGGGGCCTTGCTGGCCCTGCGCGCCGGTGGGGCCGCCATAGGCTGGGGTTTTCAGCTACAAGATCCGCTGGTCGTCGCCATTCTGGCCTATGTCATGCTGCTGCTCGGCCTGTCCTTATCGGGCGTATTTACGCTGGGCGGGTCGGTGATGGGAGTCGGGCAGGGATTGGCCGGGCGTGACGGGCTGGCCGGTAGCTTCTTTACCGGTGTCCTGGCCACCGTGGTCGCCACACCCTGTACGGCCCCGTTCATGGGCACAGCCTTGGGCTACGCCATCACCCAGTCCTGGCCGGTGGCCCTGTCGGTGTTCCTGGCCCTGGGGCTGGGCATGGCATTGCCTTTCCTAGCCCTGTCCTTCTCCCCCGCCTTGCTCCGGCGTCTGCCGCGTCCCGGTCTGTGGATGGAGCGGGTGAAGCAGGCTCTGGCGTTTCCGCTTTATGCGTCTGCCGCCTGGCTGGTCTGGGTCCTGTCGATCCAGGCGGGGCCGGCGGCCTTGGCGACCGTATTGGCCGGTATGGTGGTGCTGGCCTTTGCCGCCTGGGTCTATGGACAGACACGCCTGTCGGGCGGGTTGGGCCGAACGCTGGGCAGTGTGCTCGCCCTGCTGGCAGTGGGCGGTGCCGTGGCCGGCGCGACCACGGCGGCCCCTGTTGCCGCTCCTGCCCCGGCCAGTGGCACAGACACGGCTGGCAGTGCCGACTATGAACCATGGAGCGAGGCGCGTGTGGCGGAACTGCGGGGCCAGGGTAAGCCGGTCTTTGTCAATTTCACCGCCGCCTGGTGTGTCACCTGTCTGGTCAATGAACGCACGTCCCTGTCGACCGACACCGTCAAGCAGGCGCTCAAGGACAAAGGTGTTACCTATCTGAAGGGTGACTGGACGAACCGCGATGCCACCATCGCCCGTGTGCTGGAAAGCCACGGTCGCAGCGGTGTGCCGCTTTACCTGCTGTATCTGCCGGGTAAGCTGGAACCGGTGATCCTGCCGCAGATCCTGACAGAAGGCATTGTGCTGGACGCGTTGTCCGCCACCTGATCCGATCGCGCCGCCAGGACCTTCCACCCCCATTCTTGGGGGGGCACACTCAGCATTGCTGGCAGCCATGGGGCGCTATGTTCTTGTGGATATGACCCAGGGTGGGCTTGCGGCCCCGGTATAGGCACCCTATCTTAGAATTATTCTAAGCAGGATAGGCGCGGTCGGCCGCTGCTGCGGCCTCGCCCTGTCCGGGGAGAAAGACCATGGCCAGTTACAACGAAAGCACCGAGTTCCTGCGGACTTTCACGGCCCAGGCTAACCGTTATCCCATGTTGCTGCCCGAACAGGAGGCGCAATTGGCGCGCGACTGGACCGAAAGGCAGGATCGCCGCGCCTTCGACCAGCTTGTCCGATCCCATATGCGCCTGGCGGTGAAGGTCGCAGGCAAATATGCCCGTTCCGGCCTGCCCGTTGCCGATCTTGTGTCAGAGGCGAATATCGGGCTGATCAAGGCAGTCCAGCGTTTTGACCCCACTCGTGGTTTCCGGCTGGCGACTTATGCGCTGTGGTGGATTCGGGCGGAGGTTCAGTCCTTTGTCCTGCATAACTGGTCGATGTTGAAGGGCGGCAATACCGCCACGCTGAAGCGCCTGTTCTTCAATCTGCGTCAAACTCAGCGCAGGCTGGGCATCCATGACCGGGTGATGAGTGATGCCGAGGCGCAGCAGGTGGCGGCAACCCTGGATGTCAGCATCGAAGATGTGCGTGAGATGGAACACCGTTTTGCCACCCCAGTCGCCTCGTTGAATGTGCCGGTGGGTGATGATGGCGACCATGAAGCCATCGACCTTCTGGCCGATGAGAGGGAAAGTGTTGAGGAGTTGCTGGTCGACCAAAGCGAACTGAAGGCCCGTCGGGCCTTGATGAAGGACGCGCTGACCCAGTTAGGGGAACGAGAACGGCACGTCTTTGCCGCTCGCAACCTGTCGGACCACCCGGTCACGCTGGAAACCCTGGCCCGTCATTATGGGGTCAGCAAAGAGCGAATCCGTCAGATCGAGAGTGGCGCTTATAAAAAGGTCGTCCGCCGTGTCCGCGCCCAAGCCGAGGCTGCCACCTTGCCGCCGCCGATGGCGCTGGGCCGTCGGATGGGCGTGATGGCGATGGCCTGACAAGCGGCTGAGTGCGAAAGGACTGACTGGGGCCCTTTAGACAAACAACATATGGTCCCCTTGTCGCACCTGAGCCAACAGGCTGACCATGCCTGTGGTTTCGACATGCAGGTCAGGGCGAAGGGATGGTTCGCGGATGCCCAGCGCCCGCCAGCCCATCTCACAGGCCAGGAAAGTCACGCCCAGTTCTGCACACGCTGTCAGCAATTCGTCGAAGGTGCCAACCCCCCGCAGGGCCAGAGTGGCATCGCGTGCCTCGGGGCTGGTGCCGTCGTCAGAGAAATCCAGGCGTTTCCAGCCTTCTCCCGCCAGCAGCGCCGGCAGGGCCCGTCCTGTGAAGAACAGGGTTACCGGCCGGCCTGTGGCAACCGCGGCGGCGGCGGTGACCAGCGCATAATGCACACGGTCATAACCACCGGACTGGATCACCAGAACCAGACCCCATTTACCGTCGGACATGCAGACGCTCCCGGCGTGGTTTCATTGATGGTGAGACAGGTCCAGATAGGTCGGGTGCGTGCCACAGACAGGGCAGTCCGGATCACGGCGGATTTTTACGGTACGAAAGCTGGTCTCGAGCGCTGAATACATCAGCAGACGACCGGACAGGCTGTCACCGATTGCCAGCAATTCCTTTAGCACCTCTACGGCCTGCAGACTGCCCATGGTGCCGGCCAGCGCACCCAGCACCCCGCCTTCGGAACAGGATGGGATCATACCGGGCGGCGGCGGTTCGCGGAAAATGCAACGGTAGCAGGGGTGCGGGTCACCCAGATGCGCCTTGAAGGTGGATAGCTGCCCGTCGAAGCGCAGCATGGCGGCACTGACCAGCGTTTTGCCGGCCAGATAACAGGCGTCGTTCAACAAGAAGCGTGTGGCAAAATTGTCGGTACCGTCGGCCACAACATCATAACCGCGGATAATGTCCAGCACGTTGGACCGATTCAGGCGGGTCTTTTGAACCTCCACCTTTACATCAGGGTTGATGGCGGCGATGCGGGCTGCTGCGCTCTCCACCTTGGCGACGCCGATGCCAAGGGTGTCATGGATCACCTGGCGTTGCAGGTTCGACAGATCCACAACATCATCATCGACAATGCCAATACGCCCCACCCCGGCGGCGGCCAGATACAGCAGCATCGGTGCACCCAGGCCCCCGGCACCCACGATCAGGGCGGAAGAGGATAATAGCGTCGACTGCCCCTTTCCGCCAACCTCGCGCAGCATGATATGGCGGGCGTAACGGTCGATCTGGCTGTCGGTGAGGTCGCGCATGACAGTTCCTCAGGCGGCGAACAGGTCGCGGACGAGAAGATACAGAGGGTGGTCGGGTTGCGCCACCAATCGGATGGTCATACCCAGACAGACGATGACCAGCAACGGTCGTACCAGCTTGGTGCCAAAGCGCAGCGCAGCATGGCTGCCGGCCCACGCACCGATCACCTGCGCTAGCGCCATGATCAGGCCGGCCTTCCAGACAATCTGCCCCCCCAAGGCGAAGACGCCCAGACTGACCACATTGCTGGTGAAATTCAGCAGCTTGGTGTTGGCCGTGGCGCGGCGCATATTCATGCCCAGCAGCGCCACACAGCCCAGCGCAAAGAAGCTGCCCGTGCCCGGCCCGAAAAACCCATCATAAAAGCCAACCGCGATTCCGACCGTCAGGCTGAAGGCCGGCAGGGTCATGCGGGCCTTCGCCTCCACGTCACCCACGCGCGGGCTGAACAGGAAATAGACAGCAATGGCGACCAGCAGAATGGGGATCAGCGCCATCATGAAACCGGTACCTGTCATCCGCACCAGCAGCGTACCTGCGGCTGACCCGGCAAAGACGCAGGCGACGGTGAAGGCCATGGCTTTCAGCTCGATCTGCCCTGCCCGCCAGAAGGTGATGGTGGCCATGGCGGTCCCGAAACTACCCTGCAACTTGTTGGTTGCCAGGGCGGCGGCGGGCGGCATGCCCGTGGACAGCAACGCCGGAATGGTGATGAGCCCACCCCCGCCGGCAATGGCATCAATGAAGCCGGCCAGCAGTGCGGCACAGGCCAGAAAGACCAAGAGGTCAGGGGTCAGCAGTTCGGGCAAGATCGACCATTGGGCAATGGGGAGACGCATTGATACTGATACGGGGTACAGAGGAGCGGGGGAAGTGGCGGTGTCGGGTGACAGTCCGGCACACGTGCGTCTGCCGATTACCCTCGCTCCCTGCTCCCGCGTTTGCTAAGAAGGTTGTTCCTGTGAAACTCGGGAGCGGGATGGCCGGGATGCCGGAGCATGGTGTGGATGGGTGGCGGCTTTATGCCCGCCCGGACCTTTGATCCCTGCCGTTGGTGATCATGGTTCAGATACATGCAAGCTGTGTCGCGATCGATGGAACCGCTCTGCTGCTGCGGGGTCCGTCAGGTGCGGGCAAGTCCGATCTGGCGCTGCGCCTGATCGATAACGGGGCGCGTCTGGTGGCTGATGACCGTGTCGACTTGATCATGGATGGGCAGGGGGGGCTGACTGCCTGCTGCCCGCATTCCATAGCCGGCCTGATGGAGGTTCGTGGCCTGGGTGTGCTGCCGGTGCCGGCTCTGGATGCGGCCCCTTTGGGCCTGATCGTCGATCTCGGCGAAGATGAGCAACGGCTTCCCGATCCGGGGTTTGAAGTCATTGCCGGCGTGGCCGTAGCCCGTATCTGTTTGAACCCGTTTCATGTCTCTACCCCGGCCAAACTGCGCCTGGCCATGGCCGCCTTCGCCCGTGGCTGGCCACTGGTACCGGGGGAAGCCTCCTGGCGGGAACTGGTCGCGGCCACCACCCAGGGGGGGCAGGCATGAACGGTTCCACCGGCCTGGGCCCCGATGGCCGTCTGCCGATTGTCGTCGCTACCGGCATGTCCGGCAGTGGCCTGTCCACGGCCATGAAATGCTTGGAGGACCTTGGCTACGAAGCGGTGGATAATCTGCGCCTGTCCTTGTTGCAGCCCCTGGTCAGCCAACCGCATGATCGGCCGCTGGTCATTGGCATTGATAGCCGTACCCGCGATTTCAACACCCAGGCGCTGCTGGCCCAGATATCGCTGCTGCGCGGGCGTCCGGACCTGCGGGTGCGGTTGCTGTTCATGGATGCCCATGCCGATGCCTTGCAGCGGCGTTACACCGAAACCCGCCGCCCGCACCCGATGGCGCTGGACAGACCGGTTCTGGATGGGATCGCCACCGAGCGGGTGCTGATGCAACCCTTGCGCGACAGCGCAGATGAGGTGGTGGACACCACGAATTTTTCCGTTCATGACACGCGGCGTCACCTGACGGGGCTGTTCCGGTTGGATGGCGGGCCAGGCCTGTCGATCTTCGTCACCAGTTTTGCCTACCGTCACGGCGTCCCGCGTGAGGCTGATCTGGTCTTCGACGTGCGGTTCCTGGACAATCCGCATTGGGACAAACACTTGCGGCCCCTGACCGGAATGGACCAGCCGGTGGCCGATTACATTACCCGCGACCCGGACTATGCCGAATTTTTCGGTAATCTGACCCGGCTTCTGGAACCTTTGCTGCCCCGCTATGTGCGGGAGGGCAAGCATTACCTGACCATCGCGATCGGTTGCACCGGCGGCCGCCACCGATCGGTTTTCATTACCTGCAATCTGGCCCGTTGGCTGATGGAGCGGGGATACAAGGTGGGCGAGGCGCATCGCGACCTCGACCGCAAGGAACAGGCACCGCCCCCCGTTCCCGAAGACCGGGCGGCTGCCGGCACAAACCTGAGGGAAAACGCATGATTGGCTTGGTCCTTGTCACCCACGGCAATCTTGCTGTGGAGTTCATTGCCGCCATGGAGCATGTGGTCGGCCCGCAGAAACAGGTATGCGCCGTCTGTATCGGGCCCGAGGACGATATGGAGCAGCGCCGCAATGACATCCTCACCGATGTAGCCAAGTGCGATAGCGGCGATGGCGTTGTGGTGCTGACCGACATGTTCGGCGGCACCCCCTCCAATCTGGCCATTTCCATCATGGACCGCGCCAAGGTGGAGGTAATCGCCGGCATGAACCTGCCCATGCTGATCAAGTTGGCGTCTGTGCGCAAAACCGGCGCCGATCTGAAAACCGCCGTGGCAGCGGCGCAGGAGGCGGGGCGGAAATATATCAACGTTGCGTCCGCCCTGCTGTCTGACGGCTGACCCCCTTTGTCCCTTCCTATCCCCTTTCTGTGCGGTTCTCGTGAATGAGCGAAAGCATCCTGCCCCCCGGCGCCCTGTCGCGAACAGTGACTATCCGCAACCGCCGCGGCCTGCATGCCCGCGCGGCAGCGAAGTTCGTGAAGCTGGCCGGCGATTACGACGCACAGGTAGAGGTTGAACGGGCCGATAATATCGTATCCGGCGTCTCCATCATGGGGCTTATGATGCTGGCAGCCAGTATCGATACAACGATTGATATCAGGGCGACCGGCAATCAAGCCCTTGAGGTGCTGGATGCCCTGACCAAGCTGGTCGACGATAAATTCGGCGAAGACTAAGAAACGTTCGGGGAGTGCCCGCCCATGACCACGCGACAGCATCCCGCCCGCCCTGGCGCGGGGGACGCCGCCACGGCTGAACGCCTGCTGCGGGGCTTGGGTGTTTCACCGGGCATTGCCATTGGCCCCGCCCATGTGATGGAAGCTGGTGCCATCCAGGTGCCGGAATATTGTGTAGCCGACACTGCCGTGGACGAGGAAGTGGGCCGATTCCACGGCGCTGTGGAAAAGGCACGCCGCCAGTTGGGCAAGCTGAAATCCAAGGCTGGCACCTTGCCTGCTGATGCCGCTGCCGATGTGGCCACCCTTTTGGAAGCACATCAGGCCATGCTGTCGGGGTCGCGCCTGATCCGGGGGGTGGAAAAGCGTATCCGGGCTGAACATCTGAATGCTGAGTCGGCGGTGCAGCAGGAGATCACGGTTCTGGCGCAGAGTTTTGCCGCCATGGACGATGCCTATCTGGCTGCGCGCGTTGCCGATGTGCGCGAGGTCGGGCGACGCTTGATCCGTAACCTGATGGAAACGCCTTATCAGGCCTTCTCCCGATTGCCCAATGGCGCCATTATCCTGGCGGAGGAATTGTCGCCCGCCGATACAGCCCTGTTGGACCCCCGCCGCATCGGCGGTTTCGCCACCGTGCTGGGTGGGGCGGAAGGCCATACGGCCATCATGGCACGGTCGCTGGGCTTGCCTGCCGTGTTGGGCGCTGCCGGTCTGCTGCAAGGGGTGGAGACCGGTGACCTCGTGGTTGTCGACGGGCGCGCCGGCCGTGTCCTGATCAATCCGTCGGACGATGTGCTGGCCGATTACCGGCAGCGCCAAGCCCTGTGGCGGGCGGAGCGGGAGCAGTTGAAAGCCCTGGCCGGGCTGCCCGCCATTACCCGCGATGGCACCAATGTCACGTTGAATGCCAATCTGGAATTGCCGCGCGAACTGGATGGGGCCCGCGATGGCGGTGCAGCGGGGGTTGGCCTGCTGCGTACCGAATTTCTGTACATGAACCGTGATGATCTGCCCGGAGAGGAAGAGCAGTATCAGGTGTTGCGTGATCTCGTGATCGCCATGGAGGGCAAACCCGTCACGGCTCGCACGCTGGATGTGGGGGGTGAAAAGCTGGCGGGTGCCTTGGCCGAGCATTTTGCCACGCCAGCCAATCCGGCCTTGGGACTGCGTGCTATCCGCCTGGGCCTGAAGGAGCCCAAGCTGCTGGAGACGCAACTGGCGGCGATGCTGCGCGCTGGTGCTCACGGGCCGATCCGCATTTTGGTCCCAATGATCAGCAACCCGTCGGAAATGCGCAAGGTGCGGGACCTGATGCGCGCTGTGGCTCGTCGCCTGCTGCGTCGAGGCCACGCCATTGCTGACCCGCTGCCCCCTCTGGGCGCGATGATCGAAATTCCCGGCGCCGCCCTGGCCGCCGACAGTCTGGCCTCGGTTTCCGACTTTTTCGCCATAGGTACAAATGACTTGATCCAATACACGCTGGCCATCGACCGGGGCGATGAACAGGTGGCCTATCTCTATGATCCGTTGCACCCCGCCGTGCTGCGGCTGGTACAGTTTACTGTGGAGGCGGCGGGGCGGGCCGGCATTCCCGTGTCGGTCTGCGGTGAAATGGCGGGCGATCCGCGTTATGCCGCCCTGCTGTTGGGTCTGGGTGTGCGTGAATTATCTATGGCGCCGGGCAATCTGCCCCTGGTCAAGCGACGGGTACGGGGCATGGACCTGCGCGAAGCCGCGCGCCGCGCCGGCATGATCATGGGGCAGACTGACAGCGGACGGATTGCCGCCCTTCTGGATGATTTCAACGAAGCCTTGGGGTAATCTGAAGCGGTGTTACCCGACGGAGGGCACCCTGATGCGCCGGCACACCATCCTCCTGGCCCTGCACGCACTGCTGCTGACACCACCTGCAGCATTATCGGCTCCGACAGCCCCGCCGCCGGAAAGCCTCCGGGAAGAACAGCGATTGATGGTGGCGGGCAGCGAAGAGGTATGGCAACTGGTTTGGGTCGGTCCCGTCCGCGATTATTGCGAGGCGGTGAGCCCGGAAGTGGCCATCACCGCCCCCTGCGCTGGCTTTGCTTATGGCGAGATGGGGCGCCTGTCGCTGCGCCGGCTGCGCGATGGTCAGGTGATTGACCGTTTCGATCCCGGTCCCGCCTTCGAGGCGGCCTCAGAACTGATCAATGGCCACAGGGAGGCCGGTTGGTCGGTCCTGCCGCGCCGGACGGTCAAGGATGATGATTATGGCCGCTGGCTTGAGGATGAAGGCAAGTTTCTGAAAACGGTGGACCGGCGTCCCGCCATCACCCTGATGCGATTCGCAGATTATGACCGGGACGGGCGCAGCAGCGAGTTCCTGTTGCAGACAGATGTGGAGCCGGGGGGAAAGCCCCTCTATGCCGCCATCGGATTGCCGGCGGGGCGTGAGCGGCTGGATTTCCTGCGCTCCACCGGACATCCTGAGCGGGCATTGATGCTGAATGCGCGGGCTTGGGCAGCGCTGCGTGATCAGTCGGGGGCGGCGGTGGTCGCGCACCGGGCATGCGGCGATCGGGGAGACGAAACCCAATCCGACTATATCCTGTCCGCCGATACCGGGAAGATTAGCGTCAAACTGCGCGAGACCACTTGCCCCGACGGGTCGATCATCAGCGAAACGGACTGGTAACCCCGTCAGGAAACCGGTGGCGTTATGCCTTTGGGCAGCAGCAGCCAATAACGCCCGCTGCTTTTCATCAGACCAGCCCGATGTTCAGCGTCTGGCCCATGCCCCCAGAAGACATCACCGCGCACAGGCCCCCGGATGGCACCGCCGGTGTCCTGAGCCACCATCAGGCGCCGGACACGCGTCTTGGTCTGCACCGGATCTTCTGTATCCAGCCATACGGGCACACCATAGGCGATAAAGGTCCGGTCTACGGCCAATGACCGCCCTGGCGTCAGGGCAACACCCTGTGCCCCTAACGGCCCCTCCCCTTCCAGCCGGCGGAAGAACACGAAGGATGGGTTGGTGTTCATCACCTCCGCCGCCTTGGAAGGGTTGGCTTCCAGCCAGGCGCGGATGGATTGCATCGAGACTTCATCCTTGGTCAACGCACCGCGCGCCACCAGTTCACGGCCGATAGCGAAATAGGGATGGCCATTCTGTCCGTCATACCCGACACGAATCTGGTTGCCATCGGGCAGGGTGACCCGCCCCGACCCCTGAATCTGAAGGAAAAAGGCATCGACGGGATCGTCGACATAAAGCAGTTCCAGCCCCTTGCCGTTCAGGGCGCCGGATTCGATGGCGCGGCGGTCGGCATAGGGCTTCAACTGCCCGTCCACCACACGGCCGGCGATACGTTCACCCTTGAGGTTGGGACGGAACTCGCCCAGTTCGACCATCACCAGATCGGAGGGACGCTTATAAAGCGGCGTCTGGTATTTGCCCTGCCGTTTCAGCGACCCGCGTAGGGCGCTTTCATAATAGCCGGTAAACAACCCTTCCTCCTGGCCATTGTCGCCGGCGGCCCAGGGCTGGAACAGGTCTTCCACTGTGCGGCGCAGGGCAACATGATCTCCCGGCGGCAGCTTGGCGATCACTGCACAGGGGCCTGTCCAGTCGCGGATGCGGCCCATCATGCCGTCTGGCCCCAGGGGGCGGTCTGCCGGCTGCTTTGCCAGCCGGTCGCAGCTTTTCAACAGTGCCGGAAGGGCTTCGGCCGTGCGATCCACCGACCAGCCCGGCAGGTCGGTGAAGCGCGCGGGGCGCAGTGTCAGTCGTGCGGCGGGTCTTTCAGCCTCCACAGCCGGGGCAGGCGCAACAGTCGGGGCAGGCGGCTTTACGGACTGCGGAGCGCAGCCCGTTAGCAGGCCAAAGGCAAACAGGACGGCAAGGGAATGACGGCGCATCAGGCGATCCATGGAGCGGACATGGAAAGGGCGCCCGGTATGGGGCGCCCCGAAAGGATCGGGCGACCGCGACGACATCAGCCGCCGCTGCGCGTTTCAGACAGGTGCCAGTTGGGGTCGCTGGCGCGGGTATTGCGGCTGAAGGTCCAGATATCGACCACTTCCTCCGGCCGCGCTTCATCCCCGTCAATCACAACGCCCTGTGCATCACGGGTGACATGGGTCTGGCGTGTCGTGAAAGTAACCGTGCAATGGGCCGTGCGCCCGTCCAGGCGCGCGCCGGTGAGATCAACCGACTCGATGCTGTGGATACGGCTTTCCAATGTCTCTCCCGCTGCCTGCCGCTCCCGGATGGCGGCGGCAAACCGGTCATAGACTTCATCAGCCAGCAGCGGCCGCAGGGTCGGCGTGTCACCGTCGGCAAAGGCCTTAACAATCATTTCAAACGCGGCCTTTGCGCCCAGCAGGAAGGTGCGTTCGTTGAAAGTCGGGTCTGCTGCCCGGATCATACGCAATCCATCCTCCAGCGACACGGGGCCGGAAGGGTCGGGCAGGTCCGGGAGATCAGCGACGGGCCCGCGCGAGGGCAGGGGAATGACATTGTCACTGTCAACTGTCGGGCCAGTGGCGCCGGTATTGTCGCGCGGCGTGAAGGGGTTCGGACGTTCCCGTTCCTCCCCATGCTTGCGGCCCAGGACATTGCGCAGGCGGTAGATGAAAAAGACCGCCGCCATCGCGAAAATCAGGATTTCCAGCCAGACGGAGCCGCCGCCCATCGCATCACCTATTTCTGCCCTTGCACCCGGCCTAGCATCTGCACATCTGTTGCGAATGGCTATCCTCGCCATCCGCCCGCCGGGGCGTTAATTTATGAATGCCTATCCGTTAGATAGGCCCTCGACACGTAAAGAGCAAGGACAGCCATGCGTTTCCTTCTTCCGTTACTGATTCTGCCCTTATTAGAGATCGCTGGTTTCGCCTGGGTCGGGTCGCAGATCGGGGCGTTGAACACGGTTCTGCTGGTCTTGTTGTCCGGGATTGTCGGGGTGCTGCTGTTGCAACGTACCGGGCTGGAGAGCGTGCGGCGGGCACAGGTGGGCCTGCGCACTGGCGAAACCGAACCGATGCGGGACATGTTCAAAGGGCTGTGCATGGCCTTTTCGGCGATCCTGTTCCTGATCCCAGGCTTCATCACCGACATTTTGGGCCTGATCCTGTTTCTGCCGCCGGTGCGGGCGGCCCTGCTGGCCCGTATGACGATCTTCATGCAGGTGAATGGTCAGCCTGTCCGGTCCCGACCCCGTCCAGCCGGCCGCCAGCCAGTGATCGACGTTGATTATCAGGATGTGTCGACGCCGGGTGCCAGCGATCAGGCAGGTGACCTGCCCCCGCCCGACAGCAAATGGCGCCCGCCGTCGCCTTGACCTCCCACTGCCTATTTGGTTCCAAACAGCCGGTCGCCCGCATCGCCCAGGCCGGGCACGATATAGGCATTTTCGTTCAGATGGCTGTCGAGGGCCGCCGTGTAGACCGGCACATCCGGGTGGGCGGCGTGGAAGGTGCGCACACCTTCCGGTGCAGATACCAACGCCATAAAACGGATCTGGCTATCGGCCACGCCATGGCGGTTCAGCACATCGACTGCGTGGACCGCTGAATGACCAGTGGCCAGCATCGGATCGACCAGGATGAAGAGACGACCTGCCGCGTCCGGCAATTTTACCAGATATTCCACAGGCCGTTTGGTTTCATGGTCACGGTAAAGTCCGATATGCCCCTCCCTGGCGGCTGGGACCAGTTCCAGCAGCCCCTCTGCCATCACCAGGCCAGCGCGCAGGATCGGCACGACGGCCAGTTTTTTGCCTTCGATCACCGGCGCATCCATGGGGCACAGCGGCGTTTCAATCCGCTGTGTGGTCAACGGCAAATCACGTGTCACCTCATAGCCCATCAGTAGCGCAATCTCGCGTAGTAATTGCCGGAAACCCATGGTGGACCGGTCACGATCGCGCATGCAGGACAGTTTGTGCTGGATCAGCGGATGGTCGAGGACAAACAGATTAGGAAAGTCGGTGGTCATGGCCCGGTTCCAGCAGGGTGGGGATCGCGGGGCACCATAACGGGTTCAGGGCCCTTCCGGCCAGCCCCCGTTCCCAGATGCTTTTCCCCTTGCCTTCGCCCCGATCAGGCCAACCTTAATGGCATGGTCATGCAATCTCCGCCCTTTCCTGCCCCGGCGCTGCGCCGGTCGGTCGTCGCCCACTTGGCGGTGGCCCTGCCCCTGTTGGCCGGGGTGGGCTGGATGTTGGGACGGGGGATTGATCTGCCATCGGCTTATCCCGTGTTGGTGCTGGTTGCGTTCCTGCCAGCCCTTTGGTTTGCCCTGACACGGTTGGGAGCACATCAGGGCCCAGGGTGGGGGCATGCAAACCGGGTCACCCTTCTGCGTTCCGGCCTTCTGGCTCTGGTCGGGGGAACCCTCCCCTTCGCTCCGGCGTTGGATAGGGGCCAGACCTGGACCTTGGCCGTGATCGCCATCACGGCGCTGGCCCTGGATGGGGTGGATGGTTGGCTGGCCCGGCGTCAGGGCCTGTCCAGCCCGTATGGTGCCCGCTTCGATATGGAGATGGACACACTCGCCATTCTTTATCTTTGCCTGCTGCTTTGGCTGTCAGGGGAGGTGGGGGTTTGGGTTCTGCTGGCGGCCCTGCTGCGCCCGCTGTTCGTGGCGGCGGGCCTGGTCTGGCATTGGCTGAACTATCCCCTGCCCTTCAGTCGCCGCCGACGGGTCAGTTGCATGGTTCAG
Organism: Niveispirillum lacus; assembly: GCF_002251795.1. Classification (GTDB taxonomy): domain Bacteria; phylum Pseudomonadota; class Alphaproteobacteria; order Azospirillales; family Azospirillaceae; genus Niveispirillum; species Niveispirillum lacus. The sequence continues at coordinate 235,312 of NZ_NOXU01000024.1, read as the reverse complement.
GTGGCTGTCCTGGCCATTGCCGTCACCCCCATTCTGGAGCCGCCGCTGACCGGGTTTGCGGTGGGCGCAGCTCTTGGGCTTTTGCTTTTCTCTTTCAGCGCCGATACGGTTTGGTTGATCAGCCACCGCAGCGACGCCGGTGGATCGAATAATGGATAGCATGGTTCTGGAATACGCCTCTGCCGATCACGCCACCCCGCCGGACAACGCGGCCCAACGCGCTGTTGACCGTGCCCTGTCTGACTTGCGTCGGGGGGAAGCTGTGGTCATCACGGCGGAAGATGGTGGCGCTCTGCTGGCCTTTGCCGCGGAGGCTGTGACCACCCAGGCGATGAACCATCTGGCACAACTGACCGGCAATGCCCCTGTCCTGGTGGTCACGGGGCAGCGCGGCCGGGCCCTGGGTCTGGATGTACCTGTTGACCGGCCTGTGCGTATCGCCCCACCAGCGGGGTTGACGCCCGATCTTGTCCGGGACCTTTCTGATCCTACCCGCCCGGCCCGTGCCGGCCAGGGCATGGGGGCCACCTCCCTGCCGGGTGGGGCGGAAGGGGCGGCCACCATCCTGGCCAAGATCGCCCGTCTGCTGCCCGCTGCCCTGGTGGCACCCTTGCCGCTAGGACGCGCGGGTGTGGTCGATGGAGCGGGTTTCGCCCGCCGCCACGATCTTTTGTGCGTGCGCGCCGTCGATATCATCGATTACCGCCGCCGCTCCGCCCGCAGCTTGGCCCGCGTCGCTGAGGCGTCGGTGCCGTTGGAGGATGCGGAACGTACCCGTATTGTGGCCTTTCGGCCCAGTGATGGCGGGCCTGAACATCTGGCCATCATCATCGGCGATCCGCCGGCGGGCCAGCCAGTACTGACGCGGTTGCATTCAGAATGTTTCACCGGCGATCTGCTGGGGTCACTGCGTTGTGATTGTGGCCCGCAGTTGCGGGGCGCAATCCGGGAAATTGCAGCGGCGGGCGCCGGCATCGTTCTGTATCTGGCCCAGGAAGGGCGTGGTATCGGTCTGATGAACAAGCTGCGAGCCTACCGGTTGCAAGATGGTGGGCTGGATACGGTGGATGCCAACACGGTTCTGGGTTTTGATGCCGATGAACGGGTCTATCTGCCGGCTGCCAGCATGCTGCGCCAGATGGGCTATGCCCAAGTGCGGTTGCTGACCAACAATCCCGACAAGATGGCGCAACTGGCCGCGTCTGGCGTGGACGTGGTGGAGCGTGTCCCCCACATTTTCCCGGCCAATGGCCATAACGAAGCCTATTTGCGCACCAAGGCGGAAAAGTCCGGTCATCTGTTCTGAGCCGCCGCCCGGACTGGGCAAAAAGCGCCGCCTCCACTTGGCACACGACCTGCATTGTTTTTCCCGAACCGGGAGGAACGCCATGCCGCCAAGTGCCATCCATATGGACCATGTCCGTGCCAGGACCCAGTCGCCACACCACACCGCCGTGGAGAAGCCATCCGGTGCTGAGAGCGACAAGGTCGAGAAGGGCGAGGGCATGTCTTTCTGGGACGTGCTGGATGTGGTGAACCCGTTGCAGCATATTCCCGGCGTCAACAAGATTTACCAGGCCATCACTGGCGATACGATCCGCACCCCGGCCAAGGTGGCTGGCGCCGCCCTGTTTTTTGGCCCTATCGGTATGGCGGTGGCCAGCGCCGACGCCATCCTGGAGAAAGAAACCGGCAAGGATGCCACCGACCATGTGGCCAGCCTGTTGGGCCTGAAAAAGGACAGTCCCGCTGCTGCCCCGGCGGAAGACCCCTTCACCGTCACCGCCCCCCGTCCCGCGCGTACCGCCAGCGCCGACACCGACATGGCCCCAGATGTGGTGCCGGGTACGAGCATGGCCGCTGCGGCCGCGACCAAGCCCGGTCAACCGGTCGATCTTTCCGCTGGGCAGGCGGCATTGCTGGAAAGCCTGATGGGGGGTGGTGGGCAGGCTTTGCCCAGTGCTTCCACCGGCACGGCGGTTCCTGCCGCCCCGAAACCGACCGCGACGGCTCCCTCAATGGCCGCCACCGCCACATCCATCAGCGCCAAGGCACCGGTAGCGGGGGGCATCGCCAACGCACAGCACCTGAAGGACCTTGAAACCACCCCCGGTGCATCGGCCGCCCTGACAGCGGCCCGTGGCATGGGCCCGGCCGCCATCGTGGCCAGCCTGCCGGCCCCTGGCGCCGCGGGTGCCGGCGACAATCTGCTGGCAGCCATGGAACAGGAACAGCAGCGGGCCAAAAATCCCAATGGCGGTAAGGGGTTGGCCGAATACCGGGCTGCCGCTATTTCCAGCGGTTCAATGGGGGTGAAACCCGTCATCCCGTCGCGGGCCAATCAGATGGTCCGGGCCGCTGGTGCCAACATGCCGGATGCCGCCATACCCACCCAGGTGACCGCTAACCGGACGCTGGTGCCGTCGGCGGGTGCCACCACGTCCGAACCTGTCGTTCCCGCCCCCGCCGCCACTGATGCGCCCAACAGCATGGCGCCAGCATCACAACCGCAGGCTGCTTGGCCGCCAGGGGGTCCGGCGCCGCTGCCCAAGGAACTGATTGCTGACATGATGACCCGCGTCATGGACAAGTATCAGGCGCAAGGTCGCAGCGGCGCTGCCAATGGTGCCAGCACCGTCCATTGATCCTTTCATCCTATACGGTTGATGAGCCTATCCTGACAACATTCACCCGTGTGCAATGGCACCAGTTAGACTATGATCATCCGCGTTAGCGCAGCCTAAGGGATGTATTGTCGGTGACTGTTCGCTTGTCACGTCGCCTGATGTTGGCCGCTGCCTTGACCGGGCTGGCGCCGTGGCCCTGTGTTTTTGCCGGGGCGGCACGGCTGCGCGTCGGATTTGTCAATCCCGGCCGTAAGGGGGACCGTTTTTGGCAAATGGCGCAGCAGTTGATGACCGCAGCCGCCAAGCATTTCAATATTGAGTTGATCAGCGATTATGCGGAACGGGACCGGCAACGGATCATCAGTAAAGGTCAGGAAATCCTTGCCAGCCTGCCGGATTTTATGTTGATCGTGAATGAACATCGCACGGCGGTTCCCCTGATGGCAGCGGCACAAGCGGCCGGGGTGCCGGCCATGATAGTGTTCAGCGGCCCGACGGCGGAGGATACGGCGCTTCTGGGCCGCCCCCGTGAACGCTCCCCTTTGTTCCTGGGCAGCCTTGTTGCCGACAATGCCGGTGCCGGCGCTTACATGGCTCGCGCCCTTCTGGCGGATTGTCGGCGGCTGCCGGGGGCCACCGGCCCCATTCCGCTGCTGGCGCTGGGCGGACTGGCCGCTACCCCGGCAGGACAGGAACGAACGGACGGGTTGCGCCAGGCCTTGGCCGAAGATGGCGGCGCTGCGTTGCTGGACCTTGTCGCAGTGAATTGGAGTCGTCCTGAGGCCCGGGAGAAGACTCTGTCGCTGCTGCGCCGGCAACCCCAGACACGCGGCATTTGGTGTGCCAGTGACGATATGGCCCTGGGTGCTCTGGACGCGCTTGAAGCCTCGGGCCGGGTACCGGGACGTGATGCCTGTGTGATCGGGTTGAACTGGCAAGAAGAGGCGTTGCAGGCGGTGGCGGCTGGTCGGATGACCCTGTCCATGGGCGGGCATTTCCTGCTGGGTGCCTGGGCGCTGGCCATGCTGCGTGATCTGGCCGATGGCCGGGATTTCGCCAATGCCGGCGGTACTGAACGGTTTCTGACGCTGGCCCCCTTGTATCCCGAACAGGTGTGGCCCTATCTGGCACGGTTCGGCGGCGACGGCTGGTCGCGGATTGATTTCAACCGTTTGCGTCAGCACAAGGGGCATTATGACCTGTCGGTCGCATCGGTGCTGACGAGTTGACCGACACCCGATAGGATGCAGTTCCCATGTGTCCGATCGAAGGAAAGCCGCCTGTGCGTGCCATTGTTCCTATCCTGGTTCTGTGCCTGTCGCTGCTGTCGGTGCCCGCCGTGGCCGCTCCCGCCAAGGGGGATGATGCACAGCGCCTGGACAAGGCCCGCATCCTGATGGAACTGTCTGGAAGCCAGGCATTGGCGGACCAGACCCTGTTGGCCGTGACCCGGCGGGCGGAAGAGTTGATGGCGCATGAGAATCCGGGACGCGAAGCGGAAGTGACCGCTCTGGTACGCGACCATTTCCTGCCCAAGGCGCGCACCGCTCTGCCAGAGTTGGCCCGGGGCATCACCGGGCTTTACGCCGCCTATTTTACGCTGGCGGAGTTGGACCAGATGATCGCCTTCTACGCGACGCCGGCAGGCAAAAAACTGGTAGCCTTGTCGCCCACCATCCTCCAGCAGAGCATGGCGCTGGGTCAGGCTTGGGCTGAAGGGGTTGCAGACCGGGCCTGGGACAGTTTTGCGCGTGCAGCACAGGAACGGGGGCTGACCATCCCCCAACAATTGTAAGGTGTCATCGGCCTGCTCAGCCTTTGCCCTTTGCCGCGAATTCAGGCCATTCCCGGGCCACGACCTCGCCGTCGGTGGCCCAGACATGACAGGTGTCCAGCATGGGCGGGCGACGACGGGGCGGCGGGGTTTCGCCGCGTTCGACCATGGCGGCCCGTGACTGCTTGTCGCGGTCTTCCAGATAGGGCGCGATGGTCTGGAACGCGGTGGTGGCCACCGGGCCGAGCAATTCCACCAGATGGGTGCAGCCCTCCACCCCGCCCAAACGCTCCTTAACGGCTGCGGTCCAGCCGCTGGCGATGGACAGGCCGACCAGACGCTGAAAATTCCCGGTGATTGATGGGCACATCCGATAGGGGGCAGCATCCGTGACGGCGGCCACCGCCTTCACCGTCAACCGATTATCCAGGGTCAGCCTTATCCACATTTCATGAATGGGATCGCCGCTGGATACCGTCCGCCCGTCGCGCTGAAAATCATAGGATTTGCGATCGGTGATATGCCCTTCAATGTCCCAAAGCCCGTCGGCCCGGCGATAGCCTGTGCAGGTCACCTGTCGTGTATGCAACGGCTCCCGCGCGGCGTCCGGGGGTGGCAGGGGCATGGCAGGCTCCAGGGGTTAGGGCGTTAGGGCTGCATCTTGGGCTGGGCCATGCCCGTGGGTCAAGCGTCGGGCTTACGTTTTCGGAAGCCACCCCGCCGCCCGGCATGGAAGGGCTGCCGGATCTTCCCTTCGCGCCGCTGCGGTTCCGCGTTAAACCTGCGCGGTCCCTTCTCATCTGGAGCCCTGAACCATGCGCCCCACCGACCGCGTCTTCGTCGCCCTGGATATGCCGGAGATTGAGGGCGCGAAGGCCATGGCGGCCAAGGTCACCGGCCTGGTGGGTGGGGTGAAGCTGGGCCTGGAATTCTTCATGGCGCAGGGACCCGTCGGCATCCGCGATGTCATCGCGGCGGGCGATCTGCCCCTGTTTCTTGACCTGAAGCTGCACGATATCCCCAATACTGTGGCCGGTGCCGTGCGCTCCGTCGCCCCGCTGGCCCCGAAGTTTCTGACAATCCATGCCGGCGGCGGCCCCGCCATGATCCGGGCGGCTGCCGATGCCGCGCGGGAGGAGGCAGAACGCCTCGGCTTGCCCCGCATGCGGATCCTGGCCGTCACCGTGCTGACCAGCCTGTCGGATGAGGACCTGGCCACCGTGGGTCAGGCCGTTCCCGCTGCGGATCAGGTGCGCCGTCTGGCCAGTGTGGCGCACGCCAATGGCGCCGACGGCATTGTCTGCTCGCCCGCCGAAGTGCCGCTTTTACGCCGTGACCTGCCTGCCGATTTCACATTGATGGTGCCCGGCATCCGCCCCTCTTGGGCCGCTGCCAATGACCAGAAACGGGTGATGGGCCCGCGCGATGCCGTAGCCGCCGGTGCCGACCATCTGGTCATCGGGCGTCCCATCACGGCGGATGACGACCCCGCCGCCGCCGCCCGGCGTATTGCGGAGGAGCTGGGCGCATGAGTGCAGTGAAGGCCAAGATCTGTGGGATCAGCACGCCGGAGACCATGCAGGCCGCCCTGGATGCCGGGGCGCGCTGGGTTGGGCTGGTGTTCTTCGCGAAATCGCCGCGCAATGTCTCCATCGCCACCGCCGCCGAACTGTCGCGTATGGTGGGCACGGGGACCCGTGTCGTGGGTCTGTTCGTCGATCCCACCGATGATTTCCTGGAGGATGTCACGGGCCAGGTGCCGTTGGACCTGATCCAGTTGCATGGCGGTGAGACGCCGGAACGGGTGACGGCCATCCGGGCGCGCTTCAAGCTGCCCGTCATGAAGGCCCTGAAGATCGGTGACGCCGCCGACCTGGACGCGGCCAGGGCCTATGAGCCGGTGGTCGATATGCTGCTGTTCGATGCCAAGCCGCCCAAGGGTGCCATTCTGCCCGGTGGCAATGGGGTGGCCTTTGACTGGTCCTTGCTGACAGGCCGTCAATGGCAGAAACCCTGGATGCTGTCAGGCGGGCTGGACCCCGCCAATGTCGCCGACGCCATCCGGGCCACCGGCGCCAAAGCCGTCGATGTCTCATCGGGGGTGGAGGATGCGCCGGGCCGGAAAAGCCCGGACCTGATTCGGGCCTTCCTGTCGGCGGTCACTTCAGCGGGAGCGTGAAGCCATGAGCCAGTCCGCGTTCACCCCACCGCCCGGCGGTACGGCTGCCGCCTTTGGCCCGCCGGGTTTATGGCTGCGGGCACGGCAACTGGATGATGCGGCGGCGATGGCGGCCATGGCGTCGCTGCCGAAATTCCGCCATGGCACGCTGCGCCCGCCCTTTCCCAGTGTGGAGGGAACCCGCGCCTGGATGGAGAAGGGCGGGGCCGACGATTTGCAGGTTGTCGCCATCCTGGATGGCAAGCTTGTCGGGTCCGCTGGCCTGTTCCGCCATGGTGGACGGCGCCGGCATGTGGCCGATCTGGCCATCGGTGTACATGACGAGGCGCAGGGTATGGGCGTGGGCAAGTCCCTGATGCATGCCCTGATCGATGCCGCCGACCGCTGGCTGGACCTGCATCGCGTGGAACTGACGGTCTTTGCCGATAATGACCCCGCCATCCGGCTTTATCGGCAGTTCGGCTTTATCGAAGAAGGCCGCTTGCGCGACTATGCCTTCCGCGACGGCGTCTATGTCGACGCCCTGGCCATGGGGCGCATTCGGCCAAAGCGGGGGTAGGTGCCGTTGAGGCATAAGAAAAACCCCGCCGGGCGACCGACGGGGTTTTTCTTGTGCGTATGCGCAAGCCGGCAGGACGATTACTCGTCGTCGCCTTCCTCGGCATCGGCTTCGATCTGGTCGGCCAGATCACGCAGCATGTCAGCCACATCTTCGTGGCTGGTCTCTTCTACGGCCTGATTAACGGCGGCTTCGATCATGGCGATGGCAACATAACCCGAAAGGGCGCCGCCTTCCTTCATGGCCGCTTCCAGATGCTTTTCGGCCAGGTCGAGGGCCTTCTCGAAAAGCTGCTCTGCAGCGCTGGTGTTAGGTTCGGACATGGGTCGGGCTCCCTTCCGGGCAAGATTAAATGGTGCCCACCTTCTAGCATCCTTTCGTGTACAGTTCTTGCCAAATCCGCACGGCCCCCCTATGCCCTGATAAGGATTGATCCACACTCACAACACCCCCTTGGGGCCATTTGTTTCGTTAACGAAACAAATTTGGCTACTCTATATCGTTTCGGAACCGTACCTATGCCACCCCGCAGACACCCCCCTCGTCGCCCTCCTTCTCGCACCAATCCCGAACCGCCCACGCGGGGCCCGGTCGAGGTGACGATCACCCGTGTCGGCGGCCGTGGCGATGGTCTGGCCGAATGGCAGGGCAGTCGGCTTTATGTGCCACAGACCCTGGCCGGTGACCGGTTGATGGTAAAATTTGGCACCTATCGGGGCGATGGCTGGGAAGGGGTTCCTGTCTCTTTGCTGGAGGAAGGCCCCGGCCGGGCGGAACCGGCTTGTACCCATTTTGGTAGCTGCGGTGGATGTGTCGCCCAGCATATGGATGATGCCACCTATGATAAATGGAAGCAGGAGGCCCTCACCACTGTCCTTTCGCGGAACGACCTCCTGGGTGAAGGGGTGACCCTGCATCCGGTGGCCCGCACCCCCGCCGGCAGCCGCCGCCGCGCTGTGATGAATGCTGTGCGCCGGGGCAACCGCGTCTGGCTGGGCTTTAACGAGGCGCACTCCCATCGTCTGGTCGATCTTTCGGCCTGCACGGTGCTGGCACCATCGCTCCTGGCGCTGGTGGCGCCCCTGCGCGAGGCCCTGGCCCCGCTTTTGGCCGATGGCCAGTCGCTTGATGTCGCCATGACCCTGTTGGATGACGGGGTGGATCTTGTGCTGGAGGGATTAAACCAGCCCGACCTGCGCACCCTGGAACATCTGGCAGAATTTGCTGCTGGTCAGGATCTGGCACGCTTGTCCTGGCGGGCCCGCGATGGTCAACCGGCTGAACCGATTGCCATGCGTCGGACTGGCCTGCTGGGTTTCGGCGCAGTCAGCATCTCACCCGCCCCTGGCGCCTTCCTGCAAGCCAGCACGCAAGGCGAACAGGCCCTGGTCACCGCAATCCTGGCCGGGGTCGGAAACGCGGATACCATTGCCGACTTGTTTGCCGGCAGCGGCACCTTCACCTTCCCGCTGGCCACCAGGGCCAAGGTGCATGCGGTAGAGGGTGACCCCACGGCCTATAACAGCCTGATGGGCGGGGCGCGGCAGTTGGGGGGCAAGGTGACGGCGGAAAAGCGTGACCTGTTCCGCGATCCTTTGACACCCTATGACCTGAACCGGTTCCAGGCCGTGGTGTTTGACCCACCACGGGCAGGTGCCCAGGCACAGGCGGCGGAGATTGCAGCATCGACCGTGCCCACCGTGGTGGGGGTGTCCTGCAATCCCGTCAGCTTTGCGCGGGATGCTGAACTGCTGATCCGGGGCGGATACCGCCTTACCGATATCTGGCCCGTGGATCAGTTCCTGTGGTCTGCCCACATGGAACTGGTGGGCTGGTTCCGCCGGTAGAGCGTGTTCGCCTCAATCGCCGGCGCTGCATCGCCAGCTTGGCTTACGCGGCGCGGGCCGCGCGGCGGCAGTCGCCGCCGGAGCAGTTTTCAGTCTGATGAAAACTGCTCTGTTCCCCAACAACCACACCCCGGTCCCTGTGGCGGGCCGGGGTGTGGGCACAGACGGTGCGTCCGGTCGGGGGACCCTTACGCCGCCTTGTGGCTTTCGCCCTGGGTGCCCAGGGTGAACACGCGGTCGCTGGCCAGAACCTCTGTCGGGCCGATGGCCGGCAGGCTGCGCAGCCGGGCATAAAGTGGGGTGAAATCCACTGCTGTGGCGTTCATCAGCTGCTCATAGCTGTCGAGTACGAAATAGGTCTGCTGATAATCATCAATCCGGTACTGGGTGCGCATCACGCGCTCCAGATCGAATCCAATGCGGTGGGGCGAGGGGCTTTCGATGCAGAACTGCGTCTCCCCACGGGATGACAGCATGCCAGCCCCATAGGCGCGCAACCCATCCTTGGTGTTGATCAGGCCGAATTCGACCATGTACCAGTAAAGCCGGGCCAAATGTTCCTGCCCGTTGAGCGCGATGGCCTTGGCCCCACCAATGCCATAGGCCTGCAGATAGTCCGCGAAGACCGGGTGGGTCAGCAACGGCACATGGCCGAAGAAATCATGAAACACGTCGGGTTCGACGAGATAATCCATCTCTTCCGGCTTGCGGATCCAGTTGGTGACCGGGAACCGCCGGGCGGCCAGATGTTCAAAAAATTCCCGCTCCGGGATCAGGCCCGGCACGGCGACCAGTATCCAGCCGGTGGCGCGGTCCAGCACGTCCGACGCGCGCCGGAAATCGGGAATGCCGTCGCGCACATCCAGTCGGGTCAGACCTTCCAGGAATTCCCGGGCAGCATAGCGCGGCAATAGTGCCGATTGCCGGTCATACAGCGTGCGCCAGAGGGCGTGATCGGCGCTGCTATAGGCGTCCCAGCCCTGGTCGATGGTGAAGTCCGGCTGCACATGGCGGTAATCGCCGCGCAGGGCCGTGTCGGTCTTGCCGCTGTCGGTGACGCGGGTGGCAAAGTCGCTGGCCGGTGCGTTGGTCTGGTTCATGGCTTCCTCCCCAAATCATGTGGGAATTGTTGGAAACCATGATAGCGCCAGGGGCGGGGCATTTCCTTGCGGATGTGCTGGGGTAGTGGGGTGCTTTCGCAATTCCTGCGGCAATATTGACCAGTATTGCGCCATATTCTGCTTTGTTCAGGTTGGTTTCGGCAATGGCACGGCGGTGGAGTGTTTGACCACATCCAGCACGAAGCTGGACCGCACCTCCTTCACGCCCTTGATCGACAGGAGTTTGCGCATCGACAGGTCGGCGAAACTGTCCAGATCCTCCACGATCACCTGCAACAGGTAATCCATGGTGCCGGTCATCACGAAGCAGGAGATAACTTCTGGCAACAGCAGGATGCCGCGTCGGAAATCGGCGTCGCCCTCCGCATTCTGGTCGATCTTCACCTCAACAAAGGCAACCACCCCCATGCCCAGCTTCTTGCGGTCCAGGATGGCGGTATAGCCCTGGATATAGCCCTGTTCCTCCAAGTCGCGTACCCGGCGCAGGCAGGGGCTGGGTGACAGGCCTACCTGATCAGCCAGATCGACATTGGAGAGGCGGCCATTGCGCTGCAATGCAGCAAGTATGCGGATATCTGCCGCGTCTAAACTGCTGTTGCCCATATTCTGCCTCTGATCTCTGGATCGGCGCAATTTCCCACCGAACACTGCCAGAATCCGGGGGCAGTTCGCAAGGACATGCCCCTGGCTTCGGCCCTATCATGCCAACAATTCCCCAACCGATAGATTATCAGGGAGATCAAGATGGCGGACGGCGGCACGGCGCGCGTGGAAAACGGCCAGATCGTGGGCGATCTGTGGGACAATCCCATGGGCACCAACGGCTTTGAATTCGTGGAATACACGGCCGAAGATACGGCAGCACTGGACAGCCTGTTCACTGTCCTGGGCTTTACCAAGGTGGCCCGCCACCGCTCCAAGAATGTCACGCTGTATCGTCAGGGCGGCATTAACTTCATCGTCAATGGCGAGAAGGACAGCATGGCGCAGCAGTTCGCGCGCGACCATGGGCCCAGCGCCTGTGCCATGGCCTTCCGTGTCAAGGATGCTGCCTTTGCCCACCGGCGTGCCCTGGAACTGGGGGCCAAGGATGTGAAGGGTTCTGTCGGCCCGATGGAACTGAACATCCCCGCCATCGAAGGTATCGGCGGCAGCCTGATTTATCTGGTGGACCGCTACAAGGCCCCGACCTCCATCTATGATATCGACTTCGTGCCTGTCGACGGTGCCGATCAGAACCCCGTGGGCTGCGGCCTGGTGGAGGTTGACCACCTGACCCACAATGTCCATCGCGGCCGCATGGACCATTGGTACGATTTCTATGCCAAGCTGTTCAGCTTCCGGCAGATCCGTTACTTCGACATCGAAGGCAAGCTGACGGGTCTGAAGAGCCGGGCGCTGACGGCGCCGTGCGGCAAGATCCGTATTCCCATCAATGAGAGCGCGGGTGTCGAGGGCCGTGTCGATCAGATCGAGGAATATCTGCGCGAATACAAGGGCGAAGGCATCCAGCATATCGCGCTCTCCACCAACGACATCATCAAGACTTTCGACGCGCTGAAGGCCAATGGCGTCACCTTCATGACCCCACCGCCCGGCACCTATTACGACATGCTGGAAGAGCGTCTGCCTGGCCATGGTCAGCCGACCGAAGAGCTGCGCAAGCGCGGCATCCTGCTGGACGGTGCGCCCGGCGGCGGTCTGCTGTTGCAGATCTTCACCAGCACCGTGATCGGCCCGATCTTCTTTGAGATCATTCAGCGCAAGGGCGATGACGGCTTTGGCGAGGGCAATTTCCGCGCCCTGTTCGAGAGTATTGAACGCGATCAGGTCGAGCGCGGCGTGCTGACGGCGGAGTAATGCCCATCCGTCGAAGGTTTGACCTATGGCCGCCCGGCGTTTTGGGGAAAAACGAAATCTCCCTTGATCGGTCACGATGAAGAGAGATTGGCATAGGGTAAAAATCGGCCCGGGCAGCGCATGATGACGCGCTGTCCGGGCTTCTGATTGATTACACGGCCTCCTGCTGCTTGGCCCACAGGGCCGCATACGCGCCCCCCATGGCCAGCAGAGCCCCGTGACTGCCGCGTTCGGCGATGCGCCCGGCTTCCAGCACAATGATTTCGTCCGCATCCACGACGGTAGACAGGCGATGGGCGATGACAAGCGTGGTACGACCGCGGGCGGCATCGCGCAGGGCCGCCTGGATCTCCCGTTCCGTATGGGTGTCCAGGGCCGACGTCGCCTCATCCAGGATCAGAATCGGTGGGTCTTTCAAAAGGGTTCGGGCAATGGCCACCCGTTGCTTCTCCCCGCCCGACAGTTTCAGGCCACGTTCACCCACCATCGTGTCCCAACCATCCGGCAGCGCCTTGATAAAATCCAGAATCTGCGCGGCTTCGGCCACACGATCCAGGTCTTCCTGCACAGCACCGGGACGGCCATAGGCGATGTTGTAGCGGATTGTATCATTGAACAGGACCGTGTCCTGCGGGACGATCCCGATGGCGGCGCGCAAGCTTTCCTGTGTGACGTCCCGTACATCCTGACCGTCGATGCGGATGCTGCCCGCCGTTGTATCGTAAAACCGGTAAAGCAGGCGGGAGAGGGTGGATTTGCCGGCCCCGGTTGGCCCGACCACGGCCACCGTATGGCCGGCCTGGATCGTGAAATCCAATCCTTTCAGGATGGGGCGGCGAGGGTCATAGGCAAATTCCACGCCGTTGAACCGCACTTCCCCGCCGCGTGGAGCCAGGGCGGGCGCAGCAGGGGCATCCTGCACCTCCCGGTTCACGGACAGCAGTTCAAACATCCGCTCCATCTCATTCAGGGATTCCTTAATCCCGCGATAGACGAAGCCAAAAATATTCAATGGCTGGTAGAGTTGCAGCAGATAGGTATTGACCAGTACAAAATCGCCGATGGAAAGCTGGCCTTGCACGATCCCATCGGCCGCCATCCACATCACAGCCACAACACCCACAGCAATGATGATGCCCTGGCCTACATTCAGCAGTGACAGGGAAGATTGGGTGCGTACTGCGGCATCTTCATAGGCGCGCAACGCCTTGTCATAACGACGAGCTTCAAACGCCTCATTGCCGAAATATTTGACGGTTTCAAAATTCAGCAGACTGTCGATGGCCTTGGCGCTGGCACGGGTATCGGCGTCCAGCATGTCGCGGCGGATGCGCGTACGCCAGTTGGTGACGGCAATCGTGTACCAGATATAACCCGCAACAGTCCCGAAGGTGACGGCGGCAAAACGCACATCGAACAGATGCCAGAGAATACCCGTCACCAGGGCAATTTCCAGCAGGGTGGGAAGGATATTGAACAGCGATGTACTCAGCAGGCTGTCGATGGCCTTGGTCCCGCGTTCGACGACCCGCGACAATCCACCCGTCTGCCGTTCCAGATGGAAGCGCAGTGACAAGGCATGCAGATGCTGGAAGACATTCAGGGCGGCCACCCGCATGGCCCGTTGGCTGACACGCTCAAAAATGGCGTCGCGCAGTTCTCCGAACGCCAAGCTGAGGACGCGTGCCAGACCATAAGCCAGGATAAAGCCCAACGGGATGACCAGCATTGGGTTGCTGGCGGCGTCCACACCTTTGGTCAGCGTATCGACCGCCCCCTTGTACCAGATGGGGACGGAAACATTGGCTCCCTTCGCCGCCGCCAGGAACAGCAGGGCGGTGACCACCCGTGCCTTGATACCCACCTGTCCCGCTGGCCACAGATAGGGCAGCAATTGACGCAGGACCTGGCCATCGGACAGGCGTGGAGACTTGGTCTGTGACGGGTCGTGGCCGGAAGGGCGGTCGTGGCGGCGCATGGGGGTCCGGGGATCGGGTCGCGAAGGCGGTCAGATGATATGGCCGGAGCGGGGGCGATTGACAGCGCGGTGACATCTCATGGCTGCCATCCGTGCGTGACCGGACTTTATTCCGACATGCGTTCTACCTTATGTTCCCCTAGCCCATTACGGAGGTCGCCCGCGCATGCCGCTCCTGCCCGACCGTGCTACTGCCTTCTGGACCCTTGCCCCTGGCAAGGGGGCGCTTTGTCAGCAGGAACTGCCGGAACCGCTGGCCGGTGATGTGCTGGTCCGCACCTTAGTCACGGGTATCAGTCGGGGGACCGAATCCTTGGTCTTTCGGGGTGGGGTTCCGCCCGACCTTTACCCGATCATGCGCTGCCCATTCCAGGATGGCGATTTTCCAGGGCCGGTGAAATATGGATATGCCCTGGTTGGTATCGCCGATTACGGCCCTGCCAATCTGGCTGGTCGGCGTGTTTTTTCCCTGCACCCACATCAGAATGTGGCGGTGATCCCGGTGGAGGGCTGCCGGCCTGTACCGGATAATGTGCCTACCGAACGCGCCGTCCTGGCCGCCAATATGGAAACGGCCTTGAACATCCTTTGGGATGGCGGCGCGGCACCGGGCCAACATATTGCGATTGTCGGCGGCGGTCTGGTCGGTGGACTGGTCACCTATCTGGCGGCCCGCATGCCCGGGGCCGATGTGACCATGGTTGATATTGATCCGACCCGTGCCTCCATCGCCCATGCCTTTGGCGCCCGTTTCGCCACGCCAGACACGGTCGACGCTCTGGAGTGCGATCTGGTGATCCATGCCAGCGCCACGGGCGAGGGGTTGGAGACAGCCCTGCGTCTGGCAGGCATGGAGGCAATAGTGGTGGAAGCCTCTTGGTATGGCGACCGGCCCGTTACCGTGGCGCTGGGCGGTGGGTTTCATCCCAACCGCCAGCGCATCATTTCTTCGCAGGTAGGCAAGGTGTCACCGGCGTTCCGTCCACGATGGACCCTGTCCCGCCGACTAGACAAAGCGTTGTCACTGTTGGCCGATCCGGTGCTGGACCTTCTGCTGGGGCCGCGTATCGATTTCGCTGATCTACCGCAGGCAATGGTCGACCTGTCCAGCCTGCCGTTCGGTTGCCCCATTGTCCGTTATCAGCGCTCCGTTCCTTGAAAGGTCCGCCCAATGTATTTCCTGTCGGTGCGAGAGCACATCATGATCGCGCACAGTTTTGTCGGCGCCATTTTTGGCCCGGCCCAGGCGCTGCATGGCGCCACCTTTGTGGTCGATGCGGAATTCCGGCGGCGGCAGTTATCGCCAGAGGGATTGGTGGTGGATATCGGGGCGGCATCGGTGCTGCTGAAGCAGGTGCTGGCGCCCCTGAATTACAAGAACCTGGATGAACTTCCGGAATATCGCGGACGTAACACGACCACCGAATTCCTGGCAGGCGACATCCATCGCAAGCTGGCGGCGGGTATCCGGGCCGGCGCTCTGGGGGCGGACGGGCCGGCACTGGACAGTCTGCGTGTCACCTTGTCAGAAAGCCATGTGGCCTGGGGCGCCTTTGAGGCGCCACTGACCGGGGACGGCGCCTGATGCCTGATCGGAGCCTGCATATTATCTGCCCCGGCGATATCAACCAGTTGACCGGCGGTTATGGCTATCTGCGCCAACTCGTGGACGGCCTACGAAAACTGGGCGAAACGGTCGAGTTGCATGAACTGCCGGGGCCGCATCCGTTTGTAGATGATCCATCCCGTAATGCTGCCGACGCGATGATGGCCGCCATCCCGGATGGGGCCCGCGTCCTGATCGACGGTTTGGCCCTGCCCGTCGCGGCACATGCCGTCTGGGTCGACCGGTACCGGCTGCGCTTTGCCGCGCTGGTACATCATCCGCTGCATCTGGAAAATGGTCTGTCGCCGGAACAGGCTGACACCCTGTTTCGTATCGAACGCGACGCCCTGGCCCATATGTGCCACGTCATCGTACCATCACGGACCACAATGCAGGGAGTGATCGACCTGTCGGTCCCGGCTGGCCGTATCACTATCGCCAATCCTGGCACCGACGCGGCCAAACCGGCCACAGGGGGGAACGGGGGCAATGGCCCTACCATCCTGTGTGTGGCTACCCTCACCCCGCGCAAGGGGCATCTGGTGCTGATAGAGGCGTTGGCGCGCCTTAAACACCTGCCCTGGCGCCTGCATCTGGTGGGCAGCGATGCCCGCCATCCTGGACAGGCCGCCGCCATTGCTCAGGCTGTATCGGTACATGGTTTATCTGACCGTGTCCGCCTGATGGGTGAATTGTCGGGGCCCGCGCTGGACGCGCAATGGCAGATCGCTGATCTGTTCACCCTGGTCAGTTACCATGAAGGATATGGCATGGTGGCGGCTGATGCGTTGAAACGTGGCCTGCCCTGTATTGTCACCGATGCCGGCGGATTGGCGGAGGTGGTGCCGCCCGCCGCCGGGGCCGTTGTTCCGCCAGGCGACGTCGATGCTCTGGCGACAGCATTTGACCGGCTGCTGTCCGATCCTGCCAACCTGGAAACGGCCCGCCGAGCGGCATTGAAGGCGGGTGAACAGTTGCCGACATGGCAACATTCTGTGTCGTTGATACGCAACGCCCTCTCCGGCATGGTAGTTTCCGGGGAAAGTGATCGGATACGGGCATGACTCTGGAATTCGATGCCGACTGGCTGCGTCTGCGTGAACCACTGGACGAAGCGGCGCGGGCTGTAGGGTTGGCCTGGGCCTTTGGCCGGTTGCTGCCCGCGCAGCCGATGATCATTGATCTGGGGGCGGGGACTGGCAGCAATGTCCGTCAACTGGCCATGAAGCTGGGCCGGCCGGTTCAGGATTGGACCCTGATCGAGAAGGACCGTAAGCTTCTTTCCAAGGCACCGGGAGAGATCGGACGCTGGGCTGACCGTAATGGCTGGGAACATAAGGAACAGCGCCGGGCCTATATGATCACCTGCGACGACATGGCCGTACGGGTGGAGATGCGCAGTTTCGATCTGGCCCAAGACCCATCCGATCTTGGTCTTGACCAGTATGACGGGGTGACGGCCAAGGCGCTGTTTGATCTGGTATCGCTCACTTGGCTGGAGCGGTTTGTGAAGGAACTGACCAATTGCGGGTATCCCCCGGTCCTGGTCACGCTGACCGTCGATGGTCGGGTCGATTTCTCCATGTCCGACCCGGATGACGGGTGGGTGCTAGACCTGTTCCATGCCCATATGAACCGGGCCAAGGGGCTGGGCGGCCCGGCCTTGGGGACAGTGGCACCGCAGGCGCTGATCACGGCCCTCACCGGGGCAGGCTACAAGGTCGAGACCGCACAGTCTGACTGGAAGATCGGACCGAAACAGATTGCCGCCCATCTGGCCATGATCAGCGGTTACGAAAGGGCGGCCATTGAACAGGACCCTGTCAGCGCACCGCGTATCCAGGCATGGGCTGAACGCCGCCGGCTTCTGGCCAGCGAAAAGGGCGCGCGTCTGACGGTGGGGCATCAGGATCTACTGGCCCGGCGCTAACCCCAACAGCCAACTTCCTGACCGCCGGGGAGGCGGTAACCGCCGCCGCTTTTATCCGATTGGCCTGGCTTAAGCCTGTGGATGCCAGTGGCATAAGATCAGGACAGGCCCCGTTAGGACGCAGGTTGGTTGTTTGGGACGCCTACAGGTTCAAGACACGGGCGGGCCGAACCTCGGCCCCGTCCAAGCGTACCAGAGCCACGGGATGGCCAGCGCAAAGCGCCAGCGCCGTTCCCTCTTCCCCGGCCGCACCGCGCAGCGCTTCCAAGCGCTCCTGGTCGGTTCGGCGCAGCAACGACACGCCCTGCCCATGGCGCAAACGGTCCGCCTCCAACGGGGTCAGATCAATGGCCGGCAGTCGGTTCAGCGGTGCTGCGACCGGCATCAGTAGCCGATCCGGATCGCCTTCCGCCACGATCTTTTCCAACTGTTCCAGCGTCACTGCATTGGCCAGCGTGAAGGGCCCCACCGACAGTCGGCGCAGCACGGTGATATGACCCACAGTGCCCACTGCCAGTGCCAGATCGCGGGCCAGCGAGCGCATGTAAGTGCCCTTGCCGCATTCCACCTCGAACTCGGCATGGTCGGTGTCGGGCCGACCCGTCAGATGGAACCCGTCGATCCGCACGGTACGGGCGGCCAGTTCCACCGCTTCCCCCTCACGGGCCAGATCATAGGCACGCTCACCATCCACCTTGATGGCGGAATATTGCGGCGGCACCTGGCTGATCAGACCCTGAAAGGTCTCCAGCGCCGTTTCGATCTGTTCATCTGTGGGACGCACATCGCTGGTGGCGATGACTTGGCCGGCGCGGTCGTCGGTATCGGTCGCTTCGCCGAATTTCATCACGAAACGGTATGTCTTATGTCCGTCCATGGCGTACTGGACGGTCTTGGTTGCCTCCCCAAAGGCGATGGGCAGGATGCCGGTGGCGATAGGGTCCAGCGTACCACCATGGCCCGCCTTTTCCGCATTCATCATCCAACGCACTTTTGCCATGGCCTGGGTGCTGGTCATGGTGCCGGGTTTGTCCAGCACCAGCCAGCCGTGACGGGGCACGCCCTTGCGCTTACGCGCCATGGTTCTGATCCCCGTCCTCTTCCTTGTCCTTCTCGACATGCTTGCCGGTATCAACGATGCCGGTCATATCACGCGCGACATGCGGATCGTGCAGGATCCGATCGATCTTTTCCGCGTAATCGAAGCTGGTATCCAGTTGGAATGACAGGCGCGGGGCATAAGGCAGACGGATTTCATGCGCCACCTGGGTACGCAGGAAGGCCGACGCACGGTTCAAGGCGGCCACCAGTTCCGGCTTGGACCCACCCAACGGCATCACAAAGGCGGTGGCGTTTTTCAAGTCGGGGCTGATGCGCACTTCCGACACGGTGACGTTAAGGTCCATCAGTTCCGGGTCGCGGAATTCCCCGCGGCGGAAGATATCGGCCAGGGTGTGGCGGATTTCCTCGCCTACGCGCAATTGGCGCTGGCTGGGCCCTTTGGCGGCATGGCCGCTGTCACGTCGTTTGTTCATCACGTCAATCCTTTGCCCTGGCGGGGGATGGGACCCCGGACCGGGCGTTGCTGCGCTTGGTCAAGGGACCGTGCGTAGCATAGCGCCATGGCGGTGAGGCAAGGAAGTTACGCATGGAAGGGGTGGGCGCCCTCGCGGTATCCCGGATGCCGGCCCCCGGCATCCGGTGGCCAGGTTATGGCCACCGGACTTGGTTGTGTTCACCGTGCGACGGGCAGCATGTCCCGCATGCTACCCGGCAGTTGCGGGATCAGCAGGCGCCGGGCCGCTTCCCAACGGGTGGACAGCAGCAGCAGGCCCGATCCAATGACCAGAGCTGCCAGGGCCATGTTCATTTCCTTGGCCGTACCGGCCATGGAAAAAAGCTGCCCCATGGCGTACAGCACATAGACCAGCGCGGAGACCAGCATCGCGCGGCGGTCGATCGCCAGGGAAACCAGGGCGATCACCAGATAGGTGGCGATGCAGGTGGCCAGCGCCAGGCCGGGGCTGACCATCTGTACCGCCCCATTGGCGCCCACCCAGGAGAAGACCGGGTGGATGATCATCGGTGAGGCTGACAGGTGCAGCCAGAAAGCAACATCCGACCGGCGGGTGCTGCGTTCGCGGTCCTGGCTATCCCAATGCATGGCAATGGCAAACATCACCAACCCGCCGATCAGAACCAGCACCCGGATACTGTCGCGCAGCGACGGTATGGCCAGCACTAACAGGGCGAAGGCGGCAACCAGGGCAATGGCGGAACCCGCCGCCACCGTAATCGGCACCATGAAGCGTCGCCAATGGGCATAGGCACCAGCACCCGCCAGAAGGGTGGCGCCGGCCACTGCCCCTGCGGCGTCGGCCGGGTCCTGGATGTTGGCCCCATCCAGCCCCATCAGATCGACCAGCCCCGTCAGACCTGCCAGAAGCGTGCCCCCGGCAAAGCCGATCAGCAGCACGATACTGGACAGGGAAAGGCGCAGACGCCGGGTGAAATATTCGGCCAGTCCCCAACTGACCGCCGCTGCCGCCAATCCGCCCACCATTGGATGCAGCCGCCCGCCCAGATAGGCGGCGGCGGCCAGGATCAAACCGCAGCAGACAGCGACAAACACGTCATTGAAGCCGGTCAGCAGCCGGAAACGTTCATGTTCCGTCGCATCAATCTGTCCCCTTCGTGCCGCCACGAAATGACGAAAGTCCACGACATTCTGGTCGGGCAAGATACCTGCCGCCGCAGCGGCATCGAGTTCTTCGTCTGTGTACATGGTTCCCCCCTCCCTATTTGGTGGGACAAGTATGTGGGGGGATGGTAGTCCCCGCAATCACTGGTACTAATTGTTTCGGTGCAGACAAGAAACAGTCACCAACGATACGGATCTGTTGCAATCTGGAACTTCCAACTGGCGTTCCCACGCTGCCAGGCCTTTTCTGCAAGGGGCAGTCGGCCACGGGCAGGGTTCTACAAAGCTCGCTCATCCGCATCGCCGGTCACCGATGATGCGCCTCGCCAACTCGGCTCTACACGTAACCGGGGTTCGCATGATAGTGAACGCCCGTCTTGTCTTTTCCGGATACAAGGTTTCGTCCCATGACCGCCCCGCTGTTCAACAAGGTTGCCATCGTCGGCTTCGGCCTGATCGGTTCCTCGATCGCGCGGTGCGTGGCCGAATATCCCGGCTTGGCCAATGGTGTGATATGCGTGGACCGGTCGCAGGCTGTTTGTGATCGGGTACTGGCTTTAGGGCTCGCACAGCAGGCTGGAACCGACCCGGCCCTGGTGTCGCAATGCGATCTGGTGGTGTTGGCCACACCCATTGGCGCCTTCGCCGATCTTGGCGCCGTGATCGGCCCCCATCTGCGGGAAGGTACGATCCTGACCGATGTTGGGTCGGTTAAACAGTCGGTGATCCGTGATATTGCCCCGCATGTCCCCGACGGGGTGCATTTTATTCCAGGCCACCCGCTGGCCGGTACCGAACATTCCGGTCCCGACAGCGGTTTCGCGCTGCTGTTTAAGGGCCGCTGGTGCATCCTGACACCCACACCCGGCACCAACCAGGCGGCGGTTGATAGGCTGTCCGCTTTTTGGAGCGGATGCGGCAGCATGATAGAGGTGATGGAGCCCGGTCATCATGACCGGGTGCTGGCCATTACCAGCCATCTGCCCCACCTGATTGCCTATACAATCGTTGGGACCGCCACGGATCTGGAAGACCATCTGCAGTCCGAAGTGATCCGGTTCAGTGCTACCGGTTTCCGGGATTTCACCCGTATTGCTGCATCCGACCCCACCATGTGGCGGGACATCTTCTTGAACAACCGCGAAGCGGTTTTGGAGGTTATCCAGCGTTTTACCGAAGACCTTACGGCCTTGCAGCGGGCCATCCGCTGGGGAGAGGGCGACAAGCTGCACGAATTGTTCACCCGCACCCGTGCCGTCCGCCGCTCCATCATCGACGCCAAGCAGGCTTAAGGCTGTTCGGTTGCCTGCAAACGGTTCTAGCAGCCTCTGCTGCCGTGCGCGCCAGAGATGCCAGGGTAATCAGCCGCGCTCCAAGCCGCGTGCAGCCAGGGCGGCTAAGTAGCTCTGCCACAGGCTGTCATGGTCCCGTCCTAGCCGGTGCAGCAAGGTCCAGCTGTAGATGCCGCTATCATGGCCATCGTCAAAGGTCAGGCGCACTGCGTAATTGCCGACGGGGTCAACGCCGGTAATGGCCACCCGTCGTTTGCCATGCACCAGTTGCTTTTGCGCCGGTGTATGACCCTGCACCTCTGCTGAGGGGCTTTCCACCCGCAGGAATTCCGCCGGCAAATCGAAATGGCTACCATCGTCAAAGCGGACGGTGAGCACCTGCGCCGCCCGGTTCAGGCGCAGTTCGGTGGGCCAGTAACGTGACCCTGTCGCCTCGCTGGCAAAGCGTTCGTCCGCCATGTCAGGCGGCATCGTCCAGGCGGCGCGCCTCATCCACCAGCATGATGGGGATGCCGTCACGAATCGGATAGGCCAGTTTCGCCTGATCGGAAATCAGCTCCTGCGCGGCGGCATCATAGCGCAACGGCCCCTTGGTCAACGGGCAGACCAGGATTTCCAGCAAGCGGGGATCAACGCGGGCGCCGTCGGTCGGGCTGGTAGCATCGGTCATTGCAGGGTCCTTTTTGAGTCAAGTCTCAAGGTCAATAACAGGCTCAATGGCGGGCCGTGCCGCCACTGTCGCCATCCTGATGCACCGCCATCTCAACCAGCGCCAGCAGTAACTGGGCACGGCTGTTCAGGTCAGGGCTTTCCAGCAGGGCCTGCTTTTCCGGGGCATCAAAGGGGCAGATCATGGCCAAAGAAGTGACCAGGCGGTCCAAAGGCGCCTGGGCGACGGATTCCCAGTTGGCACTGATGCCTTGCTGCTTGAAATAGGCGCGCAGCACACCATCCAGGCGACCCCGGTCCATTTCACAGGGGGTGTCATCCTCCAGATCGACGGCAAACCCGGACCAGTCGGCAACAACCCGCCGATAGCCGCGCGTGGTTGCCACTTCCTGCATGATATGAAACCGGCTGACCCCTGTCAGGGTAATCAGGAAACGGCCATCCTCCGTCTCGCTGAAGCTGGTGATCCGACCGGCACAGCCGATCTCATAGAGCGGCGGATTATGCCCGGCCCCGCCATCGCGTGGCTGGATCATACCGATCATCCGGTTCGTCGCCAGGGCGTCCTGCACCATGTTCAGATAGCGTGGCTCAAAGATGTTGAGCGGCAACTTTCCACGCGGCAGAAGCAGCACCCCCGTCAGGGGAAAGACGGGGATGGTCTCCGGCAACTGGTCATAGGGCAGGTCGAATGGATTCTGGCTCATGCGAACAGCAGAGATGACAGTTTGCGACGGGCCTGGATGACCAGCTTGTCCATGGGGCCCAGGGCCTCGAACATTTTCAGCAACTGGGTGCGGGCCGCCTTGTCATTCCACTCCCGGTCGCGTTTCACGATCTCCAGCAGGGCTTCAATCGCCTCCTCATTGCGGCCAGCGGCGTAGAGGGCGACCGCGTAATCGTAGCGGATCTGATGGTTTGCCGGGTCGGCGGTGACGGCCGCCTTCAGATCGTCCAGGGGGCCAGCCTTGGCGGCCTGTTCCGCCAGCTCGATTTGTGACTTCACCGCCGCCAGTTCCGCCGACTTGGCAATCCCGGCCGGCGCATCGGCAATCATGCCCTTGGCGGCCTCGGCTTCGCCGACGGCCAGCAGACAACGGATGACACCGGCATAGGCCGCCGCGCTCTCCGGTTCTTCGGCCAGCACCTCTTGATAGATGGCGGCGGCTTCCTGGGCATTGCCTTCATCCAGCATGGCCTTGGCTTCGGCCAGGATGGCGGCGATGTCGATGGCGCCGGTACCGCCCGACAGTTTCACCAGCCGTTCGATGAAAGCTTTGATCTGGCTTTCTGGCAGGGCACCCTGGAACCCATCAACGGGGCGGCCCTGGAAAAAGGCATAGACTGTGGGGATCGACTGTACCCGCAACTGGCCGGCGATGGCCGGGTGTTTGTCAGTATCGATCTTCACCAGTTTCACCGCGCCCTTGGCAGCGGTGACAGCCTTTTCAAGAATGGGACCCAACGTCTTGCAGGGTCCGCACCAGGTAGCCCAGAAATCGACGATGACGGGGACCTTTTGCGACGCCTCGATGACATCGGTCATGAAACCAGAGTCGCTACCATCCTTGATCAGGTCGCTTGCGGCAGGCTTGGGCTGGGGCGAAGGCGTGGGCGAGAACATGGGTTTCGTGTTCCTGGATCGGGTGATCAATCATCAACCCCGTCACGCGGGGATCATCATTGGCTTATATAGAGCGCCCATGGCCCCGCGGCAAACCTCCCGATAGGGTGCGCCCCCTGCATTCGAGAACCCTTTCGGGAAAAACCCGGCAGGTGGGCAAAAAAAGTCCTTGCATGGCAAAGTTTGATGGCTATATTCCGCGCTCACCGCCGGGGACGACCCGGATGGTCATTCGGAAATGGGCGGGCGTAGCTCAGGGGTAGAGCACAACCTTGCCAAGGTTGGGGTCGAGGGTTCGAATCCCTTCGCCCGCTCCAGTTCCGAAATACCCACTGCCGGAAGGCAGGCCTGTCTGGCAGGCGGGCGTAGCTCAGGGGTAGAGCACAACCTTGCCAAGGTTGGGGTCGAGGGTTCGAATCCCTTCGCCCGCTCCAGTTCCGAAATACCCACTGCCGGAAGGCAGGCCTGTCTGGCAGGCGGGCGTAGCTCAGGGGTAGAGCACAACCTTGCCAAGGTTGGGGTCGAGGGTTCGAATCCCTTCGCCCGCTCCAGTTCCGAAATACCCACTGCCGGAAGGCAGGCCTGTCTGGCATGCGGGCGTAGCTCAGGGGTAGAGCACAACCTTGCCAAGGTTGGGGTCGAGGGTTCGAATCCCTTCGCCCGCTCCAGACAAAGTCACGTCATGCATCAAAGGCCGCCTTAAGGGCGGCCTTTTGCATTTCTGCGCTTTACGACATGCCAAAGGACACAGAGCCAGGGCTGGCATTACTGTCACCGCGTCCCGTGACGCCGACCACAGACCCCCGTCCACGATGCATCCCGGCTACAGGCCTAAAAGCAAAACCCCCGCCGGCGGGCCAGCGGGGGTTTTGTTGATGCCGGAACCAAGGTCCCGATCCAAAAGAGGATCATCCCAGAAGGGAGATCACTTCATCTTGGATTCCTTGAAAGCGACATGCTTGCGAGCAACCGGATCATACTTGTTGAATTCCAGCTTCTCGGTGGTCTTACGGGGGTTCTTCTTCTTCACATAGAAGTAGCCCGTGTCAGCGGTGCTCACCAACTTGATCAGCACGGTGTTCTGCTTAGCCATGATACCCTACCTGCGTCTGACTTGCGGCCACCGCAAGGACGCGCGGCCGATCCATATAAACCAGTTCCGCCGGAAGAAGACCCCCGGCGGCACAGCGGCGGAATCTACGCATCCGCCCCCGTCTGTCAAGGACAAAGACCCTACCTCTCCGCAACGTTGATGTGACGGGATGCGAGGGCTTGGCGGTACAGCGCCCCGTCTTCCAAGAGCGCGCGTGCCAGAGAAACGGTGGCGGCAGCCGATGCGACACTGTCTGCGGGTTTGGCGGGGCAGGCTGCGCGCAGCGCGGCCATGGCCTCTGTATCATCAGGTGCCGCCAGCCGGTAGCGTGCCAACAAGGCTTGTTCCCCGCGGTCCCCCCGCGCAGCTTCCGCCAGAAGCGACGGAACAGTAATGCCCGGCAAGGCGGTGCAAAGGCTCGGCTGCACGCCCTGGCCATCGAAACTATAGCCACTGGGTGCGTAAATCCGGCTCCAGGTGATGAAAAGTTCCCCGCCATTGGGTAGTTGCGTCACATGCTGCACACTGCCCTTGCCATAGGTGGAGGACCCGACCAGCAGAGCGCGGCCTGCATCTTGTAACGCCGCAGCGACGATTTCGCCGCTCGACGCGGTCTGTCCGTCGATCATCACGACCAGAGGCAGGTCAGGAAAGGCGGTTGTGGGTTTCTGGGCTTCAAACCATTGGATCGAACTGGGATTGCGGCCGCGTGTGGTGATGATTCGGCCCTGCGGCACGAACAGGTTGACCACCCCCACCGCCTGCACCATCACCCCACCGGGATTGCCACGCAGGTCCAGGATGACGCCGCGCACCGGTCCCTTGTCCAGATAACGCTGGATGGCCTGGCGAACATTATCCTGGGTAGCATTGTTGAACCGTTCGATGCGGATGGTCGCAACGCCATCGGTCAGGCTGGCCTGCACGGTATTGGGTACCAGATGCCGGCGGCGGACGGTCAGTGCCCGCACGCGCTGTTCGGACGGTCCTACCTTCATTTCCACCCAGCTACCCTCCGGCCCTTGGATCAGAGCCGAGAGGCGGTCATAGGGCAGGCCGTGTGTCCGGACCCCGGCCACTTCAAAAATGCGGTCACCAACCCGCAGACCGGCCGTGGCCGCCGGACCATCCACCACCATGTCGCTAATCTCGAAGTAGCCGTCGATGGTGCGGATGCCAACGCCAATACCATCATACCCTTCACGCTGAGTTCGCTCACCCTGGGCGCGATTCGGCTCGGCATAGCGGGAATAGGGATCAAGATCGCCCATCATGCCGTCGAACATGTCCCGCCACATCTGTTCGCGCCCGCGTTGGGCGATCACCGGGGATGCGGCCACAATGGCGCGCAGCATATCCGCCGTGACATTGGCCCAGCGTTCCGGGATCATGTCGGTGGGCAGGGCCACCCGCGACAGTTCCACCCCTTCCCGTGTCAATAGCAAATGCCCCGGCACGCTAACGATGCCCAGGGTGCGGTCACTGGCCGCCACACGCCGCAACCCATCACCCAGCAGATCCGGCATAGAGGGCGGCTTTAGGGCATTATCAATGATGGGACGGAAGGCAACGGCGAAAAGCTGCTCGGCTGTCAGATTGGCGATGGCAGGCAATACCTGCTGTTCGGCCCGGACAGCGGCGGCGCCGCCCAGAAGGCTAAAAACCACCAGCATCGACCCGAGCCGTGATGCCATGCGCATTTCCCCCGTCGGGCACCGTCTCACTGGCGGCGCTTCCTCTGACGATAGAGTGCCGCAGGCGCACTGACGCGTAAAGCCCCGGAACAAGCCAAAAGGCTAGGCTGGTACCCATCCCAAAGGCATGAATCCGGCCAGCAACAGCCGTAACTTATCAGCCTGCCATCGCCAGGGCGCATTTGACAGACACGCTGGAAAGGCGTGAATAAGTCCAAACTTGGTAGGCGTCGGTGCCATGTCCCCCAGATATTGGTTAATTCCGCTCATGGCCGTGCCCTTGCTGGCACTGGTCGCTTTTGGGCGTGCGCCGGCGGACACGGGACCTTCCGCGCGCTACCTGCGTATCGCGGCCGATCCGTCGGGGGAGCGGGGCTTTGATGTCGGGGCCGCGCTGGCATCGATCCTCTCCCGCCCGCCCGGCATGCCGGCCTGCGGTGAGGACCGTGCCTGTGGTGTGCCGGGGCTGATTGCCGTCGCTCAAAGCCTGCCCAATCGCCGCGATATCGTCGAGGCGGTGGCTTCCGGGGCGGTGGAAACCGGTCTGGCCCCTGCCGACCGCATCTACGCTGCCCGCTGCTTCCCCGCCCCCGGGGCCAAGCCAACCGATCTCACCATCCTGGGGGAGATTTACAGTGAAGCACTGCATGTACTGGTCCGCGCCGAAACCGGTCTGACCGATATCAGCCAGTTGAAAGGTCGTCGTGTCGCCATCGGGGCTGCCGGATCAGATGAACGTCGGTTGGCCGACCGTATCCTGTCGGCCTATGGCCTGCGCCGTCAGCAGGTACGCGGTGTCGAGATCGGGGGTGAACAAGCCGCCCTGGCGCTGGCCGATGGCCGAATCGATGCCCTGTTCCGCATTGCCGCCATGCCCGACCCCGTCACGGCGATGACGGTATCATCGGGTGCCCGTCTGCTGCCGGTTACGGGGGATGCGGCAGGGCGCCTGTCGGGACTTCATCCGTTCGGAGTGCCCGGCGCCATCGCCGCCGGTACTTATGACGAGAACCAGGTGGCGGTGGCAACCATGATGCAGCCCGTGGCCTGGATCGCGGGCCCGGCCCTGGACCCGGCCCTGGCGGCGCAGTTGACGGCGGCGCTGGCCAGCGGGCCGAATCGGGAAGCGCTGCATCGGCAGGACCCTGACATGCTTTTGCTGCGCCCTGCGGCATTTCGCATGTCGGCCCCTCTGCACCCGGCGGCGGGAACACGCTATGGTGTGGATCCCATCGCCATGGCCTGTCCAGGCCAGAAGCCCCGGTGAGTGTCTTTTCCCATGTTCCTGCCACAGGAAATCATCCGCCTTAAACGTGACGGGTACGCCCTGTCCACCGCCGACATCGGGTCCTTTGTTGCCGGCCTGACCGATGGATCGGTGTCGGAAGGTCAGGCGGCGGCCTTTGCCATGGCTGTCTATTTTAAGGGTATGGATCAGACTGAACGCGTGGCCCTGCTGCGTGCCATGACCGGCTCGGGCGCCATTCTGGATTGGTCGCGGGAAGGGCTGGGCGGGCCGGTGCTGGATAAACACTCCACCGGTGGCGTGGGTGATAAGGTCAGCCTGCTTCTGGCTCCGATCATCGCCGCCTGCGGTGGCTATGTGCCGATGATTTCGGGCCGGGGGCTTGGCCATACCGGCGGCACCCTCGACAAGATGGAAGCGATCCCCGGTTATGACGGCCGACCCGACCTACATCGGCTGAAGAACATGGTACGCCGGGTCGGCTGCGCCATTGTCGGCGCAACGGATGAAATCGCGCCCGCCGACCGTCGGCTTTATGCGATTCGTGATGTTACCGCGACCGTGGAAAGCATCGACCTGATCACCGCTTCCATCCTGTCCAAAAAGCTGGCCGCTGGATTGAATGCCCTGGTTTTGGATGTGAAGTTCGGGTCCGGTGCCTTCATGGAAAGTCGGGATCAGGCGCGCCGGCTGGCCGAGATGTTGGTTCAGACCGCCGGCGATGCCGGGCTGCCTGCCCGCGCCCTGCTGACCGATATGGAACAGGTGCTGGGCCATAGCGCGGGTAATGCACTGGAAGTGCGCGAATGCCTGTCGATCCTGGCGGGTGGTGTCGCGGAAAGCCGGCTGTGGCGGGTGACCAGGGCCTTGTGTGAAGAAATGCTGGTCCTGTCGGGATTGGCCAGTGATGGGGTGGTGGCGGCGCGGCTGGTGGATCAGGCCATTGATACGGGGGCAGCGGCCGAGCGATTTGCCCGCATGGTGGCGGTCCTGGGCGGACCACCCGATCTGATTGAACGGCCCGAACGGCACCTACCCACCGCCCCGGTGGTTGTGCCGGTCTTTGCTGACCATTCTGGCCATGTCGTGGCCCAGGATGCCCGCGCCCTCGGTCTGGCCGTGGTGGCGCTGGGCGGCGGCCGCACCCGCCCCCAGGATGGGGTTGATCCACGGGTTGGGCTGGATCAGGTGGTCCCCATTGGAACCCTGGTCGGACCGGATCGGCCGCTCTGTCTTGTGCATGCGGCGGACAGGGCTGCGGCGGATGCGGTGGTATGCAGCGTCCGGAACGCTTATGTCATTGGCGAAACCGCCGACGCGGCCGCTGATCCGGTGGCCGAAAGGGTTGGCGGGCCCTGATGTCAGTGCCACCCGACCGGAGACAGAATGATCACCATCGTCCGCGCCAAGTTCCACGGTATCCGCGTCACGGGGGCGGATCTGAATTACCATGGCTCCATCACGCTGGACCCGGAACAGTGTGCGCTGGCCGGCATCTATCCGCTGGAATTCGTTGAGATCTGGAACAAGAACAGCGGTGCGCGTATCTCCACTTACGTCATTTATGGCGAGCCGGGGTCCAAGGCCTGTGTCTTGAACGGAGCGGCTGCCCGAACCTGTCAGAAGGGGGACGAGGTGATCATTGCTGCGTCCGCCAGCATCACACCTGACCAGCTCTATGCCATCAAGCCTAAGGTTCTGACCTTCAAGCCCGACAATTCCGTCGACCGTGTCCTGGAATATGATGTCTTCAAAGGACCGGAAAGGGCATTCGATTTTCGTACCCTGGACATCACCGATGGTCGCGATGCAGCCGTGGCGCTACAGGTCCCCATCCGGACCTGACGGCGCTAAAGATCGGGTAGTTGCAACGGCAGGTCGGCGCGGCAATCGCCCTTGGCGACGGCATCCCGCAGGGCGCTGACCAGAACAGACAGGGCCAAGTCGCGGTTGGGCAGGCGGACCAGATCGCCATCCGCCGCCAGTTTCAGCCCTTGCCGTGCCGCCTGGAGCCGAACGGCGGCCGCGATGGGTTCCTGCCCGCCATGGCTGGGCCCGCATTGAACCAGCGCCAAACGTGGTGCATCAGTGCCTTGACGCATCACGGCGAAGAAGCCGAACAGATAGCGTTCTTCTGCATCGCCCTCGCCAGCGATCAGGGTACGCGCCAGATCCTCGGCATGACGCGTACCGCTTAACAGCCGCTCCAGCCCGGTCTGTGTTACCCTCCCTTGGGCCAGGTACAGCGCCCGTACTTCACCACCTGGTACCAGGATCGACGATAGCGGCACATCTGGCACCGGCTTAAACGCGATGGAACCGACGCGGCCGCCCGGTGCGCTGACCACATACCGGACCCCTACCCGCATTTTTTCTTCCATCACGGTCAATGTGTCGCCGGTGCCGGTGGGCAGGTCCCGAGGCATGGTCCCGGCGGGAACCGCCTCTCCCGTTGGCAGGACGGGTATCCGCGACGTCAACACGGGCTTGCAGCCGGAAAGCAGCAGGCCGATGAGCAGAAGCGGTAAGGCCATGTTCCTCATCGTGTTTTCCAGGTGCGGTTCGGCCCCGTATCGATATGGGTATGGCCGGTAGACGGGTAATAAGCCGCCCCACCCCGTTGCATGGTTTTGGCGATTTCGGCCAATGCCGGTCCCGGCAGCAACGGTACCTTGAAATCTATGGCCCGGCCCTGCAGGTGATAGCTTTCCCGTGCGGCGTTCGGATTATTGCGTACCAGATCCTCGTTGGTCCGTGCGGAACGGAAACCGTCGGTGACCTGCACCACGGTGGTCGGCGGCAGGCCCGTTCGTTGCAGCAGATCGAACATGAAATCCATCAGCAGCGGGTCAATGCGCCCCACCTGCCCTGTCCGCCGGTCGCGCAACAGATGCTCGATCCGCTGCATGGCGCGGGGATCATAGGCATTGTTGTGGAAATAGATCACATCCACCATCTCCCCGCTTCTAACATGCGTCAGCACGATGCGGCGGACGGCAGGCAGCGGCGGCAGGTCGGGGGGCGGTCCCTCCTCCTCTGCCACCGGTGGACGAGTGGAGCAGGCGGCCAATGGCGCCAGGATCAGGCAGGCCAGCAGCCCGCGGCGGGATGTCGGGGTCATGCGGGCACCGGTGCTGTCGCCAAGCGGTAACCGCCTTCGATCCGCATCACCAGCGGCTGTCCGGCGGCCAGTTTACGGCGCAGGCGGTAGATATGGGTCTCCAATGTATGGGTGTTGATCCCGGCGCCATACCCCCACACGCCATCCAGGATATCCTCACGCGGGGCGGTTCCTCCCCGACGGCAGAGATGGTTCAGGATCTGTGTCTCCTTTTCGGTCAGTCGGATGCGGGTGCCGTCCAGTGTCTCCAGCCGTTTCGCTGCGGGCAGGAACCGATAGGGTCCGAGGGACAGAATATCGTCCATCCCTGCCGACGCCGACTGGGTGTCGGTCTGGTTCAAAAGCGCCTTCAGCCGGGTCAGCAATGTTCCAAGACGGATCGGCTTGGTCAGATGGTCATCGCCACCGATCGGCACCCCCATGCCCACCGGCAAAAGCAGCAGCAGCGGCCCCGACAGCCCGCCCGCCCGTAAAGCCGGTATCAGCCCCTGTGCGGCCAGAGTAGCGTCTAGCAGTGCTGCGTCGGCCCCATGCATTGCCAAATGTGCCAGGGCTTCTTCCCCGCTGGCCACAGGAAACGGGCGCAGACCGTCCTGGGCCGACAATTGTTCGGCCAGGGTGCGGCGAAGGATATCGTCCATGTCGATCAGAAGGATGCGCTTGGGCGCGGTGTCCATGGCGCCCCCGGTTACTCGCCAGGGCCGGGGCCCAGAGGTTCGCGGCCGCGCGTGGCCTGTGGCATCAGTTCCACGATGGTCAGGCCCAGACGCCCATCCACCACCACCAGTTCGCCGCGCGCCACCATACGATCATTTACATAGACATCAACGGGATCGCCCACGACCCGTTCCAGATCGACAATATCCCCTGGTCCCATCCGCAGAAGCTGGCTGATACGCAGCCGCCGCCGGCCCAGACGGACCGACACCTGTACCGGCACGGACAGGATGGAGGAACGGTCGATATCGTCGCCGGACATAGGGTCGGCCATGTGGATCTGTTCTTTCCACGCCAGGGGGAAAAGGGACTGCGGCGACTATAGGGATTTCCGTGCCGCAGGAAAAGAGTCCCCACCGTCAGGGGCCTGAAAGCTTCGCGATGGCGGCGCTCAGCCCCTCGGGCCAAAGCGCCATATTGGTTTCCTGCTGTACTACGGCAATATTCACCCCGCCCAGGCGCCATTGCGTGCCCACCCGTACCAGCAGCGGGCCGCCACTGGTGCCCCGGCTGGCTGAACAATTATGGAAGACCAGGACCATGCCGGCGCCCGGATGTGTGGCTTGCGCGACGACGGCACAATCCTGGTCGGCCATCAGTAGATGCTGACGGTCCTGGCTGAACCCGGCCACAGCCACAACATCCCCTTGTGCTGCCGGTCGCGCGGCCGGTGCCAGCGCCGGGACGGGGGACTGGCCGGACAGACGCAGCAGCGCCCAGTCAAACCGGGCGCTGTAACCCGGCCTGGTCCCGTCATACTCCGCCGGGACATGCAACCGCTCAACCGTCAGGTGGGTTTTGTAATCCCCCCGCTCATATCCCAGCAGCACATGCAGGGAACCAGCTTCCAGCAAGCGACGGGTGCCGGGATTAAACAGGCAATGCGCAGCGGTCAACACCAGCCGGGGCGCAATCACCGTACCGCTGCATTTGCCACCAATAGTGGTCTGCACCCGCGCCACGCTGTTCCAGGGTGGGGTTGCGATATCGACGACTTGGCGGTTGTCCTGCAACGCCACGCCGGGCGCCCGTAATTCCTGGGCCCAGGCCGGTCCGATCAGCAGAGGGAGCAGAAGGACAATTGCCAGTAGGCGCATGAAGAGCCGGTCAGAAGGGGCTGCTGTCACCGCCACCCGGATCGCCACCGGTCAGCAGTGTCCAGATGGCGTAATAGAAAACGCTGGCAAAGGGCAGGCCGACAAGCATACCCAGCAGCATATAAACAACATACATGACGCACCTTCATCGAAGCGGCTGCGCGAAACGGAGAAAGGACGCCCGGTCACCGGCGCGTCCTTCCCTCACTGCTACGCCGGTCCGCAGCCCTTGTCATCGGGCAAATGGACGCGCTTGCCGTATGGCGCGTCACCCGATCCAGTCCAGCGTGTTGTTGGACAATTGGGCCATACGGCCATCATGCGACCCGATATGCAGGAAGTGCAGCAGCGGATTGAGGCCGCTGGCCGCCATATCGGCATTGGTATCCATGTACGCACGGGTGTTAAAGAACGCCGATGGGTCGCGCCCTTCCCTCCAGCCATGATTGGTATAATGGCTCCAGGCTGTGACCTCACCCCGCGCCACGGCGGCGGCCACGTCCCGGTTATTGGCCAGGTAGTAATCGGCATCGAACAGGGCGTTAGGGTCGCGTCCTTCGCGTTCCCCGAATTGACGGAAATGGTCCCATCCGCTGGGCAGTGCACCGTTACGAACCGCACTGGCCACGTCTGCATTACGGGAGAGATACAGCGCCTCGTCAAAGCCGTTGCGGACCGCGCCTGTGGGCCGACTGTTCAGCACAACGTTCAGACCGAAGGTGACAATCTCGATTCCCTTCAGGATGTCGACACCGTCACCATTGAGATTGGTGATGGTCATCGTACCTTCGGCATCGCGCACAAAGTAATGGTCGCCGCCAATGACACCCAGGCGCCCGTCGTAACGGACAATATCCAGCCCGTCATTGCCGAAAATGCGGTCATCCCCGGTGCCACCGACAAAAATGTCGTCGCCCGGCCCCCCGGCCAGATCATCATTACCGGCCCCACCCAACAGCATGTCATTGCCCGATCCGCCGGTCAGCAGATCATTGCCATCGCCGCCATCCAGGCTGTCATGGCCGGCATTGCCCAGCAGGGTGTCGTTTCCGGCCATCCCTTTGATGATATTGTCCAGACTATTGCCAGCAATGGCATTGTCCAGGCGGTTGCCGATGCCGATCAAGGCGCCGGCCGTGGGTGGGTTGGGAATGTGACCGCGCCCGGCATAGCCCATGCTCATATCTTCCACGAAATCGGGCAGGGCATAGTCAATGTGGGTCACAATCACATCGTGACCGCCACCTGCCTCTTCGCGGATCACCACCCCGTAATGCGCGATGTCATAGATGTCGTCGCCGGCACCGCCCGCGAGCGTGTCGCGTGGCGCCTGGGAGAGCAGCGTATCGTCATTGGGCGTTCCCGCCCGCAAGGTACCAGACATGTTTTTCGATCCGAAAGGATGGTTGCCGCCCCTGACCATTTATTCTACGCCCGATCATGGCCGTTCCATGTCCGATAAGGGGCCGATCCATGAATTCATGGACATCTCGGACATGGAGTATTTGAAACATTTGAAACAAATTGTAATATAAATCCAGGACGGCCTTATAAATTCTGATCGTTCACAGCAAAATGCCAAATATATATCTACTGATGTAGCCAATTTTGATGAGAATTTATTTTCTATCGCACAGTTTTAGCGAAAAACATCGCAAGCTATTAGGCGGATCGCCGCTTGTACTGGTCGGCAGACTGGAAAATACAAAAGGCCCCGCTGTTGCCAGCGGAGCCTTTGTTTTGGTGGAGCCAAGCGGGATCGAACCGCTGACCTCTACAATGCCATTGTAGCGCTCTCCCAGCTGAGCTATGGCCCCGAAACTGTCTGGTGATGCCTGGGTTGCCAGCACCGTGCGCGGGTTTATCTAGAAACTCGGGCATGGATGCAAGCGGAAAATTCGGGCCGGCAACGGATTCTTGCCCCTGCTGGCCCGAAAGGTCCGATCAAACCTCTTCCTCGCCTTCAACATCGACGACTTCACCCATGTCGTCGCCATCATCCAGCTCATCGGCATCTTCGAGCAGGACATCTTCGTCCTCGCCCACGCCGTCATCAACCTCGTCAGCTTCCAACTCGTCGGCGACGTCGACGTCATCGGTGACGTCGGCGGCATCGTCCAACTCTTCCTCGACTTCCGTATCCAGCGCTTCGTCGTCACGGGCAACGACCGCCTTCTTGGTGTCTTCCACTGGCAGAGGACGGGCGCGACGCGACTTCAGCAGCGCCTCGGGATCGAACACGGTACCGCAGGACGGGCAGACCGGCGGGTCCTTCTTCATGTCATAATAACGTCCGCCGCAGTTCGGGCAGATGCGCTTGATACCCCATTCGGGCTTGGCCACGGCAATACCTCCGTCAATCACGCGCGCCTGAACATGCGCCGCGGTTGAGGCCGCATCTGCCATGGCTGGCGCCACCTGTCAAACGGAAGTGTAACGGTTTGCGCGGGTTACCGCCATGCGGATGCAAGGGGGCCGGCTTCCCGGCTTCCCGCAACCATGCTATGCCCGGCAGGCACCCTTGTCAGACAAGGCCGAAAAATGGCGCAGATCAACCTCCCTTACCTGGCCCTGATCCTGGCCGCTGCTGCCCGTGGTACCACGCACCTGACCGGTATCGGGGGGGCTGGTGTCCTGCCATTGGTCACCGCCCTGACGGCACTGGGCGCGCGGTTGGAGGAGGGAGCAGTGGCAGGCCGATGGACCGTCTGCGGTACCGGTGTCGGCGGCTGGCGGGAACCGGGGTGTGTCCTGGAACTGGGGCCCGCGCCGGGCGCAGTGCCGCTGCTGGCAGGAATGCTTGCTACCCTGCCCTTGCTTTGTGTGCTGTCGGCCGACTCGGAAGAAGGCAGGACCAGCCTCCGGCCTTTACGCGCCGCGTTGGAACGGGTGGGGGCAGGTTTCATGCTGGGGGGTGGTGATCGCTTGCCAGGATGCCTTATCGGCACCGGGTGGCCCCTGCCTGCCCACCATGGGGACGTGTCAGGCGCTGCGGCCCTGGCACTGTTGCTGGCCGGGCTGAACAGTCCGGGGAGAACCGGTGTCGACGCCCATCCCGACCTGGACCGCGCGCTCGATCTGCTGCGTCGCTTCGGGGCAGAGATCCAGACAGTGAACGGGGTGGCCTGGATCACCGGCTACCCCGATCTGGTGGGCACCGAGGTGACCTTTATGCCCGGTTGCGATGCGTAGAATTCACGGCCACCTTGTATTCGACCGTGATCACAGCATCACGGCCCCACCACACGGGCTGATACACTGTCCAATCATATGGCGGGCGTCGTCGGATGCCAGAAACAGATAGGCGGGCGTGACATCATCCACGCTGCCCAGACGCTGGCTGGGCAGGGCACGGCGTACCGCATCCACCCCAGCTTGGGCCACCGGGGTCAGCGCCTTGGGGTCGATGGCGCCGGGGGCGACACAATTGGCGGTCACGTCGCGCGGGCCGATATCATGGACCAGGCTGCGGGTGAAGCCCAGCAGGGCACCGGCCGCCGCCCCATACAGAGTGTATCCCGGCGCACCATGATAGGCGACATCGGACACGGTGGTGACGATGCGCCCATAATTCTGTGCAAACATCAATGGCAGGACCATGCGCGTCGCCATGAAGGCGGAGCGAACATTGGCTGCCATCACCATATCGAACTGTTCAGCCGTTGTATCAACGAAGGAGATGGCAGGCCGCAGCCCGGCATTGTTGACCAGCACATCCACCCGGCCCAAGCCTGTCACCGCCGTCTCGACCAGACCATAGGCGCCATCAGCATTGGTGATGTCGGCCCTTAGCGACAGGGCGCGACGCCCCAGTCGCTCCACCTCCCGTGTCAGGTCGGCAACGGCTGAACGTTGAGCCTCTTCCTCGAAGTGCAGGACCAGATCAGCCCCCTCGCGGGCGAAAGCCAGGGCCACCGCCCGGCCGATGCTGTTCCCGGCCCCCGTGATCAGGGCCACACGATCCTTCAGCCGCGGCATTTCCCACTCCCCCCGCTGGATGTTGATATGGCGCATCCTGACCATCGTGGGCGTCAGCGTCAACCTGTACGGGCGGCAGGGGGAAAGGCCTACAATATCTTGCTCAGGCAGGCTGATTCGGGCCGATTTGCATAGGGTCCGTAATTGGCGGTGATGCGGTACCCGTGCCGCCGGTAGAAGGCCACTGCGCGCTCATTGGCCCAACGGGTTTCCAATAGCAGCCGGCGATACCCCAAATGCCGCGCCCCCGCTTCCAGGAAGGCCAGAATGCTTGCGCCCACGCCAGCACTGCCAGGGACCGCATACATGCGCTTGATCTCCGCCACCTCCCCGTCGAAGGGGCGCACGGCGCCGCAGCCCACGGCCACCCCATCCAGGCGCGCCAGGGCGAACAGGGACCTGTCCGCCACCGCGTCCCATCCTGCCAGCCCGCCGCGCCCGTCACTGCCGAACCGTGCCGCCAGATCGGCGGACAGGGCATTGATCAGGGGAATGGCGTCGGGGGTATCGGGTTGTGCCGGTTCGATGGTCAGGCCGGTGGGAGGCGGCGGCAATTGCCGGTACATGACATGGGTCGTGTGGCTGGTGCCGTCGCCATTCAGGGCATAATCCGGGATAGTGCCGCAGCTTTGCCAGCCAAGGCGGGCATAAAGACGTTCGGCATCATCGCCTTCGCGCGTATCCAGCACCAGCAGCCGGCGGCCCTTGGACCGTGCTACCTCCTCCGCGCGCTTCAGCAGGCTGGCCGCCACCCCCTGCCGCCGTGCATCGGGATGCACCAGCATCTTGGCAATCTCGGCCCGGTGCGTACCATTCACCTGTGGCGCCAGGGCCAGGGTGACGGTGCCGATGAGGCGGCCCGCCTCCGTCACGGCCAGCAGGATGTGCTTCTCCCCCGTCCGCACGGCCCCTTCCTGCCCGTGCCAGAAGGCGGCGGCGCTGTCCAGGTCCAGCGGCGGGAGGAAGCCGACGGCGGCCCCGTTGGCAACGCAAGCGGCCAAAACCAAGGCAAGGTCCGGTATCGCCGCCGCGAAATCCTCCGCACCAGCCGTGATAATGTCGTAACGCATGGATGCACCTTCAGGGTCGGGTGATGGCGATGATGTAGCGGCAGGGCGCGTCGCCCAGTGCGTGGAAGCGCGAGGCGCCATAAAGCCGGAAGCGCAGAACGTCGCCCGGTTCCAGCACATGGGCCACCCCGTCCAGCCGATATTCCAGCCGGCCTTCCAGCAGCCAGATATGCTGTTCCAGGCCCGGCACGGGTGGGGCGTCATAATCGATGATGGTACCGGGCGGCAGGGTGCCGTGGATTATCTCCGTCTCCAGCCCCGATGCGGGCGGCGACAGGGACCGGCGCACGAAGCCGTTGGTGGGATCGGTCCAGACGGGCTGGTCCGCCGCCCGGATCAACAGGGCCGGTTCCGCCTCCACCTCGGCCAGCAGCCGGGACATGGGGCGGCCATGGGCGGCGCAGAGTTTGCCCAGAAGGCTGGCTGTGGGGCTGGTCTCACCACGTTCCAGCCGGGAAAGCGTGGCTTTGGGGATGCTGCTGCGCGCGGCCAGCTCATCCAGCGACCATCCGGCATCGCGGCGCAGTTGGGCCAACCTTGCAGCCAGGCGTGTGTCGATATCGTATTCCATAAATGAGATTTAATCCCAGTTATGGAACATTGTCAATAAAAACGGGTCAGTGCCTGTTGCTGCTATGGGCGGTCTAACGCCGAGGGGCGAATATACGCGCCACCAACCCCTACTTCACACGCCGCACCTTGATGATGCCGCTGACCCCGTCGATGGTCATCGTGAAGCTCCCGACGATCCCTTTCTCGATCTTCACCATCTTGCCGGGCTTGGCGTTGGCGATGGAGCGCGCAACAACCTGAGTCCAGATCTGACCGTTATCCAGGGTGAAGCTGTACCGGTCGATGGTTTGCTGGCTGATCGAAACCAGCTTCGCCGTGATGGCCTCCGCTTCTTGTGGGCGGGCGGCCACGGCGGGGTTGGATTTGTCGGTAATCCGTTCGGCACCAAAGGATTGTTCTTTGGCAACTGGCGGCAGCACGGCGGGTGCGGTCGGCGCGGCTGGTGCCGCAGGGGCACCCGGCGGGGAATTGCGCAGTGCCGGCACGGTGCGATCATAGCAGGCCAGACGGGCGCCATTATCCAGGATGCCCAGGCATTTCAGGACATCATCCTGACCGGCGGCCAGGACCGGCAGGGTCAATGATGCGGGGGCCGCCAGGATCAGAGCAGCGGCAAGCAGGCGGGGCAGGGGGCGTTCACGCATCGGGGCAGGTTCCCAAGCTAAGGATGTTTTCCCGAACCCTGGCCGCAAACATCCCCCCAGGACAAGCAAAAAGGGACGCCCGAAGACGTCCCTTTCCATTCGCACCGCTGCCGGTACCCACCTGGGTGGCCGATAAGCCGGATCAGGCCACCAGTTCGATCGAGTAATTCTCGATGACGGTATTGGCCAACAGCTTGCGGCACATTTCCTCGATCTGGGCCTTGGCTTTGGCCGGGTCGGTCTCCGCGACCTCCAGCTCGATCAGCTTGCCCTGACGGACTTCGCCGACGCCATCGAAACCCAGATTGGTCAGGGCATGGCCGATGGCCTTGCCCTGCGGGTCCAGCACGCCGTTCTTCAGCGTCACAACGACCTTGGCCTTCATGGGAGAACCCTTTTCAGCAATGGAAGATCAAAACTTACTGCACCAGCTTGGGTGCGGTATGGTCGCCGGGACCTGCCTCGGGCAGGATGCCCAGGCGGCGGGCCACTTCCTGATAGGCCTCGGCAACATTACCCAGGTCCTGACGGAAACGGTCCTTGTCCAGCTTCTCGTTGGTCTTGGCGTCCCACAGACGGCAATTATCCGGGCTGATCTCGTCGGCCAGGATGATGCGCATCTCTTCATTTTCCCATAGCCGGCCAAACTCCACCTTGAAGTCCACCAGCTTCAGGCCAATGCCCAGGAACAGACCGTTGAGGTAGTCGTTGATGCGCAGCGCCAGCGACAGCATGTCGTCCAGGTCCTGCGGGGCCGCCCAGCCGAAGGCCGTGATATGTTCTTCGGAGACCATCGGATCGCCCAACTCGTCGTTCTTGAAATAATATTCGACGATGGAGCGGGGCAGCGGCGTGCCTTCGGGAATGCCGAAACGCTTGGTCAGGGACCCGGCGGCGATGTTGCGGACCACCACCTCGATAGGGATGATCTCCACCTCACGCACCAATTGTTCGCGCATGTTCAGGCGTCGCACAAAATGGTTCGGGATACCGATTTCGCCCAGCTTCTGCATCAGATACTCGCTGATGCGGTTATTCAGGACGCCCTTGCCCGTGATCGTGCCCTTCTTCTGGGCGTTGAAAGCGGTCGCGTCGTCCTTGAAATACTGGACCAGGGTACCAGGCTCAGGGCCTTCATACAGGATCTTGGCCTTGCCTTCGTAGATGCGCCGGCGTCGCGTCATGGGTCTGGTGTCCAGCAATCGTTCCAGCCAAAGGGATACGGACCCGCATGGCAAAACCATCGGGTCCGATATCCCACCCTATAGCAAGCAACGCAGCCCGGCACAACGAAACCAGCGATGCGGGCGGGTCAGTGCTGGGTGGCTTGGATCAGAGGGCGACCGGTTCAAAACCTGTCTGGTCCGGCCGCCCTGCTGCAAACAGGAACTGCGGCCGGGTCCCCAGCCGGTCAATCGAGGGGAGTGCCACCAGGGCTGAACTGCCGGTTTCAAAACCGCTGGGCGTCACGATGCACATGGCCCCGCGCGGGCCGGCATCGCCATCCCAGATACGGCAACCCATCAGGTCCGGCCAACCGCCCCAATGGCCTGCCGTCGGATCGGGAAGCGGACTATTCTCGAACAGCGGACGAAAGAAGCGGATGCGGGGATGGTGCAGGTCATTCAGGTCGGATGCGGTCAGCATCGACAGACCCTCTTGGATGGGGGTGGCCTGCACCCTGGCCCCCTCCGCCGGTAATGATAGCCAGAAGGCGTCACGGTTATCGGCCACAACAAGATTGAAGGGCCGGTAGGCACGGCCATCCAGATGGCGCAGCATCTCCATCGCGCTGGCAGCATCGGCATGGTCCAGCGCCTCCAGCACCAGTTCGCCCCGCGACCGTTTGCCTCGCATCGGGCCCAGCGTGCCCTCGCGGTTCAGGACGGTCGCGACGACGCCATGGTCGTTCAGACCCAGCCAGGACCCGCCCGCCGTCTCGTCCAGGCCGGCGACTACTTCCGGCCGGTCGGGCCAATGCCGGGCTGGCGGCTTCCAGGGTCGGCCCTTCATTTCGTCCCGGTTACCCGCCAGCAGCAAGGGCCAGTCATGGCCGGGTCGGCGCAGGATCACGACGGTACACATTGTGGATTTGACCTTCAAAAAGCGATAAAGGCTCCCCATCCTAAAGGATGAGACCGGGACGTCAGTGAGGTGGCTTATGTCACATCTGCCGTATATAAGGACCAAGGCATATCGGTTCGACCCGCCTGCAGAGGATGAGAAATGACGACGTTCGACGAACGCGAACAGGCATTCGAAAACAAGTTCAAGCATGACCAGGAACTGCTGTTCCGCATCTACGCCCGCCGCGCCAAGCTGGCCGGGCTGTGGGCTGCGGACCTCTTGGGCCTGAGCGGCGACGATGCGGCCGCCTATGCCAAGCAGATTGTCTCCGTCGATTTTGAGGAGCCTGGCCACAAGGACATCGTCCGCCGCATCCTGTCCGATTTCCAGGCCAAGGGC
Organism: Niveispirillum lacus; assembly: GCF_002251795.1. Taxonomy (GTDB): domain Bacteria; phylum Pseudomonadota; class Alphaproteobacteria; order Azospirillales; family Azospirillaceae; genus Niveispirillum; species Niveispirillum lacus. The sequence continues at coordinate 193,846 of NZ_NOXU01000024.1, read as the reverse complement.
GTGGACGTGTCCGAACACCGGATCGAAAAGGAACTTGACGGCCTGCTGGAAACGGCCCGTCAACAGATCCAGAGCGAATAGGCTCCCGGTTCCCTAACGAGGTGCGCGGGGGGATGTTATTCTCCCTCCGTCCCCTCCATATCGATGATGCGCCGGGCCGTTTCCAGGTCGAACCCGGCCCGCGCCATCGCTGCAATATCCTTGTCCCGGCGTACCCGCGCCTCCTCGGCTGACAGGCCCCTGTCAGGCCGGAAACCGCCCAGTCGGCGACGGCGGGCATAGGCTAGGGCTGCGTTCCATTCCGCCTGTCCCTCCTCGGCCCCTTCCAGGCTGGACAGGGCCTTGTCTACCTGGTCGCCGTTCAGGCCCTTCGCCATCAGTTTCTGGCGAATGACGCGGGTTGATCCACCGCGCCGTTGCAGGCCCGATGCTTTCATTTCCGCATAAAGCCCGTCATTGAGCAGGCCAGCGCGGATATAGCGCGCAATCAGTGCTTCCACCCAATCGCGCCCTTCCTGTGGATCAGTGCCATGGGCTTTGGCGCTGGCATCGACCCGGCGCAGAAGCAACCGGCGAAGATTGGCCGACGAACTGGCAAACCGTTCCAGATAATGCAGGGCGGCCCGGTCCAGATAGGCAGGCGTAACCCGCTTGACCGTGCGTGCCGCGCGCGCGGGCCCCGTGTCATCCGTCACTGCCAACCCCTTGTGCGTGCGCGATCATTGCCCATCACCTTATGCCCGTATAGTGTCGGGTGCCAAAATGCCGCTGCCCCGGACAGGTCCAAGAACACCCATGTCACAACCCATTCTCCCCATGCCCCGCGCCGTTGGCGCCGTCAACTGGATCGGGCTTGCCACCCTGATTCGCAAGGAAGTTCACCGATTCCTGAAGGTCTGGGTCCAGACCATCGCCGCACCCGTGGTCACGACCCTGCTATTCTACGCCGTCTTTGCCTTGGCGTTGGGTGGGGTGGTGCGGATGGTGGGGGATGTGCCCTTCCTCCTGTTCCTGGCACCCGGCCTGATCATGATGGCCATCGCGCAGAACGCCTTTGCCAATTCCTCTTCGTCCGTCCTGGTCGCAAAGGTGCAGGGCAATATCGTTGACGTGCTGATGCCACCCATTTCGCCGCTGGAACTCACCAGCGCCTATGTGATCGGCGGGGTGGTACGCGGGGCTCTGGTCGGGTTGGTGACGGCACTGGCCATCGCTTTGTTCATCCCGTTACAAGTGCATTCCGTCGGTTTCATTTTGTTCCACGGGGTGGCGGCGGCCTCGCTTCTGGCGCTGCTGGGCCTGATCGGCGGCATTTGGGCCGACAAGTTCGACCATATGGCCGTGGTCACGAATTTTATTGTGACTCCGCTGTCGTTTCTCTCAGGTACGTTCTATTCGATCGAAAGTGTCCCGCCCACCTTCCGCTTCATCGCTCACCTGAACCCGTTCTTCTATTTTATTGACGGGTTTCGGTACGGTTTTATCGGCCAGACGGACGGCACCTTGGTTACCGGCATCATTGTGATGCTGGCCACCAACCTGATTCTGGGCATCATCGCTTGGCGTATGATTGCCAAAGGTTACAAGCTAAAGGCTTGAATGATTGGGCGTCAATCGACGCTGTCGGGGTCACGGTGGCCCGGACACGCAGCGATCTGCGGGAGTGCAGGCAATGAGCATGGAACAGACGCGTAGCCCTGCTGGCGCCTTCAATCCCTTGATCAGCCGTCAGGTGCCCGGTTTCCACTGGGTGGCGTTCCTGACGCTGTGCCGGCGCGAGCTGCGGCGCATGGTGAAGATGGCCGCAGCCTTCCTGATTGCCCCCGCCCTGATGGCGGCCATCTATTTTGTCTGTTTTCTGTTCGGCTTGGGTCCACAGCGGGGCACGCCGGAAGGTGATGCGGTGCTGACTTATCTGGTGCCGGGTCTGATCATGCTGTCGATCCTGCTGCGCTCGGCGGAGAATGGCGGCTTCATGCTGCTCTACAGCAAGATCGAGGGCCATATCATTGATGAGCTGATGGCCCCCATCGGCGCGCGCGAGGCGGTGCCGGCCTATCTTCTGGCTGGTGTTGTGGCCGGCATGGGTAGTGGCCTTGTCGTCTGGATCGCGTCGCTGTTCTTCTGGCCGCTGCCGGTGGCCAACCCGCTGTCGGCGCTGGGCTTTGCGCTGACCGGATCGCTGTTCATGGCCCTGTGCGGTCTGCTCTGCGGTATGGCCAGCACCAAATGGGACCATATCTCCGCTTATTTCACCTTCCTGTTCACCCCACTCTCCTTCCTGTCAGGCCTGTTCGCACCGGTGGAGACGATGCCGGCGACGGTGGCGGCCATTGTCCGGCTGAACCCGCTTTACCATGCGATGGAAGGCTTTCGTCACGGCATGCTGGGCGGGCCCATGCCCTGGGGTTCTGCCTTGTTCCTTGGGCTTTCCGTCGTGCTTTTATATGCCCTGGCCGCACGGCTTTACGCGTCGGGCTGGCGTATGAAAAGTTAAGCCTTGGTAACAGGCACGCTATCATCGGTTAATGGCGATTGATTTTTGTAACCCTCCTGCAAATGCGGCGGACAGGTGGGTAGTGTAGCCGCATTATCCAAGGCGAGATCACGGAACCGATGAAGTACAGGAACCGACCCATGGATGGCGCCCTCTCCAACCCCCTGCCTGCAAGCCTGTCGAACCGGCCGCGCCTGACGCCGGGGGTTCCAGCGGGCGGGATTGCCGCCATCCTCTTGGCCCTCGGCATTGTCGGCTGGGGACTGGCGGTCGGCGATAGTGACGGCCCTCAGGAACGCCATGGGTCGCATTTCGACATCCGCGAACCGCCGGCGCCCCCTGAGCCGCCCGAAGCCCCGGATATGCGGGTGAATCCCGATGTGAACCCGCAGATGGTGGAACGCGCTGTGCGCGATGCCATGCGTGGCGTCGAGGTCGATGCAACCCGGATGGAGGCACTGCGGGAGGCACAGGTTGGTCTGGCCGAGGCGCAGCGTGAACTGGCGGCGGCGCGCGAGGAATTGCAGCGCCAAGGGGCCGATGCCCCTGCCATTGCCGAAGGCGCGCTGCGCCTTGCGGAAATGGGCGTGGCCGCCGCTGCCGGGGCAGCCAAGGGCGCCCAGGATCAGGTGGGCATGGCGGAAGGCAGTGTCATGCAGTCCTTCGATGCGCCTAAGGGGGTGCAACTGGTCAATATTGGCGGTGATATCAGCATCGAACGGTCAAGCCGGGCCGACAAGGTCAAGGTGGAGATTGACAATGGCGCCAACGGCCTGGACCTGGATGTAACGGATGGTGTGCTGACGCTGCGCGGTCGCAATGATCCCCAGACTGGCCATGCCAGCATCCGCATGACCTTGCCGTCCGACACCGACCTGACAGTGGCGGGTCTGGCCGGTGACCTCTCCATCGGTGGCCGTTCCGGTGCCAAGCTTTCGGTGCAACTGCTGCGCGGCGATGTGTCTGCCGAACGGGTGGGGGCATTGTCGGTCGATATCCTGGAGTCCGGCACGGTGTCGGTTGAACGGGTCGATGGGCCGCTGAACTTCAGGGTGCAAGGGGCGGGTGAATTGTCTGTCGAGCGGGCAGAAACGGCCAAGCTGGAGGTCAGCGGCCATGCCACTGTCTCCGTGGGTCGGGTCAATGACAGCTTGGCCGTATCCATTCCTGGTCATGCCGAAATGGATATCGGCCGGGTCAATGGTCCTATCCGTGTCGACTTCCCCGGCGCTGGCCGTATCAGCATCGGCGAGGGTGAAGGGGAACTGGAAGCCCAGGTTACCGGCGCCGGCAGCCTGGAATTCAACGGGACGGCCATCAACCCGACCGTCCTGGCCTCTGGTGCCGGCAATGTCCATATCGCCCGGCATCAGGGTATGGCCAACATCCGTAACACCGGTACTGGCAAAACCTATGTCGGTGACTGAGGCCTAGGGCGATGGCCCGCCGTCCCCCCCAAAAGCCGCCCGCCGTCACGACGACCGCGCCGCAGGCCGGTGAACTGGACGGGCGTATTCGGCAGGGGGAGATCGAGCGCATGCGGCGTCAGGCTGTTGACCACGGTTTCAAGGAACAGGTACAGCGCGCCGCGAAGGCCAGGGGTGAAGATCCCTATCAACTTCTCGCTGAAGCGATAAGACGCTTACTACGCGGCGAATAGGGTGCGGCCCCGCTACAGCCGTGCGAGGGCGCTTCTGCCGGTTGTGGGGTGGTTACCCGCCGGCAACTGTGCGCAAGAATGCCATGGGCATGGACTGCACCCGTGTCGGTGGCAGCGTTACGGTCGCCACTGTGCCGTGATCCAAACGGCTTTCCAGCCGCGCGTCGCCATCATGCAGCCGGGCCAGTGCCAGGACCAGCGGTAACCCCAGGCCGACCCCACCGGCACTGCGCGCGTGGCCGCCTTCGACCTGGCGGAACGGTTCCATCGCCGTCACCAGATCCTCTTCCCTAATACCGATCCCTGTATCCCGGACATAGAGCGACAGGGAGCCATCCGGTTCCAGACGGGCACCACAGGTGACTTTGCCACCCTGGGGGGTGAACTTTACGGCATTGGTCAGCAGGTTGTTCAAAATCTGCTTCAGCGCCACCTCGTCGGCGCGCACTGGTGGCAGCTCCGCTTCCATCTCGGTTTCCAGCAGCACACCGCCCTTGTCGGCCCGTTCGGCCACCAGGCGCAGGCTGGACCGGATCAGGCGTGGCACATCGACCAGCTTTTCAAGCAACTCTTTTTTGCCTGCCTGGATCTTGGACAGGTCCAGGATGTCGTTGATCAGGGTCAGCAGCATCTGGCCGCTATCATGAATGTCGTGGGCATATTCACGATAGGCAGGCTGGGCAATCGGCCCCATCGCCTCTGTTGCGATAATTTCCGAAAAGCCGATGACGGCATTCAACGGTGTCCGGAGTTCATGCGTCATGTTGGCCAGGAATTCGGATTTGGCGCGGTTGGCCATCTCCGCTGCGTCCAGCGCCTGTTCCAGGGCCAAACGGTCGCGCCGCCATTGGGTGATGTCACGCACGCTGCCTTGGAAGGCAATAGCCCGTCCTTCTGCATTGCGGATGATGCGGGCGGAAATGGCAACCCAAAACCGATCCCCATCCCGCCGACGTAACTCGACAGGTACGCTGCCGACCTCTTCTTGGGTCAGCAGGGCCTGGGTGATGGCTTGGCGATTGTCCTGGTCGGCATAGAAGCTGACGGTGGCGTCTGCGACCTCGGCTTGTAACTGTTCCAGGCTGCCATAGCGCAACATGGTTAGCAGGGCCGGATTGGCAGACAGGAAACGGCCGGTAACGTCGATGGTGAACATGCCCTCCATCGCCGTTTCGTAGATCTCACGATATTTGCGTTCCGACTGGCCCAGCCGATCCAGGGCCGTCTGTTGCCGTGCCACCTGGGCAACCAGAGCGACATTGATCTCCTGCAACTCGCCAAGCTCACGCAGCGCATCGGCACGGTGCTGTCGGATTGCCTGTCCGATCACGGCCAGTAGCAGCAGCATCGCGATACCGGCGCAGGCCAAGGCTGCCGGTTGCCAAGGGTCGATACCGGCTGGCAGAACCGCTTCCGGACGGACCAGGGCCACGGCAAGCGCTGCCACCCCGGCCAGGGCCAGTGGCAAGGCCAGCCAGGGGGACAGGACGGGTGTCGACGCCCGTGGGCGTTCCCGTCTATGTGGTGGCCGTTCTGCGCCGGTCGTACCGTCCATCGCCTGCTCGCGGCCAAATCATGAAACAGACTCTACCACTACCGCTTTCTGGTGTCATGGCGCACAAGCATAGTATTGGCAGGGATCAGGCTGGTGGGGGGCTGGACAGGGCAGCGATACGGCCCATTTGGCACCCGGCGGCACCGCAAACCAGGGCATCTCCATGACAAACGGCTCCCCCTACCCCACCGCCATCATCGGCGCCGGCTTGGCCGGACTGTCTGCGGCCCTGTCGCTGACAACGCTCGGCCTGCCGGTAACCCTGTTCGACAAGGGGCGGGGGCCCGGCGGCCGGCTGTCATCACGCCGTTCCGGGGATTGGCGTTTCGACCATGGCGGGCAGTTCGTGACAGTGCGCGATGATGGTTTCAAGGCAGTGATGGACAAGCTGCGGGCCAGTGGACAGGCGGCCCCTTGGGACGGCCGGATCGTGCGCCTGCATCCCGATGGCAGCACAGTGCCGCACGGGGTCGAACGCTATGTCGGCGTGCCCGGTATGAACGGCATAATCCAGGGCCTGATTGCCCTTCTGCCGGAAGCAGCCCGTCCGCATTTCAGTACCCGCATCGTCCATATCGCCGGGGCGCCGGGGCGCTGGTTGTTGCAGATGGAGGACGGGACCAGCGCGGGGCCGTTCGCCCGGCTGGTGTTGGCCATGCCGTCGGTGCAGGCGTCCGACCTGCTGCGCCCGGTGGCACCCGCCCTGGCTGTCCGGGCCGATGCCGCCGTAATGGCGCCCTGCTGGGCCTTGATGCTGGGATTTGATCAGCCCCTATCCCTGTCGTGGGATGCGGCTTTTGTCGCAGGGGCCGGGGGCGATGACCGGCCCCTGTCCTGGATCGCCCATGACGGGACCAAGCCCGGGCGGGGGCAGCGCGCCACCTTTGTGGCCCATGCGTCCCCGGACTGGTCCATCCGTCACCTGGAACAGGATGCCGACCAGGTGGGGGCGACCCTGTTGTCCGCTTTCCGGGCGGCAACGGGGATTACGGGTGATCCGGCCTTTTCGGCAGCCCACCGCTGGCGATATGCTCTGCCGACGCTCCCTTTGGCCGACGGGTTCCTGTGGGATGCAGCACTTTGCATCGGGGTCTGTGGCGACTGGTGTCTGGATGCGCGGGCTGAAGCCGCCTTTGTCAGCGGTGCCCGGCTGGCTGCCGCCATGGGGGTGGGATGATGGAAACATCCGAACCGCAGGATTATGTCCCCAGCCCCTGCATCCGTCGTTGCGACCTGGACCGTAAGCGCCAATCTTGCTTGGGCTGCAAACGGCTGCTGGAGGAGATCATGCGGTGGGGCGTGATGACCCCTGACGAACGTCGGGCCGTCTGGGCCCGCTTGGGCCGGCCAATCCCCGACAGACCGTGAGCCAGGGCAGAATCCACCCGGCAAAAAGCGCCGTGTTCCTGGCAAAGGGCAAGGGGACTTGCAGGATGCAACGCGCGGCTATCCGCTAACCCTCTGAAACGCCTATAACCACCTTCTCTGGCCCGCCCCTTGCTTTGCTACCCCCGTGTTCAGCAGCGGGGGGCCACCATGGACGGCGGCGCACATATCCATTTTCTCTCTTCCGGTGACGGCCAAACGGAAGTCGATGGCAGCTTCGCCCAGCAATACCGGCTGGCCCATGTCCGGGCCGGACTGTCCCGCCTGGGCGTGGGGGCGATCCTGGATTGGCTCACCCGGCGTGGTGGCGATGCCCAGGGTATCGACACGCTGCTGGAAGACGGAACACCGCTGACGTCGGATAACCGTGACAGGGTGAAGGGCAATCTGTTCCTGTCTTTCTTGTTTCACGATCTGCGCGACCGGTTGCAGGGCCATATGCAGGCCGCCCGCCTCGCCGGCACCGGTCCCTTCGCCGCCTTGCCCGCTGGCCTGTCACAGCAGCAGAAACTGAACTGGCTGCGCGCCCAGGCCTGTATCAGCCTGAACCAGGTGTTGGATGAATGGGCCCTCAGCCTGGTTGACAAGCCCCTACCGACCTGTCCGTTTGCCCGCATGGCCCGGTTTGCCCAGGGCTTCTTCAAAGGCTCGGCCCTCTACGCCCGTGCTGACCATGACATGGTCTCCATCTCCAAGACTGGCAGCAATACAGCCCTGCATATGTGTTTCAGCCTCGTGGAGGCTTCACTGCATCTGGGGCTGGACCTGCCGGTCCAGCCCTGGCGTGATGCGATGTGGCGCAGCCGCAAGGAGTTGAAAACGCTCGCCGCCGGCAGTTTGGGCATGATTGTCACCTTCCTGCACGCGTCCAAATTGGAGCCGGAGGGCGAAAGTGCGGTGAACCCCACAACGGGCGAAGCCTGTGCGTTCCGTATCGAACACGCGCCCGAGGGTATCCGCTTGCGTCTGGACGGGCGGTCGATTACGCCGTTCAGCACGGGGAATGACCGACTCTATACGGGTTGCCCCGCATTCCATGTCGCCGGCATGATCGAGATGTATCTCGATTGGGTGCTGGATCTGGCCATTCATCATGGGCTGCATGCGCCAGAACGCCCACTTTATGACCGGCCCTGGCCACCACGGTGGACGGGTGTGGCGGCGGATTAAAAAAATCTTCTTCCCGCGCTCTTGCCGGTGATCCAGGCAGCCCCATCCTTCGTATCCATTGGCATGGAACAAGGTGGCCTCTATAGTCCGGGCGTGCTCGGGCAGTCCAGGCGCGGTGGAACGGCCACCGCGCGGACTGTTCTTGCCGCCAGCAGGATCAGACCGCCGGATATGCAAGCCGACGACAGAGCCGAGGTAGACCGGCTGAATGACCTGTTACTGCGTGTTGCGCGGCAACGGGATCGTCAAGCCTTCGTCACCCTGTTCCATCACTTCGCCCCTCGGCTGAAATCGTTCCTGCTGCGTGCAGGTATGGAAGCAGGGGCGGCGGAGGAGACAATCCAGGACGTGATGGTCACGGTCTGGCAGCGGGCCGAGACCTTCGACCCGCGGCTGGCTGCGGCTGGGACCTGGATTTTTGCGATCGCCCGTAACCGGCGTATTGATCGGTTGCGGCGCGATCGGCGTCCGACATTCGATCCGAATGACCCGGCCCTGGTGCCGGACGAGGCAGACGGATCAATGGACACGATGCTGGCAGAGGAACAGACGGCGGCATTGCACCGGGCAATCCGGTCCCTGCCGCCCGAGCAGGCGGATTTGTTGAAGATGGCCTATTTCGAGGACAAGGCGCACAGCGCCATCGCGGAAGAACGGCGGCTACCGCTGGGCACCGTGAAATCGCGGCTGCGCCTGGCGCTGGCCCGCCTACGCAAGGCCATGGCCGGCGATGACCCCGCGGGGGAAACACTATGAACCACATCCCACATCATCACCCCGGTCCGGATCTGTTGTTGGCCTACGCCGCGGGCACATTGGCGGAAGCCCCGAGCCTCGTGGTTGCTACCCACCTGGCCCTGTGCCCACGGTGCCGCGCAGAAGTGGCGGGGATGGAAGCCATCGGCGGTGCCCTGCTGTCTGACAGCAGCGCTGCCACACCGGTCAGCACTGGTCTGCTGGCCGATGTGCTGGCCCGTCTCGATGGTCCGCCGCTGGCTGAGGCGCCCCGCCGTCGTCAGGTACCTCCAGGCCATAACCCTGTGCTGCCGGAACCGTTACGCTCCTATATTGGTGGCGATGTCGACACGATCCGCTGGCGGCGCACCATCCCTGGCCTGCATGAATGCGAGCTCTCCTGTTCTGGTGGGGCGGTGCGCATGATGCGCATTCGATCTGGCATGGGCATGCCGCAGCACACCCATCATGGCGATGAATTCACTCTGGTGCTGCAAGGGGGGTTCACCGACGGTAGCGGTCATTACTTGCGCGGTGATTTCGCCTCTACCGACACCAGCGTTGATCATCGTCCGATTGCGGATGATGATGGTGATTGTATCTGCCTGGCCTTCACCGATGCACCTCTGCGTCTGACCGGCCGCTTTATGCGCTGGCTGAACCCGTTTATCCGGGCCTGACAGAACCAGTGCACGTCGTCGTGCGTTGACCCGCCGTCATGAAAAAGGCCGCCCTGGGTGGGGCGGCCTTTTCCATGATGCTGGTTTTGCTCGGCTGAAGGCTGAGCCCTCAACCGACCATGATCAGACATCCAGCAGGATGCGTTCCGGATTCTCGATGCATTCTTTGACGCGGACCAGGAAGGTCACGGCCTCGCGGCCATCGATGATGCGGTGATCGTAGGACAAAGCCAAATACATCATCGGGCGGACCTCGACCTTGCCATTCACAACCACGGCACGGTCCATGGTCTTATGCATGCCCAAAATGCCCGACTGCGGGGTGTTCAGGATCGGGGTCGACATCAGCGAACCATAGACACCACCGTTGGAGATGGTGAAGGTGCCGCCCGACAAATCTTCCATCGACAGCTTGCCGTCGCGGGCCTTCTTGCCCAGGTCGGCAATAGTCTTTTCCACGCCGGCGAAGGACAGCTTGTCGGCATCACGGACGACGGGAACCACCAGACCCTGCGGCGTGCCCACGGCGACACCGATATCGTAATAGTTCTTGTAGACCAGATCCGTGCCGTCGATCTCCGCGTTAACGGCGGGCAGTTCCTTCAGCGCGACAAGGCAAGCCTTCACGAAGAACGACATGAAGCCCAGCTTCACCCCATGCTTCTTCTCGAACGCGTCCTTCAACTGGTTGCGCATGGCGATCACGTTCGTCATGTCCACCTCGTTGAAGGTGGTCAGCATGGCGGCAGTGTTCTGCGCTTCCTTCAGACGCTCGGCAATGCGCTGACGCAGGCGGGTCATCCGCACCCGCTCTTCGCGGTCGGCCTTGGCGCGCGGGCCCGACGGGGCCGGGGCAGCCTTGGGTGCCGGAGCGGCGACCGGGGCCGACGCGGCCTTCGGTGTTTCGATGGCGGCCAGGACATCGCCCTTGGTCACGCGGCCATCCTTGCCGGTGCCGGCGATGGCGCCGGTATCGATGCCGTTATCAGCGGCGATCTTCGCGGCGGCCGGCATCACCGGGGCAGAAACAACCGCCGCCGGGGCAGGGGCAGCGGCCGCCACCGGGGCAACCGGGGCAACCGGCGCGGCGGCCGGAGCGGTGGCAGCGCCCGCGCCCTCACCGATCACACCCAGCAGGGCGCCGACAGCAACATTCGCACCTTCGGCGGCCACGATTTCGGCCAGCGTACCGGCCGCGGAGGCATTAACCTCTAGGGTGACCTTGTCGGTTTCCAATTCCACCAGGGCGTCATCGACATTGATCGCGTCGCCGACCTTCTTGAGCCAGCGGGCAACCGTCGCTTCCGAGACCGATTCGCCCAGCGTGGGCACCTTGATTTCCGTCGCCATAATCTGTGGCCTTCGTGTTTGGATGATCTTTGTCGAGGAGGGAGGGCAGCGCGGGTCAGACTGTCAGCGCTTCGTCCAGCAGCTTTGCCTGCTCCTGGTTGTGGCGCTTCAGCATGCCGGTGGCGGGAGCGGCCGAATCCGGACGGCCCGCATATTTCGGACGGCCCGCCTTGTGGCCGATGCTGGTCAGCACCTTCTCGATCCGGCGGTCGACGAACAGCCAGCCACCCTGATTCTCCGATTCCTCCTGACACCAGACGATATCGGCATTCGGGTACTTGGCCAGTTCCAAAGCCAGCGCGTCGCCGGGGAACGGATAAAGCTGTTCCAGACGGACGATGGCAATGTCCTTGATGCCCCGGTTCTCCCGCTCCTGATACAGGTCGTAATAGACCTTACCGGAGCAGATGACGACGCGGCGGATCTTGTCATTGGCGACCAGATCGACGCCGGTTTCATAGAGAACACGGTGGAAGGTCTGATCAGCGGAGAACATGTCCAGCGGCGAGACGCACAGCTTGTGACGCAGCAGCGACTTCGGCGACATCACGATCAGCGGCTTGCGGAAGTCGCGGCGAATTTGCCGGCGCAGCGCGTGGAAGTAATTGGCCGGCGTCGTGATGTTGCAGACCTGCCAGTTATCCTCCGCCGAACCCTGCAGGAAGCGCTCCAGGCGGGCGGAGCTGTGTTCCGGACCCTGGCCTTCCATGCCATGCGGCAACAGCATGACCAGACCGGACATGCGCAGCCACTTCGATTCGGCAGAGCTGATGAACTGGTCGATGATAACCTGGGCCCCGTTCACGAAGTCGCCGAACTGCGCTTCCCAGATGGTCAGCGCATGCGGTTCGGTCAGCGAGAAGCCATATTCAAAGCCGAGAACGGCGGCTTCGGACAGCGGGCTGTCATGGACTTCAAAGCTGGCCTGATTGCCCGGACGGACATGATTCAGGGGAACAAACTTGTTCTCGTTCACCTGATCGACCAGCACGCAGTGGCGGTGCGAGAAGGTGCCGCGGCCCACATCCTGACCCGACAGACGGACCGGATTGCCCTCAACCAGAAGGGTACCGAAAGCCAGGGCTTCCGCCGTGGCCCAATCGATGCCCTGACCCGTCAAGATGGCTTCCTGTTTGGCCTTGAGCTGGCGTGCGACCTTGGAATTGACACTGAAGTCATCCGGCGTCTTGCACAGCGCCAGCCCCACTTCCTTCAGCACATCCAGGCCAACGGCCGTGCTGCCGCGCGCCACATCGGCAGGGGCCGGGGTCAGGCCAGACCATTTGCCTTCCAGCCAGTCTGCCTTGTTCGGTTTGTAAGAGGTGGCGGCCTGGAATTCCTGCTCCATCTGGGCATTGAATTCCGCGACATAGGCATCGCCTTCCGCCTGGGTGATCACGCCCTCCTTCACCAACTGCTGCGCATAAAGCGCGCGGGTGGTGGTCTGCTTGGCGATGGTCTTGTACATCAGCGGCTGGGTGAATGCCGGCTCGTCGCCTTCATTGTGGCCCTGGCGGCGGTAACAGACGATATCGACCACGACATCCTTCAGGAACTTCTGTCGGAATTCGATGGCGATGCGGCTGACATGGATAACGGCTTCGGGATCGTCGCCATTCACATGGAAGATCGGGGCCTGGATCGATTTAGCCACTTCCGTCGGGTACGGGCCGGAACGGCTGTACTGCGGGGCGGTGGTGAAACCGATCTGGTTGTTGATGATGAAATGGATGATGCCGCCGGTGCGGTACCCCTTCAGTTCGGATAGCAGCAGCGTTTCCGGCACCAGACCCTGGCCCGCGAAGGCCGCGTCACCATGCAGCAGCACGCCCAGCACGTTGGAGCGGCTTTCGTCCGAGGGCGGCACCTGACCGGAGATCTGGCACTGCTTGGCGCGCACGCGGCCACAGACAACCGGGTTCACGACTTCCAGATGCGACGGGTTGGGCGACAGGGACAGGTGGATGGTGTTGCCATCAAAGTCACGGTCGCTGGAGGTACCCATATGGTACTTCACGTCGCCGGACCCCTGCACGTCTTCGGGGTTGGCGGGATTGCCCTGGAACTCGCTGAAGATGGCCTTGAAGGGCTTGCCCATGACATTGGCCAGCACGTTCAGGCGACCGCGATGGGCCATGCCCAGCACAATTTCCCTCAGGCCCATCTGGCCGCCGCGCTTCATGACCTGTTCGATGGCGGGGACCAGCACTTCGCCGCCTTCCAGGCCGAATCGCTTGGTGCCCGTCCACTTCACCTGACAGAAGCGCTCAAACCCTTCGGCGGCCGTCAGGCGCTGCAGGATGGCCTTCTTGCCATTGACGGTGAAGTCGGTCTGGTTGCGGATGCCCTCGATCCGCTCCTGAATCCAGGCCTTCTGCTCGGGGTCCTGGATATGCATGAACTCGACGCCGATCGAGCCGCAATAGGTCCGCTGAAGGGCATCGACAATCTGCCTCAGGGTGGCGGTCTCCATCCCCAGCACATTGTTGATGAAGATCGGACGATCCAGATCGGCCTCGGTGAAGCCGTAATGGCGGTAATCGAGCTCGGCATGCTCGGCCCGCTTGTCCATGCCCAGCGGGTCCAGCTTGGCCAGCAGATGACCGCGTACGCGATAGTTCCGGATCAGCATCAGGGCGCGCAGGCTGTCCAACTGGGCAGCGCGGACCTGGTCGGCGGTGAAGCCCTGCACGACGGGGGCGGCAGCCGCCGGAGTCGGCGCGGCCTTGTCACCCTTGCCCGGCTTAGCCGGCGGAGGGGCGTCCGGGTCAGCGGCCCCAATCACCTTGGCGGTGGCCTTCGCCCATGAGGCGCCGTTCAGTTCGGCCAGGATGGCGTGGCCGTCATCGCCCATCTCGGCGAAGAAGGACTGCCAACTGGCATCGACCGAATTCGGGTCCTGCCGGTAACGGGCGTAAAGTTCCGCGATGAAGGTGCCGTTGGCGCCGAAGAGGAAGGACAGGCGCTCGCTCGGGGCTTGATCGTAGGGGGCCATTTGGGGTTCCGGTCGGAAAGGCCGCGACGTTGGATCGCCGGGGCCGGGTGCAAAGGCTTGAAAATCCGCGACGGTTTTACGTCAGTGCAGCGGTGTCATCAACATGCAGGTCTGCCGTGGCAGCCTTTTGCCGTGAGCACGGGTAGCATGACCATCCGGACAAAGGTCGATTGAAAACAAGACATCCGTGCTAAACATAGTGGCGACCGGTGTCAAATCCAGGGAAAGTCAGGGAAAAATCGCCGATGAGCCGTCAGCCCCGCGCCGAACTCGCCAAAGCCGTCCTGCATGAGGCGCGCAAGTTGGTCGCCGACCATGGTTTGGCCGCGCTGACAGCCAGGACTTTGGCCCAGGCTGTGGGTTGTTCTGTCGGGACGCTTTACAATCTCTATCCCAATCTCGATACGGTGCGCCTGCACCTGAATGCGGAGTTGCTGGACCGGTTGCAGGTGGTGATGAAGGCAGCAGATGATGCCGTACCCCCTGACGCTGCGGTTGAAACCCGTCTTCTGGCTCTGGCCAATGCCTATCTGACCTTCGCGCGCTCTAACCTGAATCTGTTCCAGACCCTAATCGATAACCGCCCGCCGGTCCTGACCGAACCCCTGCCCGACTGGCTGCTGGAGCGCATCGTGCGCCTGCGCCGGGGGATTGAGATGGCGGTAACGCCCCTGATTCCCAACGCCAGCCCCGACCGGCTGGAACGCGCCGCTGCCACCACCTGGGCCGCCGTGAACGGCTTGGTCGAAGGTATCGTGTCCGGCAACCTGGCCCCGGTCAGCAGTGCCGACCCGGAAGTGATGATGGCCGAACTGGTGGAAACGCTGGCGGCAGGGCTGCGCGTGCGGGGTTAGTTTTGTCGCTTGCCACCATATTCGCTATTGGCGAAGATGGTGGTGATGAAGCTGATTATCCTGTCAGGCGCGCAAAAGACCCTGCGGAGCATGCCGAAGCACGATGCGATGGCAATGCTGGGTAAATTGCACCTGTTCGCCGCCGATCCCTATGCTCGGCATGCATGGGCCAAGTCGTTCGGCGATGGTGACGGTCGCATCCGGCATGGGGATTGGCGCGCGCTGTATCAGATCGACAATGGCGTGATGACGGTCACGATCACCAGGGTCGGCAACCGTCGGGAGATATATCGATGAATGCCATCATATTGCGCCCGGTACGGGAAGATGCGGATACCGTCACCTTAAATCGCAGCGACTTCGAAGCGCTGATGGAGGCGTTGGAAGATGCGCAGGACCTGGCTGAAAGCCGGGAGGCCCTTGCCCGGCTGCAACGTGGCGAGGAAGAAGCGTTCCCGATAGAGTTGATTGAACATATCCTGGACGGTATGTCGCCGGTACGCGCCTATCGACAATATCGCGGCCTGACGCAGCAGGCGCTGGCGCAAGCTGCCGGCGTCTCCCCCTCTTACCTCAGCGAGATTGAGGCAGGACGTAAGCCCGGCAGCGTTGATGCCATGGTCAGAATCGCAACGGTCCTGCGCGTGGCTGTCGATGACCTGCTACCCCCCCGGCCCAGCGAATGATGCGCGTTCTTTTCACTCCCCTGCTGGCCGCGATACTGACCCTGCCAGCACCTGCAGGGGCGCAAGCGGAGCGACAGCCTTCTGCCGTGTCGGCCGCCACCCTGCTGGAAAGTCGGCTGTGTGGGTCGTTGACGGTGGCCATCGACTCGGTGCCGGGTAAGGGTCCGGCTTTCTTGCGCAGTTTCGACCACCCCTCCGGTGCCGGGGCGCCGGTGGAGGATGCGCTTAAGAATGCGGCCTTCACCTATGACAATGCGCTGGCCGCCATCGCCCTGGTCGCCTGCGGGCGTGCCACAAAGGCACGGCGCATCGGTGATGCGCTGTTGTCGGCGGTGGAGAATGACCGGGCGGGGCCGCAGGGTCGGCTGCGCACCACCTACCGCGCCGGGCCGCAACAGGAATTCCCCATCCCGCCCAATGGCTGGTGGAACCAGAAGGCCCAGCGCTGGGAAGAGGATGCCTATCAGGTCGGGACAGCCACCGGCAATGTTGCCTGGGCAGGTCTGGCCCTGCTGACACTCGCCGATGCGCTGAATGAGCCGAAATACCGGGCGGGAGCCGCCAAACTGGGCGCCTGGGTCCTGGCCCATATGCGCGATACCAAAGGGCCGGGCGGCTTTACCGGCGGCATCCATGGCGATGGAATGGGGACACAGGCCCTGACCTGGAAATCAGTGGAGCATAATACCGACCTGGTTGCCCTGTTCGGCTGGCTGGAACGCGCGGGCGTGCCCGGTGGTGACTGGGCGGCGGGCAAGGCGGCGGCTTTGGGCTTCCTGAACGCGCTCTGGCGGGCTGATGCGGGGTACTTCCCCACCGGCACCCTACCCGATGGCGTGACGGTCAATGACGGTAATTCCGGCCTGGACGCCCTGCTCTGGCCGCTGCTGCTGCCCGAGTCGCCGCACGACTGGCGCCGGGCACTGGACCGCGCGGATCAGGTGCATGGCGTCGCCGGCGGTTATGATTTCAACGGCGACCGTGATGGCGTCTGGGTAGAGGGGACGGCGCAGGCGGCCCTGTCCTGGGCCGCTGTACGGGATCAGGAGCGGTCTGTGAGACTATTGTCGGGCTTGGTTGGCGATATCAGCCCTGGCGGTTATCTCTGGGCCACGCGCGGGGACAAGGTCTCGACCGGCTTTGCCATCGGGCCGGACAGCAAAGGGGCTGACTTCTTCTATTACCGGCAGCCGCATCTGGGGGCCACGGCCTGGGCCGTGCTGGCAGCCACGGGCTGGAACCCATTCACCGGTAGGGTGGTCACCGCCCCTTGATGGGGTCGGGGGCTTCTGGGATGCTGCGGCCATCGGCAATCCATAAAGAAGAAGCCCCATGCGCCTGACACTGCTTGCCACGGCCGCCCTGCTGGCCCTGTCCCTGCCTGCCACCGCTCAGGAGGCCCCGAAGCGCCAGACCCCGGCGGAGGTGCTGGCGGCGTCGCCGGCCAGTGACTGGCGCGCACCGGTGCCTGAGAACACTTTCTATATCGATCTGCCCGGCGGGCGCGTGGTCATTGAACTGGCCCCCGCCTTTGCCCCCATCCATGTGGAAAACATGCGCAAGCTAGCGCGGGAGAACTGGTACGAGGGGACTTTCATCGTCCGCGTCCAGGATAACTATGTCACGCAATGGGGCATGCCGGACGAAACCCCCAAGCCGATGAAGACAGCCTTGGACAAGCTGGCGCCGGAATTCACCATCAAGGACGGTGCCAAGACCCTGCCCTTTGCCAAGCTGCCGGACCCGGACGCCTATGCGCCGGAGGTCGGCATCTCCGACATTTTCCCCGCTGCCCGTGATCCCAAGACGGGGGAAGCCTGGATGACCCATTGCTATGGCATTGTCGGGGTTGGACGCGGTTTGGCCCTGGATAGCGGCAGCGGGGCAGAACTCTACACCGTCATTGGCCACTCACCGCGCCCGCTGGACAAGGTCATCACCCTGGTGGGCCGTGTCCTGAAGGGCATGGAACTGCTGACGGCCCTGCCGCGCGGCACCGGTACTTTGGGTTTCTATGAAAAGGCGGAACAGCGGGTGCCCATCAATGCTGTTCGTCTGGCTGCCGATGTGCCAGAGGCGGAACAGGAAAAGATCGAGGTTCTGTCTGGCCAGAGCGAGACCTACACCAAATGGCGCGATGCCCGCCGCTTTCGCCAGGATGATTTCTTCATCCGCGCGTCCGGCCATATTGATGTCTGCAACGCCATGCCGCCGGTGCGAGCCATCAAGGGGTAAGGATGGGCGGGCTCCTGCAACCGTTTAGTGTAACATGGTGGGCTTGCGGTCGGCGGGCGGATAGAAATCCCTATGTCGACCGGCCTATGGTCGAGATAGCGGTCCAAGCCCACCAAAGTTCATACCAACAGGGGTTAAAAACCGGTCCGATCCTTAAACACTGACATCCAAACGGTCACCGCGGCCACGGGGCGGGGGACTGTTCGTGCGGGCCTCCACGGCGGCGGCCTCGCTGTCAAAGGCGCGTCCGACAAAACGGCTGTCGGTTGTTTCCCGCGATGCGTCGCCTTGGGCTACGGCCGATGGGGCCCGTTTGGTTTGGGTCTGGGTCGGCTTGGCGATTTTCTGCGCAGCCACAGCAGCCGTTGCCAGCGCCGCATTATTCTGCGGCGTGGTCGATGCAGGCTGCACGGCAGGCAGCGGCGGTGGTTGCGGCGGAATGATCATGCAGTATCACATGGCCATTACCGCCGGTGAGTCAAGAGCCGTTCCGTCAGCTTTCTTTTGTGGCAACCATCAGCATCGTATCGATCGTGAAGCTGCCATCCGTCTCCACAGCGAAATGTCGTTTCACCTCCGCCGCTGCCCCGGCCAGCAGGGACCGCAGGGCGGGGCGGTGACTTTCCGGGCTGCCGATCCGATCCACCCAGCTTTGGAATTCCAAGCGAAGTCGATAGGTGGTCACGGTGCCGGGCGCCAGTCCGGCATCGTGCAGCAGGCTTCGCCACTCATGAAGCGAATAGTCGCGGACATGGCTGGGGTCACGGACCATTTCCACCGTTTGCAGGAATGTATCCAGCAACGGGTCAGCCGGAGCGAAGACATCCATCATCAGCAACTGTCCACCGGGTCGCAGCACACGGACTGTCTCTGCCAGGGCTGCTGGCAGGTGACGCCAGTGATGGGCGCTGTAACGGCTGGCGACCATATCGAAGTGCCCATCGGGGAAGGGCAGATGTTCAGCCCGACCCGGCTGTGTGCGGATGTTGGTCAGGCCCCGCAACGCCGCACCGGCTGCCACCATGTCCAGCATATCCGTAGACAGGTCATAGGCCAGCACCTCACTGGCATAAGGGGAGGCGTGAAAACTGACATGCCCCCCGCCACTGCCCAGGTCCAGAAGGCGCATCACCGGTGCGGCCTGCAGCAGGGATTGGAACGCGGTCAGATCAGGACCGGCCGCGTGGGTGGGGCTGCTCGCATAGGCGGCGGCGCGGGGGGCGAATTGCTGCACTACAAGGTCGTGCTGGCTGTCCATGGGCGGGGTCATGGCGATGTCTTCCGAGGGAGGGGTGGCCCCTGGTTTATGTCTCTGGCCAAGCCGGTACAAGATAGGCAATTATCCTGGTATGAACACCACCATCATGCCCGTCGATACTGTGATGAATCAGCGCCGTCTGCTGGGCATCTTTCTACGCGAACGGCGTGGAAGGCTGGACCCGGCGGCGCTGGGCCTGTCCGTTACCGGCCGCCGCCGCACCGCGGGGCTGCGGCGGGAGGAGGTGGCGATGCTGGCGGGGATCAGCGCGACTTGGCTGACCTGGCTGGAACAAGGCCGCGATATCCAGGCTTCCCCTCAGGCTCTCGACCGTTTGGCTCGCACCTTGCGCCTGAACACTGCCGAACGGGCCTATCTGTTCCAACTGTCGGGCCGCCGCGATCCGCGGCAGCCCGACACGGTGGATGATCCCGCCGCCCAGCATGACCGGCTGCGAGCGGCCGTGTCCGCCCTCTCGGTGCCGGCTTATGCGTTGGACCATCGCCAGGATCTATTGGCCTGGAACCGCCCGGCCGAATCCCTGTTCACAGGCTGGCTTGACCGACCCGGCCCTCACAATCTGCTGCGTTATCTGTTCCTGGATGACGGGGCACGTCGCCTGCTGGTCGATTGGCCGGCACGCGCTGCCCGGGTGCTGGCCGAATTCCGTGCCGATCATGGGCGCTACCTGCAAGACCCGGGCTTGGCTGCCCTGATCGCCGAACTGCGGACCGGCAGCCGTGATTTCGCCAGCCGCTGGGCCGGCGCCGACATCAGGGGGCGCGAGGGTGGCGAAAGGCTGTTCCAGCATCCGGTACAGGGCCTGCTTCGCTTCCGCCAGATGACCCTGTCAGTGGAGACGCGGCCCGACCTGAGACTGGTCATGCTGCTGCCCGACCTGGAGGGTTGATCAAAGCCCGGGCAGTGGCAGTTCCGTTGTCTCCTTGACGGTGGAGACGGCGATCATGCTGTTGAGTTCCCGTACCCCTGGCAGCTTCGATAGCTTTTCAAAGAACAAGGCCTCGTAGGCCTCCACATCCCTGGTCACGATACGCAGCAGGAAATCCACCTGCCCCATCAGCACAAAACATTCCTGAACCTCCGGGATGCGACGGATTGCCTCCCGGAAATCGGTCAGCAGGTCGCCACTATGGGCTTCCAGCTTCACGTGGCTGAAGATCAGCACGTTCAAGCCCACGGCCTTGCGGTCCAGCAGGGCGACGCGCCGTTTAATGATGCCATCTTCTTCCAGTCGCTGGATGCGGCGCCAACAGGGACTCTGGCTCAACCCAACCTGATCGGCCACTTCCGCTGCCGTGGCAGACCCGTCCTTCTGCAGGTAATCCAGAATGCGCCAGTCCAGCCCATCCAGTGGCTTTTGCATGATTCATCCCCATGTTCGTCGTTGAACGCATTACATTTGCGCAAAATAAGCCATAGGGACAAAAATTGCAAAGAAATGCCCCGGCGCCTGGCCTATGTTTACTGCACCGCACAAGCGGGAACCCATGCAGTTCGGAGCCGGAGATGAGCACCCAGGAACACCCCGCCAGTCTGACCGTCTATCGCGACCCTTCGACCGGCGCCCAGATTGCGCTGGCGGTGCATCGTGCGGCGGGCGGTGTGATTACCCCGGTGCCCTGGCAGCGGCTGCCGGGTGTCGGGCTGGACGAGGCGGTGGAAGCGGCCATGCGTGCCGCCCGTGCCAACCGTGCCTTTGCCATGCTGGTACCGGCGGCCCCGGATGACAGCATGACAGACCCTATTGGTGTCCTGTCTCGCTGTTTCCAGCGGGCGGACCTGGACCGACTGTCGGTCGGGCCGGAGATGCGCGGTGCCAGCAAGCTGGCCCATCCGGTTCATACTACCGTCGCGGCGGAGTAATGATCATGTCTGCTGCAACCGCCCCCGCCGGCATGCCTGTTCTGGCCCCACCCCCGGCGGAAGCCCGCCCTACCGACCCCAACCGCACCGCCTGTTTTGCTGTCCTGGCCGACCCTGATCCGGGTAGTTTGCCGCGTGTGCTGGAGTTCTTCGCCAAACGCGGTCTGGTCCCGGCATCGGTTCAGGCCCGGCATTTCGAGGCGGAGGAATGTCTGCATGTCGATGTGCAGGTCCGAACCCTGACCCGCGATGAAAGCGACTATATTGCTCGCTGTCTGCGGGCTCAGCCGCTGGTGCGCCAGGTGCTGACCTCGGAACGGCACCGGGCACTGGAGGCAGATGCCCTGTCTGCCTGACGGGAGGCACTGTTGGATCGATCCCGATGCTGTGTCACGCAGGCGGATCGGGTTCGGTGGTAACCATCGCCGCACGACCCGCGCCGCCGCTTCCTTTGCCGATCAGCCCTTCGTAAAGGCCCTTGGGTGTATCGGTGAACAATCCCGCCACGCCCCACTGAAACAGTTGTCGGGCTTGGTCGGCGTCATTGACCGTGTAGGCCAGTATGGGACGGCCCGTGGCGCGGAAGGCCTGTATACTCTCGGCCGTCTGCTTCTTTGCATCAATATTGATGGTTGCAGCCTGAAGGCGGTCCGCAATGTCGGCCCAATCGGCCGGCTCCTCATCCATCAGAAATCCGCGTGGCCATTGCGGAGCGACCACCTTCGCCATGGAGAGCGCTTCGATCGAGAAGCTGGAAATCAGCGGTGGCGGTCGGTCGGTCGGCCACAGGTTCAGCGCCATGGAAAGGGCGATGCCCGCCGTCTGCTCCTCCCGGCCTGGGCAGGGTTTGATCTCCAGGTTCAGGTTGATGTCCAGCAACTGCGCCGCCTGGATTGCCTCTGCCAGGGTGGGAACAGGCTCACCCCGGAATTCCGCTGCGAACCATGACCCGGCATCCAGGCGGCGGATATCGGCGAAATCCATTGCCGCCACCGGGCCATGGCCTGTGGTGGTGCGGTCCAGATCATCGTCATGCATCAAGATGGGCACGCCGTCGCGCGTGATCTTCACGTCCACCTCTACCCACAAGGCGCCCTGCAAGGCCCCCACCCGCATGCCAGACAGGGTGTTTTCAGGTGCGTGGCGGGCGGCCCCGCGATGGCCGATCAAACGGGGGATGGAAAGCGACATGGGATGGGTCCGGTGGTGGCTTCTGCGCAATCATAGCGATTTCGTCCCGATGCGACAGGCTTGACAATATGTAAGTATATAATTACCGTAAGTCATGACTAACATAAATCTTGCTCTCATCGCCCTTTCCGACCCGACCCGACGCCAGATCTTCGAAAGGCTGGCGGCCGGCCCCTCGCCGGTGGGGGTGCTGGCCGATGGCCTGCCGGTCAGTCGGCCCGCCGTGTCGCAGCATCTGAAGGTGCTGAAGGAGGCGGGGTTGGTCAGCGATGAAAGCCAGGGAACGCGGCGGATCTACCGTATCGACCCGGCTGGACTGGGCGCGATCCGGCAATGGCTGGACCGGTTCTGGGAAGTGGCGCTGACCGCGTTCCAGGCCGAGGTGGCACGCGACAATGAACGAAGGAAGGATCAGGGATGAGTGGGCAGATCAAGCCGGCGCCCGTGCGCCGGTCGGTGCTGGTGGCGGCCGACCCGGCCCGTGCCTTCACCCTTTTCACCGGCCGCATGGGTGCTTGGTGGCCCAAGACCCATTCGGTGGGTCAGGGCAGCCCGCAGGTGGATGTGGTTGTGGAACCGCAGGCGGGCGGCCGCTGGTATGAGCGGACGGCCGATGGCGGGGAATGCCCCTGGGGCCATGTCATCGCCTGGGACCCACCCGGCAGACTGCTGTTGGCTTGGCAAGTGGATGGCACCTGGCGTTTTAATCCCGACCTGCTGACAGAGGTGGAGGTGACCTTCACCCTGGAAGGGGAAGGCCAGACGCGGGTGCTCCTGGAACATCGCCATATCGAACGGTTCGGTGATCTGGCTGCGGCAACGCGCGACAGCCTGGATTCGGCGGGTGGCTGGCAGGGAATCCTCAACCTTTACGCCGGTCTGGTGGCGGCGGGGTGATCAGGCCATCCCCGCCAGCCGGCCGGGTTGGGCCACAAGGTGCAGCAACCGGCCGGGCTCAGAGGCGAACCAGACCTGCCCGCCCCAGGCCAGCGACGGCAAGGCCTTCTTCACCTCCGGCCGGTCGCGGTCCAGGAAGGCGGTAATACAGGCTACCCGCGACGCATCGAACCCGCCTTCTGCCGCGATTTCCAGGAAGGCGCGGGCGCGCTGTTCTGTGACGGGGCCGTCGGTCGCCACCACCTCCACGAAGACCAGCATCAGGTCGGCGGCACTCTTGCCCCGGTCGAGCAGGATGAGGTCGGGCAGGGTGCGGTCGGGCGTGATGCGCAGGCGTAACCGCTTGATCCATCCCTCATCCCTGGCGGCCACCTTGGCCGCACTTTCCGATAGCCACAGGACCACGGGGTCGGACAGGAACCGCGGCGCGAACTGTTCCACCACGGCCTGGGCGATGCGGCTGCTGGGACCGGGGGCCAGCAACCGCGTCTCTCCATTCGGAAAACGGACCAGCACATCGGCCCCGTCGCGGTCGGTAGAACCGCGCAGGGACACGATGCGGGCCAGCGCCATCGGGTTCAGGGTCGCGGCGGCCCATGCCTTTGCCGATGTGGCCAGGGCATCACCCTGCAAGGTCGGATCGAACAGGGCCGCAAACGGGGCGGCCAGGGCATAGCGCGGCTTGGAGGACGTGGTGGGGATGCCCGACCGCTCGATGACAGCACCGTTGGGGATCAACCCTTGGCGGATGACCTCGTCACGCACCTGCTCGCGGCTGTTATCCTGGTACCAGCGTTCTCCTGTGGCGCGCGGTGCCTGGGCATAATCGGCGCGTGATGCAGCATCGGCGTTGAACAGCATCCTGGTGTCGCCCAACCGCACCACATGCACCGGGTTCAGCCAGATGTCCGTGCCCTCGATGGCGCCGATATATAGAAATGCCGCAACCGTCGCGGCGGCAGCATCGCGCACGCATTTATCGCGCTCCGGCGTGCCGTCCGGGAAAATCAGACGGAGGCGGCGGGCCACCTCTGCGCGGTCCAGCAACGGCGGCAGGGTGGACATCAGGCTATCCCATAGAGGCGGTCGGCAGCCTGATCCAGCCGTTCGCGCGACGCACCGGCCGCCACCAGGGATGTCAGTTCCTTCAGCGCCGCTGGATGGGGCAGGGGCATGGCCTCCAACTCATAAGCGGAGACAGCAACAGAGCCGGAAATGCAGCGAAAGGCGCGGTCGGCGGCTCGGCTGTTCAGGAAGGCGGCCAGGACGGCGGGCGGCACCAAGGGCGGACTGTCATCCAATGGCAGCAGCATGTTCAGGTGGTTTTCCACTGTCACGCCGCGCGGATGCTTGGCCAGGAAGGAAAGGGGCATTTCGGCGGCGATCAGGCGGCGGGCCTGTTCCTTAGCGGTTGTCCGCTGCAACAGCACGCAAGGCCGGCGGGTCAGCAGCCAGTCATCACCCGTCAGGGCCGGGTGGAACCAGGGTTTGTGGTTGGCCTTCTCACAGCGATAGGTGAAGCGGCCATCGGGCGTGACGGATTCGGCCCAGACCAGAGGGACGGCTCCCTTACCCGGCTTTTCCCCGATCTGCGGCTTGTACCGATTCCAGACCAGGGGGCCGGTGGCGACACGGTAGCCCCAGTCGCGCAGCCGGCTGTCCAGGCTGCGCAGGCGCGTGGCCAGACCCGTCTCGCTGGCATGCCGGGGCAGAATCCAGGGGGCAGTCGGTTCATCGGGCAGGGTGAAGGAACCCGACGGCAGGATGGTCAGTCCATCGCCACTGCTGCCGGCCCGGATCATGTTGACCAGGGCGCGGTCGGGCCGCTTTCTCTTCGGCCCCATCCGGCGATATGTGGCCAGCACCGTCTCCTGCAGGACATTGTCGAACACGCCCTTGCGTTCATCGACGAAGTCCAGCGACAGGGGCGGGGCCAGATCAGACAGGGTGCGGCGCAGATGCTTGAAATAATCCCCGGCCAGGAAGGAGGACGGGGTCAGGAAGGCGATGAGGCCCCCCGGCACAGTCCAGCGCACAGCCTGGTCCATGAACAGGGCATAGAGATTGGCATGGCCATAGAGGCTGCGCGCGAACCGTGCCCGCATGTCGGGCACCAGGGTCAGGCGACCATAGGGTGGGTTGCCGATCACTAGATCAAATTCTGCCGCCGCTGACACCGACAGCGCGTCGGCGTGCCGGCAGGGTGATAGCCGCTTGCCCCCCGCCCGGATCAGCGGGGCCAGCGCCGCCTCCACCATCACACAGGATATCCAGGCGGCGACAGGGTCCAGTTCCAGCCCACGCAGGCGGTGGGCGATGGAGCGCAGAGCCAGTGCCGGCTCCACCCCCTTCAGGGCTTTGGCCATGCGCAATGCGATGGGCACCAGGAAAGCACCGCAGCCGGCGGCAGGGTCCAGCACGCGGGCGTCGGCCCAATTGACCTTACCGCCCTCGGCCAGATCCACCAGCCGGGTGGCCAACGCCGGCGGCGTGTAGTAGACGCCATGGCGGGCCCGTTCATCAGACGGCATTAGGCCGGCATGCAGGGCACCGATGCGGTCGGCCACCGCCGCCACGGGCAGCGGTGCCAGACTTTCGCCATAGGCGCGAGCGGCGGCAGCCACTTCCGCCCCCAGGCTGGGCGGTATTTTGGTGACGGGCGGGGGGGCGAGGTCCAGGCCCGTCTCCAGCGCCTGCCACCAGCCGCGCACCACCAGTTGCACCAGGGCCGCCTCCTGATGGCGCTGCTGTGCCGACAGTGACGCAACGGCAGCCAACAGCAACGCCCCCGGTTCGGGGGCGCTGGGGATGGCCGGCTTCGTCGCGGCGGGCGGGATCGGACGGCGGGGCAAGATGGCGATGGGACGATTAAAGTTCCAGATGTTCCATGATCGTTCAGGGTCCGGGCCGACGCAAGCGTGATCCCGTTAAGAGGGGCCCCCGTCATGCCTGCCCACGCTTAGCCACAAACGGGGATCGGACAACGGTGTTTCGGGCGGCAGGGTCGGATTAGGGAGTTGAATGACCGTGGCATCATTGAACCGTTCCAGCGGGAAGGCGCCGCGGGTGGACGGATGGGTGGACAGCATGCGCTTTAACTCCCCATTGGCCAGTAAGGTTTGCAACCCCTCTTCCAGCCGTCGGGCAAGGTCATGCCGGCCCGGCGCCACAAAAAAATAGATTGGCATCGGATAGGCGATGATCAGCCCGTTAAAGATCCGGAGGTCAGGTCCGCCATATGTTAGCGCCTCCGCCGCCACCTCCCCCACACCGCGGGCGAAATAGTCACACCGGTGGGCGCGTAGCATGGCGTAGAGCAAATCGATATGAACACCGGTGATCTGCTGCAAGCCACTGGCCGCAGAGATATCAAAGTCAGGCCATTGTGCACCCTGACAAGCCTTGAAGCGCTTGAGATCCTCCACCGTGCGGATCGCTTCAAAAGCCGCAGCGTCGCTGGCCCGGATCACCGGCACCCTTTGACCGATCAGGCCCATATCGATGGGGATGCGTATGGGATGGCTTTCCCGCTCCCGCTCGATGCTGGTCGCGGTCCAGGAGACATCAATACGTCCGGTCTTCAGTTCGGCCAGCAGCCGGTTCTGGGTAAACTTATCGCGAACCTGACTGATCGTGGCGGGACCGTATCGGGGCGTCGTTTCGTCGATCAGGCGCTGGAACAGATCATAGAAATAATCGACGCGCGTGTTGTCACCTTGAAACTGCCCGTCGGAGACGCGGATCACTGGAAGATCAGCGGCCAAAACAGGTGCGGCCACCAGCATCCAGACTGACAACAGCACTGAACGGCAACGCCCCCCACGGCCTAGCATCCCACGCCCTCCTGGTGCCACTCCGCTGCGATCTCTACAGGGAAGCACCCGGTTGCCTGGATAGCAAGCAACCATTGGGTCGGGCTGAGGGCCTTATCCCTCCAGCATGCGGCGCAGCAGTTCGACATCCTCGGCGAAAGCCGGGTCGGTGCCGCAGAGTTCGTCCACTTTGCGGACGGCATGCATGACGGTGGTGTGGTCGCGGTCACCGAATTTACGGCCGATTTCTGGCAGGGACCGCTGGGTCAACTGCTTGGCCAGATACATGGCCACCTGGCGCGGGCGGGCCACGGCGCGGGCGCGGCGCGCGCTGCTCATGTCAGCCAAGCGAATGTTGAAATGTTCCGCGACCTTCTTTTGGATCTCTTCGATGGTCACGCGGCGGTTGCTGGCGCGCAGCAGGTCGTGCAGCACGTCCTGCGCCGATTCCAGGGTGATGGCGCGGCCAACCAGTTCAGCATGGGCGACGATGCGGTTCAGCGCCCCTTCCAGCTCGCGCACATTGCTGGTGATTTTATGGGCCAGGAATTCCAGGACCTTGGGCGGCACCTTGGCGCCGATACGGTCGGCCTTCTGGCCCAGGATGCCCAGGCGCAGCTCATAGGTGGTCGGGTGGATATCGGCCACCAGGCCCCAGCCCAGACGCGAGCGCAGCCGCTCCTCCATCCCTTCCAGATCCGACGGACTTTTGTCGGCGCTGATGATGACCTGACGGTTCTGGTCCACCAGCGCATTGAAGGTGTGGAAGAATTCTTCCTGGGTGCTGTCCTTGCCGCTGATGAACTGCACATCGTCGATCATCAGCACATCGACCGACCGGAACTGCTCCTTAAAGGCCATTGTGTCCTTGAAGCGCAGTGCCCGGATGAACTGGTACATGAACTTTTCGGCCGACAGATAGATGACGCGGCGCGACGGGTCCTTTTTACGGATGGCCCAGGCGATGGCGTGCATCAGATGCGTCTTGCCCAGACCCACGCCGCCATATAGGAACAGCGGGTTGAAAGGCACGGCCTGGGCATCGGCCACGCGCCGGGCGGCGGCAAAGGCCAACTCGTTGGGCTTGCCCACCACAAAATTCTCGAACGTGAAGCGCGGATCCAGTGGCGCCGACATCTCGTCGGTCCGGTCTTCCACGACCACCAGCGAGGGACTGGGTTCGATAACCAGTTCGGTCACGGGTTCCGGGTTCGCGGCGACCGGCACAGGCGGGGTCGCGGTGGGCATATCATTGGCGGGTGGCGCCGTTTCCGGCCGAGCGGCACTGGCCACCACGATCTCTACCGTCTGAACGCCCGGATTCTCCCCCGAAAACAGCGCGCGGATGCGATCGGCATAATGAGTGCGGATCCAGTCACGCATGAAACGTGTGGGCACAAGAATGCGCAGTTGCCCACCATCCAGCGAACCGACGGTGAGCGGCTTCAGCCAGGAACGATAAGCGGTTTCACCCACCTCGTCCTTCAAGCGGCCCCGCACGCGCGCCCACTGTTGGTCC
This sequence comes from Niveispirillum lacus, assembly GCF_002251795.1. Lineage (GTDB taxonomy): Bacteria > Pseudomonadota > Alphaproteobacteria > Azospirillales > Azospirillaceae > Niveispirillum > Niveispirillum lacus. The sequence goes on along the minus strand of NZ_NOXU01000024.1, from coordinate 165,482 downwards.
AGCGAACCCTGCACTGACATTCGACCGTTGCTCCCCGCCCCAAGGCCCCACTTCACTGAAGGCCGCACCCTGCGCCCGCAGCAGCACGCCACCTGCACCCATGAAAAATCAGCGATCCACAAACCGCCCCATCAAGCGACCTGCCCGACCGCCCTTTTGCACCGTCCCGCCAACGCTTCCCGGCGGGTTGGTGTCGTTTGCAACACCCTTAGGTCAATGTTGCCATTGGCCCCACCCCATTTGGTCGCCGGTCTAACCATCCTTGATATCGGTTCACCCTTATTGTGGGTAATGCGGATGGTCGCCGAAACACAAAACCGTAACAACGGGCGTTCCCTTGCGGAATACCCCCTTCGTACAGGTCAGAATTTTCAAGAAATAGCAGCCTACCGGCGGGGCCGGAACTGAGATGCTTCTTGGCATCCACTATCCAATGCGCCGACTTGGATTGCAATCCAACGGCAACACACACCCGTCTGCATCGCTTCCATTGTCACACCGAATGGCGGAGCAGCGATGCTAGAGGGGTGGCGGCAGAGTCGCAACGGGACCGAAAAGGGAACAGCAAAAAAAGCAAAAATCGTTCGCTACACATGACGCGACGATGGCTGTTTGCTGCTGGCCTGCCTGTGGCAGGAGGCCGACAAAGAAAACCGCGCGGGCGAGACGCACCGCGCGGGTTCTCCTTACGGCAAGCCAGGGATCAGCCCAGGGCCTTGATGCGGCCCGACAGGCGCGACAGCTTGCGCGAGACGGTGTTGGCGTGCAGAACGCCCTTGCTGACACCACGCATCAGCTCCGGCTGGGCCTGCTTGAAGGCTTCGGAAGCGACGCTCTTGTCGCCAGAGGCGATGGCAGTCTCAACCTTCTTCAGGAAGGTACGGATACGGCTGACGCGGGCGCGATTGACCTCAGTCCGGGTGGCGGTCTGACGGATGCGCTTCTCAGCGGACTTATGATTGGCCATAGGAAACCTTTACGCGGGACATGGATGTGCCGTAGGAAGCGGCGCTTATACAGGCGCCCTACCGCCCCGTCAAGCGGGTGCGGGCAAAGCGCCCATACGAAACTTGCTTGTCTGGCAATCGCCCTGCGGGTTCCGCCAGAGTCCTGCCCGAGTCGTCATGGGCTGTTGTCCAAGACGCCCTGCAGTAATCCCATGTATATGGCGTCCGGCTTGATTTGGATACCCTATCCCTTGTTTGGTCTGGGTTGCATCCTGGTGCCGGACGCGGTGGCTGACTGGTCGCTTTGCCAGCCTGCCGCAATCTGCCATCCTGACGGCAGTGTTGACAGGGTGCAGATCGCATGGCGGAGAAAGCGGTAGGCTGGGGTCCGGCAGTGGAGGACTGGCTTTCCTCTTGGACCGATCTGTTGACCGCGCCGGAATCGGTCCTGTGGTGGCCGGGACTGGTCATCGGGCTGATTGGGGTTGCCTGGTTCTGGCGCGAACGCCGGACCTGGGGGTCGGCCACCGATTACTGGCGTGAATTACCGATTGATGCTGGTTGCTTTCTGGCCAATTCCGCCTTGCCCTTTCTGCTGGCCCCTTGGCTGTTGACCCTGTCCCTGATCGGCAACCGCGTGGGGGCTGCGCTGGCCGGTGCCGTCAGTGGCCTGTCGCACACGGGCGAACCGGGCTGGCCACTGTTGCTGGCTTCGGCGCTGGCGGCATTTGTGGTGGGGGATTTTGCCCTTTACTGGACCCACCGGCTGTTCCATGCCGTCCCATGGCTGTGGCGTACCCATCGGCTGCACCATGCGCCGCCAGTTCTGACACCGCTGACGGCCTTTCGTTTCTGGCCTTGGGAACAGGGGGTGCATCTCTCAGGTAACATGCTGGGACAGGGCTTGGGCCTGGGTCTTGTTGCCGGTCTGGCCGGGGCACAGGTGCCGGCCCTCACGGTGCTGGGTGTCAATGCCTTCATGCTGGTTTGGGGATTGGCCTTTGCGCATTTGCGCCATAGCCCCATTCCTTTGGCCTTCCCGGCATGGCTGTCGCGCTGGCTGATCTCCCCGCACATGCATCAGCTTCACCATTCCCTGGCCGATGAGCATCGTGACCGGAACTTTGGCACAGCGCTGGCCCTCTGGGACCGGATGTTCGGGACCTATGCGCGGCCCGACCACAATGAACGATTCCGGTTCGGTGCCGGCGGGTAACGCCCCCCGCATGCCCGTCCTGGCTTGGCTGTGCGTTGACCGCGCCAAGGCGCAAGCCTAGTTTTGCCGCCTTGTTTTTCTCTATCTGGTGATGATGCGATGAGCAGCGAACAGGAACTGGCGCTTGGGGCGAAGGCTTGGCCGTTTGAGGAGGCACGCAAGCTGGTGGCGCGCCTTGGCGGCAAAGCTCCGCCCAAAGGCTACGTCCTGTTCGAGACAGGGTATGGTCCATCGGGTCTGCCGCATATCGGCACCTTTGGTGAGGTGGCGCGCACCACCATGGTCCGTCGCGCGTTCGAGATGATGATGCCGGGCGTACCCACCCGCCTGTTCGCCTTCTCCGACGATATGGACGGCCTACGCAAGGTGCCGGACAATGTGCCTAACCGCGATCTGTTGGCGGCCAATCTGCACAAGCCGTTGACCCAGGTGCCTGATCCGTTCGGCAAGTTTGAAAGTTTTGGCCACCATAACAACGCAATGTTGAGAAATTTTCTGGATCGTTTCGGTTTCCAGTATGAATTTCAGTCAGCCAGCGACTGGTATAAGTCAGGTCGTTTCGATGCTGCACTAATGGCTGTTCTGCGTCATTATGAAGAGATAATGGCCGTGATGCTGCCCACCTTAGGGGCCGAGCGTCAGGCCACCTACAGCCCATTCCTGCCCATCAGCCCCACGTCGGGCCGGGTTCTGCAGGTGCCGATCCTGGAACGCAATGTCGATACCGGCACCATTGTTTATGAGGACGAGGACGGGAAGAAGGTCGAGACCCTTGTCACCGGGGGCAATGTCAAGCTGCAATGGAAGCCTGATTGGGCCATGCGCTGGTTCGCCCTGGGCGTGGATTATGAGATGGCGGGCAAGGACCTGATCCCGTCGGTGGAACTGGCGGCCAAGATCGTGAAGATCCTGGGCGGTACCCCGCCTGATGGCTTTAACTACGAACTGTTCCTGGACGAAAAGGGCCAGAAGATCTCCAAGTCAAAGGGCAATGGCCTGACGATGGAAGAATGGCTGCGCTATGCCCCGCCGGAAAGCCTGGCGCTCTACATGTTCAATAAGCCGCGCGCCGCTAAGAAGCTCTATTTTGATGTCATCCCGCGCGCCGTGGACGAATATCTGTCCTTTGTGGAAAAGTTCGATGCACTGGACTCGGCGCAGAAGCTGGAAACCCCTGTTCATCATATCCATGGCGGGGCCATCCCGGCGGATGTGAAGGGCACGGCGGGCCTGTCCTTTGGTCTGCTGCTGAACCTGGCGGGCGCCGCCAATGCCGAAAGTGCGGATGTGATGTGGGGCTTCATCCGCCGCTACGCGCCTGGTGCGTCGCCGGAAACGGTTCCGTTCCTCGACAAGCTGGTTGGCTATGCCGTGACCTATTATCAGGACTTCGTGAAGCCAACGAAGCAATATCGCAGCCCCAGCGACCAGGAACGCGCGGCGATTTCGGATCTGCGCACCGTGCTGGACGGGCTGGCCACCGACACCCCGGCGGACCAGTTGCAAAACCAGGTCTTCGAAGTGGGCAAGAAACATGGCTTCACCGAGCTGCGCACGTGGTTCCAAGCCCTGTATGAAGTGCTGCTGGGCCAGACCACCGGCCCACGGATGGGCAGCTTTGTCGCGCTTTATGGTGTGAAAGAGACGGTGGCGATGATTGACTGGGCCTTGTCGCGCTGATCCTGGGTCAAGACAGAGCGTGTGGAGGGGGGCGGGCTGGAAACGGCCCGCCCGATTTTTTTGCCAACCCTGCCCCCAAATGGCCCTAATCCCGACCCATGGCCGCCTTGCGTGGTTGGTGTTCTCAGTCCGTCGCCCGCCGTGTTCCCGCCCCGAACCGGTTTGGCGACTTCCTGTTGGAGGACGACCGCCATGACCAGCCGCACCTTGGAACGCTCCCTTTCCCGCATCGACCGTCAGAGACTGTCGGCATTGGGTCTGGTGTTCACCACGGCCCTGCTGCTGGTCATGGCGGGCGTTGCCGCCAGCAGTGACAAGGCTGAGCGTAGCCGTATCGCCAGCACCGGCATCGACACCGCGACCGTGAAGGCGGAGATGCTGGAACGGGCCCTGGTCGTTGGTGGCAGCACCAGCGAGGGCCACCAACGGCTCTGATCCAGAGCTACCGCCGCCGACGTGGTGGCTTGGGGGCATCCAGGCCCGATGGCTCCGCTTCCGCCCGCTCCCGCCGCCGTTCGGGACGGCCACGGCGGGAAGCGCCCGTCCCCGACCCACGCCCGCCCGGCATTTCCGATCCGTCTATGTTCAGCAGGCGGAAGACCATGGAGCCGGTCATGGCGTCGGCCTCGATCAATCGGGTCTTCACCCGCTCGCCCAGCTTGAATACCCGGCGGTGACGACGGCCAAGCAGGCAATGATGAACTTGGTCATGGTCATAAAAATCGTCGGGCAGGGTCGAAACGGGTACGATTCCATCCGCTCCAGTTTCGTCCAGCGTAACGAACAGGCCGAAATTGGACACTCCGCTGATTCTGCCGCTGAACGTGGCCCCCACTCTATCGGCCAGGTATGAAGCGACATAGCGGTCCAGCGCGTCACGTTCCGCGTCTGCCGCCCGACGTTCGGTACCGGAGATTTGTTCCCCGATCTTGTCCAGTTTGCCCATCTCTTCATCGCTGAGGCCACCATCACCGAGATGGTAGGCCCGCACCAGAGCACGATGCACGACCAGATCGGCATAGCGGCGGATGGGGCTGGTGAAATGGGCATAGCGGTCCAGCGCGAGACCGAAATGGCCGATATTGTCGGGCTGGTACACGGCCTGGGCCTGCGAACGCAGGATGACCATGCTGATGAGTTCGGATTCAGGCGTGTCCTTCGCCTTGTCCAGGATGTTGGTGAAGGCGGCCGGCCGCATCACCGTTCCTTTGGCCAAGTTGTATCCCATGGATTTCAGGAACTCGCGCAGCGGTTCCAGCTTGTCCAGGGCCGGTTCGGCATGGACACGGTAGAGCAGGGGCGTGTCGCGCGCTTCCAGCGCTTCTGCCGCCGCAACATTGGCGGCGATCATGAATTCCTCGATCAGGCGGTGGCTGTCCAGGCGGGTGCGAACCCCGATTTCCGCCACCTTGCCATCCTCCCCGATCCGCACCTTGCGTTCGGGCAGGTCCAGTTCAAGCGTGCCGCGCCGTGACCGTGCATGGGCCAGTACCGCATAGGCCCCGTAAAGCGGGCGGATTACCCTGTCCAGCAGCGGGCCCGTCAGATCGTCGGGCGCACCGTCAAACGCGTCCTGCACCTGTTCATAGGTCAGTCTTGCTGCAGAACGCATCAGGCCGCGCACGAACCGATGCCGCTTGATCCGGCCCGTCGCGTCGATCCAGATATGGACAGCCAGGCAGGCGCGGTTCACACCGGGCTTCAGGCTGCACAGCTCATTCGACAGCGCTTCGGGCAGCATGGGCACGACGCGGTCGGGGAAATAGCAGCTATTGCCGCGATCCAGTGCTGCCTTGTCCAGCGGGCTGCCCGGCGTGACATAGGCCGACACATCAGCAATGGCCACGATCAGGTGCCAGCCGCCCGCATTGTCGGGGTTCGTGTCTGGCTCCGCGAACACGGCATCGTCGAAATCGCGCGCATCGGCCCCGTCGATGGTAACCAGCGGGATATCGCGCAGGTCGGTGCGGCCGGCCAGGGTCGGTTCCAGTGCCGCCTCCGCCTGCTCAATGGCGGCGGGCGGAAAATGCACGGGAATGCCATGCTGGTGGATGGCGATCAGGCTGATGGCCTTGGGCTGGTCGATACCGCCCAGCACTTCCACCACACGCGCCTGTTTCAGGCCATGGCGGGAGGCGGGCAGAACCTCGGCCACCACCAGATCGCCCGGTGCTGCGTCCATCGCGTTCTGCGGCAGGATGACGAATTCCGCCTTGGCTCGCCGGTCGGCGGGGCGCAGACGGCCACCATCAGGCCCCAGTTCATAGAGGCCGACGATCTGCGCCGTTTGATCGCCACCCAGCTTCTTGATGGTCCGGCCCTCATAAAGGTCATCGCGGATGCGGGCCAGCCGGGCCAGAGCCCGATCCCCCTCGCCAAGGGTCGGGCTGCCCCTGCGTTCCGGTTTCATCAGGATGCGCGGCGGTTCCCGGTCCGGATCGGACCAGTTCAAGGGGCGGGCGATCACCTCCCCGTCCATATCCACACCGGTCACGACGATCACGCCCACGGGCGGCAGGCTGGCCGGCGGGGCCAGGCGGCGGCGGCCGCCCTTTTCAATAGCCCCGTCCCCTTCCAGATCGCGCAGCAGTTCCTTCAGCGCCACACGGTCATCGCCGCTGATATGGAAGGCGCGCGCAATCTCCCGTTTGCCCACCGGGTACGGGCTTTCCCGGATGAATTCCAGGACCTGTTCCTTGGTGGGGAAGGGTGCTTCTTTCTTGGGATTTTTCAAGGGGATGATGTCCGCGTGTGCAAGATGAACAGAGGGCAAAAAAATAGGCGAGACGCCGATAGGTTCCTTCAAGAGGAATCAGCGTTCGCCTGTTCTATTCCTCGTGGTGTAACAGGGGGCGGATAGGCCACCCCCGCCACACAGGAGCGAGAAGGATGCTTAGCGAGAATAAGCATCCCCGTTCCGTAGAACTGGTGTTCAAAGGCTTCGGCATCAGCCTGCACCTGATGATCCGGTTCTAAGGGGGAGCCGGGGTGTTAGCAGCACCCCGGCAACCTTCTTGAATATAAGCCCGCCGCCGCTCTCTGACAACCGACCGAATCGGTTACCATGCTTCAGCTATAGCGCTGTTCGGTCCAGGGATCGCCCTCGTTATGGTAACCGCGTTCCTCCCAGAAACCGGGCCGGTCCTCGGCCACGAATTCGATGCGATTCACCCATTTGGCCGATTTCCAGAAATAAAATTTCGGGATGATCACCCGCACCGGCCCGCCATGCTCGGTCGTGATCGGCTTGCCTTCCCAGCTATGGGCCAGCAGGACATCGGCATCGTCGAAAACCGACAGCGCCACATTGGTCGTGTAGCCATCATAGGAATGAAAGACGATGTGCTTTGCTTCCGGCAGTGGCTTGACCGTCTCGAGGATATGCCGGGCCGACACACCTTCCCAATGATTGTCATAGCGTGACCAGGCCGTGACGCAGTGGATGTCCGACACATCGGTAAAGGGCGGTTGGCTTTTGAACTGCGCCCAGCCCCAGGTGGTGGGGTGGGCCACAAGCCCGTCAATGGTCAGCTCCCACTGATCCAGCGCAATTTCCGGCTGGATACCCAGATCCAGCACGGGCCAATTCTTCACCTCCCGCTGACCAGGGGGCAGACGGTCGGCGCGTGGAGCGGCGACACCTGTCAACAGGCGGCCTTCCTCGGCCCATTTCTGTTTGCTTTCAACCAGCTTGGCGTTGGGCGGGTTATCGGGCGTATCGGCGGAGGGCATGGTCTGTCCGTTAGACGTTGGATTGCTTTGTCAGATACATAGCGCGACATGGGGGCGGGGACGAGAGGTGTTGAGCACATGGCCAATACCCATGGAACAACCGGCCAAGATCGCTATGTTGGGAGGCGAAACCTGTTCAGTTCCCGGAACAAAAGGCCCGACCTGCCCATGCAGCCTCGCCCGATCCGCGCAATGCTCGCCCTCCTGCTGCTGGCCTTCGCATTTGCGCTGACCAGCCCCACCCTGGCGCAGGCGCCTCCGCCGCCGGACAAGCCCAGCGCTGCGGAGGTGGACCGGCTGATCAAGACGTTGGAGGACCCGGCCCAGCGCGACGTGCTGCTCGCACAGTTAAAGGCATTGAAGGCCGTGGAGAAGCAGACGGCCACGCCGGAGACCATGGGCAGCCGGGTGTTGAACACTCTGTCGGACCGTATCGACCTGTTCAGCCAGCAGGTCGCCGCCGCCAGCCGGGCCGTCATTGACACCCCCCACGCCCTGCGTTGGGTGAACCAACAGATTGTGGACCCGGTGAAGCGTGATGCCTGGGTCCTGCTGGCCCTGCATCTGGCCGGTATCATCGGCGGCGGCTATGCCGCGCGTTTTGCGCTGATCTGGTTGCTGTCGCGACCCCGGTCGGCATTGGGGGCGCGGGTGCCCGGCGGCCTGGCGGCGAAGCTGGTTTTGCTGCTGGCCCGGTTGGGGTTGGATTTGCTGCCCATGGCAGGGTTTGCCTTGGTGGGGTTTGGTCTTTTATCCGCAACGGAACCGCCACGCGCTGTGCGGCTGGCGTCCCTGATCATTCTGAATGCCAGCCTGATCGTGCAGGGGGTGCTCGTGGTCAGTCGTGTCCTGCTGTCCCCTGCATCCGCCAATTTACGGTTGGCCTTGGTGAGCGACGAGACGGCGCACTACCTGCTGATCTGGACCCGCCGCATCACCATTATTGGTGTCTATGGCTATTTCGCGGGCGAGGCCATGCGGGTGCTGGGCCTGCCCGCCACCCCCCATGCAGCTTGGCTGAAGCTGGTGGGCCTGCTGGTCACGACCATGCTGATCGTGTTGATCCTGCAAAACCGTGAACCGGTGGCACAGGCTCTGCGGGGCCGGCCCGAACCGACCCCGGATGATAGCGAGGAACGCCTGCGCGCCGTCATGGCGGGAGAGGCGTCGGGTGATGAGCCGGCCGTTGAACCCCCGCCATCGCGGCGGCGCCGCGATGCCGCCCTGTCACTGGTTCGCCATCGGCTGGGCGATGTGTGGCATATTCTGGCTATCCTTTACCTGGGTGCTGTTTACCTGATCTGGGCGCTGGAAATTGCGGGCGGGTTCGATTTTGTGCTGCGCGCCACACTGGTCACCGGTGCCATCCTGATCATCTCCCGGTTGCTGTCCGAAGGGCTGGACCGACTGGTAGAACGGGGGCTGAAGGTGCCAGCCGATTTGCGCACTGCCTATCCGGGGTTGGAGGAACGGGCAAACCGCTATCTGCCCTTCCTGCGCCGGGTGGCGCAGGTGGTGCTGGGCCTGTTCACCCTGCTGTTGCTGTTACAGGCCTGGGGGGCGGATGCGCTTTCCTGGCTGGGGTCAGACCTGGGACAAAGGGTGGCGTCCAGTGCGGTCACCATTCTGGTGGTGCTGACCCTGGCTTTGGTCATCTGGGAAATGATCAATGGCGCCATCCTGCGTTATCTGAACGCCACTGATGACCAAGGGGTACGACTGGTGCGCAGTGCGCGGATGCGGACCCTGCTGCCGCTGTTGCGCAATGCCCTGACCATCTTTTTGGTCACCATGGCCGGGCTGATCGTGCTGTCGGAAATGGGGGTGAATATCGCGCCCTTGCTGGCCGGTGCCGGCGTTATTGGTCTGGCCGTCGGCTTTGGGGCGCAGACCCTGGTCAAGGATGTGATCACCGGCCTGTTCATCCTGATCGAGGATACGATCAGTGTTGGCGACATTGTCACTGTGGGCGGACTGTCGGGCGGGGTGGAGGCCATGTCCATCCGGTCCATCCGTCTGCGCGGCTATGATGGGGCCGTCCATACGATCCCGTTCAGTTCCGTCACCACCATCACCAACTCCACCAAGGAGTTCAGCTTCTATGTCCTCAATGTCACCGTTGATTACGCGGTGGATACGGACAAGGTGGTGGGCGTTCTGAAGGATATCGGGGCACAGATGCAGGCCGACCCGGACTATGCGGCCCTCATCCTGGGTCCAGTCGAGATCGCCGGCGTCGATGCCTTCCAGGACAGCGCCGTCCTGGTCAAGGGCCGGATCAAGACCCGGGCAGGCCAGCAATGGGCCGTGGGTCGGGAATTCAACCGTCGTATGAAAAAGCGGTTTGACGCCGACGGCATCACCATTCCCTTCCCGCAGCAGGTGCTGCATATCAGCTCCGGTTCAAGCGCCACCACCCATCCTTTCAAGGCTGGCACTGATGACGCCCCGCGAACGGATGCATGATGATCTCTACCCAGACCCTGGTCATTTTCCTCACCACCTGCTTTTTCCTGTCGGCCACGCCGGGTCCAAACATGCTCTCGGCCCTGTCGATGGGCATGCGTCACGGGCTGGTGGGGGCCGCCTGGGGCGGGATCGGCATGTGCCTGTCGCTGGGCCTGCTGGCCGGCCTGTCAGCGCTGGGGGTCGGGGTGCTGCTGAAAACCTCAACCCTGGCCTTCACCCTCTTCAAATGGGCGGGGGTCGCCTATCTCACCTGGCTGGGCATCCAGGCCTGGCGGGCGCCGATCCGCGAGGAGGCCGGGGAGGTGGAGGCAGCGATGAGTGCGGGCCCCGATCGGCGCGGACAGGTGGGGCTGCTGGGGCAGGGGTTGCTCATCACGCTGTCCAATCCCAAGGCTTTGGTCTTCATGGCGGCATTCTTCCCGCAATTCATTGATCCGCAGCGGCCCATGGCGCCACAATTGACCATCCTGGTGGTCACTATGCTGATGATCGAATTTGGCTGGATCATGACTTATGCTGTGGGGGGCCGGGGGCTGGCCCTGCGCCTGACGGGGCCGGCGGCGCAACGTTGGCTGAACCGGATGACCGGGGCATTGTTGATCGCTGCCGGCCTGCTGCTGGCCATGGCGTCCTTGTGAACCCAGCCTTTTGGTCAGGTGACCGCCCTTTCCGGATCGGAATTGGCCGGGCATATTGATCACGGTGTCGCGGTATCGAACCTGTCAATGTTCCGACTTCTGACGTTGCGTACCGGGCTATTTTCCCTGGTTCGCCTCATCTTCCTGATCGCCATGCTTCCGATGCCGGCAACGGCACTTGGGGCAGGGGCGGAGCCATGGGGAGATTTTCCCGTCCTCAACTTCCGTGACCTGACAACGGACGACGGGCTGCCGAACGATACGATCAGTGCCGTTGCCCAGGACAAATCCGGATTGATCTGGATCGGCACGTTCGCGGGTCTGGCCCGGTATGACGGGTACCGCCTGCACCAATGGGAAAGTGACCCGGACGATTCCGACCGCCTGCCAGAAATCTATGTTCGGGCCCTGCTGCCATTGACGGATGGCGGCATGCTGATCGGGATGGGAGCGGCTGGTCTGGTCCGATATGATGCACAGTCAGACCGGTTCTACCGACTCACTGCCGCCAATGGGCCGGCTGCGCGTACCTATGCCGTTGTCGCGGCGCGTGATCCGCTGGGCGATGCGGCCTGGGTCGCGGCCGATGACGGCCTTTTCCTATGGCGCGCGGCTGATAACAGTGTGCGGCCGGTCCCTTTACGTGATGCCCAGGGCCAGCCCCTTCGCTCCCGCCTGTTCACAGTGCTGGAAGAGGCGAATGGCGACCTGTGGGTCGGTGGCATGGGTGGCCTCATGCGGCGCCGGGCGGGACAGGATCATTTCGAATTGATCCGGGCAACCGGTCCCGCTGGCGATACCGTGAACAGCGAGATATGGGTCATCCACCGCGATCCGGAGGGGCGGTTGTGGCTGGGGTCGGGTGATTCAGGCGTCGCCTTCCTGATGCCCGATGGCAGTGCGCAGGCGGTTCCCGGCCTCACTGGGGGCGATGGCCTGGCCGGGCGTCGCACGATCCGTGCGATGGTGGATGTACCGGGCCGGGGCCTTTGGATCGCCACCGATGGGGCTGGCCTGATCATCCTGGACCCTGAGACCGGCCATCTGCGCCAGATTCGCCACGACCCAGTGTTGCCGGGCAGTCTGAATGGTGACCGACTGCGCCATCTGATGCGCGACCGTGCCGGCAATGTCTGGCTTTCCACTGACCAGGGGGTGGAACGGTTCGATCCCTACGCTACCCGCCTGCGGGTGGTTCCAGCCACGCCCCTGTCGCCGCTCGGCCTGACCAACCCGGAGATATATGTCGCCCACACCGATGCGCAGTCCCGCGTCTGGCTGGGTCTGGCCAATGGCGATGTCGATGTGCTGGATCTTAAGGCTGGACGGGTGGACAGGCTGCGCATGCCGGCGCCGAATAACGGACGTGATGTGCGGGCCTTGGTGCCGACAGCGGACGGGCGGTTATTGGCGGCAACACGCGGCGTCGCTGCCATCGACATGAAAACCATGACGGCAACGCCGTCGGCGATCCCGTGCCTGGACGGACAGGTCATCAATGTGATGATCGCTGATGGCGATGTGGTGATTGCAGGCAGTTTTGAGGGCGTGACCCGGTTTGACAGCAGCACTGGCGAATGTCAGCGGTTCCGCCATAACCCGGCTGATCCGGCCAGCCTGCCCAACGACAATGTCCGCTCGCTCCTGGTGCTGGGCAATGGACGGCTGGTTGTGGGCACGGCGGCGGGATTGGCTTTATATGACGGCCGTGGTGGCTTCCGCAGTCACCGGCCCGACAGTTCCGATCCGAGCAGCCTGCCGCATGGCTACATCACGGGTCTGGCCGAGGATCAGCACGGTCGATTATGGCTGTCCACCGCCGGTGGCGGTCTGGTGGTGACCGATGTGGAAGACCTGGCTGGCAAACCGCAATTTCGGACCATTCGGCGGCGTAACGGCCTGCCGCATGATAATGTTGGTGGGATCGGCATTGATGAGGCGGGGCGGGTCTGGTTCACCACCCCCTCCCGTGTTGGGATGCTGAACCCGCAGAACAGCCGGTTTACCCTTCTGGGTGAAAGGGAAGGGGCGAACCTCAAATTCTACATCCTGAACAAGGTGGTCAGGGGCCCCGGCGGGCACATGCTGCTGGGGGGGCTGGGGGGCCTTGCCATCCTGGACATGGAAGGGGGCGGCCCGCCGCCACCGGTCGCCGCACTGCGGATCACAGGTATGGAGATCAACCACCAGTCGGTCGCACCTGGCCGACTTCCCGGTCCCAATGGGGCTCTGGTCATGGCCGACGGGCAGCGAAATCTCGCCCTGTCCTTTGCCCTGCTGGATTACCGGTCTTCCGGTGACCTGCGCTATCGCCACCGTCTGGAAGGGTTTGATCAGGGATGGCTGGACAGTAATGGGCGGGCACCGGGTGCCAGCTACACCAACCTGCCCACCGGGCGATATGTGCTGCATGCGGAGGTCTATCAGGCGGGACAGGAAGGGCCGTTGGCCACCCTGTCCCTTCCCATCCTTGTTGATCCCTTCTGGTATGAAACCTTGTGGGCACGGCTGGGTGGGCTGGTCCTGGCCATTCTGGCGGTGGCCGCGATTGTCCAGGCACGGACCAGCGCGTTGCAGCGGCAGCGCCGCCGGCTGGAAGCAGAGGTGGCAGACCGCACCCGTGATCTGCTGTCCGCCAATGCCCGGCTGGACATGCTGGCCAGCACCGATCCGCTGACCGGTCTTCTGAACCGCCGTCGTTTCATGGAACTGGCGGCTGCCGAACAATTGCGTGCAGGCCGTCACCAGCGGCCCCTCTCATTGTTGTTGATCGACCTGGACCATTTCAAACGGGTGAATGACGAACATGGACATCGCATGGGCGATGCTGTGCTGCGTACCGCGGCGGCCGTCGTTGCCGGTGCGATCCGCGGGTCGGATCTGGCTGCCCGTTTCGGGGGCGAAGAACTGGTCTTGCTGTTACCCGAAACCGATCTGACCGGGGCCGCCGGCATGGCCGAACGGCTCCGCCAAGCCTTTGCCACCGCCGTCACCAGCCTGGATGGTGTCGATGTGCGGGTGACGGCAAGCCTGGGTGTGGCGGCATGGCGTGGCCCGACTGAAAGCCTGGACAACCTGATCCACCGCGCGGACCAGGCATTGTATGCGGCAAAACATGCGGGTCGGGACAGGGTCATGGTGGCGGCCGGGTCGCCAGTGTCCTGAACAGGCCCTGTCATGGGGGGCCCCGCAGCCCGCCCATGACAGGGAAACCGCACACCGGTCTAGACAGCACCAGTGCGGACGGTCATGTTGCGCACGCACATTCCGGTCTGCGGACCTTCCGTACATGCGGGGCGCACCATGCCGAAGGATCTGATCAAAGGGTTCCGGGAATTCCGGCGCACCAGTTTCAAGCAGCAGCGGGGCCTCTTCCGCACTCTTGCCTGGGCGGGGCAGAAACCCAAGGCCGCCCTGATCACCTGCTGCGACAGCCGTGTTGACCCAACCCTGATTTTTGCGTCACAGCCCGGCGACCTGTTTGTTGTTCGCAACGTGGCCAATCTGGTGCCGCCTTATACACCCAACAAGGATTATCATGGCACTTCTGCCGCCCTTGAATTCGCCGTGCGCGAATTGGGGGTGCAGCTTCTTGTTGTCATGGGGCACAGCCAGTGCGGCGGTGTTGCGGCGCTGCCCAAGGATCGCAGCGACCAGAAATCGGACTTCGTCGATCACTGGATGTCGATTGCGGAACCCGCACTGGCCGCACTGCGCGACGATTTGCCGGCTGGCACTGATCCTGACCTGTCAGAACTGGAACGTGCTGTTGTCCGCCTGTCACTGACCAATCTGCGCACCTTCCCCTGGATTGCGGAGGCGGAAAAGGCGGGAAAGCTCCGGCTCTGTGGGATGTTGTTCGATGTGGCGGGCGCAGAATTGCACGTGCTGGACAATACCAGTGGGCAGTTCCAGCCAGTATCGCCGCCGCGCCCGCGCTTCCATTCCACTTTGTCGGCCACCACGACGGCCGCTGTGAGCGACCGCCCCGAAGATGGCGCAGGCCCTACATAATCCGGCCATGATCGGCGGCTAAAAGAAACCATGCGCAAGATCATCCTGGGCCTTCTGGCCGTCGCCACCCTCTGTTTGCCCGTCGCCGCCCAGACCAAGGGCAAAGCGCCGCCGCCACCAGCCCTGACTTCGGAGCAGCAGGCACGCCTGCCGGCGATTGAGGCCTACCTCAACGATATTCGCAGTCTGAAATCGCAATTCATTCAGTCCAGTGATGACGGCGCCCCCCTGGCCACCGGCACGTTTCAGATGCTGCGCCCCGGCCGCATGCGCATCGATTATGATGGCAATGGCAACTACATCGTGGCTGATGGCCGTTTCGTCTATTTCTGGGATGCAGAGGTCAAGGAACAGCAGAACGCCCCTATCGGCAGCACGCTGGCCGATTTTCTGCTGCGGGACAAAATCACTCTGGCGGGTGATGTCACGGTGGCGCGGGTTGGCGACGACGATGGCCTGCTGGAAATCACGCTGGTCCAGACCAAAGAACCCGGCCAGGGCAGCCTGACCCTGGTGTTTGAGGAGCGGCCCTTCTCGTTGCGCAAATGGCGGGTGCTGGATGCGCAGGGGCGGACCACGGAAGTAGCCTTGCAGAACCCTCAATTCGGCGTCAGCCTGGATAAGGAACAGTTTTACTTCCGTGAACCTGGTCGCCAACGGGAACGAGACTGAGCCATTGGGAGACTGTGCCAAGATGACCAACCCCGTCTCCATCGTTCGCAGACCGTTGGTCGGGCTGCCCTGTGATGCACGGGATCTGGGGCCGCATCCGTTCCATGTGGTGGGCGATAAGTATATCCGGGCCGTCAGCCACGGGGCCGACTGTCAGCCGCTGCTGATCCCGGCCCTGGGGGATTGGTGGGACATTGACGGGTTGCTGGACCGGCTGGATGGACTGTTCCTGACCGGCAGTCCCAGCAACCTGCACACCAGCCATTATGGCCTGCCCGAGGCGATGCTGACACCACCGTTGGACCCCGCCCGTGATGCCACCACCCTGCCGTTGCTGACGGCGGCGTTGGCGCGCGGCACGCCTGTCTTTGCCGTCTGCCGGGGGTTTCAGGAACTGAATGTGGCCCTGGGTGGCACGCTCTATCCCCGTATTCAGGAGGTTCCGGGCCGCATGGATCACCGGGAACCAAAAGACGCACCCCTAGACGTGCAATATGCTCCTGTCCACCCTGTCTCCCTCACCCCTGGCGGCCAGTTTGCCCGCATCACTGGCGTGGGAGAAATGATGGTGAATTCCCTGCATCAGCAGGGGATCGATCGCCTGGCCGACAGCTTGGCGGTGGAGGCCGTCGCGCCCGATGGCCAGATTGAAGGTGTCTGGTACACGGGCGGGCCTGGTTTCGCCCTGGGTGTGCAATGGCATCCGGAATGGCGCTTCTGGGAAAACCCGCCTTATGCGTCCCTCTTGTCCGCCTTTGCGGCAGCCGTGCGGGACTATGCGGCGACGCGGGCCTAGCGTTCACGTCCCCAACCGGCCGGCCTTTTTCCTGTCATCCGTGATTTCGCCAGGACCCCTTGCTATGCTGACGGCCGGTTTTCCTGGCGGAGAAGACGCTTCCATGTCCGACCAATTGCTTCTGTCCGGTGGTCTGCTGTTCGATGGGCTGTCGGCTCCGCAACCGGGGATGGGTGTACTGGTCAGCGACGGGCGCATCGCATCGGTAGCACCTGTGGGTGAATTCGACGGTTATGCGGGCCCGCGCCAGGATACGGCCGGTGGAACCCTCATGCCGGGTCTGGTGGATGCGCATGTGCATTTGGCATTGGAAGCGACAGGTGATGTTGTCACCACCCTTCGCCAGCGCCCGATGGGCGACCTCACCCTGCGCCTGCTTGAAAACGCCCAGGTGACCCTGGCTGGTGGCATCACGTCCATCCGTGACCTGGGTGGTGTTGAATGGTTAGAAATCGCCGTGCGTGATGCTATCCGCGCGGGGCGGCATGTCGGGCCGTCCATGCGCTGTGCCGGCAAGGCTCTGACCATCACCGGGGGGCACGGGGCCTGGATTGGTATCGAATGCGACGGTCCGAATGACTGGCTTCGCGGCGTGCGCACCAATGTCAAGCATGGGGCTGACTGTATCAAGCTGATCGCCACCGGCGGGGTGCTGACCGGCGGTGTTGACCCGCTTGCCCCGCATCCGGCAGAAGCCGAATTGGCGGCTGCCGTCACCATGGCCCATGATTTCGGGCTGAAGATCACCGCCCATGCCCAGGGCGCGCGGGGCATTGCACGGGCCGTGGCGGCGGGAGTCGACTCGGTCGAACACGGGTTCGAACTGACGGATGCCCAGATCGCCATTATGATCGACAAGGGGGTGCGGCTGGTGCCAACGCTGGCCGCCATGATGTCCTTGCTGGAAATGAAGGACCGGCTGCCCGCCTTTGTCCGGGCCAAGGCAGAACGGTTCGGTACTATGCATTTCGACAGTTTCCGCCGCTTTGTTGCGGCGGGTGGTGTCGTGGCCATGGGCACCGATGCGGGCACCCCTGGCAACCGCCATGGGGAGAATGCGCAGGAACTTCGGCACATGGTAGCGCTGGGCATGGACCCGCTGGCTGCCTTGAAGGCGGGCACTTCTGTCGCCGCCGATCTGCTGGATTTTCACGACAGGGGACGGGTAACGGCGGGGGCAGCGGCGGACCTGCTGCTGGTGTCGGGTGACCCCGTGGCCGATATCGCGGCGGCGGCGGATGCGTCGCGTCATCTGGCCGTGTGGAAGGACGGTGTCCGGGTTAGCCTGCCACGCCAACCCGCGTTGCAGGGTTTCTTCACGCCGGCATCGGCTGCCGGCTTCTGACGCAAAGCGCCCCTGTGGCAAATGGCATGGCAAAAGGGTTTTCCGCCTGCCCGCCCGCTTGCTAGGGTCGCGACCTGTTTCGTGGGTGGCAAGCAGGGGGATTGGTGATGGCGATGGTGACGGGCAAGGCGGCATTGACAGTCATCCCGCCGACCCATGCCCTGATGGGCCGGGTTACCCCGCCAGGGTCAAAGTCCATTACCAACCGTGCCCTGCTGCTGGCCGCCTTGGCTGCTGGCACCAGCCGTCTGACCGGTGCCCTGAAAAGCGACGATACGCGGCATATGGCCAATGCCCTGCGCCAAATGGGCGTGACCGTCGATGAACCCGACGCCACAACCTTCATCGTGACCAGCAATGGCCAACTTATGGCCCCGGCCGGTCCGTTGTTTCTGGGCAACGCCGGTACCGCGACACGCTTCCTGACGGCCGCCGTTGCCAGTGTGAACGGTACGGTTGTTGTCGATGGCGATGAACATATGCGCAAGCGGCCCATCGCCCCCCTGGTCAAGGCGTTGGCGGCCTTGGGTGTCGATCTGGCGGCGCCGACCGGCTGTCCGCCCGTAACGGTGCATGGTCGTGGTGCCCTGGCGGGGGGGCGGGTGGAGATTGATGCCGGCCTGTCCAGCCAATATGTCAGCGCCATCCTGATGGCCGCCGCCTGTTCGACCGGCCCCATTGATATCGCGCTGACCGGCAGCGATATCGGGGCGCGGGGCTATATCGACCTGACGGTTGCCGCCATGCGCGCATTCGGGGCCGCAGTGGAACAGAAAGATGCTGCCACCTGGCGGGTCTTGCCCACCGGTTATCGTGCGGCCGATTACAGTATCGAACCCGACGCCTCCGCGGCGACATATCTGTGGGCGGCGGAGGTGCTGACCGGTGGCCGAATCGATCTGGGCGTGCCAGCGGATGCCTTTACCCAACCTGATGCCTGTGCGCAGATGGTAATTGCACAGTTCCCCGATATGCCCGCCATCATCGATGGGTCGCAGATGCAGGATGCGGTGCCGACGCTGGCCGTGCTGGCGGCTTTCAACAACAGCCCCGTCCGGTTTACTGGCATTTCTAACTTGCGGGTCAAGGAATGCGACCGCACCCGCGCCCTGTCCACAGAACTGTCCAGGATCCGGTCTGGTCTGGCCTGGGAAGAGGGGGACGACCTGATCGTGGCCGCCGACCCCGCCCTGGCTGGCCAGACCCTCCCCACCGATATCCACACCTATGCCGACCATCGCATTGCCATGTGTTTTGCCCTGGCGGGGCTGAAAATTCATGGCATCACCATTCTGGATCCAGGCTGTGTGGCAAAGACCTATCCGGGATATTGGGATGCGCTGCGGTCGCTGGGGGTGGACTTGCGGGATGGCGCCTGACCATGGTTCAGCGACCAGCTTTCCCGGTTTCACCCAACATCACGGCATAAATCCAGGATTTAGGCCAAATCCAAGGCTTTACGGGCCATCTCGCACAAGGGACCGGTCCCATGCTATCAGGGCCGGGTCCTTCGCGTTACCGAGCCTGCCCATGCCTGAATTGCCCGAGGTGGAGACCGTCCGAAATGGCCTTGCCCTGAAATTGCAGGGCCGACGACTGGTACGCGTCGACCAGCACCGCCCGGACCTACGCTTTCCCCTGCCAATCGATTTTGCCCAGCGCCTTACGGGGCGGCAGGTTCAGTCACTGGATCGGCGGGCCAAATACATCCTGATCCGGGTCGAGGGCGGTCTGGTCTGGATGATCCATCTGGGCATGTCGGGCAGCATGGTGGTGAAGCCGGGACCGGCTGGCCGACCGGCTGCCCACGACCATCTGGTCTTTCACACCGATGATGGCTGGGTCGTCACCTATAATGACACGCGGCGCTTCGGCTTCATGGATCTGTTTGATGAGGCGGCGATGGACAGCCATCCCATGCTGGCCGGTCTGGGGCCGGAACCGCTGGGCAATGGGTTCCATGCGGATGGCCTGTCGGGCCGGTTGCGCGGACGGGCTGCCCCAATCAAATCCATGCTGCTGGATCAGAAGGTGGTGGCGGGCTTGGGCAACATTTATGTCTGCGAGGCGCTGTTCCGCGCCGGCATCGACCCGACCCGCAGCGCTGACAGCGTGGCAGGCGCGGATGCTGAGCGTCTGGTCCCCATCATTCGTGACGTGCTGAGTGAGGCCATCGCGGCCGGCGGGTCGACCCTGCGCGACTTTGTGCAGTCGGATGGGGAACTGGGTTATTTCCAGCACAGTTTCCAGGTCTATGGCCGTGAAGGAGAGGGATGCGGTCGATGTGACTGCGACCCCGCGGCCACCGGTGGCGTAAAACGTATCACGCAGTCTGGCCGATCCACCTTTTTCTGCCCCCGGTATCAGCATTGACGCCTTGGAGGACGTAACGACCATGCCGCTTCTGTTCCGGCGCCTGACCCCCTTGCTTCCCGCCCTGCTGGTTCTTTTGGCCATCATCATGGCGCAGTCGGCCAAGGCCGACTTTGTTCCTGGAACAGAGGATGTACCATTGGCGCCCGGTCTGACGGCCATGGCGGACGATGCGCTGGTTTTCGATAATCCGACCGGCCGCATTGTGCAGGCCACGGCCACCGGCAGTACCAATGCCGATGCGGTCACCCGCTATTACACGGACACGCTTCCTCAACTGGGCTGGGTGCGCGGCAGCGACGGTCGTTGGACGCGGTCGGGTGAAGTCCTGGATATTGCCATCGCCACAGATGCTACGACCCGGCGCCTGACGGTGCGGTTCCAGTTGTCGCCGCGCGCGGAACGCTGATCGTTCCGCACGCCACCACCGAGGGATTACCGGCAGCCCGTCAGGCCGCCGGTTGGTCGCTTTCGGCATCGGACGCATCAGGCCCGCCATCATCCTGGCCATCGGCCTCGTCGCCTTCATACCCGCCATCATGGCGGGGAACAGGCTGCCGGGCGCGGCCTTCCTGTTCATTGATCTGGCAGATGATGCGGTAATAATGTTCGGCGTGCTGCAGATAGTTTTCCGCAGCTACCCGGTCACCGGATGTATGAGCATCACGCGCCAGCGCCTGATACTTCTCATAGACCTGGAAGGCATTGCCACGGATACGCACGTCCGGGCCGCTGCTGTCGAAATTTTGGTGACGCAGCGGGACATTCTGACGGCGGTTGCCGCCGTTATTGCCCCCGCCATTGTTACCGCCACCGTTCCCGCCGCCGCCATTACCGCCGCGACCACGACCACGCCGCTGATTGGGTCCCTGTCTCATTCGCTATATGCTCGGCCCCTGGTTTTTTCGAGCCCCCGGACACCCTGTCGTCCCGTCTTATCCGTTTTTATCGGCCTTGACCTTCTCGGCTGGCGAAAAATCGCCCTGCCCTGGGACGCAAAAGCCCCGGTCCGAGGGCTTTGCCACGGCAGGCGCCCCACGCGCTGCTACCGTCCGAAGCGGACCCTAGCGATAGTCGCTTTGCATTCCAAGGGTTTTTTATCGGGCCGTTACAGACGGGCGTTAAATTCCCCCGCCTGTAACGCCAATTGCCGGTGTTTAAGCCGGCAGCCTGTGCAGGGCACAGAGCTTGTTGCCCGCCGGATCGCGCAGATACGCAAGATAAAGCCTGATATCCCCCATGCTGCGTTCACCGGGCGGGTCTTCACAGGGGGTGCCACCGGCCGCGATGCCCGCGGCATGCCACGCTTCAACCAGTTCGGGGGAAGCCGCCGCGAACCCGATGGTGCCGCCATTGGCGCCCGTTGCCGGTTCGCCATTGATGGGTTTGGTAATGCCCAGAATGCCGGTCGACGTGCGGTAGAAAACCCGCCCCTTCGCATCAATGGTGCCAGGCGGGATGCCAAGGGCGGCCAGAATCGCATCATAGAAAGCCTTGGATGCGTCGATATCATTGGCACCAAGAATGACGTGGCTGAACATCTCACTCTCCTTCAAGGGCATGGCGAACGCCCGCCGGCCTGTCTAGGCCGGGAAGGATAGGGAGAGGACAACAGCGCCGTCAACCGGGGTGCGTCCCCAGTGCCACACGGTCGCGCCCGCCCAGATCGCACAAGGTGACGACATCCCGGAACCCGGCCGCCCGCAAAAGGGTCGCCACGGCCGGTCCCTGGTCAGCCCCATGTTCAAATCCGACCAATCCGCCCTGAGACAATAGCAGGGGCAAAGCCTGTGCCAGATGGCGGTAAGGGTCCAGGCCGTCCACCCCGCCCGCCAGTGCCCGCCAGGGCTCGAACCGCGCCACTTCCGGGGCCAGGGCAGCGATATCGGCATCGGGGATATAGGGCGGGTTCGACACAATGATATCAAACGGGCCTGCCAAGGCATCTGCCCAGGAACCGGCCAGGAACGATGCGCGGTCGGCGAGACCGAGTGACCGCGCATTGTGAAGGGCCACGGCGGCAGCATCGGGCGACAGATCCACCCCCACACCAAAGGCCTGTGGATACTCAGACAACAGCGCCAGCACAATTGCCCCGGTACCCGTGCCCAGATCCAGGATTCGCCAGGGCCGATGCCGCTCGGCCCGCCGCTTCAACACCGCTTCGACCAACGTCTCGGTATCGGCCCGGGGGATCAGGGTCTCCGGACCCAGGGCCAGGGTGAGGCCCCAGAACTCCCAGTCGCCCAGGATACGCTGTACCGGTTCCCGTGTCGCCCGGCGGTCAACAAGGGCTTGGAAATCGGCGATAGCGGATTGGGGAACCGATACTCCATCCGCCCGGCGCAGACGGCTCAAAGTAATGCCAAAGGCGCGTTCGGCCAGATAGAGCAGGTCCAACCGCGCCTCTTCCACGCCCAGGGCCGTCAATCGTTCTTCCGCCGCGCGCAGCAAGGGTGCCAGATCGGCCATTGCGGTCATTTCTTCCTCCGGCGCCGGGGCTTACGTTCCGCGGGGGCGGGCGGGGTTGCCAGTTTCTCCGCCAGACCGGCCAGGGCGGCAAAGGGATTGTCGGCATCCACCACCACGCGCGCCGGTCCCCGTTGTGCCCCGTCCAGAGCCGATGTCTCCTCCGGCCGGCGCCGAACCCAGATATCGGGTGGTGTCTGCTGCCCTTCCAGCACTGGCGGCTTCTTGCGCAGGCGCCAGCCCAGGGCGGCCAGTATAGCCGGCATCTCCGCATTGCTGCCGGCGACCAGGGCAGCCAAGCCCGACAGGTCCGTCAGGCGCCCGTCCCCCGCACGATCGGCGATGGCCTGCTGCAACCGGTCAGCCATGTCGACCCGCACCGCGCGCGGTCCCAGCGGCAGATAGCCGGCGGCGCGCAGCAGACCGTCATCTGCCCCGTTGCGCAAAACCGAGATGCGGCCCGGCGGCGGCAGCGGGGCCGGCAGTGGCAGGCCGGCGCGCACCGACCAGAGCAGCCCCAGCATAGCGGCCGCTCTTGGTTTAATCAGGGCGGGCAGATAGAGATGTGCCGCCCCGAACCGCACGCCCAGTCGTTCCAGAGCGGTCATCATCTTCCTGTCGATCCCGGACAAAAGGCTGGCCACATCGCCGCGCGGCAGGAGGCCCGCTGCCTCGGCCAGTTGAAACGCCACTCCCCGCGCCGGGCCGGTCAGATCGGCGGTCGACAGGCGAACCAGGGGGGCGAGATCGGCGGCAACACGTTTTTGCACATAGGATAGCAGCCTTGTGCGTACCCGATCGCGCTGCGCCCCCTCCAACAATTCATCCCGCAACAGCCGGACACCAGGGAACAGCAGTCGTTCCCCCGGGATCAGCCGGGCCAGTTCCACCCCGTCCCAGCGGATGATCCCGTCGGCATCCAGGCTGAACTGGTCATCCGCCGCCCCTTCCACCCCGACCACCCGACGGGCGATCTCCTCGCGCAGGGCGCGGCGGGCGGCAGTCATCAAGGTGGGGTGATCATCCTCCCCCACATCGGCCTGCATGTCGAAGGCCAGACCTTTCAGCGCACCGACCGGGTGGCCTTCGACCACAACCGTGCCATCGGCTGCCACAAACCCGGTCAGGTCACGCCCGTCGCGCAGCGATTTCACCAGGCCGGCCGACCGTTTATCGACAAAACGCTGGGTCAGCCGTTCATGCAGGGCATCGGACAACCGGTCCTCAATCCCACGGGTGAGCGCCTGCCAGTGCTTGGGATCGGTCACCCAGTCGGGCCGGTGACTGATATAGGTCCAGGTGCGGACATGGGCGATGCGCGACACCAGCGTGTCGATATCACCGGTCAGATTATCCAGCCGCTGCACCTGGCCCGCGATGAAATCAGTGGGCAGTCGACCGCCCGGTGCCATCAGGTGGCGATAAAGCTGACCCAGCAGGCGGGTATGAGCATCCGTCATGGTCTTGCGGAAGTCCGGAACCTGACAGACCTCCCAAAGCATCTTCACCCCGCGCGGCCGGCGGGTAAGGCCCATGACCTCCCCATCGCCCGATAGGGCCTTTAACGCTTCCACATCGTCGGCCGGCCGCGCCCGGATCAGCAAGGGTGACGGCGGCCGTGCCTCCAGGGTGCGCAGCAGCCCCTCGACACTGCGCGTATCAAGGTCGCTGTTGCGCCAGACCAACTGCTGTAGCGGCGGGAACTCATGGTTCTCCACCGCTTGCACAATATCATCATCCAAGGGCGCGCAGTCCCAGGTGGTGCCGAAGGTGCCATCCGTCTGGTGCCGGCCCGCCCGCCCGCCGATCTGCGCCACTTCCGGGGCGGTCAGGCGGCGGGGCCGCTGCCCATCAAACTTGGTCATGCGGGCGAACCAGACATGGTCGACATCCATGTTCAGGCCCATGCCGATGGCGTCGGTCGCCACCAGATAATCAACATCGCCCGCCTGATACATGGCCACCTGGGCATTGCGGGTGCGGGGGCTGAGTGCACCCATCACCACGGCCGTGCCCCCGCGCGACCGACGCACCATCTCAGCCAGTTGATAAACCTCTGTCACCGAAAAGGCGGTGACGGCGCTGCGCGGCGGCAATTTGGTCAGTTTCTTGTGCCCGCCATAGGACAACCTGGAAAAGCGCGGGCGAGTGATGATCTCCACCTTGGGGATCAGTTTCTGGATCAAGGGGCGGATCAT
Source organism: Niveispirillum lacus (assembly GCF_002251795.1). Taxonomy (GTDB): domain Bacteria; phylum Pseudomonadota; class Alphaproteobacteria; order Azospirillales; family Azospirillaceae; genus Niveispirillum; species Niveispirillum lacus. The sequence goes on along the minus strand of NZ_NOXU01000024.1, from coordinate 140,933 downwards.
GTCCGAGCCCAGGAACATCGTCTCTTCGCTGCCGCGCGCATGCAGCAGTCGGTCGGTGAAAATGTGGCCGCGTTCATCGTCGGCACAAAGCTGGATTTCATCGACGCAGAGGAAGGCCACCTGCCGGTCCAACGGCATGCTTTCCACTGTACAGACCCAATAGCGCGGGGCCGGCGGGATGATCTTTTCCTCACCCGTCACCAGGGCCACCACATTGGCCCCTTTCATCCGCACCATCTTGTCATAATTTTCCCGCGCCAGCAGGCGCAGCGGAAAGCCGATCATGCCCGTGGCATGGGCCGCCATGCGTTCCATGGCCAGATAGGTCTTACCGGTGTTGGTGGGGCCCAGAACCGCCAGCACCCGGCCGGTGCCGACCGTCGCCAGCCCCGATGCCGAGGATGATTGCGCACACATGATGCTTATCCATGGGCGGAAGCCTGTGATAATGCAAGCCCGGCCATGGAAAAGCCATCTGTTGGCGACAGAAGATGGGCCATGAGAAAAGCGCTCCTCCTCCTCGCCACTTTGGCCCTCACCCTCGCCGCGCCTGCCGGGGCCAGCCCGGAACAGGCAGCCGCCCTGAAGGACATGCTGTCCCGGCGTCTGGCGGAATCAGCCATCAGCCGTGACCGGCTGCATGTGGAGCGCGTGCCCGATGTGGCCGTGACGGCAAAGGCGGGGATTTATCACCTGCGCATCCCCATGCTGCGCCTGGCCGCCAATGACGGTTGGATGGTGGAGGCACCGTTGGTGGAGGGCGACGCCACCCCCCGGCCCGACGGTTCCTGGCAGTTGAAACTGCGCGTGCCGCAGGGCTTGACGCTCTATGGCGGCAATGGCTTCCGGTTGGGCGATATCGCTTTGGGCCGACAGGCCCTGAACCTTGCCATCAGCGGCGATGGCCGCTCCCTGCTCTCTGCCGATCTGGATATCGGCAATGTGAGTTTCAAACCCGCTCTGGGGGCCGGCACCGGTTCCCTGTCGGCCCTGCGCCTGGTCCTGACGCCCAAGGCCATGAAGGATGGGGTGTGGAGCGGGCGCGTGTCGCTGACGCTCGATGCCCTGACGCTGAAGGACCCGATGGGCATCGACCGACTGGCGATGCAGCGTCTGCGCCTGGAGGGCGGGGCCGATGGTCTGGACATGCGCCGCATGGGCAACCTGCTGGCCAGCGGCGACCGCACCCACCTGGACCGCATCGCCCGCACCGCAGACCTGTCCGCCGATATTGCCGGATTTCGACAGGTGCGTGACGACGGCACGCGCAGTGCGCTGGAGATGGGCAAGGGTAAGCTGACGCTGTCCGGCCTGTCCTCGGCCAAGGCGGCCCTGTCGCTGGACTGGACGCATGAGGGGCTGAACCATACCGGTAACCGCCTGTCCCCTGACCTGTTGCCCGTCCGCGCCAGTATCAACCTGACCGGCACATCCCTGCCCAAGGCGTTGTTGACCGGGGCCAAACCGGCCGATGGCTGGACCCCTTCCCTGGCGGCGGCGGGCAGTGCCATCAAACTGTCCAAACTGACCCTCTGGAACCCCAACGTCACCATCCTGGGCCAGGGCGATTTCCGCTTCAGCCCCGGCAATACCAGCGGCGTGGCTGGGAATGCTGCCCTGTCGCTGCGCGGCGTGGACAAGATCATCACCGGCATCAATCAATCGATGGGCGCGAAGGGCGCCGCCCTGTCCATCGGCCTCTACGCCCTGCAGGGCCTGGGCCGCCTGGAATCCGGGCCCATGGGCACCACCCACCAATACACGCTGGCCATCACGCCGCAAGGTCAGGTCACCCTGAACGGCACCGACGCCACCAGCTTGTTCCGGGGTCTGGTGGCGGTGAATTGAGGGGCCATCGCACCCGCTTGCACGCTTCCATCGTCTTTAAGTATTCAGCCTCCTCTACCGCCTCCCCGGCGAAGGCCGGGACCCAGGGGCCAAGCGCCTGACCCCACCGCCCGCCGCGTGGCCCACGCCCGCTGGCTTGCGACGAAAGGCAAGCATCGCGACGACTGAAACCCGCAAACACACCCGTTGCCCATGTTTCACAGGGTTAACGCCATCGATCCCATCCCGACCCGCCCGTAACGATGTTGCGTCGCACACATGCGAATCCCACCGGTCCGAACTGTGACGGATGCGTGACGCCACGCTGACACGGGCTTGACACCCCTTATACTCTGCGCGAGCATAAGGGAGAGTAATGCTCAATTCGAGCATAAGTCCCTGTCGGAGCCGCCGCCATGTCCGCCCCCCTCGACCTGTCCTACAGCCCTGAAGTGGCAGAGGCCACCAAGCCGATCTATGACCGGGTCAAGGGCGTGATCCCGGCGTTGGAATGGCCCTTCCATGCTCCGTTGGTGGCCGCCATCAACCGGCTGAAGAAGGAGCGGAATGCCGTCATCCTGGCGCATAATTATCAGGCGCCGGAGATTTTCCACACCGTGGCCGATATCGTGGGCGACAGTTTGCTGCTGGCCCGCAAGGCGGCGGAGACGGATGCAGACGTCATCGTCCTGGCCGGCGTGCATTTCATGGCGGAGACGGCGAAGATCCTGTCGCCGGAAAAGACGGTGCTGATGCCGGCCATGGATGCCGGCTGCTCGCTGGCCGACAGCATCACGGCGGCGGATGTTCGCCTGCTGCGCGAACGCTATCCGGGTGTGCCGATTGCCACCTATGTCAACACATCCGCCGCTGTGAAGGCGGAAAGCGATGTCTGCATTACCTCGGGCAACGCGGTGGAGGTGATCAATTCCCTGCCCGGTGACGAGGTCCTGTGTATTCCTGACGAATATCTGGCCAAGTGGGTGGCGACCCAGACGACCAAGAAGGTCATCGCCTGGAAGGGCCATTGTGAGGTGCATGAGCGCTTTACGGGTGAGCAGTTGCGCGCCTACCGGACCCAGTTCAAGGGCGATATCACCATCATCGCCCACCCTGAATGCCCGCCCGATGTGCTGGCAGAGGCAGATTTTGTCGGCTCCACCGCCAAGATGCAGGATTATGTCGAGGGCCAGCAGCCCAAGCGCGTGTTGCTGATCACCGAATGCTCGATGGCCGACAATCTGGCCGCCACCAACCCGGCGGTGGAGTTCGTCCGCCCCTGCAATCTCTGCCCCCATATGCGCCGCATCACCCTGTCGAACATCCTGGAAAGCCTGCAAACCATGCAGCCCCAGGTGCATGTCGATCCCGCCATCGCCGGTCGCGCCCGCCAAGCGGTAGAGCGGATGCTGGCCGTGGGGAAGAAGTAAGCCAAGCCGCCGGACGCCGGCGCCCGGCGCCCGAGGGAGCACCAACATGCAGCTTCATGACAGTGACGTGATCGTCATCGGGTCCGGCATGGCCGGGCTGGTGGGTGCCCTGTCGCTGGCCCCGCTGCGTGTGACCTTGCTGACCAAGACCGCTGACCTGCCGGGCGGTTCGTCCAACTGGGCACAGGGCGGTATTGCGGCGGCCCTTGATCCTGCTGACGATCCCATTGAACATGCAGCCGATACAGTTGCCGCCGGGGCAGGTCTGACCGATCCGGAGATGGCTTCGCTGCTGACGGCGGAGGGGGCGTGGCGCCTGACCCGCTGGATTAATCGCGGCCTGCCCTTTGACCGCAAGCCGGATGGTCGCCTGTGCCTGGGGCGGGAAGCGGCACATGGGGCGCCGCGTGTCTTGCATGCCGGCGGTGATGCGACCGGCCGCACCCTGATGGCGGATCTGTCGGCCCGCGTGCGTGCTGCCAACCATGTCACGGTCAAGACCCGGTGCTTTGTCTGGGATCTGGTTACCGGTCGCCAGGGTGTGACGGGTGTCCTGGCCCATCATGCCGACACGGGCTGGGTGTTCCATCGTGCCGGGGCTGTGCTGCTGGCCTGCGGTGGGGTAGGCCAACTCTACCGCCATACCACCAATCCGACAGAGGCGACCGGTGATGGTATAGCACTGGCCGCCCGGGCCGGGGCCGAACTGGCCGATCTGGAATTTGTACAGTTTCATCCGACCGCCCTGGCCGGCACACGCACAGGGCAGGTGCCGTTGCTGACCGAGGCGCTGCGCGGGGCGGGCGCCCATCTGCTGGATGAACATGGTGGGCGCTTCATGCTGAAGGCACATCCGCTGGCCGAACTGGCGCCGCGCGATGTGGTGGCCAAGGCTATCGGTGCCCGCACCGCCGCTGGCCTGCCCGTCTATCTGGATCTGCGCACGCTGTGGGCCGAGGGCGGGGCGGCGCAATTCCCGACTGTGGCAGGCATCTGCGCGGCGGCGAAGCTGGACCCCGCCCGCTTGCCCATCCCGGTGGCGCCGGCTGCGCATTACCATATGGGCGGGGTGATCAGCGATGCTGATGGCCGCACCAGCGTCACGGGTCTTTATGCTGCGGGCGAGGTGGCCTGTACCGGCGTGCATGGCGCCAACCGCCTGGCCAGCAATTCCCTGTTGGAAGCTCTGGTCTTTGCGGAACGCGCAGCCGACGCCATTCTGGCGGCAACCCCTGTCCGTCTTGGCCCTGTGGCCCTGCCGTCGCTTCCTTTCATCCTGACCCCGATGCCACAGGCGGCAGCGGTTGCGGTACAGGCAGCGGATATCATGGCGGAAGCTGTCGGCCTGTTGCGCGACGGTATCGGCTTGTCCTGCGCCATCGCGGCGTTGGAGGCGCTGGAAACCGGCCTGGATCAGGTGCCGGTGCGTGAGGATCATGCTGCCATCCGGCTGTCAGGCGAACTGCGCAACCGTCTATTGACCTCCACCCTGATTGCGCGTTCGGCCTTGGCCCGGCAGGAAAGCCGGGGTGCGCATCAACGCTCGGACTGCCCGGACGCCCGTGCCGAATGGCGCCACCGTCAACGTGTGACCCTGACAGGTCCTGCCCCACAAATCCGCGTGGCTTCGCCCCGTTCCCCCTTGCCGGTGATGTAATGACCCTGCCGCTCTACCCGATCCAGTATGAGACCCTGATTCGCACCGCATTGGCGGAGGATTTGGGCATGGCGGGAGACCTGACCACCGATGCCTGTGTGCCCGCAGACGCCACCGCCACAGCGCTGTTCAATGCCCGCCACGATGGAGTGTGCGCTGGCCTGGATGCCGCCCTTCATACTTTCACCCTGCTAGATCCCGGTCTGTCCATCATCCGGCACGTGCGCGATGGCGATCGTCTTGTCAGGGGAACGACTCTGGCAACGGTACGGGGCGGGGCGCGGCCGATCCTGTCGGGCGAACGGACGGCCTTGAACCTGCTGGGACGGTTGTGCGGTATCGCTACCGAGACGCGGCGTCTGGTCGACCGCATCGACGGGACGGGCGCCCAGATTGTCTGTACCCGCAAGACCACCCCCGGTCTGCGTGCGTTGGAGAAATATGCGGTCCGCGTCGGCGGCGGCGGCAATCACCGTTTCGCGCTCGATGATGCCGTCCTGATCAAAGACAACCATCTGGTGGCCGCCGGCGGCTTGCGCGCCGCCGTGGAGCGTGCGCGGGCCCGCGCCGGCCATATGGTGAAGATCGAGGTGGAGGTGGATAATCTCGATCAGTTGGCGGAGCTGATCGAGTTGAAGGTCGATGCGGTCCTACTGGACAATATGGACCCCACCACCCTGCGCCGCGCTGTCGAAATGGTGGGTGGTCGTATGGTCACCGAGGCCTCGGGCGGTGTCACGCCGGAGACCATCCGGACCATCGCAGAGACAGGGGTCACCCTCATCAGCCTGGGCTGGCTGACGCATTCGGTGAAGAATTTCGATATCGGCCTGGATTTTGTTGTGCGCTGATAAAGGCCAGAAAATCTGTGGACATTTGCCGCGCACGGGTTAATATTCCTACGCCTTATACGGGTAGGAATGGAGTGAATTGTGCGTCTTCTGCGCGGTGTTCTGTTCGGTTTTATCCTGTCGGGCCTTACGGCGCCAACCGCCCTGGCGCAGAACACCCTCAGCGCGACCGATGTTGCATCCTTCATCACGCAGTTTCAAAAGGCGTTCCAGACCTGCGATGTCCCGTTCATGCGTGGCCTGATGGGCGATCAGATCACAGCAATGGGCATACGGGGCGGTCTGGCCAAGGGGCCGGATGTCGATGATTTTCAGAGACAATGCGCCCAGGGTGTTAAATTCGCTCTGAATTTCGAACGGCTGCATGATGAGGCGCTGGGGCCCGTGCATCATCTGATCGTCGGCAAGGCCACCGGTACGATGACGGGCCCGAATGGCAAGACGATCCCTACAAGCATAAAGTTTACCTGGGTGCTGACGCGACAGGGCGAACGGGTGGTGATGCAGCACTCCCACCTGTCGGCGCTGATGTAAATGCGTCACCCTCATCAGCCTGGGCTGGCTGACGCATTCGGTGAAGAATTTCGATATCGGCCTGGATTTTGTTGTGGGCTGAGCGCCGTTTTAGTCGCTGAAAGGGCGATAATGGACCACGGGCCATCCTGGATGACCCGTGGCAGCACGTGAGGGGAAAACCGAAATCTCGCCGGTTCGGTTACGGCTACACAAACATGTCCTGACCTGGGCTGTCAGATCGTTTCCGGTGGCGTCGGCCCGACATTGGTGGCCAGACGCAGGATTTCCTGTGGGATGTCGTCCTTGGGCAGATTGACCTGTACCAGCCAGACGGCACCCGTATCTGCCTTCACCATCGACAGAGCGTTCTCCAACTCCGCCAAGGTCGTCACCGCAACGCCCTTGGCCCCCAGCGCAACCGCCATCCCGGCATAGTCCCAGGCGGGGATGACGTTAAACGGGTTGAAAGGCTGGCCCTCGGTATAGGCCTTGTCGTTGGTCAGGGCCTGTTCGATGCCATAGATGGTGTTGGCCATCACGAAAATGATGGGATTGCGCTGATAGACGGCCATGGTGCTGACCGTCTGCGCCACCATCTGAAACCCGCCATCGCCGGCAAACACCACCGGCCGGGCATTGGGAGCCGCCACTGACAGGCCCAGTGCGGCGGCTGAGGCATAACCGATGCTGCCCCAGGCTGCTTCTGACACAAAGCCATTGGCGCGGTTCACGGGGATGTTGCAACTGACATACATGCTGCTGCTTTCATCGGGCACCAGGGTCATGTCGGCTTCGACCCAGGTCAGCATGCGCTGGAAGAAGCGGGCATAAGTGATGACATCCGGCGGGAAGGGCTTGAAATCCGGATCAATGACGGCGGGACCCTTCACGGCCCAGGGTTCGCGCTTGCCCGCGCCCTTCAGCGCGATGGACAGCGCCTCAATGAAGGCCGACAGCGGTACCTGGAAATAATAGGCCTCGCCCACCCGCACCGTGCTGTCATAGGCCACCACCATCTGGCGGAAATCCTTACCCACGAAGCCTTCATAATCATCGGTCAGCAGATCACCCGTCACAATCACCAGGTCGGACAGATCGACGGTGTTGTAGGTGGAATAGTCCGACGATGGCCCTGTATAGGTGCCGATAAAGCCTGGATGGGTTTCGGCCAGCACACTTTTGGCCAGCAGGCTGGTGACATAGGGGATGCCCGTCTGATCCACCAGACCGGCAAACCCGTCTTGCAGACCATAGCGCTGCACCTCGATCCCGCCCCAGAACAGGGGCTTGGCCGCAGCCTTGATCAGGCTGGCCACATGGGCGGCGGCGGCGTCCACGGCATCCTGATCGACGGGCAAGGCCGGAATGACCAAGGGATTCTCCGGCTTGGCGCAAGGCGCGTCCCACAATTGCCGCCAGATTTCGATATAGACCGGGCGCTTTTCCGACAGGGCGGCGCCTAGCGCGCCGTCGATCATCGCCGGAGCCTCGACGGCGTCGCTGATGATGATGGCTTCCGCCGTGATATCCTCATAGGCGTCGCGGTCGGCCCCGTAATTGCCCGTCGCGTGATGCAGCAGGATCTTGTAGGTGCGGGCAAAGGGCCGGTCGGCGGGACCGGTGCCGGGGCTGCCGGAAATGGCGACCGTCGGCACCCGTTCCACATAGGACCCGGCCACGGGATTGATCAGGGAGAAGGCGCCGACACCATAGGTGACGGCAGCACAGGAAATTCCGTTGATACGGCCATAGGCATCGGCGGCATAGCCCGCCTCCAGCTCTGACCGGCAGCCCAGGCGGTTGAGCTGTGACCCGAGATTACGGGCCTTGTCATCGATATAGTCGAACCAGCGGGCGACATAATCGCCCGGCACGGTGAAGACATCGCGCAGCCCCGCCTCATGCAGGCGGTGGATCAGATAGTCGGAAACGGTGAATTCAGCGGTAAGTCCAGACATGGGCGCCATCTCCCGTGGGCAAGCAATGCGGATGGATCGGATCAGGCGGGGCGCCCGTGCAAGCGGGCGCCCCTATCGCGCGACGGCTTACGGCCCCAGGACGGCGGCCTTCTGGTCCTTCAGGTGCGCCAGATAGGCGGGCCAGGGCAGGTCGAACTTCTCCAGCAGCACATGCTCTGCCGTCTGCAAGCAGCCCTCGACCCAGCCCTGATTGTTGGAATAGGCCTCGCCACAGATGAAGACGCGGTCCTTCGGCACCGGCTGGCGGATGGCGGGCATCAGCTTGTCGTAACGGAAACCGGCCTTCCATTCGTGCCAGCCGCCGCCATACGGGTCGCCGGACCAGTCATGATAGATGGCGGAATAGGGCTTATCGACATCGACCAGACCATGAACAGCCAGGATCTGCGCATGCGCGCTGGCCACCATGGCGTCGGTGGCAATGCATTCGGCCAGCGGCACAGGCGTGCCTTCCTCGCCCGATCCGGATTTCTCCTTGGCGACACCCTTCACCCCTTCGGGCAGGCGGCCCAGGAAGGGCGCACCCTTTTCCAGACCCTTCCAGAAAGGAACAGTGGTGATGTCATTGTAAGACGCCATTAGCAGGGAACGGGTGTTGCCCTTCTCCCCATGCGGCTGATCCTCCTCCGTTCCGAAATAATAGATCTGGCGCACGGGAAGGTCGGTGATGGAGCGACCGGCCACCAGGCCCTGCGCCTCCCACCAGGGATAATCATAGGCCAGCAGCAGCTTGAACGCGTCCTGGATCAGCACCGAATCGACCATGGCCTTCACGTCGGGCTGTTTCCATTCCACCCATTCGATCAGTTCCAGCGACCGGCGCGGCAGGGCCAGGATGATGTCCTTGGCCTTCACGATGCTGGGCTCCACCCCTTCCTTGTCGCGCGTCACCTCCCGCAGGCCGCCCAGGTCGGCATAGACAAGCTGGGTTTCCGTTTCGACCACGGTAAGGCTGTAAACGCCGTCCTCTCCACGTTCGATGCGCGAAATGCGGCGATTCATGCGGATATCGGTGCCCTGGGCCGCCGCCTTTTCCGCCAGCGTCAGGGGCAGGCGCTGATAGCCGCCCGTGATGGCCTTGAACCCGCTGGTATTGGCATATTCGGTGGCCGGCAACTGCGCCACGGCATTGGCGTTGGCGACATTGGCATCATAGCCGCCGGCATCCTTCATGAACTGATAGGCCTCCGACGACAGGGTCTGGCTCATCAGGTTCCAGAAACCGTAAGTGTAGAGCGGATGCCCGAACACGGTTGTGTCCATCAGCGCATCCAGCGAGTTCCGCCGGTTCTTCGGCACCAGCAGATCGAAGGCGAAGACCTGCAGGTCATTCACGCTCTTGCCGCGTTCATTCCAGGACAGGTTGTAGGGCACCTTGTCCGGGTCGGACTGCTCCTTCATCTTCAGGTGCTTGCCGCGCAGGAAGAAGATGTTGTCCTTCTCGCCGATGGGCTGCCCGTCGGGACCCGGCTTGGGGTTGCCCATCAGGAAGACATGCGAGGGCAGGCCCAGCGCGTCGATCAGATTGCTGACCATCGGCTGGTTGGAGGCGTCGTCCTCCTCGCTGGGCGGGATATAGCGCATGCCGCCCAGTTCGGCGGCGATGTTGGGCATGCCGGGAATGGTCTTGGTGTAAAGCCGGCCGCCGATGCGGTCGCTATATTCGAACATCGCCACCTTGGCGCCCGTGATCCCCTGATCGCCCGTCAGACGCCAAGCACAATAGGTGCCGGTGACGCCGCCGCCGACGATCGCGATATCCAATATGTCGCTCATTCCGTTGGTCTCCCCACTGGCGGGCTTTGGGGGCTGCCCGCCTGTCCGGTTCGCCCCAACCCTGCTGGTATGGCGAGAGACTAACGTTTGGTCGTATGACCAGCAAATTATTTACTCGTTAATATTGTACTGGTCATATTTTCCAGGTCTGAAATGGCGGTCCCCGGTGATGGACGCCAGGGCGTTTGTCAGAGCGGGTCAGAAAGGGGCGGTGTCCGTCCGCAGACTTCCCCCATGCCACTGGGCGCTGATCTTACCTGTGAGGCTGAGGGTCACTTTTCAGTCGGGAACCAGATCATCAGGGCATTGTCACCGGCCCGAACGGCCACCCATTCGCCGGATTCCGTCGGCGGAGGTGCCGTTGTCAGCCTCTGATCCTCCGTCAGGACGAGGGGGGTAGAACCATCCATCAATGGGTCTCCTCTTGGTTGGAGAATCTGCGGCGAAGAGCAGGCACATGAAGACGCACCGCCCAACCCTGTCGCCGGGTGGAGCGGTGCGCCTTCATCCTGGGATCGAAGTCCGGGGCCCGGGTGCGGGCCGGACCCCGGAAGGGGCTATGGGGGAGAGCGCTTACCATCGCCCGGTAGTGCCAGTCTGAAAGGGCCCCGTAACCGGTACGATCCGGTGCAGTCGGCGATCCATCGCGCCGTCCACCGGCTCTCCGCCGCATCCTCCCATCCAGCGCGGAAGCGAAGCGGAAAGGTTCCAGCCTGGGGGGCCAAGAGCCAGAGAAAGGATGCAGCCCCTTCCTCCGGCGGACCCGCCCTCCCGTTCAGGAAGAAGGGCGGATCAAAGCTGTTAACGGTTGCTCACCAACCGACCCTTGTCCGACTCAATGGAACTGATCGGTTTCGGTACTGTCTTTCATGGCCGTCGTGGAAGACGTGCCGCCCGAAATGGCCACGGCCACTGCGTCGAAGTAACCGGTACCCACTTCACGCTGGTGCTTCACGGCCGTGAAACCCTGTTCAACAGCGGCGAATTCGCGCTGCTGCATTTCGGAGTAGGCGGCCATTCCGCGTTCTTTGTAACCCTTGGCCAGCTCGAAGGTGGCCAGGTTCAGGCTGTGGAAACCAGCCAGGGTCACGAACTGGTACTTGTAGCCCATCGCACCCAGCTCTGCCTGATATTTGGCGATGGTGGCATCGTCCAGGTTGGCCTTCCAATTGAAGGAGGGCGAGCAATTATAGGCCAGCATCTTGCCGGGGAACTTCTTATGGACGGCCTCGGCGAAGCGGCGGGCCTCGTCCAGGTTCGGCTTGCTGGTTTCCCACCACATCAGGTCGGAATAGGGGGCATATTCCAGAGCGCGGGCGATACAGTAATCGACGCCAACCCCCTTCTTGATACGGAAGAAGCCTTCCGGGGTGCGGTCGTTGCGATCAATGAAGGGATGATCGCGTTCATCGATATCGCTGGTGATCAACTGGGCCGACTCGGCGTCGGTACGGGCGACAACCAGGGTGCTGGTACCGCAGACATCGGCGGCCAGGCGACCAGCATTCAGGGTACGGATGAACTGCTGAATGGGGATCAGCACCTTGCCGCCCAGATGGCCGCACTTCTTTTCCGACGCGAGCTGGTCTTCGAAGTGGACCGCCGCAGCACCAGCCTCAATCATGCCCTTCATCAGCTCGAAGGCGTTCAGCGGTCCACCAAACCCGGCCTCGGCATCGGCGATGATCGGTGCAAACCAATAGGTGTCGCCCTTGCCTTCGGCTGTCTGGATCTGGTCGGCGCGCTGGAACGCATTGTTGATGCGCTTCACAACGGCGGGAACGGAGTTGGCGGGATAGAGCGACTGATCGGGATACATCTGACCGGCCAGATTGGCGTCGGCCGCCACCTGCCAGCCCGAGAGATAGATGGCTTCCAGGCCGGCCTTGACATGCTGCAGGGCCTGATTGCCGGTGAAGGCACCCAGCGTGTGGACATAAGGACGGGTGTGCAGCAGTTCCCACAGGCGCCGTGCGCCCATTTCAGCCAGCGTATATTCGATCTTTACCGACCCGGACAGGCGGCGCACATCCTCGGCCGTGAAGTCACGCTTGATCCCGTCATAGCGCTTGGCATGGATGGCGGCGATATCGATGCTCTGGGTCTGGTCCAACGGGGACATGCTCTCAACTCCTGGCCTGGTGGGGCTCTCTGGTGTCTCATGCGGGCTGCTATTGTCTTTGCACCGTTTAGTGTGCAGTGCAGCGCCGTTGAGCTGAAGATGGACCTCAGACATAAAATTATCAATACAGTGATTTTCGTAAAATAGTATTGCTGTCACACTCTGTAATGCCGGTTGCTGTGATGTTGTAAATTCTGTAAATTGAGGGGGTGAGGCGGCTGGGTGGTTGAGCAATGAAGACCATTGCGGAAAAGCTTGGGTTCAAACCGGGGAAACGGGCCTGGATGTTGGATGTCCCTGAAAAACTTCAGCAGATCATTGGTTTGCCAGCCAAACGGCCTGAGGGCGATATTGACCTTCTACTGGGCTTCGCGGCCAATGTTACGGCGTTGGGGCCGCTCACTGACCGTATGCTGCCGCTTTACAAAGGTGGCGGCGCCTTCTGGGTGGCCCATCCCAAAAAAAGCGGGTCACTCCGCAGCGATCTTTCCCGCGATGCGGGATGGGGCCGGCTGACCGGTGAGGGCATGATCCCGGTGTCCCAGATCGCGATTGATGATGACTGGTCCGCCCTGCGGTTCCGATATCGGGACGAGGTGAAGGTGATCACGCGGAAGGGAGGCTGACCCCATGTCCGACAAGAAGGCCATGCTGGGCCACAAGGTTCGCCGTCTGCGCCGTGACCTGAAAATGACCCAGGCGCAGATGGCGGATGAAATCGGCATTTCGCCCAGTTATCTGAACCTGATTGAAGCCAACCAACGTCCCCTGACCGTTCCCCTGTTGCTCAAGATCGCGTCGGTCTATGGCATTGATATGGCGAGCTTTGCCGAGGATGACGAAACACGGCTGGTGGCGTCCCTGCGCGAGGTGTTTGCCGACCCGCTGTTTGAGGCGGGTGATATCAAGGCCCAGGATATGAAGGAGGTCGCGGCTGCCGCGCCCAATCTGGGCCATGCCATCATCTCCATGTATCGCGCCTATCGGGAGGCGCGCGAAGATCTGGGAGCCTTGGCCGAAAAGGTCGCCGACCGAGACAAATTGCAGGTCATGGGGGCCCAGGCCTTCCCGCAGGAGGAAGTGTCGGAGTTTTTTCAGGCCGAGCAGAATCATTTTCCTGATCTGGAGATCGCGTCGGAAAGCCTTTGGATTGATGGTGACCTGGATAGTGGCAATCTCTACGGCACACTGGCCGCGCATTTGCAGAAAAGGCACGGGGTGCGTGTGCGCTTGATGCCCAATGACGTGATGGGGGGGGCCGTCTGTCGCTATGACCGGCATTCCAAGCGGGTGCTGATCTCCGAGATGCTGGACCCTGCGGGCCGCACCTTTCAACTGGCCAGCCAGGCGGCGTTGCTGGGTCAAGCCGCACTTCTGGACGCTGCGGTGGCACGCGGCACGTTCAGCCATGATGAATCGCGCCGGCTGGCGCGGGTGGGGCTAGCCAACTATGTCGCCTCGGCCATCATGATGCCCTATGGCCGGTTTCTGACCGCCGCCAAGGAGGTGCGGTATGATATCGAGATCCTGTCCCGCCGTTTTGTGGCCAGTTACGAACAGGTCTGTCACCGGCTGACGGCCCTGCAACGGCCTGGAGCAAAGGGGGTTCCTTTCTTTTTTGCCCGCGTCGATCCGGCGGGCAATATGTCGAAACGCTTCAGCGCCACCCCCGGTTTCCATTTTGCCCGCTTCGGGGGGGCTTGCCCGCGTTGGAACCTTCATGATGCCTTCCGTCGACCAGGGGAAATCCAGACACAGTTGGCCCGTATGCCGGATGGTACAGCCTTCCTTTCTGTTGTGCGGTCGGTGGAAAAGCCGGGTGGCGGCTGGAAACAGCCGGCCCGGCAATTTGCGGTGGCCATCGGCTGTGACCTGGCCCATGCGGGACAGTTGGTTTATGCCGATGGCCTGGACCTGTCGAATGTCGAGTCCGCCACGCCGATCGGCGTCAATTGTCGTATCTGTCCGCGTCTGGATTGCACCCAGCGCGCCTTCCCGCCCCTGTCGCACCGGCTGGCGGTGGATGAGCATATCCGCGGTGTTTCCAGCTATGTCAGCGTTGGTACTGTGTGACCCTTCTCTGTTCAGTCACCATTCGCCGCCGCTCTGGTCACCCATAGGCCCGGCGGAACCCTTCCGTGACCTTGGCGATGAAGGTAGGGTCGCGGTCGCGCCAGTAACGGGGATCCGCGATCATGCGGTTGAGGTCGCCTGCAACCTCCGTATCGGTCTGGCCCTCACTGCGCAGGGGTTTGGGCTCACCGCTGCCTTCCGCCATCAACCGGTGCAGTGCCATCACCCCGTCAGCCGTGCCCGACAGCGCCTCCAGTAGCGGGGCTGGCAGGTTACGCTGCCCCCAGGCCAGGAGCTGACCCGACAGTTCCAGCCATTTTTCGGTACCCCCGAAATGGCTGGCCAGTTTCTCCAGTTCCGCTTCCGCCTGATAGCCAGCCGCCATCTCTCCCAGCAGTGGCAGCATACGTTCGGCCGCCAGATCATATAGCAGTTGGGCTTGTTCTGGTGTGAACCCGGCGCCATGCAAGCGGTTATTGATCTCCGCATCCGGCTCGAACAGTCCGTGGTCGCAGCGGATGCAGTAACCGTCCGGTTTTTCCGGCACCCCCAGAAGCGACAGGAGACGGGACTTCTCCGCCACGGGATCGGCGGGCGTGGACATTCGCCGTTCCAACTCCAGATAGGATTTCAGTAAGGCCTCGACCCGGATGCTGCCGGTTGCCGGGTCCCAGAACTTCGCCGGTACCTGCTCTGGCCGGGTGGGAATAGCGCTGGCGGCATCTGCGGGGTTGATGGTTGTGTCATCGGTCTTTGTCATGTCCATGGGGTGCACCTCAGGCAAGGATGGGGGGTAAGGATAGGCCGCCGCGCACGGCCATATGGCGAAGGGTCAGGACCAGGGCGCGCTGGCCCTCCAGATGACGTAGCCGCGCCTCCGTCACATCAGGGCCAGGGCTGCTGCCCAGAAAGGTTCGGGTCAGGTGCGACAGCAGAAGCTGCCCATCGGCCCCGGCGAACAACCGGGCACAGGCAGCAGCCAGTTGATTTTCGGCTGCCGACGGGATGTCTGGCTCGGCCCAGGGCCAGCCGGGATCAGCCATCGACCGCCTCCATCGGTCTGGCGGTGGGCAGGGGGCGGATCAAGACCGGCGGTACCCCCGCTGCATCGGCCAGAAAACGGGCGCAGGCCGGCAGGTCCACCACCGACAGAGCGTCGGCTCCCAGGGCCGATACGCTCTCCAGCCAGCGCAGCGTTGCTTCTGCGTCGCGCTGTGCCTGGGCACGGGCCAGGGGAGACAGGATGCGGATCATCACCTGCCGCCCATCGGCGGCGAAATCGGGCACCAGACCGCGTCGACGCAGGATGGACAGGCTCCGCCGGACCAGGGGCACCAGCAGCTCCGATTGCAGCCGGCCGAAGGTTGCCCCCAGGATACGCGCCATCTCCGCGCCCCGCGCCAGCACCTCAGTCGCGGTCATGCGCGGTCCATCCACGGGTGCCAACCGATCGGCCAGCAAAGCATGGCGGATACGGGCGCGCAGATCATCCAGCACAAGTTGGCTGACATCGAACCGCCCCGGACTGGCCAGCGGCGTCAACCCTGCCGATCCCACTGCCTTGGGGATAATGGTTCCGGGCACAAGCCGGATGGCCCCCGGGTTCAACACCCCGTCATCATCCGCCTGCCAGATGCCGGTGACGGCGATGGAGGCATTTTTCAGGACCAGTTCGACCACCTTGTTGGCGGTCTTGATGTCCGGCAGTGCCTTCATCACCGGGCTGCGGCCGTAGGTTTCGCCTGGCGCCTTCAACCAACGGAACGCGATGAACGGCATATCGGCAAAATGGCCATCGGCCAGCGTCACCGGTCCATCTCCCTCTGCCAGTACCAAACGCCAGCGCCAGGCCGTCCCTTCTGCCATTACCGATTCGACCAAGGCGAAGCGTCTGGTCGGGTCGGCGGCCCCGTCGCGTTTCACCCCGTCGGGGATGCGGTCCACCGGCACGCGTGCCGCTAACTCGGCCAGGGAAAGACGCTGGCGACGATACAAATGATCCAGCCGCCCCTCCTCCCCCTCTTCCAGAACCAGATCAGACAGGGGCACGGCGGTAAAACGCAGGGCCGACGGCGCACCGGGGACGGCCTCTTCCACCAGCAGGCACCCGGTGCCGCCCGTCACCACATCCAGAAAGGCCTGATGGGCTTCCACCGCAAAGTTGGACCGTTCAATCTGAACATGGAACGTCTCCGATGCTTCCAGCAGCAGGGGTGCCAGCCGGGTTGCCAGATCATCAGCCAGCACCGGCCCTGGCGTTAGGCCCATCCAGCGTGACCAGGGCGGGGTCAACTGGGCCAGCAGCGATGCCGCCAACTGGTCGACCGCATCGGCAGCAGTGGCATCATAAAGCCGGTCGCCGCGCCGCGCGCCATCTGCGGCACCGGGATCAAAGCCGGCATGCTGAGGCAGGGCATGTTCATAACATTCCCGCCACAAGGGTTCCCATACCGCGCGGCGGGCGGCGGCACGGGCATGGCGGTCCAGAAGACTGGCCGCAAGCAGATCGGGCAGGGCCGGGCTCTTGTCGGGCGGGGCCATGGCTTACTCCCCCAACAGGGTCTTGCGGGTCGGCGCCAGTGCCCCGGGAGCCAGCACCCCGCGCCACCCGGTCAGCACGGTGCCGGCCCGGCCGGCGGACCGACGCAGGAGGCTCTGTTCTCCGGCGGTGGGGGCCGCGGCCTTGCCGGCCGTAACGGCCTGTACGGCGCTGACCAGCGGTGCTGGCGCTGGGCTTGGCGTGGGGCTGTTGGGTGCAACCGCACTGGTACGCGGTTTGGGTGAAGAGACGAGGCGGGCCAAGATCGGGCACTCCTTCTTGTCGGCAGGGACGGATTGTGGGCCGCCCAGATGGCAGTAGAGTTGCCAGGGTGTCTGTACCCAGGGCGCTCGGATACCCAGAACCCGTTTGACCAGGGTCACGCAGGTAAAGGGTGCCAACGGCCATTGCGCAGGGACCGGGGGGGATTGTGAGGCCGCCAGCACTTGGTGGCCGCGCGCCCGAAACCAGGCCGCCAGATCGGTACCGGCTGGCAGCGGGTGATACTCGGCTTCCAGCCGGGTCGATAAGGGGTCGAGCGTGATCCAGCCGCCAGCGACGGGCAGGGCAATGAAGACATGCCGGAATCCGGGACGCAGACAGCGCAGCCAGGCGATCTCGGTTTCGTGGCAGAAGACCAGAAGAGCCGGCCCCCTCATCGCACGATCCCCTTGGCGCGCAGCACGGGCGTCAGGATCGACAGGGCTTCGACCCATAGGGTGTGGTCACGCATTTCGCGCGGCCGTCCGGCCTCGGGCGCCATCTGACGACGCCCATAATGGGCCAGCACCAGCAGATGCTCCCGCAGCAGCCTGCGCTGCCGGTAAAGCCTGTCCACGGTGTGCAGGATGTCCGCCGGTTCACAGGGGCGCGGCACCAGCCCCTGGCCCGCTCGGATACGCGCGCCCGCTAGCTTGGCTTCCTGTGCGCAGATGAACCAGAACCAGGCCTCTGTGGTCGTATCGAACGGTGTACTGGGCGTTGTGGGCAGAGGGGGCAGAAGGCGGGGGCGCGGGCCAGGCAGAATGGGGGGCGGGGTCATCGTGAGGGTCCTTCACAGGCGCCAATGGCGATTGATAGGTCGATTTACCTCAAGACGCCATGTTTATAATCCTATGTCAACGGATAAAAGAAAATTATCCTAGGGACAGGAATTTTAGATTCTGGGATAAGACTCCCATGTTGAAGCATGCAGACATATGGCGGGCCATCGA
Organism: Niveispirillum lacus; assembly: GCF_002251795.1. Taxonomy (GTDB): domain Bacteria; phylum Pseudomonadota; class Alphaproteobacteria; order Azospirillales; family Azospirillaceae; genus Niveispirillum; species Niveispirillum lacus. The sequence continues at coordinate 122,949 of NZ_NOXU01000024.1, read as the reverse complement.
TCGGCTGGCGCAGCGACATGGCCTCTCCGCTTCCGGGCTTGCCAAGCGCGGAGGCTTGGACCCGACCACCTTCAATAAATCCAAGCGCATGACGCCCGATGGCAAGCTGCGGTGGCCATCGACTGAAAGCATTGCCAAAGTGCTGGAAGCGACGGGCAGCAGCTTCACCGACTTTGTTGGCATGACGGGCGAGGGGGGTGGGGCCGGTGATGCGCCCCCGCCACCACCGCCCAGCCTGCGAAGGGTGCCGGTCATTGGCTATGCTCAGGCCGGTAATGACGGCTATTTTGACGATGCAGGCTATCCCGCTGGCAATGGCTGGGACGAACTGGAATTTCCCCATGTTACCGACGACCATGCCTACGCGCTGGAAGTGTCGGGCGACAGTATGGAGCCAGTCTATCGTGACGGTGATATCATCATCATCTCGCCGGCGGCATCTGTGCGCCGGGGAGATCGGGTGGTGGTGCGCACCCGTGATGGAGAGGTGATGGCAAAACAACTGGCGCGGCAGACGGCCAACCGGCTGGAACTGACCTCTCTGAACCGCACCCACCCCGACCGGTCGCTGTCCATGGCGGATGTCGCCTGGATCGCCCGTATCATGTGGGCCAGCCAGTAGTTGGGGGTCGGGTCCGACCGACCCCCAAGCGCTGGTACACGCCCGTCGCCGATTCCCATAATCACGACTCGAGTCGCAGAACAGGTTGAGAGTCGGATTGTTGGGTGAGATTGTCCTAGGATTTTATTCATTGACAATCCATGCTGCCCGACTTTAGGCTGACTCCGTCGTGAATTTCTGACCGGAGTCGCGTCTATGCCCCCCTCAGATGCCCTGTCTGGACCGGATGCACTCATCTTTTTGGACGATCTTCATACCCGTTATGACGGGCGTCCCCCGCGACAGCAGCGGCTTGCGGCCTTGGTGGCCGGGAATGATGTCCTGGAATTGATGGCGGACCAGGCCTTGCAGCAACGGTTGCAGGACCAGGTGGCGGCGGCCCGCTTGGGTGTGTCACGCCGCCGGGGGCATCTGCCGGCAGACCGGGTAATGGAAGATCCCTGGCTTGTCCGTCTGACCGGTGCCCTTGAGGACGCGCGCAACGCAATGCAGGCGCCGCAAGGGAAAGGGCGCCCTATGTCAAAAGCGCTTCCTGTTCGATGCTGAGGCGCATGTCATCCACCTCCCAGAACCGGGGCAGCCGCTCATCAAACCGGATGGCGCCCAGGACGCGGGCGTCGCCATCAGCGCAACAGAAGGGCAGCAGCAGTCGATCATAGCGTATCTTCTCCCCGCCTGGCAGATCAACGCGTACCCGACTCCAATAGGGGCGGCCGCTGTCGCGGGCGGTGATGTAGGAGGCGGCCGTGATGGTGAATCCTGGGGATTTGCTGGCATCCCGCAGGCCACGACCGGTCAGGTCACAACCGGTAAACTCCACCAATGCCGACCCGTACAGCGTATAGCGCGCATCTAAGCCATCGCGCGCAAACCGTACCATCAACAGATGGCTGAGCCAGGGTTTCAGATCGAAGACCAGATCACCCGCCCATAGTGGCAGACCCCCTTCGCGCGGCAAGGCCCGCCACCAGGGCAACAAGGGTTGCAATAAGGCAGGTGGATGATCTGCGGTAACCATAGTTGGCGGCTGCGACGGACTGTCCGTACCGGAGGTCATCGGGGCAGACCATCAGGTTGCAAGGAGAAACGGCATGGTGCGCTGCTGCCCGTTCCCTGTCCATCCCCACCGCACCGCACAAGCCGATAAATCAGAGATCACCCGCCAGTCAGTCAACCGTCAGGCAACGCGCGCCCCACCCCGATCGGTTTGGGCATTCTTATGGACAACCAGGGTCACTTTCTCATTCATCATATGAAGCTGCTTGGCCGATTTGGTCGGCAACGGGATGCGTTGATTGATGCAATAGAAGATCAGGCAGGCGGCCAGCGTGGGGTTATCGATCCAGCTGACCTGACGGGTGCCGTCATCCGCCCCGATATGCAGGGCACAGCGGACTTGGGGTTCCGTCTGCACTTCCAGACGGATGATGCTGCCCGACGGCAGGGGATTACCGGCACGGCGGTGGTAATCCACAACGGCGCGGATCACTTCCTCATTGGTAAAGATGATATGCCTAATCTCAGTGGGCATATGCTCCCTTTCCCGCCCAATGGCACAAGGGACAGCATATCAGGTCGGCCATGCCGGAACAGCGATGCATCTGCCGAACCCGAAAATCAAATCTGCTTGTTAATACTGGAGGGAATGGTGGAGCCGAGGAGGATCGAACTCCCGACCTACGCATTGCGAACGCGTCGCTCTCCCAGCTGAGCTACGGCCCCGCACCATCGAACCCGCCAGGTCGGCAGGCCCCCGAAGTGGCGCGGATAATGCTGATCCGTCCCCTGCCTGTCAAGCATGCTCATGACTGAGTCCTGCTTTCCGCACATGGCCCTTGGCACTGCGACGATCGCGGACCTGCGCGGGGGTGGACAGGGCGGAGCCGCGACATTACGTTCCTGCACAGACGCGGGCCGGTATCCGCCGCCCGCCCACCGGACATGGGATGAACATGGACCCGCTGCTGCGCACCATTGCCGAGATCCTCTATGTGGCACTGGATCTTTATGTCTGGGTGCTGATCATTTCGGCCATCCTGTCCTGGCTGATCGCCTTCAATGTGGTGAACACCCGCAATCGCGCCGTTTATATGATCTCTGACGTGCTGTACCGGTTGACGGAACCGGCTCTGCGCCCCATCCGCAATGTGCTGCCCAATTTGGGTGGGGTGGACTTGTCGCCGGTGGTGCTGATTTTGATCGTCATGTTCGTCCAGCGCCTGATCCTCAATTATGGGATCATTTAATGGGCGTTAAGCCGCCGCTGGAACCGGTCCGGGGGGGCGTGCGTCTGTTTGTCCGTGCCACCCCGCGCGCTAGCCGCAATGCGGTGCAAGGCGTGGCGGACGGGGGGGATGGTCGCCAACAGGTGAAGATCGCGGTCACCGCCGTACCGGAGGATGGCAAGGCCAATGCTGCCATCATTGAATTGCTGGCCAAAGCGTGGCGGATTCCGAAAAGCAGCATCGGCGTCGTCGCGGGTGGCACAGACCGGTCAAAGATATTATTCGTTGCCGGCGACACAACGGCTCTGATGCCCCGTCTGACAGACTGGCTGGGCGGGCTGTAGGCACCTTATTGATCGAGAGAACGGGGAGACCGGATATGGCCGAGGCACGCATCATTGATGGCAAGGGCTTCGCCGCCGGCCTGCGGGCGCGTATCGGCGATGCAGTCGTACAGTTGCGCACCACCCATGCCCTGATCCCCGGTCTGGCGGTGGTGTTGGTCGGCGAAGACCCGGCTAGCGCCATCTATGTCCGCAACAAGGGTGAACAAACCCGCGAAGCGGGCATGCATTCCGTCACCCACCGTCTTGAGGCATCCACCAGCCAGGAAGAACTGCTGCGACTGGTAAACCAGTTGAACCATGATCCGTCGATCCATGGCATCCTTGTGCAATTACCGCTGCCAAGCCATATCGATAGTCAGGCGGTGCTGGCGGCCATCGATCCAGCCAAGGACGTAGACGGGTTCCATGTGGTCAATACCGGGCGGCTGTCGGTGGGGTTGCCGTCTTTGGTGCCCTGTACGCCGCTGGGCTGTATGATGCTGCTGAAGGATGCGGTAAAGGACCTGCGCGGTCTGCATGCGGTGGTCGTCGGCCGGTCCAACATTGTCGGCAAGCCGATGGCGCAACTCCTCTTACAAGCTGATTGCACTGTGGCCATTGCTCATTCCCGCACCCGCGACTTGCCCGCCCTCTGCCGCGAGGCTGATATTCTGGTCGCCGCCGTGGGCCGTCCGGAAATGGTCAAGGGCGACTGGATCAAAGAAGGGGCCGTGGTCATTGATGTCGGTATCAACCGCGTGCCCGCCCGCGACCCCGCTGCTGCGGCAGCCGGCAAGACCCGCATCGTCGGTGACGTCTGTTATGCTGAGGCGGCGTCAGTGGCCGGCGCCATCACGCCGGTGCCGGGTGGCGTGGGGCCGATGACCATTGCCTGCCTGCTGGCCAATACCGTGACCGCTGCGTGCCGCAGTGCCGGTGTACCGGTTCCAGCCGGGATCGGCCTGTGATCACGGCCTATGTCCGGGATAAGGCGGGGCTGACTGCCCAGGCGCTGGGACCGGGGGATGCGATCCCCCTGGGTACCGTTTGGTTAGACCTGCTGCACCCGGACGAGATTGAACGGCTGACTGTGTCCAGCCGCCTTTTGACCGATCTGCCGACCCTGGAAGATATTGTTGAGATCGAAACCTCTTCACGCCTCTACACCGAGGGTGAGGTGGCTTTCATGACGACGCCGGTTATCGTGCGATCTTCCACGGGACCGCTGGAACGGGGTCTGCTGACCTTCGCGCTGGGCCCGGATCTGCTGGTCACCATCCGGCATACAGAGCCGCTGTGGTTTGCCATCTTTGCTACCCGTGCCCTTAAACAGGCCGACCTTGTGACCAGCCCGCTGGAAGCCTTTCTCGGCCTGCTGGAGGCCGTGGTGGATCGTGCCGCTGATGTTTTGGAACGGGTTACGGCTGATCTGGACCGGCTGTCGCACCGTATTTTTGCTGATCACGAAGACCGGACGGTGGAGGCGTTGGCGACGCGCGACGGGGTCAAGGCGCTGCGCCATCAGGTGGTGGACCGTTCCCATGTTCGCCGCCGTCCCCCGACCACGGTCTCAATGCGGGCTGTCATCACCGCTGTGGGCCGTGCGGGTGACCTGACACAGAAGGTGCGCGACAGCTTGGCGGGCCTTGAACGGCTGGTGGCCTTCGCCACCACGGTGGCTGGCCCGCGCATGGGCAAAGATCATAAATCCCGGCTCAAGACCATTGGTCGTGATGTCCATTCCCTGGTTGAACACGCGGCCTTCCAGGCCATGCAGACCAACTTCCTGCTAGATGCCACCCTGGGTGTGATCAATATTCAGCAGACCAATATCATCAAAATGTTCTCGGTCGCGTCCGTCGCGTTCCTGCCGCCAACACTTGTGGCCAGCATCTATGGCATGAATTTTCACCATATGCCGGAACTGGACTGGACCTGGGGCTATCCGCTGGCGCTGGGCCTGATGGTGTTGGCGGCTTTGGGACCGCTCTGGTATTTCCGCAAGCGTGGGTGGCTCTAAGAAAACTCCCGCCACGTGAAGACCGCTCTGCTGCGCCGTCTGCGTCAGGTTGCTAGGTCATCCATCCAGGGAACAGCGACCGCAGCCCGGCAGCAATGATCTCTACGGCAACGGCGGCCAGCAACAGACCGGTCAGGCGGTTCATGATGTTGAGGCCAGTCTGCCCCAGCTTGTTGCCAATGGGCACCGCCAGACGCAGGGTCAACAGCAGGAAGGCGCAGACGATCAGGATGCAGGCCACCAGTACCGCAAAATGTTCCCAGCCGACGCCGCGCTGTACCTCGATGATGACAGCGGAGATGGAACCAGGCCCGGCCAGCAATGGAAGACCCAGCGGCACGACACCGATGGCCTGACGGGTACCGGCTTCATCCGCTTCCTGCGGTGTCTGTTTCACGCCAGAGACAGTGGCATTCAGCAGCGACAGCGCGATCAGCAGCAGAACAATACCACCGCCCACGCGGAAGCTGGCCAAGCTGGTCCCCAGCACCGTCAGGATTGCATCCCCGAGGAAGACGGAACTGATCAGAACGGTGGCCACCGTCATCACAGCAGACAGGGCGATGGCATTACGCTCCTTGGCGCTACGCCCCTCTGTCATGCCCAGGAAGATGGGAATGGCAGCAAAAGGCGTCAGCATGGCAAACAGCGCGATGAGGAAACGCGAGTACTCCGACCAGGCTTCCATGTCTCTGTCCATTTGGCGCCCGGCTTTCAGTCGCGGGCCTTTTGGGTCGATGCTGAACCATACCATGGTTCAGCCAGTGAAGTGGATGGAATGCAACGAAAAAGGGCGACCCGACGGGGTCGCCCCTTCCCGAAAACCATCAATGGTCGAATGGGTCAGCCGGCCGCACCGTGGCAATGCTTGAACTTCTTACCGCTGCCGCAGGGGCAGGGCGCGTTACGGGGGGTATTGACCCAGGCTTCCCCCTCTTTCAGATCTGTTTCCTGGGCCACCGGCAAGGCTGCGGCTCCCATGCCGAAACTGGGGATGGACGGACGGCGGATCATCCCGTCAGGAAGGGCCGCGTCAGCCGGTGGGTGGCCCGCAAAGGCCGGGTCCAGGCGGCTTTCCTGGCCAAATTCCGGCATGGGCATCGGGTCTGGCTCGTTGACGCGAACCTGGATCAACATCAGCATCTGGGTCACCTGCTCACGCAGATTATCCAGCAGGCCAGAAAACAGCTCGAACGCTTCCTTCTTGTATTCGTTCAGCGGATCGCGCTGTGCATAGGCACGCAGGTTGATGCCCTGTCGCAAATGGTCGAGAGACAGCAGATGGTCCTTCCAGACCTGATCCAGAATTTGGAGCAGCAGGCTTTTCTCGATGTTGCGCAGCAGAGCGGCACCGTACGCAGCTTCCTTTTCCGCCATCTTGTCGTCGGCGAACTTCAGCAGACGCTCGCTGATCTCTTCGTCCGCGATGCCTTCTTCCTTCGCCCAGTCGCGGACCGGAAGATCGGCCCCGAGCAGGCGCAGGCATTCCTCGTGGAGCAGATTGACGTTCCACTGCTCAGCATAAGCGTTTTCTGGAATAGACCGGCGCACCATGTCGGTGATTACTTCATGGCGCATGGACGTCACCATTTCCTGGACGTCTTCAGCCTCCATGATTTCCTTGCGCTGTTCATAAATGACCTTGCGCTGGTCATTCATAACATTGTCGTATTTCAGCAAATTCTTGCGGATTTCGAAGTTATGGGCTTCGACACGCTGCTGGGCCTTTTCCAGGGCCTTGTTGATCCAAGGATGGATGATGGCCTCACCATCCTGGAGGCCCAGTTTCTGGAGCATGCCGTCCAAACGCTGGCTGCCGAAGATGCGCATCAAATCGTCATCCAGGGACAGGAAGAATTTCGATGCTCCAGGATCACCCTGTCGGCCGGAGCGGCCGCGCAACTGGTTGTCGATGCGGCGGCTCTCATGGCGCTCTGTACCGACGACATAAAGACCACCGGCCTTCAGCACGATATCCTTTGCCGCAGCGATCTCATCGCGGATGGTTTGAATGCGGCGCTGGCGCTCTTCGCCTTCCGGCACGTCAGCCAACTCAAACTCAACCCGCATTTCGAAATTACCACCCAATTGGATGTCGGTCCCGCGGCCCGCCATGTTGGTGGCAATCGTTACGGCACCGGGACGACCCGCTTGCGAAACGATATAGGCTTCTTGCTCGTGGTATCGGGCATTCAGCACATTATGTGGGATGCCCTTTTTTTTCAGCGCGGCGGCCAGCGTCTCTGACTTTTCGATCGATACGGTACCGACCAGAACCGGTTGTTGCCGCGCCCGGCATTCCTCAACCAGTTTGACGATGGCGTCGTACTTCTCCGACGCCGTGCGGTAGACCTCGTCATCCTGATCGATACGGGCGACCGGCAGATTGGTGGGGATGTCCACCACTTCCAGCCCATAGATTTCCGAAAACTCCGCCGCTTCTGTCATGGCGGTACCAGTCATGCCGGCCAGCTTGGGATAGAGGCGGAAGTAATTCTGGAAGGTGATGCTGGCCAGCGTCTGATTCTCCCGCTGGATTGCAACCCCTTCCTTGGCTTCCAGTGCCTGATGCAGGCCTTCGGAATAACGCCGGCCTTCCATCATACGGCCTGTGAACTCGTCAATGATGACGACCTTATCGTCCTTGACGATGTAATCAACATTGGCCGTAAAAAGCTGGTGTGCCTTCAGCGCCTGATTCACGTGATGAACCAGAGAGATGTTCTGAATGTCGTAAAGGTCGCCTGTTTTCAGCAACTCCATATCTTTGAGGATCTGGGCCACCTTCTCGGTACCCGATTCGGTCAGCGAGACGGCCTTGGCCTTCTCATCCTTCTCAAAATCGCCTTCCCCGATATGGGCCATCACCTTGTTGATGGCAATGTACAGTTCAGACCCGTCGGTCGATGGGCCGGAGATGATTAATGGCGTGCGCGCTTCGTCCACCAGGATACTGTCAACCTCGTCGACGATGGCGTAGTTGAAGGGCCGCTGCACCATGTCGGTCAGCCGGTACTTCATATTGTCGCGCAGATAGTCGAAACCGAATTCGTTGTTGGTGCCGTAGGTAATGTCACTGGCATAGGCGGCGCGGCGTTCCTCATCATCCAGCCCATGCACGATGACGCCTGTTGTCAGGCCCAGGAACCCATAGAGGCGGCCCATGTGGCTGGCATCACGGCGGGCAAGATAGTCGTTCACGGTGACAACATGAACACCTTTGCCCTGCAACGCATTCAGATACACGGCCAGAGTACCGACCAGCGTCTTGCCTTCGCCGGTCCGCATTTCTGCAATCTTGCCAGAATGCAGCACCATGCCGCCGATCAACTGAACATCAAAATGCCGCATGCCCATGACACGCTTTGATGCCTCACGCACCGTGGCAAAGGCATCGGGCAGAATATCGTCCAGCGTGCCACCCTTTTCCAACCGATCGCGCAGCCAGTCGGTCCGCATCTGCAATTCGGCATCAGAAAGGCCGGCCAGTTTCGGCTCCAGCGCGTTGATGACCTCAACCCGCTTGCGCAGGCCCTTGACCACCCGCTCATTGGCGCTGCCGAACAGCTTGCGGGCGATGGCACCGAACATAGAAGCACTCCAACAAAGGAACAGGCGCGAAGGACACCGGACATGACGAATTACCGGTCACGGCCGGGCCGGCCGCCGGTAGGGCTGTTTGCGCCGGGCGGGGAAACCCCATTCCAGCGCCCGTCACAGATAAGACCTCACATCCCGGCGGTCAATGCGGCATGCCAACCTGAAATGGGTTTTCCGGGGCTGTGCAGCCATGAAATGGCCATCAATGGGCGCTTTCCATTGGCCTTATGGCCATATCCAAGGCCCCTTGCCTGCCTATGGTCTGTCATGCTTTATGCCGATGCGGTCTGCTGGGGATAGTCCCGCCGACCGACCGGATTGTTTGCAGGGAACCCCCACAGATGTCGTTCAAGACCATGCGTGCCGCTCTGGTTGTCGCCGCCCTCGGGTCGGTCGCCACCGTCGCACTGTCCCCGGCCATGGCCCAGGATGCGGCCAAGCCGGCCGCGGCCCCGGCCGCCAAGCCCGCCGCCGGCGGGTCGGCCCTGGGTGACGACCCGGTCGTCGCCCGCGCCAACGGCAAAGAGTTCAAGCGCTCCGACGTGATTGCCCTGCTGCAGCAACTGGACCCGCAGGTGCAGCAGATGCCCTTGCAGATGATTTACCCGCAGTTGGTGGAACAGTTGATCCAGGCGCAGCTGGTCACTGAAGCCGGCTACAAGGCGAAGCTGCAAGACAGCGCCGACGTGAAGAAGCGTATGAAGCAGGCTGAAGAGCAGTTCGTGCAGCAGGCTTGGCTGAAGGGGGAGATCGATAAGAAGCTCACCCAGGACAAACTGAAGGCCGCTTATGATAAGTGGATGAAGGAGAATCCGCCGCAGGATGAAGTCCGTGCCAGCCATATCCTGGTCAAGACCAAGGAAGAGGCCGATGCGATTATCAAGCAACTGAAGGGCGGCGCTGATTTCGCCAAGCTGGCGGCCGAAAAGGGCACCGACGGCACGAAGGACCAGGGCGGTGACTTGGGCTATTTCACCAAGGACCGCATGGTCCCGGAATTCGCCAATGCCGCTTTTGCCATGAAGGTCGGTGACGTCAGCGCTGCCCCGGTGCAGACTGAGTTCGGCTTCCATGTCATCAAGCTGGCCGACAAGCGTAAGCAGGTGCCGCCGACCTTCGATCAGGCCACCCCGCAGTTGCGTCAGATGGTGGCTCAGGAGATCGCCGAAGAAGTGGTCAGGGGCCTGGAGAAGGCAGCCAAGGTTGAAAAGTTCAACATTGATGGCTCGCCCATGGCCCCGGCTGCCCCGGCGCCGGCCAAGCCGTAATCACGGCTATCCCCGCCGAAGAAAGGGCTGCCGATGCGATTCGGCGGCCCTTTTTTATGGTTGCCTTGTTTGGCCACGCCAGGGCCGCCAAGCCAACCCTGCTACCCCCACCACCAGCGTTGCCAGCCAGACGATACGGCTCTGGTACCGGTCATGGGGATTGGATAGGGCACCATTGATAAAGGCGTTGCCGATCAGGGCGATCAGGACAAACAACGCCAGTGCGGCAAGGTCATGCCTTCCCGACCGGACCCCCCATAGCATGACCAGGATCAAGCCCACACCGGACAGATGGGCGACGGGTACATGGACCAAGTTTAACGTGTCGAAAAGCGTTTGCGTTGTCTGTTCCTGTTGCTGGCGCGCTGTGGTGAAGGCCTGATTCTGCGACTCCGGCATGAAGGCCCGGAAAACCCACCGGGTCACCTCCTGCCATTCATCCAGGCCGTCACCGGTCTCTACCATTGCCCACTGATCCAACGTGGCGGAAAGGGCCGTGGACAGGAAGGCGCCAGGATAGGTGCTGACGATGCTGCCTACCAGCCGCGACAGTTCCGGCCCGGCACTGTCCCAGCCGCCGATGGCCACAAACGGGCTTTGCTTGTGCCAGATGAAATCATCCGCTGTGGTGGGCAGGCTGTCCTTAAAGGCGCAAAGCTTAAGGGTCGGATCCGGACAATGGTCGGCGAGGTAGCGCTGGGCCAACCCATCTTGCACCAAGCGGCCAAAGATGAAGACCGGGCCGCCGGGGGTGAAGCCCGGCTTGCCCAACACAGCCATGTGCAGGGTCGGCATGGCCGTAACCGAAAGTCCCAAAAGCATGGCCGCTGGCAGAATACGAGGGTTCAGTCCCCACCCCCGCCAACGGTCTATCCCCTTTGCCGCCACGATGGTGACAACCAGACCACCGGCCAGCGCCATGGAAGACATGTGGGACATAAGGGCCAGCAGGCCGATGGCAGCCACACCCGACCGTTCCCGCCAGTCCAGATCGTCCCAGCGGAAGGATAGAAGCCAGAAGCACAGAACCAGCAAGGGCAGAAGGATATCGGGCATGACCTGCGCCACATACCAGGACACACCCGTCACGGCCGACAGGCCGATGGCCACCACGCCTGTGACCTGCCGCAGTGGCCAGTCACGCAAGCCGACCTGATGCACGCGCAGCAGCAGATGGATCAACCAGAGAGTCGCCGCCGCTTGGACCAGAACAGGCCCCCAAAAGCTGAACCAGCCGCCGGACGTAACGAACAGGAAAAGGCCATAAAAGAAAGACCGCCCGGGTTCCAGGTCCCAGTCCAGCACCCGCTTGATATAGCCAGCCGTATCAAAGAACATGATGGGGAAGCCGTTCCAGAGGGCGGGCCCCAAAAGCGCGAATCCGCCCAGCCAGAGCGACAACCGGGGCCAGTCCAGACCGGATAGACGGCGGGACGGGGGGGCGGTGTCATCGTCGTTCATGGTGCCTCTGGCATCGGAAAAGCGGCGTGTCGATACAGCAAGGCGCTACCATGATGGTGAGCCTCAGGCAATGAAACGCCGCACGTGTAACCCCGTTCCACCGACCCGCAGTAACGACCCTGTTGCATTGGACCGGAAAACAGCGTCCTCTGGCCGTTGTGACGCCATAATCCTGGCGTTTCATGCTATGCATGTTCCTTCCCGTCACCCGCCTTTCGATCAAGATGCCGCGCATTTCCGCCCTGCTGTTCGCCATGGGTATCCTCCTGGCGCCCGCCGCCCTTGCCGCGCAGGAAGGGGCGCCTCCCGGGGCCGCCCCACCGAAGGCGAGGGCGGAGAATCGTCCATTTGAATTGACGGGGGTGGAGATCGCGGCTGAGCGTGACCGGCCACAGGCATGTTTTGCCTTTTCCCGACCGCTGCCCCGCCAGAGGGGCCGCACCAATGAGTTGGCCCGCTTCGTCAGTGTCGACCCGGCCCAGGGAGTGGCCATCACCACCCGCGACCAGAGCCTTTGCCTGGATGGGCTGAAACATGGCCAACGCTATGCCGTCACCATCAATGCCGGCCTACCGGCAGCGGGCGCCAAGGAACGGCTTGCCGCTGCGATCACTCGCGACCTGGCGGTGCCCGATCGCAAGCCTAGCCTGTCCTTTCGAGGGCAGGGTTATATCCTGCCGCGGGTCGAGGCAGACGGACTGCCCTTGCGCGGTGTCAACGTTGACCGGTCCCGGCTAACCGTCCTGCGTTTGAATGACCGTGCCCTGGTCGAGCAGCTTTATTACGGCCGATCCAACCAAACCATGACGGAGTTTGAGATCGGTGACGTCCTGGATCAGAAGGGCGAACGTGTCTGGCGCGGCGAAATGGCTATCGCCGGGGAACGGAATAAGACCACCCAGATCGCCTTCCCTATAGATGCTGTGGTTGGCGATCTGGCGCCTGGTGTCTATGTCGCGGTGGCGGAGGACGCGGCCCTGTCTTTTCAGGCCTGGGACAAGCGCGCGACCCAGTGGTTTGTCGTATCCGATCTTGGCCTGACCAGTTTCAGGGCTGCCAATGGGCTTTATGTGTTTGCCCGCAGCCTGTCCACGGCAAAGCCGCAGGCCGGTGTTGAACTGCGCCTCGTGGGCCGTGACAAGCGTGAACTGGGCCGCGCTGTGACAGGCGCTGATGGCTTGGCCCGATTCGACGCGACACAGATCAGTGGAAACAATGAAGCCGCCCCGCAGGCCTTGTTTGCCTCGACCCCGGATGGTGGTTTCTCCCTGCTTGATTTCGGAGCGCCGGCGGTTGAATTGGTGGGCAAAGGCGATGGCGGACGGCTCGTGGCCGGTACTGCGGATGCCTATCTGTTCCCCGAACGTGGTGCGTACCGACCGGGCGATCCAGTCTGGCTGACGGCTCTGCTGCGTGACGCCGATGCCAAAGCACTGGCCGGACAAAAACTCACCTTTAAGGTCGTGCGCCCGGACGGCCTGGAGGTTGAACGCCGCAGCATCGACGATGGAGGTGCTGGTGTGCATGTCTGGCGCATGGAATTGCCAGCCAATGCCCCTTCAGGGCGCTGGACCGCCACAGCCCATCTGGACCCCGCAGGCCCCGCTCTCGGGCAAACCATATTTAATGTGGGTGAGGTGGCACCCGCCCGCATCAGTTTCGACCTGACTGCTGACCGGACGCGGATTGGTCCTGATGGAAAGGTTAACCTTTCCATTGATGCCCGTTATCTGAATGGCGGCGCTGCCGGTCTGTTGCCAGGTGAGATGACATTGACCCTCCGCCCAACCGATCGGCCACGTCCGGGCCTGGATGGCTTTCGCTTCGGACTGGTGCAGCAGTCGCTGGCGCCAGAGAAACGGGCACTACCGGGCTTCACCACTGGACCTGATGGCAGGGCAACACTGAACCTGGACTTGGGCAAGCTGCCGGATACCACCCGTCGGTTGGAAGCGGTGCTGCGGACCACTTTGCATGATGTGGGTGGTCGATCGGTGGAACAGGAACTGGTTCTGCCGGTGGAGTTCCAGCCGGTTACATTGGGCCTGAAACCGAACTTCACTGGTGACGCGGTGCCTGAAGGCGCCACTGTCTCGGTCGATGTCGTTGCGGTCTCCCCAGACGGGCAGAAGGTGGGCCGCAGTGGCCTGACCTGGGACCTGTTCGAAGAAGAGTATGATTACGAATGGTATGCCGCCGATGGCCGTTGGGAATACCGGACGATTGTGAAGGACCGGCGTCTTACAGGCGGCAACCTCAACATCACTCCTGGGCAGTTGGCGACGATTGAGGAACAGGTCCGCGCCGGGCGATACCGTCTGGAACTGTTTGATCCTGCCTCGGGCGTCGCCTCGTCGCTGCGGTTCTCTGCCGGTTGGTGGGTATCGGCCAAGCTGGCGGATACGCCCGACGTGGTGGAAGTAAAGGTGCAGGAACCGCTGCACATCCCTGGGCAGAAGGTCCGCGTTTTTATTCGCCCCCCCTATGCCGGTACTGTCGCCATCGCCCTTGCCGACCGGGCGATCCGCCATACCCTGATCAGCGAGATCGGGACGGAAGGGGCATTTGTCGAACTGCCGCTTCCGGAGGATATCACTGCGGGTGCCTATGTGCTGGCCACTTCTTTCGCGCCGGCCGATCCCGGCAGTCGTACCCCTCCCCGTCGGGCCCTGGGTATGGGCTGGGTCGCCATCGATCCTGCCCAGCGGTCACTGTCGGTCAGCATTGCCGAACAACCGCCGGTCCATCCGCGCGGATCAGTGAAGCTGCCGGTCGCAGTGGCAGGGGCGGAACCCGGGTCGGTGGTGCGTGTGTTGGTCACAGCGGTGGATGAGTCGATGGCGCATCTGCCCGAAACACAGCCGATTGATCCGGTCGGTTGGTTTTTGGGCAAACGTCGCCTGGCCGTGGAAATGCGTGATGTCTATGGCCGACTGGTCAACCATACCGAGGGCAGTGCCGCTGCACCTGCTGGAAATGGCGGGGACAAGACCGGTACGCGGATCAGCAGTGTGCGGCGCACCGGGCCGATCACGGCCCTTCATTCCGGTGTGGTCACTGTAGGCCCAAATGGCCAGGCCGAGGTCAATCTTCTTCTGCCGGATATGGCGGGTCGCCTCGCCTTGACGGCTGTTGCCTGGTCTGACGCAAAGGTCGGCGTGGCACGCGGCACCCTGGAGGTGCGTGATGACATTGCCACCGATATGATTCTGCCGGGATTCCTGGCACCGGGCGACAGGGCGCGTATTGCCTTGAACCTGGAAAACCTGTCCGGTCCGGTGCGCGGGGCCTATAAGCTGTCTATGACGGCGGAAGGCCCGGTACGGCTTGAGGGGGGCAAGGCCGAAACCAGTTTTCCGGCGCTGGCCCGTGGCCGCAAACTGTCCATCAACCGGACGCTGGTGGCCGGTGATCCTGGTTATGGCGTCTTGGTTGTCAATGTGACGGGGCCGGACGGATACAGCCTGACCCGCCGCTTCCCCATCAATATCCGCCCAGCCCATGCGGTGGCCGCCACGCAGGTGCGGGGGCAGATCATGCCGGGGCAGACAGCAACCCTGGCGGCCCCTAAGCCGGTGGGCGCCATTGCCGGGGCCTCGTGGAAACTGTCCATGGTCAGCCCGCACGACACCCTGGATGCCTTGACGCATCTACTGCTGATCGATGCGTGGCCTTTTGGGTCTGCCGACCAGATCGCCGCCCGGTTGCTGCCGCTTGCCGGTGCCAATGAATGGCAGAAGGCCCTGGGTCTTCCGGCCAATGACAAACTGAAGGCCAAGGCCGAAGATCTGGTAGAACGGTTGATCAGCCGCCAGCGCGCCGACGGCGCCTTTTCGCTGTGGGCACATGATGGACCGGCCGATCCCTGGTTGACCGCCTTCGCGCTTGATGTGCTCACCCGGTCCCGTGAGGCTGGTTTCACCGTGCCGGAGGATGGGTATCGCCGGGGCATGGACTGGCTGGCCCGCTCCATCGGCAACAGTTGGGTGGAGGACGCGGAACTTCCAGCGCGGGCCTATGGCCTTTATGTCGCAGCGCGCGCGCGGGCCATTGACGCCACACCCCTGCGCTTCTTCCAGGAAACATTCCAAAGCCGCGTGCCGTCGCGGCTGGCCCGCGCGCAGATTGCTGCGGCCTTTGCAATGCTGGGCGATGGGCAACGGGCGGGCGATATCCTATCCCGGCTGGACGACCCGTTACCAGGCGTTCCGGGCATCCGGGATTTCGGTTCGCCCCTGCGTGATCGGGCGGCAACCCTGGCCTTGCTGATCGCCGCCAATGCTGATCCTGCTCGTATCCAGGCTGAAGAGGCTGCTCTGGTCGGTATGCTTCGCGATCCCGCCTTGGTGGCCACCCAAGAACGCGCGTGGCTGCTGTTGGCGGCACAGGCCCTTGCCAACAATCCGCCGGCCCTGAACGTCGTGGTTGACGGGCAGACGGTCACCAGCACCGGGCCGCTGCTAAGGGCGCTGGCTGACGGCGCCGCCCTGTCGGTGACAAACCGCGGCGACCAGCCGTTGAACAGCCTGTCCACGATCGCGGGCATCCTGTCCACGCCGGACAAGGCCGAAAGCGCTGGCGGCCTGACCCTGTCCCGGCAGTTTAAGGATGGCAAGGGCCGCCCGGCCAATCTTAAATCGATCCGTGCCGGTGATTTGCTGGTGGTGGTCTTAGAGGGTAGGGCAGAACAGCCCTTGACCGGCCCACTCCTGCTGATCGATCCGCTGCCGGCGGGGTTGGTGGTGGAGAATGTGCGCTTGGCCGGCAGTGCACAATTGGGCGGCCTTTCCTGGTTGGGAACCCTGTCAGAAGCGGCCCTTGTGGAGTTCCGCGACGACCGGTTTGTGGCAGCCCTTGATGGCATGCCAGAAAGCGGCAGCTTTCGTTTGGTCTACCTGGCCCGCGCTGTGACTCAGGGTAACTTCACCTTGCCCGCGGCCCGGCTGGACGATCTTATTGATGGCAGCCGTTTTGCCCGGACCGCCGCTGGCAGCCTAACGGTACTGCCGCCCGCGCCGGAGCCGACACCCCCCACGATCCCAACGGTTCCGTGATGGCCGATGGTTGGGACGACATAGGTCAAGATCGTCCCGACCACCACCTACGACCTTGGTAGATGCGGCGGAAATGCACAGGGGATCATCCTTCCGGAAACTTTTTTTCGCACCTGCACTCGGCTAGGATCGCGCCGATTTCTACCCTGCTCCGTTGCCAAAGAAGGCCTGTGCCATGGACATCACCAAGATCCCCGTCGGCAAGAACCCGCCCTGGGACATTAATGTCGTTATCGAGATCCCGCACGGCGGCCAGCCCGTGAAGTACGAGTTGGACAAGGACAGCGGCGCACTTTATGTCGACCGTTTCCTGCACACTGCCATGTTTTATCCGGCCAATTATGGGTTCGTACCGCATACGCTGGCCCTGGACGGCGATCCGATCGACGTGATGGTGGTGGGCACTACCCCGGTGGTCCCCGGCGTTGTCCTGCGCTCACGCCCTATCGGCGTGCTGATCATGGAAGACGATGCCGGTATGGATGAGAAAATCCTGGCTGTGCCGGTGGACAAGCTGCATCCGTTCTACAAGGACATCACCAGCTACCGTCAGTTGCCGCAGATCCTGGTCGAGCAGATCGCCCACTTCTTCGAGCATTATAAGGACCTGGAGCACGGCAAGTGGGTCCGCATCGTCCGCTGGGACGAGGCCGACGTCGCCGCGAAGCTGATTCAGGAAAGTGTGGAGCGTTTCCAGAAGGAAGGGTGATCGTTTCCCTTCAACGATCAAGCCTGTTCAGACTTACCATTTCCTCAGCGTTTCACTTCGGACGTGATTTGCACATCGGTTGGCGCTGTTAACCGTCACCATCTTTTATGAAGGGCTGGGCGATATCGCCCAGCCCTTTTTATCAACTTTCCTCCCTTTTCTTGGCCACGACCGAAACGGGGAGTGTCATACTTCTGCGAATCACGGGCGGGCAATTGTCGGCCCGCGATCCGTCAAAGGACAAGGCACCAAGGGTCTGGTGCCATAGTGGGGCCTTTGTCACGGAAGGCCAGCATACCGCAGTGCCAATAAAATTGGACGTTCAGGGTCCAGCTTTCGTGACTGCAAATAACAGCAGCACCCCGTGCGGATAGATATTTTTCCGTCGCCATGTTATTTGGAAACGATCCTGCATTTTCGAATTTAAAACGCACTGGGTGTAAAATGGCTAATATTATTGGTGGATTTAACGACGAATCAATCATTGGTACCAATGGTGATGACAGCATAGATGGTTTCTATGGTAACGATACTTTGGTCGGTGGCGAAGGAAACGACACCCTGATCGGTGGTGAAGGGTTCGACCGTTTGTCCGGCGGTCCAGGCGATGATCTGCTGTACATTGGCAGCAGCGATACGGTGATCGGCGGTGCGGGCAGGGATTTGTTCATTCCGGGCCCACCGGTCAGTTATTATAGCTATGGCGCATCGCGGATTCTTGATTTTGCACCGGGCGAGGATCGGATCGATCTGTCCGCCCTGGGCATTCCCGACCTCGAAACGGCCCGGCTTTTCTTCACCGGCGCCGGTGACGGAAACTGGCAGTTTCAGTTCCGCAGTGCCGGAAATATCTATTCATTTTATCTGGGCGTGGCTCCTGCAACGCTGAGTGCGGCTGATTTTGTCTTTGGGGCCCCGGTGCAGGGCGGGTTGATCCGGGGCAGCGGCGGAGCAGACGATCTGGTCGGCAGCCCCGGCAATGATACCCTGGATGGCGGCAGCGGTGATGATTCGCTGATTGGTGCGGCGGGCGACGATACGTTGGTCCTGCGTGGCGGCTGGGACCGGGCCATCGGTGGTACAGGGCGAGATGTGTTTACCATCTCTACTGACGTGAGCAGCGGCTATGCCAACTACACGATTGCGGATTTCACGCGGGGCCAGGACCGGGTCGATGTCAGCGCTTTCGGCATCAGCAGTTGGGACACACTGAAATCGCTGATGACCAGCAACGCACCCGGGCAGGGCACCAGCTTCACCCTGGCACGCGGCTCACAGGTCAGCTTCTTCCTGACCGGGGTCGACTCCCATCTCCTCTCGGCTGGTGATTTCATCCTGTCAACCGATGCGGCACCCCGTGAAATCTATGGCGGTTGGATGAGCCATCTTTATGGCGGGGCCGGTAACGACCGCCTGCACGGGTCGGGCAACGGTTCGTGGATGTATGGCGAGGGCGGTGACGATATCCTGTATGCCGCAACCGGCGGGAACAGCCGGATGATCGGCGGCTCGGGCAAGGACATCTTCGTGCTGGAGGGCGGTGCCGCCACGGGCGTTGTAGAGATTGTCGACTTCGTCCAAACCGTTGATCGGATGGATGTCTCCGACCTGGGTATCAGCAGCTTCGACATAATCACGGCCATCGCTTCCCTTCCTTCGGGAGCCTTGCAGCAATTGCGCTTGGGTGGCCTTGGACTGGCCTTGAATATCGACCCACGTAAACTGACAGCAGCAGACTTCATCTTCGCGGCTGATGGTCCGTCCCGACAGATCAGTGCGATTGGTACCGGCGGCCTGTTGGCCGGTGGATCGGGCAATGACACATTGGTCGGTGGCGCCAATGGATTGGATCAGTTGTTCGGCGGTGCCGGCAACGACACGATCATGGACGACCCAACGGAACCCACCGGCTGGTTTGGTGCTAATGCCGCCGATATCTGGTTCGGCGGTGCCGGTGCCGACCGGTTTGTCGTCAACCGGATCAATGGCCGGGACATGGTGATGGATTTCACGGCCGGCACCGACAAGATCGACTTGTCAGCCACGGGCATCAGCAGCCTGGAGACGCTGCGGGAGCTGGCAGAATATGCAGCAATCAATGGCAAGTCTGCGACAGCGCTGCGGGCCGG
Source organism: Niveispirillum lacus (assembly GCF_002251795.1). GTDB lineage: Bacteria > Pseudomonadota > Alphaproteobacteria > Azospirillales > Azospirillaceae > Niveispirillum > Niveispirillum lacus. The sequence goes on along the minus strand of NZ_NOXU01000024.1, from coordinate 103,535 downwards.
TATCGGGTGGGATTCCGGCGTCTTTGCCTTCTTCGCAGACCGCGACCGCCTGTCGGCAAGCGATTTTATCCTGGCCAACCAGACCAGCGCCGTAACCCGCGTGGCGCTGGAAGGAGAACGTGACTTGTTCGGTGGTCTGGCCGGCGACCTGTTGCGCGGCAACAGCGGCGCCAACCGGCTGTTCGGCGATGCCGGGGACGATACACTGACCGGTGGTGCCGGGGATGATCGGCTTTATGGTGGTGCCGGCACCGACACGGCCCGGTTCACTGGCAATCAGGCCGATTACACTGTCACCACCACCAACGGCATCACGACTGTTCGCCACAATACCGGTTCCGACGGCACCGATCTGCTTGTCGGGGTGGAACGGCTGGCCTTTGCCGATCAGGTGGCATCCTTGTCCACGGCACAGGCCGTAACCCTCCGCCTAACCGGGTCCTATGTTCAGGAAGGCGATCGCGGCAATTATCCCGTCATCATGGAGGGTAGGGTTACAGGTTCAGTGATGTCGACGGCGCCATCGTCGGCGACAGTGTTTACAGTCAGCCTGTCGCAACCCGCCAGCCAGGCCGTGACCTTCGACTTTACCTACAGCACTGCCGGCGGCTTTTCCCTCTCGACGGGCCGTTATACAATCAATGCTGGACAGAGCAGTCTTGAGATCGTCACACCCGCAGCATCGGGGAATACCGATGTCTGGTCCGACTATGTGCTGATTGGCACGGTTACCAATGTCCAGGGTGCGCTTGTCCCCACCATCAGCAACAGCCTGACGACCAGATCCACCATCGTGAACGATGACTTCCAGGCGGATTTCAGCCTGGAGGCCTACCGTGCCCAGAACAGTTCGTTGGATAAGGTCTTTGCGGGCAACGACGCCGGACTGATGCAGCACTACATCAACAATGGCCGGTCAGAAGGAAGGATTGCCAGCGGATTTAATGCAGAGGCTTATGCGGCGCAGAACCCTGACCTCTATGCTGTGTATGGTCTGGATGCGAAGGCACTGCTGAACCATTACCAGACCATGGGCGTGAGGGAGGCGCGGCCGCGAGAAGGGTTCGATGCCATCGCCTACGCTGCGCTGAACCCCGATATCTATGCTGCCTACGGCCTGAACGTTGGTGCGCTTGTTGAGCATTACATGAATTATGGGGAGAAGGAGGGGCGTCTTGCCACTGGGTTTGATGCAGAAGCCTATGCAGCGTTGAATCCTGACTTGTTCCGCGCATTCGGTTTGAACGAAAAGGCACTGGTCGAACATTTCATTCAGACCGGCCGCGCCGAGGGCCGGAGTGCCGTCGGGTTCAGTACCGAAGCCTATGCCGCCTTTAATGGTGACCTGTTCGCGGCCTTTGGTCTGGACCATAGCGCCTTGATCAATCACTACATTGTCAATGGTCAGGCGGAGAGCCGTTTTGCCTTCTCTTTGAACGGCTTTATTCCCACCATGCCGACGGATCCAGCCTTGCTGACACCGTTGGTCGGCTGGGGCCAGGATTATCTGTTGGGATGAGGCCAGCCGACAGTCTCTGTTGCCAGAGGTTGCCGCTTTGCGTTTTCATGAGGGGCAAAATTCGGGGAAACACACCATGAGTTACTACGAAAGTGATCGCTACAATAGCGGTATGCGTTTGGCCGTGGTGGTCAGCAATGTGTTGAGTATTGTTGGTTTCGGCCTGATCGGGGTGATTGTCGCCTATCTTAAGCGCAGCGACTCGCGCGGAACCCTATGGGAAACACATATCACCTACATCATCCGCACTTTCTGGCTGGGCGTGCTGGGCATCATCATCGGGTCGGCAACAGCCTTTATCGGGATCGGCGTCTTGATCCTGATTGCAGTCGGGCTCTGGTGGTTGATCCGGTCGATTAAGGGGGTGCTGAAGGCCATTAATTACGAACCGATCACCAATCCCGAAACCTGGCTTTTCTGATCCAAAGGGCCGGGTCAACAATTGACCCATGTCATCGCCCGGCCATGGTCGTGGTTTATGGTGGCCGCTGTTTCCGGCATGCTGCCGGACCGCCAGAGCCCGCCCGCCAGGAGCCGCCATGACCATCCGTAATCTGAACAGCCTGTTCAAGCCTGCGTCAGTTGCCCTGATCGGGGCCAGCCGGCGGGACCGGTCGGTGGGCAAGGTGGTGGCCCGCAATCTGTTCAACGCCGGATTCGATGGGCCGATCATGCCCGTCAACCCGCGTGAACGCTCAATAGAGGGGGTTCTGGCCTACCCTTCGGTCAGTGATCTACCCATGGCACCGGAACTGGCCGTGATTGCCACGCCGCCTGCCACGGTTCCTGGTCTGGTTGCCGAATTGGGGGCTCGCGGCACCAAGGCGGCCGTTGTCATCACTGCCGGATTTGCAGAGATGGGCGAGGAAGGGCGACGTTTGCAGCAGGCTGTGCTGGACGCTGCGCGCCCGCATCTGCTGCGCATCATCGGGCCAAACTGCCTTGGCATCATGGTGCCAGGCCAGGGACTGAACGCCAGCTTCTGCCATGTACCGCCGCTGAAGGGTGATATTGCCCTGGTGGCGCAGTCGGGCGCCGTGGTGACATCCATCGTCGATTGGGCGACGCCGCGCGGCATCGGTTTCTCCCACCTGATTTCTCTGGGTTCCAAGGCCGACGTCGATTTCGGCGACATGCTGGATTATTTGGCCCAGGACGGGTCGGTGCGGGCCATCCTGCTCTATGTCGAGGCCATCACCAGTGCACGAAAATTCATGTCTGCCGCTCGTACCGCGGCTCGCGCCAAACCCGTTATCGTGATCAAGGCCGGTCGTAGCGAAGAAGGGTCACGCGCCGCCAGTTCACATACCGGCGCCCTGGCCGGGGCGGATGCAGTCTATGATGCAGCCTTCCGCCGTGCCGGCATGCTGCGGGTGGGGGAATTGGACGAGTTGTTCGCCGCCGTGGAGACATTGGCGACCGGAGTACAGATCAGCGGTGACCGGCTGGCCATCGTCACCAATGGCGGTGGTGTGGGTGTGCTTGCCACTGACACGCTGATTGCTGGCGGGGGGCGGCTGGCGCAATTGGCCCCGGAAACGCTGGCGGCCCTGGACAAGGTGCTGCCGCCCACGTGGAGCCATGGCAACCCGGTCGATATCATCGGCGACGCCGACGGCAAGCGCTATGCCGACGCCATGAAAATCGTCATGGCGGACAAAAACATTGACGCTGTACTGGTGCTGAACTGCCCCACAGCGGTCGCAGACGGCCGGGACGCCGCGCAGGCGCTGGCCGATATCACCCGTGAGCAGAATAACCGCGCCGGCGGCGGGCGCCGCCTGCCGGTACTGGCCAGTTGGCTTGGTGAACAGCAGGCCGCCCCCTCCCGCCGCCTGTTGGATCATGCCCGCATTCCGCATTATCAGACCCCTAATCAGGCCGTCCGCGCCTTCCTGCATCTGGTCCAATACCGGCGGAACCAGGAATTGCTGATGGAAATGCCGGCCAGCGTGCCAGAGCAGTTTGATGTCGACATGGGGAATGTGCGCCCGGTGATTGATACTGCTCTGGCCGATGGCCGTGGCTGGCTGTCGGAGTATGAGGCCAAAGAAGTCCTGCGCGCTTACGGCATTCCCTGCGTGCAGACCGTGACCGCTGCCACCCCGGCGGAGGCGGAGCGGGCGGCAAAGCGGCTGGGTGGGCGCATTGCGCTGAAAATCCTGTCACCCGACATTACCCACAAGTCCGACCTGGGAGGTGTTTCGCTAAACTTGCTGCCAACTCAAGTGTGGGCAGAGGCGGAAGCCATGCTGGAACGGATACGCTCCGCCATGCCCGATGCCCGCATCGAAGGGTTCACGGTACAGGAGATGGCGCACCGTCCCGGTGCCCAGGAACTGATCCTGGGTATGGTGGATGATGCATTGTTTGGTCCTGTTATCCTGTTCGGGGCGGGCGGTGTGGCGGTTGAGGTACTGGATGACAAGGCACTGGCGCTGCCTCCCCTGAACCTGACCCTGGCGCGGGAGGCCATGGCCCGCACCCGGATCTACAAGCTTTTGCAGGGTTTTCGGCACATGGCTGCCGCAGATCTGGATGCCGTTGCCTTGGCCATGACCAAGGTCAGTCAGTTGATCATCGATTTTCCGGAGATCGCGGAACTGGATATCAACCCACTATACGCGGATGAAGCCGGGGTTCTGGCGCTGGATGCACGGATCCGAGTAAGGCCGCTGACCGAACAGTCCCTAAAACGGCTGGCCATTCGGGCCTATCCAAAGAAGCTGGAACATACGGTCACCCTGCGGTCTGGGCGGGAATTCCTGGTTCGCCCCATCCGGCCAGAGGATGAACAGGCCATCCATGACCTGGTAGCCGCCACCAGTGTGGAGGATATGCGCCTGCGGTTCTTTGCGCCCATGCGCCGTCTTTCGCACCAGATGGGAGCACGGCTGACCCAGATCGACTATGACCGGGAGATGGCTCTGGTGGCAATTCCGCTCGACATCATCGACCCGGACAAGCCCGGCCCTATCTTTGGCGTGGTCCGCATCACCGCCGATCCGGATAATGAAAGGGCTGAATATGCCGTCTTGGTCCGTTCCGACATGAAGGGCAAAGGCCTGGGCTCACGTCTGATGAAGGAAATCCTGGCCTATGCTGAAAGCCGCGGCATCCAGGAGGTGTTCGGCGAAGTTCTACGGGAGAATGCTGGTATGCTGGGTCTTTGCCGCGATCTGGGGTTCACCTTCCATGACAGCGCGGAGGATCATGGTATTGTCGAGGTCAGTTACCGTTTTGCAAAACGGGTATAGTCAAACCTTGGTGAACTGGGCGGGCTTGCCGAAGAAACGGGTGGCAAGGTCGGTGATGCGGACAGCATCACCGGTAGTCATGAACCTCACTTGCCCTTGCCCCGGCTGGTCGAATTCTGGGTGGCGCTGCAAATAAGCAGACAGGCTTTTGGCCGTCAGGTCCGGCTGTGACAGAACTTCCACACCTGCTGGGAGGGACGCCGCGAAAAGGTCCGCCACCAGAGGGTAATGGGTGCAGCCCAACATCACGGCCTGTGGCGCTACCCCTTCGAGACGGATCATCAACGCATCGGTGTAGCGGCGAACCGCCGCCGCCAATTGGCGATGCGACGCCCCCAGTTCAATCAGCGGGACCAGGTCCGGACAGGCCTGTTGTACCACCCTGATCTCTGGTGCCCGTGCTGCGATCTCGCGCGGGTAGGCCCGGCTGTCGACTGTACGGCTGGTGGCGAAGATACCAATGGTCCGGGCATCGCCGACCTGGCGGCCCGTCGCCACATCGGCCATCCAGGGCACACCCGTCACCGCCTCCACCATGGGAACCAGCACACCCAGCACCCGGCGCCCAGGCCAAGCCTGGTCCAGCCAGGTCTGCTGCAACCGGCGCAAAGCCACGGCTGACGCGGTATTGCAGGCCAGGATCACCAGCCGCGCCCCCCGGTCGAACAGTCGCGACACACCGGCGAGGGTCAGGTCATAGATTTCGTCTGGCGTGCGGTCGCCATACGGGGCGTCGGCGTGGTCACCCAGGTAAAGAAAGTCATGTGTGGGCAGGTGCTGATGCAGGGCGCGCAGCACCGTCAGCCCGCCATGACCCGAATCGAACGCACCGATCATTGCAAAACCACCCCCGAAGCCTGTCACCGCTCTTTACCACTTGTTTGCGGCGATGGAAGGGCATTTCACCTGCTTGCATGCTGGCGCGCGCTGTGCCTAACTCCGCGACCGTACCGGTTGGTCCCGCGTTGGAGCATTCGCTGTCCCATGTCCTTGCTGATCCGTTCACTCTTCGCCGCTACCCTCGCTGTCAGCGCTTCGACCGCATTGGCAGCCACCCAGGATAATGCCAGACCCGTAGGCCCAACCCTTGGCGATATCGCCCGGCAGGCGGAACAGCAGGGCCCGGCCATTCAACTGCCAGCAGCCGGAAACCTGCCCACCATTGGTGATGTAGCCAAGCAGCAGGAAGCCCAGGCCAAGGCGGCCGCAGCGGCGGCCGCCAACTCCGGCTGCACCCGGCCAAAGGTCCCAGGCAAACTGCCTGACGGCAAGACGGCCACGGAACAGGAAATGCGCGACGCCCAGATCGCGGTGAAGGCCTATGTCAGCCAATCAGAGGCCTTCAACGCCTGCCTGGACAAGCTGGTCAAAGCATCGCTAGACCGTATCACCGCGCGCGAATACCTGGCTCTTATCCAGCAGTATGATCTGACTTATTCCGCGATGCAGATTTTTGCCGAGCGTTTCAATGTGCAACTGCGCGCTTACCGCGCCCGCACGGGTGACACTGGCAACAGCCAATAGCAGCCAATGATGGGTGGGGAACCAGATGGGGGTAACGCCGATTACCCCTGCTCCAGTTCCGCCCCCCAGTATTCGGCGCTGGTCATCGATGCCGGGAAAGCGGCACCAGGCAGATCTTCACCCGGATCGGCCGCGACTTCATCCGCAAGGTCATCATAGGACAGGAAATCGCGCCAACTGTCATGCAGGAAGGTAGGCGGAAAGTTACGCCCATTTTCCTGTAGCTCATAAGCCGTAGGCGCGAATGGTTCCTGCATGGGGTGCATGCCACATTGATTGGGCAGTCGGCTGCCTTTTGCCAGATTGCAGGCGGAACAGGAGGTTACGACATTGTCCCAACTGGTCCGCCCCCCGCGGCAGCGCGGGATGACGTGATCGAAGGTCAATTCGTGGGTGGGAAACCAGCGTCCGCAATATTGGCAGGTAAACCGATCCCGCAGAAAAACATTGAACCGGGTGAAAGCCGGCCGGCGGGTGGCCGGCACATATTCTTTCAGGCTGATCACGCTGGGCAGCCGGATCGACAACTGTGGTGACCGCACGATCCGGTCATAATGGGAGACGATGTTCACGCGGTCCAGAAATACGGCCTTGACCGCATCTTGCCATGACCAGAGCGAGAGCGGGAAATAGCTGAGCGGACGAAAATCCGCATTCAGCACCAAGGCAGGACACCCATCAAAAGGTGGTGACAAGTTGCACCCCCAAGCGCCGTTCCGTCGGTGTTCCCGACCTCCGAAGCCCCGCCTTCTTCCACCCGGCGGCCCGGTCAGGGGCCACTGGCATCGGGATGGCGGACAGGTTGGCGGCAGGCCGAAACGTCGGTCACTTTGATATAACGGGCCGACCCCGTCTGGCAACCCGCACGACCCGCCGTCGACGCAATTATCACGCATCTGCAACACAAGCGACACGCAAGCTCTTGTGGTCGTTCAGCTTGTTACCCGCCACCCGTTGGGGGTATATGTCGTCAGACCAGGGCTATCCCCCCTCCCGCCGATATTGATGCATGCCTGACGACGCCCGCCCAGTCACAAGCCGATTCGCCCCCAGCCCGACGGGTTTCCTGCATCTGGGTCATGTTCATTCCTGCCTGTTTGCTGTGAATGCAGCCAAGCAGGGGAACGGGCGGTTTCTACTGCGGATAGAGGATATCGACCCCAACCGGTGCCGGCCTGAGTATGAGGTAATGTTGAAGGAGGACCTCGCCTGGTTGGGTTTTCGTTGGGACGAACCCGTCCGGCGCCAGTCGGAGCATATGGATGATTACGCAGCGGCGCTGGTAACCTTGGCCGCACGGCACGTGACCTATCCCTGCTTTTGTTCACGCAAGGAGATCACCGCCGAGATCGCACAGGCCGGTAATGCCCCGCACCTTGTCGCTATGGGGCCGGAAGGGCCGCTCTATCCGGGTAACTGCCGCCATCTGCCCCCAGATGTTGCAGCAGCGCGCGTTGCTGCCGGGGAACCGCACGCCATCCGGCTGGATGTGCGCAAGGCAACGACGCTGACTGGCCCACTATCCTGGCATGATCGCGGCCGAGGGACGATCACCGCCGATACTGGACTGCTGGGTGATATCGTATTGGCACGGCGTGACGTGCGCACAAGTTACCACCTCTCGGTTACGGTGGATGACGCGATCCAAGGGGTGACATTGGTCACACGCGGGGAAGACCTCTTCCATGCTACCCATGTTCACCGACTGTTGCAGGCGTTGCTGGGATTACCGGTGCCGGACTACCACCATCATGGCCTGTTGCTGAATGCGAGAGGGGAACGTCTTTCCAAGCGGGATGGGGCCACTGGCATCCGCACACTGCGCGCACAAGGTGTATCGCCAGCAGAGATATTGCGCCGGGCAGCAAGCGGCGCCGAAGGATAGGTTACATTCTCTTTCGCAAGCCATTGCGATATCAGATTATTGCCGTACGGAAACAGAGTCGCGTTTGGTGAAGACAAGGTAGATGCAATTTTAAGGGTATTGTTCCTGAACATTGTGGTATGGAGACCATGCCATGCAAGATACGTCCATGATCGACCATTATCGCCAACTTGTCCGTAACACGACCATCGATGACAGAACGCTGTTGTCGACAGATTACTTCAATCATTTCAATGAAGTAATCATGTTGCTGTCGATGGTGAGCGACATGCCGGAAATGCTGGATGAGATTGTCGCCTGGACACCCAAGACCTATCGTCAGCATTTCGAGGATAGCGGCCTGGCCTTTGCCCCGATTGCCATCGAGGCATTTGACCATGTGCCGCCCGAGTATCGCGTGCCGTTTGATGAAACCATCAATGACATGAACAGCCTTATTGTCGAAGCAGTGGCAACCTTGTCCGCCATGCGCGACGATCCGGACATGCTGGGTTTCACTGCCGGTGATTACTGGCGGCGGTTACAGGAACTGGTTGATCGTGGCAGTGCGATTGTCCATGGATCGGTCCAGGATCACAACCCGGCTGTGACCATGGACCAGAGTGAGATCGACGACCTGTTCTGATTTTTGGCCGGCCTCTGACGCAACGACTTGGCCCCACACGGGTGGGTTTGCGGCATTGGGGAGAAACAGAAGGACATAAACCCGCCTGAGATCACCGATGGCCGGCGTGTCGGCGCGGATCATGGGGTGTATGACCATATCGGCTTGAACCCATTCCCTGCCTTTGTCGGGCACGGCAGCCATGCCTTGCCCGATCTTGCCCTGCCAGAACGAGGCCGCCACCTTGGAACCGGTTGCATCGATACCGGAAACATCCTGCCATGACTGCGCCTGTCCCATTGATCTCCGGCCTGGCCAATATCGCTGACCGTTATGACGGCTTCATCCTGGACCTGTGGGGTGTTGTGCATGACGGGGTGAGGCCCTATGAGGGGGTGGTGGAATGCCTTTCCATCCTGCGCCGCCTTGGGAAGCGTGTCTGCCTGTTGTCGAATGCACCACGGCGGATCGCTGCGGCTGCGGCAAAATTGAGCGGAATGGGTGTGGGGCCCGATCTGTACGATGCGCTCTACACGTCAGGGGAAGCCAGTTTCGAGGCCCTGCGTGATCGGAATGATGAATGGCATGCGGCCCTGGGTCCTAAGCTGTTCCATATTGGTCCACCGCGCGACAATGATGTCTATGACAGCTTGAAGAACCGCTTCCGGGTGGACAGTCCCGAGGATGCGGATTTTGTTATCAATACTGGTATTGATGCCTATGAAGAGACGCTGGATGATTATGCCCCGATCCTGCGTCGTTGTCTGGACCGGGGGTTGCCCATGCTCTGTGCCAATCCGGATTTGGTTGTGGTCATTGACCAGGAACTGGTGATCTGTGCGGGGGAACTAGCCCGCCACTATGAGACGCTGGGCGGCGATGTCCGCTACCACGGCAAGCCCCACGCACCGGTCTATCGCCGCTGTTTCGAACTGCTCGGCGGCATCGCCCCATCGCGCATCCTGGCTGTTGGGGACAGTTTGCGAACTGACGTGGCAGGGGCCAATGCTGCTGGCATCGACAGTCTGTTGATCACAGGCGGTATCCATCGTGAGGAACTGGGCACTCCGTTGGGCGTGCTGCCGGGGCCGGAAAATCTGGCCGACCTTCTCTCTCGCAGCGCGCACCGCCCGACCTGGGCAGCGGCAGGGCTTCGCTGGGCATAAAAAGCCATCAGTCCTGGTCGAAAATCTCTAACGCCTTGCGAAAGGTGCGGGAATAGTCGGCCGTGGTGCCAAACGGTATCTGTTCTTCGGCCAAACCCGCCAGCGGTGGCGATGTGCCAGCGGCCGTGCGAAAATAAGATAGGATGAAGACGCGCAGCGCCGCTGTCAGTGCGCTGTCGCCCCGACGTCCGTCGATCATAGTGACAATATCATTCACCGACTGTGATTCGCGCTCACTGATCTCTGTCAGGCAATCCCACAGCAGCGGTTCCATCCGCACACTGGTTCGAGCCCCTGCGACCACGACATTGCGGCAAACAGCCCGCATCGACTCAGGCGCAGTATCTTCCGGGTTTGTTGGGGGACGGCGCTTAGCGGCCATTGGAAACCGTCTGTCCTATTGTTTGAGAAGGTTCTGAGTTGTAGGGAACATATTGGACATACAAGTAGGAAACAATGGGTTGTCGAAGGTATTATGACATTCCATTGGACTTGTGGCTGCGTGGGTTCACCGACGGACCCATTGTAACAGGTGGCCCCAAAATTGTTGCAGACAGGAAACGGCGGAAGACAGAGTTGTGCCGCGCGCTATGATGGGCCCAATCGACACGATACCTGCGCCTGAGGCCCCTGATGCACAGCCATTCCTCCCTGTCTGCCCGCCCCCGACTGAAACCGGGTGTTCCCATCGGCGGCATCGCGGCGGTATTGGTGCTGGCAACCACGGTCGGATGGTCGCTGATCACAGACGCCCCGGACGACAAGACCTTAAATCTGAGTAAGCTGGAAAAAAGCCTCGCGCTGTCAATTGGCAGTGAGGGGATCAGCGCCGAGGTCAGGGACCGTGTGGCCGAACGGGTCGCAGAAAACGCCCAGCGTATGGAGTTCGCTGATGACCGCGCCGTTGATATGCGGGCGATCAGCCGTTCCGTTGCGGATCGGATCGAAGCCGCCGCCAAAGCGGCAACTGTCAAAGCCGAAACCATGCGGAACCGTCGGGACACGGATATCCGGTATCTGGACCGCGCCATATCAGCGGACGGCACCAACCGGCTGGCCGCCACCGCTGAGGCGCCCGCCGGGCTGCGGCTGGCGGGCGTGATGGGCGACGTCCGCATAAAGGTCGTTGATGATGCCAAGGAAATCTTGTTCAGCCTCGAGAACAGCCGCAAACGCTATAACATCTCCATGAATGATGGGGTCCTGTGGATCACGGGCCCCGGGCCGCAAAGCGAACCCAGCGTAACGCTGGATATCGCCATACCGCGCGGCACTCCGCTCCTGGTGAATAATTTCACGGGCGAGTTGATCGTGGATGGTGACCTTGGTGCGCCGGCGCGGCTGGAACTGGCCAATGGCGAAATGAAGCTAGGTGACCTCGAGTCGGTCCGGGTGCGCATCACACAATCCGGTACTGTGTCCGTCGGCGATGTGAAGCGGTTGGCGGGATTGCAGCTTTCCGGTAATGGCGAGGTCAGGCTGGGCCATGTCGGAACTGCGGCCATCGAACTCAATGGCAATGGCGCCATAAAAATGGAGTCGGCCGCTGAGGGGCTTTCCGTGTCGATGCCCGGCCCCGGCGATGTTCAGGTCGGGATGCTGGCGGGTGATCTGGCGGCCGCGATTGCCGGTCCTGGAACCCTGACCATCGGTGGGGGGCAGGCTGATAGCATGGCGATAGGTGTCACCGGTCCCGGTACCGTTGAATTTAATGGCAAGGCTAAGGACCCGCGTGTGCTCATGACCGGTCCCGGCCGGGTCTCCCTGGCCGGCCATGAGGGCACGCCGAAGGTCCATCATGTGGGCCCCGGCAAGGTGGAACTGTCGCGCTGATCAGCGGGTGGGTCTGGTAACGCGGCGCAAGGTCAGGTTCAGGCGGCCGCCATCAGGCAACAATTGGGAAGACCCAACCCGCAGCCGATCCACCCCATGGTAGAAAAGCCGCGAGGGGCCAGCAAAAATCATGATGCTACCGCTGGTCACGGGGAAGGAACGTGTCGGATCGGTGCGTTTGGGTCCTCCGAGACGGAAAACCGCTGTATCGCCCAATGAGATGTTCAGGATCGGGGCATCAAACGTCTCTTCATCCTCGTCGCGGTGCAGCGACAGCCTGGCCCCTTCACCTCGGTAGTGGTTAATCAGGCAGCATTCGGGTTCATGCGGATAACCGGTGTGTGTGTGCCAGAGGTCAAGCAGTGTGGCCGGGATCGCTGGCCACGGCCGTCCAGTAACCGGTTGCACCGGTGAATAGCGGTAGCCGGAACGGTCAGCGATCCAGCCTTGGCTTCCGGCGTTGGTCATGTCAATCGAGAAGGGCCGGCCTGTACGCGGCATGACGTAGCGGGTAAAGGGGGCCTCTTGTGCCAGAGCCATGACCAGATCCAGCAGCGCCTGCTGGTCTTCCCGGTTCAGATGATCCGGCAAAAGTCGGAACCCCATGCTATCGGCCATCATTGCCTTCCCTTTCGTGTCCTGCGGGTCGCGCCCATGTCAAAAAGCGCCAAGGACATGACAGTGTCACGCGCCAATCATGGACTCCCGAACACAACGCGCCTAGATTCCTTCTCATGAGAGACGAACCATACGACAGCGAGGCGAGCGCCGACTGGAATCCCGTTGCCCTAAGGGGTGGCGTGGCCAGTCTGCGGGTGCCCTCGACCTGGCAGCGTCTGTCGCGCGACGATGGGGGGCTCGCCTTCCAGTCGCCGGGTGATAACCCGGTTGATCTTCTGATCTCTGTCGTGACCTACCGCAACCCCTATGGTGTGCGGGCGGAAGAAGCGATCCAGTATCTGGATCGTGAAAATGTGCTGCCACGCGGCATTCTGCCATCAATGGAAACCGGCGACAGTGGCACCGATACCGATGAGCGGCACTGGATCGCCTATGCTGTCGCCCAACCACCAGACCGGCAGATTTTTGTCTGGAAGGTTGCGGATTTTCAGCCGCCAGACCATGTCCGCGTCGTTACCCTGCAACTGCTGGTCCCAAACGAAAGTGCGGATGATCCCGAACTGTCCGATCTGATCGACCGGTTAGGTGAAGAAGCTGCGCGCGTCAAATTCAACCCCGGCCCGATTTCGGACGGCCCGGTACAACGGGTCACGATGCGCAATGTCTGGCATGCTGACAGTGTGCGTTTCCGTCTTCCCTGGGACTGGAACAGTGCTCAGGATGACGAACTCTCGCTGTTCTACCGTGACATGGAAGGCGCTGGGACGCTGCGCGTTGCTGTGCATCGTTTTGAACATGAAGGTAGCGATGCGGAAATTCTGGCCCGCGCCATCCTGCGCCAGACGGCAGAGCAATTTGCCGAAGGACCCGATGAACGGGAGGGTGTGGGGTCAATTGAATGGCTGCCTGATGGAGAGGTGATCGCCCGGTTTGTGACGGACGGGGAAGAAGATGGGGAGAAATTGCGCTTCTTCCTGTGGCTCCGTGGCGCCGCTATTGAGGGGCAGACCACCGTGGCTCTTTTCAGTTTTGCTTTCCCCCAATCCTCACGCGGGGGCGAACTGGAACGATCCACCCTGGCCATGCTGGAACAGGAAATCCGGCGTGCGGTCGTTGGTATCACCGACAGTACCGAGGTGGAAGAGGATGAGGAGGACGGTTTCAGTTTGGCCGACCTTCTGAACGAGGACGATATGTTCCTGGACGATGATGACGATCAGGACGATCCCGATAGCCTGGACGAGGATGACGAGGGGCAAGGCCCTGATGGCCAGGGCCCATTGGGTCGGGCATAGAGACGGTGCAAATGCCGCCATGCTGTGATCTTCGTCATTGCCTCTTGTCAAACCAGCAACGACACCCCCACATGACGGCTATCTATCCTGCTCCCTCACACCCGCCCGTCTCCCCATGCCAGACAGCCTGAGCCCCACCGAAACTGGTCCCTGTCCGGACGCCACCGAACCCTGTCTTATCCTGTCGCGCCTGTGCCAGGCTGGCCTTCGCCCAACGCGGCAGCGTCTTGATCTTGGGGCCTTGCTGTTTCGGGCCGGTAACCGGCATGTGACGGCCGAGCAGTTGCACGCCGAAGCGCAAGCTGCTGACATCAAGGTCTCGCTTGCCACCGTCTACAACACACTGAATCAGTTCCGGGATGCCGGTCTGTTGCGTGAGGTGGTCGTGGAGGCTGGGTCAACATGGTTTGATACCAATATTGACGACCACCATCATTTCTTTCACGAGAATAGCCGTCTCCTGCAGGATATCTGCTGTACACAATTGGCACTCCCTGATCTGCCTTGCCTACCGGTCGGCACCAAGATTGCCCGCGTCGATGTGATCATCCGTTTGCGCGATGCGGAGTGAAGATCGCTGCCTTCCACTCCTTTGGTGGATAATCGCCAGCATTGCGGGCACGGCGTCGCAAAAGTAGACTATGACCTTCGTGTCAAAGCCCAACCGGCGTGATGTCGGCGTGGCGGGGGTTTCTATGCGCAGAGTGTTGATGGGTGGTCTGGCTCTGGTGGCCGGCGTCCAGCTTGCCGGAACGGCCATCGACATGCAGGCGGGCTGGCACGCCTATCGCCAGGCTGCGGAGATTGCCAACCTGAAACAGGTCAGCCGGAACCTGCTGGTTGCCGCCCGCGATCATGGGATCGAGGCGGGGATGATCAATCTGCTGTTGGAGGCGGCGCGGTCTCCTGGCACTCCAGAAGCCGCCCTGCGTCCGCAGATCGATCGCCATCGCAATGAAACCGACCGCGCCGCCCTGGCAGCATTGGATCAACTGGCCCAGATGCCGATTGAAAGTGCGCTGACGGAGGATATTGGCTCTCTGCGCGTGTCGCTTGGCCGGGTGCGTGAATTACGCGGCGGCGTCGAAGCCCTGTTGAGCCGACTGGCCGATGGACGCACCTTGGACGCCGCTGGTCCCAGCCCGGTAGACAACACAATGTTGATCGCCGAATGGCGGGACGCCTCCCGTTCCTACCTGACAGCATTGTTGACCCTGCTGCGGGAGGTAAATAGCCCGGCCCTATCGATGGGAGGAAATGCCGGCGCCGCTGAAATGCTGACACGGGAAGCGATCCACCTGCGCAGCCAAGTCGGCAGCGATATGGGCCTGATTTACCGCATCGCCTCGGGTGCGGATGTGGATATGGTGGCTGCAACCGTCTCGCTGGCCGAAGTGGAGGTCGTCTGGCAGTTGGTTCGCGATGCGGGTGACCCATCCCTGTTCCCTGACAGCATGCAGTCCACCCTGCGCCAGATGGAGGCTGCATTTTACCAACGTTATATTCCCTTGCGTGCCGCCATCCTGGATGCGGCATCACGTGGAGAGGCACGGGGGCGGTTGCCGGAACTGTTGCGCAATGGAACCAGCCTGTTGAATGCTGCCAGCGATCTGGTCGGAGCGGCTGTCAATGTTGCGGCAGAGGCAACGGAGCGTAATCGCCTGCTGGCCCGACAGAAACTGTGGGTCGATGCCTTTGAGTTGCTGATCTCTATGGTCGCGTTGGTCTTTGCGGCATGGCTAATCCGGCACCGTGTGCTGCGGCCCATCCAGCAGATGACCGATGCCATGCGCGCGCTCGCCGGTGGTGACCACGCCGTACCTCTGCCGGAATTTAAGGGGGTGGGTGCGGAGGTCGCCGCAATGGCGTCGGCCGTTGGGGTGTTCAAAGAAAATGCCCGGCAGTTGCGGAAGGAAAACAGGGATCGCGGCCGTATGGAGCGACTGTTGACCGTCGAGCGCAGCATCCTGGAGATGGCCGCCGCTGGCGCTCCATTGGGAGAGGTCCTGGAAGCGCTCTGCCGTGGCATGGAGGAACAGTTGGATAATGCCCGCTGTACCATAATGCTGCTGCGCGAAGATGGGGCCCATATGTCGGTGGGGGCGGCACCCGGCTTCCCGCCCCATCTGCGTGATATTTTTGATGGGGTTGCCATTGGTCCGGATGTCGGTTCCTGTGGTTCCGCCATCTACCGTCGGACACCGGTGATCGTGGCGGACATCACCAGGGATCCGCGCTGGGGCCTTTACAAGGATGTGGTGGTTACGGAAGGTGCGTTGTCCTGCTGGTCGTTGCCGATCCTGACCGGTGACGGTGAATCGCTGGGTGCCTTCGCGATTTATGGGGACACCGCCCGCGAGCCGTTTGAATGGGAACTGGAGCGGGCCCGACGTGCAGTGCAGTTGGCGGCATTGGCCATAACCAGTCGCCGGGCCGCGGAGCAGTTGGAACATGCCAAGGCCCAAGCCGAACTGGGCAGCCGCACCAAGTCGGAATTCCTGGCCAACATGAGCCACGAGTTACGCACACCCTTGAATGCTATCATTGGCTTCGCCGAGGTCTTGGAAAGCGAACTTAAGACCAATGACAAAAATGGTCTCAACAGCAGTTCCGTGGCCTATGCGGGCGATATCATCGCGTCGGGCCGGCATCTGTTAACCTTGATCAACGACATTCTGGACGTCTCCAAGATGGAGGCGGGCCGTGTTGAGCTACGTGAACGGATATGCGGGATGGAAGAGCTTGTGCGCGGCTGTGAACGCATTGTGCGGGCCCGTGCTATGGAGCGACGACTGAACCTGATGGTTGAGGTGGCGGACGGCGTACCACCCATCCTGGTCGATGATGTGAAATTTAAGCAGATCGTGCTGAACCTGTTGTCCAACGCCATTAAATTCACATCTCCCGGCGGCACTGTGAAGCTGACGGCTAGCGTTGATCCGGCGCGTGGCGTTTCCGTGGCCGTCACGGATACGGGCATCGGTATCCGGGAGGAAGATCTAGTGAAGGTGTTTGTGCCGTTCCACCAGGTCGATAATGTCTATGCACGCAGCAACCCCGGCACGGGCCTTGGCCTGACACTATCCAAGGGTTTGGCGGAATTGCATGGTGGGCGGCTGGCCATCGAGAGCGTTTTCGGAGAGGGAACCACTGTCACCTTTACGCTGCCGCCGTCCCGTATAGTCTGGACCGAAACTGCCGGTCTTCCGTTACCGGTGCGTTGACACCAGTCGTGTACCGGCCGTGGTCGGCGATCAGAGCCCTGAATATGGCGGAAGTTACTGAAAGCCCCCGGCCCGGCGGAAACGGATCAAAAAAAGGGCCGCCCCATTGCCGGAGCGGCCCTTATTCATTCCGCCGGTACTTGCGGCGGCGCCGTGTGATGGCGTTCTTCTTCCTCGATACGCCGGCGTATCACGCCGATGGGCTGCACGCCGCGGGCAAACATACTGTACAGAACCGGGGTCAGGAACAAGGACAAGGCGGTGCCGACTGTCACGCCGCCCACAATCACCCAGCCGATGGCCATCCGGCTTTCCGCGCCAGCCCCATAGGCAAGAGCCAATGGCAGGGCACCGAAAACCGTCGCAATCGACGTCATCAGGATCGGACGGAGCCGCAGTTGGGAGGCCTCCACCACCGCCTCCAACAATTCCCGTCCTTCCTCGCGGAGCTGGTTGGCAAACTCAACGATCATGATGGCGTTTTTGGCGATCAGCCCGATCAGCATGATCAGACCGATCTGCGTGTAGGTATTGAGCGACATGCCTGTGAGGCTGATAGCCAGCACCCCGCCGAGGCCCGCGGGCAGAACTGACCCCAGGATCATGGCCGGCAGTCGGAAATTCTCAAACTGCGCTGCCAGTACCAGGAAGGCGACAAGCATTGCCATCCCGAAGGCAAACCAGATGGCGCTGCTGGCTTCCAGCTGCAAACGCGCAGCGCCTTCAAAATTGATGCGGGCTTCCGCTGGCAGGACCTCTGCCGCCGCACGGCGGACTTCCTGTATGGCGTCACCCATCACTGCCCCTTCAGCCAAATTGGCGGTGATGGTGATGGAGCGCAGCCGGTTATAGCGGTTCAGTTCTGTTGCGCCGGCCACATCACGCACATGAATCAGGTTCGCCAGGGGGATCAGCTCCCCGCTACTGCTCCCGGTTGTTGAGCGCACGAAGATGTTGGACAGATCGCGCGGGTTCGCCCGATCTTGGGCCTCCGCCCGCAACACCACATCATATTCCTCACCCCGGTCGAGGTAACGGGTTACCAGCTTTTCACCCAGCATGGTTTCCAGTGTGCTGCCGATTGTGGTTACCGGCACGCCCAGATCGGCTGCACGGTTGCGATCAACCGTCACATAGAGCTGCGGCTTTGTTTCATCGTAATCCGCAGAGAAACCGGTCAGACCGGGATATTCCTGCAGACGGCTGACCAAAGCGTCACGCCATTCAGCCAGTTCTTCAAACGTATTGCCGCCGATGACGACCTGCAACTGGTTGGCCGAGGCGCCCCCGCCCAAGCCGGACGGCAGAATCGGCACGATGCGGGAGCCAGGAATGGCCGCTAGTTTCGGACGCAACTGGCTCACCAGATCCGGCACGGTCAAATCACTGACCCGTTCGTTCCAGGGTGGGGTACGGATCACCACCATGGCCCGGTTCACCCCAGAACTGCCCCCCCAACCGGGGTTCACGTTGGTCAGAACACTGTCAAGCACACCCGACTTGAGGTAGGGCTGCAATAGCGCCTCTACCTGGGCGACCTCTTGCATCGTGTAGGCCAGACTTGCACCTTCCGGTCCGGTGATGGACACACGGGCGACGCCACGATCCTCCACCGGGGCCAACTCGCTAGGAAGTGTAGCCGCCAGCAGACCGGTAACCACAACTGCCCCCGCCATCAACGCCAGCACCAGGGTCCGGGCGGCCAGCGCCTGATGCAAGAGGACCGTGTATCCCCGCGTGACAGCGGACAGAAAAGCCTCCGTCCAACGGAACAGGCCCCGCGGCTCCTGATGCCCCCGGAGAAGCTTGGACGACAGCATGGGCGACAACGTCAGTGCCACAATGCAGGAGAAGGCAATGGCCGCCATCAGCGCAATGGCAAATTCACGGAACAGCCGGCCTTGGTCACCGGGCAGCATGGAGAGGGGTGCAATCACCGCGATCAGTACGGCCGTGGTGGCGATGACCGCAAAACCAATCTGTCGTGCCCCGCGGTATGCCGCCAGTAAGGGGGGCTCCCCCT
Source organism: Niveispirillum lacus (assembly GCF_002251795.1). Classification (GTDB taxonomy): domain Bacteria; phylum Pseudomonadota; class Alphaproteobacteria; order Azospirillales; family Azospirillaceae; genus Niveispirillum; species Niveispirillum lacus. The sequence goes on along the minus strand of NZ_NOXU01000024.1, from coordinate 84,584 downwards.
CTTCAATCCGGCGGGAAATATTCTCCACCACAATGATCGCGTCATCGACCACCAAACCCACCGCCAACACAAAGGCCAGCAAGGTCAGCACATTGATCGAGAAGCCCAGCGCCGCCATCACCCCGAAGGCTGCTACCAGAGAGACAGGAATTGCGATGACAGGGATCAGCGTTGCCCGCAGGGTGCGCAGGAAGACCCAAACGACCAGCACCACGAGGCCGATAGCCACGCCGATGGCATGGAATACTTCGTAAATGGACTGACCGACAAAGGTGGCGTCGTCCTGACGAACTTCCAGTGCCATGCCCGGCGACAGGTTGCGGCGGAACTCTTCCAGAAGTTTCCGCACACCTTCCGACACTTCCATCGTATTCGCCGTGGATTGGCGTACAATGCCCATACCGATGGCACTGCCGCCATTGACGCGGAAGTCACCACGGTCATCGCGTGCCGCTACTTCGACCTTGGCGACATCGCCGAGACGGACCCAGTTGGCCCCGTCCTGACGCACCAGGATGGAGGCGAATTGCTCCGGCCGGTTCAGGCGCGTATCCGTACGCACGGTGAATTCTCGCTGGCTGCTTTCAATACGGCCGGCGGGCAACTCAGCATTTTCACGCCGAATGGCGGCTTCCAGATCCTGAACGGTCACTTGTCGGGCAGCCATGGCGTTGCGGTCCAGCCACACACGCATGGCGAAATCACGCCGTCCACCAATGCGGACTGAGGCGACGCCAGGAACAGTGCCCAATGAGTCCAGATAGTAACGCCGGACATAATCGGTCAGTTCCAGTTGGTTCATCCGGTCTGATGACAGGGTGATCCACATAATCGGATTGCTGTCGGCATCGACCTTGCTAATTTCCGGCAGTTCTGCCTCTTCCGGAAGGCTGTCGGTGATACGGCCCACGCGGTCGCGGACGTCATTACTGGCCGCATCAATATCGCGGTCGATCTCAAACTCGACTGAGACCGATGAACTGCCCTCGCGGGAGCGTGACCGGATGGTCTTAACCCCCTCGATACCGTTGATCACGCCTTCGATACGTTCGGTGATTTCATTGTCCACCACCTCGGCGCTGGCGCCGGGATAGTTCGTGCTGATCGACACGATGGGGTAATCGATCTTCGGCAGCTCGCGCACCGGGAGCTTTTCGTAGCCCAGCACACCAAACACAACCAGCATCGCACTGATCACGAAGGCTAGCACGGGACGCTGGATCGAAATGTCGGAGATCACCATGGCAGGTTTCCCACGCGTGTCACTTTGTTGTCCATGTCATACCCCTCCCGGCACATCCTCGCACCGGCCGAGGGATAGCAATACCCAGCCCCAATCAAGGGGCAGGGCGGGCTGCTGACTGCGAGCCTGCCCCTTCGGCGGCGCCATTGGCGATTTCCACCTGGACCGGCACACCGTCACGTACTTTCTGAATACCGCGGGTGATGACCAGTTCACCGCCCTGCAATCCTTCCGCCACTTCCACCACGCCGCGCGACCGCGCACCGATGGTAACGGGGCGCCGTTCCACCTTGCCCGACACGACCAGGAACACGAACTGCCGGTCGCCAACCGGAACCAAGGCCTCTTCCGGGACCAGCACAACATTGGCGCGGTTATCCAGGGTCAGTTGCACGGTCATGAACATGCCCGGACGCAACTGTCCGTTGGCATTGTCAATCCGGGCGACCGCAGCCACCGTCCGGGTGACGGTGTCGACGCGGGTGTCGATGGCCGACACAGTTCCGACAAATGTCTGACCCGGATAAACCGATGACAGGGCAGCAATGTCCATACCGGCGCGCAGATTGCGCAGCGACCCTTCAGGCACGGTGAACTCCAGTTTCACCGTGCGGATATCGTCCAGCGTCGTCACCACATCAGCGGGGCGGATCAGGGCGCCGGGGCTAACTTGGCGCAGGCCGGCATAACCCGTGAACGGGGCGCGGATGCTCAGATCCTGCAAGCGGGCCTGCGCCGCCCGCACTTCGGCCTCGCTGCCAGCAAGTTGCGAAGACAACTCATCGACACGGGCTTGGGCCACATTCTGGCGGGCCAGCAGGGCACGAGCACGTTCCAGAAGCTGCGCCGTATTCCGGCGTCCTGCCTCGGCCACCGCCAGATTGGCGCGAACCTCTCGATCATCCAGTTCGACCAGCACGTCACCAGCCTGAACCAGTTGTCCCTCGGTGAAATTGATGGATCGGACCAGACCAGCGGTTTTGGCGGTCAAGGTTACGGCTTCATTCGCGCGCAATGTACCAACCGCGTCGAAGGTGACGGCGATATCGCCCCGTGTGGCGTGGGCCGCCACCACATTAATGGGGCGGGCGGTCGCCTTCTGCTGCGCAGCGGGAGCGTCACCGCCGCGACCGGTCACATACCAGATACCACCACCAATGGCGACAATGGCGACGACCGCTGCAATTTGAAGTGGCAGGCGCATTTTCCTGTCCGCAATTTGAGTCAGTACGAAGGCGTTGTTACTCTATCCCACTGGTGGGAAAGCAACCCGCATTAATTCCCTGTGTCAGCCATCCGCTGTCGCTGGCATCAAGCGACAACAGGCGGGGATCCCATACGGACGCCGACACACTCCAACTAGAGCGCGGATGCATGCTGTCCAACCCTGCAATTGTTACTCAATGGTAACCGGACGCAGCAGGGGACAAACTTTTACATTTGAATGCAATGGCATGCGCAGGCAGCCGATGCCCCACGCAAAATCCACAAGAGGGAAGCCTAAGCGGAGATATGTGGCGATCAGGCCGCGCTGCTTTGTGAACGCCGACTGGTCAGTTCACGTAAGAAGGCGCGATCAACCGCAGGATAGCGTGAGGGCATCTCCCGCTCGATCCGATCCAAGAGGTCTGCGGCAGCAACCGGGCCATTAAACTCTTCGTACAACAAAAACCACGCTGCAAAAGTGCGACCAGCGATGCGGGGATCATCGCCTTCATTCTGTTCAGGCAACACCCAGTAACCGAACCGTCCGTCCCCCCGTTCGCCCACAAATGGCAGCCGGGTAACCGGAAGGCGTGCCTGTCCGACGCGGTGACTGTCCTGGTGCGGGTGACGATTGTTCGACATGTGGCGGTGCTTTGATCAGGTTCGGCTTAACGGGTGGCGGGAAGCGCGTTAATGTCTCGTTTACAACTAATCGTCCAAAAACTTCTGCTAACTACTATATACGGTGCGATTCGGGATGCAATCCCCTGAAACACTAGTCAAGTCGTCCCGGCTTGTCACAAGCGCGGACGGTTATAACCAAAGGTATGGGGTGCAGCGTTGACAGGTTATGTTGTCAGCACTGTCGTGGGTGCAGGCCGGGGCGATATCGCCAGCTTGGTCTGGTGCTAACATACAATTGGAAACCAACAGCGTTTCCTTTGGCCGGATCGATACCGATCCCTGGGCTTTTCAGACTTTCTGGAGAGAGACGACTGAGGAATCGACACGGTTACCGACCTGGCAGCTGTGGTCACAGACCTGGATGGCAGCGGAAAAGGCGGCGGGGGAGGCCAGCCCGCTGGGGTCGCTGTACCTGCGCGACAATAAGGGCTGGGCCGGTATCGCATGCCATTTTGCCGCACAACTCGCCGCCTGTGCGCGGTTTGACCATCGCGGTCGTGACCGATGGCACACGATTGCCAAATGCGCAGCGCTGCTGTTGACCCGAGGTATCGGCACGAGTGTGCAATCTGTTGCAACTCTGCCGGCCCAATGCCGGGTAGCGGCGAACAGTTCGTTCAGCTTGATGGTCCTGGCCTCAGTGAGCCCTCAAGCATAAGCCAACAGTTTCTCACGGCGGGGGTGCTGCTGACGTTAGCATCACGTGGACTTCACCGCGTCTGTTTCGCGCATGGCGGTACATGGACGGTATGAAAGGCAAGGTCTACCGCCCACCTGGGACCACCCAGGGCCACCTGGAGCCAACGCTGCTGGCAACGGGGTCAACCGGTTAGTGGCCGTGACCGCCGCCGGCCGCCTTGCCTGCCTCGGTCTGCACATAATGGCGTCCGCAATAGGGGCAGTCGACATGGCCTAGCGGCGCCAGCGTCAGATACACCAGGGGATGGCCCAGCGCACCACCGCCGCCATCGCAGCCGACGGTGTCTTCGTCGATATAGATGGTCTCAGCCGGCTGCATATCTTTGGTTCCTTGAAACATTCTGAACAGATCCCGAGTTCTCGGGTGCGGCGCATCATACTCCGGCGCACGGTTTGCGCAAGACTGGCAGCCCGCCCCTGTCTCACCTCTGCCCTTCGGAAAATTGACCGATGGCGGCGACGGGTGTACGCCAGACTCATGTCCTGCGGCATCTGCCCGCCGCCCACCCTTCGGGAACCCATCCCTATGCCTGACAGTCTGAACCGTACCGCCGATATCAACACGGCAAACGCGCCCGCCGCCGCCATCGAGATCAACGACCTGCGCAAGACTTACCGTGGAACGGCCAAGGCCCCGCCGAAGGAAGCATTGAAAGGCATTTCACTGACCATCCCGCGAGGCTCCATTTATGGTCTGCTTGGTCCCAACGGGGCGGGCAAGAGCACGACCATCAATATCCTGGCTGGTCTGGTCAACAAGACCAGCGGGAAAGCCAAAATCTGGGGTATTGATATCGACGAACAGCCGCGGTCCGCCCGCGCCGCGATCGGTGTCGTGCCACAGGAATTGAACCTGGACCCATTTTTCACCCCACGTGAGATTCTGGACCTGCAAGCCGGCCTTTACGGGGTGCCCAAGGCCGAGCGTCAGACCGATGCTCTGTTGGAGGCTGTGGGTTTGAAGGATAAGGCCAATGCCTATGCTCGCACCTTGTCTGGCGGTATGCGTCGCCGGTTGATGGTGGCAAAGGCAATGGTCCATGCCCCGCCGGTCCTGGTACTGGACGAACCCACAGCGGGCGTTGATGTAGAACTGCGCCAGAGCCTGTGGTCGCATGTGCGCGACCTGAACAAGGCTGGTACCACCATTGTGCTTACCACCCACTATCTGGAGGAAGCGCAGGAACTCTGTGACACCATCGCCATCGTCAATCACGGCCAGGTCGTCGCTTGTGAGTCGACGGAGAACCTGTTGAGTCGTATCGATAGCAAGGAAATGGTGGTGACACTCGACGCCGATCTTTTGGCAGTACCCGACGCGTTCCGGGGTTTTGATGCCCGGCTGGACGGTCTGCGCCGTCTCACCATCCATTACAAGCCGAGCCAGACCCGCGTAGCCGATCTTCTGGGCGCCATGGCCCTTGCCGGGTTGGCTGTGAAAGACTTGTCGATGGTGGAAAGCGACCTGGAGGATGTATTCCTGCAAATGACACGCGCACCAGCAGCCTGAGACAGCCATGCCGCATCGGCTTATCCGGGTCATCGCCGATGACTACGCCCTGTCACCAGGTGTGTCGCAAGCGATTCTTGAACTGGCCAATGCAGGGCGTCTGTCGGGTACCGGCGTGATGGTGCCCAGCCCCTTCTGGCAGGAGCAGGCGCGACGCCTGCATGACACACCCGGTCACTTCCAAACCGGGCTCCATCTGACCCTGACGGGGGCGTTTTCTCCGTTGGGGAACATGCCGACACTGTGTCCCCATGGTCGCTTCCCCTCACTGCGGCGATGGTTTTTTCTCTCTTATGCTGGCTTGTTGTCCGGCCAAGCATCGCAAGAAGAACTGTCAGCGGAGATCACCCGGCAACTGGATGCTTTTGAAACGACGTTGGGTCGTGCCCCCCATTTTATCGATGGGCACCAGCATATGCATCTGATCCCTGGTATCCGATCGCTCGTGCTTGGCATCCTCGCCCGCCGCTACCCTGCCGGCAGCGTGTGGGTGCGGGACTGCGCCGAGCCCGCCGGCCGCGTGATCACACGGGGCGTGGGGTCCGGCAAGGCGCTGTTCATTGCGTGGCTGGCGCGGGGCCTGGGGGTGCAGGCAGCCGCACGATCCATTCCCACGAATACCGGGTTCAGCGGTGTTTATGGTTTCCATGGTGAGTACGCCCGCATGATGGATCGTTTCCTCCATGGCCTGCCGTCGGGTGCCGTGATCATGGTTCATCCGGCGCGACCGGACCCGGAACTCGCAACCCTGGACCCCGTCGTAGACGCACGCGGGGCAGAAATGGCCTATCTTGCCGGCCCTGATTGGCCGGCCGCCCTGTCGCGGGCCGGGATTGTCATCTTCTAGTGTATCTTTACAGCTTTGGGATAGGTCATGGGCCGCGACAGGGTCACCCCTTGGTGGTACAATCAAAAACCATTCTCCGGTTGGGGTGCTTTGGAGAAGCGGCGCGGTCGGCGCAGTTTGGGATTGCCACCTTGGAAATTAATACGGTTCTGTTCGTTATCGGTATGTTGGCAGCCATCGGTGCGGTTTCCATCGCGCTGGTGCGGCAGGTCCTATTCTATTCACGCCGCGCCCATATCGCCCGGATCACGGAGCAGAACCGGGAACTCCATCGCAAGCAGGAAGAATTGACCAAGGCCTATCGCGATGGTCAGGAGGCCTTGCGCCAGGGAGAGGTGGAACGTAAGTCCGCGACCACACAACTGGCTGATGCGCAGCGCCGTCTGAAGGCGGCAAAGGAAGACAATTACATCATCATCCATGAAGTCAATGAGCCGTCGGGATCGCGCCGGCTGTTTACTGTGCCGATGACTTTAGGCAGCACCCTGACGCTCGGGCAGAATGTCGTGAAGGACCATAAGTTCCGTACTGTTCGCCATTTTCTCGAAATCTGGTCCGATAATGCGGATGAAGCCAACCGCATTGCCCGTACCAGTTTTCCTCCTGAAAGCGGGTTCGTCCTCTCCAAGGCTGCTCCGGCAGCCCAAACAGCCATGGCGGCGGAGTAAGGACGATGTTGATTCAGGTCGGCCTGATCCTTTTAACGCTTGTCTCGATCGCTTATGCAGCCGCCGTGATGCGCCGGATCGAAATGGACGTGGCGGAGTATCAGCGCAACCTACGCGCCGTAGAGGAAGATCAACACAAGCTGGAGGTTGCCTGTAACACCCTGCGGGCGCTATGTACGCAGGTGGAAGGTGATGTCGCTAAAACCCGGTCTGAGGTGACCGAACTGGTGGATAGCCGTGCCCAGATCGAGGCGGAGATCATGGCGCTGTCGGATGCACCCAAACAGCGGCTGTTCATGTTCGACCGCGCAACACTGGGCCATGGCAAATTATGGGAAGTCACCATTACCAATGCTGGTGGTAGTGCGCCGATTCCTGCCGACGCGGCTGTGGAATGGGCGAATGGCCGAACCTATATCATACCTGGAACGACTGATCGCGACGCCAAATTCCGAGCGGAACCCAGGTTCCTCCCGTCTATGGGCTATCGCATCATGAAGGTTGAACGGTTTCGGCGCGCCTGACCCCTTGTGCATGGGACGTTCAGGCCCCGCCGGGCGGGAGGGAGGGACCATGGCGGATGCCGTCATCGAATTCCCATCGGGCCAGATCCGGCAGCGGCTGACCCGGTCGGCAGAGAAGCGTCTTTCCAGCGCTTTCGGGCAGCTGCGTGACGGTTGGCGGCGTGACGGCGGACTTGACCCTAGCCGACGCGACGATGCGCTGGACCATTTGACCCGTGCCCTGGTCAAGTATCAGGCCGCATTGGTTGAGGCGGTGTCGCAAGATTTCGGACACCGCTCTCCCCATGAAACCAAACTGGCTGATATCCATGCCAGCCTGTCTGCCATCCGCCATGCACGGCGGCATTTCAGGCGATGGATGCGGCCAAGTCGTGTGGATGTCGCCTTGCCCTTCCTGCCGGGCCGCGCACAGGTGGAAATGGTGCCGTTGGGTGTCGTCGGGATTATCAGCCCTTGGAACTACCCGATCCAGTTGGCGTTGATTCCGCTGGCGACTGCGATTGCCGCCGGGAACCGGGTGCTGCTGAAACCATCCGAAATGACACCGCGCACGACCGCCCTGCTGGAACGGTTATTGGCCGAAGTGTTTGAACAAACTGAGGTCGCTGTCGTCGCCGGTGGGGTCGACATGGCCCAGGCCGTCAGCCATCTGCCCCTCGATCATCTGCTGTTCACCGGTTCAACGGCAGCGGGCCGGCAGGTCATGCGGGCGGCTTCTGACGGTCTGGTACCCGTCACCCTGGAACTGGGCGGGAAATCACCCGCGATTATCGGTCCCGGCTTCGATCTGGAAACCGCCGCCGAACGTGTTGCCATTGGCAAACTGTTCAACGCTGGGCAGACCTGTGTCGCTCCCGATTACGCCTTGGTTCCACAGGGATGGGAAGTAGCGTTCGCCGATCATGTCGAACGGGCTATGATCCGTCTCTATCCACGGCTGGGTGACAACCCTGATTATACGTCGATCATCAGCGACCAGCATTACGAACGGTTGCTGGCTCTGATTGATGATGCAAGACGTCAGGGGGCCCAGGCACGGTTCATCAACCCGGCATCCGAGGCGCTAGAACCTGCCAAGCGCAAGCTGGCCCCGACGCTGTTATGGAATGTGCCCGCAACGGCTGCTGTTATGGCGCAGGAGATTTTTGGCCCCATCCTGCCAATCCTGTCTTACCGTTCGCTGGAAGAGGCGGTGGTAACGGTCAACAGCCGTCCACGCCCGCTGGCGCTTTACCTGTTCAGCCGTCAGAAGACGGATGTGGATTTTGTGCTGAACCGCACACGCGCGGGTGGGATCACGGTGAATGATACATTGCTGCACGCGGCTCAGGACGCTTTGCCGTTCGGTGGAATCGGCGAAAGCGGCATGGGTGCCTATCATGGCGAGGCCGGTTTCCGGACGTTCAGCCAGGCACGCCCCCTGTTCTACGCCAGCCAGTTCAGTGCATCCCGCCTTGTACGTCCTCCTTATGGCGACCGTATCGACCGGTTGCTGCGCTGGCTGATTGGGCGGTGATCACGAGCGCTTTCGCCACGACCTGGATTGCGATAATCAGAAAGGCATGGATATCGCCGCCCCAACCCTGCTGACCACCGCCGATCCGGCGCCCGTCCGCATCCTGAACCCGGACAGTACAAGCCGGTTGCTGTTGGTCTGTGACCACGCTGGCAAAGCAGTGCCCACTGCCCTGCATGGGCTTGGTGTCCCACCGACGGAACTTGATCGGCATATCGGTTGGGATATTGGCGCTGGCGCCGTCACCGAAGGGTTGGTGCGGCGTTTGGATGCTTGTGCCGTCCTGTCGGTCTATTCACGGCTGGTGGTGGATTGCAACCGGTGGCCTGATAGCCCGACCCTGATGCCCGCCATCAGCGATGGGACACCGATCCCGGCTAACCAGGATCTGTCTGAAACCGGGCGCACCCTGCGTCTTGAAGCGCTTTATCAGCCCTATCACGACACCATCGCCGCCCAACGTACGCACATTCAGGCTCGGGGCCAGACACCGGTACTGGTATCCATCCACAGTTTCACGCCCCAGATGAACGGGTTTCAGCGACCCTGGCAGGTCGGTGTTCTCTGGAACCGCGACGGTCGTCTGGCCTTGCCGATGCTGGCCGCCCTAAGGGCTGAGGGGGACCTGACGGTGGGCGACAATGAGCCCTACAGTGCGCGCACCGGCACCGATTTCACCATTATCCATCATGGTGAAGAACAGGGGCTTCCCGTGCTGATGCTGGAAATCCGCCAGGACCTGATTGCGGACAGTGCGGGGGCCGAGGCCTGGGCGGATCGGCTGGCCCGCCTGATACCGCCGCTACTGGCGGCTCTGTGAACTGACCTACTACCGACCGTAACGCAAAACACCCCGCCGGATTGCTTCGGCGGGGTGTTTGCATCGCAGCCCTGAGGCCGGTCCGATTACTCGGCGATGGAGCGGCCGTTCTTCATGCCACGGCCCGACGTGCGCTCAGCGATACGCGCAGACTTACCGGTCAGGCCACGCAGGTAATACAGCTTCGCGCGACGGACCTGGCCCTTGCGGACCAGTTCAATGCTGTCCAGACGCGGGCTGAACAGCGGGAACACGCGCTCAACACCTTCGCCGTAGGAGATCTTGCGGACGGTGAAGCTGGAATTGATGCCGGCGTTCTTGCGGGCGATCACCACGCCTTCATAGGCCTGAATACGCTCACGCGTGCCTTCGGTCACCTTCACATTCACCTTGACGGTGTCGCCGGGGGAGAAGGCGGGGATCTTCTTGCCTTCGGTCAGCTTGGCAACCTGCTCGGCTTCCAGCTTCTGGAGAATGTTCATGCTACTCATCCTTCACTATCGCCACCGTGCCCGTCCGGGGTTGCGGTGGTTTTGGTTGGCTCTGCCGATGCCCGACGGGCTCGGCGTTTCTTCACCTTTGGGGCCGGACGGCTTGCCAGGTAATCGGACCACAGGTCGGGCCGTCGGGCCTCCGTGATCTTTTCCGCCTGTTCGAGCCGCCAAGCCCGGACCTTCTCATGGTGACCGGACAAAAGGATCTCCGGCACCGCACGGCCATTCCAGACGGGTGGCCGTGTATAATGGGGGTACTCCAGCAACCCCCGTTCAAAACTCTCTTCCCCTGCCGTCTCGACATTGCCCATGACACCCGGCAGCAGCCGGACCACGGCGTCGATCAGACAGAGAGCCGCCGGTTCACCACCGGACAGCACAAAATCACCTAAGGAGACTTCCTCCAGGTGATGTTCCTCGATCACCCGTTCGTCGATCCCCTCATACCGCCCGCACAGCAATGTCAAACAGCCTTCGCTGGCGATTTCTCGCACCAGCGCCTGGTCCAACACGCGTCCACGCGGTGAAAGGTAGACGATCCGGCCCGGTTTCAAACCGGCTGCTTCCTGCTTGGCCTTTGCATCGCGGATGGCTGCATCGAGCACATCCGGGCGCATGACCATGCCGGGGCCGCCGCCGAACGGGGTATCGTCCACGGAGCGGTGCTTATCGCGCGTGAACGATCGGATGTCCAGCTTTTCCAGCGTCCAGGTGCCCTTTTCCAGCGCTTTTCCCGCAAGGCTGAGCCCCAGCGGTCCTGGAAACATCTCCGGGAACAGGGTCAGCACGGTCACATGCCAGAAAGGGACAGGGGACTCCGTCATGCGGATCAACGGCTGTCGCCGGTCTCCTCACCCTCGGACGCCTCACCCGCAGGTGCTGCATCCGTGGGTTCATCGTCCAGCGACAGCTTGCCGCCCATTTCCGCCAACTCTTCGGGGTCCGGCCGGGCCGGGGTGAAGAGATTGACGGGCGGGTCGATGACCACGCGGCCTGCCTTGACATTCACGACGGGCACACAGGCACGGGAGAACGGCACGAATACCGTTTTGCCCGACACATGCACCAGTTCCAGAACGTCACCAGCGCCGAAATCATGGATGGCCTTGATGGTGCCAAAGGGTGCGTCGCCCTCGGGTCCCTCAGTGACGGTTTCCATGCCGATCAGGTCGGCGTGATAGAACTCGTCCTCGTCATCCAGACCTGGCAGCCGGTCGCGCGGCACGAACAGCATAACGCCCTTCAGCGCATCGGCGGCATCGCGGCCCTTCACGCCCGCGGCTTCGACCAGGAAATGGTCCTTGCCCATCCCGGTCATGCGCAGTGTGAAGCTGCGGGCACCGGCTTCGTCGGTCAGGGGGTTGTAAGTGAACACGGCCTCGGGATCGGCGGTGAAGCTCTTTACCCGCAGGCGACCGTGAACCCCGTGCGATCCGATGATCTGGGCCACGCAAATGCGATCGGTCATCAAGCTGCTCTCTCAATACAAACGCTCCTCCCCATGATGGGGAGGAGCGTAACAGTCACTTACTCAGCAGCGGCGGCCTTGGCGGCCAGCTTGGCGCGTTCCTGGGCCTTGGCCTTCGGAGCGGACTTCTTCGGGCTTTCGACGATGGCCGGGGCCTCAATCAGGTTGGCCTTGCCCAGGAACTTGGCGACGCGGTCGGTCGGCTGCGCGCCCTTGGACAGCCAGCCCTTGATGGCTTCTTCGTTCAAGGTGACGCGAGCCGGGTTATCGCTCGGCAGCATCGGGTTGTAGGTGCCAACCTTCTGGATGAAGGCGCCATCGCGCGGGGCGCGGCTGTCAGCAACGACGATGGAGTAGAAGGGACGCTTCTTCGAGCCACCACGGGCCAGACGGATCTTAACGGACATGTTGGTCTTCCTTGTTTACAAAAGGTGAAACGATCTGGGTTGAGAGATAATCGCTGCGGGATCAGATCAGCCCCGGCGGCGATATTCCTTTTGGCGGGTCATGTTGCATCCCCACCATTCGCTGCCGCCCATTCGGACGCCAGGATTCCGTAAAGACAATTATCCACCACCTCGCCATGCGCGCGGACATAGCCCTGACGGCGGATCCCTTCGCGCACGAAGCCGTTGGCCTCCAGCACGCGGGCGGATAGGGTGTTGCGCGGATCGATCTCCGCCTCTACCCGGTTCTTTTTTAGAACCGTGAAGGCATAGCGCAGCATGGCAGCGGTGGCGGCCCTGGCTAGACCCTGGCCGCGTGCGGCAGGCGTCAGGATATAGCCCAGGCTCACCTGCGCCGGTGTCTCCTTCAGCAGCAGAGCCCAGCCCACACATTCCACCCCATCGCGGGTGATCGCCCAATGCCATCCCGCCCGCGCGCCCGACGCCATGGACAGTATCTTGTCGTGGGTCTGCTCAAGGTTTTCATGGGCCTGATGCGGCATGTACCGCATGCTGTCCGCATCGCCAAAGGCGGCATGCAGGGCGTCGGCGTCGCTGGCCTTCAGCGGGCGTAACACGGCCGGACCATGGCGCAGGCTGGGCAGCGCGACCGGCTGGTTCTGCCGCCGCTTGTCCCAATCCGATGCCAGGATGCCAAAGACACCGGTATCCAGATAAGTGCCACCATAAACAAAGTCCTGGCGCTGCGTACCTTCCCAGGTGAAGCCCAGGCGCAGCAGCAGGCCTGCCGAGCGGTGGTTGCGCGGATCGATATTGGCAGCGACACGATGCAGGCCCCAGGCGCCAAATGCATGGTTCAGGGCACCGGCCACAGCTTCCTCGCCATAACCCTTGCCCCTTGCTGCCGGCGACAGGATGTAGCCGATCCAGCCAATGCCATCGCGCACGCCGAACAAGGTGACCCAGCCCAAGCAGTCGCGCCCATCGGTGGTGACGGCCCAGGTACGAACGGTATCATCCTCCACCAACGCCTTTTCCATCGACGCCTTCGTCTCCTCAATCGAGGTCACGGGCGGATGGGACCAGTAGCGCATGGTCTCTGCATCGCTGAGAATGGCATGCATGGCGTCGGTATCGGCCCAGGACAGCGGCCTCAGTACCAGACGCGGCGTCAGCAGCGTGGCATGTTCCGGAGCGGCGGGGTTGCGTACCTTATTGGTCATGCCCGGTTCTTCCGTCGGGTCAGAGACAGGAACCGGTCCCGTGGCTCCCCGGTCCAGCCATTGACCCCATGATTGGGCAGCCATACGGCATGGAAATAAAAGACAAAGGCGATGGAAACGGCCAGAAATCCCAACGCCCAGCCGCGCCCGACCAGCGCAGACAGCGCCACTGTCAAGGCGACAAAGCCGACCAACCCGGCCAGACGGCGCAGCGCCGGGCCGTCCCGATGAACGGCGGCAAATAGGGTACTGTTCACCCCATGCAGGAGGGCCGCCAGCGTGGCGTCGAACCACAGGCTGTCCAGCGATAGACGCTGCATCAGGGCTTCGGCAGTGAGTGACATCAGCGAAGGCCCTTGGGCATCAATGCGCCCAGACCCTGCCGCAGCAGACCCTTCTGGCCCATCTTCTTCATTTTTTTCATCATTTCCGACATGTCCTGATATTGTTTGATCAGGCGGTTCACGTCGGCCACGGTCACCCCGGCGCCCATCGCAATGCGGCGGCGGCGGGATGCGTTCAGGATGTCGGGCTTCTTACGCTCTTTCTTGGTCATCGACAGGATGATGGCTTCCTGGCGATCCAGGATCTTCTCGTCGATGTTGGCGTTTTTGAGCTGTTCCTTGATCTTGCCCATACCGGGCAGCAGGTTCATCATCCCGCCCATGCCGCCCAGTTTGCGGATCTGCCGCATCTGGGAAAGCATATCCTCCAGGTCGAAGCCGCCCTTCTCCAGCTTCTTGGCTAGCTTTTCGGCTTCTTCCTTGTCAATGCTCTCGGCAGCCTTCTCCACCAGGCTGACCACATCGCCCATGCCCAGGATGCGGCCGGCGATACGGTCGGGGTGGAACGGCTCCAGCGCGTCGGTCTTCTCCCCCATACCCATCAGCTTGATGGGCTTGCCCGTCACATGGCGCATGGACAGGGCGGCACCGCCGCGCGCATCGCCATCGATACGCGTCATAACGATGCCGGTAATGCCGACCTTTTCATTAAAATTGGTGGCGACGGTGACGGCGTCCTGGCCAGTCATGGCGTCCACGACCAGCAGGCTTTCCACCGGCTTTGTGGCGTCGCGGATGGCCACGACTTCGGCCATCAATTCCTCATCAATTGCCAGGCGGCCGGCGGTATCCAGGATGACAACGTCAAAGCCTTCCAGGCGGCCCACTTCCATGGCGCGCCGGGCAATCTCCACCGGCTGCTGACCGGCGATGATGGGCAGGCTGGCCACACCTGTTTGTTGGCCCAGAATGCGCAACTGTTCCTGCGCGGCCGGCCGGCGAGTGTCCAGCGAGGCCAGCAGCACCTTCTTCTTGTCGCGGTTCTTCAGGCGGACAGCGATCTTGGCAGACGTGGTTGTCTTACCCGAGCCCTGCAGGCCCAGCATCAGGATGGGAACCGGCGGCACGGCCTCCAGGTTCAGATCCTCGACCTGCGACCCCAGCAGTTCCACCAGATGGTCATGGACGATCTTGATGACCATCTGGCCAGGATTGATGCCGCGCAGAACCTCTGTCCCGACGGCCTTTTCCTTCACTCCGGTGACGAAGGCCTTGACGGCGGGCAGGGCAACGTCGGCTTCCAGCAGGGCAATACGCACTTCGCGCAGTGCCGCGTTGACGTCATCCTCCGACAACGCCCCGCGCTTGCGCAGGCGGTCGAAAATATCGCCAAGCCGTCCCGTCAGTCCGTCGAACATCCGTTGCCTTCCATCCCGACACCGGGCACCCCGTTTTCGCCCTTGCCGAGGGGTACGCCCAAACGCAAAAGCGCCAGTGCGCGACACTCGCGGACCGGCGGGGCACCTCGGTGCCGAATTCATACCCAATGCAGGGTGGCGAAGGTCATACAGTCGGGCGAAGGGAGAGTCAATGCGTGCGGTCGGGGGGCGGGGTCCCTGTGGCCGCATACGCAGGGCAGATTGAACGTCGGTCGTTCCCCCAGGTAGCGGTTGATACGATAATCCGTTTCCCTTCGGGCGAAACGGAATGTTCACTTTAGCCTTCCTAATGCTAGGCTCTTCGTTGAAATTTTCAGATCATGTCGATTAAGAAGCTGAGTTAAGGATTGACAGCATGAATGGCGAGATCGGGCGGGGGCCGGACCGGTCGCGGATCACCATCGCGGAGCTGCAGACTATTCATAACCGGCATCAGGCCTTTGTTCGCGGACAGGCCGGGGGGGCACGCGCCAATCTCAAGCTGCGTGACCTGTCGCATATGGACCTGACGGGTTTCGACCTGTCCGACGCCGACCTGTCGGGGGCAAAGCTGTTCGGCACGCGGCTGGAAGGCGCCAATCTGGCTGGGGCCAACCTTTTTGCGGCTGACCTTCGCCTGGCGCATATGGAAGGGGCGGATTTGCGCAAGGCCGACCTGCGTGGCGCCTGTCTGCGCGGGGCCGTCCTGACTGAGGCGATCCTGTCCGACAGTGACCTGCGCGATGGCTCCATCATGCATGTGCGCAAGAATGGCGACATCGCCGCGCACGAGTTCGAGACCGTGTCGGTGAGCACTGAAATGTCGGTCGCGACCATCCGCGCCGCCGACCTGTCACGGGCCAAGATATCAAACGCGTTTGTCATGCAAACTGACCTGACGGACGCCATCCTGCGCGGCACCAAATTCGTGCGGGCCAATCTGTCCAATTCCAACCTGACGGGCTGCGATCTGACCGGTGCTGATCTGCGGGAAGCCAACCTGTCCGGCGCACGTCTGTCAGGCGCCAACCTCACAGGGGCAGAACTGAACGCGACGCAGTTCCTCGGCGCTGACCTGATCGGCGTGATCATGGATGATTTCACCCACCGTTCCGCTGACCTGAATGGCGCGATCCTTTCGCGTGAACTGTGTGCCGATGGCCGTTCGCTGGACCAGATCCTGGCGGATCACCGGATCTGGGTGGATAGCCAGGGACGAGACGGTATCCGTGCCGACCTCTCTGGCGTGGACCTGTCGGGGCGTGACCTGTCGGGGCAGACGCTTTCAGCGGCCCTCATGCATCGGACCATGCTGCGGGGCGCCGACCTGTCGGGTGCCACCTTGGCCATGGCCGACCTGTCACTGGCTGATCTGCGTGGGGTTGATCTCACAGCGGCCGACTTGCGTGGCGCCAGCCTGGAGCGCGCCACCTGTTCGGGCGCTATCTTGGTGCGCGCCGATCTAGGGCCAGTGCAAATACAGAGCAATGCCACCCGTCTTTGGCCTGCCAACCTTTGCCGCGCGCGTTTTGACCGGGCCGATCTGGGCAGCGCCCACCTGCGTAAGGCCAAGGCAATTCAGGCGGTTTTCACCGGTGCCACCCTGACCCGCGCTGACCTGGGCGGGGCCGACCTGATTGGCGCCGATCTGACCGGGGCAATTTGTACTGACCTGGTGCTCGATGGCGCCAACACCACAGATGTCCGCAGTGCCGGGGCCAGAGATTTGCAACTGCCGGACCTTGATGATCTGTAATGGATCATGCCAGCCATTCCATACGGCTGATGTTGATGTCAGGCCCTGTTTGCCTCGCTAAAAATCTGGATGCTTCAATCTGAACGGGGGGTAGCAGGGGCGACATGCGTGGGACGGGGCTATCCCTGGGCCGGGCGGACCCTTACCATCCTGCCCTACCCTCCGCTTTTCGCGAACCTGATAGCCACCGATGTCCACCGTTGCTGCCCGCCCCCAAACCCGGCAGGGGGAAGAGAATTTCCCGCTGGGCATTGCGCTCGCCTTTGTGGCCTTTGCGCTGTACAGCGGGATGGACGTCACCATCAAACTGTTGACCCAGCATTATGCGGTGCCCCAGGTCATTGCGCTGAACAGCCTGTTTGCGCTGGGCCCGATCCTGGCCTATGCGGCGCTGTCTGGCGGGCTGTACAATAATTTGCGCACCCGCCGGCCGCTTTATCATGTGATCCGCGCCACCTGCGGCCTGTTTAGCAGCTTTTTTGCCTTCTGGGCCTATTCACGCATGCCGATCGCCGATGCCTATGCGCTGGCCTTTACCGCTCCTTTGTTCATTACGGCCCTCGCCGTCCCGATCCTGAAGGAACCGGTGGGCTGGCGTCGCTGGTCGGCCATCGCGGTGGGGTTCGTGGGCGTGCTGATCATGTTACGGCCAGGCAGTGGACTGATCAATCTGGGGTCACTGGCGGTGCTGGCCGGGGCGCTGTTCTACTCGATCGGCATGCTGGTGACACGGCTGGCGCGCAATACAGAAACCAGCGTCTCCTTCGCCTTTTACGCCACACTGGCCAGCGGAACAGTGTTCGGCGCCATGTTACCCTGGTTGGGCCGCACGCCAACGCTGCACCATCTGGGACTATCGGCCCTGGGCGGCACCTTGTGCGGGGTGGCCTTCGTCTGTTTGCTGACGGCGTTCCGCAAAGTGCCAGCGGCGGTCGCCGCACCGTTCCAATATACCCAGATCATCTGGGGCGTGATGTTCGGCTACTTTCTCTTTGGCGATGTCCCCGACCGGACGCTGTTCATCGGGTTGGCCATCGTGGTGTCCAGTGGTCTCTACATTCTTTATCGCGAGACGGTGCTGGGCCGGCAGGTCACATCGCGTGCGCCGGCGGAGTAAGGGCGATGGGCGGGCGCACCCAGGCGGGCATCGGCTTCTTTGTTCTGGCGACCCTTCTGTTTGGCATCATGGATGCGTTGATCAAGCAGGTGGGCCAGACCTATGGCACTTGGCAGATCATGTTCTTCCGTGCCGTGTTTTCTTTGCTTCCTATCGGTTTGCTTATTGCCCACACAGGCGGTCTTATGTCGCTGCGCACGAAGAGCGTGACAGCCCATGCCGCTCGTTCACTGATGGGCGTGGCGGCAGCCTATGGCTTCTTCTACGCCTTCTCCGTGATGCCATTGGCGGATGTCTACGCCATCGGATTCGCTGCTCCGTTGTTCATGACCGCGCTGTCGGTGCCGGTACTGAAGGAGAAGGTCGGATGGCGGCGGTGGTTGGCGGTGCTGGTTGGGTTTGGTGGTGTCATGGTCATGCTGCGGCCGGGGCAGGGCATGTTCAGTGTGGTCGCCCTCATTCCGCTGGGGGCCGCCTTTTTCTACGCGCTGTCCATGCTGTTCGTGCGGGCCTTGAGCCGGACAGAGAGCAATGGCGCTATCACCTTCTATTTCGTGACCACCATGGGTGTGGTCAGCGGGGTCTGCATGATCCCCGGCTGGCGTACACCTGATGCCATGGGCTTGATGCTGCTGGCGTTGATCGGCATCATTGGCGGCGTGGCGCAGATCGTGTTCACCCAGGCCTTTCGTCTGGCTGCTCCGTCGCTGCTGGCACCCTTCGAATATGTGGCGATGATCTGGGCTGCCGGATTCGGCTATATCTTCTTCGCGGAAGTGCCTGACACCGCTCTATGGGCCGGTTGTGCCATCGTCGCGGCATCCGGTCTCTACATCATCCATCGCGAAACCGTGCTGCATCGGCAGACAGCAATGGTGACGAAGGATGACGGGGAAACAATTCGTTAAGCGATTGCTTTTCGCGGGTGCGCAAGACCTTGGCGCGGGCCGTTAAGATTTGGCATGCTGTAGGCCGTTGATCTGGCACAGAAGGTAACTCATCCCCATGCGATCCACCGGCGCCGCGCGTACCGTCGTCTGGCCCGGCCGCCCCGATCCGCTGGGGGCGACCTGGGATGGCCTGGGCGTCAATTTTGCGCTGTTTTCCGCCCATGCGGAGAAGGTTGAGTTGTGCCTGTTCGACAGCGATGGCAGCCGAGAGATCGAACGCATCGCGCTGCCGGAATGTACCGACGATGTCTGGCACGCCTATCTGCCAGAGGCCCGGCCTGGCCTATTATACGGTTATCGTGTGCATGGGCCCTATGATCCATCGCGCGGGCACCGTTTCAACGCAAACAAGTTGCTGCTGGACCCTTATGCGAAGGCACTGGAAGGTCCCTTGCGGTGGTCGGACGCGCATTTCGGTTACCGGATGGGGGCAGCGCGTGAAGACCTCTCTATGGATCGGCGTGACAATGCCCGCGGCATGCCGAAATGCCGGGTAATCGATCCAGCCTTCACCTGGGGCTTGGAACGCCGTCCGCGCGTGCCCTGGACTGACACCATCATCTATGAGGCGCATGTGCGTGGTCAAACGCTGCGCCATCCCGACATTGCACCGGCCCTGCGCGGTACATTCACCGGCCTGGCCAGCCAGCCCATGATCAACCATCTGAAGGCGCTGGGCGTTACCGCGATCGAATTACTGCCTGTGCATGGCTTCACCGATGACCGGCATCTGGTGGAGCGGTCCCTGCATAATTACTGGGGATATGCCAGTATCTGTTTCTTTGCCCCTGAACCCCGCTACATGACTGGACGATCGACCCGAGAGTTCAAGAACATGGTCGCTCGCCTGCATGATGCCGGGATCGAAGTGATCCTGGATGTGGTTTACAACCACACCGGCGAGGGCAACCATCTGGGTCCGACCCTGTCCTTCCGCGGCATCGACAATGCCAGCTATTACCAACTGCAACCGCACGACAAACGCTTCTACCAAGATCATACCGGTACCGGAAATACCCTTAATTTGGCTCATCCGCGTGTGTTGCAGATGGTCATGGACAGCCTGCGACACTGGATCGTCGATATGCATGTCGATGGGTTTCGTTTCGATCTGGCAACAACGCTGGCGCGCGAGTCTCATGGGTATGATAGTGGGGCGGGTTTCCTGGATGCTGTGCGCCAGGACCCGGTCCTGGCCGGGGTGAAGTTAATAGCGGAACCATGGGATATCGGCCCCGGTGGTTATCGCGTGGGCCAGTTCCCATCAGGCTGGAGTGAGTGGAACGACAGGTATCGCGATACGGTCCGCCGCTTCTGGCGAGGGGACGAGGGCATGCTCCCGGAACTGGCGGCGCGCCTCACCGGTTCGGCGGACATCTTCGACAATGCCCGCCGTCGTCCCTGGTCGAGTGTCAATTTCGTCACCAGCCATGATGGTTTCACTCTCGCGGACCTGACCGCCTTCAATACCAAGCATAATGAGGCCAACCAGGAGGGGAACCGCGACGGCCACGACGCTAACTTCTCCAACAATCACGGGGTCGAGGGGCCGACCGACGACCCGGAGATCAAGGCCATACGCCGCCGCCAGGCGCGGAACATGCTGGCCACCGTACTGTTGTCACAGGGCACGCCAATGCTGACAGCGGGCGATGAAATGCTGCGTACCCAGCAGGGGAACAATAACGCCTACTGCCAGGACAACGAGGTCAGTTGGCTAGACTGGCCTGGTTTGGGCGAAGAAGGTAAGGCAATGACCCGGTTTGTGGCACGCCTGACCGGCCTGCGCCGCGCCCACCCTGTTTTGCGCCGGGGACGGTTTCTGCATGGGCGGGAAGTTTCAGCGGACGGTGTGAAAGACATTACCTGGATCAATCCACAAGGGGTTGAAAAGGCCGCCGAGCAGTGGCGTGATGGTCAGGCCCGGTGCCTGGGCTTGCTCTTGAACGGCCGCGCGGGACCGCACTTGGCGGCTGATGGCACGCCGGCGCTTGACGGGATATTGTTGCTGATCGTCAACGCCGGAGAGACTGCAACCGAGTTCATCCTGCCGGCACTGCCCAGCGGCGATAGCTGGCGCTGCCTGCTGGATACTGGAGACGAAGAGGGGCGGCCAACGGCAACGCCCGGCAAACATCTTGCGGTGACCGGCAAGCCGGTATCATTGCCGGGCCGTACATGCTGGCTGTATGAATTGATCGATACCAACAATGGCGCGGTCAATCCGACGTCATCCGGCCTGGGGGGGCCGGCCCATGCCTGATTATGATTTCCGTTCGCTTGCGGTGGTCATTGTTGACCACGAAAGCAACACCCGCCGGCTATTGCGCGGCATTCTGGCGCGTATGGGGGTCGACAAGATCCTGGACCTTCCGGACACCAGTGAGCTGTCTGCCGCGATGATCGCCGTGCAACCGGACCTCCTGTTTATTGACGCGGATGCATCCGATCCAGGTGGCCTGAAATTTGTTCAGGGACTGCGCCATGCCCAGGCACCGCACAACCCCTTTGTCGGGGTCATCGTGACGACTTGGCAACCGACACAGCCGCTGCTGCTGCGTTTCAACTCAACCGGCGCTGACGACATGATGGTCAAGCCGTTCAGCACAAAACAGGTGCAGGACCGGCTGACCAACCTGATTGAAGCCCGCAAGAGTTTCGTAGTAACCGCCGACTACATTGGCCCAGACCGACGGCGCCAACCCCGAGAGGGAATTCAGATTCCGCTGTTTGAGGTACCGAATACCTTGCGGATGAAGGCCTTGGGGCAGTTCGACCGCAACCGCGCCGCCGATGCGATTGCGGATTCGCTGGATGCCATCAATCAACAGAAAATCGTACGATCGGGGTTCCAGGTCGCCTTTCTGATTGATTTTGCCCTTCCCGGTCTGATGGCAGGGGCTGATCGCATGTCGGGGGATCATTTGCTTCGCGCCGGTTTGGCCTTAGAGGATATGATGCGGCGGCTAAAGCCGGAGAGTGACGTTCGAAAACAGGCAGAATCCTATGCTGCCATCATCCGTAAGGCGGTGGACCAGTTCAAAACGACGCCCGACCAGCCCTTGCATGGTCCGCAAGCCCTTCGGGTCGCTGCCATGGGCGTTGCCGCCCTGACTTCCCGCCGGGCCGACTTGACAGCCGTAGAAAACGAGGTCCGCGGCGCTGTCAACGCCTATCGTACACGACTGGCACAGATCGCCCAGGCCAAGGCTGAACAACAACAGGTCAGCGAACGGGATATGGCCGGCGAAAAACCTGCAGGTTGAAGTGGTTGAGGCCCTTGCCGGGCGGGGGCGGGAGGCAGGGATGCGCCTCGGTTTGGCGATTCCCCTTCCCAAGGGCAGCGAACGGGTTTATATAGCGCTCATCTTTATCCCATACGGACCGGCCAGCAGGCAACGCTGGCAGGCTGGTCTGCTTTGCGGGTGGGCCTTTGGCCCGCCTTTTTTGTTTATCTGGGCTCTGCTTATCCGGCGCTGGCCGGTGTGGCGGGTGGAGTTTGAACGCGAATGGACGTGCTGGAACGCATTGGTGGCATTATCACCCCCTCGGTCGAGGCCATGGGGTATGAGATTGTGCGCCTGCAGATTTCCGGTGGGCTGCGCCCGACGCTGCAGATCATGGCCGACCGTGCTGATGGCGGCGCTATGACTGTGGATGATTGCGCCGACATTTCCCATGCGGTTTCCGCCCTCCTTGACGTGGAAGACCCCATCACCTCGGCTTACACGCTGGAAGTATCCAGCCCCGGCATCGACCGCCCTCTGACCCGCCTGAAAGATTTCGAACGGTTCAAGGGTCTTGAAGCGCGGGTTGAGACAGACCTCCCTCTGGATGGGCGCAAGCGCTTTCGCGGCGTGCTGTACGGTGTCGAGGGTGAGAATGTGCTGATTGCACTGGACTCCAAAACGGCCCCAGCGCCTAAGCGCAAGCCAGGTGCGAAAGTTTCGGCCAAGGCCAAGCCAGTGGAAACCGATCCTGGCATGGTGGAGGTTGCTGAAATCCCCTTCGCGCAGATCGCGAAGGCCAAGCTGGAACTGACCGACGAGCTGCTGAGCATTGCAGCCGCTGAACAGGGCTTGGCGGCGGGCACCGAAGGGGGGCAGATGGATGTGGACGACACGGCCAAGCCCGTAAAGCGTCCAAAGTCGGCCCCGGCCAACGTGAAGGCCGATAAGCCGTCCAAAAAGAAGGGCCCGGGGCGTTTCGCCCGCAAGGGACAGAGTGACGAACAGGATATTGTGACCACCGATGGCCCCTCCGACGCCGATGCCGGCGCCGGGGTGGTCTGACGACCAGGATAGAAGGCAGGGTTCGCCAGGATGGAACTGCTTCAAGTAGCCGACGCGGTCGCCCGCGAGAAGAATATCGACAAGGAGCATGTGCTCGAAGCCATGGAGGAGGCCATCAAGAAGGCTGGCCGCTCCAAATATGGTCACGAGCACGACATCCGCGCCCGGATCGACCGCAAGACCGGCGATATCCATCTGACACGCCACATGGAGGTGGTGGAAGAGGTGGAGAATGAGGCCGTGCAGGTGACGCTGGCCAAGGCGCGCCGCAAGAACCCGAAGGCGCAGATCGGTGACTTCATTGTCGACCCGCTGCCCCCGATCGATTTCGGCCGTATCGCTGCCCAGACCGCCAAACAGGTCATCGTGCAGAAAGTGCGCGAGGCGGAGCGTGAGCGTCAGTACAACGAATATATCGACCGCAAGGGCGAGATCGTGAACGGTCTGGTCAAGCGTGTCGAATATGGCAATGTCACCGTCGATCTGGGTCGCGCCGAAGCGGTGCTGCGCCGGGACGAGTGTCTGCCGCGTGAGCATTTCAAGACCGGCGACCGCGTTCGTGCCTACATTTATGACGTACGCAAGGAACCACGCGGCCCGCAGATCTTCCTGTCGCGTACCCATCCGATGTTCATGGCCGGCCTGTTCAAGGCCGAGGTTCCGGAGATTTACGACGGCATCATCGAAATCAAGTCGGTGGCCCGCGATCCGGGCAGCCGCGCGAAGATTGCGGTTATCTCTAAGGACAGTTCCATCGACCCTGTCGGTGCCTGCGTTGGTATGCGCGGTTCGCGTGTGCAAGCCGTTGTTGGTGAATTGCAGGGTGAAAAGATTGACATCATCCCCTGGAAACCCGATCCGGCCACCTTCGTTGTGAACGCACTGGCCCCCGCCGAGGTGGCCAAGGTCGTTCTGGATGATGAAGGCAACAAGATTGAAGTTGTGGTGCCCGACGATCAGTTGTCGTTGGCCATCGGTCGCCGTGGGCAGAATGTGCGTTTGGCGTCCCAGCTCACAGGCTGGACCATCGACATCATGACTGAGGCTGAAGAGCGCGAGCGCCGTCAGACGGAATTCTCGTCGCGGTCGGCCCTGTTCATGGAGGCCTTGGACGTTGACGACATGATCGCCCATCTGCTGGTGAATGAAGGTTTCACCTCGGTTGAGGAAATCGCCTATGTCGATCTTGACGAACTGACCCGGATCGAAGCGTTCGACGAGGATGTGGCCGCTGAGCTACAGAACCGCGCCGTGACTTTCTTGGAACAGCAGAACGAGATCCTGGAAACCAAGCGCCGCGAACTGGGTGTGGAAGACGCTGTCGCCAATATCGAGGCACTGTCGCCCTCCATGCTGGTGAAGCTGGGTGAAAAGGGCGTGAAGACGCTTGATGACCTGGCCGATCTGGCCGGTGATGAGCTTCTGGACATTATCGGCAAGGACGCGATGACACTGGACGAGGCCAATGAGGTAATCATGGCTGCCCGTGCACATTGGTTCGCCGACGAGGAAGGGGCGGAAGGCTAAGGCCTATCCGTCTGGTTATTGGGGATTGTGGCATGAGCACCGGCACCGATACGACGCCCGGCTATCCGCCGGAACTCGATGCCGAGGCGCAGGCCGACGAACCAGAGGTCGTGGCGGGCCGTAAAAGTCCGCTACGTCGCTGCATCGCCAGCGGGAAGGTCCAGGACAAGGCGGGCATGATCCGTTTTGTGGTAGGGCCGGACCAGCAGGTCGTGCCCGATGTGGACGAAACCCTGCCCGGTCGCGGGCTGTGGTTGACGGCTGATGCGGGTTTGGTTGAAAAGGTCCTGACCAAGGGTTTGTTCGCCAAAGCCGCACGGCAGAATGTAAAGCCGGTGCCGGATCTGTTGACGCTGACGCGTCGGTTGATCCGGCGTCGGGCGCTCGGCCTGATTGGCCTTGCCCGTAAGGGCGGTGGAGCCATTGCGGGTTTCGAGAAGGTACAGGCTGCATTGCGTTCCGGGTCCATAGGCCGGGCAGGCGGTGCGGGACAAAAGAGTGTAGGGTTGTGGTTGGAGGCAAGCGACGGATCCGACGATGGTCGGACAAAGTTGCATGCCTTGGCGCAGGCGCTGGGTGTGCCGCTGGTCGAAGCATTCGACCGGTCGGAACTAGGGGCTGCTCTGGGCCGGGACGAGGCGGTTCATGCGGTGTTGGCGGCGGGTCCGCTGGCACAGCAGGTGCGTCGCGAAGTGGCACGGCTTTCCGCCCTCGGCGGAACGGCCGCCTGAGTCTTTGGGCGGGCGTATTAGGTTTCAACGGCTTACTGTCGGATTAGGGATGAGCGATACCAACGACCAAAACCGCGACAAAAAGGTGCTGACCCTGGGTGGTCGCCCGACGCTTGGACTGGGTGGGGCCAATAAGCCAAAGCCGGCGGCCCCGGCACAGCCAGTGGCGGGTGGCGGCGCAGGCGCGTCCGGCACCGTGCGCCAGAGCTTCTCGCATGGACGCGGCAAGGAAGTGGCGGTCGAGGTCAAGCGCAAGAAGACCTTCGAAAAAGGTGCCATTCCCGGTGTGGCCGATGGTGGCGCTGCCGCACGGCGTGCTGCCGAGGGGGCGGCCGGTGGCCGTGGCCCGCAACCGCGTGGCAACGCTCCCCGGCAGCTCAGCGACGCCGAACGTGAGGCGCGTATTCGCGCCCTGCGTTCCGCTGCTGAGGCTGAAGGCGAAAGGGCAGTGCAGGAGGCAGCCGAGGCGGAAGCCCGCGCCATTGCCGAAGCG
The DNA here is from genome assembly GCF_002251795.1 of Niveispirillum lacus. Classification (GTDB taxonomy): domain Bacteria; phylum Pseudomonadota; class Alphaproteobacteria; order Azospirillales; family Azospirillaceae; genus Niveispirillum; species Niveispirillum lacus. Next base: position 58,707 of record NZ_NOXU01000024.1, on the reverse strand, counting down.
GAAGCGGCCGTCGCCGCCGAAGCGGCAGCGCGTGCTCGTGCTGAGGCGATTGCCCGTGCCGAAGCCGAGGCGGAAGCCCGCGCTTCCGAACCGTTGGACGAGGACACGGTCCGTCGTCGCGAACTCGAAGAACTTCGCGCTATTCAGGAGGCCGAGAAGGCCGCTGTGGCCGAAGCCGAGCGTAAGCGCAAAGAAGCAGAAGACGCCCGCAAGGCTGAAGCTGCGACACGGGCCGAGACCAGCCGGTCGCGCCATGCGGCGCCCGCAGCGCCGGACGATGATCGTTCAAGCCGTCCCGCCGCCGCCCGTCCTGCCACCACGACACAGGACCCTGCCACGGCCCGTGCGCCCGTTGGTGTTCGCCCGCCCGCCGATTTCGACGAAGAGGATGGTGGTGCCCGCCGTGCTAAGCTGGCTGGTGCCGGCAAGGCTGCGGCCAAGGTGCCTGCTGCCCCTGTCAAGGCCAAGGTCGACGACAAGCGTCGTGGCGGCAAGATGACCATCTCCCAGGCTCTGTCGGACGATGAAGGCCGCCGCGGTCGCTCCATGGCCGCTGCCAAGCGCGCCCGTGAGCGTGAACGTCTGCGTATGTTCGGCCGTCAGGAAGCTCAGAAGGTTACCCGCGACGTCATCATTCCCGAAGTCATTACGGTCGGCGATCTTGCCAACCGTATGGCTGAACGCGGCGCCGACGTCGTGAAGACACTGATGCGAATGGGTGTGATGGCCACCATCACCCAGACCATTGATGCTGACACCGCCGAGTTGGTGGTACAGGAACTGGGCCACCGTCCGATCCGCGTCGCGGAAAGTGACGTGGAAATCGGTGTCAAGGGCGATCAGGATCGCAGCGAAGATCTGAGGTCGCGCCCGCCTGTTGTGACGGTCATGGGCCATGTCGACCACGGCAAGACTTCGCTGTTGGACGCCCTGCGCAAGACCGATGTCGCCGCCCGCGAGGCCGGTGGCATCACCCAGCATATCGGCGCCTATCAGGTGCAATTGAAGTCCGGGTCGAAGATCACCTTCATCGATACACCGGGTCACGCGGCCTTTACGGAGATGCGTGCCCGTGGCGCCAACGTCACGGACGTGGTGGTTTTGGTTGTGGCTGCCGATGACGGTGTCATGCCGCAGACGATCGAAGCTATCCGCCATGCCAAGGCAGCGGGTGTGCCGATCATTGTCGCAATCAACAAGTGCGATCTGCCTTCTTCCAAGCCGGAACGCGTCCGCCAGGAACTGCTGCAGCATGAACTGGTTGTGGAAGATATGGGCGGTGAAGTTCTGGATGTTGAAGTCTCCGCCAAGGCTGGCCTGAACCTGGACAAGCTGGAAGAAGCCATTCTTCTGCAAGCGGAAATCCTGGAGTTGAAGGCCAATCCAAACCGCACCGCCGATGGTGTGGTGGTCGAGGCGAAACTGGACAAGGGCCGTGGCCCGGTCGCCACTGTGCTGGTTAAGCGCGGCACCCTGCGGGTGGGTGATATTGTGGTGGCCGGCTCAGAATGGGGTCGTGTCCGCGCGCTGGTCAATGACCGCGGCGCCAATGTTGCCGATGCCCCGCCGGCCATGCCGGTGGAGGTGTTGGGCCTTGGTGGCGTGCCGCTGGCCGGTGAAGAAATGGTTGTGGTCGAGAGCGAAAGCCGCGCCCGCGAGATCACCGAATATCGCGCCCGCAAGAAGCGTGAAGCTGAAAGCGCCAAGTCTGGCCGTGGTTCGCTGGAACAGATGTTCAAGCAGATCCAGGCCGGCGAAGCCAAGGAACTGCCCATCGTCATCAAGGGTGACGTGCAGGGTTCGGTGGAGGCCATTTCCGGCGCTCTGGAGAAGTTAACGGCCGAGAATACGGAAGTGAAAGTCCGCGTGCTGACGTCCGGTGTGGGCGCCATCACGGAAAGCGACATCACCCTGGCCAATGCGTCCAAGGGCATGGTTGTGGGCTTTAACGTCCGCGCCAACCCGCAGGCCCGTGACATGGCCAAGCGTGACGGTATCGAAATCCGTTACTACTCGATCATTTACGACATCATTGATGACGTAAAGCAGATGCTGACTGGCATGCTGTCGCCGACATTGCGGGAGAAGTTCCTGGGCAACGCCCAGATTCTGCAAGTCTTCAATATCACCAAGGTTGGCAAAGTTGCTGGTTGCCGCGTGAGCGAAGGTATTGTGAAGCGCGGCGCCAAGGTTCGCCTGCTGCGCGACAATGTCGTCATTCACGAAGGTACGCTGAAGACCCTGAAGCGCATGAAGGACGAAGTTCGCGAAGTGCGCGAAGGGTTCGAGTGCGGTATGGCCTTTGAAAACTACGACGATATCCGCGAAGGCGACATCATCGAAGCCTTTGAGATGGAAGAAATCGCCCGCGCCCTGTAACCAGGTCACGGACGGCAGATAGTAAAGGCCGGCGCCTGAAAGGGTGTCGGCCTTTTTGTTTCCAGGCAAGGAGCCACAGTAAAGCAGGGGGTGGGAGCACTGGGCGGACCCGATCTCCATTCGGCCAGATAGTCAGGCGTCATTGGCTGCCGGCAGTTCGCCATAGGACAAGGGTTCATGGTCGGGGAACCGGTCCAGCAGGGCTTCCGCTTCCGCAGCCACCGGTCCCCGGTCCGTGATAAAACTGCTGATCAATGCCAGGGGCAGAATATCCATGCCGGATGCGGTGATGGTGGCCGGGCCCAACGCCTGCCAATTGATCGCGGATGCGGGCAGACAGACATGAAGTGGGATCCCCGCAGATCGGGCGGCCCGCGCAAGTTCGCCGATGCCGGTGGATGCCATGACATCGCCCCGCGCGCTGGCGCGTAATGCCGCAACAAACAAACGCTCGACCACCCCTCGGCTTACCAAGTCGAGTGCTCCCTCCAGGTCGCACGGGCTATGGGGTATGCCAGCCTCCACCATCTCCCAAGCCGCCAAGGCACCGATCGTCACCACTTGCGGCGGGGCGATATCATCGCCCAGTACCCCGCCGGTGGCGCGACGCAAATCCACTTGCTCCTGTGCCAAAAACAGGCCGGCTGACGCAGCCCCCCAACCGACAGAAGAAAGCCAGCCCGGCTCGGAAGCCAGCAGCACGGTTTGCGGTTTGCCGTCGCCGCCGCCTGCACCGACACGGCGCAGAAGGCCCATGGCGTGTCGCCCAATGGCCAGATTGCTGGCTAGTTCTTCTATGGCGATGGCATCCGCTTCCATATAGGCGCGTTGCGCACGTTCCATTGGTGGGGTGACGTCCAGCACCTCCCGCATCCGGTCCAGCACGCCTCGAAGGCGCGGGCAACGAGGGTCGGTGGCCGCCAGGGCGTGCCACGCTGTCATGACCGGAACAATGTCAGGATCGCGCCGCGCGGCCAGCGCCAAGCCATAGGCGGCCAACACGGAAACAAGACCCGGCCCACGTGCCACGCCACCTATGATGGAGCCTAACACGTCGCCCACGCTGGCCAACCGCCGGACCACACATTGTGCCGGCAGGGCGGTCTGATCAATCAGTTCCACGCCCCAGCCATCGTCTGCCAGCCATATCGACTGGTGCCGTGTATATCGGCGGGGTGAGGAGGCAGCGGGCATGGTGGTCCTGTTTCCGTTTGCGCCCACACCATGAACCGCTGCCGCCGCGCGGGTCAAGCCGCCTTGCCATACCTAAATGCACGGTCCCCCTGTCGGGGCGGTGAGGCAGCCGACAATTGTTCAACGAACCCCTGCACGTCTCGCCGAAGTGTGCCTGCCTGTCCCGCAACGCCATCAGCAGTTCCGGTAACCAATCGCGCCGTATCGCCCGTTTCACCTGCCACAGCGACCAGCCCATCCAGATCCTGTCGGATATCCTCCGTTCCGACGGCAGCTGCCTGGACATTGCGGGTAATCTCGGCCGTGGCCGCAGCCTGTTCCTCCACAGCCGCGGCGATAGCGCCTGTCATGCTGCGTATCTGATCAATGGCAGTCACGATAGCGCCAATGGCACCAACCGATCCGCGTGTCGCTGCCTGTACCCCTTCGACACGCCGCCGGATATCCTCCGTCGCGGATGCCGTCTGTGTTGCCAAGGCCTTCACTTCAGACGCGACGATGGCAAACCCCCGCCCAGCTTCACCAGCCCGGGCCGCCTCAATCGTGGCGTTCAGGGCCAAAAGGTTCGTCTGGGCCGCAATTCCGTCGATCAGATCCACAATCTGCCCGATCTGAGCGACATTGTCGGCCAGGGCTGCAATGTCACCGGCCGTCCGCTGAGCGCCATCGGCCCCATCACCGGCCAGCGCTGCCACCTGCGCTGATTGGCGACTGATCTCTCGGATACTGGCTGCCAACTGTTCGGTCGCGGCCGCCACGGTCTGCACATTGGCGCTGGTACGGTTGGAGGCCTCGGCCGCAGCACTGGTTCGTGTGGCCGCACTGGTTGCGACTCGCTGTAATCCCCCTGCCTGATCCTGTAAGCCCCCCGCATTGCCGGCCAGTTCAGCGACGATGGCCTCCGTTCGGCTTACAAACTCCTTCACCAGCTTTTCCCGGTTGGCGCGGCGGGTGGCAATCGCGGCCTCCGCCTCCTGCTGTTCGCGGGCCAAGCGCTCCGCCCGGTCCATGCCATCACGGAATATGGCCACCGCCCGTGCCATTTCCCCAATCTCGTCTGTGCGGTCGGTATCGCCAAGCGGGACCTTCAAATCATTGGCCGCAAGCCTGCCCATGGCCCCGATCAGCCGGTTCAACGGCGATGTAACACCACGCAGTGCGACCACTAGCGACAGGCTAACCCCGCCCAGCGTGCCGAGAAGCGCCGTCAACGATAAGATCCAGGTGGTCAGCCTTTCCAGCGCGTGCAGCCTCACCGTCAGCGCTGATACAGCCTCCTCAAGTCGCGCAATATAGGGATCGGTCTGTTCTGACGCTGTGCGTTCGGCGCTGCGAAGCTTGTCCCGGAACAGGGTATGGGCCTCCGCCGATTTGCCGTCCAGTGCAAGGGCCCGAACCTCCCGCAGGGTCGTGACAACCGGTGTCTGGCTTGCGGCGATGGCTGCGGGGTTGGTTCCCGGCACGGGAGGGGGAAGGGTCTGCATCTTGGCCACCGCTGCTTCCATACTGTCCAGTCGCTTGTCGAAGCGACTGACGATGCCAGCCCGACCATCCGCAGGCTCAAAAATCAGATTCAGGGCATCCCGCTGCAACGCGCGACTGGTCGATCGCAACTCGCTGGCGGCGAGGGCCGCTTGATTGGCCTGGATCAAGGCGTCGGTCGCGTCGGTGACGCGGGCCTTGGACCAGAGGGCTGTCATGGTTACAGCCAGGGCAACCAGTGTCAGAATGGCTACCGGAGCCAGGATCTTCATCGACAGACGCATATTTCCGCTCCCTTGTTGACGCAAAGCCACAAGAACAAAGGGAAAAACCGGGGCCGCCAAGTCGATGCCGGCCCAGGGTGCAGATTTTCTGATGATGAATGAGGATACACCGGTCGAGTGATCGGGAAAGGGATTTCCCGATGCCACTCTTTGTAAATCCTGAATTACCCGCTTTTATCCGGTTTAGAAATTCGGCGGGAGAATGAGGGAGTTAAGCCCGCCCTTCATTCCAGAAGGTCGTCCAGGTTAGTTGATCTGGGAAAGGATTTCTTCCAACTCATTGAAGTCGGGCATGTATTCTGTCGGCACCTTTTTTCGTGCCGCTTCAATGGACACCTGTGGCGCATAGCCACCCAGATGCGCCACGATCGCCGTCTTGATCACGCCATAGAACATGCTGTCCTCTTCGGCGATGCCTTTCAAGCGGCCGGCAATCGGTGCTGCAAGGCAATAGGCAAGGAAGATACCCAGGAAGGTGCCCACAAGTGCGCCACCGATCAGCTTGCCCAATACTTCCGGCGGTTCGGTGATCGAGGCCATGGTCTTGATCACCCCGAGCACCGCCGCCACGATGCCCAGTGCCGGCAAGGCGTCAGCCAGACCCTGGATGGCATGGGATGAATGCTGATCCTCATGCTTCATCTTGTCGATTTCCTGCTCCATCAGGCTTTCCATTTCAATCGGGTTATCAACACCGATGGAAAACATGCGCAGGTAATCGGCGATAAACTTCACCGTGGTATTGCTTTTCATCACGGCGGGATAGGCGTTGAAGATATTGCTTTCCAGGGGCTTTTCGATGTGCTGCTCAATGGCCAGCACGCCCTTGCTCTTCATGGTCTTCAAGATCTGGTAGAGCAGGGACAGAAGCTCGATATATTCCTTTTTGTGGAATGGCGAGCCTGCGAAGATTTTCTTGATATCCTTGCCCGACGCCTTGACCGTGTGCGCTGAGTTGGTGATCAGGAAGGATGACACGCCCGAACCGCCGATGATCATGATCTCTTTGGGCAGGGCTTCGATGATGATGCCCATCTTGCCGCCAAAGATCACATAACCGCCGAACACACAGAAAAACACGCCGACAAGGCCGATGATGGCGAACATGCGCTACCCCGGAATGGTGGGTCCCGCCCTGGACCGATGTGCCAAAGTAAACCAACGGCTTGGCAAAACCAACCCAGCATAGGGATGGGTATGTGTAAGGTGTGGTCGGGGTAGCGCCCCCAACCTTGCCTTACCCGGCCAGAGAGGCAGCCAGAACCGTCTTCACATCCGCCAGCGCTACGTCGGCGCAGCGGAACGCCTTGCCGATACCACGGGCCAGGATGAAGGTCACACGGCCATCCTTGACCTTCTTGTCCTTGGCCATATGCGCCGCCAGCATCTCAGCGGTCCAGGTCCCGCCACCCAGGTGGGCCGCCGATACTGGCAAACCGACAGAGGCCAGATGGGCCTTGACCCGCGCCAGGTCGCTGGCCGGGCACAATCCCATGCGCACCGACAGGTCATAGGCCATGACCATGCCGATTGCCACCGACTCTCCGTGTAGCAATGTGGCGCCATACCCGGCTTCTGCCTCCAGCGCATGGCCGAACGTATGGCCCAGGTTCAACAGTTCCCGCAGGCCAGATTCTTTTTCATCCTGGCCGACAATATCGGCCTTGGAAGCGCAAGAGACACGGATTGCCTCTGTTAAGAGCCCATCATCGCCATCAATCAGCGCTTTGCCATTGGCTTCCAGCCAGGTGAAAAAATCCGGCCGGTCGATCAGGCCGTATTTCACGACCTCGGCATACCCGGCCAGCATTTCACGGCGCGGCAGGGTCTTCAGGCTGTCGGTATCGGCCAGTACCAGTCGTGGCTGATGGAAGGCCCCGATCAGGTTTTTGCCATGGCGGCTGTTGATGCCGGTCTTGCCGCCCACGGAACTATCGACTTGAGACAGAAGCGTGGTGGGCACCTGGATAAAGTCAATCCCGCGCAGGGCAATCGCCGCCGCGAAGCCGCCCAGGTCACCCACGACACCCCCGCCCAGCGCCACAAGGACCGTTTTGCGTTCAATTCCCCGCGCAAGCAGGGCGTCCATGACCTCGCCCAGCTTCGCCATATCCTTGCTGGATTCTCCCGATGGCACCACGATCGGGTCCAGCACCCTGGCCCCGGCGGCGCGCAAACTGTCCAGCAATGGCGAGAGGTGCAGGTCGGCGACGGCGCTGTCGGTTAGGACGACCAGCGGTCGATTGCCAATGGCGGCCCGGATCAGGGTGCCGGCATTGGTGATCAGACCCGGTCCGATGTGAATGTCATAAGAACGCTCGCCCAGGGCGACGGGGACGATGGTGGTCGAACGGGTCATGATCAGTTCCAGCAATCTTTGGTAATGGTGTTCAGGCTGCACTGCTGTCGGCATCACCCAGCCAATGGCGAAGGGCGGCAATGACCCGGTCGGTCGTCACATCGGGCGGGCTGTCATCGCTGTCGACGGTCAGGTCAGCCTGGGCATAAACGGGGTAGCGTAAATCCATCAGTCGGGCCAGCACAGCCCGCGGGTCGCCCTGACGCAACAGCGGCCGGTGATCGCGCCGGGCTGTGCGGTGAACCAGCAGGTCCAGGTCGGCTCGCAGCCAGATGGATATTCCGCGCTCGCGGATTACCTCACGGGTGGCTTCATCCATGAAAGCACCACCACCTGTGGACAGAACCTGCACGGGCTGGTCGAGTAGTCGAGCGATCACCCGACGCTCGCCATCACGAAAACCTGCCTCCCCGAACCGATCAAATATCTCCTGTATGGTACAGCCGGCGGCCCGCTCTATCTCATGATCAGCATCGACAAAGGGCAGGCCCAGCTTGGCGGCCAGGCGTTTGCCGATGCTGGTCTTGCCGGCACCCATCAGTCCGATCAGCACCAGTGTCTTGGGGATTGGCAGCACCGTCACGGACATAGGCTTCTAAGGTCCAGCTTGCCGGCCTCACGATAGGCTTAGCCGGGATGGCGGATGGTGGCGCGATTGCCAGCCCCCGACGCGGGCGCTATGGTTGCTCGCAAGGCCACCGGAACGGAGTTTTCCATAGCACGAGGGGGTGGGTCCACCCAACCCTGAGAGCCAAGGGAAAAGCGGAACCGAACCCGGTTGTCGACGCATGGCTGGACCCTCCACCCATGCGGAACACCTGTCATTCTGCGGTCGGGAACCTATTTTCCATGAGCATGCTGTTGAAAATTCTGCTGCTGGTCATTGTGCTTGTCGGTGTTGGCGGTGTCGCCGTCCTTGCCAGCGTTGACCTGCCCGCCCCTACGCAGCCAGTGGAACGGGTGATCCCGAATGACCGCTTCAAGTAACCGGTACCGTTTTGCCGGGTTGATGGCGCTGGCATTGCTCGCGCCCGGTGCCCTGGCACAGGATATACCGGCACCGACCGGGGCGCCGATCTCCCTGTTGCCATCCCCGCAGCCCCTGGAGCCAACGATCGAACCGGCTCCCGTACAGGCGGCTGGTGAAGATGTGGTCGCGCCGGTGCCCGCCGGCGACGCCCGCATCCCCCGTGGGGTGATGGTGGAGGAGTTGAAGGCCCAGGACCCGGAACTGGCTGGCACGCTGGGCCCCGACAATGGCGGACTGCCGCCCGACCTGTGGCGGGAGTTACCGCGCGCCGATGTCGAGGCGTTAGTTGCCGGCATTCCCGCTGGCTTGACCAGCCCGGCTCTGCGCCATGCCGCCAGCAGCCTGCTGCTAACCAGCGCCGATGGTCTGGGCAGCGGCGAAAAGACCCGCGATTTTGCGGCTCTACGGGCCGAAGCGCTGTTGCGTATCGGCGATGCTGACGGGGCCGATAGTCTGCGCAATGTCGCCCCCGCTGTTTTGTCGGACGAAGGCGCGGCCCTGGCCTGGCTGGAGATGCAGTTTTTTGCCGGCAACCGTCAGGCGGCCTGCGATCAGGCCCCAGGTCTGCTGTCGCGCTTCCAGCATCCGGTCTGGCAGAAATGGCATATCATCTGTCAGGTTGCCAACGGCCAGACCGACGCTGTTTATCTCACCTTGGATCTGATGCGCGAACAGGGCGACAAGGATGACCTGTTCGCCCGGTTGGCTGAAGGGGTGGTGGCCGGCACCAAAACCCCGGTGAGGGGTGTACTGGAACCGACGCCCACCCAACTGGCTCTCATCCTGGTTTCCGGTCGGCCCTTCCCGCCGGAAACCAAGGTGTCGGGTCCGGGGCCATTGACCGCGCTGGCCCGGTTGACCAGCCTGCCCCTGCCGCAGCGCCTTGCCGCCGCGGAGCGGGCCTTGGCCCTGGGGGGACTGAACGGTGCCGGGCTGCTGTCGATTCATGAAAGCGTGCCGGAACCGGATGCCAAGCTGTTGACCCTGGCGGCGGCCAAAAAACCCACCCCGCTTCTGCGGGCCCAGGTGCTGAAGGCACTGCGGGCCGAACCGACACCGGCGGCCAAGGCGGGGCTGTTCAAGGTCGCTATGCTGGCCAGTTCGGCCGAACAGCAGGCGGGGGCCTATGGCGCTCTCCTGCTGGAAGAGGCGCGGCAATTCCGCCTGACGGTAGGCTTTGCCTCCATCGCCCCCCTGGTTGCCCGTCTGCATCTTTTACAAGGGGAAAAGACGGCGGCCCTCCCCTGGGTCAATCTCGCCCGTGATGATTTCAACGCTGGCAAGGATGAAGGTGCCTTTGCCCGGCTTTGGCCGCTGGCCGCCGCTTATGATCTGGTCCGGGAGACGGATTTCGACCGCGCCCGATGGATCAAGGACCTTGGCGGTGAGGCGGCACGCGATACGGCCGACGGCGTGCTGATCCTGCTGTCTGCCCTGCATGGCGGCAAGGATGCTCCCCTACCGCCGCTCGCCGACGGCTCCGCCCCACCAGGACAGGTCAAGGGCGCAGTGCTGCTGGATGCCATCAATGCCATGGGCAAGGACGGGCCGGTCGGTACCCCGGCCCTGGATATGGCCGAAATCCTGACAAACCTCAGCCGCGCTGGTCTGCCCGATCAGGCCCGCCGCATTGGGGCGGAGGCCATTGCCGGCCTGCTGCGGCCGGGGGCGTAAGTCATGGCAGAGGCGGGCATCAAGTCGGTGACCAAACCTCGGCCCGGTCGTCCGCGCAAGGCGGCAGCGCCGCCCCCGCCTTGGGTCGATGCCTTTCTGGACATGATGGTGGCCGAGCGCGCCGCATCCGCTAACACCCGTGACGCCTATCGTCGTGACCTTGTGGATGTGGCGCATTACCTGACGCAGGCCGGGCGGGCACCGCTGGACCGCGCGTCCAGCGATGATCTTCGCGCCTATCTGGCGCATCTGTCGGCCGATCGCATCAAAGCGAAATCCGCTGTCAAAACCGTTGCCCGGCGCCTGTCCTCTTTGCGCCAATACTACAAGTTTCTGGTATCCGAAGGGCAGCGCGCCGAAGACCCGGCCAGTGTGCTGGATACCCCCAAACAGGGGAGGTCGCTGCCCAAAATCCTGACCGAAGCCGATGTGGCCGCCCTGTTATCGGCTGCGGCCACCCTGGGCGCGCCGGAGGGGAGGCGGCTAAACGCCTTGCTTGAGGTGCTGTACGCCACGGGCCTGCGCGTATCCGAACTGGTCGGCCTGCCCATGAACGCGCTAGGCCGCGACGGGCGGGCCCTGACCGTACGCGGTAAGGGTGGCAAAGAACGGCTGGTGCCCCTGTCTGCCCCGGCGCGGGATGCTATTGCGGCCTATCTGCCCGATCGGCCGTTCTTCATGACCAAGGGGCGGGAGACCAGACAACAGGCCTTCCTGTTTCCATCGCGCGCCACATCTGGTGCCTTGACCCGGCAGCGCTTCGGTCAATTGCTGAAGGACCTTGCGATCAGGGCAGGGCTGGACCCGGCCAAGGTCAGCCCGCATGTCCTGCGCCATTGCTTCGCGACCCACCTTCTGGACCATGGCGCCGATCTGCGGTCAGTACAAAAGATGCTGGGCCATGCCGATATCGGCACGACCCAGATCTATACCCATGTGGTCAGCGAAAGACTGCGCCAAACGGTGGAACAGCATCACCCGCTGTCAGCAACCAAGCGACGGGTCCGGTAGCGGGGACCATCCAACGCAACAATGTGCAACAGGCGGCGGTCGCCCGTTTCATGGATGTCGCATATGAGGGGCCGCCCAACCTGCAATTTTAACCCTGTGCAACATCGTGAAACCTGAAACACGGCCCTGTTTCAGAACGATCAGACGCCAGGGTTTATAACACAGCGATCATAGCACAGGACCGCCTGAAAATCAGCCCTGATGGGGATCACCGCCCTATCCCCGGCCCTCCCGCCGCCAAGCAAGGACCAACAGGCCGATGGCCAGCAGCAGGACCGGCAGAGCCGGCAGGAGCGGGGTCTGGGTAACACCGGTGACGACATGGTCACCATTGCCGCGCAGGCCCAGCCAGCCGGAGCCGGCGGCATCGCGACCGGGTCGTACGCGGCGAAGGGTCGGCACCTGCGACCCATCCCCCGACAGCCAGAATGCACCACCGCCGGTTGCCTTCAATGCTGGTTCCAGCTTTTCAGCGGTGGAACGGACATCGGCGAGTTCGGGCGGGTTCAAGGTTCCCACCACGGCCACGGCCGTTTTCTCTCCATCCGTAACCCGCCAGATGCCAGGTTCGGACGCAACCAGAGTGCCCACGGCCTGACCGGATCCATGATCCCGCATCTCCACCTGCTGGACCACATCCGCCGGGGAGGTGACGGTAACAGGGCGCGTGTCGGGTTCCAGTGACCGGCGGGTGATGGTGATGCGACTGCCATCCACGGCGGTGCGCAGATCCTGTTCCTCTAACTCCGGTTCTTTCATCAGCCAATGAGCCAGACGGCGCAGCAGTTCGGCCTGCGGTCCCCCACCTTCAAACCCGCGTGACCAGAGCCAGAAATGGTCGGAGGCCAGTTGCGCAACACGCCCTTGTCCCACCCGGTCCAGGATCAGCAGCGGCCGGCCTTCGGCGCCGGACATAACCACACTGCCCTTGTCGGCAGCCACATCAATCTGGCGCATCCAGCGTCCCCAGGGCCCGATGCCGTCCGCCGCATCAGTTAGCCCCGCCGTAACCGGGTGGCGTTTGCCCAGGTCGGTCACGGTGGGTTTGAACGGTTCCTCCAGCACCCGGCCCGTAGGTTCTGCTGGCAAGATGGTGCCGATGGGAGAGCGGTAGAGCGACATGGGTGTCGCGAAGGTGGGGCCGCTGGCCTCCAGGAAAGCACCGCCACGCTCCACATATTCGGCGATGTTGGCCAGGTACATGTTGTTGATGACACCGCGTTTTTTATAGCGGTCAAAGATGATCAGGTCGAATTCCGACAATTTCATCTCAAACAGCTCGCGGATCGGGAAGGCAATCAGCGACAATTCCCGGATAGGTGTGCCGTCATTCTTTTCCGGTGGTCGCAAAATGGTGAAATGCACCAGATCAACAGCGGGATCGGCCTTTAAGAGGTTGCGCCAGGTACGTTCGCCCGCATGCGGTTCACCCGATACCAGCAGGACCCGCAGCCGGTCACGTACGCCATTGACCACAACGGCTGCCCGGTTATTGGCCAGGGTCAGTTCGCGCGGTCCTGCTTGTACCGACAGTTCGACAATGTTCAGCCCGCCGTGGAACAGTGGCAGGGTGACCGGCACCTCCTGTCCCACCGGCACCGACATCATCATCGGGTCCTGCCCATCCTGCCGCAAGGTGACGGCGGCCTGGGCCCCGTCGCCATCGCCAGGCAGGTCATCCACGCGGATGGTGAAGGTAATATCCTTTCCGACGATACCGAAGCTGGGGGCCTGCACAATGGTCAAGCGGCGGTCGCCTTCATCTTCCCGGCCGGTCAGGACAGCATGGACGGGGCCAAAATCGGCCAGCGACGGCAATGATGCTGCCACATCATGCACCTGACCATCGGTGATCAGGATGGCACCGGCCAACCGCCCCCGCGGTACATCGGAAACGGCGCGGGTCATCGCCTCCATCATGCGGGTTTCTTCCACGTCCGCCGCACCGCCATCCCCACCCCCGGCGCGTACAAATCGCACCTCCAGATCAGAAAAGCGGGACAGTTTTTCGGTAATCGCCGCCACCGCCTTTTCGGTGCGGTCGGCCCGGTCGCCGATCTTCTGGCTGGGTGACTGGTCGATGACGACCACCGCCACATCCTTGATCGGCTCCCTTTTTTCGGTCACCAGCGACGGGTTGGTCAGCGCCAGGATCAGAACCACCAATCCCGCGAGCCGCCACCACCCGCCGCGTGCCCGCCGGTACAGACCGTAGAAAGCAACCAGCAGTGCCAGCAGCGCCAGCGGCAGCAGGATGACCCAGGGGATGAGTGGGGCAAGGGCGATATCCTGGCCGATCATTGGCCCAGCCTTTCCAGGATCGCCGGCACATGCACCTGATCGGCCTTATAGTTGCCGGTCAGGGCATACATGACCATGTTGATACCGACACGATAGGCAATTTCCCTCTGTCGTTCTGGACCCGGAACAACAGGGTAGAGAGGACGACCGCGCTCATCCATAGCCCAGGCGGCGGCCCAGTCATTTGATCCGATCAGAATGGCCGATACGCCGTCATTTGACGCATTATCCTCCCGCGCCTCTGCCCATAATTCCCCGCCACTGTAGCGACCGGGGAAATCCCCCAGCAGGTAAAACGCCTTGGTCAGCACATGTTCAGCACCTACCGGGGCCAGGGGCGGAATATCCAGGCCGCGCAACAGCGCCTCTAATGCGGGGCCGCCAGGCCCTTCGCCCGCCGCGCCGGGTGTGCGTGTGTCGATCAGCACCATGCCGCCCTGGCGCATATAGGCATTCAGGCGTGCACGGGCCGTTTCCGACAGGCTGGTCTGCCCCTCTGTCACCGGCCAGTAAATCAGGGGAAAAAACGAGAGATCATCTTGGTCCAGGTCAACGGGCATGGCGCCGGCCACCTCTACCGCTGTACGGTCGGCCAGGACCCGGCCCAACCCTTCCAGCCCGGCCTTGCTGACCCCGTCGACCGCTCCATCGCCAGTGCGCACATAGGCCAGCCAGTTCTGGGCGGTCGCCTCAATCGCGCGGGCATCATCGGCCCTCGCTTCTCCCGAACCCGCACCCACCGCCAGCAGCAGCGCCAGACCGGTCGCCGCTCCCCGGCCAAGACCGGGCAGACGCGGCAACAACCCACGCAGAGACAGCGCGATCAGCAGATCAATCAGGCCCAGAATCAGCGCCATGGTCAACAAGATCGGTTTCAATTCGGTTTCGCCGCCGCCAGCGTACAACCCCCGAGGCACGCCGGCCAGCAGCGTATCGGGCGTGGTCATCGCCGGTATCGTGGGAGACAGGTTGAAGGCGCGGGGCGATTCGGCGGGGCCGTAATAGCCTGGCGGATGACGCGGTCCTACAGCCCCCCCCAAATCGCCGGCTGCCAGCGGGAAGGTGGTCCCCGCCGGGTCGCCCAGGCGCCCAAACCCGTCCAGGATCGCACGCGGCGCCAGGACGCCCACGGCTTCCCCCCCAGCGACCCCGGCGGACAGGGCCACCACCCGGCGCAACATGTCCACATACAGGCCTGAGAGCGCCAGATTGGACCAGTCCGGCCCGGCGCTGGTATGGACCAGGACCAAAGCACCGCGCCCGCGCCGTTCAGCGGTGACCAGCGGCGTCCCATCGGCCAGCCGGGCCCAGATACGTGGCGCCAGATCAATGCCGGGTTCGGCCAAGACCTGCCGTTTTACGGTCACGTCGGCCGGAACCGTCAGGCCATGGAACGGGCTGTCATCGGCAAAGGGCGCCAAACCGGCGGGATTATCCCAGGACAGCGCCCCGCCCAGCGCCCGCCCCCCGGCCCGCAACGGGACGGGGATCAAGCTGTCGGCATTCTGGGCCAAACGTGGGCCGGCAAAGCGCAACAGCACGCCGCCGCCATCAATCCAGGCCTGAAGGCGGGCAATCTCTGTGTCGGCCAGCGACCCGACATCGGCCAGGATCAGCACCGACAGGCTGCGGTCCAGCAGTTCCCCGATCTCTCCTTTGCGCAGTTCGGCATAGGGGGCGAGCGCCCGCTCCAGATAATAGAGATCAGACAGAAGCGGCTGTTCACCATTGGCCCGGCCAGAAACCAGCCCCACCGGCCGGCGGCGCCAGCGTTCATCGGTCAGCAGGACCGTTCCGGCACTGTCCTGGCCTTCCAGGCGCAGGCTGGCCAGTTCGTTGCGCAGTTCGGTGGGCAGGTCCAGCGTCACCTCCACCCGTTCCTGACCGGCCGACAGGGTAGCAGTGGCAGCCCCCAACAGGCGGCCATCGGCCCCTTGGGCTCGCAAGGTGACCGGCAGCGGCAAGGTGGTATCGGACCGTTCGACGGGGACGCGCAGGCCCGCCCCATCCAGCATCGGTGGCCGGATCAGCAAGGCCGGACGCTCCGGCCCGTCTCCCCGCACCTCCATCGCCCCCAGGCGGCGCAGGAGCGCGACCATGTCGGCAGCGGCCGGGTCTGCGATACCGCTGGGGCCTGCCGTGACCACCCCATCGGTCAGCCAGACACTGTAGGGCGCGCCGCCGGGGCGGAAGCCCTGTAAAGCCTTGACTGCCCCGGCGCGGTCCACCGGCCAGGGGACGGGGACCAGGGTCTGGGCCACACGCTTGGCAGCGCTGGCCGGCATGGGACCGGCGAGAACCGGGGCATCCCCATTGGCCGAGGGTGCGGTGGCCAGCAAGGTTACCGCCCGCCCCTGACGGTCGGCCTGATCAATCAGGCTGTCCATGGCCGCCTGCCGCGCCGGCCAGTCACGTGCCGACGCCCAGCCATTATCAACAACCAGCAGCAGCGACCCACCACCCGGCAGCGTCGCCGCCGGGTTCAGCAGCGGGCGCGACAGGGCCAGGATGACCAGCGCCGCCAGCACCATGCGCAACATCAAAATCCAGAGCGGGGTGCGGTTGGGCGTTTCTTCCGGATGGACCAGATCGGCCAACAGGCGGATGGCCGGGAAATTGATCGTGCGCGGGTTGGGTGGTGTGACCTTCAGCAGCCAGTAGAGGAGCGGCAATGCCACCAACCCCAGCAGCAGCCAGGGGGCGGCAAAAGCAAGGGGGCCCAGGTTCAGCATGGGTGTCACCCCTCTCCCGACAGGGCAGTCCACAACGACAGCAGCGCCATCTGCGGCGGCTTGTCGGTGCGGTGCAGGGTCAGGGTCCAGCCGGCGGCCCGCGCTATGCCCGCCAGCCCGTCGCGCTGTGCCGCCAGCCGTTCTCTGTAGGCGTCACGCACACCATCGACCCGCGGCACCAGCAGCGAGCCTTCGCCCTCCAACCCCTTGAAGCGGACACGGCCCGCATAGGGCAAAGTCTCTTCGCCGGGGTCCAGCACCTGGACCAGATGGCCGCGCACGCCACGGCCCGACAAGCGGGCCACGGACGCCTCGATCCGGTCCAATGGCGACAGAAGGTCACCGAACAGCACTGCCTGGGCATGGCGGGGCAGTCGTACCGATGCTGGCGGCAGGCCCGGTCCGTCATGCGTGTAGATCTGTCCGGTGAGCCAGTCGGCCAGACGCGGCAAGATGGAACGGGCGGCCGATGGGGGCACATCGCTGCCCGCAAGATGCACCCGTTCGCCGCCGCGCAGCAGCAGGGCCGACAGAGCCAGGGATAGAAGGTCGGCGCGATCGCGTTTGGTCGGCAGGTTACGGTCCGACCGCCAGTTCATCGAGGGGCTGTCATCGCGCCAGACCCAGACGGTCTGTGCCGCTTCCCACTCATTCTCGCGCACGAAGACATGCGTCGACTTGCCGGTCTGGCGCCAGTCGATGCGGTTATGAGCATCGCCTGGCTGATAGCGGCGGAACTGCCAGAAGGTTTCACCCGTGCCGACCCGGCGCCGGCCATGCGCGCCCTGCGCCACCGTAGCCGCGATGCGTTCGGCCGCCACCAGCAGCGGTGGCAGCCGGCGGGCCAGGTCCTCCGCCCGGTGCTGGGCGCGGATGGCGGCGGGCGGGTGGCTGTTTTCCATGGTGGTCAGGCCAGAGGAGCGCAAAGCTGGTCGATCAGCACGTCCAACGTGATGCCATCAGCCCGTGCTGCAAAATTCAGCGCCATGCGGTGACGCAACACCGGTTTGGCCAGGGCCACGACATCATCCAGCGACGGGGTGAGCCGGCCATCCAGCAGCGCACGGGCGCGGGCGGCCAACATCAGGGCCTGAGAGGCGCGGGGACCAGGACCCCAGGCCACATGCCGGCGCACCATATCCAGCGGGGTGCTGTCGGGTCGGGCGTTGCGGACCAGATCCAAGATACCGTCGACCACACTGTCGCCCACGGGGACGCGACGGACCAGGGCCTGGGCCGCAATCAGGTCCGGTGGGGTCAATACCGCCGACACCGTACCAGCCTCGGCCCCGGTGGTGGCGATCATCATGCGGCGTTCGCTGTCACGGTCAGGATAATCCACATCCACCTGCAACAGGAACCGGTCGAGCTGGGCCTCGGGCAGGGGGTAGGTGCCCTCCTGTTCCAGCGGGTTCTGGGTGGCCAGCACATGGAAGGGCCGGGGCAGCGGGTGGTAGTGCCCGGCCACCGACACGCGGCCTTCCTGCATGGCCTGCAACAGGGCCGACTGGGTACGCGGGCTGGCGCGGTTGATCTCATCGGCCATCAGCAACTGGGCAAAGACGGGGCCGGGGATAAAGCGGAAGGCACGGCGGCCATCGTCGCGTTCCTCCAGCACTTCGGAGCCCAGAATATCGGCGGGCATCAGATCGGGCGTGCATTGCACCCGACGATCATCCATGCCCATGACGGTGCCCAGCGTTTCCACCAGTCGTGTCTTGGCCAAGCCCGGCACGCCGATCAGCAGCAGGTGCCCACCGGCCAACAGCGTGACCAACGACAGATCGATCACCTCCTGCTGGCCGAAGATGACACGGCCGATGGCCTGGCGCGCGGCGGTCAGCTTGGTCCCCAGCGCCTCCACCTCGCGCAGCAGGGTCTGGGGGTCACTGCCACGGACGGCGTCGGATGAATTCAGCACCATCATCTTCCCTTCGACTGCTGTCACCTGCTTGATGGTGACACTCCCTGGGTACCAGAAGCTAAGCACGAGGACTATGTTATCAATGCGGCGTGACGACCGCGACTGACTGACCTGGATGGTTCCCGCCACGATGATGGAAAGCAAGCAGAATGGGCATGCCAATGCACCAAAGGCGGATGGGGCCACCGGCGCCGATGTGGCCCTGAAGGCCCTGGCGGGTGGGGCCCCCCGTGCGCCGAGCGCCGAGGATGAAGCCTATCCCATTGTCATCCGCACCGATGGCACCTGGACCTATCACGGCAGCCCCATTGGCCGGCTTCCCCTGGTGAAGCTGTTCGCGACAGTGCTGCGGCGGGATGAAGCCGGCGACTTCTGGTTGATCACCCCGGCTGAACGCGGGCGTATCCTCGTGGAGGATGCGCCCTTTGTCGCCGTCGGCCTGTCAGTGTCAGGAGAAGGACGAGACCAGTCCCTGCACTTCACCACCAATCTGGAAACCGAAGTGACGGCTGGCCCTGACCATCCGATCCGCGTGGTCACCGATCCCGTCACGGGTGAGCCCCGCCCCTATATCCGCGTCAAAGGGCCCGCCGCGACACCATTGGAAGCACGGATAAACCGTGCGATCTTTTATGATCTTGTTGAACGGGCGGAACCCGGCGATGCCGGCATGGTCGGCGTCTGGAGCCAGGGGGTGTTTTTCCCCCTGGGTTGGGTGGAGGGAGATTGAGGCGCAGTGTCTGATACGGTGTTGGTGACAGCCAGCCCGCTGATGCGGGCGATCCATGATCTGTTCCGGCGGATGGAACCACCGGCGGGGCGGCGGGGTGACCTGGACGGCAATCCCGGGCTGGAAATAGCGCCGACCCTGCGCGATGCCGCCGTTCTGGTCCCCTTGATCGATCGGGAGGGTGGGCCGACGCTGCTGCTGACCCAGCGCACGGCGCACCTGGCCGCCCATGCCGGGCAGGTCAGCTTTCCGGGCGGCGGGGTGGAACCACATGATGATGACGCCATCGCCACCGCCCTGCGCGAAACGGAGGAAGAGATCGGCCTGTCGCGCCAGCATATCGACGTGCTGGGCCGGCTGGACACCTATATCACCCGCACGGGGTTCCGCGTGGTGCCGGTGGTGGCGCGGGTGCGCCCCCCCTTTACCCTGATCCCCGACCCGAATGAGGTGGATGCCGTGTTCGAGGTACCGCTCTCCTTCATCCTGAACCCAGCCAGCAGGGTACGGGAGGCCCGCGAGTTCATGGGCGCACAACGATATTTCTGGGCCTTCCCCTTTGGTGACCGTTATATCTGGGGTGCTACGGCCGGTATGCTGGTCAATCTATGCGACGTGCTGGGAGAGATTGAATGAGGGGTGGCGCAACATTGTTGGCGTCACTGATGCTGCTGATGGCACTGCCGGCCATGGCACAGGAAATCATCCTGGTCCGCCATGCCGAAAAGAGCACCGAACAGGACCCCGGCCTTACCCCCGCAGGGCAGGCCCGGGCCCAGACGCTGGCCGATATGTTGCGCGCCACCCCGCCCACAATGATCCTGACCAGCCACGCCCGCCGCACCCGCGATACCGCTGCGCCTGCGGCGGTTCAGGCGGGCGTCACGGCGGAGGTAGTGCCCATCCCGCCCGGCGACATGCCAACCCATATCCGCTTGACGGCGGACAAACTGAGTGGACTGCGGCCGGGACAGGTGGCGCTGGTCGTCGGCCATTCCAACACGGTACCCGCCCTGATCAAAGCCCTCGGCGGCCCGCCCGTCCCCGACCTTCCGGAGTGCGCCTTTGACAGACTGTACCGGTGGGACGTAGTGGAGAAGAGGCTGCGGATTGAGCGTTATGGCGCGCAGAGCGCTTGCCCATAGGACAGGCTGCCCTCTGTTGGCACCGGGACAATGTTACCGTCATTGCCTCGCCATCTGATAAGCAGGAATGAGCGGGCGCTAGCGCCCCGGCATCCCGCCGCTCGCTCACCCGGGCTGACGGGGCGGGATCAACCCGTTGGCGCGGGCGGCGTCAGCGGCCCGAACCGCAAACTCATAGACCGCCGCGCTGAACGGGGCCTGCACCTGCGGCGTCTGCCACTGGTCCATTTCCTGGTACATGCGACTGGCCTTGTTCCAGACCTCTACGCCCACCTTTTCCACCAGTGGTTTTTGCAGTTCATACCAGCGCACGGCCAGACGCTGGGCGTGTTCATCCGCTGGTGTCACCTTGCAGGCAATGGCCGCCTCGATCTCCGCGATCAACTCTGACCATTGGCGGACATACGCGGTTTCCCCTTGCGGGCTGAAAGCAGCCTTCGCCTCCCGCCATTTCTCCTGCTCCGCCGCCGTGTAATAGCGGTCCAGCACCGGCTTCCAGTTTTCCTCACTCATGCTCTGTTCTCCCAATTTGATCAGGTCGCACAGGGCATCGACGGACAGGCATTCCCCATTGCAAAGCTGACGGCGCGCAGCGCGCAGCAGGCCCAGGGTCCGGGCCAGACTGCGTTCAGTTTGCTCCAACGCGTCGATCTGTGCATCGATCAGCCGCGCCGGATCAAAGGGCCTACGGTCCAGTAAATGGCCAATCTGGCCCAACGTGCAGCCTGTCTTCTTCAGCAACAATATCTGCTGCAGCCGTGCCACGTCGTCCGCCTGATAAACCCGCCGACCGGCTTGGGTCCGTACCGGTTTGATCAGCCCCTCGGCCTCGTACAGTCGCAATGCCCGTACCGAAATGCCGGACCGTTCCGCCAATTCACCAATGGATAATGCCTTGTCCATCTTCATGCTCCTTGCCCGTCCCTTGTCGGACCTGACGCAGCGTCAGGAGCAAGCGGGAAAATGCAGGTCGCGGCAGAAAAAAAGAAAGCCCGTCACCGAGGGGGGTGACGGGCCTCTGCTTTGCGCATCGGGCGGGATTATTCCGCTGTCGTGATCTTCGGCTTGGGCAGGTCCAGCTTGATGTGCAGTTCCTTCAGCCGGTCCGGGGTGGTGGCGTTGGGGGCCTGCATCAGCAAATCTTCGGCGCGCTGGTTCAGCGGGAAGACAATGACCTCGCGGATGTTCGGCTCATCGGCCAGCAGCATGACCATGCGGTCGATGCCGGGGGCCGAACCGCCGTGCGGCGGGGCGCCCAGCTTGAAGGCCGACAGCATGCCGCCGAACTTGGCTTCCAGAACCTCCGGCGGGTAACCGGCGATCTCGAACGCCTTGTACATGATTTCCGGCTTGTGATTGCGGATCGCACCCGAGGACAGCTCAACACCGTTACAGACGATGTCGTACTGATAGGCGTTGATGGTCAGCGGGTCCTGGTTCAGCAGCGCGTCCAGCCCGCCCTGCGGCATGGAGAACGGGTTGTGGCTGAAGTCGATCTTCTTGCGCTCTTCATCATATTCGAACATCGGGAAGTCGACGATCCAGCAGAACTTGTAGGTGTCCTTCTCGATCAGGTCCAATTCCTCAGCAATCTTGGTGCGGGCCAGACCGGCCAGCTTGGCGGCAGGGCCGACCTGATCGCAGACGAAGAAGACGGCATCGCCATCCTTCAGGCCCACCAATTCCCGCAGAGCCGCCTGAGCTGCTTCGGGCACGAACTTGGCGATGGGGCCCTTGCCGCCGGCCGCTTCGAACAGGATATAGCCGAGACCCGGCGCACCCAGGCCACGGGCCCAGTCGTTCAGCTTGTCGAAGAAGCTGCGCGGACGGTCGCTGACCGAGGGCGCGCGAATGGCGCGGACCACGCCGCCCTTCTCGATCACGCCCTTGAAGGCCTTGAACTCCACATCCTCGCGCTTGAACACCTCGGTCACGTCAGTGATGACCAGCGGGTTACGCAGGTCCGGCTTGTCGTTGCCGTATTTCAGCATCGATTCAGCATAGGGGATACGCACGAACGGGTAAGGCGACACGGTCCGCTTGGTGCCCGTGAAGCCGCTGAATTCTTCAAAAATGCCGTGGATCACCGGCTCGATGGCCGCGAACACATCTTCCTGGGTGACAAAGCTCATCTCAAAATCGAGCTGGTAGAACTCACCCGGCGAACGATCGGCACGGCTGTCCTCATCGCGGAAGCAGGGGGCGATCTGGAAATAGCGGTCGAAGCCCGAGACCATCAGCAACTGCTTGAACTGCTGCGGCGCCTGCGGCAGGGCGTAGAACTTGCCGGGATGGTTGCGCGACGGCACCAGGAAGTCGCGGGCCCCTTCCGGGCTGCTGGCCGTCAAGATCGGGGTCTGGAATTCCACAAAACCCTGTTCGATCATGCGGCGGCGGGCCGATGCGATGACGTTGGAGCGCAGCAGAATGTTCTTCTGCATCTTCTCGCGGCGTAGGTCCAGGAAGCGGTAACGCAGGCGCAGCTCTTCACCGGCATCCTGCTCGCTATTGACCTGCAAGGGCAGCGGATCGGCGGCCGACTGCACTGACACATCGCGCACCACCACCTCGATATGGCCGGTGGGCAGGTTCTCGTTGACGGTCTCTGCGGTACGGGCGACCACTTCGCCGGTGATGGTCACCACCGATTCCAGGCGCAGACCTTCCAGCACCTTAAAATGCGGCGACGAGGTGTCGACGACCAACTGCGTGATGCCGAAATGGTCGCGCAGATCGACGAACAGCAACTGCCCATGGTCGCGCTTGCGGTTGATCCAGCCGGACAGGCGGACGGTCTGACCGGCATGGTCCAGGCGGAGTTGGCCACAATTGTGCGAACGATAGGCGTGCATGGCGGATCGATCCCAGATGCAAACAGGCAACAGAAAGGGGACACCGGCGGCAAAGCCTCCGGCACGAATGGCGCACACCACACCGGACGGGCATGGCTTGTCAAGGCCGGCAAGCGCGGGACAGGCTTGGCGAAGGCAGTGTTTGGGGCCGGAAAACCTGTCCGTGCATGCCGGCCCGCTGGATATCCGCATTCGACAGGGGCGGTGGGCTGTTGTATCACAGGCGACCATGAGCCTGATCACCACCACCGACGCCCTGTCCGCCTTCATCGCCCGTGTCCGTGACGCCGAGTACGTCACCGTCGATACGGAATTCATGCGGGAAAAAACCTACTGGCCCGAACTGTGCCTGGTTCAGGTGGCCGGCCCGACTGAGGCCGCCGCCATTGACCCGCTGGCCCCTGGCATCGACCTGTCGCCGCTCTACGAACTGCTGGCTGACCCCAAGGTGCTGAAGGTGTTCCACGCGGCCCGCCAGGACCTGGAAATCTTCGTGAACCTGACGGGTCAGGTGCCGGCCCCGCTGTTTGACACGCAGGTCGCGGCCATGGTCTGCGGCTTTGGCGACTCGGTCGGGTATGAGACGCTGATCACCAAGCTGACGCCGGCCCGTATCGATAAATCCAGCCGTTTCACCGACTGGTCGCACCGCCCCCTGACCGACCGGCAACTGCAATATGCGCTGTCGGACGTCACGCATCTGCGCCCGGCCTATGAAAAGATCCGCGCCAAGCTGACCCGCACGGGTCGTGAAGGTTGGCTGGAAGATGAAATGGCCATCCTGACCGATGCCGCGACATACCGAACGGAGCCGGAGGATGCCTGGAAGCGCCTGAAAGTGCGGACCGAAAAGCCGCGTTTCCTGGCCATCCTGAAAGAGGTCGCCGCCTGGCGGGAGCGGGAGGCGCAGCGCAAGAACCTGCCGCGCAACCGTGTGCTGCGGGATGAGGCGCTGATGGAAATCGCCGCTCACGCCCCCAACAATGTCGATGATCTGGGCCGCACGCGCGGCCTGGGTGCCGGCATGGCGCAGGGCCGGTATGGCACGGAAATCCTGGCTGCCATCAAGACGGCCCAGGCCATCCCCGACAGCGCCCTGCCGCGTGCCGAACCGCGCGTGGAGCCGGCCCCTGGCATCGCCCCGATTGTGGAGCTGCTGCGCGTGCTGCTGAAAATGGTCTGCGACGATAATGACGTGGCCAGCCGCCTTGTGGCCAACGCCGCCGATCTGGAAGCCATCGCGGGCGATGATAAGGCCGATGTCCAAGCCCTGAAAGGCTGGCGCCGCGACCTGTTCGGCGACGCCGCCCTGCGCCTGAAACAGGGCAAGCTGGCGCTGGCCATCGCCGGCAAGAAGGTGAAGATCGTCGATCTGGGGTGATGGACTGTCAATGTCGCAAGCGCGGACACTTGTGCGACATCGAGCCCACCTAAAAGAAAAACCGCCGAGATTGCCCCCGGCGGTTTTTCACTGATCACGTGTTCCTGTCGGAACCGTCAATCGGGGCTGGATCAGCCGACGATTTCGGTACCGGCGAAGAAGTAGGCGATCTCGATCTTGGCATTGTCCAGGCTGTCGGAGCCATGAACGGAGTTCGCCTCGATGCTCTCGGCGAAGTCCTTGCGGATCGTGCCGGCAGCGGCATTGGCCGGGTTGGTGGCGCCCATGATCTCGCGGTTGCGAGCCACGGCGTTCTCACCTTCCAGCACCTGCACGACCACCGGACCGGAGATCATGAAGGACACCAGCTCGCCGAAGAACGGACGCTCGCGGTGAACGTCGTAGAACTGCTCGGCCTGCTGCTTGGACAGCCAGACACGCTTCTGGGCAACGATGCGCAGGCCGGCTTCTTCGAAGCGGGCATTGATCTTGCCGGTCAGGTTGCGGCGGGTCGCGTCGGGCTTGACGATCGACAGCGTCCGTTCGACAGCCATGGGTATCTCCATAAGACATAGGCTTGAAACTGCGGCGGCTTATACAGGGGGTGCAGGGTTGCTGCAACGCCTTATCCGGCGGGCCATGTATGCGTCCCGCTTCTGCGCTCTGTTATGCATTCTCCCTCAAACGCCGGGCGCTGCCATCCGGCAGCTTGGCTTTCGCGGGCACGTGCCCGCGGGCCAGCCGTCGCTGGCCCCCAAGGGCCATGTTTCATGACCCTTGGGATTATGGTATGGGGCGGTCATCATGCTGCAGATCACCGACCTCACCTATCGCATCGCTGGCCGCTTGTTGCTGGATCAGGCCTCCGTCACCATTCCCGCCGGCCATCGTGTGGCGCTGGTGGGCCGGAACGGCACGGGCAAATCCACTCTGCTCCGTCTGATCGCGGGCGAGGTGCAGGCCGATGCTGGTGCCATCACCCTGCCCGCCGGCCTGAAGATGGGTTGGGTGAAGCAGGAAGCGCCGGGCAGCGAAATGTCGCTGATCGATGCCGTTCTGGCTGCCGATACCGAACGCACCGCCCTGCTGGTGGAGGCGGAAACCGCGACCGATCCCCTGCGCATCGCCGAAATCCATCACCGCCTGTCCGATATCCAGGCCCATTCGGCGGAAGCCCGTGCCGCGCGCATCCTGTCGGGCCTGGGCTTCGATGCCGAGGCGCAACGCCGCCCCTGTTCGGATTTCTCCGGCGGCTGGCGCATGCGTGTGGCCCTGGCCGGTGTGCTGTTCGCCGAACCCGACCTGCTGCTGCTGGACGAGCCGACCAACCATCTGGACCTGGAAGCGACCCTGTGGCTGGAGGAATACCTTCGTAACTACCCGCACACGATGCTGATTGTGAGCCATGACCGTGGCCTGCTGAACCGGGTGCCGACCAGCATCGTGCATCTGGACCAGTTGAAGCTGACGGCCTATGGCGGCAATTACGACCAGTTCGTGCAGGTCCGCACCATGCGGATGGAGCATGCCAAATCCCAGGCCGCCAAGCAGGACGCCCAGCGCGCCCATCTTCAGGCCTTCGTTGACCGGTTTCGGGCCAAGGCCAGCAAGGCGACCCAGGCGCAGTCGAAACTCAAAGCGATTGAACGGCTGGGTCCGCGCATCCAGGTCATTGATGACACGCCCGTCAATTTCAACTTCCCCTCGCCCGACGAACTGGCCCCACCGTTGATCCGGCTGGATAATGTGTCGGTGGGCTATGGCGACCGTGTGGTGTTGCGCAAGCTGGGTTTGCGTATCGATGCCGATGACCGCATCGCGCTGCTGGGCGCCAATGGTAATGGCAAGTCCACCCTGGTCAAGCTGCTGGCCGGGCGCATGACACCGATGGCGGGGGAGATGTTCCGGTCCTCCAAGCTGCGCGTGGGGTACTTTGCACAGCATCAGTCGGACGAACTGAACCTGAACTGGACCGCCCTGCAGCAGATGCAGGCCGTGATGCCGACGGGCACGCTGGAGGGTCAAGCGCGCTCCCATCTGGGCCGTTTCGGCTTTACCCAGCCCAAGGCCGATACCAAAATCGGTAGCCTGTCGGGGGGCGAGAAGGCCAAGCTGCTGCTGGCCATGATGACGCGCGATGCACCCCACATCCTGATGCTGGACGAACCGACCAACCATTTGGATATCGACAGCCGCGAGGCGCTGGTCGAGGCGCTGAACGACTATGAAGGGGCGGTCATCGTCATCAGCCACGATCCCTATCTTGTGGAACTGACCGCCGATCGTCTGTGGCTTGTCAATGACGGGACCTGCAAACCGTTTGATGGCGATCTGGACGATTACAAACGCCTGCTGTTGGAGAAAAGCCGGGCAGAGCGGGCGGCAGCAGCGGGGGTCGGCGGGGGAAGCGCAGCCGATAAGTCCGGTGCCCGTGATGCGCGTAAGGAAGAACGCCGCGCCGCCGCCGAACTGCGCCAGCAACTGGCCCCCTTGCGTCGGCAGATCGAGGCTGCGGAAAAAAAGATGGCCAGCCTGACCAAACGCAAGACGGAAATCGAAGGCAAGCTGGCCGATCCCAAACTTTATGAGGGGCCGTCGGATAAGGTCACCAAGCTGCAGATCGAACTGGGCGCTGTTTCCGGTGACCTTGAAGCGGTAGAGATGGAATGGCTGGACCTGTCCGAACAGATGGAAACGGCGCTGGCGGTCGGCGCCGTGTAAGCCCACATAAGACAGAGCTTGGCGACGCATCCCTGTGTTGTCACGGCACTGTCGTTGCATTGCGGTAAAGGGCGTGCGATGTCTGAAGCCGGCACCACGGCCAGGTTGAGAGAATGATCCACAGCCACGCCACCCTGCGTACCCACAAGGAAGCCAGCGCTGCTTGGCTGTTCTTCAAACGTTGGCTGGCTAATCCCCTGTCCATGGCCTCCATCACGCCGTCGGCCCCGTCGCTGTCGCGGTTGATGGCGGCACAGATCACGCGCGGGCCGGACGAGGTCGTTGTGGAATTCGGCGGTGGCACCGGTGCCGTCACGCGCGCCATCCTGGAAGCGGGGGTGCCAGCCGACAAGCTGTTCACTGTGGAACGCGATTCGGAGTTGGCGGGTTACCTGCGCCGCCATTTCCCCGGAATCCATGTGCTGGAAGGCGACGTTGCCGACATCCGGTCGATGCTGCCCGAGGATGTGCGTGGCAAGGTGGGGACGGTTCTGGTCTGTCTGCCGATGATCCTGATCCCGGTAGAGGATCAGCGCGCCATCGTCGATGCGATTTTTGAGGTGATGCCGCCGGGCCGCGCCTTCTATGCCTATACCTATTCCGCCCGGTCCCCGATCCGGCGCAAGGCGCTGGGCCTGAAGGGACGGCGCGTCGGCTTCACCATCGCCAATATCCCGCCGGCCAGTGTTTGGCGGTTCGTGCGCGACGGGGCGTGATCGCGCCCCGTTCCCATACCTGACGGGACGGCAAGGCGAAGGGTCAGACTTTCTGGCCTTCCCGATCAATCCAGCCCTGCACCACTTCCTCCAGGATCGGCAGGGTAACGGCACCGTTGGTCAGGACGGTATCGTGGAAGGCGCGAATGTCGAATCGCGAGCCCAGTGCTGCCTTGGCCTTTTCCCGCAAGTCCAGAATCCTGTTCATGCCGATCTTGTAACCCAGGGCTTGACCCGGCCAGACGAAGTAGCGGTCGATCTCCGTCCGATTGTCGGCGATGGGGTTGGCGGTATTCTCGTCCATCCAGGCGACCGCCTGTTCGCGCGTCCAGCGCTTGTGATGGATGCCGGTATCCAGGACCAGACGCCCGGCCCGGAACAGTTCAGAGATGATGCGACCGGCTTCTGACAGCGGCTCCTTGTAGAAACCGTACTCCTTGGCCATGCGTTCAGTATACATGGCCCAGCCTTCGCCATAGGCGGTGTCCCAGGCATATTTGCGGAAGGTGGGCAGGCCGTCCACCTCCTGCGCGATGGCGATCTGCATATGATGGCCGGGCAGGGCCTCATGATGGCACAAGGCCTCCAGATCGTGGCGCGTCTGCACGGACATATCGTAAAGGTTGGCGTAGAAGACACCGGGGCGCGTGCCGTCGGGGGATGAGGGCTCATAGAAGGCGCTGGGCGTGGCCTTCTCGCGATAGGCCTCCACCGGCTTCACCACCACCTTGGCCTTGGGCAGGGTTCCGAATATCTCCGGCAGGCGTGCGGCCATCGCGTCGATATAGCGGGTGGCAGTGGCCAGATATTCCTGGCGACCAGCATCGGTGTCGGGGAAGCGAACCGACGGGTCGGTGCGCACGAAGGTGAAGAAATCCTGCACGCTGCCCTTGAAGCCCAGTTTGGCCATGGCGTCGCGCAACTCGTCATGCAGACGGGCGGTTTCGGCCAGACCCAGGGCATGGATCTCATCGGCATCCATGTCGAGGCCGGTATGCAGCTTGATCTGCGCCTTATAGAAATCAGCCCCCTGCGGCAGGGCCCAGACGCCGTTGCTGTCCTTCTGCTGGGCCGCCAGCGCGGCGACGGTGGCCAGGAAGCGCTCATAGGCGGGTTTTACGCCCTGCACAAGCGCCTTGGTGCCAGCGGCGATCAGGGCCTTTTTCTCTGCCTCTGCGATGGTCAGCTTGCCCACCTTGTCCTTCAGGTCGGCCAGCAGCGGGCTGTCTTCCTTGGCCCCCGTCTCAAACGGTGCGCCGGCGATGACATTACGCGCCGCCTCTGCGATGCGGCCGAAACTGAAGGCGGGGGGCAGGACGCCGGCCTTGGCCTCACGCCGCATATTCTCCGCCGCGATATCGATAACGGCGGCCACACCTTCCAGCCGCTTTACATAATCGTGGGCATCGGCAGCGTTGGTGACGGCGTGATAGCCGATCAGAAAGGAGGGAATGTCCGTATGGGCACCCTGGAGATGGCTGACGGCATAGCCATGATGGCGCCAGCGATAGGTGTCGATGGCCCGCTGCAACTGTCCTTCAAACAGCTTGTAGGAAACCCGCGCCGTGGGTGACAGGGCGTCGATATCGAAGCCGCGCAGGGCCTTCAATTGTTGGGCCGTGATTGACAGGTTCAACTGCCCAAATGCCTCATCCGGCAGGGTCCAACGGTCATGGGGACCGGGAAGGCCCATACGTGTCCGCTGTTCCGGGCTGCGCGCCAGATCATCCTGCCAGCACTTTTCCAGAAAATCGTTCAGCGCCTTGTCGGCGGGGCTGTCCTGACCCGCCAGCGCCAGACGCGGCATGATCCCCTCCAGCGCCAGGGTGGTCGCAGACAGGGCAAACAAGCCGGTAACGGCGGTGCGGCGGGTGACGGCGGACATAGGCGCTCCGACAATCGTTCAGAATATATCGGCCGCCATCCTACCGTTTCCCGCCATGGGGCCAAGACACGCATTGTAAACAGGCTGTAACGGAGAGGGGGGTCAGTTGGGGCGGCTCGGGCGGCCCTGGACACTGTCGCTGCCGGGGCTGCGCATCACGCTTTTACCACCGTCGGGATTGGGCGTGTCGGTCATCCGGTCCAGGCGGCGGTTGGGGGTGAAAGGATCGCCGTAAATCTTGCTGAGGCGATCATATTCCTGACGGTGATGCTCCCACTCTTCCTGAAAGCTGGGCTGGTTGCGGCGACCATTCACGATGATCTCTTCTTCCACGGGCGGCGCTTGCTT
Organism: Niveispirillum lacus; assembly: GCF_002251795.1. Classification (GTDB taxonomy): domain Bacteria; phylum Pseudomonadota; class Alphaproteobacteria; order Azospirillales; family Azospirillaceae; genus Niveispirillum; species Niveispirillum lacus. Next base: position 28,559 of record NZ_NOXU01000024.1, on the reverse strand, counting down.
GGCCTGGGTGGGCTGCGGGGTTTGGGCCTTCACGGCCAAGGCCGCCATCAGCAGGAACAGCACGGCGCACAGCGCCAACAGCCCCACCTCCAACATCATTCGCATTGCCTGCCCCTGTTCCATCGCCCTGTGGTGCAGGATGTCACAGGCCAGAGCAAATGAACATAGTTCATAAGCATTAGACCGGATCAATTCCCGGCCAATGGCTCATACCAATCCGAAGGCAAGCCCGCCAGGTCGCGCGACAGGCCGTTGAAGGGGCGCTTCAGCTCGCCCTTGAAATGGGTGCGGACCAGATGCTGCCACCAGGGGCCGGCCTCCTGCCCCATGCTTTGCGCCGCCACCTGGAACCAGCGGCGGCCTGTGGCGACATGCCCGACCTCGTCGCGCAGGATGATCTCCAGCACCGCCACACTGTCATGGTCGCCGGCCCTGGTCAGGCTGTCGATAATGGCCGGCGTGACATCCAGGCCGCGTGCCTCCAGCACCATGGGCACGACGGCCAGCCGGGCGGGCAGATCATGCGCCGTCGCCTCCGATGCCTGCCACAGCCCATCATGGGCGGGCAGGTCACCATAGGCCGCACCAAGGCTGGCCAGACGGTCGGCCACCATGGTGAAATGCAACGCCTCCTCATCCGCCACCCGCAGCCAATCGGTGTGGAAGGCGATGGGCAGGGGGGTGCCGTCGGGCAGATGCTGAAACCGCGCCAGGATGTCCCAGGCCAGATCAATGGCGTTCAGCTCAATATGGGCGATGGCGTGCAACAGCGCGATGCGGTTGGCGACCGACTGGCCCTTGCCACGCTTGGGCATGTCCTTGGGGTGGCACAGTGCTGGCCTTGCCGGACGCGCGGGCCGGGCGGGCGGGGTGGCGCGGCCCAGGTCTTTGATGGCACCGTCGCGCCAAGCGGCGGCAAAGGCGCGGCTCAGGCGGGCCTTTTCGCTTGCGTCGGGTGTCGTCAGGACGGCAACAGCGGCGTCGGACAGGGTAGGGGGAGCAATCAAGGATGGCGCATGAAATAGGTGAAGGTGACAATGAACACCAGAAACAACCCGGCCATAACGTAGATCTGGTGCGGATCGGGCAGCAGGATCGAGAAAAGCATCGACACCGAAAAGGTAAGCCCGACCATGGTGGCTTTCGGCATCTTCCGGGGCTTTGGCGGCATTGGCAGGCTCTGATGGGATGACGTTTACGAAAGTTTATCCCAACCCGCTATCCTGGGGAAGCCAGGGCGGCGGTGCAGCCTGCCCCCTCACACCGAAAAACTCTCCCCGCACCCGCAGCGGGCTTTCTCATTGGGGTTCTTGAAGGTGAAGCCGGACTGGAACTTGTCTTCGGCATAGTCCATTTCGCTGCCGATCAGGAACATGGTGGCGGCGGGGTCGATCAGGATGGTGACACCCTTATCCTCCACCACCTCCTCGAACTTCTTCTTCTCCTCGGCATATTCCACGAAATAGGACATGCCCGAACAGCCGCGGGTCTTCACGCCCACGCGCAGGCCGATCAGCGGCTTTTCCGACCGCGCCATCAGTTCCCTGACACGCTCTGCCGCGGCGTCGGTCAGGGTCAAGGCCTTGGGCAATGCACGGGCCATTCTATCCTCCTCAACCTCAGAACATATTCAGCGCGATGCGGGCATCGTCGCTCATGCGGCTGGGGTCCCAGGCGGGTTCCCAGATCAGTTCGACATGCACGCTGGCCACACCTTCGACAGCGGCCACCACCTGCTGCACCTGACCCGGCATCTCACCGGCCACGGGGCAGGCGGGGGCCGTCAGGGTCATGTCGATTTCGACATCGCCGTCGACGTCGACGTCGCAGCGATAGATCAGCCCCAACTCATAGATATTCACCGGAATTTCCGGGTCATAGACGGTGCGCAGCGCCTCCACCACCCGGTCATAGAGGGGCGCGTCAGCGGGCAGCTTTTCGTCCGCCGGAATGTCCACGGGGCTGCCCATGGAAATGTCGGGTGCGATGGGGCGGTGGCTGTGGCTCATGGTCAATGTCCGCTCAGAAGGACGCGTTTTCAGTGGAGGTGGTGGCTTCGCCATGCAGGGCGGCATTCATCGTGTGCCAGGCCAGCGTGGCGCATTTCACCCGCATGGGGAATTCGCGCACGCCCGACATGACCGCCAGCTTGTCCGTGGCATCCTCATCCAGGGTGCCATGGTCGCCCTGATCATCCTCGTCCTTGGTGCACATGTCGTGGAAATAGCCGAACAGGGCCTCGGCTTCCTTCATCGACTTGCCCCGCAGGATTTCGGTCATCAGGCTGGCGCTCGCCTGGCTGATGGCGCAGCCGCGACCGTCGAAATGCAGGTCTTGAATGGTGCCGTCGTCGCCGACGGTCAGATAGATGGCGATCTTGTCGCCGCACATGGGGTTGTCGCCCCGTGCCGTGCGGTTGAAAGCGGCGGGCTTGCCGAAATTTCGCGGGTTCTTCCCGTGGTCCAGGATGACTTCCTGGTAAAGGTCGCGCAGATCATCAAACATATGGCTATCCGCCCTTATCCGAAAAAGGCTTTGCAGGCCTGGACCGCGTCGACCAACGCATCCACCTCCGCCTCGGTATTGTACAGGCCGAAGCTGGCCCGCGCCGTGGCCCCCACCCCGAACCGGTCCATCAGCGGTTCGGCGCAATGGCGGCCCACCCTTACCGCCACCCCGCCACGGTCGAGTAAGGTGCCGATATCGTGGGGATGGATGCCATCCATGGTGAAGCTGATGATGGCGGCCTTGTCCGGGGCCGTGCCGATGATGCGCAAACCCTCCACCTCTGACAGGCGGTGCGTGGCATAGGCCAACAGGCGTTGTTCATGGGCCTGAATGGCACTCATGCCTAACGTGCTCACATAGTCGATGGCAGCACCCAGCCCAACCCCTTCCACGATGGCCGGTGTCCCGGCCTCAAACCGGTACGGGGCCTCACGATAGGTTGTGTTCTCGAAACTGACCGTGCTGATCATGTCACCGCCACCCTGCCAGGGGGGCATCTTGTCCAGCAGCTCCTTGCGGCCATAGAACACGCCGATGCCGGTGGGGCCGTATAGCTTATGCCCCGTGAAGATATAGAAATCAGCGTCGATGGCTTGCACATCGACCGGCTGATGCACGGCGGCCTGGCTGCCGTCGAACGCGACCAGGATGCCTTTGGCATGGGCCAGCCGGGCGATGCGGGCCGCCGGGTTGACGGTGCCCAGCACATTGCTGGCATGGGTGATGGAGACCAGTTTCACCTCGGGCGTCAGCATCGCCTCGTAGGCGTCCATGTCGAGTGAGCCATCATCCAGGACGGGCACGACCTTGATATTGATGCCGATCCGGTCGCGCAGAAGCTGCCAGGGCACGATATTGGCGTGATGTTCCATCCAGGAGATGACGACCGCGTCGCCCGCCGACAGGAACCGCCCGCCCCAGCTATTGGCCAGCAGGTTGAACGCCTCCGTCGCGTTACGGGTGAAGACGATATTCTCCCGGCTTGGCGCGTTCAGGAATGCCGCCACCTTGTCACGCGTCGCCTCATACAGGTCGGTCGAGCGCTGCGACAGAAAATGCACGCCGCGATGCACATTGGCGTAATCGTTTTCCAGCAGGTGGCTCATCGCGTCGATCACGGCGCGCGGTTTCTGCGCGGACGCACCATTGTCCAGGTAGATCAGCGGTTTGCCGGCACGACCCTTTTTTTCATGCACCAGACGGGTCAGGATCGGGAAATCCTGACGCACGCGCATGACGTCATAGGGGGCATTGCCCAGGGTCGGGTTCAACAGATCAGCCATTATTCATCCCCGATGGCCCGCCGCAACCAATCGCGGCCCTGGCCCAGAAGGTAATTCTCCACCCGCATGCGGCGGGCATAACCAAGATGCACGAAGAAATCCGGTGACTGGTAACTCATGGGCATCACCGTGGCCCAACAGCACCCTGCCTCGGCCCCTAACCGTTCCAGTTCCCCCAGCACCTGCCGCCCTACGCCCTTGCCGCGCCAGTCGGGGTCGGTCTGCAGGTCGACCAAGGTCAGATAGGCACCGTCCAGCACCGCCAGACCAGCGGCCACGCGGGTGCCAGCGCCATCCACGGCCTGCACCGTGATCTCGGTGTAGGGGTCGGGGATGGTCAGATACCAATGCGCGTCCAGCCCATTTTCCACTGCGGCGATATCGGCCGCATCGGGTGCCTCGGCGCGGTGCAGAAACAGTCCGGGAGGCAGCGGCAGAGAAGGCGACGCGGTCAGGGGCGTCTTGCTGAAATAATGCCGGTCATGACCCCGAGTGAAATCAGCAAACACACCCTGGCTTTCAAAGCCATAGCGCGGATAAAAATCGGCTCCCTGAAACCCCATGGTCGACAGGTAAAGCCGGTTGGTGCCTGCCGCGACAGCGGCATTTTCCGCCGCGACCAGCAGGGCTGCCCCCAGCCGCTTTCCTCGCCAGGGCGCATCCACCCACAGCACGTGAATGTAGGCATCCGGACCATAGAGCCAGAGAACGGCCCCGGCCTGGATCACCCCGTCCATGTCGCGGATGAACAGGCCCAGTGGCCGACGATCCATCCCCAAGGCGGCCCGTTCCGCCGCAAGCGCCCGTTCATGCAGCCACATCATGACCGCCCCATCCGCCGGGTGGCAGTGGGTCAGGGTCAGATCAAGACTGCGGAACAGGCTGTCAGGCATCGGATCAGCGCGCCCCCATCCAGGCCTCGGCGCGGGCACGGAAATAGGCCCTCACCGTCTCGTTGATAATCTCTTCCAGCGCCTCGTCCAGGAAGGCGCCGATCAGCAGCACGCGGGCAGCATTGCGCGGGATGCCACGGGCGCGCAGATAGAACATCTGGTCCTCGTCCAACTCACCCGCCGTGGCGCCGTGGCTGCACTTCACATCGTCGGCATAGATTTCAAGTTCCGGTTTAGAATTGATCTCCGCCTGTTCCGACAGCAGCAGGGCGCGATTCAACTGATAGCCATCGGTCTTCTGCGCATCGGGGCGCACGATGATCTTGCCCTGGAATACGGCGCGGGCCGACCCGTCGATCACGCCCTTCACCACCTCACGGCTGGTGCAATGCGGCTTGGCATGGTCGATCAGGGTGGTGATGTCGCTGACCTGGTTACCCGTGATGGCGTAGGCACCGGACACCCGCGCCTCAATGCCGGTGCCATCCAGCACCTGACGCGCCTCATGCCGGGCCAGGCGCGCCCCAAGATTCAGCACAAAGGTGTCATAGACAGCATCCTGGGCAAGATGGGTGGACACATTGGCCAGATGCCAGGCGTCCAGCCCCTCGGCCTGAAGCTTGTAATGATGCAGTCGGGCAGCGATGCCGACGGTTACATCAGCAACGATGTTGCTGACATAGGCGTCCGCATTGGCACCGACGTGATGTTCCACCACCGTGGCCTCGGCCCCGTCGGCAATGTCGATGACAATACGCGGGTTCCACAAGGCGGCCTTGTCCCCCGCTGTCGCGGCAATGAAGACCAGCTCTACAGGGCTGGCCAGCTTCAAGCCGGCTGCCACGCGCAGGACCGCCCCCTGCGACGACAAAGCGCTGTTCAGCGTGCGCAGCGGTCCATCCCCCAACATGGGCGTCGCCTCCGCGGCCAGGGACGACAGCACCACGCCGTCGGGCAGGTCATCTACACGCGACAGGTCGGCGCGATACTGTCCGGCGACAAACACCAGACGGGGGCCGGGCGTCTCCAGGGCGGTGGGGATGGCATCCACCGTTACCGCCGCTGCGTCCGGCGCCGGACCCAGGGTCAACTTGTCCAACCCGCGCAGATTGGTGAATTTCCAGGCTTCGACCCGCGTGCTGGGCAGGCCGGCCTTGGCAAAGCGCGCCAGCCCCTCGCCGCGCGCACCGGACAGGGCGGGGGCCAACGCCACCACCTGTTCCACGAAACCTTTGGCCGTCTGGTTCTGTTCGTCGCGCATCATTCAAAGCTTCATATCGTAGAAGTTCATGTTCAGGCCCGGCACGTCATATTCGGCACAGCCGAAACGCCGGAACCCATGCAGCGGATAAAATTGGGGCGCCTGGCAATCCATCGTCTCCACCGCCGCCCGTGTGCAGCCCAGCCTGCGCCCCTCATCCAATGCTGTGGCCAGCATGGAAAAACCGGTACCGGTGCCGCGCAGACTGTCGTCCAGCCAGACCATGTCGACCATGAAGTCGCTGTCTACGGCATAACAAAGGGCGGCCCCGCGCGGGGCGTTGGTCACGATATCGCGGACATAGGCCGATACCAGTTTCACGGGCGCGCCCAACACCGCCTGCCGGCGGGCATCGGTGATGCGCCAGATTTCCTTGGCCAGATGCTTTGGCGCCGGTTCATGCACAGCCAGCGCAAAGCCGGCGGGCATCAAAGCCTCGCCCCTGCCGATCCGCTTTTCCAGGATGGTGAAGACCCCGCCCCTGATATGCGGCCCGATCACCTGCCGCACGCCATAGCCGGCGGCCAGGTAGGGGGTGGTGTCGTCATGCGCGCGCACCACCATGATCATCCGGTCGGCGTCCCGGCGTGCCAGTTCAGCCTCCGTCCGGGCCAGCACCGAAGCAATGGCGGGACCGGGATCGATGTCAGGAATGGTCCAGGCGCCCCAGAAACAATAGGCGTCGCGGCCCCATTGGGTCAGCGACAGGCCCGCCCGCAGGGCACCCGTATCCGCCTCGCCCGCCACCATCACGAACCGCCCCTGGGCAGGCGGCAATGCAGCCGCGTTATAGGCCATCAGCCCGCCCAGCACGATTTCGGCGTCCGGTCCCGTGACCGGCACGTCATATTCGATGCTGATACGGACGCCGGGGGCAACCATGGATCAGGCCGCCTCGGTCACGCCGAATTGGGCATAGCCGTTGGCTTCCAGCTCCAGTGCCAGATCCTTGCCGCCCGACTTCACGATGCGGCCATTGGCCAGCACATGCACGACGTCGGGCACAATATAGTCCAGCAGGCGCTGATAGTGGGTGATGACCAGCATGCCGCGTTCAGGCCCGCGCAGCTTGTTCACACCTTCGGCCACGATCTTCAGCGCGTCGATATCCAGACCGCTATCGGTCTCGTCCAGGATCGCCAGTTTCGGCTGAAGCACGGCCATCTGCAGCGCTTCATTGCGCTTCTTCTCGCCGCCGGAGAAGCCGACATTGACGGCGCGCTTGATCATGTCATCGGTCATCGACAGATCCTTGGCCTTGGCCCGGATCAGCTTCAGGAACTGCATGGCATCCAGCGGCGCCTCGCCCCGCGTCTTGCGGATGGCGTTCAACGCTTCCTTCAGGAAGGTGGTGTTGCTGACGCCGGGGATTTCGACCGGGTACTGGAAAGCCAGGAACAGACCAGCGGCGGCCCGCTCTTCGATTTCCATGGACAGCAGGTCCTGCCCGCCGAAGGTGACGGACCCTTCTGTGATCTCATAGCCCTCGCGGCCCGCCAGCACATAGGACAGCGTGCTTTTGCCAGCCCCGTTGGGGCCCATGATGGCATGCACCTCACCCGCATTGATGGTCAGATCGACCCCCTTCAGGATCGCCTTGCCATCCACCGTGGCGTGCAGGTTCTTGATTTCGATCAGGGACATTTGCTGCTCCGTACTGCCGGACCTAATCCGGTTCCTGTCTTTGCTCTACAACCCCGCCCCCTCCACCGTCATCCCCGCGAAAGCGGGGACCCAGCGAGAGCGGCGATAGCCGCGACATAACTTGTATCGGTGCCGATGGTGCCTCACGGTTCCTGCTTGCGCGGGAATGGCCGTAAAGCGATCTACAGCAACGTTGAACTCAAATCGTTCCAATCCGGGTTGGACGATTCGATCAGCTCCAGCTTCCAGGCCCGGTTCCACTTCTTCAGGCGTTTTTCGCGATGGATCGCATCGTCGATCCGCTCGAACGCTTCATAGTAGACCAGAGTCTTGATGCCATACCGCTTTGCGAACCCTTCAACCAAACCTTCCCGGTGTTCCCAAATCCGTCGGCCCATGTCGCTGGTCACGCCAATATAGAGCGTCCCGTTGCGTGCACTGGCCAGGATATAGACATAGCCGGGCATCTGTTCCTTTACCTCCGCCCTTCCCTCCTATCCCCTTGATGTGCTGGGACCCGATGAGAGTGGCGATAGCCGTGAGATGACTCATATCGGCGCTAACCGCGCCTCACGCTGGGTCCCCGCTTGCGCGGGGATGACGGGGAGGGACGGCATAGCGGTTGAGAGCCTTACCCCACAGACCCCTCCAGACTGATCGCCACCAGCTTCTGCGCTTCCACGGCGAATTCCATGGGCAGTTCCTTCAGCACTTCCTTGCAAAAGCCGTTCACGATCAGGCCGACCGCGTCTTCTTCCTTCAGGCCGCGCTGGCGGCAATAGAACAGCTGGTCCTCGGAGATTTTGGCTGTCGTCGCCTCATGCTCCACCCGTGCAGTCCGGTTGCGGCTTTCGATATAGGGAACGGTGTGCGCCCCGCATTTGTCGCCGATCAGCAAACTGTCGCACTGGGTGAAATTCCGGGCGTTCTGCGCCTTGGGCAGGATGCGGACCAGGCCGCGATAGGTGTTCTGCGCCTTACCGGCGGAGATACCCTTGGAGATGATGGTCGACCGGGTATTCTTCCCGATATGGATCATCTTCGTGCCAGTATCGGCCTGCTGCATATTGTTGGTGATGGCGACGGAGTAGAACTCGCCCACCGAATTGTCGCCCTGCAGGATACAGCTCGGATACTTCCAGGTGATGGCGGAGCCGGTTTCGACCTGGGTCCAGCTGACCTTGGAGTTGCGGCCGCGGCAGGCAGCGCGCTTGGTCACAAAATTATAGATGCCGCCCTTGCCATTCTCATCGCCCGGATACCAGTTCTGGACCGTTGAGTACTTGATGGTGGCGTCATCCAGCGCCACCAACTCCACCACGGCGGCGTGCAACTGGTTCTCGTCACGCTGCGGGGCGGTGCAGCCCTCCAGGTAGGAGACGTAGGAGCCTTCGTCGGCGATGATCAGGGTGCGCTCAAACTGCCCGGTATTCTTCGCGTTGATGCGGAAATAGGTGGACAGTTCCATGGGGCAGCGCACGCCCTTGGGGATGTAGACGAAGCTGCCATCGGTGAAGACCGCACAGTTCAGGGTCGCGAAGTAATTGTCGGAATAGGGCACGACCGTCCCCAGATACTGGCGCACCAGATCGGGATGGGTCTTCACCGCCTCAGAGATGGAACAGAAGACGATGCCCTTTTCCTCCAGCTTCTTCTTGAAGGTGGTGGCCACCGATACCGAGTCGAACACAGCATCGACCGCGATGGACGGGCTGTCGCCTGCCCCCTCGACACCGGCCAGGATGGCCTGTTCCTTCAGGGGGATGCCCAGCTTCTCATAGGTCTTCAACAGTTCGGGATCGACCTCGTCCAGTGACTTTGGGCCGGCCGTGGTCTTCGGTGCCGAATAGTAATAGCTGTCCTGGTAATCGATGGGCGGGTAATGCAGCTTGGCCCAGTCCGGCTCTTCCATGGTCAGCCAGTGGCGATAGGCCTTGAGGCGCCATTCCAGCAGCCATTCCGGCTCGCCCTTCTTGGCGGAGATGAAGCGGACGATGTCTTCGGACAGGCCCTTGGGTGCTGTTTCCGACTCGATATCGGTGAAGAAGCCGTACTTGTACTTCCCCTCCGCCAGGTTCTTCACCTGTTCGATCGTCTGCTCAGTGGCGGCCATAGCTGTCGCTCCCCTTCAAACCCTTCAACCCTTGTCTGTTCAACCGGCGAGAACGGTGCTGGGCACCGGTCCACGCTCGAAATCGAACAAAGCCGGGGTGGCCATGTCGGCCAGCGTCACATCCTCCAGCGCGCGGCGCACGGCGCTGTTCACCTTTTCCCAGTGGTTCTTGCGCGAACACAGGCTTTGCACCCCGCACCCGCCGGAACCACCATCAACGCAATCGGTCAGCGCTATCGGCCCCTCGATCGCCTCAATGATGTCCACCACATTGATCCGGTCGGGTGTGCGCGACAGGCTGTAGCCGCCCGCCGCCCCCCGGTGCGATTGCAAAAGGTCGCCCCGTGTCAGCAGCTTCAACAGCTTTTGCACCGTTGGCATCGGCAGGCCCGTGCGGTCGGCCAGGGAATTGGCCGTGTGCAGCGCGCTGTCGGCATGCGCCAGGGTGGTCAGGACCACCACGGCGTAATCCGTCATTTTGCTGAGCCGCAGCATGGACGTTGCGAACCTTTCTCAATACAGGACCAATTTGGTACCGATTAAGTGAGCCGGTTGGGGCCGGGTGTCAAGCATCCGTCCCCCTGCGCGTGGCACGGGTGGCATGCATCCGTTAACGCAGCCATGCAGCAGGCGGGATTTTTCGCCCCCGCAACATGCCCCTTTGGGCGTTGTCACCCTGGCGGCGGGGGCGCACCATTCTTCTCATGACGGGGGCAATCAGGACCAATCCCCGCCAAAACCGACCAGCCCAGATGACGGGCGGCCGGACCATCGGCCGGATTTATCGCGGCGAAGCCGCCGCTCTTGTGCGGTTTAATATGGTTTGTGCCCATCCGGCTGAAGCCGAGAGGCTATCGAGAAATGGCGGACCGTCTCCTGGTTGGGACGGCCCGCCATCTTCGTTTTCGAAGGGTGCGTTAGGGGCCTAGCCCACCTGCAGGTCGGACAGCGCCAGAACCTGACGTAACTGCTCCACCCCGGTCACATCGCGAATGGTCACCGTGACCCGCTTGGCCGCCCAATCAAGCTCGATCAGGCCGAAATTCTGCGCGCGGTAGGCGTCGCCCACCCGGCGGGCATTGGGCGGCAGCACCGGCCAGACTTCGGTCAAACCCGACGAGGTGAAATCCCAGAGCGGATAGGGCACGTTCCAGTCTAGGCGGGAGATTTCCGCATAATGTGTATCGCCGGAAATACAGAACAGCCCGTTGGCCCGACGCTCCCGGATGGCCTCGATCAGGCGCTGATGGTCATGAGTGAAGTTGATCCAGGCCTCCCAGCCCGGAAAATCCGACACGACCTGCAGAGATGAGGCCAGGATGCGCACATCGGCGGGGCGGGACAACTGCGCTTCCAGCCATTGCCACTGCGTGTCACCCAACTGTGTAGCCGCCCCTTCCGGCAGGCGGGCATAGGGACCGGGCACGCTTTGGCCCGCCTCATGCCGGGCCTTGGCCCAGTCCTCATAGCCCTTGCCGCCCATGTCGATGGTGGCCAGGGGCGTGCGGTTCCAGCGCAGGTCGGGCAGGATAATCTGTAACCGCCGGCCCCGGGGGCCGACTTCATAGGAAGTGTAGATGCCGTCGGGCTGGGTGCGGCGGATGCTGTTGGGCGCTTCACCAAAGAAATCGCAGAACAACTGCCGGCTCTGCTCCTTCATCGGATATTCGGCGCCGGCATCATTTTCGCCGAAATCATGATCGTCCCAGGTGGCAATGATGGGCACTGAATCGCGCAACTTCTGGAAGCCCGGCTTGGCCGCCAGCATGGCGTATTTGGCCTTCATATCCTCGACATTACGGGTGTCGAGATAGACATTGTCACCCAGCAGAATCATCAGGTCGGGTTTGGCGGCCAGGATGGCGTCCCAGATGGGCTGCTCCTTGGTTTGATGCGCGCAGGACCCAAAGGCGATGCGGGTTGGGGCGACGGTTTCCGGCAGGCGGCGCACGGGCTGGGCTTGGGCTGCCTGGGCCATCAGCGGGGCAGCGGCCAGCCCGGTCAGCAGCAGACGGCGGTCAAGAAGAGGGCGGGACATTGGGGGCCTCCGAATAGAAAGAAGGGGCGGGCCCAAGGCCCGCCCCAGTTTCAAAAAGGGAAGAGAGACAGTCAAAGGGTGCCGGTGGGTGTGAGCGGTTTCCGCCTGACCGGAAACCGCACCGGCGTCTGAGGACCTGACAGGATTAGAACTGCTTCTTCAGCGACACGAAGAACTGACGCGGAGCGCCGGCCAGCAGGGTCTGCGACGTGCCCGTCGGGTCGCTGTTGGTGAAGCCGTTGGAACCGATGGTCGACACATGTTCCTTGTCGAACAGGTTGGTCACATTGGCCTGCAGCTCGGTCCCTTCCAGCCAGGCATTGCCTTCAAACCGGTAACCGACGCTGATTTCCGCCAGCGTATAGCCTTCCACGGAGGCGTCATTCAGGTAGGTGTAGTAACGCTTGCCGGTATAGGCAGCGCTGGCCGAGGCATAGAGATTGCCGTCATCGTACTTCAGTTCACCGCGCAGCAGGTTCTTGGGCGCGTTCACGACGGTCTTGCCATCGGTCGCCGCTGTCACAGCCCCGTTGGCGCCCCGCACGTTATCGTCGTACGTGCTGTCATTGTAGGTGTAGGAGGCAACGATGGAGACAGCGTCCGTCACAACTACCGTGGCGCCGGCCTCAATACCGCGCGTCGACACGCCACCGACATTCTGCAAGGCCGCCGGGTTGCCGACGATGCCAGGCCCCAGGGTCAGGGCCAGCAGGCGGTCATCGAACTGGACGTCATAGGCGGCGACCACGCCCTGAACCATCCCGACATTAAAGCGCCAACCCAGCTCGATGGTCCGGCTGCTTTCGGGCTCCAGACTGTTGCGGATGGCGTTGAAACCGTCCTGGGTGGTGGAGAAGGGGCCCGCCGTGTTGGAGCTTTCGAACGTACGGATGTTTTCGGCATAAGAACCGAAGATCTGGTGTTCATCGGTCAGTTCATAGACGAAACCAGCCTGAGGCAGGAAGTTATCCTCGGCCTTGATGGTGCCGTTCTTGACGGGGCCGATCAAAGTCTTGGCCGTGTTCTCGACCTTTACGGACTTGAAGCCCGCCGTCAGCGTCAGGGCGTCCGTCAGCTTCCACGTGTCGGACAGGTTAAACTGCCGCGTTTCGGTGTCGAAATCGTACTGCCACTGTGTAAAGAAGGGCCCGCGCTGGAACTGCGTGGAGGAACGGCCCGGGCTGGCGCGGTTCAGGCTGTAGAAGCGGCGCGCGTGGCTGAAGTCATTCTGTTCGACCCAGAAACCGCCGCTGACCGTGTGATCGCCGATCTCAGCCGTCAACTGGCCAACGCCGCCAAAACGTTCAATGCCATATTCGGTGGTGCGGATGGACATCGGCGCGCCACCCGGCGTGACCACATAGGGCGTGAACCACAGGCCCTGCCCATCATTCTTGTGGCCATAACCCGTCACGTCCAGTTTCAGCGCGTCGGTCAGCGGATAGGTGAAGTTCACCGCCGCAATCGTATCCTCACGCAGGCCCGCCGCATCGTAGTAGGCATCGTCGACCGACGTGATCTTGCCCGGGAAAGGACCGGTGACCAGACGGTTATAGATGTCGGCGACACGCAGCGCCGTGGCCCAATCCTTGGCGAAATTGTCCCAGTCGTAACCCAGACGGCCGATCATTTCCTTGGACAGGTCCTGGTAGTCATTCTCGGCCCGGTCGGACCAGTTGACCCAGGCGCTGATCTCGCCCTCGCCCACTGTTTGAACGACCTTAAAATTCATCTGGTCTTGGCGTTGGACGCCATCGCCCTTCCACTTGTCGGCATTCTGACGGGTATAGCTGATATAGGCGCTGGTGCCGGTGGACAGTTCGCCCGTGTCCAGGCGCACAAACCCGCGGCCTGTCTTTTCGCTGCCGGCGGTGCCGGCGATGTAGGCGCCTGCTTCCTTGGCCGGGCGGCGAGAGGTGAACTGCACCGTGCCGCCGAGATTGCTGGTGGATGCGGTGGCCAACGAACCCGCCCCCTGCGCCACCGTCACCTGGTCGATATTCTCACTGCTGATGGCGCGGGAGATGTGCAGACCGTTATGGTTGCCATAGGACATGTCGCCCAGCGGCACCCCATCCAGCGTGAAACCCAACTGGTTCTGGTTGAAGCCACGGATGCTGATGCGGGTCGACCATTCGTAGGCGCCGAACGGATCCGCCGACTGGAAGCTGACGCCGGGCAGGTTCTCAATGGCCTTCAGCGGGCTGGTGCCCGGCGCTTCCAGGGCGATGACGGCCTGGGTTACACCCTGCACCTGGCGAGCTTCGCCACGGCCATAAACGATGATCTCTTCCAGCATCGGGGCGGCCGCAGCCACCTGTGTGGTCTGGGCAAGCGTGGGGGAGACGGCGAACAGGGTGGCGAGCGCCGTACCGGTGATCAGATGACGAGAGTTCATTATGGGCATCCCTTTGGTCGCCGGCATGGTTGCTGCGGCGCACAATGGGCGGATAGCATTGTTATATTTCAGTGATTTGACGTGTTTCCGTCGGAACCATGATGGTTATGTTTCGGGGTTGCGAAAGATTGCGGCAGTACATGCACCTTCCGTTACGGAATGTTTCCGCGCTGGCAATGGCGCACTTTCCCGCAGATGTCTGTGCCGCAAAGGGCCATTGCCGGGGTGCCGCCTTGCGACTAGAAAGGTCCGACGGATATGAATTGTGACGGATAAAGGGCGGAGAGTTCCATGCAGCCGATGTGGCGTGTCGCGTTTGAGGTGCCGGAGGCGCTGGTTCCTGTTTTCGCCGATATCGTGGAGCCGCATGTTGATGCCGTCTCTACCTTTGAATTGCAGGAGGGCGGCCAGTGGCTGATCGAATGCACCTCCTATAATGAACCTGACACCAGCCGCATTGGACTGAAGCTGGCCGTACTGGCCGCCGCCCATGGTATCGCGGAACCGGAACTGACCAAGGAACCGCTGGCCCCCATCGACTGGGTAACCCAGACCTATCTGTCCTTTCCGCCGATTGAGGCGGGGCGCTTCTTTATCCATGGCAGCCATCACAAGAAACCCGTGCCCAAGGGCAAGATGGGGCTTCAGATCGAAGCCGCCATGGCCTTCGGATCCGGTGAACACGCGACGACCCAGGGCTGCCTGCGCGCCATTTCCGAGTATGCGGCCAAAGGGCGCAACAGTTTCCGCAATGCGCTGGACATGGGCTGCGGGTCGGGCATCCTGGCCTTCGCCATCGCCAAACTGGCACATAAGCCGGTGATTGGGGTCGATATCGACAAACTTTCGATTGAGATCGCCACAGAGAATGCCCGCCTGAACCGTGTGCATAAACTGGTGAAGCTGTATGCCGCCAATGGCTATGCCGCTGAAGCGGTGCGCCGCCATGGCAAGTTCGATATGATCGTTGCCAATATCCTGGCCCGCCCACTGGCGAAGATGTCGCCGGATTTGAACAAGTATTTGGTGTCCGGCGGTATCTGCATTCTGTCGGGCCTGTTGCACCGCCAGGAACCACTGGTCATCAACGCTCACCGCGCCCAGGGCCTGCGCCTGATCAAGCGTTATCGGCTGGGGGACTGGTCTACCCTGGTGATGAAAAAAGGCTAAGGGCCCGTGGCGGGCGGCACGGCCCTACTCTATATCGTGGCCGCCTTCGCGGAAATCGCTGGCTGCTTCGCGTTCTGGGCCTGGATGCGGGACGGGCGGTCAGCCCTCTGGCTCGTGCCCGGCATGGCCAGTCTGGCACTGTTTGCGTGGGTTCTCACCCGCGTACCCGTCGATGCGGCGGGCCGGGCCTTTGCCGCTTATGGTGGGGTCTATATCGCTGCCTCGTTGACCTGGTTGTGGCTGGTGGAAGGGCAAAAGCCCGACCGCTGGGACATTGCGGGGGCGGCGTTATGCCTGGCGGGGGCAGCGACAATTCTGTGGGGGCCGCGGGGCGCGTGATCGTGACGACGCGGCCGTGTGCCGGTGCCTGACAGGTGCCGTGGTAAGCAGATGTTCCGGACCCAGCCTTTCAGCCGGCGGGTCCAGCCGCCGGGGTGCGGTGCAACGGAAGGTTCACCGGCCGTTGACGGTTCGGGATTTCCGCAACGCGCCCCCTGCCACCGAACCTGATGCAATCCGTTTACCGGGAGGGGCATCCGGGGCCACTCGAACTATGCCCAGAAGGTCCGGGTGATTACCTATTCGGCCATGCTGGGTTCACATTTGCCACGCTGCTGATCTTGCACAGGGCTTCGCCATGTTCTGCGGCGCCATGTCCGGGCTGTTTCCAGACAGCGCGCCCGGTGTTGGCCGAGATCATCCACGGTGTGGAACATCTGTTTTCTATGAGGAACTGACGGAAGCGGATGCCGACCCTTACTGTTCCTTCTTCTGCTTCAACTCGCGCTTCTGTTCCGATTGGGCGCGGTCCAGGGCGTTTAGGTTCTGCAAGGCAATAGTCGAAGCCGGTGACCCCGGTGCCACACGACGCACGGCCTCCCAATCCTGCTTGGCATGGATCATGTCGCTTTTTGCCGCGCGCAGATTGCCGCGGAGCAATAGGGCCTCCCCGCTCTGCGGGGCCAGGCGAAGAGCCGCCTCCACATCCACCATCGACTTGGCATCCAGCGCCAGCACATGATGCGCCTGGGCCCGCAGCAGCCACGCCTCTGCCATCTTCGGGGAGAGTTCGATCACCCGGTCCAGGTCGGTGATGGCGTCCCAGTATTTCTCGATGCCGGCGCGCGCAATGGCACGATCCATCAGAATCTGCGGATCACGCGGGGTCAGTTCCAGAGCCTTGCCGAACGCCACTTCCGCTTCCGGCAGTTTGTGGGCGTTGGACCAGGCCATGGCGGCCCGGCTGTACAGGTTGGCACGCATGGACGCCGATTCGCGTACCATTTCATCTGCTGTTGCCTCCAGAGCCGGGGCCGCCAGCAACCAGTCGCCGCGTAGCAGCAGCGCCAGCGCCTGGCACAAGCGGGCCTCTGACCCGGCACCTTGCCTTTCCCACAGCTTTGCCTCTTCGAATGCGAAGTCTGGCAGCTCCTCCGCACGGGCCAGACAGGCGGCACGGTTGGCGAAAACGGTTCCTTCATGGCCCGCCACAGATAACGGCAGGCTCAGGAGGGTGAGGGCGGTCAACGCCCCGGCATTGAGAAAGCGGCTCATAGCACGGTACAAATCCTGATCCCTCCCCAGTAGGCAAGTGTCAAAAAAGTCATGATCAATCTGCATCCCCTGCCGGCTGGCCGGTTGTTCATCTTTGGCCTGGGTTACACGTCGCTGCGGCTGGCTGATTGTCTGCGCAGGCGTGGCTGGTCTGTTGCCGGTACAACGCGGGGGGCGGAAAAGGCAGCTGCCCTGCGCGCGGCTGGTATTGATGCCTTCCTTTGTGACCGCGGCCAGCCGATTGCCGACTGGGCGTCAGCCCTGGACGGTGTGACCCATCTCCTGTCATCGGTGCCGCCGGATGATCGTGGCGATCCGGTGCTGGACACCCATGGGTCGGATATCGCCTCACGAGCCAATGTCCTGCGTTGGGTCGGCTATCTGTCGACCACCGGTGTCTATGGTGACACGGGTGGCCAATGGGTGGATGAGACCTCCCCCTTGAACGCTGCCGGTCCCCGCGGACAGCGGCGGGTACTGGCTGAACAGGGCTGGATGGATTTGCACATACATCACGGTCTGCCGGTTCATCTGTTCCGCCTTCCCGGCATTTACGGTCCGGGGCGCAGCGCCATCGATTCGATTCGTGCGGGTACCGCGCGGCGGATCGACAAGGCTGGCCAGGTCTTCTGTCGCATTCATGTTGACGATATCGTTGGGGGCCTGATTGCCTCCATGGCGCGGCCGATGCCAGGCATGGCCTTTAACATCGTGGATGATGAGCCAGCGCCTGCCGCCCAGGTGGTGGCGTATGCCGCGGGTCTGCTGGGGGTGGAGCCGCCGCCGTTTGAACCGTTCGACCCTGCGTCCATGTCGGCCATGGCCGCCAGTTTCTATGCTGACAATCGGCGCGTCCGGAACGACCGGCTGAAACAAATCTTGGGTTATCGGCTGGTCCACCCTACCTATCGAGAGGGATTGGCCGCCCAGATGGCCACAGAGTCACATGGTATCGGCCTTGTTACGGGTGGGTAAATCTCCGCACATGGGCCGCCCGGCGGGAGTAGCATCACGATATGAGCAGTATCGACCCAAGTCCGAACAGCCTGCCCGACCCCGCTGATGATGATAGTCTGGCGCGCGACCTGTCGCGCCATCGCTGGCTGGCGGGGGGCTGTCTGGCGTTGGCCGCCGGTGGCTGGGCCGTCAGTCACGCGCCTTTCATGCCGGCCGGCATTGCCCCGGCTTTGCGGGCCATTGCTGAAGCAGGGATGGTCGGGGGCCTTGCGGATTGGTTTGCGGTGACTGCCCTGTTCCGCCGCCCGCTGGGCCTGCCCATTCCGCACACGGCGCTGGTGCCGCGCAATCGTGACCGTATCGCCGATGGGATCGCCGCCTATATCGACCGGGAGTTCCTGGAACCCGCCATGCTGGTGGAGCAGGTACGACGTATGGACCCGGCAGCCCGGATCGCGGGCCTTCTGGCCGACCCCGCAGACCGGGGCAGGATGGTCGATCTGGTCGCGGGCATGTTGCCCGGTCTGTTGTCTAGCCAGGGGGATGCGCCCCTGGCGCAGGCACTGGGTCGTGCGCTAGCGGCAGGGCTCTCGCAGGCCGACCTGCGTCCGGCGCTGGCTGGTGCGCTCCGGCATTTCGTGAACAGCGATGCCCTGGAGCCGCTGCTGCGGGAGGTTGTAGATCGCTTGATCCATCTGGTTCACAGCAAGCGCGGTTTTGTGGAGGCGGCGGTGGCCGGCAAGTCGCGCTGGTGGATGCCCTCCTCGGTCGATAAATCGCTGGCGGATACGATCAACGAGGCCGTGCTGGGCCATCTCTGGGACCTGCGCAGCCCACATGCCCCAGCAGGACAGGAACTGCGTGACTGGCTGAAAGCCCTTCCCGACGAAGTGGCGGACGGCAGCGAACTGGCCCAACGCCTGCTCGAAGCGTTGCGGCAGTTCACAGGGCCAACCGTAGCTGGCCCCCTGCTCCATGACCTGCTGGCGGGGCTGCGCGATGCTGCCCTCCGCGATCTGGAGCGCGCCGATGGTCACATCCGGTCTGCGCTGCATAGCGTGGCCGAATCGCTGGCAGGTGCCATGCAGGAACCGCCGGTACGTGACCGGCTGAACCAAGCGGTTGAACAGGCCTTTACAGCCGCCTTGCCACGCTGGCGTCAGGCGATCAGGGAATTTGTGGCCAAGACCCTGAAAGCGCAAGATGTGGGAGAGTTCACCCGCCGCCTTGAACTGCGGGTTGGTCGTGACCTGCAATATATCCGTATCAACGGCACCCTGTTGGGTGCCGCGATCGGCGGTCTGCTCTATGGCCTCAATACTTGGCTCGCCGGATGAATCCGTTGCCCGGCCACGTTGGGGTTCAAGGTGTGGCAAAGACCGAGAAAGTGATCCGGGCATTCATTTCCAGCTTGTCCTGGACACCGGGCAGGGCATCAGCCATCGGGGCCGATGGAGCGGCGGCAACCATCATTTCCGACTTGCGGTAACCGCTGACGCTGATGCTGTTGACATCTCCGAACTGGATCATGCCAACGCGGTATGTCCGGCCGGGGAACGCGTCGTTCAGGCGCTTCAATTCGGCATTCACCTGCGTGTAGATCTTGTCGCGTAGGATGGCGCGTGTCGCTTCAGTCTCGGCCAGGGTGGGATCGAAGGCCATGTTGTCGACACGCACCTGCTGGCCAGGCTTGCTGGCCTTTTTCGCCCGATCCCCGAGAGATGCCAGTTGGTTTTCTGGCAGGCGGGCCTGCAACAAGGCCTGCCATCGTTCCAGCCCAGCACTGTCGCTTTGCGGGTTAAGAGCAATGATGCGCCAGTCGGCACGGTCCGCAATGCCGGCAACAGCCTTCAGCACATCATTGCGGACCGTGCCGCTATTGCCATTGCCGGCCAAGTCTACCACCAGGGTTACCAGCGCCGTCTCCGTTTTCACCCATTCTTCAGCCGACAGGGTCAGCGTCACGGTGTCGGTCACGGGCGATGCCACATTCTGGGCGGAAACGGCCGGGCCTGCGGTTACCAGCAGACTGGCAAGGGCCAAGGAAACCAACGACCGGCGCATGTGATCTCTCCACTGTCTTCTTGTTCGGGCCTGTTCGCCCATGGACAAATCCTACCCTGCCGTGTGGGGCCGAATTGCGACAAGAATGCGGAAAGGATCAGAAATCGAGATCGGCGTAATGTTTGGGCGGCGGCAGCCCCGGCTGGTGGTCGGTCAGGATGTGGCGGAAGCTGGGTCGGCTTTTCACCCGTGCGTAGAAATTCTTCGCCTCCGGATGGTCATCCCAGGGTACATCCCCAAGATAGTCGATGGTGGATAATTGCGCAGCCGCGGCAATGTCCGCCCAACTGAACTGATCGCCGGCCAGCCAGGTCCGCCGGTCACACAGCCAACCGATATAGTCCAGGTGATAATGGATATTGGCCAGCCCGGCGCGGATCGACTGGGCATGCGGCGTTCCCTGGCCGGAGAAGCGCTTGAACAGTTTTTCCCCGACCAGAAGGTCCGTTACTTCTGTCTTGAACTTGACATCGAACCAGCCGGCCAGACGCCGGACCTCCACCCGCTGCGCAACGTCGCTACCGAGTAGGGTTGTGGTCGGATAAGCATCCTCCAGATACTCGCAGATCGCATTCTGGTCGGCGATCACCGCGCCATCAGCCTCCACCAGAACCGGGACCTCTCCAGCGGGGTTCATCAGCATGAACACCTCTCGCCGTTCCCAGGGTTTTTCCAGTTCCAGGGCAAATTCCAGGCGCTTTTCAGCCAGCGCCACCCGCACCTTGCGTGAGAAGGGGGAGAGGGGATGGTGAAAGAGGGTCCGCATGCGCCGTTCCGATCCGCCGCTGTTTTGTCGGCTAAGTCAAACCTGATGCCACAGGCGGCTGGCCTGTGACAAGGGGCAGGCATCGCACTCTTTTGGCCAGGGGCTTGTGAATATGGGGAAAATCGCATCTGATCTTCTGTAGTCGCGGCTGAACGGACCTTGCCGCCGACAGCCGGGATGGACAGGACAGGGTGAGGATGTAATATCCAGAGACCGACAGCTTGGGCGAAAGAGTGGATAATGACACTTGTTTCAGTTGTGCGGCCACTTGTGGCAACGGACCGTACGCAGTGGCGCAGCCTGTGGGATGCCTATTGCCGCTTCTACAAGGTTGAGGTGCCCGAACGGGTGACCGGTACGCTCTGGTCCCGCATTATGGACCCTTCTGCGCCGGTCAAGGGACTGGTCGCAACCGATGCCGATGGCCACCTGCTTGGGCTTTGCCATTACGTGCTGCACCCGCATACATGGTCGGCACAGTTGCTCTGTTATCTGGAGGATCTGTTCACCGTCGAAACGGCGCGGGGACAGGGCGTCGGTAGCGCATTGATCAATCGACTGGTGGAGATGGGCGACAAGGCGGGTTGGGGCCGGGTCTACTGGCACACCCAAGAAACCAACACGACCGCCCGTATCCTGTATGACAAGCTTACGGGTGGCCATGACGGATTTGTCCGCTATACGGTGCGCCCAGGCACTCAAACGGTGAACTCAGGCTCTAGCGCAGTGTCTTAAATCGTTCCGTGGCCTGGACCAGCGCGGTGCGCACGCCCGGTTCCATGGCACTGTGCCCGGCATCGGGGACCACGATATAGTCTGCCTCCGGCCAAGCGCGATGCAACTCATCGGCGGTCCGGATCGGGCAGACTATGTCGTAGCGTCCCTGGATGATCACAGCGGGGATGTGCCTGATCGTGCGGATATCCCGCAGCAGCTTATCCTCGGGGTCTAGGCCATTATTTCGGAAATAATGCGCCTCGATCCGCGCCAGCCCAAGGGCATGATTATCCTCGCCGGAAGCGGAGACCAGCTCCGGGCTGGGCATCAGGGTAGAACAGGCTCCCTCATACATGCTCCAGACGCGGGCTGCGGGCAAATGCACAGAAGGATCCGGGTTGGTCAGCCGCTTCCAGTAGGCTTCAAGCAGGTCTCCCCGTTCACCAGCGGGGATAAAGGCATTAAAATGTGCCCAGGCCTCCGGAAAGATGTGTTTCATCCCGTAAAGGAACCAGTCGATCTCCGATTTGCGCATCAGGAAGATGCCGCGCAGGATCAAGCCGATCACCCGGTTGGGATGCGCTTCGGCATAGGCGATCGACAAGGTGGAACCCCAGGAACCACCAAAGACCATCCAGCGGTCGATGCCAAGATGTGTCCGCAGGGCCTCCAGATCGGCCACCAAATGCGGGATATCATTGTTACGCAGGTCACCCAGCGGAGTCGACCGACCGGCACCACGCTGGTCCAGGATCACGATACGGTAGAAGGTGGGATCGAAGAAACGGCGATGCGTGGGCGAAGCCCCAGCCCCCGGCCCCCCATGCAGGAACAGGACCGGCACACCGTCAGGATTGCCACTCTGTTCCCAATAGAGGTTGTGAATATCGTCGACCTTCAACCGGCCGGTCTGAAAAGGGTCGAGCGGGGAGAAAAGATCGCCGCGGGGCATGGATACATCCGTTTGTTGTTGCCCCGATAGTAAGGCAAGCAGCGGGCGCAACGCAAACCGTCCGCGAAAAACAGGCCAGTGGCCATCAGGAAGGGGTTAAGATAGGTAGATGACCATTTCTGATCCTCCCTTTCACCGTATAGATGATGCCAGCCTGGCCCACCTGGTCGTGGAGTTCTATGCGGCTGCCCGGCTGGACCCGGTCTTGGGTCCGGTTTTCCAGCAGATGGTGGGAGAGGGAGATGCGCAATGGGCGGCCCATTTGCGCCGTGTCCATGATTTCTGGTCGTCGGTGACCCTGGGCACCGGCCGGTATGACGGAAGACCGATGCAGGTGCATGCGGGCATTCCGGGACTGGAGGCCCATCATTTTCAGCGATGGCTCGCCCTGTTCGCCCAAACAGTCGACAGCCTGTTCACCCCGCCGCCAGCCGCGGCCCTGCGCGACAAGGCGGAACGGATGAGCCAGGCGTTGCAGCAGGGACTGACCATGGCCCGTTCCGCTTAAGCGGCGAAATTTACTACTTGTACTGTGTCTGATCCACGCCCACCTTGGCCCTATGATCCCGCAACCACCCCCTTCCTGTGTTGACAAGCCGCTGATCGGGCGTCCCCGCCGATGGTTGCGGCAATGGCCGGGGCGTCTAAAGTCGCTGTTGCTACTGCTGATGTTGGCGGTGGCCGGGGCGCTTTCGGGCCTGGGTATATCGGGCGCCGAAGCGGAACGGGCGCGTGATGGTCTTTCTACCAACGGCAATCTTCGGACAACGCTGACAGAGACGGCGCCGCTGCTGCTGCAGGACGAATGTCCGCGGGCCCGTCCCGATCTTTCCAACGGCGATCCACCGCCAACAAAGGCCATCACGACCGGGGCCTATCAGGTTGCATTAGTCGTGTCTGCCCCCGTTGTGCGAGGGCAGTTTGGTCCTGACCTGAACAGGGATCGTGCGGGTCATGCTGCCCGCATGCCGACCGGCCCGCCCACCGTTCGTTCTGTCTGATCCCCCCCTAGATTTGGATATGCACGTTGTGCCGTGACGGCGCCCCCTGGGCTGCCGCCCACACGTGTCGGCAGAAAGTCCTGATAATGAAAAAGTCTCTGTTCTTTTATCTTGCCGCTCTGGCCACAGCCGGCGGGGTCATGATCATCAGCCGTCAATGGGGCGGCTTCCTGCTTCTGGCCACCTTTATCCTCTGGTTCCTGCATTCCGTGTTTGCCAGCACGGATAGCACAGGCCGTCAGATGTAAAGCGGGGAAGGGGGGATGCCATCTGGTTCGGCCTCCCCCCGCACAGGCATTTTTACACAGCCAGTACCACGCGGCCGTCGACCTGTCCGGCGCGCAACCGGTTCATCACCGCGTTGATGTTGTCGAGATTGTCCACCGTCACGGTGGCCTTCACCTTGCCCTCACCAGCAAACATCAGCGCCTCTGCCAGATCGGCACGGGTGCCGACGATGGAACCCCGGATGGTGATCCGGTTCAGCACCACATCGAAGATGGGTACGGGGAAGTCGCCCGGCGGCAGGCCGACCAAGCTGACCGTACCATGTCGGCGGGTCATGCCGATGGCCTGGGCAAAGGCTGCGCGACTGACGGCAGTGACCAGGACGCCGTGTGCGCCGCCAATGGCGGATTGTACCTCCCTCACCGGATCGGTCTTGGTGGCGTTGACCACCAGATCGGCGCCCAGCGCACGGGCCAGGGCCAGCTTACTGTCAGCCACATCGACGGCAGCGACATGCAAGCCCATAGCCTTGGCATACTGAACCGCCACATGGCCCAGACCGCCGATACCGCTGATCACCACCCACTGACCGGGTCGGGTGTCGGTTTCTTTCAGCCCCTTATAGACGGTGACCCCGGCACACAGGATCGGGGCGATGTCGGTGAAGCTGACGCTGGCGGGCAGATGACCCACGAAGTTGGGATCGGCCAGCACATATTCGGCATAGCCACCATTAACCGAATAGCCCGTGTTCTGCTGGGCCGTACACAAGGTTTCCCATCCGGTCAGGCAATGTTCGCAATGACCACAAGCCGTGTAGAGCCAGGGCACACCAACCCGGTCGCCCTCCCGTACGGTTGTGACGCCAAGACCGCTCGCCACAACCGTTCCCACCCCTTCATGTCCGGGGATGAAGGGCAGGGGTGGTTTTACAGGCCAGTCGCCATCTGCCGCATGCAGATCGGTGTGACAGACCCCGGATGCTGCAATCTTTACCAGAATCTGACCAGGACCGGGCCGCGGCACCGCGACCTCCTCCAGGCACAATGGGGCGCCATAGGAACGGACAATCGCAGCCTTCATCTTCTGCGGCAGCATGGGGCGGGCTTCCTTATGGAATGGTGGGCAGACCCGTCGCCCACCCTTTGCCGTCTACCCTATGGCAACCAAAGAAACATGCCCTTGATGCAGGTCAACGGGGGGTAAGCAGCCCCCAGGTGTCTGAGGGCCGCCAACCACGCTCCCAACAGACAGAAGGTTTTCCGTTTCGTCGCTTCATGCCCGATGCAAAAAACTTCGATCTGAATCAGATGCGCTCTAGGCTGCGGCCCCCTCTTCCATTCCGCGTGCCTGCCAATGGGCCGGCATGGATGGAATATGGCCACCGCCCAGGATGGGACGCGGGGCCATGCGGCGGAACCGTGTGTGCTGCTGATCGGCAGGCCGTTCCACAATACGCAGCACCGATGTGCCAATCTCCCCGCAGCCCTGGCAGACAAAACCCCGGCTGAACGCCGCCACCGGCCAGTCATGGCCGTGACGGCGGACCAGCAAGTCAGTCCGCCAGCGGCATTCCTCCCCACAGCAGACACAATGCATGTCGAAATCGTGGCCCCGGAAATTAGCCAGACCCACATTTCCGGTCAGGGCGCTGTGTCGGATTGCCGGTCGCATCACATCCTCCATCGTCGCAGATGTTCTGTTTGTGTTCTTATACAATGTTCCCTTTTTGTTCTCAAGTGGATTCATCGGTGCTTGCCAGGACAGGCGGATGCAGGGATAAGCGAAGGATTAACTGACAACGCTATCAGCGGCGGGGCGGTGGAAACATGCGCAGGCACGGGATATACAGCATGATGGTGGGGCTGGCCCTGCTGCTGGGAACAAGCACGGCGGCCATTGCGGGAGCTTCGCCACCTGTGCCCGACGCCAAAATCGCAGTACAGCTTTACAGCCTGCACAAGGACCTAGCCCGTGACCCGGTCGCCACTTTGAAGGCCCTGCGCGCCAGCGGGGTCACCCAGGTGGAGGCCTTCAATACGCTGGGCTTGGAGCCCGCCGCCTTCAAGGCACTGCTGGATCAGGCGGGGCTGACGGCATCGGGTACCCATGTCGGCATCAAGGAATTGCGCGACAATGTGCAGGACATCATCAATACGGCGACGATCGTGGGCTATCGGTATGTCGGGGTTGCGTGGCTGAAACCACCGGGCGCCGGTCCAAACCAGGGCATTGGCCCGGCGGAGATCGACGCCGCCATCGCCGCCTACAGGTCCGCCTGCCCAGCCTTGAAGGCGGCCGGCCTGCGCGTGATGTATCATCTGCACGGCTATGAATTCGCGGCGGACGGGGCGGGAACCCTTCTGGACCGACTGCTAGCGGGCCTGGATCCGGGCTGTGTTGACCTGCAGATGGACGTGTTCTGGGTGCTGAAGGCTGGGGTCGATCCCGTGGCCCTGCTGGAAAAGCTGGGGGGAAGGGTAAAGCTGTTGCATGTGAAGGACATGCGGCCTGGTGCGTCGACCGGTGAATTTACCGGTTCGGCCCCGCCGGGGGATTTCGCCCCCATTGGTCAAGGCAGCGTCGATTGGACGCTGTTGCTGGCCGCGGCCCGCAGGGCTGGCGTTGACTGGTATGTGCTGGAGGATGAGTCGCCGACGCCAGCGGCGCATCTAGCGGCGTCGCTGGCCTGGCTGCAAGGCAAACAGCCGGGCGGCGTGCGGTAGACCCGCACGCCCCGGACACTCGTCCTTATTTCTTCAAACCAATCTCACGCAGTCGCTGATCCAGGAACTCACCCGCCGTCAATGCGGCTGACAGGCGGACATCCGGGCGGGGATGCAGGAACATCGGCATGGAATAGCGCGCCACATTATGTTCCGGCGGCGGGTTTACCACCCGGTGGGGTGTGGCGGGGATGAAATTGCCCGAGGCCAGTTTCAGCATGTCGCCACCATTGACAGCGATCATGCCGGCGTCGCAGGGCACATCATGCCAGTTGCCAGCCGTATCCTGGGCCTGCAGTCCTGGTTCGCTGCCCGTCACCAGCAGGGTGATCAGGTTGATATCCTCATGGGCTGCAGCGCGCACAGCCCCCGGTTCATACCCTTCGCCGATGGGCGGATAATGCAGGACACGGAACAGGGTGCTGGTTGACCCAGTCATCATGCTGGGCAGCGGTTCGAAAAACGCGTCACGTACATTCGGCGGTACATTGTCCTGAATCCAGGTCAGCAGCGTCTGTCCCATCGACAGAAGGTCGGCATACATGCGGTCAGTCGCCTCCTTTACCTGCGGCGGCAGGCGGCGGCCCGGATAGACATGGTAGAATTCCTTCAGGTCCTTCAGTGCGCTGTCTTTGGCGTTTTCGGACTTGAAAGGGAAAAACCCGTCCTGGATTTCCGGATCAAATTTATAGTCGAATTTGCCTTCCCAGGCGAAGAAGCCCGACCAGACCTTGTACAATTCCTGAATCAGGCCTGTATCAATCGGGTGGTTGCGCAGCACGGCGAAACCTGTTTCGTGCATGGAGCGCACGAACTGCTGGGCGGCGTCTGGCGCCTTAAAATCCACGGTGGCGATGTTGAACATGCGTGTCAGGCCTTGCGCTGGCGGTTCTCGTGTATGGATTACCTTTTATCATCACGCCTGACGGCCTTCCGTCAATAGGCCGCCCCTTGCCCGATGACGGTCGGACGCCTATGTTGCGGCGCGATATACCCCTGAGAAATGGCCGGTCCTTCGATGTGTTCCAAGCCCCTGCGTTTTCTGGCCGGGCGAGAGGCGATGACCCGTATCCGCCGAGACGGGCTGTATGAGGAAATGTTCGATGTTGTGGCCGGTGCCAGCGGCGGCGCGAAGTGGCTGGCCCTGACCCGTCTTGATCAGGCCCTGTTCGGCCGCTGGTTCCAGCAGCGGACACGGCCGCTGCATATGGTGGGCAGTTCCATCGGCACATGGCGCTTTGCCTGTCTGGCACAGCCCGACCGGGTAGCGGCGGCACAAAGGTTCGAGGCTGCTTACCTGGATTACAGCGTGGACGACAGGGTGACGGCAACTGAACTGACCGAGCATTGCCGAAACTTTCTGCGTCTGATCTTTGGTGCCGATGGCATTGACCATGTGCTGTCCCATCCGTTCATGCGACAATCCATCCTGGCGGTCCGGGGACGAGGCCCGATTAAGCCGCCCCTGGGAAAGATCGGGCTGGGTCTGGGGCTTGGAATGGCCGGCATTGCCAATCTGGCCAGCCGGCGCAGCCTGCCCCTGTTTTTTGAACGGACTGTGCTTTACGACCGTCGTGATCCGCCACCCTTTGATCTTCTGGCGGAGTTTCCGACCCAATCGGTCCCACTGACCGCCAGCAATCTGATGCCGGCCTTGTTGGCATCCTCTGCGGTGCCGTTTGTGTTTGAAGGGGTAATTGATCCCGATGGCGCACGACCCGGTCTTTATCTGGATGGCGGCATCATGGATTACCATCTGGATATGGCATTTACGCCGCCTGGTCTGATCCTCTTTCCGCATTTTTCCCATCGCATCATTCCGGGCTGGTTTGACAAGGCTCTGCCGTGGCGCAGGGCAAGAGAGGTCAGCTTGTCGCGCATGCTGGTGCTTTGTCCCTCTGTTGAATTCACCCAAGCCCTGCCATTTGGGAAGATCCCGGATCGGGGTGACTTCCAGCGTATGGATACAGTAACCCGTCAGAAATACTGGCGCACGGCAGTGGCAGAGACCGACCGACTGGCTGATTGCTGGTTGGAAGCTGTTGAAAAGGACCGAGTGCCGGACCTGATTGAACCATTGCGGCCCTGATTGAGCCCCTGTTGGCTGGCATAACCAAAAGGTTAGGTTGTGGCTGTTTCGTAGGGTGAGTGGGAAAATGCAATATAATTTGCATTATGCATGTTGCACTTTGCAAACCTCGATGTTTTCTATGTCAATAGTAGGTAAATGAAGAGCCGGGTGCCGCAGAAACCCTCAACTTCCACGCTTCGCCATCACTTGGCACG
>NZ_NOXU01000023.1 GCF_002251795.1 Niveispirillum lacus | reverse complement strand
CACGCGAACTGACTACACTGAACTGCAATCAAGTCGCACTTAAGCGTGAATCCAACTCGGGTGTAACCGCCATATAGAGATGTCACCCCTCTGCCGGATCGACGCCGGGCCCATGCCGCTCCCGCCGCCCCATGATCACAGGATAATGCGCGACCACCCATTGCTCGATGGTGCGCGCCAGATCACTTAACGACCGCCCCAGATCGGTCAGCCGATATTCGACCCGGGGCGGCACTTCGGGGTGGCTGATACGTTCCACAAATCCCGCCTGTTCCAGATCGCGCAGCGTTTGTGTCAGCATCTTTTGCGAGATGCCGCCGACCTGTCGCATCAACGCACCGGTCCGCACCGGCCCCTGCTGAAGACAGCACAAGATCAGGATCGCCCATTTGCCGCCGATCAGGTCCAGCAGATCGCGCGACGGACAATTCATGTTGTAAGGGTCGGCAGGATGAAACATTCCCAAATATTACCAAAAGGTGCGTACTTCTCCAAAGGAGATTTTTAGGCCACTCTGCCCTTGAAATCACAGCAAACCTGAAAGGAGTTGGCATGCCCAGCCCGAGCCGCGTTTATCTTTATGCCGAGTTTCAGAACGCCGCACCGTTCACCGAAGCCGTCTGGAAGGTGGCGAACACGATGATGCATACTGTTCCGGGCCTCCTCAGCAAGACGTGGCTGAGCGGCATCGGCACCCATTCGGTGGGGGGGTTCTACTGCTTCGACAGTCTTGAGAACGCCCATGCCTACGCCACCGGCATGCTCGCCGATTTCGCCAAGGGCGCAAACGCGAGCCTTACCGTCAAACTGTTCGACGGCGACGTGGTGGCCGAAGCCAGCCGTGGCATGAATTCCCCCTTCTACCTGACTTGACGCTGTTCGCGGCCTGCGGGCAACAGCATGCCCTTACCCGATACCGCCCTTGGTGGGGTCGATACGCCTGCCCAGCCAAGGGCGGTGGGTCTGGTCACATCGCAACCGGACAGTTTGCGGGACTTTACGGATCAGCAGCTTTCAGTGCCGGCGCAAGCGACGGCGCTGAAAGCCGGCCGGGGGTTCAGACGATTGTAATCCCGTGGCCACGGGATCAAGCAGCCGCCTGTGCCATCGTCATTGAGCTTTAACGATGTTCCAGACCAGCATTCTGTTGTCCCGCCGGGGGGTAAAGGCCAAATCTGCGCGTAAATGCCAACGCGGGCGGACAAAGACGAGGGGAATGATGGGCAGATCATCTGTCACAATGGACATTGCCTGCTGCTCCATCTGCGATCGTTGAACGGTATCTGGTTCCGATCGTATCTTCAGCAGCAACTCATTGAGCTGCGAATTCGTGTACTGACCCTGGTTACGACTGCCAAATCCAGCGGCAATTCCGGGACTGGCCAAGCGGGAACGCACAAAGGCCATGATGTCCGTTTGATCAACAACAGACACATTCAAGTTCAACCCAAACTCTCCATTGGCCACCAATCCGGGAAAGCGGGGACCAACATCGCGTGTTTTCACCTGGACTCCGATGCGGCCCAACATGGGCTCGACCTTATCGGCAATCCAGGCCGTGCCCGGCATAATCAGAAAATCGACCGTAAAACCGCTCGCATACCCCGCTTCTGCCAGCAGCCGACGCGCACGATCAACATCCGCCCGCAGGTCGATCCCGTCATTGTACAGGGGGTTTTCGGGCAGACTGATCTGCGCCGTGGGTATGCTGGGATCAAATCGCTGACGTGTCGCAATGATCTCCCGGTCCAGCGCTAACGACAAAGCCTGACGTACACGTTTGTCCCGGAGCGGATTGGGGGCGCCGTTCGCCACGAACGAAGAGGTCGCGCGATGGTTCAACTGAAGGAAGACAAAACTTGCAGGATAACCGTAAGCCGTTTTGGTATCGCTGACAGCGGCAAGATGGGCTGCCGGTCCATCAGGAACGGAATCAATGATATCAACAGTGCCCGCCAAAAGTTGGCGAACCGATTCCTCTGTGGACAGGCGCAACTGCACCACGCGTTGCCACGGCGTCAGACGGGCTAACTTGCCGCCTCGCCGCACCATCACAATTTCATCGGCGCTGAAACGTTCGATCCGATAGGGTCCGGTTCCGGGTGTGACCCTGCCACTGTCCAGGTCGGCCCGATCATAGGCAAAGGCCCCATCGCAGCGGCCGCCAGTGTAACTCCCCGTCCAATGGGGTGGCGCCTTCATCACCAGAATGGCGGATATCCGCGCCAACAACTGGCTGTCTTCGCTTTTCGTTACAATAGTAAGTTCTGTTTCGCCACCGACCCTTACATCTGTTATCGATTCCAAGTTCGGCGCAAATGGCGATGGTGTATCCGGATAATTCTTAATACGGCAAAATGTAAAAACGATATCGTTAGCATGAATTTCACCGGGAAATAAATGCAGTTCCCAGGTATTATTGCCAGAATAATGCCCGGATTTCACCACATGAAAGGATTTATTATTTTCCGGATGCTTTTCGTACAAAGGTTGGTAAAGATGAGCAGACAGCTCCCTGGCACCCGTATTGATATAGGCGTGGGGATCAGCAGACAGCGCCAGTGACAACATGCCCATGCGCAATTCGCCCGTGCTGGCGACAGCCGCCATTGACCCGCAGACCCAAAGCGTCACGGCAAACAGCACGGACAAGATCGGCTTGAGCATTTTGTCATCCACGGAACGCAAACGCCGGCGCCAAGCCGATCGGATGCCGGCTGCCACTGGACCATAAGACCCGCCGGGCCTGTCGGTCAGACTGGGCACAGCGGGGAAACCGCTGTGCCCAGGGGATGTTACCAACGTACGGAGACGGAACCAAAGACCTGACGATCGACCCGACGCGGCGGGCTGATCAGAACGCTCTTCTGGTTCAGGTTGATGGCGCTGGCTTCCAGGGTGACATTCTCTGTCAGCTTATAGGCCACGCGACCCCCCACCCCAACGCGGTCCGACACATCGACCAGCGTGGTGTTGGACGTGAACTGCTGGCTGGCACCGACATAGCTCACATAGATGTCGGTTTCCCAGGGACCGCCAGCCCAACCCAGGTTGACATTGCCGGTATGACGCGGAGTGGTCAGGCTCGGGAAGAAGCCCGTATCAAACCCTGTCAGGCCCCGGGCACTGCGGTGGATGGTGAAATTGTCATTCACGTCCAGCCAAGTGTAGTTCATGCCCCAGGTAAACCCACCGGTAATCTCACCCTTCGCCGCCAGTTCCAAACCATTGACGGAGGAGGAGCCGAAATTGTCCGAGATGCGGAAGGTGACCGGCGTGGTTGCTGTGGGGACAACTTTGGTCCCGCCAATGCCGGCTGCACCAAACACATCGTCCGTCACCGTATGGAACAGCGCGCCCGTGAAGGAAGCAGCGAGCGCTTCCAGACGGTGGGTGTAGCTGAGTTCATAATTGTTGACGACGGACGGACGCAGGTTCGGGTTCCCATGCCCGGTGGTGCCGGTCTGGCCGAAGCTGAGGCCGACCAGGTTGGGATACTGAATACCGCGGCCATGGGTCAGTCGCACCGTGCTGACCGGCGTGGCCTGCCAGGAGGCCGTGGCATTGTAGCTATAGACCGTGCGCGAACGGCTGAAGTCCGCATCCTCAAACGGACGCGGTGCCGCCCGCAGATAGCCGTCACGTTCGGACGAGATGTGATCCAGACGGGCGCCCAGCGACCAGGACACCGTGTCAGAAACCTGCCAGTTCCAGCTCCCCGAGACCGCGCCCAGATCATAGGCGAAATCATAGTTCAGCGTGGTGAGCGTGTCGGTACGACGAACCGTCAGATCCGTCCGACGGGCCTCAAGCGCCGTGCGGAAGGCGTGAGCGCTGCCCAGCCGGAACACATGCTCCAACTGCCCGACCATGTTGACATTGCCCTGCGACAGCAGCCGCGACGAGTTGAAGCTGTCATTGGCATTCGTGTAGAACTGGCCCTTGGTGGTGCCCCAGCCATTCTCCCAGGCAAAGGACCCTTTCACGGACCGGATCTTCCACCACGGGGTACCGACCGTGTTGCCCGTCGTACGACGCAAGGTGTCGGCGTCGGCATAGCTGCCTTCCAGCCCAACCTGGAAGGATGGCGCGACCTGGACCAGACCATCAACCGTCAGGAAACGGCGCTTGGGGTCATTAAAGACGGCGGAGGTTTCCAGCAGCGGCTCTTCGGCGTTGAAGCCGTCGGCGGACATGTAGCCGGCCGAGATGCGGACGCCGGCCCAGTCACTCAGCTTGGCCGTCGTTGACATGGAGAAGTCGCGGCGGGAATTGTTGCCGACGCTGGCCGTCGCTGCATTAACTTCATCGGTCAGCGGATTGAAGGTGATGATGTTGATCACACCGGACACGGCGTTGAAACCGAACAGGGCTGTGCTGGGGCCCTTGACGATTTCAATCTGGCGGATATCCGCCATGTTGACGGGAAGCGCTTCCCAGACGGTGTAGGCCAGGTGATCGACATAAATCTGGCGGCCATTGATCATCACCAGCAGACGCGACGAACCGGGCTGATTGTAGCCACGGATCCCGATATCAAAATCCTGGATGGCGCCGCGCTGCATATCAACGCCGCCCACACGCGCCAGCAGTTCGGGAATGTCCTTGACCCCGGAACGGCGGATTTCGTCCTGCGTGATGATGGTCATGGTCGACGGCGCTTCCGAGGCCCGCTGCGGGATCCCCAGCGCAGACGTGGTCACGGGTTCGCCAAACATCGCCTCATACTGCGTGTAATCGAGGCTCTGGGCCTGGGCGGCGACCGAGATCGCCAGAGATGAAACACCCGTCAGCGCGACGGCGAGGAGCTTATTCTGCATTTGCTTATTCCTTGATAACAGGGCGCGGGCGGTATCAATCGCAGGCGCTTAGAGTTCCTTGACCATGAGCAGGAAAGCGCTCTCGAAGGCGACGCTTGAGGCTTCAGCGGCCTTACGGCTAACGTAGATCTGCACCTTTGTGCCGGTCTCGATGCCCAGCACGCAGTTGCCCGCCTCAACACAGGCCTTGTCCGCGCTGGCCGTGATGGCCTTGGCAGCGGTGCCGGCCTGACCGATCTTCGCGGCAGCAGCGCCGGTGACCAGCCAGACGCGTGCGCCGCTGGCGGCTGCGTCGGTGACGCTGGATGCCTTGGCTTTCAAGGTGATGCCACCCACCTTCAGGCCACTGCCAACCACGCCCAGGATCGCGTCGCGTTCTGCTTCAGAAGCCGCATTACCCGGGACAAACACCACAGCCGTCGTGACGTCGCCAGACGGTCCATCCTTCATGAAGCCGATGGCCCGACCCAGGATCTCCAGGTCCTTTTTGGACATGCCGCCTTCTGCGGCGCTGGTGGCTGCGGGTCCTGCAACCAGGAGACTGCCCACCAACAGGCCCATTAGTTTCGATTTTGCTGACATCTTTTTCCCCAATTTAACGATGGCAGCCGACGAATACGCGGCTGACTTTACTTTAACTTCAGCGGTTTCCCTCCAGACTGGCGGGAAGCCGGTGTCATGAACGAAGGGTCGTCAGGAAGCTGTCGGTCCCGCGCTGCACATCGGCAAAACCGGAGCGCAGCCGATCAACCGAACTGTGTAGGGCACGAGCCGCCGCCCCGTTCTTTTCGGCGGTGGCGGCCGCAAGACCGGTGCCCGCCTGCAACTGACGCGCATCGTCCGCCGCAGCATTCACCGACCGCGCGATCTCAGAGGTCGCGCTGTTCTGCTGCTCAATCGCGGCGGCAATGCTCGTCGTTGTGCCGCGGATCTCCTCCATTAAGGAGTAGACGCGCTCAATCTCGCCAGAGGCTTCACCCGTCGCTGCCTGAATACCGGCGACCAGAGCTCGGATTTCTTCCGTGGCCCTTGTCGCCTGCAGGGCAAGGCCCTTGACCTCACTGGCCACCACGGCAAAACCACGGCCGGCTTCCCCGGCCCGCGCTGCCTCAATGGTCGCGTTCAGCGCAAGCAGGTTCGTCTGGCCGGCAACCTCGCCGATCAGCTTGACAACCAAGTCGATCCTTTGCGCCGCCTCGACCAGCCCGCGAACACGGGATACGGCGTCACGTGCGCGGATCGCACCATCCCCTGCCCGGCGGTTGGAACCTTGGGACTGGGTCGCAATCTCCCGGCTGGAAGCCGCCAGTTCCTCAATGGCAGCGGCCACCGTCTGGATATTTGACAGGACACGCTCACTGGCACCGGCGGTCGCAACGCTGGCCTTGGAATTCTCCGACGACAAGGAGAGCATGTTGGACGCAACGATGGCGATATCGTCAGCCACATTGTTGACACCCACCATGGCATGACCGACCTGAAGCTCAAAACTGTCGGCCGTTCCCCGCAGCGCCTGAATACGATCTGCTTCCGCCTGACGGCGGAGATTGTCTTGTTCCGCTTCGGCAGCGTGGGCACGTTCGATCTGCCCCCGGAACACGATCAGCGCATCGACAATACTGCCCAGTTCATCTCTACGGGCGAGGTTGTCCACATCAACCGCCAGGTTCTCGTTGGCAAGCTGTTCAGTGGCCTTGGCAATGGCCCGGATCGAACGGCGGCTGCTGCGTGCAAGAGCGACCGAAAATCCAAGGAGAAGCGCAAGACCGGTACCGCCCAGCACCAGGAACGTATTGGCAAAGGTGGTTGCTTGACCTGACACCTCGTCGGTCTTCACCCCCGCCTGCCGGACCCTCTCACCCACCAAAGCGTCAATCTGGGCGTTCATCTCCTCAAAATTTTGACGAAAGGGCGACAGCATCCCGACCGCGGACGCGAAATCGACCTCCAGCATGCTGGCGACGACATCAACGGTGCCGGCATAGGTGTTCAATCCTTCGACAACCTTGGCCATCGCCTGCCGCTCACGGTCGGGCAGGCTGGCATCGGATTCCATGGTCTTGAAAGCGGCCGCGATCCTGGCAATTTCGGCAACGATTGCTTCTTTACGTTGCGTAACAGCACCGGAATCCCCGGCGGCGCTATCCACCAAAGCATCGCTGAGCTTTGACTGCACCCGTTGAATGTCCGCAGCCAGATCGGCCAGGGAGATTGCCGACGACATTTCTGACGCCACAATTGTCTCCGTCCGAGAGGCGGCGTTAAAGAGCCCATACACCCCAAGACCCGCGATAACGATCAGCAACAGAGAAGATGCCACCGGTGCTATAAGAAACTTAATAAAGAACGACATGTCATTAAGACGTGTCGAGATCCAGTTGGATTGCATGAGAGCCCCTTCTCTGTACCGAACCGGTATTACATATTGTTCAGTCGACAGAACAAAAATAAGGGCACATCGACCACAGACTGTGATCGTGCCTTCTCTACGCTGTCCATTCGACCTGTTTTTGCGTGGCTCGCCGCTGCTGTACGTACTTGTCTGAGAAACAGCAGATGTAGCAGAAGGTGACGACTATTCACGCAGATGGACCAGTCTTTGCGGACTGATCGCACAGCGGCGTTGTGCCAGAAGTCAGTAAACACATCGTTAAGATACGAAATGTTATGACCCATAACCCCGATACTGTGCCCTATCGTAGAAAAACCCGTCACCTTTGGTTAATGCTGCTGATGCCAAACCTTAGTCCCTTCAGCCTAAGCCTCGCAAGGTCGCGGGTATAATACCTTTGGATATGAAAGCAACCCGATTATCGGCGCCATTATTTTACTAAAATGGAATCTATCGCGCAGATAGGATGCACGCCAGATGCCGATGCGGAAACCGTGGGGATGGTTGGTGATGTTTTCTTTGATCTGAGCGCGGAAATTCTAGCGGAATCTTACCGAGACCACCCGCAAACGGTTCGATAAGATGACACCGATGGACAATCCCCTGGAAACGCGCCTAGGGTGCATATGTTATACGTTTTCGATTCCGCATACATGTTATGCATTCGTATGTGATCATGCGATGATTTGAATTGGCTAATAATTCTCACAATTTGAACCTTACAATCACATTCTGCAAAATGGCTGCGATCGGTTAAACCCCGTGTCGGCGCTGACCGCTGCCCCGTCCTCCGCCAGGACGCCAATGGCCATCGGCCGCGCCGCGCTCATCTTCGCCCCCTCCACCCGGACGCAAACGGTGCGGGGCACTCTGGCGTCCATGGATGGGCTGGTGCATGCCAGGCGCGGCGCAAGCGTGGAGCGGGTGATGGGACAGCGGCAGCGGGCCGGACGCGAGAGCCGCCCTAGCCCAACGCCGCCTTCACCCGCGCCAGCAGCGCCTGGCGTGCCGCGTCATCCTTTTCGGCCCGGACCTTTTCGGACAAGGCCAGCATGGTGGCGGCATAGTCATTGTGCCAGTCCTTGGCGGTGGTGATGGCACGGGGCGCCATGGCCGGGTCCATGAGGGGGCGGGCGCCGCGGTCGGTCAGGTGCCACTGGCTGTCCAGCGCCGGGACATGGATCTTGGCGGGATCGATACCGGCTGCCACCAGACCGCCCTTCAGGGTCGCGCGTTCCTGTTCCTCCCCATGCACCACAAAGAAGCCACCCGACACGGGCAGCCGGTCGAGTATCCAGCGCAGCAGATGGGACCGGTCGGCATGACCGGAATAGGTGTCGAGCGTGCGGATACGGGCGCGGACCTCGACCTCCTCCCCATGGATGCGGACCCGCGTCACGCCTTCCTGCAACAACCGGCCGAGTGTGGCCGGCGCCTGATAGCCGACCAACAGCACCGTGGCCGATTGCCGCCAGAGATTATTTTTCAGGTGGTGGCGGATGCGCCCGGCCTCACACATGCCGCTGGCAGCGATGATGATCGCCTCTCCCGTCACGCGGTTCAGGCGCTTGCTGGCCTCCACATCCTCGGTCAGGTGCAGATTGCGGCGGGAGAAGGGGGCGGGGGTGCCATGGGCGTTGATGTCGGGCAGGTGCCGGTCAAAGACCCGGGTGACATGGATGGCCAGCGGGCTGTCCAGGAACACATTCACCGGGGGCAATACCCCTTCATCAAAA
Organism: Niveispirillum lacus; assembly: GCF_002251795.1. Taxonomy (GTDB): domain Bacteria; phylum Pseudomonadota; class Alphaproteobacteria; order Azospirillales; family Azospirillaceae; genus Niveispirillum; species Niveispirillum lacus. Next base: position 192,385 of record NZ_NOXU01000023.1, on the reverse strand, counting down.
AGCAGGTCCAGGTCATAGAGCAGTTCCTGGGTCCGTTCCACGGCAAAGGCGGGGATCAGCACCGGCCCGCCCAGGGCCAACGCCTCTTTCAGTTCGGCCCCCAAAGCCGCCCTTCGTTCCGCCGCCGTCACCGCCGGCCGGTCACGCCCGCCATAGGTGGATTCCACCACCAGCCAGTCGGGCCGCGTCGGGCCTTCCGGATTGCCATGGAAAGGCTTGTCGCCCGGCCCGATATCGCCGGAAAACAGGATACGCTGCGGCCCGCCATCGCCCTGGATTTCCAGTTCGATGGAGGCGGAGCCCAGGATATGGCCGGCATCCCAGAACCGCACCCGCACGCCCGGTTCCACATCAACCCAGACATCATGATCGACAGCGCGAATACGCGACAGACAGCGTTCGGCATCGGCCTGGGTATAGATCGGCTCCACTTCGCGCGCACCCCGCTGCCGGTTGCGGCGGTTGAGCCGGCGCACCTCGCTTTCCTGGATGAAACCGCTGTCGGGCAGCATGAAGGTCAGCAGATCAGCAGTGCCATGGGTGGTGACGATCCTGCCGGCAAATCCATGCCGGAACAGCTTGGGAACCAGGCCGCTATGGTCGATATGGGCATGGGTCAGCAGCAATACCGACGGTTCTGTCGGATCAAAGGGAAAGTCACGGTAATTCAGCTCCTGCACGCTTTTGCTGCCCTGGAACATGCCGCAATCGACCAACAGCGCCTCGCCCGCATGCCGGACCAGGAAACAGGAGCCGGTCACACCGCCGGCGGCCCCGTGAAAGGTGATGCTGGGATGGCTGGTCATCAATTCTGTCCTTTTCCATTGCCGTTCACCGCATAACCCGACGCTTCCGCGGCAAGCCCGCAGGCAAAGCGGAATTCCACCTCGCGTTCGGCATGGATCCGATAAAGCGGTTCACCCGCCTGCACCGGATCACCCACCTTCTTCAACAGGTCGATCCCGGCACCGGGATCAAAGGGCGCACCCGCCAGCCGCGCAATCCGGGCCATGCGGTAACAGTCGATGGCCAGCACCCGGCCATCCTGATCGGCCACGATCTCCCGCGACAGGCCGCCCAGTCGGGCAAGGCGCGGTGGCGGTCCCTGCAATGCCATGATCTGCTGCATCTTGGCCAGCGCCGCACCGCTGTCCAGCAACGCCCGCGCCCGCGCCAGGCCTGCCCCGCCGCGCAAAGCCGGATCGAATTCCAGGATACGCCCGGCCAGGGCCAGGGACCGTTCGCGCAGATCCGCCGGGGCGTCGGCCCGGTTCTCCAGCACGGCCATCACATCGCGTGCTTCCAACACAGGACCGATGCCGCGCCCGACAGGCTGTGTCCCGTCGCTGATGGTGACCCGCAGCGACAGGCCGATCGCATCCCCCACATATTCAAACAGCTTGCGCAGCCGCGCCGCGTCGTCGGCAGTGCGCACCTTGGCGCTGGGGCCGACCGGCATGTCGATGACCAGATGGGTCGATCCGGCCGCTTTCTTCTTGGACAGGATGGACGCGACCATCTGTTCGCGCGTGTCGATATTCAGCGGCCGTTCGACCGAGATCAGCACATCATCGGCGGGCGATAGTTTCACATGCCCGCCCCAGACCAGACAGCCGCCTGCCTCGGCCACGATGGCGCGCATGGTGGGCAGGTCGATCTCGACATTGGCCAGCACCTCCATCGTATCGGCAGTGCCGGCGGGTGAGGTGATGGCCCGCGACGAGGTCTTGGGCATCGGCAGGCCATGGGCCGCCACAATCGGCACCACGATCATGGAGGTACGGTTGCCCGGAATGCCGCCGATGCAATGTTTGTCGACAACCAGTGGCGTGCCCGGCCAGTGCAATGTCTCACCCGCATCGGCCATCGCCCGGGTCAGGGCCAGCGTTTCCGCCGTGGTCATGAAAGAGCCGCAGGCCACCAGGAACGCCGCCACTTCCACCTTGCCATAGCGGTGATGGGCGATGTCTTCAATGATGGCGCGGAAACAGGTCTCGTCCAGTTCCCGCCCCGCGATCTTGGCGTGCAGGCCTTCCCGGCTTTTCGGCGGGTGGGGATGGTCCAGGCGCACCGCCGTCCCCTCTGCCAGGCCGAAGCGGGCAAAAGCCTGTTCGGACAGACCCAGACAGTCGGGCGGCAGGATGGCCGGGTCATTGACCAGATTCAAGGTGGCCACCAGCCGGTGGCCATTGGCCACGACTTCCACCTTTTCCTGCCCCTCGAACGCCGCGGCGCGGTAACTGGTACAGGCACGCGACAGGAAGGCCACATTCTCCCGGCTGGTGGAAATGCCGATCCGTTTCAACCGCAACAAGATGGTTTCCCCCCTGCGCTTTCTGGTTTTTTCAACAAACCATGATAAGGGCGCATCACCCAAACACCATGATCTGGATCAAGGGCCCGGCGGTTGCAGGGGGTAGAGTCGGCAGCGGTTGCAGCCCTGATTTCCCTCAACCTCGCCTTGAGCATTCCCTAAAAATTGAGATACAATGATATGTCTTTTAATGTTGCAGGGAACGGATAAGTGGGTGTTAGCCCCGGTGGCACGGCAAGGGTGGCCAGTTTAACTGTGCCTGTCCTGGCGATACATCGCCGGGATCGCCAGCCTCTATTGTGGCTCCTGCTGCTATCCTTTGCTGTAACGCTGATCGGGATCACCCTGGCACCGGCGCGGGCCGCCGACCCCTCGGCTGTACTGGCCGAACGGGCGGAGGTAGGGTTTCAGACCCTGTCCAACAATAACGGCCTGTCCAACAATACCGTCATGGCCCTGGCGCAGGACCAGACGGGTTTCATCTGGATTGGCACGCTGGGGGGGCTGAACCGGTTTGACGGCTATGCCACCCGCACCTTTGAACATGACCCGAACGATCCGGGATCGTTGCCCAACGGGTTTGTGCGCACCTTGCTGCCGGCCAGTGATGGTGGCATGTGGCTGGGCACCCATACGGCCGGTGTCGCCTATTACGACCCGCGCAGTGACCGGTTCACCGCGCTGGGCAGCGGCCCGGATGGGCTGGGCCATGTCCAGGTCTATGCCCTGGCGCCGGATGGCGAGGATGGGGTTTGGGTGGCCAATGTGGCCGGCCTGGACCATGTCGGCCGCGACCTGCGCGTGCGTGAACGGGTCCGGTCGGGGGAGAAGGGGTTCCCGGCCGGTTATGTCTTCGCGATTTTCCGCGACCGGGCGGGCACCTTGTGGGCCGGTACGGAAAAGGCCGTTGTCCGCCGCCCCGCCGGTGCCGACCGGTGGCAGACCCTGGGGACCGGCGATGCCGACAGCGCCCAGGCCCTTGCCACCGGCAGTTGGAGCTTTTTCGAGGACCCGGCCGGGCGGATGTGGATCGGCACCAATGGTGGCGGCATCGTGTCGGTGGCACCGGGGGAGGACAAGGCCCGGTCGCATACCGCCCTGACCGGCAGCGATACGCCCCTGGGCCGGGCCACAGTGCGCGGCATGGTGGAGGCCCGGCCCGGTGTGCTGTGGATCTCGCTGTTTGGCGGCGGGGTGGTTGAATATGATATCGGCCAGGACCGCATCCGCCTGTTCCGGGCCGATCCCAATGTGCCAGGTGCGCTGAAAGGCAATTTTACCCGTGGCATCATCAAGGATCGGGGGGGCGTGGTCTGGGTCGCCACCAATATGGGGGTGGCCTGGCACAATTCCGTCCCGTCGGGCATTGCCAGCATCGCGTTGGGCCAGTCGCGCGGCTTTTCCGCCCGCGATGCCTGGAGCCTGTGGACCGCACCCGATGGTGGCCTGTGGCTGGGCATGGATGATGGCGGGCTGGACCGGCTGGACCTGTCCAGCGGCCATATCACGCCGTTCGGCCGCAATGCTGCCGCACGCAGCGCCTTGGTCGGTACACCGGTCTATGCCATCCGCGGCACAGAGAAGGGCGAGGTCTGGGTAGGGTCGGCGGGCCTGTCGCGGCTGCGCCCGGCGGCGGGCGAACGCACCCCCCAGCCCTTTCCCCTGCCGGGGACAAAGGGCCGGGACATCACCACCATGCGGGTGGGCGGGGACCATCTGTGGATCGGCACCTATTATGGATTGCTGCGGCAATCGCTGAGCGATGGACAGACCACCAGTTTCACCGCTGACCCGGCCCGCCCGGACAGCCTGTCCAACAACGAGGTCTGGGCCATCCTGCCACGGTCGGACGGCACCGCCTGGGTCGGCACCGCCAATGGCTTGAACCTGCTGCAGCCGGACGGCACGTTCCGGCGCTTCCACCGCGAGGTCAACCGCCCCGGCAGCCTGCCGCATGATTATGTGGCTGCCCTGACCCTGGACAGCCGGGGACGGCTGTGGCTGGGCACGACCGGCGGCGGTGTGGCCCTGATGGTGCGGGAACCGACCGAGGACCAGCCGCCGGTCTTCCGCACCGTGACGCGCCAGCATGGCCTGCCCTCCAATACGATCGCCAGCCTGCTTCCCGGCTCTGACGGGCGCATCTGGGTCTCCACCGACAATGGGCTGGCTGCCATTGATCCCGATGATTTCAGCGTATCGCTGCTGGACCGGGGCGTGGCGGAAACCATCACGTCCTACCTGCCGGGATCGGCCACCACCCTGCCCGATGGCGGGCTGGTCTTTGGCGGGTCCAATGGCATCACCCTGGTACAGCCGCAGCGCATCCGGGCCCATGCCTATCTGGACGCGCTGGCCGTGACGCGGGTGGTCGCCGGCGGGCAGCCGGTCAATGCCAGCGCCCTGAACGTGCCGGACACGCCGGCCAAGGTGCATCTGCCGCCCGGCAACCGCCGCCTGACGGTGGAATTCGCGCTGCTGGATTATGCCGTTACCGACAATGTGCGCTATCTCTACCGGCTGGACGGGTTCGACACCGACTGGACCGCACCGGAGGGGGAACACCGGGTCGCGGCCTATACCAACCTGCCGCCCGGCCGTTACAGCCTGTCCCTGCGGGCCCTGGCCCCGGACGGGGTTGTGGTGGCCGAACGGTCGATCAGCATCTTTGTGCCCTATCTCTGGCATGAATGGGGCTGGGTGCGGTTCCTGGGTCTGGCGGTCGCCTTGTCGGCGGGGGCCGGCATTGTCATGATGCTGGAACGGGCCCGCATCGAGAAGCTGAGTGCTGCCAAACGCGAACTGGAAGCCAAGGTGGAGGAGCGCACCGCCAGCCTGCGCGACGCCAATGACCGGCTGGCCGAACTGGCCACCCGCGACCCGCTGACCGGCATTCACAACCGCCGGGCCTTTATGGAAAGGCTGGACCAGGAATGGAGTGCGGCGCTGCGCCATGGTCAGCCTTTCTGCGTGCTGATGCTGGATCTGGACCATTTCAAGGAAGTGAACGACACCTATGGCCATCTGGTCGGTGATACGGTCCTGCGTGAGGTGGCCGAGCGGGCGCAAAGTGCCCTGCGTGATACCGACATGCTGGCCCGGTATGGTGGCGAGGAATTCGTGGTTCTGACGTCCCATACCGATGCCGCCCAGGCACAGGTGGCCGCCGAACGTATCCGTATCGCCGTCAGCCAGACCCCGGTGATGCTGGACGGGGTGGTCATCCAGGTCACGGTCAGCATCGGCGTATCGCAGGCGGCCCCGCATCGGGAAACCCAGACCGCCCTGTTCAACCGCACCGATAATGCCATGTATGCCGCCAAGGCGGCCGGGCGTAACAGGGTGGTGGTGGGATAAAGCCAATAGGGCGGGGGCGGTGCGTTCAGCCTTCGCCGGCGCGGGCCACACGCAGGCGCAACCGCTCTTCATCAACGATCAGTTCGGCCAGAGGCGGCACCCATTTTTTCAGATTTTCCTTGGCCGTGGCGGCGGGCGGCAGGGTCATGCCCAACTGTTCCGCCCGTTTGGCCCATTCCATACGTTTGCCAACCTCTGCCCCTTCCAGAAACCGGATGGCGGCATCGGCCTTGACGGCAAAGGCACCATCTTCCTTGGCCGCCAGCCGTTCACCCCGCCGCTGGGTCTTGGGCTTGGCCATCTCCTTGGCAGCACGTTCCGCATCGGCCGCGGTCTTGCGATGGATGCGGAAGACGCATCCCACCACCCGCCCGCCCCCACGGCCGCCGCCCTGGCGGATTTCATGCAAGGTGGCGGTAAATTCGCCCAGCCGGCCAATCTCCTCCAGCGCCGGGTCCAGCGCATATTTGCGCAGGTCTTTCCAATCCTTCAGCTTGTCAACACAGCCCAGGATGGCCCGCAATTCATCGACCTTGGTCTGCCAGTACGGCTCCGCCGCGTTGCGGTCGGCATAACGTTTCAGCACCTCATAAAGGGTCAGGGCGTATTTGCTTTCAAATTCATAAATGATCCGCAGCGACAGATAGGAATAGAGGGCCGGCTCACGCAGGCGTTCGGACACCCAACTGTGGAACGTATAGGTCAGTGTCCCCCCTTCAATCCGGCAAGGGCCCAGCAACTGCGCGCTTTCCCAACCGGCGGTGCCATCGGATTTCAGATAGTTGAACTGGCACAAAACCTTCTGCAGGGTCTCGATGCTGGCCTTCAGGCGGGTATTGTTGACATCGGCAGTGCCTTCCCGCACCTCGGCGGCAAAACGACGGATGGACGCCAATTCAATCGAATGGCTTTCCACCTTGCCCAAATTTTCATAAGCATGGGCCAGCAGATGGTTGAACAGGCGGCGGTCGGCCAGCGTCAGGTCGGCATCGGCCTTGATCTCCACCGCGCCCGTGGCCTTCACGAGCGTGAGCGGGGTCTTACGGGGCGCCGTGGCCGTGCTGGGAGGTTTCGCTGCCATGGGGGGAGTGTAGGTCGGAGGTGAATGGCCGGCAACTCCGAATTGCCCGACACCCCCCTGGCCAAAACTCCGGTTCGAGACTGGCCAAAACTCCGGTTCGGGGCTGGCGAAACCTCCGGAAAGGGCTGGCAAAACCTCCCGAAACCGGGTCGTAAACTGTTGGATTGATTGGGAGATTTGGCCCCTAGGAATCTTATAAGGAATCTTAGGAACTTCAGGAAAGGGGTTTTGGGCAGGATATTCGGAGATTTGGCCAGGGTCCGCAGCCGGATGATTTGTTGAAGACACAGACCAGCATTCGGAGATTTTGCCAGGGTTTGAAGGGATAAGCCGTTGGTCAGCCGGCCTTACCCCCCGCCGACGGCCCCCCTGCAGGACGAATCGGAAGGTGGACCAGCGCCGCCATTCGGAGATTTTGCCAGGGGGAAGCCCGGCATCAGGCGGGATCGGTGCAACATCATGCAACGAAAAAAGCGCTGTGTTGCACGGCATTCGGAGATTTGGCCAGCCCCCTCCGACTCCCAATGAATCTGCGGCTTCCAGGGGCAACGATTCGGAGTTGCCGCCAGGGTGACACCCATTCGGAGATTTGGCCAGGGCTGCGCATTCGGAGATTTCGCCAGGGTGGCGATGGTCGATCCGAGCAGAATGGGGGGACATTGTTGGGATGGATTGCATGTTCACCGCCCTCGCACAAGGACGATGATCCTATAATAGGAAAATCAATCATGCAACAATCAGGGTGTCGGGCCGTGACAGGCCAACGGCCACCGGCCGGCATTATCCCGACCGGTGGCCTGTCCCTGACCGGGGAGGGCCCGTCCCGACGCCTGTCAGCTAATGGTCACGGCATTGTCGATGATCAGTTCCGTCCCATTCACAAAGCGGCTTTCGTCGCTGGCCAGATAAAGGACCATGGCTGCCACATCTTCCGGGCTGCCGATGGGCGGCAGATGTTTTTTGGCCTCCTCCTCACTGCCGAACAGGGCAATGTTGGCGGCGCGGACCATGGGGGTGTCCATGGCGCCGGGATGGATGGTGTTTACCCGGATATTGTAGCCCTTCATCTGGCAATGGATGGCGATGGACTTGCTCATCCCGCGAACCGCACCCTTGGCCGCCGAATAGGCAAAGAACACCGGATAACCCAGATGGGTGGCCACCGAACACATATTGATGATGCTGCCGCCGCCATGGCGCTTCATCAGACCGATGGCATGTTTGCAGCCCAGGAACGTGCCTTCAGCGCTGACAGAATTGACCTTGCGGAACTGTTCCAGGGTCGTGGTCTCCACCGTTTCCACCACCACCGTGCCGGCATTGTTGACCAGCACGTCGAGGCGGCCGAACCGGTCCTCGATCGCGGTCATGATCCCGGTCCAGCTTTCTTCACTGGTCACGTCATGGCGCATGAAAACCACATCCGCACCGGTCGCCGCGCGGATCTCCGCGGCGGCCTGTTCGCCGGCGTCGGCCGCGACATCGGCCATCACCACCGACGCCCCTTCCCGCGCCAGGGCCAGCGCATCCGCCCGGCCCAGCCCCATTGACGCCCCGGTGACCAGGCAGACCTTGCCCGCGACACGACCCATATCGTCCTCCGTTCATATGATGGAAGCGGAGGGGCGGCGGTGCCCCTGACCCGCATCTTCTGGGAAGAATGGTGCTGTCCCCGCCCCTAAACGGGGGGCAGCGATGGAAGGATTTCAGTCCTCTGGCGCCAATGTCACGCGCAGACCATCCAGCCGGTCGGTTACCGGGATCTGGCAGGACAGGCGCGAGGGGCCGGCGCGGAAATGCGGGCTGTCCTGCACCAGTTCGCGTTCATCGGGGGCCTGCGGGTCCAAGGCGGTCAGCCAGTCATCCGCGACATAGACATGACAGGTGGCACATGAACAGCAACCGCCGCAGATGGCCATCACGTCCAGGTCATTGTCGCGCAGCACCTGCATCAACGACTGCCCTGTATCGGCGGCCAGGCGGTGTTCCTGGCCCGCGCGGTCGATGGCGATGATGGTGGGCATGGGTCCTCCCGGATGATTTTCGTTGTTGCTGCTTAAAATATACATTTTTCATCGACATGCATACAGGATTTTGCCCATACTGATACAAGACGCCCGGAACAAGGGTGTGGGAACGGGTGACAGGGGAGTGGTGTTCATGGCCGGCTGGCGGTTCTGGGAAGATATCATTGTCGGGGAACACACGCAGAGCCGGGCCTTCGCCGTCACAGCGGCAGCGATGACCGAGTTTGCCGTGCGGTATGACCCGCAATATTTCCATACCGACGCAATGCTGGCAGCGCAGTCGCCATTCGGTGAACTGATTGCCAGCGGTCTTTATAATTGTGCCCTGTGGCGCATCCTGGATCATGAGGAAAATGGCGATATCGCCTGGGTCTGCGGCATTGCCTGGGACAATGTCCGCTGGGCGGCCCCGCTACGGCCGGGGGATGTGGTGCGGGCGACTTCTGTTGTTCTGTCCAAGCGCCCGTCGGGCAAACGCACCGATGCCGGCATCGTCACCCTGCATCATCAGTTGCTGAACCAGGAGGACCAGGTGGTGATCCGCTTTGACAGCACCTCTTTTGTGCGGTTGCGCGCCACGGGCAGCCCCGCCCCTGATCCGGTCCCCTCCCCTTCGCGCCGTTTCCCCGCCGACGGGGGTGGGGCATGAGCCGGATTTTCGGACCGATTATGCAGAATGGTTTTGTTGTCCGCGATCTGGAAGCGGCGATGCGCCATTGGGTGGAGGTGCTGGGCGTCGGCCCGTTTTATGTGATGCCGCGCATCGCCTTTGCCGAAACCCGGTTCCGGGGCCAGACGGTTGATATCCAGATGGCGGTGGCCACCGCCTATAGCGGGGATATGCAGATCGAACTGGTGCAGCCGTTAAATGATGCGCCCAGCATTTATCAGGAATTCCTGGCCGAGGGGCGACAGGGCCTGCACCATGTGGGTGTCGCCACCAGCAATTATGCCGCCGATCTGGCCCGTGCCCAGGCCCATGGCCTGACGGTGCTGCAGGGCGGCGCCACCCTGGCCGGCACCGGTTTTGCCTATTTCGATACGGCCGGCGCCTTTCAGGGCACCATGGTCGAGCTGTTTGAGGCCACACCGTCCCTGATGGCATTTTTCGCCAAGGTCCAGGCGGCCAGCCGCGACTGGGACGGCAGCAACCCGATCCGCCGTCCGCGCGCGGCCGGGTGAGCGGGAGAGGAACCCCATGTCCACACGCATTGATGTCTGCCTGATCGCCGGCGGCAAATATCATGATATCGACTTTGCCCGTCTGGAACTGCTGAAGCTGCTGGCCGAGCATGAGGCGGTGCGGGTCACGGTGCTGAATGATTACAGCGATGGGGCGGCCATCCGGGCCGCCGACATGCTGATCACCTATACATGCGACATTGTTCCAGATGCCGACGGTGTGGCGGCGCTGCGGGATTTCCTGGGCCAGGGCCGGCGCTGGTTTGCCCTGCACGGCACCAATTCCATCCTGCATTTCCTGGAAGGAGGCAAGGTCGATTGCCCGGACTGTGCGCCGGAATTCATGGAGATGCTGGGCAGCCAGTTCCAGGCCCATCCGCCCATCGGCCGGTTCAAGGTGAAGGTGGCCGACAAAACCCATGGGCTGACCCAGGGTCTGCGCGATTTTTTTGTCGAGGATGAACAGTATCTTTGCCGCTTCCACCCCGGCAATCATGCTCTGCTGACCACCCGTTTTGCCGGGGTCACGCCGGAATTTGTGCATGATACCTGGCCCGAGCAGGACCATATGGTTCTTTACACCCGCCCCAGCCATGGCGGCGAGGTGCTTTACCTGACCCTGGGCCATTGCCGGGGCCGCTTTGACCTGCGCCCGCTGGCCGATTTTTACCCGTTCGTCGAACGCGGCGCCTGGTCCCATCCGGTCTATTACGAGCTGCTGCGCCGGGGGATCAGATGGGGTCTGCCCGCCGGTTCATCGTCAAGCTGATCGCCAGATTTTTGGGCAGGGACGCGGGATGTAGGTCAAAAGTGATAGCGCGTTTAGACGAAATACCTATGTATCCGATAATCCTCACTCTGCAATTTCAATGAAATTGCAGAATCATTTTGTTTGAAAGCGATTACCTTTTGTTGATCTTCTTATGTCATGAATGCCTGAAAATAAGGGGCTGCAATCATGGAACTCACTGCTGTCAACCGGGACGAGCGGCTGGCCTTTGTTGGCATTGATGCCGGGGTCCGCGCCACCTTGGCCGCTGCCCGACCCCGCATCGCTGCGGCCTTGCCCGCCGTCATTGATGCTTTCTATGCCGATCTGACGCGCTGGCCGCAGATGATGAAGATGTTCCGCAATGATGCGGTCATGCGGCATGCCCGTGAACGGCAGCTCGAACATTGGCTGAACCTGTTCACCGGCAGGTTCGACGAGGCTTATTTCAACAGTGTCCGGGCCATCGGGCGGGTCCATTCCGTGCTGGGCCTGGAACCGCGCTGGTATCTGGGCGGCTATGCCACCACCTTGTCGCGCCTGTATAAGAGCATGGTGGTGGGGTCCAGCAGTCGCTGGCGCCCGGCGGCCGCGGCGGCCGAGCTGTCGGAGACCATGCGCGCCGTCAATCTGGCGGTGATGCTGGACATGGATCTGGTCATCTCTGTCTATCTGGAAGAAAACGCCGCCGCCCATGACAAGCGGCTGGAAGCCATCGCCGGCAAACTGAACGACCATGTGCGCCATATGGTGGATGGGGTGGCCGATGCCGCCACGCAACTGGATGGCAGCGCGGGGCGGATGCGCCAGTCAGTGATCGAGACCACCCAGCTTGCCCGGTCGGCGCAGACCGCTGCTGACCGCGCCGCCGACAATGTGTCCAGCGTGGCCTCGGCGTCGGAAGAATTGTCGGCCTCCATCGGGGAGATCGTCAATCAGGTCAACCGGTCCACCAATGTGGCGCGGGAAGCGGTGCTGGAAGCCGGCAATGCCGAAAGCACCATCAGCGCCCTGGCCGAGGCGACAGGCCGCATCAACCAGGTCGTGGATCTGATCGCCGATATTGCCGAACAGACCAATCTTCTGGCGCTCAACGCCACGATCGAGGCGGCGCGCGCCGGGGAGGCGGGCAAGGGCTTTGCGGTGGTGGCCGGTGAGGTGAAACAACTGGCCAACCAGACGGCGCGCGCCACCGAGGATATCGCCAAGCAGGTTGCAGAGATGCAGGGCCGCATGGGCAAGGCCGTTGATGCCATCGCCACCATCGACCGCACCATCCGCGAAATGAACCAGATTTCCGGCGCCATCGCGGCGGCGGTGGAGCAGCAGGGGGCGGCCACCGCCGAAATCGCCCGCAATGTACAGATGGCCGCCATGGCCACGGCCGAGGTGGGGGAAAGTGTGACCGGCGTCAGCGGTGCGGCCGAGATTGTGGCCGCCACCGCCGGCGAAGTGGGTACGGCGTCGACCAGCCTGTCACAGGAGTCTGCCGGATTGCGCCAGGGGTTCGACGCCTTCCTGACCGAACTGAAGACGGTGCGCTGAAGCGTGCTTATGCTGACCGCAAGCACGCTCACTGCGTCTTTTCAGGGGGCTTGATCGTCACCGTTCCCGGCAGAGTGCCGGTTGCCGCCAGGGGCGGCTGGCGGCGCGGGGGGCTGCTGGCCACGGCCGCGTCCCCCGGTGCCACCAAGCCACCGGAGACAACCAGTTTCAGCCCGTCCTCCACACTCATCCGCAGGATTTTTAGGGCAGTGCGGGGGACAAAGATCAGGTAACCGGAGGTGGGGTTGGGGGTGGTGGGGACAAATACATTGACCATGGTATCCCCCCCTTCCAGAACCTGCGCCACCTCGCCCCTTGTGGTGCCGGTGACAAAGGCGATGGACCAGGCATCCTTGCGCGGAAATTCGACCAGCACCACCTCGCGGAAGGCATCGGATTTCTGCGCCAGCACGGTTTCAAACACCTGCTTCACGGCCGTATAGATGCCGCGCAGCACCGGCATCCGGCCCACCAGCGCCTCGCCGAGTCGCACCATCAGGCTGCCAACCATGCCGGCGGACACCATGCCGACCAGGATCAAGAACACCAGCAGCAGCAGCAACCCCAGACCCGGCAGGGTGAAAGGCAGCAACTGATCGGGACGGTAGGCGGCGGGCAACAGATTGTCGACCAGCCGGTCCACCCCATCCACCACCAGCCACGCCAGATACAGCGTGATGGAAATGGGGGCCGTCACCAGGATACCGGTGAACAGATAGGCTTTCAGCCGTGCCGCCAGGGTCAGATGCAGCCCCGAAAACAGGGCGAGCCCCCGCAGCCGGCGCCCGTCCTTGCCATCACCCATGCCGTCCCCCTGTCATGAACCGAAAAACAATCGACCGCCCTTTGTTCCGGCAGCCGGGTCCGGACCGGGTACCGCCATGGCAGCCGCCGGTCCTGTTCACCCTGCGTACGCAAGGTGAACAGGGTTTACCGTAGCGGTTTGCGGCCGGCGAGCCTAAATATATTGTCTATGGAACCGACCCTATCCTGGATATAGCCGTGAGCGACGCCCATCCCGCCAATCTCGACCGGATCGACCTGCTGCACAGCCTGACCCCGGAAGAGCGCGCCATCATCGCCCGGAATTGCAGCTGGCGGCATTTTCATCCCCAAGAACAGATTGTCGATCGGTCATCAGACAGCCGTGATGTCTGTCTGATCGTGGAAGGCCGGGTACGGGTGGTGAATTATTCGCTGTCGGGCCGGGAGATCACCTTTGACGATGTCGAGGCCGGGGGGTATCTGGGCGAATTGTCGGCCATTGATGGCGGCCCGCGCTCGGCCAGCATCGTGGCCTTGACCGAAACCCTGGTGGCCTTCATGTCGCCGCGTCTGTTTCTGGAAACCGCGACCCGGCATCCCGGCGTGGCGACCAAGGTCATGCACCGGTTGACCCAGATTGTCCGCGCCTCGACCGGGCGCATCATGGATCTGTCGACGCTTGGCGCCAATAACCGGGTGCATGCCGAACTGCTGCGCCTGGCCAAGGCTGGCCTGCGCCCCGACGGCAAGGCCGGAATCACCCCCATCCCCATCCATTCCGACATTGCCTCGCGCGTGTCCACCACCCGCGAAACCGTGGCGCGGGTGATGAGCGACCTGTCGCGCGACAATATCGTGATCCGCCAGGGCAACAGCCTGCTGGTCCCGGATTTCGAGCGGCTGGAGGAAATGGTGGAGGATGTGCGCGGGGATTAAGGGGCGATTTCCCTGCCCCCCGACGCCGGGGCCCCGGCCCCCGATTGTCAGCCCGCCCGTTCCTTCATGAAGCTGGACAGGGCGTCGGCTTCCATGGGGCGGCCGAAATGCCAGCCCTGGCCGATATCGCAGCCGATTTCGGTCAGGATGGCGGCGGTGTTGGCGTTTTCCACCCCTTCGGCCACCACCTCCATTTCCAGATCATGCGCCAGATTGATCACCGCCGCCACGATATGGCGGGACCGGCGGCTGTCGGTCAGATCGCGGATGAAGCCCTGGTCGATCTTGATCAGGTCGGCCGGCAGGTGTTTCAGGTAGGAGAGCGAGGCGTAGCCGGCGCCGAAATCATCAATGGCCACCTTCACGCCGCTGGCCCGCAGATGGGCCAGGACACCGGCGGTCCGGTCCAGATTTTCCATGACGGCGGTTTCCGTCACCTCAATCTCCAACTGCCCCGCCGGCACACCGGCATTGCGGACAATCTCCAGCAGCCCGTCCAGCCAGACCGGATCGGCCAGTTCCTTGACCGAGGCATTGATCGAGATGACGGCATTGCGCGGCAGGTTCAGGCGCCCGGCCGACAGATGGTGCAGGGTGCTGCGGGTGACCAGCCGGTCGATATCCCCCACCAGACCGATCCGTTCGGCCACAGGAATGAACAGGGCCGGCCCCGGCCCCGGCTTGCCATCCGGCCGGCGCCAGCGCACCAGGGTTTCCACGCCGCGCACACTGCCATCCCCCAGGCGGATCTGCGGCTGGAACACGGGATATAATTGGCCGGCGGCCATCGCCCCCGGCAGGTCGCCCGCCACGGCCGTGCGTTCCCTGATGGCGCGACCCACATGGTCGTCATAGACAAAGATGGTGCTGGCCCGTTGATCAGCGGTCTGGGCGGCCCAACTGCCACCGGCATCCTGGGCCAGGATCAGGGCTTCATGGTCGGGGAACCGGTGGGCCTGCGGCACCACGACAAAATGCACGTCCGGCAGGGTCGACAGGCCGCCCAGATCAACCCCGTCCCGGAAGGACGCCGACAGGGCCGCCATCAGATAGGGGGGGGCTTCCCCCTGCGGCGACAAGATGGCATAGGCCAATTGGCGCCGGGCCAACCGGGCCGTCAGTTCGCACCCGGTCAACATGCTGTGAACGCGCCGATGAACCGCCCCCATGATGGCGGTTTCAATCTGCGGCCCGAAGGTCACGGCCAGATCGTCGAGATTGCGGACATAGGCCAGCAGCACCCAGAACCCCGTCCCCTCCCCTGCCGCGGCCAGCATGCCGGTCAGTTCGCGTTCCCAGGACCGGCGGTTCAGCAGGTCCAGGTCCGGGTCGCGGTGGGCCAGCCGGTGCATCTCGATCTTGGCCTGACGTTCGGCGGTGACATCGCGGATCAGGGCTGTGAAATGCAGCCCCGTCGGCAGATCCAGCCGCCCCACCGACATAAAGGCCAGGAAGGTGGTCCCATCGGCCCGGCGGGCCACCACCTCCCGGCCCCTGCCGATGACCCGCGCGTGGCCCGTATCCATATAGGTGTTGATGTAGCCGGCATGCCGCCCAGCATCGATGTCGGTCATCAGCATCGAAATGGACTGGCCCAGCATGGCATTGACCGAATAGCCGAACAGGGTAGCGGCGGCCTGGTTGGCCTGCAGGATAGTGCCGTCCGTATCAATGGTGACAACACCATCGACCGCCGTGTTCAGGATCGCCTGCAATTCGCGTTCACGTCCGCGCAGCGCCATCAGCGTCTGGTTCAGGACCCGCGCAAAATCCCGCAATTCGCGGATGCCGGTCCGGGGCAGGCGCACCGGCTCGTCATTGTCGCCAAGCTGTTGCAGCCGCCCGGCCAGCCGAGACACCGGCGCCACGATCAGCCGCACCGTCAAAAACACCAGCAGGCCCAGCAGGGCCAGCAGCCCCCCCGCCAGCCGCAGACTGTCATTCAGCAGTTCGGCGCGGGCCTGGGACATGGCCCAGTCGATCCGCTGCACCAGCAGCAGATGCCCGGCCAGCGCTTCCGGTCCGCCCAGCAGGCGGTTGTCGGCATTGATGGTCCAGCAGCCGGCCAGCAGCCGGTCCGCCTCCGCCACCACAACCCCCCGGCCGCAGGTCCGGTCCGCCACAGCCCGGCGCAGGCTGGCCGGCACCATGGCGATGGCTCCCAGATTACCGCCTTCCAGGATCACATCATTGGCGAAAATGGTTTTGCCATCGGCATCGACCAGCACCACCAGATCCGCACGGGACCGCAGCGCGGCGCGGTCGATGGCGTCCATTTCCGGCCCGTCATGATGGGCAAAACGGTCCGCAATCTCTGACGCAGTATCGCCGCCACTCTGGGCAAACATCTGCCGTTCATGTTCCAAAACCTCTGCCAGCAGGTTCGGATACAAAACCAGCCAGGCAAACAGGGCCATGATGGCCACCCCCAGCATCGGGGGCAGCAGCAGCACGGTCAGCATCGTGGGATTGCGCATGCCCGCCCCCTATTTCGGCAGAAACGAGGGATCAAGAAGGATCTGTGGGGCCCGACCCACATCGCCTGAGGCGACCAGCCAGCGCTGCACCGCCGGGACAGCGGTGCTGTTCGTGGTCATCATGGTACGGCCGACGGCGGGGCCGGGAAAGTCCAGATGGGCCAGAACCTGCCGCACCCGCGCTTCCGGCAGGTTCTGGCGCTGGCTGACCCGGTTTATCGTGTTGTCATCGCCGCGCAGCATCTTGTCCACCCCGCCATACCAGGCGGTCAGCAGGTCACGCAATGTTGCCTCCCGCCCGGCCAGCCGGTCCCGGCGGACGGCCAGAACATCCACCACCTCGCCCGGCATGTCGGCGCTGTCAAACACCCGCACGGCGCCCGCCTGTTCCAGATGGCTGACCAGCGGTTCATAGGTGACGATGTAATCAATATCCATGCGGCGCATCGCATCGGCATGGTCACCCACAGGCACCGGCGTCACCCGCACCTGACCCATGGTCAGGCCCTGTCGTTCCAGAAAGCGGTAGAGCACAAAGGCGCCCACCCCGCCGGTTTCCACCCCGAAATGGGCACCGGCAGGTCCGCGCGCCTTGGCCGCCGCATCGCGGGCCAGGACCACGTCGGCCCCCTTTGACACGTCCAGTATGGCCAGCACCGCCATGGGGACACCCGCCGCCTCCAGCCGCATCACCTCGTCCAGGGTCAGGGCAGCACCATCCAGGCTGCCCGACGCCAGGGCTTCCATCAGGGAAGGCGATGACCGGGCCTCCACCAGGGTCACATCATCGGGCAGGGTGCCGGCGGCGCGGGCCACATGGAATGGTTCATAGCCAATCCACAGATTGGTGCCGATGGCCAGCGGCCGGGTCGGTGCCGGCACCATGTGGCGGGCCCCGGCCACGAACAGCACACAGCCGAGCAGCAGCAGCAGGGCCGCAACGCCATAGCCGGTTCGGGCCTGCCGTTCCATGCTTCTCCCCCTCCCCCTCCCAGGTTGCTACCCTAGCTTGAAACAAATTGTACAGGTCTACGGGATAAAGCAGAAGTGCCTTCACGCGAAGACCCATGAAAATTCCCGTGTCGACAGAGGGTTAGGGGTGTTGTTCCCTGAATGGAAACCATATTCTTGTGTATAAATACCCGGCGATGCAGCCGCCCCGTGGCAAGGGGGCCGCGCCGCGACGCTTCGCCGTTTCCAATCCGCCCATTTCACCTATATGTGCCTGCAAACCCTGATGGAGATGAATTGATGCCCCGGTCCCCGTTTCTGCCCCCTGCCCGCCCGCTGACCGGTGCCGCCCTGGGCGCGCTGCTGCTGGCCGGCCCGGTGGTCGCGCAGGAGGCGGGGGTCGCGGAAATCATCGTGACGGGCCGCCGCGACGGGGTGCCGGCCTTTGAACGCGCCTATGGTCCGGCGGTTATCGACGCCGCCACCCTGGCCACAGCCCCACAGCGGCGCCTGGACGAGGCCTTGCGCGCGGTGCCGGGCTTTAGCCTGTTCCGCCGCGCCGGATCGCGCACCGCCAACCCGACAACGCAGGGCGTGTCCTTGCGGGGCATCGGCCCCAACGGGGCGGGACGTACGCTGGTGCTGGTTGACGGGGTGCCGGTCAATGATCCGTTCGGCGGCTGGGTCTACTGGTCACGCCTGCCCACATCGTCGGTGGACAAGCTGGTAATCACCCGTGGCGGCGGGGCCGGTCCCTGGGGCAATGCAGCCCTGGCCGGCACCATCCGGATTGAAACCAAGCAGCGTGACGGCGTGGAGATGGAACTGGCCGGGGGCAGTGACCAGACCTGGCTGGGCCAGGTGGCATTGGGCGGCCGGGTCGATGGCTGGCATCTTGGCCTGTCGGGCAGCGCCTTTCGCACCGATGGTGTGATGCTGGTGGAACCGACGCGGCGGGGGCCGATTGATATCCGGGCCGACAGCGATGCTTATGCGGTGGATGGCAGCCTTTCCCGCCGGTTCGGATCTGTGTCCGCCACCGCCAAAGTCGCTGGTTTCAAGGAAAGCCGGGGCAATGGTACCCCCTATACCCGCAATGAAACCGACGCCACGGAGGCCAGCCTGCGCCTGGTCGGTGACGGGGACAGGGTGGATTGGGAGGCCGTGGCCTATTGGCGTGACTGGTCGTTTGCCAGCACCTTCTCCGGGGTCAATGCCACCCGTACCGCCGAGACCCCGTCGCTGGACCAGTATGACGTGCCGGCCACGGCCCAGGGCGGCATCCTGCAGGTCGGCTTTTCCCCCGCCGCCGGCCATGAAACCGATATCGGCGCCGATCTGCGCCTGACCGAGGGGCGCACCCGTGAGCGGTTCACCTTCACCGCTGGGCGTTACACCCGCCTGCGGGATGCGGGTGGGGAACAGAGGGTGGGCGGCCTGTTCATCGAACATGCCTGGACCGGGGTGCCGGGCCTGACCATCGCTGCCGGGGGCCGCCTGGATGGCTGGCGCAACAAGGATGGTCAGCGGCTGGAAACGGACAGCGCCACAGGATCGGTGCTGCGCAATGACCGCTATGCCACCCGCGACGGCACGGTGGCCAATGGCCGTGCGGGCATCGACTGGCAGATGGATGACAGGCTGGGGCTGCGGGCCGCCGCCTATACCGGCTTCCGCCTGCCCACGTTAAACGAACTCTATCGTCCGTTCCGGGTTGGCAATGACATAACGGAAGCCAATCCCGGTTTGGAACCGGAACGAATGCGCGGCCTTGAAGCCGGCGTCCGCCTGACGCCGGGCGGTGGGATCATTGCCAGCGCCAGCCTGTTCCAGGTGCGCCTGAAAAACGCCGTCGACAATGTCGTGATCCAGACCACGCCCGGCAATAATGCCGCGCTTGGCGTGTTTGTGCCGGCGGGCGGCAGTCTGGCGCAACGGCGCGGGCTGAACCGGGTGCGTGTTTGGGGGCTGGAGGCCGACCTGTCCTGGCAGGTGACCGATACGCTGCGCCTGGGGGCCGCCTATCTTTACAGCGACAGCGAGATCAGTGATCCCGGCAGCATCACGGCCCTGAAGGGCAAGCAGTTGGGCCAGTCGCCGCGCCATTCCGGCACGCTGGACGCCACCTGGACCCCGCTGGCCCCCCTGACCCTGCGGGTGCAGGTGCGCGCGGCCGGTCGGCAGTTCGAGGATAGCCGCAATCTGGGCAGGCTGGACCGCTATGCCGTCGGTGACCTCTATGCGGCCTGGGCGCTGAACAGCCATCTGGAAGCCTTTGCCACGGCGGAGAATGTGACCGGCGAACGGGTGGAAACCGGCCGGCGCAGTGACGGGCTGACCAATATCGGCCCGGAACGGCAATGGCTGGTCGGCCTGCGGGTACGGCTGTGAGGTGAAGCGGTGGTCAGGCCCTCTCCACCAGCCGCGCCACCTCGGCCGCGACAAAGGCCTGGTCCAGCGTGAAACCGTCAAACCGCTGGTAAAGCGGGGTCAGGAACCGGTGGACCAGGGCGGGAAGGTTGCTGTGGATTTCGGCGGCGGTCGTGGTGATGGACAGTTCGGCCCGATCGGACAGGCTTTGCCCTATACCGGCGAAACGATGGTCACCCGGATCGGCAAAGGACACCAGCCGGCGGCCGGACAGGCCATAGTAACGGGTATGGTAATGGATGGTCTTTTCAACCGCGCTCAAGAGTGTGGCCAGATTGCTGGTGTGCAGCAGCCCGGCAGTTGCCCATCCGATGTGCCAAGTTAAATCGAAATATACGCCTCTCTGGCGGATATCGGGCCCATCCTCCCGTAATCCGCGCGTTAAAAAGGCACGGCCACCCGGCGAAACTCGCCAAAATGATGATCCGTCTACAGTTTGATCTGCTACATAATAGTTCGCATTACCGTGCCACCATTCGATCAACCCATCTCTCTCCTTGGGCTGCCAGTCGATACGGGTGGGGACCCAGAATGGCCGAATACCAACAAAATCTTTCACGCTAGGCATGATATCGCTAAGGCTGCTTAACAACGCCGCCGCCGTTGGCGGTTGGGTTACCCCCTCGATCTCATAATCCATCTCATACCGCCCCAGCGGAAATCTGGCAGGATCATCGGGCGGTAGGGTTGCCGTCAGTTCCTGCCACCTTGCTTGCGCGGCGGTGACAAAGGATTGGTGGGGTGTCGCCCGGTTAACCAGCCCCACCACATCGAGAATGGCCAGTGCCCTGCCCAGCGACAGGGTTGTCTCGCCCTTGTCAAAGGCGATGATCACCGGCTTGCTGACGCCCGCCAGATCGGCATGAGCCAGCTGTGTCAGGCCCTCTGCCTTGCGGCGGCGGATGGCTTCGGCGACCAGTCGCGGCCAGTCGATGGGCGTGATCATGGGCGTATCCGGGTACAGGCGGCGTGGACGATCTCGGCATAGCGGTGGACAAACCCGTCCGCGTCCTCCGCGCCCGGCGGGATCAGATGCCGGCTGGCGGCGGTGCGGGTGGCAAGGTCGGTCAGGGCGCGGCGGGCGGCACGTTCGGGCAGGCCGATGGCGGCGGCAAAGCGCAGCAGCAGGCCGGCATCCACCTGATCCAGGGCCTGACGCCCCCCGCACAGGGTCAGGGCCATGCGCCGGTCATAGGTGCCGCCGAAGAGCAGCGTGTTCATCAGGTCATAGGCAGGTGACAGGCGCAGGCCGTCTGCCCCTTCCAGCAGGGAAAAATTCTTCAGGTGCAGATCGGCATTACCGATCAGCACGGAGAAAACCAATTGCCGGAAAAACAGGTCCAGATCGACACGCGGGCGGGCGGAATGGCGCTGGATGGCCGCCGCTACCTCCTCATAGGACCCATCATATTTGCCCTGATGGTCATTGCCGCGCGGGCGGGCCAGGATCTGGGCGAAATCCTCCATCCGCCGCCGTTCCCCGGTGGCCGTGCGGTCAAACCGGGTGATCAGCAGGCAGGGTTTGTCAAACCCCTCCACGGATCCGAGGCCAAATTCTGTCACCTTTCCGGGGTCCAGCACCTCGGCCGCAAGCGACAGGGACCGGAATTCATTGCGCACAAAATCGCTATTGGTGGCGGCATTGAACTTGGCGATATGGGTGGCTGGGCTGCTGCTGGTGGCGGGGTGAAACTGTCCCTGCTGTTCAAAGGCCAGTAGCTTGCGCTGCACCCCGCTGACGGTGCGACCGGCGGGCAGCCCGATTTCGTCCGGCCAGGATGGCGGCGGGCTTGGCTCCACCGCGCCCATTGGCACAACCGACACTGCCCCGATGCAATCCGCGCCATAATGCAGCAGCAGACCCAGATCATCCTGATCGGCCACCTGCCCCTGCCGCGCCTGTTTCTCGCGTAGCCAGCCTTCTGCCCCCAGATGCTGAAAAAACGGGTGCAGGCCGGCGGGCCAGGAATGGGCACCCGATGACACGGGCAGGCAGCAGCCGATATCCTGTGTCCAGTCGGGGTCATAGACAAACTGGCTGCCCCCCGCCGCCGTTTCCAGCAGCAGGCCCGCCCGCACCCCCTTGAACAGAACCTGTGCCTGTCGCACCGTCGCCTCCGGCTTGGTCAGGTATAGGTTACCTGATGCGGGCAATGCCCCTTGAACAGCGGCTTTTTTCATTCAGACAGTACCAATCGATCCACTGTTGGTAAAGACGTCTTTTATACGTGACCACTCCACGTATTCTCCTGACGGTGGTAATGTATAGCTGACTTTTATGACGATCACAGCGGCCATGGGCAGACCGTGTCATTTCCAGATGACCAATCTCGTGCCCCCGCCCCTGCCGGTGGCTGACCGATAGGTGAACAGGCCATTGTCTGCACACAAGCTTGCCGTTCCGCGCGCCGGACATTTCGGCCATGATCGCGGCGGGCTTGGGCGGGCCGTGCGGTGTGCCCACCTTGTCCGGACGACAGGCGGGGGCCAACCCCGCCGAACCATGATGGCAAAGGTGTGAGAATGGGTGCCGAAACGCAGAACAAGCTGGGTCTTTGCGATACCGACCTGCTGCGCGACCGGGGTGTGATCGCGGGTGTGTGGCAGGAGGCCGACAGCGGCGAACGGTTTGCCGTGACGAATCCGGCCACCGGTGCCGTGCTGGCCCATGTGCCGATGATGGGAGCGGCGGAAACGGCGCGCGCCATTGATGCCGCCAGCGCCGCCCTGCCCGGCTGGCGTGCGCGCACGGCGCAGGACCGGGCCACCCTGCTGCTGCGTTGGCGCGACCTGATGCTGGATGCGGCCGATGATCTGGCGCTGCTGCTGACCCTGGAACAGGGCAAGTCGCTGGCGGAATCGCGGGGTGAAATCACCTATGGCGCCAGTTTCATCACCTGGTTTGCCGAGGAGGCGCGCCGCGCCTATGGCGACGTGATCCCCAGCCCCAAACCGGGATCGCGCCTGATCACCATCAAGCAGCCGGTGGGCGTGGTCGGCGCCATCACCCCCTGGAACTTTCCCAACGCCATGATCACCCGCAAGCTGGGCCCGGCCCTGGCGGCCGGCTGTACGGTGGTGCTGAAACCGGCGGAGGCCACGCCGCTATCGGCCTTTGCGCTGGCCGTGCTGGCCGAACGGGCCGGCATTCCGGCGGGCGTCATCAATATCGTTACCGGCGATCCCGTGGAAATCGGCGGGGCGCTGACCGCGTCGCCCATCGTGCGCAAGATCAGCTTCACCGGATCGACCCGCGTGGGCCGGTTGCTGATGGCGCAGAGTGCGCCCACGGTGAAGCGCCTGTCCCTGGAACTGGGCGGCAATGCGCCTTTTATCGTGTTCAACGATGCGGAGATGGGCCCCGCCGTGGCCGGGGCCATGGCATCCAAATACCGCAATTCCGGCCAGACCTGTGTCTGCGCCAACCGGCTGTTTGTTGAAGACGGCATCCATGATGCGTTCGTCGCCGAACTGCGCGCGGCGGTGGACAAGCTGCGGGTCGGCCATGGGGTCGAGGCCGGGGTGAACCAGGGCCCGCTGATCAACCGGGCGGCGGTGGAGAAGGTGGAGGAACTGGTGGCCGATGCGCTGGCCAAGGGTGCCACGCTGGTCACCGGCGGCAAGCGCCACGCGCTTGGCGGTTGTTTTTATGAACCCACCATCCTGACCGGGGTGACGGGCGACATGCGCATCGCACATGAAGAAATCTTCGGCCCCGTCGCCGCCATTCAGCGTTTCCAGGGCGAGGAAGAGGTCCTGCGCCTGGCCAACGATACCGAATTCGGCCTGGCCGCCTATTTCTACAGCCGCGACCTGGGCCGTATCTGGCGCGTGGCCGAGGGGTTGGAAAGCGGCATGGTCGGCGTCAATGAAGGCCTGATCTCCACCGAAGTGGCACCGTTCGGCGGCGTCAAACAATCCGGCCTGGGCCGCGAGGGCAGCAGCATCGGGTTGGATGAATATCTGGAGGTCAAGTATATCTCGATGGCGGTGGGGTGAGGAGTGAAGACAATGGCTGATCAGAGACTAAGATTGAATATATTAATGGTGCTAAAAGTAAATGTCATCAGTATTCATAAAAAATTTTTTTGCAACATCCTGGAAAGCCAAACAGAATACCCTCTAGATAAGTACAGACCGTATAAATTCGAGATAAAATGTAAGTAAGACTGGTCTTTATGTTTTGCTTCATGTATAATTGTAATTAACTCAATTGCCGTGGCGTACTTGTCGATAATTAGATCATTGTCAGGATATATATCTAACAATTCTTCTATTTGCGCAAAAAACGGGTGCCAATCATTCCAATTCATGTGATAAAGCAAGATATCAGCAAATATAGGGGCGACGGTGACTTCGTTCCTGGCGAGCGAACGCAGCTCGCTTAGTAGTTTAGTCGATCGATCCAAATCATTTCCATAATTGGAAGTAGCGCTTGCTATACCGACCGCAAGTCTTATTACCATATCCACACTATTATTGTTTAAAATTACAAGTGACCGTAATTCGTCTAGTATATTATCTACAACCAAAATGTTTTCCTGATTCTCTAAAATACTAATACACAACCCGGACGCTAGTTCTGTCGTAATGTTAATGTTGTTTGGAAATTCTTCTGAAATACACCTAACAATAGTTAGGGCGTCTTTTATAAAGCATCTACAAATATCATTATCATTCTCAGAAAATAAATCAAAGAATATTCCATATGTGAGAGTTGATATAGCATCTATATTTTTTATTTTTTCCTTCAAAAGAATCTTTATTTGACTTATTCTCTCATCGCAATTTGGCATTAAATTACTAATAGTTTTAAAGTCGAAATTAAAACCGATATCTCTAGCGCAATAAGCGCTTATAAGCTGTATCCTGTCAAGAGGGCTGTTGTGTTGCTCCATAGCTTTGAGCAGGAGATTAGCTTGTCTATTCGCATTCCGTTGGCTTAATTCAAAAACAATTTCCGGTGCTATCAGCGACCAACAAATTCCTTTAACACCGGCCGGCCGGTAAACTATCAGCCTAGTGACCAACCTCACCCATTCCCACTCCCCTGCAAAGTTGCGGGTGAGATTGGTCAGGGTTTCGCGCGGGTCGCCATATTTCCAGGCCAGGGTGATCAGCCGGTCCCGCTCCGCCGACACCTCGTCCACTTCGCGCGGGCTACCGGGCGCTATCTGTCTTAGATGGCGCAGCAGGTAAAGGCCGCCAACATAGTCTGGTTCCAGCTTGGTCAGGTGAGTGTCCGGCAGCGGCTTCCCTGTCATTGACGCCCAGTTTTGCCGCAGGGTTAGCCGGTTTGGTTTGTCGACCAAATCGGCAATCAGCGGATCTTTCAGCACATCTGCCAGCGGTACCGATCCGCCCAGGGTGGCCAGCGCCAGCAGGGTGCGGTCCAGCGGGGTGATGCGTTCCCGTTTAGTGATCGGGTCCCTTTTAGCCCAATGCTGTTCCTGACGATCCAGAAAATGGCTGGTCACGCCGGCCAGTGTCAGGGGCGTGTCGGTGCCATGACGCAGGGCCAGACCCATCAGGGCTGCGAATAGCGGGCGGGCCAGTTCTGGGTCGGCCTTTACCGCCGCCATGACCCGTTCCATCTCCGCCACCGTCAGGGCTGCGCCGCGGTACAGGGCGCTGACGGTGAACAGGTCTTCCTGTGTCAGGGGGGACAAGTCCAGGACCGTGCGGGCATCGCCCTGCCACTCCACCCTCGCTGCCTGCTTGCCCCCCGTCGTACTGTCCTTGATCCGGGCCGACAGCGCGAAATCACCCCGGTTGGGATGGGTGTCCAGCAGCAGGAGGCGCACGGGCGCCGCCAAGGTCCTGGCACCGACCCGGCAAGCCAGATTATGGATCAGATCGCGGACCAGTTCCGGCGAAACCCCAGCATAGTCGACGATCAGCACCGTGGGCACCGGTGCGCGCCAGTTCTCGTACCTCTTGGCTGTCATCCAGCCATTGGATGGCTGCATGAACCCCGCCTCCACTCCGCCCGTCAGGCGGCGCAGCGACAATGCCTCCAGCACCAGACGGCTTTTCCCTACCCCGGCGCCACCGGTGATAGTGGTCCAGAGTAGGGGGGCGGGATCATCAATGAAATGGTTCAACGCCGCCAGGGGCGCATCCCGCCCGACAAACGGGGCCTTGCGGTCGTAGTATAGCAGGCTGAGATCATGGCCTTCCTGTTTGCCCGGTTCGTACCAAGTCAGCGGTGGTGCTCGGTCGTTGTTAAACTCAGCCTGTATGGCGGATTGAAACGCCGCCAAACTTTCCTTCACATCCTTGATAAAACCCGTCAGGTCAATGCCGTGATCCTGCGGCAACCGCGCCGTCAGGTCCGCCCGCAAATCCGAGAGCTTTTGATCCAGCGCCTGCAACGCCGTCAGCACATCCTGGCCGGTTTGCACCTGTGCGGCATGCAGGGTCACGGTGACGGCGCGGAAAAACCGTTCGTCGCTTTTCAACGCCTCGGCCAGATAGGCGGACAGCAGGTCGGGCAGGCGTGTTTGCAGCCGGCGGGCCAGCGCGTGCCATTCTGCGGCATATTCCCGCTCCCCACCCCGGCGCATGTCGGGCGCGATGGCATCGGCCAACAGCAGGGACAGCGCCTGTGCCGCGCCATGGCTGGACAGGTGGGTCAGGGCCTGGGTGATGGCCGCATCTGCCTCGGCGGCGGGCAGGCGGGTGGTGTGGGATTTGGCCTGTTCCTGTAACCGCTTCAGGCTGTTGGTGAAATCCACCCCGGCATCGCCCTTTGCCTCTGGCGCTATTTCCGCCAAAAAATGGCCGATTGCGGCGGACAGAGCGCTATCGGCCACACGCACCATATCATCATGCCGGGGCAGCGACAGCGGCCCGGACAACAGCGACCGCAGCGCATCCGGCCCGTGCTTGTCGATCCAATTGGCCGCGATGTTGCCGCCAAGGCTCTCGGCCACCTCCGTGAGCGCAGACACCGCACCAGCCGCCGCCGCACCTGCCGCAACTGGGGCCAGCACCGGGGCCAGAAACGCCCCCACACAGCCAACCGCCAGCACCGAACAGGCCACTGTGGCCGCACTGCGCACTGTCACCACACCGCCCAAGCCAGCCCCCCCCCGCGCCTACCTGTTCGGCATTGTACAGGCGGGAGGTTGCGGCTGGCAAAACAATTGGCGATTGAAGTTGGGTGTATGCGGCCTTCCCCCCTACCCCGCCAACACGCGGTCAATCTCGTCGCGCAGGCGGTGCAGTTGTGCCCGCTGTGTTTTGGTCAGCGGTTGGGGGGAGGCGGCGAAGCGGGTGAGCAGGGGTTGCAGTTGCGCCACGGCGCTGGACAGGGCCTTGGGTGTCGGGGCGGCGCCGGTGTCCGCGATCGGGTCGGGTGCCGGTGGGGTGGCCGGCGCAGCACTCCCCTGCCCTGCCCCCGCCGTGCCGGCGGCCCGGGCCTCACGCAGGGCCTTGACCGAGGCGCCCCGGCGCAAGAGCGACAGGAGATGCTCACGCTCCCCCTCCCCTGCCGCCAGGGCCAGTTCGACCATGGCGTTGCGCGACAGGTGCAACGTTGCACATTCGGCCCGCACCGCCTCCGGCAGGGTCAGCAGCTTCAGCACGCGGTTGACCTGGGTGCGGCTCCACCCGAGCGCGCTGGCGGCGGCCTCCTGGGTATAGGCATGGCGGTCGATCAGGGCCTGGATGCCCGCCGCTTCCTCCAGCGGGGACAGGTCCACACGCTGCAGGTTTTCAACCAGGGCAATCTCATCCGTCTGCCCCGTCGTCACGATGGCGTGGATGGTGGCGCGGCCCAGAAGCCCATGGGCACGCCAGCGCCGTTCGCCCGCCACAATCTCATACTCGCCGCGCCGGTCGGGCAGGGCGCGGACCAGGATGGGCTGTAACAGGCCCTGCTTGTCGATACTGTCGGCCAGTTGGCGCAGGGCATCTTCGTCAAAATGCCGGCGCGGCTGATCGGCGCGGGGCTGCACCTTTGCGTGCTCCACCTCGATCAGGCGCGGAAATTCGCGGGAGATCAGGGAGCCGTCGCCGCGCGCCGCCACATCATCCATGGCCCGGCCAAAGGCGGATTTACCCTTTTGCAGCTTCACGAGGCAATCTCCTTGGCCAATTGCAGATAGGCCTGAACCGGGTGATCGGCGGGCAGGGCCTCCACCGCGATGACATTGTTATAGGCGGCCTGATTGATGCCCGTGCTCATCTTGATCGGCGCGAAAACGCGGCCCAGGTCGCTCTGCCCCGTGAACCGTTCGCGCAGATCGGCCAGCACCTCGCGGTCCACCGTCTGCCGGTCGGTATACATGGTGGGCAGCACGCCCAGCACCGTCAGATCATGGTTGGTGAAGCGGCGCACCCGCCCGATGGTCTTCAACAGCAAGGGAATGCCCAGCAGATCCACGGGCCGCGTGGCCACCGGGATCAGCACATGATCGGCGGCGTTGAGCGCGTTGATCGTCATGCTGCCCAGGTTGGGCGGCGTGTCAATCAGGACCCAGTCATACTCCCCCGTCACCTCGGCCAGGGCCGCCTTTAACCGGGTCTCGCGCCCCACCAGACCGGCAGCACTGTCAAATTCCGCCAGCGCCACGCCGGATGGCAGCACGTCGAAGGTCTTCAGCCGGATGATCGTGTCCGCCACCGGCCGGTCATCGACCAGAACCGCATGCAGGGTGGCCCCCTTTTCCTCCAGTTCGATGATGTCACAGCCGACCATGGCGGTGGCGCTGGCCTGCGGGTCGGCATCGACCAGCAGCACGCGGTATCCCAGCCGGGCAAAACACGCCGCCAGATTGACCGCCGTGGCCGATTTGCCCACCCCGCCCTTCTGGTTGGAACAGGCAATCACCCGCGCCTGCCCCGGCTTTGCCCCCACCCCGATCAGGCGTAGAACGGCATCGGGCACCGGCTCCTTCCCGCTTTCCCACCGGCTGATCCGCGCCTTGTCATAAGACCGGCCGAGAGCCTCATTCAGATGCCGCGCACAGGCTTCCTGCGTCAGCTCCTTACGCTTGCGAAACGCCTTCAACGCATCGCCGGACATGGGGTCTTCCTCTTGCTGCCACCGGGGGCAGTAAGGAGCAGGGCAGGGGGCGTTGTCAACAAGGTTGACGGTGGGGTGTCAACTTTTGCGGCGTGGGTGGTGGCGGCAAGGGAAGGGCGGTGTGCAACGTTGCACAGGGGGTTAGTCGGCGAAGCCCTTCTTCAAGATATCGGCCCAGGTGCGGGGCTGGATACGGTCAGCGAAGGTCGCCAGGATTTCACCGACATCGGTGGAAAAACGCCGCATGTTGCGCAGCGCCGTGCGGTCCGATGGCCCCAGAATATCCTCCCCATGCTCCTGGACCACAGCATTCAGCTTGTTGAACTGCTCCCGCCAATGGACAGCATAAGTGGCGCGATCTGTAGCAGTCCAGATTTTGGCGTCGGGCATGGTCCAAAGGCAGATGCGCGGGAGGAACTGATCCGGGTCCTTCTGGCTGCGGTCCCAGATCTCGGCCAGCTCATACATGCAATTGGCAGAGCGCAGATATTTATCGCTCAGCACCACAAACACCCGCTCTCCATCTTTCAGCTTGTTCATGAAGCCATGGATACTGTCGCCCAGCTTGATCTCGTTCTTGTCTCGCAAGATGTTGATACCGTTCGCTTGAGCAGCGTCGCACAGGCAATCGACAAAGAAAACCTGATTATCCCAGGCATAGGACACAAACCAGTTCCGGTTCCAGGGGCGCATGGCCACCAGTGACAACGGGATTTTATCGTCTTCGCGGTGGTCCCCGCGCGGTGACCAGGGCACAGAACTGTCCAGTTCCGAGCCTTTCAGGCCGATACGATCAATGGTGGAATGAACCAGCGTCAACAGGCGTGACAACAGGCCCGCCGCATCATCGCCCTGTGTACGGATGCGGATATCACCCCGCCATCCGTTAGGTGCGCCCATCTCCGGCTCTGGCTCTGCCTCTGCCTCGTCCTCGGGCTGTTCGATGATGAAATGGCCGTTGGAATGCCCGTCGCGCGCCAGGATGCCCCGGTTCCAGTAAAGGGCGTGTTCGCTGCCCTTTCCGCCACCAATATCGGACAGAATGGTGCGGATTAAACCGCCATGCAAAATGGGGAAGGACAGGGTGGCCTGTTCACCTTCGTCCCCGTCCTTCCAATGGCGGTTGAAATCATCGGCCACCATGGCACGGTCTGGCAGCAGGTCGGGGGCGATATACTCCTGCACGTCCCGTCCAATCTCGCGCACCATCCGGTGTTTGAAGCAGATGCCGCAGGACACCATCATGCTGAGGAACAGGTCCTGTTCATCCTGGCTGTATTCCTGCCAGACCAGACGGGCCAGCGCCTCGCGGGTGAACCGACCGCGCATTTCGCGTACGGCCTTCAGCGCACCCCGTTGACGGTCAAAAACGGCATAGATGGCATCCAATGCCCATTGCTGATCCAACACGATCTGATCGTTGAACAGGTCCTTGCGGTAATAGACCGTGCCATCGGCGTGCAACCAGCTCAGCAGAGCATCGGGTGATGAAATGCCGCCATCATTCTGGCACAACGCCTCGAACTCACCCATGGACAAAAGGTGCTGGGTCTTGCGCAAGGTCAGAAGCTCTTCGCGGACCCGCTTGCGCCCCGCACCAATCTTGGGCATGCCCACATGGTCGGGGTCCCGCATCCACGCAACCGCCGCCTGAAGCCGTTCTGTAAAACCGGACCAGCCATAACCGGATTTTGCCGATAGCGACAGCGGACGCCATGCAAAGGGCAGGTTGCTGACCGAGTCCGGGTCCTGGATGGTGGGGGCTGCCTCTGCCCGAACCGTGTCGCACTTGCTTTGCACGGCGATGATCGGGCTGTTCACATCGCCCTGCTGTCGCGCCAGGGCCAGCCAATACGGCAGGGGATAATCCCGGAACCATTGATCCGGGCTACCATGACGACGCCGCTGCTCCGCGTCTTTATCCCAGACCAAGGCCAGGATGGCGGGGCTGTTCAGGAACAGGGCATGCGTTCCATGGTAAATATCCTGTCCCCCGAAATCCCAGACGGATAGGGTGACAGGTATATCCTCAATGGCAGGCAGGGTGGCCTGACCAATGCGGATACCGTGGGTGCTGTCCCATTCTTGATTGAAGGTGAAATCACTTTGACACAGGCGGCGCGTTATCTGCGTCTTGCCGACGCGGCCATTGCCCAGGATCAACAATTTGATATGGGCGTCATTGGCCTCACCACCTTTCTCAAGATCGGCGAAATGGGCGCGCAGACGGTCTAGGCAATTGTCATTCCATTTCTCTGATAGGACGCCAGGCGGAATGCCCGGCAGGGGAGCACCACCGAGGACAAGATGTTGCAGTGCGGGTTGATTTTCAAGTAAAACTTGTAGTGAGGTTTCGATAGGACATTCAAAGCAAATTATGCTACTAAGAGATAGGCTAAAAATAGGAGAAATGTCGGTAACCTTAGTGTTGCTAAGGCTAATAATACTAAGTTTTGTAAGGTTTTTTATAATAGATATGTCGCTGATTTTTGTATTGTCACACAAAAGTATTTTTAAGTTTGAAAGTTTTTCGATTTCCGCCGGCAATTTATCCAATGGTAGATCACGAAGATCAAGCTTACCTGTTTTCTTTCTAGATTCTCTTGTTATGCGCGCAATTGCGGTAGCCGTTGGGTTTCCCCGACCATGCGAAAAGCTCTGGCGAACGCCGCCGGTCACCGCCCCGGCACCGCCGGATGAAAGCTGTGCCGGGTTTGACTGCCCTGGCTTGTTGGCCCCTCCCAGTCCAAGGGTAGGGCGACCACCCAAGGTTAGCACTTTTTTATCGCGGTTCTGGTCGTTGCTATCGTTCATTGTCCGTCCGACAGTGAGCCATTTAAACCAACAGGATGGCCCCAAAGTTCAGACGTCTGGACCGCCGAGCAATGAAGACCGCACATCACGGTGGCGGACTTGACCGGTCAAAGAGCGTAGTAACGGAAGACGATGCACTGGCTTACACCCGTCCATGCCGCCCCGATCTCCGCCAGAAGGTCCGCTGCCTTCTGCGCGTCACAGGTTAACTCAAAAGGACATGGACAATCAATTCAGGTGGTGGTGAGAGGCGCTGGCCACCCCCGTCATCCCGGCGCATGCCGGGACCCAGGGGCCAACGGGGCTACGGTACGGGTGGAGAGGTTGGACGTGTAAACCTGGGTCCCGGCCTGCGCCGGGATGACGTCTAGAGCAAGGGATGATGGGCGGGGAAGGGCCTTGCTGTGCAACGTTGCACACCCCCCGGCGCCCCCTTACCCAAACGGCTTGTCGATCGACGGTGACGGCTGGGTGAACCATGCGGCCCCGTCCTCGGTGATGTACATGTGATCTTCCAGCCGCACGCCGAAGGCATCGGGGATGACGATCATCGGTTCGTTGGAAAAGCACATGCCGGGTGCCAGCACGGTTCTGTCACCGCGCACAAGGTAGGGGCCTTCGTGGATCTGCAGGCCGATGCCGTGGCCGGTGCGGTGGGGCAGGCCGGGGAGTTTATAGTCGGGGCCGAGGCCGTAACGTTCCAGGATCAGGCGGGCGGCGTCATCCACGCTTTCGCAGGTGCGGCCGGGGCGGGCGGCGTCGAAGGCGGCTTGCTGCGCTTCCTTCTCAATCGCCCAGATGCGGCGATGTTCGGCCGTCGGTTCGCCATAGACATAGGTGCGGGTGATGTCGGAATGGTAACCTTCGATCTGACAGCCGGTGTCGATCAGGACAATATCGCCCTCGGCCAGTTCCTGGTCACCGGGAAGCCCGTGCGGGAAGGCGGTGGCACGGCCAAACTGTACCGCGCAGAAGGTGGAACCATTGTCGGCGCCGATGGTGCGGTGGGCCTGGTCGATGAAGCGCTTCACCTCTGAGGCGCGGATACCGGGGTGCAGGATGGCCGCCGCCCGGCGGTGGATGTCCAGCGTCTTGGCCTTGGCAAAGGAGAGCAGGGCCAGTTCCGCCGCCGATTTGCGCCCGCGACAGCCATCAATGATGGGGCTGGCATCGGCCACTTTCAGGATGGGGGCGGCTTCGCGCAGGCGGGCATAAAGCCCGAACGGGGCGGAAGGGTCCAAGGCCAGGGTTTCAAACCCGGCCAGGGCGCTGGCCAGCAGTTCCGCCGGATTTTCATCCTCCTCCCACAGCAGGATTTCCGCATCAATGGCCATGGCCTCTTTCAGCGACCCCAGCTCAAATGCCGGGCAGACCAGGGCGGGGCGGCGGCCCCGGCGCAGCAGCAGGGCCACCAGCCGTTCCGTCGCCCCCCAGGCCACACCGGTGAAATAACGCAGGCTGGCCCCCGCCCCGATCAGCAGGGCACCGGCGGGCATCTGTGCTGTCAGGCGCATGGCCTGGTCGATGCGGGCCTGGTGGTCGGCGGGGGGAATGGCGGGCGGGCGCGCGGCCCGGTGATCAATCGCCGTCAGGGCGGCCAGTTCCGCCGCCGCCGTGGAACCCCCGATGCTCATTTCCTATCACTCCCGATAAGGGGGGCGGCATGTCCAGTGCCGCCCCTTGGTGGGCGAAAAGCATAATGGGGAACAGGCGGCGGTTATAGCCCCTCACTGCCCCCAAAGCCGGGCGCCAGTCTGGCACGGCGGGTTGATCCCACTTTGCCTTGACGATCGTATACCGTATATGTGGCGCCGGTGAAAGGGGAGCGGATGATGAAAGGGGTCCTGGTGGTCGGCGGCGGGGTGCTGGGCTTCTGTACGGCCCTGGCGCTGCAGGATCGCGGTCGGACGGTGACGCTGCTGGATGAGGGGGCGACGGCCAAGCCCGCGTCTTGGGGCAATGCTGGGCATATTGCGGTGGAACAGGTGGAACCGCTGGCCAGCCCCGCGACGCTGCGTGCGGTGCCGGGTCGGTTGCTGGCGGCCGATGACGCGCTGTCGCTGCGCTGGCGTGATCTGCGCCACTGGCTGCCCTTTGGCATCCGTCTGGCCCTGGCGTCGCGGCCCCGGCGGTTCCAGGCGGGCAAGATGGCCCTGTCCGGCCTGATGGCGGGCGCGATGCCGGCCTGGCAAACGCTGGTGGCGGGGCTGGGGCGGCCCGCGCTGCTGATCCGGGACGGGCATTATGTGATCTGGGATACGGCCGCCAGCGCCGCACGCGGCCTGGCCCGGATACAGGCGGGCGACCATGGGACGGCCACGGTCCACACGCTGGAACCGGGGGAGGGGGAGGCCCTGACCCGGCTGTTGGGCCGGACGCCGGCGGGGGCCGTGCGCTTGCGGGGCAGTGGGCATATTGCCGGCCATGATCTGCTGTTTGATGCCATGCGGGGTCGGTTCCTGGAACGCGGCGGCGTGCTGCTGCGCGGGCGTGCCGTGCGTTTGGCACCGGGCGAGGGCCGGGTGCGGGTGCGGGTGGCCGGCGGGGCCGATCTGAACCCCGAACAGGTGGTGGTGGCCGCCGGTGTGGCCAGCAAGGACCTGATGGAAGGGATCGGCCATCGGGTGCCGATGATCGCGGAGCGGGGGTATCACCTGCAGACCCCTGCCGGCGACTGGCCCGCCGATCTGCCGCCACTGGTGTTTGAAGACCGGGCCCTGATCGTGACGCGGTTCCGCGATTATCTGCGCGCCTCCAGCTTTGTGGAATTCAGCCACCCCGACAGTCCGGCCGATCCCGCCAAATGGGAAAGGCTGCGCCAGCGCATCCGCGATCTGGGTCTGCCCTTTGATCTGCCGGGAACGCCATGGATGGGGTGCCGCCCGACCCTGCCCGATTACCTGCCCGCCATCGGCCGGTCGGCCCACGCACCGGGCCTGCTTTATGCCTTCGGGCATCAGCATCTGGGCCTGACGCTGGGACCGGTCACGGCCAGCCTTGTCGCCGATCTGGCCATGGGGCAGGGGGCAGGGCCGGCCCCGTTCGACCTGTCGCGGTTCGGGTGACGGGGCGGGCGGCAATGAAAGATCAAAAATTGCGCATTATCCGCTACTGTTAGCGCTAAACACTCCGCTATATGTATCGGCCCACCATAGATGATCCCTGTGTCGGAGCCGACATCCATGCGCCTGCCGCTGCTTTTTGCCGGTTTTCTGTGCATCGCCACGCCCGTGATGGCAAAGGAGGCGGCGGTCAGTCCCATCCGCGTCAACCAGATGGGCCTGCTGGCCAATGCGGCCAAGCTGGCCATTCTGCCGGCGTCGGCGACCCAGCCACTGGACTGGAGCCTGCGCGACGCGGGCGGGCAGGTGGTGGCCAGCGGCAAGACCATCGTCACTGGTGACGATGCCGCATCGGGTCAGCATCTGCACCGGATCGACCTGTCGGCCGTGACCATGACCGGCGAGGGGTTCACCCTGGCGGCGGGGGGCGCGGTCAGCCGGGCCTTTGCCATCGGCACCGGCCCCTATGGCCGGTTGAAGCGTGATGCGCTGGCCTATTTTTATCATAACCGCGCCGGCATTCCCATCGAGGCGCGGTTTGTCGGGGCCGCCTGGGCCCGGCCGGCGGGCCATGAGAAGGAGATCGCCCCCTGTTACGGCGGCAAGGATGAAGGCGGCAATGACTGGACCGCCTGCGGCCACAGTCTGAATGTCACCGGCGGTTGGTACGATGCCGGTGACCATGGCAAATATGTGGTCAATGGCGGTATCGCGCTGTGGACGCTGCTGAACCTGGCGGAACGGCAGACGCTCAAGGGCAAGGCCCCGGCCTTCCCCGACGGGACCGCCGCCATTCCGGAAGCGGGCAATGGCGTCAATGATCTGCTGGACGAAGCGCGCTGGCAGATGGAGTTCATGCTGACCATGCAGGTGCCTGACGGCAGCCGCATGCCGCTGCCACTGGGGCCGCAGGACGGGTCGAAACGGCTGAACTTCACCCAAGATGTCGACATTTCCGGCATGGCACATCACAAGGTGGCGGATGAACGCTGGACCGGCCTGCCGCTGCCACCGCACATGGACAAGGAACGCCGGTTCCTCTACCCGCCCAGCACAGCGGCGACCCTCAATCTGGCGGCGACGGCGGCCCAGGCGGCCCGCATCTGGAAAACCATCGACCCGGCCTTTGCCGAACGGTGTCTGGTGGCAGCGGTGCGGGCCTGGAAGGCGGCGGTGCGGGTGCCCGACGCCCTGGCCACCAGCAATTTTGATGGCAGTGGCGGTTATGGCGACAAGGATGTCGCCGATGAGTTTTTCTGGGCCCATGCCGAACTGCTGATCACCACGCGCCATGCCGTGTTCACCCAGGCGGTCACCGGGTCCTCCTTTTTCGGGCGTGACACCCTTGCCGAACCTTCCTGGGCCCAGACAAGTTCCCTGGGCGCCCTGTCGCTGGCCCTGCACCCCGATGCCCTGGCCGAAGCCGACAGCGCCCGGATCCGGGCCGCCATCCTGAGGACCGCCGATCTCTATGCGGGGGAAGCGGCGGACAGCGGCTATGCCCAGCCCATGGGGCCCAAGGCCTATGGCTGGGGATCGAATTCCGGGCTGATGAACCGGGCCCTGATCCTGGCCTATGCCCATGACCTGTCGGGGCAGGGGGCCTACCGGGACCGGGTGGTGGATGTGGCCGATTACCTGCTGGGCCGCAACCCGTTGGATATTTCCTATGTCAGCGGCTATGGCGCACGGGCGATGCAGCGCCCGCATCACCGGTTCTGGGCCCATGTGCTGGACCCCAAATTGCCGCCACCGCCGCCGGGCGTGGTGTCGGGCGGACCCAATGGCGGCGACAGCCTGGGCGATGAGGCGCGCAAACGTATCGGACCCTGTGCGCCCCAGACCTGCTGGAAGGATGATATCGACCTGTTCACGGTGAATGAGGTGACCATCAACTGGAACGCGCCCCTGGTCTGGCTGACGGCCTGGCTGGATGAGGGGTAAGGGCGGGACCTCTTCGGGCACGCTCTATCGTCATGCCGACGGAAGTCGGGATGACGACAATGGGGAGGAAAGGCAAGACAGCGCAGAGACCCTTGCCCGCCACCGCCATTCATCGCCCCTATCCGTCATCCGTCGCAGCCCTGCCCCATCGACCGCCCGCAAGCGTCAGGATCACCCATCACCTTGATGGAGGAACCCGATGTCCCTGGCCGCGACAATCCCTGAAACCGCCCGCCCCGACCCCGCCATGGCCAAACGCTGGCTGGGGCGGGCGGGTCTGCTCTGGCTGCTGGTGGCGATCGGCGGGCAAATGATCTTTGCGGTGTATGTCGCGGCCAGCCATGGGCGGGAATGGCTGACGGGTCAGGGCGTGCGGGGTCGCCCCGTAGAGGGGCTGGTTCCGGGTGACGTCCTGGGCAATTCGCTTTATGCCCTGCATATGCTGTTCGCGGTGGTGATCATTGTCGGCGGGGCCTTGCAGCTCTGGCCCGCGCTACGCCGCCACCGGCCTGCCTTTCACCGCTGGACGGGCCGCACTTACATGGTCGCCGCCACTATCCTTTCGCTGGGCGGGATCGGGTTGATCCTGCTGCGCGGGACGGTCGGCAGCACTCTCATGCATGTGGGGACCTGCCTGAACGGCGTGGTCATTCTGATCTGTGCCGGCATGGCCTGGATGCTGGCGCGGCGGCGGCAGTTCGATGCCCATCGCCGCTGGGCGCTGCGCCTGTTCCTGGCGGTCAGCGGGGTCTGGTTCTTCCGGGTCATGTTCATGCTGTGGATGCTGATCTTCCAGGCACCGGTGGGCTTTGATCCCAAAACCTTTACCGGCCCCCTGCCGGAGACGCTGTCCTTCGCGCAATATCTGCTGCCGCTGGCGGTTCTCCAGCTCTATTTTCAGGCCATGGACCGGGGTGGTTCGGTGCTGCGGCTGGGTGTGGCCGGGCTGTTGACAGTGCTGGCGCTGCTGACCGCCGGTGGTATCTTTGGTGCTGCCATGGGCATGTGGCTGCCGCGGCTGTGATGCGGGGCGGCGGGAAGGACAGGGGGATGGACGCGACGGCCGGCAATATCGGGCACAGGCTGCTGGCCATCCTCCATTGGCGGCGGCTGCGGGCGGCGGCGGTTCTGGCTGGCATCTTCTCCCTGCTGCTGCTGCCGGCCTGGGAGAACCATGTCTGGATCCTGCTGCTGCGGATGTTTGTTGTCTGCCTGATGGGTGTGCTGGCCTTTGGTTTCTGGGAACAGTTTCCACGGCGTCTGCCGCGCTGGATTGCGCGCTGGGTGGTACAGGTCCTCGCCGTCGCCCTGACCGTCCCGCCAACCATGATTGTCCTGTATATCCTGACCCCGCCGCCGGGCGGGGTGCCCCTGTTCGAGGACAAGGCGCGATTACAGGCGCTGTTCATCATGATCATGCTGGGTGTGCTGATCGGGCCGTGGGTGGCGCTTGGCGCCCTGGTGCGGCAGCGCGAAGCCATGGCCCGGCATCAGGCCCTGTCCTTTGCCCTGGAGCGCAGTGAACTGGAACGCCGGGCCACGGATGCACGCCTTGCCCTGATGCAGGCGCAGGTGCAGCCGCATTTCCTGTTCAATACCCTGGCCAATGTCCGGGCCCTGGTGGAGACGGGATCGCCCCAGGCCCTGCCCGTGCTGGACAGTCTGATCGCCTATCTGCGGGCCGCCGTACCGCGCCTGAACGCAGCGATGGGCACCCTGGCGGACGAGATGGGGCTGGTCCGGGCCTATCTGGATATCATGGCCATGCGTATGCCCGACCGCCTGTCCTTCTGCATTGACCTTGCCCCCGGCACTGACACAATGCCCTGCCCGCCGATGGCGGTCCTGACCCTGGTGGAAAATGCCGTGCGCCATGGCATTGATCCGGCGGAGGAGGGGGGGCGCATCGAGATTACCTCCAGGATCGAGGGCGGTCTGTTGCGCGTCACGGTCCGCGACAGCGGGTTGGGCCTGGGGTCCGCCGGCACCGGGGGCCTGGGCACCGGCCTGTCCACCTT
Source organism: Niveispirillum lacus (assembly GCF_002251795.1). Taxonomy (GTDB): domain Bacteria; phylum Pseudomonadota; class Alphaproteobacteria; order Azospirillales; family Azospirillaceae; genus Niveispirillum; species Niveispirillum lacus. The sequence continues at coordinate 153,682 of NZ_NOXU01000023.1, read as the reverse complement.
GCGCCAGCGGCTGGCCCTGTCCTTCGGGGCGATGGCCAGCCTGTCGCTGACCCAGGGGGCGGAGGGGGGCGTCGTGGCGATGATGGCCTGGCCCGTGGCGGAGACAGCGGCATGAACGGTCCCAAGGCCCTGGTCGCGGAAGATGAACCCCTGCTGCGCGACACGCTGATCCGACAATTGGCCAGTGTCTGGCCAGACCTGACCGTGGTGGCCGCAGCCCGCAATGGCCGACAGGCGGTGACCCTGTTTGAACAGCACCGGCCGGATATCTGCTTTCTGGATGTGCATATGCCCGGTCTGTCGGGGGTGGAGGCGGCGCGCGCCATCGGACGGCGGGCGCATCTGGTCTTTGTCACCGCCTATGATCAGTATGCGGTGGAAGCCTTTGCGCAAGGGGCGCTGGATTATCTGGTGAAGCCGGTGACGGCCGAACGGCTGGCCGATACCGTGGCGCGCGTGCAGGAACGCCTGCGTGCGGCCCAGCCGGCGGCGGTGCCCGATGATCTGCTGGCACGGTTGGCGGCCCAGTTACGCGGGGCCGTTGCCGTTGCCCCGCGCCTGACCTGGCTGCGCGCGTCGGTCGGGCCCATGGTCCGGCTGATCGCGGTGGAGGATGTGGATTTCCTGCTGGCCGGCGACAAATACACCCATGTCGGCTGGCGCGGGGAGGGGGGCACCCCGCAGGAAGCGGTGATCCGCACCCCCATCCGGGAGTTGGCCGAGCAGTTGGACCCCGCGCACTTCACCCAGGTTCATCGCAGCGCCATCGTCGCCCTGCGTGCCGTCAGCCATATGGTGCGCGGGGAGAATGAGACGGGCCTCATCCATCTGAGGAACCGGGCCGAAACCATTCCCGTCAGCCGGGCCTGGCTGCATCTGTTCCGGGGGATGTGAGGGGCCGGTCTACCGCCCCTCAAACAATGCTGCGCGTTTTTCAAAAAAGGCGGTGCGGGCGGCGCCATGGTCGGCCGTGGTGATCAGCAGGGCCTGGCCCACCTCCTCCGCCCGCAACACATCCTCCAGGCTTTGCGGGGCTGCGGCCAGCACCCGTTTGATGGCGGCGACCGCCCCCGGTGCCGCTTCGGCCAGACGCTGGGCACGGGAGAGCGCGGTGGAAAGCACCTGTCCATCCGGGGCCAGCACATCGGCAATGCGTTCGGCCACGGCCGCTTCGCCGCCCAGCACGTCGCACAGCATCAGCAATTCGCGGGCCCGGCCCAGCGATACACGCTGCGGCAGCGACCAGAGCAGACCCAGATCCGGCATCAAGCCGACCTTGCCGAAGGCGGCGCAGAAACGGCTGGACGGGGCCACCACCACAAGGTCGCAGGCCAGCGCGATGGAAAAACCGGCCCCGAAGGCCGCCCCCTCCACCGCCGCCACCACCGGCTGCGGCAGGGTGGCGATGCGGCGCACAATGCCCTGACAGGCGCGCAGCATGGCGGTGGCCGCCAGCGGATCGGATGCGTCCATACCGCCCAGGTCACCACCCGCACAGAAGGCACCGCCAGCGCCGGTCAGGATGACGGCGCGCACCGACCGGTCACTGGCCAGCCCGTCCAGGGCGCTGGTCAGGGCGGTCACCAACGCGGCGGTCAGCGCATTGCGTTTGGCCGGCAGATTAAGGTGGACCAGGGCCACCGCCCCGTCCCGCTCCACCATCACGGGCGGGGATGCCGCTTCTGTCATGACCTGTTCCTCACTTCGGCGGCATACGCAGGGCACCGTCCAGGCGGATGGTCTCCCCGTTCAGCATGGCGTTTTCGACGATATGGCGGGCGAGTGCGGCATATTCGTCGGGCCGGCCCAGGCGGGACGGGAAGGGCACCTGCTGACCCAGACTGTCCTGCGCTTCCTGCGGCAGGCCCAGCATCATGGGCGTCAGGAAAATGCCCGGCGCGATGGTGACGACACGGATGCCGCTGCGCGCCAGTTCGCGTGCGATCGGCAGGGTCATGGAATGCACGCCCCCCTTGGACGCGGCATAGGCCGCCTGCCCGATCTGCCCGTCAAAGGCGGCGACCGAGGCGGTGTTGATGATCACCCCGCGTTCACCATCCGCCGTCACCGGGTCCAGCCCGGCCATGCCGGCGGCGGCCAGCCGCAGCAGATTGAAGCTGCCGATCAGGTTCACCTGAATGACACGGGCAAACAGGTCCAGATCATGCGGGCCGTTGCGGCCCAGCACCTTGGCCGGTGGCGCGATACCCGCACAATTGATGGCGATGCGGGCCGGGCCATGCGCCGCCGCCGCGATGGCCAGGGCGCCGGCCAGGCTGTCGCCGCTGGTCACATCGGCCTGCACCGGCAAGCCGCCGATCCGTTCGGCCATGACCGCCGCCGCATCACGGTTGATATCCAGCAGCGCCACCCGCGCCCCCGCCGCCGCAAAGGCTTCTGCCGTTGCGGCCCCCAGACCCGATGCACCGCCGGTGATCACCACGGCGCGGCCCTGTAACTCCATCTCACCCTCCCCTTGGTCCTGCATCCGGGCCTTTCGCCCTGTTCAGGGCTTCTGGATACGATTTATTTATACGGATGACAACGTCTATGTATAATAAAGTCGGACAAGAGACACACAGAGGGTGGGATGGAAACGCACGAGACTTTGCGGGCCGCCGGGTGGCAGCCGGAAGACTGGGCCGATTATGCCGGGCTGGTCGGGCCCTTCTGGTGGCGGCAGGAGGGGCGGTATCGGGCCTATGGCATCCTGTGCGAGGGCAAGCACCGCAATGAACGCGGCACCATCCATGGCGGGCTGATCGCCACCCTGGCCGATCATGGTGTCGGCCTGATCGTCTGGGACAGTGTCGACCGCCGCCCCTGTGCCACCATTCAGATGAATTTGCAGTTCCTGGGGGCCTGCCGCACGGGCGATTTTGTGGTGGCGCGCGGCGAGATTCTGCGGTCAGGCCGCAGCGTCATCTATGCGCGCGGCATCCTGTCGGTGGGCGACAAGCCGGTCGCCGCCGTGGATGGGGTGTGGAAGCTGCTGGAGGGGTGACCCCCAGCACCCCCCACCAATCACGCCGCCAACGGTCCGACATAGCGGGATGCCGGGCGCATCAGGCGGCCGGTGGCTTCCTGTTCCATGACATGGGCGGTCCAGCCGGCCACGCGGCCCATGGCGAAGACGGGGGTGAACAGGTCGCGGCGCAGACCCACCGCATCCAGCAGCAGGGCCGTGTAGAATTCCACATTGGTCTCCAGCGGCCGGTCGGGCCGATGCCGGGACAGCGCCGTCAAGGCCGCCTGTTCCACCTGTTCGGCCAGGAGGATGCGCGGGCTGGACAGGGACCGCACAGCCCGTTTCAACACCTCTGCCCGTGGGTCACGCACGCGGTAGATCCGGTGGCCAAAGCCCATCAACCGCCGCCCTGCCGCCAGTTCAGCGGCGATCCAGGCCGGGGCCGCCGCCGCATCGCCCACCGCGTCCAGCATGTCCAGCACCGGTCCCGGCGCCCCGCCATGCAGCGGGCCCTTCAGGGCGCACAGGCCGGCGACAATGCTGCTGACCATGCCAGCGCGGGTGGAGGCAACGATACGGGCCGCGAAGGTGGAAGCGTTCAGCCCATGGTCGCTGACCGTCACCAGATAGGTGTCCAGGGCGCGGGCCAGGGCCGGGTCGGGATCCACCCCCGTCATCATGCGCAGGAAATCTGCCGCGTGCCCGGCCCCGACGTCCGGTGCCACCGGCGCCAGACCGCGCGCCCGGCGGTCCAGGGCGGCGATGAACACGGGCATGGCGGCCACCACCATCACCGCATCGCCCGCCGCATCGCCATCGGGCAGGGATGCCAGCAGCAGGCGCAGCGCCTCCACCGCGCTCAACCCGCTGATGGCGGGCAGCAGGGCGGGCAGGCGGGCCGCCACCCGGCCCCGCGCCTGACCGATGGCGGCGCGCAGGTCGTCGGGCCGCCCGCCCAGCGGGTGAAACCCCTGCCAGAGCAGGGCCGTCATCCCTTCAAAATCCAGGCTCTGCGCCGCCCGTTCGACATCCAGCCCGCGCAGCACCAGCCGCCCCGCCGCGCCGTCAACATGGCTCAATACCGTGTCAGCAGCGATAATCCCATCCAATCCGGCCGACATGTCCGGTTCCTTTCCATTCGGGTTTCATCGCTGGCAAGGCTGGAACCGGACTGATATACAGTCAATATTGAATCAATTAATCAATGTATCAATCATGTCCACCCCCCTGACCCTGTCTGCCAAGGAAGCCGCTGCCGAACTGGGGGTCAGCCTGGCCACGCTTTATGCCTATGTCAGCCGGGGCCTGATCCGGTCGGAGGCGACAGCGGGCGGGCGGACCCGCCTGTACCGGGCCGAGGATGTGCGCGCCCTGGTGGCGCGGCGTGACCGGCCCGATGCGGCGGCGGCGGGGGACAAGGCCCTGGATTGGGGTGCGCCGGTGCTGGAAAGCGCCGTCACCCTGATCACCGGCGGGGCGCTGTATTACCGGGGTCGGGACGCGACCGACCTGGCGGCGGGCGCGACGCTGGAGGCGGTGGCGGGCCTGTTATGGGATGTGACAGAGGACCCGTTCGCCGATGCGCCCCCGCCCCTGCCCCGGCTGGACGGGGTGTCGCCCGATCTGGACCCGCTGGACCGGCTGTTGGCGCTGTTGCCGCTGGCGGCGGCGGCGGATGCGCGCGCGGTCAACCGCACGCCCGCCGGGTTGGCGCGAACCGGGGCCCGGATTGCGCGCCTGATGGCGGCGGTGCTGGCGGGGGTGGAGCCGTCATCCCTGCCGCTGCATCAGGTTTTGTGCCGGGCCTGGGGGGTGACGGGGCCGGGGGTGGAGCTGATCCGCGCCACGCTGGTGCTGTCTGCCGATCATGAGCTGAACGCGTCAGCCTTTACTGTGCGCTGTGTGGCGTCGACGGGGGCCAACCCCTATGCCGCGCTGTCGGCCGGGATCGGCGCGCTGCGGGGTCCGCGCCATGGCGGGGCGACGGCGCGGGTGGCCGCTGTGCTGCCGGGCCTGCTAGACGCGCCCGACCCCGTGGCTGCCCTGTCCGCCCTGCTGGCGCGCGGGGATGAGTTGCCGGGCTTTGGCCACCGCCTCTACCCCGATGGTGATGTGCGGGCGGCGTGGTTGATGAAGCGGATGGGCATGTTGTGGGGCACAGAACCCCGGTTCCGCCGCGCCATGGCCCTGGCACGGGCGGCAGTGGATCTGGCGGGCACGGCGGCCAGCCTGGATTATGCCCTGGTGCTGCTGGCCGACCGCCTGTCGCTGCCACCCCATGCGCCGATTGCCCTGTTCACCCTGGGCCGCAGTGCCGGATGGATGGCGCATTATCTGGAACAGGCGCGGTCCAGCGTCCTGATCCGCCCGCGTGCCCGTTATACGGGGCTGCGGCCATGAAAAAGGGCCGATGCCATGGCGTGGCATCGGCCCCTTTTCAACCTTATTCACCCCGCTCTCCCGTCATTCGATCACGTGGAGGCTCTATCCGCTCAGTCGGTGGAGCTGCCGACAGCACCGGAGCGCTTCAATATCCCGCACTGCCGAGAGGTCTGTACACCCGGACATGAGAGCGGCGCAGGCAAGGATGGCAATGTGCCTTATTGGTTCCTCTCGATGGCTGCTTCCAGTGCTGCGCGTGGGGATGGACCGGGCCGCCTTCGGTGACGAATTCCAGGCCGCGCAGTGTTTCCGTATCCAGCGGATCGGCCATCGCGGCGATAATGCCGCCCTCTGGCGTGCGTTCAAGCGGCAACAGGCCCATGGCGCGAAGCCAAGCCGGGCTCGGTGTGTCCAGCAACGGCACAGGATCGGGAAGCACATCCGGACGCCAGAGCGGGATCGCCAAAACCTAGGCATAGCTCTCAGCCAGAGCGGCATCAGCTACCAAGCCCAGCCGGGCTAACGCGCGGTCGATACGGCCATCGCATTCCGGTGCCACCGCCGACGCCCCGGCCTGTGCCGCTTCCGCCAGCCGACCGCGGCGGGCAAGGTCATCGGCCACAAGCCTCAAAAGCCGGATGGATCCTGCAGGATGGTCGGTCATTTGCCCGCCTCCTTGTATATCGCAATCAGTCAATTAACCCAAAAGCTGAACATATGGAAATAACGGTCTACATCTCTCTCTTGCTAATGTTCATCCCGGCCTCTCCGGTTCTCAGAAAATCCAACACCTGTGTCAGCATTGACTCAACCTTGGACACGGTTTTGGTTGCCGAATTTTCTGTCCAGGTAAAATATGGACGCCACCACGGCTTCCCCCAAAAATGAATGAACTCCTTTGATCTACTAACCAAATAGCCACTCTTCAGCCAATTATGTGGCGGCAAAGTGCCCCTTGTTCCAAAGAATACCTGGAAGCGGGGAGCTCCAGAGTTCAGAAAAATTATGATAATAAAATCATACTCCTCTCCTCTAACCCTCTCCATCGTTAACTGATACGGGTCAACTTTCCAGGAAGGGTCCGTCAGATCTGCGTTTACTCTGACGAACCCTTCCTGGGAAAGAGGCGGCAACAAGCGTTCTTCAACCAGCTCTGCGAGGAAACGAGTAGACTTGTTCTGACGTCGTACCCACCGATCAAAGCGCTGCTTATGCTTGCTGCCACCATTCATCTCGACACACATTGCTCTATTAGTTGCAAACTTCCGTCTGGTCCTGACTGTTTCCAGGACCTCGGACAGCACTAATACCGATCTCCCTTGACCTTGACCGATAAAGGGAGATTTTTTGTTCCCTCAAGCGCCGGGCGGCGGCATCCGCCGCCCTATGCTACAGGAAACATGACCCCTCTTCTATCGCAGAGGGACTTGCATCAATCCTTGATCTCCACCGCCGCCAGACGTGGCGACAACAGATGGACGACACCCAGTGCCAGCAGATAGGCCGAGGCGGCGACCACAAAGATCGGCGTGTAGGTGCCCAGCTTGTCCAGGATGTAGCCGGCATATTTGGCCATGACCATGCCGCCAATGGCGCCCAGCATGCCACCGATACCCACCACCGACCCCACGGCAGAGCGGGGGAACACGTCGGATGGCAGGGTGTAGAGATTGGCCGAAAAACCCTGATGCGCCGCCGTGGCCAGACCGATGATCAGGACCGCGACCCACAATTGATCGGCAAAGGCGGCAAAGGCCACCGGGGTGGCACAGAGCGCGCAGATCAACATGGTCAGTTTGCGCGCCCGGTTCACACTTGCACCCCGGTGGATCATTTTGGATGACAGCCAGCCACCGGCCACCGACCCCACATCCGACAGGAGATAGATGACGATCAGCGGCGGCCCGAAACTTTTCAGATCCAGCCCATGCCGCTTGCCCAGGAAATCAGGCAGCCAGAACAAGAACATCCACCAGATCGGATCAATCAGGAACTTGCCCACCGCATAGGCCCAGGTCTCCTTGACCCGCAGCAGACGCAGCCAGCCGATCTTTTCCGTCGTGTCGGGCGGATCGCTTTCAATATGCGCCAATTCCGCCGGGCTCAGCAGTTTGCTTTCCCGCGGGCGGCGATAGACGATGATCCAGAGCGGCAGCCAGAGCAGGCTGGCCACACCGGTGATGATGAAGGCCATCTGCCAGCCATAGGTCAGCGTCAGCCAGGGCACCACCAGCGGCGTGACAATCGCCCCGATATTGCTGCCGGCATTGAACAGGCCCGTGGCATAGGCGCGTTCCTTGCGCGGGAACCATTCGGCCACGGCCTTGATGCTGCCGGGAAAGCTGCCGCCTTCGCCCACACCCAGGATGGCGCGGGCAATCATGAACCCGACCAGCGAACGCGCCGCCGAGTGGCAGATATGGCCGATGGTCCAGATGGTGAAAGCCAGGGCATAACCCCAGCGCACGCCGATCTTGTCCATAACGCGCCCGAAGGCCACGTAGGACACGGCATAGGCCGCCTGAAAACACAGCACAATGTCGGCATAGTCGGTTTCCGACCAGCCGAATTCTTTGGACAGGTCGGATTTCAAAAACCCGAGCATGCCGCGATCGACATAGTTGATGACCATGGCGGTGAAGAGCAAGCCCACCACGATCCAGCGGACCATGCCGACCCGAAGGCCGGCAGTCGCGGTCGTTTCACTTCCCATCGTTTTCCCCTGAGTCTGACAGGATACTGGTTTGGCCGTCTGTTGCGGCCTTTATTAACCGTCAAACCCTAATGGAAACCGGTGTCAATTGCAATGAAGCCGGTCAACCGAAACATCGGAACAGTAATCGTTTCAAGTGAAACCATCTCGGCTTGCCCTGGATGCCTCCAAGGCATAAAAGGCGTGGATAATTCACAGACCTCAGGGGTCGAAAATAATGAACGAAGACAGGGATCATCGCAGCGGCTTGCTGCCGGCCTTCATGATGGTGTCGGTCAGCGTCATCGTCCTGCGCAAGACGCGGCCCGACGCCGGGCTGGCGTAAGCCTGGTCTGGTTGGTGACGGCGTGTGACGGAAAAGGCGGGGGCGACCCCGCCTTTTTTGTTGGGCTGTCGGGGTGGGCTTATTCGGAGTCGGTGATGCCACCACTCCGAATGCCGCGCCCCCGTGCAACAGTGTGAAACATAAAAACGCGGGGCGTTTCAGAGCCGGCGCGTGCCCCACCCCGAATGCCCCCACCCCAGCGCAACGGGCGGCGGGGGTGGGGATATAGGAATGGCGTTGATGGTGCCCATCATAGCTGTTTGCGCCGGAAAAGTCAGCAGATGGCATGCGCCAGCTTAAACACGCCCAGACCGCCCGTTGGTGCCGGAACGATCACAATCCTGTCGCTCTCGCGATACATCAGGGCTTCAGTGACCGGTAGTTCGATTTTCATGGTTTGGCCGACCGATTTCGGTTCGGGTGCAGGGTCGGAGAAGGGGCCGATTGCTGAATGACCTGTTTCGGAATCCGACCGGCCAAAGCTGAGGTTAGCTTATGCTGTATCCTCCGACGGTTCCCGCCCAAAATTACCCTTCGACCGGACTGAGGGCCGCGTTCTCTGTTTTACGATTTAAGTCGCTCGATTTGACTGGCATAGTTCATATGACCAGTCACCTTCCCCAAATCACTGGCGTCAATTCGACCTAGCTGCATTAAGTGTCGATAAGCACGCAAACGGTTGCGATACCCTTTTGTGAGTCTGAGTTCGTCTCCGTGAACCAAAAGGCCATGCACCTTTAGGCGTGCAGGAGACTTTGCGATGTGGATTTTTCTTTCTGATATTCGCCACGGAGTTCCGACGAATTGCTCTCGAACGCTTGCCAGCAATTCATCGGGAAGCTGAACGCCAGATATTCCCGAAAAGGTGATATCGTCTGCATATCTAGTAAACCTAATCCTGAAGTTCCTTGCGATATCAGACAAAATTCCGTCAATATCAGAGAGGGCAATGTTTGAGATAACAGGGCTCGTGGGAGCCCCTTGAGAGAGCCTTCCCCGAAACGACAAGAGGTTTGCAATCAGTTCTAGCCCATCGCCGTCCTGATACCCCAGCTTCCGAAGGCTACCTCGAATCTGATCAATGGGTGTCGATGGGAAGAAGTTTTCCAAATCAATCGAAAGTATCCATTCCGCCCGCAAGTGGACCGATGCAGCAGTCAAATGCGAGCGCCCTGGAACGAAACCGTGAACTGCGTCTAGTGGCTGCCACTTCGCAGAAAAATGATGACAGAGCCACTTTTGAATCAGTTTCAGCGCTACTCTTGGCGCTTCGATTTGACGAGTACCCCGCCCCTTCGGTATCTCAAATACCCTATAGTAGCGTGCCGTGCGGTTCGCCAAAGCCCAAACGAAGCCTGGATTATATCCGGTCATCACTGATAGAGCGTTAAGTGACGTAATGGGAGGCAATCCCGCCGCGCTCAGTCGCCCGATCTCTGCAACTTCCTCACCTCCAGCAGCATCGCCCAACGCTGAGCACAACTCGTCAGGGCTGCCCGCAACAAGTGTCAGGCGTTCGATAAGGTTGTGTGGGAGCCTCATTTAGCAAAGCTCGCTTTCATGAGCACCGGCCATGTCGGCGGTGGTTCGAAGGAGCAGCGGCGACATGGCCGGGGCCCTTCTGTCGTAGATCTTGGCAGTTGAGCGTGATACACACTCGCGCCTGAGACTCCCACATGCCATGATTACGCCCGCCGTTTAGCGAAGTCAAGCGCGCGCAAGATGTCGGGGCTCTGGCGGCTCTTGGCAGTCCCTAGTCGAGACAGTCCACTAAACGAGACAAAGAAATCACCATTCTTGCTCCTGACCACCAGCTCCGCTTTGCGCATCCTGTCGAGTGCGTGATTTAGCCAAACCACATTTGGCACCGTCAGCCCTCGTTCTTTTAGAAACGTCCTCAGCGCCTCTGCGCTGCAAGGCGCCTTGGTCCTAAGAACACTAAGGATAGCAGTCGGCGTAGGTGTATTCTCGGAGTCTGTAAAACTTACACCAACTAATTCAAACCCAATAAGAGCAGAAAACTCCGATATGGCAAATTGGATACGGCTTTTCTCTTGCGGCGACAAATGCGCCTTGGGCTCGATCCAGACCTCGGTTTGCTGGTTTGTAAATGATGCAAAGCTATTTCGGATGCTATCGCCAAATTTCGCAAACAAAATAGACTTAAGGCTGCCATCAAAATCATTCCCGTCTTCGTCAACGGTAACAAATGATAAAATATACCCCCTCTCGGCAACAAGATTCGCAACTTGGCTCAGGGCCCTCGATCCGGGTGATTTTTGCCCTTTCTTGTCAACCTTAATTTTTATAAATGCAATATAGCTATTATCTTTAGCGGGCTGCGATACAAGCGGTCCCGCCATATCAAGCCCATACTCGACCAGAAGATTATATAATTCTTTCTCGCTAAGCATTGATCTGCCTCCATACTGATAGTATCTGGCTCGCTAGCACTCTAACTTGGCCATACCATTGATGCGCCTCTGTGATTTCAATGCCATTTAGAGAGAATCTGGCATTTCCATTGAAACCAACCTCGATTTCCGGGTTGTAATCAGCTACAATTCTCGCTCCATTTGCTTTCTCGATAATCTTCGCTAATTCTTTACATGCTCGAACTGCTTGGTCAATCCGCCTTACTAGTTCAGTATCTTCGACTCGGCTTGCCGCCTTTCTTCTAGATTTTAGATTCTTAGAAATGGACGATGTCAAGATTTCTGGAAAACTCTTGTGCGCAGACCTTTCCCAGTCCGGCGACATTTCTCTAAATACCGCTCTAATTTCGAGATAACAGGCATAGTAATAGCGATTATATGCAGATCGGGCGAAAGCATCACGCTCAACGCCTTCCGTTGAGTGTGCCGTCTTCTGCAAATGATGGGCGACCTCCTGCACTTCTTTCATGCCCTCCGCTTTGTTTTTTATGCTTGCTGCATCGCTCGGTTCTGATTAAATTGAGGATATCGCCCATTTTGAGTTGCAGTTTCTGACAAAAGTCATTCTATAGACCTGAGGGGCGCTGGCCTCCCACATTTTCAAAGTGTCCAGCAATCTAATCTCAATGTTGATGAAGCGGTACAGCAGATCAAGCGTTTTTCCTCCGGGACGGTGTCTGCTGCTGCATGGCCGACATAGTGCACGTCGCGACGAAAGACCGCCTTCCGGCCTTCCTAGCTGCTAAGCCAGCCATATCGGACGGCCGCTTACCGGCGCTGCGCCGGCGGGGCCGAACGACCACAACGGCGCGCAACGCGCCCGTTCTCACCCCTGCGTTTCCCCGACCGCAAAGGGCGCAAAGGGGCTGTCGGCAGCGGTGCCTGCCGACAGCCCCATTCCCTTAATGATGCCCAGCCGGCATCGCTTTGCCTTCGGCATCGGGCAGGACGATCTGCACGTTCTGCATCATGCCCTGGTCCTCATGGTCCAGGATGTGGCAATGCAGGACAAATTCGCCGATATAGCGGTTATAGCGGGTGCGCAGGGTGATTTCGACGCTGGTGTCGGTCATCAGCGTGTCTTTCCAGGTGCCTTTCATGCCGGCATAGATGCCGTCGCTGACCTCCTTGCCGGTGGTCTTGTCGATGATGGAGACAATCTGGAACGGGTTCACATGGATATGGAACGGGTGGCTGACATTCAGCGAACTCAGCACCCATTGCTGGGCGGTCCCCAGGATCAGGGTCTGGTTCACCACGGCCGGATCATAGGCCTGACCATTGATCAGGAATTGCGCGGGGCTGGTGGCGGTGCTGCCGATCAGGTTGAATTCGATCTTCACGTCGGGCTGTTTCCACTTGGCGATCTCCGCATCGGTGATCGTGGGGTGGGGGACATATTTGGTCAGTTTCAGCCCATCCTTGAGGTCGGCGGACACGGTCTCGCGCACGGCGGCCGGCAGGGTTGCGGCCCCTTCCAGCAGCTTGTTCTGCACAAAGACCGTGGTGTCGGGCACCTTTTCCGGGCCCACGGCGTCGATGAAGCCGATGATCTTGGCATTATCCTCGCCCGCCACCTGGTCCTTGCCGTTGCTGTCATCATAGACGCAGTAGCGCCCCGCCTCGGGCAGGACAAACAGGATGTCGCTGCGGTAACCGGGCTGCAGGTTGTTCACGGTCTTGGCATAGATGGCCGGACGGGTCAGGCCGTCGGTCGCCACCTCATACTGGGTGACATCGGCGCCGGTGCAGGCGCGCTGGACCTCCCGCTCCTGTTCCTTGGCCGAGGTCAGCCGGGTGGCCACCCGCGCGACATTGCCGACCTTGCGGATGCGCAGGTTGATGGTTTCCTCCACCCCCGCATGGATCAGACGCCAGCGGTAAAGCTGTCCGGGCCGGGCCGCCATCTGCGGGCGGACGGTGCCATTGAACATGGTGTATCGCCCGCTCTGCCCCCAGGCGCGGAAATCGAACTGGGCATCGAAATCCTTCACCTGACCGATCTGCCCGTCCTTGCAGATCCAGCGCCCGGTCTTGTCCTTTTCGATCTGGCCGTTATCGTCAAAGCAGGCATAGGGGATCTGCTGGATCAGCATCACCTGGCTGGCATCATCGGCATTGGCCAGAACCGGCTGCAGCAAGGTGTCCAGGTCCCCGTTCGACAGGGCGGTGGGCGGCCGGTTGCCCTTGATCACCAGGGCGCCAGCCATGCCGCTGCCCACCTGCATGGCCGTCGATCCATGCTTGTGCGGGTGATACCAGAAGGTGCCGGCGGGATGATCCTCCGGCACATTATATTCATACTGGAAACTCACCCCCGGTTCGATATTCAGCAGGACATTGTCGCTGTTGCCCGTCGGCGACACCCACAGCCCGTGGCTATGCAGGTTGGTGTTGTTGAAACAATGCGGCTGGTTGATGGGATAGGGTTTGCCCGTGTCGGGATCAATGCCGCAGGTCGGCTCCGCCGGCAACTGGTTGGACAGGCTGATCCGCACCGTCTGGCCCGGCTGCATCAGGATGGTCGGGGCCAGGAACCGGTCACCATAGGACCGCAGCCGCACCTTGTCGTCCTTGCCGGTGGCGGGGTTGTAGATGGTGCCGTCGGTATAATGGATGGGCAGGATATAATGAATTTCCCGACCCTGCTGAATGGCCTGGGTCAGCGCCCCGGCGGACAGAAGATTGTACCCCTGCGGGGCGGCCGGGTCGCGCGGCGTTTGCGCCGCCGGCTGCAACAGGGCGGGGGCCTGCAATGGTCGTGCTGCTTCCGTCTGCGCCGCCACCGCCCCGCCGGCCACCAGCAGCAACCCCGTTCCCAGCAGGCAAAGCCGACCCTGCCATCCGCGCCGATGCTGTATCATCCCCATCCCTCTCTCTCTTTGATCAGAGAGGGTACTATGACCCAGGGGGCAGGACCCGGCAATATCAATCAAAGGGCGAGGAAATGCCCGATCTATGCCAGTGGAATGGTGCTTTCGCGTTTGACCAGCTTATAGGCCAGCAAACGCTGTTCGGGGCCGTCGCTGGCGCGGCCGGGCTGCCATTTGTTGCGCATGGCCGTGGCCAGCACGGCGACGGCGGCCTTGCCCATGGCGGCGATGGGCTGGCGGATGGTGGTCAGCGGCGGCCAGACGGTGGTGGCGATCAGCGTATCGTCAAAACCGGCCACCGACAGGTCGGATGGCACATCCAGATGCAGCCGGTGGGCGACGGAAATGGTGGCGGCGGCCATGTCATCATTGGCGGCAAAGATCGCCGTGGGGCGGGGGCTGGCATTCAGCAGCAGTTCGGCGGCTTCCAGACCGGAAGCGTAATCATACTGCCCCTGTTCGACCAGAATATCGGCCGGGTTCAGGCCCGCCTCGGTACAGGCATCCATAAAACCATGATAGCGCATGTCGGACGCCGACTGGTTCTTGTTGCCCTTGATGAAGCCCAGACGCCGATGGCCGAGCCCGATCAGATGTTCCGTCATCTGCCGGGAGGCGGCGTAATTGTCGATGCGGATGGTGGGCAGATGCGGGTTGGGCCGACCGGTCGCCACGGCCACCGCCAGCACATTCGCCTCTTCCAGCATGGTCAGGATGGGTTTGGATTCGCACAATGGCGGCGGCAGGATGAAGGCATTGACCCCCCCGGCCAGCAGCTTGGTCACCGACGCGGTGGCCTTGGCCGTCCCGGCGCATTTTTCGACCACCAACTGATGGCCCTCGCGGCTGCTTTCATCCAGCGCGCCAACCAGGAATTCCGACAGATAGGCGCTGGACGGGTTGGAATAAAGCAGGCCGATGCGCAGCACCTCTGAGCCCGCCAGACGGCGGGCGGCGGGGTTGGGCGTATAGTTCAGGTCCTTGATCGCCGCTTCGACCAGGGCACGGGTATTCTCGTTGACCTTTTCATCCTTGTTGATGACACGCGACACCGTCATGGATGACACACCGGCACGGGCCGCCACCTCACGGATGGTCACCGCCTGGGTCCCGCGCCGCCTTTGTCTTTCCATGATACCCCCTGGACTTCACCCGCCCCTTTATCGACCCGCTGCACGCGCTGTGCAACCAATTCGTGAAGCGGACAGGGATGCGGCCCTGTCCGCTTCACCCCCAAACACCTCAGCCTTCCATCTTTTCCAGCTCGCGCCCCTTGGTTTCATGCACCATGGAACGCACGAAGAAGAAGGAGATCAGCGCGAAGAAAGCGTAGAAACCGTAGGCCCCCGTCAGGCCGATGGTGGTCAGCAGGATGGGGAAGGTCATGGTGATACCGAAATTGGCCGTCCATTGGGCAAAGCCCGACACGGCCAGACCGGAACCGCGGATCTGGTTGGGGAACATCTCGCCCAGCATGACCCACATGACCGGGCCCCAGGAGAAGTTGAACAGCACGGCATAGGCATTGGCGGCGATCAGCGCGATCAGGCCGACATTGTCCGACAAATGCAGCTTGCCGTCGATGATGGAGCCGGATGCAAAGCAGGCCACCATGATGCCCAGGGTGACGGCCATGCCCGCCGATCCGATGGCCAGCAGCGGCTTGCGCCCCAGCTTGTCGACCAGCGCCATCGAGGCCAGGCAGCCCAGGATGGACAGCGCACCCGACAGGATGTTGATGCGCAGCGCGTCAGCCTCGGAGAAGCCCACTGCCTGCCACAGCACGGCGCCGTAATAGAACACGACATTGATGCCGACCAATTGCTGGAACACGGCCAGACCGATACCGACCCAGACGATGGGACGGACCTTGCCCGTGGCCTTGTCCAGAAGGTCGGACAGTTTCGGCTTGTGCTGATCCTGCGCCAGGCTTTGGCGGATTTCGATGACCTTGGCGGCCGCAGCCATCGGCCCGAACAGGCGGGTCAGGACCGCGCGTGCTTCATCCTCACGCCCCTTCACCACCAGATAGCGCGGGCTTTCCGGAATGATCAGCAGGGCCAGGAAAAACAGGCCGGCGGGGATGATCTGGACCCAGAACATCCAGCGCCAGGCTTCATAGCCCAGCCAGAACGGTTCCGTCGAACCGCCGGCAAAATGGGCGATCAGGTAATTGCCCAGAAAGGCCCCGGTCAGGCCGGAGATGATCATGATCTGCTGTACCGAGGACAGGCGACCACGGATGGAGGCCGGGGTCACTTCGGAGATATAGGCCGGCGACAGAACCGAGGCGGCACCCACGCCCAGACCACCGATCAGGCGGCCGATCACAAAGACCGACGAGCTTTCCGCCGCACCCGTCATGATGGCCGAAATGATGAACAGGACAGCCGCAATCATCATCACGTTGCGGCGGCCCATAATGTCGGCCAGGCGCGCGGCACTGAACGCGCCAGCGGCACAGCCCAGCAGGATCGACGCGACATTGAAGCCGGTATCAATACTGTCGGAATTGAAGGCCTTTTTCAGACCCTCCACGGTGCCGTTGATGACGCCGCTGTCATAGCCGAACATGAAGCCGCCAATGGTTGCCACCGCCACAATGGCGGCGACATAGCCCATATTGACCTGTTCCTCCTGGGAACCGCTCATCACTGTCTCCTTGTTGTTGTTCGGCCCCGGCGAACCAGGACCATCCCCCCGAAAAACACCAACTTCAACACTGCGCTTTAGTGGTTATGGCGCGGCGTTTCATCGGCCACGCCACGGTACTTGAGCGCCATTTCCAGACAGCCGCCGCTGTCCAGTTGGCCCACATGATCGCGGTAAAGCTCCTGCCAGGGTGTCTTGGAGGCGGGGATGGGCGGGGGCGGGTCTTCCGCCCGCCGGCGCGCCAGTTCGCCTTCATCCACAACCATGTCGCAGGTGCCCTTGTTGATATCGAGCCGGATGATATCGCCCGTGCGCAGCCAGGCCAGACCGCCGCCCGCCGCCGATTCCGGGCTGGCATTCAGGATGGACGGGCTGTCGGATGTGCCCGACTGTCGTCCGTCGCCGATGGTGGGCAGGCTTTTGATGCCGCGCTTCAGCAGGGCATCGGGCGGCTGCATGTTCACCACCTCCGCCGAACCGGGGAAACCCAGCGGGCCGGCGCCGCGCACCACCAGGATGCATTTCTCATCAATCCCCAGCGCCTCGTCATTGATGCGCGCGTGATAATCATCCGGACCGTCAAAAACGATGGCGCGGCCCTCATAAATGCCTTCATGGCCGGGACGCGACAGGTAACGCTGGCGGAAATCATCGGAAATCACCGACGTTTTCATGATGGCGAAATCGAACAGATTGCCCTTCAGCACCAGGAAACCCGCCCGCGTCATCAGCGGTTTGTCATAGGCAAAGATGACCTCGCGGTCATTGGTTTCCCGGCCCTGGATATTGTCGGCAATGCTTTTGCCCGACACGGTCAGGCAGGTCGTGTCGATCTTGCCCGCCCCCGCCAGTTCGCACAGAACAGCCGGCACACCACCGGCGCGGTGGAACCGTTCACCCAGATATTTGCCGGCGGGCTGCAGGTTCACCAGCAGGGGCACGTCGTACCCGTACTGGCGCCAGTCATCATGGCTGATCTCGATCCCGGCATGGCGGGCCATGGCCACGATATGCGGCTGGGCATTGGTCGATCCGCCGATGGCGGCATTGGCGACGATAGCGTTGATGAAGGACTGGCGCGTCAGGATCTTGGACGGGCGCAGATCCTCATAGGCCATTTCCACAATCCGCCGCCCCGTCTCATAGGCCATCTGACCGCGTTCGCGGTACGGGGCCGGGATGGCGGCACAGCCGGGCAGGGACAGGCCCAGCACCTCGGCGATGGCGTTCATGGTGCTGGCCGTGCCCATGGTGTTGCAATGACCCGCCGACGGGGCCGATGCCGCGGCCAGATCCAGGAATTCCTCCTCGGTGATCTCACCGGCGGCCAGACGGCGGCGCCCGCGCCAGATGACGGTGCCCGAGCCCACCAGATCGCCTTCAAACCAGCCATCCAGCATCGGCCCGCCAGACAGGACAATGGCCGGGATGTCGACGGTACTGGCCGCCATCACGCCCGATGGTGTGGTCTTGTCACAGCCCGTGGTCAGCACGACCGCGTCGATCGGGTAACCGTGCAGCACCTCCACCAGACCCAGATAGGCCAGATTGCGGTCCAGCGCTGCCGTGGGACGGCGGCAATTTTCAAAAATCGGATGCACGGGAAATTCAAACGGGATGCCACCCGCATCGCGGATGCCGTCGCGGGTGCGCTTGGCCAGCTCCACATGGATGCGGTTGCAAGGGCTGAGGTCGCTGCCCGTCTGCGCGATGCCGATGATCGGTTTGCCCGACCGCAGTTCCTTGGGCGTCAGGCCGTAATTCATGAAACGCTCAAGATACAGCGCTGTCATGTCGGCGCGGCCCGGCGCATCGAACCATTCGCGTGACCGGAACCGGCGGGGGGCGTTGTGATCGCTGCTCATGCGCGCACCTTTGCGGGCGGAAGACCGGCCACGGGGCTTTTGAAGGTGAAAAGACCGCCGGCCAGCGGCTGGGCCGCCTTCTGCTCGTCCGACAGGCCCAGGCTGGCCGTGGTGACATAGACCGTCTTCAGGTCCGGGCCGCCAAAGGCCAGCTTGGTGACATTGGAAACCGGGAAACGCACAAAGCCCAGCAGGGTGCCGTCGGGCGCGTAGCGGCGAATACCCCAGCCGAAGAACAGCCCGACCCAGACACAGCCTTCTGCATCCACCGCCATCCCGTCGGGATAGCCTTCATCCTTGCCGATCCTGGCAAAGACACGGCGGTTGCTCAGGCTGCCATCAGCGCCGATATCGGCGGCATAGATGGTCTGGCCCAGAGTGTCAGTATGGTACAGCACCGTGCCATCCGGGCTGGTCGCCGGGCCATTGGTGATGCAGATACCGTCCAGCACCCGCACCGGTTCCCCGCCGGTCCAGTGATAAAAGGCGCCACTGTCGGCGCATTCACCGTCGCTCATGCTGCCGAACCAGACGCGGCCCGTGGCATCGGTGAAACCATCATTCAGGCGGTTGCCCGCGCGGTCAGCCTCGACCGACACCAGCTTGGTGAAACTGCCCGCCGCCGGATCGAAATGATACAGGCCGAAGGGCATGCCCACCACCAGCCCGCCCGACGCGCGGGGCAGGACAAAACCGGGCTGGTCGGGTGCGGTCCAACTGTCGCGTTTGCCCGTGGCCGGGTCCAGCCGGTGGATCAGTTTCTTTTTGATATCGACAAACCAGAAGACGGACGCTGCCGCCTCCCAGCAGGCGCCTTCCAGAAGAACACCGCCCAATTCCCAGATGGGTTCAGGCTTGATGGAGGAAAGATCGGTCATCGCCACCCCGCATCGACAAAGTAATTATGCGCGGTACACAGGCGCGCATCATCGGATGCCAGGAATAACACCATTGCCGCGATATCGCGCGGTTCAACACGCTGTTTCAGGCATTGCAGCCCCAGCATGCGCGCCTCTTCCTCCGGATTATGCCAGAGCCGCATCTGGCGCGGGGTCTTCACCCCGCCGGGCACCACACAGGTGACGCGGATATTATCCTCGCCCAGATCGCGGGCCAGGGCGCGGGTCATACCCTCAATCGCGGCCTTGGCCGTCTGGTACAGCGCAATCTCCGGCAGGGCCAGATGCCAGGAGATGGAGCCCAGATTGATGATCGCCCCGCCGCCATTGGCCTTCATCGCCGGGGTCACGGCCTGGGCCGCGAAAAACAGGTGGCGCAGGTTCACCGCCATGCGGTTGTCCCAATAGTCGGGGGTCACTTCCCCGACCTTGTGGCGGTCATCATTGGCGGCATTGTTGACCAGGACATCCAGGCCGCCTTCGGCCGCGATGATCCTGTCGATGGTGGATTTGACAGCGTCCAGATCGGTCAGGTCGCAGCGGGTGAAACGCGGCGGCACGTCGGCGCCCGACAGGCTGGCCACCAGTTCCTCGCTGTCCTGGACGGCCACGTCGACAAAATGGACGCGCGCCCCCTGTCGGACAAAACCTTCCACCAGGCCGGCGCCGATGCCGGAACCGCCGCCGGTGATCAGCACCCGTTTTCCGCGCAAGGAGGGGTAAATTGCATGGGTCATGATGGGTAATCCAGGGTGGAACGTTGCATTGACAGTTTGGGGAAGGGGACCGATGGTCAGGCGCGCAGCAGGCCCCGACGGGCCAGGTTGCGCATCAGATCGCCGATGCCGAAGTTCCATTCCGGTGCCTCATGGCAACCGACGACCTTGTTGGACAAACTGCCAAGACGGGGGCTGGCGATCGTGACAATGTCGCCTTTTTTGTGGGTGAAGCCCTTGCCCGGCGCGTCACGATCGTCGATGGGCGCAAACAGGGTGCCCATGAACAGCACGAAACCGTCGGGATACTGATGGTTCTTGGAAAGGGTCTGGCCCACCAGATCCAAGGGATCGCGGCTGATCAGGGCCATGTTGGACTTGCCGTTGAGGGTGAAGCCATCCTCACCCGTGACATTCACCGTCACCTCGGCATTGCGCACATCCTCAAGGGTGAACGTGGCGTCGAACAGGCGGATGAAGGGGCCGAGCGCACAGGAGGCGTTGTTATCCTTGGCCTTGGACAAAAGCAGCGCCGACCGGCCCTCAAAATCGCGCAGATTGACGTCATTGCCCAGGGTGGCGCCATGCACCCGGCCCTTGCCATCCACGGCCAGCGCCAGTTCCGGTTCCGGATTGTTCCAGTCGCTGTCCGACCGTACCCCGATATGCGCGCCACAGCCGACCGATGACAGGGTCGGGCCCTTGGTAAAAATCTCCGCATCCGGGCCGATGGCGACTTCCAGATATTGCGACCACAGGCCATCGGCGATCAGCGCCTGTTTCAGCGACGCCGCTTCCGGCGAGCCGGGCTTGACCGCACGCAGGTCGGTGCCGATGCGGGCCGAGAGATCGCTGCGGATTTCATTGGCCTTGGCATAATCGCCGCGCGCCCGCTCCTCGATCACCCGTTCCAGGGCGGAAACGGCGAAGGTGACGCCCGCCGCCTTGATGCAGTGCAGGTCAATGGGCGCCAGCAGGGCAGGCCCGCCGGGCAGGGGTTCCCCCCAGGCAAGGGCCAGCTTCAGGGCCGCGATATCGCCCAGATCCTTGCCGCCATCGGGCAAGGCACCGTCGGGCAGACCGTTCAGCAGGTCGGCCACGGTGGGCGCCTGTTCGGACAGGTCATACAGCCGCCCGCCCTTGATCAGCACCGGCGACGGCCCCTGTCCGAAATCCATCCGGCCCAACAAATGCGCATCGCGCCAGTCGGTAGGCAGGAAATCGGTCAGCAGGGCGGGGGCGGGGCTGGCGGACATGGTCGGAATAACTCCCTGGATGGGCAACAGAGTTTAGCGATTACGCAATGGAATTGATAGCGGTAACAGAAAACTGTGTAGGTCAGGTGACAGGCAAAGCCTGAACCCCGGCAGAAAAGGGGAGATTTCTGCTGTCAGGGCGGATCATCGCTGCGCCCTGACCTACGCAAAACGCTGCTTAAACCACGGTCAGTTGGACGGATTTCAACGCCACAGAGTCGAATCCAGCACTGATGGTAAAGACACCCGGTTCCACCACCCGTTTCATGTCGATGTTCCAGATCGACAGGTCTTCGGGGGTCAGGGTGAAGCGCACGGTGCTGCTGGCGCCCGCCGCCAGGGTCACGCGCTGGAAACGCTTCAATTCCATCAGCGGCCGGGTGACCGAGGCTTCTTCATCGCGCAGATAGATCTGCACCACCTGATCGGCCGTGCGCGCCCCGGTATTGCGCAGGGTTACCGAGATATCGACGCTGTCCGCCACCCCGATCTGGCCACGCGACAGGGTCGGGGCGTCCATTTCGAAGGTTGAATAGGTCAGGCCGAAGCCGAACGGGAACAAGGGCGTGATATCATCAAACAGGTAGCCGCGCCGGGCCGAAGGTTTGGCATTGTAGAAAACCGGCAGTTGGCCCACCGACCGCGGAATGGTGATGGGCAGTTTGCCGCCCGGCGAGACCTTGCCGAACACCACGTCGGCCACGCCATTGCCGGTCTCCTGGCCCAGATACCAGCCCTCAATCAGGGCGTCGGCCTTTTCCACCAGCCGGTTCACCGACAGCGGGCGGCCATTCAGCAGCAGGATAATGACCTTCTTGCCGGTCTTGAACATGGCCTCGGCCAGGTCCGACTGCCTTCCATAAAGCTCCAGGCTGGCGCGGTCGCCCAGATGGTTCTTGGCCCAGGCCTCCCGGCTCAACTGTTCGTTTTCGCCCAGCACCATCAAGATCGTATCGGCCTTGGCGGCCTTGGCCACGGCCTCGGCGATCAGAACATCATTCTCGGCGTCGGGGATCGGCTCAACCTTGTCTTCTTCCCAGACACGCTGCCGGGTCAGGCGCACGCCTTCGGCATACTCCACCTTCAGGCTCTTGCCGGCGGCGGCGGTCAGACCTTCGACCACCGACACCACCTTGCGCGGCACTTCCGAATAGCCACCGATCGGCGTGTCCCTGGCATGGGTGCCGACGACCAGCAGTGTGCCCGTGGCATTGGGGTTCAGCGGCAGGGCGTTGTTGGCATTCTTCAGCAGGATCATCGACCGGGCCGCCGCCTCACGCGCCAGCGCGATGGCATCCGGGGTGGCGGTCAGTTTATCCGCCACCTTGGCATCGACATAGGGGGCCTCAAACAGGCCCGCCTCAAACTTCATGCGCAGGATGCGGCGCACGGCCGTGTCGATCTGGGCTTCGGAAACCTTGCCTTCGCGCACCAGACCGGGCAGCAGCGGATAGGCTTCGCCATCGGGCAATTCCACATCCACCCCGGCATTCAACGCCCGGACGGCCCCATCGGCCAGACCCGATGTCATCTGGTGGACGGTCTTCATTTCGCGAATGGCGAAATAATCGCTGACCAATGCGCCCTGATAGCCCCATTCCTGGCGCAGGACCGTGTCCAGCAGCCACTTATTGCCATGGCTGGGGACGCCATCCACCTCGTTATAGGAGGGCATGATGGCGCGGATGGGCAGGTTCTTGACCGCGCGTTCAAATGGCACCAGGAAATTTTCGCGCAAGGTGCGTTCGGAGATTTGGGCAGGGCCGACATTGGTGCCGCTTTCCGGCTGGCCATGGCCCGTCATGTGTTTCAGCGTGACCAGGACCTTATCCTTGGCCAGCGGCAGGGTCGTGCCCTGGAAACCGCGCATTGCGGCCAGCCCCATTTCAGAGACCAGCCACGGGTCCTCGCCATAGGTTTCCTCCGTCCGGCCCCAGCGGGGGTCGCGGACAATATCAACCACCGGGGCCAGCGCCAGATGCACCCCGCGCAGGCGGGCCTCCCGCGCGGCGATGGCAAAAATCCGCTCGACCATGGCGGTGTCCCAGGAACTGGCCAGCGCGATGGATTGCGGGAAACTGGTGGCGCCGCGCCCCACAAAGCCGTGCAGGGCCTCTTCATGGAAAATCAGCGGGATGCCAAGGCGCGTCTGCTCAACCGCCCATTTCTGGGCATCGTTGGCATAGGTGGCGGCCTCCAGCCCCTCACGGTTGATGATATTGGCCTTGGCCCCGGCGGCGATGGGCGCGCCATCCTTGTCCACCGCACCCACCCGGTCACCCGGACGGGAAATCTGACCCAAGCCGTTGGGGAAGGCCTGGGCAGCACGTTTGGCGTCGAAGCCGCCCTTGTCGTTGTTGACCAGCTTCTTGTCCTGCCAGATGCCGATCATCTGGGCCACCTTCTCTTCCAGCGTCATGCGCGAAAGAAGGTCTTCGACCCGCTGGTCGATGGGCAGGGCGGGGTTGCGGTAGGGTTCCTTGCCGCGCGCAAAGGCGATGCCGGCGGGCACGGCCGCAGCGGAGGTAAGCGCCAGCAGGCTGGCGCCGAACAGTCGGCGTGACAGCTTTGGTGTCGTCACTGAATTTTCCTCCCGGTGTCTTTGCTCTAACCTCGCCCTCTGTCGGAGCGATGGTAGCGCTATCATTGAGGTACATTGATCTGGTTGTCAATGCGGGTGTTCGCGATCACCGCACGACCGCTTCGAACGGGCCGGGCGGCTGCCGCGCGCTGTCCTGAAGGTTGCAGATGGGGCTGTCGGCCCAGCAATAGCGCACCCGCACCGCCGGGCCGCCGCCAACCGGCAGGGTGACGGTGTCGCCCGCCAAGGTGGCATCGACATAGCGGCAAGTGCCCGGCCCTTCGCCGCACAGTTCAAACCCCAGCGGGCGGTGATAGGACAGGGCCTTCAGGGCGCCATCAATGTCGGTGAACCGGATGGACACAGTGTCGCCGCTGCGGGTGACACTGGCCGGCACGGCGCCGGAGGGGGCGACATCCTCGCCCCGCACCACCTTGCGCGCCGCCCGCACCAGCCGCTTGGCCACGACCTGCTTATTGGCGGGGTGGATGTCGTACCAGTCACCCACGCCCAGGGCCACGGCCAGCCCCGCCTTGGGATCGGCGGCCACGGCCGCGCGCTGGCTTTCGCGCAAGGCGGCCCAGCCGCTTTCCATCGGCTTATCCTGCGGATAGCCCCATTCCGGCAGTTGTACCACCAGGAAGGGCAGGTCCGGCCCGAATTGCCGCCGCCAGCCGGCCATCAGACCGGTCAGCAGCGATTGATACTGGACCGGCCGCCCGGCATTGCTTTCCCCCTGGTACCAGAGGGCGGCGCGCAGACCATAGGGGCCGATGGGGGCCAGCATGGCATTATGGATCGTCGACAGGCCATTGACCGTGCCCCAGGGCGCCTGCGGCACGACCGACGTATCGACCGGGGTGGGTTTGAACTGCCAGGGCGTGGGCAGGGGCAGTTTGCCGCCGCCGGTCAGTTCGATGGCCTGCGCCTCTGCCGTGCCATACAGGCCGCCATCGCCATAGGCATCCAGGATCGCCACGGTAATGGTGTTGGCACCAGCTTTCAGGGTGCCGGGCGGCAGGGTGTACCGGCGCGGGTCGCCGGGGCCATATTGGCTGCCCACCGGGGTGCCGTTCACCCAGGTGACATCCAGATCATCGGCGGGGCCCAGATGCAGGGCCACACCCTGCGCCGCCTGCTCTGCCGTCAGATGGATACTGGCGCGCATCCAGACGATATTGTTATAGGCCGCCATGTCGGGCATGCCCCAGGTTTCCCAGGGGCGGAAGGTGGCGGGTGCATCGCGCCAGCCCTCACCGGTGCCATAGGCATCCTGCCAGATCGCCTTCTGCCCGGCCTGGGTCCACCAGCGTTGCCAGCCTTCGACAAAGGCGCGCACCCCGTCGGCCGGGTTGCGGTCATAGGTGGCCAGGAAGGACAGAGCATCCTTGTAGTCCGGCTGCTTGCGCAGCTCCTCCACCGGCATCCAGCTTTCAATGCTGGACCCACCCCAGGCAGTATTGATCAGGCCGACGGGCACCTCGTCCAGCTTGCGCATCTCGCGCCCGAAGAAATAGCAGACCGCCGACATGTCGCCGACAGTCTGGGGGGAGGTCACCTGCCAGGAAACCGGCTTGCCGAAATGCGGCCGGGCGCGGGTGGCGGTGTCACGCTGCACATTCAGGTAGCGTATCTGTGGCTGGTTGGCGCGGGTTCCCATCTCCACCCAGGAGTCGAGCGAACGGCGGACCTGCATCTCCATGTTGGACTGGCCGGAACAGAGATAGACATCACCGACCAGCACATCGCTTGCCGTCTGTTCGGCGCTGGGGCTTTTGGCCGTGAGCGTGAAGGGACCACCGGCCGTCTGTGCCGGCAAGGTGGCCTGCCAGCGACCGTCCTTGCCGGCCTTGGCGGTGGCCTGAGCGGTGCCCAGGCTGACCGTGACGGGTTCGCCGGGCTTGGCCGTGCCCCAGACGGGGATGGGCCGGTCCCGCTGCAACACGCCATGATCCTGGAACATCGGGTGCAGCAGCGGCGTATCGGCGGCCAGGACGGGCAGGGGGGAGAGCAGCGCGACGGTCGTGGCGGCGATATAAGCGGCCTTCCCTGCGTAAGCGGGGACCCAGGGGCCGTGGAGACGACGCTGTGTGAGGCCCCCCCCTGGATGTCCGCTTTCGCGGGGGAGGCAGGAATTTTTTGGCCGAACAATGCTCATTTGCCATCTCCCGGCGCGAATGGGAATGATAGGGACTGGTAGTAGGAAAGCGGCTGCGGTGGCGGCTGTTCGCCCGGCGGCAGGGGCAGGCCATGGATCGATTGCCAATAGGCCACACTGGCATCGCGCCACCATTGGGCTTCTTTGTGCTGGATCGACAGGAAGGTGGCGGTCTGCTGCCAGCGGGCATCATCGACCTTGCCCTTCAACCCGTCCCAGGTGCGGCGCATGCCGGCCACCGTCTCAATACCCTGGCCATAGCGGTGCAGCAGTTCGGCCCAGAGCGTGCGGCCGGTGGCCAGTTTTTCCTGCCAGCCGACATGGTGGAACCAGAGTAGGAATTCCGGCGGCGTGGTCTTCACCTTGTCGAACCGGTCGGCCCAGATTGGGGCATATTGATCGACGGCGCCGCTGCCCCGGCGGGTGCGGTCAAAGCCGATGCCGGTCCGGGTGGCGCGATGGTAATAGACCGAGGTCCAGTCGGCGCGCGGGCCGCCTTCAAGCCAGGGGGCCGGGCCGTAATGATGTCCGCGGCCCATCAGATGGTGCAGGCCCAGGGGCGTCATATAATCGACCACCGCCTGATGCGAGGGCAGCATCATGGACAGGATCGGGTTCACCAGGGCCGGGTCAGCGCCAAAGGTGGC
This sequence comes from Niveispirillum lacus, assembly GCF_002251795.1. GTDB lineage: Bacteria > Pseudomonadota > Alphaproteobacteria > Azospirillales > Azospirillaceae > Niveispirillum > Niveispirillum lacus. The sequence continues at coordinate 127,212 of NZ_NOXU01000023.1, read as the reverse complement.
GGCGGCCCATTCGCGTGCGATGACCTCTGACGACAGCCCATGGTTCCAGGCCAGCCTGCCATAGGCATACCAGTTGGCCTGATCGAAATGGGAGCCGGACCAGGTGCGGTCGACACCGATATTGGCCACACCGGCCATGGCCGACAGCCTGTGCCCATCCAGGCTGCCATCCACCACCTTGGCGACCGTTGATCCCTGTTTCGGGCGGAAAGTGTCGGCGTCCAGCACCTCTTTCCACATGGGCGCCAGATAGACGAGATGGGTCGCAAAGCCCAGATATTCCTTGGTGATCTGGAATTCCATCACCAGTGGCGTCTTTGGCATGGCGCCAAACAACGGATGGAACGGTTCGCGCGGCTGGAAATCAATGGCGCCGTTCTTCACCTGCACCAGGACATTGTCGCGGAACTTTCCGTCCAGGGGCACAAACTCCGTATAGGCCTGTTTGGCGCGGTCGTCGGGGGTCTCATGGCTATAGACAAAGGCCCGCCACATGACGATGCCGCCATGGGGCGCCAGGGCATCGGCCAGCATATTGGCCCCGTCGGCATGGGTGCGGCCATAATCCTGCGGGCCCGGCTGGCCTTCCGAATTGGCCTTGACCAGGAAACCGCCGAAATCGGGGATGATGCTGTAAATCTCATCCGCCTTGGCCTTCCACCAGGCGGCCACAGCCGGGTCGGCCGGATCGGCATGGGGCAGGCCGCCGATTTCTTTCGGCGCGGAGAACCGGGCGGTCAGATAGACACGGATGCCATAGGGCCGAAACACCGCTGCCAGGGCCGCCACCTTTTCCAGATAGGGCCGGGTCAGGATGGTGGCATTGGCATTCACATTGTTCAGGACAGTGCCATTGATGCCGATCGAGGCATTGGCGCGGGCATAGTCGGTGTAACGCGGGTCCTGCCAGTCCGGCAGCTTGTGCCAGTCCCAGATGGACTGGCCCGCATAGCCGCGTTCGACATAACGGTCCAGATTGTCCCAATGGTTCAGGATGCGACGGTCGATCTTTGGCACTTCCCGCAGGTTCAGTGCGGTCAGGGGGGCCGTTTCCTGCGCCAGACGCAGCAGGTGGAACACACCATAAAGCAGACCCGTGCGTGACCCGCCGGCCACGATGGTACGGTCACCGACGCTGCGGATGACATAACCGTCGGGGCCAAGCCCGCGCAGGTCCAGGCCCAGGGCCTGGATGGCGGGATCGTCGGCGGTACCCAGCACCACCTTGCCATCGGGCAGGACCGGGACCGGTTTGCCCAACAGGCCCGACAGACCCCGCGACAGCTCCGCCACGGCAATATCCTTGGTATCCGCCGCCGCAATACTGCCCAGGCGGGTTTCCGTCTGGGCAAGCGCGGCACCCGTCAGCGGCCGGAACCGCAGCCACAGATCATAGCCGTCTTCCGCATGGGCGGACCCCAGCAGGCCGGCGGCCAGCAGCAGCCCCGCCAGCAGGCGTACAAATACGCGCATTTTTCCTCCCTGCCGCCGGCCCTTTCATGAGCGGAACCGGTCGTTTTCTCTGTTCTCCGGGGTGGCGCCCCCATCCTCCCGCCTGGCAGACACGCGATGGTATTCTATTCAACAGCGCCGCTCCGCCCCTCGCCCACATAGTGGGAGAGGGAGGGGCCCGAACGCACCAGCGTTTGGGAGGGTGAGGGAACCGCGCCCGCCTTTCAAGAGACTTTGGTAGCGCTATCAAAAATCCATAAGAGGGCGCTTGACCTTAACTGGTATGGTAGTATGGATGCTGAGAAACGGCAACGGCCTTGTTGCGACCTATGACCGGACCAGTTCCAGAAGCGGTTCGAAGGCGTAGAGGGCGGGACGGCGGCCTGAAGCAGCCTCCAGCGTTCTCAGCAGGCCGGCGTCGACGAGGCTGCGGGTAAATTTGTGTGCGGTCGGACCCGGTATTCCAGACCGGCTGGTGAAACTGCTGTTGCGAAACACGGGACGGGTGAAGATGAAGTCCAGGGCGCTGATGGTCCATTTGGAGTACAGGATGTCCCGGAACCGTTCCTTCATCTCCTCGTAAAGGCTGGCGATCTTCTCCGCCGTTTCGAGATTTTGCCGTGCCTGGGCCTCAAGGGCAGAAAGAAAGAACAGCACCCAGTCATCCCAGGCGCCCGATGCCGATGCTGCCCGCATCCGGTCGATATATTCGTCCTTGTTCCGTTCGAAATAGTCGCTGACGTAGAAATAAGGCTCGCTGATGGTTCCGGCCTTCCAGAGCATCAAGGGAATCAGCATGCGGCCGATACGCCCATTACCATCCTTGAACGGGTGCAGGGCTTCAAATTCCAGATGGGCAAGCGCGGTTCGGATCAGGATTTCCTGATCGTCATCGGCCATATACCGGAACAATGCCTCCATTCCATCATTGAGGAATTCCGGGCTGATCGGTACGAACAGGATCTGTCTGTGCAACCGGTCAGCCAGATAATTCTGTTCCGTCTTGAATTCTCCCGGCGATTGATGGGCCCCCCGACCGAAGCCCAGCAACACCCGATGTGCCGACCGGATCAGCCAGTTGGAGATCGGCGCGCCTTCCTGGATGCTTTTTTGCGCCAAGGCCATGGCACGGCTGTAGAGATAGACCTCGACCGCTTCACTTCGCGCATTGCCATGGGCTTCGTCCGCCGCCTCGTCAAATTCAGCTTCGATGCGCAGGACCTCGTCCAGCGTACTGACTGTCCCTTCCATGCGTGACGAGATGACGGCTTCCTGGCTCCGTAACGGTGCCAGCAGGATATCATTGTTATGCAGGCTTTTGAGCATCTGGTCATACCGCGCCAGTGCTGCTGTTGCGCGCGTCAGTGGCTTCACGATCCGCGCATAGTCGCCGATCACCGGTGGAAACTTGCCGTAATGATACTGAACCGCTTCACCCAGATCATATCCGTTCGGGGTCTTCATTCCAGTCATCCGGTCCATCCATGCCGCGCCATCCGTCTGCTCAATCGCAGACTGACCGACAGGTCGCGCGGCTTGTCTATCAAAAATGATAGAATATGATAGACAAACAATCTTCTCTATCGAAAACGATAGGCAAGACAGCTTGTGTATCAAAAATCCCGACTTTCGATACACAAACACCCGGCGAGCCAGCCTGACCGCCGGGGCAGGGCGCGGTGTTTGATTGATTTTACCGCTAACATTCCTGCTTGACCCTAACTGGTATGGTAGTATACATGAATGGTAACGGCAACGGTGTTGTTATGATTGCCGCCGATACCCCGCCTGGATACAGGGACCGGGGGTCGGGATAAATGTCAGGGAGTGAAACGGGTGGAACGGGACCAGGAAAGGCCCGGCCTACGGCCGATTGATATGGACAGCAATGAGCCGGTGGCGCGCCGCGTCTTCCGGGAATTGCGCCGTGCCATTGTCCGCATGGTGTTCCTGCCGGGACAGGCCCTGTCGGAACAGGATATTGCCGACCAGCTTGGCGTCAGCCGGCAGCCGGTGCGCGAGGCCTTCATCAAGCTGGCGGATGCCGGTCTGTTGCAGATCAAGCCGCAGCGCGGGTCCTTTATTGTCAAAATCTCGGTCCGCCAGGTGTTCGACGCCCGGTTCGTGCGCGAGGCGGTAGAGGTGGCGGTGGTTGCCCGCGCGGCGGCCGAAGCCACGGCGGCCCAGATCGAGGAATTCCGCGCCAACCTGAAGCAGCAGGCCCACGCCATCGACGCGCGTGACCATGGCCGCTTTATGGAACTGGACGAGGCATTCCACCGATCCATCGCCCTGTCGGTGGGCTGTGATTATGCCTGGCGGGTGGTGGAAGAAACCAAGGCCCAGATGGACCGGGCGCGGTATCTGTCCATGCCCGATGCCACGCCGCTGCCGCGGCTGGTGACACAACATACATCCATCGTGGATGCCATCGCCGCCCATGATGCCGCTGCGGCGCAGGCCGCGATGAGCCTGCATCTGCGGGAAATCCTGTCTTCGCTGCCCGAGCTGGAGAAACGGTTTCCCGCCCTGTTTAACCATGACATTCCGGACCCGCCCTGAGGGTGGGGGGCCGGGGGAGCCGCCGCTGATGCGCATAACCAACGCCTATTGCATCGTCACCTCGCCGGGACGCAACTTCGTGACGCTGAAGATCGTCACGGATGAAGGTGTCTATGGCATCGGTGACGCGACCCTGAACGGGCGCGAACTGGCGGTGGAATCCTATCTGACCGATCATGTCATTCCCTGCCTGATCGGCCGCGACCCGCACCGGATCGAGGATATCTGGCAGTATCTGTACAAGGGTGCCTATTGGCGTCGGGGACCGGTCACCATGTCGGCCATCGCCGCCGTGGACATGGCGCTGTGGGATATCAAGGCCAAGGCGGCGAACATGCCGCTGTACCAGCTTCTGGGCGGGAAAAGCCGTGACGGTGTCATGGTCTATGCCCATGCCAATGGCCGCGACATTCCCGAAGCGCTGGACCGTGTGGCCCATTATCAGGCGCTGGGGTTCAAGGCCATCCGGGTGCAGACCGGCGTCCCCGGTCTGGACAAGGTCTATGGTGTCCAGTCGGGTGAAGCCTATGAGCCGGCGATCCGCGCCCCGGTGCCGGAGGAGACGCTGTGGGCCACCGAACCCTATCTGGACTATGCCCCCAAACTGTTCGAGGCGGTGCGCGACCGGTTCGGCTGGGACCTGCACCTGCTGCATGATGTGCATCACCGCCTGACCCCGATTGAGGCGGCGCGTCTGGGCAAGTCGCTGGAACCCTATCGCCTGTTCTGGATGGAGGACCCGACACCGGCGGAAAATCAGGAGGCGTTCCGCCTGATCCGCCAGCATACCGTGACGCCGCTGGCCGTGGGGGAAGTGTTCAATTCCATCCATGATTGCCGCGAACTGATCCAGAACCAGTTGATCGACTATATCCGCGCCACCCTTGTGCATGCCGGCGGCATCACCCATCTGCGCCGCATCGCAGCCCTGGCGGAACTGTATCAGGTGCGTACCGGCTGTCATGGCGCCACCGACCTGTCGCCGGTCTGCATGGGGGCGGCCCTGCACTTTGATAGCTGGGTGCCGAATTTCGGTGTTCAGGAATACATGATGCACAACGCGGAAACCGACGCGGTGTTCCCCCATGCCTACAGCTTCAAGGATGGCTATCTGCATCCCGGCGAAGCCCCCGGCCATGGGGTGGATATCGACGAGGAACTGGCGAAGAAATACCCCTACACGCAAGCCTATCTGCCGGTCGCAAGACTGCGGGATGGCAGCATGTGGAACTGGTGAGTTAGGACCGCCCCCTTCGTTTATCTTCTGTCCGCCCGGCTTTCGCCGGGATGACGAACATCAGCCGAGGATTTGGGGCTTCTGAGAGCCGTATCCGTTTTCCCCACCGCGCGCGCCCGGCGCCGGTGAACACCCCGTCTTTGCCTGAAGGAACCCGTCTGCGATGCCCGCCCCTTCCCGCCTTGGCCGACGTTGGATCGTTGTGGCGCTGCTGTTCACGGCCACGGTGATCAATTATGTCGACCGGCAGATGCTGGGCCTGTTGAAGCCGACCCTGTCGGTGGAGTTTGGCTGGACGGAGACCGATTACGCCGACATCGTTTTTGTGTTTCAGGCGGCCTATGCGGTCTGTTACCTGCTGTTTGGCCGCTTCATCGACATTATCGGCGCCCGCTGGGGCTATGCGCTGGCGTTCACGGTGTGGAACCTCGCCCATATCGCCCATGCGGCGGCCTCCACCTTGACCCAGTTCATGCTGGCACGGCTGTTCCTCGGCGCTGGTGAGGCCGGCAATTTTCCGGCGGGTCTGAAGGCCGTTGCCGACTGGTTCCCCAAGAAAGAACGGGCGCTGGCGGTGGGTGTGTTTAATGCCGGGGCCAATATCGGCGCCATCATCACCCCCTTGATCGTCCCGGTCATCACCCTGGCCTGGGGATGGCAGGCGGCGTTTGTGGTCACGGGCGTGCTATCCTTTGCCTGGCTGGCGGCCTGGCTGGCCTTTTACCGCACGCCGGAGACCCACCCGACCGTCACGGCGGAAGAACTGGCCCATATCCGGTCCGATGCGGAACCGCCGGTGACGGGCCGGATCGGTTGGGGCCAATTGATGGCGCGGCGGGAAACCTGGGCCTATGCCCTGGCCAAGTTCCTGACCGATCCGGTCTGGTGGCTGTTCCTGTTCTGGCTGCCCGACTTCCTGCACCGCACCTATGGGCTCGACCTGAAAGGGTTCGGGCCGCCGCTGGTGGCCATCTATATCCTGTCGGATGTCGGGTCGGTGGCCGGCGGCTGGCTGTCATCGCGCCTGATACGGGGCGGCACGTCCCTGAACCGGTCGCGCAAGCTGGCCATGCTGGCCTGTGCGGCCTGTGTCCTGCCGGTGGTGTTTGCCACCGCCGCCGCCGACCTGTGGGTGGCAGTGCTGATCCTGGGGCTGGCCACGGCCGGGCATCAGGGTTTTTCCGCCAATCTGCTGACCCTGCCATCCGATCTTTTCCCCCGCGCTGCCGTGGCTTCGGTTGTGGGCATTGGCGGCATGGCCGGGGCCGTGGGCGGCATGCTGATGTCGAAATTCACCGGCTGGATTTTGGACAGTACCGGCAGCTACACGCCGATCCTGCTGGTCGCGGCGGGGGCCTATCCGCTGGCGCTGCTGTTCTTGCATCTCTTGTCACCCCGGCTGGCGCCGGCGGCAATCCAGACCAGCGACGGGCCGTAACCCGTCCGGTTTTACCGGTTGCACGCCATCACCCCCAGCGGGTGCGGCTGTGACCGGAAATGGTAGCGGTATCAACCGGATGATGCCGCGCCTCTCTGTCAACCAATGCCGCCAAGGAGCGGCCAACCCTGAGGGAGGGAAGTATCATGCGTTCACGCCCATCGCGTTTTGCCGTTCTATCCAACAAAGCCCTGCTGTTGATGGCCACCTGCCTGACGGCGGGTGCCTTTCTGCCGGCCCATGCGCAGACCGTCACCGGTGGCGGTGCCGGTGACACGCTGGAAGAGATTGTGGTGACCGGCTTTCGGTCCAGCCTGGCCAATTCCACCAATGCCAAGCGGGCCGCGACGGGCTTTCAGGACAGCATCTTTGCCGAGGATATTGGCAAGTTCCCCGACACCAACATCGCTGAAAGCTTCAACCGTGTCCCCGGCGTCACCATCAGCCGTGAAGTGTCGGGCGAGGGGATCAATGTCGCCATCCGGGGCCTGGGCACCAATTTCACCCGCGTGCTGTTGAACGGGGCCCCGGTGGCCGTGGCCTCAACGGGCCGCACCGGCTCGCAGAACACCAACCGCGAGGTCGATCTGGACATTTTCCCGACCGAGCTGTTTACCAAGCTGACCGTGTCGAAAAGCCCGACATCGGACATGGTGGAGGGGGGGGCCGCCGGTACGGTCGATATGCGCAGCGCCCGCCCCTTTGACAGCAGCGGTGCCCGCGTCAGCTATTCCGCGCAGACGACGAAGAACAGCAATACCGACAAATGGGGCGGTCGCGGGTCGGTCCTGGCCAGCAACACCTGGGGTGATTTCGGGGCCCTGTTCGGCGTGGCCGCTGTGCGCAATCAGGTCAGCACCCCCGGCTTTGAAACCGTGGGCTGGACCAATGCCAACCTGACGGCGGCACAATGCGGTGCCACGACTGGCTGTAACACCACGGGTGGCGGCAACTGGACCATCCCTGGCACCGTGCCGGCCAATGCCGGTAATGGCCTGACCACGGGCGCGACGCTGGACCGCGCCGCCCTGCTGGCGCTGAACCCCGGCCTGACGATCCAGCAACTGGACAATGCCATCATCCCGCGCCTGGGCCGCCCGGCGGAGATTTTCGGCACCCGCGACCGCTATAACGCCATCGCCTCGTTTGAGCTGCAGGCCACCGACGATCTGCATTTCTATCTGGATGGCATGTATGGCCGGAAGGAAAACAATCTTCAGTATATTGATATGAATTGGGTTGGCCGTAATGGCGCCGCCATTCCCATCAATATGAAGGTCGACCGCACCGATTGTTCGGCGGGCTGTGTGGTAACAGAGGGTACCTTTGCCAATGCCCAATTCTTCATGGAACATCGCCCGTTCATTGAAGATCTGGATTTCTACGGCGTCAATCCCGGCTTGGATTACCAGATCACCGACAATCTGAAGGTCGATGTCCAGGCCAATTACACCAAGTCGGTGTTCCATCGTGAATCGCCGACCTTCCTGGTGATCACGCCTGCCAGTTCCGGCGTGACCGTCACCTATAAGAATGAGGGGGGGATCCCCAGCATCACCCCCAATATCGACCTGAACGACCCGACCAAGTTTGGTTGGCCCGGTGGCCGCGTCAATATGCAGGATGAACGCCGCTGGACCGAAACCATGGGCGCGCGGGGCAATATCACCTGGGGTGATGATCAATTGAACCTGAAGGTTGGCGGCGCCTGGGATGATGTGACCCGGCGTATCCGCGCCTATGACAATACCCAGGCCTGGCAGAATGCCGTCTGCGGCAACAACCCGTCGGTGTTCGTGCCCTCCCCGAACACCCAGCCGCCCTGCGCCGGGCTGAACCAGCCGGGGGCGGCACCTGCGGGCTATCCTACCTATCCGGGCTATGGCACCGGCTTTACGGCGGGCAGGACCGGCCCTGTCACCTATGCCGGGTCTCTGATCCCCAACAGCAGCGTGGTCAATTATCTGCGTCCCAGTTCCAACGGGTATGTCATCGCCGATTGGGACAAGTTCCGGGTCGACAGCAAATATGCGCAGTTCCACGATGCGTCGCCCGAGGCCGGATCATCCAACACCGGCGCGTCCGGCGGCTTCATCGGGGAAGAAACCTTGGGTGCCTATGCCCAGGTGAATGGCAATCAACAGGTTGGTGGCCGCGATCTGCGCTTTAATGTCGGCCTGCGCTGGGTCCAGACGGACCAGAAGGTGGGCGGCCGCGTCAGCCTGCCCGACCCGCGCAACACACCGGCCACGGGTGCCGCCCCGGCGGATGGCGGGCGCTATCCCAACGTCACCAACTTTGTCTATATCAAGAACCAGTATGACAATTGGCTGCCATCGGCATCGGCCGCTTACAGCGTGGCGGATGATGCCGTGGTCCGGGCATCGCTGTCCCGGACCATGACACGGCCCGATCCCAATGCCCAGTTGCCGGGTCTCAACTTCTCCAACCCGTCCGCCGATATCGGGTCGGTGGGCAATTCCGCCCTGGCCCCCTATATCGCCGACAATATCGACCTCGGCTTTGAATATTACACGGGGCGTGAGGGTTATGTCGGGGTGGCCGTGTTCCGCAAGGCGATCACCGGCTTCACCGTCAATGGCTCCAACACCGTGCCGTTCAGCGCCCTGGCGGCCTATGGCGTGACGTTTGACAGCCTGACACCGACCCAGCAGGCCGCCATCAATGCCCGTGGCGGGGCCAGTGCGGCCACCGTGGTACTGACCCAGCAGGTCAATGCCGAAGGCCGGCTGACCGTCAATGGTCTGGAGCTGAACTGGGTGCAGCCGCTGGACTTCCTGCTGGAAGATTATGTCCCCGGCCTGGGCTTCATCGCCAATGCCACCATCATCGACCAGAAGGGCAAGGGTGCGGCCCCCGCCGTGGCCATCGGTGTGGCGGAATATACCTATAACTTCACCGCCTATTATGAACAGCACGGTATCTCGGCCCGCATCTCCCAGACCTTCACCAAGGGCTCGCAATCCAGCGGGGCGAACCAGAATGGCATCGCCGCCGCTGCCCTGTTCAGTGACGATTACCGGCAGTGGGATTTTGCCTCCAGCTATGACCTGGATGAGCTGACCGGTTACAAGGGCCTGCCGCAGATCACGTTCGACGTGACGAACCTGACCAACGCCAAGCAGCGCAGCTATTTCCAGTTCGAGAATGCAACCTTTTCCTCCTACACTCCCGGTCGGACCTTTATGGTCGGGCTGCGCGGGCGGTTCTAAGGTTGCCTTGTGACGGGTCGGCCTGTCTCCCCGACGCCGACCCTCCTTGCGGCCCGTTTCGGCGGGCCGCTTCTTTTGTTTGACAGTCCCGATGAATGGGGCAAATAGTATTACTAATCAAAATAAGCAGCAGAATGAGGAAATGCCATGGCAGTGCGGTTCAAAACCCTGTTGGCGCCATTGTTAGCGGTCACATCTCTGCATCTGACCGCGCCTGTTTCGGCGGCGGCCAAATCCCTGCCGCATCTGGTGCCGCAGGGCACGACGCAGCAATTGATTGTCGATGATCAGCCCTTTTTGATCATTGGCGGGGAACTGGGCAATTCCACGGCGTCCAGCCTGGATTATCTGCGCCCCCATTGGAAATTGTTCAATGAATTGAACATGAACACCGTGCTGGCCCCGGTCTCCTGGGAGATGGTGGAGCCGGTGGAGGGCCGGTTTGACTTTGCCATCCTGGACGGTTTGATCCGCGATGCGCGGGCGGCCAACCAACGGCTGGTGCTGCTGTGGTTCGGGGCGTGGAAAAACTCCATGTCCTCTTATGTACCGTCCTGGGTGAAGCGGGATCAGCAGCGGTTTCCGCGGGTGGCCCTGCCGTCGGGCCGGGGGGTGGAAATCCTGTCGCCGTTCAGCCCGGCCAACCGCGATGCCGACGCCAAGGCCTTTGCCGCCATGATGGCGCATCTGAAAAAGCTGGATGGTGACCAGCACACGGTGATCATGGTGCAGGTGGAAAATGAGATCGGCATGCTGCCGCTGGCCCGCGATCATTCACCCCTTGCCAATGCCGCCTATGCCGGGCCGGTGCCGGACCGGTTGATGCAGCATCTGGCGGCCCACCGCGACCGGCTGGAACCGGAACTGCGGCGCTTGTGGGAGGTGAACGGGGCCCGGATGTCCGGCACCTGGGCCGAGGTGTTTGGCACCAGCACCTGGGGACAGGAAGTCTTCACCGCCTGGCATTTTGCCCAATATGCCGAGGCGGTGACGGCGGCGGGCAAGGCACAATACACGCTGCCCATGTTTGTCAACGCCGCCCTGAACCGGCCGGGCCGGGAGCCGGGGGAGTATCCCAGCGGCGGGCCGGTACCGCATCTGCTTGATGTATGGAAAGTGGGGGCGCCGTCGATCGACATGCTGTCGCCCGATCTCTATTTCCCGAATTTCCGGGAACTGACCAGCCGCTTTGTGCGGCCCGACAATGTGCTGTTCATACCGGAGGCCAATAATGCCGGGCGGCCGGAAACGGCGGGCGATGCCTTTCATTCTTTTGGCGCGTTGCAGGCCATCGGCTTCAGCCCCTTTGCCATTGAAAGCATCACGGGCGCACAGAAGGAACAATTGGCGGGGCTTTATGGTCTGCTGCGCCAGATCAGCCCCCTGATCCTGTCGGCCCGCGGCACCGGGCGGATGGCGGGGTTCCGCCCCAATATCCTGTTTGACAACACGGTGCTGGAGGCGCCGGAAACCGTGGTGCTGGGCGATTATAAATTCACGGTCAGCTATGTCGATCCCTGGACGCCCAAGGCCGAACAGAATACCCGCAGCCATGGCGGCATCATCATCCAGACCGGTCGTGAAGAATTCTATATCGCCGGGTCCGGCATCACCGTCACCTTTGACACCGCCACGCCCGGCCCCGCCGTGGCCGGGATCGACAGTGCCTGGGAAGGGCGGTTCGAAAAGGGACGATGGGTGCCCGGACGCCTGATGAATGGTGACCAGACCCATCAGGGCCGGCATGTGCGCCTGCCGCCCAACGCCTATGGTGTGCAGAAGGTGACGCTGTACCGCTACGATTGACCCTGTGCCGGTCCGGTTGTGGCAGGGACCTGACAGCCTTGTCAAAACCCTGGACAGCGCAGCTCGGTTTCCACATGATAACGCTAACAAAATATCGGAACGAAAAACTGCCGAAAACGTTTGGCGTAAGCGGAGGAAACATGCGGTTGGGTCGATGGGCATCGCTGCTGGCGGTGGGGTTAGTGCTGGGCACATCCGGCGTCGGATATGCGGGCGAGGCGCGGTTTGACTGGTTCGAATATCGGGGTTCAGACCCGGCGGACCCCAAGACGGTTGCGGCCAATGCGTATCGCAATCCCATCATTGCGGGTTTCTATCCCGACCCGTCGGTCACGCGGGTGGGCGAGGATTATTATCTGGTCAATTCCAGCTTTGGCTGGCTGCCCGGTCTGCCGGTGTTTCATTCCCGCGATCTGGTCAACTGGACCCAGATTTCCAACGCCATCGCCCGGCCCGGACTGATGAATTTCGGCCAGGGTGGTCTGACGGGCGGGCTGTTTGCCCCGGCAATCAGTTACCATGAAGGCCTGTTCTACATCGTCAATACCAGCTTCTACAGCGGCGGGAACTTTGTGGTGACGGCCAAGGACCCGGCCGGTCCCTGGTCCGACCCGGTCTGGCTGCCCGACCTGCGCGATGGCATCGACCCGTCCTTGTTCTTTGATGAGGATGGCCGCGCCTGGATCTTGAACAATGACCTGCCGGAAGGCGACAAGGAGGCCTATGACGGGCATCGTGCCATCTGGATTCAGGAATTTGACGCCAAGAACCTGAAGACCATCGGCCCGCGCACGATGATCGTCAATGGGGGTGTCGATATCAGCACCAAACCCGGTTATGTCGAGGGTCCGCATCTTTATAAAAAGGACGGTTTTTATTACCTGACTGCGGCGGAAGGCGGGACCGGCACCAGCCATGCCCAGATGATCTGGCGCGCCCCCACCCCCACCGGTCCCTATACGCCCGGCCCCACCAACCCGATCCTGACGCAGCGCGACCTGGACCCCAAGCGCCCCAACCCGATCGAAGCGGCGGGTCATGCCGATCTGGTGGAAACGCAGAAGGGTGACTGGTGGGCGGTGTTCCTGGCCGTGCGCCCCTATGCCGGGGGGGAAATGTTCAATACCGGGCGGGAGACCTTCCTGCTGCCCGTGCGCTGGGTGGATGGCTGGCCGCGCATCCTGCCCCCCGGCACGGCCATTCCACGCCAGCATCTGAAACCCGACCTGCCGGCCCAGCCGCCGGCCGCCATTCCCACCGCCGGCCCGTTCACCATCCGGGACGAGTTTGAAGGCCCGACCCTGCCGCTTTACTGGATGACGCCGCGCCGGCTGGACGGGGCCTGGTGGCGCCTGTCGGAAGGGGCACTGGTCCTGACGCCCCAGGCCGTGACCCTGTCCGACCGCGCCAGCCCCAGCCTGTGGGCCCGTCGGCAGCAGCACCGGGACGCCAGCTTCACCACCGAACTGTCCTTCACCCCCGACCGGCCCGGTGAGCGGGCGGGTCTGGCTGTCGTGCAGAATGACGAATCCTGGTTCCGCTATACGGTGGAGCGGCTGGACGGTGTGCGCACCCTGGTTGTTGCCGTCCGCGCCGGGGAGAATGACCCCAAGCCCGGCCGTATCCTGGCCCGGCAACCGGTTCCCGGCGAGGGGCCGCTGCGCCTGCGCGTCACGGCGCGGGGCGGTTCCTATGATTTTGCGGTGGGCACGGGTCAGGATGGATGGAAACCGGTCCTGACCGATGCCGACGGCACCATCCTGTCCACGGCCATCGCGCGCGGCTTTATGGGTGTGCTGGTGGGCCCCTATGCGGAGGCGGGGCGGTGAAGGTCGGTCAGGGCGGGGCAACCGCTCCGCCCTGACCGGCGGCGTCATTCAAAAACCAGAAAGCAGGAGGAAACATGCGTGGATGGATGGCGGCCCTGGCTCTAACCATGGGTCTGTTTTCAGCACCGGTCGCCCTGGCCGCCGAGACGGCGCGGTTCAACTGGCTGGAATATCAGGGGGCGGACCCGTCCGACGCGGTGGTGACGGCGAAACCTGGTGAGTATCGCAATCCCATCCTGAACGGTTTTTATCCTGACCCTTCCATCACGCGGGTAGGGGAGGATTATTACCTGGTCACCTCAACCTTTTCCTGGTTCCCCGGCATCCCCGTGTTCCATTCCCGCGATCTGGTGAACTGGACCCAGATCGGCAATGCCATCGACCGCCCGGACCAGTTGGATTTTAAGGCGCTGGGCCTGTCGCGCGGCGTGTTTGCCCCGGCCATTGATTATCATGACGGCACCTTTTACATCCTGAACACCTGTGTTGATTGCGGCGGCAATTTTATCATCACCGCCAAGGACCCGAAGGGCCCCTGGTCGAACCCGGTCTGGCTGCCCGATCTGGTGGGTGGCATCGACCCGTCGATCTTTTTCGATGAGGATGGCCGCACCTATATCCTCAATAATGGCCCGCCGGAGGGTCAGCCGCTTTATGAGGGGCACCGCGCCATCTGGGTGCAGGAACTGGACCTGAAAAGCATGAAAACCATCGGCCCGCGCAAGGTGCTGGTCAATGGTGGTGTGGATCTCTCGACCAAGCCGATCTGGATCGAAGGCCCGCATATCTTCAAAAAGGATGGGTATTATTACCTGATCTGTGCCGAAGGCGGGACGGCCATCAACCATTCGCAGGTGGTGCTGCGCGGCACCAGCCCCATGGGCCCCTTCACCCCCGCCCCGTCCAACCCGATCCTGACGCAGCGTGATTTGGACCCGGCCCGGCCCTTCCCCATCACCTCTGCCGGCCATGCCGATTTTGTCGTCACCCCCAAGGGTGAATGGTGGGCCACCTTCCTGGCCATCCGCCCCTATGGCGATGATCTGTACAATACCGGACGGGAAACCTTCCTGATGCCCGTGCGCTGGGTCGATGGCTGGCCGCGTATGACAGAGCCGGGCCAGGCCATTCCCCTGACCCATGCCAAACCCGACCTGCCGCCGCAACCGGTACCCAAGGTGCCGACCACGGGTGCCTTCCAGGTGCGCGACGAGTTTGATGGCGACAGGCTGCCCCCCTATTGGATGATGGCGCGCAATCCCAAAGGGGACTGGTATCGGCTGTCTGACGGGGCGCTGACCTTGACCTTGCAACCGGTCGGCCTGTCCGATTATGGCAACCCCGCCTTCTGGGCGCGGCGTCAACAGCATCACAATGCCACCATCACCACCGAACTGGTCTTCACCCCCGGCCGGGCCGGCGACCGCGCCGGTCTGGCCGCGGTGCAGAGTGATGAAAACTGGATGCGCTTCACCATCGAGAAGGAGGGCGGGCAATTGCTGGCCCGCGTGGCGGCGCGTGCAGGCAAGGATGTCCCTGCCGATGGCAAGGTGCTGGGCAGCGCACCGGTCAAGGCCGCCGCCTCCTATCGCCTGCGCATCACGGCGCGCGGCGGGGACTATGATTTCGACGTGGCCGCCGACGGGGCCGACTGGCAGCGTGTGCTGACCGGTGCCGACGGCACCATCCTGTCCACCAAGAAGGCCGGCGGTTTTATCGGGGTCATGGTCGGCCCCTTTGCCAGCCGCGCACGGTGAGCACCGCCACCGTTTCCCCCCTTTCCAGGCCTGGGCAAGGCCGGGGCAGGGGGGAACGGTGGAGGGCGGGCATTATCCCGCCCCGCGCATCCGGTCGATGGCGGCCCAGATCTCCTGATTGCCGCGTTCATGCCGGTCGGACAGTTTTTGCAGGTCAGCCGACAGATGGCCGATATCGGCGCTGATCTTGCTGACCAGGATTTCCACGGTGCCAAAGGCCCGCCGCCCGGCCTTGTCATTGGCGATATCGGCCTCGGCCCGGTCCAACCGGGCGCCTGTGCGCACCAGATCCAGGCGCAGCGCCTGCACCTGTGCCGGCAGCCCGTCAATCTCCCGCGCCTTACCCATGACCAACCAGCGCAGCCCCGCCAGCGCCCCCGCCGCCGCCAATCCCATGCCCGCCCCTGTCAGGGTATCCGTACTGAACGCATCCATGGGGGGGCTCCTGACCGGGTGATGGGCGATGCTGGAGTATGGGCGCGGGGCAGGGCGGGTGTAAAGAATTAATTCCTATGACCCATGGTCGCCTGATCGCTATGCCGATCATCTCTTTGGGGTTTATGCTGATCAGCAATCAACCAATGACGTAGTGATTGGTCATAAGCGCCGATTAGAATGATTCCTATTTCCATTTTTGCTCACACAAGGCATATTTCTTAATCGCCGTTAACCATAATGCATGCGCCTTCGCAGTGCATAAAATCAAATCACGCACCTTAGGTCACAGGAAGCCACTCTAGATAAAGGAGAAGGTAGAATGAAACGAATGGCAATGCTCCTCCCGTTCTGTGCCGTTCTCCTGACTGGATGTGAGACATCACTTACGGTGTCGGAGTTGAAGAACGGACCGTCATCTACCAATATAAATGCCGTTCCCGCCGGATTTATTTATAATCTGCCGGCCGCTGTGATCAGGCCGACCGCTTATGTAACCATCCGCGACTGTGCGGTGGATACAGAGCTGGAGAAGGTACTTGCCCAAATCGAACCGAAGGGGGTCAAGCCGGTTACAGAGATCAAGTTTGTTGTCGGTGGCTCTTTGTCGGCCACACAAGTCGCTCATCAGACAATCCTGATTGATTACCGGGAGCTGCAGCAGTTTTTAAAGACATCCTCGATATCATTGGAGCGTCACCCTAATGGCATGCTGAAATCGATCAACGCTTCCATGGCTGACCAGACGCCGCAGGCCATAGCAGCGGTGGCTTCCGCCCTCGGTTCAGCCGCCCTTTTTGCCACAGGCGCTCCGGGTGCGGTCCTTGGTGCCGCTGGCGGCCTGTCTGATCGCTCCCTCATGGAAATTGCCAGCGCCGACGATAAGAAAGATGCCAAGAAGGATGCTCCAAGGAAGATCACCGAGAGAATAAGTTTTGCAGCCTGCACACCGGCAACCTATTCGCTCGTCACTGATCGCAAAGCGGCGGCGGCAAAGCGAAACGAACTTATCAGTTTATTGGATAATGTAACCGCGGAGGCGGCCAAACTAGGTGCCGACCCCAAGGCGGACTCCGCCAAATTAGATAGCCTCAAGGTTCAGAAAGAAAAGTACTCAGTGCAGCTTGACAAAGTAACGGCTGAATTATCCGACATTGATGCACAGTTGACCCTGCCGCTCGGTAGTTCTAAAATATATAGTGAAATAAAATATCCTACACCAAATAACGACAGCCAGCAAACAATTCCGGCTAACCATTCCGTTATTCAAAGTAACAATAAAACCGATATGGCATTTAACAGCGGCCAAATTAATCCGGAATTACTGGCGGGTGGTATAGTTCTTTTTTCCCCCAATCCTGGCAGTTTCCTTGCTCGTCATTTCATTGATGGACATGGCAATCATACACGTCTCCGCGCCGAACCTTCGCTTTCGAACCGTCCGTGCCGTAGCCAGTTAAATGAAACATGCAGCAGTAAATCCGCGATAGAGAATGTCTTCACGAAAATATCAGAAGTAAAAATAAAAGAACGTGATATGAAGCCGAAATACCCGGGAGAATCAGCATTATCAATTCCAGCAGTAAGTTCAGACTCGAACTGCACATCGTCAGACGCGACCTGCGAATCAGAAGTCCCGAAAAATCACATCAATGCGAATGAGGGCATTATTTACGTCGAACCGGCGAAGTTGAAAGTAGACATGACAACTGCCAATATCGGGCCGCAATCGGTTCTGTCGCAGGATCGGGTTATTCACACCGCCGATATCTCGGTACCTCAACTGGGAAGGTATCTTGCGCTACCGCTCAGTGCCGGTTTTGGTGAGAAGTCGGAGCTGAAGGCCACATTCGCGGAGGATGGTTCGCTGCTCACCGGCACTTTTGCACAGCCGGAGGAAAGCGGGCTTGAGTTTGCCAATGCTTTGAAGGGCCTTGCTGATACAGCGCTGAACACACGGACGGGGATTGAGGACCGCAAGCTCAAGCTGCTCAAGCAGCGGGCAGATGCCCTGTCGCTGGCTGCCGGTATTCAGGAAACGACCAATAAGCTCACCCCAACCACCGATCCCATGGATGACCTGAATGCAGAGTTGGCGAGGGTGACGGCGGCGGCCTCAATCGCCGAGGCCGAGTTACGTCTTCAGACCGCGCGGGCAAAACTGCTGACGCCTTGACCCACCCCAACGGCTGACTTTTCCCCCAACCCGTGCTATCATGCCAATCTTGGCACCACAGTTCCGCCCGCGTGCCGCCGGGAGGCGGAGTGGCTGCTGCCAGCCTCTCCCCTATGAAACACCCCGCGTTTTTCTGTTGCACGCTGTTGCATCAGCATGCCCGCGTTCGGCGCTGGCCGCCATTGTCCGCTGAAACCGTGCGGATTTGCCGGTTTACACTGTTTCACAGGTCCGGATCATTCGGAGGGGCGAACCCTGCCCCTCCGAATGCTGGCGCTGGCCTGGCACGGTCGCTGCGGCTCAGGCTGCCAGGGCGGTGGTGACCGCCCGGTCCAGTTCGGCGATGGCGCAGGTAATATGGTAGAAGCTGCTGGCCGGTGCCGGTTCGTCGGTAAAGATGCCGGCCGGGGAGAGCTTGTCCCACCACAGGCCCTGGACCGGGGTGTCGAGATAGCGCAGCAGGCCGTCAGCGCCCTGGGTGGCGACGGTCCAGAAGCCGGGGTCGCCCGTGATCTCGGCGGCCAGGACGGCGGCCTTGATCCGCTCTGTCTGCGGCCACAGGCGGGCATTGTGGTCATGGATGGAGAAATCATCCAGCAGGCTGTTGAAACCCACGCCGCGCGCCGGGTCCACCCCATGGGTTTCCGCAATCGTCAGCAGGCGCAGGCCCGCCTTGATCGCGTCGTCCCGTCCGCGAAGCTGGCCCCAGCGCAGCAGCAGCCAGGCCCATTCAAACTGATGGCCGGGTTCGACGACGCGCCCCGGTAGGCCGGGCGCCGGCTGCCAGGTGCGGTCGAAGAATTCGCGCAGGGCGCCGGTTCGGGCGTCAATGAAGCGGGTCAGGGCCAGACCGGCAATGCCGTCGGCCATGGTCGCCCAGCCGGCATCGCCGCCGGCGGCTTCCCAGGCCAGCGATGCCTCGAACAGATGCATGTTGGGGTTGGATTGCAAGGTGCTGGCGCCGGGGTCCAGATTGGCAAACCCGCCCTGATGCGCACAGCGGGCCATCAACCGGTCCCGCAGGCTGACGGCTACCGGCTGCAACGCCGACAGCTCCCCCAGGGCCTGGGCGGCGTGGCACAGGCCGAACAGGGCAAAGGCCTGGTCATAGAGATCGACGCTGTCATCCAGCGCCGACCCGTCCGCCGCCACCAGGGTGCGGAACAGCCCGTCATCGCGCCGGTAGCGCGACAGATAGGTGGCCAGGGCCTGTTCGACGATGGCGCGGGCCGGACCGGTCCAGCCCAGGGTCGGGGCCAGGGCATAGGAATAAATCTGACGCGGTTGCACCCGTGCCCGGCGGGGGGCGTCGACAGGGCGACCCGTCTGGTCCAGCTTTTCATGAAAGCCGCCCCGCGCATGGTCATAGCCCTGTTCCCACCACAGCGGATAGGCATGATGCCGCACCCAGGCGATCAACCGGTCCCGGCGCTGGACGATATCGGCCATCAAGGGGGGCATCGGCGGGGCTGAAGAAGAGGGGATGTTGGTCATCAGGTTGGTTCCCGGTCAGGATTGCCACAGGCGCGCCGCCCCGCGCACCCCCGAACTGTCGCCCCACCGCGCCGGTGCGATGCCCGCGCGCCAGGTGTCACAGAACACATGCGCACGGATCACCGGCACCAGCCGTTCATACAGTTCGGCGACATTCGACAGGCCGCCACCTAACACGAACATGTCCGGATCGACAATGTTGCTGATCACCGCCATGGACCGGCCCAGCCGGTGGATATAGCGGTCCAGGGCCGCCGCCGCCCCCGCATCGCCGGCCCGCGCGGCCTGGATGATCCATTCGCCGGGCTGGTCATTGCCGGTCACTGCGGCATGGTCGCGGCGCAGACCCGTACCCGATACCCAGGTTTCCAGACAGCCCGACTGCCCGCACCAGCAGGCGGGGCCGGGCACCTCGTCAGCGGTGGGCCAGGGCAGGGGCATGTGGCCCCATTCCCCACCGATGCCGTTCGCCCCTTCGACCAGCCTGCCATCCACCACCAGGCCACCGCCGCAGCCGGTGCCGATGATGATGGCGAAGGCCACCCGGCAGCCCGCCGCCGCCCCATCCACCGCCTCGGACAGGGCCAGGCAGTTGGCATCATTGGCCAGCCGCACGGGCCTGCCCAGGGCCGCCGTCAGGTCAGCGGTGAAGTCGCGGCCGTTCAAATAGGTGGAATTGGCATTGCGCATCAGGCCGGTGGCCGGGTTTATCGACCCCGGTACGCCCAGTCCGACACTGGCCGCCGGGCCCACATCCGCCTCTGTCCGGGCGACCAGATCGCGCACCGTTGTGATGGCAGCGTCATAGGTGCCAGGATTGGGTGCCCGCAGCCGGGACAGGAAATCCCCCGCCGGCGACAGGGCCGCCGCCTCGATCTTGGTACCGCCGAAATCAATGCCGATCCTGACCATGAACCGCTATCCCCCTGATTTTTGGCGGGAGCCTAGCAGCGGCAAGCCTAATAGACAATTTGATTTATTTAATCGCGGGTAAACAGATACCGGGCGGCGATGGCCTGCCTGGCCGCCGCCGATCGGCCCGGTTGCGTAGCGGTCTTAATCTTCGGCGGTCTTCATCAGCACCGACCGGCCGGGCAGGAGGCGCTGATTGAAAGGCAGGATGGCGGCGCCCACGGCCGGGGCGTCGGCGGCCATCGCGGCCCGGCGCAGCGGGGCCAGGATCGGCACCTGTCCGCATTCGGCGGCCATACGGCTGTTGGTCGCCGCCACCAGGTCATCGACCACCGGCCCCGGCAGCCGACCGCCGACAAACACGGCCTGCGGGTTGATCAGGCAGGAGATGGACAGCATGGGCCCCGACAGCAGGCCTGCCGCCTTGGCGATCCAGTCGGCCAAGGCCGCCTGACCGCCCTTGTCCAGCGACAAAAGATCGTCGGGCTGGGTCAGCCGGTAGCCGCGCGCGGCCATATGGTTAAACAGGGCCGACAGGGAGACGGCGTCCTGCAGGCTGTAGGCCGGGCCGGTGGCAGGACGTACGGGCAGGAAGCCGATCTCGCCGCTGCGCCCCTCCGCCCCGCGGAAATACTGGCCATCCAGCACCAACCCCCCGCCCAGCCCCTGGCTGATCAGCAGGTAGAAAAAGCTGGGATGGCGCAGGCCCAGGCCAAACTGTGCTTCGCCCAGGGCGGCGGCGGCGGCATCATTCTCCACCAGCACCGGCAGCGGCGGCAGGCCGGAAAACAGCGTCCGCAGGTCGGTCCGGTCCCAGATGGCGTAATCGTCGGGCTGATGTGGCAGATGCACCTTGCCCAGATCATCGGGCAGGGCCACGCCCAGCCCGACCAGCCGCTTGGCCTTAATGGTGCCGGTGGCCAGAATGGCCGACAGTTCGGTGCGGGCGAATTCCGCCACCTCATCCGGCAGGGCATAATCCACCTCTCGGGTGGCGCGCGCCCGCACCTGCCCGGCCAGATCCAGCACCACCAGGCTGATATGATCACGGTCGATATTCAGCCCGACGGAAAAGCAGCCATTGGGATTGATGGCCAGCTTCATCGCCGGCTGTCCCCGCTGACCCAGCAGGCGGCCCGCCTCGACGATCAGCCCCTCGACCAGGAGGCGTTTGGTGATATTGGCGATGGCCGGCGCCGTCAGGCCGGTGATTTCCGCCAGTTCGGCGCGCGTGATGGGACCGCCGACCCGGATGGCCTGTAAGGTCACCCGCTGATTATGGTCGCCCGCCCGTTCCAGGTTGGTCCCTGACAGGCTGGCGCCCACGGCGGCAGGGATAGAGGGCGAGAGATCGGGATGCATCGGGACAGGCCGCTTTCCGGGAATATGCTGCTGCCTCCGGAATACGCCGACAGACCGATCGGGGCAATGGATGGTTGGGGTGTCTGGCCGTGTTCGGTATATTGCATCTGGTTATGATACCGGTTACCATAAGTCATAAACAGAACTAAAGTGACGGGGAGGCAGCACAATTGTGCCTCGTCACAGCGGATCAGGTGCAGGATATGAAACACATGATATCACGCCGCGCCGTCCTTTCGGGGACGACGGGGTTAGGCGCTGCTGTCCTGTTATCCGGCTGTGACCGGGAAGGCAGCCGGGTTCTGACCTCCAGCGATACCCACCCCTCCGATTATCCGACGGTCCAGGCCGTGAATGAGATGGGGCGTCTGCTGGAGACACGCACAGGCGGGCGCCTGCGCATCCATGTCTATGCCGGCGGACAGTTGGGGGCCGAGCGCGACACGCTGGAAATCACCACCTTTGGCGGCCTGGACATGAACCGGGTCAATCTGGCGCCGCTGACCGCCATCGAGCCGATGACGGTGATCCCGTCATTGCCCTTCCTGTTCCGCTCTACCGCGCATATGCGTCAGGCCCTGGACGGGCCGGTGGGCCAGGCGATCCTGGACAGTCTGCGGCCCCACGGCATGGTCGGCTTGTGTTTTTATGACAGCGGCGAGCGCAGTTTCTACAACACCAAGCGCCCCATCCAGACGCCGGCTGATCTCAAGGGTCTGAAGATCCGGGTGCAGAATTCCGACCTGTTCGTGACGATGGTCAAGGCGCTGGGGGCGGATGCCACACCGATGGATGTGGGCGAGGTCTATCAGGCCCTGGTGCAGGGGGTGATTGACGGGGCGGAAAACAATCAACCGTCCTATTTCACCGGCCGGCATTTCGAGGCGGCACCATTCTACAGCCTGAGCCGGCATGTGATGGCCCCGGAAATCCTGGTCATGTCGATGGCGCGCTGGGAAAAACTGTCGCCGGCCGACCGTGATCTGGTGCAACAGACGGCGCGCGAATCCGTGCCCTTCATGCGCACCCTCTGGGACAAGCGGGTGGAGGATGCGACGGCCAAGCTGCTGGCCGGTGGGGTGAAGGTCAATGAGATCGCCGATATCGCGGCCTTCTCCGACCTGATGCGGCCGGTCTGGGACCGGTTTGTCACTTCGCCCGAACAGAAGCGGCTGGTGGCCGAAATTCAAGCGATGGGCGACAGCGCCGGCACACAGGGGGTCCCGGGATGAAAAACCTGGCAATCATCACACAATGGGCGTCCAACCTGCTGATCGCGCTGGCCGGGCTGGGCCTGGTGGCCATGACAGCCATCGTATCCTGGCAGGTGTTTGGTCGGTTTATTCTGAATTCCAGCCCATCCTGGTCCGAGCAGGCGGCCCTGACCTTGATGATCTGGTTCGTCACCCTGGCCGCTGCCGTGGGTGTGCGCGAAGGATTCCATATCCGCATCACGGCGGTGGAAGACGCCCTGCCGCCCACCGCCCGCCGGGGTATGCGCATCCTGGCCGATCTGGTGGTCGGCGCCATCGGTGCCGCCATGCTGTATTGGGGGGGTGAATTGGTGGCCCGCACCTGGGGCCACGTGATCCCGTCGCTGGGCCTGTCACGCGGTTTTGCCTATCTGGGCCTGCCCTTGGCGGGCGGCCTGATCGTTTTGTTCGCATTTGAACGTGTCCTGGTGGAACTGGGCGGGAAAAACGCCGCGGATAAGGAGATGGCCTGATGGAAATCGCAATCCTGGGCATCGCCCTGATTCTGCTGCTGATGCTGGGTGTGCCGGTGGCCTTCGCGCTGCTGGGCTCTGCCATCGCCTGTTTTCTGGCCCTCGACATTCCGCTGGTGGTGGTGTTTCAGCGTATGGCCTCGGGCATCAGCGTGTTTTCGCTGATGGCCATCCCCTTCTTCATCTTTGCCGGTGACCTGATGTACCGGTCGGGCATTGCCGAACAGCTTGTACGGGTGGCGGGTGCCGTTTTTGCCCCGGCGCGCGGCGGCCTGGGTCTGGTCAATGTCGGTGCCTCCACCCTGTTCGGTGCTGTTTCCGGCTCGGCCATCGCCAGTGCCAGCGCCATGGGTTCCACCTTGATCCCCTTGATGCGCGAAAGGGGTTATGACAGCGATTATGCGGTCAATGTCACGGTGACGGCGGCCATTGTCGGCCTGCTGATCCCGCCCTCGCACAATATGATCATCTATTCGGCTGCCAGCGGCATCGGTGTGTCGATCAGCGACCTGTTTCTGGCCGGTGTGGTGCCGGGCCTGCTGGCGGCAACATTGCTGGGGCTGGCGGCCTGGCTGGTGGCGCGGCGGCGGAACTATCCGACGGGCACATTCCCCGGTTTCCGCGCCCTGTTCAACGCCGCGATCTATGCCATGCC
The DNA here is from genome assembly GCF_002251795.1 of Niveispirillum lacus. GTDB lineage: Bacteria > Pseudomonadota > Alphaproteobacteria > Azospirillales > Azospirillaceae > Niveispirillum > Niveispirillum lacus. The sequence goes on along the minus strand of NZ_NOXU01000023.1, from coordinate 103,138 downwards.
CGGCATCATGACGGCCGTGATCATCATGGGCGGCATCCTGTCGGGCATTTTCACGCCCACCGAATCCTCGGCCATCGCCGTGGTCTACACGATCCTGGTCGGTGCCCTGGTCTATCGTTCCCTGGGTCTGACCAAGTTCCTGGAGGCGGTGACCCAGTCGGTGCGGGTGACGGCCATGGTGCTGATGATCATCGGCGCGGCCACGGCCTTCGGCTATGCGCTGGCCATCATGGAAGCACCGGCGCAACTGGCCAATCTGATCACCACCCTGACCGATAACCCGATCCTGGTGCTGTTGATCATCAATATTGCCCTGCTGCTGCTGGGCACCTTCATGGACATGTCGCCCCTGATCGTGATCACCACACCCATCCTGCTGCCGGTGGCCATGCAGGTCGGGGTGGACCCGGTGCATTTCGGCATCATCATGATGCTCAATCTGGGCATTGGTCTGGTGACCCCGCCCGTGGGATCGGTGCTGTTCGTCGGCGCGGCGGTGGCCAAGATCAAGATCGAACAGGCGGTGAAGACCATTTTCCCCTTCTATGTCGCTCTGCTGATCACGCTGCTGCTGGTCACCTATGTGCCGGCCCTCTCGCTGGCCCTGCCGGGGATGTTCAAGTAACGGGGCAGGGCTTGACCAACAGCCCTTAAAAGGCGGAACCTTCCGGAACTACATAAATCCTTCTGTTGTTCCGGAGGGCCGCCGATGAGCGCCACGCCTGTTTCCCTTGGCCGGGAACTTCTGCCCAAGCTGGTCACCACCCTGCGCGAGGGTTATGGGCTGGCGGCGCTGCGGGCAGATGCCGTGGCCGGGCTGACGGTGGCCATTGTGGCGCTGCCGCTGGCCATGGCACTGGCGATTGCCTCGGGCACGACACCCGACAAGGGGTTGATCACCGCTGTGGTGGCCGGGTTCCTGATTTCTGTGCTGGGCGGCAGCCGGGTGCAGATCGGGGGACCGACGGGCGCCTTTGTGGTGGTTGTGGTCGGGGTGATCCACCAGCATGGTTATGATGGTCTGGTTCTGGCCACCCTGATGGCCGGGTTGATCCTGGTGGCAGCCGCCCTGCTGCGCCTGGGTCAGTGGATCAAATATATCCCGGAACCGGTGGTCACCGGCTTCACCACGGGTATCGCGGTCATCATCTTTTCCAGTCAGGTCAAGGATCTGCTGGGCCTGTCGATGGGGGCGGTGCCGGCGGACTTCATTGATAAATGGCCCGCCTTCTGGGCCGCGCGCGACAGTATCGGGGTGGCGGCCATCCTGGGGCTGGGGGCCTTGGCCCTGATCCTGGCCTTGCGCCGCTGGCTGCCGAAGGTCCCTGGTTTTCTGGTGGCGGTGGTGCTGGGCTCGATCCTGGCCTTTGCCCTGGGGCTGCCGGTGGAAACCATCGGATCGCGTTTTGGCGGCATTCCTGACCATCTGCCGATGCCAACCCTGCCGGTGATCACGGTGGAGCGGTTGACAACCCTGCTGCCGGCGGCCCTGACCATCGCCTTCCTGGCGGGGGTGGAATCGCTGTTGTCGGCGGTGGTGGCGGATGGGATGACGGGGCGGCGACACCGGCCCAATGCCGAATTGCTGGCCCAGGGGGTGGCCAATACCGCATCGGCCCTGGTCGGCGGGCTGCCGGCCACGGGGGCCATTGCCCGCACCGTCACCAATATCCGATCCGGCGCCCGTTCGCCCGTGTCGGGCATGTTGCATGCGGTATTCCTGCTGCTGTTCATGCTGGCTTTCAGCGGGCTGGCCGCCTATGTGCCGCTGGCGGTGCTGGCGGCCGTGCTGGTGGTGGTGGCCTGGAACATGAGCGACGCCGGCCGTTTCCTGCATCAGTTGCGCACCGCCCCGATCAGCGACCGGGTGGTGCTGCTGACCACCTTCATCCTGACCATCGTCATTGACCTGACGGTGGCGATCGAGGTGGGGGTGGTGATGGCGGCCCTGCTGTTCATGCACCGCATGTCGGAAACGGTGGCGGTGTCGGATGCCGGCGAACAGCCGGGTCTGACCGACGGTCTGCCTGCCGGGGTCGCCCTGTACCGGATTGACGGGCCGATGTTTTTCGGGGCCGCGCGCAAGCTGCTGGATGTGCTGGACCGTACCGGGGGGGCGCCGCGTGTGCTGATCCTGGATATGGGCGGTGTGCCGATGCTGGATGCGACGGGGGCAGATGCGCTGGCCACCCTGGTGGCGCGGGCCGACAGGCGCGGGGCGCATGTGGTGATGGCCGCCGTGCAGCGTCAACCGCTCAGCGTGCTGCATGGCCTGGGTCTGCGTCATCGCAAGGGGGCCGTAATCTTCGCCGGCGACAGGACACGGGCCAAGGCGGAGGCTGCGCATCTGCTGACCAAAGGGGCCGGCGGCCGTGTGGGAAGCAGCCCGGCGAGCGGGGCGGATTGACAGGCAAGCGGCTTTCGCGGTCAATGCCGCGCTTGTGCAGATGCCCATGCGGTTGAGCGATGACCAAGCTTGTTTACCTGTGTGACTGGTTGCCCCCCGATTTCGGCGCCGTTGGCCAATATGCCGTGATGCATTGTCGTGACCGCGCGGCCCTTGGCTATGATGTCACCCTGGTCGGCCTCACCTCCGGCAATCAGGCCAGCCTGGAAGAACAAGTGGTCGGCCCTGGCAGGGTCCGTACCTTGCGCCTGCCGGCCCCGCCGCTGGACCGGGCCAGCCTGGCCCGGCGTCTGGCCTGGACCGTGCGGACCAATGCCATGCTGATCGTGCGCGCCTGGAAATATCTGTCGGCGGCGGATGAGATCCTGTTCACAGGCTCTCCGCCCTTCCTGCTGCATTTCCTGGTGCCGCTGAATGTGGTTCTGCGCAAGAAGCTGATTTACCGGATTGCGGATTTTCATCCGGAATGCCTGATTGCCGCGCGCAACAGGCCGTCAAAACTGCTGGATGCGGCCCTGGCGCTTACCGTCTGGCTGCGCCGCCGGGTTCAGATGTTTGAGGCCTCGGGCGAGGACCAGGTGCGCCTGCTGCGCCATTACGGCATTCCGGCATCCAATATCGTGCTGAAACGTGACCCGCCGCCGGTAGAACTGACCGGCGATGAGGTGGCACTGCCGGTGCCGGAAGAACTGGCGGGCCGCAAGGTGCTGCTCTATTCCGGCAACTGGGGGGTGGCGCATGATACCGACACGTTCATCACCGCCTATATCCGCCATCACCGCACGGGCAGCGGCACTGTCGGCTTGTGGCTGAACGCGGTTGGGGCCGGTGCGGATGTGGTCGAAGAAAGGCTGCGGGCCGAGGGCTTGCCGGTGGTGCGGGGCCGGCCGGTCCCGTTTGGCGATCTGGGCCGGCTGCTGGTGACGCCGGATGCGCATCTGATCACCCTGCGCGATGGATTCGTGGCCTTTGTCATCCCGTCAAAGACCTATGGCTGCATCGCATCGGGCAAGGATGTGCTCTATATCGGCTCGCCCCTGTCTGACGTGGACCTGATCTGCCGTCAGGGCCAGCGCGACGGCCAGCGTTATATCCGTGCCGATGTCGGCGATGCCGAAGCGGTGTTTCAGGCCTTGGAGAGGCTGGGCTCGACCGCAGATTGATGCCACGGGTTCACAAGCCTGCCGCGACGCGGTAGAAGCACGGTTTGTTCGCCGCTGACGGGGCGCTCAGGCGGTTTCTTTAATGGTGATGGCCCGCCATCACCCGGAGAGTGGAAGCATGTCGCGTAAGGTTGCCTTGATCACCGGCGTCACCGGCCAGGATGGTGCCTATCTGTCTGAACTGCTGCTGGCCAAGGGCTATATCGTCCATGGGCTGAAGCGCCGATCCTCCTCGCTGAACACGGCCCGCATCGACCATCTGTATCAGGACATCCATGAAAAGGATGTGCGATTCCAGCTTCATTATGGCGACCTGACCGACAGCACCAACCTGATCCGCATTGTGCAGGAAACCCAGCCGGACGAGATTTACAATCTGGCCGCCCAATCCCATGTCCAGGTCAGCTTTGAGACCCCGGAATATACGGCCAATGCCGATGGGATTGGCACGCTGCGCCTGCTGGAAGCCATCCGCATCCTGAAGCGGGAAGACAAGACCCGTTTCTATCAGGCCTCGACCTCCGAACTGTATGGTCTGGTGCAGGAGACGCCGCAGCGGGAGACGACGCCGTTTTATCCGCGCAGCCCCTATGCCGCTGCCAAGCTCTATGCCTACTGGATCACGGTCAATTACCGCGAAGCCTATGGCATGCATGCCAGCAACGGCATCCTGTTCAACCATGAAAGCCCGATCCGGGGCGAAACCTTTGTGACCCGCAAGATCACCCGCGCCGTCGCTGCCATCCATCATGGCAAGCAGGATTGCCTGTATCTGGGCAATCTGGACGCCAAGCGCGACTGGGGCCATGCCCGCGACTATGTCGAGGGCATGTGGCGCATCCTGCAGCAGGAAAAGGCCGAGGATTACGTGCTGGCCACGGGCGAGACGCACACGGTGCGCGAGTTTGTGGAACGGGCCTTTGGCCATGTCGGCAAGACCATCGAATGGCGCGGCGAGGGGGTGGACGAGGTCGGTCTGGACGCCACAACGGGGGCGACCCTGGTCCGCATCGACCCGCGCTATTTCCGCCCGACCGAGGTCGACCTGCTGCTGGGCGATCCCACCAAGGCCAAGGCCAAGCTGAGCTGGACCCACACCACCTCCTTCCCCGATCTGGTGAAGGACATGGTGGAATCCGACGTGAAGTTGCTGGCCTGATCTGACGGGCTGGCATGGTTTTCGGCGAACCGTAAGCCGCGCGCCAGTGGTGACACCGTCGCCCGGCATGGGGCCGCAACAGACAAGGGTGCCGATGCACCCGCCCGGCATTTGAGGGAAAAGGAACCGATGATGAGCGACCACAAGCCCTATGATCTGACGGGCAAGCGCGTCTGGGTATCCGGCCATCGTGGCATGGTGGGGGGCGCCGTTGTCCGCCGTCTGCAATCCGAAGGCTGCACCATCCTGACGGCGGGTCGCGACACGCTGGACCTGACCCGTCAGGCGGCGGTGGAGGAGTGGGTCGCCGCCCACAAGCCGGACACGGTCATCATCGCGGCGGCCAAGGTGGGGGGCATCCTGGCCAATAACAGCTACCCGGCGGATTTCCTGTACGACAACCTGATGATCGAGACAAATATCGTCCAGGCGTCGTTCCGGGCCAATGTGGAAAAGCTGCTGTTCCTGGGATCATCCTGCATCTATCCCAAGCTGGCACCGCAGCCGATGACCGAGGATGCCCTGCTGACCGGCCCGCTGGAACCGACCAACGAATGGTATGCGATCGCCAAGATCGCCGGCATCAAGCTGTGCCAGGCCTACCGCAAGCAGCATGGTTGCGACTATATCGCGGCCATGCCGACCAACCTCTATGGCATTGGCGACAATTTCCATCCCCAGGCCAGCCATGTCCTGCCGGCCCTGATGTCCCGCCTGCATGACGCCAAGCGCGACAAGCTGTCCGAGGTTACCATCTGGGGTACCGGCAAACCGATGCGTGAATTCCTCTATGTCGATGATCTGGCCGACGGGTTGGTCCATCTTCTGAAGAATTACAGCGGACACGACCATGTGAATATCGGCACCGGTCAGGAAGTGTCGATCCGCACCTTGGCTGAACAGGTGGCGGCCACGGTCGGATGGCAGGGCCGTTTTATCTTTGACGCGACCAAACCCGACGGCACCCCGCGCAAACTGATGGATAACAGCAAGCTGGCGCGGCTGGGCTGGACCGCCCGCACCAGCCTGGCAGAGGGTCTGCGCCTTACCTATGACTGGTTCCTGGACCAGGAAACCAAAGGCGGGCTGCGCGGCATCGGACATTGATGATCCGTTCACGGCCACTGCCCTCGCCGGTGTTCGCTTTCCTGGCACCGGCGATGTCCAGTTCTGCCCGGACATCCCGTCCCAGAAGTGCGCAGAACGCGCCGCCGCCCCTTCTGTAACCATCTGAAACAGACATGGGCCAGCGCAGGCCTTGATGAACAGGTGTTGCCGGCGCGTATTTCCGCCACTGGAAACCCGTTTTATCTTTCCCCAGCCCCGGCCCTGTTTGCGGTCATGGTCGGGCGTTTCATCACGGATACGACCATTGCCCCTATAAATGGCGCAGAATAAGGAAATTGATATATAAAATATAATGGGTAATATACCCGACGCCAGGGATTGACGTTGTGGGGTGCAGAACAGCGCCCGCAGGGGGTGAATGGTGGACACAAAGCAGGAGACACAGTTCACCATCGGCAACCGCCGTTCGTTCTTTGGTGCCGCGCTTAGTGTCGGGGCCGGTCTGGGTCTCGGGACAGGTCTGGCACGGGCCGGCAGCCAGCAGAACCCCATCAGTTGGGTTCACGGCACCAGCGCCACCGTTGCCGATGCCCAGGGGTTGGAGCGTGATCGGGTGGAGGGAAATGCCCGGATCGTGAACGGCCGGTCCTGGTCGGATGTTCAACTGCATTTCGCCGTTCCGGCGCCGGTGTTGGATACAGGCGCCGCGCTGCCGGTGGCGGCCGTCTGGGTCCGGTTCAGGGCGCAGAAAGGCGCGCGAATCCAATCCCTTACTGTGCATGATTGTGAACGCACCCTGACCCGTCGTGAAAAATTGGATATCCACCAGACGGCGTGGGGGGACGTGCGTATCGCCCTTGACCCTTCATGTCTTGTGGCCCGCAGTCTGGGTCTGACGCTTGAATGCGCTTTCGCCGACATTGCCCGCCAGATCGAGATCAGTGCGGTCGGCTGCGAGTTTGAAATGAGGGTTTGAACGCGCCATCACGCGGGGTCCGAACACTCCGTAAAGGGAAGAAATATGGCTGACTTTTCTCAGTTTCTGCCCATTGTCCTGCGGAATGAGGGAGGGTGGGTCGATAATCCCCATGATCCGGGAGGGGCGACCAACAAGGGCATCACCTTCTATACATTCAAAAAGTATGCGCATTTGTTGAATATGGCGCCAACGCTGGCCAATCTTAAGAAAATGACCGACGAGCAGGCTGGTCGGATTTATAAAGTGGAATATTGGGACCCGATCTTTGGTGATGAGATACAATATCAGAATCTGGCCAACATATTCTGTGACTTCCATGTCAATGCTGGATATCACGCCATTGAGTTATTTGTGAAAATCCTGAACACGCTTGGCAATAATTATCACCCCAGCCGGTTGACGCGGCGGATCATGAGCTCGCTCAATGATCACGACTCCACCGAAGTCTATATGGAGTATAAGTCAGGGCGGATCAGTTATTACCGTGAACTGGCACAGGAGCATCCTGTTCTGCGCGTTTTTCTGAAGGGGTGGATTGCGCGCGTCAATTCGTTTCCGGATGTCGTGGTGCCGGGACGCACGACGCCCGCCTGTGAAACCGGCAATTGAGCAGGAGCGGCCCCGATGACAGATCCGGACCACGACCATGAACCCGACAAGAGCGACCCTGCCACCGCAGGGGCAGCAAAGAGCGGCCCGCCGGCCGAACCCGCCCTGATTTCCTTGCCGGCTCTGCTGGAAACGGTTCACGCGTCCGTCGTTACCCAGGTGCGTCAGGCCTGTGATAGTTCGTTGGAACACCTTCTGGCCCGTTATTTCCCATTGGACCCGCAAACAGGCCGCATGACCCCCAAGACGGTCCAGGTACCGTTGCCCGGCCCCAATGGCACCCCCATCCTGCGCGAGGTGCCGCTTTTTCTGCTGGCCAATCATCATGATGTGGCCGTGGAGAATTTTGTTATCCGCCTGAAAACCGGTCTGCATGAGAAGACCGGGCCGGACGGTGCGTCCTTGCTGATGCTGGATCTGGCCAATGCCGGTGGAGAAAAACAGGCTACCGCTGAGGTGGAGATCCAGTTTCGTGGCAGTTCATCGGCCCAGGGCATTGCCCGCATCAACGAGGCCATTGTCAAACAGATCGGCGGGGAGGAGCGATGACCAGCCCGGCGCCCGGCGCCCGCAATATGATCGTCGTTTTGCTGGTGCGGCTGGCTGCGGTGCATGTGGTCTCGATTTATGCCTGTGTGTTTACCGTCATCCACTGGCTACGTGATGTGCCAATTCACGATAGTTGGGCCATCGGCGTGATTGGTTTTCTGCTGTTGTTCCTGGCCATCGGCGTCATGATCACCGGCAGAGCCCTTGGGTTTTTCAGCACAGCCCAGCATCGTTTCAGCGTGGATTGGTTGCCCTTGCTGCTGATCTGGCCGCTGGGCCTGTCGATCTGGGCCTGTATCGCCCTGGGGCTGAGCAGTGCGCAGACCAGACAGGAAATGGCCAACGGCATCGCCCTGCCATTGATGATCCTGGCGGCGACCGTGCCCCCCTTGCTGCTGGGGCGGATACCATCCTGGCCACAGCCGCGCAAATCGTGGCACAAATTGCTGGACGGGCACTATGCCCTGGCCAGCCTGGCCGCAGCAGTGACAGTGTTTCTGGCTGTTCAATCAGCGCTGACGCTGCAACCCGTGTCCGGCAACCCTGCGCCGACAATGGTGGTGTCCAAACCGGCGGCAAGCGCCAACAGCCAAGCGGCGGCGCAGCCGGGGTTTGTCTGTGACCCGGCAAAGGCGGGTCAGCCCGACCCTGAGGATGAGGAAGGGGAGAACCAATGCCCCCCGCCCCGCACCAATGCCCCATCAGCGGCAGGTGTCGCGCCACAAACCATTCCGGTTCCGCCCGCAGCAACCGCCAGCGTTCAGCGCCCGATTGATCAGCATGCGTCGTCCTGGGGCGCCATATGGATGCTGATCAGCGGGGCACTGCTGGGCGGGGGGCGGCTGTTGGCGGCCAAACGGGCCGGGGGGGCGGGCAGTGCCGACCTGTCGGCCGCGCTGTCCACGCTGCAGGTACCGGAGCAAGGAAAACAGTTGGCGGGCCAGTTGTTGTCAGCCGCCCAGACGGAGGTTAAGGCCCAGGCCGGGTCATGGTTGCGCAATAGCGGCCTTCCGAATGCCGATCTGCTGGCGACGATCATGGGCAAGTTCCTGGGCACCGGTTCGTCCCCACCACCCGCCGGTGACGCAGCCGCTACCCCGCCCTCCTTGCTGGCGGTCGCGTCCGCTGCGCCACCGGCGCCGGACCCTACCACGGCCGGGCCAGTGTCGGTCGCGGCCGGTCCTGCAAGCGCGCCGCCGTCACTGTCCCAACCCGTCGCCCCCCCGCCCGCACCGTTGGCTGCACCTCCCCCCCCGCCCCCGCCCCCGGCCCCGCCGCCCGCCGATGACGGGGTGAGCAAGGCCTTGCAGGAACGGGTGAAGGGAATGGATAGCGCCCTGGCGAAACAACAGGATACGGCCGCCAAACTGCAATCCAGCGTCGGCGCATTGCAGGACAAGCTGGACAAACAATCCGAGGCCATGGCGCAGGTCATGGCGGAATCCCAGCGTGCAGCAGAAGAAAGTCGCCGTACGATCGACAGCCTGACCCGGCTGGTGCAAAGCATGAAGGCGGATCTGGATCGATTGTCGCGCAATCAGATCGAGGGTCGCTGACCCCTGCGGTCAGGTGCCCTGCATGGCACGATGGCCCATCACATCTGCTTCCCGCTCCAGTGTGGGGCTGTCATTGATGCTGGTGCCGTTGACCGTTGCCGTCGGTTTGACCCGACCTTGGCTTTGCTGCACCACATGCCAGGCTTCGTGGGGCAGATGTTTTTCCTGACCGCTGGCCAGATGGATATCCCGGCCCTGGGCATAGGCATGGGCCTGCATGGCCTGCGGCTTGGACGAGTTGTAATGGACCCGCACACCAGCCATCGACACGCCTGAAAGTCTTTCGATGCCATGCGCCAGTTGTTGAGGCAGGCCGCCGCGCGAGCGTTCATCCTTCAACTGTCGGGGAAGGGTGTCCCCGCGCCGGTCCTGAAGGACCGTTGACGCTAAGGCGGTGTGTCCTGTCTTTGCGGCGTGCTGCTTGGTCAGCGATACAAAATCGGCCATCGCCCTATCTCCATTGCAGGCTTTTGCTGTCTTTCGCCAATTCGCGCCGCAGCGCGTCGATCAGGTTCGTGCGGGAGATCACCTTGCTGTTGGTCGCGGCCGCAGTCAGCGTGACGGCGCGCAGGACATTGATCACCGCCCCGCCCGCAACCTCGGCGCGTTCCGCAAGCTCATTCAAGTCGATGTCCGGCGCCAGATCGACACTGCCGGCAAAGGCGGCCTGCCAGAGGCGCAGACGCTCTGCCGGGCCCGGCATCGGGAACTGGATCATGGACTGGAATCGACGGGTAAAGGCTTCATCCATATTGGCCCGCAGATTGGTGGACAGGATCACCACCCCAGGGAAATCTTCGATCCGTTGCAGAAGGTAAGCGGTCTGCTGATTGGCGTGGCGGTCATTCGACGTGCTGGCGGTGGTCCGCTTGCCGAACAGCGCGTCGGCCTCGTCAAAAAACAGCAGCCAGTCACGATATTGCGCCACATCGAACACGCGGCCCAGATTTTTCTCGGTCTCCCCGATATATTTGGACACAACCATGGAGGCATCGACGCGATAGACCTCGCGGTTGGTCACCTTGCCCAGAAGGCAGGCGGACAGGGTCTTGCCAGTTCCCGGCGGGCCGAAAAACAGGGCGCGATAGCCCGGTTTGATCTTGTCCGCCAATCGGTATTCGGTCAGGACGCGCTGCCCATAGGTCAGCCAGAGGCGTATTTCGTTTAACTGCGCCATGGTCTGCGGGTCGAGTACCAGATCGTTCCAGCCCTGGGCGCAGTGGATCGGACGGGCCGGGAAATCATGCTCCGTTTCCGGTCGTGCCGGTTCCCCCGTCAACAGATAGTGAAGCCACGCCTCTGACAGGCGCAAGGGGCTGGCAATCTGCGGCAGACGATCACTGTCCCCATCCAGTCGCAGCATCTGTTCCCGCATGAGCCGGTGGTTCCGGTCGGTCAGATGGTGATAATCAGCCCAAGCATCGCGATTGCCCGCGGACAGCACAAAGGCCAGCGTCTGTCCGGTCGGCAGAAACCCCCGGGATGCCCCCTCGTTCATGCCGCCGAATTCCGTCAGCACTCGCCCGGTTTGGCTGCTGGTCAGAAGCAGGATGTCCAGCATTTGCGGTCGCAGATGCGGGGCCAGTGTCAGGGCCAGCGCGATCCGTTCAGGCACGCCCAGACCCCATTCCGTCACCAGTCGGCCAAGGGCCGACGGTGTCTGCCCGATATCGGGCGGGGGATGTCGATGCAAAACCCAGGGGTCCGGGTCCGCCGAAAGATAAGTTTCCACCTGCGCCTGCAGGATGGTGGCAAACCAGTCCAGTTCCTGGTCCAAGGCCCGCAGATTGACCGAGAGTTCCGTCACACCGGACATACCCGTAACTGCCAATATTGGTTACGGTTGCCCGCATCCTTTTTCCACAGTTTCGCCGCCCCGCCCTGCTGGTTGTTGCCCCCGGAATCCAGCACATAGGGGCCAGCACCCGGCCCAAACTGGATGGAAAGGGACAGGCCGATATTCTGCACAAAGCAACTGCCATCACCACGGTCGGTGACCTGCCATAATTGTGTCTGGCGTTGCGGGATATCGGTGTTCAGATAGACCAGACACCCACAGGCATCGGGAAAGACGCCGTTAACTTCATGCTGATCGGGCAGGTTGACATCCAGACAGAAGGCAGTGGCCTTGCCCGTTGCGTCCAGCAGATAGAGGCGACCGCCCTCCCGCTTCTGGACCCAGGCATTGGTGCCGGAATTGCCATGCAAGGGATGTTTGGTGACCAGAACATTGGCACCGGCCACGGGCACCTCCAGCAACATGTCCGTTTGACCATCATTCCAGATCAGTTGGAACGGGGTGCCGGGGGTGTAGGCGCTCAACGCATCTCTCCGTAGCCGCGTCTGATGTCAACACAGTCATATGATAAATTAAACAAACATCACTCGCAATGCGGGCTGTGCCGACAGCAAAAATATAACCATAAATAAAATTATGGCCTATGCCCGAAAACGTTTGCATCGCTGATGCCGGCTGGATACGCTTTTAATGTCAGGCGCCCGGAAGGAACCGAACATGCGTTGTCTATCCGCTATGATGCTGGTCATTCTGTTTGGGATTACGCCGGCTTACGCTGATGACTGTGAGAATGCTGTTGATCAGGCCGCGATGAACACATGTGCTGCTGAAGCCTACGCCCAGGCGGACAAGCAGTTGAATGAGCGCTATAAGGAGGTCATGGCCACGCTGGACCCCGCGCGCCAGGACGCCTTAAAGCAGGCGCAACGCGACTGGATCAAATATCGTGATAGCCACTGCAAGGCCGAAGCGGCCGCGGTACAGGGTGGAACCATGTATGGTGCGGTATTAAATGCCTGCCTGGCGGAAACGACGAAGGATAGGGTTGAGAAGTTAAAATAACAACGTCTATCGAAATTTGTTAGCTTTCATATGTAAATTTTGTTGTCGACCCGCTAATGTCTCTTAAGCCAGCCCAATCATCGTTCAGTTCAGATACTCTAGAATGTGGTTTCAGTGCCAACCCATGGCTGAAGGCCGCAGCATTGCGTTGCTCTGCCTTTACATAATCATTGTCATCAGGGTTGGCTGTTTCCATATCATTAGGTTTTTTGAGGTGAGATACAACCGTAAACGACCGTAAATTGCTCACTTTATTGGTGTGCATGTTCCAGTCCCCGATCTCACCCGTTAACTTATCAATGGTGCCGCCACCAATCTCAGCATCAACATAATAATATGTCGGTGTCTGGTCATTCCATACCTTATTTTTTACATCATTCTCCGCCGTTTTCAGATGAACGGCATTTGCTGCTTTTGTCAGCGGGAACAGGTTTGCATTCATGGCAGTCCCACCAAGATTATCGTTTAACAGGTGCCCCTTCACCGCCCCTGCGGCATTGATATTGTTTTGGGATTTAATCCAACTCATCATATCGTCCTGATCGCTGTTCAAAGCCGCAGATTGGCCTTGCAACGGATAGGCCGGGTCCAGGAAAGCAATCATGGTTTCGCCAACAAGCGTTTGCTGTTTATTGCCCCACTTATAGTATTGACCTTTGTTGGTGACTTTACTTTTTAACTGGTGCGGCGTTTTATCATGCTTCCGATTGTCAGTCAGTTGCGTTGGCTGAACGCCACTTCGATAATCTATTAGTGATAATTTCGTATTATTGTTTCTATGTTTATTATTATTCACTGATCTGAGTTGATATGGAACGAAACCCATCTCTATCTCCATCAATTACCGCTGCTGTGCTGATGTTGTCGTATATAGGGATGCTTTTTTCTCTTCTGCCTGATTTTATTATTCTTTTCTCAAGGTCGATTACCCATTGCCTGTGGCACCGGCATTTTTACAGGCGGGCGGTGATATGGGATCAAGGTCATCAGCACAGCCAGAAACGCGGTTATTCATCACAGGGCCGTCACGCCGCCTTTGCATCCACCGCCATCACCGCCGCCAGACCGGCCTGTAATGACGCGAGCCTTGCCTTCGCGGTGGCCAGGGCCGCATTGGCGTGGTCAAGCTGGGCCGTGGCATTGGTGCTGACCGCAAGGGCGGCGTTGTAATGATCGGCGCTGCGTTGATACAGCCGTTCGAGATGGCCCAGAACACCGGCCTCATGATGTTTGCCGGGTTGCAGGTCATGACGCAGGTGATCGGCCTGTGACCGGGCCAGATCCAGCGTGCCGCGTGTGACGGACAGGCCAGCGCTTGCGGTCAGGCAGCTATCCTGGGCAACAAGGGCAAGCGCCACCACATTGGCACAGTCGCCGGCAGCCCGGCTTAACTGGTCGATCAGCGTATCCGGGATCAGCGGGTTCGACGCCTTCTGTTTGTTGGCCAGTTGGCCCGCCTTCTCCAGCAGATTGATGACAAAGGTCAGTTGACGCAGCAGGTCCGCCTCGGCGTCGGCCACATTGGTCAGGCTTTCATCCACCGCCGTCACCTGGTGGTGGGATTCCAGGCAGGCGCCGGCAAGCCCGTTGGCGGCGGATTGCGCCGACTGGGCCTGGTTCAAGGTTGCCAGGGCGGTGGCACGGGCAGTATCGGCCTCGGTCAACCGGTCCTGGAAATGCTGGGCCCGGGCTGACAGATTGTCGATGACGGTCTGCCGGGTCACCACTTCGCGCTGCAAGCGGGCGACAGCGTCGGTGAGGGCGTTAATCTCGGCCTGTTTTAACTGGGCGATGTCGGGGATCATGAAGGGGGTCATGGCGGTCTCCTGTGAGCATGGGATTGGTTTCGGCGGGCGTCGTCGCCGAACCCGCGGCACGGCCTGGATGTTTCAGGTGCAATGCCAGACATGGTGAAGCCGGGTCAGGGTGTCTTGCCAACCTGACGCATCAGACCCGCGCAGCGTGGCCAGAATGACCGGCGCATACCGATGACCCGGCAGAAGCGGATTGCCGAAACAGTCCTTGTTTTCCGGGGTGATATCGACGGCGTACCACAGGATGCTGTCCTGCTGGAGGCTTGCGGGCGGCGTTGCCCCCGCTGGCGGATCGGCAAGCGGCTGTGCCTGCACATAATTGGCCGGCGCGACACCGCGCGCGGTGTCCACCGTAAAATAGGGCGGCAGGAGGTCCTTGCGGGCCGGATCGGCAAGGGCATTGTCGATCGCTTCATCAATCAGAATGCAGCGCAGGTCCAATTTCGAACCGATCTGGCTCTCCTGCTGGGCGGCCTTGGCCATCAGACGGCCCAGTTCCGGCAGCAACCGTCGCAGGCTGCCCAATTCTGCCAGGGTGTTTGTCGGTTCCGGCGTCGTGTCCAGCAAGGTCAGCAGCACGCTGACACTGGCATTGCCGCCACCGGACCTGCCAGCCCGTAACGCCGCGATATCGGCCTTGAGCAGGGCAACAAACGGCGGCACCACAGCATCAAGCGCCAGGGCCAGGTCCGGGGGCAGGATCGCGCCATTGGCCTGGAGCCACGCCGCCAGCTCATCCAGTTCCGCGGCTCCCTCCTCCAACGCTGAAAGCAGCGGGCCCGACGATCCGCCGGCCTGTCCGTCATCGGCAACAGCCAAAAGCAACTGCTGCTGGCCCTGTCCAACCCCCGCAAAGACGGGTCCCGGCAGGGGGGTCAATGGGGTGAACGGCGCACTGGAAAGGGAGAGATAGTCGCCGAAATTGCCCAGATAGCGCTTATATTCAACACTGGGTTCGATATAGAGAAAGGCCGTGTAGGCCGTGTCACTGGTGATGGTGTTTCCATAGACATCCCGTTTCAGCGACAAAACCGTTTCCCCCGGATCGACCGGGGTAAAATTGCCCGGAACCCCGTCCCACTTGCTGAACAACTGCGCGGCGCGATCGGTGCTGAACGGGGCGGCAAGGTTCTGTGGAACAATGGCCAGGAAGATCTTGGGCTTTGGCGATGGCGGCATCGGCCGGTCGCCGGTGGCCACTGGTGCCTTGAATGGCGTAAAATAGACCTTGATCTGTTTTGCCGTCAGAACATCAACCCGCAGATCCATGTTGGCGTATCGGCGGGCATTGGTCAGCATGGTCGACATTGTTTCGTGCCGCGCCACCGTCTCGCGCAGCACATTGTGGGCCGAGAATTCATCCGCCAGGGCGGTGTTGAGGGCCGTTTCGTCATTATTGACGGCGGCCACCTTTGTATCCAGGCTCGCCTGGACCTGGGTCAGCAGATCGCCAAGCCGGGCCTGCACACCCGCACCCTGATCTGTCAGCGCGCCGACAATGCTTTCGGCGCATTTGCTTGACACTTCGGTTCCTTTCAACGCCAGAAACCGGGCCTGGTTGGCAACACGGTTAAGGTTGGTGTTGACGCGGGCGATCTGGTGATAAAGCTCGGTATCGTAAAGGGCGGCGCTGGCCACGTTCAAGGCGGCGCCGATGGTCGATGCCAGTTGCATGATGGCATCGGCGCTGGATTGCAGGTTCTTTGCCGCCGTCGCCGTGTTGGTGATGGCACTGTCGCTGCCGCTCTTGGCCAGAACCAGCGTATTGTAAAGGGCGGTTGCCTGGTCGTGGGCGCGCCTGGCACCGTGATGAACGGTGCGGCGTTCGTCGCGGTGACGTTGATCGGCTTCCAACCGGTCACGGGCGGCCAGCACCGCCCCCTTGGCATGGTAAAGGTCCGCTTCGGCTTGGGATCGCCCATGCAGCAAGGCGGCTTGCTGGTCGGCCAACGCGCCGAGGCTTCGGGTCAGGCTCTCACGCAGATTGTCATCATAACTGTTCATCGTGCTTCCCCTTGTCGGCGTAGAATGGCTGAAACAGGACAGATTTCACGTTGGCCAGGTCACGTAGAGGGCCTTGGCCATCCATGGCAGCTTGATCACGGCATAAGAAAACGGGCTTTGAATGAGCAGCAGGTCATAGGCCCGCCGCTGTACCGTCAGGTTCCAATGGTCGGTGCTGTCGGACAGGACACCGTCGCGCACCAGCCAGTTGCCGCGGAAGCCATCAAGGCTGCTGGCACCGCATCTCGGCCAATGGCCGATGACAGCCTGTAACAGACTGTCCATCATCGCCCTGTCGGTGGCGGTGAAATCGGCTCGCACGGGCACCGGGTCGGCCGGCTGCAGCCCACACAGCACCTTGTTCAGAACCAGAAAGGGTTCCTCGGCCTCGGCGAAACCGGTGGCCAGCACCTGCAGCGCCAGAACTGCCCGCTGTTGGGCATCGACCGAAACAAAGTGCTGGTCACGCACCAATCCCAGCCGGTCGAACAGGATGGGCAGATAGGATTGCAGCAGCACCAGCCCGGCATTGGCAATCTTGAGACGCTGATTGTCGATCAGGGTATTGGTCGCGTCCGGTGACGATGCCATGGTTGGTTTTTCCAGTTTGTGTGGTGGAAAGGCGGACCGGATGGCGGCGGGGGGTTGCGCGGCCAGAAGCCGTATATCCAGTTGCGCCGCGTTCAAACCGACCTGGGGCAGGAAAAACTGCCGGAACGCGGCCAACATTCGGGCCGGCTCCAACGCGCGCCAGTCCTGGTCCAACCAAGCCTGCCAGACGATGCGCCACAGCCAGGTCTCCCGCCGGTCGGCATGGGGCAGGTTCAGACGGCGTTGCCATGCCTGCCATTCACTGACCAGCCTTGTGATCCGGCGCGCGGATGGCGATGCGCTTGGTTCCCGCCCTGTCAGATCCAACAGATGTGACAGGGACAGGGCAGCCCGCAGCCGCGCTTCCAGCCGGGGCCGCAGGGCCTGCCGGCGCCATGGCTTGCTCAACAACCGCCGGAAACCATCCGGCCGGGTCCAGGCCCATTGATAAAGGGCCATCGCCAGCCGCTGTTCGGGTGCCCCGACCGCCGGCAGGGATGATATGCCATGGCGGCGATGCAGGGCCGGCGCTGCCTGCCGGCACAGCAGGCGCACTAGCTGCGCCTGCCCCTGCGGCGTCGCCAGCCACTGACCCCAGGCATCGGGTGGTTCATGCCGTCCTTTGCCGGAAGCCGTCGGCGCGGGCAAGGCTATGGCGTGCCCTTCCGTCCAGTCCAGCAAGATACCAAAGGCCTGTTGCCAGAGGGGAGAAGGAGGGGCGGCAAGCCCGCGCATGGCCGTTGCGGCCACACTGCGGCCCAGACGCTGGCACCATAATAGCAGGCAGTGGGCCAGAAAGCGGGGAGGGGCGATGGCTGCCCCTCTCGGGTCCAGTGCCAGTTGCCAAAGCACCGGCTCCAGCAGGGGGCGGGGGGCGGGGGGCTGACCGGCGCTGCCGAACCAGCGGGCAGCCTGGTCTACCAGCGTCTCCACCGGTCGCAAGGCAGGGGGGACCAGCCGCGACAACCAGCGCCGCGCCGCCGGAACATTCGATAATTGTGGCAGCAGATGCGCCCGGTCGGGCTGTGCCCGCAACCAGCGGCGCAGGTCCGCCGATGGCAAGAGCGCCCACAGGCCCGCCAGCGGCATGTGGCGCAAGATCGCCGGCAGGTCGGTTGTGGTCCGTCCCATACGCAGGCGCCAGCGCAGGGCCTTCCAGACCAGGCAAACCGGCAGAGCCCCGGTGGACAGCATCGTCTGTGCCGCCGTAAGGGCGGCCTCGCTGTCAAGATCATCTGCCGCCGGCCCGTGCGGTGGGGCCAGATCCGGCGCCCGCCGGTGAGTGGTCCTGTTGCGGTACCGGGTGGTCGGTCCTGCCGCCAACGGCCCCAACCCAGCCTGCAAGTCCAGCAGGATCTGAAGCAGCACATAATGGCGGGGGTCGGAACCGGCGACCTGCGCATAGGCGATCAGCAGATCCAGCGCGGTGGCGAGGTCTGTTCCGTGGCGTTGGCAGCCTTCCCGCAGCGTTCGCTCCACCAGCAGCCGCCGTTCAAACCGGGAAGTGTGTTCAGACAGCAGGAAGGTCAGCACAACCGCCCAAACGGCGCGGCGCGGCCAATGTCGCTGCTGGGCCAGATGCTGGCTGTGGGCCACATGGGCGAGGATGAATTCCGCCTCGTTGGGTTGCAGAAGCGTGACCGTCCGCCGCAGGGACGGGTCATCCAGGAACCGGGCCAGAACTGGACCGGCCGGCGCCCCCGCCGCCAGCATTGTCCGCACCATCCGGCGACCATCACGGGCGGCCAGAATACGGAACAAGGTTTGGAACCGAACGCGGCCACCGGCATGGCTTCCATGGGCGTTGATGTGCCGCTCTGCCTGGCCGCGCGACAGCATCTGTGACCAATCGTGCCAGTCGCGCTCGACAGGACCCTCTGTTGGGGACGCGGTGGCGCCAGCGGCAAAGACCGGCAGATCAATCGCGAGAATGGACCGGATCAGTTTCAGGAAACGGGGCGGAAGGGTCGGTGCGGCTCGTTCACTGATGCGGGCCAGACGATCCAGCAACGTCTCATAAGCAATGCCGTAGTGACGGGCCAGGTGACGTAAATGTGCGCGGGCGAAATCGGTCAGGTTGAAAAGACTGCCGCGATCGGTGAACAGACAGGTGAGAAGGGCCAACCATGCCGCCCGCTCGAAACCGGTTGTGTCATCCTGAACCAACCTATCTTCGAGATGGCGCGCAACCAGATCATTGACCCAATGGACCAGCGCATCGGCATGGGTGGGATCGGCCAGCATGATCAGGTGCGGCAACCGGTCCAGCCCCAGCAGCCATATCAGGCGCAAACGCACCTTTTCCTGTACCGCAATCCGTCGCAACAGCCCCTGCAGGGCCGGCCTGTCGCGCTCCAGCGCCAATGTCCATAATGACAGGAACGCAATCCGGTTCTTCTGCCACCAGGGCAGGGCCCCGTGCAGCAGCAGATGTTCCAGCAAGGCCAGGATGTCCTGGTCTGTCAGGTCGATATCATCATGGGCGGTGCGCGCCCGGTCTCCTGTTGCACCCGGCGACTGCGGCGTGTCACCAGGGGAAAAGGGCGCCGCGTCGGTCACACTGCCGAAACGACGCCATAGTGCGCTGGTCAGTTCCGTGGCCAGCCGGTGGGGCAGGTCATGGCTGGCGCGCGACAGCAGGATCGGCCCAAGATCCACTTCCAAATGTTCACAACGCCATGTCTGACCCGTTGGACAGCAACGGTCAAAAACCCGCGCCAGCAGGTCCGGCAGCAGTCTGTGCGAGAAATCGGAAAGCCAGTCCTGCTGTTCGCGGACGCTGGACGGGTGGTCATAGGCACTGTCCCAGACAAGGCGGGCCACCAGATGGTGTGGCGAGGGCGGGGCGGTGATCATGGGGACCTCGCCTGCGCCAGCTTTGATGCGAGATCCTGGGCGTGGGCGGCCAGGGCTGCCGGGTCCGGTTCGGGCTGGCCATAGAGGTTCTGCCACGCGACAAAAGCCGGGATCAGGGCCGCCATCCGGGCAAAGGGCAGGCCGACCGCATCAAGGCCCACATGGGCTGGCCAATGGCGTTGGCGCATGGTCTCCATGGCATTGGGCAGATGGCGGGCCAGATGCGGAACCCATGCCGGCCAGAACAGGCCGGTGCGCAGCCTTGTCGCCATATCGGGCATCTGCCCATCAGGCACCAGCAGCACCGGTTCCACCAGCAGCACACCGCGCCGCTGCGTCGCCAACCACAGAAGTTGCAGAATATGGGCGTGGCAGGTCAGGAACCGCTCATCTTCCGGTGTGCCCACAGGGGCGGCAAAAGCGCCGCTGCCGGGCATGTGCCAGGTGTCGGGCCAGCCGACCCGGTCGCCCGGCGCGTTCCACCGAATTTCCAGCAAAGCCTCACCCGGCGCAGGGACGGTCCGATCCCGTCCCTCACACAACCAGACGCCACCATCCGTACCCAGCAGGAACAATTCGCAGTCCGGCACCTCAAACCGGGCGCCGGGGTGGCTGCCTGTGCCCAGCCATTGCCGGGCGCCGGGCGCATAAAGCGCCCGTGACAGGGCAGCAGCCATGGTTCCCAGATAGGTTGGCAGATCCAAGAACAGCCCAAGCCGCAGCTCAAAACTGCTGATCCCGGCCAAGGACCCTTCATCCAGCGCCGCCAGTGTTTCAATCCGTTCCAGATCCGGACGGCCGTTGAAATCGGGCCAAGCCTTCAACCGCTGCCACCATGGCGCGTCGGGCACCTGTGCCGACCGCCCGGCCTGGGGCAGCAACCGGGCCTGGAAACGGGCATCGGTCTCCGGGATCGCGGGATCACCCGGCAAGAGCAGGGCCGGTGCCGGATACCGGGCGGCACAGCAGCGCGCATGCGCCAGAAAGCTGAGATTTTGCAGCCAGAGCGCATACACGATCATCAAGGTCCGTTCGCGCCCCCCATACCATTGATAGGTCAGGATCATGGTGTCGTAGATGTCCGTATCCTCACCATGGCGGGCCAGCAGATGGCGCAGCATGGCCAGGCGGCTGACCACCGCTTCATGTTCGCCCTCTGTCTGTGTGGCCAGCGCATGCCGATAGGCGTTGTGGGAATAAAGCTGAACCTGTTGCCAGCTATCCTCCCGGCGCGGCTCACCCAGCCAATCATCGAAAATGGTCTGCCCGGCCAGAAGATCCTGAATATCCGGGATCTGATAGAGCGGTTGACTGAAACTGGTCTGGGCCAGCGGTTGCCACGCAACGTCATCGGGACGGTCCCCGCGCTCCGGTGGCGGTGGTCGGCGCGGGGAGAACAGAAAGCCCAGATTGGCCAATTGTGCGAACTGATTGGCCAGCAATTGTTCAAAGGGCATCAGATAGCCCTGAAGTTGGCGCGCATGCGCCACCTGCAGGCTGTTGCGATCAACCTCCCGTCCAGTCAGTCCCCAATTGGGGGGCAGGGTCAGTTGTACCGGGTGATAGTCGGCAAGATTGCGGAACTGTCCAGCGGGAGGCGGGGCTGAGAGGTCAATCCCGGCCGCAATGCCCTTGGCGGCATGGGCCGATTTCATCGCCAAAACGCCGGGTGATCGGGAAGGGCCCTGATACCGCAGGCAGTGGCGGTTATCTGCCTGGAATTCCAGGTCCAGGGTCCAGCTCACGATCTCGTGTTCGGCCAAGGCCACCTGTTTTTCTTCCTTGCCGTCTGCCAGCAGTTTCAAGGACAGGACAGCCTGCACACCCGGCACATCGGCCAGCAGCCGGGCCAGGGCACTGATCCGCACCATCGCCGGCAGCGGGGGCAAAACACCGGGTATCCAGCCCTGTTCCAGTCGCGGACCATTGATGATCGCGGCACCATCCATGCCCTGGGCGCGCCAGGTATGGTAACCGCCACGCTGCGGAAGGGGTGCGGCCAGACGATCAAGCGCCAATGCACAGGAATCCGCGATCTCCCCGGCATCCCGGGCATCCAGCAGCAGGATGGTGGCGCTCAAACGCAAGGGCCGGGGACTTAACCACCGGGGCGGCAGAACATCATGGCCCGGCAGTCGCCAGCAGCGCAGATAGTGCCACGCGGATCGGGCCAATTGCGCGATGGCGGCGTCATCCAGGTGGGGTTGTGGTGCCAGATAGCAAATCTGCCGTCCGGTTGGATGACCTTGCCCATCGCGTTCCGATAAGATCTGCAGCGCCCGCAGTCCGGGCAACCGGTCAAACAGCGCTTTGCCATAATCGTCGGCACTGACCGGTTGATTGGACAGGATATCGGTCTGATCTGGAAACTGGTCGGGAACAGCTAGAGGCGCATTCCTGCCGGCCAGCAGATCCTCTATCGGGAACCCGGCGCAATAGGCCACTTCCGACAGGGCCCAGCAAAGATGTTCCAGCAGGGTGACGCCGGGATCGACATCGTTATACAGGCTCCAATGATCACCCACCCGTTGCTGCAATGCGTCAATACCCTGGGACTTCAGCCAGTAGGGATTTTCAGCCGGGGCCGGCGGTTCGTTGCGGATGAAGAAGTCGCCCATGATCACCCCGCAGCCACGGTCAGGTGGTGTTCATTGGCGGAAACCCAGATCTGGCCAGGCGGTGCAACCAGGTGGTCACCCTGGAAATCGACCCGCGTCCCGTCCGGGGCCGTCAGGGTGATGCCCAGATCTTCAATCGCAAAAACGCCGGGGAACGCCGCAATCCGGCGCAGGATATCGGCCTTTCCCAAGCCCAGCCGCAAATCGTATCGGGGCTGATCGCTGTTGATCCAGGGCGAAAGGTAAAGGCGCAGGGCGAGGTTCCAGCTCTGCCGCAAGGACGGCCACGCCGCCAGCGCGTCATGTGACACCACCAGACTGGCTGATAAAGCGACCTCACTGGTTTGCAGATTATGGACACTGACCGTCGTCGTATCGGCGGCGCAGGCCTGAAGCTGCGCCGCCAGGGAGGTGCGTGCGCCCGGACTGATCCGGGGGCGATAGGCACCGGTCACCCCGGCATTGGCAATGCGTGGAACCACCCCCAGCCGCACCTGCCCCGGTGACGGGCCATCGCTCGGCAGCAGTTCGGTATGGAACAGGTCCGGCATGAACTCGTGCGCCAGAAGCACATAATCGCGGGCGGTCAGGGCGCGCGCCTTATGGGTAAGGCGCAAAGCGACCCGCCGATGGAAGTTATTGGCACCGGTATAGCCTGTGGTGATTTCCGCCCCCCGCCCGCCGTGCGATGCCAAAGGCTGGCGCACACTGGCTAGGGTTGGGTTCGGGGCCTTGCTGATCGTGCCTGGCGCGATCGGGGGCAGTACTGCCGCATCTGCCGCAACATCGCGGCGCACCAACCGGACAGCCTGTGGTGCCAGCAGAGCCACGGATAGCGACCGCCATCCGGTCTTGGGCGTCAAGGCCAGCCAGGCACAGTGGGCCAGCGCCGGCAACAGGGGCAGCGCGCCCAAGGGATCAGGCAAGGACAGTTCCAGGATGCCCGATGCGGAAAGGCCGGCCGTGCCATCATGCCAGACATCCGCCGGCATCCACCCGGCCGGACCGTAACGCCAGGCCGCAAAGCCCGTCTCATCCCCATCATCGGTGACGGCCGCGAAAAGGCGCAGCGTGCAGGGGACGGGTAAATCCGCGACCGCCAGCAGCAGACAGCCCTCGCCCGCGATGCGGGGCACCAGCGTGAGACCGGTTTCCACCAGGCCCGGCGCCAAGGGGGCATGACGTGGTACCGGTCCGCCGCTGCGCCAGGCCAGCCATGTATGCCAGGGGCCGTAATGCCGCCATTCCATCGGACAGGGCAGGTCAATGGCACCGGCATCGGCGCCGGGCACCAGCCGGCACCGGGCGCTGTATTCGGCGGTGGCGGCCTTTACGCCGGGTGTGAAGGGCGGATTGGGGGTGCCGGGTGGGGAGGGGCCGCCTGTCTTGCCCTGGGCCGACTGGATCAACGCCTGTGCCTGCTGCTGGCTGGCCCAGATCAGGACCTGCGGGTAAATCTGGTGTCCAAAGGCCTGTTGCGGTTGATCCAGCGTAAAGGCCAGATACCCCCCCAGGGCGGTTGAGGGATCGGCAAGCGCTGGTTGCGTGGCAAGCCAGGGAAGGGGCCGCTGGTCTGGCAACTGGAACGTAAAGACACTGCGGCCATTGCCCTGAAACAGGGTGCCGGGCTGGGACCCCGGCGGTGGCGTTGCGGTGGCGGCTTTCCATCCGTCTGGTTCCCGCCAATGCCAGCTTCCCCGGATCGTGTCATTGCGGATCGGGGGCAGTTCGGGGCGCAGTGCCGCCTGCCATGCGTTATATTCCTGGTACCAGGAGCCCAGGTCAGCGGGCATCGCCGTCCAATCCAGGGTCAAGCTGAGCCTGTCGACCGGCTTTGCAAATATTTCGCGGCTGCCGAGCAGGAAGCGGCTGCCCGTTTGGGGTACCGGGCCCAACGGGTAGGGGGCGGCTGTGGACAGGGGCGCCTGCGAACTCCACAAAGTCAGGTTGCTGACATCACGGACCTTGATTTCAAGATTAATGGCACTGATCCGGGGCCATGGATGGGCGCTGGCCAGAGGGGGTAAGGCCACCTTGAGCTGTGGCCACAGACTGTCCTGCCCATCCACCGCTTTGGCCGGCACCTGCAACGCGGGCGCTTCCGCCGGCAGCATCCATTCCAGCACCAATTGACCAGGACTACCCGCCGTGGATGGGCTGAAATGGGGCGGGAAAGCGTAGGCGCCCGCTTCAAACCAGCCCTTGCCCGTGGTCATCCAACTGCGCCAACCACTGTCCCAGGTCGCGGGCGGGGTGGTGTCGGTCCCGTTCATTTCCAGTGTCAGGACAATCGACCGGACACCGGATTCCATCAGCAGCAGCGGGCTGGCAATAGAAAATCCCAGGCCCTGGGGCCGGGGATCGGGGCTGGCGAACAGATACTGGTCAATCGGGTGGCCGGATGCATCATGCTGGATGGCCGACAGGTCGGCCAGCCGGGTGGCGTGAATGCCGGGTTTGAACCCGGCCTGACCCTGATCTGACTTCAGGCTGAACCCGGCGGCAAGGCGCCCCTGATTGATGATGGTCGTTTCGGGATTGGTGAAAAACAGGGGTTTGCCATCGGCGTCCTTGCCAGCGGCAAAACCCGTCCCGGCGGGAATGATCTGGATCGGCTGGTCGGGCGACGGAACTGCCAGGACCACAACCTCGTCCGGTTGGGCCGCCCGTGGTTCAACATGCAGGACATTGCGATAGTAAAAATCCAGATGGCGTGGGCCAATATCATTCAAGGCCCGTTGCTGATGCGCCATCAGGTCAACAAAGACCCGCAGCAGGGCAGTGTCGGGATGGGGGGTCTTCTGGGTCGCCACATCCGCATACTGATGGGCTGCCGCATCGACGGTCTGGATCAGAACATCCAGGATTTCCAGATAGATATGGCGCAGTGCCGCCATAGATTGTTCCAGGGCCCGGTCCGAATGCCCGTCGGTGAGACACTGGGTCGGGTCATCCTGTCCCAACACCTGCCAGGCCGGTCCCAAGGCGGCATACCAGGCGCTATCCGGCGGCTCGATCCAATTATGCAGGGCCAGGGCTTGATGCAGGGTGCGAACCCTGGCCAGACCAGGGGCGACCGTGTTTTTCACTTCGCGCGCCAGGAAGCAGCGAAGCTGAAAATCCTCTGGTTGCTGTTCCAGCCATGTCAGCCAATGAGCCAGGGTGGACACCATGTGCCGCAGCAGTCGCAGAACCGCCTTGATTTGTGCCGGGCGCGGTGGGGCGGCCCCATGGGGCGGTGCTGTCAGGGCCTGATATTGGGCATTCAGCTCGCGATAGTCCGTGGCGGCAATGGTCGCCAACAGAATGGCCGCATCCTTCAACATGAAGGGCTGCCAGGTGCCTTGTTCGACATTGTTGATGGTATAGAACCGGATCAGCCGCGAGAAACGGGCCACAAAGGCCAGCCGGTCACGCGCAGTTCTGCTGTCCAGTGGTGCGCTGGCCGGGTCCAATGCCGCAAGATCCGGCAAGAGCGGGGATGTCGTCATCACTTACGAGCCCCCAACCTGGGGTGGGGGGGCCAGATTAGAGCCTTCCAGGGCCGCAAACGGATAGACGTGATTGTGACGGGTGTTGGTCTGCGTGACACGGTAAGTGATGGCCAACTGCATCAGGCTGCCATCCGGACTGGCTTGCGGCGTCACCGCCTCCACAACGATGCGCGGTTCGCCATGCAACAGAATGAAACGCGCCGCCTCGGCAAGTTCCTCCAGGGTCTGCGCATCGCTGCGGCGAAAGACGAACTGGTTCAGGTTGCTGCCGAAATCGGGCAGCAAGGCACGGCTGCCACGCAGGGTGGCCAGCAGCAGGTTGAGGGACTGGGCGATGTTCTCCACCCCCGCCACCATGCTGAGACTGGCGTCGGCGGCATTAAAGACGGGGGGAAAGCTCCAGCCCCGGCCCAGAAAGGGGGCGTCATGGCCCATGGTCAGCCCCCGATCATGACAGTGGGCGCCCCCAGCGCAATGGTGCCGCCATGGGCGGTCGTATCCCCCATCCGGGCCGCCGGCATACCCGCGATCATCACGGTCGCTGAACCTTTGACGATACTGTCGGGCGGGCCGACACACACAGCCATGTCACCAACCCGGGCCGCTGGCATATTGCAGATCAGCACAGTCGGCGCGCCCGCCGCGATGGGGCCGCCAACATGCGGGATCGGCGGCAGGCCCGGTGTGACCATCGGGCATTGGTGAAAATCGCTGAGGCGGGCGGCCGGTGGCATGGCGTGGTTCCTTCAGTTGATCATGACCATGCCGCCCTTCAGCGTCAGTTGCGCACCGCCCTGGATTTCGGCGCTGGCACTGCCTTTGGCGGTCAATTGGGCGTTGGCGGTCAGGGACAAATTCGTGCCCTTGGCACTGACATCGCCGCCGCTGCTTTCGGCGGTGATGCCATTATCGCCCTTCAAGGACATGGTGGTCGCCGCCTGGGCATTCAGGGCGGCCGCGCTTTTCAGGGCAATGGCGCTGCTGTCCATCTGGAGGCTGTTTCCATTCTGATCGACAAGCTGGATCTGACCGTTCTTGTCATCCAGAACCAGTTTGTTGCCGCCCGGTGTCGACAGGGTGATGATCTTGTCTTCGTCGTTGAAATCCAGGAACGAGCCGGCTTTGGTGTAGACCGCCTTGTGACTGTTTTTGCTGTCCGGCGTCAGGGCGCTGTTGGGTTTGCGGTCCTTGCTGTACAGGCTGCCCAGGATCACGGGGAACCGGGGATCGGCATTGAGGAACCCCACCAGAACCTCATCCCCGACCTCTGGCAGGAAAAAAGCCCCGGCCCCATCGGTGGCATGGAAATGCGCCATGCGTGCCCAGATGCCGGCATTATTGTCATTGAACAGGGCGATTTCCACCTGGATCCGGAAGCCATTGCCGGGGTCGCTGTCGATCTTCAGGACCGTGCCGCAGAACAACCCGCTGATCGCAGGCAGGAGGCCCGCCGCCGCGGGCGTGCTGACATCATGTTCCTGCACGAACCACTGCCGTTCATGGCCCAACAACAGGTCGCAGGTCCAGTTGCCCTCACGCAGACGGTGGCGGATGCCGGTTATCAGGTGCGTGCCGTTGAAACGCCCACCCAAACCCGCCAGGGCCACGGTCTGCCCCGGTGTCAGATCGGATCGCCCTTGAAGGGTTGCTGTTGCGACAATCTTCGCCAACGTGCTTTTGGCCACCTGCGCCTTTGCCCATCCCGTCAGGGCATCATTGGTTTCAGCGCCCGCCGTCTGCAGGTTCAGCGTACCCTGGCCCAGATCACCGGCCAGCTTCTTGGTCGTCAGGTTGCCCGGCCCGGCAAAACTGGCGTTGGCGCTGGCATTGATCAATTTCAGGGTGGCCGGATCCCAGGCGCTGGCACTGACCTCATCCACCTGGCCAACCGCATCCAGCACACCATCGAAGCCGAAAAGATCAATACCCTGGGTAATGGTGACCGACGGATCAGTTTGGTTGAGCGGGTCGAAGACCTTGACGGTGCCGTTCAGGGTCAGAACCAGGAACCCATTGATTTCGGCACGTGTGACGATGAAATCCCAGTCTGTGCTGTCATATTGGATCAACGCCTCCTGCTGTACTGTCGTGGCGGCGACATCAGCGGTGAGCCCGGCATTGGACAGGATGGTCGATATGGCATCACTATCCTTGGACGAGGCATAGGCCGAGGATTTCCGCCCCACAGTCAGCAGGACCGCCTTGTCCCGACATTCCACTTCCAGGGTGGAGTGGCCCCCGGTCGTCAAGGACAGGCGCTGACCCGTGATGATGCCGGAAAACACCTCCTTGTTGGTATTGTCATAGCCCAACTGGATGCTGATCGTGGCGCCGGGGACAAAGGTGTCGGCGCTGCTGACCGCAAAATCCTGGGATGAAGCGTCGCCGTCCGGCAACATGATGGCGGCCCGCGCAATACGGTTGACCGATTGTTCAATGTCGATCGACGACACCTGATATTCAGTGGGGATGGCAGTACCGTTTACAGTGATGGTGTAGGAGGCAAGCCCGCCATCCGGATCATCGGCCATGTTTGCCCCCCGTGGATTTCAGGGGTGGCGTCAGCAAAATTGTCCCGCCGGCCAGGTGCCGGAATTTGTCCAGACGGTTGGCCTTGGCCAGGGCCACAAAAAAATCCGGCCGGCGATAAATTGTCTGGGCGATCAGCGGCAGGCTGTCACCCTCCCGCACCAGGACATGGTGGGTCACATCCGGCGACTGCTGGTTTTGTTGTTTGGCCAGGGTTGAGGCATCGATATAGGAGCGGAAATCCAGCTTCACCTTGGCGCGCAACGCCCCGCCATTGGGTTTGAAGAAGGTGTAGTTGACGCTCATGTTGGTCAGCACGCCCTTGAAATTCAGCGTGTCACCCCAGACCACGGTCACATAATTGGGCCGATGCGTGTCGCTTTTGTAATCGCGCACCACGGCCGACAGCGTTTCCAACTCCGTCTTCAGGTCCACACGGGTGTCATCGACCACACCGGTACAATCAATGGTCAATTCAAAACTCAAGGTTTCACTGGGTAATTGCTTGAATTTCGGGGCCGCCGCAGAAGTGCCGCTGCTATTCTCGCTATACTCAACCGACCGGCCGAGATCGATACTGGACGGGTTCAGCATCGCCACATATTGGTTGGGCGCCGGTGCCTTGCTGCTGAATTTTTCGTCGCTATATCCGGTGATGGTCAGATTGGCCATGGTTTGTTCCTAGCGATCAAAGCGCTTGCGGCCCTGGTTTTCCCGCAGCATGCGCTCGCATTCCTCCAGCAGGGTGCGCCGCAAGGCCTGAAACTCTGCCCGCCGCTCCTGCGCCTGCCGGTCCGCCGTCCCGGTTTCCAGGGAGGTTTTGATGACCAGTTCTCGAATTTCGACGGGCATGCCTTCTCCTGTTTGCGATCAGTGCTAAACCAGCACATACCGGCGATAGGCCAGTTCGATGGTTTCAATCAGCAGGGCATTCTCCTGTGATTTCAGGTCGCTCATGCTCCATTTCACCGGATAGGCCCCGATGACGTTCCAGGCCATGGTTGGCATATGCTGGTGGTTGTACAAGGTGACCAGCACATCCATGGTCTTCACGGGTGTGGCGAAATCACTGTCCAGGACCGACGCACACCAGACCGAAAAGGCGGCCCCGCTGATGGCCACGCCACGGCGCAAGACCAGATTCTCATATTTAACCCGGCCCGGCAGACGGTAGGCGAAACGGTTCTCGCCACCGCTGACCGCTTCCTCCACTTCCATCTGTTTGGACAGGCCCGAGACTTCCTGAAAGGCGGCGTCCAGGGCAAAGGGCAGAACGCTGACCCCGAAGTAGAAACTGGGCTGCAGCTCGTTCAGCGACCCTACATAATCAGCCAGATTGGAGAGCAGACCGGGCATCCGTTACCCCCCGTTGGTCACCACAATCTGCTCATGCGCGATTTCAATCGTATCCACCGCCACCTCGTTGCCATCTGATTTCAGATCGGTACTGGTGATCTTGGTCGGCCAGGCATTATTCAATGTCCACAGCATGGTGACCTTACCGCTTTCGTCCAGCAACCTGATCAACACCGTTCGACGTTTGATGGTGTTCATCTTGATTTCGTTCATCCAGTTCCAGAACGTATTATCATTCACGAACACGCCGCGTTTCATGGTGACATTGCTGTACTTGGCAATGCCCGGCATCTTGATTGCCGAGAACAGGGGACTGTTGCTGTGGCGATATTCGATGATCTGCACCTCTGCGTCCATGCCGGACACTTCCTGAAAGGCGATGCCCTTCAACTCCGAACCGAAATCCACTTCAAAGCGAAATTTCGGCAACGGCCATACATTATCTTCTACTTCACCGGCCATGATCATACCTCTCTAATTTGCAAGTGACGGTGGCGGCGCTGAAGGTCAGCCGGACTTGGCCATCTGCTGCTGGAACGTGATCTCGATGAATTCGGCCGGTCGGACAACGCAGACCAGAACCGTCACGCGCATGTAGCCGTTCAGCAGGTCTTCGGCCGTCATCGTCGTGCCCAGACCGACCGATACGGAGAAGGCATCGTTGGGTTTGGCGCCCAGCAGCCCGCCTTGTTTCCAGACATCGGTGAGAAAGCTGGAAATCATGCTTTTCACGGCCGCCCAGGTATTGGCGTTATTCAGCGCAAACACATAGGCGCGGGCCGCCAGTTTCACCGACTGTTCCAGGAAGATCATGGTGCGCCTGACCGAGATATAGCGCCAATCCAGACTGTTGCCGTCCAGGGTGCGCGCGCCCCATACCAGGATGCCCTGCCCGTTGAAGAAACGAATGGCATTGATGGATTTGCCGGATACCGCATCCACGTTCAGATTGGCCTGCTGACTGTCCGTCAGTTTGATGGGCAGACTGGCCGCGCCGACGATGCTGGTATTGGCAGGGCTGTTCCAGACCCCGGCCGTGTTGTCATTGACAGTATAGACCCCGGCCATGGCGCCGCTGGGTGGCAGCAGATTGGCCACATTCATCACCTGCTTGATGATCAGCGCATAGGTCTTGCTGGCATTGGTCAGGGCCGCATGCAACTGACTGGTGGTCAGTGGCGTGGCGGGCGGGTTCTGGATCATGTCGATGATTTTGGCGGCAACCGGGTTGGGGCTTGTCGGATTGTCCAGCAGCGGTGCCAGTTGTTTGATGTCACCACCAAACAGGTTGGTGAAGTCAATCTCGCCGGATTGCATAATGGTGGTGCCGATGAACGGGTAATAACAGATCCCGTACTTCAGACCATGCGTGCCGGTGCTGTTACGAAAGGCTTCGATATCCTGGGTATACTGAATCGGGTCAGGCTGGTTGCCATTGATCACGTCGAACAGACAGACGGTGGTCTGCAGCTCCTGTGCCTGCAACAACATGCTTTGCGTGAGCGTGGCATTATCGGCAGCCGGCAGCAATGTCGCTTCCGGACAGACATAGATTGTCGGTTCCAGTTCGATTTTCAGCAGATCCAGAGCGCGCTGCAGATCGGCCAGCTTGACGTTGGCATTGACCAACGGGGTCTTGGCATCATCCAAAGGCTTGCCGCTGGGCGGACCATAGGGGCCGACGGAGATGATCCAGGCATCGCTCCCGCCATTCTGATAGAACAGCCGGATGCTGTTATACATATAATAGATCGTATTGGGATCGGGCAGTACGGAGTAGAATTTGCCACCGACCCCGAAATGGGGACCAACCTCCGGCTCCTTATCCTGTGCCACCAGGTAATATTGCGGTGAATATTGACGGGTCGCATCCGCCGGCGCTGGTGGGCTGGGCAAGCTGAAATAGGCCTGGTATTCCGCAAAAGAGGTGATGCGGACCGGCTTGTTGTAATAGGATTTGCCTTCGTAATCCGCGCGGGGTGTATACCCGATGAAAACAGGCACGGCGGTTGCGATGGGCACGACGGAATTTGGGAAGGCGTTGACCTCGTTGATGTAAACGCCCGGTGTCGAATACGTTGCCAAGATCGCCTCTTCCTTGTCTGGGGTGATGTCGGCGCCGGCGGTTTCCCAACCGGCACCATCGGTCACGCTGCGTTAGAGATAAACAGTTGCGGCCGCTTCAATCCGCCGATCCGGCCCCTCGCCGTGCCAGAGCATGGAACCGGGGTCCGGCAGGGGCAGGGACCGGATCAGACAGATCTCGGTTGTCTGGTCTGACAGCGGCGAGCGGAACCAGTCGTAAAGACCCAGACCCCTGTCAGGCGTTTTGCTGAATGTCCAGGGCTGCCCGCCCGTATCGAAACGCAGGGCATTTTCACCATCGGGGAGCTGGGTCTGCGTCGGACCGGACAGCAGATGCCCGTCCGATGTCCGAATAAAGGGCTGATGGAGCGGGTTCTGACTGCGATTGACGACAAAATAGGCCCAGGGCACCTGCGCCGCCTGAAAACAGATCCGCCAGGTTGTCCCTGCTGGCACAAGTGCGAGGTCGGCCGGGTACAACCAAACGGTCGCCATCGGCACCCCAGCGCCCGATTGTGGTGACAGGATGCAACCCGTCGCGCCCGCGTCGGTCCTGTCCTGAAGGGCCCGCGTGGTGAAATGGGGCAGGGTCGTCGCCCCTGCCGGCAAGGCGGTGACACGGGCAAGATGCGTCAGATCACCGGTAAAACCGAGACAGAGCGGCCGCCCGTTTAACGCGCGGTCAAGGCCATCCAATATTGCCGCTGCCGGGCCGCCGCGACCACTGAACAGGGTCCAGCCCCCGGCAGTCTGTCGCCACCACAGGTCAAAGCGACGCAAAACAGCCTCGGTCTCGCGGTTTGGCACCAAGGCAAGCCCGGTGACCGGATGTTGACCATACCAATCATGGTCAATCAGCAGTCGCAGAAGGCAGTCACTCATTGTGCAACCTCCGTTATCGGAAGCTGGAGAGGAGCGGTGAAGCCACTGATCTGATCGGCATCAATGATCAGACGACGGACCTTGTAGATGAGGGATGGCAGATAGGTGGCGCCCAGGGCGCTCCAGATTTCAAAGGATTTGGCGTCTGAGGTGTTTTCAATCTCAATTTCCAGCAGGCTGAGTTCCGCTGGCATATTCGGCAGTAAAGAACGTTTGAAGCTACTGTTGGCCTGAAAGAACATGATGACATTCGACATCACTTTCAGGGATTCTATATAATCATCAAAATTGGCAGCCATCATAATATTCAAATTAAAATACTGTGCTGGTGGCTTATTTGTCTTTCCGCTACTGCCAATTTTTTCATTATAAAATTGCCTGGACGGCTCGTATTCAATCTTGGTCAGGGCCATGATAACGCGATTTTGGTTCTTCTGGCTGGTGGCCCCCTCCCCGGTCTGCAGATGGTTCAAAACAACAATCGGTTCAGATAGAGACAGCGTGCTCCGCAAGTGAGCGTCGAGAGTGTCCCGAATGAACAATAGCGCCCGGTCGAGCATATCGCCTCCAGGGCGTTTTGGAAGTATGACCGCAGTAATATGACTAACAGTTAAAATATGGGAAAATTTCAGCCTGTCAATTCAGTTCGTGGTGCGGGATGACGCTTCGCCGGCTAAGGCTGGATTGGTTTTCCAGCCGGCGGCGGTGGGGCGGCACCCCTTGTTGGCGATGGCGGACCAGGACTAAGGCATGGGGGAGGGCGTGGCCGCGGAGCGAGGCGGGAAAATATGCCCCTGACGGCATCAGAACGATGGCCCGCACCCATGCCCAGGCCATCGTTGACAATTCACTGCCGGGTGGAAGGGACCGGCGGGGCTCCTTTGTAACCTATGTTGGGTCAGCGCGGCGACCATTCACCTGGCTTGACGGTCAGTTGTGGCAGGGCTGCCACCACGTCGGCCCAGGAGATATATTTGAAGTTCGTGGCTTCTGGTTCGCCATTCATGCCGTTCAGATCGTCATTATAGCCGTCCTGAACGACCAGAAGCCCAGCCGGATATCCGGGCAACGGGATCGAGATCAGTTCCGCCCCGTCGCATTCCTGTCCGGCGTCGATGGCGCCGTTGGCGGTCAGCTTGAAACTGCCCAGATACCGGTTCTGTCCACCGCGTTCAAAGATGGCGAAACTGTCATCCAGGCCGGCAGCATCCGGGGCCTTCTGGTCACCATGGGCGTCACCCTGGCTGGAGGCGATCAGGTAGCCGGTACCGTCAGCCCCGCGATAAAGGGCCAGTCCCTCGACATCGCGGGTGATACGGCTGTCTTGGTTGTTGAACGGGCTTTTGGCCGATCCGCGCGTTTCGTAAAAGGGCTTATCCTCCGCCTTGCCGGTGGACAGGTTGATGCGCCACAGGCCCACATCCTCCTGACCCGCGAACAGGATGCCCGCCTCTTCATCCACCACCAACCCTTCAAACTGCGGCTGCCAGTCCAGGGCCGGGTCACTGTCATTCTCGACGCTCAGGTCCTGGCCCTTGTGGGCGGTGGGGAAATCCCAGTGGCGGGTGCGTTCATGCCCGATGCTGCCATCGGCCTGGACCACCAGTTTCTGCTCGGCCAGACGCGCCGCATTACGCTGTGCCACCACGGCCCGCACCTCGCCTGTCGCCTTGTCCTTCCACAGGGTCAGGCCATAGGCGCTGGCCTGATCGGCCACGGGGTTCGCCACCTCGGCCGTGCCATCGGGCGACAGGCGGGTGGGGAAGACCTGGGCCTGATTGGGATCGGTGATATCGGTCAGGGGGGCGGCCGCGTTGGCCGGGTCAATGGCCCAGACCATCAGCCGGTCACGGCCCCGGTCACTGGCCACCGCAATGTCGATGGTCGATCCATCCGGGCGGCGAAACCCATAGGCGACATCGACATTGTTGTAACGGCCATCCGGCACGGCATCGATCCGCTGCACCAGCTTGCCCTGAAGGTCATAGACCCGCAGGCCAGCATCCTTGGCCGCTGTGATCACCAGGCTCTTGGCCGGGTCATCGGGGTGTAGCCAGAAGGACGGATCATCCGCATCCCCCGGTACCCCGCCATCGGGCAGGCCGGGCGTGGTTTCAGCGACGGGCTTGACCAGGGGCAGGGTGTCGGGGGCAGCCACCGGAGCGGCTGGTTCCTTGCCGCAGGCGGCAAGTGTCAGGATCAGGGCAAGCGGGATCAGGGGGCGCATGGCGGCCTTTCCGGAAAATAAGGTGAAAGGGGGGATCAGAAGGTCGCGCGCAGGGTCACCTGGAACAGGCGGCCGGACTGCTCGCTTTCGCGTTCGCTTTCCTCCACCTCGCCGGCGCGGTGGGCATCAATAATGTCAGCCACGCTGTCGCCGTCGAAGGTCACAAAGCCTTCCTTCTTCTTGCGGTTCAGCAGGTTGGAGGCAGAAAAACGCAGCACGAACCGGTCGGCAAAGCGCTTTTCGACAAAGGCTTCCAGGTCCTTGCCATAGGAGAGATCAACTTCTTCATCCAAGGACACTTCCTTGGCCTTTGACCGGCCCGACAGGGACGCACCGAGGCTGGCATCCAGGCTCTGGATCGTCTGGATGAAGCCCAGATTGTAGACATGGCGCGGCTGGTTGTTGAAACGGCGCTTGGTGCCCAGAACGGGGTCGCGCAGTTCACTGTCCAGCCAGGTGTAGTTGGCGAACAGGCCGGTATCGGGCAGGCCCGCAAAGTCCAGCGGGGTGGAGAAGTCGATTTCCACACCCCAGCTCTGACCCTTGCCGGCGTTGCGCGCCTCATAGACATTGCCACCGGCGTCGGCTTCTTCGCCGGTGTTGAACAGTTCGATCAGGTCCTGGATATCGCGGTAGAAGAAATTGGCGCCGATGATGCCGCGCCGGCCCAATTGCCGCTCGTACCCGATATCGACACCCCAGGCCCGTTCATTGGCCAGCAGCGGATTGCCGATCAGTTCATCCTCGTCCGCCGGCTCCTCCTCCTGGCGATAGGGGCTGATCAGATCATAATCGGGGCGGCGCACGGTGCGGGCCACGGAGAACAGGAAACGGTCCACCTCGCTGGCCTGAAAGCGCAGATGGGCTGACGGGTTAAACGCCTCGCTGTCATAATCCGCCTTGCCCTCCTCGCTGCGGACATCGCGGCGCGTGATCTCATAGCGGGCCCCGGCATCCAGGGTCACCCGGTCGGTCAGGTCGAAAGAAAAGCGCAGATAGGGATCATAGCGCTGTTCCTTGATGGTGAAGACGGCACCGGGGGCCGTTTCCTCCTCCCACTCACCATCATCCAGCGCAAAGGTGCGGTTGGCGGTGTCGCGCTTCTTGTGCAACAGATCGATGCCGGCCTTGGTCTCCACCCGCCCTTGCGTGAACTTGTAATAGACGGTGCCGGAAAACTCATCGTCGGTGGTGTCCAGCGTCTCCCGCTCCACCAGTTCGGCCTCCGGCACCGTATCGCCTTCATCTGTCTCGGTCTTGCTGTCCTCGCGATAGCCAGCCCAGCCGGCATCGAGGCCCAGTTCGCCGATGGACAGCGGGTGGGTGAAGGCCGCCGACAGGGCGTAGGTCTGCTGACCGATGCGTTCGCGCTGCACTTCCACCTCCTCCTGCTCCAGCTCTGCCGGGCTGTCGCCCTCGAACGTGACGGAGGTTTCATCCTCATCGCGGTCGGTATCGACCACCAATCCGGTCAAACGCAGCGCACCTTCGCCCAGCCGCGTCACCAGCTCGCCATTCGCAGAGATGTCGACGCCGTCACGGGTGTCATCCTGCAATTCCCTTCCTGTAAATTCGCTGAACGAACCATCGTAAAAATCGGTGACCTTCTTTTTGGGATTGCGCCGGCCCTGATAGTTGATCGCCGCCCAGTAAGACATGTCTTCCAGACTGTCGGCATAGGCGACGGCGAAGGACGGGCGGACCTTGCCATCCTTGTTGATCAGGGCGCCGGCCTTGGCGAAACCGCCTTCAAACGCCTCGCTTTCCTTGGTCACCACATTCAAGGTGCCGGCCACCCCTTCGGAGGGCTGGTCAGCGCGCGGCGCGCGCACGATCTCCACCCGCTCCACCAGTTCGGCGGGAATACGGTCCACAAAGAAGGACCGGTCGGCCTCCCCACCCGGCGGGCGGCGGCCATTGATCAGCACCTGCGTATAACCCGGCGGCAGGCCGCGCATCTGCACCGCGTCATATTCCAGCACGTCGGCGGCGAAGGTGACACCCGGCACACGCTTCATCATCTCGCCCACCGACACCGGCTCAAAGCGCTGGAAATATTCCAGATCATAGGACAGGACCGGGTTCGGGTCGGGGGTGCGGTTACGATAGAAGATCTGCCCGGTGACGATGATCTCCTCGACCTTCTGCGGTTCCGTCTGTTCTGGGGCGGCGACGGGTGTGGCCGCAGGCGCGCGGGTGGCCTGGAGGCGGTTTGCCGCCGGTGCGGCGGCAGCGGTGCGGGTGGCCAGCGTCACCGACCCATCGGCCCCCACCTCCGCCGACAGGCCCGTTCCGGACAGCAGGGCCGTCAGGGCCGCGTCAAAGCCAGCGGCAGCAGTGACGGGGGCCGACCGCTTGCCTGCCACCTGCGCCGGGGTGAACAGGATGTTGCGCCCATAATGCCGCCCAAGGGCGACCAGCGCATCGCCCAGATCACGCGGCGCCAGGGTGAAAGCGGCGGGTGAGGCCGCGACCGTCTGGTTCTGGGCCGACACCGGACCGGGCACAACGGACAGGATTGCCAGGGCGGAAACGCCAAGGGCCAGGGAACGCATACGCATGATCTGAACTCTCCCGTGGGACAGCCGGGTATTGCCGGCATGGACACGGGAATAGACGCAGGCGCCCGGCTGTTTCCGGGGCGATACAGAACTTTCATCCAGGGGTCATGGAAGTGTCACGGGAGGGGGGCGCCTTGGTGCCCTTGATCGGCGGGCCGTCGATGGGGTGATGGTGATCCACCCGGCACCGCAGAAGGTGAAGATTGCGCCCCTCATGCAGAATTACCGCCCGGTCGTTTGGAGCGACCACCGGATGGTGTTTGTCGGCAGAGCACCCCGGTCCGTTGTCGAGAAGGTCCCTATCATCATCTTCTTGATGATGGGCGGGCAGGGCTGAACCTACCCCCGCCGTCTGGACCGTTCCACCGTCAGGGTCAGGCCGCCATCGCCCCCGCGGGTCACCGCCAAACCATGCAGTTTGGCCGCCACGGTCACAAATTTCTCGATATCACCCGTGGCGAAGACGCCGCTGACCTGCAGGGCGGCTGCATTCTCCGACAAGGTCACGCGCGGGCCGCCATAGCGGGCAAAACGGGTCAGCGCCTCGCCCAGGGTCGTCTGGTTAAAGATCAGGCGGCCCTGGCGCCAGGCGCCGGCCTGTTCGATGTCGGCGGCACTGATGTGCGGCGGTCGGGTGCCGTCAGCCACCGCCATCTGGCCGGGCCGCAGGTGTGCTGTCACCCGGTCGGTGGCCGGATCGCGCAGGTCCACCCCGCCTTCCAGCAGGGTGACGCGCGTGCTGACACCATCCTCCACAATGAATTCCGTGCCGGTGGCCACCACCGTCAGATGATCGGCCGCCACGGCGAAGGGGCGCAGATGGCTTTTCGCCACCGTGAAGGAGGCTTCACCCCGTGTCAGACGGATATCCCGACTGAAGGGCCCATAGGCCACCTCTACCGCGCTATCGGCATCCAGGCGGACAACAGTGCCATCCCAGAGCGACACGGTCCGGGTTTCCCCCCGCGCCGTCACATGGCTTTCCCGTGCCCAGGCCAGCCAGGCAGGCGGCAGGGCCAGCAGCAGGGCCAGGCACGCCGCCAGGGCAGCGAAACCCGTGACGAACGGTCGTTGCGGGCGCGCAAAGCGGCAGGCAGGGGCCGGCGGGCCAGCCTGTTCCCAGACATGGGCCACCTGTTCCATCGCGGCAGCATGGGCGGGGTCCTGTTCCAACCAGCGCCGGAAATCACGACGGGTGGCGGCATCCTGCCCGGCGCGCAGTCGCGCCATCCAGCGGGCCGCCTGTTGCAGATCATGATCGGCGGGCATGGTCATGCCGCCCCCCGGCCACCGGTGCGGCGGGCCAGATGCAGCAGGGCACGTTCCACATGCCGGGTGACGGCCCCCACATCAATCCCCAGCCGGTTTGCGATATCCCGGTGGCTCATTCCTTCCACCCGGCACAGCAGAAAAGCCTCGCGGCAGACCGGGTCAAGTTCAGCCAAGGCAAGCTGGACATGGCCCAGACGCTGGCGTGCGGCGACCACCCGTTCCGGGGTGGCCACATCGTCACTGCCGGCCTGCATGCCATCCTCCAGTGGCACATGCCGCCCGCCGGCCCGCGCCTGGTCCCGCCGAAAACTGTCGGTCAGCAGGTTGGCGGCCGCACGCAGCAGAAAGCCTTTCCAGTTCGTGATACTGGTCTGCGCGGCCGTGGCCGCAATGACGCGCGAATAAACCTCCTGCACATGGTCCTCCGCGTCCTGCGGGCAGGGCAGGCGGGCCCGGAAATAGGCGCGCAACAGGTCGCCATGGCGGGGCAGCGCTGTTTCCAGCACCTCCGCCCCCAGCACTCCTTCTGCACCCTCCACCCTGGCCATGACCATCCCCACCCGGCCGATCCCTGGACAGGCAAAGGGGCTACCATGCCGGTAGCGTCAGTTTTGTGACAGGATGTGCGACGTTGCACAGCGGTCCCTGTTCGTGCCACCCAGGCCCGATCCGCCCCCCGGCATTGGCGTGACGCTGATAAAGCCCGATTGAGTCTATGCGTCCTATATTATAATGGTTGTAATAGACGGGGTTTTTAGCGGAGGGAGCAGGGGCGGCCATGTTCAAGCCATTGATGCCGGCGCGAAAGCGCGCCCTGCCGCCAACCAGTCCGTCACAGGCCAACCCTGGCCCTGCCACAAACGGCCATGCGGTTCTGCATGACCATCGTTCCCTCCCGCCGCTTCAACGTCGGTTGGCCCCGCTGGCATCGCCGGCGCAACCGGTTGTCCAGCGGGTCAACGATCCGCCAACCAAAGAGGAACTGAATCAGTCTGTCGCCAAATATAAGGCGCTGGAGGCTGAGGCGGCACAGGCGGATTTGGCGTACCGCACGGCCAACAGCAAGCTGGACAAAGAAATCTTCACCCGGCACAAGAACAAAAATCCGATGCCGGCGAATGAACAGCTCGAAAAACGCAAACCGGTAGAAGCTTTGAGGAAGGAGGCGACAAAGAAATCACTGGCCGCCAGTACCGCCCGTAAACAATCCGACAAGCTGCACAATGCCTACCGCAGCGCCAACCCGGATTCGTTAAATGATCCCCGCTTTGGCGGCGGACAAAAGGTCATGCATCAAGGCGCGGGATCAGTGGCGCATAAGTGAAGAACGTCGCAGGGCCCAAACAGGCCCCGCAAGCCTGTCACCCCGCCCGGCAATGCTCATTAATGAAATCCCGATGCCTCGGCATGTACTCGGCAGAATTGCTGATCGCGTCCTTGATATGGGCTAGCCGCGCCTTTGTCTCCTCCAGGCTCAGCACATTGGCGACAGGGTCGTAACTGCGCGGCATCATCAACTGGCCCAGCATCACGGCAAACCAGCTTGTATCGTTGAACAGTTCCTCATTCTCCCGAAAACAACGGCCATGGGCCATGAACACATCCATCTTTTCCTGCAACCGGTCGGGCACCGGCATGGTGCGGCAATAGTCCCAGAACGGGCTGTCGTCGCGGTCGGTGGCCTTGTAATGCAGGATCAGGAAGTCGCGGATTTCGGCATATTCGGTGGTCAGGATGCGGTTATAGCGGTCGCGGGTCGCCGCATCGAAATCCAGATCCGGGAACATGGCCA
Organism: Niveispirillum lacus; assembly: GCF_002251795.1. Lineage (GTDB taxonomy): Bacteria > Pseudomonadota > Alphaproteobacteria > Azospirillales > Azospirillaceae > Niveispirillum > Niveispirillum lacus. The sequence continues at coordinate 62,707 of NZ_NOXU01000023.1, read as the reverse complement.
TCAGGCGCGACAGGCCCGACTGGATCAGCCAGATGGACGTGCTTTCCAGCGGTTCCAGGAACCCTGACGACAGGCCGATGGCGACCACATTCTTGTCCCACATCTTCCGCCGGTGCCCCGTCTGGAACGGCACGAAGCGCGGGTCGGCCAGCGGTTTGCCATCCAGATTGGCGAGCAGGACCGACACCGCCTCATCATCGCTCATATAATTGGAACAGAAGACATGGCCATTGCCGATCCGGTGCTGCAACGGGATACGCCATTGCCATCCGGCAGCCCGCGCGGTGGAGCGGGTATAGGGGGTCATGGCCTCGGTCCCCTCACACGGGACGGCCACGGCGCGGTTGCAGGGCAGATGATGCGACCAGTCGACATAACCGGCTTTTAAGGTGCCTTCGATCAGCAGGCCCCGGAAGCCGGAGCAATCAATAAACAGATCACCCTCCACCTTTGTGCCATCGGCCAGTTCGACGGATTGCACAAAGCCGGTTTCGGGATGCTGATGCACGGTTGTGATTTTGCCCTCCCGCCGCACCACACCCCGCGCTTCGGCATAGCGGCGCAGATAGCGGGCATAGAGCCCGGCATCGAAATGGAAGGCATAGGCGATTTCCGACAAGGGCGAGCGGCCGGCATTGATGGCGCGCATGAACTTGCCGCGCGCGCCGGCAGTGGCCTGCAAGGACCAATCCTCGATCCGGTCGACCAGTCCCGCCTGTTTCAGACGCAACCAGAAGGCATGGAAGGACACGCCCTCCATATGCAGGCCGATATGGCCGAACGGGTGGAAATAGGTGTGGCCCTTACGGCCCCAATCCACGAACTGGATACCCAGCTTGAAACTGCCCTTGGTTTCCCGCAGGAACTCATCCTCGTCGATGCCCAGCATGCGGTTGAAGGTGGCCATCTGGGGAATGGTTGCCTCACCCACACCCACGATCCCGATCTCGTCGCTTTCAACCAGGGTGATCTCGGCATAGTCGGGGCCGAGCAGGCGGGCAAAGGTGGCGGCACTCATCCACCCGGCGGTGCCGCCGCCAACGATGGTGATGCGGCGGATACGGCGGTCGCTGCTCATGATTTCCTCACGGGGGCGGTGCGGGCCAGGAAGTCGCCATGGCCGGGCATGGCATCGGCGGCGCGGGCAAAGACGGCGCGCAGACGGTCAAGATTATGGCGGACAAGGCCGGGATCAATAGTGTCCACCAGCGGGTCCCAGCGCGCTGGCAACACCCCCTGGCCCAGCAGGACGGCGATCCAACTATTCTCGCTGAACAGCTCATCCTCGAACCGGAACAACCGGCCGCAGGCACGGAACAGGTCGATCTTCTGGCGCAGACTGTCGGGGATGTCCATGGCGGCGGCGCGGAGCCAGAACGGTTCCGGGCGGTCATTGGCCACGTAATGCAGGATGATGAAATCCCGCACCTGTTCAAACTGCATCGCGGACAGCCGGTTATAGGCATCCTCATTGGTGGGGTTGAAGGACCGGTCGGGGAACAGGGCCAGCAACTTGGAAATACCCGCCTGGATCAGGTGGATCGAGGTGCTTTCCAGCGGTTCCAGGAAGCCCGAGGCCAGCCCCAGCGCCACACAATTGCGGTTCCACATCTTGCGCCGGCGCCCGGTGGTGAAGCGCAACGGGCGGGGATCGGCCAGTGCCGGGCCCTCCAGATTGGAGAGCAGTGTGTTGGCGGCCTGTTCGTCGCTCACAAACTGGCTGCAATAGACATAGCCATTGCCGGTGCGGTGTTGCAGCGGGATGCGCCATTGCCAGCCGCCGTCCCGCGCGATGGCGCGGGTATAGGGCTTGGGCGGGCCGACATTGGCGGACGGTACCGCCAGCGCGCGGTCACAGGGCAGCCAATGCGTCCAATCCTCATACCCGCTGTTCAGTGCCTCTTCGATCAGCAGGCCCCGGAAGCCGGAGCAATCGATGAACAGGTCGCCCTCCAGCCGCCGCCCATCGGTCAGCACGACCGCCTCGATGAATCCATCGGTGGCGCGCAGGGGCACCGATGCCACCTTGCCTTCGATCCGCGTGACACCCCGCGCCTCCGCGTAGCGCCGCAGATAGGCGGCGTAGAGGCCGGCATCGAAATGGTAGGCGTAGGTGATCTGCGACAGCACCGAAGACGGATCGGGCACGGGCCGGGCGAACTTCTCCCGGTTGGCCATGGTGGCGCAAAGATTGTAATCGTCAATGCCGCTGGCCAGGCCTTGGGCGTGCAGCTTCAGCCAGAATTGATGGAACTTGATCGCCTCCATATCAAAGCCGAAAGACCCGAACGGGTGCAGGTAGCGGGGCCGCGCCATGGTCCAGCCTTCAAAGGCGATACCCAGCTTCATGCTGCCCTGGGTCTGGGACACAAAGTCGTTTTCGTCCAGACCCAGCAGGGCGTTGAATTGCTGGATGGGCGGGATCGTAGCCTCGCCCACGCCGACGGTGCCAATCTCGTCTGATTCCACCAGGGTGATGCGGGTGGTGCCATTGGCCGACAGGCGCGACAGGGCGGCGGCGGCCATCCAGCCGGCGGTGCCGCCACCGACAATCACGATCTGGCGGATGGGGTCGGGGCTGCGTGTCATGGCGTCCCTCCCAGAAGCTGCGCCAGGGCCTGTGCATGCGGCGGCAGTTCGCCTGCCGCGCGCAGCAGCACCCCACGCAACCGTTCCAGATGGGCCATGATCTCCCCGTCGTTCAAGCCATTGGCCTGTACATCACACCGCCGGGCGCGGATGCCGGCACCGTCCAGCAGGTTGATCCAGTCGGGCCGGTCGAACAGTTCCCCGTCATAAAGCGGAATGCGGCCCCGGCTCTCATACAAGGCCATCTTATGGGCCAGCGGATCGGGCAGGTCCATGGCGCGGGCCGCGTCCCAAAAGGCCTCGCCCGTCCGGCCATTGGCCTTGAACCGCAGGATCAGGAAATCACGTGCCCGGTCCATCGCCACTGCAACCTGGCTGTTGAAGGATGCCGCTTCCGGCCCGCTGCCGGGGGTGACAGGATAATGCGACAGCAGGTGACGGATGGTGGTGATCAGCAGCGACAGGGCCACCCCGCCCACCGGGTCCAACAAGCAGGCGGACGCGCCCAGCAGAACGGTGTTCGCGTCCCAGGCCAGGTCGCGCCGTCCGCTGGTGAAGCGGCCCGCCCCCCGGCCCAGTCTGGTCACCCAGGCCCCTGTGCGCAGGGGGATGCGGCGGGTCCAACCGGTGGCATCGGCACTGTGCAGGGCATAGGGCGGCGGCGGGCCGTCGGCGGTGGCCGGTTCCACCGCATACTGGTCACAGGGCAGCCAGCAGCGCCAATCGTGCCAGCCATTGCCGGGGGCGGCCAGCAGAGCGCGGGCCCCCGTGGCATCAATGAACAGATCGGCGGGGATGTCGGTATCATCGGCCAGGACCAAGGCCGTGACCCGCCCCGCCGCATCCCGCCGCACATGCGACAGCGGGGCCGTGGCCAGCCGCGCGCCCGCCGCCAGGGCCTGTCGCTGCGCCAGAGCCGTCAGGCCACGCAGATCGGCAAAGCCGCCGGGCGCCAGGGTCGACAGCACCGAACGCGGATCAGGCGAGGGCAGGGCAAAACGTTCTGCCTGTGCCGCCAGGGTGGACAGGGAATAATCGGTCATCCGTATCGAAGCCCCGGCGGCCCGTGCCCGCCAGACCAGATGATGAAAAGCGACACCTTTCAGGTCCGCCCCTGTCTGCCCAAAGGGCAGGAAACTGACCGACCCCGGCCCTTCCCAGCCCTGGAAGGCTGTGCCCAGGCTGAAACCACCGTCACCGGCGCGCAGGATGTCGGCCGGGGTGACACCCAGCAGAGCCGCCAGCCCCTCCACCCCGCCGGGCAGCAGGGCTGTGGCAGGTCCGAACGGGTCCAGACTGTCATCAAGACCGGGCAACGGCACCAGCGTTACCGACCCGCCCCGTCCCGCATGATTGCGGGCCAGGGCGGCTGCGGCCAGCCAGCCGACAAAGCCAGCACCTGCGACAGTGATATCGTGCAGCGGCTTCATGCCGTCACCTGCACCTTGTAACGCGACAGGATCTCGCCATGGGCTGGCATGGAACTGGCCGCCCGGCGGCAATGTTCCGCCTCCATCGCGATCAGCCGGTCAATTTCCGCATCCGACACCAGGGCGGCGCGCGGGTCCACATGGGTGGGCAGAATGTTCTGCCCCAGATAGACGGCAATCCAACTGGGTTCCAGGAACATGCCGTCGCGATACAGCGTGACGATGCCCCGCTGTTTGAACAGCTCCATCTTGGTCGCCAGGCTGTCGGGTATGGCCATCGTACGGCAATGGTTCCAGAAGGGGGTGTCGTCGCGCTGGGTCGCCACATAATGCAGGATGATGAAATCCCGCACCCGCTCATATTCCAGATCCATCAGCCGGTTGAACTCTGCCGCATCCAGCGGGTCCATGTCCGCGCTGGTCGGGAACAGGTCCAGCAGCCGGCCAATGCCCAGTTGGATCAGGTGAATGGAGGTGCTTTCCAGCGGTTCGAGGAACCCCGCTGACAGGCCGATGGCCACAACATTACCCACCCATTGCCGCCGGCGTTTGCCGGTGGTGAAACGCAGGCGGCGGGGCGCAGCCTGCGGGGGGTGGTCCAGTTGGGCCAGCAACGCCTGTTCGGCGGCATCATCATCCATGAAACCGCTGCAATAGACATGGCCATTGCCGGCCCGGTGCTGTAACGGGATGCGCCACATCCAGCCGGCATCCCGCGCCGTAGCACGGGTATAGGGGGCGGGCGGGCCGTCATTGGCGCAGGGCACGGCCACCGCCCGATCACAGGGCAGGTATCGTGTCCAATCCTCATACCCCGTCTTCAGGGCCCCTTCGATGAGCAGGCCCCGGAAACCCGAGCAATCAACAAACAGGTCGGCAACCAGACGTTCGCCGCTTTCCAGGGTCACGGCCTCCACATGGCCATCGGCGCGCAAGGACACGTCCTGGACCTTGCCCTCTGTCCGCACCACGCCGCGCGCTTCTGCATAGGCACGCAGATAGCCGGCATAAAGCCCGGCATCGAACTGATAGGCGTAGGAGAAGGTGGAGAAAAAACTGGACGGGTCGGGTGACGGGTGGCCAAAGCGGCCCATTCGCGCCGCCTGAATGGGCAGGGACACCGCGTCCAGACCGTCCGCCGGCACCCGACCGGCGCGGCGGGCGCGCGTCCAATGGTGATGGAAGGGCACGCCGCCAATCTCGCGCCCGAAGGCGGCGAACGGATGGATATAGGCGTCACCCTTGCGACCCCAGTCGCGGAACTCAATCCCCAGTTTGAACGTGGCCTCGGTACGCGACATGAAGTCAGCCTCGTCAAAGCCCAGGCTGGCATTAAAATGCCGGATATGGGGGACCGTTGCCTCCCCCACTCCCACCGTGCCAATCTCTGCCGATTCGACGAGCCGTATGGAAACACCGGTGCCGGCGAGCTTCGCTGACAGCGCTGCCGCTGCCATCCAGCCAGCGGTCCCACCCCCCAGGATCAGCACGCGTACGTTAGATTGCTTTTTTATGTGATGATTTTTCATTGCTCCTCCCATTACTGCGAATGTTAACGCTCCCCCTAATAGAAGGTCAATGTGTGTGCGCCGCATCAAAGGGTTTGCTGCGGCGCAATAGCAGTGAATGCTTTTTTGTTAGCACTAACATAACGGCACTTGACGTTCAGGCGGCTCATGATTACCAATTTAGCTTGTTGAAAGCGCAAATCCAAAAATGCTAGCGCTAACACGGGAGGAAATGGGGATGGGTGTTATGGATCGCCCCCGGAAGGGGTTGCGGCGGGGTCACGTCTTTGGCCAGACGCTGCGGGGCGGGGTTTCCATCGCGACGCTGTGCGCCATTGCGACGGTACTGCCGGCACAAGCCCAGCAGAATCAGAATGATACGCCCGTGGGGGGGCAGACCCCGGCGCCGGTCGCTTCTTCTGTTGCCGGCAATGACAGCGCTGTACTAGTGGCGCAGGCCGCGACGCCGGCTGCGACAACCGAGCTGGAAGAAATCATCGTCACCGGTTTCCGCAAGTCGCTGCAGAGCGCGCAGGAGATCAAGCAGAACGCCGACAGCATCGTGGACAGCGTCACGGCCGAGGATATTGGCGCCCTGCCGGACCGGTCGGTCACGGAAGCGCTCCAGCGTATCCCCGGCGTGTCGATCAACCGCTTTGCCGCCGGTGTCGATCCTGACCATTTCTCGGTCGAAGGTTCGGGTGTGGTGGTGCGCGGCCTGACCTATGTGCGGTCCGAATTCAACGGGCGTGAGGCGTTCAGCGCCAATAACGGCCGGGCGCTGGGCTTTGCCGATGTGCCGTCCGAATTGATGGGCGGCGTCGATGTGTTCAAGTCGCCGACGGCTGACCGTATCGAGGGGGGCATCGCCGGCGTTGTCAACCTGCGCACCCGCAAGCCGTTCGACAGCGCCGAACGGATGCTGGCCGCATCCGCCGAAATGTCCTATGGCGATTTCGTGAAAAAGACGGCGCCGACCGGGTCCATTCTTTATTCCGACCGCTGGGACACCAAAATTGGTGAAATCGGCATTCTGGGCAGCGCCGTTGGCTCGCAGTTAAAAACCCGCGCTGACCGTTTCCAGCTATCAAGCTTCCGTGTCCGTAATCTTTACTCCACGGGCGATGTGGTACAGAGTGGAAATGCCACCATCACCGACAGGGTGCTGTTCCCGCGTGGTGCCGTGGTCGGCAGCCAGGAATTTGACCGCCGCCGGTATGGCTATGCCGGCGCTGCCCAGTGGCGCAGCCCTGACAGTTCCATGGAAGCGGTGTTCACCTTCCTGCGCTCCGACGCGCGCCAATCCTGGACCGAACATGCCGTCGAAATCGCCACCGACAATGTGGCGAACAATGGCGACAGCCGCCGGGTGCCGGGCACGACACTGGAATTTGACAGTTCCGGCATGTTTGAAAGCGGCCTGATCACCGGGCCCAATGGCTGGCGCGCCGACCAGAACACGGCGGGCAATGCGCGCGTGCCGCTGTCTGGTCTACAGAGCAACAATATCCGCCGTGACCGTGAAGACAAGGCGGTGACGGATGATTATGGCTTCAACTTCCGGTGGGACGTGTCGGAAAAGCTGGGTGTCAATTTTGACTACCAGCATGTGAATTCCAGCACCTGGGTTTTGGATAATGGTCTGTGGACCTCCAGCTACCAGGATGTGTTTATCGACATGAATGGCGGTAAGGGCTATCCCACCGTGGAATTCCGGCCGCCGCAGGTCTGCTCCGGTCCCGCCCAGAACTATACGACGGGTTGCTCGGGCGCCATCGGCACCGCCAACAATCCCAGCTATTTCGGCCCTGGCCATACCAGTTTTGCCGATCCGTATAACGCCTTCTACCGTTCGGCGATGGACCATATCGAGGACAGCGTGGGCAATTCGGATGCTGCCCGCATCGACCTTGATTACAAAATCGAAGACAGCAATTTCTTCAAGTCGGTGCAGACCGGCTATCGTTATGCTGACCGGCGTCAGACGTCGCGCTTCTCCACCTATAACTGGGGTGTTTTGTCCGAACAGTGGGGCAATGGTGGTCCGGTCTGGTTGGATGATCCGGTCGATGGCAGCCCGACCACATCCGGCGGCACGCCGTTGAATCAGATTGAGAACTACACCTTCAGCAACTTCTTCCGCGGCAAGTTCCCCGATCCGCTGCTGGGTCAGGGCCGGGTATTCTACTCGGGCAATGTGGCGAAGAATTACGACGCCTATGTCGCTTATGCCAACCAGATTGCCCGGGAGTGGCAGGGCACGACAACCGGCTCGGATGGTGTGGTGCGCAATACGGGCTGGAATTCGCTGGGCAACCGGTTCGGCGTCATTGCCGGTACCCCGTTCCTGCCCGGTGAAATCAACCCGATCCGGGAAGAAAACAACGCAGCCTACCTGCTGACGAAGTTCGATACCGAGTTCGCCAATGGTTGGAACCTCACCGGTAATGTCGGTGTGCGTTACACCACCACCGAACGCACCTCATCGGGCTTCCAGTCCTTCCCGGCCAGCCGTGGGACGTTTGTCACCGATGAAAGCTGTGCCGCGACGGCCGCACAGATTGCCCAGGGTCAGGCGGGTGTGACGCTACCGGGCTTCTGTACCCTGACGCCAGCGGTGCGGGCGCAGGCCCGGGCCTTCATGAACAACGCGCTGAACCCCAGCACAGTGAAGATCGACTATAGCTACTGGTTGCCGAACCTGAACATGAAGCTGGAAGTGGATGATGGCGTCCAGTTCCGCGCCAGCTACTTCAAGGGCGTGGCCCCGCCGGCGGTGGGTCTGGTCCGCAACTACTATAATGTCAATCTGGCCCCGGTGCAGAATGTCGATGCCAATGGCAACGCCATTCCCAATTCCTTCCGCATGCAGGGTCAGTTTGAAGCGGGTAACCCCTATCTGCGGCCCACGACCGCCGACAATTTCGACCTGACGGCGGAATGGTACTTCTCCAATGTCGGGCAGTTGACCGGCTCGCTGTTCTATAAGCGGCTGAAGGGTGTGTTGACCAACAACACGGTCCGTCAGTCACTGACCAATAACGGGGCAACGTTCGACGCCATCGTCAACACCTCGGTCAATTCCTACAAGGTGGGTAAGATCAAGGGGTTCGAGCTGTCTTACCAGCAGACCTATGATTTCCTGCCCAGCTTCCTGTCGGGCGTTGGTCTGCAGGCCAACTATACCTATGTCGACAGCAAGGGTGTGCCGCAAAGCACCCTGTCGGAAACCGACCCGGATGTCGGTGCCGGCCGGGTGACGACGGTGGATCTCACGCAATTGCCCTTGCAAGGTCTGTCCAAGCATCAGTTCAACATCACACCCTTCTGGGATTACGGCCCGATTTCCGCCCGCGTTTCTTATTCCTGGCGGTCGGATTTTGTGCTGACGATCCGCGACGTGATCTTCCCCTATGACCCGATCGTCAATGAGTCGGGCGGCCAGTGGGATGCCTCGCTGTTCTACAGTTTCAACGACAATTTCAAGTTCGGTCTGCAGGGTGCCAACCTGCTGAACCAGGTCACCAAGACGTCCGCCGTGGTTAACAGCCCGGATGGCGAAATTGTGAAGGTGCCGCGCGGTTGGTACATGAACGACCGTCGCATCACGGCTGTTGCCCGCTTCACCTACTGACCCTGATCCCTCTCTCCTCAAGGACTTGGCGCCGTCGGTCACATGACGGCGCCATTTTTTTTAGGGTGCCGCCAGCAGCCATTCACGAAAGGCGACCAAGGGCCCATAGGTCTCGCGGTCGGCCGGATAGACCAGATGATAACCACCATCGGTGGCCAGTTCACCGCCCGGCAGGGGCACCAGTTCTCCCGCCGCCAGTTCATCCTTGACCAGGAAGGACGGCACCAGCGCCGCCCCCAGTCCGGCCACCGCAGCACGGATGACCAACAGGAACTGTTCAAAGACCAGGGGCTGTCCACCACCCCGCTGTAGCCCGTGCGCCGTGAACCAGCGGTCCCAGCTATCGGGCCGTGTCTCCTGCTGCAACAGCGGCAGGGCAGCGACATCAGCAGGGCCGGTCACCGCCCGGTCGCGCAGTAACGACGGGGCCGCCACCGCCAACAGCATTTCCCCCATGAAGCGATGATGGACCAGACCGGGCAGGGAAGGCGGGGCCGCCATGATGGCAGCGTCGATGCCCTCCGCCCGCAGGTCGAAGGGCCGCACGCGGGTGGAGAAATTGATGGTCACATCGCGGTGGCGGGCAAAAAAATCCCCCATACGCGGGATCAGCCAGCGGGCGCCGAACGTGGGCAGGATCGCCAGATCCAGCGTACCGCCATCCCCGTCAAAGGCGATGGTGCGCGCCGCTGCATGGCCCAACCGGCCCAGAATATCCTGCACCTGATCAGCGAAATAACGCCCGGCCGGTGTCAGCACCACCCGCTGCCGTACCCGCGTGAACAGCGCCACACCCAGCAGCGCCTCCAACTGCGCGACCTGCCGGCTGACGGCGCCCTGCGTCTGGTTCAACTCTGCCGCCGCCGCCGTAAAGCCACCCAGGCGGGCCGCCGCCTCAAACGCGATCAGGGCGGCGGTGCTGGGGATCAGGCGGCGGGCAAACATGGGCGGGTCTCAGCGATTGTTGGGGTCTGTCGGTCCCGATGGAAAGGTCAGTCATGCCACTTCCTGAGATCAGAATGGCAAAATCCCCTGGAAACCGCCATACGTCATGCAGAATACTCATCAAGTTGGTGAGCAATCTTGGTTTGCGCCGCGACAGCAAGGGGCGTATCGCTAAGGTCCTTATCCATGCAGGGGGTTGGTGATCATGGCGGGTACAGCCGCGTTCCACTGGGATGATGCATTTCTGCTGAACGACCAACTGACCGAGGAAGAGCGCCTGATCCGGGACAGCGCCCACGCCTTTGCCCAGGAAAAACTGCGCCCCCGCGTGCGCCAGGCGTTTGAGAAGGAACAGACCGATCCCGCCATCTTCAAAGAGATGGGGGATATGGGTCTGCTGGGCGTGACCGTGGCCGCCGACTATGGTGGGGCCGGTGTCGGCTACGTTGCCTATGGCCTGGTCGCGCGCGAGGTGGAACGGGTGGATTCAGGGTATCGCTCCATGATGAGCGTACAATCCTCGCTGGTCATGTACCCGATCGAGGCCTATGGCAGCGAGGCGCAGAAGCGCAAATACCTGCCCAAACTCGCCTCTGGTGACTGGATTGGCTGTTTTGGCCTGACGGAACCCGATGCCGGGTCCGACCCCGGTGGCATGCGCACACGGGCCGAGCGGATTGACGGCGGTTACCGTCTGACCGGGTCCAAGATGTGGATCACCAATTCCCCCATCGCCGATGTCTTTGTCGTCTGGGCCAAATCCGACGCCCATGACGGCGCCATCCGGGGCTTCGTCCTGGAAAAGGGCATGAAGGGCCTGTCAGCGCCCAAGATTGAGGGCAAGCTCAGCTTGCGCGCCTCGGTCACCGGGGAAATCGTCATGGATGGGGTGGAGGTGGGCGAAGACGCCCTGCTGCCCAATGTATCGGGTCTGAAGGGACCGTTCGGCTGCCTGAACCGGGCGCGTTACGGCATTTCCTGGGGTTCCATGGGGGCGGCGGAAGCCTGTTTCCACGCCGCCCGCACCTATACGCTGGACCGCAAGCAGTTCGGCAAGCCGCTGGCCGGTACACAGTTGGTGCAGAAGAAGCTGGCCGATATGCTGACCGAAATCAGCCTGGGTTTGCAGGGCAGCTTGCGCGTCGGCCGCCTGTTCGAGGCAGGGCAGGTGGCGCCGGAAATGATCTCCATCGTCAAACGCAACAATTGCGGCAAGGCCCTGGATATTGCCCGCATGGCCCGCGACATGCACGGTGGCAACGGCATTTCCGGCGAATTTGATGTGATCCGCCACATGGTGAACCTCGAAACGGTCAACACCTATGAAGGCACGCACGACGTTCACGCCCTGATCCTGGGCCGCGCCATCACCGGGCTGCAGGCTTTCTTTTAAATGTTCCCTCAGGCGCCGGGCGGGCGCATCCGCGCCCTGGGCTTACGCCGCACGCGCGGCGGGCCGGCGGTCGCCGGCCTGGGGTGGTGGTTCTATGTTCCCAAAGGCGCCGGGCGGGCGCATCCGCGCCCTGGGCTTACGCCGCACGCGCGGCGGGCCGGCGGTCGCCGGCCTGGGGTGATGATTCTGGAGCGTTCAATCATGGCAGCGCTTGATGGCATCCGCGTTCTGGACCTGTCCCGTATTCTGGCCGGCCCCTGGGCGACCCAGATGCTGGGCGATTTCGGGGCGGAGATCATTAAGGTCGAACGGCCGGGGGAAGGGGATGACACCCGCCGCTGGGGCCCTCCCTTCGTGGACGGGCCGGACAGCCTGTCGGCCTATTTCCTGACGGCCAACCGCAACAAGCGGTCCATCGCCGTGGATTTCACCAGCACAGAGGGACAGGCCCTGATCCGCGACCTGGCGTCGAGGTCGGATGTGCTGGTGGAGAATTACAAGGTCGGGGGCTTGGCGAAGTATGGGCTGGATTATGACAGTCTGGCCGCCCTCAACCCGCGCCTGATCTATTGTTCCATCACCGGTTTCGGTCAGGACGGGCCCTATGCGCAGCGCCTGGGCTATGATTTCCTGATCCAGGGAATGAGCGGGCTGATGTCCGTCACCGGCGATGCAGAGGGCGGCCCGGCCAAGGCCGGTGTGGCGCTGGCCGATATCATCACCGGGCTTTACGCGGGCAATGCCATCCTGGCCGCCCTGCATCACCGGGAACGGACGGGCCAGGGGCAGCGCATCGACGTGGCCCTGCTGGATTGTATGCTGGCCGCCATGGCCAACCAGGCGCTGAATGTGCTGGTGTCGGGCCGGGATCCGCGACGCCTGGGCAATGGCCACCCGTCGATCGTGCCCTATGACACATTCCCCGTGGCCGATGGCCATATCAACCTGGCGGTCGGCAATGACCGGCAGTTTCAGCGCCTGTGTGCCGTGCTGGGGGTGCCGGAGTTGGGCAGCGATGACCGGTTTGCCAGCAACCGCGCCCGCGTCGCCAACCGCGTCGATCTGGCCCGCCGGCTCACGGAGCGGTTGACGATGCGGCCGGGGGCGGAATGGCTGGCGGCGCTGGAGGAAGCCGACGTGCCGGCGGGACCGATCAACAGCCTGTCGCAGGCCTTTGCCGACCCGCAGGTGGTGCATCGCGGTCTGGCCCTGAGCCTGCCGCATGCGGCGGCGGGCACGGTGCCGGGGGTGGCCAATCCGGTAAAATTCAGCCATACGCCGAATGTCGACAGCAGCGCCCCGCCCGATCTGGGCGCGGACACGGTGTCGGTCCTGTCCACGTTGCTGGGCCTGGACGGCGATCAAATCGCCAACCTGAAGGCGGCGGGTGTGGTGGCATAGGCAACAGCCCCTCGCCATCAACCGCCACATGGTGGTAATGCTTGCCAACATCAGCAACCGAAAAATGATGTTGGCACGATGACCATGCAGGAATCCGGCCTGCCGCCCGGCCTGGAATTCTATGAGACGGACCTGTTCATTCCCACATATCGGCTGGGCGACGGGGACAATGGCTGGCGGCTGCGGGCGGCTGCCCTGTCGATCAGCCCAGGCTATTGGACACCGACGCGGCTCGTCCGTGACATGGTCGCGCTGCTGCGCCATGGCGATACCTGGATGTCCACATCGCCCATGGAACTGGAGAGCCAGGAAATCGGGGTGCGTCTGGCGCATGGCCATGTGCTGATCTGCGGCATGGGCATGGGCTGGGCCGCCGTCAACTGTGCGCTACGGCCGGACGTGACGCGGGTGACAGTGGTAGAGCTGGACCCCGCCATCCTTGCCCTGCATCGCGAACTGGATCTGACAGCCCAAGTGCCGCCATCAGCACGGGCCAAGCTGCATCTCGTGCAAGGTGACGCCTACAGCTTCGTGCCGGACCAGCCCGTCGACCTGCTGATGCCCGACATCTGGTTGCCCCTGATGAATGACGGGCGGGTTGAAGAGGTGCGGCACATGCAGGCCAATATCCAGGCTGGCGCCGTCTATTTCTGGGGGCAGGAACTGGAAATCGCCCGCCATGGCGTGGCGTGGGGATATGATCTGGACGACGCCGGTATCGCCGCCACGATCAGGCGGCTGGATCTGCCGTTGATCGGGCCGGCCATCGATGATTATGCAGGCAAGCTGCGCGGTGCTGTGCGTCAGCATATGCGGGGCCGCTGGCTGCCCGGCAGCGTGTCGCCGCCGCTGGTTTAGGCCCTGATCATCGCGGCCGGTGGATGGCATAAATCTTGGCAACATGATCCCGACTTTCCCAGGAACAGTCGGCCGCCTGTTCGACCAGAAAAATATCGCCCTTGCTGAAGGTGCCCACGCGCCCGGCCCCGTCGACAAGGGTGACGGACCCGGCCAGCAGCAGCATCAGCTCAAAATGGCGATAATGCATGGCCCGACGGTGATAGGGCGTGCTGTCCCAGGTACCGACCATGAAGACACCGCTGCCGGATGTGTAATCGGTATGGTTACGGCAGGATGGGGTCGGGGTCAGCAGCAGATCAGCCAGCGGTGCCCCCGATGGGGCCAGCGGTGCGCAGGTGTCAACCGCCACCACCGTGTCGGCGCCGGCGGTGCCCGGCTCTGCGCTGCGCATCACTAGGGCGGTGGCCCCGGCGGGAGCGGTCCAGGTCAGCGCCAGCCCACGCGGCACCACCGCCGCCTGGTCGGGCCCCAGCGTCACGCTGCCCCCGCCCGCGGTCAGGGTCAGCGATCCGGTAAGGACCAGGACACATTCATCAAAGGGCAGGGGCGGCACCTGTTCCCCGCCCGCCGCCAGTTTCAGTGCCGACAGGCTGACCGGACCGGGGGCCAGCGGTACCGCCGCGCGCCCCTCCAGCCAGGACCCACTGGCCGGCATGGCCGGCAAGGCCCGCGCCGCGAAGGCGCGCAGGTCGATAAAGCTGAAAACCCGGTCCATTTCCGTCATTCCGCATCAAGGCTGATCCGGCCGCAGGATAGGCAGCTTGCTTCAGTGCCGGGCACCGATCCGGCCATCGCTGGCGGCAGGTCATGCCGTGGCCAACCCTATCTGGTGCCCGTCCTACCGCGCCGACGGTTCCATTCCTGGATGATTTCATCCGACAGGGGGATGTCCGGGTCGGCCATTGCCCGGTCATACTGCTCAGCGCTGACCGCTGGATCAGGCGACCTTTCGGCGCGGGTCTGGTCCAGCCGGGCGCGCGCCGCCAGCACCGCCGCCACCTGTTCAGCGCTCGGCCCACCGATGCGCCGGATCGACAGCAAGGTACGGTCACCGAAAAAGAAGGTGATGATCGCGCCCAGCACGATCCACATTTCCTCCGGGATCAGTGCCCAGGCCTGAGCCGCGACGGCAAAGCCAGCGGGATCGGCGGAGGCCCAGACAAACATGCCGATCACGCCCAGCGCCATGGCTGGGCGCGGCAGACGGTTCAGCCCGTCGATGAAACTATCCCATCCGGTACGGTTTTGCCGGTCGGCGAACTCGACGCCATACTGCTGGAACCGCGCCAGCATCTCGCCATGGCGGCTGGCCTCGTCCTGCAACCTGTCACCGGTAAAGGGCGTCACCGCCGCCGCCATCGCCTGTGCCCCGCCGCCAACCAGGGCCCCTAGCACCTTGCCCAACATGATGAACCTTTCCGCGCCATGCGCATGAAAAAGGCGGCGGCAGCCGATCAGGGCCACCACCGCCGGATTGGGATTTCAGGTAAGGAATAAAGGCACTATATAGGACTAATAACCTTATTACAAGGGGTGCCGGTCGCCGCGCTGATCGCCTGTAGGGATAATCAGCCGCTGTCGATCTTCTGATCGATAACAGGCACCAACCGAATTCATAAAAATCTCACATCCTGCCCTTGAACGGCAGTCAGCACTTCTTACATCAGCGCTATCCTGGGTCCGGGCCCCTCTGGCGTGATGGCGCTTGCCACACGTGATGTCGGACTCCTTGGGCGAAGCTATGGCTTGGTCGTGAAGGAGCCTGTCTTTTATGTCGAACCTGGAACGTTATTCCCCCCGTTACGATCATCCTGGCGCTGATGCGTTTCAGGACAATCACTGGCGTGTGCGCCGGCGGCTGGACCGCGTGGCCAAGCTGCTGGACAGCGCCATCAGCCTGCCGATCGTCGGGCGGGTTGGTCTGGACGCGCCTTTGAACCTGATCCCCGGCGCCGGTCTGGCGGTGTCCACCGGCGTTGCCGGCTGGCTGGTCTGGGAAAGTGCGCGGCTGGGGGCACCGAAACGGCTGATCACCAAGATGGCCGGCAATGTCGTCATCGACAGCATGATCAGCGCGATTCCCGTCGTGGGCTGGTTCGGTGACCTGTTCTTCCGCGCCAATGACCGCAATGTCGATCTTCTGCGTCGTCACCTTGACGGGCAGCACCCGTTCCGCCGGCCCCACGATGGGCGCGGCGGCATCATCGACGGGAACTATACCCGTCTTTAAAAAATAACCCGATAAAACAACATCTTGGCAGATGAGGTCCTGAAATGAGCCTGTTCAGCATGTTCAAAAGCGATAAGGGTGAGGCAATGACGGCCCACAAGGCCTTTGCCATCTCCCTTCTGTATACCATGGCCGCCGACGGCGAAATGGATGCCGAAGAAGTGGGCCACTTGCTGGCCGTCATTGGCGGCGAGAAGTCGGGCGGCACCATCGGTGTCGGCGCCAACAACCAGGCGCTGCTGAACGCATCCATGAAGTATGTGCGCAGCCACAGCCATGAGCAGTTCCTGGCTGAAGCCACCCCGGTTCTGACCACGGCACAGCGCCTTTGCATCCTGATGAACCTGGTCGACAGCGCCCTGGCGGATGGCGAAGCCGAGCAGGAGGAGCGCGAATTCTTCGACAAGGCCCAAAAGGCCTTCGGCATCACCGATGAGCAGTTCCGCCCCTATTTTGAAGTCATCATGATGAAGAATGACCGGTCGGTGTTCGTGGATAAGAACCACCCCATGAACCAGCCCGGTTTCCAGGTGGGCATGCCGGGGCAAGCGGCATGACCGTTGCGGCCGCGGGCACACGTCCCGCGGGCCGGCTCCCCTGTCCTGGTCCGCGCGCCCGCGGCCGCCTTTTTTAAGGCGGCCGCCTTCATCCTGGCGCTGGCACCCCGTCCCCCGATCAATCCCCTGTCAATATCTGAAATTGCATAGCACACGATCTAATTGTTTGCGATCATTTATGTTGTGTGCGATATAATCGTGAGCGATAGTTAACGCACGACATTGACGGCGTCACAGCCGATCAGACAGGAGTGATGATCATGAAGGTTCTTTACACCGCCAAGGCCACCGCCACCGGCGGCCGCGATGGCCGCGCCAGCAGCGATGATGGTCTGCTGGATGTGAAGTTGGCCCCGCCGAAGGAACTAGGTGGGGCCGGTGGCGCCACCAATCCTGAACAATTGTTCGCCGCCGGCTATTCGGCCTGCTTCATCGGCGCCCTGAAATTTGTCGGTGGCCGTGACAAGATCGCGGTGCCCGCAGCCGTCGCGGTGACCGCCCATGTCGGCATCGGCCCACGGGATGATGGCGAAGGTTTCGGCCTGACGGTCACGCTGCATGTCAGCCTGCCGGGCCTGGACGCCACCACGGCCCAGGATCTGGTGGCCCGCGCCCATAAGGTCTGCCCCTACAGCCACGCCACCAAGGGCAATATCAGCGTGGAGACGGTGATCGTTTGATCACCGGCGTGACGGCGGCGACTGCCGCCGCGCCGCCCATGCGGCGAAAGCCTAAGGGCGCGGATGCGCCCGCCCGGCGATTGAGGGGGCAAATGAAGAAGGGCGCTGCGTGTTTACGTGGCGCCCTTTCGCGTTCGCGCCAGACGATGCCCCGCATCCAGGCTCAAGGCCAGACAGGCGGCCAGCAGCACCGCGTCCTTGAACAGAAACTGCGCCAAGGACCCCATGAAGGGGAAACCATAGCCCGCCTGCCAGAGGTCGGCACCGATGGCGAAGCTAAGTGTGACCAAGAAGGTCGCCACGCCCATGATGCCGCCAATCAGCCCGGCGCGGTGTGACCAGGCCCCGGCAGCGATCAGGGCACCGGCCGACAATTCCAGGATGCCGATGGCATTGCTGGCCCCTTGCACACCCCAGAGCGGATACATCCAGGCAAACAGCCAATAATGGTCAGCGATGCGGGCCACACCCTCGGCCTCATACGCGGCGAACTTGGCGATCCCGAACATCGCGAAGATGAAAACCATGGACCAGCGCAATGCCTGGATGGCGGCGGATGGTGCCGGAAGGCGGTGGAGGGCGGTGTCGATGATGGTCATGGCGGGTCCCCTGGCGTGCCGTATCCCTTGTTCCTTCGCGGCGGGGAGAGAAAAGGTTACGGAGCCGGGTGAAAAAACTACTTCGCCATGCCCCGGCTGGCCACCACCGCCCCGCCGACAATCAACAGGCAGGCGGCGATGACCGGCCAGGTCAGGGCAGCGCGGCCCGCCACGATCAGCAGGCCGGTGGACAGCAGGGGCGTGGCATAGGACAGGGCACCCAGCGTCTGGATATCCCCGCGCTTCACCCCATGGTCCCAGACAAAAAAGGCCAGCCCAACGGGACCGATGCCCATGGCGGCAATGACCGACCAGCCCCATAGGCCCTGCGGCCAGACCGTCTGTTCAAACATCAGGTGACAGGGCACGGCCAGGGCGGCGGTGGCCAGGCAGAAGAATGCCACGATCTCTGTGGGGACGGCGCCGAATCGCCGGGACAGGACGGAATAGCCAGCCCACGTCACCGATGCCGCCAAGGCCGCCAGATAGCCCGGCAGATGCTGGGCCGCGACCGCCACACCCTTGCCGCCGGTGACCAGCAGCAAAGTACCTGCCAGCCCCGCTGCCGCACCCGCCACCTGGGCCCGCCGCAGCCGTTCCCCCGGCAGCAGGCCGGAAAACAGCACGATCAGCAGCGGCCACAGATAATTGATCAGGTTGGCTTCGGCCGCCGGTGCCGTCTGGAGCGCCAGGAAATAAAGAAAATGATAGCCGAACAGCCCACCGATCCCCAGCAACCATACAGGGGCCGGAGCCCGCATCACCGTCAGCAGCGGACGACCGGTGACCAGGATCACCCCCAGGCTGACCAGCCCCCCCAGACCGAAGGACAGCGCCACCAGCAGGAAGGGCGGCACCGGCCCGGCCAGGGCCGTCAACAGCGCCAGTGTGGACCAGATCAGGATGGCACTACCACCGACCAGCGTGGCCCGGCGCACAGAGCCCGGTGCCGTGGGGGGGATGGCATCGGCACTCATGCGAACGGCTCCAGCACGCGGCCCGTCAGTTTGGTGGTCAACACCATGGTGGAATGGGTGGCGCCAAAGGCCGATAGCAGCACCAGCAACCGGTTGAGATGATGCACATCGGTGGCGCCCACCTTCAGCAGATAACTTTCCTCCCCCGCCACCTCATGGCATTCCAGAACCTCACGCTGTTCGGCGGCGAAACGTTCCAGTTCGGCATCGCGGCCGGGATGGGTCCGCACCCGGACAAAGGCCGTCATGCGCAGCCCCAGGGCGGCGCGGTTGACCTCTGCCCGGTAGCCCTGTATCAGGCCCGTGGCTTCCATCCGGCGCACACGTTCGGCGACGGCGGGGGCTGTCAGCCCCACCTGACGGGCCAGATCGGCGAAGGATAGCCGTGCATCCCGCTGCAATTCACGCAGCAGATGCAGGCCGATATCGTCAAGCAGGTCGAGCGGGGAGGGGGTTCGGTCAGGCATGATGCCACCATCCTAACCGGATGTTGCGCCGCACGCCAACCGGTTGAAGGCGGAAGGGTCTGGATTTGCTCGACGATATGGGGATTTTCTGGCGCGGCGTGGTGCTGGGCGTCATCATCGCGGCACCGGTGGGACCGATCGGCCTGCTTTGTATCCGCCGGTCGCTGGAACGCGGCCTGCCCACCGGCTTGGCCACCGGCCTGGGCGCGGCCCTGGCCGATGCGTTTTTCAGCGGTATTGCCGCCTTCGGTATCACCGCCGTGCTGAATGTCATCACCAACAACATGCCGCTGCTGCAAGTGGTGGGGGGATTGTTCCTGCTGATCGTGGCGGTCCACAGCCTGACACAGGAACCCAAACCGCTGGCTGCCGAACCGGTGGCCGGCAATCTGCCTGCGGCGGTCTTTTCCGGCCTGTTCCTGACCGCCACCAACCCTGTCACCATCCTGGGCATGAGCACATTGGTCGTCGGGTTCGGCAATACGCGCGGGCCGGTGGAGGATGGGACCCTGGTTGGCGGCATCTTCATCGGTTCGCTGCTCTGGTGGGTGTTCCTTTGCGCCGGCGTTACCCTGCTGCGCCGCCATGTCACGGCCCGGACCGTGCATTGGATCAATATCGGCACCGGGGTGATCCTGGGCCTTCTGGGCGCCTACACCCTGGGCAGTGCCCTCTGGCACTGACCCGACCCTGCGGTGGTCGGTGCCGTGCCCGTGCTTGTGCGGATGGCCTAAGCCGCGATCGCCGCCCTGGCGCCAGACGCACTTAACCAGTTGGTAAGGTTTTGGCTCTCTGTTATGGATCGTATACGAAATCCAGGGAGCTTCAATCGGACATGAAGTACCTATTGCTGGCCACAGCGGCCCTGACCTCCACCTTGGCCTTCGCGGCCGAACCCTCGTTCGATATGAAACGTGTATCGGAAGATATCCGCGTCATGTCGGCCGATGATTTCCAGGGCCGCGCGCCGGCCACCGTGGGGGAGACAAAGACCGTCGAGTTCCTGATCGACCGGATGCAGGCGGCCGGGTTGGAACCGGGCGGCAGCATCGGCCCGGATGGAAAGCGCGGCTGGACCCAGGATGTGCCGCTGCGCATGTCCGACATTGTGGGCAAGCCCACCCTGTCCCTGACCTATGGCGGCAAGACCCATTCCCTGACCCAGGCCAAAGACATTGCCGTACGCGCGGCGCTGACGGGCCAGGACCATGTGTCCATAAAGGCGGCGCCGCTGCTGTTTGTCGGGTACGGCATCAAGGCGCCGGAACGCGGTTGGGACGACTTTAAGGGCCAGGACGTCAGGGGTAAGATCCTGGTCGTCCTGATCAATGATCCGGATTTTGAAGGCCCGGAAGGCAAGTTTGGCGGCAAGGCCATGACCTATTATGGCCGCTGGACCTATAAGTATGAGGAAGCGGCCCGTCTGGGTGCCGCCGGTGTCATCATTGTGCATGAAACCGAGCCCGCCTCTTATGGCTGGGCCACGGTCGCCAGTTCCAATCCCAACACGATGTTTGACATTGTGCGCGCCGATCCAACCACGGCGCATACGCCATTTGAAAGCTGGATCCAGCGCGACCTGGCGGTGGACCTGTTCAAGGCCTCGGGTCTTGATTTCGAGAAATTACGGGCCGAAGCGCGCAAGGAGAGTTTCCAGCCGGTCCCGTTGAAAGCCACATTGTCGGCCGACTACCAGGTCAAGACTCAGATCATCACCTCGAAAAACGTGATGGGCCGTCTCACCGGCACCACCTACCCGGACGAAACCATCGTCTATTCCGGGCACTGGGACCATATTGGTGTCGGGGAACCCGACGCCAATGGTGACAGCATCTTCAACGGGGCGCTGGACAATGCCTCGGGCATTGCCAGCCTGCTGGAACTGGGTCGGGCCTTCAAGGCAGCAGGCCCGACCCAACGGTCGGTGCTGTTCCTGGCGGTGACAGCAGAGGAGAAGGGCCTGCTGGGTTCAACCTATTATGCCAGCAACCCGGTCTATCCGCTGGCCAAGACCGTGGGTGTCATCAATATGGATGGCACGATCGGACCCGGCCCCGCCAAGGATTTCACCATTTCCGGTACGGCCAAGTTGGGGCTGCTCGACATGCTGATCGAGGAGGGCGGGAAGGTCGGTCGTACCTATACGCCCGACCCGCGGGTGGAAGCCGGCGGCTTTTTCCGTTCCGACCATTTCCCCTTGGCCAAGGTTGGCGTGCCGGCCATCTCCTTCGGCGGCGGCATGGATCTGGTCAATGGCGGTGTGGCAGCAGGCAAGGCCTGGCGCGACGCCTATATCAAGGACAAGTACCACCAGCCCGATGATGAATGGTCGCCGGACTGGAACCTGGAAGGGGCCCGGCTGGATATGAGCCTGCTCTACACGCTGGGACGGCGTCTGGCCGATGGCCGCGAGTGGCCGAACTGGAGCCCGGACAGCGAATTCCGCGCTGCACGTGACCTTAGTGCAGCGGAACGGAAATAAAGAACGGTCTTTCCCTCACCCTGCCAAGCCTGACGAGGTGGAAAGGGTGAGGGAAACCCTGCCTGTGCCAGCATCCTCTACGCAGTCAAAAAACCCCAACTACCCCGTTTCCAGCCGCATCTCCCCCTGTTATCATCCGGTCATGATACCGCTAACAATAACAGTGCCCAGGGAGATGCAAATGACGATATCGCTGAACCGGCGTCAGGTCATGACGACCGCGCTGGCTGCTGGCGCCGCCATGTCGTTGCCGTCAGGAGCGGCGGCGACCGGTCCGTCGCTGAACGACCTGGCCCGGCAGTCGGGCCGACGCTTCGGGTCCTGTGTGGGCACGGGCCGTCCCGGCACCCTGACCGGGACCTTCGCCGATCCCGCCTATCGTGACCTGCTGGTGGCCGAATGCGGGCTGTTGGTGGCCGAAAATGAGATGAAATGGGGGGCGTTGCGCCCGTCCGCCGATCTGTTCAGTTTCGACCGGGCAGAAATTCTGTTGAATTTCGCCAAAGAAAAGGGACTGGCCTTCCGGGGCCACACATTGCTCTGGCACCATGTCAAATGGTTGCCCGCCTGGCTGAACAGCCATGATTTCGGCGCCGATCCCGTCAAGGGCGTGGAAAAGATGCTGACCGACCATGTCGCCATGGTTGCCGGTTCCTACAAGAACCGCATCACCTCCTGGGATGTGGTGAATGAAGCAGTGGACGCCGATACCGGCCTGATGCGCGAAACCGCCTTCACCCGCCATGTGCCGGCGGAGACGGTGTTGGACATCACCTTTCACAAGGCGCGCGAAGTGCTGCCGCAGGGCCAGCTTGTCTATAATGACTACATGAGTTGGGAACCTGGCCACGCCAAGCACCGCGACGGGGTGCTGCGCCTGCTGGAAGGGTTCCGCAAACGCGGCACACCAGTCGATGCGCTGGGGGTGCAATCCCATATCATGGTGATTGATGGTGGCCCGCGCTATGAAGAAGCGGCCTGGAAACGCTTCATTGATGAGGTGGTGGGCATGGGCTATGGGTTGCTGATCACCGAATTCGATGTCAACGACAAGGGGCTGCCCGGCGACATCGTTGCCCGCGACCAGGGGGTGGCCGATTATGCCCGTGCCTATCTGGACATGATGCTGTCCTATAAACAGACAGGCGACGTTCTGGCCTGGGGCATGGTCGACAAATATTCGTGGCTGCAGGGTTTCACCCCGCGTACCGACAAGAAACCACAACGCTGTTGCCCGTATGACGAAAATTTCCAGCCCAAACCCCTGCGCGAAGCCATTGCCGCGTCCTTGCGCGGGGCGGTGACGCGGGGTTAGTCCACCGCTGCTCCTTGGCGGCACCCTCCCATCGGCGCCCGTCAATGGGAGGGTTGAGGGCAAATGACACAGATGCACCATTCAACGGGATGAAAAATCCGTCTGCCGCGTTTATGCTGATGACAGGCGGACGAGATCCCGATGCATGATGATCCCTTTCACCAGGAACTGACCCTGCACCTGACGGCGCTGCGCCGTTATGCCTTCGTGCTGACCCGGTCGGCGGAGGAGGCGGAGGATCTGTTGCAGGATTGCCTGGCCAAGGCGGTGGCATCAGCAACGCAATGGCGACCGGGCAGCGATCTGAAGGCCTGGCTGTTCCGTATTCTCTACACCACCCATATCAGCCGCCGCCGCCACCAGCAGGTGCGCCAGCGCACTGTCGGCATCCTGGCAGAGGGCATGGCGGAAACGGTACAGCCGGCCGACCAACTGGCACGGGTGGAGGCGGCACAGGTGGTGACGCATCTTCAGGCCCTGCCAGAGGGGCAGCGCCAGGCCATCCTCATGGTGGCGGTTGAAGACCTGAAATATGACGAGGCGGCCAAGCGCCTGGGCATTCCCGTCGGCACCTTCATGTCGCGGATCGCGAGGGGACGGGAGGCCCTGCGCCGTGCGCTGGAAGGTGAAGAACGGTCTGGCCCGATGCTGCGCCTGCTGAAGGGGGGCAGAGATGGCAGATGACATGGCGGCGGACGGGATCGAGGACAGCGACCTGCACGCCTTTCTGGATGGCGAACTGGAACCCGCGCGCGAAGCGCAGGTCCGGGCTTGGCTGCTGGCCAATCCTGACGCCCATGAACGGCTGGCCTGTTATGCCGAACAGCAACTGGCCCTGGCCGCCGCAGCAGCGGAGCCAGCCTGGCCAACATTGCCGGCACCCTTGATCCAGGGACTGGAACAGGCCCTGCGCCGCAGTGTCTGGCGCCAACGCCTGTCACGGGTTGCGGCAACGGTGCTGCTGCTGGCCGTGGGCTGGGGCGCCAATGAAGTGCTGCGACGGCCCGTCTTTGCCGGCCTGCCCGATTATGCGCAGGAAGCGATGGATGCCCATGCCGTTTTTGCCAATGATCCTACCCGGCCCGTGGAAATACCCGGCACCAGACCAGACGACATTCGCCGTTGGCTGACGACCAAACTGGGCGAAGAGGTGACCGTTCCCGACCTTCGCCGGATGGGCCTGTCTTTGGTCGGCGCGCGGGTCCTGGGGACGGAGGAGGGACCGGCAGGCCAGCTTCTCTATGAAGATGCTCTTGGCCATCGCATGACCCTGTCACTCGCCCCGGATGAGGGGCTGGCCCCCGATAGCCCGGTCATGGAGGCGTTCCATGGTCTGGAGGTGAGCATGTGGCGGTCTGAAGATTTCGCCGTGGCCGCCATTTCCAGCGACCTGCCGACGGAAATGGAACCGCTGATACTGGCCGTTGACAAGGCTCTGGATACGGCTTCCCGATAAACACCCTGCTGGTGCAAAAAAATCCAGTCCTGGCGGGATGAAAACGCGCCGTGATGCGTTTTTCATTTTATGACACTGCACATTGCCTCACGCCCTTTCAAACCCGGCGGTCCGCCCGCCCGGCCCCATGTCTGGGAGCGCCGGCTTGGCCCGGCCCTGGCCCAATATCCTGTCCTGGTGATCGGCACCGATCGCCGCACTTCCGTCGCCAGCGCGACCAATCGTCGGCCCGTCTCCGGGCCATGGCGCTGGCGCGGACATCAGAGCCGATTCCGGCGATGACAATGGCTATCCCCCTGCCATCCCACCCACAGCCTGGTCATGGTGAACCTGCGCCCTGGTTCATCACCCGTTGTGGCGAAATTGCGGAATTCCACCTGTCCAGCCTGGGCGGGCGGCATGTCGTGCTGCTGTTTCCTGGACTGGATCAGCAGGCGGCCACCCAGGCCATCAATCTGTTGGCCACCTGGGTCGTGGATGTGCCGGAGCGGCATTGTATCGGCTTTGGCGTGATCCCGCCCGAAACGGCCCCGGCGGCGCGTACCACTTGGCCACGCCTACGCTTTTTTCAGGAATTTGGCGCACAGGCGATCGCCCGGCTTTATGGGGTTGATGGCACGGGCGGCTGGGTGGTGCTGGACCCGATGCTGCGGGTGCTGATGCGCGGCCCGCTTGGCGACGGGCCATCCATTCTGGGATGGGTGAAGCTGTTGCCGGCGGCGGGCCTGTGTGCGCCGCCCGACATGCCGGCGCCGGTGCTGACCCTGCCCCATGTGTTCGAACCGGCATTCTGCCGACTGCTGATCGACCTGTACAAGGCCAATGGGGGGCAGGATTCCGGCTATATGCGCGAAAAGGATGGCAAGACGGTCGGCATTATCGACCATAGTTTCAAGCGCCGCCGCGACATGCTGATCACCGATCCGGCGGTGTTAATGGAGGCGCGGGCCCGAATTGAAAAACGGCTGTTGCCCATGTTGACCCGGTGTCTGCAATTCCGGGCCACACGCATGGAACGCTTTATCGTTGCCTGCTATGACGCGGCCGAACAGGGGTTTTTCCGCCCGCACCGCGACGATACCACACGTGGCACCGCCCATCGTCGCTTTGCTGTCACCATCAATCTGAACGCAGAAGAGTATGAAGGCGGGGATCTGTGTTTCCCGGAATTCGGCCCCCGCACCTATCGCGCGCCCACTGGCGGGGCCATCGCCTTCTCCTGCTCCATGCTGCATGAGGCGAAACCCGTGACCAGGGGTGTGCGCTATGCCTTCCTGCCGTTCCTCTATGACGAGGAGGGGGAGCGACTGCGTAGGGCCAATCTGGCTTTCCTGGCCGATCCCCAGAATGGCGGTTACAGCGCCAGTAACCAGCGCACATCATAGGTGATGTCCACCGGCCGCGCTGCATCCAGCAAGCGCATGGCGCGGCGCAGGGTGGCAGATGGCAGCCGGGTCGGCGCATAATCCGCCCCGATCCCACGCAGGGCATGCAGGAAATGCCGGGCATCAGCATGATGTTCGACAAAATCCTGCCGCTCCACGCGTCCGCCGGGGCCCAGCCAGCGTGACAGGGTGGCCCCATCCGGATAGGCAGGGCCAGCCCCCGGCGCCCCCGCCGCCGCCAGGGCCGCGCGCCATTGCGCGAACGTATCCACGCCCAGGGTCGCCACCAGCAACATACCGCCCGGTGCCAGCATCCGGCGCCAGCGCGCCAGCGCACCCGCCGCATCCGGAAACCATTGCAGCGCGAGACTGGAACAGATCAGGTCATAGGGGCCGGTCACGGCGGGTGCCTCGCCATCCATCACCGCCACGGTGAGGCGAGGGTCGGGGGACAGTCGCTGGCGGCAGGATGCGACCATGGTGGGCGCTATATCGCTGGCCAGCCAGGACCCGATCCGCGGCAGCCGCGACAGCGCCGCCGCCGTCAGCAGCCCGGTCCCACAGCCGATTTCCAGCACCCGTGCCCCGTCGGCCAGGGGCAGGGTGCCCAGCCGGTCCGCCAGGGTGGCGGCAATGCGCGCCTGCACCCGGGCCGAGGCATCGTACCCCCCGGCGGCGGCGGCAAAACGCCCGGCCACCCGCCCCTTATCCGCCGCCGTCAGCATCGCGCCACCAGGGCCAGGATATGATCAGCGCAGAGACGGGGATGGGTGACCGGCAGCCCATGACCCGCCCCGGCCACCATCACCGGATCAGCAAAGCAGGCGGCGCTGTGGGCCGGCGGGACGATGACATCATCGGCCCCGCACAGGGCCAGATGCGGGCTGGCGAAAACTCCGAATGCCTGCCGCACATCAATGGAGCCCAACAGGTCAAGACCCTGTGCCAGAAGATCAGCAACCGGCGGGTCGGCAGGCAGGGGCAGCCCGGCGCGGGCATGGAAATCCGTCAGCACAGCCACCGGGTCGGACAGCAGCCGGCGGCGCATGGTTGACAGCACACGCGTCGGCGTGCCGACAGGAAAGTCGGGGGCGGCGCTGAACCGGGTGAAGCCGTTGATGGCGGCAAACCCCGCCAGGGCCGGGCCATGGGCCAGCAGCCAGGCGGCCCCCAGGGAATGGCCAATGCCGATCACAGGGCGTTTTGTCACTTCCGGCGGTACCTCTGTGACCATATCTCCCGCCGCCACGCCCCGCGCGCACAGTTCGACGCGGACAGGGTCCCACAGGCGGGGTGTGCCGGCCCAGCCATGCACAAACAGGAACAGGGGGCTGGTCATCCGGGCAGGCCCAGGCCCGGCGGTGGCAGACAGGACAGAACGGTCAGCAACTGGCCTGCCGTGTGATCATCCAGCGCTGCCGACAGCGACAGGCGCAGGCGCGACGTGCCAGCGGGCACGGTCGGGGGCCGGATGGCGACAGCCAGGAAACCCGCCATCTCCAAAATCTGCTGCAAGCCCAGGGCCGCCTGTTCGGTGCCGGCAATGACGGGAATGATCTGGGTGCTGCTGGCCCCCGTGTCATAACCGATGGCCTGTACCGCCATGCGGACCGCATCCGCCATGCTGGCCAGCCGCATGCGCTCCATATCCAGCGACGGGATGACATCCAGCGCCGCATCCAGCGCACCCAGCACGGCCGGCGGCGGGGCCGTGGTATAAAGGAACCCGGCGCAGCGGTTGGTCAGATAATCAATCAACAGACGTGATCCGGCGACATAGGCGCCAAACCCGCCAAACGCCTTGCCCAGGGTGCCCATGGTGACGGCGATACGGCCTGGCAGTTCCGCCGCCAGCCCCCGTCCCTCCGGCCCCAGCACGCCGATGGCATGCGCCTCGTCCAGATAGACGGGCGCGCCGTAACGGTCGGCCAGATCGGCAATCGCGGCAAGGTCGGCGCGGTCGCCATCCATGCTGAACACAGACTCGGTCACCACCATGCGCGGGCCGGACCCCTCTTTCAGCAGGTCTTCCAGATGGTTCAGGTCATTATGCCGAAACCGCTTGGCCTTCACGCCGTGGGAAAACGCGCCGTTCAGAATGCTGGCATGGGACAGACGGTCGACCAGCAGTTCCGCCTCCCCACCCAGCAGTTCGGCCAGGGCGGGCAGCAGGGTGGCATTGGCCTGGAAGCCACTGCCAAACAGCAGGGCGGCTTCGGTGCCTAAAAACGCCGCCAGCTTTTCCTCCACCTCCCGATGCGCGGTCAGGGTGCCACAGATCAGGCGCGACGCGCCGCTGCCCGCCCCGAACCGGGCCACATATTCGGCGGCACGGTCAATGATGCCGGGGTCCTGGGCCAGACCCAGATAATCATTGGACGCCACATCGACCAGCACATTGCCGTCGGGCAGACGCAGGCGGATACCGTCACGGTCATAGGCACGCAAGGTGCGACGGCGACCCGCCATGTCCAGCGCATCCAGCGCCTGAGCCGCCAGCATGTCCAGCCAGCCGGCAGCCCCGCTCATGGGTGACCCCGTTCAAGCACGCGGGTGATCGCCCCCGTCAGACGCATCACATCCTCCTCCGTCGCCGTAAAGGCCGGCGTCAGATAGAGAATATCGCGGAATGGCCGTATCCACACCCCTTCGGCCAGCAAAAGCCGCTTCAAGGCGCGTAAATCATTGATCCTATCCATTTGCACCACGCCGATGGCCCCCAGCGTGCGGACATCGACCACGCCGGGCAGGCCCCGGCAGGGTTCCAGTCCCGCCGCCAGCCAGCCCGCAATGGCCGCCACCTGCGCCATACGATCGTGTGATTCGAAGAGGTCGAGCGAGGCATTGGCCACCGCGCAGCCCAGCGCATTACCCATATAGGTCGGCCCGTGCATCAATGCAGCTTGGGGGTCATCCGACCAGAAAGCATCGAAGACATGCCGGCGGGCGATGGTCGCGGACAGGGGCAGGGTGCCACCGGTCAGCGCCTTGGACAGGGTGATGATATCGGGCACCACGCCTGCCGCCTGACAGGCAAACATCGTGCCCGTGCGGCCAAACCCTGTGAAAATCTCGTCAAAGATCAGCAGCAGACCGTAGCGGTCGGCCAGATCACGCAGGCTGCGCAGGACGGCAATGTCATGGAACAGCATACCGCCCGCCCCCTGCACCAGCGGTTCCACCAGAATGGCGGCGATCTGGCCGGCATGCTGGTCCAAGAACCGCTCCAGGGCCGCCAGACTGTCGGCGTCGCGGGGCAAGGGCTGTACGAAATGCTCTGGCAGCAGGCCGGTGAACAGGGAATGCATGCCCTCTTCGGGGTCGCAGACCGCCATGGTGGCGATGGTGTCGCCATGATAGCCGCCGGTGAAGGACAGGATCTTGGACCGTCCCCGCTCGCCTCTGTTCAATCCGTACTGGATCGCCATTTTCATGGCGACCTCCACGGCCACCGACCCGCTTTCGGCGAAAAACACCCGCTCCAGATCACCGGGCAACAGCGTGGCCAGTCTTGTGGCCAGTGTCAGGGCCGGTTCATGGCAGAGGCCGCCGAACATCACATGCGGCATCCGCGCTGCCTGTGCCTCCAGTGCGGCGCGCAGATGTGGATGGTTATAGCCGTGACAGGCCGTCCACCAACTGGCGATACCGTCGATCAGCACACGCCCATCGGCCAGATGGATGCGCGTGCCCTCCGTTGCCACCACGGGCAACGGTGGGTCGGCATGTTTCATCTGGCTGTAGGGCAGCCAGACATGCCGCATGCCGTCATCCAGCCAGACGGGGCTGCCTGTCATTCGCAGGCGTCCGCTTCCACCTCGACCTGCATCGACCGCAGGCCCAGCTTCTGGAACAGCTTGGCGTCCCGCGCCTGGGCCGGGTTCGGCGTGGTCAGCAGGCGTTCACCATAGAAAATGGAATTGGCACCGGCGGCAAAGCACAGGGCCTGCATCTCATCGCTCATATCCTCGCGCCCCGCCGACAGGCGGACGACACTGGCCGGCATGGTGATGCGGGCGACCGCAATGGTGCGGACAAACTCGATGGGATCGACCTGTTCGGCCTTATCGAGCGGCGTGCCCTCCACCTTGACCAGCAGGTTGATCGGCACGCTGTCCGGGTGCTGCGGCAGGGTGGCCAGGGTACGGATCAGGCTGGCGCGGTCCTCCCGCCCCTCGCCCAGACCCATGATGCCGCCGCAGCAGACATTGATGCCGGCATTGCGCACGGCGTCCAGCGTGTCCAGACGGTCCTGATAGGTGCGGGTGGTGATGATGTTGCCGTAATGCTCGGGCGAGGTGTCCAGATTGTGGTTGTAATAATCCAGACCCGCATCCTTCAGCTTCAGCGCCTGATCGGGACGCAGCATGCCCAGGGTGACGCAGGTCTCCATGCCCATGGCCTTCACGCCCTCCACCATGGCGCAGACCGTGTCCAGGTCCTGATCCTTGGGCGAGCGCCAGGCGGCACCCATGCAGAAGCGGGACGCACCCTGTTCCTTAGCAGCGCGCGCCTCGGCCAGCACCTTTTCGACCTGCATCAGCTTGGACGCCTTCAGGCCGGTGTCGAACTGCGCCGATTGCGGGCAGTAATTGCAATCCTCCGGGCAACCGCCGGTCTTGATCGACAGCAGCGTGGAGATCTGCACCTCGTTCGGGTCGAAGAACTGCCGGTGCAGGGTCTGGGCACGATAGAGCAGATCCATGAAGGGCAGGTTGAACAGGGCCTCCACCTCTCCTTGCGTCCAATCATTGCGGATCGGATTGCCGGCCAGGGCGGCGTGCGGGGCAGTGGCGGCGATGCTCATCTCTCATCCCTTCAACAGGAAAAGCGGGTCAGGGCTAGTGGTATAAAACCTGTTACACGATGCTGTCAGGACCCAAATGCAGGCCAGCATCCCCCATCCTGCATGGGGGGGTTGAGGGAAAGGGGGGTGGTAGGGTAACCACCTGCTCCACAAGCAAACAATGGATTTGACCATGCGCCCCCATTTTGTCACCGCCACCGGCACCGATATCGGCAAGACCTTTGTCAGCGCCTGCCTGCTGCGGCACTGGCGGGCGGCGGGGCGGGCGCCGGATGCATTCAAGCCACTGGTCAGCGGGATCGATCCGGAGGACCCGACGGGCAGCGATCCTGCCGCCCTGATTGACGCGATGGGCCTGGACCTGACGCCTGATACGCTGGACCGGGTGTCGCCCTGGCGATTTGCCGCCCCGCTGGCCCCCAACATGGCAGCGCGACTGGAGGGGCGGCAGGTGCCTTACAGCGCCATGCTGGCCGCGTGCCGCCGGCGCATTGCCGATGCAACCGGCCCGTTGCTGATCGAAGGGGTGGGGGGGGTCATGGCCCCGGTGGATGATGGGCGCACCGTCCTGGACTGGATGGCCGAACTGGGTCTGCCCAATATCCTGGTGGCCGGTACCTATCTGGGCACGATCAGCCATATCCTGACGGCCCATGCGGTGCTGCGCGCGCGCGGATTGCGGGTGACGGCCCTGGTCCTGTCCGAAACACCCGGCGGGACCGTACCACCGGCCGATACGGCGGCGACCCTGGCCCCGTTCCTGGACGGCCTGCCCATTGTCTATCTGCCCCGGCTGGCAGCCGGGTGCTTCGAACATCCGGCGATCACACAGCTTCTGGGCCATGTGGATTAAGCCCTAGCCGCCTGGATATCTATCTTTCGTGCGGGGACGTGGCACTACTGGCAACAATCAGACAAGTTGATGGCGGGCCTACGCCTGCCGGGGCACAGGGGTTCCGGTTTTGCAGATTTCCAACCGCATCGATGATGGCGGGCTGAGCCCGCGTACCATTGTTCTGCTCACGGCAGCTTTGGTTCTGCTGGTCCTGATTGCTGCCCTGGTTGCCGGTGAGCAGCAAAGGGAGCGCTATCAGGCGGAAATGGACGTCCGGCAGCGTAACGTGCTGTTGCAGCGGGTCAGCATCCTGACACGCACGCAGGACGATCTGCGAATGCAATTGCAGTTTCTGTCCCAGTCCCCGCCGATTCCGGGGATCGTGCGGGCAGAGGCCACCGGCTTTGATGCGGAGGAAAATACCGAGGGCAGTCGCTGGCGGCGGCGGCTGGAAACCGTGCTGGCCGGTTATGCCCTGTCACGGCCCGGCGTTGAACGCATGGCCTTGCTGGCCGTGGGGCAGAAGCAACCCGTGGTGGCCGTGGAAAGCCATGATGGACAGGCCCATAGCGCCGGACAGGCCGGGGGCGCCCATCCGGACAGTGACCTGCTGGGCCTGCTGGCACAGCGACCGGTGGGCGATATCGTGATTGCCGATATCGACCTTGACCGCCGGATGAACGGGTCGGTGGCCGATCCGCCCCGGCCCTTGCTGCGGCTGGCAACCTCCGTCCCGGCACTGGATGGCACAACCTTCGGCATCATGACCATGGCGGTTGATGCGCGCGGGCTGATGATTGATCTGGTGAATGACCTCAACCCGATCTATCGCGTTTACCTTCTTGATGCGGCTGACAATTTCCTGCTGCACCCCGATCCGGGCCGCAGTTTCGGCATGGCGCGCGGCCGTCCCTGGCGCTGGTCTGACGAATTTGAACCGCTGGAGTCCGGCGTCCGGGAAGCCAACGGGGCAATGACCTTCCATGGTGCGGAGGGCCACATCCATGTGATGCGCCAGCGCGTGGCGCTGGACCGGACGGACCCTAACCGGTTCGTCACCCTGGTTGTCGCGGTGCCGGATCAGGTGATCGCGGCCCACGCCGCTATGGTGCGGTACTGGGTGGCCGGACTGGGCCTGCCATTGGCCGGGCTGATGGCGCTGCTGCTGGTGTTCAGCCGCCGGTCCCATCGCCGCGACCGGGAACTGGCGGCCAGCGATGCCTGGCTGGGGGCCATCATCGACAGCGCCAGCGATGCCGTGATCGGCCTGGATGGTCAGGGTGTCATCACCAGTTGGAACCCTGCCGCGACCCGCCTGTTCGGGCGGGCGCCGTCCGATGTGCTGGGCCTGTCCACCCTGGCGCTGATTGTGCCGCCGGGGCTGGAGCCACAGGAACGTGACCTGCTGGACCGTGTCGGACGGGGGGAGATATTGGTCAATCTGCGTACCCGCCGCCAGCGCAGCGACGGCCGCATCATTGACGTGTCGGTCACAGCCACCCCCGTACGGGGAGCCCATGGCATAAACGGGGCCGCTCTGGTCATCCGTGACATTACCGAACAGGTGGCGGCAGAAACCAGCATCCGCGAGATCAACAGCCGACTGGAACAGCAGGTGCGCGAACGGACCATGGAGATCGAGGCCCTGGCCGCCCTGCGCAACGCCATCCTGCATTGCGCCGGGTCCGCCATTATTGCCTGTGACCGGGCCGGTACGATCACCCTGTTCAACCCCGCCGCCGAAAGCATGCTCGGCTATGCCCCGGACGAGGTGGTGGGAAAGGCCACACCGGCCCTGTTCCACGATCCTGCCGAACTGGCGATGCGCGGCGCAGCAATGCATGCCGATGGTGAACATCTGCTGCTGTCCGCCATGGATGTGCTGTCCGCCGATGCCCATCATGGCGGTGTCGATACACGGGAATGGAGTTTTCTGCGCAAGGATGGCACCCGGCTGCCGGTGCTGCTGGCCGTCACCACGCTGGCGGACCGCAGCGGCGGCATCGCCGGCTACCTGATCATCGCCACGGACATTTCCGTGCAGGTGCGCGATGCCGCCCGCCTGCGCGATGCGCTGGCAGGGGCCGAAGCGTCCAGCCGGGCCAAATCCGCCTTCCTGGCCAATATGGGGCACGAGATCCGCACCCCTCTGAACGGCATCATCGGATCAGCCCATCTGGTGCTGGATGAGCCGTTGAGCGACAGCCAGCACACCCATATCGACAGTGTCCGGCGGTCCGCCAGCGCCTTGCTGTCCATCGTCAATGACGTGCTGGATTATTCACGTATTGATGCCGGACTGCTGATGCTGGAACCGGCGCCGTTCCGGCTGGCCGACCCGGTGGCGGCCGTGGCCGACCTGTTCGCACCGGTCATCCGCACCCGACCAGTGGCGCTGGAGATCAGCCTGGACCCCGCCTTGCCGGACTGGGTCCAGGGGGATGCCGGGCGGATGCGGCAGATCCTGGACAATCTGGTCGGCAATGCCGTGAAATTCACGACGACCGGTACGATCACCGTCGCCCTGCGCCGCACCGGTATGCAGCCGGATGGCAAGGTGGATATGCAGGTTACGGTCAGCGACACCGGCATCGGCATGGCCCCCGAACAGGTGGCCCGGCTGTTCCAGCCCTTCGCCCTGGGCGATGACAGCCACCGCCGTCAGCATGGGGGCACGGGCCTGGGTCTGGCCTTGACCCAGCGTCTGGTGCAGATGATGGGCGGAACCATCCGGGCCGAAAGCACCCAGGGGCAGGGCAGCCGCTTCATCATCAATCTGCACATGACCCCGGTCGATCCGCCGGCCAGCATCACCAGCCCCACCCAGCCAGCCGCCAGTGTCAACCTGTTCGAAGATATGTCGGGCCTGGGCGGGGCGCGGATTCTGGTGGTGGAGGATAATGACCTGAACCGGCTTGTGGCCAAGGGGTTCCTGGATCGGGCCGGTGCTGTCACCACCCTGGTGGAAAACGGGGCCGAAGCCGTGGCCGCAGTCGAGCGGGAGCGGTTTGACCTTGTCCTGATGGACCTTCAGATGCCGGTGATGGACGGGTTGGACGCCACCCGCGCCATCCGCGCCCTGGCGGTTGGCCGTGACCTGCCCATCCTGGCGCTGACAGCGGCCGGGCATGAGCAGGACCTGCGGGCCTGCCTGGATGCAGGCATGGATGACCATATCGACAAACCCTTTGTACCCGCCCTGTTCCTGGCCACGCTGCGCCGCTGGCTGGCTGCCGGGGTGGCGGTGGTGCCGCCAACCCCGGTGACACAGCCGCCGGTACTGGCGTGGCCACAGCCCATTGCCGGGATCGATACGGAACAGGCCATGGGTCGGGTCATGGGCAACCGCGCGCTGTTTGAAACCATCCTGGACCAGTTCGTCGCCCGTTTCGACGGGCTGGGCGAACGGCTTGCCAGCCAGCTTTCGAACCAACAGATTGATCGGGCGGTCGCCAAGCTGCATGAATTGCGCGGTGCGGCGGGCAATATCTCCGCCCTGGCGGTTGCCGAAAAGGCAACGCTGCTTGAACGCGCCTTGCGGGAGGAACCGGCGGCGGACCATGCGGCGGGTCTTGCCGCACTGGCGGGGGACCTGACGGCACTGGTGGCGGCCATCCGGGCACGACCCCGGCCGCATCCGGCCGAAACCGTGCCCGTTCTGCCACCGCCCCCGACCGGGGACCCGCTGGAACCGCTTGATCTGGATGAGTTACGCGCGGCCTTGCGGGCAAAGCGGTTGACGGCGCTGGACACGCTGGAGATGCTAAAGGATGACTTGACCCGACGGCTGGGGACGGACAAGGTCCGGGAGTTCGCCAGTCTGGTGGAGGCCCTGCGCTTTGAGGAGGCGCTGGCACTTCTGGAGAGGGAGTTTCCTGTTTGATCCCTGGCCTGCCCTTTGTCCATGCACCGGACAAGCCGCGCATCCTGATCGTTGATGACGATGTGGGGACGATCCGCCTGTTGGCACAGGTGGTCCGTGAGTTGGGCGATGTCCGCTTTGCCACCGGCGGAGCCGATGCCCTGACGGCTGCGCGGACAGAAAATCCTGATCTGGTGCTGCTGGACGCAGAGATGGAAGGGATGGACGGGTTCGAGACCTGCGCCGCCCTGCGGCGGTTGCCGGGGATGGAGGCGGTGCCCATCCTGTTTGTCACCTCCCACACCGGGGTAGCGGTGGAGATCCGGGCGCTGGCGGCGGGGGCGGTGGATTTCATCACCAAACCCTTTCACCCCCACATCGTAGAAGCCCGGGTACGAACCCATCTGGCCCTGAAACAGCGCACGGATGCGCTGATGCGGCTGGCCACCATGGATGGCCTGACCGGTATTGCCAACCGCCGCGCCTTTGACGGCGCGCTGGCCCAGGAAACAGAGCGTCTGGTCCAGGGCGGGGTGGGGCCCCTGTCCCTGATCCTGGCCGATGTCGATCATTTCAAGCGCTATAATGATTTTTATGGGCACCAAGCCGGCGATGATTGCCTGCGGGCGGTGGCCGGGGCTCTGTCCGGGGCCCTGCGCCGCCCAGGCGAGATTGCGGCCCGGTTCGGGGGAGAGGAATTCGCCATCCTGCTGCCCGGTCACGATGCTGACGCCGCCATCATGGCCGCCGAACGTCTGCGCCGGGCCGTGGCCGCCCTGTGCCTGGCCCATGTTGCCCGACCTGATGGGGATCTGGTCACCATCAGCGCCGGCGCCGCATCCCTGACCAGTCCCGGTGACGCCGCATCCCTGGTCGCCGCCGCCGACCAGGCGCTTTACCGCGCGAAGGCCAGCGGCCGCAACCGTGTGGCCATGGCGGGGTAAGGCCCGCCGGCATTGCCGCCGGATGCCGGGCGGCTTTGCCTCGTCCACTGCCCCTTACAGATCGTCAAACTCCTCCAGCACCATCGGTTCGGCCAGGCACGGCATCACCACGGGCACCAGTTCCTGAAACCAGGGCGTGGTGCAATGGACGTCGCGGAAATAATCCTGGGACGGGTGCTGTTCAATGGCAGCATAGGCGTGGTCGCGGCCGCGGATTTTCTTGAACAGATAGACGGTGACGTCGGGCTGATTGGCCAGGACCTTGTCGGTTAGTGCCGACATGGCGGCGACGAATTCCGCTTCCTTCTCGGGTTTCACGTAAAGTTTGGCGACGATGGTATACATGGGCATTCCTTCCGGTCAGGCGGCGGCCCCGGCCGCCAGTTCCGCTTCAAGTTGCTGACGCAGCTTGTATTTCTGGATCTTGCTGGTCGACATCGGCCATTGGGTCACAAACCGCACATGGCGCGGCACCTTGAAGCTGGAGATTTTGCCGCGGCAATAATCCAGCACTTCCTGCGCCGTCAGCGCGCTGCCCGGATGCAGTTCGATGAAGGCGGCCGGCACCTCCACCAAACGGGGATCGGGCGCACCGACCACCTGGCACATTTTCACCGCCGGATGGGTGCCGATATAGGCTTCGATCTCCGCCGCGGCGACATTTTCCCCGCCGACCTTCAGCATGTCCTTGGTGCGGCCATGGAACATGATGTTGCCGTCAGCATCCAGCGACCCGACATCGCCCGTATGCAGCCAGCCGCCCTGCAGCGCCTCGGCCGTTTTCGCCGGGTCCTTGTAATAGCCGTCCAGCAGCCCAGGGCTGCGCACCAGGATCTCGCCCTTTAGACCCGCCGGCAGGGTCTCACCAAAGGCATCGACGATCTTCACCTCGATCCCCGGCAAAGGCCGGCCCAGCCGTGTGGTGCGCACCTCGTAGGGGTCGTGAAGGCTGCTGGTGCAAACGGTGCCCGCTGCCTCTGACAGGCCATAGGTGCCGACCTGGATGCAGTTGGGCATGGCCTTGGCCAACATCTCCTTCATCGCCCCTGTCTGCACCGCCAGCGACGAATTCATCAGGCGCACGGATGACAGATCGGTGGTGGCAAAGTCCGGATGGTGGATCAGGTCCACCATGATGGGCGCAAAACAGGGGTAAGTGGCCGTCACCTTATGTGTTTCCAGCATTTTCAGCGCCACGCCGGCATCAAAATGCTGCATCGACAGATAGGTGCCGCCCTTGGCATAGATGGCGACCAGCGGCAGGATGGCCGCGATATGGAACAGGGGCAGCGGCGACCAGAACCGGTCGCGGTCGGTCAGCTCATACCGCTCGGCCAACGCCTGGGAGGTGCGGACAATCGCTTCATGGCTGATCAGGCAGCCCTTGGGGTTGGACGTGGTGCCGGAGGTGTACAAGATGATCCCCGGCGCGCGCACCCGCGCAAAGGCGCGGCGTTCATGCACGGCCTCGTCCGTCACCGTGTCCGCCAGGGCGCCGAACTGGTCGGCAGTGACGGTAAATTGCCGGCCACCATCGCCCAGCAGGATGATCGACCGCAACCGCGGACAACCCTTCAGACCCAGGGCCATCGGGTCTGTCTGGTCAGCCAGACCGTCCAATCCCTCACACAACCGGTCGATAAAGTTAAGCTGATCGGCAACCTGTTCGGTGGTGATGATGGTGACCAGATCGGCATTGTCGGTGACATAGGCCAATTCATGTGCCCGGTAACGGGCATTGATCGGCACCGTCACCCCACCGGCCAGGGCCACGCCGAACAGGATATCGACAAACTCGATACAGGAAGGCAGCAGCACGCCGACATGGTCGCCGGGCTTGATGCCCATCGCCATCAGCCCCTTGGCATGGCGCATGGCGCGGGCAGCCAGATCACGATAGGTCAGGCTTTCATCGGGAAAGATCAGCGCGTCCGTGTCGGGCCAGGTGCGGGCGGCCGACAAAAGCAGGTCGCCAAGCGTGGTGGCATGGATGAACTGGTCGGCCTTGCTCATGCCGTCGATCCTTTCACGGATGCGTTCAGCGGATGGAAATATTCCCGCACATAGGGCCCGTCGAAACACGGGATCATCTGCGGCACAATCTCGGTGAACCAGGGCGTGGATTGATGCTCATGTTCTGCCGCCTCGTCGGGGAAACTTTCCACGACAACAAAGCGACCGGGGCCGTCGGCCCGGTAGAAGGCGTAATAGAGGGTCTTCGGCTCATGGGCCCGGACCTTTTCCGTCAGGGAAGTGGCGAGGCGGATGAACTCCGCCTCGCAGTCCGGCTTCACCGTAAATCGGCTGATGAAGAAGATCATCGCGGCTCCCCCGCCGCCATGTAGCGGTTCAGTTCGACATGGAAATGACGCAGGCGCTGCTCCTGCTCGCCGAACAGCATGCCGTTGAAACCGCGCGACCGCAGGCCCTGCTGCACCACAGGCAGAAGCTCGCTGTCCTGATCCAGCACCAGCCCCAGATTGGCCGGTTCACCCAGCGGCACATGCACACAATCCGGCCGCACCCGACCAGAAATGTCCGTGCCTTCCGGCAGGCCCATCCAGGCCGGCACATCATAATTGCCCGCCGCTTCCGCCACGGCTCCCACGGGCCGGAACAGGATGGTGATATCGTAGAAAAAACGCTCGGGATCGTCCGGATGCGGGATGAATCGCATCAGGAACACGCCTTCGGGATGGCAGCCGATCTGCACATTGGGGAACAGGCCATACGCAAAACTGTCGGTCAATTGCGCATCGGTCAGTTTCTCATAGCCCAGACCCAGCCGTTCAGCCCGCTCCCGCTTGGCCTTCTGGGCCGCCTCACGCACTTCCTGGGCGGTGCCGGTGAAGCCGGCCGGGTCGAGCGCGGCATCGGGCATCATCATTTTCAGCCCCTCATTCACGCCCAACTGGTCGGGGACGCGCGGGCTGGGCCGGTAGAACGGAATGCACATCCGGCTCATGCCATTGGGGAACAGGTCGTACTGGACGAAATAATCCTCCATCACGCCCTGGGTTTCCGGATGGACCGCATGCAGGTGATAGACCTCGTAAAAGGCATCGACACCAATCTTCCAGTTGGCAGCCCATTCACTGCGCACCTGACGGACCACATGCATCTTGTCGATCTGGTAACTTTCCAGATGCGCCGCGACCGGCCCCAGCCAGGTGCGCAGGTCGGGCGCGTCCGGGTTCATGGAAATAAACACCAGACCGGCCAGTTCCTCACATTTGACTGCACTCATGCCCGGATTGTGACACACCACCTCTGGCCGGAACGTCTCGCGGTCGGTGATGCTTTTCAGGCTGCCATCCAGGTTGAATTTCCAGCTATGGAATGAACAGGCAAATCCGTTCGACAGGCTGCCAAGGGCCGTATGCACCAACCGGTTACCCCGGTGCGGGCAGACATTATAGAAGGCGCGCACCTGGCCATCATCACCCCGGACCACCACGATATTCTCGTTGCCGATCTCAAAGGTGGCGAAATCCCCTTCCTCGCGCACATCGCTGGACGGGCAAGCGATCAGCCAGGTCTTGGTCCACAGCTTGTCCCATTCCTGCGCCATCCAACCCTTGTCGTAATATTGGGCCGGGTCGAATTTTTCGGTGCCATTGTCAATGAAGGGCGCCTTGGCGTCGATATCACCCGGCTTGGCCTTCGGATTGACCGACCAGCCCTTGCGATAATCAAAAGACGAACTGATCCCATCCATGGATGATCCTCCCAGATCGCGGGTTCCCAGGAACTTCTTGTCGGGGGGTGGGGTGCGCAGGTCGCAACATTGCCGACAAAGGGCGAGTGCCCAAACCGATCCCGTTTGGTTTGGAAAAATATACACACAATGCCTTTTGTGTGTAAAATTAAAAAGTCGGAACCGCCGATTTTTGCTGCGGTGCGACATACGTGGCTATGCGAGCGCCGCTAAAATCCGCAGAAACACTCACTTTATGCGCACTTGCAGATTTACTGAAACTGGCTATATCCTGTATGCACAGCAATAGACCGGGGAGACCGGCGGGGGAGGATGGAACGTGTCACAGGTTCTGAACGGGGTGCGGGTTCTGGATTTCGGCCGGTATGTGGCGGGGCCATACTGCGCCACCCTACTTGGTTATTTCGGTGCCGAAATCATCCGCGTCGAACGTTTGGGCGGCGGCGAGGACCGGTTCATCACCCCGGTGACTGACACGGGCGAAGGGGCGGGATGGCTGCAGATGGGCGTCAATAAACGCTCCTTGACGCTGAACCCGACCAAGCCGGAGGGGCGCGAGGTGGTGCGGCGTCTGGTGGCCACAGCAGATGTGGTTGTCGCCAACCTGCCGCCGCCGGCCTTGGCTGCCATGGGCCTGGATGAAGACAGCCTGCGCGCCATCAAGCCTGACATCATCCCGGTCCTGATCTCCAGTTTTGGTGCCGCGGGCCCCTGGGCGGCGCGCGGGGGGTTTGATGGGGTCGGGCAGGCCATGTCGGGCGCCATGTATTTTTCCGGCACGCCCGAACAGCCCATGAAGGCCGGCGCACCCTATGTTGATTTCGGTACCGGAATGTTTGCTGCCCTGGGCGCCATGGCAGCGCTGATGGAGAAGCGGGCCACCGGCCGGGGACAGTCTGTCCAGGCCAGCCTGCTGTCCACCGGCGTGACCCTGTTCAACGCCTTTCTGGTGGAACAGGCGGTGACCGGCATCAACCGGGTCGGCACCGGCAACCGGGTCCAGACATCCGCACCGTCGGACGTGTTCGCCACCACGGACGGCCATGTCCTGATCCATACGGTGGGCGACGGCCTGTTTGCACGCTGGTGCGACATGGTGGGCGAACCTGAATGGAAAGCCGATCCACGCTTCGCCAGCGATCAGGCGCGCGGCGACAATAACCAGATTCTCTGCGCCCGCATGGCTGACTGGTGCCGAAACCTTAGCACCGATGAGGCGATGGAGGCCCTGGCGGCAGCGGGCATTCCCGGTGGCCCCGTCCTGTCACCCCAGCAGGTGCTGGACCATGCCCAAGTGCAGGCCTTGGGCCTGTTGCAGCCGGTGGATTATCCCGGCCTGCCACATCCAGCCCCAGTGGCCGGCCCCCCCGTCACCCTGTCGGCAACCCCCGGCAGTATCCGGTCACGCCCGCCCACAGTGGGTGAGCATACCGAGGTGATCCTGCGCGAACTGGGCTATGACGCCGCCGCGATTGCAGCCCTGCGTTCGGCCAGGATCGTTTGACGTACACAAAATACATGCTTTCTGTATGCAGAGCGATCTGCTATGTATGCGGAAAATGCGCGCCCGCTTATTCCGTTATCCCCAGGACGGAACAGGGGTGAAGACAGAGAAGGAAAGGGAAGGACCATGGACGCCCTGGAAATCGACCGTATCAAAGCCGGCATGAATTACGAATCCACGCGGGAGGGCCCACCGGATGGTTTTCCGGCGCTGCCGGAAATTCCCTCTGGGCGTTATGTCGATCCAGATTTTTATGAACTGGAGCGTCAGGCCCTGTGGCGGCGGACCTGGGTCTATGCCATCCACGCCGATGAGGTGCCGGAGATTGGGTCATTTTTGAAATGGGACCGGTTGGGCGATCCTCTGTTCTTTGTGCGCGGCGACGATAACAAGATCCGCTGCTTCTACAATACCTGCCGTCACCGGGGCGCGCCGGTGGTGACGGAAGAAAAGGGCAAGGGCCGCGGCATGGTCTGCGGCTATCATGGCTGGACCTATAATCTGAAAGGCGACCTGATCAATCTGCGCGACAAACGTGACTTTGTCGGGCTGGACCTGAAGTGCAAATCGCTGATCGAGGTCCGGTGCGAGAATTTCGGCAACTGGCATTTCATCAACATGGATGAAAATGCCGGGCCGCTGATGGACTATCTGGCCCCCGTCGTCCCAGATCTGTCGGAGTTTCAGCCACAAAACCTGCGTCTGGCGGACCGGCATGGGGTGGTGGTGAATTGTAACGTCAAGGTTCTGCTGGATGCGTTTCTGGAAGTCTATCACCTGAAATCCATCCACCAGAACACGGTGGATCGCTTCCTGGACCATCGCGGGTCGTTCATGACCCTGTGGCCAGGCGGCCATTCGCGCATGATCACCCCCAACCGCCGCCCCGACTGGCAGGACCCGGGTACCAAGGGTCTGCCCGACATCCCGACGGTGAGTGAGATCCCGCGCACGGCCAACGTGTCGATCAATGTCTATCCGAACATCGTAGTCCCCCCCGCGCCGACGGGCATGCCCTTCATCGTGTTTTGGCCCATTGATATCAGGCGCATGTATATTGAGGTGTGCTGGTTCTCCCCCGACTGGGGCGAGGGTCCGCGCCCTGAAATCTGGGAAACGCGCATCAGCAATTTTGACCGTATCCTGGAAGAGGATACCCAATTTGCCGACAGCATCCAGAAATCGGTGGAAAGCGGCGGCTTCACGGGCATTTCCCTGAATTATCAGGAACGCCGGATTTACCATTGGCACGAAGAACTGGACCGTCGCATCGGCGATGCGGTGCCCGACCATCTGCGGGTGGCGCAGGTGCTGGGTAAGTTCATCGAGGCGACAAAGGCGGCGTAAGCCCATCCCAGGCGTCACCCCTGGGAAAGCAGGGGTGACGCGCGAGAAAGGCAGCGTCAGCGCCCATTTCCGAAAGGTCCCATCCAAGTGACCCAACACCCGATCGGCATCACTGGTTTTGGCGCCTATATCCCCCGTCTGCGTCTGTCGCGTAAGGCAATGGCGGTTGCACTGGACTGGCTGGACCCTAACCTTGCCGCCCAGGGCAAGGGTGAACGGGCTATGGCCAACTGGGATGAGGACAGCCTGACCATGGCGGTGGAAGCCGCCCGCGATCTGCTGACCGCCCGTGCCCTTTGCCCCGACCGACTGGTCTTTGCGTCCACCACATTGCCCTTTCAGGACCGCTCCAATGCCGGCCTGATCACTGACGCCCTCGGCCTGGGAGAGACCACGCGCCCTGCTGATGCGACCGGCAGTCTGCGCGCCGCGACCAGCGCGCTGTTGGCCGCGCTGGAACAGTCGGGCACCACCCTGCTGACGGCGGGTGACCGACGGCTGGCCCGGCCTGGCTCTGTACAGGATTTCACCTATGGCCACGGGGCCGCCGCCGTCACGGTGGGGTCGGGACCGGGCGTTATCGCCGAGTTCCTGGGCGGGCACAGCCTGTTCCGCGATCTGGTGGACCATTATCGGGCGGAAGGCGAGATTGCTGATTACGTTCTGGAGGAACGGTGGGCACGCGATGAGGGCTATCTGAAGATTGTGCCCGCCGTCGTTCAGGGGGCACTGGCGAAGGCCGGGATCGGTGCCGATCAGGTGGATCATTTCATCCTGCCCGGCACCCAGGCCAAGATCCAGGTGACGCTGGCGGCGAAGCTGGGCCTGCGCCCTGACAGCGTGGTTGACCCGCTGGCGGCCACCGTCGGGGATACGGGTGCCGCACATCCGCTATTGATGCTGGCCGATATCCTGGGCCGTACGGCGCCGGGTCGGATTGTTCTGCTGGTTGGCTATGGCCAGGGGGCGGATGCCATCCTGTTGCGCACCACGCCGGCGCTGGCCGATTTCATCCCGGCCACCGGGGTTGCCGGCTGGCTGGCGCGGCGGCAGTCAGAGGATCGCTATCTGAAGCACCTGTCCTTTTCCGGGATGGTGGATATCCATTTCGGCATGCGGGCCGAACATGACAAGCGCACGGCCCATACGGTGGCCTATCGCAAGCGCGACATGGTGAATGGGCTGACCGGCGGGCGCTGTGGTTCGTGCGGCTGTGTGCAGTTCCCGCGCACCCGCGCCTGTGTGAACCCGGCCTGTGGCGCATTCAATACACAAACGCCGGTCCGGCTGGCCGATGAACCGGCGGCCGTCAAGACCTTTACCGAGGATTGGCTGGGCTTCACCCCCTGCCCACCGCTGGCCTATGGCAATGTCCAGTTCGCCAATGGTGCCAATGTGATGATGGAATTCACCGATATCCAGGCCGGACAATTGTCGGTCGGCCTGCCGGTCCGCCTTGTCTTCCGCCTGAAGGATGATGACGAGAAGCGCGGCTTCCGCCGGTATTTCTGGAAAGCGACGCCCGCCGTCGCCACCACGGTTTAAGGGGTTCGGCACATGGCCAAGGGTATCCGCGACAAGGTGGCGATCATCGGCATGGGCTGTTCGCGTTTCGGCGAACGCTGGGATGCCGGACCTGACGACCTGATGCTGGAAGCGTTT
Organism: Niveispirillum lacus; assembly: GCF_002251795.1. Classification (GTDB taxonomy): domain Bacteria; phylum Pseudomonadota; class Alphaproteobacteria; order Azospirillales; family Azospirillaceae; genus Niveispirillum; species Niveispirillum lacus. The sequence continues at coordinate 18,119 of NZ_NOXU01000023.1, read as the reverse complement.
CAGGAATGTATCCAGGATGCCGGCATCGCCAAGACCGATATCCAGGCCGGCTGGATGGGCGTGTTCTTTGATGAACAGAGTGTGGGCAAATCCGCCCTGCCTTTGTCCATGGCCCTGCGTCTGCCCAACATCCCCGTGACGCGGGTGGAAAATCTGTGTGCCACGGGGACGGAGGCGTTGCGCGGCGCCGTCTATGCCGTGGCGGCCGGGGCCTGTGACATCGCCATCGCCATGGGTGTTGAAAAGCTGAAAGATACCGGCTTCGGCGGCCTGCCGGAGCGGACCAAGGGCACGTTTGAGGATCTCTGGCTGCCGCAGAACACCGCCCCCGGCGGCTTTGCCCAGTTGGGGGCCGCCTATGCCGCGCGCACGCGGACGGACATGGCCGACCTGAAACGCGCCATGGCCCATATTTCGGTGAAAAGTCACGCCAATGGTGCGTTGAACCCCAAGGCGCATCTGCGCAATCCCATCACCGAGCAGCAGGTTCTCGATGCGCGCATGGTGGCCTATCCGTTGGGCCTGTTTGATTGCGCCGGGGTATCGGACGGGGCAGCCTGTGCCATCGTCACCACCCCGGAGATTGCCAAATCCCTGGGCAAGCATAATCCGGTGACCGTCAAGGCGCTGCAGCTGGCCCCCAGCAACGGGGTGGAACTGGCGCATGGCTCCTGGGACGGGTCTTACACCTTGACCACCCGCATCGCGGCCAAACGCGCCTATGAGGAGGCGGGCATCAAGGACCCGCGGGCGGAGTTGTCGCTGATCGAGGTGCATGATTGTTTCTCCGTCACCGAACTGGTGGTGATGGAGGATCTGGGCCTGTCGCCGGAAGGCGGGGCCGTTGCCGACGTGATGGACGGGTTCTTTGACCGCGACGGCAAGATCCCCTGTCAGATTGATGGCGGCCTGAAATGTTTCGGCCACCCGATTGGGGCCACGGGCCTGCGCATGGTCTACGAGATTTATCTGCAGCTTCAGGGGCGCGCGGGCGAACGGCAATTGCCCGATCCGCGCTTCGGCCTGACCCACAATCTGGGCGGCCTGCCCAACCGCAACATCACATCGGTCGCCATTATCGGGCGGCTGGAGGGATAAGCCATGACCGAAACCAGAGAATGGGGCTTCAGCGAGGAAGAGTTGGCCAGCCTGCCCACCGTTTATCGCCCGGACCTGCTGGAGGACCAGGTGGTGGTGCTGTCAGGCGGGGGCAGCGGCATGGGCAAGGCCATGGCCTATCTGTTCACGCGGCTGGGCGCCAAGGTGATGATCTGTGGCCGGCGGGAGGAAAAGCTGGCCGAGACGCGCGACGGCATCCGCCGCCTGCTGGGCCGGGAGATCGCCATCATGCCCATGACCATCCGTGATCCCGACCAAGTGGATGCGCTGATGGACCGCACCATCGCGGAATTCGGGCGCATCGACCATGTCATCAATAATGGCGGCGGACAGTTCCCGCAGGCGGCGATCGACTTTTCCAAAAAGGGCTGGAACGCCGTTATCGACACCAACCTGAACGGCACCTGGCACATGATGCAGGCCGCCGCCAGGCGCTGGCGCGACCGGGGAGAGGCGGGGTCCATCGTCAATATTGTGGCCTATGTCGAACGCGGCATGCCGCAGGCGGCCCACACCTGTGCGGCGCGCGCCGGGGTGATCTACCTGTCCAAGACCGTGGCCACCGAGTGGGCGCCGCTGAAGATCCGGGTCAATTGCGTGGCGCCGGGCACCGTGGCGACCGAAGGTTTCAACGTCTATCCGCCAGAGGCCACCAAGCGCTTTGCCGACACCAACCCGATGCGCCGCATGGGCAATGCCTGGGACGTGGCCGAGGGTGTGGTCTATCTGGTTGCCCCGTCTGGCAAATTCATTACGGGCGAGATGCTGACCATTGATGGCGGCATGCAGATGTGGGGCACCGTCTGGCCCGGCGGTGTGCCGGACTATTTCAACGTGGTTTGACGGTCCTGACGAAAAAACAAACAAACGGGAGGCAACGCCATGGTCGGGCGTGTGGGTATCGGATTGCTGGGCCTTGTCGCCCTGTTGGTCGGCGGTACGTCCCTGGCGGCCCCGCCGGGTGGGGAAAGGGTGACATCCACCGATCAGTTCCAATCGGGCCGTGATGCCTTCGCCGACCCGGAAAAACTGCCGGGGGCGCCGCTGTATCAGGAAAACTGCGCCGGCTGCCACCAGGGCGGGGTCTACAAGGCGCCGCATCGGACATGGCTGGAAATGATGACGCCGGCCATGCTGTACAGTGCCATGAATGAAGGCATCATGCAGCCACAGGCTGCCCATCTGTCGCCCGAACAGCGTCAGCATATCGCTGAATATCTGTCGCGCCAGAAACTGGAGGCCTTCGCCAGCGAACCGAAACCCCGGCAATGTGTGGGCACAGCGGCAAATTTTGATCTGTCGCGTCCGGCCCCCCCGGTGGGCTGGGGCCATGATACCAGCCGGTTTGTGCCTGGTGATGTGGCCGGGCTGACGGCGGCCGAGGTGCCGAAGCTGCGCCTGAAATGGGCCTTTGCTTTCCCCAACGCTATGCGGGCCCGCTCCCAGCCCTCCATCGGTTTGGGAGCGGTGTTTGTGGGCAGCAAGGACGGCACCGTCTATGCGTTCGACCTGGAAACCGGCTGCGTGCGCTGGTCCTACAAGGCGCGGGCCGAGGTGCGAACCGGCATCGTGGTGGAAACCACCCAGACGGCGCCCAAGCTGTATTTTGGCGATGTCATGGCACGGGCCTATGCGTTGGATGCCCTGACGGGCAAGGAGCTCTGGGTCACCAAGGTCGATGACCATTCCAGCGCCACCATCACTGGCACTCCGGCCCTGTTCAATGACCGGCTGTATGTGCCCGTATCCTCGCTGGAGGTCACGGCGGCCGCCGACCCGGCCTATCCCTGCTGCACTTTCCGGGGGGCGGTCGCGGCCCTGGATACCGCGTCGGGCACCCCCATCTGGAAAAGCCACACAATCCCCGATGAACCCACCCAGAAAGGCACAACCAGTGTCGGCACGGCCATTCTGGCGGCCTCCGGTGCCCCGGTGTGGAACAGCCCGGCCGTGGATGCCGCGCGGGGTGTGCTCTATGTCGGATCGGGGGAGAATTACTCCAGCCCGGCCGATAGCAACAGCGATGCCATCATGGCCTTCGACCTGAAGACCGGGCAGCGGCGCTGGGTCAGCCAGACCGTGGCGCGTGATGCCTGGAATGTGGCCTGCATGATGGGGGACCACCCCAATTGCCCCACCGAACGCGGTCCGGACCTGGATTACGCTGCCTCACCCATCCTGGCCAACCTGCCCGGTGGCGGACAGGTGTTGCTGGGCGGCCAGAAAAGCGGTGTCGTGCATGGTTTTGACCCTGATACCGGCGCCATCCGCTGGAGCACGCGTGTCGGGCGCGGCGGGGTGCAGGGCGGGGTGCATTTCGGCATGGCGGCGGAAGGTTCGCGGCTTTATGTGCCGATCTATGACATGGCCAATGCCCGCGACGGCAGCACACCGACCGAACCGCCCCGCCCCGGCCTTTACGCCGTGGATGGCGCGTCCGGCGCATTGCTGTGGAGCCATCCGGCGGAGGATGTCTGCCAGGGCCGCGAATTCTGTGATCCCGGCATCACGGCGGCGATCACCGCCATGCCCGGTATCGTCTTTGCCGGTCATTCCGATGGCTGGGTCCGTGCCTATGACGGGGCCACGGGCAAGATTGTCTGGAAATATGACACGACCCAGCCGGTCATGGCCGTGAATGGTGTAGAGGCCAAGGGGGGCTCGATGAGCGGGTCCGGCCCCGCCATCGGCGATGGCCATCTGGTGCTGAATTCCGGCTATGGGCTTTATTTCAAGATGCCTGGCAATGCGTTGCTGGTGTTCGGCGTGGACGGGAAATAACGGCTTTTTCAGCCACCCGGTTCCAGTTACTCAACGCCCCCTCCTGGCGGTCGACGCCGGGAGGGGGTTTGTTTTTGATCTGATGCCCCTTGGGGTTTGGGAACCGCGCAGGTAACAGCCATAAAAAAGGATGGAGGATCAATCTGATCCCCCATCCCCTTATCGCCGGCGCCTGGTCGAGGCCGGTTTTACAGTACCAGCCCGATTGGATCTTCCAGCCGGCGGCCCAGGGCCGCCAGGAACTTGGCCCCCAGCGCGCCATCGACGGCGCGGTGATCGCAGGACAAGGTCAGGCTCATCACCGAGGCGAAGCGCACCCCGCCATCGGCGGTTTCGCGTGCTTCCCGCCTTGTGGTGCCGACGGCCAGGATGGCGCCCTGCGGCGGGTTGATAATGGCCTGGAACTGGCGGATACCGAACATGCCCAGGTTGGAAATGGTAAAGCTGCCGCCGCTGATCTCCTCCCTGGCGAGGGTGCGCTTGCGCGCCCGGTCGGCCAGGTCGGCCGCCTTCGCCGCGATGGACCAAGGGTCCAGCCTGTCGGCGCCGCGCACCACCGGCGTCAGCAGCCCGCCTTCCACGGCGACCGCCACTGAGATATCAGCGGTGCGGAAGCGACGGATGCCATCCTCCGCCCAATGCACATTGACATCCGGCACGTCCATCAGCGCCAGGGCCGCCGCCTTGATCAGCAGGTCATTGACCGACAGTTTACGGGGGCTGTTGGCCCGTGCATTCACCTGTTCGCGGAAGGATAACAATGCATCGACTGTGACGTCGCTGGTCAGATAAAAATGCGGGATCGTCTGCTTGGCATTGACCAAAGCCGTGGCGATGGCCCGGCGCATGCCGGTCATCGGCAGCAGGTCATAAGCGGTGTCGGGGGCTGGGACCGGGGCCGTCGGGGCCGCAGCCCGGTCAGCGGCGTCGCGGACATCCTGCTTGGTGGCATGACCCTTCGGCCCCGTGGGCGTGACAGTGGACAGATCCACCCCCAGATCACCGGCCAGCTTGCGTGCGGCGGGGCCAGCGGCGGGCGCCGGGCTGGCAACCACCACGGGGGCGGGGACGGCCAGGAGGCCGCGCGCCTTGGCCGCCGCCTGCACATCAGCCAGCGAGACCCGGCCCCGCGCGCCCGTGCCCGTGATGCCATGCAGACGCATGCCCAGCTTACGGGCGAACTTCTGCGCGATGGGGCTGGCATGGGGTTCAGGGCCGGTGGGTTGCGGCTGTGCGGCGGGTTCTGCGGCGGGCGCCGGGGCAGGGGAGGCGGACCCGCGTGAAGCGGCCGCCTTCTCCACATCTTCCTGACTGATCCGCCCCTTCTGCCCGGTCCCGGTCAGGGTTGACAGGTCAATGCCCAGCTTATTGGCCAGCCGCCGGGCCAGGGGACTGGCATGCGCCGCCTCGTTACGGGCGGAAAGGATGGCGGGATCGAGGGGGGGAGCAACGGGGACGTCGCTCTTCGCTGCCTCCCCCGCGAAAGCGGGGGTCCAGGGGCCGCTTGCACCAACGGTCGGGCTCGTGGCCCCAGCGTCCCCGCTTTCGCGGGGAAGGCTGGAAGCGATTTCAGTGGAAGAGGCGGACGGCGCCCCCCCCTCTTCCTTCGGCTCAAACGACACGTCGATGGGTTTGTACGCGGCCACAAAGGCATCAATGGCGCTGTCGGGAACGGCGGCATCGGCCAGTACCGCGATCAGGGCGCCCACAGGCAGCACATCGCCGGGCTGGGCCAATTGCCGGCGCAGCGTTCCGCCGACTTCCAGATCCAGGGTGTTGACGATCTTTTCCGTCTCGATATCGACCAGCTCGGCGCCCTTCTCGGCACGCGTGCCCACGGCCATATGCCAGTTGGCAACCGTGCCTTCTGACATTTCGATGCCCCATTTGGGCAGGGTGATCGGGTGGATCTCAGCCATCAGCCAGCACCTTGCGAACAGCGGCCTCAATCTGGGCGGGGCCGGGGACATAGGCGCGTTCCAGTTCGCGGGCGAAGGGAACGGGCGTATGGGGGGCGGTGACAATCTCGATGGGTGCCTTCAGGTCGCGGAAGCCCTTCTGCGCCACGATCGCGGCGATATCGGACGCCACGGAACAGCGCGGCGGGCTTTCATCCACCACAATCAGCCGGCCGGTATTCGACACGCTTTCCAGGATCGTCTCTTCATCCAGCGGGCTGGTGGTGCGCGGATCAATCAGGTCGCAGGTGATGCCCTCGGCATTCAGCTTATCCAGCGCCTTTTCGGCAAAGGGCACCATACGGCCGAGCGCCACGATGGTGGCATGCTCACCTTCGCGGACCAGGGCCGCTTCGCCGAACGGGATCATGTAATCGCCGTCCGGCACCTCGCCCTTACGGCTGTACAGCGCCTTATGTTCGAAGAACACCACCGGATCATCATCGCGGATGGCGGTCAGCAGCAGGCCCTTGGCGTCGTACGGGTTGGACGGCACCACCACCTTCAGCCCCGGCACCGCCGTCATGAAGGGGTAGATGGTCTGCGAATGCTGGGCGGCACAGTTCATACCGGCGCCGAACGACATGCGGATGACCAGCGGCGTGCGCGCCTTGCCCCCGAACATGTAGCGGAACTTGGCCGCCTGATTGAATATCTGGTCCATGGCCACGCCGACAAAATCGGCAAACATCAGTTCGGCCACCGGCCGCAGCCCGGCCAGCGCCGCCCCATTGGCCGCGCCAATGATGCAGCTTTCGGAAATCGGCGTGTCGATGACGCGGCCATCGCCAAACTTATGGATCAGACCCTTGGTCACGCCGAAAATGCCGCCGGCCGCGTCGCGCTGACCGGATGTGCCGCCAGCCCCGCCGGACACATCCTCGCCCAGGACGATGACGCGGGGATCGCGGGCCATTTCAAGATGCAGGGCCTCGTTCAGGGCTTCGCGCAGGGTGATGACGGGCATCGAACCTCTCCCGGTCAATAGCTGATATAGACGTCGGTCAGCACATCCGCCGCGGTGGGCGGCGCGGCTGACTTCGCGGCGACCGTCGCGGTATCGATCTCGGCCAGCACATCGGCATCAATGGCGTCCAGCGCGGCGGCATCGATCAGGCCCGCCTCTGTCACCCGCGCCCGGAAGCCGGTCAGGCAATCGCTTTCCTCGCGGAACTTCTCCACCTCGCCCTTGGCGCGGTAATTCTGCGGGTCACCCTCGAAATGCCCGAAATAGCGGGTGCAGGTGGCATAGACCGCTGCCGGGCCCCCACCGTTGCGTGCGATCTCCAGCGCCTGGCGCATCGCCTCGTACACGGAGAAGAAATCAAACCCGTCGGCGCGGAAGACCGGAATGCCGAACCCTTCCACCCGGCGGCCGAGATCCTGACCGGCCAGCGCATAGGCAGCCCCCGTATGTTCGGAATAGCCATTATTCTCGAACACGAAAATCTTCGGCACCTTCAGAACAGCGGCCATATTCAGCGCTTCCAGCACGGTGCCCTGGTTGGAGCCGCCATCGCCGGTGAAGCTGACCGCGACATGGCCTTCACCGGCCAGCTTGGCGGCGATGGCCGCCCCCACCGCAATGGGCGGGCCGCCGCCAACAATGGCATTGGCGCCCAACATGCCCTTGTCCAGATCGGCAATATGCATGGAGCCACCCTTGCCTTTGCACAACCCGTCAGCGCGGCCATAAATCTCCTTCATCATGCCGCCGACATCGCATCCTTTGGCAATACAATGGCCATGGCCACGATGGGTGGAGGCGATCCAGTCCTTGTCGGTCAGATGTTCGCACACCCCGACCGCCACGGCTTCCTGGCCGGCATAGAGATGGGTGAAGCCCGCAATTTCCCCGGTGCGGTTCTCGATATGAAGCCGTTCCTCGAACTCACGGATGGTACGCATGCGCCGATAGGCCTGAAGCAGGGCGTCACGGTTGAGTTGCATGGGTTGGTTCCTTGATGGGACTGACTGCTTTCATGACCCCCAACGCCTTCCCGGCGAAGGCCGGGACCCAGAGGTCACAAGGAGTAACGTCGAAGCTGCGTCAATCAACGCTGCCGCAAGGTGGGGGCTGCGGCCCCTGGGTCCCGGCCTTCGCCGGGAAGGCGGACTGCTCAATCCGGTCCGCCTGCTGGCCCATACACATAATCGTCGATGACCTTGTGGAAGTGACGGATGCGCAGTTCCTGGTCGCCCAGCCAAAGGCCGGGGAAACCTTCCGAATGCATGCCCAACTGCACGCCGGGAAGGTTGTAGGCGTCCTGATCCAAGACCTGGCCCAGCGACTTTTCCCCATGGCGGTAGAAACGATGTTCGGGCCGTTCCGGCTTTTCCTCCCCCTTCTTCAGAAGACGGAAGTTCTGCAGGTCGTAATACATCTTGTTGGGGTCGGTCGGATGCGGCCGCTGGCGAAACAGCATCAGATCATCCGCATGGACATTCAAGGTGATGTTGGGGAAGATCAGGTAATGGTAATCATCGGTCAGTTGGTCGTCATTCAGGTCCGAATAATCAAACCCCTGTGACGCCCCATTCTCCCGCTTCCATTTCTGCACCGCCAGCCGCACTTCCCGCGTCTTACCGTCGAAATCGGCGGGGTCCATGCCCGCCTGCTTCATGATCAGGCGGATCAGGGGCGGGATGTCTGAGGTTTCCTTCACGCGCGGGCTGGTGGTGGCGAAGGGGATCAGATAGCGGCTGTGCCGGTCATAACAGTCGATCTGGATGTCCAGATCATCCAGATAATAGAGCAGTTGCGGATGGATACCCTGCACATGGTAGCTCTCGTTGAAGGCATCAACGGACGCTTTCCAGTTGCAATCCCATTCGATGGTCCAGTCCCGCGTCAGGGCCATACGGTCGAAATGATAGGGGTCCAGATGTTCCGGGATCACGCCCAGGAACTCGGCCAATGGCTCGGCATCCTTGTTCAGGTTGTACCAGACAAAGCTGCCCCAGGTGTCACACGGCACCTCCGGCAGCCCCTGGCAGGGCGTGCCCTGGGGGAAGGTTTCTTTATCCGGGATACGCACATAATCACCGTCCAGGCCATATTCCCAATGGTGATAGGCGCATTTGAAGGTCTTCAGCTTGCCCATACCCGGCGGAACCAGCCGGTTGCCGCGATGCTGACAGACATTGTAGAAGGCGCGGATGGACATATCGGCCTGCCGGACGATCAAGATCGCCTCGCGTCCGATCTCCGTGCAGACATAATCACCCGGCTCCGGAATGTCATCCTCGCGGCAGCCCATCAACCAGCAGCGTTTCCACATCCGCTCCCATTCCAGTTTCATGAAATCGGGGCTGGTGTAGCGCTCCTTGGCAATGATGGCGTTCCCCAACTGCGGGTCCGGGGCTTTTTCGATGGGGGTGCGGGTGAAGTCACCCGGCTTGACCCGTTTGATCGGCATGATACGGCGCTCCCGGATCAGAAATGGACGCCCTTCGTATACCCACCATCAACAATCAGGTGGGTGCCGTTGATCCAGCTCGCGGCGGGGCTGGCCAGGAAGGCGACGGCCCTGGCCACTTCTTCCGCGGTGCCCATACGGCCAAACGGATGAGCAGCGATGGTGGCATTATAGAAATCAGGCTGGGAGGTCTGGATCATGTCCCAGGCACCGCCTTCGACAAAGATCGGGCCCGGCGACAGGGCGTTGAAACGGATGCGCCGCTTGCCGTGGAACTGGCCCAATTGCTTGGAATAGGTGATCAGGCTGGCCTTCAGCGCGTTATACGCCATGGGGGCCGCAAATGTTTCAATGGCATTGGTCGACACGATGAACACCACCGAGCCTTCACCGGATTTTTTCAAGAAGGGCACAGCGGTTTCCACCGCGCGCACCGACCCCATCACATCCACTTCGAAATTGCGCTGCCAGTTCTTTTCGCTGTCCATGCCGGCCCCGCCGGACACGTTGGGCACCAGGATGTCGATGCCCCCTAATTGTTCGGCAGCCTTGGCAATCCACGCCTTGTAGGCCTCGCCGTCGCGGACATTCACGGCCTCGCCCACGGCATTCACGCCCTTGGCGCGCAGCACGGCCAGCGTCTCCTCCACCTCTTCGGCGGTGCGGGAGCAGATGGCGATATCCACACCTTCATCGGCCAACGTCTCTACGATCTTGCGCCCAATGCCCTTGGTCGCACCGGTGACAACGGCCTTTTTGCCCTTCAGACCCAGATCCATCGCGTTTTTCCTTCCCTATGCATCGCGGGCTTCATCGCCTCTGCCCCCATGCTCCTTCGGAACAGGGGGACGCGCAAGCCTGCGCCTGTGCAGATTTTCATGCTCTGCCGGCTTTATATCAGCATCGGCGTTTTTCTGTATACAAAAAACTGTCCCTGCGTATAGATATGGGGAGAGGCCAGCGCGCAACACCGCGCGGCAGGCCCTGCAAATTCAGCACGCCGACGCTTTTCGATCAGAAGAACAAGCCGCCACGGCATGGATGGGGAGGACAGAGGTCCATGGATTTCCGACTGACAGAGGAGCAGCGGGAGCTGCAGGAGGCCGCGCGCCGCTTTGCCCAGGAACAGTTGCGCCCGCTGGCCAAACATCTGGACCTGACGGGCGAGGCCTGCCCGAAGGAATGGATCCGTAAATATGCGGATATGGGGTTTCTCGGTATAAATATACCGACAGAATATGGCGGCATGGGACTGGGCAATCTTGAAGCCCTGATCGTGCTGGAGGAACTGGCCAAAATCTCCTCTGCCGTGGCTTTTCCGGTGTTTGAAAGCTGCGTCGGCCCCGTCCGCGCCATCGAACATTTCGGTTCCAAGCAACTGCGCGACCGGGTGGTACCGGCCGTCTGTCGCGGCGACATGATCGTGGCCATCGCCATGTCGGAACCAGAGGCCGGATCAGCCCTGACCGATTTGACCAGCAAGGTCACCGAACGCGACGGCAAACTGTACCTGAACGGTACCAAACGCTGGTGTTCGGGCGGCGGCCATGCCGATGGTTATGTGGTTTATGTCCGCATGTCGGAAGAGGCGGGCGCCAAGGGAATCGGGGCCGTTTTTGTCGAAAAAGGCATGAAGGGCCTGACGTTCGGCGCCAACGAACAATTGATGGGGTTCCGGGGGATCCCCAGTTCCGACATCTATTTCGATGAGGTCGAAATCCCGCGCGAAAATGTCATTGTCGGCGCGGGTGGGTTCAAAAAGATGATGGAGGCGTTTGATCTGGAACGCTGCGGCAATGCCACCATGTCGCTGGCCCAGGCATCGGGTGCCCTGGAAGAGGTCACCGACTATGTACAGGAGCGTAAACAGTTCGGCCGCGCCATTGTGGAGTTCCAGGCGGTACAGATCAAGCTGGCCGAAATGAAGATGAAGGTGGAAGCCGCCCGTCTGCTGATCCACCGCGCCGCCAACAATGCCCAGGACGGGATGCCGTCCCTGCTTGAAAGCTCCGTCGCCAAATGTTTTGCCAATGAAATCGCCCGCGAAGTGACGGGGTCAGCGGTACAGTTGATGGGCGGATATGGTTATTCCCATGAATATGGCATGGAACGCCGTCTGCGTGACAGTTGGGGCTGGGGCATCGCCGGCGGTGCTGTCGATATCCAGAAGATCAATATCGCGTCCGCCATGGTCGGCCGCCGGTTCGACCAGCGCCGGTCATAAGGGGGCAACAGACATGGAACATGATGTCTGTGCGCTTGCCGACCTGCCCGATGGCGGCAAACTGCGCGTCGACGCCGGCGGAGAGGATGTCCTGCTCTGCCGCAGCAGTTCTGATATACGTGCGGTGCGCAACATGTGTACACACGCGGCCAGCACCCTGGAAGAAGGGCGGCTGCGCAATGGCATCCTGTCCTGCCCGCTGCATGGCGCCCGTTTCGATCTCAGCGATGGGGGCCGCTGCCTGGGTGGTGCCGGCTACCGCCCGCTGACCTTGTTCCCGGTGCGGGTGGCGGATGGACGGGTGCTGGTGACCGTGGAAGGGTAGGGGCCCTGCGGCCCGTGCCCCGCTCATACCGGGGTTAAACCACCCCCATACCGGCCCACCCCGCCAGTTCCGCCCGCACATCACGGCCCGCACCCAGCAGGACGGTCAGGAGCAGGCGGGCCTTGCGCCCGTCCAGGCTGCCGGCGTCGATCAGACCATTGGCGATCAGCCAGGCGGCAGTGCCATCGCCCTGATAGGTACCGTGGGCATCGGTGTCTCCCTGCGGACAGCGGCTGACCAGCAAGACGGGTTTGGTCGCGGCGATGGCGGCCAGCGGCGCCGCCAGGGCCTGGGGCACATGGCCCGATCCCATTGCTTCCACCACCAGCCCATCCCAGGCCGCATCGGCATAGGGCTGGACGCAGAGCGGGTCAGCATCCATGGCCACGGTCAGCAGACCAACCCGGAGCGCCGCCCGATCCGCCGGCCACTGATAGGGGCCGGGGGCCGGCAGGGGCGTCATGGCCAGGCGCACACGACCGGTGATGATGCTGCCCACCGGGCCCCAGCCCGGGCTGCCAAAGGCCGCGATGCGGCCGCTATCCATTTTGCGAACCAGCCGCGCATCATGAAGTTCACCGGCGACGGCCACCAGCACGCCAGGGCGATGGCCGGCCAATGACCGCGCCGCGATCAGCGCATCGCGCAGATTGCCCGGCCCTTCCGCGCCCGGCGCGTCGGCGGTACGCATTGACCCGGTCATGATGATGGTGGCGGTGGTCGGGACCAGCAGCGACAGAAGGAAGCTGCTTTCCTCCATCGTATCCGTCCCTTGTGCAACCACAAAGGCGCGGACACCCTCGGCATGGCGAAGCGTGATATCGGCGGCCAGCGCCCGCAGATCGGCCAGGGTCAGGTTCTGGCTGCCGACAGAGCGGAACGGGCGCACCGTCACCGGCCCGTCCAGATGGATGCCCGCCGTGCGCAGCAGAGCGGCACTGTCGGCAGGATCGGCCTTCCCCGCCAGTGACAGGATGGTCCCGCCCAGCAGGTAAATGACGGTCATATCGCAGGGGCCGGCCATGGTCACACCGATCAATGAACAGGATCGGCGCCTTATAACAGGGGTCAAGCATCCTGACCCCTGGCATTATCGCGCGCCCCGCAATCGCCCGGAAGCAACCGTCAATGCCAGCAGCCCCTCACTGGGCAGCGGCCAAGGTCTTCAGTTCCACGCCCGGATCGGCCGCCCTGTCGGCGTCGATCGCCGTGCCGCCGGTGATCAGGGCTTTGGCCTGGATGAAGTCGCGAGGGGCGTTCAGACAGTCAATGGCGATGATACGGCCCGCGCGCAGATACAGGACGGCAAAGCCGGGACCGGACGGATCGCCGCGCGGCACGATCCGGTCATAGTCCATGGCCAGACCCGCCGCCTGCATCTTCACGTCATACTGGTCAGACCAGAACCAGGGCAGCGCGCTGTAGGGCTTGCCCTGACCCAGCAGCGTGTCGGCCGCCACCTTGCCCTGATCCACGGCATTGGGCACCGATTCCAGGCGGATGGCGCGTCCCGCGAAGAGATTGGGATGCAGGGCACAATCACCGATGGCCAGAATGTCAGGGTCCTCGGTGCGACAATGGGCATCGACCACCACCCCGTTGGGGCAGGGCAGGCCCGCTGCCGCCAGCGGTTCGACATTGGGGATGATGCCAATGCCCACCACCACGATATCGGCAGGGACCTGGACCCCATCAGACAGTTCCACGCTTTCCACCCGCGCCCCGCCATGCAGGGCCGCGACCTGGGCCGACAAGCGCACATCCACCCCGTGGCGACGATGAAGGTCGGCGAAATAGGCCGATACGGGCGGGGAAGTGACACGGGCCAACAGACGATCCTGCGCCTCCAGAACCGTCACCGGATGACCCAAGCCGCGCAACACCGCGGCGGTTTCCAGCCCGATGTAACCGCCGCCAATAATCACCACCCGCGCCGCCGGCGCCAGATCGGCCTTCAGCCCGTCTATATCGGCGATCGAGCGGATGGCATGCACACCGGCCAGGTCGGCACCAGGACAGGACAGTCGGCGGGGCCGGCCCCCTGTGGCCCAGACCAGCTTGCCATAGGTGACCCGACGACCCTGCGTCAAGGTCAGCACCCGCGCCCCGCGATCCACCGCCCCGATCCGCTGCCCGGTCAGCAGCGTCACCTGCTTTTCCAGCCAATAATCCGGCTTGCGCAGCAACAGCTTTGCGGCATCCCGCTTCCCCGACAGGTAATCCTTCGACAGGGGGGGGCGTTCATAAGGGGCGTGATTTTCATCCCCGATCAGGGCCAGACTGCCGGCAAATCCGCCCTGCCGCAGCGATTGGGCACATTGCGCGGCCGCCTGTCCGGCCCCGGCAATGACGATGTCATAATGATCGGCCTGCGCCATTATCCCTGATCCATCTCTGTTCCGTGCCGGTCCTGATGCCGGCCTTTTCCGCCCCCGGTTCCCGCAACAACAATGATCTCAAGGCAAACCGCGCCCTGCCCTGTTTCAGGGTTAGGGACATGCCCCTCCTTGCCAGCGTGAAACCCGACGAACGGCACCCGCGTGATGTCAGCCTTATTCCGCCGCCCGCTGCCCTGTCAGGGAGATATATTCGGCGAAGATGTCGCCCTGGATGGTCGTATGCTGGCGCAAGCGACGATAGGCCATTTCCGGATCGCCCTGCTGTACCGCCTCCAGAATGGCGGCATGGTCGCGCAGATTTTCATCCGCCCGGCCCGGATAATTCAACTGATAGCGGCGATACGGAACCAGTTGCAGCGCCAGCTTGTCCGTCATCTCCACCAGCACATCATTATGGCTGCCCCAGACCAGAAGCTGATGGAACTTGCGGCTGGCCGCGTAATATTCATCCTGGCGACCGGCGTTGTAATGTTCCTCCGACAGCTTGTGCACCTCGGCCAGCTTGGCTTTTTCTTCCGGTGACATGCGGCGGGCGGATAGTTTGGCGCACAGGCCCTCCAGTTCCGACATGACCTCAAACATATGGATCATGCGGCGGATATCCATGCTGGCCACCACCGCCCCCTGGCGCGGCCGCTTTTCCACCAGCCCGGATTCCACAAGTTGCAGCACCGCTTCGCGCACCGGGGTGCGCGAGATGCCAAACCGGCTGGCGATCACTTCTTCATCCAGGCGGGAACCAGGACGCAGACGGCCCATGAATATGTCCTGCTCCAGGGACACACGCACATGTTCGGCATGGGTCACGTGTGTGGGCTTGTTCATCCGTCCTCCGCCGCGCGCCCGCGCGTCACCTTAAGGTAAAACTCTGCCAATCAAGCGCCATCCGGCCCCGGCAAAGGGGAGAAGCACCGGTGTCATGTATCGGTCATGGCCGGGGACAAGTCAAGCCATCGTGGCGCGATTTGAATACGTAAGAGGCCAAGATTGCATACTCAAACCGGGCATTCTTCTCACTGATCCTGTCCAGAAGCGGTGCTAGATCGGGCCCCGAACCCGCCGGAAGGGGCGGAAAGGCGGCGGATCAGGCAGCGCTCAAGCCACTTCCTGCGTCCGCGCACATTTTCTTCGTTCGTATACATTGCGCGCCGTAAAAAAATATTATACTGTTCAGACCGTATCCAGAAACACGGCGCTCGCCCGTGCGGATAAGAGCTTCATGTATCCGGTGATCGGGTGCCGGAATTTCCCAAAAACGTCGCCAGCCTGTGGCGACAGACAAAGCCGCCGAACGCGGCACCAAGGGAGGAACAGACGATGTCACGGACATACCGTGTGACGGGTTGGCGCTTGTGTGCCAGTGCCGTTGCCATGATTGCCTCGATGCCGGTGCTGGCCCAGGAGGCCACCCCCGCTGGGGGAACCCAGACCGGCACACAAGCCATCGGGCTGGACGAGATTGTGGTGACGGCCAACCGTCGACAGAGCAACCTTCAGGAAACGCCGGTGGCCGTGACGGCCTTTACCCCGGCCATGTTCGATGCCGCCCCGCCCAAGGATCTGGGGGACATTGCGGCCTATGTGCCCAACTTCTCCGCTGCGCGCGTTACCGGCTTTAATGCCGCCTCCTTCGCCATGCGCGGTGTCGGCCAGGTGGACATCATCGTCTATTCCGAAGCGCCGGTGGGCGTGATGCTGGACGATTTTGTCATGCCCAGTGTACAGAGCCAGCTCTTGGACACGTTTGACGTGGAGCGGGTGGAAGTGCTGCGCGGGCCGCAGGGCACGCTGTTCGGCAAGAACACCACCGGTGGCGTTGTCACCGTTTATACCAAAAAACCCTCCCTGACCGATCAGGCCAGCGAAGTGCAGTTGACCGCCGGCAGCTTCGGCACCCGGTCGGCCAAGGCATCGCTCAATCTTCCCGTGGTGGAAGATAAGCTGGGCGTGCGTCTGGTTGCCGCCTATAACAAGTCCGATGGGTATTACAAGAACGGCGCCTGCTATGGCCCGGTGCCTGGCAGCAATGCCCGTGGCTGTGGTGACGGCTCCACCCTGGGTGGTGAGGACATCTTCAACGGCCGGGCCAAGCTGTTGTGGAAACCCACGGAAAATGTCGAGGCCCTGTTCCAGGCGGAGCGGGTGCGTGACAATTCCGACAGTGTGCCCGTGGTCAACACCACGCCCTCGGACAATCGCTGGGCCTTCTTTAATCTCGGCTTCAGCCAGGATGCCGGTGACCCGCTGGACAAGGCCGGTATCACCAACCGCGATGACAGCCTGCTGAACATGTCGGACGGGCATCAGGTCGATGTCGATGGCTATTACAGCACCATCAACTGGGACGCCGACAAGGTCACCCTGACCTCCGTCACCGGCTGGCGTAAGCAATATTCGCAATTGCCCAGCACCTACACGGGTGAGGTCGGCCCCATCTCCCTGTTTGACGCCAACCGGACCGACCTGCGCAAGACCTTCCAGCAGGAATTCCGCATGGCGTCCAACTGGGACGGCCCCGTACAGATGGTGGCGGGCGGCTTCTATCAGAAGAATGACGTCAATTTCTGTGTGGGACAGGTTCTGGGCTTCCTGGACCTGTTCGGCGTGACGCTGCCGTTTGGCACCTTCAACAACAACCCGCAGGTTCTGTGTAACCAGGAACGTCAAAAGGCCTATGCCGCTTATGGCGACGTCACCTGGGAGGTGAATGACAAGTTGACTCTGGTCGGTGGGGCGCGCTGGACCAAGGAAAAGAAGGCCTGGGCCGGGCGCAACCAGGTGTTCGTGCAGGCCCTGTCCGGCACCTTTGACCCGAATTTCACCTGGAACAAGCTGGGCAAACTTCTGAATGCCGGCGATTTCAACAAGTATCCGACCGGTGTGGTGCGCGACAGCGAAACCTGGTCAGAGCCGACCTGGCGGGCCAGCGCGTCGTACCAGGTGACTGACGACCTCATGGCCTATGCCACCTATTCGCGTGGCTTCCGCTCGGGCGCCTATAATGACCAGACGGGCACCACCGGTGTCGCCATCCCGGCCCTGGGCGCGCGCCCGACCAACCCGGAACTGGCCGACAGTTATGAAGCCGGTATCAAGACCGACTTCCTGGATAATCGGGCACGCCTGAACGCCACCGCCTTCTATGTCAACTACACCGACATGCAGCGCGGGCTTGTCGCCACCCTGACCAATTCCTTCGGTCAGCAGGTGCAGGAAACCCGCTTCTTTAATGCCGGTGAAGCCACCGTGAAGGGGTTGGAACTGGAAGGCAGCATCCTGCCGATGGACGGGCTGGAAATCCGCGGTGTCCTGGGTTACCTGGACGCCCAGTATGACAAGTTCGAAGCCGATACGGATTTCGATGGCGACATCGATATCGACTTCTCCAACCGGCCCTTGAACCGTGCGCCGAAATGGCAATGGTCGCTGGATGCCACCTACACCCTGGATCTGGCCGACAAGGGCGAAATCCTGTTTAACGGCGCCATCCAGTTCGAAGATGAAAACGGCTATGTCTATTCCGATGTCAGTTCGGAATTTGACAGCAAGCTGGTCAAGAAGACCCTGCTGAACGCGGCCATCACCTGGCACGATGCAGAAGACCGTTACACGATCCAGGCTGTCGGCCGCAATCTGACCGACAAGCGGTATAACACCGCCACCAACGTGGTCGGCGCGCTCTGGACCTTCTCCACCTATGGCCCGCCTCGTTATTACGGGCTGACCCTGGGTGCCAAATTCTAAGGTTACCTGTCGAAGCGTGAACTCCCGATAGGCAAACTGGGGGGCCGGTCATCAACCGGCCCCTTTCTTTATTTTCCGTAATTTAAATTACCGCGTTTTTATGATAGGTCGGGTGGATTCTATTTTGAAGTGCGACTCTCCTTTATAATC
>NZ_NOXU01000019.1 GCF_002251795.1 Niveispirillum lacus | reverse complement strand
GCCGACCTGCCGGGCACGGTCAAGTTCATCTTCCAGCCGGCAGAAGAAGGGCCGCCGGAGGGCGAGGAGGGCGGCGCCGAACTGATGGTGAAACAGGGTGTGCTGGACCAGGAACCGATACCGCAAGCGATCTTTGGCCTGCATCTGGTGTCAGCCTATCATGTCGGCACCATCGCCTATCGCCCTGGCCCAGCCATGGCGGCGGCCGATACGTTCAAGATCGTGGTGCAGGGCCGGCAGGCACATGGTGGCCGACCCTGGACGGGTGTGGACCCGCTGGTCACTTCAGCCCAGATCCTGGTCGGCCTGCAAACCATCGTCAGCCGCAATATGGAGGTGATCAAGGAACCGGCGGTGGTGACAGTGGGGGCGCTGAACGGCGGCGTGCGGTCCAACATCATCCCGGACAAGGCAGAAATGGTCGGTACCATCCGCACCTTTGATCAGGGCATGCGCCAGGAGGTGCATGAACGCATCCGGCGGGTTGCAGAAAACATTGCCGAAAGCGCCGGCGCGACGGCCAGTGTCACCATCGAAACCGGCTATCCCGTCACCGACAATGATCGCGACCTGACAAAATGGGCGGCCCCGGTCCTGGCGCAGGTTGCAGGGCCGGGCAAGCTGGTCGAAGGCAGCAAGACAACCGGGGCGGAGGATTTCAGCTTTTTCCAGCAGAAAATCCCCGGCTTTTTCTTCTGGGTCGGCGCCACCCCGACCAATGTGCCGATCGAGAAGGCCCCCAGCAACCATTCGCCCCTGTTCAAGGTCGACGAAAGCAGTCTGGCCATCGGCGCCGAAGCCATGGCCAGCCTCACGATGGCGTGGTTGCAAGCCCAATGAGAATTGGGCCGGCATTGCGCACTCACACCCGGTAAAAACTGAACCCCGCCAGAACGGCCACCGGGGTCAAGCCCACGGCCCAGGCGGGCACTGGGTCGGCATCATCCAGAAACCGGTTGGCCCCGGCGACGATCAGGTCCAGCCCGGCAATGGCGCGGCGGGCGATGCGGTGGGCGGCGGCAAAGGACAGGTCACCACCATCCACCGCCAGCATCGGGCCATGACGCGGGTCGTCCGGCCCCCAGGCCGCAAACAGCATCGGGTCACGCACCACCTGCACCAGTGATCGGCCTGGCTGTCCATGGCGCGCGTTCAGGGCCATCGCGGCCAGCGCTTCCATCGCGCGCACGCCACGGCCATGGCCATGGGCCCAGATGGCACGCGCCAATGTGTCCTGGCCGCTATCAGCAGGCAGGCTGGGCGCGCGGTGGGGTTCAGGGACCAGCAGAGGACGGGTCATCCGTGTTTCCTTTCGCAGAGAGGGATCAAAGGTCGAAATCGCTCTGGGCCAGGATCGGCCCGGTCTGGCGTGTATGGTCGGGGCGCGGTCGCGGACACATCGACATGGCGCCGGCAAGGGCATCCAAGCCATCATCATGGCCCCGCCCGCGTGGGCGCCATTCCCGCATCTCCCGACCCAACGGACCGGCAATGACACTGTCATGGGCATAAATCAGGCTGGCATGCAGCGGCCCGTCAATGGTTCCCAGAATCCGGTCGACCTTGGCCTGAACTGAGCGCTGTTCCAGCACACTGACCTTGGTCAATCCCCGTTCAAACAGGGTGCGACGCAGGGTTTCCGGCAGGAAGGCCCCCACCCCATTGACCTCCAGATGGATCAACCGCACGCCCGTATCGGCCACCATGGCGACCAGTTCGCGGCACTGGGCAGCACCCGCTGTTTCTTCCGATCCGGCAGGCACCGTCAGGTAGAGGGCGCGGTGAATGAAGAACCGACCTTCCCCATCCTCTCCCAGCAGGATCGCCACCGACCCGTCCCCGGCCCGGCGGCGTTTCTTGTCGCGCAGACCAACGGCCGGGTCCCACCAGACACGCAACGACCGCAACCGGTGTGGACCCAGGCGGAAATCAGGGGCGGCCAGTTTTGGTTCAATCAGGTCCCAATCATAAGCAACCAGCCTGTCCACATCCAGCCGCCCATCCTCCAGCGACACGGGCCGCAGCATCATCTGGCTGGCAAATTTGTTGGCACTGCTGCGCCGACGGATACGGTCGATGCTTTCCGGGGTGAAGCGTTCCGGCCAGGCACTGGCCCCGGTTTCGGTCAGGATAGGGCGTTCCAACCGCTCGAACCCATCCAGGAACGGCCCCTCCTCTCCCTCCTCCACACAAGCGCGCTGGCTATAGATCGACTGAAAGGAATGCGGGGTACCGATGTAAAGCTGCGTACCGCCGGGTGAGAGCACATAGGCGATTTCCCCCAAACGCTGACGGAGTTCCTGGCGCTTTTCGGCGGTGCCGCAGGTGTTTGGCACCTCCACATCATCACAGACCACGATGTCGGCATGGCTGCCGGTGACATTCGCGGTGATGCCCTTGGCCACCATGGATGGATCACGTCCCACCTTGTCGCGGGCAATGGCGAATTCCTCTGCCCCCCACAGATCGGGCTTGGGCGGCTTCATGCCCTGGCACAGGGGGTGACGCTCCACGATGCGTTTGACGGTGCGCACCATCTTCTTGGCCAGATGGGTGTCGGCAGCCAGCACCATCACGCGGCGGTTGGCATCCAGATACAGAAGCCAGGCACAGAACAGGCCGATCAGGGTGGATTTGCCGCTGTCACGGAACGCCAGCAGCAGCAACTCCTTCGACCCCGCCCGCCAGCGGCGTTCCAGCCAGCCGGCCATATCAGTATGCAGACCTGGCGTCTTCAGGCCCTGTTCGGCGTTCCAGCGGTCCAGAAAAGTGACGAAGCCTTCCTTTCCCCCAGGGTCGGCGGTCTCCATCACGTTCGCCCGATTATGTGCCACGCCGCCCCGTTGGACAGCAGGGTCATACTGTCAAACTGCACCGACAGGGGTTTGGGTCCGCCATCCGGTCCCCCCGTGCCATCGCCGGCGGTGACATTGACAAGGTTGGTGGACGGGTCGGTCTTCTTCACGGTCAGGCGGGTGCCGCTATTGGCAGCAGCCGGGGCCGGCAGCCGCACCTCCACCACCCCGGCAAAGGCGGAGACAAGGTAATGTTCAGCACCCAGGTCGGGCTGGAACAGGCCCGCCGCCTCATGGAAATGGATCGTCGACGGCATACGGCTGGCCGAGGTGACCCACCAGGCCGCCCCGTTGGAAAATACTGTCACCTGCTCATGGTGCTGCGCCAGGTTCCAGACGCGGCCATCCGGCCCCGTGCCCGTGGCGGCGGTGACGCTGATCCGGCCGGTGGAACTGTCAGATTTCTTGATCGTGACGCGCCGTCCGACGGCCTGGGTCGCCGACGGGCTGGGCAGGCGCACCTCCACATCGCCGTCGCCACCGCTGACAAGGTAGAGGTCCTTCATCAGGTCAGGCTCGAACAGACCGGCCTCGTCACGGAATTCAGCATTGCCCGGATGCCCGGTACGCGCCGTTACCCACCACCCCGCCCCGTTGGACACGACGCTGACATGATCATAGCGCGAGGACAGGATGACCGGCCGGCCGTCCGGTCCTGGCCCGCCCAGCTCGGTGACGGTAACAGGATTGGCGGAACTGTCGGTCTTCTTGATGGTCAAGATGCGGCCATTGGCCGTGTCCGCCTTGGGCAGGCGAAATTCCACCGCCCCGCCAAAGGCCGAAATCAGATGCGTGGTAGAGGTCAGGTCGGCATTGACCAGTCCGCCGCTGGCCGGCTCCACATAATTGGTATCAACGCTGAACCCTTCGACCCGCAGGTCGGTGATATGGGTTTCCTTCAACAGGTTGCGCAGCGGATAGCCGGCATTGATAGCCGTATAGGCGCGGGATGATGACGTATCCCAGATCGGCTGCCCGCCGGTGGCGCTGAACAGGTTGACGATGCTGGTATTCTGGCTGCCATTGTCAATGCGGATGCCGGGCAGGGCGCCCAGGCTTTCGGCGTAGAAATTGACAATCAGGTTCTGGTCGGTGGCCGCCCCCAGCCGCAGACAGGCCTGTCCGCTCGGATGCAGGTTGGCCTCGCAATCGGTGAAGCTGTTATTGAAGCGCCCGGCAGAGATAAAAAAGCCGCAGCCGCTGATGGGGGCCGCCAGGGAATAGACGCGTACATCCTGAAACTTGTTGGCATTGGGCGTGTCGCCATCACCTTCCACGGTGAACAGCACGCCATGCGCCTGGGGACGGGCCACCAGGACACGGGCGATATGGTTCCAGTAACAGGGCCGGTTGGTGTCGTGATGGCCGTCCAGAACAATGCCGTTGATGCTGTCCCAGATCGACAGATTCTCCACAACATTCTTGACGCACGGCCCATCACGCCCGAACAGCTTCACCCCCGTGGCCCCGCCGACAATGCGCAGGTCGCGCAAGCTGGCATAGCCATCCACCATCTCCACAGCATTGAACAAGCTGGGATAGGTGGGCAGGTTGACGGGATCAAAGGCGGCTGCACGGGCCTGGATCACACTGCCCTCCCCCTCGCCATAAAGGGTGCGGCCATAACCCAGCACAATGGGCGCGGTGGTCCGATAGGTGCCGGCCGGCAAGAAGACGGAGCGATGCGCCGCCAGAGCCGCAAGGATGGCGCCGGTATCGTCGGTGACCCCGTCACCGACAGCGCCGAAATCCTTGGCCGTCACCACATCGCGCAGCTTGTCGGTCACATCCCGGCTGACAGCCCCCGGCCCATGGGCGGAGACAATGCCCGCAGCAGGCAGCCTGTCCAGCGGCAGTGCAACGGGATTGCCGGACGCATCAAAGCCCAGTGCCGCCCCCGCCCGCACGGCGCGGTCGGGCAGCAAGGGCGACGCGGGCAGGTCAGTGGGGGCCGCGCGCAGCATGCGCGCCTGATCGGCGGCCAGTTGCTGCACCATGGATGTAAGGCGATTCAACTGTTCGTTCAGGCTTCTGGCAGCCAGCGGCCCGCTTTCCAGAAAATCCGCCTGCCGGTCCAATGCGACACGGCGTTCGATGGTGATAATGGTGCCAGCCGCCGGTGTTGTGTCCAACTGCACCGCCCCGCCGGCCGGATCACCCAGCCCTTCCAGCGTAAAGCCGCTGGTCCAGGGGGCTGCATCCAGATAGAGCGACAGGTCGGCGGCGGCGTAGATCGGGAAAGCAAAGGCAAAACGGCTGGCCACCCCGTCGGCGATATAGCGCGCGACAGGGCTGGCCGCCGGAATGGGGGCGGTGGGCATGGGAGCCTCATGGCTTGAAGGTCGACCGATTGGTCCGGGGCAAGGGGCAGATCACAGCCCCCGCGCTAAGCGCTCCAGGCGCTGGCGTTCCTGCTGGCGGGTCAGATCCAGCAGGTTGCGGCGTTTCAGCGCCTCTTCATCATCACTGAGAGCGGCCAGCTTCAACGCATCCAAGCGGATGGCATTTTCCTGCTCCTCGGCGGCAGCCCTTTCCCGACCCAGGATCACGGCCTCGCCGGACCCGTCCGCAGTGCTGATACCCTGCGCGCCCAAGGCTGCCCGCAGGCTGCCCGTTTCCTGGCGCAAAGCGCGGCGGCTACGGACTTGGACCCTTTCGCTTTCAGCCTGGATACGCGCAGCACTGCTGGCATTGCGGCGTTGCAGGTCATCCAGGTCTGCCGCCTGCCGGGCCGTCAGGTCGGCGCTGTCAGCGGCCTGTTCAGCTTCCAGCAGGCGGCGCTCCTGTTTCTTGCGCCGGGATTTGGTGATGCCCAGCAGGTCCTTGGCCTGCCGGGTGGTATTCACCAGTCCGGTCGCCGCCTTGATATAGGAACTGCCGGGTGCGGAATGGCTCAGCACCATCAGCGCCGGTGTCGTGATCCCGCCCATCAGTCATTCACCTTCATTTCGTGGGTTACGGACAGCAGCGTGAACGGCAGCGGCCTCTCCTCGGCGATGCGCCAGGGCGGGCCAGCACGGCTGGTCTGCCAACCGGTCGCCGTCAGTCGCCGGTCGCCGGTAAAGCCGGGGGCAGGCGCCATGGCCAGCGCCGGGCCGGTGGCGCGCCGCAGCGGCACTTCCACCGGCCCCCGCCCCAGGTCGGCGCGCAGCGCGGGCGTATCCTTCAACCGGAAGGTTACCGCCAGCAGACGCGCACGCCGTCCCTGTCCCTCCGCCGCCAGCAGGTTGGGCGGCATGGGTTCAATCTCATGGGTAAAGGCCAGACCCGCCTGGACCTGTCTGGCCGGTATCGGCAATCGAAGACGGCCTGCGATGACGGGCTCAACGGTCGTGACGGCTCCATCGGCCAGGACCGCCACCGGCCGACCGTCCAGATGGTGCAGACCAGTCCAACGGGCGGTCGGGTGATCCACTGACCCGGCCAGCCCGGCATCGACATGCAGCGCGTCATCCCACACCTCCACGGACACGCGGCCATCGCGGTCCACCAGCCAGTAGAGATGGGCGCCGACCTGGGCTGTAGAAAGCACGCGGCCGGCCGTGACCAGCCGCACCCAGGCGCGAATCTGTTCATTGCGGTAAAGCGTCAGCACCGCCAACGTTCCATCCGCCTGCACTGCCAGCAACAGACGGCGGCGGCGATCATATTCCAGATCCACTGTACCGGGCAGAATGGGGCGTGTGGTCAGGGTGAGATCGGCCGCGGAGTAGGATTGCTCCAGATCGGTCCACAAAAAATCACGGATCGACCCGTCGCCGGCAGCAAAAAGGGTGCCGCCATCAATCTCCTGCGGCGGGATGTTGCGGGTGGCGACACTGCCGATGCGGGTCTGCCGATCCAGACGGATGGCGGTGGGGGTCAGGGGAACGCCAGTCACGGCCCATTCCCCACCAGTGGTGAAGACCTGCAAATGCCGTCCAGAATGGACGGCACGGATGGGGTTCACCTCATCCGACAGGATGGCGAATTCGATGGCACTGTCATCCTCTCCCTCGCCAAGGTCGAAATTGAACAGATCGCCCGATTTCGACAGCCAGAGCCGGTTGGGCAGGTCGCGCGAGCCGCCAATGACCAACCTGTCCTGATGGAAGGCCACCGACAGGGGCCAGCCTCGCTGCGGGCTGAACGCCGCCTCATCCCAATCGGCCGTGGGGTTGGTGTGGGGTAGGGTGTCGGCCAGATCGATCTCGGCCTCTGTGCCCGACCGCACCGCAGCGATGCGCCCTGGCTTGCGGTGGATACGAAAAGGGGCGCCCTCATGGCCGGGTGTGAACAGCGGCGCCGACGCCCGCAGCCTGATACGGCCCGTCATACCCGACGGGGTCAGGGTGATGGCGGGATCGGCAAAGCGGAAAAATGGAATCCGCGGCCGCCCCTCCTCCTCGGCGAAAACCCAAGGTTCAACATTCCACAGGCCGGGACCGACACGGCTGATACGGCGGGGCTCACGATCGGGATGACAGACCAGCAACACATCGCCACTTTGTGCCCAGGTCAGGTTGGAGAGCTGTTCCTGGGTCCAGGGCGACGGCAGTATGGCCTGCACCCGATCATCGCCGAACACGGAAACCTGCAGGTCGGTGAAGACCAGCAGATAGGTCTGTTCCGTGTTGAAGGTGAACGGGATCAGACGACCTGGCCCCGGTACATGGGCAATGAAGCCGGTACCAGGTCGGCGCGTGATGCCGCCCGTGGGTTCAATCAGAACATTGGTGAGGGTCAGCGCCCCATTCTCAAAGGCGGCCAGGTCGCCCCTTCCCAACAGGTCGGGACTGACACAGCCGCCGGTGAAGCTGGTCTTGACGGTTTTCAGACGGGTCATGACAGGCGGGCCTCGATCAGGGTGAAATCGCTGAACCCCTCCTGGCTGTCCTGCGACGCATCGGTCAGACGGGCGCGACGGAAATCCGTCTCGGCACTTTTCAGCAGGGTTTCAGCCCGCGAATTGTTCTCCGTCAGCGGCACACAGAATTCTGCCGCCAGCCGGGCGATCAGGGCCGCATCAAAAAAGGCGGGGAAACTGCCCTCTGCAACGCGGGCAACATAGGTCAGGGTCACCGCATCGGCATCGGCCAGCACGTCGCGGCCTTGAATACGGTATGCCAAGCCCCGCCCCCGCCCGCCGCTTCCCAGGGACAGGGCCCGCAGGAAATCATCGGGCAGGGCGAAACCATGGGCAAAATCGGCGGGCGGGGGATCGGCACGGCGGACCAGCGGGACCTGTCGTGTAGCAAAGCTCCAGCCATGGGCGGCCAGCAGGGCGTCACGGGTGGGGGCATAAAGGGCCGCGGCCAGTTCCGCTTCGGCGGTGCCGTCCTGGAACGACGTGATTGGATTGGCCCCGATTTTCAAAAGCGCACGGGCACACAGACCGACAGCAGAATAAGCCATGGGGGGAACTCCATTGGACTGCCCGCTTTCCCGCCCCTCTCCCGTCATCCCGGCGCAGGCCGGGACATCGGGGCCACAGGAACAACGGTCTACGCAGCGTTGCTGACCGCTGCTGTTGGGTCGGGCTCTGGGCCCCGGGGTCCCGGCCTGCGCCGGGATGACGAAGAACAAAGCGGGCGGGTGGATCAATCCGTGTCCGCCGTCCCCACCTGGGTCAGGTCGGCGGTGTCGATCACGCCACCGCTATTGGCATTGACCAGAAGAATGCCGGCCACCGGGGTGCTGCCGACACCGGTATTGGCCAGGATCATGTCGCCCAGGCGCAGCATGTGGCTGGCAGCGTTGAAATAGCCGGTGGTCCGCACCGCCGTATGGGCATCAGGCGTTGTGTAATGCCAAAGCGTGAAGCCATTGGCATAGGCCAGGACCGACAGGTCCCGCGACAGATAGGCCATGACGGTTACTCCTTGCAGCGCAGGGTGACGACGCCGGTGGCATCGATCAGGGCTGCGCCCTGCGACATCATGTTGTTGACGAAATGGGCGGCACGGTCGCCATGCCAGGTGATGTCGCTGGTCACATCAGCACCGCTGGCATGGCCGACGGCGGTCTTATGGTACCAGTGACACAGGCGAACATTGCCGGCGGCAATCGTCAGGCCCGAGTGCGGCATCCACAGCGTACCCAGCCAGCGCTTGGCCTGTGTCCCGCGCCAGGGCAGCTCGCCGTCACCGACATAGTCGGCATTGGCAAACTCCTCGATGCCCAGCAACTGGCTCCATTGTTTCCAGCCGACGACGGCATAACGCTGGCCATCATCGGGCACATCGGCAGCTCCCAGCATCTCAAATGCCGCCAGGACCTTATCCTTGGTCAGGCCGTCCGTGTCAGCACCGGCGAAACGCGCTCCGGCATCCAGGCGGCCGATGATCAACTCATCGGTCTTGCGGCCCAGCGCATAGGCACCAGCATTGGCAATGACACTGCGTTCATCGATGTTGGTCTTCAGCTCATCCAGCTTATCGACCCAGTCACCGGCATAATAGTCCGCCAGCGTGCAGTCGACGGTGCCATGGTCCAGGTTCATCACCGGGACATTGCCATGGCGCGACTTGGTGCTGGCGACACCCTTGCCGACCTTCTGAAAGACGGTGGTGGCACCCTTCACATTATTCTTGGAACGCACGGTAGCGCGCAGTTTGGAGCCCAGGCGCTGATAGGCCTCATGCACCTCGCGCTCATACTGCTTCACGAACGATTTCTCGATGTCGGTGGACATCCTGGGACCTCATTCCTGTCATGGTGGCAGCCGTCGCGGTTGCCAGAACGGGTCCGGCCGCATGTCGGGCAGCGATGGGGGGATGGCCAAAAATCAGAGGCCCCGCCAATCGGCCGCTGGGAACAGCGGTTACCGATGCGGGGCCTCTGTCAGGCCATGGGAGGGGGACGATGCACCAGGCCCGGTGCCACCCGGCGGGTCAGGACACTATTCGGGCCTTGGTGAGATCAGATATAGGATTATTATCTGGTGTATGTCAACAGAAATCCTATGATCCCGAGAACCGCAGACCAACTGTCAAGCCGGGCATGTCCACCCCAGGGCGAGCATCGGACAGGGACAGGGTGGCGTCATGCAGCCGGGCCACGGCGGCGACCAGCGACAGACCCAGCCCATGGCCAGGCGTACCGCGATGGGCCTCCAGTCGCACGAACCGTTCCAGCACCTTGTCACGACTGTCGGCGGGAATGCCCGGTCCCTGGTCGGACACCGACAGGAAGGGCCGGCCGGCCTCGGTCCCCGCCGCCACCGTCACATGCCCGTGTGCTGGGGAGTATTTGACTGCATTTTCGATCAGATTGCTGATCAACTGGGCCAGAAGCTGGCGACTGCCGCGCACGGTCACCGGGCTGCCGGCATGCACATCCATGGACAGGCCGCGCTCCTCGGCCAGCGGGGTGTACAGTTCCGCCACTTCTGCGGCCAGGGCCGCCAGATCCACCGGTTCAAAATCGGTGCGCGCCCGGCCGGTTTCTGCCGCCGCAATGGTCAGGATGGCGTTGAACACGCCCAGCAGCCGGTCAATCTCGGCGATGGCCTGTTCCAGGGTGGTGAACTGCACCTCCGACAGGGTTTCATCCAGTTGCGCCAGTTCCAGCCGGGCACGCAGACGCGACAGGGGGGTGCGCAGATCATGGGCGACATTGTCGGTGACCTGCCGCATGCCCAGCATCAGGCGGCCGATCTCGTCCAGCATACGGTTCAGTTTGGTCACCAACCGGTCGATCTCGTCCCCCGACCCGGTAACCTGCATCCGGTCGGCAAAGGAACCAGCCGTGATCCGGTCGATGGTTCGATTGATGCTCTCGATCCGCTCCGCCACCCGCCGGCTCATATAGACGGCCCCGACCATGCCAACCGCAAAGGCCAGGGACACAGCCCAGATAAGGCCCGTCAACAATTGGCCGCGCAGCAGATAACGGTCGGTCATGTCATGCCCAACCAGCAACCAGCCGATGCCATCAATGGGCAGGATGACCGCCACCGCCTGGCGTTTTCGCCCTGGCTCCTGGCGTGATTTGATCTCAAATTCCACCCAGCCCGACCCCAGATCGCCGGACGGCCAATTGGCCAGATTGCCGGCGATGACATCGCGTCCTGGTGTGGTCAGGGCATAGATCATGTCGGTGCGGCTGTCTGAGGCCCGCTCCGAAATCACCCGCAACAGGCTGATCCGCCCCCGCTCATTCAGTACGGCGGTCAGTTCCTCCACCTCCCGCAGCACGGTTTCTTCCGTATGGCGGTTGATGAAGCCGGCGGTGAACCAATAGACGACCGCCAGGACCACCATCACCGACAAGGTGAACAGGCCCAGATGAAAGGCCGCCAGCCGAAAGCTGGTGGTACGCAGGAAGTTAAAGTTAAGCCGGCTCACGGATGACATAGCCCGCCCCGCGTACCGTGTGGATCAGGGCCACCGGATGATCCTTGTCGATCTTCTGGCGCAGGCGGGCAATATGCACATCGATGACATTGGTCTGTGGATCGAAATGATAGTCCCAGACATTTTCCAGCAGCATGGTGCGGGTGACCACGTTGCCGGCATTGCGGATCAGATATTCCAGCAATTGGAACTCACGCGGCAGCAGGTCCACCGGCTTGCCGGCGCGTTTGACGCTACGGGCCAGCAGGTCCATCTCCAGATCGGCAATCTGCAGCCTGGTGACCGGCGCCGAACCACCGCCCCGGGCACGGCGCTGCATGACCTCCAGCCGGGCCAGCAGTTCGGCAAAGGCAAATGGCTTGGTCAGATAATCGTCGGCCCCGGCCCGCAACCCCTTGACCCGGTCATCCACACTGCCCAGCGCTGACAGGACCAGGGCCGGCGTGTCATTGCCTGTGGCACGCAGCACTTCCAGCAGCGACAACCCATCGCGGCCGGGCAACATACGGTCAACGATCAAGCCATCATAGGGTTCGGAGGCCGCCATGAACAGGCCGTCACGGCCATTATCGGCGTGGTCAACCACATGGCCGGCCTCTTTCAGACCCTTGACTAGGTAATCGGCGGTGGCGCGGTCGTCTTCAATGACAAGGATCTTCATGATGCACGCATCCTAAACCCGGACAGGTTCGCTTGGAAATACCACCTCAGGCAAAATGAAGCAGTGGTGAAGGCCGCTGCAGGCCGGCGACCGCCGGCCCGGCGCCTGAGGGAACAACAAAAACAACAATAAAAAGATATGGCCGGGCGGTGGGGGCCGCCCGGCCACAGGGGACGAGAGAGACTAAGATGTACTCATGTCGCGAGAGGGCGGTGGCGGGGACCGGAGAGTGGGGAAGCGGTCCCCGCCGACCTCTCATATGGACCGAAGGGGCTGGGGGGGGTGTGGGGCATGTGCCCCGTCGATCCATGTATGCACCTTATGACAGGCCCTCTGACAGGACCCTTACGGCAAGATGAACAAAGTTTCATCTGCGGGCGCTTGAAACCCGACCCGGGCGGCCCCACCGTAACGGCTCGGCATGGATGACAGAATTGTCATCCGCCTGTCAGTTGCCTGTCGGCAGGTCCCTGTCAGGCTGCAACCATCGAAGGCGCGGCCGGACCGCACCGGTCACGTCCGTCAGAGAAAAAGAATGGAGAATAGGATGTCGCTTGCCAATGCCCGGGCTCTCCGCCGCCATCTGGCCATGGCCCTGCTGGCTGGCACCGCCCTGCTGGCCCCGGCAGCCATCGAAACCGCCCATGCGGCCCCGGCCGAGGTGCTGGCCAATGGTGGTGTCGCCGATCTTGTGGAACGTGTGTCGCCGGCCGTGGTGACCATCACCGCCGCCCAGACGACCCCGACACGCAGTGCTGCCCGCGGCAATATCCCCCCCGAACTGGAAGAATTCCTGCGCCGCTTCGGCATGCCGGGGCTGCCCGGTCAGGGGGGCCGCAGCGATGGAAGGGGGGCACCGGTAGCCCGCGCCCTGGGGTCTGGCTTTGTGTTTGACACGGCCGGTTATGTGGTCACCAACCGCCATGTCATCGCCGACGCCGATCAGGTGACCGTTGCCTTCAGTGACGGGACAGAGCGGGAGGCCGAGATCGTGGGCGAGGATGAACGCACCGATCTTGCCGTATTGAAGGTCAAGACCGACAAGCCCCTGCCCGCGCTCAAATTCGCCGACAGCGACAAGGTGCGGGTGGGTGACGTGGCCGTTGCCGTGGGCAACCCGTTCGGCTTGGGCGGAACGGTGACCGCAGGCATCGTCTCAGCCCGGTCGCGTGATATCGGCTCGGGCCCCTATGATGACTATATTCAGCTTGATGCCTCCATCAATTCCGGCAATTCCGGCGGTCCGACCTTTAACATGGCCGGCGATGTCATTGGCATCAACACGGCCATTTTCTCACCCAATGGCGGCTCTGTCGGCATCGGCTTCGCCATCCCTTCCAACCTGGCCAAGCCGGTGGTCGACGCGCTGAAGCGCGACGGCAAGGTGGAACGCGGCTGGCTGGGCGTAAACCTGCAGGGCGTGACTAAAGAACTGGCCGATGGCCTGGGCCTGTCGAAGGAGGGTGGCGCCCTGATCGCAGCGGTCGAGCCAAAGAGCCCCGCGGAGAAGGCTGGCCTGAAGCCCGGCGACGTGGTCCTGTCGGCGGGCGGCAAACCCATCAAGGATACGCGCGACCTGGCCCGTCAGGTCGGCATGGTAAAGCCGGGTACCAAGCTGGATCTGGCCCTGTGGCGCGACGGCAAGGAACGGACCCTGGCGGTGACCGTCGAACAGGCCCCCGGCCAGCCGCAGCAGCGCCTGGCCAAGGCCGAAGCCCAAAAGCAGGATGGCGAGGAAGTAGCGGGCCTGAAACTCTCCAGCCTGAACAGCCAGTGGCGCCAGCGCCTGCGGCTGCCGGATGATGCCGCCGGTGTGGTTGTCCTGGAGGTGAGCGAGGGCGTGGAAGGCCTGCGTCCTGGCGATGTCATCACGTCGGTGAACAATAATCCCGTGGCCCAGCCATCGGAGGTCGCCACCCAGGTCAAGGCTGCCTCCAAATCCGGCCGCAAGAACGCCCTGATCCAGGTCCGCCGTGGGGAAACAACGGCCTTCCTGACCATCCCCGTGGAAATGGGCTGATCAACTTTTGTAAGCGCCAGCAATCAACAGGGGGAGGCGGACAACCGCCTTCCCCTTTTCCTTGACCCAACCGACAAACAGAAAAGACGCCGCACAGCCTTGGAGCGACGTCAAAAACAATCGGATTTTATTGGGAAGTCGTTGGAGCGGGTGAAGGGAATCGAACCCTCGTCGTAAGCTTGGGAAGCTTCTGCTCTACCATTGAGCTACACCCGCGCCGGGACCGTCCTTATAGGGGGTTCCGGCAGCCGGATCAAGGGGCTAATCGTCTCGCGATTGCCCCATGGCCGGTGGCCCGCCCGGTTCAGCGCGCCGCGCGCCGCAGACGACGTCGGGACACCGGCATGTCCAGGTCCGCACCCTGGGTCAGGGCGGCAAACAGCGGAAGGGTCGTTACCTTGGCGGCGATGTGGGGCGCAACCGGTGCGGCCGGCGCCGCCGTCGTGACCGCCGCAGCCGTGCGCAGCTTGACCGGCTTCGCCCGGCCCACCATGCCGGTAACACCGCTCAAGGCACCTTCCACCAATTCCAGGCCCTGAAAACGGGAAGGATCGACCGGGCCAGGAAGAGACAGGCCCGCCACGAGTTCCCGCTGGAAGCCGAAACGCACATAATAAGGTGCGTCACCCACCAGGATGACGATGCGATGGCCAAGCGCCTTGGCGGCTGCCAAGCTATGGCGGATCAGTTTACCGCCCAGGCCTGCACTGCGGTGCGCCGGGTCAATGGCAATGGGGCCCAGCATCAAGGCCTGGACGCTGCCGCCCAGCAGCACCGGCCAGTACCGGATGGTGCCCAGCAGCACTTCGTTCCCAGCCTCATCCGTTTCCATTGCCACAAAACACAGGTCGGCCACGGGGGCGACATTCTTGCGCAGGCGATAGACGGTCTTGGTGTGGCGCTTGGGGCCGAAGGAGCTGTCGAGGAGATGTTCGATGGCGGCGGCGTGAGCCGGCTGCTCAAGCGTGATGTTCATACGATTGGGGTTTCCCGGCAAAAATGGAATGGGGGGAGACACTGAGAGAAGCGTCTGGCCGGGACCCCCACGCTGATGACGCGTCAGGTCCCGTGCGCAAGAACCGGCCGCCCAAAGGGGACCGTGATCTTTCGTCGTCGCAGGGGGGTAAAGCGCAACATCGCGCCGCTCATGAGCAGTTGACCGTGATTTGCTATATGAGGCCAACTGCCCCCCGACGCAAGCGGCGTTTTCATGACGGCATCGTGCCTGTCCTGATGCACAGGTGACCACCCGGCATTGTATGGCGCCACAACCGGCCTATAATAGGGCTTTGGGGCCGGCAAGCACTTGGCCGCCATGATGAAATCCGGGATCAGATCATCGGATCTGAAATGGGAAGGAACGGCCATGTACAGTGATACGACGCGGCAGATCCGGGTAACCGTCGAGCCGCGCTTCCTTCCCGACCAGTCACAGCCGGCCGACAGTCATTATGTTTGGGCCTACCATGTACGGATCGAGAATCTGGGCATGGAAACGGTCCGGCTGCGGACGCGGCACTGGCGCATCACCGACGCAATGGGCCGGATGATGGAGGTGCGTGGACCCGGCGTGGTGGGCGAGCAGCCCCTGCTGCGACCAGGCGAAGCCTTCACCTACACCAGCGGCACCCCGCTTTCCACCCCCTCCGGCATCATGGTCGGTTCCTACGGCATGGAGAGCGAAACGGGGGAAAGTTTCGATATCAATATCCCCGCCTTCTCGCTGGACAGCCCGCACCAGCCGCGTCACCTCAACTGAGCGCCATTGGTGCCGGTCCGGAAAAATCAGCGCCGGGGCGATATCTGAAATCATCGCTTGAAACATTCGGCGAACAAGCCATCTGCTTCTTCTGCCGGGCCTGCCCTTGGCCCTTCAAGAGGGCCCGGCCGGCTGGATCGGGGGAACCGGCCGGCGTCCCCAACGGGGCGCACGCAAGCCGAACACACACATTGAGGAGTGCATCCCCGTGACCGCGCCGAAAAAGACCACCGACAAGGTTGTTCCAGGTCCCGTCCATGCCCGCCGGGCCGGCCCCGCCGCCACCAATCCCAACCTGATCCGGCCCAGCAAGGCTGAAGCTGAAGCCGCTGTCCGCACCCTGATCCGCTGGGCTGGTGATGACCCTGACCGTGAAGGGCTTGTCGGCACGCCTGACCGGGTTGTCCGTTCATATGAGGAATTCTTCGCCGGCTATGATGTGGACCCGGTCGATCTTCTGGCCCGGACGTTTGAAGAAACCGACGGCTATGATGAGATGGTGGTCCTGCGCAATATCCGGCTGGAAAGCTATTGCGAGCACCACATGGTCCCGATCATCGGCAAGGTGCATATCGCTTATCTGCCCCGCAACCGCGTGGTCGGTATTTCAAAGCTGGCGCGTGTGGCCGAGGTCTATTCCAAGCGCCTGCAGATCCAGGAAAAGATGACGGCCCAGATCGCCAATACGATCGATGAGGTGCTGGAACCGCTGGGCGTGGCCGTGGTGATCGAGGCGACTCACCAGTGCATGACGACCCGCGGTATCCACAAGCCGGGCGTCACCATGGTGACCAGCCGAATGCTCGGTGCCTTCCGCGAGGATGATAAGACGCGGCGCGAATTCCTGGCCATGATCGGTAACCCCGCCAGCAGCGGCGAGGGTTGATCACGGCATATGGAGAATGAAGGGGGCGGTCCGGTATGGGCCGCCCCCTTTTTTTCAGGGTGCCGGTTTGGTGTCCCCCTGCCATTGGAACACGGCCTCCAGCGGCACCTTGAAGACAAGCGCAATGCGGAAGGCCGCCTCCAGCGTCGGCGAATATTTACCCTGTTCAATGGCGGCAACGGTCTGACGGGTGACGCCGATCCGGTCGGCCAGATCCTGCTGTGTCATCTCGCCCGCATCAAACCGCAGGCGGCGGATTTGGTTGGTAAAGGGCAGCATGATTACCAGCCCCGGCGATAGAGAAGTACCTGCGTGCCCAGACGTGACAGATCGGCCAGCAGCAGGGCGAACAGCATGTAATTCACCATCTGCACGATATTCGCCCCCATATGCAGGGTCAGCATCGACAGGATGATGCCCGCCGCCAGCACATAAAATCCCGTGCGCGTGCCCAACAGGCCGATCTGGCGATCCCGCTCATCCTTCGGGCTCTGCACCTCACGCGGGTTGCGCAGGGCGAACAGTGACATGACGACCGCAGCTATTGGCAGGCCGATGAACAGTGTCACAACGCAATAGATCATCCACCAGAATGATCCCCTCGGCACCATTGCCAGCCCCAGATAGGACCCGAACACCGGGCCGAAATAAGCGCCGCCAAACCCGATCAGCGCGAGCAGTCGCAGCCAGGCAAGTTTCTCCCGAAACGACATGTTGAATCCCCTGTACCTGATGTTAGGTATTTTTAACATCATGTATCCAGAAGAAACTCAATGTCAAATATCTTTTACATGCGGATGAAATGATCCCTGTGCCCTAGCGCACCACCGACAGATAGCGTGACAGGTGCAGGTTGCGGATATTGTCCTGCCAGCCGCTGACCCGGGTGGAGACCATGTGGGTGCTCACATAGGTGTAAAGGGGGATCACCGGATGGTCGGCCAGCAGCATGATCTCGGCCCGCTGCATCAGTTGCCGCCGCGCCGAGGGGTCGGTCTCCGACGCGGCAGCGCGGATCAGGCGGTCATAATCCGGGTTGCTGTAGCCGCTGTGATTCTGCCCCTTCACATCCGACACGAACAGGGACAGGAAAGAATAGGCGTCATTGTAGTCCCCGATCCAGCCGCCGCGCACCAGATCCTGGAACTTGCCCTCGGCACGGGCCTGCAGCAGCACCTTCCATTCCTGGTTTACCAGCCGGGTGCGAACACCCAGCTTCTGCCGCCACATACTGTCAATGGCGATGGCGATCTTGCGGTGATTCTCAGAGGTATTATAGCGAATCTCCACCTCGAGAACCTTGCCGCCCGGCCCGTACCCAGCCTTGGCCAACAGTTCGCGCGCTTTGGCATCGCGTTGAGCCTGTGTCCAGCGGGCCCAGTCCGGCACGGGGGCCACATAATTGTCGGTACCGGGCGGGGTGATGGAAAAAGCAGGGACCTCGCCAGCCTGGGTGATCTTATCGACAATCAATTGCCGGTCGATGGCCAGGGACAGCGCGGCGCGCAGGTCAGGGTTCGATGACCAGGGCTCGTTGCGCAGGTTGAAATTGAACCAATAGGTGGAGAAAAACGGCGCCAGCCGCAGTTCGGCGGGCATATTCTGGCGCACCCAGGCGATCTGCCCATCGGGCAGATCATAGGTAACGTCCAACTCTCCGGCGCGGAAACGCTTCAGTTCCGCTTCCCGGTTCTCCGTCGGATAGAAATAGACGGCATCCAGTGCCACCTCCGCCGCCGCATGAAAATGCGGGTTGCGAACCAGCTTCACATGGCCCTGCGGCACGGCCTCGGCCAGCATGAAGGCGCCATTGGACACCAGATTACCCGGCTTCAGGAAATCCTCACCGAACCGCTTCACATTGGCCTGCGACAGGGCATAGGTCGAATGATGCTGAAGCGAGGCGATGAAATAGGCCGTCGGGGCCTCCAATGTCACCCGCAGGGTCAGGTCATCGACCGCCTCCACCCCCAGGGCGGTGGGCGGCATTTCGCCCTTGGAAATTGCCTCGGCATTCTTCACGGGCCACAGGAAAAACGCATAGCGGGAACGGGTGGCAGGCGAGACGAGCCGCCGCCAGGAAAAGACAAAATCCGACGCGGTCACACGTGTGCCGTCCGACCATTTTCCGTTCGGCCGCAGAGTGAACAGATAGGTCAACCGGTCATCACTGACGGTCCAGTTCAGGGCGGCGCCGGGAATGATGCGACCCAGCGGGTCCGCTGTCACCAGCCCTTCAAACAGGTCCATCTCGATCCAGCTTTCGCCCTCACCGGTCGATTTATGCGGGTCCAGCGTTTCCGGCTCTGATCCGTTCCCCCGGTGCAGAACCATCTCCGCCCGCGCCGGCAGCGCCAGCAGGGTGGTCAGCAGCACAAGCCAGGAAACCCATCTCGCCAGAAACCGCATGGCGAAACTCCATCATCCGTAGTCAGGGGGCAGAATAGACCGCCGCTAAGGGCGGGCAAGAAAAAACCCCGGCCGTTGGCGCGGCCGGGGCTGTGCGGGATGGTTTTCTTACGGCTTCACATCCAGAAAACGGGTGGGGTGAAGATCTTGCAGATTATCGGTCCAGCCGATCAGCTTGGGGCTGACCATGTGCCGGGAACTGTAAAAATGAATCGGGAAGATAGCGACTTCCTCGATCATCAGCCGCTCTGCCTGCTGCAACAGGTCGGCCCGCTTGGCAAGGTCGGCCGTCACGTTGGCTTCCGACATCAGCCGGTCAAATTCCGGGTTGGAGAAGGCAGACGGGTTCTGCTTGCCAATGTCGCCACGCACCAGTTCCAGGAAGTTATTGGCGTCATTATAGTCGCCAATCCAGCCGTGACGGGTAATGTCTTTGAACTTCTTTTCATCGCGGGTACTCAGGAATACTTTCCATTCCTGATTATTCAATGTGACCTTCACGCCCAGTTTCTGTTGCCACATGGATGCGATAGCAATCGCGACCTTGCGATGGTTTTCCTGGGTATTATACAAAATCTCGACGGCCAGCGGTTTGCCGCCCGGTCCATAACCGGCCTTGGCGATCAGTTCCTTGGCCTTGGCGTCGCGCTGGGCCTGGGTCCAGTTGGCATAATCCGGGATTTGCTGGGTGTAACTGGTGGTGTTGGGTGGCACAAAATTATAGGCTGGCACTTCACCGCGCTGGTTGACCTTTTCCACGATGATATCGCGGTCGATGGCCAGGTTGAGGGCCAGGCGCAGGTCCTTGTTGGACTTCCACGGCTCCTTGGTCATGTTCGGCGCATAGAAATAAGTGCCGAAATACGGGGCCAGCCGCAATTCGGCGGGCATGTTCTGGCGCAGCCACTGCATCTGCGCCACCGGCACTTCGTAGGTGACATGCAGTTCGCCGGCACGGAACCGCTTCAGCTCGGCTTCCTGATTCTCGGTGGGGTAATAAAATACCGTGTCGATCTTGGTGTTGGCCGCATCATGGTGGTGGGGGTTCTTCACCATCTTGATGTGGCTCTGCGGCACCGATTCGACCAGCATATAGGCGCCATTGGTAACCAGATTGCCGGGTTTCACAAACTCCGACCCGAACTTCTCCACATTCGCCTTGGAAACGGCATAGGTGGCGTGGTGGTGCAGCATGGACAGGAAATAGGGTGTGGCGGCGCGCAGTGTCACCTCGAACGTGTAATCATCGACCGCGCGCACGCCCATCGTTTCCAGGGGCTTGCGGCCCAGGGTGATGTCCTGCGCATTCTTCACCTGCCACAGGAAATAGGCGTAATCGGCCATGGTCTTGGGATCGACGACCCGCCGCCACGAATAGACCCAGTCCTGGGCGGTAACCGGCGTGCCATCTGACCATTTGGCGTTGCGGCGCAGATGGAAGGTGTAGACCAGACCATCGGCACTGACATCCCACTTTTCGGCCGCACCGGGGATGAAGTTGCCCTTGCCGTCGGGCACCAGCAGCCCGTCGAATAAATCATATTGCAACCAGCTTTCAGGCACGCCGCTGGATTTTGCAGGGTCGAGCGTTTCCGGCTCTGCCCCGTTCCCGCGATGCAGAACCTTCTCGGCCTGCGCCGGTACTGCCGCGACGCTCATCCCGGTCGCAAACAGGGCGGTGGCGGCAACGACACCGCGCAGTGACTTCCAGAGTGATGACATGCCCGATCTTCTCCTGTTCCTTGGCTGTATGGATGCGGTGCGCCAGATGTCCGGGCCTGTTTGTTGGGGATCGGCACCGGTTACAACGCCCGTCCTGAAGACGGGCGCCTTAAAAGGTCTGCTGTTCAGCGGGTAACCGCAATGTAGCGGGTGGGCTGCACGCCCATCGGGCTTTCAAACCAGCCTTTGACGCGCGGATGCACCAGATTGCGGTAAGATGTGTGGTAGATGGGGATCATCGGCGCGTCAGCCAGCATCATGGCTTCCGCTTCCGCCACCAGGGCCAGACGCTTGGCCGGGTCCGTGGTCAGGTTCGCCTCGCTCAGCTTGGCGTCATAGGCGGGGTTGGCGTAACCCGACCGGTTCATCTTGCCGACATCGCTCAAGAACAGTTTCAGGAAAGTGTAGGGGTCGGGGAAGTCGGCGATCCAGCCCAGCACGACCATGTTGGCGTAGGATTTTTCGCCGGCATTCTGCAACACCACCTTCCATTCCTGATTGTTCAGGCTGACCTTGGCGCCCAGCTTGGACTGCCACATGGAGGCGACACCAACAGCGATCTTGCGGGTGCTCTCATTGGTATTGTGCAGGATTTCGACGGTCAGCGGCTTGCCGCCGGGACCGTAGCCAGCTTCGGCCAGCAACTTCTTGGCCATGGCGTCGCGTTCGGCCTGGGTCGCCTTGGCCATGTTGGCTTCCGGCAGCGTATATCCGGGCACACCAGGGGCGGTCAGCGTATAGGCTGGCACTTCGCCGGACTTGGTGATCTTCTCGACGATGATCTGCCGGTCAACCGCCAGCGACAGGGCCTGACGCAGCTTCGGGTTCGACGCCAGGGGCTCCTTTGTCATATTGACGGCCAGATACTGCGTGCCCAGCACCGGGTAGAAAGTCATCATTTCCGGCATATTCTGCTTCAGCCAGTCGATCTGGGTGACCGGGGCCATCTGCACAATATCCAACTCACCGGCGCGGAACCGGCGCAGTTCGGTTTCTGGGCTGTCGGAATGGTGAAAAACGACCGTATCGACCTTGACGCTTTTCGCCTCCCGGAAGAACGGGTTGCGGACGGCCTTGACATAGGCCTGCGGCCGGTACTCGACCAGCTTATAGGCACCGTTGGAGACCAGATTGCCTGGTTTCACGAAATCGGCGCCAAACTTCTCCACATTGGCCTTGGATACCGGATAGGTCATACGGTGGACCAAGGAGGAAAGGAAATACCCGGTCGGCCGCTCCAATGTCACCTTAAAGGTGCGCGGATTGACGGCGACGGCGCCCAAGGCGTCGGGTGCCATTTTGCCATTGCTGATCGCCTCGCCGTTCTTCACCGGCCATAGGAAATAGGCATAGTCAGAGGCGGTCTTGGGATCGACCAGCCGGCGCCAGGAAAAAACAAAATCCTCAGCGGTCACGGGGGTGCCGTCCGACCATTTGGCATCGGCCCGCAGGGTGAAGGTGTAGGTCAGGCCATCGGCACTGATATCCCATTTCTCTGCCACGCCGGGCACAATCCCGCCATCCGGGCCGAAGGTCAGAAGCCCCTCATACAAGTCGTAACCGATACGGGCCGACTGCACATCCGTTCCCTTGTGCGGGTCCAGCGAGGTTGGCTCTGCCTGGTTGCCCCTGTTCAGCACCATTTCGGCAAAGGCCGGCGCCGTGCCGGCGGTCAACAGACTAAGGGTGGCCAAGGCCGCGAAGGCGGCCGGCACAAAGCGCCGTGCGAAACGCATATTCTCAACTCCAACTGCACCGGTACAAACTGCCCCGCGTCTATGTGCTGTCTGCCGTGCATGATGTCCAGGGTTGATCAGGAGAAAACTGACAGGTCCGGTCACCGCAGGGTCCGGATAACGATTTCACCCGCCCGTGGTCGAATTCCTGGACACAGTGACGACGCGCACAGTCCGGGAACGGATCAGCCGCATAATCATGAACCATGCGGACAGTCTCGGCAGCGCAAGGCGTGACCGCCGACCCGTCCGATTTCTTTGCCGCCGTCAACGCCCGTACCGTCCCTGCTGTTGCCGACAGCGGTGCGACGGGATTGGCGTATGGCCGGGGCGAACCATGTTGTTGATCGGCAGCACGCCGCCTGCGGCGCTTGTCGATCTGACGGGGGTAACGCCATGTCTTTTGTGTCATCCGCTGACCCGCACCCGCAACTGGCCGCCTGCGTCGCTGCGGAGACAGAAACCGTGGACGCAATCCTGGCCCGTCAACCGGATGGGGCCGCCGGGGCCGCTGGCCTGTCGCCGGTGCAGTTACGCCGCGTGTTGCTGTTTGTGGAACATAATCTGGACGATGATCTCTCGCTGGCGACCCTGGCAGCGGTCATTGGCCTTAGCCCCAGCCATTTCGCCCGCCGGTTCAAGGCGGCGCTGGGTGAGGCCCCGCATCGTTATGTGCTGGCCCGTCGGGTAAACGGGGCCAAAAGGTTGCTTCTGGAAACGGAAATGCCGCTGGCGGAAATTGCGGCGGCAACGGGTTTCTCATCCCAAGGGCATCTGACGGGCATTTTTGGCCGGGCCGTCGGCATGACCCCCGGCGCTTACCGGACGCGGCGAAACCGTTGCCGGGCTTTCCTGCTGGCCGGCGGCGTCAAGGAAGACTTCTACACGGCGGCCTGACGCTGCGCCGTTAGCCTGTGAACTCGGTCCCTGCCTCCACAAAACAAAGCGGGTTGCCGAACGGGTCGCGGCAATAAAAACCACGCTCGCCCCAGGGACGGGTGTCGATCCCGCCTTCCATGACCGCCCCCGCCGTGCCGGCACGCTGGTGGAAATCCTCCAGATCATGGACGGCAAAATAGACCGGCTGCGGCAGGGGGGGCAGCGGACCTTCATCGCCCTCGGCATAGGGGTCGTAACAGGCCAGCACCATCTGCCCCAGATCGAAATAATGCCGGCCCGGTGAGACACGCCGGCCAGCCTGTGCCAGCAACGCCCCATAGAAGACCGCCGCATCGTCGATGGCGGTGACGGGAAGGATGATCCGGAAAACACGCATGGCGCCGACCCTCCGCTGGACCGTATTTCGTTCTTCCTTCCAAGATAGGATGCCTCCCGCCCTTCTGCCATCCCGACGATCGGTCAGGACCGGGCAAAAAAGGGTGGTGGTGAAAGTACCACGCAAGCATCTGTCGCAGGGCTGCCTTCCAACGATCATGTATTGCGCATTGCAGCGCGCACATGGCAGAAATGGGGCCGTTTCGTCCCCAAAGTCGTCGGGTAAGCTCCATGGAAAAGTTTGTTCAGCTCACCGGTGTCGCCGCCCCGCTGCGTCTGATGAATGTCGATACCGACATGATCATTCCCGCCGACTACCTGAAGACGATCAAGCGCACGGGCCTGGGTGCTGGCCTGTTCGCCTCCCTGCGCCTGAAAGATGGACAGGAGGTGCCGGACTTTGTGCTGAACAAGCCGGCCTATCGTCAGTCTAAGATCCTGATCGCCGGTGACAATTTCGGCTGTGGCTCAAGCCGTGAGCATGCGCCCTGGGCGCTGGCCGATTTCGGTATCCGCTGCATCATCGCCCCCAGCTTCGCCGACATTTTCTTCAATAACTGCTTCAAGAACGGCATCCTGCCGATCCGCATGCCGACCGAGGTTGTGGATCGTCTGATGGCTGCGGCCGACAATGGCGCCAACGCCACCTTCACCGTCGACCTGGAAGCCCAGACCATCACCCTGCCAGACGGGGAGACGATCGGTTTCGATGTGGAACCGTTCCGCCGCCAGTGCCTGCTGAACGGGTGGGATGATATCGGCCTGACCCTGCGGGAGGCCGGGTCCATCGACGCGTTCGAAGCCAAGGCCAAGGATGGCCAGCCCTGGCTCTGGGCTTCCTGATCCCCTGACCATCCTCCCCGACACCGCCATCGCGCCGCCAATGCCAAGCAAACATACAGAGGTATTCCATGTCGAAGCGTTCGCTCCTTCTGTTGCCGGGCGACGGGATCGGTCCCGAGGTCATGCGTCAGGTCCGCCGCGTCATCGACTGGTATGCCCGCAAGCGCGGCATTGAGTTTGCAGTCGAAGAAGGTCTGGTTGGCGGCTGCTCCTATGATGCCCATGGCACGCCGCTGACGGACGAGACCATGGCCCGTGCCCTGGCCGTGGATGCCGTCCTGCTGGCTGCCGTGGGCGGTCCGAAATGGGACAATCTGGGCTTCGACAAGCGCCCCGAGGCCGGTTTGCTGCGCCTGCGCAAGGAGATGCAGCTTTTCGCCAATCTGCGCCCGGCCAAGGTGTTCGACGCGTTGGTCGATGCCAGCACGCTGAAGCCCGACGTGGTGCGCGGCCTGGATATCATGATCGTGCGCGAACTGACGGGGGGCGTGTATTTTGGTGAGCCGCGCGGCATCACCGACCTGCCCAATGGTGAACGCCGTGGCGTGAACACCCAGGTCTATGACACGCATGAGATCCATCGTGTTGCCCGCGTGGCTTTTGAGCTGGCGCGCAAGCGCGGCAACAAGGTCTGTTCGTCCGAAAAGGGCAACGTGATGGAGTCGGGCCTGCTGTGGCGTCAGGAAGTGATCGCCCTGCACAAGGCCGAATATCAGGATGTGGAACTGTCGCACATGCTGGCCGATGCCGCCGCCATGCAGCTTGTCCGCAATCCCAAGCAGTTCGACGTGATCGTCACCGATAACCTGTTTGGCGACATCCTGTCGGACGAAGCCTCGATGCTGACCGGCTCCATCGGCATGTTGCCCAGCGCGTCCTTGGGTGCCACCGACGCCAATGGCAAGCGCAAGGCGCTGTATGAGCCGGTGCACGGTTCGGCCCCGGACATTGCCGGTCGCGATCTGGCCAACCCCATTGCCATGTTCCTGTCCTTCGCCATGGCCCTGCGCTGGTCCTTCGACCTGCAGGCCGAAGCGGACATCCTGGAAAATGCCGTGGAAAACGTGCTGAATACGGGCCTGCGCACGGGCGACATCATGCAGCCGGGCATGGCGAGGGTGTCGACCTCGGTCATGGCCGACAGCATCCTGCGCGAGATGGACAAGGTTGCCGCTGTCTGATTGCGGTCCCGTGATCAGCCAAACCAAGAGTCACATCGGCGTCCGTCGGGCCATCCTGGCGGACGCCGATCTTGTTTGCGCCTTCGTCGCTGCCCTGTCGGCCGAGGAAGGCATGGAGCCGCCCGCCCTGACCCCGGCGAAATTCCGCCGCCAGGGCTTTGGCGAGGACGCGCTGTTCCGCTGTCTGGTGGCGGAAATCGGGGACCGCATGGCCGGCATGGTCCTGCTGACCCCCGGTTATGACAGCCAGACCGCCACCGGCGGCATGATGTTGGAAAAT
Source organism: Niveispirillum lacus (assembly GCF_002251795.1). Classification (GTDB taxonomy): domain Bacteria; phylum Pseudomonadota; class Alphaproteobacteria; order Azospirillales; family Azospirillaceae; genus Niveispirillum; species Niveispirillum lacus. The sequence goes on along the minus strand of NZ_NOXU01000019.1, from coordinate 81,540 downwards.
ATCTATGTCGAGCCGGGGTCGCGCCGCCTGGGCGTGGGCCGCGCCCTGATGGCGGCAGCGGGAAGGATGGCGCAGGATCAGGGCCTGTCCTGGATCTGCTGGCACGCGCGGCCCGCCAATGTGCGGGCCGACCTGTTCTACCGCGCGCTGGGGGCGCGGACAGAGAGCGTCACCCTGCTGGGCATTGACGTGAAGTTACTGGCGGGACATGGCTCCAGTCGGTTGTGATTGATTGCCTTCTTTACACCGGATAGAATAGGGGCTCTCTGGTGCATGGGGGGAAATATGGCCAAACGCGCCTGGTTTGTTCCTAAAAGTCATGGAATCGGCTATTCCCCCGCCGGTTGGCAAGGGTGGCTGGCCACCTCTGTCTTCATCCTTATCCTGGTCGGCGGCACCAAGCTTATCCAGACCTATGTTGCGGTGCCGCCAGGTCCCTGGCTTCCGGTCATTGGATTGACGTGGGTGGCGTTCGCCGGTGGCGTCTTTTTCTTGATCGCGCGGTCCCGGACCGAAGGCGAGGTTTGTTGGCGCTGGGGCAGCCGGACCTGAGCAGGCGGCGCTAACTGGTCTGCAATGGGCCTGATTCCCCCTTGCCGGTGAACAGCCGCTCCCCACAGGTAGGTCGGACGACCAATCTGTGGAGGCTGTTTCCATGCGCCTGCCCATCCTGGCCGCCTTGCTGCTGATCCTGCCCGCCCTGCCCGCCCGCGCGGAGACCGACCCCGCCACCCTCAAGGCCATCGAAGCGACGGCCTATGATTATGTCGACGGACAGTTGGAAGGCGATGCCGCGCGTGTCGCGCGCGCCCTGCATCCCGATTTGGCCAAGCGTGCTGTCCGCGCCACGCCCGATAAGGACGAGGTGCTGGGTCTGCGCCGCATGTCGAAGGATGAGTTGGTGGAACTCACGCGCCAGGGTGTGCTGAAGACGCCAACGGAAAAGTGGGACCGCAGCGTGCGCGTGCTGGACGTGACCGGCAATGTCGCTGTGGCACGGGTGGAGACGCCCTGGTTTGTGGACTATTTCCATATGGGCCGGTTCGGTGACCGCTGGGTCATCGTCAATGCCATGTGGCAGCCAAAACCGCGTAACTGATCGGGCCTCACGGCTTTCCCTGCCGCCCCGCAGCGACCGGGCCGCAGGCAATGGCGACCGTCGCGCATGCCTGCATACACGCCTTGCGTCAGGCGCTGGCCTGCCACCCCACACCCACGACCCTTGTCGGCTTGCCCGAACGGCTGTTTCACGCTAATCACGCCGCCCAGGGTCATCCCGCATTGCAGCTAAGGAAAGTTGCGGCCGGATGTTCCAAACGTAATCTTGTTTCCTGACCCGAACCAAATCGAAGGGAAATTCCCATGGCACGCAAGAAGATCGCGCTGATCGGCGCCGGCCAGATTGGTGGCACGCTGGCCCTGCTGGCCGGCCAGAAGGAGTTGGGTGATATCATCCTGCTCGACATTCCCGATTTCGCGGGCGTTGCCAAGGGCAAGGCGCTGGACATTGCCGAACTGTCGCCGGTCGCTGGCTTCGACGCCGGTTACGCGGGCACCTCCGACTATGCCGACATTGCCGGCGCCGACGTGGTGATCATCACCGCCGGCGTGCCGCGCAAGCCGGGGATGAGCCGTGACGATCTGGTCGGCATCAACGCCAAGGTCATCAAGGCCGTGGCCGCCGGCGTTAAGGAACATGCTCCCAACGCCTTCGTCATCGTCATCACCAACCCGCTGGACGCCATGGTCGGCCTGTTCCAGGAAGTGTCGGGCCTGCCCGCTGAAAAGGTCGTCGGCATGGCCGGCGTTCTGGACAGCGCCCGCTTCCGCTGGTTCCTGGCCGAAGAGTTCGGCGTGTCGGTCGAAGACGTCACGGCCTTCGTGCTGGGCGGCCATGGCGACACGATGGTGCCGTCGGTCCGTTACTCCACCGTCGCCGGCATCCCGCTGCCCGACCTCGTCAAAATGGGCTGGACCACGCAGGAGAAGCTGGACAAGATCGTTCAGCGCACCCGTGATGGCGGCGCCGAAATCGTCGGCCTGCTGAAGACCGGTTCCGCCTTCTACGCCCCGGCCGCTTCCGCCATCGCCATGGCCGAGAGCTTCCTGCGCGACAAGAAGCGCGTCCTGCCGGTGGCTGCCAAACTGACGGGTCAGTATGGCGTCGATGGTCTCTATATCGGTGTGCCGACCATCATTGGCGCCAAGGGCGTTGAGAAGATCATCGAGATCGAGCTGTCCGCCGACGAGAAGGCCAATTTCGACAAGTCGGTCGATGCCGTGAAGACCCTGGTCGAGGTGACCAAGAAGGTTTCGGCGGAAGGCTGATGCCAAAGTGACCCGAAACCGGGGTGTTCCACCGCCCGGTTTCAACGAAAACCCCGCATGGGCCACCATGCGGGGTTTTTTATTGCCAGATTTCCCGGTCAGTCATTCCACTTCCGCCAACACGAGTAAGTTTCGGTGTAATTTCGTAAAATTCCCGGCAAATGCATTTCAAGCGATGACACCAACCGACACCGGCTCTTTGCTTTCAGCGCACAACTGCTCTGCATTGACGCACGCCAAAAGGATAGGTTCGCGTCGGTTTTTTAACCATTCAGTTACTGGTCGACCGTATAGTCCGCGTCATCGAACGAACGTTGCCAGTAACGAGAGGGAAATGGCCCTACGGCTGCAACGCTTCAATGAAGTGTCTAGTTAATTGTGTGGCGTTACCGAAGACCAGTTGGAACGGTTGCGTCACAATGCCAGTAAGATGTGGGCACCACTAATACGGCCGCCATATGCTGATGCTGTGGCTGTTATCGTGTCCGCGGTTTTACTGGCAGGTCCCGCCCCCCTGTTTCGTCGAATATGCCATCATAAGGAATTGGACACCCCATGAAGACCGCTCTGCTGTTCGCCTCCGCCCTGCTGTCCCTGACCGCCACCTCCGCCTTCGCCGCTGGCTGCGAGCAGGGCACCCCGCCATCGCTGGTGGATGGCGCCACGGCCTCCCAGGAACAGATGGCTGAAACCATGAAGGCGGTGAAGGCCTACATCGTCGCCACCGAAGAATACCAGGCGTGCCTGGAAGCCGCCGGCCGCGGTGGCAAGATGGATCTGGAAGCCTACAACAAGTCCGCCGCCCGCATGGAAGCGCTGGCCGCTGACTTCAACAAGCAGCTCAAGACCTTCAAGGCCCGCAACGGCTGATCAGGCGACAGGTCGTTGCCGAGGAAGTTTGGCTGGACGGTCCAGACCGTTGGCCCGCTGAAAAAACCCGCACCGGCTGTCCGGTGCGGGTTTTTTATGTCTGCATGGATTAATTATCCCGTTCTGCGCCGGGCGGAATTGACGTGCAACCAGGGTGAAATTATCTTTAGAACCAAGTTTAGGGAGATAAAGGCATAAACGCCTAATAATTAGTCAGTTGGGGATAACTTGGCACCCAATAAAACCGGGCCGGCAACACATTATCCGTCGATGTTGGTCGGATATGTTGTTGTTACCTAAAATTTTATTGTTTTCGGGGTGTCCAAAGATGAAAAAAGCGATCCTGTCTACCGCCATTGTCATGATTCTGTTTGCTGGGGCTGCCCAGGCCGGTTGCGAACAGGGCGACCCGCCGACACTGCCCGATGGCGCGACCGCGTCGGAAGCGCAGATGGCCGATGCCGTCAAAGCCGTCAAAGCCTATATCGCCGCCACGGAGGAGTATCAGGCTTGCCTGACCGCCGAAGGCAAACGCGGCAAGATGGATGTTGAAAGCTACAACCAATCCACGGATCGGATGGAAAAGCTGGCAGCCAACTTCAACAAGCAGCTTAAGGCGTACAAGAGCCGCGGCGGCTGATCCCCTTCAACCATCGACGCAGGGACAGCCGGACTGTGGGTCGGCGTGGCCCGGCCGCCCGCCGATGGGGACGGCCGGATGGGCGTTGGTGGTATCCGGAGCTGCGGTGCCATCGTAATGGTCCTGTCACCGTTACATGGCACCCTTGCGCCCGGCGCTCGATCATTACGCGGTTGCGGCATACGTATGTTGCAGCGCCAAGGGTTTGCGCCATTTCATATCGCCTGCCCCCGGCGCCCCTTGTGCAAAATTCCGCACATGAATGGGCATAGGCAGGGACCTTTGGATGGTTGATCCCGGTTCCCATAGTGCTAAAGTGCCGCCCGCGTGGGGAGGACCCCCGTGTGCGGACCGGCGGACCCCCTGCCGGACCGGCCCGTCTCCCATCCAGAGCAAGACGGCTGAGCGATGAATATCCATGAGTACCAGGCCAAGAGCCTGCTGAAGAAATACGGCGTCGCGGTGCCCCGCGGCGGCGTCGCCTACACGCCGGACGAAGCCGCCAAGGTCGCCACCGAACTGGGTGGCCCCGTCTGGGTGGTGAAGTCGCAGATCCATGCCGGTGGCCGTGGCGCTGGTCGTTTCAAGAACGACCCCAACGGCAAGGGCGGCGTTCGCGTCGTCAAGAGCGTGGATGATGTGAAGGCCAATGCTGCCGCCATGCTGAACCAGGTGCTGGTCACCAAGCAGACCGGTCCGGATGGCAAGGAAGTCGGCCGCCTCTATATCGAGGAAGGCGCCGACATCAAGCGCGAACTCTATCTGTCGATGCTGCTGGACCGCGGCACGTCGCGCGTCACCATCGTCGCCTCGACCGAGGGCGGGATGGAGATCGAGGAAGTGGCCCATAGCCACCCCGAGAAGATTACCAAGGTCGCCATCGACCCGGTCGAAGGCCTGCAGGGTTATCACGCCCGCAAGGTCGCCTTTGCGCTGGGCCTGGAAGGCAAGCAGGTCAATGCCGCCGCCAAGTTCATGACCGCCATGTACAAGGCGTTTGTCGACCTGGACATGAGCATGGTTGAGATCAACCCGCTGGTCGTGACCGGTGCGGGCGATGTGATCGCGCTGGATGCCAAGGTGAACTTCGACGACAACGCGCTCTACCGCCACCCGGAGGTGGAGGAACTGCGCGACCCGACCGAAGAAGAAGCGTCAGAGACGGAAGCCACCAAGCACGGCCTGAACTATGTGAAGCTGGATGGCAACATCGGCTGCATGGTGAACGGCGCTGGTCTGGCCATGGCCACGATGGACATCATCAAGCTCTATGGCGGTGAGCCGGCGAACTTCCTGGATGTCGGCGGCGGCGCCACCAAGGAGCGCGTCACCACGGCGTTCAAGCTGATCCTGTCCGACCCGAATGTCGAAGGCATCCTGGTCAACATCTTCGGCGGCATCATGCGCTGCGACGTGATTGCGGATGGCGTCGTTGCCGCCGCCCGCGAAGTGTCCCTGCATGTTCCGCTGGTTGTTCGTCTGGAAGGCACGAACGTCGATCTCGGCAAGAAGATCATGGCCGAATCCGGCCTGCCGATCCTGTCGGCCGACAATCTGGCCGACGCCGCCGAGAAGATCGTCAAGGCCGTGAAGGAGGCCGCGTAACATGGCCGTTCTCGTCAATAAAGACACCAAGGTCATCTGCCAGGGCTTTACCGGCGCGCAGGGGACTTTCCATTCCGAACAGGCCATCGCCTATGGCACCAAGATGGTCGGCGGCGTGACCCCCGGTAAGGGCGGCTCCAAGCATCTCGACCTGCCGGTGTTCGACACCGTCTCGGACGCGGTGCTGAAGACCGGCGCCAATGCCTCGGTCATCTATGTGCCGCCGCCGTTTGCGGCCGACGCCATCCTGGAAGCCATTGATGCCGAACTGCCGCTGGTGGTCTGCATCACCGAAGGCATTCCGGTGCTGGACATGGTGCGTGTCAAGCGTGCCTTGGCCAACAGCGCGACCCGTCTGGTCGGCCCGAACTGCCCCGGTGTGATCACGCCGGACGAGTGCAAGATCGGCATCATGCCCGGCCACATCCATCGCCGTGGCAAGATCGGCATCGTGTCGCGTTCCGGCACGCTGACCTATGAAGCCGTGGCACAGACCACCGCGGCTGGCCTGGGCCAGACGACCTGCATCGGTATCGGTGGTGACCCGGTCAACGGCACCAACTTTGTCGATGCGCTGGAAATGTTCGCCAAGGACCCGGAAACCGAAGGCATCATCATGATCGGTGAGATCGGTGGTGACGCTGAGGTGATGGGGGCGGAATATATCAAGGCGTCCGGTCTGAAAAAGCCGGTCGTCGGCTTCATCGCCGGCCGCACCGCCCCGCCGGGCCGTCGTATGGGCCATGCCGGCGCCGTGATCTCCGGCGGTAACGACACCGCCGAGTTCAAGGTGGAGGCCATGCGCGCCGCCGGTATCCATGTCTCCGAAAGCCCGGCCAGCCTAGGTTCGACCATGGTGAAGGCACTGGGCTGATCATTTCGGCCCGGCCACTGTGCGTGTAAAAAAACCCCCGCCGGTGTCACCCGGCGGGGGTTTTTGTTTGGCGGTCACCCCTGGGCGCGGACGGTGGCCGTCACCCCGGACTGATCGTTGGAGGCGGTGGGCCGGGGGGGTGTGCCGCGCGCGACCAGGTCGGCAGCGAAGCGGAAGCGAAAGACGGTCCCCTGCCCCAAGCGACTGTCCACCGATACAATGGCACCGTGCAGTTCGGCCAGCGCGCGGGCAATGGACAGGCCCAGGCCGGTGCCGTTCTGATGATCCTGCACCCGCCCCACCTGTTCAAACGGGCGCCAGATCCGTTCCAGATCGCCCTCCGGAATGCCGACACCGGTATCGGTGACAGACAGGACCAGCCCGCCGTCGCCACAATCCAGATCGGCCGCCAGGCGGATTTCGCCGCCGCTGGGTGTGAACTTCACCGCATTGCCGACAATGTTCAGCAGCAATTGTCGCAGGGCCCGCTCATCGGCCAGCAGCAGCAGCGGTTCGCCCACCGGTAAATCGACCTGGATCGTCAGCTTTTTGTCCTGGGCCAGGCCCTGGGCGATACGCTGGATCTGCCGCAACTCACCGTCCAACGGGATCCAGCACGGTTCCAGGGTCAGGCGGCCAGCCTCGATCTTCGACAGATGCAGCATGTCATTGATCACCGACAGCAGGTGCCGGGCGGCGACAGTAATGTCCGTGGCATATTCGACATGCTGCGGGTCGGGCGGCACGCCGTCGCGGTTGCCGCTGGCGATCATGCCAGCAAAGCCCAGGATTGCGTTCAACGGGGTGCGCAACTCATGGCTCATGGTCGCGATAAAAGCGGATTTTGTCCGCGACGCTTCCTCGGCCGCCAACCGGGCCGCCTCGGCAGCGGCCGCCTTGGCCTGGGCCGTAACATCCACCACGGTGGCCTGGATAGCATAGTGCCCATCCCAGACGATGCGCCGGGCCAGTACATCGACATGGATCAACGCCCCGTCACGGCGCTGGTTGGGGGCCGACCGGATGACGGGTAACTTGCCGCCGGCCAGCAGAATGGACCAGGCCCGATTGGCCTGCTCCCGCCCTGCCTCTGGAATGATGTGATACAGATCCATGGACAACACATCCAGGACCGACTCATAGCCCAGCATCTGAGCGTAGGCGGGATTGCAGAACAAGATCCGCCGGCCGGAATGAACAACAATGCCCTGAACCGATCCTTCCACCATGTCACGCAAGCGCTGCTCGTTGGTGCGCAGCGCCTGTTCAATGTCGCGGGCCTCCGTCACGTCGCGGGCTTCCACCATCAACCGCACAGCCCCGCCTGCGCCCGGATCAATTGGCGTAATCGACAGATCAAAGACCAGCGGTGCGCCGGTTTGTGGGCCGGTCGCGGCATCAAACCGAATGGTCGCGCCTTGGGCGGCGGCCTGCACGGCGGTGATCAGACGTTCGCGAACACCGGGCGCGCCCCGCCACCAGGGGGTCTCCCACAACGGCATATTCAGCACCTGGGTGGCCAGCAGGTCACCCACACGCAGAGCGGCACGGTTAGCCGCGCGCACGGTGCCATCACCGTCCAACAGGACCAGCACCTGCGTGGTGCTGTTGAAATAGGAGGAAAAGAGCCGGTCCGCTCCGGCGGCCGATCCACCGGCCGCTATGTCAAATCCCGCCGTATCCGACGCGACCATCAGGCAACTCCACAGGATGCCGGATCGCGTCCGCACGACGCCGGGGCATCAGCATAGCCAAAAACGGAGCAACGAGCGGCCGACGGGCAATTCACCCCCCGGCCAGAGCGGCTCTTTTTGCGGCAAAAACGCCGGCCCGGCAACAGAATGTTACCGGGCCGGCCATGGGCGGACCGTCCTGTCGATCAGGAGCAGCAGATCAGCCCTGCGGATCGCCATGCCCGGTCAGGCGCTGCGCCAAGGCTGCCTGCAGGAACCGGTCGAGATCACCGTTCAGCACACCGGCGCTGTCGGAGGTTTCGACATTGGTCCGCAGGTCCTTCACCATCTGATAGGGCTGCAAAACATAAGAGCGGATCTGGTGGCCCCAGCCGATATCGGTCTTGGTGGCTTCCAGGGCGTTGGCCGCTTCTTCGCGCTTGCGCAGTTCCATCTCATAGATGCGGGCGCGCAGCATGTCCCAGGCCTTGGCCCGGTTCTTATGCTGGCTGCGTTCCTGCTGGCACGACACCACGATCCCGGTAGGGATATGGGTGAAGCGCACCGCCGAATCGGTCTTGTTCACGTGCTGCCCACCGGCACCGGATGCGCGGAACGTGTCGACCTTCACATCCTTCTCATTGATCTCGACATTGATCTTGTCGTCGATCACCGGCGTCACGGACACCGACGAGAAGGAGGTATGGCGGCGAGCCTGGCTGTCGAACGGGCTGATCCGCACCAACCGGTGCACGCCCGATTCAGATTTCAGCCAGCCATAGGCGTTATGGCCCTTGATCTGAATGGTGGCGGATTTGATGCCGGCCTCTTCGCCGTTGGTTTCGTCCAGCAACTCGACCTTGTAGTCATGCTGTTCGGCCCAGCGGGTATACATGCGCAGCAGAATCAGGGCCCAATCCTGGGCCTCCGTACCGCCTGCACCGGCATTGACTTCTAAGAACGCGTCATTGGCATCCGCCTCACCGGAAAGCAGGCTTTCCAGTTCCATGGTGGCGGCGCGGTCCTTCAGGGCAAAGACGGCCTTTTCGGCCTCGGCGATCATGTCCTGATCACCTTCCATCTCTGCCAATTCCAGCAGTTCCAGATTGTCCTTCAGATCGCGTTCGAGCTGTTTCGTCCCGTTCAGGGCCGATTCAAGCTGGTTTTTCTCCCGCAGCAGCTTCTGCGCCCGCTCGCTGTCATTCCACAGGTTCGGGTCTTCGGTGAGGGCAGTCAGTTCGTCGAGGCGGAAAAGGGATTTCTCCCAGTCAAAGATGCCTCCTCAGCAGGCCCAAGGACTGTTCAACAGCCTCGGTCACCGCTTGAATTTCGGCGCGCATGTGTGTGCTCCCGATCAGCAAGGGCGGGCCGCTCCGGAAAGGGTCCGGGGGCGGCCACGTTGGAAAGGGGCTTATGTACCCCCGGACAGTGCCCGAGGCCAAGCCCCTTCCCGACATGGCCGCCCCCGGTTGAGGGAGACAGCAAATGCCAGCGCCCGATCAGAAGCGGTAGCCGACACCGACGCCAAAGATCCACGGATCGATATCGACCTTGGCATTGACCGGGCTGGCCAGACCGGCATTAACCTGCACATCCGTGTCCAGCCACAGCTTCTTGACGTCGAAATTCAGCGACCATTTATCGTTCAGTTCGACATCCACGCCCGCCTGCGCCGCCAGACCGAAGGCATTGTCATAATCGATACCCCGGGCCGCACCCGGATCGTCGCCGTAGAAAATCGTATAATTCACACCGGCGCCAACATAGGGGCTGACCTTGCCCTTGGGATTGAGGTGATATTGCAGCGTCACGGTCGGCGGCAGCAGCCAGACATCACCCAGATCGACCGACGCGCCCAGCGGCGACCCCTTGGCGGCAACATGGTGCTGCGCCGTCGCCAGGATCAGTTCAGCCGCCAGATTGTCGGTGAAGAAATAGCTGAAATCCAGCTCCGGCACGGTCGCGGTGTCGACGGCGGCCTTGCCCGCGATCGCGGCAGTGCCCAGCTTCAGATTGCTGCTTTCGTCCGGCTTTACATGGATGATGCGGCCACGAACCAGCAGATCACCAGCCGCCTTTTCGGCCTGGGCCGGTACAGCAACGGCGGCACCAATCGTCAACGCGGCGGCAAGCGCCGGAACAGCGAATTTCTTCATGGGAAAGGCTCCTATATCGTGTGCCGGGCGAATATTTCTCTCGGCTTCTGGACGCTGATTTCATGCGTCGTTTACAGGATTGACTTATAGGATACCGGATTGATTGCTTCCCTGACGTGGATCAATTCAACGCCGGGTCGCTGCCGCAATATTCGAATGGCTGATTTGCTGTTGCTGCGCAACACCCGCCTTTTCCGGTGGCAATCGCCCATGAAAAAGGGCCGCACCGATCCTGTCGGGCGGCCCTATGTCAGGGACAGGGGAAATCTGCGTCAGGAACCGCTCTTTTCCGTCGGTGCGGCATCGGCCGCACGGCGTGTGCGCTGCCATGCATCCAGGGTGCGGCGCAGATTAGCGGCCGCTTCGCGTTGCAGGGCCGTACGACCCGCCGCTGGACTGTTGAACGCGCTTTCCAGTTCCTCCTGCTCGGCCAGACAGGCCTCATAGGAAAGAAGGGCGGTCCGATCACGGTCGATCTTGTCGGCCTGCCCGGTTTGAATGCCGCCATCAATGCGGGGCAGGGTGCAGGTGCCTGCAACAGCGGGCCCGGTCAACCACAGGAGGGTGACCAGGGCAAACAGGAATTTCACGGACATGCGGACACCCGCCAGAGGCTAGGAACAGGAAACGTAGAGGTGGCCTTACCGGCCATTATGCAGGATCAGAATCGCATGAAATAACGGGGTGCGACAGCACCGAAATGATGCCAAAAGCATAGGGGGACTGGGGGTTACTCTCCACGGCGCAACGGCCGGCGTCAGGTCAACGGGCCGCGCGCAGGGCCAGCGCCAGGGTCGCCGCACGGTCGTCGACGCGACGCGCTATGATGGAAAGGCCGGCGGCCGCTTCGATCAGTCCGGCATGGTCGGCGGGTCCCGGTTGATCGGCCAGCAACACATCCCACGCGCCGGGCGCCTTGCGCAGCACTTGCACGGCGCGGCCCGGCGTGGGCACCAGCGTCACCTCACACCCATAAGTGTCCAGTTCCAGGATCAGAGAGTCGGCATCAGACGCCGCCGACACCATCAGCACACGCACCGCAGCGGCACGTGGCGAGGAGGGGATACGTTCGGCCAGGGCCATGGCCTGGCGCCCCGCATCCTGAATCCGGCGGGCAAAATCGCGTTGCGGCCCCTCGGGCAGGTCCGACTCCAGGAATGACGCAAAGCCCAGCAGGGCGTTCAGGGCATTGACCAGATCATGGCGCAAGCCGCGCGGCAGGCCATGGCCATCCTTGTCATCCCCGATCCCCGTGGTTTGATCAGCGGGCAAGACCCAACTCCACGGCGCGCATGGCGGCTTGAGTACGGTTCTTGGCCCCCAGCTTGCGGCACAGCCCCCGGATATGCAGCTTGACCGTAACCTCTTCCAGGTCCAGCGCCCGGGCGATTTCTTTGTTCGACTGGCCTTTCAGCAGGAAATCCAGCACTTCCCGCTCCCGCCGTGTGAAGGTGCTGTTCAGCGCATTGCCATCAGTCGCCATTGCGCTTTCCGGCAGATTGTCGGGCATGAAGGTTTCGCCCGCAGCCATGCGCTGGACTGCCTGCAAAAGCACAGTACCCGGCAGGGTCTTGGGCAGGAAACCCACAGCGCCATGCGCCATGGCCAGCCTGATATCCTCGTTCTTGGCTTCACCCGACATAAGGGCGATCTTCAGCGACGGATAGCGTTCGCGCAACCGCACCAGCCCGTTAAGGCCATTCATGCCCGGCATCCGCAGATCCAGCAGCAGGATATCGAACGGCTGCCCATCATCCAGCACTTTCAGGGCTTCACTGACGGTTCCGACACCTTGCACGAAAGTCCCTGGGGCCTCCCGCTCGAAATGCGAGCGCAGGGCGTCCCGCAGCAGGTCATGGTCGTCGGCGATAAGCAGGCGCATGTTTTTTGCCCAGGGTAATCGTTAACCAGTCGTATATTACAGCAACGCGCGATTGCGCATAGTCCCCTGTTAGAGAGATCGTGGCAAACGGCGCCGATATTTCTGCTCTCCCCGGATGCGACCGCTTGGCACGGGTAACCTGCTCTTTTGTTTTGACTTGGGGGGGGCGCTGGGCTAACCATGCAATCAGGTGAAAGGTGATGCCGTTCGCCGGGGTGTCCTGGTACATCCCGCCTTGATCCGGTAGCCGCGTGGCTTACCGTGTCATGCCTGACGATTGCTGGTTTGTCGGATCAGCTTCGCCTGCGGCCATCGCCGGGATCGGTCTCCCCGGCCAGTCTGCCACCGCCCCTTCCCCCCTGATCAGGTCAGTCCACCGCGAAGTTCTGCACCTTCGGCCGCTTCCCGATTCTCCATCCGGACAGTTGGTCGTGATCCCGCCCCATTCGGGGCGCATCCTCGGGGGCATCGTCGCCCTTCCCCGCAACCGGCCCATGGCCGACCGACAGCCAGATCCAATGAATCTCCAGGAACTCAAGGCCAAAACCCCCGCCGAGCTGCTCGCCTTTGCTGAAGAGCTGCAGATCGAGAATGCCGGCACCCTGCGCAAGCAGGACATGATGTTCGCCATCCTGAAGCAGTTGGCCGACAATGACGTGCCGATCTATGGCGAAGGCGTGCTGGAGGTGCTGCCCGACGGGTTCGGCTTCCTGCGCTCACCCGAAGCCAACTATCTGCCCGGCCCCGACGATATCTATATCTCCCCGTCCCAGGTGAAGCGCTTCGGCCTGCGCACCGGCGACACGGTGGAAGGCCAGATCCGGGCGCCCAAGGATGGGGAGCGTTACTTCGCCCTTCTGAAGGTCAACACGATCAATTTTGATCATCCGGACAAGGTGCGCCACCGCATCAATTTCGACAATCTGACCCCGCTTTACCCGGATGAACGGCTGAAGCTGGAGGTGGAGGTCGATAATTCCGGCAAGGGCCGCAAGGACATGACGACTCGCGTCATCGACCTTGTCGCCCCCCTGGGCAAGGGCCAGCGCGCCCTGATTGTGGCGCCGCCGCGCACCGGTAAGACGGTGATGCTGCAGAACATCGCCCATTCCATCGCCACCAACCACCCGGAAGTCTATCTGATCGTCCTGCTGATCGACGAGCGCCCGGAAGAAGTGACCGACATGGCCCGCTCCGTGCGGGGCGAGGTCGTGTCCTCCACCTTCGACGAACCGGCCACCCGCCATGTGCAGGTGACGGAGATGGTCCTGGAAAAGGCCAAGCGTCTGGTGGAACATAAGCGCGACGTCGTCATCCTGCTGGACAGCATCACCCGCCTGGGCCGCGCCTATAACACCGTTGTTCCCTCGTCGGGCAAGGTGCTGACCGGTGGTGTGGATGCCAACGCCCTGCAGCGGCCCAAGCGCTTCTTCGGTGCCGCCCGCAATATCGAGGAAGGTGGCTCGCTGACCATCATTGCGACCGCCCTGATCGACACGGGCAGCCGCATGGATGAAGTGATCTTCGAAGAGTTCAAGGGCACGGGTAACAGCGAAATCGTCCTGGATCGCAAGCTGTCCGACAAGCGCATCTTCCCGGCTCTCGACATTCAGAAGTCGGGTACCCGCAAGGAAGACCTGCTGGTCGACAAGGGGGCGATGGCCAAGATGTGGATTCTGCGCCGTATCCTGAACCCGATGGGGCCCCAGGACGCCGTCGAATTCCTGGTCGACAAGCTGAAACAGTCGAAGACCAACAACGATTTCTTCGACAGCATGAACCAGTAAGGGGCGCTGCCCCCGTTTGGGAAAGGCCGCCACCGGGCAACCGGGGCGGCCTTTTTTATGGGCGGGGGGAAACGGTGACGCCCGCATCTGCTGACTTCCGCCGGTTCCTCTGCTATCATTGATCAATCAACAGCCAACCTGTGTTCGCACCAATTCGGAGCCACCGGCTTTCGGAGGGCGAGACCTCGTGTCTCCTGAAACAGACCGCTGTTTTGTGTTGCACCATGTTGCATGGACCGCGACAGACAGAGGCGAGGCCTGCCCTCTACCCGACGCCATAGACCATTTTATAGGCCCGGTGACCGCCATCACGGCGGGTGGCCGCGCAAATGGATAGGGTGGCTGAAATTGATCATCTCGCCATTGAAATGTCACGGAACCGGCGCATGATCTCATTGTTGCCTCGTGGAACCGCTTACGCAGGCCCCCTAGGCCCGGTCAGGAGGACGCCCATGGAAAACAAAGACTTGATGCTTGATGATACCCTGCACGGCGAGGCCAGCCTGGGTGATCTTTTGTCTGATCCGATTGCGGTGCTGCTGATGAACCGCGATGGTGTCGCCGCGGAGGATGTGTTGCACATCGTTCGCGTCACGGCCGGGCGCATTGCCAGCAATGATTGCGGGCGGGCCGCCAAAACCATCTCCGCTGCCTGATTTTTGCGGACCCGAACCGGCGGCAGCGGGGTCGGTCCGATTGAACTGCCGCCGCCTCCATGCCATATGCAATCGACGTGATTGCAATGCCGGAGGGGTATCGTGCCCGACAGCCTGAACCATGCCGATCTGGGCGAACTGCCTGCCTGGGACCTTTCCGACCTGTATGCCGGTCCCGATTGCCCCTTGCTGGCGGCTGATCTGGCCACGGCTGAGGGTGAAGCCGCCGCCTTCGCCAACCGCTATCAGGGCAAGCTGGCAGGGTTGAGCGGGGCCGAACTGGCCCAGGCCATCGCCGAATATGAAAAGCTGGATGAGGTTCTGTCGAAGGTCATGTCCTTCGCGGGGCTGCTCTATGCGTCCAACATGGCCGATCCCAATATCGGGCGGTTCTATCAGGGGATGAGTGAGCGGGTGACGGGCATTTCCGTCCATCTGCTGTTCTTCACGCTGGAGATCAACCGGGTCGAGGATCGTGACCTGGAGATCAAGCTGGACAACCCGGAACTCGCCGCCTACCGCCCCTTCCTGCGCGATACCCGCATTTTCCGCCCGCATCAGTTGGCCGACGATCTGGAAAAGCTGCTGCATGAGAAATATGTCGCGGGCCGCGCCTCCTGGACGCGGCTGTTCGACGAACATCTGGCCGACCTGCGCTTCTCCATCCGGGGCGAGGAACTGACCTCGGCCCAGGCGCTCAACCTGCTCTCCTCTACCGATCCGGCCGTGCGCAGGGAGGCCGCCCAGGTGCTGGGGGAGGTGCTGGGCAAGAACCAGCGCACCTTCGCCCACATCATGAACACCCTGATCAAGGATAAGGAGATCGAGGATCGTTGGCGCCATTATGCCAACCCCTGGTCGGCCCGCAATCTGGCCAATCAGGTGGAGGATGAGGTGGTGGACGCGCTGCTCAGCGCGGTGCGGACCGCCTATCCCCGCCTGTCGCACCGTTATTACGCGCTGAAGGCCAAATGGTTCGGGCAGGACAAGCTGGATTATTGGGACCGCAACGCCCCGCTGCCCGGTGACGATGACCGCAAAATTCCGTGGGCGGAGGCCAAGCGTATCGTCCATGACGCCTATGCTCGGTTCAGCCCGCGCATGGCCGAAATCGGTCAGCAATTCTTCGACAATCCCTGGATCGACGTGCCGCCGCGTCCCGGCAAGAATCCCGGTGCCTTCGCCCATCCCGTGGTGCCGTCAGCCCACCCCTACCTGCTGCTGAACTATATGGGCCGCACCCGCGATGTGATGACCCTGGCCCACGAGCTGGGCCATGGGGTGCATCAATATCTGTGCCGCGAACAGGGGCATTTGCAGGCGTCGACCCCGCTGACACTGGCCGAAACCGCATCGGTATTCGGGGAGATGCTGACCTTCCGCGGCCTGCTGGACGCCACCACCGACCCGAAGACGCGCAAGGCGCTGCTGGCCGGCAAGGTGGAGGATATGATCAACACCGTTGTCCGCCAGATCGCCTTTTACCAGTTCGAGCGGCGGCTGCACACCGAACGGCGCGACGGCGAACTGTCGGCCGAACGGATCGCCGATATCTGGATGGAAGTGCAGACCGAAAGCCTGGGACCGGCCTTCCGCTGGGAAGACAGCTACCGGCCCTATTGGACCTATATCGGCCACTTTGTCCACTCACCCTTCTATGTCTATGCCTATGCCTTCGGCGACTGTCTGGTGAACAGTCTCTATGCCGCCTATCAGGAGGCGGCGTCCAAGGGCCAGGGGGCCGCGTTCGCCGACAAATACATGCAAATGCTGTCGGCGGCCGGCACGCTGCACCATACCGATCTGCTGGCTCCGTTCGGCCTGAACCTGAAGGACCCGTCCTTCTGGGACAAAGGTCTGGGCCTGCTGGACAGCTTTATCACCGAATTGGAAGGGCTCTAACCACCCAAGCCTGAGGCCAGCGACCGCTGGCCTCAGGGGACGGGCGGTCAGGTCCCGGCAAGGGCCTTGGACCGGATACCGGACAGGGTGCTGGTCGGCGTGATGGCTTCCGGGTCCAAGCGAACATGGACCAGGGCGGGACGGCCACTGGCAAGGGCAGCATCGAACGCCGCCTGGAATTCCCCTGCCTTTTCAACGGTGAAGCCGGCACCGCCATAGGCGCGGGCCAGGGCCGCAAAGTCGGGGCTGTACAGTTCCGTGCCCAGTACACGGCCCGGAAACTCCCGCTCCTGATGCATGCGGATGGTGCCATACATGCCATTGTCGATGACGACGGCAACAATGGCAGCCCCATGCTGAACGGCTGTGGCAAATTCCTGACCATGCATCAGGAAGCAACCATCACCGGCCAATGCCACGACGGTGCGATCTGGTTGGTGCAGCTTGGCCCCTATGGCGGCGGGTAACCCGTACCCCATGGACCCGCTGGTCGGTGCCAATTGGGTGCCAAAGGCCTGGTAGCGGTGGAACCGGTGCAGCCAGATGGCATAGTTACCGGCCCCGTTGCACATTACCGCCTCTGGCGGTAAGGCGCGCAGGGCCTCTACCACTTCCGCCATCTGCACTGGGCCTGGGTTGGGCGGAACCGTGTCGGTCCAGGCGCGATAGGCGGCACGCGCTGCCTCCCGCCATCCTGCGCGGGTCGCCGGGACAGAATGGGATAGAACGGACAGAGACGCGCTGACAAAGGCGCGCGGGCTGGCCTGGATGGACAGTTCCGCCTGATAGACGCGGCCCAGTTCTTCGGCACCGGGATGCACATGGACAAGAGGCACGCCGGGATTGGGAATGCCCAGCAACTCGTAACCTTGTGAGGGAACCTCGCCCAGGGTGCCGCCCAGCAGCAGGACCAGATCAGCCTGCTTCACACGGGCCAGCAAGGCCGGATTGGCGCCAAAGCCCAGATCCCCGGCATAGCTTTCACTAAAGGCGTTCACCAGCATCTGGCGGCGGAACTCCACAGCCAGCGGGATCTGGTGCGCCTCGGCAAAGGCGGTAAAGGCAGCGGTCGTCTCCGCATTCCAGCCACTGCCGCCCAGGATGGCGAGGGGCCGTTCAGCAACCCGCAGACGCCGCGCCAGATCGGCGAGGGCCGCCGGGTCGGGGAAGGCATCAGTGACGGGGGCGACGGCGGCATCGGCCATATCGGCCAGTTCGGTCAGCATATCCTCCGGCAGGGCGATGACCACGGGGCCGGGCCGCCCCTGACAGGCAACGCGGAAGGCGCGGGAGACCAGTTCCGGGATGCGGGCGGGATTGTCGATCTCAAAGGCCCATTTGCACATGCTGCCAAAGACGGCGCTGTAATCCACCTCCTGGAATGCCCCGCGCTGGCGCATGTCGCGCGCCACCTGCCCCACGAACAGGATCATCGGCGTGGCATCCTGCTGGGCTATATGGATGCCGGCAGAGGCGTTGGTGGCGCCTGGACCGCGCGTGACAAAACAGATGCCGGGCCGGCCTGTCAGCTTGCCCTGCGCCTCTGCCATGATCGCGGCGCCCCCCTCCTGCCGGCAGGTGATGAAACGGATGCCGCTGTCATGCAGGGCATCCAGAACCGGCAGATAGCTCTCCCCCGGCACCCCGAACACCATCTTCACGCCCTGCGCCTCCAGGGCCGCGACCAGCAGGCGCGCACCGGTGCGGGCGGTGGGGGAGGTAGTGGCGGCAGGCATGGTCATGGCGTCAGTCCCTTGATCAATGGTTGCCGCGATTTTGCCGGGAAGCAGTGCCGGATTGAAGTGGTGGATCGGACGAAATGCAGCTTGGGCGTCTGCTGTTCGCCGGAAATAGCCGGCAGTTCGCCGTCAGAGGGCCAGCGCCTGCACCGTATCGCGGGTGGCATTGACCTGCCGGTCATCGCCCACGATCAGGAACAGGGCTTTGGCACGGATGGATCGGCCCACGGGGTTGGCCAGGACAGCGCCCGTGTCGGCGCAGAGATAGCCGATGGGGGTGCCGATGCCGGCCCCGGCGATACGGGTCAGCAGGTCCAGCCAGGTTCCCTCCCAGACGCGGGGCAGGTCGACGCGGCGGCACTCATCGCCCTCCGCCGTGAAAAGCTGTTCGATCAGCGCTTCCGATCCGGGGCTGACAATGGCACGGGCCGCCACCTCGGGATAGCCGTGCATGACGCGGATGGGTTGGGCGGCACCAAGCCGGGCCAGACGGTCATGGTCGCCGACATCCACGCATTCGGCGATGATCGAGGTCTTCTGCCCCGCTTCCCGCAGGCGCAGGACGGTGTCCAGCACGCGGGCCGTCGCCTCCCGGTCGGTTTCGGAGCTGGAAAAGACCAGCGATGTGCGCGCCCGGTCAGGGGCGGCATGGGTCAGGGCCGTGGCATCGGCGGCACTACCTGTGACATGCACCACCCCCCGATCGGCCAGCGCCGCCGGTAGACGGGTCGCTTCGAACGCACGGGTCAGCAACAGGATAGGCGCATCGCGCCAATCCTCATGCGCGCGGACCTGATCGACCAGACGGCAAAGATGCTGAACTGCGTCACCGCTGGGTTCACCGATCAACAGCAGATGGTTTGTCAATTTCCACCCCCAGGTCCCGTTGGCCTTGCGTTCTTGGCTGTCCGTGCGCCAGTCGACCAGGGCCGACACCAGACTGGCCACCACAAAAATGCCGCCGACATACATAAAACCGACCGTCGCCAGTCGCCCGGCATCGGTCTTGGCGAAAAGATCGCCATAGCCGACCGTGACGATGGTCGTGGCCGTCAGCCACAGCGCATCACGCAGCGCCATCCCCTCGAGCACCATCATGGCGATGACATGGGCCGTGCACACACCCATCACCCATAGCGCCAGCGTGCCCAGACGCCGACCCAGCGTCACGTCACGCAAGCGCGACCGGGGGGAGCGGAACCAGCGGTACAGCAGGGACAGCATCGTCGCTCAGGTGCAATGGGGGCTGGAGACGGGTGGCGGACGGGAAAACATCAGAGGCGCGGGGGTGGGTTAAGTCACCCCCGTTCCCCCCTCACACGTCCAGGTTCGCGACCTTGAGCGCGTTTTCCTGGATAAAGGCGCGACGGGGTTCGACCACGTCGCCCATCAGGGTGCTGAACACATCTTCTGCATCGTCGGCATGGTTGACCTTGACCTGCAAAAGGGTGCGCACATTGGGGTCCAGCGTGGTTTCCCAAAGCTGATCCGGGTTCATTTCACCCAGCCCCTTATAGCGCTGGATGGTCAGGCCATGACGACCCTGGTCGATGACCCCTTCGAACAGGGAAGACGGTCCGGTGACATGGCGCAGATCCTTCACCCGATGACGCAGGGTTCCGGCCACAGTATAGGTCGCCGACAGATGGTCAAACATGGCATCGAGCCGCCGCGCTTCCACACTTTTCAGCAGGTCGGCATCCAGGACATGGCGGTGGGTCACACCCCGACGGGTCCGAGACAGAACCAGTCCATCCTGGTCCGCCGTGCCCTGCCAACCGCCAATGGCGGCGGGGGTCGCATCCACGGCCATGGCATCACCGGCAGCCATCGCACGGTCACGCGCCAGAACATTCAGCCTGTCCGCAATGACAGCGGCCAGTTCAGCGGCACGCGACGTATCGTCCAGCAGTTTGGAGGACAGGGCACCGATGATAGCGGCCTGTTCAACCACATCGCGGTTGCCGGCCTTACGGGCCAGCGCCTGGATGGCAGCCTTGGCGGCGCGCGCCTGTTCGACCAGGCCGCGTAGATCATCACCCCCCTTGGCGGAACCGTCGGCCGTCACCAGGAACACATCGTCTGTCCCCTGGTTGATCAGGTAATCCTCAAGTGCGCGGTCATCCTTCAGGTACCGCTCCTTCGCCGTACCGCGCTTCACACGGTACAACGGCGGCTGCGCGATGTAGAGATAGCCCTTCTCGATGATTTCCGGCATCTGCCGATAGAAGAAGGTCAGCAACAGGGTACGGATATGGGCGCCATCAACGTCGGCGTCCGTCATGATGATGATTTTATGATACCGCGCCTTTTCGATGTTGAACTCGTCGCGGCCAATGCCAGTGCCCAGAGCAGCAATCAGAGTGCCAATCTCGGCAGAAGACAGCATCTTGTCAAAGCGCGCGCGCTCCACATTCAGGATCTTGCCACGCAGGGGCAGGATGGCCTGGTTCTGCCGCGAACGGCCCTGCTTGGCGGAACCACCGGCCGAATCGCCCTCAACGATGAACAGTTCAGACAGTGCCGGGTCGCGTTCCTGACAATCGGCGAGCTTGCCGGGCAGGCTGGCCATGTCCAGCGCACCCTTGCGACGGGTCAGTTCGCGGGCCTTGCGGGCAGCCTCCCGTGCGGCAGCAGCTTCGACAACCTTGCCGACGATTTTCCGGGCATCGGCGGGATGTTCCTCGAACCAGGTCGAGAGCGCATCCGCACAAATCGCCTCGACCACGGGGCGCACTTCGGACGAGACCAGCTTGTCTTTGGTCTGACTGGAGAATTTCGGGTCCGGCACCTTAACGGAGATGATGCAGGTCAAGCCTTCGCGCATGTCATCACCCGACAGCGCGACCTTTTCCTTCTTCAGGATGCCGCTTTCTTCTGCGTATTTATTGACCGTGCGGGTCAGGGCGGCGCGGAACCCTGCGAGATGGGTGCCGCCATCGCGCTGTGGGATGTTGTTGGTAAAGCACAGCGTCGTTTCATGATAGCTGTCGTTCCACTGCAACGACACTTCCACACCGATGGCCACCCCCATTTCGGAGTTGCGCTCGCCCTTGGCGTAGATGCCAGGCTTGTGCAGTGGTGTCTTGGATCGGTCAAGATAGGCCACGAAGGCTTCCAGCCCGCCTTCATAGTACAGTTCAACACTCTTCGGCTCGACCCCACGAGCGTCAGTGAAGATGATCAGCACCCCGGAGTTCAGGAAGGCCAGTTCGCGCAGCCGGTGTTCCAAGGTCTGGAAATCAAACTCGGTCTTGGTGAACGTGGCCTTGGACGGCAGAAAGGAAACCTCCGTCCCGGTCAGAGGCTGACCCGCCCGCTTGCCTTCGGCGACAATCGGTGCAGGGCCGACATCGACCAGCGGCGCAACAGCATCGCCATGGGAGAAGCGCATTTCCCATACCCTGCCCTGGCGCCAGATGCGCAGGTCAAGAATCTCCGACAGGGCGTTCACCACCGAGACGCCCACGCCATGAAGGCCGCCCGATACCTTATAGCTGTTCTGGTCGAATTTGCCGCCGGCATGGAGTTGGGTCATGATGACCTCTGCCGCCGAGACCCCTTCTTCCTGGTGGATATCCACCGGGATACCGCGGCCATTATCCCGAACGGTCACCGAACCGTCAGCATTCAGGCGCACATCCACCCGATCGGCATGCCCCGCAAGCGCCTCGTCAATGGCGTTATCCACCACCTCATACACCATATGGTGCAGGCCGGAACCGTCATCGGTATCGCCGATATACATGCCCGGGCGTTTGCGGACAGCGTCCAGGCCCTTCAGCACCTTGATGGAACTGGCCCCATATTCCTCTGCTGCGGCGGAAACGGACGGGGCGGCGGATTGGATGTGATCGGTATTCATCATGGTATCGTGAGTGTATCAGAAAGCGGCGGAAAACAGGGGCAAAAGCGCGCTGGGACGACTAAATTTCCGCATGGGACTTACCCGTTTTCAACGGTCTTTACAGGCGGTTGAACGCAGCCTCCGGCGTGGCCATCGGGCGATCATGGTTGGACCGGATGATGGGTCAGCCGCGACTGTGCCACCGCGACATGGGTGGCCGCGCGCCCGAGTGGGCGAAAGATGTCGGCGTCGGTGCCCGTCATCCACGCCTGACTGCCAGTCGCCAGAATTTCATCAAACAGGGCCAGCCGCCGCCCCTCATCCAGATGGGCGGCAACCTCATCCAACAACAGCAACGGCGCAACCCCTGTTTCCGCCCGCATCAGGCGGGCGTTGGCCAGGACAATGGCGATCAGCAGCGCTTTCTGCTCACCCGTACTGCCCAGTTCAGCCGGCATATCTTTGGCGCGGTAGGTAACGGCAAGGTCGGACCGGTGAGGGCCGATGGTAGCGCCCCCGGCCACCGCATCCGCGCGCCGCCCCTCCGCCAGCGCCTTGCGGAATGCGTCTTCCGCCTCCAGTGCCGGGCGGCCGGCCAGCAACGCGTCAACGGCACCCACCATGGTGATCCCAGGCGCTGGGAACGGCCCGACCCCCTGGGCTGCCGCTGCCTCCAGGCGTCGGGCCATATCAGCGCGGGCGGCGGCCACGGCAATGCCGGTTTCTGCCATCTGCCCTTCCAGGGTGGACAGCCAGGCCGGGTCCACAGGCCCATCGCGCAGGATACGGGCACGTTCACGCAGAGCATTCTCATATTTGGTCAACCGCCCGGCATGACCGCTGTCAAAACCAAAGACCAACCGATCCAGAAAGCGCCGGCGTCCGGCCGCGCCTTCCAGGAACAGACGATCCATCTGTGGTGTCAGCCAGACAACGCACACATGTTCGGCCAGAGCGATCTGGCCCTTGGCAGGGCGCCCGTCAATATGAACCAGCCGACGCTCGCTTTCTCCACCTGCGGGGTCGCGGCCCGTCCCGATCTCCACGGCGCCGTTGGCGGTCGCCACAGTGGCAGCGATGGCCCAGCCGGGACCTCCTGTCCATTCCGCCGCCGAACTGTCACCGATCCGTTCGATCTCTGACAGTTTGGCCCGGCGCATGCCGCGCCCCGGCGCCAGGAAGCTGACGGCCTCCAGAATGTTGGTCTTGCCAGCCCCGTTCTCTCCCGTCAGCACAACTGGCCGCGCATCGCATTCAAGCCGCGCGCTGGCATAGGAGCGGAACCGTGTCACTGTCAGGCGGGTGACAGCCAGGGCGGGAGGGGCGGGCATCAGACAGGCAATATCCAGCTTTGTTGACGGCAACTGACGGGTGAGAGCCGGCCCGCGACGGCCGACCGGTTACGTCTGTAAAGAAAACGCCCCGGCGTTGTCCGACCGGGGCGTCACTGAGGACGGGAACAAGATGACCCGGCGCGTTGACGATCAGACGCGCATCGGCATGAGGACATAAAGTGCCGCTAGATCGGCTGCATCGCGCACGATGGTCGGGGAATTGCCGTCTGCCATCACAAATTGCGCCTTGCCACTTTCGATTTGGCCGGTGATGTCCAACAGATAACGGCTGTTGAAGCCGATCTCCAGCGGTGTGCTGTCGTAGTCCACCTCGATTTCCTCCGACGCCGACCCGGCATCAGCGGCTGTGGCCGAGAGGGTCAGCACACCCGCTTCCAGTGCCAATTTGACGGCCCGCGACTTTTCAGTGGAAATGGTAGCAACGCGGTCGACGGCGCCGGCAAACAGCTTGCTATCCACTGACAGCAGCTTGTTATTGCCAGCGGGAATGACCCGCTCATAATCCGGGAAAGTCCCATCAATCAGCTTGCTGATCAGGGTCACATCACCCAGCGTGAAGCGAATTTTGGTCTCCGAGAGGGAGATGTCGACATTGCCCGCGACCTCATCCAGCAGTTTGCGCACCTCCAGCACAGTCTTGCGCGGGATGATCACACCGGGCAGACCATCGGCACCTTCCGGCAACGGTGTTTCAACACGGGCAAGGCGGTGACCATCGGTCGCCACAGCCCGCAAGGCTGGCACCTCGCCCGCCTTGCCCTTTGTGGCATGAATATGAATGCCGTTCAGATAGTAACGGGTTTCCTCAGTGCTGATCGCAAACTTGGTCCGGTCAATTAGCCCCTTCAGCACATCTGCTCTCAGCGAGAACTGATGCGACCAGGTCCCGCGGGTCATTTCCGGAAAATCGGCAACCGGGAGAGTGCCCAGATTGAACTTGGAACGACCTGACCGCAGGGTCAGCACATCGCCCGTGGCATCCAATTCCACTTGGCTGCCATCCGGCAGCTTGCGGGCGATGTCATACAAGGTGTGGGCCGGCGCTGTAGCGGAACCGGGACGGACGACTTCCGCCACCACCGTTTCGGAGATCTCCAGGTCCATGTCGGTGGCCAGCAGTGAAAGGCTGCCATTGGCCGCATTCAACAGCACATTGGACAGGACCGGGATGGTGTTGCGCCGTTCGACAACGCTCTGCACATGCCCGAGAGAGCCAAGCAGGGCGGTACGTTCGATGATGATCTTCATCCTGGATCCGGTCGGCTATGGTCCCCGGCTGGGGACGTCAACGTTGCTCTATCCTCCGCCTGCCCGGCGGAAGGGGCGCTACCATAGCATAAGAGCGGGGACATAACAGGGGTTTGCTGCATGGATTGCCCCCATGTCTGATGGACAGGTCCCCCCGCCGCCAGGTCAGCGGCAGGGGGACCTTTTATCAGCCTTTCACCTGCTTTACCCAGGCATCGACCTGGGCTTCAAGCACGGTCAGTGGCAGCCCGCCGGAACCCAGCACAACATCATGGAAGGCCTTGATATCGAACTTCTCGCCCAGGGCCGTCTTGGCCTTGTCACGCAGGTCCAGAATTTTCAACTGGCCCAGTTTGTAGGCGCAGGCTTGGCCGGGCAGCACAATATAACGATCAATCTCGATGGTAACCGCGTCCTCGCTCATGCCCGTAGTATCGCGCATGTAAGCAATGGCCTGTTCGCGGGTCCAGCGCTTGGCGTGGATACCGGTATCTACCACCAGGCGGACTGACCGGAACAGTTCAGCCTGCAGCCGACCCAGATCGCCATAGGGATCATTTTCATACATCCCCATCTCAACGGCCAGCCGCTCCGCATAAAGCGCCCAGCCCTCGGCATAGGCAGTGAAAGGGTAGACCTTGCGGAACGTGGGTACGTCCTCAATGGTCTGGGCCAGCGCCAGCTGAAAATGGTGACCGGGGACGGCCTCGTGATAAACGAGGGTCGGCAGGCTGAATTTCGGTGCCCGCGATTTCTCACCCAGGTTGATGTAGAAAATGCCGGGGCGTGAACCGTCAAGTGCCGGCGGGTTGTAGTAGCCGCCGGGCGCCGTTGCCTCGGCATATTCCGGCACCGCCTGAATGTCCACAGGCTGCTGGGGCAGTTTGTTGAACCATTGTGGGGCCTTGGCCATGACCGTCTCAGTCATGCGCTTCAGATCGGCCAGTTGCTCGGCATGGCTTTCGCGGCCCGGCGGGTATTTCTGGGAAGGGTCCTGTTCCAGGGCGCGCACCCGCGCGCCCACGGTCCCCTCGACCCGGCCAAGCTTCTGCAGCAGTGCATCCATTTCGGCCGTGATCCGGGCCACTTCCGACAGACCGATGTCATGGATGGCATCGGGTTCGGTGTCCACGGTCGTGTTGGCCCGCAGCGCCAGCTTATAGTAGCGCGCGCCATCCGGCAGGCGCCAGACGCCGGCATCCGACGTCGCTTTGGGACGGATTTCCTCGCGCAGGAGCTTACCCAGCGACTGATACGCCGGATAAACCTCCTGTTCCACGGCGGCCGTGGCGGCGGCGATCAGCCGGACGCGCTCTGCCTCTGCCACGCCGGCCTTTTCCAGGCGCGCCTTGAAGGTAGTGATCAGCGGGCTGTTGGCCGCCGGGTCCTTGGTGAAACTGTCGATGACCACTAGGCTCTTATCGACCACGAAGTCCGGCGGCACCACGCCCGCCTTGGCTTGGTTGCGCACGGAGTCGGCCAACTGCCCGAACTTGGTGGAAACAGCGCGCAGTCGGCTGATGTAGCGCTCGGCCGATGCCACATCACTGACCACATGCGCGTTGGTCAGGAATTGCGGCAGGCTGACGGGCGGAGAGAACAGTTGATCGACGGGGTAAAGCCCGCCGCCCGGCACCACCCAGGGGAAATCCAGTTGCGCCAGATTGGTGGAATAGAATTCCAGCATCACCTGCTGTGAGATGGCCTGCTGTCCGGTGAGACCAGTATAACCCTTGATCTCCGCGATGTAGCGGGTCATGTCCTGACGGGCTTCTTCCAGGTCTTCCGGCTTGATCTGGTCCAGCTTGCCAGAATGGAAATCGAGGAAGGTGCCGTCGATCATGCCCAACTGGGTCAGCGTCTCCGGACTGTCCAGAACCTGCGCAATGGTCTGACGTTCAATGGTGGGGTGGATGGGCAGCGGCCCCCACAGCCCATACCCGACCGCCACAGCGGCCAAACCAACGACACCCCCCACGGTGCCCAGCAGAATCCTCTTCAGCTTCACAGTTTTACCCCCTGTTTGGCGCGCCGACTGGTCGTCCATCTGCCCGAAGGTCGCAGTTGCAAGGCTACATGGACACCTCCGCTTGCACCAGCCTCGGGCAATGGGTTCTGGAACCATTGTCAACACCAGCCAAGGAACCAGAATGACAGCGCCATTTGCCAAAGGGTTCGGTTCGCGGCACTCTGCGCGGCAATTGCATTGATGTGGGAGACGGTTACGCAATGGGCGTGGCGATGGGCAACATCGATCTGGCCGTCGAACCGGATTTCCGCCTTGGCCCCTGGCTTGTGCGCCCCTCCCTGGGCATGGCTTGCCGGGACGGAGCAGAGGTGAAACTGGAACCCCGCGTTCTCCAGACCTTGATCGTCCTGGTCCGGGCAGAGGGGCGAACAGTGTCGCGGGCCGAACTGATGCGGACCGCTTGGGGCCTGGAGGTAGGGGATGATGCCATCGGTCGCTGCATCGGCCGGCTGCGCGCCGTGCTGGCGATTGATGGTGTGATCGGGTTCGAAACCATTCCGAAAATCGGCTACCGCCTTTCTGTCGATGCCGGGATAGACGACACATCACCGCCGGCACTGCCACCGACATTGCCGGCGCCACCCCGCCGCCCACTCTGGCCCTGGGTGGCAGTGGCAGGGTCGATACTGCTTATAGCTGGAAGCCTCCAGCTTCTGAAACGGGATGGCGCAGCGCTGCCCGTCGCCCAGGTAACGCCGGTGACCAGCGATCCGGGGCAGGAAATCCAGCCGGCGCTGAACCGCGGCGGCGGACAGATCGCCTATGCAGCCGACCGGGCCGGCCAGGGCTTCGACATCTGGGTTCAATCCCTGACAGGGGGTACACCGGCACGGATCACCGACGATCCAGCCCATGACCTGTCACCGTCTTGGTCACCCGATGGCGGTCGTATTGCCTTTGTCCGGATCGATAGGGACGGTCCGTGCCGTATTCTGGTTAAGCCGGTGCCATCGGGGCCAGAGCGTCAGGTCGGTGCCTGTTCGACCTTCAGGGAAGTGAAACTGGCGTGGCTTGACAATGGCCACTTGGTCCATGCCGACCGACCGGGTACGGCAGGCCCGGCGCGGCTGTGGTCAGTAGCGCTGTCCGGGCCGCAGGCGGGACAGCAAGTGGCCCTGACCGATCCACCGCCTGGCATCCATGGGGACAGTGACCCGACCTTGTCTCCCGACGGCAAGCGACTGGCCTTCATGCGGCACCGGGCCGTCGGGGTATCGGATGTCATTGTCCGCGAGCTGGCCACGGGTGCCGAACAACAGGTGACCGATGATGGGCGCAAGTTGCATGGGCTGGAATGGTCGGGCGACGGTCGCTGGCTTTATGCGGCGTCCAGCCGTGCAGGTGATTTCGGTCTCTGGCGCATCGACCCGGAGGGCACGGCACCACCGCTCCGGGTTGCGCCCGGTCTGAACCAGTTGGGCCGCATCGGGGCGGGCGGCGACCGGGTGGCGGCAGAAGTGCGGACCAACCGGTCAACCCTGCTGCGCCTGCACCCTGACGGTCGCCAGGAACCCGTAGTGCCGCCCAGTAATCGCCTGGACTGGGATCCTGATATCAGCCGCCAGGGGGCTGTGGCCTTTGCATCCGACCGCTCGGGCATGTTTGAAATCTGGGTGGCAGAGCGGGGACAGGCCCCGACGCCGGTGACACAGTTCCAGGGACCTTTCACCCAGTCGCCGCGTTGGGCACCGGACGGGCAGCGGCTGGCCCTGATCTCGGTCATTGATGGGGCGCCGGGCCTGTTCATCCTGGATCGGGGCGCGGAGCGGCTGCGGCGGGTCGCGGCCGACCCGGGGGCAGAGGATCGGGCCCCGGCCTGGTCGCGGGACGGTCAACGCCTTTACTTTGCGTCCAACCGCCTGGGGGGCTGGCGCATCTGGATCACCCGCCCTCCCTATGACCAAGCCATGCCCATCACTGAGGCCGGTTGGCGCGTAGCCAAAGAAAGTGCTGACGGCCGCTGGCTTTATATGGCGCGCGACGGCGAAAATGGTCTTTGGCGACAACCTGCGGATGGCGGTATGCCGGAACGGATCGCCGACCTGCCCGACGCCTACGACAATGAGAGCTGGGTGGTCGGGGGCGGCGGTGTCTATCTTGTTGACCGGCCCGGCAACGGACAAGCCCGCATCATGTTGCTGCCTAACGATGGCGCGCCGATGCGGATGGTCACGGAACTGCCTGACGCGCTGTATAAATCTTCCCTGGCGCTCGGCCCGGACGGCGGGCTGGTTATCGGCCAGTATCTGGGATCGCTGGTCGATATTGTCGATGTGCGTATCGACGAACCCTGAGGGCGACCGACCGCATCGGCACAATATCGGCATTCCATCGGTGCCCCGTCGGACCATTGTGCTTCCCGGATTCCCTGACTTTCACCACGTTCCACAGCACCCGCCATACAGGCGGTGACGACGTGATTGGGTGGTTGGAATGCGATACGAATTGGATGTGAACGGGCACCGTCAGGCAGTCGATGCGCCGACGGACATGCCGCTACTGTGGGTGTTGCGCGATCTGCTCGGCCTGACCGGTACCAAGTACGGGTGTGGTGTGGCGCAATGCGGGGCCTGCACCATCCTGCTGGACGGGCAGCCGGTCCGGTCCTGCCAGTTCCCCATGGAACAATATGCCGGCCAAAAGGTCGCAACCGTGGAGGGCCTGTCTCCTGACCGTAGCCATGTGCTGCAACAGGCCTGGATCGCTGAACAGGTTCCACAATGCGGGTATTGCCAATCCGGCATGCTGATGGCGGCCGCAGCCCTGCTGCGGGAGATACCAAAGCCGACCGATGCCCAGATCGGGGCCGCCATGACCAACCTGTGCCGTTGCGGCACCCTGCCCCGCGTGCGTCGTGCCATCCGCCGCGCCGCCGGCATGGTTGCGGGTTGAGCGGGGGGATCATGTCATTTCCTCTGTCGCGCCGCTCGCTGTTCACCGCTGCCGGGGCCGGGCTGACCCTGGGCCTGCTGCCCGGCGGCCTGATGGCTGTTGCGGCCCCAGGTCAGGGCGCTACCGTCCATAACTGGCTGCATGTCGGACCCGATGGGACCATCACCCTGTTCAGCAATGCGCAGGAGATGGGACAGGGCGGGTTCAGCGGCGTGGCCCAGCTTCTGGCCAATGAACTCTGTGTGCCCTGGGACCGGGTCGCCGTAAAGACCGCGCCCCTGATTGATGCGATGGGCATGGCGGGGGGGCGATCACATTGGACGGGGGGCAGTTCGTCCATCCGCAGTCAGTGGGACAAGCTGCGTTATGCCGGTGCCGCCGCGCGGGAGATGCTGGTTACTGCTGGCGCCCGCATGCTGGGTGTGTCCGTGGCGGAATGTCGGGCTGTGAACGGCCATATCGAACACCGGTCCGATGGCCGTCGCGTCGCCTATGGCGCTGTCGCAGATATGGCGTCACGTCTACCGGTACCCGCAAACCCGGTTCCTCTGGCGCGCACCGACTGGTCGCTGGTGGGGCAGCCATTGCTGCGTAAGGATATTGCGGAAAAGGTCGATGGCAGCGCCATCTATGCGACCGATGTCCGGCTGCCGGGCCTGCTCTCCGCCACCGTGATGCAATGCCCCGTTTTTGGCGGCAGGCTGGTTTCGGTCGATCCCAGTCCGGCGATGTCGGTGCCTGGTGTTCGCCGTGTCGTGCCAGTGATGTCCGTGTCAATTCCCATTCCAGGATCAGAACAACCCTTGATCGTCAACGATGCGGTGGCCGTCATCGCCGACCATTGGTGGGCAGCCCGGCAGGGTTTGATGGCACTGTCGCCGGTATGGGATTTTCAGGGCAAGGACGGCCTGGATACCGACGGCATGATCGCGGCGATCCAGGCCCGGCTGAACGATGTCGGTTCCATCCGCAAGGCGGCGCAGGAGGATGAGGGCGTCATCCGCACCCGTCATGCGACCGCCATGGCAGGAGCAGCGCGAACAGTGCGCTGCGATTACCATGTGCCTGCCTTGGCCCACGCCCAGATGGAACCAATGTCGGCTGTCGCCGATCTGAGCGCCGGAAAGGCCGTGGCTTGGACCGGTAGCCAGTTTGCGACCTCGGTCCGACACATCCTCTGCGGCCTCACTGGTCTCGCGGAGGACAAGGTGACGGTCCACACCCTGCCCTCGGGCGGCGGATTCGGGCGACGTTATCTCAACGACTATGTCGCCTATGCTTGCTTTCTCTCAAAACAGGCAGGGGCCCCGGTCAAGCTGATCTATTCGCGGGAGGAGGACCTGGCCCAAGGACGCTATCGGCCTGCCACGGCGTGCCGCCTGACAGCAGGCCTTGACCAAAACGGTTTGCCAGTGGCGATCCACACGCACACTGCACCCGCATCGGGCCAGGTCTGGATTGCAATTGCGCCGCCCGGCACAGAAGCGCAGCCCGACCACCAGCCCAGCTATTACCTGCCCGCCCCCTTGGCCACGATGGCGGAAGCGGGACTGCCCATACCCAATGGTCCCTGGCGGGCACCCGGCAGCACGCAAGGGGCGTTCTTCTTTGAGTGTTTCGTCGACGAAATGGCACAGGCGGCGGGGCAAGACCCGGTGACCTATCGCCGACGTCTCCTGGCCAGCAATCCGCGTGCCCTGCGTGTGTTGGAGGCCGCTGTGACAGCCAGCGACTGGGGGCGGGACCTGCCGCCGGGGACAGGGCGGGGTATCGCCATCTGGAACAGTTTCCAGTCCATCGCCGCGCAGGTCGTGCAGGTGCAGGTCGCACAAAACCGCGTCCGGGTGGAGAAGGTCTGGTGTGCCTTTGACTGCGGCACCATCGTCAACCCCGACAGTGTGCGTGCCCAGGGTGAAGGTTCCATCCTGATGGCCTTGTCAGCCAGTTTGGCGGAGAAAGTCCTTCTAGAGAGTGGGGCGGTGAGCAGCCGTAACTTCGATCAATATACGCTGTTGCGCATGGAACAGATGCCAGTGATCGAAGTGATCCTGGTGGAAAGCCCCGATGCGCCTGTCGGCGGGGCCGGAGAACCAATGACACCCCCACTTCCGCCAGCTCTGGCCAATGCCATCTTTGCGGCAACCGGCCGACGGCTGCGGTCACTTCCCCTGAGCGATCATGGCTTGACCGTGGCGTGATGGGGGCGGCGTGCCGGACCCCATCGCGGCACGCCGCTCTTTCCTGATGAAACGGCGCTTTACTTGGGCGCCGCCGCTTCGTAACAAAGCGCCACTGTCTCGTTTGGGAGTTCTGGCGCAATGCCGAAGATGGTGTTCATTGAAACCGACGGCACCCGCCGCGAGGTGGATGCCCCCCTGGGCCTGTCGATCCTGGAAGTGGCCCGTCGCCACGACATCGACCTGGAAGGCGCATGCGAAGGGTCCTTGGCCTGTTCCACCTGCCACGTTGTCGTGGCGCCGGAATGGTACGACCTGCTGCCGGACGCACAGGAGGATGAGGAGGATATGCTGGATCTGGCCTTCGGCCTGACCAAGACTTCCCGCCTCGGCTGCCAGATCCGCATGACCGCGGAACTGGATGGCCTGACGGTCAAGCTGCCGGGCGCCAAATAAGGCGCCCCGTATGCACGCGGCCTCTCAGCCCCTGCCTGACCTGGCCATCCCCGGCGGCCTGTTCGAACGGCTGCGAGCCGATGCACGCCCGTCCTGGGATCGCTATGTCCGCCACCCGTTCGTGGCGGGCATGGGCGACGGCACCCTGCCCCAGGAATGTTTCCGGCATTACCTGATCCAGGACTACCTGTTCCTGATCCATTTCGCACGCGCCTATGCGCTGGCGGCGTTTAAGGCCGACACCTTGGCCGACATGCGCGCCGCAGCCCGTTCCATGACGGCGATACTGGATCTGGAAATGGGCCTGCATGTGAAATATTGCGCCGGTTGGGGCCTGGATGAGGCTGCCATGCAGGCGGCAGCCGAAGCCCAGGGCACGCTGGCCTATACCCGTTTTGTGCTGGAACGCGGGCTGGCGGGTGACCTGTTGGATCTGCATGTGGCCCTGGCGCCCTGCATTGTCGGCTATGCGGAAATTGCAGCCAATCTTCTCGCGGATCCGGCGACAAAGCTGGACGGCAATCCGTATGCCGACTGGATCGCCATGTATGCTGATCGCGAATATCGGGCCGTAGCAGCAGCGCAGGTGGCGCTGCTCGACCGGTTGTCGGCCACACGCGGGGGGGAAGCGCGGTTCAAGGACCTTTCCCGCACATTCGATGCGGCCAGCCGGCTGGAAGCCGGGTTCTGGGACATGGGGTTGGGTCTGCTGCCATGACTGCGCCAGCACCGCAGGCCCGCCAGGATACCCTGACCTTGCTGGCCCCGCTGCTGCTGGTCCTCTCCGTGTCCATGCCACCCCTGGGCGGCGGCTTGGCCAAGGAAGTGTCGCAGGGGCATGACATCCTGGCCCTGGCCTTTCTGCGCAATGCCCTAGCCGCCGCCATCATGATGGTCATCGTACGGCCGTCCCTGACCCGACTGACACGGGCGCAATGGGGGGCCGCAGCAGCGCTGGGCGCCGCGCTGGCCATCATGAATGCCAATTTTTATCTGGCACTCGCCCGATTGCCCCTGGGTGTGGCGGTCGCCATCGAATTTCTGGGGCCACTGGCGGTCGCGATGGTAGGAGCCAAGCGACTGGTGGATTACCTCTGGCCGCTGCTGGCCTTTGGCGGCGTGCTGCTGCTGACACCATTGTCAGGGGCCGACCGGCTTGACCCGCTGGGTCTGTTGTTCGCCATCATCACGGCCGGGGCCTGGGCGGCCTATATCCTGCTGTCACGCCATGCCGGGCGACAAATACCGGGGATGACGGGGCTTGCCTTGGCGTTGCTGTTCGCCACCCTCTTCACCGCCCCGGTGGGGCTGCCCGTCTCTGGCCCCTACCTGTCCAGCCCGGAAATGCTGGCAAAGGTGGCGGCGGTGTCGATGCTATCGACCTTGCTGCCCTATGCGTTGGAGTTTGTGGCCCTGCGGCGTGTCTCCACGGCTCTCTTCGGGATCATGATGGCCATGGAACCGGCCCTTTCGGCAGTTGTCGGCCTCTATCTCCTGGGTGAGGTCCTGTCAATGTCAGCCGTTGGCGCCATTGCACTGATCTGTCTAGCGGCTGTGGGGTCAAGCCTGACGCGGCGCCCTGCCCCCTGATGCCCAACCCCGTTCAATGAAGCCCGTCTTGACGCCCACCAGCCAGAAAAAGCCGATGGTCAGAACCTGATGCAGGGCAAATGCCATCAGATCGGCAAACCCTGCAAAATCCGGTGGGTCGGGATCTACGCGGGTCAGAAGGTCGGGAAAGGCGAGGTCCACACCACCCACAAAGAATGAGAACAATACATTATTGATGATGTGCACACCCATGGCCGCCTCCAGTCGGCCGAATCGCACGGTCATCCACGACAAGAACAGCGCCATCACCATTATTTCAGCCCGCTGAGCCCAGACGGCACGAACCCCGGACCCTTCGTGGGCCAGGGTGAACAGCACGCCGGTCAGTAAGGCCGCCGGCAGGGCATGGCGGAACAAAAGTTGAGCCCCCTGTGCGAGGTAACCGCGGAACAGCAGTTCCTCCGCCGAGGCCTGAAGGGTGAACATGGCTACGCTGATCGGGGCCAGCAGCAGGAACACCGCCAGCGGTGTTGCAGACGGCTGCAACTCCCCCGACCAGAAACCGATGATTACCTGTACAATCAGTGGTACGGCATAGACCAACGCGGCCCGCCCTGCCATACCCCATGCCAGCGGCCGGGCGGGCGCAATCAGGTCACGCAAGCTCATCCCATGCATCCAGCGGGTAACGAGCGCCAGGGCAGGTATGGCCAGGGCATTGATTGCCAACAGCCCGTAGGACTGGAGATAGGGCAGATCGCGCCCGCCCGACACCAGAGTTGCCAAGAGCAGGTACACCAGGAGACCTGACAGAAGCATCAGAACGATCACCATCATGGTGCCGAACAGATAGGCACTGCGTGACTGCCCAGTCACCACCCCGACCTGATGCATCGGTGTCCCGGCTGTCATTCGGCTTTATCCCGCCACCGGCTGGCAACAAATCCAGTGCGCAAGCCAATGAACCAGTAATTGGCACAAACCGCGCCATAGACCAGAATCTGAGCCAGAAAAGCATCGGGATCAAAGGGTTGGTCAGGCACGTCCCCGGCCACCCCGCTGACGGACGGCAGCCCGTGGTCCGGTCGTGCCGCGAGGGTAAAAACGATCATGTTATGGGCAAAATGCACACCCATCGCAGGCTCCAGACGGCCCGCCCACGTGGTCAGCCAGGATAAGGCCAGGCTGATCATCAGAATGTTGGCCTTGCGGTCCCACCCCTGATCCCAAGCGCCGGTATCATGCAGCAGCAGGAAAATCACGGCGACCGGCATGGCGGCCAGGACAGCATGCCCGAATAGAACCTGAAAACCCTGGGCCATATAGCCCCGGCAGACCATTTCCTCCGCTGTTGCCTGCAGGGCGACCAGCACCAGCATCATGGGTAAGAGTAGCAGCGCCGCTTGCCAGTTGCCGAGGGTCAACTGACCGCTCATCACGGCTATGATGATGACGGGTGTGAAGGCAAGCGTATATATGGCGGCGGACCGGGCCATCATGCCCAGATCCAAATGCTGCTGCGGGGCAACGACACTCATCAGCGAACGGCCCTGCATGTTTACGACAACACACAGGACCCCGATGATCGCCGCCAGGGCCAGCAGATTGGTAATGCGGCGGATGGCAGGGTCTCCCTCAGCCCATCCCAACGACAGGCTGATCGTTTCCGACAACCCGCCCGCAACCCAGGCGACAGGGAACACCAGAAGGCCCAGCGCCACCATGCCCACCAGATAGTGGCGGAAAGGCAGGCCAAGATGCACGCCGACCAGATGGACCGGCACAGGTCGCCAGCCCAGACCTTCGCCCCCCTGTGCCATCATGCCTTCCGTCCGCTATCCCGTCCTTCGGTGTACCCGCAGGCGGTGGCAGCACGCAAGCGGCGGCACTTTTCTGCTCACAGCAGGCTCAACCGGCCGTCACACGCGCCAGAGATACCCTGTGCCGGGGTCGTTGCCGATGGCGTCAAACCCCTGATCCACATCACGGAATTTCCGCCGAATACGCTTGATAAAGGCGCGGACATTGGTGCGATAGCCGGCTTTGCCCTTGCCCGCCATGAAGCCAGGCCCGTGGACCAGGTCATAAAGTTCACGATACCCAACCGCCGCGCCCGGTGTCCGGGCCAGCACATGCAGCATTTTCAATTCTGTAGCGGTCACCGGCACCGCCCTGCCGCGCCAAAGGACGCAACCCGCATCGAAGCGCAAATGCAGATCACCCCGCACCAAAGCAGAAGGAGAGGAACTACCAGTCGACCCCTGGGGCGAGGTCGATGCAGCAGAGGTCGTGCCGCTGAGCGACATGGGCTTGCTCCATTATTGCGGTTCGTCGGCCTCCGCCGCCGCCGACATCTCTCATGAGCAATAGATGCCCCTCAGCGATGGCACACGCGGGGCCAAAAAATGGCGGTGCTGGGGCCATTCAGGTCCCCTACTTTTGTGTTTGCTTGGCCTGAAAGGGGTACCGCCGATTGGCCCACACCACCAATCCCCGTGACAATGGCCCAGCATCATGGTTGAAAGAAGCAAGTGACGGTGGCCCACCCGGCCGGGGAATGCGCCATGGAAATCCTGGGTCAACTGGATATCATGACCTTGCTGGTCACCTTCGCTGCCGTAGCAACGGGGCTGGCCTTCTCACTTGGCGTTTATTGGTGGCGACAGCGGACGATCCCAGGCTTAGGCCTGCTGACCGGTGGCGTCGTCATGGGAGCAACAGGGGTCGCGGCACTGGCAGCACGGGAGTATTTTCCCTTGTGGCTATCCGTCATGCTGGGCAATAGCGGCATCGGATTCGCCCATGTACTGATGCTTTTGGGTATTCGACGGTTCTGCGGTCGGCCACTACGCGCGACTGTCCCGATCGTCACCCTCGCTATCTTGATGTCGGTGATGGTTTACGATGTCCTGAACCGCGACGACATCATTCTGCGCTCTCTTGTAGGCACTATCTGGCTGGTCGGTATCAAGCTGACGATCGCCTATGAAAGCTGGCGACAGGGTCGTTTAGTGGCGCCAAGACTATGGGTGGTGGTCACTCTGGTCTTCACCATGATGGCCATCGTGCTGACAGCCCGTATGGTCGATATCCTGATCCGCCAGGATGGTGGCGGCTTCTTCTCCCCCAATCCAGGGGCCAGTCTCAACTTCATCATGGCGATTGTCGGACT
The DNA here is from genome assembly GCF_002251795.1 of Niveispirillum lacus. Classification (GTDB taxonomy): domain Bacteria; phylum Pseudomonadota; class Alphaproteobacteria; order Azospirillales; family Azospirillaceae; genus Niveispirillum; species Niveispirillum lacus. The sequence continues at coordinate 44,701 of NZ_NOXU01000019.1, read as the reverse complement.
GGTAGCTGGCTGCATGGCCGTCATGGCCTTGACCAACGATTATCTTCAGCGCCGGCTGGAAACGGAAGCGGCGGAGAATGGGCGCGTGGCCCGCGAGCGCGATCAAGCCGCACAGACAGCCGACGCTGCCAACCGGGCCAAATCGGTTTTCCTGGCTGCCGTCAGCCACGAGATCCGGACCCCGATCAACGCAATGATGGGGGGGCTGGAAATCCTGAATGGCCAGGGATGTCCCGACCCCGCTTCCCCACAAGGAAAAGTGCTGGAGGTGATGGAGAAGGCCGGTCAGTCCATGTTGGCGCTGCTGGATGATCTTCTGGACATCACCCGGATTGAGGCTGGACACCTGTCCCTTTTGCCGCAACCCATGGACCTGCATCAGCGTCTGCATGATGCCATTGATCTGATGGCAGGCCGGGCTGCTGCCAGCGGATTGACCCTTGAACTGTCCATCGCTCCGGACGTTCCCCGCCATGTCAGTGTTGATGCGGCACGCCTGCGCCAGATATTGCTGAACCTGATCGGCAACGCCATCAAGTTCACTGAACGGGGCGGCATCAAGGTGGTGGCCGTGCGGCAAGCGCCCAGCTTCGGTCATGCCAGCGCCACACCCGGTGCCGCCCTTGTGCGCATCACAGTGGCCGATACCGGGATCGGTATCCCACCCACCAAATTGCCTCACGTCTTCGATGCCTTTTACCAGGCCGAGGGCGGGGATAATCGTCGCTATGGCGGCGTCGGGCTGGGGCTTGCCATCTGCAAACGGCTGGTGGGCATGATGGGCGGTCAAATACAGGTGGAGAGTGCGCTGGGCCATGGCACGGTTTTCACCGTTGACTTGCCCATGCCGCTGGCCACGGCCCCCGCTCAGGCACCGAGTGGTTCCGCCCGGCTGCTGCCCTACTGGACAAGCCGGCCGCTGGTGCTGCTGGTGGAGGATGACAGCGTCAATCAGTTTGTTGCCAGCCAGTTGCTGACCCGCCAAGGCGTCCAGGTCATTACCGCCGAGGATGGGGAGACCGCCCTGACCATCCTGGCGGAACAGCGGGTGCGGTTGGTGCTCATGGATATCGGCATGCCCGGCATGGATGGGTTCGAGACTACGGCGCGCCTCAGAGAAAGCCGCGGGCCAATGTCCACCGTGCCCGTCGTGGCCCTGACAGCCAATGTCCTGCCTGAAACCGTCTCCCGCAGCCGGGCCGTGGGCATGCAGGGGTTCATCGCCAAACCAATCCGGCTGGAAGAGTTGCTGGACACCTTGTCCCGGATCATGCCGCCCGACGGCGTGGGGGCTGTGGCATTGCCCGGCGCGCCGGCAGAACCCTCCCCTGGGATGCCGCTACGCCCGACTGACACCGGGCCGATGGGAGCCTTGCGGGGGCGACTGGGCGGGCCGGCGGTCGACGGTCTGCTGTCCCTGGCCGCTCAAAACGTAGCGGATGCCAGGCGGGCATTGCACCCGGCCAACAGTGACAGTGACCCGGATATGCAGAGTATCCGGCGGTTGGCGCTACGAATGGCCGACGGGCTGGACAGTGTCGGATTCCCGGCCGATGCGCAGGCCCTGCGCGATTGCCTAAGCCTGCTACGCCCCGGTCAACCGATCAACACTGCCCTGGCTGCGATGGACGCCATTCTGGCAGACGCCCAGACCCGTCTGCCCCGCAGTCGGGCGGCTGCTGAGTAACACAATTACTTCAATAATTTCTCCAACTGGTCCTTGACCAAAGGGTCAAGCGGCGGTGGCGTAATATCCACGCCCTCAGCCAGAGCGGAGACCACATGGCGCAAAACCGCGACGCGCGCATGCCATTTAGCATCCGCCGGGATCAGCGCCCATGGCGCCCGATCCGTACTGGTCCTGGCAAACATCTCATCGATGGCCTGCTCGTATGCACCGCGCCTGTCGCGATTGCGCAGATCCTCCGCTGTCAGTTTCCAGCGCTTGTATGGATTGTTCAGCCTTTCCTTGAATCGCTCCAACTGCTCTTGGGGGGAGAGATGCAGGAACAGCTTCACGATGCGCACACCATCATCGGTTAGAAGCCGTTCGAACTCGTTGATTTCATCATAAGCGCGACGCCATTCGTGCGGCTTGGCAAAAGCCTCCACCCGCTCCACCAGGACACGGCCGTACCAAGAACGGTCGAAGATCGCAAAAGTACCAGGCTCCGGCAGGCGTTGCCAAAAGCGCCACAGATAATGCCGGCCCTGCTCTGCGGCGGTCGGTGCCGCAATCGGCCAGACATGGACACCTCTGGGGTCAAGATTTTCCGTTAAACGGCGGATCGCCCCGCCCTTGCCGGCGGCATCCCAGCCCTCGAAGACGATGATGGCCCGGCGCTTGGCATGCCAATAGGCCTGCTGAACATGCAGGATGGTCTCCTGCAGTTTTTCCAGTTCCTTCTGGTAGGCCCCCTTGTCAGCATAGCGATGGGCCTTCATGTCAAGGTCGGCCAGACGAGGGTAGGTGGTGGAGGCAGCGGTCATTGGGCATCCGACATTGAGGAGACGGGGGGCTAGTGTAAACAACGATTAGGTGAGCCGACCAGCCCTCGTTCGCCATGATCCACGACAATGCGGGACGTGATAAACGCGCATTGTAACGGAAATGTTTCGCCCCTTGTCAGCCGGCGCCCGATGGCGGACCCATGACAGTTCGGACAATCCCTTGGAACAAATTAAGGGGACAGGCAGTGAAGACGGTGTTGAAGTGCGGGGCTTCGGCCCTGATCCTGGCCATGGCCGGGGCAATGGGCCCTGTAACGGCCCTGGCAGCGGACGCGACCATCCAGGTGGCGCAGGCGGAGACCGACAAGGTGACCAGCGACAATCCTTTTTTCCATAAATGGAACACCCGCTTTGGTGTCCCGCCCTATGACGCGATCAAGCCGGAACACTTCAAGCCAGCCTACGAAAAGGCCATGGCTGACCATCTGGCAGAGATCAAGTCGATCACCGACAACAAGGATGCACCGACCTTCGCCAACACCATCGACGCCCTGGAAAAGAGCGGCCAGATGCTGGGCACGGTCGCCCGCGTGTTCGGCAGCCTGACGGCCTCCAACACCAATGACCAGTTGCAGAAAATCCAGCGCGAAATGGCACCGGTGATGGCCGCCCACAGCAACGCCATCAACCTGAATGCCGCCTTATTCGCGCGTATCGATGCGCTCTATGCCCAGCGTGACAGCCTGAAACTGACCAAAGAACAGGCGCGCGTTCTGGAACGCTATCACACCGAATTCGTGCGTGCTGGTGCCAAGTTGGAGGGCAAGGACCGCGAGCGGATGGCCACCGTCCTTCAGCGTCTGGCTGTCCTGTCCACCCAGTTCAGCCAGAACGTCCTGGCCGATGAGAAGGAATACAAGCTGGTCCTGACCAGTGAATCTGATCTGGCCGGTCTGCCTGAATTTGTACGCGCCGCCGCGGCCCAGGCCGCCAAGGAGCGCGGGGAAGACGGCAAATATGTCATCACCCTGTCGCGGTCCTCGATCGAACCGTTCCTCACTTTCTCCGCCAACCGCGCGTTGCGCGAACAGGCCTGGAAGGCCTGGGTCGCCCGCGGTGACAATGGCGATGCCCAGGACAACAACGCCATCATCAAGGAGATCGTGCAGCTGCGTATCGAGCGCGCGAACCTTCTGGGCTATAAAACCTTTGCCGACTACAAGCTGGCCGACACGATGGCCAAGACCCCGCAGGCCGCCACAGACCTGCTTTTGCAAGTGTGGGAGCCTGCGAAGGTGCGCGCGGCGGAGGAAAAGGACGATCTGGCCAAGATGGCGGCCAGCGAAGGCCAGAACATCGAGATCGCGCCCTGGGACTGGTATTACTACGCCGAGAAGGTGCGCAAGGCGAAGTACGACCTGAACGAGGAGGAGATCAAGCCGTATTTCCAGCTCGACAAGATGATGGAAGCGGTGTTCTTCACCGCCAATCAGCTATTCGGTGTGACCTTCCATGAGCTGAAGGATGTGCCCCGCTATCACCCCGACGTGAAAGTCTATGAGGTCAAGGACAAGAGCGGCCAGCATGTCGCTGTCTTCTACAGCGATAATTTCGCCCGTCCGTCCAAGCGATCCGGGGCCTGGATGTCGTCGTTGCGCGAACAGGAAAAACTGTCGGGCAAAGTGACGCCCATTATCATGAACAACAATAACTTCGCGAAGGGTGCGGAAGGCCAACCGACCCTATTGTCGTTCGATGATGCGAATACGCTGTTTCATGAGTTCGGCCATGGTTTGCATGGCATGTTGTCGAACGTGACCTATCCGCAACTGTCGGGTACGTCCGTGTTGCGTGATTTTGTGGAGTTCCCTGCCCAGTTGCTGGAACATTGGGTGGAACAGCCCGAAATCCTGCAGCGCTTCGCCGTGCATTACAAGACAGGGGAGCCGATTCCCAAGGCGCTGCTGGACAAAATCCTGGCCGCTCAGACCTTCAACCAGGGTTTTGCTACAGTGTCCTTCACCTCATCGGCACTGGTCGATATGGCTTACCATAGCCTGACCGACGCCAAGGACCTGGACCCGGACACGTTTGAGCGCAAGGAACTGGCCAAGCTGGGCATGCCAAAAGAAATCGTCATGCGTCACCGTAGTCCGCATTTCAGTCACATCTTCTCCGGCGACGGCTATTCTGCCGGCTATTACAGCTATATGTGGGCGGAAGTGCTGGATGCCGACGGTTTCGACGCCTTCACGGAGGCCGGCAACATTTTTGATCCGAAGCTGGCGAAGAAACTCTACGAGGAAATATACAGCGCTGGCGGCTCCAAAGACCCGATGGAGGCCTACATCGCCTTCCGGGGTCGCGCGCCGAAGGTCGAGGCCTTGCTGCGCAACCGGGGTTTGCTGGGCACTGGCAGCCGTGTAAACTGAGGCTGGACGTCATTCAAAGCCCCCGCCGGATCATGCCGGCGGGGGCTTTTTCTTTGACCCGAGGCTTACCGACGCAATGTATGGATTGACCGGATCAGCAGCGCGATGACCACCAGCGCCCCACCCTGGTGGGCTGATCCGAGGGCGACCGGCACAGCGTGCAGCAAAGTGGTGATGCCCAATACCACCTGCCCGCCGATACCCAATGACAGCCACAGTGCCGACCGTTTAGCCACATCCGGAAGGTCAGCCCGCTGTCCGATGCGCCACGCATAGGCCAAGATGACAGCCGCAGTAGCGATGGCCAGCCAACGATGCACAAACTGCACCGCCGCAGTGTTTTCCAGGAGATTCAGCCAGGTTGGTGACAGGGTCCACATCTCGGGCGGTGCGAACTCCCCATTCATCAGCGGCCATGTATTGTAGGCAAAACCGGCATCCAACCCAGCCACAAAGGCACCCCATACCACTGTCAACGACACCATCGCCATAGAGACCCAGCCATGGCGACGCAGGGCCAACCGGTCAGGCCGGTGGACCGCTCCCGGATGGCGCAAACCCAAGCCCGCCTGAATCAGCAGCGCATAGAGGATCAGAGCCATGGAAAGATGCAGGGCCAACCGGTAATGGCTGACATCGGTGCGCACGGACAGTCCCGACTGTACCATGAACCAGCCGATAAAGCCCTGAAGCCCGCCCAGAACAAACAGGCCGATCAGGCCCGGCAGCATGGCGCGCGTGACCAGCCCCTTCACAGCAAACCAGATCAGCGGCACGACAAAGACCAGGCCAATCAACCGGCCCCATAGCCGATGGAACCATTCCCAGAAGAAGATGTACTTAAAATCCTCCAGGCTCATCCCGCGATTTAAGATCTGGTATTCGGGGATCTGTTTGTACTTTTCAAACTCTGCCAGCCACTGCGCCTCGTTTAGAGGGGGCAGCGCGCCTGTGATCGGCTTCCATTCGGTAATGGATAGGCCGCTTTCCGTCAGCCGGGTAATGGCACCGATGATGGCCATGGCAAAGACCATACCGGCGCAAAACAGCAACCAGTTGGCGACGGCGCGGGAACCATGGGCGGGGGCGGCGATCATGACAGGCTGTTCAGTGGCTGAAAGGATGGGCTGATATGGGGTCGAACCCGGTCCCGGGTCAAATGCCAGCCTTGCGGCCCCGCGTCGCAGCCAAGGCAGACAGCAGACCCGGAATGCTGCTGGGATCACGCATCGGACCGCCCATCACCGCCACACCCGCCGCGCCCGCGTGGATGCAGGTCGATAGATTGGCCGCCCCAACCCCGCCTAACGCCAACGTGGGCAATGGCAGGCCCGTCAGGGACGCAGGGCCCAGTATCGGCCCATAGCCGGGCTTGGATGGCGTCGGGAAAATCGGACTCAAGGTTGCGTAATCCGCGCCTTCCCGGGCGGCCGCCGCCACACCGGCACGGTCATGACAGGAGGCACCGATAAAAGCATCAGGCCCCAGAATGGCCCGCGCCGTGCCAATATCCGCTCCATCAGACAGATGCACCCCATCACAGAGGCTACCCAGCGCGAGATCGCCATGGATGGTCAAGACGCCACCGACACCCGCCAGCACGGGGCGCAGCCGCATCAGCAGGGCGGATTGCTGGTCCCGCGGCAGATCCTTCTCCCGCAGACTGACCCAGCGGCAGCCGGCCTCCACACAGGCCGCCACCACCGATACCAGATCACCGTCGGCTTGGTGTCGGTCCGTGATCAAAAGCACAGGAGGGAACGGTAGTGACGTCACGCCGTAAGTTTCCCGCCGATCTGATGCGGATAACCGCGTAGGAAGGAAGCCCCATCCACGGGACCTTTTCCCGGCCGCTGTACGCGAAACAGACGAAGCGCATCGTGTCCGCAGGCCAGGGTCGGCCCGGTATCCAGCAGGGTGCCCGGTTCCCCGTTGCCTGCCACCGGCTGGGCCTCCAGCACCTTCAGCTTCTCCCCATTGGCAAGGTCGATCCAGGTGCCGGGCCAGGGGGTCAGCCCCCGCACCTGCCGGTCAAGATCGGTCGCCGGCCGGGTCAGGTCCAGGCGCCCCTCTTCTTTGACAAGTTTGGCGGCGTAGGTCACGCCTGCTTCTGGCTGAGGTACCGGCATCAGGCTGCCATCGGCAATTCCGGGCAGGGCTGTCACTATCAAACGCGCCCCCATGGCAGCCAACGCGTCGTGCAGGTCGGCGGCGGTCATCCGCGGCGTGATGGGCAGCGCGTCCTTCAGCAGCATGGCACCGGTATCCAGACCAGCGTCCATCTGCATAATGGTCACACCGGTTTCGGCATCACCGGCCAGGATCGCACGCTGAATGGGCGCCGCCCCGCGCCAACGCGGCAGCAGGCTTGCATGGACATTGACACAGCCGAGACGTGGGGCGTCGAGAATAGCCTGAGGCAGGATCAGGCCATAGGCGGCAACGATGGCGCAGTCCAGGTCGAGCGCCGCAAACTCTGCCTGTTCTTCCGCCTTACGCAGGCTCTTAGGCGTGCGGACGGGGATACCCAAGGCGTCGGCACGGCGATGCACGGGACTGGCCTGCAATTGCTGCCCGCGCCCGGCGGGGCGCGGTGGCTGGCTGTAGACGCAAACAACCTGATGCCCGGCCATCACCAGCGCATCCAGAATGGAGACAGAAAAATCCGGCGTGCCCATGAAGGCGAGACGCAACGGCATGGGGCACCTCCCCGGCGGAGAGTGGAAGGGAGCGTTTTACGGGCCTCCGTAAAACGCTTCGGCAGCGACCGCCGCCGCGCCGCACGTGCGGCATCAAGCCAAGCCGCGGATGCGGCGCCGGCGATTGAGGAACGCGAATACTCCCTTTACTTCTTCGCCTTGTTATATTTGCGCAGCAGCATGTTGCGCTTCAGCGAGGACAGGTGGTCGATGAACAGAACACCGTTCAGATGGTCGATCTCATGCTGTATGCAGGTGGCCAAAAGGCCATCGGCATCCATTTCCCGCACCTCTCCCGCCCGATCTACATAGCGTACGCGGACCATTTTGGGCCGTATCACATCGGCATAGATCTCCGGAATGGACAGGCAACCTTCTTGGGTGACAGCCGTCTCGTCCGATGTCCAGATCAGTTCCGGATTGACCATGGACAGTGCGTCGCTGCGGTTTTCCGAGACGTCCACCACGATAACCCGTTCCAACAGACCGATCTGCGGGGCGGCCAGACCAATGCCCGGCGCCTTGTACATGGTCTCCAGCATGTCATCCATCAGCGTCGCCACGCGGCCATCAACATTGGTCAAGGGCTTGCACTTGGCCTTCAGGCGGGTGTCGGGGATGGTGAGGATCGGCAGCAGCGACATGGGTGCGGGGTCCGGGCAGAAGGGGCGGGACGGAACTGTCCCTATGGGGGCAAATATGCCCAGTGCCGCCAATGGTCAAGCGCGATCCCGGCGGGGCGGAATTGTCAGGGTCCATCCCCTTGCATTCCGATCGTGACAGGCCCATGACATAGCGCATGGACCCTGGGGTGCCGCCTGTTCCAGAAACAGGTGGCTGAGATCACACCCATCGAACCTGATCCGGGTCATGCCGGCGAAGGGAGAAGGCAGAGATGACATTGCTGCACAGACCAGACAAACCGCGCGTCGCCATCATCGGCGGCGGCATTATTGGCATGGCCATTGGCTGGCGGCTGGCGCAATCCGGCGCGTCCGTCGATATTTTCGACCGCGCCACTGCCGGCCAAGGGGCTACGCGTGCCGCTGCCGGCATGCTGGCCGCTGGGGTTGAAGCGGAGCCAGGGGAGCAGCGCCTGCTGCCCCTTTGCCTGGAAAGTCAGGCCCGCTGGCCGGGTTTTGCCGCTGAGTTAGAGGTACTGACCGGCCTGCCTGTGGGCCTGCGCACCGAGGGGACGCTGGTCGTGGCCAGCACCCGGGACGAGGTAGAATTGCTGCGCGCGAACTATGAGTTCCAGCGCGGACTGGGCCTGGACCTGACTTGGCTGTCGGGGGCGGCGGCCAAGGAGAAGGAACCCTTCCTCAACCCGCGTACTGCCGCCGGCGTATTCAGCGCCAAGGACGGACAGGTCGATAACCGTCTGGCCGGTGCCGCATTGCGCGTGGCGCTAGAAAAGACCGGTGCGCGCTTGCATGAGGGTGTGGACGTCACGGGTCTGGATGTGCAGACCGGGCGGGTGACCGGGCTGATCCTGGGCGAGCGGACCATTCCTGCCGACACCGTCGTGCTGGCCGCTGGTGCTTGGTCGCGCCTTATCCCTGGACAGGCCAGTCCGCCGCCAGTGCGCCCTGTAAAGGGGCAAATGATGTCGCTGTCCATGGACCTTGGCAACCCGCTGCTGACCCATGTCGTCTGGGCGCCCAAATGTTATCTGGTTCCCCGTGCCGATGGCACCCTGATCATTGGGGCCACGACAGAGGAAAAGGGCTTTGACGCGCAGATGACGGCAGGCGGGGTGCTGGCATTGCTGGACGCCGCCTGGCGAGCCCTGCCGGGGGTGGAGGAACTGCCAGTGAAGGAAATGTGGGTGGGCCACCGTCCTGGCTGCCGCGACGATGCCCCCATCCTGGGGCCGTCGGCAGGGCTGGACGGGCTCGTGCTGGCTACGGGCCATCACCGCAACGGTATCCTGCTGGCCCCCATCACAGCGGACGCCATATCCTGTCTGGTCTTGACCGGGCGTGTCGATCCGCATATCGCCCCGTTTGGGGCTGGCCGCTTCGATGCGGCCCGCGCCGCGTGAGAGGGACCTGCGATGATCAGTGTTAATGGCAAGAACCTGGAACCGGACAATTACGCCCTGACCGCCGTGATGGCGGCAGAGGGTGTTGATCCCGGTACGCGCGGCATTGCCGTAGCGCTAAACGATACCGTGGTCCCGCGCGGGCGCTGGGCCGATACCTTCCTCTCACCCGGTGATCGGGTGGAAATAGTCAAGGTCCTGCAAGGTGGTTGAGATGAACGATCCGCTGAAGATCGCGGGCAAAAGTTTCCAGTCACGCCTGTTTCTGGGGTCCGCCGGCTATCCCAACCAGCAGGTGTTCCTGGACAGTCTAGCGGCATCGGGGTCTGAAATTCTCACCGTCTCCGTCCGCCGCGCCGACCTGACGGGCTATGGCGAGGGATTGCTGGATCTGGTGGCGGGCAAGGTCTGGTTGCTCCCCAACACAGCCGGTTGTTCCACAGTCAAAGACGCCGTCCTGACCGCCCAGTTGGCGCGGGAGGCGATGGACACCAACTGGATCAAGCTGGAACTGATCGGCGACCGGGAGACGCTGTATCCTGATGTCGAACAGTTGTTGCGCGCTGCCGACGAACTGGTCCGTGAGGGTTTTGTGGTGCTTCCCTACTGCACCGACGATCCGATCATATGCCGCCGACTGGCCGATGTCGGCTGTGCCGCAGTCATGCCGCTCGGTGCACCGATCGGCACCGGCCTTGGCATTCTAAATCATTACAACATCGAAACGATATGCCGAAACAGTACGATTCCGGTGGTATTGGATGCCGGCATTGGCACTGCCAGCGATGCCGCTCTGGCTATGGAACTGGGCTGCGATGCGGTGTTGCTGAACACCGCCGTGTCAAAAAGTAACGATCCCGTAATGATGGCGGCTGCCATGCGGGCCGGTGTGGAAGGCGGGCGGATGGCGCGGTTGGCGGGACGTATCCCTAAGCGGCTGCGCGCAGAGGCATCCAGCCCTGAACTGGGACTGATCGGGACTTAACCGCCGGCAACGTCGCGCGCACTTATTTGTGGCGAGCCCTGTCCCGCCGTTTCCGCCGCTAAAATCAGGTCACGAACACGGCGGTTGACGGGGGCATCCAGCCCGTGGCGGTTGGCAAGGTCGATCACGGCCCCCTGCAACCATCTGATCTCCGTCGGTCGATGACGCTCCAGATCCTCCCACATGGAGGACCGGGCCAACGGGTCGATGGACAGCATGCGCCCCGCCAGCACACGGAACAACGCATCAGGCAGGCATAATATCCACGGCAACAGGCGTGGGGGTACGGTGGTGAATTTGGCCGGTTCAATGCCGGCCCGTTTCAGGGCACGCAGTCCTTCCCATTGCTGGCGCGCCAGCAACAGGCGCCAGGGCCGGGCAGCCAGTTCCTGCGCCAGTGGCAACCCGCAGAGGGCGTTGAGCGCATTATTTAAGTTAATCAATAACTTGCCCCACAGCACCGCATCCATGTCCGCGTTTTCCACCACAGGCAGGCCAGGCACATCCAATTCCCGACACACACCTGACTGTCCTGCCTGGATCATAACCTGACCACCGGTGCCCCGGTGAAAACGGCCATCGGGCAATTGCACGATGTTGAACGGAACCATGCCGGCCAGCACCCGTTGCCGGCCCAGGCGTGCTGCCAGTATCTCAGCATTGCCGATACCATTCTGGCAGGAAATGACGAGCGCATCCGCCGGGGCATGGGCAGCAATCAGGTCCGCCATCGTCGCTGTGTCGGCGCATTTCACCGTGACCAGAATCAGCCCGGCATCGACCATGGCAGAGACAGGATCTGTGGCCAGACGCAGTCCCGGTCCAACGGCCACCACCCGATCCAGGCCATCCATATCGCTGACCCGGCATCCGGCATGGGCCAGTTTTTCCATCAGGGCGGGCCGGCCTAGCAGGGTGACAGGCCGCCCGGACAGGGCCAAACAACCACCAGCATAACACCCGACACTACCGGCCCCAGCGATCAGAATACGGCGCCCAGCGTTCACAATCAGGCCTGCTGGACCGGCAGGCCCATCGCGCCCGGACCCCCGATGCCGTCGGCTACAAGCCGTTCAACCTGCGCCTCCACATCCTTGCGCAAACCCAGGGCAAAATAGGCTTCGGCCACCAGGAACAGCGGGGCCACAAAGATCTGCAGGAGGTTGGCGGTCAGAGCCGGCTTATTACCCTCAAACTTGTGCCCAAGCAGTTGAACCGCCCACCCCCCGATGAAGGTGACGAGACCAATGGTTGCAGCCGTTACCGGAGGCAGGGTTGCGACATGGTCGGCGAGCATCAGGAACGGAACAGACAATGCCGTCAGCGTGCCGCCGATCATCGGGTCCAGATAGACATAATAAGCGGCCAACACCGCCATGAGGATCAAGGCAACGCTGATCGTCGTGCCCGCTACCGGAACCGTCAAATAGGACAGGCCCAGCATGACCGCGAACACAATGGTCGGCACCCCGAAATAGTGGGTCAACCGGTTATGCGGATGACGGTGATAGGCGGAGTAAAAAGCCATGCTGCGCGCCAACCGACCAGGCGTAAAATTCTCTGCCATGTCATTTCCCCTTCATCCAGCCACATAAACAGACTGATTGGTTTGTTTTTACATCGGACCGGAATTCGTGGCAATGATGAATGCATCAAAAAGTTCGGATAGCGTGATGAGTTCGACTGACCCGGAAAAACCCGCCCGCCGCAGCCAAGCCACAAGGCGGGAAGAAATGCGTCACCGTCTGGCCGCCGCCACGCTGGACGCGTTGGCCGAGCATGGACACGCCGCAGCATCGCTGTCCGTGATTCTGGACCGGGCCGGCGTGTCGCGTGGGGCCTGGGCCCATCATTTTGACACGAAAGCGGAAATGCTGGCACTGGCCGCCGAGGGGTTGTTGCAGGCAGCGGTGGAGGCGGCACGTTCCCTGACCCCTGCCCTGCCCGACCCATCCCAACCGGTAGAGGTTCGGCTCTCCGCCATGATTGAGGCGGCTTGGTCACGATTTTATACCGGGCGCCACCGCGACCTGCTGTTTGAGGTCGCACTGGCCGCGCGTACGGATGTGGAGTTGCGGGCGCGGCTGGCACCCATTTTTTCAGGTTTCCTGGCCGCAACGGGGGGCAATTGGGGCTTGTCGCTGCGCCCCGGCAGCCAGGGACTAGCGGACATGGCAGACCTGATGGTCCTGACCATTTATATGCTGCGCGGCATGTCCATGCAGGAACTAGCCGCCGGCCCAGCACCCGGCCATGAAGCGCTGCGGCGGCTCTGGGTGCGTATCCTGTCAGGCTGGCTGGAAAAATCCTGAACCTCGGGCCGGATCATTCTTCATTATCGCGCGTGGCACCCGGTACCGGGGTCAGCCCATGGCCCAGCGCCACCCGTTCGTCAAAAACGAAACAACCGCCTTCCCACAGGCTGTCTTCCGGCCCGATCCGTTCCAGATAGTTTAAGATACCGCCCTTCAGGTGATAGACCTCCCCGAACCCCTGCTCCAGCATATAGGCCGTGGCTTTTTCGCAGCGGATACCGCCCGTGCAGAACATGGCCACCTTGCGGTGCCTGGCGGGGTGCAGTTCACGGCGTACATAGTCGGGGAACTGGCCAAAAGTGGTGGTACCGGGATCGACGGCGCCCTTGAAAGTACCGTACCCGACCTCAAAGCTGTTGCGGGTATCGATCAGCAGGGTGTCGGGGTCGCTGATCAGGGCGTTCCACTCCTCCGGCTCCACATAGGTGCCGACGGCGCGCAACGGGTCGATGCCCGGCACACCCATGGTCACGATCTCCTTCTTCAGCCGTACCTTCAGGCGGCCGAAGGGAGGCGTGTCGGTGGTGGACCAGCGCGGCTGCAAAGGGTCAGGCAGGCCGGCGATACGGGCGATATCCGCCACCACTTGCTCCATCGCGTCCGCCGGCCCGGCGATGGTGCCGTTCAACCCTTCCGCCGCCAGCAGCAGGGTGCCGCAGACCCTGTGGGCGGACAGCAGATCGAATAAGGGCTGCCGCAATTCCTGGAAATGCGGCAAGGGATGGAACCGGTAAAGGGCGGCAACGGCGATAGGGGACATGGGGAAAAGTGGCTATGAAAGGGGAAGATGGCCGGGCTTATAGCAGCCCCGGACCGCCCTGTCTCATCGCTCCTTCCAGGCCAGCAGGCGCAGGGCGTTGAAGACAACCACCAGGGTCGATCCTTCATGCAGCACCACGGCGGGGCCGATGCCCAGGCCCAGGATGGTGGCCGGCACCAGCAGCGCCACCATGCCCAGGCTGATGACCACATTCTGGCGGATGATGGCACGGGTCTGGCGCGACAGGCCGACGGCGAAGGGAAGGTGCGACAGCTTGTCGGCCATCAGGGCCACATCTGCTGTTTCCAGCGCCACCTCCGACCCGGCGGCCCCCATGGCGATGCCGATATGGGCGCGGGCCAGGGCCGGGGCGTCATTGACCCCGTCACCCACCATGGCCACGATCCCCTGCGTCGCCATCTTCCCGATGGCTTCCACCTTATCGGCGGGCATCAGGTCGCCCACAGCCTCATCCACCCCCACGTCGCGGCCGATGGAGGCGGCGACAGGGCCGGCATCGCCGGACAGCATCACCAGACGTTTGACACCCAAAGCCCGCAGACGGGCCAGACTGGACGCCGCTTCCGCCCGCGGCCGGTCCATCAGGCCCAGCACCCCCAGATCACGGTCGCCGTGACGCACCAGCATGGTGGTGCGACCCGCGGCGCGCAGACCGGCGGCGGCCACCAGCACCGGTTCCGACAGCGGCGCCACGCCATCCCGGCCGAACAGGTCCGCCTTGCCGATCAGCACATTCTCCCCCGCCACCATGGCCGACAGACCCCGGCCGGTCAGGCTGGACAGGTCGCTGGCGGCGGGGATGGCGGCACCGGACAGGCGTTCCCGCCCGTCGCGCGTCACGGCACGGGCCAGGGGATGGTCGCTCAACCCCTCCACAGCAACCGCAATGGACAGCAATTCCGCCTCTGTCACGCCGGGGGCGGGAATGATGTCGGTCAGGCGCGGGCGGCCTTCGGTCAGGGTGCCCGTCTTGTCAAAGGCAATGGCAGTGACGGCCCCCAACAGTTCCAGCGGTGCCCCACCCTTGACCAGCACCCCGCCGCGTGCTGCCCGCGCCACGCCCGACAGCACCGCACTGGGTGTGGCGATGGCCAGCGCACAGGGGCTGGCCGCCACCAGCACCGCCATGGCGCGATAGAAACTGTCCCGGAACGGTTCATCCACCACGGTCCAGGCAAAGAGCAGCAGGAACACCAGAACCAGGACCAGCGGCACGAAGATGCGCTGGAACCGGTCGGTGAAAAGCTGGGTGGGGGATTTGGCGCTTTCAGCCTCGGCCACCAGACGCACGACGCGGGCCAGCGTGCTGTCGCTGGACAGGTGCGTCACCTCCACCTCCAGCAAGCCGTCGCCATTGATGGTGCCGGCAAAGACGCGGTGGTCTGCCTCCACCCGATCCGGCGCCGCGCGGGCCTGTACCGGGTCGGGCACGGGGGATTTGTCGACAGGGATACTTTCGCCCGTCACCGGGGCCTGATCCACGCCGCTTTGTCCCGTCACCACAAAGCCATCGGCGGGCAGACGCGCACCGGGCTTCACAATGACCACATCGCCGACGGCCAGATCCTCCACCGCCACTTCCGCCGTCCCATCCGGGGTGCGGCGCAGGGCGGTGCGGGGCGCCAGCACGGCCAGTGCCTCAATGGCGCGGCGTGCCTTGCCCATCGCGTGATGTTCCAGGGCATGGCCCAGCGCGAACAGGAACAGCAGCAGCGCCCCTTCCGCCCAGGCCCCCAGGCTGGCGGCACCGATAGCGGCCACCAGCATCAGCGTATCGATCTCCAGCCGCCCGCTGCGAAGGTTGGCCACCGCCTCCCGCACCGTGAACAACCCGCCCAGCAAGAAGGCGGCGATATAGACCGTGATGGGGAGCCAGCCGGGAAGTGCCGTCAGCTTCTCCAGCCCCAGGCCGACAATAAAGGCCACGCCACAGGCCAAAGCGGCAAACAGTTCCGCACGCGGTCCCAGCAACCCGCCATGAGCATGGTCATGCTCATGGCCGTGATCCTGGCCGCCCGCGTGATGATGCCCGTCGCCCATGGAACCTCCGTGCATGATGGATGGGGCCCTCTCCCACCATGGCGGGAGAGGGCAGGCTGACCATCCTCAATGCGAATGGCCACCCAGTTCATACTTGGCCTGACCGGTCTTGCCGTCCTTGGTCCGCAGGCTCAACACGATATCGGCCCCTGCCGGCACCTCGCCCTTGCCTTCCAGACGGTCACCAACTGGTTTCAGGGCGATGGTGCCCACGCGGCTGGTGCCTTGCGTCAGCAGCACGCTGGCCATGGCGCCCTCTGGCGATACCGGTACGGCGCTATGGTCGGACAGATAGACAGCTATGGTGCCGGTGGTGATGACCAGTTCGGCCTCTACCCCGGCCACATCCTGCACGATACCCCCATGTTTACCCTTTTCGGCGGTGCCATGGCTATGGTCATGGCCCTTTTCGGCGGCCACCACCCCGGACAGGGGCAGCAGCATGATCAGGGCGGCGGTCAGGAACGGCTTCAACATGATGCTTACCTTTCATCCAGGTAGGAAGTGGGAAGGGCGTTGGTCGGGTCATCGGTGGTGGACAGGACGGGGCCGGCGAACCGGCGATACAAAGCCGGCAGCACGATCAGGGTCAGCAAGGTGGCGGTGATCAGGCCGCCGATAACGACGGTGGCGATGGGGCGCTGCACCTCCGCCCCGACACCGGTGGAAAGCGCCATCGGCACAAAGCCCAGGCTGGCCACCAACGCCGTCATCAGCACAGGCCGCAGGCGCGTCATGGCCCCTTCACGGACAGCCTGATCCAGGGCCATGCCCTTCATGCGCAATTGCCGGATAAAGGACAGCATCACCAGACCGTTCAGCACCGCGATACCCGACAGGGCGATCATGCCCACGGCCGCGGAGATGGAAAACGGCATGCCCCGCAGATACAGCGCCAGGATGCCGCCGGTGAGCGCCAGCGGCACGCCACTGAACACCAACGCCGCATCGCGGGCCGACCCTAAGGCGCTGTAGAGCAGCAGGAAGATCAGGGCAAAACAGGCTGGCACCACGATCATCAGTCGGTCGCGCGCCGCGATCAGATTTTCGAACTGCCCGCCCCAGGTGACCCAGTAACCGGCGGGCACGAGCACCTGCGCCGCCAGCTTTTCTTGCGCTTCAGCGACGAAGGAGCCGATATCGCGGCCCCGGACATTGGCCTGCACCACGATGCGGCGCTTGCCATTTTCCCGGCTGATCTGGTTCGGGCCTTCGGTAAAGCGGATATTGGCCACCTCGCCCAGTGGGACCGTCCTTCCTTCCGCCAAAGGTATCGGCAGGGTCGCCAGCGCGTCGGGATCATTGCGCAGGGCATCGGGCAGGCGGACCAGGATGTCGAAGCGGCGGTCGCCCTGATAGAGCAGCCCCGCCTCCCGCCCGCCGACTGCGATGGCCAGAACCTCCTGCACATCGGCTACCGACAGGCCGTAACGGGCGGCACGGTCGCGATCGACCTCCACATTCAGGAAAGACGCCCCCGACACTTGCTCGGCCCGCACATCCGCCGCCCCCGGCACCGTCTGGATGATGGCGGCGATCTGGTTGGCGGTCGTCAGCAAGGTATCGAAATCATCACCGAACACTTTGATGGCGATATCGCCGCGCACGCCGGCCAACAATTCGTTAAAGCGAAGCTGGATCGGCTGGCTGACCTCATAAACTTGGCCCGGCAGGCTGCCCACGGCCTTTTCCAGCCGCTCTACCAGTTCGGCCTTGGACAAGTCCGGGTCGGGCCAGTCGCCGCGCGGCTTCAGCATCACGAACATATGAGAGACGCCGGGCGGCATCACATCCGTCCCGATCTCTGCGGTGCCCGTCTTGGAAAAGGCAAACGCCACTTCCGGGAAGGCGGCGATGGCCTTTTCGATCTCCAGCTGCTGTTCGGTGGCCTGGGGCAGGCTGGTGCTGGGGATACGGAACGCGTTCAGCGCCACATCGCCCTCATCCAGTTGCGGGATGAATTCCTGTCCCAACTGCGTGAACAACAGCAGCGACAGACCAAACAGGGCCGCAGCAAAGCCCGCCGCCCGCGTCGGCGCAGCCAGGGCCCGCTCCAGCCAGGGGCGGTACCAGTCGCCGGCCGTGCGGATGATCACATTCTCCTTCTCCTCCACCTTGCCCGACACGAACAGGGCGATCAGGGCGGGGACGAGGGTCAAAGACAGGATGAAGGCTGCAACCAGGGCGATGATCACGGTCATCGCCATCGGCTCGAACATCTTGCCCTCGACCCCGGTGAAGGTCAGCAGCGGCAGATAGACGATGATGATGATGGCCTGACCATAGACGGATGGCTGGATCATCTCCTTCGATGCCGCCATCACCTCTGCCAGCCGTTCGTTCAGGGTCAGGACGCGGCCCAGTTGATGCTGCCGCTCTCCCAGCCTTCGCAGGCAGTTTTCGGCGATGATCACGGCCCCATCAACGATCAGGCCGAAATCGAGCGCGCCCAAGCTCATCAGATTGGCGCTGACGCCGGCTTCCAGCATGCCCGTCGCCGTGAACAGCATGGTGACGGGAATGACCAAGGCCGTGATCAGGGCCGCGCGGATATTGCCCAGCAGCAGGAACAACACCGCGATGACCAGCAGGGCCCCTTCGGTCAGGTTCTTGGCCACGGTCTTGATGGTGGCATTCACCAGATCGGTGCGGTCCAGCACCGTCTTGGCCAGGATGTCGGCGGGCAGGGAACGGCGAATTTCCTGCATCTTCGAATCGACAGCATCGGCCACGGTACGGCTGTTCTGCCCGATCAGCATCAGGGCGGTCCCCACCACCACTTCCCGACCGTTTTCGCTGGCGCTGCCTGTCCGCAGTTCCTGGCCCGTCTGCACCGTGGCCACATCCGACAGGCGGACCGGTACGCCGCCGCGCGTGGCGATGACGGTGCCGGCAATCTGCTCGGGCGTGGCGATACGACCGTCGGAGCGGACGATGAACAGTTCCCCGTTCCGCTCCATCTGGCCGGCACCTAAGCTCTGGTTGGCGCGTTCCAGGGCGGTCCCGAGATCGGCAAAGGTCAGGCCGAAACTGACCAGCCGGGCCGGATCGGGCAGGACATGATATTGCCGGACATGGCCGCCGATCGCGTCGATCCCGGCCACACCGCGTACGCCCTTCATCTGCGGGGCCACAATCCAGTCCTGGACAGTGCGAAGATAGGTAGCCCGCTCCACCTCCGTGGTCAGTCGTTCCCCCTCGGGCGTCAGATAGGACCCGTCCGGCTGCCAGCCGGGCGATCCCCCCCTGGCCTTGGCAGGATCGAAGGGACCATATTCCACGGTCCACATATAGACCTCGCCCAGGCCCGTGGAGATCGGGCCCATGGTGGGTGTCAGGCCGGGGGGCAGGCGGTCGCGCGCTTCGCCCAGCCGTTCGGCCACCTGCTGTCGGGCGAAATAGATATCGACCTTTTCTTCAAAAATGGCCGTGACCTGCGACAGGCCGTTGACGGAGATGGAGCGTGTATCCTCCAGGCCGGCGATGCCGGCCAGGGCCGTTTCGACCGGGTAGGTCACCTGTTGTTCGATCTCAAACGGCGACAGAGCGGGGGCCAGCGTCGTGATCTGGATCTGGTTGTTGGTGATATCGGGGACGGCATCGACGGGCAGTTGCAGCAGCGACCGCAGGCCGAAGGCCGACAGGACCGCCACCAACAGGACCACCAACACGCGCCGCCGGATGGCAAAGGACAGGATGGGTTCGATCATAGATCCCTCCCGTCAATGCGCATGGCTGTGGGCGGCTTCCCCACGCGAGGCCTCGGCCTTCAGCAGGAAGGTATTGCCCGTCGCCACCTGTTCACCGGGGAACAGGCCGAAGGTGATTTCGGCAAAGCGGCTGTTGCGCCGCCCGACCTCCACCACGCGCGGCTCGAACCCTTCGGCGTTGCGCACGAAGACGACCGTGTCACCGTTCAGCACCTGAAGCGCGCTGGACGGCACGGCGATGTCTGCCGACTCGCCACCGGCCTGGATGGTGCCGGACCCGAAATCACCGGGCCGCCACACGCCATCCTTGTTATCCAGTGCGGCCACCACACGGGCGGCCCCTGTCTGCGGGTCCAGGGTGGCGCCGGCGGCGATCACCCTGCCCTCCGCCATGCGGCCCCCCTGGCCGGTCAGGCTGACGGACTGGCCCTCCTTCACGGCGGGCAGGTCAGCGGCATAGACGGGCAGTTCGATCCAGACGCTGGACAGGTCGGCGACGGAGAAGACCTCCTTTTCGGCGGCTAGCAACTCACCCCGTACAGCCTCCCGGCCAATGACGCGGCCGGCGATGGGGGAGCGCACTTCCAGCCGGCCCAGGCTGAACGGCTGCTTATCCAGCCCCGCAATCTCCGTCGCCGACAGGCCCAGCACCGTCAGGCGTTGGCGCGTGGCGGCCAGCGTGATGGCAGCAGTTTCGGCGGCGGCGCGGGCGGCCAGGTAATCCTGCTCCGCTGACACCTGCTTGCGCCATAGCCCCTCCTCCCGCGACAGGGTGGTGGCGGCCAGGGCGTTCTGGCGCAGGGCCGACAGGTATTCCGCCTTGGCGTCGGCCAGATCGCGGCTGTCCAGCACCAGCAGCACATCGCCCGGCGAGACCGGTTCGCCCAGGCGCTTATGCACCTCCGTCACGATGCCGGAGACACGCAGAGTGACATGCACCATACGGTCGGCATCGGCGACGACCGTACCCATGACACGGATATCGCGGGAGACGGGGGCGGGGCCGGCTTCGACCAGCGTGATCTTGGAACGGGCGATGGTGGCCGCATCCATATGGATGGCGCCCCCCCCTTCGCCATGCTCGTGGCCATGCTCCTCCCCGGCGCCGTGATCATGTCCATCGCCGGCCTTGCTGGCAGCGGGTTTAGGCGCGGTGGTGAAGTTGGTGACGGCAACACCACCGGCCAGCAGCAGGGCAATGGCGGACACGCCGATCAGGACATGCTTCTTCGTGATCTTCATGGGGACACCTCAATGTCCGGGGCGGTCAGCCGGTCCAGCTCCGCCCGTGCGTCGTGGAAGCCCTGCAGGGCGTTGATCAGGTCGGTGCGCGCATCCACCAGGGTGCGTTGTGCCTCCAGCACCTCCAGATAGGCGAACTTGCCCTGGGCATAGCCTTCATTGGCGAGCGCAAAGGCCTGTTCGGCGGTGGGGATGATGCTGTCCTGAAGTGTGCGCGCGGTCTCGGCTGCGGCGGCCAGATTGGCGCGGGCCGTATGGACGCGGCGGTCCAGGTCGATACGCTCGGCAGCCAAATCCGCCTCTGCCGCAACCAGATCGGCCCGCGCCTTGGCGATGGCCCCCCGGTTGCTGTCAAAGACTGGAATGGGAACAGAGATGCCCATCAGAAAGGCATGCTCCCCATCCTCCCGGAACTGCCGGAAACCGGCGGAGAGCGTGACGTCGGGGATGGATTTGGCCCGTTCCACCGACAGCTCCGCCCGGCCTCGCGCCACATCCGCCTGCCGGCGGCGCAGGTCGGCGGCATCACCTGAGGGGAGAGGATCATCGGCGTCGATGCGCGTAAACCAGTCTTCCGACAGGGTCAGAGCGGCAGGGGGCAGGCCGGTGAGGCCGGCCAGCGTCTGCCGCGCGATGGTCAAGCGGCGGTCGGCCTGATTCAGGGCCAGTTGCGCCTGACGGCGCGTGATGTCGGCGCGTGATGCCTGGATAGGGGCCTCGCGTCCCGCTTCCACCCGCGCCTTGATCGCTTCCTGCACGGCCACGGCCAGACGCAGTCCGTCCTGGGTCAAGGCCACCTGCCGCGATGCCGCCACCGCCTCGCTGAAGGCCAGACGCACGTCGCGCGCCAACTCCAGCCTGGCCAGCGCCAGATCGGCCGCGGCCCCGTCGCGGGTGGCCCGCTCGGCATCGGTGCGCCGGTTGCGCTTGCCCCCCAGTTCGATGGTCTGCGACAGGCTGTAGGTGCGTTCCGAGGATCGGAAATCGCGATAGGGACCGGAGCCGGAGAAGTTTTCCAATTCGAACCCGATCGCCGGATTGGGGCTGGTATCGGCCTGATCAATGGCCGCGCCCGCAGCATCCAGCCGGGCGCGCGCCGCCTGGCCACGCGGCGCATGCTCCAGGGCCAGCGCGATGGCGGCGTCAGGGGTGAGAACAGTTGAGGTTTGGGAAAGAGTGGGGGCGGCGGCGGGCGTGGTTTGCGCCCATGCCGCCGGGGCCCCGGCGATCGAAATCGCCAGGGCGACCGCATGATGCAGCCGCATGGATACTCCGCGATGACAAACAGATACCGGGCCGCCCGGTCAGGACGGCGGCGACAAGGATCGGTTCGTCAGGCGCGCGGCGGTTCGTCGGGAAGTGCAGGCTCGGCACTTTCGGGCAACAAGGGCGCTTCCACCGGATAGCTGGTCACACCCCAGACCACGGGTTCCACCACACGGGTACCGCGGACCCGGTCGGCCACATGGATGTGACTGCATCCATGGTGGCAATCGATAGACAGTGTACCCGTGGTACTCGTGGGCGGGTGCTCTACCCCGACCAGCCTATGCGTATGGCCTGTCTGGTCATGGCTGTGCAACAGGTCCCGGGCGTGAAGCCCAGGGACATTCATCAGGAAGCCCGCCAGCAGCAGAAGGGTCGTAAGCAAACGCATGGGCAGGAAAATAGGGGCATCGCGGAGCCGGCGCAAGGTGCGCGGCCGCGCGATGATGGAACAATGTTCCGTCTTTACCGCCAGGCGGGCATGGTTATGCCGTCAACCGCCCCTCGACCAGCGCCTCCAGCCGGGACAGCGGCACATTGCCCGTCATGACCAGCGCGTCGTTGAAGCGGCGGAAATCATACTTGACCCCCAGCTTGGCCTTCAAATTGTCGCGCACGCGGTTGATGGCCGTGTGCCCGATCTTGTACGCGCAGGCCTGACCCGGCCAGGAACAATAGCGGTCCACCTCCCCCGTCACCTGGGTGCGGGTGGAGCCGTTGTTGGTGGCAAACCAGTCGATGGCCTGTTCACGGGTCCAGCGCTTGGCATGGATGCCGGTATCCACCACCAGACGACAGGCGCGAAACGCCATGGATTGCAGGTAACCCAGCTGTCCAACCGGGTCCTCCTTGTACACGCCCAACTCGTCCGCCAGCTGCTCGGCATAAAGCGCCCAGCCCTCAGTATAGGCGCTATAGGCCAGCAGGGTGCGGATCAGGGGCAGCTTGTAGCTGTATTCCCCCTGCCAGATATGGCCGGGAATGCCCTCATGATAGGACAGGGTCGGCAGGGCATGGCGGGGCCAGATGGTGGTATCGCGCAGGTTGATATAGTAGGAACCCGGCTGGCTGCCATCCATCGACCCGGCACTGGCATAGCCGCCGGGGGCCCCGGCCTCGATGGAAACGGGCACACGCTTGACCACCAGCCTGCCCGGCACCAGCACGGTGAAGGCCTGCGGCATACGGGTGCGGATATCATCGACCAGCCCGTTGATATAGGCCAGCAGATCGGCACGGCCCTTCTCATCGTTAGGCCAAAGATAGCGGGGGTCCTTGCCCAGTGCGGCCATACGCTCACCCACCGTTCCCTGGGTCAGACCCTGGGCGCGCAGCAACGGTTCCATGCACGATTGCAGCATTTTCAGTTGCTCCAGCCCCATGGCATGCACCTCGTCCGGCGACAGGGTCGTGGTGGTGGCCGCACTCAGCGCCCAAGCGTAATAATCCGCCCCCTGCGGCAAGGCCCAGACGCCGGCTTCACCGCGCGCCGTCCGGCGCTGTTCCTCCATCACCGCCTGCTGACGCTTCAGGGCCGGCAGGACTTTGTCGGTGACGATGGACAGCGCCTCGCCCGGCCTGGCATGGCCCACCTGTTTGGCGCCTGCCTCGAAATGTTTCACAATCTCCCATTCGGCTACCGGCGCAGCGGTGGTACGGGTAAACTGCCCGATGGCCTTGTCCAGCAGGAAGCCCGGCAGTGTGACCCCTTGCCCGCCCTCTACCCGCAGCCGCTCTGTTTCCGCATCCAGCACAACGGCATATTGGGTCAGTCGCGACAGGTAGCTGTCGGCATCCTCCTGGGCCTCGATCTTATGCTGGCTGGTCAGGAAGTCCGGTACCTCGACAAAGGCGCCGATATTCTGGGCCACGGCATAGGGGCTGTTTCGGTAAGAATAGCTTTGGTTCAGCAGCGCCATATCGCCAAAGCGGAACCCATGCCCTGTGGCCGACAGTTCCAGCGTGGCCTGGGCCACCTCCAGATTGGCCTGCATCTCCGCCGACAGACCGTTGCGCTCCAGCGCCTTCACAGCAGCCAATTGTTCCTTGACCACCCCGCGCTGCACCTCAATCCCGGCCAGCGACCGGTCAGCCAGTTTGGCCCGCAGACCTGCATGCCGGCCGGTGTCGATGCCCAGTTGCGTAGCATTCTCCGGGTACCAGGCCAGAATACGGTCAGTCAGGTGATCCAGGAAGGTCTGAGCCCTGATGGTAACCTCCCCGGCGGTAGCCAAGGCACTGGGCGCCAGCGCTGACATGGCCAGTGAGGCGGTTCCGGTCAGAAGCTGGCGTCGGGTGGGAGAAGCGGCATCACGGGTCATGCGGTTTTTGCCTTTGCCAGAGTTCGGCTGGAACAATCAGCATTATGCCGCTCATCCCTCCCCCTCCGTCCAGTACGACACAATGCGAAGCGCCGACAATTGACTTTGAGCTGCTCGTTCTATGAATAACTTCAAACAGCAGATTGCTAATGATCACGGGGTTGGCATGCGTGACCAGATAAAGCAGTGGGGGCGATCCTGGGTCGGTTACCATGGAACTGGCATGGTCTTCTTGATTTCAATCTTCACTGCTCTGGATCCGTCACCGTCCCAAGGGCGAGACATTCCAGATCGCATCATCTTCTGGAGCGCCCATATTGGGTCAGGCCTTTTGATCCTGATTCTGTGTCAATCAGTCCTGGCACACACACGCCTCTTCAGGAGAAAACCGGCGTGGGTAAGCATTGCGGCAGCAGGGATCATGGGGGCTCTTGCCTTTACGCCAATCGCATTGGGGCTCGACCAGCTATTCCCCGACCTGGACGCAGACCCGGTCGACGGTAGTGTTGGTGTTCTTGGGATGCTGGGGGAGGAGTTCGCTGGTTTTTTGGTCCCCTTCATTGGTAGCTGGTTTCTGCTCAATGCCCCAAAGCTGATGGAGTCCGGAAAGCTTGCGGCAACGACCACACAAGAGGACCACGCAGCCTTGGTCCCTATATCCGAACCTGCGTCAACGCTCTCCGCTGCAATCCTAGATGGTTTTCTTGACCGGGTTCCACCTCGTTTGGGTCGTACCATCGTGGCTCTGTCCGCAGAGCTTCATTACCTGCGGGTGCACACCACGCTTGGTGAGGCACTGATCCTCTACAGCTTCGGGCAGGCTGTGATCGAAATGGACGGCACTGACATCGCCGGGATGCAAATCCACCGGTCCCACTGGGTGGCACTGAAACAGGTTGTTGCCTTGGAAAAAGAGGGCGAGCGACTGATCTGCGTAATGCCGGGTTCGCTGCGATTCCCTGTCAGTCGCCCTTATCGTCCAGCACTCCGGGCAGCCTTACGCGGACTTCTGGAGTGATCCCGACCAATGATTGCTGGTCTTGGCGGCCATCTGATGTCGATCCATGCAGATGCTATGGCTGTTCGTGCAAATCTTGGCGCGATGGCCAGCGCACCCCCAACGTCCAGACTAAACTACTGTCCATCTGCACGTTTTCAGAAGGACCTCATGATGTTGCGTATCCCCTTGTTCCTGCGGTTCATGATTATTCCCGCCATGTTTCTTTCTGCGCCCAGCAAAGCCACGGCAGAGGGCGCATACATAAAGGCTCTCGGCGGGCTATCGGTAATGCAACCTGATACGGCACGACGCGGTGCTATGGCACCCGTCGGCGCCGACTTTGACAGCGGATTCGCGACGGGCGCAGCGGTTGGCTACGCGTTTACATCGAACCTCGCAATGGAGTTGGAGTTCATGTATCGCACGGCTGATCTTGCCAAGTTTGACAATCCTATACTAGGTACAGTTGGCGATTACGCCTCCGCAACTGTAACGGCCCACGCCCTCTACACCTTCGATGGTTGGTATACCGGTGCGATGGGTACCTGCCGCCCCTTTATAGGAGTCGGACTCGGCACCGTGGAGGAAGTTGACTTCGACCTCGCCGCTGGCATCAGCAATCAGGAGTATGAGGCATCGGGCGATATTCTTTGGCAGGTCAGGGCCGGTGCGGACTGGGCCTTTGCCAAGGACTGGTCTCTCACCGCAGAGTTACGGTACCTTGACATGGGCACACCGTCGCTGAAGTCTAAGTCCGGTGGACAAAACTTGGTTGCAGGATACAGCACAATCGACCTTTTGGTTGGGTTGACATATCGATTCTAACAGCCCAGTCGAAGGGGCGAGAACCAGTGGCCGTCCCGGTTCAGCCCCGCCCCCACAGTTTTGGTAGCAGTGACGAAGACCCGTTCACGGCATCCGGCTGCTGTTCTGGATCACTGTTCCGCCGGTTGGCCGACATCCGCCAAGCCGATGGCACAACCGACACGACCGGTCAAAGCTCGCGCCGAAATCAACATGTCTTACTCAGATACAATCTGATTTCGGAGGAGGCTATAGTATGTTCAAAAAAGCAGCCCGCCCGCGCCGACGAGCGGTTACGGGCTCTGACCGGTTGCCAGTTTACCATCGAGAATAGTTTTGAAGACCCAACCGGCGACATCTCGACGAATGGGGCCAAACTCGATCAGCCTGGAACTCAGAGTGACAAGGAACCTTCCTCACGCCTTCAACGACCCGTCTCTCGTTGTCGGCAACGGTAGTGCTGACGGTATAACGTGCGATGACGGGCGTCCCGTCCAAGCGGCGCGTGGCGGTAAATGCAGCGGGGGCATGACGGCACCGTTCGCCGTGACCGCTCAATGTTCCACTCTGCCAAGTCGGTTCTGTCGCCACCTCACCCTAGGCTGACAATCTGGGAGGATCGCGAAGGTAGCACTGGACCAATCCCCGCCCCGAAGCCATCAACGCCAGTGATCCGATCACAAGGTAGCGGCGGCGCGTGCCGCTTCACCATAGATGCCTGATAGCGCCCGAAGCCGGGCAGCAGATTGAGACAATGCTTCTTCACTGATGCCGCAGGCCTGCAAACTGTCAACCAAGAGCTGCTCGCGCACCTGTTTATAGGTCTCGCAGAAAGTCACACCAGCTTCTGTGACCTCGACAAGCTTTTCCTTGCCGACGCGTTTGGTGCGCACAAGGCCAGCCCCCTGCAGCTTGCGCAACGCGTAGTTGGCCAGATGCGCGTCCTCAATATGCAGGACCAGCATGATATCGACAAAACGCTTGGGCCGACCGCGGTGACGGACCGTATGAAGGATCAGCACCTCCAGCGGCGTCAATTGCGCGCCGGCGACAGCCGCACAGCGCACAATCCAACGCTGAAAGGCTGACGCGGCCAGGGTAAGACTGAATTCTAGTTCCGATAAAGCGGGCGACCCACCCTGCGCCAAATGGGCAGAGGACACGATCGGCGTTTTAGGTTGCTCACTCATGATGGCCCTCATTGATATGATATCGATAAATTGTTAGCATCTTATCGAGAAATCATATCCCAAGCCGTTGGGGAACGCCAATGCTGGTGCTGGTGGGCATCTTGATCGTGGTGGCTGGTTTTGCGCTGCGCGCCAATCCACTGCCGACCATCCTGGTGGGGGCGGTAGCAACGGGCGTCGCGGCGGCACTTTCCTCTGGTTTGCCGGTGGCAGACTTGCCGAAGGCAGCCCTGGACACATTGGCCCGCTTCGGGACAGCCTTCAACGACAACCGCTACTTCCACATCACCTGGCTGATCCTGCCCTTGATCGGGCTGCTGGAACGCGCCGGCTTGCAGGAAAAGGCCAAGACGTTGATCACCCGGTCAGGGGCTGCCACGCCCGGCCGCCTGCTGCTCAGCTACCTGGCGGTGCGGCAAGGAACGTCGGCTCTGGGCCTTACCTCACTGGGCGGACACCCACAGATGGTGCGTCCCCTGATCGCCCCCATGGCGGAAGGGGCGGCAGAGGCACAATTAGGTCCGATCCCGGACAATGCCCGGTTTCGTATTCGGAGCATGACAGCCGCAACCGACAATATCGGCCTGTTCTTTGGCGAGGATATCTTCATCGCCATCGGGTCCATTGTATTGATTGTAGGTTTCATGGAACAGGCAGGCATTCATGTCGACGCGCTGCATGTTTCGCTTTGGGCCATCCCCACGGCCATCGTAGCCTTTTTAGTGCACGGTGCACGATTGATGCTGTTTGACCGGGCACTGCGCCAGCAGGCCAGCAACCCGGGGCGCCGGGAGGGGACCGAGCCATGATCACGGTCGACCATGCCTATCTGCTGCTGGGTGTCATGTTCCTCGGGTTCAGCCTGCTGACCCTGCGTGACCCTGCACATCCCAAACGCCTGTTGGGAGGCCTGTTCTGGGGACTTCTGGCGGTGTCGATGCTGTTTGGTGGCCTGCTGGGCGGGCTGGGCAACGGGCTGCTGGTCCTGGCCCTGGTTACCATCGTCGCCGTCGGTGGTCCGGGTGCCAGCCGACTTCCCGCTTTGTCCAGTGCGGAAGCAGCGGCACCAGGCTACAAGCTGGCTGTACTGGCTGTCGCGGTGCCGTTGCTGACCGTTGTGGGAACGCTGGCTGCCCAGCATACGGAGATGGGAAAACTGCTGATCAGTACCCGGCAGACAACCTTGATCGTATTGGGTCTGGGCTGCCTACTGACCCTGGTGGGGTGTATGCTGTGGCTACGCCCGCCGGCTCTAGCCCCGGTGCGCGAGGGGCGCCGCCTGATGGAAGGGATCGGCTGGGCCGCCCTGATGCCACAGATGCTTGCGGCATTGGGGGCTGTGTTTCTGGCGTCCAATGTCGGCAATGTGGTTGGTGACCTGGTCAGCAGTGCCTTCGCACTGGACACCAGATTCATCGCTGTCACCGTCTATTGTCTGGGCATGGCCCTGTTCACCATCATCATGGGCAATGCCTTCGCGGCCTTCCCGGTAATGACCGCAGCCATTGCGCTGCCCATCCTTATCCATCAGTTCGGCGGAGACCCTGCTATTGTCTGTGCGATCGGCATGCTGGCCGGTTTCTGCGGTACACTGATGACGCCAATGGCCGCTAACTTCAACGTTGTCCCGGCCAATCTTCTGGGCCTGCCCGACCGGGACCGTGCCTTCAACGGTGTGATCCGGGCCCAGGCTCCAAGTGCTTTGGTGATCCTGATCGCCAATATCCTGCTGATGTATTTCCTGGCGTTCTGAGGTCATCGATGAGCAGCACGATCCTGTCCCCCGCCCTGGCCAGCCATCTGGCCGCCGCCCCATTGGACCATGTGACACAGGAATATCCCAACAAGCTGGACCATGTGATGGGTGGTGCAGGTGACGTGCAGTCACCACGAGATCTGCATCCAATCTTTTTCGGGAGTTTTGACTGGCATTCCTGTGTCCATGGTTGGTGGACCCTGTTGACGCTATACCGGCTGTTTCCGAATATGCCGGAAGCGCTTGCCATCCGCGATCTCGCGGACCGGATGCTGACACAGGCAGGGGTCGCCGGAGAACTCGCCTACCTGAACCGCCCGGAAAGTGCTGGATTTGAACGGCCCTATGGCTGGGGCTGGCTGCTGATGCTGGCGGCTGAACTGCACCGTCATGACAGTGACGAGGGACGACGTTGGTCGGCCACCCTGCACCCATTGGCTGACGCCTTCGCCGAAAGGTTCAAACGCTTCCTGCCCAAATCACCCTATCCGGTGCGGGTCGGCACCCATATGAACACAGGCTTGGCCCTGCGCTTTGCCCTCGAATATGCGGATCTGGTCGGGGATACCGACCTGGCCACCCTTTGTCGGAGCAAGGCCCTGTCCTGGCACAGCCAGGATATCGGCGCACAGGTCTGGGAACCGTCGCAGGATGAATTCCTGTCGCCGACCTTGCAGGTGGGCGAACTGATGCGCCGGGTACTGCCGGCCGACCAGTTTGCTCGATGGTTTGACGCCTATCTGCCAGACGGGTTACCGACGGTGTTGCTGCAACCCCCGCTGGTCACCGACCGCAGTGATGGCAAGATCGCCCATCTGGATGGGTTAAGCCTGTCGCGTGCATGGTGCCTGCGCAGTCTGGCAACAAGCCTTTCCCAGGACGACCCGCGCCGCATACAGGCGCTGGCGGCGGCTGAACGGCACGTGTCCGCAGCCCTTCCCCACATTGCTGAGGATTACATGGGGCAGCACTGGCTGGCCAGCTTCGTGCTGCTGGCGGTTGCCGCCCACCGGGAGGATGTGTGATGAGCGGCTGGCAATTCTGGATCGACCGGGGCGGCACGTTCACCGATGTTGTCGCGCGCCGTCCAGACGGCACGCTGACCACAGCCAAACTGTTGAGCGAGAACCCGGAACGCTACAGCGATGCGGCCACTGCGGGCATCCGTACGGCCCTTGGCCTGCCACTGGACGCGCCGCTGCCCGCCGAGATCATTGATCAGGTGAAGATGGGCACGACTGTCGCCACCAATGCCTTGCTGGAACGCAAGGGCGCCCGAACCTTGCTGCTGATCAACCGGGGGTTCGCCGACCTGCTGGTGATTGGTCACCAGACACGTCCGCGCCTGTTCGACCTGGATATCCGCCTGCCCACCCCGCTCTATGAGGCCGTGGAGGAGGTGGGTGGCCGTGTTGATGTCGATGGCAACGCCTTGGAGACCTTGGACGAGGCCGCCATCCGCACCCTGCTCGTTCGCCGGCGGGCGGAAGGGTTCGAGGCCGTGGCCATCGCGCTGGTCCATGCTTGGAAATATCCTGCCACGGAGCGACGCTTGGCCGAACTCGCGCGGGAAGCCGGCTTTGCCCAGGTCTCTCCCAGTCATGCAGTCAGTCCGCTGGTCGGTCTGGTATCCCGGGGGCGTACCACGGTGGTGGATGCCTATCTGTCGCCGATCCTGCGCCGGTATGTCGACCGGGTAGCCAGCGAGTTGGGCGAAACGAAGCTCTATTTCATGCAGTCGAATGGCGGATTGGCGCTGGCCCAGGATTTCCAGGGCAAGGATGCCATTCTGTCGGGTCCTGCCGGCGGTGTGGTCGGGGCAGCCCGTACAGCGGAAGCAGCGGGAGAGGTCCGTATCATCGCCTTCGACATGGGCGGCACCTCTACCGACGTGGCGCTTTATGCCGGATCTTTTGAGCGGACATTCGATACGGAGGTGGCCGGCGTGGAAATGCGCGTGCCGATGATGGCCATCGAAACGGTGGCCGCAGGCGGCGGGTCCATCCTGCATTTCGACGGGTCACGCTTCCGCGTCGGCCCCGACAGCGCTGGTGCCAATCCCGGTCCCGCCTGTTACCGCCGGGGCGGTCCGCTGACGGTCACCGATGCCAATGTCATGTGCGGCAAGATTGTGCCTCGGCATTTCCCGGCCATTTTCGGCCCCAAAGGCGACCTGCCGCTGGATGAAGCGATTGTCGCCGAAAAGTTCGCGGAACTTGCGGTCCGGATTGGTGATGGGCGCAGTCCGCACCAGGTGGCTGAGAGTTTCCTAAGCATTGCGGTCGCCAACATGGCCGCTGCCATCAAACGCACGGCGTTGGAACGGGGTGAGGATGCCGCCGAATTCACCCTGCAATGTTTCGGGGGCGCCGGTGGTCAGCATGCTTGTTTGGTCGCGGATGAGATGGGCATGGGACGTGTCCTGATCCACCCGTTCGCCGGCGTGCTATCGGCCTATGGTATGGGGTTGGCAGACCAGACAGCCACGCGGCAGCAGGCGGTGGAGCGTCCCCTGACCAGTGCCGCTGACCTAACTTGTTTGGCCGAGGCGCTGACTGCCGACGCAATTGCCGCCCTGACGGGGGGGGCGGATGCCATCACCGTCAACGCCTCGGTCAGCGCCAATCTACGTTATCAGGGAACCGATACGGCCCTGCAGGTACCGTTTGGTGATGCGACGGCCATGCGGAGCGCCTTTACCCAGGCACATATCCGTCGCTTTGGCTTTGCCACACCAGATCGGGCCCTCATCGTGGAAAGTCTGGTAGCTGAGGCCGTGAGGCCGGGGGAGAAGGTCCGCCCCCTGGCACCCCTAAACAGCGGTGCTTTGACACCAATCGACGGGGTGGAGATGTGGAGTGGGGGTGCCCTGCATGCGACCCCGGTTTTTGATCGCGAGGCTCTACCTGTCGGCAGCCGCGTGACGGGTCCCGCTCTAATCCGGGAAGCTATCGCGACGACCGTTGTGGAACCGGGCTGGCAGGCGGAGGTCCTGGCCGGTGGGGAATTGCTGCTCACCCGTATCGTGCCGCTGACCCGCGCCACCGTCACCGGGGAGAAGCCCGACCCTGCGTTGCTGGAACTGTTCAACAACCGCTTCATGGCCGTGGCTGAGCAGATGGGCGCTGTCCTGCGCAACACCTCCACCAGTGTCAATATCAAGGAGCGGCTGGATTTCTCCTGCGCCCTGTTCGACGCGGCCGGCAACCTGATTGCTAACGCCCCGCATGTCCCGGTGCATCTCGGCGCAATGGGTGAAAGTGTCCGCACAATCATCCGCAGCCGTGGGGATCATCTGCGCCCTGGCGACGCCGTTGTCCTGAACAACCCGTTCAATGGCGGCACCCACCTGCCGGACATCACCGTGGTGACCCCGGTCTTTGGGCCAGATGGCAAGGACCTGCGCTTCTTTGTGGCCAATCGGGGGCATCATGCCGATATCGGCGGGGTCACTCCCGGCTCCATGCCCCCCAATTCCCGCAACCTGGAGGAAGAAGGGGTCGTGATCGATGATTTCCTGCTGGTTGCCAATGGAGAGTTCCGCGAACAGGCCTTTCGGGCGTTGCTGGCTTCGTCTCCCTGGCCGGCGCGCAGCCCGGATGTGAATGTTGCCGACATCAAGGCACAACTGGCCGCCAATGAGGCTGGGGTCCGCGAGTTATCGGCCCTGGTCGACCGCTATGGCTGGTCCGGGGTTCGCGCCTATATGGGCCATGTCATGGCCAATGCCGAAGAAAGCATCCGGCGGGTTCTGGACCGGATTGGCGACGGGCATTTTGATTACGAGATGGATAATGGTGCGGCCCTGAAGGTGGCGATCCGCGTGGACCGCACAAAGCGGCAAGCGGTGATCGATTTCACCGGCACGGCACCGGAGCATGATGGCAACTTCAACGCCCCGCCGGCCGTTACCCGCGCTACGGTTCTCTATGCCTTCCGCTGCCTGATTGGAGACGACCTACCCCTCAACGAAGGGTGTCTGAATCCGTTGGAGATCATCCTGCCCATGGGTTGTTTCCTCTCCCCATCGCCAGGCAAGGCCGTTGTGGCCGGCAACACCGAGATCAGCCAAGCCGTCTGCACTGCCCTGCTGGGCGCCCTCGGCGTGACAGCCAGTGCGCAGGGCACCATGAACAACTTCCTGTTTGGCGCTGACCGATTCCAGTATTACGAGACGATCTGTGGCGGCGCTGGTGGCGGTCCGGGTTTTCATGGGGCCAGTGCCGTGCATACCCACATGACCAACACACGCATCACGGATCCGGAAGTGCTGGAACTGCGCTACCCGGTCCGGCTGGAGCAATTTGCCATCCGCCGCGGGTCGGGTGGGGCTGGGCAGTGGCACGGCGGCGATGGCGCGGTGCGAGCGGTGCGAGCCTTAGAACCGATGACGGTGACCTTTGTCGGGTCCCGCCGCACGGTTCCACCATTTGGCCTCAGGGGTGGTGAGCCTGGCGCCTGCGGACAGCAACGGGTTGAGCATGCCGACGGCCGTGTCACCCCGCTGCCGGGCGTGACACGCGCCGAGCTTTTGCCATTGGATTTATTTGTAATTGAGACGCCTGGGGGTGGTGGTTACGGATTTGTGTGAGTTCTGATTGGTGGTTTATTCTGGAGATGATGTTGGTTTTGGCGCAATGA
Source organism: Niveispirillum lacus (assembly GCF_002251795.1). GTDB lineage: Bacteria > Pseudomonadota > Alphaproteobacteria > Azospirillales > Azospirillaceae > Niveispirillum > Niveispirillum lacus. Next base: position 11,024 of record NZ_NOXU01000019.1, on the reverse strand, counting down.
GAAGCCCTATAGCCTTTTGAAGCTACGGGGCTTCATTAAAGGCGAATATTGGGCCCAGCCGACGATAAAGTGCAATTATCACACTGATTTATGGAACTTTTTAGACGCAGATCCCTCTGGTGCCCGCAGGCCTCCTACCGGGTCTGAGACCGGGTGATAGGTCAGAAGAGCAGACCAAGTACCTCTCCAATACGCAATCAATCGCTTCTGTCCCCTCAGGGAGGGCTGAGATCGCGCAAGATCCGATCATCATGCGGCTGCCTTCACCGCGTGAGACCATCAGCCAGACCGGCCAGACAACGCGATGATGCAACCGCTTCCACACCATGCCAGCGGCAGGATCGCGGCCCCTTGACGCCGGTCCAGCAGAACGCGACAACCAGGGCCATCCGCCCCACACAGATGAGGTGACTGCATGGCATGGAGAATGGACCTTGTCCGATCAGAGTGACGAGAAGGACATTGCAGAAGAGGTGACTGTTCGGGTGGAGGGACTGGGGAAATGCTATGCCATCTATCGTTCCCCGGCCGACCGACTGAAACAGATGCTTCTGCCTTGGCGGCGGTTCCACACCGATTACTGGGCCTTGCGTGATGTCAGTTTCGATGTACCGCGCGGCCAGACTGTGGGCATCCTGGGCCGAAATGGCGCTGGCAAATCGACCCTGCTAAAGGTCATCACGGGCACGGTAGAGCCCACATTGGGGAAAGTAGCGGTTCGGGGTCGAGTAGCCGCCTTGCTTGAATTGGGGGCGGGGTTCAATCCAGAATTCACCGGCCGGGAGAATGTACATCTGGCGGCTGCCGTGCTTGGCCTTACCGACCGTCAGATCGCAGAACGTTTTGACACCATCGCCGATTTCGCCGGGATCGGTGACTTCCTGGAACAGCCGGTGAAGCTTTATTCCAGCGGCATGTATGCGCGTCTAGCCTTTGCCGTGGCGGCCCATGTCGATGCCGATATTCTCATCATCGACGAAATCCTGTCTGTTGGTGATGCGGCCTTCAACCAGAAATGCATGCGCTTCATCGAAGGCTTCAAGAAGCGAGGCACCATCCTTTTCGTCAGCCACGATGCGGGTTCAATGGCACGCCTGTGCGACCGCATTGTCTGGCTGGATTGCGGAACGGTTCGTCAGGTTGGCCAACCCAAGGAAGTGCTGGAAGCCTACATGGCGTCGGTCTATGGCGAGAGCGACGGGGATCGGCTGCGTATTGGCGGTCGTCGTGCAACTCCCCCGGCAACTGTTTCCGCGCCGCCCCCGCCGCCTTTAGCCAGCCAAGTCCAGGTTTTCGATTTCGATCCCGATGCCCCTTGGTTCGGGCTGGAGGGTGCCCGCATCCTGAACGCCACGTTGACCGACGTCGATAGCGGCAATGTCACCATGCGGGGGGGCGAGAATGTGGTCCTGACGATCACCGCCCAGGTCCATCAGCCCATGGCGCAACCGATTATTGGCTTTCTGGTCAAGGACCGGCTGGGACAGATCATTTTCGTCGATAACAGCTTCAGCACTCATTCCCTGCTGCCGCGCATGGCCGAGCCGGGAGAGATTCTTACGGCCCGTTTCCACTTCACCTTGCCGCATCTGGCCGAAGGCGACTACGCCATGTCCGTCGCCATCGCCGAGGGCACAGAGACAGCGCATGTGCAGCACCATTGGCTGCATGACGCGCTGTTTTTCCGTGTCACGACAGGCCGTTCCTTCCGCGGACTGGTGGCTGTACCCATGGACCAAGTCAGCCTGGAAATCGGTCAGGCTGAACCCTTGCGCCAATAAACGCCGGTCCAGTCGATCTCCACGATCGGGTCTGTAATCCCCCGGCGCTGCCGGAAATCACGGACGGCATCGGCACAGGCAGGCACCGCCCCAAAATCATCGATAACGATGAACCCGCCAGGCGGTACCCGATCATAAAGGGAGTCCAGGGCCACAATGGTACTTTCATAAAGGTCACCATCCAGCCGGAGCACAGCGATGGACCGGACAGGGGCCGTCGGCAGCGTGTCGCGGAACCAACCCTCGATGAAGCGCACCCTTCCGTCCAGCAGACCGAACCGGCGGAAATTCTCTTCCACCACGCGGCGACCTGCCTTCAGGTAATCAATCGTGCTGAGGTCGGCGGCGAACTCCCCCGGATAGCGTTCGAAATCGGGCGGGGGCAATCCCTGGAAACTGTCGGCAAGCCAGACCCAGCGGTCTTGCGCGCCCAACACATCCAGCACGGCCTTGGAAAAAATGCAGGCACCGCCGCGCCAGACACCGGTTTCGACCACATCACCCGGCACCCCATCGGCCACCACCGCCTCGATGCAATAACGCATATTCGCAAGCCGCTTCAGGCCGGACATGGAATAGGCACGCTGCGGCCAGTCCCCACCCTCCGCCCGTATTGCTCGACGCACCGCCAGATCGTTCAGATCAAGTCCGGCATATTCAGGACGGACAAACTCACTGCCGTCATGGACACTGATATTCACGTAGTCGGTCAGCACCTGCATCAGCAATGTCAGGTACCGATCCCCGGATGCATCCACGGGCATCGCCGCACTCTCCCAGTTTTCAGCCGGGCCTCGATAGCGCAGTTCTACAGTTTCGGCCAGTGGCTCGTCGAGGCTCGGGGGACAGCGCGCTATCCTTTCCCCGCGCAAAAACCGCATGATATAAAAGTGTTTCTGTACCAACCCCACCCCGTTGCAGAGTGGAACCGCTGACCTTGATGCGCCCGCCATACCAGGAATGCCCCGCCGATAACGGCAGGACGTATCCATGACCCGGTCCGACGATTCTGGGCGCAATGATCTGGGGGAGATTGACTTCCTGGCCCGCCGGATTGTTTTTGCAGAACCGCAACGCTTGGTTTTCCCGCCTCCGTGGACGGGGCATATTCCATTCGCATTTTGGTTGGTGTCGGCCTGCCGCCCCGATCTGCTCGTTGAACTGGGAACCCACACGGGTAACTCCTTCTGCGCCTTTGCACAGGCAATAGATACGATAGGCCTGCCGACGCGGACCTATGCCGTAGACACCTGGGAAGGCGACCCCCACGCCGGCCTTTACGGGGAAGAGGTGTTCCGCGAGTTGGAGGCTTACCATGATCCGCGCTATGGGCATTTTTCCCGCCTGCTGCGCATGCGTTTTGATGATGCGCTAAATCATTTCGATAGCGGATCAATTGATATTCTGCATATTGACGGCCTGCATACATATGATGCGGTTCGGCATGATTTCGAAACCTGGCTCCCGAAGGTGAGCCGGCGTGGCGTCATCCTGTTCCATGACGTCAATGTCAGGCAGGATGATTTCGGTGTTTGGCGGTTCTGGGAAGAGGTGGCGGCCCGCTACCCCAGCTTCGCTTTCCTCCATTCCAATGGTCTGGGTGTCGCCTATGTCGGCGATTTGCCGCCTCCGGGCGACCTCGCAAAGCTACTGAGCCTCGCGTCGGCTGGCGACGCTGGATTGAACACCGTCCGTCAGTTCTTCGCCCGGTTGGGTACCGACCTGAGGGGGCGGGTGATGGCGCCGCATTGGCAGGCGAAGGCGGATCATCTGGCTAAAGAAGTCGATACGCTCACTGTTGAAAATACGGCCCTGAAAGTTCGCATCGGTATCGACGCTAAAGAAACTGCGGGCTTATCTGCTGAATTCACATCATTGACTTTGGCGAACCGGGCACTTTGTGATCAAATCGAGCAACTGAAAGGTCAAATCCGACAGCAGGAAGAGCTTCTGTCGGAACGAATGGATTTAATTCATGCTCTTCGGGGGTCCACGTCCTGGCGTTTGACAGAGCCGTTGCGCCGTATCTCACAGAAGCTACGGCATTTGCCCGCCCTCGTTCGACATCGGCTGAACCTGCTGGAAGCTGGCATAAGCCTTCTGCGCAATCAGCCGGCACGACTACCGGAGATGGTGTCGGTAGTTCGACGGTCAGGCCTGCGGGCACTTGCCGCCGATATCCGGGACAAAGGCTTCGCAGCCGAGATGTCCCTGGCCGGGGACAGGACACCAACGGAGCCCCGTTATCAATCCTGGCTGTTGGTCAACCAACTGACCGAAACCGCAGCCGATATTGTGCGGGCGCAGTTGACCGAACGGGCTGATCGCTTGCCGCTAATTTCTGTGGTCATGCCGGTATTTAACCCGCCACCGGCCCTGCTGGAACGCGCCATCGCCAGCGTCATTGATCAGATCAATCCCCATTGGGAATTGTGTATCGTTGATGATGGTAGCCCCGACCCGGCGGTTCGCCGCCTGTTGAAAGGTTGGGCGCGACGCGACAAGCGCATCAAGCTGGTCCGGCAGCGCAATGCCGGGATCAGCCACGCCACAAACCGCGCGGCCGCCCTGGCCACCGGGGCGTATTTGGCGTTCCTGGACCATGACGATCGGCTCGCACCCGATGCCCTGGCGGAGATGGCCATTCGGCTGGCAGACCGTCCCGAGACCGACATGGCCTACAGCGACGACGACAAGATCGACACAGCCGATCGGCGCTTTGCGCCACAGTTCAAGCCGGGCTGGGCGCCGGTGCTGCTGTTATCCTACATGTATATGGGGCATCTGCTGGTGGTGCGGCGCCGGTTGTTCGCTGATCTGGGTGGGATGCGGGCGGGGTTCGAGGGATCGCAGGATTACGATTTCGCGCTTCGGGCGGCCGAATACACCGACAAAGTCCTGCATGTTCCCAAGGTTCTGTACCATTGGCGCGTGCTGCCGGGATCAACGGCGGCATCCGGCGACGCCAAACCGGCCGCGTTCGAGGCCGGCCGTCGCGCTGCGGAAGAGGCCTTCCAACGGCGCGGTCATTTGGTCCCGGTAGAACAGCCTGCCTGGGCACAAGCGGCCAAGGTCGGCATCTTTGCACCCGTCTTCCCGGATGATGGGCCACGCGTCGCCATCATCATCGCAACGCGCAATCACCTGGAATTGCTGCGCCCCTGCGTTGAATCGCTGGCCCTGACATCCTATCGCAATGCGGAGATCGTCATTGCAGACAATTGCAGCGACGATCCAGCAACACTGGCATACCTCTCCGCCCTGCCCTATCGTGTCTTACGCATCGCCAACCCGCCCCCAGGCCGGTTCAGCTACGCCCATTTGAACAATGAGGCGGCCCGACAGGTCGATGCGGATTATCTGCTGTTCCTGAACAATGACACCAAGCTGCGCGATCCGCGCTGGCTCAGCCAGATGATGGGCTATGCACGTCTGAAGGGGGTGGGCGCTGTCGGTGCGCGGCTGCTGTTCGGTGACGAGACGGTTCAACATGCAGGCGTGATCCATGGTCTTCTGGATGGCATGGCCGGGCACGCCCTGCGCCACGCCCCGGCCTGGGACCATGGCTATCTGGCCTATGGCATGGTGGCGCGGGAGTATTCGGCCGTAACGGCAGCCTGCTTGCTGACACCGCGTGACTTGTTTGTGCAGGTTGGTGGCTTCGACGGTGATCATTTTGCCGTGGCCTATAATGATGTCGATTATTGCTACCGGCTGGTTGATCAGGGATGGCGGTGTGTGTATTGCCCACAGGCCGAGTTGTTCCATTTCGAAGGCAAAAGCCGGGGCTATAGCGACAATCCGTCTGAAGTGCGGGACTTCCGTGCCCGCTATCTGAACCGCGCCGACCCCTGGTACAATCTCAACCTGACCCGCGATGACGGCAGTTTTAGCGTCCGTCCCTATCATCTACCGTTACGGCCGGAACGTCCGGTCCGCACCTGCGCGGTCAGTCATAACCTGAACCATGAGGGAGCCCCCCTCAGCCTGCTGGAACTGACCATCGGCCTGAAGCAACGCGGGATCACGGAGCCGATGGTCCTGTCCCCGCAGGACGGGCCGCTGCGTGCAAAATATGAAGCGGCCGGTATCCCTGTCATTATCACCGGCCCACAGTTGGAAAGCACGCCGACAGGATGGCGTTATCACCAGCCACAGGAAAATCTGGTCATACTGATGCGCGGGTGGGGCACCGAAATGGTCCACGCCAATACCGCGCAGACATTCTGGGCGATCCGCGCGGCGGAGGCCGCAAATATCCCCTGCCTGTGGAATATACGGGAGAGCGAACCATGGCAGAATTATTTCGACTTTCTTGTCCCTGGCCTGCGCTCTGAGGCGGTGGCCGCCTTTGCCGTCCCATACCGCGTGGTATTCGTATCCCACGCCACCCGCGTTGGCTGGGCACCCATGGAAAGGGTGCACAATTTCACGGTCATTCATAACGGTCTGGATACGCAGCGGCTGCGGCACCATGTTGAGGCAATCGGCCGAACACAGGCGCGAAGCAGTCTGGACCTGGCCCCGGACGAGGTAGCCCTTGTGTTGGTCGGTACGGTCTGTGAGCGCAAGGGGCAACTGGACGCCGTCCGCTGCCTTGCCTTGTTGGATCAGGCTCTCATCCCGCACTTGCGTCTGTTCATTGTCGGCGATCGGCTAGGTCCCTATTCGGATGCTCTGCATGCGAGCGTAGCGGCGCTGGACCCTGTACGGGCGGCACGGGTGACGATTGTACCAGAGGGCGATGTCGTCCCGACCTATCTGGCCGCGGCCGATGTGGCGCTGTGCTGTTCGCGGGTGGAGAGCTATCCACGGGTGGTGCTGGAAGCCATGAGCCTTGGTTTGCCGATCGTGACCACACCGGTTTTTGGCATCCGCGAACAGGTCCGCGAGGGTGTGAACGGGCTTTTTTACAACCCTGCCGACGAAGCCGGTCTGGCGGCGATCCTTTCGCAAATTCTCTGCGACGGTGCCTTGCGGACCCGGTTGGCGGCCAACAGCCTGCCCGTCTTCGAAAGCCTCATTACGTTCGACCAAATGCTGGCCTGCTATGCCGACCTTTATCGGGAGGCACGGTATAGTCGCGGTGAGCTGTTTCAGGCCGGGGGCTGACCGGCATGTGCGGCATCGCCGGTTTCATCAATGCGGAATTGGGGCCCCAGGCTCTTGTGCATCTGCTGGACAGCATGGTGACGCGGGGGCCGGATGGTGCGGGTATCTATCATGACGGCCCCATTCATATGGGCATGCGGCGTCTTTCAGTCATTGACCTGCCCCAGGGGGGCCAACCACTCTTTGGGGCCCACGGACAGGTCGTCGCCTTCCAGAATGGCGAAATCTACAATCACCGATCATTGCGGCGGGAGCTGGAAGCCGCCGGTTATCAGTTCGTGACGGCGAGTGACACTGAGGTTCTGGCCCACGGCTTTTGCCATTGGTCCATAGAAGGATTGCTGGCACGGCTGGATGGCATGTTCGCCATTGCCATTCTCGACCGGACACGTGGCGAATTGCATCTGGCGCGTGATCGGTTCGGAGAAAAGCCATTATTCTTCGCAGCCGCAGATTCGGGGTTCGGTTACGGGTCGACCATGCTTGCCGTCGCCGCACTGCCCTGGGTGACGGGGGAGCCCGACCCGCTGGCCGTGGATCGCTATCTGGCCTTGCACCATGTGCCGGGTGACCAATGCTTCCTGCGGGGAGTGCAGCAGTTGTTGCCCGGCGAAAGACTGGTCGTCCGTCTGGCGGATCTGTCGGTCAGGCGCGCGCGGTATTACCGGCCCCCATTGCGGCGCACCGCCCCGGTGGATGATCGTACCCTGGCGGGGGCGCTGGAAAGGGCTGTGAGTTCCCGGTTGATTGCCGATGTGCCGGTGGGCGTGTTCCTGTCCGGTGGACTGGATAGTTCGCTTGTTGCAGCGATCGCCGCCCGGCAGAGACCGCGCATTGACACTTTCTCCATGGGCTTTGGCGATCCTTTGGTGGATGAAAGCGCGCATGCGGCGGCCTTGGCACGGGCAGCGGGAACGACTCACCATGCCTTCACCTTCGATAACGACCATTTCCTGACTTTGGTGCCGGAAGTCGCGGCTGCGCTGGATGTACCTTTGGGCGATCAGGCGTTGCTGCCCGTCTATTGGCTGTCACGCGAGGCGCGCCGTCACGTCACCGTGGTTCTGTCCGGCGAGGGCGCAGACGAGGTGTTTGCCGGTTATGGCTATTACGCGTCTGTTTCCCCGCAAACTGTCCCTGGCTGGTCGCAGCGCCTGCGAAATCGGATCACGCCAGCTACCTTGCCTGCGGTCGCGCCGTTGCTGGATGAAGTGACGTTGGCTACGCCTTCTGGATTCCCGTTGTTGAGCAGCGCGGCCACGCGCCATTATCTGACCGGCCGGACCGGCGTCCAACCCGATGGATGGGAAATAGACCTGCGGGATTGGTTGGCCCTTGCCAAGGACCCGTTGCAACGGGCCACAGCGGCAGAGATCGCCACCTGGTTGCCCGATGATCTTCTGGTGAAACTGGACCGAATGACCATGGCGCATGGGCTGGAAGGACGCGCCCCCTTCCTGGCCCCTGAACTGGTCGAAATGGGGCTTAACTTGCCAGCGCATGAGCGGCGCTTGGGGGGCGTATCCAAACGTGCCTTGCGCCGCGTCGCCCGCCTTTATCTGCCGCCCGCCCTGTTGGACCGCCCCAAACAGGGGTTCGTCCTGCCGATGGAACCTTGGTTACGCCAATGGTTTGCACAGAGGGGGGGGCCGCAGGCTTATTTCACGGCCGGTTTATGTGCGGGTTTGCACCCCACAGCCGCTGCCCATCTTGTTTCGGACGAATTGGGACGCGGCAACCCCAATGTCCGCCTGCTGTTTGCACTGGTCATGCTGGTCGAATGGGCCAGAGCGTTTCAGAAGAAATGCGGGCATCTGTCCCGTCTGGTGAGAGGTTCCTGATGGTCGATACCAATGCCGCCGCCGCACCGGGCCTGGGTCCTTTCGGTCCCCTCATAACCCTTTGGCGCCATCGTCGACTGATCGGCCGGCTGGCACGGCGTGAACTGGCATCCCGCTACCGTGGATCAGTCCTGGGGCTGGTCTGGTCTGGGCTGACACCTTTCATGATGCTGGCTGTTTACACATTCGTGTTCTCCAGTGTGTTTCAAACACGGTGGACAGCCAACAGTCAAAATACCGGCGAATTTGCGCTGTTTCTGTTCGCCGGTCTGACCTTTTTCGGTATCCTGGCCGACAACGTTAACCGTGCGCCCGGCCTGATTCTGGAAAACACCGCCTATATCAAAACGGTGATTTTTCCACTGGAGGTGATGCCTGCTGTCACAGTGGCGAGCGCTCTGGTGTCCGCTGGGATCAACATGGTCATACTGATGCTGTTTTACGGGCCGGTCTTTGGCGTTCCACCGGTAACGGCACTGTTGGCACCCCTGGTTCTGATCCCTCACTGCCTGTTGGTTCTGGGACTCTGTTGGTTCCTGTCTGCTGCGGGGGTTTTTCTAAGGGATATCAGGCAGTTCATCGCCGTTCTCACGACATTGCTGATGTTCCTAAGCCCGATTTTCTATCCAGCCGCCGCCGTCCCGGAAAGCGTGCGTACTGTTATCGAACTGAATCCCCTCGCGCCAATGCTTGAACTGTGGCGGGCCTGCCTGTTCGCGGGCACACCCTTCGATATCGTGGCTTTTGCCAAGGCGTTGGCACTGGGGTGGGCTGTCGCCTGGGCCGGGCATGCCTGCTTCATCAAGGCCAGGAAGGCGTTCGCCGATGTCGTCTGACCATCGGCCGCGCTGTCCGTCTTCGTCCTTGGCTTTCTTGACCCGGTTCAACGGGTGTGCCGCGTAGCCGTATAGTGTTTGATCAACTTCTTCGACAGATGAATGGACGGTTGCTCGACCAGGTTGAAACTCAGCAGCGACAGGGGCAACACCAAACACAGCGCAGTGGCCAGCATCGCCGTGAAGCGCACTGTCGGCGGCGCCTCCCATCCATTCATCCATTGAAACAACGGGTTGGCCATGATGATGATCGGTCCATGCAGCAGATAGACGGAATAGCTGATGCGCCCAACAAAGGATAACGGCCGGTCAATTAGGGCAGGGAATCCCCGCAAGGCGGCACCCAGCACGAAGAATCCAAAACAGAAGGTTTCCCAATGGGCGGGCGGCAGGATGCCAATCAGCCGTCCAGAAGCCAGAAACGCATAGAGGGCGAACGCGACAGACAGCAGGATCAGGCCAATTTCACGCGCACCATCCTGCTGGGCATAGCGTTGGTAAATGGGGAAAACCAACATGCCGGCAGCGAAGGCCGGCAGGTAAAGAAAAATGGTGAGGATGCTGTAGCGTTCTGCCACCGCCGAGTCCACCGGCAGATAGCTCAGCAATCCCATGAAGATCGGAAAGGCAGCGAAGCTGCCGATAAACAAAGCTGCACGTTTGCCGAGCGTGTCAGCGCTTCGATACAGCGCAGGGAACATCAAGTAAAACAGGACCTCGACCCCAATCGTCCATCCCGCGAAAATCAGGCAGTCCGCTGCTTTCGGGTACAGATTGAATAGCAGGGTAAAATTAGCCAACAGAATATCGAACGGTGGCAATTGTCCTTGTGCGATCTGCATCGACAGCAATTGATACACGGTGACCAGATAGAAAAGCGGAGCGATCCGCAGGAAACGCTTCGTGAAAAAGCTGAAAAGCGGGGCACCAGAACATAAATGGGCCGGCATGGTGAGGCAGAGTGAGAAAGCGCTGAGCACGAAGAACAGCTTCACCCCCGATCCGCCATAGGCGGTGAACAGCGCCCAGTCAGGGATGGTGGCCTGCGGCGTGACGATCAGCGGCAGATGATAAACCAGCACCATCAGGGCTGCGATCCCACGGATACCATCCAGAACGCGCAGCCGATCTTCTGACATCGTCACTCAACCCCACCCTGGTTTACTTCACTCAGCGCTAAAAGCCTGACACGAAACGTAGTCAGGTGAGAGCGGGCCCCTGGAGACCGGGCCATTTTGCGCGGCATTGAGCCCAGCATTTCTCAGTCTACGCCGCCACACACAGTTTGTCCGCCCCGTGCCTGGATGTCTCGTGGGGTGTTTATCACCGAACGGCGCCCTGAGGGCGCTGGAGTTTGTGGGAATGGAGGCAGCGTCAGGAAACCCAGAACGCAACCACAGCCTGCAACCAACATTCTTACCATTGGTTGGGCGTTGGCTGGGCTGAGGGGATAG
>NZ_NOXU01000015.1 GCF_002251795.1 Niveispirillum lacus | reverse complement strand
GCCCTATTATAGCAGAAATCGGCAGTTTCCGGAGGTGTCCAATTTTCTGCAGCCCAAGCCTGCCAAACCGGTCGCTGTAACCATTGTGACAGAAGGCGGTCAGGGTGCGGCGGGTGATGCGGTCAAAGGTGCCTTGGGCGCTGATGTCGCCGCCAAGGTGGTGTCCGGCGCGGGCGCCGATCTGACTGGTGCTGTTGCCGTTATCGTCGTCGGCAGCGTTGACCTGTCAGGCAAGGCCGCGCCGGGCCAGTTGCTGATCGGTGATATGGCCTGCATGGAAGCGGGCAAATGCGCCTTGGCTGTGGAACGCCAGGCCTCCGGTGCTGCCAAATACCATGTGAACACGGCAGCGCTGACCAAAGCCGGTGTCAGCTTCGACAAGAATTTCCAAATGCTTGTGACCGCGCACTAATCCCGGCGCCCAAGATCACCAGGAGACACGAAAAATGAAAAAGTCTTTTCTGCTCGGTGCGACGGCCCTGCTTGCAGTTGGCGCCCAGGCACAGACAATCAACTATACGGCCCTGCAAGATGCATTTGGTCAGCCGGTGACCACGAGCGCCACTGGCAAACCACAGGTCGCCTCAGACGCCCCCGCGGCGTTGCGCATCATCACCGGCGCTGAGATCAAAGCGAGCGGCCTGGACAATCTTCCGGATATCCTGAACCGCTACAGCGGCATGGATCTTCTGCGATGGGGCAGCGGCAGCGCCGATGTGGCGGTCCGCGGTTATAACCAGGGCAGCTATCCGCGCCTGCTGGTGCTGGTCAATGGACGCCAAGTCTACAATGACCACTTTGCGATGGTGGTCTGGAACACCATTCCGGTGCAGTTGCCGGAAATCAAGCAGATCGAAATCGTCAAGGGTCCGGTCGGGGCGATCTATGGCTTCAATGCCGTTGCCGGTGTTGTCAACATCATCACCGTGAACCCGCTGTACGACGAGACCGGAACGGCGACGCTGCGTGGTGGCACCGATGGCAAGCGCGAGGCCAATATGGTCAAGACGCTGAAGCTGGGCGAGCGTGTAGGGGTGAAGCTGTCTGCCGGTTACAAGGAACAGGATGAGTTTGAAAAAGGCCCAATCACCGCTCTCGAACGCTCACGTCTGACCAGCCCCGAAGCGAACTATGTGTCCCTGTCGGGTCTGACGCAGGTCACTGACACCATCCAGTGGGGTGTGGAGCTGTCGCGGAGCTATTCGTTCCAGGCCAATTACAACACCACCAACAGCTACCTTGGCATCAAGTATGTCGCCGAGTCCGCCAAAACTGATCTGACCATCGACGCGGGTTCACTTGGCTTGGTGAGCCTGATGGCTTACCGCAACAAGATGGATTTCGACTATCTGGCGTTTGGTGCGTCAGACGTGACAACAACGGTGGTTCAGCTTGCCGATCTTTTGCAGGTCGGCTCTGACCATACCCTGAAGTTCACAGCCGAATATCGCCGCGCGGAAATGGGCCGTTGGCCGTCGCCCGGTGCCAACATCGGCTATGATGTCTATGCCGGATCGACCATGTGGGACTGGAAAGTCTCCGACAATGTGTCTTTCACCAACGCTGTTCGTCTGGACATGTTCAGCCTGGACTATTCAGGCCCGATCGCGCCTCCCTGGCGGCAGACCGACTATGACCGCGATATGACCAAGATCAGCTACAATAGCGGTCTGGTCTACAAGCCGGACGCCATCAGCACATGGCGCGCAACATTTGGGATGGCCAATCAGTTGCCCAGCCTTTTGGAACTGGGCGGGTATTACATCGTCGGAGCAATCCCGACAGTTGGCAATCCCCGCATCGATCCGTCCCGGATCACCAGTTTTGAAGTGGGCTATGACCGGACCGTCGAAGCGATCAACGGTCGGCTTGGTATCACCGCCTATCGCCAGCATACCAAGGACCTGAAGACCTTCACGGGCGGCGTCGCGGACCGGATGGTCATCAACGGTGTCCTGAGCCAGACCATGGTGAATGCCGGCAACTCCTCATCCTGGGGACTGGAAGCAGACATTAATGGTGCGTTGGCCGGTGGCTTGTCCTATTCGGCGTCCTATACCTGGACCCAAATCGATGATGACCTGACCGTGAACCGCGGTGCCAGGGCGACCCGCCCGATTAAATTCGAGGATGCAACGCCGGAGCATAAGTTACGTGGTGGGCTGGGTTGGTCTCAGGGTGGCTTCTCGGCTGACTTGGGGTTGACTTGGCAGTCAGATCGTTATCTGCTACGTCCCGGTACGGGTACGCTGGCTGGTTCCCAGGTGCCAACGAAGGTCGGTTCATTTGTCACCGGTACGGCGACCGCTGCCTACACCTTCTCCACGGGTACCGAACTCCGCGCAACCGCGTCCGACTTCTTGCGCTCGAGCACCGCGACCACAGCGTCGTTGGAGACCGAACGTCGTCTTTACGTGTCCCTGTCACAGTCGTTCTGATCTGCGGCTCGGTTGGGTTTTTCGGTCAACGGGAAACCCAACCTGTCGTGCTTAGCGTCTGGTAGCGGGCATGTGGACCGATCCAAAAGGAACTACCTCTATGCTTTCTGAGATATTCTCCCGGCTGGACCGGTTATCACTGCTGGCCAAGCTCATGGCCGGTCCTGTCGTCGCCGCGTTTGCCATGTTGATCATGGGCAGCATCTCCATTGTCGAGCTCCGTTCTCAGGCCGCAGAAACCCGTGTTCTGGTGGATGAGAAGCTGGCGCGGGCGGCGGAAATACAGAACCTGGTCAAAGAGCTGAGGGGCAGTCTCGGTTCAGCCTATTTCGCCGTCCTGTCGGTGGCCGGCGGCAACCCGGCCAGCGGCGCAATCAAGGAACTTGAGACTGTCAAGACCGCCATCGCCGAGGAGGCGAAGCGGCTGGCCGTCATTTCCGAGACGATTACGGACCCCGCGCTGAAGGAGACCGTCAAGAAGTCGGCGGTTGAACTGGACAGCTTCAGTGGTGCCGTCGATGTCGTGTCGACCATGCTGGAGGTCGACATCGCTACAGCAGCCGGCGCTGTCCTGCCCTTCAACGAAAAGGTGCAGGTCATCGTTGCCGCGCTGGACAAGGCTGCCGCGCTGATCCAGGCCGATGCGCAGGAGAGTGTTGAGCGACAGGCGCAAAGCGCTGTGACCGCTTCCTGGGCGCTGGTGCTTGGCCTTGTGATCGCCTTGGTCACGGTTGGGCTGCTGGTGTTCTTGATCACCAAACTTGTCCGCAGCGGCATTGATGGCATCGCGCAGGCCATGGGGCGGCTGGCGGCCAACGATCTCTCTGTCGATCCTGCCCGCCTGGTTCGTGCAGATGAACTGAACAGTCTTGTGGACGGGTTGTTCAGCTTCAAATCCGCTCTGCTGGACGCATCGCGGCTGTCAGCGGAAAAGGTCGAAGCGGATGCCCGCGCCCGGCAGGCCCTGCTGGCCCTTGCTGACAGTTTCGAAGCGACGGTGATGAACTCTGTCCGCACGGTGGGTGAGACCGCCGGTGCCGTGCTGAACGAGGCCGAACGTCTCGGCATGGTCGCCGAGGAGGGCCGCACAGCGGCTTCGCACGTCTCCCGCGCCGCCGAAAGCTCTGACCAGGGTGTCCAGTCGGTGGCCAGTGCCGCCGAAGAACTGGCGGTCAGCTTCAATGATGTGGCCCGCCAGGTGGAAGGGGTTACCGGCAGTACCCGTCAGGCGTCGGCGGCCGTTGAACGCTCTGACGGTCTTGTCCGCAACCTTAGCAGCGAAGCGGAAGGCATTAAGAATGTCGTCGACCTGATCTCCGCCATCGCCAGCCAGACCAACCTGCTGGCGCTGAACGCCACAATCGAGGCGGCGCGCGCTGGCGAAGCCGGCAAGGGTTTCGCGGTCGTCGCTTCGGAGGTCAAGCAGCTTGCCGGCCAGACCGCAAAGGCGACCGAAGAAATCGAACGCCGCATCAGTGCTGTCCGTCAAGCGGCCAGCGCCGTTGTGGGGGCCCTGACGGAAATCACCGACCGTATCGGTGATGTGTCGAGTGTCAGCACGACCGTGGCGGCCGCTGTAGAACAGCAACGCATGGCCACCCAGGAAATCGCGCGCTCCGTGCAGTCCGCCTCCACCGCCAGCCGCGAGGCGGCCAGCGAGGTCCAATCCCTGGCCCAGGTGGCCGCCGGTACCGGCGACGCGGCGCGTGGTCTGCGGGAGGCTGCAACCGGCCTGACCAGCGGGGCTGGACGGCTGCGTCAGGAAGTGGATGGGTTCCTTCAACGCGTACGGGCTGGTTAACCACAGTCCCACGCTAGCCGCGCAAAACCCCGCCCGCCCTCCGGCCGGCGGGGTTTTTTCATCGCGCGGCAAATTTTTCCTGCAACGAGGGCCAAAAACTTGGCCCGGCTCTTGCTTATGGGTTCCCGGTTGGTAAATCCATGAACGAAAGAGCCAGACATGGTTGCGATCAGTTCCTACAACTCCATCAGCGAAATCCCCTTGCGGGCGATGGCTTCGCTGACGGCCGAACAGATCGGCTCCTTCACCCTGGGTCAGATCGGGGAACTGTCAAAAGCGCAGGTCGGCGCCATTTCCGTCAGGCAGATTGGTGGCCTTACCGCCGCACAGATCGGTGCCCTTTCGTCCAGCCAGATCGGTTTCACAGCGGCCCAGCTTGCTGCATTGAACGACACCCAGTTCAATGCGCTGGAGGCGGAGGATTTCTCCGCCATGTCGCTCAGTCAGATCCGGGGGATGACTCCGCGAAGCGTGGCCTTGCTGACAGCGGAAAAAATTGCCGCGCTGTCGACTGAACAGGTCGCGGCCTTTACGGCACCGCAGTTGCGGGCCCTGACCGCAACCCAGATGACCTATTTCAGCGATGACCAGATCGGCGCCATGACGGCAAGCCAACTGGCGGTACTGTCATCGGCGCAGTTGAACAGTCTTGATGACAGCCAGATCGGCGTGATTGCCGGCACAAAGCTGAAAAGCCTGACCGCAGCCCAGTTGAAGTCCCTGACGAGCGACACACTGTCCCGGTTCTCGGCCACGCAATTGTCGGCCCTGACACCCACACAGATGAAGAGCCTGACCGCAACCCAGATGAACGGGCTGACCCCGGTGCAATGGGCGGGCTTTAGCGCGTCCCAGGTAGGCAGCCTGACCCCGGCACAGATCAAGGGCCTGGACAGCGACGTGATTGCGGGCCTGTTGACCAGCCAGTTAAGGGGGATGACAGCGTCACAGGTCGCGGCCCTGACCAACGACCAGTTCGCCAACCTGTCGGGTGAACAGATCGGCGAATTGTCAGTCACCCAGATCAAAGGCATGACCCAAAGCCAGATTGCGGCAATGACAGAGGGGCAGTTGGCGTCCCTGTCCCCGACGCAATTGGCTGGCTTCACGGCGACACAGGTTAAGTGGTTCCCAACCTCCAAACTCACCAGCCTGACACCTGAGCAGGTGCAAGGTTTCAATGCCGCCCAGATTTCCGCCCTGACCACCGAACAGTTCGGCGGCCTGAATGGGGAACATGTTGCAGCGCTGACCACAGCCCAGTTGGCCAATCTGTCTGCCGGCAAAATCGCCACCTTGACCGATGACAAGCTGGCCGCGTTGAGCACCGCGCAGTTGAACGGGTTGACCACCAACCAGATCCGGGCACTGACCGTCACCCAGATGGGGCAACTGTCCGAGGAGCAATTTGCCGGTCTTGGCCGGGCTCAACTGAACGCCCTGACGGCAACGCAGATCCGGGCACTGCCGGAAGGGCGGCTGGCCAGCCTCACCACGACACAAATGTCAGCACTGACCGCCAGCCAGGTTGGGGCCCTGACGGCGGAGCAGGTGGCAGGCCTGGATGCCAGCCTGGTGAGTACACTGACCCCGGAACAGCTACGGGCCCTGTCGGTGACACAGGTTAACAGCTTGCTGCCCGATCAGATCGCGGCCCTTAGCGAACGACAGGTCGCGGCCCTCAGCCCAGCCCAGGTCAGAGGTTTGTCCAGCGATAAGTTGAACGACCTTGCCGCCACGCAGTTGGGCGCCATGACCGTCGCCCAGGTGGCAGCACTTGTGCCGACACAGATTGGCGCCATGCGACCGGAACAGCTTGAAAGCCTGTCCGAGACACAGCTGCGCAATCTCACCGCGACGCAGGTGGGCGCCATCACCGCCGAACAGCTTTCTGCCATGGGCCCGACTTTGCTGTCCGGTCTGTCCAGTGCGCAGATCCGGGGCATGAGCGCCACACAGACCGCTGCTTTGAACCAGACACAGATTGAGGCACTGACCCGGACACAACTGGCCGGCCTTTCGCCTTCTGCCCTGGGCGGATTAAATAATGCACAGCTTTCCTGGCTGACGGGCGAGCAGTTGGTTGGTCTGACAGCTTCGCAGATGGCATCCTTGAATGATGGGCAGATTTCCGGCCTCACCCCCGAGAATATCGCCAATCTGAGCACCGACCAGGTCCGCAACCTGACCGTCACAGCCCTGTCTGCCCTGACCCCGGACCAGTTGGCCGTCTTGTCGGCTGACCAGATCACCACGCTGACGGCCACCCAGGTCAGGGGTCTGACAGAGGGCCAGGTGGGGATGCTGACGGTGACGCAATTGTCCGGCCTGTCGGCTGGCAATATCGGCGCCCTTTCGGTCACACAGATCAGCGCCCTGACCGGCGAGCAGATCGCCAGTCTGTCAGCCACACAATTGCTGGGTCTGACCACCACCCAGATCGGTGTCCTTCAGGCGGAAGAAATTTCCGCCCTGACCCCGGAACAGCTTGCCCAGTTGACGCCGGCACAGGTGAAAGGGCTGACAGCCGACCAGATGTCGTTGCTGACCGGTGGCCAGATCGCCCAGATGACAGGTGCACAGCTTGCCAGCTTGTCCTTGCCTCAGTTGAACGCATTGAACGGGGAACAATTGGCCAGCCTGTCCCCCGAACAGCTCGCGGCGCTGTCGACAACACAGATCACGGGCCTGTCCAGCGAACGCATCACCCAAATGTCGACAGATCAGATTGCCACCCTGTCGCCAGCCCAGGTACGGAACCTTAGCGTGACACAGCTTAACAGCCTGTCCGAACCGCAGGTCCGCGCCTTGACACCGGAGCAACTGGCGGCTCTGACCGCAAGCCAGATCGCCGGGGCCGATACGGTGTTCTTTGCCGAATTGTCCGGTGACCAGTTCACGGGCCTGTCCGCAACGCAGATCGCCGGGCTGTCCGCAACGCAACTGAACGCGTTGAGTGATCAGCGGTTCCAGGAGATCACACCCGAACAGTTGACCGGCGTGGCAGCAACCCACATTGGCAACCTGACGCCCAGCCGGATCGGCATGTTGAGTGCGAGCCAATTTGGCAGCCTGTCAGTGGCGCAGCTTCGTGCCCTCAAACCCGAACAGGTGGCGGCGTTGCCGGAAGGCAGCCTGAACCAGTTGCGCGTGTCACAGTTCACCGAATTGTCGTCGACGGTGATTGCCGGGCTGACAACGGATCAACTGTCCAATCTGCCCGATGAACTGCTGAACGGCATGACCGCCCTTCAGGTCGGGAGCCTGACCACCGATCAACTGAATGGCTTGAGCCCCGAGCGCGTGGCCGGCCTCAGCCTGAGCCAGATTGCCGGACTGACCAGCGCGCAGGTTCGGTCTTTGAGCCCGCAGCAACTCGCCGCCTTGTCGCCCGCCCAGATCGCATCCTTCCCGGCAGCAACCTTGTCTGGCCTGACAGGAACCCAGGTCAGCGCGCTGAACGAAGAGCAGATCTCCACCCTGAGTGTGACGCAGATGGCGGGCTTCAGCACGACCATGCTGGCTGCCCTGCGCCCTGACCAGGTCTCTGTTTTGAGCCCGCTCCAGCTTCAGGCCCTGACCCCGGCCCAGTTCGCCGCCATTGATGCCGTCAACATGCCGATGCTGACCCCCACTCAGTTGGCAGCGATTTCGCCGGCGCAGATCGGCGCCTTGTCTTCAGCCCAGATTGGCACGATCAGCGATCTTCAGTTCGAGCTTCTGTCCCCCAGCCAGGTGGCCGCGATCAGCACGTCGGGTATCGAGGGGCTGCGTTCTGGACAGCTTGCAACGATGAGCCCGGCCCAGTTTCAGGCGCTGTCGGCGGCCCAGGTCAAGTTCATCCAGATTTCGCAGTTTGCCGGCATCTATCCCAGTCAGGTGAGCAATCTCACCACGACGCAGATATCAGGCCTGTCGGCGGGTCAACTGAACGCCCTCAGCTACGACCATCTGGAGAATCTGTCGAACAGCCAGATTGCGGCGATCCCGCCGACCGTGGTCTCCGGCCTGTCAACCGGCCTGTTGAACTCATTCAGTGATCAACAGATCGGCGCATTGACCAATGCCCAGATTGCCGCCCTGTCACCAACACAGGTGGGGTCACTGGATGCTGCCAAGTTCCAGGCCATCGCCGGTTCTAATGCCGCTTCCTTCAGCGCTGCCCAAATCGGCACCCTGACGGCGGCGCAGTTGCAGGCCCTGACCACCACTGATCTGGCCGCGCTGACCAGCACACAACTGTCGGGACTTACCGCAACACAGGCCGGTTACCTGACGGAGACGAGGCTGGCGTCCCTCTCGGCGACGCAGATTCAGGGACTGTCCAGCAGCTTTGTCGCTGGACTGTCTGGTGCCCAGGTTGAGGTCATGACCGCCACGCAACTGTCGGCGTTGAGCGCGACACAATTCGCAGCCCTGGGCACAACACAAATCCAGGCCCTGACCACAACACAAATTTCTCAGATCGCCCCGGCCCGTCTCAACGGGTTGAGTGCCGTACAGACAAACGCATTGAGCGCAACACAGGTCGCCAGCCTGTCAACCACACAGTTGGCAAGCCTTGAGACGGGCTTCATGAGCCAGGTGAATGCAACGCAGTTGTCCGCCCTTCTGCCATCACAGTTGCAGGTCATCACGCCGACGGCCTTGGGATCGGCCCCAGCGACCGCCCTGGCCAGCCTTGGGACTGGCCATATCAGCGCTTTGACGGCGGCCCAGGTCAATGGTCTGGCCACCAGCCAGATCCAGTCCCTGACGACCACGCAGATCCAGGACCTGACCACCACGGCGATTGCCGGCATGACTGGCACCCAGTTGTCCGCCTTGCTGCGGGTCCAGTTGCGCTCACTCAGCAGCCAGCAGATCGCGGCGCTGTCGCCGACCCAGATTGGCGGCATGTCGAACACCCAGATCGCCAACCTGGCCGGCACACAGCTTCAATCCCTGACCAGCACCCAATTCGCGCAATTGTCTCCCACGCAGATCGGTGCGCTCAGCACCACCCAGTTCACCAATCTGACACCGGCACAGATCGGGCAGTTGAGCGCAGTACAGTTAACCGGGGTGAAGGTGGAACAGATTGCTGCACTGACCGCTGGACAAATCACAGCGCTGACCCCCTTCCAGTTCCAATCCATGACCGAAATCCAGTTGCGCTCTTTCACCAGTGGGCAATTGGCCAGCATGACAACGGAGCAGCAGGATGCGATTACAGCGGCATTGGCATAGCCGCGTGGCCGACGGCAGAGCGAGCGGCTGACGCGGTCGGCCCCCGCAACCATCCCGGAATGACGGCCAAGCATGGGCAGCACTTTCCATTCGCACGCAGGTTGCACTAATCTGGTCACATCTGAAGGGGTGACAGGATGAGCGACGCGATCCGGCAAATCAGGGCACGCGCCCGGCGCAAAGCGGCAGGGCTTGTGCGTCTAGAATTCTGGGTACCGGCCGACCGCCGGGATGCGGTACGCGCTGCTGTCGCCAATGTGTTGGCAGGCGATGCCGGGCCTGTGGATGGTGCCCCACCACCAATGGCTGCGGACAGCCTTCCGGCCGACACTGCACCTGTGGTGCAAAGGCGCCAGCGGCTGATGACCGATATTGACGGTCTTCTGGATTGACGCTGCAATGTATTTTCGTTGACCGGAAACAGGTTCTACCAAGCGCCCCCGCCAACCGCAGCCCGATCTGTGATTGGGCTGTACCACGGCAGTGGCTGGCGTAGCGGCACCCCAGCCGACAGAAAACCCATCTACCGACGGGAGGGGATCGGGCTGGACATGTGTAGGCCCGCGGATTGCGCCCCCGACATTTCCAGTCCGGAGGCCCGTACCAGGGCAGGAAGTGATCCATCGGCCACCAAAGATTGGATGGCGGCGTTGATTTCTGGCACAGAAGCGGGGCTGGACGGGCTGACCAAGCAGACCCGGTCCCGAACTGCCACAGGTATAACATCCTTTCGCACAAGGCCTGCTAGGCTCTGGTCCCGAGACAAGGCCAGCCGCCATGCCGCCATGGGCAGAATCACCGCATCCAGTCGTCCGCTATGGAGTTTGCGAAGATTGGCCTCGGCATTGCGTGCATCAATCCTTTCCGCCTGGTGATCTGCGAACAAGGCCTCAACCGAGGCGGGGTAGATGAAACCCAGCACCGCCCCGATCCGTGCGCCCGTCAGGCTGGACAAATCCGCCGGACCACGAAGGCCTGCTGATAGCAGAATAACATCCTGATCCGTAAACAGCGGGGTGGTGAAGTGATCCGCACTGAAGCCTGGATAGTAAGGCTGGGCTGCCAGACAATACGCATCCACTGAGCCGCCAGCGATTTCGGCCGAAATCCGGTTACGCGGCACAAACCGGAAGGCGGCCTCCATACCCAGACGGTCCGCCAGTGAACGCCCGAACTCCAGAGCGAAGCCGCCTTTCAGTTCCCCATCCTTCACGATGGCGAAGGGCGCCTCATTATGGTCGCCATAAGCAAAGGTCAGCGGACGGGCTTGCACATTTGCACACATCACGATGGCGCTGAAAACGGCCCAGAACAATCCGCACACTGCGCTATTCAGACCGCCCATCCGGGTTTACCCCTCCGCACCACGCACCAGCGCTCGCTTACATATCCCAGTATTTGGGATATTTTAAATAAATTTTTGGAAACTTGGACGGTAAATTGCACTGCTGCAATCAACGGTCACACCCACCAGCCTACCATCGGGTCCGCGTGCCTTTGTCTTGTTGCCTCCTGCCCGCGCTGCCGGGATCACGGCTTGGGCTTGCTGCCGAAGGACAGCTTATCAAGCCACCCCATGAGGACCGCAGAAACAACAAAAGTCAGATGGATGATGACGAGCCACATCAGCTTGTCGTTGGTGACCTGATCTGCGTCCATGAAACTTTTCAGCAGATGAATGGACGAAATAGCAACGATCGAGGCGGCAACCTTCACCTTCAAGGTGCCGCTGTCCAGCTTACCCAACCAGGACAGCTTTTCATCATCGTCGTCCAGTTCGATGCGGGAGACGAAATTCTCATAGCCGCTGATCATGACCATGATCACGAGGCTGCCCACCAGCACCAGATCAACAAGGGTCAGGGCGGCCAGAATTAGGTCAGCCTCACTCTCCCCGTACAGGGCGTAATCGAACAGATCGACCAGTTCCACCCCAAAACGGACCGTAAAAGCAACCAGGACCACGGCCAGACAAAGATACATCGGGACCAGCAGCCAGCGGCAGGCGTAAAGGGTGCGCTCAATAAAGCGTTCGACCACGAGGGCATACTCCGGTGGGTGAAACAGTCGCAGCAGCACATGGCCCCAGCCACCGAAGCCTGTCAACGGTGTGTGCATGACAGCAACGATACCGCCATATCCGTAGGGGGCATTGGCCATGCGGCAGGAGCGAAGCCCCGCCCACCGCCATACACGGCCCCAGAACCAGACATTGCCTATTTTTAAGGCGCGACTTGGGGGCAACCTGCACGCGGGAGCGCCATAGTCGGTTGGCAGTGTCAGCATTTCCGGCATTTACAGCGTGGCACGACGCTTGCGTTGCTCCGTGGCATTAAAGGTGGCTAGGGTTCCAGCCGTGTGATCACGGTGTTCGGTCCGAGAGCTGCCGCCAATCACCGCCGCGTACAGGCGTAGATTGGTACACGGCGGGACAAAAGCCCGGGAGATCGAGGTGGGTTGGCGCCCCCTTCTGGTCTCCGCCAACCCCAAAACCGGTTTGGAACGACAGGGGTTGGATGATGAAGACGCGCCGCTTCCTTGGAACATTGACCGCCGGCCTGGTTGCCGCCTCGCTGCTCTCCCTTCCCGCCCTTGCGGCGCCGAAAAAGGAGTTCAAGCTGGCCTGGTCCATCTATGTTGGCTGGATGCCGTGGCAGTATGCCGCCGACCAGGGCATCGTCAAGAAATGGGCCGACAAATATGGCATCAAGATCGAAGTGGTGCAGTTCAACGACTATGTTGAAAGCATCAACCAATACACAGCCGGCGCCTTCGACGCTGTCACCGTAACCAATATGGACGCTCTGTCGATCCCTGCCGCTGGCGGCGTCGACACCACTGCCGTCATCGTGGGTGATTTTTCCAACGGTAATGATGCCGTGATCCTGAAGGGCAAGGACAAGCTATCCGACATAAAGGGCCAGAAGGTTAATCTGGTAGAGTTCTCGGTCAGCCATTACCTGCTGACCCGCGCGCTGGAAAGCGTGAAAATGACAGAGAAGGACGACGTCACCGTCGTTTCCACCTCCGATGCGGATATGGTCGCTGCCTGGTCTACACCCGACGTAACGGCGGTTGTCACCTGGAACCCGCTGGTCGCCGAGATCCTGGCCACACCGGGGGCCAAGAAGGTCTTCGACAGCAGCCAGATCCCCGGCGAAATCATCGACCTGACGGTCGCCAATACCGACGTGCTGAAGGACAATCCGGCTTTTGGCAAGGCGCTGGCCGGCATCTGGTATGAAACCATGGCCCTGATGTCCGCCGACACGCCCGCCGGCATCGCCGCCCGCACCGCCATGGGTAAGGCATCGGGGACCGATCTGGCCGGTTACGAGGCGCAGTTGAAGGCCACCCGCATGTTCTACAAGCCGGCAGACGCCCTGGCCTTTGTGCGCGGGCCGGAGCCGAAGGCCACCATGCAGAAGGTGGCGGGCTTCCTGTTCGACCACGGTCTCCTGGGCAACGGCGCCCCCTCTGCAGAAGCAATCGGGATCGAATTTCCGGGCGGGGTGATCTACGGCAACAAGGCGTCGGTTAAGTTCCGCTTCACCGACGCCTACATGGCCGCCGCTGCCGACGGGAAGCTGTAAGCACGAACGCATATCCGTTCCTTGCGTCATCCCGGCAGCGCCGGGATGACGGGAGCCGGGCTGCAACGGAGTGACCCCATGCGCCTGATCAACCGACGGCCCGACCGGACTAGCTGGATGCTGCTGGCGGCCCTGCCCTTTCTGCTGGTGCTGATTGCCTATGCGCTGGGGTCGGCGGTGCGATTGGCGGAGAACCCGTCCGACAAGCTGCTGCCGGGCCTGACCTCCTTTGTCGATGCCATCGACCGGATGGCCTTCACCCCGGACAAGCGAACCGGCGATATCCTGCTGTGGTTGGATACCGCCACGTCGCTGGCGCGGCTGGTAGCAGGGATTGCCATTGCAGCGGCAGGTGGTTTGTTGGTGGGGTTGGCGGCAGGGCTGTTGCCCTATGTCCGCGCCACCCTGGCCCCGTTTGTCACGGTCGCGTCGATGGTACCGCCGCTGGCGGTTCTGCCTATTCTGTTCATTGTGGTGGGGTTGGGGGAAGCGTCCAAGATCACCCTGATCGTGGTCGGCGTTTTGCCGTGCCTGATCCGCGATCTGATGCTGAAGATCGATGATCTGCCACGTCAGCAACTGATCAAGGCGCAGACGCTGGGCGCAAATAGCTGGACCCTCGCCATCCGGGTCGTGCTACCGCAGATTCTGCCACGCCTGATCGATAGTATCCGTCTCAATCTCGGCCCCGCGTGGCTGTTCTTGATCTCGGCAGAGGCAATTGCCAGCGAGGCGGGCCTTGGTTATCGCATTTTCCTGGTCCGCCGCTATCTGGCCATGGATGTGATCCTGCCCTATGTCGCCTGGATCACCCTGCTCTGCTTCCTGATGGATCTGGGCTTGCGGGTGCTGCAACGCCGTGCCTTCCCATGGTTTGAGGATGCGAGGGCCAGCGCATGACACAGATCTCCGTCCGCAATGTCTGGAAGGAATATGGCGAGCAGGTGGTTCTGGAACAGATCAACCTGGAGATCGCGCCACGCTCCTTCGTGGCTCTGGTTGGTCCTTCCGGCTGCGGTAAAACCACATTTCTGCGGATGCTGCTGTCGCAGGAAACCCCGACCAAGGGGGAAATCCTGATCGACGGCATCCCGATCTCACCCGAACCCGGCCCCGATCGCGGGGTGGTGTTTCAGCGCTATTCCGTGTTTCCGCACCTGACGGTGCTGGGCAATGTGCTGCTGGGCGCGGAATTGAAGGGGGGCGGCGTGCTCGGCCGGTTGTTCGGGACTGCCCGGCGTCAGGCCAAGGAAGAGGCCGTCAAACTGTTGGACGCTGTGGGCCTGAGCCACGCGCTGGAAAAATATCCGGCCCAGCTTTCCGGCGGCATGCAGCAACGGCTGGCCCTGGCCCAGGCCCTGATTGCCAAGCCCAAGGTGCTGCTGCTGGATGAACCGTTCGGCGCACTGGACCCCGGCATCCGGGGCGATGTGCATAAGCTGATGCGCCAACTCTGGCACGAACATCCGATGAGTGTGGTCATGGTCACCCATGATCTGTCAGAGGCTTTCCATCTGGCCACCCGTGTCATCGCCTTTGACCGCCGCCGCAACCTGCCGGAAGAACGGCTACGGTATGGCGCCAGCATCACCAACGATATCGAGGTCTGGCCCCGCCGCGTGGCGGGCAATCCTGATTTCGGTAAGGAACCCACCCTGCCCCGCCGGGACGACCCGGCCCAAGCTGACGGGCACCCAGACCGGGACGACCCGGCCGATGCCGCGTGAGGAGGGTGCATCATGCCCCGCCAGACCCCAGAACAGATCGCTGCCAATCGCGCCCGCTACATCGAATTGAAGTCCGCCGCCGCCGGCCGGGCGCCCGTGGCCTTGCCGCCGCCGACGCCACGCGACGCCCCGCTGCCCAGCGCCGACACCGTGAAACTATCGGAAACCCTGCCCGGCGGCTGGTACTGGACCGGGATCGTCCAGCAGGGGCAGGTAGTGCGCGTTGCCAATCCGGGGGCGACACCGGGCGTGTCGCTGCTGGCCTGGAACCGGACCGATCCCTCCGAACGCTATAATCATGCCGACACGATCAAGATCCAGTGGACAGCGGAACTGCGCAAGGGACGGGTCCTGTTCTCCGACATGGGCCGCGTGCTGTTGTCGATTGTGGAGGATAGCAGCGGACGACATGACACGGTGGTAGGCGGCTCCACCCCCGCCTCCGTCGCTCGCACCTATGGCGCTGACAGTGGGGTGCGCAATGCGCGCGACAATTTCATCCTGGCCGCCGGCAAACATGGGCTGAGCCAGCGCGATATTCCCCCCTGCATCACGTTCTTCGCCCCCGTCACCGTCACGGCGGATGGCCGGTTCAGTTTTGATGCAGCGGGTGTCACGCCGGGTGATTTCGTGTCGCTGCGGGCGGAGATGGATTTGATCCTGGCCATCTCCAACACCCCCCACCCGCTGGCTCCCCGAGTGTCAGCGGTGCCCGTTGAACTGACCATCCACAGCGCGCCCGCCGCCGGTCCCGACGATCTGTGCCGGACCGCCACGGCAGAGGCCGCGCGCGGGTTCGTCAACACCGACGCCTATCTGTCGGCCTGATCGGGGGAGGGAATGACTATGAGCAACAACAGCTTCACCCCTGTCCTGTCCAGCCGTGAGATCGGCGCGGCTATCCATGACGAGGTGATCCCGGCAGAGCATCCCTGGTCCGGCATCGTGCGCAAAGGGCAGGTCTTCCGTATCATCGACAGCGAGGGCTGTCAGGCGGTGGATACGCTGTTCTACAGCCTGGCCGATCATACCGAACGCTACAGCGCCCAGGACACGGTGCTGGCCCAGGGCACACCCTATATCGGGCCGGGATCGGTGCTGTATTCCAACCGGGGCAACCCGCTGGCCACTGTCATCGCCGATACAAGCGGCAGCCATGACACCTCTGCCGGGGCCTGTTCTTGCGAAAGCAATACGGTGCGGTTTGGGCACCAGACCAAATACATGCACGCCTGTCGGGAGAACTTCCTGATTGCCGTGTCACGCCATGGCATGGACAAGCGCGATATCGTGCCCAACATCAATTTCTTCATGAATGTCCCGATCGACCCGGATGGCACGCTGGCGATTGCCGACGGTGTGTCATCGGGCGGGGATTATGTGGAGATGGTGGCGCACCAGGATCTGCTGTGCGTCATTTCCAACTGCCCGCAGGTGAACAATCCCTGCAACGGTTTCGACCCCACGCCCATCCGGGTTCTGGTCTGGGCTGACTGACGGCAATCGGGGGCACCACCATGTTCACCAAGGTCCTGATCGCCAATCGTGGCGAGATTTGCGCGCGGGTGGTCAACACCCTGCGGCGCATGGGTATCGCTTCCGTCGCCGTCTATTCCGACGCCGACCGTTTCACCCTGCCGGTCCTGTCAGCGGATGAAGCGGTGCATATCGGCCCGTCGCCGGCCAAACAGTCCTATCTGGATATCGACGCCGTCATCGCTGCCTGCCAGGCGACAGGGGCACAGGCGGTTCATCCCGGCTATGGCTTCCTGTCGGAAAATGCCGGGTTTGTGGAACGGCTGAACGCAGCGGGCATCACCTTCATCGGCCCGCGTGTGGAGCATCTGCAGGGCTTCGGCCTGAAACACACGGCCCGTGCCCTGGCCAAGGCCGCTGGCGTGCCCCTGCTGCCCGGCACCGACATTCTGGAAGATGTGGAGGCAGCCCAGGCCGCCGCGGCCGAGATCGGCTTCCCCGTCATGCTGAAAAGTACCGCGGGCGGCGGGGGCATCGGCATGCAGCTTTGCCACAGTGCCAACGAACTGGCGGCCAAGTTCGCTGCGGTACAGCGCATGGCCACCAGCAGCTTCGGCGACGCGCGCGTCTATCTGGAACGGTTCGTGGCAGAGGCGCGCCATGTCGAGGTGCAGATTTTCGGCGATGGCAAGGGCGGGGTCGTGGCGCTCGGCGAACGCGATTGTTCGCTTCAGCGTCGTAACCAGAAGGTGGTGGAAGAAACGCCCGCCCCCGGTCTGCCCGACGCGGTGCGCCTGCATCTGCGCGATGCTGCCATCGCATTGGGCCAATCGGTGAAATATGCCTCTGCCGGGACCGTGGAGTTCATCTATGACGTGGCCCGTGCCCAGGTCTATTTCCTGGAGGTGAATACACGGTTGCAGGTCGAACATCCGGTGACGGAAGCCGTTTTCGGCGTCGATCTGGTCGAATGGATGGTGCGTCAGGCCGCCGGTGATTTCACCCTGCCCGCCCAGAACAGCCTGATCCCGCAGGGGGCCGCGATTGAGGTTCGGCTTTATGCCGAAAACGCAGCCGCCGACTTCCGCCCCTCCACGGGCCTGTTGACCGAGGTGACCTTCCCCACCGATATCCGCGTCGATGGCTGGGTGTCGACGGGCACGGAGGTCACGGCCAATTACGATCCGATGCTGGCCAAGCTGATCGTACATGCCGACAGCCGTGATGGAGCCATCGACAAGCTGTCAGCGGCCCTGGCCGCCAGCCGCGTGGCGGGAATTGAAACCAACCTGTCCTACCTGTCCGCCATCATCGGGTCGGACCTATTCCGCCAGGGCAAGGTTGCTACCTCCGTCCTGAAGGATTTCGCCTTTACTCCTGCCACGGTGGAGGTGCTGTCGCCGGGTGCCCAGACATCCATCCAAGATTGGCCGGGGCGGTTGGGCTATTGGGATGTGGGCGTACCGCCATCGGGGCCGATGGATGACAAATCCTTCCGTCTGGCCAACCGGTTGCTGGGCAATGCGGAAGGGACGGCGGCGTTGGAATGCACGCTGACCGGTCCCACCCTGCGCTTTAACGCCGATGCCACCATCGCCCTGACCGGGGCAGTGATGGCGGCGACACTGGATGGCGCGCCCATCGCGCATGGCACCCCGTTGGCGGTGCGGGCCGGGCAAACCCTGGCGCTCGGCCGGATTCAGGGGGCGGGGCAGCGCACCTATCTGGCCGTTGCCGGTGGCTTTGATGCGCCAACTTATTTGGGCTCAAAGGCCACCTTCGCGCTGGGCCGGTTCGGCGGCCATGCCACAGGCTGCCTGAAGGCGGGCGATACGCTGGCGCTGGCGGGGCTGCCGGTGGGACCGGCGGAGATACCAGCCCTGCCCACCCTGTCCAATGAGTGGCACTTATCCGTCCATTATGGACCGCACGGCGCACCGGACTTTTTTCAGGAAGACGATATCGCCGATCTGTTCGCCGCCACCTATGAGGTGCATTTCAATTCCGCCCGCACCGGTGTGCGCCTGATCGGCCCCCGCCCGAAATGGGCTCGCGCCGATGGCGGTGAGGCCGGGCTGCACCCGTCCAACATCCATGACAATGCCTATGCCATTGGTGCCGTGGATTTCACCGGCGACATGCCCATCATCTTAGGGCCAGACGGTCCCAGCCTGGGCGGCTTTGTCTGCCCCGTGGTGGTGGCCAAGGACGATCTGTGGAAGGTCGGGCAGTTGCGCCCCAGCGACAAAGTGCGGTTCGTGCCGGTTGCGTTGGCTTCGGATTTGGCCTCGGATGCCACAGAATTTGCCTCCCCCGCGAAAGCGGGGGTCCATGGGCTGCTTGCACCATCGTTCGGGCCTGTGGCCCCTGGGTCCCCGCTTTCGCGGGGAAATCAGGGGGTGCGCATCACCCACACCACCCTCCCCTCCCCCATTCTCTCGCGGATCGAAGGGCCGGTGCCGGTCGTCTACCGCCGGGCAGGGAATGATTATCTGTTGGTTGAATATGGGCCGATGGCGCTGGATCTGGGCCTGCGGCTGCGCGTGCATCTGCTGGTCACGGCGCTCCGCAATCGCGCCCTGCCCGGCATCATCGACCTGACGCCCGGCATCCGTTCTCTTCAGGTTCATTACGACAGCGGAACATTGAAGTTACCCACGCTGTTGGGCGTGCTGGCGGAGATTGAGGCAGGCCTGGGCAGCATCGAACAGGCCAAGGTGCCCAGCCGCATCGTCCATCTGCCCCTGTCCTGGAACGACCCCCAGGTCCGGCTGGCCATGACCAAGTATCAGGAACTGGTGCGGGCCGATGCCCCCTGGTGCCCGGACAATATCGAGTTCATCCGCCGTATCAACGGGTTGGACAGCCAGGAAGATGTAAAGCGCATCGTCTTTGACGCCTCCTACCTCGTCTATGGGTTGGGTGACGTCTATCTGGGCGCACCCGTTGCCACCCCGCTGGACCCACGCCACCGGCTGGTGACGACCAAATACAATCCCGCCCGTACCTGGACCCCGGAGAATGCTGTCGGCATCGGCGGGGCCTATATGTGCATTTACGGGATGGAGGGGCCGGGCGGCTATCAGTTGTTTGGCCGCACCATCCAGGTCTGGAATTCCTGGCGCAGCACCCCACCGTTCAAGCAGGGCAGCCCCTGGCTGCTGCGCTTCTTTGACCAGATTCGTTTCTTTCCCGTAACAGAACAGGAACTGGCAGAAGCGCGTGAGGCCTTCCCCCATGGCCGTTACCCCGTGCGGATTGAGGAAACCACCCTGGATTATGCCGACCATCTGCGCTTCCAGGCCGACAATGCCGACAGTATCGACGGTTTCAAAACCCGCCAGCAGGCGGCGTTTGAGGCCGAACGGGAGGATTGGAAGGCCAAGGGCCTGGACCGTTTTGTCAGCGATGATGGCGGCCCAACAGCCGACGCCACCACCCTGCCCGACGGTTGTTCCGGTGTCGAAACAGGTGTGACGGGCAATGTCTGGAAAGTGATGGTGGAGCCGGGCCAGATGGTCGCCGCCGGTGACACGATCCTGATCCTGGAAAGCATGAAGATGGAGATGGAGGTCAAGGCTGCCACGGCGGGCCGGGTCCGGGAAGTGACGGTCAAGCCGGGCCGCACCGTCAATGCCGGTCAAACCGTCGCCATTCTGGAGGATATTGCCTGATGCTGCCCGAAAAGCTGACCGTCCAGAACCTGACCGACCTGTACCGCGCTGGTGCGGCCAATCCCGTGACGGTGATTGACGCGGTGTTGGAACGGCTGGCCGCCAACCCCGACCCCGCCGCCTGGATCAGCGTGGTTCCCGCCGACCAGTTGCGTGCCGAAGCGGCGGCCTTAACGGCCCAGGGCTATGACCCAGCAAAACCGCTCTGGGGCATCCCGTTTGCGGCCAAGGATAATATCGACGCGGGCGGCCTGCCCACCACGGCCGCCTGCCCGGCCTTTGCCTATCATCCCGCTGGCGACAGCACGGTGGTGGCGAAACTGCGCGCCGCCGGGGCCATCCTGGTGGGCAAGACCAACCTGGATCAGTTCGCCACGGGTCTGAACGGCACGCGCAGCCCCTATGGGGCCCCGGGCTGTGTGTTCAATACCGACTATATTTCCGGCGGGTCCAGTTCCGGGTCGGCGGTGGTGGTGGCGCGCGGACAGGTGGCCTTTGCGCTTGGAACCGACACCGCAGGTTCGGGCCGCGTTCCAGCCGCGTTCAACGATCTGGTGGGGATCAAGCCCAGCAAGGGCCTGCTTTCCACCAATGGTCTGGTGCCCGCTTGCCGGTCGCAGGACTGCATCACCGTCCTTTCCCATGATGTCGCTGATGGCGATCTGGTACGGCGTATAGCCGAAGGGTTCGATGCTGCCGATCCGTTCTCAAGACCCGCACAGACCCGGCCCCTGCGCCTGTCCGGCTTCCGCTTTGGGGTTTTGACGGGGACGGAGAAGGAGTTTCTGGGCGATCACGCCGCAGAGGTGCTGTATGATGGGGCGGTGGAACGGCTGGTATCATTGGGTGGTACGGCGGTGCCCTTTGATTACAAGCCGCTGCGCGAATGCGCCCATCTGCTCTATGGCGGTCCCTGGGTGGCCGAACGGCTGGCCGCGATTGAGGAATTCTTCGAAGGTCAGGCCGATGCCATGGACCCGACGGTGCGCAGCATCATTGCCGGTGCCCAGAGCAAAACCGCAGTTGAGGCGTTTGTCGGCCACTATTCGCTGGCGTTCTACACCCAAGAAATCGCCCGCCTCTGGGCTGATGTCGATCTGCTGCTGCTGCCGACCACGCCCACCATTTACACGGTTGCCGACATGCTGGCCGATCCTGTGCGGCTGAACAGCAATCTGGGCCGTTACACCAACTTCGTGAACTTGCTGGATTGTGCGGCGGTGGCCGTGCCCGCCGGGTTCCGGCCCAATGGCCTACCCTTCGGCGTCACGCTGGTCGGGCCTGCCTTCACTGATCCTGGTCTGGCCGTACTGGCCAGCCGTCTGCATGGTAAGGGAGAGATCATGCCAACCGTTCCCGCCGACTGGCTGCCCATCGTGGTGGTGGGTGCCCATCTGTCCGGCATGCCGCTGAACCACGAATTGACCAGTGTGGGTGGCGTGAAGCTGGCCGATGTGCGCACTGCACCGGATTATCGCTTCTATGCCCTGGCCGGAACGGTGCCGCCGAAACCCGGTCTGGTGCGCGAACCTGGTTTTGTCGGGCCGGGTATCGTAGCAGAGGAATGGGCCCTGCCCCCCGCCGCTTTCGGCCAATTTGTCGCCCGTATTCCCGCCCCCCTGGGCGTGGGCAAGGTAACACTGGAGGATGGGCGGCAGGTCACCTGCTTCCTGTGTGAGAGCCATGCGCTGACAGGAGCCACCGACATCACCGGTTTTGGTGGTTGGCGGGCCTATCGGGCCAGCTTGTCCTAACCCTGCCGCTTGCCAGCACGCCGACACAGGGGTATTCCTCCATCCTTCATGGTCTGGATGGTGGTCTTGTTGCGTCTGTCTTTCCCCCCTTGGCGTCTGTTGCTGGTGGCGGCCTTTGTGCTGCTGGCCGGCGCCATGGGCAGTAGCGGGCCGGCAGCGCGGGCCAGCATCGCACAGATCGCTGGCGACTGTTCCGACTTGGGAAACTGTCATCAGCGGCTGACCGCACCGTCGCAGCCGGCCTTGATCCAGGTCGCTCTGCGGATCGACGGCAAGGCCCTGACCGGTAATGGCGGCGGGTTCGCGGCGCTCCCCGACGCGACTGGCCTTCCGGTCCTCCCACGGATCATCACGGCAACATCCGTCCGCCTTTCCAGCCCGCCCTTGCGCAATGCCGCAAACGGCCCTGGTCAGCCGCGCGGACCGCCCACAGGCCGCTAAAGACGACCTTTCACCTTATTCCCATGATCACCAGGGCGCGGCCGTCGGGCCGCCGCCGATGATCGGACAAGTCCCATGCTTAAATTCACACGTCTGCAGACCATTGCCATTCTGCTGATCTGCTTCCTGGGCAGTGCGCTGGCCATCCCCAGTCTGGTCGGTCCGCAAAACATGCCCTCCTGGCTGCCCATGCGCCATTTCAACCTGGGCCTCGACCTGCAAGGCGGTTCGTACCTGTTGCTGGAGGTCGATGCCGAGGCGGTCAAACGCGAACGGCTGGAAAACGCCGTGGACGAAGTGCGCAGCCTGCTGCGTACCGCCGACCTGCGCGCCGCCGGTGTCGGTGTTGAAGGCAGCGGCCTGATCGTGCGTCTGGCCGATCCGGGCGATGCCCAGCGCGTCACCGACGCCCTGCGCCCGATGACCCAGGGCACCCTGCCCGGCGAGATTGCCGATTTCACCATCGTGCCGGAAGCCGGGCGTCTGCGCCTGGATTTTGGCCAGCAGGCCCTGACCAACCGCGTCAGCAAGGCCGTGGAGCAGTCGCTGGAGATCGTGCGCCGCCGTATCGATGAGACGGGCGTGAACGAACCCATCGTTGCCCGACAGGGTGCCAGCCGACTTCTGGTGCAGTTGCCCGGTATCACCGATCCGGGCCGCATCAAGCGCCTCCTGGGTCAGACCGCCAAGATGACCTTCCATCTGGTAGGCGACGCCACCGTGGCCCCGGGCACCGCAGCACCACCCGGCTTTGAATGGTTGCCAAACGCCGACCGGGGGGCCGGTGGGTCCCAGGTTCTGGTCCGCAAACGTGTCGAAGTGGATGGCGCCACGCTGACCGATGCCCAGCCCAGCGCTGACCCGCAGTCGGGACGATGGGTCGTTTCATTTAGCTTTGACAGCATCGGTGCCCGCCGCTTCGGCGACATTACCAAGGCGAATGTCGGTCGGCCCTTCGCCATCGTGCTGGATGGCCGCGTCATCTCTGCGCCTGTGATCAATGAACCGATTCTGGGCGGCCGCGGTCAGATCAGCGGCAACTTCACCGCCCAGACGGCCAATGAACTGGCCGTGCTGCTGCGTGCCGGTGCCCTGCCCGCCCCCTTGACCGTTGTCGAAGAACGCTCCATCGGGCCTGAACTGGGGGCTGACAGCATCAAAGCCGGCATCATCTCCTGTATCGTCGGTGTCGTGCTGGTGTTTGCCTATATGTGGCTGACCTATGGCTTCTTTGGTCTGATCGCCAACGCGGCCCTGGTCTTCAACCTGTTCCTCACTTTGTCCTGTCTGGCCATGCTGGAAGCGACACTGACCCTGCCTGGCATTGCCGGTGTGGTGCTAACGCTCGGCATGTCCGTGGACGCCAATATCCTGATCAACGAGCGTATCCGTGAAGAATTGCGCAAAGGTAAGTCAGCACTGTCGGCGCTGGAAACGGGCTATATCAAGGCCCGTGGCACCATCATGGACAGTAACCTGACGACCCTGATCAAGATGGTGCTGCTCTACATCGTGGGTACCGGTTCGGTGAAGGGTTTTGCGGTCACCACCTCGCTGGGCATCATCACCTCGATGTTCACAGCGACCGTTGTGGCCCGCCTGCTGACTGCGATGTGGTACAAGCGCACCCGCGCCAAGGACCTGCCCGTTTTCGGCCCCATCAAGCTGAAAACCGCCGGTCTGAAGATCAACTTCATGAATGGCCGCCATATCGGTCTGATCGTGTCGGTGGTTGTATCCACGGCGTCCGTCATCATGTTCTTTAAGCCGGGCCTGAATTACGGCATCGATTTCGCGGGCGGCATCGTCATGGAGGTGCGGACGGCGGAAACCACCGACTTCCCCAAGATGCGTGAGGTTATGGCCGGCGTGAATGTCGGACCGGTTGCTTTGCAGGCCTTCGGCACCGACCGCGACGTCATCTTGCGCATGGAACGACAGGAGGGGCCAGAGAGCAACCAGCAGCTCGCCATCAAGGCCGTGACCGCCGCCCTGGAACAGAATTTCCCGGGGTCGGAAGTCCGCCGGGTGGAAGCGGTGGGGGCATCAGTGTCGGCAGAGCTGTTCAGCGACGGCATGCTGGCCCTGGCTCTCGCGGCCTTCTTTATGCTGCTCTACATCACCTTCCGCTTTGAATGGCAGTTCGGTGTAGGAGCGGTGGTGACCATGATGCTGGACGTTACCAAAACGGTCGGCTTCTACGCCCTGTCGGGGCTGCAGTTTAACCTGACAGCCGTGGCAGCGATGCTGACCATCATGGGCTTCTCCATCAATGACAAGGTCGTGGTCTATGATCGCGTGCGCGAAAATCTGCGGCTTTACCGTAAAATGCCGCTGCGTGAGTTGATCGACCGGTCGATCAACGAGACCATGACCCGTACCATCAACACCAACATCGCCGTATTCCTGTCCATTGTGCCGCTGGCGCTTTATGGCGGTGAAGCCCTGCGTGAGTTTGCCTGGGCACTGTTGTTCGGTATCCTGCTGGCAACCTCTTCCTCCATCTTCATCGCAGCCCCAATCCTGCTGTATCTGGGGGAGAACCGACTGCGCAAGACCATGGATGCGGAAGATCCGCCGCCCCCCGAAGGGAACGAGGGCGAGGCCGCCAAGGCCTGACCCCCGTCTGAAACGACAAAACCCCGGCACCGTGCGGTGCCGGGGTTTTTGTTTGGACGAAGGCAGAGCTTACAGCAATCCGCCTTGATCGTGATCGATGCGAATGCCGCTGGTATTACCCAGCCCGCTTGCGCCCCGTCAGCATGGCGCGGACCAGATTCTCCCGGTGCAGCAGGCTGCTGACCAACACCCCAGCCAGATGCAACCCCACCAGGACCAGGGTACCATTGGCCAGGACCTCATGTGCCTCTTCCAGGAGATGACCATAAGGGCGGAGTGCCAGAAGGGGATAGCGGGTGAACAAGCCCAGCGCCGCCGTCCCCAGAAGACCGAACCAAAGCAGCAAGGCCATGGCCCCGCCGGCGGGATTATGCCCCAGATGCCGATCTGCACGTCCCCGGATCATCGCCCGAAGATAGCCCAGAAGGCCGGGCACAGTCGGGACGAAATCGGTGAAGCGGGCATGGTTGCTGCCAACCAAGCCCCAAAGCGCGCGAAAGCCCACCAAGGCGATGATGATCAGACCGGCGGCCTCATGCAGGGCCATCACCTCTTCTGCCGACAGCCAAGCGGTCAGAAAGGCGGCGGCGATACCCCAATGGGCAAGACGTTGCAGCCGATCCCAGACACGAACCGTGGCGGAACCGGATGGGGTGATGGCCCCTTCCCCCGGTGGGAATGTCGTGTCGGCCATCAGTCATGCTCCACTTTCAGGACGTCACCCGTGCGGGCATCGACATAGAGTTCCTGGCGGCGGCCATCGGGACCAATAGCCTTTACCTCCACCAGCTTATCGCTTTTCCGTTCCACGGCATGGGCGTCCCGGTAACCCTGGGCCGACAGCTTGTCCAGCAGGGCCGGGAGGGACAGCGTGTCGCTGGCAGTAGCAGGGCCCACGGTCGGGGCGCCGACACCGGTGCCGGCGCCTTGAGCATAGGCATAGGCACCAGCAGCCAAAGAGCCGGTCAGCAGCAGGCCGGCGAGAAGACGGGGATAAGGCATGTTTGGGTTCCTTCCTGTGGGATCGATGATGGAACCGATCCTGGCAGGGCGGCGCTGAACCCAAGCTGAATGCACCGCGTCAACAAAACGGTGGGGAGATTTCCCGACCGCTCATCCTTCAGACCAAATGCAGAGGTGCCCAGCGGAACCTTAACTCACCGCAGATCGCCGCCAACAACCGCCGGAGCCGGAACAGCCGCCGTGCGGGCAATGGCGAAACGATACATCAGAAGGGTCAGACCGACGGTCAGAGCAAAACCGGAAACACCACCGACCAGCACGCCCGCCATATTCGGCACCGCCACGATTGACCAGTAAGCCAGGGCAGTACGGGTGGGCGACACCAGCCAGCGCAGGAGGTAATGGTGGAGATGCTCCCGGTCGGGGGAGAAGGGCGCCCGCCCCGCACGCAAGCGGCTGACGATTAGACGCAGACAATCGATCACGGGCAACAAAAACAGGCCCATTAACTGCATGTTGGTGAGGCTGCTGTCGGCTTGGCCGGTGATGGCCAGACCCAGCAGGCCCATCACTGCCGAGATCCCATAAGCCCCGCTGTCGCCCAGGAAAATACGACCGCGCATGTTAAAGGCCAGGAACACCGCCCCACCCGCCACAATCAGCAGCGCCAGCATGGACAATGTGCCGGTACCGGCCATGGCAAAGAACAGGGCCCAAATCATAGCCATGCCAGACGCCACGCCATTGGCCCCGTCGCTCATGTTGAACGCATATTGAAAGCCAACCAGGCTGATGATGGTCAGCATGGCGCCCATGAAGGGCGGGACATCAATGCGTGTGCCACCGCCAAAATCCAACGAGGTCAGGGCCAGTTGCGGTGCCAGAATGATGGCGAACGAAAACATCACCAGCGACACGGACAGCCGCACCACCGGGGGCAAATGCTGGCGATCATCCAGCATGCCCATAACGAACAGGATCGTCATCACCGGCACAATGACCCAGTGCAGACCCACACCATCCAGATAGGAGAGGCCGCCACCAATGAGCGTTGCTGGCAGAAGAATGGCAAGACCACCAACCAGCGGTACGGCACCACGATGCAGCTTACGAAGGCTATCAGGCTTATCCATGATGCCCAGCGCGTTGCCAATCGGGGCTGCCGCAAAACAGATAATGGCAGACAGGGCGATCTGCAGGACCAGGGCCACAAGATATTCCAATTTTGCCACCCTTCTGGCGCGGGTTTGCGAGCTTTCTTAACGGCAGCAACAACACGCCTTACCGGTCCGTCTGAACCGATAAAAAGCAGCGTATCGTCGTGTCGGAAGACGCTCCTTCTCTGAGATGTCCCGCGGTCCGCCCCTTCGTACCGCAGTGCCGAAGCCGTGGCAGGTTTACCATAGGCCTCGATCTATCGGAAAGACATTACCGTAGGGAAGGTCTGCGTTGGAAGCGCAGACGGACAAAAACAACTTACTGACATGAAGATTATCATGTCTGATGCCGGAATAGCACAGTCTTTCGGCGAGCCCGCCTATGACTTTTCGTAGAGGTATGGCCCGAAAACAGCCAAGACCAAAGGGGTTCCGGGGGACGACACCAACAGCATAGCCGGTACGGGCCAGCGCCTCCGTGGCGACTCCGAGGCAGTAACGGCGCTCGAATGGCAAAGGGCGGGCCCCCACAGGGGAGGCCCGCCCATCACCTCGTTGCGTATATTGCAGTGCGGAAATTCAGGTCGGTGCCCGGTCAGATAGTCCACCGCCAAGAGCCTTGTACAAGGTGACCAGATTGGACAAGCGTTGTTGACGCAAAGCGATCAGGGTGCTTTCGGCAGCGTAAAGGCTGCGCTGCGCGTCCAGCACCTGCAAGTAGCTGTCGACGCCCTTCTCATAGCGCAGCTTGGCCAGATCGTGGCTTTCCCGCGTGGCTGCAACCAACGCCGTCTGGGCAGCCACCTGGTCGTCCAGGGTCGATCGGGCAACCAGGGCATCGGCAACTTCGCGGAAGCCAGTGCGCACCGCCCCCTGGTAATTGGCAACCGCGATGTCGCGGTCGGCCTTGGCCACGTCCAGATTGGCTTGGTTGGCACCAAAATCAAAGATCGGCAGACTGGCATCCGCCCCGACATTCCAGACTTTGCTACCGCCGTCAAACAGGCCAGACAAAGAACGGCTGGCCGTTCCCAGCGCGCTGGTCAGGCTGATGCGGGGGAAAAAGGCGGCCCGTGCCGCCCCGATATTGGCGTTGGCGGCACGCAGATTATGTTCGGCCTGGGCAATGTCGGGCCGGCGGGCCAGCAGATCCGAGGGCAGACCTTCCGGCAACCCCGGCAGCAGCAGACTGCCATCTTCGCCAAGCTGTTTATCAGGGCTCACCCTCACCGGGGAACCGACCAGCAGGGCCAAGGCATTTTCGTCCTGTGCCACCTGCCGACGCAACGCGGCCTGATCGGCACGCGCTGTCTCAAGCGCAGTTTCAGCCTGACGGAGGTCCAGCAAGGAACTGGTTCCACGATCATAGGCCTGCTTGATCAGATCATAGCTCTCCTTCTGAGCATGAAAGGTCCGTTCCGTGAGGGCTAACTGCTCCCGGTCGGACAGCAGGGCCAGATAGGCATTCGCCACCTCGGCCACGAGGGCCAGACGCACCGTTTCCCGCGCGGCGGCCGTGGCGAAGTACGTTTCAAGTGCGGCGTCCGACAGGTTACGGACCCGGCCAAAGAAATCGAGCTCAAACGCCGTGACCCCGGCATTGACCTGATACTGGTTGGCGATGGCGGGCGCTGGTTCGTTGGCACGGGACCGACTGGCCGTTGCACCCGCACTAACCGTCGGCAACTGCGCCGATCGCTCAACACGGTAGAGGGCACGCGCGCGCTCCACATTCGTCGTGGCCACGATCAGGTCATGGTTTTGCGCCAGGGCCTGATCAATCAGTCCGCGGAGGCCTTCATCCAGGAAAAATTCGCGCCAGCCCAGATCAGCCACTGGCATGACCGGCCTGTCAACCTGCGGGTATCGTTCGGCAATGCCTGTCGACGGCGCCTGATAATCCGGGGCCATACTGCACCCGGCCAGCAGGAGCGGCAGCAGGGGCAGAGCGAAAAAACACTTGTTCATGATGGTCACTCCCGTCCTGCATCCGGCTTCTTGGGGCTGAAACGCATGACCAGCTTTTCCACACCGACAAAGAAGATCGGCACAAAGAAAATGGCCAGCACCGTGGCAGACAACATGCCACCAACCACACCGATACCGATTGCGTTTTGGCTGCCTGATCCGGCACCCGATGCCAAAGCCAGCGGCATAACGCCCAGAATGAACGCCAAGGACGTCATCACAATCGGACGCAGACGCTGGCGCGCCGCCTCCAGGGTGGCCTCCATCAGCCCCATGCCCTTTTCATAATATTCCTTGGCGAACTCCACGATCAGGATGGCGTTCTTGGCGGACAGACCGATGGTTGTGAGCAAACCGACCTGGAAATAGATGTCGTTCGACATGCCGGTCAGGGTAGCAGCCACCACAGCACCCAACACTCCCAACGGCACCACCAGCATCACCGCCAACGGGATCGACCAGCTTTCATACAAGGCGGCCAGACAAAGGAAGACCACCAGCAGCGAGATCGCATAAAGGGCCGGTGCCTGAGATCCAGACAAACGTTCCTCATAAGACAGACCGGTCCACGCCAGTCCCACGCCAGGCGGCAACTGCGCCACCAACTGTTCCACAGCCGCCATCGCCTCGCCAGAACTGTATCCCGGCGCAGGCTGCCCCTGGATATTCATGGAAGACGTCCCCATGAACCGTTCAAGCTTGGGCGGCCCATAGGACCAGTGCGCCGTGGCAAAGGCCGAGAAGGGCACCATCTCGCCTTGGTTATTGCGCACATGCAGCTTGCCGATATCGTCTGGCAGCATGCGGAACGGCGCATCGGCCTGTACAAATACCCGCTTCACCCGGCCCCGGTCGACGAAATCATCGACATAGGTGGAGCCCCAGAATGTGGTGAGGGTATTGTTGATATCGGCAATCTCCAGCCCCAGTGCCGCCGCCTTCTGCTTGTCCACATCGACACGCAACTGTGCGGTGTCCTCCAGGCCATTGGGGCGCACGCCGGCCAGGGCGGGATGTTGCGCCGCCATACCCAGAAATTGGTTTCGTGCTGCCAAGAGCGCTTCATGGCCGGCACCCGCCTCATCCAACAACTGGAAATCAAAGCCGGTGGCGTTGCCGAGTTCCATGACGGCCGGCGGCGTGAAGGCGAAGACCATCGCGTCCTTCAGACCCATAAAGGCGCCCATCGACCGCATGGCAATGGCCTGGGCCGTTGCGTCCGCGCCGTGGCGCTGCGACCAGTCCTTCAGCCGGATAAAGATCATAGCGGAGTTCTGGCCGCTGCCTGCAAAGCTGAAGCCGCCGACGGAGAACACGCCCTCGATATGGGCCGCTTCTTGGGTCAGCAGATAATCCTCTACCTGCTTTACCGTCTGCATGGTGCGTTCCTGGGTGGAACCGGGCGGCGCCATGACCATGGCAAAGACGATGCCCTGGTCCTCTTCCGGCAGAAAGGCCGTGGGCAAGCGCATGAACAGGAACGCCAGGATGGCAACCAGACCGGCGAAGACCAGCAGAAAACGTTTGCTGCGTCGCAATACCCCACCGGTTGCCGTCACATAGCGTTCGTTGGCCCGGTTGAAGTTGCGGTTGAACCAACCGAAAAATCCACGCCGGTCATTGTGATCCTGGGGCTTCAACAGACTGGCGCAGAGTGCCGGCGTCAGTATCAGGGCCACCAGAACCGACAGCACCATGGCCGAGACGATGGTGATGGAGAACTGGCGATAGATTACACCGGTGGACCCCGGAAAAAACGCCATGGGAACAAACACAGCCGATAGGACCAGACCGATACCGACCAGCGCGCCTGTGATCTGTTCCATGGATTTGCGGGTGGCTTCGCGGGGGGACAACCCCTCCTCCGCCATCACACGCTCAACATTCTCGACCACCACGATGGCATCATCGACGAGCAGGCCGATGGCCAGCACCACCCCGA
The DNA here is from genome assembly GCF_002251795.1 of Niveispirillum lacus. Lineage (GTDB taxonomy): Bacteria > Pseudomonadota > Alphaproteobacteria > Azospirillales > Azospirillaceae > Niveispirillum > Niveispirillum lacus. Next base: position 71,991 of record NZ_NOXU01000015.1, on the reverse strand, counting down.
ACAAGGTCAGGGTGTTGATGGAAAAGCCGAACGCCGACAGGATACCAAAGGTGCCCAACAGCACGACCGGCACCGCGATGGTAGGGATCAGTGTGGCCCGGAGGCTTTGCAGAAACAGGTACATGACCAGGAAGACCAGTACGACGGCTTCCGCCAGGGTCTTCACCACTTCCTGGATCGACAGTTTCACGAACGGCGTTGTCTCATATGGATATTCAATATCAACACCCGCCGGGAAACTGGGGCGCAGCGTCTCGATGGCCTGCTTTACAGCCGCCGCTGTTTCCAGGGCATTAGCCCCGGTCGCCAGATTGACGGCCAAGCCGACTGCGTTCAGGCGATTATAGCGGGATACGAAATCATAGCTTTCGCCGCCCAGTTCCACCCGAGCCACATCACCCAGATGCACCGCCGAACCGTTCCGGGCAGACTTCAGCAGAATGGTGCGAAACTGTTCAGGCGTCTGCAGGCGGCTTTGTGCCGTGACGGTGGCATTCAACTGCTGCCCCTTCACCGACGGCGTGCCACCGACCTGACCGGCGGATACCTGGGCGTTCTGCGCCCGGATTGCAGCGGAGACTTCGTCCACCGTAATCCCGAAACCCGCCATCTTGATCGGGTCCAGCCAGATTCGCATGGCATAGCCGCCACCAAACACCTGGACGGAGCCGACACCGTTTACCCGGCTGATCGGATCCTGCACACGGGAGGCAACAAAATCGCCCAGATCATTGCCGTCCAACCGTCCGTCCCTGGACACAAAACCTGCCACCATCAGAAAGCTGGCAGCCGATTTCGAGACGACCACGCCACGCTGCTGCACTTCTGAGGGAAGTGATGACAAGGCCGGCGTCACCTTGTTCTGCACCTGTACCTGCGCAATGTCGGGATCGGTGCCGGCATTGAAGGTCAGGGTGATCGTCACACTGCCCGAGGCATCGCTGCTGGACGACAGATAACGCAGATTATCGATACCCTTCAGGTTCTGCTCGATCACCTGTGTCACTGTCTTTTCCAGCGTCTCTGCCGACGCACCCGGATAAGAGGCGGTAACGGCAATCGACGGCGGAGCAATGGCGGGATATTGCTCGATCGGCAGGCGCATGATGGACAGCGCGCCAGCCAGCATGATGACAATGGCGATCACCCAGGCAAAGACCGGGCGATCAATGAAAAATTTCGCCATTTCCGTTCACTCCGGGAACGATCAGCGGGCCGGCGCTGGGGCAGGACCCGCAGCGGCCGGGGCCGGATTATAGGGAACAGGCTTGACCTGTGCGCCGGGGGCCGCCTTCAACACGCCCTCTACAATCACGCGGTCATTCGCGGTCAGCCCAGTGGTGACCACCCACTGGTCCCCCACGGCCTTGACCGCAGAGACAGGACGTATTTCCACCTTGTCGTCGGCGCCGACAACCATGGTGGTCGCCACACCGCCGGGTCCAATGATCACCGCCTGCTGTGGGACCAAGATGGCGTCGGCTCGGGTTGCCTGATCGACAATCGCACGGACGAACATACCTGGCAGCAATTCCAAATTTCGGTTCGGGAACGTGGCGCGCAGACCAACAGTGCCCGTACCCTCATCCACAGTGATGTCAGAGAAGTCGAGGACGCCCTCTTCGGCATAGGGCGTGCCATCGGGCATGATCAGTTTCACTTTCAGCTTGCCGCCGTCAGCGATCGTCGCTTCACCCGATGCCACCTGGCGGCGCAGTGCGGCAACGGCATCGGCGGACTGCGTCAGGTCAATATAGATCGGATCAAGCTGCGTGACGCTGGTCATCATCTCCGCCTGCCCCGCGGTCACCAGCGCCCCCGGCGTGACACGCGAACGGCCGATGCGGCCGTCGATCGGGGACGATAAACTGGCGTAGTCCAGGTTGATCCGTGCGGTTTCCACAGCGGCGCGGCCGGCGGCGACCGCCGCCTCGCGTGCGCCAAGGTCGGAAATGGCATCATCATATTCCTGCTGGCTGACGCCCCGCACCGCGACCAAATCCTTGTAGCGGGCGGCCTTGGCCCGAACAGCCGTCAATTGTGCTTCTGCACTTTTCAGGTCGGCCTGTGCTTGTGCCAGGGCAGCGCGATAGGGGGCCGGATCGATCTGGTAAAGCGGCTGCCCCGCCTTGACATCTGTCCCCTCGATGAACAGCCGGTCTTTGATAATGCCAGAGACCTGTGGCCGTATTTCCGCCACACGATAAGGCGTGACGCGACCGGTCAACTCCGCTGTCAAGGTAAACGGCGCTTGTTTCACGGCCACAACCGCCACCTCCGGCGGCGGCATTGCCCCCATCATGCCCTGCCCACCGCCACCTGTATCCTGACCGCAGGCGGTAAGTGTCAGAGCCAGGAGGATGAGGGGGCCAGAAAGCCGCGGGGTGATCTGCATGATGAATTCCTTGAACGAGGTCGTTACCAGCGTCGCTGGTCATGTAATTACATCCGATGTCGGATGTATCACGAAGCGACGTCGATGGGTATGGTGACAAAAGCCAAACCCTTTACCACTTTCGTGATAAAGCGCCTGGATTGTGCCATTGGTCGCCCTGCCGAGACGGCGGCCTGTTAGGTTGCGGGGTCTTTATCGGCCTACCAGGGGCCATTTCAAGTGATCGCAATCACAAAACGGCCGTACGGGTTCCCCGCAATGGGCAAAGCCCCGTTGCAAAATTACCTATGTTGAAGCAAAAAAATCTGTGTACAAAGCGCCGCGCTTGCCAGCCGCCGGGCAAACCCTTGGCAACTCCCGGAAAGACGGATGGCAAACCGGGAATCCGACAGGCCCGCCGCGCATTCTGTCTGCCCCCGAACGGTAAGGATTCCCCCCGCCGGTAAGGATGGGGTGATCAGAACCCGCCTGGGACCCGGTAGATATCAGGTTCAGCCGGCTTTTCCACATAGGACAAGCGCAAACTGGCACCGGCGATTTCCGGCTGGGCATCTGGCTGAGCTGGGGGCTTTTTCAGGATGCCCAGAACCAATTCCGTCAGGCGGCCCTGCTGATCGGTGCCTTGGAAGACCAGAATATTGTCAGGGCCCAATGATTGATTGAGGATCAGACCTTCCTGGCGATAACCTTGTGCCACCAGATAGTTCCGTAAAGAATTCGCGGTCCCCACTATCTGCTGTGGCTTCGTGGGTGATCCGATTTCCTGCCCCCAGATCACGTTCACCCGGAAGAGTTTTTTGGATTTGTACCCCAAGAGGTAAGCAACCACCGCAGGGCCGCTATCCGGCAGCAGATCATTGACCTTGACGATCAAGGCGCTGGTGCGTTCTGTCGGGTCTTCCAGCTTCTGGATTGCGTCTCCCGACAGCTTAAAATCCTTACCAATGGCATCACGCACCTGCGCCTCGGTCATGCCGAAGCGTGCATTGCGGAACCCTTCGACTTTAACCTGCTTTGCGGATTGTACCACGGGTGGTTGGCCGGAACTGGCGGTATTCTGCGCCATTGTAGGCGCCGTGAACCATAGGCCCGCCAGCACCACAGCGATCCATGTCCGCATCACCATCCTCATCCTTACGTCCTGGGGGAACGACCACCGATCCTTACCGTCTGGGGGCTTACTTGCGACGTCGCAACCGTCACCCCTGGATCAAACGATCAATCCGGTCCCGCAGGGCCCGCAACGAGGCCACCTCATCGTCGGCCAACCGACCCGCACGGTCTGAGAGCTTATCCAGGCTGCGACCCAACTTGCGGGCAACAGCCAGCACCGAGTTTTCCGTCGCCGCCACTGGCACCGCCGGTTTTTGTTTGGCGACGCGCAATTCCTTGATGGTGGCGCCATCTTTGATGCGCGCCCACAGCGCCAAACGCGCGTCTTCCCCTTCGGTGTCCGCCAATACAAACAGGTGACTTTTTGTCACCCGGTCACGAAAGGCCGGATACTCGGTCTGCACTTTTTCCGGCAAGCCACGCAGCGCCAGCAGGCGCGAAACCTCCGATTTGGACAGCCCGACAATGGCCGCCAACTGTTCCTGCGCGTAATTATGCCGTTCACCCAGCCGAGCCAGAGCGGATGCGGTTTCAAGTGCATCCAGGTCCCGACGCTGGAGATTTTCCACCAACGCCACTTCTTCAATGTCGCCTTTGGTGACGACAGCAAAAATCGTGGGTTTGCCCAGCAGGCCATGGGCGCGCCACCGCCGCTCCCCCGCCGCGATGATATAGCCACCTTCGCTATGCTTCTTCACCAGGATTGGCTGCAAAAGGCCGTTATGCCGAATGCTGTCAGCCAGTTCCAACAAGGCAGCGGGGTCAAAATGCCGACGGGGCTGTTCGGGATTGGGGCGGACCTGATCCAGGTCCAATTCCACCAGTTCCGGAAAATCCGCTGATGTTCCAAACAACCGGTTCAGCCCGCTGTCGCGTGGCACCAGGGCCGTGGCCGGCGCCAGCGCCGGGTTGGTGCGGGCAAGTTTACGCGACACGGGCTTCCTCCGTCTGGTCGGCTTCAATCAGGGAATTGGCCACTTCGCGGAAGGGAGCAACAAGCGCCTGATCGGTTGCCACATCCACCGTCGGCATAGCAGCGGCTACGGATTGCGGGAAAATTGTGGATCGTGGGACCGGTGCGAAGATCCGTAACGACCCACCGAACCGCTCCGTCAGATCGGCCAGCGTGGCCCGATCCTGGGTATGGCGTGACGTGAACATGGTGGGCAGAATACCAATAATCGACAGGTCCGGATTGCCCCGGCGCCGCACCTTGGCGATCGTGTCCAACAGCAGCGGCACACCCATCATGGCCAGCATCTCCGTCTGAACAGGGATCAGCACACCGGTCGCGGCGGCCAAAGCGTTTAAGGTCATCATGCCCAGATGCGGCGGACAATCCAGCAGGATATAGTCATAAGAGCGCGCAACGCTGGACAGTTTCTCCCGCAAAACCAGCGTGCCCATCGGTTCGGCCATCAGTTCGGTTTCCGCCGCCGACAGCAGGATGGTGGACGGCAGCAGATGAAAACGCCCATCGCAGACCGGCATCACCGCACCGGACACGGGCTGATCCTTGAGCATGACATGATAGGTGGTGCGCCCGGCATCGGAGGCATCAGCCTGCGAAATCCCCAGATGGACGGTGGCGCTGGCCTGCGGATCGGCATCAACCAGAAGCACCCGCTGACCCAACGCGGCCAGGGCGGCCGCGATGTTGACGGCAGCGCTGGTCTTGCCCACCCCACCTTTCTGGTTCGAGATGGCAATAATGGTCGCACGGTCCCGCTGCCGCCGAGCCGGCGCCACGACAATATCGGCCACGGCCTGCGGGATCTTCTCTGTTCCGCCTTCCCAGCGTGAAACCCGGCCCTTGTCATACCGGCGGCCCAGGCGGGCATTCAGCCACTCGGCAAAGGCCTGTTGCGTATCCCCCCGCGCTTCCCGCGCAGCCCGCAACGCCGCCCCATCCATCATCGCCCCCAACCGCTTGTGGCTGCTTCTCAACCGGCAGCATAGGGATCGGTTGACGGTATGTCAACTGGTGGGGTTGTGAGGCGTCAACAGGGCCTTCAGTAATCCACCCCCTGCAGGAAGTCTGCTGCGGCGTTGGCCCATTCGACTGGGTGTTGGTCCAGAATGTCGATGCCGCCGCCTTCGATAGCATGGAAGGCAAAATCGGGGCGCAGGCGGTGGGCTTCTAAGGCAGCCTGATAGATCATGTCACCGGTATTGGTCAGTATCAGGGTGGGCTGACGTAGGGCTATCAGGGGGGCTTCCTGACGATATGCAAAGGCGGCGGCGTGGCCGTACCAGTAGGCGCCCATGGCGTAAGCCTGCATCGCCTGCACCACATACTCGGTGATGCGATCCAGACTGACGGTACCGGCGGCATATCGCTCGCGGAGCTTGGCCACCTCCACCATATGGGCGGCATCAGGTTTTGCTCTGAACGCCTTTTCCCGCGTCACGATGTCGTCGATCAAAGCCTGACGAACATTGTCCGGGATCAGCAGTGGCCCCCCCAGGATGCAGGCGCTGATCCGGTCTGGGTAAAGATTGGCGGCCTCGTTAGCAACCAGCGCGCCCGTATGATGGCCACCGATCGCGGCACGTTCGATGCCCAGGGCATTCAGAAGCGCCGGAATGGCAGCGGCGTAATCAGCGATGCTGGGCGGTGTCGCAGGCGGGTCGGAAAGGCCGAATCCAGGCAGGTCCAGCGCAATCGGGCGTATGCCGCGCGTTAGGAAGGGCTGGAATACATGATCGTATTCGTTGGCCGACATGATGGCCTGGTGCACCAGAACCAGCGGTTTACCAACAGCCCCGTCCCAGAAATGGATTTGGCCAAAGGGACCATCCGCATATCCGCGCCGTAACCGCACCATCGCCCTCTCCTTGATCCTGATATGGCGCCGGCAGCATCACCGGAACCGTGTCAGGGAACATCCAGGCTTTCGCCCCCTGTTCAGCAGGCGGTCAGATCAGGCCTTCTTGACGAAGCAGGTTTTCAATACGAGGCCCTTCACCTTCTCCACCTTGCCTTCAATTTCTTCAGGATCGCTGGTCAGGTGGATATTCTTCACCACTGTGCCGCGCTTCAACGTGACATTGGCACCCTTGACCTTCAGATCCTTGATCAGGGTGACGCTGTCACCCTCGGCCAGGATATTGCCGTTGCAATCCTTGACGTCCATCACCTGCACCCTTTCTGCTTTCAGCGGTGCGGGACCATAGAACAGCGGTGTGGGCGGACTGGATTGAAGAATGCACATCGCCAACCGGCTTCAATGTGCATCTGTTGAAATGCTGACCAGATCAACGTCCGTTGCGTGCAGCAAGAAACTCGACCTCAGCAATGGAACCTGAGGTCAGCGAGGACAGGACTAAACGCACCGTGGGCTCGTGGCTGCGCCGCGCAGTTTCCGCCGTCGCAGCATGGCCAGCGCGCAGAACCAACTTGCGGGTACCCCTTGCCGTTTCCTCAATACCCACCACGCTGAGATCGCGCAGCAGAGGCCCTGGTACCTGCTTCTGGCTCAACGCATGGCGGGCAGCAGCCCATAGCGCTTCGGCATCATCCGCATCCGGAAGCGGCGGAGCCGGTTCAGGCAGCGAACGGGACAGTGTCAGTCCGGGCTTGGCGGATTCAACCGGTTCGCGCCGCGTCTTACGGCCTGTGGAACTACGCTCACGCTCCAGGAACGTATCGGCCGCCTCATCCTCATCTTTGGCGTGGAAATCAAGGGTCACTTCCTCAATCTTGCGGCCCTTGCGTTTCATTTTGTCTTCCGGCATCTCCACCCGGAACGGGGCAAGCTGGTTCACCTCTGCCATAGCGCGGTCGATGGTGCGGGTGCGGAGAATGCCAAAATCCTTGTATGCCCCCTCCGGCACATTCAGCAGTTTACGCAGGGTTTCGATATCCAGTGTCAAGGACGGGTGGTCCATCTGATAGCGCTGCATCCCGATCTCATAGAGCTTCAGAGCATAGGTGCTGGTGACCTTCACCATGGCCGGCCCGGAGAGGCGTGCCCAAAGCTGTGAGGAACGTTGGAGTTCCAGAAAGGCATCGGTGAATTGAAAATGAATATCAGCGCTATCGATCTCCACCTCATCCTCTGGCCGGACATAGGAGGAAAGGATACGCAGTTCAGCACGGCTGCGGCGACCGCGAAACGGGCCAATGACGACCAGGGAACTTTCGTAGATCTCCTTCAATGCATCGAAAATACGTTCATTGCCCTTGTGATTGCCCCGGACCACCTTTTTGGGCAGGCGGTACAGTTTGTTGGCGAAGTTCTGGCTGCCGGCCAGATGGATCATAAAATTCAACATCTTCTGCGCAGGCAAGGACAGACGTGAACCATTAGCCGGGTAGGAATAGACGGCTTCAGCCGCCTTGATCAGGTGTTTATATCCATCGCGCTCAAACGTGGCCGCAGCAACCCGTGCCGTCTGTCCTGCCCTATCAAGCGCTGGCAGGTTCTGCGCCGCTTCTGCGTCGACGGGGCTACCGTCAACATCAATGACCACACCGGGATCGCCAGCGTTGGGTACATAGGGTACAATGGCGGCCAACGCCTGATCGCGCACCGGATCGGCAATACTGGTCTTTCTCCGGCTCGATGGCATGCTGGTTCCCCTGTTCCCTACCGGCAAGCTAGTCCCTTCCTTACAGCCAAGGCAAGTAAGGAAAGGTGTTTTCCACAGGGAATCACACGGCCTTACCGGGTGGGGGCGCACCTTACGCCCCGGGGCGCAGGGTAAACGCCCCCGGCAGGTATGAATACACACCCCCAACCTGTAAGGAATATCGCTGAAAACAGCAGCAAATCCGCGGCTCTCCGAGGCCTAGAATCTTTAGTTAGAATCTTGGAACAAAATCAGGAGAGGATTTAATGTGAGGAAGAGAGGGACATGCATAGGCACCGTGTCCTCAACTACTCGCGACTCGCGGCAACCATTCCTTACGCATCGGGGGATTGGCGACTCCGGCACCAGTATCCGCCTGGCATCCTTACAGCGTGGGGGCGTCCTTACGGCTTGGGGGTCATGGGGGATTTGGCCCTTCTCCCGCAAGAGGTAAGGAATGCAATCCCCCAGGATGTAAGGATAGGTGTCGCGGATGATGGTGGACACAGCCAATCCAGATGCAACAACCATGGTAATCCGCGTGTTTTTTGTCCCCAAGCGGTAAGGACTGACGATTAAACATATAGACTGGCCGCCGCAATCGCGCCTGCCCCCAGCCCGTAAGGATTATCCGATTCCCTTACCGTTTGGGGGCGCCCCCAAACGGTAAGGATGATCGGTGTCAGTCCAGAGAGCGCAGCGCCTGGGCCAGATCCAATTCCATTTCAAGCACCCGCCACTCCGCGGCCGAACGCAGTTCGCCCTTGGGGAGCAGCATCAACATGGCGAATCCGATTTCATGCCGGTCGTCAAGTAAAGGCAAAAGCAGCCGGTGATAGCCCAGTTTTTTCCTGAAGACCCGGAAACGCCGGTCACTGAAAACAGGGCCCGCCACGCTCAGCATCCGGCGATAAGCCTCGCGGACTTCCTTTAAAGTCTGCCCACTATAGCAATGCGACAGAAGCCGTCCGGTCAAGGGGCTGCCAAATAGCTCTACCAGCTTCGGTCCAGCCCATAGATAGCGGGCGTGATCGACACCAAGGCGTAGATCAACCAGGGCCAGATTGCCCGCCATATTACGCAGGGCGACCGGGGTAAAGTCCATCGCCTGAGGAATTTCGCTGCCGCTGCTACAGCTACGCCAGTGGTCACACAGGGTCACCATCATGTCGGGTGTATCGGCCATCGGCTCCGGTGCATGGGTTTCCCACATGCCGAACGGTGCGGCCAGACGAGTGAGAATGACGGTACCCATGAGAAACCTGACTGGTTGGCCGAGACAAGATGACGGGCCCTACCAAGGCTGGCAACTCGGAATATCGTCTCATAATAAGTCGCAGTAGCGATATCTGGTTGCGACGTCGCATTTACCGACAAACCTGAAGCTGGTTTACGCCATGGCCGCCAGCGCGGAGAAGGACCGGACGCGGTCAATCATTGCGACAACTGAGCATTGGACAGGCAGGCTCAGACATGGCATCGCATGTGGCATGAACAGCGCCATGATGATCAGACAGGGCGGGTGGCAAAGCTGGGCAGTGTGGGGGCTGCTGACGGCATTGCTATTTGTTGCGCTGATACCGCGTGGCTATATGCCGGACGTTCAGGCCTTACGCCGTGGCGCATTATCCTTAACAATTTGTGGCTTGGTTGAACCAGGCCAGGGTGATGCGAAAACGGCGACGCACCTGGATCAGGTCGCAGCGTGCCCGTTTGGTTTATTGCCATCCCTGTCGGCACCGACCGGGTCTGTTGCAATGCCCCTGCCCCGGCAGTGGGGTGTAATGGCGGCCGGCATCGTCACCGCCTTGGTGAGCGGCCAACGGGTCTGGATTGCCGGGTTGGGTGCGCGAGGGCCGCCGGGTCTTTGATCCGCCCTGCCCTTCCCACTGCATCCAATCAATCACCCATGGGAATACTGACCATGCGTACTTTTGCCCGTAACCTCGTTGTCTCTGCTGCCGCCGCTTTGCTTTTCGTTGGTGCGGCTCAGGCAGAAATCAGCGTTTCCAATCCCTTCTCACGCGCCTCGGCACCGCAAGCTAAGGCCGGTGCCGCTTTCATGACTTTGTCGATCGATGCTGGGGCTGACAAGCTGCTGGGCGCCAGCAGCCCGGTGGCTGAAACCGTCGAGCTTCACACCCATCTGATGGAAGGCGGTATCGCGCGGATGCGGCCCGTGGAAGGCGGTATCGCTGTAACTGCCGGCACGCCGACAGAACTGAAGCCCGGCGGTCTGCATATCATGTTGATGGGTCTGAAGGCCCCCCTTAAACAGGGTGAGAGCTTCCCCCTGACCTTGAAGTTTGAGAAGGCTGGCGAGGTGCCGGTGACTGTTCCGGTTCAGGGTCCGGGGGCGATGGCGCCCATGAAGGGCCATGGTCATGACGGCCATGCCGGCCATCATCATTAAGCCAATCGCCTGCTGATGAGGCGCCGGACCTTCTGGACCGGCCTGGCCGTACTGGCGACTGCCGTACTGCTGGGCTCCATAGCCCTGATTGCCGACCGACTGTCACCGCAGCGGACAGAGCAGGGGCATGGGCGGGCCGCCATTGGCGGCCCCTTCACCCTGACTGACCATCTGGGGCAGCCAGTCACCCAGGACATTCTGAAAGGCAAACTCTCCCTGGTCTATTTCGGGTACAGTTTCTGCCCGGATATCTGCCCCACGGATCTGCAACTGATTGCACAAGCATTGGATCAGCTTACGCCAGAAGAACTGGCTGACACCCAAGCGCTGTTCGTCAGTATCGATCCGGAGCGGGATACGGTGGCGCAGTTGGCCGGCTATGTCGGCCTGTTTCATCCCGCGATCCGCGGTCTGACCGGTACACCGGAACAGATAGATGCAGCGACCAAATCCTATCGCGCCTACTACAAGAAAATCTCGGCGGAGGAAGCAGGAACCACGGACTATCTGATGGACCATTCCGCCTTCATCTACCTGATGAACCGCGACGGCGATTTTGTCCGTGTCTTCGGCCATGGGGTGAATCCCGGTGAAATGGTCGAATGGATCCGGCGGGTGCGGGCGGGTTAGCGACGGGTTGGACGTGTGATCGCCTCAAATGGAAGCATTTTGGGTGATCACATGTCCCCCTCCCCCAAGCCGTAAGGATTGAATACTTTCTGCTACCGCTTCGACAGCGCCGCGTCGAGGGAAGGTCGTGCGGAACGCGAGGCGCACAGTACGCCCTGCTATGCCAGGGAGCAGCGGGCGGGCAACGGTTCCCGGCACCGGCACATTGCGCCCTGCCACGACCAGGGCGGGCGCCAGGGTGCAGCCATAACCAGCAGCCACCATATTGAGCAGCATCTCCAGGCTTGTGGCCCGCAGGTCAGCACGACCGGGCCCCGCTTGATGACATGCCGCCAGGGCCTGGTCACGCAGGCAGTGTCCATCGGCCAGAACCAGCATCTCAACACCCTGCAGCGCGGCCTCCGAGATCACCGGTTGTTCCGCCAGCGGATGCGCGTCGGGAACCACCAGCAGGAATGGTTCCTCAAACAGCGCCAGACTGTGGATATCGTCATCATCCACCTCTGTTGCCAGCAGCACCGCATCGAGATCGTGTCGCCGCAGTCTGCTCAACAGATTGTCGGTGATGTCCTCCCACAGGACGAGGTCCAATTGCGGATACTCGCGTTTCAATGGACCCAGAAGCCGGGGGATCAGATAGGGACCAAGGGTTGGAATGACCCCAAGCCGTAAGGAACCGGAAAGTGGGTCGCGCCATCCTTGCGCCAGTGCCGCGATGGCGTCCGCATTTTCCACAGCGGCCCGGGCCAAGGGTACAATCTGCGCCGCAGCCGGTGTGGCGATAACCGATTTGTTCGTCCGCTCGAACAGGGTGATCCCCAACATTTCTTCCAGTTTGCGGATTTGGCCCGACAGGGTTGGCTGACTGACATTGCAGGCCTCAGCCGCCCGCCCAAAATGCCGGTGGTCGGCAACGGCGATGACATAGCGCAGGTCACGCAGATTCATCTTTTCTCTCGCAGATGCGCAATAGGTGGCACCAATCATAACCATCTGAACAATCAATTGTACCGGTCAATCCGAGGGCGATACGGTCAGATATTGGTTTTGTCATGCCATGGTTGCGACGTCGCAAGTGCTGGCAGGAGGATCATCATGAAGTCTCATCGGGCACCGCCCGCTATCCTGACGCGGGCCGTCTATCGGCTAGGGGCAAGTGTCTTTCTGCTGCTGGGTATGGTCGGAATGGTGGTGCCGGTGATGCCAACAACCGTGTTTCTGCTGTTGTCCGTCTGGTGTTTGCTGCGTTTAGGCGATCATCGTGCGGAACGGTTGCTAAACCATCCCCGATTTGGGGCGCCTCTGAGACTGTTCATGGAGCAGGGGGCCATGACAAGGCGGGCAAAACTGGCGGCGTTGAGCAGCCTGCTTCTGGCCGCCGTGCTGCTTGTGTTCAGTGCCGGTCCGCATTCCTGGCTGGCTGGTGCTGGTATCGGCGTCATGGTCCTTGCCGGACTTTACTTAGTGACGCGACCAGAGCCGCCGCAAACCCGAAAGGTGAGGATTCTGGGTCGAGCAGAGTTTCGCAGAAACATTGACCGTCTATAGACCTGCGCTCGGTCGTGCGCGTTAGACATTAAAAGATATGTATTAGGCGACCGGACCTTGGACGGCGCGCTTCACAAGGAAACTTCAAAAGCCCATGGTCGCCAACACATGGGCTTTCTTTTTGCCCGCCCCTCATGGCTTCGCGGTCCGGCCCAGCATCGTTTGCAAGAGTTTCTCGCCGGGGGCCTTCGCTGGTGGAGCCAGTTCCAGACGGTGATCAGCTGTCAGAAAAACCGACAATTTTTCGCCCGGCCGTGTGCGCAGATGCGCCAGCATCTCAGCCGTTAAACTGATGGTGCCATCGGGCCCGATGGTGACTTCCATGGCATTGATCCGCGAATAATGAGGCCTCAGAATAGTCGGCCTTTTCGGTCACGGCAATCATCACGACTGTGCCGGCCTGTCCGACAAGATTTGGGGGCAGCAGCGACAACCAGAGTGCGGGCAAAGTGACATGCCGCTCTGTTGGTGCCCCCCAAACGGTAAGGATAAATTACAGCCAGCCGGCCAGTTCGCGTTCCACGATGGCACGCAGCAGGTTGATATGGTCAGGATGCTCATTCAGGCACGGAATGTAGGTAAAGTCGGTCCCCCCAGCGGTAAGGAAGGTCTCCCGGATGCCCTGGTTCACTTCTTCCAACGTCTCGACGCAATCGCTGACAAAGGCGGGGGCGAGAATAGCCAACTTCTTCACGCCCTGTTCCGGTAGCGCCTTGACCATCGGTTCCAGATAGGGCTGCAGCCATTCTGTCCGGCCGAAACGGGATTGGAATGCGTGGGTCAACCTGTCGGCATCCATGCCCAGCCTCTCCCGCAGCAGACGGGCGGTTTTTAGGCAGTAGCAATGGTATGGATCACCCTTGTCCAGATACATCTTTGGCAGCCCGTGGAAGGAAGCGATGATGCGATCAGGCTTCCAGGACAGGCTATCAAGGTGGCGCGTAACCCCAGCGGCCAGCGCGTCAATATAGGCGGGGTCGTCATGATAGGTCGGAACCGTGCGGATCGCCGGTTGGCGGCGCAAGGTCATCAAATGCCGGAATGCCTGGTCACAGGCGGTGGCCGTGGTGGTGGCACTGTACTGCGGATACAGCGGAAATAGCAGAATACGCTCACACCCCTTGGCAATCAGGCTGTCGATACCCGCGGCTGTTGATGGTTGACCATAGCGCATGCCCCATTCCACCAGGACGGAGCCTGCGGGCCCCCCATGCAGTGCCGCGCGCAACCCTTCAGCCTGCGCGCGGGTGAAGGTCTTCAGGGGGCTCTCATTTAACTCGCGGTTCCAGATGCCGGCATAGGCATGGCCACTCTTCCGGGGACGGAAGGTCAGGATGATGCCCTGAAGAATTGGTTGCCAGATGGCCTGGGGTACTTCCACCACCCGTCGGTCCGACAGGAATTCGGACAGGTATCGACGCATGGACCAGTAGTCAGTCGCCTCCGGTGTTCCCAGATTAATCAGCAACACACCGATCTTGGGTGCCCGGACAGGCGGATGACCAGCGGGCAGGGGGGACGAGGGGTTGTTCTGGGTCAATTCTGAAAACACTCTGGCAGGAATGGGGTCGCCGTTCCGGTCAGGAACGGGCGCGCACCATTGCCGCCAGGGCTTTGCGGTGACGGTGCGCCTGCATCAAGATATCCGCTGGGGCCAAACCTTCAATGACCAAACAGCCATTTTCAGATGAAAGTCCCGCACCATAGCGGTGCAGGGACTGTATCAGCTTTTCCAGGGATTTGCGTTGCATCGTCCTTCCTCCATCGCGATGGTCGCAGGATGTCAGGAAGGACGGCAACAGGGAAATCGATTGAACAAATGGCAATGATAGGCCCTGCCTATCAGGCGCCGCAGCACTTCTTGAATTTCTTGCCCGATCCACAGATGCAGGGATCGTTGCGGCCAACCTTGATGACCGTACGGGGACGTTGGCCCATCACGCCATCGACATACCACCAGCGACCATCCTGTTGCTTGAAACGGCCGGTTTCGTGATGGATCAGGTCCTTGCCGTCCATCGTAAACTTGGCCACGAACTCCACATAGGCCTCGTCCGGGGTCTGGCCGTCAGCCGTGGAACGAACTTCCAGGCCGGTCCAGATGCTTTTGGATGCCCATTCGGTGACCTGGGCCACATCGAAATCATCCTGTGTGCCCGGCAGCAGGGTTTCGCCCAGGTAGTTGACATCCTGCTTGGCAAAGGCGGTGTAGCGCGACCGCATCAGCGCTTCGGGCGTCGGGGCTGGTTCGGTACGGGCCAGATAGGGGCCACAGCAGGCATCAAATTCACGGCCGCTGTCGCAGGGGCACTTGCTCATTTGCTCACTCATTCTTGGAAGTCGATCACTTGCGGGCGGGATAGCGTATTGGGCACAGGTTCACCAGTGCGCTTATCACAGATCCAGTGACAGTTCGCGACCCGGCGCCTCGCTATGGTCATGCCAATGCAGGTTGCAGCGTGGTTCATAGAGATCGGCCTGCCCCAGTTCGACGGTGCGGTCATTGCGGTGCTTCTTGAAGGTTTTGTGCGCTTCATGCCCGCAGACGGCGCAGCGGGACTTCAGCTTCCACAGCCCATCCGCCATGGCCGCCAGCGTAGCTGTCACCGGGAAGGCCCGGCCGCGCCAGTCCAGATCCAGGCCGGACACGGCGACATCAATGCCCCTGTGCAGCAATGTGCGCACATCCTCGATCACATCGCCGTGGTAGTGTGGGTCCACGCAGAACTGTACCTCGTCGATGAAGACAGCCTTGATTGTGTCCGGTACGGCAGGCATGCGGGTGATGGGCAGGGCGTCAAAACCGATACCATCGTGATTGACGACCCGGTTCTCCGCATAACGTACGTCAAAGGCTGGCTTCAGCAGCATGATGTGAGAGCCGGTGCCGTGCGTGTACCAGATCGCGCGCTTCAAGATTTCCGTGGACTTGCCGGAGAACATGGGTCCGCAGATGACTTCCAGCTTTCCGTAGCGCATGCCTGTTTCCTGTCGATGGGTCGGGGCTTTCCATAGCCGACTTCACGTGATCGTGCCATGAAAACAGGGTGGACCGGGCCGGGGAAGGGGATCATGCAGGGGTGGACCGATGGGTATGTGACAGAGATCGGGTATACCTACAGCTTTCATCCGGAGTTGCAGCCATGGCCCATGGCCGAGGTTCTAGGCAAACGGTCGCCGATCAGTCCGGGGGAGCCGTTTGATTATTGTGAACTGGGCTTTGGCCAGGGCTTCAGCTTGGCGCTGCTGGCTGCGGCCAATCCACAGGCGCGGTTCTGGGGCAATGACATCAACACTGCCCATGTTGAGCATGCGCGATGGTTGGCCGATGGTGCGGGCCTATCAAACCTGTCGGTCAGTTCGCTGGGTTTTGCCGATTATGCCGCAGCCGACCTTCCTGCCTTTGATATTGTCGCCCTGCATGGTGTCTGGTCCTGGGTAGGGCAGCAACAGCGTGCGGAGATCGTAACCTTCCTGGACCGGCACCTGAAGCCCGGCGGGCTGGTCTATCTGGGCTATAATGTTTTGCCAGGTTGGGCGCAGTATCTGCCCTTACGGGAACTGATGCTGGCCGGAGCCAAACGGGGGCAGGGGGGATTGTCTGCGCGGATCGCCGGCGCCCTGGCACTGGCCGACAGGCTGCGTGCCCATGATGCCGGCTACTTCCGGGTCAATCCCACGGTGACCACAAGGCTGGAAGCGTTGATGGAGCGCCCCGTGGATTACCTGGCCCACGAATATTTCAATGAGAGCTGGCATCCCGCTTACTTCACGGATGTGGCACAGGCGCTGGCCTCTGCTGGTCTGCGACTGGTGGCACAGGGCCGGGCGGCTGATCGGTGGGAGGAGGCGGCGCTCAGCGAGATCATCCTTACCGTTGGGGGGCAAACGGCCGCCGATGATCCGAACTTTGCCGAACTTTTGCGCGACTACCTGACCAACCGGCCCTTCCGTCGGGACCTGTTCATCCGCGACGGTAGCGGTGACCGCGCGGTACCGGAACGTCGCTGGGCCGCTGTGGGGCATCCGCGCGATCTCCCTCGCCGGGCAACCGTGGCAACCCGTCCTATCGACGTGCCGTTCGACACGGCCCATGCGGCGTTGACGGTGTTGCTGTCGGGCCCCCGGACGGAAGCAGACCTGCTTTCCGGGCTTGATGGAGAGGGGCAGGCGGCATTGGCGACCCTGCGGGCGTTGGAGCTGATTGCACCTTGTTTGCCGGACGACGGGCTGAGTGCGCGGCAGGAGAGCTGTTCCCGGCTGAATGACCTGCTTCTGGCCGATGCTGCGACCGCCGACCGGATGCCAGCACTGGCCAGCCCGGTCACCGGTGGTGGCATTGCGGTGGATCGGGTGGGCAAGCTGTTCCTCGCCGCCCTGTCCAGCGGAACGGACCCCGTGCTTCATGCCTTTCATAGGCTGGAGAAGGTGGGCCAGCGGGTGCTACGCGATGGCAAACCCATCACGACAGCCGATCGGCATAAGGCGGAACTGGGTGAACGCTGGGAAGTGTTTGCCAAGCGTCGCCTGCCGATCCTGCAGATGTTGGGTGCGGCGCGGTAATACTACGGTATGAGGTGGCCAGAAAATCGGCCTAATCCTAAGGATCTGTGTGGATATTTGTGCGGTTGCAGTGCACCATCATTTCTGCGCCCAGCCGCCTAGGCCCCTGCGATGGAGAGACGCCCATGCCGCGCAAAACCGCCAAGTCCGACGCCCTGTCCGTATCTGACACTGAACCCGTGGTGACCGCCCCACCAGCGAAGAAGTCAAAGGCCCCTGCCAAGCCCCGTGTGAAGAAGTCAGCGCCTCCCGCTGTCTTGTCTAGCGCCGCTGTTGTGGAGCCGACGACGGACCAAGTTGCTGAAGAGGCCTATCTGCTGTGGCTTTCCGAGGGGCAGCCCGCAGGCCGCGATCTAGAACATTGGCTGCTGGCCGAGCAGATTGTGCGCAGCCGCCTGTCACTGCTGTCTGCGGCGGTCCATTCGGCTTGATCCGTATGGTCGCAGCCTCCTATACCCCCGCCTCTTCCGGCGGGGGTTCGCTTTTTCAGACCCGGCCATCCTTGCCGTTTCCAGCATTTTCCAGGGGGCAGATTCTGCCCAGGGTCGATCCTGCCCCCCTGAAGACACCTGTAAATCCATAAAAATCAATGACATCGTGAGTTGGCCCGCCTGTTGCATTTGATGGTGCGGGCCGGTCATGGGGATCGGTCCTGACGTTTTCGTCAGAACAAGGGACCCGTCCGATGACCAGCCTCTTCGGCGTTCTCAATCACTCCAGCAACGGTCTGCGCCTGATCCAGGGGCAGTTGGGGTTGGTTGCTGAGAATGTGGCCCGTGCGGAAGATCCCAACCGTTCCCGGCACTCGCTGGAACAGACCGTCGACAATCAGGGTAACTCTACCATCGCGCAGTACAAGCGCCAGGTGGATGTTGCCCTTCGCGTACAGCTTGAACAGACCATTTCGGAAGAGTCGAGCGCCACCACCTTGTCCTCCTATATGCAGCGGGCGACTGACCTGCTGGGGACGACCGGCGGTACGCCGCCGCTCAGCGATGCGGTGGACAAGTTCCAGACGGCCTGGAAGGAACTGGCAGCAACGCCGGAAAGCACCGTGGCCAAGGGTCAGGTTGTGGTCTATGGCGAGGATCTGTCCCGCGAACTGCGCCGCTTGAATGATGGCATTGGCGCTATCGAGAAGCAGCTTGATGCTGACATTAGCAACGCAGTGCAGGAACTGAACCGGTCTCTCGCCGATATTGACAACTTGAATGCCGACATCATGTCGACGCGGGCTGCCGGTGATCCGACCATGAATTTGGAAGATCGCCGCGATGAGTTGGTCCGTAAGGTCGCCAGCATGATGAGTGTGCGCACGATCGAGCGGGCAGACGGCAAACTGTCGATCTTCACCACTTCGGGCATGTCGCTGCTGGACGCCGCCCCTGTCACGTTCAGCTATGATAAGGGCCAGTTGCGTTCATCCGCTTCTGACCGCGACCTGACCAGCATGGTGCGTGACGGCAAGTTGGGTGCGCTGCTCGAACTGCGCGCCGACGGGTCCACCTTGGACCCGCCGCAGACGGCAGCGGCATTGCCTGGCGCTGAGATCCTGCGCAAGCTGCGTTCCCAGGTACAAGCGGTTGCCGAGGCATTCCTCGGTACCACCAAGCCGGGTGAGCCAACCAGTTTCGCCGACGCTTATAACAGCGCCAGTCCGGTAGCAGAGGGCGAGTTGCCCAACCGCTTCTTCATCGGCACCGGTGCCGGCAATATCGAACTGAACCCCGGTCTTCTGTCGGGCGATCTGGTGGTGAAGACCAGTGCTGCTCAAGGCGTCTCTGCTGCCATGGAAGCCACGGGTCGCTCGCTGAACGCCGATGGCCTGCGGGCGTCCGGGGTTTCCTATGCCTCCATGGTCAGCACGATCATTGGCCAATGGAGCACCAATTCAAAGGTGGCCAGTGAACAGGCGACGATTGCCACCGATTTCAAGGACGAACTGGACACCCGCTACAAGAACAATGTCGGCGTCAACATGGATGAAGAAATCGCCATGTTGCAGGTGCTTCAGCGCAACTACTCCGCCGCCGCCCGCGTGATGCAGACGGTCAACAACATGTTGGATGCCATTGAGGGGATCGTCAGATGACCCGCATTAGTGCCTATGGCAGCTACATCAACACCATCCGTACACTTACCGGTGGCCAGAGCACCATCGACGACCTGTCGGCGCAGCTCAATACCGGCAAGAAATCCACGGACGTCTCCTTTTACGGCACGCAGTCGCAGCGACTGCTGGACCTCAAGTCGGAGCTGGTGCGGCGGCAGAGCTACTCGCAGACCATCGACCAGACGATGACGCGAGTGAAATCGTACGACAAGCTGATGGAACGGATGGCCGACATGGCCACCGAACTGGCCAGCACGACCCGCCTGCCGCAGGGCCCTGGTGCGCCCCGCGTCAGCACGGTTGTCAATCAGTCCAGCGGCGCCATGAAAGTGGCTGTCGATCTCACCAATAGCAGCTTCAAGGCCGAAGCCACCTACACCGTTACCTCGACCCCCAGCCGCAATGGGCCTGTCGGCAGCTTCGATGTCACCGTCACCGATGGTTTGGGTGGCCGGGCCACCAATACGATCAACCTGAAACAGATACCGCCGCAGGTGGATTCCGACCGTTTCATCATCAGCGGTGGACCGGGCGATGGCGCAGTCATCAAACTGAATGTCGAAAGCCTGGAAGGTTCCGGCATCTCCAGTTTTGATGTCACCTGGCCTGAGCTTGCCTCCACTCGTGAGGTGGTGCGCGGCATGACGGTGGAACTGGAATCCCTGCTGAATGAGCGGGTTGGCGACCGCTACCTGTTCGCGGGTTCCCGTTACAACACCAAACCCGTGGACGATATCGTCGCGGCCAAACAGATCACCCGGTCGACGTTGATCGGGGAACGCGGCAATGTCGGCGACACCTATGAAATGGTGTTAAACGGCAAGCGCTTTACCTACACGACCACAGGCAACGAAGGCTCGTTGGAAGAGGCGCTGACCAACAGCAGCGGCACCGGCCTTGTCGATCAGATGAGGGCGTTCAGTGATCCGCCGTTCAATGTCACCCTTTCGGTGTCCAATGGCATGGTGACGGCCATCGGCAATGACGTGAAGGAACGGTTCACGCTGACCAGCAGTGTCTACGAGAGTGGCACACATGCCAATACGGTGCTGCCGGCCGTTGCCGCCATTGATGCCGATAATGCGCCTTTCACCGTGCAGGAAGCGAGCGACAGCCAGCCTCAGATCGACAATGTCAAACTGCACAGCGCCCAGGCTGATATCGGCGATGTGTTCAATATGTCGGTTGGCGCCCGCACCATCGTTCAGAATGAAAATGCGCCGCCGCAAATCATCATTACACCGCCGACTAAGTATAGCTATGTGGTCGGGCCGAAGGATTTTGACGAGCTTAAAGAGTATAACGCCACACAGCCGGCAAATGCCCAATTGTCGATGTCAGGCTGGGTGGCGCAGAAGCTGACGGGCCAGATCAACGCGGACAGCACGTCAACCGTGACGGCCAGCATCGATCCTGCCGATGAAACCAACATTATCTTGACGGCCAAGAACAATAACAGCCAGTTCCAGACCACGGCGGATATCAACAATTCCGGCAATCGGACAAAGCTGATCACCCGGGAAATCCCGCCGCTGGCCGAACAGGATACGTTTGAAGGCATTGTCGATCCGCCGGGCCTGCCGTTCTACGATACCCAGTATCAGACGAGCCGGCAGGTTTCCGCAGCCTACGACACCGCGCAGTTGCAGGTCGATGACAACCTCACCGTGCGCTATGGGGTCAGCAGCAATGATCCGGCGATCCAGAAGCTGGTCAGTGGCCTGCGCCGGCTGACCGCCGCGATCTCGCGCCCTGGCGATTATTCCAAGCTGATGGAGGAAGGGCGCAATCTGCTGACCGATGCGCAGAACCAGCTGCGCGGGGTCCATGCCCGCGTCGTCAATGCCGCCGCCACCATGGATAACGCCCAAAGCCGCCACCAGGACGGTGTTGCCAAGGCGCAGAACGAACTGGCCGGTATCGAAGGTATCGACCAGAACGAGGTCGCCGTGCGCCTGCAGGCCGCCCTGTCAACCCAACAGGCCAGCTACACCATCACTGGCAGGTTGCAGTCCCTTTCTCTGATCAACTTTCTTGCCTGAAGCACAACCAGCCCATCAAAGGAGAACCGACATGAACGCCTTTTCCCCCCACGGTTTTGACGCGACCCCCGCCCCGTCCAGTGCGCCCAGCACGGATGAAGCCATCCGCACGCGGCTCTTTGACCAGTTCAACGCCTTCTGGGTGAATGCAGCGCGCGAGGGTGTTCCCTATGACATGATTGGCACCATGTCTGTGACGGCAGCCATTTATGGTCTGCTGGCCAAGCATGGGGTGGGCACCACGGCGGAGTTCCTGGAAGGGATGGCCAATGATGTGCGCACGGGGGTGTTCGCCGTGCCGCCACGCCCCAACTGACTGTTAACATCAATTCGCCCGCGTTCGCGCAAGGGGCCGAACCACGTGCCAGGTGGTTCGGCCCCTTTCCTGTTTGTCCCGGCAAAAAGGCACCGCAGGCCCCGGCAAATTCCGCCCAGTGCGCTGTGACCAAGGCCCAGAGGGCAGGGAATGCCGGGGGGCTCTTATTTAAAAAGTACAATGAAAACAAATATTTGATGGATATTCCCTCAGTTGGCATCGAACTTGCTCAATAGGCTGCGACACGCCATCATCCCAACGGGAGCCCTTCCATGAGCATCTTCGGATCCTTGACCACCGGTATCTCCGGCCTTCAGGCCCAGGCCGCCGCACTGGGTCATATCTCGGACAATATCGCCAACGCCCGCACCACCGGTTACAAGCGCGTCGATACCGCCTTCACCAACCTGGTGCTGCAATCCAATTCCCGGGTTCACAATCCCGGCGGCGTGGTCGCCCGTCCCAGCTATGCCAACAGCGTGGCCGGCAATATCGAAACGGTGGACCGTACAACGAACCTCGCGATCCGCGGACAGGGCTTCTTTAATGTCAGCCGTCTCACGGAAGTGAATGGCGTCTCGATCCCGACCGGTGAGCGCTATTATACCCGCGACGGTTCGTTTGAACTGAATGATGAACGCATTCTCGTCAACCGCTCTGGCTTCGCCCTGAACGGCTATATCTACAGTGAAGCGACGAACTCATTCTCCACTTCGGCGACGCCAATCCAGGTCACGGCTGATATCGACAGCCCCGTCTCTACCAAGACGATCGAGCTGCGCGCCAACCTGCCGACCAACCCAACGCCGGGTCAGCCGATCCAGCCGACCACCATTCCGATCTATGACGCTGCCGGTACCCGCCGTGATATCACGCTGGGCTGGCGCCCTGGTCAGACCGACGGCGCCTGGCGCTTGTCCATTGATACGCCGGGCGCGCTGGGCAGTCTGCCGCTGTCCGGCAATCTGGATGGTTTCCCGGTGTCGGCCCAGTCCACCTCGCTGACCCAGGGCGTGGCCCCGCGCAAGCAGATCGAAGAAGTGCAGTTCACCTCGCCCAACGGCGATGGCGCCTTCAAGATTGGCGATACGTACCGTGTCAATGTCAACGGCGTCGAATTCGCTGAAACCGTGTCCACCAACAATGCCTCGCAGTTATCCAACCTGAGCGGGGTTGCCCAGTCGCTGGCCGACAAGATCAACGGTGCCGTGCCGCCCGTGGGTGTGACGGCGACCGTGTCCAACGGCCGCCTGCGTATTGCTTCGACCACGGCGGGCGACGATTTCACGCTGACGACCAGCGTCGCCAACGCCACGCCCACCGTCAACACCGCTAACGCGCCGGTGACGACAGCAGCCACAGCCAGTCAGCAGCAGCAGTCGGTGATTACATTTGCTGGCAGCTCCGTTGATATCGGCGACACGTTTACGCTGAATGTCGACAATAACACCACCCAGACCTATACGGTGAAGGTCACGGCAGCCAATATCGGACAGCTAAAAGATCTGAATGGTGTGGTTACGGCGCTTGCTGCGCAGATTAACGCCAACTCCTCCACTGAGAAAGTGATCGCATCGGTTACCGGCAACACCCTGACCCTGCGCGGGACGACAGTTGGGGACAGCTTCAGTGTCGGTGAACAGTCGGGCACGACGACGACGGTGGCATCCTCCTCGGCGTCCCAGGTGACAGAACTGGCCTATCCTAATCGGGATATCACCAGCGACGAAAACGACATGTCGGTGACGATCAACGGCACGATCATCACCTACTCGCCGGTCGCCGGCAACGACATGAACACTGAACTGACCGCGTTCGCGGCAGATATCAACGCACAGTCGCTGGGTGTCACGGCCACTGTGACCAACAGCAAGCTGATCCTGACGGCCGATGCCACCAATACGGCCTTCACCGTCAGCGCCCGTGACCGTTTCATGCAGGCCAATGTCAGCAATGCCCCGCCGGCGGACAACACCACCTTTGTCAGTGCGGTTCAGGGAAATATTACCGGTTCGCGCCAGACCCAGCGCATTTCGATCACCGGTGTCCCAGGTGATGTCGGCGCTACCTATTCGGTGACGTTGCGCAGTCCGACCACGACACAGGTTGATCCGATTGCTCTGGAAGGCACGACCACGACCCAGCCATCGGCCACGGCGGCACAGGTGACCGAAGTGTCCTATCCCAACACCGCTCCCAAGGTCGGTGATGTCTACAGCGTTACCATCAACGGTACGGCCTATAATTACGGTCCGCTGACCCAGGCCGACCTGGACGGTCTACCGACGCAGCCGCCGACGCAGTCCGATGCCCTGACCAACCTGTTCCTCCCGGCGATCACCAGCGCCGACGTCACGGCGACGGTCAGCGGTACCAAGCTGGTGCTGACTGCTGGTGCGGTCGACACCCCGTTCCGGGTGACCGGCACGGATGACCGCGCCACCGACCCCTCGTCCTCCTTCTTCGATTTTTCGTCCACCACCGCTGCTCCCGTGGTTGGCAACCGCTATGCAGTGACCATGAACGGCACCACCTATGCGGTGCAGATCACTGAACAGAATATCGGTGATTTCCCCACGGCAGCGAGCGTTCTGGATAACATCATTACCCGGATTGGCAATGATTTCGGAGCCCCGTTCACGGCGTCCGCCGTCAAGGATGATGGTGTAACCACAGGTATCCTGCTGACGGCCAAGGATGCCAGTATCACTCTGAATGGGACACAGGAGGTCGCGCCGAACTTCAACCGGACCATCACCTACACCACGACCGGCAACGAAGTGTCGCTGGACGAAATCGCCGCCAACCTGGCCCTGAAGGTCAATCAGGAAAGCGGTATTCCGGTGCAGGCCACTTCGGTTGGCGGTGTCATCACCATGACCAGTAACCAGGATGGTATCGCTTTCCTGGGTGAGCCCAGCTCCAACATCGGGACGACGCCGCCGCACATCACCCTGAATTTCGGCGGTAGCCTGCCCAATGGCGAAGAGGCCAAAGCTGGTACCCTGTCCAGCCTGTCCTCGGCCAATATCGGCACCGGCAACGCCACGGTGAGCGCTGTCACCGAAAGCGGTCAGCCGGCGCAGGTCACCTTTACGGTGGATTATGGCAACGGGCCGCAGCGTATCACGCTGGATCTGGGTACGTTCGGTGAGGCCACTGGTCTGACGCAGTATGAAGGCAGTTCGATCAACGTCACTTCCCTGCTTCAGGACGGCAGCGCCCAGGGCACGTTCCGTGACGTTGAAATCCGCGAAAATGGTGATGTGGTCGCCAATTATGATAATGGCCGCAAGCGGGTGATCGCCCAGGTTCCCCTGGTGCTGTTTAACAACGCCAACGCCCTGTCCCGTGAAACGGGCGGTACCTTCACTGAAACGGCGGATAGTGGTCGTGCCCGATTCACCTCTACCGGTGTCAATGGCGCCGGTGTGATCGCCGCCAGTTCCATCGAAGGATCGAACGTTGATATCGCGCAGGAGTTCACCAAACTGATCGTGGCACAGCGTTCCTATACGGCAAATACCCGCGTGATCACGACCACCGACGAAATGTTGACGGAGACGATCAACCTGAAGCGGTAAATTGACGGGTGGCAGCGGCCCCTTACCCCTAGCTGCATGGCGTGTCGATCCCGGCCTCCCTCCTGTGGGGCCGGGATTTCGCATTTTCGGGTTTGGTGTCATCGAATGGGGCGGTATCATGGTCGCATCAGCTTCCATCCTGATGCGAGACCATGGTCGCCTTGTCCGGCATTTCGTCCGCTTTGTTCACACCGCCGGGTGGCGGTGGCAGGGCCGCACGTGCCGGAGGGGGAGGGGAAGGGGCATCTGCGCCGCCGGGCACCCCGGCGACGGAAAGGAACCTGAGCAGCGAACAGCAGGCACAGCTTCGGGAACTGAAGCAGATTGATGCGCAGGTTCGGGCGCACGAGCAGGCGCATAAGACGGCCGGTGGCCCTTATGCGGGCAGTATTCAGCTTGAATATACCACCGGCCCCGATGGCCGGAAATATGCCACCGCAGGTGAAGTCCCGATTGATGTTTCGCCCGTGCGCGGCAATCCGGAGGCCACGATCACCAAGATGGAGGTGGTCAAGCGGGCCGCCTTGGCACCGCAGGACCCTTCCCCACAAGACCGCGCCGTTGCGGCCCAGGCCGACGCCACAAAGGCCCAGGCCCAGACGGAACTGCGCCAGTCGAGAAATGCCGATACCGGAGAACAGGAAGAAGGGACAAGCGGCAGCAGCCTATCGGCCGCCCGGCAGGCCGCCGAAAATTACAGGCGCGCTGCCGCTGTCACGCAGCCCGCCTTTTCATTTGCCATCTCTGCCTGAAATCAAAACGTCAGCCGAACAGCGCGTTGTTCAGTTTTGCTGTACCGGAAAGGCCGGTATCAAAGTTCTGGGCGGCCGTCAGCATATTCTGCAGCTCCAGAGCGGCTGCCGATTGCTGCGGCATACCATCACCGGCTTTCGGTTGCTGTGCTACCGTATCGTAATCCTTGCGGTAGACACCCATGGACAATTGCAGCGCATAGTTTTTAGAGGTTACAGCCTTGCCCTTGCTGTCCCTTGTCGGTGTATTGCCATCATTGGTGACACGGACATAATATTCGCCGGCCCCAAGCTTCAATTCACCCTTCTGCAGCTTGGCATAATTGTCGCTGGTGGAACCCTGGCCTTCCTTGCTATCGGCGACGACAGCGCCAAAACGGGTCACAAGTTGCAAGCGCAGGCCGGGATCACCCAGCACACCGAGTTGGGCTTCCCCACTGGTCTGCACCCGGAACTTGAACACGTCACCTTTATCGTCCGACTTGATATTGCTGTAAACATTCAGCCGCGTACTGTCCTTCACCAGCGTACCGATATCGGTCGCAGCACCATTGGTGGAGTAGGGCGACTTGCGCACCTGTTTCTCGAATGTCTGCACCTGAATTTTGGACTGCGCTTCGGCCTTTTTGTTGGCCTTGGCGGTGCTGGCCGCAAATTCAGCCAACTGCCTTTCGATCTCTGACAGCTTCTTGGTGGTGCCGGAGATGGCGGCGCTAGCAGCAGCAGCACCAGTCGCGGTCGTGGTGTTCGTGGCATTGACAGAGGCACCAGTCAGCGTACTGCTGCTGGGTGTCAAAACCGAACTCGTTCCGCTAACGGAAGAGACCATGTCGCGTCTCCTTCTAACTGGCGTCTGGAACCCAGAACGTTGCTGATACGCCCCCTCCAAGACCGTAAACTAGCAGCCGCTTTGATAAAATGCAATCTAATCCGACCGTTTTCTCAAGGAATCGCCCTGAGAAGGCGGTCGGATTACCCCTACGGTCACGATTCTTGAGAATCGACGCTGACTCAGATGGAAATGCTGAGTTTGCCGGATGGGCTGGGTGGTGGGGCCTGCGGCGGCTTGGGCACCGGTGCTGCCATCGTCGGCTGCGCCGCGGGCGATGCAGCCGCACCAGGGGCAGGCCGTTGCGACAAGCCGGTTGCCACCGCGCGATTAATATCGATCAACCGATCCAGCTTATTGACATCCAGATCAATCAACCGGTCAAAGGTCTGACGGTCGACGATGATCGACAGAGCTAAGACATTGTCGCGGATATCCTTGGGTAACGGACATTCCGGATCAACCATTGATGTCTGGAAAATTGTCCAGAGTCGTTGGTTCAGCGACAGCGCCTGCCGCAGAAGATCCACATTATCCGGCGTCTGCCGGGCGTGGATCAGCCGGCGAGCCGCTTCTGTGAGGCCCCAGGCCTCCACGTCGCGGGGATCATCGGAGGTGGGACGATTGCTGTAACCCGTCGCAGGCTTCATAACGGTCGCCGTGCCCTTTGAACGGTAAAACCATGGGTGGGATTATTTCACATCGGGGTACGCCCGACAAGGATAATGCCCTAGGATGCGGCGCAGGGCGGAAACCCGATGTTGGTGCATAGGGATAGGATGGGGGTAGGGATGGGTTCGGGCCGGGCGGTTCTGACGGCGGAGCAGGCGGTGCGGCTGCACCAAGCCGGTGATGTGGCTGGTGCGGCCGCTGCCTATCGTGCCTTGCTGCTGACCGATCCGCGAAACGCTCAACTGCTTAATTTGCTTGGGGTTGCCTGTCTGCAGCAAGGTGACCCGGCCGAAGCCGTCCGACTGCTGACCGACGCCGTGCGTCGGCAACCGTCTGCCCCTGACTTTCATGACAATCTGGGCAGTGCCTTGCGTGCCCAGGGTAACCCGGCGCCGGCGGTAGAGGCGCACCGCAAGGCATTGCGGCTACGTCCGGATCATGCGCCCTATCTGTTCAACCTTGGCAACGCCCTGGCGGCCATGGGTGCCCATCGTCAGGCTGCTGATGCCTATGTCAAGTCACTGGCTGTCAGGCCAGGGCATGCCGGTGCCATGTTCAACTTAGCCAATAGCCGGCGTGCCCTCGGCGATCTGGATGAAGCGGCGGCCAGCTATCGCGCCCTGCTGGCGCAGCAGCCGGACCACGCCCAGGCCTGGAACAATCTGGGAGCGGTTTTGGCCACGCGGGGAGAACTGGCGGGAGCAGAGGACGCCTATCGCCATGCGCTCGCGGCCCGGCCCGGACATGCGGAGACTTTGTCAAACCTGGGGAATGTCCTGGTGGAACGCGGTCGCCTGGGCGAGGGACTGCAATACCACCTTGCTGCGGTCGCTGCTGCGCCTGATCGCGCCGATGCTCATATCTTCCTCGGGGTGGCCCTTCAGGAAATGGACAAACTGGAGGCTGCGATTGCTGCCTATCAGCAGGGGTTGCGGCTTGATCCAGACAATATTCAGGGGCTGACCAATTTGGGTGCGGCCCTGGAACTATCCGGCCAGTTGGCAGAGGCTGACACGGTGTTGTCTCATGCCCTTACCTTGGCCCCGACCTCCGCGGAGGTCTGGGGTAATCTGGGACTGTGCAGGTTGGCGCAGGGGGACCGGCGCCGGGCGCGTCAGGCCTTTGATCGCGCCCTGGATATCAATCCGGAGTTGGCGCGATCTCGGGTTTGCCGTGCTTTGTTGCGACTGGGTGATGGTGATCTGGCGGAGGGTTGGAAAGACTATGCTTGGCGTTTTGCGGCTGGTGATGCGCTGCCCGACCGCCAGTTCGCCATACCCCAATGGCAAGGCACGCCCTTACCGCGGGGGCGGCTGCTGATCTGGCGGGAGCAGGGACTGGGCGACGAACTGATGTTCGCCAGTCTTTACAACGAGATGATTGAAATGGCGGGCGGGCCTCCGGGTGCCGTGGTCATTGAATGCGACCCGCGTTTACTGGGCCTGTTTACGCGCAGTTTTCCAAAGGCAACGGTGCGTATACAACGGCTGCCGCCGGGCAACAGTGATGCGGCGGAGTGTCCCGACATGGATGCACATATCCCGGCCGGAGGTGCCGTACCACTTCTTCGCTCCACGCTTGCCCAGTATCCCGGTGTCGCTTATCTGGTCCCTGACAA
This sequence comes from Niveispirillum lacus, assembly GCF_002251795.1. Taxonomy (GTDB): domain Bacteria; phylum Pseudomonadota; class Alphaproteobacteria; order Azospirillales; family Azospirillaceae; genus Niveispirillum; species Niveispirillum lacus. The sequence continues at coordinate 42,828 of NZ_NOXU01000015.1, read as the reverse complement.
AGGTGCCAGTGCCCGCGCGCGGGCTTGGCTGGATGGATTGCCATGGGGCCTGAAGGTTGGTGTCTGCTGGCGGTCACGGATGATCACTACGCGTCGCCAGTCCAGCTATGCCACGGCGCCGGACTGGGCGCCGATTGCTGCCCATCCGGGTATCCAGGTGATCAATCTTCAGTATGGCGCACAGCCGGAAGAGATTGCAGCGTTGGAGGCGGCAGCCGGCCGTCCGGTTCACGTGATGCCGGGACTTGATCTGAAAGACGATCTGGAAGGGCTTGCCGGTCTGATCGCGGAACTGGACCTGGTGATTACGGCGCCGACGGCTGTCGGTGAGTTTGCCGGCGCGATCGGTACCCCTGTCTGGCGCATCACTGGGGCGACGGACTGGTCAACCTTGGGTACGGCGGTCCGCCCGTGGTTCGCCTCAATGCGTGTGTTTTCCCATTCCGCAGGTGTTCTTTCCGGGATTGCCGAAGTGGCGGGCCTTCTCGACAGAAAATTACCATTGCATGGCTGACATTTTATCCTAGACCAGTTTTCTTATGTCCAACGTGATGCTATCGTATGCCTGATGGCTGAAATCAAGAGTATGGGGGCTCTGGATTTCAGCGTGCGGTGTGTTTCCAGACCATCGATTGGCTTCGGCGGGCAACGAACATGTCACTGGCGGGTGAAAGTCGGTTAACCGACGCACACGATGGCATTCATGCCTTCCCCTTGGGCTCACGTCCGGGGTTGGTACGTGCTGACCGCCGCATGGTCACAGCCTTTTTCTGCGACATCATCAACTCAAGCTACATGGTGATTCCGCAGGATCCCGAAGACGCCTACGACCAGCTATCGGGTCTGATTGATATCATGCGCCGTCATGTTGCGGCCTTTGGTGGCACCATCTGTCAGACACTGGGCGATGGTGTCTATGCGGTTTTCGGGGCCCCTGTGGCATTGGAAAACCACGCGGTTCGCGCCTGTTTCGCCGCAGACGGCATCTTGCGCGAGGTGGCGCGCAGTGGCCGGGCCGTGCGGATCGGCATGGCGTCCGGCGAAGTGCTCTGGGACCATGATAGCGGTGCCCAGACCGGCAACCCCGCGACCGGCGCCACGATCCATATCGCGGCCAAACTACAGCAGATGGCCGCCCCGAACCGTGCGGTCATGACCGATGCCACAGCCCGTCTGGCAGCGGACTGGGTGGAAACGGAGGAATCGTCTTTAGTTGTGCTGGCGGGGGAGGAACCGCTTCAGACCCACCAGCTAACATCGGTGCGGTCCAGACGGCGACAGGACGAAGAGGTGTTGCCGATGGTGGGCCGCGAAAACATCCGGTCCTACCTGCTATCGACGCTTGAGGGTATGGCAACAGGAAATGGTGGTTTCTCTGCCCACCTTGTCCAGGCGGCACCTGGCCTCGGCAAGACCAGGCTGGTGCGATCGCTGGCAGCCTCTGCGCGCAAGACGGGCATTCGGGTTCTGGAGTTGCAGGTACCCCCGGTGGAACCAGTGGGGGCAGTCGGCCCGCTGCACCAATTGGTTGCGGCGTTACTGGACGGACCGCTGCCCCGCACACCGGAAGGTTTGTCGGCAATGCTGCGCGCGGCCGGGGCACAGCCGGAACAGGCTGATGCCTTGGCGCGGATTCTGCTGCCGACATTGACCGATAATCAGGATCGCGGAACATCGGCCATCTTGTCGCTTGCCGCCTCTGCGATGGCCATGCTTGTCCGGTCCGTGGCGGAGCGGCGGACACTGCTCCTCCTGGTCGAAGATATGCATTGGGCGGATACTGCGGTCCAGGCGACTGCGTTGTCCCTGCTGGATCTGCCGGAGAGCACCCGCCTTCTGCTGGTGCTGACCAGCCGGGAAGAGGGGCTGAATGCCACCATTGCGACCCATCGCCGGTTAGGACAGCACACGCTTGGTCCCCTTAGCATCTCCGACACAACCAGCCTGCTGGACCATTGGCTGGGCCGTTATCCGGGGCTGGATAAAATCAAGCTGGACCTGTCGCGGCGTGCGCGCGGCAATCCGTTTTTTCTGGTCGAATGTATCCGTGTCCTGATGATGAACGGGACGTTGCAGGGTGATGTCGGCAACATGCGACCGGGCGAAATGCCAGCCTATCCGCTGCCGGACTCGGTTCAGGCCCTGTTATCGGTACGTATCGATATGTTGGGGGAGGCGGCCAGGCGGGTTCTGCGCTTTGCAGCAGTGGCCGGTCCGACCTTTGATGTCGCGCTCCTGTCCCGTCTGATCGGGGCAGAGGATGCCGGGCGGTATCTTCCCGAGCTTGCGCGCCTGGGCCTGATTGACGAAACCCGGTTATTGCCGCGGCAGGAATATTCCTTCCATCATGCTTTGCTGCATGAAGCGGTTTACGCCTGTATCACACGTCGGGATCGTCGGCAGATCCATGGGCGCCTGGCCGAACTTCTGGATCAGGAGGCGTTCACGGAACTGTCAGGGCGGCTGGCGGCGCAGGCACGCCATGCGGCCGCAGGCGCGCTTTGGACCATGGCTGTCCGCGCAGGGGTTGCTGCTGGGCGAGAGGCGTTGAACCGGTCGCTGGCGGCAGAAGCGGTTTCGCTACTCTCCATCGCTGTCGAGGCGAATGAGAACCTGCCCGTCAACCAGGACAGTCTTGAAGCAGGCATTGATCTGCGTATTGCACTGGCCAAGGCGGCAATGCCGGCCGGCATGGGTGATAGGGCAATGACCGAACTTGACCGGGCCGTGTCCTTGGCGCGGCAGGCGGGCGATCAGTCCCGGGCAATGGTCGGTCTGGTGCAGCAGATCAATTATGAATGGGTCTATGGCAGTCTGGCGCAGGCGCTGCTGCTGGCGGGTTCCGCCATCAGCTATTCCGGCGGTGAAATGTCGGCCCACCCCGAACTGTTGATCATTGCAGCCTCATGCCATATCGAAAATGACGATCCCGAGAATGCGCTGCGCCTGCTTGAGATTGCCGCCGGTGTCAGTGGAAGGGACCAGCATGTCGCCGGTCGCTATACGATGCTGAATGTCGACATGATGATCAGTATCAAGAAGGCGCGTTGTCGAGCGTTGCTGGGGCAATTGCATGAGGCTGAGCCGCTGATCCAACATGCCCTTCGGCTGGCGGATGGCGACCGGTTCCCCTTCAATCGTGTATTTGTGCGGGCGGATATTGCGGAAATCCGGCTGCGGCAGCGCCGTTTTGGCGATGTATTGGCCTATAGTTCGGAAAGCCTGTCATTGTCCCGGTCAACGGGAGCGCCGTTATTCGATGCCGTCAATCTGGCCCGGCGGGGTCTGGCATTGTCTTACATGGGACGCGGGATCGCTGGCCTTGCCGATATCGACCAGGGTTTGGGCATCGCCATTGCGCGGGGGGCGGCCCTTCATATCGCCAAGGCCAGACAATGCCGGGCGGTTGCCTTTGCCCTGACCGGACAACTTCAGCAGGCCCAACAGGAAAGGGCCTCTGCGGCTGTGCTGGCGGATGAGCGGGGTTTCAGACTGTTGGGCCGGCAACTGCCCAGCCTTGCGGAACTGACCGACATCGCCGCCCAGGCACGCTCGAACCTTAACCTGCTGTCAATCCGATAAAAGCGACACGGCCCCGAACAAAACTGTCCGGGGCCGTGTGGTCACGCTGCGTTTCCTGTCAGATCCTCATATCTGCGGGCAGGTCGGGCGCATCCCTCAGCAGTAAGGTCGACACGCCGCGGGACACAGCCCGGTAATAGGCGACCAGGAATGCCCGGATTGTGGCCGTCAGCGATGCATTCTGATGCTGGCGGCGCGATACAATGGTGATGACCTGGTGGATGCTCAGCGCTTCACGTTCAGCGATCTCATGCAGCGCCTGCCACATCACCGCTTCCAGCCGTACGCTTGTCCGGTGTCCATCGACCCAGACATTGTGGCTGATAAGCTGGCCGTCAACCTCCAGGTCGTGCGGCTCATATACGGTGATGTCATTCTTGGATTGCGGAGCGTTCATCGGCGACCTCGCCTTCCTTCGTCATTTCCTGGCCGGTCGCGAACACCCTGGGTCAGGCTGCGCTCGGTAAGCACACCATAGCGTTCCTTCTGCATACGCCGCTGTGAAGCACTTCACACACCAAAACGCCGTGTCAGCATTACCGTTAGTAGCGAAGAAAAGCCCACACTGCTGGGAAATCTTCGGAATACGGAAGTAACCATTCATCAGGAGGAGTAGACATGCTGACCCGTGGTGCAGATGGCCGCCTGTATCGAGTTGCCCCGAACGGCGCGGTTGTTGTCGCAGAAGAAGCCCAAAACCAGAGCGTGAGCCGCGTTCAAGCGCCGCGTTCGATGGATGTCGGCGCCAGCGCCGAAATCTTTGCCTCCAGCGCTGAAATCTTCTCCGCGAAGATGTAACGCCATGGGACGCCGGTCCGTGGCAACGCCCCGGACCGGCCCCAGACATCTTGAACCTTGATAAAGCGAACCGCGTGATAGGGGAACGGCAATGGATCAGGTCCGTTTGACCGAATGGGACAATCTTGAGATGCCGCAATGGCGCCGGTTGGTCTCTGCCGAGGAAACGCTGGCCCGGGTCAAGCCCCTGTTTCCCCTGTTTGGCATCACCCGTGTCGCCAATGTCACCGGCTTGGATACGATCGGCATTCCGGTTGTGATGGTCAACCGGCCGAATTCGCGTGCGCTGGCGGTTTCCCAGGGTAAGGGGGTGACCCTGGCCGCTGCCAAGGCATCGGCCGTGATGGAATCCATCGAAAGCTGGCACGCAGAGCGGTGTACGCACCTGTCCCTGCGTATCGGTTCCTATGAGGATCTGCGCTACGCGTTGCCGGTGGTCGATCCCGACCTTCTGCCGGCGACCATGGATAGTGTTTACAGCCCGCATCACCAGATGTTGTGGGCGGAGGGCACCAATCTGCGGGATGGGAACAGCCTGTGGATACCGTACGAGATGGTCCACACCAACTATACCTTGCCGCTACCCACCGGTCATGGCTGTTTCCAGGCCACCTCTAATGGGCTGGCCTCCGGCAATCACTGGGTAGAAGCCGTCATTCATGGACTTTCCGAGGTCATTGAACGGGATGCGCGTACCCTGTGGAACCTGCTGCCGGAAGAGGCGCGGGACGAAACGCGCATTGATCTGGAAACCATTGCCGATCCGACCTGCCGCGCCCTTCTGGCCCGGTTTGCCCGTGCTGGTGTGGCCGTTGGTGTCTGGGACATGACGTCCGATGTCGGCGTTCCGACATTCCTGGCCCGTATTGTCCAGGCTGATGCCGGACCCGGTACGACGGTGCGTCCGGCAACGGGCTACGGAAGCCACCTGGTGCCAGAGATCGCCTTGTCCCGTGCATTGACCGAGGCGGCGCAGAGCCGATTGACCTTCATCTCTGGCGCGCGCGATGACATGCGCCGGGACGAATATGACCATTTCCTGGCAGAGGAACAGCAGGCGCTGTGGCTTAACCATATCCGGCTGGGCGCGACGGTGCGCGACTTCAATCAGATCCGTGGGTGGCGCGGTCAGTCGTTGCGTGGCGACCTGGTCGAACTGCGCCAGCGTCTGGCACAGGTCGGGATCGAAGATGTTGTTGTGGTCGATCTGACCCGGGCGGAGATCGGCATTCCGGTGGTCCGGGTCGTTGTGCCCGGGTTGGAAGGGGTCGACCATACCACCAACTACGCGCTTGGGGCCCGTGCCCGACAGGTCGCGGGTTTGGTTTGACCGTGTCAGATATGGCTGAAAGGGACTGTCATGAACAACCCTGTCATTGTTTTCCTGGGGCCGACCCTGCCGGTTGCGACCGCGTCCCGCGTTCTTAATGCCGACTATCGCCCGCCGGTAGCCCAAGGTGATGTGCTGCGGGCGGTCATGGACCGCCCAGCCGCCATCGCCATCATCGACGGTTATTTCGAAAATGTGCCCGCCGTCTGGCACAAGGAAATCCTTTTCGCGATGTCCATGGGCATACCGGTCCTTGGTGCTGCCAGCATGGGAGCATTACGTGCGGCTGAATTGGCGACATTCGGGATGGAGGGTGTGGGCGCGATCTTTGATGCCTACGCCGATGGCCGGCTGGAAGATGATGATGAGGTGGCAGTCACCCATGGGCCGGCGGAACTGGGTTATCCATGCCTTTCCGAGGCCATGGTGAATATCCGCCGGACACTCTCCGACGCCTTTGCCGCCGGCATCCTGTCGATATCTTCCCGTCGTCGGCTTGAGGAGGTTGCCAAGGACCTCAGCTATCGTGAGCGCAACTATGGCCGCATCCTGCGCGAGGCAGGGGAGGAGGGCGAGGTCGACCCCGCCGAGATTGAGGCGTTCCGTGAGTGGCTGCCAGTCGGGCGGGCGGATCAGAAACGCGAGGATGCTGTTACCCTGCTGACCCGACTGCGTGATAAGATCACATCCGGGACCTTGGGCGTCCGGCCGCTCTACGCTTTCGAACATACGACCATGTGGGAGCAGGTGGCGCGTCCCGTTCTGCGAACGCCCGTTTGACTTGCATTCTGAAGCCACGGAATCAATCCTGAGGCGATGGTGCGGCTCAGCCCGGACCAGCGCCAATGACAGGGAGATTGCCTTGGTATCCCTTATAGAGCCTGGCCTCCTTCGCCGTAACCGTTTGTTCGGCGTGTTGAATGACGCGGAGATGCAGGCCGTCCTTGACTTTGCCAAGGTGCGGCGGGCGGTGGCCGAGGAACGCATTTTCGCCAAGGGTGATCCCGGAGACAGCCTTTACGTGATCCTGCGCGGCCGTGTCGCGGTACAGACCGAGTCGCAGGACGCCAAAGTCATGCTGTTGAACATCATGGACACCGGTGCCGTCTTTGGCGAAATCGCCATGCTGGATGGTGGTGAACGCACGGCAACCGTTGTCGCCCAAGAGCCCACAGAGCTTCTCCGTATTGATCGGCGGGACTTCATGCCCTTTTTAGAGCAGCGTGCCGATCTGTGTATCCGGTTGATGAGCGTTTTATGCGAACGGGTGCGCTGGACCAGTTCGATCATCGAAGACACCGTGTTCCTGAATGTCACACGCCGTCTGGCCAAACGGATTTTGATGCTGGCGCAGAATTATGGGCGACAGACTGACACAGGTACCCGGATCGCAGCCTTTGTCAGCCAGGAAGACCTAGCCAATATGTTAGGGGTGTCGCGGGAGATTGTGAACAAGACGCTGAAGAGCTTTCAGGCGTCAGGCGCTATCATCTACCGCAACGGCTACATTGTCGTTCAGGACGAGGGTTTTCTGGACAAAATCTCCCGCTGACATGCGCGCATGGTTTTCATAGACCGCGAGCCATCATGATTCCGGTTCAACCCCTGGCGGGCCGGGCGTAGTCTGTGCTGACCGGATCGCAGAAGGGTGACGTGGCGTGGCTAGAAATCGGATTGTGTTCCCGCTGCTTGTTCTAGGTTTTGCTGCGGGGCTTGGTGCCTGCGCCAGCCATGAGGGGCAGGTGAACGACAATTATATGTATGTGCCGTCGCGCCCGCCATCACCGGCGGAGCCGCCGCCTGTACCAACCGTCAACCCGACGCCGGCACCCGTTCCACCCCCCGTACCTGTGCCCGCTCCGCCGCCGGCCGGAGCGGCCAAGCCCGCCGTCCCGGCTAAGGCCGCCCCCTCGCCGAAGACAGGTATCTGATATGACAATCAATGCCCTGATCGACCGGGCCGTCTTGTCGCATCAGGCTGGCGACCTGGCGGGGGCGGAGGCTCTTTACCGTGAGATCCTGGTCTCGGCCCCCGGTCTTGCGGATGTTCACTATTTACTGGGCATGGCAACCCTTGGCCAAAAGAAGCCAGGAGCTGCGGTGAAGTCACTGCGCACCGCCATCCGGCTCAAACCCGGGGTTGGTGAGTGGCTGCTCAATCTGGGCATTGCCCTGCGACAGACCGGCGATAACATCGCCGCCCTGGAGTCGCTGGCACAGGCAGCGGACCTGTTTGCCGCCATTCCTGTCCGTCGCGCGGAGGCGCTGGCCGAAAGTGGCGCGATCCTGGCAGCGCTGGGCCGGGAATCGGAGGCCGAGAAAACCCTGCGCGAGGTCCTGTCGCTGGTGCCACAGCACCCGGCGGCGAAGAATAATCTGGCCGCGACATTATATAATCGGCATGCGGGTGCCGATGGTTTGGAGCGACCTGATGCGGTCGAGCACCTGCGGGAAGCACATCTTCTGGCGCCGGAGCGAGGTCCCATCTCGTACCGGTTGGGACAAGCACTTCTGCGGCGGGAGAAGCATCAAGAGGCGCTACTGGCCTTTGAAGCGGGGTTGCAGCGCGCGCCGACCGACAGTGATCTGCTGCTGGGAAGATCTGACACTCTGGCCATCCTGGGTCGGTTTGAGGAAGCGCGCGATGCTGCCCTCACTGTAATCAGGCAACCAGGTGCCCCGGCCCGCGCGGGTATAGCACTTGCCGTTGCCCAGCATGGGCTGGGCTTGCTGGCAGAGGCGGTGCAGTCGTTGCAGGCTGTGCTTGATGCCGAGCCTGACAACATCCCAGCCTTGCTCAATCTTGGTAATGTGTGGGGCGACCTGGGTGATGATGCGGGCGCAGAGGCCTGTTATCGCCGTGTTCTGACCTTGTCCCCCGCACTCGCCGTCGGTCACTGGCAGAGGGCGCAGGCGAGGCTGCGGGCCGGTGATCTGGCTGAGGGGTGGCGTGAGTATGAGTGGCGTTGGCACATGCCGGGATTTGGCCTGAACCCAGCGTTACAGGCCCTGCCGGTTTGGGATGGTGTCGCCCAGCCGCCCGGTGGGCGTCTGTTGGTCCATGCCGAACAAGGCCATGGCGATAGTCTGCAGTTCATACGCTACGTTCCGCGCCTGCTGGATATGGGGATTGAGGTCGCCCTGCAGGTGCAGCCGGCCTTGGTCCGGTTATTCCGTGACAGTTTGCCAGCGGCCACCAGTGTGACGCGATTGGGGGAGCCAATCCCTGCCGGTTTTACATGCCGCTGTCCATTGCTCGGGCTGCCGTTGCGGCTGGACACCGACAGGCTTGCTGCCATCCCGGCGCAGATCCCCTATTTGCGCGTGCCGGCGGATCGGCGGCAGCCCTGGCGGGAACGCCTTCTTGCCCTGCCCGGTCTGAAGGTAGGGTTAGTGTGGGCTGGTGATGGACGTGCGGATGATCCAAGGGCCGCAGCCACTGATCGCCGCCGAAGCCTTGCCTTGCCGCAGCTAGACGGCTTGATGGGCATAGCCGGGATCAGTCTGGTCAGCCTGCAGAAAGGGCCAAAAGCAGCCCAACAGGCGCAGTCCTTGCTGACCATTGCGGATTGGACCAGCGACCTTTCTGACTTTGCCGATACAGCAGCGCTGGCTGCCGAGTTGGACCTGGTGATCGGCGTGGATACGGCTGTCATCCATCTGTCGGCAGCCCTCGGGCGGCCGACCTGGGTATTGTCCCGATACGATGGTTGCTGGCGCTGGCTGCGATCACGGGAGGATAATCCCTGGTACCCTGGGTTGCGGCTGTTTCGCCAAACTGAATGGGGTAACTGGCAGCCCGTAATCGCCAAATTGGTTAATTCGATTTCAGTATGGGCCTTGGAAAGATCGAATTAAGTCTAAAGGTTGTATTCAAAGAAAAAAACGACTCCACCCGAACGATCGCGAAATGATTTCAGTTGTTGGCCCGACTAGGGAGCAATGCTCGGACTCCCTGGTGATTCAGCCAACTTGCCGACACTGAAGAATCCGTTTGCGCTTCCTCTGCAGCTGCGATATGGTGGTAAGGTAGAGAAGAAGGCTTCCGGCCATGCAGATTGAGGGGATCAGGACTGTTTTGCCACCTGTTGTGCCCGCGGTAGCGCAGAGCAGCGTCGCGGCACCAGAGACCTCGACTCCTCCTCAGGCGGTCCGGGCCGCCCAACTTCCTTTTATCAGCCCCGTCGTGCAGTATGACAGTGACGCCGCAGTTGCCATTCTGCAGTTCCGTGATGGGGGCAGTGGCGATGTTGAGGCGCAGTACCCGTCCAAGCAGGTTGTTCGCGAATACCAACTGCGTGGCCGGGAGGGCCTGGGTTTCGAAGGTTCTGATAGCCGTTCCGCTGACCCTGAAGCGCGCAGCAACAGGCTATTGTCCTTGGCGCGGGAGGGCGTGAGTGCACTCTCCGCCTCATCCGGCTCTGCGGTTCCGGGTTTTGGTGTGTCGCGCGGCGTAACGCCGACGGTGGCAGCCTCTCCGACCGTGTCCATTGCCGGTGGCGGCAATGTGGTCAGTTCCGTCAATTTTGTAGCCTGAATGTCTTGGTTTCGGTTACGGGTGATTGCGCATGTGGTGTAGTGTCCCGCATTTTATTTAATTTTTGAGCAATATTGCTAAAGCCATTGGCTTAAAATACTCCGCAGGCCGCTTTGACAGCTATGAGGGGCAGCTTGTTGTGGCCTTTGGGTGCGCTCCTCCAGCCATGAACCGGCTTATGGACAGAAGGTGCGGTCAGGCCGCTTGTGGGTCGGCACCCTGACCCTCCGTATAGTTGCCTGCTCGAGCGCTTAAACGGCTTGACTCTTTCCGGATAAGGGTGTTCCCTGTCCTCAACCCGAAAAATTCGGGTAAACCATACCTCCAAAGGAGAGATACTATGTCTTCCAGTGACGTCAGCCTTACCGCTGGTATGCGTAACAACCTTCTGCTCCTGCAGAAGACGAATAAGCAGGTCGAAGGGATTCAGTCCCGTCTTGCGACCGGCAACAAGGTCAACAGCGCCCTTGACGGCCCCACTTCGTTCTTTGCTGCGAAGGGTTTGAATACCCGCGCCGGCGATTTGTCGAGCCTCAAGGAGGCGATGGGCCAAGCGATCAGCACGATCCAGGCCGGTGATAAGGGTATCACCGCCATCGAAGATCTGGTCCAGCAGGCCAAGGGTCTCACCACGACCGCTTACTCCAACCTTGGCAATGACGCTGCCTCCATCGCGACCCGTAAGTCGCTGGCTGAGCAGTTCAACCGCATTAAGGAGCAGATCGACAAGATCGCCGGCGACAGCGGTTACCAGGGTAAGAACCTGCTGGCAGGCAATGGCCTGACGCTGGACAGCACCTCCGAGAGCCGCGCCGACGTTAACGAACTGGCTGGCCTGTCGAACAGCAGTGTCACGAACGTTATTCGCGCCGACACCTACGCGGTCAAAGTTTCGGGTTCTGGCGCGATCAGCGCCGATCTGGAAGACATTGCCAATGCCGAAAATTCTCGCGGCATCGCTTCGTTGAAAGTGTCGGGCACCCTGTCCTCCACCTCCGGCAACTTTGCTGATATCAGCATTGAGCTGCGTGGTAACACCGGCCGCGAGCGCACGGCGATTGTGACCGAGAACGGCGAATCGCGCACGTTCAAGTTCTTCGACAACACCCAGTCCGCGGTGGCCAGCACGACGACCGCTGGTGTCAACAATGGCTCTTCGGGCGTTGCGCAGGTTTCGCGGATCAATATCGGTGGCGCGATCGAAGAAGGTGACACCTTCACGGCGACGGTCAACGGTCAGTCCTTCGTGTATGAGGCGACCGCTTCCGATGTCAACTCGGCGGATCCGGCTGATCGTCGTGAGGCGGTTCGTACGGCCCTTCAGGGTCTGGTCGAGGCCGGTGTCGGCGCGACTGGTTCTAACCGGTTCACGATTGCGGATGGCCCGGCCAATGATGATGGCAGCGTAACCAGCTTCACCATCACCTCCAACGAAACGTCAGGTACCGGCACCAGCTTCAGCATCGGTGCGACGACCTCTAACGCGGCGACGAAGAATGTCTCGCTGACCTTCTCGTCGGGTACAACGGTCTCCTTCACGGTTGACCGTACGCAGCTCGAGGCTCTGGGCACGTCGGCAAACGGTGTCTCCACCATTGAAAAGAATGTCGACATCACTCTGTCGGCTACGAACCTCAATGGCGTGACCGTGGAGCGCTCTGGCAATAATGCCCGTGGCAACGCGAAGCTGGCAGATGGTGAAAACTCGCTGACCTTCGACAGCGGTACGGTCCGTGTCACGGTCGACAGCAAGACGGTGAAGCAGACGGCGTCGACGAACGCTTCGGCCAATCTGACCACGGTGCAGCGTACAGACGCCAACACCGAAAATGACCTGGCCGTTCAGTTCAACGCCGACAACACCTCGAACATCCAGGTGGTCAGCCGTAACGTTACGACCGATGGCCAGGGCCTGCGTATCGACTATGCGCAGAACAACTTCCTGGACCGTGCGGATATCGACAAGGCTGTCGCCAGCCTGGATTTTGCGACCTCCACCCTGCGTGGCGCTTCGCAGGCTCTGTCGACAAACCTGAACGTCATCCAGACGCGCGAGAGCTTCACTAACGAGTTCTCCAACGTGTTGGTTGAAGGTGCGAACAAGCTGGTCCAGGCCGACCAGAACGAGGAAGGTGCAAACCTGCTGCTGTTGCAGACCCGTCAGCAGTTGGGCACCATCTCCCTCTCGCTGGCCAACCAGGCTCAGCAGTCGATCCTGCGGTTGTTCTAAGCCAAAGGGCCGTAAGGCAAGGGAAACGGCGGGCCAAAAGCCCGCCGTTCCTGATTCAGGCTCATCCCACCGACAGCCATCCATCGGACCTGGGGCAAAAAGTTGCGATGCCTTTGGTCTTTTTTTGATGACCAGCAAGGGGTGGGTGGCTTACTTCCTAGTGTTACCCGGGGCGGTTATCTTCTGCTGCTGGGTATGCCGAAACAGGAAAAGACGCCGTGCCTTTAAAACTTGTCCTGAGACCGGGTGAAAAACTGATCGTGAATGGTGCCGTGCTTGGCGTCGGCGATCATCCTGTTTCGTTGTTCTTCTATAACAAGGTGAATTTCCTGCGCGGGCGGGAAATCCTGAAGGAAGAAAACTGCGATACCATTGAAAAGAAACTCTATTTCATTATTCAGCTTATTTACATCTTTCCAGAGGATGCAGAACTTAACCTGATCAAATTTGGAATTATTCTGGAAGAAGCGCGTCTGGCGCGGCCAGAAGAGAATGCGATATTTGATGAGATCCAGACCCTGGTTCAGTCCGGGAACTACTATCGCGCCTTGAAAATCTGCCGCAAACTGTTCCCAGCCGAGTCGTCCAGCATGAGTGCCGATGGGGTGGAAAAAGCAGCAAAAGCGCCCGTGGTTGTGACCAAGGTACGCCGTCGCCCCTTGCTCAATCAGCCGGAATAGCTGACCCATCCGGGTCAACCAGCAAGGTTTGGCTGATCAGGGCCGGACCGGTGTCCCAGATGGCTGTCCCCCAGGACCATCCAACCCCGAATCCGCAGAGAAGAAGGCGCCGTCGGCCACTTGTCAGCGATGCGGACAGGGCGTCGGTCATAGCCAACGGGATCGTCGCGGAACTGGTGTTGCCCCGATCCGCCATGGCCAAGACCAATTGATCCGTGTGGGCCCCGATCTTGGCACCCAGTCGCTTCAGCATCATTTCGTTGGCTTGGTGCAGGACGACATGGTCGATATCGCTCATCGCGCAGGCAGCGGCCGCCAGGGTGGCGCTGATGGCCTTGGGCACCTCCCGCAGGGTGAAGGCGAAGACCTGGGTGCCATCCATGAACAGTAACGGGCCGTCGGGTTGCCGTGCGCCCCCACCGGGCTGGATCAGGTAGGGCCCACCCGTTCCGTCCGTGCCGACATCCACAGTCAACAGTCCGCCACCAGGGTTCCATTCCAAAGCGGTAGCCGTGGCGGCGTCACCAAACAGCGGTGCAACCGACCGGTCGGCGCGATCCAGGGTAACGCTGGTTGTATCGCCAGCGATCAAGAGGGCGCGTCCCCTGCCCATACCGGCCAGAAGGGAAGCCGCAAGCCAGAGGCCATAAACATAACCGGAGCAGCCAAGTCCGACATCGAAGGACGCGCATTGTTTACTCAGCCCCAGGCGCTGCTGAAGCAGACAGGCGGTGGCGGGTAGCGGGTGGTCGGGTGTCTGTGTCACACAGATCAGGAGATCAACATTGTCACCGGCCCAGCCCAGGCCATCCAATAGATGGCGGGCAGCGGGGACAGCAAGGTCCGACATGCATTGGCCGTCGGCTGCAATATGGCGGCGGCGAATACCGGTGGCGGCGGCAATGCGTTCCGCCTGATCCGCACCGAATCGGGTAGCTAAGTCGGCAACATCTTCGACTCGCGACGGTAGAGCAGAGACAATACCGCGAAGCGCAATGCCGTTGATGCGGGCCTGGGCCATGCGTCGTTCCCTTCGTTCAGCAGGTGATACCGCCATCAATGGTCAATGTTTGACCGGTGATGAAACGCGCCCCATCACCAAGAAGGAAAAGGATAGACGGCACCACATCCGCAGCCGTACCCAGCCGCCCCATTGGGGTTCGCCGGACGATTTGTTCGCGCTGCCCACCGGATAAAGTGCCCGACATTTCGGTGTCCAGGTAGCCTGGGGCGATACTGTTGATCGTGATCTGTCGGCGCCCCACTTCCCGCGCCAATGCGCGGGTCAGCCCGTCCAGCCCTGCCTTTGTCGCGGCATAGGCGGCAAGGCCGGTATAGCCGCGCTGGCCGATGATCGAGGAAATGTTGATAATCCGGCCGCCGCCGGGTCGTGTCAGCATATGGCGCAGAACCGCGCGTGCCACCTGGATCGCACCGGTCAGGTTGGTTTGGATCAGGTGATCCACCTCAACCAGAGGCAGGGTGGCCAGAATGCCTTCGCGCGCGATACCGGCATTATTAATCAGTGCCCATGGCACTCCGAAACGCTGGACGGCAGCCTCAATAAAGGCATGGGTTGATTCGGCATCGCCAATGGTCGCCTGATGCCAGAACAAAGTGTCTGGATACGCCGCCAGCAGCGCCGGCAATTCATCGCCCGGCTGCCGGCTGCAGGTCGCGACCCGGTATCCACCATCGAGCAGCGCCCGCGCTACCGCCAAGCCCAGACCGCGGCTGCCGCCGGTGACAATCACAGTACGGCTCATGTTTCCTCCGCAAGACGACGTTTCTTGCCAGCTGCCGATAAGGGAAGACGGTCCAACAGACGCAGCCGTCTTGGCCGTGCCGCTGCCGGCAGATCAGCCAACGACCCGGTCACACGCGATTGCCAGTGTTCATCGCCCCGCCAATCCGATGCAACGATATCGGCCACCAGGATGGTGCCGGTTATAGGATTGGGGACGCCATACACCACGGCATCATCGACACCGGGCAATGCCAGTATTCGCGCTTCAGCCAAAGCTGGGTTCACTTTACTACCGCCAACATTCAGGACCATATCATTCCGGCCCCGGAATAGAACCCGATCACCAACAAGCTCAACCAGATCACCGGTATCGCACCACATCCCGTTAATCGCCACCTGCAGAATATCATTCCATATTCGAAATGAATAAGGTCCAGGGGTATGCGACAGCCACGCGGCCGGAAATCCCGCTTTTCCATCGGTGACGGTGAATAATCGACCGAGTTCTGTCGATGCATAGATGCAGCGGATCGGGATGGACGGAAAACAGCGAGCCAATGCGTCCAGCAGCGGTTGGTCTGCGGCTTCCCCTCCCAACGTGATGCGCGCCAGGGGAGGGTGGGCGCCTGACAAAAGCATTAACCGCCAGAAACTGGGTGTCGCACTGATATGGGTTGCCTGCTGTTGTGCAGCCAGCCTGACCAGGGTCGCCGCATCGGCGCCAGGTTCGGCCAGCAGCGTGCCGCCCCCGGACATCACGGTGAGCAGCACCTGCAGACCCGCGAACCCGCTGGCATCATAGGTTAGCAGCCAACGGCCGCCGTCACCATCGCGCGGGACGGCAATCCCGGACAAAATGGCGTCGAACGGTCGGCTGATGCGCTTTGGTGTGCCGGTGGTGCCAGATGTTTCCAGCAGGAGTACACGCCCAGTCACCGCGCGTAGATCCGGTGCTGGCAGACCACCTCGCAGCAGTGCCAGCGGCACGCCCCGCTGCCAGGCCGCGATCAGCGCTGCGGCTAGGCCCGCCACATCCTGTCCATCGGCCGTCAACCCGCCATGTGGCCATGTTTGGGCCCTGTTAAGGAGGTCAGGCCCGCTCCATTCCCTTCCGCCCGTGATCAGACGGAAGTGGGGATGAAACCAGGAAGGTGCGGTAGCAGTCTGCATCAACGCATCATGGGGCAGGCGAGGACGGCAATCCACGGCTTTCACCCACCAGCCAGCTTGATCCAGGTCCAGATGACGCCGCCGATAAGACCGATCAAGCCCATGACGATCCCGAGACCCCACAGGAACTGTTTGAATTCCCCCTGTTTCCAGGCGCTGCGGGCCAGAAGCAGAAGATAGAGAACGACGCCCCCGCCGATCCATTCCCAGGTACTGGGCATCGGCTCATCCCGCCGCATATAGAGCGGCAAGCTCGCCGGCTGTGGTGAACTGTCTGAAACCCTGCCGGAACGGGTCTTTACCCGTCACCCCCTCCAACGCCACGATCAGGGTGGCCAGGTCGAGACTGTCGAAGGGCAAAGGGCCATCCAGAAAGGCAGTGTCGGCCGTGACCGGGGCAACGGCCTCGCCCTTGTCCGCCAGGATACGGGCGGTTTCGCGCGCGATCAGAGCCAGCATGGCGTCAATGTCGGTCAATGGAAGCTCCTGATCAGGGCGTTGACCCGGCTCGCCGCTTCGACATGCGGCATGTGGCCGGCACCGGGCACAAGATGGAAAGGAATCGCGGCGGGGATAAGATCAGCAGGCGGTGCGGGCACAATGCTGTCCGACGTGCCCCATATCAGTTGAATTGGCACCGAGGGTGCCCAATCGCGCGTGACCAGCCGTTGCGACAGGTCGGCGCGATTCGCGGCCAGCAGCGCCTTGATTGCCGCACGATTGGCCGGCACGGATTGGCGCAGGGTCAGAGCCCTGGCCATTGGCTCGATCAGAGGCCCAGGTTCGGCAAACAGTTTAGCCGCTGCCAGGCGTGATTGGTCCAGGTCAGAGGCATCGCCTAACCTGTCCAGAAACTGATGATCCAAATCGCTTCCCAGACCGGCGCAGGCGATCAGGGTCGCCCGCCCGATGCTCTGGGGACGCTGATGCGCCAAGGACAAGGCCACGCGGGCACCAAGCGAGTGTCCGACCAGATCCACCTGCGTCAGGCCCCAGGCGTCGATCAGGCCGCCCACCCAACGGGCCAGATCGTCAACATGGCCACGGCCGACATTCAGCGTGCTGGAACCATGTCCTGGCAGATCGGGCGCCAGCACAGCCCGATCGGTGCCCAGGGCGGCCAGATTAAACTGCCAGGTCAAGGCATCACCGGCCAGACCGTGAAGCAGCACCAGGGGACGCTCCCCGCCTTCACCCATCCCCAGGCGACCGCCATTGATCCAGGCTGCCGGGCCATCGGCGAGCGTGATCACCTGTCGCCGGGTGCGGCCTACGGGAATGGCGGGGCGGGGAAGGGCCGACATGTGATCAGGCGAGGTCAGCACCAGTCAGCGCCAGCAGATCGCTGACGGTCTTGGCTTTTGCCAGATCCTCGCCTGCAACGACATGGTCAAAATGTTCATCGACCAGAGCAATGAAGCTGATCACCGCCAAGCTGTCCCAGCTATCCAAGCTGTCCAGCGCGGCATCAGGCGACAGGCTGCCGGCATCCAGTTCCAGCATTTCTTCCAAGGCGGCCAGGAATTCAGCGCGCGTCATGGCAACTCTCCTCACATCATGTCGGGGGAAGGGTCTTTTGCACCACATCCCTGTTGATCAGCGCCCAATCGGGATGGGCACGCATGGCCCTCTCCGCGTCACGCCAGCCGAATGCTGGATTAGCGGGCAAAAGTGTTTCCAGCAAGTGCCGTACCAGGATCAGATCCTGTTCGGTATCCACACACCAACGCCAGGGTGCCTCAATCGCAGGATCGCTCAGCCAGGCCAAGCGAAATCGATCCGGTCGGCGCCAGAGGAATGGCATGACATGTTCGCGTTCAAAATCCATCCGCGCCTCAGTCCAGGCGGCGCGCAGTGCCGCAATGCCAGTCACTTCCGCATCCAGGCCCCGTGGGTACCGCGACACATCAATGGCGGCATAGGCCAGCGGTGGATCGGCAATACGATACAGGTTGATCAATTCATCAACCAGGGCTGGGTCAATCAGGGGGCAATCGCCGGTGAACCGAACGGCAACATCCGCCTTCTGGGCAAGCGCTGCCCGGTAAAAACGATCCAGAACATCCTGTTCACTGCCCCGGAATACGGCAATGCCCAGACCGGCAACATGGTTGGCCAACGCATCGTCGCCTGCAAGATCGCTGGTGGCAACACATAGGCCGGTCAGGTGTCGGGACCGGCGTAGCCGGTCAATCTGGTGGGCGATCAGGCTTTTGCCCGCCACCTCCCTCATCACCTTGCCGGGCAGACGGGTCGAGCCCATGCGAGCCTGGATGATGCCGATGATGCGCGATGACATCAGGGCGCCTTGCCCAGCATGGTCCAACTGACCGGCTCACCCCGCGTCAGGTCCCTTGCTGCGGTTTGGCCCAGAACATCTGGCAGATATTTGGGTGCCAGACCCAGACCGGGGCGGATTGACCGTATATCGGCAGCGGTTAGCACGGTGCCGGCCGGCACATCGCGATCGATATACAAAGAACGGCGGAAGGTCCGCCCCCCCGCTTCCGACGCTTTCAACGCGTAGGAAACGGTCCCCAATGCTGCGTGCGCGACCCGGCACGCCTCCGCCATTGCCTTGAATTCGGCCGGTTCAAGAGAGAAGGCGCAATCCGGTCCGCCATCGGCCCGCGCCAGAGTGAAATGCTTTTCGATGATGATCGCGCCAAGGGCAACGGCTGCCACCGGCACAGCGACACCCATCGTGTGATCTGACAGTCCCACGGGCAGGTTGAATGCCTGTGCCATGTGGGGAATGGTCCGCAGGTCACAATCCTCCACCGGAGTCGGATAGCCTGAGACACAATGCAACAGCGTGATGTTGGTGTTGCCTGCGTCCTGTGCGGTGGCCACAGCTTCGGCAATCTCCCCCAAGGAAGCCATACCTGTGGACATGATCAGGGGTTTGCCGGTGGCGGCGGCCTTGGCGATCAGCGGCAGGTCGATCAGCTCAAAGCTGGCGATCTTGTAGGCGGGGGTATTCAGGCTTTCCAGAAGGTCGATGGCGGTGGGATCGAACGGGCTGCTGAACAGGGCGATGCCGGCATCGCGTGCATGGGCAAACAGGGCCTCATGCCAGTCCCAGGGTGTGTGAGCCTCCTGATAAAGCTCGTACAGTGTCTTTCCAGCCCATAATCCGCCTTCTAACCGGAACTCCGGTCGGTCAACATTCATGGTGATGGTGTCGGCCGTATAGGTCTGAATCTTCACGGCATCGGCCCCGCAGTCTCGTGCCGCATCAATTAAGCGGCGGGCGCGGTCGATGTCGCCGTTATGATTGCCGGACATCTCCGCGATCAGAAACGGGCGTTGGCCGGGCAGAAACTGGTCGGGGAAGCGGGTCATGCCTGATACCGGATCGGAAGGTGATAGAATGATGGTAGCATCGCCCATGGCCAAAGCGGAAGCGGGGTGGGTGGTGAGACGGAGTGCGGCAATCCTGCTGGGGTTCCTGTTGTTGGCAATGCCCAGCAGAGCGGCGGACTGGCAGCCCCTGCGTGAGGCGATGGTTGGGCTGGTGACCGGACCTGAGGCCCCCGTCAGTGGTGTGGCCGTGATTGTGGTGCGGGACGGAAAGACCGTCTTTGCCCAGGCCGCCGGCCGCGCTGTGATCGACCCGACCAATCCGACCCGTGAACGGCCCCTGACCTTGGACACGCCGGTGCGGGTTGCCTCTCTCTCCAAATTGCCGGTGGGTATTGCCGTTCATCAACTGGCCGCTGCCGGCAAGCTTGATCTGGATGCAGACCTTTCACCCTTGCTGGGGTTTCGCCTTCGCAATCCCCATCATCCCGATCATCCGATCACCACACGGATGCTGCTGACCCATACGTCTTCGCTGCGTGATGCAGAGATCTATGGTTTGCCACCGCCCTACAGTCTGGAAGAACTGGTCAGGCCCGGTGGGGCCTTTGACCCTGGCGGTACACGCTGGGCGGATGAGGTGCCAGGCACGCGTTTCACCTATACCAATCTGAATTACGGAGTGATGGCGACCCTGATCGAACGGCTGACCGGGCAACGATTCGACGCGGTGGTCACCACTCAGGTTCTACGGCCACTGGGCATGCGGGCTGCCTATGATGTGCGCCTTCTGGATGTAGACCGTTTCCAACAACTGGCCCCGGTCTACAGGCGACAGCCCGATGGAAGCTGGCTGGCCACTGTCGATGATTATCAGGGCAGACGCCCTGATGACCGATTGACGATCTTTGGTGTCAAGGCGCTGGTGCCGCTTGCGCATATCGTGCCGGGTCGCAACGGCACCAGCCTGTCGCCGCAGGGGGGGATGCGGGCATCGGCCCGCGATCTGGCGATGTTGCTGCACTTCCTGCTGGACCGGGGCGGGGGGCTGTTACCTGCAACCGCGTTTGATCGAATGCTGACCCCGCACTGGACCTATGATCCGGCGGTTGGCAATGGCGATGTGGATGGTGGGTTGCTGCGGCAATGGGCGCTGGGCATCCACTGCACCACCCATGGCGGCGGTCCGGGCGCCGGTGACCGCTGGCAGGCAGGGGCCAAAGATCCCCGCCTGTGTGGGCATTTTGGCGATGCCTACGGGCTGTTGGGGGCAGTCATGGCCGATCCGGGCGGGCGATGGGGCTTTGTGTACCTGCTGACCGGAACGCCAATGATCCGGGTCACGGGTCCTGTGTCTTCGTTAACGGTCTGGGAACAGACGGTGGTGGACGGTATCCTGGCCGGCGTAAATTCGTAGCTGCCCGTTGGAATGTAGCAGATGTGTCGGTCTGTTCAATTTATGATTGATTGCGGCGTCGCAACACCAACGCGTCCAGTACCGGTCCCGGATCACGCATTTCCAGGCGTAGCTGATGGGTGCGGCCGCCGAGCAGGGTAATGCCGGTTTCTTGCCGAATTCGACCATCCAGCACGCCTTCAGCCCAGGTCGAATCTCCAACGTCCCGTGTCAGGGAAAGCGTGACGGGTGACATCCCGGTCACCAGCACAGCCAGTTGCTGCTTTCCACTGGGCGTAACCGGGAAGGTAGGGATTAGATCCAACGACAGGTCCCAGTCACCCGGCGGCAGATTGAGGGTGTAGGTCAAGGCCGGCCCCTCTGTGCTCGACGCGACTGCCGTTACCGGTCCCGCTGCCATGGACCCCTCTCCGCGGCCGAGGCCAGGGATCAGCGTCCAGGCAGAGTCATGGGTCGCGACACTTTCCGCTTCGATGCTGATCACGGCGTTATCGGCCACCGGTTTGCGCGGATGCAGGGGCGGTGGGGCGTTGGATGGCAGGGTGAGACCTGTTGCCGGCAGGACAGGCGGGGTCAAACGATAGGACCGCCATTGTCCATCGGCGGGTTCCATCGCCATCATACCCCGCCATTTACCGCCAGCGACCTCCTCGTTATAGCGACGGGTCAGGGCGTGCAGGGACTGATCGGCCTTGTGGGCCGCCTGTCCGCGTTGGCGCGCGGTATAGGGATCGGCATTGAATAGCCTTTCATAGGCTTCCGCGTGAAAGAACCGCTGATTGGCCAGCGATGCTGCCCGCACCGGATAGGCGACCAGTTGGAAAAAGGCATCCTGGGCCTTTGCCGGGATCTGCCGGTGGATCGTGTCCAGGTCCCTTTCCAGGTCAGCGAACCTGCCAAGGCGCGCTTGCGCGGCCTCTATGCCCAGGTCACTGCGACGGTATTTCTGCCCGGGCAGCCACCATTGCAGATGCTCGGGCTTGCGTTCGAAATTCAGTTGATGGTGGTGCTGAAGAAGGTCTGTGACCGCAGGCGCGATGTCCCGGCCGAACTCACGCCCGGCCCAGGCGGTCAGAAAACCCGTGGTTCCACCGGTGGCGCGGAAGCCAGGCATGTCCCATCCCATGGTCAGGAACAGTTCGATGTTTGTTTCTGCTGGCTTGATATCGCCAACATTCGCCACCCAAACCCGGTCTGCGCCGAGATCATAGGCGCGGCCCATTTCCAGTGCGATCAGTGAAGGCGGCACGGTGGAGAGCCAAAGATACGATAATGGCGCCCCAAGATAGGAGAGGTGGTAATACACGCCCGACCCGCCGGATCGTGCCCGTTCACGCGGGCCTGGGAACTGGCGGATATAGCCAAAATTGTCGTCTGGCCAGACCAGCGTGACATCATCGGGCAGATCCAGGCCAGCTCGGTAGATCTCCAGCACCTCCTTGTAGGGGGTGAAGACCTGCGGGATGCGGTCCAGCGCGGGCGATACATGGTCGGACAGTAATTGCCGCTGATCGGCGATGATACGGTTCAACAAGGCGCGCCGGGCTGGCAGATCTTCGGCCCCGACCATACCGCTGTCATGGATGCCGCGCATGCCCAACGTATAGATATTCTCATACTGTCCATTCGTTACCACCCTGTCGCGCCAATAGCTGCGTACAGGGCCAGCATGGGTGGCATAGTTGAACGCTGTTGGCGTGTCTTTCCATTCCCCCACATTGTTGCGCAGCATCGGTTCGGCGTGGGACGAACCCATGATGATGGCGTAACGGTCGGCCAGTTGGGCATTGGCAGGGTCGGCGTTGAACGGTTGGGTGACCTCATGCATGGCTGGCCATAACAGATTGGCACGTAAGCGCAGCAGCAGACCAAAGACTTTCTCATACGTCTTCGGCCCGATATCGCCGCGCGCGGGATCAAAATGATTGGCGGCCCAGGGATGCAGGCCCCAATCTTCGTCATTGATGAAAATTCCGCGATATTTAACCGATGGTGGCCCGAACCGCCGGGTTCCTGCCTCGACATAGAGGCTCGGCCGATATGGCGGCGGTACATCGGCCCACCAGATCCAGGGCGATACCCCAGTGGCGCGTGACAATTCATAGGCACCATAGGCCGTGCCACGCCGATCGCTGCCAATGATGACCAGGGCCTGCTCGACGCCTGGAACCGGGTCGGGAACGCCGATGATGATGTAACTTTCCCAGGCGCCGCGCAGCTCTGTGACATCAACCTTGCCGGTGGCGACCAGCCCGTCAATCAGGGAGGAACGCCCCAGCGTGCCGACCCATATCTCTGTTCTTTGGTAAGCTCCGCCGGTGACTGGTTCAGCCTTTCCACCTGTTACCTGGGCCAGATCCCCGGCAAGATCGGCAGCGGCGATAGCAACCACGGGATGGTCGTGTGCATCATGGCGGATCGTTGCCAACCGGCCACGTACAGCCACTGGAAATGCACCAGGGGCGGGCTTGTCCATGATCCAGTCTGCCGGGCCAACAGAAGCCAGCGCCGAGCATGGGGAGGTGCAGAGCAGCGGCAGCAGCAGAAGCAGGACCAAAGCCAGAGAGCGCATTGCCGGTTCCATATAATGGCATCAGCTCTTATTATATGACAAATCACCGGCGCCGCAAACATCCAGCATGATCGAATTGTGAAGGGCCGAACGGTGCGGGTCTCAACTCTCGCAGAGGCCTCTGACAACTGGTGCGGACGTCAGGAAGGAGGGGCGGTTGGCTGGCCAACAGCGCTCGCGTCGCCAGCATCACCGGAGGTAATCGGGGGCGGAGCCAAAGCCACCCGCCCCCGCCCTTGTTCATTGGGTCTGGCCAAACACTTTCCGGAAGAACTGCGCCTGGGCCATTTGGGCCACGAACTGGTTCGACTTCTTGCGGAAGCCATGACCTTCGTCCATGGCCAGGACATAGCCGACCTCGCCGCCATTTTTGCGAATGGCAGCCACCATCTGTTCGGCCTCGCCCACCGGCACGCGCGGGTCATTATAGCCCTGGATGATCAGCATGGGCTTGCTGATCTTTGAAACGTTGGTCAATGGCGAGATCTTCTGCAAGAAGGCGCGCATTGCCGGGTCACGCTCATCCCCATATTCAGGTCGGCGCAGGTCGCGGCGATATTCAGCCGTGGCCTCCAGGAATGTGATGAAATTGGAGATGCCGACGGTGCTGGCCCCGCCTGCCAGCTTGTCATTGTAATGGGTCATGGCGGCCAGGGTGGCATAGCCACCATAGGACCCGCCGGCCACCACGATCCTGTCCTTGTCCAGGTCAGGCTGGGTCGCGACCCAGTCAATCAGGGCGCCGATATCCTTGATGCTGTCCTCGCGCTTGAAGCCATTATCCAGGCCCAGATAGGTCTTCCCGTACCCATCCGACCCCCGGATATTGGGCAGCAGCACGGCCGCACCCAGCTCATTGGCCCAGAACTGGACGGTCGCGCTGAAATTGGGGCGGCTCTGCCCTTCCGGGCCGCCATGAATCAGCATGATGACGGGCAGCTTGCCCTTGGCATTCTTGGGCTTGAACAGGAAGGCCGGGATCTGCCGCTGATCAAAGGTGGGGAACTGCACCAGGGTGGCGTCGGCGAAATTCTCCGTGTTGAGACCGCCCACCTCGCTCTTGGTCCATTGCTCCACGTTACCCTTGCCCAGATCGACAACATGCACATCGGCGGGGGCCGTGGGTGTGGTCAGCGACAGGGCCAGCTTCGACCCGTCCGGGCTGAAGGCAATGCCGCCAATCACACCCTTGGGTAAGGTCGGCAACTTCACAGGCTTCAGCGTCTTGGTGTCAATGACCCGCACCGTGGACCAGCCGCCCTCGTTCAGGACATAGGCCAGCCGCTTGCCGTCATGCGACAGGACCGCCTCTTCCACGTCCCACGGATCGTTTGCGGTGATCCAGTTGGTCTTGCCCGATGCCAGATCATGCAGGCCCAGACGCTTGAACTCACCCTCCTCGTCCGATGTCAGGAACACGCCCTTGGCGTCCGGCGTGAAGCCGACCCCCGTCAAGGCGATGGTGTCCTTCTCCGGCTTGATGCGGGTCAGTTGGCCCGTCCCGACATCGACCACCGACAGGTAGGACTTGGTGATGGCGATATACTGGCCGACCAGCAGCTTCTGATCATCCTGGGAGAAGGCGACCGCGCTCCACGACCCGGTCTGCGCCACCAGCGGGGCGACCGTCGCGGCGTCTTTCAGGCCGCCGACATAGACATCGGTGTTCTTGCCGTCGCGCCGCGTGCTGGAAAAGGCGAACTTGTCGCCCTTATGGTTCCAGACCAGTCCCTGATTGCGGGACTTGCCGTCGGTGACCAGCGACGTTTTGCCCGTGGCGACATCCAGATGGAAGAACTGGAAATTCTCCGACCCGCCCTTGTCCCAAACATAGACCAGATCGGTGGAACCCTTGGCCGGGCTGAACGCCGCGGAGGTGATGGGTTCCGCCGCGAAAGTCAATTGTTGGCGGGCCATCATCGGGCCATTCACCAAGTGAAGCTGCGCGGTCTCGCCGAACCGGGTGCTGATGAGGATGCCTTTGCCATCGGGCGTCCAGTCCAGCATGCCGGCGGAACGGGCGGACAGATAGGCCGACAGGCGTTCACCCAGAGCGGCGTCAATGGCCGGGATATTCTCTGTGATGATATTGCCGTTCTGAATCCGCTCCACCTTGACCGGCTCGGTCTGCGCGGGGGCGGTGACGGCTGACAGGGTCAGCACCAGGGCCAATGCGCTACCGCGCATGAAATGTCGGATGATCCGCACGTTACCCGTTCCTTGGATGATGATGCCCGTTAGGGCGTGTTGGACTGCGTGTGTGACGGTAGCGCATCCGCCATGCATATCAAGAACCCGATGGGCACAAGACCTGCGATAGTGGTGGCCTTACCGTTCAGCCCATCCGATCACCACGATGTAATCCTGGGCTGGTTTGGGACGGCCGCGCACACGGTGGTGGTAAAGGCGGCTGACGACGTTTTCTGGGCACGGCACATTACCGGCTTGCCGGGCGCAGGGCGGATGGTACAGGCTGGCGTCCTAACCGTCTCCGGTGCATCCCGATGCTGGCCCGCCCTGCCGCCCTGAACGCCGCTGATTACCGCGACCCCGCCCGATTTGCCGCAGAACGCCGGCTGTTTGCCAAGCATTGGCACTTTGTTGGCTTCAGCGACGATCTGGCGCTGCCCGGTTCCTGGCTGGCGCGGGACATTGCCGGCATACCGGTGCTGGTGCAGGATTTCGACGGTGAGTTGCAGGCCCTGCTTAATGTCTGTTCCCATCGTTTCGCCCGGTTGCGGGCGGGGGAGGCGGGGGTAGCATCAGGTCCGCTGCGCTGTCCCTATCATGGCTGGACCTATGACCGCGAGGGCGTGCCAGTGGGCATTCCCGGCAATGCCGAGTGTTTCGGCCTGGATCGGGAGGATAAGCGGGCCCTGGCGCTGAAGCGCTACGAACTGGATCGGATCGGCCGTTTTCTGTTTGTCCGGTTAGAGCCGGGTGGGCCGTCACTGATGGACTGGGTTGGCCCGCATGCCGACCTGCTGCGAGCCCTGTCCGATGGCATGTCCGCCCCCTTTGCCCAGGAAGCCCAGCACTGGGCCGCAAACTGGAAGGTCGGGGTGGAAAATGTGCTGGAGGTCTATCACGTCGATGCTGTGCATGCGGGGAGCTTCCGCACAGTTGTGGATGGGTCCTGGCGTGTGGTGCCATCGGGCCTGCATTCCGTTGGCTATGCCGGTATGCGGCCGGAGGCCCAACGCTGGTGGGAGGGGGCGGGCAAGCGTTTGGGCCTGATGCCGGTCGAGGCCGTGTCGGGTGTCGAAGGATATGTCCATCTACTGCTGTTCCCCAACCTCGCCATCGGCATCACGGCGGGGCGTATGATGAGTGTGCAGACGCTGGAGCCGACGGGACCGGAAAGCTTTACCCTGCGTTATCGTCTTTGCCTTGCCAAGGCCCGTGAAGGCGCCAGTCAGGCGGCACTGGCCGCGGTTACCAGCCATCTCGCCGCGCTGAATGGCCAGCTTCTGTCAGAGGATCGGGAGGTCTGCGCGGCGGTTGGCGCCGGTTTGCGCCATGCGGAGGGGGCCGCTCTCCTGGGCGTGAATGAGGACCGTATCCGCCACTTCCATGACATGATCCTGGCGCAGATGGACGCGAGCGCCGACTGACCGCACGCCTGTCCCCCGCCAAATGGGGGATGCGGCGACAAGATTGGTCCCTTACATCCGTGCCAGCATCAACCTGCCGTTCCCTGGAACCATCATGACGTCCGATCAAGACACCGCCCTGACTGCCGCTGCCGATTTGCTACGGATCGAAGCCAAGGCCGTATTGGCACAGCTCGACAGTCTGGACGCCGATTTTCTGGCCACAGTGGACTACATTGCTGCGGGGGCGGGTAATACCCTGGTTGCCGGTGTCGGCAAATCCGGCCTGATCGCCCGTCTCCTGGCATCGAAACTGGCGTCGGTGGGGGTGCCGGCCTTCTATTATTCGGCGCTGGATGCGCTGCATGGGGAACTGGGCGCGTTGCGGAACGGGGATATGGTGATCCTGTTGTCGAACAGCGGTCAAACCCAGGAACTGGTTGACCTGGGCAAGGCGGCATCGCGCCGCGGCGTCAAGGTCGCGGCCATGGTGTCGCGTGTGCCGTCCAGTCTTTCCCGTATCGCTGATTGGACCTTGCGTTGCCATGTGGAACGGGAAGCGACCGAGACCAAACTGCCGACCGCCAGCACAACGGCTATGCTGGCCCTGGGTGACGCGCTGGTGGTGGCGGTGGCCAAACGGCGCGGTTTCACCATCGCCCATTATGGCGAGAACCATCCCGGCGGCACCTTGGGTATCGTGTTGGCTGGCAAGGTTGGTGACCTGATGGTTAAGGCCCCTGACCGTGTGGGGCTGGTGTCACCGACGCAGCCGATCTTCGAGACGCTGCTGGCCATGACCCGCCATCCCAATGGTGCCGCCCTGGTGGTCGATACGCAGGGTCAGCTTTGTGGGATCGTGACGGAAGGTGATATTCGCCGTGGTCTGGCGGCGCATGGCAAATCCTTTCTGGAACGGGATACGCAAGCCTGTATGACGGCGCCGGTGAGGCGCACCTGCGGCCCCGACGCAACGGCGCTGGAGGCGCTGGAGATCATGGAAACACCTCACCAGATCAATGTCCTGCCGGTGGTTTCCGATACTGGCGCTGTCCTGGGCCTGCTGCGCCTGCACGATATTGCGGGGCTGGAGGTCGAAAAATCGCTGGGTTGACCAGCAGCTTTCAGCCTACTCTCGTGCAAGGTACTGTTGCGGAAACGAGAAGGGGCACCGCGTGAAAGAGATGCGCACGCTGGGCTTCACGGAGCGTGAGGCCATTCAGGCGATCGTTGACCTGATGCGCAAACAACGCCTGCACCTGCCGGTTGGTCAGGTGGTTGAGCTGGAACTGCATGAAGATCCGGTCAGCGCCACCTTGATCATCGAGGATGATGCGGGTAACCAGCACCGTGTGTCCCGCAACGTTGCCGAACTGGCGGCTTCGCTGGTCAATTACTGCATTGAGCGAAAAATCCGTCTGCCCACCATGGCAAACAAATTTGTAGAGGTGATCGCCGGTTCGCTGAACCTGATCATCTATATAGACGATGTGGAAAGTGCCACGTCGAAAAAAGCCAGCACCCGTCGCGGCTGACCGGCTAATTCTAACGCCAAGCGTAGTTAAAGCTGATGGAAATGCGCTCGCTCTCCGCCTGGTTCAGCACCACTTCATGCCGCAGCCAGCTTTCCCACATCATCAAAGTGCCGGCCTTCGGGGTGACGGGAATGCTGTGCAGCAATTCGCGCGCCGCCTTCGGCTTGCGTGGGGGGCTTGCCATCATCAGGGCCAATCGCGGGTCTTCAAACCGGATGGAAGAGGCGCCATCGGGGATCTCAACGTAATAGGTGCCGCTGATCACGCTGTTAGGATGAATATGCGATCCGTGGAAGCCGCCAGGGTCCAGCACATTGATCCACAGGCTGTCCAGTTCCAGCTTTTTGTCTCCCAGGTTCCATTCCTGCAGCTTCGCGAATGCCTTCGCATGCCGATCCAGGTGCGATTTCAGCGACTTGACAGCGGGAAAGCGCCAGGGCAGGTCGTCCAACGAAGCGTAAGAAGTGTATCCCGTATAGCCGTTCTTGGCCGACCATTTCTGACCGGCAATATCGTCCTCGGCCGCTGACCGGCAACAAGCGGCCAGTTCGTCATTCATCGCCTCCATCCCGTCCAGTTCGGCACGGTAAAGGCGGGTCACGAACAGGGTGTCAATCTGGGGGGCGCTGGGCTCAGTCATGATGCTACAGGCTTACGGTGTGATGGCGGGTGCGTCAATGCCTACACAGAATGGTACCAGTGGCGGCGGCATGCCACCCGCGCGCGGTGCCCCCGTTGCGAAACCGCAGTCTTCGCCCTAGGGTCATGGGCCAAGGGGGGCGCCTTTGGACGGGCAGCCCGACAACGATAAGGTGGCCCATGCCCTTCACCGCGAAGATCCTTCTGCTCGGCTCTGGTGAGTTGGGGCGCGAATTTGTCATTTCCGCCAAGCGACTGGGTGCCCAGGTCATCGCCTGCGATGCTTATGACCACGCTCCCGCCATGCAGGTGGCCGATGGGCGTGAAGTGTTCCCCATGTTGGACGGGGAGAAGTTGCGCGCCGCTGTGGAAAAGCACAAGCCCGACTTCATTGTCCCGGAAGTCGAGGCCATCCGCACTGAAATGCTGGCCGAACTGGAAGCGGAAGGCTTCACCGTGGTGCCGTCGGCTCGGGCCACCCAGATGACCATGAACCGCGACCGCATCCGTGAACTGGCGGCAGTCGACCTGGGTCTGCGCACCAGCAGATACCGCTATGCCGAAAGTTTTGACGAGGTGAAGGCGGCCATCGCCCACACCGGCCTGCCCTGCGTGATCAAACCGGTAATGTCATCGTCTGGCAAGGGCCAGAGCACTGTAAAGGAGGAGGGCGCGCTTGAAGCCGCCTGGACTTACGCTGTGGCCAACATGCGCGGCGACCGGGCTAAGGTGATTGTCGAGGAATTCATCCCCTTCGAGTATGAGATCACCTTGCTGACCGTCCGCACCAAGGATGGCATCGTTTTCTGCCCGCCAATCGGCCACCGGCAGGAACGTGGTGACTATCAGGAAAGCTGGCAGCCGATGGGCATGCGTCCAGACCTGTTGCAGGATGCACAAGACATGGCCGCCAAGGTGGTCAATGACCTGGGCGGCCACGGCATTTTCGGCGTGGAGTTTTTTGTGACCAAGGATGAGGTCATCTTTTCCGAACTGTCCCCGCGGCCCCATGATACCGGCATGGTCACGCTGACGTCGCAAAACCTCTCAGAATTTGACCTGCATGCCCGTGCTGTTTTGGGTTTGCCCATCCCGGCCGTGGAACTTTATGGCCCATCGGCGAGTGCAGTGATTCTGGCTGACCGCGAGGCCAAGGAGTTTGGCTTTTCCGGTCTGGCCATGGCTTTGTTTACCGGGCGTCCAGATCAGGCAGTGGATGTGCGGCTTTTCGGCAAGCCGACCACCCGCCCCTATCGACGGATGGGCGTGACCCTGGCACGCGGCACCGATACGGATGAGGCCCGTGCCACTGCCCGCGAGGCTGCATCCCGTATCCGCATCGATTATACCTGATGACGGTAAGCCCACCGTCATCGCCCGCCCTGGCGGGCATCCAGACCGGAACCCCAGCATTTCGACGGGTCTCCCTGGCGTTGTTCGCGGCGGGTTTTGCAACTTTTGCTCTTCTTTATCACGTGCAGCCGCTGCTGCCTTTGTTGGCCAGCACGTTCAAGGTGGCCCCGGCTGAATCCGCTCTGGCTCTCTCCCTTGCTACCGGTTTCCTGTCGGTCTCCCTGCTCCTCTCCGGTGCTCTGGCCGATCTGTTCGGTCGCAAGCCTGTGATGGTGGCTTCGCTGGCCCTTTCGGCGCTGCTGACCCTGGTGACGGCGATCATCCCGTCCTGGCATGGGCTTTTGCTGGCGCGTGCCCTGTTTGGCGTCACACTGGCCGGATTGCCAGCAGTCGCCATGGCCTATCTGGGGGAAGAAATGGACCCAGCGGCCCTGGATCGCGCCATGGGGCTTTATATCGCCGGCTCGGCCATGGGCGGGATGGCCGGGCGATTGGTGACGGGCGTGTTGGTTGATTTTCTGCCATGGCAGATGGCAACCATCGGCATCGGATTACTGGGGCTGGCATCGGCGGCGGCAGTGTGGCGGTTCCTGCCGGTATCGGTGGGTTTTGTCCGGCGCCCGTCCCGGCCGGGGTCACTGCTGCGCGCCCTGGCGGCTCCGCTGGCGCAGCCTGACCTGCGGCTGTTGTTTATGCTCGGTTTCCTGCTGATGGGCGGGTTCATTACGATCTTCAATTACATGGGGTTCCGCCTCCTTCTGCCGCCTTTCGACCTGCCGCAGTCCGTGGTCGGGCTGATTTTCGGCGCCTATTTGCTGGGCATGGGCTCGTCCTCTTCCATCGGACAGTTGACAGCGCGGTGGGGACGTTCACGGGTAATGGCAGGGGCGGTCCTGGTAATGGCGGCTGGCGTGGGCTTGACGGTCGCCGATAGCCTCTACGCTGTCGTTCCTGGCATTGGCCTGATGACATTTGGCTTTTTCGGTGCCCATTCCATCGCCAGCGGCTGGGTGGGGGCCCTGGCGCCCACCAGTGGCAAGGCCCAGTCGTCATCGCTGTATCTGTTTTCCTATTATATGGGATCCAGTTTGATTGGGGTGGTGGGCGGTGTTGTCTGGACGTCACTGGGCTGGGGCGGGCTGGTAGCATTGGTGTCCGCCATGCTGGTATTGTCGCTGACTGCCATCGGACTGTTATCCCGTGCGAGGCAGATGTGACATGGACACGATCCTGAACATCATCCTGCCCGTGTTCGGCCTGGTGGCTGTCGGGTTTATGGTTGGTCGACCGCCCCTGTTCCCGGCAAATTTCGCCAAATCACTGTCTAACTTCATCTTTTACCTGGCGCTGCCCTGTCTTCTGTTCCGGTCGATGGCTTCCAGGGGCCTGCCGCACGGCGACGAGATGAGCCTTGTCGCTGCCTATTATCTGGCCCTTACCACTGTTATGGTCGCCAGTTTCCTTTATGCGCGCTGGGTCTACCGGGAAACATTGGGCGGGGCGGCGACCCTGATGCTGGGCTCCTGCTTTTCCAATACGGTTCTGGTGGGTGTGCCTTTGATGCTGGCGGCCTTTGGGCAACCGGGGTTACAGCAGATGTTGCTGCTGGTCACGGGGCACGCTGCCTGGCTGATCGGCATCGCTACTATTCTGGCAGAGGCCTCGAAGGCTGGCCAGGGCGGTGGGCCGCTGCGCATTGTTGCTCAGACGCTGCTGGCGCTGGTCAAGAACCCGGTCATCATCGCCATCCTGTCCGGTCTGCTCTTCGGTGCCCTGGGTTTGCGCATTCCCAGTCCGGTGGACAGCGCCATGCGCATGTTGGGTGAGGCGGCAGTGCCCTGTTCACTGTTTGCCCTGGGTGCCAGTCTGGTTGGCCTGAAAGTCACTGACCTGTTGGGTCGAACATTGTTCATGACGCTGGTCAAGCTCTTCATCCTGCCCGCCGCAGTGTTTGTGTCCGGCCATTACATATTCGAGTTGCCGCCCTTGGCCCTTGCCGTGGCCGTCACAACGGCCAGTATGCCGGGCGGTATGAATGTATTTCTCTTCGCTCAGCGGTACGAAACCCATGTGGCGCGCACGGCCAGCTCGACGCTTTTGACCACGTTGTTTTCAGCCCTGACGACCGGTTTCATTATTGATGTTTTCCGCAACACCTGAAACGGGCGGCCCGTGAGGGGTTGCACGGCGCCTGGTGCAATAATTCGTTACATCTCTGAAACCATGTGTGACTTTCCGTGATAATCTTCCGCATGTAATGTCCGGCACAAGGACGGGGGGGCGCTGTTCATCGCAGGGGGCGGTGTACAGCGATGGCTCGCCCTTGCCCGGAAACCGCGCCCGCTGTCGCGGCCCGACAATGGTGAAAAATATGACGGTGCAGCCTCTTCACACCCGCCCTGGACCTGACGGTGGCGACAGCCGGCCCAAAACGGGCGGCCAGCGCTGGGCTCCGCCGGGCGGTGGTCGCCCGTCCAAACTAAAATGGATACTGCTGGGTGCGGCGGTCGTGGCCCTTGTCGGCACGGGCGCTTATGTGGCGTTCAAGCCCAAGTCTAGCGCCGATGGCAAGCCCGCTGCCGCTACCGAGAATGGCGAAAAGGACAGCTCCTCCATCCTGACCGTCACCACGGTGAAGGCAGAGGCCAGCGATGTCCCGCGACAATTGTTGGTGACGGGGTCGCTGGCCTCCTGGGACGAGCTGCCGATTGGCACTCAGACATCCGGCCTGGCCATCGTCGAGGTGCTGGTGGATGAGGGCGACAAGGTAAAAGCCGGACAGTTGCTGGCCCGGTTTGACGACAAGGTGTTGCGCGCCGATCTTTTGTCACGCGAGGCATCCCTGCGTGAGGCGCAGGCTCTGGCGACAGAGGCCGAAGCCAATATCCGCCGCGCCGAAGAACTGGCCCGGACCGGCGCTATCTCCACCCGTGACCTGGACGCCCGCCGTTCGGCGGCGCTGACCACCAAGGCCCGTGTCGGTGTGGCAGAGGCGGCGCGCGCACAGGCTGTTGCACGTCTGGCCCAAACGGAAGTGCGCAGCCCTACAGACGGGACCATCGCGAAGCGCAATGCCCGACTGGGTGCCGTCATGTCGGCGGGCGGGACGGAACTGTTCCGCATCATCCGCGACGACCGTGTCGAACTGCTGGCCGAAGTGCCGGAGATCGATCTGCGTCAGCTGATCGTGGGGCAAAAAGCGGAATTGTCGGCGGTGGATATCAACGGGCAACCCTTTGTCGGCACTGTGCGTATCATCTCCCCTATCGTTGATACCAAGACGCGTATCGGCACGGTGAAGATCGATGTGCCGCAAGACCCTTATCTGCGCCCTGGCATGTTCCTGACCGCCCGTGTCCGGACAGGCACACAAAGCGCACCGGTCCTGCCGGAGGAAGCGGTGATTTACCGTGATGCCAAGAGCTGGGCCGTGGTTGTGGATGCTGCGAAGGATGACAAGGGCCATCATACCGTGACCGCGCGGGAGGTGGAGACCGGCCCGCGTGATGGCAACCGTCTGGCCATCCTGTCCGGTCTGAAGCCGGGTGAGGACGTGGTCTTGACTGGGGCCGGTTATCTTAAAACCGGCGACAAGGTCATCATCACCCAAGCGCCGACGGACAAGGTCAATCCGCTTCCCGCCAACTGACCGCCGATTAGAGAAAGGCACCGGACATGAGCCGCGGCAATATCTCGGCGGTTGCCATCCGCCATCCCGTCCCACCGATTGTCCTTTTCATCATTCTCACCCTGGCCGGCCTGATTTCCTTCTGGAAGATGGACATCACCGGAAATCCCGACATTGATTTCCCTATTGTCAATGTCGGCGTGTCGCGTCCGGGCGCGGCCCCCTCGGAACTTGAACAGGAAGTGACGAAGAAGATCGAAGATGCGGTGTCCAACATCACGGGCATCGATCATGTGTCTTCCAACATCACCGACGGCTATTCCAACACCACCATCGAATTCAAGATCGGTTACAATACGGACCGCGCCGTCAATGACGTACGCGATGCGGTCAGTCGTATTCGTTCCGACCTGCCACAAGACATCTACGAACCACAGGTTCAGCGTCTGGACGTGACGGGCGACGCCATCCTCTATTATGCTGTGACCTCCTCCCACCGCACCGTCGAACAGCTATCCTGGCTGATCGACAGTGACCTGTCCCGTGCGCTCAAGCGTGTGGACGGCGTGGGCGAGGTGGAGCGGCTGGGAGGCCAGAACCGCGAAATTCGGGTCAATCTGGTGCCTGAGCGCATGATGGCGCTGGGGGTCACCGCCGGCGAAGTCAATTCACAGTTGATGCAGTTGAACATCGACATGCCCGGTGGGCGTGGCGAGATTGGTGCTGCTGAACAGTCCATCCGCACCTTGGGCCGAACCCAAAGCGTGGACGATCTGCGCAACATGGAAATTGCCGTCGCTGGCGGCCGCAAGGTGCGCTTGTCGGATATTGCCGATGTCGTGGATGGGACCTCAGAACTACGTGGCGTGTCCCGTCTCGACGGTGTGCCGACCGTGGGCTTTGCTATCAGCCGTTCGCCTAATTCGTCGGAAGTGACGATTGCCAGGGGCGTGGACGCGGTTATTGAGCAGCTCCGTAAGGAATATCCCGACCTTACGTTCAAGCTGATCATCTCCAACGTGAAATACACGGTCGACAGCTACCTCGCGTCGATCGAGGCCCTGGTGATCGGTGCTTTGCTGGCAGTCGGCGTGGTCTGGTGGTTCCTGCGCGATATGCGCGCCACCCTGATTTCTGCACTGGCCATGCCGTTGTCGACCATCCCGACCTTCCTGGTCATGGAATGGTTCGGTTTTACGCTGAACGGCATCACCATGCTGGCTTTGGCGTTGGTGGTTGGCATTTTGGTTGATGATGCCATTGTCGAGATTGAGAATATTGTTCGCCATATCCGCCAGGGCAAACGCCCCTATGAGGCCGCTCTGGAAGCGGCGGACGAGATCGGCCTGGCGGTGGTCGCGACCACGATGACCATCGTTGTTGTGTTTCTGCCCGTCTCCTTCATGCCGGGGATTGCCGGGCAGTTCTTCAAGTCTTTCGGCGTTACGGTTGCCGTGGCGGTGCTGTTTTCGCTGTTGGTCGCGCGACTGCTTACCCCGTTGATGGCCGCCTATTTCCTGAAACCTGCCCAGCCGGATGAACACAAGGAAGGGCCCTGGTCCCACCGCTATATGGTGCTGCTGAATTGGTGCATTACACATCGGTGGAAGACCATCGCGGCCGGGACGCTATTCTTTGTTGCGTCGTTGGGGCTGACTCTGGCCCTGCCGTCGGGCTTCATGCCAGCGCAGGATATCGGCTTTTCCAACCTTCAGATGGAGATGGCGCCGGGTGTGAACCTGGAACAGATGGACGCTGCCGTTCAGCGTGCGGCCCTGGTGCTGAAGGCCCAGCCCGAAGTGGAGACCACCTGGGCCCGTGCCGGGCGCGGCGGACAGGTGCGTCGTGGTTCCATCATCGTCATGTTGAAGCCGCGGGGTGACCGTGTTCATCAGAAAGAGTTTGAGACCCGGGTCCTGACTGAGTTGCAGAAAATTCCCGGTGTGCGTTTCTCCTTTAACTCTACTGGCGGCTTCGGTAACCGAGATGTCTCTATCATGCTGACCTCGGAGAATGGTCCGCTGCTGGATGCTCATGCCAACATCGTTCTGGCCGAAATGCGGACATTGCCGCAGCTCAAGAATGTCACCTCCACAGCCGCTCTGCAGCGCCCGGAGATCCAGATCCGGCCGATGTTCGAACGGGCGGCTGAACAGGGCGTATCGGTAATCTCCATTGGCCAGGTCGCCAAGGTGGCAACCCTGGGCGAGATCGACACCAATTCGGCCAAGTTCAACCTGGGCGACCGGCTGGTGCCGATCCGGGTGCAGTTGGATCATGCTGCCCGCGGTGACTTGGACACCATCGCCAATCTAAGGGTGCGCACCAATACCGGTGCCACCGTGCCCCTGTCCGCCGTTGCTAAGCTGGAGATGGGGTCGGGTGCGGTTCAGATCGACCGGTTCGACCGCGCCCGCCGCATCTCCGTGCAGGCCGACCTGAACGGCGCGGAACTGGGCGAGGCCACGAAAGCCATCAACAATCTGCCCTCCATGGCCCACCTCCCGGCAGGCGTGTCCAAGCCGGCCTATGGCGGGTCTGAACAGATGCAGATCATGATGATGGGTTTCGCGGTGGCGCTGGGCACGGCCTTCCTGCTGATCATTGCGGTGCTGATCCTGCTGTTCCACAATTTCTTCCAGCCGGTGACCATCATGACGGCGCTACCCTTGTCGCTGGGCGGGGCGGTGATCGGGCTTCTGATGTGCAACATGGCGCTGTCGCTGCCGGCCCTGATCGGTATCCTGATGTTGATGGGGATCGTGACCAAGAACTCCATCCTGCTGGTCGAATATGCGATTGTGGCGATGCGTGACCATGGGATGGACCGCCGCACGGCTCTGTTGGATGCCGGGGCCAAGCGTGCCCGCCCCATCATCATGACCACCATCGCCATGGTGGCCGGCATGGTGCCCATCGCCTTCGGCTGGGGTGCGGACACGGAGTTCCGTCAGCCCATGGCGGTGGCCGTTATCGGCGGGTTGATCACGTCGACGGCTCTGTCCCTTGTCTTTGTGCCGACCATGTTCACCCTGATGGATGATTTCCAGAACTGGATCGGGCCGAAACTGGGCCGGATGCTGACCAACCGGGAGCCTGAACTGCCCCTGCATGTGCGCCCGGTTGACGGGGAGTAATCCGCATGTAGGGCTGACGATACGCCCGGATGTCCCCATCCGGGCGTAATCTTTTTACAGATTCTGGCAGGCATTTTGTAACAAGCGGCACAGTCTGCATGACTGGCATTTGCCACCGGCCTCTTGCAGGCGGGGGCGCTTGCCCCTATCCCGGCTTGTTACCGGCCGCCCATTGGGTGCGGCCCCCATCGGAAAGGACCTGTACGGTGAGCATCACCCGCCTGCATCCCGGCCGCCGCATGAGCGAAGCCGCCATTCATAACGGCACCGTCTATCTGGCGGGCCAGGTGGCCGCCGACACCAGCGCCGACGTCAAGGGCCAGACGGCCCAGGTCCTGGCCGCCATCGACAAGCTGTTGGCCGAGGCTGGGTCCTCCAAGTCCAAGATCCTGTCCACCACCATCTATCTTTCCTCCATCGGCAATTTCGCCGCCATGAACGAGGTGTGGGATGCCTGGGTGGACCAGTCCAACCCGCCGGCCCGTGCGACTGTGGAGGCCCGCATGGCCGCTCCCGGCTATCTGGTGGAGATCGTCTGCGTGGCCGCGATCTGATCTGTTGTCACACGACCAACGGCCCTCTGGCGGTGGGCCGTTGGCTGCGCTATCTGGACGGCATGAAAGGCGGCCCTCGTCCCGCCACCACGCACAAGACCCGGAGCTGACCCAAGATGCCCGATGATGTTGTGAAGCAGAGCTTCAGCCTGTTCCCCCTGGGTGCCGACACCACGCCCTATCGCAAGCTGACCAGCGATTATGTCTCCACGGTCGAATTCGATGGCGAGACTGTGCTGAAGGTGGAGCCGGAAGGTCTGCGCCTGCTGGCCGAAGCCGCCTTCATGGACATCAACCATTTCCTGCGCCCCGGCCATTTGGGTCAGTTGCGCGCCATCCTGGAAGACCCCGAAGCATCGCCCAACGACCGCTTTGTGGCACTCGACCTGCTGAAGAACGCCTCCATCGCTGCTGGTGGCATTTTGCCCATGTGTCAGGATACGGGCACGGCTATTGTCATGGGCAAGAAGGGCCGCAAGGTCTGGACCAAGGGTGCAGACGAGGCCGCCCTGTCCGATGGGATTCGCGATGCGTATCTGAAGCGTAACCTGCGCTACAGTCAGGTCGCCCCCCTGTCGATGTATGAGGAAAAGAACACCCGCACCAACCTGCCAGGCCAGATCGAGATCTTCGCCGAGGGTGAGGATGCCTATAAGTTCCTGTTCATGGCCAAGGGTGGTGGGTCCGCCAACAAGACCTTCCTGTTCCAGGCCACGCCGTCGGTCCTGGCGCCGGACCGGCTGATCCCCTTTATCGAGGAAAAGATGGCGTCCCTGGGCACCAGCGCCTGCCCGCCCTATCACCTGTCAGTGGTCATCGGCGGCCTGTCGGCGGAGCAGAACCTGAAAACAGTAAAGCTGGCCTCAGCCCGCTATTATGACAGCCTGCCGACCCAGGGGTCGGAGAGCGGCCATGCCTATCGTGACCTGGAGATGGAACAGGCCCTGTTCAAGGCGGCCCAGGGGCTGGGCATCGGGGCACAGTTCGGCGGCAAGTATTTCTGCCACGATGTCCGTGTCATCCGCCTGCCGCGCCATGGCGCCTCCATGCCCATCGGCATCGGCGTCTCCTGCTCGGCTGACCGTCAGGCCCTGGCCAAGATCACCAAGGATGGCATCTATCTGGAGCAGTTGGAAACCGATCCTGCCCGCTTCCTGCCGGAAGTGGACGAGGCGGCGCTGTCAGGCGAGGTGGTAAAGATCGACCTGACCCAGCCCATGGATCAGATCCGCAAGCTGCTGAGCCAGTACCCGATCCGCACCCGCGTCTCCCTGACCGGCCCGCTGATCGTGGCGCGTGACAGTGCCCACGCCAAGCTGCGCGCCCTGCTGGACGCCGGCCAGCCGCTGCCCGACTATTTCAAGAACCACCCGATCTACTATGCCGGCCCCGCCAAGACGCCAGAGGGCTACGCCTCCGGTTCCTTCGGTCCCACGACGGCCGGCCGTATGGACAGTTTCGTCGATCAGTTCCAGGCGGCGGGTGGTTCCTTCGTCATGCTGGCCAAGGGCAATCGTTCGCCCGCCGTCAAGAATGCCTGCCAGAAGCATGGCGGCTTTTATCTGGGCTCCATCGGCGGGGCGGCGGCCCGTCTGGCCCAGGACTGCATCAAGAAGGTCGAATGCATCGCCTATCCCGAGCTGGGAATGGAGGCGATCTGGCGCATCGAGGTGGAGGATTTCCCCGCCTTCATCATCACCGATGACAAGGGCAACGACTTCTTCGACGCCGCCAAATAACAGCCCAAGCGCCCCATCCACACGGATGGGGCGCTTTGCATTCAGGTCCGTCCTTCCGATGACGGGGACAGCAGCGCCATTGCCTGTTCGCAGAACGCGGCCCGATGCCGCTCATATTCGATACCGGCCTTAAGGACCAGATGGCGTAGCTGCTGGCCTTTGTCGGTTGGCGGTGGGGTGAAGTCCCGGTTCTCGATATCCTGATAGGTCTTCAGCCGGTCGCGATGGTGCCTTGCCAGTTCCGCAAGCGTCTGAGGCAAGCTTGTCGGGCCCACCATCGCCTCTGCCCGCAACCGCACCATCATCTCATCCCGGATCGGCAGGGGTTCCTGGCTTTCCGCTGTCCAGCGGGCCAGTTCCGCCCGTCCCGCCGGTAAAACCCGATACGCGCGTTTGCGCCCACGGGCGCCATCGACGGCCATCCCTTCGATCAGGCCTGCTGCTTCCATCCGCGCCAACTCGCGATAGATCTGCTGATGCGTGGCTTGCCAGAAATAACCGATGGAACGATCGAAACGTCCCGCCAGTTCCGAACCGGCGCCGGGGCGTTCGATCAGGGCGGTCAGCAGAGCGTGTGGCAGGGACATGCGGGCGATCCAAGTGATGGGTCCGGGGGAGGGGGCCTTAACCGTCCCTCCTCGATATCAGGCCTTGGCCTTGAAGGCCGCAATGTCTTGGCCGACCCGCCTCCCCATCTCGGCCGCCAGGGCCTGCAATCCGCTCAAGGGACGGATCATCACTTCGAACTCCCGGATCAGCCCGTGCTCGTCAAAGCGGATGAAGTCGATGCCCTTAACCTGCTTTCCTTCCACAGTGGCGGCGAATTCCAGCACGACATTCAGCCCATCCGCCGTTACCGCGGTGCGATGATAGGTGAAGTCGCCGAAGACCCGCATGACGGTGCCGATGGCCAGCAGCAGGGCGTCCGCCCCCTCATAGGCGGTATGGGCTACGGGGGACCGGAAGATCGCCTTTTCATGGGTGATGGCACGCAGGGCACTGGTCGACTGGTTGGCGACAATCTCGTGCCAGATGGCCAGCGAGGCGGCAGCAGTCGGGTGCAGGCCGGACGGTATGGTCATGGCTTCTTTCCTTCCGTCAGATGTATCAGATGGCGGCAGCCAGGCGCGTGCCCTGATTGATGGCCCGCTTTGCATCCAGTTCTGCGGCCACATCGGCCCCGCCGATCAGGTGAACGCGAAGGCCGCGCGCCTCCAGGTCGGCCTGCAATTCCCGTTGCGGCTCCTGGCCTGCACAGATAACGACATGATCGACCTCCAGCACCTGATCCTGGCCGCCGATGGTCACATGCAGGCCGGCATCATCAATCCGGCGATAGGTGACGCCGCCCATGGTGGCCACACCATGCATTTTCAGCACGGTCCGGTGAATCCAGCCTGTGGTGCGGCCCAGATTCTCCCCCAGCTTGCCCTCCGTACGCTGCATCAGGAAAACCTGTCGGCCATTATGCTCCACTTCCGGTTTGGTGCAGCCGCCAGCATAGCGATAGTTCGGGTCAACACCCCACTGCTTGAAGAAGCGCTCGGTTGAGGGCTCCTCATGCCGCTCCACCAGATAGGTGCTGACATCAAAGCCGATGCCGCCGGCCCCGATGACGGCCACCTTGCGGCCTACCGGCACCTCGTCTCGCAGGACATCCAGGTAGCCCAGAACCTTGGGATGGTCGATCCCCTCGATCGTCGGCTTGCGCGGGACCACGCCGGTGGCCAGCACCACCTCATCAAACCCGCCCTGTGCCAGCGTAGCGGCATCGGCACGGGTGTTGAGCCGCACTGTGACGCCCTTCAGCTCCAACTGCCGGCGGAAATAGCGCAGGGTCTCGTTGAACTCTTCCTTACCGGGGATTTTGCGGGCGATGTTGAACTGCCCGCCCACCTGTGCCGATGCTTCGAACAGGGTGACCTTGTGCCCACGCTCCGCCGCTGTCACGGCAAAGGATAGGCCCGCCGGTCCGGCGCCCACCACCGCGATGTTTTTGGGTGCCGCTGTCGGTGCGATGATCAGCTTGGTTTCGTGGCAAGCGCGCGGGTTGACCAGACAGGAGGTGATCTTGCCGCTGAACGTATGGTCCAGGCAGGCCTGGTTGCAGGCGATGCAGGTATTGATCTCGTCGGCCCGGTTCTCGCGCGCCTTGGCGACAAAATGCGCATCGGCCAGGAACGGGCGGGCCATCGACACCATGTCGCAATAGCCCTCGGCCAGCAGCTTCTCGGCCACGTCGGGCGTATTGATGCGGTTGGTGGCGATCAGCGGGATCGACACCTTGCCCTTCAGTTCCTTGGTCACCCAGGCAAAGGCCGCGCGTGGCACAGAGGTGGCGATGGTGGGGATGCGCGCCTCATGCCAACCGATACCGGTATTCAGGATGGTGGCCCCGGCCGCCTCAATGGCCTGACCCAGTTGCACCACCTCTTCCAGGGTCGATCCGCCTTCCACCAGATCCAGCATCGACAGGCGATAGATGATGATGAAGTCGGGGCCAATCTTCTCACGGATGCGGCGGACGATCTCAATGGGCAGGCGGATACGGTTCTCATAAGACCCGCCCCATTCATCGTCGCGATGATTGGTGCGGGCTGCGATGAACTCATTGATCAGGTACCCTTCCGACCCCATCACCTCCACCCCGTCATAGCCCGCATAATGCGCCAGGGCCGCGCAGCGCACGAAATCGGCGATGGTCTGTTCCACCTCCTCCCCCGTCAGGGCATGGGGAACGAAATGGTTGATGGGCGCCTTGATGGCGGAGGGGGCGACAAGGTCCTGCTGATAGGAATAGCGACCGAAATGCAGAATCTGCATCGCGATCTTGCCGCCTTCCTGATGGACGGCATCCGTGACGATGCGGTGATGCGCGGCCTCTTCCTCGGTCGCCAGCACCGCGCCAAAGGGAGCGGGGCGCCCCCGCTCATTCGGGGCGATGCCGCCGGTGACGATCAGCCCGACTTCGCCACGCGCCCGTTCCGCGTAAAAGGCAGCCATCCGTTCGAAACCGTTCGGTGCCTCCTCCAGCCCCACATGCATGGACCCCATCAGGACGCGATTGCGCAGGGTGGTGAAGCCAAGGTCGAGCGGCTGAAGCAGGTTGGGATAGGCGGTCATGTCGGGGCCCTTTATGCAACTGGTTGAATAAACCATGATCGCCCGCGTGATCATCCGCAACCTGTTTCAAAACATGACCCGCGGGGCGCCGCCTGCGTGCCCCTCATGGCCGGGGTTACGGGCCTATTTCAGAAAAGTGACGTTTATCTGCAGAATGTTGT
>NZ_NOXU01000011.1 GCF_002251795.1 Niveispirillum lacus | reverse complement strand
CTGATTATAAAGGAGAGTCGCACTTCAAAATAGAATCCACCACTCCCACCTGAAAAGCGCGATAAGATAGATTATGGTAAATGATGGTATCCGTAGAATCTCCGCTGATGCGGTTATCGTCCTGCTCAGAGTTTAATAACCCGCTGCTGCCGCGCACTGTCATAGCCCGCTTCGATCAGTTCGATCACCGCGATGGCCTCCTGGGCCGTAACAGGATTGCGGGCACCTTGGCGCACAGCCGCCTGAAATGCAGTGTAAAAGCAGCGGTAATCACCGGTCAGCGCCATCACATCCTCCTGCACGACCGCGCCATCCATGATCCGGGTCAGTCTGGCCGGTGACGGGTCGTTCCCCCAACCGGCGCAGCCCGGTATCCGTCCGGCCTTCAGCATCTCTTCCTGGTGGTCCAGGCCGTATTTGACAAAACTGCCGCCATCGCCATGGGCTGCAAAACGCAGCCGGCTGTCCGGTGTCACCATGGAACCATGCAGGACAGCGCGTAAACCGGTTTCATAGCCCAAGATGGCGTGGAAATAGTCGGGCGCGCCATTGCCGCGACGTTGGGTGATAATGTCCGCGAAGATGGTCGCTGGTCGGCCGAACAGGCACAGGACCTGATCAATCAGATGCGGCCCCAGATCATGCCAGAGCCCGGCGCCGGGCACGCTGGCCTGCTCCCGCCATCGGTCGCGCATGACCGGGCGGAACCGATCAAAATGGCTTTCAAAATGCGTGAGCCTTCCCAACACCCCTTGTCGCACCAGATCAGCCAGGACCAGAAAATCTGCGTCCCAGCGCCGATTATGGAAAACCGATAGAAGGCCGGCAGATTGGGCTTCCAGCGCTGCCAGGTCACGCGCTTCGTCCAGGGTTACCGTGAACGGTTTATCCACGACCACATGTTTGCCGGCATTCAAGGCACGCCGCGCCAGATCAGCGTGGGTATGATTGGGTGTGGCGATGACAATCAGATCCAGCGCCGGATCGGCCAAGGCGGTGTCAATATTCGATAATACCGGCACGGCTGGCCAGTAGGAGCGCACCTTTTCCGCGTTCCCGGACACGATGGCGGAGAGCGCCAGTCCGGGCGTTGCCGCAATCAACGGCGCATGGAACGTCTGGCCGGCATAGCCGAAGCCGACAAGGGCTGTGCGCAGCGTCGCCATGCTTCGTCCTTTCAAAACAATAAGTTACTGGGGATTATTGATCCCCCTGCCCGCCGGGTACCAGGACCATGCCATCATAGCCTGGCTCGACCCCAGATGGCAGCATGCCCCGCAGCGTGGCGTAATCCATCGATTGGTTCATGTGGGTCAATATGGCCCGGCGTGGCCGCAGCCGTTCGATCCAGCCGCGTGTGATCTCCCAATGGGCATGCACTGGGTGGGGTGGCTCAAGTCGCACACAATCCACAATCCAGGTATCGACACCTGCCAGGACGTCGAAGGCTGCATCCGACAAATGCACGACGTCCGTTGAATAACCGATCGGGCCAAACCGAAATCCAAGGCTTTCTGAATAGCCGTGATCCTGAACAAACGGAAAAAT
This sequence comes from Niveispirillum lacus, assembly GCF_002251795.1. Classification (GTDB taxonomy): domain Bacteria; phylum Pseudomonadota; class Alphaproteobacteria; order Azospirillales; family Azospirillaceae; genus Niveispirillum; species Niveispirillum lacus. The sequence continues at coordinate 71,379 of NZ_NOXU01000011.1, read as the reverse complement.
CTCTATGGAACCAATGGTCAGGGGGCCATTAATGATATTCGGGATCAGGACAGGACGCGGGAAATGGGGCGGCCTCACCTCTGCTGCCTCAAAACAATAGTCAAAGCGGCGGGTCAGAATGCCCATTGTGGTGGCATCGCCATAAAGCTGCACCGGCGCATGTTGCAGCCAGTTCACCGCCCGCAGATCATCAATACCATGGGCATGATCGGCGTGGGCATGGGTGTACAGCACCCCATCCAGCCGCCGCACCCCGGCGTCATTCAACTGTTCGCGCATGTCCGGTCCGGTATCGACCAGGATAGTGGTATCCCGGTTCTGCACCAGAATGGACGGCCGGCGGCGACGGTTGCGGGGTTCTGTCGGATCGGCATGGCCCCAGACATTACCGACCAGCGGCACCCCGCCCGACCCGCCGCAGCCCAGGATGGTGACACGCAGATCATCCATCGCGGACACTTACGCCGCCTTCACAGCCGAAGCCGGCACCGTATTGAAAAGGCGCAGAAAATTAGCCGTAGACAGGGTGGCCATGCTTGCCGCATCCACGCCCTTCACCGCGGCCAACGTCGCGGCCGTGTGGGCAACAAAGGCCGGTTCGTTCCGCTTGCCCCGCATCGGCACGGGCGCCAGATAGGGTGCGTCTGTTTCAACCAGCAGCCGGTCCATCGGCACCATGGAAGCGGTATCGCGCAGCTCTTCAGACTTTTTGAAGGTCAGGATGCCGGACAGAGAAATGTAGAAGCCGATTTCCAGTGCCTGTTCAGCCAGTTGCCGGCTGCTGCTGAAGCAATGCAGGAGACCGCGCAGACGGCCCTGCCCCTCTTCGCGCAGGATGCGGATCGTATCCTCATCCGCATCGCGGGTATGGACGATGATGGGCAGATCAGTCTCCAGACAGACACGGATGTGGCGGCGGAAGCTTTCCTGCTGCACATCGCGCGGCGATTTGTCATAGAAATAGTCCAGCCCGGTCTCCCCAATGCCAACGACCTTCGGCTGTCGCGCCAAACGCAGCAGTTCGGCTTCGCTGCACAGGGGAAATTCTTCAGCCGCCTGATGCGGATGCACACCCACAGTGCAATAGACATCGTCATAATTCATGGCGATATCATGGACTTGGCCGAACCGGCTGATATGGGTGCAGATGGTCAGCATCAGTCCCACACCTGCGTCCCGCGCGCGCTGCACCACCGCATCACGCTCTGGTGCGAAGTCGGGGAAATCCAAATGACAGTGGCTGTCAACCAGCATCACTTCGCCTCCTCCGGTTCAACGTAGCGCGGGAAGGCCGGGGTCGGAGGCGGCAGCATTGTGCCGGGCGTCAGCGGATTGGCCGCCAGATTGGCAAAGCCACGCTGGTCAGCCGGCACCATCAACAGATCCAGGATACGGTTGCTGGTCTCGGGCATAAAGGGCTGGGTCATGATCGCCAATTGGCGGATGACATCCGACAGGGTGTAAAGCACTGTTCCCAGCCGCACCGTATCAGTCTTTGACAGGGTCCAAGGGGCCATGTCCTGGACATAGCGGTTGGCGTCGTCCACGACGCGCCAGATTGCATCCAGCGCCTTGTTGAACGCCTGTACGTCCAGTTCCGCCCGAACAGCATCCAGCATGCCCTTGGCAGCATTCAACAGGGCGTGGTCGTCATCGCTCAGCACGTCTGGTGCCGGCAACTGGCCACCATGATACTTTTGAATCATGGAGAATACGCGTTGGCACAAGTTGCCGTAACCATTGGCCAAATCGACATTGATCCGCTGCGCCATGGCGCGCCTGGAGAAGTCGCCATCATTGCCGAACGGGATTTCCCGCATCAGGAAATAGCGGGTCTGGTCCAGGCCGTAGGTGTCAATCAGATCGGCGGGCTTCACCACATTGCCCAGCGACTTCGACATCTTCTCGCCTTCCACCGTCCACCAGCCATGGGCGAACACACGGCGGGGGAGCGGCAGTTTGGCCGCCATCAGGAAGGCCGGCCAATAAACAGTGTGGAAGCGCAGAATATCCTTGCCGACCATGTGCAGGTCTGCCGGCCAGAACTTCGCGAAGTCCGCGGTCGTATCGGGATAGCCGACGGCGGTGATGTAGTTGGCGAGCGCGTCCAGCCAGACATACATCACATGCTTGTCATCCCCCGGAACCTTGATGCCCCAGTCAAACGTGGTCCGGCTGATCGACAGGTCACGCAGGCTGCCCTTCACGAAGCTGATCACCTCCGACCGCTTGCCCGACGGCATGATGAAGTGCGGCTGTTCCTCATAAAGCTTCAATAACGGATCGGCATAGGCAGACAGGCGGAAGAAATAGCTAGGCTCCTCCACCCACTCCACTGGGGCGCCGGTGGGCGCGAAACGCTGGCCATCCCGTTCCGTCAGTTCGTCTTCGTTGTAATAAGCCTCGTCACGGACAGAGTACCAGCCATTATAGCTGCCCAGATAGACATCACCGCTCTCCAGCAGACGTTCCCACAGGAACTGTACAGCCTTGATGTGGCGGGCCTCGGTGGTGCGGATAAAATCGTCATTGCTGACATTAAGTAACTTGGCCAAGTCCCTGAAATTCTGGGAATTCTTGTCTGCCAGTTCCTGCGGGGTGGTTCCGAACGCTTCCGCTGACTTCTGGACCTTCTGGCCATGTTCGTCGGTACCGGTCAGGAACTTGACGTCAAAACCATCCAGCCGCTTGAAGCGGGCCATCACGTCGCAGGCGATCGTCGTGTAGGCGTGGCCGACATGTGGCGCATCGTTCACGTAATAGATCGGCGTGGTGATGTAGTAGGGCGTGCGCCCGGACATGGGACTTCTCCGCGAAAGAACGGGGTTCAACCGGCGGCGGCAGCTTCGATCCGCGACAGCACCGACATCAGGGTCTGGCGCTTGTCGAGATTGGCGGATTCCGCCTTGGCGAACATATGGTTGGTGTTCTCCCACACCTCCACCCAGCGATCAAGGTTACCCGACCGTTGGCTCCCCTGCATCAGGCGATGGACAAGGGCGGCTTCGCCGGGCACGACTTCCGGCGGAACGGTGCCGCGCGCGCCGGCGCGGGCAATGCGGCCCAGCCACCAGCCGATCAGGTCAGTGACCGCAACCCAGTTCGCTTCCTCGTTCCCGCCGCGTAAAGTGGCGTCGATGAATGCGTAGGCTTCAATGATATCCAGCCGTGGCAGGCTGTCGAACACGCCCAGCATGGCCTTGTACAGGGTCAGACCACCGGCATTATGTAATTCCATCGCCCGGCCAATGCTACCTTCCGACAGGCGGGCCAAGGCGGTGCGCTCTGCCTCCTCCAGGTCCGGTAGATAACGGAACAACAAACCCTTCACCTGCGTTTCGGTCAACGGTTCCAACGCCAGTTTGCGGGTGCGTGACCGGATGGTGGGCAACATGGCGCCGACATTATCGGCAACCATTAAAATCAATGCTTTGGCGGGCGGTTCCTCAAGAATTTTCAGAATGGCATTCTGACCACTGATGTTCAGTTGATCCGCCCCATCCACGATGACCACCCGCCAGCCGCCCTCTGCCGATGTCAGCCTCAGGAAAGGTGCAATCTTGCGGATTTCATCGACAGGGAGGTCGCGTTTGAACCGCTTACGTTTTTCGTCCCAGGTGCGCTGGACGGTCAGCAGATCGGCATGGCCGCCGGACGCGATGCGGTGACAGACCGGACTATCTGTATCAACAATCAGGCTGGTCGGATCAGGCGGCGGGCCGAACAAGCCCATCTCCTGCTCTCCTGGCAACCCCTTGGTCAAAACAAACCGTGCCATCCGAAAGGCCAAGGTCGCCTTGCCGATGCCGGGCGGTCCACCGATCAGCCAGGCATGGTGCATGCGTCCGGAGTTCCAGCTATCCAACAGCAATTGCTGCGCGGCGGCGTGGCCTTCCAGATGGGTGTTGCGACGCGGGTGAAAGGCGTCATCGGCTTCATGCGGCTGCCCGCTCACAGCGCCACCCCCAGCCGGTCAGTGACAATGGCACGGATGTCAGCCTGAATGCGGTCGATCTCGGCTGAGGCATCCACCATTACACAGCGCAAAGGTTCAGCCTTAGCAATGGCTTGGTACCCTTCCCTCAACCGCTCATGAAACGTGACCTGCATCCGTTCATAACGGTCCTCGCCCCCGCGACGCGCGGCTGCACGGGCCAAACCCTTGGCCGGATCAATATCAAGGATCAGCGTCAGGTCGGGTGATGTGTCGCCCACGGCGATATCGCGCAGGGCAGTCAGCACGCCATGATCCAAACCATGACCATACCCCTGATAGGCCATGGTGCTGTCGGCAAAGCGGTCGCACAGCACCCATTGACCAACGTCAAGTGCAGGTCGGATGGTCCGCATGACATGGTCATGGCGTGCCGCAGACAACAGCATCGCTTCACTGACTGGCAGCCAACGACCGGGTTCACCATTGACCAGCAGATCGCGTACCGCTTCTGCGCCGGGTGAACCACCAGGCTCCCGTGTTGTCACCACTTCAATTCCGGCGGCGCGCAACGCCTCTGCCAGAAGGCGGATCTGGGTGGATTTTCCCGCCCCCTCGCCGCCTTCCAGGGTGATGAACCGACCGCGCGCCATGGCGGTTACGGGGCCGGTGCGGCGGCGGGTGCCGCCGGTTCAGCGGACCCGCCGCCAATGAAGTGCGATAAAGCCGCCCCCATGCGCCCGAACAGACCCAGTTGCTCTATGTCGGTGCCGGCCAGCAGCGGCAGTTCCAGCGTGTCCATGCCCGGTGCAGCGATGGTCAGGGTAGCCAGCCGGGTTCCCTTTTTCACCGGTGCCGGTACCGGGGCGTCCGCCTTCACGCTGACCTTCATCTTCTGTTTCTGGTCATGGGTCATGGTGATCTTCACCTGATCTTGAATGACCAGGGGCACCGTTGGCGTGACGCCCAGCCAGACCGGCAGGCTGTCCACGGTCTCCCCCGCCTTGAACAGGGTGACATTGTCAAACTCACGCCAGCCCCATTCCAGGATACGCGCACTTTCATCGGCACGGGCCTGCATGTTGGGCAGACCATTCACCACCAGGATCAGGCGGCGGCCATCGCGTTCACCAGAGGCAATCAGGCCATAGCCGGCAGCTTCCGTATGACCGGTTTTGATGCCATCGACACCCATGTTTCGGTAAAGCAGCGGATTACGATTGCCTTGTTTGATCCCGTGATAGGTAAAATCCAGCTCAGAGTAATAATGATAGTGATCAGGGAAATCCCGAATCAGATGACGGGCCAGGATCGACAGGTCACGGGCGGTGGAATAATGGTTGGGATCTGGCATGCCTGACGCATTGGTCAGGTTGGTGTTGGTCAGGCCCAGTTCCCGCATTCGTTTTGTCATGGCAGCCGCAAAGGCCTCTTCGGTGCCGGACATGCCTTCGGCCAGCACCACACAGGCATCGTTGCCCGACTGGATCACCATACCGCGAACCAGATCCTCGACCTTGATGTTGTTGCCGAGTTCCACAAACATTTTGGAACCCTGAACTTTCCAGGCGCGCTCGGACACAGGCAGCGTGTCGTCCAGCGACAGGCGCCCCTCCTTGACCCTTTCGAACAGCATATAGGCCGTGGCCACCTTCGACATGGAGGAGGTGGGCATCCGTTCGTCGGCGTTCTTTGCGAACAGCACCATGTTGGTTTCGGCATCGACCAGGATGGCTTCCCTGGCAATGGTGTCCAGATCGGCCGCCATGACCGGCAGCGCCGACACCGTTAACAGAAGGGCCGTGGCGATGCTGCGGGCGACACCCTTCATCCGATGTGCGATCCGAATATCCATCTTTCTCTTCAACCCTTTACAACAGAAACAGGTGGAAACGCGTCCCATGCAACAGTGGGGCGGGACCGGTCGATATGTCCAGCGTCCTGCACCACCGCGACAGTATGTGTCATCGTGGAAGCCGGGGGGCGACCGTTGATTGGCTGGCCAGGGCCCCTCAATCCACGATGATCTTGGCCTCCGAGGTGCCCGCCTGGAGAACCTGCGCCAACACTTCGTCGGCGCGTTCGACCTGATCGAACGGGCCAACCCGGACCCGGAAATATTGCTGCCCGTTGACCATGGCGTTCGACAGGTTGGTCGGCGCGATGGAGTTCAGCTTTGCTCGCAGCCGGTTGGCATTGTCATAATTGGCAAAGGCGCCGGCCTGGATATAGATTTTGCCTGGTTTTGCGGGCAAGGCACGCTGCTCAACCACGGGGGCCGGCAGGAAACGGCCATCGTCGGTGGTCGTACCCGCCACGGTCGTCGGGGCGGCAATCGTGCGCGGCGGCACCGGCGCTGCCTGTGCGACACGGGGCGGAATGGCGCTGCCGGGCGCGGCCTGGGCCCCAGCCGTGGGCGGCAGCGGGGTGGCCTCCACTGTCACGCGTGGACGTGGCGCGGCCTGTGGCACGGGCCCGCCATCGGGAGAAACACCGGCGACCTGGCTGCTGGCATTCATGGCGGCGGCAGCGATGGCACGGCTCTCTTCAGCCAGAATCTCAACCCGCACCTTCGCGGTGCCTTGCTGATCAAAGCCCAGCAACTGTGCTCCCCGTCGCGACATGTCGATGATACGACCGGAGACAAACGGGCCACGATCATTGATCCGCACAACGATGGAGCGGCCATTTTCGAGATTGGTGACCCGCACCAGGCTGGGCATGGGCAGGGTCTGATGCGCCGCCGTCAGTTCATTCTCGTTATACTGTTCCCCATTGGCAGTGAGCTTCGTATGGAAGCCGGGACCGTACCAACTGGCAATACCGGTTTCGTTATAGCCGTAATCGACACGGGGATAATACCAGACACCATCGATCTGATATGGGTTGCCAACCTTGTAGCTGCCGCCCGGCGTTGGGGCCGGGGCTGCCGGGGCGGGTGCTGCGGCTGGCGGTTTAGGGGGTGGGGACGCAGCACAGCCGGCCAGCCCCGCTACGGTGACACCCAGGACTGCCAATCTTACAAGATTTGCCCGCACCATACTTCCCTACCCCAACCGATTGTGGTCGCAGCCTACATCAACTCATTTGCCAGAGCCAATATGGTCGGCAAGAATTCCGACCGCAGTTGCGAAATAGGTCGACCGGTTCCAGTCCATGATGGTTCGGTAATTGCCATAGACCAGGAACGCCCTGCCTTTCGGCCCATCCGGCTGCACCAGCCAGGCGTCCATATTGGCCTTGGGCAGCGCTTTGCCATCGGCAGAGCGGACCCCGCGTTTCGCCCAGGCCGACAGGGACAGCGCGGGCTTGTCCAGACCAACCCAGGCTGCCGAATCAGCTCCCTTGGGCAAGCGCACGGCGCGGCCCCAGGTCTGCTCGGTTTTCCAGCCCACAGTAGACAGGTAATTGGCGGCGGAGGCAAAAACATCGGCATGGGTGGTCCAGATATCCCGCCGCCCGTCGCCATTGCCATCTTGAGCATATTTGAAAAAACTGGAGGGCATGAACTGGCATTGCCCCATGGCCCCGGCCCAGGAGCCCAGCATCCGGTCCGGGGCGATATGCCCTTCATCCAGGATGCGCAAAGCCGTCAGCAACTCACCTCTGAAAAAGGCACTCCGGCGACCGTCATAGGCAAGGGTGGCCAGCGCATCAATCACCTTGAACCCGCCCATATTGCCACCGAAATCCGTTTCCATACCCCATAGCGCGACAATGAAACGGGCTGGCACCCCGTATTTGTTCGATATCTGCGTCAGCAGGGCCTTGTGCGTCACCATCTGTTCACGCGCCCGCTTGATGCGGGTTTTGGTCACAGCCCGCGAAAGATAGGTCTCAAAGCTGATGGTGCGTTCGGGCTGTCTGCCATCCAGTTCGAGAATACGGGGAATGGGGGCGATGCCGGTCAGCGCAGTCTCAATTGTCGCGGGGCGAATGCCCTCGCGCGCGGCTTCCTGTTTCAACGTGCCCAGCCATTGCTGAAAATCAGGCGCGGCCTGGGCGGGGGAGCCAAGCAGCCCGACCAGCAGCAGGCCCGCCGGCAACAGGTGCCGAAGGCGGCGGCTGATGGTCGCTTCCGTCATCATCTTGGGTCCTCCCGGCTGCACTGGACCCATGGGTTGTGGCATGTGCTGCCCCGCTACGGCAAGTGCCAGGGTGGGCCTATAACAGTGGGGCCTGTCACGGGGCGGGCAGGATCGCCGGAATACGGCCCGCCAGCCAGTAGGTCAGCAATCCCCGCCATTCATGGGCGCCGATCTCGGTACGATCCAGATTTTCAGACAGGTTCAACCCGAACCGCAGGGCCTCTGCCCGGTTGGCATTGAACCCGACCGGGTACGCAATGAAGGTCGTGGTGGGGATTGCCGCCCGGAACACCCCGATGGCGCGTGGCATATGGGCAGCCGACGTAACCAGCAGCCAGCGACCGCCGTCGGTCAGAAACGGCGCAGAGTTGACCGCGTTCTCCCAGGTATTGCGGGACGCCCCCTCCAACTGCACCCTGCTGGTATCGGCGCCCCACCCGGCCAGCAATGCTGTCACGAATGGGGCCTCCCGTTCGCCCGGTGTTCGTGGATCACCGCTACCCCCCGTAAAAAGGACGGCCGCGTCGGGAAACTGCCGCATCAGGCCCGGCAATACCGTCAGCCTTTCTGCATCCCGGTTTAACTGTGGTGCGCCATGTTCCCGTGACCCAATGGGCATCAGGGCTCCCCCCAGAACGATGATGCCATCCACCGGCCCGATTTGGGACAGATCCGGGGTCGCAAAACGCTGTTCAAGGGGTATCAGCAGCCATATGGACAAGGGGGTGGTGGCAATGAGCAAAAAACCGATCGTCGCTGTCAGGATCAGCCGACGGCCGACCGGCCGTCCCCGCCAGATCAACACCAGACCCGTCAGCAGCAAAAGCAGCAACAGGTTTCCTGGCGAGGTCAGAGCGGCCAACAGTTTGCCCAGGCCGAACCCCATGTTGTCATACCCTTGTTCAACGTGGCGGAAACGTGCGGAAAACCATCACGGTCGAATATTGTTGCTAACTATGCCAGAAAATAGTCATCCGGTTCATTGATGCGTTCCATCGGCATTACGAATGTGCAATGACCTTACGCGAGCCGACATGTGGTGGCTATGGAGCCGGGGTAAAACCGGTATGACATGCACAAGTTTCCAAACAGGCTCGGGAAAACTTAAGGTCCCGGAAGGCCGCGTAATGGGGTGTGGTGGCAGTGCTGACATGTTTTGACCCCTGCACTCCTTCACTGATCTGATCCGGGACTACGGAACAAAGCCGTCGTGACCTTGTCTAGCATAATGCCCCCTCATTCGGCTGCTGCGGCCGACTATATCCCTCGCGATGCTGTGACCGGCGTTTGGGAGATGCGGCCCTTTGCGACTAGGGTCGGGGAGATTATGGCCCGTCATGGCGGTACCCTGATTGCGGGTCTTCTGGTGGTGGAGTTTGACCGCCTGCCGCAACTTTTCCGCGTACATGGGCAGGAGGCGCTGGACCTGGCGATGGCCACGCTGGTGAAGCGTCTGGTTCCAGCCTGTGGTGCCAATGATCTGATCTGTCGATTCGCCCAGACCCAGTTCGCCATTTTCCTTCCCGGCCTTGACCATGCCGGCAAGGCCCTGTTCGCCGCATCCGCCATTGCCAATGCCATGGGCGAACCGCTGATCATCGAAGGCCAGAAACTGTTTGTCTCGGCCAAGATCGGTGTGGCTGTGTCGCCCAACGATGCCACCGATGGCCCTGCCCTGATCCGCAATGCCTGTGTTGCCCTGGAACAGGCGGTGAAGTCGGGCACGGCGAATTACCTGCATTTTACCCGCTCCATGCGGGACGATCTGAAGGAACGCCTGGATCTGGAGGATGAATTGCGGGCCGCGATCCGCGACAACCAACTCGTCCTGAATTACCAGCCCAAGGTTGCCATCCATGGTGGTGAACCGGTGGGGGGAGAGGCGCTGCTGCGCTGGCAGCATCCCAAACGGGGGATAGTGCCGCCCGGTGTCTTCATTCCAACCGCAGAAGAAACGGGCCTGATCGTCCCGATCGGCGAATGGGTTCTGCGCAACGCTATCAAACAGATCCGCGAGTGGCTGGATGCGGGCCTGCCGCCCATCCAGATTGCCGTCAACGTATCGGAGCGGCAATTCCGCTGGGGGCATCTTCCGGCATTGATCGACGTGCTCCTCTCTGAGAGCGGTATCCCGCCCCATCTTCTGCAGCTCGAAATCACCGAAACCATCCTGCCGGAAGATCTGGAAGGCGCCTTGCAGCAGATGCGTTGGATCGCTGACCGCGGGGTGGCGCTGGCGCTGGACGATTTCGGCACAGGCTATTCTTCACTGTCTTATCTTCGCGAATTGCCACTGGACTGCCTGAAGGTTGATCGCAAGTTCGTGATGGATATGGAGCGGGACCAGAGCACCCGCCACATTGTCGAAGCCATTGTGGCCATGGCCCAGGCCATGGACTTGAAGGTCGTGGCAGAAGGCATTGAAACCCCGGCACAATGGGAAATCCTCAAGCGTTTGGGCGTCGAGGAAGGCCAAGGTTACCTGTTTTCCCGGCCCATGCCGGCTGACGCTTTTGCGGAATTCATCCGCCACGCCGCAAAGCCGGTTTAGGCTCTTTGATCGCGCACGCCCTGGCCTAGGCCTTCTTCTCCCAGCCGCCGGTTTCGTTCTGCTGCCAATAAGTCAGCTCATCGCCGTCCGCCTTGGCCTGACGCCAGCGGTCGCGGGCGGCTGCCACTGCGGCAGGGTCATTGCCGTCGAACAGATCACAGATCAGCCCGACGCCAGACAAACCCTGACCATCGACCCCGTCGGTCAGAAACAGCACATGGGCCTCGTTGGGGGGGCGTTCCGGCATCCCGTCATCCACGGCATGGATCAAGATGGGCTGATGCTCCACTTGGCCATCCTTGGCTGTGCCGTGGGGCAGAAAGCTGTCGGGCCGGAAGGTCCAGAGATGCTGGTTCAGCGCTTCTGCCCGTTCGCCGCTGCCGGTCAGGATCAGGACCCGCCAACCCCGTTCCAGCGATTTTTCCAACAGGCCCGGCAGGGTCTGCTCCAGCGTCTTGCGCGTCAGATGATAGAAGCGCCGCTCCGTCATGTCCGATCCCGAGCCGATAATCCTGGTCCAGGCTTTAGCATAAAGCGGCGCTCCGGGGCTATTTCCCCATCTCCACCGTCAGCCCATATTCCGGTACCAGCCTGGCGCCTTTCAGCGTGGCAACCTGCCCGCCGGCTTCCTGTTTCGGTTTCCATTCCTCCTGGATATAGATCGGGGCGTCGGCGCGCAGCGGCATGACGGTCAGATTGAGGGGCTGGCGGATCTCCGCCGCGAAACGTTTCAGGGCGATACGCCAGGCGGGGCCATTGAAATAATGATCATCGATCAGGCGTACGCCGCTGAACAGGCGCCCGACATCGCCCTGGTAATCCAGTTCCAGCCACAGATCGGCTACATCTGCCAGGGCATTGTCGGGAATGATGATCCGCCAGGCGGCGGAACGGCCGTAGGTTTCGGGTGCGGGTTGCATAGCGGCCTTGGCAGGGCCGCCAATCCGGATTGGCGGGGCCGTCCCGGCATCGCGAACCTTCTCGATGCGCGCCTCCAAGGGTGGTTTTGCCGGTACATGCTTCTCATAGGCGGTGAACAGGCCGTCCGGCACACCGCCGCTGCCAAGGGCTGGCAGGGTCAGATAGCGAAAATGATGGTCGCCTCGTTGACGCATGGCAAATCCCTGATCGACGGCGAACAAGTCGGCTGCGCTGATCACCGCCACGTCCCCGTTGCCCCGACGCAGAATGGTCAGGTTTTCTGCCTGTTCCTGCGTCAGGATCAGCAGGCGCTTGGTTCTCCCCCCCGCAGTAAAGCCGACGACGGCCCCTGTGCCGGGTTTAAGTCCGCTGATGACCTGACTTCCATCGCGCTGGTCAATCCTGGCCCCGCTTGCCTCGACATCGGTGGCGCCGCTCAAGGCTAGTTCTACCGGAATGCCAGGTTCCGCCTGCAGGATATGGGTTTCAATGCCCGCTACCATGATCCGTGTCACCGGCTGTGCGGTGGCATAGGACAGACGTGCGCCACCCAGGTCCATGTTCACCGGCCAGATAAAATGCGATCCAGTCGGAAGGCTGATGGGGGTGGAGGGGAAGCTAATGCGCCCACCGGGCAGGTCGATGGCGAAACGGGCGTCGTTGACCGTCTGCATCCGGTACTGCCGGACATGGGAGTTGAAAAACACGAAGGCGGCGTCGCCAGCGCTGCGCACCGACCAGCGCGGGGTCGATAGGTCATCCAGCGCGCGGGGCAACAGCGTCGGCGCCTGCGGCACCATTGGCGCCAATTGGTCACCATAGGCGGCGGTGAACAAGTGGAAGGGCCGCACCGCCCGCAACACCGGCCGCATGTCGCCATACTGACCAATGGGGGCTTGGAAATCATAGCCGATGATGGGCGTATCGTTATGGCCATGGATGCCGGTATTTTCCTCCAACGTCGTCCGGCCTTGCGGGTTGCGCCCCCCATGGAACATGTAATAGCCGAAAAGGTTCACACCGGACCCGATCTGAACCGGCAGCATGGCAGAGATGTCGGCGGGGGCGATCACGGCCCGGCGGCGATACATGGCTGGAACACCCCCACCATATTCGGCGCCCAGAAAGGGGGTGTTGGGGATGTCGGGATCGGCATCACCCCGCCGCGTCGCTACCGTCTGCGCCCCCAGATTGCCGCTGACCCGGCTGTCAAACCGAAAAGCATAGGTCTCTTTGGGCGGCAGGATTTCCGGGCTGGCCTTCCAGGGTTCATCTGGATAACCGCCAAACACCGGTACGACCTCGCCGCTCGGATAAACGGTCTGGTCCCAGCCGGTTACCGTATAAAGCGGCACATCAAACCCGGCTGCCAGCGCCAGCCGTTTCAGGGTTGCGATATGGTCCCGCCCCTGGCCCGGCCCTGTCAGATTATACTCATTTTCCAACTGAATGCCGACGATGGGCCCGCCATCCTTCCAGAGAAGGCCCTGCAGCTGTGTTGATATCTGACGGTAATAACGATCAACAAATCCCAGATATTGCGAGTCATTACCCCGTGTTGGCATGGCATCGACTACCCAGTCGGGGATGCCACCATAACGGACCTCTGCATGTATCCAAGGGCCGATACGGGCCATGAATTTCAGACCATGCTTGGCGCAAAGTTCCACAAAACGACGTAAATCCCTGTCGCCCTCCCAGGTGAAGGCACCCTCAACTTCCTCATGATGGTTCCAGATGACATAGCTGGCGACGATGTCGATGCCGGCCGCCTTCATTTTGGCGAGTTGTTCGTCCCAGCCATCGGCCGGGAAGCGACTGTAATGAAATTCGCCCATGGTCGGCATCCAGGGTCGGCCGTCCAGGGTAAGATAGCGGTTATTGATACCGATGGTCCCGCCGGTCGGACTGACACCCTGCCCCATTTTCAGATAACCGGTTACCGGGGCCGTTGGCTGCTTGCGCGCATCAACGGTGAGCAGGGTCTCCGCCATTGCCGACCCCGGCAACAGCAGGCTCAGGGCCAATAAAGCTCTACCCCATTGTTCAATCCGCATCGCATCCTCCCCGCTGCCATTCTGGGTGGGAAGTATTATTATACGATAAATATGATTGCTACAATTTCCTGAGGCTCATCGTCGATCGGAATGCCGTGACCGCAAAAGACCGGCGTCAACGCCGACGCTTGGTATTCTTGCCCCCGAACTCGATACCACCGACATTCAGCCCGCCATCCTTGGTCTTGGCGGCCCCCTTGGTGCGACCACCCTTCTCGGCCTTGGGGCTGTTGCGCGGCTTTTCGCCTTGGGCTGATGCGCGAATGGGGCTGGCGCCAGGGGCAAGGCCCAGGTCGATGGCTTCCAGGCGGCGGATTTCGTCGCGGATCCGACCCGCCTCCTCGAACTCCAGATCCGCGGCGGCGGCGCGCATCTTCTTTTCCAGTTCGGCGATGATGGTCTTGATGTCCTTGCCGGCCAGACCGATGCCTTCTGCTGCACCCGTATCCACCTCCACCCGGTCGCCACGCTCATAGACGCTGCCCAGGATGTCAGAGATGTTCTTCTTGACCGATTCCGGCGTGATGCCGTGGACCGCGTTATACTCCAACTGTTTAGCCCGACGCCGCGCCGTTTCTTCCAATGCTGCTTTCATGGAGTTGGTTTCGCGGTCGGCATAAAGGATGGCGCGGCCTTCGACGTTACGGGCCGCGCGACCAATGGTCTGGATCAGGCTGGTCCGGCTGCGCAGATATCCTTCCTTATCGGCATCCAGAATGGCGACAAGGCCGCATTCAGGAATATCCAACCCTTCGCGCAACAGGTTGATACCAATCAGCACATCAAACACGCCCAGACGCAGATCACGAATAATCTCAATCCGCTCAAGGGTTTCGACGTCGGAGTGAATGTAGCGGACCTTGATGCCCGCCTCCATCATATATTCCGTCAGCGCTTCTGCCATCTTCTTGGTCAGCGTGGTGACCAGCACACGCAGTCCCTTGGCCGTCACCTCCCGTACCTCCGCCATCACATCATCCACCTGGGTATCGGTGGGACGGATGATGACTTCGGGGTCGACAAGGCCGGTAGGGCGCACCACCTGTTCGGTAAACACACCGCCTGTCCGCTCCAACTCCCAATCGCCGGGCGTGGCGGAGACAAAAACGGTCTGCGGACGCATGGCGTCCCATTCCTCAAACTTCAACGGGCGGTTATCGGCGCAGGATGGCAGGCGGAAACCATAATCGGCCAGGGTCGATTTGCGCATGAAGTCGCCCCGGTACATGCCGCCCACCTGCGGCACCATCACATGGCTTTCATCGACAATCAGCAACGCATCTTCGGGCAGATATTCAAACAGGGTCGGCGGTGGCTCGCCCGGATTGCGGCCCGACAGATAGCGGGAATAGTTCTCGATGCCGGCACAGGACCCGGTCGCCACCATCATTTCGATATCAAAGGTCGTACGCTGCTCCAGACGCTGTGCTTCAAGTAATTTTCCTTGTGGAACAAGCTCTTCCAACCGTAATTTCAGATCACGCTTGATCTGCTCCACGGCCTGGAACAGGGTTGGTTTCGGCGTGACATAGTGGCTGTTGGCATAAATGCGCACCTCCTTCATGGAGGCCAGTTTTTCACCGGTCAGCGGGTCGATCTCATTAATCGCCTCCAACTCATCCCCGAACAGTGACAGGCGCCAGGCGCGGTCTTCCAGGTGCGCAGGGAACAATTCGATCGTATCGCCGCGCACCCGGAAAGACCCACGGCCAAAGCCGGCATCATTGCGGCGGTATTGAAGCTCAACCAATCTCTGAAGAAAGCCTTGACGGTGCAGGATCTGCCCAACCTGCAACGGAATGGTCATTTCCGAATAGGTTTCGACCGAGCCGATACCGTAAATGCAAGAGACCGAGGCCACGATGATGCAATCTTGCCGCTCCAGCAGCGCGCGGGTTGCGGCGTGGCGCATGCGGTCGATCTGTTCATTGATCGAGCTTTCCTTCTCGATATAAGTATCGGTGCGGGGCACATAGGCTTCCGGCTGATAATAATCATAGTAGGAAACAAAATACTCTACCGCATTGTTTGGAAAGAAACTTTTCATCTCTCCATAGAGCTGTGCCGCCAGTGTCTTGTTTGGCGCCAGGATCAGGGTCGGGCGCTGCACCCGCTGGATCACATGCGCCATGGTGAAGGTTTTGCCCGAACCCGTGACGCCCAGCAGGACCTGGTCCTTTTCTCCGCGCATCAGACCGTCGGTCAGTTCCTCGATGGCGCGCGGTTGATCGCCCGCCGGCGTGTATTCCGACACGACGGTCAGGGGTTCGATGAACGGCCTCTCCTCCACCTTCACGCGCCACGGCATGGCGGTATCGGAGACAAGGTCACGGGCGGTATCGGGGGCGGTCTGGGTCATGGCCGGTAATCTAAGCCTCTCCGGCGGCGCCGAAAAGGGGCTTGATCTGTTTTTGTTCACGTATCTGACACGGCCTGCCCTGGAACCGGCGGTGCGTTCGTGGTTAACTTTTATGGAACAATCCAACCGGTCGGACGGGTGACAGCCATGGCGGGCATTGTGAAGCAGGTGGCGGGTGTGCTGGTGGGTGTCATTCTGTGCATCCTGATCATCATGGCGGTGGAGATGGTGGGCCACCGCATCTTGAGTGGCGACAGCGTGTTTATGGCGCCGGTTCTGGCCTATCTGCTGGCGGCGGCCATAGGCGGCATCACCGCCATCAAGGTGGCGGGCCAGCGCCGCTGGTGGCTGCCGGGCAGTATCGCCGCCTTTTTGGCCTTTGGCGTGGCGGTCAACCTTACCGCTCTGGACCATCCGGCTTGGTTTGCCCCGGCGGCTGCTGTCGCTCTTGCCATCGGTCTTGTGACCTGCTGGCGTTTGACGGGATCGCGGTGACCGGGCGTCCGATTGGGCTGTTCTTCGAGATAGGGTGATGCAAATTCACTGGACCAAATGGCCCCCACGCCTATAACGGAGTATGTATTACCCGACCGGCAGGGGGCCGGCGCGGCGGTGGGGGAGTGTGACGCGGTGTCTCAGGCGCTTCAAACGGTGGCCAAGCTGGCGCGCGCGGCGGAAAAGGGCCTGCCCATCGGCCCTGGTGCCGTCCGTATGGATGAGGCTGGCGATTTCAGTGTGACCAACCCGACCACGGCGTCGCGACACCATTTTTTCCTGGACGGGCTGATGTTCCATGTCAGCCTGACCCCGGTCGATGACGATACCCTGTTTCAGGTCTGGGCCCAGGTGGGGTATATGCCCTTCACCATCGAATCACCGGAAAAACGGGTGCGCCTGTCAAAAATTCTGCGCGCTGCGGCCCACCTGCAGAACGCTAAATTCACTGTCGATGACAAACAGATGATCATGGTGCTGGGTCAGGCACGTGTGCCGGGCCACCCGACCTTGCCCAACCTCATGTACGAGATCGTGCAGTTCGTGCAGGAGGCTCGGCCCTATTTGAAGGTGTTGGGCCAGTATCTTTGACCACAGGCGGGCTGCCACTCATCCCAACCGTGACAGATCTTCTGCCACGTCGACATCCAGGAGTACGCCTGCATCCTCCACCGCGACCTCGCACACGCGGTCGGCATGGGTGGTCAACAGGGCACGCGCCCCCCTGTCGCCGGTCAGGCTCCGCATCTCCGGGATATAGGACACATCCCACAGGACCGGATTGCCACGCTGCCCCTGACAGGTTGGGATGATGATGGCCCGCCCCTGGTCGGGGCTGTAGGCTGCGACCATCCGGTTGATGATGGCCGGCGTGACAAGTGGCATGTCACCCAGCAGGATCAGCACACCATCAATATCATCGGGCAGTGCCGCCAGCCCGGCCTTCAGGGTGGCGGCCATCCCGTCTGCATGATCGGATGCATGGGCATAATCAAGGGCAAGACCGTCCAGCGCTCGCCGGACCTCGCCATCCTGGTGGCCGGTGACCAGCGTGACCCCGGCCAACTGTGCCGAAAGGGCCGACTTCGCCACATGTCGGACCAGCGGTTCCCCACGCCATTCGCGCAGCAGTTTGTTGGCGCCACCCATCCGTCGGCCAAACCCGCCGGCCAGCACAATACCATGGATACGCGGTGCCTGCGGGAGGGCGGTGGCCAGTGCCCGGGGCAACGGCCGTCCGGCAATCTCTGCCAGCAGGCCGCCGACTCCCATGCCCATGATCGCGGCCGCATCGACCGGGAGGCCCGCCCCCAGGCGCTGCAGGACCCAATCCACCCCATTCAGTTTGGGCGAGCGTGCACAGCCCGGCAACCCCAGGACGGGCCGACCGTCCAATGTTCCCAACAGCAGCAGATTGCCGGGATCAACCGGCATACCCACATGCAGGACGGTTCCTCCTGCGGCCTCGATTGCAGCCGGGATGACATCGCGGCGGTCGGTGATGGCGGACGCCCCGATGATCAGCAGGATCGCCCCCTCGGCCGTGCGCAGCGCCCCGGCCAAGGGTTCCACCGCATGCGCCACCCGCACGTCCCCCAGCAGGGTGCCGCCAATGCCGGCCATACGGGCGGCGGTGACGGCGACACTCTTGTCCAGGACGGACGGCTTGGTGCCGGGCAATACCGTCTGGATCAGGCCTGCCGACAGACCGGCCCAAGGTGCCAGCGACACCGGCCCGTTTCCGGCCAGCATCCATTCCAGGTTGGAAATAATGCTTTCCGGCACCCCGAAGGGGATGATTTTGATGGTGGCCAGCATCTGGCCTTTCAGCACAGGCGTGTAGGGCGGAACGGTGGCGATGGTCACCGCCTCATCCACGCGGTTCAGCGCGTTAATGGTCGCAGCATCAATGACGGCGATGCCATCACGGGCGGCAAACAGGTTGACGCGTCCGGTATGGGCGGCACTCACCATCAGGTTCGCGCCTGCTAGTCGGGTGGCAAGGCGCGATGCCGCTGCGTCCTCACCCACATCGCCCTC
Source organism: Niveispirillum lacus (assembly GCF_002251795.1). Taxonomy (GTDB): domain Bacteria; phylum Pseudomonadota; class Alphaproteobacteria; order Azospirillales; family Azospirillaceae; genus Niveispirillum; species Niveispirillum lacus. The sequence goes on along the minus strand of NZ_NOXU01000011.1, from coordinate 52,934 downwards.
TTCCAGCCGTGCCACGGTGATCGTTTCGATACCGGACAGGCGTAGTTGCGCCATATCGCTGGCGCTGATAACCCGCCCTTTGGCGAAACGGCTTCCGGCATGGTGAACACCATGCGCCAGGATCGCGCCAAGGGCATCAGCCACCGGGACCACACCGAACCACATGGTCAGTCGGCCTTCCATTTATGGCCACGCAGGCAAAGGATGATGTCGGCCAGGATCGACACCGCGATTTCTGCGGGGCTGACGGCGCCGATATCCAGGCCCACGGGGCCGTGAATGCGCTCCAGCCGATCGTCGGCCACCCCTTGTGCGCGCAGACGCTGCAATCGGGCCGCCTGGTTTTTCCGTCCGCCCAGAACCCCCACATAGAAGGCATCGCTGGCCAGCGATGCGATCAGCGCCGGATCGTCGAACTTAGGGTCATGGGTCAGGGCAACGACCGCCGTGCGTGCGTCGGGTTTCAGCGTCGCCAGGGCTTCATCCGGCCATTCAGTTACCAGATCGGTGTCGGGGAACCGGTCCGGGGTGGCAAAGGCGGCACGGGGATCGATGACCACGACGTCGAATCCGGCCAACCGCGCTGCCGGCACCAGTGCCTGTGCCAGATGAACGGCGCCGATGATCAGCAACCGGTTCTTCGGGGGAAAGACATTGATGAAAAAGCGCCCGTCGTAGAATTCCACGATCCCGCGCCGGTCTGCGCGGATGGCATCGACCACCTGTGGCAGGAATTCATCTTCCAGCCCCGCATCCCCCTGCTGCCGACCCTCGATATCGACCAGGGTCTGCAGCCCAGACCCCAGATCGGTGACCAGGGCCACGGCGCGGCGTTCGGCCAGGGCGGTGCGCAAGGCGTCGAAAACCCGGCCCTTCATTGGATTGGCTCCACATAGATCTCCAGCTTGCCCCCACAGGCCAGGCCGACCTCCCAGGCCATTTCATTACTGATGCCAAAGGACAGGAATCGCGGTTCGCCATCGCTTAGCACTTTGGCCGCTTCCAGAGCCACCGCCCCCTCAACACAGCCGCCCGATACCGATCCTGCCATGGCGCCGGTGGCTGAAACGGCCATCAGGCTGCCAACCGGGCGGGGGGCAGACCCCCAGGTGGCGATGACATGGGCCAGGGCAACCGCGATCCCATCGGCGCGCCAGCCGGCGGCCTGGGTCAGAATGGCTTCGTTATCGTCACGGATCATATGGCAACTACCTGGAAACGAGGCTTATGAGATGGGCACATGGCGGGGCGATGTCACGCCTCCTCGCTCATAATCCGGGCAAAAGCGGCGAAAAATTCGTCGGCCAACTTGGCTGCCGTGCCCTGGATCAGGCGGGCACCCAATTGCGCCAGCTTGCCCCCAACCGCGGCCTCCGCCTTGTAGCGCAGAACAGTACCGCCGTCGGGTGCATCGGCCAGTGTGACCGTGGCGCCGCCCTTACCGAAACCGGCAGCACCGCCCTGCCCTTCACCGCTGATGCGATAACCATTGGGCGCATCCATGTCGTAAAGGTGAACCTTGCCAGCGAAGCGGGCGCTGACCGGCCCGATTTTCAGCTTCAGCTTGGCAGTCATTTCGGTATCGGACAGCTTGTCCAGCTCTTCACAGCCCGGAATGCATCGCAGCAGGACGGCAGGATCATTCAGCGCCGACCACACCCGGTCGCGTGATGCGGGGATGGCATATTCGCCTTCCATATCCATGGATCGTTCTACTCCCTGCCAACGTTGCAGCGCACCCTGCCACAAAGATGCAGCAAAAGGAAAATCCGGTGTGCAGTATGGTTGCGCGCCGCAGGAATATTCTGAAAGATCGCTGCTGAACCACGGGGGCACCGGACTGCCCCCGACGCAGGGCGTTCAATCCGGCGCCGGTGCGGTAAAGACAAACGGGAGGATGCGACATGGTGATGATGGATCGGCGTCAATTCGGACGGCTCGGGCTGGGAACGGCCGCCGCAGCGCTGGGCGGTGCCGTGCCTGTCCTGGCACAGGCGCCGCGTTTCGTCACCATCCTGACCGGCGGCACCAGCGGGGTTTATTACCCCTTGGGTGTGGCCCTGTCGCAGATTTATGGCAAGGCCATGCCACAGACCAAGTTCAGTGTTCAGGCGACCAAGGCTTCGGCAGAGAATTTGAACCTGTTGCAGGCCGGCCGGGGTGAATTGGCCTTCACGCAGACCGATACGCTGGTCCAGGCCGTGCGCGGCGATGCGGAGGTCGGCTTTGCCAAGCCGCTGGACAAGCTGCGCTCCCTGGCCGTGATCTATCCCAACTACATTCAGATCGTGGCGTCGAAAGCATCGGGCATCCGCTCTCTGGCTGATCTGAAGGGCAAACGTGTTTCGGTGGGGGCACCCAAATCAGGCACCGAACTGAATGCACGTGCGGTGGTCAAGGCCGCTGGCCTGACCTATGGCGACTTCGCCAAGGTAGAGTACCTGCCCTTTGCCGAAAGTGTGGATTTGATGAAGAATCAACAGCTTGACGCAACCCTGCAATCGGCAGGGTTGGGTGTGGCGTCGCTGCGCGATCTGGCCAGTGCCATTGATATCACGGTGGTGCCGGTATCGGCGGAAACCGTTGCGCGCATCGGTGAGGCGGTCTATCGCTCCGCCATGATCCCTGCCAACACCTACAAGGGCCAGGATGCTGATGTGCCCACCGTGGTCACCGGCAATGCTTTGGCAACCCATGATGGTCTGTCGGACGCCGCCGCCTATCAGATGACCAAGTTGATGTTTGAAAACCTGGATGTGATGCAGTCGGCCCATGCCGCCGCCCGACAGATTGCCCTGTCCAAGGATGCGGCCACGGAATTCGCGCCCCTGCATCCGGGGGCGAAACGGTTCTATCAGGAAAAGGGGTTGTTGTGACGGACGCGTAGGTCAGGTCGGGACCGACGCCTCGCCCTGGCATTGTTGGAGTGAATGCCTGTTCTGTCAGCACGCGGCACATGCCGCGATCTGGCCTACGGTTTGATCGAGGTCCCCTTTATGACCAAAACCCTGGATATTGACGAAGACGCGATCCGCCGTGCGGTGGAAAAGGATGATCCGACCTCGGCGATCAGGCGGCTGTCCGCTGGTCATCGCCGGATCATCTTTGTGATCGGTGTTGCCTTCGCTCTGTTCCAGCTCTGGACCGCCACCTTCAACCCGCTCTCCAGTCTGGTGGTGCGGTCGGTGCATGTCGGGTTCCTGCTGCTGATGGCGTTTCTGTTAATCGGTGCGCGTGATGGCGCAACCCGGGATCGGGTGCCGTTCTATGACTGGTTGTTGGGCGGGCTCGCTTTTGTGCTGGGCCTGTATCATTGGATCTTTGAACATGATCTGATCCTGCGGTCGGGCACGCCGACCAGTTTGGATCTCTGGGTCGGGGCGTTGAATACGGTGCTGGTGGCCGAGGCCGCGCGCCGCATCATGGGTTGGGGGCTCCCGCTTCTGTGCTTGGCTTTCATTCCCTATGCGATGTTCGGACCATTCATGCCGGACCTGTTGGCCCACCGCGGTTATGATCTGGACCAGGTGATCGAACAGTTGCATTTCTCGACCGAAGGCATTTTCGGCACACCGACCTTTGTCTCTTCGACATTCATCTTTCTGTTCATCCTGTTCGGGGCCTTTCTTGAAAAGGCGGGGGTCATCCAGTTGTTCAACGACCTGTCCATGGCGCTGGTCGGGCGCCGGTTGGGCGGGGCGGCGAAAGTGTCGGTGGTATCGTCGGGCTTCATGGGCATGGTCAACGGGTCGGGTGTGGCCAATGTCCTGACTACGGGACAATTCACCATCCCGATGATGAAACGCTTTGGGTATTCCGCGAAATTCGCTGGCGCGCTGGAGGCGACGGCCAGCATGGGCGGGCAGATCATGCCGCCCGTGATGGGGGCTGCGGCCTTCATCATGGCGGAAACCCTGGGTGTCTCCTACCTGGAGGTCTGCAAGGCTGCCGCCATCCCGGCTATCCTGTATTTTGTCTCCGCCTACTGGATGGCCCATCTGGAAGCTGCGCGCGCCGGCCTGCACGGCTTGCCGGACAGCGAGTGTCCAAAGTTATGGCCGTCGCTGCGCCGGGGCTGGCACCTGCTGCTGCCGCTGGTCGCCCTGGTCACGTTGCTGCTGTCGGGCCGCACCCCGCTGTTCGCCGGGGTGGTGGGCATTGCCGGGACGGTGGTGTTGATGATGGGCTTGGCGCTGGTGGCACAGATCGGGCCGGTGGCGCTGCGTGTGGCCTTCTGGCTGGGCCTCGGGCTCGGCGCCTGGGGCCTGACTGAGGCGGGCCTGCGCACGGAACAGATGGCCATGCTGGTGATTATCCTGCTGGCCCTGCCCTGTTTCCTGTTCCGGTCCGGACGTGATCTGATGGTCGCGCTGACCGACGCGCTGGCCGATGGGGCGCGGGCGGCGGTGGCGGTGGGTATCGCCTGTGCCCTGGTCGGCATCCTGATCGGCATGCTGACCCTGACCGGGTTGGCTTCTGGTCTGGCGGGGATCATTGTGGATCTGTCGGGCGGTAACTTGCTGTTGGCCCTTTTGCTGACCATGGTGGCCTGCATCATTCTGGGGACCGGCCTGCCCACCACGGCCAATTACATCATCACGGCGTCCATCGCGGCGCCGGCGCTGCAGCAGTTGGGTGTCCCCCTGATCGTCAGCCATATGTTCTGTTTCTATTTCGGCATCATGGCCGACCTGACACCGCCGGTGGCGCTGGCGGCCTTGGCAGCCTCGCCCATTGCTCGCGCGGGGCACATGGAAATTGCTTGGCTGGCCACGCGCATCGGCATTGCCGGTTATCTGGTGCCGTTCATGGCCGTCTTTGATCCGGCCTTGATGCTGCAATCCGGGGATTGGCTGGATACCGCCTACATGGTGGTGAAAGCATTGGTCGGAATTGGCATGCTGGGGATCGTCACCATTGGCCACTACAAGACCAAGCTGAAATGGTGGGAATTGGCCTGGGCCTTCACGGCGGCAGCGCTGCTGGTGCTGGCCATGCCATTGACGGATGAGGCGGGTTTTGCCCTGGCGGCGCTGTTCGTCGGCCGTCAATATCTGCGCGGTCGCCGTCTGGCGACGGTCTGATGGGCAAAACAGCCGTTCTGATGTTGTGCCTGATCGCCGGTGACCGGACGCCTGTACCGGTTCCGGCTGACCATTTCACCCTGTCCTGGACCCATTCGATCGAAAAGGTGGAATGGCGGGAGGAATACCGCGTCACCGCCGCCGGTCTGATCCTGGAACGATCATGGGTAAAGGGCAGCGGCGTGGGTATGGAACCCGCGCCCGATGCCAAATTGATCAATGGCTGGTGGGTTGGACATCCCCGACTGCCGCCCCTGCCGGACCTGACTCTGGCGGCCAGTCATCATGTCGGTGACTATATGCTGTGCGCGCGGGACCGCTGCTCTCCCGTTCGGGACTGGCTTGGCCAGCCCGCGGCCGGGCCAGAACTGGGCCCGGTACGTTTGGTCGCATGCCCACCCCGCGACTAATAACGGTTTGCAAAGCCTTGTCTGGCATCCTAAGTATGAAGGATACGTGACCCTGACGGGTTGTGGGACAAGGTGGAAGGCGTCGGCCCCCGAATGGATACGACGATCAGCGACAAGATGATCCGTGACCCCGCCGGGCGGAACCGTCAGGCCGGCTGTCCGCCGCAGGATATGGCCGCCCCCCGACGCGCGCCGCTGCCGCTTCCGTCCCTGTCGCTGAACCATGTCAGCCATCATTATGGCGCCAAACAGGCCCTGAACGATGTATCGCTGTCGGTGGCACCGGGGGAGATTGTCTGTCTGGTGGGGCCGTCGGGCTGCGGTAAGTCCACGTTGCTGCGCCTTGCGGCCGGGTTGGAGACCCTCCAGCAGGGGAGTATCGCCATTGCCGGGCAGACGATTGCGCAACCCGGCGCCTCCTTGCCGCCGGAACGGCGTGGAATCGGGCTGGTATTTCAAGATTACGCCTTGTTCCCGCATCTGAACGTGCTGGACAATGTCCGCTTTGGGCTCAGCCGTCTGCCGACGGCGGAACGTGATGCGCGGGCGTTGGCCGCCCTGCAACAGGTGGGCATGGACGGTTTTACGCGTTCCTATCCGCACGCCTTGTCGGGCGGCCAACAGCAACGGGTGGCCCTGGCCCGCGCCATGGCGCCGCGACCGGCGGTCCTGCTGCTCGATGAACCGTTTTCTGGCCTGGACACCCGTCTGCGGGAGACAGTGCGGGATGAAACCCTGCATGTGCTGAAGCGCAGCGGCGCCGCCACCATGATCGTCACCCACGATCCGGAAGAGGCGATGTTCCTGGCCGACCGTATTGCCTTGCTGCGCGACGGTAAGCTGGTGCAGGTGGGGTCGCCAACGGCGCTCTACACCAAGCCTGCCGATGCATTTGCGGCCAGTTTTTTTGGCGAGGTGAACCACTTGTCGGGTAAGGTTCATCAGGCCCGGGTTGACACGCCTGTCGGATGCCTGACGGTGCCGCATCTGGATGAAGGCGCAGCCGTGGACATCCTGATCCGACCAGAGGCTCTGCGTTTGACCCTGGCGGCCGACGGCGATGTGACGGGCGTGCCCAATCTGGCATTGGTGGAGGCCTCCCGGCTGCTGGGCCGGACCAGTCTGGTCCATCTCTGTGTGACCGACCGCGACGGCGTGCCGCACCATCTGCATGCCCGCGCTCCTGGCCATTTCCTGCCTGAAGATGGCAGCCATGTCTCGGTAACACTGGAACCGCGGCAGGCGTTCGTGTTTGCAAGGACCTGATGCTGCGGCACCGGATGGCTAACGCCCTGGTGGGGTTGGGTTGTGAGCCGGCTGCATTGCGGCCACCGGGGCTTTCTGCCATGATCCCGCGCCTTTCCGGTGGTTCGGGCAATGGCTTCCCTTGTCAGGCGGAGTAAAGATCATGGGTGGTTTGGGCGTTTGGGAGATCCTGGTAATCCTGGTGATCCTCCTGGTCATTTTCGGCGCCGGCAAACTGCCGAAGGTCATGGGGGATCTCGGTTCCGGAATCCGTAACTTCAAGGCCAACCTGTCCGACCCCAACAAGGCCGAACCGGACGCACCGCCCCCCGCCAAGACCGACGACGCGCCGAAGGCCTGAGGCATCATGTTTGATATCGGCTGGTCGGAACTATTGGTGATCGGGGTGGTGGCGCTCATCGTCATTGGCCCCAAGGACCTTCCCAAGGCACTGAGTACGCTGGGAAAATGGATGGCCCGTGCCCGTTCGATGGCCCGCGAGTTTCAGAACAATGTCGATGATATGGTTCGACAGGCGGAATTGGACGAACTGCGTGAACAGGTGCAGAAGGCGCGCAGCTTCAATCTGACGGACGAGCTGGAAAAAAGCATCGACCCGGATGGCGGCATGCGCAAATCCCTGGCTGTCGAGGATTTCACCAGTCCGGCGCAGAACAATCCGGCACCGACCCCTGTGGCGGCCCTGGTCGATGCCAGCGGGGAAGACATTGCCGATCTTGCTAGTGCGGCCCTGGCACCGGCGCCCGCACCGGTACCATCTTCAGGACCCCACCCCGCACCGGTGGCGAAGCCCATCACGGGCACCCCCGCACCGGATGTGGCTTCCGCCAAACTGGCGGCGGCCTCGGTCAGTGCTGAACCTTCCCTGCACACGGACCCCAGCAAGGATAAGACGCCGTGAGCGAACCGACCCAACAGGATGAGCTGGATGCCGGCAAGATGCCGCTGCTCGAACATCTGATCGAGCTGCGCAATCGGCTGATGTGGAGTGGCGGCGCCCTGATCGTGGCCTTCCTGGCCTGCTTTGCCGTGGCGGAGCATATCTATCAATTCTTGATGCATCCGCTGGTCGATGCTTTGGGCACCAGAGCGGCCGACCGTCGTATGATCTTCACCGCCCCGCAGGAGTTTTTCCTGACCCAGGTGAAAGTGGCCTTCTGGGCCGGGGCCATGATTGCCTTTCCCATCATCGCTTCCCAGGTCTGGAAATTTGTGGCGCCCGGCCTTTACAAGCACGAACGCAAGGCCTTCCTGCCCTTCCTGGTGGCGACCCCGGTGTTGTTTTCCCTGGGCGCCGGTCTGGTCTATTTCTTTATCATGCCTATGGCATTGAAGTTCTTTTTGGGGTTTGAGGTGGAAGCCACCGCTACCACCCTGGCCGTTCAGGCGGAAACCCGCGTGGCGGATTACCTGTCGCTGATCATGGCGCTGATCTTTGCCTTCGGTCTGGCCTTCCAGTTGCCGGTGCTGTTGACCCTGATGGCACGGGTCGGATTGGTCACGGCCGATGGTTTGGCATCCAAGCGGCGGTATGCCATTGTCATTATCTTTGTCGTCGCCGCCATCGTGACGCCGCCTGACGTGATCAGCCAGATCGGTCTCGCTATCCCCCTGCTGCTGCTTTACGAAGTGTCGGTATTCATGGCCCGGCGCATCGAAAAGGGCCGGGCCGCACGCGAAGCAGCGTTAGAAAACTAACATCAGACCAACGTCAGACCCGGTGTGATTAATCGACCTGTTACCGTGGGGGGAATGGGTCGAAATCCACTTGCATGGCCAGGGCGCGCAGGTCGTCCAGGTTCCCATTGCGGGTGGTTAGCATAACAATGCCATCAATCCCGGCGGGGATCTGTATCTGATACAGCGGCACCTTGGCTTCCGGATAGGCGGTGACAATAGCCTTCTTGCCATTTACCACTTCCACCGTTCCATTGGGCGGCAGAGTGCTGGGCACTTTGATCGACCCCATAACGGCCTTGTACAGGGTCGGACTGCGGGCGGCCCCGACCACGATCTGGATGTTGCCCTTGCGATAGGTGGCTTCGGCCGTGGCAACTGAATACATGGGCAGCGCGCCGGTGGCGACGCGGACATCGCTCATATCCCAGCCATCGGGATCATCGGGCAACACCGCTTTCATCTGACGATTGGGTTCCAAGCCCAATTGCGCCATCGCCGGCAGGGCGGGCGCCAGCGATAGCGGGGCAGCCAGCAAGGCAAGCGTAAAGGCGAGGGCAGAACGACGCATGAAACCTTCTCCGTCAATTGACACAAGCGGACCGGGGGCGGTAATCACACCGCCCCCTGCCCTCGGACCTGGGGTCAGCCTTCGTAATGCGTGGCGACCAGCTTATCCAGCAACCGCACACCAAAGGCCGTGGCGCCCTTAGGCACCATGCCCTTGTCGGCCTTGGCCCAGGCCGTGCCGGCGATGTCCAGATGCGCCCACGGCACCTTGTTCACGAAACGCTGCAGGAACTGGGCCCCGATGATGGAACCGGCGTTCATCGGGCGGCCAATGTTCTTCACATCGGCTACGTCGCTGTCGATATCCTTGTCATAGGCGGGCGACAGCGGCAGGCGCCACAGCTTCTCACCCGTCTTCAGACCGGCCTCGGTTAGCTTGGCGGCCAGGTCATCGTCGTTGGAGAACAGGCCGGCATGTTCATTGCCCAGGCTGACGATGATGGCGCCGGTCAGGGTGGCCAGATCGACCATGAATTTGGGCTTGAACTGATCCTGGCAGTACCAGAGCGCATCAGCCAGCACCAGACGGCCTTCGGCGTCGGTGTTCAGCACCTCGATCGTCTGGCCCGACATGGTGGTCACCACATCGCCCGGACGCTGGGCATTGCCATCGGGCATGTTTTCGGCCAGGGCGACGACGCCGACGGCGTTGACCTTTGCTTTACGGCCGGCCAGTACCGCCATCAGACCGATGACTGTGCCAGACCCGCCCATGTCCCACTTCATTTCATCCATGTTGGCGGCGGGCTTGATGGAGATACCACCGGTATCAAAGGTGATGCCCTTGCCGACAAAAGCGACCGGCGCCTCGTCTTTAGTGCCACCGTTCCACTTCATGATCACCAGACGCGGCGGGCGCACCGACCCCTGACCCACGCCGAGCAGCGCGCCCATGTTCAGCTTCTTCATCTTCTTCTCGTCCAATACCTCGACCTCAAGGCCCAGCTTGGACAGGTCGACGCAGCGATCGGCCAGCGTTTCCGGGTAGATGACATTCGGCGGCTCCGACACCACGTCACGGGTCACGAAAATGCCGTCGGCCACCTTTTCCAGCTTATCCCAGACCTTCTTGGCGGCCTTGGCAGCGTCGGTCTGCACGGTGACCTTCTTTACCGACGGCTTTTTATCGTCGGCCAGGGTCGTGCGATATTTGTCAAACCGGTAGGAACGCAGCAGGGCACCGAAGGCCACTTCGGCGGCCAGTTCACCGGCGTCGCCCGTCACCCCCTCATGTGTATCCAGGGCGATGGCCAGATCGGTCTCACCACTGTTCTGGGCAGCCGCATAAGCGGCAGCGCCGGCATTGTTGGCAGCATTGGCATCGACCGCATCAGCCGCGCCGACACCGATCAGCAGCAGCCGCGATACGTCCAGCCCCGACGGCGCCACCAGCGACAGCACTTCTTCCGCCTTGCCCTTGAAACGGCCTTGTTCCATGGCACGGGTCAACTGACCACCGGTCTTTTGATCCAGTTCGCGCCCCAACGCGCCCAGCGCGCGGTCAGCAGCAACAGTGACAGCCAGGATGCCAGATTTCGGCGTGCCGGGCGAAGCGAAGGCGATTTTCATTCCGGGGCTCTCTTATTGTCTTGTACCGGCGTCACAATGGCGCCGGCGGTTGTGTGCATGGCAAGGAGTCGATAAAGAACAGCCACGTATCCATGTCAAGGTCAGCTAAGCAGATTTTCCGAACGCCACCCCATATGGGCGGGTGCAAAAACTCTGCTAAACCATCCAGTCAGCAACCTCCTCCAGGCAGAGACCGGTCTGGCATGATCTGAACAGGCTGCGGGGGGCCATAATCGGTCATTCCGCCACGAACAGGACGCAATCACACGCTACGTGCTTGGCAATATGTGGGGCGAACAGGCCCCGGCTCATTTGGGAAATGATGTCACAGATCAACCGCTATCTTCTGCGCAACCTGTTCCTGGCCACCCTCGTGGTCACCGGGGGGCTGTCGGCTGCCATCTGGCTGACCCAGTCGCTGCGTCTGGTGGAACTGGTGGTTGAGGGCGGGGCCGGATTCGGGGCCTTTGCCCATCTGGCCATCCTGTCGTTTCCCACCTTTCTGCCGGTGCTGCTGCCCTTTGGTGTCCTGTCGGCCGTCCTGTTCACCTATAGCCGGCTTGCCCAGGACAGCGAACTGGTGGTGATGCGGGCTGCCGGGATGGGGCCGATGGCTTTGGCCCGCCCGGTATTGATTTTGGCGGGGCTGGCGACCCTGCTGTGCTTCGTCCTGTCTGTTTATCTGGGGCCCGCCGCCCAGCGCAGCCTCGTGGCCATGCGGCAAACGGTGCGCAGCGATATGTCCGCCGCCTTGCTGCGCGAAGGGACGTTCAACGAACTGTCCGATGGGCTGACCATCTATGTTCGTGACCGGCTGCCCGACGGCACCTTGCAGGATATCCTGATCCATGATGCGCGGACCGATGGCCTGACCACCACCATTGCGGCGGCCAGCGGCACCCTGAACGATGCCGATGGTGTGCCCCGTGTCCTGGTCTTTGATGGGATGCAAAGCAAGTTCACCATGGCCACTGGCCGCACCGAATGGTTAGAGTTCGAACGCTACGCGGTGGATTTGCAATCTTTGCGGCGTGAATTGCCGGTTCGCTGGGTTGAACCCCGCGAACGGCCCTTGGCTGACCTATGGACACCAAACGCGGATGACCCAACCGACCGGCGCTTTGCTGGCCGTCTGCGGGCGGAATTGCATAATCGCCTCGCCTCCCCGTTCCTGGTTCTGTCCTTTGCTGTGATCGCGTTGGCGGCGCTGCTGCCGGGGGAGTTTTCCCGCCGGGGCAATGGGCGGCGGATCACGGCTGCGGCGGTTGGTGCCCTGCTGTTACAGGCTGCTGTCCTGGGTATTGTCAGCTTGATTGGCAAGGTCCCGGTCCTGGCGGGTCTGCTTTACATCCTGGTGCTGGCGCCCGTGCCACTGGGCCTCTGGTATCTGCGGCGCGAGACTTGGTCCCGCCAGCGTTGCGAACCGGGAAGGGGGTGAGTGATGCGCCTGTCTTCCACCTTTGCCCTTTATATCGGTCGTCAGTTTCTGATCTGGTTTGCGGCAGGCCTGTCGTCCCTGCTGGCGCTGGTCTATTTGTTGGATACGGTTGAACTGTTGCGTCGTGCGGCCAACCGCCCGGAGGCAACATTTGATATCGTTGTTACCATGGGGCTGCTGAAACTGCCGGAAATCGGACAGGAAGTATTCCCCTTCGTCGTGCTGTTCGCGGCGATGTACACGTTCTGGCGCCTCACCCGTACCCATGAACTTGTGGTGGCGCGGGCCAGCGGCATCAGTGTCTGGCAGTTTACCGCACCGGTTCTGGCCTGGGCGGCCATCATTGGCATGGTGCTGGTCACGGTCCTCAATCCCATCTTCGCCGCCATGCTGACCCGGTATGAGCGGATGGAAAACCGATATCTGCGGGGGCAGACCTCCTCCTTGGATGTGGGTCGGTCCGGCATCTGGCTGACACAGTTGACACCGGAAGGGGCCTATCGCATCCACGCGGAGTCGGTGGTCCCCGGTACGCTGGAGCTGCGCCGCGTCATGGTCCTGCTGTCCGTGCCGGGTCAACGCCTGTCGGCGCGGCTGGATGCCGCTTCGGCAGAATTGGTGCCCGGTTACTGGAACCTGACAGAGGTCTGGTACAACAAGCCTGGCGTGTCGGCACAGTTCCTGGCCCGCTATCAACTGCCCACAGATCTGACGGAACAGCGTATTCAGGACAGCTTTGCCAGCCCCGATACCCTCTCTTTCTGGGAGTTGCCGACCTTTATCCGCACCCTGGAACTGACGGGCCTGTCACCGGTTCGACACCGGCTGCATTGGCACAGTCTGCTGGCCCAACCAGTGCTTTACGCCGCCATGGTGCTGTTGGCGGCTGCCTTCTCCCTTCGGCAGATGCGCGGCGGCGGCACCCTGACTCTGGTCGGGGCGGGCATTGTCACCGCCTTGCTACTATTCATTGTGAAGGATGTGATCATGGCCCTCGGCATGTCCGGGTCGGTTCCGGTTCTGCTGGCGGCCTGGGCCCCTGCCGGTGTAACCGTCCTGCTTTCCGTTGCTGCCTTGCTGCACACGGAGGATGGATAAACAGCGGTACGCTTTGCGTTTAAGCCTGCAAGCCTCTATAAGATCGCCCCATGACGCAGAATGTGACCCGACCGACCATGAAAAGCCTCGCGCGCAACGCCCTCCTGGGGGCGACTGCCCTGTCCATCGCCCTGCTGTCCAGCCCGACGCCTGTGCTGGCCCAGGGGGCCATCGGTGCGCAGGGCCAGCTTGGCCGCATCGCCGCCATTGTGAACGAAGAGCCGATCACGGTGGCCGATGTGGAGGGCCGCCTGCAGCTGGCCATCGTTTCCTCTGGTCTTCCCGACAATGCCGAGACACGCCAGCGCTTGCTGCCGCAGGTCATCCGCCTGCTGACGGATGAGGCCTTGCAGATCCAGGAGGCGCGGGAACGCAACCTGTCCGTCACCGAGGATGAGCTAACCCAGGATCTTGAGGCGGCGGCGCAGCGCAACCGTATGGATATTGAACAGCTCAAGGCGGCCTTGGCCCAGGCCGGTGTGCCCTGGACCACCATGCGTCAGCAGATGCTGGCCCAGATCGCCTGGAGCAAGGTGGTCCAGCGCGTGGTGCGTCAGCAGGTGAATGTGCCCGATAGCGAGGTCAATGCCTATATTGAGCGTGTTCGCGCCAATGCGGGCAAACCGGAATACCAGGTCGCGGAAATCTTCCTGACTGTCGACAGCAACACCAGCGAGGCCGAAGTACAGCGTCTGGGTGAACGGCTGGTCGATCAGATCGGCCGGGGCGCCAATTTCAGCGCCGTGGCCCGCCAGTTCTCGCAGTCGGCCGGTGCCGCCAATGGCGGTGATTTGGGTTGGATTCAGCAGGGGCAGTTGGAAGACAATCTGGATCGCGCCCTTCAGCAGATGCAGAAGGGGCAGTTCTCTCGTCCGATCCGGGGCGCTGCTGGGTATCATATCTTGTGGCTGCGCGATCAGCGTATTGTCGCCGCCGGGGACCCGAAAAACATCCAGGTTGCCATCCGTCAGTTTGTGGTGCCCATTGCCGGCACAGACCAGGCCCAGCAGGATGCCGCCTTCAATATCGCCAAACAGGTGAGCGAGCAGGCGCGCGGCTGCGAGGCTCTGGAGCAGGCCACCCAGCAGGTGCCAGGTGCGCAGGTATTCACCCAGCCGCTGACCAGGCTGGGCGATGTTCCCCAACAGATCGCTGATCTGGTGGGAGCCTTGGGTGTGGGGCAGTCGACGGCCCCCCTGATCACCGACCGTGGCGCCATGCTGCTGATGGTATGTGACCGTGTTGTGCCGGAAGGCAGCCTGCCGCCGCCGGACCAGGTGCGCAACATGCTCTATCAGGAGCGGATGGACCTCCAGCAGCGCCGATATCTGCGCGACCTGCGCCGCAATGCCACCATTGAGACCAGGATGTAAGTCATGGCGGCGCCACTGGGCCTGACCATGGGGGAACCGGCAGGCATCGGCGGCGACATCGCCCTGAAGGCCTGGATGGAACGCGGGGCGGCATCGGTGCCGCCCTTCGTCTTGCTGGACGACCCCGACCGTATCGCCGCCCTGGCCGTCCGGCTGGGCCTGCAGGTGCCGCTGGCGGTGGTGGATGAGGGCGGGTTGGACCGTGTCCCCGATCTGTTCGCCGACCGCCTGCCCCTGCTGCCCGTCCCCCTGCCCGCACCGGTAACCTATGGTGCGCCCGATCCAACCAATGGATCGGCGGTCATCGCCGCCATCGACCGGGCGGTCGCCCTGGCGCGCGCCGGGCACCTGTCGGGTGTCGTCACCAACCCCATCCAGAAAAGCGCGCTCTATGCCTGCGGCTTCCGCTGGCCGGGCCATACCGAATATCTGGCGCATCTGGCGGGCCTGCCCGATGACGGCACCGTGATGCTGCTGGAAGGCGGTGGGTTGCGGGTCGTGCTGGCCACCATCCATGTCGCGGTCAAGGATGTCCCCGAACATCTGACGTCGGATGCCATCCTGCATGTCGCCCGCGTCACACATAGGGCGCTGAAAGCCGAATTCGGCATCGCCCATCCACGGCTGGCCGTGGCCGCCCTGAACCCCCATGCCGGCGAAAACGGCGCCATGGGGCGGGAGGAGATTGAGGTGATCGCCCCTGCTGTGGCCCGGCTGCAGGCAGACGGCATTGATGCCGCCGGCCCCTTCCCCGCCGACACCCTGTTCCATGCCGGTGCCCGCGCCCGCTATGACGCCGTGGTCTGCATGTATCACGACCAGGGCTTGATCCCGCTGAAGACGCTGGATTTCGACACAGGCGTAAACATCACGCTGGGCCTGCCGTTTGTGCGCACCTCACCCGACCATGGCACGGCCCTGTCCCTGGCTGGCACCGGCAAGGCCAATGCCAGCAGCCTGATTGCCGCCCTTCACGCCGCATCCCGCATCGCCGCTCGCCGGCAACAGAGTATGTCCCATGAGTGACGGCCGCGACCTGTCCCACCTGCCGCCCTTGCGTGACGTGATCGCCACCCATGATCTGGCGGCCAAAAAGGCCTTTGGGCAGCATTTCCTGCTCGACCTGAACGTCACCCGCCGCATCGTGCGCGAAGCTGGCGATTTCACCGGTGTGCATATTGTCGAGGTAGGCCCTGGCCCTGGTGGCCTGACCCGCGCTCTGGTCGAAAGCCCGGCGGCCAGCATCACGGCCGTCGAACGCGACCCGCGTTTCGCCGCAGCCCTGGCCGATGTGGTCATGGCATCGGCCGGCCGTCTGCGCCTGATCGAGGCGGATGCTCTGACCGTGGACCCGGTCGATCTTGTCCCGGCCCCCCGCGCCGTCGTCTCCAACCTGCCTTACAATGTCGGCACACCGCTGCTGATTGGATGGTTGAAGCGCATCGCTGACTACCGCTCACTGACCTTGATGTTTCAGAAGGAAGTGGCCGACCGCATTGTGGCTGGCACGCGCACGGATGCCTATGGTCGTCTGGCCGTCATGGCGCAATGGCTGGCCCATTGCCGCAATCTCTATGATCTGCCAGCGCGTGCCTTTACCCCGCCGCCCAAGGTGGACAGCGCCGTTGTCCATCTGACGCCCCGCGAACGTCCCGCTGATGACCCCGACTTTGCCACCATGGAGGCGCTGGTCGGCGCTGCCTTTGGCCAACGGCGCAAGATGCTGCGCGCCAGTCTGAAATCGGTGATGAAGGAACCGGAACCCCTGCTGCTCTCCGTCGGTATCGCCCCTACGGCGCGGGCGGAGGAAATTGATGTGGCGGGCTTTGTGGCCCTGGCCAAAGCCTGGAAGGCGTCGCGCAGCGCCGCTTGATACATCACTCTTTGCATAATGCAGATCAGCTTTCATGCTTTATGCAATTCTTTCAGCAAAACACCCTGGCCAAGGTCGGTTTATCCCCAGTTTTCAGCATCCACTCCGGTGGCACAAGCATTGCTCAGTTCGGTATGGGCGGTACCATCCGCCCAAAAGGCCAAAAGGCCATCGAACCGAGGTTGTTATCCATGTCCCACCTTCTCCGCCCATTCCTGGCGGTTTTGGCCATTCTGGGCGCTGTCAGCCCTGCCAATGCCGTCAACAGCGTTCCGATCAAGGGAACGGTGGAGACAAACTGCACGGTCCAGGTTAGCCAAACCAGCACGAACAGCATCGATCTTGTCAGGGGCACCAGCAGGCTGAACGTCGCGCGAGTGCGCGAACACTGCAATCTGGGAAATGGGTTCAAGATCAGCATCACATCGGCGAATGCCGGTTCGCTCATGGATGCAGCAGGTAACAAGGTTCCTTACACCATCAGCTATGACAATTCAGGCGTCAGATCCCTGGCTGCCGGTGTTGTGCTGACACGCACGAGCCCCGCTCTTGTGGTCACGACCAAGAATTTCACCGTGACCGTCCCGGCAAAGGCCGATGCCATCGCCGGCAGCTATGCCGACACGATCACCATCTCCATTGCCGCCCGCTGACCATTCGGGGAACAACTGCCCGTCTGCCGCCGATCTCCCTCCATCTGGCATCGCCATCCAGGAAGGAGAACGAACATGCGCGGCATTCTGCTATGGGCGCTCGGTATCCCGATCCCCGTCATCATAGTTCTGTATATGGTGGGTGTGATCTGATATCGCATGGGCAGATGGCGAGGAAGGCAGCGGGCCCATGTCATTCTTTTCACATCGTCGGCGGCGCATGCCCTTACGTCCAGCTCCGCCAACCTTCACCCGCCTGAACCATGGCTGGAATTCAGAGCCTGTATCCCCGGCACCGGAATTCTGGACACTGGACGGTGCGCTCCACATGCGCCTGATCCTGAATCACTATGCCTTTCCCGCCTTCCAGGAGGGCGAACAAGGCATACTCCGGTTCAGCAATTGCTGCCAATACAGGCTGGGAGAAACCAATGACGAGGGTTGGTATAGGGGGCAATGCCGCTATCGCCAGGCAGCCCCGGAATGGGGTGAATTCTACGAACTGACCGGTCCCGATCCGTTGCGGGATCAACCGGAGGACTGGATCACGCTTGGCCCCGATACGGACGGGATGCGTCACTTTCTGTTCTACATGAAGGACGAAACATTTGAATGTCTGGCATCCGACTGGTCCTTCGCGCCCATGATTGACAATGCCCTGTACCGGGTAATGGGGACGCAAGGAGGATAAATGGCGGCCCGGTCAGGCCGCCGCCGTCGTCACACTCTTATTCTGCTCACGCGTTTTCAGGAAACGCAGTTCGGGGAAATCCTCCTGCGCGCGGTTCAACTGCCAGCCATTGCGGGCCAGATAGACCAAGGCGCCGTCATGATCTTCGGCCAGATCGGCACGGCGGCTGTCGATGAAGTTCTTCAGCGCCACGGGATCATCGCTTTCCACCCAGCGGGCGGCGTCATAGCCCGCGGTCTCGAACCGGGCCTTCATGCCATATTCAGCCTCGATCCGGGCGGCCAGCACCTCGAACTGCAACTGACCGACCACACCCACCACCCAGTCGGCGCCGACGATGGGCTTGAACACCTGCGACGCCCCTTCTTCGGCGAAATGCTCCAGCGCCTTGCGCAGATGCTTCACCTTCATCGGGTCATCCAGACGCACACGCTGCAACAGTTCCGGCGCGAAGCTGGGCACGCCGGTATAACGAAGCTCCTCCCCCTCGGTCAGCGTATCACCGATGCGCAGCGTGCCATGGTTAGGGATGCCGATAATATCGCCGGGAAACGCATCCTCGGCCAACTCGCGGTCGCGTGCCAGGAACAGCACGGCATTGTTTACGGCCAGGATCTTGCCGCTGCGCATATGCTTCAGCTTGGTCCCGCGCTTGAAATGGCCGGAGCACAGGCGGAAAAAGGCGATACGGTCGCGGTGATTGGGGTCCATATTGGCCTGGACCTTGAACACAAAGCCCGTGACCTTGCCTTCTTCTGGTTCCACTTCGCGACCATCGGCCTTTTGCGGGCGCGGCGGCGGCGCATATTCGGCCAGACCCAGTAGCAGCTCGCGCACGCCGAAATTATTGATGGCGGAGCCGAAGAAGACCGGCGTCTGATGCCCTTCGCGGTAGGTCTCCAGATTGAAGGGCGGGCACAGTTCCCGCACCATGGCCACATCTTCGCGCAGCTTGGCGGCCTGATCGGCGGGGATCAGCTCATCAATCTTGGGATCATCAACGCCGTGGCATTCAATGCCGTCGGTCGCCACATCGCCCGCCTTGCGATCCATCAGGATCAGCCGATCGCGGATCAGATCGTAACAGCCCCGGAAGTCGGAGCCTGACCCGATGGGCCAGGAAGCGGGTGTGACCTCAAGCTGCAGATCGCGCTCCACCTCGTCCATCAGTTCAAACGGATCGCGCGCCTCGCGGTCCATCTTGTTGACGAAGGTGATGATGGGCACGTCCCGCAGACGGCAGACCTCAAACAGCTTACGCGTCTGCGCCTCGATACCCTTGGCCGCGTCGATCACCATGACCGCACTGTCAACGGCGGTCAGGGTGCGATAGGTGTCTTCGGAAAAGTCTTCGTGGCCCGGCGTATCGACCAGATTGAAGGTGCGGTCAGCATAGTCAAAATTCATCACCGAGGCGGTGACCGAAATCCCGCGCTCCCGCTCCACCTTCATCCAGTCCGACCGTGCCCGCCGCTGCTCCCCGCGTGCCTTCACGGCACCCGCCATCTGAATGGCCCCGCCGAACAGCAGCAGCTTTTCCGTCAACGTCGTCTTACCCGCGTCGGGATGCGCGATGATGGCAAAGGTACGACGTTTGGCGACTTCAGTTTCAAGGATATTGTCGGGCATGGATGCTACTCGGCAAACGGGGCGACGGGCGTTGGTGACTTAACGGATACGGACCGAAACTTGAAATGAAAAAGCCCCTCCCCCGGCCAGCGGCGGGAGAGGGGCTTCTCCTTCAGCCATCAACCCTGACGGAACGGACGGCGCAGCGGGGCGGCGCCGCCTTCGCGGCCCTCGGCCCGACCTTCGCCCTGGCGTTCACCACGGAATTCGCGGCGCTTTTCGCCCCCCTGGCCGGCGTCCCGGAAATCAGCGCGGCCTTCGCCGCCATGGCCGTGGGGACGGCCCTTCCCGGCATGGGGCTTATAGGGATTGGCCTTGTGCGGGTGCGGGGCACGGGCTTCGCCGGCAACGGGGCTGGCATCCGGGGTCCAAGCGCGCTGCGGCCGGTCGCCGCCCTGCGGCTGTGCCTCACGGCGTTCGCCCTGCCAGCCGCCCAGGCGCTCGCTCTGCGAGCGCTGTTCGCCACCCTGGTAACCACCGTCACGACGCTCGGCGCGGAAGCCGCCTTCGCGGCGTTCGCCACCCTGATAACCGCCATCCTGGCGTTCAGCGCGGAAACCGCCTTCACGACGCTCACCACCACCCTGATAGCCCCCTTCACGGCGCTCACCGCCCCAGCCGCCTTCACGGCGCTGGCCGCCGAAACCGCCCTTGTTGCCATAGGGCTTGCCGGCCTGATTGCTGCGGGCGCCATACGGCTTGTGACCGCCGGCACCGCCGGGGCGGTACTTGCTGCGCTCCGGCTCGGGCATCGGTTCCAGGCCCGGCAGGGTGGTCTGGATATGCGGCTGGCCGGTATACTGTTCAATCGCGCGGACCAGATTGCGGTCATGGCGGGTGAACAGGCTGTAGGACACGCCCGTGGCGCCGGCGCGGCCAGTACGACCGATACGGTGCACATAATCTTCGGCGACACGCGGCAGGTCGAAATTGATCACGTGGGACAGGTCGGAAATGTCAATGCCGCGAGCGGCCACGTCGGTGGCGACCAGCACATTGATACGGCCGTCGCGCAGCCACTGCACAACGCGGTTACGCTCACGCTGCTGCATGTCACCATGCAGCGGCATGGCACGGTGGCCCTGTTCGGAGAGCTGATCGGCCATCACGTCGCAATCAGCCTTGGTGGCCATGAAGATGATGCCCTTACCGAAGGCTTCATCCTCCAGCAGGCGGCCCAGCAGCTTGTGCTTATGGTCCAGCCCATCGGCGCGCAGCCAGCGCTGCTCGATGGAAGTGTTGGTCACGGCCTTGCCGGCGACATCGACGCGCACCGGGTCCTTGGTCAGGGCCGAGGCCAGCTTCTCAGCGGTCCGGTCCAGGGTGGCGGTGAACAGCAGGGTCTGGCGATCGGCCGGGCAGGCATTGGAAATCTGCTCGACCGCGTCGCGGAAACCCATGTCCAGCATGCGGTCGGCTTCATCCAGCACCAGCATTTCGACACAGGACAGATCGACCTTGCCATTTTCCAGATGGTCAATCAGTCGACCGGGCGTGGCGACGATCAGATCGGCACGGCGGCGCAGCATCTCGATCTGGGCACGATACGGCATGCCACCCAGAACGGTGCCGGTCTGGATACGACCGAACTTCGAGAGCAGGCGGACCTGGTCCAGCACTTGGCTGGCCAGTTCACGGGTCGGGGTCAGTACCAGGACGCGCGGGCCCCAGGAACCAGCCTGACGTTCCGACGCGGCGATACGCGCCAGGGCGGGCAGAACAAAGGCGGCCGTCTTGCCAGTGCCGGTATTGGCCGACGCAACAACATCCTTGCCTTCCAACGCCGCCGGAATGGCCTGGGCCTGGATCGGGGTCGGGGTGACATAGCCCAATTCGGCAACGGCCTGCATCAGGGCGGCGGGAAGGGCGAGTTCGGAAAAGGTAATGGTCAAGGAACGTGCTTTCTTAGAACAAAGCCAAACGCTCCGCACCGCCGGCCCTTCCTGGGTCCGAACGCAGGCTGGAGCGCAAGGGATGCCAGACGGCGGGATCATCCCGACGCCAGCGGTTGCGCTGGGAGCGGCTTCGACTGTTTCGGAAAGCGAAGGGCGGCACCATCATCAGGAGATGGGCAGCGACACGACCCGACTTTCATCATTCGGGGCATATCTTGATGGCGGCATGGGTAGCCACCGGGGGCCCCACAGCCACTCGGTACGGGGCGGACTATGCCCATCCGCTGCCCGCTGCACCAGCGAAATCGTTCCGGGCCCTTGGCAAGGCTGGGCAGCGCCCGGCGCAGGGCGGACCAATCGCAGACTTTTTACCGGAACCACTTTCGCGGCTTGAGCCTGAAACAGAACCGGCGTAAGTTACATTCAGGTTTTACTTGACATTTGCCGGAGGTTGCATGTTTGCAACGAAATTGATCCCCGCCGCGACCTGCCTGCTCTTGCTGACGACGCCAGTACTGGCGGCCAACACTTGGCAGGAAGCCAACAAGGCTTCTGTCGCTTTGATGGTGGAAGGTAAACTGCAACCGGCCTTCGACTTGGCTTGGCAGGCGGCAGAACTGTATGAGAAGGCGCCCAATTATAAACCGGGCAATCATGAACGGCTGCTGCTGAACGCGGTCGATATCTTCCTGCAAATCCAGAATCCGGGAAAGACGCCGGATATGCTGCAAAAAGCATTGGCAGCAATTGGGCGGCATGTCGCCGATGGCGCACCGGAAACCATCGCGCTCAATGAACAATTGGCTAAGGCCTATCTGGTCCTGGGCGACAAGGCCAAGGCCAAGCTGATCTATGAACGCGTGGCCACACTTTATGAAAAGAATTATGGTGCTGACAGCGTGGGTAGTGTCAGCGCCCAGTTGGAGTTGGTGCGCACGGCCAAGGCCGCGCGGGACCCGGCTACAGCCCAGCATTATCTAGATCGGATTGACGGGCTGACCAAAGGTTTGCCTGCCGACCACCCCATCCGGCTTCAGGTGGAATTTGAACAGGCCATGGCGGGTGTGGATGCCGGTCGTGATAATGCGGCGGCGGCACAATTCCGGTCCATCGTGCGACAGGCCAGAAGCTCGGAAAATGTCGCGGTGCGCAGTCTGGCACGTGACAGCTATGGCATGCTGGCCTTCATCGCCCAACGTCAAGGCGACCCCGATACCGAAGATAAGATGGTCGAGGCAACGCGCGGCCTGCCGCAGCATGTTGGCGGCCCGCAACCGCTGTTCCGCTCGGTCCCAGAAATCAATGACGGCACCATCAGCGGCTCTGCAACGATGGAACTGCGTGTCTCCACCGCCGATGGCAAGGTCAAGGAAGTGCGGGTTCTGGAAAGCAGTGGTGACCCTAAATATGTGTCGATGATGAGCAAATCCGTCCTGAATTGGCGTTTTCAGCCAACGGCCAATGAGGGAACGCCCGGTTCCCTGATCACCGTCCGCCAAAACGTGAGCAACGCTGCAAGCTGATACCATTCCGGGAACTGCATGCGATAGTATGCAACTAAAGGGACGTAAACACTATTGAATATAAACCCCTGTGAGAGATATCTTGCCAGCGCATGATGTGTCTCCAGGGGTTTCCCATGCGCGTTGCAAGTCTGGTGGTGTGTTTTCTGCTTTTATCGGCCCTGCCCGTGTCAGCCATGACTTGGCAGGAAGCCAACAAGGCCTCTGTGGCCAAGATGAAGGACGGCAATTTGCAGGAAGCCTTCGATCTGGCCTGGCAGGCGGCGGAACTTTATGAGCAGTCGCCCACATACAAACCAGCCAGCCACGAAAGACTGTTGCTGAACGCCATCGACATCTTCCTGCAAACCGGCAACACCAAAGCTGCGCCTTCCACCATCCGCAAGGCCATCATCGCCCTGAAGCGGCATGTGGGGCCGGAAGATGGAACTCTGATCGCCGTGCATGAACAATTGGCCCAAGCCCTGATCAATGCCGGCGACTTTGAGGCGTCCCGCGACGCCCAGGATCAGGTGATCAGTCTCTACGCTAAGAATTTTGGCACCGATTCCGTGGGGCATGTCAACGCGCTGCTGACTCAGGCACGGCAGTTGAAGGGCACGGTCGATGTCGTTGAAATTCGCAAATATCTGGATCGTGCATCGCAGGTGGCCGAAGCCGTGCCAGCTAACCATATCATCCGGCTGATGGTCGATTATGAACAGGCCCTGTTAACCATGGAAAGCGGTCGCAAAGACAGCGCCGAGCCGATGTTTATCTCGGTTGCCGAACGTGGTGCTGGCCAGGATGACCCCGCGGTGAAAGCCGTTCTGCGCCCTACCTATGGCATGCTGGCCTATATCGCCTTCAAACGGGGCGATTCGGCGACAGAGGATAAGTGGGTTGAGGCGACGCGTATCCTGCCGGTGCCATCGGGAGAGGTAAAGCCGCTGTTCCGGGAGGTTCCCGACATGCCCGGTGATAGAATGTCGGTGTCCGGCGAGGCGACGGTGGAATTCCTGGTCTCGACGGCGGATGGCCGGGTGAAAGAAACCAAAGTGTTGAAAAAATCAGGCAACCCGCAGTTCGCGACTGCCACCGAAAAAGCCATCCTCACCTGGCGGTATCAGCCGACAGCCGCTGTCGGCGATCCGGGTACCCTGGTCAAACAGGTGCAGTCGTTTCAATATCAGTATGAGAATGAAGAAGCGGAGATCGGGTCACGGTTCAAGCGACGCCACTGACCCGTCCTGCTATCAATCTGCCTCACCGGCTCCCGGCAGCACTGGAGCGACGCCCCAAATGTGCTTGGCATAGTCCAGAATGGTGCGGTCGGAGGAGAACCAGCCCATGCTGGCGGTGTTAATTATGGCTTTGGCGGTCCATTCCGTCTTATTGCGGTAAAGCGTCACGGCCGTCGCGTGGCTGTTGCGGTAATCCTCGAAATCGGCGGTGACCAGAAAATGGTCATTGTACAGCAGTGCGTCCACGATAGGCCGGAAACGCCCCGGATCGTCGGGGCTGAAGGCGCCGCCACCGATCATGTCCAAGGCCCGTTTCAGATGCGGGTTGGCGCCGACGACAGCGCGTGGATCAAATGCACCCTGGTCGCGCAGTTCCTGCACCTCCTGTGCATTCATGCCGAAGATGAAGATATTGTCCGCTCCGACATGGTCACGGATTTCGACATTCGCACCATCCAGCGTGCCGATGGTCAGGGCGCCGTTCAACGCCAGTTTCATATTCCCGGTGCCTGACGCCTCCATACCCGCTGTCGAAATCTGTTCTGACAGATCGGCGGCCGGCATGATGATTTCGGCCTGGCTGACATTATAGTTGGGCAGCATCACCAGCTTTAGCCGCCCCCGCACCAGCGGATCATTGTTGATAACGCGACCTATGTCGTTGGCCAGTTTGATGATCAGTTTCGCCTGGTGATAGGCAGGTGCGGCCTTACCGGCCAGGATCTTGGTCACCGGCACAAAATCGCGTGTTGGATTGTCCCGGATCTCATTATACAGCGCGACTGTCTGCAACAGATTCAGCAACTGCCGCTTATATTCGTGAATACGCTTCACCTGCACATCAAACAGACTGTCGACATCGACATCAATACGCAGATGTCGGGCGATATAGGCGGCCAGACGTTTTTTGTTCTGGCGTTTTGCCCGCCGGAATTCCTCCTGAAAGACTTCATCCCCCACCCGTTCCTTCAGGACGGCCAGTCTTCCCAGGTCGGTGATCCAGCCATCGCCGATCCGGCTGCTGATCAGGCGCGACAAAGCCGGGTTGGCCTGGTGCAGCCATCGCCGCGGGGTGATGCCGTTGGTCATATTGGTGATACGGTCGGGGAACAGGCGATGGTAATCGGCAAAAACCGTCTGTTTCATCAGATCGGTATGCAGGGCCGACACGCCATTCACCTTATGGCTGCCAAGAAAGGCCAGCCCACCCATGCGCACCCGCCGCTCGCCATTTTCGTCAATCAGTGAAAGACGGCGGATTGTATCGATATCGGAACGGGCCCAGACACTATCCAGGAACCGCGCATTAATATCATAGATGATCTGCATATGCCGGGGCAGCACCCGTTCCATCATGCCAACAGGCCAGCTTTCCAGTGCCTCGGGCAGCAGCGTGTGGTTGGTATAGCTGAAGGTGCGGCGGGTAATGTCCCAGGCCCTGTCCCAGTCCAGGCCGTGCAGATCAATCAGGATGCGCATCAACTCGGCGATGCCAATGGCCGGGTGCGTATCATTCAACTGAATGGCCGCTTTTTCCGGAAGCGCATCGAAGTCCTTATGATGCTGCATATACCGGCGCAGAATGTCCTGAATGGATGCGCTGGTGAAAAAATATTCCTGTTTGAAGCGTAACTCGCGTCCCACTTCCGTCGCATCATTGGGATAAAGCACGCGCGACAGGTTTTCCGACAGGACCTTGCTTTCCACAGCTTTCAGATAATCGCCATCGTTAAAGTGGGTAAAGTCAAAATCGCTCAGCGCACGGGCCGACCAAAGCCGCAGCGTATTGATCGTTTCGCCACCGTAACCGACGACAGGTGTGTCAAACGCCATGGCATGCACGGTTTCGGTGCCGACCCAGCGGCGTCGTTCCATGCCCGCCCCGTCGATATAGGTTTCGACATGGCCATGGAAATGGATCGGGTACAGCACCTCCGGCCTGGCGAATTCCCACGGATTGCCGAAGCGCAGCCAGTTATCGGGGAATTCCACCTGCCAGCCCTGGTCAAACCGTTGCTCAAACAGGCCATATTCATACCGGATACCATAGCCAAAAGCCGGCAGATGTTGGGTGGCCATGCTGTCCAGGAAACAGGCGGCCAGACGGCCCAGACCACCATTGCCCAGGGCCGGGTCCGGTTCTGCTTCCAGCACCTCCTCCAACCGCAGACCCAAGCGATCAACCGTCTCGCGGCAGACTTCGGTCAGGCCCAGATTATCCAGATTGTTGGACAAAAGCCGTCCGACCAGGAACTCCATGGAGAAATAGTAGATACGCTTGGCATCGGCGGCATAAACGCCGCGTGTCGTGTCCATCCAGCGATCCACAACCCGGTCCCGCACCGACAGGGCGCCGGTTGTGAACCAGTCGCGTCGCGTTGCCGTCTTGGCATCCTTGCCCACTGAATAAACCAACCATTCCAAAAAGGAACGTTTCAGGGCATCCACATCCTCCGCCTTGCGGCCAATTTCACGTGAACGGTAACGGGCATCCATGGGAAGACAGACTTTCAAGAGCAACAATGACAGAAAGATGTCACCATTCCGCCTTGCCGCCGACCGCTTGGCAATGGGAAAAAGCATCGATCTGTCCCTGGCCCGCGGTTCGGTCGGGCTGTTGCCGCTTGACCCTGTCCGTCCGTCACCCATTTGAGGCCGATGCGTCCCGCCAACTCCCCCTCAAAACAGCGTTCCCGTCCGCGCCCGGCGCCGCCGGTCATCCTGATGGGTCCGCTGCTACGGGCACGCGGTGCCCAGGGTGCGACCGGGTCGGCGCAGCGTTGGCGCGTCTCCGCTTGTTTCCTGCTGGCTGGCGAGGCCGAGCCGCCTGATCTGCGGGTGGAAGGGGTCACCCTGCCCGTACCGCCGCGGTTCCTGCATGAATGGCGGGACCTGCCGCCGGTTGGGCCGGTTGGGGTGCCCTGCCCGTCCGGCATCCTGCGCCTCTGGCGCTACGACTTTGCCGTACCGCGTGGGTTGCAGGATGGACGAGCTATTTACCGGTTTCAGGATGATGAACGGCAGTGGACTCTGTCGGTCCCCGGCACCGCCATACCGCCGCGGATCGCCTTTGTCAGTTGCGGCGGCTGCGAGGATGAAGACACAATTGAAGCGGCGGGGCTGAAACGTAATGCCCTGTGGGCCCGCTTGTTGAGCCGCCATCGGGCGCAGCCGCTGCATCTGCTGCTGATGGGCGGGGATCAGGTCTATGCCGATGGCCTGTGGGAACGGGTTCCGGCGTTGGGACAGCTTTCGGCAACCCGGACGCTGATGAAACGCACCGGTATGGCGGCCGGCCCCGGCCTGGAGTCGCAGTTGGATGCCTGGTACATCGCAACCTACCTGCATGCCTGGACCCAGGCGGAACCAGCAGCGATCCAGGCTGGCGTGGCCTCCTTGTGCATGTGGGATGATCACGACATCATTGACGGTTGGGGATCTCATCCGGCGGAACTTCTGGACAGCCCCTCTTATCAGGCCATCTATGCCGCCGCACGCCGGGCGTTTCGATTGTTCCAGGTTGGCATGGGTGATGATGATCCATCCGATACGGTGCTGGCTTCAGCACCGCCAGGATTCAGCCAGGGGCTGTTGTTGAACGGTGTCGGCATTCTGGCCCCCGACCTGCGCAGCGAGCGGACGGAAACGCAGGTCCTGTCGCCCGCTACTCTGGCGGAACTGCCGCTCTGGCTCGACCAGTTTGCCGCTTGCCGCCATCTGTTGCTGATGTCATCGGTGCCGCTGATCTTTCCGGGTTTTGGGCTGGCGGAGCGGGTGTTGAACCTCTTGCCGGGGCGTCAAAGGATGGAGGATGACCTGCGCGATCAATGGCGCAGCCCCGCGCATCAGGAGGAATGGCGGACTGTTCTGCGTATTCTCGCCGACTTTGCCCGGCGCAGTGGCACCTGCGTCACCATCCTGTCGGGTGAGGTGCATCTGGGTGCCACGGGCCTGATATCCGGTCCTGGCACCCGCCTTCGGCAATTGGTCAGTTCCGGCATTGTGCATCCGCCGCCCGCTGGGCTGGCCATCCAACTGCTGGAACGGCTGGCCGCCAGACGCGAAAGCCTGTGGGACCGTTTGACCCTGACCATGGAACCGATGGCAGCCAGCGGCCGTCGCCTGCTGGCCCAGCGCAATTACCTGACCATCAACGGCCAGGATGAAGGCGACCTGCGGGCGGAATGGCATTCGGAAACCCAGGATGGCACCTGGGCTGTCACCCTGGGTTAAGCCCCCGCCGCCATGCGACCAGCCGCCGGGCGGCCTCCGCCACATCGGCCTCTGCCGCCGCAAAACTGATCCGCAGATAATGGTGGCCGCGTCCGGTGTCGAAATCCAGGCCGGGCGTGATGGCGACACCGGTTTCAGCAAGAATGCGTTTACAGAACGCCTCGCTGTCATTGGTCATGCCGCTAACGTCGGCATAGACGTAAAAGGCACCATCGGCAGGGGCAAGATTGTCGAATCCGGCGCGCGGCAGTTCCTGGAGCAGAAGATCGCGGCTGCGACGATAGCGGGCGACATGGCCATCGGCCTCGTCGGTGCAGTCAAAGGCGGCAATGGCGGCGCGTTGAGAGAGGGTGGGCGCCGAAATATAGAGATTCTGTGCCAGGCACTCTGCCGCCCGCAGCAGTTCTGGCGGCACCACCATCCAGCCCAGGCGCCAGCCGGTCATGCTGAAATACTTCGAAAAACTGTTGATGATGATGGCCCGCTCGCTGAAGGCGAGGGCTGTCTGGCCCCGCAAGGGCGTAAACTCGATACCATGGTAAATCTCGTCGGAGATCAGGCGGACACCATTGGCCTCGCACCAGGTGGCCAACGCCGCCAAGGCGTCGGGCGACAGCATGGTGCCGGCGGGGTTGGACGGGCTGGCCACGATCAGGCCCTTGACCGGCGGGTTGATCGCCGACAGCAGGGCCGGGGTCGGTTGGAACCGGGTTTCGGGACCGGTCGGGATTTCGACAGGCACAAGATCCAGGGCGCGCAGGATGTTACGATAGGCGGGATAACCTGGGGCGGCCAGCGCCACCCGGTCCCCCGGCTCGAACGCGGCCAGAAAACCCAGAAGGAAACCAGCCGATGACCCGGTGGTCACGGCAATGCGCTCTGCCGGCACCGATACGCCGTAATGGTCCCGATACCAGCGGGCAATCGCCTCGCGCAGCGCGGGGATGCCAAAGGCGTCGGTATAGGCAATCCGGTCATTGTCCAGGGCTGCATGTGCGGCCGCAATGACACCGCGGGGCGCTGGCGTGCCGGGTTGACCGATTTCCAGATGCAGGACATCGCCACCGGCCGCCGCGCGTTCATTGGCCGCACGCATCACCTCCATCACGATAAAGGGCGCGACACTGCCACGGCGCGACGCGCCCCAGGCATGTCCAACGGCGGGATCTTTCAATCTCGCCCTTCCCTCGCCATCTTTTTCGTGGCTACTGTCGGGCCGAGGGGCCTTGCCGATGGATAGAGACATGTTTGCGGTTCCAAAGCGGATTGCCAGTGCGGCCGTGGCGTTGTTTATGTCGGCGACCCTGGCGGTGCAACCCGCCATGGCGCAGAGATCGATCAGTTTCATCCGTGACACTGAAATCGAGCATATCCTGCGCACCTATTCCACCCCCATCCTGCAGGTGGCGGGCCTTGTGCCGGAGTCGGTGACCATTGCCATGGTCAATGATGACAGCCTGAACGCCTTTGTCGCCGGCGGTCAGAACATGTTCTTCCACACCGGCTTCCTGATGGATACGACGCTGGAGGAACTGATCGGCGTGGCGGCGCATGAAACCGGCCATATCGCTGGCGGTCACTTGGCCCGCGCCGGTGACGCCATGTCGAATGCGGCCACCATTGCCAGCATCTTTACCTTGCTGGGTATGGCCGCTGCCATCGGCGCCGGTCGTACCGACGTCGGCATTGGCGTGATGGGCGGCGGTCAGGAAGCGGCCCTGCGTACCTTCTTCGCCTTCACACGTGGCCAGGAAGGGGCGGCGGATGAGGCGGCGATGCAGTATCTGGAGAAACTGGGCTGGTCGTCCGAGGGCCTGCTGAAAATGATGCAGCGGTTGGCCGGTCAGGAACTGCTGCCCGAAAGCCGGCAGGTGGAGTATGTCCGTACCCACCCCCTGACCCGTAACCGCATCGAAGCCATCCGTAATTTTGTGGAAACGAAATCACAGAACAATGGCAAGCGCTTGCCTGAGGAGTTTTACACCAAGCATGAACGCATGGTGGCCAAACTCATGGGGTTCATGCGTCCGGAACTGGCATTGCGCCATTACGCTGCGACCGACACGTCGATCCCTGCGCGCTATGCCCGGGCCATCGCGCTGTATCAGCGCGGCAATGTGCGCGAGGCGCTGGTAATGACCGACGGCCTGATCGCGCAGGAAAAGGACAACGCCTATTTCCATGAATTGAAAGGCCAGATTCTGTTTGAGGATGGCAGGGCAGCGGATGCCGTCATTCCTTATCGGGAATCTGTGCGTCTGGACCCGGAATCGGGTCTGCTGCGCAATGCGCTGGGCCATGCGTTGCTGGAAGTGGGCAATGACCGCGTCCTGAACGAAGCGATCACCCATCTTTTGGCGGCAGCCCGGCTTGAACACAACTCGGCCCTGACCTGGCGGCTTCTGTCATCGGCCTACAGCCGTGCCGACATGCAGCCACAATTGGCCTATGCCCGGGCAGAAGAAGCGCTGTCGCGTGGCGATATCCGGGCGGCCAAGTACCATGCGGATCGTGCTGAACGGATGCTGCCGGCCGGTTCGCCGGAATGGATCCGGGCGCAGGACATCCGGGTTATGGTCGAAAGCCACCCGGTATCGCGGGAATATAACTAACATCAGAAGGCGATGACCGGACCTCGTCGCCATCTGGACCGGCGATAATGCCGGCCGCGACGCTCATCGGGCAACCTACCCATGTTACCGCGTCCGACCGCGGGCTTGACGCACCTGAAAGAATGCAGCCACCACCGCCGGATCGAACTGGGTGCCGGCGCCATTGCCGATGGTTTTTAATGCCTCGGCCAAAGGTACCGCATCGCGCCAGGAACGGCGGTGGGTCAGCGCGTCATACACATCGGCAACCGCCACGATGCGGGCGGCGGGCGGGATGTCGTTCCCCGCAAGCCCGAGCGGATAGCCGCTGCCGTCCCAACGTTCATGATGCGCCCGCGCAATGGCAGCGCCGAACGACAGGTAATTGCTGCCTTCCACCAGGCGCGATGCCTTTTCCAGGATGGCGGCGCCACGTTCACAATGCAGTTCCATCTGGTGACGTTCATCATCATCCAGCCTGCTATCCTTGCGGATGACGCTGTCAGGAACCCCGACCATGCCGATATCATAAAGCATGGCGCCCATGGTGATCTGGTCCAGGAACTCATCATCGATGATCCTGCTCCAGCCTTCCTGCTGCCGCAGGGCAAGGGCGATTTCCGTGACCAGCCGCGACAGGCGCAACCCATGGTCGCCCCCGCCATCGGGGTCCTTGTATTCCGCCAGGGCCGCCAGCGCGATGACAGCGGCCTTGTGGGACCTTTTTACCTGTTCGTACAGGTGCAGATTATCGAAACCGATCGCAATCTTGGCGGCCATCACCGCCATCAGCTTGCGTTCAAGCCCGTCCAGCGGGCGGCCGATATGCAAACAGGCGACAGCATCACGGCCATCGGCTGTGCGCAACCACAAGATGGCATCCTGGTCGTCGAAATGATGGTTCCGGGCGCGCAGCACCTCCATCACTTTGAATGCCAATGCCGGGTCGACGCTGTGACCAAGGGGCAGGCCCACACTATCCGCATGCCGCCCCTGGGCAGCCAGGATCTGTGCATCAGACCGCGCCGCACCGCGCGGCACACAGACAAGCCCATCCGCGGCCACATCCAGGACACGGGCCAATTCCCGAAGCACGGCTTCGGCGAACCGGTCGATGGCGCGCAGGGTGACCAGGTTGCTGGAGGCATCAATGATGCGTTCCATGCCCTGCCGGGACCGCATCAGCTCGGTGATATGCTCATAAGAGCGCAGGGCAGCAACCGTGGCTGTGCCCAGCTTTTGAGCCGTCAGCTCGGTCTTGGCCTTGTAGTCATTGATGTCGTAGCCGTGAATGACATCATCTTCCGGCGCCTGTCCGGGCTGACCGGTGCGCAGAATAATACGGACCTGACTGTTCCCCAGTTCATCACGGATGCGTGGCACCAGGCGCAGACCGGCATCATCGGTCTCCATCACCACATCCAGCAGGATCATGGCGATGCCGGGGTCATGGCGCAGAATCTCCAGCGCCTCTTCGGCTGAAAAGGCGGATAAAAACTCGACCGGGCGGCCACGATAGGTGAATTTTTTCATCACCAGCCGGGTCATGGCATGGACTTCTGGATCATCGTCGACGATCAGAATCAGCCATGCCGGCGGCGATACAGCGGCCGTAGCGGCGACCGGTGCTTCCGGCCCTTCCTCCTTGAAGAGGAATTCGTCGTCGCCCGCTACCATCAGACTGCCGCCACTCCCCGCGATCACAACCCTGCCGGTCCCATTAGCCGGGCCCCACCGCAATCATGTCAAATTGACACAGTGCGATTGCCAGTACGAATGCACACTTACGTATCACGGCATAGGTCGCGCTCAGAGGCAAGCCTCTTGAAAACTGCCCAGTCATTCCGCGCCGTGGTTGCGTATGTGTCGACGCCGGTTCATGGTGCGGGCAATCATTCACTGGATGTGTGAACCATGGTCCCTCATCTTCCTGTTGTCCGTCGTTTCAGGGCTCTGTTTCTGGCTGCCACAATGGCAGCCTTTGTCCCTGCCCTGCCTGTTTCGGCGGCTGACAAGCCGCTGGATAAGGCTGCGGTAGAACAGATTGTCCGCGACTATCTGCTGACCCATCCGGAGTTGCTGCTGGAAGCCATGGAGGCTCTGGAAAAAAAACAGCAGGTCGAGGGCGAAAAAGCCACAGCAGAGGCCCTAAAAACGAATCGGCAGGCCTTGGAGAATGCACCCTCGTCACCGGTGGGCGGTAA
The DNA here is from genome assembly GCF_002251795.1 of Niveispirillum lacus. Lineage (GTDB taxonomy): Bacteria > Pseudomonadota > Alphaproteobacteria > Azospirillales > Azospirillaceae > Niveispirillum > Niveispirillum lacus. The sequence goes on along the minus strand of NZ_NOXU01000011.1, from coordinate 19,934 downwards.
TCCGAAGGGTGACATCACCTTGGTGGAGTTCTTCGACTATAATTGCGGCTACTGCAAACGGACCCATCCGGAACGCAGCGCCGCCGTGAAGGGCGATGGCAAGGTCCGTGTTGTCTATAAGGAGTTCCCTATCCTGGCCCCCTCGTCCAGGGAAGCCGCCAAGGCCGCCCTGGCCGCCAACAAGCAGGGCAAGTATGAGGCATTCCATACCGCACTGATGACCCATGAAGGTCGGCTGGACAGCGACGCCATCCGGGCTGCCGCCCGACGGGTTGGGCTGGACCTGAAAAGGCTGGAACAGGACATGGGTGACCCCGCGATCGATGCAGAGATCAAAGCAAATATGGAACTGGCACAGAAGTTGGGCATCCGTGGGACACCCGGTTTTGTGGTCGGTGACACGGTAATCCCTGGTGCGATTGAAACAGAACAATTCATTGCGCTGTTCAACGCCACCCGTGCGGCGAAAAAGGTCGGTGGCTGACAAACCTGGTTTGGCCGGGAGCCGCTTTATGTCCCGGCCAACGGCTGCGGGTCTGATCTGCGGGGGGCCCCGTGGCGACCCGCCGGGCATACCGCGTTCGATGCTGCGATTCGTTGCGATATGGTGGGCGCGGCGGCGGCGTCATCGGTGCAGACGACCCGAACCGACCGTTCTGGCCGGGTCCGTGCGGCCAGTGACCAGGATGCTCTGGACCGGCGCCATAAGATGGGCGAACCCATCCATGCCGCCCTTTCGGTCCCGAGAGCAGACATTGATCACCGGCCGCCGTCGGGGGATCGGATACATCCCCTGGAGTGACGGTTCTATGGGCGAACTCAAACCGATGGCGATGGGTTGGCCTCGCTGCCACCGCCGTCGATCCTGCCGGCAGGCGTCATGTTGTTCCGACCGATCCCAATGGTTGGGAAGCGGCTTTTGCCGGCCTGAAAACCTTTGATATCAAATTGCTGGTGCCGGATATGGACCTGCCGCCGCAGGAGGGGGCCACCCCTGATCGCTTGTTCGACCTGATTGTCGGTGGATGGACAAAAAGGGCGCCGCGCGTCGCGGCTGACCGGCCGCTGGACATTGTTCAAAATCAGACCAGTTTTTTCGCCTCGGTGATTATTTTTATCGTTGGCGGGTACCCTTGTCCCGCCAATAGTGACATCATCCGATTGTCGCCAGCGCCTGCGCGGAGCGCGACGCAGAGCCCATGATCAGGGGCGGCGATTGATCACCTTCCGTAACGTCATGTCGATGACCATTGCCCCGGCGGCTGACCATGTTATAACGCCCCGGCTTTTGGCGATCATCACAAGGGACGGCCGACTTGGCCCAACAGCCTTCGATCCTTATCCTCAACGGGCCGAACCTCAACATGCTCGGCACCCGCGAGCCCCATATCTATGGGGCGGAGACGCTGGCCGATGTCGAGGCCTTGTGCCGTGCTGAAGGGGCGCGCCTGGGTCTGGAGATCGATTTCCGTCAGTCGAACCATGAGGGGGAATTGGTCACCTGGATTCAGCAGGCCCGGGAAACCCGGTCCGCCATCCTTTTGAACGCCGGAGCCTATACCCACACCTCTGTGGCCATACTGGACGCGCTGACGGCGGTTGACCTGCCGGTCATCGAGGTGCATCTGAGCAACATCTTCCGTCGCGAACCGTTCAGACATCACTCGTATGTCTCGATGGCCGCCCGGGGGGTCATATGCGGCCTGGGTTCCCACGGCTATGTCCTGGCGTTGCAGGCGGCCGACCGTCTGGTTCGCGCCACGGCCCAGTCCTGATACTCACGGCCCTTTTCATAAGGTTGAGAATACCATGTCGAGCTTCGATCTGGATGCCAAGTTCGTGCGTACCATGGCCAAACTCCTGGAGGAGTCCGGCCTGACGGAGATGGAATATTCGGAAGGCGAACGCCGCATCCGGCTGAGCCGGGCCGCCCCGCCGGCCCCGATGGGCTATGCCCCGGCCTATGCGCCGGCCCCCGTTGCAGCCCCGGCGGCTGCTCCGGCCGCCGCGCCGGTTGCCGCTGCTGCTGTTGCGCCTGCTCAGCATCCCGGTGCCGTGAAGTCGCCGATGGTGGGGACCGCTTATATGGCCTCCGAACCGAGCGCCCCGCCCTTCGTGAAGGAAGGCGATACGGTTAAGGCTGGCCAGACCATCCTGATCATCGAAGCCATGAAGGTCATGAACCCGATCAAGGCGCCCAAGGGTGGCACCGTGACCCAGATTCTGGTGGCCAATGCCCAGCCGGTCGAATTCGGCCAGCCCCTGCTGATCATTGAGTGATCGACCCATGACGGCGAAACCCCAGGACGGGCTGTTCGAAAAAGTCTTGATCGCCAATCGCGGCGAGATCGCTCTGCGCATCCATCGCGCTTGCCGCGAGATGGGTATCAAGACTGTGGCCGTGCATTCCACGGCCGATTCCGATGCCATGCATGTGCGTCTGGCCGACGAAAGTGTCTGTGTTGGCCCGCCGGCTGCCAAGGACAGTTATCTGAACATCCCGGCGATCCTGTCGGCGGCGACCATCACCGGTGCCGACGCTATTCATCCCGGTATCGGGTTCATGGCCGAAAATGCCCAGTTCGCCGATATGGTGATTGAGCATGGCTTCGCCTGGATCGGGCCCACGCCTGACCATATCCGCATCATGGGCGATAAGGTTACCGCCAAAAAGACGGTCATTGCCCGTGGTCTGCCTTGTGTCCCCGGCTCTGACGGTCCGGTGGACAGTTTCGAAACGGCCGCCAGTGTCGCGGATCAGATCGGCTACCCGGTTCTGATCAAGGCCGCGGCCGGCGGTGGCGGCAAGGGTATGAAGGTGGCCTTCAGCCGGGATGAGTTGAAGGAAGCCTATTCGCTGGCCCGTGGCGAGGCGCGCGCCGCCTTTGGCAATGACGAGGTGTACTTGGAAAAGTACCTCGCCAATCCGCGCCATATCGAAGTGCAGTTGCTGGGCGATCACCATGGCAATGTGGTGCATTTCGGCGAACGCGACTGTTCCATTCAGCGCCGCCACCAGAAGGTGGTGGAGGAGGCCCCCTCGCCCGCGCTGAACGCCGAGGAGCGGGAAAAGGTCGGGTCGCTGGCGGCCCGCACAGCCAAGTTGCTGGGCTACCGCGGTGTCGGCACCATGGAGTTCCTGTACGAAAACGGGCAGTTCTATTTCATTGAAATGAACACCCGTTTGCAGATCGAGCATACGATCACGGAAATGATCACCGGTGTCGATCTGGTGCGCGAGCAGATCCGCGTGGCGACGGGTGCACCACTGGGGTACACGCAGCAGGACATTCGCTTCCACGGTCATTCCATTGAATGCCGCATCAATGCCGAACATCCCGAAACGTTCATGCCGTCGCCAGGCCAGATCAAGCAGTATCATGCGCCGGGCGGTCTGGGGGTGCGGGTGGATAGCGCACTCTATGATGGTTACCGTGTGCCGCCGCACTATGACAGCATGATTGCCAAGCTCATCGTCCATGGCAACACGCGCAACGAATGTCTGATGCGCCTGCGCCGTGCGCTGGAGGAATTTGTGATCTCCGGTGTCGACACGTCCATTTCCCTGCACCAGAAGATCATCGCAGAGCCGGATTTCATCAATGGCGACTACGATATCAAATGGATGGAAGGCTGGATGAAGCGCCAGCAGGGTTGATCTGAGGGTTCCGCCCCGCTCATGCCCCCCGGTGGCTCGGCCATCGGGGGTTTTTCATGACGGCTTTATGGCCAGGGCGATCCAGCCTGGCACAGGGGCGCCGCGGTCGATGCGTGTACTGTGCGGCGCCAGATGGGCCAGCCGCAGTCCCGAAGCCTCTACAGCCGCTCTTATATGCCGCTCGCCATGGGCGAAGCGCCGGCCCTCATGCAGACAGAAACCGTCGCCCTCAGACCGCTCGCAGGTAAAGGCAAAATACCCCGCTGGGGTCAGGGTTTGGGCTGCTGCCGACATCACCGGTGTCAGGTCACCGACATAGACCAGAACATCCGCTGCCAGCACCAGATCAAAGGCTGCGGGCCGCGACTGCATGCTCTCCACCAGATCGCCAACCCAGAGCACATCATAGACGGCGCGGGCCTGCGCTTTTTCCACCATGCGGGGTGACAGATCAAAACCCGCCAGATAATCCGCCCGGTCACGCACAGCCAGACCGGCCAGACCTGTCCCGCATCCTGCATCCAGCACCCGGCCGCCTGTCGGCACTGCTTGATCTGTTAGAAGCTGCCGCAGCGCCTGCGGCGCGTCATAGTGCAATTTTCCCACCAGTTCGCGGTCGAACCGGTCGGCATAGGTATCGAACAGGGCGCGGACAAAGGCTGTGGGCAGGCTGGTCTGGTTTCCCCTTTCGGCCAATCCGGCCAGCAGCGAGGCGGCGCCCGCCGGATCAGCATCATCCAGGGATAGGGCGGATTGCCACGCTTTTTCCGCCTTATCCGGTTCGCCCAGATGCTGCCAACTTTTGCCCAAAACAACCCAGGCCGCTGGCTGCGCCGGATCGGCCGGATGTGCCTGCCGCAGGGCGGCGTCCAACATCTCCACAGCCATCAACGCCTCATCGGCATCAATCAGCACATGACCTGTCGCCGCCAGGATCGTCAGATCGGCAGGTGCCAGGAACCGCGCTTCACGCGCATGGGCCAGCGCTGCCTCCCGGTCCCCCAAATCCAGTGTCAGGCGGGCCATGCTGGAATGGCCTGCTGCGTCGTCAGGCCGTCTGGCCAGCAAGCTACGACAAGCCTCCAGCGCATCCGCCCGGCGGCCCGCCATGATCAGCGCGGTAACCAGCGCCCGCTGCCAGGGAGTATGGGCCGGGTCCACCGCCAGGGCCCGCGACAGGGCTTCTGCGGCCTCCGCTGCGTGGCCATCCTCCAGCAGCAGTTCGCCCAGTAACCCGGCCGCCTCTGCCCCGTGGGCCTCGCGCAAACAGCTCATGGCACCCAACCGGTCCTGGGCATCCAGCAGGTCATAGGCGCGGGCAAGGGCATCGGACATGGCGAATTCCGGTATCTGGCTGGGGCTTTTGAAGGGTCGAAACCGCGCTATAGCATGTTCCGGCACCGCTGGCAGGGGCTACAAACACCCTTAAATCACCGATATGTGACAAAGTCGCATCAACCAGGGCGATTCTTGGTTGACCCAATGCGTCAATTCTGGGATTGGTATGCGGCCGGCGCATGATGCCGGTGACTTAGAGGGAGCGGCCACCGCATTTTCGTAACGGTGGCCTGATTGCAGGACCCGCAGGGCAAGCGGGAGGAACCGGCGGGGTGACCCGCTACGGACAACCGGAACCGGAAGGGACGATTGAGATGACGATGCGCCAATCCCGCGTTGCCACCCGCCCCCGCCAGGAATCCGGCCTGCTCATCGCCTTCATCTTTCTGATCGGTCTCATGTTTCTGGCGATCCCGGCCCGTGCCGGTTGCCTGGATCATATTGTCGAGGCCGAGAAGGAAATGAATATCCCCAAGGGCATTCTGCTCGCGGTTTCGCTGGTTGAAAGCGGCGGGGGCGGCACGCCCAACCCGTTCATTATGAACGTTCGTGGTCGTGTGCTGTTCCCGCGGTCGGAGGCTGAGGCCGCAACCTACCTGCGTGACAACCAGGGCAACCTGCGTGGCAATGTCTTTGCCGGCTGCATGCAATTATCCCTGGCTCATCACAAGCAGGCTTTCCGTCCGGTTGAAAGGATCGTCAATCCGGAAGCCAACGTGCGTTATGCGGCCAAATATCTGGTCTCATTGCGTCGTGAAACGGGGAGCTGGGCCGCTGCCGTCACCCGCTACAATGGGTCCTCGGGCGTAAAGGCGGCGTCTTATCAGTGCAAGATCAAGAATCAATTGGTCAGCCTCGGGGCTGATACCAGCGCCGATCTGATCAGCACTGCCGGTAAGTGCGATGTCAGCAATCCGCCATCGGTTGCCCCGCGCACACGCCGGGCTTTTGAAAAGCATGATGTGAACACGCCCATTGGCTGACGCGCCTGTGCCCGACCATTCCGGGCAGAGCTAATCTCCCAAACAGAATCAACACACCAACCGATGTCAGCCATGTGAAGGTTGGGCTGGTATGTGCCTGCGTGAAGGCGCAGGCATGAACTGTCTGCCACGCACGCCGAACCTTTTCTTCATGCTGCGCCTTGCCACATTGCCGCCTGTCGCCCGCGCCATTCTGGCGATGATTGCGGCCGTCACGCTGTTCAGTGCCATGAATGCCAGCATCAAATGGCTGGGCGGGCGCTATCCGGTCAGCCAGATCATTTTCTTTCGCGCCCTGTTTGCCATGGTGATCCTGCTGCCGCTGATCTGGCGGGCGGGCGGGCTCCTGTCGTTACGGACACAGCGCCCCTGGGGCCATCTGGGTCGCAGCGTTATCGGCGTTGTGTCCATGACCTGCGGCTTTACCGCCATCACCTATCTGCCTCTGGCCAATGCTTCGGCGCTGGCCTTTACGGCACCATTATGGACCACATTGCTGGGTGTGCTGGTGCTGGGGGAAAAGGTTCGCTGGCGACGAACCGTGGCCTTGGTGGTGGGTTTCAGTGGTGTGCTGATTATGGTGCGGCCTGACGCTGCGCTTTTGCACGGCATTATGACGGGGGGAACGCAGGCCATTGGCAGTCTGTTCGGTCTCGCCTCGTCGTTTCTGGCGGCGTGTGCCATGATCTCAGTGCGCCGCCTGTCTTCCACAGAACCCAGCACCACCATCGTGTTCTATTTTATGCTCACCGGCATCATTGTCGCCGGCATTGCCATGTCGCGGGAATTTGTCATGCCGACAGCGCAGGATGCAGCCCTTCTGGTTCTGCTGGGCACGGTCGGCGGCTTGGCGCAGGTGCTCCTGACAACGGCCTATCGTAACGCCCCGGTGGCCGTGATCGCGCCCTTTGACTACACTGCCATGCTCTGGGCAACAGGCTATGGGTTCCTGATCTGGGGCGAAGTTCCGCATCCGGCGGTGGCGCTAGGGGCCTTGATCGTCATCGCCAGCGGCGTCTACATCACGGTGCGCGAAACCCGGCTGGGCGTGACCAATCCTGTCAAGGCCCAGACCATTACAAAGAATGTGTGAAATGAATTACCGCCACGCCTTCCATGCCGGCAATGCTGCTGATGTCATGAAACATGCTGTCCTGGCATGGGTATTGGAGCGGTTGCGGGGCAAGGAGGCGCCATTCTTTGTCTTGGATACTCATGCCGGAATCGGTCGCTATGATCTGGATGATCAGGCTGCCAGCCGCACGGGTGAAGCGTTGCGCGGAGTAAGGCGTGTCATTGCCGGCGCCTCTGCGTTGCCCGACGCGGCAAGACCCTACCTGGACCTGCTGGCCCGGTTGAATGAAGGGGCCACGACGGTACGACACTATCCCGGCTCTCCGCTGATCACCCGTATGATGATGCGCGGCCAGGATCGGTTGCTCCTGGCGGAACTGCACGCCGAGGATGTCCAGACATTACGCAACCTGTTCCGGACAGATGCGCAGGTCTCGGTTCACCATATGGATGGGTGGCTATCGCTGAAGGCCCACCTGCCACCCAAGGAACGCCGGGGTTTGGTGGTGATTGATCCGCCCTTTGAAGCACCGGATGAGTATGAGCGGATGGTCGCCGCGCTTGTCTTGGCCTATCGCCGTTGGGCAACAGGTCAGTATCTGCTCTGGTACCCGGTAAAGGACCGGGCGGCGGTCTGGCGCTTCCATCAGATGCTGGAGGATACGGGTATCCCCAAGATGCTCTCTGCTGAACTGTGCTGGTCAGACGATGATCGCTCCGACCGGCTGAACGGTTCCGGCCTGATTCTGGTCAATCCGCCCTGGAAGACAGAGGAAACCCTTTCGGACCTGTTGCCGGCTTTGCAGACCGCTTTAGCCGCCGGGACCGGGCCTGTTGGCTGCCGCTGGTTGCGCGACGAGACAGGAAAACCGGCATAATTGCTGGTTTGCCTCCTTCATCTTTTGGTCATGGTTCGCGTCTTGCAGCGGCCTTCACCATCGGTCAGACTGCACCCGGCTGTGTTGCACCCCATGGTATGACACCTTTCGGATAGGTCGCGCTCAGCAATCGGGGAATTGGGGAGAGATTGGAATGGTGCATACGCCGCGGCGGCCCTTTATGGCGGAAATCCAGATGGCCAAAAAGTCGCCGGGACCCCGTGGCGGGGACACAACAGGCGGTTCGTCGGGTGCGGCCCTGCCCGCGCCCCTGCCGCCCGCTCCTGTGCATATCGAAATGGACAATAAGGAGGTCATGGCGGCGATTGGTGCCCTTGGCGCCAAACTGGACCGTTTCCTGACCGTCGATCATACCCAGATTGAGAAAATCCAGATCGAAATCTCTGACATTGCCGGACGGATCAAGGCGACAAAGGTAGAGATGGCGGCCTTGCGCCATCCCTTGTCGAATCAGGACACGTTCATGGAGGCCAGCGAACAGCTGTCCGCCGTGGTCCGGGCCACGGAAACTGCAACCAACACCATTATCACCGCCGCCGAAGAGATTGAGGATATTGTCAGCGAGGTGCGGTCACAGTTGCCCGAAGGTTATCAGAACAGCCGTCTGAAGGATCTCAACGACATTACCCTGCGGATCTTTGAGGCCTGTAACTTCCAGGATCTGACGGGGCAGCGCATCACCAAAGTGGTACAGGCGCTGGCCTTTATCGAAGAACGTATCGACGGCATGATGTCCGTGTGGAACACCAAGGAGTTCGAGGCGATGCCCTTGCCGCCCGATATCTCCAAACATGATGAAGGGTTGGCTCTGCACGGCCCGCAGGAAGGCAAGCCCAGCAGCATCTCCCAGGCTGATATCGACGCACTGTTCGATTAACCACGCTCGGACCAGACCACAGACCGACGGAACGTCACGCCACGTTCCGTCGTACCATTTCCTCCAGCCGGCTTGTCCGCATGTAAAGGCTGTGACTGCGGTCCAGAAGGGAACGCAGGGCGATCGGGAGATGTTGATTGTCACTGCCGGATGGATCGGCACAGATGGCGCCACCGGACAGGGCGTACTCATCTCCCACAGCCTGCGCCTGGGTTAACTCACCGGCATGCACCGCCTTTTGGGCCAGCATCCAGGCCATGACCTGGGTAAGACGGCTGGTGACCCGCATACTTTCATACGAAACCTGAAGACGCACAGTCGGGGGCAAGCCACGCTGGTCCGCTGCCTCCTGATAGGCGACGTAGTTGCGGGCCTCGACCAGAAGCGACATGGTCTCATCATAGGCCCGATTGAAGAAGGCCGTCGGTCGGTTCACCCGTTTCTCCCTGCTTCAATCCGGACCAAAGCAACCGACATTGGTTGCCCACCACACCGGATATCAGTGTGGTCCCTTCAATCCCGACTGACAATTGCGGCAAAAGGTGGTGGTTGGCCCCGGTATCGTATGATCCGGCATGTGACAATTTCAAACCAACCCTCTTGAAGGGGGAAATGGCGCTGCTTACCTGAAATCATGTGGAGGCGACGCCCGGTGTCGGGGTCGAAAAACACCACAGCACCAAGGGGCTGGCCGATGACGGCAGCCCTGACCATCAACGTATCGCTCTTGGAGGATACCTATGCGCAGCTATGATCTCTCGCCGCTGTTCCGGTCCACCGTCGGTTTCGACCGTATGACACGCCTGCTGGAAAGCGCGCTGAGTGGCGAGGATAACAGCCAGAACGCCTATCCCCCCTACAATATTGAAAAGCTGGGCGACGACCAGTACCGCATCACGATGGCGGTGGCGGGTTTCGGCCTGGGGGATCTGGAAATCACCGCGCACCCCAACCTGCTGATTGTGCAGGGTAAAGCCAAGGAACCTCAGGGGGGCACATTCCTGCACCGTGGAATTGCTGGTCGCGCCTTTGAGCGTCGGTTCCAGCTTGCCGACCACATCCGTGTCAACAATGCGGCCCTGGAAAATGGCCTGTTGCATGTCGAACTGGTGCGTGAGGTGCCCGAAGCCATGAAGCCCCGTACCATTCAGATCAATACTGCAACGCCACCTGCCCTGCCAGGCGTGTCACAGGCCGCCGCTTGATGTGGCGGTGATACGGCGCGGCCGGCACCGGGGTCACGGCTGTTGGCTTATGTCCCACCGGTGGCTGACTGCCGGCAATGATGGGCAAAAAAATGAGGGCCGCTACGTTGGCGGCCCTCTATTTTTACCCGTTTCCCTGAAGCCCCACCCGTTCAACGCTGCCGAACGAGCCCATGGACCCTATGTGTGCGACGACGCCGGGTCAACCGGCCTTGGATGGCTGACAACGATGACTGTAAAGAAATGGTAATCATTGTTGCCGAATTAGCGCACCCCTCACCCTATCCTTTCGCATAGCCCGCGCCCTTCAAAGCATCACCGATTTCTTCAAGGATGGCCGGATCGTCGATGGTGGCGGGCATATTCCAGGGTTCATTGTCGGCGATCTTCTGCATCGTGCCGCGCAGGATTTTGCCGGACCTTGTCTTCGGCAGCCGGTCCACCACCAGGGCCTGTTTGAAGGCGGCAACAGGGCCGATCTCGTCGCGGACTTTTTTCACCACTTCTTTGATGATTTCTGCATAAGGCCGATCGACGCCCCGTTTCAGGACAATGAAACCCAGCGGCAATTGGCCTTTCAGATCATCTGCAACGCCGATCACGGCACACTCGGCAACATCCGGATGGCCGGATAACACCTCCTCCATGGCCCCCGTGGACAGGCGATGCCCAGCGACATTGATAATGTCATCGGTGCGGGCCATCACATAGATATAGCCCTCATCATCGATGAAGCCGGCGTCAGACGTCTGATAATAGCCTGGAAAATCTGCCAGATAACTTTTGAAGAACCGATCACGGGCATTCCACAGCGTGGGCAACGTTCCCGGCGGTAGGGGCAGTTTAGCGACGATGGCGCCAATATCGCCCCGCTTGACCTCACTGCCATCGGGCGCCAGAACACGGATGTCCCACCCCGGCAGCGGGACAGCGGTACTGCCATATTTGACCTTCATCCGTTCAAGACCCAGTGGATTACCGGCCACGGGCCATCCTGTTTCTGTCTGCCACCAATGATCGATGACTGGGACCTTCAGATGGGTCTCCGCCCAGTTCAGCGTATCCGGATCAGACCGTTCGCCAGCTAGGAACAGGGCACGCAGGCTGGTCAGGTCGTACCCCGCCAGCAATTCGCCATTTGGGTTTTCCCGCTTGATGGCGCGAAAGGCTGTGGGGGCGGTGAACTGCACGGCGACCTGATGTTCGGCGATGACCCGCCAAAAGGCGCCCGCGTCGGGCGTACCCACGGGTTTGCCCTCATAGACCAGGGTCGTGCAACCCTGCAGCAGCGGGCCATAGACAATATAGGAATGGCCGACCACCCAACCGACATCACTGGCCGCCCAGAAGACCTCGCCCGGTTTGACCCCGTAAAAATGTTCCATGGTCCATTTCAGCGCCACCGCATAGCCGCCGGTATCCCGGACGACGCCTTTGGGTTGGCCCGTCGTACCGGACGTGTACAGGATGTAAAGCGGATCTGTGGCCTCCACCGGTACACAGGCCGCCGGCTCCGCCGCATCGGCGGCGGCGCTCCAGTCGATATCCCGGTCGGGCATCAGCGTCGCCGTCACCTGCGGGCGCTGGAAAATCACACAATGGGTGGGTTTGTGGCTGGCTTGATCAATGGCCGCGTCCAGCATCGGCTTATAGGGCAGAACCTTGCTGCCTTCCACACCGCAACTGGCCGTTAAGATCACCTTGGGCGTAGCATCGTTGATGCGGGTGGCCAGTTCATGCGGGGCAAAACCCCCAAAGACCACGGAATGAACGGCGCCGATACGCGCACAGGCCAGCATGCCCACCACCGCTTCCGGGATCATCGGCATGTAGATGATGACCCGGTCACCTTTCTCGACGCCAATCTCGCGCAGCACCCCGGCGAAGCGGGCAACCTTGTCCAACAGCCCTTTATAGGTCAGCGTCTGCTTCACACCGGTGACAGGACTGTCATAAATCAGGGCCGCCTGATCCGCGCGCCCTTCGGCCACATGCCGGTCCAGCGCGTTATGGCAGATATTCAACCGCCCGCCACGGTACCAGCGATAAAATGGTATATCACTGTCATCCAGGATCGTACCGGGAAAGACATCCCAGGCAATGGCGGCTGCCGCTTCCGCCCAGAAACCCGTCGGATCGGACAAGGAACGGGCGTAGAGAGGCTGATAGGCTCCGGTCATTGTATCCTCCCGTTGATTTTCTGCGATCAGTGGGGCATCCGCCGCTCTATCTACGCCCATCTGCTTATGGAAAGCCCTTGGACGGATGGGATAGAACCGGACCGGAAACACCTGCACAACCTGGTCCTGAATCAGCCGGAACCTGCGCCCTTATTCATCCCCGACCTTGGTCTGCGACATTCGCACCCTGATTTGCCCGACCGAAAGCCACTGCCCCGATGATTGTTGACAGCCGCCACATCATGTTTTCCCCGGAAGCCATCCGGGAAGCCGTGAAGACCTTTCGCGACCTGTTTCCGACCAAACAGCCACCGGGCCTTTTGGGTCCGATCATGATCCGAAGCCGTGATCCGCTGGTCCTTGGGGTGAAGATCCAGGCGACAGGGTCCAGTCTCTATCGTGAGGTGGAAATGGATGAAAGCGAGGTCGCGGCCATGTTGATCTTGTTCTGCCGCAAGATCAAAATCCCGCTGCCCCGTACCGCCAGCAAATCGATAGAGGTGGACGGTGACAATATCGCCCTGATCGTGTCAAAGGCGCTGATGATGCAGCGGGCAGCGGGAAGCTGACCGAACACCGGTCGGCCGTTCCGCCTATCGGTCGGCCTGACGGTTCACCACCGCGGTCACGGGCGCCAGGACAATACCCCGATCACGCAGCCCCGCCGACCAGATCGCCAACCTGTCCAGACTGACAGGGTTGCTGACCTCGGCAAAGCCAACCGCGACACCATTGGCCTGCGCCAGCCGTTCCAACTGTGCCAGTTGGGCATCGATACCGATCCCCGAGGGAATCCGGTCGATCTGCAGGTCGCTGAAAGCGCGGGGCAGAGACAATTCTTTCGATACCGCCGCGGCCTTGCTGCCCGATACCTGCCAAAGATCCAGAAAGATCAGGCCCCGACGCTGCACCTGCAAAAGCACCCCCCGCAGGCTGTCTCGCTGGGTCAGGAAATCGGTCCCGGTATCAGTCTTCGACGTCACACCGACATAGCCGGTGAAGGCCGCAAGCGTAGCCTCCAGCCGACGGGCATTTTCCTCATCCGACAGGTTCGACAAAAGCGTATTGGGACCTGGGTCGTTTGCTGGATAACCCAGTGGTTGCATCGGTACCGACAGCAGTACCTCATGCCCCTTGGCCCGTGCCTCGTCCACTTTGGCCTGCAAATTCTCCGACGACGGGGTGAAAGCAAAACTGACGGCGCCGGGTAAACGGTCAATGGCCGCATGTGTAGCTGTTTCTGACTGGCCGAGCCCTGTCACCACGATGGCAATTCGCGGCCGCTTATCCTCCTGTGGAAAAGGGCGGGCGTAGTATTGCCACGCGGCAGTACCGTCCGGTGCCACCCGCGGCACCCGCCCCACGCGCAACCGCTCCAGTAACTGATCATTGCGCGATGGGTTCAGGGTTACGGGCATATCAACCGGGTCCAGCGGCACCTCTTCCTCTGGCATCACCTGGGCTGTATCGGCAAAGCGCGGGGTACCATCGGGCAGCAGAACCGGCACACCCCGACCCAGGCTACGGACGGCGTCCAGCCGACGCATGGTCTCGGGCGCCTGAATGGCCAGCCACCCGGCCGTTCCCGCCAGGGTCAAAACCAGCACCATGGCGGCGATCATCGGCGGCGACGGTTTGCCACGCGGCGCCTTGGGCCTTTTGCCAGCCGACAAGCCGGTTATCTCGCCGCTGTCGGCGGTCCCCGGCTCCGGATCGGCCATAAAGGCCATGTCCAGGTCATCGGTAGCGGCGGCTTCTGCCTTGGCTTTTTTACCCTTGCGGCCAAAGGACCAGCGTTTGCCCTCCTTTTTGGCCGCACGGTCATGTGTCTTGGCGGGCCGTTTGGCCCCCAGGCGGCCGGCCAGCACGGCAGCGCTTCCGCCCTCCGCCGGTTCGGCTTCTGTCTTTTTCTTCCTGGAGAGCGGGAACAAGGCCACGGTGCGGGTGCTTTGGCTCGGTTAGTTGGTGTGTTTAGGGTGGTTGAACAGGGAAACACCGCGCAACAGGTCAACGGCGCGGGCTAACTGATAATCTACAGGCGGTGCGTCGGCATTGCTGGTGGCGGCCGCTGGTGTTGCTGCGGCCGGGGTGGGGTTGGCCGCGCTGGGAGTGGACGGGGATGCCGCTGCACCGGGGGCCGGGGCTGGACGGGCACCCCCCTGATCAGTGTTGCGCAGGGCATTGGGCAGGTCGGCTTCGCGCCGACGCTGGCCGGCCGCAGCCAATTCCTCAATCTTGGCCGGCTGCACCTCAATATCCGGGGTGATCCCCAGTTGCTGGATCGACTTCCCCGCTGGTGTGTAATAGCGCGATGTCGTCAAACGCATGGCGCTTTGCTGGCCCTGCAACGGAATGATGGTCTGAACCGACCCTTTGCCGAAGCTCTGGGTGCCCAGGATGATGGCGCGTTTATGGTCCTGCAGGGCGCCGGCCACGATCTCTGATGCCGAGGCCGAACCACCATTGATCAGCACCACAACCGGCAGACCATCTGCCACATCGCCCGGTTTGGCGGTATACCGGTCGCCTTCCTTGCCGCCGCGACCTCGGGTGGAAACAATTTCACGCCCCTTGTCCAGGAATGTGTCGGACACCGACACAGCCTGATCCAAAAGCCCGCCGGGATTGTTACGCAGATCCAGCACATAGCCGATCAGTTTTGGACCCAGTTGTTCCTTGAGCTTGGCCATCGCCTTATCCAAGCCAGGCTGCGTCTGCTCATTGAAGCTGGAGATGCGGATATAGCCGACATTATCCTCCGCCCGGAAACGCACCGACTGCACCTTGATGCTGGCACGGGTCAGGCTTAACTGGATCGGTTCGGCCATGCTGGGACGGCGGATGGTCACCTTGATATCGCTGCCGACAGGGCCGCGCATCTTTTCCACCGCTTCATTCAGGGACAGGCCAACGATCTGCTCGTCATTCAGGTGGGTGATGTAATCGCCGGGCTGCACCCCGGCGCGGGCGGCGGGCGTATCATCCATGGGCGAGATGACCTTGACGAAGCCGTTCTCCGTCGTGACCTCAATGCCCAGCCCGCCAAACTCCCCGCGTGTCTGTACCCGCATATCGGCAAAGTTTTTCTTGTTCAGGTAGGAAGAATGCGGATCAAGCGATGTCAGCATACCGTCGATGGCCGCTTCGATCAGTTGCTCGTCTGAGACTTCCTCGACATATTCTGACCGCACCCGCTCGAACACGTCAGCGAACAGGTCCAGTTGTTTATAGGTTTCCGACTTCAGCGGCTCACGCGCCAACGCATCCGCCGTCAGGCCAAGGGGGGCGGAGAAGGCCATCAGGGCCGCGATCGCGGCAGTGGAGAACAGCTTGCTCATCATCAACCTTGTCCTTTGCCGTCGGAGGCTGCAAGGCCGCGGGCCGGGTTGACAGGCTGTCCCCCCCGCCGCAGCTCGTAATACAATGTCGGGGCCCCATCCCCTGACAGAAGACCTACCGGCTCCCCGCCGAGCACGCGCTGTCCGACCTGGGCGTCAATACGGCCCAGACCGGACAGAAGGGAATGATATCCGTTGGCATGTTCAAGGATCAAGAGAAGCCCGTAGCCCTTGAACGGTCCTGCGAACATCACAGCTCCATCAGCCGGCGCCACGACCGGCCCGCCGGCCCGTCCGCTATAGGTCAGTCCCCGGCTGGTTGCTCCCACATCGTCCGTCTGGCCATAGCGGCGGACCACCTTGCCACTGACCGGGGCCACCATACCGCCCAGGATGCCGGCTGATTGTGGCTCTGCCGGGGCGCGTTTCAGGCCGGCGACCCGGTCGCGGGCCCGCTTTTCGCGGTCCGCTTCGACCTGGGCCTGACGCCGCCGTTCGGCCTCGGCCTTTCGGGCTGCCTGAACCTTGCGTTCAGCTTCCAGTTTTTCGATCAGGTCCTTCAGATCGCCGGCCCGTTCGCCCAGGGCTGTCACCCGTGTCGCCAGACGCGCCCGTTCAGTGTCTGTGCTTTTCGACAATTCCTCGCGCCGGGCGACCAGGGCAGCCAGGTCTCTTTGCCGCAGGGCCAAGCTTTCTGCCGCGCGGGCTGTCCGATCCTTCTGTGCCGCCAGTTCTCGACGCAGATCGACCAAGCCTTGAAGCTCTTTTGACAGGGCATCGGCACGGGTTTTCAACTCCGGCACAGCCGATCGCAGCAACAGCGCACTTTTCACCGTGTCGCTGGGCGATTGCGGGGCAGCGATCATCGTGTCCGGTGGCAGTCGGGACAGGCGTTGCAAAGCGCCCAGAAGCTCGGCCAGGGCGGCCCGGTCGGCCTCGATCCGGTCGAGCCGGGCCTTCTCTTCCGCGCCCAGTTCGCCCAAGGCCGTTTCCAGCCGGGCCAGTTCATCGGCCTGGTTGCGCTGCTGATCGGCGGCCTCAATGGCGCGGGCGCGCAGATCGGCCAGTTCCTTTTCCAAAGCTTCGGCCTTGGCATCCAGTTGCGCTTTGGCCTTGTCCGCCTCCTGCAGGTCGCGTTCCACCTGTTGCAACTGTCTGGCCGGATCGGGCTGTCTCTCCTGCGCCATGGCCGGTACCACCAGCAGAGCCGGCAGCAGCGTCAAGGCGGTCACGGGCGGATAACGCAGGGACACAGAAACAGCTTCCCGAATCGTAACAAGATTTAACATGAAGGATGCCGCACAAGCCTTTGATCTGGAACTGGCATGCAGGGCATTTCCCGCTGATGGACCCAGTGTACGGACTAGAATGCACGGCGTCGATGGGGCAATGGGTTCCAGCGTCTCCCTGCCCGTCACCGCATCAGTTCACGCATACCCGCATCCAGCCCGGCCAGTGTCAACGGGAACATGCGATCCGCCATGATCTGGCGCATCAGACCAATGGATTGTGTGTAGGTCCAATAACGTTCATCCGACGGGTTCAGCCATATGGCATGCGGGTATTTATCCAGCAGACGTCGCATCCAGACGATGCCAGCTTCTTCGTTGAAATGTTCCACACTGCCGCCGGGCTGGGTGATCTCATAGGGGCTCATCGAGGCATCGCCAACAAAGACCAGCTTATAGTCCGCACCATAGGTGTTGATGACATCAAAGGTGGACAGCCGTTCCACATGCCTTCGCTTGTTGTCCTTCCAGACGCCCTCATAAACGCAATTATGGAAATAATAATATTCAAGATGTTTGAATTCTCCCCGCGCCGCGCTGAACAGTTCCTCGCACAGGCGGATATGGTCGTCCATGGACCCGCCCACGTCCAAGAACAACAAGACCTTCACGGCGTTATGCCGTTCCGGCACCATCTTGATGTCCAACCAGCCGGCATTGCGCGCGGTTGAACTGATCGTGTCGGGCAGATCCAGCGTTTCCGCTGCCCCGGTACGGGCGAACTTCCGCAGCCGGCGTAGCGCCACTTTGATGTTGCGGGTGCCCAGTTCGACACTGTCATCGAGGTTGCGAAATTCACGCTTATCCCACACCTTGACGGCGCGCCGGTTGCGACTGCCATCTTGGCCGATACGCACCCCCTCGGGATTGTAGCCATAGGCGCCGAAGGGGCTGGTGCCGGCTGTACCGATCCATTTATTGCCGCCCTGGTGGCGGTCCTTTTGTTCGGCCAATCGCTGGGCGAGCGTTTCCATCAGTTTGTCCCAACCGCCGAGCGCCTCAATCTGGGCCTTTTCTTCCTCGGTCAGGAACTTCTCGGCCAGTTTGCGGAGCCAATCCTCCGGAATGCGGGCTGTCAATTCCTCCGACCCGACCGCACCACCGCCTTCCAACCCTTTGAAAACCGTAGCAAAGACACGGTCAAACTTGTCCAGATTACGCTCATCCTTCACCAGAATGGCGCGGGACAAATAATAAAAATCCTCAACCGCATAGCCGGCGATGCCAGCCTGCATGGCCTCCATCAGCGCCAGATATTCCTTCAGGCTGACCGGCACGCCGGCCTTGCGCAAATCATAAAAGAAACCGGTAAACATGGGCGGGGCGGTTCCAGACGTCGGTAAAGTATGGGGGCGAGCATAACACAGCCCTCAGGCTGCGCACGTCGCATCCGTATGGCCGGTGGCCAGTGGCCGATACCAGAGGGCGATGGCGCCTTCGCGTCCCCGCAGCGACATTTCCTCCATCCGTCGGTATCCCGCCAGGGCCGCCTCGCCATCGGTAACCAGGGCCGCCCCCGCCACCTCGTCCGAAATGACAATACCGGCCTCCAACTCGCGGGTCAGATGCATCAGCCGACTGGCCACATTCACCGTGTCACCGATCACGGTAAATTCCAGCCGTTGATCCGACCCGATATCGCCGGCCACCACGGCCCCGTAATGCACGCCGATCCCGAGACCAACCGACGGCAGGCCACGCTCAGCCCGTTCGCGGTTCCATTCCACCACCGCTGTCTGCATGTCATGGGCACAGGCCAGGGCTGCCGCCGGGTCCCGTCCGCTGGGCGCCAGCAGGCCGAATGTGGCCATCACGCAATCACCGATATACTTATCGACCGTACCGCCATGGGTAAAAACCGCTTTTTCCATTCGGATGCGGAACTGACGCAACAGATCAATAATCTCTGACGCCGGTGCATTCTCGCATAACCGCGTAAAGCCGGTCAGATCGGCAAACAACACACACACCACGCGGGTATTGGGTCGCGACAGGGGGCTGTCACTGGCGGCCAGCCGTTCCACCATATCGGGAGAGAAATAACGGGCCAGATTGGCCCGCTCGCATTCCGTCGCCGCCTGACTGACCAGCAGCATCTTCGACCGCCGAACGGCGGCTGCCAGGGTCAGCGCCACCAGAAGCAGAAGCAAAACCTGCGTCAGCCAGTTCGAAAGATCAACATATCGCGGGTTCTGCATCACAAACAGGAAATCATCGGCATGGGTACTGGCCCATATCCAGTCAAACGGCATGGTAAACGTGCCCGGTTGCCGCATGGCATGGACCACCACGGCGGACCAGGACAAAGCCGCGGTAAAACCACTCCAGACCACCAGGGCAGGCCTCTGGACCATCACGCAACTGGCGATCATCAGGAAGTAGACATTGTACCAGACCGTGCGGGTATTCATTGCTGGCGACAGAATTTCGCCACCGATGGTGATGGGGGTGGTCATCACCATCGAAATGGCAAAATGGTCAAAGGCTACGGAAGCAAACAAGTGCCAGGGGCGGAACAGTTGGGTGCGATGCAAGGCCCAGAGCGCCAAGCCATTACAGGCAACAATGGCGATGCCCAGATATCCGGCTGTGTTCTCCCCTGTCTGGTCCAGCAGCGCCACCCAGGCAAAGATGGCGGCCAGCGCAATCAGCCGCGCCCAGGTCGCCACCTCAATCCCGCGCGACTGTTCACGCTGGAAAACGGCTTTTAACCGTTCCTCGGTTCCCAGATTGCGATCCGTCTGGTTGCTCATGCCACCCTTCCCCACCGATGCCTGCGGTGGTGTCGTCCCCTGGCCAGTTTATCGTGGGAACGTCATCGTCGAACAGGATGAAGCATCACCCCACCCCGCCCGATCCCGCAAGCCACTGCAACGATAGACCGCAAAAAAGGAGCAGTGATGGCGGGGTGATGGCAGGTTCGGCTAGTTTATTGCGTTGCATTGTGCAATATTTATTTAATGCTTTGCATATTACAACGATCTGCAGCCCGGTTTCGGCTCAATTTTGCGTGAAACTCCTCATTCTCCGCCGCCCAACCCTTTGGCATACCCCCTGCAATCCTTGGTTCTCAGGAAGGCGATAACGCCACCA
>NZ_NOXU01000012.1 GCF_002251795.1 Niveispirillum lacus | reverse complement strand
CCGGGCTTGGCCCCATTCAGCACGGCCACGACGCCGGTATGCGCCACGCCCGTCTGCACCTCCATGCCCAGCTTTTTCAGGTGGTCGGCCACCAGCTTGGCCGTGCGGAATTCCCGGTTGCCCAGTTCGGGATGCTGATGGATGTCGCGGCGCCAGGCCACGATCTTGGGTTCCAGCGCCTTCACATCAGACTTGATATAGGCAGGAATGTCGGGGGTGGGGGCCGTCTGCGCCTGCACCGGCGGGACCAGCAGCGGCAGCGCCAATGCCGCCAGCAACCCCGCCCGCTTCCACTTTGCCCGACCCGTCACCCGCATTTGTTTTCTCCGCATGGATGCTGATATGCGGATAAGGGTGACAGGCGTGGCGGGCGGGCGCAATGGGGATGCGGGCGGCCCAATGGGTATTGGTCGCCGGAGGAAGGCCCGCAGCTTTCGTGCGGGTGGCCGCTTAAATTGCTACCAAGCACCACTGAGCCCGAGCATCTTCCTCAACTACTGACGCGAGTGATAGAACTCCGCTGGTGCCGGGTGCGTTCAGATCGCGCAGGGCGAGGCCACTCTGTGTGCTTGTGATATAGAGGTATGTATTATCATCCTGAATGACTTTAACCATCCAATATTGATCTCCACTATCAATGGATTGGGAAACAAAAGCAACATCAGATGAACTCGCGGCAATGAACCAGCCAGGCCATCGAAGATTATTTATTCGAAATGACTCTGGTCTTACAGAAAGAAAATACCAAATCTGATCATCTCTTACGTCCGATCCGCCATAGACATGCAAGCCAGCCGTTTGATCCCAGCCTCCGCTCTGGGTAATGAGATTGTTGGTGTATTTGTTCCTCAGGCGATACCGGGATGCATAGTTGAATGCCATGGTGGCGCTCCCTTTTCATCGGTTCGGTTGATTTTAATTCTATTAAGATGATTTTATCATATGCCTAATTATAGATAATGCACCAGAAAAATTAAATAGAAACAAAATACATCCAATAACTGATCTACGGTTATTTAAGTAGCCGTAAAATAGCATATTGCCTTAAATATCTATATGCGGGTATATTTAATGACTACATTTAAATGTTAGATCTTGTTAGATATTTCCGTCGGAATACACAATGTCCGCGAAGGGGGCGATCTTGTTGCGCATGCGCTGAGCACCAGATCGGCTGGCAGGTGGTCGCTGATTCACCGTCAGCCCATCAACCGCGTTGGGGACAGCGATGGTCGGGACGGTGCCGGCAGGGCAAAGAGCGCTGCGGGATGGTGACGAATTTCCCACCGGGCATGGGTGCAAAAACAGCGGCCTAGCGGCCACGCTTCGCGCTCGGGCTGGCCTCGGTCATATGCTGGCCGGCGGTTAGATATGTCGGGGATGGGGCATCCCTGAGAGCCGGACGCCCAGATCCCCACAACATTGCGTGGCTGCCGAGCCTTACTGGCCGATAAATGTCTGGTTGATAGGCCAGCAGGAAAAAAATTCAATGATATTTAATGCTCTATTTAAAAAATATTCGAACAGTACAATTTAGACCCCGTAGAAAACCGTCAAACAAAAATCTCGGAATACTTTCTCCGGCAATGGCATAAGGTCCATTGCCGGAGAAAGCTGAGTCAAGAAGGTCAAACCACCCGAATATTCTTGAACTGCCACGGATCGGACGTGTCCACGTCTTCCACGAACAGCTTGTTGCGCCCATCCAGCGGCGTCCAGTCCGTGTAGGCACCGACCACCGGGCCCAGATAGGGCATGCAGATATCCAGGCAGCGCTGGAAATCCATATCGTCGGCTTCGACGATGCCGCGATCGGGGTTTTCGATGGCCCAGATCATACCGGACAAGGCGGCGACCGTGACCTGCAGGCTGGTGGCGCTGTTGAATTCCACCAACTGCCGCGCCTCCGAACAGGTGAGCTGGGAGCCGAACCAGTAGGCGCCCTTTTCATGGCCGGCCAGCAGCACGCCCAACTCATCCACGCCGTCGATGATTTCCTTCATCAACAGGCGTTGGGTTTCCTGCTGCACGAAGTTTTTGCCGGCGAATTCGTGGATGGATTTCACCGCATCGTCGCAGGGGTGATAGGCATAGTGGCAGGTGGGGCGGTAGATCGCCTTGCCGTCCGCGTCGCGCACCGTCAGGTAATCGGGGATCGACAAAGCCTCGCTATGCGTGATCAGGAAGCCGTGGAAGGGGCCTTCCATCGGGGTCCAGGTGCGCACGCGCTGTGTCACGCCCGGCCGGTTCAGGATGATGCCGGCCTGACAGCCGAAATCATGGCGGATACCGTCGGGCGGGAACGTCGCCTCATGCGTGCCCCAGCCCAACTCCGCCGGTTGACACCCTTCGGAGATGAAGCCGTCGATGGACCAGGTATTGACAAACTCCCCCCGTTTTTTCGGGATGGAGGAGACCTGGGTGTCGCGTTCGGCGATATGGATCACCTTCACGCCCAGGTCATGGGCCAGCTTGGCCCAGGCTTCGCGCCCGGCCGGCACCTCGGTCACGTCGCGGCCCGTATCCTCGGCAATGTTCAGCAGCGCCTGCTTCACAAAGTGGGAGACGAGGCCGGGATTGGCGCCATGGGTCAGCACGGCGGTCGGCGCGTTGGTCCCCAGCTTGCCCCGGAGATCAAGCGCCTGTTCGCGCAGCGCGTAATTGGAGCGCATGGAGGGCGACAGGTTGGGATCGGTATAGCCGCCGGGCCAGGGCTCGATACAGGTGTCGAGATAGAGCGCGCCGCGTTCGGCACACAGCTCCACCAGGGCCGTGGAGGAGACATCCACCGACAGGTTGAGCAGGAAATCACCTTTGGAGAGCAGGGGTTCCAGCATGGCCCGGTAATTCTGCCGGGTCAGCGGTTCCTTGACGAACTTGATGCCGAAATAGTCAGCCTCACCGTGGCCGCGCTCGTCCGCCGTGATGATGGTGATGTTCTGCCGGTCAATCTCGATATGCCGCAGAATCAAAGGCAGCACACCTTGACCGATGCTGCCGAATCCAACCATCACAAGACGCCCGGGAAGGGCACAATGCTTCTGATATTGGGTCATTTTCGGGGGTTCTCCGGGGCTATTACCCGCCTATGGGAGCCTCATGGCTGTGGGGTTGACGTGCTTCAGACGTGATGCAGGACAACAGAAAGGCACGGCCCCGCCCAGATGGATGGGACCGCGCCCGGTTGGAATTAACACAATGCTATATCAAGCGTTGCGATTAGTGAAGATGATGCGTGTCAAACTATCATCGGCCCGATGCGGGGTGCAACGACGCCCCTGTGAAATAATCATGTAACACCCCGGCGATCATCGGTGAAAGGAACGGTCAACAGCTTATTCCGCTGCTGCACAATCTGGATTTTAACCCTGATAAACTTGGCCGGCGCCCTGCGCGTGGCACGATCGTTGCGCAGGCGATGCCATTATTCTCGCATCCTTGCCAATTATACTCCCTGTGGCGCGAAGCGCGCGACATCACGCCGCGCGAACCGATAGGGCGATACCATGGCCGGCGGTCTCCAGCAGCGGGCCGTCCGCCACCTCCACCAGATGCGCCTGATCAAAACCGTTGAATTCCGTGCGCAGCGTCGCCCCATAGGCACCCAACTGCCCGATTTCGATCCAGTCGCCCTCCTGCACGTCGGCGGGCAGCAGGAACGGGCCTTTCATGCGGTCGGCACTGTCGCAGGTGGGACCCCAGAAGCTGAACGGGGCGAGCGGCGCATCGCTGCGGCGGATCAGGCGGCAGGGGAACAGGAAGCCGGGCACGCCCGCATCCGACAGGCTGCCATAGACGCCATCATTGATGAACAGCTCGTCCGTTCCACGCCGGCGCTCCACCTGCACCACGACGGACCCGCTGGCGGCGACCAGGGCCCGGCCCGGTTCGCACCAGATGCGGGTGCTGGACGGCAGGTTCAGGGCCGCGATGCCCTTGGCGATTTCGTCCATGTACAGCGTCAGGTCGGGCGGGTCCATGTCGGGATAGGCGACGGGGAAGCCGCCGCCCACATCCAGAACGTCGATGGCGACGCCGGCGGCCTCCATCACTTGGCCCGCCAGTGCCAAGGCACGACCATAGGCCGCCGGTTCCAGCATCTGACTGCCGACATGGAAGCACAGACCAACGCGCCCCCCCACGGTCCGGGCGCGGCGCAGCAGGGTGACGGCCTCGTCAAACTGCGCCCCGAACTTGCCCGACAAATCATAGGCAGCCTTGCCCTTGGGCATGGCGAGACGGATGAACAGGCCCAGGTCGGGGGCATTGCTGGTGACCGCCAGGATCTTCTCCAGTTCCTCCACACTGTCCAGCGAGAAGTCGCGCACCGCATAGTCATTATACGCCTTGGCAATGGCGGCGCGGTTCTTGACCGGGTGCATGTAATGGATCTGCGCATCGGCAAACATCTGCCGCACCACGCGGATTTCCGCCGGCGAGGCGCAGTCGAAATGCCGGATGCCACCATTGTACAGCGCACGCAGGAAGGCCGGATCAGGATTGCACTTCACGGCGTACAGCACATCGCCCATACCGCCCGTCGCCTTGCCGAACAGGTCAATGAAGCGGCCCGCCGTGGCGCGCAGGGTGGCGGGGCGGATGCAGTGCATCGGCTCCGCCGGTTCCAGCCTTACCACCATCTGATCGACGCTGGGCAGGCGGGGCGTGGTGCTGCGCGCGGTAGCGCGGCGCAAGGGGGCGACGGCGGTGCGGAAACGGACCTGGGCCATGGACGTGCCTCTGGGGGACAATCCCCGATGCCACCCAGCCTCGCCGATCAATGGGCGCAGAACAGGGCGGGAATATGAAATGATCGCGGCGGGCGGTACGGACCGGCCAACCGGATGGTGCGGGGAAGATCGGGGTCTGGTGCCGCGTCGTGATTGCCGGGTCGAACAAGACCGCAAAGCGTCAACGGACGAAGCGAACCAGCGGGGTCCTTACCGGACCATGCCTTCTCGGCGGGAAACGGCGTTCATGTGACTATCCCTCTCGGGGTACCGGCCCACGGTTGACCGGTGCTGCCAAAAAGGACGCCTGACGTCGTTGCATAAACACCAGGGGCATCGCCGGTTTCCGGCGGTGTCGCCACAAGGGCCAGGGGCACGTGCGGGTGCGTCGTGAGATCAGCTTATCCATGCGAACGCCCGTTCGTGCAAGACCTTGTTGCAGTGCAGTTCGCATGGCTGGTTTCCCCCCTGTGCGGGCGGCAAAAGGATGCCCATTTAGGGTGCATGCACACGGCGATCCTTCTTCCCGCACTGGCTGCCCTGATCATGCTGTGCCCCTATGCCGGGGCGCAGGAAAACCCGCTTCTGTCCCCGCCGCCGGGCCTGCCGGGATTACCGGCCAACCCCAGCCCCCTGGACGCCGAGCGCGGCCGGGCGCAGGCGGATGGCTTGCGGGGTGGGGCTGACCTGTCGTTGCGGCCCGCGCCTGACCCGATGCAGCGGCGCGACGCCAGGGATGCGCGGCTGGATGCTGACCGGGCTTTGCGCGCTTTGCAGGACCCGGTACCGCCCACACCGCCCGCCCCCGGCATCGAGGGGCCGCCTGCCCCGCGCATCGACCCACCCGAACCCCGAATCAGCCATGGGCGCAAGAAGGGCGCGCCGACACCGGCCCAATCCTCCCCCGTGCCCGGCGCCAAGCCACCCCCGCCGCCCGACCCTTGACGATCGGCCCCGATTGCTGTTGTTGACGCACAGCAGCAGCGGAACCGGACCCATGATCCCCATCACCCCCTATATCGCCATCGACGAGGAGGAGCTTCAGGAAAGCTTCCTGCGCGCGGGCGGTCCGGGCGGGCAGAATGTCAACAAGGTGGAAACGGCGGTGCAACTGCGTTTTGACGTCGCCAACTCTCCCACCCTGCCAGACTGGTTGAAGCAGCGGGTGCGGGGCGTGGCGGGGCGCAAGCTGACGGCGGACGGGGTTCTGGTGCTGGTGGCACAGGCCCACCGCAGCCAGGAACGCAACCGCGAGGATGCCAAGGCGCGGCTGGTGGAAATCCTGGCCAAAGCGGCGGAAAGGCAGGCCCCGCGGCGGCCCACGCGACCCACGCTGGCATCCAAGACCCGCCGCCTGGACGCGAAAACCACCCGGTCGGGGGTGAAGAAGATGCGCGGTAAGGTGGATATGGAGTGATCCCCATGATCTTCGCCTGACCGGCCCCTGGCCGTTCGCATTACCCCTTTGCGTTAGAAGCCGCCCATGTCTTAATGCGTTCACAGGGGCCGGAGCGTTTCCGGCATGGTTTCCAGGCCTTGGGTTCGATGTCGAAATTTACCCGCACCGGCGGTTCCTCCAGAACCGATCTCAGCCGCGTGGCGATCCAGAAATCGCCTTCGCTGCTGGATGAACGGTTGGGCGTGTACCGGAACAAGATCGCGCAGAATGACATCGACGTGATGCTTAAACAGCATCAGGCCTTTGTCGAACAGCGCGTCAGCGGGGTGCGCGCCCATTTCAAACTGTGCGAATTGTCGAACCTGGACCTGTCGGGTGCGGTGCTGGCCTCTGCCGATTTCACGGGGGCCAAGCTGCATAACACGCTGTTGCGCGGCGCCGATCTGCGCATGACCAATTTTTATGCCGCCGATCTGGCCGAAGCCGACCTGATGCATGCCGATCTGACCGCGGCGGATCTGCGCGGGGCCATCCTGCGCGGGGCGGTGATGATCAGTTGCAACCTGACGTCGGCCGATTTCCGCAACGGCACCCTGGCGCTGGCCCGGAACGGCGAACTGGTGTCGGTGCAGTCTTCGTCCGAGGCGGACCTGTCCAAGGCCGTAATCATGCGTGCCACCCTGTCCAAGGCGCGGCTGTCGGACAGTTTCGTCATGCAGACCGACCTGCGCGATGCCGACCTGCGCGGGTCCATCCTGGTCAAGGCCAACCTGTCGGACAGCAACCTGACGGGATGCGACCTGACCAGTTGCGATCTGACGGAGGCCAACCTGGAAGGCGCCAATCTGGAAGGCGCCATCATGACCGGTGCCATCCTGCGCCACGCCAACCTGAAGGGCGCCAACCTGATCGGGGCCATCCTGGACGGGGTCGACCTGACCCTGGCCAATATGGAGGATGTGAAAACCATCGAGCAGTTGGCTGGCATGGAGGAAAGCCTGGCCGACATGCTGACAGCCCACGCCAAATGGATCGAAACCAATGGCGGGGCCGGCAAGCAACTCGACCTGTCGGGCAAGGACCTGACCGGCATGGACCTGTCGCGCATGACCCTGTCGGCGGGTATTTTCCGGGGGGCCGTGCTGCGCAATGCCAACCTTTCCCGCTCGGCCCTGCTGATGGCGGACCTCTCATCCGCTGACCTGCGCGGGGCCAACATCCGCAATGCCAATCTGCGCGGGGCGCGGCTGATCCGGTCCATGATGGTGGGGGCGGACATGACGGGCGTGTTGGCCTCGCCCATCAATATCCAGGGCCATGACTGGCAGACCAATATGGAACGGGCCCGGTTGGGCAAGGCCATTCTGGTCGGCGCCGACTTGACGGGCGCCAACCTGACCGGGGCCGATCTGCGTCAGGCCCAGATCCGCAATGTCAGCATCAAGGGGGCAGACCTGACGGATGCCAATCTGACCAATGCCGACCTGCGCGGGGTTGACTTTGGCAAATGCAAGCTCAGCAACACCAAGGGCCTGCCTGATATGGATAATCTGGAAAGCGACGATTGATCGGGCTGGCATTCCCTGCTACCCGACGGGGATGACCTTACACCACGACATCATCATCGCCGGCGGCGGGGCCGCCGGGCTTTACGCCGCCATCTTTGCCGGACGGCGCGGGCGGCGCGTCCTGGTGCTGGACCATGCGGAGAAGGTGGGGAAGAAGATCCTGATCTCCGGCGGCGGGCGCTGCAACTTCACCAACCTGGACGCCAAGCCCGACCGCTACCTGTCAGCCAACCCGCATTTCGCCATTTCCGCCCTGAAACGCCATACGCAGCATGATTTCATCGCGCTGGTGGATCGCCACGGCATCGGCTGGCATGAGAAGAAACTGGGGCAGTTGTTCTGTGACGATGGGGCGACCCGCATCCTGGGCATGCTGCTGGATGAATGCGCCGATGCCGGCGTGGCCATCCGCACGGCATGCCGGATTGATGAGGTCACGCCTGTTGAGGGTGGCGGGTTCAGTGTGGTGACCAGCCATGGCACCTTCACGTCCGACAGTTTCATCCTGGCGACGGGGGGGCCCTCCATCCCGAAGATGGGGGCGACGGATTTTGCCTTCCGTCTGGCGGCCCAATGGGGGCTGAATGTCGTGGAGCCCCGCCCCGCCCTGGTGCCCCTGACCTTCGCGCCGCTTGATTTGGACAAGCTGAAGGACCTGTCGGGTGTGCCGCTGGAGGCCAGCGTGTCCTGCGGCAAGGGCAAGTTCCGTGAAGCGCTGCTGATCACCCATCGCGGCCTGTCCGGCCCGTCGATCCTGCAGATCTCCTCCTACTGGCAGCCGGGGCAGGGGGTGCGTATCGATCTGTCGCCCGACCTGGGCCTGGCCGAGCATCTGAAGGGGCTGAAGAAGACGCGACACAAGGCAGAACTGAAAACCATCCTGGGTGAGATCTTGCCCCGCCGTTTTGCCGAACGGTTGTTCGAGGTGGCGCTGGTGGGATCGGCCTCCCTGGTCAACCGCCCCATGGCGGATATCAAGGATGCCGACCTGGTGGCTGTGGCCAATGCCCTGCACGCCTGGACCGTTCACCCGGACGGAACCGAGGGTTACCGCACGGCGGAGGTTACGCTGGGCGGTATCGATACGGCCGAGCTGTCATCCAAGACCATGGAATCCCGAAAAATCCCCGGCCTGTTCGTGGTGGGGGAGGCCGTGGACGTCACCGGCTGGCTGGGCGGGTATAACTTCCAATGGGCCTGGTCCAGCGGCCATGCAGCGGGCATGGCGGCCTGACCCAACGCCTCACGGCCGCCATCTTCGTCCCTGACAACCAACCTTGTTGCGCCCTTCGCCGATCGGCCTAGGATGCAGGTTAGGTTCCCTTTCGGAAGTCCGATCATGAAAAACACCCTTCGCGTCGCCGCATCCCTGTTGGCCCTGGTCAGTCTTGCCGGTTGTATGGCTGCACCGGCCCAGCGCGAATCGCGTGAAGGCATGGACCCGCGCCGTGCCTGCATGGCGCAATGCAGCCGTGATAACAATATCTGCATGGATCAACATGCAGCCAGCCCCGGCAATACCTCTCAGGTCGGTCGCACCGACTATGGTATGGGGGCAACCTGCAAGGCCGAGTTACAAAGCTGTCAGGCCCGTTGCTGATTTCTGCTCAGGTGTGACGATGACCAAGACCATCGCCCCCCGTCTACTGGCCCTGACGCTGGCCACAGCCGTGTTGTGCCCGGTGCCGGTTGCCATGGCCCAGACCGTGCCGGCCACCCGCGCTGATATCACCATGTCGTTTGCGCCGCTGGTGAAACAGGCTGGCCCGGCCGTGGTGAATATCTACACCAAGCGACGGGTGCAGCAGCGGATATCCCCCCTGTTGCAGGACCCGCTGTTTCAGCGGTTTTTTGGCGATGCCCTGTCTGGCATCCCGCGCGAGCGGGTGGAAAGCAGCTTGGGCTCCGGTGTGATCCTGGCATCTGACGGGCTGATCGTCACCAATGCCCATGTCATCAAAGACAGTGATGAGATCACCGTCGTCCTGGCCGACCGGCGCGAGTTTGCCGCCAAGCTGGTCACCACTGATGAACAGGTCGATCTGGCTGTCCTGCGCATCGATCCGGGTAAAGAAAAGCTGCCCTTCCTGCAGATGCATGACAGCGACAATTTGGAGGTGGGTGATCTGGTCCTGGCCATCGGCAACCCGTTCGGGGTCGGCCAGACGGTGACCAGCGGCATTGTATCGGCAGTGGCCCGCACCGCCGTCGGCATCTCTGACTATAATTTCTTCATTCAGACCGACGCTGCAATCAATCCTGGCAATTCCGGGGGCGCGCTGATCGGCATGGATGGACGGCTGGTCGGTATCAATACTGCCATCTACAGCCGGTCGGGCGGGTCCATCGGTATCGGTTTTGCCATACCCGCCAACATGGTGCGGACAGTGGTGGACGCGGTGCGCAATGGCGGCAAGTTGATCCGTCCCTGGATTGGCGCTGGCGGGCAGGCGGTGACCAGCGATATCGCGTCTTCGCTGGGGCTGGCGCGCCCGGCCGGTGTGCTGATCAATCAGGTGCGCAAGGGCGGACCGGCGGATCAGGCGGGGTTGAAGGTCGGTGACGTGGTCACTGCCGTCAATGGCAAGCTTGTCGACGATCCCGACAGCATGCGTTACCGCGTGGCCACGCTGGGTGTGGGCGGTACGACCAATGTCACGATCCTGCGCAATGGCCGGGAACAGACCCTACCGCTGCGTCTGATCGGTCCGCCGGAGGACCCGCCGCGCCAAGAGACCACGCTGGCCGGTCGCACGCCCTTGTCGGGCGCGAAGGTGGCCAATCTGAACCCCGCCCTGGTGGAGGAACTGCGGTTTGACGGCGCCGACACTGGTGTGGTTGTGCTGGAGGTCGGGCGTGGATCGCCTGCGGCTTCACTGGGGCTGCGCCCTGGTGACGTGATCCTGTCGGTCAACAATGCCGACATCCGCCGGGTGGGTGATCTGGATGCCGCCCTGTCCAGTCAGATTCGCCGCTGGACCATTGCAGTCAGACGAGGGGACCAGACATTGACCACCACGGTCGGTGGCTGATCCGGATGGCGGTCAGCGCCGTATATCGGAGCGACCATCCCGCCCCGGAAAGACCGCCATGACCAGCCGCCGAAACTTTCTTGCCGTTTGTGTGACAGCGCCATTGCTGTCTCTGCCGCCCCTATGGTCGGCGAAGGGCGCAGGGGTCGATCCCACATCGCCCGACCTGCCGGTGGTGACAGGCCTGATCCAGGATGCCATCCGTCGTCACCGCCTGGACGGGGTTGCTGCTATCGCCCATCACAGGGAGCGGGTGCTTTATCGCGGCTATTTCGGGGATATCGGGCCTAACACGGTGATGCCTGTGGCGTCGGCCAGTAAATGGGTGGCGGGGCTGGTGATCATGGCCCTGGTCGCGCAGGGAAAGCTGCGGCTGGACCTGACCCTGGAGCAGGCGGGCATGGTTACCGGCGGTCCTGCCGCTGACATCACCCTGGCGCAGTTGATGAGCCATACCTCTGCCCTGCCTTCCATCGGGCCGCTCAGGCAGGATTGGCGCTATCCGACCCCGGCCGCCGCCGCACGCGGTCTGCCCAAGATGCACCTGATCGGGCAACCGGGGCAGGTCTTTGCCTATGCCGGCGTGTCGATGGAGGTGGCGGCGGCCCTGGCGGAACAGGTGGGAGGGGCTGATTGGAATAGCCTTTTCCGCCAGCTTATCGCCGATCCGCTGGGCCTGTCCCCGGCCTGCCGCTGGGGCGAAAAATGGGGAGTGGGTGGGGGTCTTTTCGCCACCCCGGACGATTATGAACGTCTGCTGCTGCTGGTCGCGGCCAAGGGTGTCACCCGGCAGGGGCTGCGCCTGCTGCCGGCTGACCTTGTCATGGACATGGAACGCGACCGTATCGGCACTGCTGTTCGCAAAGGTCAGCCCAAAGCAGCAGCATTGATGCAGGGCTATGGCATCGGGCTTTGGTGTGAAACGGTCCTGTCCGACGCGACCTGTCCTGTGGTCTCCAGCGCCGGGGCTTTCGGCACGTTGCCGCGCATCGACCGCGGGCGCGATTTGACCATTCTGTTGATGGTCAAATCGCGCCTGCCGAAACTGCTGGATGACTGGCGTGCCATCGTCCAGGCGCTGACCGACGCGGCAGATGCCCATACGCCCTGACCCGCTTGGCATTCACGGCAAACAGGCTCCAACCGCTGCCCGGCGTCAGAGTTGCGCTGCCAGAGCGTAAGCCTGCTGGGTCGCGAAAACGATACGCCGGGGGGCAAAGGCGTCGCCCAGCAGATGCAGATTGGGCTGTCGCCCTTTCAGATCGGCATAAAGCCCGGCATCCGCCACCGATCCGCACGCCAGCACCACGCTGTCCACGCCGTCGGCCAACTCTTCCTTGAAGGAGAAGACGTTGCGCAGGCGGATGCGGTCCGGTTCGATGGCCACGGCCTGTACCTGATGGCGGAACGTCACGCCCCCGCGTGACAGCCGGGCCAAAAACGCCCCCAGGGTATAGCGCCCGACCAGCGGGGCCGGTCCCGGCGTCTGGTACAGCATGGTGACCAGATGCCCGCGCTGGGCCAGCATGTCAGCCAACGCCAGGGGGGCGGAATGGTCATCCTGCACAATGATATGCACCCGCCGCCCCAGGGCTGCGCGGTCGGTCAGCACGTCGCGCATGTCATGCACGAAGGGCAGGTCCAGACCCGTGATTTCGGGGCGGCGGGCCACCGCACCGGTGGCCACCGCCACGATATCCATGCCTTCGGCCAGCACATGGTCCGCCGTGGCCCGACGCCCGCGATGGACATTCACGTCCAACTGCCCCAACCGGTGCGCAATATGGTCGATCCAGGCCAGGAAACCCTCCTGTGTCGGCAGTAAGGCGGCCAGCCGCACCTGTCCGCCCAGCCGGTCACCGGCTTCCCACAAGGTAACCTTGTGCCCGCGCTCAGCGGCACGGACAGCCAATTCCAGACCGGCCGGTCCGCCCCCCACCACCAGGAGCCGTTTTTTCGCCGCCACGCGGGGGAGTGGCCCTTCCACCTCCCGCCCCGCATCGGGGTTCACGGCGCAGGCAAAGGGCAGGTTTTCCACATAGCGCCGGCTGATACATTCGTTGCAGCCGATACAGGGGCGGATATCGGCGGTCCGGCCTTCGCGTGCCTTGGCCAGCAACTGACCGTCGGCGAAATGCGCCCGTGCCATGCCCAGCACATCGGCATGCCCGTCCGCCAGCGCCTGTTCGGCCACGTCAGGCCCGGTGATGCGGCCTGTGTAGACGATGGGGATGGACAGCGAGCGGCGGTAAAGCGCTGCCTGCTCGGCCCAACCGCCGGCAGGGTAATGGTGCGGCTGAATATAGGACGGGTCGCCCCAGGGGCTGCCCATGACCAAATGCACATAATCCACCAGCTTGGCATCGGCCAGGCGGCCGGCAATGGCGGCACCGCCCAGCAGGTCATAACCGCCTGGCTCACCTTCGGCCATGTTCATGCGGATGCCGACGGTGAAGCCCGGTCCGGTCGCATCCCGGATCGCGGTCAGGATTTCCGTGATGAAACGCAGACGGTTGGCAAAGGAACCGCCATACGCATCGTCGCGCCGGTTGGTCAGCGGCGACAGGAACCATTCCATGAGATCGTCATGGTTGGCATGGATTTCGACCCCATCCAGTCCAGCCTTCTGGGCCTGGGCAGCGGAAAACCGGTATTCCTCCACAAACCAGCGGATTTCATCCCGGTCCAAAGCGTGGGGGATCTGGTTGATCAGGGGGCCGGACAGGCGCGCGCTGGGCGCGTGCGGCATGCCGCCCTGGATCACCAATTGTGTGGTCGCCGTCGCCCCTTCTGCCTTGACCGCTGCCGCATAGGCCCCGGCCCGTTCCAGATAATGTGGCAGGCGGAACACGCCCTGTTTCATGGCACCGACGCCTGTCGGTTCAAATCCCGGCGGCATCCGGTTCTCAACAAAGCCCGTGATGCCGTCGATCCAGCCGGCACCGGCCCGTGCCCGCGATGCCCAATAGGCGATGTTGCGGTCGGCCTCCGCCGCGGTGCCCCAGAGATTGCCGACAGCGCTGGCGTGGGGGGGCAGCATCACCCGGTTCCGCACGGTCATGGCGCCGATGGTCAGGGGACGGAACAGGTGCGGATAGCTGTTGGTCATGGTGCCTTCCCCGTTAGCATTGATTGGACCGGGCCGCCGCACGGCCTGCGCGCCAGCCAAAGATCATCGCCGGGCCCAGCGTGCCGCCAGCACCGCCATACACTTTGCCGGTGACCCCGCCCATGGCATTGCCGGCTGCGTAAAGGCCGGCAATGGGCTGGCCCGACAGGTCCAGCACTGCCCCGTCCCGGTCCGTCTTTGGACCGCCCTTGGTGCCCAGCGTGCTGGCATGCACCGGTACGGCATAGAAGGGGCCGCGATCCAGCGGTCCCAGGGTGCGGGCAGGCCCGGCGGGGCGGTCGACATCGCCGTTCCAGCCGTCATAGGCACTGGTCCCCCGTCCAAAATCGGCATCCTCACCGACGGCCATCATGCGGTTCCAGCGGGCGACCGTGTCGGTCAGCGTATCCTCAGGCAGACCCAGATGCTGGGCCAGGTCCGCGACGCTATCACCGCGCGCGATCCAGTCCGGCGCTACGGCCCCTGGTGTCACACCGAAAAAGCCGTACCGGTCCAGGTAGGTCTGGCAGAAAATCAGCCAGCAAGGCTGGTTGGCATAGGTGAAACCGACAGGATCGAAAGCGTGCAGCACGGCCCCAAAGGCATTGTAATTCGTCGCCTCATTGGCGAAGCGACGGCCCTTGGCATTGACCATGATTGAGCCGGGCAGGGTCCGTTCCCGCAGCAGCAGGAAATGGCGGCTCGGATCGTTGCCGGCTG
This sequence comes from Niveispirillum lacus, assembly GCF_002251795.1. Classification (GTDB taxonomy): domain Bacteria; phylum Pseudomonadota; class Alphaproteobacteria; order Azospirillales; family Azospirillaceae; genus Niveispirillum; species Niveispirillum lacus. Next base: position 34,799 of record NZ_NOXU01000012.1, on the reverse strand, counting down.
CCGCCTCCCCACCCCAGGCGATGGTGGGCACCCACCATGCCTCTGCCATGTTGGTCAGGGCAGCCCCGGCCCGCATGGCCATGCGCAGCCCGTCGCCAGTGCAGGTGCGTGCCGTGGGCAGATGGCCGATAGGGCCGCGCAGGAAATCGCGGGCCAGATCCCGGTCCCATTCAAACCCACCGGTGGCGATAACCACCCCGGATCGGGCAGCAATCATGGTGCCATTCGCCCACACACCGGTGACGCGGCCGCGTTCATTGCGCTCAAGGTCGGTGACCGTCTGGTTCAGGCGCAGTTCGATCCCCCGGTCCAGACAGGCTTTCAGCAACCAGCCCACCAGCGCGCGGCCGCAGCATTCGATGCCGGCGGCCCGGCGAGCCTGAAGCGTGGTTGCATCCACCCCACCGCTGCCATCACCCCGGGGGCGTTCGCCGATCATGGTCCAAGGATTGGCCCGACCGCGCAAAACCTTGTCTGCCCAGTCGCCCAGCGACGGCATGGGAAACGGGCCGGGTTCCAGTGACCGACCGCCGTCCGGCATGCCACCTGGATGTTCGGGGTGATAATCGGGGAAACCATCGACCAGCCTGATATCCATGCCCACCGGACCCGACAGCCAGTCGATCAACGCAGGCACCGTGTCCACATAGGTTTCGGCTATCAAAGGATCAATCAGACCCAGCGACAGGGCATCGAGATAGGCCAGTGCCTCCTCCCGGCTGTCCCCATCACCGGCGAAGCGGTTGGCCGGCAGCCAGAACACCCCGCCCGACAGGGCGGTGGTCCCGCCCACTGCACCCGCCTTTTCCAGCAGCAGCACCTGCGCGCCCGCGTCGGACGCGGCCAGGGCGGCAACCAAGCCGGCGGCGCCGCTGCCCAGGACGATCACATCCGCCATCTCCATTCCCGGCCCTTCCATCTTTTCCTCCCGCGCGGCATGATGGCCCGACGCTCGTTATATAACGGGTGTTATTTATAACAAACGTTATAGGAAAAGCAATGCCGGCCGTGGTGGATCACGAGGCGCGCCGACGCGCTGTGGCGGAAGTGACGGCGGACCTTGTCGCCAAGGCGGGGATCGAGGCGGTGACGGTGCGGGAAGTGGCGCAGGCCGCCGGCTACAGCACGGCCATTGTCAGCCATTATTTCGCGTCCAAGGTGGACCTGCTGTTCTATACCTACCGTACCACGGTGCTGCGTGCCCATCAGCGGATGGAGACGGCCCTGGCAGCGGGGGACGGCGCCATGCGACCCTATCTGGCGGCCCTGTTACCGCTGAATGCCGAACAGCGGCGGGACTGGCTGGTCTGGTTCGCCTTCTGGACCATGGCCATTGCCGACCAGACCCTTTCCGCCGAACAGCAGGTCCGTTCACGGCAGATCACGGCGCGGGTCGCCACCCTGTTGCAGCAACGTGGATTGCAAGAAGAGGCGGCCAAGGCCGGTGCACGGCGCCTGCTGGTCACCATATATGGCATGGCCAGCCAGGCGTTTTTTGATCCTGACCGCTGGCCCGCCGCGACCCAACTATCCTTGCTGGATGCTGATCTGGCAGCGCTGGGCGTCAATTGATCACGCGTGCCGGTGCCGGGGCAGGGCGCTTGGGATAGTCAAATTTCGGCGGTAGCCGGTGATGCAGGGCGGCATAGACCACCATCACCGCCGCCCCGGCAACCGCAATCGACAGCAGTTCCAGGGCCGGCATGGCCGATGATCCGGCCACCACAACGGGCATGGCGCCGGCGGGCGGATGGGTCAGGCGGGCCAGCGACATGGCGGTGATTGCCGCCCCCACGGTCAACCCCACCACCCACCAGTCAGCGGGCAAGGTCATCTGGGCTAGCAGCGTGACCAGACCAGCCAGCAGATAACCGCCGACCACGTTGACCGGTTGGGCCAGGGGACTGGCAGCCTGCGCGAACAACAGCACCGCGCTGGCCCCGAACGGCGCCAGCAGCAATGGCAAATGTGTCCGCCCCGCCAGCCAGCCCGCCGCCCCGATACAGACCGCCGCCCCCAGCCCTCCCTTCAGATGCGCCACCAGATGCGGATGGCGGGTTTCGTGTCGGACAAGCAGATGACGCGGCATGGGTAAATCCTGTGCATTATCTGCCTGTTTTCTGACCTGATATTGCACAATTTGCAATCAGCATTGATCCTGTCCGCGATTGTCGGTCGTGCAGGCCTGTCTCACCGGCATCAGCATGTGATGGTCGATGCGTGTCATTTCCCGTGCCTGCCGGATTGTTGACTTGTCACCGGACCGTGCTTTGGCCACCCTGGGGCAAATCAGTGATGGGAAGTGGCATGGGTCCGGTTTTCGGGTTGCAGGGCAAACTGGCTGACTGGCAGCGGGATGGCATTATTGATGCCGATCAAGCCGAACGCATTGCCACGTATGAGGCGGGGCGCAGCCGGCCCCGACTGGCCCTGGCGCTTGCCGTGCTGGGGGCTTTCACGATCGGGGTAGGGGTCATCGCCATCATCGCCGCCAATTGGGATGCCATCCCCATCGCCCTGCGGCTGGGTCTGCATATGGCGCTGAACCTTGTTCTGGGAACCGCCGCCTGGGTGTGGACCCGATCAACCGGGCCGGAACCGTCGGTCAGAGGCGAAGGGGCGGTGCTGCTGCTGTCGCTGTCCACCCTGGCCTTGATCGCCCATATCGGGCAGAGTTTCCAGTTGCAGGGCAGTGCTGCCGGGCTGCTGGGCGGGTGGTTGCTGCTGGCCACCCCCTTTATTGTGCGGCTGTCGCGTGGCGGCATCAACCGTTGGGTCTGGACCGGGGGGCTGTTCGCCTGGATGCTGTTTACCTTGGATGAGCATCATCGCTGGCTGTCGGATAAGCATCTTTTAAGCACGTTTTTCATGCTGTTCCTGGCTGTGCTGTCGGCCTTGCGAGCCGATAGGCTCCGCCTGCCACCCGTCTGGGCGCGGCATCTGGGGCAGGTGGCAGCGGGTGCCGCCATCCTGGGCACCTCCATCATGCTGATGATCGTGGCGCCGCTGATGACCCGGCCGGTAACCGAGGCGGCGCGCCACGATGTCCTGATCGGGGCTGGTGTTGGCCTTGTCGCGTTGGCAGCGGCGCACCTTCTGGTGCCGGCAGACCGGCGGGGTGCGCGCCTGGGGCTGGGTGTTGCTGTCGCCCTGGCACCGGCCCTGTTCGCCCTGCCGCTTCTGTTCACCGGCACCACCGGGGCCATCATCGCCGGCGTGGCCTTTTGTCTTTACTGGATCGGGCTGGCGCGGCTGGCCCTGGTGGCAGGGCGGCCGGGCTGGTACCGGCTGGCCGTGGTGTTAATCGCGGTCAGGGTGTTTGTCGCCTATCTGGATGCGGCAGGCGGGTTGATGGCAACAGGCCTCGGCCTGATCTTGGCGGGACTGGTTTTGCTGGGTCTGGCCTATGCCGCGTGGCGGATGATGGAATGGCGCATGGAGCGGCCGGTATGAAAAAATCAGCGCTGTCTGCCGCTCTGCTGCTGCTGCCCACCCTGATCCTGGCGGGATGGGCACTGTGGCTGCCCATTCCACGTGCCGATGATCCCGGCCTGCGCATCCGGCTTCTGGGCTTTGATCCGCGCGACCTGCTGCGCGGTCATTACCTGCTGGCCCGGCTGGATATCCATGATCTGCCACCGGGTCGGTTTGGTCCCGACGATTGTGTCTGTCTGTTTGACCGGCCGCAGGATCCTGGCCGTCCCGGCTTTACGCCCTTGCCTTCCTGCGCGGCAGCGATCTTGAAAACCTGCCCCCTGCCCCTGTCCGATCCTGGCCGGGAGTTGCGCCTTTACCAGTCGCAGGAGATGGCGCAGGCGCTGGAGAACTGGCTGGCCGGTGGCAAACGGATTGTCGATATTGACGTCCGTTTCGACGGCAAGGGCGGCATCGCCCTTCAGGATATCCGTGTTGACGGGCAGACGCCGGACAGTGGCCGTTGACCGACTGAAAACAGGAGCAAAGCCATGGCGCGTGAAGGACGTCTGATCCGGGTTGAAGTGGCTTTGAGCCATCTGGACGGGTTCATCGAGTATTTCGGCCATAACCTGCGCCACAGCCGGGAAGAGCCGGGCTGTATCCAGTTCCGCGCAGCGCGGTCCCGGTCGGAAGAGGTGGAGGGCGGCCCCGCCATCTTTCATGTCTGGGAGGAATTTGTGGACGCCGACGCGATGAATGCCCACCACGCTTCGGCGCATTTCCAGCGCTGGAGCCATTGGCGTGCTGAACAGGGCGACGCCGTGGTGCGGGTCGGTCTGGTCACCGAACCCTGGGAATGATGCCTGGCGCTCAACCCAGCATCAGGTAACCGGCGCCCCCTGACACGCCCGTGAAACTCAGGATGCCGGTGGCCTGTACATTCGACAGGGTGACGCTGGCATCGACGATGCTGTCACCGGTCAGATCGATATGCCAGGTGGCCCCCTTGTAGCCATCGGCCCCGTCCACCGGCGTGCCGATCACACGGCTTTTGCCCGCCACCCAACCCCAGATGGTTACACTTTCCAATCCTTTCGTGAAATCGGTAATGGTGCTCCATACCGTCCGGCCTGCGGCGCCGTCGGCACTGCGTCCATCAATGAAAAAAATATCGCTCCCAGTGCCGCCTGTCAGAAAATTGGACCCCGTGCCGCCATCCAGGATGTCGTTGCCGGCCCCACCCTCCACCGCGTCGTTACCGGCATTGGCGTTGATGAAGTCGTTGCGGCTGGTCCCAACAACGAGATCATTGCCGCTATCGGTCACAAGCACCCATTCCAGGCCGAATGACCCGTCCGCCAATTGCGGCGTCACGGTCTTTCCACCCACCAGCATCTGCTGTGCGGTATCCCGGACTGCATTTTCATCGCCAGCCGTATTTACCGCCAGGGTGCTGAGGGCGATATCGCGCCGGACTTGCTGTGCCAGGTCAGCCCCGAAACTCTCTAGGGAAACAACGCCCTTATTCATATAGTTCTTGGCTAACAATGACTTGAATGACGCTTCTGGCCAGGGAATGTCTAAGAAAAAGGATACCGTCCAGCTTTCTATCCTGTTGGCGGTGGATTGCCAGTCGATGAAGATCACGCCGCCACCCGTGCGGGTGTCGATCATCATCAGATGACGCCCGTCCAATTCTGCGATGTAGTTCACGTTCCGCAGGAAGCCGCCATCATCGAAACTGTCACCGCTGCTATTTCCGCCATCCAGGACATAATTCAGGCTGGTTAATGGCGACGTTAGGGCATAACGGTCGCCGCCCTTGCCGCCCGACAACAGGACCCCTTCGAAACCGGCGCCCAGCAGCAGCGTGTCGATGCCATCCAGGCCAAAGACACGCTGATATGTGGTGGTTGGCGACAGGATGTCGTTGCCCGCACTGCCAAAGATATCCAACAGATCCCCCGTCGCCCGCATCGGCACCGCCCGTGGGGGCGCTTTGCGCCTTCACGCGGCGATGAATATGCCGGGGGATGGGTCGGGCGATCCGTGAACTGGTTCACAGCAGCGCCCGTTCATTGCATTGAGACAAGGGGCTGAACTATTCAGTTGTAGCTTTCGCGGTCATCCACGTTGCGGGCCAGCACCTCACGCTTTCCGGCATGGTTGGCCTTGCTGATCACGCCTTCTTTCTCCATCCGTTCAATCAGGCGGGCGGCGGAATTATAACCGATGCGCAGGTGACGCTGGATGAAGCTGGTGGAGGCCTTGCCCTCGCGGGTCACCACTGCCACAGCCTGGTCATACAGGTCGTCGCCCGACGCCTCGCGCCCGCCATCGCCGCCGCCACCCCCGCTGCTTTCCGCAGCAGAGGGATCGAACTCCTCATCCTCCTCGGTGACGGCATCGACATAGGAAGGCTCGCCCTGGGCCTTCAGGAACTTCACCGCCTGTTCCACCTCTTCGTCGCGGACAAAGGGGCCATGGACGCGGGTGATGCGGCCGCCGCCGGCCATGTACAACATGTCACCTTGGCCCAGCAACTGTTCAGCCCCCATTTCGCCCAGGATGGTGCGGCTGTCGATCTTGCTGGTCACCTGGAAGCTGATTCGGGTTGGGAAATTGGCCTTGATAGTGCCGGTGATCACGTCCACGGATGGGCGCTGTGTCGCCATGATCAGATGGATGCCGGCCGCACGTGCCATCTGGGCCAGGCGCTGGATGGCGGCTTCAATATCCTTGCCGGCGACCAGCATCAGATCCGCCATTTCATCGACGATCACCACGATATAGGGCAGTTCCGTCAGATCAATGGGCTGTTCTTCATAGATCGGCTTGCCCGTGTCGGGGTCAAAACCGGTCTGGACACGGCGCATCAGCACTTCGGCATTCTGCCGCGCTTCCTTGAGGCGGGCATTGTAGCCATCTATGTTGCGCACACCCAGCTTGGACATATTGCGATACCGGTCCTCCATCTCCCGTACCGCCCATTTCAGGGCCACGACAGCCTTCTTAGGATCGGTCACCACCGGTGCCAGCAGGTGCGGAATGCCTTCATAGATGGACAATTCCAGCATCTTGGGATCGACCATGATGAAGCGGCACTTGTCCGGCGGCATCCGGTACAGCAGCGACAGGATCATGGTGTTGATGGCCACAGACTTGCCCGAACCGGTGGTGCCCGCGACCAGAAGATGAGGCATGCGGGCCAGATCGGCGATCACCGGGCCGCCACCAATATCCTTGCCCAGGACCAGGGCCAGTTTCTGCTGGCTTTTCTCATAGGCGTCCGACATCAGCAGTTCGCGCAAATACACTGTTTCGCGCCGCTGGTTCGGCATTTCGATGCCGATGACATTGCGCCCCGGCACGACCGCCACACGCACTGACACTGCCGACATGGACCGGGCAATGTCATCGGCCAGACCGATGACACGGGCTGATTTCACACCCGGCGCGGGTTCCAGTTCATAAAGGGTGACAACAGGGCCAGGGCTCACCTTCACGATCTGCCCGCGCACACCGAAATCCTCCAGCACGCTTTCCAGCATCTCGGCATTGCGCTGCAACGCCTCCTCGCTCATCAGCGGGCCGGCACCATGTGGGGGCAATTGCAGGATATCCAGCGGTGGCAATTCATAATCGCCGCGCGCTTCGGGTTCCAACAGCAGGTTGGCCTGACGCGCCTTCTCCACCTTGCGGGCCACCTCCGGCAGCGGTTTTGGCGCTGGACCGACGACGGGGGGGGCGTGGCGGCGGCGTTCCTCCGCGGGGGCGCTGATCCGCTCCGTTGCCGGTGGCTCTGCCGCAGCATCGGTGCTGCCTCCCGGACCGGGGTCGCCCAGGCTGGGTGCCACGCGCGGGGGCACGGCTGTGGGGGCTGCGGCGCTGCCCGTGCCCTTGATCCGGGCACGCAGACTGCCCAGCAAGGCCCCGGCTTTGGTAGCCAGGGTGGCCATGTCGGGCGAACCGCCCGCCGTCTCCGGCTTGGGTGCCCAACGGGTCGGCTGGACCGGGGCTGGCGGTGGCACCGCCTCCTCATCCGCGTCTGCCCTGGCCGTCGCACGCCGCAGCGTTGCAGCACGCCGGCGCAAGGTCCGGATAAATTCACCCACCTCCCACAGGCGGACATCCAGCGCCCACAGGCACAAGAAGATGGCCGGCACCAGCAGGACCAGTCCCATCATCAGCCCGGAAACGCTGCCCGCCAGGGCCACCACCAGTTTCAGCAACGGCTTGACCAGCAGCGCTCCCGCCGGACCACCCCAGGCGGCATTGCCATTGGCTAGGCAGACCATGGCCATGGCTGTGACCAACACCGCCGCCAGGGCCAGGGGTACACGCAGGGCGATGTTGCGGACCGGCCGATGCCGGAACACACGCAGTCCCCAACCCAGCAGGAACAGCGGCAGCAGGTAGGCGGCATACCCCAGCGATTGCAGCAGCAGATCGGCCGTATAGGCGCCGGAGCGGCCCAGCAGGTTGGAAACGGGGATGGTATCCCCCGGTACCGCCGTGCTCCAGGACGGGTCTCGGCTGTCATAGGACAGGAACGATAGCAGCAGGGCCACACCCAGCAGCATCACCAGCAGACCCGCCCCTTCCACCAGCCGGCGCAGCGCAAACACCAGCATGCCTTCTGGCAGCAGACCGGATCTGCGCGATCCCGGACCCGCGCCGATGCCGGGACCGGGTGCCGGTCCGCGGGGCGCGGGGCGGCCGGCGGGGGGCGGGGTCTGGGGGGCGGAGCGGCTGGGCATTGGCGGTTCGTCCGGTAGCGGAATGAACAGGGATTGATCAGGTCAGGATACGGACCAGCCGTTCCATCGACCGGGCAACATTGTCGGCATCCTGAACCAAGGCGACGCGGATATAGCGGTCCCCCGGATTGAAGCCATCCATGTGTGGTTGGGTCAGATAGGCACCGGGCAGCACCTTGATCGCCCCCTCTCGCCATAGGCGTACGGTGGCTTCTTCGCCATTCTCCGCAACCTGGGAGACATCCAGCCACAGGAAAAAGCCGGCGTCAGGTCGGTAATAGCCCAGCTTTCCTGCCAGTACCGCTTCTGCCGCGTCGACATTGGCGCGGTAATAGGCGCGGTTGATCGCCACATGCGCATCATCGGCCCACAGCAGCGCCGACGCTGCCAATACCGGCAGCGGCATGCCGGCCAGCGAATAGGCCCGCAGACGGGTGAAGCCGGCGATCAGGGCGGGATCACCAACAACGAACCCGGAACGAAGACCGGCTGCGCTAGATCGTTTCGACAGCGAATGGAAACTGAGCAGGTTCGATAATGGGCGATCCCCTCCCAGTTCGCGGGCCGCGTCCAGCCCGCCTGCCGGCACGCCATTGTGCCACAGTTCGCCATAGCACTCATCGAAAGCCACGGTGAATCCGTGCCGCCGTGCCAGGGTCAGGGCGCGTTTCAGATAGTCCAGGCTGGCCACCGCACCCTGTGGATTGGCGGGGGTGCAGAGATAGAACAGGGCCGTGCGCGCCCAGATCTCCTCGGGTACGGCATCCAGATCAGGTAGGTATCCCGTCTCTTTGGTGCCATCCAGGAAGACAGGCTCCGCCCCGGCCATCACGGCGGCCCCCTGATAGACCGCGTAGAACGGGTTGGGGATCAGGACCACGGGCTTTTGCCCGGCTTTGGTTTCCGGTACCACCAACTGCGCCAGTTGATACAAAGCCTCCCGCGTGCCGCAGACCGGCAGGATTGTGCGGTCCGCATCAATGAAATCAGCGGGCAGGGAGAAGCGACGCGACAGCCAGCCACCGACCGCCGCGCGAAATTCCGCGGTACCGGCTGTGGGCGGATACTTGGCCCAGGCGGATGGCGCAGCGGCAGCCAGCGTCTGCGTCAACAAGGTGGGCGGGTTATTCTGCGGTTCCCCGATGGTCAGGATGCCAGGCACCACATTGGCCCGTGGCGTGACATCGGCCAGCAGCGCGTGCAGCCGGGGAAACGGGTATTCGGACAGGCTGGTCAGCCGATCACTGTGGCAGGGCGCCTGATCGGCGGGGGCGGCGTTGAACATCATGGCCCTTGCGGCTGGCAAAATCATGGTCATGCCGCACGACAGGGCGGCGGCCTTTCGCGAAGTGTAGCCGCCACCCGTGGCCCGCACAAGCCGCCCATTCGGGGGCGTCCGAGCCTAAGAATCCACCTGTTACAAGGGCTTGTGGATAAGTCTTGAGAAAAACGTTGAAAACTCTCGTAAACGCTTGATCCGAATCACAAATATTTTCGTGAACGAATCAGGACAACCTGTTCGCAGAAGGTTCCGCGAACAGGTTTTCCGGTCGATGAAAGCTGTGAAATGTGGGGTGCTTACAGCGCATCCCCATTCTGTTCGCCCGTGCGGATACGGACGGTCTGCACCACATCCAACACGAAGATCTTGCCATCACCGATGCGGCCGGTATTGGCGGCCTTCTGGATGGCATCAACGACACCATCCACCAGTTCGTCGGTGACGGCCACTTCCACCTTCACCTTGGGCAGGAAGCTGACAGAATATTCAGCGCCACGATAAATCTCGGTCTGGCCCTTTTGACGACCGAACCCCTTCACCTCCGAGACGGTCAGGCCCTGGATGCCAAGTCCCGTCAGGGCCTCGCGCACCTCGTCCAGCTTGAACGGCTTGATGATGGCCACGACGAGCTTCATTGCGCTCTCCCTTCCTCTGCATGGAACAGAAACGACTGCGGATGCCGGCACCGGCCCGGGTTGGAACCGATGCATCGACATCCTAACTTACAAGAACCGTGCCGTGCGCCATTTCCATGGGGTTTGGCGCGAAAAGCTGTGGGTGCCGCGGGTCCATGGTTGAGAACCGGCGCGCACATGAGCAGATGTTGATTAAAAATTGAGCAAAGACTGCGACGCCACGCCGTCTGGACAGGCGACAGGGCTTACGACAAGCTGACCAGCGCCCAAAAGAACAGCCAAATCCCGGAAAAACGCATCATGTCCGTGCAGAATGCCGATCACCAGGCCGATGTCATCATTGTGGGCGGGGGCCTGTCCGGCCTGACCCTGGCCTGCGCATTGGGGACCGCCGGGGTCACCACCCTGGTCATTGATCGGGAGCCGGCCGACGTCACGCTGCTGCCCGATTTTGACGGCCGTACCACCGCCATCGCTTATGGGGCCGGGACGGTGCTGATGGGGGCTGGTATCTGGGAGCATCTGGACGGCAATGTCGGGCCGATGCTCGATATTCGTGTCACTGACCAGTCCTCGCCGTTATTCCTGCATTATGACCATCGGGAAGTGGGTGATCGTCCCTTTGGCTGGATCATCGAAAACCGCGTGCTGCGCCATGCGCTGCACCGCCGGCTGGCACAATTGCCGTCGGTCACGCATCTGACGGCGACGATGGTGACCGGCATGGTGCGCGATGCCGCCGGTGTTCGTGTCACCCTGTCCGATGGGCGCACAGTCGCCGGGCGGCTGGTGGTGGGGGCCGACGGCAAGAAGAGTTTCTGCCGGGAGCATGCGGGCATCAAGCAGATCGGCTGGTCCTACAAGCAGCATGCCATTGTCTGCACTGTCCGGCATGAAGGGCCCCATGGCGGTGTGGCGGTGGAGCAGTTCTTACCCGCTGGTCCGTTTGCCATGCTGCCGCTGGCCGGTGGCCATCATACCAGCATCGTCTGGACCGAACCGTCCAGCATGGTCGATTTCTACATGGGCCTGCCGGAGGAGCGGTTCCAGCAGGAGTTGCAATTGCGGGTGGGTGACTGGCTGGGCCGGATCACGCCGGTAGCCGGGCGTTGGTCCTGGCCGCTCGGCCTTTCCCATGCCGAACGCTATGTCGATACGCGCCTCGCCCTGGTCAGTGAAAGCGCCCATGGCATGCACCCGATCGCCGGTCAGGGGCTGAATGTCGGTATCCGCGATCTGGCCGCACTGGCCGAAGTGGTGGTGGATGCCCTTCGTGTCGGTCTTGACCCCGGCGCGGCTGATGTGCTGGAGCGTTATCAGCGCTGGCGGCGCACGGACACTGTCACCCTGCTGGCCACCACCGATGTGCTGGTCCGGCTGTTCAGCAACGATATCAAGCCACTGGGCCACGCCCGGCGACTTGGGATGGCGGCGCTCAACAACGTGGCGCCCCTGAAACCCGCCAAGCAGTTCTTCATGCAGCATGCCATGGGCATTGTTGGCGAGTTGCCGCGTCTGGTGCGTGGCGAAGCTTTGTAAAGCCCGGCCGCAACCAGCCTGCAGGGCAGGCTGGTTCGCGCAGTGACCAGCCCCGCGTCCGCCGCCCTTGCCACACCGGCGGCATGCTTCAGGCGCCCGGCACACCCTTTGTGGTTGAATATTCAAAATGCATGGGCTGATCGGGATGGATCAGCGCATGTACGGCATGGGCTGCCATGGCCGCCTCACTGAACCCGCACAGGATCAGCTTCAGTTTGCCCGGATAATGGGCGATATCGCCGATGGCGTAGATGCCGGGGGCGGAAGTGGCCAGGGTCCGCTGGTCAGCCAGGATATGGCCTTTTTCCATGTCCAGGCCCCAATCAGCGATGGGCCCGAGATTCATGGCCAAGCCGAAGAAGGGCAGCAGTACATCGGCTTCCAGCACCTTTTCCTGATCATCCAGGTCGGCGACGCGCACGCCCGTCAGCGTGCCATCGGCCCCTTCCAGGCCGGAAAGCTGATAGGGCACCACCATTTCGACCTTGCCTTCCTTCACCAGCGCCTCCAGACGGGACACGCTTTCGGGTGCTGCGCGGAATTTCGGGCGACGATGGACCACCATGACATGGGCGGCAACTTCTGACAGGGAATTGGCCCAGTCAACAGCACTGTCGCCGCCCCCGGCAATGACGATCCGCTTGCCGGCGAAATCCTGGCGCCGTTTCACCAGATAGAAAACACCCGTCCCCTCATAGCGCTCAAGCCCAGCCAGCGGCGGCTTATTGGGACCAAAGGCGCCGACACCGGCAGCGATGATCACGGCCTTGGCGTCGATCTGGGTGCCCTTGTCGGTACCCACGCGCCAGCCGCCGTCGATGCGGGTCAGGGTGGTGACCTGCTGGCCCAGGTGATAGGTGGGGTTGAAGGGAGCCGCCTGTTCGGCCAGCCGGTCGATCAGGTCGGCGCCGTCGATGGCCGGGTGCGCCGGAATGTCATAGATCGGCTTTTCCGGATACAGCGCCGCGCACTGCCCACCCACCATGTCCAGCGCATCCACCACATGGGTGCGCAGTTTCAGCATGCCGCACTCAAACACGGCGAACAGGCCCACAGGCCCGGCGCCGATGATGACGACATCAGTGGAATGGAGGGTTTCGGTGGACATGGACAGCGCTCCCCAACGGGCGGACATCAATTCAAGCGGGTTTGGTGCCGCGTTTCAGGCGCGATGGCAAGTGTGGAAGCGGGGATGCGGGATTGCGTCGCCCCTTGCGGTGTGAGGGGCTTTTATCGGAGTCTGTCCATATGACCGTGGAAAGCCAAGCTGAATGACCCTGACCCTATCCCTTGCTGATGAATCCGCCACCAAAGCGCTGGCGGCCCGGCTGGCGCCGCATCTTCGGGGCGGCGATGTGGTGACCCTGCGCGGGGACCTCGGTGCCGGCAAGACGGCGCTGGCGCGTTTTCTGATCCGGTATCTGGCGGGTGACGAGGCGGAAGAGGTGCCAAGCCCAACCTTTACCCTGGTCCAGACCTATGAACATCTGACCCCCCCCCTCTGGCATTTCGACCTGTACCGTCTGACCGATCCGGGAGAGGTGGTGGAACTGGGGTGGGAGGAGGCACGCGAGGCCTGCGCCCTGGTCGAATGGCCGGAACGGCTGGGTCCGCTGTTGCCGCGCGACCGGCTGGATGTGCAACTGACCCTTGACGGGCCGACGGCACGCCGGGTGGTCATCACCGGCCATGGCGCCTGGGAAAAACGCGTGGCGGGGATATGAGGGTGATGCGCGAGAATGTGATTATCTGCTTCCTGGCCAGAGCCGGCTGGGCCGATGCAGCGCGCGCGCCGATGGGGGCTGACTGGTCCACACGACGCTACGAGCGGCTGACCCGGCCCGATGGAGCAAAGGCCATCTTGATGGATGCAGCGGGTGACGGGGCCGGGCAGGTACCGCCCTTTGTTCGCCTGTGCGGCCTGCTGCGCGCCATGGACCTCTCGGCGCCGCTGATCTTCGCGGAAGATCAAGGCCAGGGCTTGTTGCTGTTGGAAGATTTTGGCGATGACAGTTTTGCCTTGCTGCTGGATCGGGGAGATGATCCCTGGCCGCTCTATTGCAGGGCGACCGATGTCCTGTCGCATCTGCACAAACGCTTTGATCCCGGCACTGCCCCGGATATCCAACGTTATGACCTGACCCTGTTCACCCAACAGGTGGCATTGTTCGGCGATGCCTATCTGGATGCGGCGGCGACCCCCCTGAGCCCCGCAGGACGGCGGGCGCTGGATGATGCCTGGACGATGGTTCTGACCCAGGTGCTGGGTATCGTGCCGGACAGCCTGTTGCTGCGCGACTATCATCCGGGCAACCTGATGGCGCTGCGTGACCGGGCGGGTGTGCGGGCATGCGGTTTGCTGGATGTTCAGGATGGGGGCATTGGGCCGATCAGTTACGACCTGCTGTCGCTGCTTCAGGATGCGCGACGCGACGTGCCGGATGAGATCCAGTCGGCGATGATCGACCGGTACTTGTCGGCCATGCCCGGCCTGTCCCAGGGGGCCTTCCTGGCCAGTTACGCGGTGATGGGCGCGATGCGGCATGCCCGCATCCTGGGACGTGTGGCGCAACTGGCGGCGGGCGGGGGCAAAGCCCGGCAGTTGGCGTTCCTGTCCCGCGTCTGGGGCCAGTTCCGGCGGGCTATCGCCCACCCGTTGTTGTCCCCAATACAAAGTTTCACGGATCAACATTTGCCCCCCGACGGCGCCGTGCCGCATATTCTGGGTCAGTAATTAACAGGAGTAGTGTGATGTCCTTCATGCCCAAGCGGGCGATGGTGCTGGCGGCGGGCCTTGGCCTGCGGATGCGCCCGGTGACATTGGAGATGCCCAAGCCATTGGTGACCGTCGGTGGCCGGACCATGCTGGACCATGCGCTGGATCGGCTGGAAGCTGTCGGCGTGGAAGAAGCAGTGGTGAATGCCCATTGGCTGGCCGAAAAGATCGCTGCGCACCTGGATGCCAATCCGCGCCGCCATCTGAAACTGACCCTGTCACGTGAGGATGTGCCCTTGGAGACGGGCGGCGGCGTGAAGCACGCGTTGCCGCTGCTGGGCGATGATCCGTTTTTTGTGGTCAATGCGGACATTGTCTGGCTGGACGGGCCGGTCCCGGCATTGAAGCGGCTCGCCGATAGCTGGAACCCGGCCGTGATGGATAGTCTGCTGCTGGTCACGCCCACCCCGTTTGCCATCGGCTATGACGGGCGGGGGGATTATCAGATGGACCCGGATGGTCGTCTGACCCATCGTCCCGATCTGGAGGTCGCCCCCTTCGTCATGGCCGGCGTGTCGATCATGACGGCAGCCCAGTTCACCGATACGCCCGAAGGTGCCTTTTCCAACCTGCTGCTCTGGCAGCGGGCCGAGGCGGCGGGCCGGCTGTTCGGCGTGCGGCATGAAGGCAACTGGTACCATGTCGGCACACCGGCGGCGATCCCGCTGGTCGATACGCATCTGGCCGCCCCGGCCAGCCGCGAGGTTGTGCCCTGATGATGGACCCGGCTGGCGTGTCCCCTCCGGCCAGTGTTTTCACGCTGGCCCCCAACCTGCCCTTTGTGGACGCCCTGGCGGCGGGCCTGTGGGCGCAGGCGGGCGGGGATCCGCTGGCGCTCAACCGGTTCACGGTGCTGCTACCCACCGCGCGGGCTGTACGCTCCCTGCGGGAAGCATTTTTGCGTCTGTCGGACGGCCGCCCGATCCTGCTGCCCCGCATGGCCCCTTTGGGCGATGTGGACGGGGATGAGATATCGCTGATGATGGATGGGGTGACGGGCAAGGCCGGCGGCTTGGACCTGCCGCCCGCTATATCCCCCTTGCGTCGGCAATTGCTTTTGGCGCGCGCCATCGCGGCGGCCGGTGACCGGTTCGCCAAGACAAAGGCCCAGGCGGCGCGGCTGGCGCGGGAACTGGCCAAGCTGTTGGATCAGACGCAGACGGAAATGGTGGGATTCGACCGGCTGCACGCCCTGGTCCCGGATGATTATGCCGAACATTGGCAGGTGACGCTGTCCTTTCTGTCGATCATCGTTGATCAATGGCCCTCAATCCTGGCCATCGAAGGCGCGGTAGACCCGGCGCAGGAACGCAATAACCGTCTGCTGGCCTATGCGGCGGCGCTGCGGGCGGCACCACCGCCGCACCCCATCATTGCCGCTGGCTCCACCGGGTCCATTCCCGCTACGGCGGAACTGCTGGGCACGATCGCACGGTTACCCACCGGTTCGGTGGTGCTGCCCGGCCTTGATCGGGCCTGTGACGAGGCGACCTGGGCGGCGCTGGACGACGCCCACCCGCAATTCGGCCTGAAACAATTGATCGACCGGATCGGGGTGACACGCGACCAAGTGGCAGATTGGCCCCTGGCCGCCGGCGTTGTTCCCTCCTGCCCACCGGCGCGCACGGCCCTGATGGCCGAGGCGCTGCGACCGGCCGTTACCACAGAGGCGTGGCGCGACCTGGGTGACCTGGACCCATCGGCCCTGTCCGGCCTGTCGCGCATCGATGCCACGACACCGCAGGAAGAAGCGGGCATCATTGCCCTGATCCTGCGGCAGGCACTGGAAACACCAGGGCAGACGGCGGCCCTGGTCACGCCGGACCGCAATCTGGCCCGGCGGGTCGCCACCGAACTGCGCCGCTGGGACATCCGGGTGGATGACAGTGCCGGCCGCCCCCTGGCCCAGACACCGGTCGGGTCCTACCTGCGCCTGATCATGGATACGGCAGTGCAGGGCGCGCCCATCCCGCTTCTGTCGCTGCTGAAACACCCGATGGCTGGGGCCGGTTGGCCGGCGGGGCAGTTGCGCCGACAAGCCCGCCTGTTGGAAACCGCCATCCTGCGCGGGCCCCGCCCGCCCGCCGGACTGGAAGGGTTACGACAGGCCATTCGTTTCATGGCATCGGATGCCGCCGACAAACGCCGCCGCATCAGCAACCCCGCCATCCGCGACGATCTTCTGACCCTGGTGGACCGGTTGGAGGCGGCGATGGGCACCCTTGCCAATGCCGTTGCGGATGGGGCGGAACGATCCCTGTCGGACTGGTTGCGCCTGCATGTGGCGGCGGCAGAGGCCCTGGCGGCCCTGGAGGGAGAGGCGGGATCAGACCGGCTGTGGCGCGACAAGGATGGGGAGGCGGCCGCTGCCTTCATTGATGAACTGCGCGACGCGGCCCAGGGCTATCCGCCGCTGGGCGGCAAGGATTATGCGGGTTTGATGGAAGTGCTGATCGCCGGCAAGGCCGTGCGGTCCGCATTTGGCCTGCACCCGCGCCTGCATGTGCTGGGTCTCATGGAGGCCCGGCTACAGCAGTTCGACGTCATGGTGCTGGCGGGATTGAACGAGGGGACCTGGCCTCCCGCCCCACCGCCCGATCCTTGGATGTCGCGCCCTATGCGGCGGGATTTCGGCTTGCCAGCCCCGGAACGGATGGTCGGGCAGGCGGCCCATGATTTCGCCACCGCTTGCGGGGCGAGGACACTCTACCTGACCCGGTCAGAACGGGTGGAGGGCACCCCCACGGTGCCATCGCGCTGGCTGCTGCGGCTGGATACGGTGCTGGACAAGGCTGGCCTGCGCGGACGGATCGAGGCGGATGGCGATTATTGGCGCGGCCTGTGGCAGGCGCTGGACCGTCCCGCCCTGGTCCGGCCCTGTCCGGCGCCGGCCCCGAAGCCACCGGTTTCAGCCCGTCCCCGTCGATTGTCGGTGACCAAGATCGAAACCTGGATGCGTGATCCCTATGCCATCTATGCGGGAGAGGTGCTGAAACTATCTGCCCTGGACCCGATTGATGCCGATCCCGGTGCGGCGGAACGCGGCGAGATCATCCACAAGGCGCTGGACCTGTTTGTGCAGCGTTATCCCGATACTTTGCCCGCCGATCCGTTGGGCGAACTGATCGCCATCGGGCGTGGGGCTTTTGGGGATCTGATGGATCAGCCCGGCGTCGCCGCCTTCTGGTGGCCGCGCTTTGAGAAGGTTGCGGCATGGTTTGTGGCGCAGGAGACGGAGCGGCGGCGCACCATCAAGCCGCTGGCCACCGAGGTGGCAGGCCGCATCACCCTGTCTGGCCCTGGCGGCGATTTCATTCTGTCGGCCAAGGCCGACCGCATCGACCGTACACCCACGGGGGGTCTGGTGCTGATTGACTATAAAACAGGCACTCCGCCGAGCGACAAGGATGTGCGGTTGGGTAAGGCGCCACAATTACCGTTGGAGGCCCTGATCGCAAGCCGGGGTGGGTTCGAGCATGTGAAGGCGGCGGCAGTGGACAGTCTGGAATATTGGCGCCTATCGGGTGGCGACCCGGCCGGTAGCATCCAGGCCCTGAAAGAAGATCCGGCGTCTTTGGCCGCCGAGGCGCAGGAAGGGCTGGAATACTTGATCCGTCAGTTCGACGACCCTGACACGGCCTATCACAGCCAACCACGCCCCGCCTGGGCGCCAAAATATACCGACTATGCCCACCTGGCCCGGATCAAGGAATGGTCGGCCGGCGGTGGCGAAGCCGAGGGCTAAGCCCATTCCTCAGAAAGCCTGTACAGAACACGCATGGCGGCAATATTCCTTCGTGCATTGACCCCGATGCTTGCCGAAAAGCATAAGCGAAGCGGATCGTTCGCAGGATGGGTGTCATGGCTGAGACAGGGGTGCGTGCACAGGATCTGGGGTCGGCGCGGCGGCTGATTATCAAGATCGGCTCAGCGCTGATGGTCGACGCGGGCACCCATAAGATCCGCACCAACTGGCTGGACACGGTGGCTGACGATGTCGCCACCTTGCGCGCGCGCGGGGTGGAGGTGGTGATCGTCACGTCCGGTGCGGTGGCCTGCGGCCGGGAACATCTGGGTTTAGTGGGCCGTCCACTGCGTCTGGAAGAAAAGCAGGCTGCTGCGGCCACGGGACAGATCCGTTTGGCCCATGCCTACCAGGAAACGCTGGCCCGCCATGGTATCACCGTTGCCCAGGTCCTGCTGACCCTGGACGATACCGAGGATCGCCGCCGTCACCTGAATGGCCGCGCCACCATTGAAACCCTGTTGAAGCTGGGTGCGGTTCCGGTCATCAACGAGAATGATACGGTCGCCACCGCCGAAATCCGTTTTGGCGACAATGACCGGCTGGCCGCCCGTGTAGCCCAGATGATCAGCGCCGATACGCTGATCCTGCTGTCGGACATTGACGGGCTGTACACTGCCGACCCGCGCAAGGACCCCGCAGCGAAACACATTCCTATCGTTCAAGAAATCACGCCGGAAATTGTCGGCATGGCCGGGGAACCGCCGCCGGGATACAGCAGCGGCGGCATGGTCACCAAGATCGTGGCCGGGCGCATCGCGCTGGCCGCCGGCTGCCGGATGGCCATCGCCATGGGCAAGCGGCCCAACCCGCTGTCGGCCCTGTTGAAGCCGGTGGAACAAGGCGGGGCGTTGGCCACCTGGTTTGTGCCAGGGGCGGAACCGCGTACGGCCCGCAAGCGCTGGATCGCCGGCAGTCTGAAGCCGCTGGGCACCCTGGTCCTGGATGATGGGGCTGTAAAGGCCTTGCTGAAGGGCGGGTCGCTGCTGCCTGCCGGCGTGCGCAGTGTGGACGGGGAGTTTGAGCGCGGCGATCTGGTCTTGATCCAGGGGCCGGATGGACGCACGGTTGGGCGTGGCTTGTCGGCCTATGGTTCGGTGGACGCCCGTGCCATTGCCGGGCGGCGCAGTGCCGACATTGAGGATGTGTTGGGCTATCGCGGCCGCGACGAAATGGTGCATCGCGACGATCTGGTCCTGGGCTGACGGTCATCTAGTCCGGGACAGCCGCCTCCATCTCCCGCTGCAAGCTGATGAAATCATCCCCGCAGCTCAGTTTGGCGGACAAGGTGGTGCGCTGGGCGATGACGCGCCAGAAGGGGGTGATGGCCGACATGGGCACTCCCTGGCCCAACCGTTCCAACGCGGCCTCTGCCACGATGCGCAGGAAAATGGCGGTCGATACGGGACAGGTGGCATCGGCCCCGTGCTGACGTGCCAGTTGCTGCCGCAGCACCGGCACATCCTGAACGCTGCCACGCGGTATGGCGGCGATGGTGCGGTCCAGCAGCAGGGGCGACGCAATCAACAGCCGCGCCCCCACAGGCACTCCGGCAAAGGCCTTTTCCAGCGTCACGACATGCGGTGCCTTGCCGCCGGATAGTTTTTGCGTCCATGTCTTGGGCATCAGCGTGGCTCCATCACAGCGCTTTACTGTGGCTACGATGATGATAGGTCATTTTCTGACTGACAGTCAATATATGGAGGGTGGGCGTTCCATGCCCAAGGCAAAGGGCCGAAACGCAGAGATGCGGCAGGCGACACGGGCGGCCATCCTGGATGCTGCTCGTCGGCTGTTTGAGGTCGATGGCTATGATGCGGTGCCGACGCAAGCCATATGTGCTGCGGCCGGCGTGTCGCAAGGCGCGCTGTTCGACCATTTTGGGTCAAAGCGCGACCTGTTCATCGCCGTGCATGACCAGTGGCAGGACCGGCTGGTGGCGACCATTGAAGCGGCGGCCACCGGCATTGCCGACCCGTGGCAGCGATTTTCCGGCATCTGGCGCACCTACCTGTCATCGACCCAGGACCCGGCCATGCGGCAGGTGCTGTTGCTGGATGGGCCCTATGTCATCGGGCTGGCGCCAATGCGGGCCCGCGACCGCGACACGGCCTTTGCCTTCTTTAAGGAAGAGGTCACAGCCCTGATGCAGGCGGGCCTGATCCGCGCCATGGATGCGCATGGGCTGTCGGTGTTGCTGTTCGGCGCGTTGGATCAGGCGGCGTTCGAGATGGCGGACTTTCCCGCTGATACGGCGTTGCGCCACCGCCTGCTGGACAGTTTTGAGGCCTTGATGCAGGCTCTGCGCCCGGCTCCCGGTCCCGTGCCGTGAACAGATGGCTGCTCGCAACCATCTGATGCTGGGCTTGGCGGGGGTCGGGGCGCTATCATCCCGCTTGATGCGATATCAAAGGCGCTGAGCATGACCGACACCGCCCCTACTGCTGCCCTGCTGATCATCGGCAACGAGATTTTGTCCGGCCGCACCCAGGATGCCAACATGGCCTTCATTGCCAAGCATCTAGGGGCGCTGGGCATCCGGTTCCGTGAGGCGCGGGTGGTGCCGGATGAAGAGGCGGAGATCGTGGCGGCGGTCAATGCGCTGCGGGCCCGCTATACCTATGTCTTCACCACGGGCGGCATCGGCCCCACCCATGACGACATCACGGCCGAGTGCATCGCCAAGGCGTTTGGCGTGCCCCTGATCCGCAATGAAGAGGCAGTGCGGCGACTGGAGAACCACTATAGCGGCACCGGCCTGCTGAACGAGGCGCGGCTGCGCATGGCCAATACGCCGGAGGGCGCCATTCTGATCGATAACCCGGTATCAACGGCGCCGGGTTTTCAGATCGGCAATGTCTTTGTCATGGCGGGTGTGCCGGTGATCATGCAGGCGATGCTGACCGGTATCGGTGATCGGTTGGTCGGCGGGCCGGTGGTGAAAACCAAGTCGGTGGCGTCGGCCATTCCGGAAGGCAGCTTCGCCGATACGCTGCGCGCTATTGCCGCCGCCTATCCCGGCGTCGATATCGGGTCCTACCCGGCTTTCCGACAGGGCAAAGTCTCCACCGCGCTGGTCCTGCGCGGCACCGACCCTGCGATGCTGGAGGCGGTGACGGAACGGGTGGCGGACATGCTGCGCGCACTGGGTAGCGACCCGATCATTATGGATGGGTATGGGGAAGGCTGACCCTGTCCCGTCCGTCGCTGCTGTCTATCTTTGGTCGTACAGACCTGTCCTGTGAAAGCCGCCTGCGCATGCGTCCCCTTAACCGCCGTGACCTGTTTTCCGGAGCGTCTGCCGGCCTGCTTCTGTCGGGGTCCAGGGTCCAGGCACAGGCGCCGGGACTGACCTGCGGCGTCATGGATACGCCCCCCTGGATGCTGGAGGGCGATGCGCTGCCAGGGATCGGGGTGGATATGGTCAGCCTGCTCGCACGGCATGCGGGGCTGACCATCACCCCTCATTTCGCCCCGCCCGTTCGGATGGTGAAGGCCTTGGTGGCTGGCCTGATCGACATGCTTGCTTATGTTCAAATGCCGGAACTGGACAAGGCGGCCAGGTCCTTGGGCAGTATCGGCAATGTCGATATGGGGGTGGTCACCCGTCCGGACTTCCGGCCCGCGGTGCCACAGGACCTGGCAGGCTGCACCCTCGGCATGATGCGCGGCAACAAGCGTGATGCTATTATGGACCGGCTCTCGAACGTGACACCGGTGGAAGTCCGTGACCTGTCACATGGGTTGTCGATGATCGCGGCACATCGACTGGATGCCTTGTTGGGCAGCCGCCTGGCCCTGGCCTGGCATATCCATCAGGCGGGGCTGGGTTCAGAGGCGCTGGGTCCGTTCCTGCTCCTGGCCCGCGAACAAATGATGCTGTACCTGACCCTGGCCCGCCCCTACACCGAGGATACAGTGACCCGCCTGACCATGGCGGCGGCGGGCGTTAATGGACAAGTCGATGAATTGGCCATCCCCTACCTTGAGCGTCTGTGACAGGACGGCCCTGCTTGGGGCAGGGACCGCCCCCCAGGTCACAGATTAGTCGGCATAGACACCCGCCGCAGTGATAATCGGCTTCCAGCGGTCAATTTCCGCCACCACATAGTCACCCAGTGCCTTGGGCGTGGCGCGATCTTCGGCCACCGGTTCGGTCCCCAGTTCGTTGAAACGCTGCTTTACCATGTCATCCTTCAGCGCCACCTTCAGGGCGTCGGACAGTTTCTTGGTGACCGCGTCAGGGGTGCCTTTCGGCGCATAGATACCGTGCCAGACCGCGACCTGCACCGTCGGCAGGCCTGCTTCCTTGGTGGTGGGCAGGTCGGCCAGGGAGGGCACGCGGGTCGGGGTGGTCACGGCATAGGCCTTCACCGCACCACCCTTGATCTGGCCGGTGGTGTTGGTGGTCTGGTCGCACATCAGATCCACCTGACCGCTGACCAGATCATTCATGGCAGGCCCAGTGCCCTTATAGGGCACGGTGGTCAAGGATGTGCCCAGTGCCTGCATGAACAGCATGCCGCACAGGTGGGACGCCGCCCCCACACCGGCATTGGCCAATGTCACCTTGTCAGGATTGGCCTTCACATAGGCCACCAGTTCCTTCAGGTCCTTCGCTGGGAAGTCCTTCTTGGCCACGATGGTCATGGGCACATCGGTGACAAGGCCCACCGGTGCGAAATCGGCTTTCGGATCATAAGGCAGCTTGCGGTACAGGGTGGCCGCCGTGGCCTGTCCGATATGGTGCAGCAGCAGGGTGTAGCCGTCGGGGTCGGCCTTGGCCACGCGCGCAGCACCGATGGTGCCCCCCGCCCCGCCAACATTCTCCACAATCACCTGTTGGCCCAGTGTCTTGCTCATCGACTGCGCCACGAGGCGGGCCACGGTATCGGTCGGGCCGCCGGCCGCGAAGGGGACGACCATGGTGACGGGCCGGGTCGGGTAATCCTGGGCCTGGGCCGTGCCGGCGCCGATCAGCAGGGCCGCCGCCAGGGCGATGGGTGCAAAACGCATGGTTCCTCCTGTTTATCTTTTTGGGGGGGCGGGGACGGGAAGGGGGTGTACTGAGGCTCTGCTCAGTCCTCCTCGTGGAACACTTCCTGGCGCCGTTTGCGGACCGAAGGCAGCAGCACGACGGCAATCAGCACCAGAGCGATGACCAGCAGGGTGGCAGAGAGGGGGCGGGTGACAAAGATGGAGGGGTCACCCCTGGCAATCAGGAAGGATCGCCGCAGATTTTCTTCCATCAAGGGCCCAAGCACAAAGGCCAGCAGAAGGGGGGCGGGTTCAAACCCGTGCTTCAGCAGGAAATAGCCGATGCCCCCGAACAGGGCGACCAGCATCACCTCCACCCCCGAGGAGTTGATGGAATAGACCCCGATGCAGCAGAACATCAGGATGGCCGGAAACAGGATACGGTAGGGCGCCCGCAGCAGCCGCACCCAGACGCCGACCAGCGGCAGGTTGATGATGACCAGCATGGCATTGCCGATCCACATGCTGGCAATCATACCCCAGAACAGGGTCGGGTTCTCATTCATCACCTGCGGACCGGGCACAATGCCCTGGATGGTCATGGCGCCGACCATCATGGCCATGACGGCATTGGGGGGGATGCCCAGGGTCAGCAACGGGATAAAGCTGGTCTGGGCGCCGGCATTATTGGCGCTTTCCGGTCCTGCCACACCCTCAATGGCCCCCTTGCCGAATCGCGACGGCGTCTTGGAAATTTTCTTTTCCAGCGTGTAGCTGGCATAGGGCGCCAGAACCGCACCATTACCGGGCAGGATGCCCAGGACCGACCCAATGCCGGTGCCGCGCAAGATGGGCATGGCGCTTTGCTTGATATCGGTCCAGGTCGGCATCAGGCCGGTGATCTTGGCCCCCAGCACCGACCGGTCGGCTGTCTTCTCCAGATTGCGTAGGATTTCCGCGACACCGAACAGGCCGACAGCCAGCGTCGTGAAATTGATCCCCTCTGCGATCTGGGCAATGCCGAAGGTCATGCGCGGCTCCCCCGTCTCGATATCCGATCCGACAGAGCCCAGCAGCAGGCCGACAATGATCATGGCCACCGCCTTGACCACCGACCCGCTCGCCAGGACGGTGGCGCCGATCAGGCCCACCAGCATCAGCGCGAAATATTCCGGTGGGCCGAAATTCTGGGCGAATTTGGCCAGAACCGGGCCGAACAGGGCGACGATCAGGGTCGCCACCGACCCCGCGAAGAAGGAGCCCAGCGCCGCGATGGCCAGTGCCGGGCCAGCCCGGCCCCTGCGCGCCATCTGATGCCCGTCCAGCGTGGTGACGACGGACGAGGTTTCTCCCGGCATATTGACCAGGATGGCTGTGGTGCTGCCGCCATACTGCGCACCATAATAGATGCCAGCCAGCATGATCAGGGCGCCCAGCGGGTCCAGATAAAAGGTGATGGGCAGCAGGATGGCGATGGTGGCGATAGGGCCAAGGCCGGGCAGCACCCCGATCAGCGTCCCGACCAGCGCCCCGATGAAGCACAGGCCGAGATTGAGGGGCGTGGCGGCGGCCCCAAACCCCATGGCGAGATTGGAAAACACATTGTCCATGGATCAGAACCTCGGCCAAAGGGGGAAGGGCAGACCCAGGGCCAGCACAAACAGCCCTACCGCAAACAGGATCAGGGCGGCGCTGACCACCAGCAATTCCCGCCATTTGGTGTCAGGCGAGGCAAACGCTGCGATCGCGAACAGCAAGCCTGAGGCAATAACCAGACCCAGCGGCCGGATGGCCAACCCGAAGGCCAGGATGGCCCCCAGGATGGGCAGGGCCTGACGCCAATGCAGCCGGTCCAGTGACGGCCCGTCCAGAAACAATGACCGTCCGGCGATGATCACCCCCATCAAACCGGTCAGGCCGGCCAGCACGGTTGGGAAGTAACCCGGTCCCATGCGGGAGGCGGTGCCGAATTTCAGATCGGTGATCTGGCTGAAGGCCAGCAGCGACAGCAAGATCAGGGCGATGCCGCCCACCAGATCCTGGGGGCTACGCACGCGCATCGCCTCTCCCTCCAGCATGATGGTTGAAGCCGGTCGCGGGTCGCCGCATGCGTTCATCCCTCCCCTGCGGGCCTCCCGGTTTGTCCGGGTTTGCCGGGTACCGAAAAGCGGGCTTTGCGCCATGTGCGCAGAGTAAACCAGCCATGAACAGGGCGCAATGTCTGCCCCGGACCTTACGACCTTGGTCGCGGGGTGAATTCGGCTTCAACGTCCAGCCACAGTGCCTTGTCGGTCAGGGGCGTCTGCACAGGCAGGTCGGGATTTGAGAGGTGAAAGATACGCGCCCCCTGGAACCGGGTCAGAGGGAAGATCATGGCAGTCGCCGGATGCTCCTGCATGAAGCGGCGCAGCCCTCCGCTGCGGGCCATGTTTTCCAGGCCGATCCGCAGGCGTTCCGCCAGTTCCTGTTGTGTGGGCGACACAAACAGATACATGGGCAATGGATAGGTCAGCAGCAGCCGGTCATAGACAATGACATTCTTGTCCCCGATGGCTGCCACTTCGCTGTCAATCTCGTTCAGGGCGCGGGGAAGATAGTCGCAGCGTCCATCATGCAGGCCGGGATAGGCCATATCGATCCAGGTGACTTCCACCACCCGCAAACCCGCCGCCCGCAACACAACCGTATCGGGCCAGTAGGAGCCCTGGCAGGCCTTCAACTGTGACAGTTGCTCCAGCTTGGTAATCTTGTCGAATTCGGCCTTGCGGTCGGCCCGGATGACCAGGGCCCGCTGTCCGGTCAGCCCCATATCCAGGGGGATGCGGATGGGGGTGACGATCCCTTCGCGCAGATTGCTGGTGGTGGTCCAGAGCAGGTCCAGTTTGTTGTGGGCCAACTGCGCCAGAAGCCGCGCCTGTGGCACATCCTCGGGCACTTTCTGCAACCGCGCCGGACCGAATTCCGCCTCCGTATCGGCCAGAAGTTTTTCGATCAGGTCGAGATAGTAAGAGCGGACATTTTTCCCGGCAGGCGAGGCGTTATGTTCAATGCGATAGGTCTGGATCGCGGTATCTGCCGCCCGCCCCCCCGATGGTGCCAGCAGCGCCAGCGACAGCAGCAGGCCCCCGAGCCACCGCATAGATGATTCCCCCCAAGGCCCGTTTTCCGGGCCTTTTTTGAATGCGTCCGTATGTGTGCCAAAACATATCGGAATCAATGCCTGGGCAAGTGGAAAATGCTGGCTGTTGCAAAGTCGGCGACGACCGGAGGGGGGCGTGTCTTTTCAGGGCGTGCCGTCATTCACCCCCGATACTTGCCCAACTCCATCTTGCCGATCTGGTTGCGATGGACCTCATCCGGGCCGTCGGCGATGCGCAGGGTGCGGGCACTGGCATAAGCCCAGGCCAGCGGGAAATCGTCGCAGACGCCGCCGCCGCCATGGGCCTGGATGGCCATATCGATGACCTGACAGGCGACATTGGGGGCCACGACCTTGATCATGGCGATTTGAGCCTTGGCCACCTTGTTGCCCACCGTATCCATCATGTGAGCGGCCTGCAGGGTCAGCAGCCGGGCCTGATCAATGGCGATACGGGCATCCGCAATACGTTCCAGCCAGATCGACTGTGCCGCCACCGGCTTGCCAAAGGCCACACGGGTGGAAAGCCGCTGACACATCAGTTCCAGCGCGCGCTCCGACGCGCCGATCAGGCGCATGCAATGGTGGATGCGGCCCGGCCCCAGGCGGCCCTGCGCGATCTCAAACCCCCGCCCTTCCCCCAGCAGCAGGTTGCTGGCCGGCACGCGTACATTGTCGAACAGCACCTCGGAATGACCATGCGGGGCGTCGTCATAGCCGAAGACGGGCAGGGGCCGCTTGACCGTCACGCCTGGCGTGTCGGTGGGGACCAGGATCATGGATTGCTGACGGTGGCGGTCGGCCCCGTCCGGGACGGTCTTGCCCATCACGATCATGATCTTGCAACGTGTGTCGCTGGCCCCGCTGATCCACCATTTGCGGCCATTGATCACATAATCATCGCCGTCACGGATGATGCGGGTGGCGATGTTGGTGGCATCAGAGGAGGCGACCTCCGGCTCCGTCATGGCAAAGGCGGAGCGAATTTCGCCGGCCAGCAGCGGTTTCAGCCAGCGTTCCTTGTGTTCTTCGGTACCGTACCGCACCAGCACTTCCATATTGCCGGTATCCGGGGCCGAGCAGTTGAACACTTCCGGCGCCCAATGGCTGCGCCCCATAATCTCGCAGAGCGGGGCATATTCCAGATTGGTCAGGCCCGCACCCAGGTCGCTTTCCGGCAGGAACAGGTTCCACAGGCCAGCTTGGCGGGCCTTGGCCTTCAACTCTTCCAAGAGCGGTACCGGCTTCCACCGTGTCGGTCCCGCGGCGACCTGCGCGGCAAGCGCCTTCTCGTTGGGGTAGATATAGGCGTCCATGAAGGCGGTAACCCGCTCATGCAGGTCACGGGCACGGGGCGACATTTCGAATATGGCGGTCATGGCGTTGGCTCTCATCAAGGGGAGGGGAAGTGCGGCAGGATGGGCGGATGCTCATCCGAACCCCTTCCTCCCTTCCGCCACCAACCGCTTCAGGAGGGGGGCCGGTTCCCAATAGGCACCGTCGGCGTCACCCGCCGCGACGGCATCAGCGTGGTAGCGGGTGATATCGGCCAGGACCTGGTCCAGGCCCGACAGTTCCGCGAACTTCATGGGCCCGCCGCGCCAGGCAGGGAAGCCGTAACCGTAGATATAGACAATGTCGATATCGCCGGCCCTGAGCGCCATGCCCTCTTCCAGGATCTTGGCGCCCTCATTCACCAGCGCATAGATCAGGCGCTTGGCGATGTCCTCGTGCGTGAAGGTGCGGGGCGTAATGCCGCGTTCGGCGCGATAGGCGTCGATCATGGCCGTCACTTCGGGGTCGGGCAGGGGCGTGCGGTTACCCGGTTCATACCGGTACCAGCCGCGCCCGTTCTTCTGCCCCTTGCGGGCGGGATCAATCCGGTCGGAGAGGGGCGTACCATAGATCAGGCCGGCGGCCACGCGGCGGGCGCGAATAAAGGCCATGACGTCCAGCCCGGCCAGATCACCCATGGCGAACGGGCCCATGGCCAGACCGAATTCCAGGGCCGCCTGATCCACCTGTTCGATGGAGGCCCCCTCGATCACCAGACGCTGCGCCTCCGTCGCGTAATATTGCACCATGCGGTTGCCAACAAAGCCGTCGCAATTGCCGACCAGGACGCTGACTTTCCCAATCTGCTTGCCCACGGCCATGGCGGTGGCGATGACATCGGGGGCGGTGTGCTTGCCGCGCACCACCTCCAGCAGCTTCATCACATTGGCCGGGCTGAAAAAATGCATGCCGATCACGTCGGCGGGCCGTCCGGTGTTGGCGGCAATGGCGTCAAGGTCCAGCGTTGAGGTGTTGGAGGCCAGGATGGCACCGGGCTTTGCCACCTCATCCAGGCGGCGGAAGACCTTGGCCTTCACGTCCGCATCCTCAAACACCGCTTCCACGATCAGGTCGGCATCGGCCAGATCGGCATAGTCGGTGGTGGGTTGGATCAGGGACAGGCGCTTGTCCATCTCCGCCTGGGACAGCTTGCCCTTGGCGACCGTCCCGGCATAGTTCTTGGCGATGACGCCCATACCCCGGTCCAGGGCTGCTTGATCCAGGTCCAGCAGGCGCACGGGGATACCGGCATTGACAAAATTCATGGCGATGCCGCCGCCCATGGTGCCGCTGCCCAGCACCGCCACCTGGCCAATCTTGCGCGGGGTCACGCTGGGCGGTACGTCGGGGATCTTGGTGACGGCGCGTTCGGCGAAGAACACATGGATCAGGGCCTTGGCCTGATCATGCGCCATGCATTGCATGAACAGCTCGCGCTCGCGCGTCAGCCCCTCGTCAAACGGCAGGGTGAAGGCGGCTTCCACCGCATCGACACAGCGCTGCGGCGCGAACTGGTTGCGGGCGGACTTGGCCAGGGCGGCCCGTGCCTCGGCAAACACGCTGCTGCCCCGGTCGGCGGCCAGACCGTCCTCCCGGTCGCGCGTCCGCTTGTGCGGGCCGGCGGGCAGGGTGGCGGCAAAGGCCAGCGCGACCGAAAGCGGGTCCGCACCCTCCCCCACATGATCGATAATGCCCAACGCCTGGGCCTTGGGTGCCGGGATGAAGGCCCCGCTGGTGATCATTTCGATGGCCGTCTTTGCCCCGACCAGCCGTGACAGGCGCTGCGTGCCGCCGCCACCGGGCAGGATGCCCAGCTTCACCTCCGGCAGGCCGACCAGCGCCTTGGGCACGGCTACACGGTAATGGCAGGACAACGCCACTTCCAGCCCGCCGCCCAGCGCTGTGCCGTGCAGGGCGGCGATCACCGGCTTCGGTCCCGATTCGATCAGGTCGTTGACGTCGTTCAGATCCGGTTCGCCCATACCGCCCTTGATGAATTCGGCAATATCGGCCCCGGCGATAAAGGTGCGGCCCGCCCCCATGATGACCAGGGCCGTCACAGCAGGGTCTTGGAACCCTTCGGTCACCCGGTCCCAAAGGCCCTGGCGTACGGCCTGAGACAGGGCGTTCACTGGCGGGCTGTCCACGGTGATAAGGCCGACCGCGCCCTGGCGGTCATAACGGACGGGCGATTGGGTCATGGGTTCCCCCTGGTACCGGCGCCAATGCATGGCACCGCGTTTTTCCTTGCGGGTCATGCTAATTTCAAACAAGCGTTTAAGTCAATGCAAACGGCGACCGGTACCTTCCGTTACGTCAGCCATGCGGATAGGTGGTGTTACAGGATGGTTGGCGCGGCCCCCGCCGCCCGGTAAAGTATGAACAGCCGTTTGATACGGACTCACAATGCCCCGGAAAGGGGCAGTTCAGGGTAGAACTGGGGACGGGACAGGATGAAGGCAGGGGCCGATATCGCGACCGACATGGAAACAACCGGGGGGCGTCAGGACACAAAAGAGGTGATCCTGGACGCGGCAGAGAAGCTGTTTGCGGAAAAAACCTACTCTGCCGTGTCGCTGCGGGAACTGACACAGGCGGCCGGCGTCAATCTGGCCGCCGTGAATTACCATTTCGGGTCCAAGGATGCGCTGCTGATCGCGCTGTTCCGGCGCGGCGCCATCGAACTGAACCGCGCCCGTGCCCGACTTCTGAGAGAGGCGGAGGAACGGGCCGGCGGCGGCACTCCGCCTGTGCGGGAGATTGTGGCGGCGCTGGTCCTGCCCGCTATCCGTTATTCCTTCACCTCCACCCGGCTGGCGCTTTACAACCAGTTTGTGGCCTTTGCCCGTGGCGATGGTCCAGCAGAAGCGCGGGAAATGCTGGATAAGGAGGTGGGGCATTTGCAGCGCTTTGCCCTGTCGCTGGCCCGTGCTCTGCCGCATCTGCCGCAGCACGAGGTCTATTGGCGGCTGCATTTCGCCATGGGCGTGCAGCATTCGCTCTATACAGACATGAAACGTCTGGAAACGCTGTCGGGCGGCCTATGCCAGTTGGATGATCTGGAGGCCGTGGCCGCGCGCGTCATCGATTACGTGACGGCAGGGTTGGAAGCGCCCTATACGGCGAAGGGGTGATGGGGTTGGTCGCCTGCGGCCCTGTGGGCCGCAGGCGACGTCCCGCTTTACAATAACGGAGCTGTTGCCCGCTCCAGCCAGGCCAGATCATCGCCCGATACCAGCGGGCTCAATTCCGCCTTGACCCGCGCATGGTAGGCGTTAAGCCAGTCACGCTCGTCCGCGGTCAGCAGGTCGCGGTCCACCATACGGCGGTCGATGGGGCAGAGTGTCAGGGTCTCAAAGCCCAGCATGGACCGTTCGGCACCGGGAATGGCGACCGGCACCACCAGTTCCAGATTCTCCATGCGCAGCCCATAAGATCCGGCCAGATAATAGCCCGGCTCATTGGAAAAGATCATGCCGGGCAGGATAGTGACGCTATTGAGCTGCTTGCCGATGCGCTGCGGCCCTTCATGCACGGACAGGTAGCTGCCGATACCGTGGCCGGTGCCATGGTCGTAATCCAGCCCATGCTGCCACAGGAACTGGCGGGCCAGACTATCCAACTGGCTGCCGGCGGTGCCGGCGGGGAAGCGGGCGCGGTTCAGGGCGATATGGCCCTTCAGGACCAGGGTGAAGTGCCGGCGCGCCTGTGCCCCGACATCACCAACGGCCAGGGTGCGGGTAATATCTGTGGTGCCGTCCAGATACTGCCCGCCACTATCCAGCAGGAAGACGCTGTTATTCTCAATGCGGCGGTTGGTGGCCTCGGTGGCGCGGTAATGGACGATGGCACCATTGGGGCCGGCACCACTGATGGTCTCAAAACTGGGTCCCCGGAAATCGGCGGCGCCCTGGCGGGCCTTGTGCAGCGTCGCCACGACCGTCAACTCGTCCAGCTCACCCTTGGGCGCTTCTTCATCAAACCAGCGCAGGAAGCGGACCATGGCCGCACCATCGCGGCGATGGGCGGCCTTCGCACCCTCGATCTCGGTCTGGTTCTTCACGGCCTTGGGCAGGACGCAGGGATCACCACCCTGGTCCAGCACCGCCCCGGCCCTGGCCAGACGGTCCACGACCCAGAGCGCGGCGGTGGCACCATCCAGACGGACCTTCGCCCTCGCCGCACCCAAACTGTCCAACGCCCCGGCCAACTCTTCCGGCGCGCGGATGGCGACCTGATTGCCCAGATGCTCCTCCAGGCCCGGTGCCAGCTTGCGCCGGTCCACGAACCAGTCGACATTGCCGTCGGCGCGGATGGTGGCAAAGGACAGAGGCAGCGGCGTGCAGGGCACATCGGCCCCGCGCACATTCAACAGCCAGGCGATGCTGTCCGGCTGGGTCAGCACGGCGGCATCGGCTTTCAGCTTGGCCAGCGCGTGGGCAATGTCGGCACGCTTGTCAGCGGCGGCACGGCCGGCGGCGGACAGGGGTTGGATATTGACCACGCCCAGCGGGGCCGGCGGCTGATCTTCCCACACGGCATCGACAGGGCTGCCCTCAGTTGCCACCAGTTCCACCCCGGCTGGCCCCAGGCTGGCACGCATCTTGTCGGCCCAGGCGCCCGTATGCATCCAGGGATCAAAGCCCAGCTTGGCACCGGCCGGCAGGTTCGCCGCC
The DNA here is from genome assembly GCF_002251795.1 of Niveispirillum lacus. Classification (GTDB taxonomy): domain Bacteria; phylum Pseudomonadota; class Alphaproteobacteria; order Azospirillales; family Azospirillaceae; genus Niveispirillum; species Niveispirillum lacus. Next base: position 2,458 of record NZ_NOXU01000012.1, on the reverse strand, counting down.
GCCCAGTCGCCGTGGAATTCCTCGATCAGGTGGTGGTAGCTGAACAGGCCGGGCGATACTTCCTGGCGCGCCTGGATCGTGTAACGGCCATCAATGAAGATGGCGGCCTTGTCCAGCAGCACGATGATGGCGCCTGCCGACCCGGTGAAGCCGCTGATCCAGGCCAGACGGCTGCCGCGCAGCGGCACATATTCACCCTGATATTCATCGGCGCGCGGCACCACGAACCCGTCCAGGCCCCGGCGCTTCAATTCCGCGCGCAAGGCCGCCAGCCGGGCCGCATGGTCGCCCTTGGCCGGGTCGGCGGGCCGGTCGATGGTGGCGCGCAGGGCCGTCAACTGCTCGGACGTCGCGTCCGATCGGCGGGCCGAAACAAGGTCCAGCCAGGCATCGGGCAGTTCGCCATCCGGCGCGGCATTGACGCCGGCAATCAGGTCCCGGATGGACGCGACCGTCCGGTCAATCCCGTCGGCGCGTAACAGATCGGCCAGGACGGCGTCGCCCTGATAGGTGGCGGTATTGGTGCTGACAGACACTTTATGGCTCCCGCGAGCTTTATTGGTGCCGCCACGCTAGTGCGGCAAGCGCGGGGGCGCAAGGGCCGGAGATGTCTGTTTGGGAGAGAGAAAAAGGCGGTGCAGAGCGCCGCAGGGCACTGGTGCCGGCTGTCAGGATTGAACTGACGACCTACCGCTTACAAGGCGGTTGCTCTACCACTGAGCTAAGCCGGCGATCCAGGCGGGGGTGCCGGAGGGGAACCCCTCCGGCGACCGGGCCGGGACATTAGCGCCGTCGAGCGACCTCGTAAAGGGCTACGGCGGCTGCGGTGGAAACATTCAGGCTGCCAACAGGGCCGCCCGTGGGCAGTTTGACGATTTCATCGGCCCGTTCCCCTGTCAGGCGGCGAATACCGTCGCCTTCGGAGCCCAGAATCAGGGCCGTGCGGCCCGACAGGTCGACCTGATGCAGGTGGCGCGCACCTGATTCGGCCAAAGCGACGGTCCAGAAGCTGGCGGCCTTAAGCTGATCAATGGCGCGGGCCAGGTTGGTGACACGCACCAGCGGCACCGCCTCTACCGCACCCGATGCCGTCTTGGCCAGGGTGCCGGTGACGGGCGGGGCGTGACGGTCCTGTACGATCACGGCCTTGGCCCCGAACGCGGCGGCCGACCGCAGGATGGCCCCCACATTGTGCGGGTCCGTCACCTGGTCCAGCACGACCACCAGGGCCAGCGGGTCCTCGGCAGCGGCATCGACAATATCTTCGATCTCCACCTCGGCCAGGGGCGCGCAGGACAGGGCCACCCCCTGGTGAACGGCGCCGGGCGGCAGCAACTTCTCGATCTCCTCCTTCTCCACCAGACGCGGCTCGGGCCGGTCCAGTTCGGCGTCGGAAGCCTTCTGGAATGCGTCTTCCAGCGCCTCCAGGCCGGACTCGGTGACAAACAGGTCACGAATACGGCGGCGCGGGTTCGCCCAGGCAGCGGCGGCGGCATGCACACCATACAGGAGATTGTGCTTGTTCAGGGCCGGTCCGGTGCTGGCCCGCAGCGGGGTGGTTTCCAGACCCAGTTCCTCGGCCGCGCTCAGGGGACGGCGGCGTTCCGCCGCACCCCGTTCATGGCTGGGGGGCGGCCGCCGATCATCCCGCCGGTCGTCACGGCGATCATCCCTCCGCTCGGGGCGGGGGCCACGGGGCGGACGGGCATCGCCGCCCGTGCGCGCGCCGCGCGTATCATCATCACGGCGGGGGCCACGCGGGGGCCGCGCGTCGCCGTCGCGGGCCGGCTTGGCAAAGCCGGGCTTGCCCGCAGGCTTGGGACCGCGCGCGGCGCGGGGATTGTCATCGTCACGACGGGTGTCGCGCGCGGGGGAACGGCCGCCAGGGCGTCCGGCGCCGCTACCGCTGGCGCCGCCTTTGCCACCGGGGCGACCGGATTTGGGGGAGGGGGGTCGGTTTCTCATTTACGCACTTTCGTTCAAAGCCAGGATTTCCGCCAGCGGATAGAAAGAATGAACACGCATGTCAGATTGGCGTTGACAGGTACGATTTAATCCTTATAACCCGCACTCCGTTCAGGCCGTTGGCCGGGAACGGCACCGCGGAAGGGTGGCCGAGTGGTTAAAGGCAGCAGACTGTAAATCTGCCCGCATAGCGTACGCTGGTTCGAATCCAGCCCCTTCCACCAGTTCAGGCGCGCCCCAGAATATGGGGCGCGCCGTTCTGCTTGTGGTGGCGTTGCACGGTTGAGTGGGTGAACATCCGTGCGGGTGTAGCTCAATGGTAGAGCAGAAGCCTTCCAAGCTTACGACGAGGGTTCGATTCCCTTCACCCGCTCCAGATAATCCGTTTTCCACGACCCGGCGTCTTCTAGAGATCGCAGCAGGCAAGGGCACAGGATACCATGGCTAAGGCAAAGTTTGAGCGGACGAAGCCGCACTGCAACATCGGCACCAT
>NZ_NOXU01000010.1 GCF_002251795.1 Niveispirillum lacus | reverse complement strand
TGGAAGGCAAAACCCTGAATGGGCCTACGCCGGATGCTTACTGTCGTGACCCCACCATAGGACCCCAAGGTGAACAGTTGCGTCTGATGGGAGTCCCCGGGCTGGGGAGGAATGTCCGGAATCCGTACCCCAAGCGCGGAAACCTGCCCGTCCGCTTCCGGACCCTATGCCGACGTTGCAGCAACTTGCCCAGTCCGCCAAACCGTCCCTGACCGAAGCCATCGACACAACTACGCCCGGCGGCCGGCTGATCTTCCATATCGTTGGGGCACTCGGGCAGTTCGAACGAGACCTGATCCGGGAACGAACCCGCGCTGGCCTGGATTCCGCCATCGCCCGGGGGCGGCGTGGTGGCCGGGAGCCCGTCGTTAACGACGACAAGCTGCGGCGAGCAAAAACTTTCTTCGCCCAGGGCCTGACGGTTAGGGACGCGGCCGCGAGGGTTAAGGTCGGTAAAACAGCCCTCTACGCAGCGATGGACAACTCTGCGGACACCGGGGCAGAAAGCAAAACTTGAGAGAAAAGTGGCTTTGGTTCTTGTTCTGTCCCCTTAGCGTGGTTATTCGCCCGTTTTATGTCGTGACCCCCTGATGCTCCTGCGGGCGGGGTGGGCGAAACCATGGTGCCGCCGGTAATGCCCGCCCTGGCCAACGCCCTTTTCGCTGCCACTGGCGAGCGGTTGCGCCGAATGCCCCTCAGTTCTACCGGCTATCGTTTCGCGTGAGGGCCTGAAAATGCCTTCGGTCCGTCACTCTACCGGAATGACGCGTCTGTACTGCCTGATGAGGTCCAGGGTGAACTGATGACCGTGGCAGCGAAACGGATCGCTTCGGCAATCCTGCGCTGTTCCGCCAAACTCAAGTGCGAATAATGCTCTCCCATGGTAGCCCCCATTGTTAACCATCTGATTATAAAAGAGAGTCGCGCTTCAAAATAGAATCCACCCCCTACACAATTAAAGATTGATAATATATGTTATGGAAATTACTCTGACGGATGCCCCAGCCATGCCTGCATATAGGGCCGGAACCGGCCCGATAGGGGTATGTCGCTGTGCAGGGCGCAGAAATGCAGGGCCAAGGCCTGCATCATGAAGGCCTGCACCCCTTCGGCTTGGATACTGACAGGTACATCGGGCCGGAAGTTTCGCCGGGATAACCAGCGACCCACAATCTCTCCATGCCGGCCCAGCATCAGTGCGATCGGCCCGATCTCGGCCAGGGCCGCGGCACCCGAACGGCGCAGAATGACATCAAAGACATAGCGTTCGCAGGACATGAAGGTCAGCAGCGGCAGCATGCTATCAGCCAGGTCCGCCGCATCCGCCGGCACAGGCGATGCCTCCAGCGCGTCAAGGAATTCGGCGATCCGCTGCGCGATCAGCAGATCCATCAGGCCGTCCTTGTCCTTGAAATGCGCAAAGAAAGTGCCCTTCGCCATGCCGGCCCGGGCCACGATCTCATCGATCCGCACGCCGGCATAGCCGGTTTCCGCGATCAGCGCGGTTGCCACAGCCAGCAACCGGTCGCGGGTTTCAACGGCCCTTTGCTGCACGCCCTTCACCATGTCCTGACCTTCGCACACAAACTGACCATGGTCAAAAATATAAATTGACTATAGTCATTTTCTTGATTTAATGACCATGGTCAGTTTTTGGAAGGGCAAGCCATGACGCGTATTTTCATCCTCAACGGCCATCCGGCGGCAGGGTCGCTGTCGGCGGCCCTTGCCACAACCTATGCCCGCGCGGCAGAGGCGGCGGGGCATCCGGTGCGCCTGATGCAGCTGGCGGACATGGTGTTTGATGCGGATTTCGGCTTTGCCGGTTATTCCCGTACAAAGCCGCTGGAGCCGGACCTGGAACAGATGCTGGCCAATCTGGATTGGTGCCAGCATCTGGTGCTGGTGACCCCGCTCTGGTGGGGCGGGCTGCCCGCGCGGCTGAAGGGGTTATTCGACCGGGCCTTGCTGCCGGGTCGGGCGTTCGACACGCGCAAAACCCACTTTGGGATGCCACGCCCGATGCTGTCGGGGCGCAGCGCACGGGTGGTGCTGACCTCCGACACGCCTGGCTGGTTCCTGCGCCTATTGTATCACAACGCCCTTCTGTGGCAGCTGAAAGGCCAGGTCCTGGGCTTTGTCGGCATCAAGCCGACCCGCATCACCCACCTGTCGCCCGCCAGCCAGCCAAAGCCCGGCGCCATCGCGCACTGGCTGGCGGAGATGGAACGGCTGGGCAGTAAAGCGATGTAGCCGGCACCCCTTGAATTATGTGAGCGATCGATCACATAATTGCCATTGGCGATGAAACACCCAATCCCCGCCGGGGCCGGCCCGTGGATGCCGCTGCGCGTCAGGCCCGCACCGACCATATACTGGCCGCCGCGCGGCGCTGTTTTGCGCGCCATGGGTTTCATGGTGCGGGCACCGCCGATATCTGCCGCGACGCGGGGATCAGCCCCGCCAGCCTCTATCAGTATTTTGCCAGCAAGGATGATCTGATCCTGGCCATTGTGGGGGGTACCGCGCCGATGATCTGGCGCTGCTGGCGTCCGCTGACAGCCTGGATGCAGCCCTGGAACAGCATCTAGCCGCGCTGGAAACCCCTTTATCGGATGATGACGCGCTGTACCCCCGCCTGCGGCTGGAGATCCTGTCGGAGGCCACCCGTAATGACCGGGTGCGCGCTGCCGTACGTGCTGCCGAAAACCAAGTTCCGGCCAGCCTGTGCGCCCTGATCGCGCCCGCGCAGGCCAAGGGGGAGGTGTCCGACCGGGTGGCGGCCGACACGATGGCCAGTCTGTGCCTGGCGGCCTATGACGGCGCCTTTGTCCGCGACACGGCCCTTTGCATCCCCCCGCCCTTGCAGGGCCTGGCCCTGATGATCCGGCGACTGCTGTCACCGTCCTGATCGGCTCAACCCCTGCCCTGCTGACGCTGCTTCTACCACTCCCCCCTTTATGTGCCCAATGCCCCATGCCGAACCCGCCGCTGCTGACTCGTTCCCCCTCTCGCCGGCGGGACCCCTGCTGGCCAGCCTGCTGACGTCGGGCCTGTCAGCGCTGGTGGCGGGGCTGTTATCGATGACCGTCCCCTGGGCGCTGCTGTCGGCGGGACAGAGCGCCAGCGTCGCAGGGACCGCGGCCTTTGCCCTGCAATTGCCGGTGGCGCTTGGCATGCTGCTGGGTGGGCAGCTGGTGGACCGGGTGGGGCGGCGCCGCGTGCTGATGCTGTCCAATCTGCTGACAGCCATGCTGACCGGGGTGGCGGCCCTGCTGGCCATGGGGGTGGGAACTGACAGGTTGACCGTGGTTGCCGGAATCATCGCCCTTCTGGCGGCGGCCAATTTCTGTGGACAGCCAGGGACCCTGGCGCAGGATGCGCGCATTCCAGAACTGGCGCGGCTGGCCGCCTTGCCACTGGAACGCGCCAATGGCCTGCGGAAAATTGTCATGAGCTTGGGCATGATGGGTGGTCCGGCAGCGGCGGTACTGCTGGTGGCGGTCATCGGCCTTGTCTGGACTCTGGTCATCGCGGCCGAACTGTCGGTGGTGATCGCGCTGGTCGACGCCGCTTGCTTCCCCGCTTTCCGGGCCAAGCCGCGTGGCGACGCCGGTCAGACGGCCAGGCCCATTCTGCGCGACCCGCTGTTGGGCAGCGTGGCGGCCATCGGGGCGCTGCTGGTCGCAATCTTCACGGCCATGGATGAAATTGTCGCCCCCAACCTAGTCATCGCATCGGGCATGGGGGCGGGCGATCTGGCCTTGTTCCTTTCCATCGCGGGCGCCAGCGTCATGCTGGCCAACCTGCTGTTCGCCCTGCTGGGCCCCGCTCTGGGCCGGAGCATTAGCCATCGTGGCCTGTTCATCGGTGGGGTGGGGGTGATGTGGGCCGGCACACTGCTGCTGGCCACGCTGCCGCCCGCCCTAGCGCTGGTGGTGGGCCCCGTCCTAATCGGGTTGGGTGTCGGCCCGCTCTGGCCCCTGGTGGTGACGGCGATCCACCGCCAGGTCGCGCCGCAGGACCGGGGCCGGGTCATCGGTACCCTGTCCGCTGCCGTGATTCTGGCCCAGCCTGTGGCAGCCTTGGCCGCCGGCCCGGCCGTCGACATCCTGGGGGCTGGCGCTATTACCTGGCTGATCGCCCTACTGGTCGGGGTGGCCTTGGCAATGTCGATTTTTTGCCAGTGCTGCGGCAGCTTCGCAGGGGATAGGTTCTGCCTGAATAGCAAGGAGCCATTCCCGACTGTTTACATAGACCCAAACCCGGCGTCCCCTTGACAGACACGCAGCTTCGCCCAGATCGATTGCCTGTTCAATCCGATCCCGGAGGATCTGCTCATGCGGCCCATCGCCCGACGCGCCACACTTGCTGGCCTGGCTGCCAGTGCTGCTCTGCCGGCGGCTTCCGCCCTGGCCAGCGGCCAGACCGCCCGGCCTACCCGCTCCTTTGAACTGACCTTCCTGAAATCCCACGACGCCGATCCCGGTGCCCTGGTCCGCTTCATCACTGCCAACTGGTTCGAGATGGACCGCGTCGCCGTGGAGCAAGGGATCATGACTGAATACCGCCTCCTGCAAAGCGCCGGGACAGGGGAGCCGTGGAACGTGTTGGTCATCGTGGGCTATCCCACCCCGGAAGGCTATGCCGGCATCGCGCCTGCCTTTGAGGCCATCCGTGCCGCCCATACCATCGTGCCTATCGACGGCAAGCGCCTGAAAGACTTGGGCAGTATCGTGATGAGCCGCAAGCTCATGCCTTCAGCATGACGGGCGCAAGGATGGTCAGCCAGACGAAATCCCAGGCATTCGTGAATCTGCGCTATGCCCTTATTGCGGCGGTGCAGGCCATTCCAGCCGGTAAAGTTGTTACCCTCGGCCTGCTGTCATCCGCCCTCAATGTGCCGCCCCGTCATGTCGCGTTCCTGTTGTCGAAGCTGGAACGGGAGATGCCTGGCGCCTTGCCCCAACACCGCGTCATCCCACAGGGCGGCGATTTCGGCCCCCCAGCAAAACGCACCGTCGCCCGCACGGCGCAGATGGCGGCCCTGTGCGCCGAAGGACACAGGCTCACGGCCAACCAGGTCCTGCTGCTGGATCCCCACCATCACCACACGCCCGACCCCCGGCATCAGCACACGATCTGGGCCACTGAGCCAGCACCCGGTCATTGACGGGGGCTGCTCCAATTAATTATACGGCGTATAAATATATGGAGGGAATGATGGTCACGGGCCATGTCTTCATCGCCACCAGCCTGGACGGATTTATCGCGAGGCCTGATGGTTCCATCGACTGGCTGCTGGCCCTAGATGGTCAGGGCGAGGATCACGGGTATGAGGATTTCATCCGCGACATGGATGTTATCATCATGGGCCGGAACACCTTTGCGACGATGTGCAACTATCGACCATGGCCTTATACCCGACCGGTCCTTGTTCTGTCGCGAGGACCGTCATTAGGACTTGTACCTGATTACCTCTCGGGACAGGTGGAGCCGTGCGACACGGACCCTGCCGCGGTCATGATGATGCTAGGGCAGCGGGGCTGTCGCCGTGCCTATGTCGACGGGGGCTTGGTGATACAGTCCTTTTTGCAGCTGGGCCTGATCCAGGACATGGTGGTCACGCGGGTGCCGGTCTTGCTGGGTGAAGGGCGGTCGCTGTTCGGACCCTTGGCGGGCGATGTGTCCCTCACCCATGTCTCAACGCGCTGCTTCCCGTCCGGGTTGGTCCAATCCACCTATAAGGTGGCCGCATGACCCCACGGCAACGTGGACGCCCGGCAGCCCGGGATGGCGGGGTGGATCCTCAGGTGATCTTGTCCCATGCGCTGGATATGGTGGAACAGGGGGGGCTGGATGCGCTGACCATGCGAGCGCTGGCTGCGCGGTCAGGCGTTACACCCATGACCATCTACCATCATTTCCATGATCAGGATGGTTTGATCAAATCCATGGCGGAAAGGGCATTCGCGGCGGTAGCCGTCCCCAAAGCTGCGACCGGTCGGACCGCCATCGCAGAATTGCTGGGAGCCTACCACGCGACGATCATCCGCCACCCCGCCCTGCTGCTCGCAGTTTTCAGACGGCCCGCCGCCCATCCAGTTCAGGCCTTGGTCCTGACCGATACCCTGGAGCAGTTGGTGACCGGGATGGGCTTACCGCCCGACAGTGCCCGCCGCTGGACCCATATCCTGATCGACCATACCCATGGTGCCGCCCTGGCCGTGGCACGCGAAGGCACCCTGCCTTCGCAAGTCCTCGCGGTGACCGCGGATCATGCCGCCGCGGTTGCGCTGTTGCTGGGCGGCTTGGCAGCGGCCGGCCGGACATGAAAAGCACCGCCGCTGTTGGGCGGGGACTTTCTGGCCGCCACCGGGTCGATACATATGCACCATGACCCTGAGCGCCCGGCCCACCGAGCGGAAGCGGCGGACGCAGATTGTCGCCATCAACGTCGGCGGTTGCGATTGCTTCCCTGGCCTCGACTTGGATCACGAAGTTGGTCCTCGGTTGCTTGCAGCTCCTCCCAAGGCGTCACCAAAAGGGTGGGCACCCGAATGGAGATGCCGCCCGACCTGCCGAAGATGGTGCTGTACCAAGTAAAAAGGCGTTTCACGAAAGGTACCGACGCGCGGCGTGACTGCAAAGTAGCGTCCGGTAGTGAGCTTGCAGGAGGACGCGGCAGCGCGGCCTGGATCAAGGCGAGAGCGGGGCGCCGGGGGGTCCCCTGGTCGAAAAGTGACGAGGTGGGGGAATTGGGTAGGCGCGGGCTGGGCGCGGTACTAAGGGCTCAAATTACGCACTAAATGGCCGCTGGAGGGGTGAATGAGGTAAGTGGGGAAAAGCCCCATCTCGGCGGGAAACCCTCACCAGAATCGAATTTATCATGCGGTTAGGCACGGCGTCGATGTACTGGCCGGCCGACGGCGCAGCGCGCCGGGGTGTAGGGGCGCGGAGCGCCCCGATGCGAGAGGCGGGGAGAGTTTGCTCGGGCGGACCTCGGGTGGGGGTGGGGGCTGGCCGCCGCGGTTCCGCGCGTACGCGCGCGGGGAATTCTGGCAGGAAGTTTTCGGGAAAAAGGGCGTGGATCTGGGGTCGGTGGGGCCTGCGGCTAACACCCTACCCCCGGGAGTGGGGGTATTTTGAAACTCAATGAAATCAATGGGTTGGAAAATTCGGGAATCCCGTATGCCGTCCTGTAGGGATCGCAGAAAACCATTATATATCAGTGACTTATTCAGCGTTCTGGTACAGAATCGGCCAAATACCCCCAGTACCCCCAGTCCTTGGGGGTACTTTTTGACGTTTAATATCAATGAGTTAGATACGATTTTTACCGCACCCCCAGAAAAAATCGGGAGATACACATGTGCATGCGTACGCTCGACGCGCACATGCATGCGCAAACATGAGCGCATGCGCGTCGAGCACACGCGCGTAAGGGGGGATATCATCTTGGGGGTGTGGGGGTTTTTATCTAATTATCTAATTTCTTCTATAAAAAACATATATGAAACAATAGCTTACTGATCATCGCCAGTACCCCCACTCAACTGGGGGTACAGTGGGGGTAGTGGGGGTATTTGTGGGGGTAGCCACCAAAACCCATCATGCCAGCCGTCGTCCACACTCACCACCTCTCGCGCTGGGTGCGCCCGCAGCGCACCCTCTCGAACCCAGCCCTCACCCCCTCCCGCAGACGTCCAGCCCTTCCCCAGCGTTGCCAGCCCTCCACGGCGCCTCCGGCGCCCGCCTCTCGCCCCGGGCCCGCCCGCGTGCGGCGCGCGCGCACCCTCGCCGCCAGCCAATCCGTCCGCTCCCCCCCCATCACAACAACCCCGATTTAGCGATAGGAAGCCCGCAGGACGCGAGAACAGGCCCAAGATGACCGAAACCACATCTCGGTCATCCAACCACACCAAATCGCGTCCTAATCCGATCCGCATCGGTCCCCGGTTGGCCATTCCGGTCCACACCACGGGTCAGCCCGGCCCTGACCTTCCCCGACGAGGCCGCGCCTGCAGCAAAATCATCTCGCATCGGAAACGCTGGATAGTTCCGCCTCTTCTGTCCTCAGGCTCAGACAACCGCAAGATTTCGGGGACAAGCATCAGCCATACCCCACCGCGCCCCGATCATTCCGGAACGATGGCCACCACCTGGCGCATCCAGTCTTCCCGCTGCGCCGGGGTCATGAGTTCCCACGCGATGATGAGGGCCTGCAGGTGCTTGGGGACTCCGCTGGTCCAATCGCCGCGCAGGCCGCGGGAGACGTTGATCGGGTCCGTCCCCGCCAGTCGGGCGAGGTCTTTCTGGTGGAGGCCCGAGGCGTGAGCCCGCAGTCCCCATGGCGAAGTCGGTGTTTTTCCCATCGTGGACCGATTATGGAACGGGAAATAACTAATGCAACATATATAATTCCCATTGATTTTTATTAATGCAGCATATATTATCTCATCATCGAAACCACCCGTCGCGGGTCCCTTCCCTCCAGCCCCCTGTTTTCCTGCCCCGCCCGCGATCAGCCGCAACCGCGCCCCAATCCAGGGAGCAGGAAAATGAAGCACGCCCTATTCGTCAGTACGGTCACCGCCTTCCTGGGCTTCACCGCCCTAACCTCACCTTCCGCCCATGCCGACGCAATCGGCCTGACCGTTGCCCCCACCCGTCTGGTGATCGCCGACGGCCAGCGCTTCGGCGGGACAATCCTGGTCGCCAACCGTTCCGACCAGCCCATGCGTTTCCGGGTGCAGTTCCGGCCTTCCTCCGCCACCGAGCCCGATCCGGCGACCTGGCTGAAGGCCGCCCCCCGCTCGATGCTGCTGGCCCCCGGCGAGGCCCAGACCATCCGCATGATCACCCAGGTGCCGGCCGGCTTCACTGGTGAGCGGCGCGCCTATGTGGCCTTCATCCCGATGCCGGCCGAAGAAGTCGCCGATCCCCAGCTCGCCAGCGCCAGCCTTAGCGTTCTGACCGCCCCGGTGATCCCCGTCATCCTGCGGGTCGGCGTCGCTGGCGAGCCCCAGATCCTGGTCGACCAGCAGGTCAAGGCCGGCCCCGACGGGCTGCTGACCGCCACCGTCCGCCGCCCCGACGGCCAGCCCGCCGTCTCCAGCCATGGCGACCTCGCCGTCTGCGACGCCGCCGGCCTTTTGGGCCGCGTGACCGCCACTACCCTCTGGCCGGAAGTCCAGGCGCGGGAATACACGGTCAAGCCCACCCGCGAGATCGCCGGCCCCACCTGGGCGACCTGGATCCCGCGCAAGGACAGCCCCACCACGACGCGGGCCTGCCAACGTCCCGCCGCGCAACCGGCGCGCTGAGCCCAGCCCCCTCCCCTACTTTTCCATCCCTGTGAGCGAGGCACGTCGTGGCCGTCCGCCCCCTCCATGCCCTCCTGGTGGCCGGTTCCTGCGCGCTCGCCCTCTCGACGGCCGCGACCGCCCAGGACCGTCCATCCTTCCTATCGCCCGCAGACGATCTGTCCGGCCCCGTGGAGCTTTCCATCGACGGTGCCTCCGTCGGCCTGGTCGACGCCCTGGTCGGCGAAGACGGCGAGCCCTACCTCCCCATCGCCGCAATCGCCGCCCTGGCCCGCCACCGTGTCCTCTCGGAAAGCGCCGACCTCGTTGAGGGTCAGGGTCCGAAGGGTCGCTGGCGTGTCGATGCGCAGCACCTCGCCGCCGACAGTCCCAACGGTGCCATCCCGATATCCGCCGGCAACCTCTCCGTCAGCGGGGGCATGCTTTTCGTCCAGTCCACCACCGCCGCTTCCATCCTCGGCCTGGAGATCCGTTTCGACCGGCGCGCCATGGTCCTTTCCATCCTGACGGGCAAATCCTCCGCCCGCCTGCTCCGCCGGGAACCCAAGCTCCCCGTGGAGCGGGGCCGTGAGGTCAGGGCTCTGCCCAACTATGAGGTCGGGGCCGACATCTCCACCGATGGCAGCCTCAGCCTGCGCGGAGCTGGTGCCGGCTACATTCCCGCCGGCAGGCTTTCGACCTCGATCCTCGCCTCCCTGGCCGGCGACCCCGGACATTCCATCACCTCGGCCCGCCTCACCGCCGAAGCCCGCGACCTGCTCCCCGGGTCCCTCGTCCAGGCCGGCGACGTCCATCCCTTTGCCGGCACCCTTTCCGCCCCCGCCCGCGGCGGGCTTGGCCTTTACCTACGGCCCGACCTCTCGACCTCCAGGTCCGGCCGTGTCCCGTCGGGCGACGCCCCCGCCGGCTGGACAGCCGAAATCTCCACGCCAGCAGGTATCGCCGCGACAGTGCCCGTCGACGCCTCCGGTCGCTGGACAGCGCCCGACGACATCACGCTCTTTCCCGGCCAGAAGGTGGACGTCACCCTGCGCGGCCCCGGCGGCGAGGAGTGGTATGAAACCTATTCCGTGCCTGTTGGCGCCACGCTGGCCCCTGGCGAAACCTCCTATACGGCCGCCGCCTGGCTTGATGATGGCCGCCTCCTCGACCAGGCCCAGGGCCGCTCCGGCACCCTGGCCGCCTTCGGCGAGCTGGAGCGTGGTTTCGACTGGGGCTCCCTGCGTACATCCCTTGCCCACCGCCCCTACACCAATGTCAGCCGCCAGGAATTCTCCGCCGGCCTTTCGACCGGAGCCGGTACCGTCGGCCTTGAAGCCGACCTCGGGGCCGCCAGCACCGGTGCCGTGGCCGGGCGGATCATCCTCTCGGCGTCCGCCGGCAGCTGGTCGGGCATGATCGACCATCGCCGCGCGTCCGACGGTTGGGCAATCGATGGCATGGATCCGGCCCTGGTCCAGACCCGTATCCGGGCCGCCGGTCGGCTGGGTGACACCTCGCTGTCCGCCACCTTTGAGCAGCGGTCCGGTTCCCGCGATGTCATCCAGGTGATGGCCGGTCGGCAGGTCGGGCCCTTCTACGCCCAGGCCACCATTGAGCAAGGCCGGTATGGCCAGGGCCTGCGCTTCGGGCGGATGCTGTCCTGGTCCACCCACGCCGCCGGCGGTCCCCTCATTGTCCGCGGCCGCTATGTCGGCCGGGAGTCCTTCGTCGACGCGACCTGGCTCGGTCCCGACGGTTCCCGCCAGTTCGCCGGTATCGGCAAGACCACTGCCGGCAACTTCCGCGCCTATGCCGGTGCCAGCCACGATGTTGGCGCCTGGCGCGTGTCCGGCCAGCTGGAGCGCCAATCGTCTGCCTGGTCCCTGCGCCTCGGCCTCTCGACCTCCTTCGGCGGCGGCCCCCTTGTCCGTCCCGCCAGGGCCGGCGAGCTCTCCCGGCTCACCGTCAGCGCCTGGATGGACCTGAACGCAGACGGCCGACGCGATCCAAACGAGCCCGCCGTTGAAGACGGCCCCCCGGTCACCGTCAACAACATCGAGGGCACCCTGCTCGACGGCCAAACCTCCTTCCCCGTCACCGCTGGCAACATGCGCGTCTCTCTCGCCGCAGACGGCATCGCCGGCGGGATGGTCTCCCCCTATCGACCCCAGCGCCTGGTGTCCGTGCGCCCCGGTTCGACCACCATCGTCGAAATCCCCGTAGCACCCGCAGGCCTTGTCATGGGCCGCGTCGAGGGAAGCGGTCGTGTTGCCGGTCGCCGTGTGACGGCCCATGGCCCTGGCGGCCGCGCCATGTCCGCTGTCACTGACCCGGCCGGCGAATACCTCATCGACCGCGCCGTCCTCGGTCCCTGGACCATTGAGGTCGAGGGCCTGCCACCCCAGCGGATCCTGCTGACCCCAGCCGATCCAGCACCCGACCTCCGCCACCGGCTCCCCCCAACGGCGGAAACCCCCACCACCTCCCCGGAGACATCCCCGAAATGATCATGAAGCGCCTGTCCGCCCTCCTCGCCGCTACCCTTCTCTCGAGCTGCACCGCCTCGCCCACCCTGGCCGCCGCCGGCATCGGCATCCCGACAAGCATCACCCTGGTGCCCGGCCTGACCATCGGTTCCACGACCCCATTGGCCGCCGGCACGATATCCAAGCCCTCCAACACGGGAATCACCGATTACCTGACCGTGGGCATCGGCGCCGGCTGCTCGGCCAATGTCACCGCGGGCTCCTCCCTCTCGATCTTGGGGACGCCTTCCCTGGGTTCCGCCGTCATCACCGGTACGCCAGGGGCGGCCATCACGGTCACGACCAACAGCAACCAGACCACCCGGAACATTGCGGGTCCGTCTTCCACCGCCATGGAAATCGGCAACCTGGAGCATTGCCTGGACAGCGGCACGCCGATCAGCGCCGGCAACAACCTGACAGGCGCGATCGGCGCCGGCGGGTCCTCTACCCTCAAGATCGGCGGCCGCTTTGCCGTCAGTGGGTCCGCCCCGGACGGTACCTACAGCGGCTTCATCATGGTGCTGGTCGAGTATGAGTAATGGGAGGGCACATCCATGAAACGCTTCTCCTCCATCGCCGCGGCCGTCATGGCCAGCATCCTCTGGCCGTCCCCAGCCTTCGCCGCCGAGCCGGACGTCACCCTGGGCCAGCCCCTATCGTTCGGCTCCGTCGTCCATTCCGGGGCGGGGACCGTCGCCATCGGCACGGACGGCACCGCCGCCTATACCGGCGGCGTCGAGGCTTTCCGGCAGGGTGCCGTTCCGCGCGAAGCCCGGGTGGCCGTCACCGGAGATCCCGGCCAGGCCCTGACGATCACGATCGCCGGGGGTGGAAGCACGGCAGCCCTCGGTTCCTGGACCATCGACCAGCTCGTCATCGCCGTGGACTCTGTCCAGTCCCCCGTACCCGAGCGCAGTGCCGCCGGCGGAATCCCGATCACCCTCTCGACCATCCCCGGCACCCCCGCCGAGGTCCGGATCGGCGGCCGTCTGGCCCTCCCCGCCGGCCAGCTCGACCCCGGCGCAACATCGGGCTCGATCCTGATCGAAGCGACTTACGAATGACCCTGCCTGCCCCAATTCCGTTGCCAACCCTCTTCCCCGGCTCCAAAAGGCCAGACCGGCCCCAGCTGCGCACCTCTCGACGCGCCGCAGGCGCCCCCTGCCCGGTCGGACAGCTTTTGTCGGCCGGAAGGTCCAGGAAACAGGTGACCCCATGCTCTCCCGCAGGACCTTCATCGTCGGCGCCCCCGCCGTCATCGCCATGCCGGCCTTTGCCACCGCGCCGAAAAGACGATCGTTGAGCATCGTCAATTTCCATACGGGCGAGTACCTCCCCGAGACTGTCTACGAGCAGGACGGGCTCCACGACGGTGAAGCCCTCGACAGGATATTCAGGATCTTCCGGGATTGGCGCCGGGACGAGTACGCGGTCGTCGATCCCAGGGTCCTGGCGATCATCTCCGATCTGCGGGACGCCGTCCGCGCTTCCGACCGGCCCGTCCACCTGATCTGCGGGTACCGGTCACCCGAGACGAACCTGCGCCTGGCGCTGCAGGGTCGACACGTGAGCCCGGACAGTCTCCATACCAAAGCGATGGCGGCCGACCTGATCATCGAGGGGGTGCCGCTGGAGGCGATGAGAGCGGCCGCCCTGGGCATGAAGCGCGGGGGTGTTGGGTTTTATCCGCCCGACCAGGGTGGCTTCATTCATGTGGATTCTGGGAGGGTACGGTCCTGGTGATAGGCGGTAGCCGGAGCATACAAGATCGCCACCGTCGCTGGCTGGTCTCGCGGCAACAAGACACAACGTTTGCTACTCGTTTGCGTCCGCGCGATGACGCGCCGCGCAAGCTTCGCTGTTCACGCAGAAATGCACAAGACTGCTGCCTCCAGGTACATGGGCTGGGGTCTGCCGATTCCCCCACTCACCCACCTCTCGATCCCGGGCGCCTGAGGCGCCGGGGGAATGGCGCCATAGCGCCATGGTGCCTACACGCGCCTTGCATGCGCGACCTGGCAGCCCCCGCCCACGCGCACAGCTTCTCGACCCGAGGGCGCCAAGGCGCCCTCCCCCTTTCCCGGTTCACCCCTCACCACACCCACCACTGTCAGCCCGCCCATTCCCCTTCAGTGCCAGCCCGGTTTCCTCCCCCTCCCCGCCATCCGCCCTGTGAACAAGTTCCCCGCGATCAGTTGCTTCGTGCGAGCTTCGACCGCCCTCCATTCCTCATCGGTCATGCCCTGCAGGAATGTGTCGAGGCCCACCGTCATCGCGTCCTCCAATCTCCGGCCAGACCTTGCTGCACCTCCACCTATCCAGTCGAGGCGAAATCGGGCGGGGTGGTCGGGCCTGAGATTATCCTTGTTTCGGGTGTGATGGACTGTCATCACCGAGCCGGGTGCGGAGCAGAATACATGGAATGCCAACGTCCGCATTAGGCCCGCACGAAGAACATTCGGCTATGGCAGAGGTGCACATGCGCCACCTTGACCGTCGTCGTCGCCCCGTTTAGCACCACGATGTCGTGGCTCCAGTCAAACTGATAGGCCTCGTCCGACGCGAAACTCAGTGGCACATAGGCATCGACACTGCTGGAAACCCGACCCTGCCGCCATGCTGGCGCGCATTGCGGCGCACCATCGTAGCTGCCAGCATAGCCAAGCGCCTGCAGTTCCTCATGGATCCGGATCAGTGTCAGCCGTTCCCGCGCCGCCTTGGCCTCGTTGGCCAACAGCATGCGGTCCAGCTCACCGGTCCATTGACCCAGCTGTGGTCGGGGTAGCACCGTCCGCTCATAATCAAAGGCCGTCGCCCCAGACGCGGAACCTTCCGTACCGTGTTCCGCGATACGCCAAGGTCCCGCGCGATCTCCCGGATACCCTTGCCCTTGACCAAAGACTCACGCCGGATCCGCCCGATGGTTTCCACGATCAGCATCCTCCAGCCCGCCCAGATCAATTCTCGATCCAGGCAGTCAAACAGCCATGAACAGCAGGGTCAAAGTCGGACGCCTATAACCCCGATTTACGGGTTACTTTTCCACACCGGATAACAGTCAGAAGCTGCATCAGCTTCGGTAGAGACAAAGGCCGGCTGAACAACACGTTGCCGATAACATCTGTTCCCCAAACCTGAATATGCCCCTTGCCCAGATCGATCGCCAGCAAATGTGTCGCCTCCATGATGACCGCCGGCGTGACGCCCGTCGGAAACCATAACCTGGAAACCAAACATCCCAAGGTGAAGGGGCATCAACACCATCAGTTCAGTTAGAAGGATGGCGGCTCTGCTCCGGCAGACCATTGCTGAAACTTGCTGGTCTGGCCGATGCCTGGATTGAAGCAGTTGCACGGGTCAAGGGTTTGATAGAACTCAACCAGGGACGCCGGTGCAGCATAAAGATGGCCAAATCCATGTTCTGCTGGGTAACGCGCGCCGCGCTTGTCCAGTTCCCCGAGCATCCGCTGCTCGACCGCATGTGGATCGTGCCCCGGACGCAGCACATAATCCTGATGCAGGACATGGCACAGAAAATGGCCATAATAGATCTTCTTGTCGATCATCGCATCCAGGTTAGGAGGCAACTGTTCAAACCATTCGCGATCATTGCGCCGCAGCGCAATATCAAGTGCTACCATACCGCCAGTCTTGCTCCCCATGATAGTGCAGTAACGAACCACGGCACCGGCTGCCGCGAACCGATGCAGGAAAGCCTTCTCCGCCTCCGCTGTGGTGCATTCGAAATAGGCCTCATCGTCTGCCTCCGTTGCCGCCCCCAGAACGCTGTCCAGCAGCACCTGCACCGCTGCGCTATTATCTGCACTGACCTTCAGCATCAGGTGATGGTCATAACGTTCGTGAAACTGGTTGAGGCGGCGGGGCAGGTGGTTTGGAAACAAGTGGCTGATCCACTGAAGCAGCCGGTCGGCCACGTTACGAGGGGACATGCCCAGTATCCGCGCCGCCTGATCAGCCAAGGATTTCAAGCGGAACAGGGTTTTCATCCGTCTGGCACCGAACAGGCGTATGGCTAGGAACGTGTCTTTCCCATAGGTGGCGGCCATCGCATAGGCATCGCGATGCATATACTCAGCCGCGATGGGCAGTTCCTGCAGGCGGGTCAGCAAAGCGATCCGCAGGTTCGTCAATGTCTGAGGTCGGTTGGTGCCGATATAGAAGACCCTGGTGTCGCGTTGGAGAACGAACGTATCCAGCCGCACGGCGAACATGATCAGCTTGCCCGCACAGCCGGACACATCCCTAAGCCGTGACGGGTCTGCGTTGAACCGGGCGGGCAGGTCGGAGTGAATATCTCGCACATGCTGATCATAGCCGTGGTCGGATGCTGGCCCCGCATCAGGCTCGATGTCGCCCGGACCATATTGCTCCGTCTCTAGTCGATGCAGGATTGTTTCTGGATCATCGCCCAACGCAATGCCCAGCCTGTTCACCAGTACTAGGGTGCCATTACTCTCCACCCTGGCGAACAGCGCGAGTTCGGTATAGGCCGGTCCCCGCTGTACCAAGGCGCCGCCGGAATTATTGGCGATGCCACCAAACACCGACGCGCCGATGCAGGAAGAACCGATGACCGAGTGCGGCTCCCGTCCCAGCGGCCGCAGCCTTTCCTCTAACTGTGTCAGGGTGGCGCCGGGCAGACAGATGACCTGCCGGCCCTGTTGGATGATCTGAACGATGTTAAGGCGCGTGGTGCTGATCAGAACGATGTCCCGGTCATACCCATCCCCATCAGGCGTAGAGCCGCCGGTCAGACCCGTGTTTGCCGCCTGCATGATGATGATACAGCCGGCCTGTATCAAGGTCTGTACCACCTGCCACTGTTCAACCAGGCTGCCGGGCCGGACAACGGCCAGCACTGGCCCCCCACCGAACCGATAGCCGGTGCAATAGTGTCTTGTGCTGATGCCCTGTGTCAGAACGTAGCGGCGGCCAACAATGCAGCGCAGGCGCGAGAGCAGCCGCACGCGATCCTGTGGCGACATGTGCTTGATCATTCAGCGCTCCAGCCCAATGGTCTGCGGGTCCGCGCGGCGGTTACTGCGTCTGAACGACAGAATCGTCCATGCGATAATCACCCCGCAGCCATTGTACGATCTCAATAGCACCCGGATGTGGGTGGGCGCCGTAGCGATCCAACAGCGCCTGCTGACGGCTGCCCAGCAGATCCCGGGGAAATTCCTGCAATGTCAGCAGGTCTAGCGTGACCAGTGCCGCGAGTTCCGCGCCCAGCACCTGGGTTGCCGCTGCCCGAAAAGACACGCCATAGCAATAGTCACGCCCCTGCCGATAGCTCTCCGGCAGAGTCAGCATGGGAATGCGGGTCAGTACGGGCTGCAGGGCCGGATTGACGGCATGTCCCGTGATCCGATCCTTCAGGAGATCGCCGTGCCGCCCTGTGAAAGCCCGCAGATGCAGATGCTGGGACATGCGCTGCCCGTCATTGACGGGGTAATTGTCCCATAAAAGCGGCCGGCGGCGCAGCAGATCGGCAATCTTGTCCAGATGGTGTGGTGAGAATTCCCGCGAACATACCTCTTCCCCTGTCCAGAAGATGTCGATGGCGGGATCAAGAAGACGCCCCAGGCTTGCCAGGTAATCCGGCGGACGGGCCCCGAACACCTTGTCCAACACCGGGTCATCGGAATAATAAGTGGGGCAGACGATGATGCGGCTGGCGCCGGTACGTTCGGCGGCGGCGTTGATGATCCGAGCCTGACGTTCAGCCAGGTCCGGCAGATTGCCATCCATATCGTCGAACAGGATGGCCAGATCGTCGATCCCCAACGCGTCCAGAAAACGCAGTTTGGCCCCTAGGTCATCGGCCATGCCAGTGTCAAAGTCCTTGTAGGCTTCATAGGGGCTGAGGCCCACACCAAAACGCACCCCCGCGGCCCGGCAGCCAGCGCCGAACCGGGCGAGTTCGGCCATGGTTGCCTCGGGGTGTGGTGTGCGCCATTCCCGACGCAGATAGGTGTCTGCCTTGGGCGCATAAATATGGAACCCATAGCCATGCGGGGCCAGAAAGCGCATGGTTTCCGTCCGCTGTTGCCAAGTCCATGGGCTGCCGAAATATCCCTCAATAGTACCAAGCTGCACGTTGCTTTCTCCCTTCTGGCAATGCCGGGCATGTTCCGCCAGAACTCCCCAGTTTGACTCCGACAGGCACCCATGGACCTGAGTAATGTAGCCTTAAGTCTATATTTTCTTGTAAAATCAACGCTTTAAATATGAACGGAGGGAACCATCAGCCACTAGCCGAAGATCACGCCGTTGGGACCCGCCTTCTGCGCAAGCAGCACAGCGCCCTGTACGCCATCGCCATCCGGTGGCTTCAGCCTTTGCCGCAGATCGCTGCTCATCCAACCCTGGACTTCCTGTGACAAGCCGCCCAGCAGGGAGCAGACCGGTGCGCCTCGCGCCATCACCGTCTCAACCATCCGCCCGACTTCCACAGCCGCTTTCAACATGATGGAGCGGGCAAGCGGGTCCCCCCGGCTGGCCTGTTGCGTCACCAGGGGGGCCAAGGTAGCATAATGGGTAGGGGTGGCTGTATCCATCCATTGGATCACCTGAGCCGGCGCACCACCAAAACTGTCCATGACCGCGTCGGTCAGGGGTGTGCGGGCGATCAGCCCGTCATGGGCTTGCAGCATCAGCCGCACGGCAGACAGCCCGATATCCGCACCGCTGCCCTGGTCAGAAATCGGAAATCCATAACCGCCAACCCGAAACAGGTTTGCGCCGCGCTGACCCAGGCCGATGCTGCCCGTGCCCACGATGATCACGCCCCCGTCCGACCCTGAATGGGCGCCCAGCAGCGCGACATAGCCATCGCTGGTTATCTTGACCGAACCGAATTCCGGAAGCAGCGGTAGCAAGTCATCCAGATTGCCGGCCCGGCTGAAGCCAGCGATACCCAGTCCGGCCTGGCATTGGCTCAGAATGGTCGCATCGAGCCCTGCCGCAGCAACGGCTGCAAGGCAAGCTGTGGTAATCTGACTGGCCACAGCTATTGCCCCGAAACGCAGATTGGAAGGGCCGGCAACCCCTTCGCCCAACGTCTGACCATAGACATCCACCAACCGGGCACGGCATTTTGTCCCGCCAGCGTCAACGCCAAGGAAGTGTTGCATCACTTATACGGCCTTTCTGGTCTCCATAGACACACCCTGCAGGGAAGAGACCAGCAAGTGGTGGTCTTATTAAAGTGGTATTACACTTGGTTTCTGCGGTTGTCAATTGACACGTCGGATGAGGTCCTCCTGAGCGGACATATGTGTCAGTATGGCGGGGTTTTCTATGAATTTCAGGACATGCCATTTTATGGCTTGTAATGGTATTAAAATGGCCTTTATATGAGGCGTCGCGGCTTTGAACGATCTGGCACATACCGGTTTTCGACGCCTTGTCCATCGCCCCTTTCAGGCAGGCGCCTGTCGGCTGGTGTTGAGCTGCCCTACCCTTACCCGTCTGTTGAGGTTTACCGCCCATGAAAACAGAGTCAATCAGCGCCCGCTATCTGGACATGGATGCCTGGCCGACGACTGATGCCGTTCAGGCCATGCTGGAGAGCCAGTTCGATGCTGTAGCTGCTGTCCGCTCGCAGACCCAGGTACTGGCGGCTGCGTCCGATGCGGCGGCGGCGCGTCTGGGTGAGGTTGGGCGTCTGATCTATGTCGGGGCGGGCACATCCGGCCGACTTGCGGTTCAGGACGGGGTCGAACTGGGCCCGACCTACAACTGGCCGAAGGAAAGATCGGTCTTTGCGCTCGCAGGCGGAATGGGGGCGCTGTCGGCCAGCGCCGAAGATGCCGAAGACCGTGCCGAGCAGGGCGAGGCGGTAATCCGCGCGGCCCAGGTGGGACCGGCTGATGTCGTCATCGGGCTGGCTGCCAGCGGCACCACGCCCTTCACCGTAGCCGCCGTCGCGGTGGCGCGTGCTGCCGGCGCGCTGACCATCGGCATGGCCAATAACTCCGGAACCCCGCTGCTGCGGGCGGCTGAGTATCCCATCTGTCTGGAGACAGGGGGGGAGTTTATCGCCGGATCGACCCGGATGAAGGCCGGCACGGCCCAGAAGATAGCCATCAATATCCTGTCTACAGCCATAATGGTCCGCCTGGGTCGCGTCTATCGCGGCATGATGGTGGACATGCGAGTGTCCAATGAGAAACTACGTGATCGCGGGACCCGCATCGTCGTTGAGATCACAGGATGTGCTTTGCCGGCCGCTGCGGAAGCCTTGCAGCAGGCCGATGGCAATATTCGGATCGCCTGTCTTGTGGCGGTGGGGCTGCCGCTGGCGGACGCCCAAGACCAGTTGACCAACGCGGGTGGCAGCCTGCGTGATGCGCTTTCCGCCGCGCACCGCGCCCTGTCGGAGAATGGCCGGTGAAGTTTAATCTCCAAACGCGCTGGAATGACCATACGCCGCTCTACATCCAGTTGGCCAACCGGCTTCGTGACGGCATCCATGAGGGGCAGATCGCCTATGGTGATGCCCTGCCATCTGAACGGGTATTGAGCGAACTGACCGGGACATCGCGCGTAACCATCCGCAAGGCGCTTGACCAGCTGGTGGATGAAGGCCTGCTGCTGCGCCGCCACGGGTCGGGGACCTTCATTACGCCGCGCCCTGAACAGCCGGGCACCAGCCTGTCGGGATTCAGCGCCGATGCCGTGCATTGCGGTCAGGCGCCGGGGTCGATCTGGCTGGTGAAGATGGTGTCTGTCGCCACGGTGGACGAGGCGGCCGTACTGGCTTTGTCGGCGGGCACCCTGGTCGCACGGCTGGCTCGCGTCCGCATCGCGGATGAGGAGCCGTTGGCCATTGAACATGCCATTGTGCCTGTCGCCATGTTGCCGTCTATCGAGCTGATCAGTGACAGCCTCTATGCCGCGCTGGACCATCATGGTAACCGCCCGTCCAACGGAGTGCAGAAAATCCGCGCTTCCTTGGCCACACCCATTGAGGCCGGCCTTCTGTCCATCAAGGAAGGCGCGGAGGTGCTCCGAATTGAACGTCGGACCTTCCTGGCCGATGGCACACCGGTGGAGTTGACAAGGTCGGCCTATCGCGGTGACCGCTATGAATTTGTCGCTGACCTTCGCGATTGGTGCGAAAACAGCTAGGCCCAGGCATGGAAAAGCGTATGGACGAAACTGGGGCTGGGGATGGGTGCCCGATGCCGGTAGTCCCCGCCCCCACCGGTGGGACAGCGTCGCTGGCGCGTCTGGGTCGCCCGCGCGTCGACAGCCGGGCGCTGTACCTGATGATGCTGGGCTTTTCGTCAGGGCTTCCATATTTGCTGGCCTTTTCAACCCTCTCACTGCGCCTGGCACAGGCGGGAATCGAAGCGGCCCTGATCGGGTTCATGGCCTGGGTCAGCCTGCTGAACAATCTGAAATTCCTCTGGGCCCCGGTTCTGGACCGCTATCGCGCGCCGGGGGTCGGGGGGCTGTTGGGACATCGGCGGGGCTGGGCCGCACTGTGCCAGTTAGGTGTGGCAGGTGCCTTGTTCACCCAGGCTCACCTGGACCCGGCGACGGGGCTGCTGCCGGTGGCCCTGGTAGCTGTGCTGACGGTGTTCTGGTCCTCCAGTCAGGATATTGCCATTGACGCCTGGCGCATTGAATTGAGCCGGGATGCCGCTGAAACCGGTGTGTTGGCCGCAGCCTATCTCTGGGGATACCGGGCGGCAATGGTGGCAGGCGGTGGCGGCACCCTGTTCCTGGCAGGCACGGTTGGCTGGGCCCCCGCCTATACGGTAGCGGGGGGGGCCATGCTGGCGCTGTGCCTGGTCATCATGCTCGTTCCAACGCCCGGCGGGGGGGACGGTGACCGACCGGTCATGACCCCTTCCAAGGGGCTGGCCGGCGTGCTGGTCACGACCGGGGTGGTCCTGCTGGCCTCCGCCCTGATCCTGGCCGTGGGGTTAGCCGTACCCCGGGTGATGGCCCCGCTGGGCGGGGGACCGGGGCGGGGTGATATTGTGGCGGGTGTCGGGGCCCTCGCGCTGCTGCCGTTTCTGGCGGCGGCCCTGTCGGTTCCCTGGGTGCGCCGGTATGGCGCCACCTCCCCCCTAGCACGCAGCACGGCCACAGCCGGGCTTGTGGAGTTCATCGCTCACTATGGCTGGTTTGGATTGGTATTGCTGCTATTCACGGCCTTGTTCCGGCTGGGCGATCTGATGATGGCGGCGATTGGCAAGACGCTTTACGCCAATGTCGGTTTCACAGCCCAAACGGTGGGGGCGGTGGAAGGAACGCTGGGCCTGGCCGCGGCCATCACCGGTGTGGCGGTCGGGGGTCTGTCCGTCGGCAGGCTGGGGCTGCGACGTGCCCTGGTGGCCGGTGGGGTGACTGCTGCGCTTGGCAATCTGGCCTTTGCCTGGCTGTCGCTGTCGCCGCCCGACACCTGGCGCTTGGCACTGGCTGTGTTTCTCGACGGGTTCGGGAGTGGTGTGGTCTCAGCCGTCTTCATCGTCTTTCTGACCGGGCTGACCTGTCGTGCCCATGCCGGGGCGCAGTATGCCCTGCTGATTTCCTTTGCCTTTCTGATCCCGCAGCTGCTGGCCGGCACCTCCGGCCTGTTGCTGGATCAACTGGGTTACGCCTGGTTCTTCACCTGTACAGGCATCCTGGCCCTTCCCGCCCTGGCCTTGGTCATCCCGGTCACGGCCGCCCATGTGCACCGGTCGCAGGGTCAATCCCCCCCTCCAGAATGAGGTTTCCCATGCGTGTGCTTGGTTTGATGAGTGGCACCTCCCTTGACGGGATCGATGCAGCCATCCTGGAAACGGATGGGGAAACCCTGCTGGGTTTCGGACCTGCTGCCGCCTTCGACTATCTGCCGGATGAACGACAGGCGATTGAGAGTGCCATTGCCGACGCGCTGGCCGCACCGCATGCGGCCAGCCGGGCAGCGCTGCCCAGTTTTGCCGCCGCCGAAGCTGCGGTGACAGCCGCCCACATCCGGGCCATCGACGCGATGCTGTCCGGCCCGGATGCCGGTCGCATCGACCTGATCGGTTTTCCCGGTCAGACGGTGCTGCACCGGCCCGACCTGTCATGCACGGTGCAGGTTGGGGATGCTTGTGCGTTGTCGGCGCGCTACCGGATTGATGTTGTGCATGATTTCCGCAGTGCCGACGTTGCAGCCGGCGGGCAGGGGGCGCCCTTCGTGCCGCTTTACCATGCCGCACTTGCAGCCACTGCCGGGCTGGATCATCCGGTGGCCTTCCTCAATCTGGGCGGGGTTGGCAATGTTACCTGGATCGGTGGCGATGGCCGGCTTCTGGCCTTTGATACAGGGCCTGGCAACGGGCTAATCGATCAATGGATGGTGCAGCACGGTCTGGGTTCCTTTGATGCCGATGGCCGGCTGGCCCGGCAGGGGCAGATCAGCAGCCCGGTGATGGACCGGCTCATGCAGCACGCCTATTTCGCGCGCGCCGCACCCAAATCCCTCGACCGCTACGATTTTACCCTGGATGCGGTACAGGGGCTGGGGGCGGCCGACGGGGCCGCTACCCTGACAGCATTCACAGCGGTGTCGGTTGCCGCCTCGATCCCCTTGCTGCCCGCCCCGCCCAAGGCCTGGGTCCTGTGCGGCGGTGGTCGGCGCAATGCCACGCTGGTGGCCCGCTTGACGGAGGCGTTGGGCGCGCCTTGCATCAATGCCGACACATTGGGCTGGCGCGGCGACACGATTGAGGCCGAGGCCTTCGCCTTCCTGGCTGTCCGCTGCCTGCGCGGGCTGCCGTTGAGCGTACCCGGTACCACCGGTGTTCCCCAGCCACAAACCGGCGGCCGGATTGCGCGACCCCCGCACTGATCCCGGCCTTCACCCTTCCTCCCCCGTCGCGCACATCACGGTACTGCCGGGCGCGGCGGACTTACCCTGCGTGCCGGTTCGCCGACATGCAGGGCCTTTTTCACCGATAGTCTACACATTCACGCAGATCGGCCACGAACTCATAATGGTCACCGCGATAGGCCGACCGTGTCAGCTCAACGGGAGTGCCGTCGGCCAGGAAGGTCCGCCTTTCGATCCGCAGCACCTCGGCCCCCTCGCGGATGGAGAGCAGCCCTGCCTCAATCGGTGTTGCCAGAGAGGCACGGATCTTCTGGATGCCCTGCACCGGCTTGTTGCCCTGGCGCTCGAGAGCGGCATAGAGGCTATCGCCGATGGTATCCATGGGGGGCAACAGCGAAAGAGGGACGATGGCATGTTCAATGGCCAGCGGTTCATCATCGGCCAGCCGGACGCGGGCCAGCCGTGCGACCTGCGTCGCAGGCGATATGGCCAGGACCATGGCCTCATCGGCAGTTGCTGATGACACGGTCTTGACCAGCCAGATGGATTTCGGGGACTGTCCACGATGGATTGCGTCGGCACTGAACCCCGACAGAGTGGTGCCAGCCTGTTCAAGCTGGGCAGTGATGAAGGTACCGGAGCCATGGCGGCGTTCTAGAAGCCCCTCCTCCACCAGCTGATCAATGGCCTTGCGTATGGTCACCCGGGACGTGCCAGTTATTTCGCTCAATGCCCTTTCGGAGGGAAGCGCTTCCCCAGACGTGATCTGGCCTTCGCTAATGCTGTCGCGGAGCTTGTTAGCCAGTTGGATATACAGTGGCGTGTAGTTATTCCAGTCGGAATTGAGCGCTAACTTCACCGACCACTCCTTACACCGGGCTCAGGAAACGTAAAATTCTATGCGGTCTGCCCCAATAATGCCAGCACCAAGGCCCCAGGCCACTTGACAGCTAATCTAATACCAATATAGTTCCACATAGCAACGAAATGAGACCACTTGGCCCGGCCATCATGGCGCAGAGCGGGGGATTCTGGCTGCCAGCCTCGGCCGTCATCGGCGGCGGTCCGGCGCATTGTGACAGGCCTGTCTCCGGCCATGCCAGTCACTGACCAACCAGTTTTGCACGGCCACAGGCGGCGGTTCTGCGGGGCCTGTCCCTGTCCATCCGTCCGGGTTCACGCGAACAATCAGGGGAGCAAGCGGAAATGGCGTCAGTTCATCATGACAATAAGGCCCACCTGGACAGCTGGTATGCCAATGCCTCCAACTGGTCCAAGGCCATCGCCGATGGCGCGATCCCCAGCCGGCGGCTGGTCACGGATCAGGCCATTATCTCTGCCATTCTGGAGGGGCCGGCAACGTGCATTCTGGATGTCGGCTGCGGTGAGGGCTGGCTTGCGCGGGCGCTGACGGCGCAAGGGCGCCCGGTTGTCGGCGTCGACGCCGTGCCGGCACTGATCGACAAATGCCGCGCCCTGGCCGGGGGGGTGGATACCTACCACGTTGCCTCATATGCCGATATCATCGCCGACCCGGACAGAATCGGCAGCGGTTTTGATCTGATCGTCATGAATTTCGCCCTGATGGACGAAGATCCGCGGCCGCTGCTGTCGGCATTGCGCCGCATTGCGGCGCCCGGTGGGCGGATGCTGATCCAGACACTGCATCCCGGGAGCCTAGACGGGCCATACGAGAACGGGTGGCGTACAGAAACCTTTGTGGGGTTTGAGGGCGAAGCCAACTGGACACCAATGCCATGGTATTTTCGGACCATCGCGTCCTGGGTGGATGCCGTCGCGACCGATTGGCACCTGACGGCTCTCAAAGAACCATTGAACCCCGTAACTCGCAAGCCCGCCTCCCTGATCCTGATGGCGCGGGCATAGAAGGCGGCCGGCCAACCCTTCTGTAGCAGCGCTGGGACGCCCAGCGGAGGAGGCCGGGTGGTCAATCCCGACGTGGCGATAATGCCACGCTATAACCAAAGTGGTTTTAATTGGTATTGTTCTGTCTTTACATCCGAACAGAACTGAATGCATGCTTGGATCGCGTCGTTCGGGGCGTGTCTCGGCAGGCGAATGATGGAAGAACAGGAGGGACAATGGGTAAGTATTCAACAAAGGCTCTGCTGGGGGCAACGGCTCTGGCAACCTGTCTCACAATGGCCCCGCAGGCGCAGGCGCAGGGTGTAGCCGGTCCCGCAGACGCTGTGGTGCTGGAAGAGATTGTGGTGACCGGGTCGCGTATTCCGCGTGCCGAGATTGTCTCCACCAGCCCGATAGCCGCGACCTCGCAGGAGCAGATCCGCCTGGACCGCGCACTGACGGTGGAGGATTTCTCCGTCAAGCTACCGCAGCTGGCCGGCGGCGTGAACGCCACCTCGGCCGGCAGTGATGCCTATGGTGCCCAAACCCTTGATCTGCGAAATTTCGGCCAGAACCGCACCCTGGTGCTGATCAATGGCACGCGCGCCGTGCCGTTCAGCTTCCGCAATGCTGTGGACGTGAACTCAATTCCCGCCCCGCTGCTGAAGCGCGTTGACGTTTTGACCGGCGGTGCCGCCGCCGTCTATGGTGCCGACGCTGTGGCCGGTGTCGTCAACTTCGTAATCGATACCGAGTTCGAGGGCTATGAGGCCGGTGCGACCTATGAGCATGCCAAGGATGGCGGGGCGCAATATGGCGGCTATGCAACCGCCGGCGGCACCATCGGCGACCGCGGCCATATCGTTGGCTATCTGGATTATACTAGGCGTGAGGTACTGCGGGCTGGTGATCGCGCCTTTGCCCTGGACCGTCCCGGTCTGGTGCCGGGGGCGGGCGGCAATTTCACCGATTTGGCCAGCGGCCGCACCTTCTCCTTCACGGATGCTGGTGCGTTCACACTGACCCCTCAGACATCCAACTTCACACCAGATTATATCTTGATCCAGCCAATGGAGCGTTACAACGCGTCCACCTTCTTTGACTATGAGCTGGCGGAAGGCGTGACCGCCTATGGCCGGGGCATGTTCACCAACGTGCAGACCACCGGGTCCAGCCGTTCCGGCTCTCAGCCGGTGGCGGTGAACGAGGTCGTGGGCATCCGTCAGGATAACCGATTCCTGCCGACCGAGGCCCGCAACCTGTTGACCTTCGTCAATGGTGTGGCGCAGGTGCGTGTGAACAGGTCGCTGGGCGAACTGGGCATCATCACGGCCGATACCGAACGCAACACCTATCAGACGCAACTCGGCTTCAAGGGTGACCTGACCGGTAGCACCAATTGGGATGTCTACGCGCAGTACGGCCGTACAGAGGAAGAAACGACCGTAAACGGTGATGCTATCCGCAACAATGCTGATGGCACCAGCCGCTTTGCCGCCATCGCCAACACCGTGGACATTTTTGGCCCCGGTGCTGATCTCAGCACCTTCGGCCAGAGTTTCCAGCGTGATATCCGGGCACGTGAACAGTTCGTGACGGCTGCAACCCTGGCCGGCACCAGCGCCGACCTGTTCGAGTTGCCGGCGGGCCCGCTGGGTTTTGCCGTCGGCTATGAATACCGGGATGAAAAGGGGACGGTGGCGCATGATGCCGCCCTTGGTCTGGGCCTGTCCTATCGCCAGGGAACCGAGCTGCCGGTCAGCGGCTCTTTCTCCTCCAACGAATTCTATGGTGAAGTGCTGGTGCCGCTGCTGGCCGACATGGACTTCATCAAGGAACTGAATGTCGAGGCGGCCTATCGCACCTCTGACTATTCCAATGCCGGGCGGTTTGACACCAACAAGCTGGCATCAACCTGGGTTGTTGATGACAATATCCGCTTCCGCGGGTCGCGGCAGAAGGTCATCCGCGCCCCCAATATCGGGGAATTTGCGGCTCCCACCTCGTCCATCCCCTTTGCCAATCTGGTGACGGTGGCGCGCCTGAACCCACGTTACGCGGGCGATCCCTGTACGCTGGGCACCGGCAATGCCGAACAGTGCCGCCGGTTCAATGCCCCCGCAGCCGGCAGCTACAATTCACGCGATGCTGCCAACTTGCGTGGTAGTTACTTCTTCGGCGGCAATCCCGATATCAAGCCGGAGCGGGGCGTCACCTACACCGCCGGCACCGTGCTGACCCCGGACCTCTTGGACGGGTTCACGGCCACTGTTGACTGGTATCAGATCAAGCTGAAGGACGCGGTCGGCCAGATCCAGCCCATCGACGCCCTGACCAGCTGCTATATTACCAACCCCGTGGCGGATAATCCGCTCTGCGCAGCGGTTACGCGCGATCCGACCACGGGCTTCATCCTGAATGGCTTCCCCGTCGACCGCAACCTGGGCGTCATCGAACAGAAGGGCCTCGATATCAGCGTCAGCTATACGATTGACCTGTCTGAGAGTGCGCTTGGTGAGCGGCTGCGACTGGCATACCAGGGTAATATCGTGACCAAGTACACGATCCAGCGCAACGAAGTGTTGCAGCCGGTGGATTGCAAGGGCACCTATGGCTTTGCCTGCTCGTCCGACGCCGTATCGCTGGTCGCCGCTGATTATCGTCATCGCGTCTCGGCGGCCTGGGATGTGGGTATGGTCACGGCGCAACTTGGCTGGCAGCGCATCGGCGGTTTGCGGGACAGCGCCGCCGGCAGCACGGGCCGTATCGGGGCCAAGGATTATTTCGACCTTGCCCTGTCGGTCAAGCCGCTGGAGACGCTGACGGTCAATCTCGGTGTGGATAATGTATTCAAGACTGACCCGCCGACCCCCACCAATGCTGGTAGCTTCAACACCTATCCCGACACCTACAACATCATCGGGCGGACTATCGGCATCTCAGCCACGCTTCGTTATTGATCACCGGCACCTGCCGCGCCGGTATCAGGTCTGACAGAATGCAGGCGCTTGTGTCGGTCGGCAGGCAACAGGGTCGATAAGTCTTGTGAGGAGGAGGGCTTTGAATTCCAAGGCCTTCCTCTTCTGTCCTTCCGGCCATGGTTATGTCCTGATGTGCCGGGCGGATATTACGGAGACATGTAAATGGAACTTGAGTTTACCATTTTGGACTGGTCGATCCTGCTTGGGTACATCTTGATCATCGCCGTTGCCGGTATGTGGTCGTCTAGATC
Organism: Niveispirillum lacus; assembly: GCF_002251795.1. Taxonomy (GTDB): domain Bacteria; phylum Pseudomonadota; class Alphaproteobacteria; order Azospirillales; family Azospirillaceae; genus Niveispirillum; species Niveispirillum lacus. Next base: position 4,522 of record NZ_NOXU01000010.1, on the reverse strand, counting down.
AAAGTTGGAGAACGCATCGGATTACTTCCTAGCCGGCCAACGAGTACCCATGTGGCTTGTCGCCATCTCCGTCCTGTCCGCCACACAATCGGCCGCAACCTTTCTGGGGGCTCCAGATTATGGTTATCGCGGCGACTATACTTATCTCACCAGCTATCTCGGGTGTTTGGTTGCAGCCTTCATTGTTGCCAAGGTGTTGATGCCTCGCTTCTATGCGGTGAATGCCTCCACGGTGTATGAACTGTTACGCCATCGTTACAGTGCCTCCGCCATGCGGGCGGCTGGAGGGATGTATCTGGTCGGGCGGTTGTTCGCCAGCGGCGCCCGGCTCTATCTGGCCTCTATCGCTGTTTCAATGATCGTCTTCCTGGATATTGAACCGCAGGACATTGTACTTTCATCTTTGATTCTCGTAGTATTTGGCTTGGCCTTCACTTTCATCGGTGGCCTTCGCGCCGTGATCTGGAGCGATCTGGTGCAGGTGGTGATCTATGTCGGCGCTGCAATTGCCGTACTGATCTTTCTGTTGAACCTGATCCCGCTGTCGATGGGGGAGATTGTCACGGCGCTGTCCAGCACACCGAGTGGAGAGGACAAGCTGCGGTTGTTCGACCTATCGCTGGATTTTTCGGCGCCATTCACCCTGCTGTCGATCGTCACGGGCTTTGCCTTGCTGAATGTCGGGAATTTCGGGCTGGACCAGGACACCACTCAGCGGTTGCTATCTTGTCGCAACCATGGCGAGGGCAGCCGGGCGCTCTATGTTTCGGTTTTTGTTGCCGTCCCGGTTGTATTCATTTTCATCTCCATCGGGTCCCTGCTCTATATATTTTACGATCGGCCGGATTTGATGATGCGGGTCGGCAGCGGGGTTAGCGGCGAATTCAATGGCGAGAAGATCACCATCTTCATGCATTTTATCCTGAGCCAGATTCCGCCGGGTCTGCGGGGGTTTGTCACGGTGGGGGTGATTGCGGCGGCGGCCGTGAATTCCGGTTTGATCTCCATGTCATCCGTCCTCATCCAGGATTTCTACCGCCCCTGGATGGAGGCGCGTCAGCAGATGAAGCCAGAGGCGCATTATGTGCGTGCTGGACAATTCAGCATGCTACTACTGGGTGGTTTGTTGTTCGGGATGTCCATCGTCTGTTACTACTGGCAGCAGTATAGCGATGCCCCGTTGTTGGAGTTTGTACTTGGGGTGATGACCTTTGCCTATGCTGGGCTGCTTGGCGTCTATTTCGCGGCCGTGTTCACGCGGCGCGGGTCTTCAGCCTCGGTGATGGCAGCACTGGTCACAGGCTTTCTGGCCATTGTGCTGCAGCAGGATTACATTGTGGATATGTTGGGGCTTCCTGCTGCCTGGAAGTCGTTGGCCTTCCCCTGGCAATTGCTGATCGGCATTGCCGTCTCGTTCCTGACCTGTATCAGCGTGCGGACGCAGCCTGGAGCGGGGCTGTCTGACTTGCACGCTGGAGGGGTGTCCGGCGTGAAGTAGGGTGCTCCGACCTAGATGCGGTATGGGGCTGGGCCCAGAGTAGCGGCTTTGGTGGCTGTCCTCCAGAGTGATGGTGTTAAGCAACGGGGTCTTGATCGGCCCGAACATCATCGGAGGACAGCCATGGAACACTACGCCGGCATTGACGTGTCCTTGGAACAGAGCAGCGTTTGCGTGGTTAACGGACAGGGCAAGATCGTACGCGAGGGCAAGGTAACTAGTGAGCCCGAGGCGGTGATGGCGCGGTTTAGGGCGCTGACGCAGACCCCGGCTCGGATTGGACTGGAGGCCGGACCGCTGTCGCAGTGGCTGCATGCCGGTCTGACCGCGGCCGGGTTCGAGGTGGTGCTGCTGGAAACCCGGCATGTAAAGGGCAAGTGTCAGCTTTTCCACACGTCTTTTTTGTTTTTGAGGCGTTTGGCGGCGGCATTTCTGCGGTTTGCGATGCGGCGGAGGGCTTACTGCATCGGGATTTCGTCGATGGTGTCTGGATCGTACTCGTCGAGCCATTCGGCGATTTCGGCATGATCGGGATGGTCTGTGTCGGCCAGGATGGCGAGCATGTGTTCCCAATTGCCCCCGAAATCATACAGGTAATCGATGCGGGTGCGGCGGGGTTCCAGGATGTCGTGCAGGCGGACCTTGGTAGCGTCATAAAGGCGACCGGTTCCCCAATCCTCGTCGGATGGCAGGCCATTGCGCCGATCGTCCAGGGTGAATTCCCAGATATGATAATCGAATCAGCCCATGGCGACCTGGACGATGTCATGCGGCACCTTCAACTTGACGGAGGTGGGTACCTCCAGTTCACGCCAGATCAGGGGATCACTGCCCTTCAACTCGATGCGCAGGGTGGCGATCTCGTGGAAGGATGTGGCACTGGGGGATGGGTCGGCATGGCTCATGCCGGCGATTGTAGCGCCGGTTCCCGCCAGTTCCACGGGAGACGTTCGTCCAGGCGGTTGATCGGATGGCCCCTGGACATGCGGTCGATGGCACCGGCCAGCCAGGCCTCCGGGTTCAGCCCGTTGAGCCGGTCCGTCTCCAGCAGGGTGTAAAGGTTAGCCGCCCGCTTGCCGCCGACCTCGGAGCCCAGGAACAGAAAATTCTTCCGCGTCAGGGCGATGGTGCGCAGGCTGCGTTCGGCCGGGTTGTTGTCGATGCCGATACGGCCATCCCCGGTATAGAGCAGCAATGCCGTGCAGCGACCGAGCGCGTATTGGATGGCCTTGGCCAGGGCGGTCTTCGCCGATAGGCGGGACTATCGGGAATTCCGTGCTTGGCTGAGCCATACTGAAGTTAAACGTGCTTCACGATCGCACAACGCAAGGACCCGATGATCCCCGATGCGCTTCCGCCACATTGCGGCGAACCGGCACAGTCAATTACGCAGCCCCAGAATTCCCTGTGGCGCCCAGGTCGCCACGGGTTGTAGATTCCCACCGGCCATCCCAATCGCTCTAGGATTTGTAATGCCCCGTCGCTCAAGGAATGCCGCCGCGAACGCCGCCGAGACATTGATCGAAACCCACGCCGCCGGTCGCATCCGCCTGAGACGCGCCTTGCTCGGCATGAGCCAGTCTGACCTGGCCCGCGCCCTCGGCATCACCTTCCAGCAGGTCCAGAAATACGAGCGCGGGTCCAACCGGGTCTCCGTCGGCAAGCTCTATCGGCTGGCCGACATCCTCGACGTGCCCATGATGTTCTTCTTCGACGGCTTAGAGGACGCCGGCCAACGGCCCGTTGCAAGCACCGACACCCTTGAGCAATCAGGCATCCTGTCCCGCCGCGAGCTGGATCTGCTGCGGGCCTGGCGTGGCGCGCCGCCCGAGGTCGCCGACACGGTCTCGGCGCTGCTGCGGGCCATTGAGCCGGACCGGCAGGCTGAGATTGTCCCGGAAGCTGTCCAGGCCGCCACGCCGAAGTCAACGCTGACCCCTGAGCCCGCACCGCAGCCTGCCGCAGCCGAGGCTGCTCCGCCGCCGCCCCCAGACGAGCATGAAGCTCCCCCTCGCCGCCGCGGCCGGCCGGCGGGCTCCACGAACACGAAGCCGAGCAAGCACCGCCGCCCGACCGGCGCTGTCTGGAATCCTGCCGACATTCGCAGTTACGACGACTGACGCGGGCGCAAGGGCGAGGCTGAACCCCGAGGCACAACAAGAGTCTGGGCCGAAAGGTGACAGGGCTATAGGTTGACGAGTAAGTCGCTGCTTCAGTCATTCCGGGCGGACCATTGTTTGCCCAAGAGTCCAAATCGCCCGCAAAATCCCCTCTCTTCACCTTTCGGCCTCGGGCGCTGCGCGCCCTGCTCCGGAGGCGCTATGGCGCCTCCTCTATTCCGGCGCCAACGGCGCGCCGGGGGAATGGCGCTCACGCGCCGCAGTGCCTTCACGCGCCTTGCAGGCGCTTTTTGGCAGCCCAAGGCAAGTTCCTACAGGCCTACGCCCCCTTTGTCCCGCAAACGGTGGCTGACGAGATCCGTCGGCACGACCACGGCGGGCGTCTGATATTTCATGTTCCAAGGCTTCCCAGTAATGTGAGGCACCGGGCTTGCCGTGGGGGACGCACGGCGTCTCGCCGTACGTATGGCCTCCCCAATAGTCCCCGCGCCGGAGGCCCTGCCTTGGGCCTTGGGGCCGGCAACGTCCGGATGGGATCGGCCTTGCCCGGTGCCTACCTCGTCAAGCCGCAACGGTGAGCCTGTCAAAAGGCATCAACCGCAGGGCCAATCCCGGATCCGGTTGCAACGTCACCGACGCGATCGGCCGCGGCTCATCCGGTCCCGCCGCCTCCATGCTGAATGACGACGCGAACGTCGCAGCGATGATCTGGAGCTCAAGGAACGATACAGCCACTCCGACACAGGCCCTGGGGCCGACGCCGAACGGCAGGAAGGCATGCTTCGCCGATGGCGGCGATCGGTCGGCGAGCCATATCGACAGGTCGTCGCTTCCATCCCACCAACGCGGATCACGGTGGAATAGTGAGCTGGACCCGTATGGCTGGACAGGTTTGGTCGGTCGT
>NZ_NOXU01000007.1 GCF_002251795.1 Niveispirillum lacus | reverse complement strand
CACCGTCGGCGCCGGCGTTGTGTCGAAGATCGTCAAGTAAGTCACTTTAAAGTCCGCAGCACGGGGCTGCCCCCCGTGTTGCGGACAGCCTGCGATTGCCGATCCCGCACCGTGCGGTGTCGTATGCCAAGGCGGCAGATGTTGTTGCCCGGCAGGTGAAAGGCAGAAGCACAGGAAAGGGTCGCGGGCCACCGCGGCCCTTTTCCTTTTTTGGGAAGGACTTGGCCGTGAAGGGTCTGGTCCGTCCGGGATTGCGGAGCGCGCAATGATCCCCTGCACCGCGGATTGATCATCGGTGCAAACTGGTTGTTGCGTTGCGGGCGCGATTGCGCTATCAACCCGCACTCCCCGGGATCGCTCGGGGCGATGGTGATGTTTTGTCGCCGGCGCCAAAGTGGTTCTGAGGTGTAGGAGTGTAGCTCAACTGGTAGAGCACCGGTCTCCAAAACCGGGGGTTGGGGGTTCGAGCCCCTCCACTCCTGCCATCCCTTCAACAAGGATGGCCCCCTGCCGAAGTCCGGCCCCGCCGGTGCCTGTGCCAGGGTGACGTCATGGTATGTGTATTCAGGAATGATGGCCGACGCCGACATGGCTAAAACCAATCCCGCAGAATTCTTGCGCGAGGTGCGCCGTGAAGTCGCCAAAGTCACGTGGCCGACGCGGAAGGAGACCCTTGTCTCCACTGCGATGGTCTTCGTGATGGTGACCCTGGCCGCTATCTTTTTCCTGGCGGTGGACCAGATCCTCGGATTCGGTATCCGCCTGATTCTCGGTATCGGGGGCTGATCCCATGGCCATGCGTTGGTACGTCGTTCACGTCTATTCCGGCTTCGAAAAGAAGGTCGCCCAGGCGATCCGTGAGAAGGCCGCCCAGAAGGGCCTGGAAGAGAAGTTCGGCGATATCCTGGTCCCGACCGAAGAGGTCGTGGAAGTGCGCCGTGGCGCCAAGATCAACTCTGAACGCAAATTCTTCCCCGGCTATGTGCTGGTGAAGATGGAGCTGGAAGATGAGACTTGGCATCTGGTGAAGAATGCGCCGAAGGTGACGGGTTTCCTGGGTGGTGGCGGCAAGCCGCAGGCCATCTCGGAGACCGAGGCGCTGCGCATCATGAGCCAGGTTCAAGAAGGTGTGGAGCGCCCCAAGCCCTCCATCACATTCGAGGTGGGCGAGAATGTCCGCGTGACGGACGGTCCCTTCACCTCCTTCACCGGTCTGGTCGAAGAAGTGGACGAAGACAAGTCGCGTCTCAAGGTGGCGGTGTCCATCTTCGGCCGCGCGACCCCGGTGGAACTGGAATATACCCAGGTCGAAAAGATCTGACGAATTGCCGGCCGGTGGTGTCCACCGGCCGGTTCACGTGTGGGAGGCTAAGCCCGTAAGTCCAAGGGCGGCCGCACCACGCAAATCCCATGACGGAACGGCCCGGCCGTCCGTCAGACTATGAGGATCATCATGGCGAAGAAAATCGTCGGCTATATCAAGCTGCAGGTTCCGGCCGGCAAGGCCAACCCGAGCCCGCCCATCGGTCCGGCGCTGGGTCAGCGCGGCCTGAACATCATGGAATTCGTCAAGCAGTTCAATGCGAAGACGGCCCAGCTGGAACAGGGCATGCCCATTCCGGTCGTGATCACCGCCTATGGTGATCGCACGTTCACCTTCGTGACCAAGACCCCGCCGGTGACCTACTTCCTGAAGAAGGCCTCGGGCATCTCCAAGGGTTCGTCCACGGTTGGCAAGTCCGCCGCCGTTGGCAAGGTCACGACCTCTCAGGTCCGCGCCATCGCCGAACAGAAGATGGTCGATCTGAACGCGAACGACGTTGAAGCCGCGATGACCATGATCGTCGGTTCCGCCCGTTCCATGGGTCTCGAAGTGGTGGAGGGCTGATCATGGCCATCGGTAAGCGTCTGAAGAAGGCCAACGGCAACGTTGACCGCGCCAAGTTCTATGCCCTGAGCGACGCCGTCGCCACGGTGAAGAGCAATGCCACCGCCAAGTTCGACGAAACCGTCGAAATCGCGATGAACCTGGGCATCGATCCGCGTCACGCCGACCAGCAGGTCCGTGGCATGGTGGTGCTGCCGAACGGCACCGGCAAGACTGTCCGCGTTGCCGTTTTTGCCCGCGCCGCCAAGGCTGAGGAAGCCAAGGCCGCTGGCGCCGATCTGGTTGGCGCCGACGATCTGGCCGAGCAGATCCTGGCCGGCAACATGGATTTCGACCGCTGCATCGCCACCCCGGACATGATGGGTGTGGTCGGCAAGCTGGGTAAGGTTCTGGGCCCCCGTGGCCTGATGCCGAATCCGAAGCTGGGCACCGTGACCCCGAACGTCGCCGAGGCCGTGAAGGCCGCCAAGGGCGGTTCGGTTGAGTTCCGCGCCGAGAAGACCGGTATCGTCCATGCCGGCGTCGGCAAGGCCAGCTTCTCTGCCGAGGCGCTGGAAGAGAACGTGAAGGCGTTCGTTTCCGCGATCAACCGCGCCAAGCCGTCGGGCGCCAAGGGCACCTATGTTGAGAAGGTCTCGCTGTCCTCCTCGATGGGTCCGGGCCTGAAGCTTGACGTGGCGGCCCTGGTTGCTGCGCTGAACGCCTAAGTTCAGGCACGAATTTCCCGTTTCGGTTTCGGCCGGGACGGGATCGGGTCCTCCGCTTGGGGGGCCCACCCTGTCCGAGACCGCCGTGCGCCGATGGGCCTTTCCCTGACGCTTAATAGTCCAGCCGGCGCAGACAGGAGCAAAAGCATTGAATTGCTAGGACGGTGCTTTGCCGCCCTGGACATGATGGCTTGACGCTTCTGGGACAGGTAACCCCGATCCGGGCTGGTTCATCCGAACCGGCCTGGATGTGTTGTAACCGGGCAGAACGGCCTTCGGGCCGACCTGTCCCTATTGGAGGCGAACCGTGGATCGTTCACAGAAGGAAGCAACGATCGCGGCCCTTAATCTTGAGCTGCAGTCGGCAGCCCTCGTCGTCGTGACTAAGCAGTCCGGCATGACGGTGGCTGAAGTTACCGACCTGCGCCGCAAGATGCGGGCCGCGGGCGCGAGCTACAAAGTGACCAAGAACCGGCTCGCCGTCATCGCCCTCAAGGGCACGCAGTTCGAGAAGACCGAGGGCCTGTTCAAGGGCCCGACCGCGCTGGCCTGGTCCAAGGACCCGGTTTCGGCGGCCAAGGTTGCGGTCGACTATGCTAAGACCAACGACAAGTTCAAGATCGTTGGTGGCAGCATCGGCAATGTCACGCTGGACGCCGCGGGTGTTGACGCCCTGTCCAAGCTGCCGTCGCTGAACGAACTCCGTGCGTCGCTGCTCGGCATGATCCAGACCCCGGCGACCCGTATCGCCGGTGTTCTGCAGGCACCGGGTGGCCAAGTGGCCCGCGTTCTCGCGGCCTACGCCAAGAAGGACGAGGCGGCCTGAGCCGCATCTCACTCAACGTTTATCTAGTCCCCTTAGGAGACCATCATGTCCAAGCTGGAAAAGCTGGTTGAAGAACTGTCCGCCCTGACCGTCATCGAGGCGGCCGAACTGTCCAAGCTGCTGGAAGAGAAGTGGGGCGTTTCCGCCGCCGCTCCGGTGGCCGTTGCTGCTGCTCCGGCCGCTGCTGGCGCTGCTGCCCCGGCTGCTGAAGAGCAGACCGAGTTCACGGTTGAGCTGGCCGACGCCGGTTCCAACAAGATCAACGTGATCAAGGAAGTCCGCGCCATCACCGGCCTGGGCCTGAAGGAAGCCAAGGACCTGGTCGAAGGCGCCCCGAAGGTCGTGAAGGAAGCCGTGTCCAAGGACGAGGCTGCCAAGCTGAAGAAGCAGCTGGAAGACGCTGGCGCCAAGGTCAACGTCAAGTAATATACGTGGCACTCGTTGCTGCATAAGAAGACGCTGGACGGCGGTCTCCGGAATGGGACCGTCGCCCGGCGTCGTCTGTCTTTTCTGGACCGGAACGATCCGCTATCATGGCGGGCTTTTCCGGGACGGGACCATGGCGGTTCCGGGCGGTGCAGGGGTCACCCTGTGTCAATCGGGAAAAACCAAGGCAAATCCTGGCTTCCACCGGCAGCGGAAACGGGACGAGCTGATGATACCGACGCGATCCGGCGCCGATCCTGTGGGGTTTGCGCCCGCGTCGATTCGTGTTTTGGGGCGGTGGGCTGGCGCCCGAAGCCTCAATTTGGGCATTGATCTAGAGCGCGCATTGCACCGGGCGAGTTCACGAGAGGCACTCTATGGCCAAGTCGTTCACGGGACGTAAGCGTATCCGCAAGAGCTTCGGGCGTATCCCCGAGGTGACCCGCATGCCGAACCTGATCGAGGTTCAGCGCAGCTCCTACGACCACTTCCTGCAAATGGATGTGGCGCCGGAGAAGCGGGCGGTCCTCGGTCTCCAGGAAGTCTTCAAATCGGTATTTCCGATCAAGGACTTCTCCGAGCGCGCCGTGCTGGACTTCGTCCGGTACGAGCTGGAGCAGCCGAAATATGATGTCGAGGAATGCCAGCAGCGCGGGATGACCTTCGCCGCGCCGCTGAAGGTGACGCTTCGCCTCACCGTGTTCGACATTGACGAAGATACCGGCCTGAAGTCGATCCGCGACATCAAGGAACAGGACGTCTACATGGGCGATATGCCCCTGATGACGGCCAACGGCACCTTCATCATCAATGGCACCGAGCGTGTGATCGTCAGCCAGATGCACCGCAGCCCCGGTGTGTTCTTCGACCATGACAAGGGCAAGACCCACAGTTCGGGCAAGTATCTGTTCGCCGCCCGCGTCATCCCCTATCGTGGCTCGTGGCTGGATTTTGAGTTTGATGCGAAGGACATTGTCTATGTCCGCATCGACCGCCGCCGCAAGCTGCCGGCCACCACGCTGCTCTATGCGCTGGATGGCCTGGACACAGAGGCTGCCCGCGCTGCCCGCAAGGCGCTGGGCAAGGATCTGCTGCCCTATGAGGCGCAGGGCATGACCAAGGAAGAGATCCTTGGCTCCTTCTATGAGACGGTGACCTATACCCGGTCTGGCGCCGGCTGGAAGACCGCTTTCGAACCGGAGCGTCTGAAGGGTCAGAAGCTCGCCACCGACCTGGTTGACGCCCGTACCGGCGAAATCCTGGTCCAGCGCGAGACCAAGATGACCCCGCGCGTCCTGAAGCGCCTGGTCGAACAGGGCCTGACGGAAGTCGCTGCCCCTATCGAAGAGATCATTGGCCGCTATCTGGCTGTCGATATCATCGATGAGCGTACGGGTGAGGTTCTGTACGAGGCGGGTGATGAAATCAGCAGCGCCTCGCTGGACAAGCTGGAAAAGCTGGGCGTGCAGGACCTGCCCGTCCTGGCCATCGATCATCTGAATGTCGGCCCCTATATCCGCAACACGATGGCCGCCGACCGCAACGCGTCGCGTGAAGATGCGCTGGTCGATATCTATCGTGTCATGCGTCCGGGCGAGCCGCCGACGCTGGAAAGCGCTGAGGCGCTGTTCCAGGGCTTGTTCTTCGACCAGGAACGCTATGACCTGTCGGCCGTGGGCCGCGTGAAGATGAACGCCCGTCTGAATTTCCAGACGGACGATCAGATGCGTGTGCTCCGTAAGGAAGACATCCTGAAGATCCTGAAGATCCTGGTGGAACTGAAGGATGGCCGGGGCGAGATCGACGATATCGACCATCTGGGCAACCGTCGTGTTCGCTCCGTGGGCGAACTGATGGAAAATCAGTATCGCGTCGGTCTGCTGCGCATGGAGCGTGCGATCCGCGAGCGTATGTCGTCGGTGGAAATTGATACGGTCATGCCGCATGACCTGATCAATGCCAAGCCGGCGGCCGCTGCTGTCCGCGAATTCTTCGGCTCCTCGCAGCTGTCGCAGTTCATGGACCAGACCAACCCGCTGTCCGAGATCACGCACAAGCGTCGTCTCTCGGCCCTGGGGCCGGGCGGTCTGACCCGTGAGCGCGCCGGCTTCGAAGTCCGCGACGTGCATCCCACGCACTATGGCCGTATCTGCCCGATTGAGACGCCGGAAGGCCCGAATATCGGTCTGATCAACAGCTTGGCCACCTATGCCCGCGTCAACCAGTACGGCTTCATCGAAAGCCCCTACCGCAAGGTGGTGGATCAGAAGGTGACGTCGGAAGTGGTGTACCTGTCGGCCATGGAAGAAGGCCGCTATATGGTGGCCCAGGCCAACGCGCCGTTGCAGGCCGATGGCAAATTCGCCGAGCTGCTGGTCTCCTGCCGTAAGGGTGGTGAATATCTGCTGGCGCGGCCTGACATGATCGACCTGATCGACGTGTCGCCCAAGCAGGTTGTGTCCGTCGCTGCGGCGCTGATCCCGTTCCTGGAGAACGACGACGCCAACCGCGCGCTGATGGGCTCCAACATGCAGCGTCAGGCCGTGCCGCTGATCAAGGCGGACAGCCCCCTGGTCGGTACCGGCATGGAAGCCACCGTTGCCCGCGACAGCGGCGTGACCATCGTGGCCCGCCGCGCCGGCATCGTCGACCAGGTGGATGCCACCCGTATCGTGGTCCGTGCGACCGAGGATACGGACCCGGCGGCCCCCGGCGTTGATATCTACAACCTGCTGAAGTTCCAGCGTTCCAACCAGAATACCTGTATCAACCAGAAGCCGCTGGTGAAGGTGGGTGACCGGGTGATCAAGGGCGATATCATCGCCGATGGTCCCTCCACCGACCTGGGTGAACTGGCCCTGGGCCGTAACGTGCTCGTCGCGTTCATGCCCTGGAATGGTTACAACTTCGAAGACTCGATCCTGATCTCCGAGCGGATCGTGCGTGATGACGTCTTCACCTCGATCCATATCGAGGAGTTCGAGGTCATGGCCCGCGATACCAAGCTGGGCCAGGAAGAAATCACCCGCGACATTCCCAATGTCGGCGAAGAGGCTCTGAAGAACCTCGACGAAGCGGGTATCGTCTATATCGGCGCGGAAGTCCGTCCGGGCGACATCCTGGTCGGCAAGGTGACACCGAAGGGCGAAAGCCCGATGACGCCGGAAGAAAAGCTGCTGCGCGCCATCTTCGGCGAAAAGGCCTCTGACGTGCGCGACACGTCGCTGCGCCTGCCGCCGGGTGTCGTCGGTACCGTCGTGGAAGTGCGCGTCTTCTCCCGCCGTGGCGTGGACAAGGACGAGCGCGCGCTGGCCATTGAACGGGCCGAGATCGAGAAGCTGGCCAAGGACCGCGACGACGAGAAGGGCATCCTGGAACGCTCCTTCTACACCCGTCTGAAGGAACTGCTGATCGGCCAGACCGTCGTGTCGGGTCCGAAGGGCCTGAAGGGTGGCGAGGCGATCACCGCTGACCTGCTGGCGGGTCTGACCCGTGGGCAGTGGCGCCACATCTCCGTTGCTGATGACGGGGTGATGGAGTTCATCGAGCAGACCGGCAAGGTGTTTGACGACAGCGTCCAGCGCCTGCAGGAGAAGTTCGAGAACAAGGTCGAGAAGCTGCAGCGCGGTGACGAGCTGCCGCCCGGCGTGATGAAGATGGTCAAGGTCTTCGTGGCGGTGAAGCGCAAGCTGCAGCCCGGTGACAAGATGGCCGGTCGTCACGGCAACAAGGGCGTGATCAGCCGCATCACCCCGATTGAAGACATGCCGTACCTGGAAGATGGTCGGAATGTTGACATCGTGCTGAACCCGCTGGGCGTGCCCTCGCGCATGAATGTCGGTCAGATCCTGGAAACCCATCTGGGTTGGGCGGCTGCCGGTCTGGGTCGCCAGATCGGGGAGATGCTCGACAAGATGCGGGCCCAGGCAACGGATGCCGCCATCAAGTCCAAGACTCTGGATGAGCTGCGGGCCCGCCTGCGCCACATCTATGGTGAGGATGTGTGGGGGGCCGATATTGCCGATATGGGTGACGCCGAGCTGATCGAGTTGGCCAATAACCTGCGCCGCGGCATTCCCTTCGCCACCCCCGTCTTTGACGGTGCGCGCGAAGAGGATATCTGCCGGATGCTGGAAGATGCCGGCATCGACCGGTCGGGCCAGATGCAGTTGATCGACGGGCGTACGGGTGAGCCGTTCGACCGCCGCGTCACGGTCGGCTATATCTATATGCTGAAGCTGCACCACCTTGTCGACGACAAGATCCACGCCCGCTCCATCGGCCCCTACAGCCTGGTCACCCAGCAGCCGCTGGGCGGTAAGGCCCAGTTCGGTGGCCAGCGCTTCGGTGAAATGGAAGTGTGGGCACTGGAAGCTTACGGTGCCGCCTACACGCTGCAGGAAATGCTGACGGTGAAGTCAGACGACGTGTCCGGCCGTACCAAGGTTTACGAAGCCATCGTCCGCGGCGACGACAATTTCGAAGCCGGCATTCCCGAAAGCTTCAACGTTCTGGTCAAGGAACTGCGTTCGCTTGGCCTGAATGTCGAGCTGAACGAGCGCGACTACTAAGGGCCGATCAGGTCGACACCCGGCGGGTCTCCGCCCGTCGGGTGTCCTCATCGTTTGACGAAGCCATGACCCCCAGGGGAGACGGCACATGAATACCGAATTGATGAACATCTTCGGCACCCCGCAGGGGCCGCAGAGCTTCGACCAGATCCGCATCTCGATTGCCAGCCCGGAGCGTATCCGCTCCTGGTCGTTCGGCGAGATCAAGAAGCCCGAGACGATCAACTACCGGACCTTCAAGCCGGAGCGCGACGGCCTGTTCTGCGCCCGCATCTTCGGTCCGATCAAGGATTACGAGTGCTTGTGCGGCAAGTACAAGCGCATGAAGTATCGCGGCATCATCTGCGAAAAGTGCGGCGTGGAAGTGACCTTGTCCAAGGTCCGCCGTGAGCGCATGGGCCATATCGAACTGGCCTCGCCCGTTGCCCATATCTGGTTCCTGAAGTCGCTCCCCAGCCGTATCGGCCTGTTGCTGGACAACACGCTGAAGGATCTGGAGCGCATTCTTTATTTCGAAAACTATGTCGTCATCGAGCCCGGCCTGACCGAGCTGAAGCAGGGTCAGTTGCTGTCGGAAGACGAGCTGATCGACTTCCAGGACAAGTACGGCGAAGACACTTTCACCGCCAAGATCGGCGCCGAGGCCCTGAAGGACATGCTGTCCTCGCTGGACCTGGTCACCGAGAAGGCGAACTGCCGTGACGACCTGCGCGAAACCTCAAGCGAGGCCAAGCGCAAGAAGCTCGTCAAGCGTCTGAAGATGCTGGAAGCTTTCCTGGGCAACCCGGTCGAGGTGGAAACAGTCGCCGATTACGAGCGGTTTGAAGGCTATAAGGAGCGTATCGAGCGCGCCGATGGCCCGACCATCTACAAGACCTACCCGGAAGCCACCCGCCCGGAATGGATGATCCTGGAAGTCGTTCCGGTCATCCCGCCCGAACTGCGTCCGCTGGTGCCGCTGGACGGTGGTCGTTTCGCGACGTCGGATCTGAACGATCTGTACCGCCGCGTGATCAACCGCAACAACCGTCTGAAGCGTCTGATCGAGCTGAAGGCCCCGGACATCATCGTCCGTAACGAAAAGCGCATGCTGCAGGAAGCGGTTGACGCGCTGTTCGACAATGGCCGCCGCGGTCGTGTCATCACCGGTGCCAACAAGCGTCCGCTGAAGTCCATCAGCGACATGCTGAAGGGCAAGCAGGGCCGCTTCCGTCAGAACCTGCTGGGTAAGCGCGTCGATTATTCCGGTCGTTCGGTTATCGTCGTGGGTCCCGAACTGAAATTGCATCAGTGCGGCCTGCCGAAGAAGATGGCGCTGGAGCTGTTCAAGCCCTTCATCTACGCCAAGCTGGAACTGTACGGGCTGGCCAGCACGATCAAGGCCGCAAAGCGTATGGTGGAAAAGGAACGTCCCGAGGTTTGGGACATCCTGGAAGAGGTCATCCGCGAGCATCCCGTGATGCTGAACCGCGCGCCGACCCTGCACCGTCTTGGCATCCAGGCGTTCGAGCCGACCCTGATCGAAGGCAAGGCGATCCAGCTTCATCCGCTGGTCTGCACCGCGTTCAACGCCGACTTTGACGGCGATCAGATGGCCGTGCACGTCCCGCTGAGCCTTGAAGCTCAGTTGGAAGCGCGCGTCCTGATGATGTCGACCAACAATATCCTGTCGCCCGCATCCGGCCGTCCCATCATCGTGCCGTCCCAGGACATCATCCTGGGTCTGTACTACATCACGATGGAACTGCCCGGTGCCGTGGGTGAAGGCATGGCCTTTGGGTCCATCGGCGAGATCGAGCATGCGTTGGCCGCCAAGGTCGTCACGCTGCATTCCAAGATCCAGGCCCGCTATCATACGGTGGACCAGGACGGCAAGCCGATCACCACCCGCGTGACGGCCACGCCCGGTCGTATGCTGCTGTCGGAGATCCTGCCGCGCCATCCGGCCATCAAGTTCGACCTGATCAACCGCCTTCTGACCAAGAAGGAAATCGGCAACATCATCGACGTCGTCTACCGCCATTGCGGTCAGAAGGAGACGGTGATTTTCGCCGACCGGATGATGCGTCTGGGCTTCACCAACGCGTTCAAGGCCGGCATCTCTTTCGGCAAGGATGACATGGTCATCCCGGCTGAGAAGGAGACGCTGATCAAGGAAGCCCAGGACCGCGTGAAGGAGTTCGAGCAGCAATATCTGGACGGTCTGATCACCCAGGGCGAAAAGTACAACAAGGTGGTCGACGTCTGGTCGGAAACGACCGAAAAGGTCGCCGGCGCCATGATGAAGGTGATCGAGCAGCCGCGTCCGGGCTTCGGCGTGAACTCGGTCTACATGATGGCCCATTCCGGCGCCCGTGGTTCGCCGGCCCAGATCAAGCAGTTGGCCGGTATGCGCGGCCTGATGGCCAAGCCCTCGGGTGAAATCATCGAGACGCCGATCATTTCCAACTTTAAGGAAGGTCTGACGGTTCTCGAATATTTCAACTCCACACACGGCGCCCGTAAGGGTCTGGCCGACACGGCGTTGAAGACCGCGAACTCCGGTTATCTGACCCGCCGTCTGGTGGACGTGGCGCAGGACGCCATCATCACTGAGACCGATTGCGGTACCAAGAATGGCCTGACCGTGAAGGCGGTGATTGATGGCGGTGACGTCATTGTTCCGCTGTCCGAACGTATCCTGGGCCGGACCTCGACCGTTGATCTGGTCAACCCGCTGACCGGCGAGATGATCCTGCCGGCCGGTGAGCTGATCACCGAACGCGAGGTCGAACTGGTTGACCGCGCCGGCATCGACACCGTCCATATCCGCTCCGTGCTGACCTGCGAAACGCAGGATGGCGTGTGCGCCCATTGCTACGGCCGCGATCTGGCCCGTGGTACGCGGGTGAACATGGGTGAGGCTGTGGGCGTCATTGCGGCACAGTCCATCGGTGAGCCGGGTACGCAGCTCACGATGCGCACCTTCCACATCGGTGGTGCGGCGCAGCGCGGTGCAGAGCAGAGCTTCATTGAGGCGACGCTGGATGCCAAGGTGATCGTGCGCAACCGCAACCTCGTCATGAACAGCGAGGGTGTGCCGGTGGTGATGGGTCGCAACTGTGAACTGGCGCTGCTGGACGAACAGGGTCGTGAGCGCGCCAAGCACCGTGTGCCCTATGGCGCCAAGCTGAACAAGGCGCTGGCCGTCGACGGCGCGCCGATCAAGCGCGGCGACCGCATGGCCGAATGGGACCCGTATACCCTGCCGATCCTGACGGAACGCGAGGGTACGGCCACCTATGTCGACCTGGTGGAGGGTATCTCGGTCCGCGAGGTCATGGACGAAGCCACCGGCATCTCGTCCAAGGTGGTGGTCGATTGGCGTCAGCAGCCGCGCGGTGCGGATCTGCGTCCGCGTGTGGCCCTGCTGGACGCCAATGGCGAAGTCGTCAAGCTGCCGAACGGCACGGAAGCCCGCTACTTCATGAGCGTGGATGCCATCTTGTCGGTGGAGAATGGTGCGAAGGTGCAGGCCGGTGACGTGCTGGCCCGTATCCCGCGCGAAAGCTCCAAGACGCGTGACATCACCGGTGGTCTGCCGCGCGTGGCGGAATTGTTCGAAGCCCGCCGTCCCAAGGACTTCGCGATCATCGCGGAGATTGAGGGCCGGGTGGAGTTCGGCAAGGACTACAAGACCAAGCGCCGTATCGTTGTGAAGAATGACGAGACGGGGGAAGAGCGTGAGTACCTGATCCCGAAGGGCAAGCACATTGCCGTTCAGGAGGGCGATTATGTCCAGAAGGGCGACAGCCTGATGGATGGCAGCCCGGTGCCGCACGACATCCTGTC
This sequence comes from Niveispirillum lacus, assembly GCF_002251795.1. Classification (GTDB taxonomy): domain Bacteria; phylum Pseudomonadota; class Alphaproteobacteria; order Azospirillales; family Azospirillaceae; genus Niveispirillum; species Niveispirillum lacus. Next base: position 8,251 of record NZ_NOXU01000007.1, on the reverse strand, counting down.
GGTCATGGGCGTGGAAGCGCTGGCCAACTACCTGATCAACGAGATCCAGGACGTCTATCGTCTGCAGGGCGTGAAGATCAACGATAAGCATATCGAAGTGATCGTCCGTCAGATGCTGCAGAAGATCGAAGTTTCCGATCCGGGTGATACCACCCTGCTGATCGGTGATCAGGTTGATCGCGTGGAGTTCGAGCAGGAAAACCGCGCCGTTCAGCAGCGGATCAAGGAAGGCGAAGTCGATCTGCGGTACGCCGTCGGCAAGCCGGTTCTGCAGGGCATCACCAAGGCCTCGCTGCAGACCCGGTCCTTCATCTCCGCCGCGTCGTTCCAGGAAACGACCCGTGTCCTGACGGAAGCTGCCGTCCAGGGCAAGGTCGACAACCTGGAAGGCCTGAAGGAGAATGTGATCGTCGGTCGCCTGATCCCGGCCGGTACCGGTTCGGTCGTCAACCGTCTGAAGGCCATTGCTGCTGAGCGCGATCGCGCTATGCAGATGGGTGAAGACGGCGAAACGCCGGCCCTGCCGGAAGCGGCTGCCGAGTAAGTTCGGTTACGGCTGAGTTGAGTAGGAAAGGGCCGCCCTGGCAACGGGGCGGCCCTTTTCCGTTCAACGGCGTACGGATGTTTGTTCTGGTTCAGGACAGACCAAAGAACGAATTTTCTGTTGTGGTGACGCAGCAATTCCCCAATCCTGGGCTGCCGGCATTCCTTGGGAAATGCAGATGTCCATTCATGAGCGTGCCCGTGCCCACGCCCTGCGGCTATTGAACAATGGACCCGGAACTGAGACGCTTCTGAATGAGGTCTTTGAGTTCCTGGCCCATTATCGCTGTCATCTGCTGGGCAACACCATTGTCAGCAAAGGTGGGCCAGTTGTCAGTGGCGGACCGTTTGCCGGGATGAAACTTGTCCAACCCGCCACTGGCTTTTTCGCCCCGATGCTTCTGGGCTGCTATGAGGAAGAGTTGCATGGCATCGTCCGCGCCATCCCGGATGCCGGTTACGAGCATGTGATCAATATCGGCTGCGGCGACGGCTATTATGCTGTCGGAATCAAGCGCCTTGCCCCTTCCGTGGAAATCTGGGCGCACGATATCGACCCTCAACAGCAGGAAAGATGTCGCGCGATGGCGGCCCTTAATGGTGTCGACATTCATGTCGGTGGGGCGTTTGAGCCAGAGCGCTTCGCAACCCATGCCGACCGACGGACATTGATCTGGTGTGATATCGAGGGGGCGGAGGAGGAACTGCTGGACCCGGTGCGCTGGCCAGCGCTGGTGGATATGGATGTGTTGGTGGAGTTGCATCCAACCGACCATGGCCATACGCGGGCTACCGTGCCGGCCCGGTTTGCCTCCACCCATGAGATCGAAATTTTTCAGTCGGGGGGCCATGCGCCGGAATTCCCCGAATGGCTGCGGGAGGCAGGGCAGTTGAACCTGCTTCTGGCACAGTTTGAAGGGCGCGGCGCACCGACTCCCTGGGCGATGATGCGTGCGCGCAGCAAGGCAGGGGCGGTTTGACGGTTGGCAAGGGCGCCCCGGCGGCCTAAATAGGCTCTCATCATGTTGACGGGAGTGAGGCCGATGGCGGGTAGTCGTTTGACGGGCAGGCTTGGGCTGCTGTTCGCGGCGTTGACGGGTGTTGGCGCAGCCTCCATCGTCGGTTCGCTGCTGCGTGCCTTGCCGCAGGCCCCGCTGATCGCTGCGGAGAATCCGCTGCTGTTGGCGGCCGCACCATTGCCAATCGGCGCCGCCGCCGCCATTGGCCACATCTTCTGGCTGCGCGGCCTGATGGCCAGGCAGGCGCCCACCAAGCCGGCGGATACTGGCATCCCGGCGCGGACCTTGGTGCCGCCGCCCGATGACGGGGATGGTAACGGCAAACCGCGCTGGCGGCCTGTGATCCGGAACTGAGGGCAGGGCGATGAACCGTACCCAGCTGACCCTGGCGCTGGACCGGATGGATCGGCTATACCCTAATGTGCTTCAGCCCGATTACCGCGACGAGGTACTGGGCGTCGGGCGTTCCTTTGCGCCACTGGCCCGCACGGCCAAGAAGCTGGGCAGTCTCCTGCATGCCCATCGCGGCCGTAAGCTGGACCAGTTGGAAGAACGTGTCGTGTGCGAGGTCCGGCAACTGCATGACGAATTGCGCGAAGGCGCACAGCGTCTGCTGGCTGCGAAGGTCTGGATTGGCGACGAGTGATCAGCCCCCGAAAAACACCCTGTACATCAGGCGCCCAGGCAGCAGCGTAAAGGCTCCGGTGATCAGCAAGGCCAGCACATACAGCCGCACCATTGCCTTCTTGTGACGCACAATGTCGCCGCGCCGCGCCAGACGGATGGCCTGCCACAGCGTGATCAGTGTCAGCACCGACAAAAGGTGAATGGCGCTGAACGGTCCGATCATCCGGATTTCATGGATGAAAAAGGAAGACAGCGCCACGATGGCCATGCAAGCCACCCAGACACGGCCCAGCACCCGGTGGCTCGCAGTACCCTTGGGCCTCGCGAACTGGACGCCGCCCAGGATGATGGCAGTAGCCGCCAGCACGGCATGGACCTGGATCAGGGCCGGTGCGCCCAGGAAAAGCTCGAAACCCTGCAATTCTCATCCCCTGTCCGATAGGTTTTTCCAACCTATCGGACAAAGCGGACAGAAAAATCAATGATTTCGTGAAGAGCCTTTAAATAAATCAGCGAATGACGCTGCCCCAAAGATCGTATTCGTCGGCTTCTTCAATCTTCACACGGACCATGTCGCCGGGTTTTACCTTGAACTCGTCATTGAGGTAGACAGCGCCGTCAATTTCAGGCGCATCGGCCCAGGAGCGGCCAATGGCACCCTCCTCGTCCACTTCGTCGATCAGCACATCCATCTCACGACCGATCTTGGCAGCGAAGCGCTTGGCGCTGATCTCCTGCTGGTGGGCCATGAGGCGGTTCCAGCGTTCCTCCTGGACCTCCTTGGGTACAGCACCGGCCAATTCATTGGCGGGCGCACCCTCGACCGGCTCATACTTGAAGCAGCCCAGACGATCGATCTGTGCCTCGGTCAGCCAGTCGAGCAGATATTGGAAATCCTGTTCGGTTTCGCCTGGGAAGCCCACGATGAAGGTGGAGCGCAGGGTCAGGTCGGGGCAGCCCTGGCGCCACATCTTGATCCGGTCCAGCACCTTGTCGGTGTTCGCCGGACGCTTCATGGCCTTCAACACATTGGGGGCGGCATGCTGGAAGGGAATGTCCAAATAGGGCAGCACCTTACCGTCGGCCATCAGGCCGATCACCTCATCCACATGCGGGTAGGGATAGACATAGTGCAGGCGAATCCAGGCACCGAGATCGCCCAGTTCGCGCGCCAGATCGATGAACTTGGCGCGCACCTGCCGGCCCTTCCACTTGCTCTCGGCATAGCGGGTATCCATGCCATAGGCCGACGTATCCTGGCTGACGACCAGGATTTCCTTCACGCCCGCCTTCACCAGTGCCTCCGCCTCGGCCAGCACCATGTTGGCGGGGCGGGAGACCAGATCGCCCCGGATCGACGGGATGATACAGAAGGTGCAGCGGTTGTTGCAGCCCTCGGAAATCTTCAGATAGGCGTAATGGCGCGGGGTCAGGCGCAGGCCTTGCGGCGGGACCACGTCCAGATACGGATCATGGCGCGGCGGCACCACATCATGCACGGCATTCACCACCTGCTCATACTGATGCGGGCCGGTGACGGCCAGGACATTGGGGTGGCTCTGCCGGATCAGGCTCTCTTCCTTGCCCAGGCAGCCGGTGACGATGACCTTGCCATTCTCCTTGATGGCTTCCCCGATGGCCTCTAGGCTTTCGGCCTTGGCACTGTCCAGGAAGCCGCAAGTATTGACCAGCACGACATCAGCCCCGTCATAGGAGCCTGAAATCTCATACCCTTCCGACCGCAGCTTGGTCAGAATGCGTTCACTGTCCACCAGCGCCTTGGGGCAGCCGAGGGAGACGATGCCGACCTTAGGCGCGGCGGCGGGGGTATGGGTCTGCTTGGTCATGGGGAAGGGTCCTTGAAAACAAGCGGCCTATATAAGGCCGTACGCGCGCGCAGGCCAGTGGGGGCGCAAGCATGGCCGGGTGGCGATTAGCGGCGCAGATGGCGTAGCTGCACGATTCGGGCTATGATAGCGAGCGATGATTGCATCCGGGATGCCGCCATGGCCGTCGCCGTCACGAAATCTACGCTGAACCGCATGAGCATTGAGGAGTTCCTGGCATGGGACTCGGGCGATGACCGGCGCTATGAGTTGGTGGATGGCTGGCCGGTGGCACAGTCGGCGCCCTCCCGCAGTCATGGATGCATGGATGTAATTGTCGGTGCCGGTTTGAAGAACCGGCTTAAGCCTGCGGGACGCCCCTGTGTCGTTGAAAACGGCAGCGCGCTGCCCATCGACAAGCCCTGGACTGTACGGGCACCCGACCTGCTGGTCCGGTGTGGGGCGGATTGGCAGACGGCGGACGCGCCGATCCTAGCGGTGGACATACTCCCGCCCACCAATTCCGCAAGTGAAATGGCCCGCAGGCGTGACGATTATGCCTCCGCCGGCATCCAGCAGGTGCTAGAACCGGACCAGGACGATGCCCGCGCCCTGCTCTGGCGGGCCGATGGTGACCGTTGGATTGTCGAAACGATCCGGGATCTGCAAGGTTCCACAACCCTGGACATTATCGGCGTCAGTATCCCCATGGCGGAAATAAATGAGGATGTGGAACTGACACCGCCGGACGATGCCGGTCGTCCGGGAAGCGCATCTGCCCCCTGACAAGGCTCGTCAGCCCTGCGAGCGGCTGGGGGCCAGGATGCGTGGGAAACGTGGCGGAAGTCTTAGGGTCGCGCTTGACGGGGTTGGGACTCATCCCTATAGTCCGCCAACCTATTTCGGGGGGGCAGGCTGTAGCCCGCCCTCGTGGCGTCTAGACGCTGTCCCCACTGTTGGCAACAAGCGCTTACCTACAAGGGACGCAGGCCAGCTCCAAGGAACCTCCCCGGAACAGTCGATAGCCGCACCCGAGTCCTTGTTCGGACGGCGCATGAGATTCTCCCGCACGGAGCCTTCAGCTTCGTATGCGGGCGTTTTTCGTCCGTCATTATGAGGTTGGTGGTGCGACCGGTTTGGAATGACATCCCCGTTGCGGGGATATGAGAAAAGGCGAAGGGCGTTCATGCCGACGATCAGTCAGTTGATCCGCAAGCCGCGGGCTCCGTTGGTGGCCCGGGATAAGGTGCCGGCCCTGCAGGAATGCCCGCAGAAGCGTGGCGTCTGCACCCGTGTCTACACCACCACCCCGAAGAAGCCGAACTCGGCGCTTCGTAAGGTCGCCCGCGTGCGCCTGACGAACGGCTACGAGGTCATCAGCTATATTCCCGGTGAAGGCCACAATCTTCAGGAACACTCGGTCGTCATGATCCGTGGTGGTCGCGTGAAGGATCTTCCCGGTGTGCGTTACCACATCATCCGCGGCACGCTCGATACACAGGGCGTGAAGAATCGGAAGCAGCGCCGGTCGAAGTACGGCGCGAAGCGTCCGAAGTAAGGAGAGCGAGCAATGTCCCGTCGTCGTAAAGCCGACAAGCGCGAAGTTCTGCCCGACGCCAAGTTCGGCGATATCGTGCTGACGAAGTTCATGAACTGCCTGATGTACGACGGCAAGAAGTCGGTGGCTGAGTCCATCGTCTACGGCGCCCTGGATCGTATCGAGGCGAAGACGAAGCAGGACGCCCTGCAGCTCTTCCATGACGCCCTGAATAATGTCCGTCCGTATCTGGAAGTCCGTTCCCGCCGCGTTGGTGGTGCGACCTACCAGGTGCCGGTGGAAGTGCGTTCCGACCGTGCGCAGGCTCTGGCGATCCGGTGGATCATCGGTGCCGCCCGCAACCGTTCGGAAAACACCATGACCGAGCGTCTGTCGGGTGAGTTGCTGGACGCCGCGCAGCAGCGTGGTACGGCTGTGAAGAAGCGTGAAGACACGCATCGCATGGCCGAAGCCAACAAGGCCTTCTCGCACTACCGCTGGTAAGGTCGAACGAACCCCGCACGGCGAAGCCCCACTCCATGGCCCGGTCCCACCCCATCCACTCCTATCGGAACATCGGCATTGCCGCGCATATCGATGCCGGCAAGACGACGACGACGGAGCGGATTCTGTTCTACACGGGCAAATCCTATCGTATTGGCGAGGTCGATCACGGCACCGCCACGATGGATTGGATGGAGCAGGAGCAGGAGCGGGGGATCACCATCACGTCGGCGGCGACCACCTGTTTTTGGAAGGATCACCGGATCAACATCATCGACACGCCAGGGCATGTCGACTTCACTATTGAGGTCGAACGGTCATTGCGGGTTCTGGATGGTGCGGTGGCCCTGTTCGACGCAGTGTCGGGCGTCGAGCCCCAGTCGGAGACGGTGTGGCGGCAGGCGGACAAGTACCGCGTGCCCCGTATCTGCTTCGTGAACAAGATGGACCGCGTTGGTGCGGATCTTCTGGGGACAGTGGCAATGATGAAGGAGCGGCTGGGGGCAAACCCGGTGCTGCTTCAATTGCCGCTGGGTGTGGAGGCGGGCTTCAAGGGTGTCATTGACCTGATTGCCATGAAGGCAATCATCTGGGCCGATGACATGCTGGGGGCTCGGTTCGATCAGGTGGAAATCCCGGCCGATCTGCAAGACCAGGCCAAGCGCTTTCGCGCTCAACTGGTTGAACAGGCGGTCGAGATGGAAGAGGCGGCGACGGATGCTTTCCTGTCTGGTGTGGAGCCGGACGAGAACGAGCTCCGTCGATTGATCCGTAAGGGCACCATCGGGTTGCGGCTTGTTCCGGTGCTGTGCGGGTCGGCGTTCAAGAACAAGGGCGTTCAGCCCATGCTGGATGCTGTTGTCGATTATCTGCCATCCCCGGCGGATAAGGGCGATATCCAGGGTATAACGCCGTCGGGTGATGCGGTCAGCCGCGCTGCCAATGACGAGGCGCCCTTTGCGGCGTTGGCGTTCAAGGTGATGAATGATCCGTTCGTCGGGTCTTTGACCTTTGCCCGTATCTATTCCGGTTCTTTGCGTCAGGACGCCGTTATGGCCAATCCTGGCAAGAAGCAGGAAGAGAAGGCTGGCCGCATGCTGCTGATGCATGCCAACAGCCGGGAAGAGATCGAAGCGGCCCACGCCGGCGACATTGTCGCGTTCGCTTCTCTGGAGGGGACGTCGACAGGCGATACGTTGTGTGATCCGGCCCATCCGATCCTGTTGGAGCGGATGGACTTTCCCGAGCCGGTGATCGAGGTGGTGGTCGAGCCGCGTACGCAGGCCGATCATGACCGGATGGCGGTGGCCCTGGGCCGTTTTGCGGCTGAGGATCCTTCCTTCCGGATCGGTCGTGACGCGGAATCGGGGCAGGTGATCCTGCGGGGCATGGGTGAACTCCATCTGGAGATCATCGTGGACCGTATGCGCCGGGAGTTCCGGGTGGAGGCGGCGGTCGGTAAGCCCAAGGTGGCGTACCGCGAAACCATCACCGTCAGGGGCGAGGCCGATTACACACATCGGCGCCAGATCGGTAATGCCAGCCAATTCGCCCGCGTCAAGCTGGCGGTTGAGCCGGCGGCGGGTCAGGGGTTGGTGTTTGTGAACAAGCTGGCGGCGGACACGCTGCCCAAGGAATTTGTCACGGGTGTGCAGAAGGGGCTTGAGGCCGCCAGAACCTCGGGTGTGATCGCCGGATATCCGGTGGTTGATGCCCGGGTCGAGCTGGTCGATGGCGCCTTCCACGATGTGGAAAGCTCTGTGCAGGCGTTTGAAATGGCTGCGCGGGGGGCATTGCGGGAAGGGCTGGCCAAGGCTCGCCCCGTCCTGCTGGAGCCCGTGATGAAGGTCGAGGTGGTAACCCCGGAGGAGTATCTGGGGGATATTATCGGCGACCTGAACAGCCGCCGGGGGCATATTCTCGGCATTGATCAGCGCGGCAATGCCCGCGTTATTGATGCCAAGGTGCCGCTGGCGACGATGTTTGGTTATGTGAATGCGCTTCGGTCCAGCAGTCAGGGCCGGGCACAGTACTCAATGCAGTTTGAAACGTATGAACCGGCGCCGCACGCCATCGCTGACGAGCTTCGCAGCAAGGTGGCCTGAACTGGTCGTCAACCGATTGAAATGAGGACGGAACATCATGGCTAAGGCTAAGTTTGAGCGGACGAAGCCGCACTGCAACATCGGCACCAT
>NZ_NOXU01000006.1 GCF_002251795.1 Niveispirillum lacus | reverse complement strand
GCTCAGATGACCCCATCAAACAGGGTTATCGGACGTGTCCAATTCAGCGCTTTAACGGCGACGGCTGCTGTCGGGCCATCCACCGAGGCCGAGGCCGGTGTTGCCCATACCAGGAGCGTAAGAAAAAAGGATAAGAAGAGGCAATCCCCGAACGTGCGTCGTGGTTTTGTCATGGCGCATCCATTTATTTGTTTTCCTGCCACTGCGGCAGAATTCCCGTGTCCAGTTATATGCCGCTTATCGAATTACAAATAAATCTGACCTGAAGGTTAGCTTGAGGAAACACCTTTGTGTGCTGATTTATATGTAGCAATGCATAAAAAGCCTAAATACCAATCAAAAAGTGTGAATTTGACGGACGTTACTGCATATCCGGACCGCGGCACCGCAAAAGTGCGGTGCCGCGGGTATGGCGATCAGAACTTCTGCGATATGGTCGCGTAAACGCGACGTTCGGTGCGCAGGCCTGGGTTCGTCAATGTATCGGGGCGCAGCGCGTCCGTCAGGGTCGCGCGAACCTCGGTACCGGTCTCAAACAGATAGGCGATGGTCCCGCCGGCGGTCCAATAACCGTCAATCTCCACCGCCCGCAGGGGCTGCAGGGCTGCCGGGGCCTTCAACAGCGTCCGGGAGCTCTGATAGACGATGTTTGCCTGTGCGGTCAGCGCACCCAGTGTATAACCCAGCTCACCCTGTACCTTATGACGCGGTGTCGCATCTTCAAACAGGATCGGGCGGGTCGGCACCGCGCCGCGATTGACCGTCAGCGCATCGTTGATATCGGTGAACGTGTAGGAAACACCATAGGACAGACCGCCGTCGGTCTTACCTTTGACCTCCGCCTCCGCACCCCAGCTTTTGCTTTCACCGCCATTAACGACCGTCAGGACCGGCACGCGGTTGATGATTGCTGTCTCCGCGCCAATGAAGGCCTTCAGATTATCCGTCTTCTGACGGAAAACGCTGAATGCGGCATGGCCCTTGATGACCGGCAGTGCGCGGGAGTAACCCAGTTCAAAGCTGGTGACTTCGCTAGGCTTCAGGCTGGGATTGCCAAGGATGTAAAGGCGCACACCCGGCGCGATGGCCTGGGTGCCATACAGGCCGCCAAGCTCCACCAACGACGCCAACTGGTTGGCCAGGCCGTAGGTGGCACGCAGCGTATCGACGTCGGATGGCTTGAAAACCAGACCGCTGTTGAAACTGGCCTTGGTCCTTGTGACATCATAGCTGTTGGCAGGGCGGGGGAAAGTGCCGATGCCATCGGGCTTCATGTCGAAGAAGTCGACACGGGCGGCGTTGGTAAAGGACAGGTTTGGTGTGACCTTCCAATCCCACATGCCGGAAGCCGCCCAGACATCGTAACCGATGCTGCCAGTGCCTTCAGACAGGAACTGGTCCATCTCGTTATGGCGGAACTCGCCGGTAATCTTGACGGTATGGTCAGTGCCGATCTGGATCAGATCCGACATTTGCACAACAGTGGTCGTGACGTCAGAGCTGCCGACGCTGGAATAGCTGAAGTCCAGCCAGTTGCGATAGGCGGCGAGGCTCACCAGCCCCAGGGCGCCGGCATCTGCCGTCAGGTCAGCCTTGGCCGACGTGGTCTTGAAATGCTGATAGGTGTAGACAGCGGACGGCATCATTTCCGCCTGCTGCACATCGGAATGGGTCAACTCGATGCCGGCCTGGATCGCGTCACTGACCTGCGCCATGATGGCACCGCTGACGGACAGCGATTCCGGGTCGCGCAGGGAACGACGATCCGCAGCGCTGAGATTGCCGCGTTCAAACTCGTCCGCTTCCTTATAGCCGGCCGAGAAACGCGCCCCCAGAGCATCGTTCAGCTTCAACGCCTTCGACAAGCCGATTTCCCGCTGGCCATGGTTGCCGAAACGGGCTGTGGCGGCGCCGGCATTATCATAGAGAGGGTTGTAGGTGATGATGTTCACGACACCTGCAACAGCATTGAAGCCGTAGATGGCGCCCACCGGACCCTTCACCACCTCAATCTGACGGATTTCCGACAGTTGCACAGGGATCGCCGACCAGGTGACCAGGGCATAGTGATCGGCATAGACCTGTCGGCCATTGACCAGCACCAGCAGACGCGGGTTTCCCGCCTGATTATAGCCGCGCACGGCCACGTCGGCCGAGGCGGAGCCCCAACGCACCACATCGACACCGGCCACACGGCCCAGAATGTCGGGCAGATTGTCCAGACCGCTGGCTTTGATTTCTTCCGCCGTGATGATCTGCATCGCAGCCGGGGCATCGGATTGCACCTGCGGCTTGCCTGTTGCGCCCGTTGTCACGGCCTGACCAAAGGCGTCCTGCAACATGCCATAATCAATGGTCTGCGCCTGGGCGGCATTGGTAACCAGAAGTGCGGCGGCGGCCGTGGCTGCCCGCAGTGTCGTCTTGAGGTGCATCATAAAACTCCCTTGTCCCGCAGCCTTAGTGGGCGGTGACCAGCATCTGGAAATTTTTGTCGAAAGCGACGCCGGTCTTGGTCAGCGTGGCACTGTTCACATGGTATTTGGCGGCGCCGGAAGCCTGGCGCTCAACAGCCAGGGCGCAGCGGCCGGCTTCCATGCAGGCCATATCGCCAATGATTAACTGACCCGGGGCTGCCTTTGCGGTCATGTCGGCTTTGCCCACCACAATCACCGCGGCGGCGCCGGCAATGTCTCCCGAACCTTCGACCACTTTCGCGGCCACATCAGCGCCAAGAGCACCTTTGATCGTGTCACCGGCGGCCGACTGACCGGCATCAACGACAATCGCTACCGGGATCGGCTTGGCCGGCTTCGGTTGCACGAAATTCAGTGCCTTGACCGCGACCGCAGCGGTTGGGCCGTCAACGGCAACAGCCGGTGTCGATGCCATGCAGCAGAGTACAAAAGTCCCGGCCAGCGCACGCAGCGGTGCCTGGAAATACCTGTTAGACATTATCGCCCCGCAAAGAAGATGTAGATCTTGAGATCTATCCCAATGTTGACCAAACCCGCAGTAATGGCCAGATGACCGCACCCATCCTTAAGGATGGTCACGCCGCCACGACCTGTTGCTTTGTTGAGTGTGTTTCCGTTTTCAAGAAACAAGCAGGGGGGAAGGTATGGGGTCGTCCTTAACAAGCAATTAATCAAACGGGCATCGTTTCGTATGCTGCCAAAGCGGGGACGATCACTTCAGATGTATTGTTTCCATATCAGAAAATTCAGCAACGCGATCTGGGGGCTGCAATCGTTTGTATGTGGCCTTTGACAGCGGTGTCTTTCCGGGGAGTTGTGGACATAAAAAACCCAAAATCAGGCCTGCCTGGACATAATCAATTTCAACTGGGGTCATAAAAAAACAACCCCGCCACGCGCTTGCGGCGTGACGGGGTTGCACTTTACCAAAACGGAAACCAAACTTACTTCTGCTGACGGCTGCCATGCAGCAGAAACATGGCGGTTTGCGTTATCAGAACTGGAACTGCATACGGGCGGCCGTGATGTCGAGTTCGACATCCTGACCGTTCGGACGCTCCGTCTTGCTGATGACGTGGTTCAGCATGAAGCGGATGGCCGGGTTCACATACCAGTTCACGCCCAGGGTCCAGTTGGTTTCCTTGCCGGTACCCGTGCCGTTGATCCCGGCGTCGCGGTCGATCAGGTCAACCTGGCTGTAGCGTGCGGCCACTTCCCAGGCGCCGATGCCATTCTGACCGACGGGCCAGGACGGGGAGACACCCCGCCATTCACCAACATTGTAGCTGCGGCGTTCACCGGTCAGGATGTAGCCGGCCGACACGTAGTAACCGCTGAACTCCGGATCCGGACGGGTCTGACGGGCACCAGTCGCGGTGAGGTCAGAATACTCGGCGCCGAAATTGTAATATTCGGCGGCGGCCCAGAAGCTCTTGAAGTTCATACCCAGGTCGGCACCATAGGCGTAGGCGCTATCGATCTGGTTGATGGCGCCGGTGCTGGTCAGCGAAGTGCGGTTGCCACCGATGCGCACGCCCGGACGATCACCAAAGGCGATGGTGGTGGTGGCGGTACCGGCGGCCACCGGACGGGCGGCGGCCTGCGGGCTGGTCTGCAGCACGCCCGACACGCCAATGCCGGCGGAGCCTTCATTGGCCGACCAGAAGCTGTAGGCGGCGCGGCCCAACAGGTTGACCTGATCGTCGAACGTACCGGCGGTGTTGGTGCTGTTGCCGGTGACATAGGCGGCCACAAAGTGGCTGGTGCCCCGGTTGGTCACACCGATGGCCGTGCGGCTGTCGGAACCGCCGATACCGACAACGATGTTGCCGATCGGCGCGCGTTCCATGAAGGCGATGTCGTTGGAGGAGGTGCTGTCATCCAACGTGAATTTCGGCTGCATGACGCCAGCGACCAGCGTCCAGCCGGGAATGCCGGTATAGCCGATGTTAGCGGCCTGGATCTGGGCGCCACCGCCACGATTGTCGGCGAAGTTGGCGGTGAATTCATAGGTCCAGTCGGTGTACACCTTGCCGGCAACGCCCAGGAAGGCGCGACGGACCTGGAAACCGTCGGTGGCGTCGGTGGTGAAGTTCTTGCCACCATTAAAGAAGCCGTAATCCATATGAAGGCGGGCGCGGATGGCGGCGTCGAACTTCTTGTCGGCCGTGGCAACGCGGATACGGCCACCGTCGGCTGTCACCTTCGGCATGGCATCCATCGCCTTCTTGGTGGCGGCGGCTTCCTTGGCGACCGAGTCCTTCAGCGAGGTCAGCTGGCTCTGCAGCGCCTGAATCTGCTGGGACAGGGCGTCGATCTGGGTCTGCGAGGCGTTCTGGGCGGCGGCAGGGCCGGCGAGCAGAACGGCGACGGCGGCGCCGGCCAGCAGGGTGGACTTGAGGCTCATTGTTGTTCTCCGGTGGGATCTCACGGGCGACAAAGCCTGTCGACGCGCCGACCCCCCCTCCCGGGTATGTTCGGCTGCCCCTCAGGCCCCGGGGGAGGGCTAACAGAGGCGCATTGCCGATTTGATGCGATTTTATTACGACTTTATGACGGTCTATTCCTGTTGCATTATCAACACGCCTTCTATGCCGGGTAATTATTTGCCTTCTGTCATTTAATTGTCATGAACCACCCGCTTTACCTGGGGGGCGGGCACAAGAACAGGATGGCGTGAACAGGGTTGCATGCTACCCCGTTCGGGTAGAGGATGGGCACCCGCTGCCTTCAGGAGCACCTTTTCCGGCGATGCAGGAACCGCGTTACTTCTTGGCCCCAAATCCTTCCCGGCCACCATTGGTCACGGCACCGGTCCTGTTGCTGCTGGTGATGGCAGTACTGGTGATTGCGGGTGTGTTGTACACGGCTGCACGCTACTTTGACGCGGCGGAGGCACGACGCACATGCCAGCGCGTGGAACAGATGATGGGGTCGGCCCAGAACTCCCTGGGTCTGGTGTTGCGTGATTATGCGGGGTGGGATGCCACCGTCACCCATATCGTGGACAAGATGGACATGGTGTGGGCGGACGAAAATATCGGCATTTATCTGGCTGGCGGATACCGGCTGTCGATGACTTTGGTCGTTGATCGCAAAGGGCAGATCATTTACGGCGTTGAGGATGGCAAACGGTTGTCGGCGGCACGCCTACAGGACTTTCCCCTGTCAGATGCGATGCGTCGAATGATTGACCAGACAGTCGCCGCGCTGCCCGGCACCACCGAAGCGGTGACCGGCGTCACCCGTGTGGGGGACACATTCTATCTGACCGGGGCCGCTGATATCCGTCCCAGTCTGGGGGGGGCGGCCCGATCGGATGGTGCTGTATTGATCTTCATGCAGAAACTGGACCGTGTGGCGGTCGCCCGTATGCTCGCCCCCTTGCTGCTGGAGATGATTGATATCGGTATCCACCCGGTATCGCCGGAAGAGGCGCGCTTACCCCTGCGGGAGTTCGGCGTGGCGGCAGAGGCGCCACCCGTTGGCTGGGTAGGATGGCGGGCGCCGGCGCCGGCGGTCGATTTCCTGGCTGGCATCTTTTGGGTGCTGGTACTCGTCCTGCTTGCCCTGTTTGGCGGAACTGGCCATGTCCTCATGCGCGGGCAGCGCGCGGCCCAGCGGGAAACTGGCGCCAATGAGGCTTTACGCCACCTGTCCGGGCGTTACCGAGGTCTGATTGATGCCCTGCCGGATATGGTCTGTCTGCTGGCTGATGGGCGCGTGTCGTTGATTAATGCCGCAGGCCTCTCGCTCCTGGGGTTGCCGGCGGATAAAGCGTCGGAGGTGGTGGGGCGTCCTTTCCTTGATTTGGTGGCTGAGGGCGACCGGTTGATCTTTCATCGCGCCCTGCAAGTGCGCGGTCGATCCGGGGTGGAGTGGGTCACCCTGTCCTTGGTTGGGTCTGATGGGGCGACAGTACCGATGGAACTGGCGGTTCTGCCAGTCTCGGGAGAATCGGTGGGTGAAATGACCTTGGTGGCGCGCGACCGGCGACCAGAACTGGCCAGACGGGAGACCGTCCGGGCGGCAGAGACCAGAGCGGCGGTTGCAGACCGTGCCAAGGGGCAGTTCCTGGCCAATATCAGCCACGAACTGCGTACCCCGTTGAATGCGATCATCGGCTTTTCAGAGATTTTACGCGATGAACTTCTGGGGCCGCTCGGCGTGCCGCAATACCGGGAATATGCCATTGATATCCATGACGGCGGGCTGCACCTGCTGCGGCTGGTGAATGACCTACTGGATATTGCCCGGATGGATGCGGGCACGCTGGAACTGCGTGAAGGGTGGGTAGAGGTGGCCCCCTTGATTGACCGCTGCGAACGTCTGCTGCGTCAGAAGGCTGTGGAACGTGGCGTGCCGGTGCGGTTGGACGTCTCACCCGCCGGTCTGCGGGTTTTGGCCGATGAAATGCGGCTGAAGCAGATCGTCGTTAACCTGTTGGGGAACGCCATCCGGTTTTCCGATGCCGGTCAGGCCGTGGAGGTTGCCGTACGCCTCGACGGGCCGACAGGGGATCTGCTGATTGACGTGGCCGATCATGGTATCGGCATGAATGTCGATGCCATGCGGATCGCCCTTGAACCGTTCGCCCAGGTCGAGGGTGGGCATAATCGCCGTCAGCCGGGGGCCGGTTTGGGGTTGCCGCTGGCCAGGGGCTATGCCGAGGCACATGGCGGCAGCCTGACCATGCAGAGCACGCCGGCGTTGGGGACGACCGTTACGGTGCGTTTGCCGGCCAACCGTGTGGCCGGCACGCCGACAGTCGACAACTGAACCCCGACTCGGGTGGCTACGGCGCCACCCGGTTATGCTCAGACCTCGCGCCGTTCCTGAAACATCGACAGGACATGGGCATGCAGGGTGGGGTCGCCCGCCGCGACAACATTGCCGTTGCAGCCCAACCGAAGCGGCTGGCCTTCCCAGTCGGTGATCATGCCACCGGCGCCTTCGATAACGGCGACCAGAGCTGCCCAGTCATAGGGTTGCAGGCCGGCCTCCACCATCAGGTCGATGAAGCCGGCGGCCAGCAAGCCGAAAGCATAAGCATCGCCACCCCAGACCATGTAGCGGCTGCTGGCCTGGGTCATTGCGAACTCGACCTGATGAAACGGCATTGTCGCCGCCTGTGTCGCCAGGCTGATATCCGCACAGGGCCGTGTGGCGACCGGGGTACCGTTCAGGGTGGTCGGGCGCCCGGTGACGCCCAGCCAGCGGTCACCGACCACCGGTTGGTCAATGATGCCCAGCACCGGCACCCCGCGATGCAACAGCGCGATCAGGGTGGTAAACAGCGGGCGGCCGGTGATGAAGGATTTCGTGCCGTCAATCGGATCAATGACCCAGACATATTCGGCGTTCAACGCCTGGCTGCCATGTTCTTCACCCAGGATGCCGTCGTCTGGGCGTTCGGCGGTCAGGATGGCGCGGATGGCGCTTTCCACCTCCCGGTCTGCGATCGTGACAGGGGACGTGTCAGCCTTCACATCGACAGCCACCCGCGTACGGTAGTGGCGGCGGGCGACCGCGCCCGCTGCATCAGCGCAGCGCAGCGCAAGATCGACCAGGAAATCGGGAACAGCGGACATATCAGACGACTCCGGAAAGCGCAGTTTTGCCCCTGCAAAAGAAAAGGGGCAGCATCACTGCCGCCCCTTTCATAGCATGTTCCTGGTGCGATGCCGATTACGGCAGCGCCACAGGGTTGTCGGACAGAGTGCGCAGATATGCAATCAGCGCTGCCCGATCCTCGACCTTCTTCATGCCGGCATAGTTCATCTTGGTGCCCGGAATGGTCGCCTTCGGGTTCGCCAGGAACTTGTTCAGATGCTCAAAGTCCCAGGGGCCCGGCTGGGCCTTCATGGCATCAGAATAAGCGAAACCTTCGGCATGGGCATGCTTATTACCCACGATATCCCAAAGATTCGGGCCAACCTTGTTGGCGCCACCCTTCTCGAAGCTATGACAGGCCACACAAGCCTTGACCAGTTTCTGGCCGGCAGCCGGATCGGCAGCAGCCAGCAGGGGCGTCACAGGATCCGGTTCCGCCGGGGCGGCCGGGGCATCGGCGGCGGCGGTTTCGGTCTCCGGCACTTCCACCTTAAAGGCGCGCTCCGCCGGGAAGTTCGGGTGAATCAGCTTCTTGGAGACGAAACCCGCCAGGAGGGCGATCAGCGTCGCCGTCAGGATCGCCATGAAAATCTTATTGAAGGTGCTGCTCGCCATCAGTCCTAATCCCTTGGGTTCGCCAAGCGCGGGCACAATAACGCCAACAAGCGGGCACGTCCATGCCCGCCTTGGCGTTTGTCCATGCGCGATACTTAGCCGAAGGATGCAAGAACGCACATGGCTTTCCGCCTTGACCCGGCGGACCAAATGTCGCACGGGAGAATAATGACCGATACGAACCGTCCTCCGCTCTGTGCTCCGCTGGCCCACCCGCTGGTAGTGATCCCTGCTCGTCTGGGCTCCACGCGCTTGCCGGACAAGCCGCTGGCCGATATCCATGGCCTGCCGATGATCGTGCATGTCTGGCGACGCGCTATGGAAGCGGGGATTGGCCCGGTGGTGGTTGCCGCCGCGGAGCAAGCCATTGCTGATGCCGTCACCGCCGCTGGCGGTGTTGCTGTCTTGACCGATCCGAACCACCCGTCAGGCTCAGATCGTGTCTGGGAAGCGGTATGCCGGGTGGATCCGGCGGGTCGGCACGATGCCATCGTGAATGTGCAGGGCGATCTGCCAACCATTGATCCCGGTGCCATCCGCGCTGTAATCGGCCCACTGGGCGATCCAACTTTTGATATTGCCACCTTGGGCGCGGTGATCACCGATCCTGTTGAACGCACAAATCCCAATGTCGTGAAGGCCGTGGTGGAGATGGCGCCGGGCCGGGAAACCGGCCGCGCCCTGTATTTCACCCGTGCCACGGCGCCCTGGGGGGGCGGGCCGCTGTTTCATCATATCGGGCTCTATGCCTATCGCCGTGCTGCGCTGGAGCGGTTTGTCTCCCTGACGCCGGCCCAATTGGAGCAGCGGGAGAAACTGGAACAGTTACGGGCGTTGGCCCATGGCATGGCCATCGCGTTGGCACGGGTGGACATTGTGCCGCTGGGAGTGGATACAGAGGAAGACCTTGACCGTGCCCGCCGAATGCTGGCCCCATCGCCCGTGCCGTGACATCACGGCCACCCGTCATTTGCCTTTTCCACAGACAGAGCCTTCCCATGCCCGCCTCTACGATCGCCTATCAGGGCGCCCCCGGTGCCAACTCCGACCTGGCGTGCCGCAGCGTGTTCCCCAACCTGGTTTCGCTGCCCTGTGCGTCGTTTGAGGATGCGTTCGCCGCTGTGCATGAGGGCCGGGCCAAACTCGCCATGATCCCGGTGGAGAATTCGGTGGCCGGGCGCGTCGCCGATATTCATCATCTGCTCCCGCATGGTGGTCTGCATATCATCGGTGAACATTACCAGCGCGTTGTCCATTGTCTGGTTGCCCCGCAGGGCGCGACGATGGAGGGCCTGACCGAGGTTCACTCCCATATCCAGGCCTTGTCCCAGTGCCGCAACTATCTGCGCGCCCGCGGGTTGAAGCCGGTCAACAATGCCGACACGGCCGGCGCCGCCGCCGATGTTGCACGCTGGAACGACCCCACGAAAGCCGCCATCTCTTCCGATCTCGCGGCCGAGATCTATGGGCTGCAGGTGCTGGCCAAGGGGATCGAGGACGCCGCCCATAATACGACACGCTTCTTGATCCTGGCCCGCGAACCGAGTGTTCCTGAGCGCGGGACGGACAGCGTTACCACCTTTGTCTTCCGTGTCCGGTCACGACCGGCGGCGCTTTATAAGGCGCTGGGCGGCTTTGCTACGAATGGCGTCAATATCACGAAGCTGGAAAGCTATCTCGTCGATGGCCGCTTTACCGCGGCCCAGTTCTATATTGATGTTGAAGGCCATCCGGAGGAACGGTCCCTGCGTCTGGCCATGGAGGAACTGGGTTTCTTTGCCAGCGAGGTGAAATTCCTGGGCGTCTATCCGGCCCATCCGTTCCGCCGTGAGCAACAGCAGATGGGTGGCGGGATCTGATCGTTCCGGAGCGGGTGGTGTCTTATGCTGTTGCGAGCAGCAGCAGCAGCAGGGGGAGGGCGCGCATGGAGATCAACCTGATCCTGTTGATCGGACCGACGATTTCAGCGTTGCTGCTGCTCGCCGTGCCGGGATGGCAGCGCCAGCGCATAGAGGCACGGATGCGGGCCGGGGACGACCGCTTCCTTGATGAGCAGTGGTCATATCGTTCCTATCCGTGGCTGCGTGATCCGACAGTGCTGCGTGGCATCGGCCTCACCATTCTTGGGCTGGAGGCTATTTATCTTGGCCTTGTCTGGCTGGGGTGATGTCCACAAGGGCTGTACCCAACAAACGCTACTCTTCCGTCTCAATTCCGCCATTCGTGGCACGCCAAATGAGCGGGCCGGCGGATGGCGCCGGTGACCGCCTTCCAGGGCCAATAATCATGCGAAGCCGTTTCTTGCCCGCTTCCTTTGCCGTTGCATTGTTGTTGGGGCTCGGCGCCTGTGCCGTTGACCCGGCCATTCAGCAGGGGGAAATGCGTAACCGTCAGATTGCCGCCGGTTCATGGCGTCTGTCGGAACTGCGGTTGATCTGTATGGGCAACCCAGATGCAGGTTTGCCAGGGCGCGCCTTGACCCAGGATGAGGCGGCGGAACAGCGTCGACTGGTCCTGGAGCTCTCATCCTTGGCGCCGGATGTCTGGCCCAAGGTCCCGCTGTCCAACCCGCGGGTGGAAGAATTCCGCCGCATCTGTGCCGGTGACCCGGCGACGAACAGCCCTGCCCGCGCCCTGACCACGGCAGAACGGCAGGAATTGATGTCCCTGATGGCAACCACACCGGCCAGCCTGCCGTCGGTGGCCGGCAGCGGCGGTGCCGCCGGTGCGGTGATCTGGAACGATCCGGGCTATCGCACCGGGGCTGGTCGTTATGACGACCGTTTCCGAGATCCTGAATATGAGCGGCTATTATGGGAGTTGGAGCGGGATCGGGCCCGCTGGGATGCCTATCTCTGGGAACAGCGCCGTCGTCAGATCTATTGGGAGCATGAACGTCGTCGCCGTGAGTGGGAACGGGATCGTGACCGTTGGGAGCGAGAGCGGCGGGCGCGTGACCGGATAGAAGATGACCGTCGCCGCGCAGACGATGCCCGCCGTCGGGCAGAGGAAGATCGCCGTCGGTTCGAGGAGGAACGTCGCCGCTATGAGCGCCCGCCCGCCGTCCAGCCGCCATCGCCGCGCGATGATGACCGACGTCAACGGGACGCAGAGGACGCGGCCCGGCGTTTGGAGGAACAGCGCCGCCAGGCCGAGGAACAGTTCCGCGATGATGATCGCCGCCGTGCCGCGGATGAAACAGCCCGTAGCCTGGAGGAACAGCGGCGCCGGGCGCAGGAGGATGCCAACCGGCAGGCCGATGATAATCGTCGCCGGGACGCCGAGGATCAAGCCCGCCGGTTGGACGAACAGCGCCGGCAGGCGGAAGAGGCTGTCCGCCGGCAGTTAGAGGATGACCATCGTCGCGCGGCGAACGAAAGTGCACGCCAGATGGAGGAGCAGCGCCGTCAGGCTGAGGAGGCGGCCCGCCGACAGGCGGATGATGAGCAACGTCAGGCTGCCGAAGAAACGGCCCGCCGTCTGCGCGAACAACGCCGCCAGGCCGAGGAAGAGGCCCGATCGCGGCGTGAGCCGCCGCCGTCGCCCCGGACGCAGACCGGCGTAGAAACCCAGATTCCCTGATCCCTGGTCCGGCGGTGTCAACAAGAAGGGCGATGGTGGCCATCCATCGCCCTTTCTGTAGATTGAGGCTCTCTTGCCGGCCGTATCAAGGATGGCTCCCGGCGCCTATGTCCGCTATCGTCTCTGCGGCTGAACGGTTCTGGATTGCTGTGACATGTCAGGGCCACAATTGACCGCTTATCTGTCCGGTATGATGACGCGCCTTTTCACCGCTTTCGCCCTGTCGTTGCTGCTCTTCTGGCCTGGCGTGCCGGCAGACGCCCAGAATAGCATCCCGACACTGCCATCGGCGCCGCCTGTGACGGTGCCCGCACGACCATCCCTGCCAATTCCGGCACCACCGGACATGACCCTGCCGCCTTTGCCGGCGACACCGGATCAAACGGACATCCCGGTGGCACCTGTCACGGTTCTTCCTGCGGCGCGGTATCCAGGGGCCGTGACCGGTCCGGAACCTGCGCGTATTCCTGCTGACCAGAGCATGATAATCTATGCGGCGGGTGCCGAACCCCTGCCGACCGGTACTGAAGCAGTATTGGTGGATATCATTGCCCGGCTGAAGGCGCGGCCCGCTGAACGTCTTGAACTTCGTGCTTATGCCACGGGACGGGCGGACCGCCCGACAGACGGGCGCCGCACAGCCCTGCTGCGGGTACGGGCCTTGCGTGATCACCTGGTGAAGCAGGGGATTGATCCCCTGCGCCTGTTGGTATTTGCCGAGGGTTCGTCCCTCGATGCCGCCCCTGGCGGCCCGCCCCCCGACCGTGTCGATCTGGTGATCCGCCCATGACCCTGTCTGCCGACCGCCGCAGCCCACAGCCCGACCCGATACAGGTTCCGGCGCCACCGGCCAGCCCACCGCGCCGGTTTTTAACGCGGATGGCGCTGTTTACCGTGGCAGTATCCATGATTGCAGCAATATTGCTGCCGTCGCTGGTCCAGGCGTTTCTGGCCAATCCGGCGCTGAACGGGCTGATCCTGTTTACGCTGCTGCTGGGTATCTGGTTCATCTTCCGACAGGTTACTACCCTGGCGCCGGAGGTGGCTTGGTTAGAGGCCTTCACGGCTAATCGCCCAGCCAGCGTCCAGCCCCGCCTGCTGGCCCCTATGGCCCGTATGCTGGGGGAAAGGCAGGGGGGGCGTTTCACCCTGTCCACCCTGGCCAGCCGATCCCTGCTGGATGGTGTTGGCACCCGGCTGGATGAAGGCCGGGAAATTTCCAAATATCTGATTGGTCTGCTGATCTTTCTGGGCCTGCTGGGGACGTTCTGGGGGCTGTTGCAGACGGTTTCATCCATCGGCACCGTCATTTCGGGCCTCAGCTTTGACAATGCGGATGTGGCTGGTGTGTTCGGCAATCTGCAAGCAGGGTTGTCCGCGCCCCTCTCGGGCATGGGTATGGCCTTCTCTTCGTCCTTGTTCGGGTTGGCGGGTTCGTTGGTCCTTGGCTTTCTGGAATTGCAGGCTGGGCAGGCCCAGAATCGGTTCTACACAGAGTTGGAAGATTGGCTGGCCGGCGTCACGCGTCTGTCCAGCGGCGCCCTGGGCGAGACAGATGGCGGCGGCCTTGGGGCCAGTCCTGCCGCGGTGCCGGTCTATATCCAGGCGTTGCTGGAACAGACGGCAGAGAATATTGAGCGGCTGCAATTCACCATGGCCAGCGCGGAAGAGGGCCGTAAGACACAGAATCAGCAATTGGCGCAACTGACGGAACGGATCGCCACCCTGACTGACCAGATGCGTACTGAACAGCAGGTGATGATGCGCTTGGCCGAAGGCACGGCCCAGATGCGGCCTCTGTTTGAGAAGCTGGCGGAGGGTCTGTCCAATGGCGGCACTCTGGGCATTGATGAGGCGACGCGGACCCATATCCGCAACCTGGAGATTTACACGGCGCGGATATTGGAGGAAACGACCCAGGGCCGTATCCAAGCCACCCAGGAATTACGAAGTGAGATCAAGATCCTGGCCCGCACCATGGCGGCGCTCGGCGATGCGGAGCGCTGATCCATGGCCTATGTCCGCCGCCGCGGGTCCCGGGGGGAGAAGGTTGATATCTGGCCCGGCTGGGTGGATGCGCTGTCCAGCCTGACCATGGTGGTCATTTTCCTGCTGATGGTGTTTGTGCTTGGCCAGTTTTATCTGACCAGCGCCTTGCAGGGCCGGGACAGGCAATTGGCAGACCTGCAGGGCCGGGTCGCACAATTGGCTGACGCCCTGGCGCTTGAGCGGGACAATACGGCGCGGATGCAGGCCGACCTTGGTCAATTGACCGACCGGCTTCGGGCCACCCTGGCCGAGAAGGAAGCTTTACAAGGCCGTCTTGACGCCCTGGGGGCGGCCGAGGATGCGGCCTTGACGGCGGATGAACGGGTGGCGGGCTTGACCCGGCAGTTGGCCGAGGAACGTAAGGCTGGTGCCGCAGCCCGCGATGAGGTGGCGCTGCTCAACCAGCAGATCGCGGCATTGCGGGCCCAATTGCAGCAATTGGTGACCAGTCTGGATGCATCGGAAGCCAAGGCCAAGGAGCAGGAGGTACAGATTGTCGAGCTGGGTAAGCGGCTGAATACCGCACTGGCTGGCAAGGTCGCGGAACTGGCCCGCTTCCGTTCGGAGTTCTTCGGCCGGCTGCGCGAGATTCTGGGCAATCGCGACGATGTCCGCATCGTTGGCGATCGTTTTGTTTTCCAGTCAGAAGTCCTGTTTGACAGCGGCTCGGCTGAACTGGGTGAGGCAGGCCAGGTACAGCTTGGCCGGTTGGCCAAGACCCTTCTGGACCTGGCCGGACAAATGCCCCCTGACATCAACTGGATTCTGCGGATCGACGGGCACACGGATATCGTGCCCGTCCGCGGTGGCCGCTGGGCCAGTAACTGGGAATTGTCGACGGCGCGGGCCATTTCCGTCGTCAACTTTCTGGTTCAGATGGGTGTGCCACCGGAAAGGCTGGCCGCCACCGGCTTTGGGGAGTTCCAGCCCCTGGAACCGGGCAGCAGCCCTGCATCCTTGGCGCTCAACCGGCGGATTGAGTTGAAGCTCGATAGCCGTTGAACTGCCGTCACCGGGCCTTTGGAAAGGGCGGGAGTTCCTGCGCTGCTGCCGCCCGATAGGTGATGGAGTGGCCCGGTGCCCATCTGCCGTCGGCCAGGAATTCTGCCTGAGTGGTCAATATCCCGTTCTGGATAACCATGGTGGAGCGGACCTTGGTGATTTTTGGGTGACCGGTGACGTCTTCCTCGGCGATCAGGTGCCCCGGACCCTCGGCGCGCATTACCCCCTGGGTGTGGAACCCGGCGGTGGTGAAGTAATGGTAGATCAGGTTCTGGCGTGCTTTGTCCCAGAAGACCAGCGTCTCACCACCATAGGATAGATCGGACAGGATATGGGTGATCCGCACTGCCCGGCCGCCCAGCGCCCATTCCCACCGCGACAGATCAACCATCGGCTTGCCATCTGGTCCCGTGCCTTCACCACGCCAGGTCTTTCCCACGAAATCGGCAATATGGCCGAACGGGTCGGCATCGGCCGCGCGTGACGGCGTCAGGTTCAAAAGCATGGTCAGCATCAGGCCGATCGCGGCCAGCCATGTACGGGTAGACTGAGCTGGCCCCGTAAAACTGGACAAGTCGTTAAGCTCGGG
>NZ_NOXU01000005.1 GCF_002251795.1 Niveispirillum lacus | reverse complement strand
CTTCTCGTTCTGCGCGGACAAAACTAGAGCATCGTCCTTTCTCGGCTTCACAGATGACACCGTAGGAGCCCTCACGCCTACCAAGGCCCCCGCCTGTATTGGCTCTTGTTCGCGCTTCTGGCCCATGCATCACGCCCCATTTTAGCCGCTAAAATCTTAAATACGATTTTACTGATTTCCGTATTTCTGTAAAAGTATCTCGCGCACTTCGTCAGCGATCTTCGTTCCCCGCATTGCGCATGATGTCTTAATGGCCCTGTGCAAGCTCTCGGGCACGTCGATAGTGAGACGCTTCATTTGCTCAGGTTCATCACCGTTGCTCCTGCTGTCCACCCATGCATCAACAATTGTAGGAGTGGCTTTGCTGGTCGGCTTGGCCCCGATCTGGACCTTCTTCGTGCTCATTGCATCAACTCCAATAGCTCGGCCACCACGGCCTCAATCTCGACTGCTGCAGAGCCTTTCTCATCAACCTCATGTACGGCTAAACCTTGGGCAGCCGCTTCCGCAAACACAACACGCTGCGTAACGCTGGCGGTCAGGACGGGCACCCGATAAGCCGCAAGGGCTTCTCCAACGTCTCGACCAATTGCTGTGTTTGCGATTTTACGATTAACCAGAAAAGCGGCTTTAAGATTTTCCTTATAGACACGAGCCTCCCCAATGAGCTTCACAACCTCGTCCGCTGCCCAAATGTCGTAAGGAGATGGCTGCACCGGGATCAACACTACGTCAGCGGCCATTATCGCCGAGCGAGCAAGGTCGGTGACCCGTGGGGGGCCGTCGATGACGATGTGGTCATAGCCTTGCCCGATCTGGGTGATCTCTTTGTGGATGGTCGCCCTGGGCAATCCAACCACGGAAAACAATGGCTCCTCATTACGAGCAGCCGCCCAATCCAAAGCACTGCCTTGGGGGTCAGCGTCGATCAGCAACACCCGCGTCCCATTCCGCGCCAAACTTGCGGCTAGGTTTACGCTGAGGGTGGTTTTGCCAACGCCGCCCTTCTGGTTCAAAAGGCCAACGATCATGAAGCCATCCTTTATGATTATACGCTTATGTAATTTTACGATTAATTACAAAACCGTACAAGCGCAATTGCGACCGAGACATCTGCTGGGATCACGACACGAAAGTGAGCATATTGTCAGACTTACGCGAACGTTATGCGGACATGCCCTTGAAGAGTTCCAGTTTTCTGGGAGCATACGCCAGAAGCAAAGGCACCTTGATAGATTAGGGAGCCCTTGCTTTCATGATTGGCAGTGAATTAAATGATAAACATAGATTCACATGGATGCAGTATTTATTATATCTATAAATAAATTATAAATACAAACATGATGCTCGAAGAGAAATCTAAAAACGAAGAACGCTAACTGAGAAATCATGCGTTTTTTGAAATTATATATTTTTGATTTAATTTTTTTCATCTTAACCTCCTTTCTGTAAAATATTTATTTACACTATATTAACATATAATACGACATATATCAATACTTGCTTAAAATTTATTTCATAGGCCCGCCTTGGAGCTAAAGTACTTTAGCGATGATATTCAGAAGAAACCGCCCATTTTTTATTATGTAGTTATTATTTGTTCGGCATATAAGGTCATTAAATGCAATCAATTGCCTCTCCCCCTGCCCGCCAAGACACAGGGAAGGTAGGTGGTAGCCACTCAGAACCCATCCCGATGGCCCGGCGGGTGTACTGATCAGCCGTGACGATGCAGCTTTGAGCCAGGTCCTTAAGCGTAAGGACGATCCCTCTATTAGGCGGATAATCGAAACTGCAAAATCTTATCAAAAATGGTAATATAATTACCGATCGAGCATGCCGGCGCGGCGCGGTGTAGCCGCCCCCCGGCCCGGTCACTTCCTCCACCCCTGCGTGTCGTGCGCGCGAGATTGGGCGTTATGGAAAAACAGCGCGGGGCGCAAAAACGCAACCAATGGGGCGTGGCGTCAGACGCCTGCCTAGGACGGTGCTGACGAGCAAGCGACCTGCCAAGGAAGTGCGCTGTTGCCAAACTATGGTGGCTGCCACAAATAGCCTATGCTGCTGCCGTCAGGGAAGGGGCTCGGCAGCCCATCACAGATGGAGCCAGGTACATGACAATGAATCCGACCAGACCCTGCCCTTCCTGTGGCGGGAGGATGTCGAGAGGAACCGAAGCCGAAACGCTCCGCCTGGCTGGTCATTCCCTGACCTATCAGCAACCCGGCTGGCATTGCGCCGATTGCGAGGACGGCATACTTGAAGGGGCTGATAATGAAGCGGCAGATATAGCCCTTCGTGAATTGAAGACAATGGCGACGGGGGCCTCTCCCCCCTACCGCTGCAGCATTAGAAAAGCTGCCTTAGAGGATGTGCAATGATCCCCATGGTTTCGAAGTGTGGAGGCGCAACATGAGCGGAAATCTCTATGAAACGGATTTCTACGCCTGGGCCAATGAACAGGCGGCACTGCTGCGGGCTGGCAAGCTGTCGGCGGCAGACATCGAACATATCGCCGAGGAAATCGAGAGCATGGGTAAGACCGAAAAGCGTGAACTCATTAGCCGCCTTAAGGTTCTGCTTATGCACTTGCTGAAATGGCAGTTTCAGCCCGCTGGTCGCTGTGTTTCGTGGCAGTTAACGATCAAGGAACAACGTCGAGAGGTTGCTGACCACCTGTCCGACAACCCAAGTCTCAAGTCTCGCCTTTCCGAGACCATGGAAAACGCCTATGGCGTCGCCATTATTGCGGCTGCGCGCGAAACGTCGATATCTGAAGAGACCTTCCCGGCTGAATGCCCCTGGTCCTTCGACCAGATCATGGATGCAGGGTTCTGGCCGGATCAGCACTGAGCGGTGTGTATGAACTTTCCTGTAATCACTACATCGTTCATTCGCCTTATATGGTTCTATAATTGGCGACGTTTGCACGATGGGATTGGTTTTTAGAGTATAAAAAGGGGATTATCATGTTTCGTGGTTACATTTACATGGCTCGGATACCTGAAACAGGGCATATCTACATCGGACAGACCACTTTAACTATTACTTCTAGGTGGATTCAGCACGTAAAGAGAGCTGCAGAAGGTACGAGCAAGATGTCTCGTGCCATTATGGAGTATGGTGAAAATGCTTTTGAAGTCACTGAGGTAGATCAAGCCTACTCACAGTATGAACTTAATTTGAAAGAGCAGTTCTGGATTGAGGAAACTGGGGCTTACACTGGTGAATTCGGCCTCAACTCTCATGCAGGTGGTGAGCAAGCAGCACCTGTAATCGTAGATGGCGTTTTCTACCCTGGCATTAACAAGGCCGCTGAAGCACTAGACATTCGGCTTGAAGCACTGCTGAAGCGTATTGCCGATCCTCACAACACGACACACCGTTACGCTGTTGCCAGCGAGATTATCACTGAGCAGGTGCTTCCTGAGGGCGACCTTGAAGCTGAACGGAAGCTGGCAGGAATGCTTGATGCATTCACGGATGGCGAGAGGCTGTTCTCGTCTTATTATCGAGCAGCAAAAAAACTTCGCATTTCTATGCCAGCAGTTCGTAGAAATATAGATCATAAAGTTGGTCACTGGCGTCGGGTCACCGATGATGAAAGAGCATTTTTGTTGAAATGGGTACCTGACTGGTATGTGATGAGGGGCTTTACAACACTTTGCCATTTGAATAATATGGACAGATGGGGTATTTTATTTAATAGGTTTCAAGAGGTTATTAACCACAATCTTGTCTTCCGTGGCGGAAACTTACACTCTCATGATTTTTACGGCGAGATGAGTAAATGCATGTTTGGTGCGTCCGTAACGGGCGATTCAGCTGCTTTTGAGATTATCAAGACCGGCAGCCATGATGAATTTGTAGTTTGGGATGTAGTGCCTGTGCGCTCCCCAGACCATGCACTTAATCATACTACCGGTTTCATAGCCATATACCATAAGCCCAAAGAGATTCTTGAAGGAGCTGAAGAACTTCTCACAAGAGTACGCTCAAATGAGAACCGAGAGGATAGTCTTACTAAGAAGTTAAAAGCCTCTAGAAATCTCGTTGTTCCCGAGAGAAATATGAAAATGTTGCAAGATTGGGCAGTGTCAATATCTGGAAAAATTGATCTTTGCAATGACATGCAATATATAGTTATTGCTGATTTTGATAAAATATCAGAAGTAATAGTAAAAGATGGAAATAAATGGCTTGCATCTTTCATAACTTTTAAAATTTATAGCTGGGACCGTACTGTTCAGTCAGAGGAAGATGCGATTAATCATAACAAATGTTATGATTCTCGTTTCTATGATACAAGTCAGTATTCTTATCAACTCCAAGAGCATCCGAAAATATGGGCTAAAATTATTGAACAGTGGCGGTCAAGGAAATTTGACGGCCCACAGAAACCTAACCTGTCCTTTCGTTATATTATTCCGCATGATATAATCAAATTGTTAAACGAAACAACACGTATCCAAATTATTCCAATGAACGAGGTTCCTGATGTTTTAGATCATCCTATTGGAATTCTATCTGCTACTAAGCACAATGGAATTGAAAATTCAATTAAAGTAGAAATTAAATTTGTTGGAAAACCTGGAGAGCGTACTAAGGATTTATCGGATCAATTTATGTCCTTAAATGGTAAGACCATAGGTATGTATTTAATAGATAGCATTAAACAACAGCCAAGTTATATCGCCGCTGGCTCACACACTCATAGTGTTAGTTTCATAGCCACGCGGTCCGACAATGTGATTGACTGTTGAGTTTATATTTTATAATTATCCTATTCTATTGATAGGCAAACTGAACGAGGATAGGGGACTTTAATGGAAACTAATGTAAAGTTTGTACTTGATCACCTGACCACACCGGGGATGGTAGCTGCCTTCCTTCGTGCAGCTGCGGAGCAGACTGCCGGCGATCACGAAAAATTAGTTGATGCAGTTACCTTGGCGGTAAAAGCTCTGGATCGCATACAAGGACTCGAGTCGGCTTAACGGCTCCACCCCTTCGGCCCCTGCCCCCTCTCCTGGTCCCGCTTCTGCTGGAACCGCTCTAAAGCCTCCTGTCGGCGCTGCTCTATGGCCTGCATCTGCTCGGCCTTCTGGCGCTCGTGGATCTGTTCCATCCGCTGCGCTAGATCCGGGCGCTGTGCCGCAACGTCCTTCCGTGCCCGCATATGGACGGTTTCAGCGTCCTTGCTGACATAGCCTTCCCCCAGGAACTCCTTAAGCTGGTTGACCTCGTGCAAGGCGTCCCGCCGCGCCTTCTCAGCGGCGGCGGCTGCCTCGTGCCAGGACTGCCGGGCCGCCTCATAGCGGGCCGTGGCACCGGGCACAAACCGCGCCATGCCCTCCGGCTCCCTGGGCTGCTGCCGCTTCACCTCGTCGGAATAGCGGTCTGCTGCCGACCATTCCTTTTCGACCACCGCAAGCCGCTTCTGGGCCTGCTGGCGTAGATCGGCGGTGCGCTCGGCCACCAGGGCTTTCCATTCCGCCTCGATAGCTCCATCGGTCGGCCGCTCGGCCGCCGGTGCCGGGTCCATCGGTCGGGCCGGGCTGGCAGGCGGTCGCGCGGCCTGGGCGGCCTGCTGGAAGGGGACCGGACGGGCCTGCTGTGCCGGCGTCGGGGCGATGGCCAGCCCATCCATGCGCTGCAAATGGCGGCTGGCCACCACGTTGCCGAGGGTGGCTTGTGATTTCAGCCAGGTGCGAAAGTCCGGGGCCTGGTGGCGCGGGATCGCCTGTATCTGGGCCTTGGTCTGCTGCCACCTGGCTGCGGCCTTGGCATAGTCTTCCCGCCGTCGCCGCTCATAGCGGCTGTCGATCATCCCATACAGCATAGACCCGCCAAACCGCCCGGCGACGGCGCGGGCCAGGGCCTTGCGGCGCTGGGCTTCCTGGCGGCGGGCTTCCGCCTCCTTGGCCCGAATGCTGCGCTCCAGGCTCCACGCGGCGGCGCTCTGGCTGGTCACCTCGGCCTGCCGGGATTGGCGCGTCTGGCGCAGCCACTCAGCCCGGAAACGCTCGTACTGCTCCCGCATCCAAGCCGCATCCTCTCGGGCCTGGTTGTCGGGGCGGCTGCGGACGCTGGCCGTGGGCTGGGGGTCACGCTGTCCGGCCTGTCCGGGACGGTCCTGCCCGGCCTGGTAGTCGGCCCACGTCTGGCCGAACCGCTTTTCCAGCTTGCCCCGCGTCCACTCGTTGCCGGTGACGGCAGAGACGGCAGCGCGCTCGCTGCCGTCCGTCACCACAAGCCCCTGTCGATAAGGCTGCAGGGTGAGGCCGCCGCGTTGCAGCCGGTCGGCCAGATCGTCCCACGACTTGGCTGTCTTGAACGCCTCTGCCGCCACGTCCGCCACGATCCGGGCGAACGGCTCCCGGCCTGTCCGGTCCTCGTTCCACTGCTCACCGGTGGTCGCCTGCCGTGCGGCTGGGGCCTGTTCTGCCCCTGCCTGCTTCCATGAATGATGGCCGGGAACCGCCTGCAAGCCATAGTCGATTTCGGCCTGTCGGCAGACCTGTTCACACTTGGCAAAATCGTGTGAAACTTTCTGCGCTTTGTATGTCTCTGGATTCACCCGGTTCCATACGACATGCACATGGTCATCGCCATGTTGAACGACAACGCGCTGGTGTCCGTCCAGCCCTAGCGCCTGCTCTGCCTTATCGACCACAGAAAGCCACTGCGCGTCTGTCAGGTTCTCCCCTTCCGCCACCCGGAACCAACGGTGATAAACCGGCTTCTGGACGCGCTCGGACTGCGCCGCTACCGCGCGCATCTCGGTTGCGGCGGTGCGTTCGGAGAACACGCCGCGCAGGTCCAATACCCTGGCGTCTTCCTTATCGGTGACATAGGCGACGGCCCCCTTGAAGCCGTTGCCGTGGCTGACGCCGCTTATCATGCCAGCCCTTCCATAATCGCGCGCAGGTCGGCAAGAACCGGTTTCAGGGCTTCCGCCGCTTCAACGTGGCCGGTCCTGTTCGCCTGCTTGGCAAGCTGGTTCAGGTTGTTCCCGACGCGGGACAGGGCGGCTATCAGCGCCATGGTGTCACGGGTGCGGGGCGACTGTTCAAGCGCCACGGCGCGGACATAGCCCGCAACGCTCCGGTTGGCAGCCTGGGCGCGAGCGGCAAGCGTCTCCCGTTCCTCATCCGATAGACGGATGGGGAGAATGTGGGGACGCTTCCGGGTTTCGCTGCCGCTGCTCATCTGTCCTTTTCCTTAGCCGACCTATCCCCATGAGCGAAGCGAACGGGATAGGTCGGCGGGGGTCCAGGGGGCTTTCCCCCGGCAAGCGCCTAGAGAGAACCGCCACCGCGCGGTTAACTCTAGGCATTGCTTGCTCCTATCCCGCTAAACCGACCAAACCAAAACGCTTCACAAGGTCTATGCGCTGAAAGTGATGATACCACGGACAGGCAGGTTTTTGAAGCTGTGGCGTCGTGACACGAGTTTTGATAAGGATTTTTACACGTAACCTGCATGGAGAAACCGCGACATGACCACGACGAATGATGCCATTTCCAAGGCAGCCAGCGCACTGGATGCACTGGAACCGAAAGCCAAATCTCCGCGCGGCATGATGGCCGTTGTTGATGCGCTCTATAACAAGATCACGGACGCCATCGATAAGGGCTATTCCTATGAGGAAATCGCCAAGCTGCTGGAAGAAAGCGGCTGCAAAATCAGCGCCTCCACCCTGCGCCAATACTATTCCGAAAAGAAGAAGGCGAGCGGCACGGCGCGCAAACGCCGCCAGACCGCGCGCAAGACAGATGACAAGGCAGAAGGCGGTTTATGATGCACGAGACGGCAAGCTATTTCGGTGACTTTGGGACACGGCTGGGAAACATCACAGAGGTCTTTGCCTGGACCATTATGGTGTTCCTGGCGACACTGTTTTTCGTGAAGAAGAAGACAGTGCGTCAGCGGGCCTTGATCCGCGCGCCTGCCGCTACTTTTGTCCTGGCCCTTTTCGTCTGGGTCATTCACGTCATAGCCCCGGCGGCGGTCAAGTATCTGGCCCCGCTCATGGTCGGCGGCGTCCTCGCTCTTGCCGTCATTCCGCCGCTGGTAACAGGCATCAAGGGCAAGCCCCCGCTGTTGAAGCTGGAAGGGCCTGCCATCCTGGCCGCTATGGTGACGGTCGCCGTGGGGGCCTTCATCATCGCTTTCCTGCTGCCTGCATGGATCAGCTACCCTCTGGGCGCGCTGTTTGCCGCTGGGTCGATCCTGTCCCTTGCTGACAGGGGATTTGCCTTCAATCTTGCCAAACGTGGCGGGGGGCAGCCGTCAACCGGTCCCATGGGAACCGATGGCCTGGAAGTCAGCAAGAATAACCCCCTGCACGGCTCGGCGGGCTGGGGCACCCTGGCCGATGCCAGCGGGGCCGGGCACATTCCACCCCGCCCGCAATCGGGTTTCATGCTGGGGCGGCTGTCCGGCAAGCCCTTCCTGCACACGGGCCACGTCCTGACCTGCGCACCCACCGGAGCGGGCAAGGGCATAGGGGCCGTGATTCCGAACCTCCTGGCCTATCCTGGGTCGGCGGTGGTTCTCGACATCAAGGGCGAAAACTACGCTGTCACAGCCCGCCGCAGGGCCGAACAGGGCCATAAGGTCTTTGTCCTCGATCCGTTCGGCGTCACCGGCCCGGCCCGTGACGCCTTCAACTGGCTGGATCGGCTCAACGTCACGCATCCCGACTGTGTAGGCGAGGCTGCGAACCTTGCTGAATGCCTTGTCGTCCCCTCCGGGGGCGAGGGGGCGCACTTCGACGAAACCGCCCATAACCTCATCCAGGGCTTGCTTCTGCACGTCGCAGGGCTGCCCGATCCGTCCCGGCGTCATATAGGCGAGGTCCGGCGGCTCCTGACGCTGGATGAACCGTCTTTCCTGGCCGTCATGGCGGACATGGTGGCAGACCCTGGCACGGCCTACGGCGTCCCGGCGCGGGCTGCAAACTCCCTCATGTCCACTGGGGATCGGGAGCGGGGCAGCATCCTTTCCACCGCCCGGCGGCATACCGCCTTTCTGGATGATCCCCGGATCGTGGAAGCCGCTGCCCGGTCCAGCTTCGATTTTGCCGACCTGAAGGCCGGGCCGGTGACAGTCTATGTGGTCATCCCGCCGAACCGCCTGGAACAGAACAAGCGGTTCATGCGCGGCTTGATCGGCTCGGCCCTGGCTGCCCTGACGGCAGATGCCAGGAAGCCAGCCCACAACGTGGCGTTCTTCTTGGACGAGTTCGCCCAGCTCGGGCGCATGTCGATGATTGAGGACGCGATTAGCCTGGTGCGCGGCTATGGCATCTCGTTCTGGATTTTCGTGCAGGACATAAGCCAGCTACGGGGCGTTTATCCCAAGTGGCAGACCTTCACAGCCAATGCCGCAAAGCAGTTTTTCGGAACCGCCGATTTCGACACGGCCAAATACATCAGCGACAGCCTGGGCAGTGCCACGGTCGTATACGAAACCGAGGGCACGTCACGGCAGTTCATGAAAGCCTCGTCCAAATCGAACAACGAACAGTTCACGGGCCGGGCGCTGCTGACGCCGGATGAGGTCATGCGCCTGGGGCCGGCAAAGCCGCTGGTGTTCCTGACCGGCGAACGGCCCTATCTGCTGGATCGGCTCAATTACCTCAATGATCCCGGCTTCTCTAGTCAGTTCGACCAGAACCCGTATCACTGAGGCTGTAGGATGAAGCGCCAGGAGGCGGTTTCTCTGCCTCCTGGCGAGCATAAATCCGGTGTCCTTCAGACCCGACAGGGCAGGACAATCGACATATGACCGCTCCTAGCCTTGTTCCTGGCTTTGCATGGCTGTTGGTGAGCATGGTGAGCGGGTGACTGAGTATTCCTAGATTTTCTCCACAGGTCGGCTCTGACTAACTACCGGCAGAATTATAGGAATAATTTAAAGGTAGAATCTTAAAGGTTTAGGGGGGGGGCGATCTAACGAACAAAGGGGGGGCGATCTAACGGAGAGAATCCGATTCTCAGGGGGGGCGATCTAACGAACAAAGGGGGGCGATCTAACGTGGATAAAGCTTCGTTCTCATCAGACTTTTCCCCGACCTCCTAATCGGCCCCCGACGTCCTGAACTGTAGGGGAAGCATGGCTGCATTCACGATAGGTTCCACCGCTTGCATGCAATGGAATGCAAGCACATTTGGCGAACAACCATGCTGTCGCCGGCATGGCGCTTGGAGAAGCTCCACTTGTATTCGCCGAACGTGAAGCTGAAGCCCTGACGATCTCGCTCCCGGTAAGCGCCCCTGTAGCCCTCACAAAGGGGGGCGATCTAACGGAGTTTAGCTAAACTCCGGGACCGCCCTTGTAGGGGATCGGCGGCGGAGAACCCAGCAACAGAACCCCGCCGGTTACGGGCTTCACCTTCGCTTGCGGGTAAACGGCCATTACCTTTTTAAGCGCAGGTAGAAACTCCTTCTTAAAATCCTTATCCGGGTCTTTTCCCCTATACTCCTGGGCAAACTGCTCACGCAGATTAGTCCAGTACAGTGTAACACCACGCCCTTGAATGCGGTGTAATCGGTGAGCGAGCCAGCAATATATATCTAGAGCCAGTGCCGAACCTTTAAGGGCAAGTAACGCCCTATTGTCGAGCGGGACGGCGCTATCTTTCAGTTCCGAGAAATACTCAGTGGATAATGTCATGGTGCCGGGCCATAGCGCCCGCTGGTGCTCGTCTTTGTTGGAGACCCAGGCATCAAACTGCCTGATCGGACTCATGTTTGGAACATTCCGCCCCTTGTACCCCATCTGTAAACGGCAGGCAGCCAGGGCGTGCATCTGCCGACGCAGGGTCGTATACCGCGCCCCCTGATCATCCATTCCCATAAGACGAAGGAATTCTGCCGCACTATCTCCGAGAGGAATCACGGGGGTATCGTTTCGCATAGCGAACGTTGAAACCCACGCCAACGCCAAGCGGGGCATCACCCCATAAGGTATTGGCTGCAACACAGGCCCATGACCTTCGTCCAGAACACCGGCCTGAATGTTAATCCAGGTAGCTCCTGATTGACGCAGGAACTCCCGCCCCTCGACCTTGGAACGCGGCAATCCAACTTGGCATAACACCGTGTGAGTGAATGCCATATCGCCGCCAGTGGGAGGGGTGGCGATAATCTCTGTCGCAGCATCCAACAGCTTCTCGTTCTGCGCGGACAAAACTAGAGCATCGTCCTTTC
>NZ_NOXU01000003.1 GCF_002251795.1 Niveispirillum lacus | reverse complement strand
CTATCCCCTCAGCCCAGCCAACGCCCAACCAATGGTAAGAACTGGTTTAACTACGGAGGCCTGGCGCTTCCTGACCGGTGCGGGCAACATATTCGGTATAACCACCCGCATATTGATGAACGCCATCCGGTGTCAGTTCCAACACCCGGTTCGACAAGGCGGCCAGGAAGTGCCGATCATGGGACACAAACAGCATTGTCCCCTCAAAGGCTCCCAGGGCCGTGATCAGCATCTGCTTGGTGTCGAGGTCGAGATGGTTGGTCGGTTCGTCCAGCACCAGGAAATTGGGCGGGTTGAACAGCATCATCGCCATGACCAACCGCGCCTTTTCACCGCCAGACAGGACCCGGCAGCGCTTTTCCACATCATCCCCGGAAAAGCCAAAACAACCGGAGAGGGCCCGCAACGAACCCTGGCCAGCCTGGGGAAAGGCGCTTTCCAATGTCTCAAAAATGGTCTGGTCCCCGTCCAGCAATTCCATGGCGTGCTGTGAGAAGTACCCCATCTTCACGCTGGCACCGACAGTGACGCTGCCAACGTCCGGCCGGTCCGCTCCCGCCACCATCCTTAGCAACGTTGACTTGCCGGCACCATTGATCCCCATGACGCACCAGCGTTCCTTGCGCCGGATCGTGAAGTCGAAGCCTTGATAAATGCTCCGGCTACCATAGCCCTTATGCACATTGCGTAGAACAGCCACATCGTCGCCAGAGCGCGGGGCCGGTGGAAAGTCGAACATTACCGTCTGGCGGCGCTTAGGAGGCTCGACCCGTTCGATCTTATCCAGCTTCTTCACCCGACTCTGTACTTGGGCAGCGTGCGAGGCCCGGGCTTTGAACCGTTCGATAAACTTGATCTCCTTTGCCAGCATGGCCTGTTGGCGTTCAAACTGTGCCTGTTGCTGCTTTTCGTTCAGGGCCCGTTGCTGTTCATAGAATGTATAGTTCCCGGTATAGGTGTTCAGCGCTCCGCCATCGATTTCGATGATTTTGTTGACGATACGATTCATAAACTCCCGGTCATGGGAGGTCATCAGAAGCGCCCCCTCATAGCCTTTCAGGAAACTCTCCAGCCAGATCAGGCTTTCAATGTCCAGATGGTTGCTGGGTTCGTCCAATAGCATGGCGTCGGGTTTCATGAGCAGGATTCGGGCCAGCGCCACGCGCATCTTCCAGCCGCCCGAGAGCGCGCCGACATCCTTGTCCATCATCTCCTGGCTGAAGCTGAGTCCGGCCAGCACTTCCCGCGCCCGACCTTCCAGCTCATAACCGCCGAGTTCATCAAACCGGGCCTGCACCTCACCATATCGCTCGATGATCGTGTCCATCTGATCAGCTTGAGACGGATCAGCCATGGCTTCTTCTAGGCTTGCCATTTCCTTGGCGACATCACTGACAGGCCCGGCACCATCCATCACTTCTTGGACGGCACTGCGGCCTGACATCTCCCCCACATCCTGGCTGAAATACCCAATGGAGACCTGCTTCTCCACCGACACCTGCCCCGCATCTGGCTGATCATCGCCGGTGATCATTCGAAACAAGGTTGTCTTGCCGGCGCCGTTGGGACCGACCAGCCCGATCTTTTCCCCCCGGTTCAGCGCCGCTGACGACTCCATGAACAGAATGCGGTGTCCATTGTGTTTGCTGATATTTTCAAAGCGAATCATGTGCGGCTTGGTCCAGGGGAGCAAATAGAGGCCTTGTTATGCCACAAGCCGCATCGAAGCGTCGACCGCAGTCAGGGTGTTGGCAGAAAGCCGAATTCGACGCCCTGGCGCCAGTCGATACCGGGTTTGTAGAGGCCCAAGGCCACCATCTGGTTGGTAAAGGCGTCCCACCGCTCGGGCGTCATCGCCCCGATCCCCAGTGTCAGGGCGTCACCGCTTTCGACAATGCCATATTCAATCAACTTGGCGCGGGCGTAGGCCAACGTTTCGTCGTCCATTTCTGGGTTGTCCCGCTTAATCAGAGCGTTGGCAGCGGTCGGATCTCCATGCAGATATTGTTTCCAGCCTTCAATGGATGCCTCGACAAACGCCCGGACGACCGCGGGCCGTTTCTGTGTCAGATCCTTACGAACCATAATGGTCGCCGCATAGGACAGATAGCCATCATCAGCTAGAAGAAACACCTTTGGTTTCGCTCCACCCCTGGTGGCTGTCAGTGGTTCAGAGGTCACATAGCCCTGTTGGATAGCCTGTTTGTTCACCAGGAAGGGGGCAATATTGAAAGTGTATTTACGGATCTGATCATCTTCGAACCCGTAACGGGATTTCAGGTAGCGCCAGATCGTGTGCACAGTGGGATCGCCGACAGCAATCGGCTTGCCCTTCATATCCGCCAAACGGTTCACGTCCGGTCGGTCGTGTGACATGAGGATGACCGGGTCCTTCTGGAACAGAGCCGCCACGGTTACCACGGGGGCGCCCGCTTCCACCAGATTAAGAGTGAAATAGCCGTTGGACCCCATCGCGGCATCTATCGCGCCAGCGGCCAGTAACTGCTGTGGATCCATGCCCACCCCGCCCTGGCGCAGGGTCACATCAAGGCCACGCGCCTTGTAAAGGCCGGCGGCAATCGCTTGATAGAAGCCGCCATGTTCAGCCTGTGCCCGCCAGTCGGTGGCGAAGACCACCCTTTCCTGCGCCGCTGCCGGCAGGCCGCCAAACGCCAGTGCCATGAGCGCAATCCAGAATGTTCGCCGCATCATGCCCTTGTCCCCTTGCCCAAGCCGCGCCTGCGCTTTCCAGGTTAGGCGAAGGCATGGCGGAGACAAGCCTTGATTTTGATACAGGCAGCACGAGGCTGACCTGCCCCGCCCTTGTGTTACGGGACGATTGGTTGTGGTGATGCGGATCAGGTCCAGCAGCCCATGTTGGGTGGCGCCGATTGATTGGCCAAGCGTCCGTCGCCAAAGCGGTGACAATGCCGTGCAGCCTTACGTTAAAGAGAGGCCGAAGTGCCTATCTTCGTTGGCGCCCATGCATTGCCGATGGACGCATGCGATGGACGGGTTTATCAAGACCGCAAGCCATGCAACCGATATGCATGTCATTTTTTGACGGTGGAGTTTGTCCTGTCCGCCCTTACCCTACAGGAACGCCGTGTCGCTTGGTTGATGACATCGGTGCAGTTTGTCAGTGTGTTATCCTTCATGGTCATCATGCCGCTGGGGCCCGATTATGCCCCTGCGCTCGGGATTGATACGGCTCGTGTCGGCTGGGTGATGGCAGCTTATACCTTGTCGTCTGCCCTGGTAGGGCTGTTTGCGGCGATGGTGCTAGATCGGTTTGACCGTCGGCCCGCGCTCGGGATCTGCATGATTGGGCTGGTTCTGTGTAATGTCGCGGCGGCGTTTGCTTTTGATCTTTGGTCGCTGCTCTTAGCCCGAGCGGTCGCCGGCCTGTTTGGCGGGCCGGCGGGAGCCCTTTCTGTCGCGATCGTGGCTGATAATGTGCCACCAGAACGGCGTGGGAAAGCCATGGGTATGGTGATGGGGTCGCTATCGATCAGCGCGGTTTTGGGCGTTCCGCTCGCTTTGGAACTTTCCCATCTATTTGGCTGGCGGGTGCCGTTTTTGACCGTAGCAGGCATGGGCCTGATCATCATTATCGTCGCTTTGCGCCTGCTCGGCCCACAACGTTCCCACATGGGCGGCACACCGGTTCCGCTGAGTCAGGCTCCCCGGCACCTGATGCGTATTGCATATGGCATGTTGCCGGCTCTGGCCTTCGCTCTGTCTTTCATTGCCATAGTGCCCAGCTTCATGCTGATCTCTAATATGGCAGTGTTTGTGCAGTTCAACCTCGCCTTCCCACGCGAACAGTTAGGCATGCTCTACATGATCGGTGGGGCGTTGAGTTTCTTCGGTATGCGCGTGACTGGCGCCCTGGTCGACCGTTACGGTTCCACGCCGGTGACCACTGGCGCGGCCCTCGGCCTCGCAATCCTGATCTGGTTGCTTTATTACGATTGGCATTGGGCGGCACTGCCGATTGTGACGCTGGTACCAGGTTTCATGGTCTTTAACAGCGCCCGGATGGTGGCCCAATCGGCCGCCGTGTCCAAGGTTCCCGCCGCAGAGGATCGGGCCGGGTTCATGGCCTTGGTACAATCCGTCACCCAGGTGGCGGGTGGACTGGCCTCCCTGATCGCTGCCGCCATGCTGTCCACTGGCCCTGCTGGTGAGTTGTTGCATATGGAAGATGTTGCACTCGTGGCCTTGGTCATCACTTTGATGGCACCGCCGCTCATCTGGGCGTTGGAACGGCGGGTTCCGCGTGATGCCGGTATCAGCCACCGGGTGCGCGCTGTGATGAAGGGAACGTCTGGGGGGTGACCCTTTAACATGGGCGGGTTGAACTGCCCGGTTGCGCGATGAATCGGTCAACAGAACAAATAAAAACGCGGTGCTTGCACAGGCAGCACCGCGTTTTTATTGCACTAAAAAATACGGACACGTGGTCAGGCAGTGATATTCACAAAGCTACCCCGTGTACGACCAGAGGACACTGCCTCTTGACGTTCAGTTTCGGTCGGATTGGTGTTGGTCTGCTGATTATCCTGCTGGGTAGCAGTTGTCTGCTGCGCCTGCTGGTCCGAGGGGGGGACTGGCTGTACCCGTGCGCTGTTCTCCTGTGGGCGAACACCGGGGGTTTGAAACACGGAAGAGCTATAGGAGGAAACGCCGCTGATCGCCATCACTCACCTCGATTGTTGCTTTCAAAGTAAGCGCCGCGGCCGCCAACGTCAATCCGCCATCAACGCAGAGCCGGCGTTGTATCCATGCGCGTGTTGAGGTTTTTGTCATGGAATCGTCGCGGAAATCGCACGCGTTGGAACCGGGATAGGCTTGCCCCGTCCGAGGGCCGGGGTTATTGCTTGAAATATCGGATAAAACTCGGCCGCGCCGCCGTCAGGGGGCCAAGGTCGAACAGGGACAGGGGTAGACCTCTTGCAATCCACTGACAATGCCAGCGCTGCCGCTGGCCTTTGGTCGTCACGTTTTGCCTTTCTGATGGCCGCCATCGGCTCATCCGTCGGTCTCGGCAATATCTGGAAATTTCCCTATATGATCGGCACCGGCGGTGGGTCGGCCTTTATGCTGGTCTATATGGTCTGCGTGCTCGGGGTGGGACTTCCCATTCTAATGGCCGAACTGGCATTGGGCCGCATGGGCCGGCAGGGGCCGATCGAAACCCTGGTCACTCTGGGTCGCCGTTATTCTGGTCGGGCAGCGTGGGGGTTGGTTGGCTGTGTCGGTGTGCTGGCCGCCGTGCTGATCCTTTCCTTCTATTCAGTGGTGGCGGGCTGGTCGTTGGCTTACATTCCCAAACTGCTGACCGGACAGATGACCGGGCTGTCTGGTGCAGACACGGGCAAGGCCTTTAACGATTTCCTGGCCGACCCCTGGGCGCTCACCTTCTGGCATGCCCTGTTCATGCTGCTGACCATCATCCCGGTGGCCCGCGGCATACAGGCTGGCATCGAAAAGGCGGTGGTGTGGATGATGCCGCTGCTTTTCGCCCTTCTGGTGGTCCTATGCGTCTATGCCGGTGTCGAGGGGAATTTTGTGGCCGGCATGACTTATCTGTTTAAGCCGGATTTTGACGCCGTCACTTGGGATGTAGTTCTAGCGGCCACGGGCCAGGCATTCTTCTCACTGTCCATCGGGCTTGGCACGATGCTGGCTTATGGTGCTTACCTGCCCGGCGGTGTGTCCATTCCCCGTACATCGGTGGTCATTGTGCTGGCCGCCATCCTGACGGCGGTTCTGGCCGGCACCGCCATTTTCCCCATCGTCTTTGCTAATGGTCTCGACCCTTCAGCAGGGCCAGGGCTGGTCTTTGTAACCTTGACGGTGGCGTTTGGTGCCATGCCGGGAGGTGAGATTTTTGGCGCCGTGTTCTTTGTGTTGCTGGCAATTGCCGCACTGACCTCCTCCGTGTCACTACTGGAACCGATCGTCGCTGCATTTGCTGGCCGCACGGGGCTGTCACGGTCAGCGTTGGCCTGGATCGGCGGGATTGTTGCCTGGCTATTGGGTTTTCTGACCCTGTTCTCATTCAATATCTGGTCGGACGTACACCCGCTGGGCGGCACGCGCACTTGGTTTGACTGGATCGATTACCTTACCTCCAACATCCTGCTGCCCCTGGGCGGTGTGATGCTGGCTTTGTTTGCTGGGTGGGTGGTCACCCGGGAGGACAGCGTTAAGGCCTTGGGGTTTGAGAATCCGACATTTTACCGCGTATGGCGCCTGTTGGTGCGGGTAGTGGCACCAGTGGGAGTCGTCGCAGCGGTCGTTTCCAATCTCGCGTGATTGCCTGACAATGTCATGGGTCCGGTGGTTGCAGAACCGCCGGACCGGCCGCTATCAACGGCCATCATTGACCACCGTTGGTACGGCGGTGACCACCGTTGGTACGGCGGTGACCGCCGCTGCGCCGCACATGCGGCATAGCCAAGCCAGCGGCATCAGAGCCGTTGGTTCTGAATGTGTTTGCCTGTCAGTTGGCTGTGCTTGACGCGAACGCCCAGCAACGGCGTTTCTTTGAAGGAAGGGTTCCGGCGATGATCAATCTGCTGATGAATGTGCTTTGGTTGGTGCTGTTCGGCTGGAATGCCGGGCTCGCCTGGCTGACGGCAACCCTTGTCATGGTGGTTTCGATTATCGGTATTCCCTGGGCGCGGGCTTCTTTCAACATCGCCTTGTTCATGTTCTGGCCATTTGGTCGGGTGGCCATCGGCCGTGATGACCTGACCGGTCAGGATGATATTGGTACGGGCCCGCTGGGTTTCGTCGGCAATGTGATCTGGTTCCTGTTCGGCGGCATCTGGCTGGGCCTGGGGCACCTGATCATTGGGGTGCTTTGCTGCATAACCGTGATCGGCATTCCCTTTGGCCTGCAACATTTTAAGTTCGCCGGCCTTGCCTTTGCGCCTATCGGGAAGACGATTGTTGACCGGGAAGTTGTGGATGCAGTCCGTTACCGCTGACACTGGAAAGTCACGGGGCTGGCATAAGCCCCGTGACGAAGTTTGAGCATTACTTTGTTCATATCCGCTGGGACAGCCAGATCGCCGTGCGTGACCCCGCCTTGATCAGGGCGGAGAGCACCGGATAACCCGTCGCCAGTTCGGCCTCATTCGCAAGGCCGATATCCCGGTGTTCAAGCTCTTCGGCCCGAAATTTCTCGATTGTCGCCTTTAAAGGCGTCTCCGCCGGGTCTAGCATTGCCGCCTGCTCGGCATAATGCTGGTCAATCACCTCTTCCACCGCGACAGTACAGGCCATGGCCGCGCGGGTGCCCATGGCAGCGGTGCCGGCGCCCAAAACCCAGCCGGCCACATGCCACAGAGGCTGGAGCATTGTCGGCCGAACGCCGCGCTCACGGACCAGTCTGTTGAACGTGTCCAGATGCACCTGTTCCTGCTCCGTCATGTGCCGAAGCATGGGGCCCTTGTCTCCCTTGCCAAGAACGGCGGACTGGCCTGTATAAATGCGCACCGCCCCATATTCACCGGCCTGATCGACACGGATCATCTGTTCCAGGCTGACTTTTCGGTCACCGGGCAGGTGGCGGGGGCGGGCAGCGTCGGGGATATCACCGGGCTCGGCACCTGGGCCATCTTTCAGCGGCCGGGGCGACAGAAGATGGGGCGGCAGGGCAGGATTAGGCTGGGTCATCGAACCGACTCCGTGGAAAAGGCTGCCTTTAAAGCAAACATCGCCAACATCACGCTGATGATGGCGCTGTAGCCGGCAATCGAAATGCCGAATAGCGACCAGGGAATGTCGTCACAACGAACAACCGGCGCCGCCAGAATGGCCGCACGCAGATCGTCCAGGCCACCGCCACTGATCGGAGCCGTACAGGCGGTGAACCCTTCCCACCATTTCTGCTCCACCCCGGCATGAAAGAGCGAAATCCCGGCCCCGACTACAAAAACCAGCGCGCCAGCAACCAGACTGATCAGTCGTGGCGCTCGGTTCAGTTGCCATAGGGCAGACGGCAGCAGCGGCACAATGGCAGCCATATAGGCATAGCGCTGCCACCAGCACAGGTCGCACGGGTACAGCCCCCCCCAATATTGCGAGCCAAAGGCTGTGCCCAAAGCGGCCAATGCTGCCAGCACCAGCACGAGGGAGGGCAGGCGGGGGGCGGCCAACAATCGGCCGGTCGGTGGTAGTGTCAGGTTCATCATGGAACGACTATAGGCCGGCGTATTGGTTAGGCAAAGTGCCCCCCTGATGGGACCGATGGCCGCAAGCCGGGAGCGAACAATCAC
Organism: Niveispirillum lacus; assembly: GCF_002251795.1. Classification (GTDB taxonomy): domain Bacteria; phylum Pseudomonadota; class Alphaproteobacteria; order Azospirillales; family Azospirillaceae; genus Niveispirillum; species Niveispirillum lacus. The sequence continues at coordinate 1,347 of NZ_NOXU01000003.1, read as the reverse complement.
CATACTGACCTAAAATCTATCGCCCTTGTCGCGAGATTTCATTGACCGCCCGCTGATCATCACTATAGTGCCGCCTCGCGTTGATGCGCTCGGTGCCTCCGTGGCGAAATGGTAGACGCGGCAGACTCAAAATCTGTTGCCCGCAAGGGCGTGTTGGTTCGAGTCCGACCGGGGGCACCACTTTCCTTCCCTGACATAAATTTGTGACCGCGGTAGGTGGGGCCAATCCAGCGCCCGCCTGATGGTCCGCAGAGGGATAGGCCGAACGGCCTCTTGGCCTCCGCCTCCTTCCTGGTTAGCGTGTCGCCACCCGGATAACCGATCGGTTATCCGTACTTCTGTCGCGGAAGGAACACCCATGATTTCCAAGAAGACGGTGCCGCTGCTGCTGGCCGCCGCCCTTTGCATGCCATTGCTGCCGGTTCAGGCTGCTGATTCGCCCTCGATGCAGGTGGCCGCCGCGCCGCTGCGGGACCTGTTACCTCCCATATTGGCCGGCAATCATCGCTCCGATGCCAATAAGGCGCGGGACCAATGGCGCCATCCGGTGGAGACGCTGGAATTCTTCGGTGTTGAACCAGGGATGAGCGTTGTGGAGATCTGGCCAGGCGGCGGCTGGTATACGGAGGTGCTAGGACCGCTGCTGAACAATAATGGCCGCTACATCGCGGCGACCGCCGATCCCAATGGTGCATCGGCCAATACCTTGGCCGCCATTCAGCGCTTTAAGGACAAACTGGCAGCGCGTCCCGACCTCTATTCCAATACACAAGTGACGGGCTTTGGCTCAAAGGCGCTGGATTTCGTGCCCGCTGGCTCCGTTGACCGTGTGCTGACCTTCCGCAATGTCCATAACTGGATGGGGGCAGGCTGGGCAGAGGATGCCTTCAAGGCCATGTTCAAGGCGCTGAAGCCAGGCGGTGTGTTGGGGGTCGTCGAACACCGCGCCAGCACGGACAAGCCCCAGGACCCGAAGGCGGTCTCCGGCTACGTCCGTGAGGACCATGTGATCAAGCTGGCTACCGATGCCGGTTTCAAGCTGGTGGCAATGTCGGAGATCAACTCCAACCCGCGCGATACCAAGGATCATCCCAAAGGCGTCTGGACCCTGCCGCCGACCCTGACCCTGAAGGATCAAGACCGCGACAAGTATCTGGCCATCGGCGAAAGCGATCGCATGACTCTGCGGTTCGTGAAGCCGGCCAACTGATCCGTTCTTTTAAAACCCCGGCTCCGCATGGGCCGGGGTTTGACGCCCATGCCCTCTACAGGTAGAGGGGGCTGAGCTATCCCTTGTGGTCTCTCCGGCCTATTTCAGAAAAGTGACGTTTATCTGCAGAATGTTGT
>NZ_NOXU01000001.1 GCF_002251795.1 Niveispirillum lacus | reverse complement strand
TTGGACGCGAACCATGAGATTGTGCCCATCCTGAACAAGGTAGACCTGCCCGCCGCCGATGTGCCGCGTGCCGACAGGGTATTTCAGAAAATTCTGCAACCGGTGGCGGATAGGCCGCATATCGCGGCTACACCCGCACCGTCACCAGGATGGATGGCTTAATCAGGGGGCGGCGTGACCGTCCCTGGCAAAAATCACAAACGGGTGCGGCCATGGTCCAGGAAGCGATGTTCAAATCACTGACACGCCGGTCAATGTTCGGCGGGATGGTGGGAATGGGGGCCATGGCGGCATCGGCCCCATCCTTTGCCGCCACCCCGGCGGCCAAGGGCAATCGGCGCCCCCTTGATGTGATGGACCCGCGCGAAAACCTGTTGGCTTTGGCAAGATGTGGGGCACGCTGGGCCCGAAATCCGTCTTTTCCGCCTATCAGGGCGTGCAATATGCCATCGTCGGCGACAAGCGGGCGATGCCGGTTTTCGGATATTGCGGGTTTGGCAATTGCCGCAACATCATCCTGCCCGATGGCTCGTTGAAGGTCCTGAGCAAGGAATGCGGCTATTATACTGATCTGGCTACGGGCGAAATCCTGGATGAATGGAACAATCCCTGGACCGGGGAACGGGTGAAGGAATTCCCCTTTCTGAATGACCGCTGGCGCGGCACCCTGACCGTGGAACAGTAAGTATTCCGGATGGGCGACAGCGAGACCATCAATAACGATAACGGCACCAAGGGCCAGAAGGGTAAGCCCTTCCTTCTACCGTGGCAGCGTATTGGCGACCAGTATCTGTTAAGCTGGGACTACGCGCATGGATATACTACCCGGTGACCCCGGAAGGCTGGCCCAAGGCGTCCACCGGCAAACGCGTCAACCCGTCCGAGCATTTCACCATCTTCACCCCAGCCGCGGAAATTGACGACCGGTCGCTACCATCCGCGCGCTATCACGCGGGGCTTATGCGTCAGCCCCCCTGGTGGCCGTGGATGCGCATGGGGCAAAGCGGGGTGCACGGTGTGCTGATGGGCCGCATGCACAGCTATAAAGTCACAGGCACGGTAGAGGATATCCCCAGGACCGCGCTGAAAGGCGTGGAACGCGAACGCCCCGACCTTCTGGAGAACCAACCGATGGCCCCGATGACGGCCTGCGCGGCACCCTGGAAGCCCATGCCGAGGATGTGCCGCCAAAGAGGTACCGGGCTACGTCTCCCCTCTGGCCGGCAAGCGCCAGGGTTAGAAAGGGTAGGGGCTATTCCGCGGCGGCACCCATTGGATGGGGTGCCGCCAATAGGCGGACATGTGCCAGTGAAAACGGCACGTCGTTGGTCGATCTGAATAAAGTCGAGATTTTAGATAATATTTCAACTGGATATCAGAGGTTCAGGGCTTTCAATGCCAAGTCTCTGCCAAATTCATATCCTACGCTGAATGAAAGAACAGCTATCAATCCAAGGCAGCAATGTTTCAACAGCCGATCAGAAGAATTTAGTCCTTTCAACATTCGACGCTCCCTAACTGGCCGTTATTACATACAGGCAGCTACCCCTGCGTCACATACATTGTGTCTGACTCTCAGGCAAACCAAATGTGCCGCACGCTTTTCCAGCTTGGTTAGGTGATATTAAGCCCTGGTTGAAGGGTGGTATCAAGGGAAAATCAGAATGGTTTCACAGATATTGCGGGCTGCATACGGGCGCATTACCGAACATCTGCATTCTTAATATTCAGGTCACTGGCCAATACTCTGTTTGCAATATTTCCGTGTTCTGGCATTGCCATCCGTGTCCGCGAATCGCCGCCCCCATCGCACCGCACATCACCCCTGCTACCCCCCGGCCCGCACGGTCATTGCCTTCCGCCCCCTGTCCACCTATCTTCCGCCCCAATCGTTTTTCCTGGCGCTGCTGAGTCCATGACCGACCTGTCGAAGATCCGTAACTTTTCCATCATCGCCCATATCGACCATGGCAAGTCGACGCTGGC
>NZ_NOXU01000002.1 GCF_002251795.1 Niveispirillum lacus | reverse complement strand
TGTCCGTCGTCGAAACAACTGGGACATCGGGATGAATTTGTGAACGGAGGATCTGGCTCGTAGCGGGTTGATGTTAAGCGGCTTGGCTTTGGTGGCACAAGCGCCTGTGCTGGATGGTCTGCTTTTTGATTTTTGCCCGCCGTGCCAGGATGGCGGAGCCACGGCCGTAATAGACATCTGCGGGCGTCAGGTTGCCGATGCTTTCATGATATCGGCGGTGGTTGTAATGGTCGACGAAACCCTGGATTTTGGCTTCCAGATCACCGGGCAGGAAATAGTTTTCCAGCAGGATGCGGTTCTTCAGGGTCTGGTGCCAACGTTCGATTTTTCCCTGGGTCTGGGGGTGGTTTGGCGCGCCGCGGACATGGTCCATGCCCTTGTCTTCCAGCCATTCGGCCAGATCGCCGGCGATATAGGACGCGCCATTGTCGCTGAGCAGGCGGGGCCGGTGGGCGACCGCGACCTGATCACAGCCCGAGGCTTCCAGCGCCAGGGTCAAAGTGTCGGTAACGTCCTGGGCCCGCATGGTCGTGCACAGCTTCCAGGCGACGATGTAGCGGGAATAATCATCCAGAATGGTCGACAGGTAGAACCAGCCCCAGCCGATGACCTTGAGATAGGTGAAATCGGTTTGCCACATCTGGTTGGGCCGGGTCGTCTTGTCGCGGAATTCCTCGGCCGCCTTGATCACCACGAAGGCCGGGCTGGTGATCAGGTCATGGGCCTTCAGCAGCCGATAGACCGAGGCTTCCGAGACGAAATAGCCCCTGCTGTCGGTGAATTTCACCGCCAGTTCACGCGGTGACAGGTCCGGCGCCTCCAGGGCCAGTTCGACCAGCTGCTGGCGCACCGCGTCAGGGATGCGGTTCCACACCCGGCCCGGCGCGCTGGTCCGGTCGGCCAGACCGCCTTCACCTTCGGCCCGATAGCGTGCATACCAGCGATAGAAGGTGGTGGCGGGAATGCCCAGCCTGTCCAGGGTCCGGCGCAACGGCAGGTGCGACGCCTCGACCAAGCGGATGATCTCCAGTTTTTCGGATGCGGGATATCTCATTCCTCGTCGCCCCCATCCGCGATCATGCTTTTTTTGAGCAGGCGGTTTTCCAGGGTCAGGTCGGCGACCACTTCCTTCAGGTCGCGCATCTCGCGCCGCAGGTCCTTGACCTCGCCCGTACTGGCCTGGCGGGCCGTGTCGCCCGACAGGCGCTTCTTGCCAGCCTCCAGGAATTCCTTGGACCAGCTATAATACAGGCTCTCGGCGATGCCTTCCCGCCGGCACAGCTCCGCGATGCTGTCCTCGCCGCGAAGGCCCGACAGCACGATGCGGATCTTCTCCTCCGCCGAATAATGCTTGCGCGTCTGCCGCCGGATGTCCCGGACAACCTGCTCGGCACCCGATGTCGGCGCCATGGATTTCTGCCTCATCTGCGTTCCCTTCGGTCACTACGATGAGCCAGAAATCCTCCGTTGCGCAATCACCCGCTTCTGTCCCACAGGGGCTGATGCCGGACA